>NZ_CP108161.1:0-1792500 GCF_045160885.1 Streptomyces sp. NBC_00158
GGCGCTGCGCGCCCAGGAGAGAACGGGGGCGCTTCGCGCCCCCGAGCCGCCTTCGGCGGCTAACCCTCCGCTTCGCTACGGGTTCCTGAGCGCTGCGCGCTCAGGAAGGGAACCGCCTCGCTGTGCTCGGCGGGCCCGGCTCCGCCGGGCCAGAGCCGGCCCTCCGGGCCGGTGTCCTGCGCTACGCTGCGGACAGGTTCGGGGTTCCGCTTCGCTCCACCCCAGGCGGGTTGCTACCAGCTTGCGTCATCGACCGTCCGGTGCCAGCGTCGCCCCTCCGGGCAGGACAGGTCAGTCCTGGGTATCGACGGGCAGAGGCTTGACGATCGTATGCGTGATGACCTGCCCCTGGATGTGCTTCGTCTCCAGCTTCTGATGCCCCGCCACAACGGTCGGCTTCTCCACCGGAACCTGCTCGGGGGTGGCCTCGACCTCTTCTTCGTCAGCCATGACGTCTCTCCTTCTTCCACGTACCACTAGACCTGATCAACCTCCCCAGCAAGCCTCCCGGATAACCGACGAATACAAGCCCTCACCGGAGACGACAACCAGGCCAACACTCCACACAGGCCCTTCCCCGTACTCCCGCGCTACACACACGCCGGGCAGTGGCCCGCCGTGCAGCGCGAGGGACTCGCGCAGGGTGAGCCCGGGTACACACCGGGGGGGACCCCGTTTCACCGGGCCCTGGCCTACGGCCCATTGGGCGGTCCGCTCCACAGCCCTGCCCGGGTCCTTCCTGCTTCGCCTCCAGGACCAGCCCGCTTCACGGGCTCTGGCAGCCAGAGTAGGGCGCTTCTGCTTTGTGGGACTGCGGAGCTCCTGCCATGGGCTTAGCCCGAAAAGGGTTCGCACTGTCGTGAAGGTTCTCCTACCGTCTTCGCAGTGGGGCGCGGCAGTTCCCCACTGGTTGCGGAGTCGTGGCAGAGCGGCCAATTGCGATCGGCGTGAGGAAGGCCCTCCTCTCGTCCGACTGACCGGGTACTGGGCGGGCTTGCCTCCCCCGGTCCGCGGGTTCAAATCCCGCCGACTCCGCAACCACCACCCGAACGGCGCCTTCACCAGTCAGGGACCTTCCTGCTTCAAAGTGAGTCACGGATCAGCTCTGGGATATACCGCATGGGGCAGTACCCGCATCCCTAGATCGAATCCCTCGCCCACCTCAGCGAGGAGCGGGTGCGGTGGCGAGGTCGTACTGGGGGCCCACCATCGGCCGGGCCCTCGTTACGGCTCAGCGTGCACTTCCTCGGCCTTGCGACGGTGGTAAGCACGCTGCCTGCACACCGAACCCCAGTACCGGATATCCGCACGCCCAGCCGCAACAAGGCGGCCACATCGGCCCTCGCCCCCCCCGTTACCTTTTTCATGGCTCCGCAACGGGGCCTCCGGCCTTCGGGTCCGGCATGACTTCCCCCCCTTGTTGTTCATGATCCGGGGGGTGGTGTCACCGGGCCCGGAGGCATCGACGGACCGCTGATGAGGGGCTTGAGCACCGGCTTCATCCAGGCCGGAAGAGCTCTCCGTAACGTGGATGTGGCAGCTCGGTGCCGTGGCAGGCCGGACGAAAAGCGTGAGCGGAGGGGCCTGCACGTGATCGACACCGGCGCCATCGACGTCTTCCTCGGCCTGGACGTCGGCAAGGGCGAACACCACGCCACCGCCGTCACCCCGGCCGGAAAGAAGGCCTTCGACAAGCGGTTACCTAACACCGAACCCAAGCTCCGCGAGCTCTTCGCCAAGCTGAAGGCCAAGCACGGAACTGTGCTGGTCGTGGTCGACCAGCCGGCCTCGATTGGCGCCCTGCCGCTGGCGGTCGCCCGCGACATGGGCTGCCCGGTCGCCTACTTACCGGGCCTGACGATGCGGCGGATCGCCGACCTCTACCCGGGCGAGGCCAAGACCGATGCGAAGGACGCGTTCATCATCGCGGACGCGGCCCGCGCGATGCCTCACACGCTGCGGGCCATCGACGGCGAGGACGAGACCATCGCCGAGCTGGAGATGATCGTCGGGTTCGACGACGACCTGGCCGGCGAGGCAACCAGGGTCGCGAACCGGCTGCATGGCCTGCTCACGCAGATCCATCCGTCGCTGGAGCGGGTGCTGGGGCCGCGGTTGCAGCACCCGGCCGTCCTGACACTGCTGGAGCGGTTCGGGTCACCGGCCCAGATCCGCAAGGCCGGACGGCGCCGCCTGGTCACGCTGTTACGGCCCAAGGCCCCGAGGATGGCCGAGCGGCTGGTCGAGGACATCTTCACCGCCCTGGACGAGCAGACCGTCACCGTTCCCGGCACCGAGGCGGCCGCGCTGATCGTCCCGAGCCTGGCCGGATCCCTGGCCGCCGTCCTTGACCAGCGCAAACTCCTGGCCGGGCGGATCGAAGAACTCCTGGACGCCCACCCTCTTTCGAAGGTCCTGACGTCGATGCCGGGAGTCGGCGTCAGGACCGGAGCCCGCATCCTCATCGAGGTCGGCGACGGCAGCACCTTCCCGACCGCAGGCCACCTCGCCGCCTACGCAGGGCTCGCCCCCCGCGACCCGAAGTTCCGGGTCCTCGATCCGCGGCGAACAGCCCTCCAGGAGAGGAAACAAGCAGCTCAAACGAGCCTTCTTCCTCTCCGCCTTCGCCGCCCTGGGCGACCCGGCATCGCGGATCTACTACGACAAGAAGATCGCCCAAGGGAAGCATCACACCCAGGCCCTGCTCTGCCTCGCCAGACGCCGGGCCGATGTCCTCTTCGCCATGCTCCGCGACGGCACCTTCTACGAACCCCGGCCAGCCTCAGCCAGCTGAATCCTCAGCAGCCTCGCCGCACACAGGACAGTCCCGCTCGTCGACCGAGTCCATCACGACCGAATGACCGCAAAAGTCGCACGGCCGCATGCCCTCGACCGCCGACTCCCGAACAGCCACGTCATCACTCATGACAGCCACACTGCCACCCGACCACCTTGACCAAAGACATAGGGGCACCCCCCCGTTACGGATCCGCGTACGGGACGTGCTGCACGCTGGCGAGCACAGGACGTACTCCAGCCGTCCCTCATCACGGCGCACCAGCACCTGCCCGCACACCACGCATGGCTCTATTCACGGGTTGTGGGTTCTGGCACAGATCATGGGGAATCGCCGCGGAGCGTTACCCCTCCGTTCGAGTGCGATGAGACGGGTTCGCGTGAGACCGCGTACGCCTTGTCGTCCAGCGATCTCAATTGACGCTCCCTCAGGTCCTTGCCGCCCCTGCTCCAGCCAGTTGTGGCTGGTGATGGTGCTGGTCATGCAGACCGATACGCCGTTCTGGGACTCACTGGTGTTCGACGGAATCGACGATGTGGATGTCGAGGCCGTCACAGCCGCGTTCGGCACGGTTGAGGTGGCGGCGAGAAGCCGCGCCGCCACCTCTGCCTGTCCGGATTGCGGCCGTTTCTCGGACCGAGTCCACGACTGCTACCAGCGCGGGCTGAAAGACCTTCCACTCGCTGAGCAGGGCTTTGTCATCCAGCTGACGGTCCGGCGCTTCATCTGCGGGGCGGCGACTGCCCGCGCCGGACGTTCGCCAAGCCGTTCTCGCAGCTGGCTGCACCGCACGCACGGTTCGCCACTCGGCTCAACCACGCCCTGGACCGAGTGGGGCTCACGCTGGCCGGGCGGGCTGGCGCCCGGCTGGCCGCCCAGCTGGGCTTCGGAGCCTTCGGGAACCATCACGACGTGCCATCCGTGCTGCCGTACATGCTCGATGACCGTCTGATCCATGCGGTCCGTTTCGTCCCGATCGCCGTAGTCATGGCAGAGGACGCAGCGGCACTGGAACGGATCATCAGTCATGTGCGGAGGGTACGAGGTGGGCATTCACGTCGAGCAACCGGGGTTTGGACCCCTCATTCGAACGGCGCCGTCACCCTCCGCGACGCGCTCCCCAAGATCTGTGCCAGAACCTATTTCTCATGAACATCTACGGGTCTCAAGATCCGCAACTGCTGCCCAAACCGGCGGACAAACGCTGCCTCTAGAAGTGAACAAAGCCACCACGCACGACACCGGCTCCAGCACCCGGCCCCGGCCCACCAGGCCCCACCACTCCACATTCGCCGTGCGCCGGGCCAAAGACAGGCGCGTCAACCCACTCTCCCCATCCGCCGCACCCGCGCGGTAACAGGCCTCGCAGATCACCAGCCAGCGCCTGCGCCAGGCCCGTCGGCCTACCCACAGCACGCGCCCGCAGCAGACGGCACATCAGGACCGCCCCGGCCACCTGCCGGGTCCGCAAGCGGACTCGAAGGCGGGCGCACCTGCGCCGTTCGCCATCTGCGTCAGCCGGACGGCTCCTGACTCTGCGTCGGCACATCCAAGCGGCGCTCATCCCCGGCCGGCTCGGCATGCAGCAGGGCGAGCGCCAAGGTCTGTGACCTCCCCGACCGTGCGGTCCCTGGCCGCCGCCCGCATCAGCCGGGCGGCTACCTCGCCGTGCCCGTTCGTCCCCAGGCTCCTCGCCAGTGCGGCGACCTCCGCCGGGGACCGGGTCGCCTCGGCCTCGACCAGGACGTCGTGCGGGGCGGGCGGGGCCGGCACGGCTTCCCCCGCCGTGTCCGGCGCCGGCTCCTCACGGCTGGTGTGCCAGGCCGACTGCATCCAGGAACCACCGCTCCGGCGTCTCGGCCCCGCAGGCCTCGGTGATCGCCCCCACGACGTCCGGCCTCGGAGGCCAGGGCTGGTTCAGCGCGTCCGAGATCGTGCTCCGGGGCACACGAGCATGCAGTTCGAGCTGCCTGAGCGTCGGGCCGGACGCCCGCACCAACGCCCGCAGCGCCTCCTGGAAGCACTGGAGGTCGGCGCGCGGCGGGAGAGCAGGCCTGGCCCCGGCAGGACTTGGCTGCCGCGACGCGGGGCTCAGCATCGCCCGGTGCCGCTCCCTTTGCGGCTTGTCGTACTGGGCCCATCACGGCCGTCAGCTCATGACCGTCGGCGCCGAGGGCCAGGGCGGCTGTCTCCACGACCCACGCGGAGGGCAGCGGTCTATCCGAGAACAGCCGGGACAGGGTGGCCGTCGACGTCGAGGTGTAACTGCCCGGCCTTCTCGCACTGGTCGCCGTCCTGTGGCTGATCGTGCCCAGGGTCGGGTTCCCGCGACCCTCCCTGGGGCGGCGGAGCGGGCTGCGGCCGGTACACCGCGCCCGGTACTCGCCCGGGACGCGGGCGCGTTCCCGCTGTGGGTTCGCTTCGGCAAGGGCGGCATCGAGAAGACCGGCGGGGTGATGGTCCTCAACATCCGGGACGCTGTCCGGGGAGTCCTCGACGGTAGGCGCCGTGACGCTGCTCGTTCAGCTGCGGCGCAGTGACCCGTAGCTCGGGGTGACGGCCGTCACGGACGGCAGTCGAATACACGAGCCTCTCGGAATCCACCCCCGCAGGCCCGTCATCTTGCCACCGGCCCGAACCCCTGCCTCGTTGTACCAGCTGGGTGCGGCTATCCGCACCCGCGCCGCAACGTCAGGAGAACATGGTGCGTCTGCGCTGGTCCATCCCGCTGCCCGGTCCGCTGTCCCTCGGGGGCTCCATCCCTCTCTGGGGAGGCCGGAGTCGAGGCGGTGGTGCCGGCGGCGGAGCCGCCCTCTTCGTCGGCGCGGTCAGGCTGTGCGGCTACATGCTGGTAGCCGAGATGTGGGTCTTCTGGTGGTCCGTGAAAGGCTGGTACGTCCTCGGTGTCCTGGCGCACCGGAAGATCACCGGCCGGCCCACCCCGATCTGGCGTTCCCCTGGCGGCTGGTGGTAGCCACCGAGGTCGGACTGGGACCGGCCCAGGAATCGGGGCGGCTGTCAGAAGTTCGGAGGGCGGTGATTCGGCGCCGAGCACGCCATCTCTCATAAACAGTCGTTTATGGGACCTGAGCGTGCGGGAGCGGGCCGCAGTGGCGCAGACGCGGAGGCCGTCGGGAACCGGGGCGCCGGGCGCGGTGGGCAGGGCGCGCAACGTGGCGCCGACCATGCGGCCCGCGAGGGGTCAGCAGACCCAGCCGGTCCCTGCGCTGGACTGGTCCGCGACGCCGTAGCCCCAGACGCAGTTGCCCAGGGGCAGGTAGACCGGACCGGCCGCGTACTTGAACACGCCCTTGTCCGGGACGGCGGCGGAGCCCTCCTGGCCGGTCAGGTTGATTCCGGTGTAGAAGGGATAGCCCCAGTAGACGCCCTGGTGGACGTTGACCGCGCACCAACGGGTGGCTTCCCTGTTGATCTCGATGCGGGCCAGAACTTCACCCTGCTGAACGATGTCCCTGGTGGCAACCCTGGTTCCGCCACAGCCGGGCACCTCCGCGGCGTGCGCGGGCGCCCCTGTGAGAGCCAGTGCCGCCGCCGAGAGGATCAGCGACGCGAACACGTTGGCCGTTTTCCTGTGAAACACAGTTCCCCCTTGCCCCGTCCGGTCTGATACGCCGTCACGGTAAAGGACACA
This sequence comes from Streptomyces sp. NBC_00158, assembly GCF_045160885.1. Lineage (NCBI taxonomy): Bacteria > Bacillati > Actinomycetota > Actinomycetes > Kitasatosporales > Streptomycetaceae > Streptomyces > Streptomyces sp. NBC_00158. The sequence goes on from NZ_CP108161.1 coordinate 6,450, forward strand.
TGGACGACGGCACGAGACCACCCCTGAGGGTTGGCCCGTTCTCACCGCCAGGCGACCGACAGGCCTCCCCCACGCACTGCCGCCTCACCGCCCCCGGGTTCCGGGGGCGGCGAGCCCCGCCCGGCATAGCCGAGGCCATCCGCATCCACTGGATGTACGTGAGCACCTCCGGCGGGCCCGCGAGTTCAGTCAGGTCCCGCCGGTCCAGTACAGTGCCGGCGCTTGCATGGCGGCAATGGAGCGCCGTGCAGCGGGGCACGCCGGACGGGGCGCAGGGGGCCCGGTGGTACCCCCGATATCGGCACCGGGCCCAGGCGGGCCCGTCCTGTCAACCCTTCTCGCGGCGACGAACGGTGTGGGCCAGCCCGCCACCAGCGGGAGCCGGGTCAGGAATCGGCTCCGGGTCGGGGGCGGCCGGATGGTAGATCTCGGACGTCCAGCGCCGGCACCGTGTTCACCAACTGGGCCGGCTGCGGCCAGCAGAACTCCAGCTCCTGCCACACACCGCCGACGAGCATCTGGATCCGTACCTGACCGGGCTTCAGACCAGGGGCACGCCCAGGTCCCGGATCACCTCGCTCCCGTTGCTGTCCAGCGTGACGGGGAACTCCTGCCCCTCCCCACCCGCCAAGAAGCGTTCCGGGAGCCCGGTCACCGCGGGCACCACCGGAGCACCCTGCTTTCTGCGCTCCGCCGCCGGATCGAGTGCCGACACAGCCGGCGGAACGGCCTCGTTCGCCAGTGCAGAGGAGGCCGGCCAGGCGGCCGGAGTCAGGACCGAGACGGCAGCGAGGACCGCAATGCGGGTGGATTTCAAGGGAATCGTCGTTTCGCAGGGATGGACGGGACGATTCCACCCTGAAACGGTCGGCGCTCCCCCGGTACCCCGCCCCGGATTGTCGACCCGTAGACGGCGCTTATCACCCACCCGCCAACACAGGCCCAGCTCGAACCCGTCGCGGCAATCAACCCCACGTCCAGGCCCTCCAGGCCTGAACCGACCGGTGGGGCCCCGGGCCGTCCTCCGGGCGTTCCTCGGCGCCGCCCGAGGCGCTCGCCGAACGGGAACGCAGCGCCACCCTGATCATCACGACCGGGGACGTCGTCCACCCGCAGAGCCTGGACCCGGACACCGCACAGCCGCAGGGTCGCGGCCTCCCCGCAGGCACGGCGGCGAAGACGCAGCAACGTGTTGAGGCCGCCCGAGTCCATGAAGGTCACCGTCGGCATGTCCACGGTGAGCTCCAGGCCCGTCAGGGTGAGAGCGTTGGTGGGCTCGATCAGGTCGGGGGCTGCTGCCGTGTCGAGTTCACCGGCCACGGGGCGACGCCGTCGTAGCGCGTCTGGCGCCAGCCCTGCTCGTCAAGCGGGTAGGCGATCAGCTTGGCGGGCACGCACCCAGCCTCTCCCCCGTCCTTCCCTACCGGCGCCCGGCCACGCGCGAACGGGTGACGCATGCCACGGACAGCAGCTCGCGGACAGCCGAACCCACGCCTCCGGCCGCGGAGTACCTTCGGGAGTGCGGGGTGCGGCCCTGGCCCCCGCGGCTGCGACGGAGGCCGCGGGCGAGCCGTCCGGCGTCGTTGCGTTGTCGCAGAGGTCGTGAAGGCGATCGACGAGCGGCATCGCGGAGCCCCGCTTGGTGGTACTGGGCATCACCGGCGGGAACGAGGACGTCGTCCGGGCCGTCATGGCCACGCTCGAAGAGCGCGGCCCTCGGCCAGCGGCCCGGTACGACGGGATCCCGGCGAGCCAGGCCTGCGGGCCGGGGCATACGCCGACGTCCTGCGCCCGGGGCGGGAGAGGTCGTAGCCGAAGCCGCCTCTCGCGGGGGGGGGGGCTTGCCCAGGATCGTCTTTGGCCTGCCCAGGCTGTCACGACTGCCGCTACTTCAGAGGGATGCGGAACTCTTCGAAGTCGGGGACCCCGTCGTGGTTCACGTCGGCCGTCATGGCCTTCCTCACCTCTTCAGCGAGGTGCCCCTGGGCGCCCTCGGCCTTGAACCCCTCCGCCCGCTCGACGATGCCGATCCGCCCGTCGCCGTCCGTGTCGATCTCGGCGAACAGCGCCCTGAGCTCGGCCTCGTTCATGACATACCCCTCTCGCGTCGCTCTGGGCTTGACATGAAATTCGGGTGCCGGGCGCTGTATCCAGCAGCCTCCGCGACTCGTCCTGGGATGATCATCTTCTCTGACGGCGTGCCACAATGCCTGCTGGTGTCTGAACATGAGGAGCCGGAAGAGGATGCTGACGGAGTCGGGCCGTACGGCCCAGGACCTGGCTGCCGAGCTGGCGGGCCTGCGTGGTGTGGACTGGGCCTCTGTGTGGGAGGGCCCGCCGCAGGGCGGTTCTTCGGAGTGCAGGACGTGGTGCGAGCGTAACGGCTGGGAGCCGCAGACGGCGGATCGCAACCTCGTCGTGCACAGCAACGCCGGGGGCAGGTGGAAGCTCGAAGCGAACGGCAACTGGCACCCGGTCGAGAGTCTCACCCACTGGGCGTGGCACGTGGGTGCGGCCGACGCGGCGGAGAACCCCGAGGTGCTCGCGCACGCCGCGAGGGTGTGGCCGGAGTTCCTCATGGCAGCCGAAGGGGTATTGGGGCCGGCGGCCTGGAGCGGGCCCTGGGACGCACAGGACTTCCCGGAGCCGCCGGTGACCGGTTTCTGGCCGGGCCGGGACTACCGGCTCAAGACGCGCACCCCGTATCGCATGGCGTTCTGGCAGCCTACGGGCGGTCACCCCGGCCAGCCGTGGATCGTGCTGGTCCAGTCGGTGTCGTTCGCGGCGTGGAGCTCTGACACGCCCGGTGGCTCACGCCTTCGACTCAGCGTGGACGCCCCTGAAGGCGCAGGGCGGCAGCAGCCGTGAGGCCTGATGCTCCTCCTACGCCGGAGGAAGTAGCCAGGGCCTTCGCCTTGCAGAAGCAGCATGCTGAGGCGGCTCCCAAAGACCAGGAAGCGGGGGCCCTGGTGGCGGAGAGGATATACCGGGACTACCAGGCGAGCTATCCGGAGGGGGGGTCCGACGCTTCCGGACTTCATCGAGGGAATCGGGCGGGACGGATCGGTCACCAATGACGCCCGGGGCCCCCACCGGGCCTTCTGGTCCTACGAGTCCGAGCTCGATGGCGTGGATGTCCCGGTGCCGAACCGGTTCCTGGCGCGGGCGTGCGGCGAATCGCGCGGCCTTCAGGTATTGGAGGACACTCCGGCTGGGCACCAGTTGAATTCCTACGCACTGGACAATCGTCACGTGCTGGAAGGCCTCGTAGAACACTTCGCCTTCGATCCGGAGGAACTGGACGCCGTCCACGGCCAGGCCTGGGATTCGCTCTCGGACCGGTTCGCCAAGGCGACCGAGGGGCTGGCGATCCCCTTCGCCGCCGACGTCACCAGGGGCTCGGTGCTCGGCAGGATCGAGACGCCCGCGCTCCTCAAGAAGGCCAACGTCGGCAAGGAGGGCATCAAGTTCGCGACGCCGCTGCCCCCGCACGAGCATCTGCCGAAGGAGATCCACGAGCTCATCTCCGCCGACCCCGTTCGCTGCCAGCTGTTCAAGGACGACTACGCCGTCACGAAGTCCCCGCAGAGCTTCGCGGGTGCGCTGGCCGCCATCGACGTGCCCGAGAGCCACAAGTCGGCGCACAAGCAAGCCGTGGACCGGCTGGCGGGGGCGAGGAGCTACGGCGAACTGAAGGTGAAGACACAGGCCAGCGCCTTCCTGCCCGGCGTGACGCTCCCGACCAGCCTCACCCAGACCGCCACCCGTAGCCGTGGCGGGCACGGCGTACTCAACCCGGTGACCGCCGAACTCCCACCGAACACCAAGGGGTTCGAGCGATGACTGCCGGCCGATTTGGTCCGAGAACAGCTGGGCGTACCGGGTCTCGGGTCTCCTCCGTCGGCTGAGCCCGTCGCGTGGGGCAGTGCCACGCCGCCGGTGATGGCGGTGTCCTGCGGCGAGCACTCGCCACAGCGTTGCCCGGCGCTCGGTGTCGGCGGGGAGTTCCCCGGGCCGAGTGGTCCCGGCTCCGGACGTCCGCGGCTCGCGTGGTCGTGGTCGGCGGGGGAGGCGTTGGACGCGGCCGCCGCGCGGGCTGCGATGCCGCGCGAGCATCCGGTTGAACAGGTGGACGACGCCCGTTCCCGGTCCGGGGGACGGCGACCGATCCGCTGCTCGGTCCTTCAGGGTGTGTAGCGTGGCGTGATAGGGGCACGCCAGAAGCGCCAGAGTTCGGCAGCACGTTCCTCCACCTGTTCACACACGCCGGAACCGACCCGCGGCCCTGGTCACCTCGGCTCTCACACCGCAGGCGGGCGGCCGTCCTGCGGCGGCGCAGGTACACGCCCCCGCAGGGCAGACCGATGCGGCCGAGGCCGCCGAGAAGCAGTGGCGTGCCCCGCATGCCGGGGACTTCGCGGACGAAGGGTGGGAAGGGGTGGGGTCTTCGACGACACCGTTATCGGCAAGGCCTGCGACAGCATCTTCGAGACTGCGGACGACCTCTTCGAAGAAGTCGACGGCATGGTCGGCAGACTCCTTGGCGGAAACGGCTAACGGACCGGCAGATCAGACGGCCACCCCAGGAGCCCTGGTCATGGACCGCTCATGTCACCCTCGCCGCCGCCTCCGAAGCCGATCCGCCGGGCACCCTGTAGCAGCACCCTGCCTCGCCACCGAAACCACACACCACCACCGGCAACACCACGACTGGCGCCGAAAGGGGCATCCCGCGCCCGCGTCCCGCCCGGCAGCCAGCTACGGCCGCCGGCAGGGTGGACCGCGTCCAAGCCCCCCTCCCCCGAAATGGCCAAGGCCGTCCGCGCGGGGCACGACTTGCGGCGCAGGTCGGTGATCGCACCGGGATCGGGCGCGGTCAGCTCCCCGGCTCTCCGGCCACTGCGAGGACGGCGCCCTCCCTGCACTCGAGCAGCGCGGCGTATTGGCGGCTGCTGATCATCAGCAGCGAGCGACATCGTCCCAGGTCAGCGATCTCTATCGCTGTTGCGGAGGCAGCAAGGCCGACCCCAGGACAGCTAGGCGCGGTCAGCGGAGACTGAAGGGGTGGACTGGTGATCCAGCAGCCTGAGGAGCGGCGATGACTGTGTTCACCCCGAACTTGGTCTGGGCCCACGTGGTGCCCGGTACGACCCGTACCCGGGACCTGTGGATCAGTCGTCTCTCCACCACCGGGGCCCTGAGGCTCCGTATCGAAGGTGCCGGTCCGCTTGTGGAAGTGGGCACCGTTGTCGTCTCGGAGCCCTTTCTTCGGCCGATGACACCCATGGAGATCGAGGAGCTGCCCGCGTCCCCACCCGAGATCCGCGAGAGCGCCCGACGGCACGGCCTCGTCGAGGGCGTGGTGGAGCTCCGCCGAGGCACTGGAAGGGAGCCCGTCGAAGTGGGCACCGGCCAGGTGGTCAAGGCCGAGCTGACCTGCACCGCGACTGCGGGAGCCGCTGCGCACTGGCAGCTCGGCCGGCTGGTCGCCGAGGTGGACGGCGCGCCCGTCGGCGAGGTGCCGTTGTACGTCGCGGTCGGTGCGGGCGATCATGAGCCGCTCGTCGAGCCCGAGGACATCGATGTGGCGATGGAGCCGGGCCAGACCGCCCAGGGCTTCGTGTTGGTCGCCAAGGCCCCCTCGGCGCCGGACCTGCGGGCGTTCCTCATGGGAGGCGCCCCGGTGGCCCGCTCCTGGGAGACCGTGGTCTCGCGTGCGGAGCGGCTGACCTACGAGGAGGCGGACCGGCTCGGGCTGCTCGGCGAGATGACACCAGCGCAGCTGGAGCGGGTGCGGCGCGAGGGCCTCTTCACCTTCCATGACATCGACCGCGCCGCGAACACGGATTCCGTGCGGCTGGTGCGCAATGACCAGGTCAGGACGGACATTGCCTTCGCCGCCCCGGAGGGCTGGGGCGGCGTCGTGAACGCGACACTCGCGCTGGTCGCGCCGGGATGGACGCCGGTGGAGATCGATGTGCGGGCGCTCGTCGCGGACGTGTCCGTGGCGTTGGAGAACGACACCTTCGCCATCGGCCAGGGCTTCGGCGTCCATCTGGCGGTTACGGTGTCTTCGGGGCTCGATCTCGGGGGTGAGGTGACGTTCCACATCGAGGGGCACGACATGATTCTGTCGGTGCCGGAGATCCACCTGGCGTACGAGCCGATGGCGCACCGCACTATCAGTCTCCCCTTGAACGTCGCGCGCGACGCGCCCCTGGGCCCGGTGCTCTTCACCAAGCTGGTGGCCTCCTTCCATGGCGGAGAAACCTCCCGCTACCTCGATCTGAACGTGACGGTGGTGCCGGGGGCGACGACGGTGGAAACGAGCCCCCGCAGCCTCGGCGTGCAGACGGGCGGAAGCGGGCAGCTGACGGTCACCGCAACCTCTGGCGGCGGCTACAAGACGATCCGCCTGTCGCCCGCGGCGCTGCCGCCAGGTGTGACGGTCGGGTCCGCAACGCTGGAGCTGGATCCCCTCGACACCCAGAAGACCGTGCCCCTGCGGGTCGACGTCCACGCGGATCTTGCCCGCCCCGCCGTCCGTCTGCCGCTCGGCATCGACTGGGTGTCGAACGACGGCGCGCAGGGCGGCACCGCCGTGTCGGAGCTGACGATCATCCAGCGGCCGGAGACGAAAACGTTCACCCATTTCGTGGTGACGCCGGACGGGATGCCGCTGGGCGGGCGCGTCGACTTCGTCGTCAACAGTGACGGAAGCGGACGGTTCAAGGGGTTCATGGAGGCCACCGGCCTCACCTCGTACGACTTCTGCATCCGCGCTGTGCTGCGCTCGGCGAACGGTCTGGTCGCCACGATGGCCCAGGAGGCCGGGACCGTGTACGGCTGGGACAGTCCAGGAAGCGATGAACAGCACGACTGGGACCAGGAGGTGTCCGACCCCCGCATCCAGGCATTCTGGCCGGACCTGAAAACCGGGACGATGACCGTGACCCGCAGCTCCGAGCTCGCCGGCATCCTCGGTGGCGCGGCGGAGCTGGCGGGCGACATCCTGGAGTTCGCGGCCACATCGTCCCTGCTTCTGCCGCTCGGGCCCGCAGGTCAGTGTCTGGCCGGGCTGGTGTTCGTCGGCAGCCAGACCGGCGCCATCGCAGACGGCTCGATCATCGGTGTGGGCGGTCTGACCGGCCTCGCGGCGGCCGGCGGCGCAGCGTTCCTGCTCGGGCCCCACATGATCATCCCGGCGTTCGTGGGCGGGGCGCTGGCCGGTGCGGCGCTGGTGCACAGCCGTCCGCTCTGGCCCTCGGAACGGGCCTTGGCCGAATCGGTCTTCAAGGACTCCCTGCCCTGGGACAAGATCAGGCTCACGAATCTGTCCGGGCAGGACGGCCAGGCATTCGTGACGCCCAGCGACGACGGCACGATCCTGGTGAACCTCGGTGTCGCCTTCGAGAACCCGCTGACATCGGTCGATCCGCCGAAGGGGTACGAGGCGCCGGGGCAGATCTTCATCCACGAACTCACCCATGCCTGGCAGATAGCCCACAAGGCCTTCCCCTCCGAGTACTTCTGGAAGGCGGCACTCGACAAGATGGGGGGCGAGGCCAGCTATTCCTACGGGCCCGCCGGCCCGCCGCGGCGGCAGTTCGGCATCGAGGCGCAGGCAACCATCGTGGACCGGTGGTACGCGGGATCCACGAACGGGTCAATCGGCGGCTTCCCCCCGAAGTTCATCCGCCCCAAGTGCAGCGAGGACGACCCGTACTTCCGCTACATCGCCGACAACATCCGCATAGACGAGCCGTAGCCACCCCGATCTACCGCCCGCCCCCCCCGCGATCCCTTGCGCGATCCCTTGCGGGTCCCAGCCGGTCACGTCGAGCGGCTGCACGTCCAGGGGGCCGCCGACCACTTCCACGTAGTCATGGCCTGGCCGCGGGCCCGGCTCCGGTTCGTCCGGCTCCGATCGGCTCACACCGAAGGGTCGGCCATCAACGATGACCGACCCTTCGAGCGAGCCGCGCGTCCACACGGTTTCGCCGCAAAAGCACTGGTCACGTGGTTGCACCCGGTAGGCAGGGCATGCGCCACCAAGGCTTGAAGCGGACCGGCTGCCGGTAGACGCCGCCCCGGTCGATCGTGCGGTCGTCGCTGATCTCCGCCACCACCTCCGGGCGGCCGAGGACCGTGTCCACGACGTCGCGCGAGCTCCAGGCGGCCGCGATCCGTACCCGGGTCCACGGGTGTTTGGGGCCGGCGGCGGTCAGGCGCTCGCCGACCTGCCGGGCCTGATCCGGGCGCGGCCTGTCACTTCAGGAGGACGGCGACGGCAAGACGGGCGGAGATGCGCACGGAAGAACTCCATGGGAGGTGGGAACGACGGGACGGTCGGGCCGTCCCCGCAACGACGAGAACCCGAGCCGGGGCGGCCTGCCCATCCATCGGTCACGCCCCTCCCGCCGCCCTACCTCACTGCTGCCGTGGCGGCGGTTAAGTCGGCCCGGCACGGCTCGTTCGGGACGAAGCCACGTCCCGGCCGCCTCGCTGAAACGAGGGCGACGGGTGCACCTCGCCCGCCCGGGGCCGGGGCCCGCAGTGAGGGCTGGGAGGTGTTTCCAGTCAGCCACGAGTACCGGTTGGGAGGTCCTCGTCCAAGTGGTCCGGCAGGCCGAAGAGCGGGAACAGGCGTTCGGTGTCACGGAAGGCCGTGATGCCGGCGATCCGGTCGCCGGAGAACTCCACGACCTGCAGGGCCCAGGGAAGGTAGCCGGCGCCGTCCGGGTGGGGTCGGTACTGTCCGAAGGCGGGGGAGCCGTTCGCCGCAGTCGGGACAAGACGCGAGCCGCGGCAGCCGACCGCGGGGCCGCCCAGCCATGCCTGGATGTCGGGCACACCGCGCATCCATTTCGCGTACGGGGGCAGGCACAGCGTGGCGTCGACATGGAGGAGCATGTTCAGCTCCTCCATGTCGTAGCGGGAGAACGCTGTCGCGTATCGGTCAGCCAGCAGTCGAAGGACCCCGTCGTCGCACGGCCGGGCGGCCGGCAGGTCCGTTCCCCGGCGACGGCCGGCCAGTGTGGCGCGGGCCCGCTGCAGGGCGCTGTTGGCCGACGCGACGGTGGAGCCGTGCAGGTCGGCGACCTCGCGAGCCGAGAAGCCCAGGACGTCCCGCAGAATCAGCGTGGCCCGCTGTCTGGGCGGAAGGTGCTGCAGCGTGGCGACGAACGCCAGCCGCACGGACTCGCCCGACGCCGCGGCAGCCTCCGGATCGCCGCCAGGGCACGGCTCCACCCACAGGGCGAAGTCCTCCGGAGGTTCCGGCGGCGAGCTGCCCGCGCTCGGGCCGGACAGATCCATCGGCAGCGCCCGCCGCTTGCCGGAGGCAACAGCGTCCAGGCAGGCGTTGGTGGCGATGCGGTACACCCACGTCCTCAGCGCAGACCGCCCCTCGAAGCGGTCGATGCTCCGCCACGCCCGGACCAGCGTCTCCTGTACGACGTCCTCGGCCTCGGCGTACGAGCCCAACATCCGGTAGCAGTACCCGGTCAGCTCCCCCCGGAACTCCTCAAGCCCCTCCACCGCCGCGCCGACCGCCGAGATGTCCCCCACACCGCACTCCTCACGACAGAAAGGTCCAGGTCACTGGCCCTGGAGCCTCACTGTAGGGCCGGGCCGGAGCACGATGCCCAGGGCCCCTGGCTGGTCGCTGAGCGCTCCAGTCGGATGCCCGTGCACTCAGTACCGTGAAAGGCTGAGGCATGCCCCATCACCTGCGGTTCTTCTTCGAGTACGGCGTCGACACGCCGTTGTGGCCAGGCTCGTCGGACATACCTGATTTCGACAGCCGCTACGGGTACCCCTGCGCTCCGGAGAAACTGCCCATCACTTCCGTCACCAGCAACGAGCTCACCAGGCTCGCCGACCTTTACCAGTCCTCACTCGACTGGGACCACCCGGCGGGTCCCTCGCCTTGGTCCCGTGAGCAGCAGGAATCGTTCCGGCGGGAAGCCGATATCGCACTAGAGGCGTTGCGCCGCGAGTTGGGGCACGGCTGGACGGTTGAGGACCGAAGGGCCTGATGGCCAACAAGGCTCAACTGGCCAGCTGTGGAGCTCAGTCACACGCGACCGCCACGCAGGACAGCGCGGCAAGTCCCCCGAGTGCCTTCGGGACACGCTGGGGGCGCAAGTCAGCAGCAGGGGCCGGCATGGCGGTTCTCCTCGGCGAGGTCGGTGAAGGGGATGGGGCAGCACGTGCTGGACGCGCGGACGGTGAGGTCGTCGCGGCCGGCTGCGAGGGCGGTGCGGATGGTGGTCAGGTCGGCGGTCTTCGCGTCGACCTCGGCGAGCTTGGCCGCGGCGCTCATAGTGACGCAGAGTCTGGATGTTCACCCCGGCCGCCTCGGCGACCTGGCCGCTGCGCAGGCCCGTGCTCACCGCTGCTCCCTGGCGGCAGAGGTGCGTACGGCGAGGGCGTCCAACTCGCCAACGCCGAACTGTGCACCCCCGGATATCGGGGCGTGGCCGCGTACGCGGGTGCCGGCGCCCGGGTTTCCGCCGAGGCCAGTCCTCACCCCCGGCATCAGGTCTGCCAGCACACCCGAGCCGGGCAGCGGACGCATCGCGTCAGCGGCCCGGCCCGGGGCGGGTGCGCCTTGTCCGCCCGCCCTACGCGCGCCCTCCGCACCCCACTGCGCGAGACCATCACCCGTCCGGCCTCGTGACGCACATAATCGGATCCTGGTGGGTACGGGGACGAGGGGGCGCACATGCGGGAGCGGGACGTGCTGGACGGGCGGTACGAGCTGACCGGGTTACTGGGGCGGGGCGGCTTCGGCGAGGTGTGGCGGGCCTTCGACACCCGGGTGCGCCGGACGGTCGCGGTCAAGATCGGGCATCCGCGGTCGGCCGAGGACCGGGAGCGGTTCGCTTCCGAGGCGCACCTCGCGGGCACTCTCGTCCACCCGTGCATCGCGGCCCTGTACGACTACGGCGAGGCGCAGTACGAGGGGCAGCCGCTGGTCTACCTGGTCATGGAGCTCGTGGAGGGGGAGACCCTCGCCGCCATCGTGCGCCGCGGGGTACCGCCCACCGCGTCCGCCCTCGTCTGGGCCCGTGACGTCTGCGAGGCACTCGGAGCCGCTCATGAGCGGAACGTGGTGCACCGGGACGTCAAGGCCCTGAACGTGATGATCACCGGGCACGGCGGGCCGGGTACGGGCCGCGCGAAGGTGCTCGACTTCGGCATCGCCAAGTACCTGCACCAGCCCGGCCTCACGGCCACGGGCTTCGTCATCGGCTCGTTGGAGTACATGGCGCCGGAGCGCCTGCTCGGCGCGCCCTCCGTCGACGGACGAGCCGACCTCTACGCCCTGGGCTGCCTCCTGATGCAGCTCCTGACGGGGCAGCTCCCCTTCCCCGTGCAGGAAGCCGAGGCACTGTCCTACGCTCACGCCCACACGGAGCCGCCGCGGCCCGGCTCGCTGCGGTCCGGGCTTCCCGCCGGGGCTGATCGGCTGGTGCTGGACCTGCTCGCCAAGGACCCGGCGCGGCGACCGGCCGGAGCCGCCGAGGTGATCGACCGGCTGGACGCCCTGATCCGCGGGGACGCGGAACCGCCCTCCGCCCGCGACACCGCCAAGCAGACTCCCGCAGACCCCCGCGGACCCCACCACCGCACGCCCACCCGCATCCGCCCGGCCGCGGGTGACGACGCCGTACGCCCGGTCCTCGCCGCGCGGCTCGCCCGGATCCTGGCCTCGGGCCGCACGGGTGCCGGCCCGGACTTCGCACGGCAGCTCGACCTGCTGATCGCGGACCTCGGCGAAGCCCTCGGCGCCGACGACCCGCTGACCGCCGAGGTGGCCTACCACCGCTCCATGTACCTGTGGCGGTCGACGGGCGACCCGACGGAGCTGGAACGCGTACTCCCCCGGCTGCTGGGCGTCCTGGGCCCTGAGAACCGGCGGACCATCGACGTGCAGGCGGTCCTGGCCGGCTCCGCCGCCGCACGCGGTCAGGTCGACGGCCGGCCGTGGCTGCCCGTGCTCAGGGAGGTCATCGAACGCTCCACCCGGCTGCTGGGCGCCGACAGCGAGATCACCCTGATCGCCCGGCTGGACCTCGCGGAGGCCCTGGACCGCGAATACGACGGCCATGACCGCCCGTTGCCCACCCCGCGGGAGCGCACCCCGGAGCGGGCCACACGCCGCCGGGACCTGCTCGCGCCGCTGCTGCCCGACCTGGTGCGGGGCCTGGGCCCAGACGACCCGCGGGTCCACGACGCCGCCCTTCGCCTCGCCCTGGACAACTACGTCCTCGGCACGTACCGCGAAGCCCTGCCGTACTACGAGCAGGTGCTGCCGAGCAGCCCCGCGGGCCTGGTGAGGACACCCGTGGGCCTGCGGATCCAGCACGCCCACTGCGTCGCCGAGTCCGGGGACCCTCGGCGGGCGGTGGCCCTGCTCGACGCCGTGCTGGAGCTCCTGTACAGCAAGGCGGACGCCCAGTCCGTCCAGTGGGAGAAGCAGGCGCGCGCCCTGCGGTCGGACGCGAGGAAGAGGAAGCGGCAACAAGGGAAAGGCGGCCTGCGCGGCCGGCTCCTCGGCTGACCCGGCCGGGTCGACCAGGCGCACCACGAGCGGGGCGGGTGGATCCCGACCCCTTCGCCGCGCGACTGCCGTTCCCCGTCGAACGCCGTCTCGCCGAACCGGCCACCGCCAGACCTCCCCGGCTACGACCAGTTCATCAGGCGACGGACCGTCATGCCGACTGCGGTGTCCGTCAGTTCGGCCGTCGCGTCGGCGGCTTCGTCGGTGGACCAGCCCGACAACGCGGAACCGGCGCACAGCTCCCCCGGGCCGGCCAGCATCGGTGCCGACGGCGCCAGTTCACCACCGCGACCCGACCCGCCCGGGCAAGTCCGCGTCGCGGGCGAGTGGGGAGCGGCGGCTGGCTGTGACCGTGCGCACGGGCCGTTCGGCCGTGAGAGCCATCGGGACCCGGATGCCCATGTCCACGGGGCGGGAATCCTGTCTCACGTTGTGTGCACGAGGTGGCAATCTTTGCCAAGTTGTGTAGCTTGATGCCGCGCCGCCTGGACGGGCTGTGCACGCGGGGGCGGCGGGACCGGGAGGGACGGCGGCACGCCCCGCTGAGCGCGCCGGTGCCGGCGCGAGGGGGGACGGTCTGCGATGCCGGTGGCGATGGTCAAGGCGGTTCTGCTCGCCCGCAAGAACGAGGAGCGGTTCAAGGAACTGCAGCGGCGGCGCAAGAAGTTGGAGCGGCACATCCGGCAGGAGGCCGAGGAGCAGGAGCGCCGCAGGCGGGCCGTGTACGACCGGGCGCTCGTCCCGTTCCAGGAGGTTTTCGCACGGCTCAAGCACGTCGATCTGGCGGAGCTGGCTGCGGTGGAGCCGGCCGGAACGGGCGTGGCGGACGTGGAGTTGCGGGAGCTGCGGCACGTGGCGGCCACGGCGGTGGCCTCGCTGACGGGAGGCGCCCTTGCCGGAGCGGGGGTCGGGGCCGTGGCCTACGCGGCGGTCGGAGCCTTCGCGACCGCGTCGACTGGAGCCGCGATCTCGGGGCTGTCCGGGGCCGCGGCCACCAGCGCCACTCTGGCCTGGCTGGGCGGAGGGTCGCTGGCGGCAGGCGGTGGCGGGGTCGCGGCGGGCACCGTGGTGATGGGGGCGCTGGTGGCCGGTCCGGCTCTGCTGGCGGCGGGAGTCCTGCTGGAATGGCGCGGCCGCGCGGTGAACGACGAGCAGAAGAAGTTCGCCCGCCGGCTGGCCGAAGCCGCCCGGGAGCTGAAGGAGGCCCGGGCACAGATGTCGCCGGTGCTCCAGCGCAGCCGGGAGATCCGGCTGGTCCTCAAGGACCTGTGCCTGGCGATGCAGGCCCGGCAGGCGGCGTTCGCCGAACTGGTGGACCGCAGTGAGGACTACGGCTCGTACGGTCCGGGCGCACGGGCTCTGGTGAAGGAGATGTTCGACCTGGCCGTGGCCACCGTCGCCGTGATGGGGGCGCCGCCCGCCGGGGAGGACGGACGCGTCGGCAAGCTGTCGGGACGGGCCGTCGCCGACGCCCGTGCGCGACTGGCGGCGCTGGATCCCGCGGCATGACCGCCGAAGGGGCTGCCGGTACGGGCACGGCAGCGGGCCCGGCCGCATCGGCCGTGCCGTCGGCCGCGGGTGCGGCCGCGTGGATGGCGGCGGATGCGGCGACCCGCGGGTTCGCCGCGGCCACCTTGGAGACCCTGGACGCCAGGGAGACGGTGCAGCGCCTCGCCCGCCGGTACGCGGGCCTGGCCAACGCCCAGCGGGCCGGCCACCTCTTCGAAGTGGAGCACGCTCTCTCCTTCAACCAGGCCGCGGCCCGGGCGGGGTCCGGGGTGCGGGCGGTCGTGTCGGAGTGGATGGTGGGGGGATCGCACACGGCTGCCGCGGACATCCTGCTCGTCGACGGGACCAGGACGGTCGGCGAGGTGCAGGCCAAGCTGATGGCATCGGTGTCCGGCACCGCGCACCAGCTCCGCCGTGAGCACTACACGGGCATGCAGCGCCTGGTGGCCGGGGACAAGGTGGCCGCCGTGGACAGCCTCCTCGAACGGCGCCTGACCATGCGTCCGGACGGCGTGGGCTTCACCGCGTACGCGGACGCCCGCGCCCGACTCGGCGACACCGTCCGGTACGGGGACATCGCCTCGCAGCCGGTGGACCTGGCCGACGCGCACCGCCACGCCACGGACCCCGAGAAGTGGATCGGCGGCCAGGTGCGCGAGGCGGCCGGCCGGGAAGCAGCCGCTGCCGCGGCCACCGGCGCGGCGACGGGCGGGGCGGTGGCGGCCGTCATCGCGGCTGCCGGGCAGCTGGGCCGGATCCGCGCCGGGGAGACCTCACCCGCCCAGGCCGCGCTCACCGCGGCCGCGGCGGCCGCCCGCGGCGCGGCCCACTCCGGCGCCCTCGCCGGGCTCTCCTCGGCCGTCCGCTCCGCGGGGCGCGCCGGCCGCCTGCCGGCGGCGTTCGGCGGCGGTGAACTCGCCCCGGCGACGGCGGGCGCCGCCCTCGCCGTCGCCGCAGCGGGCCTCGACTTCGCGCAGGGACGCATCGACGGGGGCGAGTTCGCCGCACGCGGCGCCGAGGCCGCGCTGCGCGCCTCGCTCGGCTGGGCCTGCGGTGCCGTCGGCCAGAGCGTGATCCCCGTACCGGTCGTCGGCGCGCTGGTGGGCGGACTCGTGGGCCAGGCCGCCGGGACCGTCATCGTCCAGGGGTTGCAGGCAGCCGTCCTCATCGCCCGCGGCACCCGCATCACCGGCACCCGCTCCCTCGAACACGAACTCCTCGCTGCTTCCCTGACCAGCGGACTCCTGGCCGCGGCAGCCGCCTCCCTGGGCCCCCGTACACACGCCCAGGCCACCGTCCTGCCCGCGCTCGGACCGGTCCGCGACCACCTCACCGGCACGGACCCCGCCCGTGCCCTGTCGTCCCTGGCCGCGCTCACCTCCCGTCACGCCGGACTCCCCCTGCACCTCACCCCCGAGGAATTCGACAGCTGGATGACCGGCCCCGACCGGATGCCGCTCGTGCTGGACCCCAACTGGTGAACCCCACCCGCCCTCTTGAGGGTGTGATGGGGCGCTACGGTGCCGGGACGAGTGACCCCTTCGCCTCGGGCGAGGATCATCCGGCGCGCGAGGTCCGTCCCTCGAAGCGGCTGCCGGGCGAGGGTCGGGGAGTCGCCGCACGGCGGCCGGATCGCTGGTCCCGACGGGCCGCTGGGCCTCCTTCTCGGCGGCACGGCGCTGTGCCTCCGCCGTGTCGGCGCGGACAGCCTGGGCATGGTGGACGGCGTCGCCGTCAGCGTCTGCTCGCGTCCCTCCCAGACGTGGAGGCGCAGGGACGGCCGGATACGCCAAGGGCCTCCCCGCGCGCCATCGGGCACGGCATGATGGGGTGCCGCGGGAGTACCAGGGGGAACCGTGAACGGCCGCTTACGCTTCGACGACCTCATCGTGGTGCTGCCCGGGATCGGGGGCAGCACGCTCCACCGCGGACACGTCCCCGTGTGGAAGCCGCCGTTGGCCCTGGGGGGCGGACTGCGCCCCTTCGGCCGGGCCCTGGAGGAGCTGGCCGGGGACCCCCGCCTCCTCGACGAACCCGAGTACGACGACGGCATCGTCCCCTCGGGCCTCATCGGACTCCCCGTCACCATCCCGGGCCTCACCAAGCTCAACCAGTACGGCAGACTGCGCCGCGCCCTCCGCGAGCACTTCGAGCTCGTTCCGGGCGACTGCGCCGCCGACGGGCCCCCGGCCAACCACTTCGAGTTCGCCTACGACTGGCGGCGCGACAACCGGGTCTCCGCGCTGAGACTCAAGACCCTCATCGACCGCGAACTGCCCAAATGGGCGAGGACCCTGCCCTACGGCCGTCCCAAGACCGTCCTCCTGTGCCACAGCATGGGCGGCCTCGTCGCCAAGTACTACCTCGACGTCCTCGGCGGGTGGGAGCACTGCCGCGCGCTGATCACCTTCGGCACCCCCTTCCGCGGCACGCTCGCGGCCCTCGACCTCCTCGCCAACGGAGTGCACGTCCTCGGCACCCGTCTGAACGCCGTCGCCGACGTCCTCGGCGCCTTCACCTCCGTCCACCAGCTCCTCCCGCGCTACCCCGTTCTCCTCGACCGGCGCCCCGGCACTCCGCCCGGGCAGGGCCCCGGCCACGTCCACCGCTCCCCGGTCCGCCTCGGTACGCTCGACCCCGCGCGCGCGACGGACGCCTACGAGCAGTTCCACCGCCGCATGGACCGGCACTCCCCCGGCCCGGCGGCCCCGCTGCTGCCCATCGTGGGGTACGGCCACCGCACCCCGCAGACGGCGGTGTTCGACGGGACCCGGCTGCGGATCACGACCGACCCGGCCGCCCTGGGCGCCGAACGGCGGCAGTTCGCCACCGGCGACCGGAGCGTCCCGGCCGTGTCCGCGATCCCCGTCGAACTCTCCGAGCGCTCCACCTGGGGCTGGGAGAACGCCACGCACTCCACGATCCACGCCACCCGCGACGTACTGGAGCGGCTCCTGCGCCTGCTCGCCTCCGGCGGGAACGTACTCGCGGACCTCCAGTCGCCCGGGGACCCGCCGCCGGGAACCGACGACGCGCGCGGCTTCTTCCCCCTCGCGCCCGACCCCCACGCCCTCGGACTCGAAGTCGGCGACGTCCACGCCGCGGGCCGGCCCGTCGTCCTGACCTGCCGCGGCCACGGCATCACCACGGGCCCCCACCCGCCCACGCTCGCACTCTCACCGCCCTGCCCGCCGGACCGCATCACCCTGGACGAACACGGGGGCGCGGCACGCTGGACCGTCACCGGCCTCGCCCCCGGCACCCACGAGGTCACGGTGTCCTTCGCGGGGCGAGCGGTGACCGACTTCTTCGAGGTCTGGTGACCGGACCGACGCCGACGCCCGGCCGGTGGGAGAAGTGGAAGAAGACCGAACCGGCCCGGCTCGCCTGCTACGTGGACCCCGAGGAGATCGCCCGCCGGTACGCGGGACCCTCACCGGGCCCGACGTACCTCCAGCGCGCGGCGGACCGCCGCGCCGCCGTCGGGACGGTCTACGACGCTCTCGCCGCGCAGGGGCTGCGCTACGAGACCGCCGCGATCGACTTCCGTCGCTTCCACCCCGCCGAGCAAGTCGTCCGGACCCCCGCCGAGATAGCGGAGCAGGGCGGCAACTGCCTCGAACTGACGCTGCTGTTCGTCGGCCTGTGCCTGGCCAGCAAACTGCGCGCCCTCGTCGTCCTGCTGGAGGACCACGCCCTGGCGGCCGTCTGGCTCGGCGGCGACCTCGACCCCCTGTGGGCGCCCGGCAGCCCCGCGGCGACCGGCCACCTCATCATGGACCAGGGCCTGATCAACGCAGCGGCCGGCTTCACGGCCGTACGGACCACCCTGACCGGACAAGTCGCCGACGGAACCTACCTGCTGGTCGAGTGCACCGGTGTCACGGCCGAGGAGGAGCCGGGGACGCGCTCGCTGCGCCGCACCTTCGACGAGGCGGTCGCCGAAGGACTGGACCGCACCGGACGGGGGAGCCTGGTCGACCTCGTCGACGTCTCCTTCCACCAGCGCGGCACGCTCTACCCGCCCTACGCGATCCCCGCCCCGCCACCCCCGCCACCCCCGCCCGGGCCGCCGGAGCCGGCGAGCCCGGCACCGGGCCGCCGGAGCCGGCGAGCCCGGCACCGGCCCGCCCCGAACACCCCAGCGCGCTCGGAGAACGGGCCCTGGACACCGCCCTGCGCCGGGCCGCCGCGGCCCACCCCGCCCTCGCGGCCCGGCTCGACCCGCCCCGCCGCACCCTCGCGGAACTGGTCCGCGTCCTCGACACCACCGACACGGCACCCGAAGGCCCGGAGCTGCGGCGGCTGCGCGAGGTCGCCGGAGCCCTCGCCCTGGCCCTGGACGCCCACGCCTTCATCGCCGCCTGGATGCCCCAGGCCGCCCACCCGGCCGCGCTGCGCCGCGCCCTCCTCGACTGCGTCGCCGACACCCCCGGACTGCGGCCCGGCGGACTCGCCGAACACCTCGACGCCGCCGTCCTGCACCGGCCCGTCGACGACCCCGACGGCCGCGCGACCCTGCTCCGCTTCGTCGTCCGCCTCGCGGCCACCGCCGGGCTCGACACCGGGGACGATGCCTTCACCGACTGGTGCCACCGCGCCGGCCAGGACCTCGCCACCGCCGAACTGCTGCACCGGAGGTTCAGGAACCTCGCCGACGACGCCCGCCGACGGCTCGTCGTCCACCTGCGCGGCACCACACCGGCCGACGACCGGCCCGGCTCCGCCGACGCCTGGCTCCTCGACGACAGGGGCCGCCCCACCCACACCCGCCCCACCACACCCTGCGGGCCCGACCCCGACGGCCTCGCCGACACCCTCGCCGACATCCTCGACTGGGCGGACGGCGTCCTCGGCACCGCCCTGCTCCACCGGGTGGACATCGCCCTCCCCGCCCCGACCCTCCTGCACTGGCGCCCCGAGGAGGCCGACGT
Organism: Streptomyces sp. NBC_00158; assembly: GCF_045160885.1. NCBI lineage: Bacteria > Bacillati > Actinomycetota > Actinomycetes > Kitasatosporales > Streptomycetaceae > Streptomyces > Streptomyces sp. NBC_00158. Next base: position 25,464 of record NZ_CP108161.1, read on the forward strand.
CGGGATCCGGCTCGGCGCCCACCACCAGGTCGTCCTGCACTGGGGCGCCCGCATCCACCCTCCCGGCCACCTGCGCCGGCTCTCCCGCCAGGCCGCGTACCGGCTGCGCCACGTCGAGGACGGCGGCGACGCCGTGTACGGCAGCGTGGACTGGGTGGACCCCGCGACCGCCGGGAACCGGGAGGACTTCGAGGAGCGCCTCGGCAGGAACGACTACCCCGGCGCCCTCGGCCTGCGCTTCGCACCCGCCGACCCCGACCCGGACCACCAGTTCGAGGCACTCCTGGCCCGGTTCCCGATCCTCATGTGGCAGGACCGCGCCGTGACCGCCTGGCCGGCCGTCGAGGAGGAAGTACGCGACCGCTGGGTGACCCTGCCCGACGGATTCACCCACGCCTACCGCACCGCCTGGACCTGCGCCGAGGACGCGGCGCCCCCGCTGGCCCGGCTCCGCGCCGTCTGGGACGACGGGCACTGGCTCGCGTTCTGCCGCACCAGCAGCACGCACACGGCCGGCATCACGGCGGCCGCCGGCGGCCGCCGCACGAGAGGACGACGATGAGCTGGACCCCTTACTACCGCGGCGACGGCACGGCCCGCGAAGACGAACTGCCCGGCCCTCCGCCCTGGCGGCTGGCCCCACCGGCCACCGCCGCAGCCACCTTCCGCCCCCCGGACGGGCTCCGCGAGGCCGTCAACGCCGCCCTGTGCCTGCGCCGCCCCCTGCTGCTCACCGGCTCGCCCGGAACCGGGAAATCCACCGTCGCCTCGGCCGTCGCCCACGAACTGACCCTCGGCCCCGTCCTCAACTGGCACGTCACCTCGCACAGCACCCTCACCGAAGCCCTCTACCGCTACGACGCCCTCGGCCGCCTGGAAGCCACCCGCCGCAACGAGGACGACGGCATCGGCCGGTTCCTGCGGCTCGGGCCCCTCGGCACCGCCCTGACGCCGGCCGACCGCCCCCGGATGCTCCTCGTCGACGAGATCGACAAGAGCGACATCGACCTGCCCGGCGACCTCCTCAACGTCATCGAGTCCGGCAGCTTCGAGATCCCCGAGCTCACCCGGCACGCGGAACCCGACGTCGCGGTCCGGCTGTGGGAGTCGGACGCCACCGCGACCGTCCACAAGGGCGTCGTCCCCTGCACCGAGTTCCCGTTCATCGTCATGACCAGCAACGGCGAACGGACCTTCCCGGCCCCGTTCCTGCGCCGCTGCATCCGCTTCCGGATGCCCGACCCCGACCACGGCGAGCTCGTCAAGATCCTCGAAGCGCACCTGGGCGGAGCCGCCGCCCGGCAGGCCGGCGGCGTCCTGTCCGAGTTCGAGGCCCGGATCGCGCGCCGCGAGAGCCTGGCCACCGACCAGCTCCTCAACGCCGTCCACCTCGTCACCGGGGAGCTCGGCCCCGACGACCCGCTCCGGGCCGGCCTGGTAAACCTCCTCCTCCACGACCTCAACGCCCCCTGACATGCTCGAATCCCTCATCCGCGGACTCCGCCGGGCCGGCGCCGACGTCGACGTCGTCGCACTCGCCGACGCGCTCTGGCTGGCCCGCGCCATGGGGGACACGGCCGGCCCGACCGGACCCCCGGACCCGGCCGGCGCCCCTGCCGTGCCGGCCCCCGGCCGGGAGCCGTCCGAGGACCCAGCCGGCCCGGAAGGAACTCCGGAACCGCTCGCTCCGTACCCCTCCCGGCCGGAACCCGGCACCTACGACACGGACGGCGTCCCCGACGGCCCCGGCACCCTCGCCGCCGTCACCGGCCGCGTCCGGCGCGGCAGCGCCCTGCCCGACGGCCCCGCCCTCGCCCGGGCCCTGCGCCCGCTCAGACGCCGCCGTCCCGGCGGCCGGGAAGTCGGGCTGGACGTCGACGCCACCGTCACCCTGTACGCGCGCACCGACGAGCTGACCCCGGTGTTCACCGCCCTGCCCGAACGCTGGTTCCGGCTCGACCTGGTCGTGGACGCCTCGCCCTCCATGCAGGTCTGGCGGGACACGGCCGACGACCTGCACGTCCTGCTGCGCCGCCTGGGCGCCTTCAGCACCGTGCGCCGCTGGACCCTGCACCCCGGCCCGGACGGCGCACCCGTCCTCCACGGCCCGGCCGGCGGGCCCGTACCGCACGCGCTGCTCCGGGAACCGCGGGGCCGGGCGCTGCTGCTCGTGCTCTCCGACTGCGTCGCGGACGGGTGGCACGCCCCGGACACCTGGCGGATGCTGCGCGACTGGACCCGGTCCACGGCCACCGTCCTGCTCAACCCCCTCCCGCGCACGCTGTGGCCCCACACCGGCCTGGACGGTCCCGTGGTGCCCCTCGCGGCCCGCGGACGCGGCGCCCGCTCCGCCGATCTGGCCGCCGGGGTCCCCGACGGCCTGCGGCGGCTCCTCGCGGCCGCCTACCCGGAGGTGACGGGCCCGTGGCTGCCCTGCCCGGTGGCGGGGATCTCGGCCGCGGCGGCGCAATCCTGGGCCGGGACGCTGATGGCCGTGGGGGAGGCGGCCTGCGAGGGGGTCCTGATCCCCCCGGACGGCCGCCCGCCCGAGCCGCAGGACGAAGACGACCCGTACGACTACCCGTACGTCTACCCATACCCGCACCCCGACCCGGATGCAGAGCTCCCTATCGCGGAAGCGGAGCTGCTGGTGGACGCCTTCCGCCGGGTCTCGTCCCCGCAGGCCCGCCGGCTGGCCGTCCTGTGCAGTCCCCAGACCGAGCTGTCGCTGCCCGTCCTGCGCGCGGTGCAGGCGGCGATGGAGCCCGGCTCGGGGGTGGACGTCCTCGCCGAGCTGGTGGTGAGCGACCTCTTCGAGCACGTCCCCGGTACGGAGTCCGGGGAGCTGCGGCTGCGGTTCCGGCCCGGGGTGCGCGAGGAGCTGCGTACGTCCCTGTCGGCGGAGGACGCCTGGCAGGTCTACTTCGCCCTCAGCCGCTTCGCCGACGCGGAGGCGACGCGGGGCACGGGCCACGCGGTCGCGGTCGCCGCCGAGCGGGGCACGGCCCGCATCCCGGACGGGCTCCCGCCGTTCGCGGCGGCGAGCAGGGCCGTGCTGCGTCTGCTGGGCGCGGAGCCGGAGCCCGCCCCGCCGGAGGCGGTGACGGCCCGTCCGTTCCCGCAGGACGGACTGTGGATCCGGATCGGCAACAGCGTGGCGGACCCGAGGGCCTACACGGTGGAGGCCCGGACGCTCGGCGACCGGCGCTTGACCGCCTCGGAACACGTCCCGGGGTTCCGGCAAATGCAGAGCCTGGTGACCAGCACCATGGACGGCTGGGCGGCGCTCGGCCCGCAAGCACCCGGAAGCACGATCACGCTCGACGTGCCCTGGGAACTGCTGGGCTTCCTCTTCGAGACGTGGGCCGGCCCCGGGAGCGAGCCGCACGCACTGCGCCACCCCGTGGTGTTCCGGTCCACCCTGGCGGACCGTGAGCCGCACGCCGGGCACGACCGCTGGGAACGCCTGCTCAGGGCGGGCGGGCGGGTCCGTCCCCACGAGGTGCACTGGCCGGGCGACGGGTTCACCTCGTCGGCGCTCGTGAGCACGCTGCGGGCCGACGAACAGCTCATGTGCCTCGTGGTCGACCACCCCCCGATCAGTGACCCGTTTTACGACGAGCAGTTCCGGATCGCCCAGGCGGAGGGGATCCCCGTCGTGGTCTGGAGCCGTGAGGAAGGGGACGGGACGCGCTTCCGGGAGTACGTGAACCTCCTGTTCGCCATGGAGACCAGCCTGCCCGAGAGCCTTCTGGCCCTCCACCGGCGGGCATGGCTGGAGTCGGGGGCACTCGCCCCCCTCGCCCTGCTCTGGAACGACCCCGCACTGGAGCAGCCGACGGCCGCCGTGCCCCCGGTCGCGGCACCCGGGCCACTGCCCCGGAGCCGCACGTACGCGGTCGTCGTCGGGGTCGAAGCGTACGGCGCCGAGAATCACCGCCTGGACCTGGACGGCCCCGCGCACGACGTCAGGGGCATCACCGAGTGGCTGCTCTCCGAAGGCGTACCGCCGGACCACATCACGGCGCTCGTCTCGCCCGTGGAGGACAACTTCGAGGTGACGGAGGGGATGGGTGTACCGACGCGCGAAGCCACCACCGCCAACGTCATGAGGGCCCTGCTCCAGGAGACGGCCGCACGCACCGACGCGGACCTCCTCCTGGTCTTCTGGAGCGGACACGGCACGATGGACGCGGACGGCTCGCAGTACCTGCTGACCGCTGATGACACCGCCGGGACGAACGTCTCGCTCACCGACCTGCTCGGCCGCTTCCGCTCCCCGCAGGTCAGCACGTGCGACGAGCAGTTCTGGTTCATCGACGCCTGCGCCACCGCGGGGGCCCGGGTCGAGGAGGAGGAGGAGGGGGGCCGCTCTGAACCCCCCAACCCCGGGGACGACCTCCCCGGACGCCCGCACCCGCGCCGCCGTCAGTACGTCTACATGGCGAGCGGGCCGGAGAACGGCGCGGTCGAGGAGCCCGGCAGGGGCGGGCTGTTCTCCCTCCAGCTGATCGAGGCGCTGCGCGAGGTCAGGCCCTGGGACGCGGACGCGCCGTCAACGCTGTACGAGACGATGCGGGAGCGCATCGCGCGGCAACGGGAGCGCGGCCGGACCCGCCAGACCCCGATGTTCGTCCACTACGGCGGACAGCGGCCCCGGGGCGACTCGGCCGGCCGCCCGTGAGTCGACCGGGCCGGTCCGCGTATGCGCCCCGTGGAAGTGGTCTTGCGTCGTGCGGCGCCGCGGTCAGGCGCCATGCGGGTGGAGGTCGAGTGCGATGTGCGGGGCGAGTGCGTGCAGGAAGTCCGCTGCGTCGAAGATCTCTCCGGCGGAGGCGACGCCCGTGGACTTGGTGCGGCCGGTCAGGACGCGTTCGAGGGCCTCGGCGACCAGGGGCGCGGTGACGGCGTAGATGTCCTGGCCGCCGGCCGTCGCCCGGCGTTCGACTCCGCCGGAGCGTACGACGGCGTCGACGAGGAAGGTCTGGTCCGAGCGCCCGTCCTCCTCGGCGGCGATCGGTGCCGGTGTGTGGGGGGCGGCGACGTCCCGGACCGCCTCAACGGTCATGTAGGTGGTCACGTCGGGGATGGACAGGTGCTGGGGAACGGTGACGACGTCCGCCATCGTGAACTCCCCGATCACGTCCCGGACCCCCATCGGTTCCGGGAAGGTCCACCGGAGGGTGGGCGGGGCATCGGTGCGGCGCTCCCACTGCCCGCCGCTGTAGCGCAGGCGGACGTCCCCGCGCCGCTCGCGGGAGACGGCACCGGACAGGCGGGTGCCGGCGGTGGGGCGCCAGCTGCTGAGCGCGTAGGCGATGTGGGCCTCGTCCGCTGCGGTCCAGTCGCCCATCGCCGCAGTGGCCAGCAGGTCGCCGAGGCCGCCGAAGAAGGCCATGGCCGGGACGATCACCGCGCCCGCTTCTCGGGCCCGGTCCCGGTAGTGGGCGAAGGTGTCGAGGTTGGCCTCGAGCTCGGCGGCCACGTCCAGGTACGGGATCTTCGCACGGAGCGCGGCCTCGATCACGGGACCGGTGGTCGTCGCGAAGGGGCCCGCGCAGTTGATGACCGCCACCGTGCCCGCCAGGGCCCGGTCCAGCGACGCCGCGTCCTCGGCCGTCGCCGGCCGGGGCTCAAGGCCGTGCTCGTCGGCCAGCTCCCGCAGGGCCTGGGCGTTGCGCCCGGAGGGCACCGGGACGTACCCGCGCGCGGCCAGCTCCGCGACCACGAACCGGCCGGTGTGACCGTACGCGCCGAACACCGCCACCAGCTGACCTGACCCCATGAGACTGCTCCCGTGTACTCGAACCACCCCGCCGCAGTGTCGATCCGCCGCGGCCTGACACCCACATCCTGTCCTCGCGACAGCCCCACGCACGAGCGTCGGAAACGACATGACGCGTACAGTTTCGGACATGCCCTCTGTCGTGCTGGCCGTCACCGACGGCATGCTCCACTACGAACTCTCCGTGGCCCTCGAGGTCTTCGGCGCCGATCTGACCCACATCGTGGATCCCTGGTACGACTTCTCCGTCTGCGGAAGCGGTCCGGTGCACGTCGACCGCTTCCGCCTGGAGCCCGACCACGGACTCGACCAGCTCGCGCACGCCGACACGGTGATCGTCCCCGGCTGGGCCGACACCGACCGCGAACCGCCCGCCGACCTGGTCCAGGCGCTGCGTACTGCCCACGAGGCCGGCGCCCGCGTGGCCTCTCTGTGCACGGGCGCCTTCATCCTGGGCGCAGCCGGACTGCTCGACGGCAGACGCGCCACCACCCACTGGGCACACACCCGGGAACTGGCCCGGCGCCACCCTGCGGCCACCGTCGACCCCGACGTCCTGTACGTCGACAACGGCGACGTCCTCACCTCGGCCGGCAAGGCCGCCGCCATGGACCTGTGCCTGCACCTGGTCCGCCTCGACCACGGCGCGGCCAACGCCAACAAGATCGCCCGCCGCCTGGTCATCCCACCCCACCGCGACGGCGGCCAGGCCCAGTTCATCGCCACCCCGCTGCCGGAGCCCGGCAACCACCCCCTGGGCGAACTCTTCCCCTGGGCGCTGGAGCGACTGGACCAACCGCTCACCGTGGAGGACCTGGCCCGCCGGGCCCGGATGAGCTCACGCCACCTCGCCCGCCACTTCAAACACCTCACCGGCACCACACCGCTGCAGTGGCTCCACACCCAGCGCATCCGCCACGCCCAGGAACTTCTGGAAACCACCAACGCCACCGTCGACACCATCGCCACGGCTACCGGCATGGGCACCGCCACCACGCTGCGCCGCCACTTCCACCGCAGCGTCGGCGTCCCACCCGACACCTACCGCCGCACCTTCCGCCCCCAAGAGCCAGTCCCGAGCGCACATCACGGAGTCGGAAGCTGAACTTCGACGGCGGCCGCGAAGTGGAACCACCGGGGGCGGGATCGCCGCCACGGACTACATCCGCTTCAACATCGCCAGGATGAAGGGCGCCGGACAGGCCAAACGAGGGCGGCGCTCCGGCCTACTCGGGGAGGCTCTGCGCGGCCGAGACGGGAACGGACATGGAGGTGGCCACCAGCTCGCAGGGCATCGCGGTGGTCGAGGCGACGGGGGCCACCGTGCACGACCCGAAAGCCGTGGGCGCCGACAACCCGGATCTGGTCACGACCCCCGTGAAGGTCGTGGAGGTGGTGAAGGGGCAGTTCGCCCCCGCCATCGGTGTCTCCCAACGCGTCAGGCCGGGCGGCTCGCAGGGGTCCTTCGAAGTGGCCACGTCGAACCGGGAGGTGATGATGGAGCCGGGCGGCCGGTACGTCGTCGCGATCGGCCCCGGAGACCTCCAGGCCCATCCAGGAACCACCACCTCCGCCACGCTGATCCAGCCCGCGACCAGGGGAGCGGGCGCCGAGGCCGACTACTGGCGGAAGGTGGTCGCGCAAGCCCCACCGCGCCCGGTGTGCGACGACACCCCATAGGCCGCGGGTGCCTACGGGCCCGCCCCACGGGGTGGTGGTCAGCGGGCAGTAAGCCGGATCGCGTGGAAGGCCCGGCTGAGGCGCTCCGCCTCCCCGAGCATCTCCCTCTGCTCAGCGGTGGGCAGTTCCGTTCGGCAGTAGTTCTTCACCTCGGCGCGTAGCTCCTCGGGAATGTCAACGGCATCGCTGAGGTAGAACAGTTCGGTCCGCGCTTCGTCGAGGTCCGGATCCTCTGGCCACGCCATCGCGGAAAAGAGGGCGATTCCCTGCAGGAGCTTGCCGACCTCGAACCAGCGGAACTCGGCGCGTGTGGTCCGCTCCTCCACCAGACCGACCACTCCCTCCACCACGTGCCCGCACGCGATCAGGGTGTCCCTGCCCGGAGGGTCAATCTGCTCCAGCAGGGTCCTGACCTCACGCAGTTGTGCGGTTTCGGCCTCGCTCAGACCGACCCGGCGAAGCGCGCCGAGGAAGTCCTCGAACCGACCGGACGCGGTCAGCTGGAGCGTGAGAGCACTGCCGACGGCTGACCCGGCCTGGAAGAGCGCCAGCAGACGGTCCTCGGCGGGCGCCGGGGCCGGCACGGCGGGCCGCCCGACAACCGTGCTCCTGAGGAGGCGCCCCGCTCTCGCCGCTCCCTCGGCTCGCCCAGCCGCGACCTTGCGCAGTTCGCGCAAGGCGTTCACGTCCATACCCAACACTTTGCCCAGTGCCACGACCGTGCTTTCCCTCGGTACAGCCCCATTGGCGAAGTTGTGGAGGGTGGTGCGGCTCACCCCCGCCAGTTCGGCTAGCCGGGCTGCTGTCATCCGCTTGTTGATTCGTCTGTCGTGCACCCGCCTGCGTAGCTCGACGAGTGCCTCCTGAGGCCCAGGATTCTCCGTGCCCATTCGCCCCCCCCTGCGTCGGGAGTCCGGCAGCAGTTGTCCAGGTGTACAGCTTTGTCCACGTGAACCGCGTTGCACACCGGTTCCAGGAAAGTCGGTCACGTCAACACCCCGACCTCTGCTTGGAGATCGCCGTGAACCGCATCGCCGTCGCCCTGCTCACCATCGCCCTGGTCGTCGTGCTCGCCCTCTTGGCCGGCGCTGCCGCGGGCGTGCTCGCCCGCCTCGACGGCGTCACCTACCCCGCCGCCGTAGCCCGCGCTTGCGCAGCCTTCGCCGCAGTCCTCGCCCTTGCCGCCGCGACCGCCGGCGTGCTCTCACAGGTCCTGATCTGATGCTGCGGCGCCGGACGCCTGACGCCTGACGCCTGACATGACGGTGGGCCCGTACGCGTTCTCACGCGTACGGGCCCACCGTGCCGGTTGGCAGGTAGCGACTCGTCGTCGCCGTCACCCGGCCGCCGGAGCCCCGGCATGTGCGGTTCCGCCCGCCCGCCCCTGAACGGACCGCGCCCGTGTTCCGGACACGCACACCCACCTGTGTCCTCACCGGAACCGCCTTCGTCCACATGGCCGCAGCAGGCCTGCTGGACCCCGCCGACCCACCAGCCGAGCAATGCCTGTACCCGACGGGGCTCTTCGGACGGGGCCACCGCGTACGCCGACTGCGCACAGGGAGAGGTGGGGCAGTCACTTCCGGTACGGCGGTCCGGCACCGCAAGGGTGCTGTCCGTGCCGGAAAGTTATTGGCTTGCCTTTCGAGTAGAGCGCATACAGACTGATCGCCGTTGAATCGAACGCGTTCAACTGAACGTTTTCCACATGGGGGGTAAGGAATGGACTTCAACCGCAAGCGTGCCGCCTGGACGGGTGTGCTCGCCGCCGCCGTCTCGGTGGGTGTACTCGCCTCTCCGGCGGCCCAGGCCGCCGGTGGCAAGACCGACACCCCGGCCGCCGTCAAGGTCGCGGTCAAGAAGCCGCAGGGTGGTGTCCCGGCCAAGAGCGCCGCCAAGAACCAGCAGCGTGCGACGGCCCTCGCCGCGACGGCCAACGTCTCGCTGAATCCGGGCGACGTGCTCGCCTCGAACGAGTACATCGAGACCGAGAACGGCTTCCTCTACATGCAGCCGGACGGCAACCTCGTCCTGGACCACAAGGCCGGCGCCGAGCTGTGGGCCTCGGGCACCTACGGCAACACGGGTGCGTACGCGCTCTTCCAGGCGGACGGCAACTTCGTCGTCTACAAGAAGGACGGCGGCCCGACCAAGGGCGGGGCCTTGTGGAGCTCCCGCACCTGGGGCAACCCGAACGGCCACCTGGACTTCCAGGACGACGCCAACCTCGTCGTCTACCGCGCGGACAACTCCGCCGCCTGGTCGACCAGGACCTGGAAGGTGGGGAACAACACGCTCACAGGTGGTCAGAACCTGGAGCGCGGCACCTGGATGTCGGCCGCCAACTCCATCCTCGCCCAGGACAACCGCGGTTACTTCGCGGTGTTCTACCGCGGCAAGGACTACGGCCGCGGCTTCTGGAACTACAGCCCCGGCGCCTACACCCGCATGCAGAACGACGGCAACCTCGTCACGTACAAGAAGGACGGCGGCGAGGGCAAGGGCGGCGCGCTCTGGGACACCAAGACGTGGGGCCAGAACGGCGCCTACCTCACCTTCGGGGCGACCGACTCCACCCTGTTGCTGCACAAGTCGAACGGCGACGTCCTCATCGACTTCAAGACCGGCGACGACCAGCAGTAGATCCGGTTCTGAACAGGCAGCCGTTCGGCACCGGTGCGGCCTGCTGGAGGTTGCACGGCCGGCAGGCGGGCCTCGACCACGCGATCGTGGACGAGGCCCACGGAACCGCCGGTGACCTTGGGCCGCGATCCACGACAGCGCCCGCATGCCGGCGGGCTTCCGGCTCTGCCTGACCGCGAACTCCGCGGTTCCTGGCGGCGGCACAGGCTGTCCGGGGCGATCGAGCGGGGCACCTTCGCGGGGTTCGGATCTACGTGTGTGAGATCCGGGCCCCGTCTCCGCGTTCGCGGGAGGCCCGGGTCTGGTCGGCCTGGCTGTGCGGCGACCACCTCCTGACCGAGCGGCGCGAGGCCCTGCGCTCAGGGGAGCGTGTGGGGGCCAGACGAGGAGACCTGGGAGGCCACGCTCGCCGCGGTCGACAAGGACTGGAACTGCCCCTGGCCTTCGGCCGGCAGCGGGAGTACCGCGTGCCAGCGGACCTGGTCGACGCCGTCGGGCAGCTGCCCAAGGCCTTCCCGCGTCGGGGCGGGAAGGGCTGCTCCTACGTCCCGGCCCGCAGGGCGGGCTGCGGCAGGGGCGGCTTCGCTGGCGGCGGCGCTCCCAGGAGGGTGGTGGCGAGGGCGTGGGACTGGGTGCGGAGTTCGGGGATGGCGGTGGATTCCAGGAGGGCTCCGCGGCGGAGGGAGCCCAGGGTCCAGAGGGGCGACGGCGGGTGGCCGGGGGCGGGGTGGAGGCGGCCCGTGGGGGTGACGCGGAAGCCGAGGCCGGTGGGGTCGGGGGTGGCCAGGCGGGAGGCGAGGAGGGCGGTGATGAGGGGGTCGTCCAGGCGGCGGACGTCCTCCTCGGGGCCGGTGCAGTTGATGACGGTGCCCGCGTGGAGGGTGCGGCCGTCGCGGAGGTGGATGGTGAGGGAGTCGGCCGCCTCCCGCACGTCGGTCACCTCCCCCTGGGTGACTCCGATCCGGCCCGCGGCCATCTCCTGCCGGAGGGCGCGGGCCGTGGCCGGGGGGATGCGGTGGCGGTGCACGTTCCACAGGGTCTGGTGGTGGCGCAGGAAGCGGATCCGGTCGGTGAGGGAGAGCTGCTGCCAGAGCTCCGCGGTGACCGGGCGCAGGCTGTCGATGCCGACCCGCCAGTCGCCGTAGCCGCGGCGGCAGGCCGAGACGTGGCTCAGCAGGGCGCGGCGGAGTTGCCGGAGGCCCGCGCCCGGGTCGGGGGTCGGGGGCGGGGCGGTGGGCAGGGGTGAGCCGGTGTGCGGCTGGGGCAGCAGGCCGTGCCGGGAGATCGCCCGTACGGTGCGGCCGGCGCGGGTGAGGGTGAGGGCGACGTCGACCATGGTCAGCCCGGTGCCCACCAGGAGGACGGGTCCTTCGCCCGGCAGGGCGTCGAGGGCGCCCGGCGCCCAGGGGTCGGGCAGGTAGCGGGGGGAACGGCGCAGGGCGGCCGGGGCCCATGCCTGGCCGGGCGGAGAGTTGCCGGGGGCGAGGACGGCCGCGTCGGCGCGCAGCGGTGTCCCGGAGCCGAGGGTGAGGGTCAGGCCGCCGCCGGCGGGGCGTACGTCCACGACCCGCTCGTGGACGCGGTGCAGCCGCGCCGGGCCGGGCGCCGAGGCAGCATCGGCCAGCACGTCGGCGAGGTACGCGCCGTAGAGCGCCCGGGGTACGTGGTCGGCGGGGGTGTGGACGCCGGGTGCGCGGCGGTCCAGCCAGGCGGTGAAGTCCCCCGGCCGGTCGGGGTGCGCGCTCATCCGGGCGGCGGGGACGTTGAGCAGGTGGTGCGGGGAGGCGGTCGCGTAGGCCAGGCCCCGGCCGGTGGTGGCGGCCGGGTCGATCAGCGATACCTCCAGGGCGGCCCGGAGCGCGGCGGCCCGGTGGAGGAGGTGTGCGGCGGTGAGGGTTCCGGCGGCTCCGGCGCCGATCACGGCGACGCGCACGGGTGCGCCGGTCACGGCCGGCCTGCCATGGCGGCGGTGAGGGTGGTGCCTTCGGCCGGGTCGATCAGCAGGAACGATCCGGTGCCGCGCTGGTCGGCGTACGCGTCGATCGCGAGCGGCTCCGCGGTGCGCAGCACCACGTGGCCGATGTCGTTGGCGTTCAGCCCGTCGGGGGCGGGGTGCTGCTGGAGGGTGTTGATGTCGAGCCGGTACGCGACCTTCTCGACCCGTGCGCGGACGGTGCGGGTGGTGTGCTTGAGCAGGACCCTGTCACCGGTGCGCAACGGGCGTTCGTGGAGGTGGCAGACGGTCGCGGTGATGTCCCGGGTGGGGGCGGGCGCGGCTGTGGCGGGAGCGATGAGGTCGCCCCGGGAGACGTCCACGTCGTCCGTGAGGCGCAGGGTGACGGACTGGGGGGCCCAGGCGGTGTCGACGGGCTCGCCCAGCGCGTCGATGCCCTGGATGACGGTGGTGCGGCCCGAGGGGAGAACGGTCACGGGGTCGCCGACGCGCAGGACGCCGGAGGTGACGCGGCCCGCGTAGCCGCGGTAGTCGGGGTGTTCGGGGGTCTGCGGGCGGATCACGTACTGCACCGGGAAGCGGGCGGGTCCGGTGGTGAGGCCGTCGTGCAGGGGGACGGTCTCCAGGTGGTGCAGGAGGGTGGGGCCGTCGTACCAGTCCATGTGGGCGGAGGGTTCGACCACGTTGTCGCCGGCGAGGGCGGAGAGGGGCAGGGCGGTGATGTCGTGGAGGCCGAGGGCGGTGGCGTAGGCGGTGAACTCGGCTGTGATGGCGGCGAAGACGCCCTCGTCGTAGCCGGCGAGGTCCATCTTGTTGACGGCGAGGACGAGGTGCGGGACGCGCAGGAGGGCGGCGACGGCGGTGTGGCGGCGGGTCTGCTCGGTGACGCCGTTGCGGGCGTCGACGAGGACCACGGCGAGGTCGGCGGTGGACGCGCCGGTGACCATGTTGCGGGTGTACTGCACGTGGCCGGGGGTGTCGGCGAGGATGAACCGGCGGCGGGCGGTGGCGAAGGAGCGGTGGGCCACGTCGATGGTGATGCCCTGTTCGCGTTCGGCGCGCAGGCCGTCGGTGAGGAGCGCGAGGTCGCAGGTGTCGCGGCCACGGTCGGCGGAGGCCCGCTCCACGGCTTCCAGCTGGTCGGCGAGGACGGACCGGGAGTCGTGGAGGAGGCGTCCGATCAGAGTGGACTTGCCGTCGTCCACGGAGCCGGCGGTGGCGAGGCGCAGCAGGGGGGCACGGGTCGTCACGGCTAGAAGTACCCTTCGCGTTTGCGGTCTTCCATCGCGGTCTCGGAGGTTCTGTCGTCGGCGCGGGTGGCGCCCCGTTCGGTGAGGCGGGAGGCGGTGATCTCGGTGATGACGGCGTCGGGGGTGGTGGCGTGGGAGTCGACGGCGCCGGTGCAGGACATGTCGCCGACGGTGCGGTAGCGGATCGTGCGGCGCTGGAGGGGTTCGGTGGGGTGGGGGCCGCCCCAGGGGCCGGGGGTGAGCCACATGCCGTCGCGCCGGAAGACGTCCCGTTCGTGGGCGAAGTAGATGCCGGGGAGTTCGATGCCCTCGCGGGCGATGTACTGCCAGACGTCGAGCTCGGTCCAGTCGGAGAGGGGGAAGACGCGGACGTGCTCTCCCGGGGCGTGGCGGCCGTTGTACAGCTGCCAGAGTTCCGGGCGCTGGCGGCGGGGGTCCCAGGTGCCGAACTCGTCGCGCAGGGAGAAGACGCGCTCCTTGGCGCGGGCCTTCTCCTCGTCCCGGCGGCCGCCGCCGCAGACGGCGTCGAAGCGGCCGGTGCGGATGGCGTCCAGGAGGGGGACGGTCTGGAGGGGGTTGCGGGTGCCGCCGGGGCGCTCGCGGAGCCTGCCGGTGTCGAGGTACTCCTGGACGGAGGCCACGTGCAGGCGCAGGCCGTGCCGGGTGACGGTGCGGTCGCGGTGGGCGAGGACCTCGGGGAAGTTGTGGCCGGTGTCCACGTGCAGGAGGGCGAAGGGGAGCGGCGCCGGGGCGAAGGCCTTGAGCGCCAGGTGCAGCATGACGAGGGAGTCCTTGCCGCCGGAGAAGAGGACCACCGGCTTCTCGAACTCGCCCGCCACCTCCCGGAGGATGTGCACCGACTCGGCTTCCAGGGCCTCCAAGTGGGAAAGGGAGTACGGACGTTGCGTGCCGTGGCCGGGCCCGTCGGCGCGGACCGGGGTGTCGGTCGCGATGGTCACGCGGGCTCCTCTCGGTCGGGTCTGGGCGGGTACGGGCAGCACGGTGTGCGGGACGGGGCCCCTCGGGGCGGGTTGACGCACATCGGCGGGGTGGGGCGGGCCGTTCGTGGCGGCCTGCGGGAATCCTCGCCCGGGGGCGGGCGGGCGGCACAGTCCCGAGTGGGCGGGGCCGGGCCGGCGGTCCCGGCGGCGCGGGACCTGGCGGCCGGGCCGAGGGGGTGTCTTGTGGATCAAGCCGGATCAGGGAGCGGCGTCTGGTGCCGTGCATCGCAAGGCCGAGGAGGGAGTCAACGCGGAGCGTTGGCGACCGACGAGAACGCGGCGAGGCGCGGTGCCAGACGCCGCGAGCCCGGCTTGATCCACAAGACACCCCCTAGAGGGGTGGAGCGGGGGTCAGCTCGCCACGGTCAGGGCGTCGACCGCCCGGCGCACGGCCGGGCGGCCGCCGGAGCGGGCGGCGAGCAGTTCGGCTGCCTCGGCGAAGGGCAGCCGGACCGGGGGTTCCGGCTGCTGGAGGGCCCGGGCGAGCTGTGCGGTGGCGCGGCGTTCGACCGCCGCGACGGCCAGTTCCACGGCCTCGGCGTCGCCGACGGCGGCGGGCGGGGTGAACTGGCGCCAGAACCGTACGGCGTGCTCCAGCGCGCTGGGCAGGTTCACGCCGGCCAGGAAGGGAACGGCGAGTTCGTCGGCGAGCTGCCGTACGTACCGGCGCGGGCCCCGGCTGCCCGGGGTCACCCCGGAGAGGGACAGCAGGGCGAGGGTGCGGACCCGGTCGTTGACCACGCCGCCGGGCAGCCCTCCGGCCGACTCGCCGGAGGGCAGGAAGACCGGTGCGAGCATGGCGTGGTAGGAGTCGGTGCGGGGCGCCGTCCAGGCGATCCGTTCGAAGGCGAACCCGCAGTCGATGACGGTGAGTTCGCGTCCGGCCGTGTCCTCCACCGTGCCGTACCAGTTGATCTCGCCGATCTCCAGGCCGCCGCTGTTGAGGTCGGCGCGGAGGCCCGCGTACGGGCCGTAGGCGCAGCTTTCGTCGGACAGGGCGACGGTGGTGTCCCGGGCGGTGACCCCGACCGCGGAGAGGCAGTCGAGCCAGAGGTCCAGGTGGTCGGCGAGCCGGTCGATCAGGGCGGGCCCGCCGACCTCCAGTGAGGAGAGGTTGACGAACGACGAGGAGACGGCTTCCTCCCGTCCGGCGACGGGCAGGTACCGCCACCGCACGCACGGCTGGGCCAGGACCATGGGCCCGGACGGCGCGGGAGCGCCCTGGTGCACCACCGGGTCGAGGTACTGCAGCGCGGAGACCACCAGGTCGGTGTCGCGCGCGGTTCCGCGCAGCCCGGGCATGGCGAAGGGGGTCAGGCCCCGCGTCTCCAGGACACGCCGGATCCGGGTCCACTGGGCGGCCGGGCCGGGGTGCGGTGCGCCCGCCGGCGCGGTGGCGGGGGTGGTGCCGGGGCACCAGTCGCTGCCGCAGACCGGGCTGCCCTTGCCGTAGTAGGAGCGTCCGCAGGACGGGCAGGCGGTGAGCCGCCAGCCGTTCGGCAGGAGGTAGCCGGCGAGGGCCCGGTGGAAGGGGGTGTCCGTCGGGTTCGTCGTCGTCATGGCGTCACCGGACGGCCGGGCGCTGCCCGCCGGCGGGACGGACGGCGATGACCTCGGTGCCCAGGTAGGGCACGAGGAGATCCGGTACGCGCACGGAGCCGTCCTCCTGCTGGTGGTTCTCCATGATGGCGATGATGAGGCGGTCGCAGAATCCGGTCGCCGAGATGGTGTGCGGGAAGCCCTTCTCCTCGCCCACCTTGTAGCGGATCCGGCCGCGCCGGGTCTGGAAGTCGCCCATGTTGGTGTTGGACGTGGTCTCCCGGTAGCGCTCCTGGAAGGGCAGCCATGCCTCGGTGTCGTACTTGATGCGGCCGGGTGCGCCGAGGTCCTTGGAACCGGTCAGGACCACCTGGTAGGGGATGCCGAGCTCGCGCATCAGCCATTCCTCGTTGTCCAGGCAGAGCTGGTGGTACTTCTCGCTGTCGTCGGGGTGGCAGTAGACCAGCTGCTCCAGCTTGTGGAACTGGTGGACGCGCAGGATGCCCGCGGTGTCGCGTCCGTAGCTGCCGGCTTCGGTGCGGAAGCACATCGAGTCGCCGAGGTACAGCAGGGGCAGTTCGGTGAGGGTCTCGCCGATGTGCATGCCGAGGAGCGACTGCTCGCTGGTGCCGATCAGGGACAGGTCGCCGTCGTTGACGGTGAAGTTGTCCTTGTCCTGGAAGGGCAGGTAACCGGAGGCGAAGAGGGTCTCACGTCGGGCCAGGTAGGGCGGGGAGACCAGTTCGAAGCCCTGGGCGCGGGCACGCTTGACGAAGAGGTCGGTGAGCGCGTAGCGCATCTGGACCGCCTCGTTCATCAGCAGGTAGAAGCGGGAGCCGGCGACGTTGACACCGCGGGGGATGTCGATGGTCGCGGTGAGGCGGCCGATCTCCTCGTGGGAGCGGGGGGCGAAGTCGAACGTGGTGGGTTCGCCGACGGTGCGGACGACGACGTTCTTCTCCTCGCCGCCGACGGGGACGCGCGGGTCGAGCATGTTGGGCAGCCAGGAGACGAGCTCCTGGAGCCGGCTCGCGACCTCTTCGAGCTCCTGTTCCAGGCGGGCCCGCTCGGCCTTGAGCTCGTTGGCCTTGCGGCGGTGCTCGTCCTGGTCGGTGGTGTTCTTCCACTCGCGGCCGAGGACGGCCACCTGGTGGCGGGTGTCCTCCAGCCGGGCGAGTATCCCCCGGCGCTCACGGTCGAGGGCGGTGATCCGCTCGATGTCGACGTCGTATCCCCGGCGCGCGCAGTTCTCGGCCACCTCGTCCGGATTCTGCAGAATGAATTTGAGATCGATCATGGTTCACCCTTTGACGATGTTCTGTGGTGTTGCGCTCACCATGGCGAGAAAGCGCTGGTAGGCGGTGACTTCAGCCTCTGCCACGACGCCCCACGAACAGTATCGTGCGGCGAACTTCCTGGCCGCTGAGCTTTTCTGGCGTAGCGTCACCTCGTCGAGCAGCTCGTCGGCGGCCGCGGCGAGGGCGGTGGTGTCGCCGTAGGGCAGGGCGCGGACGGCGGTGGTGTCGCCGTAGACGGCGCGGGCGAAGGGTACGTCCCAGCAGACGGCCGGCAGTCCGCAGGCGAGTGCTTCCAGGAGGCAGAGCGAGAAGGTGTCGGCGGATCTCGACGGGTAGCAGAAGACCTTGGCGGAGCTGAGCGCCCGGTACTTCTCGGGGCCGGTCAGCCAGCCGGTGAGGTCGACGGCGCCGCGCAGCCCGTACCGTTCGACGGTGCGGCGGAAGCGCCTTTCGACACGCGGCTGTTCGAAGGATCCGATCACCAGCATCCGGGCGCCGGGCCGGACGGCGCGTAGCCGCCGCAGGGCCGCGAGTGCGTCGAAGAGCCCTTTGCCCTCGGTGAGTTTGGCCATGAAGGCCAGGTCGTAGACCCGCCCGGGGGCCTGGGCGCCTTCGATGGCGGGCAGGTCGATGGCGTAGCCGGGGACGGCTCGGACGCTGGGCGCGGTGGGGAAGTAGCCGTCGAGGTAGTGCTCGACGGTCTCGTTGATCACCACGCGGGGCAGGGTGCGCATCAGCGGGGCCTGGTGGGCGTGGGTGAGCAGGTAGCGCAGTGCGTGGCCGCGGCGCTCGGCGAGGACGCGGCGCACGAGGTCCCTGCTGAAGGAGCGGGAGGGCCGGGGAAGCGCGTCGAGGAAGGGTACCGAGTGCGGCATGACCAGGAAGGGCGTACCGAGCCGGGCCAGGACCGCGGGCAGGGCGTGCATGAGATCCCAGATCTCCCGGTAGAGCACCACCAGGTCGGGCTGTTCCCGGCGGACGGCGGCCTCGATCACGGCGAGGAGCCCGGGCAGGTCCCGTACCCGCCAGCCGTCCAGGGCGAAGGGGGCCGGGTGGGCGGTGACACCGGCGGCGGCGATGGCGTCGGCGCAGAACGGGTCGGGCTCCCCCAGGACCACCAGGGAGACCTCGGCGCGGTGGCTGAGCTCGGGCAGGACGTGGGCCAGCCGGGTGACCGGGCCGCGCCCGGTCTCCACGCGGGCATCGCTGATCAGCAGCACTTTCATGGTGCCGCTCCTTCCAGTTCGCCGGCCCGGGTCGCGTCGGCCAGCCGGTCGGCGGCGCGGGCGGCGAGGGCCATGATGGTCAGGGCGGGGTTCTGCCACCCCGCGGTGGGGAAGCAGGCGCCGTCCGTGACGAGCACGTTGGGCACCCGCCAGAGCCGGTGGCCGGCGTCGACGACGCTGTGGGCGGGGTCGGTGCCCATGGCGGCGCCGCCGAGCTCGTGGACGGAGGATCCGGGGGGCAGCGGCCGGTCGTTGACGTCGAGGACGGTGAAGCCGGCGGCCCGGGCCATCGCGGTCATCTCGGTGGCCTGGTCGAGGGCCATCGCCCGTTCGCCCGGTCCGTACACGAGCCGGATCCGGGCCTGCGGGACGCCCCAGGCGTCGGTCCGGTCGGCGAGGGTGATCCGGTTGTCGGGGTGCGGCAGCACTTCGCCGCTGGCCCACATGCGGAACGGGGTGCCCCCGGCCGATGCCCAGGCGGCGCTGCCGCTGTTCTTGGGCAGCACCTCGGGGGCGAAGACGTTGATGCCGTAGCCGCCGGGGAACGGCCGGGTCGCGTCGCCGAAGTCGGGGATGTGGCAGACGGGGACGAACCCGGGGCCGGGCAGCGGGCGGGGCGGCCCCTCCAGCCCGGGGACGAGGCCGCTGACGCAGACCCCGGCGGTGTGGTCGAGCAGGTACCGGCCGAGCTGGTCGGTGTGGTTGCCCAGGCCGTCGGGGTGGTGGCGGGTACGGGTGTTGAGCAGGATACGGACCGATTCGACGGCGGAGGCGCACAGGAGGACGGCTGCCGCCCGCTGCCGGTGGGTGCGTCCGGTGCGGCGGTCGACGAAGACCACGCCCTCGGCGCGGCGGCCCCGGTCGTCGAGCTCCAGGCGGGTGACCACGGCGTCGGGGCGCAGCCGGGCCCGTCCGGTGGCGAGGGCCGCCGACAGCACCGATCCGGCCTCGGCGACGGCGGTGCGGCTGGTGATGACCTGCCGTCCGGGCCAGCGGGCGGCGACCGCTTCGGCGAGCCGCCGCTCGCCCCGGGTGAGCGGACGGCGGCGGACGGCGGCGGACGGCGGGGCGGCGGGGGTGGGCTCGCCGCCGCCGGTCACCCGCAGGAACTCCTCGACGCGGGTGTAGTACGGGGCGAGGTCGCGGTGACGGACCGGCCAGGCGCGGTGGTGGGGGGCGTCGGGGGCGGTCCCGGCGAACTCGCGGTCGGACATCCGCAGGCTGACTCCGGCCCACAGCAGCATGCGTCCGCCGGCCTGGCGGCCGCGGAACCAGTGGAACGGTGCGTCGGGGGGCGTCTGGTAGGGGTTGTCGAGGTCGTCGACGAAGAGGTGGCTGTTGGCCTGTTCGTACGCCGAGCAGCGGGACTGCACGGGCTGGCGCGCGCCCGTGTGGGCGGCTCGGTCGACCCGGTGGTCGCCGGCCAGCAGCGGCCCGGCTTCCAGCACCAGGACCCGCAGCCCCCGTTCGGCGAGGGTCTTGGCGGCCCAGCCGCCGGCCGCGCCGGATCCGACCACGATCACGTCGTAGGTCATCGTGCGGCGGCCTCCGCCCGGGCGGGGGCGAGCATCCTGTGCCCCTCGGCGACCAGCCGGATCAGCTGGTCGTCGGTCAGCACCAGGGGTTCGAGGTAGGGGGCCTCGGGCAGGGCGTGGCCGTCCGCGGACCCCTGCGGGCCGGTCAGGCAGCGGGCCACCGAGCCCAGCAGGCCGTGGGCGACGACCAGCCGGGGGCCGGGGAGGGCGAGGCAGTCGAGCAGCCCGTCCAGCATGCGTGCGACGGCGTCGCGCCAGGACTCCTCGCCGCCGGGGGGTACGGCGCCGCGGCCCGCGTCGCGCAGCCAGGTGCCGTAGGCGAGCCAGGGGCCGCCTTCGAAGGAGCCGTAGCCGATCTCGTTCAGCCGGTGGTCGGCGTCGAGGGGCACCGTCCGGCCGGCCAGCAGGGCGTGCGCGGTCTGGCGGGTGCGGGTGAAGCCGCTGGTGCGGCAGGAGACCACCCCGGCCAGCCAGCCGGGCCGGTAGGCGCGGCTGGCGGCCAGTCCCGCCGCGTCGAGGGGCACGTCCGCCCGGAGGGAGCCGTTGACCAGGTGGCGGGCGCTGTAGGAGGTCTGCGCGTGCCGGATCAGGTAGGTGGTGTCGGGGTTCACCGGTAGCTCCCTTCGGTGGCCGGCGTGAGGTGGTACTCGGGGACGGGCCCGTCGGTGAGGCCGAGGAGCCGGGCGACGGCGGCGGCGCAGCGCGGGGCGGCCCGGCCGTCGCCGTACGGTCCGACGGCGGCGGCCATCGCCTCGTGGAGCTGCCGGTCGGTCCAGAGCAGCTCGATCTCGGTGCGCACCCGGTCGGGGTCTGTACCGACCAGGCGGGCGCCGCCCGCGGTTACGGCCTCCTGGCGCTCCGTCACGTCCCGCAGGACCAGGAGGGGTTTGCCGAGGCCGGTGCATTCCTCCTGGACGCCGCCGGAGTCGGTGACGACGAGGTGGGCGCGCCGGATCAGCCGCAGGAAGGTCGGGTAGGGCTGCGGGGGCACGGTCAGGACGTTGGGGCGGTCGCGCAGGACGGGCAGCAGCATCGCCCGGACGGCGGGGTTGGCGTGCAGGCAGGCGACGACCAGCATGTCCGGGTGCCGGTCGGCGGTCTCGGCCACCGCTCCGGCGATGTGCCGCAGGGGGTCGCCCCAGGACTCGCGGCGGTGGACGGTCAGCAGCAGTACCCGGCGCGGGTCGTCGTCCAGGACGGTGAGCCGGGGGTCGTGCCAGCCGTCGGCCCGGGCGAGGGTGTCGCGCATCGCGTCGATGACGGTGTTGCCGGTGACCACGACGGTCGCCGGGTCGACGCCCTCGGCGAGCAGGTTCTGCCGGGCGTGCGGGGTCGGTGCCAGGTGGAGGTTGGCGGCGAGCGCGGTGACCCGCCGGTTGAACTCCTCCGGGTAGGG
Organism: Streptomyces sp. NBC_00158; assembly: GCF_045160885.1. Classification (NCBI taxonomy): domain Bacteria; kingdom Bacillati; phylum Actinomycetota; class Actinomycetes; order Kitasatosporales; family Streptomycetaceae; genus Streptomyces; species Streptomyces sp. NBC_00158. The sequence continues at coordinate 46,771 of NZ_CP108161.1, forward strand.
GGCCCAACGGTTGCCGGAGCGCAGTCCGGCCTCCACGTGGACCAGCGGCACCCTGCGGTAGAACGCGGCCAGGCTCGCCCCGAGGGTGGTGGTGGTGTCGCCGTGCGCGACCACCGCGTCCGGGGCGATCCGTTCGAGGGCCCGGTCCAGTCCTCCGAGCACGGCGCCGGTCAGCTCGGCGAGGCTGTGGCTGGTCCGCTTCACGCCCAGGTCGAGGTCGGGGCGGATACCGAAGCCGGGCAGGACCTGGTCGAGGAGTTCCCGGTGCTGTCCGGTCGAGATGACGACCGGGCGGAACCGGGGGTCTTCGCGGAACTCCCGGATGAGCGGGGCCAGTTTGATCGCTTCGGGTCTGGTCCCGAGGACGACGGCGACGCGCTGTTGCACTGTTGCTTTCCTTTACTGTCGGGTCCCCGGCTCAGACCAGCAGGCGGATCCATGCGTCGGGGACCGGGCGGCCCGCCGTGATCCGGGCGTGGAAGGCCAGGGCCTGGTGGGCGAACATGGCGCACCAGGTGTTGCCGTACGCGGCGCCGTCGTCGAAGGGCAGCGCGCCGTCCGGGCCGATCCGGTCCGCCAGCAGGGCGGCCAGCCGGTCCAGGGCGGCGCGCCCGGCGCCGTCCAGTTCGCCGCGGCCGGCCAGGACGCAGCCGATCCGCAGCAGTTGGGCCACCACGTCGCTGCGGACGCGGCTGTCGGGCCGGCCCGCGTATTCGCGGGGTACGCCGTCGGGCTGCGCGGCCAGCCGGAGGTAGCCGGGCAGCAGTTCCCCGGAGTGCTCCCGGTGTCCGGCGGCCTCCGCCTGGAGAAGGCCCTCCAGGGCGTAGAGCCCGGGGTGGCTCATGGCGGGCAGCCGCGCCGCGAGTCCGGGGGCGTGGCGGGCGACGGTCTCCCGGGCGGCCGCCAGGACCGTGGGGGCGTGACCGGGTCCGGCCAGGGCCAGGACGCCGCCCGCGGCCTTGAGCAGGTGCGGGCCGGAGGTGGTGGACCAGCGCTCGGGCAGCGGGGCGGCGCCGGGGTGCGGGCGAGCGCCGAGCCAGGAGCCGTCGGGGGCGCGCATCGCGTCGAGCAGGTCGGCGGTGCGGGCCAGCAGGGCCGCGGTGCCGGGGCCCGGGGCGGCGGCGGCCCCGCGGTGGACCATGCCGAGGTCGAAGGTGAACCGGGCGTGGTTGCGCCAGTCGGCGGCCGCTTCGGGGGTGGCGGTGAGGTGGCAGCGGGTCCGCGGGCCGTCCGGGCGGCCGAGCTCGCCGGTCAGCCAGCGGACGGTGGCCTCGCGGGCTGCGGCGGTCGGGGCGGCGTCGGCGGTCCGGGCGGGGTCGGCGGGGGTGGTGTCGGCGGGGGTGGTGTCCGGGTGCGGGTCCTGGTCCGTCGCGGTCAGGAAGGCCAGCCAGGTCAGGTAGTAGCCGGCGATCTCGGGATAGACGTAAGCGGCGGTCCCGGTATCGCCCATCACCCCGCCCGCGTGCGGGCCTTCGGCGAGCCGGGGGTGGTCGAGGAGCCAGGCGCGCAGCCTGGCGGAGGGGGTGCTCATGGGTGTCCTCGCTTCGGTCGGGGCGGCTCAGTAGAGCCGGACCCGCGCGGCCAGGAGGTCCTCGGTGATCTCGGTGATGTCCGCCAGCTCGGACTTCACCATGACCTCGACGAGGTTGGGGTCGACCGGGCCCTCGTGCGCGACGGTCACCTCCCACGGGTCGCTCAGCTCACGGCCGGCCTGCCCGACCACCCAGACCTGGAACGCGGTGCCGTGCTCGGCGGCGAGCGCGTCGGCGATCCGCTGGGCGGCCACGGTGTAGATCTTGCCGGTGTGGTAGACCGGGTTCTTCCCGGCGACGCCCTCCATGGTGTACGGACGGGCAGTGGCGATCAGGCCGTTGGCCCGGTTGCCGCGGCCGACCAGGCCCTCGTCGCCGCTCTCGATGGAGGAGCCGGTGGCGGTCAGGTAGAGCTCGGGGATCGCCGGGTTGTCGCGGGTGTTGGTGTGCAGGGTGATGTCGCGGCCGGGCAGCAACCGCTCGGCCAGCTCGGTGATCAGCCGGCGGGCGGTGGCGATGTTGGCCAGGTAGGTGTCCAGGTCGGGCACTTCGTCGGCGATCTGCGGCAGACAGGTGGTGATGTCGACGGTGAGGCCGTTGCGCACCGCGAGGACCTTGATGTCGGTGCCGAGCCAGGGCAGGTCGTTGTTCTCGTGCAGCTCCCGCTCGACCGCGAGCACGAACTCCTCGAGCGGGCTGTACGGGGCGTAGGCGGTGCCGATGGAGGTGTCGTTGCAGACCAGGTGCTGGAGCTCGCGCAGGTCGGAGAGGTCGCGCGGGGAGAACCAGTGGCGGCGGTAGGACTCCTTGTCGGTGCTGGCGTCGACCTGGCCGGGGCTGCTGCCGCTGCTGAGGTTCCACAGGAAGGTGAGGTCCTGGGTGGGGTCGATCTTGGGCAGCCGCTCACCGAGGAACTGCCGGGTGGTCTCGACGATCAGCTCCTCGACGGGGATCTCGCGGTCGCCGAAGCGGTGGGAGGCCCGGCCGTTGACCAGGACGCGGATCGGCGAGGTCATCCGTCCGCTGCCGAAGTCGACCTCGCTGCGGCCGCCGAGCAGGCCGACCTTGTCGAAGTTGTGGTGCAGGACCGCCCCGAACTCCTCGCGGGTGTAGTTCGAGTAGGCCACCGACAGCGCCTCCGCGAGCCCGTCGGACAGCGAGTCGGGGTGTCCTGTGCCCTTGCGCTCGATGACCTCGAAATCGGCGGCCGGCGGCACCTCTGAAATGTTGAAACGCATGTCGGTCTCCTGTGTTTGCGACTTTCGGACCGCGCTTCGATGCCCGGTCCGTATGCCATTGAATTCTTCACGGAGAACCGCATCGGATGTCAATTCCCGAGCGCTCGAGTATGCCGGGAATATACCGCCCTCGAAATATGGCGCACATATACCACGACTCATATACCGGAACTGTTCCGACGCCTTCTAGCATCGCCGGTATGAATGATTCTCTCGTTCCGCCGGTTGTCACTCCGGAAAGCCGGAGGGACCCGTACCCGCTCTTCCGTCAATTGCGCGAGCATGCGCCGGTGCACTTCGACGGGGCCACCTCCTCCTGGTACGTCAGCCGCTACGCCGACGTGGCCGCGCTGCTGCTCGACCCGCGGCTCGGCGCGCACGACTTCCCGGAGTGGATCCACACGCTCCCCGAGCCCGGCCGGTCCGCGATCGTGCCGGTCGAGGAGCATCTGGCGCGCTGGCCGGTCTTCTCCGACCGCCCCGCCCAGCTCCGGCTGCGGCGGCTGCTCCAGCCCGCGCTGACCCGTGCGGCCGCCGGCAAACTGGAGCCGGAGATCGCCGGCGCGGCCCGGCGGCTCGCGGCGGCACTGCCCGCCGGGCCGGCCGACCTGCTGGCCGGCTTCGCCCGCCCGGCCGCCCGGTGGACCGTGGCGCGGCTGCTGGGCCTGCCGGAGGAGGCCGGGCGGCAGCTGGAGGAGTGGTCGGACCCGCTGATCGACTACGTGGGCACCCCCGGGATGGACCTGCCGGCGGCGCTCCGCGCGGCCCCGGCCGTCACCGCGCTGACCGGCTTCGTCCACGAGGAGCTGTTGCCCGGGGCCTCGACCCCGGTCGCCCGGGCGCTGGCCGGGGCCGTACGGCATCCGGAGGTCGAACCGGAGGACGTGGTCGCGATGGTCGCCCAGCTGGTCACCGGCGGTATCGAGCCGACGGCGACGGCCACCTGTGTGGCGGCGCTGCGGGCGGCCGGCCCGGGGGGCGGGCCGCAGGGCGCCGAAGCCGGGGTCGAGGAGGCGCTGCGGGCCGATCCGCCGTTCCAGATCGCGGTACGGGAGGCGAAGACCTCGTTCGACTACCTGGGCCACCGTTTCACCGAGGGCCAGCGGGTGGTGCTGCTGCTGGCCTCGGCCGGGCAGGACGACTCCGTCCCCCGGGGCGGCGGCTGTCCGGTGACCGGTGCGGGGCGCGGCGGCCCGTCGCACCTGGCCTTCGGCCGGGGCCGCCATTACTGCCTGGGCGCCCCGCTGGCGCGGCTGCATCTGCGGGCCGCGCTGTCGGCGCTGTACGAAGCGGGGGTCCCGGCCCGGATCGACGGGGCGGCGGTGGTGCGCGGCGAGTTCTTCGGCCTGGCCGCCTACCGGGCCGTGCCGCTGCGGGCCCGGTGACCGCGCCGCAGGGCCGGCCCGCGCCGATCGCGGGCCCGCGCCCCGTCACGGGGCGCGGCGCGGCGGGCGTCCGGCGGCGTGCTTCAGTCGTGGTAGCCGAAGCGGCTCAGGTTGTCGCGCATCAGGAAGGTCGACAGCAGCCGCTCGGCGGGCTTCATCTCCTTGCGCCAGCGGCCGGTCTTGCCCGGGTTGAACGGCTGGCGGTAGAGCTGCTCGGTGAAGTACGCCCCCTCGAGGGCGACTCCGGTCTCGTGCTCGGTGATCGTCTCCGGGTGGTGCTGGCGTTCCTCCACGCTCAGGCCGAGGAACCGGAACAGCCGCTGCAGTTCCGGCTCGGGGTCGGAGACCAGCTTCTCGAACTCCACCAGGTGCACCCGGTCGCGCAGTTCGGGGCGGGAGGTCAGGGCGAAGTACTGCTCGGCGCTGGCGTTCCAGTAGCGGCAGACGTTCAGCAGGGTGTCCGGTTCGGGGTTGCGCTCGCCGAGCTGCCGGTAGCGGCGGTTGACGTCCTGGTGGGAGAGCAGGACGTCGCGCCCGTCCCGGACGACGGTGACGAAGACGGCGTCCGGCCAGAGCGTCAGCAGGGTCTCGGCGACGGCGAGGTTGCTGGGGGTCTTCTCGGAGACGAAGGCGGCGCCCGGCTTGCGGGCCGCGACGCCGGTGAAGAAGCCCTCGTAGAACTGCTTGAAGGAGTCGGCGAGCCCGGCGGCGTCGTAGTAGTAGGACTGCCGGGCGAGCCGCCAGGGGACGTTCATGTCCCGGTAGGTCCGAAAGAGCGTGGCCGTGTGGTCGAACTCCGGGCCGCCGGCGATCGCGGAGTGGCTGACCAGCAGCTTCTGGACGAGCGAGGTGCCGGAGCGGGCCGAGCCGCCGACGAAGATGAACCGCATGTGTCTGCTCCTGTCTCAGGGGACGGGTGGGTGGGGCAGTGGAAGGGGAAGGGGGAGGCGCGGTGCGCTGGTTCAGCGGGAGGCCGACAGGACGGCACGGTGGTGGCCGCTGTGCCGGGAGGCCGGGACGGCCGGCGCCGGGTGGGCGCGTACCGTGTCGGCCAGGATCCGGTCGTGGAGTTCCCGCAGCTCGCGGCAGGGCTCGATGCCCAGGTCGTCGACCAGCAGGCGGTAGCCGCTGCGGTAGACCCCCAGGGCGGCCGCGCGGTCCCCGGACCGGCTGAAGGCCAGCATCAGCTGGAAGCGGAACCGCTCCTGCCGCGGATGGGCGGCGACCAGGCGGTGCAGTTCGGGGAGGATCTCCCGGTGCCGGCCGGTGTCCAGCCGGGCCTGGAAGTAGTCCTCGTGCAGCAGCAGCCGCAGTTCCTCCAGGCAGCGGACCTCCGCGGCCAGCGTGGCCGAGCCGGCCAGCGCCGCGAGGGGACGGCCGCGCCACAGCCGCAGCGCTTCGCGGAACAGCCGGGCGGCCTGCTCGGGGTCGTCCGCCCGGCGGGCGGTCCGGCCGTCCCGGGCCAGGCTGCGGGCCCGCGCGAGGTCCAGTTCGGCGGGCTCGGCGGCCAGGAGGTAGCCCCGGCCGACGGTCTGGAGCCGCCGGCCGGGTTCGGCCGCGGCCAACACCCGGCGCAGGCGTCCGATGTAGAGGTGGATGTTCTTCACCGCGGAGGCCGGCGGGCGGTCGCCCCACAGCGCGTCCACGATCTCGTCGACCGTCACCTGGCGGTTGGCTTGCAGCAGCAGGTGGGCGAGCAGCATCTGCTGCTTGGTGCCGCCGAGCGCCAGTTCGGTGCCTTCGTGCACCGCGGTCAGCGGCCCCAGGAGGGTGAAGTGCATTGCTGTTTTCCGTTCTTCGGTGTTCTGCGAAAGGCAGGTCGGGTCCCGGCATGAGGACGTTCACGGATTTCCGGATCTTCGTGGAGCCCCAGGAGGGCGCCTCGTACGAGACGCAGCTGCGGTTCGCCCTGGCGGCGCAGGAGCTGGGCTTCGACGGGTTCTTCCGTTCCGACCACTACCTGCGGATGGGCGGCGGGGACGGGCTGCCGGGGCCGACCGACGCCTGGACGACGCTGGCAGGGCTGGCCCGGGAGACGGAACGCATCCGGCTCGGCACGCTGATGACCTCGGCGACCTTCCGGCTGCCGGGGGTGCTGGCGGTCCAGGCGGCCCAGGCCGACGCGATGAGCGGCGGCCGGATCGAGCTGGGGCTCGGGGCCGGCTGGTACGAGGAGGAGCACCGGGCTTACGGGATCCCCTTCCCGGGGCGGCGCTTCGACCGGCTGGAGGAGCAACTGGCGGTGATCACCGGGATATGGGCGACGCCGCCGGGCGGGACCTTCGACTTCGCCGGGGAGCACTACCGGCTGGAGGGCTGTCCGGGACTGCCCAAGCCGGTGCAGGAACGGCTGCCCTTGATCATCGGCGGGACGGGGGCGCGGCGCACCCCCGCGCTGGCGGCGCGCTACGCGGCCGAGTTCAACGTGCCGTTCGTCTCGGTGGCGCGCACGCGGGAGCTGGGAGAACGGGCCCGGGAGGCGGCCGCCGGAATCGGGCGGACGCCGGGTGACCTGCTCTGCTCGAACGCGGTGTTCACCTGCGTGGGGCGCGGCGGCGGTGAGTTCGCCCGGCGGGCGGAGCGGACCGGCCGCGATGTGGCTGCGCTGCGGGCGGACGGGCTGGTCGGCTCGCCCGCCGAGGTGGTCGAGCGGATCGGCCGGTTCCAGGAGGCCGGCTCGCGCCGCTTCTACCTCCAGCTCGCCGACCTCGACGACCTGGACCACCTGGAGCTGATCGCTTCCGAGGTGGTCCCGCAGCTCGGCTGAACGTCGCACGGCCCTGCCCTTTCCCCTGGTCCCTCGGCACCGGGGGGCTGGCCGCCCGGGCTGGGTCTCATCGTGGAACGGGGCGGGCGGGGGCGGACAGTCACGGGTCGACGCCTCCCCTGGTCCCGTGACCGGGCGACCGGGACGGGACGAGGGGGGCGGGACGGGGCGCGGCGGAGCGGGCGCGGCGGCCGCGGGAGGTACGGGCCCGGCCCGCGGAGAAAGGGATTCTCCGCGGGTCCGGGTCTTTTCCGGTAAAGGATCCCGCACGCGTGCGCAGCCGCGCGTACGAGGGCTCCGGGGCGCCTCGCCGAAATGCTACCGATTACCCTCCCGCAATCCGGCCACGGATGTGGAAAATATACCGTGAATATGGCGAGGAGCCCTCTTTTCCGGGTGTTCCGTCCGGTTTTGCGTGCCTATGGAGAGGGATTCTGGCGAGGTCCCTGAAATCCGTGATTGAAAGTGCGGAAGACATCTCCCTATTGTTTGGTCATCGGCAGGCGCCGGGGATCATCCCGAAAAGCGCAGGAGCCGGATTACCGAATGGAGAAAATCATGGAGAAGGTCATGGAGACCCAGGTGGACATCGTTGCCCTGTCCGACGAGGAGCTGGACGACATCGTCGGCGGCACCCTCTCGGTGAGCGCCGGCTGCGTCTCCTAATCACCGCGCAGTGAGCCGTCGTGGGCCGGGGGCTTCCCCCCGGCCCACGCGGCCGTCGTCGTCTCGCGGGCAGGAGTCCGCCAGGCAGGAGGCAGGAGCCATGACCGACCGACCGCGCTTCCGGACCGAGGCGCTCGACCACCACCAGAGCCGGGACGGCCTCGGGCCGCCCGTCGGCGCCGGCGCGCCGGTCCGCCGGTCCGCCGGGTGGGCCGAACGGGCCGCTCTGCTGCGCGCACGGCTGCGCGCCGGCAGGCGTCTCGCGCGCGTACCCGTGTGCTTCCAGACCCAGGTCAGCGACTGCGGTCCGGCCGCCCTGGTGATGGCCCTGCGCCACCACGGCATCGAGGCGGAGCTCGACACCGTCCGCGCCCGCGCCGACTCCGGCCGCAACGGGGCCTCGGCCCGTACCCTGCTGGACGTCGCCCGCAGCTTCGGCCTCCAGGGCCGCGGGGTCAGGGCCGAGCTGGACGGGCTGGCGCACCTGGCGGCGGGCACCATCCTCTTCTGGAACTTCAACCACTTCGTGGTCCTGGAGTCCGCCGCCAAGGACCACGTCGACGTCATCGACCCGGCCTTCGGGCGGCGCCGGCTCAGCCGGGCCTCGGTCGCCGAGTCCTTCACCGGTGTGGCCCTGGAGTTCGAGCCGCCGCTCGCCGCCGCCCGTGCCGCGCGGGCCGGGCGCGGCGGCGCCGACCGCTTCGGTCCGTGGGGACAGTTGCGCCGCTTCCTGCCGCGCGGCCGGGAGCTGTACCGGCTGGCCGCCGTGTCGGCGGGGCTGATGGCCTTCGAGCTCGTCCTGCCCCTGACCACCGGCTACCTGGTCGAGAACATCGAGCCCGGCGGCCCCGCGGGCCGGCTGGGGATCGCGGCGGCGGGCCTGGGGCTGCTCGTGCTGCTCTTCCTCGTGCTCCAGCTGGTCCGTTCCTTCCTCGTCACCCGGCGGCAGGCGGTGGTCGACAAGCAGTTGACCTGGGGCGTGGTCGAGCACCTGGCCTCGCTGCCCTACGACTGGTTCACCGTCCGGAGCTCCGGCGACCTCGCGATGCGGGTCCGCACCAGTACGGCGCTGAACCAGGTGCTCGGCCTCGGTGCCGTCGGCGCCGTCTTCGACAGTCTGCTGATCGTCATCTACCTGATCGCGATCGTCTTCGCCAACCCCGTACTCGCCTGCCTGGTGATCCTGCTGACGGGGTTCCAGGCCGCCCTCATGGCGGCCACCTGGCGCCGGCAGACCTCGATGAGCCAGGAAGTGCTGGAACGGCAGACGAAGGCGCAGACCGAACTGGTCGAACTGCTGGAGAGCATCACCACCCTCAAGGCGAGCGGGGTGGAGGGCAAGGCCGCCGAGCGCTGGTCGCACTCCCTGGTCCGCGAGGTCAACAAACGGCTGGCGGCCCGCCGCAGCCTGGCCGTCTCCACCTCGCTCAGCCGCACCCTGCAGTTCGGCGCCCCGGTGGCGGTCGTCCTGGCCGGGGCCTGGCGGGTGCTGGACGGGCATGACTCGCTGGGCTCCGCGCTCGCCTTCATGGCCCTGACCATCGGCCTGTTCGCCCCGCTGGGCGGCATGTTCGAGGCGGCCTCCCAGCTCGCCGCGATCCGGCCGACCCTGGCCCGTCTGGACGACGTACTGCGGTCCGCGCCCGAACCGCGCGGCGTGCTGGCCGGGACCGGCGTCCACGAGCCGGGCCGGATCACCGCCGAGGACGTCGCGTTCCGTTACCCGGGGGCCCGTCGCCCCACCCTCAGCGGGATCACGCTGAAGACCTCCCCCGGCGAGTTCGTCGCCGTCATCGGCCGCTCGGGCTCGGGCAAGTCCACCCTCGGCATGCTGCTCGCCGGACTCCACCTGCCCACCTCCGGCGCCCTCACGGTCGACGGCGTCGACCTCGCCGCACTCGACCGGCCCACCTACCGGGCTCAGATCGGCTACGTCAACCAGAACGCCCACCTCTTCGGCGGATCCATCCGCGACAACATCACCTTCGGGGCCGAGGACATCGACGCCGCCGAGCTGGTCGAGGCCGTCCGGCTGGCGCACGTGCACGAGGAGATCGAAGCCCTGCCGATGGGCTACAACACCCTGGTCGGCCCGGGCGGGCACGGCCTGTCCGGCGGCCAGCGGCAGCGGATCGTGCTGGCCCGGGCGCTGGCCCGCAAGCCGCGGCTGCTCATCCTCGACGAGGCGACCAGCGCGCTCGATCCGGCGCTGGAGCAGGAGATCCTCGACGGCCTGCTCGCCGCCGGCGTCACCGTCGTCGTCATCGCCCACCGGCTCACCGTGCTGGACCGCGCCGACCAGGTCCTCGTGCTGCGCGACGGCCGGATCGTGGAAGCCGGCACACCCGCCGAGCTGGCGGGCTCGGGAGGGGAGTACCTGTGCCTGTCCTGAACGGACCGACCGGGCCCGTACCGCTCACCTTCGAGCAGGAGCGCTACCTCGCCAAGACCCGGGCGGGCGGCTGGACGACGAAGAACGTCCGGCTGTCGTACGAGATCCTCGGCCCCTTCGACGCGGAGCTCTTCACCGAGGCGGTCCGCGCCTTCGTCGCCCGCCACGACGCGCTGCGGCTGCGCCTGGCCGAGGACGGCGCCGGCGGGTGGGCCCAGCAGGCGCACCCGCTCGGCGACGGCGAGACGGTGGTGGAGCGGCAGGCCGTCACGGCGGCCTCCGCCGAGCAGTTCTCCCGCTACGCCTCGGCCGTGCTCTCCCGCGACTTCGTCCACCCCTGGGACGGTGAGCGGCGTCCCTTCGCGCTGCGGCTGCTGCGCCGGGACGCCGGCCACCACGCGTTCCTCGCGAACTTCCCCAACCTCGTCTTCGACGGCCGCGCCCACCAGTTGTTCGCCTCGGAGATCTGGCGCGACTACCGGGCGCTGCTGCGCGGCGAGCCTGCGGCGTACGACGCGCCGTCCTTCGCCGCCGCCGCGCTCGGCCAGCGCACGCGCACCGGCCCGCTGCTGCTCGAACGGGCCCGGGACAGCTGGCGGGAACGGCTCGGCGAGGCCGTCCGCAGCCCCTGGGAGCGCCCGTCGGGGGCGGTGGCCACGGAGGACGGCAGCTGCCGGGCGGAGCTGTCCGGGCCGGCCGTCGAGGCCCTGCGGGCCGCCTGCGAGCGGGAGCGCTGCACGCCCTTGCAGCGGGTGGTGGCCGCGTTCGTGCGGGCGCTCGCCCGGCAGGCCGGGCAGCGCCGGGTGGCGCTGTGGACGTCCATGGACTCGCGGCTCAGCCGGCAGCAGGACGTGGTCGGCATGTTCGCCGCCTCCTGCCCGCTGGTGGTGCGCGAACCCGGCGCCGCGCCGGAGGCCGTGCTGGGCACGGTACGGGGACAGCTGCTGGAGGCGCTGCGCCACCAGAGGGTGACCTCGGCGGACGTGGCCGCGCTGACCGCGGAGGCGGAGGCCGGGGCGGGGCGCCCGTACGGGCGGGACATCGTGCTGAATCTGCGCCACTTCGGCGGCCCGTCGGGCCGGACCGCGCAGGACGGGGCCCTCGGGATCACCCCCGACGCCTACCCGCTGCGCCGAATCACCTTCGACAACCCGGCCGCGCTCCATCTGCGCTGCGACGAACACCGGGACCGGATCGTCCTCGACCTGCTGTACGACGGCGGGCGGGTCGGCCGCCCGCTGGCGCGGGCCGTACTCGACGGGCTGGTCCACGGCCTGGTCCGGGGCGCGGCCCCCTCCCCCCGCGGGCCGCGGTCGTGACGACCGCCCCGCGCCGACCCCTTCCGACCGAACCCCCTGGAGACACCGTGCCCGAAACCGTGCTGGAGCTGGTCCTGGCCGCCGCGAGCGAGGTCTTCGCGTGCCCGGCCCGCGCCGAGGACGACTTCTTCGCCCTCGGCGGCGACTCGATCGCGGCCGTCGAACTCGCGGTCCGCCTGGAGGAGGGGCTGGAAGTGGCGGTGGAGACCGAACTGATCGTGGACTCGGCCGACTTCGCCGCACTGGCGGCGGTGCTGGCCGCCGCCCGCGCGGGAGGCGGGCGGTGAGGCCGTACCTGTGGAGCCCCTGGGAGAGCGCCGCGGCCGACCCCGGCCGGATCGCCGTGATCGCCGACGGGGAGTCCCGGACCTTCGGTGAACTGGTGGCGCGGGCCGACGCCTTCGCGGGCGGCCTGCGCGCCACGGGGCCGGCGGACGGGGCGGTGGTCTCCACCGACCTGCCCGCCGGCCCGGACTTCTTCGCCCTGGCGCTCGCCGCGCTGCGCCACGGCTACGGGCTGTTCCCGGTCCACCCGTGGCTGTTCGACTCCCCCGTGGCCGCCGGCCTGCTGTCCCGCATGGCCGCCGCGGTGCACGTCTCGGGCCGCGCTCCGGCCGGGCTGCCCTGCCCGGTGGTGGGCCCGGACGAGCTGGCGCGGGCGGCTGCCCCCGGTCCCCCGGGCAGCGGGGCCTCCCCGGGGGCGGGCGCCCGTGTTCCTCCGCGGGCCGGGTACCTGGCGTTCACCACCTCCGGGACCACCGGGGAGCCGCAGGCGGTGCCCCGGCCACGGCCGCCGCGTCCTTACAAGGGAGTCGTGGTCGACCGGCGCGGCGGGGCCGGGCCGGACCGTGGACCGCACCTGATGAGCAATCCGGCGTACCACCTCGGCACACTGGGCCCCGCGCTGCACGCCCTTCAGGCGGGAAGTGCCGTGGTCGTGCAGCGCGACTGGTCCCCCGGGCTCTTCGCCTCCCTCATGGACCTGCACCGGCCGGACAGCCTCTTCCTCGGCCCCGACCGGATGCTGGAAGTGGTCGAGGCGCGGATCGCCCCCCGGCACCGGCCGGCGGTGGTCTTCCACGGCGGGGACGCTTGCCCGCCCGCCGTCAAACGGGAGGCCATCGAGCTGTTCGGGCCGGTGCTCCACGAGTACTACGGCACCTCACACGGCGTCATCACCGAGATCACCACGGAGGAGTGGCTGCGCCACCCCGGTTCGGTGGGCCGCCCGCTCCCCGGCATCACGGTGCGGATCCTCCGGGACGGCCGCCCGGTGGCGGCGGGCGAGCCGGGCGAGATCACCGTCCGGCTGCGGGCCGCCGACGAGGGCACGGTCGTCCCCACCGGTGACATCGGCTTCCTCGACCCGGAGGGCTACCTCACCGTCCTGGGGCGGGCCGAGCGGCCGGAACTGATGGGCCGGGCCCGGCTCGAACACGAGATCCGGCTCCTCCCCGGCGTCTTCGACGCGGCGGTGGTGGGCGGGCCGGTGCCCGTCTGCTTCGTCGAGACCCGGCGCGGCCACGGGGCCGACCCGGCGCCGGCCGTCCGCGCGGCGGCGGCCCGGCTCGGGCTCGGCGTCCCGGTGGTGCGGTGCCACGCGTACGGGACGCTGCCCCGGACCCCGAGCGGCAAGATCCGCCGCGTCGGGCTGGCGGACGGCGCGTCCGGGGGCCACGCATGAGGCCGGACGGGCTGTCTGACGGGCTGTCATTTGACGGGGCGCCGGACGGTGCCTCGCCGTGGGCCGGTGTGCCGGATCCGGACGTGCCGGCGGAGACCGTGCGGGCCCGCGTACGCCGGCATGCCCGGGAACGCCCCGGGGCGGTGGCGGTGACCGTGCTGAGCGACGGGCGGACCACGGAGCAGCTGACCTACGGGCAGCTGGACGCGCTCGCCGACCGCGCGGGGGCGGCCCTGCGGGCGGCCGGGGCGCGGACCGGGGACCGGGTGGTCCTGGTGCTGCCGAACGGCGGGGCCTTCCCGGCCGCTCTGGTGGCGGCCGTCGGAGCCGGTCTGGTGTGCGTACCCGCCCCGGCACCGGACGCGTCCCGCGGAGACGCCGCGCGGGAACGGCTGCTCGGGGTAGTCGCGGACTGCCGGCCCGCGCTGGTCGTCACGCTCGCCCGCTGGACGCGGGAACTGCGGGCCCTGCTCGGGCCGTCCGGACCGCCCTGCCTGGCCTGGGAGGACCTGGCCGCGCACGCCGCGGACGGGCCGGTGGGCGAAGCCCGTACGGAGTTCGCCTTCCTCCAGTACACCTCCGGCTCGACCGGCCGCCCCAAGGGGGTCGGCGTCACCCACGAGGCGGTGCTTGCCAGTTGTGCGCAGGCGGCCCGGGTGTACGGGGAGCGCCCGGCGGACGTGGCGGTCACCTGGGTGCCGCTCCACCACGACATGGGCCTCGTCACCGGCGTGCTGCGGCCGCTCTTCGGCGGGTACCGGTCGGTGCTGCTGACCCCGCGCGAGTTCGTCCGCTCGCCCGGCTCCTGGCTGGCCGCCGTCACCGCACACCGGGGCACGCTGTCCAGCGCACCGGACTTCGCGTACGAGCTGTGCCTGCGCCGGATCCCGGCGGCGGAGCTGGGCGGATTCGACCTCTCGTCCTGGCGGGTGGCCCGCAACGCGGGCGAGGTGGTGCGGGCGGCCACGGCCGAGCGGTTCGAGGCCCGGTTCGCCCCTGCGGGCCTGCGCCCCGGCACGCTCTGCCCCTCCTACGGGATGGCGGAGGCCACCCTGACCGTCACCGCCTGCACGCCCGACGTGCCCGCCGTGACACTGCGGGCCGACCGGGAGCTGTACGCGCGGGGCACGGTGGCGCCCGCCCGGCCCGGGGCGGAGGCCGTCCGGCTGCTGTCCAGTGGCGTCCCCGTGCCCGGGACGCGGGTGCGGATCCGTGCCGCCGGGGCGGGGCAGGTGGGAGAGGTCTTCGTACGCGGGCCCCAGCTGTTCACGGGCTACTGGCCCAAGCAGCGCGCCCCGGGCTGGCACCGGACCGGCGACCTGGGGTTCCTGCACCGGGGGCACCTGTTCGTGGTCGGCCGCGCGGACGACGTCCTGGTGCACCGGGGGCGGAACTTCCACCCGGCGGACGTCCAGGCCGTGTGCGCCGGGGTGCCGGGGCTGCGGGCCGGGCGGTGCGTGGTGTTCCTCGTCCCGGACGCCGGGTCCGGCCGGGTGTGCCTGGTGGCCGAGACCGGCGGTACGTCCGATCCGCAGGCGCGCCCGGCCGGGGAGGTCCGGCGGCGGCTGGCGCGCTCGCTCGGACTGTACGTCTCGGAGGTGGTGCTGCTGCCCCCGGGCGGCCTTCCGGTGACCACGAGCGGGAAGGTCCGGACGGCCGAGACCGCCCGCCGCCACCGGCTGGGGCTGCTCCCGGTCGCGCGGTGAGCCCGGCCGTGATCCGTCGGCGCACCCGTCAGAGCCCGGTGCCGGGGGCGGCGGCTGCCGTGGTCGGTTCGGGGTGGGCCGGGGCCGGGCCGCAGGAGGAGAATCCGAGGCGGGTGGCCAGGACGGCGAGTTGGGTGCGGTTGGTGGTGCCGGTCTTGCCGCGCAGGCGCCGGACGTACGTGTCGACGGTGTGCGGGCTCAGGCCCAGCCGACGGGCGATGGCCTGGTACGTGTCCCCGTCGGGCAGCTGGGAGAGGATCTCCCGCTCGCGCGGGGTGAACGAGTGGGCAAGGGCGGTTTCGTGCGACATGGCGGGCTCCCTGGGGGGTGGGCGGTGCTGGCTCCGTCACCCCAGCCTGGCCGGTCAGGTGTCGGGCCTCCAGCCCTCGCGGGCCTCAGCAAGGTGCCTGGCAGCAAAGCGAGGCGAGGGCAAAGGGGACCTTTCGGGTGATTGCGGTGGGGGGAGCGGTGGGTTGCACCGGGATCCCGTGACTGTCGGGGAGACGGCTGGTGCACCAGGCTGGTCAAGGGCGCGGACAGCAGGGTCCGGCATGCCTGCGCGCGGGCCGGGCACCCGTACCGCTACCGGGAGTTCGTACGGCGTGAACAGGGGGAGACATGCGGACCAGTGACAGCGGGGCCCGCCATCTGGAGGAGCTCGCGCTCTTCCTCTCGGTCCACCGGGGTACGGCCCCGGGGATCCTCTGGGCGGATCACGACCACCCCGGCTGCCGCACGCACGCGACCGACGCCGATCTCGCCGCACTGGGCGCCGGGCTGTCCGCCCTGCTCGGCGCCCCGGTGCGGGTCACCCGGGGCGCGCCGGACGCGCCGCGGCAGGTCCGCGGCGGGCCCGACGCGGCGCGCGTCCTCGTCCGGCAGGTGTCGGGCGGCGGCAGCTGGACGCTGGGCCCGGGGGCGGAGAGCGTCCCGGCGGAGCCGTTCCACTGCCGGCTGCGCGCCGGAGAGCTGCTCTACGCGCCGCCCGGGCGCGCGTGGACGGGTGAGCTCACGGCCTCCGGGCGGTACCTGCTGATCCGGATCGGGGCCTGACGCCCGAGCCGGCTCAGTTGGCGGCTTCAGGCTCCGCGTCGATGGGTGCGAGCAGCTCCTCGGCGTCCAGCAGCCCGCGCTGTACGGCGGCCACGCCCGCCTGGAAGCGGCTCTCGGCGCCCAACTGCTCCATGATGTCGGCGATATGACGTCGCGCCGTGCGCAGGGACATGCCGAGGCGGCGGGCGATCGCCTCGTCCTTCAGCCCGGCGGCGAGGAGCCGCAGGATGGTGCGGTCGACCTCCTGGGCCACCTCGCCGAGGCCCTGGCTGGCGGCGTCGGCGAACGGGGTGGCGTGCGTCCAGGTCTGTTCGAAGACGTCCGCGAGGTAGGACACCACCGAAGGCTCGCTGATGGCCACCGCGCCGCGCGAGCCGTCGTTCAGCGGGATGAAGGCGAGCTCCCGGTCGAAGACGATGAGCCGGCCGAAGAGCTCGTGCGCGGTCCGGTACTGGGCACCGAACTCCGAGGCGGCGGCGACGTACGCCTGGCTCGGGCCGTGGAAGCGGGCGGTGTGGTGGTAGAGGGTGCGCATCCGGACGCCGCGTTCCAGGATCGCCCGGTCGCGGGCCAGCGCCTCCCCCATCGCCTCGATCATCCGGCTGCCGCCGCCGGGCTGGCTGGACAGCACCTCCCGCGCGCACTGCTCGGATGCCCGGGTGAGGACGACCCGGACCTCCAGCATGTTGCCGATCAGGCGGAACTGGCCGTTGCCGCGCTGGGCGTGGCGCAGGTACTCGGCGGAGAAGTGGTCCAACCCCTGCTGGGCCCGGTCGAGTTCCTCCTCGACCTGGCGGATCCGGGACCGTACGGGGGCGGCCAGCTCTGCGCGGGCGACATCGGGCGAGACGGCGAAGCCCACGGCCGGTTCGCGGGGGTCGGTCCGGATCAGCCGGGAGGCGGTGAGCCGGGCGAGGGCTTCGCTCACCTCCTCCTCCCGCAGACCGACGCCGGCCGCCACCTCCGGGGCGTCGAGCCGGCCGTGCTCCAGGACCCACCCGTAGACGGCCGTGTCGGCCTGCCGCCAGCCTTCCGGGACCGCCGATAGACCGTATTCATCGCTAATGTCCATTGATGTCCCCTCCTCGCCTTGCTGCCACGCACCTTGCTGAAGGGGGTGGCCAATTGCGGTCAGGATATGCGCCGACAAAGCTTTCTCCCGAAAGCAGGAACACGGCGAGCTGTCGAGTTACCTCGCACCGCGTTCGCCCAATACATCCCTTGGAGAAGCCCCATGAACCGCATTGCCCGCGTACTGACCATCGCAGCCGCCGTCGCCGCCCTGCTGTCACCGGTCGCGGTCGAGGCGTACCAGGCGAACCACCCCGGGCAGGGGCGCGTGACCTCGGCCGACAGCGTGCCGACCGACACCTCCTGGGGCTGGGGCGACGTGCAGCCCAAGCTTCAGTAGCCACCCCCGGAGCCCTGGCCGCCGCCCCGGAGGGGACGGCGGCCGGTCGGCCGGGGTTCATTATCGGCGGGCAACGAACCGGTAAAATATTGTGCTTGCGTTAATTCGCCGTACGCCCCGCCGTCGAATGGTTCTGCCGGGCCGCCGCGCCGATGCGGGCTCCGCTGTATTCGCGTATGCGCGGCCCCGCGTCCGGATGCCAGCATCGCGGTCATGGACACAGAACCGGCCCGGGACTCCGGGCCAAGACAACCCCGTATCGATGACGCCTTCGGCCGCATCCTGGCCCGCTGCTGGGACGCCGGCGCCGCGCCCTGGTCGGCGGTGGAGGTGATCGAACGCGAGGACGGCCTGATCGAGGCCAATGACGCCGCGCGCTACTTCGCCGCGCCCGAGCAGTGGACGCCCCTGCACCGCTGGGGATGGGAGCAGCCCTCTGGCCGGATCCTCGACGTGGGCAGCGGGGCGGGGCGGCACTCCGTTCCCTGGCTGGCCCGTGGCCTGGAGGTCGTGGGGCTGGAACCGTCTCCCGGGGCGGTGCGCATCTCGCGCGCGCGGGGCGTCGATACGGTGACCGGCTCGGTGCCGGATCTGCCCGAGGGACTCGGAACCTTCGACACGATCGCCCTGTTCGGCAACAACCTCGGCCTGCTCGGCGGCCCCGCGCAGGCATCCGCGGTCCTGACGGCACTCGCCTCGGTGGCCCGTCCCGGCGCCCGGCTGATCGGCTCGGGCCTGGACCCCGGTGACGGGGGCACCGACCACGCCGAGTACCACGCGTGGAACCTGCGGCGCGGGCGCGCCCGGGGTCAGCTGCTCCTGCGGGTGCGGGACGGCGCCACGACGACGCCCTGGTTCGACTACTGGTTCGCGACGCCGGACGAACTGGCCGCCGCCGTCGCCGAATCGCCGTGGACCCTGGAGTCCCTGGACCGCGACCCGGCCGGCCCCGGCTACGTCGCCTGCCTGCGCCGCTGAGCGAACCCCCGGTGGGAGCGTCGGGCCCGCACGCGGACGGTTCCGCGTGCGGGCCCGGCGTGCGCCGGCTCGGGGCGGCGCGGAAACCCCGGCATCGCGGCGGCGATCGAGGCCGTCGGAAGGACGACCATGGTGTGCGGGGCCGCCGGGAAGGGGTGTTGCGGTTCCGTGTCAGATGGCGGACGGAACGCGTCCGCCGTCCATGTCGAGGGTGGCGACCGCGCCGCCCTCCGGAGCGTTCGCGAAGGTCAGCCTGGCGCCGAGGACCTTCGCCTGCCCGAGCGCGATGGTCAGCCCGAGTCCGTGCCCGCGCCCCCGCTCGGGGGTTCCCGTACGAAAGCGCTGCGGGCCTTCCGTGAGCAGCGCGGCGGGATAGCCGGGCCCGTGGTCCCGTACGAGGATCCGCGCGCCAGTGGCGGTGGCCTCCACGGCGACTTCGACGGGGCCGGCACCGTGCCGGTGGGCGTTGGTGACGAGGTTGACCACGATCCGTTCCACCCGGCGCGGGTCGGTCTCCAGGGTCCTGGTGGCACGGACCGCCACGGCCGTCGGCGTCCCCGTGCGGCGGACGATGTCGGCGACCAGTTCACCCAGCGGTACCGCGTCGGTCCGGGCCCGTTCGGCTCCGGCGTCGAGCCGGGAGATCTCCAGGAGGTCCTCGACCAGCCCGTTCAGGGCCCGGGCGCGGTCCCGGACGAGCTCGGCGACCTCGTCGCCCTCCGGGAGCAGCCCGGCGGCGGTGGACAACCCCATCAGCGGGGTGCGCAGCTCGTGGGCGACGTCCGCGGTGAAGCGGCGCTCGCCCTCCAGCTTGTGCTGCAGGGCGGCGGCCATCTCGTCCACGGCCGCCGACATCTCGGTGATCTCGTCACGGGCCCGGCCGTCCGGTCCGATCCGGGCGTCGAGGTCGCCGTCGGCGATGGCCCGGGCCGTACGGGATCCCCGGCGCAGCCTGCGGTTCATCGGTTCGGTGGCCAGGGCCGCGAGCGGCACGACGACCAGGAGGGCGGCGAGCACGGCCTTGACGATGCTGCGGTCCAGGAGCTGGAGGCCGCGTACCTCGGAGCTCATGTCCGTCCGGGCGACGAGTACCCGGCCGCCCTCGACGGGCATGGCCGCCCACATCCAGTACCAGTTGGGGGGTTTGCGGTCGTACCAGGTCGCGTACAGTGCGGCCGGATCCTTGGCGGCCAGCGCCCGTGCGAGCGGTGCGTCGAGCCGTTCAGGAGTGAGGACTTCGACGTCGAGCGGCGCGCTGCCCGTGCGGGTGTACTCGCGCTCCGCGGCTGCCAGGCGCGTGGAGAGGCGGTCGTTCCCGGTGCGGTCGCCCCGTTCGGCCATCGCCTGGTGGACGAGGACGCCGATCACGGCGGCCACCGCGCAGCAGGCGGCCGCGGTCAGGGCGGCGATCTTCCAGCGCAGGGCGCGCGGGTTCAGGAGTGCCATGGGTGCGGACGGCCCGTCAGCCGCGGACGAGTTTGTAGCCGAAGCCCCGGACGGTCTCGATCCGCTCGGCTCCGATCTTCTTGCGCAGCCGCAGCACGCACAGGTCCACGACCCGGGTGTCGCCCTCCCAGCCGTAGTCCCACACGTCCCGCAGGAGACGGCGGCGGTCGAGCACGGCGCCGGGAGCCGCCGCGAACTCCAGCAGCAGCCGCAGCTCGGTGGGGGTCAGCGGAACGGGCCGTCCGCCCCGGTGCACCTCCAGACCGAGGGTGTTCACGGACAGGTCCCCGAAGACCAGCTCCCCGGGGGCCGTCCCGGCGTCCGCGGAGACGACCGCGGGATGCGCCGGTCCGGCGGGCCGGAAGCTGGCTCGGCGCAGCAGCGTCCGGATGCGGGCGACGAGGACGGGGATGTCGACGGGTTTGACGACGTAGTCGTCGGCGCCCGCCTCCAGTCCGGACACCACGTCGAGGGCGTCCCCGCGCGCGGACATCATCAGGACGGGGACCAGGCTCTCCTCGCGGATCCGGCGGCACAGCCCGATGCCGTCGAGCTCGGGCAGCATCACGTCCAGGATCAGCAGGTCGTACCGGTCGGCCCGGAACGCCTCCAGGCCGTCGAGTCCGTTCGCGGCCACCGCGACCTGATAGCCGTACCGCTCCAGGGACAGCTGTACGGCGCGGCGGATGGTGGCGTCGTCCTCGACGACGAGGACGCTGACGGGGTCCGGGACCCTGGGTGCCGACACGCCACCTACCTGCTCAGAAACGGACATTTATGGAGTTCATCCTAGTCAGTGGGACCTGCGGTGGAGTCACGGTCGCAGTCGCGGTCGCAGTCACAGCCGGAGGGAGGCGGCGACGGGGAGGTGGTCGCTGCCGGTGGCGGGGAGGGTCCAGGAGGAGGTCGCGCTCATCCCCTTCACCAGGATCTGGTCGATGCGGACCACGGGGAACGCGGCGGGCCAGGTGAAGCCGAAGCCGGCACCCGCCTCGCGCTGCGCGGACGCCAGCAGGGAGGTCACCGGCCGCAGGGCCGAGTCGTCCGCCGTCCCGTTGAAGTCGCCCATCACGACGACCCGGGGGAGCGGCTCCGCCCGCACGGCCGCGGCCAGCTTCCGGGCCGCGTCATTGCGGCGGGCGGTGGTGAATCCGGCGTCCGGGGTCACGCGTACCGAAGCGAGGTGGGCGGCGAAGACCGCGACGGGGCCGCCCGGGGTCTCGACGGTGGCCCGTACGGCACGCGTCCACGGCATGATCGGCACCGCTTCCACGCCGTTCAGCGGGTGCTTGCTCCACAGTCTGACGCCGAGGGTGTCGGAGCTGTACGGATAGCCGGCGGCGAGCTCGCGCTCGTAGACGGGCGTGGCCTTCGAGGACATCTCCTCCAGGGCCAGTACGTCCGCGCCCGATGCGGCGAGCGCTCGCGCGGTCCGCGCCGGATCGGGATTCTCCTCGTCCACGTTGTGACTGACGACGGTGAAGTTCCCGCCGCCGGACCGCTCGGACCGCTCGGACCGCTCGGACCGCTTGTCGACCAGGGTCCCGCCGAACAGGCAGCCCCAGACGACCGCAGGGGCCAGGACGGCGACGGCCGCGAGCCGGGAGCGGCGTACCGCCGCCGCCACGAGGAGGACGGGGACGCTCAGCCCGGCCCAGGGCAGGAAGGTCTGGAACAGGCTGCCGAGGTTGACGGCCCCGTTCGGGATCCATGCGTGCAGGGCCATCGCCAGGGCCGCGCACACCGCGCCGGCGGCGACCGGCCGGCCGCGGCCGGTGGGCACGAGGGCGCGGGAGCGGCCGGCGGGAAGGGGCGGGAGCGGGCCGGGCGGCTCCTCTTCCCCGGTGGCCTCGGAACGGTGCGGGGTGCTCAGCACGGCAATTGCCCTCCGATGTCGCGTACGCCGGTGATCCGGTACCGGCACAGCCTCGGAGAGGCGCGCTTCCAGGGCGTCAGAAGAGCCCTTCGAGCGTCCTGCGATCACGTTTCAGCTGCGTATCGGCCGTATGCGGGGGCGATGGGACGGCGCTCACCAGGGTCCACGACCTGGTCCGGGAAGTGGGCCGCGGGCCGGTGCCCGCAGGCCGGCCGGAACGCGCCGGACCAGGCCCTCGGCGTGGACGTGTCCTTCCCCAACATCACGGCAGACGCGCCACCACGGCAACGGATATCACCCGCCGTGTTTAACGCCATTCATTCCGGTAACAATGAGTTACTACAGACATTCGAACCCGACGGAAGGCAGGAACATGACCCTCGTCACCGCCCTCATCCTCGTCGCGGTCGCCGCCCTGATCGGCCTGCTGGCCCTGGCTCCCGCCGTCCCCGCACGCCGCAACCCCGTGCCCGGCCGGCGGCACCGGGCCGCTCGCCGCCGCACCGCCCCGCGGCTGGACGACATCCCCGGCCAGCGGGGAATCCACCGCCACGCCCGCTGAGAGACCGCGGGCAACACCCCGCACCGGCGCCGGAACACCTCGGGCAGGAGAAGGCCAAGGCGCACGCCGAGCAGGCCAAGGGCAAGGCCCGCCCGGCCGAGGAGACGTCAAGGACACCCTCCGCCAATAGACGTTCGGACGCGCTGCCCCCTTGCACCGGCCCCGCCCCACTCCCCCAGGTCGGTGCACGGGGGGTGGGACGTGTCGGTCGGGTGACCTCACCCTTCCGAGCGGGCACGTATCCGGCATATGCGGTGACGCCTGTGGCTTCGTGTGCAGCATGACTCCTCCCCGCTGGTCCCGTCTGCTCGCGCTCTGCGTGGCCGCCCTGGCCTCACTGCCCCTGACGAGCGCCTCCGCCACCGGTGTCTCCGCCGCCCCTGCCGTCACCCGGGCCCCGTCACCCTCGGACGGCGACGGGGCGGAGGTGCTCCGCGACCGCACCGTCCCACTCGCACTCGACGCCTTCCGGATGCTGTGCACCACGGCCCCGTTCGGCGCCCCCCGCGAATGGACCTTCGACTTCTTCGACAACGTCCGCCTCACTGCCGTCGAGGACGGCATCGACGACGACGGGGGCACCCGCACCTGGTCCGGCCACGTCAAGGGGAGGCCGGACACCAGCGTCATCGTCTCCCTGCGCGGCGTCTGCTCCACCGGCCGCACCCTGCTCGACACCACCGTCGTCGAGGTCGTCGCCGACCTCAAGGAGCACGTCTACCACCTGGAGACCCTGCCCGGCCGTCCCCTGCGCGCCCGCATCACGGAGGAGGACCCGGCCAAGCAACCGCACCACGCTCCCGACGAGCTGGCGGTGGACCCGGCCGCGCGCACCGCGCCACGCCGCTCCCTCGCCGGTCGGGCAGCGGCCACCTCGCAGAACCCGGCCGTCATCGACGTCATCGCCGGATACACCCCCCTCGCCGTCCAGCGGGCGGGCAGCGAGCAGCAGGTCGTCAACACCATCCACTGGGCCGAGCGCAAGATGAACGAGGCCCTCGCCGACAGTGGCGTCCCGGCCAGCATCGACATCATCGGCACCTACAACACCAGCTACACCGGCAACAACACCTCTTCGGTGATGTGGAGCAAGCTGCGCAACCCGCAGGACCTCGAACTGGGCAGCACCGCCGCCGATCTGCGCCGTCGCTACGGCGTGGACCTGATCACCGTCGTCAACAGCGTTCCGGGCCAGTCCTCCGGGCAGGGCAGCCTTCCGGTGCGCGGCAACTTCGACGAGAGCCTCGCCTTCTCGGTCGTCGACTACGACTCGCTCACCGGCTGGTACAACCTCGGTCACGAGATCGGCCACAACCTCGGCCTGTTCCACGACCGGCGGACCCTGTCCCAGCAGGTCCCCGACGGCAGCTGGGTCAACGATCTCAACACCCCTTACGGGACGGGCTGGATCACGTCCGACGAGGAGCACACCTCCCTCATGGCGTACGCCAGCTCCTGCCGCCGGCCGTGCCGCACGGAGAACGTGTACTCCGCGCCGGAGCTGAGCGTCTACGGCCGGCCCCTCGGCAACGAGAGCAACGACAACGCCAAGCTCGCCCGCCTCACCACTCCCATCGTGGCCGGCTACCGCGCCCTCACCATCCCCCGGACCCGCCACGCCCTCACGCTGGAGGCCTCCGACGGCGGCAGCGTCCGCCCCGCCGTCTACGGCCCCTACAAGCCGGGCACGGTCGTCGCCGTCACCGCCACCCCGGCCCCCGGCTACCGCCTGGCGGCCTGGATCTACGATGGCCGACAGTACGGACCGAACGAGCAGGTCAACGTGACCATGGACGCCGCCCACACCCTCAGGGCGGTCTTCATCGAGGCCTGAGGCCCGGCCCGGGCGAACGCGTAGGTGGGCCCGCACCCGCTGGAGATGCGGGCCGCCTACGCCGACGCGGCGACGCCCGGGGTCGCCGTCACCGGCCCGGCTCCGCGGCACGGCGGCGGATGCCCCACCAGACGGCCGCGACGAGGAGGAGGGCCACCGCGACGCCCACGGCGAGGAGTCCCGCGCCGACCCCGCCTGCAGAGAGCTGGACGGCGTGGGAGCTGCCCCGTGCCCGCCGGGAAAACGGATCCGTCACCGTGGGGTGCCGTCCGCGCGAGGCGGGTTCGCTGTCACCGCCTGCGTCTGTCCACGTGTGCAGCGCTCGTCCGCGTCTCAGTGCTGGCGCGACACCACGTACAGGTAGGAAACGAGGGCCAGACCGGCTGCCAGGAAGGCCAGGACGGTCAGCAGGACGAAAAGCCGGCGGACCCAGGCCTTTCGCTCGTTCTCCGCGACCGCTCTCGCCGGCCAGCTTTCGGGGAACTGGCGAGGATTTCTGGCCTGATCATCCATGGTGAGTGCCGTTTTGCGAATACCCGCGGTGAAGAACGCAAATCCCGCGATGATGACCGCGATGTAGAAGATCTCGCCTCCGTTCGCGGATTCCCCGCCGGGGGTCATCCACTGCACGACTTTGCGCAGCCCCAGAATCGTCAGTGTGTTCAACGCGAGGAACGCACCCCAGTAGAAGACGCGCAACGTCTGGGCCGGCCGCCCTACCAAGGGCTTCAGGAGGAGGAGTCTGCGCAGTTTCGAGAGCTGGGGCCTTCCGCCGACTTCCCGGACCACCGCGTCGGCCGACCGATAGCAGCGGTCAAGCCAGTCTTCGGCCTCCTGCATGACCCCGGCCGAGTTCCCGAGCGCCTTCCTGACTTGCATCCAGTTCGTAATGAACTGGACTTCCAGAGCGGCCACCTCAAGCCGCGCCTTGCACTGGTGCTCGACATCCCTCCTGCTTCGGACGTCCTTGACCATCAGCCCCAGGCCGCCGAGCGCGGCCGTGAGAATGGGCACCGCCAACACGGGAACGAGGTCGCTGACGACTTTGCTCGGCATACGACGACTGTGCGGCCCGGGCTGCCCCTTGAGAGGCACCAGCACGGACAGTGTCATTCGAACGGGACCTCGGACGGGGCGATGTTGAGCCGCTCGGCTCCCGCCGCCCGCGCTTCGGGGCGTCCCGTTCGGAGTCCGGCAGGCGCACCGCGGCCGAGTCACGGGTCACGCGGCGGAGCGAGCCGTCCCGCGCGCCGGACCGTCGGTGCGGTGGACCCGGAGTGCCCACAGAACGAGCGGAGCCTGGAGCGGAAGGCGGGCCAGGGCCGCCGCCCGGAGCGGGGCGGGCCGGTGGCGCCAGTCGTAGGCCATCTTCACGTTCGCGGGGAACACGGCGACGAAGAGTCCGGCCGCAGCCAGCGCGCCGGCCCGTCGTGTGCGGGGCACGGCGATCGCAGCGCCGACCGCGATCTCTGCGAGCCCGCTCACCTGCGTCCACATGCGGGGAGAGCCGGGCAGGGCGCGGGGCACCATGGCGTCGAACTGCCTCGGCGCCGCGAAATGCGCCGCGCCGACCGCCAACAGCAGACCGCTGAGCAGACGAGCGGAGGATCCGGATGCGGGCATGTCTCATTCCTTCGCGTAGACCTTGCGGGAAAGCAGCCTGACTACTCGGCGGTAGCTTACTGGGATCGCGGATGGCCGCCCAGGGGCCTGCCCCTTGTGCTGTCGCCACCAGGCGGATCGCCGGACGTCGGGACCGGCAGCAGCACGTCAGGAACGGACGTCCCGTCAGCTCCCGTGCACGAGCGTGTGGTTGTGGCCTCTCGGGAGAGGGGTGTCGGCGTCGTGGAGCGGGGTACACGCGCCTGCACGGTACGGAGCCGGCCACGGGAGGAGCGGTCGATGGACGTGCGCGGGAGGCTCGCCGCGGTGCGCCGGGCGAAGTGGATGCGGCGGACGGAACGTGGGAGGAGGGTGCGGGAGCCCGCAGCACGGGCCGTACGGCCTCCCGCACGGCCCGTGCTGCGGGCACTGGCGATGTTGGCCGCCTTCGCCGGAACGGTGCTGTTCAGCCTGGCCCTGGCACAGGTCACCCTGGAGCCTTCGGCGGCTTCGGCGGCACTGGTGCACAGCAACACCCGCCCGGGCGCTTCGATCGGCCCGTACCTCGACGGGGCGTCCGTCGCGGAGGCCGGCAAGCAGCTCGGCGGGAACGTCCTGCTCGGCGTTCCCTTCGGGCTGCTGCTCCCGGTCCTCCTGCCGCAGGCGCGCGGGCTGCTGAGGGTGGCGGCGGTGACGGCCCTGGTGATGACGCTCGTCGAACTGATCCAGGGCTCCCTGGTCACCGGGCGCGCCTTCGACGTGGACGACGTCATCCTCAACACGGCTGGGGCATTGCTCGGATACCTCCTCCTGGGCCGCCGGATGGGCCGGGCCGTCCACCCGCGCCGCCACCACTGGTGGCACCGCCTGACCCGCCGCGGCGACCGCGAGCCCGTCGGCGGGTCTCCGGTGCCGCCGGCCCGATAGGTCCGAACGGGTGGGCAACCCCACCTCGATGCCGCCCGGCGTCCCGGTGGCCCGGTAAGTCTGCTCCGCGCGGGACGGGTGGCGAGGCGCGGCGGCCGACCCCGGGCGTGGGGCCCGGGTCGGTGCGGGCGGGCGCCTCGGGGTCGCGGTGTACGGGGGGTGGTCTGCCGGCTCGGTACCCGACCGGGTTCGCGGTGGCGTACGCACTTCTCCGGGTTCACCGGGCGGTGCCCGATCAGCTCGACGCCGCCTCGGCTGGGCGGCTATTGGTCGAGGAACGGCAGCAGCACCCGGTACAGCGGCAGGTAGGCCGGCTGGTCGCGTCGGCCGATCTGGTAGCCGCGCATCCCCGCCGCAGAGGCCGCGGTGACCTCGTCGGGGTTCTCGCCCTCGAACACCGCCCGGCAGCCGCCGGATTTCTCGACGCCCCGCTGGAACAGGACCGGCGCCGGCTTGTACTCCTCGGTGCCGCGCGGGGTGAGGATCCGGTCGCCGAAGTACTCCCAGACGAACGGCTCCGCCTCCGACCAGCTCGCCGAGATGTACTTCATCGTCGCCGCCGCTCGTTCGGCATCGGTCGTGCCCCAGCTCGGCGGGACGTTGGTGATGATGCCCACCGGAACCCCGGTGTGGTGCAGCTGCCGCAGGTACCGCAGCGCCCCCGGCATGTACCTGAGGTGGTCCCGGTCGGAGGTGTCGATCAGGGTGTCGCCCAGATCGAACCAGACCACCGAGCAGGCCGGCACCCGCTGGTCGGCCGCCGATCCGGCTGCGGCCGCGGGGCCGGCGGGAGCGGACAGGATCGTCGCGGTGAGGGCCACCGCGGCCAGACGAGTGAACAACTTCACGAGATCCCCCATCTTCTTGTGCTGCTTCCGGCAGGGTCACAATGATCGCGGGCCGATCCGGGCCGACGGAACCTCCTGGTGCCTCCGAGGCGCGAAATCACCCGCACGTCACCCGAGCGTCGGCTCGGCTGTGGGGGAAGCCGAGCCGTCCGATGCCGCGGGGGCGTTGATGTCGCATCGAAGCCAAGATCCGCCAGGGGGAACCATGAACAGCGCAGACGGCGGACGAGGCCCGGCGGTCGCGGGACTGCTACTGGTGGCGGCGCCGGCCTCGGATCCACCGAGAAGAAGGTGTACGAACGCGATCCGGAGCGGGCCCCCGCGTCCGTCGGCGATCCCGACTGCGTCCTGCTCGCCGACCCGTACCGGGAGGGGCCGCGGCCCACGACCGTGATCCAGACGTTCCGCAGCAAGGAGAACCCGGCCCGGCGGCAGCCGTCGCCGACTTCGACCGGCTCCGCGGGGCCCTGCGGGGCTGCCGCGACGTCCACCGGCGCGACGTCCACAGCGGCGACGGCACCGGCACCGGCACCCGGGCCACCCTCACCATGGTGCGGGCTCCGGCGCGGGGCGATGGGGTTCCCGGCCGAGCTCATGGCCCGCCAGGTGCAGCGGCTGCGCGACCTTCCCTGACGGGGTTTCCCTGGGCCCCCAGCTTTCTTGCGGTGCAAGGTACTGCCGATTATCTTGTACCGCATGACAAAGGGACTGCCCGCAGCCGGTGACCAACGGCGCAGCCAGCTCCTGCGCGGCGTGCTCGACCTGTGCCTGCTCTCGCTGATCGCCGAACGGCCCATGTACGGCTTCGAGTTCACCGAGGCCCTCGCGGCCGGCGGGCTGGAGCTGGTCAGCGACGGCAGCATCTACCCGCTGCTCGCCCGGATGGAGCGGGCGGGGCTCATCTCCTCGTACCGCGCTCCGTCCCCGAGCGGCGGCGCCCCGCGCAAGTACTACCGGCTGACCGGGGCGGGGCAGGCCGAGCTGAGCGGCGGCCGGGCCGACTGGCTCGCCTTCGCCGGGCAGGTGGGCCGCATCCTGACCGCCACGGAACCCACGGGGGAAACCACACCATGACCAACGCGCAGATCCTCGCCGCCTGCCGCAGCAACTGGGAGTACCGGGGAATCGACGACGCTTCCGTGAGGGAGATGCTCGACGAGCTGTCCGCCCACCTGGAGGACGCGGAGGCGGCCGGCCGCACGGGGCAGGACGTCGTCGGCCGCAACGTCCGTACGTTCGCCGCCGCGTGGGCGCGGGCGCACACCCCGTTGCCGCGCCGGGTGCTGCGTGCCGCGTCCCTGGGGTGTTTCGTCACGGGCTGGGTCCTGCTGTTCGCGTACGCGGTCCGGTGGACCACCAGCCTGGACGTGACCCCCGGCTACCTCGCCCTCTGGGCGGTACTCGGCACGGTCACCGTCGCCTGGAAGATGCGGCGCGGCAGCCTCGGCATCCGCCGGAGCTGGGGCGTCGCCCTCGCCGCCGCTCTGACCGCTGCGCTCCTCGACCGGCTGGCCGGCGAAAGGGTCCTGTTCGAGCTGCCGTTGTGGGCCGCTCCCCTCCTGCTCCTGCCCGGACTGCCGTACGCGGTCGGCGACGCACGAGCCAGGAGGAACGGCGGCCGGGCCTGAGCGCCGCCGACGCATCGCGGCCGACGCCAAGGCCGGCGAGGCCGGCGCCGCCATCACTTCGGGCGCGTCCGGCCACCGGAGGCTCGACCAGTGGATCTCGCCCCCCGTCCGTATCGTTCGCCGCCGCGAAGGCGTCCTCGAAACCCCCGTGGCCCGCACTGAGGCAGTTGCCTCGCCAGCCGCCTCACCTCGGCGAAGGAGTCGAGGACGGGCTTCTGCACTGCGAACTCGGTTCTGAGATGCATCAGTGAGCGGCCGGATCGGGCGCCGGACTCCAGCCGTTCTCCCCGGGCCAGGAGTACTCGCTCATACGCCGATCATGGCACGCGGCCTCGACGCCGAACCGAGTTGGCTCAGCGTCTGGTCGAGGAGGTGGAGGGCACGGCAGGGGTACTGGCCCGCCAGCGTCCTCAGCCGGGGCAGCTCCTCCTGGGAGGCGCCGGCCGTCGGGAGGGCCGCCGCGAGCACGGCGGGAAGGGGTACGGCTTCGTGAGTGTGCTCGCCGGTGGTCGCTGGGGGCGAACGCTTCGCCCCGCTCGTCGCGGGCCCGGCGGCGGGCCTGTGCCGACACACCCCGGAACACCGGCCGGAGCCGTTTCGCGGGGCGTGCATGATGATCGGGATCGCCGGAGGTTCGGGAGGAAGTGTGGACGAGGGCGAGGGGGTGGACCTGATCCGACTGATCGACCCGGACAGCAGCGTCCGGGTACGCGTTGTCGGGCGGAAGGAGCCCGGGGGTACGCCGTACAACGATTGCCTTCAGGCCGAGCTCGTCACCACCAGTTGCTTCGTCGGCGGGCGGCTCGGACTGTGCTTGTCACCGGATGCCATGGACGACTGGGCAGAAGCCCTGGACGAGCTCTCCGACGGGCAGGGCATCCGATGGAGGGCCATGGGCGACACCGAGATCCGGATCGAGATCGACCGCCACTTCTCGGTGCCCCGTCCCGTCGTCACGGTGGACGACGGCGGCGAGTCCGGGGTTTCGGTCCGCGTCGGCCTGGATCCGGGGGACGGTTGGGTGGACGAGCTGCGTGACCGGCTGGGACGGGTCCGGCAGACGTGGCCGAACGAGGTGGTCGCGACGCCTCGGCCGGGGAGCTACTGGCAGTGAGCCGGGGGCCGGTCAGCGCGGCCGACGCCGTGTACGGGCCGGGTGACCGGGACGCGCTCGCCTCTCCGCCGGCACCTGTGCCCGAGGGGGCACGTCGCCGGGCGGGGTGTCGGCCTCCGTCTCAGCGTTTCGTCTCGTACCTGGCCAGGATCACCCCGCAGGGGAACGTCCGCGTCTCCAGCAGGTTCAGGTTCACCCAGCTGTCCAGGGCGGTGAAGAACGGCGTGCCGCCGCCCACCAGGACCGGCGCGGTGGCCAGTACGTACTCGTCGATCAGCCCGGCCCGCATGGCCGCCGCGGCGAGCGTCGCGCCGCCGATGTCCATCGGACCGCCGTCCTCGGCCTTGAGCCGGGTGATCTCGGCGACCGCGTCGCCGGTGACCAGCCGGGTGTTCCAGTCGACTTCGTCGATCGTCGAGGAGAACACCGCCTTCGACATGTCCCGCCAGCGGCGCGCGAACTCGTTCTCCGCCGGGGTGGTGTCGGGCCGCCGGTCGGCGGTCGGCCAGTAGGAGCTCATCGTCTGCCACAGCTTGCGGCCGTAGAGCGACAGGTCGGTCGCCTGCAACTGGTCGGACCAGAACCGGAACAGCTCGTCGCTCGGCACGCTCCAGCCGATGTCGTCGCCGGGCGCGGCGATGTAGCCGTCCAGGCTCAGGTTCATGCCGTAGATCAGCTTCCGCATGGCGCCAGCCTTCCGTGGACCGGTCGCGCGGGTGCGGACCGACGCGGCGGGGGACACTCGTTCGACCCCGGCCGTCACCCCGGCCGTCCGGCGGCGCGTGTCCTCACGGCCGGGCGGTGCCGGTGAGCGAGAGCGCCAGGCCGTCGGTCAGCCATCGGTGGGCCACCGTCATGTTCAGGACGCGGCCGCCCGTGGCGGCGGCGACCAGGGACCAGTACCGCTCCAGGCGGGGGTCGAAGCCCGACGACCGCGCCACCAGCCCGTGCAAGTGGGCGCGGAAGGCGAGGGTGTCCGCCTCGCCGCGTGCCCGGGCGTGGGCCGACACGAACGCGTCCACCGCGGACCCCGGTCCGGGCGGCAGTCCTCGGGCGAGGGCGGAAACCGTCAGGGCCGCGGCTTCGTCGATCTCCGCGTAGAAGGCCGGGCCGTCCCTCATCTCCTCGTCGTGGTCCTGGGTCCAGCGGGTGAAGCCGGGCGTGGCGATGAGCAGGTGCAGCTCGGCGTAGGCCAGGGCCGTGGCGGGGGCGGGGTCCTGCGGCGGATCGGGGGCCAGCATGGCGGTCATGATGTCGAGCCGGCGGGCAGGCATGGCCGCGGACAGCTCCCGGTACCAGTGGTCGGTGAGCGTACGTCGCGCCTGCGGAAGGTTCTGGACGCGCGCGAGCACCTCCAGCCTCCGCAGTCGCTCCTCCCCCGCGCAGTCGTCCAGCGCCTTGAGCTTGGCTTCGCGCCACCGCAGTTCGGTCAGGCGTTCCTGCACCGCTGCGAGCTCGGAGGAGACCAGTTCGTCGAGCGTGCGCTCACCGGTGACCACTCGGGTGATGGTCGCGATCGGGGTGTCCAGCGCCCGCAGGCGTCTGATCAGCCGTATCCGCTCCCACGCCTCGGGGCCGTAGCGGCGATGGCCGCCGCTGCTACGGGCGGCCACCGGCAGCAGTCCGCTGTCGGAGTAGTAGCGGACCGTCTTGACGGGCAGGCCCGTGCCGGCCGCGAGCTCACCGATGCTCCACGTGTCTTGCGTCACAGCTCTTGAACCTCCAGCGCACGGGAGCTCCTAGCGTATTGATCACCGACGGCGCCCCGCCGCACCGCGTGCGACCGTGCGGCCTCCTCGTCCCGCGCCGTCCCCGACCCGAGATTGGTGGGTGTGCATGTCCCCGACCACGAAAGCCACGCGTCCCGGCCGGAGGGCCGGACTGCGCGCGGTCCTCCTCCCCCTGCTGTGCACGGCTGCGCTGCTCACGGCCGCCGCATCACCCGCCGTCGCCCGCCCCGGTCCCCCTGACGGCGCGGCGGGGCAGGGCGGTACCGTCGTGCGAACCGAACAGGGGCTGGTACGCGGGGTGTCGCGCGGCGCGTACACCTCCTTCGCGGGCCTCCCCTACGCCGCGCCGCCCACCGGACCGCTGCGCTGGCAGGCCCCGGCGCCCGCCGCCCCGTGGCAGGGCGTACGCGACGCGACGAAGCCGGCCGAGCGCTGCGTGCAGATGCCGGCACCGGGTGCGGGCGGGGGCGCACCCACGGATGCGGGCGCCGTCGTCGGCTCGGAGGACTGCCTCTACCTCAACGTCACGGTGCCCGCGACGAAGCCGGCCGGGAAGCACCGGCCCGTGCTGGTGTGGATGCACGGCGGCGCGTTCCTCGGCGGTTCCGGCAGTGACTACGGCACGGAACGCCTGGCGGTCCGGGGTGACGCCGTCGTCGTGACGGTCAACTACCGTCTGGGCGTCTTCGGCTACTTCGGCCATGCCGGGCTGGGCTCCGCGCCGCCCTTCGGCCTCGCCGACCAGCAGGCCGCCCTGCGCTGGGTGCGGGACAACGCCGAACGTTTCGGCGGCGATCCGGGCAGGGTCACCCTGTTCGGCGAGTCCGCGGGCGCGCTGAGCATCTGTGCGCACCTCACCTCACCGACGGCCGCGGGGCTCTTCCAGCGCGCCGTGCTGCAGAGCGGATCCTGCCTCACGTCCTTCCCGCGCGGCGCCCTCGCCCCGGGAACGCCCGCGTACGAGCCGTTCGCCCCGCAGAGCGAGGTCCAGGCGGCCGGAGCGGAGGCCGCCCGGCAACTGGGCTGTACCGAGGGCGGCGGCAACGAGGTGCTCGCGTGCCTGCGCGGACAGAGCACCGCACGTCTGGCCACCGCGCAGCTGATGCAGTCCTTCAACCGGCCCGCCTACGGCAACGGGCTGCTGCCGGCCGCGCCGGACGCGGCGTTGGCGTCGGGACGCTTCCACCGCGTGCCGGTCGTACTGGGCACCAACCACGACGAGATGCGGATGTTCGTGGGCATGACGCTCGCCGCGTTCCCCATCCGCACCGAGAGTGACTACCGCGCCCGTCTGGTGGACGCGTTCGGGCCCGCGGCCGCGGCCGTAGAGGCACGGTATCCGGCAGCACGTCACGGCTCCCCCGCGCTGGCCTGGGCCGCGGCGCTGACCGACCGTTCCTTCACGTGCACCACGCTGGCAGCCGGCCGGGCCATCGCGGCACACGCCCCGGACCTGCCGCTCTACGCCTACGAGTTCAACGACCCGGACGCTCCCGTCCTCGCCGGCCTGCCCGCGAACCCCGGCTTCCCCTACGGTGCGGCGCACGGGTTCGAGCTGCCGTTCCTGTTCTCCTCCTTCGCCACCGAGCGACCGCTGACCGGTGAACAGGCCGTCCTGTCGGACCGGATGGTCGGGTACTGGACGAGGTTCGCGCGCACCGGCAACCCCAACAGCGCGGGCGCACCACACTGGCCGGGGCTCCGCCCCTCGTCACTTCCCGGGCCGTCGGTGCAGTCGCTGACCCCGGGCCCGGGCGGGATCCGTCCCGTCGACGCGTACTCCGCGCACGGATGCTCCTTGTGGGACCGTCTGGCCGGCTGAGCCGCCAGGTCACGGCCGGGGGCCGTCACCGAGGAGGCGGCTCAGCCCCGGGCTGCGGTGAAGAAGGCGGTGAGGGCGGCCGCGAGGGCGTGGGGCTCTACGGCGTGGTCCTGGCCCGGGAGGGTGTGGAGGGTGAAGCCGTCGGAGCGGGAGGCGAGCTGTGCGGCGGCGCCGGCCATGTACGGCTCACCCGCGCCACCGTGGCAGACGAGGACGGGAAGGGCCACGGTGCGCCAGCGGTCGGACGGCAGCGGTCGGCCCGTCATCAGGTCCCGCATGAGCAAGCCGTCGTAGGGCAGGGTCCGGGCGGCGGCCCGCCAGGCCGGCCACGCGGGACCGCTGCGCAGGCCGGCGGCGGCCTGCGGCGGCAGGGCCAGGCCCGCGGTCAGGAAGTACGTGAGGGCTCCGTCCAGGTCGTCCCGGGCGAGCAAGGCCGTCAGGCGTTCCACGTAGTCGGCGGGCAGCGGCGGGCGGGAGCCGTCGACGACCAGCGGCGGTTCGCACAGGGCCAGGGCGCGGACGCTGCTGCCCCCGGCCACGGCCTCCAGGGCGAGTACGGCTCCGGAGGACATGCCGAAGAGCAGCACCGGCCCGCCCGCGCGGCCGATCACGGCGTCCAGGTCCTCGATCTCCCGGCGCACGTCGTACTCGGGGTTGTCGCCGCTGTCGCCGCGGCCGCGGCGGTCGTAGTTGTAGACGCGGAAGTCACGTGCCAGCAGGTCGGCGAGGGGGGCGTGCCGGGCCCGGGTCATGAGGGTGCCTCCGACGAGGACCAGCGCCGGCCCGGTGTCCCCGTGGCGTTCGTAGTAGATGGGTGTACCGTCCGACGACACCACCGTGCCCATGCCCCGACCCCTTCGCATCCGTCGAGGTCCGGACGCGCTCCCGCCCTGGGCCCCCGTACCGCCATGCGAAGGCTACGTCCGCCCGGCATCGGAATGATCTTGTGCGGAAGGACGAGATCACTCGGATGCGCCCGGCCGAACCGCCATGCGCGGGCACGGTCACAGCACTAGGAGGTCCTGCTCCCGTCCGCGCACACGACCGTCAGGGCGTCCAGGCGCACGGCCCGCGGGGTTCCGTTCGCGCCGAGGACGGCCTCGACGAAGTTCTTGTTGTCGCCTTCCCCCGTCCAGTCGACCTGGACGAGCCGGTAGTCGCCCGCGGTGAGCCAGGGAGCGGTGCTGATGAGCTTCTTGCCCTGAGGGGTCCAGACCCTGAGTTCGAACTGGAGGTCCTGGTCGGGCCTTACGTAGACGCGGGCCGTGCAGTAGCGGTAGGCCCCCTCGAACGAGGCCCAGGTGCCTTCGCGGGCCCATCCCCGGGTGGCGGAGAGCCGGCCGTTGCCCTGGCCGGTCAGGGCGGTACCGGTGCCGATCTCGAAGCCCGCCCGGCCGTCGCCGCCGGCGAGGCGGTCCCATTTGCCGATGTCGGATTCCTCGAAGCCGTTGTAGAGGCCCCGTGTGCCGGCGTGTGCCGGCGCCGCCGCCATCAGGACCGTCAGGGGCAGGAGGGTGAGGGCGGCACACCTGGCCCCGATCCGCGCGCGCTTGCTCATGGCTTTCACTCCGTCGTCGTACGGATGGGCGCGTCCACCAGGCTCGCACCGCCGGTCCGGGCGCTCCCAGGCGAGAACCCGCCGAAATCGGCACTGTCCTGTGCCTGCGGTCGGACGTCAGCCCTGCGGGTCACCGTCCTGCGGGTCACCGTCCTCGGGGTGCAGGCGCTCCCATGCCGCGGCGAACATCTCGTGCAGCGGAGCGGTCGGCAGTACGCGCCCGAACGGCGAGCGGATGCTGTTGCCCCACAGCGGGCGCACCTCGTGCGAGGCCAGCTTCGCCGTTTCCAGCGGCAGGTGCGGAGCCTTGAGCTCCGTCCACTCCCCGGGCAGGAACAGGGTCCGGCCGGCCCGTGCCCGCTTGGCCTCCACGACGGCGCCCGTGCCGAGGAGCTCCGCCCGGACCTCGGCGTGCCGTTTGGTGGTCCAGCCGTTCCAGCGGCGTACGTTCCGGTCGGTGGGCGCCGCCAGCGTCGCCAGCTGGAGGTACAGCGCGGCCGCGTCGGCGCCCGCTCCCAGCCGCCGCGCGGTCCGGGCCACCAGCTCGGGGCAGGACCGCCGCGGGTCGGCTTCGTACGCCCCGGCCGGCACCGCCCCGGAGCCCGCCCTGCGCATCATGCGCTCCAGGCCGCCGCCGGCCAGCAGCGGTGCCGCCCGGTCCAGTTCCTCGGTCAGGTCGGTGAGCTCCCGCACCCGCTCCCACACCTCGGGATCGGCGACGGCCGCCGGCCGCAGGAAGGAGGCGCCTCCGGGCGCGCACACCACCAGCGGCCCCGAGTCGAACGCGGTCACCGGGACGGGCCCCTCCTCCTTGCGGGCGTCCATGGCGACCGGCAGCCGTCCGGGCCCGAACCGCTCCTCGATGTCCGCCGAGGTCTGCTTGACGCGTCCGCCGCCCAGCGGCAGCAGGAGCTCCGGGCGGTCCAGCTCCGCCCGCAGCCGCTCGTACAGGGCCGTCGCCCCGGCCACCGCCGGATCGCCCGCGGGCCGGTCCGTCCACGCCCACACCAGCGCGCTCGCGATCTCCCCGAGGTCGAGGCCCACCGGGGTGCGGTACGGCAGTTCCGGCCCGGCCGGGCGTACCGGCCGGACTTCCACCCCGATGCCGTACGGGGTCGCCGCCAGCTCCCAGCCGGCCGCCTCCACGGTGGAGTCCGCGGCCGCCCCGTATCCGCCGGCGAGCCGCCGCGCCCACACCTCGGGCAGCCCGAGCGCGTCTTCCAGGGCGTCCGCCGCCTCGTCGTGGACGGCGGGCAGCGCGCCCAGCAGGTCCCGCCACACCGCGGCCATCCGCTCCACCGCCGCCAGGACCCCGCCGGGCCGCCACAGCTCGGCCGGGTCGTCCGGCAGGGCCGCCGCCAGGACGGCCCGGCGGCCCGCGCCGCCGAGCCGGGCGCGCAGTCCCTCGTAGGCCTCCGCGGTCAGCGGCGTCGCCTTGTACGGGGCCTTGCGCACCAGGGAGCGCTGCTCCTCGCGGTCGGACCGGCCGACGAGACCGGCGACCACGAGCCGGGCCACCGCCCGCCGCACGCCGGTCAGTTCGGCGAACCGGGCGGCCGCCGACTCCGGCACCGGGAGCGGGCCGTGCTCCTCGACCGCGGCGATCAGGGACCGCAGCCGGGCCGCGTCGTCCCGTTCCACCCGGACCCGCCGGGCCTGCGGAACTGCCGCCGGGACCGGGTCGTGCGTCCCGTCCCCGGCGGCGGCCGCCACGAACCAGCACTCCGAGCCCCCGGGCCGCACCGCGGCGGACACCACCGCGGTGCCGCCCGCACGCAGCCCGTCCAGGACTTCGGCGGCCGCCCGGCCGGCCCACCACCGGCTGCCCTCCCGGGCGAGCGGCTGGTCGGCCCAGGTGTCCAGCAGGGCGATCAGCGCGGCCCGTTCCCCGTCCGGGGTCGGGGCCACGGCCGCCCGCCAGGCCGCCGCGTCGATCGTGCCCAGCAGCTGCGACCAGTCCTGCGGCGGCGCCGGCGGAGACAGCCGCCGCACCTCCTCCACGACGGTCCCCGCCAGGCAGGCGCCGTCGGCGGCCAGTGCGCTCAGCGTCGCGGGCAGAGCGGTGTCCGCGGTGCGCTGCCAGGCGTCCTGCCGCCCGTAGGACACCAGCCCGCACAGCGCGGGCATCAGCTCGCCGTCCGGCACGGACCGGCCCGGCAGGACCGGCGGCGCCTGCGCGAGCAGGGTCACCCGGCGGTGCAGGGCGAGCCGGCGCTCCTCCACCCGCAGGGCCCGGGCGGCGACCGCCGCCACGGCCCCGGCCAGCACCGGGTCGGTGACGGCCGGCAACTCCCGGGCCACGGCGGCCCGCAGCGCCTCCGCTCCGGTGCCGGCGGCCGCCAGCAGTGCCTCCGCCGTCTGACGGCCCACGGACCGCAGCGCCCGGGAACCGGCCGCGTCCCGGGTCCGCAGCAGGTACCAGAAGGCGGGCGGCAGTGCCGTGCCGCCCGAGGCGGTGGCCTTGCGGACCGGCTTCACCCGCGGGTGCCGGGGGGAGGCGTGCCCGTCCAGCTCCCACAGCAGGCTCCCGTCCGCCGCGTACGCGCGTACGCCCGTCCGGGTCTCCGCCTCGGCGAGCACCACGTCCTGCGCCGCTCCCTCC
This sequence comes from Streptomyces sp. NBC_00158, assembly GCF_045160885.1. Classification (NCBI taxonomy): domain Bacteria; kingdom Bacillati; phylum Actinomycetota; class Actinomycetes; order Kitasatosporales; family Streptomycetaceae; genus Streptomyces; species Streptomyces sp. NBC_00158. Next base: position 84,451 of record NZ_CP108161.1, read on the forward strand.
GGCGGTGCCCACAGGCCCCACGGCTCCTGCCCCGCCCGGTCGATGTCGAACAGGGCCTTGCGGCCGTCGACGCTCTCCACGAGGTAGTGGTCGGGTGCGTTGCCGCGGTGCCGGGTGCGGAAGAGGATCCGGGTGCCGACCAGACCGTCCCGGCTGCCCAGGGGGGATCCGGTGAGGCCGTCGGGCAGCGGCGCCAGTTGCAGGGCCTCCCCGGCGACGCTCATCCCGGTCTCGGACGGCTCGGCGGCGGGGTCGGCGCCGGCCGGGCGGCCCGGGAAGTCCGGCAGGTCCAGCGGGCCCTGCGGCTCGCCGGTGGCCGGGTCCACCACCTCCCACTTCCGGTCGTTGTAGACGCCGTTGACCCAGATCCGGGCCCCGTCGCCGAGCTGGAGCTCGTCGCCGTCGATGCCCTCGTGGCCGCCGGGGCGCAGGGCCCGCTGCCCGCTGTGGCGCCCTCGCCCGTCGGCGGTCTCGAACTGGAAGCCGTACGCCCCGTCCAGGCTGCCGCCGAACGGCACCAGTCCTCTCGACTGCTCCGGCTCGAACGGCGCGTCGGGCCGGTCGGCCCACACGGCGGTGTCGCAGCAGTACGGCCTCGGTTCGAGGGTCCAGCTGACCAGGAAGGAACCGCCGACGTAGTGGACCGCGAACATGGTCGCGCCGTCGGGCACCGTGAAGCGGCAGGAGCCGCGCACCCCGTCCGGGGCGACGGCCACGGCCCGGTCCCGTCCGAAGACCGTCAGGACCGGCCAGGTGGAGGTGACCCCCTCGACACCCGGCAGGGGTCCTGCGGTTTCCTCGGGGTCCGCGGCCGACGCGAAACCGTCGTACACCGACTCCAGCTCGGGCCAGGCCAGTTCCTCGGGCAGGCCGGCGGCCAGCGAACGCCGCAGCGCGCCGGCCGCGCCCGTTGCGGCCAGGGCCTCGGCGATGCCGCCGAGCGCCGTCACCGTGGGCCGGTCCAGCAGGGTCTCCAGCTCGGCGAGGGACTCCTCGGCCCCGGCCATGCCCCCGCCGCCGACGGTGTCGACCAGCTTGCCCACGCGGGCCGCGACCTCCTGGGCGATGCCCTCGTTGCCCGGCAGCAGGGTGATGGCCGTCCCGGCCCGGCGGACGCGCGCCATCGGCCAGTTCGGCCGCAGGTGCTCGTGCACGGTGCCCTCCAGCCTGGGGCCGAAGTCCGGGTGCGCGGCGAGGGCGGCCAGGTCGCGCCGGGAGCGCTCGCCCCAGAACCGCATCCGCGTCTCAGGGCCGGGGTCGACGACGGTCACGCCCGCCGCCAGCAGGGCGTCCAGCACGTCCGCGTCGAAGCCCTGGTGGTGGTGGCGGGTGGTGTGCGCCGTCACCGGGCTGCCCTCCGCCCGCAGCCTCGGCCCCAGTACGCCGACCAGGTCGAGGAATTCGGCGGGCAGCGGCTGCCGTGTGACGCCGCCACCGCCGGCCCGGGTGTACTGGTACATGTGCACGAAGTGCCCCGCCCAGCGGTGCAGTCCGCCGTCCGGAACGATCCGCCCGTCGGCCAGCGCCGCGACCGCGCCGCAGCCGTTCAGCAGCCGCAGCCACGGCCCGCCGTCGGTCGCCCCGTCCGGGAACACCTCGACCAGTCCGGCGGACACCGCGTCCGTCGGCGGATGGGCCGTCAGGACCGCGCACGCGGCGTCCAGCAGGGCGTCCGGTACGGACTTCTTGCGGGTGACCGACAGGATCGCGCCGGTCATCCGCGCGACCTCCTCGTCCCCGTGCCCGGCGGCCTTGGCGGAGGCCCGGACCCGTCGCACCAGGTCCGCGGGCAGGTCGGCCCGCGAGCCGGCCCACGCCGTCAGGAACTTCTCCAGCTCCGTGTGCGCGTCGGCGGGGTCCAGCGTCGCGGTGAGGAACCGCTGGTGGGCGCCGAACTCCTTGGCCGGCATGGCCCCGCCCGCCGCGAACAGCAGTGCGTTCGCCCGGCGGTAGCCGGGATCCACCGGCAGCCCGTGCTCCGTCTCGGCCGCGCGCGCCGCGGCGTAGGCCCGCCCGCCCGGGCGGCTCCCGTGCCCGATCAGCCGGTGGCCCACCGTGTCCCAGAACCACGGCAGGTGCGCCGGGGGCAGCTGCCGCGCCCGGTACGCCATCGTGTCCACAAAGCCGCCGGGCTTGCCGTAGGACCGGCCGAGCTCGGCGCTCATGAACTCGACCAGGTCGCGCGCGGCGTGGGCCGCGCCCGGATCGTGGGCGGCGGCCCAGTCGGCGTAGGTGGCCGAGGTGTGCGTACCGGCGGAGGGGAGCAGGGATTCCAGGGAAACGATCACGCCTGGATCGTCGCACGGCCCCCTGACAGGCCCACCGGCCGCCTGGTGGCCCTGTGCTCCGGCGTCAGCGGGGCCCCGGCCGGTGTCCGAGGGAGCTGGGCCACCAGCTGCGGGGGCCGATGTCGATCACCAGCGCGGGCACCAGCAGCGACCTGACGACGAGGGTGTCGAGGAGGACGCCGAAGGCGACGATGAAGGCGATCTGCACCAGGAAGGCGAGCGGGATGACCATGAGGGCGGCGAACGTGGCCGCGAGGACGACGCCGGCCGAGGTGATCACCCCGCCGGTGGTGGTCAGGCCGCGCAGGACTCCCCGGCGCACTCCATGGGTGAGCGTCTCCTCCCGGACCCGGGACATCAGGAAGATGTTGTAGTCGACGCCGAGGGCGACGAGGAACACGAACCCGTACAGGGGGACGGACGCGTCGGTTCCGCTGAACCCGAACAGGTGCCGGAAGACGAGTGCGCAGACTCCGAGGGTGGCGAGGAAGTTCAGGGCGACGGTGGCCACCAGGAGCACCGGGACGAGCAGGGAGCGCAGGAGCAGGACGAGGACGAGCCAGATGACGGCCAGGACGACGGGGACGATGACGGTGCGGTCGCGGGCCGCGGTCCGTTCGGTGTCGTACTGCTGGGCCGTGTAGCCGCCGACGATCGCGTCGGCGCCGGCCACGGCGTGCACCCGGGTCCGCAGCTCGCGTACCGCGGACTTGGCCGCGTCGCTGTCGGGCGCGGCCTTCAGGGTGGCGTCGATGCGGACCCGGCCCTCCACGACGAGGGGCTCGCCGCCGCCGGGGCGCCCCGGGGCGGTCACCGGCTGGGTCGATGCGACGCCCGGAGTCCGCTGGGCGGCGGCCCGGACCGCGGGTGCGGCGGCGGCGTTCGCGATGATCACGGCGGGCTGGCCGGAGCCGCCGGGGAAGTGGCGGCCGAGGGTCTGCTGGGCGGCCACGGAGGGAGCGTCCTTGACGAAGATCTCGTCCAGCGGGACTCCCTTGGAGGAGAGCATCGGGGAGAACGCGGCGAGGGCCAGCATCAGCAGGGCCGTCGAGATCCAGACGCGGCGCGGGCCGCGGTCGACGGCGCTCGCGATGCGGCGCCAGACGCGGTGCCCGTCGGCGGTGGCGTCGGCCGGTCCGGGGGTGGCGGGCCAGTAGGCGGCGCGGCCCAGCAGGACGAGTACGGCGGGCAGGAAGGTCAGCGCGGCGAGGACGGCGCAGACGATGCCGATGGCGCCGACCGGCCCGAGCGCCCTGTTGTTGGTCAGGTCACTGGCCAGGAGGGCGAGCAGCCCGAGGGCTACGGTCGCGGCGCTGGCGGTGATCGCACCGGCGGAGCGGCGTACGGCGGCCGCCGCCGCGGCCATCCGGTCGTCGCGGGCGGCGAGTTCCTCCCGGAACCGGGCGGCGAGGAGCAGTGCGTAGTCGGTGGCGGCGCCGATGACCAGGATGGAGAGGATGCCCTGGACCTGGCCGTCGACGCGCACGATGTCGCGGGCGGCCAGGGCGTAGACGACCGCGCAGGCCAGACCGAGGGCGAACACCGCACTGATGATGATCATCACTGGCAGGAGCAGGCTGCGGTAGACGAGCAGCAGGATGATCAGCACGGCTCCCAGGGCGACGCCGAGCAGCAGCCCGTCGATCCCTCCGAAGGCGTCCGCGAGGTCGGCCCGCGTGGCGGCCGGCCCGGCGATCTCCACGGTGAGTCCCGCCGCCGTCCGGGCCGCCGCGCGCAGCTCGTCCAGGACGGCCGGCAGCTCGTCGCCGAGGTCGGGCGCGAGGAGGACGACGGCCTGCAGCGCCCGGCCGTCCGCGGAGCGCAGTACGGGCGAGGCCGGGCCGGTGATGCCGGGCTGCCCGGCCAGGCCCGCGACGGCCGTCGCGGCCGCGTGCTGCTGCGCCTCGTCGGTCCGACCGCCTCCGGGGGCCTTCCAGATGAGGACGGCGGGGATCGACTCGGACTTCTCGAAGGCCTTGCGGGCCTCGATCACGCGGGTGGACTCGGCGCTCCGCGGGAGGAACGCCGCCTGGTCGTTGGTGGCCACCTCGCCCAGCTTTCCGGCGTACGGGCCCAGCGTCCCGCCGATGCCGAGCCAGACGACGAGCAGGACCACGGGCACCAGCCAGCGGGCCCAGGGCGGGGTGCGTGTCATGCGGCCCTCCGATTCCGATTACTCAATGATGAAGTATCTCAATTGTCGAGAGATCTTATGCTGGGGAGATGCCCAGTGCCGACACCCCTCCCCCCGTACTTCCGTGCGACGACCCGATCGGGTTGCAGTCCTTCGCGGTCCTGCTGAGGAGGATGAACGCGGAGTTCAACCGGATCGCCCAGGAGTTCGCCCACTCCCAGGGTCTGCACCCCACTGACGTGCAGGCGCTGATCGCGGTCCTGGACGCCGATCACGACGAGGACGGCGGGGGCCCCATGACGCCCGGACGGCTCGGCTCCCGGATGAACCTGACCTCCGGCGCGGTCACGGCGTGCCTGGACCGGCTGGAGAAGGCGGGCCACGTCCGCCGGGTCAGGGCCGCCGACGACCGGCGCGTGGTCCACGTCCACTACGCCCAGGCCGGCCGCGAGGCCGCCCGCGAGTACTTCCGCCCCCTGGCCGGGTCCACCGATGCGACGCGGCAGCTCTTCAGCGCCGAAGAACTGCACACCGTGGTGCGCTTCCTGAGCGAGATGAACCGCCGGCTCGTCGAGGTACGCCGCTGACCCCTCCGCCGAGGTGCCGGTGCGCCGGGCCGGCCTCGGACGCGGCGCGTCCAGCCCCGCGGCACAGGTGCCCGTGCGTAGCCTGGCAGGAGCCGCAGCAGTCGCAGCGGCCCTCGTCGGGCCGGGAATGTGAGGGCGTTCATGGCCGGAACGCGGGACCACGGGCACGACGTGGCGGTCGTCGGCGCCGGAGCCGCCGGCCTGGCGTGCGCATCCGACCTCGTCGGAGCCGGCCTGACGGTGTGCCTGGTGGAGGCGGAGGAGACCGTGGGCGGCCGCGTCCGCACCGACCGCGTCGCGGGCTTCACCGCCGACCGGGGCTTCCAGGTGTTCAACACCGCCTACCCCCAGGTGCGGCGCCGCCTCCAACTGCCCGCCCTGTTCCTGCGGCCGTTCACTCCGGGTGTGCTGGTCCACACCGACGGCGGCAGGCTCCGCCTCGCCGATCCGACACGGCGCCCGCGCGACGGCATGGCCCTGCTCACGGGTGGTCGCGTCAGACCGCGCGATCTGCTGGCCTTCGGTGTCCTGTCGGCACGCGCCGCGCTCGAACCCGCCTCCCGCGTCCGGGGCCGGCCTGACGTCACCACCCGCACCGCGCTGGCCGACGCCGGGTTCTCAGAGGAGTTCGTGGAGACGTTCTTCCGGCCCTTCCTGGCCGGGGTCTTCCTGGAGGACTCCCTGGAAACCTCGGCCCGCTTCTTCCATCTGGTCTGGCGCAGCATGCTGCGCGGCACCCTCTGCCTGCCGCGCGACGGCATCGGTGCCGTACCGGCGCAGCTCGCCGCCGGACTGCCCCACGGGGTGCTGCGCACCTCGTCGCCCGTCGCACGGCTGACACCGCGGGGAGCGGCCCTCGCCGAGGGGGAGCTGCGTGCGCGGGCCGTCGTCGTCGCCACCGGGGCCGGGGCCGCGGCGCGCCTGCTGCCCGGGCTCGCCCCGTCCGCCGGCCGGACCGTCACGACGCTCTACCACGCCGTCGACCGCTCACCGCTGCGCGAGCCCACCCTGCTGGTCGACGCCCGCCGCAGGTTCCTGAACACCTGTGTCCTCACCGAGGTCCAGCCCGGATACTCCGGTGACGGCAGGGCCCTGGTGTCGACCTCCGTGCTCGGCGTGCCCGGGCCGGTGGAGGAGGCCGCCGTGCTGAGCGCCCTCGCAGAGGTCTACGGCGCGGACACCGGCACCTGGGAGCCGGTGCACCGCGTGACGGTCCGCGGCGCCCTGCCCGCAATGCCCCCGCCCTTGCGCTTGAGCCGGACCACCCGCTTCGCCCCGGGCCGCTACGTCTGCGGAGACCACCGGGCGACGGGGTCGCTGCAGGGAGCCCTCGCCTCGGGCGCGCGGGCGGCCCGCGAGGTGATCGCCGACCTCAGGGCCACCGGTGTGGCCTGAGTACGAGGAAGACGTGGGCTCCTGCGGGTGAAAGCGCGGGAGCCCGGCCGCGAACGGCCGTACTCGAGATGCGGCGGACCCCTCGGGGGGTGAAGTTGGGCCCGGGTGGGTCGTGGGAGCCCGGGAGGTGCTCGATGCGTGGAGCCGGCCAGGTCAGGTGGGCCGCGGGCGTGATGGCCGTCGCGCTCGCGGCGGCGGCGTGTGGTGGTGGGACGGGTGGTGGCGGAGGTGGTGACGGAGGTGGTGACGGAGGTGGTGACGGAGGTGCCGCCGACATCGTCAGCTCCTCCTGGGGTGATGCGCAGAACCCCCTGGAGCCGGGAAACACCAACGAATCGCAGGGCGGCAAGGTCCTGGACATGGTCTTCCGGGGCCTCAGGCGGTACGACCCGAAGACCGGCGAGGCCAGGAACCTGCTGGCCGAGAGGATCGAGACGGCTGACAGGCAGCACTTCACCGTCACCGTCAAGGACGGCTGGAAGTTCAGCAACGGTGAACCCGTGACGTCACGGTCGTTCGTCGACGCCTGGAACTACGCGGCCGACGTACGCAACAAGCAGAAGAACGGGTACCACTTCTCGAACATCGTCGGCTACGACGATGTTCACCCGGCCACCGGCGATCCCAGGGCCACGGGCATGTCCGGCCTCGTCGTCAAGGACGACAGGACCTTCACGGTCGCCCTCAAGAAGAAGTACGCCACCTGGCCGCAGACCCTCGGCCACCACACCTTCTACCCGCTGCCCAGGACCTTCTTCACGGATCACGCCGGCTGGCTGGCCAAGCCCGTCGGCAACGGCCCGTACACGGTGGACTCGTACGCCAAGGGCACCGCGCTGAAGCTGCGCAGGTGGAGCGGATACCCCGGCGAGGACAAGGCTCTGAACGGCGGCGTGGACCTGAGGGTCTACAACGACGCCAACACCGCGTACACGGACCTGCTCGCGGGGAACCTCGACCTCGTCGACGACATTCCCACGCAGCAGCTGAAGCAGGTGCACAAGGACCTGGGCGACCGGTACATCACCCGGCCGGCCCTCGTCATCGCGACCCTCGTCTTCCCGATGTACGACCCCCAGTGGAACAAGGAAGGCATGGAGAAGGTCCGCAAGGGCATCGCCATGGCCATCGATCGCGACGAGATCACCCGGCAGATCTTCCACGGCACCCGCACCCCGGCCACGGACTGGACCTCCCCGGCCCTGGGCACCAAGGGCGGGTTCTCCAAGGACGCGTGCGGCAAGGCCTGTACGTACGACCCCGCCGAGGCCAAACGCCTCGTTCAAGAGGGCGGCGGGCTGCCCGGCGGCAGGATGACGCTGACCTCGAACGTGGACGCCGGCTCCCACCGGGAATGGATGGACGCCGTCTGCAACGGCATCAACAACGTGCTCGGCGAGGGCCCGGTCTGCACCGTCAACCCGATCGGCACCTTCGTGGAGTTCCGCAACCAGGTCACCGAGCACAGGGTCCCCGGCCCCTTCCGGTCGAGCTGGCAGGGCGACTACCCGTACATCCAGGAGTTCCTCCAGCCCCTCTACTACACAGGAGCCACCGACAACGACGGCATGTTCAGCGACACGCGCTTCGACGGTCTCGTCGACGCGGCCCAGGAAGCGGCAGACGTCGAAGAGGCGACCCGCCTCTTCCTGGACGCCGAGAAGATCCTCGCCGAGCAGGTGCCGGTGGTCCCGCTCTGGTACCAGGACGGAACCGCGGGCTTCTCGAAGCGCCTCTCGAACGTGACGCTCAACCAGTACGGCACCCCGGTCTACGACCGGATCGAGATCGGCTGACGACGCGGCGGAGGCCGGCCCTCGCCCCCTGGCCGGGAAGGGCGGGCACCGGGCGTACGGGTTGCCGCCCGCGCGGACCGGGCGCACGGTGGAGCTTGGGGGCGATCGTCGGGAGATGGTCATGCGATACGGCGAACGCACGGTCGGCTGGTGCGCGGCCCTCTCCGCGCCGGCCGCGCTGACCGGTGTCACACCCGGCGCTGCGGCACCGGCACCGGTGCCGCAGCCCACGCCCACCGGTCGGCCGGAGGCCGCCCAGGACATCCCCGCCGGCACCCCCGCGGGGCTCTCCGAATACCTGAGCTTCTCCTACGGGAACATCGCGGACTACTGGGCGGCGCACTTCCGGGAACTCGGCCTGTCCCCGCCGTCCGCCTTCTACGCGATCCCCATGGCGGGCGAGATGAGCTCCGGCACGGGCATCGCCGGCCGGTACGGAGGAGGAGCATGTCCCAGGTCGAGGTGAACGGCGTCGAGCTGTTCTACGAGGTGGGCGGGGACGGTGATCCGCTGGTCCTGGTGCACGGTTCCTGGGGCGACCACGACAACTGGGCTCCCGTCCTGCACGCCCTCGCGCTGCGGCACCGGGTCCTCGTCTACGACCGGCGGGGGCACAGTCGGAGCGGGCGGCCGCCGGGGCCGGGATCCCGGTTCGAGGACGAGGAGGACCTCGCGGCGCTGATGGAAACCCTGGGGTTCGCGCCGGCGTACGTCGCGGGGAACTCCTTCGGCGCCTCGACGGCACTCGGCCTGGCCGCCCGGCGTCCCGGGCTCTTCCGTGCCCTGATCGCCCACGAGCCTCCGCTCATGGGCATCGTGGCCGACGACGCCGAGCAGCGGCCGCTGCTCGCGGCTGCCGCGGAGGGGATCGAATCCGTCCTGGGCCGTCTGCGGGCGGGCGAGACCGTCGCGGGGGCGCGGCAGTTCGTGGACGAGGTCGCCCTCGGGCCCGGGTCCTGGGAGCAGTTGCCGGACCGGGTCCGCGAGACGTTCGTGGCCAACGCCCCCACCTTCGCGGACGAGCAGGCCGACCCCGGCTGGGCCGACCTCGACCTCGACCGGCTCTCCGGCTACACCGGGCCGGCGCTGCTGACCGGGGGGAGCGACAGCCCGCCCTGGTTCGCGGCCATCACCGCCCGGCTGGCCCGCGCGCTGCCCCGGGCGCAGACGCACACGTACGCCGGGGCCGGGCACATCCCGCACGTCACGCACCCGGACGCGTACGCGAACCTGCTCACGGCCTTCACCGATTCCCTCCGGCGCCCTTCCTGACCGGCGGCACCCCGGGCCCGTTCGCGGCCGGGGTCAGCGCGTGCGTACGCCGTCGATGGCGATCGACAGCAGGCGGTCCGCCTCGGCCGGGCCGTCGGTCTCCCGTTCGGTGGCCAGCGCGATGGCGCCGACGAGCTTCAGCAGCTGGGTGATGGTGATTCCGTCGCGCACGGCGTCTGCCGCCCGGGCCCGTGCCAGGAGGGCGTCACCGGCGGTGGTGACCAGGTCGTGGCAGGTTTCGCCCAGCGCCGGGTCTCCGTCTCCGTCCCGCATCAGGGAAGCCCCCAGGCCCCGGCTGGCCACGGCGTGCGCGCCGACGGCGTGGAGCCAGATGAAGAGCGCCCGGCCCGGGTCGGGTTCGGCGAGGAGGTCGTCCGCCTTCGCGCAGAGGGCCTTCACCCGGTCCTTGAAGACCGCCTCCAGGAGCGCCTGCCGGGAGGGGAAGTGGCGGTGCAGGGTGGCCGAGCCGACTCCGGCACGGCGGGCGACCTCTTCCAGAGAGGCATCGGCGCCGTGCTCGGCGATCAGGGCCCCGGCGGCGGCCACGATCTTCTCGGCGTTGCGGCGGGCGTCGGCCCGCATCGGCCGACCGGGCGGGGCTGCGGCGTCCTTGGGCACGGGCACTCCTGACGGCTTGATAAACGGGGTGGCACTCCATATCGTAGCGAACAAGAAACGGAGGGCCACCCCACTTAGGGGGCGGCTCCGCCTCCGCATGGACGTGATGGAGATGACCGTGAAGCTGACACCGAAGACCGTCGTGGTGGCGGGCGCGACCGGCCAGCAGGGCAGGGCCGTGACACGTCACCTGCTCCGCGACGGCTGGCGGGTGCGCGCACTGACGCGCGACCCGGACGGACCGCGGGCCACGGCGCTGGCGCGGGCCGGCGCACAGGTGGTCCGGGCGCGGATGGAGGACGTCGGCTCCCTGACCGCCGCGGCCGAGGGCGCCTGGGGCATGTTCAGCGTTCAGCCCACCGTCGGCTCACCCGGCACCGCGCCCGACTTCACCGCCGACGACGAGGTGCGCTGGGGGATGAACGTCGCCGAGGCCGCGCACGCCGCGGGCATCGGGCACTTCGTCTTCACCTCGGTCGCCGAATCGGACCGGCACCCCGAGGAGAAGCTGCCGGTGAACCTGGTCAGCAAGTGGCGGATCGAGCAGCACGTCGCCGCGCTCGGCCTGCCCGCGACGATCCTGCGGCCGGTGTCCTTCATGGAGAACTTCACGGGCGGATACGCGCTGCGGAACGGGACCCTGTCCACCGGGCTCGCGCCGGAGGTCCCCCAGCAGATCATGGCCGTCGACGACGTCGGCGCCGTCGCCGCGCTCGCGTTCGCCCAGCCCGCGGAGTGGATCGGCCGGGCGGTCTCCCTGGCCGGGGACGAACTCACGCCGGCCCGGATCGCCGAGGCCATCGGGCGGGCGCTCGGCATACCGCTGCCCTACGTCCAGATCCCGATCGACACGATCCGGGCCCTGAGCGAGGACTTCGCCTACGCCAACGAGTGGCTCAACGAGCACGGCTACCGTGCCGACCTCCACGCCACCCGGGAGATCCACCCCGTCGCGATGGACTTCGGCACGTGGCTGGAGCGCACCGGCGCGTCCCGGATCGCCGCCTTCCTGGACTCCGCGAGCACCGCCGCGCAGGAGGCGTGAGTTCCCCGCGGCGTTGCGCGCCCCGTCCCGTCCCCTCACGGAAGCGTCCGGAGGGGGCGGGGCGGCTGTACCGGGTGCGGGCGCCGCTACTGGCAGCCGTCGGCGAGCTGCTGTTCCAGCTTGCGGACCCGCTTCACCACGGCCGGCTTGACCCGGCGGTTCTCCAGGGTCCGGGCAAGTCCGCTCATCAGCCGCGTGGCCGGCTCGCCCTCGCCCTGCCGGTCGAGCGAGCGGGCGAGGTGTGCGACGTTGCGGGTCAGGCGGATGTGGCCGAAGGTCTCGGCCGCGGCGTCCAGGTCTCCGTACGCCTGCTCGGCACGCTGCCGCCCCGACTCCGTGTCGGGCACCGTGAGTTCCAGGCGCGGACCCGCCCCGTCGGCACCACCGCCGCGCATGATCTTGCCCGGGACGGTCTCCGCCAGCGCCAGGCACGCCGCGGCGTGCTTGGCGACGGCCGCGTCCGGGATCCGGTCCGCGACCTCGCGCAGCACGTCGTTGGCTCCGTGCAGCACCCGGCTTCCGCCCAGCGCGAGGACGCGTCCCACCGAGTCCGTGAAGACGTCGTCCGCCAGCCGCTCCTGCTCACGGTCGGCCGGGCGTTCCACCCGGAGCATGAGCGGTTCGGCCATGACCTGCCCGGCCGGGGCACCGCCGGCGGCCGTGCGCAGAGCGGCGTACACGCGGTAGGCGCCGGGTTCGGAGATCTGCCAGCCGCCGATTCCGGAGCTGAGCGCGATCTGCCCGTACAGTGCCTCGCCGGGCTGGAGCACCACGGGTTCGGGGCGCGTGCAGTACTTCACGTAGGGGCGGTGCACGCGGGCCTCGGTCTCCCCCTCGCGCTGGATGACGATGCCGAGGTCGTCGCCCGTCAACTTGTTGCGGTCGACCATCACCGGGTCGGAGGAGGTGTTGGCGAGCTTCAGCTCCCCGATCACCGGTTCGAGCATGCCGTACCGGTACATGCCCTGGTGGTCGGGGTCGCGGCTGACGCGGAGCGAGAGCGTCAGCGCGCCGGGGGCGGAGTAGTGGCGCGCCTGCTCGAAGGCGTGGTGGTCGAACCAGGGGATGTTGCCCATCTCCACGAACCGCTCGGGTGCGTGCCGCAGGAAGCGCAGCTCGTTCTCCGAGAAGAAGTACGGGAAGTCGGCGAAGAAGGCCTGGGGCCCGCCGGGCACCCGGAACGGGTAGTTCATGAAGCTCCGGGCGCCGGGCTCGTTGACGAGCGGCAGCCACGGGACCCCGAGCGACTTCTGCCAGGAGTGCGCGAGGTTGAAGCAGTGTCCGATCTCGTGCACGGCCGTCCAGAAGCGCATCCGGCGGACGAACGCGTCGGGGGCGGGGTCGTTCGGCGGCAGCTCGGAGATGAACGAGTCGGAGAAGATCGCGCAGCCCTGCCGCTGGGCGGTGCCGATGCTGTCGAACATGATGCCGCCGAGGCTGCGTCCCTCGTCGTGAACGCCCGCGAACAGGGTCCACACCTGCCACTGGGCGATGCCCTGTCCGCCGGGTCCGGGCTTCCACTCGGACCAGTGCTGCTGCATCGCGTCGTGCATCTCGATGTCGGACCACTTGTCGTTGACGGAGGCCGACCGCGGGATCACGTTGCTGCCGCGGGTGCGGCTGACCTTGATTCCCTGCCGGGTGAAGGCGTCCTCCACGGTGAGGGTGATGTCGGGGAGGCCGGGGGGCCGCACCGGGTGGTCGTGCAGGGCGTACGCGTCCGTCTGCTCGGCGCCCTCGACGCGGTCGAACTCGATCCCGACCTCGCGGAACGCGGACCGGGCGAAGGCGTAGCCGAGGACCAGGTCGGCCGCGCCCGGCCGGCTGAAGGTCACCCGGGCCGCGAGCGGCTGAAGCGGCGGGTTGCCGGTGAGCCGTACGCGGATCGAGGTGGCGGGGCGCAGGGATTCGTTGCCGTCGTGGTAGCCGATCGGGCCGGCGTACGAGCCGTCCGGCTGTTTGGTCACCTTGGCGATCCAGGTGAGACCGCCGGTGAGGAGCCGCCAGATGCGGCCCGAGACGGTCATCGTGGGGGCCGGCCCGTCCACGTCGACGCGGAGTTCCTCGAACAGGTCGAGGGCGGCGCCGGGCGCGAACGTCTCGGCCGCGGGCTGCCCCGTCTGAGGATGCCGGTACGCGGTGGCCGTCTCGTCGGGAAGGGCGCCCGCGGGCATGGCCGTACCGGTCGGCCCCGCGTCGGGCATGAGCGTCGCCGGCGTCGTCTGCGCATTGTGCACGCCCTGCGTGCCGTCCGGGTCCGGGGTGGGGACGGGGAGGTCGGTGCGGACGTACACGCCGCTGCGCTGGACCAGGAGGGCCGCGGCCGCCGCCTCCTGCCGGGCGCCGGACGCCACCTCCCAGCTGCCCCGGGCGGGCTCGGCGTACGGGCCCGAGCGTTGCCCGGCGCCGGCCCGGCCGTCATGGGTGAGGCGGGAGATCTCCTCGACGACGGCTCGGACGAGCTCGTCGAGCCCGCTCTGCGGGTGGTGCTTCTGCGTGGTCATGCCGGCCTCTCCTCAGCCGGGGCTCCGTCGCCCGGGCGTGGTGGTGCAGCGGAAGGGGTGGGTGTCCGGCCGCTTCGGGGCCGCGTGGCGCGCGGTCTGCGGACGTACGGCCTGTGCCGTCGTCAGGTCCTGGCCACATCAGCGCGGGGCGCTGCGACGGGCGGGATGCCTGGTTGAGACGGGGTCGGCCGGCGGACCGGCGGCGGAGGGGTGCTCCGTCCGGGTCGTGCCGCCGGGCTCACACCCCTGCCACGGGAAGGCCTGACCCTTCAAGTGGAAGTGTCACCACCTCGGGGCGCAATCCGGCCGCGTCCGATCGGGCCCGTTCGCGGAGCGCCCGGCCGGGGACCCGCAGGTCACATGAACCGGGGGAGGTCCGCGCTCGCGCGGACGGTGAGGCGGCCGTCGGCGTCGAGGTCCACCAGGACCGCCTTGGTGACGGTGGTGTCGATCTCCAGGCTCTCCCGCGGCCCTCCCTGGACCGAGACCTCGACCGTGACGGCGCCGTCGCGTACCGGGACCTCGATGGAGCGGGCCAGGCCGACCTGCGTTCTGGTGTGCACCGAGGGTTCGTCGAGGACGACGGTCGCGTCGACGGCGACGACGACGTGTTCGCCCCCGAAGCCCTCCTGCAGTGCGATCTGGAGCACGCCCATGGCATCCGCCTCACTTCGTCGGCCTCGTGCACTCCTCTGACGCCCCGACGATACGGCGGCCGGGCCGTCCCGGCCTTCCGGCGCGGGGCCGCGCCCGGCCCGCCGCGTTGTCCACCGGTCGGTGGACAACGGGTCCAACCGGCCGGTCCTGTCGGCGCGGCGCCCCCGACGGCGAGGCTGAGCGGCATGAAGAACCTCACCGTACGCATGGCCGGGTACAGCGCCCGGCACCCCTGGCGGGCCATCACCGGATGGCTCCTCTTCGTCGTCCTCTGCCTGGGTGCCGGCGTCGCCCTCGGCTCCCGCCCCGCCACCTCGGAGGACTTCCGGATCGGCGAGGCCGGCCGGGCCGAGGCCCTCGCAGCCGACGGCGGGCTCCAGCAGAAGCCCCTCGAGCGCGTGCTCATCCAGGCCGCGCCCGGCCTCGGCCGGCTCGACCGGGCCGATGCCGAGGCCGCCGCACGGGACGTGGGCGTGCGGATGCGCCGGCTGCCGGAGGTCCTGTCGGTCGCCGATCCGGTCGCCGCCGCGGACGGCACCGCCCTGCGCGTCGACGTCACCATGAGGGGCGCCGAGTTCGACGGCAAGAAGCACGTCGACGCCCTGCTCGCGCAGACCGCCGAGGTCCGGGCCGCCCACCCGCGGCTGACCGTCGAGCAGGTCGGCAGCCCGTCCATCGGCAAGGGTGTCGACGAGCTCCGCGGGGACGACCTCTCCCGCACCGAGGTCATCGCCCTGCCCGTCACCCTCGTCACCCTGCTGCTGGTGTTCGGCTCCCTGGTGATGGCCGTGGTACCGCTGCTGCTGGCGATCTCCTCGATCGTCGCCGCGATCGGCCTGTCGACGCTCGCCTCGCACGTCTTCCCCGACGCCGGGGTGGGCACCAACGTCATCCTGCTGATCGGACTGGCCGTCGGCGTCGACTACACCCTCTTCTACCTCAAGCGGGAACGCGAGGAACGGGCCCGGGCCGGCGGGCGCCTGACCACCGGCGCGGTCGTGGAGATCGCGGCGGCCACCTCGGGCCGGGCCGTGGTCGTCTCCGGACTCGCGGTGGCCGTGTCCAGCGCCACCCTCTACCTCGCGGACGACGTCATCTTCTCCTCCATCGCCACCGGCGCCGTCGTCGTCACCCTCGTCGCCGTCCTCAGCTCGCTGACCGTCCTGCCCGCCGTCCTCGCCAAGCTCGGCGACCGCGCCGAACGCCGCAGGGCGCGCGCGGAACGGCCCGCCACGGCCCGCGCGGCCGCCGGCCTGCCCGTACGCCGTTCCCCGTCCGCCGCGCGGACCCGGCGCGGCCCGCGGACGGGCAGGCACACCGGTGGCGGGCGCATCACCGCCGCCGTCCTCCGCACGGTCGCCAGGCACCCCGCCGCCACCCTCGCCGTCTCCGGCCTCGCCCTCCTCGCCCTCGCCCTGCCCGTCCTGAACATCAACATCACGGAGATGAGCCGTGAGACGCACTCCCGCGCCATCCCCGCCATGAAGACCTACGACCGGCTCATGGCGGCCTACCCCGACCTGAAGGCCATGCACCAGGTCGTCGTACGCGCCGACGCCGGCCGCGCCGACGCCGTCGCCGCGGCACTGCGCGAACTCGGCGACCGGGCCGCCGCGCAGGACCCGGCGATCGGCGGCCGCCCCGTCCTGCGCGTCTCCGACGACCGGCGCGTCGCCCTGCTGGAGATGGCCGTGCCGCACTCCGTCAGCAGCCCCGAGGCCGGGGCCTCCCTGGAGCTCCTGCGCACCGAGCTGGTGCCCGCCACCGTCGGGGCCCTCGCGGGGACGGAGGTCGCCGTCACCGGTGAGGTCGCCCGGTACGCCGACTACCCCGCCCACCAGAAGCGGAAGCTTCCGCTGATCGTCGGGGCGCTGCTGCTGGTCACCTTCGCCATGACCGTGCGGGCCTTCCGGTCCGTGGTCCTCGGCCTGATCGGCGTACTGCTCAACCTGCTCTCGGCCTTCGCCTCGCTGGGCCTGCTCGTCCTGGTCTTCCAGAACGAATGGGCCGAGGGGATCCTCGACTTCACCTCCACCGGCTCCATCGGCGCCCGCGTGCCGCTGTTCCTCTTCGTCATCCTCTTCGGGCTGTCGATGGACTACCAGGTGTTCGTGATCAGCCGGATCCGGGAGGCCCGGCTGAACGGCACGCCCACCCGGCAGGCGGTCCTCGACGGGCTCTCGTCCTCGGCCGGCGTGGTCACCAGCGCGGCCGTGGTCATGGTGACGGTCTTCGCCAGCTTCGCCGCCCTGCACCTGATCGAGATGAAGCAGATCGGCTTCAGCCTCGCCGCCGCGGTGCTGCTGGACGCCTTCGTCATCCGCGTCCTGGTCCTGCCCTCCCTGATGCTGCTGCTCGGGGAGGCCAACTGGTGGCCGGCCCGAGGAGCGCTCCCCGCCGTCCACCCCGGGCGGACGGACCGTCAGCCGGCCTCCGTACGCTGATCACATGAGGACGACCACATGAGGCTGACCACGTGAGCGACCGACGGGCCCTGAGGGACGTCCACCGCTGGTACACGGCCGCCTGGCTGCTCCTGGGCCTGATCCCCCCGGTCATCGCCACGGGGAACGACTCGGGGCCTGCGAAGACGGCCTCCCTGGCCCTGGTGGGAGCGGCCCTCGCCTACACCGCCGTCCACCGGGCCCGGGCCCACACCCTGCTCTACCTCGGGGTGCTGGCCCTCGGCCTCGGGGCGATGGCGGCCCTGCCGGGGGGCGGCGGGGCCCTCTTCGTCGTGGCCCTCCCGCAGTTCTGGTTCCAGTCCCGCGGGCCCCGGGCGGCCGTGCTGCTCAGCGGCGGCGCCCTGGTGGCCACCGCGGGCGTCAGCCTCTGGGCCGGATCGCCGGGGGACGCCGCCGCGGCCCTCATCGGCTACCTCGTGTCCGTCGTGGCCGGCCTGCTGCTGCACCGCGTACTCGTGGACGCCGCGGCACGCGCCGAGGCGCTGGCCCGGGAACTGTCCCTCACCCAGCGGGAACTGGCAGAGGCGCACCGCCGCGAGGGCGCCGCCGACGAAAGGGAGCGGATGGCACGCGAGATCCACGACACCCTCGCCCAGGGCTTCGCCTCGATCATCGTCCTGGCGGAAGCGGCCCGGGCCGGCCTCGGCGGCGATCCCGAGGGCACCGAGCGCCGGCTCCGCTCCATCGAGCGGACCGCCCGCGAGAACTTCTCCGAGGCCCGGGTCCTCGTCGGCTCCGCCCCGCACGGCGGCCTGACCCCGGGCTCCGTGATCCCCACCCTGCGCCGCACCCTGGAACGCTTCACCCAGGACACCGGGATCGCGGTGGACGCGGACCTCCCCGAGGAGGTCGACTGCGACCAGCAGACCCGGATCGCGCTGCTCCGCTGCACCCAGGAGTCCCTGGCCAACGTACGCAAACACGCTGACGCGAGCACCGTCCTCGTGGTCCTCGCCCGGCAGCCGGACTCCATCGAGCTCGAAATCACCGACGACGGACGGGGCTTCGTGGTCGCCGAAGCCCGCGGGTTCGGCCTGGACGGCATGCGCAAACGCCTCACCGAACTCGGCGGCGAGCTGACGGTGACCGGCTCGGTCGGCGACGGCACCCGGATCCTGGCCGGCCTCCCCACGAACGGACGGTGCTGACGTGCCCGAGCAGCGAACCGGTCGAGCGCGCCCCGTCCGGGTCGTGGTCGTCGACGACCACACGGTCATGCGCGCCGGGGTGATCGCCCTCCTGGCCCCCGTCACGGACATCGAGGTCGTGGGCGAGGCGGGCGACGGCCGCGAGGCGGTCGGACTCGTGGCCCGGCTGGCCCCGGACGTCGCCCTGGTCGATCTGCGCATGCCGGTCATGGACGGCGTCGCGGCCACCGCGGCGATCGCCGCCGGCCCGGCCCCCACCCGGGTGCTGATCCTCACCACCTACGACACCGACGTGGAGATCGAGCGGGCGGTCGAGGCGGGCGCGATCGGCTATCTGCTCAAGGACACGACCGCCGACCAGCTCGCCGAGGCGGTCCGCTCGGCGGCCCGCGGCGAAACCGTCCTGGCGCCGCGCGTCGCCGAACGCCTGGTCGCCCGTATGCGCCGCCCCGCCCCGGTCGTCCTGACGGCTCGCGAGCAGGAGGTCCTCGCAGCCGTGGCCGACGGCCTCTCGAACGCCGAGATCGGCAGGCGCCTGGTCATCGCCGAAGCCACGGTCAAGACCCACCTCCTGCGCGTCTTCGCCAAACTCGACGTCAGCGACCGCACCCACGCCGTGGTCGTGGCCCTCGACCAGGGCCTCCTCCCCCGCCGCGGCCCCCGGACCCCCGGGCACCGGCCTCCGGGGGCCTCACCCTGATGAGCCGCGATGTGTCAAGGGGGCTGACTGCCCTGCCGTTCGGGGGCCAGGTGCAATGATCTTGTGGCGGTTCCCTGGAAGAGTCGTCGTCAAGCGAACGGCCGGCCCGGACGGGCCGACGACCAGGGGGAATGCTCATGTACCGCACGTCGATCGCCACCACCGCTCTGCTCGCCACGGCGGTCATCGGGATGTCCGTCCCCGAGGCCGCGGCCCGGCCCGCCGACCCGGTGCAGCAGCAGCTGGACCTGCTCGTCAACAGCGACGGGGTTCCGGGCGCGCTGGCGTACGACGGCAGGACGACGCGGACGGCCGGGGTCGCGGACCGGGAGACGGGCCGGCCCATGCCCGATGAGCGGGGGCGGGTCCGGCTGGCCAGCGACACCAAGGCGTTCACCGCGACGGCCGTGATGCGGCTGGTGGCGGACGGGCGGATCCGGCTCGACGACCGGGCCGGCCGCTACGTGCCGCAGCTCGCCGAACGCCCCATCACCGTACGTCAGTTGCTCAAGCAGACCAGCGGGCTGCCGGAGTACACCGCGCTGGTCGACTGGACCCGGGCCGGCACGCCCGAGGACTACCTGGCCCTCGCCCTCAAGGAGAAGCCGGTCTTCGAGCCCGGCGCCGACTGGGGCTACTCCAACACCAACTACCTGGCACTGGGGATGGTGATCGACAAGGCGTCGGGGGTCGGCTTCCGGACGTACGTCGAACGCACGATCCTGCGCCCGCTGCACCTGGACGACACCTACTGGCCCGCACCCGGCGAACTGTCCCTGCGCGGACCGCACGCCCGCAACTACGGCGTCCACCCGGCCGCCCCGGAGGCCGGCCGCGTGGACGTGACCGAGCTCCCCGGCTACGAGTTCGGCGCGTCCGGCGGCCTCGTGTCCACGCCCAAGGACCTCAACGCCTTCTGGGACGGCCTGTTCGGCGGCCGCCTCCTGCCCGGCTGGGCGCTGCGGCAGATGACCCAGGACACCACCGACATCGGCGGGCGCGACGTCTACCCGGCGGGCAGCCGTTACGGCTACGGCGTCGCCTCGATCCCGCTCAGCTGCGGCGGCGTCTACTGGGGCCACGGCGGCGACCTGCCCGGCAACTCGGTGGGCGGGGGCCGGGCCACGGCCGGCCGCGGGACCGTGACCGTGTACACCACGACCTGGGCGGCCGAGGGCGACAGCCTGCGCCACCTCCAGGGGGCGGTGGACGCGGCCCTGTGCGCCAAGCGGCGGTGAGCGGCGGCGGCCACCGCCACGCGGCGCGTCCGCGGCCCGCGGGTGGGTGAGGGCTTCAGAGCGGCCGGTGCGTGAGACCCGCCGGGCCATGGCTGAAGGCGCGCAGCAGGTTCTCGGTGACCGTTCTGGCGAACGCTCCCGTCCGCCCGTCCATGCCGTGGTTGGTCCTGTGCTCCCCGCCGGTCGCGTCCAGGGCTTCCACCCACCTCATGGTCCCGGTCGCGAAGACCCCCGCGCCCGACGGCAGGGTCAGGTAGACGGACTCCGCCTGTGTGCGCCGTCCCTTGCAGATCACGGGCGAGCGCGCGATGACGTCGATCGGACCGGGTGCCGGAAAGTCGGGGTGCACCCGGTCGTACTCGACGCCGACCAGGTGCGCGAACGCGTCCCCGTACCGTGCTCCGGTCCCCGCCAGCAGCCAGTGCGAGGGCTCCGCCACCACGTACGGGGCGTCCACCGGGTAGCCGTCGTACATCATTCCGTGCAGCTCGCTCTCCGGCTGCGGCAGCGGGGCCCGGCGGAAGTCGTTGGTGGGCGGCAGGCCGGCGCGGTAGCCGGGGTCGTCCCCGTAGTCCTCCTTGAAGCAGACGACCGTCCGGTCCGGGCCCACGGCCGAGGGCTCGAAACGGACGCGCCGGTAGCAGCAGTTCGCGCCCAGGACCGCCAGGTTCGAGCCCCGGTCGCGGGCCCGGATCACGTGCAGGCGCTGCGGCGGGCTCCAGTACTCGTCGTGCCCCGGCGAGACGATGCCCGCCGCCCCGATCAGCAGGCCGGGCTCGCGGGCCACGTCCACACCGGTCGCGTAGGCCAGCGGCAGCCCCATGCGTTCGGCGAGGGCGATGAGCGGGGCCTCGAAGAACAGGAACTGACCGGCGCCGTTGCGTGCCGCGTAGGGGCGGTCGAAGGAGACGGCCAGGGAACGCGAGTCCTTCTTCCCGGTCCCGCCCCGGTAGAGGTCGGCGCCACCCCACCGGTTGTACGCCTGCCAGGTGGCGACCGAGTTCACCACGACCAGGCGCCCCGCCGTCCCGCTGGAGCGGACGGTGACCGGAACGAACCTCTGGGCCCTCCCGTCGGCGGTGTCCAGCCGCAGCAGGTAGCAGCCTTCCGGCCAGCCCGTCGTGTCCACGCGCATCGACGGCCGCCAGTCGGCGCGCACCGTGCGGGTGTGGCCCTCGACGACTGGGGCCGTCTGACGGGTGCCGGGCGCGGGGGCCGAACGCCACACCAGCCGGGCCCGTGCGCCCGCGTACCAGCCCATCCGGTAGGCGGAGACGGTGTAGGAAGCGGCCTGTGTCGACACGTACAGGTCGAACGGCTCCCCCGGCGGCACGCTGGTCCGGCTCGCGAACCCCTCCACGGCGTGCGGGGCGCCGGGCCGCACGATCCGCCAACCGGGGTCGCCGGGAAGGGTGTTCTCCGCCCACACGTCAAGCCCGCCTCCGGCCGTCGCGGGCCGCCCGCCACGCGCAGCCGCCACGGCGTGCCCGGGCCCGGCCGGCCAGACGCCGGCCAGACCCGCGGCCACCGCCAGCACGCGTCGGCGGTCCGGCCGCCGCGACCACGGTCCCGGACCGCCCGGCACCCGCTCGTCCCCGACACCCACCACGCCTCCCGTCCCGCCGTCCATCCCCCCTTGTAGCGCACCGCGCACCTCGGCGGACACCGCCGAAGCGGTGCTCGCGCACCTTCTCGGCGGGCATCCGCCGCCCGGGAGCCGGGGCCGTCCCGCGCGGCCGTCCGCCGCCACCTGGCCGCCGGATCCGTCCACGGGCGGGTGACCGCCGCAGGCGCCCAAGGCGCCTGCGGCCCAGGAGACGGCCTCGGGACGAGGATGCGGCGTTCCCGTCTTCTCCCGCGGAGGTCGCGTTGCTCGAACGCAAGCAGCTCAAGGGCCGCACCAAGGTCACTTTCATCCTGCCCGACGACGTCCCGGACGGGCCGGTCAGCGTGGTCGGCGACTTCAACCACTGGAACCCCTCCGCCCACCCCCTCACCCCGCGCGGGGACGGCACCCGCACCGCCACCGTCGCCCTCCCCGCCCACGGCGCCCACTCCTTCCGCTACCTCGCCGCCGGCGACCACTGGTTCGACGACGAACACGCCGACGGCCACGACGGCACCAACGGCCGCCTCCACACCTGACCGGCACGGCGGAAGGGGCGGCCGGCTGCCCGGCCGCCTCCGGTGCCCGCCCGGACGCGGCCGGCCGGACCGGCGGGGCGGGGCGATTGCCGGCCCGTCCGGGGGGTAGGGGCGTCCACGGGCAACGGAAAGAGGTGCCATGTCCGAAGAAACCGAGGCCGTCGTCGAAGCGGCCCTCCAGCCCCACGAGCCGTCGCCCGGCGAGGCCGAGGCCCGCGACCGCGTACGGGCGCAAGCCGAGGGCATGACCCACCACCAGGCGGCTTCCGAGCTCGCCCGTGCCCTGGAAGCCGTCGGCAGCGCGGCCGACGCCGACGCGCCCACTCGGGCGGCGCTGGCGGAATGGCATCGGATCACCGAGCTCCTCGCCGGCCACGGCGGCCCGTACACCACCGGGGCCGACCCCTACGCGCAGGGCCAGTCGACGGCCCGCCGCCTCTGATCCTGCCACCCGCGGCCCCTGCTCCCCCGGGGCGGTGAACCCCGCCGGCTCCTCCTGGCCCGGCTCCGTGGCCCCCCGCCTCGTTCGTCATCCGGCAGGGCACCGTAGGGTTCACCCGACTGGTCAGTCGGACAGCACGACAGTTCCCGGGGAGGGTGAGGGCCGTGGACGGCATGGCGACGAACGGTGGATCCTGGCAGGTCAGCGACCGGGAGGGTGGCGCCCTGGCCGCACGCTGGTGGCAGTGGGCCCTGTCCGCCCCCGAGGACCGCAGCCCGGTTTCCGACACGACCGGCGAGCACGCCGGCTGGCAGCAGCCCGACGACCTCTGGTTCCTCGCCGGCACCTACGGCGGACGCGTGGTCCGCCGTTGCGAAGTGCCGTCCGACCGGCCCCTGTTCCTCCCCGTGCTCAACGTCCAGCACACCAAGATGCACTCCCGGAAGCCGCTGAAGCTCGACGTGGCCGAGGCGAAGGCCTTCCTCAACGGCGCCCCCCTCGAACTGCGCGAGTTCACCGCCCCGCCCTTCCCCGTGGGACTGCGCACGCACCTCGCGTGGGGAATCTGGACGGGCACCTCACCCCTGATCCCGGGCCAGTACGTCCTGGAGATCAAGGGCGGCACGACCGGCGGCTTCTGGGTCGACACGACCTACCACCTCACCGCCGTCGGAGGCTGACCCCCTTCTCCAAGTACTCCGCCGGCGGCGTTACGGCGTATGGTCCTGATATGCGACGTGCGGTACCCGGCTTCGGCGAGCGGCCCGGCGAGCCGGGGCCGCTAGGCACCGCGCTGACCGACACCGTGCGGCGCACCGGAGCCTCCGCGGGCGTGCTCTACCTGCTCGACGCAGCCGCGCGGACGCTCGCGCTCGCGGTGCTGTGCGGTCTGCCCGAGGAGGTTGCCTGGCCCTGGCACCGCATCCCGCTCGCGAGCCACGCCCCGGTCTGCGAAGCCGTCCGGGAGGAGCGGCTGGTGTGGGTCGGCTCCCAGGAGGACATGGCCCGCGCGTACCCCCGGGTCGCGGCGAGCCTGCCGTACCGCTTCGCCCTCGCGGCCGCGCCGCTGACCGGACGCTCCCGCTGCTGGGGCGCCATCGTCCTGCTGTGGCCCGCCTCCCACCCGGCACGCGCCACCCGCCGCGAGCTCGGCCACATCACCGCCGAGGCCGGCCGCATCGCGCACGCGCTGGACCGGTCCACCGAACCGCCCGAGGCGCCCGAACGGCCCCGACGGGTGGCGATCAGCACGCCCCACCCGTACGCGGGCCGGGCCCCGCAGGCGGCTGCGGACTACGCCGAGCGGCTGCCCGAGGGCACGCTGGCCCTGGACCTGGAGGGCCGGATCACCTTCCTGAACGGCGTCGCGGCCGCCCTGCTCGGCCGGACCGCGGACCGGCTCCTGGGAACCCGGCCCTGGCAGTCCCTGCCCTGGCTGGACCAGCCCGCCGTCGAGGACCGCTACCGCACCGCCGTCATCAGCCGCGAGCCCGTCGAGTTCAGCGCCGGCCACCCGCCGGACCGCCGGCTGCGCTTCGAGCTCTACCCCGACGCCAGCGGCATCAGCGTCCGCATCACCCCCGCACCCGCCGGTGACCCGGCGGAACCGACCCGAACCGCACCGACCCGACCCGAACCGGCCCCGCCCGCGGTCGCCCCCGCTCCGCCCGCCCACAGCGGCCGCCTCTACCAGCTCCTCCACCTCGCGTCCGCGCTCACCGAGACCGTGGCCGTCAGCGACGTCGTCGAACTGGTCTCCTCCCAGATCCTGCCCGCCTTCGGCGCCAACGGGCTGGTCCTCTCGGCGGCCGAAGCCGGCCGCCTGAAGATCACCGGCTGGCACGGCTACGACCGGCAGGTCATCGACCGCCTCGACGGGCTGCCCCTGAGCACGGACGTCACTCCGGCCGGACGAGTGCTGTCCACCGGCGTCCCGTCGTTCTTCGCCGACGTGGAGGAGCTGGCCCGCGAGTTCCCCCGGGCCCCGCTCATGAGCGGCAAACGCGCCTGGGCCTTCCTGCCGCTGCTCGTCTCCGGGCGTCCCGTCGGCTGCTGCATCCTCTCCTACGACCAGCCGCACGCCTTCACCGCCGACGAGCGGGCGGTGCTCACCTCTCTGGCCGGCCTGATCGCCCAGGCGATGGACCGGGCCCGGCTCTACGACGCCGCCCACGGCCTCGCCCTGGGCCTGCAGGAATCGCTGCTGCCGCACGGCCTGCCCGCCGTGCCCGGCCTCACCATGGCCGCCCGCTACCTGCCCGCCAGCCATGGCATGGACATCGGTGGCGACTTCTACGACGTCATCCGGCTCGACGCCACCACCGTCGCCGCCGTGATCGGTGACGTCCAGGGCCACAACGTGGCCGCCGCCGCCCTGATGGGCCAGGTGCGCACCGCCATCCGCGCCACCGCCGACGCCCCGCCGGACCAAGTCCTCACCCGCACCGACCGGGTGCTCGTGGACCTCGGCACCGACCTGCTCGTCTCCTGCCTGTACGCCCGGATCGACCTGGCCCGCGGCCGGGCCACGCTCGCCAGCGCGGGCCATCCGCCGCCGCTCCTGCACCGGCCCGGTCAGCCCGGCCACGTCGTCGGACTCGACCCCGCCCCGCTGCTCGGGATCGGCATGGGAACGGACTACCCGCTCACCGAACTGCTGCTGCCCCCGGGCAGCACCCTCGTGCTGTACACCGACGGACTCGTGGAAGTGCCCGGCACCGATGCGGACCGGATGGCCGCCGACCTCGCCGAGCACCTCGCCCGCCATCACGGGGCGGACCCGGAGCAGCTCGTCGACCGGCTCATCCGCCATGCCCGGCCCACCGGCCGGTACACCGACGACACCGCCCTGCTCCTGCTGCGCACCACCGGGCTCCGTCCCGGTCCCCGAGGATCCGCGGACCTCCTCTGACACGTCGCGAAGTTCCGCTCCCCGCCGGGCTACACGGCGTTCTCGGACGGGGCGGAGGGGCCGTGGTGGCCGTGCCCGCCGTGCTGTTCGAAGAGGCGGTCCGCGAGGAGGGCGTGGGCGAGGGTGCCGCCGGCCCGGACGGAGGCGGTGACGAACGCGGTCTCGGCGAGTTCCTCGGCGGTGACCCCGTGCCTGCGGGCGGCCGCGGTGTGGACGTCGAGGCAGTACGCACACTGCGTGACGAGGGCCACGGCCACGGAGATCAGCTCGCGGTAACGGCGCGGGACGGCGCCGTCCTCGCGGTCTACCGCGTTCTGGAAGGCGAGCCAGGCCGCGAACTCGGGCGCGGCGGCGGCGCCGACGGAGCGGGCGCGGTGGAGGTCGTCGGGGTGGGAGTACACGGGTGCTCCTGATGGAAGTCGATGAGTGGGTGGGACGTCTCCACCTCATCCCGGATCCCGTCCCCGCGTCCAAGACCGGTTCCGTAGGGGCGGTGCCGTTGTCGGTATCGTGGCCGGTCATGGACTTGAGGGCGTTGCGCTGTTTCGTCGCGGTCGCGGAGGAGGGCCACTTCGGCCGCGCGGCCGTGCGGCTGCACATCGCCCAGCCGCCCCTCAGCCGCCGGATCCGCGATCTGGAGGCGGACCTGGGGTGCCGGTTGTTCGACCGGATCCCGACCGGTGCGCGCCTGACCCCGGCGGGAAAGGTGCTGCTACCGGAGGCGCGCGACCTGCTGGCGCGGGCCGAGCGCGCCCGCGAGCGGGTGCGGGCCGCGGAGTCCGTACGCGAGGTCGTCCTGGGCACCGTCGCCGGCGCGGGTCTGGACTCCTGCCCCGCGGCCCTCGCCGTGCTGCGCGAGACACGGCCCGGACTGCGGCTCAGGCTGCGCGAGGCGCCCGTGACCGATCCCACGGGCGGGCTGCGCGAGCGCCGGGCGGACCTGGCGCTGACCCGTCTCCCCTTCGACACCGCAGGGCTGACCGTACGTCAGCTGGGCGTGGAGCCCCTGGTCGCGGTGCTGCCCGCGGACGACGCGCTCGCCGCGCGGTCGCGCCTGCACGTGGGCGAACTCGCGGGGAGGCCGCGGTTCCGGCTGCCGGCCGGGACGGACGCGCGGTGGCGCGCGTACTGGCTCGCCGCCGACGAGGACACTCCCGGCCCGGTGGTGGCGTCCGTCGAGGAATGCCTGCACGCGGTGGTGTGGGACGGGGTGACCGGGATACTGCCGGCCGGCGCCGCGCGCCGGCACGCGCGCCCGGGCATCGCGTTCGTCCCGGTAGACGGCCATCCGCCGAGCCGCGTGGTGCTGGCCCGCCGCGCGGACGCCCCCGACCCGCTCGTGGACGCGGTGGCGGCCGCCCTGGCAGACGCCCACGCCCCGGCGGTCCCTGCGGCCGTCCGGTCATCCGCGGGCAGCCCCTAGTCTTACGATCATGGCATTGCGACCCGATGAGTTCTATGACCACGCACGTGCGGCCGCGGATGACGAACTCCGGCTTCCGCTGGCGCGGATGACCGGTTGGGACATCAGTCCCTTCGAGGCGGACGGACTACGCGTCTCCGCGCTCCGCCCGCCCGTCCTGCCCGAACGGCCGCGGCACGGCGAAGACCCTGCCGACTGCGACGAGTGCCGCGCCCGCGACGAGGGCGTCTGGCTCGACGAGCACTGGCGGCTGGCCCGGATACCCGGCGTCGGCGTGCCCCTGGTGCTGATGCTGTACCCGCGAGACCACCACGACATGGCCGACCTGCCCGACGAGCTGGCCGGCGAACTGGGCGTGCTCACCGCGCACGTCGTCCGCCACGTCCAGGCGCTCCCGCACGTCTCACGGGCCCACGTCTACCGCATCGGGGACGGCGCCGCACACCTCCACGTGTGGTTCTTCGCCCGGCCCGAGGGACAGGCCCAGCTGTTCGGCTCGTGGCTGCCCGTCTGGGACGACCTCCTGCCGGAGTACCCCGCGGACGTCGCCGAGGCCGACGCGAGCGCCGTCGCGGACGCCCTCGTGGCCTCGTACGGAGGACACCGTCCGGAGGCCTGACGGCCGCGGACGGGCGCCGCTGCCCCGGGGACGGCCGGAACGCCGCCCCCCAAGGGCGGTCCGCCGCAGCGCCGTCCGGAGGCCTGCGACAAGGTGCGCGAGCGCGAGGAGAAGGACCGCCGGGACGCCTTCGACGAGCTCCGGGACGAGCTCGACGACCGGACGTGAGGGCCCCGGCGCCCTGCCCGGGCGGTTCGGCCACGACCACGCCCACGGCCTCGGCACGGTGCGTCGTCGTGGGATGGCCGCCGCGCCAATCGATCAGGTCGCGGTCGCTGCGGGCGGTGCCGGAGGTGATCGCGGACGGCGGCCCGTGCCGTCGCTTCGGTGGGGGCGTACGGTGGATGGGCCCCGCTGCGTCCGGGGTGGCCTCGCCGACGGGTGCGACGGACCTGTACGGCGGCTCTCGCCGCCGCGCGCGGTGTGCGCGCCGGTGCCGGGGCCAGGAGGCGGCCGCATGAGCACCGACCCGGCGAACCTGCCCCTGCCCGCTCCCGATCTGAAGACCGACATCGTGCGGGTCGGCGCCGCCGTGGTGTGCGTCCTGTCCGGCGGCGTCCACCTGGGCACCCTGTCCATCGGCGACGACGCGCTGCGCCGGGCGCTGGACCTCCGCCCGGCGCTGCTCGCGGTCGCCCTCGATGCCGTGGAGCGCTCCACGCTCGCCGCGGCGAGCGCCCGTCACAGCACGTGACCGGCGCGCGCCGCGCGTGCTGCGGGGCGGCGCGGCTACGCTGGAAGGGCGGTCGGCCAGGTGAGCGGCCTTCCGGCCGCCGGGCCCGGTCGTGAGCGTCTCCTCCCCCTCAGCAGACGCCCGCGCCGGGCTTCGAGCGTCGGGCGCCGTCCCGCCGGCGGGCCCGGGGGCCGCTGTGTGGTCAGCGGGCGCCGGGGGCCTGGCCTGGCCGCGTGCGCGGGGAGGCGTCGACGCGGCCGGGCGGCCGGGCCTGCGGCGGGACGACGGACCGGTGCCGTGACGACGGCCCACGGGCGGCCGCCCGGAGGAACGGGGGTCGCCCGCGGTCGCCGGCCGCGTCGGCCGCCGGTCCGGCGAGACGTGCCGCCGTCACCGGCGCGTGTGTCCGCGATCGGCCCCCGCAAACCCCACGCGCGTCGAGCGTGCCGCCGGCGGGGTCAGTCGACCTGCACGCCGATGACGCAGGTGTCGTCGTCGGTGTCGGACCAGCTCTCCGTGAGCAGGGCGTCGAGCCTGCCGTCGAGGTCTCCGGCTCCGGCTCCCGCCCCCGCGGTGTGCAGCAGGTCGGCCAGGGAGTCCTGTACGGAGGCGTCCCGGCGCTCGACCAGGCCGTCCGTGAACATCAGCAGGGTGTCCTGCGGTTCGAGACGGATCTCCCCCTCGGCGTACGTGACGTCGGGCAGCGCGCCGAGGAGCAGGCCGTCGATGAGGGGGAAGGCCCGGGCCCCGTCCTTCCTGACGAGTACGGGCGGGAGGTGTCCGGCGCGGGCCCAGCGCATGACGCGGGTGCGGGGGTCGTAGAGGCCGCACACGGCGGTCGCGGTGACCTGTTTGGTCAGGTGGTGGGTGACGGTGTTGAGCCAGGACATCAGCTGGGCGGGGCCGGCGCCGGTGACGGCCAGGCCGCGCAGGGCGTTGCGCAGGACGACCATGCCGGTGGCGGCTTCGATGCCGTGTCCGGCGACGTCGCCGACGGAGAGCAGGATCAGGCCCGAGGGCAGCACCAGCGTGTCGTACCAGTCGCCGCCGACGAGGGACTCCGTCTCGGCCGGCCGGTAGCGGACGGAGACGCGCAGTCCCGGCGCCTCGATGTGGTGGTGCGGGGGCATGATGGCGTGCTGGAGCTGGAGGGCGAGCCGGTTCCGTTCGGCCGATTCGGCCTCGGTGACGGCGAGTTGGTCCCGGGTGGCGGCGAGGGCCACCTCGGTCCAGTGCTGGGCGGAGATGTCCTGGTACGCGCCGCGGACGGCGTGCAGCCGCTGTGCCGCGTCGAGTACGGGCTCGGCGACGACCCGGATGTGGCGCAGGATGCCGTCGGAGCGCCGCAGGCGCAGGTTGACGGAGGCGGGGCGCCGGTAGCGCAGCACGGCTCGCAGGAAGCGGCCGAGGGCCGCGGAGTCGTCGGGGTGGGCGTGGTCGGGCAGGTCGCGCAGGGGTACGGGGGGTGCGGTGGGCGGGAGTCCGTGCAGGGCGTAGAGCTCGGAGTTCCAGGTGATCTCGCCGGTGGCGAGGTTCTCCTCGAAGCCGCCGATGCGGCCCAGCCGCTGGGCGTGCTGGAGGAGGTTGGCCAGCCGGGCGGTCTCGTCCTCGATCCGCCAGATGAGGAGGACGGCGGCGCCGTGCCGGCTCACGCTGATGTCGGCGACCGAGGTGAGCGGGATCTGGTCGACCAGTGCGGTGAGGCTGACGCGTTCGGCCCGGAAGGGTTCGCCGGTGGCGTGGACGCGTTCGATGGTGTCGAAGAGGCCGCTGTCGCCGCCGGCCATCGGGTAGGCCTCCAGCAGCAGTGCTCCGTTGACGTCGGCGCGCGGGCGTCCCGCGGGGTCGGCGAAGCGGCTGTTGGCGTGGCGGATGCGGAAGTCGGCCAGTCGGCCCTCGGTGTCGAGGACGGGGGTCAGGATGACCGTGGGGTCGTGCAGTCCCTCGGCGAGGTCGATGAGTTCCGAGACGTCGGGGAGCAGTCCTTCCGGTGCTGCCGCGTCGGGCGGGGGTGCCGTGTCGAGGGTGTGGGCGCACAGTTCGGCCAGTGCTTCCAGCTGGCGCTGGATCTGCGGGGGCTGCGGGGGCAGGGGCTGCGGCCAGCAGACTTCCAGTACGCCGTGTACGCGCCCGCCGGTGCCGGCGGGGACTGCCATCCGGCCGCCCGCGGGCCATTGGAGGTGTCCGATCGAGGGGATGCCCTCGTGTCCCGGGTCGGCGATGGTCACCGGGGTGCGTTCGCGCAGGGCGAGGCGGGGGACGGTGGCGACGCCCGGGGGTACGTGCCGCCAGCGGGAGGCTTCCTCGGCGGGGAATCCGGCGTGGGCGGCGAGGGCGAGCGAGCCGTCGGGGGCCGCGGCCCACACGGCGACGGCGACGGCCCCGAGCGGGGTCAGGGCGTTGGCGAGCAGGGATTCCGCGACGGCCTGGGTGTCGGCGGCCGCGGCGAGGACGCCGCTCTCGGCGGTGCGCAGGCGTACCGAGAGGGTGGAGGGCCGTGCGGTGGCCGGCGCGGTGGCGGTGCGTTCGACGAACTCGGCCGCGACCTCGCTGACGTGGTCGCGGGCGGCCTGGTTCACGATGTCGGCGGCGAGTTCGAGGGGGGAGAGCCCGGCCTCGCAGCACAGTTCGTCGAGCTGGCGGGCGGCCGCGGCCGGGGTGCAGTTGAGCCGCCCCATCAGGATGCCCTTGGCGAGTTCGACCAGGGCCCGGCCGTCGGCCGCCGCGTGGGCTTCGCGTACCTCTCGGCGCAGCCGTTCGACGGTGGCGACGAGCCTTCCGAGCGGGGGCGGTGCCTGGTTCGGCAGGGAGGGCGGCGGCGCTTCCCCGACCCGCCCCTCGGGGGTGCGGGCGGTGTGCGGGCGGGTCACCGGGCGGCCTGCCCCGCGTCGCGGCGGCCGGGTTCGGTCAGCCAGTGGCGGACGCGGCCGATGAGG
The DNA here is from genome assembly GCF_045160885.1 of Streptomyces sp. NBC_00158. Taxonomy (NCBI): domain Bacteria; kingdom Bacillati; phylum Actinomycetota; class Actinomycetes; order Kitasatosporales; family Streptomycetaceae; genus Streptomyces; species Streptomyces sp. NBC_00158. The sequence goes on from NZ_CP108161.1 coordinate 115,447, forward strand.
TCGTCGGCGTCCACGGGCTTGGTGACGTAGTCGCTGGCGCCGGCGGCCAGGCTCTTCTCCCGGTCGCCGGGCATCGCCTTGGCGGTGACGGCGATGATGGGCAGGCCGGCGTGGGCGGGCATGCGGCGGATCTCCTCGGTCGCGGCGTAGCCGTCCAGCTCGGGCATCATCACGTCCATCAGGATGAGGTCGATGCCGGAGTTGCGGGTGAGCGCCTCGATGCCCTTGCGGCCGTCCTCGGCGTGGAGCACGCGCACTCCGTGGAGTTCGAGGATGCCGCTGAGGGCGAAGAGGTTGCGCGCGTCGTCGTCGACGACGAGGACGGTGCGTCCCGCGAGGTCCCCGTCGGGCGCGGTGCTCTCCCCGGCGCTGTGCGCCGGCGCCCCCGCGTGGGGCCCCGGCTCGCCGGGCCGGTCGGCGGACAGGTGCAGGACGATGCGTTCGCGGAGTTCGTCGAGGCTGCTGAGGAGTTCGACGCGGTGGGAACCAGCCCGCTCGCGCAGGGCGTCTTCCCGGCCGTGCCCCAGGCGGGGGTTGCTGTGCGCGAGGACCGGCAGCGTGCTGAGCGCCGGGTCCCCGTCGAGGGCGTCGAGGAACCGCAGGGCCTCGCCGCCGGGCATGTCGAGTTCGAGGACGACGCAGTGGAACGGCTCGGAGGCCAGTACCGCGGCTGCTTCGCGCGAGCTGGTGGCGCCGACCACCTGGACGCCGCCGTGCTCCTGGCCGGAGGCCGGAAGGGGTACGAGTTCGCGTTCGGCGCTGGCGGCGACGAGGGAGAGCAGGCCGCCCTGGCGTTCCTCGATGACGAGGAGGCGGCGGGCCTGGCGCTGCCGGCCGCCCGGGGTCCCGCTCTCGCCTTCGCGCCGCTGGTCGGGGAGTCCGCGGCGGGCGGGGGCGGGATCGAGCACGGGGGAGGTGGTCTGGAGGGCGGGGCCGTCCTCGAACTCGGCGTGGCTGACCGGAAGGTAGAGGGTGAAGGTGCTGCCCTGGCCGGGGGTGCTCTCCGCCGCCACGGCGCCGCCCAGCAGTTGGGCGATCTCACGGGTGATGGAGAGGCCGAGCCCGGTGCCCCCGTACTTGCGGCTGGTGGTCCCGTCGGCCTGCTGGAAGGCTCCGAACACGGATTCCAGCTGCTGTTCGGGGATGCCGATGCCGGTGTCGCGGACCCGGAAGGCCATCACGCTCCCCCGGCGGAGCAGCCGGGCGGGGACTTCGGCGTCGGTGGCCCGTTCGATGCGCAGCTCGACGCCGCCGCGCTCGGTGAACTTGACCGCGTTGGACAGCAGGTTGCGCAGGACCTGGCGCAGCCGGGAGTCGTCGGTCAGCAGGTCGGCGGGGGCGTCGGGGGCGGTGGTGACGGTGAAGTCGAGGCTCTTCTGCGTGGTCATGGGCCGGAAGGTGGCCTCGACGTAGTCCAGCAGCTGCGGCAGGTGGACCCGTTCGGGGTGGATGTCCATCTTGCCCGCCTCGACCTTGGAGAGGTCGAGGATGTCGTTGATCAGCTGGAGGAGGTCGGACCCTGCGGAGTGGATGATGCCCGCGTACTCGACCTGCTTCGCGGTGAGGTTGCGGGTGGGGTTCTGGGCGAGCAGCTGGGCGAGGATGAGCAGGCTGTTGAGCGGGGTGCGCAGTTCGTGGCTCATGTTCGCGAGGAACTCCGACTTGTACTTGGAGGCCAGCGACAACTGCTGCGCACGGTCCTCCAGTTCCTGCCGGGCGTGTTCGATCTGCAGGTTCTTGGCTTCGATGTCGCGGTTCTGGCTGGCCAGCAGGGCGGCCTTCTCCTCCAGTTCCGCGTTGGAGCGCTGGAGTTCCTCCTGCTGGTCCTGGAGTTCGGCGGAGCGCGCCTGGAGTTCGGCGGTCAGGCGCTGGGACTCGCCGAGGAGTTCGTCGGTGCGGGCGTTGGCGACGATGGTGTTGACGTTGACGCCGATGGTCTCCAGCAACTGGCCGAGGAAGTCGCGGTGGACGGGGGTGAACGCGGAGAACGAGGCGAGTTCGATCACCCCGAGGACCTGGTCGTCCACGACGATCGGCAGGATCATCAGGCTTCCGGGCGCGGTGTGGCCGAGGCCGGAGGAGATGACGTAGCCGGCGGGGACCTGGTCGGTGGTGATGGTCCGGTGGCTGCGGGCCGCCTGTCCGACGAGGGACTCTCCGAGGGCGAAGCGGACGGCGACCCCGTCGGCGGCGGAGCGGCCGTAGGAGCCGACGAGCGTCAGCACCGTGCCGTCGGGGGTGTCCTCCGCGAGGTAGAAGGCGCCGTACTGGGCGGCGACGAGCGGCGTCAGCTCGTCCATGACGAGTTCGGCGACGACCGCCAGGTCGCGGTGGCCCTGCATCAGGCCGGAGATCCGCGCGAGGTTGGACTTGAGCCAGTCCTGCTCCTGGTTGGCGCGGGTGGTCTCCCGCAGTGAGCCGACCATGGAGTTGATGTTGTCCTTGAGGTCGCCGACCTCGCCGGGCGCTTCCACGGTGATGGAGCGGGTGAGGTCGCCCTCGGCGACGGCGCTGGTGACGGCGGCGATGGCCCGCACCTGTCGGGTGAGGTTGCCGGCGAGCTCGTTGACGTTCTCGGTGAGGCCCTTCCAGGTGCCCGCCACGTTGGGCACGCGTGCCTGGCCGCCGAGGCGGCCCTCGGTGCCGACCTCGCGGGCCACGCGCGTGACCTCGTCGGCGAACGCGGACAGGGTGTCCACCATGGTGTTGATGACCCCGGCGAGGACCGCGACCTCGCCCTTGGCCTCCACGGTGATCTTCTGCGACAGGTCGCCTCGGGCCACGGCGGTGGCGACCTGGGCGATGGAGCGCACCTGGCCCGTCAGGTTGGACGCCATCACGTTGACGTTGTCGGTGAGGTCCTTCCAGGTCCCCGACACCCCGCGGACGGTGGCCTGGCCGCCGAGGTTGCCCTCGGTGCCGACCTCGCGGGCCACGCGGGTCACCTCGTCGGCGAACCCGGACAGCTGGTCGACCATCGTGTTGATGGTCGTCTTCAGCTCCAGGATCTCGCCGCGCGCGGTGACGGTGATCTTCTGGGAGAGGTCTCCCTGGGCGACGGCGGTGGCGACCTGGGCGATGGAGCGCACCTGCGCGGTGAGGTTCCCGGCCATGAAGTTGACCGAATCGGTGAGGTCGCGCCAGGTGCCGGAGACGCCCTTGACGTCGGCCTGGCCGCCGAGCAGTCCTTCGGTGCCGACCTCGCGGGCCATGCGGGTGACCTCGCCGGCGAAGGAGGACAGCTGGTCGACCATCGTGTTGATGGTGTTCTTCAGCTCCAGGATCTCGCCCCGGGCGTCCACGGTGATCTTCTGGGAGAGGTCCCCCTGGGCGACGGCAGTGGTCACCTGGGCGATGTTGCGCACCTGGTCGGTGAGGTTTCCGGCCATGAAATTGACCGAATCAGTGAGGTCCAGCCAGGCTCCGCCGACGCCGGGGACCTCCGCCTGACCACCCAGCGTGCCCTCCGTGCCGACCTCGCGGGCCACCCTCGTCACCTCGGAGGTGAACTGGGAGAGCTGGTTGACCATCCCGTTGAAGACGGTGGCGATCTCCCCGAGGAGACCCTCCGCCGCATCGGGCAGTCGCGTACGGAAGTCCCCGTCCCGTACGGCCGTCAGCCCCTCCAGCAGCAGGCGCAGCTCCGATTCGGCGATGCCGCCCTCGCCCGGTTCCACCGACGCTCCGCCCGGTGCAACCGCGCCGGTCCGCTCAGCCATCGCCAACCCCACTTCCGCCGTACTTGACGGGTGAAGGCTAACCCTCTCCCCCGGGGCGCCCGGGAGCGTCAGGGGCCGAGGGCGTCCTGGACACCGGGGTGGAGCGAGAGGACCGTGTCCGCTCCGGTGAGGGCGAACAGGCGGCGCAGCTGTTCACCCGGAGCGGCGATCCGAAGCACCGTCAGGCGGTGTACGCGCAGCAGCAGGTTGAGGAACGAGGAGTCGCCGAAGGTGACCGAACTCGCGTCCAGGACCACCATCGCGTGCCGGTCCGCGGCGGCCGTCAGGGCTTCCTCCAGCGCGGGCAGGGTGTCCTGGTCCAGCTCGCCGCGCGTCTCGACGACCCAGCCGGGCCCGGCCCGGTAGCCGTCCCCGACCACGCTGCCGCCCGGCGCGTCCCCTGCTCCGGTCATGTCCGCCTCCCCGGATCTCACCTGTACGGGTTCCGGAATGGAGTATGCACGGTGGATCACCGGGGGCCGACGGCCCCCGGTGGAGCGGGCCGGTGTGGCGGGCGCCACGTCTCGGTGTGCGTAGGACGCCGATCCGGGGGCAGGAGCGCGGCGGCAGCCATCGACAACAGGGAGGGACCCGCCACCATGCCTCGTTCGGCAGCAGTCGTAAGCCCTGATCGTGCGACGGACCACCGGGCGCCGGCTCCCGCCCCGGCCGCGGGCGGGGCGCCGTCCGCCGGATCGCCGCTGCCCCGTGTGGAGCGGGCCCGGGAGGTCGCGCCCGCGGACGCCCGGGAGCTCTCGCGGCTTTTCTTCCGGGAGCTGCGCTCCCTGGAGGAGGGCACGCGGGACTACCAGTACGCCCGGAACACGCTGATCGAGATGAACCTCTCCCTGGTGCACTACGCCGCACGCCGGTTCCGTACCCGGGTCGCCGGGGGCGGGCTCGACCTGGACGACATCATCCAGGTCGGCACGATAGGCCTGATCAAGGCCATCGACCGCTACGACCTTGACCGCGAGGTCGAGTTCTCGACGCTCGCGCTCCCCTACATCACCGGTGAGATCAAGCGGCACTTCCGCGACACCACGTGGGCCGTGCACGTCCCGCGCCGCCTCCAGGAGATGCGCTCCGAACTCGCCAAGGCCCAGGAGTCCCTCACGGAGACCCTGCGCCGGGCCCCCACCGTCAAGGAGGTCGCCGGGCACCTCGGGCTGTCCGAGGAGGAGGTGATAGACGGCCTGGTCGCCGCGAACGGCTACACCAGCGGCTCGCTCGACACCGCCGACGACGCCGAGGAGGCCCAGGGAACGGGCCGTCCCGCCCGCGCGCTGGCCGAGAAGCTCGGCGAGAGCGATCCCGCGATGGAGCTCTTCGAGGACTTCCACACCCTCGCTCCGCTGCTGCGGGAGTTGCAGCCGAGGGAACGGCTGATCCTGAGCATGCGGTTCGGGCAGGAGAAGACGCAGGCCGAGATCGGCGCGGAGCTCCACATCTCACAGATGCAGGTGTCCCGGCTGCTCTCCCGCACACTGGCCCGTCTGCGCGCCGGAATGCTCAGTTCCTAGGAGTCTTGGTGGCCCTGACAGCCGTACCGCCGTGCCGCGCCGGAGGCCGCAGCACGATCTCGGTTCCCGCGGCCGGCGGCCCCGGGGCCTTCGTCCACCGCGCGCTCCTGTGCCGCGGTCCCGACGAGTACCTGTCCGGCGTGGGCGGTTTCGTGCGTGCCGCCCTCGCCGCGGACGAACCCGTCCTGGTGGCGGTTCCCGGGCCCCGGCTCGGGCCGCTGCGGGAGGTCCTCGGCGGCGGGGCGGGCGTCGAGTTCGTGGACATGGCGCGCCTGGGCCGCAATCCCGGCCGGATCCTCTCCGCCCTGCGGGATTTCGCCGGGCGGCACGAGGGCCGGCCCGCCCGGATCGTCGGCGGGCCGGTCTGGCCGGGCCGTACGCCGGCCGAGGTGCGGGAGGCCAGGCGCCACGAAGCCCTCGTCAACACCGCCTTCGCGGGCCGCGACGCCACCGTGCTGTGCCCGTACGACGTGGACGCCCTCTCCCCCGGCGTGCTCGACGGCGCCCGCCGTACGCACCCCACGCTGATCGAGGGCGGGCGCGTGCTGGCGAGCCCCGACTACACGGACCCGTCCGTGGTGAGCGGCGCGTGCGACACCCCGCTGCCCGAGCCGGGCCCGGGTGCGGTCGGCCTCGAGTACACGGGCGGAGACCTGGCCCGGGTACGCGAGTTCGCCGGGGCTTGGGCCGACGGGTCCTCCCTCGCCCCGGAACGCCGGGGCGACCTGCTGCTCGCCATCGGCGAGGCCACCGCCAACTCCCTCGCGCACGGCGGGGGTCGGGGCACCCTGCGGCTGTGGCGGACCCCGGGGGGCCGGGGCGTCGTGGCCGAGGTCCGCGACGGCGGCCGGCTGGCCGACCCGCTCGCGGGCCGCTTCCGTCCCCCGCTCGCCTCCAGCGACGGCGGGCGGGGCCTGTGGATGATCCACCAGCTGTGCGACCTCGTCGAGATCCGCTCCACGCCCTCCGGCCTCACGGTGAGACTGCACATGGCCGACGTCTGAGAGCCCGGCCGCCGTAAACTGTCCCGGCACTCGACGTCACCGGAAGGTGGCCGGCGAGCCGGGACAAGCCGGAACGCGGGCGGTCGCCACGCGAAGAGAGCCGTACCAACGGCGGGGGTGAGCCACAGTGAAGAGCAGCGGACCTCAGACCGGTCATCCACCACGGCCCGGCGCGGCCGGCCAGCGCCGGCTCCTGGCACTGACCGGCGTCCGGGGCCAGGTCGCGAAGGGCCGCGACTTCGCGCGGCAGGCGCTGCGGGACTGGGGGTGGGACGGGACCGAGACGTCCGAGGACACCCTGCTCGTCGTCTCCGAGCTGGTGACCAACGCCGGCCTGCACGCGGGCGGCTGCCTCCAGCTGGTCCTCACCGGCGGTGAAGCCCTCCGCATCGAGGCGTACGACGGCTCCACGGCGTTGCCGCACCGCCAGACCTCGCCCCGGCCGGGCACCCCCGGCGGCCACGGGCTCCACATCATCGACCGCCTCTGCGACCGCTGGGGCGCCGAGGTCCATGAACGGGGCAAGGTGGTGTGGGCCGAGATCGAGGCGGCCCGACTGCTCTCCGGCCGGCCCGCGGGGGCCTGAGCCGGCCGACGGGGCCGTTTCGTTTCGAGGACGGGCGGCGCGGATCCGTTCGCGCAGCGGCTTTCGCGCGGGGGCCCGGGCGGCTGGAGTGGGGACACGCCTTCCACTCCTCCCTCAGCGACCCGGGGAGGAGCTGCGCGGGATCAGCGCGCCGGGAACAGCACGGGAGGGCTACCTGTGCCTGGTCAAGGTGGCCACCAGGACGACGAGGGCGAAGGCCGTCACCAGCAGGTGCGGCCACACGGGTCCGGATCCGGCGGCCTGGGCGAGCGCCGCGCTCGTATTCGGTGTCATGTGGGCGCGCTTGCCCGCGCAGGGGCGACCGACACGGTCGGGGGCGGTCCTGTCCCGGGCCGGCCCCGGCGGGCTCGGCCGCCCGCCGGCAGTCAGCTGGACGGGGTGATCGTGACCTTGTACGTGGTTCCGGTCCTGTCGTGGGTGGTCACGGCGGCGGTCCGGCCGTGGCCGTTCCACCTGGCGTTGCCGCCTTCGACCGTGACGCGGTAGCCGTTCGGGTAGGTGTCCTCGGGCACGGTGATCTGGGTGGGCCCCCCGGCGTTGGCGCGGGTGCGGAAGGTCAGGGTGTAGGTGCGCGTGGCCGGGTCGTACGCGGAGCCGAGCGGGTCTCCCGCGACGGCCCGTGCGTAGGGCTGGATCAGGAGCCGGGCGTTGGGCTTGACCGCACCCGTCTGGTCGAGGAAGCAGTAGCCGCCGCCCCGGCACCACTGCCACCAGGCCCAGCCGCTGGAGAAGCGGTCCATGGCGGCCGTCATGTCGGTGACGAACTGGCGGGCGTGCGGCACGTAGGGGTTTCCGCCCCATTCGCCGACGATCACCGGCATCCGGTTGCGGGTCGGGTAGTCGCCGATGGCGGCCTCGTAGGCGCGGACGAACGTGCCGTCGGGGTCGTAGTCGGCGCCGGTTTCCATCCCGGTCTCGTAGAAGTGCGGTGCGTACGCGGCGTGCGGGTCGTCGATGGGGCCCATGCGGGTGGGGACGCCGAGGCCGACGATGACGGTGGGCTCGACGAAGACCCACGACGTGCGGTCGACCAGGCGGATGGCGCGGGCCAGGCGGTTCCACATCTCGGTGAGCTCGCCGGCCTCGAAGCGGGCCGCGGCGGCGGGGAGGTCCTCGCCCTCCAGGAACTTCGCGAAGGGCTCGTTCATCAGGTCGTAGCCGAGCAGGGCGGGGTGACCGCCGAGGGAGGAGGCGACCGTCGTCCACATGCGGGCGTGCGCGGCGCGGAGGTCGGTGTCCTTGTACAGGTGGTCGAAGGCGGCCTGCACGGACGGCTCGAAGTACTGGGAGAACCAGTCGTCGGGTATCGGCGTGAACGGCAGTCCGTCGTCGCGGGTGGCCCAGCCGGGGATGCCGCGGGCGCCGAAGTACGGGCCGTACACGTCCTGGTGGGCGTCGAGTACGACCTTGACGTGGTAGCGGTCGGCCCAGTCGAGGATGCGGCGCATCTTGGCGAGGTAGCCGCGGTCGTAGTGGCCGGGGGTGGGTTCGAGGTCGTCCCAGAAGAACGCCAGGCGGGCCAGGTTGAAGCCGCGGGCGGACATGTCCCTGAGGTCGCTCTCGTGGATGTCGGCGAACGCGTTCGCGCCCCGGCTGCTCTTGTCGGCGAGGTTGAAGCCGCGCCACTGCAGTGCGCGGCCCTGGCCGTCGGCGATGTAGGTGCGGTCCCCGACCGTGACGCGGTCGGGGGTGCGGTCGGGGCGGGTCTGGGCCTGCGCCGGGACGACGCCGAGCAGGAGGGCCGCCACGGCGAGGGCGACGGGGGCGAAGCGGGAGGTCCGGCGCATGCGGGAGGGCCTTTCGAGGGTGGCTTCTCGGAGGGCGTGCTACTGGCCGGTCGGATGTTACTGATGGGTGGGTCAACTTCCCACTGGTGCGCATGGGTTGGCGAGGAAGGCTGGTCCTCGGGGCTCCGGCCCGGGACCGCGGGGCCGGACCGGAGCCCCGCCACCGAGCCGTCAGGGGCCCTGGTGGAAGGGGATGGGCATGTCGTGCGCGTTCAGGGTGAACAGCTCTGCCTCGGTGCGTTCCATCCGGTCGTCCAACCTCAGGCCCGCCCTTTTCTCCACGCGCGGCCCGGCTGATTCCGTGCGGAACGAGCGCGGGGTCACCGGATGCCGGGGAGCCGTTCGCTCCCCGGCGGGGCGGGCTGCTGGTGAGGTGGTGGGGCGGTCAGCCGCAGTGGCCGGGCTCGCTGGTGACGGTCACGCTGCCGATCGTGCCGGCGAAGGCGATGCAGCTGTTGCGGCCGTCGATGTAGACCGGGCCCGCGTACTGGGTGTAGGAGCCGTTGTCGACGTCGCCGCCGCCCGTGGCGAGGCGGGTGACCCAGACTTCCATCCACACCGCGGGGCCCGTGCTGTTGCGGATGGTGACGGCGCAGTTCTTGCCGGTGGAGGCGTTCCACGTGAGGTAGACCTTGCCCAGCGAGCCGACGTTGAGCGTTTCGACCACGTTGTATCCCGCACCGCAGACGCCGGGGCCGACGGCGTGCGCCGTGCCGGTGGCCGCGAGGGTCGCGGCGGCGGTCAGGGCGAGCGCCCCGGCGGCCGATGCGGCGCGCCGCCGCAGCGCGTTCACCGGGCGCCCGCCGTCCGGTTGCCGCAGTGGCCCCAGCCCGAGGTGGCGGACGTGGAGGCGACCTGTCCGTTGAACAGGACGCAGGTGCCGCGGGCGTCGAGGCGGACGGGGCCGGCGTAGTACCTGTAGTCGCTGCGGCTGTCCCAGACGCCCTTGTTGTCGCTGGCCCGGAACAGGCCCACGGCCATGAGCTGCGGGGTGCCGCTGCCGCTCTTGGGCGCGGTGAACGCGCAGTTCTGGCCCGTCGCGGAGTTGTAGTAGAGGTAGGTGTAGCCGGTCGCGAACTCCAGGGTGTCGACCCTGGTCCCGTCGCAGACCGCTGCGGCGGCCTGTGCGGTGCCGGCGGTGCCGATCACCGCCCCGGTCAGGGCGAGGACGGCGGCGGCCGCCGCCACCGCGCCCCGCCGGATCACTTTGCCCGTTCCCTGCTGCGCCGCGCGTAATCGGGAAGACACGTTCACAACTCCTCGTCCAGGAGGCGACAACGTCGCGGCATTCCCTCACGCGGGGCCCGGGGTCACAAGGCGCTCCCGGCACCCACACCCCGAAATGACCGGAATCAGGTGGAGGTGGGGCTTATTCCGGCAGATGAGAGCGCGGACGCCGCCCGGTCACCGTCCGGTGGCCGGCTCGGTCGCGTAGCGGCCCATCGTGTCGATGTTGGCCTGCGGGGTCAGCGGGCTGCCGTCGGCGAGCGTCTTGTGCAGGTCGCGGAAGTAGCCCACGTACAGGTCGGGGGTGAAGGTGCTGAGCATGACGGCGGGCTGGTCGGTCAGGTTGGCGAAGGTGTGGGGGGTGCCGGGGGGAACCATCACGAGGGTGCCCGTGGTGGCGTCGTGGTGCTCGTCGCCGACGGTGAAGCGGACGGTGCCGGAGAGGACGTAGAAGCCCTCGTCGTGTTCGGCGTGGCGGTGCTGCGGCGGCCCCTGGGTGTGCGGGGCGAGGACGGACTCGGCGATCGCGAGGCGGTGCCCGGTGTGGGTGCCGTCCTCCAGGACGCGCATGTGCGTGGTCCCCAGGACGATCGTTTCCCCCTCGCCGGGGCCCACCACCGATACGGCGGGGGTGGTCGGCGGGCGACTGCTGGTGTGCGGTTGTTCGGTCATGTCCACGAGTGCACCGTCCGGGCCCCCTCGGTGTCCAAGACCCGTTCCGCGGGCCCGATACCCCGTGGGTATCGTTGCAGCGTGGAGCTGAGGACCTTGCGCTACTTCGTGGCGGTCGCCGAGGAACTCCACTTCGGGAGGGCCGCCACCCGACTGCACATGACCCAGCCGCCGCTGAGCCGGGCGATCAGGCAGCTGGAGGCGGACATCGGCGCCGTGCTGTTCGCCCGCTCCCCCAGTGGGGTCGCGCTCACCCGGGTGGGCGCGGTGCTGCTCGACGAGGCGCGGGCCCTGCTGGAGCACGCCGAGCGCGTCCGCGTACGCGTGGGTGCGGCGGCCGGCGTCGCGACCCTGACCGTCGGCATCCTGGGCGACGGCACCGACCCGGGGGTGTCCAGGCTGGCGGCCGCCTTCCGGCGGAGCCACCCCGGCGTCGACATCCGCGTCCGCGAGACCGATCTGACCGACCCGACGTGCGGGCTGCGGGCCGGGCTGGTCGACGTCGCCCTCAGCCGGGCGCCTTTCGACGAGACCGGCCTGACGGTCCGTGTGCTGCGGGCCGATCCGGTCGGTGCGGTCCTGCGCGCCGACGATCCACTGGCCCGCCGCGGCCGGCTGCGGCTCGCCGACCTGGGCGAGCGCCGCTGGTTCCGGTTCCCGGAGGGCACCGACCCCCGCTGGCAGTCGTACTGGAGCGGCGGCGAGCCGCGCGGGGGTCCCGTGGTGCGGGCCGTACAGGAGTGCCTGCAGGCCGTGCTGTGGAACGGGACGGTCGGTCTGACGCCGCTCGGGCACGACGTGCCCGCGGAGCTGGCCGTGGTGCCGCTGGCCGACATGGGGCCGAGCCGGGTGGTGGCGGTGTGGAACGAAGGTGACGCCAACGCGTTGGTGCGGTCCTTCGTCGAGCTCGCCGCGGTCGCCTACCGGGGCTGAGGCCAGGGGGCCGCTCAGCCGACCGGGCTCGTGGCGGGCCGGCCGCCACCCGGCCAGACCGGCGGGTGAGCGGGCTGTCGCCGGCCCCGGACCTCGTACAGGAGGAACCAGGCACCGGTGGCGCACGTCATGGCGAAGGACGCCAGGACGACGGCCGGCCACCAGAGGTTGTCGGTCCCCGCCGCGAGCGGCCAGATCAGCGCCGCGCCGGCCGACAGGACCGGGAGCAGCACGCTCCTGGCCCACAGGGGCAGCCTGCGGCTCGCCAGTACCAGGACGAATCCGAGGAGGACGGCCGGCAGCACGACGGCGCCCAGACCCACGGCGACGATGAGGAGCAGGATGATGATCATGCGGCTGGCCTCCGTGGCGCGACGGACCGGGCACACGGGCGTGCGCGGACGGACCGGCCCGTCCTTGGGGGGCGGGTCCGTCCGCCAGATCATCCTGCCAGAGGGTTTGAACGCGTTCAATGCCGGGTCGGCCGGGCGCGGAGCTCAGAGAAGGTTCAACGATTGACGCGGCAACCACTCCTGGGCGCCCGCCCGTTCGGCTGAGCGGGTTGCCGGAGCCTGTGCCCATACTGGATCGGGGAGAGGGTCGCGACGTCCGAGCGGAAGGGTGTGGACGAGGAGGCGAGCCGAGATGACAGTGGAGCAGTTGTCACGGACCGACAAGGGCTTCATCGAGCAGATGGAGGACGCCAGTCGGCGCTACGCGGCCCGTGCCGCCGAACGTGACGGCCACAGGGAAGCGCTGGAGCGGCACGGCATCCTCTTCGCCGACACTCCCGAGCGGGTGAACAGCAGGCTCAGCCGGCTGGGCGTCGACTGGGCCATGGCCACGGCGGTCGAGCGGACACCGGGCACCGCCACGACCGGCACCAGCCTGAACCTGGACCGCGAGCTGGTCAGCACCGACCTGCTGGCCCTGGAAAGGTTCATGGGCCGCAACGACCTCATCGGAATCGACTACCTCGAAGGCGGCTCGCTCGCCGCGCGCTCGGTCGGCCGCATCACCGTCCGGAGCCCCGGGTCCGTCCTCCACGGAACCGGGTTCCTGGTGTCCCCGTCGCTGCTGATCACCAACAACCACGTGCTGGGCTCCGCCGAGGAGGCGACCGCCGGAGTGGTCGAGTTCAACCTCCAGGCGGGCACGGACGGGCGGCCGCTGGTTCCCGTCGTGTTCCAGCTCGATCCGCAGAGCTTCTTCGTCACCCACCGCGACCTGGATTTCACCGTGGTCGCGGTGTCCGGACGCTCCCGGGACGGCGAGCCGCTGACGTCCTTCGGGAGGCTGCCGCTCAAGGAGGCCCGGGGAAAGGCCGTCATCGGGGAGCTCGTCAACATCATCCAGCACCCCAACGGCGAGCCCAAGCAGCTGGCCCTGCGTGACAACCAGATCGTGGACGTACTGGACGACCACCTGCACTACTCGGCCGACACGGCGCACGGCTCCTCCGGCGCCCCGGTCTTCAACGACCAGTGGGAGGTCGTCGCCCTGCACCACTCGGGTGTGCCGCGCAGGGACCTCGACGGCAACGTGCTGGCCGTCGACGGCACCCTCTGGCAGCCGAGCATGGGCGAGCACCGGGTGGACTGGAAGGCCAACGAGGGCGTACGGATCAGCCGCATCCTCGGCACGATCCAGCAGTTCCCCCTGTCCGGCGCCGCCGCGGCGCTCCGGGCGGAGCTGTTCGCGGCCGGCTCCTCCCTGCACGCCGTGGAAGTCCCGCCGTCGCCCGCGACGGTCCTGACCGGCCGGACGAACGGCTCCGCGCCCCAGGGCCCGGCGACGGACCATGGCGGTCAGCAGCACCACGCCACGGCCGGCACCATCAGCTGGAGCATCCCCCTCCACATCAGCGTCGGCCTCGACCCCGCGGCCCCGCAGCCGCAGGTAGCGGTGTTCGGCACGGCACCGGCCCGCCCTGCGGCCACCCCGTCGCACGTCGGGGCGCCGGCCGGGACCGGGAGCATCGACGGCCGGTCACCCGCGGAGCGGGACCTGGCAGCCGCCCTGCTCAACCTCGCGGCCTCCAGCACCCTCCCCTACTACGACCAGGCCGGGGACCAGGCGGCACGCGAGGCCTACTACGCGGGCATCGGCGTCGACGACCCCACGGCGCTGCGCCTGGCACTGACCCAGCGCCTGGAGTCGACGCACGAGCACCGCCCGGCGTACAAGCCGATGCGCATGCTCTACCCGTGGGTCGACCTGCACCCCGACAAGCTCCTCCACGGCATCTACTCGGGCAACTCCTTCACGCCGCAGGAACTCATGGAGGCCGATGCGGCCGCGGAGGCGGCCCGGATCGGACGCTGGCAGGAGTTCATGCTGCACGAGAGCGCACCCGGACCGGAGGCCATCGAGGCCGAACTCGACCTCCTGGAGGCTTCGCTGCCGTTCAACTGCGAACACGTCGTGCCCCAGTCCTGGTTCGCCAAGAAGGAGCCGATGCGCGGCGACCTGCACCACCTCTTCGCCTGCGAGCCGCCTTGCAACAGCTTCCGCGGGAACATCCCCTACTTCGACTTCCCCGACTTCGAAGAGGCCGTCATGCAAAGCTGCGGACGGCGGGAGACGGGGAAGTTCGAACCCTCGAAGGGGAAGGGGCCGGCAGCCAGGGCGACGCTCTACTTCCTGCTCCGCTACCCCGGCAGGATCGGCGACGAGGCGCGCGAACTGCAGCGGGGCGCCCTCCAGATGCTGCTGAACTGGCACCGGGACCACCCGGTGGACCTCTACGAACAGCACCGCAACGCGGCCATAGCCGAGATACAGGGCAACCGGAACCCGCTGATAGACCACCCGGAGTGGGCGGAGCGCATCGACTTCGCGGGTGCCTGGCCCTGACGCCCTCGTTCAGCCCTTGCGGGTCAGCGGGCGGCCGGTGAAGGACACCCCCGCCAGGCCGTGGGCGATGAGGTTGCGGATGTTGCCGTGATCGGTGCCGTCCGGCGTCGCCAGCACGCCGCGGTAGTACTCGCCGAACGCCAGCAGCGCTTCCTCGTCGCTCAGGCCTTCCAGCACGGCCAGTCCCAGCGTCTTGCAGGAGCCCTCGTTCTCGCCCGCGGCGTTCTCCAGGTCGCCGTTGCGGAACGCCTGCGGCTGGTAGTCGTAGTGCGCGGCGACGAAGGCCAGGGTGTCGGCGAACACGTGCTCGCCCGACGCGAGGCTTGCGCGCAGCGAGGTGAGGTCGGTCATGGTGGTTCCCTCGGGTTGGACGGTGGACGGACGGTCCGTTGCCGTCCGCGACCGGATGACGATACCCCCTCGCGGCCGGCCTGCAGGGATCGCGCCACATAGCGGAACGGGCGGCGTTTGCGCAGGTCACGGCGTGGCGACGAGGTCCGGGTTCAGGTCGGCGTGCAGCAGGTGGTGGTCCGAGTGGGGGCTGGGGCGGACGCTGTGCGTGCGCGCGGTGACGCCGCGCAGGAAGACGTAGTCGAACTTGCTGTTCCAGTCGGTCGTCACCGTGCACGCGTCGGTGTTCGAGGGGCGGCAGCCGGGGTCCGCGTCCGCGGCCAGGGCCCACATCGGGCCGAGTTCGGGCGCCTGCGGGACGGCGTTGAAGTCGCCGAGGACGATCGCGCGGTCGTGGCGGGCCACCTCCGCGGCGAGCACCCGCACCTGGCCCACCCGCACCTCGCCCTGCCGGCGCTGGGCGAGGTGGGTGTTGAAGACGCGGACCGGCCTGCCGCCCACCAGTGTGGTGACGGCCAGGTAGCCGCGGGCCTCGGAGCCGCCGTCGGGGTACGTGACGCTCACCCGGTCCGTCATCGGCGCCGCCGAGAGGATGGCCTGGCCGAAGCCGCCCGGCCGCCACGGCAGCCCCCCGCAGCGGTTCCAGTTCCGCAGGACCGACCCGTACTCGACCCGGTAGGCCAGGCCGTAGACCTCCTCCAGGTACGCGCGGATCTCCTCGACGTCACGTACGCACGCCTCCTGCAGGCCGATGACCTGCGGCGCAGCCTTGGCGATCTCCGTCGCCCGGCCGAAGTTGTGCCCGCTCCCGCCGCACGGATTGCACAGGTTCCACGTGCCGGCCCGGTCCGGTACGACCTCCTCGGCGGCGAGGCGGGTGCCACCGGTCGGGGCGCTCGGGCCCAGGAGCAGCAGCATGCAGGCCGCGGTCATCGCGCCCGCGGCCCACCGCGCGCCCCTTCTCAGCACCATCGCCTCCCCGGATCGGACGGACATCATCACACGGCGTCCTCGACCCGTGATCGAGGTGCGGCCCCTCTCCCATCGGACCCCATCCGTGGAGGGCGACGGGTAGCGTGCCGGTATGACGAGCGGACAGATGCCCGTGACGGTGCAACAGATCGCTGCCGCCCTCGGCGCGTTGGGCGCCTACGAGGGCGAGAACACGCCCGCCGAGCACGCCGGGAGATCGGCGGGGCTGGGCGCTGACGTCTACCGGCTGCGGTTGCTCAACACCCTGCTGGGCGCGGTGCAGAAGCAGGCGCAGTTCGCCGACGAGACCCGGGAGGACAGCGAGGAGCTGTTCAGTGCGTGGGGCGAGCAGCTGAAGGCCGCCGTCGACCCGGAGGACGCGGCGAAGCAGATGGGCTTCCTGGGGTGGCAGGTCCGGCGGGCGGGCGTACCGCTGTACTCGGTCGCCCAGGACCCGGAGGCCGGGCCCGGCGTGGTCGCGGCCTCGCGCGCGGGCGAGGCGCTGCACACGCTGCTGGGGGTGATCGTGGCGGTCGACGAGGCGCTCCCGAAGGGCGACGTCGACACCGTCGTCCGCCAGTACGGGGTGCTGCACATCGCCCGGGAGTTCCTGGTGGACGCCCTCGACAACCTCGACACCCTGCTGGGGATGGTCGAGGCGGGCCAACCGTAGTCTCCCCTTTCGCCGTCCCGGCGGCAGCGTGCCGCCGGGCGGGGGTGGATGATGTGCCTCCGGCCCTGACAGGGGGCGCCCGGCGCCGCACAATTGTGCTGAACCGGGCGATGGGGAGGCGCTGATGGGTCGGGCTCTTCGGATGGGCGTGCCTGCGGGTGTCGTGGTGCTGGTGGGGTGTGCGCCGTTGTACGCCCCCTACTACTCCACCGTTCTGGTGTGGGAGCTGCGCAAGCTCTTCGCCTGGCTGGCCCTGCCGCTGCTGGCCTTGGGGCTGGTCGCGCTGGTGGGGATCGTGCGGTGGTTCGTGCGCAGCCGGCGCGGCGGGGGCGGGGCGGGGGGTGCGGCGGGGGTCCTGGGCTGTCTGGGCGCCGTCGTCGGACTCGCGCTCGCCGTGTGGTGGCTGGTCTACGGCGCGTACCTGCAGGACCGCGGCTACATGGCGGCCACCGAGGTGGTGACCGAGCCGGTGCCCGTGCTGGCACCCCGCTCCCCCTACCTCGTCGGCAAGGCGCAGGCCGCGCCGCACCTGGGTGATGTCACCGGTGAGATATCCGACACCACGTACCTGCCCGACTCGGACCGTTTCGCCACCCTCGTCGAGCGCAGGGGCTGGCTGTCCGGGTACGAGGTCGGCCTCGTGCAGGAGGTTCCGCTCGGTGGCAGCGGCCGTGCGCAGCAGCGCTGTTCGTTCGACGTGGACGTGGCGGACGCCCGGATCGGCGGCTGGTTCGGCCACAACCTGGGCCGGAAGATCTCCGCGCAGAAGCGCTGGGTCCGCTTCGAGGCGGACGACGCGTACGTGACCTGCTCGGGCGATGTGCCCGTCGTGGTCGTCCCCCTCAAGCGGCAGACCGGGACCCTGGTCGTGACGGAACGTCCGGCGGGGGTCGCGCTCTACGACGGCCGGACGGGGAAGGTCACCGTCACCACGGAGACGGACGCCGTTCCGGGCCCCTCCTATCCGCTGAGCCTCGCCGCCCGTCAGCGGGAGGCCGTCGCCGCCGTCGGCGGCTTCACCGACTGGTGGTTCGAGCGCAGCGGCTGGGACGCCTCGGAGGACGGCGCGAACGAGGGGAACGACTCGGAGTTCACCCTGCGCCAAGCCGATGCCGGCGGCCGCAGCGTGTACGTCACCCCCCTCACCCCGCAGGGCGAGGCCAGCTCGGTCGTCGCCGTCGCGACGGTACCGGCCCGCCACCAGGGCGGCGGGCTGGCGCCGCTGACCGTCCACCGGCTCGATCCGACCTGGTCCTCCCCGCAGGCGATCATCGCGCTGATCAAGGCCGAGTACCGGGACGTGTGCTGCTACAACGACGACCGGGTGTTCGAGGTGGTCCCCACGGGCGGCACCACCTGGACCGCCACGATCGGCAGCGAGCAGCACATCCGCTACCGCGTGGAGGGCCGGGGCCAGGTCGCGGGCCGGGAGGCGACCTGTCTGAAGGCCGCCGACGGCGCGCTGATCCGGTGCGCGTTCGCGGCGCCCGGCTCACCGGAGGAGCAGGAACTCAAACGGCGCGAGGAACGGGCGAAGGGCAAGCCCCGGGCCGAACCGCCGGACCTCGGCGACCTCACCGCCTACACCCCCGAGCAGCTGGCCGAACTCAACCGGCGCATCGGCGAGGAGGTCAACCGCAGGCTCAAGGGCTGACGGGGGCGCCGGGGCGGGAACGCGACCGGCCCGGCTGTCCGAGGAGCGTCTTGACGGCGGGAAACCCGGCGAGATCCACTGAAGGCATGACACCCGCCCATATGGGCGGGTACCGGTGGGGTTTCGTCGCATGGGGGGCGAGGGGTGGGTCTTCGGCGTGCGCGGGGGTTCGCGGTGAAGGCCACGGCGCTGTTCCGGCTGGCGCACCTGATAGCCGCGGCGGGCGTGGTGCTGGAGCCGGACCGGGTGGACGGGCGGAGCGTCGCCCTGCTGGCCTGCGTCTGCGCCCTGTCGGTGGTGCTGTACGTGCCCGCCCTCGTCCGCGGCTGGTTCCGCGGGCCGGGGGTCTGGGCCGACGTGCTGGTCACCGGGTGCGTGCTGCCGTGGATCGCCGTCGCCGTCATCGGCGAGGGGCCGGCCGTGGAACCGCACGGCTGGCTGATGGTGCAGAGCCTGTCGGCCGCCGCGGCCGCGGTGGTCGCGTTCGGGCGGTGTGAGGCCGCCCTCGCGGTGGCCCTGCCGCTGGTCACCTCGCCGGCCGTGCACGGGGTGCTGCCGGAGCCGGACGCGGCGGGGGTCTTCGATCATTTCAGCGCGGTCGCCACCAGTGTCGCCCTGGCCGGTGCCGGCTGGTGGTACACGCGGCGCCAGGGGGCGCTGCTGGACGCCGCGCACGACCGGGCGGTGGCCACCGAGGCGGCCCGCGCGCGGCAGGCCGAGCGCATGGCGCACCACGCGGCCCTGCACGACACCGTGCTCGCCACCCTCACCACGATCGGGGCCGGCCGGGTGGACGCCAACGCCCCGGCGGTGCGTGAACGCTGCGCCCGCGAGGCCGCGTACCTGCGGCGGCTCGTCGAGTCCGAGGAGGGGTACGACGACCGGCCGGACGGGCCGGCCCCGGGCGGGGCGGAGGGCGCGCGCGCCGCGCTGGAGGAGGCGGTGCGCCGGGCGGAGGGTCTCGGGCTGACCGTGAGGGCGCAGTACCACGCCGTGCCGGACCTGCCCCGGGAGGTCTCCGAGGCCTTGGCCGCCGCGGTGTCCGAGGCCCTGAACAACGTGAGCCGGCACGCCGGAACCGACACGGCCTACGTCACGGTCGTCGGGAGCGCGCGCGGCGGTGCGGAGGTGACGGTGGCCGACCGCGGCATCGGTTTCGACGTCGGCGGGCCCGGCCGCCGAGGTGCGGGCGGCGGTACCGGGCTGCGGCGTTCCGTGCGCGGCAGGCTGGCCGCCGTCGGCGGGGTGGCGGACGTGGACAGCCACCCCGGTGAGGGGACCGTCGTCGAACTGCGGTGGCCGGCGTGATCGACATCGCCGTGGTCGACGACGACCGGATGCTCCTCGACGGGCTGGGCTCCTGGCTCACCGGCCGGCGGGAGCTGCGCCTCGTCGGTACCGCGGCCACGGTCGGCGAGCTGCTGGCGCAGCCGCGGGCGCCGGCCGCGGTGGTGCTGCTGGACCTCGTCCTGGGCGACGGGTCCGCTCCGGAGGCGAACGTACGGCGGGTACGGGCGGCGGGGAGCAAGGTGCTGCTGATCAGCACGGTGACGGACCGGGCCCGTATCGTGGCGGCCGTCGCGGCCGGAGCGGACGGCTACCTGACGAAGGACCACGCGCTGGACGCCCTCGTCGAGGCCGTGGAGACCGTGGCCGCGGGCGGTACGGCCCACTCGCCGGAACTCGCCTTCGCCTGGGCGAACGACACCGGTCCGGCCCGGCCGCACCTGGCGCCGCGGGAACGCCAGGTACTGCGGGACTACGCCTCGGGGCTGACGCTGAAGGCCGCCGCGCGCCGGGCGGGCATCAGCTACCACACCGCGAAGTACTACCTGGACCAGGTCAAGGAGAAGTACCGGCAGGCCGGCAGGCCCGCCCGTACGAAGATCGAACTGGCCCGGCGTGTGCACGAGGACGACCTGCACCGCTGAGGCCGTTACGCGGTGCGCGGTGTGGGTTCCGGCGGGGCCGGCGGCAGGGGGGCGGCGGTGCCGTCCTCCTCGGTGCGCGGCCAGTAGCGTCCTTCGAGGGCCTCCGCGCTGCGGTTGAGCCGCACCAGGACGTCCTCCAGCTCCCGCACCTCCTCGGGGGACCAGCCGGCGACGATCCGGGCCAGGCAGGCCCGGTTGACCTCGCGGTCCCCGCCGAGCCGGCGTCCGCCCTCGGCGGTGATGCGCAGCTTGCGGGCCATGCCGCCGTCCGGGTCGGCGACGCGCTCGGCCAGTCCGCAGCGCAGGAGTGCGGCCGTCTGGCGGTTCACGGTGGAGGTGTCGAGCCCGAAGGCCTCCGCCAGCTGGCCGATGGACATGGGGCCCTGGGTGTCGATCCGGCTGAGGAGCAGGTACGCCGACCGTTCCAGGCGCTCGGGGTCGCGTTCGCGCCGGCCCAGCACCTGGTGCCGCGAGAGCAGCATCAGCTCCCGCTCCAGTTTCTCCAGCACTGCGCCTCCCGCTCCCTCCGGCGGTCCATTATCGCCGCCCCCGGACCGGCATCGACCGGCGGGCCGCCGCCGGGGTGGAGCGGGCTGGGGCGAGCCCTGCAATATGCATGATACACAGCATGTGTACTATGCACTTCTCGTTGCCGTCCGACGAGCCACAGCCTCAACCCGGAGGACCCGCATGACCGTCTCCACGTCCACCGCCTCCCGCGCGGCGGAGATCCTGTCCCGGCCCGTCCAGCTGAACGGCCTGACCGTCCCCAACCGCATCGCGATGGCTCCGATGACGCGGATGTTCTCCCCCGGCGGCGTGCCCGGCGAGGACGTGCTGGCGTACTACGCCGGCCGCGCCGCCGCGGGCGTGGGCCTGATCGTCACCGAGGGCACCTACGTCGGCCACGAGTCCGCCGGGCAGAGCGACCGGGTTCCGCGCTTCCACGGCGAGGAGCAGCTGGCGGGCTGGGCGAAGGTCGCGGCGGCCGTGCACGAGGCGGGCGGCACGATCGTTCCCCAGCTGTGGCACATAGGCATGGTGCGCAAGCAGGGCGATGACCCGTACCCCGAGGCGCCCGCCGTCGGCCCGTCCGGCATCCGCGTCGACGGCACCGAGGGGACCGGCAGGGCGATGACCCGCGCCGACCTCGACGACGTCATCGGCGCGTTCGCCGACGCCGCCGCGGAGGCCGAACGGATCGGCTTCGACGGCGTCGAACTGCACGGCGCCCACGGCTACCTGCTCGACCAGTTCCTGTGGGAGCGCACCAACCGCCGCACCGACGCCTACGGCGGCGACGCGGTGGCCCGTACGAAGTTCGCCGCGGAGGTCGTGGCCGCCGTCCGCGAGCGCGTCTCGGCCGAGTTCCCGGTGATCTTCCGCTACTCGCAGTGGAAGCAGGAGGCCTACGACGGCCGGCTCGCGCAGACCCCGCAGGATCTGGAGGCCATCCTGGCCCCGCTGGCCGAGGCGGGCGTCGACGTCTTCCACGCCTCGACCCGGCGTTACTGGATCCCGGAGTTCGAGGGCTCGGACCTGAACCTCGCGGGCTGGACCAAGCAGCTGACCGGGCGTCCGGCCATCACCGTCGGCTCGGTGGGCCTCGACGGGGACTTCATCCGCTCCTTCGCCGGCGAGGGCGCGGCGCTCGGCGACATCGACAACCTCCTGGACCGCATGGAGCGCGACGAGTTCGACATGGTCGCCGTCGGCCGGGCGCTGCTCCAGGACCCGCAGTGGGCGGCGAAGGTCCTCGGCAACCGCTTCGACGAGCTGAAGCCGTACGACGCGGCTTCGCTCGGGTCGCTCAGCCGGTAGCCGGCAGCCGACGGTCGGACGGACGGTCGGTCGGTCGGTCGGTCGGTCGGAGCGCGAACGCCTCGCGGGGCGTTCGCGCTCCGTCATGGCCGAAACCATATCTCCCGGGCATGTGCCTCATTGACCCCGCAGCACCGTCGCGATTGCATGCTCTGGCCTTCGGCAGGGAGCCGGAGGCGGGACTTCGTCCTGGCTGGGGGGAACATGAGGGGAACCACGAGCAGGGTCACCACCAGACGCGTACGGGCCGCCCTGGGCGCGGCCGTCGCGGTCTGCGCGGTCACGGCCGCCTTACCCGGAGCCGCCTGGGCCGGACCCGCGGGGGCGTCGGGTACGGCGGGTACGGCCACCGTGGGCGTCGAGAGGATCAGCGTCGCGCCCGACGGCACCCAGGGCAACGGCGGTTCCGGCGCCGCCTCGATCACCCCCGACGGCCGCCGCGTCGTCTTCTCGTCCGCGGCGCGCAACCTCACGCCCGACGGTGCGGCGGGCAACGAAGCCGTGTTCGTCCGCGACCAGCAGACGGCGCTGACCAAGCGGATGGGGACGTACACCCCGCTCCAGCCCCCGGCGATCAGCGGCAACGGGGCGTACGTCGGCTACTCGCTCCAGTGGATCAACGACGTGCGCATCCGCCAGTACCAGGTGAGCAGCGGCGGGACGGCCTCCGCCAACTGCTCGGCCTACAGCTGCGACCAGCCGTCGCTGAACGGGGACGGCCGGTACACCGCCCTCGCCCTCCTCATGAGGAAGCCGGCGCCCACCAACCGCCAGCGCGTGGAGGTCCACGACTGGAACACCGGCGGGGTGGTGACCGTCGCCTCCTTCGAGCACACCTACCCGGCCCGGCCGTCCATCAGCGGCGACGGGCGCTACGTCGCCTACCAGGACGGCGCGGCGAAGGACGTCTTCGTCTGGGACCGGACCACCGGCACCAGCACCGGCCCGGTCGAGGGCCCGGCCACGACGGCCTCGCTCCTCCAGCTCAGCGACGACGGCGGCACGGTCGTCTACCTCTCGGGCTCCGACACCCACGTCCGCGACCTGCGTTCGGGCACGACCCTGACGGTCCCCGGCGTGAAGGGTCTGGCCATCGATCCGACCGGCCGGCACCTGCTGTACGCCCCGGACGGCACGGGCGGGCCGTCGCTGGTCCTGCGCGACCTGGAGACCGGCACCGACCAGGTCGTCTCGGACCGGCCCGCCACGGCGGGGATCGACGCGGTCAGCACGGGAGGACGCGACGTGGTCTTCCAGTCCGCGGCCGACGACATCGTGCCCGGCGACACCAACGGCACGTCGGACGTCTTCGTCCGCCACCTCTTCTGACCGGACCGGTCGGATCTCGCCTTGTCCGGTCAGGCGGACGGGCGGGAGAATCGCGGCATGTCCAGCGACCGGCTCATGCGCATCCACAGTCCCGAGTTCCAGGCCATGGCCGAGAGGGTGCTGGAGGTCACCCGGCTCACCTCCCGCCTGAACGTCCTGCCCTTCGAGGACGAGGAGGCCAAGGCCGAGCTGTTCGAGCGGATCCTCGGCAAGCCGTTGCCGCCGAGGGTCACGGTCTATCCGCCGTTCTACACGGACCACGGTCTGCGTCTGGAGCTCGCCGAGCGCGTGTTCATCAACCAGAACTGCACGTTCCTGGACTACGCCGGCATCCGGCTCGGCGAGCGCGTGATGGTCGGCCCGAAGGTCACGTTCATCACGAGCGGGCACCCGGTCGACCCCGAGGAGCGGCGGCTGTACCTCACCGGCGCGCCCATCGACGTCGCGGAGAACGTGTGGATCGGCGCCGGTGCCACGATCCTGCCCGGTGTCAGCATCGGCCGTGACGCCGTGATCGCCGCCGGCGCGGTCGTGGCCGAGGACGTTCCGCCGGCCACCCTGGTGGCCGGCGCGAAGGCCGCGGTGAAGCGTCAGTGGTGACGGGAGGGCCGCGCGGTGGTCACCGCGCGGCCCGTCCGGTTCCGGTCAGGAGCGCGGCGAGAGCTTGACGATGGCCTCGATCTCCACGAGCTGGTCGGGGACCGACATGTCGGAGACGCCGACGATGGTGTCCGTCGTACGGTGCTTGCCGACGTACTCCTTGTGCAGGCGGGCGGCCGTGTCGAAGTTCTGGCGCAGGTCCTTGGTGAAGATCTTCATGCTGATGATCTGGCTGCGCGGCACCTTGTAGTGGGCCAGGACCTTGTCCAGGTTGCCGAACGACGTGCGCACCTGCTTCTCGAAGTCGCCGGCGCCCACGAAGTTGCCGGCGGCGTCGTGGGAGACCTGGCCCGAGATGTAGAGCACGTCCCCCGCTCTGATGCCCTGCGAGTACCCGTACGACTCCTCCCACGGCACACCGAAGGTGAAGTGGTCCCAGCCCCGGCGCGCCGTCTCGTGCGCACTGGCGCCCTGCGGTCCCGTGAAGGTGATCGTGGTGGCCACGACCGCGGCCAACACGGCGCCAATGCCGAACCTGCGCCTTGACTTGGTCATTCCTCGTGTCCTTTCGTCCCCGGTTGAGCCCGTGACCCCGAAGCTGTCAGAGCGGAAAGGAGAACGCCTCGAACGGGGATGGACCGGTGGACCGGCCGGGGCGACGGGCGGGTTCGTCAGGGGGTTCCGGGGCTCGGGGCGGTCTCGGTGGCGGTGATCGTGCGGCGCAGGAGGCGGCGTGCGGTGTCCAGGTCGGCGGCCCGCCGGTCGAGGACGTCCAGCTGGTCGCGGAGGCTGCCGAGGACGCCGGGGCAGGGGCGCAGCGTCGCGTCGCCGGAGGTGCAGGGCAGGAGCCGGCGGATGACGCGGGTGGGCAGGCCGGCGGCCAGCAGGACGCGCACGCGCAGCACCGTGTCCACCGTCCGCTCGTCGTACTCGCGGTAGCCGTTGGCACGGCGCTCCGAGTGGATCAGCTCCATCCGCTCGTAGTAGCGGAGCAGGCGCTCGCTCACTCCCGTACGACCTGACAGCTCGCCGATCAGCACCGGGCCGCCCCTTTCTCCGACTTGACCTTCCAACGGTGTCAGGGAGCAACAGTGTGCCGGTCGGCCGCATTCCGGGCGTGCCGTCGAGGAAGGGAACGACCGTTGATCATCGATGCGCACAGCCACGTCCACGATCCCGTCGGGGCGCACCTCGCGCTGCTGGACGAGGCCGGGGTCGACCGCGCCGTCCTGTTCGCCACCCGCCCGCATCCGGAGCGGGCGCGTGACCTCGTCTCGCTGCGCCGGGAGATGGCGGTCCTGGACGAGGCCATCGGCGGCCGGGCCGGGACGGTGGAGGCGTACCAGGGGGCGTGGCGGGAGCTGGACGCCGCGCTCGCGGCGCGTCCGGAGCGGTTCATCGGCTTCCTGTCCGTGCCGCTGGACCTGGAGCCCGGCCGGATCGCCGCGGTCGTGGAACGGGAGGTCGTCGGGCGGGGGATGCGCGGGATAGGCGAGCTGACGCCGCCGCCTGGCGGGGCGGGGCTGATCGAGCCGGTGCTCCGGGCGGCGGCCGATCACGGCGGGCTGCCGGTGGTCGTGCACGGATCCGCGCCGGCCACGGCGGACGACGTGCGGACGCTGGCCGCGCTCGCCGCGCGGTATCCGTCGGTTCCGCTGGTGGTGAGCCAGCTCGGCGGGCTGAACTGGATGGAGGCCGTCGAGCTGGTGCGGGAGACGCCCAGCATGTACCTGGAGCTGTCCACGGCCGGCATCGTCTTCGCGGTCCGCCTGGCGATCGGGGAGGTCCCGGAGCGGACGCTGTTCGGCTCGGACGCCCCGTACGGGGATCCGGTGCTCTCGCGGGCCCTGGTGGAGCGGGTCACCGGCCCGGGTGAGGTCCGTGACCGGGTCCTGGGCGGCACGATGGCCGCACTCGTCGGCCTGGGCTGACGCGTTCCCGGGCGCAGCGGCGGGACTGGCTTGATTCCGGCGCCTGCGGATGCCGGGGAGGGTACGGGGCTGGCAGCATCTGCTGGTGCTCGGAAAACGTGGTGTCGTACTGACGGTGGTGGCGGCCGCGTACGGCATGTCCTCCATGGGGGACCAGATGGCGCTCGTCTCCCTGACCCTCCGGCTGCACGACCAGGGGGGTTCGGGCGTCGCCATCTCGGCCCTGGTCATCGCCGGGGTGCTGCCGCTCGTGGTGGTCGGGCCGCTGGCCGCCCCGCTGGTCGACCGGGTCGAGAGCAGCCGGCTGGTCGTCGCGGTGACGGTGCTGCAGGCCCTGGTCAGCGCGGGGCTGGTGGTCGTGACCGACCTGGCCGTCACCCTGGTCCTGCTGGTCCTGCTCGGGACCGGGCTGGCCCTGGCGTCGCCGGCGCTGCTGCTGCTGGTGCCGCGGATCGTCGGTGCCGACGACACCGCTCGCGGCTACGCCCGGCTCGACGCCTTCCGGTCCGCCGGCAACGTGGCCGGGCCGGCGCTGGCCGGAGCCCTGATCGGGGTGTTCGACGTACGGGTGGCCCTGCTGGCGAACACCGCCACCTTCGTCGGCCTGGCCGTGGTGCTGTCCTGCCTGAAGGTCCGGCGCGAGCCGGTGGAGGGGGCGCGCGGGAGCTGGCCGGCGCAGGTCCGCGAGGGCGTGCGGGTCCTGGGCGGGGACAGGCTGCTGCGTACCGCGATCCTCGCGCTGGCGTCGGCGATCGTGTTCACCGCGGTGTTGAGCGTGGCCCGGGTCTTCTTCATCCGGGACGACCTGGGCGTGTCCGGCAGCGGGTACGGCTTGCTGGTCAGCGCGCACACCGTGGGGATGCTGGCCTCCTCCACGCTGATCGCGCCGCGCGTCCCGCTGGGGTGGCAGCCGCGGGTCCTGGTCGGGGCCGGGGTGCTGATGGGGACCTCGCTCGCCGTCGGGGCGGCCGTGCCGGTCTTCGCGCTCTCGCTGGTGTCGTTCGCCCTGACCGGCGTCGCCAACTCCCTCCAGGGGCTGGCGATCCGCAACCTCATCCACGCCCGGGTCCCCGAGCAGGTGCGGGGCCGGGCCTTCGCCACCTCGGGGGCGACGCTGAACGGGGCCAACCTGGCCGGGACCGCCCTCGGCGGACCGGCCACCGCACTCCTCGGCGGAGCCGGCGCCCTGGAGCTGGCGGGGGCGGGGACGCTGCTCGCCACGCTGGCGGGCAGTCCGGTGCTGCTGCGCCGCCGCGTCGGCGCGGACGCGCCGGAGGGCGCGCAGGAGCGGGCGCGGGAGTAGGAGCGGGGGCGGAAGTAGGCGCGGGGGCGGGAGCGCGCGGGCACAGGGACAGGCGCAGGGGTGGGTGCTGGAGCGCGTGGCCGGTTTGCGCTGCTGCGCGTTGACGGGTCGGCGAGGCGTCCCTAGCGTCGAAAATCGACCGGTAACGGTCGAGTACGTCGTGTCTCTGATCTCAGAGGGTGCCAGGCGGGGCCTGCCACCCATCAGAGGGGGAAACCCATGTCCAGCACGATACTTCCCGGCAATCCCGTCATCCGAGAACTGGTGCTCCTGGGCGACTCCGCGCCCGGACGCCGGGGTGCGCGCACCATCATCGCCCAGTCCCACTGCGAGATCGACCTCGGCTCCGACGAGGCTCTGGAGCGCTGCGTCCGGGCGTTACGCGCCTCCGACGAGCGCCTCGCCGAGCAGTCCGACGGCCCGTACGACTGGCAGCGGACCTGGGTGGAACGAAACGGCCAGGCCGGCGGCAAGGTCATCTTCGACGTGGCCTGGTACAACGAGGAGTTCTTCCAGGAGAAGAAGGACACCTTCCTCGCTGCCGAACACCTCGCCATGTACGCGAACATCGGCGCCGAGGACGGAGCGGTGCAGGTAACCCACTGGCACAAGGTCGACTGACGCACCGTCGGCAGCCCCCGGTGGGGGCCCGGCCCGGACTCCGGGCCGGGCCCCCACCGTCGCGATCGCGTCCCTTGCGCCGATCGGGTTGGACGGGGCGGCACGCGGGGTGGGCGGCCGGGGCGCGGGCACAGGAAGCGGTGGGAACCCACACTTCGCAAGCCGCACACCTCGGAGGCGCTCCACATGTCCGTGCTCTTCTTCGACATCGGGGCCACGCTGGCGGATGCCCGGCTGGAGCCCGACGGCTCGCTGACGCTGCGGCCCCGGCCCCGCGTGGCCGAGGTCCTCGACGGCCTCGCCGGCGTACCCAAGGGCATCATCTCCAACCCGGGACCGGGCGCCGGCGCGGCCGGACGGGCGGCGGCGGCCCTCGAAGGGGCGTTTCCCGGACGGTTCGCGGAGCCGGGTCTCGTGCACTGGGCAGTGAAGGACAGCCGCGGGCCCTTCGACCTGGCGGTCGCGAGCGCCGGGGGCGTGCCGGCCGACGGCTGCGTGTTCGTCGGCGAGGACGCCGGGGAGCGGGGGTTCGCGCGGGAGTCGGGGATGCGTACGGCTCCCCATCCGGTGTTCGCCGTCGCCGCGATGGAGGGTCGTCCCGTGCTCTTCGCGCGGGTCGGCCTGCCGGAGGGGCGGGGCCTGCCGGAGCTGGCGGCCGTGGCGGACACGACCGAGGTCGTTCCCGTGCACGTGGCCTCGGAACGGCTCGTGCTGGTGATGGCGAGCGCGCTCGGCGCGGAGGTGCTCGAACGCGCCGGGTTCACGGTGGACCTGCGGGATCCGGTGGAGGACAGGTCGGCCTTCCTGATCCGCGACCAGGGCTCCGCCGGGGCCGCGGAGCCGGCCGGAGCGGGGGCGGGAGCAGGAGCGGGAGCGGCGGACCGGCGGGCCTCGGCCGTGTACGGCGCGGTGGCCGACGCCCTGGCCGCGAGCGGTGCACCGCCGGCCCTGCCTCTGGGGCCCGCACCGGGTGGTGCGTACCTCGCCGTGACCGCCGGTGCGCGGGTCGAGGAGGTGCACCTGCCGGGTGCCAGGCCGGGAGACACGGAGTGCCTGCTGCCGGACCCGGCGCTCCTGTGGCGGCCGGGCGGGCCGGCCGGGGGCCCGCGTTCGCAGCCGGGCCTGACCGGTGCGGAGGCCGGCGGGGGCCTGCCGTCCCCCGAGGTGATCGCCGCGGTGCGGGCGGGGGTGACCCCGGAGGTCCTGCGGGGGCACGTGGCACGGATCTCCGGGGCCGAGCCGCTGGTCGAGGGCGGATCGTCGCGGGTCCGCAGCAGGGACGCGGCCGCCGAGGACAACGCGCTGGTCGTCGAGGCGCTGGCCGACCGGTTCGGGGAGCTGGGGCTGCAGGTCCGCAGGCATCCGTTCCGCTGGCGGGGGCGGCAGCTGTTCAACCTGGAGGCCGAGCACCGGGTCGCCGGGGCGGACTCCGCGGTCCTGATCACGGCCCATCTGGACTCGACCGCGTCCGGCGGCGAGTTCACGGACGGCGACGGCGGTCCCCGGCCCTACGACCCGGCGGTGGACCCCGCGCCGGGGGCCGATGACGACGGGAGCGGGACGGCGGGGGTGCTGGCCGCGGCCGAGTGTCTGGCCTCCCTGCTCGCGGACGGCGGGCGGCCGGCCCACAGCGTGCGCTTCGTGCTCTTCAACGCCGAGGAACAGGGGCTGGTGGGCAGCAAGTTCTACGCACGGGCCGCCGCGGCGGAGGGTGACCGCATCGCCGGGGTCTTCCAGATGGACATGATCGCGGGACGGCAGCCGGGCAGCACGCCCAGGGTCGAGATCCATGCCGGGTCCGCCGTGCCGGGCCCGGTCGTGGGGGCTTCCGACGCGCTCGGCGCCCTGGTCGCCCGCACCATCGCGGCCTTCGACCCCTCGGTGACGGTGCAGCAGCTCACGGGGCCCGGTGATCCGGCGGTGGGCCGCAGCGACCACGCGAGCTTCCACGAGCGGGGATGGGCGGCCGTCGCGGTGTCGGAGGACCTCTTCTCCACCCCCGAGGGAGCACCCGGGACCGGAACCCGGCAGTACCACACGCCGGGTGACACCCTCCTCGACCAGGACCACGACTCCGGTTTCGCGGCCGTGATCGCCGGCTCGGTGGCCGCGACGGCGCTGTCGTTCGCCGGGCTGTAGGCCCTGGCCGCCCGAACCCGTACGTACACGGCCTAGCGGGGGTCCTCGGGGTGCGGGCCCGTGGCGTACGGGTTCGTCTCGCCCTCCGCGAGGACGCCCACGAAGGGGTCGCCCTCCCCCGCGAAGGTGTAGGCGCCGCTCTCGATCCGTTCGATCAGGCCGCGGGTCCATGCCGCTTCGCTGTCGGCCGAGTGCACCCACATGTTCATGATCTCGCCGATGTGCCCGAGCTGTCCGGGGCCGCCTTCCGGCGTGTAGTACTCGGTGACCGAGGCCCGCCACTGCCGGAGCCGCTCGGTCCGCTCCTTCAGGAGCGCGACGGCCTCGTCCCGCGGCAGGTCGACGATGAATCCGATGCCGGCCGAGAGGACGTCCGTCTTCTGGTCGTACGAGGTCAGCGCCTGGCGCAGCAGGGCGAGGTACTCCTCGGTGCCCCGGTCGGTGATCTCGTACTCGACGCGGGGCGGGCCGCCGGCGGTGCTCGGCGCGACCTCGTGGGCCAGCAGGAGGCCTTCCTTCGCCATCTGCTTGAGGGCGTGGTAGATCGAGCCGGGCTTGGCGTTGGACCATTCGTGGGCGCCCCAGAACTCCAGGTCGTTGCGTACCTGGTAGCCGTGTGCCCGTCCGTGCTGGCGGACCGCGCCGAGGACCAGCAGCCGGATCGCTGACATGGACGTCTCCCTTCAAGACAAGTTTGACTAGCTTATGGCTCCGCGTGTCCGTTCCGAGCGTCCAGCGCACGTAATCAAGTTTGACCAATCGGGTCCGGCCTCGTACGGTTCGATGGTAGTCAAGTTTGATCAGTGAATGGGAGAGCGCCCCTGTCCCCCACCTCCGGCCACGACCGCCCCGCGCTTCGATCACGTACCGAGGGAGAATCCGTGCCCCTGCCCGAACCCGTCTCCGGTGGTTTCACGACCGCGCTGCCCCCGCTCGCCGTCCAGGCCGAGCGCCTGATCGAGCTCGGGGTGCCCGAGCTCGCCGGGATCCCCGCCGCCGGGCTGCGGGCCTTCGCGGACCGGGGAGGAGACGACGTGCTGCTCGCCGTGCACCCCGACCGGATCCCCGCCTCCGCCCTCGCACCGCTGCTCCGGCGGGAGGGGAAGCCCGGGTTCGTCGTCGCCGACATGCACGACGTCGACCGGTTCGCGCCCCACCAGGTCGAGCTGCCCGACGCGCCCCTCTACCTCGCGGCCGGCCCGGACCGCGGCGACCGCATGTCCAACTGGAGCCCGGACGAGGCGCTTCCCGTCCTCGCCGAGGAGGGCCGCACGCCGCTCCTGCTCACCGAAGGCATCCACTGGGTGCTCCAGCAGCCGGCCGTGCTCGACCGCAACCACTGTTTCATGACGATCGGATCGCGCCTGGTCAAGGCCAACGGCACTGCGGATGCCCGCACTCCGGCGATCTGGATCAGCAACGGGACGGGCCGGGACGGCCGCGAGCGGCGCAACGCGCCCAAGGTCGGCTGGTGTTGGTGGAACAACCGG
Organism: Streptomyces sp. NBC_00158; assembly: GCF_045160885.1. Lineage (NCBI taxonomy): Bacteria > Bacillati > Actinomycetota > Actinomycetes > Kitasatosporales > Streptomycetaceae > Streptomyces > Streptomyces sp. NBC_00158. Next base: position 146,590 of record NZ_CP108161.1, read on the forward strand.
CACACCTGGCTCGGCTTCGCAAGCGCCGCGCAGCGCAGGGCGTAGCCACGAGGAGGGCATGCCGTGCGCCGCCCTCGGGCGTTGGCCGGGCGGCAATCCTGCTGCTCATGGCCAAAGTTGCGACCCTCCCCCGTGGAGATCGCTGCCCTCGGGCGGCGCGTACAGCCATGAGGAAGGCCCCTCGCGAGAGCGGGGGGCCGCCCCATCGGCGGCATGGGCAAGATCCTGCTCCACCATCCCCCGAGTGTCAACAATAGTTTTCACATCCCTCAACTCCCGGCCCGGTCCTGTGCCTTGTCCGCCACTGCGCGCCGGAACCGGCCACCGCCGGGCCGGTGTCGACGCAGAGGGCTTTAGGCCCTTCCCAGTCACGGTGAAAGCGGCGATGATCGTCGCACTCGCCGTCCCGGCCGCCGAGCGCGCCCGTGCCGGCAGCCGATCGAACGAGCAGGAAAGAGACCGATGAGCGGCACGGGGGACGAACGGGCGTCGCTGGTCTCGGCACGTCTCGGGTTCCTGTTCGCGCACGTCTTCCCGAAGAACGGCGGTCCCCAGTCGGAGGACGACGTCAGCCTCGCCACGGGCGTCCCGGTCGCCCTCCTGCGGCGCCTGCGGGCGGGCGAACCCTTCACGGAGGACGTGGACGGGGACCCGTTCACCACCAGGCTCGAACACCTCCTGAAGACCCGGATGACCGCCGAGGGCAAACCGCACACGATCACGGACGTGGCGAAGGCCTGCGGAAAGTCGCGGACCTGGCTGTACAACCTGCTGGACGACAAGAGCAAGCCGAGCCTGGAGTCCACCAAGCTGCTCTGCAGGATCTTCGGGGTGGACCCGTCCTTCTTCACGGACGGCCCCCTGGAGGCCCTGGCCCGGCACTTCGGCATCGAGGCAGGGGCGCGGTTCTTCGTACTCCCCGATGACGACGACCTGGTGCAGGAGACGAAGAGCCAGGTGGAACTCGTCGCGCTGCTGAGGGAGGTCGGCGCTCCCGCGGTACTCAGCCGCTACCTCGGCACCCTCCCCGCCTCGCCGGCCGCGCGGAGGCCCGACTCCGGGGCCTGACCATCCGGTTCGCCCGGGGCGGGGCCCGCTCCCTTACCCTCAGGTCGTGTAGGAGGTCCTGTAGGAGGAGAGGCCGTGGCGGGAATCAGGGCGACCGTCGGGATCGTCGCGGAGACGGTCCGGGAGGTCCGCACCCTTCGCAGGTTGCGCAAGACCTTCCGCTCCCGGCTGGGGCTGGCCGCGCACCCGACCATCGACGAGGTCGTCTCCGCCGTCTCCGGCCACCGCGGGCTGCCGATCCGGATCCTCCACCTGCCCTTGAAGTACCCGCTCACCGGGGGGTTGTTGCAGGGACCGGGGGAGCTGATCCTCGTGGTCGACAAGGACTCGCCGAGCATCCTGCAGAACTTCGTCATCGCCCACGAACTGGCGCACGCCTTCCTCGGGCACGATCCGGAGACGGCGGGACACGACCTCCAGGACGAGCTGCTCGCCAGCCTGGCGCCCGCGCTCAACCCGAAGGTGGCCCGGATGATGCTGGCCCGCACGTACTTCGACGGGGCCGAGCCCGCGCACCCGCACGGCCAGGGCGCGCCCGAGCGGGAGGCCGAGACCCTGGGGCGGGTCATCATCAGCATGATCACCAATACCGGCGGGGACTCGGCGACATCGGCGAGCTCCGCCCTGCGTCACAGGGGGACCGGTGTCTGAAGACGCTGCGAACGTCGTGTACCTCATCGTCGCCGCGATCGCCTCGTGCACCACCCTGGCGAAGTTCGTCGCGTGGCAGCGGGAACGCTCCCCCGCCCTGCGGCTGATCGCCGTGTGCTCCGCGGTCGGGGTGGGCGCCTTCGTGTTCGCCACGCCCGTGGTCTACCGCGGGATCGCAGGGCTCACCGGCTCGCAGAACCTCGCCGAACTCCTGGTCTTCTGCTGCATCCTCGGCTTCTTCGCCCACACGCACGTCATGTCGCTCGTGTGGCGGCCCCTCGCCGAACCCGCCTCCGGGCGGAGCCCTTTGGCGTTCCCGCTCCGGGTCTACGGCCTGGTCACCGTGGCGATGCTCGCCGGGTTCCTCGCCGGCGGCCTCGACGACGCGCCGCACCCGCTGGACTTCAACATCGCCTACGGCCGGGATCCCGGCGCCCTGGTCATGCTGGCCGCCTTCCAGCTGGGCCTCGGCTACGCGTCCGTCTCCACCGCCCTGCGCTTCCGCCGCAACGCCCTTTCCGCCCAGGACGATCCGCGGCTGCGCCGGGCCCTGCAGCACATCGCCGTCGCCACCTGGTTCATCGCCGGATACGTGGCCTGCGTCGGACCGGCCACCCTGGCGGGCGCCTTCGGCTGGAGCGGTCTCGACGCCCTGCACAGCCTCGGGCCGGTCTCCGGCACCATCGGAGCGATCATCATCAACTGGGGCTTCTCCGGCGCCGCGATAGCCACCTGGCGCACCGACCGCCGGGACTACCTGGCCCTGGCCCCCCTGTGGCAGCTGACCCGCCGCCCCGACCCCCGGATCGCGCTGACCGAGCCGAACCGGGTGGCGCAGCTCGGCCTCGTCTACGTACGGGACTGGCACCTGGTGACGCGCATGGCCGACATCCTGAGCGGGATCCGCAGCCTGTACCCGTACTTCAGCGACGCCCCCGTCGACCGGATCCGCAGGGCCGCCCCGGGCGCCGGCTGGTCGCGGGACGAGGAGCACGCCGCCGCGGCCGCCGCGGTCCTGCTGCGCGCGGTGGCGCTCGCCGAGAGCGGGGCCGGCACCCTCAGCGAGAGGGGCCGCCCGCTGCCGGGCTCCGGCCTGGAACCGGCCGCCCAGCGCGCCCACCTGGTCCGCATGGCCCGCCACCTCGAACACCCCGACGTCCTGACGGCGGCGGGGGTCGACGCGCAGGGGCGGCTGCTCCCCGGTTAGCGGCGACGGGTCAGCGCGCGCGCTGGGCCCGCAGCGCCATCGCGACGCGCCACAGGAACTCCGGGGTGCGCAGGTCCGCCGGCCGCCTGCGCATGTTGACGACGTCGAGGAACCGCTCGTTCACCCACGCGTCCGTGGTGGAGGCCCGGGCGATCCAGTCCGCCGTCTTCCTCGCCGCCCGGTAGCCGCGCGGGTAGGGGCCCGTGACGTGCGGCTGCGCCAGGTCGGAGAGGGTCGAGACCTCCCATGCCGCGTCCACGACGACCCTGATGCGGCGGAAGTAGGCGTGGGCGGGCGCGTGCAGGTCCGCTCCCCCGCCCAGGTAGGCGGCCAGGCAGGAGGCGTGCAGGAAGGCGCTGGTCATCCCCTGCCCGTACACGGGGTTGAAGGAGGCCACGGCGTCACCCGCGACGAACAGGCCGCCCGGAAGCCGGTCCAGCGCCCACCAGTTGCGGCGCAGCGAGTGCGGCATGCCGTACGTGTCGACCTCGCCGATCATCGCGCACCGGTCGGCGACGACCCCGAACGGCGCGGCCTGCATCGCACGCATGCGGCGCAGGAACTCCGCGGGGTCTCGGGAGGGGCGCTTGTCGGCGTAGGCGACGATGACCGCCATCCACTGGCCGCCCTCCACGGCGGCCATGGCCCCGGTGTCGGGCTGCTCCGCGGCGCCGGCGCCGGAGGCCGGGCCGGGCAGCTGGTGGGCCACGCTCACGCCGGGGAGTTCCGCGCCCCGGCGGAAGCGGGCGGTGGCGTAGCCCAGGTCGATGCGCATGCGGTCGACCGGAGGCTGCGGCCACCCCTCCGCCGCCAGCCAGGACGTCAGCCTGCTCGAACGGCCGGTGGCGTCGACGACCGCGTCGGCGGGCAGCGGCGTCACGTCCGCCGAGCCGGTGGCGCGTACGCGGACGCCGGCCACCCGTCCGTTCCGGATGTCCAGGCCGCACGCCCTGCCCGCGCTCACGCGTACGCCGTCGTCCAGGAGGGTCCGGCGGCGGACGTGCTCCTCGAGGAGGGTGCGGCTCACGCCGATCAGCTCGTTGCCGGGAACGCTGATCTTGCGGGTGCCGTTCTCGAAGAGCTGGATCTCGCTGCCGGATCCGAGGACCGCGCCGTCCGCCACCAACTCCTCGGACAGGCCGGGGAACCAGCGCTCCGCCTGCGTCCGGCCCATGTCGAGCAGCGCGTGGAGCTGCCCGCCCTGCGGCACACCGCTGCGCGCTCCCGTCGCGGCGAGTCCGTCGGGCTCGACGACGGTGACCTTCACGCCCCGGCCGCGCAGGGCTCGTGTGGCTGCGAGCCCCGCGATGCTTCCGCCCAGGACGACTACGTGTCGCACGTGCTTGCTCCCCCTCTTCCGCCGGCCGGCGTTCCCGGTCCGGCGCCCCGCGCACAAGAACTCCGGCCCAATCTAAGGCCGTTCCGCTTGACCACCAACGCGGGAAGGGGCGGGGCATCAGCTCCCGGAGGGATCGGGCAGCCTGCGGAGTTCGAGCAGGGCCATGGCGATCTTCACTCCGGTGGCGATCGTCAGGGCGTGGAGGAAGGGCATGCCGGTGAGCCAGAGGGCCACCATCATCACCGTCAGGACCAGGAACGCGGGCAGCAGGTTGGTTCGTGTCACCGCCGCCTTCAGGTGCCCGGCCATGCCGGGGCGTACGGCGAGGGCTTCCTTCTCCTCTTCGGCTTGCGGCATCGGCTGGTCTCCTCGGGTCGCGGTCCTGCTCGCGGTCGTGCTCGTGCTCGCCCCCGGCAACGAGCCTCCGGTGTGCCCGGACCGGCTGCCACCGCTGCCTCCCGCCCCGCCGCCGTCCGGCGTACAGGTTCACCGCACCGGGCGACACCGCTCCCCGCCCGTGACGGCCCGGCCGTGGTGCGCGAAAATGCCAGGCGCTCCTGGCCCGACGTGCGTGATCATGGCCGGATGGACTCGCGTTTCCTGGGTATCCCCGAGCTGGCCGAAGCCCCCGCCGCGGCGGTGGTGGTCGATGTCATGCGTGCCTTCACCGTGGCCGCCTGGGCCTTCGCCCGCGGCGCCGAGAAGATCGTTCTCGCCGAGTCGCTGGACGAGGCACTGGAGCTCAAGGCCCGCCATCCGGAGTGGGTGGCGCTCAAGGACGGTCCGCCGGCGGCCGGCTTCGACGCCGTCAACTCACCGGCCCTGCTGCGGTCCGCCGACCTGGTCGGGCGGACCGTCGTGCAGAAGACCACGGCGGGTACGGTCGGCGCCCTCGCGGTCAAGGAGGCTCCGCTGGTGCTGTGCGCCGGCTTCGTGGTGGCCGGGGCGACGGCGCGGCTCCTGCGGGAGCGGGGGTGCGACAGCGTCACGTTCGTGGTGACCGGCGAGGAGGGGCGCGCCGAGGAGGACCTGGCGTGCGCCCAGTACATCGCCGGGAGGGCCGCCGGGGCCGGGACGGACGCGGCCGGCTTCCTGCGCCGCGCGGCCGGTTCGCGCGCCGCCGCCGAACTGGCCGAGGGCGTACGCCAGGGCTCCCACCCGGATGACGTCGCGCTCTGCCTGGAACTCGACCGGTTCCCGTTCGCCATGGTGGCGGCGCCGGAGGACTCGTACATGGTCCTGCGCCCGTACGACGTGCCCGTGCCCGTCGGGGACGCTCCGCACTGACCGGCTACGGAGCCGTGCCGCGCAGGTCGGGGCGGTTCCGGGGGCAGGCCCAAGCCCGCCATCTCCTTCTCCTCGTAGGACAGGAAGCCCAGGCTCCGGTAGAAGGCGTGGTTGCGCTCGCCCTCGGCGAGGACTCGTGGTCCGTCGAGAGGAGGAAGAACCGGCAGTGCGAGTAGCGCCGCACGAGGTGCTCGACGAGGGCCCGGCCGACGCCCTGCCGGTGGTGCGCGGGGTCGACCACGACGTCCTGGACGTAGCAGATGTGCTCGTCGTCGGAGACGGTCCGGGCCAGGCCGTACCGCCCGTGCGGCGGCCCGTACCGCTCCCCCACGGTCAGCGGCCGAGGGTGTTCATCAGGATGATGGCGGTCAGGTTCAGGAGTACGACGGTGATCACACCGGCGATCATGAGCCAGGCCCTGCGCGATTCGTCCACGTCCGCCACCTCCGGGATCCGGCTCTCCCCGCCATGGTGGCGCGCTTCCCCGCGCGGCACACCTCGGGGCCCGGAAGGCCTTCCGGGCCCCTCCGCCGCTCGGCCGTCACGCGGGGCGGTCGAGACCCCACGTCTGCAGGACGAACGGCCGCCCCTTCTCCTCGCCCGTGATCGGCGGCACGTCGAGCAGCGCGAAGCCCGCCTTCTCGGCGACGGCGACACTGGCCGCGTTCTCGGCCTCCAGTTCCAGGATGACCTGCTCCGCGCCCATCTCCTCGAACGCGTACGCGGCCATCACCCGCACCGCGCGGGCCGCCAGTCCCCGGCCGCGGTGCGCCGGGCCGACGGCGTAGCCGATCTCCATGCCCTCGGGGGCGCGCCGCAGCATGATCTCGCCGAGCGGTGCACCGCCGTCGACGGTGATGGCCAGCAGGACGGTCGTGCCCTCCTTGCGCAGCTGCCGGTCCCGGGCCAGGCGTGCGTGCGCGGCCGCCTCGTCGAAGGGCGCCACGATCGGCGTCCAGTACGCGATGTCGGGGTGGTCGAACAGCTCCGGCATCGCGGCCAGGTCCGTCTCCGTCCAGTCGCGCAGGACGAGCCCCTCCCCCGACAGCCGGATCTTCTCGGGCAACGACGGCGACGTGGCACTGCTCATGCTGTGGGACCTCCCGGGGCCGGTTCAGGACGAGGCAACATAACCGGAACGAGCCACGGCCGCACGCGCATTTCCCCCGGGGCGGTCGCCGTCAGCGCCCGGTGTCCGGGGCCGGGGTGTCCAGGCCTGCCAGGAGGTGGAGGGCGTCTTCGGCCGGGGTGCCCGGGGGTGCGGACAGGACCAGGAGTTCCACGCCCGGTTCGTTCGGCAGCCCGAAGTTCTCCTGGTGCAGTTCCAGCAGGCCGACCAGCGGGTGCCGGTAGGCCTTGCGGCCGTGGGTGCGGGCGCGTACGTCGGCGCGGGCCCAGAGGCGGCGGAAGCGCTCGCTGCCCATCGCGAGCTCGCCGATGAGGGAGGCCAGGCGGGGGTCGTCGGGGTGCTGCCCGGCGGCCAGGCGCAGGTGGCCGACCACGTCGCGGGTGCAGCCCTCCCAGTCCGCGTAGAGGCCGTCCTCGGCCTCCTCCAGGAAGACGTGCCGGGCGATGTTCAGGCCCGGCATGGGCCGGCCGAAGAGGAGGCCGGCGAGGCGGTTCCCGGCGAGCGCGTCCAGGCGGTGGTCCATGAGGAGCGCGGGTGCGTCGGTGACCAGGCCGAGGACGCGCAGCAGTTCCGGCCGGACCCGTCCGCCCGGTGCCTTGGCGCGCGGCCGGCGCTGCCGGGCGAGCCGGTGGAGGTGGCCGCGTTCGGTCTCGTCGAGGCCGAGGACGCGGGCGAGCGCGTCGAGGACCTGTTCGGAGGGCTGGGTCGCGCGGCCCTGCTCCAGGCGTACGTAGTAGTCGACGCTGACTCCGGACAGGTGCGCCACCTCTTCGCGGCGCAGGCCCTCGACCCGGCGGCGGCTGTCGGTGGGTATGCCGACGGCGGCCGGGGCGACCCGGGAACGCCGGGTCCGCAGGAAGCCCGCGAGATCGTCCATGCCCTCCAGTATGGCCCCGGCGGTGCGCGCGAGGGTGGTACTGCCGTTCCCAGGAAGGCCGTTCCGACGGAAGGGGCGTCCCTGAACGCCGGGCGCCGCGGCGCCCAGGATGGGGGCATCCGATCCGAAGGAGTTCCCGTGAAGACGCTGATCGTCCACGCCCATCCCGAACCGAAGTCCCTGAACGGCGCGTTGAAGGACCTGGCCGTGTCCACGCTGGAGGGTGCCGGGCACGAGGTGCGGGTGAGTGATCTGTACGCGATGGGCTGGAAGGCGGCCGTGGACGCCTCCGACTACGGCCCCGAAGCCTCCGGTCCGCTGAGGGTGGCCCTGGACTCGGGCCGGGCCTTCGAGGCGGGGACGCTCACCCCGGACGTCCTCGCCGAGCAGGAGAAGCTGCTGTGGGCGGACACGGTCGTCTTCCAGTTCCCGCTGTGGTGGTACTCGATGCCCGCGATCCTCAAGGGCTGGGTGGACCGGGTGTTCACGTACCGCTTCGCGTACGGGGTGGGCGAGCACAGCGACACCAAGTACGGCGAGCGATTCGGCGAGGGCACCCTGGCGGGCCGCAGGGCGCTGCTGTCGGTGACCGTCGGCGGCCCCCGGTCGCACTACTCCGCCCGGGGCATCAACGGCCCCATCGAGGACCTGCTGTTCCCGATCCACCACGGCATCCTCTACTACCCGGGGATCGAGGTCCTGCCGCCGTTCGTGCTGTACGGCGCCGACCGGATGGGCGACGAGGAGTACGCGGAGGCCGCCCGGACCTGGGAGCGGCGCCTGCTGACCCTGGAGTCGACCGAGCCGATCGCCTTCCGGCGGCAGAACTTCGGCGACTACGAGATCCCCTCGCTGCACCTGAAGGAGGGATTGGAGCCCGCGGGCCGCTCGGGGTTCGGGCTGCACGTACGCGGCTGAGCGGCTCGGCGCCGCGCGTCTCCCCCGTACCGGCCCACCGGCGTGTTTTGGCTTGAACTCGCCGTGCGGCAGGGTTCCGGGGCCTCTTGCGGCCGGGGCCGGGGGCTCCGGTGCGCCTCCCTACGGGAGCAGCCGCTCCGGGGACGTCGCCCACCAGAACGTCAGCTGGGGCACCGTTTCCAGCCCCAGCGCTTCGCGCAGCTTCGAGACCTGGGCCGTGACGGTGCGCTCGCTGAGCCCGAGGTTCTCCCCGATCTGCCGGTGGCTCCGGCCGGCCACGATGCCCCGTACGATCGACCGCTGGATCCGCGAGGTCTTGGCGTCGGCGTCGGTCTTCCCCGCGCTCCCCTCGGCCTCGCCCGGCAGCCACGGGTCGGCCCGCTCCCACTGCTGCCAGAAGTGCGCGGCCAGCACCGCGCACACGCCGCGGTCCTGGGTGTACCAGGCGGCCGCCGGCTGGACGGTGCCGTCGTCGCCGTAGACCTCGAAGAAGGCGTGCTTGCGGTCCACGATGATTAACCGCAGGAAGTCCTCGCCGAGGGTGCGTACCTGGGCGCCGGCCCGCGTCATGGTGGCGACCCAGTCCCGCTGGGTCGGGTTGGACCGCCCGTTGGTCCGGTAGATCGTCCTCACCGTCACTCCGCGCTGGGCCGCCTGCAGGTCGCGGGGCAGCGCGCCCTTGAGGACCTGCGGTTTCCGGTGGCCGGGCTGGGCGGTGAGGATCTCGGACTCGGCGGACTGGATGGTGCGTATCGTCTCCGCGTTGACCTCCGGGACGGTGCGGAGCAGCAGGGTGCCGACCGGGCCGGGGCTGTAGTGGTGGCGCTGCTGCTCGGCTTCGAGCTCGCGTACGTGACCGGGGACGGCGGCCAGGGCCGCGGTGACGCCGGTGAGCGCCTTGAGGACGGCGTCGGTGAGCTGCGTCTCCAGGTAGCGGGACGGCGCGGGGACGTACGTACCGGGTTCGTGGGTATTGGGGAAGAGTATGTCCCGCGCGAGGAGCGAGGCGAGTCCGGGCTCGTCGTCGGGCAGCTCCTCGCCCCTCAAGGCCCTGCGGTAGGTGCGCAGTTCCGCCTCGGTCAACCGGGAGGTGTCGGGGGCGGCGGCTATTTCCCGTTCCGTCATGAGATCTGTCTTCCTCTTCCTGAACTGCGGGTGGACGCAGTATCGCGAAGGTTGATCGCGCCCCTCACCCGGTACAGGCTTGATCCGTGCCACAGGGCCCGTGGCGCGGAGAAGGCCCGACTGCCCGCATCGTCCGCGGGGGTGGGGCCGGCCAAGGGAGGAACACCTTGATATCGATCAACATCCGGTCAACCATCACCGCCGTGCTGCTCGCGATCCTCGCGGTCACCGGACTCAGTGGTGTCGCGGCGGCCAGTGGCCCCGCCGGCGCCAATTGGGGAATCGCAGCCATGGGAGAGGTGGAGCAGCGGGCCGACGCCACCGGCGTGTCCGCGGATTCACTGATCCAGCCGCCGGACTCCGACTGGGGATGATCCTCCCGCGCTGCGGCGCACAGCACCCGGTGCAGCGGTAACCCCGCCCTGCCGGGTGCAACGCCGTGTCCGGGGGTGGTCCGCCACGGGGAGATCGCGCGTCCTCGTGGCGGGCCGTCGAGGAGCGGGCCGTCGAGGAGCGGGCCGGCCGTCGCTCCGGTCTGGCGGAAGGGACGAACGCATGTGGTCGCGGGTGCCGTTCGGGAGCGGGTTGCGGGCCGAGCTGGGCGTGCCCGGTCGGTCGCGCAGGCTGGGCAGCAGCCCCCGGTCGCGGGTGTGGCGCGTCGAGCTGGCGGACGCGACGGTGGTGGTGAAGCAGGCCGTCGACGGGCCCGACGCGGATGAGCGCTACGCCCGTGAGGTGACGGCGCTGCGGCTCGCCGCCCGGGGGAAGGTCCCCGTGGTTCCGGCGCTGCTGGCCGCGGACCCCGGCGAGCGGGTGCTGGTGCTGGAGCATCTGGAGCACCGGCGTCCGGGCGGGGACTGGATCGTCGGCTACGCGGGCGCGTTGGCGCGGCTGCACGCGGCCGCGGGCCCGTCGGACGCCGGGGCGCTGCCCCGGTGGCGGGGGCCGGGCCCGGCGGACGTGGACGCCTTCCTGGGGCTGGCCGCCGCTCTGGACGTCCCCGTCATGCCGGGTGTCGCCGGTGAGCTCCACGGGCTCGTGGAGCGGCTCGGCCGGGTGGAGGGGCACGCCCTGCTCCACGGGGACCCCTGTCCCGGCAATGACCTGCACACGGCGGCGGGGGTCAGGTTCATCGACTTCGAACAGGCGTCGCTGGGCAGCGGCCTGACGGAACTCGCCTACCTGCGCATCGGCTTCCCGACCTGCTGGTGCGTCACTTCGGCCGCGGAACCGCTGCTGCGACGGGCCGAGGGCGCGTACCGCGACGCGTGGCGCGCCGAGACCGGTTCCGATGCCCCCGGCGACCTCACCGACGCGTGCGCCGGGTGGCTGCTCCGCGGGGACGCGCTCGTCGAGCGGGCGCGCCGCGAGGGCGCCGATCACCTGGCCCGGATTCCGCGCCGGGACTGGACGTGGGGCACCGCGACGGCCCGGCAGCGGCTCGTCCACCGGCTCGGTGTCGTCGGCGGGATGGCGGCCGGCCACGGTTCGCTCGGCGGGTTGGGCGATCTGAGCGCGGCCATGCGCCGGAGCATGCTCGCCCGCTGGCCCGGACTCGGGCCGGTTCCGGCGGAGCGGCCGTAGCGGGGCGGGCGGCTCGCCGGTCGCCGCCTATCCGAGCCAGACGACGTCCAGGACGGACAGGCGGCGCAGGGGCCGGTTGACCCAGTAGACGACGGACAGGGCGCCGGCGGACGCGATGCGTACGTCCTCGCCGTCCGGGTCGCCGGCGTCCCACTGGTGGAAGCCCCACGGTCCGGCGGAGGCGGCGTCCAGGATGTCCCAGGCCGTCTCCTCGGCGTGCCCGGGCAGCGCGGCGAGCACCTCCGCGGCGTGCGGGGACAGCCGGATCGCGTACGGCTGGCTGGTCATCGGCCTCTGCTCCGCGGTTCCTCGGGGTCATCCGCATTCTGCCGCACGGCGGTCCCCGCCCGTGCGGGGGAGGCGCTCGGCCCCGGGGAGGATCCGCGGCCGCCGGAGCTCGGACGCCGGTCGAGGCGTACGCGTCGACGTCGCTTCCCTATGCTGGGCGGCCGGGATGGCGGCCTGGAACATCGGGGGCGGAAATGTCAGCGGACGAGAGCGCGCCGGGCGCGTTCCACCGGATCAAGATCCGTGTCGCGGGGCTGGTCGTGGACGGACGGGACGTGGCGCTGATCCGGCGGACGAACGCCCGGGGGGCGACCCACTACTCCCTGCCGGGTGGCAACGTGGAACCAGCCGAGCCCCTGCCCGACGCCCTGTGGAGGGAGCTGCGGGAGGAGCTCGGCCTGGCTCCGGAGGACCTCGCGGAGGCACCGCGCTTCATGTGGCTGATGGATGCCATGGTGAGCCGACCCGGATCCGCTCCCCCGCGCAAGCTGCACCTGGTCTACCGGGTCCGTCTGGGCCCGGGAGTCCGCGCGGAGTTGAGGACGTTCGAGGACGACGACGCGGTCGGCCGGGGGGACGTCGTCTGGCTGCCCTTCGAGCAGACCCGGGACCTCGCGCTCTTCCCGCCCGTGCCCATCGCCGATCTCGGGCTCGCCGAAGACACCGGCACCGGCCCCGCTCTGCTTCCGCCCCTGGACGACACCAACTACGAGTGGGTCTGACCGGGGCCGCGGTGTCCGGCGTGGCACGTTCCAACGAGGGAGGGGCCGTCACTACCCTCGGCGCATGGCAGACACGTTCGATCACGCTCCCGCGGTCTGGACCGCGAGGCAGCTGCGCTCCGCCCTGGCCGACGTACCTGACGACGCCCCCATCAGCATCGGCGTCGCCGGAACCCCCGGCGACTTCGACGAGTACGACGAGTTCGTGCTCGTGGGCGCCGAACCGGTCGAGGTCGACCCCGGCGACGGCGAGGACCCGGGCACGCCCCAGGTCGAGTTCACCCTCTTCGCCGACGCCAAGGCAGGGCTGTACTACCTGGACATGGAGTGACGCAGGCCCGGTCCGCGGGCCGGGTCAGGCCGGCTCGGTGTGCCACGGCCACGCGGCCCCGCGGCCGGCTTCGATGAGGCCGACCGTCCGGAAGGCGGCGTCCGTGAGACCGCCGAAGGTGTGGCGGTGCGGGCCCCCGGGGCCGTGGGCCGGGTGGTATCCGGCGAGGTTCCACGTGTAGACGGGGACCTCGGCCGGGACCGGTTCCGCAGGCCCTCGGGGGCCGTGGGGAGCCGCCTGCTCGTCGGTGACGATCAGGACCCGGTCGTGGTCCCGGTAGTGGGCGCGCACCGCCTGGGTGGTCTGGGTGCCGCCCAGGCTCTGGAAGCGCTTCAGGACGTCGAGCACGGGCTCGTCCCGGGCGTACGGCACCTGCCTGCTGCTCCAGCCGAACTCCACCAGATCGGCCCGCTCGGCCCGCATGGCCAGCGCCGTGCCGAAAACGGCCGCGGCGTCGGCCCGGGTCAGCTTCGACCGCTCCGAGACGGTGTCCCAGAACATCGAGTCGGAGCGGTCCACCAGGATCAGGGTCCGGCCGGGCAGGGACGGGACGTTGGCCAGGGAGTGGCCCAGTGCCCGTTCGAGCGCGTCCGCCCAGCGCCGCGAGGGCGCGTGCTGGTGCGCGGCCAGGTAGCGGAAGGGGAACTGGCGGGACCGTGCCACCTCGGCTGGGTCCGAGAGCCGTGCGGCGACCCGGGCCGCGAGTTCGTCCCCGACCCCGGCCTCGTCGAAGTTCCTCAGGTTCCGCAGCAGTGCCATCGGGGCCATCGCCGGTATGACGGCCTCCCAGACGGCGGCGTCCATCGGTCCGTGGAGCCAGCCCGCCAGGGCCTCCCACGTCATGCCCGCCGCGGCGAGCCGCTCGGAGCCGCCGGGGCCGGTCACCACCGCACGCCGCTCGTCCGGGGCGGTGCCCATCAGCTCCCGGTGTGCCGTCAGCAGCTGGTCGGAGGGTGGTGGAAGTGCCTGCTCCGGTCGGTGGCGGCGGTCCAGGGCGTACCGGAAGAGCGCGGCCTGCCAGGGTTTCGCCGGGTCGGGCGAGGCGTGGACGAGGTTGAGCACGTCGCCGAAGCGGAAGGCCTTCGACGCGGTGTCGTACTTGAGCAGGGACCGGGAGGTGTACAGCCGGCGCACGGCGTCGGCGATGCCGCGTTTCACCGGCTGCGGCACGTTCCGCCCGTGGGCCGGGATCCAGTGGGCGAGCAGCTCGCCTGGCTCGTCGGCGCGCTGGAGGACCGACTCGATCACGGACCGGTTGGACGGGCCCGCGGTGGCCCCGGCCGCCAGCCGGGCCTTCACGTACGCGGCGGCACCCACCAGGGACGCCGTACGCATGTTGCCCTCGGCGCGGAGCCAGCGCAGCAGGCCGGCGGTCCACTCGGGGTCCTGGACGGCGAGTTCACCGACGAGGCGGGCGTACCGGTCGTCCCGGTCCGCGCCGCTCTCGTAGAAGGTCTGCTGGGAGACGAAGTTGCCGACGGCGAGGAGGAAGAGCTCCTCGCGGGGTTCCCTGACGAAGGTCAGTCCGCCTTCGTAGGTGCGGCGGCGCGCCCCGAAGGGGCGGTGGTGGACCAGTGGCGCGGGCGCGGAGCGGGCAGCGGCGGCGATGTGCGGGGCCACCAGCATCTCGGGCCAGGTCTTGGAGACGCGCGGGGTGTGACGGGGCAGCGAATCCCCCCGGATTCGAAGGAGTGGAAGGAGTGGAAGACCGCGCCCGCAGAGATCGGAAGTGGCGGCGGCGTCACTTTGGTGTCAGAGGAAGTAGCCGCAGCCGGGCGCATCGCGGGCGCGGTCGCGACGCCAAGCTACAAGGGGCCCGGCGCCGTGCACCACCGATTAACGCTGGGTCGTCCCCGCCTTGCCTCGCCTATCGAAATTCGATAGATTCGCGTCGTGATTCGATAGAAGGAGGGGTCATGGGAAAGCTGACGGTGCAGGCCCTGCGCGCGGTGCTCCTGGTGATGCTCGCCGGCACGGTGTTCGTGCAGGCGTTGATGGTGTGGGCGCTGGCCGCGGACCCGGAGGAGGGGACGGCGCTGCCGCTGACCCCGCTCCGCGTGACCGTGATCCTGGGAGCGGTGACGGTCCAGGTCGTCCTCGTCTGCGTGTGGCGGCTGGTGTCGATGGTGCGGCGCGGCACGGTGTTCTCGCACGCCGCGTTCCGGTACGTGGACGCCGTCATCGGCGCGTTCGTGGCGGCCGACCTGCTGGTGTTCGCGGTCTTCCTGCTGGCGCGCCCGCAGATGGAGCCGCCCGGGTTCCTGTTCCTCGGCGGGATCGGCATCGGGCTCATCGGTGTCGCGCTCATCGTGCTGGTGCTGCGGATGCTGCTGGCCCAGGCCGTGGCGCGCGACGCGCAGGCGGCGGACATGCAGGCGGAGCTGGACGAGGTGATCTGATGCCGATCGTCGTCGACATCGACGTGATGCTGGCCAGGCGGAAGATGTCCGTGGGCGAGCTGGCGGAACGCGTCGGGATCACCCCGGCCAACCTCGCCGTGCTCAAGAACGGCCGCGCCAAGGCGGTGCGCTTCTCCACGCTCGCCGCGCTCTGCGAGGTGCTCGCGTGCCAGCCGGGCGACCTGCTGCGCTGGGAAGCGGAGGACGCGGTGGACGAGTCTGCTGCATCCTGGGCCTGAGCCGGACCGGGGGGAGCGGCCGCGGCGGGCCGGCCGGGGCCCGCGGGCCCCGCGGTCCGCGACGGCCTACCTTCCGGGAGGATCCAGGTGAGTTTGAGCGGGCTGCGGGCGGGGGACCCGCAGCGGATCGGCGAGCTGACGCTCGTCGGCCGGCTGGGCGCGGGCGGCATGGGCGTCGTCTACCTGGCACAAGGTCCTGACGGGCGGCTCGTCGCCGTCAAGCGGCTGCGCGAGGAACTCGCCTCGGACGGCGGGTTCCGGGCACGGTTCCGGCGGGAGGCCGCGACGCTGCTGCGCGTCCAGGGCGCCTGCACGGCGAGGGTGCTGGCGGTCGAGGCCGAGGCGGGCACCCCGTACGTCGTCATGGAGTACGTGCAGGGCCCGACGCTGTCGGAGTACGTCGGTGAACACGGCCCGCTGCAGGGCGACATGGCGCGACTGTTCGCCGTCGGGCTCGCCGAGGCGCTCGTGGCGGTCCACCGGGCGGGCATCGTGCACCGCGACCTCAAGCCCGGGAACGTCCTGCTGGCGGAGCAGGGCCCGAAGGTCATCGACTTCGGCATCGCGCAGGCGGCCGACGCGACGGCGCTGACCCGCACGGGGGTCGCCGTCGGCACGGTGGGCTACATGGCGCCGGAGCAGCTGCGCGGGCAGGCCGGCCCCCCTGCCGACGTGTTCGCGTGGGCGCTGACGGTCGCCTACGCCACCACCGGGCGGCCCCCGTTCGGCACGGGACCGGCCGATGCGGTGCTCTACCGGATGCTGCACGAGGAACCCGACCTGGACGGCGTCCCCGCCGGGCTCAGGGCGCTGCTGGCCTCGGCCCTGGCCCGGTCACCCGAGCTGCGTCCCGCTCCCGGGCAGCTGCTCTCCGAGCTCACGGGCGGCGGGGTACCCGCGGCGGAGCTCCCCACCGAGACCGTCGGCACGGTGCTCGCCACGGCGTGGCGGATGCCCGGGGCGGCCCTGCCGCCGGTGCGGGTGCCGAAGTGGCGCATCCCGCGGAACGTCGCCGCGGGGGTGGTGGCGGTGGCGCTCCTCGCCCTGACCGCCGGGATCCTGTGGGCGGTCCTGCCCGGCGACGGCCGTACGACGGCCTCGGGGCCGACCACCCCTCCGAGCCGGGCGCCGGGCACGGCCCCCTACCCGGCCCTGAACACGGCAACGGCGCCCGCCACTTCGGGAACGGGAGGCGCGTCCGCAGCCCCCGGCCCGACGGCGGCCCGGCCTTCGCCGCCGGCGCCGCCTCCGTCGCCGTCGCCGTCGCCGTCTGCGGTGACGGGCTCGATCGCCAACGCCCACAGCGGGCTGTGCGTCGACACCAACGGGCCCCAGCGACCCGGACTGGACGTGGTGCTCCGCGCCTGCGGGAACTTCAGTGGCCAGATCTGGCACTACGACGAGACGGGCGCGCGCCTCACCAACACTCCCAGCGGCCTGTGCCTCGACACGGCCGGGAAGCCCGCGGGCGGGGTCGGAGCCGTGCTCAACACCTGCGGCGCCCACACCGGCCAGCAGTGGCGCTACGACGCCGCCACCGGCCGGTTCGGCAACCCGGCCAGTGGCCTGTGCCTGGACACGAACGGCCCCCCGGCCGTCGACGTCGGCCTGCTGCTCACCCCCTGCGGGCACTTCACCGGCCAGTACTGGCGGGTATGAACGGAGCGGGCCGCCCCACGGGGCGGCTTCGACTCCTTGCTCCCGTGGCGAGAAATGTGCCCATAGTGAGCGCCGCGCGTCCGGCGGATTTGACCAGTTCGCCATCACGCGCGCACCAACCGGCGGTCGGGGGAACAGAGTTGCCGCCATGGGGGACGGGTGCTGCCGCCATGCCGCACAACCGGCTCGCCGGGCGGTGTGGCCCCACCGCACCCCCCGAGCCGCCGTCGCGCACGTCCTGACGGACGACGGGTACGAACGCCCTCCGGGCTCGGAGGCGGCCGTCGTGTGGGAGGACACCCGCCGGATGCTCGACTCCGGGCTGTCCGACGCCACGATCACCTCGCTGTGGCTGGCCGCGACGGACCGGGGCCACGGCATCGACCGGTTGGGCATCGGCGGCCGGGAGTGGCTGGAACAGGTCGTCGAGGTGTGCGAGCAGCACCTGGCCGAGGTGGCACCCGCCTACGTCCCCGTCCTCCCGGCCGTCCGCACGGACGACCGGGAGGCGGTCCTGCGGGAGCTCTGTGCGTCGTCGGGGCTTAATCGGTGGCGTCGTCCGGTGTGGCGGGGAGAATGCGGGCATGCGTATCAGAGCCGTGCGTCCGGACGAGCTGCCGCTGCTCCAGTACATCGAGAGGGCCGCCGGGGAGTGCTTCCGGGACATCGGCATGGCGGAGGTCGCCGACGACGAGCCGCTGCCCCTCGGTGAGCTCGCCCGCTACCGGGACGCCGGGCTGGCCTGGGTCGCGGCCGACGGGGACGACGTGCCGGCCGGCTACCTGATCGCCGACCGGGTCGACGGGAACCTGCACGTGGAACAGGTCTCGGTGCACCCGCGCAGCTCGCGGCGGGGTGTCGGGCGGCTGCTGCTGGAGCGCCTCGCGGACCGTGCCGTGGGTGAGGGGGTGCCCGCCCTGACGCTCACCACGTTCGTCCGGGTGCCGTGGAACGCCCCCTACTACGCGCGCTGCGGGTTCCGGCTCGTCGACGACGAAGACCTCACTCCCGGTCTGCGGCGGATCCGCGAGCTCGAAGCGGCCCATGGGCTGGACCGGTGGCCGCGGGCCTGCATGCGCCGGGCGCTGTGACCTCCCCGGCGGATACCCGGCCGGAGTCCAGCGGATCTCCAGTTGATCCTGAGAGGGCTCGTGCCCGGATCGCCGGATGGGACTGGTCACACCACCGCAGAACTCCGGGGACGAGCTCGCCGGGTACCCCGCCGCCTACTGGACCGGCGTCGCCTACGAGTCGCTCATCGCGTACACCCGGGCCCGGCAGGCCGAGAAGGGCTACCCCAGCCCCAGTTCTGGCTGCTGCGGCACCTGTCCGTGAACGACATCTCGCCCGACGGCGGGGGCATGACCCTGCCCGAGCTGCGCGAGGCCATGGCCTCCTACGTGCGGTCCGAGGACGATCTGGCGGCGGAGGCCGCGGTGCTCGTGGAGCGCGGCCGGCTGCGCGGGGACGACGAGGACCGGCTGTGGCTCACCGAGGAGGGGGAACGGGCCCGCGTCGACCTCTCGCTGAACGGTCCCGCGATCCGCGCCGCCCTCCACGAGGGCATCGAGGAGGCGGACTACGCCACCGCCGTGCGGGTGCTCCGGCAGCTGATCCGCAACGCCGGCGGGACGGCCGACTGACCGGCGGGGTCAGGTGCGCGGGACGGTCAGGGTGCGCGTGAAGTGGTCGGCGAGGCGGGGCAGCCAGTCGGCGCGGACGTTGCCGAGCAGGTGGTCGCCGTGCGGGACGCCGAGGTGGGTGCCGTGCGGTGCCAGGCGGGCCAGGGGCTCGCCGTTCGTGACGCCGGGGATGACGTCCGCCCCTCCGTCGACGGCCAGGAGCGGGGCCGTGATCCGGGGTGCCAGGGCGGAGAGGTCCACGTGCCGTACGAAGGCGCGGGCGGCGTCGGTGCCGCCGGTGCGGCGGGCCAGGACGTCCCTGACCGGCGGGGGCAGTTGCGCCCAGTCGAGGCGGAAGGGCCCGCTGACGGTGGCGACCGCCGCCACCCGTGGCTCCAGCGCCGCCGCGCGGGCGGCGAAGTAGCCGCCCAGGCTGAGGCCGACGAGGCCGACGCGGGTCGCGCCGAGCGCGTCCACGACCCGGCCGACGACCCGTTCGTACTCCGGCTCCAGGGTCGTCGTCGCCGCGAGGACGCCCTGTCCCGGGCCGTCCATCGCGAACACGGCCAGCCCCCTGGCCAGGAGCGCGTTCGCGAGGTCGAGGAACTCCTCCTTGGCGGAGTCCAGTCCGGGGACGACGACCACGGTGGCGGGCGCGTCGTCCGGGCCGCGCAGCCAGCCGGTGAAACCGTCGCCGCTCACCCGGCGCGCGCCGGGCTCCAGCAGGGTGAGGGCGCGGCCCAGGGCCGCGTCCGCGTCGGAGGCGGCACGGGCGGCCTGCGGGTGGGGGGCGAGCGTGGCCAGGTGGAACCACCGGGCCGCCGTCAGCAGGTGCTCGCCCGCGGAGAGGGGCGAGGCCACCCCGTCGGCGCGCGCGAGGTGGGTGTGCGCGGTGCGGACCAGGACCGGGCCCCAGTCGTCGACGGAGGTGAGGGCGGCGGTGACGCGCCGGTACTCGTGGGGGTCGACTCCCGCTCCGGTGGCGCGGGTCCACTGGGCGGCCGCGAACTCGCGGGCGTTCATCGTGCGGTTCCTCCGGTCGGCAGGACGGCTCTGCCGAGGATGCAACACCGGGGGCCGCCCGCTGATCCAACAACCGGCACGCGCGGCCGACAACCGATGGTTGTCGCCTATGGTGAGGGCCATGGATCTTGATGTGGCGCAGGTACGTGCCTTCGTGTGCGCCGCAGAGGAACTGCACTTCGGGCGGGCGGCCGGGATGCTCTCCATCTCCCAGCAGGCGCTGTCCAAGCGGATCGCTCGGCTGGAAGCGCTGCTCGGCACCCGGCTGTTCGAGCGCGGCGGCACCGGTGTCCGGCTCACGGAGGCCGGCGGGCGTTTCCTGGGGCCGGCGCGGCACACCGTGGCGGCCTCCGACGCCGCGGTCGCGGCGGCCGCCGGGACCGGACGGCCGCTGCGGGTGGACGTCTGGGGGCACTTGTACGCGCCGATGCGCACGCTGGCCGAGGTCGCCGCGGGGGCCGGGGAGCTGGTGCCGGGGCACGGCCGTGATCTGCCGTCGGTCGCGGCGGCGCTGCTGGACGGCGCGATCGACGCGGCCTTCGGCCGGGTCCACCCTCCGCTGCACGGCGCGCTGGCGCACCGGCTCATCCGCCTCGAACCCGTGGACGCCGTACTGAGCACGGCGCATCCGCTCGCGTCCGCGGCGGCGCTGCGGCCCGGGGAACTGCGCGGCAGCGTGCTGTGGGCGCCCGGGACACCGGACCGCTTCGACTTCCTCCGGCAGTTCGCCGACCGCTTCGGCATCGCGGAGCGCGCCGGGGGCATCAACCTCGGGCTCGGGCACTTCCTCGCGGAGGTGGCCGGGGACCCCCGGCGGTTCTCGCTCGTGCCCGCCGACGTCCCCCTCCCGGACGTGCCCGGCCTGTGCTCGGTCCCGCTGGTCGAGCCCACGCCGCTGTACGCCTGGTCCCTGCTGTGGCGGACCGGCAACGGGCACCCGGGGCTCGGCCGCCTCACCGCGGCCTGTGCCGCGGAGGCGGGGCGCAGCCGCTGGCTGGAGTACGACCCGGCACGCGACTGGATGCCCGAGCCGCCGGCGGGCGGGACAGGGCCTACATTTCGTTAGGGGCTATAACTCCATGGGGGTGAGGGGCAATAAGGTGCGTGATAGCTTCTCGCCATGGTTACGGCGAGGGCGGAAACGCCGCGGGAGCGCTACCGGGCCCAGGTCCGGGCGGAGATCAAGTCGCACGCCTGGGAGCAGATCGCCTCGGCGGGCGCGTCCGCGCTCTCCCTCAACGCGATCGCCAAGCGGATGGGCATGAGCGGACCGGCCCTCTACCGCTACTTCGCCGGCCGGGACGACCTGATCACCGAGCTCGTCCGCGACGCCCACCGGAGCCTCGCCGACACCCTCCGGGCCGCGGCCGACGCGGGCGCGGACCTGGCCGGGCTCGCGCACGCCCTGCGCGACTGGGCCCTGGCGGACCACCAGCGGTACTTCCTGATCCACGGCACCCCCGTTCCCGGCTACCGCGCGCCCGAGGACACCACCGCCGTCTCCGCGGAGATCATGACCACCCTGCTCGACGCCTGCCCGGCACCCGCCCCGGCCGCACCCGGGGCCCCGTTCACCGCCCACCTGGCTCAGCACCGCGACTGGGCCGGCGGCCATCCCGCTCCGCCCGGGGCCCTCCGCACCTTCCTGGCCTTCTGGACCCGTCTGCACGGCGTCCTGTCCCTGGAGCTCGCCGGCCACTTCGCCCCGATGGGCTTCGACCCCGCCCTGCTGTTCGCCGCCGAGATCGAGGGACTCACGGCCCCCGGGAGCTGACGTTCCCCGGACGCACGGGGCGCTATGCCCTCATTGCGTGGATATCCTGTGAACTGTGATCGAGTCCGGACGGCCGCGGCTCCGTCGGCGCCCCGGCCCGGGAAGGCTTGTGCGGCTGTCGCCGGTCATCCTGACCGTCGTCATCGCCAGCCTGGCGTACACCACTCCGCCGGAGATGGCCTTCAGCCGCCTCCTGCCCGCCGCCCCGGCCCTCGCCGCCGCCATGTGGCCGGTGCTCCCCACGGTCCTGCTCGGCACGGTCTGCCTGCTCCTGATGATCGGCCTCAGCCTCGTCTTCCCCGACCTGGGGACGTGGTGGACGGCCGCCGGGATCATCGCCGTCACCGTCGCCGCCGCGTACGGGAGCCACCTGCGGCTCCAGCGCGAGCGCACCCTCTTCCAGGTGCGGCTGGTCGCCGACGCGGCGCAGCAGGTGGTGCTCAGCCCGATGCCCCGCCGCTTCGGCGACGTCGCGATCGAGTCCCTGTACCTGGCGGCCGCGGCGGAGGCCCGCATCGGCGGGGACTTCTACGAGGTGGCCGACACGCCGTACGGGGTGCGGCTGCTCATCGGTGACGTGCGGGGCAAGGGGCTGCCCGCGGTGGGGGCGGCCGCGGCGATCGTCAACGCCTTCCGGGAGGCGGCGTACGACGAGACCGACATGGTCGCCGTCGCCCGCCGGATGGACGCCAGCAGCACCCGCTACAACGCCGCCTTCCCCGCCGACGGAGCGACGGAGCGCTTCGCCACCGCCCTGCTCGTCCAGATCCCGCACGAGGGCGGGCACATCGACATCCTCAACTGCGGACATCCCCCGCCACTGCTCCTGAACCGCGGGGAACTGCGCGTCCTCGAACCCGCCGCCCCCTCGCCGCTGCTCAGCCTCGCCGAGCTGATCGGCGACCACTACAGCGTCGACAGCTTCGAGTTCGCCCCCGGGGACCTGCTGCTCCTCTACACCGACGGGATCGCCGAGGCCCGCTCCCGCGACGGCGAGTTCTTCCCGCTGACGTCCTGGATGCGCCGGCAGCCCCCGACCCCGCCCCGCGAACTGCTCACGGCGCTCCACCGCGACCTCCTCCACTACAGCAGGGGCCGCCTCGACGACGACGTCGCCGCCCTCGCCGTCCGCCTGTGCGACCCGTGAGGGTCCCTGCCCGCGCGGCCGCCGGTCCCGCTACCCTGCCGACATGGTGTCCCCCTCCCCTCCCGGTCGTACCCGCCGCCTCCTCCTGGCGGTGGCCGCCGCCGGGCTCGTCACGGCGGGCGGCCTCTGGCTGTACCAGGACCTGGCGCGGCGGGGCGACTTCACCTCGGACCCGCGTCCCTGCTCGCTCGTGACCGCGCAGACGGCCCGGCTGGTGGCGGGGCCGGCGCAGGGGGTGGAGGCCGGGTCGGCCTGCGTCTGGGCGGGCCCCGGGCCGGGCCGTGACCCGCAGCCGGTCCTGGAGGTGCGGGTGACCCGGCTGGGGACCCGGGAGGCGTGGGAGGACTTCCGGCGCGTCAAGGAGCAGTCGGAGGGGAAGACCGGCCCGATGACGGCGGAGCTGACGGACTTCGGCGACGAGGCGTTCTCCCGCATCCGGAACTCCGACGGCCCCAGGGTGACGAGCGAGGTCTGGTTCCGCCGGGGCAACGTGGTGGTCGCGGTCCGGTACGCACCCGCCGACGGCGGTCTCGACCCCTCCCAGGCGGGCGCCTACGAGGTGGCCACGGAGGCGGCGGCCCGGCTCGGCAAGGGGAACTGACGTCCGGGCGGGGACGGTGCCGGGCGGGCGTAGGAGTGGAGGGTGTCCACCTCCCTGAACCCGGCCGACCGGTAGAGGGCCGTGGCCGCGGTCCGGTCGTCATCGCCGCCCCGGCCGGTGTTCGTCTCGACGTAGAGGACGGCCTCGCGGGCGCCGTGGGTGCTCAGGGCGTCCAGTGCCGAACCCAGCAGCGACCGGCCGAGCCCCCGGCGGCGTGACGGCTGCCGGACGCCGATCCACCACAGCACTCCGGTGCCTTCGACGGGCAGGCCGATCACGGCCTCGGCCTCGGCGGCCGCTTCGCCCCGGCGGACTTCCAGACGGCGGGCGTGGCTGTCGCCGGGCTCCGGGACGGTGCGTACGCGTGCGGCGCGGGGCAGCTGCGGCGCGGGCAGGTCGATCAGGAGGTACCGCCACTGGGGCGCGCCGTGGAACCCGGCCCGTTCCAGGGCCGCGTGGGTGACCTTCCGGTGCGCCCGTGGCAGCGCCTCGAGTCCCCGGGTGAGGGCGGTCGCCAGCTGGAAGGCCTCGACGGGGCGCGGGCCGAGCGCGGTGAGCGCCCCGCCGAGGAGGGCGTCGGCGACGCGCGGGTCCTCCCGGCAGTGCAGCCAGAGGATCAGGGCCGTGCCGTCCTTCGGCCGCAGGGCCCAGGAGACGACGCCCAGCACGGTGCCGTCGGCGCCGGCCGCCACGTGGGTGGCGGGCGGGTCGAGTTCCGCCCACCAGCCGCCGTCGACGGGCGAGCGGCCCGCGAGCGCCTCGTGGAGCATCTCGGGTGTCGCCGAAGGCTGGCCGGGGAGGCGGTCGGCGTTCACCAGGGAGAGGACGGCGTCGGCGTCTGCCGGGGCGTAGGGGCGCAGTGCGGGGTGTGTCACGGGGGCGGAGGGCACGGTGACGACTGTGGCAAGTGCCGCCGCCGTTGTCGAACGGGTCGTGCGGCGGGGTGCCGCGGAGTGTCGTCGGACCCGGCCGACTCCCTTGGCAGGGGAGCCGGTTACGGTTTCCGGACGCAAGCACCACACGGGGAGTTCCACCATGCGCATCCACCGGAGCCGTTCCGCGGCCCTGGCCACCTTCACCGGGCTCGTCCTGGGCCTGACCGGTTGCGAGGGCGGTGCCGCGGGCTCGGCGCCCGGCGCGCCCGCGGCGAGCACGGCCGCCTCGGCCTCTGCCGCCGCTCCGACACCCATGCCCACGCCGTCGGGCGCCGGGACGCCGGCGGCCTCCGCGAGCCCCACCGCAGCGGGTTCCGACGGCAAGGGCACGGAGGGCGGCGGCGGGCCCGGCACCGACGACACCTACGCCTACACGCACCCCTGCTCGGCCCGGAACCTCACCGTGAAGGTGACCGCACCCCAGGGCTTCCCGGCCACGGTCCGGATCATCACCGTCACCAACAACGGCTCCACCAGCTGCGGCCTCGACCTGCACCCCGCCGTCGGCTTCAGCGCCAAGGACGCCGCCCTCGGCATCCAGGCGAAGCCGCCCCAGGGCATCGGCGGTCCGGCGCACCCGGTCCGGCCGGGAGCGACGACGTACGCGGCCGTGGACCTCAACCCGTCGGGCGGCACCGGACCCGTCGCCGACGAGATCAACGTCCTGGCGGACGCCTACCACATGCCGAACGCGGACGGCGTCAGCCTTCCGCTCACCACCCCCCAGGCCGTGGCCGGGCCGAAGGTCGGCCTGTACCACTTCACCGCCCGGGACTCGTATCAGACCCTCTAGCTGGCGTCTGCTGGTCCTTGGCCCGTTTGGCGACGACCGCGGCCGCCGCGACCGCGCTCGCGGTGAAGGCCAGTGCGAGCATCCACCGCTGGTCGAAGGTGTGGCCGGTGGCGTGGTCGAGGGAGTAGCGGCCCGCGCCCGCGAGGCCGATGGCGGCGGCGGTGAAGCCGAGGAACGCCGGGTACTCGTAGCCGCCGGCCTGGGCGAAGAACCCGGCCGGGGCGTGGACGGACACCGCGCCCGCCATGGCGCCGGCCGCGGCGGCGCCGGCGGCCGGGGTCGCGAGGCCGAGGACGAGCAGGGCCCCGCCGCCGGTCTCGCCGAGTCCGGCGGCCAGGGCGCTCCGCCTGCCGGGGGTGAAACCCATGTGCTCCATCGCGGCGGCGGTCTTGTCCAGGCCGCCGCCGCCGAACCAGCCGAACAGCTTCTGGGTGCCGTGCGCCATGAGCACGGCCCCGGTCCCGGCGCGGAGGGCCAGCAGCGCGAGGTCGCGTCGGTTGATGCAGCTCATCGAAGTCTCCCTGGGACACGGGGCCGGATGCCGGGAACATCCGTATCCGTTTCGGACGACGACGCCCCGCGTACGGGCACAGGTCCGCCGATCGGGCGAGCGGCGGGTGGCGCAACCTCCCCCGGCCCGCGCCCGGGGCGCGTACGCAGCCAGTACGAACGCGCCGCCACGGTCAGGGCGGTGCCGTAGACGGCGAAGGCGGCCATTCCGATCCAGCCGACCAGCAGTGCGTCACCGGTGGAGTGGAAGTCGCCGAGCCGCATCGGGGCCGCTCCGGACGCCGCCAGGAGCAGGTACCCGACTCCCGCGACGCCGTACGGGGCGAGGGTGGCGGCGCCGAGCAGGGCCGGGGTGAGCGGGAGCCAGCGCGGGACGCGGCGGCCGCTCAGCAGGAGGGTCCAGCGGGGGAAGACCTGTCCCCACGGGCGGACCAGGCCCCAGAGCAGGAAGACGCCGAGGCACGCCAGCAGGACGGTGGGGTCCAGTCCGAGGGACTCCAGGGCGAGGAAGGCGTCCGAGGCGCCGTTGCGCTCCGACGAGGCGAGCACCTCCGCGCCGCTGAGACCCGCGAACGTCGCGCCGGACGCCCAGAGCAGCTTCATCACCGCGTAGGGGACGAAGGCCAGTGTCCCCGCCCAGGCGGCGAGCAGGACCGGGCGCGGCGCGGCGGACGGCGCCCGCACGGTGGTGCCGGCGGGCGGTCGGCCGGACCGGGCCGTGGCCGCGAGCAGCACCGCCCCGAGGGCCGCGAGGGCCTTGTTCGCGGCGGCGGGACCGCTGTCCACGCCCTGGCCGAACACCAGCGTGACCACGTCCATCAGCAGGCTGAACGCCATGGCCCCGGCCAGGGCGCACAGCACCCAGAGCAGCGCGCGTACCGGCGGCCGGGGCCCGTACGGCGCCGCCGCGCCGGCGGCCGTCGCGGACAGCGCGGCCAGGGCGACGGCCCCCCACCCGAGTCCGGGGGTCCCCGGGCCGCCCCCGTGATAGGACAACGGGGTCCCGGTCAGCACGCACGCCAGGCCGAAGCCGGCGTACAGCACCGCCCACAGCGTCGTCGCCGGGGCCGCCCTGCGCTGCCACCCCCGCCGCCGGGCACTGCGGGGCGTGTCGGTCGTCCGTTCGGAATCCGTCATGTCCCGAACCTCGCACCGGGCGGGTCGGCGCGGCGTCGGCCGGCGGGACCATCCGTCTCCCCCGGCCGGGGGAGGCGGGCGGCCCGTCAGCCGATGAGGACGCCGGGGTTGAGGATGCCGCGCGGGTCGAGCGCGCCTTTCGCGGCCCGGAGGGCCAGTGCGAAGGGTTCGGGGCGCTGGCGGTCGTAGCCCGGGCGGTGGTCGCGTCCCACGGCGTGGTGGTGGGTGATGGTGGCGCGGTGGCGGTGCAGGACCTCGCCGGCGACGGCCTTGAGGTCATCCCAGAGGGCGACTCCGTCGTCGGGCCGTCCTGCGGCGAGGACGGTGAAGTAGGGGGCGGCGCCGTCCGGGTAGACGTGCGTGAGGCGGCAGTTGACGAGGGCGGGGTGGCCGGTGGCCTTGAGCGCGGCCGCCCCGACCTCGGTGCGCACCTCGTCGATCAGGGCGGGTACGCGGTCCCAGGTGGCGGCCGTCTCGAAGGTCTCCGCCACCGCGCCCATACGGACGAGGCCGTCGCGGAGGTAGGGCATCCGCAGGAAGGCCGCGCGCCAGGCGCCCACGGCCGCGTCGCCGGGCCGGCCGGTGTTCCCTTGGGCCCGGCCGGCGTTCACGTGACCGTCGTGCCGGCCGGTGTTCCCGTCGTGCCGGCCTCCGTGGGAGCGGGCCAGCTCGACGGCGCGCGCGAGAGCGCCGTCCACCGGTTCGTGCGCGGACTCGAAGCCGAGGACGAGGACGGAGCCGCCGTCCTGGGCGGCGCCCGACAGGGCCGCCTCGCCGGGGTCGAGGAGGCGGCAGTTGGCGGGTGCGAGGTCGGACTGCGCGAGGTCGCGCACCGCGCGGAGGGCGGCGTGGAAGTCCGTGAAGGCGACGGCCGCGGAGGCCTTGTGGCGGGGGCGTTCCTGGAGGCGCATCCAGGCCTCGGTGATGACGCCGAGGGCTCCTTCGGAGCCGAGGAAGAGGCGGTCGTGCGAGGGGCCCGCCCCGGAGGCGGGCAGGCGCCAGGAGCCGCTGGTGCCGGCGGGGGTGACCACGCGCATCGACTGGACGAAGTCGTCGATGTGGGTGCGGCCGGTGGCGTAGTGGCCGCCGGCCCGGGTGGCGAGCCAGCCGCCGAGGGTGGAGAACTCGAAGCTCTGCGGGAAGTGGCGCAGGGTCAGGCCGTGCGGGCGCAGCTGGGCTTCCAGGTCCGGGCCCAGGGCGCCGGCCTGGATGCGCGCGGCCCGGCCGGTGGTGTCGACCTCCAGGACGCGCCGCATCGCGGTCAGGTCGAGGGACAGCACCGCCCGGTGGGCGTCGCCGCGGTACTCCACTCCCCCGGTGACCGAGGAGCCGCCGCCGTACGGGACGACGGCGGTCCCGTTGCCGCCGGCCCAGTCGAGGAGGTCGGCGACGTCCTGCTCGTCGCCCGGGCGGGCGACGAGGTCGGGGATGCGGCCGGGCTGTCCGCGCAGGGCGCGCGCCACGTCGCGGTAGGCCTTGCCCATGGCGTGGGCGGCGCGGTCGGCGGGGTCGGCGGTGACCAGGTGGGCGAGGGCGGGCGGCGGTTCGACGGCAGGGGCGCCGACGCGGAGGTCGCGCACGAGGTCGCGTACGTCGGGGACGGGCAGGGGCCGGGCGAGGGTGCCGGGGAGCAGTGCCCCCATGGCGGCGCACTCGGCGTCGTCGGGGTGGGCGTCGGTCCAGCCCCAGCCCCACCAGGAGCGGGTGCGGGTGGCCGGGCGGGGGGTGTTGCCGTCCATGGGGGTGCTCCAGAGGTCGCCGTGGCATTGAACTTACCTAGAGGTAAATTACCTACTGGTAAGATCGGCTCATGGCAACCCCTTCTTCGAAAGCCGGCACCAAGGGAGTCCCCCGCGAGCACCGCGCGCGGCAGATGCTGGACGCCGCCACGGAGGAGTTCGCCGCCCGCGGCTACGCGGCCGCGTCCCTGCCGGCGATCGCCGCGCGGGTCGGCGTCACCAAGACCCTGCTGCACCAGTACTTCGGCACCAAGGAGGACCTCTACACGGCCTGCCTGGTCCCGGTCGGCGACCGGATCCTGGAGGCCGTCCGCACGGCGATGGGGCCCGACGGGACCACCCCGCAGACCCCGCTGCGCGTACTGGAGGCGATCTTCACCGTGCTGGAGGGGCGGCGGGAGGCGTGGTTCGTGCTCTACGACACCACCCTGCCGCCCGGCGGGGAGGCGGCGCGCACGGCCGCCGGGTACTGGTCGGCCATCGACAGGCTGGCCGCTGCCGGCACCGCCGAACTGCTGCGCGGCGCCGGATCCCACGACCCGCTGGACGCCGACGCGCTCAGGTACGTGTGGCGCGACCTGGTCGCCACCCTGGTGCGCTGGTGGGTCAAGCACCCGGAGCAGACCCCGGAGGCCATGACCCGGCGCTGCGCCCGCCTCTTCGCCGCGGCCGCGGCCCTCGCGCCGGACGGCGGCCGGTGATCCGGCGGGCCGGCGGGCCGGGCGGCCGGGCGGCCGGGCGGCCGAGGGACGGTCAGAAGGCGTAGAGCGCGTTGCCGTTCAGGGTCGCGGCCATCTCGCACGGGTTGGGGAAGGTGTGCTGCCACGCGATGCGGCTGCCGCGCCAGACGCCGTCCGCCGTCACCGTGACGGGGGCGTACTGCCGGGGGCAGGGGCGGTCCGGGGCCGGGGCGGCGAGCAGGCGGTCGAGCTTCCCGCCGGTGGCGCCCAGGGCGTCGCAGGCGGCCCGGGGGGCGGGGTGCGTGCCCTCGGCGGTGTAGGCGCAGCTGAGGGTGACGGCCCGCTGGGCGGTGCCGGTGGCGGCGTCGCGGCCCTGGATGACGCTGAAGACCATGGCGGAGGGACCGTGCGGGGTCGCGGGCGCGGCCTCCGCCACGCCCGTGGCGCCGGCGAGGCAGAGGAGGGCGGCGGCGGAGACTGCTGCTGAGCGGCGGAGACGCACGACGGGACTCGCTTTCGATTCAAAGGTTGAAACTGGCCCAATCTCTGTCATCCAGCGGCCAGTTGGGGGTGACACTGCCAGATGCGAAAGGCCTCCGCACATCGAGGATCGATTTACGGACGCAGCGTTCGGATATCGGATGCCTGGTGGCGGCGGCCACCGGTCCGCCGCGGGGCCGTCCAGGGTGACCGGATCGGAACGGCGGCGGGACGGACGGCGGGTCGTACGGGGGGCTGACGGCAGGTCCGGTCACGGGGCGGACGAGGGCGGACGAAGGGCGTGCGGGGGGCGAGGGGGTGCGAGGGCCAAGTGACCCGTGCGTACTGCACGTCGGGCTGATGACAAACGCGACTGTCGCGGGCTCCCCGCGGCGTGTCACCTTTGCTGCCGTCACCGACCGAGGGAGCAGGAGTGAACAACGGGCACGCGGCCTTCTGCGACGCCGACCGCTGGTTCTACGACGCCCCGTACCGGCGCGCCGGCGAGGAGTTCCCGGCGGCCGCCGCCCCCGTCCCCGAGGGCTGGCGCTCGCACCGCAGCGGCGACTGGCTCGCCCTGCGGCCCACCGGTCTCCGGCTCCCCTCCCAGGGCTGGAAGATCCACGTGTCGGCCAGCCTCGACAACGCGGAGTCCGTACTCGACCGGGTCCACGCCTACTGCGTCCAGCGGCGGACCGCCTTCAAGTTCGTGCCCAGCCGGTACCTGCTGCACCTGCGCAACGCCAAGTACGCGGACCGCGCGGCGAGCGGCAAGTTCCTCACCGTCTACCCCGCCGGCACCGACGACTGCCGGCGCGTCGCCGAGGACCTGGACGCCCTGCTGGCCGGCGAGCCCGGCCCGTACATCCTCAGCGACCTGCGCTGGAACGACGGCCCGGTGCACCTGCGTTACGGCAGCTTCACCCTGCGGCACTGCTACGGCGAACAGGGCGAGCTGGTCCCCGCGATCGAGGAGCCCGGCGGGCGGCTGGTGCCGGAGGTGCGCGGGCCGGTGTTCCGGCCGCCCGCCTGGGTGGAGCAGCCGGACTTCCTGCGGCCGCACCTGGAGCGGCGCTCCGCGGTCACCCTGGAGGGCATGCCCTACACCGTGGAGCGGGCCCTGCACTTCTCCAACGGCGGCGGGGTGTACGCGGCCCGCGACACCCGCACGGGAGAGCCGGTCGTCCTCAAGGAGGCCCGCCCCTTCGCCGGGCTCGCCGCCGACGGGGCGGACGCGGTGGCCCGGCTGCACCGGGAGCGCAGGGCGCTGGAGCGGCTGGCCGGACTGGACTGCGTACCCGCCGTCCGCGGCGCCTTCACCGTCGGGGACCACCACTTCCTGGCGCTCCAGTACCTCGACGGCAAACCCCTCAACACCTACTTCGCCCGCCGCCATCCGCTGATCGAGGCCGACCCCGAACCGGCGGAGCTCGCCGACTACACCGACTGGGCACTGAAGATCCACGCCCGGGTGACGGAGGCCGTCGACGCCGTCCACGCCCGCGGGGTCGTCTTCAACGACCTGCACCTGTTCAACATCATGGTCGCGGAGGACCCGGCCACCGGCGAACCCTCCGTCGCCCTGCTCGACTTCGAGGCCGCCGCTCACGTCGACGAGGGCCTGCGCCAGACGGTGGCCAACCCTGCCTTCGTCGCGCCGCCCGGCCTGCGCGGCTTCGCCGTCGACCGGTACGCCCTGGCCTGCCTGCGGCTGGCCCTGTTCCTGCCGCTGACCAGCCTGCTGGTGATGGATCGGGGCAAGGCCGCGCACCTCGCGGACATCGCCGCCGAGCAGTTCCCCGTACCGCGTTCCTTCCTCGACGAGGCCGTAAGGGAGATCCTCGCCGGTGCGGCCGACGGCTCCCCCGGCGGGCGGCCCCCCGCACCCGCCCGGCCGTACCTCCCGGCCCGCCCCGAGGACTGGCCGGCCGCCCGCGCCTCCCTGACGGCGGTCCTGCGCGCCACCGCGACCCCGGAGCGCGAGGACCGCCTCTTCCCCGGGGACCCGGCCCAGTTCGCCACCGCCGGCGGCGGTACGGCCTTCGGCCACGGGGCCGCCGGGGTCCTGTACGCGCTCGCCGAGACGGGCGACGAGCCCTGGCCGGAGGCCGAGGAGTGGCTGCTCGCCCGCACCCGGGACCCCGAGTCCGGAACCCCGCTCGGGTTCTACGACGGCCTCGCCGGGCTGGCCTGGACCCACCACCGGCTCGGCCACCACGACCGCGCCCTCGCCCTGGTGGAGCGCCTGCTCGGCCAGCCGTGGCAGTCCGCCGGACCCGACCTGCACGGCGGCCTCGCCGGCATCGGCCTCGCCCTCGACTCCCTCGGCACGGCCACCGGCGAAGGCTCCCTGCACGGTGCCGCCCTGCGCTGCGCCGAGCTGGCCCACGCCGCCGCCCCCCGGCTGAAACGGGCCGGGCTGCTGTACGGCCACAGCGGGATCGCCCTGCTGCACCTGCGCCTGTACGAGCGCACCGGGGACCCCGAACTGCTGCGGCGGGCCGGACACTTCCTCCACCGGGACCTGGACCGCTGCGTGACCAGCGCCTTCGGCACCCTCCAGGTGGACGAGGGCTGGCGCACCATGCCCTACCTCGGCGCGGGCAGCGTGGGCATCGGCATGGTCCTGGACGACTGGTCGCGGCACGCGCGGGACGACCGCTTCGAGAAGGCCCGGCCCGAGATCGTCCAGGCGGCCCAGGCCACCTTCTACGCCCAGCCGGGCCTCTTCCGCGGCGCCGCCGGAATGATCCTGCACCTGTCCCGGACCACCACCCCCGGCCCCGGCACCCGTCCCGCGGACATCGGCCGGCAGATCGAAGCGCTGGCCCGCCACGCCCTCCCGTACGAGGGGCACCTCGCCTTCCCCGGCGAGCAGATGATGCGCCTGTCCATGGACCTGTCGACCGGCACCGCCGGGGCCCTCCTGGCCCTCGGCAGCGCCGCCACCGGCGGACGCGCGCACCTGCCCTTCCTCCCGCCGCCGCGCACGGCGGCGGCCCCAGAGCCGGTCCCCCTCCGGGGGGCCGTGACCCATCGGAACACACCAGCGAAGGAAAGGAACCAGCCATGACCCTTCTCGACCTGCAGTCCATGGAGACCCCGAAGGAAGAGACCACCGAGGCCGCGGAGTTCGGCGGCGGCGGTGGCGGCAGCCGCGCCAGCCTGCTCCTGTGCGGCGACAGCAGCCTGAGCATCACAACCTGTAACTGATCGGGTCACTTCGGGCCCGGGCGGAACCTCGCCCGGGCCCGCACCTCATCCCGGGGCGCCCGCGTCCCGGGCCCCGGGAGACACGAGGAGCCGCCGCCGATGACCCCGCCCGACGAGGCCGCCGGAGTCCCGGCCGTCGACCCGCCCGGTGGAGCGGCGGCCGCCGACCGGGCGCTGAGGGCGGCCGCACGGCACAGTGCCGGCCGCACCGCCGCCGTGGCGGGCTGCTCGCTGGGCGCCGCCTGCGCGGCGCTCGCCGAACCGGCCCTCCTCGGCCACGCCCTCGACCTGCTCCTGCGCCGCGACCCCTCGGGCACCCCGTGGGCCCTGTACTGCGCGGCGGTGATCGCCGCCGAGGTGCTGCTGGACGCCGCGACCGCACGGCTCACCGGTGGTGTCGACGCCCGCTCCACCGCCTGGCTGCGCCGGCGCGGCCTCACCGCGCTGCTGCGCACCGCGCCGCACCACGCCGCCCGGTACTCCCCCGGCGAGGTCTCGGCCCGGCTGACGGCGCACGCCACGGCCGCCGGGACCGTTCCCGCGGCCGCCGCGACGGCCGTCACGGCCCTGCTGCCGCCGGTCGGGGGGCTCGTCGCCCTGTTCCTCGTCGACGTCTGGACCGGCCTCGCCTTCCTCGCCGGGGTGCCCGTACTGGCGCTGCTGCTGCGGACGTTCGCCCGCGCCTCGGACGCCAGCGTGGGCCGGTACCAGCAGGTGCAGCTCACCCTGGCGGGGCGCCTCGCCGAGGCCCTGGCGGGCGCCCGCACCATCGCGGCGGCCGGCACCGCCGACCGGGAGGCCGCGCGGATCCTGGCCCCGCTGCCCGAACTGGGCCGCGAGGGACGGCGGATGTGGCGGATCTACGGGGGGACCACCGCCCGCACCGGCG
This sequence comes from Streptomyces sp. NBC_00158, assembly GCF_045160885.1. Taxonomy (NCBI): domain Bacteria; kingdom Bacillati; phylum Actinomycetota; class Actinomycetes; order Kitasatosporales; family Streptomycetaceae; genus Streptomyces; species Streptomyces sp. NBC_00158. Next base: position 179,956 of record NZ_CP108161.1, read on the forward strand.
CCCTGATGCCCCTCCTGCTGTACGTGGTCCTCGGCGTGGGCGGCATCCGCCTGGCGGCCGGGGCGCTCGGCGTCGGCGGCCTGCTCGCCGCGGTCCGATACGCGGGGCTCGCGGCCGGCGCCGGGACCGTCACGGGCCGGCTCGCGGCGGTGGTGCGCGGCCGGGCCGCCGCCCGCCGCACCGCCGCCGTCCTCTCGCTCCCCGAACTCCCCCAGGGGGAAGGGGAGTACGCCGCCGCCGGGCCCGGCACGCTGGAGCTGCGCGGGGTCACCCTCGTGCGGGCCGGCCGGACCGTGCTGAGCGGCGTCGACCTGCGCCTCCCGGGCGGCACCACCACCGCCGTCGTCGGCCGCTCGGGGTCCGGCAAGAGCCTGCTGGCCGCCGCCGCCGGACGGCTCACCCCGTGCGACGGGGGCCGGGTGCTGCTGGACGGGACCCCACTGGAGGCGCTCACCACCGGGGCGCTGCGCCGCGAGATCGGCCACGCCTTCGAGCGCCCGGCCCTGTTCGGGGCGACCGTCGGCGCGGCCATCACCTTCGGAGCCCGACCGGCCGACGGGCCGGACCCCGGGGCGGACCCCGTGCGCGACGCCGCGCGGGCCGCCGGGGCCGAGCCGTTCGTACTGCGCCTGCCCGAGGGCTACGGCACATCCCTCGCCGACGCCCCGATGTCCGGCGGCGAGCTGCAACGCCTGGGGCTGGCACGGGCGTTCCACGGTGCGGAACGGGTGCTCGTGCTGGACGACGCCACCTCCTCCCTGGACACCGTCACCGCCCGCGAGGTGGAGCGCGCCCTGGCCCGCGACGTCCGGGCCCGGACCCGGATCGTGGTGACCCACCGCGCCGCCACGGCCGCCCGCGCCGACCTCGTCGTATGGCTGGACGAGGGTCGCGTACGGGCCACCGGGACGCACGCCGAACTGTGGCGGGACCCCGCCTACCGGTCGCTGTTCGGAGCCGGGGCGGACCGGTGAACGGGCACGGCACCTGGCGGCGGGTCGGCGGCGAGGGCCTGCGCTTCCTGCGCGGCCGCGCCCGGACCCTGCGCAGCCTCGCGCTGTGGTCCCTGCTGGAGTCCGCCCACACCTTCCTCGGCGGGTACGCGGTGGCCCGCGCCCTCGACGACGGCTTCCTCGCCGCCCGCACCGGCACCGGCCTCGCCTGGCTGGCCGTCGCGGGGGCCGGCGCCCTGCTCGGCGGGCTGGCCCTGCGCGGAGTGTTCGGCGGGCTCGCCGACCTCGTCGAACCGCTGCGCGACGGCCTGGTGCGCCGGGCCGTGCGCCAGGCCCTGGAGCGCGCGGTCGCCGACCCCGCGCGGGCCGCGCACGACGGCGCCGTCTCGCGGCTGACCCAGCAGACCGAGATGGCCCGGGACTCCTTCGCCGGACTGGTGCTCGTCGCCCGGTCCTTCGTCTTCACGGCGGCGGGCGCGCTGGCCGGGATGGCGGCGCTGGCGCCGGTGCTGCTCCTGTTCGTGCTGCCGCCGCTGCTGCTGGGCACGGCCGGGTTCCTGCTCACGCTGCGCCCGATGGCGCGGGTGCAGCGGCGGGCGCTCGACACCGACGAGGCCCTCGCCGCGCGGACCGGCGAGCTTGCGGCGGGCCTGCGCGACGTGGTCGCCTGCGGGGGCGGCGCCGAGGCGGGCGCCGGCCCGCTGCTGCTGATCGCCGAACAGGAGCGGCTGGCGCGGCTGCTCGCCCGGTGGGCCGCGCTGCGCACGGTGGCGCTCGGCGTCGCGGGCCGGCTGCCGGTCGTCGCGCTGCTGCTGGGGGCGCCCTGGCTGCTCGGGCGCGGGCTGAGCGCGGGGGCGCTGGCCGCGGCGCTCACGTACCTGGTCCAGTCGCTGCTGCCGGCGCTGGACGCGCTCATGGGGGCTCTGGGATCCGCGGGCACCAGGCTCGTGGTCGTGCTGGACCGCTTCTGCCTCCCGCGGCCGGGACTGGAGACGGAAGGGGTGCCGGTGGCCGCGCCCGTGCCTGACCGCGGCGGGGGGCTCGCCGCCGAGCTGCGGCAGGTGGGGTTCGCGTACGGGGTCCACGCGCTGCCGGTGATCGACGGGCTGGACCTGGCGCTGCGCGAGGGGGAGCACCTCGCCGTCGTCGGGCCGAGCGGCATCGGCAAGTCCACCCTCACCGCGCTGCTGGCCGGGCTCCTGCCGCCCGGCCGGGGCACCGTACGGCTGGCCGGCGCCCCGGCGCGGCCCGGGCCCGCGCGGGGTCCCGATCCCCGGCGGACCCTGCTGCCGCAGCAGGCGTACGTGTTCACCGGCTCCGTCCGCGAGAACCTGACGCACCTGTGCCCCGGGCCGGTACCGGGGGCACGGCTGGAACGGGCCGTGGCGGCCCTCGGGGCGGACGGCCTCGTGGAGCGGCTGGGCGGGCCCGACGCGCCGCTGGACCCGGCCGTGCTCTCGCAGGGCGAACGGCAGCTGCTGGCCCTGGTGGCCGCCCACCTCTCGCCCGCTCCGCTGCTGCTGCTCGACGAGGCCACCTGCCACCTCGATCCGCGGGCCGAGGAGCGGGCCGAGCGGGCGCTCGCCGACCGCCCCGGCACCCTGGTCGTCGTGGCGCACCGCATCTCCTCCGCGGTCCGGGCGGACCGGGTCCTCGTCCTCGACGGGAGCCGTGCGGTCTGCGGCACGCACGCGGACCTCCCGGCCAGGTCGGCGCTGTACCGGGAGCTGGTGGGGGTGTGGAACGCCCGGGTCTGAACGGGCGGACGGGGACCGGCGGGTGGGTACGGCGAGTGCGAACGGGCGGGCGTGGAGGGGCCGTTCTCAGACCCAGCCGGCCGTCCGGGAGATCCGGATGGCGTCTATCCGGTTGCGGGCGCCGATCTTGCGGGTGGCGGCGGCCATGTAGTTGCGCACGGTGCCGCTGGCGAGGTGCAGGGTGTGCGCGATCTCCGCGATGGAGTCGCCCTCCGCGGCCCGGGCCAGGACGGTCAGTTCGCGCGGGCTGAGCGGCATGGGGTCCGCCTCCAGCAGGGCGGAGGCGAGGGAGGGGTCGACGAACCGCTCCCCGGCGGCGACCTTGCGGATGGCCCGGACGAGCCGGCCGGGGGATCCGTCCTTGTCCACGTAGCCACGCGCCGCGGCGCGGACTCCGCGCTGGAGGGTGCCGGGCGCTCCCGAGGTGGCGAGCACCAGCAGCGGGGCGGGCGGCCCGTCGAGCGGGCGGGCGTTCCCGGCGCGGGCCTCCAGGGTGGCCGAGGCGCCGGGACAGTCGAGGTCCACGACGGTCACGTCCGGGCGTAAGGACTCCGCCTCGCGTGCCGCGGACCTCCAGCCGGCGGACGTGACGTCGAAGCCGCCCTCGGATCTCAGGAGCGCGGCCAGCGCCGACCTCACGATGCTGACGCTGTGCAGGACGAGGACCTTGGTCATCGGGGCTCTCCTCGGGTACTGATCAACGGGCACCAAGCGGGTGCCCAGCAACCAACCGGTAGGAACGTCCGCGTGCGCGGCGCACGGGGGCGCGTGGCCGAAGCCCGGTGCCCCGGCGCCGGGCCGGGCGGGTGGCCGCACCCGCGCCACGCTCGGCGGGTTCGGCCGCGGCGCGGGGGCGCGCGCGTCGCCGCACCGAAGCGGTAGGGCTGATTCCGGGTGCCTTCGGGGCGGCCGCTCCGGGTACTTCCGGGCCCCGCGCCAGGTCGGGGGGCGGACACGGGGCCCTTCGAGATCCCCGCCCGGCCAACAGCACCGCCACGACGCGCACTTCGCCGCGGCCGCGCCGCCACTTGACCGGCAATCTGATTAGCCGCCATACTTTCTCCGTGATCCAGCATTCCGGCGACGAACCCGACGCGCCCACCCTCGACCAGGCCCGCCGCCAGATCGCCCGCTACGGCCTCACGGCCGATCCGCAGGCGGTCCTGGTCGCGGCACGGCTGATGGCGGCCGGCGCGCGGATCGGGCAGGCCGGCGAGGTGCACTTCGGCCGCTTCGGCCTCTCCACCGGCCGCTACCGACTGCTGGCCGATCTGGAGGACCACGGCGGCGAGAAGTCCCCCTCCCGGCTCGCGGCGAGCCTCGGCGTCTCCCGGGCAACGGTGACGGGCCTGGTCGACGGCCTGGAACGGGAGGGCCTGGTGGCCCGTCGGCCGTCCACCGAGGACGGGCGCGGCAACGTGGTGATCCTCACCGCGCGCGGCGCCGACAAGCTGCGCGACCTGGCTCCGGAGCACTACGGCCGGATGGAGGGCCTGGTCGGCGGCCTCTCCCCGCAGGAGCGCGCCACCTTCCTCGACCTGCTGGCCCGGGTGGTCGCGGGCATCGACTCGCTCACCGGGGACTGACACCACCCCCGGGCGGGCCGCCGGAAGGCGGTCCGCCCTTTCTTCGCCCAAATACTTAGGCCCCTAATCATCTCCTCGGAGAGGACGATCCATGACGAGCACGAAGGCCCCCGGCGCGCCCCCTCGGCCCGCCCTGTGGCCCGATGTCCTGGCCGCCTACGCCATGCCCGCCCTGACGGCCGGACTCGCCGGGGTCATCACCCGGCAGCCGCAGCTGCTGGCCGCGGCCCTCACCACCATCGGCGGGACCTCCGCCCTGGTCACCGCCGTCCTCGGCGCGGTACTGCGGCACCGGCCCGTACGCATCCGGACCGCCGGGCCCGCCCGGACCCCGCGTCCGCTCGCTGCCGCCGGCCTGGGCCTGGCGGGCGCGGTGCTCGGCCTGGCCGCCGGCCTCGCGGCCGCCCACTGGCTGCCGCAGGTCCCGGCCCTCGCCGGCCACCCCTGGCCGCGCCGGCTGCCGGTCGACCTGACCGTCTCCGCCGCGATCGCGGCCACCATCACCGCCTGGCGCCGGCTCCCCGGCACACCCCGACCCGGAAGGAACACACCGTGATCGTCATCATGGGCGCCGCGGGCGCCACCGGCGGCGCCACCCTGCGCAGCCTCGCGTCCCTCGGAGCACCCACCCTGGCCCTGACCCGCGACCCCGCCCGGCTGGCCGCCGGGCTCGACGGGAACACCCTGGCCCGTACGACCGTCCTGGCGGCCGACGCCGCCGATCCCGCATCCCTGCGGGCGGCCTTCCGGGGCGCCCGCCGGCTCTTCCTCACCATGGCCAACGGCCCGGACCAGGTCCGGTACGAGCTGAACGCCGTCGAGGCGGCCGCGGACTGCGGCCTGGAGCACATCGTCAAGGTGTCCGCGCCCGCCGCCGAGCCGGACTCCCCCGTCGCCGTCTCCCGCGGCCACCACCTGGTCGAGGAGCGGCTGCGGTCCTGCGGCGTCCCCTCCACCGTCCTGCGGCCGTACGCCTTCATGCAGAAGCTGCTGCTCCTGGCACCCGGGATCGCCCGCGCCGGAGTGGTCCACGGCGCCATGGGCCCGGCGCGCTGCAACTACGTGGACGTCCGGGACGTCGGCGACGCCGCGGCCACCGTCCTCAGCCGCCCCGAGCCGGCCGGCGGCGCGCACCCGCTCACCGGCGGCCGGGCCTACAGCCACCCGGAACTCACCGCACTGCTGGGCGACATGCTCGGCCGGCCGGTCCGCTACCTCGACCTCGGCCCGTCCGAGCTGCACGCCCACCTCGTCGGCAGGGCCGGGATGCCGCCCTGGCTGGCCTCCCACGTGGTGGAGATCCAGCAGCTCGCGGTGGCCCGCGAGGAAGCCCCGGACGACGCCTACCTGCGTCTGACCGGTCGCGCCCCGCGCACCCTGGAGGCCTTCCTCCGCGAGAACCTGCACCGGTTCCGCTGACCGGGGTCAGCAGAGCGCCTGTTCTCGGGCCGTTCGCACACCTTCGTGATCCGTACGGGCTGTCCGGCCGCCCGTACGGATCACGCCGGGGAGCCGACCGCGCGCGTGCGTGGTCGGCTGGGCACGGCCCGCCACGGTCCCCGACGGCCGGCCGTCCCCGCAGTCACGAAGGAGGAACCCCGATGCTCCGTCGGCACGTACCGGCCGTCCTCGCCCTCGTCACGGGCTCGCTGGTGGCAGTACCCGTCCAGACCGCGCACGCCGCCACCGTCCAGGTCCCCTGCTCGGTCCCGGACCTCGTCGAGGCCGTCAACACCGCGAACGGCACCCCGGGCCCGGACACGCTGCGGCTCGCGCACGAGTGCACGTACAAGCTGAGGGCACCGGATCCCGTACACCCGGGCAACGGACTGCCGGTGATCACCAGCGAGATCACCATCGACGGGCGCGGGGCCACGATCGAGCGCGACGGGCAGGGGAGGAAGGTGCCGAAGTTCCGGATCATCTACGTCGAGAACACGGGCCACCTCACGCTGAAACGGACGACCATCCGGGGCGGCTACGCCACGGACTGCCCCGCCTTCCCCGACGCCGTCGGGGTCGCCTGCGGCGGCGGCATCTCCAGCAACGGGAAGATGAAGATCACCCACAGCAAGGTCACCGGCAACACTGCCGCGTCCCGGATCTTCGCCCAGGGCGGCGGCATCGACAGCCCCGGCCGCTCCGGGAGCGTCAACGAGACCGAGGTGAGCGGGAACCACGTCGTCTACGACGGGACCGACCCCGAGGGGGGCGCCGCGGGCGGCGGCATCTCCAACGACGGCCCGCTGACCGTCACCGGCTCCCGGCTCACCGGGAACACCTCCACCGTCACCGCGGACACCGGCAGCATCGCCTTCGGGTCCGCCATCATCAGCTTCTACGGCACGACCATCAAGGACACCGTCATCAGCGGGAACCGGGCCTTCGCCGAGAAGGGCATCGCGCGCGGCACCGTGGCCAACGGCATCCCGGAGGGGTTCGGAAAGCTGACCCTGACCGGCGGGGCCGTCCGCGACAACCTCGCGGACGCCCCGCAGGGCGTGGCCCAGGGCGGCGGCATCGCCAACAACGCCCTGATGACCGTGTCCGGCGTGAAGATCAGCGGCAACCGGGCGGTCGCCGAGGGCGGCACCGCGCGCGGCGGCGGCGTCCGCGTGGGTCCCTTCGGCACGCTCGACCTGAAGGACAGCCGCATCACCGGGAACACCGCCTCGGCGGCGAACGGCACCGCTCAGGGCGGCGGCGTCGACAACCCCGAGGGCGGGGTCCTGAGGGCCAAGCGCAACGAGATCCAGCGCAACGCCGTCACCGCGGAGAACGGCACGGCGCAGGGAGGCGGTCTCTACCACGCGCAAGGCGTGCTGAGGCCGGGCTCGACCACGCTGGAACGGAACACCATCACCCACAACCGGGCGGGCGACGGCGGCGGGATCTTCAAGGCCTCCGGTGCCCTCACCCTGAACGGTGACGTCATCCGCGACAACCGGCCGAACAACTGCGCCCCGTCCGGCGCGGTCCCCGGCTGCACCGGCTGAGCCCGCCGGGCCGGCCCGGTCCGAAGGACGTGCGACGCGGCCTGACGGATGCCCGCCCGGTGCGGATCAGCCGATCGGATGACCCTCGGGTCCGCCGGGCGGGCGGCACGGGAGGGACGGCGGGCGGACGGCCCGCCGGGCGGGGCCGGGCCACGATGGGGGCATGAACCCGCACGACCGACTGCTGCTCGACGCCGCCAAGGCCGGGGACACCGACGCGGTGCGCGCCGCGCTCGCCGCCGGCGCCGCCCCGGAGACCCGCGACGAGGACCTCCGCACACCGCTGCTGCTCGCGGTGCTCGGCGACCACCTCCGGGCGGCCGAGGCCCTGGTGGCCGCCGGCGCCGACCCGAACGCCCCGGACTCCCGCGCCGACAGCCCCTGGCTGGTCACCGGCGTCACCGGCAGCGTCCGCATGATGCGGGCCCTGCTCCCGGCGGGACCCGACCTGAGGCAGCGGAACCGGTTCGGCGGGATCTCCCTGATCCCGGCCGCCGAGCGCGGCCACGTCGGATACGTACGGGCCGTGCTGGCGGAGACGGACATCGACGTCGACCACGTCAACCGGCTCGGCTGGACCGCCCTGCTGGAGCCGGTGATCCTCGGCGACGGCGACTTCCGCCACGAGGAGGTCGTCCGGCTGCTCCTCGCCGCCGGAGCGGACCCGTGGCTCGCCGACTCCAAGGGCGTGACGGCGTACGAGCACGCGGTGCGGCGCGGCTTCGACGGCCTGGCCCGGCTGCTGCGCGCGGCACAGGAGCGGCCGGGCGGCGACGGCCGGAGCGCGCGGTGAGCCGCCGGGCCCGTGGCCGGGCGCTGCTCGTGGCCGTGCCGGCCGTCCTCGTACTGCTGGGCGGCTGCACCACGGCCGGGGCCGAGGGCGGCCCGGGCCGAGGCGCCGCCACGCCCGCACCGAGCGGGACGCCGCTGCCGTCCGGCCGCCCGACCCCGGAAGGGACCCTGCTCGTCGCCGACTTCGGTGCCGACACCGTCACCTTCGTCGACCCCCGGCGCGGCCCGGTCGGGTCCGTTGCCGTCGGCACGGCGCCGTACGGGCTGGCCGTCGGCCCGGACGGGCTCGCCTGGGTGGCCACCGCCGAGGGTGTCGCGGTGGTCGACACCCGTGCCCGGACCCGTGTGGCCCGGATCCCGTACACGACCGGGACGGGTCCGGTCGGCACCGGCGAGTACCGGGGCGGCGGCATGGGCATCGCGCTCCCGCCGGACGGCTCGCGCGTCTACGTGGGGGTGAACGTCCCCGGCGGCAGGGGCGTCCTGGAGGTGATCGACACCGCCGCGCGGAAGGTCACGGCGACGGTGCCGGTGGGCCGGCGCCCGTTCGACGTGGACGTCGCCCGTGACGGCGCGGAGGTGTACGTCACCGGCCACGACTCCTTCGACGTCACGGTGGTCGCGGCGGACACGCTTGCTCCGCGCCGCATCGAGGTCGCCCCGTACGGCACCGAGGGCGGGCTCGGCTCCTGGCTCAAGCCGCACTACGCGGTCGTGCGCCCCGCGGACGGCCGGCTGCTGCTGCCCTTCGAGGGGGAGCGGCTGGCCGTGGTGGACCCGCGCAGCGGCGCGGTCGCGGTGGAGCCGATGACGGCCGACACCCACCAGCACGGAGCCGCCCTCACCGCCGACGGCCGGCTCCTCGTCGTCGGCACCGGCGCCGTGGAGGAGGGCGAGGGCCCCTCGCTGACGGTGCGCTCGCCGGGCGGCGACGAGCGCGTGTACCCGCTGGACGGCCCGCACGAGGACGTGGCGGTCTCCCGCGACGGCCGGACGGCGTACGTCACCGGCGGCTACACGCGGGACGGCTACTGGAACGGCCTGACCGTCGTCGACCTGGCCGACGGCACCACCCGGCGCCTCCCGGCCGGCGCCCGCCCCCTGGGCATCGCCGTCCTCTAGGCCGTACACGCGGTCACGGTCCGCTCCGCGGCCGCGGCCGCGGTGCGGACACGCCCGATGCGGGGGGTTCCGTGTCCGCCGGGCGGGCGCGGGGGCGCGTGTCGCGGGGGGCCGGGGCGGGCGGCGGGGTGCTAGTGGTGTGACCCGCCGTCCCACCGCTTACCGCTCACCGGGAGACATCCGTGCCCACCCGCGCCCCCGTACGCCGTTTCCGCGCCGGCCTGTCCGCCGCGGTCCTCGCCGCCGCCGCGCTCGGCGCGCTCCTCCCGCCCGCGCAGGCGGCCGGCGCGCCGCCCGGTCCGGACCGGGACGAGCACCTGCGGCGGCAGCTCGAACGGCTCGTCGCCCAGGACGACGGTCCGCCCGGGGCGATCGCCGTGCTGACCCGGGGCGGCCGGACGCAGGTGTACACCGCCGGTGTCGGGGACCTCGCCACCGGCCGTCCGCCGCACCTCGACGACCACATGCGCATCGCGAGCATCGCGAAGGCGTTCAGCGGGGCCGTCGCGCTGCGGCTCGTCGACCAGGGGGCGCTCTCCCTCGACGACACCATCGGCGAGGTGCTGCCCGCCCAGCCCGAGGCCTGGCACGCGGTGACCCTGCGTCAGCTGCTCCAGCACACCAGCGGCCTGCCCGACTTCTCGGCCGCCCCCGCGTTCCTGCGGATCCTGCAGGCCGACCCCCGGCACGTGTTCGACTCCCGCACGCTCCTCGACTTCGTCGCGCGCGAGCCGCTGCTGTTCCGTCCGGGCTCCCTGTACGAGTACTCCAACTCCGACAACATCGCCGTGGCCCTGATGGCCGAGGCCGCCACCGGACGCCGGTACGAGGACCTGCTCAAGGAGCTGGTGTACCGCCCGCTCGGGCTGCGCCGGACCAGCCTGCCCCAGGGCTACCTCCTGCCGCGGCCGTTCCTGCACGGCTACGACGTGTCCCCGCCCGCCGCACCCGAGGACGTCAGCGAGGCCGTCGGCACCTCGGGGGTCTGGGCCTCGGGAGGGATCGTCTCCACCCCCCGGGAACTGGGCGCCTTCATCCGCGCGTACGGCGGTCCCGCCCTGCTGTCGGAGAAGACCCGCAAGGAGCAGCTCGCCTTCCGCCCGGGGGACGCCTCCGAGCCGGCCGGCCCGGGCACCAACGCCGCCGGGCTCGCGCTCTTCCAGTACACCACCCGCTGCGGGGTGCTGTACGGCCACACCGGCAACTTCCCCGGCTACACGCAGCTGGCCGCCGCCACGCCCGACGGCACCAGGTCGCTGACGTTCTCCATCAACACCCAGACCAGCAAGGGCAACAAGCCGGCCCTGCTCGCCCGGCTCCGCACGGTCCAGGAGGACTTCGCCTGCGCGCTCCTCAAGGACCGCTGACGCACTGCCGCTCCGAGGCCGATTGTCAGTGGCGGGTGCGAGGATCGGAGCATCAAGTCGGGAACGGAAAAAGGGGGAACCGCCATGTCCGGAATCCAGAACTACATCAATCACGTCGCCCTCGTACTGGACGCGAGTTCGTCCATGTCGCACCTGAGCCAGAAGGTCGTCGACGTCGCCGATCAGCAGATCGCCTATCTCGCCCGGCGTTCGAAGGAACTGGACCAGGAAACCCGTGTGACGGTGTACGTGTTCTCGAACAAGGTCGAGTGCGTCATCTACGACAAGGACGTGCTGCGCATGCCGTCCCTGAAGCAGCTGTACCGGGTCGGCGGGATGACGGCGCTGCTGGCGGCCACCCTCCAGTCGCAGCGGGAGCTGGCGCAGACCGCCCAGCTCTACGGCGACCACAGCTTCCTGACCTTCGTGCTGACCGACGGTCAGGAGAACGCCAGCCACCGGTGCCCGGGCGCCCCCGGCCGCGACCCCGGTGAACTGGTGCGTGCCGTGGGCAAGATGATCGAGACGCAGGACGACAACTGGACGCTGGCGGTCCTGGTGCCGGACCAGATGGGCAAGCGGGAGGCCATGCAGTGCGGCTTCCCGAAGGACAACATCGCCATCTGGGACGCCACGAGCACTCAGGGGCTGGAGGACGCCGGACAGGTGATCCAGGAAGCCACCGAGAAGTTCATGGTGGGCCGCACCAAGGGAATCCGCGGTTCGCGGGCGGTATTCTCCACGGGCGGGGAAGCGGTCAACAAGAAGGCGATCGAGGCGGCCGGTCTCACTCCCGTGGACGTTTCGAAGTACCAGCTCATTCCGGTGGCGCGGGACGCGGCGATCCGGGAATGGGTCGTCGAGAGCGGGCACACGTACCGCACGGGTTGCGCTTTCTACCAGCTGAGCAAGTCGGAAAAGGTCCAGGCGCGAAAGCAGATAGCGGTTCTGGAAAAGAAGACGGACCGGGTCTACACGGGTCCGGAGGCCCGCGCCCTGCTCGGCCTGCCCGACGCGGAGGTGCGCGTCAAGCCCGACCACAACGACGACTTCACGATCTTCATCCAGAGCACCAGCGTCAACCGGAAGCTGGTTCCGCAGACGCGGCTGCTGCTGATGGTCTGAAGTCCCCGTCGACGTGAGGGAATCGGGGACCCCCGGGCCGCCGGGAACGGGGTCCTGAGGGCCTTCGGAGGGGGTCCCGGGCGCCTCTCACCCCGGGCCCCGACGGGTGCGTCGGCCGGGGGCGTGCGGGGTGCCCTCCGAGCGGTCCAGCGCTTCGGGAGACAGGCTCTGACCTGGCGTTTTCCTGGATCGCGCCTAGGCTGTGGAGGTCTGTCGGACACCTTCGAAGGGGGACTTCATGAGCAAGGACCGCATCGAGTACGACGCCTCCCGCATCCAGGTGCTGGAGGGGCTGGACGCCATCCGGAAGCGACCCGGCATGTACGTGGGGTCGAGCGGCGAACGCGGGCTGCACCAGCTGGTCTTCGAGGCCGCCGACCGGGCGGTGAACGAGGTCCTGGCCGGCCGCGCCGGGGCCGTGCACATCACCCTCACGGCCGACGGTTCGGTACGGATCGAGGACGACGGCCCGGGGCTGCCCGCGGAAGAGGCGGACGCGCTGCTGACCCGGCTGCCCGCCGGCCGCCGCAGCGCCGGCCGGGACGCCGTGGCCCTGAGCCTGGGCGGCAGCGGCCTCTGCATCACCAACGCCCTGTCGAGCCGCCTGACCACGGAGCTGCGGTACGACGGCGTCCGCCTGCTGCGGGAGTACGAGCGCGGCAAGGAGGTCACGGCCACCCCGCCGGCTCCGGCGGACCTGGCAGACCCGGCGGACGGCACGGGCACCGTGATCACCTTCCGGCCCGACCCCGAGGTCTTCGGCACGGCCGAGTGCTCGTTCGACGTACTCGCGGACCGCCTCCGGGAGCTGGCCCTCCTGAACCGGGCCCTCGACGTCTCGCTGACCGACCGGCGCCCCGCCGGCGGGCCGCGCTCCGAACGGTTCCGGTTCCCGGGCGGGACCCGGGACTTCGTCTCCCTGCTGGGAACGGGGGCGGGGGCGCCCGTCCACCCGGAGGTCTTCCGGTTCGAGCGGGAGGTCCCGGCGATGGGCGGCACGGTCGAGGCGGCCCTGCGGTGGCACGGCTTCCCCGGCGCCCGGGTCGCGAGCTTCGCCAACAGCTCGCCCACCCCGTACGGCGGTACGCACGCCGAGGGCCTGCGCGACGGGCTGGCCGCCGCCGTCGGCGCGTTCGCGCGCGAGCGGGGGCCGCTGTCGGCGGCGCAGCCGGGGGCCACTGCCGACGGTGTCGGCGAGGGGCTGGTCGCGGTCGTCTCGGTGAAGCTCGACCAGCCCGAGTACCAGGGCGCCACGCACGGCGTGCTCGGCAACACCGCGGTGCGCGGCTGCGTCGCGGAGGCCGTGCGGGAGGAGCTGGGCGCCTGGTTCGAACGGAACCCGGAGGCGGCCGCGTCCGTCGTCGACCGCGTGCTGCGGGACGGCCGTCCGGCCTGACCGGGCCGCCGGCCGCCCCGAGCATCTTGGCGACCCGCACGGACCGGGCGCCCCGGCCCGGCACGGCGGGCAGGGCGGCGGCGATGCCGGTGGCGTGCCGCTGCCGCCAGCGGGCCCGGACCCGCTCGGGCAGGTCCCGGATTTCGCGTTCGGCGTGGTCGAGGACGGCGAGGGGGTGGCGCAGTGCCAGGGTGCTCCAGTCCTCGAACGCGAGTGCCCCTGCGAGTCCGGGCAGCAGCCGTGCGGTGAACTCCGGCGTGCAGCCGGGCAGCAGGCGGGCCGCGTCACGGTCGCCGTACTCGGTGCGCACGCGCGGCACCAGCCGCTCGGCGAGTGCGGACCTGCGGCCGTCGCGCAGGAGCCGTGCCAGGGCTGCGCGGACCACGGCGGGTGCGTCGTCGTACGCGGCCTCCAGGGCGCTGTCCCGCACGGGCAGCCGCCGGGCGCCGCGCAGCGCGTACCGGCGCACCACCGGGTCGGGGTCGGCCAGGCGGGTCTCCAGGTGCGGGAGGTCCCCGGCGGTGAGGGCGGCCGGTGCGGCCAGCCGGCGCTCGTAGGGGCCGCGTGCGTCCAGGGCCGTGAGCAGGAGCCGCAGTGCGTCGCGGGCGGCGAGCCGGCGGGCGGTGACGGCGGTGTGCCGCAGGCGGGCGGCGTGCGGCAGGGGGCCTCCGGGGGCGGCGAGCAGCTCGTCGGCGTCGGCAGTGGAGATCACCGCGGGGATTGTGCCCGACGCCGCACTCGCGGCCCCACCGATTATCGGAGCGGACGGGCGGACGGTCCCGAGTGCTCCGTGCCTCACCTGATCGGGCGAAGGCGGCTGCGGTCCGCTACCGCGAATGGGCCAGGATCGGGACACCGGGCAGGCCGTTGTCCGCGCGAGGTGCCTAACGTCGCTGGCAAGGCACATCGTTCGCAGTCCTTTCCCGGACCCTTTCCCTGCCCCTTTCGCAGACCTTGTGGAGACGCCATGTCCCGTAGAGGCCGCTGGATGGCCGGAGCCTGCGTCAGTACGGCCGCCGCCGTGCTGCTCGCCACCGGGGGTGCCCCCGCCCCGGCGCCGCACGGGGCCTTCGGGGGCGGCTCCGGGAAGGGGGTCGCGGTGGGCGCCTACCTCCACTACGGCTCGCCCGGCGTCGACCGGATGCAGGGGCTCTCGCACTGGCTCGGCGGGACCGACGTGCGCGCCGGGCACACCTACCTGCCGGGCGACACCTGGGCGAACATCGAGGGGGCGCCCGATTCCCTGCACACCTGGGCGCGGTGGCGCAAGGAGCGGCCGGACCGGCTGTTCGTCCTCAACGTGCCCATGCTGAACCAGAACGAGGCCGACGTCCCCGACGGCCGGGTCGCCGAGCTGCTCCGTGCCGGTGCGCGGGGCGAGTACGACCGCCACTTCCGGCGGCTGGCCGGGCGTCTGGTCTCCCTCGGGCTGCCGGACACGGTGATCGTGCTCGGCTGGGAGATGAACGGCTTCAACTACACCCACCGGTGCAAGCCCGATCCGGAGAGCTGGAAGCGGTACTGGCGCAACATCGTGTCCTCGATGCGGTCGGTCCGCGGGCAGCGGTTCCGTTTCGACTTCGCGCCCAACCGGGGCCCGGACGCGATCGGCTGGACGAAGTGCTATCCCGGGGACGACGTGGTCGACATCGTCGGGATGGACTCCTACGACCAGCCACCCGGGGAGAGCTTCGAGGAGCAGGTCACCCAGCCGTACGGGCTGCAGCAGCACGTCGACTTCGCGCGGGCCCACGGCAAGCAGATCTCGTACCCGGAGTGGGGGCTGTTCCGCAACGGCGACAACGCCGAGTACATGCGGGACATGCTGGCGTGGATCGCCGACCACAAACCGCTCTACCACAGCATCACCGACTACTGCCCGCACGGGGTGTGGCAGTGCGGGCAGAACCCGCGTTCCGCGCAGGTGTTCCGGGAGTTCCTGTCGGCCGGCCGCGACGGACGGCCCGCGGGCGGGCCGCCGCGCCCGGACGGCCTCCCGGGCCGCGGGGCGGCGGGAGGCGGCGCCCTCTGGGGTGACTAGGCCGTCTGACCAGGGACGTTAACCGGTTGCGTGGCCCGGGGACTGTCTGCGTAGTGTCTGCTGGATGGACAGCACGATGCATTTGACGGAAGAAGACCTGGAGCTGGTCGAGTTCGCCCGGCGCGTGGTCGAGACGAACGGTGATGGCGAGGTGCACACCGTCGGGGCTGCCGTGCGCGACGCGCAGGGCCGGATGTTCGGTGGCATCAACCTCTACCACTTCACGGGCGGCCCCTGCGCCGAGTTGGTGGCGCTCGGGCACGCGCGTGCCGCGGGAGCGCGTGACCTGACGGCGATCGTCGCCGTGGGCGACACGGGACGCGGTGTGCTCGCGCCGTGCGGCCGGGACCGGCAGGTCCTGCTGGACTACCACCCGGGCATCCGTGTCCTCGTGCCGGTGGCCGGCGGCGTCCGGAGCGTCCCGATCGCCGACCTGCTGCCCCACGCCTATGTCCGGGGGGAGCAGGCCGTGGCGTCCGGCCCGGCGCCGGGCCCGGCCGCGGCGCAGGTCCTGTACTTCCATCGCGCCTATCTCGACGCCGTGCGCACCGGGCGCAAGACGAGCACGGTGCGGTTCCGCGACCCGGTGGAGACGGGCCCCGTGAACATGGTGTTCGAGCTGGACGACGAGGTGGTGCTGTCCGGTGTGGTCACCCGGGTCGTTTCCAAGAGAGTTGCCGAGCTGACCGAGGCGGACGCCGTCGCCGACGGGTTCCGCGATCTCGCCGAGCTGCGGGACAAGCTGCGGTTCCACTACCCCGACATCGAGCCGACCGACGACGTAGGCGTCGTGCACTTCCGTCTGGTGCCGTGACGGCCCGCGGCACCGGTCGTCGCCGGCCCGGCCCGGTCCGATGACACGGCCTAGCAGTTCTCGCTGATCACCGTCTCCAGGTCCGCCAGGGCGCGGCGCTCCTCCTCCAGCTTCGCCTCCACCACGGCGAGCGTCTGCTTGAGGGCCTTGATCTGCTGTTCGTCCGGAGGGGACTGCGCCTCCAGGACGGCGATCCTGTGCGCGAGGTCGGCCGCCTGCTTCTCGGTCTTCTTGATGCTCTTCCTCAGGTCTTCCGCGAGGCGCTCCATCAGTTCACAGCCGGATTCCCCGGGCAGCGGTGAGTTCATGCCGGTACTCCCTCGTCACGGCGCGCCGCGGCCCGGCGCGCCCACGCGGCCAGTATCGGAGCCCCCACCGGCCCGCACGCGGGGAAGTAGCCCGTCCGGACCACGGCCCGTCCGCCGTGTCGCGGCGCGCCTGTCCGAGGATGGCGGGATGACATTCACGACTCGGACCATCGACGTGACCACCGGCTCCGCCGAAGCGGTCCACGATCTGACCCCGGCCTGCGCCGGCTTCCTGCGCGAGGCGGCGAGCGGGCGCGACGGGCTCCTCAACGTGTTCACCCCGCACGCGACGGCCGGGCTCGCGGTCATCGAGACGGGTGCGGGCAGCGACGACGACCTGCTCGACGCCCTGGCCGAGCTGCTGCCCGCCGACGACCGCTGGCGCCACCGCCACGGCTCCCCCGGCCACGGCCGCGACCACGTGCTCCCGGCGTTCGTTCCGCCGCACGCCACCCTGCCGGTCGTCGACGGCGAACTCGCCCTGGGCACCTGGCAGTCGGTCGTCCTGGTGGACACCAACAAGGACAACCCCCGGCGCACCGTACGGCTTTCGTTCCTCGGCTGAGGGCTCGCACACGGACGCCCGGCCCGCGGCGCACCGGTGGCGCGGGCCGGGCGTCAGGTACGGTCATCTGCCGTGCCGCGCGCGGCGGTTCACAGCGGGCGGCCGCCGAAGGCGCCGCCCGAGCGGTAGTAGTCGGCGAGTTCACCGTGGTAGGCGGCGTCACCTTGGTGCTTCTCCCGGTGGAACTCCGGGGCGTTCTTGATCTGTTCCCTGGTCCGGTCGACGTAGACCTTCTCCTCGTCGACGTCGATCCGCGAGACGGTGCCGGCGGGCAGCAGGACCTCCTTGCCGAAGATCCAGGGGCCGGTGTCGACCACGATGTGGGCGGAGCCGGCCTCGTCCGAGTGCCGGTCGACCTTGCCGATGCCGCCGTCCACGGCCTCCACCTTGAATCCGGTCAGGTCGACGCCCAGCAGCCGCCCGGACGTCTCGCGGTAACCCCACGCGTTCTCGGTCATCAGGATCGTTCCTTTCGGATCGACGGAAGTGGTTCCCCGTACGACCGCGCCTGCCCCGCACGCGCCTTCTCACACCCGGCCGGAAACACCGCGCGCCCGCTCCGGAAAATTCGCGCCGTGTCCGGACGTGCAATAGCGGGCACTTCGTGCAAAATGGGCGGTCGTCGGGAGCCGTTACGCAGTCACTGAATCTGAATGCGGAGGTATCACGATTGCCGAAAACAGAAAAACGCGTGAAGAGGAATCGCTGTCCCTCGCTGCTCCTCTCCCTCTCCGTGGCCGCCGCCGCCCTGTTCGTCCCCGTCCGCCCGGCCCAGGCCGCCTCCCTGTACGGGATAAAGGCCGTTGCCGTCGCCGCTTCCAAGAAAGGCGCACCTTACGCATACGGCGCCACCGGGCCCGATGAATTCGACTGCTCGGGCCTCACCCTCTACGCCTTCCGGAAGGCCGGCCGGGCCCTTCCCCGCACAGCGGAAGCCCAGTACGAGAGCACCGTCCACATTCCGCACACGCAGCGCGCACCCGGTGATCTGGTCTTCTTCCCCAAAGGGGGAACCATGGGCCACGTCGGCATCTACGCGGGCCACGACAAGATCTGGCACGCGCCCAAACCCGGCACCCGCGTACGCCTGGAACGCATCTGGACCGGCACCGCCCGCTACAGTCGGGCCAATTGAAAGAGCAGCGGGGCGAAACGAACCGGCGACGCGCCCCCTAGCGGTGCGAGCGCTAGCGGTGCGAGCGCTGCGCCTCGACGATCTGCCGCACCGAGCCGTCGAGCCCCGCGCGGGCCTGGATCCGCTCGGCGAAACCGGGGAACTGGCCGGCGACGGCACTGAGCAGCCGCAGCTCCAGCGGAGCCACGTTGACCTCGCACAGGTCGCGGCGGACGGCCCGTACGACACCCTCGGCGACCTGTCCCGGCGTCACCGTCCGGATGCCGCTCGGCGGAGCGGCACCCGTCGCGGCGAACATGCCCGCGTCGCGGACGAAACCCGGCTGTACGAGGGAAACTCCCACCCCCGTCCCCCTGAGTTCCTGCCGCAGGGCGAGGGCGAAGCCGCGCAGCCCGAACTTCGTCGCGTTGTAGAGGGAGGTCGACCTGGTCGCGGCCTTCCCGGAGATGGAGCCGACCAGCACGATGTGGCCCCGGCCGCGCTCGGCCATGTGCGCCGCGAGCAGCCGGGACAGCAGGACGGGTGCGCGCAGGTTGACGTCGAGGGCGCGGTCGAGCTGCTCCTCGGTGTAGTCCAGCAGGTCGCCGCTGGCGGGCAGGGCGGCGTTCGCGACGAGGACGTCCGTCCCGGCACAGGTCTGCGCGAGCCGGGCCACGTCCGGGCGTACGGCGAGATCGGCGAGCACGGTGCGGGCGCCGAAGGCGTCGGCGGTGGCCTTGAGGGCGCCCTCGCGGCGTCCGGTGACCGTGAGGCGGGCTCCCTCGGCGGTCAGGCGCGCCGCCAGGGCGGACCCGATGCCGCCGGTGGCGCCGGTGAGCAGGACGTTCGATCCGGACATCTTCACGACGACTCCCGTACGGGTTCCCTCGAACTGTTCGTTCGAACGAACAGTAGGGACCGCCCGGCACCTTGTCCACACCCCCGACGGCTCCAACTCGTCCGTCCCGCAAGGGCGATGGCCCGAACCGGCCGATGGGGCAGAATGCGGGCATGCCCCACGCATCCGAAACCCGCCAGAGCATCGTCGACGCCGTACTGCGGATCATCGGGCAGGACGGGATCGCCGCCGTCACCAACCGGCGGATCGCGCGGGAGGCGGGGGTCTCCCTGGGCTCCGTCACCTACCACTTCACCACCCAGCACGAGCTGCTGCGCGAGAGCCTGCTGCACTTCGTGGCGGAGGAGACCCGGCACTTCACGGAGCTCGCCGACGCGTGCGCCGACACCCGCGCCGACGAGCCCTTCGACATCGGACGGGCGGCCGAGGTGGTGGCGGGGGTAGCGGGCGGCAACGCGTTCGACAGCCGGCACATCGCGCCGTTCGAGCTGTACGTCCAGGCCGGCCGCGACGAACGGCTTCGCGCCTCCGCCGCCGAGTGCTTCGCCGCCTACGACCTGCTGGCCACCCGGGTCCTGGGCCTGCTCGGCGTGCCGGATCCCGGGCGGCTGGCGGGGGCGGCCGTCGCGCTGGTCTTCGGCCAGCAGTTGCGCCGCCTGGCCACCGGAGCCCCGGCCGAGGACCTCGTCGACGCCCTGCTGGTCCTCACCCGGCTCGCCTCCCCGGCGACCACCACCTAGACCGCATCTAGCGGGTACGCGTCAGCGTCGCGGGGGCGCCGGCGGACTGGGCTCCTTCGAGTTCGACGGCCAGGGTGTCGGGGCCCGTCATCCTGACCACGTAGAGGTTGCCCCTGGGGCACTCGAAGGTCGCCTCGCGGTCGGTGGGGCGGCTGGTGACGGCCGCCAGGTACGCGGTGTCGGCGCGGAGTTGGCGCAGCTCCAGGGCCTCCGTGCAGCCCAGGTTCCGGCCGGTGGCGATCTCCCGGACCTCGCTGACCTGGCGGCCCGTGAGTTCGCCGACCGCTCCGGCCTGGAAGGTGACCGTGACGGCGAAGTCCCGGGTGCGGGCGTGGGTGACACCGTCCGCGTCCGGGGTGCCGGGGCCGAGGCCGGTCCAGGTGCCGGCCCACGCTGCGGGCAGGCCGGGGGACGACGGGCTCGGGCTCGGTGCACCGGCCCCCTTGCCGTCCGTGCCGCCTCCGCCGGGGAGCCGGGTCAGCAGTACGGCGACGGTGACCGCAGCCGCGAGGACGGCGGCGCCGGCCGCCACGGCCGGCGGCCGGAGGCGGCGCGCGCGGGGCGCCGGGGTCACGGCGGCCGCGGGCGGTGGCACGTCCGGCGGCGGGGCCGGGACGGCCGCCCGGGCCCCGCCCAGCAGCGGCCGGAGTTCCGCCTCGCGGCGGGCGGTGTCGGCAGGCAGGGCCGTCGGGGCGGCCCCGGGCCAGTCGTCCTCCTCGGCGGGCCCGAGTCTGGTGCGTACCTGCTCGGCGGTGGGGCGCTGTTCCGGGTCCTTGGCGAGGCAGTCCCGCAGGAGCGGGAGGAGCTCTGCCGGCACCCCGTCGAGGAGGGGGTCGTCGTGGACGATCCGGTACAGGAGGGCCGGGAGGCTGGGCTCCTCGCCGTGGTCGAGGAAGGGGCCCCGGCCCCTGGCCGCGTACACGAGGACGGCGGCGAGGGAGAAGACGTCCGCGGGATGACCGGCCGTGGCGCCGACGGCCTGTTCCGGCGCGAGGTAGCCGGGGGTGCCGATGACCGCGCCCGTCAGCGTGTGGCGCGGGTCGCGGACGGCGCGGGCTATGCCGAAGTCGATGAGGAACGGCCGCTCCGCCCCCAGCAGCACGTTGGCGGGCTTGATGTCGCGGTGCACCACGCCCGCCGTGCGTACGCAGACCAGCGCGGCGGACAGTTCCCGGGCCAGGGCCCGCACGGCCGTCCCGGGCAACGGGCCGTGCCTGCGCACCCAGTCGCCGAGCGAGGGGGCGGGGACGTACTCGGTCGCCAGCCACTGCGGCGACGAGCCCTCGGGGCTGAAGTCGACCACGGACACCGTCCAGGGGGAACGCACCCGGTCGCTGGTGCGGATCTCCCGGTCGAACCGTTCGGCGAAGCCCGGCTCCCGGCTCAGTTCCCGGTGCACGGTCTTCAGGGCGAGCGCCCGGCCGGAGGCGGTCCGGGCCAGGAACACCTCGCCCATGCCGCCCTCACCCAGCCGTGCCAGCAGTCGGTATCCCCCGATGTCGAGCGGATCACCGGGTCTCAGCGGTTCCACCAACCCACCCCGTTCCCAAGAGCGTTGCCGGGCAGAACTGTACGGGCCGGCGCCCGCGCCGCGGGGAGCGGCAGTGGTGGGAACGCAGTGGTGGGAACACTCCAAGATCGACTCGTGATCGTTGTCCCCTGTCACGGCTCCGGTCCGTGGCGGTGCTGTCGCAGACTGACGGGGAGGCGGCGGCCGGCCGGCTGCCGCTTCCCCGTCCCGGCCGACCCAAGGACTGCCACCGTGACCGAGCGCGTTCTGACCCCCCGAAACCGGGGCTTCCTCTTCCTCGACTCCCACCCGGCGGGCTGCCGGCGGCTGGTCGACGACATGTGGCAGGCGTGCCCCGCTCCCACCGTCGCCCCCGGGGGCGACGGCCCGGTGGCGCTGGTCATCGGCTCCTCCGCCGGATACGGCCTCGCCGCCACCCTCGCCGGGCTCAAGCGGGCCGGCATCCGCGGGATCGCGGTCTCGTTCGAGAAGGCGCCCACGCCGCGGCGGACCGCCACGGCCGGCTGGTACCGCACCGCCGCCACCGCCGGCATCGCCCGTACCGCCGGGCGGGACCTGGTCTTCCTGAACGGCGACGCGTTCTCGGACGCGATGAAGGAGCAGGTCGCAGAGCTGCTGGAGCGGCGCTTCGGCGGCCGGCTGGACTACCTGGTGTACTCGGTGGCCGCGCCCCGCCGCACCGACCCCGACACGGGTGCCGCGTACGCCTCCGTCCTCAAGCCGATCGGGGCGGCGAACCGCACCAAGACCCTCGTCTTCGACGACCAGGGGGCGCCCGAGGTGCGCGAGGTCGAGACCGGGCCGGCCGAGGGCGACGACGTCGAGCAGACCGTGGCCGTGATGGGCGGCGCGGACTGGGAGCGCTGGATCGACCACCTCGCCGGACGGGGCCTGCTCGCCGAGGGCTTCGCCACGGCCGCGCTGTCGTACATCGGTTCGCCGCTGACGGCGGCGATCTACCGGCAGGGCACCATCGGCGCGGCCAAGGCGCACCTGGAGGCCACCGCCCGCACCCTGGACGAGCGCCTCGGCAAGTCCGTGGGCGGGCGGGCCGTGACCTCCGTCAACGGGGCGGCCGTCACCCAGTCCTCCACCGCGATCCCCGGCATCGCCCTGTACACCGGCCTGCTGCGCGGCGTGCTGGGCGAAGACCTGGTCCCGCCGATCCGTCAGCTCGCCGCCCTGTGGGACCAGCTGACCGGCGCGGCCCCGCTCGCGCAGGACGAGGAGGGCCGGGTCCGGCTGGACACCTGGGAGCTCACCGACGAGGTGCAGGCGGCCGTCGCCGAGCGCTGGGAGGCCGCCACGACCGGCACCATCGCGGCTCTCGCCGACCTCGACTGGTTCCGCGACGAGGTCCGGCGCCTGTACGGGTTCTCGGTGCCGGGCGTCGACTACTCCGCCGCCGTCGCCACCGACGTCCCCTGGCCCGCCGCCTGAACCCCGACACGGCCCTGAGCCGTACCGCGGTGCCGCCGGGCGGGCCGGTAGGGTGCGGCGGGTGTCGGAGCACCAGCGCGATCTCGTCGGGTACGGCGCCGAGCCGCCGCACGCCGCCTGGCCCGGCGGGGCGCGCGTCGCCGTCAGCCTCGTCCTCAACTACGAGGAGGGCGGCGAGCGGAGCGTCCTGGAGGGCGACCCGGCCTCGGAGGGGTACCTGCACGAGATCGTCGGCGCTCCGCCGGTGGTGGGCGGGCGCGACCTGAACGTCGAGTCGATGTTCGCCTACGGCTCGCGCGCCGGGTTCTGGCGCGTCCACCGCACGCTCGCCCGGCACGGCGCGCCGCTCACCGTCCACGCCGTGGGGCAGGCCCTCGAACGCAACCCGGACGCGGCGCGGGCGATGGCCACGGCCGGCTGGGAGGTGGCGGGCCACGGCTGGCGCTGGACCGATTACCGCGACGTGCCCGAGGAGACCGAGCGCGCCGAGATCGCGCGCTGCGCCGCGACGGTCGAACGGCTCACCGGCCGCCGCCCGGTCGGCTGGTACACAGGCCGGACCAGCCCCGCCACGCGGCGCCTGGTCGCCGAGGAGGGCGGTTTCCTCTACGACTCGGACGACTACTCCGACGACCTGCCCTTCTACGTCGAGGCGGCCGGGCGGCCGCACCTCGTGCTGCCGTACAGCCTGGACGCGAACGACTTCAAGTTCCTGATCGTGCACGGCTTCACGACCGCCGACGACATGCTCGGCTACCTGGTCGACACGTTCGACGCCCTCCACGCCGAGGGCGCGGACCGGCCCCGCATGATGAGCGTCGGCCTGCACTGCCGGATCATCGGACGGCCCGGGCGCATCCGCGCCCTGGACGGATTCCTGCGGCACGTCGCGCAGCGCGGCGGGGCCTGGATCACCACCCGCGAACGCATCGCCCGCCACTGGCTGGCCACGCACCCGCCCGCCCGCTGACGGCCGCCCGGCCCGGGGCCGGCCGCCGCCGCGGCCCCGTACGCCCTGCGCGGGCGCGCACACCGCGCGACCGCGTGCGCGCCGTTGTGACGGGGGTGGTGGTTCCCTAGCCTGCTCGACGCAGCCGGCATGCCCACGGGACCCAGGGGGGAACATGACCGCACCGGAAGCGAACCCGCCGGACGCGCCCCGGCCGAGGGGGCGGATCTTCCAGACCTCGACCATGACGGCGATGCTGGAGGGCGTCTACGAGGGCACGACCACCATCGCCGAGCTCCGCCGGCACGGGGACTTCGGCATCGGCACCTTCGACCGGCTCGACGGGGAGATGATCGTCCTCGACGGCCGCTGCTACCGGCTCCGCGCCGACGGGTCCGCCGGGGAGGCCGACCCGTCGGCGCGAACGCCGCTCGCGGCGGTCACCTACTTCCACGGCGAGCACGACTGGCGGACCCGCGAGCCGGTCGACGCCGCCGGGCTGCGCGCCCTGATCGACGACCGGATGCCGAGCCCCAACCACTTCTACGCCGTCCGGATCGACGGGCACTTCGACCACGTGGTCACCCGGATGCTCCCCGAACAGCACCGGCCGTACCAGAGGCTGATCGACGCGGTCGCGGGACAGGTCGTCCGCACGCACACCGGGCTGCGGGGAACCGTCGTCGGTTTCCGCAGCCCCGCGCACCTGCTGGGGGTGGCCGCCGCCGGGTACCACCTGCACTTCCTCTCCCGCTGCCGCACGCGCGGCGGGCACGCGTACGACTTCGTGCTGCGCGCCGGGCGGGTGCGGGTCGACGTGGGGTACGAGCTCGTCCTGCACCTGCCGCGCACGGCCGACTTCGGCCGGGCGCGGCTCGGGCGGGGCGATGTCGCGGGTGAGATCGAGGCGGTGCTCCAGGGCGGCCCGAGGCCCTGACGGGCGTCCCGTGGGCGCGGCGGGCGTCAGAACCCGAAGACGGCGTTGCCGTTGAGGGTCGCGTTCATGGCGCAGGCGTTGGAGAAGGTGTGCTTCCAGGTGACGTGGCTGCCCTGCCAGACGCCCTGCGCGGTGACGGTCACGGGCGCGTAGTGCATCGGGCAGGCGCGGTCGGTGTCGGGGGCGGCGAGCAGCCGGTCGAAGGTGCCGCCCGTGGAGTTCAGGGCCGTACAGGCGGCCTTGGGGTCGGGGTGCGTGCCCTGTGCGGAGGGCATGCAGCTGAGGGTGACGGCACGCAGGACCGTCGCGGAGGCGTCGTCGCCCTGGGCGACGGAGAACACCATCGCGGACGGGGCGTACAGGCTGGTGGGCTTGGCCTCCGCCATGCCGGTGGCGCCTGCCAGGCAGAGGAGGGCGGCGGCGGAGACGGCAGCGAAGCGGTAGCGCACGACAAGACTCACTTTCGATGTGAAGGTTGAGAGCGGCAATTACTTGCGTTGTCGCTCTCCGACGCGGCTGAGTCTGTCGGATGTGAAGGTGCCGTGCATGTCGACGGCCGATTTACGGACACGGAGTTCGGATATCGGATAACGAATGGTCGTTCGGGCAGCTCAGGCGGGGTGCGGCGCTCCGTGTTCGCTCGGAAACAGGGGGTGAGGAGGGCGGTGTCCGGCCGAACGCGGGCCGCTGACCTGGTGTCGAGCGGCTCGCGTTCACCTGGAGGCCATTCAGCTTGTCCGGATCGCTGCGGTTTCCACGCCTTCGAACCGGTCGTCGTCCCTGACCTGGACCTGGACCGTCGGGGAGGCGCAGGCGACGAGGATGCCGAGTACGAGCAGGAGCACGATCAGCGCCTTCGCCGGCGCCCCGAGGAGCAGCGGGCGGGTACCGGACCCCGCACCGGGCGCGGCCTGCGCGACCGCGGCGGGCTGCCCGTCGCCGAACAGGCGCTTGGGGTACGCGGAGGTCAGCATCATCGCGTACGCCTGGTAACGCATCCGGTAGCGCGCGACCGCCGCGACGGCGCCGTAGAGGGCGGTGGGCATGCGCCCGAGGACCAGGGTGATCAGCCAGAACACCCAGCACACCGCGCCCCAGCCGTACTGGAGCAGGCCGGTCACGACCATCGCGGGGAGCATCAGGAAGAGGCGGAACAGGACGGCCGCCCGGTTCAGCGGCCCGGGCCGCAGCTCGATGCGGACCGGGTGGCCGGGCGCCTCGAAGGAGAACGGCGGGTACCGGTCCACCAGCAGCATCGCACTGGCCGCGACCCGGGTCTCGTACGCGAGGAACCCGCAGAGGAAGCGGGCGATCCCGTCGGGCAGGCGGCCCTGGACCAGCGCGGCGAACCAGCCGGCGACGGTCACGAAGAAGGCGGCGATGCCGAGGAGGGCGGTGACGACCAGCTGCGGCAGCAGCAGCAGGAGCCGCAGCAGGACCGTCCAGCGGCGCTGCCGGCCCGGCGGCGGGACGTCCAGTTCCGGAAGGTGTTCGCCCTGCGGGTGGCCGGCGTACGGCGGGCGGGGGTTCCAGCCTGTGGTCATGGGGCGCTCCTGCCGTCGGTCGGGGCGCGCGGGCCGCGCCCGCCGACCGGTCCGGCCGGGCCCGGCACCGCGGGGCCGGACGGATGCGGAAAGGCGGGTTCCGCGCGTACGCCCTGTCAGGGGTACCGCGCGGAACCCGCCTTTCCAAGGATCCCGGCTGTGGCCGGCCGCCCGTTGCCCTGAAGGGCCCCGTCCGGCGGCCGGCCGGGCTCAGGCCTTGGCGGGCGCCGGGGTCTCGGTGGCCGCGGGCGGCTCCGGGGTCTCCTCGGCGGATGCCCCGTCGGCGACGGGCCGGGGGATGCGGTGCAGGCCCCGGCGGTCGTAGAGGCGGGTGACGGCGAAGCCGAAGAGCAGCGCGGCGACGAGGGCGACGCCCATCGCGGTCCACGCCCGGGTCAGACCCGCGTCGGCCTGGGCCCCGTAGAAGAGCAGCGAGCGCAGTCCCTCGGTGATCTGGCGCAGCGGCTCGAACTCGGCGAGGCCGCGGAAGAAGCCGGGCAGGGCCTGGAGGGGCACGGTGGCACCGGAGGACGGGACGGCCATGGCGATGAAGACGATGGTGGCCAGCAGCATGCCGGGGGTTCCGAAGGCGGCGAACAGGGCGAGGCCGCCGATGCCGACGACCGCGATGGTGGCGACCGAGTAGAGCCACAGCAGGCCGAGGTGGGAGGCGTCCATGTCGAGGATGCCGACGGTGGCGACCTCGACCAGGGTGCCCATGATCACCGACATGCCGAGCATGAGGGCGATGCCGACGGCGAGGGTGCGTACGCGGCTGGTGTGCTGGACGGGCTCGCGCTTGCGTACCGGGCCGTAGTCGGTGTGCAGGTAGCCGAGCGCGGTGTCGACCTGGGAGTTGACCAGGTTGGCGCCGAGCATGCCGCAGACGACCAGGACCAGCGCGTAGTAGAAGGCGCTCAGGCCCATGGCGCTGCGCGAGCCGACGGGGTGGCCGTCGGCGACGGCCACCGTCACCGGGTCGGCCAGCTTGAGCTGGGCGGCCGTCGGCAGCGGGGTCTTCTGCGCCGCGGCCTGCTTGAGGAGTTCCTGGCCGATCTGGGCCGAGGCCGCGTGGGCCGCCTTCTGGGCGGCCTGGGAGGACATCGACGAGCCTATGCTGCCGGCGGACTGGTTGGTCAGCACCGTGATCGTCGGCGGGGCGGGCTTGCCCTGGGCCGGCGGCTGCGGGGCGGCGAGCGCGGTCACCGTGGCGGAGAAGTCCTTCGGGATGACCAGGGCGCCGAAGACCTTGCCGCTGCCCAGGCGCTTGTCCGCCTCCTCGCGGCTGACGAGCTGCCAGTCGATGCTCTTGTCGCCCTCGGCGGCCTTCTCGATGCCCGAGACGACCTGCTCGCCGAGGGCGACGCGGCGGCCGCCCGCGTCGGCGCCCGCGTCGGCGTTGACCAGGGCCACCGGCAGGTCGCGCAGGTTCCCTCTGGGGTTGACGTTGCCGCCCACGTAGAGCAGGGCGAACAACATCGAGACCATTGCGGCGATGAGTCCCGTACCGATCCACAGCGTGGGTCGGCGGAGCACGGAGGGTGGCGTGGGGTGAGGCATCGATTCTCCGGTGCGGCTGCGATTCCTGAGTTGGATACTTCTGGTATCCAGTAACTGGATACTGGCAGTATCTTGTTGTGGTGTCCAATCGACGGCGCCGATCGACGGCGCCGCACAGCCGATGCCGGACACTGCCGGACACCGCACCGGCCCGGACCGCATGACCAGCAGGGAAGCCGCATGAAGATCTCGGAGCTCAGCCGGCTCACCGGCGTACCGGTCGCCAGCATCAAGTACTTCCGCCGGCAGGGCCTGCTGCCGGCCGGGCGGGCGACGGCCGCGACCCTGGCGGAGTACGGGGAGGAGCACGCGGAGCGGCTGCGCCTGATCAAGGCGCTGACCACGCTCGGCGGCCTGTCCATCGCCGCCACCCGCGAGGTGCTCGGGGCGGTCGACCAGGCCCACAGCACCGAGGGCGCCCTCGGCGCGATCAGCTACGCGCTGCCGGTGCCGGTGGCCTCCCAGGGCCCCTCGGGCGACGAGGAGGAGAGCGACGCCGACGAGGCCGCCGGTGCGGAGGTGGCGGAGCTGCTCGCGGCCCTTGACTGGCGGGCGCCCGGCACGTCACCGCACGTGAAGGGACTGACGGCGGCCCTCAAGGAGCTGCGCCGGCTGGACGCCCAGTACGCCCCCGGCGAGCTGGCCGCGTACGCCCGGCTGGCCGAGTCGGTGGCCCGGCTGGACCTGGAGCGGGCCTCCTGCCTCGACGAGCCGGTGGCCCTGGCCGAGCGGGCCGTCATCGTCTTCGCGATCTGCGCCCCGGTCTTCGAACTGCTCCGCCGCCTCGCCCAGGAGGACCAGGTCCGCCGCCGCGTGCCGGCCGACGGCCCCGGATCCGCCTGCGAGTGACGGAAGCCGCCGGGGCCCGCGGTGGCGCCGCGGGCCCCGGTGCCGGCGGCGGCTATTCGGTGGTGGGTTTGCGCGCCAGGGCCTTGGCGACGGTCGCCGTGCTGAGCCCGGTGGCCCGCACCAGCGCGCAGCGGTCGACGCCGCGGCTGCTCGCCGCGCGCATGGCCGCGTTCCGCAGGGCCACGTCCGGACGGTGGGGGTGGCGGGCGAAGACGTACTGCACGACTCCGGCGAACCGGGTCAGGAGCCGGCCCTGCCACGCGGTGATGAGCTGCTTGCGGGGGGTGGGGAGCGGTGTTGCCGGTGCTGCCAAGGGGCGTCCCTTCGGTCGACGTCTGCACTGTCGACGGTGACGGCAGGGCCGGCCGGCGGCCAGAGCGCGAACAAGCCGCCCGCGGCGGGACGGAAGGGAGCCGTGGGGAGCGGAACGGCTCCCGGTGCGCACCACGGCGCCGTTCGCCACTCGGAGCGTGGCGCGAGGATGCCGCCGGGGGCGCTGGGGCCGGGCCGGCGGCTCGGGGGGTGTCGCGGCGGGGTGTCGCGGCGGGGTCAGATGGTGACGCAGATGCCGTCCTCGATGGTGCGGCCGTCGCGCTCCAGGCCCCCGCAGACGAGCTTCGCGCCCGACTGCTCGTAGCCCACCGCCCACCGGTGGGAGGCGGCGTGCACCCTCGGGCCGTGGAAGCCGCCCCAGTAGGAGCGCAGCGTGCCGGGCAGGCCGTCCTTGGTCTGGACGGTGATGTCCTGGACGAAGCGGTTGTGGTGGGCGGTCATCACGCAGATGTACTTCCCGCATTGGCTGTCGACCCCGCTGGGGCGGGCCCCGGCGGGAGCACCGGCGGTGAGCGCCAGGGTGATACCGGTTGCCAGGGTAGCGGCGAGGTACCGCAGGCGGTTGTTCATGGAAAAGCCGTCTTTCTTTCTGTCGCGCTGTCGCTGATCGGGGAACGCCGGCGGGCGGCGGTGACCGTCGTGCCCGCGGGGGCCGTTCTTGATCACGATCCGGTTGTAACGACCCCCGGCCGGACGGGGACAGGGCCCGAAGGGGGAACTCACCCGTGCGGGCTAACGCGTTCACCTGGCGAAACGCCACTGCAGCGGCGGAGCAGCGGAGCGGCGACAAAAAGAAGGGCGCGGAGTCACCGACTCCTCGCCACTCTCAACTTATAGCGCACCGGGGGGCTTGCGGCAAGGCCCCGGGCCCGTCGCAGAATGGGCGGCCGAAATCCAGAACCTGCGGAGAAATCTCGCTGAACGGGTGTTTTTCATGACTGACGTGATCGACGTGATCATTGCGGGCTGCGGGCCGACCGGCCTGATGCTGGCCCGCGAACTGCGGCTGCACGGAGTGCGCGTGCTCGTGCTGGAGAAGGAGACGGAGCAGCCCCGGCGGTCCCGGGCGCGCGGCCTCCACGCGCGCAGCATCGAGCTGATGGACCAGCGCGGCCTGGTGGAGCCGTTCCTCGCGCACGGCGAGAAGTTCACGGTCGGCGGCTTCTTCGCCGGGATCGGCAGCTCGTGGCCGGACGGTCTCGACACCACGCACTCGTACGTGCTCTCCATCCCCCAGGTGGTCACGGAACGGCTGCTCACCGGATACGCCACCGCACTCGGCGTCGAGATCCGGCGCGGCCGGGAGCTGGTCGGGCTGAGCCAGGACGAGGAGGGCGTGACCGTGGAACTGGCGGACGGCACGCGGCTGCGCTCGCGCTGGCTCGTCGGCTGCGACGGCGGCCGCAGCACGGTGCGCGGACTGCTCGGCGTCGGCTTCCCCGGTGAGCCCAGCAGGGTCGAGACGCTGCTCGCCGACGTGGAGCTGACCGCGTCACCCCAGACGCTGGCCACCGTGATCGCCGAAGTCCGCAAGACCCAGAGCCGGTTCGGCGCCATCCCCGAGGGGGACGGGGTGTACCGGATCGTCGTGCCCGCCGACGGGGTGGCGGAGGACCGAACGGTCCCGCCCACCCTGGACGAGCTCAGGCGACAGCTGATCGCGTACGCCGGCACCGACTTCGGTGTGCACTCGCCGCGCTGGACCTCCCGGTTCGGCGACGCGACACGGCTGGCCGAGCGGTACCGTACCGGCCGGGTGCTGCTGGCCGGGGACGCGGCGCACGTCCATCCGCCGACCGGCGGGCAGGGGCTCAACCTGGGCCTCCAGGACGCGTTCAACCTCGGCTGGAAGCTCGCCGCCGAGGTGAACGGCTGGGCGCCGGAAGGGCTGCTGGACACCTACCACTGCGAGCGGCACCCGGTGGCGGCCGACGTACTGGACAACACCCGCGCGCAGATGGAGCTGATGTCCACCGAGCCGGGTCCCCGGGCGGTGCGCCGACTCCTGGCGGAGCTGGTGGAGTTCGAGGAGGTGAACCGCCGCCTGATCGAGAAGATCACCGCGATCGGGGTCCGTTACGACCTCGGTGAGGGCCACGAGCTGCTCGGCAGGCGGCTGCGGGACGTGCGGCTGGAGCGGGGCGGCCGCCTCTACGAGCTGACGCACGGCGGCCGCGGGCTGCTGCTCGACCAGACCGGCGGGCTCTCGGCGGCGGGCTGGGCGGACCGGGTCGACCACGTCGTGGACGTGAGCGGCGAGTTGGACGTGCCCGCGGTCCTGCTGCGGCCGGACGGCCATGTCGCGTGGGCCGGTGAGGACCCGCGGGAGCTGTCCGGCGCGCTGGCGAGGTGGTTCGGGACCGGAGCGGGGGTGCGGGGGGCTCAGTCCATCAGCCCGGGTGCGAAGTAGTCGCGCAGGCGGGCGATCTTCCCGTCCCGGACGCGGAAGATCTGCACGAGGGAGACGGCCCGGTCCGCCTCCCCGCCGTCGCCGTCGCCGTCGCCGTCGAAGACCGTGTCGATCTCGGCGATGAAGACGTCGGGGTCGGAGGTGGTGTGCAGCACGTACCCGGACTTCTCGAAGTTCGGCGTGCGGCCGCCCTGGACGGGCCGCGCGTAGTACGCCGCCATCGCGCTGCGGATCTCCGCGCGGCCCGCCAGCCGACGGGGGAAGGCGGCGCCGTCCGGCATCAGCGGCGCCTCGAAGACCCCGTCCTCGGTGAAGGTCTCGGCGAGGGCGTCGGCGTTCCGGCTGACGGTGCCGGCGTAGAGGTAGCCCTCGAAGATCTGCTGCGGTGTCGGTGACACGGCGTCCTCCCCTGGTGGTGCGGCTCGGTATCGGAAGGCCACACCATCACAGTGCGGCCTCCGGGAAGGGGGTTTCGGGCCATGATCACCCTCCGCGCCCGCTCAGGGGCGCTCCAGCATCCGCCGCCGCAGGCTGTCGTAGACGGGCTCGCTCTCCAGCGCGTCCGCGGCCAGTGTGGCGGCGAAGCAGGCGACCAGCAGCGGCAGTACGAGCGCGGTGGCACCGGTCATCTCCAGCACCAGCACGACACCCGTGAACGGCGCCCGGACGACTCCGGCGAACAGGGCGGCCATTCCGACGGCCGCGAACATCCCCGGACCGGGGGCCCCGGCCGGCAGCAGCGGGGCGGTGACCGCGTGCGCGAAGGTCCCCCACAGGGCTCCCAGGGCCAGCAGCGGGGCGAACAGCCCGCCCGGGGTCGCCGCCGCGTAGCTGAGCGGCCCCGCCACGAACCGGACGGCGAAGCAGCCCGCCAGCACGGCCGCGGCGGGCACCCCGCCCGCCAGCAGGCTCTCGCTCAGCGGATCGCCGCCCCCTGCCAGCAGCGGATCGTACGCCATGAGCAGGCCGACGACGGCCCCGATGGCCGCGGCCCGGGCCACGACCGGCACCCGGGTGAGCCGGTCGCACACGGAGAGGGTCCCCACGACGAGCCCCGCGTAGGCCGCGCCCAGCACTCCGGCCACCGCGCCGAACAGCAGGAAGAGGGGCAGCGTCCACACCGGTGGGACCGGCTCCGGCGCGACCGGGAAGACCGGCGCGTCGCCCACCAGGAACCGGGAGGCGGCGAGGGCCGAGGCCGTGCCGACGAGGGTGAGCAGCACCAGGCGGGGCCGGACCGTGCGGGTCACTTCCTCGCAGACGAACAGGAGCCCGCCGAGGGGTGCCGTGAAGGCGGTGGCCAGACCGGCGCCGCTGAGCGCGGTGTGCAGCTGCCGGGCGTCCTCGGCGTCCAGGCGGGTGAGGCGGCCCGCGCCGGAGCCGATCGAGGCCCCCATGTGCACGATCGGGCCCTCCCGCCCGAGGACCAGGCCCGAGCCGATGGCGATGAGGCCGCCGAAGAACTTCGCCGGCAGCAGCCACGCCGAGCGGGGGCCCGGTCCGGCCTCCTCCCGCCAGACGGCCTCCACGTGCTGGATGCCGCTGCCCGCGGCGTGCGGGACCAGCCCGGCGATCGCGCAGGCCACCGCGGCGCCGGCGGCGGCGAGCGCCACCGGGATGAGCACGCCCGGCACGCCGAGTCCGCCCGCGGCCTCCAGCACCCCGCCGCGCAGCTCGGCGGCGTGCTCCAGGCACCGGCGGAACGCGCCGCCTACCAGCCCCACCAGGGCGCCGGCCGGCACCGCGACCAGGTAGGCCCGGTACCCCTGCGGGGCGCGCCCGGGCGGGCCGGGCCGAGGACCGGGCATGCGCTGCCTCCCCACGGAGCCGTACGGACGTCGTCCGAGCCTGGACCCGCGGGGCGCCCGGGCCGGCGAACCTCGCCGGGTGCGGGGTCCGGAGGCGCCCGACCGGCCGAAGCGGCGGCGGGCCCGTCAGGGGCGCTCCGGGACTCCGACCAGTGCGTGCAGCAGACCGGGGAAGGCCTCGTCCACCTCTTCGTGGCGCAGGGCGTTCATCCGGGAGGTGCCCACGTAGTACTGGCGGATCAGGCCCGCGTCGCGCAGCACGTGGAAGTGGTGGGTGGCGGTGGACTTGCCGACCGGCAGGTCGATGGTGCCGCAGGCCAGGTCCTGCCGGGCGTGGTACAGCTCGCCGACGATCCGTCGGCGCACCGGGTCGACCAGGGCTTCGAGTACCTGCTGGAGGCCGATCGTGCGGATGTCCGGGTGCTCCGGTACCCGGTCCCCCCGGCCGCCGCTCCGCCGTGCTGCCGCTGCCGCCATCGCTGTGCCGACCTCCCGTACCCGTGCCGTGTTCGACCGCCCCCAAAGTACCACCGTCATCGAACTTTGACAGCTGTCGAACTTTCAGGTTGGGTGGGGGCACGCCGGTGCGGCTCCCCGCACCGGCGCCCATCGGAGGGGAGGCGCCATGACCGCGACGGTGCGGTTCCACGAGTACGGCGGTCCGGAGGTCCTGCGGATCGAGGAGGTGCCGGTCGGCGAACCGGGCCCCGGCGAACTGCTGGTCCGGGTGGACGCGATCGGCGTCAACCGGGCCGAGGTCCTCTTCCGCGGCGGCCGGTACATCGAGCCGGTCAAGGAGTTCCCCGCCCGGCTCGGCGCCGAGGCGGCGGGGGTGGTCGAGGCGGCCGGCCCGGGGGTGACCGGGTTCGAGGCCGGTCAGCCCGTCAGCGTGGTGCCGGCGTTCTCCATGAACGACTACGCCGTCTACGCGGAGCGCGCCGTCGTCCCGGCGGCGGCGGTCGTGCACCGCCCGGCCGGGCTCGGCGCCGTGGAGGGGGCGGCGGTGTGGATGCCCTACGTCACGGCGTACGGGGCACTGGTCGAGGTCGGCGGGATGCGGGCCGGCGACACGGTGGTGCTCACCGCCGCCTCCAGCAGCGTCGGCCTCGCCGCGATCCAGGTGGCCCGGCGGGTCGGCGCGGTGCCGGTCGCCACGACGCGCGGCCGAGCGAAGGCGGAGGCGCTGCTCGCGGCGGGGGCGGCGGAGGTGATCGTCACCGACGAGGAGCCCGTCGCCGACAGGGTGCTCGCCCTGACGGGCGGCCGGGGCGCCGAGCTGGTCTTCGACGCCGTGGCGGGACCCGGCGTGGTGGACCTGGCCAGGGCGGTCGCGCCCGGGGGCACGCTCTTCCTGTACGGGGCGGTGAGCGGCCTGCCCACACCGTACCCCGGCTTCGAACTCGGCATGCCCGCGCTGAACATGCGCACGTACACGATGCACGAGACGACCAGGGACCCCGCGAGGCTGCGCCGGGCGGAGGCGTTCGTCGCCTCCGGGCTGGAGGCGGGGGCCTTCCGGCCGGCTGTGGACCGCGTCTTCCCCCTGGAGGAGATCGCCGAGGCGCACCGCCACATGGAATCGGGCACGCAGATCGGCAAGATCGTCGTCGAGGTCGCCCACTGACCGATGCGGAGTGTCGAAGCGACCGTCCAGGACGATCAGCCCTGACCCTTACCTGTCCTTACCGAGTGGGCCCGGATGGGCTCGGACCCCGTCCGTCCGAGCCCATCCGCTCAGGCATCGCTCACGCACAGACCAGCGGCTCTGACGCCCCGCCGCTTTCAAGTGCTTCCGTTCCCATTGGGCTCCCAGCCGGCTGCCAGGACCGCCCGCGCCCTAGTGAGCTGAGATCGGTGCCGACGCGGCAAGTTGCCGCGTCGGCACCGCCTAGCTGTCCCGCCCTACGAAGACCGGTCGGAGCGCTTCCTTACCCGATCATTGGTGAGGTCCTCGGCTTCGACAGCACGCACATTGGCAGCTCCGCCCGCGATTGACCCACCATCCGAGCTTTCGGATCCCGAAAGGCGATCGCTGTGCGTAGCATCCGGCCCTCGCCACGCATCACGCATCTGGTGCCAAGAACGGAGCAGATCCGAGAGCTGATCCAACAACCCCTTCGAGGCGAAGAGCGCGATGCTCACAACCCCTGCGATACCTAGCACCCAGATGACGGCCGCATCCATCGGTTCGAACAACCTTCCTTGAAAGGTGGTGATCGAACCAGGCACATGGCAGCCCTCAGCTCGACCACCACGTACACACGTGTGGTCAGCTGAGGCTCTGCCGACGACCAGAACTCAGAGGGTGCGGGGCCAGCGCAACTGGGCCATCTCCCTAGAGGTAATCGGCTAAGGACGACTGGGGCATCCCCAATGTCTGGTCCAGTTCGTCGGGCTGGACCCCAAAAGCCAAACGCAGTACTGCATCACCATGGCACAGGAACAATGGCTGAGGGGCCAGAACGACGAACTCAGTCACACCCGCGTACGGCCAGCGATCTGGGCGTGCACGAACCCTGAGACCGTTTCTTGCTCTACTACGCTCCGGCGCCCGCCATCAGCACAGCCAAAGGCTTGACCTCGGCTCGCCTGATGGCACGACAGAGCCCGGAAACGCCAAAGTCGCGGGTGAGAACGATTCTGCACCCGCGGCGTGCGGTGGGGCGGGTGGGACTCGAACCCGCGGCCGACGGATTACGAGGCCGGACGGCAACCCGGTCAGACGGACATGAAGGGGGTCGCCAGGAAGGCCAGCAGGGCCAGGGCGGCGATCGCGGCCGCGGCCGTGAGGACGGTGGCTTCGAGCCAGCGGCCCTTGCCGTCGGCGCGGACCACCCTGCCCGGGTCCTGGGGGTCGTAGCTGACCTCCAGGCGGAGGCGGCCGCTCGTGTCGAAGTAGGTGCGGGTGTTGCCCTCCAGGTCGCCGTACAGGTAGAGCGTCGGCTCGGCGGCACTGTGGGCGTACTCCGCCGTCACCGTGATGCCGTGCCGGGGCAGGCGCCAACGTTCGGCGGCCTTGGGCAGCAGCAGGAGGACCGCGCCCGCGAAGGGGAAGCCGACGCCGCCGGTGATCCAGACGAAGATCATCATGATGGGGTGCGTGGCGAACGAGACGACCACGCTCATCGCGACGATCGCGAGGAGGGAGGTCCACACCATCCGCTTCACCCGTCGGCCGAACTCCTCCCTCGGGGTGAGCGGTTCGCGCTCGGCGGCACGGGTGGTGACCAGGGCCGCGCCGTCCACGGCCGCCGCGCCCCCGGGGATCGGCGGGAGCGCCGAGTGGACGGCCCGCGCGAAGGCCGTCGCCGCCGCCGCGCTGACGCCCTCGATCCGGTAGACGGCCGGGGCGCTCCCCTCCGTCGCCCTGAGGCGGACCTCGACGGCCCGCCGCTCAGCGTGGACCAGGTCGACGGCCTCGAAGGGGATGCGGTGCTCCCGGCCCGCCCGCCGTAGGACCAACTCGTCCCCGTCGGCTCGGAGATCGGTGCGCCTGGCGCCTCGCAGGACGGGTATCGGCGTGATCGGCATGGCCGGATCCTAGCGGCCCGCCGCCGGGCGTTGCAGGCGTTGCGGGCGTTCTGGATCTTGTGTTACGTTTTTTGTGTAACGAGCACTACAAAAATTGGGGAGAGTTCACCATGGGCAAGAACGCACTGGTCACCGGCGGCAGTCGGGGAATCGGCCGGGCCATCGCCGAGCGGCTGGCGGCGGACGGGACCACCGTCGTGCTGACGTACGCCAGCGACGGGGCGGCCGCGCGGGAGACCGTCGAGCGGATAGCGGAGAACGGCGGCCGGGCCTTCGCGCTGCGGGCCGAGCTGGGCCGGCACGGGGACGCGGCCGCGCTCTGGGCGGCGTACGACGGACTCGGCCTGGACGGCGTCGACATCATCGTGAACAACGCGGGCATCGGGCTGCCCTCCCCGCTGG
The DNA here is from genome assembly GCF_045160885.1 of Streptomyces sp. NBC_00158. NCBI lineage: Bacteria > Bacillati > Actinomycetota > Actinomycetes > Kitasatosporales > Streptomycetaceae > Streptomyces > Streptomyces sp. NBC_00158. The sequence continues at coordinate 216,785 of NZ_CP108161.1, forward strand.
GCGAGGTCACCGAGGAGGGCTTCGACCGGGTCTTCGCGGTCAACGTCCGGGCCCCGTTCTTCGTGGTGCAGGAGGCCCTCGGCCGGCTGCGCGACGGCGGCCGGGTCATCAACATCTCCAGCGGTGCGGCCCGCCTCGCGATGCCCGAGATCCTGGCCTACGGGGCGACGAAGGGGGCGCTCGACACCCTGACGCTGAACCTCGCCAAGGCGCTCGGCCCCCGGGGCGTCACGGTGAACTCGGTCGCCCCCGGCATCGTCGACACCGACGTCAACGCCGGCTGGCTGCGCGGCAACGCCGAGGCCGAGGCGCACGCGGCCTCGCTCGCCGCGCTCGGCCGGGTCGGGCAGCCGCGGGACATCGCGGACGTCGTCGCCTTCCTCGCCTCGGACGCCGGGCGCTGGGTCACCGGCCGCGTCGTCGACGCGACCGGTGGGGCGGGGCTGTAGGCCTCAGCCGCGCCGGGCGCGCAGCACCCGGAACGCCGCGTAGAGGGCGGCGGCGCCCAGGGCGAGGACCACGCCGGTTTCGATCAGCTGGGTCGGCCAGTAGTGCGAGGCCGGGTGGAACTCCGCGTACCAGGCGGTGACGTTGAGGTCGGCGGGGCAATCGCCCATGTTCCGGGTCCGCTCGAAGCAGGCGTACTCGGGCAGGCGCGCCCCGGAGGAGGTGATCAGTCCCGTGTCCATCATCAGGGAGTCGGGCGGCATCAGCCGCGTCGTGTTCCCGCCGAGGGGGATGGTGCGGGTCTGCGTCGGCAGGAACGACCACCGCAGGGCGCCGAGGGCCAGCATGACGAGGCCGGTGAGGAGGCCGGTGACGGCCATGGCCGCGACGGTCCGCCGGACGAGCTGGCCGACGAGGGCGCCGAGGGCCACGCCGAGCAGGCAGTAGGCGGCCAGCACCGGGCCGGTGGACTCGTACGGGCCGCGGTCGAACCAGGTGAGCTGGTAGGTGCTGGACACCCGTGTCCAGCCGAGTCGGTAGACCAGGACCAGCGCGGCCGCCGCGACGGCGGACACCACCGAGGCGACGAGGACCTTCGCGCCGAGCCAGGCCCTGGGCGTGGTCGACTGGGTGAGGGCGAGCCGCCAGGTCCCGCTCTCCAGTTCGCGCGCGGTCATCGGGCCGGCCACGAAGGCTCCGGCCAGCAGCGGCAGCAGGAGCAGGCCGGTGCCGGCGTACTCCATGCAGAGCCGCAGCAGGTTGTACGCCCGCGTCGGGAACGCGAACGGCCCCTCGGGGCCCGGTGCTCCGGCCCAGAGCCGCAGGGCGGCCACCGCGGCGAGGCCGGCCGCCGTGAGCGCGGACAGCGCCCGGGCCGCGCGCCGGTGCTGGCGGACCGTGACCCAGTACGGGCCCTTCAGCGTCGGCGTGCTCATGCCCGCACCTCCGCGGCCTCGAACGCCGGGGCATCGGGGGAACGCAGGTGGGCGAGCAGGAGCTCCTCCAGGGAGGGGGCGGACGTCTGCCAGGTCCCGCTGTCGACGGGCCCGCCCGGCCGCACGAGTGCGGTGAGCGTACGGCCCGTCGTACGGGTTTCGACGACGGTGTGGCGGGCGAGTTCGGCGGAGGCGGCGGCCGGGCCGGTGAGCAGCCGGTGGGCGGCGTTGACCTCGTCGATGGGGCCGGAGAGGCGGATGCGGCCGCCGTCGGCGAGGAGGAGGTGGTCGCAGGCGCCCTCCAGCTCGGCGAGGATGTGCGAGGACATCACCACGGAGGTCCCGTGCTCGGCGGCGTCGGCCATCAGGGTGCCCATGAGCTGGTGCCGGGCGAGCGGATCGAGGTCGGCCATCGGCTCGTCCAGGAGCAGCAGGGACGGCCGCTTGCCGAGGGCGAGGGCCAGGGCGACGCGGGTGCGCTGACCGCCGGAGAGCGCCCGGATCCGGGCCCGCCCGGACACTCCGCCGGCCTCCACGATCCGTTCGGCCGCCCCCGCGTCCCAGCGGCCGGGGTTGAGTTCCCGGCCGAGGCGCAGGGTCTCGTCGACGGTGAGCTGCGGGTAGAGGGGCTTGTCCTGGCCGACGTAGGCCAGTTCCCCGCGCGGCGCCGTGCGCAGGGTGCCCTCGGTGGGGAGCACGAGCCCGGCGGCGAGGGCCAGCAGGCTCGACTTCCCGGCCCCGTTGGGGCCGACGAGCGCGCATATCCGGCCTTCGGGAAGCCGGAAGGTGCAGTCGCGCAGCGCCCAGGCCCCCTTGCGGCCGTAGCGCAGTCCGAGGCCTTCCGCCTCGATCACGGTGTCCGTCATGCGTCGCCGTCCCCCTTGAAGTGTTGGTCCAGTACGGATGCGAAGAGCGCGGCCACGTCGTCCCGTTCCATCCCGGCGGCCAGTGCCCGCCGCGCCCAGCCGTCGAGTTCGTCGTGGAGCGGGGAGTCGGCCGGGGCGCTGCCCAGGGACTTCCTGATGAAGGTGCCCATCCCCCGCTTCGCCTCGACGAGGCCTTCGCGTTCCAGTTCGCGGTAGGCCTTGAGGACGGTGTTGGGGTTGATGGCGGTGGCCTCGACGACCTCGCGCGCGGCCGGCAGCTTGTCGCCGGGTTCCAACAGGCCCAGGCGCAGGGCCTGTTTGGTCTGCTGGACGATCTGCAGGTACGTGGCGATGCCGCTGCGGCGGTCGATGCGGTACTCCAGCACGGCTGCATCACCCTTTCACTAGTTGACTAGTGAAAGGGTGATGCAAGGGCGTGATCGCTGTCAACCTCTTCCGGTGGCGCAAAACGGATCGCAGCGGACCTTGCCGGGGCGGCCGGTCCCTATGCTGGCGGCATGATCGACATACCCCTCTCCGCGCTCGAAGTCGCGATGGTCCAGACCGGCACCCGGGCCGTGGACACCCTGCGGGACACCGCGGGCTTCGCGCGGGAGCTGGAACGGCTGGGCTACCACCGGGTCTGGTACGCCGAGCACCACCACTCCCCCGCGATCGGGGCGTTCCCGCCGGTCGTGCTGACCGCGCACGCCGCGGCGTCCACCTCGGTGATCCGCCTGGGCTCGGGCGGCGTGCTGGCCCCCAACCACGCGCCCCTCGCCCTGGCCGAGCAGTTCGGGACCCTGGCGGCCCTGCACGAGGACCGGATCGACCTGGGCATCGGACGCGGACCGGGCACCTTCGACGAGGGCATCGCCCGCGCCCTGCGCCGCGGGGCGGACCCGACGACGGACGCCGAGTACCGGCAGGACGTGGCGGCGGTCCTGTCCTTCCTCGTGGAGGAGGTCGCGCTCGGCCCGCTGCCGGAGCCGTGGCTGCTCGCCTCCAGCCCCGCCGGGGCCGTGCTCGCCGCGGAGCTCGGCCTGCCGGTCGCCGTCGCCCACCACATCCGGCCGGAGAACACCCGTACGGTCCTGGAGCACTACCGGGCCGCCTTCGCCCCCTCGCGCTGGTGCGAGCGGCCCCGGGTGCTGCTGTGCGTGGAGACGGTGTGCGCGGAGACGGAGGAGGAGGCCCGGCGGCTCGGCGAGCCGATGAACGTCGTCAAGGCGGGTCTGCTCAAGGGGATCAGCGACATGCCCTTCCCCACCCCCGAGGAGGCCGCCGCGCACCCCTTCGCGCCGGAGGAGCTGACGGCCCTGGCCGGCTTCCGCGCGCAGCAGGCCGTCGGCGCTCCCGAGACCGTCGTGCGCCGGCTCGCGGAGCTGGCCGCGGAGACCGGCGCGGACGAGCTGATGCTGACCACGCCCGTCTACGGCTTCCGCGACCGGGTCCGTTCGTACGAGCTGATCCGCAAGCAGCTGGGGGGCTGAGGGGAGGGCGGGCCGCCGCCAAGGCCCGGGCCGCCGTCAACGGCCCTGGAGCGCCCTGACGTTGTCGCCGAAGGTCCAGTTCCGGGAGCCGTCCCAGTTGAGGGACCAGGTCATCAGCCCCTTGAGCCGGCCGGCGTAGGGGTTCCAGGCCTGGGCGACCAGGCCTGGCGTCATGTAGCCGCCGCCGGCGCCGGGCTGGGCCGGGAGCCCGGGGACCTGCTTGTCGTAGGGCACCCTGATCGTGGTGCCCTGGACGACGAGGCCCCGGTCGAGGCAGTCGGTCTGCGCCTTGAAGCCGGCGACGGTCCCGGCGGAGTAGGAGTCCCCGGAGCAGCCGTACATGCTGCCGTTGTAGTACTGCATGTTGAGCCACCACAGCCGGCCGTTGTCGGCGTACTTCTTGACGACGGGCAGGTACGCGCCCCAGATCGAGCCGTACGCCACGCTGCCGCCGGTGACGTACGCGGTCTCGGGGGCCATCGTCAGGCCGAATCCGGCGGGCATCTGCGCGAGCACGCCGTCGATGATGCGGATCAGGTTGGCCTGGGACGGGGAGAGGCGGGTGATGCTGCCGGAACCGACGAGGCCGGTCTCGATGTCGATGTCGATCCCGTCGAAGTTGTACTTCTTCAGGATGGGGACGATCGTCGCGACGAAGCGGTCCGCGACGGCGGTGGAGTTCAGGTCGATGCCCGCGGCGGCGCCGCCGATGGACATCAGGACGGTGAGGCCGTCCTGTTTGGCCTGGCACATCTCGGCGGGGGTGGGCACCTTCACGGTGCTGTCCATGCCGTCCTCCCACAGCACGGTGCCGTCGGAGCGGATGACGGGGAAGGCCGCGTTGACCACGTTGTAGCCGTGCGCGCGGATGCGGCCGTCGGTGACGGGGATCCAGCCCAGCGGCGGGTGGACCCCGTTCGCGGCGCCGTCCCAGTTCTCCCAGTACCCCTGGAGGACCTTGCCGGCAGGCTTCGGCTTCACCGCGCAGGTGTCGGGCGCGCGCGGGCCCGGGGGCTCGGCCGCGGCCGCCGCGGGCAGCTGGACGCATGACGCGGCGAGTGCGAGGCCGAGGCCGAGGCCGAGCAGGCGGATGGTGCGACGGATCATGGGGGTGCTCCCTTCGTCCGTTCGCGCCGGAAGTGGCGCGCCACCACGTAGGGTTGGTCCAGACCATCCATCCGTCAAGGGTGCGCGGACGCCTACTTCTCCAGGGCCCGGACCGCCTCGCGCTCCAGTTCCACGCAGCGGTCCACGCGCTCCGCGCAGGCGTCGAACAGCTCCCGCCGCTCCTGCGCACCCGCCCCCGGGTCGGCGTCCCTGGCGAGCATGGCCAGCTCCGCCCAGTGGCCGGCGGACTCCCGGAAGAGCCCGGCGGCCTCCGGGCGCCCGACGAGGTCGAGGAAGTCCGCGTACAGCGGCCGGGTCGCGCCCGGGGCGGTCCACTCCTCCTCCAGGCAGGCGTACAGTCGCCCGGTGCCCGCCCGGAGGGCTTCCGGCGAGCTGCCGAACCGCCGCTCCCAGCCCGTCTTGGTGGTGCCGTCGCGCAGCTGGGCGGCGAGCTTCTCCATCCCGGTGAAGCCGAAGTTCACGTCGAAGGCGTTGCCGAGGACCGCCCCGGTGAGGTGCGTGACGGTGGAGGCGATCGCCCCGTCCACGTCCGGCTCGCCCTCGGCGGGACCGGTGGGGACGATCAGCTGGTGGCGGCCCTTGCGGTGGGCGCTCCAGGCGGCGCCGAACTCCTCGCGGCCGATCCGGTACGGGGTCTCGGCCCCGTCCTCGATCAGCAGGTCGTCGCCGTCGTACCCGGCGATGACGACGGTGTACGGGTCGGTGCCGGTCATCTCCGCGTCCGGGTCGGCCGCGTGCCAGGGCAGGGCGGAGCGGTCGACCACGCAGAACGCGGGCTGCCCGCCGTCCAGCGCGGCGCGGACCCGGCCCCAGCGGGGGTTCATCGCGCGGGTGGCCTCGTACGGGACACCGAGGCGGCCTAGGGCGACCTGCACCCAGGGCTCGGGGTGGGACTGGGCCACGACCGTGAGGATCGGCAGGCGTCCCTCGTACTCGAAGACGAAGTACATGAAGCCGATGCCCCCGGCGAGGCCGGCCACGAGCTCCTCGTCGTGGACGCTGCCCAGGGCGTGCCTGATCAGCGAGGCCTCGCGGTGGCGGCCGGTGCCGAAGTCTTCGTATACGAGCACAGTCATGGGGTGAGCCTAACCGCGCGGGGCCGGGGCCGGTGACCGGCCGGGGCCCCGCGCGGCGGCCGGTGCTCAGCGCAGGGCGGGGATCACGTCGCGCGTCTCGTCGACCTCCACGGCCGCGGTACGGCGGCCCAGCGCCTCCGGGGGCGCCTCGTCCGCGCAGACGGTGCCCCGGGCGGGCAGCGCCAGGGTGGCGAGGTACTTCGTGGCCAGGTCACTGACGCACGCGCTGCGGTTGTACGCGGTGTGCCCCTCCGCGTCGAAGGTCAGCAGGCGGCCGTTCTCCAGCGTCCGGGCGAGCGCCACGGCGTCCTGGTAGGGGGTGTCGGGGTCACCCGTCGTACCGAGGACCAGGATCGGGGCGGACCCGGCCGCCCGGTAGGAGCCCTCGAAGCGGCTCGGGCGCTCCGTCCGCCACTGGGCGCAGGTGGTGGCGTGGTTGTGGTCGTAGGTGGGCGGCCCGAAGCCGATCGCGGGGCCCAGCAGCGGCGCGGAGGCCGCCTCCGCGGTGACCAGGGCGCCCAGGAGCAGGGGGCTCTTCGGGTAGACGCGGTCGGCGCACTCCACGGCCAGGTTGACGTTGAGGAAGTCGAAGGAGCCGGGCGAGGGCGGGTTGAGCAGGAAGGTGGACTGGCGGGCCTGCGCCGCCCGCAGGGCCTGGCCCAGGTAGGGCCAGATCTCCTTGCCCGAGTTGATGTTGAACATCAGGCGGTAGGCGAGGGTGTAGCCGGTCGCCGGGCGGCCGCTCGCGGTGATCACCGGGTCGGCGTCCAGCGTCCGCTTGAGCTCCTCGAAGGCCTCGCGGGGCCGGCCGTCGCCGAAGCCGCACGCGGCGGGTTCCCGCGCGCACCAGTCGAGGAACCGGCCCACTGCCCCGTCCAGGGCGGTGAACTGCGCGGCGTCGTAGGCGTAGGGCAGGTCGGCGTAGGTGCGGGGGTCGTAGGCGCCGTCCAGGACCATGGCGCGGACGCGGCGGGGGAACTGCGCGGCGTAGACGGTGCCGACGTAGCTGCCGAAGGAGCGGCCGTAGAAGGTCAGCTGCTCCTCGCCGAGGGCCTGGCGGAGCAGGTCGATGTCCTTGGCGTTGGAGCCGGTGCCGATGTACGGGGCCAGGTCCGCGGCGCGCTCGCGGCAGGCGGTGGCGAAGTCGAGGCCCTGGCGGACCGCTTCGCGCAGGGCCCCGGGGCCGGGCACGCCGCGTGCGGCGTCGACGGCGGCGGAGTACTCCTTGTCGTTCCAGCACTCCACCTGCCCGCTGCGCCCCACGCCCCGCATGTCGTAGCCCACGACGTCGAAGGCGTCGCGGAGGGAGGCGGGCAGGTTCTCGTAGCTGTTGCGGGCGAAGTCCACGCCCGAGTTGCCGGGTCCGCCGGGGTGCAGCAGCAGGACGCCGGTGCGGTGGGCCCGGTCGGGGGCGAGCCGCCGGGTGACGGCGAGCGGGATCGTGCGCCCGGCCGGATCGCGGTAGTCCAGCGGTACGCGGGCGGTCGCGCACTCGAACGCGTCCCCGGGCGCGGCGCCCTCGCAGGGGCCCCAGGACAGGACGGGCACGGGGACGGGGGGCGCGGCCGGGGACGCCGCCGTCGCGGCGACCGGGGCGGCCCCGAGGAGGGCGGTGACCGCGGTCAGCACGAGGGTTATCCCCCACACCACTCGTTTGCGCGGCCCATCGGTCGAACGGTTCTGCATACGGCGGACTCCCTCGGTGACGGGATGGACGGGTCGGACGGAACGGACGCCGTCGAACGGCGGGGCGCACACGATCGGGGGGCTCGTGCGCGGCGCTCGGTCGAGCGGCGTGGTCAGGTTCGCACCTCCCGGCCCGCCCGGACAGGAGGTCGATGGTGCCTACACATCCGGAGCTGCGCGCTCCTGCGCCGCCGTCCGGGGAGGGTTCCCCGGCGGGGGGCGTCGGTCCCGGTCCGGGGGCGGAAAGCACCCGTGCGCGGTACGCCGGGGCCGGGGGCCCCTCAGCGGCGGCCCCGGGTGTTGAGGCGGGCGGCCTGGCGGGTCAGGTGGTCCCGTTCCGCCAGGTTGGGGGCCTTGCGGGCCGCCTCCGCGTACAGGCGGGCCGCCGTCGCGGGGTCGCCGTCGCGTTCGTGGAGGTACGCGGCCACCGCCGTGTGGCGCGGCAGCGTGTCGTCCAGCGCCGCGAGCGCCGCCAGGCCCGCGCGCGGCCCGTCCGCCTCGCCGACGGCCACCGCCCGGTTGAGCCGGACGACCGGACTGTCCGTCAGGCGTACGAGTTCGTCGTACCACTCGACGATCTGCGTCCAGTCGGTCTCGTCGGCGGCCTGCGCGTCCGCGTGGAGGGCGGCGATGGCTGCCTGCGCCTGGAACTCCCCCAGGCGGTCGCGGGCGAGGGCCGCCCGCAGGATCCCGATGCCCTCGGCGATCGCCCGCGTGTCCCAGAGTCCGCGGTCCTGTTCGGCGAGCGGCACCAGGCTTCCGTCGGGCGCGGTCCGGGCGGCCCGCCGGGCGTGGTGCAGCAGTATGAGGGCGAGCAGACCCGCCGCCTCCGGGTGGTCGATCGCGGCCGCGAGCTGCCGGGTGAGCCGGATGGCCTCGGCGGCGAGGTCGACGTCCCCGGAGTAGCCCTCGTTGAAGACCAGGTAGAGGACGCGCAGCACCGTGGCGACGTCGCCCGGCCGGTCGAGGCGTACGCCCGAGACGGTGCGCTTGGCCCGGCTGATCCGCTGCGCCATCGTCGCCTCGGGCACCAGGTAGGCGCGGGCGATCTGGCGGGTGGTGAGGCCGCCGACGGCGCGCAGGGTGAGGGCGACCGCGGACGACGGCGTCAGCGACGGGTGGGCGCACAGGAAGTAGAGCCGGAGCGTGTCGTCGGCGGCGGGGGCCGGGCCGGGCTCCGGTTCCCGGTCGACGAGGTCCTCGCGCCGGCGGCGGGCGGTGTCGGCGCGGGTGGCGTCGAGGAACCGCCGCCAGGCCACGGTGACCAGCCAGCCCCCGGGGTCGCGCGGGGGTTCGGCCGGCCAGACGCGGACCGCCTCGACCAGTGCGTCCTGTACGGCGTCCTCGGCCGCCGCGAAGTCGGCTCCGCGGCGGACGAGGACGGCGAGCACGCCGGGGGTGAGGCTCCTGAGCAGGGCCTCGTCGATACCGGACGCCCCGGGCATCGGGGAGGTCACTCCGTGATGGTGGGCGGCTCGGTCAGGAAGGGGCGCAGTTCGAGCCACTCGTGGATCGGCTCGCCGCCCGCGCCGGGGGCGGCGGACAGTTCGCCGGCCAGCTCGACGGCGCGTTCGTAGCTGTCGACGTCGATCACCATCCAGCCGGCGATGAGGTCCTTCGTCTCGGCGAAGGGGCCGTCGGTGACCGGGGGGCGCCCCTCCCCGTCGTACCGGACGAAGGTCCCCTCGGGGGCGAGCGCCTGGCCGTCGACGAACTCGCCGGTCTTCTCCAGCCGGGCCGCGAAGTCGTTCATGTACTGGATGTGGGCCGAGATCTCCTCGGGCGTCCACCGGTCCATGGGCACGTCGTTGACCGCCGCCGGGGCGCCGCGGTAGTGCTTGAGCAGCAGGTACTTGGCCATGATGGCTCTCCTCCGTGGTACTGGTGCGACCCCTTCCGGTCGCGTTCATACAGGAGACGGAGCCGGCCCGGGGTTCTCGACATCACCGCCCGGGATTTTTTCGCCGAATGCCGCGCCGAGGCGTCACGGTCTAGGATCACCGGCCGTGGGGGCTGACATCGACGGGGTGATCGAGGCGCGCGGGCCGGACGGCAGCTGGGAGACCGCGGCGGACCTGCTGCGCTTCGGGCTCGGGCGCGAGCGCCACGCCTGGGAGTGCCTGTTCGGTTTCGGCGGGGGCCTCGGTGTGGACCGGCCGCTGTTCGACCGGCGGGGAGTGCCCGACGGCGCTTCGGACCCCGTCCCGCGGACCTGCGGGGAACTGCACCACGGCCACTCGTACGCCACCTGGGCGGAGATCGCGGCGGTCGACTGGGACGTGCCGCTCTGCGACGCCCCCGCCTGGTCCTGGCTCGCCGAGTGGCGTCCGGGCCCGCACGGCCGGCTCGTGCTGCACGACGTCGTGCGGACGCGGGACGAGGTCCTCGACGCGGCGGAGGAGGCGTTCGGCGAGGACCTGATGCCGCCGGAGTGGCCGCCGGCGCGGGTGTCCGCCTGGACGGCGTCGAGTACCGGCCGGTGGTCCTCACGCCCCGCATGTTCGTCCCGCCGGACGGCGACTGGGAACCCGTGTGGGCGGCGATGCGCGCGCTGGCGGCCGTGCACGGGGACCCGGACGTCCGCCTGGTCGTCTGGTTCGGCTGAGGCCGGCCCGGCGGAGGAGACCCCTTAGCCGGCCGGGGTGAAGGTGACCGGGAGGGTGAGGGGGCCGCGGAGGCCGCCGGGGCGCCAGGGGATCTCGTCCGGCCGGACGGCGAGGGCGAGGGCGGGGAGCCCGCGCAGGGCCGTGCCGATGGCGATCTCGCCCTCCAGGCGGGCCAGTGGGGCGCCCAGGCAGTAGTGGACGCCGTGCCCGAAGGCCAGGTGGGCGTTGTCCCGGCGGGTGACGTCCAGGCGGTCGGGGTCGGGGAAGCGGACCGGGTCCCGGTCGGCGATGGCGGAGGCGATGAGTACGGTCGAACCGCGCGGGATCCGCACGCCGGCGATCTCGACGTCCTCGCGGGCGAACCGCGCGATACCGGGGCTGACCGGCCCGTCGTAGCGCAGGAACTCCTCGACCGCCCCCGGCAGCAGCCCGGGATCGGAGCGCAGCAGGGCGAGCTGGGCGGGGTGGGCGAGGAGCGTCGCGAGGCCGCCGGCGATCAGGTTGACCGTGGTGATGTAGCCGGCGGCCAGCAGCAGGAAGACCATGGCGATCAGCTCGTCCTCGGTCAGCCGCCGCTCCTCGTCCCGGGCCGTGACCAGGGCGCTGAGCAGGTCGTCGCCGGGGTGTGCCCGCTTGTCCCTGATGAGACCGGTGACGTAGCCGCGCATGTGCTGCCAGGCCTCGTTGACGACGGCGGGGTCCGGCGGCTCCGCGCCGCGGGTGACCAGGCGGTCGGTCCAGTGCTGGAAGTCGTGGCGGTCGTCCACCGGCACGCCGAGCAGCTCGCTGATGACGGTGACGGGCAGCGGGAGCGCGAAGTCGGCGACGAGGTCGGCGCGGCCGGCCGGGGTGACCGCGTCGAGCAGCCGGTCGGTGACGGCCTGGACGCGGGGCCGCATCCCCGCCACCCGGTGGGCGGTGAACGCCTTGGAGACCAGGCGGCGCAGCCGGGTGTGGTCGGGCGGATCGCTGCGGAGCATGTTGCCGAGCATCGCCTCGCGTTCCGTGTCGGGCAGCTGCCGCAGCAGGCGGGTGTCGGTCGCGTCGCGCACGTCGCTGCCGAGGCGGGGGTCCGACAGGGCTTCCAGGGCGTCTTCGTAGCGGGTGACGAGCCAGGCGTCCAGGCCGCCCGCGATGACCGCGCGGTGGACGGGGGCCTCTTCGCGCAGGTGCCGGAAGAGGGGGAACGGGTCGGCGACGAAGGCCGGGTCGGTGTACGGCAGCAGGACGGGCCGCTCGCCCGTGCCGGGGACGGGGTCCGTGCCGGAGGGGGTCGTCACCCGGCCATGATGCCCGGCGGATCAGTCGCGCAGCAGGAGCGGCACGGCCGCGAGTACGACCGCCAGGGCGAGGGCGGCGAGGCCGTGGGCCGGCCGGTGGGCGCGCAGGACCGGCAGGAAGCGGTCCAGGGCGAAGCGGCCGGGGCCGGCCAGGGCCAGGGTGACGGCGGCGGCGACGATCAGCGACTCGAACTCGACGCCCTCCGGGCCGAACACGGAGCGGGCCCATTTGACGGCGATGGCGTTGGTCATGACGCCGACGACGGCCGCGGCGGCCAGCGGGGTGAACAGGCCGAGGATCAGGCCGAGCCCGCCGAGGGTCTCGGTCAGGCCGGCGACCGCCGCCATGGTCTCGCCCGCCGGGTAGCCGGCCTTGGCGAAGAACACGCCGGTGCCCTTGAGGCCGGGTCCGTCGAACCATCCGAACAGCTTCTGGGTCCCGTGGACGGCCATGATCACGCCGAGTACGACGCGCAGCACGGGCAGGCCGATGTCGGCGGGGGTGGTCGCGGGGTGACGGGTCGCGGGCGAGAGGATCGCGGCCATCGTGGCGCCTTCCGTCGGCGGGGCGGGCAGTGCCGGGCCGGGCACGTCCGCCATGGAAGCACGTACCGCCCGGGCGGCGGGGGCGGGGCGCGCTGGACGGGCCCGACCGGGTCCGAATGCCATCCCCGGGCCGTCCGGACACCCGCCCCGCGGACCCTCGGCGGCCCTCCGCTACCTTGACCGGATGCACAGACGCAGCAGGCCGCAGCCGTACCGCCGGGCCGGACGGACGCTTCCGGGAAGGGCGGGGTGGGCGTCGGCCGCCGTGGCGCTGATCGGGGTGCTGACGGGCTGTTCGGACGCGCCGGGCGAGGCGGAGGTCCGCTACGCCTCGGACTACGGCGGCCACGAGCCGCTGGCCGTGCTCGGGTACCCGTCGACGGGCACGCTGCGGACCGCGCAGGAGGTCGTGTGGCGTACGGCCGACGGGAACGCGGGGGAACTGGCGGCGCTCGCGGCGCCGGACACCGCGCGCGACGCCGTCGCGGCGACCGCGCGGAACTGGGTCTCGGCCTTCGGCGAGGGTGCCCGGGGGAAGGTGACCGCGGAGTTCTACGACGAGGGCTCCAAGCGGCAGAGCGTCGTCCTGTACTTCCACGCGACCGGCCAGGTCAAGCAGATCGACATCCGCACGGGCATGGGCGGCGAGGACCGCGACTGGTACGTGTACATGGACCAGCCGGAACCCGCCGCCGCCACGGCCGTCCCGTCGTGGATCCCGAAGACGCCGGGCGCGCTCGGTTCCCGGTCGGTGCCCTAGGGGACGAAGTGGCGCCGTCCGCCCGGAGGGCGGGCCCCGCGGGGTCCGGTGCGTGCTCTCGGCCTGCCGGGCGGAAGCCCGCGTACTGGACGTACTCGCTCTTTCACCCGGTGCGGCGGGAGTGCGTGCCGGGCGCCGCGGGGCAGGCGCGACTTCGCGGACGCCCCCTAGCCCGTGCCGGGCCGCCGCGGGTGGCGGAGGTCGGGGAGGCCGGAGGGGTTGCGCGTGCTCGCCTCGGTCGCCTCCGACACCAGAAGCGCTTCCAGCAGCCTCTCCTGCGGCGTCCCCCGGCCGGTCGCGCGGCGCAGGCACAGCGAGAGGATGGCCAGGCTCCGTTCCTGGGCGGGCCGTTCGGGCGAACCCTCGGGGAGCAGCGTGACGAGTTCCCCCTGGATCTCGACCACCCGCCGCAGGACGGCGGTGTCGCGCAGTTCCAGGAAGCCGCCGTAGAGCGCGGCGGCCACTTCCTGGCGGAGCCTGATCCGCCAGCCCAGCGACACGTGCGGGAACGAGGGGGCGGCCAGTACGCCCTCGGCCGCTGCCCTCAGCCCGGCGAACCGCTCCGCCGTGGGGCGCCCCGCGAACGCCCGTTCCGCCTTCTCCATCCGTGCCACGGCGGGGTCCAGGTCCGCTTCGGCGCGGCGGCGGGCGGGCTCGCGCGGGGTGGCGGGCGGATCGGGCCGCAGGGTGTCCGGCCACGGCTTGGCCTCGAAGTTGTGCAGCACCCGCATGACGTCCCGGAGCATCGCGCGGGAGGTGTAGAAGTCCTCGGGGTCGGTGACCAGGCGGAAGCGGACCTTGTCGGACCGCTCGACCAGCTCCCGCGCGGCGCGTTCGGCGGTGACGGTGGCGGTCGGGACGATGAGCACGGGCGAGGAGCTCTCGGGCCGCAGCATCAGGTAGGCCACGCCGTCGAGTTCGGAGTGCGCCACCGTCATCGTGACCGGTCCTCCTTCCTCGTCGAGGCCGAGGACCGGCAGCTCGACGAGGAGGGCCTGGTGCGGGGTCCGGTGCTGGAAGAGGATGACGCGGCGCCGCGCGGCGAGCCCGCGGTCGCCGAGCCGCACTCCGGAGAGGTCTCCGCCGTCGCGCGTGCACAGGGTCGTGCCCTCGTCGAGTTCGCCGAGCCACTCGTGGAGCCAGGCCGGTGACAGCCGGCAGGCCCGCTGGTCCTGCCAGGGCGAGACGAACCACAGGGCGGTGTCGCCCTCGTTCAGCCACAACGGTTCCCGGCCGACGGGCTCCACCCCCGGCACCGGGGTGGGGAGCGCGTTGTGCAGCACCTCGACGAGGGGGTAGCCGTGGAGTTCGTCGGTCGGGGGGTCGATGTCGATCGGGCCGTGGGTGGAGGTGGTCCGGGTGAGGACCACCGACAGCAGGGGCGGGTGCAGGCCGGGCATGCTGAGCACCGGTACGGCCCACACGCCGGCGAGCAGGTCCCGGTCGTCCTGCGGCAGTGTGGTGTCGGAGACGAGCGGCCCGATCACGTTCGCCACGAGTCCGTCCAGCCACTGGGGGGTCGGCAGGGCGGCGGGGAACGGGCCGTAGCCGAGGGGTTCTCCGTCGAGGCGTACGTGTGCGAGCAGGCGGGCGGTCTCCTCGGGTCCGCCGTGGGACGCGCGGCACAGGGCCTCGTCGGACTGCTTCTCCAGGGCGCGGCACAGGGCGGGGAAGCGGCGGTCCGGCCGGTTGCCGGGGAGGCGGAACCACTGCTCGGCCGGTTTCGGCCGGTGGAGCCGCTGCGGCTGCCACGCCTCCAGGACGGGCACGGCGAGTGCGAGCGTGCCGAGGTGGAGGGCGAGTTGCTCCCGGGCCTCCGGGGGCAGGTCGCGGGTGCGCAGCCACTCCAGGGCGTCGGCGGCGTCGAGGTAGGGCTGGGGGTGCCGGGCCCGGTAGGCCGCCATGCCGGCGGGCTCGACGTCCAGGGAGGGGAGGAACGTCGCCACCGCCTCCTGGGTGAAGCGGGACGCCTGGACGGTGAGCGCGAGCAGCCGCGCGCACCGGTCGCGCAGCGGTCCCGGCCGCCAGGGGTCCATGGCGGAGGGGCTCAGCACGAGCTGGGTCCAGCCCAGTTGGGTCGCTCTGAGCAGGACGTCGTGCGTGGTCTCGTGCGCGAGGATCTCCGGGAGCGAATGGCCGTCGGTGATCCGGTCGATGCTGACGAGGATGCGGCCGCCGCGGCAGAGTCCCGCCCAGTCGAGGCTGAAGTCGAGGGAGCGCGCGGCGGATTCCGTACGGGTGCGGGACCGGGGGTGGGACCGGGAGCGGGGCTGGGACATGGCGGGCCTTTCAGCGGGAGCCGTCCTCGCCCGGTGCGGCGGCGGGCGGTGCGGCGGACGGCGGGACCGGCTCGTGCCCGTGCTCGTACGGGAGGGCGGTGAGCGGCACGCCCTGCGCCCAGAACCGGGTGAGCCGGCGGTTCAGGGACCGCTCGGTGTCGGACTCCGGGGGCAGGGGCAGGTGCAGGGCGGTCAGGAGGTCGAAACGGTGCAGGTCGAACGCGGCCGTCAGGGCCTCGGCGTAGCCGCGGGCCGCTGCCACGGCCGCGCGGTAGGCCACCCAGGCCGGCAGCAGGAAGGCGGCCGGGCTCGCCCGCCACCAGCCGTCGCCGCCGAGGACCACGGGGACGCTCAGCAGGCCGGTGGCGCCCGCCGTCACGCACAGCCGGCACGCCAGGTCGAGCTGGTCGCGCCGGTCGTCGACGACGGCCCGGAGCCGGTCGCCGAGCAGGGGGTAGAGCCGGGGCCACCACACCACCGCGTCCGCCCCGTACGCGGCGCCCGCCGTCGCCTCGCCGGCGCGCAGGGTGTTGCCGAGCGCGGTCGGCAGCAGGGGTACCGGGGGTGGCGGGAAGCTCCGCGCCAGCTGCCAACCGGCCGTCAGGATCCGCTGCCGTTCGGCTTCGGTGGGGTGGGCGGTGGCGGCCTCGGCGGCCCGGGCCAGGCGGTCCCGGGTGCGTTCCTGGACCTTGACGGCGCCCCGGGCGGCGGCGCGGGCCGGGCGCGGCCAGTACCCCTCCAGCAGCTGGACGAGCGGGGCCTGGAGGGGGTGCAGGAGGACGGCGACGAGCAGTGCCCCCAGGGCCAGGGCGGCGAGGACGGCGCCGGACAGGCCGTGCAGGCGGGCGAGCGCCCGGGACGGTTCGATGCCGCCGCCGGGCGCGCGGGCGGCGAGCAGGAACCCGAGGTAGGACAGGGCCGCGTACGTGGGCAGGTAGCCGACGAGCGCGAACCGTGAGGCGGTCAGCCGGGTCACGCCCGTCGCGAGCTGGGCGGGGGCGCTCACCGCCCGGCGGTCCCGTACGGTTCCAGCGGTACGTGGTGCGCCGGGCAGGCCGGCGGGACGTCCGGGTGGCGGGCGACGAGCACGGTGGCGTCGCCGTGCGGGCAGCGGAACTCCAGCAGCTCCCAGGAGACGGGCAGCCCGGGGAGGGTGGCGCCGTCGCCGGTGCCCAGGGCGAAGCCGCCCGCCGCGTCGTCCCGGCCCGCCCCGGCCGCGTCCTCCTCCTCGGCGCCGGCCTCCAGCAGGACGTCCTCGTCCCCGTCGGCGTCCACCCACCGGAACGCCTCGCCGCCGAGCGCGATGACCACGGCCCGTACCCCGGCGGGCGCCGTGCCGAGGAGGCCCCGTGCGATGTCGGCGTCGCCTTCCCGAAGTTCGCCGGGGAACCCGCCCCGGCGGACCCACACCATCACGTCGCCGGCCTGCTCCTCGCGGACGGTCCTCATGCGTTCCCCTTCCCCCTTCGGCCGGTGGCGGCCGGTACGAAGACCACATGATGCAGGCGGGGGCCGGAGCGTGTCCGGCCGTTGGCACCACTGCCGCGGATCCGGTGGGGGCGGTGGCCGCGGGGCGGCGACCGGTTCGTACGGACGCCCGGAATCCGGCTGTCCGTACGGGCCGACGGGGCTGTCGGTGGGGGGTGGCAGCATGGGGTCATGGCTCTTGACGATCTTGACGAACTGTTCGCGTCCCCCGCCGGGCTGCTGGCGGCCGGACCCGGCGCCCTCGGTGAACTGCCCGCCACGGGCGGGGGCGTGGGGCGCGAGGCCTTCGGGCAGGCGGTCTCGGTGCTGGACGGTGCCGAGGTGTCGCGGGCGGAGTTCGCGTCGTGGCTGCACTTCGGGGCGCGGGTGCTGGGCCACGAGGCGTACGCCGGACTGGTCGCCGGGGCCGCGCCGGACATGCCGTGGCGGACCGTGTGGACCTGGTGGCGGCCGGTCGGTGTCTACCGGGCCCAGCCGAACCTGTCCGGCGGCGGGCACGTCGAGGTCCACGAAGCGCCCGACGGCCGGGCGCTGTTGAAGCTCGAGGCGATGTGGACGGGCGAGCGCTGGTTCGACCCGGCCACCGGGGAGCAGGTCCCGGCCCCGGCCGGGGAGGAGTTCACCGAGCGGCCGTACGACGCCGTGCCCGGGACGGAGGAGTACGTCTTCTTCGACGACGAGGAGGGGCCGGTCCTCCACTGGCCGGAGGGCTGGGAGGAACCCGTACCGCTCGGCGGGAACCGGTTCGTGTTCGCCGATGAGCGCGGGATCGCGGTCGTCGAGCGGGGCGGCGGCCGGGCGGGCGCTCCGAACGGCGATGCCGCCGTGTGGGGAACGGACGGGCCCTGGTTCGCGGGGCCCTCGTCCGCCGGGGCCCCGCTCGACGCCGGCCGGCTGGCGGAGGCCTTCGGGGCGGACTGGGTCCTGCGCCTGGCGCCCGAGCGGCAGCCCGCGGCGCTGCTCCACTCCCCCGGCCGGCGGTTCATCGCGGAGGCGGGGCTGCCGCGGTGGTGGGCGGTGGGGGTGGCCTCGTTCTCGCTGACGTGGACCGAGGCGGGCGCGCACCAGGTCGAGCCCGGGGAGAACGGCCTGCTGCCGCTCGGCACCTTCGACCTGAGGTACGGCGACACCGGCCGGGTCTCCGTGCATCCGGAGACGGGCGCGGTGTGGATGGTCCGCAACGGCGGGGAACCGTTCCTCTTCGCCCGGGACGTGGAGACCTTCGTCCGGCTGCTGGAGGCCGTGTACCGCTTCATGGGCGCGTGCTGGAGCCCGTACCCCGGCGAGGACGGCAAGCGGGACTTCGTACGCGAGGCGGCCGCCCTGGAACCCTTCTCGGTCGACCCCTCCACCCCGGCCGGGGACGTCTGGGAGCACCTGTTCGCGGGCATCGTCGAGATCGGCGTCTGGGGGTTCTGAGCCCCGGCTCAGGGGCGGGCGGGCGTGACGCGGCTCCGGCGGTGCCGTCAACCCCGACGATCGTCGGGGGTGCGGGCAGCCGTTCGGCCGGGGTGCGCGGACCGGACGCTTCCTACCGTCGGGGGCATGGAATCGATCATGAGATGGGGTCGGGGGCGCCGCCTGCTGCTCTCGGTCGCCCCGGCCGCCGCGGGAGCGGCGGCCGTGGTGTGGCTGGCCCCCGGCGGAGCAGTGGGCAGGAACGCGCCGGTGCACGTCACCGGGGGCTGGTCGGCGGCCGGTTACCGGGCGCTGACCGGGAGCGTGGCGGACGGCCCGGCATGGGTGAGGGCCCTCGTGGGGCCGGCCAGTGAGGCCACCTTGCTGCTGCTCGGGGTGCTGCTGCTCTGGGCGGCCCGGAGCGCCTTGCGCCACCGGGAGGCCCGGGGCCTGGCCGGGGTCGCGGCGGCCGCCGCCGGGACCGCCCTCGCCTACGCGGCCAGTGAGGCCGTCAAGCTCCTCGTCGACGAGGAGCGTCCCTGCCGCGCCCTGACGGGGGTCCGGGCGCAGGCGGCGTGTCCCGAGCCGGGTGACTGGTCCTTCCCCAGCAACCACGCGACCCTGGCGGTCGCGCTGGCCGTGGGGGTGGTCCTCGTACGGCCCCGGCTGGCCGCCCTGGCGCTGCCGGTGGGCGCGGCGGCCGCCCTGCTGCGGGTGGCCGCCGGGGTGCACTACCCGCACGACGTCCTCGCGGGCGCGGCGCTCGGCGCGGCGGCCGCGGTGTCCGTACGGCTCCTCGTACTGCCGTACGCCGTGCGGGCGGTGTCAGCCCTGCCCGTCCTCCGGGCGGCCGGACGGCACCGGGAGCACACCGGCCTCGTGCGCGACCACCGCCGCCGCGGCCCGGTTGTCGACGCCCAGGCGCGCGAGGATCGAGCTGACGTGGGCCTTCACCGAGCCCTCGGCCAGCCCCAGGCGCCGCGCGATCCGGCCGTTGGAGAACCCGCTGCCGAGGTACCCGAGCACCTCCCGCTCACGGCCGGTGAGGGCTTCGACCTTGGCCCGCGCCGTGGAGCGGCGGCCGGCGCCGGCTCCCGCGCCTCCCTCCGCCAGATGGGCGACGACCCGGGCCGCGACCTTCGGTGACAGGTAGGCGGCGCCGTCGGCGACGGCCCGGACGCCGGCGATCAGTTCCTCCGGTTCCCCGGACTTGATCAGGAAGCCGGCGGCGCCCTCGCCCAGGGCCCGCAGGATGTACTCGTCCTCGCCGAAGGTCGTCAGCATCACGACTCCCGTCCCGGGAACGGTCCTGCGTATCTCGGCGGCGGCTTCCAGGCCGCCGGTTCCGGGCATCCGGATGTCGAGGACGGCCACGTGCGGGCGGTGGGACTGGACGAGCTCCACCGCCCGGCGGCCGTCGGCGGCCTCCGCGACCACGGTGATGCCCGGGTCGGTGGCGAGGACCGCGCGGACTCCCGCGCGGACCATGGGTTCGTCGTCGGCGATCAGGATCCGGATCATCGGACGTCCTTCCCGGTGTATTCGTCGGTGGAGACCAGGTGCCCGGCCCGGAAGCAGAGGCGGTAGACGTCCCCCGAGCGGTCGTCGAACGGGTCGCCGGTCTGTACGTAGAACTCGCAGACCGCGTCGCGCGGTTCGGGCGTGGGAGCCGCCGGGCGGCGGGTCGTCTGGCGTTCGGGCAGGTACCGCGCGACCTCGGCGCGCGGCTGGCCCGTGTACAGGCGGGCGTAGTCGGCGGGCGCGAGGACGGACTGCCGTGCGGTGGCGGTGTCCCACGCGCGCACCCCGCCGATCAGCAGGGCGCAGGTGCACAGCGGTACGAGCACGGCCGCGGCGGCGGTACGGCCCAGCCGGCGGCGGGCCGTCCGGTGCTCGGGGGGCAGTGCGCCGGCCGTGCGGCCGGGCGGCGGGGGCTGCACGGTCCCGGGGTGGTGCGGGACGGTGGCGCGTACGGCGAAGCCGCCGCCTTCGGGGCCGCAGGTGAAGGTGCCGCCCGCCAGCCGGACGCGTTCGTCCAGGCCGATGAGGCCGAAGCGGTGCTCCTCCCCGCCCTCCGGGGCCCCGGCCGCCGGCTCGGGCCGGGAGGTCCGGTCCCGGGGCCCGGGGACTCCGGGCCCCGGCCGGTCGGTCACGCTGACCTCGGTGCGGTCACCGGTGTGCCGGACGAGGACGGTCGCGCGGTGCCCGGGGGCGTGTTTGGCGACGTTCGTCAGGGCCTCCTGGACGACCCGGTGCACGGCCCGCCCGACGGCGGTGGGCGTCGCGGTGCCTGCCGGTCCGGTGCCGGCCGGTACGCCCTCCACGGCCAGTTCCACGTCCAGACCAGCGGCGGCGGCCCGGTCCACCAGGCCCTCGACCTCGGCGAGTCCGGCGGCCGGGCCGGACCCCGGCGCGGGCTCCGACGGCTCGCGCAGCACTCCGATCACCTCTCCGAGGCGGTCCACGGCGGCGCCCGCCATGGCCCGGATGGCCTGGGCGGCGGCCCGGTGCTCGTCCGGCAGCCCGGGGGCGAGTTTCAGCGCACCCGCCGACAGGGCGATGAGGCTGAGGTCGTGGCCGAGGAGGTCGTGCATGTCCTGCGCCATGCGGGTCCGTTCGCGCAGCCGGGCCTGTTCGGCGACCAGCCGCTGTTCCCGCTCCAGCCGCTCGGCCCGCTCCCACCCGGCCCGTACGAGTTCGCGGGACTGGCGCAGGAAGCGGCCCGCGAACCAGGGCAGCATCGCCGCCACGAGGAGCAGGCCGACGAACCGGCTCGCCCACCCCAGCCAGGCCGGTACGAGGAGTACGCAGACCACGGCGGCGGCGAGGACCGCCGCCAGGGCCGCCGCCGTGGTGCGGGCGCGACCCGGCCGCAGGCCGGCGAGGAAGGCGCAGACCGCCGCCGGCAGGCCCCACCACAGGGTGGTCACGCCCGTGCCGGCGCCCGCCACCGCCCCGGCGAACAGGCCGGCGGACAGCACCGGGACGGGTATCCGCATCCGCATTCGTCCCGGTGCCGGCACCGGCGTCGCCCGGCACTTCATGATCGTTCTTCTCACGGGCGCGACCCTACGCAACCGGGCCGGGCCCGCGGCACCGCCGAAAGTCCACTACCGCCCGTCGGTGCCGGTGAGTACCACGAGGCGCTGGGTCGCCCGGGTCATCGCCACGTAGCGGTCGACCGCGCCCGCCACGCCCGTGCCGAACTCCTGCGGGTCGACGAGGACGACCAGGTCGAACTCCAGCCCCTTCGACAGCCGCGGGGTCAGCGACCGGACGCGGGGCGTGGCGCGGAAGGCGGGGTCGCCGATGACGCAGGCGATGCCCTCCGGGTGCGCGGAGAGCCAGGCGTCGAGGATCCCGTCCCGTTCGGCGGCGGAGCCGTGGACGACCGGGATGCCGCTGCTGCGGACGGAGGCCGGCACGTTGGCGTCCGGGAGGGCGGCCCGGATGACCGGTTCGGCTTCGGCCATGACCTCTTGCGGGGTGCGGTAGTTGACGCTCAGGGAGGCCATGGTGATCCGGTCGAGCCCGATCCGTTCGAGCCGTTCCCGCCAGGACTCCGTGAACCCGTCCCTGGCCTGCGCCCGGTCCCCGACGATGGTGAAGCTGCGGGAGGGGCAGCGCAGCAGCAGCATCTGCCATTCGGCGTCGGTCAGTTCCTGGGCCTCGTCCACGACGATGTGCGCGAACGGACCGGCGAGCAGGTCGCGGTCGACGGCGGACAGGGCCGTGTCGTCGATCAGGCTGTCCTGGAGGTCCCTGCCGCGCAGCATCGTCACCGCGCCCTCGCCGTCGGCGTCGGCCGCGAGCACGCTGTCGATGACCGAGGCCATCCGCTCGCGTTCGGCGGCGACGGAGGCCTCGTGCCGGCGCTTGCGCAGGGAGGCCCCCGAGTCGCCGAGCCGGTGCCGGGCCGCGTCCAGCAGGGGCAGGTCGGCGACGGTCCAGCGTTCGGCGTCCTCGCGCTGGAGCGCGCGCACCTCCTCGCGGCCGAGCCAGGGGGCGCACTTGCGCAGGTAGGCGGGGACCGTCCACAGGTCGGCGATCAGCTCGGTGGCCTCGATCACCGGCCACGCGCGGTCGAGGGCGGTGACCAGCTCGCGGTTCTGCCGCAGCGACCTGTTCAGCAGTTCGGGCGAGAGGTCGTCCTCGTCCCCGTCGCCCTCGTCGTGGTGCTTGTCCAGCAGGATCGCGACCAGTTCGTCCCAGATCTGCTCGCGGGCCTCGTTGTGCGGGGTGCCGGGCTCGACCGCCTCGAACGCCGTCGCCCAGTCGTCGGCGGTCAGCCGGACGTCGGCCCAGTGGGTGCTGACCGTCATCCCCGCGGCGGGCGGCTCCTCGTAGAACGCGACGGCCGCGTCGACGGCCTTCACCAGGGCCGCGGACGCCTTCAGGCGGGCCGCCTCCGGGTCGGTCTCGGGCACCGCCGCGGCGCCCTCGGCGACGAGGTCCCGGACGGTGCAGGTCTGCACGCCCTCCTCGCCGAGGCTCGGCAGCACGTCGGAGACGTAGGACAGGTAGGGGCGGTGCGGGCCGACGAAGAGCACGCCGCCCCGGCGGTGGCCCAGGCGGGGGTCCGCGTAGAGGAGGTGGGCGGTGCGGTGCAGGGCGACCACGGTCTTCCCGGTGCCGGGACCGCCGTCGACGACGAGGGCGCCGCGGGATCCCGCCCGGATGATGGCGTCCTGGTCCGCCTGGATGGTGCCGAGCACGTCCCGCATGCGGGAGGAGCGGTTGCCCGCGAGGCTCGCGATGAAGGCCGACTGGTCGTCGAGCGCGGCGTGCCCCTGCAGCCCGTCGACGGTGAACACCTCGTCCCAGTAGTCGCCGATCCGGCCGCTGGTCCAGCGGTACCTGCGGCGGCTCACCAGGCCCATCGGGTTGGCGTGGGTGGCCGCGAAGAAGGGTTCGGCGGCCGGGGAGCGCCAGTCGACGAGCAGTCGGCGGCCCGTGCTGTCGGTGAGGCCGAACCGGCCGACGTAGAGGGGTTCGGGGTCGTCGGCGAGGACGATGTGGCCGAGGCACAGGTCCAGGCCGAAGCGGCGCAGCCCGCGCAGCCGGGCGGTCAGCCGGTGGATCTCCGCGTCCCGGTCCATCGCCTCCCGGCCGATGCCGCCGGGTGCCCTGCGGGCGGCGTCGAGCCGCTCGGACACCTCGGCGATCGTCTCCTCCAGGCTCGCCGCGACGGCGGCGAAGTGCCGCTCGTCCCCGGCGACCAGCTCCGGGTCCGCCTTGGCGGAGAGGTGGTCGGGAAGGTCGAACACGCTGGTGGTCAGCGGGTGCACTGGTGCGGCTCCGATCCGGGGTCGTCCACGACCCGTGTACTGCGGTGGTTTTGGCTCAGGCCGGTGATTCTGCGGGAGGACGGGGGTCTTGCCGCAAGCCCCCCGGTGCGTTATAACTTGAGAGTGGCAAGGAGTGGTTTCACCTCCTTGCCTCTTCTGTTTTCGGCCCTCGCCGCTGCCGGCCTCTGCCGCCGTTGCCACGAATCCCGCAGATCCCTTGCGTGCGTACGCGCGCCTCCTTCCGTCGGCCGTAGGCCGTAGGCCGTCGCCCGTAGGCGGCGGCTTTCGGCCGGATCGGCCAGAGGTCGACGGTGGGCGGGGCGCCGCCGGCCGACCGGGGCCGTTCGGGGGCCCGTTGTGCTGCCTTTCGGTCAACCTCCGCGCCTTCACGTGGAGTTACCCCGCGATGTCGAAAAGTGTCCGCTGCGCCCGGATCGCCCCGGGAGCTAGCGTTGCGACCGCTCGTCCGCAACAAAGATCCGGCCATCACAAGTCGTCCCACATCCTTGGGAGTTCTCATGGCAGATTTCGACGCGGCCACGTCCTTCGAGGCCCACGAACTGGACCTCGGCGGGATCACCGTCACCGCGATGCGCGACACCGCGGGGGTTTCGGCCTTCGCCGCCGGCTCGTCCACCTCCGGGTGCGGCATCCCCACCGCCACCGCCTGCCAGTGCGTCACGCAGCAGCCGCAGACGGTTCCCGGCGTGATCTGACAGTGCCCCGCCGACGCCCGTTCCGGCGCCCGTGGCCGGGCCCGGAACGGGCGGTCCGCTCCCCGCCCCCGACCAGGCCGAGCCGGAAGGACCCGGGACGCCATGACCTCCCCCGCCCCCGCCGTGCGCACCTCCTCGTACGCGCTGGTCCGCGCGACCACGCTCACCCATCCCGCGCAGTCGCCGCAGGCGGCCGCCTTCCGTGCCGCGTCCGGGGAACTGGCGCGGCTGGAGGGCGTACTGGCCCGGCTGACGCCCGCACTGACCGACGCCCTGTACGCGAGCCGGGGCGGCCATCCCGACGCCTTCCACCGGGAGGTGGTGCTGCCGCTGCGCCGGGCCCTGCACAACGGCCGGGAACCCCGGCCCGCGCTCCTCGGATCGCTCGGCGACCTGCCCGGCCGGGTCCCGGCGCTGCGGGAGTGGCTGGAGCTGCGCGAGCGGCTCGCCGCCCTGCGGGCCCGGCTCCGCGCCCCGGCCGCGGCCGCGCTGGCCGCCGAGCGCCGCGCCCTCGCCGCACAGTGCCGCGAGCCGGCCCTCGCCCTCGCCGCCTCGGCGACCAGCGCGGAGCTGCTGGCCGCCGTCGAACGCGCCGGGGCGGGGGCGGCCGGGCGCCGCGCCCGCAAGGAGGAACCCGGGGTGCTGCGGCACGCCGTGCGCGCCGCCACCCGCAGCAGCCCCGTGTCCTGGTACACCGCCGTCGGCTGGGGCCCGCTCCCGGCCGGCCCCGGCTCCCCGGGGCCGGGCGTCCCCGACTGGGGGGAGGGCGACCTGCCGGGCCCGGTCGGCAACCGGGTGCGCGTCGGCCGGGGCCTGGTCACCGCACTGTGCGAGGCGCTGCTCGCCGACCCCGCCCGGCGGGCCCGGCTCCCGCACCGGATGGCGAGCGCGGCCCGTACGGCGCGGGGGCGGGCCGCCTTCGCCCGGAGCCGGGGCCTCGCCGCCGTCGGCCGCTTCGCCGTACCCGGGCAGGACGAGGTCGAGGTCGCCGCGACCGCGCCCCTGGAACGGGTGGCCGAGCTGTGCCGCACTCCCGCGACGCCCGCGCTGCTGGCTGCGGCGCTCGCGGCTCCGGGGGACCGGGCGGCCGCCGTGGCGTACCTGGAGCAGCTCGTGGACGCCGGCCTGCTGGTCCCCGTACCGCCCGTCGGGCCGCAGGAGCCCGACCCGCTCGGGCGGCTGGCCGCCTGGCTGCGCACCGGAGGCGAAGCCGCCCTGGCCGCCCGCGTCGACGAAGTCGCCGACGCCACGGGGAAGTTCGCGGCGGCCGAACCCCGGGAGCGCACCGTGCTGCTCGCGCTGCTGCGCGAGCGCTGGACGGCTCTGCTGGCCTCGGCCGGGCGGCCGCTGCCCGCCGGGGACCCGGTGCCGCCCGTGCTGGCGGAGGACGTGGTGGCCCGGCGGCCGGTGGACGCCGACGGGCTCCTGACCGCCGAGGACCACGAGGCGCTGCGCGAGGTCGCCGCCCTGGCCGAGCTGTACGACCTCGGGCACCTGGTGCGCCGGTCCCTGCGCGACCGCTTCGTGGCCCGCTACGGGCGGGGCGGGGTCTGCCACCCCGTCTGGGACTTCGGGCCCTCGACGGTCGCGGCCTGGGAGGACACCGTCCGCGACGCGCTCCTGCACCCCCGGGACGGCCTCGGCTCCCTGCCCGGCCGCGCGGCCGGACTCGTACGCCTGCGGGCCTCGTTCGAGGCGGCGGTGCGGGAGCGGGCCGCCGACCGGGAGGACCCGGACGCCGACGTGGTGCTGCCCGCGGAGCTGGTCGGGGAGTACGCGGCACGGCTGCCCGCCTGGGCGGCGACGCGCCCGCTGTCGTACGCGCACTTCCTCCAGCGGGACGCCCGGCGCGGGCTGCTCGCCCTCAACCACCTCTACGGCGGCTGGGGGCGGACCGGGAGCCGCTTCTTCGGCCTGCTCGGCCCGGACGCCGTCGCGGCCGTCACCCGGGAGGTCGCGCGGGCGGCCGGACCCGGCTCGCGGCCGGTGCAGTTCCGGCCCGTCCAGGGCTTCAACGCCAACCTGCAGCCCCGGTTCATGCCGGAGGAGATCATCTCGCAGGAGTACGCCCCGCACGCGCCGGACGGCGGCGGGGAGCGGGCCCCGCTGCGCGAGGAGGACGTGGAACTGTTCCACGACGAGACGGCCGACCAGGTGCGGCTGCGGCTGCGGGACACCGGCGAGCCGCTGGACGTCTTCTACCCTGGCCTGTTGGTGAGCGGCCTGCTGCCGGTGCGGGACGCCCCGCTGGTCCACGACCATCCGGAAGGCGTCGTCTCCTTCGCCTCCCTGGTGCCCCGGGTGGTCACCGAGGTGCCCGGCGGGCCGCTCGTGCGCACCCCCAGGCTGCGCCACCGGCACGTGGTGCTGCGGCGGCGCCGCTGGAAGCTCGCGCCCGGCACGGTCGGGGAGCTGCGTGCCGCACTGGCCGCCGACACGGCCGGCGGTGAGGTTCCCTTCGCCGCGGCCGCGCGCTGGCGGGCCCTGCTGGGCCTTCCCGACCAGGTGTTCCTGCACCCGCCGCTGGTGACGGCCGCGGAGGCGGCCGCGGCGCCGGAGGATCCCCGGTTCCGGCGGGCGCTGCCCAAGCCGCAGTTCGTCGACCTGGGCAACGCGCTGCACCTGCGCTGCCTCGGCAAGTGGCTCGCCCGCCATCCCGACGGGCTGGTGCTGGAGGAGGCGCTGCCCGCGCCCGGCGGACGGGAGGTCCCCGCGCGCGCCGTCGAGGTCGTGCTGGAGACCTACCGTGCGGGAACCGCCGGGGGTGCGTCATGACCGCCGCGCCGCCCGGCCCGTCCGCCGTGTCCGCGGAGGCCCGGGAGCCCGACGGCCTGGACTCCCTGCGGGGTTGGCGGCTGCGGCCGGGGGTCGCGGTGAGCACCCTCGACGGCGGGCTCCACCTGCGGGGCTGGGACGGCAGCGTCACCCTGGAGGGCAGTCCGGCGCTGCCGGCGCTGTGGCGGATGCTGGAGGAGGCGCTGCGGACGGACGGCGGCGCCGCGCGGCTCGCCGCCCGCGCCGGGGACCGTACGCCGCTGCGTGCCGCCCTGTGCGCCCTGATCGGACAGCTCCACGCGCACGGGATGCTGGTGGCCGACCCGGCCCCGCCGGACGGGGCCCCGGCGGCCGAGTGGCTGCTCACGGTCGCGAACCGGCCCGCCGAGGCGGCCGCCGCCCTCGCCGGGGCCCGGGTGGAGGTGCGGGCCGCCGATCCGGGCGGGCCCCTGGCCTCGGCGGCCGTACGTGCCCTGGCGCGCGCCGGGGTACCCGCGGTCCGGGCCCGGTCCGGCGGCGGCCGGGAGCGGGTGCTGCTCCGGGCCACGCGCGGCGACGGCGCCGAGTGGGCGGTGGGCGCGGTCCTCGCCCCCGGCGGGGCGTTCGTCACCCCGGTCGCCGGTCCGGCGCGGGCCCTGGCGGACACGGCGGCGCTGGCCGGGCGCCTCGGGTTCGGCCGGGAGGCCGCCGGCCGGACCCCGCCGGGGCGGGCGCTGACCGCCCTGGTGGCGGGCGGGGCCGTGCAGCGGCTGCTGTGCGCGGTGGCGGGCCTGCCGGATCCGGGGTCCGAGGGCGCCGGGGGGCCCGGACCCGGGCGGACCCGGCCGCCCCTGGTGCTGCTGGCCGGTGAGGACCCGCCCTGGTCGGAGTACCGGCCCTGGCCCCAGGGTTCCCCGGAGCCGGCCGCGCCGCCCGGCACCCTCGCCGAGGCGCTGGCCGGGGTGGCCGCGCTGGGCGACGAGCGGCTCGGTGTGGTGGCGCCGCCGCTGACCGGGGCCCTGCCGCAGCTTCCGGTGGCGCTGGCAGGCTGTCCGGCGCCGGGCGGCGGGCTGCTGGTGGCCGGGGCCGCGCGGGCCGACCTGGCCCGGCTCGACGCGGTGTGCCGGGCCGCCGAACTGCGGTGCGGCGGTGCGGGTGTGGTGGTCGGGGCGGGGCCCGGGCACGCGCTGGGGCGGGCTCTGCGGCGGGCCGCGCTGCGGCTGCCCGCGCCGGGGGCCGGGGCCGCGCCCTGGGACCCGTACGCGGGCGGGCATCCGCAGGCCCGGCACTGGTGGGTCGCCCTGACGCGGCGGCTGGGGGTGCGGGCGGAGCTGAGCGTGACCCCGCTGGACGCGGACGGCACCGCCCACCGGGCCGCCGTCCGCGCCGACGGCCGCTGCGGGCCGCTGCTCGGGCGGGCGGTGGAGGCCACGCCCGGGGACGCGGCGGCCTTCGCGGTGCTGGCCGCGCTGGTCCGCGTGCAGGCGGGGGCGGCCGAACCGGCGGCCCGTCACGTCGTCGCGGCGGGCGGGGAGTCCTGCCCGCTCGCGGTGGCCGGGACGGTCCCTGCGCCGTGGGAGGACGCGAGCTGGTCCGCGGGCTGGTGGGCGGGGGTCGCGGGGCGCGAAGCCGGCCTGCACGCGGTCCTGCTGGAGCTGACCGGCCTGCGCGTACGGCCCTGGGAGCCCCGCGGGCCCGGTGGGCACGCCGTCCTCGCGGCGCTGCGCGGCTGCGGGTTCACCGTGCTCGGCGGCCGGGGCCGCGCGGGCACCGGCAGGGAAGGGGGACCGCGGTGAACGCCCCGGCGCGGCCGACCGCCGCCACACCGCTCGGGGCGGCCCTCGCCGCACTCGGGCTGACCGTCCTCGACGCGCGGGGCGCGCTGCGCGCCACGGAGGGGCGGGCCGTGGTGGTCCTGGACGACTGGTCCCTGGACACCGCCGCCGAGCTGTCGCGGCACGCGCTCCGCCATCCGGTGACGCTTGTCCCGGTACGCGGCGACGGCGCGCTGACCGTGGTCGGCCCGGTGCTGCGGCCCGGCGCGGTGGGCTGCCTCTCCTGCACGGAGTACCGCCGGCTGGCCACCATCGGCGGCCGCGTCCCCTGGCACAGCCCGGGGCTGCGGCTGGGCGGCCGGCCCTCCCCCGCGCTGGCGGACGCCGTCGCGGCGCTCGCCGCCGACCTGCTGGCGGAGCCCGCGCCGGTGCCGGGCGCCGGCACCCCGGTGCGGGTGGTGCACGGCGGCCGGGCCGGCTGGTCGGGCCACTCGTTCCGGCCGGTCGGCGGCTGCGAGGTCTGCCTGCCGCTGCCCGGCGACGAGCCCGTGGCGGCGGGGCCCCGCCGGACCGGGCTCCCGCTGCCGGACCCGGGGGTGCTGCGCGGGCCCAACGGCCGTACGGACCGGGCCGGTCTGCGCGCGGAGCTGTACGACGAGCGGTTCGGGCCGGTGCACCGGGTGGTCCGTACCGAGGACTCCGTACACAGCCTGACCAGCGCCTACGTCACCCTGGGCCGGGACGTGCCCGACGGCGGGTACGGCCGGTCCGGCGACTTCGACGGCAGCGAGCGGGTGGCCCTCTTCGAGGGCGTCGAGCGGCTCACCGGGATGCGTCCGCACGGCAGGCGGACCGTACTGCGCGCCCCCTACTCCGAGTTGGGCCCGGAGCGGGCATTGGACCCGGAGCGGCTGGGGCTGCCCGACCCGGCCCACCACGGCCATCCCGCGTCGCCGACCGTCCCGTACGCCCCGGACCTGGAGCTGGACTGGGTGCACGGCTGGTCGCTGACCCGCTCCCGCCCGGTCGCCGTG
Organism: Streptomyces sp. NBC_00158; assembly: GCF_045160885.1. Taxonomy (NCBI): domain Bacteria; kingdom Bacillati; phylum Actinomycetota; class Actinomycetes; order Kitasatosporales; family Streptomycetaceae; genus Streptomyces; species Streptomyces sp. NBC_00158. Next base: position 246,340 of record NZ_CP108161.1, read on the forward strand.
CCCGAGCACGTCGCGTACTGGGACCCGGCTCCGGGCCGGCCGCGCGTGGTCTACGAGTGCTCCAGCGGCTGCGGTCTCGGCAACAGTCCCGAAGAGGCCGCCCTGTACGGGCTGTTCGAGGTGGCGGAGCGGGACGCGTTCCTGATGGCCTGGTACGCGCGGACCCCGCTGCGCCGGATCGCGCTGCCGGGCGAGGACGCGGAGGTGCTGCACCTCGCCGACCGGGCGGAGCTGGCGGGCTACGGGCTCGCGCTGTTCGACGCGACGAACGACTTCGGCGTCCCGGCCGTCATCGCCGTCGCGCGGCACGCCGATCCCCGGTCGGCGGCGCCGCAGGTGTTCGTGGCGGCCGGGGCGCACCACGACCCGCGGGCCGCGATCCGCTCCGCCGTGGTGGAGGCGGTGACCAACGTGTTCAACGCCGCCCAGCGGCTGAGGGCGGAGCCCGAGGTCTGTGATCCGCGCAGGCTGCGGCCCATGCTGGAGCGGCCCGAGCTGGTCTTCACCCTGTCCGACCACACCGCCCTGTACGGCCTGCCGGAGGCCCGGCCGAGGCTGGACTTCCTGTACCGGGGCGACGACCGCCCGGCGCCGTGGCGGGAGGTCTGGCCGGGTGCGCCCGAGCCGGTCGCGGACCTGGCCGGGCTGCTGGACTCGACGGTGCGGCGGCTGGCGGGGGCCGGGCTGGAGGTGGTGGTGGTCGGGCAGGACGAGGCCGGGATCCGGAAGCGGCTCGGCCTGCACACGGCCAAGGCGGTGGTTCCGGGCGCCCTGCCGATGACCTTCGGGCACGTCAACCGGCGCACCCGGGGGCTGCCCAGGCTGCTGGAGGTCCCGTACCGGCTGGGCCGGGCCGACCGGCCGCCGCGCCACGACGAACTGGCCCTGCATCCGCATCCCTTTCCCTGAGGAGGCGTACGTGAGCACTGTTCCGCCGGGCTCCTGTCCGGTTCTGCACTGCCGTCCGCGGTCCGGGCCGGGGGCCGTCGACGGGTTCCTCGTGGAGGAGCTCGCGCCGCTGCTGGACGGGCTGGTCGCCGGGGGGCGGGCCGCCGGCTGGGACTTCGTGCGGCACGGGGAGGGCGGGCCGCACCTGCGGGTGCGGGTGCACGGCGGGCGCCCGGCCGATCTCGCCTCCGTGGCCGGGGCGCTGTCCGCGACGGCCGGGGTCCGCGAGGTGGCGGGCCCGCCGTGCGCCGGCGCGGGGTACGCGGCACTGGCCACCCGGACCGCGGTGGACTGCGTCGCCGGGACCCCGCGCGGCGGCCCGCGGCTGGCCGTCGCCGCCGACCTGGCGCACGCCACGGCCTGGGCCCTGGGGATGGACCGCCTCGCGGCGGCGCGCTGGCTGCGCGGGCTGGCGGTGGCCGGACGGCCGGGGCCGGGCTCGGGGCGGGCGCTGCCCGCGAGCACGGTGCACGCGCAGGTGACGGCCGTGTACGCGGAGCAGCGCGCGGGCCTGGCCGGCCGGGCGGCGGCCCTGCGCGGGGTCCTGGCCGCGGGCACGGCCACGGGACCGCTGGCGGCCTGGGCGGCGGGGGTACGCGCGTCCGAAGCCGGGGCCGGGGGCAGGACTTGTCCCGGGGCCGGGGCCAGGGCCGACGCCGAAGCCGGGACCGGAGCCGGTGGCCGGGACGAAGCCAGCAAAGCCGGGACCGAAGCCGGGTCCGGGGCTGGGGCCGACGCCCGGGCCGACGCCCGGACCGGGGCCGGGGCCGGGACCGGGGCCGGAGCCGGAGCCGGAGCCGGAGCCGGGGCCGGAGCCGGGGAGTGGGGTGTCGAGCTGCGGCTGCTGTGCAATCGGCTCGGGGTCGAGCCGGACGAGGAGCGGGCCGTGTACCGGCTGGCCGCGCACGCGCTGCTCGACACCGGCGAGCCGGCGGCGTACTTCCCCGAGGGTCACCTGGCGCCGGACTGGCGGTACCTGGAGCGGAGCAAGGTCCGGCCCGGCTGGGACCCCGGGGCCGCGCTCCGGCCGGCTCCCGCCGAGACGGCGGCGGAGGGCGAGGTGGTGGCGCTGCCCGGCGGGCCGGTGCCCGAGGTCTCGCTGCGGGCCGCCGTCACGGGCCGGACCAGCGTCCGCGCGGGGCTCACCGGCCCACTGGACGCCGGGGACCTGGGCACGCTGCTGTGGGGCGCGCACGCCGTCAGCCACACGACCGCTTCCGGCCCGCCCTTCGCGCACCGCCCGTACCCGAGCCCGGGCGGCCTGTACGCGGCGGGGGTCCGGCTGCTGGCGTTCGGCGTGGCGGGGCTGGCGCCGGGGGCGTACCAGTGCCTGCCGGGCCGGCGCGCGCTGCTGCGGGTCGGTGAGGCGCCCGCGCTCGGCGAGTTCAAGGAGGTGTCCGCGTACCTGTCGGCGGCGCCGGCGGATCCGGGGGCGGTGCTCGTGGACGGGGTCCCGGTGGTGCTCGGCCTGTACGTGGACCTCGGCAGGCTGCGGCAGCGCTACGGGCTGCGGGCGCTGCGGCTGGGGCTGCTGGAGGCCGGGCACCTGGCGCAGTCCCTGCTGCTGACGGCGTCTGCCCTGGGGCTGTGCGCGATGCCGCTGGGCGGTTTCCAGGACGACCTGGCCCACGAGCTGTTCGGCCTGGACGATCTGGACCGCCCCCTCCAGTACCTGCTCCCCCTGGGCCGGCCCGCCACCGGCTGAGCCGGGCGGGGCCGGGCGCCGGTGCCGTCCCGCCGGCATCGGATAATGGCGCCGATGCGCACAGACCGGGGAGACGAAGGATCCATGACGTTCGAGGAAGGCCGACGGGTGACGCTGGCGGCCGACATCCGGCTGGCCGGTTCGCCGGCCGCGGCCGACGGCTCCGGTGCCCCGCCCGTGGCCGTGGCCGGGTTCCTGGCCCTGGCGGCGGGCACCGCGGGGACGGTCGAGCGGGTGGACCGGGTGGAGCGGACGGAGAGCCACGGGGTCCGCGAGTACGCGCGCCTCAAGTCGCTCTTCGATTCCTTCGGGCACTCCATGCCGGCGGGGAGCCGGCGGCAGCTGGAGGAGGAGATCGCGGCCCTGGAGCCGGAATGGGCCGCCCACCAGGAGCGGGGCCCCGGCGTGACGGTCCGCGTCCGCTTCGACAACGGCTTCGTCCTGGACGGGACGCCCGCCGAACTGTTCGCCGACGCGGGCGGGGACGTGTGCTGATCCGTAGCCGGCTGGCCGCGGCGGCCGCCGCGGTGCTGGTCGTCGCGGCGGGGCTGGGGCTGAGGGCGGTGGCCGGCGGGAGCGCGGCGAAGTACGGCGGTGACGCGTTGTACACCGTGCTGGTGCTGGCCCTGGTCGTGGCGGCCCTGCCCCGGCTGACGGCGCCGCGGGCCGCGGCCGCCGCGCTGGCCTTCAGCTGGGCGGTGGAGTTCCTCCAGCTCACCGCCGTGCCGGCGGAGCTGTCCCGGCGCAGCACGGTGGCCCGGCTGGTGCTCGGTTCCACCTTCAACGCGCCGGATCTGCTCTGGTACGCCGTGGGGGCGGCGGCGGGCGGGCTCGCCCTCTCCGCCCTGCGCGGGCGCGGCCGCCCCGACACCGCGAGGCCTTTGCCCGATTTGTGAGAACGGTTACCTTCTCACCCGAATGGCGCACTTCCGGGTTCATGATGGTTCACCGGAACTGTCGTCTACGCGCCCCTGCCGCGGCCCCCGAGCCGTTCGGCGACCGGTCGGCGCGACTAGGGAGAACCGTGCGACCTGCGGGCAGCTGGACGGGGAAGAACTGGCGGATCGCGCTGCCGGTGGCGGGAGGCGCGCTCGTGCTGGGCCTCGGCGGTCTCTACGCCGCCGGGCTCGCCGTGGGCGACGACATCGCCGACGGCACCCGGGTCCGGGGCGTCGAGATCGGCGGCATGAGCCGTGCGGCGGCGCAGAGCACGCTGTTGCGGGAGCTCGGCCCGCGGGCCGGAGCCCCCATCCCGGCGGGCATCGGGGACCGCGTCGAACAGGTCGCCCCCGCGTCCGTCGGACTGTCCCTGGACGCCGCCGCGACCGCCGAGCGCGCCTCCCGCGCGGGCTACGGGCCGGTCGACGTCATCGGCAGGCTCTTCGCGTCCGGCGACCCGGACGCCGAGCCGGTGATCCGCACCGACGAGGAGGCGGCCCGCGCCGGCGTCGACCGGCTCGCGAAGAGCACCGCGCAGGCGGTCCGCGACGGGTCCATCGCCTTCGACGCCGGGAAGGCCGAGGTCGTCCCCGCCCGGGCCGGCGTCACCCTGGTCCAGGACCAGGCCCTCGACGCCCTCCGGGACGCCTACCTGCGGCCCCGCCCGGCCGGCACCCCGGTCCCCCTGCCCGTCACCCGCACCGAGCCGCGCGTCGGCGCGGACGAGACCGGGCGGGCCCTGCGCGAGTTCGCCGGGCCGGCCGTCTCCGGGCCGGTCACCCTCAGCGTCGCCGGCGCGCGGATACCCGTGAGCCCCGCCGTCCTGGGCGAGCACCTGGAGATGAACGCCGACGCCGGCGGCCGCCTGGTGCCCGCCCTGGACTCCGAGGCGCTGCTCGCCGACCCCGCCGTGGCCCGCCCCCTCGCGGAGGCCGCCGGGGCGCCCCGCGACGCCGCGCTCGACGTGGACGCGGCCGGACGGGTCGTGGTCACGCAGAGCAGCCGCGCCGGACAGCAGGTCACCGGGGAGGCACTCGGCCGGGCCGTGCTGCCCGCGCTGACCCGCTCGGGCGCCGCCCGGAACGCCGAGGTGGCCACCACGGCCGTCGAGCCGGAGCTGACCGACGCCGGGGTGCAGCGCCTGGGCATCAAGGAGAAGATGTCCTCCTTCACCGTGGAGTTCCCGGCCGCCCCGTACCGGACCACGAACATCGGGCGCGCCGTGGAGCTGATCAACGGCTCCGTGGTCATGCCCGGCGAGCAGTGGAGCTTCAACCGCACGGTCGGCGAGCGCACCAAGGAGAACGGCTTCGTCGACGGGATCATGATCAACGACGGCCGGTACGTGAAGTCGCCCGGCGGCGGCGTCTCCGCGGTCGCCACCACGATGTACAACGCCATGTTCTTCGCCGGCCTCAAGCCCCTCGAACACGGCGCGCACTCCTTCTACATCGAGCGCTACCCGGAGGGCCGGGAGGCCACCGTCGCCTGGGGCAGCCTCGACCTGCGCTGGCTCAACGACTCCGGCAACCCGGTCTACGTCAAGGCCACCTCGACGGACACCTCTCTGACGATCACGCTGCTCGGCACGAAGAAGTACGACGAGATCCGTGCGACCAAGGGCCCCCGCACCAACGTCAAGCCGCCCGCCAAGGTGAACGCCGCCGGCCCGACGTGCGAGGCGCAGACGCCCCTGGAGGGCTTCGACGTGGCCGTCGGCCGGGTGTTCGTCAAGAACGGCCAGGAGGTCAAGCGCGAGGAGTACAAGACGCACTACACCCCGCGCGACGAGGTCACCTGCGAGCCGGAGACCGCGCCCGGGACGGCGCCGAGCGGCGCCCCCACGCCGGGCACCGCGACGGCGGGCGCCCCCACGGCGGCCGCCCAGGCGGCCTCCGCACAGGGCCGGTAGGGGGAAATCCGCTCACCCGAGGTGACCGGCGGCGCGCGCGCGGCGCTCCGCCGGGCGCCGGAGGGTGCCCAGGTGCTACAACTGGGGACGTGACCCTTCCTCGCCAGCCGTACCGGGCAATTCGGTGCGGTCACCCCTGAGCAAGGGATTCAAGAGCGTCGCCGGACAGGTGTTCGTCCTTCAGGTGGCGATCGTGGTGTTGCTCGCCGCCGGAGCCCTTCTGGCCCTGCTCCTGCAGTCCCGCCACGACGTCGACCGTGAGGCGCGCAACCGGTCGATCGCCGTCGCGGAGACCTTCGCCCACTCCCCCGACCTCCAGGAAGCGCTGCGGACACCGGACCCGTCCGCCGTCCTGCAGCCCCTCGCCGAGGTCACCCGCAAGGCCGCCGGGGTGGACTTCATCGTCGTCATGGACACCAAGGGGATCCGCTACAGCCATCCCCAGCCGGACCGCATCGGCAAGCGCTTCGTGGGCACCATCGAGCCCTCCCTCGCCGGGCGGGTCCACACCGAGAGCGTGCAGGGGCCCCTCGGCAAGGAGATCCAGGCGGTGGTGCCCGTCACCGCGCCGGACGGCCGGGTCGTCGCACTGGTGTCCGCGGGCCTGACCGTGGAGAACGTCAGCGGCGCCTTCGACCGCCAGCTCCCCGTCATCCTGCTGGCCATGGCCACCGGCCTCGCCCTGGCCACCGCGGGCACCGCCCTGACCAGCCGCCGCCTGCGCCGGCAGACGCACGGGCTGGGCCCCCAGGAGATGACCCGGATGTACGAGCACCACGACGCGGTGCTCCACTCCGTCCGCGAGGGGGTGCTGATCACGGACGGGGACGGACGGCTGGTCCTGGCCAACGACGAGGCCAAGCGGCTGCTCGGACTTCCCGAGGAGGCCGAGGGGCGCCGCATCGATCAGGTGCCGGGCCTGGACAGCCGGATGGCCGACCTGCTGCTGTCGGGCCGGGTGGCCACGGACGAGGTGCTGGAGACCGGGGACCGGCTGCTCGTCGTCAACCAGCGGCCCACCCATCCGCGCGGCCGGCCGGAAGGGGCCGCCGTCACCATCCGCGACTCCACCGACATGCAGGTCCTCACCGGCCGCGCCGAGGCGGCCCGCAAGCGCCTGCGGCTGCTGTACGACGCCACCGGCGACATCGGGACCACCCTGGACGTGGAGCGGACGGCCCAGGAGCTCGCCGACGTCGCCGTGCCCCGGTTCGCGGACTACGTCACCGTCGACCTGGCCGGCCCGGTGCTCGACGGCGAGGAACCCGGCCCCGGCTCCGACATGCGGCGCACCGCGGTCAGCGGCATCCGCCGGGACCACCCGCTGTACCCGCTCGGCCGGCTGATCGAGTTCAAGCCCAGCACCCCGCAGGCGCGCGGCTACGACACCGGGAAGACGGAGCTGGTGACCGACCTGTCCGACGCGCCGGGCTGGCGCGTCCAGGACCCCCGGCGGGCCAGGGCCATCATCGAGTACGGGATCCACTCCCTGATCGCGGCGCCGCTCAAGGCCAGGGGCGTGGTCCTGGGCGTGGTCAACTTCTGGCGGGCGCAGAAGCCCGAGCCCTTCGACGAGGACGACGTGTCGCTCGCCGAGGAGCTGGTCGCCCGGGCGGCCGTGGCCATGGACAACGCCCGCCGCTACACCCGCGAGCACACCCTGGCCGTCACCCTCCAGCGCAGCCTGCTGCCCCGCGGGCTGCCCGAGCAGAGCGCCGTGGACGCGGCGCACTCCTACCTGCCCGCGCAGTCCGGGGTGGGCGGGGACTGGTTCGACGTGATCCCGCTGCCGGGCGGCCGGGTCGCCCTCGTCGTCGGGGACGTGGTCGGGCACGGGCTGCACGCGGCGGCCACGATGGGGCGGCTGCGTACGGCGGTGCACAACTTCACCTCGCTCGACCTGCCGCCGGACGAGCTGCTGGCCCGCCTCGACGACCTCGTGCAGCGCATCGACGAGGAGGACACCGACGGGGTCGGCGGGGTGCTCGGCGCGACCTGCCTCTACGCCGTGTACGACCCGGTGTCCCGCGCCTGCACCCTGTCCCGGGCCGGACACCTGCCGCCGCTGGTGGTCGCCCCGGACGGCACCACCGAGATCGTCGACCTGCCGGCCGGTCCCCCGCTGGGGCTGGGCGGCATGCCGTTCGAGACGAGCGAGCTGCTCCTGGCGGAGGGCAGCCAGCTGGTGCTGTACACGGACGGACTGGTGGAGCAGCGGACCCGGGACATCGAGGAGGGGCTGGAGCTGCTGCGGGAGGCGCTGAGCCACCCTGACCGGGACCCGCAGGAGAGCTGTCTCGCGGTCCTGGACGCCATGCTCCCGGCCCGGCCGACCGACGACGTGGCCCTGCTCATCGCCCGGACCCGGACGCTGGGGCCCGACCGGGTCGCGCAGTGGGAGGTGCCGCCGAGGGCGAGCGGGGTCGGGGTGGTGCGGAACCTGGCGGTCGCCAAGCTGGAGGAGTGGGGGATGGAGGAGCTCGCCTTCACCACGGAGCTCATCCTCAGCGAGCTGATCACCAACGCCCTGCGGCACGGCGGCCCGCCGGTGCGGGTCCGGCTGCTCCACGACCACGCGCTGACCTGCGAGGTGTGGGACGGCAGCAGCACCGCCCCGCACCTGCGGTACGCGGCCACCACGGACGAGGGCGGGCGCGGGCTGTTCCTCGTGGCGCAGCTCAGCGAGCACTGGGGCACCCGGTACACGCCGGAGGGCAAGGTCATCTGGTCGGAGCAGACCCTCCAGGGTCCCTCGGACGGCCTCTCCCTGGACGTCTTCGGGGACCTGGAACCGTAGCGTGGTGGGGTGCGCACCCCGCGCCCCGTGTCCGTCTCCCTGACCGCGGTCGCCGTGCTGTGCGCGAGCGCGGCGCCCGGGTGCGCGCCCTCGGAGCGGGAGCGGTCCGCGGCGGCGGAGCGGGCCGCCGCGGCGGCGCTCGCGGCGGAGGTGTCGGAGGTGCCGGCGGGGAAGCTGGGGGCGAGCCTGCGGGAGGGGTGCCCGGTGCCGGCGGAGCGGCTGCGGCTGGTCCGGATGAACCACTGGGGCTTCGACGGGAAGGTCCACCGGGGCGAGCTGGTCGTCCACCGGGACGCGGTGGAGCCGCTGCTGTACGTCTTCGGCCGGGCGCTGGAGACCCGTTTCCCGATCCGGCGGATGCGCGTGGCGGCCGAGTACGGCGGCGACGACCTCGCGGCGATGGCCGACGACAACACCTCCGCCTTCAACTGCCGGCCGGTGACCGGGGACTCCGGGAAGCCGTCGCGGCACTCCTGGGGACTGGCCGTGGACGTCAACCCGGTGGAGAACCCGTACGTGGACCGGCGCGGGACGGTGCACCCGCCGGCGGGCCGGGCCCACCTGCGGCGGGACCCGGCCCGCCCCGGGACGATCACCGAGGACGGCGCGCTGGTCCGGGCGTTCCGCAGCGTCGGCTGGCACTGGGGCGGCGACTGGTGGTCGAACCCGGACTACCAGCACTTCTCGGCCGACGGCCGTTAGGCCGGGGCCCGGCCGCGCGGCCCCGAAGTGCCGGGCGGTGCGGCCGATATCGCACGGGTGATCCACGCCCCGGACGGCCGTATCATCGAGTCCACGTCGGCCCGGTTCGGGGAGGGGCCGCACACCCCGGCCGTCCCCCGCGGTGGTCTGGCACCGCTCACGATCACGGAAGGACGGCGATGAAGGTCGGAATCACCGACGTCGCGGCCCGCGCGCAGGTCAGCGAGGCGACCGTCAGCCGCGTGATCAACCGCCGCCAGGGCGTGTCGCGCAAGACCCGGGACACCGTCGAGCAGGCGATGGCCGAGCTCGGCTACGAGCGCACCACCCAGGGCCAGTTGGTGGCCGTGATCACCGACCACGTCTCGAACCCCTTCTTCGCGGACGTCGCCGAGCGCATCGAGTCCGCGCTCGCCCCGCACGGGCTGAAGACGGTGCTCTGCCCGGCGTTCGCCGGCGGGGTGCAGGAACTCGACTTCATATCCTCCCTGGTCGACAAGGGCATCGCGGCGGTGGTGTTCCTCTCCGCCTCGAACACCGTCGAGGGCGCCGACACCGAGGTGTACGAGGTCCTGCGGCAGCGCCGGGTGCCGTACGTGGGGATCAACGGCGAGTTCGCGGACGGGGTGGCGGCCCCGGTGTTCTCCACCGACGACCTGCTCGCCGCCGAACTGGCCGTCGACCACCTGTACCGGCTGGGCCACCGCCGGATCGGGATGGCGTCCGGCCCGGCCGGGAACCGTCCCGCCGACCGCCGCGTACAGGGCTTCCTGGCCGCGATGGCCCGGCGCGGGATCGAGGACGCCGGACGCCGGGTGATCCGCCAGTCGTACACGGTGGAGGGCGGACAGGCCGCCGTCGCACCGCTGCTGGAGCTCGGCGCCACCGCGGTCGTCGCCGCCAGCGACTGGATGGCGCTGGGGGCGATCCGCGGGATCCGCCGGCTCGGCCGGTCCGTACCCGAGGACGTGTCGGTCGTCGGCTACGACGGCACGGGCGTCACCGAGTTCACCGACCCCCCGCTGACCACCGTCCGCCAGCCCGCCGACCGGCTCGCGCTCGAAGTCGGCCGCAGCGTACTGGCGCTGGTCGGCAACCGGGACGTCCCCACCGGGGAGCTGCTCTTCGACCCCGAGCTGGTCATCCGGGCCTCCACCGCCCCGGCTCCGGCCGTCTGACCTCCGCCCGCGAACCCCACGACCCACACAGGCGAGGACGTGCACGTGTACAGGACCGTCACCGAACTCGCGGACGGCCGCGAGCTCATCTACTACGACAGCGCCCCCGGCCTGGACCGCGGGGCCAAGGACCTCAGGCCGCTCGAACCGGTCGTGAGCGCCCCCGAACTGCGCCGGGATCCGGCCACCGGGGACTGGGTCACGATCGCCGCCCACCGGCAGTCCCGCACCTACCTCCCGGCCGCCGACTCCTGCCCGCTGTGCCCGTCCCGGGAGGGGCGGCCGAGCGAGATCCCGGCCGCCGACTACGAGGTGGCCGTCTTCGAGAACCGTTTCCCCTCCCTGTCCGGCGCGGCCGGCCGGTGCGAGGTGGTGTGCTTCACCCCCGAGCACGACTGCGGGTTCGCCGACCTCACCCCGGCGCGGGCCCGGCTGGTGCTGGACGCCTGGACGGACCGCACCGCCGAGCTGTCGGGCCGGCCCGGCACCCGGCAGGTGTACTGCTTCGAGAACCGGGGCGCCGAGATCGGCGTCACCCTCCCCCACCCCCACGGCCAGGTGTACGCCTTCTCCTCGCCCACCCCGCGCACCGCCAAGCACCTCGCCGCGGCGGCCGCACACCGGGCCGCCACCGGCCGGAACCTCTTCGAGGACCTGCTCGCGGAGGCCCGCGCGGCCACGGAGCGGGTGGTCCTCGCCGGGGAGCACTGGACGGCGTTCGTCCCGTACGCCGCCCGCTGGCCGTACGAGGTGCACCTGTACCCGCACCGCAGGGTGGCCGACCTGACCGGCCTCGACGAGGCGGAGCGGGCCGAGTTCCCGGGGCTGTACCTGGACCTGCTGCGGCGCTTCGACCGGCTCTTCGGCACGGCCGGGCCCACCCCGTACATCTCGGCCTGGCACCAGGCCCCGCTCACCGGCGGCGGGGAACTCGCCCTGCACCTGGAGCTGTTCACGGTCCGGCGGGCCGCCGACAAGCTGAAGTACCTGGCCGGGACGGAATCCGGCATGGACGCGTTCATGAACGACGTGGCCCCGGAGACGGCGGCCCTGCGACTGCGGGAGGCGCGGTGACCTCGACGGCGCGGGTGCGCGAGGAGTTCGGGCGGATCCACGGCCACGCCCCGGAAGGGGTCTGGGCCGCCCCGGGCCGGGTCAACCTGATCGGCGAGCACACCGACTACAACGACGGCTTCGCCCTGCCCATGGCCCTGCCCCAGAGCACACTGCTGGCCGCCCGCCGCCGCGGCGACGACCTGCTGCGGGTGCACAGCGCCCAGGGCGACGGCCGGGTCGCCGAGTTCGCGGTGGCGGACCTCGCCCCCGGCGCGGCCGGCGGCTGGGCCCGCTACCCCGCCGGGGTGGTCTGGGCGCTGCGCGAGCGGGGCCTGCCCGTCGGCGGGGCCGACCTGCACGTGGACAGCACCGTGCCCACGGGTGCCGGGCTGTCCTCGTCCGCGGCCCTGCAATGCGCGGTGGCCGTCGCCTACGACGAGCTGTACGGGCTGCGGCTGGAGCGGCCGGAGCTGGCCCTGGTGGTGCAGTACGCGGAGAACGCCTTCGCCGGTGTGCCCTGCGGGGTGATGGACCAGATGGCCTCGCTGTGCTGCGCCGAGGGCGGTGCCCTGTACCTGGACAGCCGGGGTCCGTCGGTCCGGCAGGTCCCCTTCGACCTCACCGGGCACGGGCTGTCGCTGCTGGTGCTGGACACCCGGGTCAAGCACGACCTCGCCGACGGGGCGTACGCCGCCCTGCGGGCCGGGTGCGAGCGGGCGGCGGGGCTGCTGGGACTGCCCGCCCTGCGGGACCTGGCCGAGGAGGGGCTGGCGGGGGCGCTGGAAGGGCTCCCCGGCGAACTCGTCCCGCTGGTGCGGCACGTGGTCACCGAGAACGCCCGGGTCGGCCTGGCCGTGGAGCACCTGACCGCCGGGGAGCCGGAGGGCCTGGGCCCGCTGCTGACCGCCGGGCACGCCTCGCTGCGGGACGACTACCGGGTCTCCTGCCCCGAGACCGACCTGGCGGTGGAGGCCGCCGTCGCCGCGGGCGCGCTGGGGGCCCGGATGACCGGCGGCGGGTTCGGCGGCTCCGTGATCGCCCTGGTCCGGGCCGGGCGGGCGGAGTCCGTGGGCCGGGCCGTGTCGGAGGCCTTCGCGGCGGCCGGGTTCGCGCGGCCGGCTGTACTGGACGCCGTGCCGTCGGCGGGGGCCCGCCGGATCGACTGACCCGTTCCCGGCCGTCTCTGCCGTCTCTGCCTTTCGGCAGAGGCAGGGATCCACCGCGAGGCTCATGCCGCTGCCGCCTCCGGCATCAATACTGGTCAGCGTGGTGCGCACTCCCCTGATCCCTCGTCCTGCCCCCGGCCTCCCGCGCGGGGCCCCGCCTTCCGGGTGGGCGCGCACGGCGGCGGAAACCGCCGGGGTGACCCTGCTGGGCCTGGGCGTGTTCGCGGCGGCCCTGGGGGTCGGGCTCGCACCCCACCCGGCCTTCCAGTTGCTGGTGATCGCCGCCGGCGCCCTGCTGTTCCCGCTGCGCGGCCGGTTCCCCGGGGCGGTGCTGCTCGCGCTGTCCGTGCTGACCGGGTTGGCGAGCGGCGCCGGTCCGCTCGCGGCGGTGGCCGCGTACGGTCTGGCGCGCCGGACGGTGCGGGTGCGGCAGCGGGCCCGGCTGCTGGCCGCCGGCGCCGTCCTGCTGGTGGCGGCCGCGACGGCGGCCGCGCCCGTGGTCGGGCCGGGGCGCTTCCCGTACGGTCTGGCGCTCGGGCTGGCCCTGGCCCCGACGGCGGTGATCGTCCCGGGTCTGGTCGGTACGGCACAGGGCCAGCAGCGGCGTCTGGTACGGGCCCTGCGCGAACGCGGGGACGCCGCGGAGCGGGCCCGGCTGGCGGCCGACAGCGAGGCCCGCACCCACGAGCGCTCCCGGATCGCCGCCGAGATGCACGACCTGCTGGGGCACCGGCTCAGCCTGATCTCGCTGCACGCGGGCGGGCTGGAACTGGCCCTGGACCGGGCCGCTCCAGAGCTGCGCGAGGAAGCCGTCCTGGTCCGCCGGACCACCCGCGACGCGATGCGCGAGCTGCGGCAGGTCCTCGGGGTGCTCGGTCCGCTGGGCCGGGACGCCGGGCCCGGCGTCCTCACGGACGCGACGGGCACCCGCGCCGACATCGAGGCGCTGGTGGCGGAGTCCCGCGACGGCGGGGTCGCCGTACGGCTGGACTGGACGGGACCGGACCTGGACGGGCGCCCGGCGGCGGTGCGCCGGGCGGCGCACCGGGTGGTCCGCGAGGCCCTGACCAACGTCCACCGGTACGCCCCCTCCGCGCACGTCACCGTGGCCGTCGCGCACGACGCGGCGGCGGTACGGATCACCGTGCGCAACGGCGCGCCGCCGCAGCCGCCGGCGCCGGCCGGGAGCCTGGGCACCGGGCGCGGGCTCACGGGGCTCCGGGAACGCGTGGAGCTGCTCGGCGGGGCCTTCGACGCCGCCCCGCTGCCCTCCGGCGGGTTCCTGGTGGACGCGGTCCTGCCGGCGGAGCCCGGTGACGCCGTCGTCCCGCACCCGGCCGGGCCGCGGGGGGCGGAGGCCGTCTCCGGTGCGGAGGCCGGAGGCGGCGAGGGCGGGGCCGCGAACGCGCTGACGCTCGCCCTGGGGCTGGGGGCGCTGTGCGTGCTGATGGCCCTGGCGACCGCCTTCGTGTACGGCAGCGCGCCCCGGCCGGACGCCGGGCCGCGTCCGCTGCCGCGGATCGGGATGACGTACGACGAGGTGACGGGGCTCGGCGTCCTGGACAACAAGGCGGTCCGGGCCGCCGCCACGGGACACGAGCCGCCGCGCCCCGACGGGACGGCGGGCTGCGCGTACCCGTTCAACGGCGCGACCGAGATCCGTCCGGGCGGCCTGCTGGTGGCCCGCTACTGCTTCGACGCCGGACAGCGTCTGATCGCCATCGACCGTTTCACCGTCCCGTCGGTGCGGGACGCCTCACCCTGGGAGACCCCGTGACCGAGCCCGACGGGCCGATCCGTGTCCTGCTCGCCGACGACGAGACGATGATCAGGCACGGCGTACGCCTGATCCTGCGGCACGCCGACGGCATCGAGGTCGTCGCGGAGGCGGCGGACGGGCGGCAGGCCGTCGAACTGGCCGCCGTCCACCACCCGGACGTGGCGCTGGTCGACATCCGCATGCCGGTGTGCGACGGGCTGGCGGCGATCGCGCCCCTGCTCGCGCTCGATCCGGCGCCGCGGGTGGTGATGCTGACGACGTTCGGCGACGACGACAACGTCGTGCGGGCGCTGCGGGAGGGCGCCGCCGGGTTCCTGCTGAAGGACGAGGGCCCGCAGGAACTGATCAGCGCGGTACGGGCCGCCGCGGCGGGCGACGCCGTGCTCTCCCCGGGGGTCACCGGGGCGGTGATCTCCCGGATGCTGGGCGCCCGCGAGCCGGCCGGGGCGGGCGGCGCGGCCGCGGACGATCGGATCGCCCGGCTGACGGGCCGTGAGCGGGACGTCCTCGCGGCGCTCGGCGAGGGGCTGTCGAACCAGGAGATCGCCGAGCGGCTCGGCATCGGGACCGGCACGGTGAAGACCCATGTGGGGGCGATCCTGGACAAGACCGGTTCGACGAGCCGGGTCCAGGCGGCGCTGCTGGCGCACCGGACCGGGCTGGCCTCCTGAGCCCCTCCCTCTGCCCGGGGGCAGAGGGAGGGCGGCGGCCGCCTCTGTCCTCCGGCAGAGGGGGCCGGTCCGGGCGGCCCTTTCGGCAGAGGCCGAGTCGCGCCCTGAGGCCGATGTCCGTGCAGGTCAGGGCGGTGAGGATGGATGAGTCCCCCGGCTCGCGGCGTGTTGCGCGGGCCGTCGTACTTCAGGCGGAGCATCCATGTCGCACGCGTTTCCCTCTTCCCCCGCGCCCTCCTCGCCACCGGCCCCCGCCCCGCCGGCGGCCCGCGCGACGGCGCTGACCAAGACGTACGGGAAGGGCGGGACGCGGGTCACCGCGCTGGACTCGGTGTCGGTGGAGTTCGCGCGGGGCCGGTTCACGGCGGTCATGGGGCCGTCGGGCTCCGGCAAGTCCACGCTGATGCACTGCATGGCCGGACTGGACCCGGTGACGTCCGGTTCGGCGCGGATCGGCGGGGTCGAGCTGTCCGAGCTGAACGACCGGCAGCTGACGCGGCTGCGGCGGGAGAAGGTCGGCTTCGTCTTCCAGGGCTTCAACCTGCTGCCCACCCTCACGGCGCTGGAGAACATCACCCTGCCGCTGAGGCTGGCCGGGCGGCAGCCCGACGCCGCGTGGACGGACACCGTCGTCGCCACCGTCGGGCTCTCCGGCCGGCTCGCGCACCGGCCCGCCGAGCTGTCCGGGGGCCAGCAGCAGCGCGTGGCCGTGGCCCGCGCCCTGGTCTCGCGCCCGGAGATCGTGTTCGCCGACGAGCCGACCGGCAACCTCGACTCCCGTTCCGGCGCGGAGGTGCTCGGCTTCCTGCGCGACTCGGTCCGGGAGCTGGGCCAGACGGTGGTGATGGTCACCCACGACCCCGTCGCCGCCGCCCATGCCGACCGGGTGGTGTTCCTCGCCGACGGCCGCCTCGTGGACGAGCTGCGGGAGCCGACCTCGGGCGCCGTCCTGGACCGGATGCTCGCCTTCGAGGCCCAGGGCCGCACCAGCTGACGGCAGACTGCCCGCGCCTTCCCGCCCGTCCCGCCCGTCCCGCCCGTCCCGCCCGCCGAGCCCTTCGAGCCTTCCGAAAGCCCCTTCATGCTGCGAACAGCACTGCGCAACGTCCTCGCCCACAAGGCGCGCCTGATCATGACCGTCCTCGCGGTCTGCCTCGGGGTCGCGTTCGTCTCCGGGTCGCTGGTCTTCGCCGACTCCACCACCGCCGCCTACCGCGCCTCCATGGCCCGCGACTACGCCGGCATCGCGGTCACGGTCGACCCCAAGTACCCCCTCGGCGCCCCCTCCGAGGAACGCGCGAGCGTCCTCGACGACGCGCTCGTGGCCCGGCTGGCCGCCGTACCCGGGGTCGCCTCGGCCCGTCCGACCGTCGACGGGTCGGTGACCCTGGCCGCGAAGGACGGCTCGCCGATGCGGGCCGACAACCCGATGGGCAGGCTCGCCGCCGGCTACGTACCGGGCCCCGACGGCAAGGACGCCCGTTACCCGCTGACGGCCGGCCGCGCCCCGCAGGGCGGCGGCGAAGTGGCCCTGGCCCGGGGCACCGCCGAGGCCGGCGGGTACCGCCTCGGCGACACCGTCAGCCTGGCCTCCGACGGACCCGTGCTGAAGCCGCGGCTGGTCGGCCTCGTCTCCACCGGCGACACCCGGGTCACGTCCGGCGGCACCCTCGCGGTGTTCGACCGGGCAACCGCCCAGAAGCTCTTCGCCACGCCCGGCCGCTACACCGGCATCGACCTGTCCGCGAAGCCCGGCACCGACCGGTTCGACCTCGCCCGGCGGGTCGGCGCGCTGCTGCCCGCCGACCGGGCGGAGGCCACCACCGCGACCGCCAAGGCCAACCAGCAGTCCGTCTTCATCGACGCCAAGACGCGCAGCTACTCCCGGCTGCCCCTGGTCTTCGCCGTGGTGTCGCTCTTCATCGGCTCGTTCCTCATCATCAACACCTTCACCATGCTCGTCACGCGGCGGACGCGGGAGATCGCCCTGCTCCGCGCGATCGGCGCCACCCGGCGCCAGGTGGTCCGCTCCGTGCTCGCGGAAGCTGCCCTGGTGGGGCTGGTCGCCTCCGTGATCGGCTTCGGCCTGGGCCTCGGCGTCGCCACCGCGCTGCCCGGTCTGCTCGGCACGGGGGAGGACCTGCTGCCCAGCGGCCCGCTGGTGATCGGCCCCGCCCCCGTCGCGGCCTCGCTCGCCGTGGGTGTCGGCGTCACGGTCCTCGCCGCCTGGCTGCCGTCCCGCCGGGCCGCCCGGATCGCCCCCGTCGAGGCGATGCGCACCGCCGAACAGCCGCCCTCCGCGACGCTGTCCAGGATCCGGGGCGCGATCGGCGCGGCCGTGGTCCTGCTGGGCGCCGGTCTGCTGCTCTCCCTGGGCGGGGCGAAGGACGCCTCGGACGAGAACCTGCGGACCGCGATGCTCGGCTGCGGGATCCTCGTGACCGGGCTGATCGTGCTGGCGCCGCTGCTGGCGGGCCCGGTGGTCCGGCTCATCGGCCGGGTCACCGGCCGGTTCGGCGTGGCGGGCGGCCTCGCCAGGGACAACGCCCTGCGCGACCCCCGGCGTACGGCCGCCACCGCCGTCGCCCTGATGATCAGCACGGCGCTGGTGACCGGTCTCTCCGTCATCGAGCACTCCTCCGGCCGCGCCCTGGACTCCCAGGCGGCCGCCGGCCTGAGCGCCGACTACGTCATCGGCACCCGCGACGCCACGAGCGCCGTGGACGCCGCCGCCGTCCGGCGGATCGCCGCCGTCCCCGGCGTGTCGACCGCCTCCGCCGTCGCCGACTCCGGCATCTCGGTCGGCGCCAGGGCGGGTCAGGTCTCGGGCGTCGACCCGAAGACCGTGGGGGCCGTCATGAAGCTCCGTTTCACCAGCGGCTCCGCCAAGGACCTCGGCCCGGGCCGGATCGCGGTCTCGGCGTCCTTCGCCCGCGACAACCGGATCGGCACCGGCGACCGGGTCGAGGCGGCCATCGGCCCCGGTACCGGGGAGGACCGCGACCGGCCCTACACCGTCGTCGGCGTCTACCAGGACAACCCCACCGCCCAGGACGTGCTCGCCGACCGGGGCGACGTCCAGCAGCACGGCTTCCTGCGCGACTCCGTCCAGCGGGTCCTCGTGTCCGGCTCCGCGGACCTCGCCGGACAGCTGCGCGCGGCCGTCGACAACAGCCCGCTGCTGAAGGTCCAGAGCCGTGCGCAGCTGGTGCGGGAGCAGGCGGGCGTCGCCGGCGACCTGATCACCCTGGTGTTCGGGCTGCTGGCCATCGGCGTGGTCATCTCCGCGCTCGGCATGGTCAACACGCTCGCCATGTCGGTCGCCGAACGCACCCGCGAGATCGGCGTGCTGCGCGCCATCGGCATGGACCGCGCCGGTGTCCGCCGCATGATCCGCCTCGAATCCCTCACGGTCGCCGCGTACGGCACCCTGCTCGGGCTCGCGGGCGGCCTGTTCGGGGCCTGGAAGGTCAGCGGCCTGGCCAACGGGGCCATCCCGCAGTACTCCTTCTCCCTCCCCTGGGGCACCCTCGCCCTGGTCGTCCTCCTCTCCCTCGCCGTCGGCGCGGCGGCGGCCGCCCTCCCCGCCCGCCGGGCCGCGTCGCTCACCCCGCTGCACGCGGTGGCGGACGCCTGACCGGGGCGGCGGGTCACGGCCCGGCCCCGGCCGGGCCGTGACGTTTTGGATCTTCCGCTGACGGCACCCGGCGCCGATGGTCGGGAAGGCGCATTGCGTGCGGGGACGGTGACGGACTGGAATGCCAAGGTCAGGGCCCGTCACCGCGAAACTCGACCCGCACGGCTTCCGGTCCTGGAGCCGGCCCGGAAGGAATCCCATGGCGTCCATGCTCGACGGCTGCACCCCCTGGCCGCAGGAGTTCGTCGACCGCTACTGGGCCGCGGGCCACTGGGGCGGCAACACGCTGGACAACCTGCTGCGCGGGTGGGCCCTGCAGTACGGGCCGCGGACCGCGCTCGTGCACGGCGGGACCCGCGTCACGTACGCGCGGCTGAACCGGCGGGTGGACCGCGTGGCCGCCGGGTTCCGGCTGCGCGGACTGCGGCCTGGGATGCGGGTCGTGGTCCAGCTGCCGAACGTGCCGGAGTTCGTGGTCGGCGTGTTCGCGCTGATGCGCGCCGGTGTGGTCCCGGTCCTGTGCCCGGTCTCGTACCCCGCGTCGGAGGTGCCCGAGCTCGTACGGGTCACCCAGGCCGTCGGCTACGTCGGCCCGGCGGAGTACCGGGGCGTCGACCACACGGCGGTGGCCGCGGACATCGCCGCCCGCTGGCCCTTCCTGCGGCGGGTGTTCACCTACGAGGCGCCGGGCACCGAGTCCCCGTACGGCGGTATGACGACCGACCCGTCGAACTGCCAGTACGCCCCGCTGGGTTCCATCGACGCCGCGCCCGAGCCGGCGCTCCCGCCGGACGCCGGGCAGGTGGCGCTCCTGCTGCTCGGCGACGGGGACGGATGGGGGTACGGCGGTGGCGGTGCGCCGGTGCTCGTTCCGCGCACCCACAACGACTTCGCCTACCAGGCGCGGGCCGCCGCCGAGCTGGTGTCGCTCACCGAGGAGGACGTGTACCTCGCCGCGCTGCCCGCCGCGTCCGTCTTCGCCCTCGGCTGCCCCGGCATCGTCGGCACGCTCGGCGTCGGCGGGACCGTGGTCCTGGCCGACGGACCGGACCCCGCCGAGTGCCTGCCGCTCGTCGAGCGGGAGCGGGTCACCTTCACCTCGCTGCCGACCGCGGCCGCCGGGGCCTGGCTCGACGCGCTGCCCTCGGTGCGGGCCGACGTGAGCAGTCTGCGTCTGGTGCAGACCGGCGGCGGCGCGCCCCTGCCCCGGGCGGCCGCCGAGCGGCTCGGATCCGGGCTGGGCGCCCGCCCGCAGCAGGTCTTCGCCCCGGCCGGGGGGCCGGTGCTCCTGACCGACGGGACGGCGCCCGGCGCGCAGGGCCGCCCGCTCTCCCCCGACGACGAGATCCACCTCGTCGGCGCCGACGGGCGGAACGTGCCGGACGGGGAGCCGGGCGAGCTCCTGGCCCGGGGCCCGTACACCCCTCGGGGCCACTACCGGGCGGCCGGGGACGAAGCCCGCCGCTTCACCCCGGACGGCTACTTCCGCACCGGCGCCCTGGCGCGGCGCACGGCGGACGGCGGCCTGGTGGTCACCGGCCGGGTGCCGGAGTCCGCGACGGACTGACGTGACCGCCCCGATGGCTCTGACGGCCCTGACGGCCTGACGGCCCCGGTGGCTCAAAATGCCCGGTCCGGGTGGTTCCCGCATCATGAGTGCTGTGTGCGACCCACCCGGCGGACCGGTCTTCCTGTCGATCGTGGTTCCCGTCTTCAACGAGGAGGAGTCCCTGCCGGCCCTGGCGGCGCGGCTGCGTCCCGTCCTGGACGGTCGCGCGGAGCCGTACGAGGTCCTCACCGTCGACGACGGCTCGACCGACGAGACCCCCCGGGTGCTGGCGGACCTGCGCGGCGGCTGGCCGGAGCTCCGCGTCGTCACCCTCCGGCGCAACAGCGGCCACCAGGCGGCCCTGACCGCCGGACTGCACCGTGCCCGGGGCGCGTACGTGATCAGCATGGACGCCGACCTCCAGGACCCGCCGGAGGTCATCCCGCGGATGGTGGACCTGGCCCGGTCGGACGGTCTGGACGTGGTGTACGGCATCCGGACGGACCGCTCCACCGACTCCGGCTTCAAGCGCCGGACGGCGGCCGGCTACTACTGGCTGATGCGCCGTCTGGCGGGTTCCTACGTACCCGCCCAGGCCGGCGACTTCCGGCTGCTGTCCCGTCAGGTGGTGGAGACCCTCAAGTCCCTGCCCGAGCAGCAGCAGATCCACCGGCTGCTCATCCCGTGGCTCGGCTTCCCCGGCGGCCGGATCACCTACCAGCGCGGGGAGCGGGTGGCGGGCACCACCAAGTACCCGCTGCACAAGATGGTCCTGCTGGCCCTGGACAGCGTCACCAGCTTCTCGGCGGTGCCCCTGCGCCTGGCCACGGCGATCGGCGCCGGCAGCCTCGCCGTGTGCCTCGGCTTCCTCGTCTGGACCCTCGTCGCCCACGCCACCGGGAACACCCTGCCCGGCTGGACCTCCCTGATCACCACGGTGCTGTTCTTCGGCGCCGTCCAGCTCTTCTGCGTGGGCATGCTCGGCGAGTACGTGGCCCGCATCTACACGGCGGTGCAGGGCCGGCCCGCCTACTTCGTGGCCCGCGACACGGACGCGGAGGCGGAACAGCGGTAGGCCGGGCCGGTCACACCAGCACTCCGGAGAAGAACATCGCGCCGAGCAGGGCGTACTGGGCCGCACAGCAGGCGAGCAGCGGCACCTGGACCCAGCGCGGCATGCGCGCGACGAGGAGCAGCCCGACGAACATCTGCGCGTGGTTGCGGTACCAGGACATCTCCGCGCCGGCGAGGAACGGTACGAGGAAGACCGCCGCCGTCAGGACGGCCGCGGCCCACTCCCCCGCGTCGAGTCCGCGGCCGCCGTCGCGGCCGCGCAGGAGCAGCGCGGCGGCCGTCACCAGGACGAGGAGCACGAAGGCGGTGTCCAGCCAGAGCTGCGTCCGGTGCGCTTCGAGCGCGTGCTCCACCAGCCACGGGAGGTGCCCTTCGGGCGTGTACCAGTCCTTGAACGGGAAGCGGTAGGCCTTGGCCATCTCGCCGAACGGCTGGTGGACGCCGCCCTGTCCGTAGCTGGACTCCTGGATGGTCTCGTACGCGTCCCAGCGGCCGGTCGCCTGCCACATCAGCCATTTGGCCCAGAGCACTCCGCATCCCGAGACGGCCGCGGCCGCACCGGCCTTCGCGCAGCGCACCGGCCACGTGTTCCCGCGCCACGCGAAGAGGGCGCTCAGGAGCAGCATGCCGACGGCGACGGCGCCCACGGGATGGCAGGCCGCCGCCGCGAACCCGCCGGCGGCGGCGACCGCCCACGAGCCGCGCCCCACCCCGGCGACGCAGACCAGCAGCGCCAGGGTGGCGGTGGAGAGCGGGAACAGGGCGTGGAAGTAGACGCCGCCCGGGAACACCGTGCCGACGGCGAGCGCGAGGCCGGTGGCCGGGGTGAGCCGGGCTCCGAGCAGCCACCACAGCGCCGCGAACATGCCCAGCAGGGCGGCCTCGGTGACGACTGCGGCGGCCAGTTCGTAGGAGAGCCCGGTGGCGGAGACCGCCCGGACGGACATGGGGTACCCGGGGAACCAGGCGACGTTCCCGCAGACGACGTCGCGGAAGTCCGGATAGCGCTCCCGGCACCGGAACATCTCGTAGCCGGTCTCGGCGATGGAAAGGTAGTGGGCGGAGTCCCAGCGGCTTCGGCCTCCGGTGGACCAGTACCGCACGGGGGTGCCGTCGCCGGCGACGGATGCCGTGGCGACGGCCCAGGTGAGGAGGTTCGCGACCAGCCACGCGAGGACCGGGGGCAGCAGCCGGCGGCACGGGCCGCGGCCCGCCCGCCGGGTCGCTTCCGCCATCTCCAGCCCCGCGATCGTCTCGTCGGCGGTCCGGCCGTCCGCTGCCGCGCTCCACGATCATTCTGGGCAGCACCTCCGGGAGCCGCACCCGGAGCTGCTCCCGCCAGGGGTGTCCGCACCGCGCACGGGGTGGTCGACCTGCCCCATGAACACACTGGCGCAGCGCGTCTTCCAGGCCCTCGACCGGTTCCACGCGGTCCGTCCGCGGGACCACGACGCCCACTACCACCGCTGGATCGTGCGGCAGCTGCCCCGCCGCTTCGGCCGCGCCCTGGACGTCGGCTCGGGCAGCGGGGACCTCGCCCGGCTGCGCCGGCACCTGGCGGCCGGCGGGACCCCGGTGGTCGTGGCCGGCCCCGCCCGCCCGCGTCAGTAGCCGATCGTGAAGCGGCGCTGGACGAAGCGGGGCAGTTCCGCCTCGTCGACGAGCGCCACGGCGGCGTCCTCCATGGAGATCCGGCTGCGGCCGTCCGCGTCGAGGACCGGCTGGTCGCCGCCGGTGCGGAATCGGCCCGTACGTTCTCCGGGCGCGATGTCCATGGCCGGGCTGAGGTAGGTCCAGAGCCGGTTGGAAGTGCGCAGCACGTCCAGGGCGTCCCGGGCGCCGCGCACGGCGGCCGCGTACTCCCTCGGCAGGCCGAGCGGGTCCAGGACGGCGAACAGGTGCTCCTCGGAGTCGGCCATGGCCAGGCCCGGTTCGACCTCCAGGCTGCCGGCGCCGCCGATCACGATGAGCCGGGTCCGGGGGTGGCTCTCCAGTGCCTTCACCAGCGCCCGGGCGGCGGTGGCGTACACGGTGGGGTCGGCGATCGACCGCCGTACGGTGTCCGCGAAGTCCCTGGCGGCGTTGCCGGGCTGGAAGGCGCTGATGAGCACGTCCAGTCCGGGCAGGACGGCGGCGACGCTCCCCGCGTCGAGTACGTCGACGTCCTTCCAGGTGACGTTCCGCCGGTCTTCCCGGATCCCCGTGACGTCCCGGCTGAACGCGGTGACGTGGTGCCCCCGGCCGAGGGCTTCGGTGACGACGCGGCTGCCGATCCCGCCCGTGGCCCCGATGACTCCGATCTGCATGGCTCTCCCCTGTTGTGCCGAACGGTGACGTGGCGGGACCGACCTCTCGGTGCACGCCACTCGAAAACTATACGGTGTGAAGTAAAGATACAGAGTGCGGGAAAGTAACTCTGTAGAGTGGCCGGCGTGGGAAGCACGGTGGGCAGTACCAGAGGGCGCCGCGAGCGGCTGCGGGCCGAGACGACGGCCGAAATCAAGAAGGTCTCGCTGGAGTTGATGGCCTCCGGCGGACCCGACGCGATCACCCTGCGCGCCATCGCGCGCGAGATGGGCATGACCGCCAACGCCATCTACGGCTACTTCGCCACCCGCGACGACCTGGTGACCACGCTCATCGGCGACGTGTACACGTCGCTGGCCGACGCCGTCGACGCCGCCTGGGAGGCGGCCCCCGCCGCGGACCCGGCCGCCCGGATCCGGGCCTGGGCGCACGCCCTGCGGGACTGGGCCCTGGCCAACCCCGAGGGCTTCCGCCTCGTCTACGGCGACCCCGTACCCGGGTACCAGGCCCCGCCGGGCGGCGCCGCCCCCGACGCCGCCCGCCGCGTCTGCCTCGGCCTCACCGCCCTCGCGGCCGCCGCATGGCCGTACGCCGGACCCCTGCACGCGGGGGGCGACTTCGAGTGGTCCGACTTCGAGGCCCCGCTCCTCGACAAGGTCCGCCCGGCGTTCCCCGAGCTCCCCCCGGCCGCCGTGGCCCTGGCCATGCGCCTCTGGGGCCGGCTGCACGGCCTGGTGACCCTGGAGGTCTACGGGCACCTGCGCACCCAGACCACCAGCCCGGACCGGCTCTTCCGTGCGGAACTGGACGACCTCGTCCGCTCCTTGGGCATCCCGGCCGGCGGCGGGCGGAAGCGGAACGGCTGAAGGCCGGGCCGGTGCGACGAAGAAGGCCCCGGTCTCCGTGAGGAGGCCGGGGCCTTGTCAGAGCGCTGGGCAGGCCTTGCACCTGCATTCCCCCACGGGAAGTGGGGTGTCTTTCCTTGGACCACCAACGCATCGTCCCGTTCGCCGTGTTCCGCGGCGGCGGGTGCGAGATCAACTATAGCCCACGAAACAGGAACCTCCGCTACCGCACCTTCGCCGCGCGGGACCGGTTCGGGCCCGCAGGGACGGCCCCGCAGGGACGACCCGGACGGGCCCGGGCTTTCGGGCTTAACTCGTGTAACCTGAAACGAGAAGGCAAGCACCGGTCGACAGAGAGCGATGAAGCACGCCATGGCCAAAGAGGCATCGGCACCCGCGTCGGCCACCAGCGCGGACGTCGCACGCCTGGCCGGGGTGTCACGCGCCACCGTCTCCTTCGTCCTCAACGACACCCAGGGCCACCGGGTCAGCGAGGGCACCCGGGCGCGGGTGCTCGCCGCCGCCGCGCAGCTCGGCTACGTGCCGAACGCGGCCGCCCGTTCCCTGCGCGCGGGGCGCAGCAACCTGGTCCTGATGCCCGCCTCCGTCTCGGCGGTCGGCCGCCTGGTGAGCGAGTGGGTGGACGACCTGGTCAGCGAGCTGGAGCGGCACGGCTACACCACCGTCATGCACGCCGGCCGCTTCGACGACCCCCTCGAAGCGGCCCGCGCCTGGGCCGAGTTGCGGCCTGCCGCGGTGCTCTCCCTCGACGGCGACCGGCTCACCGCACGCGCGGCCGAGGTGCTGCGCCGCGCCGGGGTCCGCGGGATGCTCGCCTTCGCCTCGCACCCCGTGGACGGGGTCCACACCATCGCCTTCGACCACACCTCCGTCGGCGCGACCGCGACCGGGCACCTGATCTCCCGGGGCCGCACCCGGATCGGCGTGGTCATCCCGCGCGAGCGCGGCCTCGACACCCTCGCCCGGCCGCGGCTGGCCGGCGCCGAACAGGTCGCCGCACGGCATCCGGTGACCGTCACGCCCGTCGAGCTGGCCTACACCCGGGAGTCCGCGACGGCGCTGGCCCGCCGGTGGCGGGAGCTCGGCCTGGACGGCGTCTTCGCGTACAACGACGAGTACGCCGCCCTGCTGATGCACGCCCTGCTGGCCGAGGGGATCTCGGTGCCGGACGAGGTGGCCGTCGTGGGCTGTGACGACCTGGTGCTGTCGGCGCTCCAGCGGCCCGCGCTGACCAGCGTCGCGCTGGAGCTGCCCACCGCCGCCTCCGTGGCGGACGCCCTGCACGCACTGGTCGGGCAGGGCACGGCACCGGCGGTCCCGGGCATCGAACCGGCCCTGGTGCACCGGCAGTCCTCCTGAGGACGCGGCCGGGCGGCTCCCCCCGGGGGCCCCGGCCGCGCCCGCCTCAGGCCCCGGCGGCCTGCGGCGGTACGGCCCGCGGCACCCCCTCGGGTGCCGCGGAGCCGCGCTCCTCCCGGGCCAGCAGGGGTGCGAACGCGCGCCACACCAGCAGCGCGGTCGCCGCGCCCGCCACCGCGCCGGCGACGGTGTCGCTGAGCCAGTGCGCGTGCAGCCACGTACGGCTCCACATCATGGCCAGCGTGAACAGCACCCCCGCGCACCACCAGGCCCGCCGCCGTGCCACCGGTACGAGCAGCGCGCCGGCCAGCACCACGAGCGCCGCCGCCGCGGCCGCGTGGCCGGAGGGGAAGGAGCCGTGGTCGACGCGGACCAGCGGGTTCTCCGGACGCGGCCGGTCCACCAGGCGCTTGAGGGTCTGGACGACCAGCAGGTTCGCCCCGAGGTAGGCCGTGAGGAAGCAGCACGCCGACCACCAGCGCCTGCGCAGCAGCAGGTGGGCCAGCAGCGCGAGCGGTACGACGATGCCCGCCGGGCCGCCGAACCAGTTCAGGAACGCGGCCGCGGCGGCGGGGATCCCCCCGTGCGGGCCGCCCATCAGGTCGAGCCAGCGTTCGTCGGGGCCCTGGAACGGCGGGCGGGCGGGGTCGGCGCGGACGACCGCCGTCAGCAAGGCGGTGGCACCGGCGAGCAGCAGGCCGAGCGGCAGCACGCCGGCCGTACGGTGCGCGGGAACGGGTCTCTCGCTCACGGGCGCGGCTCAGGCGTCCAGGTGGCGGGCGAGGAAGGCCACGCTGCGCGTGACGATCGGGGCCGTGTCCGTGACGCCGAGGAAGATGTGGTCGGCGCCCTCCACCGGCTCCAGTTCGCATTCCCCGCCGGCCTCCCGCAGCGCCGCGTCGAGCGCCTCGCTCTGGCTGTAGGGGACCAGGCCGTCGCCCGTGCCGTGGACCAGCAGGAACGGCGGCGCCCCTGGCCCGTCGGCGGCGAGTCGCGCGTACGTCACCGGGCTCGCCGCGCGGGCCAGGGCCGGCCGTGTCTCCTCGGTGCCGCCGAGGAGCGCGTCGTAGGGGTCGGGGAACCCCGTGCCCGGCGGCATCGGCGGCATGGGGTGTCCGCGCAGGGCGACCAGGTCGGAAACGCCGTACCAGTCGACGACGGCCCGTACCGAGGTGTCGCCGGCGCCGACGCCTTCGGCGCCCTCCAGGGCGGCGCCGCCGGGGGTGTGCGGGCCGGTGAGGCCGGCGAGGGCGGCGAGGTGGCCGCCGGCGGACTCGCCCCAGACGGCGATCCGGTCCGGGTCGATGCCGAAGACTCCGGCGAACTCGCGGACGTAGCGGATGGCGGCCTTCACGTCGTGCAGCTGCGCCGGGAAGGGGGCTTCGAGGCTGTGCCGGTAGTCGATGGAAACGAGGGCCAGCCCGGCCGCCAGCACCGTGCCGTGCAGCAGTGCGGCCGGGACCGTCGGCGGCGGGTAGCGCCGGTCGCCCTCCAGCCAGCCGCCGCCGTGGATCCACACCACCGCCGGGACCGGGCCCCGCGCGCCGACGGGCACCTGGACGTCCAGCAGCCGCGGCCGGTAGCCCGGCCGGGTGGCGTAGGTGACCCCGTCGAAGCGGCGTGCGCCGTCCTCGGCGACCACGGGCGGCACGGGCGCCCGGAAGGGAGGGGGCGGCCAGGTCATGTCGGGCTCGGCCGGGAGCGATTGCGTCATTGCGGCCCTTTCACGCGGAGCTGCCGGTAACCCCGCAGTCTGGAGTTACACGTGTAACACTGGACTGTAGCCAGCCCCGTCCGGGCCCACAAGATGCGCGGTGCAAGCGGTTCCGTTCCGGGCCGCCCCCAGAGGCTGACACGAGCAACCCCGGAGCGCGGGCAACCGCGCAACCGGCCTCGGCCGTCGAGCGGATGCCGTTGGGGCAACCGGGTGAAGTGCGGGGGGCAGGGGTGCGTGGCACGCTGTTGACGGGGTTCGGGCCGCCGAGGCGGGCGGCCTCGACGAACGGAGCGCGCCGTGGGAAATCCGATCCTTCCCGTGGCGCTGCGGCGCCGGCTGGCCGGCTGCTGCGCCGCCCTGCTGATGGTTTTCGCACCCGGTACGGGTGCTTGGGCGGCACCCTCTCCGTCGCCCGCGCCGTCCCCCTCCGGGGACGGTCTCGACCCGCGCATCACGGAGATCATGCGCAAACCCGAGTACCGACACGCCCAGTGGGGGCTGCTGCAGACGGAGCCGGGTGACGGCCGGGAGCTGCACGGCATGTTCCCCGGGCAGTTCTTCATCCCCGGGTCCACCGCGAAGCTGTTCCCCGTCTCCGCCACCTGGCGGACCCTCGGCCCGGACCACCGGTTCGTGACCCCCCTCTACGCGGTCGGGCAGCGCGCCGGTTCCACCCTGACCGGCGACCTCGACCTCGTCGCGCAGGGCGACCTCACCCTCGGCGGCCGGACCCGGCCCGACGGGACGGTCGCGTACACGGACCTCGACCACACCTACGCCAACGACTTCCCCGGCGCGACCCTCACCCCGGAGAACCCCCTCGCCGGGATCGACGGGCTCGCCCGGCAGGTCCGCGCGGCCGGCGTCACCCGTGTCGAGGGCGACGTGATCGTCGACAGCCGGCTGTTCGCCCCCGACCCGGAGCTCGACCCCGTACCGACCCCGCTCATCGTCAACGACAACCTCATCGACCTGCTGACCAGCCCCGGGGACCGGGCGGGCGCGGACGCCCGGCTGGACTGGCGGCCCCAGGTGGCCCCGTACGAGGTCACGTCGACGGTGAAGACCGCCGCCGCGGGCGAGCCGACGGACATCACGGTGACGGCCTCCGAGGGCGGGACCCGCATCCGGCTGTCGGGCACCATCGCCGCGGACGCCCGGCCGCTGCTGCGCACCTCCCCCGTCACGGACCCGGCCGCCTTCGGCCGGACGGCGCTGATCGAGGCGCTCGGCCGGGCCGGGGTGGAGGTCACGGCCGCCTCGACGGGGCCCAATCCGGTCGCGCGGCTGCCGCGCGACTACGCGGGCCGGCCGCGCGTGGCCGCGTACACCTCTCCCCCGTACGAGCAGTACGCGAAGCTGATCCTGAAGGTGAGCCACAACCTCGGAGCCAACCTGGACGTCTGCCTGCTGGCCGTCACCACCGGCAGCCGCCGGTGCGCCGACGGCTTCCCGGTGCTCGCCGCCTTCCTGGACCGGGCGGGCGTCGACCGCGAGCAGGTGGCGCTGATGGACGGGCGGGGCGGCAACCCCGCCGACCGGGTCACGCCCAGGGCTCTGGTGCAGATGCTGGCGTACTGGCAGGGCACCCCGGACGCGCGGCGGTTCCGGGAGGCGCTGCCCATCCTCGGCGTCGACGGGCTGCTCGCGCAGAACTGCCGGGACTGTCCCGCGCGCGGCAAGGTGTTCGCGAAGACCGGCGCGGCCGTCGGCGGCGACCTCCTCAACGACCGGCTCTCGGTGGGCGCCATCACCATCGCCGGCTACCTGGACAAGGGCGGCGGGCGCTTCGACACCTTCTACGCGGGCGTCACCGGGGCGATGACCCCGACGGCCGACCCGGAGGACGTGGTGGGCATCGCCGACGACCTGGCGCTGATCGCCGCCTACCTCCAGGAGTCGCCCTGACCGGGCGGCGGCGGGCCGCCGCCGGGCCCGTGCCTACAATGGCTGAATGATCTTCATTGTGGTGAAATTCGCCGTCAAGCCCGAACACGTGGACCAGTGGCCGGAGAAGGTCGCGGAGTTCACCCGCGCGACCCGTGCCGAACCCGGCAACCTGTGGTTCGAGTGGTCCCGCAGCCTGGAGGAGCCGGACACCTACGTCCTGGTCGAGGCGTTCCAGGACGACGCGGCCGAAGCCCACGTCACCTCCGAGCACTTCACCAAGGCCCTGGAGACCATGCGTCCGCTGGTCGCCCGTACGCCCGACATCGTCAGCACCACCATCGCGGGAGCCACCGGCTGGAGCCGGATGGGCGAGCTCCAGGTCGACTGATCCCGGCCGCCGGGCCGTCCGGCCTCCGGTGCCCCCTTGACCGGCCGTCCATGATGGACGGTATGACGACCGGATCCCGTGCTCGTTCGTTCGGTTCCGCGGCGGCGCGCTACGCCGATCACCGGCCCTCCTATCCGGCCGCGCTGTTCGACGCCGTCGAGGAGCTGGCCGGGTTCCCGCAGGCCGGAGCCCGCGTCGCCGACGTCGGCGCGGGGACGGGGATCGCGAGCGCGCTCCTGCACGCCCGCGGGGCCCGGGTGCTCGCGGTGGAACCCTCGGAGGGCATGGCCGCCGAGTTCCGCCGCCGCAACCCGGGGATCCCGCTGGTCCGCGGGGACGGGGACCGGCTGCCGCTGGCCACGGCGGGCACCGACCTGCTGACCTACGCGCAGTCCTGGCACTGGACGGACCCGGCCCTCGCCGGCCCGGAGGCCCTGCGCGTCCTGCGGCCGGGGGGCGCGCTGGCCGTCTGGTCCAACGACCCCGACACGGACGTGGAGTGGATCGCCGACCAGCAGGCGCGCATCGAGAAGCACTTCGGCCCCGGCTGGTACGTCAACGAGCCGGCCCGCTCGCTGCCCGGCCTGGAATTCACCACGCGCCGGCTGCGCTGGTCGCGCCCCGTGCCCGTCGGGACGCACCTCGGGAAGCTCTCGACGCACTCGCTCTTCCTGGTGGGCGAGCCGGGTACGGAAGCCTTCCTGGAAGCCGAACGCGCCCGTCTGCTGGCCCTCTTCCCCGACGGCCTGCTGCGGGAGCACTACACGGTCGGACTCGACGTGGCCGTCCGGGGTTAGCGGCGGGTCCTGCCCGACGCGACAAAAGGCCCCGGTCTCCGTGAGGAGGCCGGGGCCTTGTCAGAGCGCTGGGCAGGCCTTGCACCTGCATTCCCCCACGGGAAGTGGGGTGTCTTTCCTTGGACCACCAACGCATCGTCCCGTTCGCCGTGTTCCGCGGCGGCGGGTGCGAGATCAACTATACGTCACGCGGGCGGCCGCCAAAACCGTGTGACATGCGGGGCGGCGGGGCGTCAGCCTGGCGTGATGACCACGAAATTGAACGTCCTGCGGCTGTGCGTCAGGAACGAGCCGGGGCTCGGGCCCTACGAGGATCTGGAGGTGCGCCCGCTGATCGACGGGGTGGACGTGATCGAGGAGGCCTTCGACGACGCGGACTACGGCGCCCGGTGCGGCAGCCCCCGGGACTGGCTGCTGCCCGACGGCCCCTTGTCGGTGGGCGACAGGCCGCATCGGGTGGACTTCGCGGAGAAGTGGTGCGGTTGCCACGACCTGCTGCACCTCACGCTGCGGCGCGACGGCGACACGGTCGTGTGGACCTGGAGCACGGCCGAGGAGGGGGTTCCCGAGCTCCCCGATTACCGCTTCGACGCCGCCCAGTACGACGCCGAGCTGGAGCGCGCCCGCCGGGACGGCGGCTGGGAGTGGCCGGCCCAGACGGTCTCGCGGCTGGTCCTCGACGGGCTGCGCCGCGAGACCGGGTGGCTGGAGGGCTGGTCGTGCGAGCTCGGCCATGTGTGGACCGACCCGAAGCACCCCGAGCAGGTGCTGGTCTACTTCTTCCGCGACGAGCGGGATCCGGAGGGCCGGTACGGGCGCGCCGAGGAGTTCGGCATGAAGACGGCGGTCACCGACGAGGACCCCGCCCACCAGGCGGACCGGATCGTACGGGCCTTCCTGGCGGGCGATCCCCGGACGGTGGAAGGGTTCCGGCCGTACCCGATGAACGAGCTCGGGTACGGGCACTACCACGGCGACGGGCCGGCGCCCTGGAAGCACTACGGCTGACCCCCGGCTCAGAACCAGGTGACGGTGAGGGTGAAGGACGTACCCGCGCTCGCCCCGGCGGAGTCGGTCGCGGTGACGGTGACCTGGGCGGGGCCGACGCTCCAGGGCTTGCCGGTGATCCTGCCGGAGCCGCCGTCCAGGGTCAGGCCCCAGGGCAGGCCGGAGGCGGCGAAGCGCAGGGGCGGCTTTCCGCCGGTGGCGGTGAGCTGGACGGTGCAGGCCTGGTTGAACCGGCACGACCGGGGGCCCGGGTCGGCCAGCTTCAGGTCACCGGGTGTGGGGGTGGGCGTCGGGGTCGGCGTCGGGGTCGGCGTCGGTGTGGGCGTAGGGGTGGGCGTAGGGGTGGGTGTGGTGCCGCAGCCCGGGGTGGCTTCCGGGGGGAGGGCGACCTGCCAGATCTGGGGGTCGTTCTCCGAGCCGACCAGCAGGTGCGCGCAGTCCGCGTACGTCACCGTCTCGCCCTGGGACTGGGCGGGCAGGGGCACGTCCGCGAGTTTGGTGCCCGAGGTGTCGTAGACCGAGGCCGTGTTGGCGCCCAGCGGGCCTCCGCTGCGCAGGGTGTACGAGGCTCCGGTCGGGGAGAAGGCGCCGTCCGTGGCGAAGACCGGGCCGGGCCGGACGGCGGTGAGGGTGTTGACCTGGCCGGTGACCGGCGGGAGCGGGGCCTGGTAGAGCTGCCCGGCGGCGCCGATCAGCTTGCTGGCGACGAGGATCCGGCCGGTCGCGGGGTCTGCGAGCAGGGATTCGGCGTCGTGCCTGCCGTCGGCGTAGGCGAAGCGGTACGTCACCGGGGCGACCGTGGCGTCGGCGAGCCGCTCGGGCTCGGGGAAGCTGTGCACGGTGATCTCCGCGCGGCCCGCGAAGTTGTCGCCGATGTCGCCGACCAGGACGGCCGGGCCGCCCGTGGCGTCCTTGCCGATCGCCAGGCCCTCCCAGTCGGTGTTGCCGACGCCCGAGACGGTGAGGGTGGCCCTGAGCACTCCGGTGGCGCCGGTGCAGTCGACGGCGAAGACCTGGTTGGTGTTGCCGCTGTCGTTGACGGCGTAGAAGACGCCGGGGTGTCTGCGGCTCATCGCGAGGCCGCTGATCTCGGTCATGCCGCCGGGCAGGGTGCACTTCTTCTCGGGGGCCGGGGCGACGGCCCGGGTGGCGGCCGGTGCCGGGGAGGCGGTGGCGGCCGCCGTCCAGGCCACGGCGGGCAGGAGCGCGGACAGGGCGGCGGTCGCGAGGGCGGCGGCCCCGGGGGGTGTCAGGAGTCTGGGCATGCGGACCATGTGAGGCGGCGGAGCGGGGCAACACCAGCCCCCGGGAGCCCCCGTTCGAGCATCGTTCAATGCCGTCCCGGCATGGGCTCCGGGCCCGGCGTTCCGACCTCAGCGCTCCGGTTCCCGTACCGGTGCCTTGCGGCCGGCGTGGGCGATGAAGGCGCGGGCCGCCCGGCTGAGCGGGCGGCGGGCGTGGGCGATGCCGACCGGGCGCAGCAGGGCCGGGGTGAAGGAGCGGATCTCGGCCCTGCTGCCGAAGGCCCTGGCCACCACGTCCCGGTACCAGATGAGGGAGCCCCGGCCGTCGGTCACGCCCGTCACCCAGGCGAGGCGTTCGTCGACCTCCAGGGAGGGCACGGGGCGGACGCCCATGCAGCTGAACATGGCCTCCATCTCGGTGCGGCGGCCGGTTCCGGGGGTGGGCAGGACCATGGGGAGGCCGTCGAGCATGCGCAGGGGGACGGGGCTCGGCAGCCGGGTGCCGATCGGCGAGATCAGCACCACCTCGCGCTCCTGGATGAAGTGCGTGGACAGCTCCTTGTCGACGGGCAGGTCGACCAGGGCCAGTTCGGCCCGTCCCTGGGTGAGTTCCTCGACGAGGGCCTCGCGGCTGTCGTGCTTCTGGAGCCGGACCTCGACCCCGGGGTGGCGGCCGCCGAAGCCGGCGATCAGGTCGGTGGCCAGGTCGAGCGCGAGCGTCGGGGTGGTGGCGAGGGTGAAGGCGGCCCGCGCGTCCTTGCCGTGCGGGGTGCCGATGTCGTCGATGGCTTCGACCGCGTTGAGCACGGTACGGGCCAGCCGGACGACCCGGGCCCCCTCCGGCGTGAGGTCCACCCCCCTTCCCCGGCGCGCCAGCAGTTCGACTCCCAGGTCCCGTTCCATGGCCTGGACCGCCCGGGACAGGGCCGACTGCGCGACGAAGACCGAGGCGGCCGCGCCGGTGATGGACCGGCAGTCGGCGACGGCGACGAGGTAGCGGAGTTGCGCGAGGGTGGGGGTCATGAGCGGACGGTAACGGCGTGGGCATGGACCTGTAAGGGCTGGTGGATGAACAACTGCCGCCGGGTCCGCGGACGGCTCCATACCGGATCGGCGGAAAGACGTGCACGGGCGGCATGAGCCAGGCCGGACTGCGTACGCCGTCCCGTGCGCGGGGCCCGCCCGCCCGGCCGGGAAAGGCGCAGGCCAGCGGCCGGGCGGGGGCTCGCGGTTGGCGCGGCCGGGGCGGGGGGCGGGTGCGCCGGAGCTTCGGGCGGGGCGAAGGCACGTATTCCGTAAGGCTGTTGACAGTGCGGGGCGCCCCCCGCACGATGCATCGCGGCGTCCGGGAGTTTGACCACGGTTCAAGCCGGTCGCGCCGCCCGCACCGCGGTCGGACCCAGGCCCGGCGCCGCCTTCACCTCATCGCAACCACCCGTTCTTCCGCCCCGTACTGCGCCATGTCACACAGCACTGGAAACAGCACCGGAAGAGGAGCGCTCGTGACCCTCCCGCACCCGCAGTCCGCCGCCGCCCGTGAACTGGTCGTCGCCGTCAGTCCGTTCGAGGAGCCGAACCCGGCGCTCGTCACCGCGGCCGAACGCGCCGGTTCCCTCGGCCTGCTCGACCTCGGCCGCGACCCCGCCGCCGCGCGGCGCGCCTTCGCCGAGCTGGCCCGCCGGACGGGGAGCGGGGGCGGCTCGGGCGGGAGCGGCGGCGGCGGGTACGGGGTGCGGGTGCCCCCGGGGTGCCCGACCGGGCCCGGCGGACTGCCGCCCGAGGTGGACACCGTGCTGCTGGCCGACCCGGCCGCCCACACCCGCGAGGAGGTGGCCGCCTGGGCCGCGGCGCCCGGCCGGCCCCGGGTCTGGGCGGAGGTCACCGGCCGGGCCGAGGCCGCCGCTGCCGTCGCCGCCGGGGCGTCCGCACTGGTCGCGAAGGGCCACGAGGCCGGGGGCCGGGTGGGCGGGGCCACCACCTTCGTACTGCTCCAGCAGCTCCTGGCGGACTCCGGGCCCGGAGTGCCCGTACTGGCCCTCGGCGGGATCGGGCCGCACACGGCGGCCGCGGCCGTGGCGGGCGGGGCCGCCGGGGTGGTGCTCGACGCGCAACTCGCCCTGACCGCGGAAGCGGAGCCGGCTCTGCCCGCCGAAGTCGCCGCCGCCCTCCGTGCCATGGACGGCTCCGAAACCCGACTGGTCGACGGGTACCGGGTGTTCACCCGCCCCGACCTGCCCGCACCCCCCGCAGGGCCGGTTTCCGCCCTGCTCGGCGCCCGTGACCTGCGGGCGCAGCTGCTGCCGGTCGGCCAGGACGGGGCCTTCGCCGCCCGGCTGGCCGCCCGCCACCGCACCACCGGCGGGGTGCTCCGGGCCGTGCGGGCGGCCGTCACCGGGCATCTGGAGGCCGCCGTACGGGCCCGGCCGCTGGAGCGCGCGCTGTCCGTCGCCCAGGGGCCGATGACCCGGGTGAGCGACCGGGCCCGCTTCGCGGAGGCGGTGGCCGCCGCGGGCGGAGTGCCGTACCTGGCACTCGCGGTGATGGCCGGCCCGGACGTACGCCGACTCCTCGCCGAGACCGCCGAGCGGCTCGGGGACCGCCCCTGGGGCGTGGGCCTGCTGGGCTTCGCCCCGGAGGAGCTGCGTCGGGAGCAGCTGGCCGCCGTCGCCGGGGCCCGCCCGCCCTGGGCGGTGATCGCCGGGGGCACCCCCGCGCAGGCGGCCCCGCTGGAGGCGGCCGGGATCCGGACCCACCTGCACGTGCCCTCGCCCGGCCTGCTGGAGCGGTACCTCACCGAGGGGGCTCGGCGGTTCGTGTTCGAGGGGCTGGAGTGCGGCGGGCACGTGGGGCCGCGCGCCTCGTTCCCGCTCTGGGAGGCACAGGTCGAGCGGCTGCTGCTGTCCTGCCCCGAACCGGAGTCCCTGGACGTCCTGTTCGCGGGCGGGATCCACGACGGGCGCTCCGCCGCCATGGCGGTCGCGGCCGCCGCGCCGCTGGCGGAACGGGGCGCGCGGATCGGCGTACTGATGGGCACCGCCTACCTGTTCACCGAGGAGGCCGTCACCTGCGGGGCGGTCCGGCCGGTGTTCCAGCGGACGGCGGTGGAGTGCGCGGACACCGTGCTGCTGCACACCGCGCCCGGCCACGCCACCCGCTGCGCGGCGACCCCGTACGCCGGGGCCTTCGAGGCGGCGCGGCGGCGGCTGGAGCGGGACGGCGCCCCGCAGCGCGAGGTGTGGGAGGAGCTGGAGCGGCTCAACCTGGGCCGGCTCCGCATCGCGAGCAAGGGGCTGCGGCGCGCCCCGGAGGCTCCCGGCCGCGAGCCCGGCCTGGAACCGGTCGGCGAGGAACAGCAGTACGCCGACGGCCTGTTCATGCTCGGGCAGGCCGCCACGCTGCGCTCGGGGACCACGACGGTGGCCGCGCTGCACGCGGAGGTGACCGAGGGGGCGACCCGGCTCCTGGAGCGGCGGGCCGCCGAGCTCCCGGCCCCGCCCGCGGGGGCGGAGGCGGGGCCGGACCCGCTCGACGTGGCCGTCGTGGGGATGGCCTGCGCCTACCCCGGCTCCCCCGACCTGGCCGGCTACTGGGCGCGGATCCTGGACGGCACGGACGCGGTGACCGAGGTGCCGGCCGAGCGCTGGGACCCGGAGCTGTACTACGACGCCGACCCGGCCCGCGCGGGCGAGCGCACCCCCTCCCGCTGGGGCGGGTTCCTCGGCCCGGTGCCCTTCGACGCCCTCGCCCACGGGATCCCGCCCGCCTCCCTGGCCGGGATCGAGCCGGTCCAGCTGCTGGCCCTGGAGATGTCCGCGCGGGCCCTCGGGGACGCCGGCTACGGGCGGGAGCGGGAGTTCGACCGGTCGCGGACCTCGGTGGTCTTCGGGGCGGAGGCCGGTACCGAGCTGGCGGGCGCGTACGGGCTGCGGTCGCTGCTGCCCGGCTACCTGGGCTCGGTCCCCGACGGCCTGGACGAGCAGCTGCCGCGGCTGACCGAGGACTCCTTCCCGGGGGTGCTCGCGAACGTCATCGCGGGTCGGGTCGCCAACCGGCTCGACCTCGGCGGGGCGAACTGCACCGTCGACGCCGCCTGCGCCTCCTCCCTCGCCGCCCTCGACCTGGCCTGCCGCCAACTGCGCGACGGGGACAGCGACATGGTGCTGTGCGGTGGCGCGGACCTGCACAACGGGATCAACGACTACCTGATGTTCTCCTCGGTCCGCGCCCTCTCCCCCGGCGGCCGCTGCCGGCCCTTCGACGCGGCCGCCGACGGGATCGCGCTCGGCGAGGGCGTGGGCGTCCTCGTGCTCAAGCGGCTCGCCGACGCGGAGCGGGACGGCGACCGGGTGTACGCGGTCGTCAAGGCGGTCGGCTCCGCCAGCGACGGCCGCTCGCTCGGCCTGACCGCGCCCCGGCCCGAGGGCCAGCGGCGGGCACTGGAACGGGCCTACGCCCGGGCCGGGATCTCCCCCGCCGAAGTGGGACTGGTCGAGGCGCACGGCACCGGCACGGTGGTCGGCGACAGCACCGAACTGGCGGTGCTGACGGAGCTGTTCACCGCCTCGGGTGCCGCGCCGGGGTCCTGCGCCCTGGGCTCGGTGAAGTCGCAGCTCGGGCACACCAAGTGCGCGGCCGGGCTGGCCGGGCTGATCAAGGCGGCGCGGGCGGTGCACGCGGGCGTCCGGCCGCCCACCCTGCACGTCGAGGCGCCCAACCCGGCCTGGGAGGAGGCGAGCAGCCCGTTCTTCTTCGACGAGCGGGCCCGGCCCTGGGCGCAGCCGGCGCGGCGGCGGATCGCGGGGGTGAGCGCGTTCGGGTTCGGCGGCACCAACTACCACGCGGTGCTGGCCGGTTACGCCGGTGCCGACGAGCCGGCGCACGGGCTGGAGGAGTGGCCGGCCGAGCTGTTCTGCTTCCGGGGCGAGGACCGGCGGGCGGCGGGCCGGGTGATGGCGCGGCTGGCCGCCCGGCTGGAGGAGAACGACGCGGCCGGGCGGCCGTGGAGCCTGCGGGACCTGGCGGCGGAGGCCGCCGCGTCGGGGTCGGGCCCGGTGCGGGTCGCCGTGGTGGCCTCCGACACGCGGGAGCTGTCCGTCCGGCTGGAGCGGGCCCGGGCGTTCGAGCCGGGCGCGGGGGTCCACGTACGGGCGGAGACGGCGGATCCGGGCCGGGTGGCGTTCCTGTTCCCCGGGCAGGGCAGTCAGCGCCCGGACATGCTGGGCGAACTGTTCACGGCGTTCCCCGCGCTGCGCGGGCTGCTGGACGCGGCGCCGGGGACGGTGGTGTCGGCGATGTTCCCGCCGGCGGCCTTCGGCGCCGGCGGGCGGGCGGCGCGGCGGGCGGCGGTCACCGACACCCGGGTGGCGCAGCCCGCCCTGGGGCTGGCGGGGGCGGCGGCGCACCTGCTGCTCGGGCGGCTCGGCGTACGGCCGGACTGCGTGGCCGGGCACTCGTACGGGGAGCTCACCGCGCTGTGGGCGGCCGGGGCGTACGGCACGCCGGACCTGCTGCGGCTGAGCGTGCGGCGCGCCGAGGCGATCCTGGCCGCCGCCGGGGCGGATCCGGGGGCGATGGCGGCGGTGTCGGCGGCCCCGGAGGAGGTGCGGGAGGCCGTCGAGCGGGCCGGGTGCGTGGTGGCGAACCACAACGCGCCCCGGCAGTGCGTGGTCTCGGGCCCGACGGCGGCGGTCGCCGCGGCCGTGGACGCGTTGCGGGAGGCCGGGCTGGCGGCGGAGCCGATCCCGGTGGCCTGCGCGTTCCACAGCCCGGTGGTGGCCGGGGCGGCCGGGGCGCTGGCCGCCGAGCTGGCGGCCACGGATCTGGCCGGGGCGGCCGTACCGGTCTGGTCGAACACCACGGCCGGCCCCTACCCGGCGGACGCCGACGGCGTACGGGCGCTGCTGGCCCGGCAGGTGGCGGAGCCGGTCCGGTTCGCGGAGCAGGTGGAGGCCATGTACGCGGCCGGGGTGCGGACCTTCGTGGAGGCCGGCCCCGGGCGGGTGCTGTCGGGACTGGTCGGCCGGATCCTCGGGGACCGCCCGCACACGGTGGTGCCGCTGGACGTGCCGGGCGGGCACGGGCTGGTCCGGCTGGTGACGGCACTGGCCGAACTGGCCGCGGCCGGGGTCCCGGTGGAGCCGGAGGCGCTGTTCCGGGGCCGGACCCGGCGGCTGCCCGAGCGGGCGCCGGGCCGGCCGGGCTGGCTGGTGGACGGGCACCTGGTGCGCACGGCCGACGGGGCGCCGGTCGCCGGGGGGCTGCGGCCGGCCCGGCGGGTGGAGCCGGCCGCGCCGGTACGGGGCCCGGGGGGCGGGGACCGGCGCGAGGAGGCGGTACTGGAGTACCTGCGGGGAGCGCGCGAACTGGTCGAGGCGCAGCGGGACGTGCTGCTGGGGTACCTGGGCGCTTCGGCTCCCGCGCTTCCCGGGGGCGGGGCGGCGGGTCCGGTGGAGGCCGTGCCGTCCTGGCCCGCCGCCCACGCCGGCCCCGGGCCCGTGGAGCCGGCCGTGGAGGTGCCGCCCGTGCCCGTCGCGGCGGAGGCCGGGGCTCCGCGTACGGCCGGGGAGGTGATGGACGCGGTCCTGGAGATCGTCCACACCCGGACCGGCTACCCCCGGGACATGCTCGATCCGGAACTCGACCTGGAGGCGGACCTGTCCATCGACTCCATCAAGCGGGTGGAGATCATCGGCGCCCTGGCCGACCGCATCGGACTCACGCAGGAGCCGGGCGGCACCGCCGGCTCCGCCGTCGAGGAGCTGTCCCGGATCAAGACCCTGCGCGGAATCGTGGACTGGATCGTCACCCGCGCCGCCCCCCGCCCCGCCACCGCCCCGGTACCCGAACCGGAGCCGGAACCCCGGGCGGCACCGGCGCCGCTCGCGCGGCTGCGGGTGGCGGCGGTGCCCCTGGCGGCGGCCGCCGGGGACCCGAAGGCGCTGCGGGGCCTGCGGATCGGGATCGTCGAGGACGGCGGGGGTCTGGCGTCCGCCCTCGGCGGGGCGCTGCGCGAGCGGGGCGGTGAGGTGCGGCTCCTCGCCGGGGCGGAGGCCGGGTTCGACGGGATCGTCGACCTGTCCGCGCTGCGGGCCGCGGCCGAGCCGGTGCTGCCCGGGGCCTTCGAGGGGCTGCGGCAGTCCCTGGCGGCCGGGACGGGGCGGCTGCTGCTGGTCACCGCGCCCGGGACGGCGGGGGCCGGGCTGCACGGGTTCGCCCGCAGCGCGGCGCTGGAGTTCCCCGCCGCGCTGGTCCGCGCCGTGGAGGTGCAGCCGAAGGAGGACCCCGAGCAGACCGCCCGGCTGCTCCTGGCCGAACTGGCCTGCGGGCCCTCCGACGGGGACGGCGCCTCCGTCGGCTACGCCCCGGACGGCACCCGCACCGCCCGCCGGGCCGTGCCCGCCGCGCGGGCGGCGTCCGGGCGGGGCCTGCCGCTCGGCCCGGACGCGGTGGTGCTGCTCACCGGCGGGGCCCGCGGGATCACCGCCCGTACCGCCCTCGCCCTGGCCCGCGCCACCGGCTGCCACGTCGAGCTGCTGGGCCGTACGCCCGAACCTCCGCCCGGGGACGACGCGTTCGGGCAGGCCCGGGACCGGGTGGCGCTGCGGGCGGCACTGATCGCCTCGGGGCTGCGCACCCCGGCCGAGATCGAGGCGGCCGCCTCGCGGATCCTCGCCGCGCGGGAGGTGCGGGCCGCGCTGGACGGCCTCGCCTCGGAGGCGGCCTCGGTCCGCTACCACCGCGCCGACGTCACCGACGGGGAAGCCGTACGAGCCGTCGTGGCCGACGTACGCGCCCGGCACGGCCGGCTCGACGGGATCGTGCACGGCGCGGGAGTGCTGCGGGACGGGCTGCTGCGGGAGAAGCGGGCGGCGGACTTCGCGGAGGTGTTCGCCGTGAAGGTGGCCGGCGCCCGGCACCTGGCGGCCGCGGCCGCCGAGCACGGGCGGTGCCCCGCGCCCCGGTTCCTGGCCCTGTTCGGGAGCGTCGCCGGGGTGTACGGCAACCGGGGCCAGGCCGACTACGCCGCCGCGAACGACGCCCTCGACACGCTCGCGCACACCTGGGCGGAGTCCTTCCCGGGCCGCGTGCTGTCCGTGGACTGGGGGCCCTGGGCGGCGGAGGCGGGCGGAATGGTCACCCCGGAGCTGGAGCGGGCGTACGCCCGGCGCGGGATCCCGCTGATCGCGCCGGAGGCCGGGGCCGCCGCGTTCCTCGCCGAACTCGCGGACGGGGACGACGTACAGGTGGTCCTGGCGGCCGCCGCGCAGGAGGGGCGGGGCGATGAGTGAGCGGACGGGACGCGGCCCGCGTCCGACCGACGCGGCGGTCGTCGGGATGGGCGCGGTGTTCCCCGGAGCCGGGGACCTGGCGGCGTACCGGCGCAACCTCCTCTCCGGTGCGGACTGCATCGGCGAGGTGCCGCCGGAGCGCTGGGACCCGCAGGTGTACTACGACCCGGACGCGGCCTCCGGTCCGGTGGCCGGCGACCGGTTCTACTGCCGTCGCGGCGGCTTCGTCGACGGCCTGGCCGGCTTCGACCCGACCCGGTTCGGGATCATGCCGGCGGCCGTGGAGGGGGCGGAGCCGGACCAGCTGCTGGCCCTGCGGGCGACGGCCGAGGCCGTCGCGGACGCGGGCGGCGAGGAGCGGCTGCCGGCCGACCGGTCGCGGATCGGGGTGGTGCTGGGGCGCGGCGGGTTCATGGGGGTGGCGACGGCCCGGCTGGACCAGCGGGTGCGTACGGCCCACCAGTTGGCGCAGACCCTGCGGGAGCTGGCGCCCGAGCTGGGCGAGCGGCGGATCGCGCAGGTGCGGTCCGCGTTCCAGGAGGCGCTGGGGCCGGAGCGGCCGGAGTCATCGATCGGTCTGGTGCCGAGCTTCACCGCCGCCCGGACCGCGAACCGGCTGGACTTCCGGGGCCCCGCGTACACCCTGGACGCGGCCTGCGCCTCCTCGCTGCTGGCCGTGGACCAGGCGGTCGGGCTGCTGGCGTCCGGCCGCTGCGACGCGGTGGTCGCGGGGGCCGTGCACCACTGTCACATCGCCACGCTGTGGAGCGTGTTCACGCAGCTGCGGGCGCTGAGCCCGAGCGAGCGGATCCGGCCCTTCGACCGGGCGGCCGACGGGACGCTGCTGTCCGAGGGCACCGGGGTGGTGCTGCTGAAGCGGCTCGCGGACGCGCAGCGGGACGGGGACCGGGTGTACGCGGTG
This sequence comes from Streptomyces sp. NBC_00158, assembly GCF_045160885.1. NCBI lineage: Bacteria > Bacillati > Actinomycetota > Actinomycetes > Kitasatosporales > Streptomycetaceae > Streptomyces > Streptomyces sp. NBC_00158. Next base: position 288,240 of record NZ_CP108161.1, read on the forward strand.
GTCCGGGGGACGGGGGTGGCCGGGGACGGCCGGGCGGCGAGCCTGATGAGCCCGCTCGTCGCCGGCCAGGTCCGGGCGCTGGAACGGGCCTGGCAGGACGCCGGGCTGGACCCGCGGGCGCCGGGGGCACTGGGGCTGCTGGAGGCGCACGGTACCGGCACCCCGGTGGGGGACGCCGCCGAACTGGACACCCTGGCGCGGGTGTTCGGGCCGCCCGGGACGGCGGCGGGGCCCGGGATCGGTTTCGGGTCGGTGAAGTCGGCACTCGGGCACACCATGCAGGCCTCCGGGATGGCCGGGCTGATCAAGGCCGCGCTGGCGGTGCACGAGGGGGTGCTGCCGCCGACGCTGCACCTGGAGGAGCCGCGTCCGGAGCTGGCCGCGACCCGGATGCGGCCGGTGACGTCCGCCGAGCCGTGGGAACGCGGCCCGGCGCCGCGCCGGGCCGGGGTCAACGCGTTCGGCTTCGGCGGGATCAACGCGCACGTGGTGCTGGAGGAGGCTCCGGCCACCGGGCGGGCGGCTCCCCCGGTGCGCCGGTTCCTGCCGCTGGGCGGCGCGTCCGCCGTGCCCGTGGGGGCGGGCGCGGGGGGCGGCGTACTGCTGCTGGCGGCGGACACCCCGGCGGAGCTGTCGGCCCTGCTGGCCGCGCCCTCGCCGGTGTCCGGCGGGGAGGGGCCCTGCCGGGTCGCGGTGGCCGGGCCGACCCCGCAGCGGCTCGCGCTGGCCGCGAAGGCGGTGGCCCGGGGGCGGCCCTGGCGGGGTCGCGGGGACGTGTGGTTCAGCCCCGGACCGCTGGGCGGGCGGGTGGCGTTCCTGTTCCCGGGTCTGGAGCCGGAGTTCGCCCCGGTGCTGGACGACGTCGCGGACCGGCTGGGCATGGAGCGGCCGCGCCTGACCCGGGGCGGCTCGCTGGTCGAACGGGCCCTGGACGCCATCGCGACGGGCCGCTTCCACGCCCGGGTGCTGCCCGCGCTCGGGATCGGCGCCGACGTGCTGGCGGGCCACAGCCTGGGCGAGTGGGCGGCGATGGTCGCCGCCGGCATGTACCCCGAGGACGCGGCCGACGCCTTCCTCGACTCGCTGCGGCCGGGCTCCCTCAAGGTCCCCGACCTGGTGTACGCGGCGCTGGGCTGCGGCGCGGGGCGGGCGCGGGCCGCGCTGCACGGACTGGAGGGGGTGGTGGTCAGCCACGACAACTGCCCGCACCAGTCGGTCGTCTGCGGCGACCCGGAGCAGGTGGCGGCCGCGGTCGCCCGGCTGCGCGGCGAGGGTGTCCTTGGCCAGGAGCTGCCGTTCCGCTCGGGATTCCACACCCCGATGTGGGAGCCCTACCTCGGCCAGGTCCGGGCCGCGTTCGGCCGACTGCCGGTGGGGCCGGGCTCGGTGCCGGTGTGGTCGGCCACCAGCTGCGCGCCGTTCCCCGCCGCCCCGGAGGACGTACGGGAGCTGGTGGTGCGCCACCTGCTGGAGCCGGTGCGCTTCCGCGAGCTGACCCTGCGCCTGTACGAGGAGCAGGGCGTCCGCAGCTTCGTGACGCTGGGCCCCGGCAGCCTGCCGGGCTTCGTCGAGGACACCCTCCGCGACCGGCCCCACCTGGCGGTCGCCGTCTCCTCCCCCCGCCTGCCCGGCCTGGCCTCGCTGACCCGCACCTGCGCCGCGCTCTGGGCGGAGGGCCACGCACCGCGCTGGGAACTCCTGGCGGACGGCACCACCGCTGCCGCTGCCGCTGCGCGGGCGGATGCCACAGCGCGGACACCGCGGGCCGGGGGCGGTACGCCGACGGCGCGGGCCGGGGTCAGTTCCCCGACGGCGCAGGCCGGATCCGGTACGCCGACGGCCGAGCCCGGCGCCGGTACGCGTACGGCCCAGCCAGGGGACGGTACGCCGACAGCGCCGGACGGGAACAGTAGCCCGACAGCCCGAACCGGATCCGGTGCGCCGGTGGCGCGGGCCGGGGTCGGGGCCGGCGCCGGTGGCCCCGGAGGGGCGGGGGCGCGCGGGATGCGCCTGGACCTCGGGTCGCCGCTGGTCCGGCTCGGGGACGCGGCCCGGGAATCCCTGAGCGGACTGCTCACCGCGGGCTCCGCCCCCGGCGCCGGTCCGACCGCCGACGTCGCGCGGGTCCGTCCGGTCCTGCTGTCCGCCCTCGACGCGGTGCTCGACGACGCCCGTTCAGCCGCGCGCAGCGTCGCCGAGGCGTGGACGGCCGCCGGCCCGCCGGATCCGCCCGGGGCGGTCCCCGCGTCCGGCACGGCCCCGGAGCCTCGGCGGGGACCGGGTACCGGCCCGGGCGCGCAGCACGACACCGGGTCCGCCGCAGGCCACGGCACGGAGTCCGGCACGGTGGCCGGCACGGGATCCGGCGCGGGGTCCGGCACGGTGGGCGGCGCACGCCCCGGCACGGGCCAGGTCCCCGGGTCCCGCACGGCCCCGGAGCCCGGTCGGGGACCGGGTACCGGCCCGGGCGCGCAGCACGGCACCGGGTCCGCCGCAGGCAGCGGCACGGGATCCGGCGCGGAGCACGGGACACGACACGGCACGGGGGCCGGCCCCGGCGGTGCGGGGAGGGCCACGGGGAAGTACACCCTGCGGCTCTCGCTCGCCGCGCTGCCCGGCGTACGGGACCACTGCGTGTACCTCCAGCCCGACGGCTGGCCCGAGGACTCCGACCGGTTCCCGGTCGTGCCGATGACCACCATGCTGGAGCTGGCGGCCGACGCCGCCCGCCGGTACGCGCCCCCGGGTCTGGCGGTGACCGGTTACGAGGACGTCCGCGCCCTGCGCTGGCTGCCCGTCGAACCGGCCCTGGACGTCGAGGTCCTGGTCCGCCACGAGGCCCCCGGACGGTTCCGGGTGGCGATCGGGGAGTACGCCTCGGTGGTCGTCCTGCTCGGCGAACGGTACGGGGCGCCGCCCGCCCCCGACCGGGCCCCGCTGCGCGACCCGCGGCCCGCCCCGGTCAGCGCCGCCGCCCTCTACCGGGACCGGTGGATGTTCCACGGCCCGCGCTTCGCCGGAGTGCACGAGGTGCGGACCGTGGGCTCGGACGGGATCGAGGGGGTGCTGAGGGCGCTCCCCGACCCGGGAGCCCTGCTCGACGCGGCGGGGCAGCTGTTCGGGCACTGGATGCAGCTGATCCTGCCCGTGGACCGGCTGGTGTTCCCCGCCACCGTGGACCGCGTCCGCTTCTACGGGCCGCCGCCGGCCCCGGACGGGCTCGTCCGGGCCACGGCCCGGGTCCGGGAGGTCCAGGACGTCACCGTGCGCGGGGACGTCGAGCTGCGCCGGCCGGACGGCTCGGTGTGGGCGCGCGTCGAGGGGTGGACCTACCGCCGGTTCGGGGCCGACGAACGCGTCTGGCCGATGAAGTTCACCCCCGAGGTGTGCGGGATCGGCGAACCGCAGCCCGGTGGCTGGTGCCTGGCCCGCAGGCGCTGGAGCGACCCCGCCTCGCAGGAGCTGGTGATGCGCCGCTACCTGGGCGCCGCCGAACGGGCGGCGTACGAGCGGCTCGCGCCGCGCGCGAGGGGGCCCTGGCTGCTCGGCCGGATCGCGGCCAAGGACGCGCTGCGGCAGCTGCTGTGGGACGGCGGCGCCGGACCGGTGTTCCCGGCGGAGGTACCGGTCGGCAACGATCCGGCGGGCCGCCCGCTGGCGCTGGGGCCGCTCGCCTCCGGGTTCCGGCTGACGATCTCCCACAAGGACCGGATCGCCGTCGCCCTCGCCCACCCCGGCCGGGCGGTGGGCATCGACGTGGAGCCGGTGGCCGCCGACCCGGACGCCCTGGTCCGCGTCGCCCTCGGGCCGGGGGAACTCGCCCTCGCCGAGGCCCTGTCCGGCACCTGGGGCGGCCCCCGGGGCGCGGGCGGCCTGCCGGCCGCGCTGACCGCCCTGTGGTGCGCCAAGGAGGCCGCGGCCAAGGCGGAGGGCAGCGGGCTGGGCGGCCGTCCGCGCGCATGGCGGGTGTCCGCCGATCCGGACGGCGACCCGTTCTCCGGGGACGGCTGCCTGCTGGTGCGGTCCCCGGACGGCCGCCCCCACCCGGTGCGCACCACCCTGCTCGGATCCTCCCCGCCGGGCCACGTCGTCGCGTGGACCTGCGACGGCACACCGTCCACCGGACCCTTCCACCTCACGGAGACACGCCATGGGAAATGACATCCTCGCCGAGATCACCGGCATGCTGGTGGAGATCGTCGGCGACGAGTACCTGCTCGCGGACGAGGTCACGATGAAGACGACGTTCAACGAGGACCTCGCCCTGGAGAGCATCGAGTTCGTCGCGCTCGCCGAGGCGCTGCACCACCGCTACGGCGCCGGGGTGGACCTGATGGGCTTCCTCGCGGAGAAGGACATGGACGCGATCCTCGCGATGTCCGTCGGTGAACTCGTCACCCACATCGGGCGGATCACGCACGCCTCCCTCGCCCGTGGCGGGCCGGGGACCGGTGTCTCCTCCGCCGCCGTGGCCGGCTGAGCCCGCCGTGGCCTTCGTCCGCGCGGGCTCCCTGCGCTTCCACGTCCAGCGCCTCCCGGCGGCCCCGGCGGCCCCGGCGGCGGCCGCGGCCGGTTCCGGCCGGCCCCTGGTGGTGTTCCTGCACGGCCTGGTCGTCGACAACCTGTCCTCCTTCTACTGCCCGGTGGCCCTGCCGGTCGCCCGGGCCGGGCACGAGGTGCTGCTGTACGACCTGCGCGGCCACGGCCGCACCGAGCGCCCGGCCGGCGGCTACGACAGCCGCACCGCCGTACGGGACCTGTTCGGGCTGCTCGGCGCGCTGGGCCTGGGCCGGCGCCCCGTGCACCTGGTCGGCAACAGTTACGGCGCCACCCTGGCCCTGCACGCCGCGCTGGCCCGGCCCGACCTGGTCACCGGCCTCACCCTCCTGGAACCGCCGCTGAGCGGGGCGTGGGTGGAGAACATGGTGGACACCCTGTCGGCGGCCGCGCTGAGCCTGGAGGACAGCCCGGTGCCCGCGGAACTGCTCGGGCTGCGCCTGCGCAAGGCGGCGCACCTGACGGCCATCGCCGACGACCTGCTCAACCGCACCTCCCTGATCGACGACGTCGCCGGGAGCCGCCCCTTCGCCCCTGCCGACTACGCCCGGCTGCGCTGCCCGGCGCTGGTCGTCTGCGGGGAGCACTCCGAACTGGTGCCGGGGGCCCGGGAACTGGCCCGCCACGCGCCGCGGGCCGGGCTGCGGATCCTGCCGGGGCTGGGGCACGACGTCCTCAAGGAGAGCAGTGGGGTGCTGCGTGACTCCGTCCTGGCCCATCTCGACGCGACGGCGGCGGCCGCCGTGTCCGGGGCGGCGGCGGTCCTGCCGCGGGCGGGAGCTCTGGTCCCGTGAGGGTGCTGTTCGCGGTGCCGCCGCTGGCGGGGCACGTCAACCCGACCGTGGCCGTCGGGGCCGAACTGGCCTCGCGGGGCCATGAGGTCGCCTGGACCGGGCCGGCCGCCGCGCTGGCCCGGCTGCTGCCCCCGTCGGCGCGGGTCCTGCCCGCCGGGGAGGACGCCGACGGCGGGTACGCCGCGCTGCACGAGCGCTGGCGCGACCTGCGCGGGGTCGGCGCGCTGCGGTTCCTGTGGGAGGAGGCGCTGGTCCCGCTGGCCCGGGCGATGGTGCCCGGGGTGACCAGGGCGGTGCGGGCCTTCGCGCCGGACGTGGTGGTCTGCGACCAGCAGGCCCTGGCGGGTCCGCTGGCCGCGCGCCGGCTCGGGGTGCCGTGGGTGACCTCGGCCAGCACCTCGGCCGAACTGACCGACCCGTTCGCCGGTTTCCCCAAGGTCGGGGAGTGGGTGGCGGATCAGGTCGCGGGGCTGGCGGCGGAGTTCGGGGAGGCCGGCGGTACCGGCGGGGGGTGGGACCCGCGCTTCTCCGAGCTGCTGGTGCTGGTCTTCTCGACGCCGGAGCTGCTGGGACCCGGCGCCGTCCGCACTGCGCACCACGCGTACGTCGGCCCGGCCTTCGGGGCCCGGCCTGCCGCGCCCGGGTTCCCCTGGCGGCGGCTGGACCCGGGCCGGCGGCGGGTGCTGGTGTCGCTGGGCACCCTCAACCAGGAGGCGGGCTCCCGGTTCTACCGGGCGGTGCTGGGTGCGGCCGAGCGGCTCGCGCGGGAGGTGCAGCTGGTGCTGGCGGCGCCCGCCGCGCTGGTCGGGGAGGTGCCCGGGCACGTGCTGCTGCGGCCGAGCGTCCCGCAGCTGGAGCTGCTGCCGCACCTGGACGCGGTGGTCTGCCACGCCGGCCACAACACGGTCTGCGAGGCCCTCGCGTACGGGCTGCCGCTGGTGGTGGCGCCGATCCGCGACGACCAGCCGATCGTGGCCCGGCAGGTCGCCGCCGCCGGGGCGGGGGTCCGGGTGCGGTTCGGGCGTACGGGGGCCGAGGAACTGCGGGACGCGATCACGGCCGTGCTGGACGATCCCGGCCCCCGCCGGGCCGCCCGGCGGATCCAGGCCTCATTCGCCGCGGCGGGCGGGGCGGCCGCCGCGGCCGACCGGTTGGAGAAGCTGATATGACGCCGCTCGCGCTCCCCCGGGTCCGCTGGACCTCCGCGGTGCTGCTGGCAGCCCTCGGTACGGGCACCGTACGGGCCGGCCGCCGGCTGCGGGCCGTACCGGTGCTGCCGGCCGCCCCGCCCGTGTCGGCCGGGGTGCCGGGGGCCGCCGGGTGGCGGCTGCTCACCGCCCGTGGGGTGGAACCGGACGCGGCCGTCTTCCTCGCGGCCTGCGCGTACGCGGCCCGGGAGGGGCTCGGGGTGCTGGACCTGCTGCCGGGGGACCTGCCGGCGGAGCGGGCGCTGGGGCTGCTGCGGCTGGTGGACCCGGCCCGGTACCGGGCGGACCGGCTCGGGGAGGGCCGGGGGGCCGGGTTCGCGGTACTGGTCGCCGAGGAGGTGCTGGAGCGGGCCGGGGCGGCGGGCCCGGACGGGCCGGGTCCCGGCCCGGAACCGGCGGAACTCCTGGCCCTGACCCGGCGTTTGAAGGAGTACGCCGCCGGGGCGACGGGGCTGGCCATCGCCCCCGGCCTGAGCTGCGGCCCCCTGGCCGGGAGCGCGGCCGGTGCCGGGCGGGCCGCCGAGCTGCGGGCGCAGGGGCTGCCGGCCGGGGCTCTGGCCGCGGCGCAGCTGTCCGGGCTGGCGCTGCTGGCCGCCGTCGCCCTGCGCCAGGGCCGGTGGGGGGCGGCGGCGGCCGGGCTGTACTGGCTCCAGCCGTACCTGGTGCTGGGCGGGCCGGGTTCCCCGCTGCGGCCCGCCGATCTGGCGCGGGCTACCGCCGCCCGGCCGGTGCGCTCCCTCGGCTCGGCCCTGCGCACCGCCGTGGCGGCGGGCGGCTCCCGGGACGCGGACGCGGTCCGGAACCCGGGGGCGGCCGCCGCGTACCGGGCCGAACTGGCGCCGGGGACGGGGCGGTTCTTCGAGGAGCGGCGCTCCGACTGCCCGTGGTGCGGGTCGGGGCCGCTGTCGGTCCGGGTGCGGGTGCCCGACCTGCTCCAGGGCAAGCCCGGGACCTTCGTGCTGGAGCGCTGCCGGGCCTGCGGGCACGTCTTCCAGAACCCGCGGCTCACCCCGGAGGGGCTGGAGTTCTACTACCGGGACTTCTACGACGGGCGCGGCGGCGAGGGCGCCGGGACGGTCTTCGGCCGGCTCGGCGCCTCCTACCGGCGCCGGGCGCGGATGCTGCTGCCGCACACGGTCCCGGGGTCCTGGCTCGACGTCGGCACCGGGCACGGCCACTTCTGCAACGCCGCGCGGGAGGTGTGGCCGCGGACCCGGTTCGACGGGCTGGACATGGGAGACGGGGTCCGCGGGGCGGAGCGGCGCGGCTGGGTGGAGACGGGGTACCGGGGCCAGTTCCCGGAGTTCGCCCCGAAGCTGGCCGGCCGGTACGAGGTGGTGAGCATGTACCACTACCTGGAGCACACCCGGGACCCCCTCGCCGAACTCGACGCGGCGGCGGCCGTGCTGCCGTGCGGCGGGTACCTGACGGTCGAACTGCCCGACCCGGAGTCCCGGATGGCACGGCTGCTGGGTCCGGCCTGGCTGCCGTGGTTCCAGCCGCAGCACCAGCACCTGATCCCGGCCGCGAACCTGCGGGAGGCGCTGGCCGACCGGGGGTTCACCGTGCTGGCGGAGGAGCACGGCCCGGCCCACCAGGGCAACGACTTCTTCGGGGCGGTGGCGCTGACCGCCGCGCGGCTGGCGCCGGACCCGGACCGGCCGTGGGGGCCGCCGCCCACGGCGGGCGCGCGGGCGCTGGCGGGTGCCGTACGGCTGGCGTCCGTGCCGTGCTTCGCGGCGGCGGCGGTCCTCGACGGGCTGCGCACGGCGGCGGCCCGGTACACCGACGGCGGGAACGCCTACCGGATGCTGGCCCGCAAGGACGTGCCGTGACGGCCCCCGCCGGGGGCGGCCTGGCCCGCCGGGCGACCGCCGACCCGCTGTTCCGGCTCGTCGCCTACGCCCTCGAAGCCGCGCACGGCCGGCCCCCGGCGGCCGTGTGGAGCGCGCCCCACGCCTTCCACCTGGGCTCCCCCGGGCTGGTCGCGGCGGCCGGCTGGCCCGCGGCCGCGGCGGCGGCACCGCGCGAGGACGGGCTGGTCCGGCTCAGCTCCCTCGCGCACCCCGCCGACGGCTGCGACCTGCCGCTGACCCTGTCCGGGCCGCCGCCCGCCGCGCCCGCCTGGGCGGTGCGGCCGTACGCCGTGCTGCGGGCTCTGGCCCGGGCCGGACACGGCCGCGGCGGGACGGACCTGCACGTGCAGGGCTCGCTGACGGCCGCCGCCGGGCTGTCCACGGCGGAGCCCGCCGACTGCGCGGTGGCACTCGCCGTGGCCTGCGTACACGGCCCGCCCGGCGCGGAACCCGACCGGGAGCGGCTGGCCCGGCTGCTGGCCGGGGCGCTGCCGGAGGGGGACGACGCCCTGCGCCGGGCGGTGCTCTTCGCCCGGCCGGGCGAGGCCCTGCTGCTCGACGGCCGGGCGGAGCGGCGGCGGTACGTCGGCTTCGATCCGGCCGCCTCGCGGGCGCGCCTGGTGCTGGCCGCCGTGCGCGGGGAAGCGGCGGACCAGCCCGCGGAGCTGGCCCGGACCGTCGCCCTCGCCCGCCGGGCGGGGGCCCTGAGCGCCTGGCCGCCCGGCGGGCGGCCGGAGCGGAGCGTGCTGCTCCTGCTGCCCGAGGCGCGGGCGGCGGCAGTGCGGGCGGCGGTCGCGGAGGACTTCCGCGACCGGGGACGGCCCGTACCGCGGTTCCTGAACATCGCCGTGGCCGGGGCCGCCCGGCGCGAGCACTGACCGTCGAACAAGGAGGAACTCCCCATGCCACTTCCCTCACCGGGTCCCCGGCGTCCCGTCGCCCTGGCCGCGCTGGCCGCGTTCGGCGCGCTCGGCCTGCTGGGCGCCTTCACCGTCGCCGGCTCCCAGGCGGCCGAGAGCGGTCCCGCGCCGCGGACTGCGGCCGCGGCCGGGCTGCCTTCGTACGACCACGTGGTGGTCGTCGTGTACGAGAACAAGCAGTTCGGGGAGATCATCGGGAGCGGCAACGCCCCGTACATCAACCAGCTGGCGAGCGGCGGGGCGAGCCTGACGGGGATGAAGGCGCTGACCCACCCGAGCCAGCCGAACTACTTCAACCTCTTCTCCGGCTCCACCCAGGGCATCACCGGGGACGGCTGCTACACCCCGCAGTCGATGACGGCCGCGAACCTCGGCCAGGAGCTGATCGCGGCCGGCAAGACCTTCGCCACGTACAACGAGGACCTCCCGTCGGAGGGTTCCACGGCCTGCACCAACGGCCAGTACGCGCAGAAGCACAACCCGTGGTTCGCCTTCAAGAACGTCCCCCTGAACACCGGGAAGACCTGGGCGCAGTTCCCGCGCGGCGACTTCGCGGCCCTGCCACACCTGTCCTTCGTGGTCCCCAACCAGTGCAACGACATGCACTCGTGCTCGGTGGGCACGGGCGACACCTGGACGAAGAACAACATCGACGCGTACGCGCAGTGGGCGAAGGCCAACAACAGCCTGCTGGTGCTGACCTGGGACGAGGACAACTACCTGGGGTCGAACCAGATCGCCACCGTCTTCTACGGGGCGAACGTGAGGACGGGCACGTACGCGACGGCGTTCAACCACCACCATCTGCTGCGGACCTTCGAGGACCTCTTCGGCACGGCCACGCACGCGGGCAACGCCGCCAACGTCCAGCCGATCACGGAGGTCTTCACCGGCTCCACGACCCCCACCCCGACCCCGACCCCTACGCCCACTCCGACTCCGACTCCCACACCGACTCCCACACCGACGCCGACGCCGACGCCGACGCAAGGTGACCTGAAGCTGGCCGATCCGGGCCCGCAGACCTGCAAGTTCAACCAGTCCTGCACCATCCGGCTCACCGCCACCGGCGGCCTGCCACCGGTCCGGTACGCGGCCACCGGCCTGCCCTGGGGGCTGAGCGTCGACGCGGCCACCGGGCGGATCAGCGGGAAGCCGTGGGGCAGCGGCACGGTCCAGGTCACCGCGACCGCGACCGACGCCTCGGGCGCCACCGTCACCGCCGCGTTCCCGCTCACCGTCAACTGGTTCTGAGGGCCGGGGCGGGGCGGCGCGGGCGCAGGAGCCGGGGGGACCACCAGTTGGCACGCCCCAGCAGGGTCATGGTGGCGGGCACCAGCAGGCACCGGACGAGGGTGGCGTCGACCACGACGACGAGGGTCAGGGCGGTCGCGAGCTGTTTCATGACCAGCACCTCCCCCGTCGCGAAGCCGGTGAAGACGACGCACATCAGCAGCGCGGAGGAGCTGATGATCCGGGCGGAGCGCTGGACTCCCGCCTCCACGGCGAGGTCGTTGCCGGCTCCGGCCCGGTACAGCTCCTGGATGCGGGAGAGCAGGAACACCTCGTAGTCCATGGACAGGCCGAACGCCAGGGCGAACACCACCACCGGCAGCCAGTAGCCGAGGCCGCCCAGGGTGTGGACGCCCAGGATCCCGGCGCACCAGCCGTCCTGGAAGACCAGGACGAGCGCACCGAAGGAGGCACCGAGGGACAGCGTGTTCATCAGGATGGCCTTGAGCGGCAGCAGTACCGAGCCGGTCATCGCCAGCAGCAGGACGTAGCTGGTCAGGGCGATCAGGGCGGCGGCGCGCGGCGCGTGCTCGACGACCTCGGCCCTGAAGTCGGCGTCGAGCGCGGCCCGCCCGGTCACCCACACGGGGAAGTCCTCCGGGCGGTCCGCCCGGAGGCGTTCGACCAGCCGGCCGGCGGCGGCCGCGTCCGCGTCGGGCACGGGGACGAGGCGGACGGCGGCGACCGCCGGGCCCACAGCGGCGGCGGGTTCGATCCGCTGCACCTGCGGGGCGGACGCGAAGTGCTGCGCCCAGGCGGTCAGCCGGGCCGGATCGGTGCGGGCCACGACCACGACGGCGTCGGGCCGGTGCTGCGGGAACCGCTCGGCGACCAGGTCGGCGAAGCGCCGGGACTCGGTGCCGGGCGGAAGTTGCAGCTCGCCGACCGGGCTGACGAGGTGGACCCGCAGGAAGGGCGCGGCCGCGGCGAGCAGCAGGAACCCCACGCCGACGGCGACGGCCGGTGCCCGGCGGCGGGTCCAGCGGGCCAGCGCGGCGAAGGGGCCCTCGTCCGCCTCCCGGCCCTCGCGTGCTCCGATCCGCTTCCCGCAGGCCGCCAGCAGTGCCGGGGTGAGGGTGACGGCGGCGGCGAGGGACAGCAGGACGGTGCCCGCCGCGGCCAGGCCGACGGAGGCGTAGAAGTCGCTGGGGAAGGCGGCCAGTCCGCTGAGGGCGGCGGCGATGACCAGCGCGGCGAAGAGGACGGAGCGGCCCGCGCTGCCCATGGTCCGCACCACCGCCTCCGGGACCTCGCGGCCCGCGGCCAGCTCCTCGCGGAAGCGTCCGACGGTGAGCAGGGAGTAGTCCACGGCCAGGCCGAGGCCGACCATCGTGGTCGTGGACAGCACCGGGGAGGTGAGGTCGTACCAGCGCGACAGCAGCAGGAGCCAGAGCATGCCGGCGCCGACCGTGGCGACGGCGGCGAGCAGCGGCACGGCGGCCGCGACGAGGCCACCGAACAGGAGGTACACCACGGCCAGGGTCACGGGCAGGGTGATCAGTTCGGCCCGCCGGGTGTCGGCCACGGTCCGCCGCGCCACTTCGGCGCGCGCCCGTTCGCTGCCGCCGAGGGTCACCGTCGTGCCGGGCAGGTTCCGCCGCACTGCGCGCAGCCGGGCTTCGACGGCCCGCTCGGTGCGCCGCCGGTCCTCCCCGGTCGGGTTCCGGTCCAGCCGTACGGCGAGCAGAACGGCCCGGCGGTCGGCGGCGTAGGCCCCTTCGGTGAGGGGGGTGACGGTGTGTACGCCGGGGATCGCGGCCAGGTCGCGGCGTGCGGCGGCGAGTTCCCGCCGCAGGCCCGGTCCGGTCACCGGCGGGCCGGACACCACCGCGTCGATCTGGCTGCCGTAGGGGCGGGCGGCGTCCAGCAGCCGGTTGCCCCGCACCGATTCGTGCGCGGCCACGCTCCAGGGGCGCCGGTCGAGGCCGTCCATCACGGGGCCCGCCGCGGCGGCTCCCGCGCCGAGGAGCAGCAGCCACAGCAGGAGGACCCGCAGGTGGTGGCGTACGCAGATCAGGGCGAGCCGGGCGGGGAGCGTGCCGAGGGGGGCGGGGGCGAAGGTCATGGGCGGGTCCGGTCGGGGCTGTGCGTGGGGACGCGGGGCGGAGGGCCTCCCCTCCCAACGACGGCCGGCTGCCGTTGTGGCGGTGTTCGCGGGGCCCGGCACCCGGTCGGAGCCCTGGGGGCGGGGCCCGCGGACCGGCGTTCTGCCATTCGGGTGACGCCCCGCCACGTCCCCGGCCGTATCCCAGTTACCAGCACGAACTCCCCGGATCCGGGGCTCGTTTCGGCTACAGCGAAGGAAAGTTCTCGAAATGCTGAAGAAGATGATGGTCACCGCAGCAGCCACCGTCGCCGCCGTCGGCGCGGGTGCCGCCGTCGCCGCCCCGGCCATGGCCATCGGCAACGACAACGGGATCAACACCGTCAACGGCAACGGCGCCCAGCAGATCTACGGCAACCAGAAGACCGCCGGTGACATGAGCCCGCAGCTCAGCGTCGTCCAGGGCACCCTGAACAAGCCCTGCATCGGCCTGCCGGTCAAGGTCAACGCGCAGTCGCTGCTGGCGATCCTCGCGAACGTCGGCGTCCAGGACATCAACGTCCTGTCCAACCCGCAGAACCAGCAGTGCACCGAGAACTCCACCCAGGCCAAGGGCGACGAGCCGCTCTCCCACATCCTGAGCAACATCCCGGTCCTCTCCGGCAACCTCTCCGCGGGCAGCTGATCACCGGCCACCGCCGCTGAGCGGGCCGGGCCGGGGACGTCCGCACGAACGCCCCCGGTCCGGCCCATCGGCGTTTCCGGGGCCGCTCCCTCCGCCCCCTCCCCGGCCGGTTGTCAGTGGCACCCCCTACTGTTCGATCGACCGGCTGTTCGGAAAAGGGGAGGGCGTCATGGGGCGCGGGAAGCACGTCGAGGGACCCGGGGCGGCCGCCGTACCAGGGGGTGAGGACGTCTTCGTCCTGCCCGAGGCCTGGAAGCGGAATCTGCACCCGAGGCGCGGCGGGATTCCCGTGGAGGTGCCGTCGGCCGACGCGGAGGCACCGGGGAGGCTGCGCGAGTGGCTCGCGGCCGATGCCGAGACGGTCGAGCGGGCGCTCGCCGCTCCGAAGAGCGATCCCGAGCTGGTCGGGGCGGCCCGCGCCCACCAGTCGGGGAGCCGGAGCCCCTTGGGCGCCGCCGTGCTGGCGGAGGCACTGCCGGCGCGGGTGGGCGGGGCCGAGGCGATCGCGGACGCCTGGGCCGGAGCGTACGGGCTGCCCTTCGCGGCCCGCGCCGCCGTCGAGGCGTTCGAGCTGTGCACCACGACGGTGGTGCAGCGCAGCCGGACGGTCGTCGAGGGCATCGGGTTCCGCCCCGAGGACGGCGCCAACGGCTGGCGGCGGCACGGTGCGGTCCCCCTCCTGCACCGGGTGCGCGCCCTGCTCAGCGTGGCCGACGAGGACGCCTACCGGGACACGGTCGAGGCGCTGGCCCGCCACCGTCGCAGCGCCCGCCGGCGCGTGGCGACCGCCTTCCTCGTCCCCACGGAGCAGGGGTGGGTGGACGACTGCTGCGCGGACGCCGCCACGCGCGAGCACCACGAGCGCCCCGTGCGGGGCCTGCTGGTGTGCTCCCTGGGGTCCGCGCGTCAGGCCGCCCTGTTCGGTGACCGGGTAGACCTGGGCCGGCCCGGCTGGGACCCTGCGGTCATCGCCACCGCGGCCGAGGGCGTCGGCGTGGTCATGGCCCCGTGGCTTGCGGCCGACCTCGACCGGGGCGGTGCCGACACCGACGACGTCAGGAGACTGGCCGGCGCCCTCGCCGAGCTGCCCACGGACGAGGCCTTCGGGTTCCTCCTCGACCGCGTCGGCAACAAGCACGTCCGCGCCGCCCTGGTCGCCGCCGCCCGGCGCCATCCGATGCGCGCGCTGCGCCTGCTGGCCGGGGCGTCGCTCGGGCCGGGCCGGGCCGCGACGACGGCCGGACTGCTGCTGAGGGCCCATGTGGCCGCGCATCCCGAGCCGGCGCTCGCCGCGCTGGCGGATCTGCCGGAGCCGCTCGCCGGGGCCGTCGGACCGCTCGTACACCGGGAACTGGTCGCGGAGGTCCCGGCCGGGTCGCTGCCGCCGCTGCTCACCAGCCCGCCGTGGACGGGCCGGCGCAAGGCCGTGAAGCCGCGCGTGGTCGCGGGACTGGTGGCCGAACCGGTCACGGAAGCGGTCTGGCGGCCGGGCGAGCGGGAGTCCTGGGCGGGGACCGAGTCCTGGCTGACGGGATGGCGGCCCCACCTTCCGATGGAGCGGCTCGTCGAGCAGCTCCGGGCCGGGCGGGGGTCGGCCTGGAACGCGGTGGGGGTGTTCGTGCACGGCCCGTTCGACGAGGTCCGGCCGCTGCTCGCGGCGTGGCACGGTCCGGGCTACTCGCACGAGGGGTTGGCGGTGTTCAAGCCGCTCGTGGCCCGGCACGAGGAGGCGGCGCTGCCGGTGGTCCTGCGCATGGCGGGCGCCAACCCGGCGACGATGGGTCCGGTCCTGCTGCCCTTCCTCGACGTGGACGTGGCCCGGCTGATGGCGGACTGGCTGGTGCGGCTCAAGGCGGCGGGCGAGACGGCGCGGACCTGGTTGGTCCGGCACGGGGCCGGTGCCGCCCGGCTGCTGGTGCCCGACGCGCTGGGACCGGCGGGGCCGGAGCGGACCGCGGCCGAGCGGGCCCTGTCGGTGATCGCTTCGGTGCACGGCCCGGACGCGGTGCGGGAGGCAGCGCAGGCGTACGGTCCGGAGGCGGCCGACGCCCTCGAAGTGCTGCTGGGGGTCGACCCGCTGGTCGCCGCGCTCCCGGCGCGGATCCCCGGGCCGGCGGCCTGGGCCACGGTGCCGGCGCTGCCGCAGATCCTGCTGAAGTCGGGCGGGGCGCTGCCCGCCTCCGCCGTGGGGCACGTGATCACCATGCTCGCGCTGACCACGCCGTCCTCGGAGTACCCGGGGCTGGAGCAGGTGCGGGAGCTGTGCACGCGGGACTCCATGACGGGCTTCGTGTGGGACCTGTTCGCGCAGTGGCACCTCGCGGGCATGCCGCCGAAGGAGACGTGGGCCCTGCACGCGCTGGGCCGGTTCGGGGACGACGGGACCGTGCGCGCGCTGACCCCGGTGATCCGTGCGTGGCCCGGCGAGGGCGCGCACCAGCGCGCGGTCGACGGGCTGGAGGTCCTCGCGTCCATCGGCACCGACCCGGCCCTGCTGAGCCTGCACTCGATCTCGCAGCGGGTGAAGTTCAAGGCGCTGAAGCTGCGCGCCCAGGAGAAGATCACCGCCGTCGCGGCGGAACTGGGGCTGACCGCCGAGGAGCTGTCGGACCGTCTGGTGCCGGACCTCGGGCTGGACGCGGACGGCGGCACTGTCCTCGACTACGGCACGCGCCGGTTCACGGTCGGCTTCGACGAGGGGCTCAGGCCGTACGTGCTGGACGAGGACGGCCACCGGCTGAAGGACCTGCCCAAGCCCGGTGTCCGTGACGACACGGAGCTCGCGCCCGCCGAGCGCAAGCGGTTCGCCGCGCTGAGGAAGGACGTACGGGCGGTCGCCCCCGACCAGGTGCGGCGGCTGGAGGCCGCGATGGTGGACGGCCGGTCCTGGACGGGAGCCGAGTTCCGGCAGCTGTTCGTCGCCCACCCGCTGGTGTGGCACCTGGTGCGGCGGCTGGTCTGGCTGGTGCGGGACGGGGAGTCGGCAACGGCGTTCCGCGTCACCGGGGACCGGGCGTACGCGGACCTGTCGGGCGGGGCCGTCGAGGTGGCGGACGGGGCGGTCGTGAGCCTGCCCCATCCGCTGCACCTCGCGGACGCGGCGGCGGCCTGGTCGGCGCTGTTCGCCGGTGAGGGGATCGCGCAGCCGTTCCCGCAGCTCGGCCGTCCGGTGCTGGCCGTGACCGGGGAGGAGGCGGACGGCGAGCGGCTCATGCGCTTCGAGGGCGTCACGGTCCCCGTGGGCAGGCTGCTCGCACTGCAGAAGCGCGGCTGGGAGCGGGGCGAGCCGCAGGACGGGGGCGTGGAACGCTGGTTCTCCCGGAGGCTGGGCCCGGAGCGCCATGTGGTGATCGGTCTGGAGGAGGGCATCGCGGCCGGGCTGATCGGCGAGTTCCCGGACCAGACCCTGGAGACGGTCTGGCTGGACACGACGCCCTGCGACTACTGGCACTCCCGTACGTACCCGCTGAAGTTCGCCGACATCGACCCGGTCCTGCTCTCCGAGGTGCTGGCCGACCTGACGGAGCTGACCTCGTGAGCGGCGGCGCCCGCCGCTCCTGGTGAGACCGGGGCCGCCCGCCCGGGGCCCTCAGGCCGCCCCCCGGGCGGCCCGCACCCCGCTGTCGGTGCGCATCAGGGCGGCGTAGAGGACCGCGGAGACGAGCATGCCGGCGGGCAGGGACAGGTCGATGCCGCCGAGGGCCTCCGCGACCGGGCCCCTGTAGAGGGTGTCGACGCAGAGGGCGGCCGCGCCGACGCCCGCGACGAGGGCGAGGGCGCCCGCCCGGTTGACGCCGCCGGTGTACCAGAAGGGGCTGCCGGGGGTCTCTTCACAGAGCGCGGCGCCGTCGTAGCGGCCGCCACGCAGCAGGACGTCGGTGCTCGACGGGCTCGCGGTCCACGCCAACACCGAGGAGCGGGACCGCCCGCCCGCGATCACCCGGATGGCCCTCACCACGGCGGAGCGCGAGCTCGGACTGCCCGCCGGCGCGCTGGACCTCCCCGCGACCCCGCCCGCCTCCTCCCCCGACATCGCCGACACCACCGACTGACCTCTTCCCCGTCCCCCAAGGAGCCACCGTGCGCGCGTCTCGTCCTGCTCTCCGCCCGCCTCCTCGACCCCGCGACGGGGTGCTTCCTGCCGCAGACCGCGCTCGCGGCCGGGGAGGACGGGCGGATCCTCGCCCTGGGCGACGACCGCGAGGTACGGACGCTCGCCGGCCCCGCGACCACGGTCGTCGGCCTCGACGGGGCCGTGGTCACCCCCGGCCTGGTCGACGGCCACCTGCACCCGGTCTCCGGCGCCGAACTGACCCACGGCCTCGACCTGTCGGGCTGCTCCGGCCTGGACGACGTACGGCGGGAGCTGGCCGCCCGGGTGCGCTCGCTCGCACCCGGCGAGTGGCTGTTCGGCTGGGGCCTGGACCCCAACGTCTTCGGGGACCGGCCGGTCGCGACCGCCCCCTTCGACTCCGTGCTCGACGGGGTGCCGGCCTTCCTGCTGCTCTTCGACGCCCACTCGGCCCTGGCCAGCCGCCGCGCCCTCGAACTGGCCGGTGTCGACGGCCCGCGCACCTTCGACCAGGCATCCGCCGAGGTCGTGTGCCACGCCGACGGACACCCCACGGGCCTGCTCCAGGAGGACGCCGCCTGCGAACTGGTCGAACGGGTCGCCCCGCGGCCACCCCCGAGCAGCGCCGGCAGCTGCTCTCCACGGCCCTGCGGTCCATGGCCGCCGCCGGGCTGACCGGCGGGCACGCCACGGACGCCAACGGCGACAGCCTCGCGCCGTACGGGCGGCTGGAGGAGGCCGGGGAGCTCCCGCTGAGGCTGCGGGTCGCACCCTGGTGCCAGCCCGGGACCGACGCCGAGGGGGTGCGCGCCCTCATCGCGCAGCAGGGCACCGGCGGCGCCCTGTGGCAGGTCGCGGGCGTGAAGCTGTTCATGGACGGCACCATCGACAACGGCACCGCCTGGCTGGAACGCCCCGACCGCCAGGGCGAGTCCACGCACGCCTTCTGGCCGGACCCGGTCGCCTACACGCGGGTCGTCGCGGAGCTGCACCGGGCGGGCGTGTCCACCGCGACCCACGCGATCGGCGACGCGGCCGTCCGCCACGTGCTCGACTCCATCGAGGAGGCGCGCGCCGGCGGCGGCCCGGCCGGGGTGCGCCACCGGGTGGAGCACATCGAGACCGTTCCCGACGACACCCTGCGCCGGTTCGCCGGGCTGGGCGTCATCGCGTCCATGCAGCCCACCCACTGCTGCGAGTTCACCCGCGCCGACCACACCGACAACTGGTCGCGCCGCCTCGGCGAGGAACGGGCCTCGCGCGCGTGGCGCTGCCGCGACCTGTGGGACGCCGGGGCCACGGTGGTCCTCGGTTCCGACTGGCCGATCGCGCCGTTCCCGCCGCTGGGCGTGATGGCCGGCGCCCGCCACCGCCGCCCGAGGCGCGACCTTTCACTCGCGCCCCACGGCCCCGGGCAGGCGCCGACCGCACTGGAGGCGCTGCGCGCGATGACCACGGGTCCCGCGTACGCGGCGGGCGCCGAGGCTGACTCCGGCCGGCTCGCCCGGGGGTTCCGCGCGGACCTCACGGTGTTCGCCGACGACCCGCTCACCACGGCCGCCACGGACCTGCCCGAACTGCCCGTGCTGCTCACGGTCCTGGACGGGCGCACGACCCACCGCGCGGCGGGGGTACGACGAGAAGGCCCCGGTCTCCGTGAGGAGGCCGGGGCCTTCGTTCGAGCGCTGGGCAGGCCTTGCACCTGCATTCCCCCACGGGAAGTGGGGTGTCTTTCCTTGGACCACCAACGCATCGTCCCGTTCACCGTGTTCCGCGGCGGCGGGTGCGAGATCAACTATAGACCATCCCCGCAGGTGAGCGCACTCGGCGGCCGTCCGGGATCCCGAGGGAACAGCACCGGCGGCTGCGGGCCTTCCACTCGGGATCCACCGGCTGACGGCGCATCGGTCAGTCGATCACGATCTCCGCCTCGAAGCGGGCGCCCAGGGCCCGCAGACGCCCCTCGCACTGCCCGCGGGTCGGCGCCGACAGCACCGCCGCCGCGAGGAAGTCGGAGGAGAGGGCCGCCTCCGCGAGGACCTCGCCCGGTTCCGCGAAGACCCCGTAGTACCGCACCCAGGGCTCCTCCGGGGTGACCGGGATGCCGCGCACGGTGCCGGGCCGCTTCATCATCAGGACCTGGCCGGCCATGCGGACCGGTTCCAGCCGGGCGCCTTCCGCGAGCCGGGACAGCGCGGGCAGCCGAAGCCCCGTCTGCGCCCGGGTCGCCAGCTCCACCGGGTGCACCTCGAACACGGCGTCCAGCACCTCCCGGATCCGCGCGCCCGCCGGGCGGGAGGCGACCTCGCAGACGACGAGGCGGTCGTCGGGGGTGTGGAACACCTCGGCGTGGAAGGCGTAGTCCGCCGGACCTCCGAGGGCCGCGAGCGCGGTGTCGGCCAGCTCCAGCAGACGGGGTGTCAGCGGGTCCGAGGGTTCCAGGGTCAGGTCCACGCGGGCACCGGGGTCGGCCTGGAAGGAGGCCAGCTCGTACTGGTACTGCGACGGCCAGGCCATCACGGTGCGGCCGCCCACGACGACCCCGTCCACGTGGCACATCCGGCCCGGTACGTACGCCTCGGCCAGCAGGTCCTCGCGGGGGGCCGTGCCGGGGGCGAAGGCCCCGG
The DNA here is from genome assembly GCF_045160885.1 of Streptomyces sp. NBC_00158. Taxonomy (NCBI): domain Bacteria; kingdom Bacillati; phylum Actinomycetota; class Actinomycetes; order Kitasatosporales; family Streptomycetaceae; genus Streptomyces; species Streptomyces sp. NBC_00158. Next base: position 308,296 of record NZ_CP108161.1, read on the forward strand.
CCAGGTACTCCTCCAGCTCGGCGGGGGTCCGGACGATCCGCAGCCCGATGGAGCCGAACCCGTCGCGGGCCTTGAACACCAGCGGCAGCCCGTGCTCGTCCGCGAAGTCCCGCGCGTCGTCGGCCGTGGCGGGCAGGGCGTACGGGGCGACCTCGATGCCGGCCGCCTCCAGCCGCCGCTTCATCAGGGCCTTGTCCCGGAAGGGCAGCACCTCGTCGGGCAGCTGCCCGGGCAGGCCGAACTTCTCGCGCAGCCGGGCCGCCCGCATCAGGTCCGCCTCGTGCGGGGCGATGACGTGGGTGATGCCGTACTCCTCGGCCAGTTCGAGGGCGGTACTGTCGAGCAGCTCCTCGTCCTCGAAGTCGTCGAGCACGACCAGCCGGCGGTAGCCTCCGTCGCCGTCCGGGACCTGCTCGCGGGCGCCCTCGATCCGGTCGCGGGCGGCGATCAGCACCACGCCGCCGTCGAGTTCCGCGAGCCAGCGGTCGTAGGGGAAGGGGCCGAGCGGGAACCGGTGCAGTACGAGCGCGGTCACGCGGCGACCTCCAGGTCACGGACTTCCGCCGGCGCCTCGGCCGGGGTCACGTCGATGCGGATCTGCGCGGTCAGCCGCTCGCACAGGGCGATCGCGGCGTCGGTGTCGGCCGCCGTCACGGCGGCGAAGCCGAGCCGGTCCCAGTTGTCCCGCAGCGGGCGCACCGGGTCGCCGGGCGCCACGGAGACCTCCACGGCGAGGACGTCGGGGCGGGCGGCGACCTCTTCCACTCCGGAGACGGCCGTGACCGTGCCCGGGTCGCGGAGCACGAAGCGGGTGCAGGCTCCGGCGCGGGCCTTGGGGGGCTCCGGGAGGGCGTCTACCAGGCCGAGCGGCCAGGCGACGCCGTACCCGAGGAGGTCGATGCCGTAGGCGGCCTCGACCAGTTCGTTGATGTGGCCGCCGCCGACCCGGTTGTGGGACTCGATGACGACGGGGCCCCGGGAGCCGAGGCGCAGCTCGGTGTGGCTGGGGCCGTCGGTGACGCCCATCGTGTCGAGGAAGTCCTCGACGGCGGCCGTGACCCGGGCGTGCTCCTCCGGTGCGAGGCGGGCGGGCAGGGCGTGGCCGAGTTCCGCGAAGTGGGTGTCCTCGACGAGCTTCTCGGTCACGGCGATCACCACGTGGCGGCCGGCGAAGCTGAAGGCCTCCACGCTGAACTCGGGTCCGTCGAGGTAGGTCTCCATCAGGAACTCGCTGACGGTGTAGAGGGTGGAGCCGCGGTCGCTGCGCCGGCCGCGCAGCTCCTCGATCCGCTCCCAGGTGGCGTCGAGTTCGGCGGGGCCGGGGACGCGGATCAGGCCGAAGCTCGCGGTGGCGTCGGTGGGCTTGATGATGAAGGGGTAGCCGGCGAGGGCGGCGAAGGCGTCGAGGGAGGCGCGGTCGGTGACCCGGTCCCAGTGCATCGACAGCTTGCCCTGCTTGGTGAGGTGCTGCCGCATCAGGAACTTGTTGCGCATGCGGCGGCTGGCCTCGGGGCTGGTGCCGGGGAAGCCGAAGTGGGCGCCCAGGCGGGCGGCCATGTCGAGTCCGGCCTCGGTGAGGGAGGCGACGGTGTCGAAGCCCCAGACCTCGCGGGCGGCCTCGGCGAGCGGCCGTACGGTGTCCCAGTCGGTGTAGTCGACCATCAGCAGGACGTCGGCCAGCCCGGTCTGATAGGCGTTGATCTTGTCGGGGTGCTGGAGGAGCACCACGCGGACGCCCAGCGCCTTGGCTCGTTCGAGGTGCTGGTCCGTGGCGCCGACGAGCAGCAGGGTACGGTCCGCGGCGCGCGCGGTCGGGGCGGTCATCGCAGTGCTTCCTTCGGGGTCTCGGTGGTCGTGGTGCGCAGGGCGGTGTGGGCGGCGGTGATCCGCTCGGCGGCCTCGGCGGGGGTCGCGGCGTCGACGACGGCGTAGCCGTGGCGGGTGGCGGAGTCCGTGGTGCGGGGCAGGACGTCGCCGGGCGCGTACGGGAAGTGCACGCCGTGCACGTGGTCCCGGGCGCGCAGTTCGTCGAGGCCCTCGACGGACTCCAGGCGTCCGGCGGGGAGCCGGAAGAAGCCGATGGCGGCGTACCGGTGGGGGGCGGGGGCGGTGACGTCCTCGCCGGCCAGGCCGCGGAAGATGGCGGCCTCGATGTCGTAGCCGGTGGCGACCTCCACGAGGAGCGGGATCCGGTCGCCGCCGAGGCGTGCCTGGGACTCGACGATGCGGGGCCCGGCGGGCGTGAGGATGACCTCGGTGTGGGCGGGGCCGAAGGCGTAGCCGGCGAGGTCGAGGAGGGCGGTGACGGTGTCACGGATAGCGGCGGCGTCGGCGGGGTCGAGGGGGGCCGGGTGGACGTGTCCGGTCTCGACGAACCCGGGGGCTCCGGTGGTCTGCTTGGCGGTGATGCCGACGACGTGGTGGGTGCCGCCGGCGGTGAGGGTCTCGACGCTGAACTCGGGGCCTTCGAGGTAGTCCTCGATGATGAAGGGGCCCTCGAAACCGCCGGCCTTGACCCGTTCGGTCCATTCGCCGAGGTCGGCGGGGGTGCGGACCAGGGCGATCCCGCGGCTGCCGGCCGTGTTGGTGGGCTTGACCACGGCGGGCAGTCCGAACTCGGCGAGCAGCGGCTCGACTTCGCCGAGGGTCTCGGCCCGGCGGGCGCGGACGGCGGAGACCCCGCGGGCGTTGAGCAGGCCGCGCATGGCGTGCTTGTCGTTGAGCAGCCGGACGGATTCGGCGGTGTTCGGTGACAGGCCGAGGGCCTCGGCTTCGGCGAGCACGGGGGCCATGGTGGCTTCGCTGCCCAGGTGCAGGACGTACCGGACGTCGTGCTCGCGGGCCTTCTCCGCGACGAGGGCGCGCAGGGCCTCTTCGTCGCCGAAGTCGACGAGGGCCAGTTCCCGCGAGTGGGCGGCGACCTTGTCGAGGTACTCGGGCGTCCGCAGCGCCGGGTCCCAGATCGACCAGACCTCGAAGCCGGCTTCGACGGCCTTGCGTACGAGCTGCTCGTACGGCATCACCATCAGGATGCGGCCGGGTTCGCGGGGCGGGGTCATGACGTGGCTCCGTTCTGGGCCGGCGCGGTCGCCGCCGCCGCGGCGGCCGGCGGCGCGGCCGCGGGTTCGTGCTCCGCGGCGGTGCGGCGGGATTCGCGCAACGGCAGCAGGGAGCGGTAGACGAGGATGGCGCCGAGGCCGAAGGCGCCGTAGAGGACGCTCATGCCGGCCGGGGAGAGGAAGGCTCCGACGGTCACGCACACCGAGCCGATGAGGAGTCCGATGCGGGGTACCAGGCCGTAGGCGGCGAGGTACTTGGTGCGGGCGGCCGGATCGACCAGGTCGGCCAGGATGGCCTGCTTCACCGGCACGTTCGCGATCTCCCCGAGGGTGAACACGACGGCGGCGGCGATCAGGATCCAGCCGCTGTTGCTGACGGCCAGGACCATGTGGCCGGCGGTGAAGACGCCGATGCCCGCGTAGAGGCGGGTCCGGTCGGACAGTTTGCGGAACATGCTGCCGGTGAAGAGGGCGAAGCCGACGACCAGGACCGTGTTGACGGCCCGCAGGATGCCGAGCATGGCGACCCCGTCCACCGAGGGGAACCAGCGTTCCAGGCCGGCGAGGGCCTGCTCGGGGAAGTCGTCGGCGAGGCGGACGGCGATGTAGTAGCCGATCTGGACCTCGACGGCGCGGGTGAGGACCGCCGCGCCGACCAGCCGGAGGAACACCCGGTCCCGGGAGACGGCGAGGTAGCCGCGGAGCATGGCGGGGACGCCGGACGCCCGCTCCTTGGCGGATTCGGGGGCGCTCTCGGCGATCCGCCACCAGGTGACGAGGGCGGTGGCCAGGGACAGTACGGCCGCGCCGGCCAGCAGCAGGGCGAAGTGGTCCCCGTAGAAGAAGCCGCCGATCAGGGCGCCGGCGGTGAACGCCATGTTGATCGACCAGTAGTTGACCGTGTAGACGAGCTGCCGGTTCTCGGGGGTGGAGACGTCGATCATCATCGCCTCGGCGGCGGGGCCGGCCGCACTGGCGAGACAGGTGTTGAGCAGGAACAGCACGAAGGTGGCCGCCCCGGACTGCCACCAGGGCGAGTTGGCCAGGGCGAGGAGCGCGAAGGTGAGCGTCGCCCCCACCTCGCCGGCGACCATCAGCGGCTTGCGGCCGTGGACGTCGGCGAGGTGGCCCCCCACGAAGTTGCTGGCGATGCCCGCGGCGGCCACGGCCATGGTCAGCACGCCGGCCGCGGCCGCGCCGTACAGCGTGGCGAGGTGGATGACCATCAGCGGCATCAGCATGATGCCGAGCATCCGCTGGACGAATCCGATGCCGAGCCGCAGCTTGATGTTCGGATGGAGCTGACGGAAGTTCACGCCGGGTTCCTTCGAGGAGTGGGGGGCGGGCGGCGGGCCTCAGGACTTCGTGGTCAGCACCTGGGCCGGAGCCGTGGCGGGTGCGGATGCGGGTGCGGGTGCGGGGACCGGCTGCCGGGCGGAGCGGGCGGCGGGCGCGGCGGGCGCGTTCCACAGGCTGAGGTAGCGCTCGCCGGTGTCGGGCAGGATCGTGACGATCGAGGCGCCGATGTAGTCCGGGTGGGCGGCGAGCCGGGCGCAGGCGTGGGCGACGGCGCCGGAGGAGACACCGACGAAGATGCCCTGCTCGCGGGCGAGCGCGCGGGCGCCTGCCATGGCGTCCTCGTCCGAGACGGTCACGACGTTGTCGATGAGCGAGACGTCGGTGGTGGGGGCGACGAAGCCGCCGTTGAGGCCGGGGATCCGGTGCAGGCCGCCCTCGCCCTGCGAGAGGACCGGGGAGTTCTCGGGCTCGACGGCGACGACGCGGATCCGCGGGTTCTGCTCCTTGAGGTACTTCGCGATGCCGCTGAGGGTGCCACCGGTGCCGACGCCGCAGACCAGTACGTCGATCCGGCCCGCCGTGTCGGCCCAGATCTCGGGGCCGGTGGTCTCGTAGTGGGCGCGGACGTTGTCGGTGTTCTCGTGCTGGCAGGCGAACCAGGAGCCGGGGGTCGCCGCGTGCAGTTCCTCGGCCTTGGCGATGGCCCCGGGGTAGCCGGCGTCGCGGGGGGTCTGCACGACCTCGGCACCCAGCGCCTTGAGCAGGGCGATCCGTTCGGCGGTGGCGCTGTCGGGCAGCACGATGACGCAGCGGTACCCGCGGGCGGCGGAGAGGGCGGCCAGGGAGATGCCGGTGTTGCCGGAAGTGGCCTCGATGACGGTGCCGTTGCCGGGCGTCAGCTCGCCGCGCTCCTCGGCGGCGCGCAGCATGTAGAGGGCGGCCCGGTCCTTGCTGGTGGACATCGGGTTGGCGGACTCCAGCTTCGCCAGCACCTCGGCGCCCGGGGCCGAGTCCTCGAAGCGCAGGCGGATCAGCGGGGTCGAGCCGACCAGGTCGGCGATGCTGTCGGCTATCCGGCGCGTGTCACGGCTTTCCACGTGTGGTTCCTCACAAGTCGGTTCGTGCGGCCGCGGGCCGGGCGGGCGGAGGTGTTCCGCCCGCGCCCGGTGCGGCCCGGCGTGGGGGGACGTTCTTCGGGGTGGAGCGGGGTCGCGGCGGGCGGGGCCGGGACCGGGGCGGTGCCGCGCGGCCGGGCTACCAGGAGCCGGCCGAGGCCGTCATCGCGTACAGGTCCTCCATGGGCTGCGGCCGCTGGCCGACGGGCTTGATCACCGCGGTGGCGGCGAGCACCCGGGCGCCCGCGGGCACGTCCTTGTTCACCAGTGCCTGGGCTCCGATGACGGCGTGCGCGCCGATGGTGACCGGGCCGAGGACGGTCGCGTTGGTGCCGAGTACGACGTGGGCGCCGACCACAGGGTGCCTGCGGTCGCCCTCGGGCCGGTTGTTGTCGCTCCACCAGCCGACCGCTCCCAGGGTCACCTGGTGGTAGATGGTCACGTCGTCCCCGACGACGGCGGTCTCGCCGATCACGACGGCGGCGCCGTGGTCGATGAACACCCGGCGGCCGAGCACGGCGCCGGGGTGGATCTCCACGGAGGTGCTGCGGCGGGCGTTCCAGGCGATGATCCGCGCGGTCATCCGGTGTCCGCGCCGGTGCAGCCGGTGCGCGATGCGGTGGGCCCACAGGGCGGGAAGGGCCGCGTGCAGCAGCGCCTCGCGGCGGTTGCGCATGGAGGGGTCGCGGGCGACGACCACCTCCAGGTCCTCCTTCATGATCCGGAACAGGCCGGGGGCCGACTTGGGCTTCGCCATCAGACGAGCACCTCCGCGCGCTCGCCGGCCCCGGCGAACTGGGCGACCAGGGCCCCGGTCAGGCTCTCCAGCCGGGCCACGACGTCCGCGTCGGTGTAGCGGCCGTCCTCGATGACGAGCGTGCCCGTACGGCCGACGGCCACCGGCTCGTGGTCGACGACCCGCGCGCCGCAGCGGGCGAGCAGTCCGGTCAGGCCGGTCTGCGCGTCGACGCCGCCGCGCACCCCGGGAGAGGCGCTGGCCACGGCGGCCGGCTTGTCGGTGAGGGGGCTCGGGGCCTCGCCCTGGGCGCGGGACAGCCAGTCCAGGGCGTTCTTCAGCGCGCCGGGCATCTCGCCGTTGTAGGAGGGGGTGCTGATGAACAGCGCGTCGGCGCCGGTGACCAGCTCCTTGGCCGCGCGGACGGCGGCCGAGCCGTCGGCGCGCTCCAGTTCGGCCTCGTAGAAGGGCAGTTCGCCGACGGGGAGCAGCACGGTCTCGTGCTCGCCGGGCAGGTTCCCGAGGATGTGGCGCACGGTGGCGAGTACGGCGGTGTTCACCGAGTCGCCGCGGGTGCTGCCGGATATCAGAACGATTTTCACTGGTGGAACTCCTTCTCCTCAGCCTTCCGGTCGGCAGGCCTTCGACTGGTCGAGGCTCACGCCTGCGTTCCGGGGCTCCGGCTCCTGACGCTCCGCCGTGCCGGGCCCCGGGGCGCGCCGGCGCGTCGGCCGGGCACCGGGATGCTCTGGCGGGACGGTCAGGCCCGCGTCCTGGTCGTAACCGTGTCAGTCGGAACCCAAGCGGTGCTGGACCGCGACTCGCGCCCCGGCGGAGGGCCGCTCCAGGGGCGGCCGCGGCATGCCGGGCGGGCGGCGGCGGGTGATGCTGGTGGCATGGGTGGCGTTCCCGGGATGCGGCTGCCGGCCGGCTGGGCGGCGGCGGGGCGGCGCTCGGTGCGGGTCACGCTGGCCGGGGGCACGGGGTTCTACCTGTTCCTGTACGGCTTCGGCTCGACCGTCGCGGCGACCTACGCGCTGTTCGCCGCGGTGGCGCTGGCGGGCCTGTCGCACATCCCCGGCACCGGCCGGCAGCGCGCCGCGGTGGTGCTGCGGCTGGCGCCGGCCTGCTGGGTGCTGATCACGATCGGCACGTTCCTGTCGGTGCGGACCTGGAGCGCGGTCCTGGGGATGCTGGTGGCCGGGTTCGTGCTGGCGTTCGTCGCGGTGGGCGGGCCGCGGGCGGCGGGGGCCGGGCCCGGGCTCCAGCTGATGTACATCCTGCCGTCGTTCCCGCCCTACGATCCGGGCTCGCTCGGGGAGCGGCTGGCCGGTGCGACGGTGGGGCTCGGCCTGCTGGTGCTGGCGGAGGCGTTCGTGCTGCCCGATCCGCCGACCGTCCCGTACCGGGAGCTGGCCGCGCGGGCCGCCGGGTGCGCGCGGGAGTGCGCGGCCGAGCTGGCGGGGCCGCCGTACGCGCTGTCCGCGGCGGCCCGGCTGCGGGCACGGGAGGCCGGTCCGGCGCTGCGGCCCTCGCGGGTGCCGGAGGCGGAGCGGCCGGCCGGGCCGGGGCTGCGGGACCGGGCACTGACGCACACCGGGCTGGCGGCCCGCACCCTGCTGGTCAGGCTGGAGGGGCTGCCGCCGGTTGCGGGGGCGCCGGGTGCGGCGGGTCTGGAGGTGCTGGGGGCGGTACGGGAGACCGCGCGGGAGACGGCCGCCCTGCTGCGGGACCGGGGCCGCGGCGGGGGCGGGGAGCCGGGCGGGGACGCGCACGCGGAGCTGCTGCGGGCCCGTGCCGCCCTGGCGGCGGGCCCGGACGGCGCGCAGGGGCCGGCGGTGCTGCGCCGGCACGCGGCGGTGCTGGAGGTGGCGGACGCCGCGCTGGCGATGTCGACGGCGGCCGGGATCGCGGTACGGGGGCGGGCGGGTGCGGAGCGGGCGGCGCCGGGCCGGTTCTGGTACGCGCGGATGGGCGCGGCGCGGCTGTGGTGGCACCGGCTGGCGGGACACGCCGTGCGCCGGTCGGTGTTCTTCCAGAACGCGGTGCGGCTGAGCCTGGCGCTGGCGGCGGCGCGGGTGATCGCCGGGGAGGACAGCCTGCCGCACGGGTTCTGGGTGCTGCTGGCGACGCTGACGCTGACCCGTACGACGGTGCGCGAGACCCGTACGACCGTACGGATCGCGCTGACCGGGACCCTGGTCGGGGCGCTGGCCGCGGCGGGGCTGCTGGCGCTCGCGGGGTCGGACACCGCCGTGTACGCGGCGGCGCTGCCGCCGTTGATGCTGGCCGCGTTCACGCTGGGGCCGGTCAAGGGGGTGGGGTGGGCGCAGGCGCTGTTCACCGTGGTCATCGCCCTGGTGTTCGCCCAGCTGGCGCCCGCGACCTGGCAGCTCGCCGAGTTCCGGCTGCTGGACGTGCTGACCGGCAGCGCGATCGGCGCGGTGTTCGGGCTGCTGGCCTGGCCCAGGGGGGCGCAGGACGAGCTGCGGCGGTCGGCGGCGGTGCTGTTGCGGGGCGCGGCGGAGATCGTGGTGGCGACGACGGCCGGGCTCGCGGCGGGCGGGGTGCGGGAGCCGGTGCTCGGCGCGCCGGGGCACCGGTCGCTGCTGCACTCGCTGATCCTGGCCGAGTCGGCGTACGCGCAGTTCCAGAGCGAGCCGCGCGGTCCCGCGGGGGCCGCCGGGCCTGCGACGCCGGCGGGCGGGCGGGACTGGCAGGCCGCGCTGCTGGCGGGCCACCACACGCTGTGGGGCGCGGACCGGCTGCTGGCGGTGCCCGCACGGGTGGTCGCGGCGCCGCTGGAGCGGGAGGCGGCGGCCGCGGTGACCCGGATCGGGGACCGGGTTGCCGGGCGGATGCTGCTGGTGTCGGCGTGGCTCGACCCGGGCGGCGACACGCCGAGGACTCCGGTCGCGCTCCGGGACCCGGCCTTCGACGGGTTCGAGGCCGAGCCGCCCGGCGCGCCCAGGCAGTACTACGCGGCGGTGCTGTGGCTGGACTCGCTGATGACCGACCTGGAGCGGATCACCGGGGAGGCCGCGGAGCCTGCGCAGCCTCGGGAGCACTGAGCCCGGGCACCCGGTCCGCCGTGCAACTCGCCCCGTGCCACGGGCCGGATGGCGATCAGCGGGGGCGGGTGCCACGCTGGAGGGAGCAGCCACAGCGCTGGGCTCCTCCACACGCTCGCAACGCCCCGTTCCGAGTCCGCAGGAGGTGGAAGCCCGTGAGCAGCCGCACTTCCCGTACCCGTACCACGGTCCCCCTGGCCGTGGCGGCCGTCCTGTCCGCCGTGCTCGTGCCGGCGGCCGCGCCGTCCGCGGCGGCCGTCGGCTGCGACGCCGCGGCGGCGGCCCGGCCGCCGGGCGGGGGCGTCCAGGAACGGGACGCCGTCCTGTGCCTGATCAACGCCCAGCGCACGCAGCGCGGACTGCCCGCGCTGACGGCGAACGCGCCCATGACCAACGCGGCCCGGCAGCACGCGGCCGCGGCCGTGCAGCTCAAGTGGTGGGGTCCCTGGAAGGATTCGCACACCAACCCGCGGACCGGCTCCACCCCGCAGAGCCGCGTCATGGCCGCGGGCTACTGCCCCAACCCCCGGTCCTGGGCCGTCTCCGAGATCACCTACAACGGCTGGGGAGGCTCGGGAACCCCGAACTCCGCCGTCAAGTGGTGGATGAACAGCCCGGGTCACCGCGCGATCATCCTCGACGCCTCGCTGCGCGACTTCGGCGGCTGGGCGCAACCCGGAGCCGCCGACCCGGCCGGGGCGGTCTCGCCCGGCGCCGGCACGTACGTCGTGGACTTCGGCCGCTGCCAGCGGTAGCGGTGGCGGGAACACCCGGTACGCGTCCCCGTAGGGGTGATCGGCGGCGGCCGGCGGTGCGCCTGCGTGAACCGGTGCGGCGCGCCCGCCGAGGATGGCGCGCATGCTCCCTTCCTCCACCGCGTTCCTGCGCCGCGCCCTCGTACCGTTCCTCGCCTCGGTCGCCCTGCTCGCGCCCGCCGCCGCCTCCGTCGCCACCGCGGCGGAGGCGTGCGGCTCCGTCATCACCGCTCCCCTGGCCCGGCCGGCGGCCGCCGACGACCCCTGTCCCAGCGCCGATCCCGTGGTGTGCCGCATCCGCGTCATGCCGATGGACGAGAAGGTCGAGGCCCAGCGGACCCGGATGCGCTACCACGGCCTGCTGGAGGACATGCACCGCACCGAGGCGGCGATGCGCGAGTCCGGGGCCTCCGACGAGGAGGTCGCCCGGGAGATGGTCGACATGCGCAACCAGGCCAAGGAGATCACCCGCGCGGGCATGACCCCGGAGGAGGTCCGGGTCCTGGAGGAGCGCAACCGGGCCAAGTACGGCAACCCGCTCGGACCGACCGCCGACCAGCTCTACGCGAAGTACGGTTCCTGGCAGAAGGTCACCGAGGCGTCCATGCGCACCAGTTACGCGGTCGACCGCGAACTCGCCCTGGAGTACCGGCCCTGCCCCGTGTGAGGTGGAACGGGCCGTGCCCCCGCCCCGTGAGGGGGCGGGGGCACGGCCCGGGGCTCGGGGCCCGTCAGACGGTGGTCACCACATCACCGGCAGGCGCTCGGGCAGGCGCTTCATGAAGCCCGTGCGCCACACGAGCTGCTCGACCGGCACGGCCAGCCGGATGCGGGGCATGGCCTTGAGGAGGGCGAGCAGGGCGGTCTCGGCGTGCTTCTTGCCGAGGGCGGTGGCGGGGCAGTAGTGCGAGCCGCCGCCGAAGGAGAAGTGGGCGGAGGAGTTGTCGCGGGTGAAGTCGAGGCGGTGCGGGTCCGGGAAGACGGAGGGGTCGAAGTTCGCGCCCTCGGGCAGGACGAGCACCAGCTCGCCCGCCTTGACCTGGACGTCGCCCAGGGTCATGTCCTCCATGACCAGGCGGGGCAGGCCGTCGCCGATGGAGAGGTTGATCCGCAGCAGCTCGTCCACGGCCTGGGGCATGAGCTCCGGGTGGTCGGCCAGGTAGTCGGACTCCTCCGGGTGGGTGAGGAGGGTGACCAGGGCCATGGCGAGGAACCCGGCGGTGGAGATGACGCCCGCGCCGAAGAGGGTGACGCCGACGGTGGCGAACATCTCGTCGCTGACGTGCTCGTAGCCCTCGGTGCCGCGCAGCTTGGCGAGGTCGCCGATGAGGCCCTGCTCGGTGTCGTCGAGGCGCGCCGTCATGTAGGCGATGTCGCGGTCCCAGTTCAGGCGCGCGGCGGGGATCTCGGTGGCGCTGTTCATGAAGGCGATCGGCAGCGACTCCGCGAGGAGCGGGGCCGCGTCGTGCGGGATGCCGAGGATCTGGCAGTGCATCGCCTCGGAGAACGGGTCGGTGAACATGGTCCGGACGTCGACGGGGGCGCCGTGCTGGAGCATCCGCTCGACCAGTTCGGCGGCGTACTCGTCCATCCACTGCTGCAGGCCCGGGGACTTGGGGTTGATGGCCTTCATGACGGCCTTGCGCAGGCCGGCGCCGGTGATGTTGCCCATGTTGTTGACGACCTCCGGGGGGATCGTCAGCGCGTACTGGCGGGGCACACCGGGGTCGGAGGTGTTCTTGAGGCTGAACCGGTCGTCTTCGAGGACCTGCTTGACGAGCTCGTACGAGGAGACGAGCCAGGCCTCGGCGCCGGCGATGGTGCGGACCTTCACGACCGGGGGCAGTTCGTCGACCTGGGTGGGCAGGTGCGTTCCGTCCCACGTGAAGGGGAATTCGAGGATCGGCTCCGCGTGGGTGGTCACAGCTGGTCTCCTTCGGTGGCGGGGGTGACGATGGCGTGGCCCTGGTTGCGGGAGGCCCGCAGTCCGGCGCCGCGCGAGTAGAGCAGGTCCGCCATCGGCAGCGCCTGGTGGTAGCAGTTCAGCGACGAGGGGACGCCGAGGATCGCGGGGGTGTCGAGGAAGAGCGGCGCCTCGGCGCACACGTAGTCCAGGCAGACGGCCCGCTGGTGGGCGGTGGGCTGCTGGCCCCCGAGGACCTTCGACGACAGGAAGATGTCGACGAGTTCGTTGCAGGTCTGCGCGAACGCCGGGTCGGTGTGCAGCCGCTCCAGCAGGTCGGCGTGCATGGCGTCGTAGGCGGGTATGCCGCGCAGCGAGGACATGGGCCTGCCCCGCAGGCGGGTGCCCGAGGGATCGATGTCCGCGACGGCGTTGGTCACCTTGGCGCGCACGCCGCGCAGGTTCTTGACGGTCTTTCGGCGGGCCTCGTCGGGGGGATAGCCCATGGCCTCGTACATCTCTGCCACGTGCATGTCGGTGTAGATCAGGTCGGCCTGCTCGAAGTTGTCGAGCGCCCACTCGGCGAGGGCGTGCACACGCTGGGCGGAGAAGTAGGAGTTGCCGGGGGAGATGCCGATGACGGCGTGGCCGCCTTCGTCGGCGATGACCTGGCAGTGCGGTGTGTACGCGTCGACACGGAAGGCACTGGTTCGAGTGGCTGTTGTCATGGGAGTGGTCGCATCCCTGTCGCCGCGATTCCCCGCGCGGACCCCGTGTCCCGGGTGCGGCGGCGACGAGTTGAAGCTATACGAACACTTGAGGCCCCGGACGATTACCGTGGAGTTCGTCTCGGTTACTGAAACCGTATGTTGCCCGAGTCAACTGCCACGGGCTGTAAGCGCGTCGATCCGGACGGTAAAGTGACGTTCCGCCACATCCACTGGCGCGTCGGCCCTTTCGAAGGCAAGCTTCCGTTTTGAGCGGTATCGGGGATTCCGCTGCATCCGAGGGCGTGTCGCGTGACCGGAGTCACATCCCCGGGAGGCGCCTCGCCCATAGTGGGGCCCATGGACTCCGAGAAGACCCCGGTGCCCCCGGTGCGGGTGGTGCTCGTGGAGGACCACCCGCTGTTCCGCAAAGGGCTGAGGTCGGCGCTGGAGAGCGCCGAGGACGTCGAGGTGGTTGCCGAGGCCGAGACGCTCGCACAGCTGGCGGGCGCGGTGGAGGCGGAACGGCCGCGGGTGGTGGTGATGGACCTGTCGCTGCCCGACGGGTCGGGGCTGGAGGCCACCCGCCGCCTGACCGTGGAGCACCCGGAGGTGGCGGTGCTGGTACTGACGATGGCCGACGACGACGGCACCCTGCTGGCCGCCCTGAACGCCGGCGCCCGCGGCTACCTGCTCAAGGGCGCCGGGCGGCAGGAGGTGCTGCACGCGGTGCGCACGGTGGCCGCCGGGGGCACGGTGTTCGGGCCGGACGTGGCCGCCCGGATCGCCGCGCTCGCCGCCGGGGGCGGCCGGCGCGACGCCGGCGCCGGACGGCCCTTCCCCGCGCTGACCGCGCGCGAGGTCGAGGTGCTCGACCTGGTCGCCCGCGGGTACGACAACCGGCGCGTGTCGCGCGAGCTGTTCCTGGCGGAGAAGACCGTGCGCAACCACGTGACCCGCATCTTCGAGAAGCTCGGTGTCACCACCCGGGCCGAGGCCGTGGTCCGCGCCCGGGACGCGGGCCTCGGCACGGGCGGCGCGGGCGGCACGGGCGGCACGGGCGGCACGGGCGGCGCGGGCGGCGCGCCGGACGGGCACTGATCCCCGGCGGACGCGATGCCGCAGCTCAGCCGGGTGTCCGGGGGTGCGCGGGGCCGGTGGCGTGGCGGGCGGGCGACGTCCCGGCGATTCGGGCGCGCGGGGCGGGGCCGGGCCGGGGCCCGGGGATACCGTCGGCGGCATGGACCGGATGCGCCGGGGCTGGCGGCAGTGTGTGCTCGGCGGGGCGGTGTTCGCCGTGTGCATGGCGGGCACCACGCTGCCGACCCCGCTCTACGGCCTCTACCAGGAGAAGTTCGGCTTCTCCGAGCTGACCGTCACCGTGGTGTACGCCGTGTACGCCTTCGGGGTCATCGGGGTGCTGCTGCTGGCCGGCAACGCCTCCGACGCCGTGGGCAGGCGGCCGGTGCTGCTGGCGGGGCTGGGGTTCGCGGCGGCGAGCGCCGGGTGCTTCCTCCTCGCCACCGGGCTGGGCTGGCTGTACGCGGGGCGGCTGCTGTCGGGGCTCTCGGCCGGACTGTTCACCGGGGCGGCGACGGCGTACGTGATCGAGTCGGCCCCGCCGGGCGGCGCCGCCCGGGCCACGTTCGTGGCGACGGCCGCGAACATGGGCGGGCTGGGCTGCGGTCCGCTGCTGGCGGGGCTGCTCGCGCAGTACGCGCCCCGGCCGCTGTACCTGCCGTTCGCCGTGCACCTCGTACTGGTGGCGGTCTCGGCCGCCGTGCTGCTGGGGCTCGGGGAGACCGTGCGGCAGCGGCGGGCCCTGGCCACCGTACGGCCGCAGCGGCCGGGGCTGCCGCCGCCCGTGCGGCCGGTGTTCGGGCCGGCGGCGATCGCCTCGTTCGTGGGGTTCGCGCTGTTCGGGGTGTTCACCTCGGTCAGCCCGGCGTTCCTCGCGCAGTCGCTGGGGGTGCACAACCGTGCCCTGAGCGGGCTGGTGGTGGCGCTGGCCTTCTTCGCCTCGACTGCGGGGCAGCTGGCGGTGGGCCGGGTCGGTGCGCGGCGGTCGCTGCCGCTGGGCTGCGCGGGGCTGCTGGCCGGGCTCGCCCTGCTGGCGGGCGCGCTGCACTGGGACCTGCTGGTGCTGGTGGTGCTGAGCGCGCTGGTCGGCGGGGCCGGTCAGGGGCTGGCGTTCCGCGGGGCGCTGTCCGTGGTGGCGTCGGCCTCGCCGGCGGACCGGCGGGCCTCGGTGATCTCGACGCTGTTCGTGGTGGCGTACGCGGGGATCTCGGTGCCGGTGATCGGGGTGGGCGTGCTGGTGGAGCCGGTCGGGCTGGAGGGAGCCGGGCTGGTGTTCATCGCCTGCATGGCGGTCCTGGTGTCGGCCGCCGGGGCCTATCTGCTGCGGCGTTCGGGCCGGTAGCGTCAGGCCTCCGGCGGGGTCTCCCCGTCGGCCGGCGTCTCCGCCGGGGCCTCGGCCGCCGCCGGGTCGAGGACGCGGTCGAGGAAGTTGCGGGTGCGTTCGTGCCGGGGCCGGGTGACGACCTGTTCCGCGGGGCCCTGTTCGACGATCACACCGCCGTCCATGAACACGACCCGGTCCGCGACCTCCCGGGCGAAGCTCATCTCGTGGGTGACGACCATCATGGTCATCCCCTCCCCCGCCAGGACCCGCATGACCGACAGCACCTCGCCGACGAGTTCCGGGTCGAGCGCCGAGGTCGGCTCGTCGAAGAGCATCACCTCGGGCCCCATGGACAGGGCGCGGGCGATCGCGACGCGCTGCTGCTGGCCCCCGGAGAGCTGGGCCGGGTAGGCGTCGGCCTTCGCGGCGAGGCCGACGCGTTCCAGGTTCTCGCGGGCGACGGCGGCGGCCTCCTCCTTGCCGGTGCCCAGGACCCGGCGCTGGGGGAGGGTGAGGTTGCCGGTGACGCTGATGTGCGGGAAGAGGTTGAACTGCTGGAAGACCATGCCGATGCGGCGGCGCGCGGCGTCGATGTCCACGTCGGGGTCGGTGAGTTCCGTGCCGCCGACGAAGACCTGTCCGCGGGTCGGCTCCTCCAGCAGGTTCACGCAGCGCAGCAGGGTGGATTTGCCCGAGCCGGAGGGCCCGATGACGCACACCACCTCGCCGCGGCGGATGTCGAGGTCGATGCCCCGCAGGACGTGGTTGTCGCCGAAGGACTTGTGCAGTCCGCGGATCTCGATCTCCGGTCGGTCGCCGCCGGTCGTGTCCCCGGTTCCCGTCGTCTGTGGCATCGGTTCCTCACGTGGCCTTGTCGGCACGGGCCTCGAGGCGGCGCACCACGAAGCTCAGCGGCACGGTCACGAGGAGGTAGCACAGGCCCGCGACGAGGATGGGGGTGGAGTTCGCGGTCTCGCTGGCGAGGTCCCGGCCGAACTTGGTCAGTTCCCGCTCCTCCAGCGTCACGCCGAGGAAGAGCACCAGTGAGGAGTCCTTGAAGAGGAGGACCAGTTCGTTGGTGAGCGGGGGGATGACGATGCGGAACGCCTGGGGGATGACCACCGACACCATGGCCCGGCCGTGCGAGAAGCCCAGCGAGCGGGCCGCTTCCATCTGCCCCTTGGGCACGGCCTGGATGCCGGCGCGGATCGTCTCGGCCATGTAGGCGGCGGCGACCAGGCCGAGGCCGAGCGCGACCTTCCCGTACGTGCCGCCGGGGATCGCGGTGCCGGGGAAGGCCAGGGGGACCGCCACGCCGACGAAGATGAAGATCAGCAGGGCGGGCAGGCCCCGGAACAGCTCGATGTAGACGCTCGCGACCCAGCGGTACGGGGCCACGGAGGAGAGCCTCATCATGGCGATGACCAGGCCGAGCACCAGCCCGAACAAGAACCCGGAGAGGGTGTACACCACCGTGTTCCGCAGGGCGATGGTGATGATCTTCGGGAAGAGCCGGAGGGCCAGGTCCGTCTGCGCGAACTGGTTCTGCAGCCGGCCCCAGTCGGCGAGTACGCCGACCAGGACCAGTACGGCCGCGAACACCGCGTACTGGACGCCCTGCCAGACGCGGCGCCGCTGGCGCCGGGTGAGCCGTGAGGTCACGGCTTCGCCTGGGGCAGCGGGCCGATCCACTGTTCGTAGATCTTCTTGTAGGTGCCGTCGGCCTTGGCGTCGGTGACCGCCTTGTCGATCGCGGCGAGGAGGGCGGTGTTGCCCTTCTTCACGGAGAAGCCGTACTTCTCTCCGGTGTCGATGTTCTGCCCGAGGACGAACTCGGAGGAGTTCGCCGGGTCCTTGAGCCAGCCCTGGACGACGGGGTAGTCGATGACGACCGCGTCGACCTGGCCGGTGCGCAGGCCGTTGAGCACCGCGTCCGAGCTCTCGAAGGCGACGGGGTTGAAGCCCTGGGCCTTGGCGTAGCTCTCCCCGGTGGTCTCCGCCTGCGCGCCCAGCTTCTTCCCCTTGGCCTTGAGGTCGGCGAGGGAGGTGATGCCGCTCTTCTTCGTGGCGAGCAGGGCCTGGGTCGCGTCGAAGTAGGGGACGGAGAAGTCGACGTTCTTCTTGCGCTCGTCGGTGATGGTCATGCCGGCGGCTGCGAGGTCGCACTGGCCGGAGTTGAGGAAGGCGCCCGTCTTGAAGTTCTCGAACGGGGTGTCGAGGATCTTCTGTTCGACTTCGAGCTTCTTCGCGACCAGGTCGATCAGGGCGACGTCGAAGCCGACGACCTTGCCGTTCTGCTCGAACTGGAACGGCGGGTAGGGCAGGTGGGTGCAGGTGGTCAGCCTGCCCTTCTCGACGACGCTCACGCCCCCTGCCGCCTCCCCCGGCCCGCCCTCGCTGGACGAGCAGCCCACGGCGAGGAACATGCCCGCGGCGGCGGCGGTGCCGGCCAGGGCTCGCAGGCGCCGGCGGGAGGGGTGGTGACCGCCGTCGCGGTGACTGCGCTGTCCTTCGGCCGTCCGGAACACGGTTGACCTCCACGGGGGGTGCGGGGGGAGCGGCGGTCGCGGGAGGAGACCGTCCGTCGAGATCGTAAGCCCCTGCGGCGCACCGGCAAGGGACCGTGCGCGATGCGGCGCGAAGCGTCCTGCCGCGAGCCGCCGGGGCGGGAGGAGTACCGCGGACGAATGGCGTACGGCATTCCCGGTGCGTTCTCGTCAATACTTCGTCAACGGCCTTCCCGGGTTCCCTCCGGGCGGCCTTCCGCGCTCGCGGAGAATTCCCTGATGGGAGCGTTCCCGTACCCCGGACGGGCGACCCCGGGGGCCCGTCCGCGCGTTCACCGCGTGTGCGGGAACACATGTCACGACTGTGGACCTCGTGTCAGGATCGGGGCGGGACGACGCGGATTCCTCCATATGCCGACACATCCTCACTTCCCCGCCGCCCGTGACCGTTTTCCCACGCGGGGATTTCCCCACGGCCACAACAGGCCGGAGCGGCCGGAATTCGACCACGGGTCGAGCGGCTTTCCCCTCACCGTCCACCCCGACACTCCCGGGAAGGCGAATATCGTGACACGTCTGCGCCATGGAAACAGGCTGTTGCACAAACTGTCGGTCCAGGCCGGGTTCCGCCCGCCCGGACGGGCCCCGCAGGCCCGCGGGAGGCGATTACCGGGCTCCCGGACGCTCCACTCCCCCGCCCGGACACCGGCCGCGCCCGAGGTGGAGCTGCCCGGCACGCCGCTGGACTGGATCGAGCCGTTCGTGGGGAGCGAGCGCACGGAGACCGTACGGGACACCCTGCACGGGGTGCGCGAGCTGCTCGACGGGCGCACCGTGTGGCACATCAGCGACAACCCGGTCCGGGGCGGGGTCGCCGAACTCCTGCGGGCCAATCTCCCCTACCTGGCGGGCGAGGGCATTTCCACCCGCTGGACCACGCTCGACGGCCCGCCCGAATTCCGCGCGTTCACCAAATCCCTGTACTACCGGCTGTGCGGCGTGGCGCCGGAGGCGGACGCCGCCGACCTGGAACGGGGCCGCCGGATGTACGAGCGGATATGCGCGGAGAACGCGGCGCGGCTCGTCCCGGCCATGGACCGGCGTTCCATCGTCGTCGTCCACGACCACCAGACGGCCGGACTCATTCCCCATCTGCGCGCGGCGGGCTGCACGGTACTGTGGCGGGCCCATATCGGAACGGCGCTGCGGGAGGACCTGGCGGCGGGCGGATGGGATTTCCTGCACCGCTACATTTCCTGCGCTCACTGCCACATCACCTCCTATCCGGGAGTCCTGCCCGCCGGACTGCCGGCCGTGGACCGCCGCGTCCTGCGGCCGTCCATCGATCCGCTGTCCCCCAAGAACGTCCCGCTGCACCCCGGCACCGATCCGTCCCGTCTGCTGGCCGCCGCCGGGCTGATCGAGGAGGAGGCCGGTGCCCCTCCCGGGCGGCACGCCCTGACCGACCTGCTGGTGCGCCAGCCCGCGCGGGTGGTGCGGGACGGCGGTCCGGCCCCCGCGGGCGCGCCCCTGGTCACCCAGGTCAGCCGCTGGGACCGGGTCAAGGACATCCCCGGCGTGATCCGCGGGTTCGCCGAGTACGTCGATCCGGCCTTCGGCGCCCACCTGCTGCTGGTCGGCCCGGAGACCAGGGGCGACCGGCAGGCGGAGCGGGTCTTCGCCGAGTGCCGCCAGGTGTGGGCGGGCCTCGGCCGGCGGGGCCGGCGCGTCCACCTCGTCCAGGTGCCGACCGGCAACCCCTCGGAGCACGCGCTGACCGTCAACGCCATCCAGCGCCGCTCGGCCGTGGTGATCCAGAAGAGCCTGGCCGAGGGCTTCGGCCTGACCGTGTCCGAGGCGGCCTGGAAGGGACGGCCCGTGGTCGCCGCCCCCGTCGGGGGCATCCGGGAGCAGGTCGAGCACGGCGCCACCGGACTGCTGCTCTCGGACCCCCGCGACCTGCGGGGGCTCGGGGAAGCGGTCAACCGGCTGCTCTCGGACCGCGGTTACGCGGAGGAACTCGGCCGGGGCGGCCACGAGCGCGTGCTGCGGCGCTTCCTCACCGACAGCAGCGTCCTCGGATTCGCGCGGGTCCTCTCGGACGCCGCCCAGCGCTACCGGTAGAGGAGCCGAAGCATGACAGCGGTACGCATCCTGGCCTTCGGGGCCCATCCCGACGACGTAGAGCTCTTCTGCGCGGGGACGCTCGCCCACTACGCCCGGCAGGGGGCCGAGGTCACCGTCGCCATCGCGACCAACGGCGAGCTCGGTTCACGCACCCTGTCCCCCGCGCAGACGGCCGCGGTCCGCAAGGAGGAGGCGCGGCGGGCCGTCGGCGTGCTCGGCGCGGAACTCCTGTGGCTGGGGCAGCCGGACGGCTTCCTCTTCGACACGGCGGACACCCGCCGCCAGGTCGTCGAGGTGCTGCGCCGGGTCCGGCCGGACGTCGTCCTCGCCCACCACCCCGACGACTACCATCCCGACCACCGGGCCGTGAGCCGGCTCGTCGGCGCGGCACGGCTGCTGGCGCGCGAGCCCGCCCTCTCCACCGGGAGCCCCGCCACGGACCGGGTCCCTCCCCTCTTCCACATGGACACCCTGCTGGGGACGAACGCGGGCACCCCTGACCTGTGGGTGGACATCACGCGGACCATGGCGGTGAAGGAGGCCATGCTGGCCGAGCACACCAGTCAGAACAGCGCCCGCAAGGAGCGCAAGGGCGCCGACTTCCTGGACCTGACCAGGCAGCAGGCGGCGCACCGCGGTCTGGAGGCGGGCGTCCGGTACGCGGAGGCCTTCACCTGCGCGCCCTCCCACCCCGCCGCCTCGGTGCACGACCTGGTCCCGGAGGGTACTGGCATCCGCCTCCCGGTCCTGCCCGCGCAGCGGTGAGCGGCGCGAAGGGCGCGGGTGCGAAGGGCGGGGGTGCGGCCGCCCTGTACGCGGTCTTCTTCCTGAACGGGATCGTCCTGGCGAGCTGGGCCCCGCGCATCCCGCAGGTCAAGGAGCAGCTCGGGCTGTCGGACGGTCAGCTCGGCACCGCGCTGCTCGGGGTGGCCCTGGGTTCCGTGCCGGCCATGCCCGCGGCCGGTCTGCTGGTGAACCGCTTCGGCAGCAGGCCCGTGGCCCGGGCCGCCGCCCTCGTGTACGCCCCCGCCATCGCGCTGCCGGGACTGGCCGGCTCGCTGACCGGGCTGCTGCTGGGACTGGCCGTCCTGGGGGCGTCGGTCGGGGCGCTGGACGTGGCCATGAACGCGCACGCGGTGGACCTGGAGCGGCGCACCGGCCGGGCGCGGCTCTCCTCCTTCCACGGCCTGTTCAGCGCCGGGGCGCTGGCGGGGGCGCTGCTCGGCACGGCCGCGGCCGCCGGGGGCGTGGCGGCGCGTACGCAGTTCACGGTGTCGGCGGTCGTGGGGGTGGCCGCGGCCGGGCTGGCGGTGGCGGCACTGCACCCGGCCCCTCCTCCCCCGCCCGCGCCGGCGGTCCGGGACGCCGACGGGCGCCGGGGCACGGGCGGTGGGGCGGCCCGGCTGCTGCCGCTCAGCGCGCTGGGCCTGTGCGTGCTGCTGGTCGAGGGGGTGATGACCGACTGGAGCAGCGTGTACGTGGCCGACTCGCTGGGCGCGGGGCCCGGTGCGGCGGGCGCCGGGTACGCGGCGTTCGCGCTGGCCATGACGGCCGGGCGGCTCGGCGGCGACCGGGCGGCCACGCGGTCCGGTCCGGTGCGCGTCGTGCGCGGGGGTGCCCTGCTGAGTGCCGTGGGGGCGGTGGCGGCGCTGGTGTCCGGGCATCCGGCGGTCACGGTGGTGGCGTTCGGCGCGGTGGGGCTCGGGATCTCGGCGTCGTTCCCGCTGGTGGTCGGCGGGGCGAGCCGGATCCCGGCCGCCGCCGCGGGGACCGCCGTGGCGACGGTGTCCACCACCGGCTACTTCGCCTTCCTCGCGGGACCGCCGCTGATCGGCTTCCTCGCCTCCCACAGCAGCCTGCGCGCCGCCCTCTTCCTGGTACCGGCCCTCGCCCTGGCGGCCGCCGCACTCGCCGGCTCACTGCCCGCCACGGGACCCGGGAAAGACGTTCCGCTTCCCATGGAGGAAACCTCTACCGGCCATTGATCACGCCAGATATCCCACATCAATGCCTTTGAAGTGAAGGGAAGTTACCGGTTACAACCTTTCGAATCTCTGTTACTGTGCCCGCTCCTGGTGTTCGTTCAGCATTCCGTTTCCCAGAGGTGGCGTGTACGTGTACAGCACTCCGTTTTCCCCCGCCGGGGCCAGATCGGCCCGCGCCCGCATGGGTCTGAGCACGGTTCAGGTGGCCGAGGCCATGGCGGCCTGCGGGAGCCCGGTCCATCCCGCGGTGGTCGCGGCCTGGGAGCAGGGCTCCCACGTCCCTTCCGACCAGCACCTGTTCGCCCTGGCCGACGTGCTGTGGTGCGACGCGACGACCCTGATGGGGACCGCGCCGAGGACCCTCGCCGAGTTCCGGCTGGCCCGCCGGCTGAGCGTGGAGCGGCTGGCGTACCGGCTGGGCATGGACCCGTCGGAGTACCGCGCCGCGGAGGCGTCGGGGCAGTGGCACGGGGACTCCCGGCAGACCAGGGTTCTGATGGAGGCCCTGGGACTGTCCCTGCGCGCGCTGACCCTGGTCACGGGCCGCGCGGAGGAGCTGGAGGAGCACCTGCGGTCGGCGGTGGCCGGCCGCTGGAAGACGTACGTCGATCCCGTGGTGGAGATCGTCTCCGTCGACGCGACGAGCGTGGGCGACGCCCTGCGGACGATGCACGCGGAGCTCGCCGCCTTCTCCGAGCGGTACATGGGGCATCTGGTCGCCCGCAACGACGACGCCCGGCTGAAGGAGACGGCCGCGGAGCGGTCCGCCTACCTGCGCCGCCTGCCCGACCACTTCTGGGAACTGGTCGGCGATCAGGGCGAAGCCGCGCCCGGCCGCCCGGCGGGCGGCTGACGCGGGGAGGCGGGCACCCGGGCGGGCCGGGAGGGGGTTCGGTCCCCTTCCCGGCCCGCCCGTGCGTCAGCGGGCCGGCGCCCAGGCCGCCGGGCCGGGCGGGCCCTCCTCCTCGGCGTCGCGGTCGACGTGGTCGGCCTGGTCGACGTCGTCCCAGTCGATCTCCATCGTGCTGCGGCTCGTGAAGACGTTGAACAGCAGGTTCAGCAGGATCGCGGTGAGGGCACCGAGCGTGATCCCGCTGTCGAGCACGGCGCGGACGTCGTCGGGCATGCGCTCGAAGAAGGGCTTGACCGTCGTGGGCAGCAGCGCCATGCCGAGACTGACCGCCAGGATCAGGGTGTTGCGCTCCTCCCGCAGGTCGGCCTTGGCCAGGATCTGGACCCCGACGGCCGCGACGATGCCGAACATGGACACCGCCGCGCCGCCCAGCACCGGGTGCGGGACGGAGGCGACCAGACTGCCCGCCTTCGGCAGCAAGCCGAGCACGATCATGAACACGCCGGCCGCCACGACGACGTAGCGGCTCATCACCTTCGACATCCGGACGATGCCGATGTTCTCGGCGAAGGCCACGTAGGGGAAGGAGTTGAGGACGCCGCCGAGGACGGTGGCCACGCCGTCGGCGCGCAGGGCGCGCGCGACCGTGTCGGCGTCGACCTTCTTGCGGGTGATCTCCCCGATGGCGTAGACGTCGCCGGTGGTCTCCACCATGGTGATCAGCATGACGACGAGCATCGCGGCGATCGGGAGCAGTTCGAAGCGCGGCATGCCGTAGTGGAAGGGGGTGGTGACCCCGATCCAGTCGGCCTGGGCCACGGCGCCGAAGTCGACGTCCCCGAAGAGCCAGGCGACGGCCGTTCCGGCGACGAGGCCGAGGAGGACGGCGAGGCTGCTGAGGAAGGGCCTGCCGACGCGGACCAGGGCCAGGATGAAGAGCAGGGTGCCCAGCGCGTACGCGAGGTTCTTCGCGGACCCGTACGCGGGCGTGCCGATGAGGTGGGCTCCGCCCGCCGCGTCCTGCAGGGCCACGGGGATGAGGGTGATGCCGATGATGGTGAGGACCGTGCCGATGACGACCGGCGGGAAATACTTCACCAGCCTGCCGAAGAGCGGGGCGAAGGCGAAGGTGGCGATGCCCGCCGTGATCACCGCGCCGTAGACGACGAGCAGGCCGGCGGTGCCGCCGCCGGCACCCAGGCCGATGGCGATCATGGGTGAGACGGCGGTGAAGGTGACCCCCTGGACCAGGGGGAGGCGGGCGCCGGTCTTCCGTACGCCGAGGGCCTGGATGATCGAGGCGATGCCGCAGGTGAGGAGGTCCGCGTTGATGAGGTGGACGAGCTCCTGGCGGCTGAGCCCGAGGGCGTTGCCCAGGAGCACGGGGACGATGACGGCCGCCGCGTAGAACGCGAGCACGTGCTGGAAGCCGTACAGGGCGAGCTGGGGGAACGGGAGGAGTTCGTCGACGGGGTGTATGCCCTGTCGGACGGACTGCCGGGAGGACTGTCTGGTGGCTCTTGCCATCTCTGCCTTGCCTTCGCGAGGTAGGTGAATGAGAGGACCGCCGCGCTCCAGCCCCGGGGTGGCGGGGCGAGCGCAGGCCGGCTCGCATTGAGCCGACGTCGGGCGGTGTTGCCGACAGCACGTCGCTCTGGATGCAGATGCGCGTCCCGGATTGGCGGGACATCCTTCGATCGCCAGCCGGATCCCTGACGGGGCATGGGATCCGAAGGAACATTCGACCGGAGGGCGCTCACCATAGCCAAAGGGCGGGTTTCCTCGCGAGTAACCGGAGATTCCGCTTCCCTATCGAGACCTGCGCGGGTCGGCCCGGGGGCCTGCGAGACCTTCCCCGGCGGGCTCGGCGGGGGCCTCCGGCTCGTCCAGGTCCTGGAGGCCGGGGAAGCGGTAGGGGTCGAGCGCCCACTGCGGCGTGCCGGAGGACAGTCCGTACGTCGGTGCGGTGTTCACGGTGCTCATGGGACCTCCCGTAGTGGAGTCATCACTGAACGTCATGACTCGTCACTCTCCGCGTCTGGTTGCCGGGGGTGGGCATTCCCACCCGAACGTCCCCAATGACATCTCTTCACACCAGCTCCGGGCATGCGCGAGGGGCCGGGCCCGGGAAGGTCCCGGACCCGGCCCCTCGCGGTCCGGCGGACGTCAGCGCCGCTGCGGGCACGTCTTCCAGGAGAAGTGGTACACCGTGTTGAAGCTGCCGTCGGTGGAGTCCATCGCGACGAAGCTGGTGGTGTTCGCCGTGTCGGAGGAGCCGGCCTGGGCGCGCAGCTCGGTGTTGATGTTCAGGTTCCGCTTGGCCCCGCAGGGGTGGAAGACCAGGGCCTCGACGGGCACCGCGTCCGACACCTGCCAGTTGCCCTCGGCCGGGCCGTTCAGGGTGTGGCTGCGGTAGGCGGTCTGCTGCATGCCCTGGAAGTAGTAGCTGGCGTTCTGGGTGGCGCTCGCGCCCTGCGCGATGCTGGCGAAGCCCCGGTAGTCCGCCTTGGCGATGGCGTACGTGTAGCCCTGTGGCACGTTCACGCTGAGGCCGAGCTGGCAGTTCTTGCGGAAGTCGGTCGCCTTGGCGTCCTTGCCGACCTGGGCGAGGTACTCGCTGTACGTCACCGTGAACGCCGTGTTGTCCGGGGAGACCGCGACGTTGGCGGTGCCGGGGCGACAGCCGGAGCCGTTGACCTGGACCACGTCGACGGTGATCTGCCCCGGGGGCGCGGGGAACGGCAGGGCGGGCGCGGCGCCCGCGGAGGGCGTGAGGGCGGCAGCGGCGAGCGCGGCGGCCGCGCCGGCAGTGAACACCGTTCTGAACATGGGGAGTCCTTCCGATCGCTGCTGTGCGTGATCGGCACGAACCGTTCCACACTCCCCGCGGCCTTCGGCGCAGGCGCGGCAGCCGCCACGCCCGCCGCCCCGCACGCGACCCCCGTCCGGGGTAGTCATCCGACCATCACACCGGCGAACCGGCACACCGGGCGATGTCCGCCACGCCCCGGCCGCGTTTTGGCTCGTAAGGGGCGGCCCGCGCGTCCGTCCGGCGGCAGACTGGGCCGTCCAGGCCCACGAGGAGGTCCAGCGCGTGCCCGTTCCGATCATCATCGACTGCGACCCCGGACACGACGACGCCTTGGCGATCATGCTGGCGGCGGGGGACCCCGGCGTCGACCTCCTCGCCGTCACCACCGTCGCCGGGAACCAGACGCTGGAGAAGACCACCCTCAACGCCCGCCGGGTCCTGACCCTCGCCGGTGTCACGGACGTGCCCGTCGCCGCGGGCTGCGACCGGCCGCTGCTCCAGCCGCTGGCCGTCGCCGCCGACGTGCACGGCGAATCGGGGCTGGACGGACCGCGGTTCCCGCCGCCGACGGTGGACGTGGTCCCCGAGCACGCGGTGGACCTCATCCACCGGATCCTGATGGAACACCCCGAGCCGGTCACCCTGGTGCCCACCGCCCCGCTGACCAACATCGCCCTGCTGCTGACCCGCCACCCCGAGAGCGCCGCCCGGATCCGCGAGATCGTGCTGATGGGCGGCTCGGTGGGGCCGGGCAACCGCACGCCGGCGGCCGAGTTCAACGTCTACACCGACCCCGAGGCCGCCGCCGTCGTGTTCGGCAGCGGCGTACCGGTGACCATGTGCGGGCTCGACGTGACCCACCAGGCGCTGGCCACGCCCGAGGTGCTGGCCCGCTTCGAGGCCCTCGGCACCGGGATCGGCCACGTCTGCGTGGAGCTGCTCGGCTACTTCGCCTCCGCGTACCGCCGGCTGTGGGGCATGCCCCACCCGCCGCTGCACGACCCGGTGGCGGTGGCCCGGGTGATCGACCCGGCGATCGTGGGCTGCGCGGACGCCAACGTCGTGGTCGAGCTCCAGGGCCGCTACACCCGCGGCGCCACCGTCGTGGACCTCCACCAGTACGTGGGCCGGCCCGTGAACGCCCGCGTCGGGACCACCCTGGACGCGGAGCTGTTCTGGGACCGCATGGTCGGCGCCGTGGCCGCCCTCGGCTCCCGCGACCCCCGCCCCGCCTGAACCGCTCAGCCCGCCACCGGATACATCAGGCCGCGCCGCCCCTCGGGCGAGGTGAGCCACTCCAGCTTCTCGGCGGTGTCCGTGCCCGGCAGCGGGGTGTGCAGCACGATCGACAGATCGGGCCGCGCGGGCACCCGCAGCTGGGTCGACTCCACGTGCAGCGCGCCGACGACCGGGTGGCTCATCCGCTTCTGCAGCTGGCCGCCGGGCCGGATGTCGCGGCGCTTCCACAACGCGGCGAACTCCGGGCTGAGTTCGAGCACCTCGGCGACCACCGCCCGGAACCCGTCGTCCCCGGGGTGCTCCGAACACGCCGCCCGGAACTGGGCCACGACATCGCAGGCGTTCCGCTCCCACTGCGGGGAACGCTCCCTGTAGATCGGGTCGGTGAAGAAGGCGATCAGGCAGTTCTGCACGGTGTCCGGGCTCATCCCGAAGACCAGCGCGGCCGCGTCGTTGTACATCACGGTGTTCCAGTAGGTGTCCATGATGTGCGCCGGGAAGGGCATCCAGGCGTCGATCAGCCGCCGCAGGCCTTCGCACATGTCCCGGTCGCCCGGGGCCACTTGCAGCGCGGGCGGGTTGAGTCCGGCGAGCACGTACAGGTGCCGCCGCTCCGCGCTGGTCAGCTTCAGCACCCGGCTCACGGAGTCGAGCACCTGAGCCGAGACGGTGATGTCGCGGCCCTGTTCCAGCCACTGGTACCAGGAGACGCCGACCCCCGCCAGCACGGCGACCTCCTCCCGGCGCAGCCCCGGCGTGCGGCGGCGGGCACCGCCGTCCGGGAGCCCGGCCTCGGCCGGCGAGATCCGCGCGCGCCGGCTCATCAGGAACTCCCGCAGCTCCGTCCGGCGGTGCTGGTCGATCGGCGTTGCCACGAATTCCCCCTGTTCGGCCCCCTGGTGGTGCCACCAACAGGATAAGTTCCCACTCTTCACGGGCATTCCCGGGCCGCGAGGGTGGTGGCCATGACGACAGACACACGGACCCCCGAGATCAGCGGGCCGCACACGGCGGCACCCGAGAACACGCCCCGGCTCACCGGCCGGGCCAAGCTGGTCCTCTTCGTGCTCTGCGCCGCCCAGTTCATGGTGGCGCTCGACTTCTCCGTGCTGAACGTGGCGCTGCCCGCGCTCGGCAGGGACCTGGGCCTCGGCGGGTCCGGGCTCCAGTGGGCGGTGACCGCGTTCACCCTGCCCTCCGGCGGATTCCTGCTGCTCTTCAGCCGGATCGGCGACCTCTACGGCCGCAAGAGGCTGTTCCTGGCCGGCCTCGCCGTCTTCACCGCGGCCTCGCTGCTCGCCACCTTCGCCTGGGACCCGGCCTCATTCCTGGCCGGGCGCGCCCTGCAGGGCCTGGGAGCGGCCGTCATCGTGCCGACCGGCATGTCGCTGCTGACGACCACGTTCCCCGAGGGCCCGCTGCGCGACAAGGCGCTCGGCATCTCCGGCACCCTGCTGTCCCTGGGCTTCACCGTCGGCATGGTGCTCGGCGGTGTCCTGACCGACACCCTCGGCTGGCGTTCGACGATGGGCCTGCTCGCGGTCGCCGGACTGCTCGTGCTGTTCCTCGCGCCGGGGCTGCTGTCCGAGTCGCGCACCCCGGAGCGGCCGCGCCTCGACGTGCCGGGCGCCGTCACCGTCACCGGCGGTCTCCTGGCCCTGATCTACGCCCTGTCGACGGCGGCCGAGCGGGGCTTCGGCGGCACCGACGTCCGGGTCTCCCTGGCGGCCGGGCTCGTCCTGCTCGCCGCGTTCGTGGTGGTGGAGTCGAAGTCCCCCGCCCCGCTGGTCTCGCTGCCGATGCTGGGACGGCGCACGGTGGCCTGGGGCAACATCGGCGGCCTGGTGACCTTCTCGATGATGTCGACGGTCGTCTTCGTGCTGACCCTGTACCTCCAGGAGACGCTGCGCCTGACCTCCTTCCTGACCGGGCTGGTCTTCGGTGTCCAGGGCGTCACCTCCGCGCTCGCCGGCGCGTACGCCCCCCGGTTCATCGGCCGCTTCGGCGCCCGCCGCGTCCTCATCGGGTCGCTGCTCGCCCAGGGGGCCTTCACCGCGGCGCTGCTCGGCACGGGTACGGAGTCGGGGGCCCTGCTCGCGGCGCTGGCCGTGTCGGTGGCCAGCATGGGCCACCTCGGCGCGATCATCTCGTACGGGGTGATCGTGACGAGCGGTGTGCCGGACGAGGAGCAGGGGCTCGCCACGGGTCTGGTGACCACCACCCAGCAGGTCGGTCTGACCGTGGGCATCCCGCTGCTCGGTGTCCTGGCCACCACGCAGGACGTCCTGTTCGACGGGGTACGGCTGGTCCTGGGCATCGACGCGGCCGTCGTGGTCGCCGCGGCCCTGCTGGTCGCGGCCGGTCTCGGCCGGCGGAAGGCCTGACGCGCGGCGGAGGCCGGCCCCGGGTGCGGGGCCGGCCGTTGTCGCTAGACGGTGGTGGAGAGGAAGGTGCTGTGGAGTCCGGCCGGGGCCGCCGCGGGCCGGAACCACTGGGGTCCGGGTGCGGGGGATGCGCTGCGGGCCGGTTCCGGGGCGGGCTGGGCGCTGCCGGCCACGATGAGGGCGAGTAAGACCGCGGCGGCCTCGCTCTGCAGGATCCGGGCGGCCTGCCTCAGCCGGCCGGGATCGGGGACGGGGATGGACAGGGCCACGCATTCGGCGTTCGGGCCCGAGGTGATGGGGACGGCCGCGCACACCGTGCCGAGGGCGTACTCCTGGAGGTCGAGCAGCGGGGCGTTGGGCCTGCGCGTGTCGAGCTGGTGGAAGAGGGCCTTCTCGTTGCCGATGGTGTGCGGGGTGAACCGGGACATCCGGTGCCGGTCCAGATGGTCCTTCCTGTCGTCGTAGTCGAGCTGGGTGAGCAGGGCCTTGCCGACGGCGGAGGCGTGGGCTGCCGACCTGAAGTCGACCCACTCCTCGACCACGGGTGCGCCGGGGCCGTCGGCGTACTGTGTGATGGAGACCTCGCCGTCGGTGTAGCGGGCCACGTAGACGGCGGCGCCGACGGCGTCGCGCACCCAGGAGAGGGTTTCCTTGAGGTGGCCGCGCCCCTCGCCGCCCGCCGCGTCGGTGAGCAGCAGGGCGCTGCCCGCGACGTAGGCGTCGGGTCCGGTCGGTGCGGCCAGGCCGGCGCGGACGAGTTGTTCCACGGCCCGGGCGATCACCAGCTGCGGCAGTTTGGTCTCGCGGGCGATCTGGGTGAGGCTGACGCCGCCCGAGTACCGGTTGACCACCTCCAGGACGCGCAGCGCCTGGTGGACGGATTCCAGCGCGGCGGGGGCCGGCTGTCCTTCGGGGCTCTTGCGCGCGGCGTGCGTCAGGTGGGGCTGCTTGAGCGCTTCGAGCGCCCACGCGTTCGCCTCCCCGGTCAGGTGCAGGGGGTTGAGGCGTGCGTGGTGGGCAACGGCCACGGCGACCGGTGGGCTGGGTGTGAACACGTCGCCCAGGTCGGGGTGTTCGTGGTGGGGGCGGGCCGCGACGGCCTGCCGCAGCCGTGCGGGCAGCCGGTAGGGCGGCCGCGCGGCCCGGCCGGGCCCGCGGGTGAGGGAGCTGAGGTCCTGGGTGGTGATGGGCGGGGAGGTCCAGATCACGGAGGCGGCCAGGGCCTCTTCGAGGTCCTCCGGGATCTGCGGGAGGTGCGGCAGGTGTTCCTCCGCGGTCAGGGTCCGGGCCTGCCGCTTCCAGTGCCGGGCGGTACGGACCTCGGCGCGGGAGAGGTGGTGGAGGTAGAGGCACTGCGCGGCGGTGCGGGAGCCGGCCCCGGCCGCGTACTGGAACCAGAACCGCGCCCCCTCGGTCCGCTCCGTCAGGTGGAGCAGACAGCCGAACAGCAGGGCCGAGTCCACTCCGTGGGGCCAGGATTCGGCGTGCAGGGCGAGCTCCGCGAAGTCCCGGCTCTCCACGAGGGACCAGGTGACGTCGTCCAGGACGCGGGCCGCCCGCACGTGGCAGGCGGCGTCGAGGACCAGGTCGTCGTGCTCGGCGGGCGGGGTCTGCCCGCGGGCGGACAGGTCCGGGCCGGTGGCTCCGCCGATCGCGGAGCGGGCCCGGTCGGCCACGATCCGGCGGGCGATGCGGCGGCGGGCCGCGCCCTCGTCGTAGCCGGCGTACTCCTCCGCGAGCACCGCGGCGTTCTTCAGGGCCGCGTCCAGTTCGCACAGCGGCATGTCACGGTCAGCGGGCATGTCGCTCACTGGTCCTTCTCCTCTCCGGGGATCCAGTCCACCCCGAGCTTGCGGGACAGGGTTCGGCGTGCGCCGCGTACGTGCGAACGGACCGTCGCGGGGGAGATCCCCATCATGCGGGCGACCGTGTCGGAGTCGTTGCCCAGCAGGAACGCCAGCAGCACCACGTCGTACTGCCGCTCCGACAGTTCCGCGATGGCCGCGTACAGGCCGAGCTTGGACTCCAGCAGTTCGAGCCGTTCCCGTGACGAGCGGCGCAGGGCCGAGAACCACGCCGTCTCCACCATGGCCACCTGGCGGCCGAGGGCCGCCAGCCGGCGTTCGACGTGTTCGCGCAGCACCGCCCAGGCGAAGCCGTGCAGGCTCGCCTCCTTGAGGGCCTGGCGCCACACCTTCAGCAGGAAGGTGAACACGTCGTCGACGACTTCCTGCGCGTCCTTGGCGTTGCCCAGCTGGAGGTGGGCGTAGCGCAGGTACGCTCGGTGCTGCTGGGAGTGGAACGCGGTGAACTCCACGGGCAGGACGCCCGCCAGTTCGCTGGAGACCGTCTGGTCCCCCGCTGGGTCGAACTCGCCTTCGCTCATGCACTCCCCCACCGTTGCTCGTCGCCGCCCGCCAGGGCGGTGGGTGTCACATCGCTCGAGAAAACACGGACCGTGGTGGTGACTATCAGCGCGAGGGCGACAATCTCGGCAACATTCACTTCGGCGCGGAACCTTCCGGGTTGCGTGTGGGGTGGTCGGCTGCCTGCCCCCGTGTGCGGCAGCCGTGGAGCGGCAAGCGCCCCCCATCACCACCCCATCGGAAATCGCGCCCGATCGTGCAAGCCGGTCCCGGAATTCTTCCGGAAGAGTGGCATCCGACGTCCCGCGCGCCCCCTTGGCACCAGCGCGCGCCCCCGGGCGCGGGTACGCGCCCCGCTCCGGGACGTGGCCGTGCCTGCGGGCGTCATGCCGGTTCCTGCGGGAGACTCGGTCCCGCTGCCGCGCCGGATCCGCCGGCGCTCCCGAGGAGGCTCCGCGTGAACTGGACGCTCGAAGTCGTTCCGGTACCCGTCACCGACATGGACCGGGCCAAGGAGTTCTACGCCGACGCGGTCGGCTTCGGGGTGGACCTCGACGACGAGGTCGCCCCCGGTGTGCGCATCATCCAGCTGACCCCGCCCGGGTCTCGCTGTTCGGTGGCACTGCTCCAGGGCATGCCTCCCGCGCCCGGTACGGCGGAGATGGCGCCGGGCACGCTGCACGGCCTCCAGCTCTGCGTCACCGACATCGAGGCGGCCCGCGCGGAACTGGTGGGGCGGGGCGTGGACGTCTCCCCCGTGCGCCACCTCGGGGCGGCGGGCTGGGAGGACGGCAAGGGCGACACCTGGAACTCGTTCCTGACCTTCCGCGACCCGGACGGCAACGGCTGGGTGGTCCAGGAGGCGCCCTCGGAGCTGTCGCGGCGCTGACCGGGGCCCGGGCGGGGCGGGGGCCCCGCCCGGGTTGGGCTGCTGAGTCCTGGGCGGGGCGGCTCTCAGTCCTGGGCGCGGGCGGTGACCGGGGCGTCGCTCCGGTCGCCGAGGAACTCGTACCAGCGGCGCTGGAGGCACAGGTAGCGGGTGTCGGCCTCGGCGAGGTCGAGGAAGGAGTCGACGGTGGCGGCGAGGCGCTCGCCGAGCCCCCGGTCGCCCAGCGCGCCGTCCTCGGTGAACTCCTGATGGGCCATCGCCAGGCTGAACATGTCGGGGTAGACCCGCGCCCCGAGGTGTTCGAGCGGGACGCGCAGCGCCCACAGGCCCCGGTTGCCGCCGACCATCGACGGCGAGGCCGACACCAGCAGGACCTGCTTGTCCTTGAAGGGCTGCGGCCGGACCCGGGAGACCCAGTCGACGGCGTTCTTGAGCACGCCCGGGACGGAGGCGTTGTACTCGGGCGAGGCGATGACCAGGGCCTGCGCCGCCTCGATCCGCTCGCGCAGGGCCAGTGCGCCCGGCGGCACGCCCTCGTCGGCCTCCAGGTCGCCGTCGTACAGCGGCATCGGGAAGTCGCCGAGCAGGGCGGGCTCGGCGGTGGCGCCCGCGCGTACCACCAGGCTCGCGACCAGGGCGGCCAGGCGTGCGTTGACCGAGCCGGTCCGGGAGGAGCCCGAGAGCACGAGGACGTGGAGCGAGGACCTCCCGGTGAGTTCCCCGTCGTGGGGGCGTGCCGGGTCCGACGGGAAGCGGTCCTGGTCGGTGGTGTTCACGGCTGTCTCCCTTGCCGGTGCGCGGCCTGCGCTGACGCAGGGGCGGGTGCCCGAAGCGGACTGTACGGTGCCGCCGGCCGGCGCCGGGGCCGGGCGCACCGTGTCCGGGTGGCGCGGCGGGCGGAGATCACCCGGCTGCCCGGCACGGCTGCGCGGCGCAGCCGGTGGTGCCCTCGCACACTCGTGGCAGTGCCGCGCTGTGCGGTGCGCCGGCCGAGGGAGCGACTGTGGTGGATGTGGGACGACGTGCCGCGATGGCGGCGCTGCTGGCCGCGGGCCTGGCGCCCGCGGGGAGTGCGTTCGCCGCGGCGGCGGGGCCCCGGCCGCCGGCGTCGCTGCTCGGGCAGGAGATCCGGCGGCTGCCCACCTCGCGCCGGGTGGTGGCGCTCACCTTCAACGCGGCGTGGGACGAGAGCGGCCTCGACACCGTCCTGGCGGAACTGCGGCGGCGGAAGGCGGCGGCCACGTTCTTCCCCACCGGCCTGTTCGCGCGGGCCCGCCCCGCGGCCGTGCGGGCGATGGCCGCCGCCGGGCACGGGCTGGGCAACCACTCCCACAGCCACCCGTACTTCGACGACCTGGACACGGCGGAGCGGGCACGGGAGGTGCGCACCGCCGACGCGGCGATCCGCGAGGCGTCCGGGGCCGAGCCGCTGCCGTTCTTCCGGTTTCCGTACAGCTCGACGACCGAGGAGTCGGTGGCGGACGTCAACGGCCTCGGGTACGCGGCGATCGAGTTCACCAACGACACGAACGGCTACCTGGGTGAGGCCGGCGGGATGACGGTGGACAAGGCGGTACGCAGGGCGGTGGGCTCCCTCGGTCCCGGGGCCATCCTGCAGATGCACGTGGGCAGCAGTGCGGGGGACGGGGTCGTCCTCGACGCGCAGGCCCTGCCGCGGATCATCGACGCGGCCGTGGAGGCGGAGTACGCGATCGTCGACCTGCGCGAGTTCCTCACGCCCGCGCCGTGACGGACGACCGCCCGCTCCCCCGGCCCGGCGGGCCGTGGGAGCGGGCGGTCAGGGTGTTCCCGTCCGTCCCGTCAGGGTGCGGCGACTACCACCAGATGACGACGTAGCCGGGGCCACCGGGCTGCCCGGCGGTGCCGCCGCGGGCGACGACGCTGTCCGCGACGCGTCCGCCCGGACCGCCGTCGCCGCCGTCGACGGCACCCGTAGGCACGCCGACGATGCCGTCGGGGGCGGTGCCGCCCGTGCCGGGCGCCCCGGGCAGGGTGGTCGTACCGGCGGCGGCATTGGTGCCGGCACCGCCGGTGCGGTTCACCCCGCCCGTGGAGCAGGAGCCGCTGCCGCCCCCACCTCCGGAACCGGGGGCACCCGCCGTGGAGGGCAGGAGGGCGCCGCCGCCACCGCCACCGCCACCGCCACCGCTGGCGGTCAGCAGCGTGGTGTTGGTCGCCGTGGCGACCACGGTGGTGGAGGCACCCGAGCCGCCGTCACCGCCGTCACCGCCGTTCACGGTCGCCGAGCCGGCGGCGGTACCCGCCGTGCCGGCCGTACCGCCGGTGCCGACGTCCACGCCGTAGTCGGCCAGCGGGCGCACGTTGAGGGTGCACCAGGTGAAGCCGCCAGCTCCGCCGCCGCCGCCCGAGCCGCCGGGCCGGGCCGTGCTGTTGGCGGTGGCACCGCCACCGCCACCGCCACCACCGCCGGCGCCCCAGGCCTGGACGAACACGGTCGTGACGCCCGCCGGCACGGTGAAGGTGTTGTCGGTGGTGAACTGGCGCAGACCGTGCGGGAACTGCACGGGCTTCTTCTTGTGGTCGTCCTTGCCCTTGTCCTGGTTCCTCTGCTGGTCCTGCGCCGACGGCTTGGGCCCGTCCGCGACCGCCGCCGGGGCGGTCGCCACCAGCTGGCCGGACAGGGCCGCGGCCGCGGCGATGGAGGCGAGCAGCACCCGGGACCGGGTCCGGGTCCGTTGGGACACCTTCTGAGCGTTGAGGTTCATGACTTCCTTCCCCGCCGGCGCTGAGGACCGCCGCGGGAGCGCGAGGGAACGGTTGCGTGGGCCCCCGTGGCCCGTCGGGCGGGCCGGGCGCCTCTCCACGCGCTGCACATATCACCGCTCCCCGCCACCCGGGCCGGTCCGACAGGCCGGGGGTGTGGGCTGGTCAGGTGAGCGGTTCGTCAACCCGGAGCAACACCGTGGTCCCCCGTGCGGGGATCGCGGTCCGCTCCCCGGCGGTCCGGTGGAACGGCGGGGTCCGGGTGCGGGGGCGCCGGGGGCGTGGGGCAGGATGACGGTGCGTTCGGAATGCGTACATCCGCTCCGCTCCCCCCAACGGGGCTGCGCACGACACGACCTGACAGGTGACAAGGTGACGACAGAGCACATACGACGGCCGGCCGCGGCCCGTTCCCTCGCCCTCCACGGTGCGGGGGCTGGGCGGTGACCCGGGACCTCCTCCTGCACGACTGGGTCGTGGCCGGTATCGCCCTGGCCACCGGCGGTGTGGCCGGTCTGGTGCTGCGGGCGCTGATGAAGTGGCTGGCCAAGCACGCGAGCCGGACCAAGTGGAGCGGGGACGACGTCATCGTCGACGCGCTGCGCACCATCGTGCCCTGGGCGGCCGTGATCGCCGGTGCCGCGGTGGCGGCCTCGGCGCTGCCGCTGACGGCGCGGGTCGGGGGCGTGGTCAACCAGTCGCTGACGGCGGTCCTCATCGTCATCGCCACCCTCAGCGCGGCCCGGGTCGTGGCGGGCCTGGTGCAGTCGGTGGCGGCGTCCCGCACGGGGGTCGCGGCGTCCGCGACGATCTTCGTCAACATCACCAGGATCGTGGTGCTGACGATGGGCGTCCTCGTCGCCCTGGAGACCCTCGGGGTGTCCATCGCCCCGCTGGTCACCGCACTGGGGGTGGGCGGTCTCGCGGTGGCGCTGGCCCTGCAGGACACCCTCGCCAACCTCTTCGCGGGGGTGCACATCCTCGCCTCGAAGACCGTCCAGCCGGGTGACTACATCCGTCTGACCAGCGGCGAGGAGGGGTACGTCGTCGACATCAACTGGCGCAACAGCGTGGTGCGCAACCTGTCGAACAACCTGGTGATCATCCCCAACGGCCGGCTCGCGCGGACGAACATGACCAACTACAGCCAGCCCGAGCAGAAGCTGTCGATCCTGGTGCAGGTCGGGGTCGGCTACGAGAGCGACCTGGAGCACGTGGAGCGGGTGACCCTCGACGTCGTCGACAGCGTGATGGCCGACATCGTCGGCGGGGTCCCGGACCACGAGGCCGCGGTCCGCTTCCACACCTTCGGGGACTCCAGGATCAACTTCACGGTGATCCTGGGCGTGGGCGAGTTCAGCGACCAGTACCGGATCAAGCACGAGTTCATCAAGCGCCTGCACCAGCGGTACCGGACGGAGGGCATCTCGATCCCCGCGCCCGCGCGCACGGTCTCGCTCCGGCAGGACGAGGCGGGGGCGCCGCTGTCCGTCCCGCCGGTCCCGCACCAGCGGGACGCGTCGTCCGAGGTGCTGGCGGACCGGCGGCGCTAGCCGGACGGGGGCCGGGGGCGGGTCAGCCCACCCAG
Organism: Streptomyces sp. NBC_00158; assembly: GCF_045160885.1. NCBI lineage: Bacteria > Bacillati > Actinomycetota > Actinomycetes > Kitasatosporales > Streptomycetaceae > Streptomyces > Streptomyces sp. NBC_00158. The sequence continues at coordinate 344,840 of NZ_CP108161.1, forward strand.
GCCCCCGTCATGGCCTGGACGGCCGAGCCGTCCAGGTCGGCGAGCTTGAGGCCGACGAAGTCGCGGGCCCAGTCGGAGGTCTGCACCCGGAAGGCCGGCTTCTCTGCGGTCAGCGCCTCGATGACCGGCGCGGCCGCCTCGGCCGGGGTCTGGGCCCCGTTGTACGAGGTGACCGTGTGCTCGACGTAGTTCCGCAGCGCCGGGGCGTAGGGGCCCGCGGCGGTGAGCATGGCGGGCAGGTCCACCCCGATGGAGTTGACGAACTCGCTCGCCACCGCGCCCGGTTCGACGAGGGTGACGGCGACGCCGGCGGTCGCGGCGACCGGCGCGAGGGACTCCATGAAGCCCTCGACGGCGAACTTGGCGGCGCAGTAGGCCTCGTTGAAGGGCTGGCCGATCACGCCGCCGACGCTGGTGACCGTGATCAGGCGGCCGAGCGAGGCGCGCAGGTGCGGCATCGCGGCGCGGGTGACCTGGACGACTCCGAAGAAGTTGACCTCCATGGTGGCGCGGACGTCCTCGACCGTGCCCTGTTCGATGGTCCCGACCCGGCCGGCGCCGGCGTTGTTCACCACCGCGTCGAGCCGTCCGTGCTCGGCGAGCACCTCCTCCAGGCAGGCTTCGATGGACGCGGGGTCCACCACGTCGAGCCGCTTGACCTGGACCAGGTCCTCGACCCCCGCCTCGGCCGCGGCCCGGCGCAGCGGGCCGGCCTTCGCGGTGTCGCGCATGGTGGCGACGACCTGCCATCCCGCCCGGGCGGCGAGGACGGCGGCCGCGAGGCCGATGCCGGAGGAGGTGCCGGTGATCAGGACGGTGTTCGGGGTGCCGGTGGTGCTCATGGGAGGGCTCCGGGGATGAGGGAGGAATTAGGTGTGTGCACACACAATATATTTACGTGCGTGCGCACGCAAGCAGCTAGGCTGCCCGTATGGCGCGCATAGACCTCACGATGGGTGACCTCACCGCCCGCGACCACGCCTTCTACGGCCTGATCTGGGCGGGGACCACCCTCTCCGCCCGCATCGACCAGGAACTCACGCGGGCCCACGGCCTGCCGCTGTCCTGGTTCGAGGTGATGCTGTGGCTGAACGGCCAGAGCGAGCCGGTCGCCGCCTCCGCCCTGGGGGCCAAGACCCTCCTCAGCCGCAGCCAGGTGTCCCGGGTCGTCGACCAGCTCCAGGCCCGGGGCCTGGTCGCCCGGGTCCCCTCCCCCACCGACGCCCGCTCCGTGTGCGTGCACCTCACGCCCGAGGGCCGCCGCGCCTTCGCCGAGGCCGACGCGACCCGCCGGGAGGCCCTGCGGGAGGTCTTCGACGACCGTCTCGACGAGGCGGACATCGCCGCCCTCGAAACGGTGTGGGCGAAGCTCAAGCGCCGCTGATCCGGCCGGCCCCGGCCCCGCCGCCGGCGCCGCCGCGGCGTCGCTCAGGGCAGTTCCGCCAGGGTCCCCTCACCGAGCAGGACGACGGGGCCGCCCACCTCGACGCCGCGGACGTCCGTGCCGCTCCCGTACGCGGCGACGGTCATCTCGCCGGAGCGGCCTGTGAACCGGCCCTGGCGCAGCGGTACGGGCTCCCCGTCGCCGATGCGGCCGTGGCGGCGCAGGTACGCGGCCGCGCAGCCGGCCCCGCTGCCCGTGGCCACGTCCTCCAGGAGGCCGTCGTTGGTCCAGTGCCGTCCCTCCCGCGCCCCGGCGTCGAGGAGGTAGGCGTAGTCGGCGCCGAGACGGGCGAGCGCGTCGTCGAGCGGGGCGGTGATCCGGGCCCGCGCCAGGGCGTCCCCGCGTACGGGGAGGACCAGGTAGCGCAGGCCGGTCGACACCGTCTCCGGGGGCAGCGCGGGGTCCAGGTCGCGGGCCCGCAGGGAGAAGCGGGCGGCGATGGCGGCCGCGGGCGCGCCCTCGTGGCGGCCGAGGAACTCCGCGGGGCCCTGGTCGAGCACGGCCGCGTACCGGCGCGGCCCCTGCCGGCGGGTGGTCACCCGCACGGTGCGGGCGTTCAGGCGCAGGGTCCAGTCGGCGGCACCGGTGCCGGGGGCGTCCAGGGCGTGCAGCACGCTCGCGGCCCCGATGACGGGGTGGCCGGCGAAGCCGAGTTCCCCGGTGAGGTCGAAGACCCGGGCCCGGCAGGTGCGCGGGAGCGCGGGGTCGCGTACCAGGAACACCGATTCGAAGTGGCGCAGTTCGCGGGTGACGGCCAGCATCTGGGCGGCGGTCAGCGCTGCGGCGTCGGGGAACACCGCGAGGCTGTTGCCGTTGTAGGGGCGGGACGTGAAGACGTCGACGTGGTGGTAGCGCATCGGGGGCCTCCTACGGGCTGACGAGGGGCCGGACGGCGGGGCCGGCGGGTGCGGACGGCAGGTCGCGGGCGGTCCGCAGCGGCGACAGGAGGAGGGGGAGGACGGCGAGCAGCTCCCCCACCGCGCCGATCCACATCGCCGGCCGGGCGCCGAGCCACTGTCCCAGCAGTCCGCCCGCGAGGGCGCCGACGGGCATGGCTCCCCACACCACGAAGCGGAACGTGGCGGCGGTGCGGCCGAGCAGGTGCTCGGGGCAGACCCGCTGCCGGTACGCGACCGAGGTGATCTTGAAGGTCATGAAGGCGGTCCAGCCCAGGCCCTGGAGGGCGACGGCGGCGGCGAACCGCCAGTCGTCCCGGTAGAGGGGTACGGCCGACAGCCACAGCACCCCGCTGACGGCCACGGAGGCGCACATCGCCCGGCCCTGGCCGAACGCTGCGGCGACGCGCAGGGTGAGCAGGCTGCCGAGGAGGCCGCCGAGGGCCTCGGCGGTGAACACGGCCGCGCACAGCAGCGGGGACAGCCCGAGCTCCCCCGCGAGCAGCACCATCAGCATGGCGGCGCCGACGGTGCCGAACAGGTTGGAGACGGCGGAGGCGGCGGTGATCGCCCGCAGCGTCCGGTCGCCGAGGAGGAAGCGCAGCCCCTCGGCGATCTCGGCGCGCAGGCCCGTGCCGCCGCGTGCGGCGGGACGCGGCTCGGGGCGGCGCACCCGCGAGACGAGGAACGCCGAGAGGAGGTAGCTGGCGGCGTCGGCGGCGAGGGCGACGGGCGCGGTCAGTGCGCCGACCAGGGCTCCGGCCAGGCCCGGCCCGCCGACCTGGGTGATGTTGCGGGTGGTCTCCAGCCGGACGTTGGCGTCCGCCAGCCGGTCCGCGTCGACCAGGCGCGGCAGCGCGCTCTGCGCGGCCACGTCGAAGAAGACCGTGCACACGGACATCCCGAAGGCCACGGCGTACAGCTGGGGCAGGGACAGCACGTCCAGCCAGGCGGCCGCGGGGACGGACAGCAGCAGGGCGGCGCGGCCCAGGTCGCCCGCGATCATCACGGGGCGGTGGCGCAGCCGGTCGACCCAGGCGCCCGCGGGCAGGCCGATCAGCAGGAAGGCCAGGTACTCGGACATCACGAGCAGTCCGGCCTCGAAAGCGGTGGCGTCCAGGGCGCCGATGGCCACGAGCGGCAGCGCGAGGAGGGTCACGGCGGAGCCGGCCTGGCTCACGGTGTCGGCGGTCCACAGGCGGCGGAAATCGGCCGGGAGGGGGTGGCGGTTCTTCATGTCCGCGAAGATGTCGGCCGCTGGGGTGGCGGGGCCAATGTTTTAGGCTGTGCGAAAAGGTCCTGCTGGGGGGTGGGTGCGTGGGTGAAGTGCGGTTCGGGGTGCACGACATCGCCGGCATCAGGTTCGCGGTCTCTCCGCTGTGGGAGACGGTCGCCGGCTTCCGGGCCACCATGGATCCCGGGCGGCACGCGGTGCATCTGCCGTGGATCAAGTCGGCGTTGCCGCTGCGCGAGGAGCGCTCCCTCGCGGGGCGGATCGCGCCGCTGCGCGCCGCGGCCGCCTCCCCGGGTTTCGGCACTCCGCCGCCGCGCTGCCCGCTGGCCGAGTTCGAGGAGGAACTCGCCCTGGCGCAGGCCGCGCCGGAGCTGGCCGAGGCCCTGCGTGCCTGGTGGGAGGCGGCGGTCCGGCCGTACTGGCCGCGGATCCGGGCCGTGCTGGAGGCGGACATCGCGTACCGGACGCGCCAGCTGGCCGAGGACGGCATCCAGGAGGTGTTCGCCCGCCTGCACCCGTCGCTGCGCTGGACCGGCGACCGGCTGGTGTCCGCGGACCTGCCCCCGGCCGGGCCGGACCTCGGCGGCACGGGCATCGTCCTGGCCCCCAGCGCGTTCGCCGCGCGCTGCCACCTGCTGGCCGGAACGGCGGCCGCCGCCCCGGCGCTGGTCTACCCCTCGCGGGCGGTGGGCGGGCTGTGGGAGCGGCGCGGCACCTGCGCGGACGGGCTGGCCCGGCTGCTGGGCCGCAGCCGGGCCCGGCTCCTCGCGTACACCGGCTCGCCCAGCACCACCACGCAGCTGGCGGCCCTCAGCGGGCTCAGCCTCGGCGCGGTGTCCCAGCACCTGTCGGTGCTGCGCGACGCCGGACTCGTCACGAGCCACCGCTACCGGCGCGAGGTGCACTACACGGCGAGCGAGCTCGGCACCGCCCTGCTGGAAGGGTCCTGACCGGCCCGCGCGCGCCGGCCGCACACCGCGGGCGGCTCAGCCCGTGAACAACTGGCGCATCTTCAGGGCGAGTTCGTACATGCCATAGCCGAAGGGGAGCCCGGCCCAGAGCCAGGCGACGGCGAACAGCGCACGGTCGCGGCCGGTCACGGGGCGGCTCCTTTGCGGACGGCGGGTACGTCCCGCGGGGCGGTGTCGGGCGGTTCGTGATGGCGGGGGTGCACGGGCCGTACGAGCTCGTTGGCGACGAAGCCGACGGCCAGCAGGCCGATCATGATGAGGAACGAAGGGCCGTAGAGGGCGGTGCCGGTCCGCCCGGCCGCCTTCCCGGCGTCCGCCACGGCGTTGACGATCAGCGGCCCCACGATGCCGGCCAGGGACCACGCGGTCAGCAGCCGGCCGTGGATCGCGCCGACCTGGTGGACCCCGAAGAGGTCCTTCAAGTAGGCGGGGACCGTGGCGAACCCGCCCCCGTAGAAGGAGAGGATGACGGCCGCGCAGGCGATGAACAGGGTCTTCGAGGAGTTCCCGTTCAGCGCGATGAGGAGGTACATCAGCGCACCGGCGCCCAGGTACAGGCGGTAGACCCGCTTGCGGCCGATCAGGTCCGAGGCCGACGACCACAGGAAGCGGCCGAGCATGTTGGCGAGGGAGAGCAGCCCGACGAACCCGGCCGCGGCTCCCGCGGCCACCGGCGCGGACGTACCGGCGAAGAAGTCCGTGATCATCGGGGCGGCCTTCTCCAGGATGCCGATGCCCGCGCTCACGTTCGTGCACAGGACCACCCACAGGCACCAGAACTGCGGGGTGCGCAGCGCGTCGCGGGCGGAGACCCGGGGACCGGGCGCTGCCCGGCCCCCATGGCGAGGAAGGTCCTCGCGATCCCCGTGGAGTCGCGGCCGAAGGCGTCCAGCAGCCTCGCCGTCCAGGGGGCCGCGATCAGGGCGCCGCCTCCGAAGCCCATGATGGCGATGCCGGTGGCCATGCCGGGCCTGTCGGGGAACCATTTGATGAGGGTGGAGACCGGCGAGATGTAGCCGATCCCGAGGCCGATGCCGCCGACGCAGCCGTAACCGAGGACCACGATCCAGTACTGGCGGGTGGCGGCGCCGAGGGAGGCGACGAGGAACCCGGACGTGAAGCAGACGGCCGACACGGTCATGGCCCAGCGCGGGCCGTGCCGCTCGACCAGGGTGCCGCCGAAGGCCGCGGACAGCCCGAGCATCACGATCGCGAGCTGGAACGGCAGGGCGGACGCCGTTCCGGAGAGGCCGAGCGAGGTCTCCAGCGGTGGTTTGAAGACGCTCCAGGCGTAGGCCTGGCCGATGGCGAGGTGGACGGAGAGGGCGGCGGGCGGGACGAGCCAGCGGCTCCAGCCCGGTGGGGCGGGCGTACGCAGTCCGGCGAACATGCCGCGGACCGTACAGCACGCGGACACGGCCGTGTGACGGCCCGTCGGGCCAATCTTCCCCCGGTATGTTCGGCGTCTGCCCCCGGACAGGAGGAGACGGCGTGACGGTGAGCGAAGAGAAGGCCGTGGGCGTGGGACCGGCCGGCATCGAGGTGGCGTACGAGCGGTGGGGGGACGAGCAGGCACCGCCGGTGCTGCTGGTCATGGGCATCGCCCTGCAGATGCACGGCTGGCCCGACGGATTCTGCGCGGAGCTGACGGGGCGGGGCGTGGGGCTGGTCCGGTTCGACAACCGGGACGCGGGCCTGTCCACCCACTTCCCCGGCGCGCCGGTCCCGGACGTGCCGGCGGCGCTGGCGGGCGACCTGTCGTCGGCCTCGTACTCCTTGTCGGACATGGCCGGCGACGCGGTGGGCCTGCTGGACGTGCTGGGGCTGGACAGCGCGCATGTCGTCGGCCTGTCGCTGGGCGGGGCGATCGCCCAGACGATGGCGATCGAACACCCGGGCCGGGTGCGGTCGTTGACGTCCATGATGTCCACGACGGGCGACCCGGCGGTGGGGCAGCCGGACCCGAAGGCCCTGGGCGCGCTGGCGGGGCCGCCGCCGAAGTCCCGCGAGGAAGTGGTCGAGCGGATGGTCGGCGCCGTACGGGTACTGGGGTCGCCGGGGTTCCCCTTCGACGAGGCGGCGGTGCGCGAGCGGGCCGCCCGCGCCTTCGACCGGTCCTACGATCCGCTCGGGGTCGCCCGCCAGGCGGTGGCCTCGGTGGCGTCGGGCGACCGTACGGCCCGGCTGCGGTCGCTGCGGCTGCCCACGCTGGTGATCCACGGCGCCGAGGACCCGATGTGCGACGTCAGCGGCGGCCGGGCCACCGCCGATGCCGTACCGGGGGCCGAGCTCACGGTCTTCCCCGGCATGGGCCACGACCTGCCGCGCGCGCTGTGGCCCGGGATCGCCGGGCTGATCACGGACCTCGTCCACCGCACCGAGGCGCGCCGCTGAAGGGGCGACCGGACGGACGCCTCGGGGACTCGGTCCCCGAAGCCTCCATCCTGGGCCACTCGTACGTCATGATCGCGCGCGATCAGCAGGCCGCCGACGAGGGCGGCGGCGATCAGTGCGATGGTGATGGCTGTGGACACGGGCGGCCCCGGGTCGGCGGTCGTTCCGCTCCACGGCCCACCCCACCGCAACCGGCCCGCCCCGACGCACCGGGCACGCCGCGGCCCGCCCGGACGATCGGCGTCAGGGGCGGTAGGGCCGCACCGCGCGTCCTGTTACCGTGCGGCCATGCGCGCACCCATCGGCCCCTTCGAAGACGCCCGCCCCGCCCCCGACTGCCTGGCCGAGCTGGTCGCGCCCGTCGCCGGGGCGGTGCGCGGCCTGCACCACGCGGACCCGGAGGCGGCCCGGCGGATCGTCTACGTGGACACCGACCCGGCGATCGCGGACACGGCCGCCTTCGTCGAGCACTACGGGCGGGAGCTGCTGGACCGGTCCGCGAACTGCGTGGTGGTCGCCGCCAGGCGGGGCGGCGGGACCGCCCTGGCCGCCTGTCTGGTGCCGTCGGCGGCGCGGGCCGACGTGAACGGGGTCGTCCGGCGGCACCTGGGGGCCCGGAAGGTGTCCTTCGCGCCCATGGCCACGGCCGTGGAACTGACCGGCATGGAGTACGGCGGGATCACCCCGCTGGGCCTGCCGGCCGACTGGCCGCTCCTGGTGGACCCGGCGGTCCGCGACATGCCGTACGTCCTGGTCGGCAGCGGCCGTCGGCGCGGCAAGCTGATCGCCCCGGGCGGGCTGTTCGCCCTGCTCCCGGGCGCGGAGCTGATCGAGGGCCTCGCCGTCATGCCGTAGGGGGTGTCCGCGAAGTGGCGCCGTCCGCCCGGAGGGCGGGCCCCGCGGGGTCCGGTGCGTGCCCTCGGCGTGCCGGGCGTCGCGGGGCAGGCGCGACTTCGCGGACACCCCCTGGGCCGCCCCGGGCTCAGAAGACGGCCGTGAACAGCGCCACCAGGAGGCCGGCCGCCGCACCCAGGGCGATCACGGCCACCATCCCGGCCAGGGCGGCGAGGACGAAGCCGCCCCCGTCCACCGGCTCGCCGCGGCGGGCGCAGGCCGCCAGCCAGGACGTCAGGGCGAGGAAGGGGACGAGGAGCAGTCCGGTCGCGACGCCGAGGTTGCCGACGGCGAAGCCCGACAGTTCGTACGCCTTCCCGCGCGCGGTGCGGACCTCCACCTCCGAGCCCGGCCGGTGCTCCTCCGCGGCCGTCTCCAGCAGGATCTCCTCCTGCGGGCCCGCTCCCCCGCGGACCGGGGTGTAGCGGCCCTTGCACTGGGTGCCGGCGGCGTACCCCTCCACGTCGGCGGCCTCGTAGCACTCGGCGACGGTCACCACGCCGTCCACCGGGCCGAAGCCGAGTACGGCGGCCAGTTGCGGGCCGGGCAGGAGCCAGACCAGCCAGGCGGCGAGGGCGAGGGTCGCCACCGATCCGAGCGCCGCCGCACCCCGGGCCACCCCGCGTGCACCATCCCGCACCCCGCACCCCCTCCCCGCTGGCCCTTACCCGTGGCGGCGGCTGCCTAACGCGGGACGTGCCCAAGTAGCCACCGTCCGCTATCCGCCATATGGGGTGCCGACGCCCCCGCGGGGTACCGGTCGGCTCCTAGGATGAGGCCCGCTGCGGCCCCGGGAGCGCCGCAGCGCGAGTCCACGGGCAGGGAGTTGACGAATGAAGCGGTTGCGCGCACTGGTGGCGGTCGGGGTCCTGGCACTGGCATCGGCGGGTGCGGGCACGGCCCAGGCCGACGCCCTCTCACCCGCCGCCGGCACGGGCGGCTGCCCGGCGGCCGAGATCTTCGCCACCGACAACACGGCCGTGATCACGGATCCGGCCGACCCCCGCCTCCGAACCCGGCTGCACCGCTTCGACCACGAAGTGCGGCAGATCATCCGCACGCACGGGGCGCGCACCGAGTCCTCGACCCTGCTCGACGGGGTGTTCTGGTCCGAGGACGAACAGCAGGCCACCTACGAGCGGTCGCGCGAGTTCGACGTCACCCGGGTCGACGCCAACGGGCTGCACCAGATCGCCGACGTCATCCGCAAGCAGTACCGGCAGGAGTCGGTGCTGACGTTCCGCTGCCTGCCGCGCACCTCGCCCGAGACGGACGCCGTCGAGATCCAGGCCGACGGCGTCAGCGCCACCCGGCTGCGCGACGCGCTGCTCGCCGACCCCGTGGCGCGGGAGCGGCTCGGCGGCGGCTCGGTCGCCCTCGACGGGCGGCTGATCCTGATCGCGCCGGTCGCGGACCTGCCGCTGGCCCGGAAGTTCACGGCCGGGCTCGGCGTCGACTGGAACTCCGCCGAGGTCCGGTACGGGGACGAGGAGTTCGTCGCGTAGGACCCGGGTCCGCCCCGTGTCCGGCCGGCGGACGGTCCCGGAGCGGCTCCGCGCCGCGGGCTACGCTGCACGCTCGCGGGGGACGACCACAGAACGGGCAAGGTGAAACATGTTCGAGCCGGCGCAGGAGAATCCCTACCCCGACAGCCACGTCCTCGGGGAGGGGCCCGAGCCGCATCCGCTGCTGGCTCCGGTGCTCCCCCTGCTGGGGCGCTGGCACGGCCGGGGGCGGGGCGAATATCCCACCCTGGAGCAGGACTTCCGGTACGAGCAGGAGATCACTTTCAGCCATGACGGCCGGCCCTTCCTGCGCTACGAGGCCCGTGCGTGGCTGGTCGACGGCGACGGCTCCCCGGTGCGGCCGGCGGGCCGGGAGGCCGGGTGGTGGCGGGTGACGCCGGACGCGTCGCTGGAGGTGGTGCTCGCCCACCCGACCGGCATCGTCGAGACGTACACCGGACGGGTGTCCGCCCCGGCCACGGCCGGGCTGGAGATCGAGATCGGGACCAAGGACGTGTCGCTGACCCCGCTGGCCAAGGAGGTCACCGGCACTCGCCGCCACTACACCCTCGACGGCGACGGCCTGACGGTCGTGCACGACATGGCGGCCGTGGGACAGCCGCTCCAGCACCACCTGACGACGCGTCTGCTCCGCCGCGCCTGACGACGGGGGTGGCACCAGCACCACCCCGGATACGGGTGGTGGGGAGATCGTCCCGGGCCCCCCACTGGCGGAGGATCGTCACGACCGATCACCGCTACGGGGGAGAGACCGACCGGATGGACCTGTTGAAGAAGACCGCGCGCCGGGCCGCGGCCGCCGCCTGCGGGCTGCTCGCCGTGGCGGCGCTGCCCGCCGCCCCGGCGCACGCCGCGCCGGGGGCCGAGACCCGCCCGATACCCGCCCGGTACGCGGACCAGCGCCTGGACTGGCGGCCCTGCGCGTCGGGCCCGCTGGAGTGCGCCTCGATGACGGTGCCGCGCGACTGGTACCACCCGGGCCGGGGGCAGGACCTCACCGTGGCCGTGTCCCGGCACCGCTCCACGGACCCCGCCGCCCGGCGCGGGGTCCTGATGATGGCCGCCGGCGGTCCGGGGGCCTCGGGGCTGGGACGGCCGGCCGGCCTGGCCTCGTACGCCCCGAAGCTGGCGGCCGCGTACGACATCGTGAGCTTCGACCAGCGCGGCGTGGGCGCGAGCACGAACGTGGTCTGCTCCGACCAGGACAAGGTGGACGCCCTGTTCGCGCCCGGCGACCTGCGCGACCGTTCGGAGGAGGCCGTGCGCGGCACGGTGGAGCGGGCACGGGACTTCGTGCGCGACTGCCGGCGCAACTCGGGCGGCCTGCTGCCCCACATCACCACCGACCAGGCCGTGCACGACATGGACCTGTACCGGTCGCTGCTCGGCGTCCGGCAGGTGTCGTACTACGGCCCCTCCTACGCCACCCACCTCGGCGCCGTCTACGCGACCCGTTTCCCGCGCCGGGTCGAACGGGTGGTGCTCGACAGCAACATCGACTTCAGCGGCAGCTGGCAGGACTTCCTGACGGGCCAGCCGCTGAGCTTCCAGCGCCGGTTCGAGCAGGACTTCCTGCCGTGGCTGGCGGCGAACGACGCGACCTACCACCGGGGCAGGACCCCCGAGGAGGCCAAGGCCTCGTACGAGCGGCTGCGCGCCTCGCTGCGCGAGCACCCGCTCGACCTGGAGGGGACCCGCGTCCTGCCCGACCACCTGGACGCGGCGGCGACCGGCATGATCTACAGCGGCGACCGGTTCCCGGACCTGGCGGCGCTCCTCGGGGTCCTGGAGGACCCGGCGAGCGCCCCGGCCGCCACCCGGCGGGCCCTCGCGCAGAGGCTGAAGCACCCGATGGACGCCCGGTTCGCCGCGGACTTCTTCTCCGTGGTCTGCCAGGACACCCCCTGGAACCGCGACACCGGGTACTGGGTGCGCCGGAGCGAGGCGGACAGCCGCGACCACCCCATGGCGGGCGCGCGGGAGCTCGCCTTCACCTCGGTCTGCGCCGCCTGGCCGCGCTCCGCGGCACCGCGCGTGGAGGTGACCGGCCGGGGGCTGCCGCCGGTCCTGATGCTCAACTCGGAGCACGATCCGGCGACCCACTACGAGGGGGCCGTACGGGCCCACGGGCGGCTGGCCGGATCGCGCCTGATCACGGTCGGCGGCGGCGACCACGGCGCCTACCAGTCGCGGAACGCCTGCGTGGACCGGTACGTCGAGGACTTCCTGCTCGACGGCCGGATGCCGGACGCGGACGCCGCCTGCGCGGGGCGGCCGCTGCCGGATCCGGCCGTGCGGCGCGGCGCTCAGGCCGCGGAGCCGCTGTCGATGACGAGGTCGGTGCCGACGACGGAGCCGGCGGCGGGCGAGGCGAGGTAGAGCACGGCGGCGGCCACTTCCTCGGCCTCCGCGACCCGGCCGAGGGGGTTCTCCGACTTGACCCGCTCGGCCCGGTCGGCCTCGGTCTCGCCGGGCCGCAGCGACATGGGGCCGGCGGCGGCGCCGGGGCTGACCGCGTTGATGCGCACGCCCTCGTGGATGTGGTCGAGGGCGGCCGCGCGGGTGAGGGCCGACACGGCCGCCTTGGAGGTGATGTAGGCGGCGGCGTTCGGGATCCGCATGTGCGCGCCCAGGTTGGAGGAGACGTTGACGATGGCGCCGCCGCCGTTGCTCCGCATGTGCGCGATCTGGTGCTTCATCGCCAGCCAGACGCCGGTGACGTTGGTGCGCTGGACCGCGTCCCAGTCCTCTTCGCTGACGTCGGCGACCGGTCCTACGCCGCGGAGTATGCCCGCGTTGTTGACGGCGACGTCGAGTCCGCCGAAGCGGGTGACGGTCTCGCGGACGAGGTCCTCCAGCCGGCCCGAGTCGGTGACGTCGGCGGGGACGGCGGCGGCCGTGCCGCCGGCCGCCTCGATGAGGGCGACCGTCTCGTCCAGGGTGGCGGCGGTGCGCCCGGCGGCCACGACGGAGGCGCCCTCGGCGGCGAAGGCGAGGGCGATGGCCCGGCCGAGGCCGGTGCCGGCGCCGGTCACGAGGACGGTCTTGCCGGTGAAGCGGTTCATCTGTGGTGACTCCTTCGCGGGGCGACGAGCCCCATATTGGAACGTTCGGTTCAGAATTCGGGCATGCGAAAGGGTGGGGCGGGCAGCGTGCGGGGCGGCCGGCCCTCAGTCCAGGAGGGCCAGCGCCTGCTCCGCCGCGTCCCGGACGCGGGCGGGGTCGTCCGAGGCCTTGCCGACCACCCGGACGCCCTGGAGCAGGACCAGCAGCATCCGGGCCAGCGCCCGCGGGTCGCGGTCGGCGGCCAGCTCCCCCTGCCCCTGGGCCCGGACGAGCGCCGAGTGGAGCAGGGTCTCGAAGCGGTCCCAGCTCACCCCGACCCGGCGGGCGGCCGCGGGGTCGTGGGATGCCAGTTCGGCCGCGGTGTTGGTGACGAAGCAGCCGCTGAGCCGGTCCTGCGGGGACCCTGCCTCGGCGGCGAAGCGGCGCACGACGGACCGCACGCCGGGCAGTGCGGGCCCCGGCGCGGAGAGCTGGGCCAGCAGCAGCGGGTCGAACGTCTCGGCGTAGCGGTCCAGCGCCTTCAGGTAGAGCTCGTGCTTGCTGCCGAAGGCCGCGTAGATGCTGGCCCGCCCGATGCCGAGGTGCTCGACGAGGTCGGCCACCGACGTAGCCTCGTAGCCGCGCCGCCAGAACAGCTCGAGAGCCGCCTGGAGCACGGCGTCCGGATCGAATTCCCTGGTCCTTGCCACGTCGAAGATCATAAAGCTATCTGGAACGAACGGTCAATAATCTTTCCGGGCCCGGAGCCCGGCACTCCCGGCGCGCCGCGCCGCTCCATCCGTGCTGTCCTCGAAGGGGAGGGCACGGAAGGAGGAACCATGGACAGGAACCTGCTGGCCCGGGACATCATGACCAAGGGCGTGCAGTGCGTCCGCGAGGGCCAGTCCCTGCAGGACGCGGCCCGCATGATGCGCGAGCTGAACGTCGGTTCCCTGCCGATCTGCGGGGACGACGGGCGGCTCAAGGGACTCATCACCGACCGCGACATCGTCGTCAAGTGCTGCGCCGACGGCAAGGACCCGGCGGCGGTGCGGGCCGGGGACCTCGCCGGCACCCTGCACTGGATCGACGCCGACAGCAACGCCATGGAGGCGCTGGACACCATGGAGGTCCACCAGATCAAGCGGCTGCCCGTCATCGACGTGGAAGGCGGCCGCCGCCTGGTCGGCATGATCACCGAGGCGAATCTGGCGAAGAACCTCTCCGACGCGGACATCGCGGAGTTCGCGGTACGCGTCTACGCCGCCAACTGATCGGCGGGACCGCAGGGACCGGAGGAATCCGTCGGCCGGCGGCCGTGACCCCCGCGGCGCCGGCTCGTTGAAGGGGACGGTCAGCGAAGTACACAGAGCGCCGGCCGGGCACTTCCAGCCCGGTCGGCGCCTTGTGTCCGCGGGGCCCGGGAACGGTTCGGGGGCGCATCGCAGCAGCCGCTGTCCCGGTTCTCGTCCACCGACGTCCGGGGATCCTGGAGAGAGCCGAGTTGCGCACCCGCGGATTCCCGCTGACGCCCGTCACCGCCGCCCTGGGCTGTCTGCTCGTCACCGTGGCCGCGGTCGGCGGCGAACCGGCCGCCGCTCCCCCGGCGCCGCGCGCCGTCACCCTGACCTCGGCGGGCGCCCCCGTCCTCGCGGACGCCCGGACCCCCTTCAGCATGCTCGCCGTCACCGCGCCCGCCGACCGCCCCGGCGGCCCGGGCGCCGGCACGTACCGGGTCCGCGCCCGGGAGCGGGGCTCCGGGCACTGGTCGCCGTGGACGGTGGTGGAGGGCGGGGAGCCGTGGTGGGCCGGGCCGTCCGACGCCGTGGAGGTGCGGGCGTCCGCCGGCCGCGGGGAGCTGCCGCGCGGGGTGCGCCTGGACCTGGTCGATCCGGGGCCGGACCCCGCACCCGTCGCCGCCGCCCCCGAGCCGGCCGCGTACGCGGTGGCGTCCGGCGCCGGCTCCCGGCCACGGATCGTCCCCCGCGCCCGCTGGGGCGCGTCCGAGGGCCCCGGGGAGGCCGCCGTGTACGGCAGGGACGTCAAGGCCGTGTTCGTCCACCACACCGCCCAGAGCAACGACTACGACTGCTCCGACTCCCCCGCCGTCGTACGCGGCCTGCAGGCCCTCCACCAGCGGGTCAACGGCTGGAAGGACCTCGGCTACAACTACGTGGTCGACAAGTGCGGCACGGTCTTCGAGGGCCGGGCCGGCGGCTCCGGCCGGCCGGTGACCGGGGCGCACACCCTCGGCTTCAACGCCGACACCCTCGGCGTCGCGGTGATCGGCCGGTACACCGAGGTGGAGGCGCCGCCCGAGGCCACGGCGGCCGTCGCCCGGCTGGCGGCCTGGGCCCTGGGCCGGTACGGGCACGGCCCCTCGGGCACCGTGGAGCTGATCGCGTCCGTCGGCAACGGGCGGTTCGGGGCCGGTGAGCGGGTGACGGTGGAGCGGGTCTCCGGCCACCGCGACGTCTTCGCCACCGAATGCCCGGGCGACGCCCTCTACCGGCAGCTCCCCGCCGTCCGGGCGCAGGCCTCGGACCCCTTCAGCGATCTGTTCGGCGGCCGCTGACCGCCCAGGCGCGGGCGGTCAGCGCGATCGACCCGTCGGACCGGACGGGCAGGGCCCCGGCGAGCGCGTCGCGCAGCCTCCCGCGTCCGGCGGGGGCCAGGGAGGCCACGTAGCCGGGGGCGGGGCCCTGACCGGCCAGGAAGGGCTCCCACAGGTCCGCGAAGCCGGTGAACACGGTCGCCACCTCGACCGGGACGACCTCCACCGCGTCCAGCCCCGCCCCCGCCCACAGCGCCCGCAGCGGCTCCGGCCGGCACAGGGGGAAGCGGCGGCGCTCGTCCAGGGCGGCCGCCGACGGGTCCAGGGCGACGGCCGCGTCCCAGAAGTGCCCCAGCAGTCCCATGCCCTCGGCGTAGTCCCAGACGTACGCGGCGACCAGCCCGCCCGGCCGCACCGCCCGGGCGGCCTCCGCGACCGCCGCGCCGGGGGCGGGCAGGAAGTTCAGCGCGAGGGCGCTGACGGCGGCGTCGAAGGCCCCGTCGCGCACCGGCAGCGCCTGGGCGTCGGCCACCGCGAAGACCGGCCCCGCGGCACCGGCCGGGGCCGCGGCGGCCCGGGCCGCGGCCACGAAGGCGGCGGAACGGTCCACGCCCAGCACCAGCCCCGGCCGGCAGCGGGCCGCCACCGCCCCGGCCAGTGCGCCCGTACCGCATCCGGCGTCGAGCCACCGGGCTCCGGGGTCGACCCCGAGCGAGCCCGCGAAGGCCTCTGCCACCGGGCGGCTCCAGCGGCCCATGTAGCGCTCGTAGCCGTCGCCCGCGGCCCAGGTGTCGAAGCGTTCCCCCGGCATCAGACGGGGTGGCCGTCGGGTCCGGTGTGTTCGGCCTGGCTGGAGAACCGGTTGAGGAAGACGTCGTACAGCCCGTCCGGGCGGCGGGTGAGGGTGGCGCCGTCCTGCCAGGTGCCGTTGTCGTCCCACCACTGGCTGCCGTACGGGTCGCCCTGGTTCTGGTGGATGTTGTGCATGCCGAGCCCGTGGTCGAAGGGCTCCCCGAAGACCATGACCTCCCGGCCGGGCAGCAGGATGGGTTCCAGGGCCTGCGCCGCGTCGAGGTTGGAGCCCGAGATCCAGGGGCGGGGCGGGTTCAGCCGGTCCATCAGGTCCTTCAGCCAGGCGGGCGGGCGGACGGGGAAGGAGCAGCCGGGGCGGTGCTGGAGGGCCGGGTGGCGCTGGTAGTCGAGGGCGCCGGAGCCCGGGGTCATGGAGAGCTCGTGGTAGCCGGGGTCCAGGGAGGGCACCGGGTCGAGCACGGAGGCGGCCAGGGTGAACACCTTCCACTGGACGCCGGTGGTGGACTGTTTGCTGTCCACGTCGACCGCGCACCGGTACCGGCCGGCGGGCGCGTCCACCTCCAGGTTGACGTGGAACCAGTGCCCCTGGGTGTCGGGCGTGTCGCGGAAGTGGCGGTGCAGCGTTCCCGACAGCACCCCGTAGGAGTCGAGCGGCATGCGGCCAGTCAACCACCGGCCCGGCGGGCGGTCGTGTGACTCGCGGGGGATCCGCTCCCCGGCCCCCGTACGGAGGCGGTTCGGAGCCGGAGGATCCGGGCGGCCGCCGGGGCTAGTGGGGGCCCGGGGCGAAGGCGGCGAGCATCTGTTCCAGGGCGGCCTGGTCGGGGCCGGTGAAGGGGGTGAGGCCCGGGACCGCGGTGAGGGTGTCCAGGAGCCGTGGGGTCAGGCCGGTCGCCGGGGGCAGGTGGGTGGAGAGGACGGTGCCGGGGTCGGCGGAGCGCAGCGGGTCTGCGGTGGCGAGGAAGCGGGCCGGGTCCGCGGTCTGGGCCCAGGGGCTGTCCACGCTGGCCCACAGGAGCTGGGCGGCCTTGAGGTCCTCGGCGTCGACTTCGGCGACGTCGGGGCAGGTGGCGAGGTCCGCGGTGGGCAGCGGGGCGCCGAAGCAGTCGGAGCTGTAGCAGGTGCCGGTGCGGTCGTCGAAGAAGCCGACGGTGGCCGGGTTGTCGAAGAGCGGGGGCCGGAAGGCGTGCAGGGTGCGGTCTCCGACGGACAGGCTCTGCCCCGGGTTGAGCAGGTACACCCGGTCCAGGGGCAATGGACACTCGGTGGACATCTCGCCGACGCCGAGGAAGGTGGTGATCACCCGGGCGCGGGGTGCGGCCTCCAGGAGGGCGAAGAGGCCGCCGGTGTGGTCGCGGTCGGGGTGGGTCAGCCAGATCCAGCGCACGTCGGCCGGGTCGATCACGCCGGCGAGGGTGGCGAGGAAGTCCCGGTCGGGCAGGCCCAGGCCGGTGTCGACGACGACGGGCTCCTCGGCGTGCAGGACGAAGGCGTTGACGGGGACGAAGCCGATTCCGGGGACTTCCAGGCAGTCGGCGAGAACGGTGGTGTCGGGCCCCGCCTTGTGCGTGCTCATGATGATCTCCACGGCCCTGTGGGAGGAAGGGACTGTACGTTCCATCGTGCCGCCGTACGGGTGAGCCCGCGCGCCGCGCGGGCCCGGGGGCTCAGTTCGCGCAGCTCGTGTCGCGGGCGGGGCGCTCGCCGGTGGTGAGGAAGCGGGTGACGGTGCGGTCGCCGCAGGCGTTGCCGTTGCCGAGGTAGACGCCGTGGCCGCCCTGCTCGACGGTGACGAGGACGGCCCGGTCGCCGAGGGCCTCGCGCATCTTGAGGCTCTTGGAGTGGGGGGTGGAGGGGTCGCGGCGGCTCTGGATCATCAGGATGTCGGAGGGGCCGTGGTTGGTGATCTTCGTGGGCTTGTCCTCGGGGGCGTCCTTCCAGAAGGAACACGGGAGCACGTTGACCGGCATGCCGGCCGTCAGCGGGTGCCGGGCCCGGTCCTCGTCGACGGCGTGCTGCCGGTCGGCCTGCGAACCGCCGGGCCAGGCCACGTCGTTGCAGAGGACCGCGACGAGCTGGGCGGCGTCCTCGTCGCGCAGGGGGCGGGCGAGCTCCGGCGGGAGGGCGGGGGTGTGGGCCGGGTCGCGCAGGGCGGCGACGAGCCGGGTGAAGGCGGGGAAGGCGGAGTCGCTGTAGAGGGTGTTCTGCAGGGCCTGGCGCAGGCCGTTGCCGGTCAGGGGCACGCCGGGGGTGGTGGACGGGCGGGGGGTGCGGTCCAGGGAGGCGAAGAGCGAGAGCAGCAGGGGTTCGACGTCCTCGGGGTGCTGCGCGAGGCGCAGGCCGTCCTTGTCGCGGTCGGGGTGGGCGGCCCAGGCGGCGAAGTCGGGGAAGCGGTCGTCGGAACCCTGGGCCATGTTGGCGAGCCAGCCCCGGGCGACCCGCTTGGGGTCGGGGTCGCCGCTGCTGTCGAGGACCCAGCGGTCGGTGCGCCCGGGGTAGGTCTGGGCGTACACGGCGCCGACGTAGGTGCCGTACGAGACTCCCCATGCGGAGAGCTTGCGCTCGCCGAGCGCGGCGCGGAGGCGGTCCATGTCGCGGACCTGGTTGGCGGTGGTGAAGCTGCGCAGCACGGGTCCGCCGTTGCGGGCGCAGGCCTCGGCGGTGCGGCGGGAGCGGGCGAGGTTCTCGGTGATGTCGCCGTCGGGGGCGGGCCAGGAGCGCAGGGCGGTGAGGAAGCGGTCCTCGGGGGCGAGTCCGCAGCTCGCGGTGGTGGAGCCGCCGACGCCGCGGGGGTCGAAGGCGACGAGGTCGTAGGCGCCGCCGAGCTGCTGGCGCAGGGCCTCGCCCTTCTGCGTCAGGCGCTGTACGCCGGAGCCGCCCGGGCCGCCTGGGATGACGACGAGGGTGCCGCGGCGGGCCTCGGGGCGGTCGCTGCGGATCCGGGACACGGCCACCTTGATCTGCGGGCCGCGGGGGTCGGCGTAGTCGAGGGGGACGGGGAGGTCGGCGCACTCCTGGCCTGCGGGGCCGCCGGGCTTGGCGCAGGGCTGCCAGGTGAGGGCGGGCACCTCGGCGCGGGGGGCCGCGGCCGCCTGGGCGGGGAGGGTGGCGGCGGTGACCGCGGTGGCGGCGGCCGCGGCGGAGAGGGCGAGGAGGAGGGCCTTGTTCCGGGAGTTCGTCATGGGGCAAGCCTCTTTCAGCCCGCCCCGGCGTCCCATCCGGCAGACCGGCTTCCGGAGGGTGGGGGTAACCCCCCTACAGGAAGCGTCCGTTGACCCGGTGGGCGGTGCAGCAGGAGTCGCGGTGGAGCTGGCGCAGCACGGGCCGCCAGGCCTGTTCGGGGGCCTGGGCGGCGGGGTCGGGGTAGGCGGCTTCCAGGTCGGCGCGCGCGTACGGGGTGCCGGCGCGCAGGACCGCCCGTACGCGGACCAGGTCGGCGAAGTCGGTGAAGGGGTCGCCGTCGACGAGGGTGAGGTCGGCGAGCTTGCCCGGTTCGGCGGTGCCGAGGTGCGCGTCGGCGCCGTAGACGCGGGCGGGGGTGCGGGTGGCGGTGGTGAGGGCCTCGGCGGGCGAGAGGCCGTAGCGGTGGAGGGCGCGCAGGGCGAGGTGGAGGTGGAGGCCGACGGGGGTGAGCGGGGCGTCGGTGCCGAGGGCGACGCGGCCGCCGCCTTCGAGTACGGCGCGGTAGACGGCGACTTCGCGTTCGAGGGCGGTGTACTGCTCCGGGGTCGGCGGCCGGCCGGCGGCGGTCTTGAGGGTGGCGGCGTCCCAGGGCGGCATCATCGCGGTGACCCGGCGGTCGGCGGCGAGCGAGGGGTCGGCGCCGATCAGGGGCAGGGCGGTGAAGGGGGTGGCGACGAGGTCGAAGCCGCCCCGGGTGTAGACCTCCAGGGTGTCCTGGTGGGTGTGGCCGGCGGGGGTCGCGCCGTGGCCGTACTCGGCGCGTTCGGTGGCGACCAGGTGGGTGGTGAGGTCCTGGCCGGACTGGATGCCGGGGGCGCACAGGTGGGAGCCGGAGCGGACGCCGAGGGTCTCGTGGGCGAAGCGGGCGGCCTGCTCCATGAAGGCGTAGGGGGCTCGGACGTAGGTCTTGACGAAGTCCCAGTCCAGGGCCTCGGCGCGGGCCAGGGAGCGGGCGAGTCCGGCGCGGGTGCGGTGGGCGCGGCCCATGCTGTAGGCGACGCGGGAGCCGTCGAGGAGTTCGCCGCCGGCCAGCAGCCGGGGGGCGGCGAGGCGTCCGGCGCGGATGTCCTCGCGCAGGCGGGCCTGTTCGTAGGCGGAGCCGCCGAGGGAGACGGCGGTGGTGATGCCGTAGGCCAGGTGCAGGGCGCCCTGGCGGGCCCCGTAGGTGTACGGGTACGGGTGGACGTGCGCGTCCCACAGGCCCGGCAGGACGGTGCCCCCGGAGGCGTCGACGGTGCGGGCGGCCCGGCGGCGCGGGCGGTGCGGTTCGACGGCGGTGACGCGGCCGCCGCTGATGAGCAGGTCGACGTCGGCGCGGGGCGGGGTTCCGGTGGCGTCCCACAGGAGTCCGGCGCGGACCACGGTGTCGACGGGCTCGGGGCGGCGGTAGGTGAGGGAGACGGGGACGGTGCGGGGTGCGCCGTCGGGGGTGCCGTCGGGGCGGAGGGAGAGCAGGCGCAGCCGGGCGTTGGACTGGTAGAGCAGGGTGCGGGAGTCGGCGGACCAGGAGGGGTGGTCGGCGGGTTCGCCGGTGAGGCGGCGGGCGGGGCCCGCGGGGGTGCCGTCGGGGGTGACGGGCAGCAGCCACAGCTCGGATTCGGCGACGCAGGCGAGGAAGCGGCCGTCGGGCGACCAGACGGGGCCGGACGCGTAGCGGTCGGAGAGGGAGGTGTGGGGGGCGAGGGCGTGGAGGCGGGCGGTACCGGTGGCGGTGTCGACGATCCGGATGAGGTTGTAGCCCTCGCGGAAGCGGCGGCTGAGCCGGTTGCGGTCGCAGAGGGCGAGGTGGCGGCCGTCGGGGGCCCAGCTGGGCGGACCGGGCAGGCCTCCGCCGCCGAGGGCGGTGACGAGCGGGGTGTCGGTGCCGGAGGCGAGGTCGCGGACGATCAGCCGCCCGGCGAGGTCGAGGGCGACGAGCCGGGTGCCGTCCGGGGAGAGGGAGCCGTAGACGCGGCCGGGCGGGGAGAGCACGCCGTCGCGGCCGTCGGCGAGTTCGCGGCGGCGTACGGTGTTCAGCCCGTCGCGGTCGTCGGTGTAGAGCAGGGCGCGCCCGTCGGGGGTCCACACCGGGCCCTGGACGTAGGCGGTGGCGGGTGCCTGGAGGATCCGGCGGGGGGCTCCGCCGGTGACGGGTGCGGTCCACAGGGCGCCGAGGGCGGCGAAGGCGACGCTGCGGGCGTCGGGCGAGAGGGCGGGGAGGTGGATGCCGCGTACCCGGCGGGGCCGGTCGGCTTCGAGGTCGTACTCCTTGACCCGGTAGCGGGGGCGGGGTACTTCGAGGGTGGCGTCGAGGGGGATGTCCCGGGCGGGGCCGTCGCGGTGGGGGCGGATCACCCGGAACCGGCCGTCGAGGGTGATCAGCAGCCGGTCGTCGCCGATCCAGCGCGGGGGTGCGGGGGCGAGGTCGCCGTCGAGGGGGACGGGGCGGCCGTCGGCGTACAGGGTGAGCTTCTCGGCCCTGCGGGGTCCGGGGGCGGCGGAGAGCCAGGCGGTGCGGCCCGCCGGGGACAGGGCGGGGGCCAGCAGGCTGCCGCTGGTGACGGTGTGTTCGGTCCGTACGGGGCCGCTGCCGTCGGCGGCGACGGAGGCGAGGGTGCGGGCGGGAAGGGTCTCGGCCTCGGGAGTGGCGCGCAGGAAGAGGACGCGCCCGCCGTCGGGCGAGAAGACCGGGTCGAGGTCCTCCCAGGGGCCGTCCTGGCCGGGGCCGGCCTGTCCGGGCGCTCCGGTGAGGCGGCGCAGGCCGCCGTCGGCGAGGGAGACGGTCCAGATCCGGTACGGGCTGCCGGTGACGGGGTCGCCGCCCCGTTCGGAGCAGAAGGCGAGGGTGCGGCCGTCGGGTGACCAGGCGGGGGCGCGGTGGTCGAAGGGGCCGTCGGTGAGGCGGCGCAGGCCGGTGCCGTCGGCGCGCATCACCCAGATGTGGAAGGTGCCGCCCCGGTAGGCGCTCATGGCGACGCGGCGGCCGTCCGGGGAGAACACGGGCCGGCCGGGTTCCAGGTCGGGCGGGGTGAGCGGGGTGGCGGGCGAGCCGTCCGGCGGGAGGGACCACAGGACGTTCTGCACCTCGGCGACGACGCGCCGCCCGTCGGCGGTGGCGGTGGCCGCGCCGTTGGTGGCGCGGGTCAGGCGCAGCAGGGCCCGGCCGTCCGTCCGGGGGGCGGCGGCCGGACGGGCGGCCGCCGGCGGCGCCCCGGTCCCGGTGCCGGCCAGTGCCGCCAGTGCCCCGGCCGAAGCCGCCCGCAGTACCGCCCTGCGCCCCATCCGCATGCCGTCGCCCCGCCTCGTGTCCGGTTCCCGCCCGACTGCCCGTCACGGGGCGAACGATCACGGCCCCGGTTCGGCAACGGGGACGGGTGCGCCCCGGCGGCCGGATCCGGCCGCCGGGGAGGGAGGGGGGCGACGTGCGTCAGGAGATGCGCATGTTGGCCATCATGCCCATGGCGCCGTGGTCGAAGAGGTGGCAGTGGTAGACGTAGGTGCCGCGGTAGCCGTCGAAGGTGGCCTGGAGCTTGACGGTCTCGCCCGGCTTGAGCGGCACGGTGTCCTTCAGGCCGGTCTCGGGGCCGGAGGTGACGGGCTTGCCGTTGCGCTCCAGCACCCGGAACTGCACCAGGTGCATGTGGAAGTTGTGCGGGGCGATCTTGTTGCTGTTCGTCACGGTCCAGATCTCGGTGGCACCGTAGGCGATCTCGGTGTCGATCCGGTCCATGTCGAACGTCTTGCCGTTGATGTACGCCATGCCGCCGGGGGCCTCGTCCATCCGCATGTCGAACTCGCGGTTGACGCTGGCCGGGCCGAGCGCGGGCAGGGTGCGCAGCCGGTCCGGGACGACGCTGTGGTCGGCCGCCTTGCGGGTGACGCGGAACTGGAGGACCTTGCCGACCACGTCCACGGACTCGAACGGGGCGATGTCCTTGTTGTGCAGCTCGATGACGGTGCCGACGGGGTACCGGGAGAAGTCGATGACGACGTCGGCGCGCTCGCCGGGGCTGATCTTGACCACGTCGGTGCGGTGCGGGGCGGGGAGCAGGCCGCCGTCGGTGCCGATCTGGACGAGCTCGGAGTTGTCCGCGAGGTGCAGGTCGAAGAAGCGCTGGTTGGAGGTGTTGGTGAGGCGGAAGCGGTACTTGCGGGCCGCGACCTCGAAGTACGGCCAGGACTTGCCGTTGGCGAGGATGACGTTGCGCTTCATGAAGTCGCCCATGGCGTAGACGAGTTCGCCGCTCTCCAGGAAGCGGGCGTCGCGCAGCGCGATCGGGACGTCGTACTGGCCGGAGGGCAGGCGCAGGCGGCGCTCGATGTCGTCGGTGAGGATGTAGGTGCCCGTCATCCCGCGGAAGACGTTCTCCGACTCCATGTGGTGGGCGTGGTCGTGGAACCACAGGTTCGCGTGCGGCTGCGTGTTGGGGTACGTGTACGTCTTGGTGCCGCCGCCGGCCGGGATCAGGTCCATCGGGGCGCCGTCGCTGTCCGTCGGGACGTGGGCGCCGTGCAGGTGGATCGAGGTGGGGACGGCGAGCTGGTTGGTCTGCTTGATGACGACGCGCCGGCCGGACTCGGCCTTGATGACGGGGCCGGGGAAGGAGCCGTTGAAGGTGCGCAGCGGGGTTCTCAGGCCCGGGACGATCTCCTTGGTGGCTTCCTTCAGGGTCATCCGGTAGTAGCTGGTGGTGCCCGTGTTCAGGTAGGGCTGGAGGACCGGGGGCAGGGGCATCTTCTGCTTGAACTTGGTTATGCCCGCGGCGTCGAGCTCGGCGGCGCCGGCCTTGGCTCCGGACGGGCCGGTCGCGGAGGCGGTCACGGCGGGCAGCAGCATGCCGCCGGTGCCGACGATGCTGGTGGCGGCGACGCCTGCCCGGAGTGCGGTCCGTCGAGTGATCACTTTTCCCCCGTGGGTGTGGCCCGGCGCCTCGTGTGCCGGTCGGATCGGCCTCGCGCAGGGGTGCGCGTGCCTGGACAGGGAGAGCGTGCTCGAGTGCGGTGGTGTGTCGCTGGTGCGGCTGTGGAGCACGGGTGAGGCGTTGACTGGAACCGGTGCGTTACCCCGGCCGGTGACGGGGCGTTGGACCGTCCGGGCGGTGCTTCGGGGTGTCCGGCGCGGCAGCGGCGATCACGTACCCCGGTGGGGCCACGGCCGGGGATATTGGATGAATAGCGCCGCGTACGGGTACGCGCACGCGCTCTGCCGGGCTTCTTGACGCTTCATCACAGTGGAGGCAATGCGTGATGCGCACACGGTCCGTCCTGCTGGCCGGCGCCCTGCTGGCGACGCTGCTGCAGACGGCGGACGGGGCGGTCGCCGCGAGCGGGCCCCTCGCGCCCGACGGGCGGTCCGCCTTCGACGGTCAGGCGGGGCACGAGGTGGCCCTGTACGGGATCAAGGGCGCGGGCGGCGCCGGACGGGCGGGGGCCCAGGAGTTCACCACGGACGACGACCGGCTCTCGCGGGTGTCGCTGTTCATCGGCAGCGCGGCGGCGACGGGGAAGCTGAGCGTGCAGGTGCGCACGGCCCGGGACGACGCCGGCTCGGCGATCGCCTCGGCGACCGTGGACCTGGCCGCCCTGGGCGGGCCGGGGACGGGCTGGGTGGAGGTGGCGCTGGCGGCGGCCCTGCGGCCGGGCGCCCGGTACTACCTGTTCGCACAGGCCACCACCGCCGAGCCGGGGGCGGTGACCTGGCACGGTACGCGGGCGGCCGCGGCCGGCGCCCCGGCGGGGGCGCAGTACGACCAGGCGCGGGGCGGCTGGCAGGCGGGCTCGGGCCGGCTGGCGTTCTACGTGAACCCGGCCGGGTCCGAGCGGTGCGGGGAGACCGAGGCCTGCTACGTGCCGGTCTCGATGAAGCCGGCCCGGACGGCGGGCCTGCTCTCCAACGGGCGGGCGGTGGAGGCCGTCGACCCGGCCTTCGCCGTCGGCGCCCGCTACGTGGAGGGCAGCAACGTGCTGGTGCTGCCGTCGGGCCGCTGGCGCTACCTGCCGGAGGGCGCGGAGAAGTCCCGGGTGGTCGAGGCGGGCGACGCGGGCGCGCTGGCCCAGATCACCGAGTCGCGGCGCTGGCTGGCCCGGGGCCGGGTGCCGGGGGCGGCGGGGACCCGGCGCGAGGGCGCTGAGCGGGCGCTGCTGTCCATGCGGGCGCTGCTGCGGCCGAACGGGGCACTGGCGGCGGCCTGGTACCCGTTCTGGGACTTCTCCTGGCCGCGTGACTCGGCGTTCGCGGCGGCCGCGTTCGCGCACACGGGGCACGACGAGGAGGCGTA
Source organism: Streptomyces sp. NBC_00158 (assembly GCF_045160885.1). NCBI lineage: Bacteria > Bacillati > Actinomycetota > Actinomycetes > Kitasatosporales > Streptomycetaceae > Streptomyces > Streptomyces sp. NBC_00158. Next base: position 370,051 of record NZ_CP108161.1, read on the forward strand.
CCGGATCCTGCTGTACAACGCGCGGACGCAGCGGCCGGACGGCACCTGGGAGGCCCGGACCAAGCTGGACGGCTCGGGGCCGCCGGACGACCGGCGGTGGCAGTTGGACGCGAACGGCTGGGTGCCCTGGGCCACCTGGCAGTGGTACCGGACGGCGCCCGCGGCGGACCGGGAGGAGCGGCTGCGCGTGCTGTACCCGGCGATCCTGAAGGCGGCCGACTTCGCGGCGGCCTCCCTCGACGGGGAGGGGCTGCCGCCGGCCTCCCCGGACTACTGGGAACTGCCCACGGACACCGCCAACATCGGTACGGCGGCCCCGCTGCTGTCCGGGCTGCGGGCCGCCGCCGACCTGGCCGCCGGGCTGGGGCGGGGTCAGGAGGCCGCGCGCTGGACGGAGGCGGCGGGCCGGCTGGAGCGGGGCATCGCCAAGCGGTTCGCGCCGCTCGGCTACCAGCGGACGGTGGACGGGCTGCACGGCCACGACAGCGCGGCGGCGTTCATGGCGCCGCCGTTCAACGTGGCCCCGGCCGGGCTGCCCGGGGCGCTCGACACCACCTACCGGGAGCTGCTGCGGCCCAACGGCGGCCTGGTTCCGGGCAGCGACCCGGACACCCGGTGGGGGAACATCACCTGGACTGCGAGCACCTCGTTCTTCGCGCTCGCCTGGTCGTCGATGGGCGAGCGGGCGAAGGGCGACGCGGTGCTCGACTGGGTGCTCGCGCAGCGCAACGTGCTCGGCGAGCTCCCCGAGACGGTGGACGCGCAGGGCCTCCCGAAGGCCGTCGTACCCCTCGGGTGGACGGACGCGCTGGTCCTGCTGACCCTCGTGCAGCTGGGGGACGCCCCCCTGCCGACGCCGCCCGCGCCCCGCACCTGACCCCGGCGCGCGGGGGCGCGCACGGCAAGGCGCCGGGCCCGGGACGTGTGTCCCGGGCCCGGCCGGAGGGGCTGCCCTCCTGTTACTTCGTGGTGTAGTAGAGCCACCACTTGTGGTCGTGCTGCTTGCAGTAGTAGCTCTTGTAGTGGCCCGACTTGCCGGCCGACTCACAGGACGACTTGCTGGGGTAGGGCCCCTTCTTGCCGCTCGCCTTGTGCTCCAGCACCGACACCGCGTCGGACTGCTGCTGGGGGGCGGCCAGGGCGGCCGGACCGGCCATGATGAGACCGGCGGTGACCAGGGCCACCGGAGCGAGCTTGACGATCTTCGCGTACATGATGGTTCCTCTTCCTCGGGATCTCCGGGCCCGTTCGGGCTTCGGACCATCAACGTACGGAGCCCCCTGTCCCGGGCACATGGTGCCCAGGTCCCGTGCCGGTCCCGGCCGTACGCGGGAGCACCGCCCTGACCACTGTCCCGGTCCCGGTGCTGACCAGGTCGAAGGTGCCGCCCAGCTCCTCGGCGCGCTCGGCCATCGAACGCAGCCCCACCCCGGCGTCGGCGGGGACGCCCGCGGGGACGCCGGAGCCGTCGTCGGTGACCTCGACCGTCACCGCCTCGGGGGTGAGCACCACCGCCGCGTGGGCGCGGCCGGCCCGGGCGTGGCGGACGACGTTGTTCAGGGCTTCGGCGGCGATCCGGTAGAGGGCCACCTCCACGGCGGCCGGCAGTCCCGGGAACGGTTCGGGGGCCAGGCTGACGGTGATGCGCAGGTTGCGGCCCAGGTGTTCGGCGAGCTGGCGCAGGGCGCGGGGCAGGTCGGCGCCGTCCAGGGCGGCGGGGGCGAGTCCGCCGGTGATGTGGCGCAGTTCGTCGATGGCCTGCCCGATGCCCTCGGACACGGCGGCGAGCGAGTCCGTGGCCCGGGTGCCGGGCGGTATGGCCGCGCGGGCGGCGTCGACCTGGAGGCGCAGCCCTGACAGGGCGGGGCCGAGGCCGTCGTGGAGGTCGTGGCGCAGCCGGCGGCGCTCCTCCTCGCGGGCCAGGACGATCTGTTCGCGGCTGGTCTGGAGTTCCTCGTAGAGCTGGAGGGAGGCGATGGCGGGGGCGCTGTGGTCGGCGAGGATCCGCACGGCCTCGCGGTCCTGCTGGTCGAGGGCGAGCTCGCCGGCCCGCGGCGGGACGTAGAGGTGGCCGATGGCGTTGTCCCGGTGGACCAGGGGGAAGGCCTCGTCGCCGCTGCCGGGGCTGCCCAGGCGGGCCAGTTCGCGTTCCCCGTGCCGGGTGAGGATCACCAGGCGGGCGGCGGGCAGGTGGAGGGTGCGCACGACCGTGTCGCACAGCAGGCGGGGCATGTCACCGGGGTCGAGGGCGTGGCTGAGCCGGTCGGCGAGGGCGCGCACCGCCTGGTAGGGCTGGGCGCGTTCGCCGTAGTAGTAGCGGTCGACGAGCCGGGCGGCCCAGCGCGCGGTGGGCCGCAGCAGGACGCCCACCAGCAGGGTGAGGCAGGCCATGAGCCCGGACTCGGGGGTCAGGGAGCCGGGCGCGAAGTAGTCGAGGACGAACGCGCCGCCCGCGTAGGCCATGAACAGGCCGAAGGTGAGGACGAAGGCGGTCAGGATGCGCCGCCCCGCCCGGTCCAGGGCCCAGGTCCGCTCCCGGATGTGCACGTAGCCCACGGTCGCCGGCCAGGACGCGGCGGCGAGGTAGACGATGACGACCTCGAAGCCCATCGGCGGGTCGCCGTACTGGTTGACGGCGATCACCGCGATCCACAGCAGGTAGGGCACGGCCAGGATCGCGTAGGGGCGGTCGGACTTGGCGGTGCGCGGCCAGCGGACGGCCATGAGCAGGATGCCGACGCCCGCGATGAAGGGCGGGACCCAGCGCGAGGCGGTGTCCATCCACGGCGTCAGCAGGCGCTCCAGGCCGGCCCAGCCGGGACCGGAGATGGGGGTCTCGACGCCGTAGTGGACGAAGCCGGGCCGGGTGAAGACGTAGTACTGCTGGGCCGCGCTGAACAGGGCGGTGAAGGCCACGTACGGCGTGCCCCACCGGGGGAAGCGGCCGGTGGGCAGCCACAGCGGCATGGGGTAGATGATGACGTTGATCAGGGTGAAGGCGACCATCACCAGGATGAACACGGCGGTGAGGACGCGCGGGCCCGCGCCGTGCACCACGGCGGTCTGCGGCACCACCTGGGCGAGGGTGAGGGCGCAGCCGGAGCAGAGCATGAGCCACCCGAGGACCCGGGCGGTCCGGCGGGCGGCGAACACCATGCCGGTGAGGGCGATGCCGAGGCCGACGAGCACGTGGTCGGCGGCGAGGTGGAGGCGTACGGTCCGCAGCGCGGGGTGGCCGATGTGGGTGAGGGTGACGATGCCCCAGGTGATGGCGGCGAGCATGGTGAGGACGCAGACGGCGTAGGCGGGCAGCATCTCCGGCCCCGAGCGGGGCGTGCTCGCGGTGGTCCGGTTCGCTGCTGTGCGCATGTCGGCCTCCCCGGCCGCTCGGTGCGTTGGTTTCCAGCCTGGTGCGCCCCCGGTCCCGGGCGCATGGGGCGGGTGTCCCGGTTTCCCGGCCCCCGGGCTCAGCCGTCGTCGCCCAGGCCGGCGTCCCGGGCCCGGGCGACCGCCTCGGCCCGGGAGGTGACCTGGAGCTTCTCGAAGACGTGGGTGATGTGGTTGCGGACCGTCTTCTCGGACAGGGCCAGCTCCCGGGCGATGCGCCGGTTGTCGTGGCCCCGCGCGATCAGTTCGAGCACCTCCACCTCCCGGGAGGTGAGGGAGGGGAAGAGCTGTCCGGCGTCCCGCCGGCGGCCGCCGGCCAGGAGTTCCGCGAGCCGGGCGGCGAGTTCGGAGCCGATGACGGCGCCGCCCGCCGCGACCGTGCGCAGGGCGTGCAGCACCTCCTCGGAACCCGCGCCCTTGACCACGTAGCCGCGGGCGCCAGCCTGGAGGGCGGCGAGCAGGCTGCCGTCGTCGTCGGACATGGTGAGCATCAGGACCGGCAGGCCGGGGTGGGTGCCGGCGAGGCGGCGCGTGGCCTCGATCCCGGAGACGTCGGGCAGGGACAGGTCCATCACGACCACGTCCGGCCGGTGCTCGTCCACGGCGGCCGGGACCTCGCCGCCGGTCTCGGCCTCGGCGACGACGACCGCGCCCCGGGTGCTCTCCAGGGCGGCCCGCAGGCCCTCGCGGAACAGGGGGTGGTCGTCGACGATCAGAACCCGGGGGATGGTCCGGTCTTCTTCGTCCACGGAACGACACTAACAGTTGCGGACCGTCGCTCTGGGTGACCGGGCCGGGTCGGGTGGGACTCGGTGTGCGGGACCGGGAAGGGGTCTGGGCCTCATGCCCCTGGGGTGCGGGCGCCCGGATCGTGGGCGGCATGTCCGCACACCTCTCCCCCGTCCGCATCGACCGGTCCCTGCCCGTCGGCCCGGCGCACGTCCCCGTGCACATCCGCTGCGGGGACGGCCCGGCCGGCGAACTCCCCGGCCTCCTGCGGAACCTCGCCCCGGGCCGGATCGCGCTGGTCACCGACCCCGGGCTGCCGCGCGGCCACGCGGCGGGCGTCCTGCGCCTGCTGGGGTCCGCCGCGCCCACCGGGGTGCTGTGGCCCGAGGGCGACGGCCCCCTCGTCGTCCCGGACGGCGCCCTCGCCGTGGCGCTCGGCGGCAGCCGCGTGATCGAAGCGGCCGACCGGGCCCGGTACGCCGACGGCACCCGGCCCCCGCTGGTCCGGCTGCCCACCACCCTGCGGGCCATGACCGACACGGCCCTGTCGGTGGCGGGGCCCGGCGGCCGCGTCGCGGCGCCCGTTCTGGTCCGGATCCACCTGGAGTTCCTCGCGACCGTGCCGCCGCACCGGCAGGTCGCCGGGCTGGGGCCGCTGCTGCGCACCGTGCTGGCCGTCGTGCCGGCGTCGGCGGCGCGCGTGGCCTCCCGGCTGCGGCCCGGAGGCGGGTACGACCCGCAGGCGCTCGCCTCGTTCGTCTCGCTCTGCCTGGAGGCGAGGACCGCGCTCGGCTCCCACGACCCGCTGGGCCGGGGACCCGCCGCCGCCCTGCGCTACGGCGAGCCCGTCGCCCGCGCGGTGCGCGGCCTCGCCGGTCCGGAGCTGCCGTACGGGGACGCGCTCGCCCTGGGCCTGCGTGCCGCCGCCGCGGTCTCCCGCCGCCTGGGCCTGCTGGGTCCGGCGGACGAGGCGGCCCACGAGGACCTGCTGACCCGGGCCGGCGCCGCCCGGACCCTGCCCGCGGGGATCCGCCCGCGCGAGCTCACCGCCGCCGCGACCGGGGGCCGGGGCGGGGCCCGCATGGTGCTGCTGCGCGCGCTGGGCGATCCGTACGCCCACCGCGGCTCCCTGCTCGCCCCGGTCGCCGCGGACGTCCTGGAAGCCGCGCTCACCGAACTCGTGCCCGCCGGCCCGCCGGTCCCGGCACCGGACCGGGACCGCTCCCGGCTCCGCGTCCCGGGCGGCCGGGACGGCGGGCTCCCCGCCCCGGGCGGGGCCGTCTCAAGGAAGTGATCACCATGTACGCGTTCCTCGGCCACTTCGGCGCCGTCCTCCCGGCGCACCGGCTGCACGCCGCCGCCGCGCAGCTGCGCACCGGCCTTCCCGGCGGGATCCGCCTGAGCCGCGGCGAGGGGTGGGCGCTGGCCTCCGGCCGGGTCTTCGAACGGGGCGGGGTCGCCGCCGCCCTCGACGGCGGGATCGAGGGGCGGCTCGCCCTGGCCACCCGGCTGGAGGTGCGCGGCCTCCCGGTCGCCGACCGCAACGACGCGGCGCTGGCGCACTCCGCCTTCGCGCTGGACGGCGCGGGGTTCGCGGCGCACGTCGAGGGCGGGTACGCGGCCGCCGTGGTCGACGCGCGCGCCGAGCCGTTGCTGGTGCTGGCCGCCGCCGGGGCCGGCGGCACCCCGCTCTACTGGTACCGGGAGCCGGGCGGGGGCCCGTTGTGCTTCGCCTCCGCGCTGCCGGCGCTGCTGGCGCTGCTGCCGGACCGGCCGGGGTCGTGGGTGCGGACGCTGGCGCCCGGTACCACCGCCGTCTGCTCCCGGCGCGCCGCCCCGCGTCCGGCGCCGCGCGCGGACCCCGCCCCGCTCACGGCGGCGGGCCGACGGCGATCCGTACCGGCGCCCGGGACGGCGCGGGAGGCAGCCGCAGCGGTTCCCGCCCCGGGGTGAGGGAGCCGAGCACCCGGGGCCCCCGGGCCCCGGTGCAGCCGGGGGCGTTGCCGGGCAGGCCGTGCAGGGTGAGGAAGCCGAGGACGGCGAAGGCGTACGCCTCCTTGGCGGCGGCGGGCAGTCCCAGTGCCGCCGAGTCCAGCAGGGCGGTGCGCGGCGGCAGTTCCTCGCGGAGCATGGCCATCAGGGCCGGGTTGCGGGTGCCGCCGCCGGAGGCGACGACCTCGGTGACGTGAAGCGGGCGCAGGGCGTCGGCGACGGTCCGGGCGGTGAGCCGGGCGAGGGTGGCGAGGAGGTCCTCGGGCGGGAGGGGGGTGCGGCCGTCGAGGGCGGCGCGCAGGTGGCCGTGGTGGAAGAGCTCCTTGCCGGTGGTCTTGGGAGGGGGAAGCCGGTAGTAGGGCTCGGCGAGCAGCCGCCGCAGGAGCGGTTCGTGGACCCGGCCGGCGGCGGCGAGGGCGCCGTCCTCGTCGTATCCGCGGCGGCCGCCGGTGAGTTCGCGTACGGCGGCGTCCATCAGGGCGTTGCCGGGGCCGGTGTCGAAGGCGACGGGCGGGCCGGCCGGGGGCAGGGCGGTGAGGTTGGCGATCCCGCCGATGTTGAGGGCGGCGGGTGTACCGGGGCGGCCGCGCAGCAGCATCAGGTCGACGAGGCTGACGAGCGGGGCGCCCTGGCCTCCGGCGGCGACGTCGCGGGGGCGGAAGTCCGAGACGACGGGGCGTCCGGTGGCTTCGGCGATCCAGGCGGGGCGGCCGAGCTGGAGGGTGCCGTGGACCCGGCCGGCGTCGGTCCAGTGGTAGACGGTCTGGCCGTGGGAGGCGATCAGTGCGGCGCGGCCGGCGCACAGTTCGCGGTCGGCGCGGACCGCGAGGGCGGCGAAGGCCTGGCCGATGCGGGTGTCGAGGAGGCAGACGTCGGCCAGGGTGGTGGGCGCGGGCGGGAGGGCCGCCGCGAGGGCGTCGCGCAGGCCGTCCTCGTAGGGGGCGCTGACGAGGCCGAGCGGGACCAGCCGCAGGGTCTCGCCGCCGTCCTCCAGGGTGAGCCGGGCGGCGGCCGCGTCGACGGCGTCGTACGAGGTGCCCGACATCAGGCCGATGACCCTCATTCCAGGGGCCTCAGGTGGCCGTCGCCGCGCAGCCCGGCCAGGGCGAGGGCACTGAGGGCGCAGGTGCCGGCGGCGTAGTAGGCGGGGACGTCGTGGTCGCCGGTGGCGGCGGTCAGGGCGGTGATGACGAGGCCCGCGCAGCCGGAGAACACTGCGCCGGTGAGGGCGTACGCCAGTCCGGGCCCGGTGCAGCGCACCCGGGCGGGGAAGGTCTCGGCGAGCATGGCGGGCCCCGGGCCGGCGAGGAGCCCGACGGTGGCGCCCGCGGCGAGGACGGCGGCGGCCTTGGCGGGGGCGGAGGCGGCGGGGTCCTGGAGGAGGTGGAGCAGCGGGAGTGCGAGGAGGGTGACGCCGAGGGCTCCGGCGAGCATGACGGGGCGGCGGCCGATCCGGTCGCTGAGGATCCCGGCGGGCAGGATGGCGGCGGCGAAGCCGAGGTTGGCGAGGGCGGTCGCGGTCAGGGCCTGCCGGAAGGAGGCGCCGAGCGTCGCCTGGAGGTAGGAGGGCAGCACCACGAGGAAGGTGTACCCGGCCGCGGACCAGCCCATGAGCCGCGCGACCGCGAGGAGGACGGCCCGGGCCGTGCCGGACCCTCCGGGGGTCGTGGGGGCGGGGGCGGAGCCGCTCGCGGCGGAGCCGGTACCCCTGACGGCGGTGCCGGAGCCGACGGGGCCGGGCAGCCCGGCCCCCGCCGCGGGCGGGGCGGCACCCGTCGGCCGCGCGGGGTCGGGCCGCTGCGCGGAGCCGGCCCCGCCCCGCCCTTCCACCGTTCCCAGGGGCTCCGCCCCTGACCCCGGTACCGGACGCTCCGCGCCCTGTGCGCTCGAACTCCCCCGGCTACCGCTGAGAGGTGCCCCCAGCGCGGGCTGGGTGTTGCCACGCAGCGGCAGGTCCAGCCCCGTCGGCGTTTGAGGCGCGGGGGTCCGGGGCGGAGCCCCGGGGAACGGAGGAAGGGCGGGGCGGGGAGCAGCCCTCGGCGCGGCACCCGGCGCCGGCGGTACGGCTTCCGGCGGTACGGCTTCCGGCGGTGCGGGGGCGGCCGTGAGGGCCGGCGGCGGCGGGTCGTCGGGGAGGCCGGCGCGCAGACGGTACGCGGCCAGGCCCAGTGGCAGGGCCAGCAGGAAGGGGATGCGCCAGCCCCAGGCGTGCAGGGCCGCCGGGGGGAGCAGCGCGGACAGCAGGGCGGCGACGGCCGCGCCGGCGAGCAGGCCCAGGGCGACGGTGAAGGACTGCCAGGCGCCGTGGCGGCCGCGCCGGCCGGGCGGCGCCGATTCCGTCATCAGGGCGACGGCCCCGCCGAACTCCCCTCCCAGGCACAGCCCTTGCAGGACGCGGAGCAGGGTGAGCATCCAGGGTGCGGCGACGCCGATGGCGTCCCGGTCGGGGAGGAGGCCGATCAGGGTGGTGGCCAGGGTCATCAGGGTGATGACGAGGACCAGGGCGGGACGGCGGCCGACGCGGTCTCCGACGCGGCCGAAGAGGAGGGCTCCGGCGGGCCGGAAGAAGAAGGACACCGCGAAGGAGGCGTAGGTGGCGACGAGCGGCCCGGCGCCGCCCTGGCCGGCCGCCTGGGCGGGGGTGAAGAACCGGTCGGCGATGACGGTGGCGAAGGCGGCGTAGACGCCGAACTCGTACCACTCGGTGAAGTTCCCGGCGGAGCCCGCGAGCAGCACCCGGCGCGGTCCGGTGGCGGACCGCGCCGGGCGGGGCGGGGCGGGGTGGGCCACCGCTCAGGTCGTCGGGTCGAGGCGGGAGGGGGCGTCCGGCGTCCGGTGCGCGGCGGCCGCCGGGGTCAGGGCGCTGCCCTCCAGCCAGGTGCGCCAGTCCATGTTCCAGTCGCCGATGCCGTTGCCGAAGGGATCCATCTTCTCGCCGCCGCTGTTGACCACCTCGACGATGTCGCCCTCGCGGACGGTCTCGTAGAACCAGGCGGCGTCCTCGGTGGACATGCCGGTGCAGCCGTGGCTGACGTTCTCCTCGCCCTGCGACTCGACGGACCAGGGAGCGGCGTGGACGTACTCGCCGCTCCAGGTGACCCGGGTCGCGTAGAGGACGGGGAGGTCGTAGAACTCCTTGGTGCCCTTCTTGATGCCGACGCTGTCGCCGCGCATGCGGACCTTGGCCTCCTTGCCGAGGACGACCTTGATGCCGCTGCGGGTCAGGAAGCCGGCCTTGCCGGTGGTGACGGGGATGGTCCTGATGAGGCGTCCGTTGCGGCGTACGGTCATCTCGTGGGCGGCGGAGTCGGTGACGGCCTCGATCCGGTCCGCGACGGTGAACTCCACGGACTCGGAGGGGCCGCCGTAGCCGTGCTCGCCGAGGTCGACCCCGTCGAGGCCGCTGCGGACGCGGACGACGGTGTGGGCGGGCCAGTAGGTGCGGGGCCGGAAGTGCAGGGTCGAGCTGTTCACCCAGTGCCAGGCCCCTTCGACCCGGGGCCGGGAGGTCACCTGGAGGGCCTGTTCGACGCGGGCGCGGGCGTCGGGGTCGTCGGCGGGGACGGGGTGGCTGAGTTCGGCGGTGACGACCTCGCCGGCGCCGTACGTGCCGGGGCGGGGGCCGAAGTCGGCGGTGAGCCGGCTGCCGTCCGCGGGCGCGTCGGGCCGTGCGGTCCGGAAGACCATGCTGACGCCGACGGGCGCGCCGCGGCCGTCCTGGGCGCCGACGCGGACGGTGTAGCCCTCACCGGCGCGCAGGGGTTCGGTGTTGCGCCAGCGCCCGCCGTCCGGGCCGAGTGCGCCCGCGAGGTGGCGGCCGTGCCCGTCGGTGACGGTGACGTCGGTGAGGCGGCCGGCCTCCGCGCGGGCGAGGGTGATCTCCAGCGGGGAGCCCGAGTCGGTGGGGAGTTCGACGGCGTCGCCGAGGGCCGGGTCCCACAGGACGGCGCCGCCCCCGGCGGTGGCGAGCACCCGCTGTTCCCGCCAGGTGCCGCAGCGGCCGCTCCGGAAGGCTCCGGCGGCGCACCACACGGCGGAGTCCGCGCGGACCCCGCCGTCCAGGGCGTGGCCGACCAGCAGGGTGACCGCGGCCTCCGGGGCGGCGTCGGGGGGTGCCGCTCCGGCCGTGCCGCCCGGTGCGTGGGTGAGGGCCAGCGCGGCGGCCCCCGTCACCGCGGCGACCGCGCTCCACGCCTTCGTCCGTGACTTCGCCACTCAGCCCTCCACCTTCGTCCTTCGGCCGGATGGCAGCATCAAAGAGGACGAGAAGCCGAAACGATGATCACAAACTCGGCACTGCGCCCGAACGGGCGTCCCAAGTGAACCCGGACGGAGTAGGGCGCGCGACCTGCGGAGTGCGGCGGTCCGGTCCCGTAGGCTCGGCGGATGGCGAAGTACTTCGACGTTCACCCCGAGAATCCCCAGCGCCGCACCCTCACCGGCGTGGCGGACTCGGTCCGCTCCGGCGCGCTCATCGCGTACCCCACGGATTCCTGTTTCGCGCTGGGCTGCCAGCTGGGCAACCGCGACGGCATCGCGCGGATCCGGCAGATCCGCAACCTCGACGACAAGCACCACTTCACCCTCGTGTGCCAGAACTTCGCCCAGCTGGGGCAGTTCGTGTACGTGGACAACGACGTGTTCCGGGCCGTCAAGGCGGCGACCCCGGGCGCCTACACGTTCATCCTGAAGGCCACCTCGGAGGTGCCGCGGCAGCTGATGCACCCGAAGAAGAAGACGGTCGGGGTCCGGATCCCGGACCACCTCGTCGCCCAGGCCCTGCTGGCCGAGCTGGGCGAGCCGCTCGTCTCCAGCACCCTGCTGCTGCCGGACGAGGAGGAGCCGCTGACCCAGGGCTGGGAGATCAAGGAGCGGCTCGACCACGTGGTGGACGCCGTCGTCGACTCCGGGGACTGCGGCACCCGGCCGACCACCGTCATCGACTTCTCCGGCGGCGGGGCGGAGATCCTGCGCCGCGGGGCGGGTGACACCGCGCGCTTCGAGTAGTCCTCCCGCGATCCTCGTGCGACGGCGGATTCCGGTTCCGGATCACTATCCGGAATCCGCCAGTCCGCCGCCCGTTCCGGCCATCGGGGAGCCGGCCGGGAATGCGCCCTCCATTCATACTCAAGCGATCCATCCATCGGGACTCGTTTAGCTGTGAACAGAATTGACGGACCGGCGGTAACTCCACGGAATCCCGGGGTGACGGAGAGGAGAAGAAGGCCGGGTACGCCGGAATTGATCCGTATCCCAACTCGACTTCCACAAGATCCGTTCTGTAGGGTTCCAGTTATTCACCGCCCAACGGGGAGCGGCGAGCAGCCGCGGGCATTGGTCCGGACTATTTCCGGAGTGTGTGTCCGTCGGCACGGCTCGTTGGAACGACGCCCCCGTCACGTTCAAACGCGAAACACGTGACCCGACACGGGGGACCATCAATGCGGTTCCAGCTTTTGGGGCCCTTGAGTATTGCGCACGGCCCCGAGACAGTAGTTCTCAAACCATCCAAGCCGACCAGTCTCCTCGCCGCCCTTCTGCTCCATCCCGGCGCCGTGGTTTCCACCGGTTATCTGCTCCGCGCCGTATGGGACGAGGAGCCTCCCGCGACCGCGCGGGCCGCACTCCAGACCTGCGTGCTGCGGCTGCGCAGGTTATTCGCGAAATACGGCATATCCGCGACCACCATCGAGGCCGTGCCCGGCGGATACCGGATGCGCAACGACACCGACACGCTCGACCTCGCGCTGTTCCGGTTGCTGACCGCGCAGGCGCGGGCCGCCGCCGGGACCCCGGAGGAGCTGTACCGGCTGCGCGAGGCCCTCTCCCTCTGGCAGGGCCAGCCCCTGTCGAACGTGGCCTCGGGCATGCTCCAGCGGGACGCGGTGCCCGCCCTCGAACAGGAGCGGCTGCGGGTCCTGGAGCGGGTGTGCGACCTCGAACTGGCCGCCGGGAACTGCCACCAGGTCCTCGTCGACCTGTACGAGGGCGCCCGCCGCCAGCCCGTCCGCGAGCGCTTCACCGAGCAGCTCGTCGAGGCCCTCTACCGCACCGGCCGGCAGGCGGAGGCGCTCGCCGAGTACCGCACCGTCCGCGAGCGGCTGCGCGACGAACTCGGCGTCGACCCCGGTCCGGGCCTGCGCCGGCTGGAGCTGGCGATCCTGCGGGCGGAGGAACTGGGCCCGGCCGCCCGCCCCGAGGAGCTCGAACCGGCCGCTCCGCGCCCCGCCGCCGTACGCGACCGCTCCCCCGGGCCCGCCGGACCGCCGCCGGTGCCCGGGTTCGCCGGACGCGCGGCGGACCTGCGGGCCCTGGCGACGCACCTCACCGACCCCGGCGGGCCCCGGCTGCTGGTCGTCTCCGGAGCGCCCGGGATCGGCAAGTCGGCGCTCGCGCAGCAGAGCGCGTACGAGGTCCGGGAGGCCTTCCCGGGCGGGGTGTCCGTCATCGACCTGGCCCGGCCCGACGGGAGCCCCCTGGACGCCGAGGAGGCCCTCAAGCTGCTGCCCGGACCGGGCGACCGCGGCCGGCGGCTGCTCGTACTCGACAACGCGGCCGGAGCGGGCCAGGTGCTGCCGCTGCTGCCGGAGACCGGCGGCGCCACCGTGATGGTGACCAGCCGGCGCGCCCTCGCGGCGGCGGTGGCCACGCACGGCGGCTTCGTGCACCGGCTCGACGTGCTCGCGCCGGCCGAGGCCCACGCCCTGCTCGCCGGCCTCGTCGGAACCGGGCGCATCTCCGCCGAGGAGCCTGCCGCGCGTGAACTGGCCGCCGTGTGCGGGTGGTTCCCGCTCGCTCTGCGGATCGCCGCCGGACGGCTGCTGACCCGGCCGGGACTGTCCGTCGCCGACTGCGCGGCCTGGCTGGCCGAGGACCCGCCCGGCCGGCTGGCCCTCGCCGAGGACCCCCGGCTGTCGGTGCCGGAGGTCCTCGGGCGGGCCGTCGCCGCGCTCCCGGCCGGTCCGCGGGAGGCGTTCCTTCGGCTGGGCTCGCTCGAGCCCGGCTCCGGTCCGGCCACAGCCGCGGAAGAGAGCGTGCTCGAACAGCTCGTGGAGGCCGGGATGCTGGAGGACGGGCCACCCGGCGAGCCCTACCGGATCCATGCCTTCCTCCGCGTCTACGCGCGGTGGCTGGCCCGGGGCCGGGACGGCGCCGCCGCCCTCCAGCCCCGCTGAGCGGGCCCCGCCCGCCTCCCCGACATTTCCCACCTCACGTCTTTGTCCCCACCAGACCGCAATCAGAGGTGTTCCATGTCCCTGGACAGCTACCAGTACGTTGCCGCGACACGCCCCAGGATCCGCCGGGACGTGCTCTTCACCGAAACGCCCGACGGCGTGCTGTTCCACAACTCCGACGGGGGCTTCCGTCTCACCGCCCGCACCGCGTACCGGTTCGCCACGCTGATCGTCCCGCACCTGACGGGCGAACACACCGTGACCGAGCTGTGTCAGGGACTGGGCGACGCCCAGCGCGCGATGGTCGGCGAACTCGTCAAGACCCTGTACGAAAGGGACTTCGCCCGTTCCGTCGCCGAGCCCGCCGCCCCGGAGCCGGCCGCCGCACCGCCGGACGTGGCCCGCAGATTCGCGCCGCAGATCGCCTACGCCGACCACTACGCGGACGACGCCGAAGCCCGCTTCCTGCGCTTCCGCGGCACCCGGGTCGCCGTCCTCGGCGAGGACGCGGTGGCCCGCTGGTGCGCGCTCAGCCTGGTGCGCAACGGCTGCGCCACCGTGGGCGTGCCGGCCGGGGCCGACGCGGACGAGGTGCGGGCCGAGGCGGCCGAGGCCGTCGCCGACGGCTGCCCGGTGGAGATCCGCACGCTGCCCGGGCAGCCGCTCGGCTGGGCGGAGCTGGCGGAGTACGACTTCGTCGTGGTCACCGGCGGGGCGGCGGCCCCGGCCCGGCTGCTGCCGCTGCTGCGCGCCGGGGTCCCCGAGGGGCGCACCCTGCTGCCCGCCTGGTCGTACGGGAACGACGCGGTGGTCGGCCCGCTCATGGCGCACGGCACCGCCGGCTGCTGGTCCTGCGCGGCCCTGCGGCTGGGCTCGGCGCGCGGCGGGCCGGCGGCGGCCGCGCTCTGGAGCGCCCTCGCGCTGCCGGAGGCACCCCTCGCCGAGGGCCCGGTGCCGGGGCGGCCGCTGGCCGCGATGATCGGCAACCTGCTGGGGTACGAGGTGTTCCGCGCGGCCTCCGGCTCGCTGCCCGCCGAGACCGCCGGCCGGATCCTCGTCCAGGACACGGCCTCGCTGGACGTCACCGCCGAACCGCTGTTCCCGCACCCGCGCTGCCCGTTCTGCGCGCCCGGCGAGACCGAGGACGCCCCCCTGGACCTCACCGCCGCCGGCACCTCGGGCACGCCCGCGCTGCCGACGCTGGAGACCGCCCGGGAGGCGGACGACCTCGTGGAGGAGCTGAACCGGCGCTCCGCCCTGGTGCGCCCGTACGCGGGGGTGTTCACCCGGTACGCGGACGAGGAGCTCACCCAGATCCCGCTCAAGGCCGGGGTGGTGGAGCTGGGCCTCGGGCACGGGGAGACCCGCACGGTCGCCGCGTTCGACGTCCACCACGTGGCGGGGGCCCGCATGCGGGCCCTGGACGCGGCGGCGCTCGTGTACGCGGAGCACGTGGTGCCGGCCCGCGACGTCACCGCCGGCGGGCCCGGCGCGGTCGCCGCGGCGGCGCTGGCGACCGCCTCCGGGATACCCGGCGAGGCCCGCGCCCACCAGGCCGCGGTGTCCCTGCTGACGAAGGAGCCCGCGCTGGTCCCGGCGGGCGCGGTACGGCCGTTCGGCCCGCACAACGCCGAGCGGCTCTTCGAGCGCACCCGCGCCGGGGCCGGCGCCGGCCCCTCCCCCGCCGACGCGGCGGCGGCCGGGCTGCTGTCGGCGCTCGGGCACGCCGCGCTGCTGCGGGCGGTGCGCGGCGGCGGGGCGGCCCCGGTACCGCTGCCGGAACGTGACGGGGAGGACGCCGAACTCGCCTTCCTGCTGCGGTCGGCGGACCGGCTGGAGCTGGAGCCTGAGCTGCTGGACCTCGGCGAGGGCCCGCGCTCGGGGGTGCAGGTGCTGCTGGCGCGCGCCGGGGAGCACTGGGCGCTGGGCGAGGGCCTTGACCGGCGTACGGCGGCGGTCGCGGCCCTGCGGGAGCTGCTGGGCGCGGCGCAGTACGGGGCGGACGGCGCCGACGCGGGCCGCGATCCCCTGCTGCGGGACCTGGACCCGCGCGCGCTGGCGGTGTCCGGGGAGCCGGCCGCGCCCCTGGCGGCGGAGCCCGCCGCGTCCTGGGACCAGGTGCTGGAGCGCCTCGCCGGGGCGGGGCTCGACGCGTACGCGGTGGCGACCGGGTCGGCGGAGCTGGCCGGTGCGGGAGTCCACACCGTGCGGGTGCTGCTGGCGTCGGTGGCGGCCGGGGAGTCCGGCGATGACGCGTAGCGGCTCCGCCGCGGTGGCGGACGGGCTCGGGCGGGAGGCCGCCGGGCGGTTCACGGAGCTGCTGGAGCGGGCGGTGGCCGCGCTGGGCGGGCCGCCGGTGGCCGTGTCGGCCCTGGGGCTTCGGGACGCGTTCGCCGCCCCGGACCGGGAGGTTGCGGCGGGTGCGGTCCCGGTCGCGCTGTACGGGCACCAGGCCGTGGTGGGCCCCCTCCCGGGGGACGGGCCGGGCTGCGCGCGGTGCCTGGAGCGGCGCTGGCAGGCGGTGCGGTCCGTCGCGCTGCGGGACGCCCTCGAACTGGGCGGCGGGACCCGGGCGGCGGGCGGCTGGCCGTACGCGCACGCCTTCGCCGCCGACGCGGTGGCCGCGCTGGTGGTCTCCGCGGGCTCCGGCTCCGCCGGGGCGGCGGGCGGGGTGTTCCCCGGGGTGTGGGTGCTGGACCTGCGCGACGGGGGCGTGCGGCGGTACCCGCTGGTGCCCGATCCGGAGTGCCCGGTGTGCGGGACGCCCGAGGCGGACACGGCCCGGGCGCTGGATCCGGAACCTGCGCCGAAGCACCGGCCGGGGGCTTTCCGCACCCGGCCGGTGGAGGCGTACGCCATCGACGTGGCGGCGTTCGCGAACCCGCTGTGCGGGGCGCTGGGGCCCTCGCTGGTGCAGGACGTCTCCTCGACGTCCACCTCGGCGACCATCGGCTGCTTCTCGATGCGCTCCGGCGAGTACCTGCGCGAGACGTTCTGGGGCGGGCACACCGACTCCTTCGACCGCAGCGCCCGGGTCGGGGTGCTGGAGGGGCTGGAGCGGTACGCGGGGATGCGCTCGCGCTCGCGCACGACCAGCGTCACCGGCTCGCTGAACGGCTTCGGGGCCGAGGCCGTCGACCCGCGGGTGGTGGGCCTGTACGGCGACGCGTTCTACCGGGACAACCCCCGGGTGCGGCCCTTCGACCCGGACCGGGAGATCCCCTGGGTGTGGGGGTGGTCGCTGCGCGACCGGCAGCCGCGGCTGGTGCCGGAGGTGCTGACGTACTACCACGCGCCGGGCCTGGAGAACCGGTTCGTGCAGGAGAGCTCCAACGGCTGCGCCTCGGGCGGGAGTCTGGCCGAGGCCGCCTACTTCGGGCTGATGGAGGTGGTCGAGCGGGACGCGTTCCTGCTCACCTGGTACGGGCGGCAGCCGCTGCCCGAGATCGACCCGGCCACGAGCGAACGGGCCTCGACGCGGGCGATGGTCGACCGGCTGGCCCTGTACGGGTACCGGGCGCGGTTCTTCGACACGCGGATCAGCTTCCCGATCCCGGTGGTGACGGCGGTCGCCGAGCGGTTCGACGGCGGCCCCGGCCGGATGTGCTTCGGGGCGGGCGCCGGGCTGGACCCGGAGTCGGCGCTGGACTCGGCGCTGTGCGAGATCGCCACGGACGCGGTGAACCTGCCCGGGCGCACCGAACGGGACGAGGAGCGGCTGCGCGCGATGGCGGCCGACTTCGACCTGGTCACCGCCCTGCACGACCACCCGCTGGTGTACGGGGTGCCGGAGATGGGCCGCCACGCCGACTTCCTGCTGCGCGGGCCCTCCCGGGGTCCGCTGCGCCCGGTGTCCTCGCTGCTGGGCCCCGAGGGGGTGTCGGACGACGTGGCCGTGGACCTGGCGCGGTGCGTGGAGGCCGTCGCCGCCGGGGGCTTCGACGTGGTGGTGGTCGACCAGACCCTGCCGGAGCAGCGGGCCCTGGGCCTGCACACCGTGAGCGTGCTGGTGCCGGGGCTGCTGCCGATCGACTTCGGCTGGTCGAGGCAGCGCGCGCTGGGCATGCCGCGCATGCGCACGGCCCTGCGCGAGGCGGGACTGCGCGGGCGCGACCTGGAGCCGGCCGACCTCAACCCCGCCCCGCACCCCTTCCCCTGACCCGGCCGCCGCCGGCCCCGCCCGGCACGGCCGCACGAACCGAGGAGGACCCGTGGGCTACGCCCATGACTACGCCAGCGCCATCATGTACCGGGGCCGGGTGCCCATGGAGCCCGTCGACTTCGTGCCCGACTGGGCCGACCGCCCCCGCAAGGCGAAGTACTACCCCGGCGCGGAGACCCTGCCGCTGCCGGACCCGGAGGCGGGCGGGCCGCGCCCCGCGGCGGGGTTCACCCTGCCGCTGCTGTCCGGGATGCTGCAGGACTCGTACGGTCTGACCGGCCGGCGCCTGGGCGTGCAGGCCAACACCGACCTGGCGGCGCTCCCCCACTACACGCAGGCCAACTGGTCGCGGGGCACCGCCTCGGGCGGCGGGCTCTACCCGGTCGGCGTGTACTGGGCGGCCGGTGCGGGCGGTCCGCTCGCCCCGGGCCTGTACCACTACGCCCCGCACCAGCACGGGCTGCGCCGGCTGCTGGCCGGGGACGTCACCGGTGACGTGCGGGAGGCGCTGGGCCACGGCCCCGGGGAGGGCTCCTCGCAGTACCTGGTGCTGAGCGTCAAGTACTGGCAGAACTCCTTCAAGTACAACAGCTTCTCCTTCCACGCGGTCAGCATGGACGTGGGCGCGCTGGTGCAGACCTGGCGGCTGTGGGCGCGGGCGCACGGGCTGCGGATCGCGCCCGCGCTCTGGTTCGACGAGGAGCGCCTGGCCCGGCTGCTCGGCGTGGCCCCCGAGGAGGAGGGCGTCTTCGCGGTGCTCCCCCTGGAATGGGAGGGCGACGCGGCCGGCTCCGCCGCCGGGACTCCGTCGGCGGGCGCCGGGGTCCGCCACCGTGACGCGGAGCGGTCCCGCACCGTGCTGGCCTTCGAGACGCTGGAGCGGATCCACGCGGCCACCCTCGGCCGGGCCGGGGACCGTCCGGCGCCCGGCGCACTCGACGCCGCGGCCGCGTACCCGCCGCGGGGCGGGCGGCCCGTCCCCCTGCCCGCCCCGGCGGCGCCCCCGATGGGCGAGGCCGCCGCGCTGCGGGCCCGGCGCAGCAGCTTCGGCCGGTTCGACGCCACCCGGGCGGTGACGGCGGAGCAGCTGGCGGCGGCGCTGGCGGACTGTGCGGCGACCCGGCCTGGCAGTGAGGCCGAGCGGCCCGGCGGGCCGCCGCTGACCTCGCTGTACGCCTTCGTCAACCACGTCGAGGGGATCGAGCCGGGCAGTTACGCCTACGACGCCGAGGCGCACGCGCTGCGGCTGGTGGTGCCGGGTCCGCCCGGGCCGTTCCTCCAGGCCAACTACTTCCTGTCCAACTACAACCTGGAGCAGGCGGGCGCGGTGCTGGTGCCGACGGTGCGCACCACCGCGGTCATCGACGCGGTCGGCGACCGGGGCTACCGCCTGATGGGGGCGGCGGTCGGCGCGATCGCGCAGACCTTCTACACCACCGCCGCCGCCCACGGGCTGGGCGCGGGCGTGGCGCTCGGCTTCGACAACGTCTCGTACGCCGAGCGGCTGGGCCTGGCGGACACCGACGAGGCACCGCTGCTGATCATGCTGCTCGGCCACGAGCGGCCGCGGCCGGCCGACTTCCGCCACGAGATCGCCTGACCGGGCCACGAGAGGAACAGGGGGACCAGGATGGACACCACCACCGAATGGCACACCGGCGAGCGCTTCATGCTGCGCGTCGCCGGCCTGCCGCTGGCCGCGGCCGACGCGCTGCGCTGCGGGGACACCGGGCGCTGGGCGGCCGACGTGCTCGCGGCCGAGGAGACGCTGCGGGGCGACGCGCAGTGGCTGAGCGAGGTGCTGCACCGGGCGGTCGGCGCGACCGACCCGGAGCCTGACGGTCCGGGCGCGGCGCTCCGGCGCGAACTGCTGCGGCTGCGCCGGCAGGTCCACAACGGGCGGGTGCCCGCCGATCCCGACGCCGCCCTGCGGGCGGTGGCGGGGCTGGAGGAGGAGGCGGGCGACCGGCTGGCGCTGTGGCTGGAGCGGACCCGCGAGCTGGAGAAGCTGCTCGCCGAGGGCGAGGCGCTGCTGGCGGCCGATCTGGGCCGGGGCCGGGCCGCGCTGCGCGGGCTGCTGGAGGACGACCGGCTGCGGCACGGGCTGCTGCTGGCCTCTCCGGTGCTGGAGGGGCAGCTCGACGCGTACGCGGCGGCCACCGCCGGGGGCGGGGAGCCGGGGGGCCGGGCGCGCAAGGCCGAACGCTCGGTGCTCTCGTACCTGTACCGCACCGCCTGCAAGACCAGCCCCTTCAGCACCTTCACCGGGGTGGCGACCGGCCGGTTCACCCCGGAGGCGGGGACCGGCGGGATCCGGGTGGAGGACGCCTGGGGCAGCCACGTCCGGCTGAACGTGGTGGTGCTGGCGCGCCTGGCCGAGCTGGTCCTGGCCGATCCGGTGCGCCGCCGGGACCTGCCGCTGCGCCCGGCCCCGGGCTGGGGCCGGGAGGACGACCGGATCCGGTACGTGCGCCGCTCGGTGACGGCCGGCGACGACACGGCCGCCGTCACCTTCGACGCGGTCAAGGACCGGCTGTTCTTCCTGCGCCGCAGCGGCACCCTGGACCGGCTGCTGGCCCTCTTCGCCGAGCGGGCCGAAGGGGCCGGAGCCGCCGGTGCGGCGGGCGGCGGCGAGCCGGAGCTGCGCCACCACGAGCTGGCCGACTGGCTGGCCGCCGAGCACGGCGCGGCCCCCGAGGAGTGCGAGGCGTACATCGGGGCCCTGCTCCAGCTCGGCATGGTGCGGGTTCCGTGCCTGGACACCGAGGTGCACAGCGGGGACCCCGTACGGTCCTTCCAGCAGGCGCTGACGGGCCTGGAGCGGCCCTGGGCCGACGCGCTGGCCGCACTGCTGGAGGAGCCCGCCCGGCTGCTGGAGCGCTATCCGCTCGCCGGGCGCGCCGAGCGCCGCGAGCTGCTGTCCGCCCTGCGCGCGGCCCTGCGGCGGGCGCAGGAGGAGCTGGGCGCGCCGGTGGACGCGCCGCTGCCGCAGACACTGGTGTACGAGGACACCAGCGCGGGCCGCGACCTGGCGGCGGCTCCCCCGGCCTGGGCGGAGCCGGGCGCGGGCGGCGGGTCGCTGCGCTCGGTGGAGCGGATCCTGCCGGCCTTCGACCTG
Organism: Streptomyces sp. NBC_00158; assembly: GCF_045160885.1. Lineage (NCBI taxonomy): Bacteria > Bacillati > Actinomycetota > Actinomycetes > Kitasatosporales > Streptomycetaceae > Streptomyces > Streptomyces sp. NBC_00158. The sequence continues at coordinate 390,614 of NZ_CP108161.1, forward strand.
ACGGTGGCCCAGCGGATCACCTTCGAGGGGTTCTTCACGGCCCGCTACGGCCGCGGCGGGCGCTGCGAGGACCTGCTGGGGCTGGTGCACGACTTCCACGAGGACTTCTTCGACCAGTACCTGTCCTTCACCGCGCGGCGCACCCCCTTCGACGCCCGGGGCGAGTACGTGCCGGAGGAGAACTGGCTGGGCCTGCCCGGGATCCGGGCCCTGGACGCGGCGCGGCGGGCCTTCACGGGCCGGATGCGGGAGCACTGGGCGGCGTACGAGGAGGGCGGCGCGGGCGGCGGCGAGCTGCGGCTGTCCGGGGAGGACGTGGAGGCGGTCGCGGCCGAACTGGAGCCGGTCGTGCCCGGCTTCGCACCGCGCTGCCACCACCTCCAGCTCGCGCGGGACCCGGAGACGGGCGCGGAGCTGACCGTCCTCAACCGCTCGTACGGGGGGCTCTCCTTCCCGTTCAGCCGGTTCACCCACCTGTACCCGGATCCGGCCGGGCTGGACGGCGAGCTGCGCGCGACGGCCGCCGCGGTCACCCCGCCGGGCGCGGTGTTCGCCGAGGTCACGGGCGGGGCGGTGACCACCAACCTGAACCTGCACGGGCGGCTCACCGAGTACGAGATCGTCTGCCCGGGCGAGAGCGGGACCCTGCCGGAGGAGCGGCTGCTGCGCCTGGACGACCTGTACGCGGAGCACGTGCCGCAGACCGGCCGCGTGGTGCTGCGTTCGCGGCGCCTGGGCCTGGAGGTGATCCCGGTCTACCTGGGGTACCTGGTGCCGCTGGCGCTGCCCGCCGTACCGCGCACCCTGCTGCTGCTGTCGCCGTCGTCGATGTCCCCGCTGGACGTCTGGGCGGGGGTGCCGGAGGGCGCGGCGCACGCCGGGGTGACCACGCGTCCGCGGGTGGTGCACGGGGACCTGGTGCTCAGCCGGCGCAGCTGGACCACCACGGCGGGCGAACTGCCCGCGCGGGGGGCCCGGGAGGCCGGGCACTTCCTCGAGTGGCAGCGCTGGCGGCGGGCGCACGGGCTGCCGGAGCGGGTGTTCGCGACGGTGTCGGCGGGCCCGTCCGCGCTGGGGGCCAAACCGCAGTACGTGGACTTCTCCAGCCTGCTCTCGCTGGCCGCGTTCGAGCCGCTGCTGCGCGAGGGCGGCCACCGGGTCGTCTTCCGGGAGATGCTCCCGGACCCCGGGGGCCTGCACGTCGCCTCGGCGCGCGGCGGCCACGTCGCCGAGCTCGCCGTCGAGACCTTCACCACGACCGTCCGGACCGAGGAGGGCGCACCCGCATGTCAGAGCTGACCCCGAAGCGTGGCGCGTGGCAGGCCATGCACGTGTTCTACGCCGCCAACCCGCAGCCGCTGCTGGTGCAGTGCGTGCGGCCGCTGATCGCCTCCCTGACGGCGGACGGGCTGCTGGCCGGGCACTTCTTCATCAACTACTGGCTGGAGGGACCGCACGTCCGGCTGCGGCTGCGGCCGGTGAGCCCGGAGGCGGAGCCGGAGGTGCGCCGGCGTGCCGAGGAGGCCGTGTCGGGGTTCCTGAAGGCGCGGCCCGCGCTGTACGAGGTGGACTCGGGCTTCCTCAACGAGTTCTACAACACCCTGTTCGACATCGAGTTCCCGGAGGGGGACCGGGCCGCGTTCATGGGCGAGGACGGCCGGATGAACCTGCGGCCCAACAACTCCTTCTCGTACGAGCCGTACGAGCCGGAGTACGGCAAGTACGGCGGCCCGGCCGGGGTGGAGCTCGCGGAGTGGCACTTCGCGCACTCCAGCGACCTCGTCATGGAGGCGCTGGGCTCGATGAACCTGCACCTGCGGACGGTGCTGCTGGGCACCTCGGCGCAGCTGATGATGGTGATGGCCGGGGTGTTCCTGCCCGACCGGGAGGAGCTCGGGAACTACCTGGACAGCTACTACCAGTTCTGGCACCGGGCGTTCCCGGGCACCGGTTTCATCGGCTCGACCGAGTACGACCGCACGTACGAGCAGACCGGTCCGGGTCTCGGGCGGCGGTTCGAGGCGGTGCTGGAGGCGCTGGGTTCCGGGGAGACGGGCCGGCTGCCGGCCTTCCTGGCGGGCTGGGCGGAGCACTGCCGTGAGCTGCGGACCCGCGCCGAGGCCCTGGCGGCGGGCGGGCAGCTGGTGTTCCGGTCCTGGGACGGGAGCCGCGACGAGCGGGTCACCGATCCGGCGGTGGCGCTGCCGCTGCTGCTGTCCCCGTACATGCACATGACCAACAACCGGCTGCACGTGACGATCCGGGACGAGGCCTACCTCTCGCACCTGCTGGGCCGGGTGCTGCGCGAGGGCGCGGCGGCCGCCGGGGCGGTCGGGCCGTGACCGCGCCCTCCCGGATGCTGGACCACCGGCCTGAGCTGCGGGCCGGGGTCCTGCTGTCGCCGCCGCTGCTGAACGGCGCGGCCGTGGTGCACCTGGTCAAGGACCCGGTGTCCGGGGCGGCGTTCGAGATCGGGCCGAAGGAGTACTTCCTCGTCTCGCGGCTCGACGGCTCGCGCAGCCTGGCGGAGATCGGCGAGGCGTACGGGCGGGAGTTCGGGCGGCGGCTGGGCGAGCGGAACTGGCAGCAGCTGCTCGGGCTGCTGGGCACCCGGCGGCTGCTGGCGGGCGGACCGGCCCCGGAGCCGGAGGCCGGTCCGGGGCCGCAGCGGACCGGGACCCTGCTGCGCGGCACCCTGCGGCTGGTCGCGGACGCCGACGCCACGACGGCCCGGCTGCACCGCGTCCTGCGGCCGCTGCTGCGGCCGGCGGTGCTGGGCGCGCTGCTGCTGGTGTTCCTGGCCATGGAGGTGTGGCTGGCGGCTTCGGCGGGCGTGCTCTTCGCCGACCTGTGGTGGCTGCTGACGCGTCCGGCGCCGTTGCTGGCGGTGGCCTCGCTGCTGTGGCTGAGCACGGCCCTGCACGAGTTCGCCCACGGGATAGCCGCCCGCCACGTGGGCGGCACCGTCGGGGAGATCGGGCTGCGCTGGCGGCTCCCGATGGTGATCATGTACTGCCGGGTCGACAACTACCGCTACCTGCCGCGCCGGCGGGACCAGCTGGCCGTGGCCGGCGCGGGCGCCTTCGCCAACCTGCTGTTCCTGCTGCCGTTCTGCGCCTGGTGGGCGGCCCTGCCCGTGGGCGACCCCACCCGCCGGGTGCTCGGCGCGCTGCTGCTGCTCGGCAGCGCGCAGGCCCTGGTCAACCTCGTCCCGCTGCCGCCGCTCGACGGCTACACCCTGCTCGGGCACGCGCTGCGCGTGACCCGGCTGGCTCCCGCCAGTTCGGCGTACCTGCGGCTGCGGATGCGGGACAAGGGCGCCGCGGCCGCCTACCCGGTGCGGGCCCGGCGGCTGTACCTCGGCTACGGGATCGGCTCGGCCGTGCTGGTCCTGCTCCTGGCCGGATGCCTCGCGGCCGCCGTCGTCCTCACCGCGTCCCCCTGAACCCCTTTCCGACCCCCCACCCGATTCCGACACCGAGGGAACCGCACGCCCATGACAACTGACCGCACTCCGCCGCCCGACGCCCCCGTGGCCGTCGCCGTCCGGGAGGTCCGCAAGCGCTACGGCGACCGACAGGCCGTGGACGGGCTCTCCCTCGACGTGCGCCGCGGCGAGTTCTTCGGACTCCTCGGCCCCAACGGGGCGGGCAAGACCACCTTCATCGAGATCGTCGAGGGGCTGCGCCAGGCCGACTCGGGCACCGTCGAGGTGCTCGGGCACAACCCCTGGCCGCGCAACACGGCGCTGCTGCCGCGGATCGGCGTACAGACCCAGGCCTCGGCGTTCTTCGTCCGGCAGACCGCGCGCGAGCACCTCGCCACCGTCGCCGGGCTGTACCGCAAGGACGCGGCCGCCGCGGACCGCTCGCTGGCGCTGGTCGGGCTGACCGAGCAGCGCGACGTGCTCGTGGAGAACCTCTCCGGCGGCCAGCGCCAGCGGCTCGCCATCGCCTCCGCGCTGGTCCACGACCCCGAGCTGATCTTCCTCGACGAGCCGACGGCCGCGCTGGACCCGCAGGCCCGCCGCGACCTGTGGCAGGTGCTGCGCGCCCTGAAGGGCGAGGGCCGCACCATCGTCTACACCACCCACCACCTCGACGAGGCCGAGGCCCTGTGCGACCGGGTGGCCATCCTGGTCGGCGGCAGGATCGCCGCCCTGGACTCCCCGCACCAGCTGATCACCGCCGCCGGCTCCCGGGCCAGGCTGCTGGTCCCCGAGGGGCGGATCGGCCGGGACGAGGCCGCCGCGATGGACGGCGTGGACCGGGTCAGCGAACAGGGCGGCTCGCTCGTGCTGGAGACCTCGGTCCCCGGCAAGGTGCTCCAGGCCGTCGACGCGCTCACCGGGCTCGACGGGGTCATGACCCGTACGGCCACCCTGGAGGACGTCTACCTGGAGCTGACCGGCCACGCCCCGGCCGGGGACGGCTCCCCCGCACACACCCTGGAGTCCCGCGCATGAGCGCCTACACGGCACTGACCGCAGCCGGCTACCGGGCCCAGGTCCGGGACAAGGCCACCCTGTTCTTCACCTTCGCCTTCCCGCTGCTGTTCCTCGTCGTCTTCGGCCTGATCTTCAGCGGGCAGGACGTGGAGCAGAGCGGCCGCCCGTACATCTCGTACATCGCGCCCGGCGTGATGTCCTGGGGCGTCGCCAACGCCGCCGTCTTCGGCATCGCCTTCACCCTGATGCAGTGGCGCCGCGACGACCTGCTGCGGCTGATCCGGCTCAGCCCGACCCCGCTGACCACGGTGCTGGCCTCGCGCTACGTACTGGCCCTGGTGGTCGGCGTGGTGCAGGCGGCCGTGTTCGTCGCCGTCGCCATGCTGCCCGGGTTCGGGCTCGAACTGGACGGCCGCTGGCCGCTGGTGCTGCCCGCGCTGGGCCTCGGCATCACCGCGTTCATGGCCATCGGGGTGATCGTCGGCAACTACGCCAGGACGCCCGAGGCCGTCGCCGCCATCGCCAACTGCATGATGGTGCCGATGGCGTTCCTGTCGGGCTCCTTCCTGCCGCTCGACATGATGCCGTCCTGGCTGCGCACGGTCTCGCAGGTGCTGCCGCTGCGCTACCTCAACGACGCCGCGTCCGGGGCCCTCACCGGCACCGGTTCCCTCGCCTCCATCGGGATCGGCTGCGCGGCCCTGGCCGGCTTCGCCCTCCTGTTCGGCGGGATCGGGCTGAAGACCTTCCGCTGGAGCAACCAGTCATGACCGACACCGCGACGCGGACCGTACGGGCGGCCGCGGCCCCCGACGGCACCGCCCTGGAGGAGGCACGCCGGCAGCTGGAGCGGGCCCTCGCCGCCGGCGCCGCCCCGGGCGCGGCGGCGCCGTACGTGGTCACCCTCGGGGTGCACGACGCCCTCGGGCCGCGTACCGCCGACCCCTTCGCCCGGGTCCGCCCGGCCGCCACGGTCCACCTCGGCGCGCAGGCCGTGCTGCTGGGGCCCTGGGGCGGCGACGGCACCGCCCCGGCCTGCGGTCAGTGCCTGGCGATGCGCTGGCAGCGGCTGCGCAGCAAGAGCGAACGGGACGCCCTGGAGACCGGGACCGGGCCGCGCACCCCGGTCTCGGCGCGCTGGCCGCGGCTGTCGCCGTACGTGCTGGACGCGGTCGCCGCCCTGCACGCCGCCGTGGCGGGCGGTGAGGCGCGGGCCCCGGGAGCGGTGGCGGCCGACCGGGCGCTGCCGCAGGTGTCCCGGCTGGACCTGGAGACCCTCCAGGTGCGCACCTACCCGCTGGCCGCCGACCCGCTCTGCCCCGACTGCGGGCCGAGCGCCGCGGCCGAGCCGCAGCCCTTCACGCCCGCGTCACGGCCCAAGCCGGACCCGGACGCGCAGCGGCTGCGCAAGGCGTCCTCGTACCCGGTGCCGCGGGAGGCGCTGGCCAATCCGGTGACCGGGGTGCTCGGTGGGGGCACCTGGATCAACGTGACCTCGCCGACCACCGCCCCCGTCGCGGGCAGCGTCTTCATGCGCGGCTACGCGGGGCTGACGGACGTCACCTGGAGCGGGCAGGCCAACAGCTTCTCCGCCAGCCGGGACCTGGCGTTCCTGGAGGGGCTGGAGCGGTACGCGGGCACCCACCGGCGCACCGGCGCGGAAGCGCTCACCGCCTCGTACGCGGAGCTGGGCGACCGGGCCCTGAACCCGGCGGAGTGCGGGTTCTACCCGCCGGAGACCTACCGGGACGACCCCCTGGTGTCGCCCTTCGACCCCGAGCGGCCCATCCCGTGGGTGTACGGTCACTCGCTGCGCGACGACCGGCCCGTGCTGGTCCCGGCCCGGCTGGCGTACTACAGCGCGGGCCTGGCCGCCGACAACTTCGTCTTCGAGTGCTCCAACGGCTGCGCCATCGGCGGCTGCCCGGAGGAGGCGCTGCTCGGGGCGCTGCTGGAGCTGATCGAGCGGGACGCGTTCCTGCTCGCCTGGTACGGCGGCCAGCGCCTGACGGAGATCGACCTGGACTCCGTACCGGGGCCGGCGGTTCGGATGATGGTGGACCGGGCGGCCCTGCAGGGGTACGACGTGCACGCCTTCGACAACCGGATCGACCTGGCGGTGCCGGTGGTGACGGGGCTGGCCGTGCGGCGCGACGGCGGGCCGGGGCTGTACTCGTTCGGCGCGGGCGCGGCGCTGGATCCGGCGTCGGCGGTGGAGGCGGCGCTGTCGGAGGTGCTCACCTACATCCCGCACCTGCCCCGGCAGGTGGCCGAGCGACAGGGCGAACTGGAGGCGATGAGCCGGGACTTCGGGAAGGTGCTGCACCTGAAGGACCATGCCCAGCTGTACGGGCTGCCGGCGATGGCGCCGTACGCGCGGACCTACCGGGAGCCGCTCGGAGTGCGGACGATGGCGGAGCTGTACGCGGGATGGGAGGCCGGTGGGCGGCCGCGGACCGGCGACCTGCGGGACGACCTGCTGCTGTGCGTACGGGAGTTGACGGGCGCCGGGCACGACGTGATCGTCGTCGACCAGACCACGCCGGAGCAGCGCCGGATGGGGCTGAGCACGGTGTGCGCCGTCGTGCCGGGGCTGCTGCCGATCGACTTCGGCTGGTCGCGCCAGCGGGCCCCGTACATGCCCCGGCTGCGGACGGCCGCGATGCGGGCGGGTTTGCGCGCCACGCCGCTGACGGACGCGGAGGTCCGGCTGGTGCCGCACCCGTTCCCCTGATTCCCCGGCCGGCCGGGCCCCGGGGCGCACCCCGGGGCCCTTCTTCCGTCGTCCGTACGTCATGCCGGATGCCCCGGACCCCTTCCTGCGGGGTCCGGGGCATCCGGTGTCTGCGGGTGCGGCGCCGGGGTGTCAGGCGCTGCAGGAGGTGGTGCTGGTGGTGGAGGAACAGGTCGAGGTGGAGCTGCAGCTGGTGGAACCGGCGAGCACGACCTCACTGGCGTCCGAGTAGTCCGAGATCTCGAAGGTCTCCGACTCCAGCTCCAGGATCTCGTCGGCGAGCGAGGCGAGCGGCGACTTCTCCATGGGACTCTCCATTCATTGGGGTGGGCCGGCCGGTGCGTCGGCGTGGCCGGTTCTGGTGTCCGGGTGCGTCCCGGGGTCCGCGGTCCGTGTGTCCGGCCCGTTCTCCCTGGCGCACTTCAAGGAAAACAAGTGGCGCCTTCACATCGCCTGCTCATCTCCTGACACTCCCCTGACACAAAGTGTCAGCGCTCTGACAGTCCCGCCCGGAGGCGGTGGCCGAGCATGGTCGTCATGACCGCTTCCGCCACCGTGCTCCCCGGACTCGCGCCGCTCCTGCGGCCGTTGACGACCCTGTACCTGGACCTGCACCGCCACCCCGAGCTCTCGGGCGAGGAGGAGCGCACGGCCGACCGGTTCGCCGGCTGGCTGGAGGACGCCGGGTACGAGACCGCGCGCGGGATCGGCGGCCACGGCGTGGCCGGGGTGCTGCGCCGGGGCGAGGGGCCGACGGTGATGCTGCGCGCCGAACTGGACGCGCTGCCGGTCCGGGAGACCACCGGGCTGCCGTACGCGAGCGAGGGCCCGGCGGCGCACGCCTGCGGGCACGACCTGCACCTGGCCGCGGCCGCGGGCACCGCCTCGCTGCTGGCGGGCGCGCCCGCCGGGGCCTGGCGGGGCACGCTCGTGGTGGTGGGGCAGCCCGCGGAGGAGACCCTGGAGGGGGCGCGGGCGATGCTGGCCGACGGGCTGTACGAGCGCGTCGGGCGCCCGGACACGGTGCTGGCGCAGCACGCCGCCCCGCTTCCGGCGGGCATGGTCGCCCACGGGTACGGGCCGATGACCGCCGGGAGCGTGACCTTCCGGGTGGTCGTGCACGGGCGCGGGGGGCACGCGGGCGCCCCGCACCTGACGGTGGACCCGGTGGTGACGGCGGCGCACGTGGTGACCCGGTTGCAGACGGTGGTGGCCCGGGAGGCGGCGCCCTCCGAGCAGGTGGCGGTGACGGTGGGCTCGCTGCGGGCGGGCGAGCGGGCCAATGTCGTGCCCGACCGGGCGGAGCTGGGGATCACCGTACGGGCGGCCGGGGAGGCGGCGCTCGCCCGGGCGGCGGAGGCGGTGGAGCGGATCGTGCGCGCCGAGTGCGCCGCTTCGGGCTGCCCCCGGGAGCCGGAGATCGTCCGTGAGGGCTCCTCCCCCGTCACCCACCCCGATCCGGCCACGACGGCCGCGGTGCGGGCGGCGCACACGGAGCGGCTGGGGGCGGAGCGGGTCGCGATGTGGCCGCCGTCGCTGGCCACGGAGGACTTCGGGCTGTTCGGCGACGCGGGGCGGGCGGTGCACGGGGCGCGGGGGGTGCGGCTCGCCTACTGGATGCTGGGGGTGATCGGGCCGGCCGCCTGGGCGGCGGCGCCCGGGGAGGGGGCGGCCGGGAAGCTGGCGGGCCTCCCCGCCAACCACGCCCCGGACTTCGCCCCGGACGTCCGCACGGCCCTCCCGGCCGGTGTGGACGCCCTCACGGCGGCGGCGCTGGCCTGTCTGGGCCGGTAGGTGTACGGAGGGTCAGAAGGGCCTGGTCGGGAGGTACTTGCCGTCGAGGGTGATGACGGCGCGCTCGCCGCCGTCGGGGTCGGCGACCTTCTTGACGTCCAGCCTGAAGTTGATCGCGCTGATGATGCCGTCGCCGAACTGCTCGTGGACCAGGGCCTTGAGGGTGGTGCCGTAGACCTGGAGCATCTCGTGGAAGCGGTAGACGGTCGGGTCGGTGGGCGCGGCCGCGGTGCCGGTGCCGCGGGTGGGGATGGTGGTGAGCCACATCTCGGCGTCCTCGTCGAGGCCGAGGAGTTCGGCGACGGCCTTCGCGGCGGGTGCGGGCAGCGGGTGCTGGCCGAGGACGGCTGCGGTGACGAAGGCCACGGACAGGCCGGTGACGTCGGCGATCTGCTGCCAGGTGAGGTTCTTGCGGGTCTTGGCCTCGACCGCCTGGGCGGCGATCCGCTCGCGGACGGCGGGGGCGAACTGGGCGTGGGTCATGGTGGGTTCCTTCCGGTGGGTGGGGTGTCAGGCCGCGGGGGCGGTGGCGTCGAGTTCCTCGACGGAGCCGGTGGGGATGTCGTAGACCCAGCCGTGCAGGGCCAGGGCCCCTTCCGCGAGGGCGCGGGCCACCGAGGGGTGCGTGGCGAGGTTCGCCAGCTGGGCGCGTACGTTCTCCCGGACCAGGTAGGGCACTCCGCCGCCGCGGGCGGCGCGGGCGACCGACGCGTCCGCGTGCCGGAGCCACCCGGCGACGGCCGGGGCGGCGCTGAGGTCGTGGCGTTCGGCGAGGGCGGTCATCGCCCCGCAGCCGGAGTGCCCGCAGACCACGATCCCGCCGACCCCGAGGACCGCGACCGCGTACTCGATGGCGGCGGCGACCGCGTCGGGGCCGGGGGTGTGGGCGGGGACGAGGTTGCCGGCGGTGCGGACGACGAACAGCTCGCCCGGCTCGCTCTGGGTGATCAGCTCGGGCACCACGCGGGCGTCGGAACAGCCGATGAACAGCGTCGCGGGCCGGTGGGTGCGGGCCAGGCGGGCGAAGAGCTCCGCCTTGGCGGGGAAGACGTCGCGCCGGAAACGGTCGACGCCCTCGATGAGGTCGTGCACGGTCACTCCCGTTGTCTGGGATCCACCCCGGTGGGGGCTGACGTGTTCCACCCTGCATGACCTGTGCCCATAGTGTCCAAGAGCGGTAAACCATGAGACCCATCGATGGCATCTATAGTTGTCGGCATGGCTCTCGAACTGCGTCACCTGCGCTATCTGCTCGCGGTCGCCGAACACCACAGCTTCACGCGCGCCGCGGAGGAGCTGCACATCTCCCAGCCCACCCTGTCGCAGCAGATCAAGCAGCTGGAGCGGACGGTGGGCGTGCGGCTGCTGGACCGGGGCGGCCGCACGGTGCGGCTCACCGACGCGGGCGAGGCGTACGCGCACCACGCGCGCCGGGCGCTGCGCGACCTGGCCGCCGCCGAGCGGGCGGTGCACGACGTGGGCGACCTCTCGCGCGGCCACCTGCGCCTGGCCCTGACGCCCACCTTCACCGCGTACCTGCTCGGCCCGCTGCTCGGCGCCCTGCACGAGGCGCACCCCGGCATCACGGTGGAGGTGCGGGAGATGGCCCAGGACCGCATCGAGTCGGCCCTGCTGGCGGACGGCACCGACCTCGGGATCGCGTTCGCCGGGCCGCACCCGCCGGGGATCGCGGCCACCGCCCTGTTCACGGAGACCCTCGGCCTGGTGACCTCCGCCGCCCTGCCGGCACCGGCCGGGCCGGTGCCGGCGGCCGGGCTGGCGGACCGTCCGCTGGCGCTGCTGAACGGGGACTTCGCGACGCGGCGGCACGTGGACGCGTACTGCGCGGCGCAGGGGGTGCGGCCGCGCGTGGCGGTCGAGGCGGACTCGGTCCAGGCCCTGACGGAGCTGGTGCGGCGGACGGGGCTGGCGACCGTCCTGCCGGACGCGGTGGCCCGGGAGCAGCCGGGTCTGGCCCGGGTGCCGCTGCTCCCGGCCCCGCCCTCCCGCACGGTCGTGCTGCTCCGCCGGGACACCGCCTACCAGAGCGCGGCCGCCCGCGCCTTCACGGTGCTGGCCCGGGAGGCCACCGGGGCGTGGGCCTGACGGGCGCCCTTCGGACCGGGCCGGGTCAGCCGGCGGCGGGCGAGACGGCGACGCAGCCGCCGGCGGCGGTGAGGGCCGCGCCGGACTGCTCGGCGATGACCTTGCCCTTGTAGGTGATCTTGCAGGTGACCTGGTCCTCGGAGCCGGGGGCGGCGACCGGGAGCACGGTGGGCGGCATGATGCCGCGCAGCGTGACGGTCTTGACCCAGGGCAGGGACGGGGCGTCCACGGTCTCGTGCTGCGGCTGGGTCGCGGTCCCGGCTCCGGCGGCGAAGTCGATGGAGGCGGCCCCCTTGCCCGTGACCTCGTACGTCACCTCGTACTTCTCGTCGACCGCCTTGTCGACCTGGTCGACGGCCCCGTCGACGGCTTCGGAGGCGGAGCAGGCCGTCACGGCGAGCAGGAGGCCCGCGGCGAGGGCGGCGGTACGGGCGGGGCGGTGGGTGTTCACGGCGTTCCTTCGGTGGCACAAGCGGACACCCCGTACACAATCGCAAAGTAAAGGTAAAGTCAAAAGGCGGTCCGGGCGCATGCGGCCCACGATGGACCCATGAGCGTCCGACGGTACGAGCTGACGTTTCCCGGCGCCGGCGGGACGGGCCGGGACACCGTGGTCGTGGAGCGCACCGAGCTGTCCGGCCCGGGAGGGCACCCGGTGTACGCCGACGCCTCCGGCATCGTCCGCGCGGAGATCAGCGACCGGGACGAGGTGCGCATGCTCGCCTCCGGCGGCGGGCAGGCCCTCGCCCACCCCACCGGGGCGCGCCGGCTGCCCGATTCCTGACCGCCGCGGCTGTGCGCCGACGGTGGGAACGCGGCCCGCCCCCGCTCGCGCCTGCGCCCGTACCGGCCGCCCTCCGTCCGATAGTCGCCAGGGTCACGACGAATCGGAGGAACGGGCGATGGACAGCGCAGGACTACCGCGCCGCAAGGCACTGCTCGCGGGCGGCCTCGCGGCCGTCGCGGGCGCGCTCTCGGCCTGTACGGCCGCAGGCACCCCCCTGGGCGCGGGGACGAAGGCACGGCCCGAGGCCGCCGCGCCGAACGCGGCACCGGCCACGCCGGACGCGGCCTTCGCGCGGCTGATGGAGGGCAACAGGCGCTGGGTGGACGGCTCGCTCCAGCACCCCGACCGGGATCCCACACGTCGTCAGCTGGTCGCCCAGAGCCAGGAGCCGTTCGGGGTGGTGCTCTCCTGCATCGACTCCCGGGTGCCGCCCGAGCTGCTCTTCGACACCGGGCTCGGCGACCTGTACGTGCTGCGCACCGGAGGCCAGGCGGTCGGCCCGGTGGTGACCGGCTCCGTCGAGTTCGGGCCGGTGACCGGCGGCACCCCGCTGATCTTCGTGCTCGGACACCAGCGGTGCGGTGCCATCGACGCCGCGTACAAGGCCCTGCGCGACGGGAAGAGCCTGCCGGGCAACCTCAAGGCGATCCAGCAGGCCCTGAAGCAGGCGTACGACCAGGTGGCCAAGGAGGGCGGCACCGGCGACCCGGTCGACCGGATGATCCGCGCCCAGATCAAGCTGACGGCGGACGACCTGCGCGCCAACGCGGACCTGGCCCCCATGGTCCGGAAGGGGTCGGTCGTCGTGGTCGGCGGCTACTACTCCCTCGACACCGGCAAGGTGGAGGTCCTGACGGGCGCCCCCGCCGCCGCGGCGACGCCCAGCCCGGCGGGCACCGGCGCGGCCACCCCCGGACCCTCCACCACCCCGGAACCCTCCGGCACCCCCGCCCCGATGGGCACGATGCCGATGGGGACGATGCCGATGGGCACCCCCTCCTGAAGCCCCGGGTACGCACGAGCCCCCCGCCGGGCCGCGGTGACGCGGCCCGGCGGGGGGCTCGTACTGGGGGCGCGCCCCCGGGCGGTCAGGCCGCCGCGGGTTCGGCGGGCGCGCCCTTGGCCTCCGGCACAGCACGCGGGCGCGGGTACACCGCCTCCTCGGGCAGCCTCGGCTCCAGGCGCAGGACGCCCAGGGCCGAGACCGTCGCGCCGACCGCGAGGACCAGCCACATCGCCAGCGGCGACAGGGTGAGCAGGGCCGTCAGGACGGCCGGCGCCAGGGCGCTGGGCACCGCCCAGGAGAGCTGGTACACGGCCAGGTGCCGGCCCCGCGTCTCCTCGGGCGCGGCCTGCGCGCACAGGGCCGACGCCGTGGCGCCGTGCATCAGCTCGCCGGCCGTGAACAGGGCCGTCGCGGCGAAGATGCCGATCAGGATGACGGTCTTGTCCCCCACCGCCGCGAGTACGGCGAACACCAGGAACGAGGAGGCGAACACCGCGGCGCCCAGGGCCACCGCGCGCGAGCGGCGGTAGGCGACGAGCGCCCGGGTGACCGGGATCTGGAGCAGCGCGATCCCGACCGTGTTGACCGCGTACAGGACGCCCACCAGCGAGGTGGACGCGCCCAGGTCCTGGGTGACGTACGCCGGGATGCCGATCGCGAGCACCGTGTAGCCGAACGCGGTGGGCACGTTGAGCAGGGTCAGGGCGAGGAACGGCCGGTTGCGCGCCACCAGACGGTAGCCGCCCTTGCGGGAGGTGCGGGTGGCCGGGACGGCCGGCTTCGAGATCGGGATCGAGCCGAAGCAGGCGGCCGCGAGCAGGTACCCGGCGGCGGTGCCGAACACGATCACGTAGTAGAACGCGTCGCTGCCGAGGGCCAGGACCCCGCCGGCGACCAGACCGCCCACGCCCAGACCGGCGTTGCGCAGGCTGCGCTGCGCGGCGAGCAGCTTGTCCCGCTCCGTGCCCTGGACGAACTCGGCGATGAACGACTGGATCGCGGGCGGGTACGAGGTGTCGCCGAGCGCGACCAGCAGGATCACGGCGAACATCGTGTAGCCGTTGTCCACCAGCGGGTACGTGCAGAAGCCGGCGGCCCGCAGCAGGTACCCGCCGGTGACGACGGCCTTGGCCCCGAAGCGGTCGATGAGGACGCCCGCCGCCGGGTTGCTGACCAGGCCGATCACGGCGGCGGCCGTCATCAGGGTGCCCACCTGGGTGAGCGGAAGCCCCGTCACGTGGTGGAAGTAGAGCAGGGACAGCGGCAGGTACATGCCGGCGCCGGTGGCGTCGACGACCATGCCCAGCATGTACCGCGTCTTCGCCGTCAGGCGGGCCCCGGTCATGACGCGTCGCCGATCACGCTGTGTTCGCGCACCCACTCGCCGAGCTCGCGCAGCCGGCGCTCGACCTCCGCGCGGGTGGGCCCGGTGCCCACCGCGGCCGCGAGGAAGTCGGAGGAGCCGGAGGCCGGGGCGATGACCTGGCCCTCCTCGGCGTAGAGCCAGAACCCGGCGAGCCAGTCGTGTCCGGGCTCCCCGGGCAGCCCGCGCACCAGGCCGGGCCGCTTCATCATGAGCAGCTGCCCCGCCATGTGGCGCGGCCTGGGCAGGCCGGCCGGGTCGTCGCCCCGGCGCACCTCGGGGTGGAGTTCGTGGCCCGCCTCGGCGCGCACGGCGTAGCCGCCGAGGTGCACGCCGAACAGGCTGTGGAACACCTCGCGGATCTTGGCGCCGCCGGGGCGGCAGGCGATCTCGCACATGACGAGGCGGTCGTCCGGGGTGTGGAAGACCTCCATGTGGAAGGTGTGGTCGCGCAGCCGGGAGCCCTCGGGGGCCAGCGAGGCGAGGACCCGCTCGGCGAGGTCGAGCAGGCGCGGGGTGATCGGGTCGTCCTCGTCGAGGGTGAGGTCGATGCGCGGGCCCGGGTCGGAGGCGAAGGAGGACAGGTCGTACTGGTACTGCGAGGGCCAGGCCATCGCGACCCGGCCGTCGCGGACGACGCCGTCGACGTGGCACATGCGGCCGGGGACGAAGTCCTCCAGCAGGACGTCGTCGCGCTCGCCGTCGGCGTACACCTCCTCCAGGCACTCCTCGAAGGAGGCCTCGTCCTGAAGGATGCGCAGGCCGACCGCGTTGAAGCCGCTGCGCTCCTTGAAGACGACGGGGAAGCCCTCGGCGGCGGCGAACTCGCGGGCCTGTTCGGCGGTCCGGGCCTGCACCCAGGCCGCGACGTCGATGCCGGAGGCCTGGGCGCGGGTCTTCATCAGGGCCTTGTCGCGGAACGGCATCACGTCGTCGTGCCAGGCGCCGCGCAGTCCGAAGCGCTCGCGCAGCCGGGCGGCGCGCAGCATGTCGGCCTCGTGCAGGGCGGTCACGCCGGTGATGCCGTGCTCGGCGATGAGTGCGGCGGCGCGGGCGTCGACCTCCTCGGCGTCGAAGTCGTCGAAGATCTCCAGGCGGGTGTAGCCGAGGTCGCCGTCCGGCACCTTCTCGCCCGCGAGTTCGATCTTGTCGCGGGCGGCGAGGACGACGATGTCGCCGGTGTGGTCCGGCAGCCAGGAGCGGTACGGGAACGGCTCCAGCGGGTTGCGGTGCAGGATCAGCAGGTTCTCGCGCGGGGCGATCTCGGACGGCTGCGCGAGGACGGTCTCGCCGTCCGGTCCGGTGAGGGTGATGCGGATGTGCTCGCGGATCACGTCGGCGCCGCGGCGGATGGCCGCCGAGGTGTCCTCGGCGGCGACGGCGATCAGGCCGAGCCGGTCCCAGTTGTCCTGCAGGACCCGCACCTCGTCGCCGGGCTTGGCGCTGGGGGTGACGGAGATGACGCCCTCTGCGGCGCGCGCCTCCTCGATCCCTGCGATGGACTCGACCCGGGTGCCGGGGGTGCCGATCAGCGCGCGGACGCTGGCGCCGCCGTGCGCCCGGGGCCGGTCGGGGAGCTCCTCGACCAGGCCGAAGGGGGCGCCGACGGCGAGGGTGACCAGGTCGACGCCGAAGGCGCTGCGCACCAGTTCGGGGATGGAGTCGCCGCCGATCCGGTTGTGGCCCTCGATGACGCGCGGGCCCTTGGCGGTGAGGCGGACCTCGGTGTGGCAGACGCCGTCGCGCAGGCCCATCACGTCGAGGAAGCCGCGTATGCCCTCGCGTATCGCCTCTTCGTCGGCGTCGGACAGCCGGGCCGGGACGGCGTGGCCGAGCTCGGCGAAGTGGCCGTCGGCGGTGAACTTCTCGGTGACGGTGACGATGACGTGACGGCCGCCGAAGCTGAAGGACTCGACGCTGAACTCGGGTCCGTCGAGGAACTCCTCCATCAGGAAGTCCTTCAGGACGAACAGCGAGGAGACCCGGTCGGTGCGGGTGCCGGAGAGCCGGGTGACCTCGGCCCAGACCCGGTCGGCGTCCTCGGGCCCCTCGACGCGCATGACGCCGATGCTGGCGGTGGCGTCGACGGGCTTGACGATGAAGGGGAAGCCGTAGGCGGCCCCGAAGGCGTCCAGGTCCTCGCGGTCCTTCAGGGACCGCGCGCCGACGGCGTGTTCGGGGTCGTGCTCGGCGACGTAGCGCCGCATGGCGGCCTTGTCCCGGATGCGGGCGGTGACCTCGTAGCCGGTGCCCCCGAGCCCGTACAGGTCGTTGATCCGGCCCGCGTTCTCCAGCCCCGGCTCGGTCAGGGAGACGGCCGCGGCGAAGCCGGGGCTCTCGTGCCAGGCCCGGACCAGGGGTTCGATCTGCTCCCACTCCGTGAAGTCCACGACCTCGACGGCCGCGGCGAGCCGGTTCTGCTCCTCGCTGACCTTGGTGGGGTGCTGGAGCAGCAGCACGCTCAGTCCCAGGTCGTGGGCCTTTCGCACGGTCTCGTCGGTCGCACCGACGAGCAGCAGGGTGCGCTCGGGGTTCATCAGCTCTCTTCTCCCCCTGCGGCCGCAGGGATGTTCGGGCTCGTACTCGGGTGGGAACGGGGGTGGGGCGGGTGCGGGCTCAGTCCCGGCCGGCGGTGTCCTCCTGCGGCCACCAGCTGAGGTAGCGCTCGCCGCTGTCGGGGAAGACGGTCGCCACGACCGCGTCCGACAGGTCGTGGCGGCGGGCGAGTTCGAGGCAGCCGTACGCGGCGGCGCCCGCGGAGATCCCGACGAGGAGGCCGGAGCGGGCGGCGATGGCGCGCGTGGTGGCCGCCGCGTCGGCGTCCTCGACGGGGATCACCTCGTCGATGAGGTGGATGTCGGTGACGGGGCTGATGAAGCCGCCGTTGAGGCCGGGGATGGCGTGCGGGCCGGCCTGGCCGCCGGAGAGCAGCGCGGAGCCCGCCGGCTCGACGGCGACCACCTTCAGGTCGGGGTTGCGCTCGCGCAGGTAGCGGGCGGTGCCGGTGAGGGTGCCGCCGGTGCCGATCCCGCACACCAGGTAGTCGACGCGGCCGTCGGTGTCGTGCCAGATCTCGGGGCCGGTGGTCTCGTAGTGGGCGCGGACGTTGTCGGGGTTCTGGTGCTGGCGCGCGTACCAGGAGCCAGGCATGTCGGCGTGCAGCTTCTCGGCGTACTCGACGCAGGCGGCGAAGCCGAGGGCGTGGTCGGTGAACTCGACCTCCGCTCCCAGCATGCGCAGCGTCAGCACGCGTTCGCGGGAGGCGTTGGAGGGGAGCACGATCAGGCAGCGGTAGCCGCGGGCGGCGGAGAGGGCCGCCAGGGCGATGCCGGTGTTGCCGGAGGTGGACTCGATGACGGTGGCGCCCGGCTGGAGGGCTCCGGACTCCTCGGCGGCTCTCATCATGAAGAGGGCGGCCCGGTCCTTCACGCTGGACAGCGGGTTGGCCGCTTCCAGTTTGGCGAGGACCCGGGCCGTTTCGGGCAGGCCGTCGAGCTGGAGCCGGAACAGCGGTGTGCCGCCGACGAGGTCCTCGAATGATGCCGCGATGCGGCGGGTGCGCGCGTGGTTCACGTGCCTACCCCTTTGGTGCTGGACGTGCGGTGGGTCTCTGCAAGGTAGTCAGACCCGGTAGCGCGCGATTGGTGTCCGGCTCGGGCCGGACTCGGGTACCGCTCGCGCGCCACGCGCGTCCGTGGACCGGGGCCGGTCAGAGCGAGTCGGGGTCCACCGCCTCGGCCATCGCCCGGTAGCCGGCGTCGTTGAGGTGCAGGCGGTCGCCGAAGGCGAGTTCCGCTTTCAGCTCCTGCGGGTCTTCCGGGTCGGCGACGGCGCGGTCGAAGTCCACGACTCCGTCGTAGGACCCGCTGGTGCGGATCCACGTGTTGACCTCGTTCCGGATGGCTTCGGCGGCCTGGTTCCAGTACTGGGCCCCGCCGTAGGGCGGGAGGGTGCCGCCGAGGATCCGGACGCCCCGGGCGCGTGCCTCGCGGATCAGCTGCCGGTGACCGGCGATGATCTCCTGCGCGGTGGCCCGGGGGCCGGCCGTGCAGCGGTCCTGGGGCATGTCGGGCTGGATGATGTCGTTGGTGCCCTGGAGGACGATGACCGTGCCGGTGTCGGGGCGGCCGAGGGCGTCGCGGCGGAAGCGGTGCAGGGCGCTCTCGCCGAAGCAGGGCGAGTCGGTCAGGACCTTGTTGCCGGCGATCCCGGCGTTGAGGACGGCGCGCGGCCGGTCCTCGGCGGCGAGGCGGCCGGCGAGGGCGTCGGGGTAGCGGCGGTCGGTGCCGGGTGTGGCGCCGAAGCCGTCCGAGAGGGAGTCGCCGAAGGTGACGACGGCGCGGCCGGCGCCGTCCCGGGCCCCGCCCTTCACGTCGATCCCGGCCAGGTGGTACCAGGACCAGCTCTGGTCGCCCGGGGCCGAGAAGGCGTCCGCCGCGGTGTCGCGGAGGTGGTCGCCGGCGGCCCGGTAGGAGGTGCCCATGGCCACGTTGTGGAAGGTGGCGGGGCCGGTGGGGCCCTGGAACCAGAGGGTGACGGTGAGCTGTTCGAAGGCCTTGACGGGCAGGGCCACCGGGTCGCTCGCGAGCGTTCCGCCCGCCGGGACGGCGGCGGAGCCCGCGCCTGCGAAGCGCAGGGTGCGTACGGAGTCCGGCCGGACGGCGGCGCCGCCGGCGCTGCGGGCGACGGTCGCGCCGGTGAGCCGCAGCGGGGTCTTCCCGTAGGCGTTGGTGAGCCGTACGCGCAGCTCGGAGCCCTCGGCCCCGGCCCGGACGACCTGGCGCACCGACTGGTTCCGGAAGCCCTCCTCGGACCAGTTGGGGAACCAGTCGGTGTGCGTGGGGGCTTGCGGGGAGGCGCCCCAGGCGCTGTGCCAGGGGGTGCCGTGCGCCGCGGCGGGGGCGGTCGCGGCGGTGGTGCCGGCCACGGCCAGGAGGGCGGCGGCGAGCGGGAGGGCGAGGGCGGTCTTCTTCACGGTCATACCCCCCTGACCCGGCCCGCCCCCCGGATGTGACGGGCGGGACGGGCCGGGGCGTGTGGGGCCGGTCACACGGCGGGGCCGCCTCCCGCGGGGCCGAGTTCCCGGCGCCGCCGGGCGATGGAGTCGGGGTCCCATCCGGGGCGGGGCACCGAGGCCAGCAGCAGCCGGGTGTACGCGTGCCGGGGGGCCGTCAGCAGCTCGGCCACGGGCCGGTGTTCCACGGTCCGGCCGCGGTGCATGACGAGGGCCTCGTCGCAGACGTAGCGCACGACCGCCAGGTCGTGGCTGACGAAGACCAGGCCGATGCCGGTGTCGCGCCGGACGTCGGCGAGCAGGTTGAGCACCTGTGCCTGCACGGACACGTCCAGGGCGGAGACCGCCTCGTCGAGTACGAGTACGGCCGGTTCGACCGCCAGTGCCAGGGCGATGGCGGCGCGCTGGCGCTGGCCGCCGGAGAGCCGGCGGGGCAGGGCGGCGGCCTCGCGGTCGCCGAGGCCGACCAGGGCGAGGAGTTCCCGTACCCGGGCGGCGCGCGCCGCCGGGTCGCGGGAGCCGTGCAGCCTGAGGACGCCGTCGACGGCCGCGCCGACGGGCAGCCTGGCGTCCAGGGAGAGGTAGGGGTCCTGGAAGACGATCTGGACGGCCTTGGCGCGGGCCAGCCGGGCGGCCCGGCCCCGGACGGACTCGGCCAGGGGGCTGCCCTGGACGAGGATCCGCCCGGCGTCGGGGCGTTCGAGGCCGACCAGCATCCGGGCGGTGGTGGTCTTGCCGGACCCGGACTCGCCGACGATGCCGAGTGCGCCGCCCGGCTCCAGCGAGAAGGAGAGGCCGTCGACGGCGACGACCTCCGTCCCGCCGGTCCGGTACGTCTTGCGCAGCCCGGTGACTTCCAGCAGCGGGGTCGGGGGCGGGGTGGTCATCGGGCCTCCGCGAAGGTGAGGGCGGCTTCGCCGATCCGGTGGCAGGCGGCGGCCGCGGCCGGGCCCCGTTCCCGCAGCGGCGGCGGGGACTGCTCGCAGCGGCCGGGGTCGGCGAACCGGCAGCGGGGCGCGAAGGCGCAGCCGGGCGCGGCTTCGAGCAGGCCGAGGGGGGCTCCGGGGACGGGGACGAGGCGCTCGGGCGGGGCTCCGTCGAGCGGTGGCGCGGAACCGATCAGGCCGGCCGTGTAGGGGTGGCGGGGTGCGGTGAGGAGGTCGGCGGCGGGGGCGGTCTCGACGATGCGGCCCGCGTACATCACGTATACGCGGTCTCCGACGGAGGCGGCGAGTTCGATGTCGTGGGTGATCAGGAGCAGGCCGAGGCCGCGTTCGCGGCGGAGCCTGCCCAGCAGGGCGAGGATCTCGGCCTGGGTGCTGACGTCGAGGGCGGTCGTGGGCTCGTCGCACAGCAGCAGTCGGGGTTCGGCGGTGAGTGCGGCGGCGATCACGACGCGCTGGAGCATGCCGCCGGAGAGTTCGTGCGGGTACTGGTCCAGGTGCCGGGCGGGGTCAGGGAGGCCCACCGCGTCGAGGAGTTCGGCCGCACGGGTGCGGGCGCGGGCCTTGGGCCAGCGGTGCACGACGCGCAGGGACTCGGTGAGGAAGTCCCCGACGCGGCGCACCGGGTTGATGGCCGCCCTGGGGTCCTGGTAGATCATCGCGGCCTTGGCGGTGCGCACCTCGCGCAGGTCCTCCCGGCCGGCGCCGACCAGGTCGGTGCCGTCGACGGAGACCCGGCCCCGGACCTCGGCGCCGGCGGGGAACAGTCCGAGGGCGGCGCGGGCGGTGACGGACTTGCCGGAGCCGGACTCGCCGACGAGGACGACGGTCTCGCCGGGGTCCACGCTCAGGCCGATGCCGTCGAGGAGGGGGCGGGCCGTGCCGGGCAGGGTGATGCGGAGGTCTTCGTAGCGGAGCAGTGTCATCGGGCGTCCCTTCCCGCGAGGCGGTCACCGAGGTTCTCCCCGACGACGGTGAAGGCGACGACCACGACGACGACGGCCACGGCGGGTACGACGGCGGACAGCGGTTCGCCCTGGAGCACGGCGGCCTGGCCCTGGTTGATCATCGCTCCCCAGTCGGGGGTGGGCGGCTGGACGCCGAGGCCGAGGAAGGAGAGCGCGGCGAGGTCGAGGAGCGCGTACCCGAAGTTGACGGTGGACTGGGCGAGCAGGGTGGGGGCGATGTTGGGCAGCAGGGCGCGCACGGTGGTGAACAGGGCTGAGTGGCCCTGGACCCGGTAGGCGGCGATGTAGGGGCGGGCCTTCTCCTGGAGGGCGAGGCCGCGTACGAGGCGCGCCGTGTACGGCATGTAGGCGAGGGCCATGGCGATGACGGGGGCCGTCATCCCCTTGCCGAAGAGGGCGACGGCCAGGATGGCCAGGAGCAGGGCGGGGAAGGCGAAGAGGACGTCGAGGACGCGGCCGGCGAGGCGGTCGGTCCGGCCGCCCCGCCAGGCGGTGAACAGGCCGACGGCCACGCCGAGGACGGTGGAGGCGACGACGACGGCGAGCGGTCCGGCCAGGCTGGTGCGGGTGCCGGCGATCAGTGCGGAGAGGGTGTCGTGGCCGCCCTGGTCGGTGCCGAGCCAGTGGTCGGGGCCGGGGCCGAGCAGGGTGTCGCCGAGCCGGCCGAAGGTGGGGTCGTGGGGGGCGAGCCAGGGCGCGAGGAGTGCGACGAGCACGAACAGGGCCAGGAGCAGCGGGCAGAGGGCCCGCAGCGGGGCCTTCCTGATGTGGTTCACCGGGCGCTCCCCGCCGCGGCCGTCCGCGGGTCGATCAGCGGCAGTACGAGGTCGACGAGGGCGTTGACCACGACGAACGCGGCCACCACCAGCAGCACGATCGCCTGGACGACCTGGAAGTCCAGCTGGTCCACGCACTGCACCAGCAGGGAGCCGATGCCGGACATCCCGAAGGCCGTCTCGACGATGGCGGTGCTGACCAGCATGCCGGAGACGAGGAGCGCGGAGACGGTGACGACGGGTCCGAGGGCGTTGCGCAGCACGTGGCGGCGGATGACGGTGGCCCGCGGGGTGCCCCGGCTGAGCGCGACCTCCACGTGCTCGCGGCGCAGTTCGTCGAGCATCGCCGAGCGGGTCACGCGGGTCACCAGGGCGGTGAAGGTCACGGACAGGGCGATGGCGGGCAGCAGGACGTGGTGGAGCCGGTCGAGTACGCCGCTGCCGTTGCCGATGGTGGGGAACCAGCCGAGGCGGACGCCGAGCACGGAGCGCAGGAGCAGGGCGACGACGAAGGCGGGTGCGGCCGCGCCCACCGTGACCAGCAGCATCAGCGTCCGGTCGGTGCGGGTGCCGCGCCGCAGCGCCCCGAGGGCTCCGGCGGCGACGCCGACGGACGCGATGAGCAGCGCGGCGGTGGTGACGAGGAGGACGGAGGAGGGCAGCCGGGACCACAGGAGGTCCCCGACGTCCTGGTGGAAGAGGTGGGAGCGGCCGAAGTCGCCCCGGAGGACCCCTTCGAGCCAGTTCCAGTACCGCAGCAGGAAGGGCTGGTCGAAGCCGTACTGGCGGCGGATCTCGGCGAGCTGCTCGGGGCTGGGGCTGCGGCCGCGCACGAGGAAGGCCGCCGGGTCGCCGGGGGCGAGGTAGAGGGAGGAGAACACCAGGAAGGAGGTGACCAGGAGGGTGGTGGCCATTCCGGCGAGCCGGCGCAGCACCCGGCCGGCCCGGGCGAGCGCCGCGGGGCGGGCGGCGGGCGGGCGGGCGGCGGGGCGGGCGGCGGCCGTCATCCTCTGGCTCCGATCTCGGCCGCCCACGGGTAGTAGAGGTAGGCGATGGACGGCTGCACGCCGGTGATGCGCTTGCCGAGGAAGACGCTGACGGGCTGGGTGTAGAGGGGCAGCCAGGGCAGCTCGCGCAGGGCGATGCGCTGGGCCTCGGCGTTGGCGGCGGCGTGCCCGGCGGGGTCCTGGGCGGCGCCGGCCCGTTCGACGGCGGCGTCGAAGGCGGGGTCGGACCAGCCGCCGTAGTTGCTGAAGTTGCCCGTCTGGAGGGATCCGTACATGTCGAGCGGGTCGGTGATGGAGGTGTACCAGAAGGTGAGGAAGAGGTCGATGCCCTCGCGGGCGGCGGGGTCGGTGAAGAGCGTGGAGTACTTCTCGGCGGAGAGGGTCTCGATCCTCGGCTTGAGCCCGATGGCGGTGGCGGCCTGGGCGACGGCCTGGGTGATGATCGTCGTCTGGGAGTCCACGGCGCTGGTGGCGAGGACGACCTCCTGTCCGGACACGCCCGCCTCGGCGGCGAGCGCCTTGGCCTTCGCGGGGTCGTAGGGGACCTTGGGCAGGTCCTTCAGGAGGGACTCGCGGGTGGCGTCGGGCGCCCCGCTCCAGAGGTTGTCGGTGACCAGGGAGTGGGCGACCTCCCCGACCCCGCCGGCTCCGGCCTTGACGATGCCCTCCCGGTCGGTGGCCATCAGCAGGGCCTTGCGGACGCGGGCGTCGCCGAGGGGGCCCTTGAGGTCGGCGACGACCTCGTCGGCGACGGTGGTGTTGCGGCCGAAGTAGAGGGTTCCTGCCTGGCTGGAGCGCAGTTGTCCGTAGGCGCCGGCCGGGACCATCCAGCCGCCGTCGACCTCGCCGCTCTGGAAGGCGTTGACGCGGGTGGTCGGGTCGGCGAGGAAGACGAACTTCACCTCGCCCGACTTCGCCTTCAGCTCGGGGTTCCAGTAGCCGTCGAACCGCTTGAGGGTGAGGGACTGGCCGGAGGTCCAGGAGCCGAAGGAGAAGGGGCCGGTGCAGTTGACGCCGGTCTGCGGGTTCCCGTAGTCCTTGCCGGCCTTGGCGAGGGTGGCGGCGGACTCCACGGTGCCGGGGCCGGCGGCGAGGTACTGGTTGAAGGTGGAGTCGGGTCTGGCGAGGGTGACGGTCACCTCCATGTCGCCGGTCCGGTCGACGGACTTGACGTTGCGGTAGGTGGAGGCCCAGACGCCGGCGGTCCCCGGGTCGACGTTGCGGCGCAGGGAGGCGACGACGTCGTCGGCGGTCAGGGGCGTGCCGTCGTGGAAGCGGACGCCGGGGCGGATCGTGTAGACCCAGGTGGTGGGGGTGGGGTTGGCGTACGAGGAGGCGAGGTTCGGGGAGGTCGTGAGGTCGGGGTTCCAGCGCAGCAGGCTCTCGCAGACGTTGGCGAGGATCTGGTTGGGCGGGAAGTCGAAGGAGTGGGCGTAGTCGATGCTGGTCGGCTCGGCGTACGTGGACCAGGTGAAGGTGTCCAGGTTCCCGGCGGCGGCGGGGGTCCGGTCGGTGAGCTTCGGGGAGTCCGCCGCTTCGGGGCGGGGGCCGGCGGTACCGCTGCAGGCGCCGGTGAGGAGTACGGCGGCGGCCGTGAGGACGGCGGCGGCGGTGCGGCGGGCGCGCCCGCCGCCGGGGAGGGCTGCTCTGGGTCGGGGTGATGGCATCGTCTGCCTCCGTGAGGGGTGGGCGGGGATCGGCCGGGGAGGGGTTCAGCCGGCGGCGGTGTGGACCGCTTCGCCGTCGACGTAGGTACGGAGCACGCGTACGTCGCCGATCTCCCCGGCGGGCAGTTCGAAGGGGTCGCGGTCGAGTACGGCGAGGTCCGCGTACTTGCCCGGTTCGACGGTGCCGGTGACCTCGTCGAGGTGGTTCACCCAGGCGCTGCCGGCGGTGTAGGCGGTCAGGGCCTGGGCCAGGGTCAGGGCCTGTTCGGGGAAGAAGGGCGCGCGGACCTCGCCGGGGGCGGGGGCGTCGGCCTCGCCGGCGGGGACGGTGCGGTTGACGGCGACGTGGACGCCCCAGAGGGGGTTGGGGCTGCTGACCGACCAGTCGCTGCCGGCCACCAGGCGGGCGCCGGCCCGCGCGAGGTCGCCGAACGGGTACTGGAGGGCTGCGCGGCGCGGGCCGAGGAAGGGGATGGTCAGCTCGTCCATCTGCGGCTCGTGGGCGGCCCACAGCGCCTGGATGTTCGCGGCGGCGCCGAGGCGGGCGAAGCGCCCGATGTCGTCGGGGTGGACGACCTGGAGGTGGGCGAGGTGGTGGCGGTTGTCGTTGGCGCCGTTGGCCGCGAGGGCCGCCTCCAGCGCGTCGAGGACCTCCCGTACGGCCCGGTCGCCGAGGGCGTGGAAGTGCAGCTGGAAGCCTGACCGGTCGAGGATCCGCACCGCTTCCCCGAGCAGTGCCGGTTCGACGAAGCTGAGCCCGGAGTTGGCGGTGGCGCAGCCGCAGCCGTCGAGGTAGGGCTCCAGCATGCCGGCCGTGAAGTTCTCGGCGATGCCGTCCTGCATGATCTTCACGCTGGTGGCGTTGAAGCGTCCGACGCGGCCGCCGCGGCGGCGCTCCTCGATCTCGGGGATCTGTTCCAGGCCGCGTTCGCGGTCCCACCACAGGGCGCCGACGACGCGGGCCTTCAGCGAGCCCTCGCGGGCGGCGCGCAGGTAGACGTCGTAGTTGTCGGGCTGGGCGGGGAAGGCGCCGATCATGGCGTCCTGCCAGGCGGTGACGCCGAGGGAGAAGAGGTGGCGCTGCGCGGCGAGCAGTCCGGCGCGCGCCTCGTCGGGGGTGGCGCTGGGCACGTGGCGGGCGACCAGTTCCATGGCGCCCTCCTGGAGGGTGCCGGCCGGGGTGCCGTCGGGCTCGCGCTCGATCCGGCCGTCCGCCGGGTCGGGGGTGTCGCGGCCGACTCCGGCGCGCTCGAAGGCGAGGGTGTTGGCCCAGGCGCCGTGGCCGTCGCGGTTGGTGAGCAGGACTGGCCGGTCGGGGACCACCTCGTCGAGCACCGCGCGGGTGGGGGTGCCGCCGGGGAAGGCGTCCATGGACCAGCCGCCGCCGCGGATCCAGGCCGCCCCGGGGTGCTTGCGGGCGTAGGCGGCTACCACGGCCTGGTACTCGGCGATGGATCGGGCCTCGCCGAGGTCGCAGCCGAGCATCTGGACGCCTGCCACCACGGGGTGGACGTGGGCGTCCTGGAAGCCGGGGAGCAGCAGGCCCCCGGCGAGGTCGACGACCTCCGTGGCGCGGTCCGCGAGGGGGCGTACGTCGTCCTCGTCCGCGACGGCGAGGATCTTCCCTCCCCCGACGGCGACGGCCGCCCGGACGGGGGCCCGGGAGGTGCCGGTGAAGACCTTCCCTCCCACGAAGACGGTGTCGGCCCGCTGACTGCTGCTGCCCATCGCGCATCCTCCGGCTCGGCGGGCGGGGCCCGCTCGGCTTGCTGGTTGAGGAGGAGTGAACGGGAGCGCAACAGTGTTGTCAACGGTGTTGCGCTTACTCCGTGCCGGATCGATACACTGGCCGCACCATGCCGAAGCCACCCGACACCCCCGGCCGTTCCAAGCGGGCCGGAAGCCAGCTCACCCCCGAGGCGATCATCGACGCCTGCCTGCGCATCGCGGCGCGCGGCAGCGAGGACGCCTTCACCGTCCGCCGCCTCGGCGAGGAGCTCGGCGCCGATCCGACGGCGGTCTACCGCCACTTCCGCGACAAGGACGAGCTGCTGCTGTCCGTCGCCGACCGCACCCTCGGCGAGGTGCTCGCCGGCATCCCGGAGGGGCTCGGCTGGCAGGACCGGCTTCGGGCGCTCGCCGCCGGTTCGCTGGAGGTCGCCCTCAAGTACCCGGTGGTCGGCTCGACCATGGCCAGCCGGACCACCCGCCGGGCCAACGAGTTCCGGGTCGTCGAGCTCATCCTCGGGGCGGTGCGGGAGGCCGGGCTCGAAGGGGCGGAGGCGGCCGCGCACTACCGGATGGTCGGTGACTCCATCCTCGCCTGGGTCGGCCAGCGCGCCGCCTACCTGCTGTTCCCTCCGGAGGTGCGGGAGGCGGACGAGGCCTCCTGGAGCCGCGAGTACCGGCTCGTCGACCCCGGCGGCTTCCCGAACATCACCCGGCTGAGCGGTGAACTCGCCGAGGTGACCGAGGAGGAGATCTTCCGCCTCCGCGTCGAGGCACTGATCACCGCCATCGAGGAACGGGCCCGGGCCGCCAACGGGGCGTCGCCGGACCGGGGTTGCGGTTAGCCTGACCCGCATGGACGAGATCAACGGTGTGGAGGTCGTCGCCTTCGCGGACGCCGCCGCCTTCGAGGGCTGGCTGGCTCGTCACCACACGCGCGCCGAGGGCGTGTGGATCAAGGTGGCCAAGAAGAAGTCCGGCATTCCGTCGGTCACCGACGACGAGCTGGTGGACATCGGGCTCTGCTACGGCTGGATCTCCGGTCAGCGGCGTTCGCACGACGAGCGGCACTACCTCCAGAAGTATGTGCCGCGCCGCGCCCGGAGCCTGTGGTCGCGGGTGAACGTCGACAAGGTCGCGGAGCTGACGGCGGCCGGCCGGATGCGCGGACCGGGGCTCGCCGAGGTACGCAGGGCGCAGGCCGACGGGCGGTGGGCGGCCGCGTACGAGTCCCAGCGCACGGCGGCGGTCCCGCCCGACCTGGCGGCCGCTCTGGAGGCGGACCCGCGGGCCCGGGCGGCGTTCGAGGCCCTCGACCGCGGCGGCCGCTACCAGCTGGCACTGCCCCTGCTCCAGGCCCTCACCCCGGAGACCCGCCGGGCCCGCCTCGGCCGGGCCCTCGGCGCGCTGCGGCGCGCCGAGGAGCCCGGTCCGGGGGATTGACGGCCCGTCAGCGGCGCAGGCCCGCCAGCTTGTCGGGGTTGACCTGGATGCGGATGTTGCGCATCAGGCCGCCCTCCAGGTCGTAGGTGAGCGAGCCGATCGGCTCGTCCCCGACCAGGGCGAGGACGCTCAGCTCGCCGTTGATGACCGCCGGGACGACGGTGACCCCGGCCATGGCCGGCTTGGCCAGCACGCCGAGCAGGAAGCGGCCCACGTGGTCCTGGCCGTACAGCGGGCGACGGCCGGCGGTGACCTTGCCGCCGCCGTCGGACCAGGCGGTGACGTCGGGGGCCAGCATCTCCAGGACGTCGTTCAGGTCTCCCCCGGCGCAGGCCTTCAGGAAGCGCTGGGTGATCCGCTCGCGCTCCGCCGTGTCGGAGTCGTAGCGGTGGCGGCGCTCCGCGACGTGCTTGCGGGCCCGGGAGGAGATCTGCCGGACCGCGGGCTCCGGGCGGTCCAGGAAGCCGGCGATCTCGGCGTGGGAGTAGCCGAAGACCTCGCGCAGCACGAACACGGCGCGTTCCGCGGGGCCAAGGGTCTCCAGGACGACCAGCATCGCCGTGGAGACGCTCTCGGCGAGCTCCTGCTCCTGCGCCACGTCGGGCTCGGTGAGCAGGGGCTCCGGCAGCCAGGGGCCGACGTACTCCTCCCTCGTGGCGCGGGCGGAGGTGAGCCGGTTCAGGGACAGGTTGGTGACCGTGCGCACGAGGTACGCCTTGGGGTGGCGGACCTCCGAGCGGTCGGCCTTGTTCCAGGTCAGCCAGGCGTCCTGGACGATGTCCTCGGCGTCGCTGACGGTCCCCAGCATGCGGTAGGCGGTGGCGAAGAGCAGCCTCCGGTGTTCGGCGAAGGGGTCCGTCTCGGGTTCGGTCGTGATCACCGTCCGATTCTGCACGGCGTACGGCGGAACCGGCCACTCCTCGTCCGCCGGATGTCAGGTGCGCATTCCCACGACGGCCACCCGCCCGCCGGTGCGGACCACACAGGCCGGGAACTGCCGCAGCAGAACGGCGTCGTAGCGGCCGAGTTCGGTGCGGGCGTCCTCCAATCCCGGGCGGTGGAGGGTCGCGGGGCCCTCCAGGGCCACGACGAGCAGGGTCTCGTCGGGCAGCGCGGCCAGGGCGAGTTCACCCCGTACGACGGAGCAGCGGGCCCGGACCCGGTCCCGGTGGTACATCACGTTGAAGTTCACGACGGGGCCGCCCAGCAGCCGGCAGTCGGTCGGGCGGTCCCCGGGGAAGTGCTGCGGCGCGTATCGCTCGTCGACGAGGTGCCGGGCGCCGCCGACGGTGAGGTCCATGCCCGCGCCCTCGGCCAGGGTGAGGATCCGGTCGACCCCGGGGAAGCGCGAGAAGGGGCCGTCGGACTCCACCTCGGCGAGGCTGACCCGCCAGGCGAAGTCGGCGGTGCCCGCGTCCTCGGGACGGGCCGCGATCTCGCGGGTGACGCCGCCGCCGTTCTTCCACGGCGCGGCCGTCCGTTCGGCGGCGCGCAGGATCCGGATCTCGGCGGGGCCGGGCATGGCGGTGGTTCCTTCCCTCGGGTCCGTACCGCCGGGGCCGGCGGTACGGACCCGGGCGATGGGTTCCGAGCCTATCCGGGGTGCCTCAGCAGCCGGTGGACCAGGTGTGGGAGCCGCCCTGGTCGTTGGCGCCGCCGTTGTGGCCGACCTCCTGGCCGGGGGCCAGGCAGAGCGTCACCCGGCCCAGGTGCTTGCGGCCCTCGTACACCTTCACGTGGTCGGGCACGCCCGGGCCGGAGACTCCGTGGTTGGCCCAGGAGGAGTCCTGCTTGAACATGTCCCCCTCCCACCAGGAGTCGTCGCCGCTGTGCTCGATCTTCATGCCGTCGAAGTTGGCGTGCGTCCAGACGCAGAAGTAGCCGCTGCGGCAGTCGGCCGCCTCTGCGGCCGCGGAGGTGGCGAGGATCCCGGCGGTGGCGATCAGGGCGGTCGCGAGGAGGGTGGTGAGGCGCTTCATGCGGGTGGGTTTCCCTTCGGTGGTGGTGACGTGAGCACGGTCGTGGCTTCGGTGGCGGCGCGGGCGCGCAGCCGCTCCCAGTCGGCGATCTCGGCGCGGTGGCGGGCCCGGACCTCGGCGAGGGGCCGGCCGGTGTGATCGGCTTCCGGCCGGAGGTTGTTGACGACGACCGAGGCGCGGAACCAGCCGGGCTGGTCCCCGTAGAGCCGCTGCTGCGCGGCGGCGAGGCAGCCGTCGGTGTGGGCGCGTACGACGTGGCCGGTGGGGAGCGCGAGGGACAGCTCCGCGGGGCCCGCGCCGAACAGGGCCTCGGCGACCCGCCGGTCGCCGGCGCCCTGCGGGAGGCCCGGCCCGGCGCTCGGCGGTACGAATCCCTGACGGGTCAGGCAGGCGTCGGTGAGGCGCTGGGTGGCGGCCTTGATCAGCTCGTCGGGACCGGGCGCGGGCCCGGTGCCGGGCGCGGGGGCCGGGATCGTCGCGGCGCAGCCCGCCAGGAGCGCACAGACCGCCAGGGCTGCGCAGACCGCCGCGGACGCACGGGCCGGGGCCGAGGCACGAACCGCGGCGGACGCACGGGCCAGGGCGGAGGCACGAACCGCCGCGGACGCACGGGCCGGGGCGGACCCGCGGGCCGGGGCGTCGGCGGCCGGGGGCCGTCCGGGCCGGCGCGAGCGGCGGCACGTCCGGAACCCGGGGAGTTCCTTGATCACAGTCAGGCTGTCTAGTCGCCGGAGCCCCCCGCGCGACAGGCGGGGCGGCTCCGGCTCACCCGACTGGCCCCGCGTTTCACCCGGGGAAACGTTGCTGCGCGCCGGGCGGACGGCTCAGCGCAGGATGCCGGCCTGCCGGGCCGCGCGCAGCCAGGAGGGGAACTCCGACAGGAGCCGGTCGTACAGGTCCTGGTCCGAGACCTTGTCGATGTCGTCGACGGCGAAGAAGCCGACGTTGTCGACGCGCCGTCCGGGCATGGTGTCGAAGCGCTCCAGCACGCCGAAGCCGGCCCGGCCGAGTCCGACGAACTGCCAGAACACCGGCTCCTCCACGGCCGCCCGCAGCTCCCGCTCGATCTCGTCGTTGCGGTACACCCCGCCGTCGGAGAAGAACAGGACCAGGGTCGGGGCCGGCACGGGGTGGGAGCGCACGAAGTCCCGCACCTCGGCGATGACCTTCTGCTCCTCGTTCTGGAAGCCGACCTGCCGCATGTCGACCTGGCCGGGGACCATGCCCTTGGGCGGCTTCCTGCGGCCGAAGAGGCCCATCTGGCCGATGCGGACGTGCAGCCGCAGCCACTCGGGCAGGTCGCCGACGGCAAGGTCCGGCAGCCGGGCCGGGTTGGTGGCGAAGGTCCAGGCCTGCATCTCGCCGTCGTCGTCGAGCTGCGCGGCGACGGCCGCCATCCGCTCCACCACGCTCGCGACGGTGCCGCGCGCGTACAGGTTGCTCATCGATCCGGAGGCGTCGAGGACGAGGACCACGCGGGCGGTGACCCCCTGGGCGCCGGCCTTGCGCAGGCTGACGGCGACCTGCTTCTTGCGCAGCGACAGGCGCCCGCGCATGTCCTCCGGGAGCCACTCCTCGCCCTTGACCAGCCGTACGACCGGCTCGCCCACGGCCGGGGCAGGACCGGGAGCCGGAGCGGGAGCCGGAACCGGCGCCGGCGCGGGAACCGGCCGGGCTGCGGGCGTCGGCGCCGGGGCGGCCGCGGGCGGCGGGGCGTCGTCCACGGTGATGCCGTAGTCGGTCGCGAGTCCGGCGAGCCCGCTCGCGTACCCCTGGCCGACGGCCCGGAACTTCCACTCCCCTGCCCGCCGGTAGAGCTCGCCGCTCACGAAGGCGGTCTCCGGCCCGGCCTCCATGTCGAAGCGGGCCAGTTCGGCGCCGGAGACGGAGTCGAGCAGGCACAGGTGCAGTCCCGGGACCCGGCCGAAGGTGCCGCCGTCGGCGGAGGCGCAGAGCACGACCCGCTCGACGTCCCCCTCCAGGGCGGCGAGGTCCACGTCGAGGGTGTCGGCGCCGGGTCGCTTGCCCAGGTGGCGCACGGCTCCGGAAGGGTGGCGGGGCTGGTTGTAGAAGACGAAGTCCCCGTCGGAGCGGACCCGTCCGGTGCCGGCCAGCAGCAGCGCGGAGGCGTCCACGTCGGGCACTCCCGGCCCGGGGGACCAGCCGAGCACGGCCCTGACGGAGGTGGCGGCGACCGGGAGGTTGGCGCCTTTGCTCATTGTCGTCACGCCGGACAGTCTGCCCGCTCGGTCCGCTCCCCGGGCCCGGAACGGCGCGGAACGCACGGCGCCGGGGTCCGTACCCAGTGGTGCGGACCCCGGCGCCGCGGGGAAACCTGCCGGAGGCTCAGGCGGGCACGATGTTCTCGGCCTGCGGGCCCTTCTGGCCCTGGGTGACGTCGAAGACCACCTTCTGGCCCTCCTGGAGCTCGCGGTAACCCTGGGTGGCGATGTTCGAGTAGTGGGCGAAGACGTCGGCGCCGCCGCCGTCCTGCTCGATGAAACCGAAGCCCTTTTCCGCGTTGAACCACTTCACGGTGCCGGACGCCATATCGATTCTCCTTCGGGGCCGTACCCGGAACCGCACTGTGCGGGCCCGGCGTCGCCGTGATGATTGACCCCGTCCGAAGATCTCTGGGAACCACACCTGCAACTGCCAGGACCGTAGCACAGGGCCACTGCATAAATGCAGAGCGTTACGTCGATCGAGTGTACGGAATCAGCCGCGGAACGCGTCGGTGCGGACGGGCGAGGCCTCGGCGAGGGCCTTGGTGACGGCCTCGACGCCGGCCCGCAGCCCGTACACGGGGGTGTCGGGCTGCTGGCGCCAGGACTCGTCGAGGCCGCCCGCGTCGACGGTGTCGAAGCCGAGCTCGTCGATGAGCGCGCGGACCGCCTCCTTGGCCTCCTCGTGGTCGCCGGCGACGGGGACCGCGATCCTCTCGGGGTGCCCGGCGGGCCGCGGACGGTCGATGATGTCGGCCGCGTAGGTGCCGTTGAAGGCCTTCACCACCGGGTGCCCGAGGTGGCGTTCGGTCCAGCGGCTCTCGGTCAGGCCCTCGTCCTCGACGGCGGCGATCCGGCCGTCGCGGTGCTTCGGGTAGTAGTTGCCGGTGTCGATGACGGTGAAGCCCTCGGCCGCCCCGTCGAAGAGTGCGGCGGGCAGGTCGGGGACCTTCCCGAACGGGATGGTGACCACCACGATCTCGGCGCCGCGAGCCGCCTCGGCGACGGTGACGGGGGTGGCGCCGGTCTCCTCGGCGAGGGCGGCGAGGGTCCCCGGGCCCCGGGAATTGGCGACGGAGACCTGGTGTCCGAGCGAAGTGAGCCGGCGGGTGAGGTTGCCGCCGATGTTGCCGGCGCCGATGATGCCGATCTTCATGAGCTCTCCAGTGCGTACGGAGGAGTCGGATATCGCGTCCGTCGCAACCCCGCGCCGGGCCGCCGCATTCCGCCGCCGCGCGGAGCGAAGGGCATGGATCGCCCGTACGGGCGAAATCTCGCCATTTCCGGGACAAGTAGAACCCGCTGACGGTGCGGCCGCGTCATCCGGGGCAGCCGGGAACCGTACCGGCACCTGATACCGGGGAAAGGCAACGATCGATGCTCCAGCTCCCGAACAAGCGCGTCACGTCCATCGCCCTCGCCGCAGCGGCGGGTGCGGCCGCCCTGTCCTTCGCCGTCGCCGCCGGCACGTCCGCGACCGCGGCGGCGCCGCCGTCCGTCTCCGGCAGCCCGGAGGCGGCCTTCACCCGGATCGCCGACTTCTACGGCGCGTACGTCGACGCGGTGTACGACGGGGACGGCGCGACGGCCGACCGGCTGCGCGAGTCCTACCTCTCGGAGCCCCTGCGGCGGGAACTGCGGCAGTGGGAGGACGCCAACCACGCGGACGGGGTGCTGCGCGCCCAGAACGTGCCGCTCAAGTGGAAGGTGACGTCCGTCGACAGCGGGATGGGCAAGACCAACGCCGCGGTCACCCTGACGTGGAGCGGCAACACCACCACCACGGTCCACGTGCAGGCCGACCTGGCCACCAGGAAGATCACCGCGATCCGGGACTGACCCCGGACACGCCTGTGGGGCCCGCCGACGGCGGGCCCCACAGGTCGTCTCAGGCGCCGCTCGCGCCGAGCATCTCCTCGCGCTCCACGATCTTCACGCGCTCACGGCCCTGCGGCTCGCCCAGCGCCTTCTCGGCGGCGTCGAGCTTGTACCAGCCGTCCCAGGTCGTGTAGCGGACCCGGCGCTCGGCGAGGAAGGCCTCGACCGCCTCCGGCTCGGGGGTGGCGGGGGTGAGCAGGCGCCCCTCCGCGTGGTCGGCCAGCAGGTTGGCGACGGTCTCGTTCGCGTCGCCCTTGGTGTGGCCGATCAGACCGATCGGGCCGCGCCGGATCCAGCCGGTGACGTACGTCGACGCGAGGTGCTCGCCGTTCTCGATGACGCGGCCGCCCTCGTCGGGCACCGTGCCGGAGTCCACGTCCCAGGGCAGCTTGGGCAGTTCGTCGGAGAGGTAGCCGACGGCCCGGTAGACGGACCGGACGTCCCAGGTGGTGAACTGCCCGGTGCCCTTGACGTTGCCGGTGCCGTCGAGCTCGGTGCGCTCGGTGCGCAGGCCGACGACCCGGCCGTCCTCGCCGAGGATCTCGGACGGGGACTCGAAGAAGTGCAGGAACAGCTTGTGGGGGCGGTCGCCGATGTCGCGGATCGCCCAGTTCTCCAGGGTCTTGGCGACCATGTCGGTCTGCTTGTTCTTGCGCCGCTCGGCGATCGAGCCCTCGTCGTACTCGATGTCCTCGGGATTGACGATGACCTCGATGTTGGGCGAGTGGTCGAGCTCGCGCAGCTCCATCGGGCTGAACTTCGCCTGGGCCGGGCCGCGGCGGCCGAAGACGTGGACCTCCAGGGCCTTGTTGGCCTTGAGGCCCTCGTACACGTTCGGCGGGATCTCGGTCGGGAGCAGCTCGTC
This sequence comes from Streptomyces sp. NBC_00158, assembly GCF_045160885.1. Classification (NCBI taxonomy): domain Bacteria; kingdom Bacillati; phylum Actinomycetota; class Actinomycetes; order Kitasatosporales; family Streptomycetaceae; genus Streptomyces; species Streptomyces sp. NBC_00158. Next base: position 425,345 of record NZ_CP108161.1, read on the forward strand.
GGCGGTCTTGGCGAGGATGCGGGCGACGTCGAGCGCGACGTTGCCGACGCCGAGGACGGCGACCTTCTCGGCCTCCAGCGGCCAGGTGCGCGGCACGTCGGGGTGCCCGTCGTACCAGGAGACGAAGTCGGCCGCGCCGTAGGAGCCGTCGAGGTCCACGCCCGGGATGCTGAGCGCGCGGTCCGCGGTGGCGCCGGTGGAGAAGATCACCGCGTCGTAGAAGGCGTGCAGCTCGTCGAGGGAGATGTCGTTCGGGTAGTCGACGTTGCCGAACAGGCGGACCTGCGGCTTGTCGAGCACCTGGTGCAGGGCGGTGATGATGCCCTTGATCCGCGGGTGGTCGGGGGCCACGCCGTAACGGATCAGGCCGAAGGGTGCGGGCATCCGCTCGAAGAGGTCGATGGACACGCCGGGGTCGGCCGCCGCCTCGGACTTCAGCAGCGCGTCGGCCGCGTAGATACCGGCGGGGCCGGCGCCGACGATTGCTACCCGCAGAGAGCGAGGCATGACTGGGTTCCCTTCGACCGACAATCTGACTGATCAAGGAAACCCTAAACTAAGGCCACCCTAACCCGGCACCCGCCCCCGGGTTATGACCCCATAACCGGATCTTATGGGGTTCCAAAGTCGGACTTTGAGGCGGCTCAGGCCTCGTACTCGGTGAGATCGATGCTGTGGAGGGTGACCCGGGCCCCGGTCTCCGGCTCGGAGGTCTCCCCGTCGCTCTCCATGCCGAGCTTGCGGATCACGTTCGCGGACTCCTCGTTGCCGACCCGGTTGACGGCGACTACACGGCCGAGGCCCCGGTCCTGGAGGGCGAACTCCAGGGCCGCCTGGGCCGCTTCGGAGGCGTAGCCCTGGCCCCAGAAGGCCCGGCCGAGGCGCCAGCTGATCTGCACCTGGTGCCGCGTCTCGGGCAGGTCGTCGGCGGCGGACAGGCCGACCGCGCCGATCAGCTCGCCGGAGGCGAGGAGCTCGACGGCGAACAGGCCGAAGCCCTCGTCGTCCCACTCCTCCTCCCAGCGCTCGATGGCGTCGGCGGTCTGCTCCAGGTCGAGCCCGGAACCGTCGCCGGTCCAGCGCATCACGTCCGGGTCTGCGTTGATCTCCGAGAGCGGGACGAGGTCGTCGTCGGTCCAGCGGCGGAGGAGGAGGCGGGGGGTGCGGATCTCGGTCATGCGCACATCCTGCCGAACGGGGTCCGACCAGGGGTAATCGGGCCCGCCCGGACCGGGCCGGGCCGGGCCGCTGTCAGGGCACCGTGATGGCGTCGAGCTTCGCGCGCAGGTAGAGGTGCGAGTCGACCGGCTCGTGCGCCACCCTGCCGACCGGGGCGGGCAGGGACTCGACGCGGGTGTGCGCGTCGCACTCGTAGAAGTAGACCAGGGAGAGCAGCTCCTCGGCCGGGGCGTGCGCGGGCGGCGGCAGCACCCGGTGGCGGCCGGCCCGCCAGCGGTCCCCGGTCCAGCGGGCCAGCAGGTCGCCGATGTTCACGGTGAGCGCCCCCGGCTCCCAGGGGGCGTCCTCCCAGCCCCCTTCGTCGGTGTGGATCTGCAGGCCGCCCGCGCCGGGCTCCCGGTCGAGGACGGTCACGGTGCCGAAGTCGGTGTGCGGACCGATGCGGAACTGGCCGGGCAGCGGCTCGCCGGTCACCTCGGTGCCCGGGTACCAGTTGACGTTGAACCCCCAGGTGGGATGGCCGGTGTGGCGGGTGAAGTGGTCCTCGGGCAGGCCGAGGGCGACGGCCAGCAGTTCCAGCAGTTCGTCCGAGAGGGCCCGCATCGCGGCCAGGTACTCGGCCACCGGCGGCCGCAGCCCCGGCACCTCGGCGGGCCAGGTGTTGGGGCGGAACCACTCGGCGTCCACCGAGGGCACCCCGGTCGGGTCCTCGGCCGCCCAGGACCAGGACTCCTTCAGGTCGGGCGGCGAGGCCGTCCCCTCCGCGTAGCTGTTGGCCTCGGCGCCCGGGCCGAGCCAGCCGCGGCCGCCGACGCGGACGGCGTACGGCTCCTTCGTCCCCTGCGGCAGCCTGAAGAAGGTGCGGGCGGCCTCCCGGATCCGGCCGGGCAGCCCCGGGTCCACCCCGTGCCCGGTGACCAGCAGGAAGCCGGCCGCGCGGAGCGCCTCGTCGACGCGGGCGGCGGTCCGGGCGCGGGCGGCGGGGTCGCCGGAGCGCCACGGCCCGAGGTCGATGACGGGAACCTGGGTGCTGGTGCCGGGCATGGGGACCTGCCTTCCGGGAAGGGAGCCGGGTGTCCGCTCCGAGCGTAGGGGCCGGCAAGCGTCCGGGACCGTCGAACGGCGGCGCGCGGGCCGGACGGGGTGACGGACCCGCCGCCGTTGACCGGCCCGGGCCTCCCGGCATCCGGCGGGTCCGGGCACGGGCCGACGGGCTCGGCGGCGTCCGGCGGGCCGGGCGGGGTCCCCGGCGCTCCCGGTGTCCGGCGGGGCCGGGCGACGTCCGGCGGGCTCGGCGGCGTCCGGCGGGCTCGGCGGCGTCCGGCGGGGCCGGGCGGTATCCGGCAGGCTCGACGGCGTCCGGCGGGGCCGGGCGGGTTCAGTCCGGGAGGGCGGTGCCGCAGCGGGAGCAGTAGCGGGCGCCGGACTCCGTGGCGAGCCGGCCGCAGTCGGGGCACACCCGGTGCAGCAGGCACGCCGTCTCCCCGCCCTCGGCGGTGCCCGCCGCCCGCCCCGCGGTGCCGATGCCGAGACCGGGGCGCCGGGTGTGGACGGTGAGGTACGTCAGCCCCTGCGGGCCGGCGGTCAGGGAGCGCCGGGCGCCGCGGGCGAGCCAGCAGGCGGTGTGCGGGCGCAGCCGGTGCGGGCCGTCCTCGGTGTCGATCCGGCCGCCGCCCTCCACCACGACGAGCAGGACGTCGAGGGCGGGCTCGGCGTGCTCCGCGATGACCGTTCCGGGAGGCAGCCGGATCAGGTTGGAGTCCAGGCCGCGCCCGGTTCCGGTCAGCCGCCACAGGGCGCCGGTCGCGTCGGCGGGGGCTTCGGCGATCACCGCGTCGAGGTCCGTGAGGATCCCGGCGAGATGGGGGTGAGTCGTCATTGCTGGTCCTTCCCTGCCGCAAGCTCGTGCCTCCGCAGTCATACACGATCACCGCCGACCGTTTCCGGCCGATCCGCTCTTTGTGCTCCGACTGCCCGCAGTCCCTCCCGCCACACCCCGGCGGCCCCCGCCGGAGGACCGGACGATAGGGTCGTGTCCGGATTGCTCCGTCCTCACCCGGATCGGACGCGAGGCCCGGCCGACGGTCGATCACCGTCCGGGCACTGCCGCTCCTGCCTCCCTGCCCCGCCCGTACCGGAAACCTGCCTCCGCATGCACCCCAGCACCACCACCGTCACCGCGGTGACATCCGACGCCCCCGCCCCCGCCCGGGTCCCCTCCCCGCGCCGGCGCCTGATCACCCCCCGGGCCCCCGCCCGGCCGAGCGCGGCCGCCGCCGTCCACAGCGTCAGCGCCGCCACCACCGTGCTGCTGGCCCTCGTCGGGATCGGCGCGATGATCCACGAGCCGGTGCTGATACCCCCGCTGGCCGCGAGCGCCGCGCTGGTGCACAGCGCCCCCACCCTGCCGCTGGCCCAGCCGCGCGGGGTGGTCATCGGCCACCTGATCGGCGCAGCCGCCGGATTCGCCGTACTGGCCTCGGCGGGCAGCAGCGCCTGGGCGGCGGCCCTGGCGGCCGGCCTGACCCTGGCCCTGCTGACGCTGGCCCGCACCCCGCACTCCCCCGCGGTGGCCACCGCCGTGGTGACCGTGCTCCAGAGCCCGGCGCCCGCCCGGTTCGTCCCGCTGCTGTTCGGGTCGACCGTGCTGCTGGTCCTCACCGGTTACGCCGGGTCCCGCATCCGCCGCACCGCCCCGAGGTACCCCGCGTACTGGTGGTGACCCGGGCGCGCCTGCGCTGCGGCGAGGGGGCGCGGACGCTACTCCTTGTGGTGTGGAAATTTCTGCGAAGGACGTCTTCGGGGCCCCCTGCTGGGTGAGTCTGATGGCCCGCGACCTGGAGGCGTCCCAGCGCTTCTACGCGGCGGTCGTGGGATGGAGCTTCCGCCGGGCCCGGCTGGGCTCGGCCTTCTCGGTGGCCGTGATGGACGGCGTACCGGTCGCCGGGATCGGGGCGCTGGCCACCGACCTGGCGGTGGCCGTGGCCTGGACCCCGTACTTCGCGGTGGACGACGTGGACGTGGCGGCCTCCCGGATCCGCGAGCGCGTCGGCACGGTGGCGGTGGGACCGGTCTCCTTCCCCGGGGGCGGTCGCGCCGCGCTGGTCGCCGACCCGGACGGCGCGGTGTTCGGGGTCTGGCAGGGCCCCGTCTCCTCCGGCTGGCGCGTCGGCGTGGGACCGGCCCCGGCCTGGCTGGAGCTGCGGACCCGGAACGCCTTCGACGCCGCGCTGTTCTACGGCGAGGTCCTGGAGTGGGCCACCGGGCGCGAGGGGTGCTGCGAGGTCTCGTACGAGGAGGAGCGGGTCGTGCTGCGGCAGGGCGGGGAGCCCGTGGCCCGGCTGGACAGCGGCCCCGTGGAACAGGGGGCCTACGCCCCGCACACACGGCCCCGCTGGCACGTGCACTTCCGGGTGGCGGACCTGGACGCCGCGGTCGATTCCGCCCTCGACCTCGGCGGGCGCACCGTGTCGGTGGTGACCACGGACGGCACCGAGCGCTCCCTGCTGCTGCGCGACCCGGACGGCGCCCTGTTCACCCTGACGGAGCGGGTCGCGCCGCCCGGGCCGCAGGACGGCGCGGGCTGACGGGTCCGCTCGCCGGTCCCCGCAGCCGCGGGGAGACTGGGTCCGGGAGGAGGTGCGCCATGGACCCGGTGGCGGCACTGGACCGGATCGCGTTCCTGCTGGAGCGCGCCCAGGCACCGACCTACCGGGTGCGGGCCTTCCGCACGGCGGCGGCGGCCGTGGCGCGGCTGGGCGGGCGGGAGACCGCCGAGCGCGCCTCGGCCGGTTCCCTGGAGGCGGTCCGGGGCATCGGCCCGAAGACCGCCGAGGTGGTGCGCGAGGCGCTGGCCGGCCGGATCCCCGAGTACCTGGGCGCCCTGGAGGAGGAGGCCGCCGCGATGCCGCAGGGCCCGCCCGCGCCGCCCGCCGCCCACGCGCTGCGCGCCGCCCTGCGCGGGGACTGCCACCTGCACTCGGACTGGTCCGACGGCGGGAGCCCGATCGAGGCGATGGGGAGGGCCGCCGCGGAACTGGGGCACGAGTGGGCGGTGCTGACGGACCACTCGCCGAGCCTGAAGGTCGCCCGGGGGCTGTCGCCGGAGCGGCTGCGCGAACAGCTGGAGGCGGTGGCCGAACTGAACGCGCGGTGGGCCCCGTTCCGGCTGCTCACGGGCATCGAGTGCGACATCCTCCTCGACGGCTCGCTCGACCAGGAGCCGGAGCTGCTGGAGCGGCTCGACCTGGTGGTGGGATCCGTCCACTCCAAGCTGCGGATGGAGTCGCCCGCGATGACGCGACGGCTGCTCAAGGCAGTCCGGAACCCGCTGATGGACGTCCTGGGGCACTGCACGGGGCGGCTGGTGACGGGCCGGACCCGCCCCGAGTCCGCATTCGACGCCGAGGCGGTCTTCGCGGCCTGCGCGGAGTCCGGGACGGCCGTGGAGATCAACAGCCGCCCCGAGCGCCTCGACCCGCCCCGGCGGCTGCTGAGGCTGGCCGTCGCGGCGGGCACCCTCTTCGCGGTCGACACCGACGCGCACGCCCCGGGCCAGCTGGACTGGCAGATCCTGGGCTGCGCACGGGCGGTGGAGTGCGGGGTGCCGCAGGACCGGGTGGTCAACACCTGGCCGGCCGACCGGCTCCTCGCCTGGACCGGCTGAAGCCGGTGTACGGGTGGAACGGGAGGCCGGTGTGCAGCTCCCCGGCCGGGTCGGCCTCCGCGGCGCGGCGGGCCTCGCGTAGGGTCGTCGAATTCCTTACCGATCAGGGGAGTTGGCGATGGGGCACACATTACGACGGGGTGCCCGCGCGGCACTGACGGCGGTGGCGGGAGCCGTGCTGCTGGCGGGCTGCGCGGAGGAACCCCCGAAGCAGGTCGTGCCCGGGCCGACGTCCACCGCCACGGCCGCTCCCCGGGACGCCGCGGCCCTGGCCGAGCGCTACCGGGCGGCCGGCGGGGATCCGGACGTGTACGGGATCCAGGTCGAGGAGGGGCCGGAAGGCGTGCCCCGGGTGGTCATCCGGACCCGCAACCCGGATCAGGAGGACGCGATCTTCCGCCGGCAGAACACCTCGGTCACCGCCCACCTGACGACGAAGGAGGGGGCGTCCTTCAAGAAGGGCTACTTCATCGACGTCTTCGGCCCCGACGGCCGGCTCATCCACCGCATGGACGCCCGTCCCTAGGGGGTTTCCGTCAGCTCTTCTGCCGCGGTGCGACCGCCACGCCGGTCGGTCCGTCGCCCACGGCCACCGTGTCCGTCACTCGGGCCGTGGCGGTGTCGATGACCGACAGGGTGTCCGAGTCGAAGTTGCCCACGTGGACCCGGGAGCCGTCCGGGCTGACGGCCAGGCCGTTGGGGCCGTCTCCGACGGGGACGGTCTCCGTGACGGCGCGGTCGCGGGTGCTGATCACGGACACGGTTCCGGAGCCGATGTCGGCGACGTACACCCGGCGGCCGTCGGGCCGCACGCCGATGCCGGCGGGCCGGTCCCCGACCGGGATGCGGTCCGTCTCCGCGCCTTCCTGGACGTCGACCACCGAGACGTCGTCCGAGGTCAGGTTGGAGACGTAGAGGTGACGGCCGTCGGGGGTGAGGACCAGGGCGGTCGGTCCGCCGCCGACGGGGATGGTGCCGGTGACCTCCGCGGTGGCGGTCCGGACCACCGAGACGGTGTCGGTCGCGGCGTTGGCGACGTACAGGGTGCACCCGTCGGCCGACACCGCCACCCCCAGCGGGGCACCGCCCACCGCGATGGTGTCGGTCACGGCACGGGCACGGGCGTCGATCACCGACACGTCGTCCGACTTCACGTTGGCGACGTAGACGGTCCGGCCGTCGGGCGAGACCGTCACCCTGCTCGGTTCGTCCCCGACGGGGATGGTCGCGACGACCGTCCTGGTGCGGGTGTCGATCACCGATACGGTGTCCGCCGCGGAATCGGTGACGTAGGCGCGGGAGCCGTCCGGGCTGACGGCCACGCTGTCCGGGCCGTCCCCGACGGGGACGGCGTCCAGCACCGTGCCGGTGGCGCCGTCGACTACGGACACCGTGTCGGAGTTGAGGTCGGCGACGTAGACGAGCTCGCCGGGCCGCGGGGGCGGCGCGGCGGACGCTCCGGCCGGGGCAACCGGTCCCATCAGCGCCGCCGCCGCGCAGAGCACCGCGGCCGCTCGACGTCGAAGGTCCTGATCGCTCGTCATGGGGCCACGCTAGGCCCCCGGAACGCGAGGCGGCGTCAGGCTCACGCGCACGTGGCCCGAACGGCACAGGGCCCCGGCCGCGCGGTGAGCGGCCGGGGCCCTGCCGGGTGTCCGGTACCGGTCAGCCTCCCGTGCCGGCGGACGGGCGGCGGTACTTGAGGGCCAGGCCGGCCAGGACGGCCGCGGCGCCCGCGCAGAGCACGGCGGTGACCCCGGACCACTCGTACGGGCCGCCGAGCGCACCGTCGAGCGGGTCGAAGAACACCAGGCCGCCCACGACGTGCAGGGTGACCACGGCGAGCGCCGCCACCGCCGCGGCCCGCCAGACCGCCGCGGTGTCGCGTACGGCCAGCAGGGCTCCGAGTGCCAGGCAGAGCAGGGACACCGCGAGGGGTGCCAGGGACTCGGGCGCCGGGGGCCGGGCCAGGTTGCCGGGCAGGTGGAGGACTCCGCACAGCAGCAGTGCGGCGGCGGTCGGCCAGCGCAGTACGTGGCCCAGCGCGCCCGGCGCCGGCCCGGCGGCCCGGACCCGGTCCGGCTCGGCGGGCGCTGCCCGGTCCTCCTCGGGCGGGGCCGGCGCGGCGACGGCCACGGGCGCCGGCGGGGCGGGGGCGCGCACCGGTTCCGGCGGGGCGGGGGCCGCCGCGGGCGGGTCCTGCGGTGGCGGCGGCTGGGCCGCCCGCGCGGGGGGCCGGTCCGCGCGGGGGGTGCCGTCGGGGCCGAGGATGCTGGCCAGCAGGGCCACGTCCTCGATGGGCCGGCCGACGGCCGCCGCCCGCAGGGTGATGTCGGCCTCGGCCTCCTCCAGGGGGTGCTCGCCCATGAGGGCGACCATGTGGCGGACGTCGTCGACGGGCCGGGTGACGGCGGCCGCGCGGAGCGCGTCGTGCCCCGGGCTGTCGAGCCGGCCGGACTCCTTGAGGAGGCTGACGAGCGCGGTGACCTCCTCGACGGGCCGGCAGGTGGCGGCCGTCTCCAGCAGGGTGCGGATCTGCTCGGGGTGCGGTTCGGGGTGCGGTTCGGGGCCGGTGCCGGGGTCCTGGCCCGCGGGGGCGGGGCCGGCGGACGGCCGGCCCGGGGCGGCGTCGGGGGGCGGGGGCGCGGAGGTGGGGGGCGCGGGGGCGGCGGGGCCGTCGGTGGGATGCGGGTGCGGGGTGGCGGGGAGCCCGTCGCGGTCGCCGTGGTCCGTCGCCGCGAGGGTGCTGGGGTCATTCATGGAAAGCTCCGTTCGCCGACGCGCGGGTCTACACATCGCGCGCCGGTCATCGTGCGTCATGGGAATCGCACGCTTTGTTACATTCAGCGGCACCGGCCCCGACTGCGCCATTCGGGGCGGGCAAACGGGGTGCTCCCCGGCGTGTCCCCGGTGGGCGCCGGACACGCCGGGGGCCAAGGCGGGCCGGGGGTGACGGGGGCGCGCACAGTGGCCGGACCGACCCGTCGAGGAGGCCGCAGCCGTGCCGGATCCCCGTCCTGCCCGCAGCGGGCGCGTCCAGCGCGGGCTGCTGCGCGCGCTGTTGCCCGCGCTGGTCCTGCTGATGCTCTGCGCCGCCGGTTCGGGGCCGCCCGCCGCCGTGGCGGTGGCCGGGGCCGGCGAGCGGCCGGTCGTACGGACCGCCGAGGGGCCCGTACGGGGCCGCGCGCACGGGACGTACGACACCTTCGACGGGATCCCGTACGCGGCGGCGCCGACCGGTCCGCTGCGCTGGCGGCCGCCGCGGCCCGCGCCGCAGCGGGCGGGGGTGCTCGACGCCGGGGCGCCGGGCGCGCGGTGCGCGCAGCTGCCGGCGTTCGGGCCGGGCGGGCCGGAGGGCTCGGAGGACTGCCTGTTCCTGAACGTCACCGCCCCGGCGGGGCCCGGGCCGGCGCGGCCGGTGATGGTGTGGTTCCACGGCGGCGGATTCCGCTACGGCTCCGGGGACGCGTACCGGCCGGAGCCGCTGGTGGCGGCGGGCGACGTGGTGGTGGTCACCGTCAACTACCGGCTCGGCGTCTTCGGCTTCTTCGGCCACCCCGAACTGGGCGGCGCCCCGGACTTCGGGCTCGCCGACCAGCAGGCGGCGCTGCGCTGGGTGCGGGCCAACGCGGCCGGGTTCGGCGGTGATCCGGGGCGGGTCACCGTCTTCGGGGAGTCGGCGGGCGGGCTCAGCGTCTGCGCGCACCTGGTCTCCCCCGCCTCGGCGGGCCTCTTCCACCGGGCGGTCGTGCAGAGCGGCTCCTGCTCGACGACGATGCCGCCGAACGCGCTGCTGCCCGCGACGGGGACGTACGAGCCCTTCGTGCCGCAGGAGCGTACGGTCACGGCCGGCACGGCGGCGGCCGCCGCCCTCGGCTGCGGCGGCCGGCCGGAGGGCCGGGTGCTGGACTGCCTGCGGGCCCTGGACACGGGCCGGCTGCTGACGCCCGAGCTGATGGAGCGGTTCTCCGGGGTCGCGTACGGCAACGCGCTGCTGCCGCTGGAACCGGTCCGGGCACTGGCGGCGGGCCGGTTCCACCGGGTACCGGTGGTGCTGGGCGGCAACCGCGACGAGATGCGGCTCTTCCTCTCCCAGGCCCTGAAGGTCTACCCGGTGGAGGGCGAGGCGGGCTACCGCGAGCGGCTGCGGGCCTCCTTCGGCGCGAAGGCCCCCGAGGTGGAGGCGGCCCATCCGGCGGGCGCGTACGCGACGCCCGCGCTGGCCTGGGCCGCCCTGCTCTCCGACGCCTCCTTCACCTGCCCGACGCTGCGGGACGGCCGGGCGCTGGCCCGGCACGTGCCGGCGTACGGCTATCTCTTCGCGGACGCCGGGGCGCCGAACTTCCTGGGGCTGCCCGAGCTCCCGGGCTTCCCGTTCGGTGCGGCGCACGGCTTCGAACTGCCCTACCTGTTCGCGACCGTCCCGCTGGCGGGGCCGCAGCGCGCCCTGTCCGACCGGATGACGGGCTACTGGACGCAGTTCGCCCGCACCGGCGCGCCGGAGGTTCCGGGCGCTCCCGCCTGGCCCCGGTTCTCGGCGGGCGCCCCCTCGGTGCTGGAGCTGGCGCCGGGACCGGGCGGGATCCGCCCGGTCGACGCGGGCGCCGCGCACCACTGCGCGCTCTGGGACTCGCAGGCCTCCGCCAAGTCCCTTACCCCGTAGGGAGGGCGGGCCGTCAGAGGCGGACCTCCCAGGCGAGCGTGGAGGTCAGGGCGCGGGCGGCCTCGGGGTCGCGGACCGAGGGGGTGCGGTCGGCCACGGACACCGACAGCCTGTGGCCGCGCAGGTCGAGCAGCCACAGCTCGGCGACCCGGACCTCGGTGCGTCCCGCGAGCCGCTTGAGCTCGCGGCCGTCGAGGTACCAGCGGACCTCCAACTGCCTTCCGTCGGGCCCGTGGAGCCGGGGGACGGCGACCTTGGCGGTGTGCCGCAGCCGCAGCGTGCGGTCGGTGGGGGTGAGCGGGGTGGCCAGTCGGGCGTGCCGGTGGAAGCCGGTGGTCATGGCCTCGACCCCGGGCAGGTTGAAGGGCTTGCCGAGGACCCGCATCAGGGAGTTGTCGGTGGGGCGGTAGAGGCCGGTGACGTAGTAGCCGCCGCCCTCGTAGGCGCCGACGGTGCCGCCGTCGGGCGAGGTCTCGCCGAGCCAGCGGTACCACTTGGTCCGCTCCGCCGCCATCCGGGAGGCGTCGAGGGTGGAGGTGTTGGGGTCGGCGGGCTCGGTGCCGGTGTACTTCTCGTAGCCGGGGACGCCCGGGTAGAAGTACTCGTCGGCGAGCTTGCCGAGGGAGTGGCCGGTCTCGTGGATGGCGACCTGGCCTGACTTGGGGTGGCCGGCGGAGGCGGTGGAGATGCCCTCGTAGCCGAGGGTGGGACTGGGCTCGTTGTATCCCGCGCCGCCGTACTTGGCGCTGTTGGCGAGGACGATGACCAGGTCCGCGGCGGGCGCCTTGGCCACGTACGCGTCCACCTTGGGCTGGTCCACGCACAGCAGCCGTTCGATGGACTCGCACCAGAAGTACGAGCCGAGGGCGGTGTCCCGGACGGTGTCCCGGCCCGGGTCGCCGGAGACCCCGGACTGGGCGGAGACGGCGTCCACGGTCCAGACGTTGAAGAGGTCGCGGTAGGTGGTGTAGGGCTCGACGGCGGTGACCTCGGCCCATTTGGCGCGGGCGTCGGCGTGGAACCGGTCGAGTTCGCCGGCGGTGTAGCCGTCGCCGATGACGACCACGTCGAGCCGGTCCGCGGTGGGGCCGTTGTCGATCATCTTGGTGACCTGGCCGTCGGCGGCGCGGGCGGCCTCGGTGAGGCGGGGGGCGGCCTTGGCGCGCCCGGCGGCGGGCACCAGGGCGTGGCCGGATCCGGCGTCACCGCCCTGCTCCGGACCGGGTATCTCGACGCGGACGCCGGCCGGGCGGGGCGGGTCGGCGGCCTCCGCGGGCGCGGTGGCGGCGGCCAGCAGCGCGGCGCTCGCGCAGGCCGCGGCGAGCACCGCGCGCAGGGCGGTGCGCGGGGCCGTTCGCCGGGCCGGGCGCGGGGCCGGCCGGACGGTTCGCCTCATGAAGTCCTCCGTGGGGTAAAGGAGTCGGGCGGTCTGTTAAGCAGTGGATTAAATCTGCTGAATCAGCTGCTTAAACTAGGCTGCGCGCCGGGCCGCGCGCAATGGCCGACTCCCCCTCGATACTGGGGAGTTGAGGTACCGAGGGCGACAACGGGGAGATTCCATGGACGAACCGGCCGAGATCGGACGCCGCGTGCAGCGGATGCGGGCCGAACGCGGACTGACGCAGCGGCAGTTGGCGGAGCCCGCGTACACCCCGGCGTACGTGTCCACCCTGGAGTCCGGCAAGGTGAGGCCCTCCGAGACCGCGCTGCGCTTCCTCGCCGGCCGGCTCGGCACCTCGTACGAGGAACTCGCCACGGGCCGTCCGGCACATCTGGCCACCGAGCTGCGGCTGGCCCTGACCGACGCCCAGCGCACCCTGGCCACCGGCTCGGCGCAGGAGGCCGCGGAGCAGTACCGGCGGCTGCTGGCCGGGGCGGAGCGGCTGGGCCTGGCCGACGAGCGGGCCGAGGCACTGCTCGGGCTCGGGGACTGCGCGCTGGAGGCCGGGGAACTGACCGCCGCGGCGGGGCACTTCGAGGCGGCGGAGCTGCTGCTGGCGGACCAGCCGCTGCCCCGCCGGGCCCGGCCGATCCGGGGACGGGCGGTCGCCCACCTGCTGGCCGGGGAGCTGCGGTACGCCTGCTACCTGCTGGAGTCGGCGATCGACGCGCTGAACGCGGGCGGGCTCGGCGACCCGGAGGCGCTGGTGCTGCTGTACTCGGCGGTCATCGGCCCGTACATCGACATGGGCGCCCACGCCCGCGCGGCCCACGCGGCGGAGCTGGCACTCGCGCTGGCGCCCCGGGTCGGGGATCCGGCGCTGGTGGCGGGGATGCACCGGCAGGTGGCGCGGACCTTCCTCGCCGAGGGCCGGGTGGCCGACGCCGACGCCTCGCTCGCGAAGGCCCAGGCGGTCTACCGGCAGCTGCGGCTGCGGACCGATCTGGCGCACTGCCACTGGATGCGCGGCTACGTCCAGGCCCAGCACGGGGAACTGGCCGCCGCGGAGCGGGAGTTGCGGACCGCCCGGGAGATGCTGTCGGCGCGCCGGGCGGCGCTCTACACCGCGCAGGTGGAGGTGGAGCTGGCCGATGTGCTGCGCCGCCTGGGCCGGTACGAGGAGGCTGCCGAGCTGGTCTCGGGGCTGCTGGAGGAGGGTTCGGGCCCGGGGGCGGTGCACGCGGGCGGCGCGCACCGGCTGCTGGGGCTGATCGCCGAGGAGCGCGGGGAGACCGAGGCGGCCGAGGAGCACTACGTACGGGCGCTGGCCCTGCTGGAGCGGAGCGGGGCGGGCGGGGACCTGGCGGACCTGTGCCGGCTGCTGGGCGACCTGCTGCGCAGGGAGGGGCGTACGGAGGCGGCGATGGACGCCTACCGCACCGGGCTCGGGCACCGCGCGGCGCCGGGCACGACCACTCTGGGCCCGGCGCCGGCGGCCCCGGCGCACCTGGCCCCGCTCCCGGCGCCCCCTTGTTAGGGGTGTCGCCGGGAGCGGGGCCGGGGGTCAGTGGTTCTCGGTGGGCTGGAGGTCGCGCGGGATCAGGGTCCAGGTGGTGGCCGCCGCGGCGACCGCCAGGGCTCCGGCCATCAGGAAGGCCGGGGTGATCGCCAGGGTGTAGGCGTGCGTGGCGGTCTCCATGAGGGCCTGGCCGACCGCGCCGCCGAGCCGCTCGGCGGTGTGCGCCGCCTCGCCGACCGAGTCCCGTACGGCGCTCGCGGCCGGGCCGTCCAGGTCCAGCACCGGCAGGTTGCCCCGGTAGAGGGCGGCGGCGGTGCTGCCGAGGATGGCGACGCCCATCGCGGAGCCCAGTTCGTAGCAGGTCTCCTCGATGGCGGCGGCGCTGGAGACCTGGTCGGCGGGGGCGGCGGAGACCAGGGTGACGGAGGCGACCGTGGTGGCGACGCCTGCGCCCAGCCCCATCACGGTCAGACCGGCCGCGAAGGCCGGGTAGCCGAGCTCGGTGAACTGCTGGACGGTCCAGGGCATCGCCATGCCGGCCGCGAGGACCACGAGTCCGGCGCCCAGCACGTGCCGGATCGGGTAGCGCTGCATGAGTGCCGGGGCCACCATCGACGCGCAGATCAGCGCGAGCGGGGCGGGCAGCAGCCGCAGTCCGGCCTCCAGCGGGGTGTAGCCCTGCCCGTACTGGAACCACTGGGTGACGAGGAAGAGGATCGCGCCCATGCCGACCATCGGGAGGAAGATCGCGGTGGCGGCGACGCTGAAGGCGGGCTTGGCGAAGAGCCGGACCTGGAGCAGCGGGTTGTCCAGGCGCAGCTGGCGGCGGACGAAGACGGTGAGCGCGACGGCGGCGAGGGCGAGCAGGGCCCAGGGCAGCGGGTCGGCGACGCCGCTCTTGCCGAGCTGCTTGATGCCGCCCGCGAGGGCGAGCATGCCGACGACGGACTGCCCGACGCCCCACCAGTCCCAGGCGCCGTCGCCGCGCGGGGCGCGCGATTCGGGCAGGTAGCGCAGGCCGGCGGCGACGATCACGGCGGCGACGGGGAGGTTCAGGAGGAAGGCGGAGTGCCAGCCGAGGTCCTGGACGAGGAGGCCGCCGACGACGGGGCCGAAGGCCATGCCGCCGCCGAACACGGCGGCCCAGACGGCGAGGGCGAAGGCGCGCTCCTTGGCGTCGGTGAAGACGCTGCGCAGGATCGAGAGGGTGGCGGGCATGATGGCCGCGCCGCCGACGCCGAGGAGGGCGCGGGCCGCGATCAGGTGCCAGGCCTCGGTGGAGAGCACGGCGATCAGCGAGGCGGCGGAGAAGATGCCGAAGCCCGCCATCAGCAGCCGCTTGCGGCCCCAGCGGTCGCCGAGGGCGCCGGCGGTGACGAGGAGTCCGGACAGGGCGAGGGCGTAGACGTCGATGATCCACAGCTGCTGCACGGCGCCGGGCCGGAGGTCGGCGACGAGCGAGGGGAAGGCCACGTTGAGGATCGTGGTGTCCATGGAGATGAGCAGGAGGCTGCCGGAGAGGATCGCGAGGACGATCCAGCGGCGAGGGTCCTGCGTGGGGGTGTGCATGGGATTCCGTTCGGGGTAGCGCACGGGTGCCCGGGAGGGCGGAGGGTCAGGCGTGGGGGCCGGCTTCGGATCCGGCGGCCGGCCAGGGGGGCCGGGCTCCGCCGAGGAAGGAGGTCCGGACGAGGTGTCCGATCCCGCGGGGCGCGAGGTGGCCTTCGCGCACGCCTTCGGCGGCGGCGTCGAGCAGGCCCCAGAGGGAGTACCAGATCCAGTACGGCGGGAGGTCGGCGCGCAGCCGGCCGAGCCGCTGGCCGAGGGCGAGGAAGCGCAGGGCGCGCTGGTCCTGGCGCTCCAGTCCGGCCCGGACGTCGGGGTCGGCGAGGACGCCGGCGTCGCGCGAGGTGAACCCGTAGAGGTGGGCGGCGGGCAGCAGGGCCACGACCAGTTCCTCGAGCGCCGCGTCGAAGGCGGCGGCGTCGGCGGTGGCCTCGGGGAGGTCGACGGCGTCGAGGAGGCCGTCGACGACCTGGACGGCCCGGACGGCCACGGCCTTGAGGAGGGCCTCGCGGGTGGCGTAGCGGCGGCTCAGGGTGGCGCGGCTGATGCCGACGCGCGCGGCGATTTGCACCGTCGACGCGCTGTGGTCGCCGGCGAGGACGCGTGCGACGGCGTCGAGCAGTTCTTCTTCGGGCACCATGGTGAGCCTCCTTCGCCTCGAATGATACAGATCTGTCTCACTCGAAGCAAAGGTGACTCATCCCTGGTGTCCGTCAGGGCGTACGGGTGATGCCCGCGCTCAGCCCTCGTTCCCCGTGCGGGCCCGGGCTCCGGAGCGGGTGCGGCCCGCGGTCGGGGCGCGCTGCGGGTGGCGGCGGACGTACTCGTCCTCCAGCTCCTTCAGCCGCTGGGTGTGCGTGGCCAGCGCGTCGTCCGAGCCGTGCAGCAGGGTCTCGTGGCGCGTGCGGTGGATGGTCTCCAGCTCCTTGAGCAGCCGGCCGTCCTCCAGCTCCCGCGCCGCCGCACCGGCGGCGTGCTCCGCCATGGCAACCACCTCCACGTCCCACGGTAGACGCGCCGGCCCGGATCAGCCGTCCGGATCAGCCGTCCGGGCCGGGCTCCGGCCGCGGCTCCGGCTCCGGAGGCCGCTCCGGGCGCGGTTCGTCCCCGGGCTCGCCGGCCTCGGAGCGCAGGGCGCAGCGGACCGACCAGGCCACCGACACCAGCGGGACCGCGACCACCGCGCCGACCACCCCGGCCGCGATGGCCCCGGCGATGACCGAGACCGCCACCACGAGCGGGTGCAGGCGCACGGCCCAGCTCATCACCAGGGGGTGCAGCAGGTGCCCCTCGATCTGCCCGATCACCACGATCAGCGCGACCACCACCGCCGCGATGACCGGCCCGCGCGCCGCCAGCGCCACCACCGCGGCGACCGCGAGGGCGACGGGCGATCCCACGAGGGGGACGAAGGCCGCGAAGAACTCCAGCAGGGCGAGCGGGAGGGCGAGCGGGACCCCGAGGAAGTACAGCGCCACCCCGACGAGCACCGCGTTGGTCGCCGCGACCAGCACGATCCCGTGCGTGTAGCCGGTGAACGTACGCCAGGCGGCGCTGCCGGCGAGGGCCGTGCGCCCGCGCGCCCGTTCGGGCAGCTGGGCGCAGAACCACGCCCACTGGCGGCCGCCGCCGTGCAGGAAGAACACCGAGGAGAACACCGCGAGCGCCAGCACGGTGAGCACCTGCACCACGTGGCCGGCTCCGCTCACCGCCGTGCTCAGCAGCGTCGAGCGGTGGGTGGACAGGTACTCGCCGATCTTGGCCTGGAGGTCGGTGAGGGCTCCCTGGTCCAGCCGGAAGGGCGGGCGCTCCAGCCACTTCTCGATGCTGACGAGGCCCTCGCGGAACTCCCGCACGAGAGTGGCGCTCTCCCCCGCCACCGCCTCGCCGACCAGCGCGAGGATGCCCAGCAGCAGGACGGTGCTGCCGACGAGGGTGACGGCGACGGCCGCGGGGCGGGGCAGGATCCGGGCCAGGCCCCGGGTCGGCGGCGACAGCAGGGCGGTCACGACGAGCCCGAGGAAGAGCGCCACCCCGATCTCGTGGAAGCGGCCGAGCAGCGAGAACACGGCGTAGACGGCCACGCCGACGACCAGCAGGCGCCAGGCGTAGGCCGCGGCCGTACGCAGGAACGGGGACACCGGCGGCATGACCCATGGGTGCCACCGGCGGCGGCCGCTGCCACGCGCCGGGTGCCGTTTTGACCCGTCCGGGGAGAAAATGCGTTGCCCGGGGGTCCGGCGGCGGCGCAGGATGGCCCGTCGTGAGCAAATCCCGTCTGTCCTCCGTACTGCCCGACCTGTCCCCCTGGCGGTCCAGCCGTGACTTCCGGCTGCTGTTCTTCCAGGGGACGGTCACCTTCTTCGGCTCCTTCATGGCGATGATCGCCCTGCCGCTCCAGATCAAGCACCTGACGGACTCGCCGCTGGCGGTCGGTGCCATGGGGGCGGTGGAGCTGGTCCCGCTGGTGGTCTGCGGGCTGTACGGCGGGGCGCTGGCCGACGCGGTGGACCGGCGGCGGCTGATCCTGCTGACGGAGGCCGGGCTCGGGCTGCTCGCGCTGGTGCTCCTGGTGAACTCGCTGCTGCCGGATCCGCTGCTGTGGCCGCTGTACGTGGTGGCGGCCGGGGTGTCGGCGCTGACGGGCCTCCAGCGTCCGGCGATGGACTCGCTGATGGCGCGGATCGTGCCGCACGACCAGTTGAGCGCGGCCGCCGCGCTCAACGCGCTGCGCTACCAGTTCGGGGCGATCGCCGGTCCGGCTCTGGCGGGCGTGGTCGTGGCGTACGCCGGCTACGCGTCCGCGTACGCGGTGACCGTCGCGGGCTTCGCGGTCTCGGTGGTGCTGTGCGCGCGGCTCAGCCCGGCACCGCCGGCCGGGAGCGCGGAGCGGCCCTCGCTCCGGGGCATCGCCGAGGGCGCCCGGTACGCGTGGAGCCGGCCCGTGCTGCTGGGCACGTACGCCGTCGACCTGGCTGCGATGTTCTTCGCCTTCCCGAACACGATCTTCCCGTTCCTGGCCGACGAGCTGGACGCCGTGTGGGCCCTGGGCCTGATGTACGCGGCGGGCGCGGTCGGCTCGCTGGTGCTCGGACTGACCAGCGGCTGGGTGTCGGGGGTGCGCCGGCACGGGCTGCTGGTGGTCTTCGGGGCCGCCGCGTGGGGGCTCGCGATCGCGGCGGCGGGCTGGTTCTCGAACATCTGGCTGGTGCTGGTGTGCCTCGCGGCGGCGGGCGCCGGCGACATGCTGAGCGCGCTGGGCCGGTCCACGATCTGGAACCAGACGATCCCGGAGGAGCTGCGGGGGCGGCTCGCGGGGATCGAGGTGCTCTCGTACAGCGTCGGCCCGCAGCTCGGGCAGGTCCGGGCGGGCACCATGGCGGGCTGGACGGGGACCCGGCCTGCCTTCTGGAGCGGCGGGCTCGCGTGCGTGGCGTCCGTGGCGCTGCTGGCCGCGCTGCTGCCGAAGCTGATCTCCTACGACGCGGACACCGACGAGGACGCGCGGCGCCGCCGGGCCGCCCGGGAGGCGCAGGGCCGTCCGGAGCCGGCGGACGCGCAGGCCTGACGGGCGCTCCCCCGGGCGCCCGAACGGCGGTCCTCGCGGTGCGCGGGGCGGCCGGGGCCGGGAGGGTGACGGCATGGGCGACTGGTGGTACCGCAACATCCTGGAGCCGGGGAAACTCCCCCTGCTCCTGGCGCTGTCGGCGTTCGTCGTGACCTTCGTGGTGACCCGGGTCATCACCCGGATGATCCGGGCCGGCAAGGGCCCCTTCCGCAACGTCACCCCGGGCGGCCTGCACGTGCACCACTGCGTCCCCGGGGTCGTCCTGATGACCGTCGGCGGGTTCACCGCGATCGCGGGCGGCCGTACGGGGTGGGGTTCCTGGGTGGCGGCCGTGCTGTTCGGAATGGGCACGGGCCTGGTCCTGGACGAGTTCGCGCTGATCCTGCACCTGAGCGACGTCTACTGGACCGAGGAGGGCACCCTCAGCGTCGAGGTGGTGGTCATGACCTCGGCCCTGGCGGGGCTGCTGCTGTGCGGGTTCCTGCCGCTGGGCGTGGACGGCCTGACCGAGGACCAGCAGGCGAACCGTCTGTTCCTCGCCGCCACCGTGCTGTTCAACCTGCTGCTGGCGGCGGTGGCCCTGTTCAAGGGCAAGCCCCGGCTCGCGGTGTTCGGGATGGTCGTCCCCATGATCGCCCTGTTCGCGGCGGTACGGCTGGCCCGCCCCGCCTCGCCGTGGGCGCGCCGCTTCTACGGGCACCGCCCCAGGACCCGGGCCCGGACCATCAAGCGGGCGTACCGGCACGACCGGCGGTGGGGCGGGCTGGAGCGCCGCGTCGGCTACCTGATCGGCGGCGCGCCCAGCCGGTAGCCGGCCGGCGGGCGGGCGCGCCGCGCGTCCGTTCTCAGGCGGAGGCGGGGGCCCCGTCGAGCTCCCACGCGTGGCGCTTGAACTCCCGCTGGAAGTCGGCGTGGTCCTCCCACTGGCGGGCGATGCCGCGCAGCACGTCCCAGTGGTGCTCCACCGACTGGTCGATGACCTTGCGCAGGAGCGGCTCGGCGGTCTCGCGCGTCGCGATGAGCCCCTTGACGGCGGAGGCCTCCAGCACGCTGTTGCGCAGCGCGCGCAGGGCCCGGGAGGTGTCGTCCATCGCGAAGCCGCGCTCGCTGCCGGTCTCCGCGTCGAACAGCGGGGTCAGCCGGGCCTCGATGAACGCGGTGATCCGCTCGAAGTGCTGCACGTCCATCAGGGTTCTCCCGTTCCCGCCGGCCGGCGCCCGTCGCGCTGCCCGGCTCATCGATGCTGCTCACAGGTGTGATCAGGTGCAGGATACGAGGTCTGCCCGGGGGCGTTCGCCCCGCCCGCCGCCGTGCGGCTACGGCAGGGTGACGGCCATGACGGGTGGGGCCGGGGAGGTCCAGCGGTGGCCGCAGGGGTCGAAGACCAGGACGACCGGTTCGCCCGGGCGCTGGCGCCAGGAGATCCGCCGCGGCGCGTCCGCGCACTCCGGGCAGGCCGGCAGCGGGGAGGCCGGCGGGCCCGGTTCGGTCCGGCACCGGGGCGCCGCGGCGAGTACCGGTGGCGCGGTGTGCGGATCACGCATGGGGGCTCCCTGGTCCGGCGGCTGTGCTGCTGGCACTGTGCCATGCGCGGAGCCCCCCGCGCACCGGCAGATCGTCCAGTGTTCTGGCTGGTCAGGGGTGCGAGGGCCCGGGGGATTCCGGGTCAGTGCGGGCAGTTGGTGATCAAGTGCTCCTCCGTTCGGCCTCGACCAGCCCCGTTTCGTACGCGGCGATCACCGCCTGGGCCCGGTCGCGGACGCCCAGCTTGCCGAAGACGGCGGTGAGGTGGTTCTTGACGGTGGAGACGCTGATGTCCAGTTCCGCGGAGATGGCCGCGTTGTCGAGGCCCCGGGCGAGCAGCCGCCAGATCTCCAGCTCGCGCGGTGTGAGGCCGTCGGGCGCCGCCGGGGCGGGCCGGGGCTCGCGCGGGGCGGTCCTTACGTAGGTGGAGATCAGCCGGGTCAGCAGCCGGGGCGCGACCGCGGCCTCGCCGGCGTGGACGGTGCGGACGGCGGCGATCAGCTCCTCCGGGGAGACGTCCTTGGGCAGGAAGCCGTAGGCGCCGGCGCGCAGGGCGGCGACCACGTACTCGTCCATGTCGAAGGTGCTCAGCGCGAGCACCCGGGATCCGGGCCGGACTTCGGCCAGGCGTCCGGTGGCGGCCACCCCGTCGAGGACGGGCATGCGGATGTCCATGACCACCACGTCGGGGCGCAGCTCCTGCGCGAGGGCCACGGCCTCGGCGCCGTCCGCGGCCTCGCCGACGACCTCGACGTCCGGGTCGGGGGCCAGGATCAGGGCCAGGCCGCGCCGTACCAGTGGCTGGTCGTCGGCGATCAGCACGCGGATCATCGGCGGAGTTCCTCTCGCTGCGGGTGGATCGTTTCCTCGGGGGCCGACGGTACGGGGAGGCGGACGGCGACCCGGAAGCCGCCCTCCTCGCGGGGTGCGGCCTCCAGGGTGCCGCCGTGCAGGGCGACGCGTTCCCGCATGCCGATCAGGCCGTACCCGCCGCCGCGGTGCGGGCGCCGGGCGGCGCCGTCGGCGGGGCCCTCGTCGCAGACCTCGACGGCGACCTCGTCCGCCCCGTAGGTCAGCCGTACCCGGGCCGGCGCGTTCCCGGCGTGCTTGCGGGCGTTGGTCAGGGCCTCCTGCACGACGCGGAACACCGTCAGGCCGACGGTGGGCGGGAGCGGGCGGGCGGGGCCGCTGACGACGAGTTCGGTGTCCGACCCGGTGGCCCGGGACTCCGCGACGATGCGTTCCAGGTCCGCGGCCCCCGGCTGCGGGGCCGGAACTGCGGTCTCCGGTTCTTCCCCGGCGCGCAGGACGTCGAGCAGCTGCCGCATCTCGCCGAGGGCCATCCGGCCGGATTCCTCCAGGGTCACCAGGGCCTCGCGGGCCGTCTCCGGATCGTGGGCGAGGTTGGCCCGGGCCCCGCCGGCCATCAGCTGCATGGTGGTGATGTGGTGGGCGACGATGTCGTGCAGTTCCCGCGCGATGCGCCGGCGTTCGTCGGCCACCGCCCGTTCGGCGAGCAGGGCCCGCCTGGCCTCGGCCTCCGCCTGCCAGCGCCGGGCGACGAGTCCGGTGGTGGTGACGAGCAGGGTCGCGGCCGTGTTGGCGAGGAGACCGGCGCCGGGGTCGAGGAGCCGGCCGCCCTGCCCCAGACCGGCGAGCGGCGGCGTCACGAGCGCGGCGCACACCACCACGGGGATCCGTGAGGCCACGGCGACCGAGTACAGGGCGACGGCCGGGGTGAGTCCGAAGTGCGGGCCGACCGAGGTGGCCACGTTCACCACCGCACCCAGGACCAGGACGACCGCGAGCGTCACCACCGGGTGGCGGCGCCGGGCCAGCAGGGCCAGCGCCGCGGCCACCACGAGGAACGCGGCGGGAACCCCCAGCGGAGCTCCCTCGAACTGCGTGTCGAAGGCGAATCCCGTGAGGTCCACGGCCGCCGCTCCGACCGCCACCAGTGCGTCGTTGCGCGTCCACGTCAGCCTTTCGGCGCGCATGCCCATCTCCCCGGCCCCTTTCCCGCGGACCGCCGTGGGGCCGCCCTCCTGGCTCCATTCTCCCATCGGGCCACATGGCGGGGACCGTCCGCGGGGACCGGTCCCGACCGGGACCCCGGTCCTGGTCGGGCCCTGATCCCGGACCGCGGTCCCGGCCCCGTTCTCCTTCTCCGCCAGGACGTTTTCCGCCCCTGCCGCTGATGGTCTGGAGACCGGCCGGCCGACCGGGCCGGACCGCACGGAAGAGACCGGAGGAGAACAGTGATCCGCGCCCTGACGGGATGCTCGACGAGGAACCCGTGGAAGGTGATCGCCCTGTGGGCGGTGCTGGGCATCGGCCTGACGATCCTGGGCCAGGTGTTCGTCTTCCGCGCCACGCAGCCCGGCAACGACGGCTTCCTGCCCGCCTCCTACGATTCGGCGGCCGCGCTGCGGATCTCCGAGGAGAGCTTCGGGGCCCGGCCGGACTCCGACCCGCTGACCGTCCTGGTGGCCCGTGCGGACGGGGCGGCGCTCGGCGCTCCCGACGAGCGCCGGATCGAGGAGGTGTCGCGGCGGCTGGCCGGGCAGCGGGTGGTCATGCCGAAGAAGGAGGAGGATCCGCCCTTCATGGAGGACCACTCCCAGACGCCCCGGATCGGTGCCGGGATGACGGCCCCTGACCGGTCCTTCCGGCTGCTGTCGGTGGAACTGAGGGGCAATCCGCAGGACCCCGGGGTGCAGAGCACCTACAAGGAGTTCCGCGAGCGGGCGCGCGCCGCGTTCGCCGAGGCGGGCATGCGGACCGGGTTCACGGGCGGGCTGGCCGCCGCGGTGGACACCGCCGACGCCGAGAAGACCCGGTCGACGGTGGTCGGCGCGGTGGTGACGGGGCTGATCGTGCTGCTCCACGTACTGGTCTTCCGCAGCGTGTTCGCGGCGCTGCTGCCCCTGCTGGCGATGGCGGTCATCGGCGGGGCGGCGGCCGGCAGCGTGGTCATGGCCTCGGTGGCGAGCGGGATCCGGCTGGCCCCCTCCACCCCCGGGCTGATCAACGTGGTGCTGATGGGCATCGGCATCGACTACTTCCTCTTCCTGCTGTTCCGCTTCCGCGAGCGGCTGCGGCAGGACCCCGCGCAGAGCGGGCGCGAGGCGGCCGCGGAGGTCGCCGGCCGGGTGGGCACGGCCGTCACCTCGGCGGCGCTGACGATCGTGGCCGCGTTCGCCACCCTCGGGATCGCCTCCTTCGGCCAGTTCCGGGTGCTGGGCCCGGCGATCGCGGTGTCGGTGCTGGTGATGCTGCTGGGCAGTCTCACGCTGATGCCCGCGCTGCTGGCCGTCACCGGCCGGAAGATGTTCTGGCCCTCGCGCGCCCTGGAGCGGCAGCCCCGTGAGGGTGCGGCGGGCCGGCTCGGCCGGCTGACGGCCCGGCGCCCGGCGGCGCTGGTCCTCGGCTCGCTGGTGCTGCTGGGCGCCCTGGCGGCCGGTCTGGCCGGGATCCGCATGGACTACGGGCAGTCCGGCGCGGGCGGCGAGCGGACCGCGGCGGTGGAGACGGCGGCGGAGATCTCCCGCGCCCTGCCCGCCGGGGCTTCGGACCCGACGAGCGTGCTCGTCGCCGCGAAGGACGGCGCTCGGCTCGGGGCGGAGCGGGTGGCCGGGCTGGCCGGGGCGCTCGCCCGGGTCCCGGGTGTGGGCCGGGTGGCGCCGACGGTGCTGAGCCCGGACGGGAAGGCGGCCCGGATCGACCTGCTGCTGAACGTCGACTCCGGCGGGCAGGAGGCCCGCGACCTGGTCTCCGGACCGGTGCGGGCGGCCGTCCGGGCGAACCTGCCGGCCGGTACCGAGGCCCATGTCGGCGGCACCGCCTCGGTGTTCGCGGACATCGCGGTGGCCGTGGACGAGGACCTGAAGCTCATCTTCCCGGTGGCGGCGGTGCTGATCGCGGTGATCCTGCTGGTGCTGCTGCGGAGCGTGCTCGCGCCGGTGGTGCTGATGCTCGCGGTCGGGCTCGGCTTCGCGGCCACGCTGGGGGCCTCGGCGCTGGTCTTCCAGCACGGTCTCGGGCGGCCGGGCGTGGACTTCACGCTGCCGCTGGTGCTGTTCCTGTTCGTGGTGGCGCTGGGCACCGACTACAACATCCTGATCAGCGACCGGCTGCGGGAGGAGATGGAGCGCCCCGGACCGGCCCGCGCGGCGGTGGCCCGCGCGGTGCGGCACACCGCGCCGGCGATCGCGACGGCCGGGCTGGTCCTCGCCGCGTCCTTCGGCAGCCTGGCCGTGAGCCCGCACGCCGGGACGCAGCAGACCGGTTTCGCGACGGCGGTCGGGATCCTGCTGTCCGCGTTCGTCCTGTCGGCCGTGCTCGTGCCGGCGCTGGCCGCGCTGCTGGGCCGCTCCCTGTGGTGGCCGCTGCGGCCGCGGGCGCGGGACGGGGAGCCGTCTGCCGCACGGCCCGTCGCGGACCGGGTGCCGGTGGGCTGAGGCACGTACGCGTATGCCGGGGCGCCCGGGACCGTGTGGTCCCGGGCGCCCCGGCGCGTGGTCCGTCAGGCGAGCGCGGCCACCTCCGGGTGGTCGGCCAGCCAGGCGCGGACCGCCTGCTGCTCCTTGCCCTTGCCCGTCTCCTGGATCTTCGCCTCCAGGCCGGTGAGCTGGGCCTCGGTCAGCTTGAACGAGCGCAGCCAGGCGGCGATCTCGGGCTCGTCGGCGGCGAAGCCCTTGCGGGCGAGGGTGTGGATGCCGTCGCCCTCGCCCCAGACGCCCTTGGGGTCGGCCAGCTTGGTCAGCTCGTAGGCGGAGTACGCCCAGTGCGGGGACCACAGCACGGTGACCACGGGTTCCTTCTTCTCGTAGGCCCGCTTGAGCTCGGCGAGCATGCCCGGGGTGGATCCGTCGACGACCTGGTACTCGCCTTCGAGTCCGTACTCCTTGAGGACCTTCTCCTTCAGGACGGACATGGCTCCGGCGCTGGGCTCGATGCCGATGATCCGGCCCTTGAAGCGGGCCCCCTTGCCCTTGAGGTCCTCCAGGGAGCGCACGTCCTTCACGTAGGAGGGGACCGAGAGCTCGATGGAGGTGGGCCCGTACCAGGAGCCGAGGTCGTCCAGCTTGTTCCCGTACTTCTCCCAGTACTGCGCCTGGGTGACGGGCAGCCAGGCGTCGGTCTGGAAGTCGACCTGGCCGCCGGCGAGTCCGGTGAACAGCGCGCCGAGTTCCAGCTGCCGGGCGTCCACCTCGAAGCCCCGGCGTTCCAGCAGCTCCTTCCACAGGAAGGTGGAGGCGATGCCCTCGTCCCAGGGGATGTAGCCGATGCTGACCTTGCGGCCCTTGCCGGTGTTCTCGGCGCCGGTGGCGGCGGCCGTGGTGCCGGAGCCGCCGAAGGTGCTCAGGCCGCCCGCGACGAGGGCGAGGACGACGGCGGCGGTGACGGCGTACGCGGGCTGCGGCCGGTGGTTCCACAGCCGGGCCGTGCCGCTCGCGGCGGACCGGGCCAGGGCCTGCGCCCGGCGGCCGACCGGGGAGACCTGGCGGCCGAGGGCGCCGGTCATCCGGTCCAGGTACATGGCGAGGACGACGATGGACAGGCCGGCTTCGAAGCCGAGGCCGATGTCGACGCTGCCGATGGCCCGGTAGACGGCGCCGCCGAGTCCGCCGCCGCCGACCATGCCGGCGATGACGACCATGGACAGGCCGAGCATGATGACCTGGTTGACGCCCGCCATGATCGTGGGCAGGGCCAGCGGCAGCTGGACGCGTACGAGGGTGTCGCGCGGGGTGGTGCCGAAGGCTTCGGCGGCCTCGACCAGTTCGGCGTCCACCTGGCGGATGCCGAGTTCGGTCATCCGTACGCCCGGCGGCAGCGAGAAGACGATGGTGGCGATGATCCCGGGGACCACGCCGACGCCGAAGAAGATGATGCCGGGGATGAGGTAGACCATGGCCGGCATGGTCTGCATGAAGTCCAGCACGGGCCGCAGGGCGGCGCTGACGCGGTCGGAGCGCGCGGCCCAGATGCCCAGCGGGAGCGCGAACGCCAGCGTGACGAGGGTGGCGACGAGGACCAGGGACAGGGTGGCCATGGCCTCGTCCCACAGTGCGACGGAGTCCACGAGGGCGAAGGCCGCGAAGGCGAGCAGCCCCGCGAGCAGACCCCGCAGCCACCAGGCGGCGAGGGCGAGGAGCCCGGCGAAGAGCAGCGGTGCGGGGGCGGACAGCACGGCGTTCACGCCGTCGTAGAGGCCTCCGACCAGGGCGCTGACGGTGTCGAAGAGCCAGGACAGGTGGCGCTGGAGGAAGTCGACGGCGCTGTCGGCCCAGGCTCCGAGGTGCAGGCGGGGCATCAGGCGGCCACCTCCGCGCAGGCCATGGGGGGCCGTTGCTCGTCGCCGATGAAGGCGACGAGCCGGTCCTTGGGCACGGAGCCGACGACGGCGCCGTCCGCGCCGGTGACGGCGACCGGGTGGGGGACGCGGGCGCTGACGGAGCAGAGGTCCGCGAGCGGGGTGTCGGCGCTGACGGTGGGGCAGCCGCAGGCTTCGGCGTCTTCTGCGGGCTCGTCCATGACGGCGTCGGCGGTCAGGACCCGGGAGCGGTCCACGTCCTGGACGAAGGAGGCGACGTAGTCGTCGGCGGGGCGGGTGAGGACGTCCTCGGGGGTGCCCTGCTGGACGATCCGGCCGTCGCGCATGACGGCGACCCGGTCGCCGATGCGCATGGCCTCGTTGAGGTCGTGGGTGATGAAGACGATGGTCTTCTTCAGGGTCCGCTGGAGTTCGAGGAGCTGGTCCTGCATGTCGCGGCGGATCAGCGGGTCCAGGGCGCTGAAGGACTCGTCCATCAGGAGCAGGTCGGCGTCGGTGGCCAGGGCTCGGGCGAGTCCGACGCGCTGCTGCATGCCGCCGGAGAGCTCGTCGGGCCAGGAGTTCTCCCAGCCGCCGAGCCCGCACAGCGCGAGCGCCTCGGCGCCGCGGCGTTCGCGCTCGGCCCGGGGGACGCCCTGGACCTCCAGGCCGTAGGCGGCGTTGGCCAGTACGTCGCGGTGCGGGAAGAGCGCGAAGTGCTGGAAGACCATGGAGACGCGGGTGGAGCGTACGCGGCGCAGCTCGCGCGGGCTCAGCGCGGTGAGGTCCTCGCCGTCGAAGAGGATGCGGCCGGAGGTGGGCTCCAGCAGTCCGTTGAGCATCCGCAGGAGGGTGGACTTGCCGGAGCCCGACAGGCCCATGACCACGAAGATCTGGCCGGGCTCGACGCGGAACGAGGCGTCGATCACCGCCGCCGTGGTGCCTTCGGCACGCAGGTCGTCGCGGTCGGCGCCGCGTTCGAGCGCGCGGACCGCGGCCGCCCGGCGGTCGGGTCGTCTGGCGAACACCTTGTAGACGTGCTCGGCCTGGAGCGTGGACACATACACCTCGCGGGTCGTACCGGGACCGGCCCGCCGCCGGGGGCCGCGGGCCGGGGAGCGGGGCGGGATCGGCCCGCGCGGACCGAGCCGCTCCGGCCCACCGGCCGGAGCACACGATTCCGCTCCAGCGGCCCGCATGCCCGGCCTTCACCGGCGCAAACGGTGAAGTGATCCAACTCACGCGAGGGAAGGGGGTGAGGTGCGTCAGCGGCCGGGCTGTCCGGGAGCCGGATCGGGGTCGGCGAGCATGGAAGTGCGCAGGTGGGCGAGGAGCCGGGTGAGGAGCCGGGAGACCTGCATCTGGGAGATGCCGAGGGCGGCCCCCATCTGGGCCTGGGTCAGCTCTTCGCCGAAGCGCATCCGGAGCATGGTGCGTTCGCGGTCGCTGAGCCGCTCCAGCAGCGGGGCCAGGGTCTGAATGTCCTCGACGAGCTCCAGGGCCGGCTCCTCCTCGCCCAGCACCTCGGCGAGGGTGTGCCCCTCGGCGGGGCCGTCGCCGTGTTCGGCGTGCGGGGCGTCGAGGGAACCGCTGGTGTGCCCGTTGGCGGCGACCAGCCCTTCTATGACCTGCTCCTCGGTGAGGTCGAGGTGGGCGGCGAGGTCGCCGACCGTGGGCGAGCGGTCGAGCCGGACCGTCAGCTCCTCCTTCGCCTTGGCCATGTCGATGCGCAGCTCCTGGAGCCGGCGCGGGACGTGGACGGCCCAGGCGGTGTCGCGGAAGTGGCGTTTGATCTCGCCCGTGATGTACGGCATGGCGAGGGTGGCGAACTCGTTCTCGCGGGCCGGGTCGAACCGGTCGATGGCCTTGATCAGGCCGATGGTGCCGACCTGGACGAGGTCGTCGACGTCACCGGCGGCCCCTTCGGCGCGGCCGCGGAAGCGGCGCACGGCGTACTGGACGAGCGAGGCGTTCATCTCGATCAGGGTGTTGCGCACGTACTGGCGCTCGGCGGTACCCTCCTCCAGCTCTCGCAGCCGCCGGAAGAACGCCTTCGACAGCTCCCGGGCGTCCGCCGGGGCCACCTCGCGCGGCTCGTCGATGCGGGGCAGGCCTGCCGCACGGGCAGCGGCCCTGCCGCTCCGGCGGGGGGAGGGGAGGCGGGGGCCGGGGGTACGGGCCTCGGCGAGGGCGGCGGTATGGGAATGGTGGGCGGGGACCGGCATGGGGGTTCGCTCCTTGGGCTGGTCGGCTTGCGGCGCGGGACCTTGACGCCCTCGACTCTGGCCCGGTTCCGCTCACACGTCAAGAAATGCCGGAAAACCTTTTCGTGTCTTGTTTCACGGGAAACACGTGCCGCATCATGACGGGATGGGGAGCATGACACGCCGACAGAACTGGACATTTCTCACAAATCACGCTCGCGTGCTGGTGACCATCGCCCGGGATCCGGCGGCGCGGCTGAGGGACGTCGCCCTGGTGTGCGCGCTCACCGAGCGCACGGTCCAGGCGATCGTGGCCGACCTGGAGTCGGACGGGTACCTGCGGCGGGCCCGGGACGGGCGGCGCAACCGCTACGAGATCTCGGCGGGGGCGATGTTCCGCCACCCCGCGGAGGCGGGGGTACAGGTGGCGGGCCTGCTCGCCCTGCTCACCGGCGCCGCGCCCGCCGGGGGCTCCACGGGGGCCGGGGGCGCCGAGCGGGCCGACGGCGCCGGGGGCTTCGAGGCAGAGCCTCCCCCGGCGACCACTGGAGGGACCCCCGGCGCCGCGGGCGGCGAGGAGGCCTGGGCGGTAGGGGCCCCGTCCGGCCCGCCCGGCGTACGAGGCGCCGGGGGCACCTCCCGGCGGTAGCTGGGGGCGGAGCCCCCAAGGGGGTCCGGAGCGCAGCCCCGGGGAACGGGCGAAGGGCGGGTAGGGGACCTCCCCCGCGCAGCGGCCCACCACCCGTGGGCGCCCCACCGGCCCCAGCCGCGGACACGCGATGTGCGCTACGTCACGCGGAAGGCGATGGCCTCGGGCTCGCGGTGGAAGGTCAGCCGGTCCCAGTCGGTGAACGCCAGGTCCGTGACGGCCAGCAGCCGGCCGGAGCCGTCGTGCACGGTCCGGCGCACCGACAGCCCGCAGGCGGGCGCCGCGCCGGCCGGGTGGCTGGTGCGGGTCATCGTGATGGTCTCCGAGGTCCGGCCGCGCGCGGCGGCCCGTTCCAGCCAGCGGTGCAGCGGCCGGAGGTCCTCGCCCCGGGCCCCGTCCGGCCGGTCGAGGTAGGCCGCCAGCTCCGGGGTGCGGGCCACGGTGCGCGGGCAGAGGTACGTCACGGTGTGCCGGACCGCGCGCCCGCCCGGCGCGTACACGTGGTGGTGGTGGACCAGGGTGCGTTCCCCGCCGCCCATCCCTAGCAGCCCGGCGAGCGAGGGCGGCACGGTGACCAGGGCGAGCCGGGTCCGCGTGAGCCGGGGGCCGGGTCCCGGCTGCCGGGGCGGCGGCGCGGTCCGGGAACCGGCGCGCGCGGCGGGGGCGGCGCGCCCGGAGCCGGGCAGGACCGCGGCCCGGGTGCCACGGCGGCCGGTGACGACCAGTCCGTCGGCGCGCAGCTCCTGGAGCGCGGCCCGGACGGTCTGCCGGTTGACCTCGTAGCGGGCCGCCAGGGTGCGTTCGGAGGGCAGTCTCCCGCCGGAGGTCCGGGCGGCACGGTCGAGTTCGTCCCGCAGCTGTGCGGCGATCCGCTGGTACTTGGGCATGGCGGCCGGGCCGCCGCCCCGCGAAGGGGAGGGCATGGCTTCTCCTCTGACGGGTGGTCAAGGACTGCGCGGTCTGCCCGACCAACCTAGCATTGGTCTATACCTTTCGACATGGGGGTTCCGGCGGCCCGGCCCACCTTGGCCGAATTCCACGCCCGTCCGCCGCCCGCTCACTCCCCCCGCAGCGGGTTGGGCAGCGGCAGGTAGCGCGCGTCGGCGCCGTCCGCCCGGGTCCAGCGCAGCAGCAGGTTCGTCTTGGCCGGAAGCGCAGGGGCGGTGAGCAGCTCCGCGATCTCCGGCAGGCCGTGCGCGGCGTCGTAGCGCAGCAGTTCCTCACGGACCGCCGGCCACACCCCGGCGGCCGCCCCGGGGTGCCGTTCGGCCAGCGCTCCGCCCACCTCCGCGAGGTGGTTGACGACCAGGCAGTACACGAGCCGCTGCCAGGCGCCCTCGCGCGGCATGTCCCCGGGGAGTTTCACGCCCTCCGCGTCGCGGAAGAGGGCCTGCACCGGCGTGCCCCGGTCGTCCACGGCGACCAGGCAGTTCTGGAGGTGGGCCTCCAGCACGATCCCGTGCCGGGCGAACAGGTCCAGGACCGGAGGCACCACATGGCGCAGGTACGCCCGCCACCAGCCGGCCGGGTCGGGCGCGGACTCCAGCGGGCTGCCGGGGAAGCCCTCCGCGAGGGCGGCGGACAGCAGCGGCACCGCACCCGCCGCCACCGTGCCGCGCAGGCCGTCGCGGACCAGGACGGCCAGCTCCTCGAAGGCGAAGGAGGCGGTGCGGTAGCCGCGGTCGGCCAGCCACACCGCGTTCGATCCGGTGCGGCGGCGCAGATCGGCGAAGCCGGCCTCCACGGCGGAGTCGGTGCGGCGCAGCTTCAGCAGGTCGTGGCGCCACAGCCGGCGCACGTCGTTGGTGATCCGGACGTCGAGGCTGAACTTCGCGAACAGGTCGGCGTCCGGCCCCGGGGCGTAGACGGTCCGCACGGAGGCGGTCGGCCACACCGGGAGCCGGGTCGGACCGAGCCGCAGCAGCCGCCCGTCGGCGAAGGCCTCGCGCAGCTCCCGGCGTCCGGCGGTCAGCTCCAGCTGCCAGGGGTGCGCGGGCAGCGCCCGGTAACCGGCCGGCGGTCGGGGGCCGTCGAGGATCCCGGTCAGCGCGTCGACCGCCCCGGCGGCGGCCGGGCCGCCCTCCTCGGCCACCTGGTCCTCGCGCAGCCCGAGCACCACGAGCGGGAAGCGGGTGTGCGCCTCGGGGGCGTACGGCAGCCAGCTCGCGGCGGGCGCGCCGCCCCGGGCCTTGGGCGCAGGGTGGTGCGGATGGCCCGTCACGAGGGCCTGTTCGGAGCGGACGTACGGGTCCTCGGGCACCTCGGCGGCCGCCCGCGCGGCCAGCAGCGCGGCGACGGCCCCGCGGCTGTCGTCGATCTCGCCGGGCAGCTCGTCGTTGGAGACGCCGGTGTAGCGGAGCAGTTCGTCGGAGACCAGCTTGACCAGCTCCGCGTGTCCGAGCGGGTGCCAGCCGTCCGCCGTGCGCAGCTCCGCGCCGGACGGCCGGCGGCCGCCGGAGACCCGCAGCAGCCGGCCGCTGCCGCGCAGCCGGTGGACCTGCCCGCCCTCCGCCTCGGCCACCTCCCTGAGCAGGCAGTTCAGCAGCGGGGCGGCGCTGTGGGCGTCGGCGGCGGTGTTGAGGTCCACTGGTTCCATTCGGTCCGTCTGCGGTGTGCCGGCGGTGCGCGGGAAGGACCACCGGTTGTGATCTTCAGTATCCGCGATGATGAAGTGATCATCGTTTGAACGCCCCGAAAGGACCGGACCCCTGGACCGCAGCAGGCACGTTTCCCCGCCCGACCCCGGGCACTCCCCCGCCACCGCCGCCGAGGAGGCCGTCGCGGTCGCGCTGGCCGGCGTACGGCCCGGGCTGGGGGCCGCGTACGAGGCCTCGCTGGACGGGGCCCGCTCCGCCGTGCTGACCCGGCTGTGGCGGGCGCTGGCCTTCGAACCGCTGCCGTGGGTGACGGGCCGGGAGCAGGGGCCGGACTCGCTCACCCTGCGGCTGGCCGGGGGCGGGCGGCTGGAGGGGCCGCGGCCCGACCCGTACGCCACGGGCTCGCGCGTCGCCGAGGTGCTGCTCGACGGGCGGCCCCACCGGCAGGCGGCCCGGCTGGTAGAGGCGCTGCGGGTGCCGCACGGCGCCGCCTTCGCCGCCGAACTCGACGACAGCACCGCTTCCCTGGCCCTGTCCCGGGCGGGGCAGCCGGGCGGGGAGCGGCCGGAGCCGTCGGCCGGCTGGGAGTGGGAACAGCGGGTGGTGGACGGGCACCCGTACCACCCGAACTGCCGGTCCCGCCCCGGTTTCACGGTGGCCGAGCAGCTGGCGTACGCACCGGAGCACCGGCCGGTGGTGGAGCTCGGGCTGGTCCCCGTCCGGGCGGCGGAGTGCCTGGTGGCCGGTGAGTGGCCGGAGCACCTGCGCGACGGCGACCGGATCCTGGTGCCGGTCCACCCCTGGCAGGCCGAGCACGTCCTGAAGGGCGAGGAGGTCCTGCCGGGGTTCGCGGCGCACCCGCTGATGGCGCTGCGCACCCTCGCCCCGGCGGCGGGCGGCCCCCATGTGAAGACGGCGCTGAGCACCCGGCTGACCTCCTCCGTCCGGGACATCTCCGCCTACTCGGTGGAAACGGCCGCCGTGGTCTCCGCGTTCGCCCACGCCCTGACCGAGCGGCTCGACGGACGGCTGCACATCACCCGCACCCTGGGCGCGGCCACCGCGTACAGCCCGGACCTGGCGGCGGTGCTCCGCGAGCCCCCGGAGGCGTACGCGGGTCCCGGCGAGCGGGTCGTGCCGGTGGCGGCGCTCGCGGGCACGGAGCTGGCCGGTTCCGCGGCCTGGCGGGCCGCGTTCGCCCGGCTGGCGCTGTCGGTGTGCCTGCGGGTGCTGGACCTCGGGGTGGCGCTGGAGGCGCACGGGCAGAACCTGCTGGTGGTGCTGGCCGCCGACGGGAGCCCGCTGCGCCTGGTCTACCGCGACCTGGCCGACATCCGGATCAGCCCGGCCCGGCTCGCCCGGCACGGCCTGCCGGTGCCGCCCCTCTCCGGGCGGCTGGTCACGGACGACGGGACGGTGCTGCGGCGCAAGCTGTTCGGTTCCCTGGCGGCCGGGGCCATCGCCGGGGCGGCCGGTTCGGCCGGGGCGTTCGCCGAGTGCCTGGCGGCCGGGCTGGACGCGGCGGAGCCCACCGCCGACGCCGCCGCGCTGCGGAGCGGGCCGCTGCCGGTGAAGGCGCTCACCCTGATGCGGCTGAGTCCGGGGGTGCCGGGCGACCAGTGGGCGGAGCTGCCGCCGCCGCTCGCCGGGGGCGGGGAGCCGCGTGGGTGAGCCGTTCGGCCGGACGGGCTACTGTCCGGGGGCATGACACAGACCTCGCGGCTCAGTGCCGTCCAGGCGTCCTACGACACCGTCGCGGTCGACTGCGCCCGGCTGCTGAGCGGTGATCTGGACGGCCGGCCCCTGGACCGGGCGGTACTGAACGCCTTCGCCGAGTACGTGCGCGGCGGGGGCGGCGGGGCGGTCGCGGACCTGGGCTGCGGCACCGGCCGGGTGACGGCGTACCTGGACGGCCTCGGCGTACGGGCCTTCGGCGTCGACCTCTCCCCCGCGATGGTGGCGGTGGCCCGGCGCAGCTATCCGGGGCTGCGGTTCGAGGTGGGCAGGATGGCCGGGCTGGACATGGCGGACGGGGTGCTGGGCGGGGTCCTCGCCTGGTACTCCACCGTGCACACGCCGCCGGGGGAACTGCCGGCCGTCTTCGCGGAGTTCGCCCGGGTACTGGCGCCCGGGGGCCATGTGCTGGTCGCGTTCGAGGCGGGGGACGGGCGGCGCCGACTGGAGCACGCCTACGGGCATCCGGTCGACCTCGACGTGTACGGGACCCCGCCGGAGCTGGTCGCCCCGCTGCTCGCCGGGGCGGGGCTGGCGGAGGTCGCCCGGATGGTACGGGGACCGGGCACGGGCGAGCAGGGGCCGCAGGGGTTCCTGCTGGCCCGCAAGGACCCGCGGGAACCGGCCGCATGAGGCGCACGGCCCGGGGAACGACGGGGGCGCGGGAGGCCCGCGGCGCGTGGGCTCCGGGTCGGGACGCGGCCGCGCCCGGCGCGCGGGCCGGACCAGGGGGTGTCCCCGAAGTGGCGACGTCCGCCCGGAGGGCGGGCCCCGCGGCGGCCGGTGCGTGCTCTCGGCGTGCCGGGCGTCGCGGGGCAGGCGCGACTTCGCGGACACCCCCCCTGGGCCCGCGCGCCGCGCGGTGGGGGGCCGGGCGGGGCGGCGGAGGTGCAGCGCCGCCGTCCGCGCCCGGTGCTTTCGGGGAGAGCGGTCAGCTCTGCCAGCCGGTCCAGCTGCCGCTGCTCAGGCGGTGGCGGAACCAGCGTTCGCCGTCCATGCCCACGACGGAGATCGTCGGGGTCCAGGTGTTGTTGCCCTCGATCCGGACACCGCTGCGGACCTCGCCGCCCAGCGACTGCCAGCCGGACCAGCCGCCGCTCGTGTTGCTGAACCGGGTCCACACCGCGAAGTCGGTGCCGACGATGAAGACCTGCCGGGTCCCGTTCGGGAAGGTCTGCCAGGCCTCCCCGTACTCGCAGATGTAGTCGCCGCCGAGGCCGGACACGTGGCAGTAGCCGGCGGCGGCCGCCGGGGCCGGGCCGGACGCCGGGGCGGACGCCGGGGCGGCGGAGGCCACACCGGTCAGGGCGACGCCCGCCAGGGCGAGGGTGGAGGCCGCGAGGGCTGAGACACGGACGATGGATAAGGCCATGAAAGTGACTCCCTGTTTCCCACTCGTGTTGCGGAGGATGCCGGGCGGCCCGACCGGACCCCCGCCCCCACGGGGCTGGGAGGACGGGTTCCGCGGTGCCGGCCGCCCGGCGTGGAAAAGCCTGCCGGTGCCCGCAAACGCGCCCCTAACGGCCGGCTAAGGAAGCGTCAACGGCCCTTGCGTGGCGCTGTCGTTCCGCTGTCCGTCCACCCGTCGCCGCAGGTCCGGGGCGGTGCGGGCCGGCCCGGGGTTGGGCGCGGGCCGGGAGCGATTGGCCGGGAGCCCCCTCATCCGCCGAAATGCGGAGACATATGCTCGGTCGGGGAAGAGCAGATGGAAGGGGCATGCATGCAGTTCCGCGTGCTGGGGGCGGTTTCCGTGGTGGCGGAGTGCGGGAGGCCGGTGCAGCTGGGTCCCGCCAAGCGGCGGAGCCTGCTGGCGATGCTCCTGCTGCGGCCCAACGCGGCCGTCGGAGTGGACCGGCTGACCCGTGCTCTCTGGGACGAGGACCCGCCCCGGCACTCCAGAACGGTACTGCAGGGCCACGTCTCGCGGCTGCGGGCCCTGCTCGCCGAGCACGGCGCGGCCGCCCACGGGGTCGAGCTCCTCACCCAGGGGCCCGCGTACGCGCTGCGGCTGCCCGAGTCCCTGGTGGACGCGCACCGCTTCGAGCGGCTGCACCGGCTCGCCCGGGAAGAGGACGAACCGGCCCGGGCGGTACGCCTGCTGCGGGAGGCCC
Organism: Streptomyces sp. NBC_00158; assembly: GCF_045160885.1. Classification (NCBI taxonomy): domain Bacteria; kingdom Bacillati; phylum Actinomycetota; class Actinomycetes; order Kitasatosporales; family Streptomycetaceae; genus Streptomyces; species Streptomyces sp. NBC_00158. The sequence continues at coordinate 461,025 of NZ_CP108161.1, forward strand.
TCGCGCTGTGGGAGGGGCCCGCGCTGGGCGGGACCGTGGGCGGGCCCCTGCTGGAGGCCGCCGCGCACGGGCTGGACGAGCTGCGGCTGGCCGCCGTCGAGGAGCTGGCCGGGGCGCACTCGCTGCTCGGCGAGGACGCCGCCGCGGTGGCCCTGCTGCGGGAGGAGGCCGTGCTGCACCCGCTGCGGGAGCCGCTGGTCGCGGCACTGATGCTGGCGCTGGGCCGGTCGGGCCGGCAGTCGGACGCCCTGGACTGGTACCACCGCACGCGGGAACTCCTCGCCGACCAGCTGGGCGTCGATCCCGGAGCGGTGCTCTCGGACGCGTACACCGCTCTCCTGCGGGCCGGCGAACCCGTACGGGCCGTGACGGCCCCCGTGGCGGTGGCGGCCGGAGTGGCCTGCACGACGGCCAGGGCGGCCGGGGAGCCCGGCGGCGGAGGGGCCGGCCGGAGCGGCGCCGCGGCCGCCGGGGCCGGCACGGGCACCGCCGGCACGGGCACCGCCGGCTCCGGTTCCGGTTCCGGCTCCGGCTCCGGGGCGACGGGTACCGGCGGCGCCGGCACCGGCGCGACCGCCGGAGCCGCCGGGTCGACGCCGACCGCCGGCGGGCCCGACCCGGCAGGCGCGGCGCGCCCCGCGCACGGCCAGGCGCCCCCGGCCGTCCCGCCGGTGGCGGGACCCCAGCTGCTGCCGCGCCGCCCCGGCGGCTTCACGGGCCGCACCGCCGAGCTGGCGGCGCTCGACGCCGCCACGGCCGCCGACCCCGGCCCCGTCGTCATGCTCACCGGCAGCGCCGGCGTCGGGAAGAGCGCTCTGGCCCTGCACTGGGCGCACCGGCACCGCGCGGACTTCCCCGACGGCCGGCTCTTCGCCGATCTGCACGGCTACAGCCCCATCCCGGCCCGGGACACCACCTCCGTGCTGCGCGAGTTCCTCCTCGCGCTGGGCCTCCCGGCCGAGCGGATGCCCAACTCCCCGCAGGCCCTCGGCGCCCGGTACCGGGAGCTGACCTCCGGGCGCCGGATGCTGGTGGTGCTCGACAACGCCCGTGACTCCGAACAGGTGCGGCCGCTGCTGCCCGGCGGCGACGACTGCGTCACCCTCGTCACCAGCCGCAGCCGGCTCGGCGAGCTGGTGGTCACCGACGCCGCCCGTCCCGTACCGGTGCGCGAGCTGCCCGCCGAACAGTGCACCGAGCTGCTCGCGGCGGTCCTCGGCACGGACCTGGTCGAGGCCGAGCCGGAGGCCGCGGCGCGCCTCGCCGGGCTGTGCGACGGCCTGCCGCTGGCCCTGCGCGTGGCGGCGGCCCGGCTCGCCACCCGCCCGCACCAGGGTCTCGCCGCCTTCGCCGGCGAACTCGCCGACGAGCACACCCGGCTGGACCTGCTGAACGTGGGCAACACCGGGGTCGCCGCCGCGCTCCGCCTCACGCTCCAGCACCTGCCGGAGCCCGCCCGGCGGATGTTCCACCAGCTCGGACCGCACACCGGGGCCGCCCTCGACGTCCGCACCGCCGCCGCGCTCGCCGGCTGCCTGCCCAGCCAGGCCGCGTCCGCCCTCGACCAGCTGGCCTCCGCCCAGCTGGTGGTGGAGGCGGGCCCGCAGTCGTACGTACTGCACGACCTGGTACGGCTCTACGCCCGCAGCCTGACGCCCGGCCACGACCCGGAGGGGCTGCTGCGGCTGCTCGACCACTGGCTGCGCACGCTCCTCGCGGCCTGCGCCACCGCCGAGCCGGGCAGCGAGCCCTGCTGCGCGCTGCCCGCCGGGACCCGGCGGGCCGTCCCGGTGCGGCCGTTCGCCGACCGTACGGACGCCCTGGCATGGCTCTCCGCCGAGCGGGAGGCGCTGCGCGGCGCGGTCGAGTCGGCCGTCGCCGCCGGGCTGCACGACCGCGCCTGGCGGCTGGTGCTGCTCCAGTGGCCGCTGATCGTGTGGCAGGTCCGCGACGACTGGGTGCCCCTGCTCGAACAGGCGCTGGCCAGCGCCGAGGCCGACGGGGACCCCGGCGCCCAGTCGCGCGCCCGGGCCCTGCTGGGCTGGGTGCTGTCCGAGGAGGGCCGGCCCGAGGAGGCCCTCGCGCAGCTGGAGCTGGCACCGGGCCTCGCGGCGCTGGCGGGCGACGCCAACGCGGAGGCCATCGCCCGGATCAACCTCGCCGTCGCCCTCGTACGGACGGGCGAACGCGCCCGGCCCGCGGAACTGCTGGGTTCGGCGCTCGAACTGGCCGAGCGGGCGGGCCGCCCCGACACGGCCGCCCTGGCCCACCAGCACCTCACCGAGCACATGCTGACCGTGGGCGCGCCCGAGGCGGCGGCCGACCACGCCGTCCGCGGCCTGGCCCTGGCGGCCCCGCCCGCGGCGGCGCCCCGGCGGGTGGTGCTGCGCACCCTGTACGGCGAGGCGCTGGCCGCGACGGGCCACCGGGGCGAGGCGGTGCGCCAGCTCGACGACGCCGTCCGGGAGGCGCGGGCCCACGCGTACGAGGAGGGCGAGAGCGCGGCCCGTGCGGCGCTGGCGGCGTTGACGGAACGTTAAAGCCCTTGCGGGGGCCGCCCTCCGGCCCGGCAGGGGCCCGGCCGTGGTCCGTTCGGGCGGGAAGCGGCGCGCGGCGGGCCCGCCTGCTCGGCGATCGGGCCCGGCGGTGGCAGGAAGGAGGGATGAGCCTTCCACGCCGCCGCGTCCTCGCGGGTACGGCAGCCGCCCTCGTCGCCGCCACCGGGACGGGCGCGCGGGCGGACGGAGTCCGGGACGGCGGGACGCGGCCGGGTGCGCGTACGGCGGCCGGGACCGGGCCCGACTTCGCGGCCCTCGGCCGCGCGCTGGACGGACGGCTGGTCCTGCCGGGGGACGCGGACTACGCCGAGGCCCGGCAGCTGTTCCAGCCCCGCTACGACACCGTCGCGCCCGGGGCCGTGGCCTACCCCGCGCACGCCGGGGACGTGGCCGTCTGCCTGGACTTCGCCCGCCGCTCCGCCGCCGCCGTGGTGCCGCGCGGCGGCGGCCACAGCTACGCGGGGTGGTCGACGGCCGCCGGCGCGCTGGTGGTGGACACCGGGGCGATGGCCGCCGTGACGGCCGACGGCGACGAGGTGCGGGTCGGCGCGGGGGCCCGGCTCGTCGAGGTGCACGAGGCCCTCGCCGCGCGCGGCCTGGGCGTCCCCGCCGGGCTGTGCCCCTCCGTCGGCATCGCCGGGCTCGCCCTCGGCGGCGGGCTGGGGCTGGGCTCGCGGGCGTACGGGACCACCTCCGACCGGCTGTCCGGCGCCCGCGTGGTGACCCCGGACGGGGTGGTCCGCGAGGTCGGCCCCGACCGGGACCCCGACCTGTACTGGGCGCTGCGCGGCGGCGGGGGCGGCAACTTCGGCGTGGTCACCGAGCTCAGGCTGCGCACCCATCCGGTCGGCGACGCCGCGTACGCCGAACTGCACTGGCCCGCCGGGGACTCGGCGGCGGTGGTGCGGGGCTGGCAGCGCTGGCTGGGCGGGCTGCCGGACCCGTTCTGGAGCCAGGTGGAGTTCACCGTGGAGGCCGGCCGGGACGCCGTCCCCTCCTTCCGGGCCGTCTGCCTGGACGGACGCGCGGAGCTGGAGCGGGAACTGGCCCGGCTGGCCGGACTGGTGGGCCGGGAGCCGCGGGACGGCTGGTTCGCCGTACGCGGTTACGGGGACACCGTGCGGGCCATGGCCGGGTGCGCGGACCGCGGTCCGGGGCAGTGCAGGCTGCCGGGGCGGCTGCCCGGCCGGGATCCGCGGGGGCGCCTGGGCCGGGACTCGTACGCCGCCCGCTCCGACTTCTGGGGCGGCGGCGGGCTGCCGGACGGCGCGGTGGCGGCGGCGCTCGCCGCGATCGGGCGCTACGGGCGCGAGGCGCCGGGCGGCGGGTTCGGGGTGGTCCAGTTCGACGGGGTGTGCGGCGGGGCCGTCAACCGGGTGCCCGCCGCGGCCACCGCGTTCGTGCACCGGGACAGCGCCTTCCTGGCCCAGTACCTCGCGTACTGGCCCCGGTCGGCGACGGCCGCCGAGGTCTCCCGGCACCAGGGCTGGCTCGACGGGCTGTGGCGGGACCTGCGCCCGTGGGCGGGCGGCCGCGCCTACCAGAACTACGCCGACCCGAAACTCACCGGCTGGCGCGAGGCCTACTACGGGTCCAACCTGCCCCGACTGGAGGGGATCAGACGGGTCCACGACCCGGGCGGTCTGTTCCGTTTCCCCCAGGCCGTCTAGGCCGTTTCCCTCGGATCAGGCCTGATCCGTCACGACAGGAGCGAGCGAGACATGCGACGTTTGTTGACGGTGGCGACCGCGGCGGCCGCGGCGGCCGCCGCCCTGATGCTGCCGGGCGGGGCGCTGCCCGTCGCGAAGAGCGAGCGGGCCGAGGCGGCTTCCGAGCACTGGTCCGCGCGGGAGGCCACCGCCTTCTGGACGGAGGACCGGATGGCCTCCGCCCTGCCCGTACCGGAACCGGGTCCGGGCGCGGACACCGCCGCGGCGGCGGACGCTTCCGCCTCCCCGGCCCCGTCCCCGGCGTCGGCCCCGTCCCCGGCGCCCGACCCGGCCCGGCCGGCCGCGTCGGCCACGCCCGCCGCCCCCGACGCCGCCGTGCCCGTCCCCGAGGCGCCCGGCGCGGCCGTGCCCGGCCCCGGGGTCGCCACGCCCGCGCCGCCCGTACCGGCACCGGAGCCGCCGGCCGAGCCCGCCGCACCCGTACCGGCACCCGTTCCCGAGCCCGCGCCTACGCCCGAGCCCGCGCCCGCGCCCGGCAAGGCGGCGGTGCCGGCCGTGAACGGCGTCGGGCAGGACTTCAACGGGATCCCGGTGGTCGGCCGGATGTTCGTCATGCAGGGCACAGGCGCCTACTTCTGCACCGCCAGCGTGGTCTCCTCCCCCAGCCGCGACATGGTGCTCAGCGCCGCGCACTGCCTGCTCGGCACGGACACCCGCCAGGTGGCCTTCGTACCGCAGTACACGCGTGCGAAACCGCGCCCGTACGGGCTCTTCCCCGTACTGCGGAACGCCGCGGGCCGGTCGAAGGTGTGGATCGCCCCCCGGTACCGCACCGACGGGCCCGACCGGGCGGCCACCCTCGACGTGGCCTTCGCCCAGGTCGGGCCGGGCGCCGACGGCCTCCCGGTGGAGGACGTCGTCGGCGGGAACCGGCTCGTCACCGGGGCCACCTTCAACCACCCCAAGGTCACCCTGATCGGCCATCCGGCGGCGGCCGCCCGCCCGCGGACCTGCGTGAACAAGACGACCAAGTTCACCAGCGGGGACCCGAAGAGCCCCGGGTCCTTCCTGAGGATCGACTGCACCGGCTATCCGGGCGGGACCAGCGGCGGCCCCTTCCTCGCCCGCTACGACGCGCAGACGATGACCGGGGACGTCGTCGGGGTGATCGGCGGCTGGAAGACGGGCGGGCCGACGGCGGACACCTCGTACAGCTCCTACTTCGGAGCGGAGATCAGGAAGCTGTACCAGACGGCGGTTGCCGGGGCACTGGTGCAGTGACCACCCGCTCCCAGCGGGTGCGGCGCGGGTTGCCGACCGTGCGCGGGGTCACCGGGACGCCCGCGGCGGTCAGCGGGTCGGCCGGGGCGAGTTCCAGCTGGCGGCGCAGGTCCGCCAGGGCGGCGTGCACCGGCGCGAGGATCACCTCCGCGCGCGGGTGGACGTACGCCAGGGCGTGCGCGGTGGTCTCGATGGTCTCGGCGGCGTCCTCGGCGGCGGTCCGGCTCCACCCGGCGGGCCAGCCTCCGGGCCCTGCGCCGCTCCAGGGCGCGACGGCGTCGTAGAGGTGGCAGGCGGCGTCGGCAGCGGCGTCGGCCCGTTCACCGACGCCCGGCCCCGCGATGGTCGGCAGCAGCTCCATGCCCGCTCAACGAGCGGGATGCGCCGGGGGAACGAGGAGGCGGCGGATCCCCGGGCGGCGGCGCCTGCGCATAGGCTGGCGGGATCATGAGCCTGAGAGTGCGCAAGCCGGCCGGTACGGGGAAGACGGGCGCGGGAGACCGGGCGGCCGCGAGGACCCGGGGGCCGGCGGCGCCTCCCGGCGCGTTCGCGCAGTTCGCCGTGGCGTTGCGGACGCCCGCGCGGGCGGGCGAGCCCTTGCTGGCGCGGGCGCCCAGGGCGTGGCAGCGGATGCTGCCCTTCGCCGTGATGGGCGTCTTCGTGGTGTCGCTGCTGCCGGTGACGATCGCGGTGCTGACCAACGACTACGGGATGGGCGGAGGCCTGGCCGGGGCGCTGGGCGTGGCGCAGACGGTGCCGCTGCTGCTCGCGGTGTCGCGTCCGGTGGCGGCCTGGGTTGCCGTGCTGCTCGCGGACGTCCTGGGCGCGGTGCTGCTGACCTGGGCGGACCGGGTGGCCGGGCATTCCTGGCCGTGGACGCCGATGGTGGTGGTCGGGTACCTGGCGCTGATGGTGTGCCTGGGGCTGCGCGAGCCGGTGCGGACCCTGGTGCGGGTGGGGCTGGCGACGGGCGCGGCCGGGGTGGTGCTCGGCTTCTTCCCGCCGGCCGGGGTGACGAACACCGTGGCGTTGCTGTTCGTGCTGAGCGGCTGCGTGCTGGCGGTGACGGGCGCGCTGCGCGGGCTGGGGGACGCGCGGCAGCGCGTCGCCGAGCAGGAGAGCATCAGCGAGGCGGAGCGGGCCCGGCGCACCCTGCTGGAGGAACGGGCCCGGATCGCGCGGGAGTTGCACGACGTGGTGGCCCACCACATGTCGGTGATCACGGTGCAGGCGGATTCCGCGCCGTACCGGCTGCCCGGCATGGAGGAGCCGGTGCGGGAGGAGTTCGCGGCGATCGCGGCCAGTGCGCGCGAGTCGCTGGGCGAGATGCGGCGGCTGCTGACGGTGCTGCGGGGCGACTCGGGCTCCGGCTCCGGTGGCGCGGACGGGGAGCGGGCGCCGCAGCCGGGCATCGCGCGGATCCAGCAGCTGGTGGAGGCGACGGTACGGGCGGGGCAGCCGGTGGAGTGCTCCCTGGCGGCCGGACTGGCGGACGCGCCGGTGCCGCCGGCCGTGGACCTGTCGGCTTACCGCATCGTGCAGGAGGCCCTCGCCAACGTGGTGCGGCACGCCCCGGGCGCGCCGGCCCGCGTCTCGGTGACGTACTCCGAGGAGGACGGGGAGGTGCTGGTCCTGGTCGTCAACGGCCCGGCCCGGGAGGCGGTGGCGGGGCTGGAGGGTGCCGGGACGGGGCACGGTCTGGTGGGGATGCGCGAGCGCGTACGGTTGACCGGCGGGACCCTGGACGCGGGCCCGCTGCCCGAGGGCGGCTTCCGGGTGGCCGCCCGGCTTCCGCTCGATCCGCCCGACTCCCGCACTGAGGAGCCCAGTTGACCATCCGCGTGATCATCGTCGACGACCAGGCCATGGTCCGGGCGGGGTTCGCCGCGCTGCTTTCGGCGCAGGCCGACATCGACGTGGTGGGCGAGGCCCCCGACGGCCGCCAGGGGGTCCTGGTCTCGCGCACGCTGCACCCGGACGTGGTGCTGATGGACGTACGGATGCCGGAGCTGGACGGGCTCTCCGCGGCCCGCGAGCTGCTGGACCCGCCGCCGGGGGTGACGCACCGGCCGAAGGTGCTGATGCTGACCACCTTCGACATCGACGACTACGTGTACGAGGCGCTGCGGGCGGGCGCGTCCGGGTTCCTGCTGAAGGACGCCCCGCCGGCGGACCTGATCGCGGCGGTCCGGGTGGTCGCGTCGGGCGAGGCGCTGCTGGCGCCGTCGGTGACCCGCCGGCTGATCGCGGACTTCGTGCGGCAGCGGCCGGCGCCGCGCAAGGATCCGGCGCTGCGGCTGAACGGGCTGACGCCGCGCGAGACGGAGGTGCTGGAGCTGATCGCGCGGGGGCTGTCGAACCAGGAGATCGCCGCCCATCTGGTGCTGGCGGAGCAGACGGTGAAGACGCACATCGGCCGGGTGCTGGGGAAGCTGGACCTCCGCGACCGGGCGCAGGCGGTGATCTTCGCGTACGAGGCGGGCCTGGTCCGCCCGGGCGACTCCGGCTAGGCTCCCCTTCCAGCGGGAGGCACGGGCGTATTGTCCGCATTGCCAGGCGGTTGACAAGGCATGCGCCCCGCCGTGCGGTCCGCGTCGGGCCACCCGGCGCCGCTGGCCGCCCCAGCAGGGCGGTTAGGGTGGCGGGGTGAACCTTTCTTCCGCGCTTCCCCGTTCCTTCCGGCTGCTCGTCACTGGCGGGGGGACCGGTGGGCATACCTACCCCGCCCTGACCGCGATCCGTACCCTGCAGGGCCGTCTCGCGGCCGCCGGCAGCACCCTGGACGTGCTGTGGATCGGAACCGCCGACGGCCTGGAGGCCCGGGTCGCCCCCGCCGAGGGGATCGCGTTCAAGACCGTCGCCACCGGGAAGATCCGCCGTTCGGCGAACCCGCTGAAGATGCTGTCCGCGGCGAACATGAAGGACATGGCGAAGGTGCCGCTCGGCGTGGCCCAGGCCCGCACGATCGTGTCCGAGTTCGCCCCGGACGTGGTGCTCGCCACCGGCGGGTACGTCGCGGTGCCGGCCGGACTGGCGGCCCGGATGTGCAAGCGCCCGCTGGTGCTGCACGAGCAGACCGTGCGCCTCGGCCTGGCCAACCGGAAGCTGGCCGGCTCGGCCACCCGGATCGCCGTCTCCTCGGAGTCCTCGCTGCCGCTGCTGCCGGAGGACGTCCGCGGGCGCGCCGTCGTCACCGGCAACCCGGTCCGCCCGGAGGTGCTGTCCGGGCACCCCGACAAGGCCGTGCACGCGCTGAACCTCACCGGTTTCGACCGCCGCCTGCCGACCGTCTACGTCACCGGCGGCGCGCAGGGCGCCCAGCAGATCAACGGCGTGGTGCGCGAGGTGCTGCCGTGGCTGCTGAGCCACGCGAACGTGATCCACCAGTGCGGCCCGGCCAACGTGGACGAGCTGCGGTTCGCGGCCTCCGGCCTGGACCCGGTCCTGGCGGGCCGCTACCACGTGACGGGCTTCGTCGGCCCGGAGCTGCCGGACGTCCTGGCGCTCGCCGACGTGGTGCTGTCCCGCTCCGGCGCGGGCACGCTGGCCGAGCTGACCGCGCTGGGCAAGCCGGCGGTGTTCGTCCCGCTGGCGACCTCGGCCGGCAACGAGCAGGCGCACAACGCCCAGCACCTGGCCGACGCGGGCGCCGCCGTCGCGCTGCTGGGCGAGGTCACCGGCCAGAGCCTCGCCGAGGCGGTCGGCCCGCTCCTCACCGACCCCAACCGCCGCGCCTACATGGCCGACCGCGCCCGCGCGTACGGCCGCCCGGACGCCGCGGAGCGCCTGGTGGACGTCCTCCTGGAGGCAGCCGCCACCCGCTGACGGCCCCGAGTACCGTCCCCGAGGGGGCACCCGCAGCGCACCCGCCACCCAGGCGGCGAACGCACCGGCGGGTGCCCCCTCCGCGCGTCCGGGGCCGTCTCCTCCACCCCCTACCGGGGTATGACATGCGGCTTGGCTCCACGGTGTGACGTGCGGGCGGGTACCTCCTTCCTACCTTCCTCCTCGTCACCGGCCCGCCACGGGTGCCGGTTCGAGGAGAGGGGGAAGGGGCATGCGCCGCTTCGGTAGGACGGTCGTCGCGGCAGCGCTGGCGGTGGCCGTCGTCGCGGGGACCGCGGGGTGGGCCGCCGGTGACTCCCGGCCGGCCGTCACCGGGCCTCCGCCCGGGAGTGCCGCCTGGCGGGCCGGCTCGGTGGGCGGGCGGGCGCTGCCCGATCCGGCGGGGGCGTCCCCGTACGAGGTGGCGCGGTTCTTCGCCGGACTGGACGGGGAGGCGCGCCGGGAGCTGGTACGGGCCCACCCGCTCGTGGTCGGCAATCTGGACGGGGCGCCGCTCCCCCTGCGGTACGAGGCCAACCGGCTGGCCGTCCTCGCCACGGGCGAGGCCCGCTACGCCCCCCTCGCCGCGCCCGGCCGGCAGGTCCTGGCCTTCGACCCGCGCGGGCGGGGCCAGGTCGCCGAGGTGTTCGGGGACCTGGAGCGCGCGGCGCACGTCTCGGTGGTCGTACCGGGGTCGGACAACGACGCCGGCACGCACGACTCCGCGCGGGCCCCGCACACCGGTCCGGCCGGGATGGCCCGCGCGCTGCGGGCGGCCGCCGGCGACGGGACCGCCGTCGTCGCGTGGACGGGCTACACCACCCCGGTGGGGGTCGGCCTGGACGCGGCGACCGGCCGGCTGGCGGAGGCGGGGGCGGTCCGGCTGGCCCGGTTCACCGCCGGACTGGACGCGGTCGGGGCGCCCGACCCGGTGCTGTTCTGCCACAGCTACGGCTCGGTGGTCTGCGGGCTGGCGGCCCGTCACACGGACGCCGCCGACGTGGTGGTCCTCGGCTCCCCCGGCATGCGCGCGGACACCGCCGCGGCTCTGGGCACCCGGGCCCGCGTCTGGGCGGCCCGGGGCCCTCCGACTGGATCGCGGACGTGCCGAGCGTGGAGTTCGCGGGCCTCGGCCACGGCGCGGACCCGGTCTCCCCCGCCTTCGGCGCCCGCCGGGTGCCGGCCGGCGACGTCCGGGGCCACACCGGCTACTTCGTGCCCGGCACCCGGTCCCTGACCGCGTTCGCCGCGATAGCGAAGGGGGAGGTCCGATGAGCGCGCTGTCCGTGCTGCGGGACGCGGCCGAGCGGATCGACCGGCGGACGCCCGCCCACCGCGACCGGGCCGTGGACGGCCTGCGGGCGCTGGCCCTGCTGGCGGTGCCCACGGGCCACTGGCTGCTCGGCGGGTTCACCCTCGACGCGGACGGCGGCCTGCACAACGCGAGCCCGCTGTCCGCCTTCGGCGCCCTCGCCCCGGCGAGCTGGGTGCTCCAGATGCTCGGCGTCTTCTTCCTCGTCGGCGGCTACGCCTCGGTGCTCTCCTTCGGCCGCCGCACCGGCTCGACCGGGGCGTGGCTGAAGGGGCGGATGGTCAGGCTGGGGCGGCCGGTGCTCGGGGTGACGGCGGTGTGGGCGCTGGCCGCGCCCGCGCTGTACGCGGCGGGCGTGCCGGAGGCGACCCTGCGGACGGGGGCCACGCTGGTGGTGCAACCCCTGTGGTTCGTCGGGGTGTACGCGGTGGTGACGGCCCTGACCCCGTACTGCGTGCGGGCTGCGGAGCGGCTCGGCGGGTGGGCGGCGGCCCCGCTGCTCGGGTCGGTCGCGGTGGTGGACTTCCTGCGCTACGGGCCGCTCGAAGGCTCGGTGCCGTCCTGGCTGTCCGTGCTGAACGTGCTGCCGGGCTGGCTGTTCGCGTACCAGCTGGGCGTGGCGTGGGGCGGGCGGCGGATCGGGCGGCGCGGGGCGTGGCTGCTGCTGGCGGGCGGGGCGGCGCTGTTCGCGGTGCTGCTGCTCGTCTTCCACTACCCGGCGTCGATGGTCGGGGTGCCCGGCGAGGCGCGGACCAACTCGCATCCGCCGTCGCTGCTGGTGCTGGCGCTGGCCTCGGCGCAGTCGGGGGCGGCGGTCCTGCTGCGGGACCGGCTGGCGGGGCTGCTGGCCCGGCCGGCGCTGTGGGCGCCGGTCGTGGTGGTCAACCTGTCCGCGATGACCGTCCTGTGCTGGCACCAGACCGCGATGCTGGCGGCGGCCGTCCCGGGCGCGCTCGCGGGCGCGGTACCCGGGCTGACGACCGCGCCCGACACCCTCGGCTGGATCGCGGCGCGGGCCGCGTGGATGCCGGTGTTCGCGGTGCTGCTGGTCGTCATCGCCCGGTACGCCCGCCGGTTCGAGGCCGCCCCTGCCGGGGGCCGCCGGGCCCCGGCGGTACGCCGTACCGTGGCGGGGCTGCTGGCGGCGGGCTTCGCGGTGTTCGCGCTGGGCCTGGCGTAGGCCGAGCGGGGTCAGTCCCCGCGCAGCGCGGCGGCCACCGGACCCTCGCCCTGCACCTCCAGGCGGCCCGCCCGGACCGCCTGGGCCAGGCCGAGCACGCCCTCGCCGAGCTCCCGGCAGGTGTCGGCGTCGAGGACGAGGCGGGCGTCGGCCGCCCCGGCGGGCCCGTCCCCGTAGACGGGCCCGTCGCCCCGGGCCGGGCCGTCGCCGCCGAGCCGGACGTGGAACACGCCCTCGTCGAGGACCACGTCGACCACGGCGGGGACCCCGGTCGCCGGGAGGCGGCGCAGCAGGGGCAGCGCGTACCAGTGCGCGCGCAGCGCGTCGGTGGGACGGCGCTCGGCGAGGTCGGGGGCGCCCCATTCGGCGAGCGCGGTGAGCACGGGCAGCAGTCCGGCGCCCCGCCCGGTCAGCTCGTACACGGTCGCGGCCGCCGGCGGCGGGAGCTTGCGGCGGGTGGCCAGGCCCTGCGCCTCCATGTCCTTGAGCCGGCCCGCCAGTACGTCCGTGGAGACGCCCGGCAGGTCGGCGTGGAGGTCGGTGTACCGGCGGGGGCCGGCCAGCAGTTCCCGGACGATCAGCAGGGTCCACCGGTCCCCGACGGCGTCCAGGGCGCGGGCGGAGGCGCAGTACTGGTCGTAGCTTCGACGGCGTGGCTGACGAGGTGACATGCAGCGCAGTCTAGACAACATGTTGGACTTTCCAAGCTCTCACTTGGTAAAACCAAGCTGGAAGTCCGGAGCGGTACGGGACCGGAGTACGCAACAGCGGGAACAGCGGGAACAGGGAGGGCACGGCATGGAGTTCCGGCAGTCGAGCAAGCTCAGCGAGGTCTGCTACGAGATCCGGGGCCCGGTGATCGAACACGCCAACGCGCTGGAGGAGGCGGGTCACAGCGTGCTGCGCCTCAACACCGGCAACCCGGCCGCCTTCGGCTTCGAGGCGCCGGAGGAGATCGTCCAGGACATGATCCGGATGCTCCCCAAGGCCCACGGGTACACCGACGCGCGGGGTGTGCTCTCCGCCCGGCGGGCCGTCGTCCAGCGCTACCAGGCCATCGGCCTCGCCGATGTGACGGTGGACGACGTCTTCCTCGGCAACGGCGTCTCCGAGCTGGTCTCCATGGCCGTCCAGGCGCTGCTGGAGGACGGGGACGAGATCCTCATCCCCGCCCCGGACTTCCCGCTCTGGACCGCCGTGACCACCCTCGCGGGCGGCAAGGCCGTGCACTACGTCTGCGACGAGTCCGCCGACTGGTACCCGGACCTGGAGGACATGGCGTCCAAGATCACGGACCGCACCAAGGCCGTGGTCATCATCAACCCGAACAACCCGACGGGCGCCGTCTATCCCAGGGAGGTCCTGGAAGGCATCCTCGAACTCGCCCGCCGCCACGGGCTGATGGTCTTCGCCGACGAGATCTACGACCAGATCCTGTACGACGACGAGGTCCACCACAGCGCCGCCGTCCTCGCCCCCGACCTGGTCGTCCTCACCTTCTGCGGGCTGTCGAAGACGCACCGGGTGGCCGGGTTCCGGTCCGGCTGGCTGGTGGTGAGCGGCCCCCGGCAGCACGCGCGCAGCTATCTGGAGGGGCTGACCATGCTCGCCTCCATGCGGCTGTGCGCCAACGCCCCGGCCCAGTACGCCATCCAGGCCGCGCTCGGCGGGCGCCAGTCCATCAAGGACCTCACAGGCCCCGGCGGCCGCCTGCTCGAGCAGCGCGACCGCGCCTGGGAGAAGCTGAACGAGATCCCCGGCGTGTCCTGCGTGAAGCCGAAGGGCGCGCTGTACGCGTTCCCGCGCATCGACCCCAAGGTGCACCCGATCCACGACGACGAGCGGTTCGTGCTGGACCTGCTGCTGCGGGAGAAGATCCAGGTCGTCCAGGGCACGGGCTTCAACTGGCCGCGCCCGGACCACTTCCGGATCCTGACGCTGCCGTACGCCGACGACCTGGACGCGGCGATCAGCCGGATCGGCCGTTTCCTGAGCGGGTACCGGCAGTAGGCGCGGCGCGGCGTCCGGACCCGTACGACGACGAGAGCGCCGCTCCCCATGGGGAGCGGCGCTCTCGTCGTCGTACGGGTCCGGACGCCGGTCAGGCGATGGAGGCGGCCACGATGGCGGCGACCGCCAGGTTGCAGGAGGCGGTGACCCACACGGCCGGGTGCGGCTCGGGGTCGACGACGATGGCCCCGAGCTTGCCCGGGGTCACCAGGTCCAGCACCAGGAAGGCCACGGCCATCAGGACCAGGCCCAGCACGCCGAAGGCGGCGGTGGACAGCAGGCCCTTGCCGAAGTCCTCGTAGGTCGTCCAGATCGAGGTGAAGACGATGCCGCCGATGCCGAGGAGCGCCGAGCTGAGCAGGAGGGCCGCGTTGCGGTTGCGCTCCTCCCAGATCTGCTTCGGGAGCTTCCCGGGCGTCAGCACGTCCACGAGGACGATGCCGAGGATCAGCAGCACCAGACCGAGGGCGCCGTAGGCGCTCGTACGGCCAAGTCCGTTGACGATGTCGCTCATTGAGAAGCCTGTCTCCGCGTGGGTGGGAAAGGATGGCCCGGAACGCGCCGGGACGGTGCCGTGGGGAGGCCGAATCTATCGCACGGCCCCGCCCCGGACCATGGGGAGGTCAGGAAATGGCAAAGGTCAGGGCCGCGCGGGCCGGGGAGGCGGAGGCGCTGACGGCGCTGGTGATGCGGTCGAAGGCGTACTGGGGGTACGACGCCGCCTTCCTCGCGGCCTGCGCGCCGCAGCTGCGCGTACGGGAGGCGGAGCTGGCCGGCCGCAGGATCGCGGTGGCCGAAAACGCGCGCGGGGAGCTGCTGGGCCTCGCCTCCCTGGACGAGGCCGGGGAGGCCGGGGGCGTCGGGGAGGCCCGGGACCCCGGAGAAACCCGGGACGCCGGGGGCGGCACGGGCGGCGTGCCGGCGGACCCGCCGGCGGCCCGGCTCGGGCTGCTCTTCGTCGAGCCCTCCGCCATCGGACTCGGCACCGGGCGGCTGCTGTACCGGGACGTGCTGCGCCGGGCCGCCGCCCTGGGCGTGCGCCGGCTGCTGATCGACGCCGATCCGCACGCGGCCGGCTTCTACCGCGCGATGGGCGCGGTGGAGCGTCCCGGCGCGGCCCCGGAGGGGCTCGTACGGTTCGAGGCCGCGCCCGCGCCGCTCGCGGACTGGGCGCGCGCCTGGACGGGCGGGCTCCCGGCGGTCCACGTGGGCAACGTCGCCGAGTTCAACGCGCAGTTCGCCGACCCCTCCCTCGACCCCGGGCAGCGGGCCGCGCACGACTACGCCTGCCTGGCCGCCTTCTACAGTCCCCGCCCTGCGGCCCTGGTGCTGCCCCGGCCGGTGTCCCCCGGCTGGGTCGCCCTGGTAGGCCGGCAGCTGGGCTGGGACCCGGAGGTCGAGGTGTACGACGGGCTCGCGGAGCGGGGCCCCGGGCTGTCGGACGCCGTGTCGGGCCGGCCGGCGCTGGCCCGGCGGGTGACGGAGGGCGGGCTGCCCCTCGTACCTTGGGGGCTGACCGGCCCGTACGCCCGGCTCGCGGGCCTGCCGTGGCGGCCGGACGGGCTGCGGTACGAGTCGAAGTCGGCCGCCCACGCCCTGTTCGGGCGGATCCTGGCGGGCGGCGGGCATCCGGGGATCACGCTCCCCGCACAGTGGCGGGCCGGTACCCGGTGGGCGGCCGTCCGGCTGCTGGCGGCGCGGTCCCGGGCGGGCGGGAGCACCGTTCTCAAATCGGAGCACGGCGTCGGCGGTTCGGGCACCACGGTGGTCACCCCCGCGGAGGTACGGGCGGCCGGCGGCGCCCGGGCCGTGCTGCGCCGGCTGCCGCGCGGGCCGCTGCTGCTGGAGGAGTACGTGCACGGCCCGGCGGACCCGCGCGTGCCGCGCGACCTGACCTACGACGGGTTCGTGGACGGCTCGGGCCGGCCGCACGAGGTCGGCGCGGCGGTGATGGACGTGGCGGACGGCGGCTACCGGGGCGCGACGGTCGGGCCCGGGGTGGTCCCCGGCCGGCTGGCGGAGCCGCTGCTGGCGTTCGGGGCGGCGGTGGGCCGGGAGCTGGCGGCGTCCGGCTACCGGGGCTGGTTCGACGTGGACTTCGTCACCGACGCGGCGGGGCGGCTCGCGCCGACCGAGGCCAACCTGCGGCTGACCGGCCCGTCGGCGGCCTTCATGGTGGCGGCCCGGCTGGACGAGCTGCGGGGCGCGGGACACCTCGTACGGATCGCGGACCGGGTGGAGCTGGGCGCGCGGCTGCCCGACGCGCAGGTGGAGGCCCTGTGCGAGGACCTGGTGCGGGGCTGCGCCGCGCTCGGGGCGGTGTTCGTGCCGGCGATCCCGACGGGGGCGTTCGACCCGGTGCCGTGGCTGGGCGTGCTGGTGGCCGCGCGCGGCCCGGAGGCGCTGGACGCGGCCGAGGCACTGGTGCGGGAGCGGGCCCGCGCGGCCGGCTCCGGCTTCGGCGCGGAATCCGTCCCCGGCCCCGGCAGCGTCACCGGCACCCGCCCGGAGCCCGCCCCCGCCGCCGGTCAGTCGTCGAAGTCGAAGGGGCTCACCGGCTTCCGGGTGGCGTAGACGGCCACGACGAGGGCGGCGACCATCAGCGGGACGTTGAAGGCGTAGACCAGGGCGGCCTGGCGCGGCCAGTCCTGTTTGGCCGCCAGCCGGTAGAGGTTGTCCTGCGGCCACCAGGCGATCAGCAGGTACGCGATCGCCAGGTGGGCCGCGGTGGTGATGCCGCGCCCGCGCCCCTGGGCCAGCATCGGCCGGCGTCCGTTGAGGAGGAACACCACCCCGGCCCCGAAGGCGAGGCTCTCGCACAGGTAGAGGATCCAGAAGAGCAGGGCCCACGGGTTGGGGACGCCGGTCAGGTCGGTGGAGCCGGGCCAGATGACGCCCGTGAACATCCGGGCGAGGAGGCCCAGCAGCGGCGCGCCGCAGCCCAGGGCGAAG
The DNA here is from genome assembly GCF_045160885.1 of Streptomyces sp. NBC_00158. NCBI lineage: Bacteria > Bacillati > Actinomycetota > Actinomycetes > Kitasatosporales > Streptomycetaceae > Streptomyces > Streptomyces sp. NBC_00158. The sequence goes on from NZ_CP108161.1 coordinate 477,813, forward strand.
GCGAGCGGCACGACCTCCTGGCTCCCGGCCGTGCCCGCCGTCCGGACTCCTCCGTACTTGCCGCCGCCCCGGCCCCCGCCCACCGGGGCCAGGAGCAGCGGCGGCTGCGGCACCTGGGTCCGGTCCTCGCGGCCGGCCCGGGTACGGGGCGTGGCGCGCATCCGGACCACCGCCCGCGGGACCGCGTCGGCGGGCACTCTGCCCTTCAGGTGCTCCCTGAGCCGGGCGGTGTCCGGCAGGACCTCGGCCGGGAGGCCGTGCGGCGGTGAAAGGTACGCGACGAGCCGGTGGCCGCCCCCGGCGACGGAGACGCGGGTGACCAGGGCGGTGCCCACGGAGGTGTGCGCCCGGATCTCGGACTCCAGCGGGTAGGGGTCGATCCGGGTGCCGTCCTCGGCCTCGATCCGGTCGGCGGCCCTGCCTGCGAACTCCAGCAGCCCGTCCGGGCGGAGCACCCCGAGGTCGCCGGTGGCTATCGCCTCCCCGCCGCCGGGCGGGTCCACGGTGAGCTGACCGTCGAGCACCCGGACCCCGCAGCCGGGGAAGGGGGTGCCGAGCAGGGAGATCCGCTCGGGCCCGTCCAGCGGGCGGGGCAGCTGCGGCAGTTCGAACCAGGCGCCGGTGCCGGCGGCCTCGGTGAGTGCGTAGACGTTGAGCACGCGCGCGCCGGGGCGCAGCCGGTCCTGGAAGGCACTGTGTTCGTCGAGGTAGAGGCGGTCGCCGCTGACGGCGAGCAGCCTCAGCGACCGGAGTTCGGCGTCCGGCCCCCGGCGGAACGGGGCGATGTCGGACGCCGGGGGCTCTTGTGCGAGCAGCAGCTCCGCGGCACCGGCCGGGTCCGTGTGGAGCACGCTGACCTCCGCCTTCCGGACGGCGCGGCGCGCCTGTCCGGGCAGCCACGCGGCGCCCTCGGGCAGGACGAGTGCGCCGCCGGAGCACAGGGCCCGGGTCCAGCCGGCGGCGAAGGGCGTGGTGTCCGGCCCGGCGGTGAACAGGTGCCGGTCCCCGGGGGCCAGCCGGGCCGCCTCCGCCCAGCCTTCGTGGGCGGCGAGGAGGGTCGCGTGGCCGACGGGGACGGGGCGCGGGTCGGGGGCGCCGGTGAACAGCACGGCCGCGCCGCCCGCTCCGGCCGTACGCGTGGACGGCGGTCCGGGCTCCGCGTCCGCGCCGGGTCCGGGGCCGGGGGCCCGGTCGGGGTCGAGCGTGCGCAGCCCCTCGCCCCCGTCGAGGCGGGCCTCGTCGATGGGGCGGGCGATGAGCAGGTCCGGGGCGAGGGCGGCGAGCTGCCGCCTGCCGACGCGCGGGTCGGCGACGTCGAGGACGGTGTAGGTCCCGCCGGCCTTGAGCACGGCGAGCAGGGCCGTGACCAGTTCGCGCTGCCGGGGCAGGGCGAGGGCGACGAGCCCGTGCGCGGGCAGGCCCCCGTCGGTCAGGTGCCGGGCCAGCCGGTCGGACTCCGCGTCGAGGACGGCGTACGGGACGGTCTCGTCCCCGGTGATGAGCGCGGGGGCGCGCGGGGTCCGGCGGGCCCACTCGCCGAAGCGGTGCAGCACGGTGCCGCCGTCCTGGCGGTCGGGGCGGTCCGGCTGTGATGACTGCGGTGGCTGCGTCATTCCCCGATGATGCCACCGGGCGCCGACAGCGCCCGGGAGCGGCGAAATTCCTTTGGCAAAACGTGAGTTGGCCACCCCTGGGGGTGAGCACCGGACGGATTCGTTGACCTGAAGTTTGGTTGAGGTTCTAGCGTGGGGGCATGGACATGGAAGTCACCGCCTGGCATTCGCTGCACAGCGCGATCAACGCCCAGCAGGACCGTCGCCCGCTCTCCCGGGCGAGCCTGCGCCGGATCGCCGCGTTCGCCCGCCCGCACCGGCGCGGGCTGACCCTCTTCCTGTTGCTGAGCGTGGTGGGCGCGCTGCTGGCGGTGGCCACTCCCCTGCTGGCCAGCCGGATCGTGGACACCATCGTCGGGCACGGGGACGAGGGCGAGGTGGTCCGGCTGGCGCTGCTGATCGCGGTGATCGCGGTGGCCGAGGCGGGGCTGGGCCTGCTGACGCGCAAGCTGTCCGCCACCCTCGGCGAGGGGCTGATCCTGGACCTGCGCCGGGCGGTCTTCGACCACGTCCAGCGGATGCCGGTCGCCTTCTTCACCCGGACCCGGACGGGCGCGCTGGTCAGCCGGCTCAACAACGACGTGATCGGCGCGCAGCGGGCCTTCAGCAACACCCTCTCCGGGGTGGTGTCCAACGTCGTGACCCTGCTGCTGACGCTGGGCGTGATGCTCACCATCTCCTGGCAGATCACCCTGCTGGCGCTGGTGCTGCTGCCGGTGTTCGTGCTGCCGGCCCGCCGGATGGGCGCGCGGATGGCGGGGATGCAGCGGGAGGCGTCGGAGCTGAACGCGGCGATGGGCACGCAGATGACGGAACGGTTCTCCGCGCCGGGCGCGACCCTGGTGAAGCTGTTCGGGCGGCCCTCGGACGAGTCCGCCGAGTTCTCGGCCCGTGCGGCCCGGGTCCGGGACATCGGTATCCGTACGGCGATGGCCCAGTCGGCCTTCATCACCGCCCTGACCCTGGTCTCCGCGCTGGCCCTCGCCCTGGTGTACGGGCTGGGCGGGTACTTCGCCCTGCGCGGCACCCTGGAGGCCGGGTCCGTGGTCGCCCTCGCCCTGCTCCTGACCCGGCTGTACGCCCCTCTGACCGCGCTCGCCGGGGCCCGGGTCGAGGTGATGAGCGCCATGGTCAGCTTCGAGCGGGTCTTCGAGATCCTCGACCTGGAGCCGCTGATCTCCCAGAAGCCGGACGCCGTCGAGGTGCCCGACGGACCGGTGTCGGTGGAGTTCGACCGGGTGTCCTTCGGCTACCCCTCCCCCGACAAGGTCTCCCTCGCCTCCCTGGAGGAGGTGGCGGTGCTCGACGCCCGGGGTGGCACCCCGGTCCTCCACGACGTGTCCTTCCGCGCGGAGCCCGGCCAGATGATCGCCCTCGTCGGCTCCTCGGGAGCCGGCAAGTCGACCATCGCCCAGCTGCTGCCCCGGCTGTACGACGCCGACGCGGGCGCGGTCCGCCTGGGCGGCGTCGACGTACGGGACCTCACCGCCGACTCCATCCGCGACACCCTCGGCATGGTCACCCAGGACGGCCACCTCTTCCACGAGTCGGTACGGGCCAACCTGCTGCTGGCCCGGCCCGGGGCGGGCGAGGACGAGCTGTGGGAGGCCCTGCGCCGCTCCCGCCTGGACACCTTGGTCGCCGCCCTCCCGGACGGCCTGGACACCGTCGTCGGCGAGCGCGGCTACCGGCTGTCGGGCGGGGAGCGGCAGCGGCTGACCATCGCCCGGCTGCTGCTGGCCCGGCAGCGGGTGGTGATCCTCGACGAGGCCACGGCCCACCTGGACTCCACCTCGGAGGCGGCCGTGCAGGAGGCGCTGGCCGAGGCCCTGGCCGGCCGGACGGCCGTGGTGATCGCACACCGGCTGTCCACGGTCCAGGCCGCCGACCTGATCCTCGTGGTGGAGTACGGCCGGATCGTCGAACGCGGCACGCACCACGCTCTGCTGGCGGCCGACGGCCGGTACGCCGAGCTGTACCGGACCCAGTTCGCCACGCGCGGCGCGCCCGCCGCCGGGTAGGCCCGTCGGGCAGGCCCGTCTTCGGACCCGCGCCGGATCAGTCGTCCAGGAACACGATCCGGCGGCCCTGCCCGGCGGAGCCCTGGGCGGTGGCGGCCGCGAAGCGCCCGGCGGGGACGGCGCGTTCGCGGCCCCAGGCGCGGATCTCCTCGATCTGCTCCGGGTTGTTGCGGCTGAGCGGGACCGTGTTGGAGAAGGTGTCCTCCACGAAGCCGGGGCGCATCAGCTCGGTGCCGCCGCCCAGGTAGACCTCGGCGCCGACGTCGTGGAGGGCGGCCTCGATGTCCGAGCCGGCGAAGCCTTCGGAGAGGTCCACGAGCCGGGCGAGCTGTTCGGGGGCGGGTTCGGTCCTCAGGTAGCGGCGGTAGTAGATCCCGATGATCTCCTCCCGGTCCCGGGCGTCGGGCAGGTCGACGAAGAACAGTTCGTCGAAGCGGCCCTTGCGCAGCAGTTCGGGCGGCAGGCTGCGGACGTCGTTGGCGGTGGCCACGACGAAGGCGCGGGACTGGGACTCCTGGAGCCAGAAGAGGAACTGGCCGATGATGCGCTGCGGCACGCCGGTGCCGTCGTTCACTCCGGCGAGCCCCTTCTCGATCTCGTCGATCCACAGCACGCAGGGCGCGACCCGGTCGGCGGTCTCCAGCGCCTCCCGGAAGCGGCCCTCGGACTCGCCGAGGTACTTGCCGTGGATGGAGCCCATGTCCAGGCGGTACAGAGGCAGTTGCCACTGGGCGGCGATGGCCTTCGCGGACAGCGACTTGCCGCAGCCCGGTACGCCCACCAGCAGCACCCCGCGCGGCGGCCGCAGTTCGGTGGCGCGCAGGTCGGCCTGGAGGAGGCGGCCGCGCCGGCTCAGCCAGTCGCGGAGGTTGCTGAGGCCGCCGACCGCGTAGTCGGAGGCCTTCAGGGGCACCTTCTGGAGCCCGGTCAGGTCGTTGAAGATGCGGTCCTTGGACTGGGCGAGGAGCAGCACGTCGCCGGCCTCCACGCCGCCCTTGGCGGCGACGGTCGCCATCAGGTTGACGGCCTCGCCCTCGGTGACGCCGACGAGGAACCCGGCGGCGCGCCGGACGTCCGGCTCCTGCCATGCGATGGGGATGTGGCCGCGGTGGTCGTCGAGGAACGCGGACAGCGTCGCGTACATCTCGTCGGCGTCGGGCAGGTCGAGCTGGAGGCTCATGCCGAGCCGCTGGAGGCCGCTCCACACCGGGCTGTCGGTGATCAGGATGACGCTGCCCATGTTGGTGTCGGCGAGCCGGGCCAGTTCGGCGACGTGCCGGGCCAGGGAGGTGTCGGCGTCCAGGCCGTCGGGCTCGACGAGGACCAGGGTGGCGTTGGGGCGGGAGGTGAACTGGGAGGCCGCGTACTCCATGGCCCCGGTGAGGGAGCGGTCGTCCATCACGGCCGTGTTGGTGCGCAGGTCCCGCAGTCCGGTGGCCCGGGTGTAGATCCAGAAGGGCATGTTGCCGCGCCGGGCGTGGGTGGCGGCGGTGCGCACGAGGCGCAGCGCGCGCTGCTGCTCGATGGTGCGCAGGCAGATGACCGGCACCCGGGCGGAGATGTAGCTGTCGAGGTCGCGCCGGCATTCGGCGTAGGTGGGCATGGGCGGCGGTCTCCGGTCAGTCGGTGATGATGCGGCGGCGGGCGGGTGCCGCCGGGTCGTACGACCAGCCGTCGCCCGGGGCCCGGTCCGGGGCGGGGGCGCCGCCGGGACCGGGGGCGGTCAGCGGGTTCTCGCGCAGGGTGCGGCGGCGGGCCTCGATCAGGCGGGGGTCGGCGCCGGCCCGCAGGGCACCGTCCAGGGCGGCCTCCAGCTGCCGCTGGAATCCGGCGATGTGGCCCTCGACGAGCTCCCCCAGCTGCTCGCGCAGTTCCTGCGGCAGGGCGCGGTGGGCGGCGAGGGCGCGGACGGCGTCGAGGCCGGTGCGGGCCTGCGCGAGGGCGCGGCCGGCGTCGAACTCGTCGGCGGCCGCGTCCAGGGCGGCGGTCAGGGCCTCCGCCCAGCCGCGCAGGCGCCGGTCCAGGGCGTCGGTGAGCTGCCCGGAGAACCGGGCCCAGGTCTCGGGGTGGAAGTCCTCCGGGCGCAGTGCGGGCAGCCGGGCGGCGGCCTCGGCGGTGGCGGCGCCGCCGTGCGCGCCCCAGGCGCGCAGGAACAGCGTCCAGGTCTGGTAGGCGCCGCCGTGGCCCCACGTTCCGTCCATGGTCAGGGCTGCTCCCGCCGGCTGCCGGGGCGGCGGACGAGCTGTTCGCCGGGCGGGAGCGGGGACCAGTCGGGCAGCCCCTGGACGATCCGGCGCAGCCGGGCGGTGGTGCGCTCCTCGGCGGGCTCGGTGCCGGCCGCCCACAGGCGTCGCCGCCCGTCGGCGGGGCCGGCGGCCGCGGGCTGTGGTGCGGCGTTCTCCGGGGTTCCCGGGTCGGGGGTGCTCATGCGGGGTCGCCTCCGGGGGTGACGGTGCGGCCGGTGAACGGGGAGTTGCCCTCGGTCGCGGTGGCCAGGGAGGCGATCAGCTCCCGTACGCGTTCCTCGACCGCGTCGGCGTCCTGGTAGGCGTGGTTCCAGGCGGACAGTTCGGCGCGGGTGGCGACCAGTTGGCGCAGGGACTCGGCCCTGGCGTCGGCGAGGAGGTGCTGCGCGGCCTCCTGGGCCCGGCGGTGCCGGCCGGCCAGGTTGTGGATGACCAGCCAGGCGATGCCCCCGACGAGCAGCCCGCCCGTCAGGGCCCCGGCCGGACCGCCCGCGCTGCCGATGAGCACGGCCACCAGGACCCCGATCACCGCCAGCGCCACCGGCTGGGCGTACTTGTAGCCGAGGCTCGCGATGAAGGGGGCGGTGTGCCGGTCCCAGTGGTCGGCGAGGCCCTGCTGCAGTTCGGCCAGCGGGCTGAGGAAGGAGCCCTGCCAGGGCGGCAGGTGGAACTGCCGGCCGGCCGCCACCGGGTACGCGGCCCCGAAGCGGACCTCGACGTCCTGCGGTACGACGGCCCGGTAGTCCCGGCAGAAGCCCTGGTGGGCGTGGTGGAACCAGTCCCGGCAGGCGGCGACGGCGAGCCGCCGGGTGGCCTGGGAGGTGCCGATGGCGGCCGGGTTGAGGGCGGCGGAGCTCTGGACGGTGAGGTAGTCGAGGGACTCGTCGTACGAGGCGGAGTCGGCGTCGGTGGCCGTCCGGGCGCGGGCGGTGTCCCCGTCGTGGGCGATCACCGCCTCCTGGTAGGCGAGGTCGCGGCGCAGCGGCAGTTCCTCGTCGTCGTACTCGGAGACGAGCCGGTCGAGGATGTCGTCGACGGCGTCCTCCAGGCGCTGCGAGGGGGCGGGTTCGGCGTTCATGACGGCCGTGTACTTGTCGAGGACCGCCTGCTGGCCCCTGGCGGCGGAGAGCACCCCTCCCAGCCTCGGCCACTGGGGGGACAGCGCGTGCAGGAACGGGAACTCGGTGTCGGGCACGGGCGGGCACAGGCCGCGCAGTTCGGCTCCCCAGCGCTCGATCTGGACGTCCTGGGCGGCGGTGTCGGCGCCGAGCAGCTCCTGCCAGTCGTCGAGGGCCTCGCGCAGCATGGTCCGGCCGACGGGGCCGAAGGCGCCCTGGGCCACGGACTCCAGGATGACGGCGAATTCGCGGCCGAGGGCGCGCGGGTCCTGGGCCAGCAGGTAGTGGCGCAGCCAGCGGGCGGATTCGGCGGGCCGTGCCTGGCGGCGCAGGACGAGGGCGAAGAACAGCGAGGTGCGGTCCGGGGAGCGGCGGAAGGCCTCCTGCACGGCCCGTTCGCACAGGGCCGGGTCGTCGGAGGACCAGGCGGTGAGCGCGACCAGCGCGGGCGCGAGCCAGTAGCGGGGCGTCTGGAGCATCAGTTCGTCGCCGACGGTGCGCACGACGTCCTCGGAGACGAGGCCGAGGTCGAAGGCCTGGAGCATGCCGACGGCGGTGCGCCGGACCACCTTGTGGTGGCCGAAGTCGTGGTCGAGCTGGTCCTGGAGGACGCCGACGCGGGTCTCGGCGCGCTGGAGGGCGGCGACGAGCCGGGCCTGGGCGACGAAGGCGAGGAACTCCTGGCGCAGCTGCTGGAGTTCGCCGCGGGCCTGGTTCTGCTGCGCTTCGACGTACTTGACCTGGGCGCCGACCTGGACGACCTGTTCGGACACCCCGAGGACGAGCCGGTTGATCGCGGCGAGCTTGATGTGCAGGCCCGCGTCGACGCCGCTCATGCGGCGCCTCCCCGGCCCGGCCCCGTGGGCCTGACGACGGCCCCGGAGGCGAGGACGGGCAGCAGCAGCCCGTCGGAGTACACCTCCACGTACGCGTAGCCGGGGTTGCGGACCAGCATCCGGGCGCCTCCGTAGGGGTCGGGGAGGGTGTCGCGGGGCGTGTAGTGCGTGACGATCGCGCCGAAGAGGTCGAGGACGTGGTCCACGTAGGGCGGTCCGAGGTGGCAGCGGGCGAGGAAGCCGACCGGCGCGCCCGGGTGTTCGCTCTCGTAGTGTTCGCGGACCCAGTCGGCCAGCCGCCGCCGCGCCGCGTCGTCGAGGCCGGCGTCGAAACCGGACACGGCTTCGAGCAGTTCCCGGGAGCGGTCCTTCAGCCGGTCGGCGACCGGGCCCGGCGGGCGGGCGGTTCCGGCTGCCGCGGGCGCCGGGCCCAGGCCGGTGCCCGCCGTCCGCGGGTCCTGGGCGGGTCCGACGATCCTGCGCGGGCGCTCGATGTACCCCATGGCCTCCCCCGATTTCATGAGTGGAGCACGCAGATTAGTGACGTTCCGTCAATCGTGCGACCACAAAAGGGATTCGAGCCATAGCAGACCCGCAACCGCCCCCGATACGACCGGATTCCGGCCAGTGGCCGCCCGGCGCGGCGGACCACACTGGGCCGTATGGAAACGGTGTACGCCCTGTTGGTGGGCATCAACGAGTACCGCGACGGGATGCGCGCAGACCTGCGCGGGTGTCTGAACGACGTGGCCGGGGCCGGGGCCGCGCTGGAGGAGGCCGCGCCGGGCCGGGTCCGCGCCCTGGTGCTCACGGACGCCGCTGCCACCGCCGCCGCCGTGGAGGAGGGGATCCTCGGCCACCTCGGTCAGGCCGGTCCCGGGGACACCGCGCTGCTGTGGTTCTCGGGGCACGGCACCGAGTACCCGGCGCTCACCCCCGAGGAGCTGCTGGTCGAGCCGACCGGCTGGTGCCAGGCGCTGGTCTGCGCGGACGGGCCGCTGCCGGACAAGCGGCTGGGCGTGCTGCTGGACGGGGCGGCGGCGGGCGGGGCCCGGGTGGTGGCGGTGCTGGACAGCTGCTTCTCGGGCGGGGGCACCCGCAAGGACGGGTCGGTGGCCCGCATGGTGCTTCCGCTGCCGTCCTGGCGGCCGTCGCCGTCCGTCGGCTCTCGGGACCTGACCGGGCCGGACCGGCAGGTCGGCCACGTGCTGCTGGCGGCGAGCCGCAGCAGCCAGCCGGCGTTCGAACGGCCCGTGGAGGGCCCCGACGGGCCGGTCGTCCAGGGCCTGTTCTCGTACGCCCTGACCCGCGCGCTGCGGGCCACGCCGTGGGCCACCGTCCGGGAGCTGCTCGCGGAGGCGGAGGCGGGGGTGCGGCGGCTGGTGGCCGGGCAGCAGCCGGTGCTGTTCCCGGCCGAGCCGGGCGGCCCCGCGGACCGGCCGCTGCTGGACGGCGGGGCCCTGCGCTCGTCCACGCCGAGCCCCTACCTGCTGCGGGAGGGCCCCGACGGCTGGGAGGTGGACTGCGGTCGGGTGCACGGCCTGACCGGCGGCGCCGGTACGGAGTTCACGGCGGCGGGCGGCGGACTCGTACGGGTCTTCTCGGTGCGGGCGGACCGGGTGCTGGTCGAGCCCGACGGCTGGGCGCCGAAGCCGGGTTCGGTGCACCCGGTCGCCCTGTCGGCGCTGGCCCTCCCCCCGGCGGCGGTGGTCCTCGACGGGGCCGAGGGACTCCTGCCCTCCTCCCCGCTGCTGCGCGAGGTGGCGGCCGGTTCACCGGAGGAGGCCGCGGCCGGGCTGCTGCTGCGGGTGGAGGTGCGCGGGGCGCGGGCGCGGGTGCTGCGCCGCGACGGGTCCCCGTACGTGCCGCCGCTGCCACTGGCCGCGGAAGCGGACGCGGCCCGGCTCGGGGACTGCCTGACCCGGCTGGTGCACTGGCACCGGATCCGCGACCTCGGCTCGGGGCTGTCGCCGCTGAGCGGGCACGTCAAGGTGGAGGTGCTGCCCTGGGAGGACCCGGAGGGGGAACCGCTGCGGCCCGACGGGAACGGGGAGATCGTCCTCGCGTACGACGGCACCCGCGAGCCCCAGGTCGCCGTGCGGCTGCGCAACACCGGGCCCCGGCCGCTGTGGTGCGTACTGGTCAACCTGGACGACCGCTTCGGCGCGGGGACCTCCCTGTTCCCGGGGGAGTTCATCGGCCCCGGGATGACCGGCCACGCGCTGGACGGGGACCCGGTGCAGATGTTCCTGCCCGCCTCCCGGCCGGTGCGCCCGGGGGCCTCGGTACGGGACTGGCTGACGCTGGTGGTGGCCGAGGGGGAGCTGAACACGGTGCCGTTCCACCTGAGCCGCTGGGAGCCGGACGCCGTGCGCACCCGCACGCCCCTGCGCGCACCGGCGGACGGACTGCTGCGGCTGGCGCACACGGACCGGGACATGCGGCCGGCCCACTCCCACGGCTCGGGCCGGTGGGCGGCGAGCACCCTGGCGCTGCGCACGGTGGTGCCGTAGACCGGGCCGGGGCCTTCACTGCCCGAGGTGGGTGAAGCCGGCCCAGGCGGTGAGGTCGTCCGGGTCGAGGCGCCGCAGCCGGGCGGCGAGGGCGGGCGGCAGCCCGTCGGGGACGGCCCGGTCCGGGTCCAGCATCCACAGCTGGGCCCGGCGCAACGCCCGCGCCGGCGGCTCCTCTTCGCGGCGCAGGTAGTGGTGGGTCAGGAACATCAGCACGGAGGTCGCGTCGTCCGGGACCGGCCACAGCGAGCCGATGACCGACCGGCTGCCGGCCACGAGGAAGGCCGAGGACAGGCTGTAGGCCTCGTTGAGGCCCCGTCCGGACACCTGGCTGCGGCAGGCGGCGAGCACCACGAGCCCGAGCGGCCCGTGGGCGGCGCCGGCCAGCTCCTCGGCGGTGAGGACGCCGCCCCTGAGGGCGAGGTAGGAGCTGCGGGGCCCGTTCTCCACGACCGTTCCGTGGCAGGCGAGGTGCAGGACGGCGCCGCCGTCGGCGCGTTCGCGCAGCCAGCGGGCGACCTCCTCGGGCGTGCCGTCGCCGGAGCGCAGGCCCAGGCGGTCGCCGTCGGGGTAGAAGGCGCGCCGGACGGCGTCCGCCTCCTCGCCCGCGTACGGCAGGTCGCCGGTGGGGTCGCCGACGACCAGCGCGGTGCCGGTGTGCGGGACGGCCGGGCGGGCCGCGACCTCGCAGAGCAGGCGCGCTGAGGCCGCGTACGAGATCTCCGCGTCCTGGAGGGCGTACCGGCGGCCCCCGCTCCCGTCGGCGAACGCCGCGTGCCAGGGCACGAGACCGAGGGCGCCCATCGGTACGAGGACCAGCCTGGGCACCCGGCCCGGCCGGTCGGGGACGTCGAACCTGCCGAGCAGCGGGCGCAGCGCGGCCCGCCAGGCCCAGGAGCAGAGCCGGTCGAGCTGCGCGCGCAGCGGCGGGGCGGGGGCGGGGCGGGCGGAGCCGTGGCCGGGAGCGGGCCCCATGTCCCGGCGCGCGCCGGCCCCGCCGGGCCGGTAGTCGCGCAGCGGGCCGGCGTCGGCCCGGAGGCCCGGCAGGGGCACCTCGTGGACGTCCCCGCGGCTGGTGACGACGACGGCGGTGCCGGGGCAGTCCGCGGTGGCGGCCACGAGGTAGACGAGGGCGTCCTTGTCCTGGGCGCGCAGGGCCGCGCCGATCTCCTGGGGGTCGGGCGGGTCGAGCAGCCGGACGCGGGCTTCGGTGAGGGCGAGCACCACCCGGCGGCGCAGGTCGCCCGGCGCGGCGTCGGGGTCGTCCGCGGCACCGGACGCGCGCCACTCGGCGGCCAGGGCGTCCCGGCCCGCGGCGGTGAGCAGTTCGGGGACGGAGCGGCTGGTGGTGGCGGCGTGCAGGACGAGCCCGCGGCAGGCGTCGAGGGCCCGGAGGGCGTCCTGCGGGGCCCGGTCGGCGACGCACCAGCCGAGGACCTCCTCGGAGAGCCCGGTGGCGAGTCGGGCGGCTTCGGCGGCGTCCTGCGTCCCGGACTGGAACAGCGCGGAGCACGCGAAGCCGCGCATGGCCTCCAGCCCGAGCCGGCGGCCGCGTTCGCGGTCGCGGCGGGCCAGTCCCGAGCGGAGCCTGTAGGCCTGCGCGAGGGAGTGGACGGAGACGGCCCACAGCCGGTGCTCGGGGCCGCCCATCGCCTCGACGGCCCCTTCCAGGAGGCTGACGGCCCGCTCCAGGTCCCGGGCCCGCTGCGGTGATCCCGGCCGTTCCCCGGCAAGGGCCAGGGTGCAGTACATGGAGCCGGCCTCGGAGGCGTAGTGGATCCAGGTCTCCGCGCCCGGTTCGCTGAGGCCGACGGCTTCCTCGCTGAGGGCCAGGGTCTCCCGGATCCGGGGCAGGTCGGCCGTGACGAGGGCGTCCTGCTTCCAGGCCAGGGCCAGGCCGCCGACCACCCCGGCCCGGTGGCCGCGGGGCAGTTTCGCCGCCAGGCGCCGCAGTTCGCGTACCGAGGGCCGCCCGGCGGGGATCGGCAGGAGGGCCGCGTCGAGCCGGGCCGCGAGGTTGTTGCGGGACATCCGGGCGGTCTCCAGGACGGCCCAGGCCGCGATCCAGCCGGGGTCGCCGGCCGCTACCCCGGCGACCTCGCGGACCACCTCCGCGAGGTGGCCGTCCGCCGCGGCCAGGTCGCCCCGTTTGGCGGCGACGCCCGCCCGCGCCCCCGCCTGCTGGAGGCGCAGCAGGCGGTCCAACTGGGGGGACAGGTCCAGGGCGGAGCGCAGCCGCTCCCAGTCGGCGCGGTCGGGGACCACCCCGCTGGTGATCCCGTGCAGTTGGGCGAGCATGCCCGAGGCGATGGTGACGCCGTACGACAGCCAAGGGCTGTCGTTGCCGGCCCGGGCGGCCTCGGTGAAGCACTCCACCGCCTCGGTGAGCCGGGTGGCGTCGTGGTTCAGCATGCCCTGGGCGAGGCGGTAATTGGCCAGGACCGCGTACCCGTGGCCGCGCCACGCGGGGTCCCCGTCCGCGTACGCCCGGACGAATCCGGTCAGTTCGGCGTCGCGTTCGGGGCCGATGCGTTCGCCGCCGGGGTCCAGGACCACCATGTTCTGCAGGAGGTGCACCGCGCGTTCGGCGCGCTCCGGTCCGGACTCCGTCGCCCTCCACAGATCGAACAGCTCCGAGAAGCGCCGCTCCCAGGCCCCGCGGGCGGGTGAGCCCTCGCCGTAGAGGATCTCGTCGAAGGTGAAGTCGGGCGACTCGCCGCTCCCGTAGCGCTGCCGGAAGTCACGGTAGATGCGCGTGATCTCCTCGGCCGTGAGGGTGTCGGACCGTTCCTTCCCCTGGCGGCGGCGTGCTTCGGAGACCATCAGGAGGAGCAGGTCGCGGACGTCGGACGGGAGCTCGTCCGCCCCTTCCAGGGCCAGTTGTCCGGCGCGTTCCATCACTCCCAGCCGTGCCGGGTCCTGGTCCGTCTCGTAGCGCAGGTGCTGGGCGGTGGCGAGGGACACGGCCGCGGGCGTGATCTTTCCCTCGGTGGGCTCCCACCGGTCCACGGCCCGGGTGAGCAGGGCGATGGCGAGGTCGAGCACCTGGGGGTCGAGTCCCTGCTGTACGCGGGTGAAGAGGAACCGGCCGAACCGGTCGAGGTAGAACCAGGGCAGCGCGTCGATCTCCGCCCCGGTGGTCAGCAGGGCGGTCAGCTCGGCGGTGGCCCGGTCCCCCTCCTCCTGTTCGGCCCAGGTCGCGGCGATCGCCGCGCGGGCGAAGGCGGCCCGCAGGCGTGCCTCCCGTTCCCAGGCGGGATGGCCGCCCGCCTCGGCCACCGCTCGCAGGGTCTCGTCCCGGGCTTCCTCCAGCACGGCCCGGTCTGCCGTGTGGTAGCCCAGGAAGGTGAGGGACGTCGCGCGCGAGAGGCGGACCAGCGGCAGGTCCCGTCCCCGGTCGCCGGCGGCCAGGACCCGGGCGTAGCTGTCGGCGGAGCGGGTGTACGAGGCGGAGTCGCCGGTGGCGAGGGCGTGGCGCTGCCAGAGGTAGCCGAGGGCCTCCAGGAGGTCCGCGTCCCGGCCGTCGGTGTCGTCGAGGGCGGCGAGGCTCCACCGCAAGGCCTCGTCGAGGAGGCCGGGGTCGTCGGCGCCGTCGAAGACCCGGCGCTTGGTGATGTGGGCGAGGAGGCGCCGGGCGAGCACCGCCCGCGCCGACGACCGCTGGGCGTCGGGCAGTTCGGCCAGGCCGCGGGCGAGCAGGTCCTGGGCCCGGACGGCCGGTTCGGGACCGGGCTGCTCGTCGTGGCGCAGGGCGAGGAGGTGCCCGTACATGATCCGCCGCACCGGCCAGGAGGGGCCTTCGGCCGGGGCGCGGAAGGCGTGGGCGAAGGCTTCGGCGGCGAGGTCGCGGTCCTCGGGGTCGGCGTGCGCCTCCCACAGCCGGTAGCTCGTCTCCCCGGCCCGGCCGCACAGTTCGCGGGCTTCGGCGCTGCCCGCCCGGACGGCGGCGAGTGCCGTCATGGCCTGGTCGCGGGCGGTTCTCAGCTGGGCGGTGTCCACGGGTGCCTCCGGGGGCTAGGGGGTGTCCGCAAAGTCGCGCCGTCCGCCCGGAGGGCGGGCCCCGCGGGTCCGGTGCGTGCTCTCGGCGTGCCGGGCGGAAGTCTGCGTACTGGACGTACTCGGTCTTTCGCCCGGTGCGGCGGGAGTGCGTGCCGGGCGCCGCGGGGCAGGCGCGGCTCCGCGGACACCCCCTAGGGCGCGAGGCGGGCGTGATAGGGCAGCAGGACCTGGTCGAGCCAGCGGCGGCCCGGCCCGGTGGCGAAGTCCACGGGGTCCTCGCCGGTGGGGGCGAGGACCCCGGGCGGGCAGCGGTCGGCGAACAGGACGAGGGCCCGCTCGCCCGGCTCCCGTTTGGAGGACCACAGGAACCCCTGCGCCCACGGGTCGGTGTGGCGGCGTATCCAGTGCGCCCAGTCGCGGGTGTACGGGTAGTCGCGCGCCTCCGCCTGGACGAGCCAGCTGTCCTGGTGGACGGCGGCGAGGTCCTGTCCGGTGACCAGGGCGACGACGTCGAGGGACTCCGTCAGGCGCAGCGCCGACAGCAGCCGGCCGGTGACGGCCACCCGGGGTACCAGCCGGGCCGCGCCCGAGGGGTCGAAGGGCAGCGAGTGCAGGACGCTCTCGCTGACGGCGGCCTGCGGGGTGAGCCCGGCGTACAGGTAGCCGTACCGGTCGCAGGAGGTGGAGTCGAAGCGGCCGCCCCCGTAGAGGCAGTGGGCGGGGACGGGGTTGAAGGCGTCGCCGGGCCGGCGTGCCGAGTGCACCCGGTAGAGCGGGGTGCCGGCGGCGAGGGTGACCTTGGCGGGGGTGCCGGCCGGCTCGGCGGGGGGCCGGTAGTTGGGCACGGGCTACTCCCCTTCGGCGAGGAACTCGGCTGCGGCGACGAGGCGTTGCTCGTCGGTGGTGCCGAGCAGGGTGACGGGTGCGGGGCCGAGCCAGGCGTTCGGGGAGAGCCACCAGTCGGCGGCGCCCCAGGGGTCTTCGTCGGCGCCCAGCAGCGTGTTGACCTCGGCCACGGTCGGGCGGACCCGGCCGTCCGGGGCGAACTGGAAGGCGGGCAGCCGGGTCAGGCCGCCGGGTGCGCGCAGCCGGATCAGGCCCGGGGCGTACGGGTCGGGGCCGCGTTCGAGGACTTCGGCGTCGCCGAGGGCGGGGGCGGCGAGGAGGCGGTCGCGGACCTCGCCGAGGACCGGTCCGACCATGCGGTGGCCGTCGAGGACGAGGACGGCCAGGTCGTCGGCGGTGTAGCCGAGGTGGCCGGCGGCGGGTCCCCCGTGTACGGCGGTGAGGCGGCTCTCCCCGGGGAACCGGTCGGGCAGCCGCTCCCCCAGCAGCCGGGCGGCGAGGAGTGCGGCGCGGCGGGCGCCCTCGCCGCGGGCGGTGCGGGTCGCGGTGAGCAGGAGGGCGAGGCTGCGCAGGGAGACGGGGTCCAGGCGGGAGCTGAGCTCGTCCCAGTCGGCGGCCGCGGCGGCCAGCCGGGCGTAGGGGTCGGTCATGCGGGGTGTCCGTCCGGTGTGGTGAGCAGCTCTTCGATCAGGTCGGCTCGTTCGGGGCGGCGTACCAGGAGGTGGACGTCGTGGTCGCCGCCGCGGGCGAGTTCGGCCTCGACGGCGGCCCAGACGGCGGCGAGGCTGTCCGCGGGGGCGAGGCCGCCGCGGCCGGCGCCGAGCAGGGGCAGGCAGACGGAGGTCCGGGCGGGGCCGTCGGCCAGCAGGGCGAAGACGCGGGTGACGGCCCGGGTGACGTCGGCCGGCAGGACGTCGTAGTCATTGGTGCCGGGCCGGGGTACGGCCACCGCCGCGTGGTGGATGTGGCGGACGCCCTGGGCTTCGAGGGCTCCGGCGCCGGTGACGGCGACGGTGCCGGGTGCCACGGGGAGGCCGTGCGGGGCGTACCGGTCGGTCCAGGCGCGCAGTTCGTCGCGGATGCGGTCCTCGACGACGCGGCCGGCCGGGTCCCGGACGGCGCCCGCGCGGCGCAGGGAGGCGGCGACGGAGGACTTGTAGGGCTCGGGGAGGGCGAAGTGGGTGTTCGACGGCGAGACGACGGCGTCGATGTCGCGGAGCAGGTCGACGGGGTGCACGTGCAGGGTGAGGCCGTGCTCGCGGCCGCCGGCCCGGACGGTGATCCGGCGGTGGCTGGGGGCGAGTTGACGGGCCGGGCCGCGGGTCGCGGGCGGGGGTAAGGAGCCTCCGGGGGGTAAGTGGCCTTCGGGGGCCGGCGAGCCGGCGGCACGGCGGACGAGCTGTTCGGCCACCTGTCCGAGCACCATGAGCTCTTGGTGCTTGCGGAAGCGCTCCACGCTGACCCCGTACACCTGGGCGGCTCGTCTGCGCCGGTCGGCGGGGGGCCAGTCGCGGGTGCCGCGGGCGAGGCCGAGGCTGTACTCGGCGGCCTCCTGGAGGGTGCCCCCGCCCATGGCGGCGACGGCGGTGCGCAACAGCCGTTCGACGGCGGGGAAGTGCGGCTCTCCGGGGCCCCCCGCCCCCGGACCGGCCGACATGCCTGTGAGCAACGGGAGCCGGAGCTCACGCAGTCGGACGATCCCGGCCCGCCGCACTTCCCTCACCTCCGCGAGGACCTCCCCGTAGTCCGGCAGTTGTGTGGGCGACGACATGGCGGAAGGATCGCACCGCGCACGCACCCGGACAAGCCGAACCGGACCTCTTCTCCATGGTGCGGGGGCGGGCCGGTCGGGTCCCGGTCGCCGGGCGGGCACGGCGGGGCGGTTCCGGGGCGGATCCGGGGCGCGGCCCGCCTCAGGGGGCGAGCACGTCGAGTTCGTCCAGGGCGCCGAGGGCGATCCGCCGGGTGAGGGCCTCGGCGGCGGCCGCGTCGCCCTCGCGGACCGCTTCGGCGACCCGTACGTGGAGGGTGACGGCGGCCGGGTCGGGGTCGTGGAACATCACGGCGTGCTGGGTGCGTCCGGTGAGGACCTCGGCGACGACGTCGCCGAGCCGGGCGAACATCTCGTTGCCGGAGGCGTCGAGGACGGTCCGGTGGAAGGCGACGTCGTGGTGGAGGTACCCCTCCAGCTGGTGGCCGCGGGAGGTGCGGACCATGCCGAGGGCCGCCTCGGTGAGCCGTGCGCACTGCTCGGGGGTGGCGCGGGAGGCGGCGAGTCCGGCGGCGACGGGTTCGACGGCCGAGCGCAGCACGGTCAGGGAGCGCAGCTGGCGGGGGCGGTCGGTGCCGGCGAGGCGCCAGCGGATGACGCGCGGGTCGTAGACGTTCCACTCCTCGGCGGGGCGGACGGTGACCCCGACCCGGCGGCGGGACTCGACGAGCTGCATCGACTCCAGGACGCGGACGACCTCCCGGACGACGGTGCGGGAGGCGTCGAAGCGTCCGGCGATCTCGTCGGTGCGCAGGACGCTGCCGGGCGGGTACTCGCCCGCCGTGATCGCGAGGCCGAGGGTGTCCAGCACCTGGGAGTGGAGTCCTTGGCCCGGACTGCCTTCGGTGGTCATGGCGTAAGCGTACGGTGACGCCCGGAACAGCAATAGGTGTGATGTTTTACCGCCCGACCCTTGAATAAGTACTACTTAATAGGCTTCAGTGGTGCTCCCAGCAACGAGGACAGCGAGGTACGACGTGAGCTCCCAGCGCGTCATTGTGGTGATGGGCGTCGCCGGAACCGGCAAGACGACCGTGGGACGGCTGCTCGCGGAGGCCCTCGGCCTCCCGTACGCCGAGGGCGACGCCTTCCACCCGGCGGCCAACGTGGCCAAGATGTCGGCCGGCACCCCGCTGGACGACGCCGACCGCCGGCCCTGGCTGGACGCCGTCGGCGAGTGGATCCGCGGCCGGGCCGGCACGGGCGGCGGCGTGGTCGCCGCCTCCTGCCTCAAGCGCTCCTACCGCGACCGGCTGCGCGCGGCCGCTCCGGAGGCCGTGTTCGTCCACCTCACCGGGGACCGGCCGCTCATCGAGCGCCGGATGGCGGACCGCAAGGGGCACTTCATGCCCGCCTCGCTGCTGGACTCCCAGTTCGCCCTGCTCGAACCGCTGCGGGCGGACGAACGCGGGATCGCCGTCGACGTCGCCGGCACGCCCGAGGAGATCACCGAACGGGCGCTGGCCGCCCTCCGAACACTCGGCAGATAAGGAACCCACCGTGACCGGTCTCAGCGTCGAGACTCTGGCGGCGGCCGCCCCCGGACCCATCACCTCCGCGGGCAACGCCCAACTGGGCGTCGCCGTCCTCGCGGGCATCGCCGTCATCGTCCTGCTCATCACCCGCCTCAAGATGCACGCCTTCCTGGCCCTGACGATCGGTTCGCTGGCCCTCGGATCCTTCGCGGGCGCCCCGCTGAACAAGACGATCGCCAGCTTCACCGCGGGCCTCGGCGCCACGGTCGCGGGCGTCGGCGTCCTCATCGCGCTGGGCGCGGTGCTCGGCAGGCTGCTGGCCGACTCGGGCGGGGCCGACGAGATCGTGGACACGATCCTGGCTCGCGCGCGGGGCCGGGCGATGCCGTGGGCGATGGTGCTGATCGCCTCGGTGATCGGGCTGCCGCTCTTCTTCGAGGTCGGCATCGTGCTGCTGATCCCGGTGGTGCTGCTGGTCGCCCGGCGCGGCGGCTACTCCCTGATGCGGATCGGCGTGCCCGCGCTGGCCGGCCTGTCGGTGATGCACGGACTGGTCCCGCCGCACCCCGGCCCGCTGGTCGCGGTCGACGCGCTGCACGCGAACCTGGGCGTCACCCTCGCCCTCGGGGTGCTCGTCGCGATCCCCACGGTGATCATCGCGGGCCCGCTGTTCTCCCGGTACGCGGCGCGCTGGGTGGACGTCCGGGCGCCCGAGCCGGTGGCCCCCGAGCGCCCGTCGGCGGAGCCCGCGCACCGCCCCCGGTTCGGGGCGACGGTCTTCACGGTGCTGCTGCCGGTGGCGCTGATGCTGGTCAAGGCGCTCGTCGACATCGTTGTCGACGACCCGGCCGACACCGTGCAGAAGGTCGCGGACGTCGTCGGTTCCCCGCTGATCGCCCTGCTCTCCGCCGTCCTGGTCGGGATGTTCACCCTCGGCCGGGCCGCCGGGTTCACCCGGGAGCGGCTGTCGTCCACGGTGGAGAAGTCCCTCGCCCCGATCGCGGGGATCCTGCTGATCGTGGGCGCGGGCGGCGGCTTCAAGCAGACGCTGATCGACGCGGGCGTGGGTCAGATGGTCCTCGACGTGTCCAGGGACTGGTCCGTTCCGGCCCTGCTGCTGGCCTGGCTGATCGCGGTCGCCATCCGGCTGGCGACGGGTTCGGCGACGGTCGCCACCATCTCGGCGGCCGGCCTGGTGGCGCCGCTCGCGGCCGGCATGTCGACGACGGAGACCGCGCTGCTGGTCCTGGCGATCGGGGCGGGCTCGCTGTTCTTCAGCCACGTCAACGACGCCGGGTTCTGGCTGGTCAAGGAGTACTTCGGGATGAGCGTCGGGCAGACCCTCAAGACCTGGTCGGTGATGGAGACGATCATCTCGGTCACGGGCCTGGGCTGCGTGCTGCTGCTGTCGCTCGTCCTCTGACGCTCGTCCTCTGAAGCTGGGGGGTGTCCCTGCGGCGGGTCACCGGCGCCGGACGTGCGGGCCCTCCAGCTGCGCCGCCGCGAGGGCGAGGCCTGCGGCGGCGCGGGCGCAGCGGTCGGCGAGGGCCGCCACCTCGGCGCGGTACGCGTCGGCCTCCTGACCGCGCCACTCCAGGGCGGCCGCCCCCGCCCGCAGCCGCCGGGCGTGGGAGCGCAGGGCGGCGGAGTGGGTGCGCAGGCCGTCGGCCGGGGCGGGACGGCTCGTCAGGGGGCAGTCGCTCACGGGCTCCTCCAGGGGTTCGGGGCCGTGGGCGCGGGCGCCGCCGGGCCGGGACTGCGGGCGCAGAAGGCCCGTACGGCGGCGCCGAGGCCCAGCAGGGGTTCGGCGGTGACGGCCCGTCCGGTGGCCACCTGCCAGCCGGCGTGGTCGTTGAAGGGGTTCTCGTCGGTGAGGGCGTGCCAGGCCAGGACGTCGGCGAACACCGGGCCCAGCAGGGCGTAGGCCCGCGCGGGGCCCCGTTCGCCCAGCAGCGTGCGGAAGGCGCGGGCCGCGTCGGCCTGCCGGTCCTCGGCCACCGCCCGCAGCACGGCGGCGCAGTCGGGGTCGGCCGGCAGTTCGGGCCGGCCCGCGATCGCCGCGCGGATCCGCCCCTTGAGCCCGCAGACGGCGGTGCTGACGGCGAGGTTCTCGCGGCCGCCCAGGATCCCGGCGAGCCAGCCCGCCCGGGCCAGCCCCCGCCCGCGCGGGGCCCAGCCGAACCCGGCCGGGTCGGTGAGGGTGCGCAGCAGGGTCCGCCAGGCGCGGCGCCGGCTCCCGCCGCGCCCCGCGAGCGCCCCTGCCGTCAGGCGGGGTCCGAGTGCCAGTCCGGAGGCGTACCGGGCGGCCTCGCCCACGGCGTCGGCCGCCTCGGCCAGGTCCCGGCACAGGGCGTCGAGCGTGGCGGCGTCCGGGTCGGTCGCCAGGGCGGTCGCGGCGTCGGACATGGGCTCCTCGCGGGGGCTGCGTGCGGTGACTTCGGCCTCACCGTACGTCCGCCCCGCGGGCGGCGCGCGCGGGAGCGGGCCCGAACGCGGCCTCGCGGAACGCGGCGCGCGGCGGGCCGGAGCCCGCGTCGGCGGGGCCGGGGACGAGCAGGGCCCAGCGGCTCTGGCGGGGGGAGATCCACACGGCCGGGCCGGAGCCGGACGGGGGGTGGTGGGTCCAGACCCCGGCGGGTGCGGGGTGCCAGAGCAGGCCGCGCGAAGGGGTGAGTTCGCCGGTGCGGATCCGCAGGGACTCGGCGGTCCAGGAGCGCGGGACGGGCCGGTCGGCGGTGTCCTGCGGGGTGTCCTCGGCGGCGAGCAGGTGGCGCAGGAAGCGGGCGAGGTCGGCCGGGCAGGTGCGCAGTGCGGTGCCGGCGTAGTGGGTGCGTGCCATCCCGAGGGGCCCCCAGACCCGGGTGCGGGCGCAGTCGGCCAGCGGGGTGCCGGCGAGGTGTTCGGCGAGGCGGGTGAGGGCGTCGAGGGGGGCGGGGCCGTCGCCGCGGGTGAGCAGGTGGTGGGTGGTGGTGCCGTCGGGCAGTCCCGCCGGGGCGGGCGCCCCGTAGGCGGTG
The DNA here is from genome assembly GCF_045160885.1 of Streptomyces sp. NBC_00158. Lineage (NCBI taxonomy): Bacteria > Bacillati > Actinomycetota > Actinomycetes > Kitasatosporales > Streptomycetaceae > Streptomyces > Streptomyces sp. NBC_00158. Next base: position 499,265 of record NZ_CP108161.1, read on the forward strand.
AGGGGGGTGTGCAGGGTCAGCTCGCCCCGGGCGACGAGGCCGCCGATGACGGGCCAGAGCGCGAGCAGCGGGGTCAGCGCCCCGGCGTCGAGCGGGGCCTCCCAGTCGTCCTCGGGGGTGCCGGGGCGGGCGGCGTGGACGGCGTCGGCCGATCCCACCGCCCAGAGCGCGGCCGGGCCCGCGGCCCGCTCCAGTGCCTCGATCTGCGGCGTCATGGTCCGCCACGCTACGTCGCCCCGCCGGGTGGTCCGGGCACGCCGGCCGGGATGTCCCGGCGCAGCCGCCGCCCGCCACCCGAATGCCGGGCGGCGGGCGGCGGGCGGCGGGCGGCGGCGGGGCCGGACGCCCCAGGGGGTGTCCGCGAAGTGGCGCCGTCCGCCCGGAGGGCGGGCCCCGCGGGGCGGGCGGGACTTCGCGGACGCCCCCTAGTTCTTGTCGGGGCGGTCGGTCACCCGGATGGTGTTGACCAGGGGCTTGCCGAAGCCGCTGTGCGTGACGAAGCGGAGGTTGAGCACTCCGTCCGTGACCTTGACCGTGTAGGTCCTGGTCAGGGCGGTGTAGGTGCCCGCCTCCAGGGAGATGTCCAGGGAGGGCAGGATCTGGCCGCCCTCGGCGAGGACGTCGAAGACGCGCTTGTCGGGCCGGGTGGCGGAGAGCTCGGCGAAGCCCAGCTCCACGGTGTAGGTGCCGTTCGGGACGTTGTCGAAGCGGTACTCGTACATGCCCTCGCGGGCGCTGCGGAAGAGCCGCTGTTCGTCGGTGCCGGCGATGGTGCGGCCGGTGGAGTGGACCGAGGAGCTGCCCTGGTAGCCGTACGAGCCCGCGGTGTACTTGCGGTCCGGGGACCAGGCGTCGCCCGCCGCGTCCGTGCCGGCCCGGTCGGATCCGGCGTCCACGGCGGTCTGGTAGCGCGGGACGACGATCTTGACGGGGACGGTGAGGACGGGGGTGCGGCCGCTGGCCGAGGTGATCCGCAGCCCGGTGCTGAGCACCGTGCCCGGGGCCAGCCCGGCGGTGTCCACCGCGAGGGCGAGCGGGGCCTTGCCGCCGGTCGGGAGACTGCCCTCGGCCGGGGTCACCGTCAGCCAGGGCGCGTCCTCGGCGACCGAGTAGGCGGTGGTGAGGCCGGGGTTGGTGAGCTCCAGGGTGCGGGTGCGCCGCTGGTCGGCGGGCAGGACCAGTTCCACCGCCGGCGCGGCCGCGGTGACCCGGCCGGTGCGCAGCGACTGGCTGACCGCGGTGACGTCGGCCGGCTTGACGTCGGCGGTGGTGGTGACGGTCTCGTAGGAGGGCGCGGCCAGGGTGACCGTACGGGCGCCCGAGGGGCTCTGGACCACGTACCCGCCGTCGGCGGCGGTGGTGGCGGAGACGGCCGAGTCCCCGCTGCCGACGGTCACGGTGGCGCCGGGGACGCCGCCGCCGTCGTTGGCGTCGAGCACCCGGCCGGTGACGACGCCGCTGCGGGTGGTGCGGAAGCCGATGGAGAGGCCGTCGGTGAGGGCGGGGCTGTTGAAGGAGTACTTGAAGGCGTCGGTGCCGGCCGCGTTCTCCACGCCGACGGTGGCGGAGGAACCGCCCTTGAGGCCGGTGCCGCCGGTCCCCTTGTAGGAGTAGGTGACGTTACCGTCCTCACCGATGGCGGCCGAGAAGGAGAAGGTGTCGGACTGTGCGGACCAGTGGGCGACCTTGCGCCACTCGATCACGTAACTGCGGTGCGGGGCGGTGCCGGTGACGGCGGTGTAGACGCCCGATCCGGTGTCGGCGGCGCCGACGACGAGGTCGTCCCAGAAGGGGTAGAGGGCCGCGTTGGGGGTGGCGGCGCTGGGGATGTCGCCGTTGACGTCGCCGGTGTGGTTGCCGCCGAGGCTGACCGTGCCGTTGGTGCCGATCCAGGCCTGCGCGTACGTCTTCCCGTACAGCGGCAGCGGGAAGGGGAGGTCGACGCGCTCGGTGGTGTTGTCGCCGGTCAGGGCGAGGCGGCGGTCGCCGGCGGAGTACGGGCGGCCGCCGTCGGCGGCGCAGGCGTAGCCGTAGCCGTCGGTGCGCTCGGGGAGGGTCACGGTGACGGTGGTGTCCGCGGTGACGGCGGCCTTGGCCGTGCCGGCGGTGAGGCAGCGGGCGGGGTGGGTGGCGGTCACGTCGTAGGTGCCGTGCGGCAGGGTGACCTCGAAGCGGCCCTGCGCGTCGGTGGTGGCGGTCACGGGGGTGTCCGCGATGGTGACGGCCGCTCCGGCGGCGGGCCCGGCGGGCGAGGTGACGGTGCCGGTCAGCTTGGCGCCGGCGGCCCGGGTCAGGGTGAGGTCGGCGGTAGCGGTGGCCTGTTCGGTGACGGTCGCGGTGGTGCCGCGCCGGCCGTAGCCGAACTTCGAGGCGGTGAGCTCGTACGCGCCGGCGGTCAGGACACCGAAGCGGTAGGTGCCGTCGGCGGCCGTGGTGGCGGTCCGGTCGATCGGGCCGTGCGCGGTGATCCTGGCGCCGGCGACGGGTGCGCCGGCGTCGTCGCGGACGGTGCCGGCGAGGGCGCCGACCGCGCCGCGCGGGGCGGAGTTCACCGCGGCCAGGGCGTCGAGGCGGCCCTCGCCGAAGACGTTGTTGTCGGCGGCGGTGCCGCCGCACTGGGCGTTGTCCGTGTCCTGGGCGGTGCCGTCCAGCAGGGCTTCCGTCTGCGCCACGTCACCGGCGAGGGAGGGCGCGGCCGACCACAGCAGGGCCACGGTGGCGGCGGTGTGCGGCGAGGCCATGGAGGTGCCGGAGAAGGAGGAGTACTCGCCCCCGGGGACGGAGGAGCGGACGTTCACGCCGGGCGCCGCGATGTTCGGCTTGACGATGCCTCCGGGGCCGGCGCCGCGCGAGGAGAAGGAGGCGATGGCGCCGTCGCTGCCGAAGGCGCCGGAGCTGTAGGAGCGGGCGTAGTCGCCGGGCGAGCCGCTGGTTCCGCAGCCGGGGCCGGCGTTGCCGTTGGAGAAGGCGGGGAAGATGCCGGCGGCGCGCCAGGTGTCCACGACCTGCTGGTACCAGTCGTCGTGCGCGGCGCTGCCCCAGGAGTTGTTGACCACGTGCGGGGCGAGGTCGGGGCGGGGGTTCTGGCCGTGCAGGTCGGTGGGGGCGACGATCCACTGTCCGGAGGCGAGCAGGGAGGCCTCGGAGCAGGAGTTGGTCTCGCAGCCCTTCGCGGCGATCCACTTGGCGCCGGGGGCGACGCCGATCTTGTTGGCACCGCCGTCGTCCCCGACCATCGTGCCCATGGTGTGGGTGCCGTGGTCGTTGTTGTCGCAGGGCGCGGCGCCGGCGCAGATCCCGGCCGGGTCGAACCAGTTGTGGTCGTGGCTGTAGCTGCCGTCGGCGTTCTTGCCGCGGTACTGGTTGTTGACGGCGGGGTGGGTGTAGTCGACGCCGCTGTCGATGTTGGCGACGACGATTCCCTCGCCGCGCACGCCGAGCTGTTCCCAGACCTGGGGTGCCTTGATCCGGTCGATGTTCCATTCGACGGCGTCGGCGGCGGTCTTCTCCCGGGTGCCCTCGGCGGGCTTGGGGAGGGTGACCTTGTCGTCGGCGTCGATCCGGGCGACCTCGGGGCGCTCGGCGAGGGTCCCGGCGAGTTTGCGGCTGCCGACGACGCGTACGGCGTTGACGATCCAGTACGAGGTGTACTCCGCCCCGGCCCCGTCCAGGGCCTTGCGGACCTCGGCCTGGGTGCGTGCGGCGTGCTCCCGCTTGGTGCGCAGAACCGTTTCGGCCTTGGCTGCGCGGGTCTGCTGCTTCCCGGCGGCGGTCAGGTCGGCGGCGCTGTCGAGGTAGACCCAGAAGACGGCCTTCTCGGAGCCGTCGAACTGGGCGCGGAGGGCGGGTTCGAGCTTGCGCTCGTTCGCGGTGGGCGCGGGGCCGGGCTCCGGGGCGGCGGCGGCCACGCCCGCGCCGACCGGGAGGAGCAGGGCCGCGCTCAGCGCGGCGAGTGCCGCGCGTAAGGGACGTCGTCGGTTGCGTTGTGGCACGTGTCGTCTCCTCTTGCGCCGTGTGCGGCGCGTGCAGATCGTGCGGATCGTGCGGGAAGGTCGTGCGTGATGTGCGCGGGTCATGTTCTGGGAGGTGCCATGTGCATTACAAGAGGGCCTCGTGAGCCACGGAACGACCGGCTCCGGACGCGTCTCGGGGCGGCGCCGGGCCCCGCCCGGTGGCCTTCCGGGCGCGGGCGCGTCAGCCTGGGGGGATGAGCGCGCTGCCCGGCGAACCGGTGCCCGAGCCCGGCCTCCCGCCGGCCTCCGGGCCCCTCCCCGCGCCCGCCCCGGAACCCGCCCCGGAGCCGGCGGTCCCGCTCCGCTCCGCGCAGGGGCGGTGGATCGTGCTCGCCACCGTGCTCGGCTCGGCCATGGCCCTGCTGGACTCGACCGTGGTCAACGTCGCCCTGCCCCGCATCGGGCGGGACCTCGGTGCCGACCTGGCCGTGCTCCAGTGGACGGTCAACGCCTACCTGCTGACCCTGGCCGGGCTGATCCTGGTGGGCGGGGCGCTCGGCGACCGGTTCGGCCGGCGCCGGGTCTTCGTGCTCGGCGTGGTCTGGTTCGCCGCGGGCTCGCTGCTGTGCGGGCTCGCGCCGAACGCCGGGGTCCTGATCGCCGCCCGCGCCCTCCAGGGCATCGGCGGCGCGCTGCTGACGCCCGGTTCCCTCGCGCTGATCCAGGGCTCGATCCGGGCCGACGACCGGGCCCGCGCGGTGGGCCTGTGGTCGGGGTTCGGCGGCGTCGGCGCGGCCGTGGGGCCCTTCCTCGGCGGCTGGCTGGTGGACGGGCCGGGCTGGCGGTGGGTGTTCCTGCTGAACGTGCCGGTGGCCGCGCTGTGCGTGCCGGTGGCGCTGAAGCACGTACCGGAATCACGGGACCCGGCGGCGAGCGGACGGTTCGACGTGCTCGGCGCGGTGCTGGGCGCCGCCGCGCTGGGCCTGCTGACGTACGCGCTGATCGAGGCCCGGTCGGCGGCCGCGCCGGTCATCGGCGCGGCCGTGGGCGGGGTGCTGCTGGCGGCCGCGTTCGTGTACGTGGAGCGGCACCGGCCGGATCCCATGGTGCCGCCGGACATGTTCGCCTCCCGGCAGTTCACCGCCGTCAACCTCGTCACCCTGTTCGTCTACGCGGCCTTCGGCGGTTTCTTCTTCCTCGTCGTGCTCCAGCTCCAGGTGGTGTCCGGGTACTCCGCCCTCGGCGCCGGTGCCGCACTGCTGCCCACCACCGCCCTGATGCTGCTGCTGTCCTCCCGGGCGGGGGCCCTCGGGGAGCGGATCGGGCCCCGCTTGCCGCTCACCGTCGGACCGCTGCTGTGCGCGGCCGGGACGCTGCTGATGCTGCGGGTGGGTCCGGACGCCTCGTACGTACGGGACGTCCTGCCGGCCATGGTGGTGATGGGGGCGGGCATGACCGTACTGGTGGCACCGCTGACCGCCACCGTGCTGGCCTCGGTGCCGGCCGGGCGGGCGGGCCTGGCCAGCGGGATCAACAACGCCGCCGCGCGGGCCGCCGGACTGCTCGCCGTGGCGGCGCTGCCGCTGCTGGCGGGGATGGGCCCGGACGCGTATCTGTCCGCCGGGGCCTTCGACTCCGCCTTCGGGCGGGCCGTGCTCTGGTGCGCGGGGGCCCTGGTGGCGGGAGCCGCCACCGCCTGGGCGACCGTACGCTCCCCCGCGTCCGGGGTCTGCCACCCGGAGTGCCGCACGTACTGCGCGATCGGCGCCCCGCCCCTGGAACACCCCCCGGCGCCGGATCGGGCACAGGGCCCGCACTGACGACGGGAGACCCCGGGTGTGCCGGAGCGCGGCGGCGGACCTGACGGCGGGCCGTCCCCCGGGCCCCGCTGGTGCTCGCGGGCTACCTGTACGCCACCCTCGGCGCCCTGCTGCTCGCCGGGGACCGGACGCTGCGGCTGCTGGGGGCGGTGCTGGCCGCCGGTGCGGCGGCCTGCGCGGCGGTGTGGCGGCTGGAGTTCGCCTCCACCTGGTGCGCCTTCGCGGCGGCGGCCTCGGTCCTGGTGCTGGGCTGGGTGCGGCGCCCGGACGGGGCACCGGCCGGCGGCCCGGCCTACTGGTTCTGGCCGCCCAGCACGAAGAGCAGGTAGACGAAGAAGGCGAAGAGGTGGCCCACGAACAGGTACGCGATGAGCCTGATGATCAGCCCGCGCGGGAACTTGGACTCGAAGCGCTCGCGGATGGTGCGCGCGGCGGACTCCTGCGACTGCTCCGCGATGGCCTGCTCCTCGACGGCCTGCTCCGGAACGGCCTGCTCCGAAGCGGTCTGCTCTGCGGTGGCCGCGGTGGCGGACATCTGGTCTCCTCGGGATTCGAAAGCGGAAGCGGAATCGGACATGGTGGCGGATCCCCCTAGTGCTGGTGCGTGGTCTTGGCGCCGAGGCACAGCCCGGCGAGGCTGCTCTGCAGCAGGGTGTGGACGAACAGCAGCTCGCACCCGCCCGGCCCGGCCGCGCCGATCCGGTGCGGGGTGAGCGAGTCGAAGTGCGCGCTGTCCCCGGGCTCCAGCAGGTGCTCGGCCTCCCCCAGGTGCAGCCGCAGCCGCCCGCTGAGCACGTACAGCCACTCCTCCCCCGGGTGCACGCGGACCAGCTCCCCCTGGCTGCGCCCGTGCGGGACGTGCACGCGCAGCGCCTGCATCCCCCGCCCGGAACCCCCGGCCTGCCAGTACGTCCACCCGTCGGCCTCGCGGGCCCCGGGGCCGCCGGCCCGTACGATGGGATCGGCGACGGCGGGTGTCTCGCCGAGCAGCTCGGAGACGGTCGTGCCGTAGGTGCGGGCGAGCCCGAGCAGCAGCGGCAGCGAGGGCTGGCGCCGGCCGGTCTCCAGCCGGGACAGGTGCGCGGGCGAGAGCCTGGCCCGCGCGGCGGCGGCCTCCAGCGTGAGCCCGGCGCGGCGGCGCAGTTCGCGCAGCTGAGGGGCGACGGCGGGCAGCTCGTCTGCGGGGGCCTCCTCGGGGGCCGGGGCCGCACTGCCGGTACCGTTGCCGGTGCCGTCTGGTTCCTCGGAACGGGGCTTCATGCTCCGATTGAGCCAGAGCCTTGCCTTCCTGGCAATCTCTCTTGCCTCAGAGGCAAAAACCCTCCTCCTCTCTCCCCCGGCGTCCCTCAGTCGCCGCGGCGGCCCTGTTCCAGCACCGTCTCCACCGTGTCGGCCTCCGCCGCCGTCTTGTCCGGGCGGTGCCGCAGCACCCGGGCGAAGCGCAGGGCGACCCCGGCCGGGTAGCGCGGGGAGCGCTGGAGGCCGTCGTGGGCGATCTCCACCACCAGCTCGGGCCTCACCCGGACGGTGAAGCCGTCGTCCTCCACCGCGAGCTCGTGCAGCCGCCCGGTCTGCCAGCGCAGCATCTCGTCCGTCAGCCCCTTGAAGGTCTTGCCGAGCATGGCGTACGTGCCGTCGGCCGCCCGTGCGCCCAGGTGCAGGTTGGACAGCAGTCCGGTGCGCCGGCCATGGCCCCGCTCGACGGCCAGCACCACCAGGTCGAGGGTGTGGACCGGTTTCACCTTGAGCCACTGCTTGCCGCGCCGGCCCGCCGCGTACGGGGAGTCGAGCCCCTTGACCACGACCCCCTCGTGGCCCCGGCGCAGGGTCCGCGTCCAGAACTCCCCCGCCGCGGCCGCCCCCGCCCCGGCGTCCTCCACCACCAGCCGCCGCACCCGGGACGGCTCGGGGACCAGGGCCGCCAGGGCCGCGTACCGCTCGCGGACCGGCAGGTCGAGCAGGACCTCGTCGCCCAGGGCCAGCACGTCGAAGAAGTACGCGGTCACCGGGAGGGCCTCGCGCGCCGCCGCCACGTCGATCCGGGAGCCGACCCGGCCCGCGGTCTCCTGGAAGGGCAGCGGGCGCCCGCCGGCCCCCAGCCCGATGACCTCGCCGTCGAGCACGAACCGCTCGCCGGGCAGGCCCAGGGCCAGTTCGGCCACCTCCGGCAGCCGGTCGGTGATCTCGTCGAGGGAGCGGGTGTGGATCCGCACCTCGTCCCCGTCCCGGTGCACCTGGACGCGGATCCCGTCGAGCTTCTCCTCCACCGCGCAGGGGGCGAGCGCCGCCAGGGCCTCGTCCAGCGAGCGGGCGGTTCCGGCCAGCATGGGCTGTACGGGCTGCCCGATGCGCAGGGTCACCCCGCGCAGCGCCTCGGCGCCCCCGGCCAGCACGGCCGCCGCCGTCCGGGGCAGCGAGCCGTCCAGCATCACGGCCCGGCGCAGTTCGGCGGCGGGCACTCCGGCGGCCTTGGCCACGCCCTCCAGGGCGACGGCGTCCAGCGCGCCCTGCCGTACCTCCCCGGACAGCAGGCCGCGCAGGAAGCGCTGTTCGTCCTCGGTGGCGGCGCCGAGCAGCCCGGCGACGATCCGGCGGCGCTCGGCCTGCGCCCCCGGCCCCGCCACGGCGGCCAGTTCCGCCACGGCGGCGTCGGCGGCCGTCACGGTGAGCGTCGGCTCCGCCGCGGGCGGGGTGTCCCGGGCCAGGGTGCGCCAGCCGATCCCGGGGCGGCCCTGCGGGAGCCGCCCGGAGAGGTAGGCGATGACCACGGCGGCCTCCTCGGCGGGGGCGGCCGCGAAGAGTTCCGCGAGCAGGGCGGTCTTCCGGGACCGGGCGGAGGCCCCGGCGACCTCCCGCGACACGCGGGCGACCTCGGCCAGCAGCATGCCGTCCATCCTCCCGCCGACCGGTCCGCCGCGCAGGCCGGGCCACGCGGACCGGCATCTCCGCCTGGGAGAGGCACCCGCGCGGGCCGGGGCCGCCGGGGTCCCGGGTCGCGGGCTCCTCCGGTGTACTGCGGTCTACTGCGCTCTACTGCGGCTGCGGTACGCCCGTCCGCGCGGGTACTCCTGGAGAAGGGGCGGGGCTCCCCCTGAGGGAGCTCGGGGAAGGCGATCACGGGCTTTAGGGTGCCCGTATGAAGCTACGACTGCCCCGGCGGCCCCGGGACCGCCTGCTCGCCGGCGCCGCCGCCCTCGCGGTGCTGGCGGGCGCCGGCTCCTGGACGGCCGCCGCGTCGTCCGGGGAGGAGCCGGCCGTGCGCCGCGAGGACCGGTTCCTGCCGGTGGCGGGGCTGGACGCCCCGGCACCGGGAGCGTCCGGCACCGGGATCGACACCTCCTTCTTCACGTCCGGCGACCCCTCGGTGCGGCGTCCCGCCGTACTCCTCGGCCACGGCTTCGGCGGCAGCAAGGACGACGTCCGCGCCCAGGCCGAACGCCTCGCCCGCGACGGCTACGCCGTCATGACCTGGTCGGCGCGCGGGTTCGGCCGCTCCGGCGGGAAGATCGGGCTGAACGACCCCGAGCACGAGGTCAAGGACGTCTCCGCGCTGATCGACGCGCTGGCCCGGCGGCCCGAGGTTCGGCTCGACGCGGACGGCGACCCGCGCGTGGGCGTGGCCGGGGCCTCCTACGGCGGGGCGGTGGCCCTGCTGGCCGCCGGGTACGACCGGCGGGTGGACGCGATCGCCCCGCAGATCACGTACTGGAACCTGGCCGACTCCCTCTTCCCCCAGGGCGTGTTCAAGAAGCTCTGGGCCGGGATCTTCTTCACCACCGGCGCGGCGGGCGGCCTCCAGCAGGAGCGGCCGCCGGTGGCCGCGGGTGCGCCGGGGCCGGGCGGCGCGCCCGGCTGCGGCCGGTTCGAGCAGCAGCTGTGCGCCATGTACGAGCGCGTCGCGGTGTCCGGGATGCCCGACGCCGAGGCGCGCGAGCTGCTGGAGCGGCGCAGCCCCTCGGCCGTGGCCAGCCGGATCAGGGTGCCGGCGCTGATCGTGCAGGGGCAGGAGGACTCCCTCTTCCCGCTGGACCAGGCGGACGCCATGGCGGGGGCCATCGCCGCCAACGGGGCTCCGGTCGCCGTCGACTGGGCGGCCGGCGGGCACGACGGCGGCATGCGCGAGGCCGCCCGGGTCGAGGCCCGGGTGGCGGCCTGGTTCGACCGCTACCTGAAGGACGACGGGGCGGCGGACACCGGCCCGGCGTTCCGGGTGTCGCGCTCGGGCGGGTTCGACTCCACCGACGGGCGTCTCACCCTGCGCGGCGCGAGCGCCGACCGCTACCCGGGGCTCTCCTCCGCTCCGCGCGGCTTCGCGCTCTCGGGGCCGGAGCAGACCTTCGCCAACCCGGCGGGCGGGGCTCCGCCCGCGCTGTCCGCGCTGCCCGGGGTCGGCGGACAGCTCGCCTCCCTCGGGACGGGGCTCTCGCTGGACTTCCCCGGGCAGAACGCCCGCTTCGAGTCGGAGCCGCTGGCCGAGGCGGTACGGGTCACCGGGGCGCCGACCGTCACCCTCAAGGTGAGGTCGACGGCTGCCGACGGCTCGGCCGTGCTGTTCGGCAAGGTGTACGACGTGGGGCCGGACGGACGGCAGCAGGTGCTGCCGTCGCAGCTGGTCGCGCCCGTACGCGTGGCGGACGCCGGGCAGGGCAGGAGCGTGGAGCTGCGGCTCCCGGCGATCGACCACGCCGTCCAGGCGGGGCACCGGCTGCGGCTGGTGGTCGCCGCCACCGACCTCGGATACGCCTCCCCGGCCGTGCCGGCCGCCTACACGGTGTCGGCGGAGGGCCCGCTGCGGGTGCCCGTCGCGGACGGGGTGCGGACGGCCGCGGCCGGTCTGCCCGCCTGGACCTGGGGGCTGCCGCTCGGCGCGCTGGCGCTGGCCGCGGGGATCCTCGGGATCCGGCGGACCGGCGGGGGCCGCGGCGGGACGCGGGCGCGGGAAGCGCAGCCCGAACCCGCACTGGCCGACGTACCACTCGACATCACCGGGCTGACGAAGCGCTACGCGAAGGCGCAGGACCGCTACGCCGTGCGGGACCTGTCCTTCCGGGTGGAGAAGGGCCAGGTGCTGGGGCTCCTCGGGCCCAACGGCGCGGGGAAGACCACGACCCTGCGGATGCTGATGGGCCTGATCACGCCGGACGCCGGGGAGATCCGGGTGTTCGGGCATCCGATCCGGCCCGGTGCCCCTGTGCTGTCGCGGGTCGGGGCCTTCGTGGAGGGCGCCGGGTTCCTGCCGCACCTGACGGGCCGGACCAACCTGGAGCTGTACTGGCGGGCCACGGGCCGGCCCGCCGAGGACGCGCACCTGGCGGAGGCCCTGGAGATCGCCGGGCTCGGCGACGCCCTGGACCGGGCGGTGCGCACGTACTCGCAGGGCATGCGGCAGCGCCTCGCGATCGCGCAGGCCATGCTGGGGATGCCGGACCTGCTGATCCTCGACGAGCCGACGAACGGTCTGGACCCGCCGCAGATCCGGGAGATGCGGGACGTGATGATCCGCTACGCCGCCGGCGGGCGGACGGTCATCGTCTCCAGCCACCTGCTGTCGGAGGTGGAGCAGTCCTGCACGCACCTGGTGGTCATGGACCGCGGGCGGCTCGTGCGGGCCGGTGAGGTCGGCGAGATCACCGGCGGCGGGGACACCCTGCTGGTGACCCTGGCGGAGCCGGTGGACGAGGCGGCCGTGGGGAAGGTCGCCGCGCTGGAGGGGGTGGCCTCGGCGGTGCGCTGCGACGAGGGGCTGCTCGTCCGGCTCGACGGCGCGTCGCCCGCGGCGCTGATCGGCGAACTCGTGCGGCTGGAGCTGCCGGTGGCGGCTGTGGGGCCGCACCGGCGGCTGGAGGACGCGTTCCTCACCCTGATCGGAGGTACGGCATGAGCACCGTGGAGGAGACCCGGGTGCGGGAGACCGCGCCCGGCTACCGGGCGGGGCGGACGCTGCCGCTGCGCGTGGAGGCGCTGCGGCAGTGGCGCAGGCGGCGGACGCTGGTGATGGGCGGGGTGCTGGCGGCCCTGCCGTTCGTGATGATCATCGCGTTCGCGGTGGGCGGCGGCCCGGACGACGGGCGCGGCGGCGGCAACGGCCGGATCAGCCTGATCGACACGGCGACGGCCTCCGGCGCGAACTTCGCGGTGACCTGCCTGTTCGTGTCGGCCGGGTTCCTGCTGGTGGTGCCGGTGGCGCTGTTCTGCGGGGACACGGTGGCCTCGGAGGCGAGCTGGTCCTCGCTGCGCTACCTGCTGGCCTCGCCGGTGCCGAGGGCCCGGCTGCTGTGGAGCAAGCTGGTGGTGGCGCTGGGGTTCAGCCTGGCGGCGATCGTGCTGCTGCCGGTGGTGGCGCTGGCGGCGGGCACGGCCGCGTACGGCTGGGGGCCGCTGCGGCTGCCGACGGGCGGGGCGCTGCCCGCCGGGGACTCGGTGCCGCGGCTGGCGCTGGCGGTGGGCTTCGTGTTCGTGTCGCAGCTGGTGACGGCCGGGCTGGCGTTCTGGCTGTCGACGCGGACGGACGCGCCGCTCGGCGCGGTGGGCGGGGCGGTGGGCCTCACGATCGTGGGGAACGTGCTCGACGCGGTGACGGCCCTCGGGTCGTGGCGCGAGTTCCTGCCGGCCCACTGGCAGTTCGCCTGGGCGGACGCCCTGCAGCCGCAGGTGGAATGGGGCGGCATGGTGAAGGGCGTGGTGGTGTCGGTGTCGTACGCCGTGGTGCTGTTCGCGCTCGCGTTCCGGGGGTTCTCCCGCAAGGACGTCACGTCCTGACGGGAAGGACCCCCGGGTCCGGCCGCGCGCGCCCGCTCGTACGACGGGCCGCGCGGCGGGCCGTACGGCGGCCTGTACGACGGGCCGCGCGGCGGCCCGTGCGGCCGGCTACGCGTGGGCGCGCGCGACCTCGTCGATCTCGGCCAGCAGCTCCGCCTCCAGGAGGCGGTCCCCGGCGGCCGCGTTGGCGCGCACCTGCTCGGGCGAGGTGGCCCCGGCGATGACGGATGAGCAGCCGGGCTGTGCGGAGAGCCAGCCGATGGCCAGCTCCAGGACGCTGCGGCCGTGCTTGTCGGCGATCGCGGCGAGGGCCTCCACGGTGTCGAGGCGCTCCTCGGTGAGGTAGGTGTCGCGGCCCTCCAGGCGGGAGCCGGACGGGACGGGGGCGCCGCGGCGGATCTTGCCGGTGAGCAGGCCGTTGGCCAGCGGGAAGTACGGGAGGACGCCGAGGCCGTAGTGGCGGGCGGCGGGGACCAGCTCCCGCTCGGCGGAACGCTGGAGCAGCGACCATTCGTTCTGTGCGGAGACGAAGGGCACGGAGCCGTTCTCGCGGGCCGTGTGGGCGGCTTCGGCGAGCTGCCAGCCGCTGAGGTTGGAGTGCCCGATGTAGCGGATCTTGCCCTCGGCGACGAGTTCGGTGAGGGCCGCGAGGGTTTCGGCGATCGGTGTCTGGGGGTCGGGGCTGTGCAGCTGGTAGAGGTCGATGTGATCGGTGTCCAGGCGGCGCAGGGACTCCTCGACGGCGCGCCGGACGTAGGCCCGGCCGCCGCGGGATCCGGCGGCGGGGCCGTACCCCATGTCGACGCCGTCGTAGCCGAACTTGGTGGCGAGGACCACCTGGTCGCGGCGGCCCTTGAGGGCCTGCCCGAGGTGGCTCTCGGAGCCGCCCCGGCCGCCGTAGATGTCGGCGGTGTCGAGGAGTGTGATCCCGGAGTCGATGGCGGCGTCGACGACGTCGCGGGTGGCGCGGGCGTCGAGGCGGCCGCCGAAGTTGTTGCAGCCGAGGCCGACGGCGGAGACCTTCAGCCCTGAGGTGCCCAGGGGGAGATGGCGCATGCGGGTTCTTCCTCCGTGCTCGTGCGGTGCGTGTCCGGCAACTCGCAGTCTAGGCCGACCGGTTGGTTTGTCGCACCGGCCGCCGTCCCCGGGGCGTGAACAGTGTGTGTCGGCGGGGCTCGAAAGGGGTGGACCGTACCGTGAAGGGCTGTTTAGGATCAGGTCGACGGCATCGCGTGTCGGTCACCGACCGGGTGAGGCATGGAGGTGCCGTGACTGCCTTTCGGAGGCATTCACACATGTCGGTCCAGCTGAACCACACGATCATCCACTGCCTTGACAACAAGGTGTCCGCCGCGTTCCTCGCGGACGTCCTCGGTCTCGAAGTCGGCCCGGAATGGGGCCCGTTCATCCCGGTGTCCACCGCCAACGGCGTGACCCTTGACTTCGCGACCATCCCGGCCGAGTCGATCACGCCGCAGCACTACGCGTTCCTGATCTCGGAGGAGGAGTTCGACTCCGCCTTCGAGAAGATCCGGGCCTCGGGGGTCGAGTACTTCGCCGACCCGCACCGCAAGCACCCGGGCGAGATCAACCACAACGACGGGGGCCGCGGGGTGTACTTCACGGACCCCGCCGGACACGCGATGGAGATCATCACCCGCCCGTACGGCGGCTAGACGGCCTGGCGGTGAACCGGTGCGCGCCCCCGACCCCCGTGACGGGGGCGTGCACCGGCGTCCCGGCCGGCTTCAGAGGCCGCGTGCGGTGATGTCGCCGTGGGCGGTGGTGGCGCGGATGTTCAGCGCGGCGTCGGCGCCGGCGGTGTTGTTCAGCGTGTTGTCGATGCGGCCGTAGCCGGTGCCGGCGTCGAGGGAGGCGGAGACCCCGGGGGCGGCGGCGACCGTGATGTCCCCGTGTTCGGTGCTCAGTACGACCGTGCCGCCGACGGCCTCGGCGACGCGGAGGTCGCCCTTCTGGGTGCGGATCTCCGCCGGGCCGCCGAGGCGGGCGACCGAGACGTCGCCGGACTGGAGGGTCAGGCGGGCGCTCCCGGTCTCGTCGAGCTCCACCGCTGCACGCGCGGCGTCGAAGGCGACCTCGCCGAGGCGGCCGGTGCTCCGCAGCTCCGCGTCGGCGGCCTTCGCCTCGACGCGGGAGCCGGCGGGCAGGTGGACGGTCACGTCGAGCCGTCCGGAGGAGCCGAGGAGCTGGTTGCGGGCGGCGGGGGCCGTGACGCGCAGGACGCCTTCCCCGTAGGCGACTTCGGTTGCCTGCGCGGCCTTGATGTCGCGGCCGTTGGTGGCGTCGGCGGGCAGGACCTCGACCGTGGTGTCCGTCCGGTCGGCGGCGACGAGGCGGATCCGGGCCGCGGGAACGTCCAGGACGGCCGAGACCGGAACCGGCGTGTCGAACTTCTGCATCGTGCTCTCCCCATTCGGTGTTCGCTGTCTTGCGGGCCGGGTCGCGGGAACGCTCACGCCGGCCGGAATCTCCCCCGGGCGTCGCCCGCCGCCGACGGCGGACCGGGCTCCTCCCCGGACCGCGCCCGCCCCGGGCCCCGTGCGGGTCGGGCGCGGGGGGGCGGAGCGCTGCGGCGGCGGCGCGCCGGAACGGACATCACGCTATCCGCGCGCGGACCGCCCGGTGAGGGCCGTGCGCGCCAGGCGGGGGACCGTCCGCGCCACCGGGGGACTTTCCGCGCCGTCTTGGGGTCATCTCACGCCCGGCCGGCGTAGTGATCTTGTGCCGGGATCTCGTCTATGCTCGGCGCCCGTGGTCTCACACGCACATCAGGGGACGACGTCCTCGGCCCTCGCCCGTCTCAACGTCAACGCCGCGCGCAGGCTCGGCATACCCGGCAGCGGGTACGCGCACCTGCTCGGCGTGGCGCCCGAGCACCTGCACGACGACCTGTGCCGCCCGCCGACGCTGACGAGCATCCGCATCGCGGAACTGATGACCGTTCACGCGCCCTGGCCCGAGGTGGCGCTGCTGATGGCGCAGGAGTCCGAGGTCGGCTCCCTCGGCGTCTGGGACTACCTGATCACCTGTGCGCCCACTCCGCTGGAGGGGATCCGGGACGCCGCCGCGTACCTGGCCTCCGTGCTCGACATCGGCTCGGACAGCCTGCGGGTCACCGAGGACGGCGGGCACGTCCGCGTCAGCCACCTCAACGGGGCCGATCTGACCTACGAGGCCGCGTCCGCCGTGCGCGCCTGCGCGCTCGGCCTGATCCAGCGGCGGCTGGCCCACGCCGCCCGGCGCCCCCTGGTCCCCGTCCGCGTCGCCCTGGCCACCGAGGCCCCGGCCGACCACGGTCCCCTCGTCGAGCTGTACGGCACGCGCGCCGTCGACTTCGAGGCGCCCGTCAGCTCGATCACCTTCCTCGCCGCCGACCTCAAGGCCCCCGCGCCGCACGCCCAGCCGGGCCTGTCGGTGGTGCTGCGCAGGCACGCCGAGCAGGCGCTCGCCTCATCGGTGCCGCTCAACAGCTGGCTGGACCTCTTCCGCACCGCCCTGGAGTCCGCGGCCGGGAGCGCCCCGCCGACGCTGCCCGGGGTGGCGCTGCGCATGAGCATCAGCACCCGGACCCTGCAGCGGCGGTTGGAGGAGCACGGCACGACCTGGAGCTCCGAGGTCGAGGACCTCCGCCGGACCCACATCACCGGGCTCCTCCACGACACCGACCTGAGCGTCGACGCGATCGCCGCCCGTACCGGCTACGCCGACGCCCGCGCCCTGCGGCGCGCCGTGCGCCGCTGGTACGGGCAGACGCCGGCGACCGTGCGCGCCGGACGTCACCCGGCGGGTTCCGGCAGGTAGACGATGCTGGGGGCACCCGTGGTCGGGTGGGTGCCGACGCGGGTGCGGACCCCGTAGACCTCCGCGAGGAGATCCTCGCGCAGTACCTCGCCGGGGGTGCCCGCGGCGACGACCCGGCCGGCCGACAGGACGTACAGCCGGTCGCAGAAGGAGGCCGCGAGGTTGAGGTCGTGCAGGACGAGGAGCGCGGTCGCGGGCAGGCCGCGGACCAGGCCGAGGACCTCCAGCTGGTAGCGGATGTCGAGGTGGTTCGTCGGCTCGTCCAGGGCGAGCAGGCCCGGTTCCTGGACGAGGGCGCGGGCGACGAGGGCGCGCTGGCGCTCGCCGCCGGACAGTTCCTCGAAGCGCCGCTGCGCGTAGCCGGCCGCTCCGACGCGTTCCAGCGCCTCGGCCACCTGCCGCCGGTCCTGGGGGCCGTCCTGCTCCCAGAAGCGCTTGTGCGGGCTGCGTCCCATGGCGACGACCTCGCGGACGGTCAGCCCGAAGGTGCCGGCGGCGTCCTGCGGGACGACCGCCACCCGGCGGGCGCGCTCCTTGGCTCCGAGCGCCCCGGCGTCGGCTCCGTCGAGCAGCACCCGGCCGGCGGTGGGCCGCAGGGTTCCGTAGACGCAGCGCAGCAGGGTGGTCTTGCCGCTGCCGTTGGGCCCGACCACGCCGACCGTCTCGCCGGGGCGGGCGGTGAGGTCGACCCCGTGCAGCAGGGTGTGCCCGTCCACCTCGTAACGCACGGCCTCTACGGCAAGTTCCGCCGGTCCTCGCGTCATCCCGCCACCCCCTCGGTGCGGCTGGTCCTGCGCAGCATCCACAGGAAGAACGGTCCGCCCACCAGCGCGGTGACCACCCCGACCGGAACCTCCTCGGGGGCCGCCGCGGTACGGGCGACCAGGTCGGCGAGGACCAGGAACACGGCCCCGGCGAGCGCGGCCACGGGCAGCAGCGCCCGGTGGCCGGCGCCGACGGCCATCCGGGCGGCGTGCGGGACCATCAGGCCGACGAAGCCGATGGCCCCGCTGTAGGCGACGAGCACCCCGATGACCAGGGACGAGAGCACGAACACGGCGGCGCGGAAGCGGCCGGTGTCCAGGCCGAGGGTCTGCGCTCCCTCCTCCCCCGCGAGCAGCAGGTCCAGCGGCCGGGCCAGGGCGGTGAGCAGGCCGGTGCCGGCGAGCAGCGCGGCGGCGGGCAGGGCGAGTTCGTCCCAGCGGGCCCCTCCGAGGCCGCCCAGTGTCCAGAACAGCGCCAGGCGGAGCTGGTCCGGTTTGGCGGACAGGACGAGGACCAGGCTGGTCAGCGCGGACAGCACGTACTGCACGGCGACCCCGGCCAGGATCAGCCGGCCGGTGGTCATGGTGCCGCCGCGCCGGGCCATGGCGTAGACGGCGACGAGCGCTGCCATGGACCCGGCGAAGGCCGCGCCCGGCAGTCCGAGTCCGCCGGCGGCTCCGGCGGCACCCGCGCCGGACACGATGACCAGCACCGCCCCGGCCGAGGCCCCGGAGGAGGCCCCGAGCAGGAAGGGGTCGGCGAGCGGGTTGCGCACGAGGGCCTGGAGCACGGTGCCGGCCACCGCCAGCCCGGCTCCGACGACGGCCCCGAGCAGGACCCGGGGCATCCGCACGTCCCACACGATGGAGGCGAAGGCCCCGCGCGTTCCGGGTCCGCCGAGGACGATGTCGACGACCTGCCCGGGCGGGATGCGTACGGGCCCCAGGGCCAGGCCCGCCACCATCGAGGCGGCGAGCGCGGCGGCGAGCAGCACCGGCGTCAGCGCGCGCCTCACGGGGCGTCGGGGTGCAGCTGGCCGCCCAGGGACTCGACGGCGTCGGCGACGCGTACGCCGAGCACGGCGGAGGACAGCGGCAGCACGGCGAACCGGCGGTTCTTCACGGCGGGAACCCCGGCGAGCGCCGGGTCGTTCAACAGGCGCTGCTTCTTGGCCTCGACGGTGGTGCCGCCGTAGTCGTAGATGAGGACGACCTCGGGCGCGCGCTCGATGACCTTCTCCCAGGGCACGTCGCCGAAGGTGTCCTTGAGGTCGGCGAACACGTTCGTGCCGCCCGCGAGGGAGACGATCTCGTTGCCGATGCCGCTGCCGCCCGAGGTGAAGGCGGAGGCCTCGCCGGAGTCGTAGACGAAGACGGACGGCCGGGCCCGGTCCTTGACCCGTGCGGTGACGGCGTCCACGCGCCGCTGCTCCTCCCGGACGAGGGCCTCGCCGCGCTCGGGGACGCCGAAGGTGCGGGCGACCTCGTTGATCTCGGTCTTCAGCTGTGCGAGCCCGACGGGGCCCTCGGTGCAGTACTCGACGCTCAGCCGGGTGCCGATGCCGGCCTTGGCCAGCCCTTCGCGGTCACGGCCCTGGCTCTTGTCGAAGGCGCTGGCGTAACCCCCGTACACGAAGTCGGGGTTCGCTCCCAGCAGCACCTCCTTGGAGGGGTACTCCTTGGCCAGCACCTTGATCTTGTCGTAGGCGGGCCGGTAGGCGGGCAGCACGGAGTCGTCGAGGTAGGCGGTGCCTGCCATCCGGTCCTGGAGCCCGAGGGCCAGCATGATCTCGGTGGCGTGCTGGTTCATGGTGACGGCGCGCTCGGGCGGCGCCTGGTAGGTGCTGCTGACACCGCAGTTGGTGACGGTGTACGGGAACCCGGGCGCGGGCTGCGCCCCGGCTCCGGGCCCCTCGGCCCCGGACGGCCCGCCGCAGGCGGCGAGCGGCAGGACAAGGGCTATGGGCAGGAAGGAGCGCACGGCGGCGCGGACACGCGACATGGTGAGGCCTCTCCGGGGGATCCTCGTCCCCGGTCGAAGTGAAGAGGCGGTGCGTCAGTGTCTGACTCCCGGCCCCCACGCGCACGCGGCGGCCGGTCACAGTGGCGGGACCGCACCGGATTCACACCGGTTTCCTGTCCTGCACCGCCGGGACAACCCGGCCAAGTCTGCCAGATCCGATCTTCACACCCGGAAGGGGCGGCGGGTCCGGGCGGATGCCCTGTCAGGCGGTCAGCGTGGGCATCGCCGGGATCCGCCGCGCGAGCCATCCGCCCGGCTCGGCGGTGAAGTGCTCCGCGCCTCCGGTCTCCCACCAGGAGCGGACGGCCGTGGTCCGTACGGTCTGGCCGGACCGCTTGTCCGTGTACTCGAGTTCCCGTTCTCCGGTCGCCCGCACGGCCACCTGGCCCCGCTTGCAGGCGGCCGGGTAGTCGTTCCAGTTCACCCCTGCCTCGGACCACAGCAGTTCCTGCATCGCTCCGGTCGACACGCGCTGGAGCCGCTTGTGGGAGAAGTGCGCCTGGGCCGCCATGGAGATCGAGTTCCGGACCGCGTCGCGCTGCCGCCACACGAAGTAGTTGGCGACCTCGACGGGGTCGGACATGGTGAACGTCCGCGCGTCGAAGAGGGCCCGCCCCCCGGGCCGGCGCTCGTTGAGGACCGCCGTGGCCAGCGAGGCCGACACCGACAGCTGCTTGGCGACGACGCCACCGAACCAGGGCTCGGAGCTCTGGCTGGTGAAGTCGGTGAGCAGCAGGCTGATCTCGTCGGACTGGTGGTAGGCGAAGGCCGTCCCGCTCACCTCGGCGCAGAGCGCCTCGGTGACGGCGGCCATGTCCTCGACGAAGCCCATGTCGAAGGGCCTGTCCGCGTGGCGCAGGTAGGTGTGGAAGGCGCGGCCGTCGAGGCGCAGGATCGTATAGGTGCGCCGGGGCAGGACGGCCCGGTGCGCGGCCTCGTACCGCTTCATGCGGTCGCCAAGTGCGGTCGTGTCGCTCATGCCACAGGGTACCGGGAGCCCCTCGGCCCCCGCCCCGCAATAACGACCCTCGCTACTCGCCCCTCTTCCACGGCCGGTCTCCCGGCCGCAGCAGCGTCTCCGGCGGCTGACCGCCGGCCCGTCTCTGCCCCGCCGTGGACACGCCGACGAACAGGACCATGAGGAATCCCACGACCGACAGCGGCCAGAGGGTGAAGAACCCCACGATGAACAGCAGCAGGCCCACAGCCAGCAGGCCACGCCCCCAGTCCGGGCCCTGTTGCTCCGCCACGTCGGCTCCCTTCGTCGAGAGCGCCCACGGTACGCGCGCGAAGGGGCCCGCGATGGCCGGCTGGAACAAGACCATACGAAGGAGAGCTCTCCCGGAACCGTTCCACGGGGAAACGAACACTCGAATTGCGCCCGGAGGGACCCCGAATCGCTTCGATCCCTTGCACCGATGAGGCCCATCACTCACGTTCAGGCGTTCATGCGGGGCCTTCCCATTAGGTGCCTCAGGCTGCCGTTGCAGAGGAGACGAGCACCAGCTATCCCGAATCGGCGTAAGGCCCATACAGCTCTGGGTTCTTCCGCCGCTTCGCGTTCCAGATGGCCTTCTCATCCTGCTGGACATCCCTCCCGGCACACATCAGAGCGAAGGTTACACTGTCGAAAGTGACGTACGAGGTGACCACGCTGGGCGAGGTGTCGTCCTTCCCGGTGCTGCGGACGGTGTGGCTGGAGCAGCGTGACCGGAGCACCTCGTGAGCAAGAAGGGTTCCTTCAACCACCCCGCCGCCCTCGCCACTGCTCTCGACCAGGGCGCCTGCGCTTCTGGTCGTCCGGGCCCGTGGGTGATCACCGGCCAGTACCGGGCGTCGTGGCGTTCGGAGGTCCATGGCGGTGGGCCGGTGTAGGTCGCGGAGGTCGGCACCAGCGCCCCGCAGGCTCGGCGGCTGGAGTACGGCTTCGTCGGTACGGACTCGCTCGGCCGCCGGCACGCTCAGCCGTCGGCGAGCGTGCTTTGTCCATGCATCACGACGCCGGGCGTCACCGAGTGGGACGCGCTCGGCCTGTGCCGGTACGGCTTCCTGTCGATCGAAGGCCCGGTCGCCGCTCACTTCGCCGGAGGTCCGGAGTGATCAAGGACTCGCACCCCACCCATCAGGTCACCATCGTTGCCGCACGGAGCGACCAGGCGGAGTGGCTGGCAGACCGCGTTCGGCGGGCCTTCCTGGCCCGCACTCCGGCCGGCGCTTGGGAATCCGAGCTCACCGCCCCGGGATAGGCTCGCTGCAACGGCCATTTTCCAATGGCGCCGGAGCCCGAGAGCCGCGGGTAAGCGGAGGGCGTCAGCCCCACGCGGATGCAGTCGGCGCGCACCGCGGAGAGGCCCACCAAATTAGTCAAGCTCCAGACGACTTCACCCAGTTCTATGAATAACACTGAACCAAGCCTTAGCTTCATCAGTCGAGTGAAACTCGGTATTCTGCACACCCAGCACCCATGTCTGCGCAGTCCCCAATGGCAGGCTCCGAGTCTGACCTCTGTGTTGACCTTCGAGGTCACCATTTTCGCAGTCTGAACCTTCGAACAACCTCAGGACTGGCACGACAACGACCGATTCGGACGGCTGCAGGTTCACCAACACACGCAGTTCACCCCTGGCTTCGCCCCCTGCACAGAGCCTTACCACGAATCCATTGCGTCGACTAGCCTCAAGATGATCAAGGCGGACGGAGACATCGATCTCCCGCTCCTGTAGATCACCGCTGGAACTGAGGAATCCGCAACATTCATACACTTCAAGATGGCCTTGAAGGGTGACACTGTGGCCATTCGCCGCTGCCGCAGGCCGAACGGCTCCCGCGAGCGGAATCGATGCCACAAGTACTGCCGTAGCCGCTATGCGCCCAAGCATCATGACAGGACCTCGCGGATCTCTCCCCCTCACCCACCCTCCACGTCGGCCCCCGCCGGGCGCGGCCCTGCGCGCCATCGCCGGCGATCAACGCGAGCAAGCAGCAGGCTGACGTCTCTCCTGCTATCGACTATTCCTTGGGGCTATCAAGGTCGCGTATTCAATGGTCACGACCATTCCCACGCATCACCTCACGCCATGGTCTCACCTCGAAAATTGGCGCGCATCTCAGATGGCTGCATGCCCCAGTTACTCAGACAGAGTGCGCACATCGACCCTTGCCACTGCCATAGCCACCCACTGAACGCTCCTGCCCGACGACGGTATGTTGGCTCGCGTGGGTCCTTCAACGGCCCCCTCACCGCGGAGACCCCTCGCGGACGCCCATCCCGAGTGCCGGGTGGGCCGGTTCCCCGACATCGTCGAGGGACGGGGCCCTGACGTGCGGCTGCCGTCCCGGAGGCTGAAGGGCGTCAAAGACGCCGGTCACCTTCCTACTCGGGCGGAGCTGACCGCCGGCACCGACCTGACGAACGCGGTCGCGGCAATCGACGGCTGGTCGCTGTCGAACCAGGCGATCGAGACCCCCGAACTGGGGTCCACGTTCGAGTCGAAGATCCCCTGTCTGGACCAGGCCGACGACTCGTCCCTCGGCTTCTACGAGGACAAGGTCGCGGACGAGATCGAGCAGCTGCTCACAGACCGTGCCCGAGGGCCCGGACGGGTACGGCGTCCGGATCGGCTTGGTGCCCCGCACGGCGTGGGAAGGCCGTGCGGCTGACCGAGAGCAGTCGTCGTAGAGCCCGACCGACGACGATCAGGACGCGCGGGCCCCCAGGCAGACGCGACCGCACCCGGTCCGGGGGCCTGGGAAGGGCCGCGGCAAGGTGCTGAGCAAGAGGCTGCCAACGGGGTTGCTGGCGCCGGCGCCGAGCCGGTGCTGCACTTCTGCAAGCGAGAGGGGCGTCGCCGGCGTGGTACGGCAGGGGGCGGGGCGTCAGAAGGCGAGTTCGAGGAGGCCACCGAGGGTGAGGACCAGCCCTGCAAGGGCCATCACGGCTCCCAGATATCGGTAAACGTGCTTCGACATGACCCGCTTCGGGGTACCGAGGTCGCCCCGGGCGTGCATGGCCCGCTCGGCGTTGGCCGCCGCGTAGCGTGCTGCCGCGCCTGCGGCATCCCGGATGTTAAAAGCGAGTGCGCTGCCCGCAACGAGACTGACGGTTCCGAGAGTCAGAAGAAAAATGCCAGGCTCATGCTGTACCCCTAGGGTGATGTGCTGGTCTGAGGGAATCCAGGGCGGGCCTGCACAGTTCAGTAGCAGGCCCTGCTCTTGGAGCTGCCAGAGGCCGGGCAGGAGAGGGCTTCCCCTTGCGGGCGAGGTCGAGCTGCCAGGTCCAGACCGTGGTTGATGACGTCAAGGGCCAGTCGGCCCGGTCGGCGTTTGCGGCCTTGCCCGCGACGGCGGCTTCACCCTGCGGAAGCATCCGTTACGGAGGCGGGACCGGCGAGGCTCAGTTGAGCTTCTTCAGCTGAGCCACCACGATGTCGGCCGGCTTCTCCGCCGTTGCGGAGGTGCTGTGCGCGGCGAAGATCACGAGGGTGGTGCCCTTGCGTACGAGGACCACCTCGATCGGCGTCTTCCTGCCGTTCAGGTCCTGTTCCGCGCCGAAGGACGCGCTCTCATCACCAGCTGTCAGGGCCGCACCAGGCACGATGTTGGTGAGTGTCACCTTCTCGTCGCCTTTCACGACGTTGATGGAGCCCATGCATGTCCGGCCGGCGCCCTTGATGTCGGCGAGCAGGGTCGCTGCCTTGGTCCCGTACCAGGAAAGCATGGACACCTTGGTCGTGGTCGTGCCCTTGGTGGCCTGGGTGTACACCTGTCCGCCGGTGCCGATCAAGGCTCCACCGAGGAGTGCGGTGGCCAGGTCCCGGCACTCGGGCCGGTCCGTGGAGATGACCGGTCCCTGGAACGCCTCCTCGACCTTGTGGCCGGGCAGGTCCTGCGCGGTCAAAGCCAGGGCGGAGAGCTGCTCATCGTCGAGGGGCTTGGGGGCCGGCGCTGCGGCCGGCGGTGACGACGGCGCGCCGCTGTGGGGTGAGGTGTCCTTTCCGGCGCTGCACGAGGTGACGAGCAGGGCTGCGGAGGCGGCTGCGATGGCATGGCGGACGGGGTGAAGGCGCACGGGGTTCTCCCTTGCAGGCAGATGGCAGTGGTGTGGCTCGGTCCGCTGTGGAAGGGGGCCCGAGGGTGAGTGCCGAGTGCCCGGCCGGTGGTTGTCCGGCCGGGCACTCGTTTGGTGGAGCGGGGCGGGATCAGCCGATGGCGCGGGCGGTGGCCCAGTCGTCTTCCTCGACGCGCCAGCTGGTGGCAGCGGTGCTCCGTCCTCCGTTGATGAGGTGGAGGGTGCCGTCGTTGCGGGTGGCGTAGAAGTCGGGGATGCCGTCGTTGTTGACGTCGGGTGTGCCGTGCAGGAGGGGCCAGGTGGTGCTGTCCCAGCCGGTGGTGGCGTAGGTGAGGTCCTTGCCGTCGGCGGAGTTGACGGCGAGGGCCAGGGAGTTGATGTCGGCTCCGCCGTTGGGGCCGGGCTTGCCGCGGCGCAGGGCGAGGCCGCGGTCGGGGGTGGTGTCGTCGCGGAAGAGGAGGTCGGGTACTCCGTCGCCGGTGATGTCGCGGACGTCGATGATGTCGCGCTTGGTCCAGCTGGTCGCGGAGAGCTGGCGGGCCTCGGTGATGGTGGCGCCGCTGTAGCCGGTGAGGATCCAGAAGGTGTCCCCGGCGGTGGCGAAGATGTCCTCCATCTTGTCCCCGTTCATATCGGGGACGACGACGATCTGGGAGAACGTGGCCGGGTCGGGTGCGCCAGGCGGAAGCAGGATCTCGGTGCGGCGGCTGATGTCGAAGCGGCCGTTGCCGTCGCCCTGGTAGACGTACAGCTTCCCGTCGGGCATGCGGGCGACGAGGTCGGTGATGCCGTCGCCCGGGTACCAGTCCTGGGAGTGCGCGATGAGCGCGGACTTGCCGCTCGCATCCTTCCAGTAGGCGGCCGGTGCGGACTTGCCGTTGTCGGTGGCCGCCGGCATCCAGGCGTCGACGTCGCCGATCTGGTCGGCGGGGTAGACGCGCAGGTCACCTGCCGCGTCGATCGCGAGGAGGTCGGACTTGCCGTCGCCGGTGGTGTCCCCGGGGCCATCAAGGCCGGGGCGGGGGCGGACGTAGAAGGTGTAGGTGACGGGGTTGGAGGGGTTCCCTGCCTTGTTGACGATGCGGACGTAGAAGAGGTTGGGTCCGGCGTTGTCGGGGTTCACGTCGATGGTGACGGTGTCCTGGCCGGCGGCCGGGACGGCCTTCTGGTCGTAGACGGGGTGGTTCAGGGACCACTGGAACTCGCGGATGTCGGCCGGGTTGGTACCGCCCGCGATCACGGTGATCTTGCCGGGGCCGAGGGTGTTCTTGCTCCACTCGGCGCCGTCCGGGCCGGGGGCGGGGAAGTCCTCGGAGCGGATCGTGGGCGGCGTGGGCTGGGTGTGGTCGACCGTGAAGGTGCACCAGCCGCCACCACCGGAGTCCATGGGGCCGCTGCCGGACCACTGTCCGTCCCAGTCGACGGCCTGGGCGAGCCAGAAGTACGTCTTTCCGGGGGTGAACTTCTCCCAAGGGACGGTCACGTTCGCGACGCCGTCACCGTTCGTGTCACGGAGCTCGTCAGCCACGGGCGTACCGTCGGCGGACCAGATCCTGAAGCTCAGCCGGCGCAGATTGCCGTCGCCGTCGGTGGCCTTGGCACGGAAGTCCACATCGGTCTTGCCGATCTTGGTGTACGGCTGCCCGGTGACGCACCCACCGCCGGGCGAGGTGCTCATGTTCGCCAGGACCGGCGTGTCGGGCACCTTGCTGTACTCGACCTCGATGTACGGGGCGCTCTCACCGTTGGCCAGGAACTTCTTCCAGTAGCTGGCGTCGTTCTCGTTCGGGGAACGCAGCCCCAGGGTCAGGCTCTGCCACGCGCCTCGGGCACCTTCCTCGACCTTCGACTTGATGTCGATGCCGACCCAGGAATCCGGGCAGGAGCTGTTGTAGCCGTGGCCAGTGCTCGCCCCTGCGATGCGATTGCCCCAGAAGGTGCCGTTGTTGGTGTTGTTCCACGTGCTGGAGCTGTTGATCAGCGGGGTGTGGTAGACGTCGAAGGGCCTAGCAGTACAGCCCCAGGAGTACGTCTGCAGCATCCGCAGGTTCGCCGAGCGGATCTGGGAGCCGTAGAGCTGGCTGCCGAAGTCGAAGATGAACGCAGCACGGGAGGTGCCGCCGGTGGTCGACTCGTAGCCGACGCGGGCCTCGGGGGTGCCGCTGCCGCTGTTGTAGTTCTGCCCGTTCCAGAAGCTGGAGCCGCCCTCGGTCTTGTAGAACGCGGTCCAGTTCTGCTTGTGCCCCTTGAAGGAGGGGTCGATGAAGACCGGGTAGACCGTGTCCGCGTCGTTCAGCAGCTGCGCGTTCGGCGTCACCGTCAGCACGTTCTCCGCCGACAGCGCGGCGCCGGCCGCCTTCGCGTGGTTGCCCTCAGCGCCGTTGAGGCCCGGCAGGGCGAGGGTCGGGTGCTCCTTGGCCTCCGGTGCCGGCTTCGCCTGCGGCTCGCCTTCGGTGACGGCCACCTTGCCGGCCGAGTCCCACATGAACGGAGTGGGGGAACCTGCAATCTCCTGGCCCTGCGCGTCCTGGGCGCTGACCGAACGGGATTCCCCGTTTAGGTGGAAGGTCAGGTCCGGGGAGGAGAGGCGGTAGTTCAGCTGGCCCAGCAGCGGGTCGGCGGCGGCTTGCTTGTCCTTGACGACCAGGACGTGGGTGTAGCCGCCGTCCTGCGCCGTCATCACCAGGTCGATCCCGGGGCGGACGTTCTCGTAGAGGGCCCGCGGGCCGGAGATGACCGGTTCGGGCAGAGCTCCGGGCCAGGACACGACCAGGTCGTGCCCTTCGGTGGTGAGCCGTACCAGTTCGCTCCATGCGGGAGCGGGCCCATCCGTCTTCACTGCGGCGGGGCGGGCCAGGGCTACGCGGGTGGTGCCGCGCGAAGCCCGGTCACCGCCCCCGCCGCCGACGGTCTGCGGCTTCGAACCTGCGCTGAACACGACGCGCCCGTTGACGGCCTTGGGGGCGAAGCCGCCCTCCACCCGTTCCAGCGTCGTGTCGATCGGCTTCCACTCGTTGCCGACCTTGGCCCGGGTCGCCAGGCTGGAGACCCTCAGCTTGAAGGTGCCGCTCGGCTGCGCCCACATGGTGGTGTGCTCGGTCGCCTCAGCGGTGACCTCGACCTCCTTGCCGCTCTCCTTCGCCAGCCGGCGGGCTTCGGGGGCGGCAACAGGTCCGTGTGCCTTGGGGGCAGGCGCCTTTTCGGGTTTCCGTTCAGGTCCGTCGAGCCGCATCCCCACGGGGACGGCGACGGCCA
The DNA here is from genome assembly GCF_045160885.1 of Streptomyces sp. NBC_00158. NCBI lineage: Bacteria > Bacillati > Actinomycetota > Actinomycetes > Kitasatosporales > Streptomycetaceae > Streptomyces > Streptomyces sp. NBC_00158. Next base: position 526,729 of record NZ_CP108161.1, read on the forward strand.
GGGCCAGGAGGGCGGCCAGCCCACCCGTGGCGCGCCGGCGCCGGTACCAGCGGCGGCTCGGCGGGTTTTCAACTTCGTTACGAGGCAAGGCCATTGGTGGATTCTCATCCACGGATTCGCCGACCGACATTCTCTTTCCTGCTCCCCCCTCGGGCCCGCGGATCGCGACCCTCGGTACTCAGACAACAGCTCCGACTTCCTCCTGGAGGACCAGAGGTCCGTGCCCTGAAGCACCTTCCAGGCGCGGGTCGCGCGAGCTGAGCATGAACCATCAGGTAGGCCAGGTCACCCCCTGACCTGGCATTTCAGGCTCCGGTATGGGGGATACGGCACGTTTTTCGTGAAGTATTCACGGGTTAAAGTGATAAAGGCCACACCGGATATCGGACTATGGATTTCACGGTCGGCAGACCTGAGAATCAGCTGGCTATTTGTCAGTTTCCTGCCACACGTGTGTCTTACATCGTGGGCAGAGCGTGGGGGGTCTACATGTCGCCGTTCTCGGCGCATAATTTCCGCCTGCCCGGAAACAGGAAGGCGCGTGCGAGACGTACGCGCCTCGCCGGGCGTACCGGCATCACCTTGTCCGTGATGCTGGTGGCTACGTTGCTTCCTGTCCAAGCATGGGCAGCACCACCGGGGTCCCGAGATGGCGTCCAGCTGCCCGGCCTCCAGGAAGACATCAAGGCCAAGCTCGACAAGATCGAGGCGGCCAAGCTCGCAGGCTGGGCTGGGGCTCCCGTCCAGCCGCCGCCTGAGTACGAGCCGTCGAAGGTCACGCCGCCATCCGGTGGTACAGCCAGCGTCGCCCTCTCGGGCGATCAGCTCGTGCAGGCGGGCACGCTTCCGGTCAGCATCGGCAAGGCCTCGCCCACCGAGGCGAACCCAACCCCGCCGGCCCCGTCCGGAACCTGGTCGGTGGCAATCGAGACCCGTGCCGCCACCGAGGCCGCCAGCGTCGACGGCGCGCTCATCAAGGTGACCCCACCGGCCGAGGGCTCGACACCAGTAGATGTCCAGCTGGACTACAAGAAGTTCAAAGACCTCTACGGCACTGAATGGGCAACCCGTCTTGAGCTGAAGCAGCTCCCCGAGTGCTTTCTGACCACCCCAGATCTCCCGGAGTGCTCCGTCGCCCAAGATGTTCCCAGTGTCAACGACCCGGCCACGGGCACGGTGCGCGCGACCATCGACCCGGCCACCGCTCCCAGTCAAGGCATGCGCACCATGGCGGGCGGCAGCGGCGGGCCCACCGTCCTGGCTGCATCCGACGGCGCCGCAGGTGCGGGCGGCACCTACAAGGCCACGTCCTTGTCCCCTTCAGGTTCCTGGTCAGCGGGCGGCAGCGGCGGCGGCTTCTCCTGGTCGTACCCGCTGAACGTTCCTCCCGCGCCCGCAGGACCGGCGCCAACGATCGCCTTCGGATACTCGTCGCAGGCAGTCGACGGCAAGACCTCTGTCGCCAACGGTCAAGCATCCTGGATCGGCGACGGCTGGGGCTATGAGCCGGGCTATGTCGAGCGCCGGTACCGTTCCTGCGCGGATGACCGCAAGGCCAGCCCGTCCGCTCCGAACAACGACAACGGCACGGACAAGAAGAAGAACGACTTGTGCTGGGCCGGCGACAACGTCGTCATGTCCCTGGGCGGCTCCACGACCGAACTGGTCCACGACGCAACGACCGGCGCCTGGGTCCCTGCTTCGGACGACGGTTCCCGGGTGGAACGCAAGACCGATGCGAGCGTCCCCAACGGCGCCAAGGACGGCGAGTACTGGGTCGTCACCGCGCGGGACGGAACCCGCTACTTCTTCGGACGCCACGACCTCGACGGCGCGGGCAGTCGCCCCGTGACCAACTCGGTCCTCTCCGTCCCGGTCTTCGGCAATCACCCCGGAGAACCCTGCTACCAGACCTCTTTCGCGGCCTCGTCGTGCATGCAAGGCTGGCGCTGGAACCTCGACTACGTCGAGGACGTCCACGGCAATGCCATGATCATCGACTGGGCCAAGGAGACCAACCGCTACGCCAAGAACGGCAAGTACAAGGAACCCGTCTCCTACATCCGGGCCGGCTACCCGACCCAGATCACGTACGGCCTGCGCACCGAGAATCTGTCCGGACCGCCAGCTGCCAAGGTCGAGTTCGCCGTGGCCGAGCGGTGCATCAAGGAAGGTACCGCCCAGTGCTCCGACGCCGAGTTTGAGGGCAACAACTACGGTGACAAGCAACCCTGGTGGGATACACCGGCCACCCTCCACTGCAAGGCGGACGCCAAGGACTGCTACAGCGGCGCGCCTACGTTCTGGACACGCAAGCGCCTGACTGCTGTCACCACCTACGGCCAGCGCACTCCAGGCTCGACGGCATTGTCCTTGGTGGACCGGTGGACGCTCGCGCAGTCGTTCCCGAGGCAGCGCACGGACACTCACCCGCCGCTGTGGCTTGAGTCGATCACCCGGACCGGCTACGGCACCACCAAAGACGGCGCGGGCAACCAGGAGAGCGTCTCGCTCCCGCCTGTCTCCTTCCTGCCCAATGTCCGGGACATGCCCAACCGCGTCGCGACGAGCGCCACCGACGCAACCCCGGACTTTGACCGCCTGCGCGTGGAGACCATCCGCACCGAAACGGGCGGCGAGATCTCCGTCGGATACTCCGCTCCCTGCCCCGTCGGCGGGACACACCCCAAGCCGGAAGAGAACACCACTCGCTGCTTCCCCGTCCACTGGTCGCCGGACGGTGAGCTGGAGAAACTGCCGCTGGAGTGGTTCAACAAGTACATCGTCGACAAGGTCACCGAGAAGGACCGCGTCTCCCGACAGCCCGACGTCACCACCAGTTACACCTACGAGGGCGACGCCGCCTGGGCCAAGGACACCGACGAGTTCTCCAAGCCCGAATTGCGCACACACAGCCAGTGGCGCGGCTACGCCAGTGTCGTGGTGAGCAAGGGCGTCACCGCCAATGCGGGCAAGAGCGACGCGACCGAGCAGTCGCAGACCCGCACCCGCTACTTCCGCGGCATGTCCGGCGACGCCGGCCGGCCCAAGATCACAATCAAGGACTCCACCAACACCGAGGACCTCGGAGAGGACCTCCTCCAGTACCAGGGGAACGCGGCCGAAAGCATCACCTACTCCAAGGCAGGTGGCAGCGTCGTCTCCCGTGTGCTGACCTGGCCGTCAAGCCAGAAGACGGCAAGTCGTCCTCGTGACGGCACCACCCCCCTGGAGGCCTTCAGAGGTAGCACCGCTCGTACGGACACCATCGAGAACACCAGCGGCGGCAAGTCCCGTATGGTCCGTACTCGAGACACGTACGACACCGCCTACGGTCTGCCAACTACCAAGCAGACCGAAGTGCTGGCGAACAACGGGGCCAGTTGGTCCACGGTTGAGCAGAACTGCACCACCACCAGCTACGTCCACAACACCAGCCAACATCTGGTCGGCCTGCCTCACAGGGTCCGCAAGACCCAGGGTGATTGCACGCAGACAGCGACGGGAACCGTCCTTGGAGACTCCCGTACTTCTTACGACGCTCTGAACGCCTTCGGGAGCGCCCCCACTAAGGGGCTCGTCTTCCAGATCGACACCCTCGACGCGGCGGGCACTGGATGGATCACCAGTACCCGCACCGAGTACGACGGCCTCGGCCGCGCCGTCAAGTCCTACGACGCTGTTGGCAACGTCTCCTCCTCGGCATACGCGCCGGCCGCAGGGCCCGCGTTCTCCGTAACGCAAACCAATGCCCTCGGGCAGTCCTCAACCGTTCGGGTCGACCCCGCCCGAGGTAGCGTCCTGGAGGCAACAGATGCTAACGGGCACAAGGCCATAGCCAGCTATGACAACCTGGGCCGATCCTCTGCAGTCTGGAAGGGCTCCCAGAAGCCGGGCACGGACAAGGCCACCGTCACCTTCTCTTACCAGATCTTGGAGCACGAGGCTCCAGCGGTCACCACCAGCACGCTGCAGGACGATGGCACCTACACACAGGCCGTCACCATCTACGACGGTTTGCTGCGCCCGCGTCAGACCCAGGGCGAGGCCCTGGGCGGCGGCCGACTGATCACGGACACGCTGTACAGCGCGAACGGCACTGTCCGCCGGACCACCAGCGCCTACTACGCCGAAGGTGCTCCAACGAAGAAGATCTTCGTTCCGGAAACCATCTTCCAGGCGCCAAACTCCACCGAGACCGCCTACGACGGTCTTGGCCGCATTGTCCGCACCACCACCCTCCACTCGGACATCCCTCAGCACTCGGCCACAACCGAGTACGGAGGCGACTGGACCCGCAGCCGCACCGGGCTCGCCCCCAATGGCGCCACCCCCATCAAGGGAAGCCGTGCGGTGGAGACCTGGACCGACGCCCTCAACCGTACGACCGAGGTCCGGCACTACACTGCCACCGACCTCACCACCTCGAACAAGACCACCTATTCCTACGACATCCGCGGCAACCTGGCTAAGGTCACAGACCCCGCCGGAAACCAGTGGACCTACGGCTACGACGCCCGTGGCCGCAAGACCAGCGCAACCGACCCCGACATGGGCACCTCCCAGTTCGGGTTCAACAACCTCGACCAGCAGATCTGGGCCAAGGACTCCAGCGGCCGCACCCAGTACACGACCTACGACGCCCTCGGCCGTACAACCGAGCTGCGCGACAACGCAGCCGACGGACCGCTCGTCTCGTCCTTCACGTTCGACACCCTGCCAGGCGCGAAGGGTCACCCCGTGGCCTCCACCCGCTATGAGAACGGTGCCGCCTACACCAACGAGGTCACGGGCTACGACGGCGAGTACCGTCCAACCGGATCCAAGATCACGATCCCTGATACCCCCGCAGCAAAGGGCCTGGCTGGCACTTACACCTACAACACCACCTACACCCCTACCGGCAAGGTTCAGTCGACCACCCTCCCGGCGACCCCAGGCGGCCTTGCGGCGGAGAAGCTGGTCACCAGGTACAACGTTGACGGCATGCCCCAGAGCCTCTCGGGCCTTGCCTGGTACACCGCAGACATCAAGTACAGCCCGTTCGGCAAGATCTTGCGCACCGCTTCGGGCAACGCCCCGAACCGGGTCTGGACTACCAGCCTCTACAACCAGAACACGGGCCAGCTCACTAACCAGATCACCGACCGCGAGACCGGGCCGAACCGCATCAGTGACGTGTCCTACGGCTACGACACCGTCGGCAACATCACCTCCATCACTGACTCTCAGCCGGGCGGGCGCGAGGACCGCCAGTGCTACGCGTACGACCCTATGGGCCAGCTCATCAAGGCCTGGACAGGTAAGTCCGCGGCCTGCACCGGCCCCTCCCTCGCCGACGTCACCTCGGGTCCTGACGGTGACGGCTTCTGGCAGGAATACCAGTTCGACGCGATCGGCAATCGCACCAAGCTGGTCAACAAGGACCTGACCAACAGCGCACTGGACGACGAGACCACCTACACCTACGGGGTCACCCTCACCGGCGGCGCGCAGCCGCCCCTGAAGACCCAGCCTCACGCCCTGTCCAAGACTGAGAAAACCACCCGTACCCCAAGCTCCACAGCAACGTCGCTCACCGACTACACCTACGACGCGTCGGGAAACACCAAGACCCGCCGGATCGACGGTGACACCCAGACTTTGAACTGGGACCGCCGTAATAAGCTCACCTCCGCCACCAGCCCCGGGATCGGAGCCGTCTCCATCATCGGCGCCTCCGGTAAGTGCTTCGACGTCGAGTACGGCGGCACGGCCGACGGTACTCCGGTGCAGATCTACCCCTGCAACGAGACCAAGGCCCAGCAGTGGCGCCTGACCGGCGACACCGTCCGTGCCCTGGACAAGTGCCTCACCACCAGTGGCAGCAAGCTGGTCCTGGCCACCTGTGACGGCAGCGACAAGCAGAAGTTCGTCTACCGCGCTGGCGACAAGTCGCTGAACAACCCCGCTACCAACCAATGCGTCGATGTCCCCAACAACGCCGCAGACGGCAGCGACCTCCAGCTCTGGTCCTGCAACGCCACCGGACCACAGCAGTTCGCCTTCGACAACACCACCACGTACGTCTACGACGCCGGCGGCAACCGCCTCATCGAGGAAACCGGCAGCTCCCGCACCCTCTTCCTTGGCGAAGCCGAGATCACGGTCAACAAGGCGGGCCAAGCCCTCGACGCTGTCCGCTACTACAGCGGCCCCGGCGCCACTACCGTCCGCCGCACCAGTGGCAAAGCCACCAACCACCAGCTCAGCCTCCAGACCGCCGACCACCACGGCACCGCTACCACAACGGTCGACCAGAGCGCCGGCCAGGCAATCACCCGCCGCAAGTCTGATCCCTACGGCAACCCCCGCGGCACCCAGCCTGGCAACTGGCCCGGAAGCCACGGGTTCCTCGGCAGCGGCATCGACGACACCAACACGGCACTCACTCACATCGGCGCCCGTGAGTACGAATCCACCACCGGCCGGTTCATCTCCGTCGACCCCCTCATCGACATCGCCGACCCGCTCCAGATGAACGGGTACACCTACTCCGCAGGCAATCCCATCATGAACGCAGACCCCAGCGGCCTGCGCAGCGAAGAATGCGGAACTCTCTACAACTGCGGTTCCAAGGGAACCATCACCTTCGGCAACACTCACGAAATCGAGTACCGGAACGACGACGGCGCCTATTTGGCGAGAAATCAACACGTCAACAGCAACCGCGGGTATAGCCAGGTTTCAAATGACGTCTGGCGAAGAGACAACGGCACCAATAGCGGCTGGGGTGTCAAGGTCAAAAGTACACAGCGCCCCCAGCGCCAGGTCCCGGCCAAGATCGTAGCGATCAAGATGAAGGCAGACCCGGTCTCGCAGGCCATCGCAAACGCCATTGCAGGACTCGGCAGCAGCGTGGCGCACGCTTCATCCCTGTTCGGCTGGACTTTTGATGGTGACTGCTGGGGACAAGGAACTGGAGAAAGCGGGGCAGGCGCTCCCGGTTGCGACTACGGCGGAGAGTACGACAACTGGATGCAGTCAAACGGAATCGACACAGGTTCCGACGCCTACCAAATTCCTGGATTCCTCGCCGACCTAGCGGGACAAGGCCGCAGCGGTACTGGCGACTTCGTGATGCCAGGAAAGCTCCCCGGCGGCAACTGCTTCCCCGCCGGAACACTGGTCAAGATGGCCGACGGGTCGACCAAAAAGATCGAGGATCTCCAAGTCGGCGATGAAGTACTTTCCTCAGATCCCGAATCCGGCGAAAGAAGATCCTCCACTGTAACATCGCTGCTCCAGCAGGCCGGGCAGAAGGAACTCAGTTCACTCTCCCTGGAGACAGTGGATGGAACCCAGGAACTAATTGCCACCACGGGACACCCCTTCTGGTCTCCGTCCGAGCAAGCATGGATTAACGCCGGAGACATCCAGCCTGGATCGACTCTCCTCACTGATAGCGGGCAGAGCCTCAAGGTCACAGAGAACAAGCCTTTCACACAGGTAATCACTACCTACAATCTCACCGTCGCCGATCTGCATACGTATTATGTACTGGCAGGCGATACAGCAGTCCTGGTTCATAACGCTATCTGTCTGCAGGGCGGCCTGCTCGCAGCCGAGGAAGCCAAGAGTGTTTTCGGAGATAAGGCCGGCAATCTCACCGGAATTCTCTATCTCGACGAATACATGGACGACGGACAGCCAATCACAAGCGGATCCAAAAATGGTGGCGAGACAATGGTGCCTGATTTTGTCCGCCCACCAGGCTCCACCACCCAAAATTTCCACCACCTGGAGTCTCAGGCGGCTTCAGAAATGGCAAGGATGAGCGCAACAACTGGGCACCTCTTCATAGCCGACAACAAACCGCCCTGCGGCGGATGCCACGATAAGCTGCCCATCATGCTCCCGCCGAACACTTCACTCAAGGTCACGTACGGAAGACCTTCCGGTGGATCAATAACAATCACATACAGGGGAGCTAGCAACTAAGCTGAAACAGCACTAGGGGCTACGGCGAGCATCGCCGTAGCCCCTAGTGCTTTCCTCACGAGGATGAAGAGTTCAACCACTCAACCCCTTGAACCCCGTTCAAGTAGTCGAGATCGCTCGCGGTAATTGCACCGATATGAATCTCGGAGTGGCCGGGCAAATCACCCCAAGGGGCCCGATCTTCCATCGCAGGCCCAACCTCGGCAATGATCCCCTCGCAGAGAAAAACCCGATGCCCTGGGCGCGGCCAAAGCCAGCCGCCGAACGCAACCTCGCGCAACGGTGTTACAACATCCGGCAGGAGCCGGTCCGGAAAGCTGCTGCAAGAACGCCAATGGGGAGCCATATGAGCAGACTCCTGCACGGCATTATGAATGATAAATTCCGCGAGCCCTTCCTTCGAAGTCACCCACTCCCCGTTCGGCTGCCCCTCCAAGACAACTGACGGGTTATTCACATCGAAGGCCCAGGATTGATCGCCAAAGTCTTCCATGAATACAGCCCTGCCGCCCTCAACGGTGATTCGCTCCGGGGCGATCATTTCCTTTAGCCTCACCAGCGGTGGGGACCATTGCGACGAAAACTCATGCCATTCCCTTAGCGGGGCTGGGAGCCAAGAACAACTCGATGGCAGCTTCACAACAGGTCTATCGGCCGGGCCATGCCAGTCCTGAATGAAGGACTGCAAATCAATCTGCATTGGATCCAGCATGCGAAAATTCCCTCCGGAGTAACTCGGTAAGCATCATCCGATAGAAGTCGAATCAAGTATCCGACATTTCGTGCGATTCTGTTACAGCTGACGAGTGAGACACCCGCCGCCTTCGCCAACGAGCAGTTTGCCAGGTGAACCACGGGTCATCGAAGCTGCCCAAACCAAGGCCCGGACGGTGTTCCAGGAGGCGCGGTACGGCAAACGCAGTCAGACCCTGCCCTCGCTGATCTCTGGCTCGCTCCTCGCACAGACCCACGACATCGCCCCCGCCTACGTCCTGATCGCACAGCTCGCGCTCATGAACTACCAGGGTCCCTTCGGCATCACAGCCGAGCGAGCCCAAGTCCAGGCGAGGCTGTTAGGCAATCCGGTAGTCGTGGCAGGTCTGGGCTTTGACCTTGCGGTGGAGTTCGACGAGCCGCTGGCCCGGCTTCTTCCCGACAGGCCGCACTCTGGCACACGTACGCTGGCCATCAACAGCGCGCGGGCCTCGGCCGGCGCGCGCCGTGTGGGGCGGCAGGGGCGCAACGGAAGGGGCGCGGGGAGTTAGGGCACCGGACCGGTGTCGTCCTACACGCTCAGCGTGCAGATGCGCGCTGACGCCGCGAACCTGCTCTCCAGCATCCGAGGCGCCTCCGGCGCCCTCCGTTCCCTCGGCCGTGATGTTGACGCGATCCACCGCACCCTGGGCCGCGCCAGCTCCGGCGCCTCAGGGCTCCGTGGGATCGTCTCCGACGCCGACGCCGCACGCCGAGGCCTACGGCAGGTCGGTTCGGACGGCGACACCTCGATGCGGCAGCTGCGCCGGGGCCTGCTCGGCGCCCGGCAGGAGGCCCACCACCTTCGGAACCTTGTCGTCGGCGGCGGCATCGTCTCCGGGCTTGCGGAGATCGCGAAAGGAGGGCAACGAGTACCAGCGCGCGATCCAGAAGTGGGGTGCTGTCACCGGGGCGTCCGGCCAGGAGATGGTGATGGCCGCGGCCAAGGCCCGCGAGCTCGGCTCCGACCTGAACATCCCCGGTCCGTCGGCGGCGAAGGCTGCGGACGCGATGCTGGAGCTGGCCAAGGCCGGCCAGACCGCAACCTCGTCGATCGCGAACGGGCGTGCCGCGATGCAGCTGGCGGCCGCCGACAACCTGTCCGCAGCCGATGCCGCCAAACACCTCGGCGACATCATGGACCAGTTCGGGCTGAGCTCGAACCACGCCGGCCGTGCCGCTGATGTCCTGGCGTCCGGCACGAACACGGCGTCCGGTGGGCTGTAGGACATCTACTACGCGATGTCCTACACCGAGCCCGTCGCCGCGCAGCTCGGCGTGTCCATCGAGGACACCGCGACCGCCGTCGCGATGCTGGCCCGTTCCGGCATCCTCGGCTCCAAAGCAGGAACGTCTCTTCGCGGCATCTTCACCAACCTGGCCGCGCCGACGCAGCGGATGAAGGAGGGCCTGGCCGAGCTCGGCATCGAGGTCTGGGACGCGCAGGGGAACTTCAAGGGCCTGCGCTCGGTCGTCGAAGGGTTCGAGGAGGCGGGCCAGCGGCTCAACCCCAAGGACTTCGCGGCGGCGATGTCGAAGGTCGTCGGCAAGCCCGCCCTCCAGGGTTGCGCTGGCGCACCAGGGCACCGAGGCGTTTGACCAGATGCGGACTGCGATCGGCCGCACCGGCGCGGCCGGTGAGATCGCCGCCTCCCAAACGAAGGGGCTTGCTCGTGCGGTCACCCAGCTGAAGAGCCGGTGAAAGACCACGGGCCAGGTCCTGTACACCTCCGCCGCGCCGGGTCTGGAGAAGGTCACCCGCCTGCTCACGTCGGGCCTTGGCGCGGCGACGCCGAAGCTGGCCGGCGGGCTGGACTACCTGCATGACCTGTACACGCTGGCGAGGCCGTCGGCGTCGGCGGCCATAGCGGAGGGCCTCGACGCGATCCGGGATGCCGCCGGGGGCCTGGGCGGGCCGTTGAAGGACCTCGCGTTCGACTCGCTCGCCTCCGCGATCAACGTGGTAATCAACGCCGGCCGTGCCGGGCTGGACATCCTCGAGAACCTGGGCGAGGGGCTGTCGCCGGTCGCGGAGGCGCTGGCCGAGGTCACCGGTGAGGCCGAAGACGCGATGCACGACTACAACCGCCTGTGCGCCGAGTGCGCCTGGCACCCTGGCCAGCAGCGCGTGGTCCTACCCGGCTATGGAACCTCCATCCGCACGTTCGTGAACGCTGAACGGTAGTCACAAGTTTGATTGGGTAGCCGCCCCAGTGACGCTGACCTGCACCGATACAGAGGGGCCCGAGGGCCAGGCGGCCCGGGCACGCTCAGATGCGCGCGTCGTCGAGGTCTCGGAAGAAGGCCGGCACCTACGGGGGACGCAACCTGAGGCCATCCGACGACGAATAGGGACGTGGGCACCGCCACCACGCACCGGTGGATCCCCCTTGTCCCCAGCCTGTCCCCAGGAGAAGACAAAACGGACTTCTGGAGTGCTCTCCGGAAGTCCGTTTTCGATGAAATGCCTGGTCAGGCATGGCAGGGGTAGCAGGATTCGAACCTACGACATCTGGTTTTGGAGACCAGCGCTCTGACCAGCTGAGCTATACCCCTTCGGTGGGAGACACCCTGCCATGAAGCGGCCGGAAGATCCAATCCATTTGCCGCGTCGCCGGTGGCGGGAGCGGGGTGGGCGGAGGATCGTGGGCGGGGAGGGGGCGGGCCGCCGATCCCTGGAGGAGCCGTGCGCCACCGTTCGGGGCGTCTGCTGGGGCCCCTGCTCGTGCTGCTGCTCGTCGGTGCCGGGCCCGACGGGTCCGGGGAGACCGTGTCCCTCGACGGGGACCGGCCCGGGGAGCGGCTCGACGTGACGCTGACCCGGGTCGTCGACCCGGCGGGCCGCGAGGGCGGCGACCGGCTGGTGGCGGTGGAGCTGCGGCTGGAGAACACCGGGACGGTGCCGTACGAGGACTCCCCCGCGCCGGCGTCGCACCTGCTCGACAGCGAGGGGCAGCGGTTCACGGGGACGGGCGCCGCGACCGGGGCCGGGCCGAGCCTGCCGGAGACCGTGACCCTGGAGCCGGGTAGCTCGGCCTCGGGTTTCGTCACCTTCCGGGTTCCGGAGGGTGCCGCTCTGGCGGCCGTGCAGTTCGCGCTGGAGGCGGGGCTGGGGGACGACGTCGGGCACTGGAGCCTGTCCTGAACCGCGGCGCGTCAAGGGGACGGAACCAGCCGGAAGTTACTGCGACGCGTGTAGTGACTTAGCAGGCGTTCGCCAGTAGAACTTGTTCCCACTCCGTCGAGAGTGAGGAACGTCACATGAGTGACAAAAGCCTGAACAGCAAGGTTTCCAAGGGTGTTTCCCGCCGCGGATTCATCGCTGGAACTGGTTCTATTCTCGGAGCACTGGCGCTGACGGTCAACGCCATCCCGGCCCACGCCGAACCGGCCACCGCCGCCGCCACCGGCCCCATCGAATCCGGGGCCCGCGTCCCCGTCCTCGTGATCGGCACCGGCTACGGCGGTTCCGTCGCCGCGCTGCGGCTCGCCCAGGCCGGCGTCCCCGTCCACATGATCGAGATGGGGATGGCCTGGGACACCCCCGGCAGCGACGGCAAGATCTTCGCCAACACCACCAAGCCCGACTACCGCTCGTACTGGCTGCGCACCAGGACCAAGGCGCCGCTCAGCAACTTCCTCGGCTTCCCCATCGACAAGGACGTCCCCCGCCACACCGGCATCCTCGATGCCGAGGAGATGGGCGGCATCATCGTCTACCAGGGCCGGGGCGTCGGCGGCGGTTCGCTCGTCAACGGCGGCATGGCCGTGACCCCCAAGCGGCAGAACTTCGCCGCGATCCTGCCCTCGGTGGACGCCGAGGAGATGTACCGGACCTACTACCCGCGGGCCAACGCCGGGCTCGGGGTGGGGCTCATCGACCCCGCCTGGTTCGACACCGTGGACTGCTACCAGTTCGCCCGCGTGGGCCGCAAGCACGCCCAGCGCTCCGGGTTCCCGTTCGTCTTCGTCCCCGACGTCTACGACTGGGACTACATGAAGCAGGAGGTGGCCGGCACCGTCCCCAAGTCCGCGGTGGACGGGGAGATCCTCTACGGCAACAACGCGGGCAAGAAGTCCCTCCAGCAGACGTACCTGGCCGCCGCCCGCGCGACCGGGAAGGTCACCATCTCGCCCCTGCACCGGGTCACCACCGTCTCCCCCTCGGACGGTGGCGGCTACACGGTCGTCATGGAGCAGCTCGCCACCTCCGGGGACGTCCTCGCCACCAAGACCGTCACCGCCGACCGGGTGTTCTTCGCGGCCGGCAGCGTGGGGACCAGCAAGCTGCTGGTCCGGCTGAAGGCGACCGGCGCGCTCCCCCGCCTCAACGACGAGGTGGGCAGGGGCTGGGGCGACAACGGCAACGTCATGTGCGGCCGCGCCAACCACATGTGGGACCCGACGGGCAAGGTGCAGGCCTCCATCCCCTGCGGCGGCATCGACAACTGGGACGCGGGCGGCGCCTTCGCCGAGGTGGCGCCGCTGCCGACGGGGATAGAGACGTACGCGTCCTTCTACCTCTCCATCACCAAGAACCCGAACCGGGCGCGCTTCTCCTGGAACGCGGCGGCGGGGAAGGTGGAGCTGGACTGGCAGACGGCGTGGAAGCAGCCGTCCATCGACATGGCGAAGACCATCTTCGACAAGATCAACGCCAAGGAGGGGACGATCTACCGCACCGACCTCTTCGGCACCAACAAGGTCTGGGGCGACCACCTCACCTACCACCCGCTGGGCGGTGCGGTGCTGGACAAGGCCACGGACAACTACGGCCGCCTGCACGGGCACCCGGGCCTGTACGTCATCGACGGAGCGCTGATCCCCGGAAACACCAGCGTCAACCCGTTCGTGACGATCACGGCCCTCGCCGAGCGGAACATCGAGAAGATCATCGCCACGGATCTGTGAGCGGGCCCCCGAGCGGGGCCGCTCCCGGGGCCGTCCGGATCCTCCGGGCGGCCCCGGGCCGTACCTCGGCCGGGGCGTCACGGTTCAGCCGCCCGGCAGCACGCAGACGCTGTCGAGGCCCAGTACGTGGTTGAGCCGGCCGAAGGCCAGCCAGGAGCCGATGCTCATGCTCAGCTCCACGATCTCCAGCTGGCTGTAGTGGGCGGTCATCCGCGCCCAGAACTCCTCGTCCAGGTTGTGGTGGTCGAGGGCGTAGCGCTCCGCGTACTCGGCGGCGAGCCGGGTGCGGTCGTCGAAGGCGCCGGTGGTGCGCCATTCGGTGACGGCGTCCGCGAACCCCTCCTCGACCTTCTCCCCGTCCCGGTCGGTGCGCCAGTCGAGGCAGAAGACGCAGCCGTTGATCTGTGCGATGCGCAGCCGCGCCGCCTCGAACTCGCGCAGGCCGAGGGTGGTGTGGGCGTAGACGGAGAGGGAGTAGTTGGCGGCGGCCATGCCGATGCCGGGGACCATGTCCCCCCACACGTACTCGATCGGGTGCTGACCGTCGGGGACGTCGATTCTCATGTCTGCTTCCTTCCGAGTTTGCCGACTGCGGGCCGCAGCGGGACGTCCAGGGCGTCGTAGAGGCCGGGTTCCGCGGCCACCAGCCAGTCGATGGCCCCCACCAGACGGCCGACGGCGGTGGCGTTGCCTCCGGCGGAACGGTTGTCGCCCTCGTCGGTGGCCTCGACGGTCACCTCGATGCGGGGGCGGCCCTCGATGACCACCCGGTGGGCCCCGGCACCGCCGTCGGGCGGGACGGGCCAGTCGGGGGCGCAGGAGGCGTGGATGCGGGTGACGTGCTCGATGACGATGCGGGGTTCGCCGCCGACGATGCCCTGCACCTCGAAGCGGATGGCGCCCTGGGTGCCGGCTTCGAAGACGCCCATGGAGGGGGTGGTGACGGTGGTGTCGAGGGCGCGGCGCTGCGAGGTCTCGCGTATCCCGTCGAGTTCGACGCCGAGGGCGCGGGCCATCAGCCGGATCTGGCCGCCCCACACCATGGTGGGGATCGAGGGCATCAGCATCATCGGCTCGTAGTCCATGGGGTGGCCCATGCCGACGAGGTGGCGTACGGAGTCCGGCTGGTCGTACGTGGAGTAGTCGAAGATCTCCTGGCAGCGGATCGCGTCGACGGTGGTGCCGAGGCCGCTGATCAGCAGCGGGAGCACGTCGTTGCCCCAGCCCGGGTCGACGCCGGAGGCGAAGAGCGAGCCGCCGCCCTCGGCGATCGCGGCCAGCACCGGGTCCCGGAACTCCGGCGGGGCGCTGCGGTGGTCGTAGAGGGGGTAGAGGGCGGGGCTGACGACGGCCGCGCCCGCGGTGATGGCGCGGGTGATGTCGGCGAGGGCGTCGTCGGGGCGGGTGTCGCCGGAGGCCGCGTAGACGACGGCGGCCGGGCGGGCGGCGAGCACCGCCGCGATGTCGTCGGTGGCCGCCACCCCCAGCCGGTGTCCCAGGCCCGCGAGTTCACCGGCGTCGCGGCCGGCCTTCGCGGGGTCGTGGACGATGACTGCCGTGAGTTCGAGCGCCGGGTGGGCGTCGACGGCGCGGATCGCCGCGCGGCCGACGTTGCCGGTGCCCCAGACCACCGTGGGAATCATGCGCGGAGGGTAGCGAGGGGGCGTGGAGGTGCCCAGCGTCGTGAAGGAGGTTTTTCGGTCGGGCCGTCGGCCGGTCCCCAATCGGCCCCCGGCAGGCCTCCGGAAGGCCCCCGGAAGGCCCCCGGCCGGTACCCGGCAGCTGTGGACGCCCCCTTGACCCAGATGGTCCAGACCAATACGTTCCCGGGTGGGGCGGGCGCCGCCGGTGCAGGGCCGCGTCCGTCCCCGCACGGCTCAGGAGCACCACTCCCCCGCATCCGCAAAGGAAGCCCATGCGCCCCATGCGCCCCATGCGCCGCAGCACTCTCGGCCGGCTGGCCGTCGCCGCCTGCTCCCTCTCCCTGCTGACCGCCTTCGCGCCCGCCGCGGCCGCCGGGAACGGGGACTCCGACCGGGCGGGCTCGCACGACCGCTCGTACCGGAAGGTCGGCTACTTCACCCAGTGGGGCGTCTACGGGCGCGACTTCCAGGTGCAGGACCTGGACGCGAACGGCACCGCCGGCAAACTCACCCACGTCAACTACGCCTTCGGCAACATCGGCGCCGACGGCAAGTGCTTCACCGGCAACGTGGCCGGCGAGGCCGACGCCTGGGCCGACTACGGCCGCCCGCTCGACGCGGCGAACTCCGTGGACGGCGTCGCCGACACCGCGGAGCAGCCCCTGGCCGGGAACTTCAACCAGCTGAAGGAGCTCAAGGCCAAGCACCCCGGCCTCAAGGTGCTGATCTCGCTGGGCGGCTGGAGCTGGTCCACCCACTTCTCGGACGCCGCCCTCACCCCCGCCTCCCGCAAGGCCCTCGTCCGCTCCTGCATCGACCTCTACCTCAAGGGGAACCTGCCGCAGGACGGCGCCCGGGGCGGGGCCGGTGCCGCCGCCGGGGTATTCGACGGCATCGACCTGGACTGGGAATGGCCGGGCTCGGAGGGCGACACCGACACGAAGTTCCGGCCGGAGGACAAGCGCAACTTCGCCGAGCTGGTCCACGAGTTCCGCACCCAGCTGGACGCCTTCGGGCGGGAGCGCCGGCGCTCTTACGAGCTGACCGCCTTCGTCCCGGCCGCCCCCGCCAAGATCGACGCGGGCTTCGACGTCCGCCGCATCATGCGCGACCTGGACTTCGTCACCCTCCAGGGCTACGACTTCCACGTGTCCGGGGAGAAGACCACCGCCCAGCAGTCCGCGCTGTACGCCCGGGGCGACTTCAGCGTCGACGGCACGGTGGACTCCTGGCTGCGGCGCGGGGCGCCCGCCCGCAAGCTCGTCGTCGGCATGCCGTTCTACGGCCAGGGCTGGACCGGGGTCACGGGCGGCGGTGACGGCATGGGCAAGCCCGCCACGGGACCGGCACCCGCCAAGTGGGCGGCCGGGTACGCGGACTACAAGGAGCTGAAGGAACTGGCCGGCTCCGGCGACTTCCAGGTGCACCGCGACCGGCGCGGCGGCCACGCCTGGCTGTTCGACGGCACCACCCTGTGGACGTACGACGACCCGCAGGTGCTGCGCACCAAGGCCCGCTACGTCCGCGAACAGGGCCTGGGCGGGGCCATGTTCTGGTCCCTGGACGCCGACACTGCCGACGGCGAGCTGACCACCGCCGTCGACCAGGGCCTGCGCGGCCGCTGAACCGGCACACCCGAACCGGCGCGCCCGAACCGGCACCCCCGGACGGCCGCCACCGCACCGGTGCCGCCGGGCCGAGGGAAAACGATCCGGCCCGGCGGCGCCCCACCACGTACCCTCCCCGGCATGAGGAACTCGACGGTACGGGCGGTCAACCGGCTCACGGCGCGCTGGGCCGCCGAAGCCTCCGGCGGCGACGGGGGTACGGTCTTCACCGCGACCGGGGTGTGGCCCCTGCTGGCCCTGCTCGCGGACGGGGCGGCGGGCCCGGCCCGCGCGGAACTGGCCGAGGCGCTCGGCATACCCGCCGGGGACGCGGCGGGGGCCGCGCGCGAGCTGCTGGCCGCACTGGCCGGCGTACGGGGGCTGCGGGCGGCGACCGGCCTGTGGAGCCGGGCGGACCTCCCGCTGGAGGCCGGCTGGCTGGCCGGCCTCCCCGACGGCACCCGGGGCACCCTGACCGGCGACTCCGGCGCCGATCGCAAGACGCTCGACGCGTGGGCCGCCGAGCGGACGGACGGCCTCGTCGAACGCATGCCGGTCGCACTGCCGGAGGGCCCGGACGCGGTCCGGCTCGTCCTGGCCTCCGCGCTCGCGCTCCGGCTGAAGTGGATCCGGCCGTTCGAGGAATACCCCCAGCAGATGCACGAGGGACCCTGGGCCGGCCGGGAACTGGTCGTGCTGCACCGCACCACGTCCCTGCTGGACCGCGCCAAGGTGGCCCACGGCCCCGCCGGTCCGGTCACCCTGCTGGAGGTGGTCGGGGACACCGGGGTCGACGTCCACCTCGTCCTGGGCGGGCCGGACGCCCCGCCGGGCACGGTCCTGACCACCGGGATCGAGGCCGCCACCCGGGCCCGTCCTTCGACGCCCACGAGCCTGCTGCCCGACGGGAATCCGGGCCCGGGCCTGACCGTCAGGACGGTGCGCTCCGAGTCGCCCGCGCCCTGGCTCAGCATCGCGACACCCGCCTTCGAGGTCCGGGCGGACCACGATCTCCTGGCCCGTGCACGGCTGTTCGGCCTGGAAGCCGCCACGGACCGCGACTCCGGCAGCTTTCCCGGGATCAGCTCCGAGCCCCTGGCCATCGGCTCGGCGCGGCAGTCGGCGCTCGCCCGCTTCCACGCGACGGGCTTCGAGGCGGCCGCGGTGACGGCGTTCGGCGCGGTGGCGGCCGGCATTCCCGAGCTCCGCTACCGCACCCGCCACGCGCACGTGCGCTTCGACCGCCCCTTCGGCTTCCTGGCCGTGCACCGCACCTCCCGCCTGGTCCTGGCGGCCGGCTGGGTCACGGACCCCCTCCCGTACGAGGAACCGGACCAGCGGGCCAAGGAGGCCGAGGAAGCTGAGTTCTGGGAGGACTAGAGGGCTACGCCGTGTCCCGCGCCACCCGCGCCGCCCGCGCGGCCGTCTCCGTGAAGGGCGGTACGCGGCCCGTGCCGCCGCGGCCCGCGACCGACAGGGACGCCGCCGCCACCCCGTAGGCCACCGCGCGGGCGAGCGGGTCGCCCAGGGCGAGGCGGGCGGTGGTGGTCCCGGTGAAGCAGTCGCCGGCGCCCGTGGTGTCGACGGGGGCCGGGTCCACCGGGACGGGGTGGTGCACGGCCCGGGTGCCGTCGTCCAGGAGCAGCCGCCCCGGGCCGGCGGTGACGGCGACCGTGCGTGCGCCCAGTGCCCGGTAGCGGGCGGCGGCGGTGGCCGGGTCGGCGGTGTCGACCAGGGCGAGCGCGTCCGCCGGGCAGGAGGTCTTCAGCAGCCCGGTCAGCGGGGCGACCGCGGCGAGCAGGGTGCGGGCCTCGGCCCGGCCGGTCAGGCGGGGGCGGTGGTTGGGGTCGTACGTGACGTGGCCGCCCGCCGCGTGGACGGCTCGGGCGGCGGCCAGTACGGCTTCGCGGCTGCCCGGGGAGAGGGCGCCGGTGATGCCGCTGGTGACCAGCGCCCGGCAGTGGGTCAGCAGCGGGAGCCAGGCCTCCACGTGGGCCGGGGAGAGGGTGGAGGCGGCGCTGTGGGTGCGCCAGTAGACGAACTCCCGGTCCCCGTCGGGGTCCGCGGAGAGCAGGTAGGCACCGTTGGGGCGGGGCGCGCGGTGGACGTGTGCGACGTCCACGCCCAGTTCGGCGGCGCGGCGCAGCAGCGGGACGGACAGTTCGTCGTCGCCGACGACGGTCAGGAGCGCGGTGCGGGCCCCGGCCGCGGCGGCCGCGGCGGCGGCGTTGAGGGCGTCGCCGGAGTAGGAGATCCGGGCGGCGGTGCCGTCGGCGGCCGCGCGCAGGGCGGTGTCGGTGTGGATCTCGACCAGGACCTCGCCGAGGACGAGTACGTCGTACTCCGGGGCGGTCAAGGCCGGCACCCCTCGCCGCCGCAGCAGGGTCCGGCCAGCTCCGCGAAGACGGCGGCCAGTTCCCCCGGGTCGGCGGGCAGGCCGCTGCCGACGCCGACGGCGGTCGCGCCCGCGTCGAGCCACTCGCGGACCCCGCCGGGCCGGATCCCGCCCGTCGGGACGAGCACGCCGGCCGGGAGCACGGCCCTGAGGGAGCGGATGAAGTCGGGCCCGCCCACGTGGGCCGGGAACACCTTGGCGGCACCCGCGCCCCGTACGGCGGCGGCTATCTCCCCGGGGGTGAAGCCGCCTTCGAGGAAGGGCGTCCCGCGCAGCGCGGCGGCCTCGCGCACCTCGGGGGCCGGGTAGGGGGACACGAGGAACGCGGCCCCGGCGTCGAGGGCCGCCGCCGCCTGGGCGGCGGTGGTCACCGTGCCGACCCCGATGACGGCGGTCCGTCCCCGGGCGTCGCGGAGCCCGGCGGCGCGGGTGACGGCGCGGGCCCAGCCGGGGGTGGAGGTGGTGAGCTCCACGGCCCGGCACCCGGCGCCGAGCAGCCGCCCTGCGGCCTCCACGGCCCGGTCGGCGTCGGTGCTGCGCAGCACCGGGAGCAGGCGCTGGGCGGCCAGCACCGCGTACGGATGGCAGGACACGGATCCCTCCCGGCTGTTCCACGGCGTGGAACGGAACGTCGCACGGCCCGACTTGATGGTCTAGACCATACACATCGGAGGGCCGCCCGGACACCCCCTCCCGTCCCTGGCGCGACCGTTCGGGACCGGCCGCGCCCGGCGCGACCGTTCGGGACCGGCCGCGCCCGGCGGCTCGACGGCTGGGGGTCCGCCGCCCCGCGCGCGGGGCCGGCTCCGCTCCCCCGAACCCCGCAAGCGCCTGACCCACCGTCACCGTGCCCGTAGGGTGCGACGTATTGATCACCGATGACGGGAGTGGGCGATATGGGGGGCGAACGGCGGCGCCGGAGCGGGGTGGTCGCGTACTGGCGGGCGGTGGAGCTGTTCAGTCCGCAGAAGGTGCCCGCCCTGTCCGCCCGGGAGCGGGTGTACCCGGTCGAGGCGGGGCGGCCCATGCCGTGGGACGCCGGGCACCCGGTGCGGGCCGTGCCCCTGGAGGGCGGGTACGGGTGGCAGCACGTCGTCTACGGCGGGGTGTTCGCCCTCGGCTCCGTACGCGACACCCTGCGCGACGTGTTCGGGGAGAGCGGCGAGGACCACGACGGCCGGATGGACGGCGAGAGCGCGCTGTTCGCCCTCACCGTCACCGACCGGGGACGGCTGCTCCTGGACTCCGCCGTGTTCTCCTCCTGCGCCTGGGCCACCGGCCGCGCCGTGGCCCCCGGGCCCGGCACACCGGGCTGGCTCGACGGGTTCGCGGAGGACGCCGACGCCTGGGGCGGGCGGGCCGCGGCCCTCGGCGAGCCCGTCGCGGGCGGAGGGCCCGGGATTTCCGACGGCGGCGGCCCCCCGCTCGGGCAGGGGGTGGTCTCCGCCGCCCACCTGCTGGAGTTCACCGGTGAGCTGGCCCGCACCTGGGGGGTCTCCGTCGCCCTGGACCCCGCCACCGTGCGGGTGCGCAGCGTGCCCGTGCGGCTGGACCAGGACGGCACCGCCGACCAGCAGGACTTCCTCAACAGTTTCATCGCCGCCGACCTGGACCGGGTGGCCGCCGCGCTCGCCCGCGAGGAACCCGGGGCGGGGCTCGGCGCCTACCTCACCCCCGGCTCCGGCTTCGACCCGGCGAGCCGCGTCGACCTGCGGCTGCGGCCCGGGGCGGCGCTGGCCGGCGTCGCGCCGGAGCGCACCCCCGCCGGCCGCTGGCCGGCCGACGCCCGGCACCCGCTCGCGCTGAGCCAGCAGTTCGCCGTGAACGCCGTGCACACCGAACTCGCCCCCGCCTCCGGCGTCTTCGCGGTCAACGGCCCGCCCGGGACCGGCAAGACCACCATGCTGCGCGACTGCTTCGCCGCCGCGGTCGTCGAGCGGGCCCGCCGCCTCGCCGGGCTCCGGCTGCCCTCCGAAGCGTTCGCGCGGCAGGCCCCGTACGTGTGGAAGAGCGGCGACCACACCCGCACCGTCACGCCGCTGCGCCCCGAGTTCACCGGCTTCGAGATGGTCGTCGCCTCCGCGAACAACGGCGCGGTCGAGAACATCTCCACCGAGATACCCGCCCGCGCCGCCCTCGGGGCGCACTGGCGCGAGGGCGCCGACTACTTCGCGGAGCAGGCCACCCGGCTGCTGAGGGGCGAGCCCGCGTGGGGCGCGGTCGCCGCCCGGCTCGGCAGCAAGAGGAACCGCCTGGAGTTCGTCAACCGCTTCTGGCACGGCAAGTACCGGCGGACCGACGCCGGCGCTCCTCCGCAGCCGCCCGTGCCCCAGCAGGGCCGCCGCGGGGCGCGCAACCCCTGGATCGACAGCGGCAGCGGCCTCTCCCACCTCCTGCGGGAGTGGCGCGACACCCCGCAGAGCGGCGTGTGGACGGCGGCCAGGAAGCGGTTCGGGGCCGCGCTGGCCGAGGTCGAGCGGCTGCGCGGCGAACGCGCGGAAGCGGCGGCGGCGTACGCGGGCCTGCCGCAGGCGTACGAGGCGCTGCGCGGCACCCGCGAAGCGGTGGAGCGGGACACGGCGGCGCTGGACCGGACCCGGGAGCAGCTGCCGCCCGCCGAGGCCGCGCTGGCCGGCGTACGGCGCGCGCTGGACGGGGCCGAGGAGGCGCACCGGGCCCAGCTGGCCCGCCGCCCGGGTTTCTCCGTCAGCCTCTTCACCCTGGGCCGGGCCGCCCGCTCCTGGCACGCGGAGGAGGCCGTGGCGGCGCAGGCCCTCGCCGCCGCCCGTGGGGCGCACGACGCGGAGCGGGCCCGGCTGGAGGCCGTACGGTCCGCCGTGGCGGCCGCCGTGGCGCGGCTGGACGGGGCGCGGGCGGCCGCGGAGGCCGCCCGCGGGGGCGCCGAGCACATGGAGGCGGCCCTCGGGGCGGCCCGCGCCCGGTGGGAGGGCTTCGTACCCGAGGAGGCCTGGCTGGCGGACGACGCGCTGCGCGAGCGGTCAGCGCCCTGGTCGGACCCGGAGATCACGCGGGCGCGCACCGAGCTGTTCCTCGCCGCCCTCGACCTGCACCGGGCGTTCCTGCGCTGCACGGCGCGCACCATGTACGCGAACCTGATGGCCGGGATGGACGCGGTCGCCGGCTCGGTGCCGGGGACGGTGCCCGAGACGCACGTGCGGGCCGCCTGGCAGAGCCTGTTCCTCGTGGTGCCGGTCGTGTCGACCACCTTCGCTTCCCTGGACCGGGTCTTCGGCCGGCTGGGGGCGGAGGCGCTGGGCTGGCTGTTCGTCGACGAGGCCGGTCAGGCCACCCCGCAGATGGCGGTGGGCGGTATGTGGCGGGCGCGGCGCACGGTCGTCGTCGGCGACCCGCTCCAGCTGGAACCCGTGGTGGTCCTGCCGTGGACGGCGCAGCGGGCGCTGCGCGAGGAGTTCGGGGTCGCGGAGGAGTGGGCGCCGGGCCGTACGTCGGTGCAGCGGCTGGCCGACCGTGCCAACCGCTACGGCACGCTGCTGCCGGCGGAACTGCCCGACGGCGGGCACGAGGTGTGGGTCGGGGCGCCGCTACGGGTGCACCGGCGGTGTGACGATCCGATGTTCTCGGTCAGCAACGCCGTCGCCTACGACGGCCTGATGGTGCAGGGGGTGGATCCGGGGACGCGCGAGCCGTACGCGTACCGGCCGGCCAGCAGCTGGGTGGACGTCGTCGGGGCGGAGGCGGACGGGCACTGGATACCGGAGGAGGGCCGGGCGCTGCGGCGGGTGCTGGAGCGGCTTCGGGACGAGGGGGGCGTGGACCTGGCCCGGGACGTGTTCGTCATCAGCCCGTTCAAGCAGGTGGTGGCCGGTGCCCGGGGGGCCTGCCGGGACCTGGTGCCGGACGACCGGGTGGGTACGGTCCACACGACCCAGGGCAAGGAGGCGGACGTGGTCGTGCTGGTCCTCGGCACGGACCCGCGCCGCCCGGGCGCCCGGGCCTGGGCGGCCTCCCGGCCGAACCTCCTCAACGTGGCGGTGAGCCGCGCGAAGCGCCGGCTGTTCGTGATCGGCAACCGTGACGCGTGGCGCGACCAGCGCTTCTTCGGCACTCTGGCCCAGTCCCTGCCGTCGCACTCCTGGAGCTCCCCGGACCGCGGCCAGAAAAATTCTTCCGGATAACCGTTATCGGGGCTCCACTCGACGGTCTCCCAGTTATCGGGCAACATCGACCGCCGGTACGGACAGGGACTTTCACATGAGTACACAGCACACGGCAGCGCTGGTGGCAGCGGCCCGCGCGGGCGATCCCCGCGCGCAGGACGACCTCGTAAGCGCACATCTGCCGCTGATCTACAACGTGGTCGGGCGCGCCCTGCAGGGTTCCCACGACGTGGACGACGTGGTGCAGGACACCATGCTCCGGGCGCTCGACGGGCTCGGCACGCTGCGCTCGGACGAGAGTTTCCGGTCCTGGCTGGTGGCCATCGCGATGAACCGCGTACGGGCGCACTGGCAGGCCGTCGGCGGCGGCCCCGGCCAGAGCGGGCTGGAGGCCGCCCAGGACGTCGCCGATCCCGGCGCCGACTTCGCCGACCTGACGGTCACCCGGCTCCACCTGTCGGGGCAGCGCCGCGAGACGGCCCGTGCCACGCGCTGGCTGGAGCCCGACGACCGGGCGCTGCTGTCGCTGTGGTGGCTGGAGTGCGCGGGCGAGCTGACCCGGGCCGACGTCGCCTCGGCGCTGGAGCTGACCCCGCAGCACACGGCGGTGCGGGTGCAGCGGATGAAGGCGCAGCTGGAGTCCGCCCGCGTGGTGGAGCGGGCCCTGGAGACGCAGCCGCCCTGCGAGGGGCTGCGGGCGATGACGGGCACCTGGGACGGCCGGCCCTCCGCGCTGTGGCGCAAGCGAATAGCCCGGCACGCCCGCGAGTGCGTGCGCTGCTCGGGGCTGTGGAACGGGCTGGTGCCGGCGGAGGGGCTGCTGGCGGGGCTGGCGCTGGTGCCGGTGACGGCGGCGCTGCTGGCGGGCGTACGGTCCGCCGTGGCCGCCGGCCACTCCCCGGCGAACGTGGCCTTCGCGGACGCGGCGACGCAGCTCTCGCCGGTGGTGTCGGGCCCGGGCCGCGCCGCCCGGCGCAAGGGCGGGGACGCGGCCGGAGCCGAGGGCCCGGCGGGCCCCGACGGCCGCGCGGCGCAGCGCAGGCGCCGGCAGAACCGGCGCCGGGCCATCGGCGGCGCGGTGGTCGCCGCGTGCGTCGCGGGCGGCGGCCTGGTGTACCTCGGGCAGCTTCCCGGTGCGAAGAAGGACGGGGCGGGCGCGGCGCCCGCGTCCCCGCTGGCCGCGCTCTCGGCGCCGGACTCCGCCGCTCCGCAGCCGTCCGGATCCGCTTCGCCCTCGCCTTCCGCTTCGGTGTCGGGCTCGCCCTCCGCGTCGGCTTCCGCTTCGGCCTCCCCGTCGGCCTCGGCGAGCGCCGCGAAGACCTCGGCGGCTCCCGCGCCGACGAAGAGCACGGCGAAGCCCCCGGCCCCGGGCCCGGCGCCCGCGGGCGTGGCGGGGCAGGTCATCGCCCTGGTCAACCAGGAGCGCGCGGCGGCGGGCTGCGGCCCGCTGAAGGAGGACGCGCAGCTGCGCAACGCCGCCCAGGGGCACTCCGACGACATGGCGCGGCGGGACTTCTTCGACCACACCAACCCGGACGGCGGCGACCCGGGTGCGCGGACGACGGCCGCCGGGTACCGCTGGTCGACGTACGGGGAGAACATCGCCAAGGGGCAGCAGACCGCGCAGTCCGTGATGGACTCCTGGATGAAGAGCCCGGGCCACCGCGCGAACATCCTCAACTGCTCCTTCAAGGACATCGGCGTGGGCATCCACACCGGGTCCGGCGGCCCCTGGTGGACGCAGAACTTCGGGGCGCGCTGACCCGGCCGTCCGCCCCTGCTCCTCTTTGACTCAGAATCGGGGCAAGATAGGAGCTGGAGCGGAACGGGCAGATCAACGCGGGTGGAGTGGGGTGTATGGCCAGGCAGGAGCTGCGCCCTCATCAGCGCGAGGCCGTCGACGCGGTGGTGCGCGCGCTCCAGCTGCCCGCGACCGGCCGGGTGCCGGAGCGGGGCCTGCGGACCCAGGTGATCATGGCGACCGGGTCCGGGAAGTCCCTGGTGGCCGTGCGCTCGGCCGAGGAGCTGCGGGCGGGGCGGGTCCTCGTGCTCGTCCCCTCCCTCGATCTGCTGGTGCAGACCGTCGCCGCCTGGCGGGAGGGGGGCCGCACGGGCCGGGCGCTCGCGGTGTGCTCGCTGCGCGGCGAGGACGTGGGGGTGCCCACCACGACCGCGCCGGGGCAGCTGGCCCGGTGGGGGTCGCGGCCGGTGGAGCGGGTGACGGTGTTCGCCACGTACGCCTCGCTGGGCCTGGGCACCATCGAGGGGGCGCACCTGGCGGGGCTGCCGTCCTGGGACCTGGTCGTGGTCGACGAGGCGCACCGCACCTCGGGCCGGATCGGCAAGCCCTGGGCGGTGGTGCACGACAACGCCCGGATCCCCTCCGTGCGGCGGCTGTACATGACGGCCACGCCCCGGGTGTGGCGCGACGGCGAGGACGGCGAGGAGTCCGAGGAGCCGGAGGAGGAGGCCGCGGCGGGCGCGTTCGCGGCGGAGACGGCCGGCGGCGCGGAGCCGCGGGGGCGGGGCGAGCTCGTCGCGTCCATGGAGGACGATCCCCAGGGGCCGTTCGGGGCCCGCTGCTACACCCTGTCGCTGTCGGAGGCCATCGACCGGGGGGTCTGCGCCCCGTACCGGGTGGTGTGCGTGGACGTCAGCGATCCCGGGTTCCAGTCGGCGGTGCTGCTGGGCGCCGACGGCCGTTCGGACCGGGTGCGCGGGATGCGGCTCGCGGCGCTCCAGGCGGCCCTGGTGAAGGCCGCGGCGGACCAGGGCTTCAGGCGGACGCTGGTGTTCCACCACCTGACCAAGGAGGCCGAGGCGTTCGCGGCGGGGCTGCCGGCCGTCGCGGCCCGGATGCGGGTGACGAGCCGGGCGGCGCAGCCGGCGTATCCGCGCACGGTGTGGGCGGACTGGCTGTGCGGCCAGCACACGGCGGCGCACCGGCGTCGGGTGCTGGAGGCGTTCGCCGCGGACCGGGTCGCGGACAAGGCGTTCCTGGGCAGCGTGCGGGTGCTGGGCGAGGGCGTGGACACCAAGGAGTGCGACTCCGTCTTCTGGGCGGACGTCCGCGGTTCCATGCCGGACCTGGTGCAGGCGGTGGGCCGGGCGCTGCGGATGCGGCCGGGCGAGGGGAAGGTGGCCTCGCTGGTGGTGCCGGTGCTGTTGGGGCCCGGGGAGTCCCCGGAGTCGATGCTGACGTCACGGGCGTACGGGGACCTCGCGCGACTGCTGGAGGCGCTGAGGGCGCACGACTCCCGGCTGGTGGAGGGCCTGGCCCAGCCGCAGGCGCCGAGCGGGGCGGCGAAGGCGGCGGCGACGGCCGGTCCCGGCACGGGGCCGGGGGCGGGCGCCCGGGCGCTGCTGAGCTTCTCGACGCCCCGGGACCCGGCGCTGCTGGCGGCCTTCATCCGGCTGCGCGTGCTGAACCCGGAGCACACGCAGTGGCGGCGGGGCGCGGAGGCGGCCCGGGTCTACGCGGCGTCGGCCGGGGACCTGAAGGTCCCGTTCGCGTTCCGGGTGCCGGCGGGCGGCCGGGAGTGGCCGGCGGCGCTGGCGGGGTTCCCGCTGGGCCAGTGGATCGCGGACGCGCGGCGTACGTACCGCAGGGGTGCGCTGGGCCGGGAGCGGGCCCGTGAGCTGGAGGAACTCGGGATGGTGTGGAGCCATTTCGACGTGGCGTTCGAGGAGGGCCTCGCGGCGGCCCGCGCCTGGGCGGCCGAGCACGGGCACCTGCTGCCGCCGGTGGACGCGACCTGGCGCGGGGTGCCGGTCGGGGTGTGGATGAAGAACAACCGGGCCGCGGCGCGGCGGGAGGGGCCGGGTGCGCTGCCGCCGGAGCGCCGGGAGGCCCTGGATGAGATCGACGCGTCCTGGTGCCCGGCGTGGGACATCGGCTGGCAGCGGGCGTTCCGGCTGACCCGCGCCCATCTGGACGCGGGCGGCGCGGTGCCTCTCGGTCCGGGCTCGGTCGTGGTCCAGGGCGAGGACCTGGGGGTGTGGGTGCGGGGCCAGCGGCTGGGCTGGGAGCGGCTGGCCTGGCCGCAGCGGTGGCTGCTGGAGCACGGTCTCGGGCTGTCGCCGGCGACGGAGGCGGAGCGCCCGCCGCCGCGCCGGAGCCACGCCGAGGCCTGGGCGGAGCACGTGGAGGCCGCCCGGCGGTTCCACGCCCGCGAGGGGCACCTGCGGGTGCCGCGCACGCACGTGGAGCCGGTCGGGGGACAGGAGCTGCGGCTGGGCGCGTGGATCGCGAACCAGCGCTCCCGGGCGGCGAAGCTGGCTCCGGAGCGGGTGGCCGCGCTGACGGCCCTGGGGATGCGCTGGTCGGCGCCGGCGCCGGCGTCGGCGTCCGCGGCGGGGTGATGCCGCCGGTCAGTGGTGGAAGCCGGACCGGGGTGCGGTGGCGGGGACGGGCTGCGGCGCGGCGGTGAGGTGGTCCACTGCCCGGCGCAGGTCGTCGACGAGCAGGGCGGCCTGGTCGCGGGTCACCCCGTGCCGGATCAGCACGCGCTGGACGACGGTGTCGTGCCGGTCGGCGGGCAGCGGGTACGAGGGGACCTGCCAGCCGCGCATCCGCAGCCGATCGGAGAGGTCGTAGAGGGTGAAGCCTGCTCCGGCCGGGTCGGTGAGGGTGTAGGAGACGGCGGGCAGGGCGCCCTGGCCGTCGTAGAGCAGGGTGAAGGGTCCCATGCCCTCGATCTCGGCGGCGAGGTGGCGGGCGGTGTCGGCGCAGGCCTGCTGGACGCGCCGGTAGCCGCCGCGGCCCAGGCGCAGGAAGAGGTAGTACTGGGCGATGACCTCGCCGCCGGGGCGGGAGAAGTTGAGGGCGAAGGTGGGCATGTCGCCGCCCAGGTAGTCCACGTCGAAGACGAGCTGGGCGGGGAGCAGGTCGGCGGTGCGCCAGACGATCCAGCCGACGCCGAGGGGGGCGAGCCCGTACTTGTGCCCGGAGGTGTTGACGGAGGCCACGCGCGGCAGCCGGAAGTCCCAGACCGTGTCCGGGTGGAGGAAGGGGGCGACGAAGCCCCCGCTGGCGGCGTCCACGTGGAGGGGGACGTCCCAGCCGTGCTCGGCCTGGATCCGGTCGAGGGCGGCGGCGATCTCGGCGACGGGCTCGTAGTCGCAGGTGTAGGTGACGCCGAGGATGGCGACGACGCCGATGGTGTTCTCGTCGACGTACGCGGCGAGCTGGTGGGGGCGCAGGCCGGTGGCGCCGGGTTCCAGGGGGACCTGGCGCAGTTCGACGTCGAAGTAGCGGGCGAACTTCTCCCAGCAGATCTGGACCGGGCCGCACACCAGGTTGGGGCGGTCGGCCGGTCTGCCCTCGGCGCGGCGGCGCTCGCGCCAGCGCCATTTGAGGGCGAGGCCGCCGAGCATGGCCGCCTCGCTGGAGCCGGTGGTGGAGCAGCCGGTGCCGACGTGGCCGGGCGGGGCGTTCCAGAGGTCGGCCAGGATGTTGACGCAGCGGGCCTCGATCTCGGCGGTCTGCGGGTACTCGTCCTTGTCGATCATGTTCTTGTCGAGGCACTCGTTCATCAGGCGGTGCACTGCGTCGTCCGACCAGGTGGTGCAGAAGGTGGCCAGGTTCTGGGCGGCGTTGCCGTCGAGGAGCAGCTCGTTGTGCAGGAGCGAGTAGACGACCTCGGAGGGCGAGTGGTCCTCGGGGATCCGGTACTTCGGGAGGACCTGGCCGCTCAGGGCGGACGCGAACACGTCCGTCCCGTCGTCCCGGCCGTGCGTGTCCTTCGTCTGATGAAGAGCCATATCCGGACTATAGGGGCAAAACTCCGCGCAGCCCGGCTTCAGGACCCCTCGAAATCCGGTCGCGCGGGGCGGTTTCCGGCGCGGCTTCCGGCCGAGTCGGGGGTGTGACCTCCTCCATAGGACCCCCCGTCCGGAAGTAAAAATTACTGTCGAGTAGTATTTCTTCCGCAGATCTTCCCGTCCGGGCCACTGGAGCCGGTCCGGACGGGAAGATCACCCAAATGGTTCTACATAGAACTTATCCGCCGATGTCCGGATAGCGGTCAACTGCCCTACAGGCCCTGATAGTTCTTCCGCCATGAACAAGATCACCCGTCGGCAGGCCTTGGGCACCACTGCCGGCGCACTCACCGTCCTCGGCATCGCGGGCGCCACCGCGCACGCCGCCGCCACCGACTCCCGTGCCGCCACCACCCCGGCCGGCACCGTCGACGAGGTGTACCAGGGCCGCCGCATCCAGATATCCCCCGCCACCGGCGGCGGCCACCACGGTGGCCACCACGGCGGCGCCGGGATGCCGACCGTCCGCATCGACGGGCGCGAGCTGCACGTCATGCGCAACGCCGACGGCACCTGGATCAGCGTCGTCAACCACTACGAGACCTTCGCCGACCCCGCCTCGCTGGCCCGGGCCGCCGTGCGCGAGCTCCAGGGCTCCCAGCTCGCCCCGATGCAGATGGGCGGCATGTGATGGCAGTCCGCAAGAACCAGGCCGCGCTGACCGCCGAGGAGAAGCGCGCCTTCACCAACGCGCTGCTCGAACTGAAGCGCACCGGCCGCTACGACCGCTTCGTCACCACCCACAACGGCTTCATCATGAGCGACACCGACTCGGGCGACCGGGTGGGCCACCGCTCCCCCTCCTTCCTCCCCTGGCACCGCCGCTTTCTGCTCGAGTTCGAGGCGGCTCTTCAGGCGGTGGACAAGAGCGTCACGCTCCCGTACTGGGACTGGACCGCCGACCGCACCTCCCGCTCCTCCCTCTGGGCCGCCGACTTCCTCGGCGGCACCGGCCGCGCCCGCGACGGGCAGGTCATGGACGGCCCCTTCGCCTACGCGACCGGCAAGTGGGAGATAGCGGTCCGCGTGGACGGCCGCTCCTACCTTCGGCGCGCGCTCGGCGAGGGCGTCGCCCAGCTGCCGACGCGGGCCGAGGTGGACGCCGTACTGGCCATGCCCGTCTACGACATGGCGCCCTGGAACAGCTCCTCGAACGGGTTCCGCAACAACCTGGAGGGCTGGCGCGGCGCCAACCTGCACAACCGGGTGCACGTGTGGGTCGGCGGCCAGATGGCCACCGGCGTCTCCCCCAACGACCCGGTCTTCTGGATGCACCACGCCTTCGTGGACAAGCTCTGGGCGGACTGGCAGGCGAAGAACCCGAACTCGACCTACCTGCCGGCCGCCGGCACCCCGAACGTGGTCGACCTGCGCGACACGATGCGGCCGTGGAACGACGTGACCCCGGCGGACATGCTCGACCACCGCAAGTTCTACACGTTCGACACCGAACCGGCCGCCGCCAGCCAGCGGTAGTGCAGTTCGGGGCGGCCGACCTGGCCGTACCGGGGGGTACGGTCCGCGCGCCCGGTGTCCACCAGGTGCTCCAGGTACCGGCGGGCGGTGATCCGCGAGATCCCGGCCGCCTCGGCCGCCCCCGCGGCGGTCAGCCCCTCGGGCGCCGCCCGCAGCAGCGCCGCGACCCGGTCCAGGGTCGGGGCGCTGAGGCCTTTGGGCAGCTGGGCCGCCGCGGGCGCCCGCAGCGCGGCGAGCGCCCGGTCCACGTCGTCCTGGCCCGCCGCCTCGCCGGCGGCGGCGCGGAACTCGGCGTAGCGCAGCAGCCGTTCGCGGAGCGTGGGGAACGCGAACGGCTTGAGCACGTACTGCACCACGCCCAGTGACACGCTCTCGCGGACCATGGCCAGGTCCCGCGCCGAGGTCACCGCGATCACGTCGGCGGGGTGCCCGGCCGCCCGCAGTCCGCGCGCGAAGCGCAGCCCGTGGCCGTCGGGCAGGGTGAGGTCGAGGAGCAGCAGGTCGACGGGGGTGCGCTCCAGTACGCGGGTGGCCTCGGCCAGCGAGTGGACGGCCGCCACGGCGGTGAAGCCGGGCACCCGGCCGACGTAGAGCGCGTGCGCGTCGGCGGCGACGGGGTCGTCCTCGACGATCAGCACCCGCACGGGCCCGCTCATGCCGCACCGCCCGCGAGCGGGAAGCGCGCGGTGAACGCCGCCCCGCCCGCGGGTCCGTCGGCGGCCTCCACCGATCCGCCGTGGCGGTGGGCCACCTGGCGGACCAGGGCCAGGCCCAGCCCCCGCCCCTCCCCCTTGCCCGACCAGCCCCGCCGGAAGACGTCCGCTCCCTCGGGCAGTCCGGGCCCGTTGTCCGCGACCCCCAGCAGCAGCCCGGCCGCGTCACGGCGCACGGTGACGGTGATCCGGCCGCCCGGCACCCCGGTCAGGGCGTCGAGGGCGTTGTCGACGAGGTTGCCGAGCACGGTGACCAGGTCCCGGGCCGGCGGCACCCCCGGCCCCGCCTCGATCGCCCCGCACTCCGGGGTGACGACCAGCTCGATGCCGCGCTCGTGGGCCTGCGCGGCCTTGCCGAGCAGCAGGGCGACCAGCACCGGCTCGCCCACCGCGGCGACGACCTCGTCGGTCAGCGCCTGGGCCAGCTCCAGTTCGGCGGTGGCGAACTCCACCGCCTCCTCGCTGCGGCCCAGTTCGATCAGGGAGACCACGGTGTGCAGCCGGTTGGCCGCCTCGTGCGCCTGGGAGCGCAGGGCCTGGGTGAACCCGCGCTCGTGGTCCAGCTCCCCGGTGAGCGACTGGAGTTCGGTGTGGTCGCGCAGGGTGACCACGGTGCCGCGGCGGCCGCCGCCGGCCACCGGCGAGCTGTTGACGACGAGGACCCGCTCCGCGCTCAGGTGCACCTCGTCGACCCGGGGCCGGTCGGCGAGCAGCGCCCCGGTGAGCGGGGCGGGCAGGCCCAGGTCGGCGACTCCGGTTCCGGTGACCTCCCCGCGCAGGCCCAGCAGTTCGCGGCCCGCGTCGTTGATGAGGGTGATCCTGCGCTGGCCGTCGAGCATCAGCAGCCCTTCCCGGACCCCGTGCAGGGCCGCCTGGTGGTAGTCGTACATCCGGCTCAGCCCGGCGGCGTCCATGCCGTGGGTGTGGCGCCGCAGCCGGGCGTTGACCACGTACGTACCCACCGCGCCGAGTGCCAGTGCCCCGGCGGCCACCCAGGCCAGGGCGGTGAGCTGCTCCGCGAGGCGGGCGCTGATGGCCCGGACGGTGATGCCCGCGCTGACCAGGCCGATGACGGAGCCGTCCGCGTCCCGGAGCGGGGTGACCACGCGGATGGAGGGGCCGAGGGTGCCGGTGTAGGTCTCGCTGAAGGTGCCGCCGCGCAGGGCCGGGGCGGTGTTGCCGAGGAAGCGCTCGCCGATGCGGCGCGGGTCGGGGTGGGTCCAGCGCCGCCCGTCCGGGGCCATGATCGTCACGAAGTCCACCCCGGAGTCGGTGCGCACCCGCTCCGCGTAGGGCTGGAGCGCGGCGGAGGGGCCGGTTCCGTGCTCGCCGGCCCGCACGGCCTCGCGTACGGAGGGCGAGTCCGCGACCGCCCGGGCCACGGCTCCGGCCTGCCGCCGGGCGGCGTCCTCGGCCTGGTCGCGGGCGGTGGCGTACGCGAAGACCGCGCAGCCCACGACGACGAGCGCGACCAGCAGGACCTGCATGGCGAAGAGCTGGCCGGCGAGGCTGCGGGGCGGCCGGGGGAAGCGGAACATGGCGCTCAGTGTGCACCGGGCCGTGAACTCAATGAACGCAAGGGTGACCGGGGTCACAGGGTGGGCGATGGTCTCCCGGAACGACCTCACCACCCAGGAGCGCGACATGGCCGCCAGACGCGACAGAACCCACTACCTCTACATCGCGGTGATCGCCGCGGTGCTGCTCGGCATCGCCGTCGGCTTCGCCGCACCCGGCGTGGCCGTGGAGCTCAAGCCGCTGGGCACCGGCTTCGTGAACCTCATCAAGATGATGATCTCGCCCGTGATCTTCTGCACGATCGTGCTGGGGATCGGCTCGGTCCGCAAGGCCGCCAAGGTGGGCGCGGTGGGCGGGCTGGCCCTCGGGTACTTCATGGTGATGTCGACGGTGGCGCTGGCCATCGGGCTGCTGGTGGGGAACCTGCTGGAGCCGGGCAGCGGACTGCACCTGACCGAGGCCGCGGCACGGGCCGGCGAGGCGCAGGCCAAGGCGGGCGGGGCGGAGAGCACCCAGGAGTTCCTGCTGGGGATCATCCCGACCACCCTGGTCTCCGCCTTCACCGGGGGCGAGGTGCTGCAGACCCTGCTGGTGGCGCTGCTGTGCGGGTTCGCGCTCCAGGCGATGGGCACGGCGGGCGAGCCGGTGCTGCGCGGGATCGGACACGTCCAGAAGATGGTGTTCCGGATCCTGGCGATGATCATGTGGGTGGCGCCCGTCGGCGCCTTCGGGGCCATCGCGGCCGTGGTCGGCGCGACCGGGATCGACGCGCTGAAGTCCCTCGCGGTCATCATGATCGGCTTCTACACGACCTGCCTGCTCTTCGTCTTCGTGGTGCTGGGCACCCTGCTGCGGGTCTGTACGGGGGTCAGCGTCTTCGCGCTGCTGCGCTACCTGGGCCGGGAGTTCCTGCTGATCCTGTCGACCTCCTCCTCGGAGTCGGCACTGCCCCGCCTGATCGCGAAGATGGAGCACCTGGGCGTCTCCCGGCCGGTCACCGGCATCACCGTGCCGACGGGCTACTCGTTCAACCTGGACGGGACCGCCATCTACCTGACGATGTCCTCGCTCTTCGTGGCGGAGGCGATGGGCAAGCCGCTGGCCCTGGGCGAGCAGATCTCGCTGCTGCTCTTCATGATCGTGGCCTCCAAGGGCGCGGCCGGGGTCACCGGCGCGGGCCTGGCCACGCTGGCGGGCGGCCTCCAGTCGCACCGGCCCGAACTGGTCGACGGCGTGGGCCTGATCGTCGGCATCGACCGCTTCATGAGCGAGGCGCGGGCGCTGACGAACTTCGCGGGCAACGCCGTGGCCACCGTCCTCATCGGGACGTGGACGAAGGAGTTCGACCGCGAGCGGGCCGCCGAAGTCCTCGCCGGGCGGCTGCCCTTCGACGAGGCCACGCTGGTCGACGACGGCCACACGGCGCCCGGTGCCCCCGTCGAGCCCGCCCCGACGGCCGTGCCCGGTCCGGCGGCCGGCCCCAAGGACGGTGTGCCGGCCTGAGCCTCCGGGCCCGCGCACCCCGCGGGATCCGGCCGGGCAGGGCTCGCCCCCACGGTGCCCAGCCCGGCCGGATGCCGCGTCAAACACCCACGAACGGCCGCGAACCGTCATTTTCGGCCATGTGATCTTCAACTCTGCTGCGCTAAAAGGTACTTCCCTAGGGGGCAGCGCGTCTGACATCTTGCGTCCACCACTCGTTTCGTACGGCCCGGTAGGTGCCACCAGCACCGCCGGGCCGTCTTCGGAGGACGCATTGATACCCCACATATCCAGCCGCCCTCGACGTGCGCTGGTGCTGGCGGCCGCCCTCGGCGCCGCCCTCACCTTCGGAGCACCCGCCGCGCTCGCCGGCACCGCTCCCGTCGGTCCCTCCGGCTCCCCGGCCTCCGCCCCGGCGGCGGCCCCCAAGGCTGCGGCCCCGGCTTCCCAGAGTGCGACCTGGGCTGCCGGAACCCGCGCCTACCTCGTGATCACCGCTCCCGGTGACAGCTCGGCGGTGCGCTCGGCCGTCACCGCCAACGGCGGCACGGTCTTCGCGTACTACGACGCGATCGGCGTGATCGTCGCCCACTCGGCCTCCGGCACCTTCGCCACGACGATGCGCGGGGTCAGCGGGGTCCAGAAGGTCGGCGCCACCCGCACCTCGGACGTCCCGGCCGACGCCTACAACCCGGCGCTGCCCGCCAACCCGGCCCAGTCGACGACCCCGGCCGGCGAGCCGGTCCGCGCCGACATGAGCCAGATCAAGGCGGACCAGGCCTGGGCCGTCAACGCCGGTTCGGCCGCCGTCAAGGTCGGCATCCTCGACACCGGTGTCGACGACCAGCACCAGGACCTGGCGCCGAACTTCAACGCCGCCGACTCGGTCTCCTGCGCCTACGGCAAGCCCGACACCCGCGCCGGCGCCTGGCGCGACGTCGGCGACCACGGCACGCACGTCGCCGGCACGGTGGCCGCCTCCAAGAACGGCAAGGGCGTCGTGGGCGTCGCCCCGGGCGTGAAGATCTCCTCGGTCCGCATCGCGGAGCCGACCAGCTCGCTCTTCTTCGCCGAGAACACCATCTGCGGGTTCGTGTGGGCCGGTGACCACGGCTTCAAGGTCACCAACAACAGCTACTACACCGACCCGTGGCAGTTCAACTGCCCGGACAACCTCGACCAGGCCGCCATCATCGAGGGCGTCAACCGCGCCCAGGCGTACGCCGAGGGCAAGGGCTCGCTCCAGATCGCCGCGGCGGGCAACGAGAACTACGACCTCGCCCACAAGACGACCGACACGGCGAGCCCGAACGACTCGACCCCGGTCACCCGCAACATCACCAACGCCTGCGTCGACATCCCGACCGAACTGCCCGGCGTGGTCACGGTCGCGGCGAACGGCACCGGCACCACCAAGGCCTCGTTCTCCAACTTCGGCCAGGGCGTCATCGACGTCGCGGCCCCGGGCCAGGACGTCTACTCCACGCTGCCCGGCGGCAAGTACGGCTCCAAGAGCGGCACCTCGATGGCCACCCCGCACGTGGTGGGCGTCGCCGCGCTGATGGCCAGCGCCAACCCGGCTCTGTCCCCGGCGCAGATCCGCGACCGTCTGGCCACCCAGGCCAACGACATCCCCTGCCCGTCGGACAACCGGTGCACCGGTACCGCGGCCAACAACGCCTTCTTCGGCGAGGGCCAGGTCGACGCGCTGAAGGCGGTCGGCGGCTCCACTCCCCCGGCCGGCAAGTACTTCGAGAACACCGCGGACTTCGCCATCGGCGACAACACCACGGTCGAGAGCCCGATCACCGTCAGCGGTGTGACCGGCAACGCCCCGGCCACCCTCAAGGTGGGCGTGAACATCGCGCACACCTACATCGGTGACCTGAAGGTCGACCTGGTCGCCCCGGACGGCACCGTCTACACGGTCCACAACCGGGCCGGCGGCAGCACGGACAACATCAACCAGACCTACACCGTCAACGCCTCCTCCGAGGTCGCGAACGGCACCTGGAAGCTCCGTGTGAACGACAACGCGGGCGGCGACACCGGCAAGATCGATTCCTGGAACCTCACCTTCTAGGACGCTCCGCCGCCAAGGGGCCGTCGGGAAGCGGTACGTCCGCTCCCCGGCGGCCCTTCGCCGTGTCACCGGGTGCGCAGCACGCAGTCCCCGCAGAGTCCGCCGCCCGGCACCCGGTAGTAGAGGCAGCAGCTGCGCCGTACGAAGGCCACGCCCAGGCCCGGTTCGTGGATGAAGGAGCCGGTGCCGGCCAGCGCCCCGCCGTCGGCGAGGAGGCCGCCCGCCAGCGCCACGGCCGCGGCGCCTTCCTCGGCCGGGACCCGGTCCAGGAGCACGCGCAGGGCTCCGACCAGACCGGAGGCGGCGTTGCCGCGCAGCACCTTCGCGGAGACCCCGTACCGCTCCCGCAGGGCGGCGTCCAGCGGGGCGAGGTTGCCGAGGACGCCCTCCCCGAGGGCGCGGGCGGGCAGGTCCGCGGCCGGCTCGGGCAGCCAGAGCTCCAGCGAGCCCGCCTCGGGCAGCCGCCACCACACCCGGCCGGGGTCCAGGTCCGGAAGCCGCCCCGACAGGGCGGCGCAGCCGAGGCCCAGCGACCACAGCCGGGAGGCGATCCCGAACTGGGCGGTGGAGGCGGCGACCCGCCCCGGGCCGCTGCGGGTCCGGCGGCCCACCTCCTCGACGTAGGGGCCCAGCCGCTCGCCGTAGAGCTCCGCGAGCGGCCGGAAGCCCGGTCCGGGCGGTTCGGCGCCGTACGGGACGGAGAAGAAGGGCCCGACGGCGGCCAGCCGGCGCAGTACGTCGTCCATGTCCATCCCCGGATGATCTCAGGCGGGCCGGCCGGCGCCGTCGGCGAGCCAGCCGAGCATCTCGGGGGTGGCGTCGAAGTGGCCTCCGTGCCCGGCATCGGCCTGCATCCGCAGGTCCGCGCCCGGGATGCGCGCGGCCAGCCACTCGGCGTGGGCCGGCGGGACGAGGGTGTCGAGGCCGCCGTGCCAGAGCCGCACCGGCACCGGGACGGCCGCCGGGTCGAACCCCCATGCGGTGCCGAAGAGCGCCATGACGTCGTCGACCCAGCCGTCCAGCCCCGGGCGGACCGCTTCGGCGAAGGCCGCGCCGAGCATGGCGCTGACGTCCGGCCGGGAGAGGACCTCCTGTTCGACCTCCGGCAGCGGCGGCAGGCCGGCCGTTCCGACGTTCGCGAGGTGCTCCATGACGGCGGCCCGCCCGGTCAGGGCGGCGGCTGCGCTGCGGCGGTTGCCCTCGTTCATGCCGGCGGTCCACTCCAGCCCGGCCGCGTCCCGGGGCGCCAGGCTCGCCAGCACTCCGGCCCGGGTGACGCGGCCGGGATGCACCGCGGCGCAGGCCAGCGCGTGCGGGCCGCCCCCGGAGACGCCGAACACCGCGAAGCGGTCCAGCCCGAGCGCGTCGGCCACGGCCGCCACGTCGGCGGCGGCGTCGACGACCCGGCGCCCCCCGGCCGCGGTGGAACACCCGAAGCCGGGCCGGTCGTAGGTGATCAGCCGCACGCCGAGCTCGCGGAACAGGGAGTCGTCGGGGTGCCGGGCCAGTCGGCTCATCGGGCTGCCGTGGAGGTAGACGACCGGTGTCCCACCGGGCACGCCCCACTCCTCGACCGCCAGTGTCCGACCGCCATCCAAGATCACTTCGCGCATGACGGCCAAGCTAGCCCCGCCCCCGGCGCACGGCCAGGGCTTTCATTCACGGCAGAACGGCGAGGAACTCCAGCAGGGCCCGGTTGAAGGCCTCCGGCTGCTCCACGCCCGGCAGGTGTCCGGCCCGCCCGATCACCGCGAGCCGGGCGTGCGGCACCAGCGCGCACATCCCCTCGGCCTCGGCGACGGGGGTGTAGACGTCGTCCTCGCCGACCAGCACCAGGCAGGGCACCTCCGCGGGCAGCGCGGCGAGCACGGGCCGGTAGTCGGGCCGCTCGGCCCGGCCCCGCAGGGCCGCCGCCGCTCCCCTGGGGTCGGTGGCGCACATCATGGCGGTGACCCGGGCGGCGGCCTCCGGCTGGCCGGTGACGTTGTAGGGCGCCAGCATCTTGTCAATGACCTCTTCGGTATACGGACGCATACCCTCCGCGAGGAGCCGTTCGGCGAGCTTCCGGCGGAACTCCTTGCCGTCCTCTGTCTCCGGAACGGGGGAGGTGTCGGAGAGCACGAGGGCCCTCACCAGACCCGGGTGGCGCAACCGGAGCTCGAGGGCGATCTGCCCGCCCATGGAAACTCCTCCGACGACCACCCGTTCGATTCCCAGGCGGCGGAGCAGAGCGGCCAGGTCGTCGGCGAAGTCCGCGAGCAGGGTCCGCTCCCCCACCGCCGGGTTGTCTCCATATCCTCGCAGGTCAGGGGCTATGACTCGGTAGCCGGCGGCAGCCAGCGCCGTCGCCTGGGGCGCCCAGATCGACCGGTTGAACGGGTGCCCGTGGACCAGCAGGACGGCCTCCGCGCCCCGGGGACCGAAGTCATCCGAAATCGATGCCGCGCCATTGCCAAATTGGGGGTTCATGAGAGGACTTTAAGGGGCTACATTGAGCCACTCGCGTTCACCTGACAGCCCGTTGCCTTTCACTCGCGTTTTGCGCGGGGGGTGACGTCAGGAGCGCACACTGTGCAACCACCCCACCGCCCAGAAGGACCGAAGGCTCCGTGCCCGTACCCGTACTCCTCGCCGGCCGCTCCGTGCGGCTCGAGCCCCTCGCCCCCCACCACACCGAGGCCCTGGCCGTGGCCGGGGCCGAGGATCGTACGACTTACGCCTTCACTCCCGTTCCGCACGGGTTGCAGGCGTCCCACGAGTACATCGACCGCGCCCTCTCCGATCAGGCAGCGGGTCGATCGCTTGCGTTCGCCGTCGTCAGAGCCACTGACGGTCGGGTGGTCGGTTCGACCCGGTTCCTGGAACTCGACTACTGGCAGGGTCCGCTGGTGTGGCCCGCCGTCCCCGGGGTCCCCTTCGGTGATCCGGCGACCGCGATCCCCGATGCCGCCGAGATCGGGAACACCTGGCTGTCCCCGGGCGCCCAGGGAACCGGCATCAACACCGAGGCGAAGCTGCTCATGCTGCGCCACGCCTTCGAGACCTGGGGCGTGCGGCGGATCTCACTGCGCGCGGACGCCCGCAACGGGCGCTCCCGTGCCGCGATGGAACGTCTCGGCTTCACCTGCGAGGGGGTCCGCCGGGCCCATTCGCGGGGGCTGGACGGCGCGGTGCGCAGCACGGCCTTCTACTCGATCCTCGACGAGGAGTGGCCCACCGTCCGCTCGGTCATCGAGCTGCGGCTCTCCAGCGCCGCCCCGCGCCGGCGCCGGCGCCGGACGCTGATCCCGGCGTAACGGTCCTGCTCGGCCCCGGCCCGGCCCTCGTCCCGCCCCTCCCCCGGTGATTCAGCCGAGGAAGGCCGGGGCGAGGGCCGAGTCGGCCAGCCGGGCCGGGGCGCCGCCGCCGTCGGCGGGCAGGGTGTACAGGTCGGCCCCGAAGTCGCCCGGGAGGGAGTAGACGAGGGTCCGGTCGTCACGCCACACCACCTGGTCGTCCACGCTGCGCTCCTCGGCGAGCGGGGTCTCCCGCATCGAGGCCAGGTCCAGCACGTACAGCCGCCACGGCGCCTCGGCGGGCAGGCCGGGCACCCGCTTCTTGAACACCAGCCGCGTCCCGTCGGGGGACAGCGAGGGGCACTCCAGGTTCTCCCGGAGCGTGGTGACCGTGCGCGCGGCCAGGTCCCCGCGGACCAGGTAGGTCCTGCCGCCGGTGGCGAGGGTCGCGTAGAAGGCCTTCTCGTCGGCGGTGAAGGTCACTCCCCAGAAGTTCACGTCGGCGTTGCGGTACTCCTTGCCGTCCTTGAGGACCGTGAAGTCCTCCAGGGAGGCGTCGAGCTTCCCGGTGCGCAGGTCCAGCAGCGAGGTGCGGGTGGAGAAGTCCGTGCCGGCGTACGAGTCCCCGCCGACGAAGACGGTCCACGCTGCGAGGTGCCCGCCGGGCGAGACCCGGGCGCGGGTGGGGATCCCGGCGAGCGGGTGCGCCGACACCTCCTTGAGGCCGGCGTCGAGGACGACGGCCCGGTAGCTCTCCTGCACCCCGCCCTTGTCCGCCCGGAGGCAGATCCCGGTGCCGGCCGCGGCGTGGAAGCGCAGGCAGCTGACGCCGGAGGCGGTACGGGGACCCGCGGGCGAGCCGGCCGGGACGGTGGCGAGCTCGTCGCGGTGCGGGCCCCAGGCCATGTTCCGGAAGACCATCCGGCTGCCGCCGCCCGGGGCCAGGGAGACCTCGCCCCGGGTGACCTCGGGCCCGCCGGCGCGGGCCTGGTCCTTCTCGGCGGCGCGCGAGGAGGCCCGCACGACGGCGAACACCCCGACTCCGGCGAGCAGCAGGACGGCGGTGACCAGGATCAGGATCCGGCGCTGGAGGGTCATGGGGGCCTTTCGGGGATGGGGGGATCAGGCCTGCGGGGCGTCGGCGGCGGGCCGCAGCCACAGGCATCCGGCGAGGGCCGCGGCGAGCAGGACGGCTGCCACGGCGAGGGCGGGCCGGGCGCCCCAGAGGGTCCAGGCGGCGCCGAAGCCGAGGGAGGCTGCGAACCGGGCGAGGGCCTGGCCGGTCTGGACGAGGGCGAGCCCGCTGCCCCGGTGCTCCTCGGGGACGGCTCCGGCGGCCTCGGCCATGAGCACGCCGTCGGTGGCGGCGTAGAACCCGCCGTGCAGCAGGAGCACCGCGTACGGCAGCGCCGGGTGC
The DNA here is from genome assembly GCF_045160885.1 of Streptomyces sp. NBC_00158. Classification (NCBI taxonomy): domain Bacteria; kingdom Bacillati; phylum Actinomycetota; class Actinomycetes; order Kitasatosporales; family Streptomycetaceae; genus Streptomyces; species Streptomyces sp. NBC_00158. The sequence goes on from NZ_CP108161.1 coordinate 567,944, forward strand.
TGCGCGCCGGTGAGGAGCAGGGCGTACACGGCGAGCAGCGCGAGGTGGCCGCAGAGGAAGACGGCGCGGCGGCCGACGCGGTCGGCGAGCCGGCCCAGGGGCAGGGCCAGCAGGAAGAAGGCGGCGGCGGTGCCCAGCGGGAGCAGGGCGAACCAGCGGTCGGCGATCCCGGTGGCCTTCTGCAGGAGCAGGAAGACGAAGGCGTCGCTGACGGTGCACAGGCCGAGCAGGAGGGCGCAGAGCCCGGTCCGGCGCAGGTCGCGGACGCGGAGCAGGCCGAGGGCGCCGCGCAGGGAGACGGGGGCGGCCGTGGCGGCGGGGGTGGTGCGGCGGCCGGGTACGAAGAGGACGAGGACCAGGACGCCGAGCGCGGCCACGCAGGCGCTGACGGTGAAGACGGCGTCGTAGCCGTCGGCGGCGCCGCGCAGGATCAGGAAGGCGAGGATCGGCCCGATGAGCGCGCCGGCGGTGTCCATGGCGCGGTGGACGCCGAAGGCCCGGCCGCGTTCGGCGGGGTCGGCCGCCAGGGAGATCAGCGCGTCGCGGGGGGCGGTGCGCAGTCCCTTGCCGGTGCGGTCGAGGGCGAGGACGGCGCCGATGGCGGGCAGGGTGTGGGCGAGGAGCAGCAGCGGCTTGCACAGGGCGGAGAGGCCGTAGCCGATTCCGGCGAGGGCCTTGTGGCGGCCGAGGCGGTCGCCGAGGTGGCCGCCGGTGAGCCGGACCAGGGCGCTGACCCCGTTGTAGAGGCCGTCGAGCAGGCCGAAGCCGAGGGGGCTGAGGCCGAGTCCGGCGACGAGGTAGAGCGGGAGCACGGCCGTGACCATCTCGGAGGAGACGTCGGTGATCAGGGAGACCGTGCCGAGGGCGAGGACCGTGGGGGCGAGGGCGGCGCGCCGCCCCGGGCTGGTGCCCGGGGCGGCGGCCTGCGGCTCGGGGGCCACGGCGGGCGCGGGGGTACCGCGACTGTCCGCGACGTACATGGTCAGGAGGCCCAGATCCCCGTGATGTCCTTGGCGGTGGCGGCGTTCCCGGCGTGGGTGGTCAGCCCGGCCAGCCCCTCCAGGGTCCGCAGCACGTCGTAGTGGTTGTAGGTGGTGGCGGAGGTGGAGCCGGGGGTGACGGGCTGGCCGTAGAGCACGGTCGGGATCTTGTTGCCGGCGAGCCGGTTGTCCTCGTCGAAGGTGACGACGAGCAGGCTGTTGTGGGTCTTGGCCCAGTCCGCGTACGCCTTGAGCTTGTTCTTGAGCCAGGTGTCGCCGGTGCCGACGGAGCAGTCGTGCATGTCGTTGCACAGGTCGGGGACGACGAAGGACACCTTGGGGAGGGTGGTGAAGTCGGTGGGGAACTGCGCCATCGTCTTCGCCGTGCCGGTGGGCACGTTGGAGAAGGCGAACCAGGGGTTGTGCTTGCGGGCGTACTTGCCGCTGGAGCAGGTGGTGGAGCCCTGGCTGGGGAGGCCCTCGTTGTAGCTGCCCCAGCTCTTGCCGGCGGCTATCAGCTCGGAGGCGAGGTTGGGGGCGGAGCTGAAGCCGGGGGTGTAGCAGCTGTCGCCGGTCACGCCCTGGTTGGAGCCGGAGAACAGCTGGAGGTAGTTCGGCTGGCTGGGGTGGGTGATGCCGTAGGAGCTGGTGAGGTTGACGCCCCCGGCCTTCAGGGAGTTGATGTAGGGGGCGCTGGAGCTGCCGATGACCTGGTTGTAGGCGTGGTTCTCGAAGACCACGACGACGGTGTGGTCGGGGGCGGGCAGGCCGGCCGCGTGCGCGGGCTGGGCCGTGCCGATGCCGGCCCAGAGGGCGGCTCCGGCGGCGGTGGCTCCGAAGGCGGTGGCGAGGGCGGTCTTGCGGCGAGGCCGTGAAATGGTCATGCCAAACACGGGGACATACCTCCGGGCGTGGGGAAGGTGCAGGGGTCTTTGGCGGCGGCGCGGACGCACCATACCCACCGTCATGTGCATGAGCCAGGGATGCTTGGATAACGGGAAGGGAACACCGGGGGCACCGTGGGTGACGGGTAATGACCTCCTCCACGGAATCCCAAGAGAAGTAAAAATGAGGAACCCCGAAGCCCTTTCGTTCATCATTCGAACGGAAGCAGACCATCCCCAAACGGGGCAGCAACAGCCGGAGAGCCACCGCACATGTCGTACGAACCCGACGGCCAGGACCAGCCGCCGTACCGGCCGGACGGGCAGCAGCCCGGCCGGCAGCAAGGCCGACAGCAGGGCCCGCCGCAGTATGCGCCCCAGGGCGGCCGGCCCCAGCAGCCGCACGGCCGCGCCCCGCAGGGAGCCGGCCCCTACGGCGGCCCGCCGCAGGGCCGCCCGCAGCCGCCCCGGCCCCCGCAGGGCCGGGACCAGTACCGCCCGGGCGGCCTCGACGAGCCCACGCAGGCCCAGCCCCGCTACGAGCGCCCCGACTACGAGCCGCCCCGCTTCGAGCAGCAGCGCCCCGGCCAGGGGTACCAGCCGGGCCCCCCGCAGCCCCCGTACGAGCAGCAGCAGTACGGCTACTCCGAGCCGCCCTACGGCGAGGAGCCCCGCCGCAAGTCCAAGGTGAAGCGCTGGATCATCGCGGGCGTCACCGTCCTGGCCCTCGGCGGCATCGCGGCGGGCACGATGGCCTACTTCGAAATACCCCCCTTCACCGACAAGGGCAAGGACGTCTCCTTCGGCGGGGGCGCCGACAACAAGGGCGGCGGCGCGGCCAAGCAGGCGCCGAACTCGAAGATGTCGATGCCCACCGGCCCGAAGACCGAATTCAAGAACACCTCGACGCTCAGCGACGGCACGCAGATCGGCGTCGCCACCGTCACGGGAAAGAAGTCCGGCTTCACGGGCAAGGTCTGGGTGTGGGCGCCCAAGGAGTACAGCGACCCCAAGTTCGCCAAGAGCGGCTTCCCGGTCATGATCGCCCTGCCCGGCGGCCCCGGCTTCCCGGGCAACTACTGGATGGGCACCGACCTGGGCCTCCAGACGAGCATCAGCAAGTGGTACCACGAGGGCAAGGGCAAGCCCTTCATCCTCGCCATGCCGGTGCTGAACCCGGCACCGGACGACGGGGGCGTCTACTGGGACGGCTCCGACATCCCCGGCCAGCCCAAGATGGGCACCTGGCTGACCGAGGACGTCCCGGACCTGATGCGGGAGAACTTCCGCACCGTCAAGTCCCGTGACGGCTGGGCCTTCATGGGCTCCTCCACCGGCGGCTTCGCCGGCCTGAAGGCAGTGCTGAAGCACCCGGACAAGTTCAAGGCCGTGATCGCCTCCGGCCCGGACGTCGTCCCGGACTCCTCCCTGTGGAAGGGCCACGACAAGGAGAAGGCCGAGAACAACCCGGAGCTCCTCGCCAAGCAGCTCATCGACAAGAAGGGCCCGGACGTCTACCTGGCCTTCCAGGTCGGCGACAACGAGAGCAACAAGAAGACGCTCCCGGACGTGCAGAAGTTCGTCCAGACGTACACCAAGGGCCCGATCCACACCAGCCTGAGGGTGATCCCGGGCGGCCAGCACAACGCCAAGACCTACGTCCCGAACATGGGCCTGGGACCGATGGAGTTCATCAGCAAGGTCATGGAAGGACCAGTGGAGTAACCGCCTCCGCGCCCCGTACTGCCTCCGGCTCCGGCCCGTCGAAGAACTTCGGCGGGCCGTCGCCGTCCCAGGGCGCCCAGCCGGGGTCCCCGGTGGCGGCGAAGCGGACCCAGGCGCCGTGCATCTCGTCGGCCAGCGCCTGCGGGGCGTCCGGCCCGGCCAGCCACGTGGACTCCGGCACCCCGAGGGTGTCGAAGACGAAGCCCAGTTCCAGGGCGTGGCAGGCCCCCAGCCCCGGTACGCCGCTGGGCCAGCGGAACTCGTAGAGGTGGCTCGGCGCCGGGCGCGGAGCCGCGGCGATCCTGCGCAGCGGGTCGCGCAGCAGCCGGTCGGTGATCAGGTGCCCGGCGAGGTCGGCCGGGGAGGCGCCGGGCAGCGCGGCCCGCAGCGCCCGTACGGCCGCCCGGTCCTTGCCGCCGCGCAGCCGGCCCAGGGCCACGGCCGCCGGCCCGAGCCGGTCCAGCAGCCGCGCGCCGCCGGTCGGCGCCAGCCACAGCCGGTGCTCCTGGGCGGTCCAGCCCAGCAGCAGCGGCACCTTCGAGGCGCAGGCCGCCTCCAGCGGGTCGGCGGGCAGCGAGTCCGGGTCGGTGACCAGCCCGAAGGCGGGACCGCCGAGCACCGGGGAGGAACGCCGCAGCACGGCCCCCTGGGCCGCGAGCAGCGCGGGCAGGCCCACTCCCGCGAAGGCCCGCGCGGTGGCGGGCACCTTGAGGAGGGAGGCCATGCGCCGCACCATGGTCCGCACCCCGTCGCGCGGCAGTGCCTCGGGGGCGCCGCTCTGCAGGACGGCCCGCGCGAAGAGGCCCTCGGCCCGGGGTGCGCCGAGCAGGGCCCCGACGCTGATGGCCCCGGCGGACTCGCCGAAGACGGTGACCCGGGCGGGGTCGCCGCCGAAGGCCCCGATGTTGTCCCGCACCCATTCGAGGGCGGCGATCTGGTCGAGCAGGCCCCGGTTGGCGGGCGCGTCGGGGAAGAGACCGTAACCGAGGACGCCGAGCCGGAAGTTGACCGAGACGAACACGATCCCGTCGCGGGCGAACGCCGAACCGTCGTAGACGGGGACGGCCGAGGAGCCCCGGGTGTGGGCGCCGCCGTGCAGCCACACCATGACGGGCAGGCCGGCGCCGGGGGCCGGGTCCGGGGTCCAGACGTTCAGGTTCAGGCAGTGCGCGCCGGGGACCTTCGGGTCGGGGAGCAGCGCGGCGAAGGCCGGCGGGTAGGGCACCTTGGGCGCGGTGGGCCCGAAGGCCCCGGCGTCGCGTACGCCCTCCCAGGCGGCCGGGGGCCGCGGGGCGTCGAACCGGCGGGCGCCGACGGGCGCGGCGGCGTAGGGGATCCCCCGGAAGACGGCGGTGCCGTCGGCCTGCCGGCGGCCCTCCACCACGCCGTGTCCGGTGACGGCCCGGGGCCGTCCGCCGCGCGCTGCGCTCATCCGTGCTCTCCTCACCGGGGTGTCCTCCGGGGCACCGTCGCACAGGCGTCCACGGCCTGACAAGGCACGATCGGGTCGCGCGGAACGGATCGCGCCCGGCCGGGACTGTCGGTTGTGCGGCGGGTAAGCGGCCCGGAAACGGTCACTCGGGTGCGGTCGTACTCCGGCTCTGTCCGTTTTCGTGTCACCCGGTAGCCGAACGGGCCGTGACCACTCGGCTCCCGCCGCGTTGTACGCCATGTCACGCGCCGCAGGGATGCGGCGCTCCACATCTCATGAGGAGATCTTGATGTCGCGTATCGCGAAGGCATTCGCCATCACCGCTGTGGCGGGCACCGCCGTGGCCGCGGGTGCGGGTCTGGCTGTCGCCGATGCCGGAGCGCACGGTGCGGCTGTCGGCTCCCCCGGTGTCGGGTCCGGCAACGTGGTGCAGGTCCCGGTCCACGTCCCGGTCAACGTCTGCGGCAACACCGTCAACGTGATCGCCCTGCTGAACCCGGCCTTCGGCAACACCTGCGTCAACGCCTCGGGCGGCGACAAGCACCACACCGAGGGCGGCAGCTACGGCGAGTGACCCTCTCGCCCGCCTGACCGGCTGAAGGGCCCCCGCCACGTGGCGGGGGCCCTTTCCGTGTCCGCTTGCGGACGCCGCCGACGCGGGGTCGCGGCCCCCTGTGGTGCTCGGGGGCCGCCGGTCACTCGTAGCGGTAGACGCCCCGGTGTCCCAGCATCTCGCGCGGGGTGACGTCCCACGGGGGCATCGGCTCGTCGAGGGAGATGACCCGGCCGCGCTGGAGGTCGCCCAGCTCCAGGGGGGCGGCCGGCAGGTAGCCGGAGCCGGGGTGGCGCTGCTGCCAGCGGTCCCAGAGCAGGTCCACGAAGGCGTGGTGCAGCCAGAAGGCCGGGTCGTTGGGGGCGGTGCCGCCGGTCATGTGGCCGCCGATCCACTGGTGGACCTTGTTGTGGTTGCGCCAGCGCTCGCTCCTGGGCGCGGCCCAGCCCTCCAGCCTGTTGCGGAAGCCGCCCTCGCGGGCGGTGGAGTCCCAGGGCGCGGAGTCGTAGACGGGGTCGTCGAGGGCCCACTGGAGTTCGGCGGCGGTGGGCAGGGCGATCGGGTTGGCCGGCCGCCCGAGGTTGCGGGTGAGGAAGGGGGCCTCGCTGACCCCGACGGTGACCGTCCAGTTGCCCCGCGCGTAGGCGAAGGGGCCCGTGGTCACCTGGCGGTCGCCCTCCCGGCCGGTGCCGCCGAGGAAGTCCTCGGCCCAGAGGGAGGAGACGGGGCTGTTGTCGGTGGTCCAGTCCCAGTACGGGATGGACACCTGGGGGTCGACGGCCCGCAGCCGCTGCTCGAACTCCAGCAGGTAGCGGCGGTGCCAGGGGAAGAACGAGGGCGACATGTGCCCGACGCGCAGCTTCCGCTCCCGGTCGGGCACGAAGTAGGTGCCGTGGGTGCGGACGAACTCGTCGTAGGTGCCACTGCGCTTGAGTTCCAGCAGGGCGGCCGTGAACCGCTTCTTCTGGGCGCTGGTCAGGTTCTTCTGGTTCTGCCGGGTGTACAAGTCGGGGCTCCTCCCGTTCCCGTCGGTCAGCCGTGGTGCGGTGCCGCGGGGGCCAGTTGGCTGGTGCCGAGTTCGTCGACGGCGGCGCGGGCGAGCTCCAGCGGGGTCGCGTAGGACTCGAAGTGGTTGACCCCGCTGAGGTAGCTCCCGTCGGCGCGGCGCATGACGTGCAGTGCCCGGCCGTCGATGCGGACCTGCGCGGAGGCCAGGTCGACGCTGATGTGGCGGCCGCGGTACGTCTCCTCGGCGAGCGGGGCCGGGGTGAGGGTCTGGCGGGGGCCCCGGGCGCGCAGGACGGGTGCCAGGGCCGCGGCCACGCCGCCCGCCACGGCCGCGCCGAAGGCCGTGCGCAGGACCGCACGGCGGGTCGGTGGTGCGGCGGGTGCTGCGTGCATGCGGTCTCCCTCGCTCGGCGGTCGGTGTGTTCACCCGTCCAACGAGGAGCGGCCGTGCGAGGTCACCTCTCACCCGGCGGGGCCCCGGAGCCGGGGCGGGGGCTCCGGGTGGGGGTGCCCCCGCCGGCCGGGTCAGGGTGCCGGAAGTTCCGCGAAGTCGGCGACCAGGCCCCGGTGGTGGCCGGCGGTGCCCAGGGCGAGGGAGTCGGCCTTGGCCCGCTTGAGGTAGAGGTGGGCGGGGTGTTCCCAGGTCATGCCGATGCCGCCGTGGAGCTGGACGCACTCCTCGGCCGCGCGGACGGCGACCCCCGAGCAGTACGCCTGGGCGACGGCGACCGTGAGCGGGGTGTCCGGGGCGCCGGTGGCCAGGGCGTCGGCGGCGGCGCGGGCGGCCGCCCGGGCGGAGGCCACGTCCAGCCACAGCCGGGCGAGGCGGTGCTTGAGGGCCTGGAAGGAGCCGACGGGGCGGTTGAACTGGTGGCGGCCCCGGACGTGCGCGACGGTCTCGGTCAGGCACCACTCGGCGAGCCCGAGCTGTTCCGAGGCCAGCAGTCCGGCGCCGGACAGCAGCGCTCCGGCGACGGCCGCCCGCGCGCTCGCGGGGTCCGCGAGGCGGGTGGCGGCGGCGCCGTCGAGGGTGACGTCGGCGAGCGGCCGGGTCAGGTCCAGGGGGACCCGGGGGGTCAGGGCGGCGCGGTCCGCGGGGACGGCGTACAGGCCGGTGTCGGCGAGGACCAGCAGGACGTCGGCTGCGACCGCGTCCGCGACCGAGGTGACGGTGCCGCTCAGCACCCCGGCGCCGGCGTCGTGGAGCGGCGCCGGCAGGGGCGCGCCGGGGGCCAGGGTGAGCGGGAGGGCGGGGACGCAGACCAGTCGGCCGGACGCGGCCTCCCCGACCAGGGCGGCGGCGTCGGCGTTGTCGCAGGCGACGGCGAGCAGGATCTCCGTCGCGAGCACGGAGGCGGTCAGGTAGGGCACGGGTGCGACGGCCCGGCCCAGCTCCTCCAGGACGACGGCGGCCTCGCGGTGGCCCGCGCCCGCTCCGCCGAGCTTCTCGGGGACGAGCAGTCCGGCGGCGCCGATGCCGGCGGCGAGGGTGCGCCACAGCTCGGGGTCGTGGGGCCGGCCGGTCTCGGCCCGGGCGAGGACGGCGGCGGGGGCGCAGCGGTCGGCGAGCAGGGAGCGTACGGCGGCGCGCAGCTCCTCCTCGGTCTGCGAGTAGAGCAGGTCGTGGGGGGTGCCGGGGGCCGCCTGGGCGGGCTGCCGGCCCGGGGTGAACTCGGTCGTCATCGGGAGAGGTCCTTCCAGGCGGTGTCCTTGTCGTCGCGCGGTTCGGCGGGCAGGCCGAGGACGCGTTCGGCGACGATGTTGAGGAGGATCTCGCTGGTGCCGCCCTCGATGCTGTTGCCCTTGGCGCGCAGGTAGCGGTAGCCGGCGTCGCGGCCGGTGAAGTCGACGGTCTCGGGGCGGCGCATGGTCCAGTCCTCGTACAGGAGGCCCTCCTCGCCGAGGAGTTCCACCTCCAGGCCGCTGATCTCCTGGTTGAGGCGGGCGAAGGTGAGCTTCATGCCGCTGCCCTCGGGGCCGGGCTGGCCGGCGGCGAGCTGCTGGCGCAGCCGTTCGCCGGTGAGGCGGGCCACTTCGGACTCCACCCACAGTTCGAGCAGCCGCTGGTGCAGGGCGTGGGTGCGCAGGGCGGGGCGTTCGCGCCAGGCGGCGGCGACGGGGGCGATCATGCCGCCCTCGCGCGGGATCCGCATGCCGCCGATGGAGACGCGTTCGTTCATCAGCGTGGTCCGGGCGACGGCCCAGCCCTGGCCGACGGCGCCGAGGCGGTGGGTGTCGGGGATGCGGACGCCGGTGAGGAACACCTCGTTGAACTCGGCCTCGCCGGTGATCTGGCGCAGCGGGCGGACCTCGACGCCGGGGGCGTGCATGTCGCACAGGAAGTAGGTGATGCCCTGGTGCTTGGGGACGCCGGGGTCGGTGCGGGCGAGGAGGATGGCCCAGCGGGCGGTGTGGGCGCTGGAGGTCCACACCTTCTGGCCGTCGACCACCCATTCTCCGGCGGTTTCGTCGAGGACGGCGCGGGTGCCGAGGGCGGCCAGGTCGGAGCCGGCTCCGGGTTCGCTGAAGAGCTGGCACCAGACCTCCTCCCCCAGCCAGAGGGGGCGCAGGAAGCGGGCCTTCTGCTCCTCGGTGCCGTAGGCGAGGATCGTGGGCGCGGCCATGCCGAGGCCGATGCCGATGCGGCGGGGGTCGTTGTCGGGGGCTCCGGCGGCTTCCAGTTCGGCGTCGACGACGGCCTGGAGGGTGCGGGGCGCGCCGCGTCCGCCGAGGCCCTCGGGGTAGTGGACCCAGGCGAGTCCGGCGTCGAAGCGGGCGCGCAGGAAGTCGGCGGGGGCGGTGGCGGCGGGCGGGTGCGCGGCGAGGAGGGCGCGGGTGCGGGCGAGGAGGTCCTCGGCGTCGGCGGTCATCGGGCGGCTCCCGGGTCCTGGGACGGTACGACGACCAGCCGGCCGGTGGTGGTGCCGTCGGCGAGGCGCTGGACGGCGTCGGCGGCTCCGGCGAGCGGGACGCGTTCGCTGACGAGGGGCTTGATCGCGCCCTCGGCGGCGAGGCGGGTGAGTTCGGTGTGGCAGGCGAGGATCGCGGCGGGGTCCTTGGCGGCGTACAGCCCCCAGTGCAGGCCGAGCACGGCGTAGTTCTTGACCAGGGCGTGGTTGAGGGCGGGGGCGGGGACGGTGCCGCCTGCGAAGCCCACGACGACGATGCGGCCCTCGAACGCCGCGCACTTGGCGGAGGCGGTGTAGGCGTCGCCGCCGACGGGGTCGTAGGCGACGTCGGCGCCGTGTCCGCCGGTGAACTCCTTGACGCGGGCCACGACGTCCTCGGTGGTGCGGTCGATGACCAGGTCGCAGCCGAGTTCCTCGGCGGTGCGGGCCTTGGCCTTGCCGCCGACGACGCCGATGACGGTGGCTCCGGCGGCCTTGCCTAGCTGGACGGCGGCGCTGCCGACCCCGCCGGCGGCGGCGTGCACGAGCAGGGTCTCGCCGCGCTGGAGGCGGGCCCTGCGGTGGAGGCCGAACCAGCCGGTCTGGTAGCCGATGTGCAGGGCGGCGGCCTCGGCGTCGTCCAGCGTGTCCGGGGCGGGGAGCAGGGCGCGGGCGGGGGCGGTGACGTACTCGGCGAATCCGCCGTGGGGCAGGCTCGGGTTGGCGATGACGCGCCGGCCGTCCTCGGTCAGGCCGCAGATCTCGACGCCCGGGGTGAAGGGCAGGGGCGGGCGGATCTGGTACCGGCCGCGGACGAGGAGGGCGTCGGGGAAGTTGACGTTCGCCGCGAGCACCCGGAGTTTCACCTCGCCCTCGCCGGGCACCGGTTCGGGGACCTCTTCGAGGCGCATGGCCTCGCGGGGTTCGCCGGTCGTGTGTACTCGCCATGCCTGCATCCGGGGCCTCCAGCCGCCGTCGAGGGACCACGCTCGGCGGCATACTAAGCGGTCGCTTGCCGCCTTGGGAACCCTCCTCCGCGCCATCCCCGCCGGGCGGGTTCCCGCCCCGCCCGGGGCCCGCCCGCCCGCTCCGGAAATCGGACGGACGAACCAAGGGCGACCACCCGTACCTGGAGATAACATCAACAGGCCGCTTGCACAGGGCATATGACGCACCAGGGGATTCCGCGCGCCCGGAGCCGACCGCTCCGGGCGCGCGTCTGCGCCATGCGCACACACCACAGGGGGAACCGAACGATGAACAGCACCCGCACGCGGAGCGCCGGAGCGGCGGCCGTCGCCGCCCTCGTCCTGGCCGGTGTCGTCACCGCCGCCGGCCCGGCCGCCGCCGCGCCCGCCTGCACGCCCCGCATCCAGGTCCTCGGCTCCATCGGGACCGGCGGCTACAACGTGGGCAACCCGCAGTCCGAGGGTGTCCGGGCCCTCGGCTCCGGCACCCTGTCCGTCGGCCTCTCCGGCGGCAAGCCCGTCTACTGGACCGGCACGAAGCTCCACAAGGTCCCGATGCCCGACGCCAACCAGGCGGGCGCGGTCCTCGGCGTCAACAAGGCCGGCCTGATGGTGGGCGTCGTCTCCGGCGGCGAGGGCTTCCTCTTCACCTACCGGGCCGGGGACAAGGCCATCACCCGGCTGCCCGGGAGCGACTGGCTGTCCGACGACGCCGACGTGAACGACGCCGGGTACGTCGTCTCGCGCACCCGCGGCGGCCAGGGCGCGGTGTGGAAGGACGGCCTGAAGGTCCGCGACCTGCCCGTGCCGGCCGGCTCCTCGCCCGGCACCTACGTGGAGCTGGTCACCGGCATCAACAACAAGGGCGACGTCCTCGGCATCGCCCGCGAGAACTACGAGGTCCCGGAGACCGGCCAGCGCCTGGAGGGCTCCTACCCCGTCCTGTGGCCGGCCGACGGCGGCCCGGCCAAGGCCCTGCCCCGCACCTCCAACGACAGCTGGGTGCAGGACATCGACGAGAGCGGCCGCGTCGTCGGCTACGACTGGTACGGCATGGGCTACCAGTTCCGGCCGGTCACCTGGACCCCGCCGTACTCGGGGCCCATCGGCGCCCCCGGCGCGCTGAAGACCCACCCGTACGGCACCTTCGAGGCGGTCAGCCCGACGAACTTCGTCTCCGTCGGCACCGCCAAGTTCCACCCGGACATCCAGACCCTCCCCGACCAGGCGCAGCTGTGGACGGGCACCGGGCCGGTGCTGGCCCTGCCGCGGCTCGCCGCGAACCAGGCCAGCACCGCCTCGTCGGTCGCCGACGACGGCCGGGTCGGCGGCGCGGCCGTCAACGCGGGCGGCACGCTCAAGCCGGTGATCTGGACCTGCGCGACGAAGCAGGCGTACCAGCCCAAGTAGCGGCCTCCGTCGTCACGGGCATGGCGATCTGCGCGCCGGCGCGCTATCGATGCCCCATGACGGACGAGATCAGGCGCGGCCTGCCCGCGCCGCCCCCGCTCGGTGCCGCCGCCCTGCCCGCCGGCACGTACGCGGGGCAGGTGGTCCTCGTGACCGGCGGCGGCACCGGGCTGGGCAAGGCCATCGCCACCGAGTTCGCCCGGCTCGGCGCCGACCTGCTGATCGCGGGGCGCCGCGCCGGGCAGCTGGAGGCGGCGCGCGAGGAGCTGGCGGCCGTGTCCGGAGCGGGCCGGGTGGCGACCGCGGTGTGCGACATCCGGGACCCCGAGCGGGTCGCGGAGGTCTTCGACGCCGCCGGGGCCGCGCTGGGCCTTCCGGACGTGCTGGTCAACAACGCCGCGGCGAACTTCCCCAGTCCCGCCGAGGACCTGTCCCCGGGCGCCTGGCGGGCGGTGGTCGACACCACCCTGACCGGGACCTGGTTCATGACCCGCGAGTTCGGCCGGCGCCACCTCGCCGCCGGCACCCCGGGGGCGATCGTCAGCGTCGGCGCCTCGTACGCCTGGACCGGCGGCCCCGGCTTCGCCCACAGCGCAGCCGCCAAGGCCGGGGTGAAGAACCTGGTGGAGACCCTCGCCGTGGAGTGGGGCCCGTACGGCATCCGCGTCAACGGGCTGGTGCCCGGCCTGTTCCCGCACGCCGACATGACCGAGGACATCCGGGGCGGGCTGGAGCGCGCCGCCCCGGACTCCAAGGACTCCAGGCAGCCGGCCCTGCGCGTGGGCGCCCCGCGCGAACTGGGCTGGGCCGCCACGTTCCTGGCCTCGCCCTACGCCCGCTTCGTCACCGGCCACACCCTGGTGGTCGACGGGGCCAACTGGCAGCGCCGGGCGCTGGTCCAGCCCGAGGTGGTGCCGGTGCGCGAGCAGCTGGGGCGCGGGCCGTTCCGTCCGTGAGGCGTTGTCAGTGGCGTGCGGCACCATCGGGGTCATGAAGACCGACGACTGGGAACCCTTCCTCCGCACCTGGAGCGCCGAGCGGGAGGCGGCCATGCGCTCCGAGGACCCCTCCGAGCCGCCCGTGGGCTGGCTGGGCTTCGCACCCGCCCCGCCGGAGCGGATAGCCGCGCTCGAAACCAGGCTGGGGGCCCCGCTGCCGCCTTCGTACCGCTCCTTCCTGGAGGTCACCGACGGCTGGCGGTGGGCCGGGGAGTTCGTGGAACTGCTCGCCCCGGCGGCGGAGGTGGGGCCGCTGCGGGAGCTGACGGGGTACCTGTACGAGATGCTCAGCGAGTGGGAGCAGGAGGACCTGGCGGAGGACCTCGACGAGGAGGACGAGGAGGACGAGGGCCCGGACGACGGGGGCGGGGGCGCGGACGAGGAGCCGTACGAGTCCGCGCGGTGGGGCCGGGCGGTCCAGATATCCCTGGAGGGGGACCAGACCTGGCTGATCCTCGACCCCGGTGACGTCGACGCCGAAGGCGAGTGGGCGGCGTACCGGTTCTCCAGCTGGTGCGGGACCGGTCCGGAGCGGTACGGGTCCTTCGCCGGCCTGATGCGCGCGGAGTACCGCGGCTTCCGGGCCCTGCGCGGGCTCGACGGCGAGGACCCGGAGGGCTCTGAGGTCAGGCTCCCCTGAAGTGCGGGGGGCGGCGGGCGGCCTTGGCCCCGTAGCCCTCCGCCGCGTCCTCGGAGGTGAGGGTGAGGGCCGCCGTCATGGCGGCCCGGTCCAGGGCGGCGGGGAGGGCGGCGTCGGCGTAGGCGTCGATCGAGCGTTTGATGCCCTGGACCGCGAGCGGGGCGTTCGCCGCGATCTCGGCGGTCAGGGAGTGCGCCTCGGCGTCGAGGCAGGCCCGGGGGACGACCAGTTGGACCAGGCCCAGGCGCTCGGCGGTGGCCGCGTCGATCCTGCGGCCGGTGAGTGCGAGGAACTTGGCCCAGCCCGCGCCCGCCTCCCGGGCGATGCGCAGGTCGCCGCCGGCGTCCACCGCCACGCCCAGCTGGGCCTCGGGGAGGGCGAACACGGCGTCGTCGGCGGCGATCCGGATGTCGGCCATCAGGGCCAGTTCGAAGCCGAAGCCCAGACAGTAGCCCTGGACGGCGGCGACGACGGGCTGCGGCAGGCGGGCGAGCACCGAGAAGCGCTCGTGGACCCAGCGGATGCCCTCGTAGTAGTTCCGGGTCCGTCCGGCGGCGGAGTCGCCGGTGATGGCGCCGCCCGGGGCGGTCACGTCGATGCCCGCGCAGAAGGCCCGGCCCTGCGCGCCCAGCAGCACCGCGCGCACGTCCGGGTCGAAGCGGATCCGGTCGGCGAGCAGGCCCAGCTGGCGGGTGGACTCCCAGCTCCAGCCGTTGAGCTTGTCGGGGCGGCAGAGGGTGAGGAACGCGATGCCGTCCTCGACGTCCAGCCGGATGCGCTCCGCGCCCTCGCCCACCTCTCTGCCGAGCGTGTCGATCACCGTGTACGCACCCCCGAGGCCGACTGACGGGGCGTCAGCATAGGGGGGTCCGGTCAGCGGGGGAAGACCTCGAACAGCACCGCCGGACGGCCGCCGAAGCGGGCCGCCGCCTGCTGGACGTTCCCGGTGAGGAAGTTCCTCACGTACTCCTCGGGGTCCTGGTCGGTCAGCGCGGAGATGTACGCCTTGTGCTCCAGCAGGGACCGGATCGCGCGCTCCAGACCGGGGCCGGCGTCGACGGCGTGGGTGGGCGTGGTGGTGTTCGCCACCGCGACCCAGCGCACCCCGTCCCAGGGCTCCAGGCCCTGCTCGGAGACGAGTTCGGGAAAGATCCACCGGTTGCCCGCGTCGGCGGCGGCGTCCAGCACGGCCCGGCCGACGGCCTTGTGGTCGGGGGTGTTCCAGTACCCGCCGCCGCCCACCCCGCCCCAGGTGTCACGGTGGTTGAGGGTGATCACCAGCTCGGGGCGGTGCCTCCGGATGGCCGCCGCGATGTCCCGGCGCAGGCCGAGCCCGTACTCGACGACTCCGTCGCGGTGGTCGAGGAACTCCACCGTGGAGACCCCGACGACCGCCGCGCTCGCCCGCTGCTCGGCCTCCCGCAGCGGGCCGCACTCCTGCGGGGCGACCCCGTCGATGCCCGCCTCGCCGCGCGTGGCGAGGAGGTAGGCGACCTCACGGCCGCCGTCCGTCCACTCGGCGATGGCGGCGGCGCAGCCGTACTCGAGGTCGTCGGGGTGCGCGACCACGGCGAGGGCGCGCTGCCAGTCGGCGGGCATCGGCTGCAAGGACGGCTGCTGCTCTGCTTGTTCGGTCATACGCCGCACAATAGGCGACGTCCCCCCGCAGGGCCCGCAGCAAGGAGGCCGGGCTAGACCTCGTCGCGGACCAGGGACAGGAGGCGGTCCAGGACGCGGGGGCCGCCCGCGCGGACGCCGTCGTGTTCGAACTCGTCCGTCACCCAGGTGCGCAGGCCGCGGACGGCCCGGGCCGTGGCCAGGGAGTGGGCGGTGTCCACGTACATGTCGTCGTGGTAGACGGCGGCCGCCACCGGGACCTCGTTGACGGAGAGCCGGGACGGGTCGTAGAGGGGCGTCCAGCCCGTGCGGGACGCGAGGTGGTCGGCGGTCTCGCGCAGGGGTGCGAGGGCCGGGTCCCCGGTGAAGTGCCAGGGGTGGATGGTCTCGCCGGTGAAGAGCACGGGGTCCTCGCCCGCGAGGGCCTTGGCGGCGTCGAAGCGGGGGTGCGCGGCGCGGACCCGTTCGGCGGCCCAGGCGGTGGGGGCCGCCGGGTCCTGGGCGTAGATCGACTCGTGGAGGAGGGCGTAGAGGGGGTGGCCCGCGAAGGAGAGCTGGCCGTGGACGGCGTGCAGGAAGGCGTCCGAGAGGGCGGGGCCCGCCGGGGTGGTGACGAAGGCGTCCTCCAGCAGGTAGTGCAGCTGGTGGCTGCCGTCGCCGGCGCCGAGGAGCAGCCCGAGGGACTGGAAGGCCTCCACGGTCAGCCGGTAGCCGCCGGGGAGTTCGGCGGGGCGCTCCGCGAGGTGGGCGGCGATGCGGCGGGCACGCTCGACGTCCATGGGGTAGCGGGCGTAGTGGGCGAGGTTCTTGCGCTCGATGCGGGGGTACGCGGCCTCGTAGACCTCGGTCGCGGTGGCGTCGAGGGAGGGCAGCCCGCCGGTGATCAGGGCCGCGGTCAGGCCCTCGGGCGCGGTGGAGAGGTAGTGGGTGGTGCAGAACCCGCCGAAGCTCTGGCCGAGCACGGTCCAGGGGGCGCCGCCGGTCAGGGCGGGGCGGACGGCCTCGGCGTCGCGCACGATGGAGTCGGCGCGGAAGTGGCCGAGGTATTCGGCCTGCTGGGCGGGGGTGCCGCGGGCGGGCAGGGTCTGCCGGTTGACCGGTGTGGAGCGGCCGGTGCCGCGCTGGTCCAGGAGGAGGACCCGGTAGTCGGCGAGGGCCCGCTCCAGCCAGGCCTGGCGTCCGGTGAAACGGCGCGCGCCGAAGCCGGGGCCGCCCTCCAGGTACAGCAGCCAGGGCAGCCGCTCGGGGTCCTTGTCGTTCCCGACCACCTCGCGGGCGTACAGCTCGATGCGCTCCCCTTCGGGGCGGTCGTGGTCGAGCGGCACGGTGAAGTGGTGGTCGGTCAGGACGACACCGGGCTGGCGGTAGCTGCGCGGGAGGGTCACGGACGGCCCCTGGGGTGTTGGGTGCGGATCCCCTCCCCGCGCCTTCGCCGGATCGCGGCGGGGCCCGGAGCCGGGGCTGACGTCCCGGCCGAGTTTATGCCCCGGGGCCCCTGACCGGGGGATCTGGTCGGGGGACCTGCTCGGGGACCGGTCGGGGCCCCGGGGCGGCGGGTCAGAAGGTGACCACGGAGCGGAGCACCTCGCCGCGCTCCATGCGGGCGAAGGCGTCCTCGACCCCGTCGAGCGGGATGGTCTCGGAGACGAACGCGTCGAGGTCGAGCCGGCCCTGCAGGTAGAGGTCGATCAGCAGCGGGAAGTCCCGCTCGGGCAGGCAGTCCCCGTACCAGGAGGACTTGAGCGCGCCGCCGCGCCCGAAGACGTCCAGCAGCGGGAGTTCGAGCTGCATCTCGGGCGTCGGTACGCCGACCAGGACGACGGTGCCGGCCAGGTCGCGGGCGTAGAAGGCCTGCCGGTAGGTCTCGGGGCGGCCGACGGCCTCGATGACCACGTCCGCGCCGTTCCCGCCGGTCAGCCCCTGGATCGCCTTGACCACGTCCTCCGTCCGCCCGTTGACGGTGTGGGTGGCGCCGAGACCGCGCGCCCACTCCAGCTTCCGCTCGTCCAGGTCCACGGCGATGATCCGCGAGGCCCCGGCCAGCCGGGCGCCGGCGACGGCCGCGTTGCCGACTCCCCCGCAGCCGATGACGGCGACCGAGTCCCCGCGCCCGACGTTGCCGGTGTTCAGGGCGGCGCCCAGGCCCGCCATCACGCCGCAGCCGAGGAGTCCGGCGGCGGCCGGGGAGGCGGCCGGGTCCACCTTGGTGCACTGGCCGGCGGCGACGAGGGTCTTCTCGGCGAAGGCGCCGATGCCCAGGGCCGGGGAGAGCGGGGTGCCGTCCTCCAGGGTCATGGGCTGGGTGGCGTTGTGGGTGTTGAAGCAGTACCAGGGCCGGCCGCGCTTGCAGGCCCGGCAGGTACCGCACACCGCACGCCAGTTGAGGACCACGAAGTCGCCGGGGGCGACGGAGGTGACGTCGGGGCCGACGGACTCGACGACGCCCGCGGCCTCGTGGCCGAGGAGGAAGGGGAACTCGTCGTTGATGCCGCCCTCGCGGTAGTGCAGGTCGGTGTGACAGACCCCGCAGGCCTGGATCTTGACGAGGGCTTCGCCGGGCCCCGGGTCGGGCACGAGGATCGTGGTCGTCTCCACCGGTGCGCCCTTGCCGCGCGCGATGACCCCTCGTACGCGATGTGTCACGTCGTACCCCGTTCTGCTCGGATCGGCCCGATCCGTCTGATCGGCCTGATCGGTCTGGATCATCGAACGTACACGGGCGCGGCCCCCCAAGGGAGTTGCGCGGGCCTTCGCGTCACCCGCCCCCTCCGGTTCCGGCCAGATCCGACGGTACGGACGCGCGCAGCGCCGCGGTGAAGGCGGCCACGGCGGGGTGGGCGGCGGCACCGCTGCGGAAGGCGACCTTGGTGCGGCGTTCCATGTGGAGGCGGGTGAGGGCGACGGCGGGGTCCGCGGAGCCGGTCATTCCCAGCTGGGGGACGACGGCGACCCCCTGCCCGGCCGCGACCAGCGCGAGGACGGTGTCGAACTCGTCGACCTCGTGCCGGATCCGGGGGGTGAACCCGGCCGCCTGGCAGGCCCGGAGGGTCATGGCGTGGCAGAGGGTGCCGGGGGTGGCGGTGATCCAGGGCTCGTCCTGGTGGGCGCGCAGGACCGCGCCCTGGTCGGCCCCGGTGGCGGCGGCCGGGTGCGGGACCGCCGGGGCGGCCGGGGCGGCCAGGTACATCGCCTCCCCGTACAGCGGCCGGGTGGCGAGCCCCGGCTCGGCCGGTGCTGGGACGAAGTCGTACTCGTGGACCAGGGCCACGTCCAGGTCCCCGGCCCGCAGCGCGTGCGCGACCGCCGCCGGGTCGGTCTCGCGGACCCTCGGCTCCAGCCCGGGGTGGCGGCGGGCGAGGTGGAGCAGGGCGGCCGGGACGATGGCCCGGGTGGCGGTGGGGAAGGAGCCGACGCGCAGGACCCCGGCGAGCCCGCTGCGGGCCTCGGCGAGGTCGGCGTCGGCCTGCTCCAGCCGTTCCAGGACGGCTTCGGCGTGGCGTACGAGGTTCTGGGCGGCCGGGGTGAGCCGGACGCGGCGGCCGGTGCGTTCGAGCAGGGGCAGGCCGGCCTCGCGTTCGAGGACGGTGAGCTGCTGGGAGACGGCGGAGGGGCTGAAGGCGAGGGCTTCGGCCACGGCGGCGATGGTGCCCCGGCGGGCGAGTTCCCGCAGCAGGCGCAGGCGGCGTACGTCGAGCATCGGCTCAGCTTACGGGTCGGATAAGAAATGCGAACTGGATTCGACGCTCGGTCCGGGCGAAGCTCTTCTGCATGCGACAGGAAACGGCACGGGCCGGGCAAATGACCGATGGCACGCATTTCACCCTCAACGGGATCCACGTACCGCTCGTCACCCCCTTCACCCGGGGCGGGGAGGTCGCGGCCGAGGCGCTGGAGGCCCTCGCGCACGAGGTGCTCGACGCGGGGGCCGCCGGGATCGTGGCCCTCGGCACCACGGGCGAGACGGCCGCGCTGGACGGGGCCGAGCGCGATCTGGTGACCGGGATCTGCGCGCGGGTCTGCGGGGAGCGGGGCGTGCCGCTCACGGTGGGGGCGGGGGCGAGCGGGACCCGGGCGAGCGAGGCGGCACTGGCGCGGCTGGCGCGGTGGCCCGAGGTCCGGGCGGCGCTGGTGACCGTGCCCTCGTTCGTACGGCCCTCGGCGGCGGGCGTGCTGGCGCACTTCACGCGGCTGGCGGAGGTGAGCCCGGTGCCGCTGATCGTCTATCACATCCCGTACCGGACCGGGCAGCCGCTGGACGCGGACGCGCTGCGGGCGCTGGGCTCGCTGGCCGGGGTGGCCGGGGTGAAGTACGCGGCGGGCGGGATCGACGCGGACACGGTGGCGCTGCTGGGCCGGCTGCCGGACGGGTTCTCGGTCCTGGCCGGGGACGACGCGTACGCGTCCCCGATGCTGGCGCTCGGCGCCTCGGGCGCGGTGCTCGCCTCGGCCCATCTGGCGACGGAGCGGTTCACGGAGCTCGCCGCGGCCTGGAAGGCCGGCGAGGTCGGGCGCGCCCGGACGCTGGGGCACGGACTGGCACGGCTCTCGGCGGCGGCGTTCGCGGAGCCGAACCCGGCGGTGGTCAAGGGCGTGCTGCACGCGCAGGGCCGGATCCCCTCGCCGGACGTGCGCCTGCCCCTGCTGCCGGCGTCCGGGCGGGCCGTGGACGCCACCCTGGAGGCGCTGGCCTCCCTCTGAGGGCCCCGGAACAGCACCACGGGCATCCGGAATGCCCGATTGAACACCTTTCGCCACCCTCGCAAGGGGTCGCCCGAATCGGCAGTATCAGGCCGCCAATTGACCGTATTGCGCGGGGCAACCTCAAACCTGCCGGACCCATGATGTGGGTCACACGGCGCCGAACAACATCAATTCGCCCGGAACGGCCGGTTCCCTTTCCCCGGAAAGGAAATCGGCCTTTTCGTGATCCCCATTTCATGGTCATTTACCGGACACCGCACGAGAAGTCGATCTACCGGTGGAATTCGTGTCTTGTTCCCGCGTCGCGCGCTCGCCTACGGTCACCTCACTCCCCGCGGCCGACTGCCGAATCCGGCCGCCGCCGGGGCTCTCCCGTACCCCCACGTGAGGAACAGCGCCATGCCCCGACAGGGTAAGCACCGTCGGCCGAAGCAGCACTGGATCGCCCGCAGGCTGGCGGTCGCCGGCACGGGTGGAGCGGCCCTCGCCCTCCCTCTGATCAGCGCCACGACGGCCGGGGCGGCCGGCACGCAGCCGGTTCCGGCGTCGCTCGTCAAGGCGGCCGTGGAGAAGGCCGCGGCGGCGCAGCCGGCGGTGGAGAAGTCCGCCACGGAAAAGGCGTCCGTGGAAAAGGCGACGGCGGCCATGACCTATTCGGTGGTGGGCGGCGACACCCTTTCGAAGATCGCCTCCGCGCATTCCGTGAACGGCGGCTGGCAGGCCCTCTACGAGGCCAACCGGAGCGTCATCGGCTCCGACCCCTCGGTGATCCGTCCCGGCCTCAAGCTGAAGCTCGGCGCGGCGGCCCGCGCGGCCGCGGCGAAGCCCGCCGCCAAGCCCGCCGCCCCCGTGTACGCGAACAACCTCGACGGCTGGATCCGGCAGTCGCTGGCCGTCATGGCCAAGCACGGAATTCCCGGCAGCTACAACGGAATCCACCGCAACGTGATGCGGGAGTCCTCGGGCAACCCCCTCGCCATCAACAACTGGGACATCAACGCCCAGAACGGCATCCCCTCCAAGGGCCTCCTCCAGGTCATCGACCCGACCTTCCGCGCCTACCACGTGCCCGGCACGTCCCTGGACTCGTACGACCCGGTCGCGAACATCACGGCGGCCTGCAACTACGCCGCCGCCCGCTACGGCTCGATCGACAACGTCAACGGCGCCTACTAGCGGAAGCCGGCGTGCCGGGGTTGTTCCGGGGCGGGCGCCGGTCCGTCAGAGCCAGCCCTGGCGGCGGGCCGCGCGGACGGCCTCCATGCGGTTGCGGGTGCCGGTCTTGCCGATGGCCGCCGAGAGGTAGTTGCGCACGGTCGACTCGGACAGGTGCACCCGGCCGGCGATGTCCGCGACGGTGGCCCCGTCGGCGGCGGCGTTCAGCACGTCGGTCTCGCGCGCGGTCAGCGGGTTCGGTCCGGCGCCCAGCGCGGCGGCCGCGAGCGCGGGGTCGATCACGGTCTCCCCGGCCAGCACCCGGCGGACCGCCACGGCCAGCTCCTCCACCGGCCCGTCCTTGACGAGGAACCCGGCCGCCCCGGCCTCCATCGCCCGGCGCAGGTAGCCGGGCCGGCCGAAGGTGGTCAGGATCAGCACCCGGCAGCCGGGGAGCCGGGTGCGCAGCTCGGCGGCGGCGTCGAGGCCGCTCCTGCCCGGGAGCTCGATGTCGAGCAGGGCCACGTCCGGCCGGGCCTCCAGCGCGGCCGGGAGGATCTCGTCGCCGGCCCCCACCTGGGCCACGACCTCGAAGTCCTCCTCCAGCCCCAGCAGCAGGGCCAGCGCGCCCCGCATCATGCCCTGGTCCTCCGCCAGCAGCAGCCTGACCATCAGTCCCGCCCGTCCCCTCCTCCTGCCGGGTCCGCCGGGAGTTCGGCGGTGACCCGGAAACCGCCGTCCGGTGCCGTGCCCGCGGTGAGCGTGCCGCCCGACGCGGCGAGGCGTTCGCGCAGGCCCGTCAGTCCGCTGCCCGACGGGGTCGAGCCTACTGGGCCGGCGCCGTCGTCCGTGATCACCAGCCGGGCCCGCTCCGGGGTGCCGCCCAGCTCGATCTCGCAGCGGGAGGCCCCGCTGTGGCGGACGGCGTTGGTGGCGGCCTCCCGGACCACCCAGCCCAGCAGGGCCGCCGTCTGTGGGGGCAGCGGGGGGCCGGACTGGCGTACGACGGGCTCGATGCCGGCGGCGGTCAGCGCGGCGCGCGCCCGGTCGAGTTCCGTGGCCAGGCTGGCCTCGCGGTAGCCGGTGACGGCCTCCCGGATCTCGGTGAGCGCCTGCCGGCCCACCGACTCGATGTCGCGGACCTGGTCGAGGGCGGCCTCCATGTCGCGGGGTGCGATCCGGCGGGCCGCCTCCGACTTCACCACGATCACGGACAGGGTGTGGCCGAGCAGGTCGTGCAGGTCCCGGGAGAAGCGCAGCCGTTCCTGGTCGACGGCGGCCCGCGCCAGTTCCTGCCGGGTCTCGCGCAGTTCCCGTACGGTCTCGGACAGCGCCAGGATGGCGGCGGTGACCATGCCGGACAGGAAGGTGCCGTAGACGACGCCGAGCACGTCCCAGCCTTCCCGCACTCCCCCGATGACCCCGGCGGCGGCGGTGACGGCGAACATCACCGGGCCGAGGCGGCGTCCCCGTACCACCGCGCCGGTGGCGAGGCCCAGCAGCGGGAAGAACAGCAGCCAGTCCCCGCCGTAGGCGCCGGCCAGGGCGCAGGTGACGGCGGCCAGGGCGCCCAGGCACCAGCGGGTGGAGGCGGCCTCCCGGGCCGGCTTGTGGAAGGCCCGGAACACCAGGGTGACGTAGAGGGAGTTGAAGACCAGCAGGCCGGCCGCGCCGACCCAGGGGTTGGGGGTCTCGCCGTGGACGATGTTGGAGATCGCCCCCATGCCCAGCAGCAGCCAGGGCAGCAGGGTGAAGGCGTTGGGCGGGCCCATCGGACCGTTGCCGTAGTCGGGGGCCTCGCCGCAGGCCTTGCGGGCCTTCTCCCGCGCCCGCCATTCGGCCTTGCGGGCGGGCCAGTCGGCCTTCCAGTCGTCCTTGTGGGCGCCCTTCCGGCTGTCCTTCGCGCCGTCCTTCGCGCCGTCCTTCCCGCTGTCCTTCCGGCCGGCCGCCGTTCCGTCGCCCCCCATGCCCGTTCCCTCTTCTTCCGTCATCGTGCCGCCCGTTCGCGTGCTCTCCGTCATGCCCCTCACGCTAGGGACCGGGAGGGGGCGGCGGCAGATCCGGCCGTACGGACCTGAGCGGTACAAATGTCACCGCTGCGGGGTCAGCGCCGCCGCAGGGCGCGCAGCAGGGTACCCACGGGGGCGGCCAGGCCGTAGCCGACGTCCTTGCGCAGGGCGCCGGTTCCGGCCTTCTCCACCGCGGCCAGCTGGTGTCCCATCAGCTCCGTCATGGCGGCGACCACCGGGCGCAGACCGGGCTCGGTGAGGTCGAGGACGTCCCCGGCCGCGGCGAGTGCGGTGCGGGCGCGGGCGCACTCGGCGGCGAGGAGCGCGCGTACCGCCGCGGTGTCGCGGGCCCCTTCGAGGTCGGCGCGGGTGACGGAGTGCTCGGCGAGGCGGGAGCGCGGAATGCAGAGCCGCCCCTCGGCGAGGTCGCCGGCCAGGTCGGCGAGGAAGTCGACCCGCTGGGCGGCGTCCACGAAGGCGCGCCAGGCCGCGGCCTGGGCGGGGTCGGGTCCGCCCTGGTACTGGAGGCCCGTGAAGACCATGATCCCGGGCCAGGCGTAGGCGTCGAGGTAGTCCTGGAAGTCCTCCTCGGCGGCGAAGCCGTCGAAACCGGCCTCGGCGGTGGCCGCGCCGTCGAGGAAGCGGGTGATCCAGTGTCCGGGCAGGCCCCGGCCTCGGACGGCGTGGGCGTAGGCGCGCAGCAGCGGGTCGGGGCTGTCTCCGGTGGCCAGGGCCGACTCGACGCGGCCGGCGAGGGCGGTGAGTCCGGCGGCGCGCACGCTCGGGGTGCCGGTCTCGGCCACGTCGTCGACCAGGTTCATGAAGGCCAGGCCCGTCGAGAGCCAGGGCACCAGCGGTGGTGCGGCGAGCAGGCGCAGCGTGAGGTACGGGGCCGGTTCGCGGCGCAGCACCCGGCGGGCGGCGTGGGTGTGGTCGGCCCGCAGCCGGGGGTCGGTTATCCCGGCCTTGGTGAGGGTGCTGCGCCAGCTGGGCATGGTGGACCGTGCTCCTTGGACCGTGTCTGCCGTACGCGGGCGCGCGTACGGGGTGCTCGTACCGGTGTGCGCAGCGGTGGTCGTACCGGTGCGCGTGTACGGCTACACGATGTCAGGAGCGGTACACCTTCTTCACGTTGCCCTGGGTGTCGGCGTACACGTAGCCGCCGCGCCCGTACTCGTCGGTGAGGTAGGGGCGCATGGAGGGGCTCGCGTCGAACAGCCAGGGCTCGACGATGACGTAGCGGGAGGTCGGCTTGGTGACGCCGAGTTCCTGCTGCGCCCGCTCCAGCAGCCCCGGGAGGGCGTCCCACTTCACGGCCGCCATGTCGATGAGCGGCTCGTCCGGCTTGACGGTGCCGCCGGGGCCGTCGTGCTTGACCCGCCCGTCGCGGTACTCGTACCGGTCGAAGGTGTCGGCTCCGGCGGCGGTGGGGATGGAGGCCAGCACGTAGCCCTCGTAGACGGTCATCTCCACGAAGGTGGTGGTGCCGGTCTGCTGCTTGAACGCCTCGATGGCGGTGCGGACCCTGTCGGGTGTGAGCAGGCTGCCCTTGGCCGCGGCGGCGGGGCTGCCCTGTGCCCTGGGCGTGGACTTCGGGGTGGTGGGCGCCTGGGCGACGGTGGTGGCCGTGCCACCGGTCACCGGGGTGGAGGCCGTGGAGCCCTTGGCGTCCGGGTCGCCGGACGTGCCGTCGGGCAGGGCCTGGACGAGCCCGACGACGCCGCCGGCGAGGGCCAGTGCGAGGACCCCGCCGATCAGCGCGGCGCGGCCGCGTCCCCGGGCGGGGGCCGGGGCCGGGGCGACTGCGGGGACGTGGGTGGTGGACCGGTACGGGGAGCCTCCGCCGGGGATGAAGGGCCGGGTGCCGGAGGCGGCGGTGGGAGGCGGGCCGTAGTGTCCCGGCCCCGCGGGCGGTGCCGGGACGGCGGCGGCCGCGGCTGCTCCGGCCCCTGCACCGAGAGCGGTGCTCGCACTCCGGAGCAGTGCTTCGAGCTCGGCGCCGTCGGGCCGCGCCGCGGGATCGCGTACGAGCAGCCGTTCCAGTACGGGGCCCAGCGGGCCGGAGCGCACGGGCGCCGGGATCGGCTCGTCGAGGACGGCGACCACGGTGGCCAGGCTGGTGGCCCGGCGCAGCGGGTGCGTCCCCTCGGCGGCCACGTACAGCATCATGCCGAGCGACCACAGGTCGGAGGCCGCCAGGCCCTCCTCGCCCCGGCACCGCTCGGGGGCGATGTACTCGGGCGAGCCGATCAGCACGCCGGTGGAGGTGAGGGCGGTCGCCCCGTGCAGGGCGGCGATGCCGAAGTCGGTGAGCACGCCCGCCCCGTCGGGCCGCAGCAGGACGTTGGCCGGCTTCACGTCCCGGTGGAGCACGCCCTCCTCGTGCGCGGCGCGCAGCGCGGAGAGGATGTCGAGCCCGAGCCGCACCACCTCGGGCAGCGGCATCGGTCCGGCGGCGAGCCGGTCGTGCAGGGAGCCGCCCTTGAGCAGCTCCATCACGATCCACGGGTGGCCCTCGGTGCCCGGGGCGGGTTCCACGATGTGGTGGATCGTCACCACGTTGGGGTGGGCGAGGCGGGCCAGTGCCCGTGCCTCGCGGATGGCCCGCTCGCGCAGCTGGACGGCGAGGTCCGGCTGCGCGGCGGCGGTGGCGGGGTCCGGCGGGCGCACCTCCTTGAGGGCGACCTCGCGGTGCAGTGCGATGTCGCGGGCGCGCCACACCGTGCCCATGCCTCCGGCGCCCAGGGGGCCGATGAGTTCGAAACGGCCGTCGATCAGCCGTCTGCCGGCCTCACTGTTCTCCATGGGCGGTCATCGTAGGCCCCGCCACCGTCAGCAGCGGAGGCGGTCCTCCGTCAGGGTGCCCTGAGCGGTGGACACCGTACGGTCGTAACAGCCACCGCCGATCTCCGACCCGTACAGGCGGTAGCGCTCGGTGGAGGTGCCGACGGCGTGCCGCTGCTCGCGCGGGACGTTCGCCGTGTACGAGGCGTCGCCCGTGTAGCGGTCGTCGAGGAGGGTGCGGCCCGTCTGGCGGCCGCCGCGCAGGGTGACGGTGTCGGCCCGGTCGCCGAGGGTCAGGGCGGTGCGCAGCCGGTCCCCCGCGCCGAGGGTGGTCTCGCCGTCCATCGTGTACGTGCGTGCGGTGCGGGTGGTGGCGGCGCCGCGGGTGACGTTCTCCTCGTCGTTCCAGGCGGCGGTGAGGGCGTCCCGGTTCTCGCCGTCGGTCCAGCGGTGCGCGGAGGTGTGGGACACGGCGCGGGTGACGGTGGTGGTGACCCGGCCGTGGGAGGTGTCGAGGTATCCGGCGGTGGTGAGGCGGTGGGCGCCGTCGGTGTCCAGGCGGTGTTCGCCGCCGGGGGCGGCGGGGGTCCAGCGGGAGGAGCCGGTGGGGGCGCCCTCCTCGTGGCGGGTCAGGGCCCCGGTGACGACCTGGCGGCCGTGGTCCTGCCAGAGCAGCAGGTTGGCGGGGGTGTTCCAGCCGGCCTGGCCGGCCGGGACGCCGGCGACGGAGACCTCGACGCGGTGCTCGCGGCCGTCGTTGAGGAGGGCCGCGTAGGGGGTGAGGTCGTACACGATCGGCTGGACGTCGAAGGCGCGGGGGCCGGGGGTGACGTACCAGAGGAAGGGGTTGGACCAGCCGCCGGTCCATACGGTCGGGAAGGGCGCGGCCAGTCCGGCGAGCCGTCCGTCGACGGAGATCCGGACCTCGCGGTAGGGGCCGTCGGCGGCCTTGCAGGAGTAGGGCGCGGCGTCGGGGACGGTCATGTACCAGTACTCCTCGCAGCCGCCGCCGGAGCCGGTGGCGTACACCTCGGCGAGGAGCCGTTCGGTGTTGCGCGGGGTCGTCACCGCCGGGGAGGTGAGCGGCAGGACCCGGTCGGGGGTGTCGGGGGCCTGGGTGTGCCGGTCGGCGGCGTAGAGGGTCAGGGTGACCTTGACGTCGATGACGCCGGTGTAGGTGTCGTTGACGACGTTGCCGATCAGCATCTCGACGGGCCCGGGGCGGGCGAGGACGTCGCGGTAGCGGGTGACGTCCTTCTCGACGGACCACTCGATGCCCTCGGGCGAGGGTTCGGGGGTGGAGGTGCGCAGGATCTCGACGCCGCCGAGGGTGAGGTTGCCGAGGCGGTCGTACTGGCGGCCCTTGACCTTTCCGTCGAGGCGCAGGACGGCCTTGGCCCAGTCGGAGCGGCCGCAGCCGGTGGGCGGGGTGTAGGTCCCCTTGTAGGGGGTGAAGTCGCGGAACTGCGCCTCGGCGAGGGTCACCCGGCAGGACCGGGTGGCGGGGTGTTCGACGGGCGGGGCGGCAGTGAGGGGGTCGTGCCAGTCGGTGCCGAACTCGGCGGGCGGTACGGGTCCTGCGGCGGCCGGGGTTCCGGCGGCCGGCGGTGTGCCCGCGGGGGCTGCGGCGGCGGCCGCGGGTCCGGCCAGGGCCCCGGCGGCGAGGGTGAGCGCGCCGAGCAGGCCCATGATCCTGTGTCGTCTCATGGGCCCGCAGTGAAACCAATGGCGGCCCGCCGCCGCCAGGGCCGTGGCCGGGAGGTGGCGCGAAACCGACGGCACCCGCGGCGCCGGCGGTGTCAGTGCCCGGCGGGCAGGACGACGACGCCGTCGTCGTCCACGTACACGGTGTCGCCGGGGCGGAAGGTGACCCCGCCGATGGTGACGGGCTCGTCGACGGCGCCCTCGCCGGTCTTGCCGCTCTTGCGCGGGCAGGTGCCGAGTGCCTGGACGCCGAGGTCCAGGGCGCCGAGGGCGACGCTGTCGCGGACGGCGCCGTGGACGATCAGACCGGCCCACCCGGAGGCCTGGGCGGCGCCTGCGATGAGGTCGCCGACCAGGGCGGTGCGCAGGGAGCCGCCGCCGTCCACGACGAGGACGGCGCCGTCGCCGGGGGTGTGCAGGAGTTCGCGCAGCAGGGCGTTGTCCTCGTGGCAGCGGACGGTGCGCACGGGTCCGGCGTACAGGTTCCGGCCGCCGATCCTGCGGAACGGGGTGGCGCAGATGCCGAGGTCCTCGCCGTGCTCGTCGTACAGGTCGGCGGTGGGGACTGGGGGTACCCCCGGCGGTAGCTGGGGGAGGGTGACGCTCATGTGGTTCCGGGCTCCTCGCATCTCGTACGTCGCGCGGGGCCCAGCGTAGGGCCTGCCGGCAGGGGCTCAGCGGCGGGAGTTGCCGAAGAGGATGCGGTAGCCGACGAGCAGGACGAGGGAGCCGGCGATGGCCGAGCCCCAGGTGGCGAGGTCGAAGAACTGGGCCTGGATCGGGCGGTCGAGGAACTTGGCGGAGAGCCAGCCGCCGATGAAGGCGCCGGCCACGCCGATGAGGGTGGTGACGATGAAGCCGCCCGGGTCGCGGCCGGGGAGCAGGATCTTGGCTATGCCGCCGGCCAGCAGGCCCAGGATGATCCAGCCGATGATGCCCATGCCGTTCTCTCCGCTCTTCGCGCTCTTCGTGTGCGTCCGTGCCCTTGAGGACGCGAGCGGAGCGCCGGTGGTTCTCAGCGGTGGCGGGCGCGCCACAGCGCGGCGGCCGCGGCCGCTCCCGCGACGGCGCCGACCACGGCGACGCCGCCCCGGGAGCGGTAGGCGAAGAGGGAGAGGCTGGAGCGGGCCGAGAAGGCGGAGCCCGCGCTCAGCCAGGAGGCGGCGGAGCCGACGGAGAGCGCGGACCCGAAGGAGGCGACGGAGAGGAAGCTGCCCGCGGAGCCGATGGAGAGCACCGAGCCCACCGAGCCGATGGACAGCACGGAGTTCCTGGACCAGAGGGAGAGGTACGAGCGGTCGGTCATGCCGGTCATGCTGTCACGTGGCCGGCCGGTACGGGGCGGCTTTCGGCGGGCTGCGCGGCGGGCGCGGTGCGGGTGAGCAGCAGGACCCCGCGGGTGGCCGCGAGGGCTCCGGCGGCGGCGAGCAGGATGCCGAGGGCGCCGCCCTGGAGGCGTTCGCCGAGCAGGACCATGCCGATCGCGGCCGCGGCGAGCGGGTTGGCGAGGTTGACCACGGCGAGCGGGGCGCCGAGGCCGCCCCGGTAGGCCCGCTGCGAGAGCAGCATCCCGCCGACGGCGAAGACCACGACGAGCAGGGCCACGGTGATCACCCGGCCGCTGAGCAGGGCCCCGCCCCGGCCGCCCGCGACGGCGACGGTCTGGGTCAGGGCGGAGGCGACGGCGGAGGCCAGCCCGGAGGCGGTGGCGTGGCGCAGCCCCGGGCCGGGGTCCTTGCGTGCGGTGAGCAGCAGGATCACGGCGACGGTGGCGCCGGACACGGCGAGCGCCTCGGCCAGGGTGAGGGTGTCGTCCGGGGCCGGGCCGGAGGCGGGGAGCAGCAGCAGGCCGAGCCCGGCGACGGTGGCCAGGGTGCCCCGCCACTCGGTGGCGGCGACCCGCCGCCCGGCGCCGCGCGCCCCCAGCGGGACGGCGGCCACCAGGGTGAGCGCGCCCAGCGGCTGGACCAGGGTGAGCGGGCCGTAGCGCAGCGCGGCGGCGTGCAGCAGCGCTGCGGCGGCGTTCAGTCCGGCCGACCACCACCAGGCGGCGTTGCCGAGCAGGGCCCGGGCGGAGCGGGCGGTGGCCCGGCGGGCGAGGCGTTCCTGGGCGACGGCGGCGGCCGCGTAGGTGGCGGCGGAGGCGAGGCAGAGGACGACGGCGAGGAGGGTGGCGTTCACCGCTCGCCTCCGGCGTGGGCGGGCACGGAAACGGCGGGGCCGGGCCCGGAGGCTCTGGCGTGGCCGGGCGGGGACGCCGCCGCGGGGCCGGCATCGTACGCACCGGCAGGGCCGGGCGCGGACGCCCCGGCGGGGACGGGACCGGCGGTCCCGGCGCGGCCAGGCGCGGAGGCCGCCGCGGGGCCGGGTGCGGGCGCCCCTGCGCGGACGGGGGCGGAGGTCCCGGCGCTGATGGCCTGGGCCGGCCGGCGCGGGTGCGGCAGGGGCCGTGCCTCCGGGGCGGTGGATCCGGCGGCGGCCGGGCGGGGGACCAGCAGCAGGGCCGCGCCGAGCAGCAGGGCGGCCACGGCGGCGTCGACCCAGTAGTGGTTGGCGGTGCCCACGACGACGAGCAGGGTCACCAGCGGGTGCAGCAGCCACAGGGCGCGCCACCGGGACCGGGTCGCGGCGATCATCCCGAGGGCGAGCATCAGCGCCCAGCCGAAGTGCAGCGAGGGCATCGCGGCGAACTGGTTGGCCATGGTGTCGGCCTCCGGGGCGGCGCCGTAGACGCTCGGCCCGTACACCTGGGCGGTGTCGACCAGGTGCGCGGCGTCCAGCATCCGGGGCGGCGCGAGCGGGAACGAGAGGTGGAGCACGAGGGCGGCGCCGGTGAGGACGGCGAGCACCCGCCGGGTCCACAGGTAGTGCCGGGGGCGGCGCAGGTACAGCCAGACCAGGAACAGGGCGGTCGCGGGGAAGTGCACGGCCGCGTAGTAGGTGTTGGCGGTGTGGACGAGGGCGTCCGAGTGGAGCAGCAGCCGCTGGACGGCGCCCTCCCCGGGCAGGTGCAGGGCGCGTTCGGCGTCCCATACCCGGCCGGCGTTGCGGAAGGCCTCGTCGGTGCGGCCCGTCGAGAGCGTCCGGCCCGCCTTGTAGACGGCGAACAGGCCCGCGACGAGCAGCAGCTCGCGTATGAGCCGGCGGCGCGCGTCGCTCTTCCCGGCTTGTGGCCGGTCCGGTGTGGTGTGGGAGGTCATCCCCCGGTCTCACTTCTTTCGGTTCCTATCGACACGCCAGTGTATCGATACATGGGCGTATCGATACGCTGGTGTCCCGATAAGCTCGGATGGCCGTACACTCGGAGCACGGACCCGCCGCCGGATCCCGTGAGGAGAGCCCCACCCCATGACGTCGACGCCGCAGGTCACCGCGCGCCGCTCCAAGATCAGCCCGGAGCGCGAGCAGGAGTTCTACGACGTCGTCCTCGACCAGCTGCGCGAGCACGGCTACGAGGCCCTGACCATGGAGGGCGTCGCCGCCCGGGCCTGCTGCGGCAAGTCCACGCTCTACCGGCAGTGGAAGACGAAGCCGCAGCTCGTCGCCGCCGCCCTGCGCGCGAGCCGCGCCAGGCGCGGCGAGCGGACCCTCGCGGACGTGGACACCGGGACGCTGGCGGGGGACCTCCGCGAGGCCGCCCGGATCGCGGCGGGCACCTCGGGCCGCGACACCCGGCTCACCCAGGCGCTCGGGGTGGCCGTGTTCGGCGACGAGGAACTCCAGGCCGCGCTGCGCGAGGCCCTGGTGGATCCGGAGCTGGAGGCGTTCGGCGCGATCGTCCGGCGGGCGGTGGCGCGCGGCGAGCTCGCCGAGGACCACCCCGCCGTGGAGTTCCTGCCGGCGCAGCTGATGGGCGTCCTGCGGATCCGGCCCGTGCTGGAGGGGCGGTACGCGGACTCCGACTACCTGGTCAGGTTCGTGGACGCGGCGCTGCTGCCCGCGCTGGGCATCAGCCCTCAGGTCCCCTGACCCCCTGAACCAGTGGGCCGCCGTTCACGATGACCGGACGGCGACCCACTCGCGCTGCCTCGTGGGGACGGCGGCAGCGCGCCACCCGGACGGGGCGGCGGCCACTCCCGAGCAGGGTGACCGCCGCCCGGTCCGGTACGGATCCGCCGGCGCCCGGCCTCAGCCGCGCGGCGCCGCGCCCATGACCCGGGCGTACTCCTGCGGGTCCGCGTCGAAGCCGCGGGTGCGCGCGTCCAGCGTCCAGCCGCCCGAGGCGTCCCGGGTGAACTCGGCGACGGTGGCCGCCGTGGCCCCGGCGAGCTCCGCGAAGTCGGTCGTGGCGAGGTCGGTGTACCCCTCGCGGACCCGCAGCCCCGTGCCGCCGACGGCGGCGAAGGTCTTGCGGTCCGGCGCCGTGGCGGGCCCGGCGTCCTGGATCACCACGCCGACCACCACCCGGCCCAGCTCCGGTGCCAGCCGGTCCAGTTCGAGGGTCATCACCTCGTCGAAGCCGAAGCCCTGCCCGGTGCGGCTGTCCCGGGCCAGGGTGATGGTGCCGTCGGGGGCGCGGCTGCCGAAGTGCACGAGGTAGACGGGCTCCCCGTACGGGTCCGCGGCGCCGTACACGGCGGCGACGATGTCCAGGTCGTTAGCGGGCGTGCCCGCGGGGCTGGGGTCCCAGCGCAGCGCTATCTCCACCTTGGCCAGGCTCTTGCGTACTCCGCTCACCGAACTCCCCCTCCGCGTGGCCGCTTTGGCCGTGATGTCCGGCGCCATGCTGCCACGCGCCGGTGATCACCGCGCGAACGACGGTACACAACCGGCCAGTTCCGCGCTCTCCCTCCGGCGGGCGGTCCGGGGTCCGGTCCGGTCCGGTCCGGTGAGCGGTCCCGTCCGGTGAGCGGTCCCGTCCGGTGAGCGGCCCAGGCCGGTCAGCGGCCCAGGTCGGCCGGGGCCACGCGTACGGTCTCCACCCAGCCCGGCGGCTGCGGCGCCCCGTCCCCGATCAGCGCGGCGATCAGCCGGCAGGACGGGGACTCCGCCGGCCAGGGGGTGTACCCGTCGGTCAGCACCACGACGACGGACGGCCGGTCCGGCCTCGCCAGCGCGGCCGCGATGCCCACGCGCATGTCGGTGCCGCCGCCCCCGGCCAGGGTCACCTCCCGGGTACTGGCCACCCGCGTCACGGCGTGCACGTCGGCGTCGCAGGCCAGCACGGTGACCCGGTTGCCGCCCACGCCGACCTCGCGCAGCACCCCGGTGACCTCGGCGAGGGCGGCGGCGAGTTCCGCGTCCCCCATGGACCCCGAGGTGTCGATGACGATCGCCACCCGGGGCAGCGGCCGGCGCAGGCTCGGCAGCACCACCCCGCCGCCCAGCGCGGGCGTGCGGCGCGAGGGCCGCCGGTACGTGTAGTCCACGGCCCCGCCGGCCCAGGCGGCGGCCTCCCGCACCGCCCCCGACAGCGCGCGGCGCCAGTCGACGGCCGGCTCCAGCACCTCCTGCGCCCAGCGCTCCCATCCGGCGGGCACGCTCCCCCGGCCCCGCGAGCGCAGGTGGGCGCGTACGGCCTGGGCGGCCTGGCGGCGCAGGGCCTCCGCCTCCACCGGGCCGATCCCGGTCGTGCCGGCACCGTCACCGCCGAGCTCCCAGGGCGCCGGACTGCCGTGGGCGCCCGAGCCGCAGTCCACCGCGTGCGGGGGCGTCGGCGGGATGCCGGGCAGGTAGCCCTCGAACATCCCGCCCCGGGGCAGGTCGAACAGCCGCGGCTCCATCCGGCCGGCCGGCAGCTCCAGCCCGTCGGCGAGGAGGTCGTCGTTGATCTCGCAGTCCTGCGCGATGTTGACCCGGACCGGATCGCGCTGGTCGGCGGCGGGCAGCCGGTCGGCGCGGCCGTGGTGGTCGCGCAGCAGGTGCGCCACCTCGTGGATCCACACCCCAGACAGTTCGGGGACGGGGGTGCGCTCGACGAACTCCGGCGAGACGTAGCAGCGCCAGCGCCGGTCGACGCCCATGGTCCGGACCCCGGACGGACCCGGGGAGGGGACGACGGTCAGCGCGTACAGGGCGGAGGCGAGGTAGGGCCGGGCCTCGGCGGCCGCGTAGCGGGCGGCGAGCAGCTTGGCCCGGTCGAGCGGGAAGTCCACCTGCGCGGCCCCGCCGCTCAGCGGGCGCCGGGCAGGGCGCCGGCCAGCTGGAGCAGTTCCACGAAGGCGTCGATCCCGGCGGGGACCGGCCAGGACAGGTCGCGCATCGCCGCGAGGTCGGCGGCGGCCCGCGCGGCCACGTCGGGCACGCCCGCGTCGACGGCCTTGGCGAGGACCTCCCAGCCGGCCTCCCAGCGGGAGCGGGTGGGGTCGGCCTGCACGGCGGCGACGACCGCGATGAGGAAGGCCAGCTGGCGGTCACCGCGCTCGGGCAGCGCGAAGGCGGCCGGGTCGGCGAGGACCCGTTCCGGGTCGGGCAGGTCCAGGTGCTCCAGGTAGGTCAGCAGCTCCAGTCCGGCCCCGTCGCCGACGGCCCCGGTGAGGGCGGCGGACAGCGCCTCGCGGCCCGCCCCTGCCGCGTACCCGGTGGCCAGCAGGCGCAGCGCCATCTCCCAGGTGCGCGGGGAGGGCCAGGCCCTGCCCCGGCCCTCGGCGTCGTTCGGCATGTGGTGGACCAGGCCGGGCCGGGCCGTGAGGAAGCCGGACACCGCGCCCCGGGCGCGGGCGACCGCGCCGGCGGAGCGGGCGGGGTCGACCACGGGCAGGACGGTCTCGGGCCAGGTCCCGGCCATGCCGCGGGCGACGGTGCGCGGGTCGTGCGTCCAGTCGAGGTGGACGAAGCGGTTGGCGAGGGGCGCGCTGAGGTGCCAGCCGTCGGCCGCGCTGGCGGGCGGGTTGGCCGCCGCGACGATGCGTACGGAGGCGGGCAGTCGCAGGCTGCCGACCCGGCGTTCGAGGACCACGCGCAGCAGTGCGGCCTGCACGGCGGGCGGGGCGGAGGACAGCTCGTCGAAGAAGAGCAGACCGTGTCCGGTACGGGCCAGGCGCACCGCCCAGTCCGGCGGGGCCATCGGCACGCCGGTGGCGGCGGGGTCGTCGCCGACGATCGGCAGGCCTGCGAAGTCGGAGGGGTCGTGGACGCTGGCGACTACGGTCTCCAGGGCGACCCCGAGGGAGGCCGCGAGCCGTTCCATGCCGGCGGACTTGCCGATGCCGGGCTCGCCCCACAGCAGCACGGGCTGATTGGCCGTCACCGCGAGTGCGAGGGCCTCCAGTTGGTGGTTGGCGGCGGGCTCGGTGCGGGTGGCGGCGAGGCGGGCGCCCAGTTCGTCGGCGGCGGCCAGCGCGGGCGGGGGCGCGGTGTTCATTCCGCGGCTCCGCCGTCGGCCGCGCCCTCGTCGTCCTTGCCCTCGTCGGCCGTGCGTTCGTCGGCCGCTTCCGCGTAGCCGTCCTCTTCGTAGTCGTCGTCGTCGAAGTCGCCCCATTCGGCGCGCTCGGCCATGAACTCGTCGTACTCCTCGAAGTTGATGCCGGGGTGGCGCTCTTCGACGAGTTCCTTCAGGAAGGTCAGGTCGGTCCGCTTGTAGCGGGTCACCACCTGGCCCAGCGACAGCTCCATGTTGTCGATGACGTCGGTACGGGCGCCGGCCGCGAGGAGCGCCCGGACCAGGGAGGCGGTCCCGCCGTTCTGGACCGCGCACTGGAGCGGGGTGCGCTCGCAGTCGTCCTGCTCCTCCAGGCCGAGTCCGGCCTCCAGCAGCCGGGGCAGCAGTTCCTCGTGGCGTACGAAGGGCAGCAGGTGCAGCAGCCCCTGCCCCCTGCCGTTGCGCACCCGCGGGTCGAGGCCCGCGTCGAGCAGCGCGAGTACGCCGGGGGTGTCTCCGTGCTGGACGCGCTCGAACAGCTCGCGCCGCTCGGCGCGCAGGGCGCGCGGCAGCCGGCCCACGCCGGAGGCCCAGGCCTCCCGGGCGGCGAAGCAGCCGGCGACCTCGCCGCCGAAGGCCCGCAGGGCGCGTTCGCGCTGCTGCTCCTCGGCGGTGTGCGGGACGTCGAGCACTCCGTCGCGGGAGCGCACCTCGTGCCACTCGCCCACGCAGCGCACCCGGGCGGTCCCCGGCGGGGTGGGGCCGGGCGGGCCCGCGGCCGGTCCGGCGGCGGGGAAGAGGGCGGCGGTGACGAGGGGGTGCAGCTCACTCGGGGCGGTCCGGCCGGTGCGCACGAGGTACGGGTCGGGCAGCGGCCGCCAGGCGTAGTCGGGCAGCCGGGGTACGTCGCGCACCTCGGACGAGTCCACGAGCCGGGCCCGCAGACCGCCGTCCGGGCCGGTGAGTTCCACCAGCAGCAGGCAGCGCCAGTGCCGGGCGAAGTCGAAGCGGTCGCCCGCGCCCGCCGCGGCGAGGCGCCGTACTCCGGCGGCGAGCAGGGCCGGGTCCAGGGTGGCCGCCTTCAGCGCGGCCGCGGCGTCGCTCCAGCGGTAGGCGTTGGCCGGTGCGCTCAGGTCGAGCGCGATCCCGGCGGCGGCGAAGGCCTCGACGGTCTCCCCGCGCCACTGGAGCACGGCGGCCCACTCCGCCCGTGCGGCGGGGTCGGTGGTGCCGGGGTCGCAGGTCGGCAGCTCGTCCTCGCGCAGCGGGGTGCCGTCGGCGTGGAAGAAGGGCATGCGGCCGGCCGGGCCGGCGCAGGAGCGCAGTTCGGCGGTGTGCCGGGCGTCCCAGAACCAGCGGGCGCGGGTCCAGTCCTCGATGACCCAGTTGGCGTAGGAGTGCCGCCGCGCCCCGGGGTCGACGGGCGCGCAGTGCAGCCGCAGCCGCTGCGGGCCGTCCACCATGGCGCGGGTGGTGACGTACAGCTGGGGCGCGTCCGGGCCGGAGCCGTAACGGGCCAGCACGACGCGGCGGTTGGGGGCGATGACGGTGCGGCCGCCGAGGACCCGGGGCAGGTGCCAGCGCAGCAGGTCGGGGGCGAAGTGGCGCAGGTCCGCGGCGACCGCCTCGGCGACGGCGCTCCCGTGCGCGTCGGCGAGCGCGGGCAGGTCGACGGTGGTCTCCGTGCCGGCGGCGGCGCAGGCGGCCCGCCAGTCCCCCGCCAGGCGGTGCGCGGTGGCCCGCTCGATCATCCCGGCGGGCACGGCGTAGCGGCGGATGCGCTGCCAGGCCGCCGCGTCGTCGGACGGTATCCCGCCGGGCGGCGCGGTGCGGGGGTTCTCGCTCACCGGTACACGCTCCCGATGGCCCGCAGGTCCGGGTGGGAGGCGCGGGCGGGGCGCAGCCGCTCGGCGAAGGAGCGCTTGAGGCGGCGGGGGGTGCCGGGGCCGAGGCCGACGTGCTCCAGCGGGGCGTCCTCGGGCAGGGCGGCGAGCAGGCTCTTGGCGCCGCGCCCGGTGATGCCGGTGTGGCGCAGTTCCAGGCGGCGCAGCGGGCTGCCGGGCAGGGCGGCGGCCAGGGCGTACGCGCCCTCGTCGCCGGTCTCGTTGCCGGCGGAGCCGAGGCTGCGCTCGGACATGGTCCGGCCGAGGTCGAGGGCCTCGATGCCGCCGAGGGCGTCGGCGAGGGCGCGGGCTCCGGCGACGCCGATGCCGTTGCCGCCGAGGCCGAGGCGGACGGGGCGTCCGGGGCCGGCTCCGGCGGCCGCGGCGGCGATGACGGCGGCGCCCTCGTCGCCGAGGTGGTTGGCCGGTACGTACAGTTCGCGGACCCCTGCCTCGCTGATCAGGGCGGCGAGCAGCGGGGCGGCTTCGGCGGTGAGGCCGTTGCCGCCGAGGTAGATCCGCTCCAGCGGGGTACCGCGGTCGCGCAGGGCGTCCAGGAGGAGGCGTACGCCGTCGGCGCCGATGCCGGTGTTGACGAGGTCGAGGGTGCGCAGCGCGGTGTTGCGGCGCAGGAGTGCGGCGACCGTGCGGGCGCCGTCCTCGTGCAGGGGGTTGCGCTTGAGCCAGAGGGCGCGGACGGCGGTGTCGTCGGCGAGGGCTCCGGCGAGGGCGAGCACGCCGTCGGGGCCGATGCGGTTGCAGCCCAGGTAGAGGGTGTGCGCTCCGTGGCGGCCTCCGGCGCCGGCGAGGGCCGTCGCGAGGGTGCGGGCGCCTTCGTCGGTCAGGGAGTTGGTGCCGAGGAGCAGGTGCGCGGCGTGCGGGGAGGCCAGGGCGACGGGCAGCAGCAGGGCCGCGCCGGCGGGGCCGAGGCCCTGCTTGCAGAGGTCGACGCGGCCGTCGGCGCGCAGGGTGCCGAGGGGGAAGGTCTCGTCGGCCTCGACGGGGTGCTCCTGCGCGAGGCGGGCGAGCAGCGGGCCGAGGGCGGCCGGGTCGGCGAGGGGCAGGTCCGGGTGCTCGATTGCGGGGCACCGTACGGGCGTCGGCCGTGTCATCAGCATTCCACCGGTTCCTTCGCCGGCGCCCGGCGACCCTGCGACTTCGCGGAGCCGCGGCAGGCCGGCACGCCTCCGCGCCGTGCTGCCGCCGTCCCGACATGACGGAAGAGAAGTGGCAAGACCGGTCGGATTCGAACCGACGTCCTCCAGCTCGATGCTTGGGCGCGACGACCTCTGCGCTACGGCCTTGCCGCTGGTGATCATAGCGACTCCGCGGCCGAAAATCGATCACCAGTTTGAATACGCGGGGAATTCCCGGGCTCCCCGGGCTCCCCGGAGAGCCGGGCTACCCGGAGCGCCCGGCTACCAGTCCCCGTCCTGGACCGGCTCGCCCGGCCGCGGCGCGTTGCCGAGGGGCAGGACCTGATCCGGCGCCGGGGGCGTCCAGGGCGCGTGGTCGTCTCCGATCCAGTCGCCGACGGGCTTGACCCCGGCGAGGGGGCCGGCCGCCGGGAGGTCGGTACCGGTCTCGTCGTAGTAGTCGTACCAGGGCAGGCCGGCCCGAGTGTAGGCGGCGCGGTCCACGGGCGAGGGCGGCGCGTCCTCGCCCGTGATGCGGCGCCACTCGGGCGGGGTGACCAGGTGGACGAAGACCCGTGCGGCCGGCCGGTCGGCCCAGGCCGAGACCTTGCGGTCGTCCTGGTAGACCTCCTGGCGCATCGCGCCGCCCACCCCGAGCCCCATCGCCGGGGCGGGGGCCCGGCGCGCGGCCGGGCGGGCGGGTGCGGCGCCCGGGGCGGGGGCCGCCATCGCCATGGGCGCGGCCCCGGGCGGGGCCGGCATCGCGGGCGGCATCCCCGGAGCCGCGCCGTAGCCGCCACCGCCGTAGAGGTTCTGGGCGGCGACGGTCTCGTTCCGCAGCCGCTCCTCCTCCCGCCAGGCGGCGAGCGCCTTCGGGCCGAGCGGGAACGCCTGGAGCTGCACCCCGCCGGTGACCTCCTCGCCGGTGACCTGCCCCTCGACCGTGGCCCCGAGGCCGAGCGGGACGGCGACGAACTGGCGCACCGTCCCGTCGCCGGAGTTGATCCCGTCGAGCCAGGGCTGGCGGGGCAGCACCACGTAGTTCTGCGGCTTGCGCTCCAGCCGGCCGGTCCACCGCTTGCCGGAGACGGCGCACACCTTGCCCACCCCGACCTGGAGCGCGGCGGGCTCCCGCGAGCCGCCGAAGCTGAGCCACATGGCCTCCCGCAGGTACACCGGCAGCATCACGCCGCCCTTGGCGAGCCATTCCGGCGGCACGGTGTCCGGGTAGTCCTCCACCCGCCTCAGCGGGAACTCCCCCAGCCCCGGAGGGAGTGCGTGCGTACCCGACTCGGGCAGGCGCAATGTCCGGATGAACCGGATCCGTACGCCTTCGCCCAGCAGGAGCGCGTTGCCCTCGATCCTGGCCGCGGCCATTTCCTCTTTCGCCACTGCGGACAGCCCCCTTCTCCCGCCACTCACCGGTTCCGCCGGAAGATCCTCGGCTGAACCGGATCGTTATGCTCAAGTTTTCCTCAGATGTAGTGACGGTGCGGCCGTCACCTTCCTAGCTTCCTCATACACGTGCCCCCGCGCCCCCGCGGTTCCGCACGCCTGCCCCCGTTCCCGCGACGTCCCCCGGGATTCCGCGTTCCCGAGGAAAAGAGTTCAGCATGAAGGTTCCCAAGGCCGGTGCGGTCGCCACGGTGATCGCCCTCGCCGCCACCGCCTCCGGCTGTGGTGGTGAAGCCCCGAAGGAGCCCATCTCCATCGGCATCAAGTTCGACCAGCCCGGCATCGGGATGCGCGAGCCCGACGGCACCTTCACCGGTTTCGACGTCGACGTGGCCACGTACATCGCCAAGGAGCTCGGCTACAAGGCGAACGAGATCGAGTTCAAGCAGGTCTACAGCTCGGACCGGGAACTGCTGATCCAGTACAACGAGGTCAAGTTCGTCGCCGCGAG
This sequence comes from Streptomyces sp. NBC_00158, assembly GCF_045160885.1. Taxonomy (NCBI): domain Bacteria; kingdom Bacillati; phylum Actinomycetota; class Actinomycetes; order Kitasatosporales; family Streptomycetaceae; genus Streptomyces; species Streptomyces sp. NBC_00158. The sequence continues at coordinate 607,625 of NZ_CP108161.1, forward strand.
CTACACGATCAACGACAAGCGCCGCGAGAAGGTCGAGTTCGCCGGCCCCTACTTCGTCGCCCACCAGGACCTGATGGTCCGGGCCGACGACAACTCGATCACCAAGCCTGAGGACCTGAACACCAAGCGGCTGTGCTCGGTGAGCGGCTCCACCTCCGCGGAGAACATCCGCAAGAACCTGGCGCCCAAGGCGAGCGTCCTGGAGCTCGGCGGCTACTCCGAGTGCCTCGTCGCCCTCCAGGACAACCTGGTCGACGCGATGACGACGGACAACTCCATCCTCGCCGGGTACGCGGCGCGCAAGGGGAACGCGGGCAAGTTCAAGCTGCTCGGTCAGAACCTGAGCAACGAGAACTACGGCATCGGCCTCAAGAAGGGCGACAACGACCTTCAGCGGAAGATCAACACGGCGATCACCAAGATGGTCTCGGACGGCTCCTGGGAAGCGGCCGTGAAGAAGCACTTCGGCCAGGCCAACTACAAGTACGAGCCGGCGCCCCAGGTCACGACCGGCCACTGACGGACCCCGGGGCGGGGGCCCCGTCCGGCCCCCGACCCGGTCTCCGGTCCCGCTTCCCGCGGGACCGCTACGCGAGCGGCGCCTTGCCCCGCAGCACGGTCAGGAACTCCCGCATCCAGGCGGGGTGGTCGGGCCAGGCGCGGGCCGAGACCAGGGTGCCGTCGACCACGGCCTCGGAGTCCCGGAACGCGGCCCCGGCCGCCTTCATGTCGGGTTCCAGCGCCGGGTAGGCGGTCACCTGCCGGCCGTCCAGGCCACCGCTCGCGGCGGTGATCAGCGGGCCGTGGCAGATCTGCGCGATCGGCTTGTCGTCCCCGGCGAAGGCGGCCAGGATCCGCCGCACCTCGGGGTCGTTGCGCAGGTACTCCGGCGCCCGCCCGCCCGGGACCACGACGGCCGCGTACTCGGCGGGATCCACGTCCGCGAAGGCGATGTCGGCGGGCCAGGTGTAGCCGGGCTTCTCGGTGTAGGTGTCGAAGCCCTCCTCGAAGTCGTGCACCACGAACCGCAGTTTCTTGACCGCGGGCGCCGCGACGTGCACCTCGTACCCCTCCTCCCGCAGGCGCTGGTACGGGTAGAGCACCTCCAGGGACTCCGCCGCGTCGCCGGTCACGATGAGGATCTTCACTGCCATGGGCCACTCCGATGAGAGCTGTCGGCGGCCGCGTCGGGACCGCCGGGGGCACCCGCTACCGTGCCCGGGGCCCACCGCGGACAAACACCAAGGTCCACGTGGTAGACACATGGTTTTCGCCTGTACGGCACATGACAATAGGATCCTCGCTCTGCCACCTGACACCCCGCCAACTGCCATGGCGGGGACGGTGTTTGTGGAGAGGTATCCCCCACGTCATGAGAATCTCCCGTACTGCCCCCTGGGCCGCCGGGCTCGCCGCCGCGGCGCTGTTCCTCATACCGGCCAGCGCCACCGCCGGCCAGCAGCGCACCACCGCCGACACCGCGCAGGCCGCTCCCCAGGCCTACTACCCGGTCACCGTCGAGGACTACTACGCGCCCGCGGCGGGCAAGACCGGCGCCGCGCTGAAGACCGCGCTGCACGACATCATCAAGACCCAGTCCCGGGTCACCTACGACGGCGTGTGGAACGCGCTGAAGGTGACCGACCAGGACCCCGCGAACCCCAACAACGTCATCCTGGTCTACTCGGGCCGCTCCCAGTCCAAGTCCACCAACGGCGGCGGGGTCAACGACTGGAACCGCGAGCACGTCTGGGCCAAGAGCCACGGCGACTTCGGCACCGCCACCGGACCGGGCACCGACCTGCACCACCTGCGCCCCGAGGACGTGACGGTCAACAGCACCCGCGGCAACAAGGACTTCGACAAGGGCGGCAGCCCGGTGGCGGAGGCCCCGGGCAGCTTCACCGACGGCGACTCCTTCGAACCCCGGGACGCCGTCAAGGGCGACGTCGCGCGGATGCTGCTGTACATGGCCGTGCGCTACGACGGCGGGGACGGCTTCGCGGACCTGGAGATGAACGACAAGGTCAACAACGGGACCGCCCCGCTCTTCGGGCGGATCAGCCTGCTGAAGCAGTGGAACCAGATGGACCCGCCGGACGCCTTCGAGAAGCGCCGCAACCAGGTCATCTACGACACCTACCAGCACAACCGCAACCCGTTCATCGACCACCCGGAGTGGGTCAACTCCATCTGGTAGAGGACTACTTGACGTAGACCTCGGCAAGGGTGTCGATGACCCCGGCCGCGTTCAGGTGGTAGCGGAAGGGCAGGCCCTTGTCCGGGTGGGTGCTCAGCCACGAGGTCAGCTCGTGCGTGCTGATCGGCTTGCCCATCACCTCACCCGGCAGGATCGGCGCGGTGGCGGTGATCTTGGCGGTCTCCGAGATCGGGTAGAAGGTCTCCTCGCCGACCGGCTCGAAGGGGCCGGGGCAGCCGAACTCGCCGTGCCGGACGATGAGGTTGTACGAGCCGCCCTCGGGCGTGTAGCGGTACACGGCGATGGTGTCGGGCGAGATCGGCATCTTGTGGTCGCAGGCGGGCGCGGGAGCCGGGGCCGGGGGCTTCTTGCCCGTCGCAGCGGCGGGGGCCGAGGGCTTGGCCGCCGTGGCCGGCTTCGAGGGCGCCGGCCCGGCGGGCGTACCGGCCGCGGAGGGCGCGGCCGGGGCCTGCGGGGCGGCCGCGCTGGGCGCGCCGCCGGGCGCGGCCGTGTCGTCGCCGTTCCGGCAGGCCGTGAGCACCAGTGCGCCGCACATCGCGAGGGCGGCCATGGCCGCGTGCCCCCGTACCGCTCTCATGCCCGTCTCCCTCTGCCGCGTTCCGGTGTCGCCGCACCGTAACCCCCGGGATCCGGCCAGGGCGATGGCCGGATGTGATTCGTCACCGGGCCGGGATCGGGTCGTTGCGGAGTCCGGACCTCCGCTGCCGCTCGGCGGAGCCGGGTCACCGCTCGGCGGAGCCGGGTCACCGCTCGGCGGAGACCCGGCCGGCGAGGGCCTGGAAGTCCGCCCAGGCGGCCTGCGGCGGGCGCGGGTCCCAGAGCTTCTGCGACAGGGCGGCCAGCGGCATCCGGATGCCCGCGGCCACCTGGTCCGGGGTCTGCGAGGCGGCCAGGTCGCACCAGACGGCGAGGCGGCCGCCGAGCACCTGCGGGTCGTAGCGCGCCGGGACGGCGGTGGTGCCGCGCAGCACGAGCGGGGTCCACTGCTCGTAGATCCGCTTGCCGGTGGGGTAGGTGAACTGGTTGGGCTCGCCGAGCACGTAGTAGAGGTACTCGTCGTTGAGGTTGACCACCTTGCGGCCGGCGTCCAGGTACTCCAGCGGCGGCCGGGCGCCGATCTCCTTGCCCGTCCAGTACTCGGCCTGGATGTCCTGGGCCGCCTTGGCGGTGCCGCCCCTGAAGAAGCCGTCGTTCCACGCCTTGAGGGCCTTGCCCGACGGCCGGACCACGGCCGCCCGGTCGTTCAGCCAGCCCGTCGCAAGGTCCTGCACCCGGGCGGTGGGCCCGTAGCGGGCCCGCGCGGCGTTCGCGAGGGCGGGGAAGGAGGCCTGGGGGTCGCGGACCACCAGGGCCTGGTACTCGTCCGCGCCCAGGTGCCAGGAGCCCGCCGGGAACAGCGGCAGGTACTCGCGCAGCAGGTCGTCCACGAGCTTCGCCGAGGCCGGGTTGGATATGTCCACGGCCCCCTTGACGGCCCGGCCCGCCGCGTCGCGCAGTTGCAGCTCGGGGTGGACGCGGAGCACGGCGCCGAGGTGTCCGGGCGAGTCGATCTCGGGGACCACCGCGATGTGCAGCCGGGCGGCGAGGGCGTTGATCCGGCGCACCTCGGCCTTGGTCAGGTGCGGGGTGGAGACGATCTCGGGATGGGTCTCGGACTCGATCCGGAAGGCCTGGTCGTCGGAGAAGTGCAGGCCGAGCTGGTTGAGCTTGAGGTCGGCCATCTCGCGCAGCCGTCCCTCTATCCACTCCGGGGTGAAGTGCTTGCGCGCCGTGTCGAGGTTGAGTCCGCGCTGCGGTTTGGCCGGGGCGTCCTTGACGGTGCCCTCGGGGGCCGCGCCGGCCCCGCGTATCTCCTGCTTGAGGGTGCGGGTTCCGTAGAAGACGCCCGCCTCGTCCGGGCCGGTGATCCTGACCCGGCCGTCCTGCACGGTGAGGGTGTACGACTCCGCCGGTCCGGAGCCCTCGGCCGCGAGGGCGAGCTGGACGTCGCCGGGCCCGGCCTGGTCCGACTCGGCGTACCCGAGGCGCAGTTCACCGGCGAGCAGCCTCCCCTCGTCGGCCAGGGCCGCGCTGTCGGCGGGTGCGACGAGGACGCGGGCGCCGGGGGCGGGCTTCCAGCCGGGGCCCCGCGCGGGCACGTGCTCGCGTACGGAGGGCACGGTGCGCGGGGCGGTGGACAGGGGGTACGAGGACGGGGGCGGCGTGGGCGTCCCGGAGGGGGTGGGGGCCGGGACGGGGGTGGGGGTCGCCGCTCCGGGGGCGGTGCGGGTGTCCTGGGCTCCGGCGGAGCAGGCGGGTACGGCGAGGACGGCCAGCGTGGCGGCCGCTGCCGTCGCGATGGCCCGAGCTCCGCGGAACCTTCGGGTCGTCTGCCTCATCGTGCACCTGTGTCCCCCGTACCAACCTGGCACGGGGGACACGGCCGCGCGACCCGGGGCGGTCGGGCGGCGGCGCCTCAGGCGGCGGACTCCGTGCGCTCCAGGGCTTCCAGGGCCTCCAGGGCGGCCGTGCCGAAGCCGTGGTCCTGCGCGGGGGCTCCGCCGCCGACGCCGACGGCGCCGATCAGGTGGCCGTCGCGGTGGACCGGGAGCCCGCCGGCGATGAACAGCAGCGGCCGGTCGAGGGCGGTGGGCAGGCTGTGGAAGGGGCCGCCGGGCAGGACCGCCTCGGTGAGGTCGGCCGTGGGGGCGTTCAGCTGGAGGGCGGTGAAGGCCTTGCGGGTGCTGGTCTCGCCGGAGATGAGGACGGCCCGGTCGTCGCGGCGGAAGGCCAGCGGGTGGCCGCCCGCGTCCAGGACGGTGACGCTGACCGCGACCCCGGCCGCCCCGGCGGCGGTACGGGCGGCGGCGACGAGCAGTTCGGCGTCCTCGGTGGTGAGCGGGGAGACGGCGGTGCGGGACATGTGGTGCTCCTGTTGCTGTGTGTGGTGGTACGGGTGGTGCGGCTGGTACGAGTGGGGTCAGTGGTGGACGGGGGCGGGGGCCGCGTCGGGGGTTCCGGCCGCGACCACCCGGCTCGCGTCCGCCGCGTCCGCCGCCGCGCGGCGGTCCGTACGGCGCTCCAGCGCTCCGGAGACCAGGGCGAGGACGAGGGCGGAGGCGGCGAGGGCGGCGCCGACCCAGTTCGGGGCGGTCCAGCCGAGTCCGGCGGTGATGACGAGCCCGCCCAGCCAGGCGGCGAGGGCGTTGCCGAGGTTGAAGGCCCCGATGTTGACGGCGGAGGCCAGCGTGGGGGCGCCGGCGGCCTGGTCCAGGACCCGCTTCTGCAGCGGCGGCACGGTCGCGAAGCCGAGGGCGCCGATGAGGAAGACGGTGACGGCGGCGCCCGCCTTGTCGTGGGCGGTGAGCGTGAAGAGGGCCAGCACGAGGGCCAGCGCGCCCAGGGACACGTACAGCATCGGCATGAGCGCCCGGTCCGCGTAGCGGCCCCCGACGAGGTTGCCGGTGACCATGCCGAGCCCGAAGAGGACGAGCAGCCAGGTGACGGAGGTGTCGGCGAAGCCGGCGACGTCGGTCAGCATCGGGGTGATGTAGGTGATGGCGGCGAAGACCCCGCCGAAGCCGAGGACGGTCATCGCCATGGCGAGCAGCACCTGGACGTTGCGGAACGCGGCCGCCTCGTGGCGTACCCGTACGCCCTCGGGGCGGGGCAGGTCGGGGACGAGGCGGGCGATGCCGAGCAGGCCGAGGACGCCGAGGGCGGCGACGATCAGGAAGGTGACGCGCCAGCCGAGGTGCTGGCCGACGAGGGTGCCGAGCGGGACGCCGACCACGTTGGCCACGGTCAGGCCGGTGAACATCATGGCGATGGCGCCGGCCTTCTTCTCGGGCGCCACCAGCCCGGCGGCGACCACCGAGCCGATGCCGAAGAAGGCGCCGTGGGCGAGGGAGGCGACGACGCGTCCGGCCAGCATCACGCCGAAGGCGGGGGCGAGCGCGGAGAGCACGTTGCCGGCGATGAAGAGGCCCATGAGCAGCATCAGCATGCGCTTGCGGGGGACGCGGGTGCCGAGGACGGTCATCACGGGGGCGCCGAGGACCACGCCGAGGGCGTAGCCGGTGACCAGGAGCCCGGCGGTGGGGATCGAGACGCCGTAGCCGGCCGCGACCTCGGGAAGGAGGCCCATGATCACGAACTCGGTGGTGCCGATCCCGAAGGCTCCGATGGCGAGTGCGAGGAGCGCGAGAGGCATGGCGAAGCTGCCCTTCAGGGTGCGGGGGGGGTGGGGGTGGCATCGGGCGAACGTTCTTGCGGTCGCCGGTTACGCTCGTCAACATTAATTGCAGACGCGGGATATTTGCAAGCGCGGGCTATTGCGCCGGTGACCTATCCTTGGCGGTACGCGCGCGACGGCGCGACTTCGACCCCGCACCACGCCCGCACCACGCCCGCACCGCACCGCACCGCACCCACGACGGAGGAGCCACATGACGGCCACGGACAGCGCACTGACCGGCCTCGCCCAGGGCTGGTGCGCCCTCTCCCTCCTCCACGGCCGGATCGAGGCGCACATCGAGCGGGCCCTACAGGCGGGCCACGGGCTGAGCGTGCGCGAGTACTCCCTGCTGGACGTGCTCAGCCGCCAGCACGGCGGCCCGGGCGGACACCTGCGGATGCACCAGGTCGCGGATTCGGTGGTGCTCAGCCAGAGCGCGACGACCCGGCTGGTCAGCAGGCTGGAGGACCGCGGGCTGCTGAGCCGCTACATCTGCGACACCGACCGCCGGGGCATCTACACCGACGTGAGCGAAGCGGGCCTGGCCCTCCTGGACCGGGCCCGCCCGACGAACGCCGCCGCCCTGCGCGAGGCCCTGGACGAGGCCGCGCTCCTGCCGGAGCTGGCCCCGCTGGTGGCGGCGGTGGAGAAGGGCACCCGCTAGGGGATCCCCTGCCGTCAGCCCTTCGGCTTCGAGGACGGGGTGGGGGTGCCCTGCGGCATGCCGGCCCCGCCCGAGGGCACCGGCGTGGCCGAGCCCCCCGCGGGCACCGTCGCCGTCGGCGGGGCGGACCGCTGCGGGCGGACCGGGGCCGACGCGGTGGACGGCGGCGGCGACGGCATGCCCGCCCCGGTACCCGCCCCCGAGGGGGACGGCGAGCCCGGCGGCACCGAGGCCGACGGCGACACGCTCGGCGCGGGCGAGCCGGAGGGCCCGGTCGGGCCGAGCTCCGGCGGCGCGGCGGGCGGCTCGGGGCGCACCGGCCGCTGGTCGGGCCCGCCGAGCACGAGGTACCCGGCCAGGGCGGCCGCCGCCAGGCCGGACACGCCCGCGAGGGTCCACGCCCCGCGGCGCAGCCACAGCGCGCGCGGGGACAGCCGCCGCAGGTGCGGTCCGGGCGGATCGGCGGGCCGCAGCGAGACGACCGTCACCTCCTCGGCCCGCGCTTCCAGGGCCTGGCGCAGCCGGCGCTCCACGGGGCGTTCGCCGTCGGGCGCCGTACCCGTAGGACCGGTCATACCCTTCCCTCCAGAATCCGTTCCAGCGCGTCCAGGGCGCGGCTTGCGTTCGACTTCACCGCGCCCCGGCTGATGCCCAGGGTCTCGGCGATCTCCGCCTCGCTCATGTCCGCCCAGTAGCGCAGCACCAGCACCTGGCGGCGGCGCACGGTCAGCTTCCCCAGGGCCGCGAGCACCTCGCGGTGCGCCTCCCCCAGGACCACGGACGCCTCGGCGGAGGGTACGTCGGCGCTGACCGGCGGTATCCAGGCGCGGGCGGTGCGCCGGCGGCGCAGCACGGACCGGGCGGTGTTCACGACCGAGGTGCGCAGGTAGCCCAGCGCGTTGTCCACCTCCGAGATCTGTTCCCCGTAGCGGCGGTAGAGGGCGGTGAAGGCGTCCTGCACCACGTCCTCGGCGGTGCCGAGGTCGTCGACGAGGAGCACCGCGAGGCGGACCATGCCCAGGCGGTGGGCGTGGTAGAGCTCGGTGACGGTCGGCGGGCGCGGGGTCTCCCCCGCGCCGTGGCCGCCGGGGCCGTACGCGTCGCCGTGCGCGTACGTGCCGCCGTGCGCGTACGCGTGGGCGCGGGACCCCGCCGCGGGGGCGCCGGGCCCGGCCGTCGCCGGAGCGGTGCGCTCGCGGCGCGTGATCCACCACCACAAGCCCCGCCACGTCCGGGCGGAGCCGGACGTGAGGGGGCTGGCGGATGGTGCGAGTTCGAGCACGGGTGTCCTCAGTTGGCGGCGCGGCGCCGCACGGCGAACAGGGCGCCGCCGCCTGCGGCGACGAGCGCGGCCGCGCCGGCCCCGAGGGCGATGGTGGTCGCCGAGGAGCCAGTATGCGCCAGCTCGGAGCCCTCACCGGAACCGGCCGCCCCGGAAGGCTGGGCGGACGGCAGGCCGGACGGCTGGGCCGAGGCGGGGTGCGAGGGGACGGGGGTGGGCTTGCCGCTCGCGGGCGAGGTCGGGGCGGGGCTCGGCGTGGCGCTGCCGCTGCCGCCGTTGCCGCCGCCCGCCGGCTGCGAGGGGACCGGGCTGGGCTTCCCGCTCGCGGGCTGCGTCGGGAAGGGGCTCGGCGCCGCGGAACCGGAGGGTGCGGGCGAGGCGGAGGGTCCCTGCGCGGCGGAGACCGGCCCGGCGAGGGCGAGGACCGCCCCGGCGGCGGCAGCGGCGACGGCCGCCCGGCGGGCGGTGGCGGGAAGTGCGCGCTTCAGGTTCTTCACAGTGGCTCTCCACGGTCGGGTCCGGGGCGGGAACTCCGCCCTTCACCCCCGCACGACGTGCGAGTGCCCGATCGGTTGCCGCCGTTTCGAAAAAACTTTTCGCGCGTTCCCGCCCCGCCCCGTCTCACGGGTGCTGCGGCGGCCAGGGGACCTCCTCCAGCAGGGGCAGCAGCACCTCCTCCTCGTGGTCGAGGTGGGCGTTCAACTCCGCCGTCATGCGCGCCAGTTCGGTGCGGAACCGCTCGGGTTCGGCGATGGCCACCCGGCCCAGCAGGGCGACGAGTTCGCCCTGGATGCGGGCGACCGTGCGGTGTTCCTCGCGCAGCCGCTCGAAGACGGGCGCCAGGTGCGGGTGGTGGGCCAGGGTCCCGGGGAACAGGTGGGCGTCCTCGCTGGTGTGGTGGAACTCCAGGCCCTGGCAGAAGGCCAGGCAGCGCTGGCGGATCTGGAGCCCGAGGCCGGGGGCCGGCGGCCGCCCGGGGCCGGTGTGGGCGGCGCGGGCGGCGAAGTGGGCCTCCGTCTCGGCGCCCACGTGGCGCAGTTGGGCCCGCAGCCAGGTGTGGACCTCCAGCAGCTTTCCGGCGAGGGTGCGGATCCCGGCGGGGGGCTGCCAGCCGTCGGGATCCGCGGGCTCCAGCCGGACGACGGGGAGCGTGCGGGTGGTGCGGGCCTGGTAGTCGGCGTATCCGGGGGCGGTGCGCACGACGGCTTCGAAGAGCTCCTCGCGCCGGGCGCCTTCAGCGGGCACGGCGAGGGCCTCGAAGGTGTCGCTGCCGAGCTCGACCCGTACCTGCGGGTGGGCCAGGATGTTGTGGTACCAGGCCGGATGGGCGGGGGCGCCGAGGTTGGAGCCGACGACCAGCAGGACGCCCTCGTGCCGGACGAAGCCGAGCGGGTTGGTGCGTTCGGCTCCGGAGCGGGCGCCGGTGGTGGTGAGCAGGAGCAGGTCCTCGCCCTCGAAGTAACCGCCGACCTTGCCGTGGCGGGCGCGGAACTCCTCGATGACGGAACGGTTGAAGTCCTGGGCGGGTGTGGTGGGCACGTGTGCGTTCTCTCTCTGGGCAGGCCGGTCCGGCACGCCGCCGGTCCCCCGACGGGCCGCCGTGGAGCGGGAGTCGCCGGAGCGGGGCGTGCGGGAACGGGCGTACGGACTTACGCGCGTACGGAATCGCGGAAAAGGGGGGAGGCGGCTGCGGCTCGATGGCCGGCCGCGACGCGGGAGCCGCGGGTGCGGCCGCTCTACGTCAGCTGCGGGGCGCGGAGTACTGACTCATGGCGTGTCCCTGAGTGAAGGGTGTTCGCCCGATCACCGGCCGGCCCACTGCTCTTTGGCCGGAGTCACGCGACACCGACGGCCATTAGACGCGGCGGGCGCGGCGGTTGTCAACGCCGATGATCTTGTACGTGCTCCCGCAGGGCCCGGCCCAGGACGGCCACGCCCTCCTCGATCTCGCCCGCCGGCCCGGCCGCGTAGCCGAGGATCAGGCCGGGCGGGCCGGGCCGCAGCCGGTGCCAGGACAGCGGGTGCGACTTGACCCCGAGGGCCAGGGCCGCCGCGGCCAGGGCGGTGTCGTCGAAGGACGCGCCGTCGAAGGTGACGGTCAGGTGCAGCCCCGCGGCTGCGCCGTGCACCCGGGCTCCGGGCAGGTGCTCCGCGACGGCCCGCAGCATCGCGTCCCGGCGGCGGCGGTGGCGGCGCCGGACGAAGCGCAGGTGGCGCTCCAGTTCGCCGGAGTCCATCAGCCGGGCGAGGACGAGCTGCGCGAGGACCGGGTTGCCGAGGTCGGCGTACCGCTTGGCCTCGACGACCGGGTCGCGCAGGCGGCGCGGGACCAGCAGCCAGCCCAGCCGCAGGGCGGGGGCCAGCAGTTTGGACACGCTCCCGGCGTAGCAGACCCCCTCGGGCGCCAGGGCCCGCAGGGCGGGGACGGGGGCGCGGTCGTAGCGGTGCTCGGCGTCGTAGTCGTCCTCCAGGACCAGTCCCCCGGCGGCGGCCCAGTCCAGCAGTTCGCGGCGGCGCTCCCCGTCGAGGACGACCCCGGTCGGGAACTGGTGCGCCGGGGTCATCAGGACCGCCCGCGCACCGCTCGCCCGCAGCGCGGCCACGTCCAGCCCGGCCCCGTCCACGGGTACGCCGACGACGTCCAGCCCGCCGTGTTCCAGCTGTTGCCGCGCCCCCAGCGAGCCGGGGTCCTCCACCGCCATCCGGCGCACCCCGGCCCCGGGCAGCACCTGCGCGAGCAGCCCGAGGGCCTGCGCGACCCCGGCGACCACGACGACCTCGGCGGGGTCGACGCGGATCCCCCGGTTCCGGGCCAGCCAGCCGGCCACCGCCTCCCGGAGGGCGGGCGCGCCCTGCGGGTTGCCGTAGCCGAAGTCGGCCGGGGTGAGCGCGGCGAGCACCCGGCGCTCGGCCTGGAGCCAGGCGGTGCGCGGGAAGGCGGTGAGGTCGGGCACCCCGGGCGAGAGGTCGATCCGGCAGGGCACGGCGCGCAGCGCGTCCACCAGCCCGCCGCGGGCTGCCGCCGCCGCGGGCCCGGCCGCCGGAGGCGGCGGCGCGGCGACGACCACGGTGCCGGCCCGGCCCCTGCCCGCCACCTGACCGGTCTCCGCGAGCCGCTGGTAGGCCTCGGTCACCAGCCCTCGGGAGACGCACAGTTCGGCGGCGAGCACGCGGCTGGCGGGGAGCCGGCTGCCGACGGGCAGGGTGCCGTCGGCGATGGCGGCGCGCAGCCGGCCGGCGAGCCAGTCGGTGCGGTTGCCGGGCGGGGCCTGGCCGATGTCGAGCTGGAGGAAGTCCGACCCGGTCTCGGACCCCCCGCCCATTTTGGACCCCTCGGCGGCACCTTCTTTGGACCTGCTCACGGGACCATTGTGCCTCCAGGCTGGACGGCATGAGCACCTCCACTCCCATCCCGTCCACCGCGCCCGCCTCCCCCTCCTCCCCCTCCTCCCCGTCCCCCACCCGGTCCGTCCCCCTGCGGGACCTGCTCCCCGGGATCGCCGGGATGGCGCTGGTCGGCAGCAGCGTCACCGTCTCGCGTTCGCTGGTCGACGCCCCGCTGTTCGCCGCCCAGGCGGTCCGCTACGTGGCCGCCGCCGTGATCCTGCTCCTCCTCGCCCGGGCCGCCCGGGTGCCGCTGTCGCTGCCCCGGGGGCGGGAGTGGCTGTGGCTGGCCGGGATCGCGGCGGGCGGGCTGGTGCTGTTCAACGTGGCCGTGGTCCGGGGCGTCGCGCACGCCGAGCCGGCCGTGATCGCCGTCGCCGTGGCCTCCGTACCGGTCCTGCTCGGGCTGGTCGGCCCGCTGCTGGAGAAGCGCCGGCCCAGCCGCCGGGTACTGCTGGCGGCGCCCGTGGTGGTCGCGGGGGCGGTGCTGGTCGAGGGGACGGGACGCACGGACGCCGCCGGGGTGGGCTGGGCGGTGCTGGCGCTGGCCTGCGAGGCGGCGTTCACCCTGCTGGCGGTGCCGGTGCTGGGGCGGCACGGCGCGTGGGGGGTGTCCGTGCACGCGGTGTGGATGGGGGCGGTGATGCTGGCGGTGCTGTCGGTGTGCACGGAACGCCCCTCCGCCCTGGCGGAACTGACCCTGCGCCAGTGGGGCGCCGTCGGATACCTCGCCGTTCTGGTGACGGCGGTGGCCTTCCTGCTCTGGTACCGCACGGTGGCGGCCGTGGGCTCCGGCCGGGCGGGCCTGCTCACCGGCATCGCCCCGCTGGCGGCGGCCGGCGCCGGGGTCCTGTCGGGCGGCGGCGCACCCCGCCCGGCGGTGTGGCTGGGCCTGGCGGTCCTGGTGGCCGGACTGGCACTGGGCCTGCGCGGCGGCGACGGCTCCGCCGACGCCCGATGACGGCGCGGCCCCTCCGGGGCCGGTGTCAGGTCCCGGCGGGGACCAGGACCACGGCCGTGCCGTAGGCGCACACCTCCGTCCCGACGTCGGCGGCGTCGGTCACGTCGAAGCGCATCATCAGCACCGCGTTGGCGCCGCGCGCCCTGGCCTGCTCGATCAGCCGTTCCATGGCCTGGTTGCGGGTCTCCACGAGGGTCTTGGTGAGCCCCTTGAGCTCGCCGCCGATCATGGACTTCAGGCCGGCGCCGATCTGGCTGCCGAGGTGGCGGGAGCGCACGGTGAGCCCGAACACCTCCCCGATGACCTGCTCGACGCGGTAGCCCGGGACGTCGTTGGTGGTCACGACCAGGACGCCGGTCTGCTGGGCGCCGGGGCCGCCGCCGTAGTCTTCGATACCCATGGGCCCACTGTGCTGCCGGGGCCCGCCGAGCGCATCCGCAGGGTTCCGGGGCCTGGCCACGACCGCGACCGCGACCGCAACCCCGACCATCTTGAAGATATTGGGCATATCGGGCTAATCGGCGGTGCGTCGGCCGGGGGTGGCCGCGCCCCCTCGTCATAGTCGTCGGTGGCAGCCCCCGGGCCGCCACCCCCAGCCGCGCCCCGCGGCCGGGCGGAAGCCTTCGTGGAGGAGCGGCTCATGCTGAAGCCCACCCGGACCATCCTCGCTCTTGCCGCCGGCAGCATGGTGCTCGGCCTGTTCGGCGCGGGCGCCGCCGCCGCGGACGACGGTCCGGTGGACAAGGAGCCCGGCGCGGCGCAGGTCCGCGGCGACGACGACGGGCACGACGAGTACAACGAGTACGACGACTCGGACGAGTACGACGACGAGGACTACGGGGACGGCGACGGCGACGGCGACGGCCGGCCGGAGGACGGCGACGGGCCCGTCATCTACCCCAAGCCCAAGTACGCCCTGGGCCGCGTCGTCTCGCAGGGCCCGCTGAAGATCCGCAGCAAGCCCAGCACCCACTCCAAGGTGCTGGGCAAGGTGCACCCGCACCAGAAGCTGACGCTCGTGTGCAAGAAGCACGGCGAGCGGGTCGACGGCAACGACATCTGGTACCTGCTGGAGCGCAAGGACGGCAAGGACGGCGACGACCGCATGGCCGGCATGAAGTACTACCACAAGCGCGCCTGGGTCTCCGCCCGCTACGTCAAGGACGTCACCCCGGTGAAATGGTGCCGCTGACCTTCGAGGACCGCGCCGCAGGGCGTACGGGAGGGGCCCCCGGGCCGCGCGTCCCGTACGCCCTGCGGCGTGTCAGAAGTCCCCGTAGTTGACCTGCCAGGTCGGCAGCCCCATCCGGCGCCAGACGGCGACCACCCGGTCCCGGTCGTCGAGCGACACCCGGACCGCGTAGCGGTCGCGCACGTGCGCGTCGAACAGCTCGGCCTTGACCACGTCGTCGCGTCGGGTGTCCCCGGCGGGCCGCATCCACAGCTCGTCGTACGGCACCTCGTGGCGCCGCAGCCAGGACTCCGTCTCCTCCCGGTGCTCCTCGCTGCGCCCCGACAGCAGCACGATCACGTCTCCGTCCGCGCGCCGGAAGGCGTCGAGGGCGTGCCGTACGGGCTCGTTCAGCAGGTCGATCCCGCAGCGCGAGAAGTCGTACGGACCCCGGTCGCCGGTGAGGGCGAGCGTGCCGTCGATGTCGCACATCACGGCCGGCGGGAGCTCCGGGTCGGCGACGTAGGGGCGGACGGACGGCTGGTCGTTCAGCCATTCCTCGGTGAGCCGCCAGCCCCCCTTCTTCGCCTTGGCGTGCTTGTCGGCGAGCATCCGGATGATCTCCTCGCCGACCGGCCGCTCCCGCGCGGCGTCGCGGCGCAGGCACTCCTCGACGGGCACGTCGGTGAAGTCGTGCACGACGAAGGTGGCGCGGCCGGCGACCGCCGCCTTGAGCCGCTTGGGGATGTTCGACGTCAGGTGGGTGTTGTCGACGACCACGTCGAATCCGCCGTCGACGGCCGCGCGGACCGCCGCGTCCTGGACGGCGAGCACGGTCTGCTCGTGCCGGTACGAGCGGGCCCGCTCGGGGTCGGGCACGTCGAGCATGGCCCGCAGGTCGTCGAGGTTGACCCGCCGCATGCGGCCGCCGGCCTCGGCCTGGAGGGCGCGGGCCGCGGTCGTCTTGCCCGAGGCCGGCAACCCCGTCATGACGTGGACCACGGGGAGTTCGGGCTCTTCGGACACGTTCAGTTCTCCTCGTCGGTGGTGTAGGGGTCGGCCGCCTCCGGCCGTACGGCCCGCCAGCTGACGAGCTCGGTGGAGCGGCCGTCCAGCCGCAGGAACATCGCCGAGCGGATCTTGCCGTCCCGGATCTCCTTGGCGGCGCGCGCGAAGGCGCCCCGGTCGCCGGCCAGGCGGGCGAGCGCCCCGTAGGCCTCGTCGACGGCCCGCTCGCGCTCGGCGAACGCGTCCTCCAGCCGGGCGATGACCTCGCGGACCCAGGCGTCGAACTCGTCGGGGACCTGTTCCAGGAGCGCGTCGAGCGGCTTGCCGCCGGCCTCCTCCACGTCCGCGGCCGTGCAGTTCAGGCCCTGCGCGAGCTGCTTGGCGGGCAGGCCGGCGAAGCGCTGGACCCCGTGGGCGCGCCAGATGTCCCGCTCGTTGACGCCGGTCAGCAGCTTGTGGAGGCGTACGTACTCCGAGAGCTTGGCCTTCGCGCGCACGCCGGACGCGAAGCGCAGCACGAAGCCCTCGGCGTCCGTGCCGGCCGCGGACCCGCCGCCGGGCAGGGTGTTCGACTCGGCGAGCGCGAGGAGTTCGGCCAGCGGCATGGCGGGCCACACCCTGACGACGGAGCCGACGTCCTGCCAGTGGCCGGCGGCCTCGGCGAGCGGCACCTCGGTGCCGTCCGGGCCGAAGGCGGCGAGCAGGACGAGGTCCCGGCGGTCGCCGTAGTCCACGACGATCCGGTTCTGCGGGTACAGGATCTCCGCGAGGTAGGTCGTTCCGGGCACGAGGGCCGTGGTGTCGCGGGAGTCGAGGCGGCGCTGCGCCCAGGTGGCCTGGGTGCTGATGAAGGAGCCCTTGGAGGCGACCCGCCAGTGGTCCGCGTAGTGGAAGACCACGGCGAGGCTGCCGTCGACCTTGTCGTACACCTCGAACGTCTCGTCGGGCAGGGCGGGCGCGTAGGGGCGGCCGGAGGTGTGCTCCCCGACGTTGAAGAACTTCGGCAGCGGCAGCGCGACGACCGCTCCGGTCTCGTCGTCGGCGACGAGTCCGCGGCAGCGCGTGGTGACCCTGTTCCATATCTGCTCGTACTGGGCGGTGCGCGTGTACGTGTAGATGGACAGGGGCAGTTCGGGGTGCTGCTTGCGGGTCACGTGCCCGGCGTCGATGGCCTGCGCCAGTTCCTGCGCGGGCAGCAGGCCGTGCAGAGTCAGGTGGTCCTGGCTCATGGGTTCCTCCCGGTTCGAGATGCCTCATTCTCACGTGCGGGAGGGAGCGGCCGGTACTCGATTACCGCTGGTCAGCAGCCGGGCCGGCCGTGTCCCGAGACGTGGGACCAGGGCGGCCGCGGCGGTCGCCGCCCGGCCCGCGGCCGTGCTCCGGTTCCGCCGGGGAGGATGACGTCCCCCGTGGGCCGTCCGGTTCCCGGTCAGCGGGAGACGCAGAGTTCGTTGCCCTGGGGGTCGACGAGCGTCGTCCAGTTGTGGGGGTCCTGTCGGCCCTCGGAACAGCACCCTGGGCGCCCGCTCCGCGCCGCCGGGGTGGCGGGACCCTACCGATCCGCCCCGTCCCCGCCCGGCGGGAAACGCCGCCGGGCGGGCCGGCAGCAGCTGAGGACGAAGGCGAGGAAGGTGAGGACCCAGGCGGCGACCGCGATCCACAGCAGGACCTCGCCCAGGGGCCGCAGCCACGGGAGGCCGGTCACGGGGGCGGCGGTGAGGCAGGCGGCGGCGGTCATGCCGAGGGGGAAGACGGTGGACCAGCGGCGGACGTCGTACCGGTGGCGGGGGCTGCCGAGTTCGGCGGCGAGGAGGACGGCGTACCAGACGAGCGAGATGCCGAGGGCGGCGAGGGTGGCGGCGCGCAGGGCCGTGTCCGCCGGCCCGGTCCACAGCGGCAGGGCGGTGAGTTTCGCCCCGGCGAGGGCGGTGATGGACAGGGCCCCGCCCGCGACCCAGTGGTCGCCCGCCCCGCTGACGACCTCGTGGAAGTCGAACCGGGTCAGGGCGGTCCCGTACAGCAGCAGACCGAGGCAGAAGCAGGCCAGGGCGGCGAGGGCCAGCCATTCGGGGTACCCGGCGGCGGCCAGGGAGGCCGCGAGGACGGCGAGGCCCTGGGTTGCGACGCAGACGAGGAAGGCGGCGCCGGGCATGCGGCGCCGCCAGTGCAGGACGACGGCGGCCAGTAGTCCGGGCCACAGCAGGGCGGCCAGGACCAGCAGGGCGGCGGCCGCGCGCTGCCACCCGAGCGCGGCCAGCCGGGCGCCGAGCACGGTGGTCGCGGCGACGGCGGTGAGGGCGGCCGGGGTGTCGGCCTCGGCCCGGAAGCGGCCCCGGTCGCCGACGAGCCGGGCCGCGAAGTCCCCGGCCAGTACGAGCCACAGCACGCCCGCGACGGCCAGCGCGGCGATGGAGAACCGGGTGTGGCCGGTCAGCTCCAGACCGATGGAGAGGACGCCGGTGGCCATGACCGCACCGCCCGCGGCGGGCGGGAGGGCGGAACACCAGGCCCTCAGACGGCTCCCGCTGCGCATGGCCTCACATTACGCCGCGGGTGCGGAACTGGACGCTGATCCGGGGGCCGACGGCCCGTGCCGTCTTGGGGACGGCGTGTTCCATGGTGCGCTGGCAGGAGCCGCCCATCACCACGAGGTCGCCGTGGCCCAGCGGCAGCCGCAGCAGGGTGGGGCCGCCGTCGCGGGGGCGCAGGACGAGGTCGCGGGGGTCTCCGACGGAGAGGATCGCCACCATGGTGTCCTCGGTGGCGGAGCGGCCGGTGCGGTCGCCGTGCCAGGCGACGCTGTCGCGTCCGTCGCGGTAGAGGCAGAGCCCGGCGGTGACGAAGGGCTCGCCGAGTTCGGGGGCGTAGTGGCGGCCGAGGGCGTCGCGGGCCTCGGTGAGCACGGGGTGCGGGAGCGGCTCGCCCTCCCGGTAGTGGGCCAGCAGCCGGGGGACCTCGACCTCGCGGTCGTACATCTGGCGCCGCTCGGCGCGCCAGGGCACCTCGGCGGCGAGCCGTTCGAAGAGGGCGTCGGCGCCGGTGAGCCACCCGGGGAGGTGGTCGGCCCAGGCGCCGGCTCCGAGCACGGTCCTCCGTACCGGTGAGAGCGGTCCGAGGCGGATCTCGTCGGTCTGGTCGAAGAGGGAGCCCTGGAGTGCGTGCATGGCACCAGCCTACCCCCGCCCTCGAACACACGCTCGAAAGAATGGGGTGCTCCGGGGGGTGGTCCGGCGGCCGGCGGAAGAGGATCATGGCCGCACGCCGGCTCCGCCGGGCCACAGAGTCGTGGAGGTACACACGTGTCGGTCGCGCCCAGTCACGCGTCAGGAAGCACCGGGGTCCCGCTGCTGGACGAGACGATCGGGGACAACCTCGACCGCACCGTGCGCCGCTTCCCCGGCCGCGACGCCCTCGTCGACGTGGCCGCCGGACGGCGGTGGACGTACGCGGAGCTGGCCGCGGACGTGGACGCCCTCGCCCTCGGCCTGCTGGACCTCGGCATCACCGCGGGCGACCGGGTCGGCATCTGGGCCCCCAACCGCGCCGAGTGGACCCTCGTTCAGTACGCCACCGCGAAGATCGGGGCGATCCTGGTCACGGTCAACCCGGCGTACCGGTCGCACGAGCTGGAGTACGTGCTCAAGCAGTCCGGGACGCGGCTGCTGGTCGCGGCGGAGAGCTTCAAGGGCTCGGACTACGCGGCGATGATCGAGGAGGTCCGGCCGCGCTGCGCGGACCTGGAGTTCACCGTGCTGCTGGGCGGCCCGCGGTGGGACTCACTGCTGGAGCGCGGCGCCCAGGGCGACCCGGCGGACCTGGCGCGGGCGGCCGCGGCCCTGGACCCGGGGGACCCGGTCAACATCCAGTACACCTCGGGGACCACGGGCTTCCCCAAGGGCGCCACCCTCTCCCACCGCAACATCCTCAACAACGGCTTCTTCGTCGGGGAGCTGTGCGGCTACACCGAGCGGGACCGGGTCTGCGTACCGGTGCCCTTCTACCACTGCTTCGGCATGGTCATGGGCGCCCTGGCGTGCACGAGCCACGGCGCGGCGATGGTGGTCCCGGCGCCGGCCTTCGACCCGGCGGCCACCCTGGCGGCGGTGGAGGCGGAGGCGTGCACCTCCCTGTACGGGGTGCCGACCATGTTCATCGCCGAACTGGCCGCGCCCGGCTTCGACGGCTACGACCTGTCGAGCCTGCGGACCGGGATCATGGCGGGCTCGCCCTGCCCGGTGGAGGTGATGAACGAGGTGATCGAGCGGATGGGGATGACCGGGGTCTCCATCTGCTACGGCATGACGGAGACCTCTCCGGTGTCCACGCAGACCCGGGTGGACGACTCCGTGGAACGCCGGGTCTCCACGGTGGGCCGGGTCGGGCCGCACCTGGAGGTCAAGGTCGTCGACCCGGAGACCGGCGCCACCGTCCCGCGCGGCACCCCGGGCGAGCTGTGCACCCGGGGCTACTCGGTGATGCTCGGCTACTGGGGCGAGCCGGCGAAGACCGCCGAGGCCGTGGACGGGGAGGGCTGGATGCACACCGGCGACCTGGCGGTCATGGACGCGGACGGCTACCTGGGCATCACGGGCCGGATCAAGGACATGGTCATCCGGGGCGGCGAGAACCTCTACCCGCGCGAGATCGAGGAGTTCCTGCACGGCCACCCCGACGTCCTGGACGTGCAGGTCATCGGCGTCCCCGACGCCAAGTACGGGGAGGAGCTGATGGCCTGGGTGCGGATGCGCGAGGGGGCCGAGCCGCTGACGGCGGACGCGGTCCGCGCGTACTGCTCGGGCCGCCTGGCCCACTTCAAGATCCCTCGCTACGTCCACGTCGTGGACGAGTTCCCGATGACGGTCACCGGCAAGATCCGCAAGGTGGAGATGCGCGAGGCGGCAGCCCGCCTGCTGGAGTCGATGTAGTACACATTTGGTTGCTTCGGGCGGCAGTTGGGGCTTTGATCACGCATGGCAGGCTGTGGCCATGCAGTTGCGTGATGTGATCCTCTCCGGCGGCCCGGCACCGTTCCAGTACCTCGGAGGCGGCGAGGAGGGGCTCCGGCGGCCCGTGCTCGCCGCCGTGACCATCGACCTGCCGGATCCGGGGCGGTTCGTCTCCCCCGGGGACCTGGTGCTGTCGGGGCTGGTGTGGCTGCGGCCGGACCTCGGGCGCGCCGACGCCTTCGTACGGATCATCGTGGAGGCGGGCGCCGTCGCCCTCGGGGCGGGCGAGGCCGAGTTCGGGAACGTGCCGGACGAGCTGGTGCGGGCCTGCGAGCGGCACGGGCTGCCGCTGTTCGCGGTGGGCGTGGACGTGTCCTTCGGCCCCGTCGCCGAGTTCGTGGCGCGCGGCCGCAGCGGCGCCCGGGTCGGGAACCTCGCCGCACTGGTGGACCGGCACCGGCGGCTGATGGCCTCCCGGCCGGGCAGCGGCGCCGGAACGGGGGCGCTCCTCGAACTGCTGCTGTCCGAACTGGACCTGCGCGCCCACGTGCTGTCCCCCACCGGGCGGCTGATCGCGGGCGCCCGGCCGCCGCTGCCCGAGCGGACGGCGACGGCCCTGGCCGGGCGGTTCCTGGCCGCCGAGCGCTCCGGCCGGCGCGCCCCGCACCGCACGGCGGCCCACGGGCAGCCGTACTCCCTGTTCCCGGTGCGGTCCGTACCGGGGGCCGGGCCCGCGCTGACCGACTGGGCCGTCGCGGTGGAGGCCGACAGCGGGGACTGGCACGACGAGCGCATCGGCCTGGTGGAACGGCTGGCCGGGCTGATCGCCGTGGAGCGCGGCGGCCGTGACTCCGACCGCGCCGCGCGCCGGCGGGCCGCCGGGCGGCTGCTCGGGCTGCTGGACTCCGACGCGACGGGGGCCCGGGCGCGGGAGCAGGTCCGGGACGCCGCCGGGCTGCTCGCGGCCGAGGCGCCCGGCGGCGGGGCCCGCTGGCAGGCCGTCGCGGCCCGGCTGGACGGCGTACCGGGCGGCCACGGGCCGTCGCCGGTACGGGACCTGCTGGAGGAGGTGCTGCTGCACCCGGTGTGCCTGGGCCCCGGCGCCGCCCCGCGGATCGGGCTCGCCGCCGCGCTCGACGGGCGGGAGGCCGTGGCCTTCGTACGCGTGGCCGCGGGCCTGGAGCTGACCCCGGAAGCGGTCCGGGAGGCCGCGTGCGGCGCCCTGCCGCGCGGGCTGCGCGGCGGCGAACGGCTGAGCCTCGGGCTCGGCGACCCGGTGGCGGAACCGGACGACCTGCGGCACACCCTGGCGGAGGCCCGCAGCGCCCGCCGGGTGGCGGCCGGCCCGGGAGCGGAGCCGGTCGCCGTGCGCGGCACCGGCGACATGGCGGCGCACGTCATGTCGCTGCTGCCGCTGCTCCCCGCCGAGGTGCGGCGGGCGTTCAGCCGCCGGCTGCTGGCGCCGCTGCACGCGTACGACCGGCGCCACCAGTCTGAACTGGTGCCGACGCTCCGCTCGTTCCTGGAGCACGACGGCTCCTGGGCCCGCTGCGGGGAGGCGCTGCACCTGCACGTGAACTCGCTGCGGTACCGGATCACCCGGATCGAGTCGCTCACCGGGCGGGACCTGGCCCGGCTGGAGGACAAGATGGACTTCGCGGCGGCCCTCCACATGGACTGAGCCCCCCACCCACACACACCGGCCCGGCCCCGGCCCCGCTCACCGCGCGTGCCGGATCCGGGCCAGGAGCAGGACCGTGTCGTCGGTGGCCGGGTCGGGGACCAGCGCCGACAGGACCCGGTCCACCTCCTCCTCCAACGGGCCCTCGACCGCCGCGAGCCGTTCCCGCAGGGCGTCCAGGCCGGCTTCGATGTCCTGGCCGCGCGCCTCGACGAGCCCGTCGGTGTAGAGGGCGAGGACGGCCCCGTCGGGGAGGCGGGCGTCCTCCGAGCGGAACGGCACCCCGCCGACGCCGAGCGGGACTCCGAGGCCGCCGTCGAGGGTCTCGACGGTGCCGTCGGGGCGGCGCAGCAGGGGCGGGGGGTGGCCGGCGTTCGCGATGCGGGCGCGGCCGGTGCGCGGGTCGTACTCCACGTAGACGCAGGTGGCCAGCTCGATGCCGGACTCCCGCGCGCAGGCGTCGAGTTCGCCGAGGAGCCGCTCGGGCTCCGGGCCGTGGCGGGCCAGGGCCTTGGCGGTGATGCGCAGCCTGCCCATGGAGGCGGCGGCGGGCACCCCGTGTCCCATGACGTCGCCGACGACGAGCGCGACCCGGCCTCCGGGCAGGTCGATCACGTCGTACCAGTCGCCGCCGACCTCGGTGGCGCGGCTGCCCGGCAGGTAGCGGTGGGCGATGGCCACGTGCTCGCTGCCGGCCAGGGCGCTCGGCAGCAGGGCGCGCTGGAGGGTGAGGGCGATGTCCTGGACCCGGCTGTAGAGGCGGGCGTTGTCCAGGCACAGGGCGGCGCGGGAGGCGAGTTCCCCGGCGAGGCTGAGGTCCTGTTCGGTGAAGTCGGGACGGGCGGACGAGCGCCCGAACATGGCGAGGCCCTGCACGGTGCCCCGGGCGACGAGCGGGGCGATGACGATGCGGGCGAGGCCGCTCTCCAGGAGCAGCCGGGCCCGGCCGGGCCGGTCGGTGGCCCCGGCCGCGAACTCCTCGTCGACCCGGACGCAGAGCGGGCGGCCGGCGGCGAACATGCGGTGGATGCCGGAGCCCGGCGGATACGACAGCTGCTCCGCGCCGGCCACCAGCTCGGGCGCGGGCGGCGGCAGCACCGTGCCGGACGCGATGCGGCGGGTGAACAGGGGCAGCGCCGGGTCGAAGGCCTCGGCGGGGTTCATCCACTCCACCAGCTCGACGACGCAGCCGTCGCAGAAGTCCGGTACGGCCACCTCGACCAGCTCCCGGGCGGTGGTGTCCAGGTCCAGGGTGGTGCCGACGCGGGCCGCGGCCCGGTCCAGGAGGGCCAGGCGCCGGCGGGCCGCGGTGGCCTCCAGCAGGGCCCGCTCCCGGTCGGTGACGTCCACCAGCAGGCCGCCCACCCCGGGGCGGGTCTCCCCGGCCCGGCTGAGCGGGAACAGGCTGACCGACCGCACCTGGTCGCGGTCGGGGCGGCCGGGCGTGCGCAGCCCCACCAGGGCGCCGACCAGGGGGTGGCCCTCGTCGGCGACGGCGCGCAGCATGCGCTGGAACTCGCCGTCGTCGGAGGTGAGCATGATCTCGTCGGTGGCGCGGCCGAGGTGGGCGGCGACGGGCAGGCCGTCCATGTCGGCCAGGGCCTGGTTGAGGTGGACGTAGCGCAGGTCCTGGTCGAGCATGACCAGGCCGATGGGGCAGCTCTCGAAGAGGGCGTCGAGGAAGGCGAGGTTGGTCTTCACCCGGTCGAGCTCGTCCCCCCTGCTGGCCAGCCCCATGATCACCGGGTCGTCGGCGGAGCCTGCCACGGGGAAGACCCGGAACCCGCAGTCGAAGACGGAGCCGTCCCGGTGCAGGGCCGGCAGCCGGACCCGCCAGTACCCGAGGGCCGTGGCCCGTTCCGCCAGCCGGGCGGCGGAACCGGGGGTGCCGTCGGGGGGTTCGGGGAAGAGGGTGGCGGCGGGCCGGGACAGCACCTCGGCGGCATCGTGCCCGAAGAGCCCCTGCGCGCCGGGCCCCCAGAAGCGGATCCGGCCGTCCGCGTCCATGCCGAAGACGGCCACCGGCACGTGTTCCAGCAGGGAGCCCGGCTCCGACCGGATCGGACCGGCAGCCCCCGAGCCCCCCGCCTGCTCCGACGGCACCGGATGCCTCCTCTGCCCGGGGCGCGCCGAGTCCCGGTACCCGCCCGCGCGGGGGCGGGGGGCTCGCCGCTCCCCTTCATTCTGCGCGCGGTCGGCGGAGCGGACATCACGGCGCGGACGGGTCCGCGACCACCCGGCGCGGGTCGAGGACGATCTGCCGTACGGTCCAGCAGTCGGCGCTCTCGATCGCGAGGGCGGCCGAGCAGCCGGTGCACAGCATGTTCGGCCCGCCCCTGCCGTCGGGGCCGCAGCAGCCGCCGCGGGTCCCCGCGTCGGTGGTGGGGGTCATGCCCCGGACGTCGTCGGGGCCGATGACGATGCTGCCGGTCGGGCCGGCCGGCATCCGGTACGAGGTCGGTGAGGTGTGGGGCACCCAGGAGAAGGCGGAGGGCTCCGGGTCGTACGCGAAGCCGCCCGGCGGGATGCGGGGCGGGCACTCGCCCTCGGCCTCGTAGGGCAGCGGGCCCTCCCCCGGGAGGGGCACCTCGTCGAGCTCGGCGGTGACGGCCGTACCGCAGCCGGCGCATCGGAAGACGGTCATGGCCCGTCCTCTCCGGCCCAGCCGGTCAGGTCGACGACGTCGCGGGCGATGTCGGTGACGGAGCGGCCGTCGGTGGAGACCCTGACCACCCAGGGCGGCGCGGCGGCCTCCAGCCGCCGGGACATCAGCTCGCCGCGGGTCACGTGGGCATCGAACCGGCTGCCGGTCTCGCGGACGGCGAGGCGGCGGGCGGCGGTGGCGTCGGCGGCGGTGAGGAGGACCCCGATGACGCGGGGGCTGCCGCCCATCGCACGGGTGACCAGGCCGGGTTCCAGGACGGAGACGGTGTTGGTGTAGATGAGTCTGCGCTGGCCGAGGGCGGTGTAGTTACGCCAGAGCGCGGCCAGGTTGGCTTCGGTCAGCCGGGACCGGTCGGGGTCGCCGGGCGGGGCGGGGTGCGCCTGGTCGAGGTTGTCGCCCTCCACCAGGCAGTGGGCGATCCGGGCGGCGCGCAGCCGCACCGAGACCTCCCAGCCGACCGTGGACTTCCCGACGCCGGACCGGCCGCCGATGAGCAGTACCTCGCAGGGACCGTCAGCCATCCGCCCAGCAAACCCCGCCCGGCCCCCGCCCCGCACCCGCCCCCAGGGAGCGCCCGCGACACCCGGGGGGCGCACGGGATCCCGGACCCGCCTCCCGGCGCCGGCCCGGGGCTGCGGGCGCTCCGACCGACGGGCACCGACGGGGCCGGGCGGCCGCGCCGAGATCCCGCCCCGCACGGGGCCGGGGGGGCGGACCGGCCGAGTACCCGGCGGCGTCCCCGTACCGGCGGCCCCCGCGAGGCCCCCGGCGGGCGGGGTCACCTCGCGGACGTGCCGCCCCGGGCGTTCAGCGGGGTGTTCGCGGTGATGGTGCCGTCGGAACCGGACACGGTCACCGCGTGGCGGACGCCGTCCGGGCCGAGGACCACCGCGCGCCAGGCGCTGCCGCCGCCCTGCTGGGCGACCGCGCGCAGGGCCTCGACCTTGCCGCCCTCCACCGCCGCGGCCGCCTTCTCCGCCGCCTGGCCGATGGGCAGCGCGGGCAGCGGCGCGGGGGCCTGGGCCCGGGCCCGGCCGTGCCCGGCGAAGCCGCCGCGCGCGGGGCCGGCGCCGTCGCGGATCTTCGGCTCGGCCTCGTGCCCGCCCCCGGGGGCGTGCGGGCGGCCCGGTTCCGGGCGGACGAGGTGGCGGGCCCGGTCCGCGTGGCCGTGGTGGTGGCCGGCCACGGCCACCGCCGTCGCCCCGCCGCCCACGATCACCGCGGCCGCGCCGACGGCGACCGCCCAGCGCGCGCCCGTGCCCCGGGGTACCACGCCGCCCAGGCCCTTGCGCGCGGGCTTCGCGGGCTGCTCGGTGGGCTGCTCGGCCGGCTGTTCGGGCTGCTCGGGCTGCGGGAAAGACTCAGACATACCGGGACTCCTCAGGCACAACCGGGCACCGCACCCGGCTCGTCGCCGAGCATGCCGGGGCGATGCTGAAGCCCACCTGAAGCCGCCTGAAGACCCCTTCAGCAAAGCCCGGAGCCCACCTGAGACCCTGGGCGGCATGCGCGTACTGGTGGTGGAGGACGAACGACGGCTGGCGCTCGCCCTCCAGCGGGGGCTCCGTTCGGAGGGCTTCTCGGTGGACGTGGCCCACGACGGGCCGCAGGGCCTGTGGATGGCCTGCGAGCACGATTACGACCTGATCGTGCTCGACATCATGCTGCCCGGCCTCAACGGCTACCGGGTCTGCGCCCGGCTGCGCGCCGCCGGCAACGAGTCCGGGATCCTGATGCTGACGGCGAAGGACGGCGAGTACGACGAGGCCGAGGCCCTGGACACCGGCGCCGACGACTTCCTCTCCAAGCCCTTCTCCTACCTCGTCCTCGTCGCCCGGCTCCGCGCCCTGGGCCGGCGCACGGGCCGCCGCGGCCCGCGGACGATGGAGTTCGGCGACCTGCTGGTCGACCCGGCGCGCCACCTGTGCTCCCGGGGCGGGACGCCGATACGGCTGACCGCGCGGGAGTTCGCGGTGCTGGAGTGCCTGGCCCGGCGGGCCGGCGAGGTGGTGCCCAAGCGGGAGATCCTGGAACAGGTGTGGGACAGCGCCTTCGACGGCGATCCGAACGTGGTCGAGGTGCACGTCAGCGCGGTGCGCCGGAAGATCGACGCGCCGTTCGGCCGGTCCGCCCTGGAGACCGTGCGCGGCGCCGGATACCGGCTGGCGGCCGACGGTGGCTGAGGCGGCGGCCCCGGCGGCGCCCGGTGCGGTGCGCCGGCTGTTCGGCCGCGTACGCGGACCCGCGCGCCGCCTGCTGCGGCGGATCGGGCCCGCCACCGTCCGCGGCCGGGCCACCGCCGGCGCCGTCGCCGTCGTGGCGGTGGCCCTCGCCCTGGCCTCGTTCGCCCTGCTCGGGCTGCTGAGGGCCAACCTGCTGCGCAACGCCGAGCGCGACGCCGAGCGGCAGGCCGTCACCATCGCCCGGCTCGCCGCCGCCGGCGGACTGGACCGGATGCGCGCACCCCTGCCCGGCGCCGACTTCGTCCAGGTGGTGGGCGCCCGCGGCCGGGTGCTGCGGGCCACCCCGAACCTGGCCGGCGCGCCCGCGCTCGGCCCCGGCGGGCCGTCCGGGCCCGGAACCGCCTTCCACACCTGGCGGGTGCGGCCACTGGGCGGCGAACACCGGCTCAGGGTCGTACAGGTCACCACGGACACCCCGCAGGGCCTGGTCACCGTGTACGTCGGCACCTCCCTGCGCGACGTGGACGCGGCCGACGACACCACCACCGCCGCGCTCGCGGTGGGCGGGCCGCTGCTCCTCGCCACGGTGGCCCTGGTCACCTGGCGGGTGACCGGCCGCGCCCTGCGGCCCGTCGAGGCGATCCGCGCGGAGGTCGCCGAGATCACCGACCGGGACCTGCACCGCCGGGTCCCGGTACCCCCGACCCGCGACGAGGTGGCCCGCCTCGCCGAGACGGTGAACGCCACGCTGGACCGGCTGGAGTCCTCCGGGCAGCGCCAGCGCCAGTTCATCGCCGACGCCTCCCACGAACTGCGCAGCCCGATCACCGTGCTCCGCACCCAGCTGGAGGTGGCCCTGGCCGTCCGGGACCCGGAGCTGTGGCCGGAGCTCATCGGCGGGGCGCTGGAGGACACCGAGCGGCTCCAGCACCTGGCCTCCGACCTGCTCCTGCTGGCCCGGCTCGACGCCGCGCAGCCCGTAGCGGCGGCCCGGCTGGACCTCGGCGCCCTGGTGGGTTCCGCGGTGGCGGGACGCTTGGGCGACCGGGTGCCCGTACGCACGGAGCTGGCGGCCGGGGTGGAGGTGGAGGGCAGCGAACTGTGGCTGACCCGGGTGGTCACCAACCTGCTCGACAACGCCCAGCGGTTCGCCGACCGGCGGGTCGAGGTCGTCCTGCGCACCGCCGGCGACGGCGACGGGACGCGGACCGCCGTCCTGGAGGTGCTCGACGACGGTCCCGGCATCCCGCCCGCCGACCGGGAGCGGGTCTTCGAGCGGTTCACCCGGCTCGACGACGCCCGCAGCCGCGACCACGGCGGGGCCGGCCTGGGCCTGGCGATCGCCCGCGACCTGACCGCCCATCACGGCGGCAGCCTCACCGCCGAGCCCTCGGAGCGCGGCGCCCGCCTGCGGGCCGTCCTCCCGGCCGCCGCGCCCGCCGTCTCCTGACGGGAATTTGACGCCCGCCGACCGGGTCCATACGCACCGCTGACGTACGGGCGGCGCCGACGGGCGTTCAATGGAAGCCGGACGGTTGGCGGCGACGCGGGAGGGGCCGGCGGTGGGCGGACGACGGGTGGTTGCGGGAGTGAGCGGCGGGCCCGGAAGTCTGACGGCCCTGCACCGGGCCGCCGACGAGGCCCGGTTGCGCGGGGCCGAGCTGTGGGCGGTGCTGGCCTGGCAGACGCCGGGCGGGGGGCCGGCCGCCCGGGGCTCCTGCGCCTGCGCCCCCTACCCCGAGTACCGGGACGCGGCGGCCGCACGGCTGCGCGACGCCGTGGTCACCGCCTTCGGGCGGGGCGGCCCGGGCGTCCGCATGACGGCGCAGATCGTACGCGGCACCCCGCGGGCCGTGCTGGTCGACGCCGTACGGGACGCGGACGACCTGCTGGTGGTCGGCGCGGGCCGCCGGGGCCGGCCGCTGGGCGCCCTGTGGCCCTCGGTGGCCCGGCACTGCCTGGCGAAGGCTCCGTGCCCCGTGCTCGTCGTACCGCCGAACCCACTGGAGGCCCAGCTGCACACGGTGCGCCGCCGCAACGCCTGGCACCTCCCCCTGGACGCGCGGGAACTGGCCGGCTGAGCCCTCCTGCCGGACACCGGCCGGGAAGCGGTCGGCGATTGTCCGGTTCGGGAGCTCGCATCACGCGGGGGACAAGCTAAGATCACAGCGTGGTCACAGCCAGGTCCCCCCGTACGCCGCATCCCCGCATCCCCGCGGGCCTGCTGCACCTGCTCGGGCTGACCCTGGTGCTGCTCGGCCTGCTCTGCGCACACGGCTCCGGCCCGCACGGCTCCGCCCACGCCACCTCCACCACGGCGTCCGCCGCCCAGGCGACGGCCGCCACCGGCACCGCGACCCCGGCATCGGCGACCCCCGCCGACCACCACCCCTCCCACCCGGTCCACGACTGCGCCCCCGTGCCCCACCGTGCGGCCCCGTCGGCGGACGCGGCCTCAGCTCCCCCGGCGGCGACCGTCGCCCGGCCCGCACCCGCGGCCCACCGGGACACCGTCGGCCACCCCGGCCCGGCCCGCAACCCGGCCGGACCCGCCCCCTCGGCACACCACGCGACCTCCGCCGTCCTCCAGGTGTAGGCAGCGTCTTCGGATCACGCCGGGCCGGCGCGATCCGAAGAACACGGCCTGGACCCGGGATCCCTCCGGGCCCGTCCCGCGATCCCCGCCACCCCCAGCCCGCCCGGGCCCCGGGGTGCCCGCCGCACGGAGGAACCTTGTCCACCCATCCCCACGCACGCCCCTTACGTCACGATTCGCCCTGGTACCGCATGCTGGTCACGGGCATGCTCTGCGCGCTGCTCCTCGCGGCCCTCGCCTGCTCCTCTCACGGGCACGCCGACGTCGCCTACGGCTCGCCGGCCGCCGGAGCCGCGCTGGAGCCCGGGCCGACCGCGCCTGCAGAGCCCCTGGGCCACGCGCACCCGCATCCCGGCCACGGGTCCAGCTGCGCCTCCTCCGACCCCGCCCCCACCGGCCAGGGGCCGGCCCCCCTGTCCGCCGCTCCCGCACGGCCCTCGGCCGACGCGGACGACGGTGCGGTCGGCGCCAGGGCGGCGCCCCCGGGCTCCGCCGGACCGGCCCCAGCCCGCTCAGGACGTTCCACTCTGACCATCGTCTGTCGATGGCGGCTCTAGTCCGCTCCCGTAAGCCCGTTCGCAACGGCTGACGTATGCCCCCAACGGGCGGACCCTGCCCTGCCCAGGCTCGGCATTCCCACGAGCGCGACCACCGAACCACCATCAAACGAGAGCGGAACAATGCATTCTTCGGCCACCGACGTCACTCCCCCCGCCCGCTCCGGCCTCTCCGGGCTGGTCGGCAACACCCCCCTGCTGCGCGTGTCGGAGCCCCTGGCCCCGGCGGGACGCGGCTTCTGGGCGAAGCTCGAAGGCTTCAACCCCGGCGGCATCAAGGACCGTCCCGGCCTGCACATGGTCGAACGGGCCCGCGCCCGGGGCGAGCTGAAGCCGGGCGCCCGGATCATCGAGTCCACCAGCGGCACCCTCGGCCTCGGCCTCGCCCTGGCCGGCATGGTCCACGGGCACCCCGTCACGCTGGTCACCGACCCGGGCCTGGAATCGTCGATGACCCGCCTGCTGACGGCGTACGGGGCGCAGGTCAACGTCGTCTCCGAACCGCACCCCACCGGCGGCTGGCAGCAGGCCCGCCGCGACCGCGTCACCCAGCTGCTGGCGCAGCACCCCGACTCCTGGTGCCCGGACCAGTACAACAACCCGGACAACACCACCGCCTACACCCCGCTGGCCCTCGAACTGGCCACCGAGCTGCGCCACATCGACGTCCTGGTGTGCAGCGTCGGCACCGGCGGCCACTCGGCGGGCGTCTCCCGCGTGCTGCGCCAGCTCTACCCCGACCTGAAGCTGGTGGGGGTGGACACCGTCGGATCCACCATCTTCGGCCAGCCCGCGCGGACCCGCCTGATGCGCGGCCTCGGTTCGAGCATCTACCCGCGCAACGTCGCCTACGAGCAGTTCTCCGAGGTGCACTGGGTCGCCCCGGGCGAGGCCGTGTGGACCTGCCGCCAGCTCGCCGCCTCCCACTACGCCGCCGGCGGCTGGAGCGTCGGCGCGGTCGCCCTGGTGGCAGGCTGGCTGGCCCGCACCCTGCCCGAGGACACCCGGATCGCCGCCGTCTTCCCCGACGGACCGCAGCGCTACCTGGGCACGGTGTACGACGACGACTACTGCGCCGCGCACGGACTGCTGGACTCCCCGCCGGCCGCCGAGCCCGACACGATCGGCCGCCTGGACGAGAAGGAGGTCACCCGCTGGACCCGCTGCGCGAGCGTGGTCGACCCGCTGACCCTGCGCGCGTCGGAGGTTCCCGCCTGATGAAGGGCACCCTCGCGCAGGTCCGTACGTACGAGCGCAGCGTCCAGCTGCTGATGGTGAACCAGTTCACCATCAACCTCGGCTTCTACATGCTCATGCCCTACCTCGCCACGCACCTGGCCGGCCCGCTCGGGCTGGCCGGCTGGACGGTCGGACTCATCCTCGGCGTGCGCAACTTCAGCCAGCAGGGCATGTTCCTGATCGGCGGCACCCTCGCCGACCGCCTCGGCTACAAGCCGATGATCATCACCGGGCTCGCGCTGCGCATCGCCGGGTTCGCGACCCTCGGGCTGGTCGACTCGGTCCCGGCACTGATCGCCGCCTCCGCGGCGACCGGGCTGGCCGGGGCCCTGTTCAACCCGGCCACCCGGGCCTACCTGGCGGCCGACGCGGGCGAACGCCGGGTGGAGGCCTTCGCCCTGTTCAACGTCTTCTACCAGGCGGGCATCCTGCTGGGCCCGCTGGTGGGCATGGTGCTGACGGGCGTGGACTTCCGCGTCACCTGCCTGGTGGCGGCCGGGATCTTCGCGGTGCTGAGCATCGTGCAGATCCGGGCGCTGCCCGCCCGCCGGGGCAACGACGCCGCCGCCCGCTCCGAGGGCCCCCGGGAGGGGGTGCTCGTCCAGTGGCGCGGGATCCTCGCCAACCGGCCGTTCCTGCTGTTCTCGGTGGCGATGGTCGGCTCGTACGTGATGACCTTCCAGGTCTACATGGCGCTGCCGCTGGAGGTCCGGCGCGTCGGCGGCGAGGGCGGCTTCGGCACGGCCGCGGTGGCGGTGCTCTTCGCGGTGTCCGGGCTGAGCACGATCCTCTTCCAGACCCGGGTCACCGCCTGGTGCAAGGCCCGGCTGGAGCCGGGCCGGGCGCTGGCCTGGGGGCTGCTGGTCATGGGGGCGGCCTTCCTGCCCCTGCTGGCGGCCACGGCGGTGCCCGTGCCCGCGTCGCAGCTGGGGACGCGGCTGCTGGCGGCGGTGCCGCCGGTACTGGCGGCGCTGCTGCTGGCCGTGGGGACGATGATCGCCTACCCGTTCGAGATGGACACCATCGTCCGCCTCTGCGGGGACCGTCTGGTCGCCACGCACTACGGGCTGTACAACACGGTGTGCGGGGTCGGCATCGCCGTGGGCAACCTGCTCACGGGGGCGGCGCTGGACGCGGCCCGCGCCGCCGGGATGTCCGCGCTGCCCTGGCTGGCGCTGTTCGTCCTGGGCCTCGGCTGCACGGCCGCGCTGTACGGCCTCGACCGTACGGGCCGGCTGGCCCCGCCCGCCCGCGGGGCGCGCTCCGAGGCCGTACCGGCCTGAGTCCGCCGCCCGCTTCCCGCCGCCCGACTCCGGCCGGGCGGCGGGAAGCGGGGTGCGGCTCAGGGGCTCAGGGGCTCAGGGGCTCAGGGGCTCAGGGGCTCAGGGGCTCAGGAGATCCCGTACCACTGGCTGGCCCAGCCGGTGTTGATGGTGCTGGTGGACTGCTCACCGAGGTTCACGCTCGCCGGCAGGGAGTTCTGGCCGGTCAGGATGGTGCTGTAGCGCAGGTTGGGCGGCGTGAGGCCCGCGTTGACCGAGATGCCGGCTCCCGTGGACTTCAGGGTGAGGGCGTTGGTGGCCCAGTTGCCGTTGAGCAGGAGGGCGATGAAGTAGGTCCCGGGGGCGGCGGTGAACGGCTTGGCGAGGGCGAGCGGCTTCGCGACCGGATCGGTCATCAGCTGGGGGGAGACGTCCGGGGTGGCCGCGCGCAGGGTGCCGGTGGCGTCGTACACGCCCAGGTAGCAGTTGGAGAGCTGGGCGTTGGGGTCGAGGCCGGCCAGCCCCAGCCAGATGTTCGACCAGGTGATCTCCTGGCGCAGGACCACCCGGACCAGGGTGACGCGGCCTCCGACGCCGGCCGCCGACTGGGCGGTGACGTGCCCCGCGTCGTTCGGGTCGCCGGTCCAGGCCAGCAGGTTCTGGTCCTGCGGGCGGGGCCCCTCGTACCCGCCCCCGGTGCCGCCCGGCGCGGGCGGTGCCGCCACGGCCGCCGGGGAACCGCCCGCCGCCTTCGGGTCCTTGTCCGGTGAAGTGCAGCCGGCCAGGACGAACAGCGCTGCGAGCGCGGCGGCGAGAGAGCGCGCGGCGGTGGTGCGGGTGGACATGCTTCCCCCAGGTGGTGCGGATGTACCGGGGGCCATGGTCACATGCCCGGGAGGGGCCGGGTCCGTCGGCTGACGGTCCCGGCCCCTCCGGTGTGCGGCGGCGGGCCCGGTCGGAGCCCGCCCGGATCCTGTCAGACGCGGTCGGCGGCGATCAGGACGTACTGGAAGGAGCCGTCCTCATAGGACTTGATGAACGCCTCCTCGATACCGGTGACCAGGGAGGACGTCGCCCGGAGCTTCCAGTAGGGCAGCGTGTCGGGGGTCAGGTCGATGACGGCCTGCGGTACGAGGCGGTTGTCGGCCATGGCCCGCAGGTACTCGCGGCGGGAGTGGATGTTGCACTCGAAGTGCGCGTTGATCTGGGAGACCCACTTGGAGGGCTGGCCGTAACGCGGGTTCCAGCAGCCGGTGATGGTGACGTAGCGGCCGCCGACGGCGAGGACCCGGGAGTGCTCGGCGAACAGGTCGTGGAGGTCGACGTACATGCTCGACTCGTTGTTCCACGAGGCCGCGGCCCGGCCCGTCTCGAAGGGGGTGTTGAGCATGTTGCAGACGCGGGCGCGGACGTGGTCCTCGATGCCGAGTTCGCGGGCGCGCTGGTTGGCGAAGTCGGCCTGCTTGGCCGACAGGGTGACGCCCTCGACCTTGCAGCCGAAGCGCTGGTGGGCCATCACCATCGAGCCGCCGCGGCCGCAGCCGGCGTCGACGAGGGTGTCCTCGCGGCCGATCGGGCCGAGGTGGTCCAGGAGCAGCTCGGCCTGGGCCGACTCCAGCCGGTGCAGTTCGGCGATCAGCTTCTTCTCGTATTCGCTGTCCTCGGTGTCGCCGAGGGCGGCGTGGTCGATGTCGCCGATGCCGTAGTGGTGGTGGTAGAGGCCGTCGACGTCGCCCAGGCGGAGGTTGACGGGCCGGGCCTCGTTGTTCCAGTAACGGGCGATGTCGCCCTGGTAGGGCGTCGTCGGCGCGGGGATGAGCACGGAGCCGACGGAGGGGGTGGCGGTGGTGAAATCAGTGCTGGTCACGAATAAGTCCGTCCTTACCAGAAATCGGGCAGGCTGTAGCGATAGGTGTTCGTCTGGTGCCAGTAGTGGTTGCCGTCGACCCACACGGCCACCCCCCGCAGGAAGCGCAGCACGCTCGGTACGGGGCAGGCGGCGGCCAGGGCGGCGGTCTCGGCTTCGAACTCGTGCATGAGTTCGTTGTGGACCTCGATCGCCTTGAGGTAGCCCTCCCGGTCGGAGACTCCCTCGCGTTCGGCGATCACCACGGGCAGGTTCAAGTGGCGCCCGGGGCTGGAGAGTTCCTTGGTGTACGAGTAGAGGTCGTTGACGATGGTGCTGACATTGCCGGCGAGTGCGAGGACGCGCTGCATCGCGGGCTGGGCGTGCAGGTCGGTGGGCAGCTCGTATCCGCCGACGGTGTCCGTGATGGTGGGGCACGGCCGGAAGTTGTTGAACTGCCGCATGACGAGGTACTCCCACACCTCGGGCATGTGGTCCGTCTGCGCCCAGGCGGCCTCGGCGAGGTAGCCCATGTGCAGCCGGGCCATGTCGTGCCGGAAGCGGTCGGCCTGGGAGGGCGTCGACTGCTGGACGAAGTACTCCATGGCGGAGCGGTAGGAGCGCCGCGGGGCGTCCTCGTGGAGCGACTCCGCCCAGCGGGGGTGGTACTCCTTGGTGGTGTGCAGGGGGTCGAGGGCGCTGTGCGCCAGCAGCAGCCGGCCGCCGAGGCCGATCGGCGAACCCCCGTGGTCCTCGCAGTACATGTCGTCGACCGCGTTCTCGGCGACCATCAGCCGGGCGGCGATCATCAGGTGCTCGATGGTCGGGGCGTCCGGGTGGCAGGCGACCATGTAGCGGCCGGTGGAGAAGCCGTCGAACTCGCCCTCCCAGTCGTCCGGGTAGAGCTGGATCTCGTCCAGCGCCCAGGCCTTGATCCGGCGGCTGAGCTCGGCCACCCGCGCCGGGTCGGGTTCCGGGACCGGGTGGTAGTAGAGCCCGGGGATGTGCAGGGCGTCCACCGGCGCGGGGGGTGCCTGCGGTTCCGCGTACGGGGCGAGGTGGAGGGCGGTGGTGCCCAGGCCGCTGGGCCCGCGGATGATCCGCTCCAGGGCCCCGCCGGCCTGCCGTACCGTTCCCTCTCCGTCCCCCGCCGCGGGGGCGGCCGCGGCGGGGGTGTGGGTGCCGAAGGGCAGGACGGGCGCGGACGGCAGGGCGGGCCGGGTGGCGGCGGGGGCCGTGACGACGGGCGTCGCGGCCACCGCGGCTTCGGGGACGGCCCGGGCCGCGGCGGCTTCCGCGACCGGGGCGTCGGCCGGGGCCCGGCCCAGGGCCAGGGTGTCGGCGAGGACGTGCGCGCCGAAGTGCGCGGCGGCGGAGGGCAGGCTCGACTGCAGAGGGGAAGGCCCGGGATCGGGCATCCGTGGCTCCTTGGTGAGGTGGGTGAGGTGGCCCGGATCCCGGGCGTGCTCGGCCGGGCCCGGGGTGTGCCGGGTGTCGCGGCCGGTGGGCAGGTCCTCTAGTCGCGCCTGCGGGCGATCTGTACGTTCTCCAGGACGCCGAGGGCGTCGGGCACCAGGATGGCCGCGGAGTAGTAGGTGGTGACCAGGTAGGAGATGATCGCCTGCTCGTTGATGCCCATGAAGCGCACCGACAGGCCCGGCTCGTACTCCTCGGGCAGACCGGTCTGCCGCAGGCCGATGACGCCCTGGTTGTCCTCGCCGGTACGCATGGCGAGGATGGAGCTGGTGTTCTCCTTGCTGATCGGGATCTTGTTGCAGGGCAGGATCGGCACGCCCCGCCAGGCCGGGACCTGCTGGCCGCCGACGTCGACGTGGTCCGGGTAGAGCCCGCGCGCGTTGAACTCGCGCCCGATGGCCGCGATCGTCTTGGGGTGGGCGAAGAGGAACTTGGTTCCGCGGCGGCGGCAGAGCAGTTCGTCGAGGTCGTCCGGGGTGGGCGGGCCGGAGTGGGTCTGGATCCGCTGCTTGAAGTCGGCGTTGTGGAGCAGGCCGAACTCGCGGTTGTTGATCAGCTCGTGCTCCTGGCGCTCGCGCAGCGCCTCGATGGTGAGCCTGAGCTGTTCCTCGGTCTGGTTGTGCGGCCCGTTGTAGAGGTCGGCGACCCTGGTGTGGACCCGCAGGACGGTCTGCGCGACGGAGAGCTCGTACTCGCGGGGCTTGAGCTCGTAGTCCACGAAGGCGGTGGGGAGTTCGTACTCGCCGGTGTGGCCGGCGGACAGGGCGATCTCGGCCTCGCCGTGACGGTTCTGCCGCTGCTGCGGGAGCGAGCTGAACTCCTGGATGTGGGCCTGGAGGGTCGGCGCCGAGGCCAGTACGGCGGCGAACTCGCTGCGGGAGAGGGTGAGCAGGGTGCCGGGGGTCTCCGCGGTGGCGGTGTAGTCCCAGCCCGCGTCGCCGTCGAGCAGGGCGTTCTCGCCGAAGCGGTCGCCGTCGGCGAGGGTGGCGATGGCGACCTCGTCGCCGTACTTGCCGATGGAGGTCTGGCTGATCCGGCCGTGGGCGATCATGTGGATCTGGTCGGCCGGGGCGCCGCGCTCGACGAGCACCTCGCCGGCGCGGAAGTCGCGCTGGACGCACCGGCCGGCGATCGCGGTCAGCACCTCCAGGTCGTCGAAGCCGCGCAGCAGGGCGAGTTCGCCGAGCTCCTGGGGGATCACGCGGACCGAGGCGCCGTCCTGGACGAATTCGATCCGCCCGTCGCCGACGGTGTAGCTCAGGCGGCGGTTCACCCGGTAGGCGCCGCCCTTGGTCTCCACCCACGGGAGGCTGCGCAGCAGCCACCGGGAGGTGATCTCCTGCATCTGCGGGGCGGACTTGGTGGTGCTGGCAAGGTTGCGGGCGGCGGCCGTGCTCAGGCTGGACTGCTGCGGCGGATCCAGCTGGGCTTCCGGGCTGCTTTCAACGGTCATGCGACGAGCTCTCCTTAGTAAAGCTCGGCGGCGTACATAAGCGCACGTCACCGGTGAAAAGGAAAAAGGGGGCGAATATCCGGGAATCCGTCCAGATCTCGGCTGACAGTAACGGCCACTTCGCCCGGATGACCTTGAAACACCGGTGGCATTACCTCGATGCAGTGATCTTGATGCATGGGAGGTTTGGCGCGGTCAATGACGACATTCGGCCATTCGGCCGTTCGGGGCACGAAAAAGCCCCTCCCGCCGGGGAGTGTTCCGCCGGCGGGAGGGGCTCGGGTGACGACCGTCAGGTGCGGTACGCGAAGTAGCGCGCGTCCGGGTAGGACGCGATGATGCTCGCGAGCGACTTGCGGTACGTGTTGGTGGAGTGGTACGTGAGGTACGGCATCCCCGCACGGCTGCGGTAGCTGACGATCATGGAGTGGTCCTTGGACCCGTCCTTGTTGAAGTCGACCTGCAGGATGTCGCCGATGTCCATCTGGTACACGTTCGCCAGGTTCGCGGCCCGCTCGTTGGAGAGCGTGAACCAGGCCCACTCGTTCGCCCCGACCCAGGAGTCGGACTGGCGCGTGCCGTCGTACCACCAGTTGCGGTAGTCCGAGGAGGTGCCCGGGACGGGCTTCCAGCCGCCGGCCTTCAGCGCCTGGCTGATGAAGTTGGTGCAGTCACCGCCGGCGCCGTTGAACTTCCGGTAGGCCGGGTTGTAGTTGCTCCAGTACTTCTCCGCGTACTTCGCCATGGCGTTGTAGTCGTACGCGCCGCCGGTCAGCGTCTTGGGCTTGGGCGCCGGGGCGGGGTACTTCGTGGACGCGGGCGTGCCGTCCGGGTACTGGTTGCCGTCGTCCTTGACGGTGGCGGCGACCTTGGCGGCCACGGGCTCGTTGACCGCGACGGGGGCGTTGGCGCTGTCCTGGGACTTGATGGAGTTCAGCTCCCAGGAGCCGCCCTTCTTGCCCGACAGCGTCAGCTCGTACCG
Source organism: Streptomyces sp. NBC_00158 (assembly GCF_045160885.1). NCBI lineage: Bacteria > Bacillati > Actinomycetota > Actinomycetes > Kitasatosporales > Streptomycetaceae > Streptomyces > Streptomyces sp. NBC_00158. The sequence goes on from NZ_CP108161.1 coordinate 645,418, forward strand.
CGTCTTGAAGTCCGTGGTGTCCGGTTCGTCCCCGCGCACCTTCTTGTAGGTGAGCGTGGTCTGCTCGGTGACCTGGACGGTCGCCTTGCCGCCGGTGATGGTCGCCTTCTCCACCACGACGCGGGTGTCGGCGGCCGTGTAGGCCTCACCGAGCTCCGCGAGACGGGTCTTGCGGGACTTGAGCGACGCGATCGCCGCGTCCTCGTCCTTCTTCAGCTTGTCCGACAGGCGGGCCTTCTTCTTGCCGGAAGGTCCCCCCTCACGGTGCTTCACGTGGCCGTCGACCAGGGCCTGCGTGCGCTGCGAGAGCACGTCGTCGGCTATGCGGCCGAAGGCGTCCGCGGTGGCGCGGTCGGCTTCCTCCGTCGTGCCCGCGCTCGCGGAGTAGGCGAACAGGCTGCCGGACGCTATGGCCACGGTCAGGGCCCCGATGGCGGCCAGCCTGAACCTCTTAGGTATCACTGTGCATCCCCTTGTCACCCGGTCCACACGGACCGGGAGGACGGAATCTTCGCACAACTGGGCGACGCTGTGGCCGCGTTCCGTTTCGTCCCCCGTTGCCCGGCAATGATCGCCCCACACGCCGGGCGCCCCGACTCCGCTTCCGCATCGCGAGACGCACCGGCACCACCCTCCGGTTCCCACCACCTCCTCACGTTCTTCACAGGAAATGCATCTAGGCTGTAGGCGGAAGCGGAGCACGGGGGGATACGGAGTGAGCAGGCAGGACATGCCCTCGAGAGGGCGATCACGAGGCAGGCGCGCAGCCCCGAAGGGCGGCGGCGCGGCCCCCGCGGGCCGCCGCAGGAAGGCCGGGAGCCGTCGGGCGGCTTCCGGTTCCGGCCTGGCGGACCGCCTCGCACCCGCCCTCGGACCGGTCCTCGCCAAGGCGCACCCACTGCTGCGGCGCCTGCGTCCGGCGTACCCGCGGCCGGGGCGCAGCGGCTGGCGCAGGTGGATACCCTCCGGCCGCCAGTGGCTCGGCGCCGTCCTGTACCTCTTCGTCGGAATGGTCGGCTTCGTCGGAATCGCCTATGCAGTAACGGACATACCGGACGATCTCAACTCTTTCGCCAAGCAGCAGGACAACGTCTACTACTGGTCCGACGGGTCCACCATGGCCCGCACGGGCTGGGTCCAGCGGCAGGAGATGCCGCTGGAGAAGGTCCCCGAGAAGGTCCAGGGGGCCGTCCTGGCGGCCGAGAACGCCAGCTTCTACTCCGACCCCGGAGTCTCCCCCTCCGGCGTGCTGCGCGCCGTGCGCGCCGCGCTGACGGGCGGCGAGACCCAGGGCGGGTCCACCATCACCCAGCAGTACGTGAAGAACGCCTACCTGAACCAGGACCGCACCCTGTCCCGCAAGTTCACCGAGCTGCTGCTCGCCGTGAAGCTGGACAGCCGCGCGGGCAAGAAGCAGATCCTGGAGGACTACCTCAACACGAGCTGGTTCGGGCGCGGCACCTACGGCATCCAGCGCGCCTCCCAGGCGTACTACGGCAAGGACGTCTCCCAGCTCAACGCCAGCGAGGGCGCCTTCCTCGCCTCCCTCCTCAAGGGCGCCGGCCTGTTCGACCCCACGCTCGGCAAGGAGAACCACGCCCGCGCAGTCGAGCGCTGGAGCTGGATCCTGGACCGCATGGTCGAGACCGGCCACCTCTCCCCCGCCGAGCGCGCGACCTACACGAAGTTCCCCGAGCCCTCGGACGCCTCCCTCGTGGGCATGCCCGGAGCGCAGAACGGCTACCTGGTGGAGATGGCCAAGGCGTACGCGATCAAGGCCGGGCACCTCAAGGAGTCCGACTTCGACCTCGGCGGCTACCAGATCTACACGACCTTCGACAAGAACCGGATGGCCGCCCTGACCGCGGCGGTCCAGCAGGCGCAGAAGGACTTCGACCCCGACAAGCGTCCCGACACCGACAAGTTCGCGAAGATCGGCGCGGCCAGCGTGGCCAAGGACGGCCGGCTGCTGGCCGTGTACGGCGGCCCGGACTACCTGAAGCAGGGCTTCAACGAGGCGAACGCGACGACGATCCCGGCCGGCACGGTGCTCACGCCCTTCGTCTACGCCGCCGCGCTGGAGGACGGGGTGGTGCGCACGCGCGGCCGGGCCCGTACGCCCGTCTCCGCCTCCAGCGTCTACGACGGCAACGACCAGGCGACCGTGCAGACGCCCGAGGGCCCGTACTGGGACCGCAGCGGCAAGGTGCTCAAGGGGCACAACGAGGGCGACCGCAGCTGGGGGCAGATCACCCTGCAGCAGGCCGTCGCCAACTCCGTCAACACCCCCATGCTCCAGCTCGGCATCGACGTCGGGGTCGACCGGGTGGAGGCGTACGCCGAGCGTTCCGGGCTGCTCCCGTCGAGCCTCGGGCCGCGGATCCCCACCTTCGCGCTCGGGGAGAACTCCAAGCCCAGCGCGATCCGGATCGCGGGGGCCTACCAGACCTTCGCGGCGGACGGCATGCACACCGACCCCTATTCGGTGCGCTCGGCGACCCGGGCCGGCGCCGCCGTGCCGCTCGACCCGCCGAAGGCGGCCAAGGCGATGTCGCAGAAGACCGCCCGGACGGTGTCGGACGCGCTGCGCGCGGCCGTCAGCGACGGCTCGGCCAAGGCCGCCGCCAAGGCCCAGCCGGGAGCGGCGGGCAAGACGGGCACGACGGCGGCGAACACGGCGGGCTGGTTCGTGGGCAGCACCGCGCAGGAGACCACGGCCGTGGTGGTCTACCGGATGTCGCTGCTGGACCTGATCCCGCTGCCGCTGACCGGGCTGGGCGGCGACGCCCCCACGACGCCGGGCAGCGCGCGGGCGCTCGGCCTGTGGGCGGACTACGCGAAGGCCGTGAAGTAGGGAGAGAAGCAGGGAGAAGCGGGGGAAGGCCGAGGGGCCGGGCGGTGGAATCCGCCCGGCCCCTCGGCCTTCCGCCGCCGGCGGTCCTACTTGACGACGGCCTTCCAGTCCGGTGCCTGCGCCGGGTCGAGCATCCGCAGCTGGGCCAGGACCTTGGGGTCCTGGGCGTCCATCCAGTCCGCCACTTCCCGGAACGAGGCGCAGCGCACGTCCTGGCGGTTGCAGACGTCCTTCATGACGTCCTCGACGGCCTTCATGTAGATGCCGCCGTTCCAGTCCTCGAAGTGGTTGCCGATGAACATCGGGGCCCGGCTGCCGTTGTAGACGCGGTTGAAGCCGTTCATGTAGGAGCCGCGGACCTGGTCCCGCCACGCGGCGAACTTCGACGGGTCGCCCTGGGTGCTGTCGCCGGACTGGTTGTAGAGGAAGTTGAAGTCCATGGAGAGGACCTGCACCTCCTTGCCCTGGAGCGGGACCAGCTGGAGGGGGAAGTTCCAGATGCCGTCGATCTTGGACGGCCACAGCTGGAAGTCGCCCGAGGAGCTCGCGTCGTAGCGCCAGCCGTACGGCTTGATCGCGGTGATCAGGTTCTTCTGGCCCTCCAGGCAGGGGGCGCGGCCGCCGACGACCTCCCGGTCCGGGTCGAAGGGCAGGGGCGCCTCGCCCTTGAAGCCGGTGTTGGTCTTCCAGGCCTTCATGAAGCCGTAGGCCTGGTCGATCTCGCTCTTCCACTCCTCGGGGCTCCAGTCCCCGCCGCCCTTGGGGCCGCAGAAGTGCCCGTTGAAGTGGGAGCCGATCTCGTTGCCGTCGGTCCAGGCGCCGCGCAGCTGCTGGAGCGTGGTCTTCACGTGCGGGGCGGTCGGGTACGAGATGGCGGCCGCGCCCTGGCCGTGCTGGGGCGGGCGGTAGAGGGACTTCTTCGCGTCGGGCAGGAGGTAGATGCCCGTGAGGAAGAAGGTCATGTGGGCCTTGTTCTGCTTGGCCACCTGGCGGAAGTGCGAGAAGAGGTGGTCGTCGCCCTCCAGCGCGCCGTCCCAGGAGAAGACGACGAACTGCGGCGGCTTCTCGCCCGGCTTCAGCTTCTCGGGCTTGAGCTGTCCCGGCTGCGGCCCGGTGTAGGAGGTGGAGCCGTCGCCGAGCACCTCGACCTTGCCGTCCCAGTTCGGCTTCGGTCCCTTGCCGAAGCCGGGGCCTCCGGTCACGCCGCCCGCGCCCGCCGGGGCCGCGAGCCGTGCGTCGCGCTGGGCGTCCGAGGAGCCCGAGAAACCGACCGCGAACGCGGTGGCGGCCCCGCCGGTGACGAGGACCGCGCCGGCTATGCCCAGGCGCTTGCGGTTGCGGGTCTTGCGGCGCGCCTTGCGGGCCGTGCGGGACTTCGCCCGGGCACCGGCGGCGGCGTCGGTCTCGGCCATCGCGGTCGTACCCCCTGAATCTCCGCAGCAGGGCCGCGCGTGGATGCTTCGTACGAATATAGAACTTGTTGGCACACCGCTTGTACCACACCCCCCGTACGAACACCCTTTCACAGCCGATCCACAGCCCGGCGGCCGTTCGTGGCAACGGGGTGCGGCACTCGGGTGAATCCCGTGGCCCGGGCGTGTCGCCCCGCCCGGGTCCGGGGGCCGTCGGGGCGATAACGGCAGCATGAAGCAGTCCCCCACGGCCGAGGCCGCCGAGATCAAGGTCAGCTTTGCCGGGACGGAGGCCGCCTCGGCGTTCGAGGCCCTCGGCCTCGACCGCGACGACGGCCGGCGCCGGTCCGTCCACTTCTGGGACCGGCCCGCGAGGACCTCCGGCCCGGAGGTCTCGCTGCCGCTCCTGGAGCGGGGCCTCGTCCTGCGGCTGCGCCGGGACCGCGAGGGGCACGGGTCGAAGGACGAAGCGGATATGACGGTCAAGCTGCGTCCGTGTCCCGAGCTGTCGCCGCCCTGGCTGGAGGAGCGGGAGGGCGAGGACTGGGAGTACCGGATCGAGGAGGACCGGGCGGCGCCCGCGTTCACGCCCGTGCTCGCGGCCTCGCTCCAGGCCGGTGTGGGCTTCGCGGCTTCCCTCGACCCGGGGGCCGGCTCGCCCGGCCGGCTGCTCGTCGAGGAGCAGCTGGAGCTGATCGGCGCCTCTGGCCTGGCGGACGGCGGCCTCGACGGCCTGACGGCGCTGGGCCCGGTGCACGCCGTCAAGTGGAAGCAGGAGTGGGAGGAGCTGCCCCGGGCGGTGGCCGTCGAGGAGTGGACCACCGAGGGCGGGCTGCGGTTCGTCGAGCTCTCGGTGCGCGCGGACCTGGAGGACGCCGCGGACGCCCGGCACCGCCTCGACCGGGCCCTGCGCGAACGCGGCCTCACCCCGCCGCCGGCCGGCGACACGAAGACCAGGACGGTGATGACCGCCCTCGCCCGCGCGCTGCTGCGCTAGGCCGCGTCTTTCGGATCAGGCCGGATCAGACGGGTGCGAGGGCGGCCGCGCCGAAGGAGACGTCGAAGCGGTCGCACCAGATGGTGACGCTGGTGTACTCGGACAGGTTCACGTCGGCCGGGATCGGGTAGTTCTGGTCGCCCTTGTTGCCCTTGAGGGCGCCCAGGCTGACGTGCTTCCCGTCGTCGAAGACGTACCAGCCCGCGGTGCCCTCCTTCACGGGGGCGTCGGTGAGCCACACCCGCAGGTCCGGCCCGTTGCTGGTGTCCAGCCCCTCGATGCGCAGGACGCGGGAGCCGTCCGCCAGACGGACGGTCCGCACCGTTCCGGTGGTGGTGTGCTCGTGGCTGATCAGGCTCCCCCGGGCCAGGGTCCGGGGCGCTTCCCCGGCGGGGACGGACGCCGTGGCCTTCGGCAGCGCCTCCCGGACCGTCTGGTCCTGCCAGAGCTTCCACGGCTCGAACCAGTACAGCCCGAACGCCACCAGTACGGACGCCACGGCCACCGCCGCGATCACCACCGGCCTGCGCCGCCGACCCGCTCGTCCCATTGCGTACTCCTCCGTCGTCGTTCCGCAGTCATTCAACCGGATCGGGCTCCCGGTCCGGCGGCACCGGGGATGACGGAATCCTTACGGCCGCGCCCGGCCGGCGGGTACCGGCCGGGCGGGCCTCCGGTGCGCTAGGCGACCGGCTGCTGCTGGGTGACGCAGTGGATGCCCCCACCGCCGGTGCCGAGGCGGTCGATGTTCAGCTGCTCGACGACGCGGCCGGGGAAGAGCCGGGCGAGGGTGGCCCGGGAGGCCGTGTCCGCGCGGGTGTCGCCGAACTGGCCGGAGATCACCGCGCCGTTGCAGACGTAGTAGTTGGCGTAGGAGGCGAGGAAGTCCGGGTTGGTCGAGCGGATCTTGTAGTAGTCGGGGCCCTGGAGCTGGTCCACGGCCATGCGGGTGCCGTTCGCGGCGGTCGCCGCGGACAGGATCTGGTACTGCTGCCGGGCGTCCTTGGCGTAGACGTCGGTGTCCGTGGCGAGCGGCATCTGGACGAGGGCCCTGCCGGGCGCCAGGAAGCGGGAGGTCGCGTCGACGTGGTCGTCGGTGATGTCCTGGCCGCGGACGCCGTCGAACCAGATGACCTTGGAGGCGCCGTACGCCGTGCACAGCGCGGCCTCGATCTGCGCCTGCGACATCCCGGGGTTGCGGTTGCCGTTGACCAGGCTGCTGCGGGTGGCCATGAGGGTGCCCGCGCCGTCCTGCTCGACGGCGCCGCCCTCTCCGACCAGGGCCGCGCTGGTGAACGGGACCCCGGTGTAGGCGGCGACCCGTCCGGCGACCAGGGCGTCCTTGGCGTGGGTCTGGCGGTTGCCCCAGCCGTTGAAGTTCAGGCCGACCGCGTCCAGGCCGCCGGCTCCGTCCGTACGGAAGACCGGGCCGGAGTCGCGCATCCAGCAGTCGTCGACGGGGATGGAGGTCAGGACGGTGACGGTGGAGCCGCACAGGGAGCGGGCGCGGGCGGCGCTGCCGGAGTTGGCGCACAGGTAGACCGGCTCGTACTTGGCGATGGTGCGGGCGATCAGGGCGATGTCCGACTGGACGCCGGAGAGCTTGTTCCCCCAGATCGAGGTGCTGTCCGGCCAGGCCATCCAGGTGCGGGTGTGGCGTACGTCCTCGATCGGCACGCGGAAGGCGCCGGCGGCGGCCGGGCGGGCCGCGGCCCGGGCGGCGGCGGGCGCGGCGGCCGTGACGGCCGCGCCGGCGGCGGCGAGGCCCGCCGCCGTCAGGAAGCGGCGCCGGTCCATGCCCGACCGGGGCGGGCCGGATGCGTGGTCGTCGTTCATGGGGGTCTCCTTCGGGTATCCAACTCCCCGCGGCGGTAGCGGGGTTGGCCGGAAAACTAAAACTGGCCAAGCGCTCGGTCAAGAGTTCGGACAAGACCGTTCCGGAGGTTCCGGAAACCCGCAGGTGGGGTGGCGGCGGCTGACTAGAGTGACGCCATGGCTGCTTCCGCGAAGGACTCTCCCGACCTGTCCGCACACCCCGCGCCGGCGGGAGCGGGCGCGGGGCGCGGCCGGGTGTCGGCCAAGGGCGAGCAGACCCGGGCACGGCTGATCGCCGCCGCGCGGACCCTGCTCGCGGGCGGCATGAGCGAACGCTTCACCACCCGGAACGTGGCGGCCCTGAGCGGCGTGTCGCACGGGATGTGCCACTACCACTTCCAGGACCGGACCGACCTCGTCCTCGCGGTGGTCGCGGACATGCGCCCCGAGTGGATCCTCCCGCTGGAGGAGGCCGTCGCTGCGCCCGGCTCCTTCGCCGAGCGGGCCGAGCGGGTGGTCGGGCTGCTCTCCCGGCCCGAGGGCGCGGAACTCTCCCACCTCCACTCGGCGTTGCACTGGCACGCCCTGAACGACTCCCGGGTCCGCTCGTGCCTGGAGGCGGAGTACCGGCGCTGGCGGGGCTGTTTCACGGCCCTGTTCGAGGTGCTCGCCGAGGAGCGGGGCGGGGGCGTCGACGCGCGGCTGCTCGGCGAGGCCGTGGCCGCCGCCGTGGACGGCCTGGCCGCCGTGGAGTCCCTCGGCGCCGAGGTCGACCCGGGCCCGGTGCTGCGCACCCTGGTCCGCACCCTCGCCGCCGGCAGCTGAGTCGGCCCCCTAGGGGGTGTCCGCAGAGTCGCGCCGTCCGCCCGGAGGGCGGGCCCCGCGGGGTCCGGTGCGTGCTCTCGGCGTGCCGGGCGGAAGGCCGTGTACTGGACGTACTCGGTCTTCCGCCCGGTGCGGCGGGAGTGCGTGCCGGGCGTCGCGGGGCAGGCTCGACTTCGCGGACACCCCCTACAACGCCCGCCGGGCCTCGGCGATCGCGTCCGGGTCCCAGCCCGGGCGGGGGACGGAGTCCAGCAGCAGCCGGGTGTACGGGTGCCGGGGTGCGGCGAGGACCTCCCGCGTGGGGCCGCTCTCGACGACGGCCCCGTGCCGCATCACCACGACCTCGTCGGTGACGGACCGGACGACGCCGAGGTCGTGGGTGATGAACAGGTAGCCGATCCCGGTCTCCTGCCTGATGTCGGCCAGGAGGTTGAGGATCTGCGCCTGGACGGACACGTCGAGCGCGGCGACGGCCTCGTCGAGGACGAGTACGGCCGGCTCCACGGCCAGGGCCCGGGCGATGGCCACCCGCTGGCGCTGGCCGCCGGAGAGCTGCCGGGGCCGGGCCTCGGCGGCCCGCGTCCCGAGGCCCACCTGGTCGAGCAGTTCCCGAACCCGCGCGGTGTGGTCGCGGCCGGGGAAGTGCAGGGCCAGGGTTTCGCGCAGGGCGGCCTCGACGGGGGTCCTCGGGTCGAGCGAGAGGTACGGGTCCTGGAAGACCATCTGCACCTGGCGGGCCCTGGCCAGCCGGGCGGCCCTGCCGCGGGTGCGGCCGGGCCGGGGCAGGCCGCGTACGAGGACCTCTCCCGAGTCGGCCCGCTCCAGGCCGACGACGATGCGGGCGGTGGTGGTCTTGCCGGAGCCGGACTCGCCCACGACGCCCAGCGATCCGCCCTCGGGCAGGATGAAGGACACGTCGTCCACGGCGCGGACGGTGCCGAAGGCGCGGCGCAGGCCCCTGACTTCCAGCAGGTGCGGGGTGTCCGTGCTGTCATCGGACATCTGCGGTGCTCCCTTCGAGCCGGTCGCTGTGGTGGCAGGCGGCCCGGTGGTCCGGCCGTCCGGGGGCGGGTGCCTGGTGCGGCGCCCGGTGGTCGCAGATCTCGGTGGCGAGCGTGCAGCGGGCGGCGAAGGCGCAGCCGGGCAGTTCCTCGCGCAGGTCGGGCGGGCGGCCGTCGATGGCGGCCAGCCGGCCCCGGGGGCCGTCCATCCTCGGGGTGGAGGCGAGCAGGGCGGCTGTGTACGGGTGCCGGGGCCGGGCGAAGAGCTCCTCGGCGGGCCCGGTTTCGGCGATCCGCCCGGCGTACATGACGTAGACCCGGTCGCTGATGGCGGCGGCGAGGTCGAGGTCGTGGGTGACGAACAGCAGCCCGGTGCCGAAGCGTGCGCGCAGCCCGGCGAGCAGGGAGATCACCTCGGCCTGGCTGGTGACGTCCAGGGCCGTGGTCGGCTCGTCGGCCAGCAGGAGGGCGGGGTCGCCCATGAGGGCGGCGGCGATCACGACCCGCTGGAGCATGCCGCCGGAGACCTGTCCGGGGTACTTGCGCAGGACGGACTCGTCCAGGCCGACGGCCCGCAGGAGTTCCATCGCGCGGGCGGTGGCGTCCGCCCGGCTGAGGGTCCCGTTGAGGATGACGCTCTCGGTGAGGAAGTCGCCGATGCGGCGCAGCGGGTTGACGGCGGCGCGCGGGTCCTGGAAGACCATGGCGACGGTGCCGGCCCGTACGCCGCCCAGCTCGGCCGGGGTCATGGCGAGCACGTCGCGCCCGCAGACCCGTACGGCCCCTTCGGCGCGGGCGCCGGGCGGCAGCAGGCCCAGGGCGCTGCGGGAGGTGATGCTCTTGCCGGAGCCGGACTCGCCGACGAGGGCGACGGTCTCGCCGCGGGCGACGGTGAGGTCGATCCCGTCGAGGACGGGCCGGGCGGTGCCGGGGAGGGTGACGCGCAGTCCGCTGACTTCGAGTGCGTTCCCGTTTCCGGGGGTGGTCGCGGAGGTGGTCGCGGTGGTGCTTCCGGGAGTGTTCATCGGTCTCTCCTGGCGACGCGGTCGGCCCAGCGTTCGCCCACCACGTTGAAGGCGACCACGGTCAGCACGATGACGGCGCAGGGCAGCATCGCGGACAGCGGGTAGCCGTGCTGGATCGCGGTCTGCCCGTCGAAGACCATGCGGCCCCAGTCGGGGGTGAGGGCGGGGACGCCGAGGCCGAGGAAGGACAGTCCGGCGAGGTCCATCAGGGCGTAGCCGAAGTTGATGGTGGACTGGGCGAGGACGACGGGGGCGATGTTGGGCAGGACGTGGCGCAGGCAGATCTGGAGGGCGGAGTGGCCCTGGACCCGGTAGGCGCTCACGTAGGGGCGGGCCACTTCGGCGAGGACGAGGGAGCGGGTGAGGCGGCTGACGTAGGGCAGGTAGGCGATGGCGAGGGCGATGACCGGGGCGAGCAGTCCTTCGCCGTACACGGAGATGATCAGGATGGCCAGCAGCATGCCGGGGAAGGCGAAGACCAGCTCGGTGCTGCGGGAGAGCAGCGAGTCGAGCCAGCCCCCGCGCCAGGCGGCGGCGGTGCCGACGGCGACTCCGGCGAGGGTGGAGAAGACCACGACGCCGAGCGGGCCGAGCAGGGAGGTCCGTGCGCCGAGCAGCAGCCGCGAGAGGGTGTCGCGGCCGGCGGCGTCGACGCCGAGGGGGTGCTCGGCGTCGGGGCCGGCGAGGGCGTTGCCCAGGTCGACGGCGTTGGGGTCGTGGGGTACCAGCCAGGGCGCGAGGAGCGCGGCGAGTACGACCAGGCCGACGAGGCCGAGGCAGGCGAGGTGGAGCGGGGATCCGGCGGCGCGGATCCTGGACATGCCGGGGCGGCGGGTCAGTACGGCGGTCATGCGGCGGCCCCTCTGGTGCCGAGGGTGACCCGGGGGTCTACGAGCGGGAGCAGCAGGTCCACGACCAGGTTCACGGCCATGAAGAGGGCCACGACGATCAGCGAGATGGCCTGGACGGTCGGGAAGTCCTTGGTGCTGGTGGACAGTTCGAGGAGCTGGCCGATGCCTCCGACGCTGAAGGCGGTCTCCACCAGGACGGTGCAGACGAGCAGGGTGGAGACGATCAGGCCGCCGGTGGTCAGGACGGTGCCCAGGGAGTTGCGGAACACGTGGCGGCGGATGACCTGGCGTTCGGGTACGCCGCGGCTGCGGGCGACGGTGACGTGGTCGCTGTCGAGGGCTTCGGCCATGGCGGAGCGGGTGACGCGGGCGAGCATGCCGATCAGGTAGAGGGCGAGGGCGGTCGCGGGGAGCGCGAGGTGCCAGAGCTTGTCGGTGAAGCCCTCGCCGGCCCCGCTGGTGGGGAACCAGCCGAGCTTGACGGCGAACAGGCCCTGGAGCAGTACGGCCGCGACGAAGGACGGGGTGCCGACGGCGAACGTGGTGGTCACGAGCACGGTGGTGTCGGTGGCGCCGCCGCGGACCGCGGCGAGGCGGCCGAGGAACAGTCCGACGGCCACGACCACGACGAGCGCCATGGTGACGAGGAGCAGGGTGGTGGGCAGCCGGTCGGCGAGCAGGCGGGAGACGTCGGTGCGGTAGGTGATGGAGCGTCCGAAGTCGCCCTGGAGGACGTCGCCGAGCCAGCGGCCGTAGCGTACGAGGAAGGGCTCGTCCAGGTGGTATTGGGCCTTGACGGAGGCGAGCGCCTCCGGGGAGGCCGAGCGGCCGGCCAGGAGGAAGCTGGCCGGGTCGCCCGGGGCCAGGTACATGGCCCCGAACACCACGAACGAGGCGGCGAGCAGGGTGGCGGCCATCTCCCCCAGCCGGCGTGCCGCGAAGCGGGCGAAGCTCACTGTGCGGCCCCCACGGCGGCGGCCCACGGGTGGTACATGTACGAGATGGTGGTCGGGGCGCCGGTGATCCGCTTGTTCAGGAACACGGCGGTGGGCCATTCGGCGACGGGGATCCACAGCAGCTGTTCGGCGGCCTGCCGCTGGAGCTTGGCGACGGTCTCCAGGCGCTTGCCCGGGTCGTAGGCGGCGGTGGCCTCGTCGACGAGCTTGTCGTACTCGGGGTCGCTGTGGCCGGCGAAGTTCATGTAGGCGCCGGCCTTGAAGTTCGTCAGCAGGTCGAGCGGGTCGGTGATCGAGTCGTAGTAGGTGAGCGGGAACATGTCGATGCCCTCGCGCGCCTGCGGGTCGGTGAAGAGCGCGGTGAACGCGTTGGGGGCGATGGTCTTCAGCCGGATGTCCAGTCCGATGCTCGTGCCGGCGGCCTGGACGGCGGTGGCGAGGAGGGAGACGTCCTGGCCGATGGAGCTGGTGGCGACGGTCAGGGTCTTTCCGGTGGCGCCGGCCTCCTTGACGAGGGCCTTGGCCCGTTCGACGTCCTGGCCGCTGGGCGGCAGTCCGTCGAATGCGGTCTTGAGGGTCTGCTCGGGGGCGCCGGCCCAGGCGGCGCGGGTGGTGAGGGAGCTGGTGACGGTGCCGGCGCCGCCGAGTCCGGCCTTGACGAAGCCGGTGCGGTCCAGGGCCAGGGAGAGGGCGCGGCGGACGCGGACGTCGCCGAGGGGGCCCTGGGTGTTGGTGACGTTGACGTTGACGGTGCTCAGGCCCTCGCCGAAGTAGAGGGTGCCGACGCCGCTGCCGCGCAGCCGGCCGTAGCTCTCGGTGGGGATGAGGTAGCCGCCGTCGATCTCGCCGCTGAGCATGGCGTTGGTGCGGGCGGAGGGGTCGGTCAGGAAGCGGAAGACGGCCTTCTTGGACTTGGCCCTGGTGCCCCAGTAGCCGTCGAAGCGGTCCAGCTCGATGGACTGGCCCTTGCTCCAGGTACCGAGCTTGAAGGGGCCGGTGCAGCCGAGGCTCCCGGTGGTGCCGTAGTCCTTGCCGGCGGCCTCGACGACCGCCTTGGAGGCGACGACCCCGGCGGCGGTGGCCATGTACTGGGGGAACTGGGAGTCGGGCTTCTTGAGCTTGACGGTGACCTGGAGCGGGCCGCTCTTGGTGACGGATTCGACGTTCTGGAAGTTCTGGGCCCAGGCGGCGGCGTTCGCGGGGTCGGTCTGCCGGCCGAGGCTGAAGACCACGTCGTCGGCGGTCATCTCGCCGCCGTCGTGGAAGCGCACGCCGGGCCGCAGGTCGTACACCCAGGTGGTGGGGTCGGGGTTGGAGGCCTTGCGGGCGAGTCCGGGCTCGGTGGTGAGGTCCGGGTTCCAGCGCATGAGGCTCTCGCACACGTTGGACAGGACGGTGTTCTGCGGGTAGTCGAACGCCACGGTGTAGTCGAGGGTGGGCGGTTCGGCGTAGACGGCCCAGGTGAAGGAGTCGATCTCGCCCTTGGCCTCCGGGGTGGAGGCGGACAGCTTGACGTCGGTGACGCCGCCCGGCTTGTCCTTCGGCGGGCCCGCACAGGCCGCGAGGAGGGCGATGGAGGACAGGACCGCGGTGGCGGCGGCCGCGGTGCGGGTGCCCGCGGACCGGCGGCGGGGGCGTCTGCCGGTGCGGGGTCGTGAGGTGGTCATCGTCGCGCTCTCTTTTCCGTGAGGGATGCGGGGAGGAGCGGGCGGACCGCGTGCGCGGTCCGCCGGGAACGGCCGGGCCGGTGCGGGCCGGACCCGGCCGGTGCGGGCCGGTCCGGTCAGCCCGTGGTGGTGCGGGCCGCCGGGATCTGCTGGGTGATGCAGTGGACGCCGCCGCCGCCGAACGCGATGGCGAGGGCCCGGACGCCGACGACCTTGCGGCCGGGGTAGGCGGTGGCGATCACGGCGAGGGCCTCCTCGTCCTGGGCCAGGCCGGCCACCGGGACGACGACGCCGCCGTTGGCCACGTAGTAGTTGAGGTAGGACACCTCGATCTCGCCGCCCGCGAGGTCCGCGAAGGCGGTCTGCGGGACCTCGACGATCTCCAGGCGGCGGCCCCGGGCGTCGGTGACGGCCTCCAGCACGGCGCGGTTGGCGCGCATCCGGGCGTGGTCCGGGTGGGCCGGGTCCTCGGGGAGGGAGATGACGACGGTGCCGGGGGCGGCGAAGGCGGCGACGCCGTCGACGTGTCCGTCGGTCTCGGTGTCGAGCAGACCGCCGTACGGCAGCCAGATGACCTTCGTGACCCCGAGCCGGGCCCCCAGCTCGGCCTCGATCTCCTCGCGGCTCATGCCGGGGTTGCGGTTGGGGTGCAGCAGGCACTGCTCGGTGGTGATGAGCGTGCCCTCGCCGTCGACGGTGATCGCGCCGCCTTCGAGGATCATGTCGGAGGCGATGCGCGGGGTGCCGACGTGCTCCAGCAGCAGGGCGCTGATCCGGTCGTCGGAGTCCCACGGGTGGTGCTTGCCGCCCCAGGCGTTGAAGCGGAAGTCGACGCCGGCCCGGTTGCCCTCGGCGTCGAGGACGAACAGCGGGGCGGAGTCGCGGAACCAGGAGTCGTCGAGCGGCAGCTCGATGACGGTGACCGTGTCCCCGCAGTGGGCCCGGGCGTCCTCGGCGTGGCCGGGCGGGGCGACCATCGTGACGGGCTCGAAGGCGGCGATGGCGCGGGCCACTTCGGCGTACTCCTCCTTCACGGCGGGGAGGACGCTGCCCCACAGGTCCGGGCGGGTGGGCCAGGCCATCAGACAGCCCTCGTGCGCGGACCACTCGGCGGGCATACGGTATTCGGACATCAGGTGTCTCATTTCTTGCGTTGACGGAGTCTGCCATCCGACTGAAATTTCAGTCAAGAGCGAAGGCGTACGTGCAGGTCAAGGGCAGGGCATGGGCGGATCGGCGGCAGATCAGAGGAAGTAGAGGCGGTTGAGGGAGACCGCCTCGGCGGCTTCGGACCGCGGGGGGCGCCGTCGAGGGTGACCAGGCCGGTGCGGGGGTCCACGTCCACCGCACCGAGGCGGTCGTGAACAGCAGCAGCCGGTCACGCTCGGTGGGGGTCGGGGGCATGGTGTCCTTCCTCCGGAGACGGGAGGTGGGGGGTGGCGTGGTGCGGTGGCGGCCTGCGGGGTGATGCGGGGTGCGCCGGGGCCGGGTGCCGGAGGGCCGGGAGGGGTGCGCCGTCCGGGTGCGGCGGTGCGGGGGCGCCTCGTAGGCGCGGCGCGAGGAGTACCGCGAAGGGGATGCGGCCGGGGCCGGTCAGGACTTCACTCTGGCACTGACTGAAAATTCAGTCAATAGATGTGGCGGCAAAACGTCCCCACCCGGGACGGGGAAGGGAGGGGCCTCAGCCCTGCTTGAGCCCGGCCAGTTCGGCGTCGATGGCGCCGAGCATCAGCTCGCGCGCGTGACCGATCCTGATGCCCCCGCTGAGCCAGCGCATGCTGAGACCTTCCAGCAGGGCGGTGAGCCGCTCGGCGGCCGCGGCGAGCGCCGAGGCCGGGACCATGGGCTGGACCTGGCCGAGCAGTGCGGCGACCTCCTGGACCCACACCAGGGTGGCGCGGGCGAGGTCCTCGCGGAGCACCTCGTCGAAGACGGCACTGGCCCGCAGCTCACCCCACGCCGCGCTGTTCTCCCGCACCTCCACGGTGTCCTGGAGCTCCAGCAGGAGGGTCTCCTCCAGTTCCTGGCGGGGCGAGAGCGGCGGCTCGGAGGGGTCGCGGTCGGTCGTGTACCGCTCGGCGCGGTCGTTGATGAACTCCAGGGTCTGGCGCAGTACCCCGGTGCGGTCCTTGAAGTGGTAGTAGATCAGGGCGGTGGACACCCCGGCCTCGGCCGCGAGTTCTTCCACGCGCAGCCCGCGGACGCCGCGCCGGGCGATCACCCGGGCGGCCGCTTCGAGGATCTGAGTGCTGCGAGACGCCATGTCCCGCACCTTACCGGGGTGCTCCCGGCCGGACGTAAGCGGCCCGTCACCGGGCGTTCGGGCCGCGACGGGCGCGGCCCGCCCCCCGACCGGTGCGGCGCCCGCCCGCCCGGGCACCCCGGCGGCCATCAGAGGGCCGGCGGGACGGGGTGCGACTGCGTGGCGCAGTGGATGCCGCCGCCCCCGCTCGCGATGCCGTCGATGTCGACCTGGACCACCTGGCGGGCCGGGTAGGCGGCCTGGAGGATCGCGTACGCCACGCCGTCGGCGTACGGGTCGCCGAACTGCGGGAGGATCACGGCGCCGTTGGGCGTGTAGTAGTTGGTGTAGCTCGACAGGAACTCCTCCCCCTTGCCCCGGATCCTGCTCCGGTCGGGGCCGGGGAGTTCGGTGACGGCCAGGCGCCTGCCTCGGGCGTCCGTCGCGCCCTCCAGCACCCGCTTGGTCTCCTCGTACACCGCGACCCACTTGGGGTCGGTGCCGGGGGCGGGCCGGTCCAGGATGACCTTCCCGGGGGCCGTGAAGCGGGCCAGGCAGTCGATGTGGCAGTCGGTGATGTCCTGGCCGGCCAGGCCCGGCACCCAGATCACCTTGTCCATGCCGAGGGAGGCGCGCATTTCGTCCTCCACCTGCGCCCGGCTCATCCCCGGGTTCCGGTTGGGGTTGACGAGGGAGCTGACCGTGGCGAGCAGGGTTCCCTCGCCGTCGGTCTCCAGCGAGCCGCCCTCGCCGGTGAAGCCGGCCCGGATCCGGCGCACCTGGTACTCGTTGAGGAGGATGCCGGCGGCCGCGGCGTCGTTGGCGAAGGGCTGGGCGTACTTCGTGCCCGTCTTGCCCCAGCCGTTGAAGTTGGTGTCCACGCCGGCGATGGCGCCGGGGCCCACCACGAAGGTGGGGCCGAAGTCCCGGATCCACAGGTCGTCGACCGGGATCTCGATCACGTCGACGGCGTACCGGGCACCCCGGCCGCACAGGTAGCGGGCGTCGGCGGCCTGGCCGGGGCGGGCCAGGACGACCACCGGCTCGAACCGCGATATCGCGTGGGCGACCTCGGCGATGTCGGTGCGCACCCGCTCCAGCGGGCGGCCCCAGACCGAGGAGAGCGCGGGCCAGGCCATGTAGGTGCGGACGTGCGGGTCCGTCTCGGCGGGCATGGTCAGCGCGGCGGTGCCGGCGTACGGGGCGGCGGTCGCCGCCCGCGCGCCGGTCGCGGAGACGGCCGACGCGAGGACCGTCAGCGGTACGGCCGCCGCGCCGTACCGGAGGAGGTTTCGGCGGGTGGTGCGGGGCGTTTCCATGGTGCTCCCTGATGAGGAAGGGGCGGGGATGACCGGCATCCTTGCGTTAACTGAAAATTCAGTCAAGCAGTGTGGCGGGATGGTTCCGCTTACCACCGGCCCGGTGGTCACTCACGGTGGTACTGGTCCACCAGGATCGTGACGGGTCCGTCCGCGGCCGCCTCCACGAGCCTGACGACGACGATCCGCTTCCGGTCGGGGCTGCGCACGCAGAACGGGCGCCGGTCCCCCAGGGCACTGAAGGGCAGCGCGGTCACCGGCTTCGTCTCGATGCCCTGCTCGCAGTCGGCGGGCGTCGGTGCGCCGCCCTCGGCGAGGTGGACGTCCGAGGACTCCGAGGGGACGAAGGACCGGCCCTCCGGGGCCAGGTACCAGGTGGCCGTGTCGGCCGGCACCACCTTGCCGGCGTCCAGGTCGAACTCGTAGCCGGAGTCGGGCGCGGTGAGCCTGGTGCCCGCGTAGCCCTGCACGTAGCCGCCGGCCCCGTCGCCGTCCGACTCCGGGGCGTCGAACCAGTACACGGCCGCGCCGCAGGCCGCGAGGGTCACGGCGACCGCGGCGGCCACCGCGGGCAGCCGCCCGCCGGTGCGGCGCCGTGCCCGCCGGCCGCCGGCCGCGTCCGGTGCGGGCGCGGGCGCCCCGGGGGCGGACGCCGGCACCGGGGCGTCCGGCGCGGGTACGGGCGCGGGGGCCGGTACCCGGGCGGGGGCGGGGGCGGCCGGGGCCGTCGGCGCGTGGGGGGCGGGCCATCCGCCGGCCGGCCCCGCGCCGACCTCCTCCCGGACCGGCCGGGGCAGCCAGCCCTCGGCGAACTCCGGACGCGGCCCGACACCGGGGTGGGCGTGGACGTACCCGATCAGCTGGGCGGTCGTGGGCCGGTCCGCCGGCTCCTTGGCCAGGCACCAGCGGACCAGCTGCTCCAGTTCGGCCGGGACCCGGGTGAGGTCGGGCTGCTCGTGGACCACCCGGTACAGGGCGGTCGACTCCGGCCCGCCGCCGAAGGGCGGCCGCCCGCCCGCCACGTACGCCGTCAGCGCGCCGAGGGCGAAGACGTCGGTGGCCGAGGTCACCGGCCGGCCGAGCGCCTGCTCGGGGGCCATGAAGGCGGCGGTCCCGATCCGCAGCCCGGTCCCGGTCAGGGCGGCGGAGCCGGCCGCGTGCGCGATCCCGAAGTCGATCACCCGGGGGCCGTCGCCGGCGAGCAGTACGTTGGCGGGCTTGAGGTCGCGGTGGACCACGCCCGCCCCGTGGATGGCCTGGAGCGCCTCGGCGATGCCCGCGACGAGCAGCAGCACCGTGCGGACCGGCAGCGGGCCGTGCCGGCGCACCACCTCGTCCAGCGAGGGGCCCGGCACGTAGGCGGTGGCCAGCCAGGGGGTGCGCTCGTCGATCCCGAAGTCGACCACCTGCGCCGTGAAGAGGCCGTGGATCCGGCGGGCACTGGCCACCTCGCGGGCGAACCGCTCCCGGAAGGCCGGGTCCGCGGCGAACTCCCTGCGGACGGCCTTCAGCGCGATCGGGCGGCCGCCGGGGGTGTGGGCGAGGTAGACCTCGCCCATGCCGCCGGAGCCGAGCCGGGCGTGGAGGCGGTAGCCGCCGATCTCTCGGGGGTCGTCTGCGGACAGCGCCGCGTGGGCCGGCTGTACGCCGGAAGGCTGAACGGACATGCGGTGGCTCTTTCGGATATGCGGAAGTGACCGGATCGCATCGTCGCCCTAACTGGATTTTCAGTCAACGTGCGACAATCCGAGACGCGACATCGCCAGGAAGGATCACACCGTGACGGACCGCAGACGCGTCATCCTCGAAAGCGCCGCCCGGGTCATCGCACGCAGGGGGGTACGGGGCCTGCGGGTGACGGAGCTCGCGGCGGAGGCGGGGGTCTCCACCGCCCTGGTCTACTACCACTTCCGCGACCGGCCCGGCATCCTGCGGCACGCCCTCGCCTTCATCGGGGACCGGGCCGACCGGTACACCGAGTCGGGGCGGGAGGACCTGCCGCCCCCGTCCGCCGACCCCCGGGAGCGGCTGGAGCGGATGCTGCTGCTGGAGATCCAGGACCTGCCGGAGGTCCGCGAGAACAGCGCCGCCTGGGGGGAGCTGCGGGCCCACGCGGTCTTCGACCCGGAGCTGCGGGACGAGCTCGCCGCGGCCGGGGCCGCCTGGACGGCCGAGGTGGCGGAGCTGCTCGGCGGTGTGCACCCGGCGGCCGCGCCGGCCGCCGTCACGGCCGCCGCCGAGCGGCTGACCGCCCTGCTGGAGGGGCTGAGCGTCCGCTGGCTGAGCGGGCTGACGCCACCGGCCCACGCCCGGGAGCTGCTGCGGGCGGCGGTCCGGGTGGAGGCCGGCCGGCTGGCGCCGGAGGCCGTGTCGCGGTTTGACTGAAAATCCAGTCAGTGCCAGAGTGGCGGCAACGGGTCGTTCCGCTTTCCCGCCGAACGGCCGACCGCGGGGTTGACGCGCACCCTTGTCGTAGGAGCCCGGGGCCACGAGCCCCTGGTCGCGCCCCCGCGCCCGTCCCGGTGGAACGAACCTGTTCCGCCGGTAAACGATCGGAGTCTCCCGTGACGAACCCGCCCCCCACTCGCCGGACCGTCCTCCGCACCCTTTCCGGGCTCGGTGCCCTGGTCTTCGGCGCCGCTGCCTGCGGCCCGGCCGAGACCGCCCTGCGGTCCGGTGAACCCGCCGGCTCGGCCCAGTCCGCCTCCGGCGCCGGAAAGCGCCGGCTCGGCGCCGAGTGGGAGAGCCACACCCGCACCTTCATGTCCTGGCCGGCCCTGGCCGCCGGGGTGTGGGAGGAGGACCTGCGCTACGTACGCGAGGACATCGCCAGGATCGCCCGCGCCATCGGCGAGTACGAGGCCGTGGTCATGATGGCCCGCCCGGAGCAGGTGTCGGCCGCGCAGAAGGCCGTCGGCTCCCAGGTCGAGGTCGTCCCGCTGGCCGTCGACGACCTCTGGGCCCGCGACACGGTCCCCGTCTTCGTCGAGGAGGGCGGCAAGGTCGTCGGTGTCGACTTCAACTTCAACGGCTGGGGCAACAAGCAGAAGCACCCCAACGACGCCCAGGTCGGGCGCGCGCTGCTGCAGAAGTACAAGATCCCCCGGGTGCAGGCGCCGCTGGTCGCCGAGGGCGGCTCCTTCGAGCCCGACGGCGAGGGCACGCTGATGATCACCGAGAGCTCGATCGTCAACGACAACCGCAACCGGGGCAAGTCCCGCGACACCATCGAGGCCGAGCTGAAGCAGACCCTCGGCGTGGAGAAGGTCATCTGGCTGGCCGGCGTGCGCGGCGAGGACATCACCGACGCGCACGTGGACAGCCTCGTACGGTTCACGGCGCCGGGCGTCGTCCTGCTGGACCGCGCGCACCCCAGCACCCCGCCGGACTCCTGGTCTCGCTCGGCGGACCAGGCGAAGTCCGTCCTGTCGAGGGCGACGGACGCGCGCGGCCGCCGCTTCGAGGTCATCGACCTCCCGCAGCCCGACCTGAACCGCATCACGGGCCGCGGCGACGACTTCGTCTCCACGTACGCCAACTTCTACATCGCCAACGACGCCGTGTTCATGCCCAAGTTCGGGGACCGCGCCGCGGACGACCGCGCCCGCGGCATCCTCCAGGAGCACTTCCCCAAGCGTGACGTCGTGCCGGTCTCCATCGACACGATCGCCTCGGGCGGCGGCGGCATCCACTGCTCCACCCACGACCAGCCGGGCAAGCCCGCCGCCTGACCCACGCCGCCCCGTATCCGCCGCCCGGTGTAAGCCGGGCGGCGGACCCCCGGCGCGTCAGTTCCAGGTGATGTCGCCCTGGACCACGTCGGCGTGCTGGACGTTGTCCGGGAAGTCCTGGCCCCAGCCGGCCGGGGCCGCGGCGCCCTGCGGCCAGTCGGCGCCCCAGCCGTCGGTGACCGGGGCGGGGCTTTCGTTGGGCCGGCATCCATCGCAGGTGCCGGCCGAGGCCGTCGGAGCGGTCACGGCCGCCAGGGCCGCCGACAGGAGCACGGCGGTGGCCGCACGGGCGAGGAGGGGCTTCATGGGCTTCATGCGCGCCATGCTCGCAGCGCGCCGGGGTGGAAGACAGGGTTCAGCCGGACCGCCTCAGAGCATCACGTGTTTGGGCCGGGTGTAGTCGAGGAGGCCCGCCAGGGAGAGGTCGCTGCCGTAGCCCGAGTGGCCGGTGCCGCCGTGGGGCATCTCGGAGACCGTGGTGCCGTGGGTGTTCACCCATGCGATGCCGGTGCGCAGGGAGCGGGTCGCGCGCATGGCACGGTCGTGGTCGGCCGTCCACACGCTCGCGGCCAGGCCGTGGCGGACGCCGTTGGCCAGGTGCAGCGCCTCCTGCTCGTCCGTGAAGGACTGGACGGTCACGACGGGGCCGAAGACCTCCTCCTGCACGATCTCGTCGTCCTGCCGGACGTTCGCGACGACGGTGGGTGCGTGGAAGAACCCCGGGCCGGGCAGAGGAGCGCCGCCGGTCACCGTTTCGGCGTGGTCCGGGAGCCGGTCGAGGAAGCTCCGGACCACGGCCAGCTGGGCGGGGTTGTTGAGGGGGCCGAAGTCGGTGCCGGGGCGCAGCTTCGCCGCGTGTCCCGCGAGGGCCGCCAGGAAGGCGTCGTGGATCCGGGAGTGGACGAGGAGGCGGGTGGGCGCCGTGCAGTCCTGGCCCGCGTTGTAGTACGCGACGGGGGCGAGGGCGGCGGCCGTCGCCTCCGGGTCGGCGTCCTCGTGGACGATGACCGGGGCGTTGCCGCCGAGTTCGAGGTGGACCCGTTTGAGGCCGGCGGCCGCCGCGGCGGCGACCTCTCGGCCCGCCCGTGCGCTGCCGGTGACCGCGACGAGGGCGACGTCGGGGTGGGCGGTGGGCGAGCGGCCGGTGTCGCGGTCGCCGCAGACCACGTTGAGCACGCCCGGCGGCAGGTGTCCGGCCGCGATGCGGGCCAGCAGCGCGGTCGAGGCGGGGGTGGTGTCGGCGGGCTACAGGACGGTGGTGTTGCCCGCGGCGATGGCCGGGGCGAGCTTCCACACCGCCATCATCAGCGGGTAGTTCCACGGGGTGATCTGGGCGCACACCCCGACGGGTTCGCGGCGCAGCAGTGAGGTGCGGCCCTCGGTGTACTCGGCTGCGGCGGGGCCCGGGAGGCCCCGCGCGGCTCCGGCGAAGAAGCGCAGGGTGTCGGTGATCGCGGGCAGTTCCTCCGTCCTGAACTGGTGGCGGGGTTTGCCGGTGTCGCCGGTCTCGGCGTCCGTCAGCGCGTCCGCGTGCTCCTCGATGGCGTCGGCGATGCCCAGCAGGGCGCGCTGGCGCACCGCCGGGGTGGTCGTCGACCAGTGCTCGTACGCCGCCGCGGCCGCCGCGCAGGCGGCGTCGACGTCGGCCGGGCCGGAGCGGGGGGCGCGGCCGTGGACGCGGCCGGTGGCGGGGTCGGTCAGTGCGGTGGTCTCGCCGGAGGCGGCGGGCCGGTCGGTGCCGGCGATGTGGTTGAGCGGCAGGGTGTCAGCCACGGCGCAGTGCCTCCTCGGGCGGCGGCTCGTCCGGTGCGTACGGCGCCTTCCATGTAGCCGGCCGCCCACTGGTCGGATCCGCAGACGTGGAAGGGCGGTTCGTGGGTGCCGTGGCGGGGGCCGACGGCGGTGACGTCGCCGGGGGTCCACTGGGTGACGTAGCCCTGGGTCCAGGGGTCGGTGCCCCAGAGCCGGATGTGGGTGGCGAGGGGGTGGTGGGCGGCGTCGCCGTAGAGGCGGGCGATCTCGGTGAGGAGTTCGGGGGCGCGCAGCGGGGCGGGGATGCCGAGGAGTACGCCGAGCCGTTCGGGCGGTACGAGGGCGGAGAGGACGCCTTCGCCCTGCGGCCAGGTGCTGCCGAGGACGCCTTCGGATTCGCAGAGCCCGCTGCGGCCGCGGTCGCGCCAGAACGGCCGTTCGTAGGCGGCGGTGAACTTCGCCGCGAGCGCCTGGCGTTGGCGGTGCAGGGAGGCGAGGCGTTCGTCGGAGACGCCGGTGACGTCCACGTCGCGGAGCGGGCCGACGGGCAGGGCGCTGACGACGGCCGTGGCGGTGAGGGTCTCGCCGCCGGCCAGGCGTACGGTGCAGCGGCCGGGGCGGCGTACGGTGACGGCCGCGACGGGTGAGCCGGTGCGGACCCGCCCGTCGAGGGCGGCGGCCATGCGCAGGGCGACGGTGGCGGAGCCCTCGGCGACCCGGAGGCCTTCCCAGGCCTCGTAGTCGTAGTGGTCGGGGCCGGCCGCGTCGGGTACGGGTACGGCGGCGTGCTTGCGCAGGGCGGCGAGGAGCGAGGTGCGTTCGCAGGAGCCGTCGGCGAGGGCGAGTTGGCCGGTCTCCCAGAGCCGGGCGACGGCCGGGCCGGCTCCCCGGGCGCGCAGCCAGTCGGCGACGGAGAGCCGGTCGAGGGTGGTGGCGTCGGGGTGGGCCCAGGGGTCGTCGGGGTCGACGGTGCGGGCGAGTTCGCGGAAGGCGGCGGTGGTCTTGTGGTGGCGGGCTTCGTCGCCGGGGCCGAACCAGTGGGGCGGTTCGCCGGCCGAGACCCCTTCGGGGGTGGCGCGGGTGAGGGCGCCGGGTTCGGCGACGTAGCCGGGTACCAGGGTGAGGCCGAGTTCGGCGACGAGTGCGGTGTACGCGGTGCGGGCGCGGCCGACGACCTCGCCGCCGAGCTGGACGAGGCGGCCGTCGGGGAGCCGGGTCTGTTCGACGCGTCCGCCGACGCGGTCGCGGGCCTCGACGACGAGGACGTCGGCTCCGCCCGCGGCGAGGTCGCGTGCGGCGGTGAGGCCGGCGTCTCGAAGGCCCTGCTCCACTACCACTTCGACACGCGGGAGAAGCTCTTCGCCGAGGCGATGACGCACTCGTTCGCCCAGACCGGCAAGGACACCGGGGACGACGCGGACGCGGTCCCGGCGCCGGTCGCGCTGGCCCGGATCCTGCGGAGCATGCTGCCGACGGACGAGGAGCTGCGCCAGGACTGGAAGCTGTGGCAGGAGCTGTGGGTGCGCGCCCAGCGGGACGCGGCGGCCCGTCACCTGGCGGTCGACCTGTACGACCAGCTGCACGCGTGGGTCGGCGGAGCCGTGGAACGGGGCATCGACTCGGGGGAGTTCGCCGAATGCGACGTGGCCGCGCTGAGCACGCTGGTGCTGGCCCTGTGCGACGGTCTCGGGATCCGGCTGATGCTCGACGACCCGCGGGTGGACCTGGCGACGGCCCGCGCGGTGATCTGGCGCACCATCGCGCCGACACTGGGCGTTCCGGAGGGTTTCCCCGAGGTCTGAGCGGCCGCACGGCCGGTCGTCCGGGCGTCGCGGGCGGGCTTCACCGGACGCCAAATGAGGCCCCGCGCACGGGGGATGACGCGGGGCCTCGTACACAACCATAGCGCGCTCCGGGCCCTGGGCGACGGGCGGGCCGGGTCATCGGCCGAGCTCACCCCCGTGAAGCTCGACCCGGACCCGGCCCGCGCCGCCCCCTCTCCCGCCCCTCGACACTCCAGTGGTGGGGAAGCATTGGTAACGTACACCAGAGTAACCGCCCGGCGTCAACCAAAGTGTCGCCAGGGCCCGCGAGTTGGGCCCCGGGAAACACTCTGGTGGGCAGAGGACCGGCATCACGCAAGGAGGTCGTGTACGTGGAGGATGACCAGTCGCCCAGCTTCGCCCAGCTCCTGGACCACCTCTTCCGCGAGGTGCACCCCCCTTCCCGGGGGCCCTACACCTACGCGGAGGTCGCCGAGGGAATCCGCAGGGCCGCGACCGGAGAGGGCCGCGGGGTGACGGCGAGCGCCATCCAGCAGCTGCGCACCGGCGCCAAACGGAACCCGACCCGGCACACCATCAAGGCCCTGGCCGACTTCTTCGGCGTGCCGGCGGGCTACTTCGTCGACAGCGCGGCCGCCGAACGCACCAAGGCGGAGATCGGCCTCCTCGCCGCCATGCGCGACCAGGACGTCCGCAAGGTGGCCCTGCGCGCCAACGGCCTGAGCGTCGACAGCCTGAAGATGCTGTCCACCGTGATCGAACAGGCCCGCAAGCTCGAAGGGCTCACCACCGACGACCCCGAACAGGGCCTCCACCTGGACGACTGACCCGCGCACGGGCCGCGGCCGGACCGCGCCCGCCCCAACACACCCTCCTGTGGCCGCTCTTCGCCAGGGGGCGCCCGGCGTTTCCCGGCCCCGCCCTCGAAGCGGAGCCGCGAACATGTCAGCATGGGGTCGCGTTCCGGGCTCCCCTGGAGAGGTCCGCCCCGCCGACCACCCCCGACCGGCGTCACCAGAGTGAGGACATGGACCTTGAGCAGCTCCGCGCCAGGTGCGAGGCGCGCGCCGAGGCCCTCGGGCTCCCGCACCGCTTCAGCACCCGCGACCTCCGCGACGCCGTGGCCGAACTGCGCGGACGCCCCGTCATCCTGCGCCCGCTGAGCACCCTGGGCGCCGTGGACGCCCCGTGCGGGATCCGCCTGGAGACCCCGGACGCCGACCTGCTGTTCCACGAGGAGGCCACCTCCCCCCTCCACCAGAACCAGATCCTCGCCCACGAGATCAGCCACATCCTCTGCGACCACCCCGGCAGCCTCGAACTGGACCAGGACACCCTGCGCGCGATCGGGTTCGACCCCACGCTCGTCCGGCGCATGTCCGGCCGCACCAGCTACACGAGCGAGGACGAACGCGAGGCCGAGGTGATGGCCAGCGTGATCCGACGACTCATGTACCGGGGACGCGAAAGCCCGCCGAGCCGGCCCGCCAGCGGCGCCGAGAGCTGGGACGCGCTGTTCACCCTCACGGCGGCCACCTCGGTCCTCGCCTTCCTCTTCCAGCTCAACCTGGAGCGCGAGCGCGCCCGCCGGCAGATCCGGCTGCGCGTCCTCACCCTCGGCGCCTGCGTCGCCGCCATGACCGCCTTCTTCGCCGCCGAGCAGTTCACCGGCCGGAGCCCTGCGCTGTACGCGTGCTACGTGCTCGTCTACATCTCCTACCTCGGGTACACGGCCAAGGACTTCCTCCTCCAGACCTGGGCCCAGTCCGGGCGCTCGGCCCGCCGCAGCCAGCGGTGGGGCCTGCGCACCACCTCCGTCGGCTGCGGTTTCGCCCTCGTCTACGCCGCGTACAAACTCTTCGCCCTGGTCTCCATCGGCCTCGGCCCGGGACTCGTACCCGACCACGCCCGCTGCTCCACGCCGCTGACCCCCTTGCGCTGCGCGTTCAGCGTGACCGCGCCCGCCGTCTCCGTGCTCCTCATCACCGCCGGGCTCGCCCTCCCCGCCCTGCTGTGGCCGCTCAGCCGGCTGCGCCGCCGCCGCTGGGAACGGAACTCGTTCGACGCGCTGGAACCGCTGTGGCGGGAGGTCACCTCGGCGGTTCCCGAGGTGGTCCTCGACCCCGGCGGCACGGGGGCCGACTCCCAGGACCTCGGCTTCCACCTGCACCGCCGGGTCATCGAGATCAACGACTGCGTGCTGGCCCTGCGCCGCTACCGGCAGGTGCCGGTACAGGAAGCCGCGGCCGCCGAGGCCGCCCGCCGCGGCACGGCCGGCACCCCCGGGGGCGACGCCGAGGTGGAGGCCGCGGTCGTCGCCGCTGCCGTCGAAGCGAAGCGCAGCGGACTCCCCCTCGGCGGCGAGGAGGCCCCTCCCGCGGCCGGCACCCGCTCCCGCAAGGGCGACCTCCCGGCGGAGACCGCCTGGCTGCTGCTCGTGGCGGCCGCCCACGCGCGCCGCCCGGCGGCCGAGCACGCGGGCGCGGCCTCGTGACCGGCCCCCGGCAGGACCCCCTGCGCGACCCGCGGTTCTTCACCGACCCCTACCCCACCTACGAACGGCTGCGCGGGACCTGCCCCGTCCAGCGGATCCCCACCGGCTCCGGCGGCCACCACGCCTACCTGATCACCGGCCACGCCGAGGCGCGCGAGGCGTTCACCGACCCCCGCCTTTCCAAGGACACGGCCCGGTTCTTCGCCGGCCGGCCCTCGGACCGCGACCTGCACCCGGCCGTCTCCCGCAACATGCTGTCGAGCGACCCGCCCGTCCACACCCGCCACCGCCGGGTGGCCACCCCCCTGTTCACCACCGGCCGCGTCCGCGGACTGCGCCCGTTCATCACCCGGGTCGTGGACGACCTCACCCGCGCATGGCGGCCGGGCACGGAGATCGACCTGGTCGCGGACCTCGCCGTCCCCCTCCCGGTCACCGTCGTCTGCGAACTGCTGGGCGTGCCGGAAGCCGACCGGGCCGCCCTCGCCGACTCCTCCCACGACCTCTTCGACGCCACGGACACCGCCCGCGTCGACGCGGCCTCGCACCACATCGGCGACCGCCTCACCGCACTCGTGGACGCGGCCCGCGCCACCGCCGGCGACGGCCCGCTCCACTCCTTCCTGCGCGACTGCGAGGCGGGCGGCCTCGACCGGGACGAGGCCGTCTCCCTGGCCGCCCTCCTCCTGGTCGCGGGACACGAGACCACCACCCACTTCATCGGCAACGCCGTCCTGGCCCTGCTCCGGCACCCGGACGCGCTCGACCGCCTGCGCCGGGACCCTGACCTGATCCCCGGGGCCCTCGACGAACTGCTCCGCCACGACTCCCCGGTGAGCGTGGCCACCTTCCGCCACAGCACGCAGGATCTGAGCATCGGCGGGCACGACATCCCGGCCGGCCACCCGGTCCTCATCGCCCCCGGGGCCGCCAACCGCGACCCGTCGGCCTTCCCCGGCCCTGACCGCCTGGACCTCGACCGCGACGCGGCCGCGCACCTGTCCTTCGGCCACGGCCTCCACCGCTGCCCGGGCGCACCCCTGGCCCGCGCCGAGGCGGAGATCGCCCTCCGCACCCTCCTGACCCGCTTCCCGGACACCCGCCTGGCCGTCCCCGCGGACTCCCTCACCTGGCGCCGCACCCGCCTCACCCGAGGCCTGACCGCCCTCCCCCTCACCCTCGCCTGAGCGACCCCGGATCTGCTACCGCAGGTAGTAGGGGCGGTTGTGCGCGGCGACCGGCGCCGACTGGCAGGTCCAGGCGCCCGCGGCCGGGGTGTCCGACAGCAGGGCGTGGGTGTCCCTGCCGAGGTCGCCGTCCGGGGCGTGCACCGTGACGCGGGCCCGCTCGGCATGGCCGGGGTGGGTGAGGTCGTACCAGTGGTAGGGCTGGTAGACGTTCATGGGGCCGGCCAGCAGGCGGCCGTCCGGGTCGGTGCCGTAGCCGGTGACCGGGGCGAGGTTGGCGGGGACGGGCCTGAGGCCGTCGAGCGCGGCCGTGATGTCGAGGAGCGGTGCTCCGCCCTTGTCGAGCGTGTCGTCCGGTCCGAGGGCGGCCGCGTTGCAGCGTACGGTCCAGGTGTCGCCCGCCGGACCGTTGAGGGAGGGCAGGCCGACCTCGAAGGAGCCCGGGAACTTCGGCTCCGCGTACAGCTCGCGGCCCGCCCGGATGGCGAACGGGTTGTCGCAGACGACGTGGATGCGGGCGATGCCGAGCAGCTTGGTCTGGTCCCAGCCCTGGGCGTACTGGGCGTAGCTGAGGTCGGGGAGGCGGCCGGCGTCGGCGGTCGGGTGGGCGATGACGTTGAACTCGATCTCCTGGGTGACGCCTCCGCCGAAGGGGTACTGCGCGAAGTACAGCTGGTAGTTGAGGGAGACCAGGGCCCGGCCGTCGTCGAACTCGGCTGCGGAGAGGCCGGGATGGTGTTTGGCGAGCAGGTCGCGCACGGGGCCGGGGTCCACCAGCCAGTCGATGCCGAGCTGGTGCAGCGCCCCGTAGTGGAAGGGGAGCCGGAACGGCTCGGGCACCGGCGGGAGGGGTATCGCGGTCATGGCGTGGCTCCTGGGGTGGTCGGGGTGACGGTGACGGGCCGGTCGCGGGCGACGAGGTCGGACTCGATGGCCTCGGCACTGCGCAGGGCGAGGGCGGCCATGGTCAGGGTCGGGTTGGAGGTGGCGACCGAGGGCATGCTGCCGCAGCCGACGGCGTACAGGCCGGGGTGGTCCCAGCAGCGCTGCCGGGCGTCGACCACCGAGGTGCCCGGGGCCTCGCCCATGACGTGCGTGCCGGCGGCGTGGCCGGCGCCGCGGTAGCCGTAGGTGCGGCCGCCGTACTCGAAACGGCCCGGCCAGGCCGATGCCGGACCGTAGTCGGTGTGGTCCTCCGCTCCGATCAGGGTGAAGATCTGTTCGGAGACCGCCCGGGCCGCGGCCATCCCGGCCTTGACGTGGTCGTCGAGGTCGTACGTGACCAACGGCCGGGGCAGGCCCAGCGCGTCCCGCTCCGTGGGGTGCAGGGTGACCCGGTTGGCCGGGTCGGCACCCTGCTCCATCTCGAACTGCAAGGTGAACTGCCGGGGGATCCGGTCCGCGACCGCCCTCCGCAGCCCGGTCCCGAACAGCCGCTGCCGCGTCACGAGTTCCGCCACGTCCGCGTCGACGGGTCCGCCGGCCCAGACCCAGCCCCAGTTCCCGATCTCGATCCGGAACGGTGCGCGGGTACGCCGCGCCGGGCCGCTGCGGAAGCCCTCGAAGCCGGAGGTGGATCCGGGCCCGCGGTACGCGCCGACGGCCTCCGGCATCAGGCCCCAGGTGAGCAGCACCGGGTGGTCCATGAGGTTCCGGCCCACCTGGCCGCTGCGCGCGGCCAGTTCTGACAGGAGCAGCAGCCGGGCGTTCTCGACCGCGTGCGCGGCGAGCACGACCACGTCGGCGCGGGCGGCGGACACCGTGCCGTCGTACGAGCGGTACTCCACGCCGGTGGCCCTGCCGGTTCCGTCCACGAGTACCCGGGACACCACGGACCGGGCCCGGAGCTCCACGGAAGTGCTCCACCGTCCCTGCGTCTTGAGGGGGGTGTACTTCGCGTGGGACGGACAGTGCGGGATGCAGCTCGCGTGGCCCGCGCAGCGGCTGTCCGGTGAGGGCCGGCCGCCCCGTCCCCGGGGGACGTAGCCGCGGCCGCCGTCGTAGCGGGGATCGGGGACGCCGTTGCGGGCGTGCGGAGTGCCGACCACCCGCAGCTCCACCTCGGTCAGGGCCACCGGATCCTTGACCCGCCGCCCGTCCAGACCCGCCGCGAGGTGCCGGTCCAGGTGGCTCGCCGGAATGGCTCCCATGGGGAAGACGTGTCCGGCGGGCAGTGGCAGGCCGACGCGTTCGCGCTGCTCGTCGGCGTCCGCCGCCACGCCCAGCTCCTCCTCGGCCGCACGGTAGAACGGCTCCAGCTCGTCGTACCCGATCGGCCAGCTGCGTCCGTAGCCGAAGGACTCCGTGTCGAAGTCCTCCGGGAGCATGCGCGGCGCGAGTCCCGTCCAGACGTTGCCCGTGCCGCCGTTCACGCGGAGGTAGCCGCTGGCGTAGGGCAGCGGCCCGTCCTGCAGGAGGTGGCCCGCCGCCCGGAAGCCGGGGGCTCCGTCCGCCCCGGCGAGGTCGGTCACCTCGGGCCAGGCCGCGGCCGGGTGCGGCGTGTAGGGGGACCCGGGCACCTTGGCCGAGGCCGTGACGAAGGCGGCGTGCGGGTCGGCGGGGTCGGCCGCCCCTGCCTCCAGGACCAGGACCCGGCGGCCCCGCAGGCCGAGCCGGTGGGCGACGAGGGAGCCCGCGACCCCGGCTCCGACGACGATGACGTCGTACCGGCTCACCGGCGGACCCCCTCGTCCGCCGGCGGCCGCTGCGCCCAACTGCCGTAACCGGCGGCTGTGGTGCCCGGCGCCGCGACTCCTGCCGCCTTCCAGACGAGGCCCTCGGCATAGGCGCGCGGTGACACCACGAACGGGGGCGGGCCGGGCCAGCTGCCCGTGTACCAGAGGACCGTCACCGCCCGGGCGGCGGCCGACACCTCCTCGTCCGCGCCTTCGTCCGGATGCCACGCTTCGCTCAGCAGCCGCTCGTACCGTGCCGGACCGAGCTGTTCCTCGGCCACCGCGCGGTACGTCGCGGCGAGTCCGGTGGCTTCCAGCTCCGCCGCGTCGAATCCGGTCAGCCGTAGCGACAGCGCCGTGAAACGGCTCGTGTCGTACGGGGTGCTCGCGGGGCCGGCCGTGCCGCTCACGCGATCACTCCGTGGGTGTCGGCCCACTCGGCGGTGATGCCGTGCAGTTCGTCCGGCCGCGCCGGCACGGTGTCGACCGTGCTGACCGGCAACCGCCGGTCCCGCTTCGGGTATAAGCCCCCGTCGGCGACCTCGACCACTTGCCCCACCCAGCCTCTCCCCTGCGCGGCACGCCCCTCGCACCGCCCCCTTACGACGGTAGCGAGCACCCACCACGCACACGATCACTCATTCGAGTGATCGTCCCGGCCGCCCGCGTGTCGCGGCCGACGGGGTACGGCCGGCACACCCGTCCCCGACGCCCACGACACGGCGGCTCAGCGCACCCTTCCCCGGGGCTTCAGGTACGTCGGGGGCAGTTCCGGGGCCGGGATCGGAGGGCCGTCGTAGCCCTTCACCTCACCGAATCGCGTCCCGTTCATCCAGTCTTCGCGAGCCTGCGCGATATCATCGTGCGACCGTCCGATCCAGTTCCAGAACATCACGATCTCCTCCTCGAACGGCTCGCCGCCCAGCAGCATCAGGCCCGCGTCCGAGGTCGCGCGGAGGGGGAGTTCGGTGCGGCCGCAGCCCAGGTAGAGCATCGAGCCGGGGAGGACCGGGACGCCGTCGACGTGGGCCTCGCCGGACATGGAGAGGACCGCGTACTCGAAGTCCGGGTCCAGCGGGAGGCGGGTCTCGGTACCGGCGGCCAGGGCGAGGTCCGCGCCGACGATGGGGGTGTACGCGGTGCCCGGGGAGGTCGCGGTGTCCAGCGTGCCGAGGATGACCGTCGCGTCCAGGCCGGGGGCAGTGACCCGCGGGAGGTCCGCGTGGTACTGGAAGTGCGGGGCGACGTCGCGGTGGGCGTCGGGGAGCGCCACCCACAGCTGGGCGCCGTGCAGGAAGCGGGCGTGCGGGCGGGGGCTCTCCTCGGAGTGGCTGATGCCCCGGCCGGAGGTCATCAGGCCCAGCTCGCGCGGGCGGACCGTGGCGAGGCCGCCCGTGCTGTCGCGGTGCAGCACCTCGCCCTGGTGCAGCCAGCTCACCGTCTGGAGGCCCGCGTGCGGGTGCGGGGCGACCTGCATGCCGGGTTCGTCGGCGATGTCGTCCGGGCCGTAGTGGTCGACGAAGCACCAGGCGCCCACCATGCGGCGTCCCAGGTTCGGCAGGAGTCGGCGGACCTCGGTGGACTCCCCCAGCTTGACCGTGCGCGGGCTGAGGAGCTCGCGAACCGGCTCGGCCACGACGAAGCCGCGGCCGCCGCAGGCGGAGAGAGCGGGCTGGCGATCGAGATTGCTCATGCCGCACAACTTAGTGGCGCGGGGGCGGACCGGCACCGCTCCTTTGCGTGGAATGTCAGGACGTCGGGTGCGGCCGGGCACGGGTCCGGGGCCGTCTCGGCTAGCCTGGGTGCCAATATGAACCGCCTGACCACGCCTTTCGGCTCCTACGAACTCACCCGCTTCCCCGCCGACCCCCGCGACCGGCTCCGCGCCTGGGACGCCGCCGACGAGTACCTGCTGCGCCACCTCGACGCCGGTACCGGCGAGCGCGGCCCGGTGGACCTGGCCGGCGCCGGGCAGATCACGGTCGTCGGCGACCGCTGGGGGGTGCTGACCACGGCCCTGGCCGCGTACCGCCCCACGCAGATCACCGACTCCTCGCTGGCCCGAGCCGCGACCGAGGCGAACCTGGACCGGGCCGGCATCGGCACCTCCAAGTCCACGGTGACCCTGCTGACCACGCTGGACGCGCCGCCCGCGCGGATCGACGTGCTGATCGTCCGGGTGCCCAAGAGCCTGGCGCTGCTGGAGGACCAGCTGCACCGGCTCGCCCCGCACGTTCACGGGGGCACCGTGGTCGTGGGCACCGGCATGGTCAAGGAGATCCACACCTCCACGCTGAACCTCTTCGAGAAGGTCCTCGGCCCGACCCGCACCTCGCTGGCCGAGAAGAAGGCCCGGCTGATCTTCTGCACCCCCGACCCCGCGCTGCTCGCCGCCGCCGGCGCCTCGCCGTGGCCGGTGACGTACACGGTCGACCAGGACGGCGGCTCGGGGGCCGGGCTGACCACGGTCAACCACGCCGGGATCTTCTGCGCGGACCGCCTGGACGTCGGCACCCGCTTCTTCCTGCAGAGCATCCCGACCAACACCTCCGGCGCCCGGGTCGTGGACCTGGGCTGCGGCAACGGCGTCGTCGGCACGGCCGTGCAGGTGGCCGACCCGGACGCCGAGGTGGTCTTCACCGACGAGTCGTACCAGGCGGTCGCCTCGGCGCGGGCCACGTACGAGGCCAACGTCCGGCCGGGCCGGCGCACGGCGGAGTTCCTCGTCGGCGACGGGGTGGCCATGCTGGCGCCCTCCTCGGTGGACCTGATCCTCAACAACCCGCCCTTCCACTCCCACCAGGCGACGACGGACGCGACGGCGCTGCGCATGTTCGCGCAGTCCCGCAAGGCGCTGCGGCCGGGCGGGGAGCTGTGGGTGGTCGCCAACCGGCACATGGGCTACCACACGCACCTGAAGCGGCTCTTCGGCAACTGTGAAGTGACCGCGAGCGAGCCGAAGTTCGTGGTGCTGCGGGCGGTCAAGCACGAGTCGCGGCCCCGCCCCATGTGACCTGCCGGTACACCCGCCGGTAGGTCCTACACTCGGCCGCGTGGGGAGCACCGGGACGCATACGGACGGCAGGGCGGAAGGCGCGGCGGGCGCGACGGGCGGCGGCGAGGCCGAGGGCGCCGCCGGCGAGCGGCGCTACCGCCGGGAGGACGTGGCCCGCGCGGCCGGGGTCAGGGTGCGCAACCTGCGCTACTACCAGGAGCGCGGGCTGCTGCCGCCGCCGCGCCGCGAGGGCCGGATCGCCTGGTACTCCGAGGACCACCTGACCCGGCTGCGGCTGATCAGCGACCTGCTGGGGCGCGGGTACACGGTCAACGGCATCGGTGAGCTGCTGGCCGCCTGGGAACACGGCGGCGGACTGTCCCAACTGCTGGGCCTGGAGCGGGAGATGACCCGGGACTGGGTGCAGGAGGAGCCGGTGACCATGACCCGGGCCGAGCTGCGCGAGCTGTTCGGCCCGGGGGCGACGGCCGAGCACACCCGGCGGGCGGCCGAGCTGGGCTACGTACGCCTGGACGGGGAGCGGGTCACGTATCCGAGCCGGCGGCTGCTGGAGGCGACGGTGGCACTGGTGCGGCAGGGGGTGCCGCTCGGGGAGATCCTGGACGCGGGGGACTTCGTACAGGTCCAGGCGGCGGCGCTGGCGGACCGGTTCGTGGGTCTTTTCCGGCGGCATGTGATCGGCGTGGAGGGGCTGGGGCCACTTTCGGCCAGCCAGCTGGATCATGTCCGGGAGGCGGTGGCGGCACTGCGGCCGGTGGCCGGTGAGGTGGTGGCCACGGAGTTCGCCCGCGCGATGGGCCGCCGGGTGGAGGCGGAGGTCGCCGAACTGCTGCGTACGGAGCAGTAGGAGTCGGCTCAAAGGGCGCTCTCGCACAACCTTGCCAACCACCATTGGCACTCTTACATTCAACTCGTCGGTAACAAAGGTGCACAGCCGAGATAAGGACCATCTCATGGCAGATTCACCGAACTTATCCGAATCCGGGCCCGGCTCCCCTCCCGGGGCCGAGCCGCCCGGCGAAGAGCTCGTCAGAGACGGCGGCCGGGTCCGCTGGCGCAGGTTCGTGCTCCTGACCGCCCCCGCCGTCGCGGTCACCGCGGGCCTCGGCATCGCCCTCGCGCAGGGTGCGCTCGCCGCCTCCTTCGCGGTGTCGGGCCAGCAGTTCAAGGTCTCGGCGAAGAGCCTGGAGGGCGAGGGGTTCGCCCAGTACGGCAGCGTCGACGTCAACGCCCGCCAGGAGCTGATCCCGGTGGCGGTCACCGCCATCAAGGAGGCCAAGCTGTACGACCTCTGCCAGTCGGTGGTCACCACCCTCCCGGTCATCGGGGACATCTCCCTCAACCTGACGGCGGGCAAGAAGGCCCCCGTCGAGGCCTCCAACCTGTTCGTGGACGCCACCCAGCTCGCCGGCGACGCCGAGTTCACGAACATCGAGATCGGACGGGACGCCTCCACCCTCGACAAGGGACCGGCCGAGGCACAGGGCATGCAGGACCTGTTCGCGCAGCAGGCCGACAAGGTCAGCATCAGCAGTCTCCAGCAGACGGCGTGGGCGACCAACGCCGGCACCTTCAAGCTCTCCGGGCTGAACATGGGCATCAGCAAGGGCAAGAAGGAATGCTTCTGAGCCGCTGGCGGCGGTGGCGGCGCGGCCGGCCCTTCTGGGGCGGGCTCTTCGCCGTCCTGGCCGGGGTGTGGATCAGCGTGCTGCCGCTGGCCCCGCTGAAGATCATGCTCCAGCAGGGGGTGGCGGGCATCCCGTCCGTCCTGATGGGCGTCGTCATGATCGTCCTCGGTCTCACCGGCTGGTTCTCCCCCGCACAGCGCACCCTCGCCGGGATCCTCACCACGCTCGTCGCCACCGCCGCTCTGGTCATGTCGAACCTCGGCGGGTTCCTGATCGGCACCCTGTTCGGCATCCTCGGCGGCGGGCTGATGTTCGCCTGGCAGCCGTACGCCGCCCCGCGCGCCGGGGGCTCCGCCGCCCCCGCCCGGCCCTCCCCCGCCGGGAACTCCCCCACTCCGCACCCCGATCCCCAAGGAGCACAGCCATGAGCCGTACGCGCACCGCGCTCGCCCTCGGCATGGCCGCCGCGGCCGCACTGACGGCGGCCTCGGCCACCGCCACCGCCGCGCCGTTACCGGCGGCCGGGTCGACCACCGTCACCCCGGCCGGGCACGCCTTCAAGGCCACCCTCAGCGGGAAGGCCACCCTCAAGGCCGGTTCGGTCACGGTGACCTGCACGGTCTCCGTCTCCACCGGCTCGGTGCCGGCCGCCCCCGGCAACCAGAACCCGGCGGGTCCGGTCTCCTCGCCCATCTCCCCGCCGACCTACAGCTCCTGTACGACCAGCATGCCGGGCGTGAGCGCGACGGTGACCACCAGCGGGTCCTGGGCGGTGTCCATGCAGAACGGCTCCCCGATCACGGCGACCATGACGGTTCCGTCCGGCGGGCTCGTGGTGCAGACCTCGGGCCTGGCCTCCTGCACCGTCACCGCCGCGCCCGGCGGGGCCGCCAGCGCCCCGGGCACCTGGACGAACGGCGCCCCGTCGAGCCTGACCTTCACCAACGCCACCGTCCCGGTGACCGTCACCGGCGGCTTCGGCTGCCCGACGAGCGCGACCACGTCCACCTTCAACGCCGTCTACAAGGTCACCGACACCACCGACCCGTCCCAGCAGATCACCGTCACCTCCTGACGGCTCCGGCTCCGCGTTCTCCCCGTTCCCCGGGCCGTCCCGGGGAACGGGGAAAACGCGTTGCACGGGCCCGCGGGTGCGGGCGAAGCTCGGGACATGTCACAGATCACCCATCAGCACAGCGCCGATCAGCACGGCACGGCCCAACACAACACCGCTCGACACAGCGCCGAACAGCGGGAATCCGCGGAGCGGCGCGAGCCCCGCGG
Source organism: Streptomyces sp. NBC_00158 (assembly GCF_045160885.1). Lineage (NCBI taxonomy): Bacteria > Bacillati > Actinomycetota > Actinomycetes > Kitasatosporales > Streptomycetaceae > Streptomyces > Streptomyces sp. NBC_00158. The sequence continues at coordinate 681,933 of NZ_CP108161.1, forward strand.
GGTCTCGGACCTCTTCTCCGGAGGGCGCCTGATCGCCATCCCGCGCAAGGTCGCCCGGCGCGAACAGCTGCTGGAGCACCTGAGCCAGACCCTGTTCGCCGCGGACCGGGAGTACTCGGAGCCCGAGGTCAACGACGCGCTGCGGACCGTGCACGAGGACTGCTCCGCGCTGCGCCGCTACCTGATCACCTCGGGCCGGCTCACCCGCACCCGCGACGGCAGCAGCTACCGCCGGGCGACGACCACCCGGTAGTGGGTGGTCAGCCGCCCGTCCTCGCCCAGGACGTGGAAGGCCACGGCCGGCGGCTCGTCGAGGTGGACGTGGTGGCCGGGTCCGGTCTGCGTCTCCCAGGGCAGCCGCAGGGTGGACACCACCCCGGGCGCCACCAGCAGCGGGCGGCCCGCGAAGGTGGTCGCCGCCGCCGTGTGGGCGTGCCCGCACAGGAAGGCGCGCAGGTGGGGGTGGCGCCGGGCCAGCGCCTCCAGGCGCTCCTCGCCGAACTGCCGGATCCCGTCCACGTACGGGGTGTGCAGCTCGACCGGCGGGTGGTGGAAGGCGACGAGGACGGGCACCTCGGGCGGGGTCCCGCCGAGGACGCCGTCGAGCCACTCCAGGGTGGAGTCCTCCAGGTACCCGTGGTCCTCCCCCGGAACCGAGGAGTCGCACACCGCCAGCACGAAGCCCTCACCCCGCAGCACCTGGTCGACCGGGGCGGCGGAGGGCTCCTCCTCCCCCAGCAGGCCCCGCCGGAAGGCGACGCGCTCGTCGTGGTTGCCGGGGCAGATCACCAGCGGGTGCCGCGAGGTGAGCAGCTTGCGGGCCTCCTCGTACTCGCCGGGGGTCCCGTGGTCGGCGATGTCCCCGCTGACCAGGACCGCGGCGAGGTCGTACGGGAGGCCGTCCAGGTACTCCAGCACGGCGCGGGTGCGCTCGGCGGCCCGGGGCCCTCCGTCGAGGTGGACATCACTGAGCTGCGCTATCACGATCACGGGCGGTGGCTCCTTCGTCGCCGGTCCGGACGCCGGCGCCGCGGGTGACGACCGGTCACCGGGCGGCCGGGCGAGGTCCCGCCCAACCTATCCGACGTGATCATCCGGGCCGAGTGCGCGCGATGCCCCCACGCCCCACCGGTCCCCTCCCCGGTCCCCGGTCCGGCCAAGGCTCCGGCTCCGGTTGCGGCGGGGCCGCGGATGGGGTTCGTTCGAAGGGGACGCCCGGAACGGGGTGAGCCGCTGTGATCTTCACCGACCGTACGGACGCGGGCCGGCGCCTCGCGGACGCGCTGCGCCCCCTGCGGGACGAGGACCCCGTCGTACTGGGGCTGCCGCGCGGCGGGGTGCCCGTGGCCTTCGAGGTGGCCAGGGCGCTGGACGCCGCCCTCGACGTGATCGTGGTCCGCAAGCTCGGCGTGCCGCACCACCGGGAGCTGGCCTTCGGCGCCATCGGCGAGGGCGGCGTACGCGTCCTCAACGAGGAGGTCGCCCGCCTGAGCCGGGCCCCCGAACGGGAGCTGGCGGAGGTCGAACGCGAGGAGCGGGCCGAGCTGGAACGGCGGGCGCACCGGTTCCGGGAGGGGCGGGCGCGCGTGCCGCTCCGCGGCCGGACCGTGGTCGTGGTCGACGACGGGATCGCCACGGGCGCCACCGCCGCGGCCGCCTGCGAGATCGCCCGCGCCTCGGGCGCGGCACGGGTGGTCCTGGCCGTTCCCGTGGCGCCGCCGGAGGCGGTGGTCCGGCTGCGCGGGGCGGCGGACGAGGTGGTGTGCCTGTCGTCACCGCCCGCTTTCCGCGCGGTCGGAGAGTGGTACCGGGACTTCTCGCAGACCCCGGACGAGGAGGTCGTGACGCTCCTCGCCGAAGCGGCGGCCGGACGTGGGGGCGCCGGCGGGGGCGGTCAGCCCCGGTAGGCCTCCAGGAGGCGCAGCCAGACCTCGCTGATGGTGGGGAACGCCGGGACCGCGTGCCACAGCCGGTCGATGGGGACCTCCCCCGCCACGGCGACGGTCGCCGCGTGCAGCAGCTCGGCGGCGCCCGGGCCGACGAAGGTGACGCCCAGCAGCACCTGCCGGTCGAGGTCCACGACCATGCGGGCCCGGCCCCGGTAGCCGTCGGCGTACAGGCCCGCGCCGGAGACCTTGCCGAGGTCGTGGTCGACGGCGCGGACCCGGTGGCCGGCCCGTTCCGCCTCCGCGAGGGTGAGGCCGACCGCCGCCGCCTCCGGGTCGGTGAAGACCGCCTGCGGGAGGGCCTGCGTGTCGGCGGTCGCCGCGTGCGCGCCCCAGCGGCCGGTGTCCGGGGCCGGGGCGCCCGGTCCGGCGGACCGGGCGACGATGGCGGCGCCCGCGATGCGGGCCTGGTACTTGCCCTGGTGGGTCAGGAGCGCCCGGTGGTTGACGTCCCCGACCGCGTACAGCCAGTCGTGTCCGGTGACCCGGCAGCTCTCGTCGACCCCGAGCCAGTCGCCGGGCGTCAGCCCGACCGTGTCCAGCCCGATGTCCTCGGTACGGGGGGCGCGGCCGGTCGCCATCAGCAGCTCGTCGCCCTCCAGCAGCTCGCCGCCCTCCAGCACCACCGTGACCGGGCCGGTCGGGCCGTCCCGTACGACCGCTTCCACCGCCACCCCGGTACGGACCACGGCGCCGGCCTCGGCCAGGGCCTCGGCGACCAGCTCCCCGGCGAAGGGCTCCATCCGGGGCAGCAGCCCGGAACCCCGCACCAGTACGGTGACCTTCGAGCCGAGGGCCTGCCAGGCGGTGGCCATCTCGGCGGCCACCACCGAGCCGCCGACGATCAGCAGCCGGCCGGGCACCTCCCGGGCGGAGGTGGCCTCGCGGCTGGTCCACGCCCCGGCCCCGGCGAGTCCGGGCAGGTCGGGGAGCAAGGCCCGGCTGCCGGTGGCGACGACGACGGCGTGGCGGGCGGAGAGCACGTGGTGCACGCCCTCGGGGCTGGTCACGGCGACCTTGCGGATCCCGTAGAGGCGGCCGTGGCCCCGGTAGAGGTGGGCGCCGATGGAGTCGAGCCAGTCGAGCTGGCCGTCGTCCTTCCAGTGGCCCGTCCAGTAGTCGCGGTGCGCGAAGACCGCCTCGGCGTCGAGCGGCCCCCGGACGGAGTCCGCGAGCCCCGGCACCCGGCGGGCGTCGGCGCGGGCGAGGGCCGGGCGCAGCAGGGCCTTGCTGGGGATGCAGGCCCAGTAGGAGCACTCCCCGCCGACGAGCTCGCTCTCCACCAGGGCCGTGCTCAGCCCGGCGGCGCGGGTCCGGTCGACGATGTTCTCGCCGGCCGGTCCCCCGCCGAGCACCACCACGTCGTACTCCACGGCTTCGGTCATGCGGACCAGTGTCCCCGCAGCGGCCGGGCCTCGTGCGGCAATCTCAGGCCTCCGGCGTGCCGGGGGCGTTCCCTTCGGTCTGGGAGGCGGCGATCTTCGCGCGGACCTCGTCCATGTCGAGGGCGCGGGCCTGCCCGATGAGGTCGGTCAGGGCGGCCTCCGGGAGCGCTCCGGGCTGCGCGAAGACGGCGACCTGGTCGCGGACGATCATCAGCGTCGGGATCGAGGTGATCTGGAAGGCCGCGGCGAGCTCCTGCTGGGCCTCCGTGTCCACCTTGGCGAAGACCAGGTCGGGGTTGGCCTCGGCGGCCTTCTCGTAGACCGGCGCGAACTGGAGGCAGGGACGGCACCAGCCGGCCCAGAAGTCGATCAGCACGAACGGGTTCTCGCTGACCGTCTCGTCGAAGTTCTCCTTGGTGAGCTCGACAGTAGCCACGGTTTCCAGACCTCCTGTATTGCGGGTGTCCTGAAGGAACGAACGGCCGCCCCGGCGCATTCCGCGACCGTGTGGGAAACCCCTAGAAGGGGTGGCCGGGGGCGGTGGTGCGGGCCGTGGTCCAGCGCAGTTCGGTGAAGGCGTCGAGGTTGGCCTCGCCTCCGAACCGGGCACCCGTGCCGGAGGCGCCGACCCCGCCGAAGGGGGCCACCGCCTCGTCGTTCACCGTCTGGTCGTTGACGTGCGCGATCCCGGTCGGGATGCGCCGCGCCAGCTCCAGGCCGTGTCCCGCGTCGGCGGTGACGATGCCCAGGGAGAGTCCGTACGGGCCCGCCGAGGCCAGTTCCACCGCCTCGTCCTCGGTCGCGAAGGAGCGTACGGGCGCCACCGGGCCGAAGACCTCCTCGGCGTAGGCGGGGGTGTCGTCGGCCACGCCCGCCAGCACCGTCGGCCGGTAGAAGAGGTCCTGGTGGGTGCCGCCTGCGACGAGCTTGGCGCCCTGTTCGACGCTGGCGCCGACCAGGCCGTGGACCCGCTCCAGCTGCGTCCGGTCGAGCAGCGGGCCCAGGTGGACGCGGTCGCGGAAGGGGTCGCCGACGGCGAGGGCCTCGGCGCGGGCGGCGAGCCGCTCCACGTACTCGTCGTAGAGCGAGGTGTGCACGAGGTGGCGTCCGGCGGTCATGCAGATCTGGCCCTGGTGGAAGAAGGAACCCCAGGAGGCCTGGGCGACGGCCGCCTCGACGTCGGCGTCGGCGAGCACGACGAGGGCCGAGTTGCCGCCCAGCTCCAGGTGTGCGCGCTTGAGGTGACGGCCCGCCAGCTCGCCCACGGCCCGGCCGGCGGCCGTGGACCCGGTGAAGGAGACCACGCGCACCAGCGGGTCCTTGACCACCGCGGCGCCCGTCTCCGCCCCGCCGGGCAGTACGTGCAGCAGCCCGGACGGCAGTCCGGCCGCCGCGAACACGGCGGCCAGGGAGAGTCCTCCGCTGACGGCGGTGCGGCGGTCCGGCTTGAGCAGGACCGCGTTGCCGAGCGCGAGGGCCGGGGCGACGGAGCGGATGGAGAGGATCAGCGGGGCGTTGAACGGCGCGACCACCCCGACCACCCCGGCCGGGACGCGGCGGGTGAAGGAGAGCCGGGGCGCCTCGCTCTGCAGCACCTGCCCGGCCGGCCGGGAGGCGAGCGCGGCGGCCTCGTAGCACTCCTGGGCGGCGACGTGGAGTTCGAAGTCGGCCTTGCCGGGTATGGAGCCCGACTCCCGCACCAGCCACTCGCGCAGCTCGTCCGCGTGCGCCGCGAACAGGTCCCCCGCGCGGCGGAGCACCGCCGCCCGCTCCAGGTGGGTGGCGCGCGCCCAGTCGAGCTGCGCGGCCCGGGCGCGTACGGCGGCCTCCGCGACGTCGGCGGGGCCGGCGAGGTCTACGGTGGCCAGGGTACGGCCGGTCGCGGGTTCGACGACCGGGGCGGTACCGCCGGTGAGCGTGGGTCCGTCCTGCCAGAGTGTCGGATCGAGCAGCGGCATGGCGCGGGGCCTCCGGGTGGGGGTGGGCGGGCGGGGCGGGGGGCGGCAGCAGGCGCCATCGTGCCAGACCGGGGGCGTCATCTCTGTTCAGTTATTGGGCAGTTGACAGGACCCCGTGACCGGAAACGATCGACGGGGTCTTGGGGTGTGGTGTATCGCCGGCTGCCGCCGGCTCCTACCGCTCCAGGACCAGGGCGATGCCCTGGCCCACGCCGATGCACAGTGCCGCCATGCCCGTGCCGGAACCGGCCGCCGCCAGCTGGTGCGCCACGGAACCGGCCAGCCGGGCGCCCGAGGCGCCGAGCGGGTGGCCGATGGCGATGGCGCCGCCGCGCGGGTTGACCACGGCCGGGTCCAGCTCCGGCCAGGCCGCGAGACAGCCGAGCGCCTGCGCCGCGAAGGCCTCGTTGAGCTCGAAGGCCGTCAGGTCGGAGAGGGAACGGCCCGCCTTGCCGAGGGCCCGCTCCACCGCGTCGACCGGGCCGAGGCCGAACAGCTGCGGCTCGATGCCGGTGACGGCGGAGGCGCTGATCCGGGCGAGCGGCTCGCGGCCCGTCGCGGCCAGGCCCTCCTCGTCGGTGAGCAGCAGGGCGGCGGCGCCGTCGTTGAGCGGGGAGGCGTTGGCGGCCGTGACCGTACCCGAACCGTCCGTCCGGAAGGCCGGCTTGAGGCGGGCCAGTGCCTCGGGGGTGGAGCCCTCGCGGATGCACTCGTCGCGGGCCGGGTCCGCGCCGGGGTAGGGGACGACCTCGCCGGCGTACAGCCCGTCCGCCCAGGCGGCCGCGGCCTTGCGGTGGCTCTCCAGGGCGAAGGCGTCCTGCGCCTCGCGGGTGATGCCGTGCTTCTCGGCGACCAGCTCGGCGCCCTCGCCGAGGGAGGCCGTCCACTCGGCGGGCATCCGGGGGTTGGTCATCCGCCAGCCGAGGGTGGTGGACCACATCTGCTGGTGCCCGGCGGGGAAGGCGCGCTCGGGCTTCTGCACCACCCAGGGGGCGCGGGACATCGACTCGACGCCGCCGGCGATGGCGACGGAGGCGTCGCCGAGCGCGATCGCGCGGGCCGCCTGGATCACGGCCTCCAGGCCGGAGCCGCAGAGCCGGTTGACGGTGACGCCGGGGACGGTGACCGGCAGCCCGGCCAGCAGCACGGCCATCCGTGCCACGTCGCGGTTGTCCTCGCCGGCGCCGTTGGCGTCGCCGAAGACGACGTCGTCGATGCGGGCGGGGTCGAGGTCGGGCGTACGGTCCACGAGCGCGCGCACGACGTGAGCGGCGAGGTCGTCGGGGCGGACCCCGGCGAGGGCTCCGCCGAACTTGCCGATCGGGGTGCGGACGGCGTCGACGACGTAGACGTCGCGGACGGTGCGGATGCTCATGGGGGCTCTCCTGGGCGGCTCCGTACGGTCGGCGGCGGACCGGGTGCCGGCGTGGGCACCGGGACCCACCCCCGGGCACGCCCGGTGGGGCGCGCCCGCAGTTTCCGCCGCGGGGTTGGGGTGTGTCAACGGTTGCCCTTGCCCCGGCCGGCCCTTTGCCCTGGCCGGGCGGGGTGCGGGGGGTGCTGCGGGGCCGGGGCGGCCGCGGGGGGGTGCCCTGCGGGGTGGGATGGCTGCGGGGCCGGAGGCCTGCGGGGTGGGGTGGCTGCGGGGTCGGGGGTGGTGCCGGGGTGGGGTGCCGTCCGGGACGGGCTTCGATGTTCGGCGCCTGTTCCGGATCAGGTCGTACGGGGTGCCGCGCGCCGAAATCATCTCGTTTTAGTCCCGGACGACACCCCACCCCGTCCCCACCCCCGACCGGTGCCTTCAGCCTCGCCGGCGTTTGAGGCGCGGGGGTGCGGGGGCGGAGCCCCCGCAAGGGGTCCGGGCGCAGCCCGGGGAACGGGCGAAGGGCGGGTAGGGGACCCTCGCCCGCGCAGCGGCCCACCCGGCCGCAGCCGACCCACCGGCCCCGGCCACCCGAACCGACCCCGCCCCAGGACCGACGGCCGGAGGCTGTCGCAGCGGGCCGAAGCCCGGGAAGCGCGCCAGCGCTGAGCGGTGCGAGGCCCGCGTCAAGAAGGAGAAGGAGTCGAGTCGCGGGGCACCGCAACGGCCGCCATCAGGTCATGCCGCTCGGTGATCTCCGAAGGATCCCGCACGGCCGCGTCCACCAGCCCCGCCAACCGCTCCCCCGTCGGCATCTCGATCCGTACCGTGCTCAGCCTCGGCCGCAGCAGCCGTCCGATCAGCAAGTCGTCCGCGCCGATCACCGCCGTGTCCCCGGGGATCCGTACCCCCGCGTCCTGCAGGGCCCGCATCAGCAGCATCGCGTACTCGTCGTTGTACGCGAACACCCCGTCCAGCCCGAGTTCCCCCCACCGCGCGGCCAGCGCCGCCGCCGACTCCTCCGTGTAGGCCATCGGCAGGGGCCGTACGAGTTCCGCGCCCGGCACGGACCCGGCGCCCGCCAGGCGGGGTGCGGAGAACAGTTCCAGGCCGCCCTCCTGCGGGACGACGACGCCGATCCGGCGGCGGCCGCGTTCGACGAGGTGTTCCGCGGCGCGGGCGCCCACCTCCGCCTGGTCCATCACGAGAGCGTGCGCGCCCGGGACCGTGTCCGGGCCCATGGTGATCACCGCGCGCGCTCCGGCCCGTTTGAGGGTGGCGACGTTCTGCGGGGACAGGGCGGTCTCCCCGAGGGAGATCACGGCCACGGGCCGCAGTTCGGCCCAGGCGCGGGCGGCCTCGTCGCCGCCGAGGCCGAGGCTGCCGTACTGGACCACGGTGTAGTCCAGGCGGCGCAGGGCCCATTGGAGTTCGTTGAGGAAGTTGCTGTAGAGCGGGCCGGCCGGCACGTGGGAGGTGGGCAGCAGGACGATTCGGGTGTGCCCGGCACGCAGGCTGCGGGCGGCGGCGTGCGGTACGTAGCCCAGCTCCTCGGCGGCCGCGCGGACCCTGCGCCGCGTGGGCTCGCTGATGCGCACGGCTTCGGCGTTGTTCAGGACGTACGAGACCGTCGCGCGCGAGACGCCCGCCAGGCGGGCGACGTCGGCGCTGGTCGGCACGGGTGCCGCGGCGGGCGGGGCGGTCGGAGTGCGGCGGCCCGGTGGGTTCGGTGAGTCAGACATGGCCCGGGCATCTTTCCAGAACGGTTGCGCACGGGGGCTAGCGGTTGGCCGGAAACGGGTGCTAGACAGTGCTTACACGTTTCAGTGACACGTGTAACCATCTCTTCGCCGGCCCCTCCCAGACGTGCCGCCGCCCCCTCGCACCCCGTCGCACCCCGCCACCCGCGACGGGGCGGCGCGCACCCCTCCACCCCTGCCCAGGAGGGCACCATGGCTCTTTCCTCCCACGGCACCGGCACCGCCGCCGCCACCTCCGACAGACCCTCCCCCGGCCGCGGACTGCTGCCACTGCTGCTCATCGGCAACACCGCGATGTACGCCCTCTACATAGGCGTCGCCGGCATCCTGCTCGCGCTCCAGGTGGAGCGCGTGGACCCGGCCGACAAGGTCGCCAACTTCGGCCTGATCGCGGGGGTCTCCGCGGTCTTCGCGACGGTGTTCAACCCCGTCGCGGGCGCCCTGTCCGACCGCACCGGACGGCGCAACCCGTGGATCCTCGGCGGCGGGCTCGCCGCGGTGCCGGCGATGCTGCTGCTGGGCCTCGCCGACACGATCCTGCTGATCACCATCGCCTGGTGCCTCGGCCAGGCCGTGATGAACGTCTACCAGGCAGCCATCACCTCCGTCGTCCCCGACCGGGTGCCGGTGAGCGCCCGCGGCAAGGCCTCGGCCGCGGTCGGGCTCGGCCTGCCGTTCGGCTCGGTGCTCGGCGCGCTGGCCGGGGCGGCGTTCTCCGAGGACTTCCGCACCGGTTACCTGGTTTTCGGCGCGATCGTGGCGGGCACCGCGGTGCTGTTCACCGCCTGCACCCGTGAGCAGCCGCTCCCGGCGCGCGCCCCGCTGCCGGTACGGGCCCAGCTCGCCGCCTTCGCCGGCGCCCTGCGCGACCACGACTTCCGCTGGGCGTTCATCGGGCGGGCGCTGCTCGTGCTCGGCTACTTCGCGGTGAGCGGGTACCAGCTGTACATCCTCCAGGACCACACCGTGCTGCCCGAGGGGATGGAGCCGGAGGCGGCGGTGGCCGTGCTGATGCCGCTGTCGAGCGTGGCGATGGTCGTCTCCACGGTGGCGGGCGGCTGGCTGTCGGACCGGCTCGACCGGCGCAAGCTGTTCGTGGGGGCCTCGGCCCTGCTGTCGGCGGTCGCGCTCGTCATCCCGGCCGTTTCGGCGAGCTGGACGGCGATGCTCGCCTTCTCCGTGGTCAACGGGCTGGCGTTCGGCAGCTACATGGCCGTGGACACGGCGCTGGTGACGATGGTCCTGCCGGCGGCGGAGGACGCGGCGCGCGACATGGGCGTGCTCAACATCGCGAACGCCGGTCCGCAGATCGTCGCCCCGTTCGTCGCCTCCGTGGTCGTCTCGGTGAGCGGCGGCTACACCGCGCTGTTCGTCGTCGCCGCCGTGCTGGCGGTGGCGGGAGCGCTGGCGGTGCGCCCGATCCGCGGCGTCCGCTGACCTGTTGGACGAAGATCCCGGAAGGAAACGCACCGTGCGACTCCACACCCGTACCTGGGGCGAGGGCGACCGCCTGGCCCTGCTGATCCACGGCATCATGGCCGACCACCGCACCTGGCGCCGGGTGGGGCCCGCCCTCGCCGGGCTCGGCTACCGCGTGATCGCGGTGGACCTGCGCGGCCACGGCGGAAGCGGCCGGGGGCCGTACGGCCCCGAGCTGTTCGCCGCCGACCTCGCCGAGACCCTGCCGTCCGGTGCGGATCTGGCCCTCGGCCACTCGCTGGGCGGCCTGGCCCTCTCCCTGGCCGTGGACCGGCTGCGGCCGGCCCGCGCGGTGTACTCGGACCCGGCCTGGCACCTGGCGCCACCGGAGCCGGGCTTCGGCCCGGAGGCCCTCGCGGGCTTCAAGGCGGCGGACCGGGCGCGGATCCGGGCGATGAACCCGCGCTGGGAGGAGGCGGACGTGGACGTCGAGCGGGAGACACTGGCCGTCTGGGACGAGGCCACCGCACTGGGCCTCGTACCGCTCTTCGGCCGGGACCTGCTGCCGGCGGCCCCGCTGGTCCCCTCGCTCGTCCAGCTCGCCGACCCGAGCTCGGTCGTGCCGCCGGAGCACTCCGCGTTGCTGGAGGCCCGCGGCTTCGAGGTCCGTACGGTGCCCGGAGCCGGACACACCATCCACCGCGACGACTTCGAGGGCTTCATGGCCTCGTTGGAGGGCTGGGTGTGACCGTCGGTCAGAAAGGCGGGCACTCGCTGTAGTCCCCGGGGGCGGGCAGGGGGACCTCGGGGAGCGGGGTGCGCAGGAGGGCGACGGCTTCCTCCGGGCGGCCCAGGTCCACGAGGAGCGGGGCGAGGTCCCGGCGGTGCAGGGTGCGGTCCGTCTCCAGGACGGCCACGGCTTCCTCCGGGCGGCCGGAGGCGGCCAGGAGGCGGCCCAGTTCCTCCACCGCGTACCAGGTCGCGCCCTCGGGGTGCGCCCGGACCTGCTCCACCGCCTCGTCCAGCCGGCCGCAGGCCGCCAGCAGCGGGCCGCGCAGCCGGAACAGTTCCCATTCCTCCTCGCCCCGCCGGGACCTCAGGCCGTCGAGGTGGGCGAGGCCCTCCTCTGCCCGGCCCTCGGCGGCGAACAGCCCGCACAGCAGGTGGAGGGCGTAGTCGTCGCAGGTGTCGTGCGCCCTCATCACCTCGATGGCCTCGCCTCCCCGGCCGTGCCGGGCGAGGAGCTGCGCGAGCAGGGTCCGGGCGTGCCCGAAGTCCTGGGCGGCGTGCGGCCGGTAGACCTCGACCGCGCCGGCCACGTCCCCCTGCTCCTCCAGGTGCTCCGCCAGCCGCCGGACCGCCTGCGGGTGCTCGCCGTCGGCGGCGTAGGCGCGGAGTTCGGCGATCCGGCCGTGCTTCACGAGGAGTTCGGCGAGCGGGTCCCGGTTGTTGACCGGGGTCGCGCCGTACTCGTACAGCACCGCGAGCGCCTCTCCCGTACGGCCCTGCCGCTCGCGGACGGACGCGAGGAGGTTGACCGCGTTGAACGGCTCGGGGCCGCGCCCGGCGCATTCCGGACCGCCGCACCGCCCGCACGGGCGGTCGGGCGCGGTCCGGGCGGCCAGCCGCTCCGCGACCTCGTCGCCCCGGCCCAGTACGAGGGCCACGTCGGCCAGCGCTTCGGCCAGGTACCAGTCCGCGATGTGCGGGACGAGCAGGGCGTACGCCTCCTCGGCCCGGCCGTGGCGGGCCAGCAGCGGCGCCAGCTCCGCCAGCGCGGACCGTTCGCCGGCCGCCGCGAAGGGGCGCAGCATTCCGATGGCCTCCTCGCCCCGGCCCGTCGCGTCGAGCAGCCGGGCGGCTTCCGCCACGGCGGTGAACCAGCCCGTCGCGGTGTAGCGGGCGACCACGGCGAGGGCTTCGTCCGTGCGGCCCTGCCCGGCCAGCCGGCGCGCCCAGGCCCGGGCGCAGTACCAGTCGCCGTCCTCCGCGAGGGCCTGCTCGCGCACGAGGTCGGCATGTCCGAGGTCGAGGAGCCGCTCGACGAGGTCGGGCGGTACGCCGTCCCGGTGCGTGCGGGTCCGTTGGTCGAGTGCGGCGGCGTCCATGCCATGAACCTTAGGTGGCCTTCAGGGTGTCCTTGGAGACCAGGTGGCCGTCCGGCCAGCAGAGGCGGTAGAGGTCGACCTGGTCCAGCAGGTCCCGGCCGGACCGGTAGAACTCGCAGTCGGCGCCCGCCGGCCGGGGGGCGGAGCGGAGGCGGTCGGGCGGGTACGGGAAGGCCCGGGCCGGGAGCAGGCGGGCGAGCTCGGTGCGGGGCGCTCCCGGCTCCAGTGCGGCGAAGCGGGAGGGCGGCAGCACGCCCGTCGTCAGCTGCCAGGCGAGGCCGACGGCGGCCGGGAGGAAGAAGGCCGCCGCGGCGGCCGGTGCCGCGAAGGCGGCCGCGGCTCGGCGGCGGGCGGTGCGGCGTGCCCCGGCGTGCCGTTCGGTGGACTCCGGGGCGCTGCCGGCGGGGGCCGGGGGGTCGGTCCGCCGGGCCGGGGCCCGGTGCGGGAGGTCGGCGGTGACGCGGAAGCCGTCCTGGTACGGCCCGGTGCGCAGGGTGCCGCCGAGGACCGCCACGCGTTCCCGGAGCCCGGTCAGCCCCCGGCCGCTGCCGGCCGCGACGCCCGTGGCGGCGGGTTCGCCGTCCCGCGCGGCGGTGTTGACGACGCTGACCCGGGTGCGGTCGGGCCCGTGGTCGATGCCGACCCTGACCCCGGCGCCGGGGGCGTGCTTCACGGCATTGGTGAGGGCCTCCTGCACCACCCGGTACGTCCCGCGTTCGACCAGCGGCGGCAGCGTGCCGGTGAACGTTCCGCGCCGCTCCCACCGCACCGGCACCCCGGAGGCCACGGCCCGGGCGAGGAGGTCCTCGACGGTGTCCGTCCCCGGGCCCCCACCGTGCGGTTCGTGCAGTACGGCCACGGTCTCCCGCAGCCTCTCGACGGCGTCCGCGACCGTCCCGCGCAGTTCGGCGAGGTCGGCCCGGTCGCGGTCGGTGAGGTCCGGGGAGAGTTCCAGGGCTCCCGCGCGCAGGGCGACGAGGCTCAGCACGTGGCCGAGGGAGTCGTGCATGTCGGCCGCGATGTCCGCCCGTTCGGCCAGCCGGACGCGCTCCGCCACGAGGTGCTGGCGCTCCTCCAGGCTTCCGGCCAACCGCCAGCCCTCCCGTACGAGTTCGCGCCGGCCGCGCCAGTGGCGCCCGGTCAGCCAGGGCAGCAGGAGGGCGGCGGGCAGCACGGCCAGGGCGTAGAACCACCACACGGCCGGGACCCCCAGTACGGCGCACGCCGCGAGGTCGGCAGCGAGGGAGGCGGCGAGCACGGCGAGGGGGCCCCGGGCGCCCGCCGTCCGGGCGCCGAGCAGGCAGCTCAGCGCGGCCAGCGACAGGACGTGGGCGTTGGCCGGTGCGGGCGGGGCGCGCCTGTCCCCGCGGGTCGCGGGGCGGGTCATCGCCGGGATGCGCGCCCACCGTTCCGCTCACCCGCACCGCTCCCTGGACCGGCTGACGGAGCGGGAGCGCGACGTGCTGGCCGGCCTCGGCGCCGGGCTGTCCAACGCGGAGATCGCGGGCCGGCTGCACCTCGTCGAGGGCACGGTGAAGGCGCACGTCAGCGCCGTGCTGACGAAGCTGGGCGCCCGCAACCGGGTGGAGGCGGCCATCGCCGCGCACGAGTCGGGGCTGATCCCGCCGCGCGGCGCCTGACCGGGCAGGCGCACGGCGGGGCGGGCCTCAGATGAGGATCGTGGTCGTCGTCACCACGGTCACCGCGGTCATCGCCGCCTGCGTGTCCCGGATCGCGGTGCGGACGCTCTCGGCCGCCCACTGGCCGTCGGCTATCTCCGCCATCCGCGCGGCCACCTCCTTGCGCGGCCGGTCCGGGAAGGCCAGGGCGTGCAGTTTGGCGGAGTGGATCAGGGCGATGAGGCCGGCCGTCCGGGTGTCCGGTTCCTCGCCGTCCAGTACGACGGCGGCGAGGCGGGCGCGCAGCTCGCGCTCGAACGTGCCGTCCGCTTCCGGGTAGCGGCGCACCGGGAACATCCCGAGCACCTTGCGCTTCTCCTCCACGATGACGCCGCGCTCGCAGAGCCGCTCGACGGCCGCGGTGACGGCCTTGGGCTGGTCCCTCGTCAGCCAGTCCGTCGCACGGTGCCGCCCGCGCCCGCGCAGCCAGGTCGCGATCAGCTCGACGCGGCCGTCGAGCAGCGGCTCCCCGGTCGGGCTCGGGTCGGAGACGACGAGCGCCTCACCGCTGACGGAGACCCGTTCGGCCAGGACCAGTTCGAACAGGAAACCCCCGGCGACGGCCCAGCCGGCCGCCTGCCGCTGCTGCGCCGAACCGGTCTCGTCGTCCAGCGAGAGCAGCACGATCTCCTCCGCCAGTGTGATCGCCATACCGCTACCCCCGTACGCTCCGTGATCGTCCTCTCGACAGGTGAGACGCCGGAGCATCCGCGGAAGTTCCCGGGGCGGGACTGCCGGGCCGGCCGGCGGGAGCGGGTCCTCGCGGACACCGCCCGGGTCCGCTGCCCTCCGCGTCAACCCGTGGGCGACGGGGCGCGCCGCTCGTGGTCCGGGGTCGCTGACGGAGCCGTTAACCTCGCCCGCATGACGGCACTTTCGCACCACGGCAGCAGCCACGTCGAGCAGCCCGGCCGGGACGGCACGACCGCCACCACCGAGGCCGATCCGCGCGCCATCGGCCCGGTCCGCACGGAGTACGCCCCCGATCCGGACGGGGATCCGGACCCGGGGGAGATCGTGTGGACCTGGGTGCCCTTCGAGGAGAACGACGGGCGGGGCAAGGACCGTCCGGTGCTGGTGGTCGCGCGCGAGGCGGGCGGGGCGACGCTGCTCGCCGTCCAGCTCTCCAGCAAGCGGCACGACCACGACCGGGAGTGGGTGCCGATCGGGTCCGGCCCCTGGGACGGGGCGGGCCGGGAGTCCTGGGTGGACCTGGACCGGGTGCTGCGGGTCCACGAGTCGGGCATGCGGCGCGAGGCCTGCGCGCTGGACCTGCCCCGGTTCCGCCTGGTGGTGGACCGGCTGCGCGAGCTCTACGGCTGGCAGTAGTCCCTCAGCCGGCCCCGGCCAGCATCCGCTGCCCCGCCGCCCGGAGGTGGGCGAGGACCGCCGGGTCGGCGTCGAGCGCGTAGTCCGCGTCCAGGCCCGCGAGGGTGGCGGCGATGCGGGGCAGGAAGTCGTCGGAGGTGTCGACGCGGCAGCTGGCGGCGGTGACGGGGCGGACGCGGGTGCCCAGGTGGCGCAGGGTGTCGGCCGGGGCGTCGACGGTCGCGACGGCCCGGTGTCGGGTCGGGGCGGCCGTCAGGCGCTCTGCGGTGAAGGCGGCCGGGTCTCCGCCGGGGACCTCGCGCGCCGGGACGCGCCGTCCGGTGGCGGCGGGTTCGGTGATGCGGTCGAGGCGGAAGAGGCGCCAGTCGTCCTTGCCGGTGTCGTGGGCCAGGAGGTACCAGAGGCCGCCGGAGGCGACGAGGTGGCAGGGTTCGACCCTGCGGTGCGCGGCCGGGCCCTGGCGGGTGGTGTAGGTGAAGGTGAGGACCTCGTGGTCGCGGCAGGCGACGGCGAGGGTGGTCAGCAGGGCGGGGTCGATCCGGGGCCCGCGGTCCTGCCAGGTGATGCCTGCCAGGGTGGACTGGAGGGCGCCGACCCTGCCGCGCAGGCGGCGCGGCAGGACCTGTTCCAGTTTGGCCAGCGCCCGCAGGGCGGTCTCCTCCATCCCGGTGAGGCTGCCGGCGGCGGTGCGCAGGGCGACGGTGACCGCGACGGCCTCCTCGTCGTCGAGGAGCAGCGGCGGCAGGTCGGCGCCGGCTCCCAGGCGGTAGCCGCCGGCGTGGCCGCGGGTGCTGTCGACGGGGTAGCCGAGCTGCCGCAGCCGCTCGATGTCGCGGCGGACGGTGCGGACGGTGACCTCCAGCCGGTCGGCGAGGTCGGTGCCGGGCCATTCCCGGCGGGTCTGCAGCAGGGACAGCAGCCGGAGCATCCGTACGGTCATGTCACTTGTCATGTGTCCCACTGTGCCCGGGTCAAAGGACATGGTCTGTCCTTAAATGCTCCTACCTTGGTCATGCCCAAAGGGAATGAACCGGGAGGAACCACATGAAGATCGCCGTTCTCGGAACCGGTGGCGGCGCCCGCGCCCACACGGCCAGGCTGCTGGAACTCGGCCACGAGGTGTACGGACGAGCTCGTCGTCAACGGCATCGACGGGCACAACGCGGTCGCCGCGCTGTCCGCGATCGCGGACGAGCTGGCGGGCAAGGTCCTGGTCGACTACGCCGTGCCGCTCGTGTACCGGCACGAGAGCGAGCACCCCTGGCCCACCCCGTGGGGCGTGATGCCGAAGTTCGACCCGTGCGACACCGACAGCCTCGGGGAGCAGATCCAGCGGGCCCTGCCGCGCACCAAGGTCGTCAAGTCCTTCGTCACCCAGGAGCAGGAGACCGTGGTCCGGCCCCGGGGTGTCAACGGCGGGGACCACACGATGTTCGTCGCCGGCGCCGACGCCGAAGCGAAGCGGCGGGTCACCGAGCTGCTGGAGGCGTACGGCTGGAGCGACGTCCTCGACCTCGGCCCGCTCGTGTCCGCCCGCGGCATGGAGATGTACGCCCACCTGCACAGCGCGATCGGCTTCGCCCTGGGCTTCGGGACCCCCTTCGGGATGAAGGTCGTACGCTGACCCCCGTCCGGGGCCCGCGCGCCCGGGGCCGCGCCGGTCAGCAGCCGTCGAAGGCCGCGGCGAAGGCCTCGCGGGTGCGGGGGTCGCGGTCCAGGACGCCGAACACGACGTGCTCGAAGGTCCCCGCGAAGCGTCCGGTCAGGGCAGCCCGGAAGGCCTCGGCCACCTGCGCCGGGTCGTTGCGGAACACCCCGCACCCCCACGCGCCCAGCACCAGCCGCCGGTACCCGTGCAGTGCGGCCACCTCCAGGACCAGCCCGGCCCGCCGGGCCAGGGCGGCCGGGATCTCGTGGGCGCGCTCCGGCTCCTGGCGGCGGATGGTGCCCGCGTTCGGGGCGGGGGAGGTGAGGAAGGCGGCCCGGAACGGGGTGTCCAGCAGTTCACCCCGGTCGTCGCGGAAAACCGGTACCCCGGGGGAGTGAATCACCCGGTCGGTGTAGAAGGTGCTCTTTCCCGCACGGTGGACCTCGTAGTACTCGGGGGCCTCCAGCAGGGTCTCGTACAGGGCCGAGGCACGGCACAGGGCCTCCTCCTGGGCCTTGGCCCCGCGGACGTACCCGCCCCCGGGATTGCGGGCCGAGGCGAAGTTCAGGACCGCCACGCCGCCCTCCCCGTCCGCCGCCGCGAGGCGCCGCGCGGCGACCGTGCTGCTCTCCCCCGTGACCTCGAAGACCGTCGCGCGGCCGCCCCCGACGGACTCTTCACCCGGTATCGCCCGCTTTGGCCCGTATATTCTGGTTCCGGCCTTGGCTTCCGCCAGGTCGGCGGCGATGGCGACCCGCCGCCCCGACCGCGTCCGGTATTCCCCGGACGCCGCGATCAGTGCGTTCTCCCGCGCGATCTCGCGCAATCTGCTGCTCACGCCGGAATCCTCGGCCCCCGGGACCCGGGACGGCAAAGGAATTAGCGCTCCGATGAGGGGTAGGGCACGGGTGACATCACGGCCGACGACAGGAGACGAGGTTCCGGTCATGCCCGAGAACTCGCCCGCTCCATTCGCCAGGAACGCCGAACAGAACCCCCTGACCGAGGCGGCCGCCGAGGACCTCCTCCACGGCATCTGCTTCAAGACCGGACCGCCCCGCCTCCTCGGAGCCGAGCTCGAATGGCTCGTCCTGGACGCCGAGCGGCCCTGGCTGCCGCTGCCCCCCGAGCGGCTGACCGCCGCCCACGCGGCGGCCCGCGCACTGCCCCTGAACTCCCGGCTCACCGTCGAGCCCGGCGGCCAGCTGGAACTCAGCTCGGCCCCCGCCGACTCCCTCACCGCCTGCCTGGACGGCCTGCGGGCCGACCTCACCGCCGTCCGCGGCGCCCTGCGCGGCCAGGGCCTCGTCCTGCACGGCCTCGGGCAGGACCCCCGGGCACCGCTCGACCGCCTCCTCGCCAGCCCGCGCTACGACGCGATGGAGGCCTACTTCGACCGCACCGGGCCCGCCGGGCGCGCCATGATGCGCTCCTCCGCCTCGGTGCAGGTCTGCGTGGACGCCGGCCACGAGGAGCCCGGCCCGCTCGGGCACGGCAGGCGCTGGCACCTCGCCCACCTGCTGGGCGCCGTACTGGTGGCCGCCTTCGCGAACTCCCCCGGCCGCGACGGCCCCTACCGGGGCTGGCGGTGCGCCCGGCAGGGGATCTGGAGCGACATCGACCCGCGGCGCGCGCTCGCCCCGCCGCTGGCGGACGAACCCCGGGCCGGCTGGGTCCGGCACGCACTGGACACCGAGGTGATGTGCGTACGCGCCCCCGGCGAGGGCCCCTGGACCGTGCCGAGCGGGCTGAGCTTCCGCGACTGGCTGCGCACGGGACCGCGTACGGGCGCCGGGCGGCGGCCCACCGCCGAGGACCTGGAGTACCACCTCACCACCCTCTTCCCGCCGGTCCGGCCGCGCGGCCACCTGGAGCTGCGGATGATCGACGCGCAGCCGGGCGAGGACGGCTGGCTGGTCCCGGTCGCGCTCGTGCACGCGCTCTTCGACGACCCCGCGGCCTCCGAGACCGCCTACCGGGCGGTGAAGGCACTGGCCGACGCGTACGGGACCGGGCCCGCGCCGTGCAACCCGCTGTGGCGGACCGCCGCCCGGGAGGGGCTCGCCGACCCGGAGCTGCGCGCGGCCGCCGCCGTGTGCTTCCGGGCGGCCGGCGAGGCGCTGCCCCGGCTCGGGGCGGGCCGGGAGGTCCAGGACGCGGTGGGCGCGTTCGCGGAGCGCTACGTACGGCGCGGGCGCTGCCCGGCCGACGACGCCGAAGCCGCAGCCGGGGCCGGAGCCGCCGGGGGGCGGACCGCCACCGCCACCGCCCGGGCCGGCACGGGGGACCGCCGGCGCCGGCCGACCGCCGTGAAGGGACCGCGCCCGTGACCGCCGAGACCCGCCCCGGGATCCACCCGGGGATCCGCCCCGAGCTGCTGCGCGAGCGCGCCGCGGCCGCCCTGACGGCCGCCCGGGCCCGTACCGCCGCGCTGACCGACGCGGTGAGCGACCCGGACCTGACCGCGCAGCACTCCCCCCTGATGTCCCCGCTGGTCTGGGACCTGGCGCACATCGGGAACCAGGAGGAGCTGTGGCTGCTGGGCCGGGTGGCCGGCCGGGAGTCCATGCACCCGGAGATCAACTCCCTGTACGACGCCTTCGAGCATCCGCGCTCCGAGCGGCCGAAGCTGCCCCTGCTCGGCCCGGAGGCGGCCCGCAGGTACGCGGCCGAGGTGCGCGGCCGCGTCCTCGCGCTGCTGGAGCGCACTCCGCTGGAGGGTACGGCCCTGCTCGACGAGGGCTTCGCGTTCGGGATGATCGCCCAGCACGAACAGCAGCACGACGAAACGATGTTGATCACCCATCAGCTGCGGGCCGGGGCCCCCGTCCTGGCCGCCCCCGAACCGGATCCGCCCCAGGGACCGCCGCCCGCGGCGGCCGAAGTCCTCGTCCCGGGCGGCCCGTTCACGATGGGCACCTCCACCGAGCCCTGGGCGCTGGACAACGAACGGCCCGCGCACGTGAGGGAGGTGACCTCCTTCTGGATCGACGCGGTCCCGGTGACCAACGCCGCCTACCGCGCCTTCATCGCGGACGGCGGCTACCGCGAGCCCCGCTGGTGGGCCCCCGAGGGCTGGGAGCAGGTCCGGGCGCACGACATCGGGGCCCCTCTGTTCTGGCACCGCGAGGGCGGCGAGTGGCTGCGCCGCCGCTTCGGGGTGACCGAGCCCGTACCCGATGAAGAACCGGTTCTGCACGTCAGCTGGTACGAGGCCGACGCGTACGCCCGCTGGGCGGGCCGACGCCTGCCCACCGAGGCGGAGTGGGAGAAGGCCGCCCGCCACGACCCGGCCTCCGGCCGCTCCCGCCGCTACCCCTGGGGCGACGCCGACCCGACCCCCGCACACGCCAACCTGGGCCAGCGCCACCTGCGCCCCTCCCCCGCGGGCGGCTACCCGGCCGGGGCCTCCCCACTGGGGGTGCGCCAGCTGATCGGCGACGTGTGGGAGTGGACGTCCTCGGACTTCCTGCCCTACCCGGGCTTCCGCGCCTTCCCCTACCGGGAGTACTCGGAGGTGTTCTTCGGCCCGGCGCACAAGGTGCTGCGCGGCGGCTCCTTCGCCGTGGACCCGGTCGCCTGCCGGGGCACCTTCCGCAACTGGGACCTGCCCGTGCGGCGGCAGATCTTCTCCGGCTTCCGCACCGCGAGGGACGCCTGATGTGCCGCCACCTCGCCTACCTGGGGCCGCCCGTGGCGCTGGAGCGGCTGCTGAACGAGCCCGAGCACTCCCTGGTCCGCCAGTCCTGGCAGCCGCGCCGCCAGCGGTTCGGCACCGTCAACGCGGACGGCTTCGGCATCGGCTGGTACGCCGGGGGCGATCCGGTCCCGGCCCGCTACCGGCGCGCCGGGCCCGTCTGGGGGGACCTGACCTTCGCCGACCTCACCCGCGTGGTGCGCAGCGGCGCGTTCCTGGCCGCCGTGCGCGACGCGACGCTGCCGGGGGCGGACGGGGAGGCCGCGGCGGCGCCGTTCGCGTGGGGGCCCTGGCTGTTCAGCCACAACGGGGCCGTGCGGGACTGGCCCGACGCGGCGGGCCCGCTCGCCGCCGCCCTGCCGCCGCGGGAACTGCTCCAGCTGGCGGCGCGCACGGATTCGGCGCTGGTCTGGGCGCTGGTGCTGCACCGGCTGCGGGAGGGCGACGACATGGGCACCGCCCTGGCGGAGCCGGTCCGCGAGCTGTCCACGGCGGCCCCGGGCTCCCGGCTGAACCTGCTCCTGACCGACGGCGCCACGATCGCGGCGACCGCCTGGGGCGACTCACTCTGGTACCTGGCCGATCCGGCGGCGGGGAGCGTGGTCGTGGCGTCCGAGCCCCACGACGACGACCCGCGCTGGTGCGAGGTGCCCGACCGGACCCTGCTGACCGCCACCCGAACGCGGGTCGCCCTGACCCCCCTCAAGGAGACCTCCCCGTGAGCGACTTCCAGTTGACCCGGACCCTGGACGAGCACGCCGCCGACAAGGCGCTGCGCGCCGATGTCCTGAGCGGCCTGACCCGCTTCCCGAAGGAGCTGCCGCCGAAGTGGTTCTACGACGCCCGCGGCAGTGAACTCTTCGAGGAGATCACCCGGTTGCCGGAGTACTACCCGACCCGTGCCGAGCGGGAGATCCTGCTGGAGCGGGCCGGGGAGATCGCGGCGGTGAGCGGGGCGCGCACCCTGGTGGAGCTGGGCTCCGGCTCCTCGGAGAAGACCCGGCACCTGATCGAGGCGATGCCCGCGCTGCGGACGTACGTCCCGGTGGACGTGAGCGAGAGCGCCCTCGTCGGCGCGGGCGAGCTGCTGCCGGCGCAGCACCCGGGCCTGCGGGTGCACGCGCTGCTGGCCGACTTCACGAAGCCGCTGCAGCTGCCGGACTCCGAGGGGCCCCGGCTGGTGGTGTTCCTGGGCGGCACGATCGGCAACCTGCTGCCGCCGGAGCGGGCGGTGTTCCTGGCGTCCGTACGGGCGATGCTGTCGCCCGGGGACGCGCTGCTGCTGGGCACCGACCTGGTGAAGGACGAGGCCGTGCTGGTGGCCGCGTACGACGACGCCCGGGGGGTGACCGCGGAGTTCAACAAGAACGTGCTGGCGGTGATCGACCGGGAGCTCGGCGCGGACTTCCACACCGCCGACTTCGACCACGTGGCGGTGTGGAACCGGGAGCACGAGTGGATCGAGATGCGCCTGCGGGCCCGGCAGGCGGTGACCGTCAAGGTCCGCGCGCTGGACCTGCTGGTGCCGTTCGAGGCGGGCGAGGACATCCTGACGGAGGTCTCCGCGAAGTTCCGTCAGGACGGGGTGCGCAAGGAGCTGGCCGGGGCCGGCCTGGAGCTGACGCACTGGTGGACGGACGCGGCGGGCCGGTTCGCGCTGTCCCTGTCGGTGGCCGAGGGCTGATCCGGATCCGGCTCCGCGCCGGGCCGCTGCTGCGCGGGTACGCCCGTCAGCAGCGGCAGCTCCCGCCCGGTCGTGCCGAGTACGGCCTCCCGCGCGGCCGCCGCGAGTTCCCGGCGGCCGGTGTGACGGCCCGCCGGGATGCGCGGCAGCAGCCGCACCTCGGCCCGTACCCCGCGCGCCCGGGCGATCCGCCACAGGGAGGCGGTCAGCGGGTCCTCCCCGACGAAGGCGGGCGCCCCGGCGAGTTCCCCGTCCGCCAGCCGGTACGCGATCCGCACGGGCTGTACGGGGACCCGCGCGTCCAGCGCCGACTGGAACGCGGCCCGCCGGAAGGGCCCCTGGGCTCGCCCGCACCAGGTGGAGCCCTCGGGGAAGACGGTGACCCGGTCCCCGGCCCGCATCGCGCCGGCGAGGGTCGCGACCGTGCGGGGCAGGGCCCGGATCCGGTCGCGTTCGATGAAGAGGGTGCCCGCCCGGGCGGCGAGCGGGCCGAGCACCGGCCAGGCCCCGATCTCGCTCTTGGCCAGCATCCGGCTGGGCAGGACGGCGGCGACGAGCGGGACGTCCAGCCAGGAGATGTGGTTGGCGACGATCAGGCGGCCCCCGTCCGGGCCCGGGGTGCCGTGCACGGTGATCCGTATCCCCATCGACCGTACGAGCGCGGCCGACCAGGCCCGGACCAGGGCGCGCCGGGGCCGGGCGGGGAGCAGCCGGACCGCCGGGGCGGCGGGGACGGCGAGCAGGACCAGGGCGAGGGCGGTGGCGAGCCGGAGCACCGCGCGGACCGCGCCCGCGGCCGCCCCCGGGTGGCCGGCGCAGGCCTCGGGGGTGCAGGGGGAGGTGGGCAGCCAGCCGCTCATGCGCCCGGGGCGAGCGAGAGGAAGTGGTTCAGGTAGCGCGGGTTGGTCCGGCGCAGGGAGAGCAGCACGTACAGGTCCGCGCAGCCGAACCCGGCGTCGAGGGCGGGCTCCCCGCAGACCCAGGCGCCGAGGCGGATGTAGCCGCGCAGCAGGGGCGGCAGCTCCATGCGGCCGGGGACGGTGATCCCCTCGGGGCTCCAGGGCTGGTGCGGGGTGACGCGGTACTCCTGCGGGGCGAGGTTGCGGGCGAGGACGGTCTCGCGGGTGGCCGCGGCCAGCACCCCGCCGTCGGCCAGCGGTATCGAGCAGCACCCGGCGAGCCAGTTGTGGCCGGTGCGCTCCATGTAGCGGGCGAGGCCGGCCCAGATCAGGGCGATGACGGCGCCGTTGCGGTGGTCGGGGTGGACGCAGGAGCGGCCGACCTCGACCAGGTCGGGGCGGATCGGGGCGAGGGCGGAGAGGTCGAACTCGCCCTCGGAGTAGAGGCGGCCGGCGACGGCGGCGCGCTCCGGCGGCAGCAGCCGGTAGGTGCCGACGACCTGTCCGGTCTCCTCGTCGAGGACGAGGAGGTGGTCGCAGTAGGCGTCGAAGGCGTCGGAGTCCAGGCCGGGCTCGGGGCCGTCGAGGCGGGCGCCGAGCTCGCCGGCGAAGACCTGGTGGCGCAGCCGCTGGGCGGCACGGACCTCGTCCTCGTCACGGGCGAGGCGGACGGTGTAGCGGGGGGCGGCGGGCGCCGCGGGGGCCGTGGGGGCCGTGGGCGCCGTGGGGGCCGCGGGGGCCGTGGGGGTCGCGGGGGCCGTGGGCGCCGTGGGGGCCGCGGGGGCCGTGGGGGCCGTGGGGGTCGCGGGGGCCGTGGGGGTCGCGGGGGCCGTGGGGGTCGTGGGCGCCGTGGGGGCGGCGGCCGGGGCTGGGTGTGCGAGGGGGGACGGGGACAGGGGGGCGATGGTCATGGCTGCTCCTGATCCGGGCACGGGGAGCCGGGTCCGCAGGCGGCGGGCCCGGCTCCTCTACTTCTTCCGTGACCGGCTGGATTCGACATGACCGACCGGCGGCCCCCGGATGTGCGGAGGCTGAACTCGGCGGTCGGCGGGTTGGCGGCCGCCGGGGTCAGCGGTCGGAGTTGAGGACCCGACTCATGGCGTCGGAGGCCGCCTTGGCCGCCTGGCGGGGGTCCTGGCCGCCGAGCACGGCCGTCATGTACGGCTTGATCGGGTTGTTGGCCTCGACCTCGGCCCAGCGCGCGGACTTCGGGGTGGCGCGGCCCTGGGCGGCGCCGGGGGCCATGGCGGTGGCGCCGTCGTTGCCCTCGACCACACGGGCGAGGGTGGTCTTGTTGGGGACGTAGCTCATGGTGCGGGCGAGTTCCGTCTGCCACTTCTCGCTGACCAGGGCGGTGATCACGTCCACGGCACGGGCCCGGTGGGCGGTCTTCTCCGGGATGATCAGGTCGGAGCCGCCGGTGAAGACGGAGCCCGCCTTGTCGGCGGTCTTGCCGGGGATCGGGAAGAAGCCGAGCTTGCCCTTGAGCGCCGGGTTGGCGGCCTCGATCTGGGCGACCTGGCCGGGGGTGGCGATGATCTGGGCGACCTGCCCGCGGGCGAAGACCTCGGACTGCGGGGGCGTCTCCTCGTCGCCGCCCTTGGGGCCGTCGCCGAGGGCCTGGAGCTGCTTGTAGAAGTCCATCCCGGCGAGGGCCTTCTCGTCGTCGAGGGAGCCGACCCACTGGCCGCTGGTCTCGACGGCGAGGTCACCGCCCTCGTCCCAGACGAACCCGGCGAGGACGTACCAGTTCTGGCCGGGCAGGTAGATGCCCTGCTGGTCGCCCTTGTCGAGCTTCTGGGTGGCGGCGATCCAGTCCTGCCGGTTCTTGGGCGGGGTCTTGATCCCGGCGGCCGCGAACAGGTCCTTGTTGTAGATCACCACCCGGTTGGCGGCGTACCACGGGACGCCGTACTGGGCCCCGTTGACGCTGCCCGGGTCGGAGAGGCCCTTGAGCCAGTCCTTGCTGCCCCATTCGCGCAGCCCTTCGAGGGTGACCTCGGAGACTCCGCCGGTCTCGACGTACTGGGCGACCTGGGTGTTGCCGACCTCGATGACGTCGGCACGGTCCTTGGACTTGCCGCCGAGCACGGCGTTGACCTTGTCGCCGATGCCCTTCCACTCCTGGATCTTCACGTCCAGGTCGATGCCGGGGTGCTGCTTCTCGAAGTCGGCGGTGAACTTCGCGATGAAGTCCTCGGAGGCGCTGCCCTTCATCAGCCACAGGGTCACCTTGTCGGAGCCTCCGTCGGATCCCGCCGACTGGCCGCAGCCGGTCAGGGCGGTCGCGGCCGCGAGGGCCGTGCACACGGCGAGGAAGCGCATCTTCACGAGGGGTCACCTTCTGGGGGATGGATCTCAGATGGCTTGAAATTGGCATAGACCAATGGGCGGGTCAACCCCCTTTCGCCCGGGATCGTTCACGCATAGTTCGCGGACCGTGGCTTACTGGGGCACGGTGGAACAAGGCAACAGCGACGACTGGCGGGAGACCCCCATGTCCAACCACACCTACCGGGTGACCGAGATCGTCGGCACCTCCCCCGAGGGCATCGATCAGGCCATCCGGAACGGGATCGCGCGTGCCGGGCAGACCCTGCACAACCTTGACTGGTTCGAGGTGACACAGGTGCGCGGGCACATCGAGAACGGGCAGGTCGCGCACTACCAGGTCGGACTGAAGGTGGGCTTCCGCCTCGACGGCGAGGACTGAGGGCGCGGGCGGGCGCCGCGCACCGACGGACCGGTCAGGTGCGGCCCTCGCCCTCCTGCGCCTGCTTGAGCTCCGGCGCGTCCCCGGCCCAGTCCGCCAGCAGCACCCGGAAGCCCGCCGCCCGGGCGGCCTCGCAGACGAGTTCGTCGTCGTCGACCAGCACCCGCACCTCGCGCCCCCGGGCGATGCGCCCGAGCACCTCCAGCTTCGTCACCCGCGCCGGGCGCCGGTCCTGGTTGCCGCGCATCCACACCCGGCCCTCCGGCAGCCCGTGCCGGGCCAGCCAGTCGGCGGTGTCGGCGCGGCAGCGCTCGGGCCGGCCGGTCAGGTACACCACCTCGCAGTCGGCCGCGCTCTCCACCGCCAGCGCCACGCCCCGGGCGAGCGGCGGATCGTTCGGCGCCGCGCGGAAGAACCCGGCCCAGTCGCGGGGCCGGCCCTCGAGGTAGTGCTGGCGGTGACCGGTGTCCGCGAGGGTGTTGTCGATGTCGAAGACGGCCAGTGGACGGCGCGAGGGGGTGTTCGTCATGCCCGCAGCCTAGGCTGCCGGTACGACACCCCCGACGGCAACGACACCACGGCCGGGGCGGGGCGGGGGAATGACCGCGACCGCCGCGCGTTGAGACGGGTGTGATCCGAAAAGTCTCGATACTCGACCGCTCCCGCACCCGCGTGGGACACTCCGCCCCCGAGGCCCTGCGCGACACCGTGGAACTGGCCCGCGCGGCGGACGAACTGGGCTACCACCGCTTCTGGGTGTCGGAGCACCACAGCGTGCCAGGGGTCGCCGGGTCCGCGCCCACCGTGCTGGCCGCCGCCGTCGCCGCGGCCACCCGGCGGATCCGGGTCGGGACCGGCGGGGTGATGCTGCCCAACCACCAACCCCTCGTCGTCGCGGAACAGTTCGGGGTCCTGGAGGCCCTGTTCCCCGGCCGGATCGACATGGGCCTCGGCCGCTCCGTCGGCTTCACCGGCGGGATCCGCCGCGCCCTGGGCCGGGACACCGCCGACGCCGACCGCTTCGAGGAGCAGCTGGCCGAGCTGCTCGGCTGGATCGACGGCACCCAGCGCGCCCACCCCGAGGTGCACGCCCGCCCCGCAGAGGGGCTGCGGATCCCGCCCTTCGTCCTGGCCACCGGCGAGGGCGCGGGCATCGCCGCCCGGGCCGGGCTCCCGGTGGTGGTGGGCGACCTGCGCGCCCGCGCCAAGGTCGCGGAGGCGGTGGGCCGCTACCGCGCGGAGTTCCGGCCGTCCCCGTGGGCGGCGGAGCCGTACGTGGTGGTCTCCGGGACGGTGGCGGTCGCCGCCACCGAGGAGGCCGCCCGGCGGATCCTGCTCCCGGAGGCCTGGGCGCTGGCCCTCTCCCGGACCCGGGGCAGCTTCCCGCCCCTGCGCCCGGCCGAGGAGGTCGCGGGGCTGGAGATGGCCCCGAAGGAGCGCGAGCTGTACGAGGGCGGCCTCGCCGGGCACATCGCCGGGACGGAGGCGCAGGTGGCCGACGCCCTCGCCCGGGTCGCGGAGGCCACCGGGGCGGACGAGCTGCTGGTCACCACCTCCACGTACGACCGGGCGGCCCTGCTGGACTCCTTCACCCGGCTGGCCCGGATCACCGGGCCGGGCCGGACCTGACCCGGGCCTCTAAACTGGGGCGAATGCACCACTCCCCCGCCGAGCCCGACACCCCCGACGCCCACGCCGGGCCCGACACCCCCGCCGGGCCGGGCCGCCCGGACGCCCCCGATCCCCGCGTACGGGTCCGCGGCGCCCGGGAGCACAACCTGCGCGGGGTGGACGTGGACATCCCGCGCGACACGCTGACCGTGTTCACCGGGGTCTCCGGCTCCGGGAAGAGCTCCCTGGCCTTCGGCACCCTCTACGCCGAGGCCCAGCGCCGCTACTTCGAGTCGGTGGCCCCCTACGCCCGGCGGCTGATCCACCAGATCGGCGCCCCGAAGGTGGACTCGGTGACCGGGCTGCCGCCCGCCGTCTCCCTGGAGCAGCGCCGGTCCGCCCCGGGTTCGCGGTCCTCGGTGGGGACGGTGACCCTGCTCTCCAACTCCCTGCGGATGCTCTACTCGCGGGCCGGTACCTACCCGCCGGGTGCCGAGCGGCTCGACTCCGACGCCTTCTCCCCCAACACGGCGGCGGGCGCCTGCCCTTCCTGCCACGGGCTGGGCCGGATCCACCGCACCAGCGAGGAACTCCTCGTACCGGACCCGACCCTGTCGATCCGTCAGGGCGCCATCGCCGCCTGGCCGGGCGCGTGGCAGGGCAAGAACCTGCGGGACATCCTCGACGTCCTCGGCCACGACGTGGACCGGCCCTGGCGGGAGCTGCCGGCCGAGGACCGCGAGTGGATCCTGTTCACCGACGAGCAGCCGGTGGTCACCGTGCACCCGGTGCGCGAGGCCGACCGGATCCAACGGCCCTACCAGGGCACGTACATGAGCGCCCACCGCTATGTGATGCGGACCTTCTCCGACACCAAGAGCGCCACGCTGCGGGCGCGCGCGGAGAAGTTCCTCACGGACGCCCCCTGCCCGGTGTGCGAGGGGCGCAGGCTGCGGCCCGAGGCCCTGGCCGTGACGTTCGCGGGCCGCACGATCGCCGAGCTCGCGGCGCTGGCGCTGGGCGACCTGGACGGCGTACTGGCCACCGCACCGCTGGAGGACGAGGCGGCGCGGGTGCTGGCCGGTGACCTGCGGGCGCGGATCGCGCCGGTGACGGAGCTCGGGCTCGGCTACCTGAGCCTGGACCGCACCGCCCCGAGCCTGTCGGCGGGCGAGCTCCAGCGGCTGCGGCTGGCCACCCAACTGCGGTCGGGGCTGTTCGGGGTGGTGTACGTACTGGACGAGCCCTCGGCGGGGCTGCACCCGGCGGACACCGAAGCGCTGCTCGGCGTGCTGGAGCGGCTGAAGCGGTCGGGGAACACCGTGTTCGTGGTGGAGCACCACCTGGACGTGGTGCGGCGCGCCGACTGGGTGGTGGACGTGGGGCCGCTGGCCGGGGAGCACGGCGGGCGGGTGCTGTACAGCGGGCCCCCGGCCGGGCTGGCTGCCGTGGCGGAGTCGGCCACGGCGCGGCACCTGTTCCCGGCGCGGGCGCCCGGCCCCGGACGGGTGCCGCGCGGGGCCACCGGCACGATCGGCCTGTCGGGCGTGGACCGGCACAACCTGCGCGGCGTGGACGTGGAGTTCCCGCTCGGGGTGTTCACGGCGGTGACGGGAGTGTCCGGTTCGGGGAAGTCCACGCTGGTGGGGCAGGTGCTGGCGGGCGAGGTCGCCGGGCGGCTGACCGAGCCGGACTTCCCGGTGCGGCGGCTGGTGGAGGTGGACCAGAAGCCGATCGGGCGGACCCCGCGCTCCAACCTGGCCACGTACACGGGCCTGTTCGACGTCGTCCGCAAGCTGTTCACGGCGGCGCCCGGGGCGCGGGCACGCGGCTGGAAGGCGGGCCGGTTCTCCTTCAACGTACCGGGCGGGCGCTGCGAGACCTGCCAGGGCGAGGGCTTCGTCTCGGTGGAGCTGCTGTTCCTGCCCAGTACGTACGCCCCCTGCCCGAGTTGCGCGGGCGCCCGGTACAACGCCGAGACGCTGGAGGTCCGTTACGCGGGGCTGAACATCGCGGAGGTGCTGGGCCTGACCGTGGAGGCGGCGGCCGGGTTCTTCGCGGAGGTCCCGGCGGCGGCGCGCAGCCTGCGGGCGCTGGAGGACATCGGCCTGGGCTACCTGCGGCTGGGGCAGCCGGCGACGGAGCTGTCGGGCGGGGAGGCGCAGCGCATCAAGCTGGCGACGGAGCTCCAGCGGCTGCGCCGCGACCACACCCTGTACCTGCTGGACGAGCCGACGACGGGGCTGCACCCGGCCGATGTGCGGGTGCTGCTGCGGCAGTTGCACGGGCTGGTGGACGCGGGGCACTCGGTGGTGGTCGTGGAGCACGACATGGAGGTGGTGGCGGGCGCGGACTGGGTCGTCGACCTGGGTCCGGGCGGCGGGACGGAGGGCGGCCGGATCACGGCCGCGGGTCCGCCGCCGGTGGTGGCCGCCTCGCCGGATTCCCGTACGGCCCCGTACCTGGCGCGGGCGCTGGGGCTCTAGGGGGTGTCCGGACGCGGTCTTCCCGGCTCAGGCGTCTCCGGGCAGCAGTTCCTGCGGGAGTTCGCGGAAGGCCCATTCGCCGCGGGTGCGGGTGAGCGTCCAGACCAGGTCGTACCGGTCGGGCCAGGCGGCGGGGACGCCGATGACGCGGTGCGCGCCGAGGGCGTGGACCAGGCGGGGGATCCCGGCGGCCTCCCAGCACACGAGTACGGGCGACCGGGCCTCCAGCACCGCCCGCGCCAGTGCGGTTTCGGCGCCGAGCGCGAAGCGAGTGCGTACGGGGATCCGCAGGGCGGCGGCCAGGGGCGCCAGGGTCTGCCTGGACCGGGCGGGGGCGGATTCCGGTCCGCCGGTCGCGAACAGCGCGGCGGGCCGGGGCAGCCGGGCACTGTGGGCCGGTCCGAAGAGCCGGGCCAGCTCTTCCGCACGGCGGCGGCCCCGGCCGGCGAGGAAGCCGGGGTCCTCGTTCCCCTCGTCGTCCTCGCCGGTGGCTCCGGCGTAGGGCTTCTCCGCGTGCCGGATCACCATGACGAGGGCGTCCTCGGCGGCGGGCTGGCCGGCGGCGGGGCCGTGCGGCCTCTTGCGGGTCGCGGTGTCCTCGGCCGTGCAGCCGGCCGCGGCCAGGCAGGCTAGGGCCGCGGCCAGCGCGGTGCGGCGGCGCGGTCCGGACCCGGCGGGGGCTTGGGGCATGGGGTCCACTGAACCCCACGCCCCGGACGGGTCCGGAGCACGGCGCGGCGTACGGCCCGTACGAGCGCCCGGTCGGCGGATCGGGTCAGCCGATCGGCCCAGGCCCGGGCCGGGGCGGCCCGTACGGGGGTGTGGGCGGGCGCTCAGGACTTGCGCAGGGCGCGGAGCCACTCCTTGTTCATCGCGGCGATCGACGGCAGCGGGATCCCCTTGGGGCAGGCGGTCGCGCACTCGCCGGTCAGGGTGCAGCCGCCGAAGCCCTCGTCGTCCATCCGCGCCACCATGTCCAGGACGCGCGTCTCTCGCTCGGGCGAGCCCTGCGGGAGCACGTTCAGGTGGTTGATCTTGGCGGAGGTGAACAGCATCGCCGAGCCGTTGGGACAGGCCGCCACGCAGGCGCCGCAGCCGATGCACTCGGCGTGTTCGAACGCCGAGTCGGCGGCCGGCTTGGGCACGGCGGTGGCGTGCGCCTCGGGGGCGGAGCCCGTCGGGGCGGTGATGTAGCCGCCGGCCTGGATGATGCGGTCGAAGGCGCCGCGGTCCACGACGAGGTCCTTGACCACCGGGAAGGCGGAGGCCCGCCACGGTTCGACGTCGATGGTGTCGCCGTCGTCGAAGGAGCGCATGTGGAGCTGGCAGGTGGTGGTGCGTTCGGGGCCGTGGGCGTCGCCGTTGATGACGAGGCTGCAGGCGCCGCAGATGCCCTCGCGGCAGTCGTGGTCGAAGGCGACCGGGTCCTCGCCGCGCAGGATGAGGTCCTCGTTGAGGGTGTCGAGCATCTCCAGGAAGGACATGTCCTTCGATATGCCGTCGACCTGGTAGGAGGCCATGGCGCCGGGGGCGTCGGGGTTCTGCTGGCGCCAGACGCGCAGGGTGAGCTTCACGCGTAGCTCCGCTGGGTGGGGTGGACGTACTCGAAGACGAGGTCTTCCTTGTGCAGGACGGGGGCGGCGCCGGTGCCCTGGTACTCCCAGGCGGCGGCGTAGCCGAACTCCTCGTCGCGGCGGGCGGCTTCGCCGTCCGGGGTCTGGGACTCCTCGCGGAAGTGGCCGCCGCAGGACTCGGCGCGGTGGAGGGCGTCGAGGCACATCAGCTCGGCGAGTTCGAGGTAGTCGACGACGCGGTTGGCCTTCTCCAGCGACTGGTTGAACTCCTCACCGCTGCCGGGGACCTTGATGCGGCGCCAGAACTCCTCGCGGATCTCGGGGATGCGGGCGAGGGCCTTGCGCAGCCCTTCCTCGGTGCGGGCCATCCCGCAGTACTCCCACATGAGTTCGCCGATCTCGCGGTGGAAGGAGTCGGGGGTGCGGTCGCCGTCGACGGCGAGCAGCTTGGCGAGGCAGTCGCGGGTCTCGCGGACGGCGGCGGCGACTTCGGGGTGGCCGTCGTCGACCTCCTCGTGGTGCGGGTGGCGGGCGAGGTAGTCGTTGATGGTGGAGGGGAGCACGAAGTAGCCGTCGCCGAGGCCCTGCATCAGGGCGGAGGCGCCGAGGCGGTTGGCTCCGTGGTCGGAGAAGTTGGCCTCGCCGATCGCGAACAGGCCGGGCACGGTGGTCTGGAGGTCGTAGTCGACCCACAGTCCGCCCATCGTGTAGTGGACGGCCGGGTAGATCCGCATGGGGACCTCGTACGGGTTCTCCGCGGTGATCCGCTCGTACATCTCGAAGAGGTTGCCGTACTTCTCGGCGACCTTGTCGCGGCCCATGCGGCGGATGGCGTCGGCGAAGTCGAGGTAGACGCCCTGCCCTCCGGGGCCGACGCCGCGGCCCTCGTCGCAGACGTTCTTCGCCGCGCGGGAGGCGATGTCGCGGGGGACGAGGTTGCCGAAGGAGGGGTAGATCCGCTCCAGGTAGTAGTCCCGCTCGGCCTCGGGGATCTCGGCGGCGGGGCGGGCGTCGCCCTTGGCCTTGGGGACCCAGATGCGGCCGTCGTTGCGCAGGGACTCGCTCATCAGGGTGAGCTTGGACTGGTGGTCGCCGGTGCGCGGGATGCAGGTGGGGTGGATCTGGGTGAAGCAGGGGTTGGCGAAGTAGGCGCCGCGCCGGTGCGCCCGCCACACGGCGGTCGCGTTGGAGTTCATGGCGTTGGTGGAGAGGTAGAAGACGTTGCCGTAGCCGCCGCTGGCCAGGACCACGGCGTCGGCGTAGTAGGTGTCGATGCTGCCGGTGACCAGGTCGCGGGCGACGATGCCGCGGGCCACCCCGTCGACGGTGATCAGGTCGAGCATCTCGGTGCGGGCGTGCAGCTCGACGTTGCCGGCGGCGATCTGCCGGGAGAGCGCCTGGTAGGCGCCCAGCAGCAGCTGCTGGCCGGTCTGGCCGCGGGCGTAGAAGGTGCGGGAGACCTGGACGCCGCCGAAGGAGCGGGTGTCGAGGAGGCCGCCGTACTCGCGGGCGAAGGGGACGCCCTGGGCCACGCACTGGTCGATGATCTCCACGGAGATCTGGGCGAGGCGGTGGACGTTGGACTCGCGGGCGCGGAAGTCGCCGCCCTTGACGGTGTCGTAGAAGAGCCGGTGTACGGAGTCCCCGTCGTTGCGGTAGTTCTTGGCGGCGTTGATGCCGCCCTGGGCGGCGATGGAATGGGCGCGGCGCGGGGAGTCGCTGAAGCAGAACTGGACCACGTGGTAGCCCTGCTCGGCGAGGGTCGCGCCGGCGGCACCGCCCGCCAGGCCGGTGCCGACGACGATCACGGTGTGCTTGCGGCGGTTGGCCGGGTTGACCAGCTTGGCCTCGAAGCGGCGGCGGTCCCAGCGTTCGGCGATCGGGCCCTCGGGGGCCTTGGTGTCGCGGACGGGCTCGCCGGTGGTGTAGGCGGCGTACTCGGTGTACCTGCCGCTCTCGTTCTCGTTCCGGTTCTCGTTCTCGGTGCTCATGGTCAGCTCACCACTCCGGTCATGACGGCGACGGGGACGGACACGAAGCCCGCGAAGAGGACGAGGGCCAGGGCGTTGGCCAGGGACTTCAGGGTCCGGTCGCGGCGGGCGTTGCCCGCGCCGAGGGTCTGGGCGGCGCTCCAGAAGCCGTGGCGGACGTGCAGGCCGAGGGCGGCCATGGCCACGATGTAGACGGTGTTGCCGTACCAGGTGGAGAAGGTCGCCAGGACGTTCTCGTAGGGGTGGCCGGCCCAGGCGCGCTCGTTGACCGTGAGGGTGGTCAGGTCGAGCAGGTGCCAGACGATGAAGAGGCCGAGGATGACTCCGCCCCAGCGCATGGTGCGGGTGGCGTAGCTCGCGCGGCGGCGCTTGCGGGCGTACTTGACCGGGCGGGCCTTGATGTCGCGGCGGCTGAGCTGGTAGGCGCAGACGGCGTGGGCGACGACGGCCGCGACCAGGACGACCCGGACGATCCACAGGGCCCACTCGTAGTGCAGGAAGGGGGCGCCGAGGGTGCGCAGCCAGTGGGCGTAGCCGTTGAACTCGTCCGCCCCGAAGAAGATCTTCAGGTTGCCGAGCATGTGCACGACCAGGTAGCCGAGCATCACCAGGCCTGATGCGGCCATCACGGACTTCTTGCCGACGGTGGAGTCCCAGAGCGTGCGCGTGGTGGACGGCCGTCGATCCGTCCGCGTTGCCAGAGCCATGCCGTCGACGGTAAGGACCAAAGTCCCGAGAGGTCCAAGACATGGTGGAGCTGATCGCGATAGGCAATGCCTATGGAGGGCTGTAGCCTGGGGGCATGCAGTTCCAGCAGCTGGTCTATTTCGTGGCCGTCGCCGAGACCCGGCACTTCACGCGCGCCGCCGAGCGGGAGCACGTGGCGCAGCCGTCGTTGTCCCAGCAGATCAAGGCGCTCGAACGGGAGCTGGGCGCCGAGCTGTTCAGCCGGGCGCGGGGCAACATCGCGCTGACGGACGCGGGCGAGGCACTGCTGCCGCTGGCGCGGCGGATCCTGGCGGACGCGGACACGGCTCGGCTGGAGGTGCAGGAGCTGGCGCAGCTGCGGCGCGGCCGGGTGCGGCTGGGGGCGACCCCGAGCGTGTGCACGGGCCTGCTGCCGGCGGTGCTGCGCGCCTTCCACACGGCCCACCCGGGCATCGAGCTGCTGATCGAGGAGAGCGGCTCGCTGGACCTGGTGCGGGAACTCGCGCGCGGGGTGCTGGACCTGGCCCTGATCGCCCTGCCGCTGCCGCCGTCCGCGCCCGCCCTGACCACGGTGGAGCTGCTGACGGAGGACCTGGTGGTGGTCTCGTCCGCGGACCTCCCGCCCCCGGCGGGCGGCGGGGAACTGGCCATCGCCGACCTGCGCGAGGAGCCGATGGTGATGTTCCGCCACG
Source organism: Streptomyces sp. NBC_00158 (assembly GCF_045160885.1). Classification (NCBI taxonomy): domain Bacteria; kingdom Bacillati; phylum Actinomycetota; class Actinomycetes; order Kitasatosporales; family Streptomycetaceae; genus Streptomyces; species Streptomyces sp. NBC_00158. The sequence continues at coordinate 716,583 of NZ_CP108161.1, forward strand.
GCTACGACCTGCGGGACCTGACGGTGGGGGCGTGCCGGGCCGCCGGCTTCGAGCCGGTGTTCACGGTGGAGGGCGGGGAGATGGACGCGGTCCTGGGCTTCGTGCGGGCCGGGCTGGGCATCGCGGTGGTGCCGGCCATGGTCGTGGACCACGCGGGGCCGGGCCTGCGAGCCACCCGCCTCGCGGGCTCCCCGCTGCGCCGCACCATCGCCCTGGCCCACCGCACGGACGTGGCGCCCCCGCGGGCGGCCCGCGAGCTGAAGCGGATCCTGGTCGGCGACTGAGTGCCCGTGGTGCCCGCGGGCACTCAGATGCGGGCGAAGACGTTGACCACTATTCCGATGTAGAGAATGACGAGGATGGTCCAAAAAGTGTAGATAATTCCGGGATGCCGGATATAGAGAGGTATCCGGATGGTCGGGTAACGCCTGCGCAGTTCTCGTGGAGTCGGCATGCCCCCGGGCTGCCGCTGAAGCGCTGCACCGCGCCACACGCGGTCGAGTTCGGCTTCCCGCCACTGCCGGGGGTTGAGCATGACGGCGGCACGGTCATCACCCACGATGAGCACCTCGCCGGCGGTGCCGCTGGAGTCGATGGGAGTCCGGACGAGGAAGCCGGGTCCTTCGATGACGGTCAGCCGGCGCGCCCAGTTGCGCACCAGGACGGCGTCGTCCACGAGCGCCACGTACGAGTTCACCGTGTGCAGGACCGCGTAGGTCACGTACCACAGGAACGGGAGCGCGACGAGGACGACGGCCGCCGGTATGGCCGCCGACCCCAGTCCCTCACTGGTGCCTTCCCCGCCGGCGAGCATGAGCGTCAAACTGATGCCCGGCAGGATGGCGGCCGGTACGATCGCCCAGGCCACCCGGGCGAACCGGCTCTTGTCCGGGGATATGACCAGCTCTGCGTGACGGTCACTCACGACTGCCACCCCCTGCCTCGGCAGGCCGCGGGACGATGCCCGTTGGCACCGACATGCTCCGCCCCCAACTCCGTCGGGCTCCTCTTCACTCCCGCTCCCCCTTCATTGGATCCCGGTGACGTACCCACGCCCGAACGGCCACAACCGCCTGCCGCCGGGCCGGGCCGGGACCGGGCCGGGCCGGAACGGGACGGGACGGGAGCCGGGCCCGGAAGCCAGGCCTCCTCCCGGGTCTTGCATGATGACCGGCATGAACACGGAAACCGCCGAACCGGCCGAGCTGGCCGCCCTCCGGGAGATCTTCGCCACCCGCCCCGGGGCCGCGCCGCCGGCCGGCTGGGAGGCCGTGCGCTCCTTCGAGGCGCAGCACGGCATCGTTCTGCCGGAGCCCTACCGCACGTTCGTGGCGGAGATCTGCGACGGGCTGCGCGCCGGACCGCCGTACTACGGCCTGCTGCCGCTGTCCCAGACGCCCCCGGACTGGGGTGCCGACCGCCCCGAACGGCTGCTCGCCGAGCCCTTCCCGCTGACGGCGGCATGGCTGTGGGAGGCGGAGGACGACGAGGCCGAGCTGTCGGTGGAGGAGTTCGAGGCCCTGACGGACCCCGTGTTCGACCACGGCTCACTGCTGCTGGGCACCGACGGCTGCGGCATGTACTGGCACCTGGTCGTCACCGGCCCGCAGCGCGGCCACGTCTGGCAGATCGCCGGCGAGGGCGCGATGCCGTTCGGCCCGGACTCCCCCGACGCCGTGATGCCGGGCACCCCCGGCTTCACGGGCTGGGCGGCCCACTGGTCCGCCGGCCGCTCCTGGTTCGCGGACACCTAGGCCGTCTCTTCTGGATCGGGCCGGATCCGCGGCCCGGGCCGCGTCAGGGTGCCCGGCGCGGCGGGAGCGGAGCGGCCGCCGCGCGCTCCCGCAGCAGTCGTTTGTCGGGTTTGCCGCGAGCGGTCAGCGGGATCTCACGGGTCCAGAACACGGCGGTCGGCCGGTGGGCCGGGGCCAGGTCCCTCTCGACCAGGCCACAGGCTCCGTCGGCCGCCGCACCGGTCGGCTCGAAGCCGGGGGCCGGCACCAGGAAGGCGCAGACCTCCTCTCCGGTGAGCGTGCTGGGGCGGCCGACGACCGCCGCCTGCGCCACGGCGGGATGGCGCCCGAGCGACGCCTCGACCGGCAGGCAGTAGATGTTGGCGCCGTTGACGATCACGATGTCCTTCACCCGGTCGTCGAGGTAGAGGTACCCGCCGTCGCCGAAGTGCCCGATGTCCCCGGTGCGCAGCCATCCCCCGCGCAGGACTTCGGCCGTCAGGTCCGGCTGGTTCCAGTAGCCGGCCATGACGGACTCCGAACGGACCCACACCTCGCCCCGGCGGCCGGCGGCCAGTACGGCGCCCCGGTCGTCCCGTACCTGGACCTCCACCCCGGCCGCGGGCCGGCCCGCCGATGCCAGCAGCTCGGGGCGGCCGGACACCGCCGCCTCGTGGTCGGCGGGGGTGAGCCGGCAGATCACCGCCGCCTCGTTCATCCCGTAGCCCTGCCGCCACCGCGCGTCCCACCGGGTCACGGCCTCGCGCAGGCGTCCGGGCAGTACGGGCGAGGCGCCGTACGAGACGGCCTCCAGGCCGGGGATGCCGGCCGAGGTCGCCGGGTCGTCCAGCAGCCGGTACAGCATCGGGGGCGTCAGGTACGTCGACACCCGCCCCAGGCGCCTGCACGCGGCGGCGAACTCCCGCGGCTCGAAGGGGTCGAGGATCTCCACCCTGCCGCCGGCCCGCAGCTGTTCCAGGCAGCGGCCGCCGGAACGCTGGGCCAGGGTGGTGACCGAGAGGTACACCGGCTCCGTCCAGCGGGCCCCGCGCCCGCTGTCGCGCGCCGCCAGGGACCCGAAGGTCGAGGCCACGCCCTTGGGGCGGCCCGTGGTCCCGCCGGTGTACATGACGCGGGCGAGGTCCTCCTCCCGCGCCCGCACCGGTACCTCGGCGGGCTCGCGCGCGGACGCCGCGGCGAGCAGTCCGTCCAGGCCGAGCCGGCGGGCACCGGTCTCCGGCACCGGTACGTCGTGCACGACCAGGCCCGGACGGCAGTCCCGCAGGATGAACTCCATGCCATGGACGGCCGGACCGCCCACGACCTGGGTCAGCCGCGCACCCAGTACGTGCGCGGCGAGCCGCACCAGCAGGGCCTCCGGCCGGTTGCCGCCCGTGACGCAGGCCAGGCCCGTGCCCCGCCCGACGCCGGCCTCTTCCAGTGCCCCGGCGAGCCGGTACACGGCGTCCAGGACCTCGCGGAACCGCAGGACTCCGGCGCCGGCCCCGGCCCCGATCGCGGGCCGTTCGCCGTACCGCTCCAACGCCCCGATCAGTTCGGTGACATACCTGGCGCCCATGCGCTCACCCGCTTCCGCGACCCGGCTTCGCGGTGGTTTCGTCCACCGGTGTCAGGAGGGTATGAGCGGCCCGAGGGTCCGGTCGAGGCCGTCGGCCAGCATCGCGAAGGCCCTGTCGGCTTCGGCGACGGCTGCCGGGTGGGCCTCGTCGGCGCTCTGGCCGGCGGAGATCCGGCGCCAGTTCGCCCGGCCCAGCTCATGGCGGACGGTCACCAGCTGCAGCGCCGCCAGCCGCGCGGTGAACGGGGGGACCCCCTCCGCCTCCAGGGCGGCCGCGAGCGCTTCCACCTCACCGGCCGTGTAGTGGGCGATGCGCGCCTGCAGGCCGGCGGTGGAGTACAGCAGCCCCTGGAAGGCGAGCACGTTCGGGTGGTCGCAGAGCCCGGTGATGGGGTCCCTCTGGGCGAGCGCCGCCAGGAAGTGCTCGTGGACCGCCCGCACCGGGGTCAGACCGTGCGGGCGGTCGCGCACGATCCGGGCCGCCTCGTCCTGGTGGTCGGCGAACCGGTCGAGCACCAGGTCCTCCTTGCTCGGGAAGTACCGGAACAGGGTGGGCTTGGAAACCTCGGCCGCGGCGGCCACATCGGCCACCGACACGGCATCGAAGCCGCGTTCGAGGAAGAGTTCGAGCGCGGTGGCGGCCAGGTGCTGCCGCGTACGCGCCTTCTTGCTTTCGCGCAGTCCCGTGCGCGGACCCGTGGTGTTGTCCATGCCTCCACCGTACCACAGAAAAGTGACCGAGTTAATTTCATGACCGGGTTGCATTTTTGCCCGGGTTGCGCTTTCCTTGAGTCATCGAGCGATTCGGCACCGAGGAGAGGGAACTCCGATGAGCGACGTACTGAGCGACGTACTGGTCGTGGGCTCCGGCCCCACCGGACTCACGCTGGCCTGCGACCTCGCCGGCCGCGGCATCCCGGTCCGTGTACTGGACCAGCGGCCCGGTCCGCACCGCGAATCCCGGGGCAAGAGCCTCAACCGGGACGGCCTCGACGCGATGGCGGAGCTCGGCGTGTACGAGCGGATCTCCGAAGTGGGCCGGGAGCTGGTCCTGCGCAAGTACTTCGACGGCGCGCACGTCAACGACACGCGCCTGACGGGCCTCCTCTTCATGGGTCAGTGGCAGATCGAGGAGATCCTCCGTGAACGCCTCGCCGCCCTGGGCGTCCGGGTGGAGTACGGCGCCCGGCTCACCGGGATCGACCAGGACCCTGAGGGGGTCACCGCCCGGCTGGCGGACGGCGGCACGGTCCGCGCCGGGTACCTCGCCGGCTGCGACGGCGGCCGGAGCACGGCCCGCGCGCTCCTCGGGATCGCCTTCGAGGGGACCACGGAGAAGGCGGAGACGATGGTGCTGGGCGACGTCACGGCACCGGACCTGGGCCGGGACGTCTGGCACCAGTGGTTCACCTCGGACGGCGGGGCCATGATGCTCTGCCCGATACCGGGGACACCCGATTTCCAGCTCCAGGCCTCCCCCGAGCAGGCCGCCGACGGCGAGCCGGCGCCGCCCTCGCTGGAGGGGTTCCAGCGGCTCTTCGACCGGCACGCCCGGATGGCGGGGATACGGCTGACCGGGGCGGGCTGGCTCTCCGCCTGGCGGGTCAACGTCCGCATGGCCGCCCGGATGCGCGAGGGCAGGGCCTTCCTCGCCGGGGATGCGGCCCATGTCCACTCGGTGGCCGGCGGGCTCGGGATGAACACCGGGATCCAGGACGCGATGGCCCTCGGCCGGACGCTGGGCGCCGCCCTCGCCGGGAAGGCCGGGGCGCAGGTGCTCGACGGGTACGAGGCCGAGCGGCTGCCGGCGGCCGCGCGGGTGCTGGCCGACACCTCCGAGCGGCACCGGCGGGTCCTGGCCGCGGTGCGCGAGCCCGGCCGGGGGACGGAGGCCGGCCTGGGCTGACCTGCCGGAAACCCGGCCGGGCGGCCGGCTCAGGGGGTGGGGACGGCGTCCGAGAGGGAGAGGGCGTGGATCCGGTCCGGGGCGCCGGGGCGGGCGTAGTACCAGCCCTGGGCGGTGTCGCAGCCGAGGGCGCGCAGCTGGGCCGCCTGGGCGCCGGTCTCGACGCCCTCCACGGTCACCGCCAGCTCCAGGCTGTGGGCCAGGGCGACGATGCCCTCCACGATCTTGACGTCGACGGGGTCGGCCGGCTGCTGCTGCATCCCCTGGGTGAAGGAGCGGTCCAGCTTCAGGACGCTGACCGGGAGGCGGCGCAGGTTGGCGAGGTTCGAGTAGCCGGTGCCGAAGTCGTCGAGGGCGATGTCCACGCCGAGCGCGGCGAGCCGGCGCAGCGGTTCGAGGAGCTCGTCGTCGGCCCCGATCAGCGCCGACTCGGTGACCTCCAGGCACAGGGCGCCCGGGGCCAGCCCGGAGGACTCCAGCACCCGGACGGTGTCGGCGACCAGCCCGGGGTGGTGGAGCTGGGTCGGCGAGAGGTTGACGTTGACGCGCAGGGCGGCCCCGCCGTGCTGGCGCTGCCAGTTGCGGGCCTGGCGGACGGACTCCTCCAGCACCCAGCGGCCGAGCGGCACGATCAGCCCGGTCCGCTCGGCGAGCGGGATGAACCGGTCCGGGCCGAGCACCCCGTACTGGGGGTGCGACCAGCGCACCAGCGCCTCCGCACCGTGCACGCTGCCGTCGTGCATGTGCACCAGGGGCTGGTACTCGATGAAGAACTCGCCGCGCTCCAGCGCCGCCGGCAGGGCGTTGGTCAGGCCGTGCCGGGTGATGGCGCGGGCGTCGGCCTCCGCGTCGGCGAACTCGAAGCGGTTGCCGCCGGCCGCTTTGGCCCGGTACATGGTGATGTCGGCGCTGCGCAGCACCTCCGCCGGGGTGCGCTCGCCCGCGCGGCCCTCGACGATGCCGATGCTGCCTCGCACCGACAGCTCCCGGCCCTCCAGCCGGATGGGGGTGGAGAGCGCGGACAGGATGCGTACGGCGAGATCGGTGACCTTCTCCCCGGCGTCCTCGCCGGTGCCGGCGGCGGGGCCGGTGGTGAGGGCCACGAACTCGTCGCCGCCGAGGCGGGCCACGACCTCGCCCGGTCCGGTGGCGCAGCTCTGGAGCCGGTCGGCGACCTCGACGAGGAGCCGGTCCCCCGCCGAGTGGCCGAGGCTGTCGTTGACCGTCTTGAAGCCGTCCAGGTCGAGGTAGCACAGGCCGAAGCGGCTGCCGGGGGCGGCGCCCAGGGCCTTCTCCAGCCGTTCGAAGAACAGGGTGCGGTTGGGGAGCCCGGTCAGCGCGTCGTGGGTGGCCTCGTAGCGCAGCCGGAGGTTGAGCAGCCGGCGTTCGGTGGTGTCCTCCATCAGGGCCAGCTGGTACTGGGGGACCCCGTCGGCGTCGCGCAGCAGGGACACCGTCAGGTTGGTCCACAGCACGGTGCCGTCGTGGCGGTAGTAGGGCTTCTCGACGCGGTAGTGCTCGCGTTCCCCGCGCACGAGCTCCCCGTACATCCGCCAGACGTGCGGGGTGTCGTCGGGGTGGCCCCATTCGCTGACGTTGCGGCTGCGGACGTGGCCCTCCAGGCCGCCGAACATCTTCAGGAGGGTGTCGTTGACCTCGAGGACGTTGCCGTCGAGGTCGGCGATGCCGATGCCGACGGCGGCGCCCTCGAAGACGGCCCGGAAGCGCTCCTCACTGGCGTGCAGGGCCTGCTGGGCGTCGGTGCGGGCGGTCAGCGCGGAGCGGGCGATGGCCTCCTGCTCCCGCAGGGTGCGCTCGCGCAGCGCGCGGGCGAAGCCGGCGGCTATGCCGTGCTGGAGCCGGGCGCAGCGGGAGCGGTACTCCTCGCGGCCCTCGGTTCCGGCGCCGTCGGGGCCGCAGTAGAGGACGAGGTAGGACTCGACCACGCCGAGGGTGCCGGCGAGCGCCTCGGGGTCGGTGCAGTGCACGGCGACGAGTTCCTCGCCGACGCGCTGGGCGACGCCCGCGTCGAAGGGGCGGGCGTGCAGGGCCTCGGTCAGGGTCCGGGTGAGGGGGACGAGGTGCTGTTCGAACTCGGGGCGGGTCAGGGAGGTCGCCGTGACGGGGAAGATCGCCCGGGACCAGATGGTGGCGAAACGGGCGATGCGGTCCTCCAGGCCGGTGCGCAGTTCACGCAGCGGCGCCCGGCTCCCGTGCGGGCCGGGCGTCGGGCCGGGGTCCGCCGCGCCCTGCCGGGGCGCCTGCCGTCCGGCGGTCCCCGCCGCGGCGGAGCCGGCGGCAGGGCCGGTGGCGGAGCCCGCGCCGCCACCGCTGCCGTCGGCGGGGGTGGCGGAGGCGGGGCCGGCCGGGCGCGGGCCGGCGGGCGGGGGCGTCGGAGCGGGGAGTCTCACGCCTTGCGTCCCACGCCGCCGTAGCCCGAGAAGGCGTACGGGTCCTCGGGCTGCTCGCCCTCCGCAAGGGGTCCGGTGTTCTCGGGGCGCCAGTCGGGCATCGACACCAGGCCCGGCTCCAGCAGCTCGAACCCGTCGAAGAAGCCGGTGATCTGCTCGTGGCCGCGCATGACGAGCGGGTTGCGGATGTCCCGGTAGACGCCGACGGCCCCGCCCGCGACCTCCTCGGTCAGCGGGATGCCCTCGTAGGAGGCGTGGGTGAGGACCAGCAGGCTGCCCGGGGCCAGCGCGTCGCGCAGCTCGGCGACGGCCTCGTACGGCCGGTCGGTGTCCTCCAGGAAGTGCAGTACGGCGACGAGCAGCAGCGCGACGGGCCGTTCGAGGTCCAGCAGCCGGCCGACCTCTGCGGAGCCGAGGATGTCCTTCGGCTTGCGCAGGTCGGCGGGGACGACGCCGGTGCGGTCGTCTCCGGCCAGGACGGCGCGGCTGTGGGCGACGGCCACCGGGTCGTGGTCGACGTAGACGACGCGGGCCTCGGAGCTGGCGGCGCGGGCAATCTCGTGGACGTTGCCGAAGGTCGGGATGCCGGAGCCGATGTCGAGGAACTGGGTGACGCCCTCGGCCACGGCGTGCCGGACGGCGCGGCGCATGAAGGCCCGGTTGGCCTGCATGATCTTGGGGAGGCCCGGCATGAACTCCATGGCGCGGCGGGCGGCCTGGCGGTCGACCTCGAAATTGTGGGAGCCGCCCAGGTAGTAATCGTAGATGCGGGACACACTGGGCACCGATATGTCGATGCCCGGCGGGGCCCAGGCGGGGCGTTCCATCGGGGTCTCCAAGCCTCGTCGTGCCGTGGTCGGGCGGGTTCCGTCCGGGGGTCGGGACGGCGGTCGGACTGCTGTCCGAGCCGAATGTACTGATCATTTCCCAACAGGGCGAGCAAAAGCGGAAATTGGCGGTCCGTTCTTGGTCACACACCAAAGGCACGTGCGGACCCCGCCACCTGCGAAGAAGGAGCCGAGAAATACCATTTGAGATTTCGGCCGTGAACGCTCGGAAGCGGTCCGGAACTGGCTCAAACATCTACGCCGCACACTCCACCCGATCAGGCGAACCGAAGCCGGGCCTCGCGTGCGCGGGCGCGCGCGGGCCCATGCTCCCCGGGTGAACAGAGCCTTAGCCAGACGCCTGCTGGCGGTCCCGGTCCTGCTGTGGGCATCGCTTTCCGCCACGCCGGCCGTGGCCGATAGCTGCGCCTACGCGACGATCGGCGCCGCCGACGGCGGAACCGTCGTCGAGCTGTACGCGTATGCCGGCAGCGGCGGCAGCGGGGCCGGCCGGGGTGGCGGACATCACGGCGGCCACGGCAACGGGCACGTCTGCGGACACCGCGGCAAGGGCCACGCGCACGACTGCCCGCCCCCTCCCCCGCCGTGCCCGCCCAAGCCCACCCCGAAGCCGCCGCCCCCGCCGCCACCCCCTCCACCGCCGAAGCCGCCGCCGCCCAAGCCGACCCCTCCCCCGCCGCCGAAGCCGGCCCCCGAGCCGCCCCGGCCGGCCCCGGCCCCGCCGCCACCGCCCGCACCGGCTCCCGAGCCGCCACCGCCGCCCCCGCCGCCGCCCCCGCGGGTGTACAAGGCACCCGCCCCGCCGCCACCGGCCCCCGAGCCGCCGCCCGCACCCGCGCCGGCCCCGGCCCCGGCTCCCAAACCCAAGCCCGTGGCCCGTCCCAGCTACCACACCCCCGCGCGCAAACCGGTGGAGCACCACATCTCACCGGTCACCTTCACGCTCATGACCGCCGCCCCCGCCGTGCTCGCGATCGTCGCGCTGCGCCCGCGCTAGGCCGGACCCACCGCTCATCGATTGGGAGTCATCTTGTCGGAATGGCTCGTCCTGTCCCTCGCGATGGCCGCGGCCTGTGCCGTGGTGCTGTCCATCGCCTTCTTCAACCACCGCAGGATCGGCGAGGACGACGATCCGAACGAGACCCCGGACGTCATCGAGTACATGACGATGATGATCGGGGTGATCTACGCGATCGTCCTGGGCCTGGCGATCGCGGGCGTCTGGGAGGGCCGCGGGGCCGCCCAGGAGTACGTGCGCCAGGAGGCGCAGGCCCTCCACGAGATCAGCGTCCGCTCCGAGGTCTACCCGCCCGAGGTGCGCCGCAAGATCCGCTCCGACGTCGACGCGTACGTGACGTACGTGGTCGACACGGAGTGGCAGAAGATGGCGGAAGGCGGCTCGGTCACCGAACGCAGCGGGGAGCTGCTGGAGAAGATCCGCCGCGACGTCACCGACTACGAGCCGCAGACCGACCACGAGGGGCAGGCCTACCAGCCGCTGGTCGACCAGGTCGCCCTCGTGGACGACGCCCGCAACTCGCGCGGCCAGAGCGCCGGGGCCACCATGCCCGGCGTGGTGTGGTTCGGGCTGATCGCCGGAGCCCTGGTCACGGTGGGCCTGATCTTCACCCTGCAGATCCGCCGTTCCTTCCGCGAGATGCTGCTGGCCGGCCTGTTCAGCGCGCTGATCGCGTTCCTGCTCTTCCTGATCTGGGACTTCGACTCGCCCTTCGGGCGCGGCATCTCCGCCACCGCGGAGCCGTTCCTCGCCCAGTTCCCGCACCTGGGCCTCGAAAAGTGAACGCACGCCCGCTCCCGGGAAACCGGGAGCGGGCCCCCGTCGCCGGTTCGGCCCACGGACGTGCCCCATTCGCCCGCTCCTGATCGCGGGTCACCGGACCCGCGCCTAGCGTGGCGGACATCGAGGTGCACGACCCCCCACGTGCGGAAACTCCGTGCGACTGCGCCTCGGGGATCCGGAGGACCCACCATGGGCGCGATACGCGGCTCCGTCACCGCCCTCCTGAGCGCCGGCGCCATCCTCGCGCTCGGCGCCTCCTGCGCGCCCACCGCCATGACACCCGGCGGCGCGCCCGCCGCCCCGGCGCCCGAGGCCGCGCCCGTGACCTCGTTCGCCTTCGCCGTCATCCCCTCCACGGTGGCCCCCGGCGGCCAGGTGATCCTCTCGGTCAGCGACTGCGACGCCGCGTACGCCACCGCATCCTCCGGCGTCTTCGACACGGTCAGCATCGCGCGCGGCCAGACCGTCCGGGTCACGGTCGACCGCGACGCCCGGCGCGGGGCCCTGTACTCCGTCACCTTCACCTGCAACGGGGAGAACGGCTCGGCCGACCTCACCATCGCCGGCGGTACGTCGACGCCCACCACCAGCTCCACCGCCGGCGTCCGCCGCACCCCCTCCGCGGAGACCACCACCGGCGCCCGGCCGCGAGCCACCGCCCCCGCCACGGTCCTCACCACCGCTCCCACCGCCTTCCCCACCGCGGTGCGCACCGCCCCGGCCGCCCGGATCACGCCCACCGCGCGCCCCTCGGCCCCGGCGGCCTCCGCCTCGCGCAGCACCCCGGCCGCCCTCGGCGTGCGCGGCGGCCTCGGCGGCAGCGTGGCCGGGATGGACCCCGTGGAACTCGGGCTGGGCGCCGCGCTCTTCGTCACCGCCGCGGGCGGGACCGTGTGCGCCCTGCGCCGGCGCCGCCCGGCACGCGGCCACTGACCCGGCACGCCACCCCGCCCCTGCCCGCCCCTGCCCCGGACGCCGTCGGCCGCCACCGGCCGGTGGCCCCGGGTCCAGGACCCGGGGCGGACCGTGGCCGCGGCTCGCGGGCGCGTCAGCCCCGGGAGCCGACCGGACGGCGGCGGCGGATCACGTGCGCTCCCGCGCCGAGCGCCGCGGCGCCGACGAGGCCCGCGCCGATGGCCGTCTCGGCGGTGGACGGGCCGAAGGAGCCGCCGAGGCCGCCCTGTGCTCCGTTGCCCGGCAGGATCGTGAACCGGTGCGTGGCGACCAGGCTGTTGTCGTGGCACTTGACGGACAGCGTGTGGTGGCCCGGCGAGGCGTGGTTGAAGATCCGGACGGTCGCGAAGCCGATGGAGCCGGCCGACAGGTTGGTCTGCGGAAAGTTGCCGTTCGACCAGACCGTGCCGCCGTGGCCGCAGCCCGCGGCGCTGACCTGCATCGAGGAGCCCTGGTGCACGGAGTACGGGTTGACGGTGACGTTGCTGGGCCCGTTGCCGCCGCCCTGCGGCGAGTTCGCGGCGGCGAACGGGGCACTGAGACCGATCGCGGCGCAGGCGGCCGCGGTCGCGGTGAGAGCGCGCAGAACACGCATGGTGGAACCTCCAGCGGGAAGCGCCCCGGAGCGGTGGCCCGGGCAGATCGACGAGAACGCCTCCCATCACGAACCCTCGGGGCGCGGCGCAACCAGCGCATTTCCGCCTTTGGTCCGCCCGGTTGAGCGACACGCCGAAGCGCGGACTGATCATCTGACGGATCCGCAGGTCATGAGCCGTCAGGCATTTATGTGACGAATACCTGGATGGGCGCACCCCAACCGGACGCGGCCACCCGTTCGCCGCTCCCCGATCGCCGTCCCGGGCGTGCACCCTTAGCGTGCGTGAAGAAGGGCGTACCGGGGAGGGACTGGAACGCGGGTCGGGACCCCCGCGTCGGGAAGGGAGAGCCATGACCGAGGACGAGTACGAGCAGCGGCCGAGGAGACGCTCCCCCTGGGGGGCGCTCGCGCTGGTCATGCTCAGCGGCCTCGCCATGATGAGGAACGGGGCGACCGCCGGGGAAGGGCCGCCGCAGCCGGCCGCCGCGGCGGCCGTCGCGCGCGCGGAGCACCTGCCGGCCCAGGCGCCCACGCCGCCCGCGGACATGGAGGTGCTGGAGCACTCGTCGGTGCAGCGCATCCGGATCCCGACGATCAACGTGGACGCGCCCGTGATGACGGTCGGGCTGGACGCGCAGGGCTGGATCGACGCCCCGCCGCCGCAGGACCGCAACCTCGCGGGCTGGTACCTCAACGGCATCTCGCCGGGCCAGCAGGGCTCCGCGGTGATCGTGGGCCACGTGGACAACGCACAGGGCCCGGCGGTCTTCTACGGCCTCGGCTCGCTCAGGCCGGGCAGCCGCATCGAGGTCGAGCGCTACGACGGTCGGACCGCGGTCTTCGAGGTGTACGGCGTGGAGGTGTTCTCGAAGAACGCCTTCCCCGGCTCGCGGGTGTACGGGGACACCGGCCACCCGGAGCTGCGCGTGATCACCTGCGGCGGCAGCTACTCCAAGGCCAAGGGCTACGACGGCAACGTGGTCGTCTTCGCCCGGATGGTGGCGGCCCGCTGACGGAACGTTTCACCAGACAGCCCGCTCCCCCGGAGGGAGCGGGCCGGGCCGACGGCCTCAGCGGGTCGGCAGCGTCATCCGGTAGCCGCGCCCGAGCAGCTGCGGCAGGTACGCCTCCAGCGCCCGGACGGTCTGCGAGCGGTTGCCGCCGGCGTCGTGGTTCAGCACGACCACGCCCGGCCCGGCGCCCGACAGCACCCGGGAGATGATCGTGGCGGTCCCCGGCTCCTTCCAGTCGAGGGTGTCCACGGTCCAGGCGAAGGGCTCCATGTTCAGGTCGGCGCCGATCTCGAAGGCGGCCCGGTTCCACGCCCCGTAGGGCGCCCGGAACCACAGCGGGGCCTGCCCGACCGCCTGGTGCACGACCTCGCTGGTGCGTCCGATCTCGGACTCCAGGGCGGACCGCGACAGGCTGGGGATCAGCGGGTGCGTCCAGGTGTGGTTGCCGATGACGTGGCCCTCGGCGGCCATCCGGCGCAGCAGGTCGCGGTTCTCGGTGGCCATCTCCCCGCAGACGAAGAACATCGCCCGGACCCCGTACCGGGCGAGGGTGTCGAGGATGGCGGGGGTGTAGCGGGGGTCGGGGCCGTCGTCGAAGGTGAGCACCATGGCGTTGCGGGTGTCCGGTCCGGCCGGCAGTTCCAGGATGGGCCGGGTGCGGACGGCGGGCTTGGCGGCGGGGGGCCGGGCGGGGGCCTCGGCGGTCATGGGCCGCAGCCGGTAGGACTTGTCCGGGGGGCCTTCGGGCCGCAGTCCGGGGGCTCCGGGGGCGGGCGCGGGGGTGCCGGGCGCGGGGGCACCGGCCGTGGCCCCGCCCCCGGCGCCGTCCTCGCCCGCGCTGAGCAGTCCGGAGGCGGCGGCGATTCCGAGGAAGACGGCGGTACGCAGGAGCACGCGTCGTCCCACTGTCGGCTCGTCATTTTTCATTATTACTACGTATCAACGACATCGCCGGAGATGTCGAGAGGCGCGGACGCGCCCCGTCCCCGTCACCCCCTCGGACCAGCCACCCCGCTGGTCGGCCGGGTCAGCCCTGTCGCACCAGGGGGAACGGCAGCGTCTCGCGGATCGTCAGGCCCGTGAGGAACATGACCAGCCGGTCGACGCCGATGCCGAGTCCGCCGGTGGGCGGCATCGCGTACTCCAGGGCGTCGAGGAAGTCGTTGTCGAGTTCCATCGCCTCGGCGTCGCCGCCCGCCGCCAGCAGCGACTGGGCGGTCAGCCGGCGGCGCTGCTCGACGGGGTCGGTCAGCTCCGAGTAGGCGGTGCCCAGTTCGGTGCCGAAGGCCACCAGGTCCCAGCGTTCGGCCAGCCGGGGGTCCTTGCGGTGCTGCCGGGTGAGCGGGGAGACGTCGGTCGGGAAGTCCTTGTAGAAGGTGGGGAGCTTCGTCCGCTCCTCCACCAGGCGCTCGTACATCTCCAGGACCACGTCCCCGCGGGTGTCGTCGGGGCCGTGCGGTACGCCCGCCCGGTCGCACAGCACGCGCAGCACGTGCTCCTCGGTGTCGGCGTCGACCTCCTCTCCGAGGGCCTCGCTGATGGCCCCGTACATCGTCTTGACCGGCCAGGGCCCGGAGATGTCGTGGACGACGAGCTTGCCGTCGGGGCCCGCCTTGTGCGCGACCGGCGAGCCGAAGGCGGCGGTGGCGGCGCCCTGGATCAGCTCCCGGGTGAGGTCGAGCATCACGTCGTAGTCGGCGAAGGCCTGGTAGGCCTCCAGCATGGTGAACTCGGGGTTGTGCTTGTAGGAGACGCCCTCGTTGCGGAAGGTGCGGCCCATCTCGAAGACCTTCTCCATGCCGCCGACGCACAGCCGCTTGAGGTAGAGCTCGGGGGCGATGCGCAGGTAGAGGTCGAGGTCGTAGGCGTTGATGTGGGTGCGGAAGGGGCGGGCGTTGGCCCCGCCGTGGATCTGCTGGAGCATCGGGGTCTCGACCTCCAGGTAGCCGCGGTCCAGCAGCCCCTGCCGCAGGGCCTGCACGGCGCTGGAGCGGGCGCGTACGACGTCCCGCGCGTCGGGGCTGGCGACGAGGTCGAGGTAGCGGCGCCGGACCCGGGCTTCCGGGTCGGCCAGGCCCTTGCGCTTGTCGGGGAGGGGGCGCAGGCACTTGCCGGTGAGCTGCCAGGAGCCGACCACGACGGACGGCTCCCCGCTGCGGCTGGCGCCGACCTCGCCAGTGGCCACCACGTGGTCGCCGAAGTCGACCTGGGAGGTGAAGGCGTCCAGAACGTCGGGGCCGGACTCGTCGCGGGTGAACATCAGCTGGGCGTCGCCCGTCCAGTCGCGCAGCACGGCGAAGACCACGCCCCCGAGGTCGCGCACGACCATCACCCGTCCGGCGAGGGTGACCCGTTCGCCGGTGCGGGCGCCGGGGGTCCGGCCGGGGTGGGCGGCCGCGAGGGCGGCGGCGGTGTGGGTGCGCTGCGGGATCCCGACGGGGTAGGGGTCCGTGCCGGCGGCTCGGATCCGCTCCAGCTTGGCGTGCCGGACCCGGACCTGTTCGGGCATCCGTTCGGCGGGGGCCCGGTCGCCGTCCTCGCCGACGAGGTCCAGGCCCAGGGAGTCGATGGAGGGCAGCCCGGCGGTGTTGGCGGGGGCGGTGAGGCCCTTGGCGTGGCCGTTGCCCCAGAGCTTGCGCATGCTGGGGACCGAGACGAAGCCCTCGGCGATGCCGGAGGCGAGGCTGACCCGGGCGAGCGAGCCGGCGTCCTGGTAGCAGAGGAAGCGGGGGTACCACTCGGGGCCGTACTTGACGTTGGAGCGGTACAGGGCCTCCAGCTGCCACCAGCGGGAGAAGAACAGCAGCAGCCGGCGCCACAGCTTGAGCACCGGGCCGGCGCCGATCCGGCCGCCCTCCTCGAAGGCGGAGCGGAACACGGCGAAGTTGAGGGAGATCCGGCGCACGCCGAGCCCGGGGGCGGCCGCGCACAGCTGGGCCACCATGAACTCCATGACCCCGTTGGGGGCGGAGCGGTCGCGGCGCATCAGGTCGAGGGAGATGCCGTCCTTGCCCCAGGGGACGAAGGACAGCAGGGCGATCAGCTCGCCGCCCGCGTCGAAGGCCTCGACCAGCAGGCAGTCCCCGTCCTCGGGGTCGCCGAGCCGGTCCAGGGCCATGGAGAAGCCGCGTTCGGTCTCGGTGTCGCGCCAGCGGTCGGCCCGGTCGACGATGGTCCGCATCTCCTCCTCGGTGAGGGCCGAGTGGCGGCGGATGACGGTGGTGGCGCCGGTCCGCCTGACCCGGTTGACGGCCTGCCGGGTGACCCGCATGTCGCGGCCGTCGAGGTCGAAGTGGGCGACGTGCAGGATGGCCTCGTCGCCGAGCTGGAGGGCGCTCAGGCCCGAGCGGGCGTACGCGGTCGCCCCGTCCTCGGAGGCGCCCATCACGGCCGGCTGCCAGCCGTAGCGGCGGGCGACGGCGAGCCAGGCGTCGATGGCGGGGGTCCAGGCGCCGGGGTCGCCCACCGGGTCGCCGCTGGCCAGGCAGACCCCGGCCTCGACGCGGTAGGTGACGGCGGCCTTGCCGTTCGGGGCGAAGACGACGGCCTTGTCGCGCCGGGTGGCGAAGTAGCCGAGGGAGTCGGCCCGTCCGTAGGCGCCGAGCAGCGCCCGGATCCGGGGTTCCTCGTCCCCGTGCAGGGCGGCGGTCAGCCGCTGCGAGCGGAACAGGGTCGAGGCCGCGTTCAGCAGGGCGAGGGCGCCGAAGAGGCCGAGCAGGAAGTAGAGCGGGCGGGGTGGGCGGCCGTCGAACTGCCGGGCGGAGAAGAGCCCGCCGAAGACCTGCTTGGCGGCCCAGTCCAGCCACTGCCCCTTGGGCAGGGTCCCGGGGAAGAGCGCGACGAGCGCCCAGCCGAGGAACACCGCGCCGAGCAGGCCGAGGCCGAGCACCAGCATGGCCCGCCAGACGGCGCCGGGGCGCGAGGCCGCGTAGAACTCCTTGCGGGCGGCGACCAGGACGCCGAGGGCGGCCACCGCGAGGACCATGGAGGGGCCTCCGACCCAGAAGTCCCCGTCGGCGATGATCAGCAGGTCGACCAGGATCAGCAGGGCCAGATAGGTGACGACGATCCACCAGGCGATCTTCTTGCGGGTGCCGAGGGCGGCGGCGAGGAGGAAGAGGAAGACGGCGTACGCGAGGTTCTCGCTGACCGGCACCACGAAGTCGTCGAGGAAGCGCACCACGGGGCGCAGGAGCCTGCGCAGCGTCGGGGAGAGCGCCAGCAGCGCGCACACCAGGCCCAGGGTCCCGAAGAACGCCCCGAAGGCGTCCGGGACCCGGTGCAGGAAGCGGTTGCGGGTCCCCCGGGTCTCCTCCAGCGTGGCGCTCATGCTTGGCACTGTAGGGAGGGCGGCGGCGGTCCGCGCGGCGAACCGGATAGGTTGGGCAGGGTGACGGAGCACGTGAACGCGGGGTTCGAGCGCGGGACCGACGGGCCGAAGGTGATCCTCGCCGGGGTCGACGGCTCGGAGTCCTCGCTCCGGGCGGCGGCCTACGCGGCGGGGCTGGCCCGGCGGCAGAACGCGCTGCTGGCCCTGGTGTACGTCCAGCCGGTGCCGGCGGGCGGGGTCTCGCTGGGCGCGCCGGTGGCGGACACGACCGGGGAGATCGCCGAGGGGCTGGTGGCCGAGATCCGCGCCTCGGCCGAGCGCCTCAAGGGCATCTTCGAGGTGCGCTGGCAGTTCCACACCTTCCGCGGCGACCCCTACGCGGGGCTGGTGGGCGCGTCGGAGGAGCTGCGGGCGGACGCGGTGGTGGTCGGCGCCTCCGAGCAAGCCGGGCACCGGATCGTGGGCTCGGTCGCGGTCCGCCTGGTCAAGGCGGGCCGCTGGCCGGTCACGGTGGTCCCGTAGGCCGTGTCCCCCGGGCCGGACCGGGCCCGCGACGCCCGGTGGCGCACCCCGTCGGCTACCGGGCGCGCTTCAGGCCGTCCTTGGCGGCGCCGCGGCTGAGGACGGCCTCGGTGACGGCCTCGTCGGCGCTCTCGTACGCCTCGTCGCCGGGGTCCTCGGCGAGGGCGGCGGGCAGGTTGACGACCCGGCCGGCCGACAGGTCCATCATCTGCGGGACGAACTCGGCCCCGGTCACCCGCCAGCGCTGCCCGGGGGCGGCGGGCGGGGCGAAGGTGAAGCGGGCGATGGAGCCGTAGTTGCCGCGCATGTCGCGGGCGCCGGAGTGGTTGAACATCTCTCCCGCGACCTGGTCGCCCATCCCGTAGACGATCCAGGTCCCGTTGACCTTCTCGTAGGCCTGCGGGACGTGCGCGTGCGTGCCGAGGATCATGTCGACGTCCGGGCGTCCGCCGGTCTGCGAGGCGGTCAGCGCCTTCCCCAGCGAGAGCTGCGTCTCGTCCGGTTCCGTCTGCCATTCGGTGCCCCAGTGGATGCTGACCAGCACCACGTCCGCACCGGCCTTCCGGGCGGCGCGGGCGTCCGCGAGGATCTTGTCCTGGCGCATCGGGTTGACCGCCCAGGGCTGTCCGTCGGGCATGGGGTAGCCGTTGGTGCCGTAGGTGTACGCGAGGTGCGCGACCTTCGCGGAGCCCGCCGTGTAGAGGGTGGTCCGCGCCGCCTCCGCGGCGGTGCGGGCGGAGCCGGCGTGGCCGAGGCCGACCTTGTCGAAGCGGTCGAGGGTGCGTTTCAGTCCCTCGGCCCCGTCGTCCAGGGTGTGGTTGGAGGCGGTGGAGCAGCCGTCGTACCCGGCGTCCTTGAGGGCGTCGGCGACCGAGGGCGGGGAGACGAAGGCCGGGTAGCCGCTGAAGGGGCCGTCGTCCTCGCCGTAGATGGTCTCCATGTGGCACAGGGCGAGGTCGGCCGCCGCGACCACCGGTTTCACCCCGGAGAACATCGGCCGGAAGTCGTACCCGTCGCCGCCCGCGTCGGCCGCCGCGCGCTTGATGACCGAGGTGTGCGGGAGTACGTCCCCGCTGGCGACCAGGGTGAAGCCCCGGGCGGCGGAGGGGGTGGCGGGGGCCGTGCCGGCGGGGGCCCCGGCGGCGCTGGAGCCGAGGCGGGCGGGCGCCCGGTCCCCGGTGGCGGAGCATCCGGCCGCCGACGCCGGGAGCAGCAGGGCGGTCAGCAGGGCGAGGGCCCGCCGGGTGCGCTTGGTCATCTGTCCCAGCTCCCGTTCATAGGACTGTCGGATCAACCGAAATCCATAGGAGAAGGGCTCTCAAGTCAAGGACCGGCGCCGTGCTCCGGCCGCGCCCCACCCCGTCGGCCGATGGCCGTTCGCCGCGCCGTTCGACCGTTCGTCGCCGGGCGCGGCCGCCCACCGGACGACCCGGGGCCTTGGGCGCAACACCCCCGCCGGACGGTTCCCGGGCGGCTCCGTGCAGGTGAGGGTGAGTGCGACGCCCACCGCCCTAGGGCCTGTCGTCAAACTCCCGTCGTCGCCCGAAGGGCGGCCCCGCGGCGTCTGGTGCGTGCTCTCGGTGCGCCGGGCGGAAGCCCGCGTACTGGACGTACTTGGCTTTCGCCCGGTGCGGCGAGAGCGCGTGCCAGGCGTCGCGGGGCAGACGGGAGTTTGACGACAGGCCCTAGGACCTCGGACCCGGACCCGGAAGGAGCCACTCGTGTCGCCCTCCCCCACCCTCCAGCGCACGGAACCCGAGGCGCTCGCCGAACTCCAGCGCGAGCACGGGCGGGCCCTGTTCGGATTCCTGCTCGGCCTCACCCACGGGGACGCCCAGCGCGCGGAGGACCTCGTCCAGGAGACCCTCGTACGCGTCTGGCAGCACCCGGAGGTGCTGGTGACCGGGCACGAGTCCATGCGGCCGTGGCTGTTCACGGTGGCGCGGCGGCTGGCGATCGACGCCCGCCGGGCGCGGCTGTCGCGGCCGCAGGAGGTCGACCCCGACGGTCTGGAGCAGGCGCCGGCCCCCGAGGACGCGGTGGCCGGCTCGGTCACCGCGATCGACGTCCGGCGGGCCGTGGGGAGCCTGGGGCCGGAGCACCGGGCCGTCCTGATGCAGGTCTACTTCCAGGACCGCTCGGTGGCCGAGGCCGCGGCGGAGCTCGGCATCCCCGCCGGAACGGTCAAGTCCCGCACGTACTACGCCCTGCGCGCCCTGCGGAAGGGGCTCCAGGGGTACGGGCTCGGCGCCTGACCGGGGCCCCGCCCCACGCCCGCTCCCGGCCCGGTGGAGAAACACTCAAGGAACGCCGCCGATGCGCACGATCCGGACACGGAGCACACCGATATCGGCACCAGTCCGTGCAAGTTGAGTAAACATCCCCCGTTCCGCGAGCCGTCCGGTGAAGGCTTCGGGCATGACGGCGGCAGGCTCACACGCGGGAGAGGGTGGCACGGTGCAGCCCGAGGGTATGAACGGCACCAGTGACGGCGGACTGGCGGTCCCCATGGCGTGGCTCTACGCGGAGTACATCGCCGACGAGCTGCTGCGCACGGGCCGGCTGATCCCGGTGAGCACGCTGGAGTTCCGGGCCGGGCGCGACACGCTCGCGCTGACGATCTACCTCTCGGACGCGGCCGGCGAACTGTCCGGGATCCGGGTGGTCTCGCAGCTGGACGAGTGGCTCTCCCTGACGGCGTACGGGCACCCCTGGCGCGACTGGGTCCACACCCGCTTCCTCGCGCTGGGCGAGGAGGCCCGCGAGCGCGGCGGCGCCGAGGACCCGGACCTCGAACTGGCCCGGGCGGCGTGGCGCTGGCTGGACCACACGGAGCTCTTCGCCACCAACCTCGACCCGGGCCGCCCCGGCGACGCCGACACCCCGGCGCCCCTGGACGAGAACGCCCGCGTATGGACCCCGGCCTGGCAGCTCGGCCTGCCGCTGGGGCACCTCGCGATGCACCTGTTCTAGCGGATCCCGCTTCCGGCGGATCCCCGCTTCCTGCGGATCCCCACGACGGCCTACGCCGACTCGGCCGGGTCCGTCACCAGGCCCGTGAAGTCGGCCTCGTTGCGCTCGGCCCGGCCCACGTACCAGCGGGCGATCAGCCACATCACCGGGTACGCCGCCAGCCCCAGCCCGACCCAGACCAGCGGGCCCGCGGCCGCCCGGGGCAGCAGGTAGCCCAGCGGCAGCAGCCCGAGGACGAGGGCCAGCACCGTCAGCGCGCCCAGCCCGGCGCGCAGCTGGCTGCGCATCAGGGCCCGTACGTAGGTGGCGCCGAGGCTGGTCTGCTCGGAGATCTCCGAGCGGGCCGGCGTGTGCGCGGGCGGACGGCGGCGGGCGCCGCGCGGGACGCCGGTGACGGTCTCCCGCCGGGGCGGCGGCTGCTGCTCGGCCATGGTGCCGGAGTCTACGCAGAGGACCCGCTACTTGAGGAGGCGGGAGAGCCTGCGATCGGCGAGCGGCTTGCCGCCGGTCTGGCAGGTGGGGCAGTACTGGAGCGAGGAGTCGGCGAAGGACACCGAGCGGACGGTGTCCCCGCACACCGGGCAGGGCTCGCCGTCCCGGCCGTGGACCCGCAGCCCGCTCTTCTTCTCGGCCTTCAGGTCCTGGGCCGCCAGCCCGTGGGCCCGCTCCACGGCCGCCCGCAGGGTGTCCCGTACGGCCCCGTAGAGGTGGGTGACCTGCTCCTCGTCGAACGAGGCGGCCAGTTTGAACGGCGAGACCTTCGCGGCGTGCAGGATCTCGTCGCTGTACGCGTTGCCGATCCCGGCGATCACGCTCTGGTCGCGGAGCACGCCCTTGATCTGCCGGCGCTCCCCGGCCAGCAGCTCGGCGAAGGCCTCCCGGTCGAAGCCCCCGTCGAGCGGGTCGGGGCCGAGCCGGGCGATGCCGGGGACCTCCAGGGGGTCGCGGACGACGTACGCGGCGAGGCGCTTCTGCGTGCCCGCCTCGGTGAGGTCGAAGCCGCCTCCGCCCTCCAGGACGAGGCGCAGCGCGAGCGGCCCCTTGCCGGGGCGGGGCGGCTGCGCGGGGAACTCCTCGCGCCAGCGGAGCCAGCCCGCGCGGGCCAGGTGGGTGACGAGGTGGAGCCCGCCGACGCGCAGCGCGAGGAACTTGCCGTACCGGGCCACGGGTCCGGCGGGCTGCCCTTCGAGGGCGGTGGGGGGAGGGTCGTACGTCTTGAGCACGCTGACGGCGAGCGGGAGGACGCGTTCGACCACCCGCCCGGCGAGGTGCTCGTCGAGGAACTCCCTGAGGGCCTCGACCTCCGGCAGCTCGGGCACCCTCCCAGCCTGGCGCCTCTGCCCGCGGCGCGCGACCGGGACGCCCTGGGGCGGGGTGGCCGGCCCGCGACCGGAACCGCCTCGGACGGCACGGCGCAGCCCGGGGTGCCGGGAGCCCGGGTGCCGGGAGGCCAGGGGCTCAGCCCATCACGAACTCGCACCACACGCACTTGCCGCTGCCCCGGGACTCCACGCCCCAGACGTCCGCCAGCCGGTCCACCAGCATCAGGCCCCGCCCCGACACCCCCGCCTCCCCCGCCTCGCGGCGGCGCGGGAGGGCGCTGGAGCGGTCCTCCACCTCCACCCGGAGCCGGCGTTCCGGGCCGGTCAGGACGCGCAGGGTCACGATGGCCGGGCCGTCGGTGTGCATCAGGGCGTTCACGATCAGCTCGTCCGCGACCAGTTCGATCTCGTCGGCCCGCTCCCGCGCGCCCCACGAGCGCACCGCCGCCCCGATCATGTGCCGGGCGGCGACGAGCGCCTCGGGGTCCCCGGGGGCCACGTGCTGCTGGAGCCGGCCGCCGCCGGGCCGGGTGTCCTCGCCCTGGCGGCGCAGCAGGAGCAGGGCCATGTCGTCGTCGCCGCCCCGGTCGTCGACGACCTCGCACAGCCGGTCGGCGAGCCGCTGGAGGTCGGCGGGGCCGGCCTTGACCAGGGAGGTCAGCAGGGTGACGCCGTCGTCGAGGTCGGCGCCGGGCTGTTCGACCAGCCCGTCGGTGCACAGCAGGAGCGTTTCGCCCGGGTCGAGTTCCACGGTGGTCACGGGGTACTCCAGCCGCCCGAACTCCGCCGACAGGCCCAGCGGCATCCCGCCCTCCACCGGCAGCCTGCGGCACTCCCCGTCGCGGGTGCGCAGGAGCGGGTCGATGTGGCCGGCGCGCACCAGCTGGAGGACGCCGGTGGAGAGGTCCGCCTCCACGTAGGTGCAGGTCGCGAAGCGGTCGGTGTCCAGTTCGTACAGGAACACCGAGGCCCTGGCCATGACCGTGCCCGGGGAGTGCCCCTCGGCGGCGTAGGCGCGCAGCACGATGCGCAACTGGCCCATGACGGCCGCCGCGTGGGTGTCGTGGCCCTGCACGTCGCCGATGACGGCGCCGACCCGGCCGCCGGGCAGCGGGATGACGTCGTACCAGTCGCCGCCGATGTCCTGGCCCATCCGGGCGGACCGGTAGCGCACGGCGATCTGGGCCCCGGGGACGGCGGGGATCCGGCGGGGCAGCATGGCCTGCTGGAGGCCCTCGGCGAGGTCGTGCTCCTGTTCCAGCAGCATGGCGCGCTGGAGGCTCTGGGCGATGCTGCTGCCCAGGGCGACGAGCAGGTTCCGCTCGTCCTGGGTGAAGCCGTCCTTGTCCTGGTAGAGCAGTCCGATCGCGCCGATCGGCCGGGCCTGCGCGATCAGCGGCAGGTAGGCGGCGGCCGATATCCGCATGTACGAGATCTTCGACCAGAGGTCCGGATAGCCCTCGGCGAACTCCTCGGCCGAGTCGAGGAAGCGGGGCTGGAGGGAGCGGACGACCTCGCTCATGGGGTACTGCTCGTCGATGCGGGTGTAGCGGGTGCCGGGGACGAAGCTGTCGGCGGGGCCCTCGGCCACCAGGTGGATCCGGCCGGCCTCGACGAGTCCCATCACCATGCCCATGGAGCCGAGCCGCTCCAGTCCGTGGGCGTCGCCGATGACGTCGATGACGTCGCGTACGGTCCGGGCGTGCGCGAGGGCGGCGGTGGTGCTCTCGACCACGCTGGTCCGGCGCTGCCGCTCCTCGTCGAGGCCGAGGCGTTCGGCGGAGTGGCTGAGCTCCTCGGTGGCGTCGCGGACGATGCCGATGATCCGGTACGGGCGGCCGGCCGGGTCGCGCATGACGCGGCCCTGGGTGTGGGTCCAGCGCAGGGCGCCGTCGCGGCAGCGGATGCGGAAGTACGCGCCGTAGGTGTCGACGCCGCTCTTGAGGGCGCTGGAGACGAGGGCGTCCAGCCGGGCGGACTCGGCGGGCGGGACGCGCGGGGAGAGCGATCCCGGCCGTCCGTCGTACTCGTCCGGGGTCGTGTCGAAGACGTCGAGGGCCGCCGTGTCCATGTGCATGAGCCCGGTGACCAGGTCCCAGTCGAAACTGCCCATCCGGTTCAGTGACAGGGAACGGTCCGCGTGTGCGGGCCAGTCCTCCGGCAGCGATACGGTGCTCGGCACCGGTCCACCATGACACAGCGCGGCGTCAGGCGCTCTCCAGGTACGGGGGCTGGTCGGTGCCCTGCTGTCCGTCGGGGAGACCGTCCGGGAAGCCGTCCGGGGCGGCGGGGTCGAGCGGGTCCGGGGTCGAGCCGGGGTCGTTGCCGGTGCCCGGTCCGTCGTCCGGGGTGTGGGTCAGGCCCTGGTCGGGCGGGACGGTGCCGGGCAGGTCGCGCGGGAGGTCGCCGTTCGCGTCGGGCGGGGTGGCGGCGGGGCCGTCGGACGGGGGCAGGCCGCCACCGGGGACGTCCTGCGGGGCGGCGGGGGCGCGCGGGACGGCGGCGGCGGAGGAGGGGCAGGGGCTGGGGGCCGGCGAGGGGGTGGCCGCACCCGGGCCGACGGGGTCCGCGGCCGGCGGGCCGGCGGCACCCGGGGCGGCGGGGGCGGACGGGGCGGCCGGGGGCGCCGCCGGGTCCAGGCCGGGCGGCGGGACCAGGTCCGACGCGGGCGGCTCCCCCGCGTCCAGGCCCGGCGGCGGGACCAGGTCCGACGCGGGCGGCTCCCCCAGGTCCAGGCCCGGCGGCGGGACCAGGTCCGAGGCCGGGGGCTCCGCCGCGAAGGCGTCGGGCGCGGCCGCGCCGGGGCCCGCGGCCGGGGGCCGGCCGGCGGGGCCGGGGGGCCGGCCGGCGGCGGGGTGGGGGCCGGGGCGGTCCGCACCCGGCCGTCCGCCTCCGCACCGGCGCAGGGGTCGTCGGTCGGGGTCGCGGGGGCGTCGGGGATGCCGTCGGCCGGGTCGTAGGGGGGAACGGTCCTGGGGGGCTTGTCCTGGGCGCCGTCGTCGCCCGCCTTGCGCTCGATCCAGGTGTTGTCGGCGAGGTTCACGATGACCAGCCGCTTGATCACCTGGATGGTCGGCTCGACGACGATGACCTGCGTCGGCTGGTAGCCGTTCCACTGGTCGCCCTTGAGGACCGGGCTCCCCTTGGCGGAGCGCGGGGCGGCCAGGGGGTTTCCGCAGCCGCAGCGCACCCGGGGCATGCCGTGGTCGTCGACGAGCACGGCCGTGCCCGCCTGGAGCACCGCCTGGTAGCCCTCGGCCCGGCCGTCCCGGAACCCGTGGTTGGTGACGCGGGTGTCGGCCCGCAGCACCACGGGCGTGAGGGCGCGCAGGAAGTCGGGGACCTTCTCCTGTTCGATCCCGGCGGCCTGGGCGAAGGAGCGGGCCTTGGCGGCGTCCGAGGTGAGGAAGGCGACCTGGCGTTCCACGTCGCAGCTGCCGAGCCGGTTGGTGCCGCCGTACAGGCCCGGGGTGGCGGCGCCGACCGTGCGGATGCCGCGGCCGCTCGCGTTGGGCAGCGGGGGCTGGACGGGGGCCGACTCGGCGGTGGCGGAGGAGGGGGTGAAGGGGTCGGGTCCGGCGGCGCCGACGGGCTGGAGGGTCAGGGCCTGGCTTTCGGGGACCGGGCCCTTGGTCTGTTCGGGGCCGGAGCCGCCGCAGCCGGCGGCGATCAGACCGAGGGCCGCCAAGAGGGCCGTGCGGGCGGGAACGTGACGGCGCGGTGCCTGACGGCGCGCTGCCTGACGGGATGTCGGTGCGGGCACGTCGTTCAGGTCGTTCACGCTGCTCTCCCTTTTCGCCCCGGTTGCTCCCTCTTGTCTGCCGCATGTCCCGGGGTGCCGCAACCGGAGCGCCGCCGGATACTGGAGGAGATGGAGTGGTTCACCGCGCCCGGCTACTGGCTGGGGCGGCTGGTCTTCCAGCGGGCCCTGGCCGGTGTCTACGTCTTCGCCTTCGTCGGGGCCGCCCTGCAGTTCCGGGCACTGATCGGGGCGCACGGCATGCTGCCCGTCCCGCGCTACGTGCGGTACGTGCCCTTCCGGCACGCCCCGAGCCTGTTCCAACTCCGCTACTCCGACCGGCTGTTCGCATGCTGCGCGTGGGCTGGGGCGGCGGTGGCCGCGGCGCTGGCGGCGGGTGTGGGGGACCTGGTGCCGCTGGCCGCCGCCATGGGGATGTGGGCGGTCCTGTGGCTGCTGTACCTCTCCATCGTCAACGTGGGCCAGACCTGGTACTCCTTCGGCTGGGAGTCCCTGCTGCTGGAGGTCGGCTTCCTCGCCGTCTTCCTCGGCAACGCCCGGGTCGGGCCGCCCGTGCTGGTGCTGTGGCTGCTGCGGTGGGTGCTCTTCCGGGTGGAGTTCGGCGCCGGGCTGATCAAGATGCGGGGCGACGCCTGCTGGCGGGGGCTGACCTGCCTCTACTACCACCACGAGACGCAGCCGATGCCGAACCCGCTGAGCTGGTTCTTCCACCGTCTGCCGAAGCCGCTGCACCGGGTGGAGTGCGCGGCGAACCACGTCACCCAACTGGTGGTCCCGGTCCTGCTTTTCACCCCGCAGCCGGTGGCCTCGTACGCGGCGGGGATCATGGTGGCCACCCAGCTGTGGCTGGTGCTGTCCGGGAACTTCGCCTGGCTGAACTGGCTGACGATCACCCTCGCCCTCTCGGCGGTGGACTTCACGGGGATCGCCGGCCCGCCGCCGGCCGCCGCCTCGCACGGGGCGCCCGTCTGGTACGCGGTCCTGGTGTGCGCGGTGACCGTGCTGGTGCTGGCGCTGAGCCGGCACCCGGTGGCGAACCTCGTCTCGCACCGCCAGGTGATGAACCGCTCCTTCGACTCCCTGCACCTGGTCAACACGTACGGGGCCTTCGGCACGGTCGGCCGGATCCGCGACGAGGTGGTCGTCGAGGGCACCGCCGACCCCGTCCCCCGCGAGGACGGGGACTGGCGTGAGTACGGCTTCAAGGGAAAGCCGGGGGAACTCCGCCGGGTCCCGCGCCAGTTCGCCCCCTACCACCTGAGGCTCGACTGGCTTATGTGGTTCGCGGCGCTCTCCCCCGGCTACGCCCGTGACTGGTTCGGGCCGTTCGTGGAGCGGCTGCTGGCGGGCGACCGGGACACGCTGCGGCTGCTCCGCCACAACCCCTTCCCGGACGCCCCGCCGCGTTTCGTGCGGGCCAGGCTGTACCGCTACCGGTTCACCACCTGGCGGGAGCTGCGCGATACGGGTGCCTGGTGGCACCGCCGGCTGCTGCGCGAGTACCTGCCGCCGACCCGTCTCGCGGAGGCCGCCGCCTCAGAGCCCGAGTAGGGCCGCCTCCCGTTCCGCGGAGATCCCCTTCTCCTGGACGTCGGGGCGCATCGGGGCCGCGCCGCCGATCGAGCGGATCCAGGCCCAGGTGTCGGCGACGGTCTCCTCGACCGGCCGGCAGACCAGGCCCGCGGCGAGGGCCTTGGTGACGTCGCTGCCGAACATGTAGTCGTGAAGCTCGCCCTCCGGGAGCCAGATCGGCAGTTCCGTCCAGGGTTCGACGCCGGCCTCACGGATGACGGCCTCGTCGGTCCAGCGCAGCTCGGGCGCGGCGCCGGTGGCGGCGGCGCAGGCGTCCAGGAGGCTGCCCATGGTGGCGTGACCGGACGGGGAGACCAGGTCGTAGGGCCCGCCGAGGCCGGTCGCGGCGGCGTCCAGGGTCCAGTGCGCGAGGTCGCGCACGTCGATGTACTGGAGCGGCAGGTCCCGGCGGCCGGGGGCGATCATGGGGCCGCCCCGGGCGGCGCGGTTCAGCCACCAGGGCAGCCGGCCGACGTTCTCGTACGGGCCGAGTACCAGCCCGCAGCGCACGATCAGGGCGCGGTCGCCGAAGGCGTCGAGGGCGGCGAGCTCGCTGCCCCGCTTGTCGGCGGCGTAGGCGGTCGCGCCGGCGTCGGGCGAGCCGTCGACCACCGGGCCGTCCTCGGTGAGGCCGGCGGGGGCGGGGTAGGCGTACACCGAGCGGCTGGAGACGTACGCGTACCGGCCGGCCCGGGCGGCGAGCAGCCGGGCGGTGTCGCGGACGGCCGTGGGGGCGCCGCCCCAGGTGTCGACGACCAGGTCCCACTTCCCGTCGGCGAGGGCGGTGAGCCCGCCGGGGGCGGTGCGGTCGCCGTGCAGCGCGGCGGTTCCGGGCGGGGGCGCGTGGTGTCCCCGGTGGAAGACGGTCACGTCCCAGCCGCGGTCCAGGGCGTCCTCGGTGATCGCGCGCCCGACGAATTCGGTCCCACCCAGCATCAGGAGTCTCATGGGCACGACCCTGCCGGGCGCGGCGGATCGGCGGAAGGCTTGATCGCCCACGGCGATGACGCTGAGGGCGTAGGGCCGGCGGGAACCCCGGCGGGCGGGGGCCGTCGCACGTGCCGCGCCCCCGTCGCCGTCGGGCGCGGGGGCGCGGATCCGGTCTGCGGGTCCCGGGCCAGGGGGTCCTGCCGGGGCCTGGTGCCGTCGGCCGGTGCCGTCAGTCGATGCCGTCAGTCGATGCCGGGCAGGATGTGCGGCTCCGCGAGGTCGTCCTCGTAGCCGGCCAGCCGGATGGGGGCGGAGCGGGCCCAGACCTCAAGGCTGCCGAGTTCGTCGGACCGGGTGGTCGCCCCCCGTCCGGTGAGCTCCAGAGTCGGGTCGGTCTTCTTGGTCTCAGTCACCGCGCACTCCCTTGTGTCGCGTAACCCGGCGGGCGGGACCGCGCGCCGGATAGGGGGATTCAGAGGTTCGTCCGGACGCGGTGGCGCCTTGGTGGAGCGGGTGCCCGGGTGGGGGCTCCTTGCGCCTTAGGGTACACATATGAGCGGGGGTCCGCTCGATGGAACGGTAAAATCCGCGCTGGACCGCTTGTTTTCGCCCCGAGTTCAGGAAGTCGTACGTCGGCGTGTCCGCCGGGGCTGATCTGCTCGACGGCGGTGGCGCGTGCGCGCGGACGACGGAGGGAGCCGTTGTGGCTATGTCGGGGTTGCCCACGATCGACAGTGTCGACGAGCTGATGGAACTCCTGCACGCGCACCGGGGCGGCCGGGGGCTCCAGACGGCGGCCCTGCTCCGCCGCTCGCACCCCTTCGACAAGGAGCTCCAAGTGGCCGGGCTGGTCCACTTCCTGGGACCGCTGCTGTCGGACCGGGGCGGCGACGCGGCCGAGGCGGTCCGCCCCCTCCTGGGCGACCGGGTGGCCCGTCTGACGAGGGCCGACGGGCCGGCCGCGGCCGGGGACGCGGCGGCCGAGGCGCTGCGCCAGGCGGTGCGGTCGGGCGGCACGTCGGGGCTGGACGCCGGGGTGGTGGAGGACTGGCGGCCGCTGCTGGAGCTGGTCGCGGCGGGGGCCTACGGAATCCAGGGGACGGTTCGCCCGTACGAGTGAGGGGCCGGTCGTCTCGGCGAGACGGCCGGCCCCTCGTGGCCCGTTTACCAGTTGGCGGGGGCGTAGTCCTTGAGGAAGACCCCGTAGAGGTCCTCGCCGGCCTCGCCGCGGACGACCGGGTCGTAGACGCGGGCGGCGCCGTCGACCAGGTCGAGGGGGGCGTGGAAGCCCTCCTCGGCGAGGCGCAGCTTGTCGAAGTGCGGGCGCTCGTCGGTGATCCAGCCGGTGTCGACCGAGGTCATCAGGATGCGGTCGGTCTGGAACATCTCCTGGCCGCTGGTCCGCGTCACCATGTTCATCGCGGCCTTGGCGGCGTTGGTGTTGGGGTGGCCGGCGCCCTTGTAGCCGCGGCTGAAGACGCCCTCCATCGCCGAGACGTTGACGACGTAGGCGCGCCCGCTGGCGGCCTTGCGGGCGGCCTCGGCCATCGACGGGCGCAGGGCGCTGATCAGGATGAACGGCGAGGTGTAGTTGCACAGCTGGGTTTCGAGCAGCTCGACCGGGGTGATCTGGTCGATGGTCTGCACCCAGGTGTTGGACTCGACGACGTCGGGCAGCAGGCCGCCGGCGTCGATGGCGGTGCCCGCGAGGTGCCGCTCCAGGCTGGCGTTGCCCGCGACGAGGGCGAGGTCGGCGACCTTCTGGGCCTCCAGCCCGCTGACGCCGACGGGCAGCGCGGCCAGGCCGTCGACCGCTCCGGAGTTGAAGGCGCCGATGACGTGGTGGGCGGGGAGCTCGCCGGCCGGCAGCGGGGCGCTCTCGCCCTCGACGAGGGCGGCGTACGCGGTGGGGAGGCGGCGGACGGTCTGCGTCGCGTTGTTGATCAGGATGTCGAGGGGGCCGGCGGCGGCCACCTGCTCGGCGAGGGCCACGGACTGGGCCGGGTCGCGCAGGTCGATGCCGACGACCTCCAGGCGGTGCATCCAGTCGGCCGAGTCCTCCATCGCCTTGAAGCGGCGAATGGCGTCCTTGGGGAAGCGGGTGGTGATCGTCGTGTGCGCGCCGTCGCGCAGCAGCCGCAGCGCGATGTACATGCCGATCTTGGCCCGGCCGCCGGTGAGCAGCGCGCGCTTGCCGGCGAGGTCCGCGCGGGCCTCCCGCCTGGACCGGTTCTCGGTGGCGCAGTCCGGGCAGAGCTGGTGGTAGAAGTAGTCGACCTCGACGTACCGGGTCTTGCAGACGTAGCAGGAGCGGGGGCGCTGGAGTATCCCGGCGATCCGGCCGGCCTCGGTGACGGAGGTGGGCAGGATGCCCTCGGTCTCGTCGTCGATGCGCTCGGCGGAGCCGGTCGCGGTCGCCTCGGTGACGGCCTTGTCGTTGGCGGTCTTGGCGGCGCGGCGCTCCTGGCGGCGACGCTGCTTCACCGTGCGGTAGATGCCGGCGGTGGCACGGCGTACGGTGATGGCGTCGGGGTGGTCGACGTCGATCTTGTCGAGCTCGTCGAGCACGCTGAGGCAGACGGCGAGGCGCTCGGGGTCGATGCCCGGCCCGTATGCGTGGTTGTCTTCGGTCACCGTCATGGCCGCTGCCGTTCCCTGTTCGCTCGTCCGCGTCCGCCTGCTGCGGAAGTCCCCAAAACGGAAACTGTACGGATCCGACACGCCCGGGTCCAAACCCGTTCCCGTCCGCCTCACGGACCGCGAGGGGCCTGTCACGGTATGGAGGGGATCAAGGCCCTTCATCCCCCTCGGGCGGCTTGCGCGTACTCCCGGTGGTGTATGCCAGGAGGATGACTCGGCCCGTGATCAAGGGTTCTCCGGGCGGATGAACGGCGGGCCCCTTTGGGGCATGGTGGATCTCATGAGTGCCCTG
Source organism: Streptomyces sp. NBC_00158 (assembly GCF_045160885.1). Taxonomy (NCBI): domain Bacteria; kingdom Bacillati; phylum Actinomycetota; class Actinomycetes; order Kitasatosporales; family Streptomycetaceae; genus Streptomyces; species Streptomyces sp. NBC_00158. The sequence goes on from NZ_CP108161.1 coordinate 747,767, forward strand.
GCCCTGTCGGTTCTGCTCTGCCTGGTCTCCGCCGTCGCGTACGCGGGCGGCGCGATCGTCCAGGAACACGTGGCGGCGAGTTCACCGGACCGCCCCTACGCGCCGCTGCGCCGCGCCGGCTGGTGGGCGGCGGTGGCGCTGAACGGCCTGGGCTCGCTGCTGCACGTGGTGGCGCTGGCGTACGGGCCGCTGAGCCTGGTGCAGCCGCTGGGTGCGCTGACCATCGTCTTCGCGCTCCCGATGGCGGCCGTGTTCGTACGGCGCCGGGCGGGCGCGGCCGCCTGGCGCGGGGCGCTGCTGGCGACGGCGGGCCTGGCCGGGCTGCTGGCCCTGACGGGCGGCGAGGGGGCGGGGCGGCAGGCCCTGGCGGGCGGGGAGCGGAGCCTGCTGCTCGCGGTGACGGCGGCCGGGGTGGCGGTGCTGGTCCTGGCTGCGGGGCGGATGCGCCGGGCGGTGCTGCGCAGCGTGCTGCTGGCCGCGGCGGCCGGTACGGCCTTCGGGATGGGTTCGGTGTTCACCAAGTCGGTGGCCGAGGGTTTCTCGCCGGGCGGGCTCGGCGGCCTGTGGCCGGACCTGGCGGCGATCGCCGTGCTGGCGGCCGGCGGGCTGCTGCTGTCGCAGGCGGCCTACCGGGGCGCGGGCCTGACCGCGCCGCTGGCCACGGTGACGGTGGTCAACCCGGTGGTCGCGGCGGCGGTCGGGATCTCGCTGTTCGACGAGGGCTTCCGGTACGGGACCGCCGGGGCGGTGGCGGCGCTGGCGAGCGGCGCGCTGGCGGCGGCCGGCCTGGTCCTGCTCACGGCCGTGCCGCCGCACGTGCGGGGGTCAGATTCCGACGCCCTTGTTCCGGAGGTACTTCAGCGGGTCGATGTCGGAGCCGTAGCCGGGGGCGGAGCGCATCTCGAAGTGCAGGTGCGGGCCGCTGGAGTTGCCGGTCGAGCCGGAGCGGCCGATCCGCTGGCCGCCGGAGACCTGCTGGCCGGCCTTGACGCCGAGCGCGGACAGGTGGGCGTACTGGGAGTAGCGGCCGTCGGAGTGCTTGATGACGACCTGGTAGCCGTAGGCCCCGGCCCAGCCGGCCGACTCGACCGTGCCGGGTCCGACGGCCTTGACGCTGGTGCCGGTCGGCACCGGGAAGTCGACGCCCGTGTGGTAGCCGCTGGACCAGGAGGATCCCGCGACGCGGTAGGCGGTGCCGATGCCGGCGTCGACGGGGGCGGTGAAGGCGCCGCCGCCCGAGGCGGGCTTCTGCTCCGCTGAGACGGGCTTGCCCGCGGGCTTGGAGGCCGGCTCGGGCTTGGGCTTCTCGGCGGGCTTGGACTGCTCGGGCTGGGGCTTCGGCTTCTCGGCCGGCTTGGACTGCTCCGGCTGGGGCTTGGGCTGCTCGGGCTTCGCCTGCTCCGGCTTCTGCTGCTCGGGCTTCTGCTGCTCCGGCTTGGGAGCGGCCGGTTCCACGGGCTTGACCGGCTCGGCGGTGCGCGGCGGCTTCTCGGGGTTCTGGGCGGGCGGGGCGGTGGTGATCCGGAGGGTGAGCCGCTGGCCCGGGAAGATCAGGTTGGGGTTGCCGCCGACGGTGGCGCGGTTCGTCTCGTAGAGGGCCTGCCAGCCGCCCTCCACGTGCTGTTCGCCGGCGATCGTCGAGAGGGAGTCCCCGGGGGCGACCACGTACGGGTTCGGCAGGACGGAGGTGCCGGTCGGGCGGGGCATGCTGACGGGGGTCGGGGTGGTGGCCTTGGTCGCCCGGACCAGGTCCTTGTGCGCCTGGCCCGAGGGCGTGGCGGCCGGTTCGGGCGACGGCTTGTCCGAAGCCTTGGCGGCGGGTTTGACGGCGGGCTTGGCCGCGGGCTTCGCGGGGGCCTTGGTGTCGAGGGCGGGGGCCGGCCCGCTGCGGCTGAGCCCGGCCTGGGGGCCGCACGCGGGCCAGGCCCGGGGGCCCTGCCCCTTGAGGACCTTCTCGGCGACCGCGATCTGCTGGGCCTTGGTGGCGAGGTCGGCGCGCGGGGCGTAGGCGGTGCCGCCGAATTCGCGCCAGGTGCTCTGGCTGAACTGGAGCCCGCCGTAGTAGCCGTTGCCGGTGTTGATCTGCCAGTTGTTGGTGGATTCGCAGGCGGCGACCTTGTTCCAGGTGTCCACGGACGCGGCCTGCGCGTCCGTGGCGCCGATGAGGGGGAGCGCGATCCCGGCGCCACCTGCGGTGACGACGAGCGAGGCCCGGTTGATGCTGCTCGGCTGGTACCGGCGGTGCCGGCCCCGTACACCCATGGGAGCCCCCTAGAAGACATCAGGAACCGCACAACCTAACGGCGGCCCGATGAGCTGACAAGGGCGACAACCAGCCGTGGCGCGGCGTGAGTTGACGATCGCACAGTTCTGCTGCGGGGTCCGGCGATTCCGCGGATCCACGACGGGACCCCGGTCCGTCACGTCCCCGATTTAGGGGACATTGAGGGGGATTGACCCTTCCGGAGGGCGCTGCTGATCATCGTTCCATTCCCCGTTCCAGCCGGAAGGATTCAGGAGCCGACCATGAGCATCCGCGAAGATCTGGTCCTTGAGGACACCACGCTCCGCGATGGCGAACAGACCCCGGGCGTCGCCTTCTCGAAGGAGACGAAGACGAAGATCCTCGACGCCCTGGTCGCCGCCGGCGTCACCTCCGTCGAGATCGGCATCCCCGCCATGGGCGGTGAGGAACTCGACTTCATCAGGTCCTGCGTGGACCGCCAGGACGAGGCCCGGCTCGTCGTCTGGCACCGGGGTGTCAGGGAGGACGTCGAGCGCTCGATCGACATGGGCTTCAAGGCCGTCCACATCGGCCTGCCCACCTCCGCCGGGCACCTCAGGGCCAGTGTCCGCAAGGACCGCACCTGGCTGCTGGCCACCGCCACGGACCTGGTGAAGATGGCCAAGGACCGCGGCGCGTACGTCTCGATCAGCGCCGAGGACATCGCCCGCACGGAGATCTCGTTCCTCCAGGAGTACGCGGGCGTGGTCCACGAGGCGGGCGCCGACCGGCTGCGCCTGTCGGACACCGTGGGCCTGCTGGGCCCGGAGGCCTACGGCGAGCGGGTGGCCGCGGTGGGGGAGGCGTCCCCCATCGACACCCAGTGCCACGCCCACAACGACTTCGGGCTCGCCACCGCCAACACCCTGGCCGGCCTCAAGGCCGGAGCGCGCTACTTCCACGTGACGGTCAACGCCATCGGCGAGCGGGCCGGGATGGCGGACCTCGCCCAGGTCGTCGTGGCGCTGAAGAAGCTCTACGACCGGGACCTCGGCATCGACCTGACGAAGCTGAAGGAGGTCAGCCGGCTCGTGGCGCGGGCCGCCAAGCACCCCGTGCTGCCGTGGCAGCCGGTCATCGGGGACAACGTGTTCGCCCACGAGTCGGGCATCCACGCCAACGGCATGCTGCGCGACACGTCCACCTTCGAGCCCTTCCCGCCCGAGCACGTGGGCGGCGAGCGGCGCTACGTGCTGGGCAAGCACTCCGGCCGCGCGCTGATCGCCTGGTCCCTGGAACAGCAGGGCATCGAGCCGCGGGAGGACCTGCTCGGCCCCTGCCTGGACGAGGTGCGCCGGCAGTCGATCCACACCTCCGGCGCGGTGCCCCCGGAGGACCTGGCCGCCATCTACCGCAGGGCCCTCGCCCAGGTCGCCGCCTGACCCCTGCCCCGCCCGCCGGCCCGGTGCCCCTCCCCCTTCCGGCACCGGCCCGGCGCGGCCCCGACGAAGCGTGAAGGGTCAACCATGCACGACTTGCTGCGCTCCCTGCCCCCGTCGCACGGAGCGGGCCGGTACGTCAGCCTGGCCGCGGCCGAGGAGAACGGGCTGACCGGTCTCGGTGCCGCGCCCCGCAGCGTCCGCGTCCTCGTGGAGAACCTCCTGCGGGCCGCCGTGAGGAGCGGTGACGAGGCGGCGCCCGCCGCGGCCATGGCCTCCTCCGCCGCGCTGCTCTCCGCCTGCGCGGGGGCGGGGCCCGAGGAGGAGATCGTCCTCAGCCCCACCCGGCTCGTCCTCCAGGACCACACGGGCGTCCCCGTACTGTCGGACCTCGCCTCCCTGCGGTCCCTGCTCGCCGAGCGGGGGCTCGATCCGCGCCGCGCGCGGCCCGTGCTCCCGGTGGACCTGGTCGTCGACCACTCGGTCGAGGCGAACGCGTGGGCCCGCCCGGGCGCGCTCGCGCTCAACATGGCCCGCGAGCACGAACTCAACCGCGAGCGCTACCGCTTCCTGCGCTGGGCGCAGCGGGAGATCGGCGGGCTGCGGGTGGTGCCGCCCGGCCGGGGCATCGTCCACCAGATGAACCTGGAGCACCTGGCCAGGGTGGTCATGCCGGACGCCGGGGGCCTGCTCGCCCCGGACTTCGTCCTCGGTACCGATTCGCACACCCCGATGGTCGGCGCGCTGGGCGTGCTCGGCTGGGGCGTCGGCGGCATCGAGGCGGAGACCGCCCTGCTGGGGCATCCGGTGTCGCTGCTGAGCCCGCCCGTGGTGGGCGTGCGGCTGACCGGTGCGCTGCCCGTCGGGAGCACCGCCACGGACCTGGCGCTGATGACGACGCGGTTCCTGCGGGAGACCGGTGTGGTGGGGCAGTTCGTGGAGTTCTTCGGGCCCGGCGTGCGCACCCTGTCGGTCCCGGACCGGGCGACGGTGTCGAACATGGCGCCCGAGTACGGCTGCACGGTCGCCTTCTTCCCGGTGGACGCGGCGACGCTGGAGTACCTGCGGCTGACGGGCCGCCCGGAGCGCGACGTCGCCCTCGCGGAGGCCTACACCAAGGAGCAGGCGCTGTTCGCGCCGGCGGACGGCTCCGCGGAGCCGCTGTGCGCCCGGACCGTGGAGTTCGACCTGTCGTCGGTGGAGCCCAGCGTCGCGGGGCCGCGCAGGCCCCAGGAGCGGCTGTCGCTGAGGGAGGTGCCTGCCAGCTTCCCCGACGGCGACGGAGACGGAGACGGCGGCGGGCCCGGCGGCGGGTCCGGGCGCCGCCGGGCCGGCGGACTGCCGGACGGGGCGGTGGGCATCGCCGCCATCACCAGTTGCACCAACACCTCCAACCCCGAGTCGATGGTCATCGCCGGTCTGGTGGCCCGCAAGGCCGTCGCGCGGGGGCTGAGCGTCCCGCCGTGGGTCAAGACGACGCTGGCCCCCGGCTCCCGCGCGGTGCCCCGCTACCTGGCGGCCGCCGGGCTGCTGCCCGCCCTGGAGCGGCTCGGTTTCGCGGTGGCCGGCTTCGGCTGCACCACCTGCATCGGGAACTCGGGCGGTCTCGCGCCGGCCGCCGAGGACGCGGTGCGGCGGGACGGCACCCGGCTCGCGGCGGTCCTCTCGGGGAACCGCAACTTCGAGGGCCGGATCCATCCGGACGCGGCGGCCGCCTACCTCGCGTCGCCCGCGCTGGTGGTGGCGTACGCGCTGGCGGGGACGGTACGGACCGACCTGGGCGGCGAGCCCCTCGGGATGGACGCGAGCGGGCGCGGCGTACGGCTGTCGGAGCTGTGGCCCTCGCCGTCGGAGATCGCGGTCGCGCTCTCGCACGTGACCGGCGAGCACTTCGCGCCGGAGCGGGAGACCCTGTTCCGGGGCGGCCGCGAGTGGGAGGAACTGGAGTTCCCGCGAGGGCCGGTCTACGACTGGCCGGCCGGGTCCACGTACCTGGTGCGCTCGCCCTTCTTCGACGGCGCCGGGCGCGGGGGCACGGCCGATCTGCGCGGGGCCCGGGTCCTGGTGTTCGCGGGCGACTCGACGACCACCGACCACATCTCCCCCGCCGGAACCATCGCTGCCTCCTCCCCGGCCGGCCGGCACCTGGCCGGCGCGGGCGTGGCGCAGGCCGACTTCAACTCCTACGGCTGCCGCCGAGCCAACCACGAGGTGCTGGTCCGCGGGGCCTTCGCCAATCCGGGCTTCCGCAACCGCCTGACCCCCTCGCACCCCGGCGGCCACACCCTGCACCTGCCCGGCGGCGAGGTGACGACCGTCCACGAGGCGGCGTCCCGGTACGCCGCCGAGGGCACCCCGGTCATCGTCCTGGCGGGCCGGGACTACGGGTTCGGCAGCTCGCGGGACTGGGCGGCCAAGGGCCCGGCGCTGCTCGGGGTACGGGCCGTGCTCGCCGAGAGCTTCGAGCGGATCCACCGGAGCAACCTGGTGGGCATGGGCATCGTCCCGCTCCAGTTCAGGGCCGGGCACGGGCCGCGGGAGCTGGGGCTCACGGGCCGCGAATCGTACGGGATCACCGGCCTGGAAGGGCTGCGCCCGCGCGGGGAGGTCGTCGTACGGGCCCTCGGCCCGGCGGGCGGGCTCGTCGCGGCCTGGCGGATGACGGCCCGCGTGGACACCGCCCGGGAGCTGGACTACGTACGGCGCGGCGGGTTCCTGCGCGCCGTGGCGGCGCCGCTCCTCGAAGCGGAGGCGCCCGCCGCCGGGCCGGGGGCGGCGTCGTGAGGATCGTCGGGATCGGCGGCTCGACCCGCCCCGGCTCCACGGCGGAGCGGGCGCTGCGGGCGGTCCTGGCCGAGGCCGAGCGGCTGGGGGCCCGGGTCAGCCTGCTGGCCGGACCCGATCTGGTCATGCCGTCGTACGACCCCGGCGGGGCGCCGCTGACGCCGGCCGCCAGGCGGCTGGTCGCGGAGGCGGCGCGGGCCGACGGGGTGGTGCTGGCCAGCCCGGCCTACCACGGAGGCATCTCGGGGCTCGTCAAGAACGCCCTCGACCACCTGGAGGAGCTGCGGGACGACCCCAGGCCGTACCTGAGCGGCCGGGCGGTCGGCTGCCTGGCCGTCGGGCAGGGGCACCAGGGCGCGGTCGTCACCCTCGGCGCGCTGCGCGCGGTGACGCACGCGCTGCGCGGCTGGCCCACGCCGCTGGGCGTGGCCCTCGACAGCTCCCGGACCGCCCTGGGGCCGGCCGGGCGGTGCGAGGACGCGCACGTCGAAGGACAGCTGAGGGGCGTCGCGGAGCAGGTCGTCGACTTCGCCCGGATGTCCGCCAACCTTACCGTCACCCTTCATTCCTGAGGAGACATCATGAACAAGCGGGCCATGCTGCGCGAGGCCATCGCCCGGGACGGCGAACTGTCCCTGGCCGCCGGCGCCCACGACGGACTGAGCGCGCGCCTCGCCCAGCGCAGCGGCTTCCAGGTGCTGTGGGCCAGCGGGCTGGGCATCTCCGCCTCGCACGCGGTACCCGACGAGAGCATCCTGACGATGACCGAGTTCCTGGCCGCGGCACGCGTCATGAACGACGCCACCGACCTGCCGGTGCTCGCCGACTGCGACACGGGGTTCGGCGACGCCCGGAACGTGGCGCGCATGGTGGAGCAGTACGAGCGGGCCGGCATCGCGGGGGTCTGCGTCGAGGACAAGGTGTTCCCCAAGCGGAACTCGCTCGGCGACGGGTCGCAGCACCAGGAGACCGTGGAGGGCTTCGCCCACAAGATCCGGGTGGCGAAGAAGGCGCAGCGCACCCAGGACTTCGTCTTCGTCGCGCGCATCGAGACCTTCATCGCCGGGGGTTCGAAGCAGGACGCGGTCGAGCGGGCCGACGCGTACGTGGAGGCGGGTGCGGACGCGGTGCTCATCCACTCCAAGTCCCGTGACGGCGGCGAGATCCTGGACTTCGGACGGAGCTGGGGGCGGACCGACGTGCCCCTGATCGCCGTGCCGACGACCTACCCGGAGGTGGACGCCGCGCAGCTGCGCGGGGCGGGCTTCTCGCTGGCCGTGTACGCCAACCAGGCGCTGCGGGCCTCGATCACGGCGATGGCGCAGAGCTTCGCGCACATCTCGCGGCACGGGTCGACGCGGGGGCTGGAGGAGGAGATCGCCGGGCTGCGCGAGGTCTTCCAGCTCCAGGGCTGACCGCCGACCCCTCCCCCCTCACGAAAGGAGTACGTGCCCTCATGAGCGAGTCACACCGGCGCCGACTGGTGCTGGGCGCCTACCTGTCGTACGGGACGGGCCACCACGCCGCCGCCTGGCGGCATCCCGACGCGGTGGCGGACGGCGCGCAGAACATCGACCACTACGTCGCCCTGGCGCGGACCGCCGAACGCGGACTGTTCGACTTCATGTTCCTGTCGGACACCCCGTCGGTGTTCAACGACGACCGCGAGGGATACGGGAGCCGGGTGGTCGTCTTCGAGCCGATGACGCTGCTGTCGGCGCTCGCGATGAAGACCACCCACCTCGGGCTGGTGGCCACGGCGTCGACGACGTACAAGGAGCCGTACAACGTCGCCCGCGAGTTCGCCTCGCTCGACCTGCTCAGCGGCGGGCGGGCCGGCTGGAACATGGTGACCTCGTCCAAGAGCCAGGCGGCCGGGAACTTCGGGCTGGACGAGCATCCCGAGCACGGCGACCGCTACCGGCGGGCCACCGAGTTCTTCGACGTCGTCACCGGGCTGTGGGACAGCTGGGACGACGACGCCTTCCCGCGCGACAAGGGGCGCGGGGTGTTCTACGACCCGGCCCGCCGGCACGCTCTGGGCCACGAGGGCGCGCACTTCGGGGTCCGCGGCGAGCTGAACGTGTCCCGGCCGCCGCAGGGGCACCCGCTGGTGGTGCAGGCCGGGTCCTCGCAGGAGGGCATGGAGCTGGCGGCGCGGACCGCCGAGGCCGTGTTCACCGCCCAGCCGGACCTGGCGGCGGCGGTGGAGTTCCGCCGGGACCTGCGGCGGCGGGCGGCGGCGTACGACCGGGTGAACCGGGACGTGCTGGTGATGCCTGGCCTGTGCCCGTTCACCGGCGCCACGGACGAGGAGGCCCGGGAGAAGTTCGAGCGGCTGCAGCGGCTCGTCCACCCCCGGCTGGGCGTGGCCATGCTCTCGGACCTGGTGGGCGGCTTCGACCTGTCCGGCCACGACGTGGACGGCCCGCTGCCCCCGCTGCCGCCCTCCAACGGCAACCGGAGCCGGCGCCGGCTCATCGAGAAGCTCGCGGCCGAGGGGCTCACCATCCGCGGGCTCTACGAGCGGCTGACCGTCGCCCGGGGACACCTGGTGCTGGTGGGCTCCTACCGGCGGGTGGCGCGGACGATGGCGCGGTGGCTGGAGGCCGGCGCCGCCGACGGCTTCAACATCATGCCCCCGCACCTCCCGGGCGGACTCGACGAGTTCGTCGACCACGTCGTGCCCGAGCTGCAGGAACTGGGCGTGTACAAGGACCGCTACGCGCAGGGCACCCTGCGCGAGAAGCTCGGCCTGCGGCGCCCGCCCTCGCGCCACGTGCCCGGAGCCCCGGCTCCCGGGCAGGACAGCCCTTCGGACCACGGAGACAGGTGACCTCGTATGGACATGGACACGGACAAGCAGAAGTTCGACACCCTCGCCGACGACTACGACCGGCACCGCCCCCGCTATCCCGCCGCCCTGCTCCAGGAGCTCGCCGGTCCGTCGGCCGGGCGGCCCGGACTCCACGTCGTGGACGCGGGGGCGGGCACCGGCATCGCCCTGGAGGGCCTCGTCCCGATCCTCGGCGACGGCGCCCGCTACGAGGCCGTCGACCTGTCGCCGGACATGGTGGCCCGGGGCCGGGCCAAGTTCCCGTCGGTGGCCTGGACGGTCGGGCCGGCCGAGCCCTTCCTGGAGCGGGCGCGGGAGGTGGACCTGGTCGTGGCCGCCCAGTCCTTCCAGTGGATGGACCGGCCGCGGTTCCTGCGCGCGGCGCTCGGCTGCCTGAACCCCGGCGGCCGGGTCGCGATCATCCAGAACAACCGGGACTTCGGGGCCAGCCCCTTCCTGGACGCGTACGAGACCCTGCTGGAGGAGCTGAGCCCCGGCTACGGCCGGCACTACCGGGCCTTCGACTTCGCCGCCGAACTGCGCGAGGTGTTCGGCCCGGCCGGCGGCACCGTCGAGGTGCGGACCGCCGACTGGACGACGACGGTGGCGGCCGGTGACTTCGTCGGCATGGCGAAGTCCTCCACCCAGGTGCAGCGCGGCATCGAGGCCCACGGGGACCTGCTGCTCGACCTGCTGCGGGACCTCGTACGACGGCACACCGACGAGCAGGGCTCGCTGGTGATCCCCTACCACAGCGAGCTCTTCACGGCGCGCACCGCGCCCGCCGCCCAGAGTCGTGGGTGACGCGTCCGGCCCGAAGGTGGCGGCGGCGGGCCCGTCGGACGTGCCGGGGATCCTGGCCGTCCTGGCCGCCGCCTACGCCCCCTACGCGGAGGAGTTCCGGCCGACCGCGCTCGGCCGGACGGCCGGGGCGGTGCGCGGCGAGCTCCCCCACTGGCTGGTGGCCCGCGCCGGCGGGCGGGCCGTCGGCTGCGTCCTGCAGTACCCCGAGGACGGCTCCTACACGTTCTGCTTCCTCGCGACCGAACCCGGGCTGCGCGGCCGCGGCATCGGTTCGGCGCTGGTCGACGCGGTCGTCCGGCGGGCCGCGGCGGCCGGCTGCCGGGAGGTCCGGATCGCGCTGCGCACCAGTCTGGCGGCCAACACCGCCTTCTTCACCAAGCGGGGATTCCGGCGCGTGGCGCCGTTCCGGCCGGACACCCACGACCTCTACGAACGGAAGCTGGAGGCTGGACCATGGGCACCGTGATCGTCCTCGGATACCGGAAGGGCATCGCCGAGGCGGTGGCCCGGCGCGGCCTGGACGCCTTCCACGTGGTGGTGAAGGAGAAGGGGGCACTGGCCGGCACCCCCTTCGCCCGGGTCGCGGACCTGGAGGACGCGCAGGAGGTCCTGCGGGTGGTGGCGGGTGCCGCACCGGACGGGGTCGTCGGTGTGGTGACGGGCCACGAGCAGGGCGTCTTCTCCGCGGCCCTGCTGCGGGAGCACCTGGGGCTGCCGGGCGACCGGGACTGGGCCCGGACCCTGCGGTTCCGGGACAAGTACCTCCAGAAGGCCGCCCTGCCGCCCGGCGTGGGGCGGGCCCGCTGCGCGTACGTCGGCCCGGACGCGGGGTACGGAGAGCTGGCGGAGCTGCTGGGCAGCCCGTTCGTCCTCAAGCCCGCGAACGGCGCGGGCTCGGTGGGGGCGGCGGCGGTCGCCTCGGAGGCGGAGTTCGCCCGGCACCTGGACCGGGGTCCGGGGCCCGGGGGGCGCTCCGGGCGCGGGCGGGCCGACGCGGCGTGGGTCGCGGAGTCCTTCGTGGGCGGGCGGGAGTTCAACGTCGACGGGGTCTGGTCCGGGGGCCGGCTGCTGTGGTGTGCGGTGGCCCGGTTCCACGAGCGGCCCATGGCCACCAACACCGGTGCCGTACTGGCCTCGCAGGTCCTCTCGCGGGAGGGGAACGGCCCGTTCGTCCGCCGGGCGGCGCGGCTGGCCGAACGGGCGCTGGGCGGGCTGGGAGCCCCCGACTGCGTCTTCCACCTGGAGGCCTTCGAGGACGGCGGCGACCTGGTGTTCGGCGAGTGCGCGATCCGCACCCCCGGCGCCCACCACCCCGAGATCGTCCGGCTGACCCACGGGGTCGACCTGTACGACCTCACGGTGGGCCTGGCCCTGGGGGAGGACCCGGCCGCGCTGCTGGAGCCGAAGCGGCCCGAGGCGTACTTCGGGTACGTCTACCTGCGGCACTTCCCGGGGGTGGAGCTGACCCGGGCGGACTTCGAGGAGCACTTCGACTTCCACGAACTCCACTACCCGGACGGGCCCGCGGCCGCCCGGACCGGTTCGTACGGGCGGGCGGGCCACGCCCTCGTGTCCGCCCCCGACGACGCCCGGCTGGGCGAACTCGTCCGCCGGATCGTCGCGTTCAACGAGACCGGCCGTGTCTGAGGCCCGCGCCCGCACGCGCGCCCTGGTCCTCAGCACCGGCAAACCGCTCTTCGACGCGGCGCGGGCCGCCTTCGCCGAGGGGACCGAGTACCTCGACCTGTCCGTGTGCCCGGCCGGGGAGCAGCCCTCCGCGGCGGCGCTGACCGTGCCGTCCTTCGACCACGACCGCGAGACCCTCGGCATCGTCGACCGGATCATGGCGAGGACGCCGTTCCGGTACGTCCTGGCCACCTCCGAGAGCAACGTCGCGTTCGCCGCGTTCCTGCGCAGCAGGTACGGGCTGCCCGGGCTGGACTTCGAATCGGCCCTGGGGGTGACCAACAAGTGGCGCATGAAGGCGTCCGTCGGGCGGGCCCTGCCGGCGCCGCGCTCCTGGCTGTCCGGCGACTTCGCCGTCGCGCCCCTCGGTTCCCTGCCGCGGGAGGTGGTCGTCAAACCGCTGTCCGGCTCCTCCGGCAAGGGGGTGCGGCGGCTGCCCGCGTGGGAGGCGCGCCGGCTCGCCGTGGAGGCGGACGGGCTGTTCCTCGTCGAGGAGGCCGTCGAGGTGGACGCGGAGCTGCACGTGGACGGGGTGGTGCGCGGCGGGGTGCTGCGCGCGGCGCTCGCGTCGGCGTACGACCGGCCGGTGCTGAGCGCCGCCGGGACGACCCGGGCCAGTCTGCACCTGCCGCCGGGCGATCCCCGGCAGGGACCCGCGCTCCGGGCGGCCGGACGCTGCGTCGCCGCGCTGGGCGTCGCCGACTGCGTGTTCCACCTGGAGCTGTTCCGGGAGGCCGGCGGCGGGCTGCTGTTCAACGAGATCGCCCTGCGCCCGGCCGGGGGCGGGGTCGCCGAGTCGCTGCTCCTGTTCCACGGGGTGGACCTGTGGGAGGAGTTCGTACGGATCCAGCTGGGCAGGCCGCCGGGCGAGGGCGCGCGGGGTACCGCCGGTCCGGGCGGGCCCGGTCCCGGTCCCGGTCGGGGTGCTGCCGGGGCGGGCGGTGCCGGTCCCGGCGGGTTCTGCGGGGTGATCGGGGTGGCCGCGCCCGTCCCCGGCGACGGGCGGCGCGTCCCCGGGGACCGCGAGCTGCTGGCGGTGCCGGGCGTCGTACGGGTCTCCGCGGGCAGCTCGCGGGCCGCCGCCCGGGCCCGGCTGGGCAGTTCCTGCGCCTTCTCCCGGCTGGCCTTCTTCTCGTGCCCCGACGAGGCGGCCGCGCACGCCGCCGTGGCCGGCGTCGACCGGCTCACCGCCGCCCGCTGACCCGCGACCACCCCACCCGAGAGGCCGTTGCCCATGCCGCCCTCCCCCGAGCCGCCGCCGCGGCTGCTCGATCCGCCCCCGTCCGCTCGGGCGCGCCGCCCCTCGCGCCCGCTGTTCGGCCTGTTCTTCGCCCTGTCCTCCTTCGCCGAGGGCGGGCAGGCGGTGGTGCTGCTCTGGCTGACGTACGAACTGGCCGGCAGCGCCTTCCTCATCGGGGTCATGGTGGTCCTCGGCTACCTCCCCGCGGCGGTGCTGGGGCTGCTGCTGCGGAAGTCCGCGGACCGGGGGCGGGCCGGCCTGATCGCGCGGGGCACCAACTCGGTGCTGTCCCTGGTGTCGGTGCTCCTGGCCGTACAGCAGCTCACCTCCGGCGGCAGTGCGGCGCTGTCCATCACCGTGATCGCCGTGAGCCAGGTCGTGCTGTCCGTCGCGAAGATGTTCAACAAGGCGGCCCTGAACCGGCTGGTGCGGGGGGCCTTCGAGCGGGAGGTGGCCAAGCGCCTGCTGGCGGCCTCGCAGTCGGCCTCGCTGGCCGGGCAGGTCTGCGGCGCGGGCCTGGCCGGGGTGGTGCTCGCCCAGGGCTGGATCACCCAGGGGCTGTTGTGCGCGGCGCTGGCGTACGCCGCGAGCGCGGGCGCGCTGGCCCTCGGCACCCGGGGGTACGAGGACCGCGCGCGGCCGCGGCCCCGGCCGGAGCCGTGTCCCGGCGGGCCGGGCGGGGACGGGGAACCGGAGCCGGTGCCGCTGCGGTGGACCCCCGCACTGGTGGGCGTACTCGTGTTCTCGGTGCCCGGCAGCGGTGCGCTGCAGTTCCTCAACACGGTCCTGGTGCCGCTGGCGGGCACCGTGGCGCCCGGACGGCCGTCCTACTACGCCCTGTTGAACATCGTGACGATCGCCGGGGGGTTCCTGGCGGGGGTGCTGCTGTCGACCGGCGGCGTCTCCTCCCGGCGGGTGCTCGGCCGGGCCCTGCCGGTGACGGCGGTCCTGGCGCTCGCGCTGGCGCTGGTGGACACCGCCGCCGTGGTGGCGGTGGTCGCGTTCGGGCTCTCCCTGGCCGTCACCTGTCACGTGATCTGCATGCAGGTGCTGACGAACCAGGTGCCGGACGACCACGAGGTGGGGCAGTTCGCGGTGGTCCGCAACGTGGTGGCTTCGCTGACGAAGGCCGCGTTCTCGTTCGGGGCGGGGGCGCTGGCCGGGGCGTTCGGGGTGGGCGTCGCCTTCCTCGTGCTGGCGTGCTGTACGGCGCTGTTCGCGGTGGTGTGGCTGGTGCGGCGGCCGGAGTGGGCGTGAGGCCGGCCGTGTCGGGCCGGCAGGTGTCTTCCGAGGGAGAGGGTGGCATGGAGTTCGAAGGCGGGGGCGTACGCGCCGGGTTCGCGGCCTGGCTGCGTTCGCGGCGCGGGAGGCTCGTGACGGGTGGCGGCGGGGCCGGCGGGGCGGAGGCGCTGCGGGCGCTCGGGCTGGACGATGCCGGGCTGGACGCGTTCGCGCGGGCGCCGCGCGTCCTGGTCAGCCTGCCGCACGCGAGCCCGAACGTGTTCTTCCCCCGGGTCGGGGTCTCCTGGTACGTGCGCCACCTCCAGCGCGCCGACCCGTCCGCCTTCCACCTGCGGGTCGCCCTGACGCACGTGAACTTCTCGGACCTCGGATGGCGGCCGTACGCCTGGTGGTTCCTGGACCGGGACGGCGCGCTGGCCCGGGAGACCCTGTTCACCCGCGACAAGAAGGCCAAGCACGTGGCCGTCGCGGGGCGGCCGCCGATGCGCGGCGTACCGGAGCGGGCGGTCGGCGCGGACCGGGAGGCGGCCTCTCTGGCCCTGCGCGGGGCCGACCGCGCGCTCTCGTACCTGCTGCTGATGTCCGCCGTGGAGCGGGCGGCCGGGCTCGCGGTGCCGGGCCGGACGCTCTACCTGCCGCTGGACCTGCTCGTCGCGTACTTCCGGGGTGGGCCGGGGGGCTGGCCGGCCGCCCTGTTCGGGCTGCGGACGGGGGCCAGGAGGCTCGACGGGACGGGCCGGCTCGTGGAGTGCGAGCGGGCGGAAGAGGCGTTCGTCCTCGACAACTCCTCCAACATCGCGCTGCTTTCGGCGCTCGGGTGCGCGGGGGTGGTGGGCGGGGCGAAGATGGCCGGCTACTGGGGGGAGATCGAGGAGCGCGTCGCGGGCGCGGGCCGGCTGAGCGGCGTCCCGGTACCGGCCCCCGGGCTGCTGCGGCTCCCCGAGGGCGTCGCGTACGAGGACTTCGTACGTCCCTCGGCGCGGCTCGCGGCGGAGCTGGCGGCCGCCGGCATCGGGTACTCGCAGGGGATGGCGGTGGCCGGCCACGGCGCGTTCGCCGAGGAGGCGGACCCCTTCCGCTGAGCGCCCGGCCGGCCGGCGGTTCGCGGCGGCCCGTCAGTCGCGCCGGAGGTTCGCGCCGGAGGTTCGCGGCGGCCCGTCAGTCGCGGCCGAACACCATCGCCGCCCTGACCAGTTCCGCCTTGTTGCCCAGGGCGAGTTTGGCGCGGACGCGTTTGACGTAGGTGTCCACGGTGTGGCGGCTGATGCCGAGGCGGCGGGCCGCCTGGTCGTGCGTCAGCCCGTCGGCGACCAGCCGCAGCACCTGCCGCTCGCGGGCCGACAGGGCGGCCGCCGCCCTGTCCCCCGGCCGGGCCGGGGTCCGGGCGCCCAGCGCCGCCAGGTGCACGGCGGCGGCCAGGGCCGCCGGTTCCGAGCGTTCGGGCAGGCAGGCGGTGACCCCCGGGGCGGGCTGCCCGGTGACGGCCCCGGAGAGCAGCAGGACGCAGGCGGCGGTGGGCGCTCCCGCCCCGGCCCGCGTCCCGGCCGGGGAGTCCGGTTCGGGGGGCCGGTCGGTGACCAGCACGTCGAAACGTACGGGCAAGGGCAGCGGAACACGCGGTGGAGCGTCATCTTCCGCGTTCAGCACGTGCACCCGCATGTCGGGGAATTCGGACAACGCGTGACCGACCGCCCACGCGATCAACGGGTGTTCATGCATCACACCGACGTCATACATCGTGACCTCACCTGTCGTTCGGGGAGAGGCGATCATGCACCGCGCCCCTTGCCGTCACCTGTCCTCCCGGCCGCCACTCCTTGCCGTCCGCTGACCGTCCCCTTGCCGTCCGCTTGCCGTCTCCTTGCCCTCCCCTGGTCGTGCGCTGGCGGGATATGGCGGTCGATCTCCGTACGGACACTGCGCCGTGCCAAGATCACAACCGGATGGTCCGGGCATTTCGTCCGCCCGCAGCCTCCGGCAGGCGGCCGCAAGCGCGAGAACGGTTGGGACGGCATGGACGCAACTCGGGCCCCTGAGCGGCCGTTCATACCGGAACCGGCCCGGCCCTCCGGGCTCCTGCTGCGCGTCATGGGGCCCATGTCCGTACGGCACGGCGGGGAGGACCTCCCGCTCGGCCCCCCGCGCCGGCGCGCGCTGCTCGCGCTGCTCCTCGTACGCCTGGGCAGGGTCGTCCCGACCGAGCAGCTCGTCGAGGAGCTGTGGGGGGACGAACCGCCCCGGCAGCCCGTCGCCGCGCTGCAGAGCCACGTCTCCCACCTGCGGCGCGTCCTGGACCCGGCCGCCGCCGCTCCGGGCGGCGGGTCGGTCCTGCGCCACCTCGCCCCCGGCTACGTCCTGCGGCTGCGCCCCGAACAGGTGGACGTCGGCCGCTTCGAGCAGCTGGTGTCGTCCGGGCGCCGGTCCCTGGACCACGGCGAGCACCGCTCCGCGCGGCTCCGGCTCGGCGAGGCGCTGGAGCTGTGGCGGGGGCACCCGTACGGCGAGTTCGGCACCCGTCCGCAGCTCGGCGACGAGGGCGCACGGCTGGAGCAGGTCAGGCTGACGGCCGTGGAGTGGCACGCCGAGGCCGGGCTCGCCCTCGGCGCGGCCGAGGAGGTCGCGGCCGGCCTCGGCCAGGAGGCCGCCCTGCACCCGGCGCGGGAACGCCTGGTCGGCCACCTGATGACGGCCCTCTCCCGGCTCGGGCGGCAGGCCGAGGCCCTCGAACTGTACGAGCGCACCCGCACCCACCTGGCCGTCGAGTTCGGCGTGGACACCGCGCCCGGACTCCAGCGCGTCCGCGACGCCATCCTGCGCCAGGAGCTCGGCGACGGGCCGCCGGCGGCCGAACCCGTCTCCGCCGCACCGGCCGTCCCCTCCCCTTCCCCCTTCGCGGGGCGGGACCGGGAACTGGACCGGCTGGGCGCCGCCGCCGTGGGCGCGCTCACCAGCCACGGGCACGTGGCCTGCGTCCTCGGCCCGGCCGGCGTGGGCAAGACCCGGCTGCTGCTGGAGCTGGCCCCGCGCCTCGAAGCCGTGGCGGGCAACCCGGAAGTGGTCTGGAGCCACTGCTTCCAGGGCGAGGGCGTACCACCGTACTGGCTGTGGACCCAGGTGCTGCGCCGCCTCTCGGCCACCCGGCCGGACGCCTTCCGCGCGGCGGCGGAGCCCTTCGGCGCCCTGCTGGCCCCGCTCATGCCCGAACGCTCGCGGCCCGCCGCCGGGCGGGGGCCCGACGCCGACTGGACCCAGGCCCGGTTCCTGACCCACGACGCGGTGAGCGAGGTGCTGCTCACGCTGGCCGCCCGGCGGCCCCTCGTCCTGCTGCTGGAGGACCTGCACTGGGCCGACCCCGCCTCACTGGAGCTGCTGCGGCTGCTGGCCGTGCGCCGCCAGGGCAACCCGCTCGGCATCGTGCTGACCGCCCGCGACGCCGAGGCCGAGGCCGACGCCGCCCTGCGCCGCGCCCTCGCCGAGACCCTCCGTGGCCCCGGTACGGAGACCCTGCGGCTCGGCGGCCTGTCCCGGGGCGCCGTCGCCGCCCTGGTGGAGGCGCAGGCCGGACCCGGGGTGCGGACGGAGGTGGTCGAGGCGCTGCACCGGCGCAGCGAGGGCAACCCGTACTTCGTGATGCAGCTGCTGTCCCTGCTCGGCGGCGACGTACGGCGGCTGCACGGCGCGGGCGCCGCCGACGTGTTCCTCGCCGGAATCCCCATGGGCGTGCGCGAGGCGCTGTGCCAGCGGTTCACCGCGCTGCCGGAGCCGGTGCTGGGGGTGCTGCGGCTCTGCGCGGTCATGGGCACCGAGGTCGACACCGACCTGCTGCACCGCACCGCGGCCGCGGACCTACCGGTGGCGACCGGCCTCGACGCGGCCGTCCGTGCCGGGCTGCTCGAAGCGGACCCGCACGCCCCGGACCGGCTGCGCTTCGCGCACGCGCTCGTCCAGGAGACCCTCCTGGACGAGCTCCCGCACGGGGAGCGCGTACGGCTGCACGCCCGCGTCGCCGCGGGGCTGAGCGCGCGGGGGCACGGGCAGATGGGGGACGAGGAGACCGAGCGCCTCGCCCACCACAGCTGGCACGCCGAGGAGGCGCTGCCGGCCTCCGAGGTCCTCCCCCGGCTGCTGCGCGCCGCCGAGCGGGCCGAGCAGCGCCTCGCGTACGAGCAGGTCGAGACGTGGCTGCGGCGGGCCGTCGGGGTGACCGGGCGGCTGCCGGACGGCGACGCCGCCACCCCGGCCCTGGAGCAGCGGCTGCACGTCCAGCTCGGCCAGGTGCTGGCCATCACCCGCGGGTACGGCGACGCCGAGGCGGAGGCACTGCTGGGCCGCGGCCGTGCACTCGGCGCCGTGACGCGCACCCCGGAGGACCCGTCGGTGCTGTGGGCGCTGTGCGCGTCCCGGCTGGTCACCGGGCGGTACGACGACTCCCGCCGGTTCTCCGGCCTGCTGCGCACGATCGCCGGCCGGACCGGGCACCCGGTGGCGGTGCTCGGCGCGGCGTACGGGGAGGGCATCGTGCTGCACGTGCGGGGCCGGCTGGCGGAAGCGCTCGCCGAGCTGGAGGCGGCGGTGGAGGCCGCCGACCGCTTCGCGGGCGAGGGCCGTTCCCTCGCCCGGACCTTCCAGCACGACCCGCGCGTCTCGTGCCGTTCGTACGACGCCTTCACGCACTGGCTCGCCGGCGACCGGGCGACCGCCACCGAGCGGCGGCGGCAGCTGCTCCGCCTGACCGCGTACGAGAGCCGGCCGTCCGACCGGGCCTTCGCGCTCTACGTGGACGCGGTGCTGGCCGCCTGGGAGGGTGACGTCGCCTCCGCCCTGGACTGCGGCGGCGAGGGCGCGCGGCTGGCCGACGAGCACGGCCTGCGGTACTGGAAGGCCATGCTGCGCCTCCCGGAGGGCTGGGCCATGACGCACTCGGGGCGGGAGGCGGAGGGCCTCGCCCTGATGCGGTCCGCCCTGGCCGCGCTGCGCCCCTCCCGGACCCGCCTGAGGCTCCCGCTGCACCTGGGCCTGCTGGGACAGGCCCAGCACCACGCGGGCCTGCGGGAGGAGGCGCGCGGCACGCTGCGCGAGATGCTGGCGGTCGTCGAGCACCGCCGCGAGCACGCCTACCTGAGCCCCGCCCTGCCGTCGACGCGGTTGCTGCGCGACCTGCTGGGGCCGGCCGGGCCCGTCAGCTGAGCGGGCCGGGCTGCGGGATCGGCGCGGGCCCGGGCGGCGGGGGCACCGGGTCGGGCTCGGGGAACGGCGGCGGCACGGGCGGCACGGGGCGCGGCACGGGCCCGGGGTCGGGCAGCGGGGGGAACGGGCCGGGGACGGGGTCAGGCTCGGGCACGGGCGGCTGCGTCTGCTCAAGGTTTCGCACCATAAGGCCCACCTTCCCCCGATCTCAGCCGGTACGCCCCTCGGCGACGGCGGCGGCCAGCCCCAGCGCGGGACTGCCCAGCACGGGAATCCGCGTCCGCACCAGCCCGACGGCCCCGGCCATGGAAGCCTGGGCCAGCACGATCACATCGGCCCCGGTCACCCGGTCGGCGGCGCGGGCCACGGCACGGAGGTACGCGCCCTCGTCCCCTGCCTCGAACATCTCCCAGGCGCCGGGCACCACCAGGCCCCGCACCTCCTCGGCCCCCTCCTCGGCGAGCAGCTCCGCACTCGGCCCGAGGGTCGACTCCAGGGCGGCCAGAACGACGACCCGCGGCCCGGTCCCCACGG
The DNA here is from genome assembly GCF_045160885.1 of Streptomyces sp. NBC_00158. Lineage (NCBI taxonomy): Bacteria > Bacillati > Actinomycetota > Actinomycetes > Kitasatosporales > Streptomycetaceae > Streptomyces > Streptomyces sp. NBC_00158. Next base: position 767,743 of record NZ_CP108161.1, read on the forward strand.
CCCGTGCCGCCATGGCCCGGTCCACGCGCAGGACGGGAAACCCGAGCTCCCGCTGGAGCGACTCGGCAACGCCCCCGATGGTCGAACAGGTCACCAGCACGGGCCCCCCGACCCCCGCGAGCACCTCCCGCACCTCGCCCCGTACGCCCTCGGCCCCCACGGCCCGGGCCTGTTCCAGCAGCCCGGGCCGCACCACGTGCCGCAGCGCGACCCCCGGATGATCCCGCTCCGCCAGGGCGTCGAAGACGGGCACGTGCACGGGAGACGTGTGCAGCAGCGTCAGCCGGTTCACCAGAGGTCCGCGTCCTGCTCCAACTGCGCCCTTGCGGCCTCGACGACGGCCCCCGGCGCCGCGGGCGCCCGATCTGGGTGCTTCGCGGCCCACGCGGCGGCGTAGGGACAGAGCGGCACAACGGCCACGCCCTCCCCCTCGGCCATCGCGTAGAACCCTTCGACGAGCTCCCCGCCGATCCCCCGACCCTCGTGCCCGGGCTCGACGACGGTGTGCACCGCCACCAGGGCGTGGGGCTCCGCGGCGAGCACGAAGTACGCGATGAATCCGACCACCCTGCGGTCCTCGACGGCCAGCAGCCGCCCGGCCTTCCGCTCGTCCACCAGCTCGATCGCCACGGCCCCGCTCCCTACAGCTCAGACAGCCACCGAATGCGGGCTGCGCTCCTGATCCGTACCCGGCACGGGCGCGGAAGGATCCGCCCCCAGTTCCACGATCCGGTTGTCCCCGTCGACGTGCACGACGCGCGGCACGAGCGCACGCGCCTCGGCGTCCTCCACCTGCGCGTAGCTGATGAGGATCACCAGGTCCCCGGGATGCACGAGATGCGCGGCGGCCCCGTTGATCCCGATCACCCCGGACCCCCGCTCGCCCTCGATGACGTACGTCTCGAGCCGCGCCCCGTTGGTGATGTCCACGATGTGGACGAGCTCCCCGGGCAGCAGATCGGCGGCGTCGAGCAGATCGGCATCGACGGTCACGGACCCGACGTAGTGCAGGTCGGCCTGCGTCACGGTGGCCCGGTGGATCTTGGACTTGAACATGGTGCGAAGCATGAAGAACTCCCGAAAAATGTCTGCTCCCTGCCCGCGTCACGCGGGTCAAGGGCGATCCCCGGGAGCCTACAACGCTTCTCCTTCCCGGTCAGCTCCTCCTGGCTCGTTCAGTGCCGGGCCGGCGGGCAGCAGTTCGGTGGTGACGAAGGCGACCACCGCCGCGAGGATGACGATCGGCATCATGGCGGAGCTGCCCAGCAGCAGCACCACGAGGACCACGCTGCTGACCGGCAGCCGCAGGGTGGCGGCCGTGGCCGCGGCCATGCCCGCCGCCATGGCCGGTACCAGGCCCAGACCGGGCAGGGGTGCCAGGAGGGCTCCGGCCGCGGCGCCGAGGAAGAGGGCGGGGAAGACGGGGCCGCCGCGCAGGCTGCCCAGGCAGAGGGTGTACGCGGCCCCTTTGAGCAGCATGACGGCGAGCAGTGCGCCCACGCCCCAGGCCTGCGGGTCGGCCGCCAGCCGCGCCAGGGTCGTCTGGCCGGACGACGCGACGTCCGCGGGGGTGCGGCCGGTGATCAGGGAGTAGAGGGCCGCGCAGGCCGCAGCCGCTACGGCGCACAGGACGGTGCGGTGGAGCACGCCGCCCGTGACGTACGCGGCGACGCGTCGGGCCGCCGTCAGGACAGGGTGCAGGAGGACGGCCAGGGCGAGGGCCAGGGGTACCGTCCACAGCACGTCCGCCGCGTCCGGACGGGGGACGGGAGCGGACAGCGTGAGGCTGAGGCTGCCCGTCTCCAGCCCGGTCCAGCGTCCGAAGCCGGTGAAGACCAGGGCCCCCACTCCACTGGAGAGCAGGGCGGGCAGCATGACCGAGAACAGCTGCGGCCCGCCGACGCCGGCCACCTCGATCAGGAGTACGGCCGCGATCAGCGGGTTGCCGAAGATCGCCGCGATGGCGGCGGCGGCGCCGGCCGCGCCCAGCAGCGCGGCGCTCTGCGGGGTCGCTGGAGCGCGTGTGAGGTCGCGGAAGAGCAGGGCCAGACCGCCGCCCAGGGCGATCAGCGGTGCCTCCGGTCCCAGAACGGCGCCGAAGGGCAGGCTCGCGGCGCCGGCGAGGAGGACGCCCGGCAGCGAGGCCGGCGGAGTCCCGCCGGCGTGGAGGCCGGACGCGGGGGCCTGTCCGCCGGCGCCGGGCAGGTGTCCTGCGACCAGACCGACGATCAGTCCCGATACCAGGAGCAGGGGGAGCGCCCACCACCACGGCGGGGCGTCCCGGCCCAGCCGGTGCGGGAGGTCCGCCCACAAGAGGTGCTCCAGTTCGTGGAGTCCCACGAGGAACCAGAACGCCACCAGCGAGACCGGGACGCCGATGAGGGCGGCGAAGCCGAGCGCCTTGAGGTAGCCGGGCGCGCGGAGTATCTCGCGCAGCCGGTCGGCCTCCTGCGGCTGCTGACCGCCGCCGGGTCCCGCGGGCCGGGCTCCGGGCTCTGTCATGGCTCGCCTGCTTCCTAGCCCGTGGCCGGGCTTCTCGGGACCGCCGCCGAGGGCGCGGCGGCACGGGGTCGCGGGTCAACTGGTCAGTTGGTAGAGGCTCCTGCCGACGAGCCACAGGCCGAGGGCGAGGCAGGTGACGACGATCGCCGGCTCCTTGTGCCGTTCCAGCCACGCGCGCAGGCGCAGCAGGGAGTGCCGGGCCCGCTCGGGTGAGAACACGATGTGCAGCTCCATGGCCAGCAGGGTGGAGGTGGCCAGGAGGCAGAAGGCCGTGAGCGCCAGGAAGGAGGCGGTGTGGGAGAGGTCGGCGCGCACGACGGTGGCGGCAGCGGCACCGACCATCCCCCATGGCTGGAGGAGCACGGCGAGGGCCGCCGCGGACCCTCCCGTGATGTTCTCCGTCCGGGAGGCCGAGGCCGTGGACGGGGCCGGAGCCGCGGGGAGTCGTGGGTCCGGCGTGGTCCGGCGGTTCCGGCGGTTCCGGCGGCGCCTGTGCTCGCCGTACACGGCCAGCCCCGCACCGATGACCAGGGTGGCCACGAGTGCCGCGACGGACGGCGGTGAGCGGGGCGGTGGCGGCTCCCCGTCGGTGAGGAGGAGGACGATCGCCATCACGGTCACGAGGCACGCCAGCCAGGCGAGGATGAACACCAGCCCCTTCCGGATCCCCTGACGCGCGGACACGACCAGCACGAAGGCCATGACGGGCAGGGGGAACAGCGTGACCGCCAGGCCGATGAGGAGCAGGTCGAGCACCATGGCGACGCGGTCCCGGGCGAGCGGGCGCTAGGAGGCGCCCGTGCCGCGGTCGAGTTCGGCGTCGAGGGCGAGGGCCGCGGTGATGAGCGCCAGGTGGGTGAAGGCCTGGGGGAAGTTGCCGAGTTGTTCGCCGGTGAGGCCGACCTCCTCGGCGAAGAGCCCGACGTGGTTGGCGTAGGTCAGCATCTTGTCGAAGGCGTAGCGGGCCTGATGGCGGCGGCCGGCCTTGGCGAGGGCGTAGACGTACAGGAAGGTGCACAGCGAGAAGGTGCCCTCGGAGCCCTGGAGGCCGTCCGGGGAGGCCGCCGGATCGTAGCGGTAGACGAGGCTGTCGGAAACGAGTTCGGCGTCCATGGCGTCGAGGGTGGAGAGCCAGCGCGGGTCCTTGGGGGTGATGAAGCCGACCAGGGGCATGAGGAGCAGGGAGGCGTCCAGGACGGTGTTGTCGTACTGCTGGACGAACGCCTGCCGCTCCGTGCTCCAGCCGAGGGTCATGACCTGCTCCAGGATCGCGTCCCGCGTGGCGGTCCAGCGGGTCAGGTCGCCGGGGCGGGCGGTGGCCGTGGCCTGGCGGATGCCGCGGTCGAGGGCGACCCAGCACATGAGGCGGCTGTAGGTGAAGTCCTTGCGACCGCCCCTGGTCTCCCAGATGCCCTCGTCGGGACGGTCCCAGTTCTCGCACAGCCAGTCCAGCAGGGCGGCACACCGCTGCCAGTCGTCGAAGCCCACCACGTCGTCGGCCCGGCCGCTCTGGGACAGTCCGTGGACCGCCTCGCCGTAGATGTCCATCTGCAGCTGGTCCGCGGCGCCGTTGCCCGCGCGCACGGGAGCGGAGCCCCGCCATCCCTCCAGGTGGCCGAGGACCTCTTCGCTCAGGTACGGGTCCCCGTCGACCCGGTACATGATCTGCAGGGGTTCGCCGTTGGGGGCTCCGCCGTCCCTCAACCGCTGCATCAGCCAATTCCGGAAGGCGTGTGACTCCTCGGTGAAGCCGAGGTCGCGCATGGCACGCAGTGCGAGGGAGGCGTCCCGGATCCAGGTGTAGCGGTAGTCCCAGTTCCGCTCGCCCCCTTCCTGCTCGGGCAGGCCCATGGTGGCGGCGGCGATCGGCGCCCCGGTGGGGGCGTACGTCATCAGCTTGAGGGTGATCGCGGAGCGGTTGACCATCTGCTGCCAGCGGCCGCGGTAGGTGCAGCGCCCGATCCAGCCGTGCCAGAACTCGCGCACGGCGTCGAACGCCGACGTCATGTCACCCGGGGTCACGGGAGGCGGAACCTCGCCGTCCGCGTCGCAGACCGTCAGCAGGACGGCCGCGCGTTCGCCCTCGGACAGGGTCACGGCCGCCCGCACGTCCGTCTCGTCGGCCTCCAGGGCCACGGGGCCCAGGGCCTGCAGGTGCGCGGTGATGCCGGGTCCGTCAAAGCGGGCGGTGGCCCCGTCGCACGTGAGGTCGTGGGTCGCCCGGCCGTAGTCGAAGCGCGGCCGGCACTCCAGGACGAAGCGCACGGTCCCGCGCACCACCCGCATGACGCGCACCACTTGGTGCCGGTCGGTGGCGGTGTGCGGCTCGTGGACGGGCATGAAGTCGACGACCTCGCCGACGCCTTCGGGGGTGAGGGAGCGGGTGATGAGGACCGCGGTATCGGCCATGTACAGCTGGCGGGTGACGACTTCGGCGTCGCGGGCGGTGTCGGTCGTGATGGCGAAGTGGCCGCCGCGGTCGTCGTCGAGCAGGCTCGCGAAGACGCTGGGCGAGTCGAAGCGCGGTGAGCAGAACCAGTTCAGCACTCCCTCGGACGAGACGAGGGCACAGGTCTGGAGGTCCCCGATCAGACCGTGTTCGGCGATCGGCGGGTAGGGGCGCATCGGCCCTCCACAAGGGTTCCGGGAGCTGCCGGGTGGATCACGGCCGTGTCATGCGGGCACCGGGGCGAAGGGGTGCATCGCGTCGGCGCCCGGCTGGACGACCCCGTAGGTGCTCTCCGGCACCTCGTTCCACGCACCGGGCAGATCACCGAGGGGCTCGGACACGATCAGGCGGGTCTCCTCGGAGATCTCCCGCAGGAACGCGACGTCGGGGTGCAGCCTGCGCAGTGCGTCCACCCGGCTGCTGTAGAACAGCGAGCGGGACGTGTGCGCGCTGGAGTAGCGGAAGGCCCAGATGCTCTGGCCGTCGGTGATGGCCAGCGTCATCTGGAGCGGGAACTCCACTCCGTGGTCACGCCCGGCGCGTTCCACCGCTCCCGCCATCCGGGCCACGGCGGCCGGCGGGTCCTGGTCCAGGCCGAAGGTGAGGGCCAGGTAGAACATCACCTCCGAGTCGGTCGTCCCCTCGATGTCGGCGTACAGGGCGGGGTCAACGAGAAGGGTGAGGTCCCGGCGCATCAGGTGGAACCCGGAGATCGCGCCGTTGTGCATGAACATCCAGCGGCCGTGCCGGAACGGGTGGCAGTTCGACTGCTGCACCGCCGTGCCGGTCGACGCGCGGATGTGGGCGAAGAACAGGGGGGCCCGGACGTGGTCTGCCATCTCCCGCAGATTGCGGTTGTTCCAGGCCGGACCGACGTCCCTGAGGAGGGCCGGCGTGGGGTCGCCCTGCGAGTACCAGCCGACACCGAACCCGTCACCGTTCGTGGTCTCCACGCCGAGCTTGGAGTGCAGGCTCTGGTCGATGAGGGAGTGAGCGGGTTTGTAGAGGATGGTGTCGAGCAGCATGGGCGTCCCCGAATAGGCGAGCCATCGGCACATCTGCGATCACCTGGGTCCTTACGGCACGCCAGGAGGCAACCGCGCTTCCCGGCCTGCTCGGAGTGACGCCGCTCGTCGAGGTCGCGCGTCACCCCTTCGCTGTGACTGCCGTTGCGGGCTGGGGCAGCCCGGGCAGGGATCGCCGCGCATCGCGCGGGCGACATCGTCTGGACCTGGTCCGGCAGACTCCATTCTCGGCCCGCTCCCCGGGGCTCGCCACATGAGGCCCCGTTCGCCCGCCGACCGCGTACGGCCCGACGTGCCCGCACCGCCTGCCCCCGTGACCGGGCACGGGTCCGGGACGTGGGCCACGCCCGCCCCCGGACCGGCGCGCATCAGCCTTCGGTCTCCGACCAGACGGACGGGTACGCCTCGCGGCCGGTTCGCTCGACCCACCGGAGCCGGTCCTCCACCACGGCACGCCGGCACTCGGGGGTCCGCTCCGCCAGCCTTCGCAGCATGTCGCGCATCGCCCGCAACGCCATGGGGGATCCGGCGGCGGCGATGACCACGTCGTCGACGGCGGTGCGGACGTACCGGTCCCAGCCGGGCACCGGGACGCTCACCCGCAGCCGTCCGGCGGGGTCGTGGAACCGGCCGACGTCCAGGTCGCGGCCGGCGAGGCGGGTCAGCAGGTCCTCAAGGCGCTCCAGGGCCTCCACGGCCGTGGCCGGGTCGTTCACCGCCGGGGACAGGGCGCGGAGCGCGATGTCGGCGAGGAGTCTGAACGGCAGTCCGGGGTCCTGGCCGAAGGTCCGCTCGACCCCCGTCGACAGGGCCGCCCGCACGTGCGTCCCTGCCGGGCCTCCCGCCGTCACCTCGGCGAGCACCGTTCCCCCCGACAGGGTCGCACCCGGCGCCACCCGGAAGGCGACCGTGGAGTCGTTCTCCCGCGCGATGTCCACGAGGGCCCGCACGTCGATCCCCTGGAGCACGGCCGGGGGTCCGGCCCACAGGACGACCGTGCCCGCGCCGGCCGCCTCGGCCTGCGGGGCGGCGGTCCCGTCGGGGGTGTGCGGGCGTGGGTACAAGCCGTCGTACAGGCGGTGTGCGCGGTCGGTGATCGCGGTCAGCGCGTGGCCGAGCTGGATCGAGTGGAACGCCTTCATCTGCAGCGTCCGCATCAGGCCGAGCGCCACCAGGGTGAGGATCATGGCGGCGCAGGGGACGAAGGCCGAGACGCTCTCGCGGGTTCCGATGGCCAGGCCGGAGGTGATGCAGAAGACGAACACCCCGACGGTGAAGGCGAACGCCCGCCAGACGATCGGCTCGTCGCGGAACAGGCCGAGGCGGGGTGTGAACGTGTTCGCGGAGAACTGGACGACCAGGAACAGCATCGAGTAGATGATGCTGACCAGGCTGACGACGCCGAAGCCGAGGGTGAACAGCACGCTGACCACCCGCCCGGCTGCCACCGGGGGCCCCGCCGTGACCAGGGGCGCCAGCAGGCCCAGCACCAGCCCGGCGCCCGCGCAGAGCAGTTGGGCCAGGTCCCTGCGCAGGGCGCGCTCGGGCCGCCGGGACAGCCCGCCGCCCCGGCGTCGTTCCCGTGCCGCGGGGCGGGCGGGGCCGTCAGCGGAACCGGGCATCGGGCCTCCTCCGGGGTCGGGTCTCGCGGGTGGCCTCCCGGCGCCGTCCCGGGGACCGCGCCGGGACGGCGGTCTCATGGCGCTCCCCGGGGACGGGCCGGGGCGAAAGGCCTACCGGTCATTGGACACGCGGCGCCGCGGTTCCGCGCGTTCGTGTGCCCGCCTCTCGATCCGCCCACCGGGTGATTCCGCGGGTCCGGGCCGTGCGCCCGGCCGGTCTGCACCGCCCCGCCCCGAGCACACCATCGGGATCCTGATGGAGGCGTACGACCTCACCGCGCGCGAGCAGGAGGTCGCACGGCTCGTCGTCTACGGCATGTCCGACACCGAGATCTCCCACCGGCTCGGCATCCCCCCACCAGCGGCGGCGAGTGACGAACTCCCTTTTCTCGTACGTAAGTTCACATCACCGGATTCTTCTACTTAGGTAGACGGCCCGTCTTCTACCTAAGTAGATTGCCCGCCATGCCGGACGTGAAGCTGACGCTGCACACCCAGACCCTGCTGCGCACCCTCCTCGGCCAGGGCATCGACTCCGGGCAGCGCTCGCTCGTACTCGCCGAGGGGCTGTACGGGCTGGACCTGGCCCGGCGCACCAAACTGCCCAACGGCACGCTGTTCCCCATTCTCGAACGGCTGCGCCAGGCGGGCTGGGTGGAGCGGTACTGGGAGGAGGACGCCATAGCCGAGGGCGAGGGCCGCCCCCGCCGCCGCTTCTACCGCATCAGCCCCAAGGGGGCCGTCCTCGCCCCGCAGGCCCTCGCCGAGGCGAGCGCCGCGGGGTCTGCGCCGGCCCGGCCGGGCATCGCCCGCCCCGGACTGGCCGGGGGCACCGGTGAGTGACCGCGGCAACGGGCGCGTGGCGCCCTTTCTCCTCGCAGCCGCCTGCGCCGGCTATGCGGTGGGTTCCGCCCTGGGCTGGGGCTCTCGGCAACTCACCCTTCTCATGGGTGAGTTCACATTGTGCGCCGCCGCCGCGACCGCCGCCGCGGCCTGCTTCCGCCAGGGACGCAACCGCGACGGCCGTTCCCGGCCCGCCTGGCTGCTGCTCGCTCTGTCGTTCACGATGGCGGCCCTCGGCCACCTGTCCGCCCCGCTCCTCCCGTACTTCGCACCGCCCGCCGTCACGGGCCTCCTCCTCCTGGCCAAACGGCCCGTGACCAGGGCCGGCCGGGTCTGCCTGGCACTCGACGCGTGGCTGGTAGGCGGCTCCTTGTTCGCCCTGTACCGGAGTCTGTCCACGGCCGAAGCCGTCCAGCACACCGCGCTCGCCCCCGCCCGTCCGCTGCTGGGCATCGCCCTCGTGTCGACGGCGCTCGTCCTGCACTTCGGCCGTTCCGGGGCCGCCCGCCCCGCCGCCGTCGCCCTGGCCTCGATCGGGTTGGGCGACCTGCTCGTCACGACACCCCTGCACGACACCGCCTGGTTCGGCGGCCCGCTCCTCATCGCGTACGCGCTCCGGGGCTCCCGGCGTACGGACACGGCCTCGGCTCCTGCCCCGCTGCCCACCCGGACCGGCAGCCGCACGGCCGGTGCCTCGCTGTTGGCGCTCGCGCCGTACCTCGCCTCGGCCGCCGGCATCCTCGGGATCCTCCACGACGTCCTCGACGACGGCCGCGTCGACGGCGCGGCCCTCCTCGCCGGCGTCACCGCCGTCGTCAGCGGCGTGGTCCGGCTGGGGATCACGCTCCTCGACAACATGACCCTCGTCCAGGAGCTGGCCCAGAAGGAGAACCACTTCCGCGCCCTGATCCAGGCCTCCAGCGACGTCATCATGATCGCCGCGCCGAACGGTGTGCTCCGGTACGTCAGCCCCGCCTCCAGCGGGGTCTACGGCCGGGACGCCGAGGAGCTCGTGGGGCAGGAACTGGCCGCGCTGGTCCACCCTGAAGACGTCGGCCACCTGGTGCACGAGGTCCGCCGGTTCCTCGGCCCCGGCGCCGCGGAGGAGCCCACCACGCGCGTGGAATACCGCTTCCGGTCCGGCGACGGCAGCTGGCTCGACGTGGAATCGACCGTCAGCCGCTACCAGGGCGGGCTGATCTTCAACAGCCGGGACGTCACCCCCCGCGTCGGTCTCCCGGGCCGGCTCGTCGGGCGGCCCGACGCGAACCTCCGGGCCCCCGCTCTCGGACTCGCGGCCGAACCCCAGCACGACGACGAAGGCGACGCCGGCGAACCGTCGGACGCCGACGCCGACGCACCCCGGGAGGACATGCTCCCCGCGGGGGCCCGGAGGCCGGCGGGCCACGCGAAGGAGCCGGGCGGCCGGGTGCTCCATCTGGGAGCCCTGCTGCTGCCCGCGGAGGAGCGGGGCGGGTGGCTGGAGGAGCAGAAGGCCATCCTGTCCTACCTCCCGGGACGCCGCGAGCAGTGGAGATGGATCTTCAAGCAGCTGTTCGCCATGCCCAGATTCGCCTACACCGTCCGCAGCGGCCGCGACAAGGAGTCCACATGACCACTCCGCCCCCGCCCTCGCCTCCCCGTCCGGAGCAGCTCCCGGAACCGGCCCCGCGGCCCGTCCCCGTACCGCCCGCCCCCGCGCCGGTGGCCCCCGCCCCCGCACCGCCACCGCCCGACGCGGAGCCGCTGGTCAGCCAGCGGACGGCGCTGGTGCTGCTGATGGCGGCCTTCATCGGGACGGTCGTCGGGGCCCTCACCGGCCTGTCCACGGGCAATGCCGCCGGGGCGCTGCTCGCCGCCCTGACCGGCTTCGGGGCGGCCACCCTGGGCCTGCACAAGCTGATCGGCCGCTGAGGCCGCCGGAGCCGGTGGCGGTGAAGGGGTTCAGCGGCCCTCGGCGTGGTGCCGGTCCACGATGACGAGGGCCACGTCGTCGCCCAGGCGGCTGTGCGTGTGGCGCAGGAGGGCCTGGCGCACGCCCTCCAGGAAGCTCTGGCGGGGGTGGTCGCGCAGCGTCGACATGGTGCCGGCCAGGTCGAAGAAGGCGCTGTCGCGGTCGCGGGCCTCGATGACGCCGTCGGTGTGCAGCAGGAGGCGGTCCCCCGGGGTGAACGGGTAGCGCTCCGCGCACGGCGGGGGGCCGGTGATGAACTCCTCCAGGCCCAGCGGCGGCTGGGGCGTGCCGGGGTTCAGGGGGCGGACCTCGCCGTCGTGGAGGAGCAGCGGCGGGGGGTGGCCGCGGTTGACCACCTCGACGTGCGGGCCGTCCGGGATCTGGGCCACCAGGGCGGTGACGAACCCCTCCAGGAGGGCCTCGTCAGAGGCGTCGGGGTCCTTCGCCGCCCCCGCGCTCGCGAGGGCGGTGTCCCGGCGGAGGGCCGCCGCGCAGTGGTTGACGACCTCCACGAGGTCGTCCTCGTAGTGCACGGACTCCCGGAAGGCGCCCAGCACCACCGCCGCGGCCCGTACGGCGGGCAGTCCCTTGCCCCGGACGTCCCCGACGATCAGGCGGACCCCGTACCGGGTCTGGACGGCGTCGTACAGGTCGCCGCCGATCTGCGCGCCCGTCTCGGCGGCCAGGTACATGCTGGCAGCCCGTACGGGGCCCAGCCGGTCGGGCACCGGGCGCAGCAGCACCTCCTGGGCGGCCGCGGCGATCCGGCGGACCTGGTTGAGCTGGCTCTCCCGGCGCGTGCGGGCGGCGCGGCTCGTGGTGAAGCTGGCCGCCGTGACCAGGGACAGGGCCAGGAAATTGGTATACACCTGTTGGCCGCCCCAGGCCTGGTTGTGGGTGGCGGTGATGACGCTGACGACGACGGCCAGGCCCGCCGCCGCGAGCGTGCCCCCGGGGCCCGTCGTCACCGCCGCGAGGGCGGGCGTGGCGACCAGCAGGGGCCCGGTGTAGATCACGTGCGCGGGCGTGAGCTCGATCAGGAGCACCAGCAGGGCGATCGCGAAGGGCACGCACTGCGCGAGGAGGAAGAGGACCTGGTGGTGACCGCCGGCTCCCGGTCCCGGGGGCGAGCGCGGGGGCGCTCTCATGAGTACAGCCTGCCCCTCCCGGACGCGCCGACGCCACTCCGTGTCCCCGGTGCGCGGGCGGGCGTCGCCCCCGGCCACCCGAAGGGGCCACATCCGGAACCCGTCTGCCCCGCTCCGCACGACACCGCCGCGCGGGTGGGGAAACGTCGTGGGAGTGCGGAGTGCACCCACGCCCCGCCGGAAGCCCCGGAAGCCCCCTTCGTGAAGAGGCGCGCATGGACGAGGTCGAGCGGTACGAGCGATACGTCGGCGGCAGCCCGGAAACCGAGCGGCTGGCCTTCGAGCGGCTGGCGAAGGAGCTGCTGCGCGTCCAGCTCAAGGTGAAGCGGCGCAGCGGCGCGGCCGCCCTGGAGCGGACCTTCCACGCCAAGGCGGTCCTCGGCGTGGAGAACGGGCGGCTGCGGTTCCGCGACGACCTGCCCGAGCCGCTGCGGACCGGGTTCGCCCGGCCCGGCGCCGCGTACCCGGTGACGGTGCGGCTGTCCAACGCCGCCGGGGTCCGCCGGCCCGACTCCGCGCCCGATCTGCGGGGGGCGGCGCTGCGCGTGGAAGTGGGGCCCGGGGAGGCGCACGACCTGCTGATGACGAGCTTCCCGGTCTCGCACGCCCGGAACGCGCGCGAGTTCGTGGCCTTCGCGAAGGCCATGGCGGGCGCCGAGTCGCGGCCCGCCCAGGGGTTCGCCCTGTTCGTCAAGCTGCCCCTGGCGGTCGGCTGGTCGACGGCGGGCAGGATGCGGCGCAACGTGATCGCGGGGACCAGGCGCACGGTGTCCAGCCTGGCGCTGGAGACGTACTGGAGCCGCGGCGCGATCCTGTGGGGCGGGGCGGGGCCGGTGCGCTACCAGCTGCGGCCCGCTCCGGGCACCGCACCCGCCCCGGCGGGGCCGCCGGCCGGTCCCGACGGCCTGCGGGACGAGCTCGCACGGCGCCTCGGCGCGGGGGACCTCGTCTTCGAGCTGTGCGTGCAGCGGTACGTGGACCCGGGCCGCACCCCGATCGAGGACGGCGCGGCCGAGTGGAGCGAGCGGGACGCGCCCGTGGTGCCCGTGGCCACCCTGACGGTTCCGCGCCAGGACCTGCACACGGCCGGGGCGCGGGCGGCCGGGGCGCGGGTCGAGCAGCTGGCCTTCAACCCCTGGCACACGGCGGAGGGCTTCCGTCCGCTGGGGAACCTCAACCGTGCCCGCAAGCTCGCCTACGAGGCGAGCAGCGCGCACCGCCTGGGCCGCCGCTTCGTGACCGTGGAGCCGCGCCGCAACGCCCTGCTCGGGACCCCGCTGCGGGCCGCCTTCCGCACCGTGAACCGGGTGGTCCCGTGGCACCGGCTGCCCACCCCGGTCGCGCTGCTGAACCTGATGGCGTTCCGGCAGACGCTGCGCCGGCACAACCTGATCGACACCGAGGTGCACGAGGCGCCGCCCAGGCCGGGCCCGGTGGAGCCGCCCGTGGACGAGGAGCTGCTGGTCAGGCGCAGCTACGACGGCAGCCACAACGACCTGTCGCAGCCGCGGATGGGTGCCGTCGGCGCGACGTTCGGGCGTTCCATGCCGCCGGACTACCGGCCGGACCGGTTCGACACCCCGAACCCGGTCGTCGTCAGCAGGGAGCTGCTGCGGCGCGAGGCCTTCATCCCGGCGACGTCCCTGAACGTGATCGCCGCGGCCTGGATCCAGTTCCAGGTGCACGACTGGGTCAACCACAAGCGGTTCCCGGTGGGCACCAGGAGCGTCGAGGTGCCGCTGCCGCCGGGCACGCAATGGCGGAACACCCCGGGCGGACCGCGCGAGGGGGTGATGCGCTTCGGTGACGACGAGCCGCTCGACGCGGCCGGGAGCGGGCGGCCGCCGATCCGGTTCGCCGGCGGCGTGTCGCACTGGTGGGACGGTTCGGAGGTGTACGGCGGGGACCGGGACGTCGCGACCTCCCTGCGCGAGCCGGGCGGCGGTGCCGGGCTGCGGCTGGAGCGGGGGCACCTGCCGACGAGCGCGGACGGCCTGCCGGTCACCGGGTTCAGCGACAACTGGTGGCTGGGCCTGAGTGCCGTGCACACCCTCTTCGCCCGCGAGCACAACGCGGTCTGCGAGGCCCTGCGCGGCGAGTACCCGCACCTGGACGAGGACCGGATCTACCACACGGCGCGGCTGGTCGTCTCCGCCCTCATCGCCAAGATCCACACGGTGGAGTGGACGCCGGCGATCCTGGCGACCAGGACGCTCGACATCGGGATGCGGACGAACTGGGAGGGGCCGCCGAAGAAGTGGCTCGACCAGCTGGGCGTCTGGCTGCTGGAGGCGAACGGCAAGGACGGCATCCCCAGGACCCTGCCGGAGCACCACGGGGTCCCGTACGCCCTCACGGAGGAGTTCGTCACCGTCTACCGGATGCACCCGCTGATCCCCGACGACTACGAGTTCGTCGACCACCGCTCCGGCCGCCGGCTCGACACCCTCGGCTTCGCCGGCCTCCGGGGGGCGGCGGCGGAGCCGCTGATCCGCAAGACCGGCCTGGTCGACTCCCTGTACTCGCTGGGCATCGCCCATCCGGGAGCCATCACCCTGCACAACTTCCCTCGCGCGCTCCAGGAGTTCGAGCGCGACGGGGAGGTGATCGACCTGTCGGTGGTCGACCTGGTGCGCACCCGGCGCCGCGGTGTCCCCCGCTACAACGACTTCCGGGCCGGGCTGCACAAGCCGCGGATCCGGCGGTTCGAGGACCTCTCCGGGGATCCTGAGACGGTCGCGCGGCTGCGGGAGGTCTACCGTTCGGTGGACGACGTGGACACGGTGGTGGGGCTGTTCGCCGAGAACCCGCCCGCGGGGTTCGGGTTCAGCGACACCGCGTTCCGCGTGTTCATCCTGATGGCGAGCCGGCGGCTGCAGAGCGACCGCTTCCTCACCGTCGACTTCCGGCCCGAGATCTACACGCCGCTCGGCATGGACTGGATCGCCCGCAACGGCATGACGAGCGTCGTCCTGCGGCACTGCCCGGAGCTGGCGGGCGTCCTGCCGCGCGGGGCGAGCGCCTTCACGCCCTGGCGGCCGGTCCAGCCGGTCCGCGACCACGACGACCGCGGCTGAACGGGGCGCCGCCGTGTCCTCGTCCGTCGGCCCCGGCCGCCGTCACCCCGGCCTGGAGGAGCTGCTCGCGCGGCCGCTGCTGGGGACGGTCTTCGGCCGGCGCACCCACCGGGTCAGCCGGGGCGCGTCCGTACCCGCCGGTTCGATGAGCTACAGCTCGCCGAACCGGCCGCGGCCGCTGGACGAGCTGGAGGAGGCCGTGCTGATCGCCCTCACCGGCTCCTCGGGGCTCACCATGCCCGACCGGCCGTTCGAGGACCCGCGCGACCACAAGCCGATCATGGCGAAGCCGAACCTGAACATGACCGGGCGTACCGCGGGCAGCCCCGACAACGCGCAGGCCACCCACTTCTTCATGATCAATGACACGGGCACCTACTACCTGCGCAAACTCCCGCCGGCCCCGGAGGCCGCCTTCGACCCGGACACCCTGGTCGAGCGGGCCCGCCGGGCCAAGGTGCGGGTGCTCGACCACCGGCTCGACGTCGCCGAGGGGATGCGCGACTTCCCCGCCTACCTCGACTCCAACCGGTTCCTGTCCAACCTGCCGGGCACCACCCTGTTCCTGCCGGTGGTCGACCTCTCCCACCAGTACGTCAACGCCCTGATGTACCTGCTCACCCAGCCCGACGGGGCCCGGCCCACCCTCGTCGACGACCGCAACTTCTACCGCCCGGCCGGGGTCCGCAAGTGGATCGACAACGGCTTCCTCAACCCCGACATCAAGATGCCGCTCGGCGCCCTGGGGCCGATGCGCACCCAGATCGAGGCCGACCTGCTGCTGCAGAACATGATGCTGGTCGCGGACGCGATGGGGCTGGGTGCCTGGATCCACGCCACGATCAGCCCGCAGATCATGCTCGGCGACCCCAAGTTCTCCCGCGCCTACGGCCGGATGCTGGGCTTCGACTTCGTCACCCCGAGGTTCCGCCCCCTCGACGTCCTGCGCTGGCAGGTGCCGCTGCCCAAGTACGCGGCCCTGCGCGCCCACCCGGTGGGACTGCGGGCCGGCGGCGAGCACCTCATCAAGGCCGCCTGCCCGCCCCACTACCCGTCCATGGCGGAGGCGGTCGACTCCGTGATCCGGTCCAAGTTCGGCGAGGACGGCGTCTACTCGGACAAGGAACTCTTCGCCCGCGTCTACAAGGGCGACTACGGGCAGCGCTACCTCGCGGAGGCGAGCGAGTACGACCGGCGGGTCATCGACTGCGCACGGGACATCTGCGTGTACGTCCACGAGGCCCACGGCCGCTTCCCCGCGCACACCGACGCCATCCACGTGCCCGGCGTCTGGCTGCAGACGCACCACGTCGAATCCGAGTACTACGACCGGTTCTTCCGGGGCGGCCTGACCGACGCGCACCGCCGGCACGCCGCGCACTGGGACACGGACGCGGACGCGTAGCGAAGACGCGGCGCAGACGCAGAGAGCGGGGAGAGGCGATGCGGGTCTACGAGGCCATCGTCAAGGGGCTGGAGGGCATCGGCGTGCGGGCGGCCTTCGGCGGTGCCGGGGAGAACGCGGCCGGCCTGATGCTGGCGCTGAAGCACTCGCGGCTGATCCGGCCCGTGATCACGCGCCACGAGCAGGCCGCGTCGTTCATGGCCTGCGGCTACGCCATGTACACCAACAGGCTCGGCTTCTGCTTCGCGACGGCCGGTCCGGGCGCGTTCAACCTGTTCTCGGGGCTGGCCGTGGCCATGTCGGACTCCTATCCCGTCCTCGCCGTCTCGGGGTACGCGTCGATGGAATGGCGCGGCTGGGGCTCGCTCAACGAGACCTCCGGCCTGAACCGCACGCCCGACTCCCAGGCCATGTTCGCCGCCACCACCAAGAAGTCCTTCCTGCTCACCGACGCCGCCGACACCTGCGACGTCCTGGAGGAGGCGGTGAACACCGCCTTCGAGGGCAGGCCCGGACCGGTGCACATCCACGTGCCCGAGAACCTCACCCACCGGGGCGTCGAGGTACGGGACTTCCGGCCGGTCGAGCTGGACGTGGCGCCGGTGCTGCCCGATCCCGCGCGGGTCGAGGAGATCGCGGACGTACTGGCGGACGCCCTCGCGCGGGGCCGGCGGATCGTCGCGCTCGTCGGCTTCGGCGCGGTCCGCAGCGGGGCGGGGCCCGAGGTCAAACGGCTGATCGAACGGTTCCGGATCCCGCTGCTCACCACCCTGGACGGCAAGGGCATCGTCTCAGAGGGGCATCCGCTCGCGGTCGGCGTCTTCGCGGACAGCGGCCACTCCAGCGCGTGGAAGGCCTTCCGCGAGGCGGACGTGGTGCTGTGCGTCGGCAACTCCCTCAACCAGCACGCCACGTTCAACTACCGGCCGGACCTCTTCGAGGGCAAGGTGCTCGTCCACGTGAACATCTCCGAGGGCGAGTTCCACAAGGCCTACCCGCCCGACCACGCGCTGCTGTCCGACGCGCGTCCGGCGGTGGCCGCGCTGACGGAGGCGCTGGAGCGCAGGGTCGGCGAGGTGGCCCCGGTGGAGGTCGACGGCCGGGACTACGAGGCGCGGCACATCACACACCTGACGGACGGCATCCACCCGGGCCGGCTCGCGCAGTCGATCGGCCGGCTGCTGCCGCCGCGGGGGGTGCTGCTCGCCGACGCGGGGGCCCATCTGGCGTGGCTCGGCTACTACGTGGAGCTGGAGGAGGGGCAGAACTTCCGCAAGGCCGGCTCCTTCGGTCCGATGGCCGGACACGTGAACGGGGCCATCGGCCTGAAGGTCGCCCATCCGGACCGGGCGGTGGTCGTCGGCTGCGGCGACGGCTGCTACTCGCTGTCCGGCTTCGAGCTGATGACGGCCGTGGAGAACGAGATCCCGGTCATCTGGGTCATCTTCAACGACGGCCAGTTCAAGCTGATCAAGCTGTACCAACTGGTCACGTACGGGGAGTCCGCGCTGGTCGAGTTCCGCAACCCGGACTACGCGGCGTACGCGCGCGCGTGCGGGGCGGAGGGCTACCGCGTGGAGACCCTGTCCGAGTTCGAGGAGGCCTTCCGCGCGGCCCTGGCCTCGGGCCGGCCCGCGCTGATCGACGCCCGCATCACCCGGTGGGCGGTGCCGCACTACAGCCCGTCGCCGGACGGGGTGATCGCGGGGCTGGTGGAGACGGTGGAGGAACGGTTGCGGGGGCTGGTGGACTGAGCGGCCGCGCCTACTTCGGCCGGGAGTCGCTGCCGGCCAGGCTGCGCCACACGCCCACGACGATGGCCAGCTGGGCGGCGAGGTAGGCGACCTGCGTGGACAGTCCGCGCAGCTGGTAGACCGACAGCAGCAGGCCCACTCGGCTGGGCCAGAACCTCCGCTCCTCGCTGAAGCTCTCCATGTCCATCCAGATGCTGGTGAGCGTGAGGACCAGGAGCATGAGCGCCACGTGCAGGAAGACGTAGCCGAGTTCGGTGTCGGTGATTTCGGTGATGAGGGCGCCCACGCAGACCGGGACGGCGTAGGCGGCGGTCAGGCTCAGCGCCCTCACGGGACTGCGGCGTCCGGGGAGGACGCGCCACAGCGCCCCCAGCACCAGGCCGGCGCCGGTCCACGCGACCTGCCATGCCAGACACTTCGCCACGATCTCGGGGATCCCGACGAGGCTCTGGAACGTGGCCATCTGGGTCGGTCCGTCCCTCAGGTAGCTCAGCCAGACCAGCGCGACACTGGCCGGGAACCCGAAGCCGAAGGCCAGGCGGCCCGCACGCCGGGCGTTGTCCCACCAGTCCTTGCCGGGGCCCCAGCTGAGGGCGGTGTCCAGCACGGAGATCTGCTCCGGCGGCGGGCCCTCGCCGTCCCAGCCGCGGAACAGCCACTTCTGCAGTCCGCCGAGCTTCCTCTCCAGGTCATCGCGCTTCAGGTCTCCCTCTCCGCGGCCCCGGTCCAGCAAGTACAGCTGGTGGTGGACGTTGCGGAACTCGTGCGCCTTCGCCAGCAGGACGTGTCTGCTCCGCTTCGTGCCCAGTCGCCGCCGGCGGAATTCCGGTCCGGTACGGCCCAGCACGGAGTACCGCCGGCCGATCCCGGCCACGGCGTACAGGGAGCCGATCATCATCAGGAACCAGAAGCCGAACAGCACGTTGGAGCCCGCGAACTCGACCTGCCTGAACCCTACGGCGAGGGCGAAGACGGCCACGGTCAGCAGGAGGTCGGCACCGGCCGGCCCCAGCGAGGTGGCCTCGCCCTTGCCGTCTGCCAGGGCCCGCCGTGCCTTGACCCGGATGTTCAGCAGCGCGACGAGCGCGATGCCCGACAGCAGCCAGGCGTAGGCGTAGACCCAGGTGAGTGCGGAGTAGGCGAACTCCTCCAGGAATCTGGCCTGCTGTTCGGCTCTCGCGGTCCCGGACGGGTCGACGAGCCAGTTGGAGCGCCTCAGGTTGCGGTCCTTCGTCCACCAGAAGGAGGAGAGCAGGGCCGCCGCGACCCCTGCCAGGAGGGCTCCCGCGACCACGGTCCACCGGACCGGCGCATCGTCCCGCGCCCTGCTCCAGGACCTCCGCAGCAGCTCCCCTTCCCGCGCGAAGCACCACGCCCACGCCGCCACCGCCGCCAGCCACAACCAGAGCGTCGCCAGCGCCGACAGCGGGAGCACGACGTCACCTCGTGAGGGCACGACCCGCAAGTAGCCCAGCACGGCCGCGGCCGCGGCGATCACGGCCACGGCCACGATCACGCCCGGCCGGCGTTCCCTCGTCCCGGCGAGGCCGGCCGCTCCGGTCTCCCCCACCGCGGGGGAAGGGCCCGAACGGCGCCACGGGCGGGCGGCGAGCAGCAGGACCGCGCCCAGCAGGAGGGTGACGGGGTAGCGCCACGGAGGGACGGGCTGCGGGGGGTCCAGGAGCAGCAGGCGCAGTGTCAGGGCCACCACGACACTGAGCACGGCCCACAGCCGGACCATCCGGGCGAGCCCCTCCCAGCCCTCGGGGCCCGACTCGGCGGACGGCCGGGAACCCTTCTCCCGCCAGGCCCGCCACACGCCCACCACCATCACGATCGAGGTGAACACCCACCAGGAGGCGACGCCCACCCAGCCCAGCGACCACCACCTCTCCCCCACGTTGAATGAGCGCTGCCAGGGCGGATCCACATAGACCTGCACCCTGACGGATTCCGGGTCGGACCACACCAACCGGACCGGATCGGCGGACGTCACCTCGGGGAAGACGTCGTGGGCTTCGAGCCCGTTCAATTTCACTTCGACCTGCCCCCACTTGGCATGGTCCAGCGACCTGGGCGGCAGAAGACGGACCACCCATTTCTCCCCCTTCGGATCGACCTCGATCTTCCACGGACCGAGCCAGAACCCCCGAGCCTGCTCGATCCAGGCCGTCGCCTCGTAATCCACGGTGACCATGCCGCCCCGGACCGTTACCAGTGGATCGCGGTATCGCCATTCCCGGTTCCGCGGATCCTCGTCGTCGTCGCGGAGCAGGCAGCGCATGGCGGTCTTGTATTCGGCCGATGTCTCACTGCTCGCCAGGTCTTCCGCGAGGGGCCACGCGTCCACCGGAACAGTGACGGTCAAGTTCGAGGTCACCTGGGCGTAAATGCGGTTGTGGTAGTCGAAATCGAGCCTGGCGGACACGTTGCGCGGCGTCAGCCGCTCCCGCCAGCAAGGGTCGGGGGCCGCTGCGCGCGCCTGCGCCGCTCCTCCCCACCCAACCAGCACGGAAATCAACAGTAGAAGAAGCAACCACCACCGGGTTTTCACGATCGCGCCCCGTCCGCACCGCCTCGTCCAGCACCCCGTCCTCAAGGCCTTAACACGCGGCACGGACCGGCCGTACCCGGACACGCGGACGGGGCACCCGGCACTCACCCCCTCGGCCGCCGCCAACCGGATTGCACGGGACCTGCGGGCGGTCGATGATGGCATCGGGGATCCGCCGACACCCCATGGGACATGTCATGACCCATTCCAAGGAATCCACCATCACGAGGAAGCCGCTCCCCCGCTTCGAGGAGGCCGAAGGGCTGGGGCCCTCGGACGCGGCTTTCGTACAGGACCTCGTCGACGTGCTCGAAAAGCACGGGAACCTGGACCGCTTCGGCCTGTGCCTGCTCCATGACCACTTCCCGCTCGCCGCGGACGAGGTCATGGTGGAGACGAACGACTCCGCGACGCGCACCCTGCACGCCCATGTGGAGAAGACGGGCCGGACCCGGCACGTCAAGCCCTCCCAGTGGCGGTTCGCACCCCACGGCACGGATCGCGCGCAGGGCCCCTACCAGGTCGTCATGCTGTGCGACCCGCTCGACCTGTGCCCCGGCCGTGAGGGCCACCACGGGTAATCGATGCCGCCGACCGGATGGCCTTGCCGGGCCGTCCGGTCGGCGTTCGGCGCCGCGGGGTAGTAACGGTTCGTGCTGCTTCTGCCTGCCGACCACCGCGGCCTGCGCGAGCGCTTCGCCGCAGAGGGCTACGTACCGCTCCCCGGGCTCGTCCCGCCCGACCGTCTCGTGCCGTTGCGGCGCGAGATCCGGCGCCTCGAATCGATGGCCTCCCACCAGGACCGGGGTGCGCCCCGGCCCATGACCACCCTCGGCGGACTGCTGATCGCCGAAGAGTCGGAGCTGATCCCGCGCGTCTACCACGACCCGGCGCTGATCGAGCTGGTGCGCGCGGTCTCCGCACTGGAGGCCGTGCCGGTCGCCGATCCGCTGGAACGGCACGTCATCGACATCCTGCACCGGCACGACGACGCCCACGGCGAGCACACCCACGGCCACCCGCTGGCCCTCGTGCTCTTCTCCGAGGCTCCCGGATCGGCCCGGGACGGCGGGCTGCTCCAGTACGGGCCCCGGGGCACGGGCCTGCCGGCGGCGGCCGACGAGGTCGCGCACCGGGCGCACCACCGGCCGGGGGACGCGTACCTGCTGCGCGCCGACACCACCGACCACCAGGTGACCGCGCTGCGCCGGGCCGGGCTGCGGCGGGTAGCGCTGAACTTCGCGTACACCACGCCCGACCGGCGGACCGCGGCAAGATAGCAGCCCTCCGGGGGATCCCCCGGATGTTTATCCGATGGTGATGGTCCTTCCGCAGCGGCCCCGGACGGGGCACTAGCGTCCCGTGGCACCCCAGGAGTTCGGGTGCGCACCGCAGGGCGCCTGCCGCCGCTGCCGCCCCGCTCCTCCTGCCGGCCCACGGAGCGAGGAGGCACTGTGCTGTCATTGCGACGGCGATCCGTCAGCGGCTTGTCGGTGGCCACGAGATACACGATCGGGAGCGGTCTGGTCATCGCCGCCCTGGCCGTGACGCTCATCGCGCTGCTGATCCCCGTGTCGAAGTTCGGCGACCGGGCTTCGGCCGCCGCAGCGGGGACCGCCGCGAAGCCGGGTACCGAGGACGACGGCGCCGGGACCATGAGCACGGCGTACGGCCCCCTGTCCGCCGCCGACCGGGACTTCGTCCGCAAGGTGAGGCTGGCCGGGCTGTGGGAGCTGCCCGCGGGGCGGCAGGCGCAGCAGCGCGGGACCCGGCCCTCGGTGCGCACCGCCGGGATGCACCTGGTGGAGGGGCACACCGAGCTGGACCGGCAGGTGCTCCAGGTCGGCCAGGCCCTCGGCATGGACCTGCCCGACAAGCCGAGCGCCCAGCAGCAGGAGTGGCTGAACCAGCTGACGAACGCCCCGAACGCCGAGTACGAGCGGCTGTTCATCCAGTTGCTGCGGCGCGCGCACGGCAAGGTGTTCGCGCTGCTGGCGCAGATCCGGGCGCAGACCCGGAACTCGATGGTGCGCTCCCTCGCCACCTCGGCCAACGCCACCGTGCTGGACCACATCACGGTCCTGGAGGAGAGCGGGCTGGTCGACTTCGACTCCGTCTCCGACGCGGGCCCGGCGCCCGCCTCCCCCACCCCGGCCTCCCACCACGGGGCCGCCGCGCCCCCTCAGACGTCCGACCGACGATACGAAGTGAAGTGATCGCATGAGTCACAAGGGCCACAGGCGCCCCCGGTTCAAGCTCCTCGCGGTGGTCTCCGCCGTGGTGCTGGGCGGTGGCGGGGTCGCCGTCGTCGCCGGCAACGCGAGTGCCGGGCAGGACGGCCGTACGGGACAGGTGACGGCCACGATCGACTGCCCGGACGTGGGCGACCGGCTCACCTCGGTCCCCGACCAGGCCAGGGGCGAGGTCGACGAGAACCTCGCCCGGCTGGACGTCCAGGTGGCCGACGCCTACCGGCAGCTGGCGTCCGGTCAGGTGCGGGGGAAGACGCAGAAGGACGCCCTCCTCGGCCGGCTCCGGGACCAGCGCGCGACGACCATCAGCCGGGTGTCGGACGCGATAGGCCGCTCCTCCGGCCGCCCGGACGGGCTGGACAAGCTGAGCGGGTGCGAGATGAAGGAGGCCCCGGCGGCGGCGGACGAGGCGCTGCCGGACGCCGCCGCCGCCGCGGCTCCGGGTCAGGACGCCGCCCGGAGCTTCGGGCAGAAGGGCGGGCCGGCCAGGAGCGACTTCGTCGACATCACCAAGGTCAAGCCGAACGTACGCAACCCCGCGCCCTCGGGGGGCGCGTCCAGGGGCTCCTTCAGCTCCGAGTGCGGCCGCAACGAGAACGGCCACTTCAACCCCGACAACGTCATCGTCGCGCCGGGCGTCTCCAACGGTGCGCACCACATGCACGACTACGTCGGCAACAAGACCACCGACGCCTTCTCCACCAACGACAGCCTCGCCGCCTCCGGGACCACCTGCGGCAACGGCGACCAGTCCACGTACTACTGGCCGGTGCTGCGGCTGCGCGACGGGCGGGCGGAGAAGGACGCCAAGGCCCCGGGCGGCGGGCAGGACGCCAACGTGGGCACGATCCTGAAGCCCAAGCAGGTGACGATCAGCTTCAAGGGCAGTCCCGTGGGCCAGGTGAAGGCGATGCCGCGGTTCCTGCGCATCATCACGGGCGACGCCAAGGCCTTCAGCAACGGCACGGCCAACGCCAACGCCTCCTGGAGCTGCACCGGCTTCGAGGACCGGCAGCTGAAGGACAAGTACCCGGTCTGTCCGAAGGGCAGCGACGTGGTGCGCACCTTCACCTTCCAGAGCTGCTGGGACGGCCGCAACACCGACAGCGCCAACCACCGCACCCACGTGGACTTCGCGGACCGGAACGGGCGCTGCAAGAAGGGCTTCACGGCGATCCCGCAGCTGGTCCAGCGGATCACGTACGGGGTCCAGCCGGGGGCGCGGATCGCGGTGGACAGCTTCCCGGAGCAGCTGCACAAGCCGGTGACCGACCACGGCGACTTCATCAACGTGATGTCGGACGGTCTGATGTCGAGGGCCGTGGGCTGCATCAACGGCGGACGCAACTGCCGTTGAGCCGGACCGGTCGCCTTCGGGGCGGACGGGGCTGACGGAGCTGAGACGGACAGGGCGGTGGCCCGGAACCCGAGGGGTTCCGGGCCACCGCCCTCAGCGCGTTCACCGGGCGGGGAGCGCGCGGCTCACAGTCCGTTGACGCGGGCCATCCGTCCGACGACCAGGGGGGTGAAGTCGGCGGTGACCACACGGCCGTTCCTGCGGCCGCCGCGCGAGTTCTGGCGGCGCACCTGGGCCATCAGCCGACGGCTGCGCAGGGCCATCTCCAGTTCGAAGCGGGTCCGGGGGTCGCGCAGTCCGGGCCCGAAGAGCTTCTCCAGCTGCCGCATCCGGTAGCGCACCGTCTGCGGGTGCACGCTCAGCGCCTTGGCCGCCTCGGGGGCGCCGCCGCCCTCCAGCCAGGCGAGCAACGTGACCTCCAGACGCTCGCTCTGACGGGGCGTGAGGTCGGCGAGCGGCTTGAGCCAGCGCGCGGCCAGGGCGTGGGCGAGGGGTTCGTCCTGGAGCAGCAGGAGGGTCGAGAGGTGGTCGTCGACGAAAACGGCCCGCGCGTCCAGGCCGCCGCGGGCCGGCGTCAGGGTCAGCAGGCGCAGCGCCCAGCGCAGCGAGGAGGCCGTGTCGCGCGGGGCGACGGCGTGGCCGACGGCCGCGAACCTGCCGCGCAGGGGGAGTTCGAGGGCGGCGCGGGCGTCGGGGTCGGGGCTGGGGAGCAGCAGGCAGGGCCGGCCGGCGAACATGCCGGCGAGGGCGTCGTCGAGTACGGCCGCCAGCTGCTGCGTCTCGCCGGGGGTGGCCAGGGCGATGGCCCGTACCGCGGGCGGGAGGGGCCAGTGGGCGGCCTCGGCGAGTTCGGCGAGGGAGTTCTCGCACGCGGTCCGGTCGTCGGTGAGGGCCCTGAAGAGTTCCTGGCGGGCCCGGTCCGGCGGGGCGGCGGGCACCTGCCGGAGCGGGTGGCCCGGGGCGTGTCCGGCGTCGGGGCGCTCGTGCCCGTGCTCGCGCGCGGGTTCGCGTACGTGGTCCCGTACGTGTTCCCGGGCGGCCCCCCGCGGTTCTTCGACGCGGCCGTCGTGGCGGTCGTCGGGTTCCGGCGCGGGGTCCTCGACGGGGTCCGGCACGGGGTCGGCGCACCGCGGGTCGCGGCCGTCGTCGCACTCGTGGTCGTCGCGGTCGTCGTGGTAGCCGAGGGCGGAGAGCAGGGCCTCTTCCACCCTCAGCCGGAGCAAATCGTCGTCGATGGCATCGTTGTCATCGACAAGGGCGGAAAATTCCGGAATTCCATGCAGAAGCTCCTCCACTATCTCCGCGGCCAGCGCGGGGAGTTCCCTGCGCAGGACGCGGGTCCACTCTCCGCGCGGGCGGGACCAGATGCGGTTCAGAAGTTCGCACATCGTTTCCTCGTTCTTGCCGGGGTGAGGCCTGTCCGGTGCAGGGGTGACAGGCCCGCCAGGATTGCCGGTTTCACCAACAGCCCTGTCTGCCAAGAGAGTTGCAGCCACCACGTCCCCTTCTGGAGGGTTCCGGCCACTTTCGGTCCCACGGGTTTGCCTTGTTTTTGCCGCCGGGGACGCTTGGATGGCCGACGAGGCGGTGGCCTGTCGCAACCTCCACTGGAGGGGAATCTTCCGGGGTTGTTCGATGCGCTGTAGACGCGGTGCGAGAAATTATCACGTTTCGATAAATCCTGTGGAGATGCTGCGTAGCTCCACGATGCTGCTGCACTCCGGCCCCCGAGCCCCTCGGCCGGCGCGGGAATTCGCAGCGCTGCCGGCCGTCACCGTCCCCCAACCCCCGGGTGCCGAGCGCGAGGTGGACCGCTCGGAGCCCGGGTGCTCAGGAGAACCGCATGCCCCTGCCCCAGCCGCACATACCCCGCTCCCACAGGGCCCGACGCAGGAGTCGCCACGCGGCGGAGGCCGCCGCGGCTCCGGCCGCCGGGCGGCGGGCCGTCCGGCGGCCCTCACTGCTGCCCGCCGCCGGAAGAGTGCGCGCCAGCGCGCTGTGCGCCGCCGGCGCGGCCCTCGTCTCGCTCCTCGTGGCGGCCCGCGCGGGCGCCCTGACCCGCCTGTGGGAGTTCCTCGACTTCGGCGCGGGCGTGCTCTCGCTCGTCTGCCTGACCTCAACCGTCCTGTGGGGGCTGGTCGCCACCGACCGGGTGCTGCTCGGGTCGGGCCACCGGCTGCTGGCCCAGGGCGTGCACCGGGGCCTGGCCGTGGCCGGCCTGGGCTTCCTCGGCCTGCACATCTGGGTGAAGGTGGCCGAGAAGCAGGCGGACGCGGCCGCCGCCGCCGTTCCGTTCGCGGACTCGGACCGACCCGTCGTCATCGGCCTGGGCACCCTGGCCGGATATCTCTTCGTGGCGGTGGCCGCCTCCGGAGCCCTGCGTAGTGTGTTCGCCACCAAGAGCCGCTCCCTGTGGTGGCGGGCCCTGCACATCGGCGCGTACCCGGCGTGGGGCGCGTCTCTGCTGCACGGGCTGAAGGCCGGACGCGCCGCCGACACCTGGGTGACGGCGGCCTACGGGCTGTGCCTGGCCGGGGTCATCGCCCTGCTCGCGTTCCGGCTCAGGGCCCGCGGGCTCGGCGCGGCCTGGCAGCCGTCCGTCCCGCAGAACACCCGCGGCGCGGACGCGTCCACCCAACCCCCGCGCGTACGCCCGTTCTTCATCCAGGACGTGCCGCTCGCGGACCTCCTGGTACGTCCCCGCCGGAGCGCTTCCCCCGGACCTGCGGCGCAGCCGCAGCGGCCCGGGCGCGCGCCGTACGCGGCCGCCGCGGCCGGCCCCGGCGCCGACCGGCGGTCCGGGCCGCTCGGCGACGGGGAGCGGTGGTCGTGAGCGGACCCGCGCGCCCCGGCCTCGGCTGCGTGGGCACCCCCCGGCTGCTGGCCGGGCTCGACCGGGACCCGCGGCTCGACCGCGAGGCCCATCTGGCGGCGCACGGCCCGCTGCCGCGCTACGCGCCGGACGAACTCGTCGGCCTGGCCGCCGACATCGACCTGCGGGGCCGCGGCGGAGCCGGCTTCCCCTTCGCCCGGAAGCTGCGGGCCGTCATCGGGTCCGCCCGGGAGCGGGAGGGGCCGACGGCCGTGGTGGTCAACGGCAGCGAGGGGGAGCCGAGTTGCCTCAAGGACAAGGCGCTGCTGCTGCACGCCCCGCACCTGGTGCTCGACGGCGCCCTGCTGGCCGCCGCCGCGGTCGCCGCGGAGGAGGTGGTGGTGGCCGTCACCCGGGCGGACGTGGAGCGCTCGGTGCGGGACGCCGTCGCCGAACGGGGGCCGGGCGGCCGCCGGGTACGCGTGGCACGGCTGCCCGAGCGGTTCGTGACCGGCGAGGGCACCGCCATGGTGGGCGGACTGAACGGCGGGGCCGCCCTGCCGTCCGGGCGGCGGGTGCGCACCAGCGAACGGGGGCTGGGCGGGGTGCCGACGCTGCTGTCGAACACCGAGACCTACGCGCAGCTCGCCGTCGCCGCCCGGATGGGCGCCCCCGACTACCGGGCGGCCGGGCTGCCGTCGGAGCCGGGCACCGTGCTGCTGACCGTCGCCGGGCAGACGGTGGTGGAGACCCCGACGGGGACCTCGCTGGCCTACGTCCTGGACCTGTGCGGCACCCGTACCGGGCAGGGGGTTCTGGTCGGCGGGTACCACGGCCGCTGGCTGGATCCCGGGGCGGCCCGCTCTGCGGACGTGTCCCGGGGTTCGCTGTCCGCCTTCGGCGCGGTGCTGGGGGCGGGGGCGGTGCTGCCGCTGCCGGAGGACACCTGTCCGGCCGGCGAGGTCGCGCGGGTGACGCGCTGGATGGCGAAGGAGTCGGCCGGGCAGTGCGGGCCCTGCGTACGGGGCCTGCCCGGGCTGGCCGACGTACTGGAGGACGCCGTGCGGGGCGGCGGCCGCGGCGCCCTCGACGCGGTGGAGGCGCGGCTGAAGGCCGTTCGGGGGCGGGGGGCGTGCAGCCATCCCGACGGCACCTCGCACTTCGTGGCCTCGGCGCTGGCCGCGTTCCCCGAGGAGTTCCGCGACCACGCCCTCGGCAGCGGCTGCGGGCGGCGGATCGTGGGGGCGCTGCCGCTGCCGATGGACGAGAGCCCGCCGGAGCGGCTGGTGGTGGACTGGACCCTGTGCAAGGGGCACGGGCTGTGCGTGGACGTCCTGCCCGACGTCGTACGGCTCGACGCGGACGGCTACCCGGCGGAGGCGTCCATGCCGGTGCCGGGCCACCTGCGGCCCAAGGCGCTGCGGGCGGTGCGGCGCTGCCCGGCCCTCGCGCTGCGCATCCAGGAATGAGCGGGCGCACGTGCGCGGGTCGCCCCCGAGTTCATTCTTGGCGCGATCTGACAAATTCCCGTGGATATCCGCTCCGGCCGCCGTTCTCCCCGTATCAATGACCGCAGGCAAAGAGCACGACGGCACCGAATCCCAAGGAGAGATCGTGAAGACAATGCGCCGGGAGATAATCGCCGGATCCGCGGTCGCGGTATTGCTGCTGACGGCCGGCTGCGGTGCTGCCGACAAACCCTCTTCGAAGGCGGACGCGGTCCAGCCGGCGGGTTCCGGGAAACAGCTCGGCGCATACGGGAACGACGGGGGTTCGGGGTACGGGGCGGGATCCGGATCGGGTTACGGCGAGGGCTCCGGCGCCAACCCGGCGGCCGGCGGCGGGCAGAGCGGGCCGGCCGGGAAGCTCCAGGTTCGGGAGATGGCGAACGTGGGCTCCGGGGTCGCCGACGGCGACGGGTTCACGCTCTACCGATTCGACAAGGACACCGCGAAGCCGCCCAAGTCCAACTGCGAGGGCGACTGCGCCAAGGCCTGGCCGGTGGTGCCGGCGGACGACGCCTCGGCGGGGGCGGGCGTCGACGCGGCCCTGCTCGGTTCGGTCACCCGGTCCGACGGCAGCAAGCAGCTGACGCTCGGGGGCTGGCCGGTGTACCGCTACGCCAAGGACACCAAGGCGGGCGACGCCCTCGGCGAGGGCGTCGGCGGCACCTGGCACGTGCTGGGACCCGACGGGAAATGGGCCGCCGCCGGAAAGGGAGCGGGAACGGGTGCCGGCACCGGTACTGGCACCGGAACCGGGACGGAAATGCAGGGGCACGGAATGGAACAGGGAGGAGGAGCGAAGGAAGCGGCGAAGGTCGCGCTTTCGGTACGGAAGAACGACCGGCTCGGAAACATCATCCAGAATGCCGAGGGATGGACCCTCTACCGGTTCGACAAGGACAGCGCCTGGCCGATGAAAATCGGCTGCGTGGATTCCTGCACGGACACCTGGAAGCCCGCCCCGCCCGTCGACAAGACGCAGGTCTCGGGAATCGACGCCAAATTGGTCGGGTCGGTGAAAAGGCCCGACGGGAGCGAGCAGCTGACCATCGACTGCTGGCCGGTCTACACGTTCACCGGTGACAAGGCGCCCGGTGACGTCAACGGGCAGGGCAAGCAGAACCTCTGGTGGGCCGTCACCGACAAGGGGAAGAAGGCGGCCGGCTGAGCCGGCCGGAACACCCATGAGCCGTGGTGCCCGGTCCCCCTCCCCTCCCCGCCGGGCACCACACCCCCTCCTCCCTCTCCCGATCGCTCCCAGTGAGGTCGCCATGCCCCCGTCCGACCGCCGAACCCGCCGGCTCCTCGCGGCCGGTGCCGCGCTGTGCGGTGCGCTGCTGGCCGGCGGCTGCGCCACGGAACCCCCCGCGCACACCGGTGCGGCGGCCCACGCGGCCCACGCGGGCGGGAGCCCGGCCGGGAGGACCGCCACGGTGGAGGAACTCGCCTCCGCCCTGGGCTGCACCGCCGAGTTGAGCACCCAGGCCGACGAACTGCGCCAGGGGGCCTGCGAGACCGGGCAGGGCGCCTACCGGCTGACCACCTTCGCCGCCGAGGAGGGCCTGCGCTCCTGGCTGGCGGAGACGCGGGTGTACGGCGGGGTCTACCTGGTGGGGAACCGCTGGGTGGTCACCGCCCAGTCGCCCGAGGCCCTGACCTCGCTGCGCGAACGGCTCGGCGGCACGGTGGAGACGGGCGAGGAGCACGGCGGGCACTGACTCCGGGACGGGCCCGACGACGGCGCTCCCGCTGCCGCAACAGGCGCGGCGCGTCGGCCAGTTGTCCGGAATTTCCCTCATTCGCGAGTTGTACGGAGGAGCACGAGAGCCGCCCTGAGGGGGGATTCGCCCCACCACCCGCGTACTCCAAGGTGGGCACGGAATCGCCCCTCTCCGAAAGGAACGGCTCTTCGTGCGCATGAAACGCCTCGCGCCCCTGCTCGCCACCGCCGGACTCCTCGCGACCGCCCTCCCCCTGCTCGCCGCCACCCAGGCGGCGGCCGACCCCGCCCCCGCGGACTACCAGCCGCAGCGGCCCGCCTGGCACCGCTGCAGCCCGGACCGGCCGGCCGCGTACGAGTGCGCGACCATCAAGGTGCCGCTCGACTACCAGCGGCCCCGCGGCGCGGCCATCGACCTCGCCATATCCCGGATCAAGAGCCAGGACCCGGCCAAACGGCACGGGATCATGCTGCTGAACCCCGGCGGGCCCGGCGGCTCGGGGCTGGACCTGCCGCTGATGATGGACGAGGCCATGCCGAAGGAGGTCAGGGACCGCTACGACCTGATCGGCTTCGACCCGCGCGGCGTGGGGGGCAGCAGCCCGATCACCTGCGGACTGACCGAGGCGGAGCAGAACTTCGACCGCGCGTACCGTCCCGAGACGTTCCCGTCCGACGTCGCCTGGGCGCGCACCGTCGCGGACAAGTGCCGGGAGAAGGCCGGCGCGGTCCTCCCGTACATCACCACCCGCAACACGGCCCGCGACATGGACTCGATCCGCGCCGCGCTGGGCGAGCGGAAGCTCTCCTACGTGGGCTACTCGTACGGGACGTACCTCGGCGCGGTCTACACCCAGATGTTCCCCTCCCGCACCGACCGCTTCGTACTGGACAGCGGGGTGGACCCGCAGCTGCTCTGGCGCGGGATGATCCAGGTGTGGGCCACGGAGGCCGAGCCCGCGTTCGCCCGGTGGACGCGGTGGACGGCGGAGCGGGACGGCGAGTACCGGCTCGGTGCGACTCCGCAGGCGGTGTCGGCGACGTTCTGGGGGCTGGTGGCCCGCGCCGACCGCGAGCCGATCGAGTTCCAGGGCATGAAGCTGACGGGTGACGACATCCGCTCGGCCCGGGGCCTGTTCTTCTACCCGCAGCAGGCGGCTCCCCTCGTCGCCGCGCTCAAGGCGGCCTCCGAAGGCGCCCCGCAGCCC
The DNA here is from genome assembly GCF_045160885.1 of Streptomyces sp. NBC_00158. NCBI lineage: Bacteria > Bacillati > Actinomycetota > Actinomycetes > Kitasatosporales > Streptomycetaceae > Streptomyces > Streptomyces sp. NBC_00158. Next base: position 798,930 of record NZ_CP108161.1, read on the forward strand.
GTCGGCCCGGCCGTGCCGGACCTGAGGGAGCTGCTGCGCGTGGCGGATCCGGCCTCCGACAACGGCACGGCCGTCTTCTGGTCCGTGCTGTGCGGGGACACCGGGGCCTGGCCGCGCGATCCCGGCCAGTACGCGCGGGACGCGGCGCGGGACAAGGCCCGGTACCCGCTGTACGGGGACATCGCCTCCAACATCAAGCCCTGTGCCTTCTGGCAGCGCCCCGTCGAGGCGGCCACTCCCATGAAGACCCGGGCGAACGTGCTGACCGTGCAGAACGAGTGGGACTCGCAGACCCCGCTCGTGAGCGGGCAGGGGCTGCACCGGTCCCTGAAGGGCTCGCGGATGGTGCTCGCGATGGGCGGGGAGGGCCACGGCGTGTACCTGGCCGACCCGGGCTCCTGCGCCAACGCCCCGGTCAACTCCTACCTGACCACGGGCCGGCTGCCCGCCCGGGACGTGACCTGCCGGGCCGCCCCGGCCCCGGCGCAGCGGCAGGACGTGCTGCCGGCGCCGAAGCCTCTGCCGTTCCCGGCCGGTCCGCCGCGGTTCTGACGCCGCCGGTTCTGGCGCCGCCGGGTCAGCCGAGCAGGGCGTAGACCGTGGAGGCCTTCGCCGCCGGGTCCGCGGCCCCTTCGGGGGTCATGGTCACGTCGGCGAAGGCCATGCGCCTGCCCAGCTTGGTGACGCGTACGTCGATCAGCACGTCGGCGGCGACGACCGGGCGCTGGAAGCTGGTCGACTGCTGGACGGTGGTCATCGGGCCGTACGCCCCGCGCGCGGCGGAGATCGCGATGACGGTGGCGGTGTCGGCGGCGGCCATCAGGGCCTGGCCGGACAGGCCGCCGCCGTCGCGGGCCAGGGAGTCCGACCAGGGCAGCCGCAGGACGGCGTGCCGTTCGCCGGTCTCCTCGACGGTGAGGCCGAGGGCCAGCACCCAGGGGGCGAAGTTGTCGCCCAGGATCTTTTCCGCGTCTGCCGGTGTCAACGTCACCCGGTGATTGTGGCGGCCCGGAGCGGGCCGCCACAAGCCACGGCAACCCTCAGAGGGAGGCCGCCAGTTCGGTGCCCTGGCGGATGGCGCGCTTGGCGTCGAGTTCGGCGGCGACGTCGGCGCCGCCGATCAGGTGCGCCTCGACGCCCTCGGCGCGCAGCGCCTCGTACAGGTCGCGGCGCGGCTCCTGGCCGGTGCACAGGACGACGGTGTCGGCGGGCACGAGGTGCGGTTCGCCGCCGACGGTGATGTGCAGGCCCTCGTCGTCGATCCGCTCGTACGTGGCCCCGGCGACCGAGACGACGCCGCGGTGCTTGAGCTCCGCGCGGTGGATCCAGCCGGTGGTGGTGCCGAGCCCGGCGCCGACCTTGGTGGTCTTGCGCTGGAGCAGGGTGACCTGGCGGGGGGCGGCGGGCCGCTCGGGGGCGGTGAGGCCGCCGGGACCGGCGTACGCGGTGTCGACGCCCCAGTGCCGGAAGTAGACCTCGGGGTCCTGGGAGGCGCCCTCGCCGCTGTCGGTGAGGTACTCGGCGACGTCGAAGCCGATGCCGCCGGCGCCGACGACGGCCACGCGCTGCCCGACGGGGGCGCCGTCGCGCAGGACGTCGAGGTAGCTGACGACGTTGTCGCGGTCCGCGCCCTCGATGGCGGGGGTGCGGGGGGTGACGCCGGTTGCGACGACTACCTCGTCGTAGCCGCGCAGGGTGTCTACGTCGGCGCGGGTGTCGAGGCGGACGTCGATGTCGCGGGCGGCGAGCTGGGTGCCGAAGTAGCGGATGGTCTCCTCGAACTCCTCCTTGCCCGGGATGCGGCGGGCCACGTCGAGCTGGCCGCCGATGTGTCCGGAGGCCTCGAAGAGGGTGACGGCGTGGCCGCGTTCGGCGGCGGTGACCGCACAGGCGAGGCCGGCCGGGCCGGCGCCGACGACGGCGACGCGCTTCTTCGTCCGGGTGGGCGAGAGCACGAGCTCGGTCTCGTGGCAGGCGCGCGGGTTGACCAGGCAGCTGGTGATCTTGCCGCTGAAGGTGTGGTCGAGGCAGGCCTGGTTGCAGCCGATGCAGGTGTTGATGGTCTCGGAGCGCCCGGCGGCGGCCTTGGCGACGAAGTCGGCGTCGGCGAGGAAGGGGCGGGCGAGGGAGACCAGGTCCGCTCGGCCGTCGGCGAGGATCTCCTCGGCCTTCTCGGGGGTGTTGATGCGGTTGCTGGTGACGAGCGGCACGCTGACGGCGCCCATCAGCCGCTTGGTGACCCAGGTGTAGGCGCCGCGCGGGACGGAGGTCGCGATGGTGGGGATGCGGGCCTCGTGCCAGCCGATGCCGGTGTTGATGATGGTGGCGCCGGCGGCCTCGATCTCCTTGGCGAGGTGGACGACCTCGTCGAGGGTGGAGCCGCCGGGGATCAGGTCCAGCATGGAGAGCCGGTAGATCAGGATGAAGTCGTCGCCGACGGCGGCGCGGGTGCGCCGGACGATCTCCAGCGGGAAGCGCACGCGGTTCTCGTACGCGCCGCCCCAGCGGTCGGTGCGCTTGTTGGTGGCGGCGGCGATGAACTCGTTGACCAGGTAGCCCTCGGAGCCCATGATCTCCACGCCGTCGTAGCCGGCGAGCCTGGCGAGGCGGGCGGCGCGGACGAAGTCCTCGATGGTGCCCTCGACCTCGGCGTCGGTGAGCTCGTTCGGGACGAAGGGGCTGATGGGGGCCTGGATCGCGCTGGGGGCGACGAGGTCCTTGTGGTAGGCGTAGCGGCCGAAGTGGAGGATCTGCATCGCGATCTTCCCGCCCTCGGCGTGCACCGCGTCGGTGATCACGCGGTGCTCTGCGGCCTCCTCCTCGGTGGTGAGGCGGGAGCCGCCCTCGAAGGGGCGTCCGGCGTCGTTGGGCGATATGCCGCCGGTGACGATCAGGCCGGCGCCGCCGCGGGCGCGCTCGGCGTAGAAGGCGGCCAGGCGCTCGAAGCCGTGCGCGTGCTCTTCGAGGCCGGTGTGCATCGACCCCATGATCACGCGGTTCGGCAAGGTGGTGAAGCCGAGGTCCAGGGGGCTCAGCAGGTGCGGGTACCGGCTCTGGGAACTCATGAGGGGGCGCCTCCTCGCGCGGGGGTGGTGAACCTGTTCTAGCGAGGAGGGCCGGGTTTTGCAACTAAGCGCATAACCCGGTGCGCGCCCACGGGCCGGGAATCCCGGGCCCGTGGGCGCACGCCGCCGCGAGTGTGGCGCAGTTCACGCCGCGGCCCGTGCCGGGGCCCGTCAGTGGATGACCCTGAAGCTGCGCCAGGGCAGGCTGTGCGGGGCGGTCACGTTCGAGAGCGTCGTGGCCACGTAGACGCCGTCGGCACCCTCGCCCCGCGCGGCCTCGGCCTTGCCGCAGTTCTCGGTCCGGTACAGGACGATGTCCACGAGGGTGTTGTTCTCCACGTGGGTGGCCCCCTTCGGGATGCCGATCTTGTGGCAGCCCCGGACCAGGGTGTTGGAGTAGCTCAGCTCGACCGGTGAGTCGTGCCCGCGGAACGTGAGCATGCCCACGGTGCTCCGGCCCAGGCCGGAGCAGGCGGAGGCGGTCAGCAGCAGCGCCGCGACCCCCACGATGGTGCTGATCCGTCGGCTGTGGGACATGGGGCGGTCCTCGTCTGTGCGGTGGTGGCGGTCCTCCCCACAGCCTTGCCCGGCGGAGCCCCGGCGGCCTGCGTTGCTCGGCCGACCGGATGAACGGGGCGGAGCCGGGCCCCGGCCGGCCCGGCTCCGCGGCCCTCACGCCCGCCGGAGGCGGACCGTGACGATCTGGAACGGCCGCAGGGTGAGGGCGATCCCGCCGTCCGGGGCGGGGGCGCCGACCGCCGTGCCCGGCAGCGGGCGCTCCAGGAGGTCGCTCTCGACCGCCTCCGCGACCGCGAAGCCGGGCCGCAGCACGGCCTTGGCCCGGCCGCCCCGGGACTCGTACAGCCGCACGACCACGTCCCCGGAACGGTCCTCCGCCAGCTTGACCGCCTCCACCACCACCGCGTCGCGGTCGACGGCCAGCAGCGGGGCCACCGGCCCCGCGCCCCGCAGGACCCGCTCGGGCAGGTTGAACGCGTGCCCCTCGCGCACCGCGTCCCCGATCCCGGCGCCGGGCGCGAGGGAGAAGCGCAGGGTGTGCCGCCCCTGGTCGGTCTCCGGGTCCGGGTAGCGGGGGGCGCGCAGCAGGGAGAGCCGGACGGTGGTGGTCTGGCCGCCGTCGGCCCGGACCTGGCGGGTGACGTCGTGGCCGTACGTGGAGTCGTTGAGCAGCGCCACGCCCCAGCCGGGTTCCTCCGCGTGGATCCAGCGGTGGGCGCAGATCTCGAACTTGGCGGCCTCCCAGGAGGTGTTGGTGTGGGTGGCCCGGTACACGTGCCCGAACTGGGTCTCGGAGGCGGTCCGTTCGGCCTTGACGTCGAGCGGGAACGCGGCCTTGAGGAACTTCTCCGTCTCGTGCCAGTCCACGTCGGTGGCGATGTCCACGGTCTTGGCCCCGGCCCGCAGGGTGACGGTCTGGGTGACGGCGGAGGAGCCGAAGGAGCGGGTGACCGTGACGGTGCAGGCGTCCGGGCCCCGCCCGGTGACCTCCAGGGAGTCGACGGCGGTGAGGTCGGTGACCTTGTTGCGGTAGAAGGCGTCGACGTCCCAGGCGTCCCACATGTTCGGGAAGTCGGGGTGGATCTGGAGCAGGTTCGCGGCGCTTCCCGGGGCGAGCGCCTCGCGCCCCTCCTCCAGGTCGTACGCGGAGACGATCAGGCCCCGCCCGTCGACCTCCACCAGCAGCCGCCCGTTGGCCAGGACGTGCCCGCCGCCGTGCCGCTCCTCCACCGTGACCGGCTGCTCGGCCGCGCGCGCCCGGCCCGCGCCGCCGGCCGGGACTCCGCGCCGCTCGTGCGGGGCGCAGTTGAAGACCAGTTCCTCCTCTCCCGTGCCGGCGAGGGCGGTCTGCGCCGCGAGGGTGATCGCGGTCAGCTCCTCGCGCACCCTGTCGTACGTGGCGCGGGCCTCGCGGTGCACCCAGGCGATGGAGGAGCCGGGCAGGATGTCGTGGAACTGGTGCAGCAGGACGGTCTTCCAGAGGCGCTCCAGGTCCTCGTACGGGTAGCCGAAGCCCGGTACGCGGACCGCGGCGGTCGCCCCCCACAGTTCGGCCTCGCGCAGCAGGGACTCGCTGCGCCGGTTGCCCTGTTTGGTGCGGGCCTGCGAGGTGTAGGTGCCGCGGTGGAGCTCCAGGTAGAGCTCGCCGGCCCAGACGGGGGCGTCCTCGTACTCGGCGCGGGCCTTCTCGAAGAAGGCGTCGGGCCGCTCGATCTCCACGCGCGGGGAGCCTTCGAGGTCCCGCTGCCTGCGGGCCCGGGCCAGCATCTCGCGGGTGGGGCCGCCCCCGCCGTCGCCCCAGCCGAAGGGCACCAGGGAGCGCGAACCGCGGCCCTTCTCACGGTAGTTGCGGGCGGCGTGGGCCAGCTGGGCGCCGCCGAGGTCGCTGTTGTAGGTGTCGACGGGCGGGAAGTGCGTGAAGACGCGGGTGCCGTCGATGCCCTCCCACCAGAAGGTGTGGTGGGGGAAGGTGTTCATCTGGGACCAGCAGATCTTCTGGGTCAGGAACCACTGCGCGCCGGAGAGCCTGACGAGCTGCGGCATGGCCGCGGTGTAGCCGAAGGAGTCGGGCAGCCAGACGTTGCGGGTCTCGATGCCGAACTCGTCCAGGAAGAACTTCTTGCCGTAGAGGAACTGGCGGGCCATGGCCTCGCCGCCGACCATGTTGGTGTCGGACTCCACCCACATGCCGCCGACGGGGACGAACTGCCCGTCGGCGATCTTCTTCTTGACCCGTTCGAAGAGTTCGGGCCGGTGGGTCTTGACCCAGTCGAGCTGCTGGGCCTGCGACATGGCGAAGACGAACTCGGGGTGCTCGTCCATCAGGGCCACCATGTTGGAGGTGGTCCGCGACACCTTGCGGACGGTCTCGCGCAGCGGCCAGAGCCAGGCCGAGTCGATGTGGGAGTGGCCGACCGCGCTGATCCGGTGCGCGGAGGCGTTCGCCGGGGCGGCCAGCACCCCGGCGAGGCGCGCGCGGGCGGCGGCGGCCGTCCCGGCGACGTCGGCGAGGTCGACCTCGTCGAGGGCGGACTCGACCGCGCGCAGGATCTCGTGGCGCCGTGCGTCGTCCTCGCCGAGCTGGGGCATCAGTTCGGCGAGGACGTCGAGGTCCTGGACGAGCTCCCAGACCTCGGCCTCGAAGACGGTGAGGTCCATCCGGGCCAGCCGGTACAGCGGCTGGTCACCGCTGGTCAGCCGGTCGCCCTCGTAGGTGGGGGCGTGCTCGACCAGGACGGGGTTGGAGGCGGCCTCGACGTACCACTCGATCCGCTCGCCGCCCGCCGCGGCGTCGGCCACCCGTACCCAGTCGTTGTACGGGTTGAGGGCCTTGACCTCGCTGCCGTCGGCCCGGTGGACCAGTCCCTCGCACTGGAAGCCGGGCATCATCCGGTCGAAGCCGAGGTCGAGGACGGCCTCGACGGTCCGGCCGGCCCAGTCGGCGGGCACCTCCCCGGTGACCCTGAACCAGGTGGTGCCCCAGGCCGGCCCCCAGGCGTCGCCCGCCGCGCAGGGGCCGTACGGGGCGGCCAGCGCCTCGGCGACCGGGACCGGTTCGCCGGGGGCCTCCCAGCGCTCGACGGCGAGGGGGACGGGGCGCGAGTGGACGGCGGGCCGGATGCGCTCCCTGAGGACCCGGCGGAGGCGGTGTTCGGTGATGCTGCGGTCGTCGTGCACGAGGCGGCTCCAGGAGCTCGTTCGGGGACGTCGGAGGGCGGGGCGGGGACGGGTGGGGACGGGGGGCGGTCAGGTCTTGACGGCCCCCTCGCCCACTCCCTTGAAGAAGAAACGCTGGAGGAACAGGAAGAGCAGCACCATCGGGACGAGCGCGGTCATCGCGCCCGCCGCGACGATCCGCTGGTCGCTGGTCGTGGTGGCCCCGGCCAGGGTCTTCAGGCCGAGCTGGAGGGTGTAGTGGTCGCTGTCGGTGAGGACCAGCAGGGGCCACAGGAAGTCGTCCCAGGCGCCCATGAAGCTGGTGATGCAGACGACGGCCAGCGCGCCCCGGGCTCCGGGGAGGAACACCCGGGTGAAGCGGGTCCACTCCCCCGCGCCGTCCAGGACGGCGGCCTCCTCGATCTCCCGGGGGACGGCGAGGAACGCCGCCCGCATGATCATCACGTTGAGCACGGACACGGCGCCGGGCAGCCAGACCCCGACGAGGGTGTCGACCAGGCCCATCCCGCGGACCGTGAGGAACATCGAGATCATCACGGACTCGAAGGGGAACATCAGGGTCGCCACGAGGACGGTGGAGACGGCCCTGCGGCCCTTCCAGCCGGCCCGGGAGAGGGCGTAGCCGCCCATGGCCGCGAACAGCGCGTTGGAGGCGACCGCGAGCAGCGCCACCAGCAGGGTGTTGCCCACGTACTGGGCGAGCGGGAAGGACTCGGCGACGCGCAGGTAGTTGTCGAAGGTGGGGTGCGAGGGCAGCAGCCCGTCGTACACGTTCTCGGTGCGGCCGCGGACCGAGGTCAGGAACTGCCAGACGATCGGCCCGACCATCAGCACGAGCGTGAGCAGCAGCACGGCGTAGCGGACGGCGAGGCCGCCCCGGCGGCGCCCGCGGCCGGTCCCGGTGGCGCTCAACTCCCGTCCCCCTTCGACAGGCGGTGGCCCAGCAGGCTGAAGACCAGGGTCAGCAGGAACAGCAGCAGGGAGACGGCGCAGGCGTAGCCGGTCTCCCCGGCGAAGCCGAGGCCGACCTGCCGGATGAGGAAGGGCAGGGTGCGGGCGCCGCCGCCGGGGCCGCCGCTCTCGCCGCCGAGTACGTAGATCTCGGTGAAGACGCGCAGGGCGGAGATCGCGGAGAGCGTGCCGACGAGCAGCATCATCGGCTTCACCTGCGGGATCGTGATGCTGAAGAAGCGGCGTACGGGTCCGGCGCCGTCGAGGGCGGCGGCCTCGTGGAGGGAGGCGGGGACGTTCCCGAGGGCGGCCAGGTAGAAGACCATGTAGTAGCCGAGGCCCTTCCACACGGTCACGAGCATGGCGGAGAAGAGCAGCATGGTGCTGTCGGTGAGGAAGGGGACCGGCTCGGAGATGACGCCGAGCGCCTCGAAGACGGTGTTGACCAGTCCGTCACTGCGCAGCACCCACTGCCAGATCAGGCCGACGACGACGGCCGAGGCGATCACCGGGGTGTAGAAGGCGGAGCGGAAGAGGCCGATGCCGGGGACCTTCGTCTGGACGAGGACCGCGAGGGCCAGCGGCAGCAGGACCAGGCAGGGGACGACGACCAGCAGGTACAGCACGCTGTTGCCGGTTGCGGTCCAGAAGTCGGGGTCGGCGAGGGCGCGGGCGTAGTTGTCGAGGCCGACGAAGGAGCCGCCGCTCAGGATCCGGGCGTCGGTGAAGGACAGCACGACGGTGTTGAGGAACGGCCAGACGCTGAACAGGGCCACCATCACCAGGCCCGGGGCGAGGAACAGGTAGGGGGTCCACCACCTGCGGTGGACGAGGCCAGGGTCGGCTCCCATGGCGCCTTCCGCCCGGCGGCGGCGCTTCCCGGCGCGGCGGTCCCGCACCGGGGCGGGCGCCGCCGGGGCGGGAGCGGTCACCTGCGCGTCCCGGCGGCCAGCAGCCGGTTGGCCTCCCCCTGGGCCCGGCGCACCGCCGTCCGGGCGTCCTGCTCGCCCTGGATGGCCCGCTGCACCTCCCGCACCACCGCGTCGCCGACCTGGTTGGTCCACTGGACGGGGGTGTTGGCGTCGAGGTCCGCCGTCTTCAGCTGCTCCGCGCCGACGGCCCGGGCCAGGGTCTCGGCGTCCTTGCCGTCGCCCCGGTCGGCGAAGCGCGGGTCGGCCAGGCCCTTGGCGTTGGAGGGGTAGATGGTGGCGTTCTTCGAGAACTCCACCTGGTTGGGGCCGTTGGTGACCCACTTGGCGAACTCGGCCGCCGCGTCCGGGTGCCTGGTGTCCTTGCGGATGCCGAGGGACTGGGCGTAGATGCCGATGTGGCCGAGGGTGCCGGTGACGGCGCCGGCGACCGCGGTGCGTTCGTAGACCTGCGGGGCGTTCTGCCTGATGTCGCGGACGAAGCCCGGGGAGCCGGGGCCGAAGACGAGTTTGCCGGCGCCGTAGAGCTGGTTGATGTCGTCGGCCTTCAGGAGGGACTCCTTGGGCATGGCGCCCTTGGCGTAGAGGTCCTTCATCCGCTCGACCCAGGCGACGGCCCGGTCCGTGTCGAAGGTGAAGCGGTCCCGCGCGTCGTTGAGCAGGGGGACGCCCATCTTCTGCCAGTCGCCGGGCAGCCGGCCCTTGGGGTCGGCCATGAAGGCGGCGTACTGGCCGCCGGAGCGGGCGGCGATCCGCTCCGCGTAGTCGAAGAACTGCTCGACGGTGGTGGGCGGCTGAGCCGGGTCCAGGCCCGCCTCGGCGAAGAGGTCCTTGTTGTAGGTGAGGATCTCGGGGGTCACGTACCAGGGGTAGGCGTAGACGCCCTCGCCCTTGCCGGGCAGTTTGAACTGCTCCCAGGCGCCCGGGACGTACTCCGCGGCGACCGCCCCGTCGAGCCGGGACACGTCGGCGAGCATGCCGCGGTCCCCGAGCAGCTGGAAGGAGTCGGTGGAGAGGTTGACCACGTCCGGCAGGGCCCCGGCCTGGGCGTCGGCCACGAGCTTCTCGTTGTAGCCGTCGCCGGGGACGTCCTCCCACTTCACCTCCACCTTCGGGTACCGGGCCTCGAAGGAGTCGATGACGCCCTGGACGTAGGCGGTGAACTTCGGTTTGAGCTGGAGGGTGCGGAAGGTGATCTCGCCGGACACCTCGCCGGTTCTGCGGGCCTCGCCGGCACCGGCGCCGCCTCCGCTCAGGCCGCAGCCGGCGGCGGTCAGGAGGCCGGCCGCCACCAGTGTGGCGACGGCCGTGCGGGTCAGGGGGGAACGAGTCATCGTCGCCGCCTTCGGGGGAGGTTCCGGCTTCGCTGCCGGAGGGCGGTGCCCACGCTGGCCGCACGGCGGGGGGCCGTCAACGAGGCCCGCTGCCCGATGGCCTGAAGCGGTTTATCTCCCGCGCCGTACGGGTGGCCGCCCGGCCCGGCGCACCGCCCGGGGCAAAAAACCTTTGCGCGGCCGACGGGCCGCCGCCTAGGTTGACGGACTACCACGACGTGTAGCTCAGCAGCAGAGCACCGGGCTTCCTACCCGGGGGGCGCAGGGGCGGAACCTGCCACGTCGGCCATGGACGCACACGCTGACAAGCAGCCTCCGCACCCGTCCCGGACCGGCCCCGCGCCCGTCCCCGGACCCACTCCGACGCCCGTCCCCGGCCCCGCGCCGGTGGCCGTAACCGTGTCCCCGGCGTACGCGGCCGAGCGGCTGGCCCGCGCCCTGCGGACCTCGCGGACCCACGCGGACACCGCCACCCGCGAACGCGCCGGGTCCCGCGCCCGCAAGTGGCAGAGCGTCCTGGCGGGCATCGCGGACGGATCCCTGAGCGTCGGCTCCCGCACCCCCGTCGCCGCGCTGCCCGCCTGGGTCACCCTCGAGGTGGTCACCGGCGGCTTCGCCACCGGCGCCGCGTCGGCCGGCGGGCCGCTGCTGCCGTACGAGGAGGAGGCCGCCCGGCTGGCCGGCGTGCCCGCGGACCGTGCGGAGCTCTTCGCGCACCTCCTCACCGAGGACGGCCTGGCGTACCTGTGGTCGCTGCTCGACAGCGGCCGCTACGAGGTGCGCGTTCCCGAGGAGGCGGCGCTCGCGACCGTGGCGTGGCTGGTGCGCGCCGGGGACTTCGACTCCGCCGCGGAACTCGTCACGGTGCTGCGGCCCTTCGCCGGCCGGCTGCGCTTCTCCCCGCGCCCCGCCGACCGCCCCGCGCCCGGGGTGGACTCCGTGCACCGCCGCACCGTCGGCGAGGCCTCGGCGGCGCTGGCCCGCCGGGGACCGAACACCGCCGTGGAGACCCAGCGGGAGGCGCTCGCCGTCTGGCGCCCCTTCGAGGACGAGCTGCTCGCGCACCGGCTGCTGGCGCACGGGCGCGCGCCCGGCCCGGACTGGCACGCCGAGGGTGCCGGACTGCTGGCGCGCTACCGGACGCTGGCCGCCGCGCACACCCTCTGCCGCAAACACCTGGACCCGAAGTCGAACGCGGCGATCCTGCGCCGGGCCCTGGAGGAGGAGGTCGCCGGCCGCGCGCCCGCGCCCCGGCTGGCCGGGCTGCTGCGGGTCGCCGTCGAGTCGATGCTGGCCAAGCGGGGCGCGCCCGGCTCCCCCGGGCACGCCCGGCTGCGGGCGGTGCAGGCCCGGCAGGCCGCGCTGCCCTCGCACCACGCCCTGGCCGGCCTGGTGCTGCGCCGGATCTCCGGGCTCGACCAGCGTGCCGGAACCCCGGACACGGACACCCCGGTGGCTCCGGTGAGCGCCGAGGAGGCCCGCGAGACGGGGCTGCCCGCCGGTGCCCAGGTGCCGGCGGCGGTCGGCGCCACCGTCCGGGCGGCGCTGAGCGCCCCGCTGGAGGTGCTGGTGGAGCGCGGGGTGGTGCCGTCGGCGGAGGTGCTGGCCGAGCTGGTGCCGCAGCTCGTCGCGGCGGTCACCGCCGAGCGGTACGCGGACGAGCCGCTGCGGAACCTGATGGCGGCCACGTACCGCGCCTTCCGGGGCCGCCGCTCGCTGCTCCTGCTGAACCTGGAGTCGCAGGTGCGGATCGAGGAACTCCCCTGGCTGCGGGCGGTCTCCGCCCACCGGAGCGCCGACGGCGCGGACACCGGGCCGGCCGCGGAGGCGCTGCGCAGGCTCGGCGGGCTGGCGGTGGGCGCCTTCCCCGGTACGGTGCTGCCCAACCCGCTGGTGCGCGAGCTCGGCCAGCTGGCCCGGCAGGCGGAACTGGGCGCGCCCTTCACGGAGGAGCTGGCCGCCGACATCTTCATGGGCACCTTCGGCCCGAAGTTCCTCGTCGCGGCCCGGGTCGCCGGGGAGCTGCTGGAGGAGAGCCTGTACGCGCGCTACTACGGCATCGACTACGCGGGGGTGCGCCGGATGGCGGTGGCCCAGGCCGCCGAGTCCGCGCGCAGCGGCCGTCCGGCGCGCACCGCGGCGGAGTTCGCGACGCTGTGCGCGCAGCGGGCCGGCGGGGGCCGGACCTGGTCGGTGGCGGCGAACGGCAAGGTGATCGAGCAGGCCCAGATCCTCACCACGCACAACCTGGCCACCCTGGTCGGGCGGGCCGGGGTCACCGTGCCGGGCGGCTGGGAGCGGCCCGCGCGGGAGTCCTTCGGGGCGGTGTGCCGGCTGGTGGCCCGGGTGGAGGGGAACCCGCGCCCGCTGTCCACGATCAAGGACGCGGCGTACGCGTGGCGGCAGATGCTGTTCCACCTGTCGCTGTGCGGTCCGGCCGAGCGGGCGGACGTACTGGCCTGGATCGAGGCGGAGTCGGCGCTGCGTCCGGCACACGTACGGGCCCGGCTGGCCCCGGCGCTGGCCGGTCTGCGTCTGGTGGCCGCGGGCGGCTCCTTCGCCGCGGACGGCACGGCCGAGGGCGGCCGCGCCCGCCGACTGCTGGGCTGGAGCACGGACGGCCACTGGATGCGGATGCCCTAGCCGGGCGGCACGGGGAGCCCCCGCCGGGAGCCCCCTCCCGCCAGGAGCCCGCTCCCGCGGGGGGGGGGCATGGCCCCGGCAGGGCCACCGCCAGGCAGGGCCCGCTTCCGCGGGGGCCCGTTCCCACAGGGGCATGCCCCCGGCAGGCGCCACCGCCGGGCAGGCGCCCGCTCCCGCCAGGGGCCCGCTTCCGCCGGGGGGTATGGCCCCGGCAGGGGCCACCCCGCCGGGCAGGCGCACGGTCCCGCAGGGAGCCCGTTCCCGCAGGGGCCACCGCCGGGCAGGAGCCCGCTCCCGCAGCGGGTATGGCCTCCGGCAGGGCCCCGCCGGGCCGGGGCGGCGGCCGGCTGTGGCGGTGCGGGGTCAGGACACGAGCAGGCGGAGGCCGAGGTCCGCCGCGTCCAGGTCGGCGAGTTCGCCGTTGCGTTCGGCCCACCGGCCCGAGCGGAGGTCGTCGGCGAGGTTGCGCACCGCGCGCCGTTCGGCCTCCGGTCCGACCCTCGTCCACACCGACACCGCACGGCGCACGTGATCCTCCAGATACGCCTCCGGCCGGCGCCAATACGCCTCGAACAGGCCGTCGGCGCAGTCCCACGGGACGGGCACCGGCTCGGCACCGGCGCCGATCGCGTCGGCCATAGCGGCGAGCGAGGGGAACTCCGCGAGGACGTCGGCGAACTCGGGCAGGTAGTCGCGGGTGAGCCAGAACCGGTCCTGCCATCCGGGCTCGTCGGTGTCGAAGGTGAGCACGACCACCCGGCGGGCCACGCGCCGCATCTCGCGCAGCCCGGCCATCGGGTCCCCCCAGTGGTGGACGGTGGAGACGGCCATCGCGACGTCGAAGGACCGGTCCCCGAACGGCAGGCCCTCGGCGGCGGCGTCCACGCACGGCGCCGAGCCGACGGGCCGCTGCCCCCGCATGACCGCCGACGGCTCCACGGCTGCCACGTCACGGTCGGCGGGCTCGTAGGAGCCGGTGCCCGCGCCGACGTTGAGCACCGTCCGCGCGTCCCCGAGCGCCTCCCGGATCTGCGCCGCGATCCTCGGCTCGGTACGCCGCGTCGCGCCGTAGGCTCCGCCGATCGCCTCGTACAGCCGTGCGCCGACCGTCTCCAGTTGCTTCTCCGGTGTCACCTTCAGTCCCTTCGCCCGTGCCTCCAGTTCCCTGTCGATGGCTCCCACCATGGCGTCGGCGCGCTCGCGCCGCTCCAGCAGCAGCCCGCGCAGCCGGTGCAGGTGCGCGACCGCGTCGGCGCCCGGGTCGCCGACCAGTTCGGCGACCTCCCGCAGCCCGAAGCCCAGGCGCCGGTAGCCCAGGACCTCCCGCAGCCGCTCGATGTCCTGCGCGGAATAGGCCCGGTACCCGGCGGCGTTGCGCGCCGAGGGCCGGACGAGGCCGATCTCGTCGTAGTGATGCAGCGTGCGGACGCTCACGCCGGCCAACCCGGCAACGCGTCCCACGGTCCAGTGATCCTCCACGGGGGGGGCAACTGTGCGGCCTGACGCCACGTGAGGGTCAACAGCGGGCCGGGCAGCGCGTGCCCGATAACACGCGGCGTGGGCCGCCGCCAGGGGTTCTCCGGCGTCCGACCCGATCGGATCATGGATTTTGCCTTGATCAACGCAATGTGATGGATTGATCACCCACCGCATCCGCCCGCTCCGCGAAGGATCCCCCCATGCGCACGGTCCGCGAGTCGGCCCTCGACGTCCTGCGAGCCCGCGGGATGACCACGGTCTTCGGCAATCCCGGCTCCACCGAACTGCCCATGCTCAAGCAGTTCCCCGACGACTTCCGCTACGTGCTGGGACTTCAGGAGGCCGTGGTGGTCGGCATGGCCGACGGCTACGCCCTCGCATCCGGCACCACCGGCCTGGTCAACCTGCACACCGGCCCGGGTACCGGCAACGCGATGGGCGCCATCCTCAACGCCCGCGCCAACCGCACGCCCATGGTGGTCACCGCCGGCCAGCAGGTCCGCGCCATGCTCACCATGGAGGCCCTCCTCACCAACCCGCAGTCCACCCTGCTGCCGCAGCCCGCCGTGAAGTGGGCGTACGAGCCCCCGCGCGCGGCGGACGTCGCCCCCGCCCTGGCCCGGGCCGTACAGGTCGCCGAAACCCCGCCGCAGGGGCCGGTGTTCGTCTCGCTGCCGATGGACGACTTCGACGTGGTCCTCGGCGAGGACGAGGACCGGGCGGCCCAGCGGACGGCGGCCCGTACGGTCACGCACGCCGCCGCACCCTCCGCCGACGCGGTCCGGCGGCTCGCCGCCCGCCTGGCCGGCGCCCGCAGCGCCGTCCTCGTCGCCGGCAACGACGTGGACGCCTCCGGGGCCTGGGACGCCGTCGTGGAACTGGCCGGGCGCACCGGACTGCCCGTCTGGTCGGCGCCCACCGAGGGCCGGGTCGCCTTCCCCAAGTCCCACCCGCAGTACCGGGGGATGCTGCCCCCGGCCATCGGGCCGCTGTCCCGCTGCCTGGAGGGGCACGACCTGGTCCTCGTGATCGGCGCCCCGGTGTTCTGCTACTACCCCTACGTCCCGGGCACCTACCTGCCCGAGGGCACCGAGCTGGTGCACCTGACCCGGGACGCGGACGAGGCGGCCCGCGCCCCCGTCGGGGACGCGCTCGTCGCCGACCTCGCCCTGACGGTACGGGCCCTGCTCGCGGAGCTGCCCGTACGGGAGGCCGCCGCCCCGGCCGCACGGATCGCGCGGGCCGAGTCCACGGCCGAGGTGGACGGGGTGCTCACCCCGCTCGCCGCGATGACGGCCGTCGCCCAGGGGGCTCCCGCGAACACCCTGTGGGTCAACGAGTCCCCTTCCAACCTGGGCCAGTTCCACGACGCCACCCGGATCGACACCCCCGGCTCGTTCCTGTTCACGGCGGGCGGCGGGCTCGGCTTCGGCCTGGCCGCGGCCGTCGGGGCCCAGCTCGGCGCCCCCGACCGGCCCGTGGTCTGCGTCATCGGCGACGGCTCCACCCACTACGCCGTACAGGCGCTGTGGACGGCGGCCGCCTACAAGGTCCCGGTCACCTTCGTCGTCCTGAGCAACCAGCGCTACGCGATCCTCCAGTGGTTCGCCCAGGTGGAGCGCGCCCAGGGCGCCCCCGGACTCGACATCCCGGGCCTGGACATCGCCGCGATCGCCACCGGCTACGGGGTCCGCGCCCACCAGGCGACCGGCTTCGGCGAACTGACCAAGCTGGTGCGGGAGTCGGCCCTCCAGCAGGACGGCCCGGTGCTGATCGACGTACCGGTGACCACCGAACTCCCCACCCTGTAGCCCCTTCCCAGACGTTCCACCGCCCCGCCCCGCCCTGCCCCCGGAAGGCCGGCATGCCCCTCACCAGCGACACCACCTCCCTCCTGCTCGAACGGCTCCGCTCCGCGCTCCCCGCGCAGGCCCTGCTCACCGACCCGGCGGAACTCGCCGCCCACTCCCGGGACTCCGCACCCTTCTCCGAGTGCGGAACCCCCGCCGTGGTCGCCGTACCGCGCACCGCCGAGCAGGTCGAGCACGTCATGCGCACCGCCTACGAACTGGACGTCCCCGTCGTCCCCCAGGGCGCCCGCACCGGCCTGGCCGGCGCCGCCAACGCCGTCGAAGGCTGCGTGGTGCTGTCCACCGCCGCGATGGACCGGATCCTTTCCGTCGACCCCGCCAACCGCCTGGTGCGCTGCGAGCCCGGGGTCACCACCCGGCGGCTCGCGGAGGCCGTGGCCGAACACGGGCTGGCGTACCCGCCGGACCCGGCCTCCTGGGACCGCTGCACCATCGGCGGGAACATCGCCACCGGCGCGGGCGGCATCTGCTGCGTGAAGTACGGGGTGACCGCCGACTACGTCCTCGGGCTGGACCTCGTCCTGCCCGACGGGCGCCGGATGCGCACCGGCCGGGACACCGCGAAGGGCGTCGCCGGTTACGACCTGACGCGCCTGGTCGTCGGCTCCGAGGGCACCCTGGCCGTGGTCGTCGGCGCCACCCTCGCGCTGCGGCCCGCCCGGCCCCCGGCCCTGTCGCTGCTGGCCCAGTTCCCGACGCTGACCGCCGCCGGGGACGCCGTCGCCGCCGTCACCGCCGCCGGCCACACCCCGTCCGCGCTCGAACTCCTGGACCGGGCCACGACCGAGGCCATCGTGGACCTCGGCACCCACCGGCTGCTGCGCACCGGCAGCGCCGCCACCCTGATCGTCGAGAGCGACTCCGCCGACCCCTCGTCGGAGCTGTCCGCGATGGAGATCCTCTGCAAGGAGGCCGGTGCCGAGCACATCGCCGGCTCCGCCACGAGCGAGGAGGCGTACGAGATCATCGAGGCGCGCCGGCTGGTCAGCCCGGCCCTCGCCGCGTACATGGCCTCCAGGGGCGGCGGGCTCACCGCGTTCATCGAGGACGTCGCGGTGCCGAGGACCGCGCTCCCCACGCTGATCGGGCGGATCGAGGAGATCGCCGAGCGGTACGACCTGAAGATCTTCACCCTCGGCCACGCCGGGGACGGCAACCTGCACCCCACGGTCGTCTTCGACGAGTCCGACGCGGACGAGTTCCGCCGCGCCCGGGAGGCGTACGACGCCATCATGGCCGCCGGCCTCGAACTGGGCGGCACCACCACCGGCGAGCACGGCATCGGCACCCTGAAGCGGGAGTGGCTGGAGCGCGAGCTGGGACCGGTCTCGCTGGAGCTCCAGCGCGGCCTCAAGCGGCTCTTCGACCCGAAGAACCTCCTCAACCCCGGCAAGGTGGTCACGGCATGACCCAGTCCACCGAGACCTCGGACACCACCCGGGGCACCGCCGCCCCCGGGCTGCCGCCCGTCCGGGCCGGCCTGGCGGAGACCGTGCGCTTCGTCGCCACCCACACCCTGCCCGTCTTCGTACGCGGGGTCGCGAACCCCCGCTTCCCGGTCATGGCGCTGTACTCCCGCGTCAACCAGCCCGCCTGGTCGAACGCGACACTGCGCGCGATGCGGGCCCGGCACCGGGGCGCGCCCGTGATGGTGCGCGCGCTCTCCGGCGAGATGCTCGTCCTGTTCGACGAGGGCGACGTCCGGCGGTTCTTCGAGGAGCCGGTCTCGGACCTCGCGATGGACGCCGACGACAAGTACGCCAGCCTGTCCGTCTTCGAACCGACGGGGGTGATCTGCTCCCACGGCCAGGTCCGCGAGGACCGGCGCCGGGTCAACGACCACGCGCTCGCCGCCGACCGGCCGGTGCACCCGTCCTGCGCGAAGTTCGAGACCGTCGTCGAGGAGGAGTGCCGGCGGCTCACCTCCCGTTCCGTCGTCGACTTCCCGCTGCTGTGGAAGACGCTGACCCGGATCTCCCGCCGGGTGGTCCTCGGCGACCAGGCCTCCGACGACCAGGAGCTGTCCGACTGGCTCGCCACCCTGCGCGGCCAGGCCAACTGGATGGGCCGCAGCAAGCCGGACGCCGCCAAGGCCCTCTACGCCAGGATCGAGGCCCGGATCACCCGGTACGCGGCCGACGCCCCCGCGCACACCCTGGCCGCCCGCGCCCTGGCCGAGCCCTCCCCCGAGGGCACCGACCCGCTCGGCCAGACCCACCACTGGCTGCTCGGCATCGACCTCGCCGCGCCCGTCGTCGCCCGCACCCTGCTGCTGCTCGCCCACCACCCGGCCGAGCAGGACGCCGCCCACGCCGAGGCGGCCGGCCGGGTCCCCGGCCTGCCGAGGCTGCGGGCCTGCCTGGAGGAGTCGGTACGGCTGTACCCGATCGTGCCCGACCTCGTACGGGTCACCCGTACCGAGACCGAGTGGGGCGGGGTGCGCCACCCCGCCGGCACCAACGTGCTGGTGCCGATGGGGTTCCACCAGCGCGACCCCGAGCGGGTCGACGGCGGGAACCTGTTCGCGCCGGGCCGCTGGCTGGTCCCGGACGTGCACCGGGACACCCGGGTGGCCCCGTTCAGCCACGGCGGCGCCCGCTGCCCCGGCGAGTACGTGGCCCTGCTGCTCACCTCACTGGTCTGCGCCGAGGTGCTGCGCGGCCACCGCCTCACCGGGGCCCGTCCGGTGCTCGACCCGGGGCGTCCGCTGCCGGGGATCCTCGACACGGCCGGCATCCGGCTGCGCATCGGCCGGGTGTAGGAGGAGTCCGCCATGACCGAAGCCACCGACGCCGGAGCGTCCGTCACCCAGCCGGACATCGCCTCCCTGCACCACGTCTGCCGCGAGCTGGCCGAAGCCGCCGACGCGGTGCGCGACGCCGCCCGGTACGCGTCCCGCGTCGCCCTCGGCTCCCGGCTGCCGCTCGCGGCGGCCGGCCCGCGCCGGGCCCGCGCCGCGCAGCGCGGGCTGCTGCGCACCCTGATGGACCCGAAGGGCCTGGGCTGGGCCCCGCAGGGCGGCTCCCCGCTCGCCGGGGCGCTCTGGCTGGCCGGGGTGCTCACCAGCCGGGAGAGCCTGGCCGTCAGCCTCGCCGTGACCGGCCTCAAGGCACGGATCCGGGCGGCCGCCGTGCGCCATCCGCAGCTGCTCGACAACCCGACGACCTCGCGGGTGCTGCGCGCCATCGACGAGGACCGGCAGGCCGAGGCGGTGCGGCTGTTCCGGGGCCTGCTGACGGAGCAGGGCGCGGAGTACGCCCTCGCCCTGCTGGCGCCGTCCTTCACGGACATCATGGCCTGGAACGCGCTGACCGACGAGAACCCCTTCAACGACACCGCCGGCTGGCAGATCGCCACCGGCCGGCCGCTGACCTCCGACTACTTCGTCGGGGTGAGCAGCTCGGTGTGGGCGTTCCTCAACCGGGGGAAGGGCCGCGCCGAGCCGCACACCCCCTCGGCGGCGCTGCTGGGCAGCATCGACACCTCGGGCACGATCGTCGGCTACGTCCGCAACATCGGACGGATCGGCACCCGGGGCCTGCTGCTCGTCCAGCAGGCCGACGGGCCGGACGGGGAGAGCCGCTACGTCGTCCAACTGGCCGGGATGGGGCCGAGTTTCAACCAGGAGAGCCCGCAGGACCTGCTGGGCGGCATCGACGCGGTGGGCTCCATCGACACCACCTACACCCGTGCGGTGGTCAGGGCCCTGCGCCGGCTCGTGCCCTCCGGGGCGCAGGTGGCGCTGGTCGGGCACAGCCAGGGCGGGATCACCGCGATGAACCTGGCGGCGAGCCGGGACTTCAACGCGCTGTACACGGTGACGCACGTGGTCGCGATCGGTTCGCCCATCGACCAGAAGCGGGCCGCCGATCCGCGCACCCGGGTGGTCTCGCTCGTCAACGAGCACGACATCGTGCCGAGCCTGGAGGGCCGCTCGTCGGTGTCCCCGTACGAACTGCCCAAGCAGTTCACGGAGTTCACCTGGACCGACGACACCCAGGCCTTCCCGCTGTGCCATGCGGCGGAGCGGTACGCGCACAACCTGGAGCACGACGTGCCGCACGCGCGCTCGTACGTCGACTCCGAGCTCGCCGCCTTCCGCGGCCGGGTCACCGGCACGCACCTCTTCACCCTCCACGACCGCTGAGGACCCCGCATGACCGACACCGACTCGCACACTCCCCCGACGGACACGGCGCCGGCCACCCCGGAGCTGCCGGCCCAGACCTCCCGCGGACACCGGCCGCCGCCCGCGCCGCCGCAGCCGTACGGGCCGGCCGGACTGCTGGAGCGGCTGGAGTCGGCGGCGTTCGCCCGCTTGAACCAGACCCGCGAGTGGTACGAACTGCCCGCACCTCTCGGCCTGCTGAACCTGGCCGTGATCCGCGAGGACCTGCGCCGCCACAACCTGCACGACACCTTCGGCGCGGGCGGCGAGCGCAAGCGCCGGCCCACGGAGCACCTCGCGCCGTACCGCTCGTACGACGGCTCGGGCTACGACCCGTACGACGAGGACATGGGCCGGACGGGCACCCGCCTGGACCGCAACACCCCGCTGCACCTGGCTTACCCGGACGAGGACGAGGCGCTGATGACGCCCAGTCCCCGCGAGGTGAGCCGGCAGCTGCTGGCCCGGCGCGGGTTCGTCCCGGCGCCTTCCCTGAACCTGCTGGCCGCCGCCTGGATCCAGTTCCAGAACCACGGCTGGGCCAACCACGGGGACAACGAGGAGGCCGAGCCGTTCACGGTCCCGCTCGCCGCCGACGACGACTGGGCCGGGCAGGGCGGCGGCTGCCCGATGCGGGTGAACCGCACCCGGCCCGACCCGGTCGCGCACACCACTCCGGACGTCCCGCCGACGTACGAGAACACGGTCAGCCACTGGTGGGACGGCTCGCAGGTCTACGGGTCGGACGAGGCCCGCTGCCGCTCGCTGCGCACCGGGGAGCACGGCCGGCTGATCGTCGACGGCGGCAGGCTGCCCGCCGATCCGCGGCCGGGGATGGACTGCCTGGACGCCACGGGCATGAACAGCGACTACTGGACCGGGCTTTCGCTGCTGCACACGCTCTTCGCCAAGGAGCACAACTCCATCTGCGACCTGGTCCGTTCGCAGCACCCCACCTGGGACGACGAGCGGATCTTCCACACGGCGCGGCTGGTCAACACCGCCCTCATGGCGAAGATCCACACGGTGGAGTGGACCCCCGGGATCCTCGACCACCCGGTCGTGCACCAGGCGATGCGCGCCAACTGGTACGGGCTGCTGCCCCGCTGGGTCACCAAGACCTTCGGCAGGGTCGGCGGGGAGGTCCTCAGCGGCTCCCGGGGTTCGGGAACCGACCACCACGCCGCGCCGTTCTCGATGACGGAGGAGTTCGTCTCGGCGTACCGGCTGCACCCGCTGATCCCCGACGAGATCACCGTCCGCGACCACCGGCGCGGGGCGCGGCGCGAGGTCATCGGCTTCGACGACATGCAGGGCGCGACCACGCGCACCGCGGTCGACGCGTACGGGATGAGCGACCTGTTCTACACCTTCGGCGTCTCGAACCCGGGGGCGCTGGTGCTGCACAACCACCCGGACGCGCTGCGCAACCTGAAGCGGCTGTCCGGCGAGCACGTCGACCTCGGGACCGTGGACGTCCTGCGGGACCGCGAGCGGGGCATCCCCCGGTACAACGCCCAGCGGCGGATGCTGCGCAAGCGGCCCGTCACCTCCTTCGAGGAGCTCACCGGCGGGCACCCGGGCGACACCCCGCTGCTGCGGGAGCTGTACGACGGCCGGCTGGACCGGGTGGACACCCTGGTCGGGAACCTGGCCGAGCCGCGGCCGGCGGGCTTCGGCTTCAGCGACACCCTCTTCCGGGTGTTCGCGCTGATGGCAACCCGCCGCATCAAGAGCGACCGGTTCTTCACCACGGACTACCGGCCGGAGGTGTACACGGCCGAGGGTCTGCGCTGGATCGACCGGAACTCGATGGTGACGGTGCTGCTGCGGCACCACCCCGAACTGGCCCCGGCGCTGGCCGGGGTGACCAACGCCTTCGCCCCCTGGAAGGAGCTGTCGTGAGCGGGCATCCCGCCGACGGCCTGCGCAGCCACGCCGCCGCCCTGCGCGAGCGGGCGGACCGGCTGCGCGGCGCGTGCGACGCCCTGGACTGGCGGGGCCCGCAGGCCGACGCCTTCCGGGCCCGTGTGGACGAGTTGGCCCGGCGGTGCGCGACGGCCGCGGACGGCCTGTCGCGCTCGGCCGCCCGGCTGGACGGCCGGGGGTAGGCCGGAGCGGTGAGGCCCGGTCCCGGTGCTACTTCATGCGGTACTGGGCCTTCTCCGCGAGCTTGCCGTCCTTGAAGCAGAAGCGGAGCACGTCCTCGGTCTGGCCGTCGGCGGCGGAGAGGTACCAGGCGCAGACGCTGCCGGCGGGCTCGGCGGGGCCGCCGTCCTTGAGGGCGTCCTTGACGAAGGTGTCGCCCGAGGGGAGCTTCGCGCGGACCTCGCTCTCGGCGTCGCCGACCTTCACCGCCTCGTAGACCTTCGGGTCGAGCAGGGTCTTGTCGGCTATGTCGAGGACCTTGGCCGCCCCGAAGAACAGCGCCACGAGGAGCCCCACCCCCAGCACCAGCGCGATACCGCACCCGATGAGACAACCCTTGCGCTGAGCCATGGCCCCGTTCCTCCGTGCCCTCGACGTTCCGGTGCGGTCCGCACCCTCGCACCGGAGCCTCGCAGGGGTGCGGGGGCCGGTGCCGTACTCGAAAGTCGCGGGCCGGGGCGACGTTCGTCGTTCAGAGGTCGCCGGGGTCGGTGTTGGCGCCGCACAGGACGACGGCGACCTTTTCGCCCAGCGGCTCCGGAGTGGTGCGCAGGGCCGCCAGCGCGGTGGCGGCACCGTTCTCGACGACGATCCGGTGCTCGTCCCAGAGCGCCCGCCGGGCGGCGGTGATCGCCTCGTCCGGGACCAGTACCGACAGGGCGTCGGCGTTCCGGGCGGCGGCGAGGGCGGCGGCGAGGGCGTCGGCGGAGACGCGTGTGGCGCCGAGGGAGTCGGCGGCGACGGAGGCCACGGGGACGTCGACGGGTTCGCCCGCCTCCAGGGCGGCGTTCAGGGCCCGGCAGTGCTCGGGCTCGGCGGCGACCACCCGTACGCCGTGCTCGCGGGCGGCGGTGGCGACGCCGGCGAACAGCCCGCCGCCGCCGACCGCGACGACGACGGCGTCCAGGCCGGGCAGGGCGGCCCGTACCTCGTCGAGCAGGGTCCCGGCGCCGGCGGCGACGAGCGGGTGGTCGTAGGCGTGGCTGCTCAGGGCTCCGCTGCCGGCGGCGAACTCCCGGCAGGCGGCGAGGGCCTGGTCGTACCGGTCGCCGACGAGCCGTACGTCGGCCCCGTAGCCGCGGAGCCGGTCGACCTTGACGCGCGGGGCGTTGCCGGGGAGGAAGACGGTGGCGGGGATGCCGTGCGCGCGGGCCGCCCAGGCGCAGGCCAGGCCGGCGTTGCCGCCGGAGGCGATGGTGACGCCGGCGGCGGGGAGGCGGCCGGCCTCGCGGTGCGCGGCGAGGAAGTTGTGGGCGCCGCGCGCCTTGAAGGAGCCGGTGTGCTGGAGGTACTCCAGGGCGTACCAGACGCCTTCGGAGGCGGGTACCACCGCGGCGGGCCGCACGGCCCCGGCGGTGCGGGCGGCGGCCGCGCGGACGGCGGCGTAGTCGAGCTGCTGTTCCATGGTCGATTGCCTTTCGCGGTGTACGGGACGCCCCCGTCGTCAGGACGCGGGCGGGGTCAGGACGCGGGGCGGCGGCCGGCGGGCCGGGACGCCCCGATGAGCTGGCGCAGGGCGCCGTAGTAGACCTCGTGGTCGGTCAGCGGGGGCAGTACGTCGGCCAGCGCGCCGGTGAGCACCGGGAATTCGGCGGGGTCGAGGGCGGCGATGGCGGCCCGGGAGGCGGCGGTGGCCCCGGCCGGGTCGCGGTGGTCGACGAAGGCGGCGCTGCCCAGGGTGAGCAGGTACATCCGCCGGTAGGCGGTCATCGCCTCGGCGGGGGTCATCCCGGCGGCGATGCCGTCGGCGAGGGCGGGTTCGACGAGGCGTGCCAGCAGGTGCCGGCCGAGCCAGGGGCGGCCGCCGCGCAGGGCGAGCAGTCCGGGGTGGGCGGTGAGCAGCCGGTAGAGGGCGCCGAAGCGCTGTTCGCAGGCTTCGGCCCACCCGGTGCCGGCGGGGACTTCGGGAAGTTGTCCGGCGAGGTGGTCGGTGCACAGGTCGAGCAGGCCGGCGAGGTCGGTGCAGCGGCGCTGGACGGTGGCGTGGGAGACGCCGAGCCGTTCTGCGAGGGCGCGGAAGCTGAGGGCCCCGGGTCCGTCCTCGTCGAGGACGCGCAGGGCGGTGAGGGCGATGGCCTCGGGGGTGGCGCGGTCCAGGGCGGGTGATTTCCTCGGCATGAGATACAGCGTATCAGCCGACGTAACATACGGCGGCTCGACAGCTCGCCCGCCACGGACGTGTGACATCGACTGCGGCCATATTGCTGGTCATTGAGCCATAACCATCGACTTATGTTGACAGCGGGTAGTCGCACCGCTGCACTGAGGCACGAATGTCCGCCGGTACTCCCTCACGCCAAGGAGACCCCGTGCCGCCTCGCCCGCGCGCCTCGCTCCCCTGTCTCACCGCGGCCGCCCTGCTCGCCCTCGCGCTCTGCCCCGCCCCCGCGGCGGCCGAGCCGACCGCGACCTGGGACACCCCGCTGGCCCTCACCCCGCCCATGGGGTGGAACAACTGGGCGCACTACATGTGCGACATCGACGAGGCCAAGGTGGTCGCCAACGCCGACGCCCTGGTCTCCAGCGGTCTCGCCGCCAAGGGCTACGACACGGTGACCGTGGACGACTGCTGGATGCTCAAGGAGCGGGACGCACAGGGGAACCTGGTCACGGACCCCGTCAAGTTCCCGCACGGCATGGCCTGGCTGGGCGAGTACCTGCACGGCAAGGGGCTGAAGTTCGGCATCTACGAGGACGCCGGCTCCCTCACCTGCGAGCGCTACCCGGGATCCGGCTCCCCCGACGGCGGCGGCCCGGACCACTACGCCCGCGACGCGCGGCAGTTCGCGTCGTGGAAGGTGGACTACGTCAAGATGGACGGCTGCAACCTGTGGGTGCCGCCCGGGAAGACGAAGGAGCAGGCCTACCGGGACGCCTACAACTCCGTCGCCCGCGCGCTGCGCGACAGCGGCCGCCCGATGGTGCTGTCCGCGTCCGCGCCCGCCTACTTCCAGCAGGGCGAATGGGGCGGCTCCGACTGGCACAGGGTCCTCGACTGGGTCGGCGAGACGGGCCAGTTGTGGCGGGAGGGCCGGGACATCAAGGTGTACGCCCCGAACGCCCCCGCCACCTCCCGCTGGAGTTCGGTGCTCGGAAACTACGGCTACAACCGCTGGCTCGGCCGGTACGCGGCCCCCGGCAACTGGAACGACCCCGACTTCCTGATCGCGGGCGCCCCCGGCCTCACGGACGCCGAGGGCCGCAGCCAGGTCGGGCTGTGGGCGATGATGGCGGCCCCCTTCATCCTGTCCTCCGACGTCTCCGCCCTCACCCCGGGCGGGCTCGCGGCACTCGGCAACACCCGCATGATCGAGCTGGACCAGGACCCGCTGGGCCGGCAGGGGGCCGTGGTCTCCTCCAACGCGACCTTCGAGGTGCTGGCCCGGCCGCTGGCGAACGGGGACCGGGCGGTGGCCGTGCTCAACCGCTCCGGCAGCGCCCGGGACGTCTCCGTGCCGCTCGCCGACGTCGGACTGCCCGCCGCCTGCGTGGCGGACGCCGAGGACCTGTGGACCGGGCGCCGCACCGAGGTGGTGAACGCGCTGACCGGCCGGCTCGGCGCGCACGACACGGCCGTGTGGCGGCTCACCCCGCGCGGCTGCGCCGAGGCGGTGCCCACCGGGCAGATCAACGGGCTCGGGGCGAAGTGCGCCGACGGGGCCAGCACCAGCGGGGTCGGCTCGGTGGTCCTGGGCACCTGCACCGCAGGGGCCGACCAGCGCTGGACCCTGGGCGGCGGCGGGCGGCTGAAGCTGGCCGGTGAATGCCTGACGGCCCGCGCGGGCGGCCTGGTTGAGCTGGCGGACTGCGCACCGGGCCGGCAGGCGGGCCAGAGCTGGAGCCACCGGCGGGACGGGGCCCTGGTCGAGGAGACCAGCGGGCAGTGCCTGACCGCCCCGGCGGCGCCCGCGACCCCCGACGCCCCGGCCGAGCGGCTGCGGCTGGCCGCCTGCGGCGACCACCAGGTGGACCAGGCCTGGTCGCTCCCCGTTTAGGAGGACTCCGGCGGAGATCCGCCCGGCGCCATCACACTTCCGGGGGAACCGGCGCCCGGCGGACCCCGCCCGGTGAGGGTCACGGGTTCACTGGCCCGGACCGGAGGGGCGGCCGCCGGAACGATTCGGCGGCCGCCCCTTCCCGATGCGGGCCACCAGGCGACAGGAGTGCACCGACATGTCCGAGACCGCGCACGAGCGCACCCAGCCCCCCGCGCCCGCCGCCGGTATCACCGACGGCGTCGTGGAGCTGCGCAAACGCCGCCCGGCCGGTCCCGCCCCCGAGGGGCGCGCCGCGGGCGGGGGCTGCGGCTGCGAGGCGGTGCGGGCGCAGCCGCCGGGAGCCGCGCACCCGTGACCGTACCGGGGCTACCGTGGCAGGGCGGAGGTGGCTCCGGATGACCCGTGCACGGGGGGACCGAGCAGCTCGCCCGGCGGGCGCCGTCGCCGGCCTGGCCGCGGCGTTCGCCGGGCTGGCCGTCGCGGACCTGGCGGCGGCGTTCGCACGCCCCGAGGCGGCCCCGCTCACGGCGGTCGGCGGGGCCGTGGTGGACCGTACGCCGGCGGCCGTCAAGGAGTGGGCCGTACGGGCCTTCGGCACCTCCGACAAAGCGGTGCTGACCCTGGGGACGGTGCTGCTGCTGGCCGTGCTCGCCGCGGCCGCCGGGATCCTCGCCCTGCGCCGCCCCCGCGCGGGCTGCGCGCTCGCCGCCGCCGTGGGGTGCCTGGGGGCGGTGGCCGCCCTCGGCCGGCCGGGGGCGGGCTGGCGGGACGCGCTGCCCTCGCTGGCGGGCGCCGCGGTGGCCGCCGGGGTGCTGTACGCGCTGGTCGCCGTCCTGCGCAGGCCCCGCCCGGCCGCCGGCGGCTCCGGCTCCGGCTCCGGCTCCGGTGGCACCTGGCCGCTGGACCGGCGCGCCTTCGGCCGGCTGCTGGCGGCCACCGTCGCCTTCTCCGCGGCCGCCGGGTACGCGGGCCGGCGGCTCGGCGCCCACGGCTCGGCCGGGGCCACCGCCTCCCGGGCGGACCTGGTCCTGCCACCCCCCGCCGTCCCCGCGCCGCCGGTACCGGCCGGGGCGGACCTGCGCCTGCCGGGCCTGGGGCCGTTCCTCACGCCCGCCCGGGACTTCTACCGCGTGGACACCGCCCTGGTGGTACCCCGGGTCGACGCGGACGCCTGGCGGCTGGACATCCTCGGGGAGGGCGTCAGCACACCCCTGACCCTGACCCTGCCGGAGCTGCTCGCCCGGCCGCTCGTCGAGCACGACATCACCCTGTGCTGCGTCTCCAACGAGGTCGGCGGACCCTACGTCGGCAACGCCCGCTGGCTCGGCGTACGCCTCGCCGACCTGCTGCGCGAGGCCGGGGTGCGGCCGCCCTCCCGCGGCGGGCCCGCCGACCAGCTCGTGGCCCGTTCGGTGGACGGGATGACGATCGGCACCCCCGTCGAGGCGGTCATGGACGGCCGGGAGGCGCTGCTGGCCGTCGGGATGAACGGGGGCCCGCTCCCGTTCGCGCACGGTTTCCCCGTACGCATGGTCGTCCCGGGCCTCTACGGGTACGTCTCCGCCTGCAAGTGGCTGCGCGAGCTGCGGCTGACCACGTTCGACGCGTACGACGCGTACTGGGTGCGCCGCTCGTGGGCGCGGGAGGCTCCGGTCAAGACGCAGTCGCGGATCGACACCCCCCGCCCCTTCTCGCAGCGTCCGGCCGGCCCCCTCGCGGTGGCGGGGGTGGCGTGGGCGCAGCACCGGGGGATCGCCCGGGTGGAGGTGCGGGCCGACGGCGGGCCCTGGCGGGACGCCCGGCTCGGGGCGGCGGACGGGGTGGACACCTGGCGCCAGTGGGTGTGGCCGTGGGACGCGCCGCCCGGGCGGCACACCCTGGAGGTGCGGGCCACCGACGGCCGGGGCGAGGTGCAGCCGCAGCGGCGTACGGGCACCCTGCCCGACGGGGCGACCGGCTGGCACTCCGTCACGGTGGACGTGCGCGCGTAGCGCGGTAGGACCGGGCATGGTGAAGGGGGCGCCCGCCCCGCGCCCGGTCCCGCGCACCGCCCCGTCCCGTACCCCTGGAGCCGACGCCGTGGAGCTGACCAGCACGTCGTTCCTCGTCACACTGATCGCGGCCACCGTGCTCGCCATGCTCCTCGCACTGCTGCTGTGGAACCGGGTGCCCGGCCCCGGCGCGGTGCGCTGGGCCGTCCGGGTGATGATGCTCGGGCTGTGCCAGCTGACGGCGATCTGCGTGGTGGCCGCCTGGATCAACGGCGGGTTCGGGCTGTACGCGTCCTGGGACGACCTGCTGGGCACCGGCGACCGCGGCGCCGCGGCGATGACCGGACCGCCGGTGGGCCGGGCGAAGTTCACGCCGGGCGCGAACGGCACCCGCAGCACGTACTTCCGGGGCAGCCGCTCGAAGCTGGCCGGCCAGGTGATCGTGTGGACCCCGCCGGAGTACGACGCCCCGGGCGCGGACAGGACCCGGTTCCCGGTGCTGGTGCTGCTGCACGGGTACCCGGGCTCGCCGGGCTCCTGGTTCGACCTCGGTTCGATGCCGGACGCCCTGCAGCAGCTGGTGGAGCTCGGCGCGGTACGGCCGTTCGTCCTGGTGGTGCCCGAGATCTACCCCGGCGGGGTGAACACCGACTGCAGCGACACCCCCACGCGCAAGGTCGCCACCTGGCTCGCGCGGGACGTGCCCGAGCTGGTCGCGCGGAACTTCCGTACGCTGCCCGAGCCGGAGGGGTGGGGGCTGATGGGCGTGTCGACGGGCGCGTTCTGCGCGGTGAAGCTGCCGCTCCAGTACCCGGGGGTGTTCCGGGCGGGCGCGGCCCTGGACCCGGACCCGCTGACCGGGGACCCGGAGGTGCTGGCCGATCCGGTGCTGCGGGAGCGCAACAGCCCGATGTGGCTGGTGGGGCACGCGAAGGGGGCGGACGTCGGGCTGTTCCTGGCCACCTCCGCGCAGGACAAGGACAGCCCGCCGCGGCAGCTGGCGGACTTCACCCGGGCGGCGCGGGGCACCGGGATCCGGGTGAAGACGCTCGTACGGCCGTCCGGAGGCCACAACTTCCGGACCTGGAACGCGATGTACCCGGACGCGCTGGGCTGGCTCAGTACGGAACTGCCGGCGCCGTCCGCGCCCACCGCGCGGTGAGGCGTACCGGCGGGGATCCGGCGCTGCGGGACCTCGCGGGCAGGGTGGCGCTGGTGGCCGGGGCGACCCGGGGTGCGGGGCGGGGCATCGCGGTGCAGCTGGGGGCGCGGGGCGCCACGGTCTACGTGTCGGGGCGCAGTACCGCCGGGCGGCCTTCCGAGTACGGCCGTCCGGAGACCGTCGAGGAGACGGCCGGGCTGGTCACGGCCGCCGGGGGCCGGGGCGTGGCGGTGGTCGCGGACCATCTGGAGCCGGGTCAGGTGGCGGCGTTGGTGGAGCGGATCGACGCGGAACAGGGCCGGCTGGACGTGCTGGTGAACGACATCTGGGGCGGCGAGCACCTCTTCGAGTGGGACAGCCCGGTCTGGGAGCACGATCTGGACCGGGGGCTGCGGCTGCTCCGGCTGGCGGTCGACACGCACGCGGTGACGAGCCATTTCGCGCTGCCGCTGATGCTGCGCCGGCCGGGCGGCCTGGTGGTGGAGATGACGGACGGGACGGCCGACTACAACGCCACCCGCTACCGGAACTCGTTCTTCTACGACCTGGCGAAGTCGGCGGTGCTGCGGATGGCGTTCTCCCTCGGGCACGAGCTGGGTCCGCGCGGGGCGACGGCGGTGGCGCTGACGCCGGGGTGGCTGCGTTCGGAGATGATGCTGGAGGCCTTCGGGGTGGCGGAGGAGAACTGGCGGGACGCGCTGGAGCGGGTCCCGCACTTCGCGATCTCCGAGTCCCCCGCGTACGTGGGGCGCGCGGTCGCGGCGCTGGCCGCCGACCCGGAGGTGGCCCGCTGGAACGGGCGGTCGCTCTCCAGCGGGCAGCTCGCGGGGGTGTACGGGTTCACGGACCTCGACGGGAGCCGGCCGGACGCCTGGCGGTACATGGTGGAGGTCCAGGACCCGGGCCGGACGGCGGACGCCACCGGTTACCGCTGAGCCGGCTCCGGGCGCCGGAACAGGGCCGTCCAGAGGAAGGGTTCGCCGAAGAGCCGTGAGCCGGCGTCCTCGTCGCGCATCCGGCGCAGTTCGGTCTCCTCCATGCCGGAGAAGATCAGGCGCAGCGCGTCGGGGGTGTAGGCGAGGCCGCCGCCGAGGCTGCCCCGCCGGTAGAGCTCGGCGTCGGGGAGTTCGCAGCCCATGGCTCCGGAGGCGAAGCAGGTGAGGGCGAAGTGGCCGCCGGGGGCGAGGACTCGGTCCAGGAGGGCCAGGTAGCTGACGCGGCGGTGCGGCGGCAGGTGGTGGAAGCAGCCGGAGTCGTAGACCAGGTCGTAGGGGCCGGCCAGTTCGGCGGTGGTGAGCCGGAAGGCGTCGCCGCGGTGGAAGCGCACGCCGGTGGCGCCGGTCTCGCGGGCGCGCTCCTCGGCCCAGGCGACGGCCGTCGGCGACAGGTCGACGGCGTCGACCTCGAAGCCGAGGGAGGCGAGGTGGAGGGCGTTGCGTCCGGGTCCGCAGCCCAGGTCGAGGGCCCGGCCGGGGCGGATCAGCCCCCGCTGCGCGTAGGAGACGAGGTTCTCGTCGGGCTTGGCGACGAAGAACGGCACGGGCTTGGAGCGGTCGGCGTAGAAGCCGTCCCACCAGGAGGCGCCTTCGTCCGTCCAGCGGTCGGCGTCCTGCGTGAACAGCCCGTCCAGGAGGTCCAGCACGTCCTCCGCCGAGCGTATGGTGCGGTCCATCAACTCCCCTTTCCTCAGGGGTAGATCATATCTGGCGGAGGCGCAGAACCCCAGGTCGGAGGCAGTGCGGGAAGGCCGCGCGCGGGCGCGTGGAGGCCTCTCGGGAGGGGGTCGGTCCCGCCCGTCCAGGCTGGGGCGCGGCGGCGCGCCAGGACCCTCCGAGGGGCCCTGCGAGGCCTTTGCGGGGCGTGCCGGAGCGACTTTCCGAACGGGTGCCGCGCATGGGCGTACGCATGATGCGTACACTGTTCGCATCGGGTTAGGGTGAGGCCATGTCCTCTTCAGAGCAGCAGACCGCCGCACCGGTGCCCTCCGTCTGGACCCGGCCGCGCCGGCAGAAGGAACAGCCCGCGCTCAGCCAGGAGCAGATCGTCGCGGCCGCGGTGCGGCTCCTGGACGCCGAGGGCATCGAGGCGCTCAGCATGCGCAAGCTCGGCGCGGAGATGGGCACCGCCGCCACCTCGCTCTACCGGCACGTGGCCAACAAGGACGAGCTGATCGAGCTGGTCGTGGACGAGGTCTACGGCGAACTGGAACTCCCCGCGGCCGACAGCCCGCACGGCTGGCGCGAGGACCTGGCGCAGTGCGGGCACGGCCTGCGCGCGATGGTGCTGCGCCACCCCTGGGTGGCCTCGGTCCTCGGCCAGGTCGGACTGGCCTACCTGGGCCCGAACCTGATCCGGATGTCGGACCGGCTGCTGAGGCTGTCCGTGTCGGCGGGGTTCCCGGCGGGCGAGGCGGACCTCGCGGTGAAGGCCGTCATCTCGTACGTCATCGGCGCCACCACCAGCGAGGCCTCCTACCTCTCGCTCCTCGCCCGCAGCGGGAAGAGCGAGACGGAGTGGCTGGAGTCGCTGCTGCCCGCCGCCGAGGCCGCCCTGGAGGACCACCCCGTGGTGAAGGACCACGCGTACTCCCGGCACAACCTGGACCCGGCGCGGCTGCGGGACGAGAACTTCGACTACGGGCTCCAGCGGGTCCTCGACGGCCTCGCGTTCCGGCTCGGCCGGGACTGACGCGGGAGGCCGGCCGGCCCGGGACGCGGGGAGCGGCCCGGGACGCCCGGCGACCCGGATCAGCCGCGGCCGGCTCCGGACTGCGGGAACGTCAGCTCGCGGTCCTCGCCGAGCGGGGCGAAGTGCCGGTCCACGGAAGCCTGGCGGACCTGGAAGAGGGCGGCCGGGGACCAGCGCGGTCGGCGGTCCTTGTCGATCACCTGGGCACGGATCCCCTCCACCAGGTCGGGCGTGGACAGCGCGGCCGCGGAGACCCGGTACTCCTGCTCCAGCACCCGTTCCAGCGAGTCCAGTTCGCGGGCGCGGCGCAGCGCGGCGAGGGTGACCTTGAGGGAGGTCGGCGACTTGGCGTGCAGCAGCTGCGAGGCCTCCCGCGCCGCCGCGGGGCCCGCACCCAGCAGCCGCTTGTGGATCTCCTCCACGGTGTCGGCGGCGTAGCAGTGGTCGATCCACTCGCGTTCGGCGGCGAGCGGGGCCTCGGGGGCGGTGGCGCCGCGGAACTCGGGGAGCACCTCGGCGACGGGCGCGAGGGTGAGCTCCCGGGTGAACTCCTCCAGCCAGTCGGAGGGCAGGTAGTGGTCGGCGAGCCCGCACAGCAGGGCGTCGCCGGCGCCGACCGCCGTGCCGGTGAGGGCCAGGTGGGTGCCGAGCTCGCCGGGGGCGCGGGAGAGCAGGTAGGTGCCGCCGACGTCGGGGACGAAGCCGATGCCGGTCTCGGGCATGGCGACCTTGGACCGCTCGGTGACGACGCGGACGCCGCCGTGGGCCGAGAGCCCGACGCCGCCGCCCATGACGATCCCGTCCATGAGGGCCACGTACGGCTTGGGGTAGCGGGCGATGCGGGCGTTGAGCCGGTACTCGTCCCGCCAGAAGTCGAGGGAGCCGGTGGTGCCGGCCTTCGCGTCGGCGTGGATGGCCCGGATGTCCCCGCCCGCGCACAGGCCGCGGTCCCCGGCGCCGCGCAGGAGGACCTGGCTCACGGCGGGATCGTGCTCCCAGGCCGTCAGGGCCTCCCCGATCCGCAGCACCATGGAATGGGTGAGGGCGTTGAGGGCCCGGGGACGGTTGAGGGTGATCAGCCCCGTACAGCCGTCGGTCTCGATCAGAACGGTGTCGTCGGTCACGTCCGCCAGTATGTCTGCTCCACCGCCATATGAAGATCGTTTCAGGCGATCTTGTCAAGTCTGAGCGGATTCGAGGTGTACCGGGGCTTTACCGCGCGTGCCCGGGCGGGCCGGGGCGCGCGTCAGCCGCGGGGGCGGGACCGGTGTTCGCGCCAGGCGTCGAGGGCCCGGTCGCGGGTGCCGCCCGGGTGGCGGGCGTGCCAGTCGCGCAGGAACCGGTTGAACTCGAACTGGGCGCCGACCTCCTGGGGTTCGGCCGCCCGCTGCCGGGTCGCGCGCCAGTGGGCGACGGCCTCGGCGAGGGTGCGGCCCGCGCCCTGGGCGACGTACTCCCGCATGAAGGCGTCGAAGTGGAAGCCGGGCCCGATCTCCCGGAGGAAGAACTCCCGGAGCACCTGGCTGCACCGCTGCCCCTCGGGGATCACGCTGGACCCGTCGACGGGCGCCTTCAGCTGCCGGCCGTCGCGCCGGGCGGCCGGTGCCGGCGCCGGGACCGCGCGCCCGTCCAGCGCGGCGGCGAGCCGCTCGGTGAGGGCGGCCTTGCCGCCGCCCGCGGGAACGGCCATCCGCCGGGCGAGGCCGGTCAGTTCCCCCAGCGTCCAGTACCAGCGCAGCAGCTCGCTCCCGGACAGCTCCGGGGTCAGCTCGGGCCGGCTCTCCGCCACGTGATTCGCACTCATGTTCCCATCCTAGGGGTGGTGACACGGCCGGCCCGCCGCCGGACGCGCGTGCAACCGCGCCCGGTGTTGCCTACGGTCGTCCCCATGACCTCCCCAGCCTCCGCGCCGGTCCTCGACACCGGCACCGCGCTCGTGCTCATCGACCTCCAGCAGGGCATCCTCGCCCTGCCCACCGCCCGGCCCAGCGACGAGATCCTGCGCAACGGCATCGCGCTCGCCGAGGCCTTCCACGCGCACAAGCTGCCCGTCGTGCTGGTGAACGTCGCCTGGTCGCCCGACGGCGGCGACCTGCCCACCACCGACGTCGACCGCCCCGGCCCGGCCACCGCCCCGCCCGCCGCCTTCTCCGAGATCCCGGCCGAACTGGCCGCCCTGGGGGACGTGACGGTCACCAAACGCCACTGGGGCGCCTTCACCGGCACCGAGCTGGACCTCCAGCTGCGGCGGCGCGGGATCCACCGGATCGTCCTGGCCGGCATCTCGACGAGCGTCGGCGTCGAGTCCACCGCCCGCACCGCGTGGGAGCACAGCTACGGGCTGGTCTTCGCCGAGGACGCGACCGCCGACCTGGACGCCGACTCGCACGCCCACACCTTCGGCAAGATCTTCCCCCGCATCGGCCGGGTCAGCTCCACCCGCGAGATCATCGCGGCCCTGGACGCACTGCGCTGAGGGCGGCGGGACAGGCCACCTCCAGCCAGACGCACTTGCCGGCCGCCCCGGGCCGCGAACCCCAGGCCCGGGCGAGCCGCTCCACGATCACCAGCCCGTGACCGCCCGGCTGCCGGGGATCCCCGGCAGCCGCCGGCCGGGCGGGCGGCACCGGGCTGGAGTCGGTGACCTCGATCCGCAGCCGCTCGTCCGTACAGTCCAGGACCAGGACCCCGGGTCCGCCGCCGTGCAGGCAGGCGTTGGCCACCACCTCCGACACCAGCAGCAGCACGTCCTCCGCCGCGTCCCGCGCCCCCTGGCTCCGCGCCGGGAGCCAGCTCCAGGCGGTCAGCGCCCGCCGGGTGAAATCGCGGCTGCGCAGGACCGGGTCGGGCATCCCGTCCAGGACCAGGAGCCGGTTGCGCCCGGCCGGGGCCCGCTGTTCCACGACCTCGCCCCCTTCCGTCGCCCCGGCCGTCAACCCCGGTCAGGGCCCAGCGCCTGCGTGACATCGGCGTGGACCGGGAAGACCCCGTCCGCGCCGGTGATGCGGAACATCCTGGCGACCGGCCCGCTCAGGCCGGCCAGCTCCAGGCTGCCGCCGGCCTCCTGGACGGCGAGGCGGCCGTGGAGCAGGGCGTTCAGCCCCGTCGAATCACAGAACCGCAGTCCCGCCATGTCCACCAGCAGCCGGCCGCCCCGGACGGCCGCCGCGTCGAGGGCGTCCTTCAGCGGGGCCGCCGTGTCATGGTCCAGCTCACCGCCGAGGGTGAGCAGTACAGCCCCGTCCACCGTCCGCACCGTGACGGTGAACCGCTTGTCGTCCGCTCCGGAGACCATCCGGCATCACCTTCCGTCAGCTGCTCCTTACGCCTTCCCCCGGCCCGACGCTATATGCGGGGCCGCGGCGCCCATCGGGACCCTCGCGGAACCACGCGGGTTTTCCCCCGGGGAGGCGGCACGCGTGGCGCCAGATGCCAGCGGATGGCTCACGATGGCGCCAGGTGGCGCCGCGCGGCGCCACCTGGCGCCACCAAAGGAGCGCGACCACCTCCACAGAGGTCGACCCCAGCCCGATCCTGACAACATATCCGCAGTTCAAAGGCGGTGACGCCAGATCCGACCCCATCCTGCGCCATCGAGGCTTGCGCATGGCACCACAATGGTGCCATGATGGCGTCATGGACCTCACGCCGTATATCGACACCCTCCGCCGCGAACTGGCGGTGGCCGCCGAAGCCGGCGGGGACGACGCCCGCGAGCTGGCCGAGAGGCTCACCGCTCCCCTGGAGTCGGCGACCCGGCTGACCATGCTCAACGTGCTGTCCGCCGCGATGGACGAGATCACCCGCGAGCTCGCCCCCGGCTCCGTCGACGTACGGCTGCGCGGGCTGGACCCCGACTTCGTGGTGACACTGCCGACCGCTCCCGGCGCCCCGGCCCCGGCGCCGGGAGCACAGACGGAACCGCTCCTCGCCCCGGCCCCGGCCGAGGGCGACGAGGGGGGCACCGCCCGCGTCAACCTGCGCCTGCCGGCCCACCTCAAGGCCCGCGCCGAGGAGGCCGCGAACCGCGAGGGGACCTCGGTCAACGCCTGGCTGGTCCGGGCGGTGTCTGCGGCGGTCGAGGGCGGCGCCCGGCCGCGCCCGGCGGAGCGGATCCAGACCATCGGCCAGAGCGTCACGGGCTGGGTGCGCTAGCGGCGGCACCCGGGCCCGCCCGCGCCACCTCACACCACCCGCACCACCCGCACCACTCCACCCCATGACCCATGACCCATGACCCAAGAGGACGGGACAGCCATGCCTTCTTTCGACACTCCCGAGCCGATCTCGGTCACGGCGCACGTCGAGGCCGGCTCCATCCGCTTCACCGCGGGGGACCGCCGCGACACGGTCGTCGAGGTGCGGCCCCGCAACCCGGAGAAGGACCGGGACGTGCGGGCCGCCGAGCAGACCGAGGTCTCGTACGCGAACGGCACCCTCGGCATCAGGACGCCGAAGCAGCGCAACTCGCTGCGCCGCCCCGGCACCGTCGACGTGACGGTGGAACTGCCCGCGGGGTCGGACGTGGAGATGACCGGCGCCTGGACCCAGGTGCTCGGCGAGGGCCGGCTCGGCGAGGTGCGGGCGAAGACCTCGGCGGGAGACGTCCGGCTCGACACGACCGGACCGCTGCGGCTGACCGCCTCGCACGGCTCGATCACCGTGGACCGCGTGGAGGGCCCGGCCGAGATCACCACCAGCTCCGGCAGCATGCGCGTCGGCCTCGTGAACGGCCCCGGCGTGCTCAAGAACTCGCACGGCAGCACGACCGTCGGGGCCGCGACCGGCGAGCTGCGGGTGAGCGGCGCCCACGGCGACATCGACATCCGGCGCGCCGAGGACTCGGTCACCGCCACCACCGCCCACGGCACCCTGCGGGTCGGCGAGGTGGCGCGCGGCAGCGTCCACCTGGAGACCGGCTACGGAACCATCGAGGTCGGCGTCCGTGAGGGCACGGCCGCCTGGCTGGACGTGAACTCGGGCTCCGGCCAGGTCCGCAACACGCTCACCGCGACCGGTGCCCCGGAGGACGCCGAGGAGACCGTCCGGATCCGCGCCCGCACCCGGCACGGCAACATCGACGTCCTGCGCGCCAAGGCCTGACCCGCCCGGCCGCCACCGGCCGCGCCCACTCCCCCAGCCGCTCCCGCCTTCGAACGGAGGGCCCCATGCCTTCTTCTGTCATGCCCACGACACACACATCACCCGGGGAACAGCCGGCGGCCGCCGTCAGCGCCGCTGGCCTGCGCAAGTCCTACGGCGACAAGACCGTCCTCGACGGGATCGACCTGCACGTCCCGGCGGGGTGCGTGTTCGCCCTGCTCGGGCCGAACGGCGCCGGCAAGACCACCGCCGTGAAGATCCTCTCCACCCTCGTCACGGCCGACGGCGGGCAGGCCCGCGTGGCGGGCCACGACGTGGCCTCCTCCCCGGACGGGGTGCGCGCCGCGATCGGCGTCACCGGGCAGTTCTCCGCCGTCGACGGGCTGATCACCGGCGAGGAGAACATGCTCCTCATGGCGGACCTGCACCGCCTGCCCAAGCAGGAGGGCCGACGCGTCGCCGCCGACCTGCTGGAGCGCTTCGACCTCACGGCGGCGGCGAAGAAGCCCGCGTCCACCTACTCCGGCGGCATGAAGCGCCGCCTGGACATCGCCATGACCCTGGTCGGCGGCCCGCGGATCATCTTCCTCGACGAACCGACCACCGGGCTCGACCCGCGCAGCCGCCACAACATGTGGCAGATCATCCGCGAGCTGGTCGCCGGCGGGGTCACCGTCCTCCTCACCACCCAGTACCTGGAGGAGGCCGACGAACTCGCCGACCGCGTCGCGGTGCTCAACGGCGGCCGGATCGTCGCCGAGGGCACCCCGGAGGAGCTGAAGCGGCTGGTCCCCGGGGGACACGTCCGGCTCCGGTTCTCCGCCCCGGCCGCCTACCGCGCGGCAGTCGCCGCCCTGGACGGGGCCGCGCGGGACGACGAGGCGCTGTCGCTGCGGATCCCCAGCGACGGGAGCCAGCGCGAGCTGCGCTCCGTACTCGACTGGCTGGACGCCGCCGGCGTCGAGGCGGACGAGCTGACCGTGCACACGCCCGACCTGGACGACGTGTTCTTCGCCCTGACCGGCGGCCGCGTCACCGGGACCCTGCCCACCCGTGCCGAGGAGGACGTCCGATGAGCTCCCTCTCCCCCGCCCTGCGCGATTCGTCCACGATGCTGCGCCGCAACCTGCTGCACGCCCGCCGCTACCCGTCCCTGACCCTGAACCTGCTGCTGACGCCCGTCGTCCTGCTGCTGCTGTTCGTCTACGTGTTCGGCGACGTCATGAGCGCCGGCATCGGGGGCGGCGGCGCCGACCGCGCCGACTACATCGCGTACCTGGTCCCGGGCCTGCTGCTGATGACCATCGGCAGCACCACGATCGGCACCGCCGTGTCCGTCTCCAACGACATGAGCGAGGGCATCATCGCCCGCTTCCGCACGATGGCGATCCACCGGGGTTCCGTCCTCGTCGGGCACGTCGTCGGCAGCGTGCTCCAGGCGGTCGTCAGCGTGGTCCTCGTCGGCGCCGTGGGCGTGGCCATCGGCTTCCGCTCGACGGACGCCACCGCCCTGGAGTGGCTCGCGGCGTTCGGGCTGCTCACGCTCTTCGCCGTGGCGCTCACCTGGATCGCGGTCGGGATGGGCATGGTCAGCCCGAACGCCGAGGCCGCCAGCAACAACGCCCTGCCCCTGATCTTCCTGCCGCTGATCTCCAGCGCGTTCGTCCCGGTCCACGCGATGCCGGGCTGGTTCCAGCCGGTCGCCGAGTACCAGCCCTTCACTCCGGCCATCGAGACCCTGCGCGGGCTGCTGCTCGGCACGGAGATCGGGAACAACTGGTGGATCGCCCTGCTCTGGTGCCTCGGCCTGACCGTCCTCGGCTACCGGTGGTCGAAGTCGGCGTACGACCGCGACGCCGGGTGACCGTCGCGACCGCTTCCTGCCCCTCCGCCCCCGCGGAGGGGCTTCGGCGTTCACGCTGCGTGAGCGCCGGGCTCGCGGGCGGGACGGCGGTGGCACGCGTTGCCTCGATGTCATTGTGCGTTCGCTCAGCGGAGGCTCAGATCCGGATAACGATGACGTCACTGCGCAAGGGTCTTTGGGCCTGGTCACGGGCGAATGGCCGATTTGCCGGTGATGTTCGCCACGGTCCGGCGCCGGGCACCGTGGTACATCTTCTCGACCGCCTGCCGGACCACCCACGTCCGGTCAGGGGCGCTGAAGTCGGCCGACCGCCGGCATGCAACTCCATCAGCATCCGGGGGATCGGAACCCGATCCGCGGCCGAGCACGGCGGCGGATCGGCATGGAGCGGAAAGGCGCACCAGAGCATGACCTCGACGCAGGTCGAACAGCAGCACGGCGACGACAACGCCACCACGGGCACCACGCCCGAAGAGGGCTACGAGCGCGGCCTCGGCAGCCGCCAGGTCCAGATGATCGCCATCGGCGGCGCCATCGGCGTCGGCCTCTTCCTGGGAGCCGGGGCGAACATCGCCAAGGCCGGCCCCAGCCTCATCCTCATGTACGCCCTCGCCGGCGTCATCGTCTTCTTCATCATGCGAGCGCTCGGCGAGCTGCTCCTGTACCGCCCCGTCTCGGGTTCCTTCGCGGAGTACGCCCGCGAGTTCCTGAGCCCGTTCTTCGGGTTCGTGACGGGCTGGACGTACTGGCTCATGTGGGTCGTCACCGGCATGGCCGAGCTGACCGCCGCGGCCATCTACGTGCACTTCTGGTTCCCGGACGTCCCCCAGTGGGTGACCGCCCTGGTCTTCCTGGTGGTCCTGTACGTGGCCAACCTGATCTCGGTGAAGATCTTCGGCGAGATCGAGTTCTGGTTCTCGATGGTCAAGGTCACGGCCCTGATCGGCATGATCGTGATCGGAATCGGCGTCGTGACCTTCGGGTTCAGCGCTGCCGGTGACACCGCCGCGGTGTCCAACCTCTGGGCCTTCGACGGCATCTTCCCCAAGGGCGTCGGCTCCAGCCTGATGACCCTCCAGGGCGTCATGTTCGCCTACCTGGCCGTCGAGCTCGTCGGCGTCACCGCGGGCGAGTCCGAGAACCCGGAGAAGACCCTCCCCAAGGCCATCAACACGCTGCCCTGGCGCATCATCGTCTTCTACGTCGGTGCGCTCAGCGTGATCCTGATGGTCGTCAAGTGGACCGAGTTCCAGCCGGGCGTCAGCCCGTTCGTGGCGGCCTTCGCCAAGATCGGCATCCCGGCCGGTGCGGCGATCGTCAACTTCGTGGTGCTCACCGCGGCCCTGTCGTCCTGCAACTCCGGCATGTACTCCACCGGCCGCATGCTGCGCGACCTCGCCGCGAACTCCGAGGCCCCCAAGCTGCTCGGCAAGCTCAGCTCCACCAAGACCCCGGCCGTGGCCATCACCCTCTCCGCCGCCCTCATGGGCATCGGCGTGGTCCTGAACTACGTCGTCCCGGAGAAGGCCTTCGGCTACGTCATGTCGGTGGCCACCACGGCCGGCATCTGGACCTGGCTGATGATCCTGGTCAGCCACATCCTGTACCGCCGCAAGGTGGTCGCCGGCAAGCTGCCCGCGTCCTCCTTCCCCGCTCCGGGCGGCTCGATCTGCAGCTGGATCGCCGTGGCCTTCCTGCTGCTGGTCACCGTGATGATCGCCATCGACCCCGACAGCCGCGTCTCCCTGTACGTGGGCGCCGGCTGGGCGGTCTGCCTGTCCATCGGCTGGGCCGTGCTGAAGTCGCGCAACCCGCAGGTCGCGGCGCGTGCGGCGGGCGAGGCCGACGAGGTGCTGGAGCCCGCGGCCCGGTCCTGACCGACGACCGCACTCCCCCGGAGGGGGCGTGCCGGCCCTCCCCCGGCCGGCACGCCCCCTCCGGCGTGCGCGGGGTCCGGGTGTCCGCGGTCCGGGTGTCCGCGGTCCGGGTGTCCGCGGTCCGGGTGTCCGCCGGGTTCAGGCGGCCTCGACGGCCATGCTGCCGGCGGCCGCGTCCAGGCTGTCGACGACCGCGGCCAGGCTGCCCGTGGCCGCGTAGACCGCCCGCTGGCGGCGGGCGCCGGTGCCCCGTCGTCGCATCCCGGCCCACAGGGCCTCCACGGCGTCCAGGTCGCCGGCCCGCTCCAGGCCCGGGGCGGCCCGCTCCACCAGCCGGTCGACGAGCAGCCGGGCGGGCACCCGGCCGCCGGTGCGCACGTCCAGGCCGGGCCCGTCGATCCCGTGCCGGGCGGCCAGCCGGTGGCCGGCGCGCAGCAACCGCTCGGGCGGCTCGGGCGGCGGTACGCCCGCGTCCGCCTCTTCGAGCAGGACCGACGCGAGGCCGCGTACCAGGACGGCCGTCAGGACGACGGTGTCGAGGTCGGCGTTGACGTCGGCGATGCGGATCTCCAGCGTCGGGACGTGCTCGGAGGGGCGGGCGTGCCAGTAGACCATCCGCCGGTCGAGCAGCACCCCGGCGCTGATCAGGCCGTCCACGTACTCCAGGTACTGGCGCTCGTCGACCAGGGGCGGCGGCCCCACGGTCGGCCAGCCGGAGTAGGCGACCGAGCGCCAGCTGTCGAGGCCGGTGTCGCGGCCGCAGACGAAGGGGGAGTTCCCGGTGATCGACTGGAGCACCGGCAGCCACGGCCGCATCTGGTTGGCCAGCGCCAGGGCCCGCCCCCGGTCGAGGCTGCCCACGTGCACGTGGCAGCCGCAGACGAGCCGGTAGGGGCCCAGGAGGCCGGCGAACCGGCTCGCCATCAGGCGGTAGCGGGCGTCGTCGGTGATGGTGAGCGGCTCCCGCGGCGGGACCACGGGGCTCCCCGACGCCACGGCGAGGCAGCGGACCCGCCGGGCGGCCTCCGCGACGGAGCAGCGCAGCCGCAGCAGCTGGCGGCGCAGGTCCTCGCGCTCGGCGGCGGGCAGGGTGCAGACCTCCACCTGGGTGTTGTAGAACTCGGCCTGGACCTGACCGCCCAGCTCCGCGGCGAGCTCCCGGATCACCTCCGGAGCCCGGTTCACCGGCGCCCTGCTGTCGCGGTCGACGAGGTGGAACTCCTCCTCCACCCCCATGGTCAGAACGTCCATCGGGTCCTCCTTGCCGAGTTCCCGGCACCTACCCGTGGCCCGTGCCCCCATGCGGGCGCGGCCGGAACGACACGTCCACGGCGTGGCGGGCCTCCGCGGCCGTGTCCACCTCCATCATGCGCGGTGCCGCGCCCAACGCCGAGTACGGGCGCAGGCCCGCCGTGGCGCCGCGAAGGGGCTGCGGTCGAGGTGCGCGAGCAGGGCGGCCGGATGGCGGTACACGGCGCGGGCCCCGGCCTCCTCCAGGTCGGCGCGCGGGATGCCGCCGCACAGCAGGCCGACGCAGGCGACGCCGCGCGTGCGGTCGGGGGCGGGCTTGCCGTCGGTGACGTCGTCGGAACCGGCCGTCACGGTGACCGCCGCGTCGGCGCCGACGCCCCGCCGCAGGGCGTCCGGCCGGGTCCTCGCGCGGCAGGCCGATCGCCCGGTGGACGTCGCGCATCGCGACCTCGTGGCCCGCCTGCCGCAGTGCCTCCCGCCAGCAGGTGACGTGCAGGTGGTCGGTGTCGGCGAGTCCCGGGGCCCGCGGCTCAGTGGCCCAGCTTCCGCTTGAGCTCGGCCTTGTCCATGGAGGAACGGCCGTGCAGGTTGCGGCGCTTGGCCTCCGCGTAGAGCTGGTCGTACGTGGGCCCCTGCGCCCCGCTGTGCGAGCGCAGGCCGCCGCGCCGGCCGGAGGAGATGTCGTCGAGGGAGCTCTTGCTAGCGGTCTTGGACTCGCCCGCGCGGGCGCGTTCCTTGTTCACGGTGCGCGCGGCGATCTCCTTGGCCCGCTCGGTGCTCTCGCCGCGTTCCTCGGCGCTCTCCTTGATGTGCTCGTACTGCCGTTCACGCTTGGGACTGGAACCTCGGGGCATGGTGACTCCTCTGCCGGGACGGGACCGACACGGTGAACCCGCTGCGCGGCCGTGTCGGGATGCGGTGGTGGTCGGACCACAGCGCGGGGTCGTGGTGGTGGCCGTCGGCGTCG
Organism: Streptomyces sp. NBC_00158; assembly: GCF_045160885.1. Lineage (NCBI taxonomy): Bacteria > Bacillati > Actinomycetota > Actinomycetes > Kitasatosporales > Streptomycetaceae > Streptomyces > Streptomyces sp. NBC_00158. Next base: position 842,115 of record NZ_CP108161.1, read on the forward strand.
CGGTGCCGGGCGACCGTCTCCGGTGCGGTGTCCCCGGCGCCCGTCGGGAGCGCCCGGTGGAGGCGCGTCGCTCCGCCGCGCAGCTCCTCGACGGTGCGGGCGAGGGATTCCTCCCGGCGGGCCCGCCAGTGGCGCGGTCCGGGGGGCGTGAAGCCGTCGACCATGGCCACGCAGTCCTCGGAGACCTCGCGGGCGGCGTCCTCGGGTACCGCCGGGCCGGTCCAGTCGCAGACGGCCCGGGCGAGGACCGTCACCGCCTCGTCGAAGAGGACGGCGCCGCGGCCCTGCCGGCCGTCGACGGCCGCCGCCCAGTGCCCGCGCACGAGTGCGGTGAGCTCGTCCACGGAGCCGTCACCCATCAGCAGGGACACGAACAGCGCCTTGCGGAGCCTGTGCCGCTCGCCGTCCAGGGTCTGGACCGCGCCCCGCCCGAAGAGGGTGTCGAGCACGGGTCCCGGGAGCGCGCCGTCCCGGAGCACGTGCCGTTCGTCGTAGAAGAAGTCCACGGCGGCGGGTCCCTGCAGCAGCGGTGCGGGCCGGCCCGTGTGCCGGGAGCGGACGGCGGACGGGTCTCCGTGGCGGCGCCGCAGGTCGGGGGCCCGGGCATAGCCCTGGAGCAGCAGCGGGACGGTGCCGTCGATCAGTCGGGGCATGCCGCGCGCCTACCCGCCGCGCCCCGCGGCACTCCTTGCGCCCCGGGGGGTTTCGGCCGGGCCGGACGGGTTAGGCGGGGGCCATGCCCGACCGTGACCCCGTGCAGGTCGAACCAGGGAGGCGCCCCGTGACCGCTCGGACCTCCGCCGCCCCCGGCGCCGGCGCCCCGGCGGAGGGCCTGCGCCCTCCCTCGCCGGCCGACGGAGTGCTGCCCGAGGACCACACGCAGGCGATCCTGGAGACCACCAAGCGCGTGGCGGCCCTCCTCAAGCGGTCGGGGCCGCCCTTCGCCCTCGCCGGCAGCGTGGCCGCGTTCGCCCACGGGCTGCCGGCCCGCTTCCAGCACGACACCGACTTCTGCGTGCGGCCCGAGGACGCCGACCAGGCCGTCAAGGCCCTGGAGGACGGCGGTATCGCCATGCGCCGGGCTCCGGAGGACTGGCTGGTCAAGGGCCGGTCTGGCGGGGAGGAGATCGACCTGATCTTCGAACTGGCCCGGCGTCCGGTCGGCACGGAACTGCTGGAGCGGGCGAGCGTCAAGGCGGTGGACTCGGTGTGGATGCCGGTCCTCGCCCCCACCGACCTGATGGACAGCCGCCTGGCCGCGCTGTGCGAGCACTACTGCGACTTCGGCGACCTGCTGCCCATGGCCCGCATGCTGCGCGAGCAGATCGACTGGGCCCGGCTGGAGCGCGACCACCGGGCGGGGCCGCTGCCCGACGCGTTCTTCCACCTGCTGGAGCGGCTCCGCGTCATCGAACGCGCGGACGCGACGGGAGAAGGAGCGAGGGGAGAGGGAGCATGACCTCCGGCGACATCATCGAGTACCGCATCGAGCACCTGCGCGGACGGCTGGCCCGCGAGGAGCTCGCCGAGCTGGGCGTCCGGGTCGAGCTGCACGGCACGCGTGCCGTGGTCCGCGGCTGCGTCGGCGACGCGGAGCGCAAGGCCGCCGTACTGCGCATCGCCGGCGAGGAACTGGCGGGCCACGACTGGTACGAGGACATCAGCCTGAGCCGGGCCCGGCCGCCCGACCACGCCGAGGAGCTGTGGTGATCCGCGTCGCCGCCGTCGGGGACATCCACCTCGGTCCGGGCAGCGCCGGGCTGCTGCGGCCCGCGTTCGACACCCTGGGCGGCTGCGCCGACCTGCTGCTCCTCGCCGGTGACCTGACCCGGCACGGCACCCCGGACGAGGCGCGGGTGGTGGCCGGGGAGGCGTCCGGGCTGCCGGTGCCCGTGGTCGCGGTGCTCGGCAACCACGACTACCAGAGCGACCGTCAGGAGGCCGTCGCGGACGAGCTCCGCGCGGCGGGCCTGTACGTGCTGGAGGGCGACGGCGTCCTCCTCGACCTCGGCGGCACCCCCGTGGGGATCGCCGGCACCAAGGGCTTCTGCGGGGGCTTCGCCGGGCGCAGCGGCAGCGAGTTCGGCGAACCGGAGATGAAGTCCTTCATCCGCTGTACGCGCGCCAGCGCGGAGGCCCTCGGGCGGGCGCTGCGCGAACTGCGCGAGGCCGGCAGCGCGCTGCGCATCGCGCTCACGCACTACTCCCCCGTGCCGGACACCCTGGCGGGCGAGCCCCGGGAGATCTACCCGTTCCTCGGCAGCTACCTCCTGGCGGAGGCGATGGACGAGGAGGGCGCCGACCTCGCCGTCCACGGCCACGCCCACCTCGGCACCGAACACGGCATGACGGCGGGCGGGGTCCAGGTCCGCAACGTGGCCATGCCCGTCATCGGCCAGGCGTTCTCCGTGTACCACCTTTCTCCCGACGGCGCCGCGGCGCACGGGGACCCGAACACCGCCCGGGAGGCGACCCGATGACCCGTACCGTTGAGGAAGGTCCGTGGTCATCCGTGCCGGACCCAATCGACCGCAGCCCCCGGAACGAGCCCGACCCCTGCCGACCCGGCGGCGTCCGCCGGGTGACGGTGGTGCCGGGCGGGCCGGTGCTCGTCGAGGGGCCGGTCGAAGTGGTCCTCCACGACGGGAGCACCGCCCGCTCCGACCGGTTCACGGTCGCCTTGTGCACCTGCCGCCGCAGCCGCACGTACCCGTGGTGCGACACCGGCCACCGGCCTCGCGGTCGCGGGCCGGCGTCCGACCGAGAGGAACCGTCATGAATGCTCGTCCCGCCGCCGCCCGTCCGGCCCCCGAGCTGCTGGGCATCTACCTCAACGACCACCTCACCGGCGCGAACGCCGGCACCGAGCTGCTGCGCCGCGCGGCCCGGACCCACCGCGGCACGGCCCTCGGCCCGCCGCTGGCGGCGCTGGCGCGGGAGGTCGCCGAGGACCGGGAGAGCCTGCGCGCCGTCATGGCCGGCCTCGGCGTCCCCGAGGCGCGGGGCCGCGCGGCCCTCGGCCGGCTCGCCGAGAAGGCCGGCCGGCTCAAGACCAACGGGCGCCTGTTCAGCCGCTCGCCGCTCAGTGACGTACTGGAGCTGGAGGCGATGCGCCTGGGCGTGGAGGGCAAGGCCTGCATGTGGCGGGCGCTACGGTCGCTGGCGGACACCGGTGCCCCGGTCGACGGCGCGCGGCTGGACGGGCTGCTGCGGCGCGCCGAGCGGCAGAGCCGGATCCTGGAGACCCTGCGCGGGGACCGTTCGGAGCAGGTCTTCGCCCCCGAGGTGGCGAGGGCCGTCCCGGCCGGTCTGTTCTAGTACGCCCGCGGGTCAGTCGGCGGGGGTGTGGAGCGCGGTCAGGCGGCACGTCCCGGGGGCGAGGTCCGGCCAGCCGCCGGTGAGGTCGAGCACGACGACCGCGCAGGTGGGCAGGCCCGTACGGATCCGTTCCAGCAGCTCCGGCGGGCCGTCGCCGGGGAGGGCGGCGGCCAGGTCGTGGATGGCGGGGTTGTGGCCCACGAGCAGCAGGCCGGTCACGCCGTCGTCGGTCCCGGCCACGGCGGCGCGCAGGGCCTCCGCGTCCGCGTCGTAGAGCTCGTCCGGGTAGACGACCGGGGGCCGGTCCGACAGCGGGGGCTCCATCAGCTGCCACGTCTGGCGGGTGCGCTTCGCCGGGGAGCACAGCACGAGGCCCACCCCGAGCGGGGACCCGCCCAGCCGGTGGCCCATCGCCTCCGCGTCGGCGCGCCCCCGGTCGGCGAGCGGCCGCTCGAAGTCCTCCGCGTCGCCCTTGGGCACGGCCTTGGCGTGCCGTACGAGGACCAGCCGCCGCTCCCGCTTCCCGTCCCGCTCACCGTCCTGCTTCCCGGACACCTCTGCCTCCTCGGGCCGGTACGGGGGACCCTTCCGGGCCCCCTCCGGACAGTCCACCACGCTCGCCGCGGCACCGCGCGGGTAGGCACCCGGAGCGAACTACGCGAACCCCGGCAAGGGGTACGAACGCGACAGCCGCTACCTCGCGACGCGGATCACCTCCGACGGCCGCGAGGGCTTCCCCGTGCAGTCGGGGCGCTACCGCCTCGTCGTCAGCCGGGCCTGTCCTTGGGCGAGCCGGGCGATGGTCGTACGCCGGAAACCCGGCTCGCCCCGCGCGGAGCGCGTGCCGGCGGCCCACAACCCGCTCGCGGGTCCGGGCCCGGCGTCGCTGTTCACCGTTTCACGACGGCCCGGACGTTCTCGATGCTGCCGCAGTCCGACTCCAGCTGCTTCCCGCGCTCCTTCAGGAACGCGGCGCCGAGTTCGGTCCTGCGCTCGTCCGGGACGTTCTCGCGGGCGCCGTTGAGGATCGTCCGCTCCTCCTCGTCCACGTGGTGGGAGACGGCCTCGACCAGGTCCTCCAGCTTGGAGTCCCAGTCGTCGGATCCGACCTCCTCCACCTCCAGCAGGGCGAGCAGCGCCTTGTTGCCCTCGTCGTGCTCCTCCACGCCGTGTTCGACCTCCTCGTCATCGACGTTCCGGAAGCGCTTGAGGGCGCTGTAGACCTCGGTCTCCTCCGCCTCGCCGTGCGCGATGAGCAGCGCGGAGAACCTCTTCAGCGCTCCCGCGCGGTCGTCCTCGACGCTGCGCATCTTCCGGAACAGCTCCTCCATGGTCCGGTGGTCCTTGAGGATCACCTCGACGACGTCCTGTTGGGTGCGGTCCGCGGACATGGCCCTGCCTCCTCGCTCGGGGGGGTCCCCGTCGTCTGGCGCGTGCTCGTTCGCGGCCGCTTGAAACCTGCGTGCGGGCTGGCACCGGTCGGGCCGGGTGCCCGGCCTCCAGGTCGTGCACGGCGAGGTGGCGCATCGGCCCGGCCGCCACGCGGTGCGGGCGAACTTGTCCACGTCTTCGCCCGTCGGCCCGCCGAACAGCTCCGCGAGGGCCCGTTGTTCCCGGCCGCGTACGTGCACCGTGAGGTGGCGGGCCGCACGGGCCACGCCGTACGTGTGGTCGGCCGTCGACAGCCACACCACGAAACGCGGCGGGGTGCCTCGGACACGCCTTCCCCATCGTCCGCCACCGCCCGGCGAAGGCGGGTGCTTGGGCGGCGCGTGTCCGGGCAGGCGCGGGAGGTACGCGCCAACCGTACGGACCGGACCGGAGGAGGTGGATTCGGTGCGCATCGCCTTTCTGACCGCGCCCGAAGGAGTCGAGGAAGTGGAACTGACCGCGCCGTGGAAGGCCGTGGAAGGGGCGGGCTGGAATCCGCAGCTGGTGTCGACCGAGCCCGGACGGGTGCAGGCCTTCGACCACCTCGACAAGGCCGGCACCTTCGGCGTCGACCACGTGCTCGCCGGGGACACCTCCGACGCCTTCGACGCGCTCGTGCTGCCCGGCGGGGTCGCCAATCCCGACGCCCTGCGGACGGACGAGCGGGCCGTCGGCTTCACCCGGAGCTTCTTCGAGGCGGGCAAGCCGGTCGCCGCGATCTGCCACGCCCCCTGGACGCTGGTGGAGGCCGACGTCGTACGCGGTCGGACCCTGACCTCGTGGCCGAGCCTGGCCACCGACATCCGCAACGCCGGCGGCACCTGGGTGGACGAGCCCGTACGGGTCTGCCGGGCGGCCCCCTCGACGCTGGTCACCAGCCGCAAGCCGGACGACCTGGACGTCTTCTGCGCCGCCGTCCTGCGGGAGTTCGACCGGGCGGTGCGCGCCTGAGGCCCGGCCCGGTGTCACCCGAACGGCGGCACCACCGCCCGGGGGTCCGCCGCATCGGGCGGGCCCCCGGGCCGTGCCGTCCGGCGCCCTACCACCGGTACCAGCGCCCGCCGCTGCCGCGGGCGACGAAGCCCACGAGCCAGAGCACCAGCACCACCAGGGCGATCCACCAGAGCAGTTTCACGGCGAAACCGGCGCCGAAGAGCAGCAGAATCAGCAGCAGGACCAGAAGGAGCGGAACCATGACCCACCTCCAGTGCGGGACGGCCGGGAAGGGACGCCCGAGGGCCGGGCGCCCGCAGGGAGCGCCTGCCCCCGCTCGCCCGCTCCATGCCCGGGTCCGTTCCGCCGGAGGAGAGGTGAGCACGGTGACGCGTCCGACCCCGCCACCGCCCGACGGCCCCGAGCCGGTCCCGTCCGGACCCGAGCCCGTCCCCCGCGAACCGGAGCCGGCCGACCCGCCGGAGCCGCCCGTCCGCCCGCCGGACGGCGACCCCGAGGAGCCGGTGCCGGAACCGCCCGACTGACCGCCCGGGCGGCTAAGCCTCCATCACCAGTACCGCGTCCCTGCAGGCGTATCCGGTCGTCCGGGAGGACACCTCCAGGGTCCACGTCCCCGGCTCGGCCACCACCTCCGCACGGAAGCGGCCGTCGCCGGCGGGCCGCATCGGATCGGCGGAGACGCACCGGCCGTCCTCCGTGAGGCGCAGGACGCGGAGGTCCATGGCGCGGTCCGCGTGCGTGGCCCACACCTCGATCGGCCGCCCGGCCAGGGCCACGTCCGGGAGTTCGATGCCGATGTCGTGGTCGGAGGCCAGGAAGCGGGGACGTTCGACGCCGTTGCAGATGTGGCGCAGCTGGTACTGCACGGGTGCCGCGTCCAGCAGCGAGGCGTGCCGGTGCGGGAACCACATGGTCGACGCCGTGGTGGGGTGCTCCGGCGGGGTCGCCGACAGCTGCGGGACGGTGCCGTCGCCCAGCCACGGGCCGCTGTCGCCGGGCATGCCGTCGTGGAACCGGGGACGGCCCGCGGCGTCGAACGAGACGCTGTGCGCGGTGCGGTGGGTGGCACCGCCCAGCGGGACGAGGTCGTGGCCCGCGGTCCTGCCGGCTTCCTTCGCCCGGTTCGTCCTGGCGGCCTTCTGCATCTCGCGGTGGAACCTGAAGGCGTCGACGACCATGCCCGTGGAGAGCCCCGCGACGGGCGGGACCTCGCTGAGCCGGGCCGGGTAGCCGTCCTCGTCCACGACCGCCTGGTAGACCGGGAGCAGCTGGTGCAGGGAGGGGTACGTCGAGCAGACCTCGGCCACCGCATCCCGCCACCCGCCCGGCAGGGGTCCGAGCCCCTCCCCCAGCAGGAACCGCAGCGCCTTGACGCTGCCCAGGTAGGGCGTGCCGAGGGAGGCGACCGCCCGGGTCGCCTCCCGGCCCCGGAGCACCTCCGTGTAGTGCCGTACGACCAGGCCGCCCATGGAGCGGCAGACGAAGACCACCTTGGCGTCCCGGGCGCCCGGGAACCGCTGCGGGTCCGCGCCGGTCCGCCACCGTTCGAGGCGCTCGGTGACGAACCTCTGGAGCTTCAGCGCGGAGTTGGCGTTGCTGAGCCGCCAGTCGTAGGTGAAGACGGACAGCCGCTCGGGCGCGATCCCGAGCCGTTCGGCCAGTCCGCCGTAGCCGAGGTGCGCCATGAGGCCGGGCAGGACGCGCTGGGTGCGGACCGGGCCGCCCACGGACAGGGTGTGCCGCGGCTCGGGGTCCCCGTCGCCGATCCCCTCCTGCAGCCGCAGCCGCTCCAGCGCCCTGCCGGGCCGGAAGAGCGCCGCGGCGGCGGCCCGCTGGCTGAGGTTCCAGACGTCGACGCCTTCCCAGGTCAACGCGGTGCCCATGATGCCCGGCACGACAACGACGAGGTCGTCCTTCACGGCAGCTGCTCCTCGGCCGGTGGGGTGGGCGGGACGGTGTTCGCGGCGGTGGCCGGAACGCCGAGACGGGTCAGGTCCTCCGGGGTCAGCAGCAGCTGGTCGCAGCGCAGGGCGGCCTGCGGCCCGCCCCGCACCAGGAGGGTGATCCCGGCGTCGCCGGAGGCGGCGACCACCTCGGAGACGTCGTAGCCGCGGGGTTCGACGTCGGGGAGCGCGCGTTCGGCGACGACGTCCCACAGGTGGAGGCGGCCGGAGGTGTTCCGCCAGCCGGCGAGCAGCGGCCGGTGCTCCGGGCCCGCCAGCACCAGGCCGTCGAGGGGGGCGTCACCGGGTGGTGGCGGCAGGGTGGTGCCCATGCCGAAGAACCGGCCCTCGCACTCGGCGATCTCCACCTCGTTGCCGGACGCGATGGCCACCAGCGGGACCGTCCTGCGCCCCTTGCGCAGGACCCCGGTGGCGACCGCGTGGATCAGGACGGAGTCCACGGGGTAGGGCCTGGCCCCGGCGGCGGCGAGGTCCCAGACGCGGACGGCGTCGCCGCCCCACGCGGAGAGCCAGGACCTCCCCTCGGGCGTCCCGGTCACGGCGAGGCGTTGCACCGCGCCCGAGGCGCCCATCGGGCGGGTGGTCCCGCGGGTCCAGCCGGTCCCGGGCTCCGGGGCGCGCACCCAGCAGGCCACGCCCTGTCCGGAGGGCCAGAACAGTTCGAGGCGCCGTCCGGCGGCCGCGCGCAGGGCGACCGAGGGTACGGGGACGTCCCGGGCGCCCTCCAGGTGCAGCTCGTCGACGGCCTCGGCGTCGAGGCCGGGGCCGAGGGTCCACACGCGGGCGGTGCGGCGGCCGACGGCCGTCACCGTCCACCGCTCGCCGTCCGGGACGGTGTCGAGGGCGGTGACCGGATCGCCGTGGGTCAGCAGCGTTCCGGTGAGCCGGGGGCCGGCCGGGGTGTGCAGGCTCACGAGGACGTCGGTGTCCTCGGACCTGCACAGCAGGAACTCCCCCGCCGCTCCGGCGGCGACGGCCGCCCGCGGGTTCGCCCGGGGGTCGCCGCCGCGGGGCCGTCGTGCGGCCGCGGGTGCGGACCGGTCCACGGGGGCGTGCGGCTCCCAGACCCGGACCCGGGTCTCGTCCGCCACGGCCAGCCGCCCCGAGCCCGAGGGGTCGAACGCCAGCGATTTGTGGTGGCTGGTGCAGGGCAGGGGTACGTGCTCGGTGCCCGATCCGGACCAGACCCGTACCTCGGAGCCCTCGCGCACGGCCACGAGCAGCCCCGCGGGCCCTTCGCCCACGCCGACCGCCTGCCCGGCGCTGGGCGTGCGGAGGAGGAGCTCACGGGCGTCGTCGAAGAGGGGGTCGGGCATCCGCCAGACGGAGAGCGCGCGGCCGTCCAGGCCCGCGAGGACGGCGCCCCGGCCGTCCGGCAGCGCGAACCCGGACAGCGCCCGCACGGGCTGCCCGGTGGCCAGCAGTGGGGCCGCTCCGTGCAGGGGCCGGCTGGGCACGGTGCCGCGCGGGGGGACGGCCCACAGGGTCAGTCCGCCCGGCCCGCCCGCGACGGCGGTGACGGCGCCGTCCAGCGGGAGGAGCGCCACGGACGACACCGCGGCGGACAGTACGCGTAATCGCAGCAGGTCACGTGCGTACGTTCCCCTCCCGTCCCATTTCCACAGCCACAGCCGTCCGCCCTCCACGGCCGCCAGGTGCACCAGGCCGTTCCACCAGGCGGCGGCGACGGCCTCGGGCGACCCGCCCCAGTAGAGCTCCTCGAAGGGGTGCCGCTCCTCGCCGCGCCAGAGCCGCAGCGCCCGCCCGTCGTGCGTCGCGATCACCCTGTCGCCGCCGCCCTCGGCCACGGCCAGCCCGCGCTGCCGGCCGGCCGTGGTCCAGCCCGCCGGGCCGGTGTCACGGCCCCGGACCTCCCGGCCGCCGGCGGTCCACGACCGGTGGAACTCCTCGGCGAACGAGGGCCTCGCCGCGGTCCACGACGTCCCCGCCGACGGCTCCCCGATCAGCCTCCACGCCGTGGCCCGCCGCGCGCTGCGGGAGGAGCTCGCCGTCCAGGACGAGGACGAGGTCGAGCTGGAGCTGCTCGCCTTCGCCCTGGACCTGCGGGGCCACCAGTGGGCGGCCTTCTACCGCGCCGTGCTCCCCGGGCTGACGGCCGACGACCTCGTCCGGCGCCGCAGCAGGGGCGTGGAGGACAAGTGGGAGCACGACCAGTTCCGGTTCGTGCCCGCCGACCCGGACAGCGTCCTGGACTTCCTGCTGGAGGAGGGCCGGGTGTGGACCCCCTGCGCGCCGGCGCTCTTCTACATGGCCCTGGTCCGCGAGGCCGTCGTGGCCCGCGCCGGCAACCCCTCGGGCCGTCTCGACGTCGAGGCCGCCGAACGGCGGGCGATGGAACGGCGCACCTCGCCGGAAGCCGCCCGGGTGGTGGAGGCATAGGGTCGCCGGGGCGGGGCAGAAGCACGGCGACCAGCCTGGTCTGGTGGGAGACCCCACGCCGCCACATGGCCACTCCCGGTGGCCGACGGAAGGCGCGGGTGGTCTCGCTCGGCTTTGCGCGGCCCGGCGCCGTGCGCTTGACGGCCTTCTCCGCCCCGCTCGGGGAGCCGACCGCGATGGGCTCCGATCCGAACGGCGGATGCGACCGTGCGCACCTTCGAAATCGACGTCGCCATGCGTCCCGGCGGGGCGGTGGTGACGGTGACGGGTGATCTCGACCTCGCCACCTGTCCCCACCTGATCCGGGCCACCGACACGATCCCGCTGGAGGGCCGGATGCTCACCCTGGAGCTCTCGGCCGTCACCTTCATGGACTCCACCGGTCTCAACATGCTGCTCGGCCTGCGGGAACGCGCCCGGGCCGAGGGCGGCACCCTGGACCTGGCCGGTCTTCCCGAGCAGGCACGGAACGTGCTCGACCACACCAGTACCAGCGACCTGTTCGCCCTCCGCCCCGGCCGCGCCGCCTGACGTGCCCCCGCTCCCCCGGCGCCCTCAGCCCGCGCCGGGGGAGCGGGGGATGCGGGCGTGCACGGTCTTGCCGCCCTCGGGTGTGGGCCGGACCTCCACCTGCGAGCTCAGCTGCCACACGAGCGGCCAGCCGTACCCTCCGGTCGCACCCGTCGGATCGGCCCGCCGGGCGCGGGGCGCGGTGGGGCTGGAGTCGGTGACGTCGATGTCCAGGCCGTCGGCCGACCAGCCGACGTCGAAGCCGCACGGGCCGGAGGCGTACTTCACGGCGTTGGTCACCAGCTCGCTGGCGACGAGCAGCGCTGCGTCCTGCACCGCCTCCGGCACCGGACGCCCGCCGGCACCGGCTTCGTCCACCAGCCGCCGGACCTCCTGCCGGGCCCGCGCCGGCGCACCGTCCCCGTGACACCGGCAGTGCCGTCGCACCGGGCGGGACAGAGCCGACTCCGACATGCTCGATCACCTCAGCCCATGTGACGCTCACGTCCCCCGAAGAACCCCCTTCCCCGCTTGCCGCGCCGTATCCCACTCATCGCCCGCGACGAACTTGTAGCCCGTTCCCCTCACCGTGACGATGCTCAAGCGCCGGAAGGGTCTGTCGATCTTCCGGCGCAGGGCGCTGATGTGGACCTCCAGGGCGCAGGGCCCTCATCGCTTGTTCAGTGCTGCGGTGCACGGGCCCCGAAGGCCGGGACTGCGGCAGTCGTCAGAAGGCCTGCCGGCAGTGCGAACAGTGCGGGGTAGCCGCCGAGCGGGCCGGCCAGGACTGCGCCGACGAAGGGGACGAGGGCGGCGGAGAACGCCGCGGTGGTGGCGCCCGTGTTCCAGCCGGTGTCGGCGGTGATGGCCGGGTTGAGGACGGGGAAGGCGTCGTAGACGATGCCCCAGCTGGTGATCTGGGTGAGGCAGAGGGCGGGCAAAACGGCGCGTGGCCGCGACCGGACCCCCGTCCCGGTCGCGGCCACGCCGCTTTGAAGGAAGCTCGCCTCAGCAGCCGCCGGGTGCGGCGGGTGCGGCGCCGATGGTGAGGGTGGCCGGGGCCGCGCAGCAGCCGCCACCGGTCTCCTCCGCGGCCCCCGGCTCGTCGAAGAGGCCCGCACCGCCGCACACGCCGGTCTCGGGGAGGGTGAGTTCGACGCGCTCGGCCGCCTCGCGGTCGCCGGCGAGGTGGGCGGCGATGGAGCGGACCTGCTCGTAGCCGGTCATGGCGAGGAAGGTGGGGGCGCGGCCGTAGGACTTCATGCCGACGAGGTAGACGTCCTTCTCCGGGTGGGAGAGCTCGTTCACGCCGTGCGGGTAGACGGTGCCGCAGGAGTGCTGGTTCGGGTCGATCAGCGGCGCCAGCTCGACCGGCGCCCGGAGACGCTCGTCGAGGCCGAGGCGCAGCTCGTCCAGGAAGGTGAGGTCGGGGCGGAAGCCGGTGAGGACGATGACCTCGTCCACCGGGTCCAGGCGGCGGCCGTCCTCCCCGACGAGGACCAGGCGGCCGTCACCGTCACGCTCGAAGGCGTCGGTGCGGAAGCCGGTGACCGCGTCGGCGTAGCCGCCGTCGACGGCCGCCTTCGCGGCGAGGCCCAGGGCGCCGCGGGCGGGGAGCTGGTCGGCCTCGCCGCCGCCGAAGGTCGAGCCGGAGATGCCCCGGCGCAGGATCCAGGTGGCGTGTGTGCCCGTGCCGTCCTCGGACTTGGCGAGGTCGGCCAGGTAGGCGAGGGCGGTGAAGGCGGAGGCGCCGGAGCCGATGACCGCGGTGCGCTTGCCCGCGTACCGGGCCCGGACGGCGGGGTCCTTCAGGTCCGGGACGCGGTAGCCGATCCGGTCGGCGGCCGCCTTCTCCCCCAGGGCCTTGAGGCCGCTGCCACCGGCGGGGCCGGGGGTGGACCAGGTGCCGGAGGCGTCGATGACCGCGCGGGCGAAGATCCGCTGCTCGCGGCCGTCGGCGTTCTCGTAGTGGACGACGAAGGGCTGGGCCTCGCGGTCGGCGTCGACGATGCGGTCGCGCCCGGCGCGGGAGACACCGGTGACGCGGGCGTCGTAGCGGACCTGCTCGCCGAGGACGTCGGCCAGCGGCTGGAGGTACCGCTCGGCCCAGTCCCCGCCGGAGGGGTAGGTGTCCTCGGCGGGCTTGACCCAGCCGGTCGGGGCGAGGAGCTTCTCGGCGGCCGGGTCGACGACCTCGCCCCAGCGGGAGAAGAGGCGCACGTGGGCCCATTCGCGGACGGCGGATCCGGCGGTGGTCCCGGCTTCCAGGACGAGCGGTTCGATGCCGCGGTCGACGAGGTGGGCGGCGGCCGCGAGTCCGGCGGGGCCGGCCCCGATGACGACGACGGGCAGCTCGGTGGTGGTCTCGCTCATGACGGGTCTCCGGGTCTTCGTGCAGGCGGACGTGCTGGGCGGACTGGACGGGGGCTTCAGGTGGTCAGCAGCAGCCGGCGCCGGTGGCGACGGCCTCGCGCTTGGACCGGGGGTCGCAGCAGGCTCCGGCGGCTTCCGCTCCCTGGCTGGTGCCGCAGCACGGTGAGGACGAGGACTCGGCGGGAGCCGCCTCCGCCGTGGGCGCGGCCGGGGCGGCGCTACAGCAGGAAGCCGCCGTCTCGGCGTGGTTCGGGCTGGGGTTGACCGACTCGTTCATGACGACTCCCTGGTGTTTCGAAGTTTGTCGATGGCTTGCGTGATCAGCATGGCACCTGTATCGACAGACGTCAACATAGACGTTCATCTATTTCCTGGAGCTCGCCGTGGAGCACGCGGAAGTCGCCGTCATCGGGGGCGGGGGCAGTCGGGCCTACCGCAGCCCGGCCGCATCCTCCGGGAAGCGGGTCGCGGCGGTCGGGGCGGGAAACTGCGCGGTCCAGATGGCCGCCGAGCTCGCCCGTGAAAGCCGGACCGCGCCGGGCACGCGGGCGCCGGTGAAGGCCACCCGCCAGCACCCACCGGGGAGGGACCCGCACTTCCGGCCGACCCGCACCGGCCTCGACGCCGCACCGGTCGGGCGCCTGCCGCGAACCCCGCCCGGCCGCCCACCTGGCCCGCGCGTGAGACCCCTGCCACTCTGGTTCGACATGTGTCAACATAGACGTATGTCGAATGCGAAGGTACTGCCGCTCCTGGAGCCCGAGGCCGTCGCGCCCTGCTGCCCTCCGCTGAACGAACGCCCCTTGTCGGCGGACGAGGCAGAGGTCGCGGCGAAGATGTTCAAGGCCCTCGGCGACCCGGTACGCCTGCGCCTGTTCTCCGCCGTCGCCTCCCACGAGGGCGGCGAGGCGTGCGTGTGCGACATCTCCGACGTCGGCGTCTCCCAGCCCACCGTCTCCCACCACCTCAAGAAGCTGAAGGAAGCCGGGCTGCTGTCCTCCGAGCGGCGCGGCACGTGGGTGTACTACCGGGTCGAGCCGTCCGTGCTGGCCGCCATGGGCGCACTGCTGGCCGGCGCCGCGAAGGCCGCGTGACCGGCGTGCGGATCGAGGTGCTCCTCCCGGAACACGCCGAGCGGCGGATCGGTCGGCACCACGGGCGTGCCGAGGCGTCTCGCCGACCTCAGTCGTGGCGCGCGAGTTTGACCGCGGGCACGAGGAGGACCACGGCGAGCACGGAAATGAGGACCAGGTCCATCAGTGCGGCCGGCACCTTGTAGGGAGTGCTGCCGCGCATGTGTACGGCCCAGGTGGCTCCCGCCCGTGCTCCCACCAGGCTGCCGACCGGGAGGTTGACCGAGAGCTCGGCCCCGCCGAGCGTGCAGGCCACCGGAGCCTCGTGAGCGTTCGGCCACGGCCGCGTCCGGGAGGTGCGGCGTCCGGACGCGGCCGTGGAGGGTTCAGCTGACGTGGCGGCCCAGGCATCCGGCTCCGGCGATGGCGGCGATGACCCGCGCCGGGTCCACGGGCACCGTGCACTCGACGACGGTTCGTTCGGTGCGTACGTCGGTGGTGCTCGTGTCGACGCCGACGAGTTCTTCGACCTCGTCGTCGATGAGGAGGCCGCAGCTGTTGCAGTGCGTGCCGGTGACGGCGAAGGTCATGCGGGTGGTGCTCACTTGGCGGCCTCCGGGGTCCGGTCGGGGTCGTTGAAGGTGATCTGGCCGCCGTACATGCCCATGCCGCAGGTGAAGGCGAGGGCGCCGGCTTTCGGTGTGCCGAGGTCGATGACCTTCTCGCCGGTGACGGGCAGGACCTCTTGGACGTCGCGGTCGGGGACGACGAAGGAGCGTACGCAGCCGTTCGTGCCGCGGGTGGCGACGACCAGTTTGGTGGGCACCCCGGCCCGGGCGGTGACGGCCCCCGGTGCGTAGGAGTTGGTGCGGGCCTGGATGGTGATCGTCTGCGTGCCGTCGGCAGCCGTCCGTACCGTCTGGGCGGGAACGCTCGCGGCGACCGCCTGAGGAGCGGGGGCGGGCCACCAGCCGCCCAGGCGCAGTCCGGAACCCAGGGTCCACACGGCGACGAGCAGGACGATGACGCCGGTGACCGCCGTGAGGCGGCCCTGCCACAGCTTGGCGGCCGAGCGCAGGAAGAAGCCGAGTACGGCGAAGAGCGGCCCGGTGCCCAGGACGAAGCCGGCCATGACCGCAGCGCCCGCGTACGGGGAGCCGGAGGTGACGGCGATCAGTTCCACGCTGAGGGTCACCCCGCAGGGGATCAGGACCGTCAGGAAGCCGAGGGCGGCCGGCGCGGTGACGGCGGTGGACTTCGCCGAGCGGCGCACCCGGCGGCCCCAGGAGGCGGGCAGCCGCGGCACCAGGTGCCGCACGGCCCGGACGCCGAGCATGTCGAGCGCGAACACCGCCATCAGGACGGCGCTGGCGACGAGCAGGATCGCGCGGGCCTGCGGGCCGGGCTGGACGGCGGCGCCGACGAGCCCGAGCACGGCACCGAGCAGGGCGTGGGAGGCGAGCTTTGCGCCGAGGAACGCGGCCACGGGAGCGAACAGCCCGCTGCGCTCCCACGCTTCGGCCGGCCAGGCGGTGGCACGGCGGCCGACGGCGCCGGCGAGCAGCCCGCCCTGGACGGCGGCGCAGGAGGCGCCGCCTGCGAAGAGGCCGGTGGTGACACCGGTGAGGAAGAGGGTGCTGGTGGAAGCCATGGAGGAAGAGGTCTCCTCTGAGGAAGGGGAAGCCGGAGTGAGGACATGCCGAGGCACCCGTCGGCCCACGGGCCCGTGAGGGGCTGGGGGCGGGGGCCGGGGCTGCTCAGGTCCGGCTTACGCAGAGGAGGGAGACGGGATCGGGAGCCCGCGGCCAGGCGCAGGAGACGTCCAGCGGCAGCGCCGGCCGCGCGGTGAGGACGGGGGCCTCTGCCAGGACGGCGGGGCCGGGGGCGGTGAAGCTCACCGAGACGGGGGTTTGGGCGGAGGCCAGCGGACACTCCATGGCCGTCACCGGGCAGCCGTCACCGCCCCGATCCGATGCGGCTGGTCCGTGGGAAGACGCCGAGCCGTTCACCATCATCGCGGGCGTGCCCGAACCGATCCCCATGCCCATGCCCATTCCGTCCATCACAGCGGGCATGCGCATCGTGTCCGCATGGCCGGGCCCGGACATCAGGTACGCGCACAGCAGCAGCACACCGGCCATCAAGGCGGTGAGTGCCGGCTGCGGGCGCCGGGCCGAACGGATGGGCATGCCCGTGATGCTAGCGAGGCCGCGCCGTCAACCGGACGCGGGGCTGGCAGACGCGCACGCACCGCGGCAGGTCAGGGGCCGAGGAGCGCGGAGATTTCGCGGGCGGCGTCGCGAGCGGGTCGGCCCACCCCGATGGGGGTGGCGGCGGCGGGCCCGGACCGGCCGCCGCCGATCACCACCACAGCCGTGCTGTGCGTCATGCCGCGGGCTGCTCCGTGCCGTGTTCGCCGCGCATGAAGATGACCGCCACGAGCGCCAGGCCCACGATCACACCGACCAGCTGCATTCCGACGAAGCCGGCCACCGATCCGGGGGCGATGCCCGCGAACGTGTCGGTGAAGGCGCGGCCGATCGTCACGGCCGGGTTCGCGAAGGACGTGGACGAGGTGAACCAGTACGCGGCGCCGATGTACGAGGCGACCGCGACGGGCGCGAAGCGGAGGCGGTCGGTGCGGGCCAGGCCGAAGATCAGCAGGATCAGACCGGCCGTGGCGACGACCTCACCGAGGAGGAGGTTGCCCGCCGAGCGGTCGTGCTGCGACCACTTCACCAGCGGCTCCCCGAACATCGCGTCCGCCAGGATCGCGCCCGCGATCGCACCGGCGATCTGGGAGGGCACGTAGACGGCGAGCTCGCGAGCGTTCACCCCCGCACCGCCGCGGCGGGCGGTCCACCACTCTGCCAGGGTGACGGCGGGGTTGAAGTGAGCGCCGGAGACCGGCCCGAGCAGGGCGATCAGCACGCCGAGGCCGAAGACGGTGGCGGTGGAGTTCGCCAGCAGCTGGAGGGCGACGTCCTGGGTGAGCTCGGTGGCCTGGATGCCGGAGCCCACCACGATCGCGACCAGGGCGGCGGTGCCGACCAGCTCGGCGGCCGCGCGGGCGATCAGCGGGGTGCGGGGCGGGGTGGCGCCGGGTGCGGGCTGCGGCGACGTGTCGGCGGGGGCTATGACCTCGCTCGCGGCGGGCTCGGTGGCGGTCACGACAGGTTCTCCTCGGGCAGGTGAGGCAGAGCGCGGAAGGCTATGGGCAGGACCGCTTGAGGTTCGCTTCGGCGGTGGCTCGCGCGGTCCGGGCGAGGTCGGCGAACTGACCGGCGAGGGTTTCGATGACTTCCGGGCGCAGGCGGTAGTAGATGTACCTCCCGCACGGCTCCGTTTCCACGACCCCTGCTTCCCGCAGCACCTTCATGTGGTTGGAGAGGTTCGTCTGCTTGGCGCCCGTCTCTTCCACGAGGTGGGTGGTGCAGAGCGTCTCGCGGGCGAGGAGGGTCACGATCCGGAGCCTGAGCGGGTCGGCCAGGACCCGGATCAGATCAGTGTCGACTGACGTCATCATCCGCTGATACTGTCACATCACCGAGGGCTGATACCAGCTCTGGCTGAACCATGCCGCCGGATGACGGTGGCGACGTAGCAGCACCTGCCACCCCGAGGAAGAGCCGATGCCCGCGAACCCGCTCGCGTCCGTCCTGTTCGTCTGCATCCACAACGCGGGCCGCTCCCAGATGGCGGCCGGGTTCCTGCGCCATCTCGCCGGCGACCGCGTCGAGGTCCGCTCCGCCGGCTCCATGCCGGGCGAGCAGATCAACCCCTCCGCCGTCGCCGCCATGGCCGAACTGGGCATCGACATCTCCGACCAGACCCCGAAGGTCCTCACCCCCGAGGCCGCCCAGGCCTCCGACTACATCATCACCATGGGCTGCGGCGACGCCTGCCCCTACTTCCCCGGCAAGACCTACCTCGACTGGCAGCTCGAGGACCCGGCCGGCCAGGGCGTCGAGGCCGTCCGCCCCATCCGTGACGAAATCAAGGCCCTGATCGAGGAGTTGATCGCCGAGATCGACGCACGGGAGCCGGCGAGCTGACTCCCGAGACAGCGTTCGTCCCGACGTGCCGCAGCCGTCGACACCATCGACCGCACCCTCACCGGAGCCCAGAACACCGGCCGCGAAGCGAGCCGTCCGGCGTGGCTGCGGCCACCATGGCCCCGGACGCACGAAAGGCCGTCCTCTCATGGATGAGAGAACGGCCTCCGACTTGCGTTTCCGCGAAGTCGGGACGACAGGATTTGAACCTGCGACCCCTTGACCCCCAGTCAAGTGCGCTACCAAGCTGCGCCACGTCCCGTTACTGCTTCGTGCCCCTCACCTGGGGTTTCCCCCTCGTGCCGGGCACATGCAGAACATTACCCCACGCAGAGGGGTGTGTGTGCACGGGTAATCGGCGGGGGGCAGGATGGCCGGGTGGAGGAACGGGAACGCGATCGGGACGGTGAGGGGCGGGCGCGCAGTGCGCGGCCGCGGGACGGGCTGGGGCGGCCGCTGCCGTACGGGTCCGAGGGCGTGGCGCGGCAGCCCGAGGGGGTGGTGCGGACGCCTGAGCGGACGGTGGCGGAGGCTCAGCGGCTGCTGGACGCCGGGATGCCCTTCCACGCGCACGAGGTGTTCGAGGACGCCTGGAAGTCCGGGCCGGACCGGGACGCCGCTCTGTGGCGGGGGCTGGCGCAGCTGGCAGTGGGGCTGACGCACGCCGCGCGGGGGAACTCCGTCGGCGGGGCGCGGCTGCTGCGGCGCGGGGCCGGGGTCCTGGCCGGGTACGCGGGTGCGGGTGCGGGCGCGTACGGGATCGACGCGGCCGGGCTGGCCCGGTGGGCCGGGGAGCTGGCCGGGCGGGTGGAGGCCGGGGAGCGGATCGACGCGGCGGCCGAGGCCCCCCGGCTGCTCTAGGAGCCAGGAGCTAGGGGGTGGCGGGCTGGAGGAGGTCCCAGCGGTTGCCGTAGAGGTCCTCGAAGACGGCGACGGAGCCGTACGGCTCGTGCCGGGGCTCCTCCAGGAAGCGGACGCCCTCGGCGGTCATCCGGGCGTGGTCGGCGGCGAAGTCGGCGGTGTAGAGGAAGAAGCCGACGCGGCCGCCGGTCTGGTCGCCGACGCGGGAGCGCTGGGCCTCGTCCTTGGCGCGGGCCAGCAGCAGGGCGGACTCCTTGGCGCCGGGCGGGCGGACGACGACCCAACGGGAGCCGTCCGGCCGGGGGGTGTCCTCGGCGAGTTCGAAGCCGAGCGCGCGGGTGTAGAAGTCGACGGCTTCGTCGTAGTCGTGGACCACGAGGGCGGTGAGGGCGATGTGGGATGGCATGGGCCTATTGTGCGGTGAGGAGGACGACCTCCAGGGTGCGGGGGCCGTGCACCCCCTCCACCCGGTCGAGCTCGATGTCGCTGGTGGCGGAGGGGCCGGAGATCCAGGTCAGCGGGCGGGCCGGGTCGAGGCGTTCGAGGGCCTGCGGGACGGAGTCCACGATCTGGCCGGGGGCGCGGACCACGCAGACGTGGTGGTCCGGGACCAGGGTGATGCGCCGCCGGCCCTGGTCGGGGCCGCCGTCGAGCACGATGGTGCCGGTCTCGGCGATGGCGAGGGCGCAGCCGGTGACGACGCTGTCGACCCGGTCGAGGTCGTGCGGGGTGGAGGCCGCGTCGTCGTGGACGCGGGTCGCGGTGGTGGACGCCAGCCAGTTCGGGGGCAGGGACGGCGGGACGAGGACCGTGCGGGAGGCCGCGAGCAGCTGGGCCAGGAGACGCGCCAGGCCGTCCTCGTCGGTGCGGTGGACCTTGGCCCGGTACTCGGTCAGGTTGGCGGCGAGGAGGTCGGCGGTCTCGGCGGGGGTGCGGGTGCCGTGGACGCGGAGGTAGTCGCGGGGGACGGGCGGGGCATCGGGGGCGTCGGCGGTGGCCCGCCGGATGCGGGCCAGGATGCGGTCCTTGGTGCTCAACCTCGGGTCCCCCGTTCTCGGAGCCACCAGTCGCGGAAGGGTTCCGCCGGGATGTCGGGCAGTTCGCGGGTGTCGGTCCAGGCCCGGCCCGGCCCGGGGAGCCGGCGGGGGCGCAGCCGGCGGGCGCGGGCCAGCAGCCGCTCCCCCGCGCGCAGCGCGCCTGGGCAGTCGAGGAGCAGCCGGGCGGCGCGCATGGCGGCCCGTTCGGCGGTGTGGCCGTGTGCGGGGCGCAGGCGTACGCGGACGCCGCCGCGGGTCACGGGGCCGCCCTGGACCACGCGTTCGCGCAGGTGGACGAGGATCTCGGGGATGTCGATGGCGACGGGGCAGACCTCGTAGCAGGCCCCGCAGAGGGTGGAGGCGTAGGGCAGGGTGGCGTCGATGGCGCTGCCGGTGCCGCGCAGTTGGGGGCTGAGGACGGCGCCGATGGGGCCCGGGTAGACGGAGCCGTAGGCGTGGCCGCCGGCGCGTTCGTAGACGGGGCAGACGTTGAGGCAGGCGGAGCAGCGGATGCAGCGCAGGGCCTGCCGGCCGGTCGCGTCGGCGAGGGTGTCGGTGCGGCCGTTGTCGAGGAGGACGAGGTGGAAGGCGGAGGGGCCGTCGCCGTCGTGGGTGCCGGTCCACATGGTGGTGTACGGGTTCATCCGCTCGGCGGTGGAGGAGCGCGGCAGGGTCTGGAGGAAGACCTCCAGGTCGCGGAAGGTGGGGACGACCTTCTCGATGCCGACGACGGAGATGAGGGTGTCGGGCAGGGTCAGGCACATGCGTCCGTTGCCCTCGGATTCGAGGACGACCATGGTGCCGGTCTCGGCGACCATGAAGTTGGCGCCGGAGACGGCCACTTTGGCGCGCAGGAACTTCTCGCGCAGGTGGAGGCGGGCGGCTTCGGCGAGTTCGCGGGGGTCGTCGCCGAGGTCTTCGGGGGCGGGGCGGCCCCAGCCGGCCATCTCGGCGCGGAAGATGTCGCGGATCTCGCCCCGGTTGCGGTGGATGGCGGGGACCAGGATGTGCGAGGGGCGGTCGTGGCCGAGCTGGACGATGAGTTCGGCGAGGTCGGTCTCGTAGGCGGTGATCCCGGCGGCTTCGAGGGCCTCGTTGAGGCCGGTCTCCTGGGTGGCCATGGACTTGACCTTGACGACTTCGCTCTCGCCGGTGGCGCGGACCAGGCCGGTGACGATGCGGTTGGCCTCGTCGGCGTCGGCGGCCCAGTGGACGGTGCCGCCGGCGGCGGTGACGCCGGCCTCCAGCTGGAGCAGGTAGCGGTCGAGGTGGCGCAGGGTGTGGTCCTTGACGGCCTTGCCCGCGGCGCGCAGCCGCTCCCAGTCGGCGAGTTCGGCGACGGCGCGGGCGCGTTTGTCGCGGATGGTGTGGGTGGCGTGCCGGAGGTTGGCGCGCAGTACGCCGTCCCGTACGGCCTCGCGGGCGGCGTCGGGGAAGGGCGGGAAGGCGGGCATGCCGAGGTGCGTACCGGTCATGGCAGGGGGTCCTCCTCGGTGGGGCCCGCCTCGGTGAAGTCCTCGGGGTCCTCCTCCGTGGCGGCCAGGATCTCGGCGAGGTGCAGGGTGCGCATCGGGTCCCCGGCGCGGTGGAGGATGCCGCCGAGGTGGGCGAGGCAGGAGTTGTCGGCGCCGCACAGCACCTCGGCGCCGGTGGCGCGGGCGGCGGCGGTCTTGTCGGCGCCCATGGCGGTGGACACGTCGGGGTTCTTGACGGCGAAGGTGCCGCCGAAGCCGCAGCACTCCTCGGCGCCGGGCAGCTCGACCAGTTCGAGGCCCTTGACGGCGGCGAGCAGCCGGCGGGGCCGGTCGCCCAGGCCGAGGGAGCGCAGGCCGTGGCAGGAGGGGTGGTAGGTGACGGTGTGCGGGAAGTACGCGCCGACGTCGGTGACGCCGAGGACGTCGACGAGGAACTCGGTGAGCTCGTGGACGCGCGGTACGAGGTCCCCCGCGAGTTCCGCCAGCTCGCCGCCCCGCCCCTCCTCGGCGGCCCTGCGGCCGATGCGCGGGTAGTGCTCGCGGACCATCGCGGCGCAGGAGCCGGAGGGGGTGACCACGTGGTCGTACCCGGCGAAGGCGGCGGCGGTGCGGCGCAGCAGCGGCTCGGCCTCGTGGCGGTAGCCGGTGTTGTACTGGGGCTGGCCGCAGCAGCTCTGGGCGGCGGGGAAGTCCACCTGGACGCCGAGCCGCTCCAGCAGCCGTACGACGGCGATGCCGGTCCGGGGGTACAGCGCGTCGTTGACGCAGGTGACGAACAGGGCGGCGCGCATGATGGGCACAATAGCCCGGTGAAGAAGTTCTCAGTCATCGGCATAGGCGCGGGCGATCCGGAGCACCTGACCCTCCAGGCGGTCAGGGCGATCGGCGCGGCGGACGCATTCCTCATCCTGGAGAAGGGGGAGGAGAAGTCGGACCTGACGGGTCTGCGGCGGGCGATGCTCGACGCGCACGCCCGTCCGGGCCACCGGCTGGTGGAGGGCCGCGACCCGGACCGGGACCGCACCCCGTCCGACTACACCCCGACGGTGGACGGCTGGCGCAGCGCGCGGGCCGAGATCTTCGAGCGGTTCGTCGCCGAGGACCTGGCGGAGGGCGAGACGGGCGCGTTCCTGGTGTGGGGCGACCCGTCCCTTTACGACTCCACCCTGGCGATCCTCGAAGAGGTGCTGGAGCACGGCCGGGTCGAGTTCGAGCACGAGGTGGTGCCCGGCATCAGCAGCGTGTCGGCGCTGCTGGCCAGGCACCGGACCAACCTGAACCGGGTCGGGCGGCCGGTCCAGATCACCACCGGCCGCCGGCTCGCGGAGGGCTGGCCGCAGGACGTGGACGACGTGGTGGTGATGCTGGACGCCCGGCACGCCTTCACCGCCCACCTGGACCAGGACCTCTACATCTACTGGGGTGCCTACGTGGGCACCCCGGACGAGATCCTGGTGCAGGGGAAGCTGGCGGAGGTGTCCGGCCGCATCGAGGAGCTGCGGACCGAGGCCCGCGCCCGCAAGGGCTGGATCATGGACACCTACCTGCTCAGGCGCTCCTGAGGAAGCCGGGCAGGACCTCGGCGAGGCGCTCGTACTCCTCGGCGCGGTTGTAGAGCTGCCCGCAGACCCGGATGCCGCCGCCGCCCGGCCGGGCCCAGATGAGGGTGCGGATGCGGGCCTTGGCCGCGATCTCCTCGCGCATGGCCGCGGCGGCGTCCTGGGTCTCGGCGGTGCCGGGCGGCAGCAGCAGGGAACGCATGGCCAGGCCCGGGGTGTGCGGGAGCGGGGTCAGGCCGGGGATCCGGGCGAGCAGCGCCGCCCCGTACGCGGCGAGGGCCTCGTTGTGGGCCCGTACGCCGTCGGCGCCGAGCCGTTCGATGAGGTCGAGGCCCTCGGGCGCGGCGAGCCAGCCGGTGTAGTCGGCGGTGGCGCGGAAGTCGACGGAGCGCGGGTAGCCGTGGTGGTCCTGCCAGGACGGGGAGAGGGAGCGGACCCGGGCCCGGTGGGCGGGGGCGACGGCGAGGAGGGCGGTGCCGGAGGGCGCGTAGCCCCACTTGTGGAGGTTGCCGAACCAGAAGTCGGCGCCTGCGGCGACCGGCTCGGCCAGCATGCCCGGGGTGTGGGCGCCGTCTACGACGGTGGTGATGCCGCGCGCGGACAGCTCGGCGAGCAGCCGGGGCGAGGCGATGAGGCGGGCGGTGGGCGAGCTGACGTGGTCGAGCAGGACCGCCTTGGTGCGGGGCGTGAGCGCGGCGAGCACGGTCTCGCGTACGGCGTCCTCGTCGGGCAGGTGCGGGTCCAGGGCCACGGTGGTGACGCGGGCGCGGCGGGCGGCGGCCGCGGTGACGGTGCCGTAGCCGTGGTCGGTGACGAGGACCTCGTCGTCCCCGCCGAGCGGGATGGCCCCGAAGGCGAGGTTGGCGCCCTCGGTGGCGTTGGAGATGAACGCGAGGCCGTCCGGGTCGGTGGCCAGCCGGGCGGCGATCCGGGCGCGGGTGGCGGCCAGCCGGTCGGGGAGGGCGAAGAAGAAGGCGTCGGGGTCGCCGTGGAACTCGGCCCGCAGGGCCTCCTGGGCCTCCTGGACGGGCACCGGGACGGCGCCGTAGGAGCCGTGGTTGAGGTGGGCGACGGCGGGGTCCAGCCGGAAGAGGCCGGGGCCGCCGGGGTAGGCGGGCGGGGCTGAGGGCGCGGACGGCGCGGGCACGGGTACCTCCGGACGGGACGTGTCGGGTGCGGGCCTCGTGAGCCCGCACCCGGAGCATGGGGTCTCCTCGCCCCGGGAGGGAAGGGCCGCTTGCGCCGGATTGGCCTGCCTGGCCGGACGTCCGTCCTCCGCTCGGGCCACCGGGTCCCCGCCCGGACGCCGCTCCCCCGCCCGGACGCCGGTGCCCCGCCCGGTGTCCCCTCAGCGCGGCCGGCCGCTGGTCGCCGCGTAGTACTGGAGGTCCTGCACGGGCACCCGGTGGTCCACGGCGTACGGCAGCTCCACCCGGGCGGTGCTCCTCCCGTCGCGGGTCACCTCCGCCGAGCTGGTGCCGGGCCGCAGCGGCAGCAGTTCGGCGTGGACGCCGGCCGGGGCCGCGTGCTGCCGCGCGGTGGGGCCGACGGCGGTGCGGACGGTCGCGGGCCCGGTCAGGAAGCTGAGCACCTCCACCGTGTCCCGGGCGGCGGCGCTGCCCCCGCGCAGGGACATCAGCATCGACTGGCCGCCCGTGGGGGCGGCGGCCGCGAACTGGGTGCGGCCGGTGAGGTAGAGCGTGTCGCGGACGATCGGGGGCCAGCCGCCGGTCTTGAACCGGGTCAGGTAGTACGAGGTGAGGTCCAGGTAGGCGTGGCCGTTGTGCTGGGACGGGGCGAACTGGCTGCCCTCGGAGTAGTCGTTCCAGGTGGTCAGCTGCACCCAGTCGGCGCCGTCCTCGATGGCGTGGGTCCAGGTGGAGCGCAGGGTGGCGGTGTTGCCGGCCTCGTCGTAGACCCCCTGGTTGGGGCGGGCGTCCTGGACGGACACGGGCTGCATCCAGATCTTGCCCTTGGCGTGGGCCCGCCGGACGTCGTCGGCGGCGCCCTCCTGGCCCGCGTAGCTGCGGCTGCCCCACTCGGAGAAGCCGTGGCTGAGGGGTGCGAAGGCGTCGGCGTTCGCGCCGAGGTCGAGGAAGAGGGGGACGAAGGCGGTGCGGACGCCGTGCCGGGACTCCAGCAGGTCCAGGACGCGGCGCCACCAGTCGGCGGTCTTCTGCTCGGCCTTGAACGGGGACACGACGAGCCGGCCGTCGTCGAGCCGGTGCGCGGCGGGGTTCGCGCCGAGGGCGGCGAGGGCGTCCGCGAGCACGGCGGGGTCGTCGGTGTCCAGGGAGGTCATGTCCGGCATCAGCATGACCCTGAAGGCCGGGTCGACGGCGTGGGCCGCCCTCATCAGGAGGTCCGCGCGCTCCCGGTTCTTCCCGGAGAGGGAGAGCAGGTCGAGGGTGAAGCCGTCGAGGCCGGCGTCGCGGGCGGTGCGGACCTCCTGCTGGAGGTTGGCGTACTCCCAGTCGCCGCCCCGGGGCGGGACGGGCAGCGGGCGGTCGCGGAGCAGGCCGCCGTAGCGCTGGTGCTTGCCGTTCTCGCCGCGGGGGTCGAGGTAGTGGCGGGTGTAGTAGTCGGCTTCGGCGCTCGCGTTGTCGAGGGAGAGCGGGTACGGGGTGAAGTAGTGGGCGAACACCAGCTTGCGGCCGGCGTCGCCGGCGCGGAGCGCGGCCGGTGCGGGCAGGTCGAACGGCAGGGGCCCGGGGGCGGGGCGGGCGGGGGTGGCGCTCGGGGCCGGCGCCGTCGGGGAGGGCGGTGCCTGGGTCTGCCCGCCGGGGCCCGGCGGGGCGGGGGGCCCGGTGGTCGGTGTCGCGGCGGGGGTCGCGGGCGCGGCGGCGTCCTGCCCGGCCGCGGCGGTGAAGGGGTCCCAGGCGACGCCGGCCGCGGCACAGGCGCACGCGAGGAGGAGTACGGCGACCAGCACGGCGAACCGGTGTCCTGATGAGCGGGAGCGCCGCCGGTGCGCCGTCATCCGGTCCCCTCCCGATGGAATCGCCCCCGCGGCCCCGGGCAGGACCCGCGGCCGGATCCGAGCGCGCCGATGGCACCGCTGCCCGTCGGCCCGGCAGGGCACCGGCTGACCAGGGCGTTCCAGGACCATGCACCGGAATACGGCATTCCCCTGGCCATACAGCCGAATTGACGCATAATCGTCGTCACGCGGCGCGAAACAACCCTCGTGCCGCACTGGGTCACGCATGCAACGGGGGGCATCGTGATGATGGGGGACTCCCGGCCGACACCATCGGGCGGAGCGACCGGAACACTGCCGACCACGTCCACCGAACTCTCCCACCTGCTCACCGCCGTCCGGCGGGGCCGGGTGCTGACGGTCACGGGCCGGTTCCACGAGGCCCGGAGCCTGCTGGTGCGGGACGTCGCACGGCGGCTGTCGTCGAACTTCTGCGACGGGGCCGCGGTGGTCACCGTCAGCCCGGACGGCGGCGTACGCGGCCTCGTGGCCGCGCTGGGCTGCGTACCGGGCATGCCCTTCCTGCCCTGCGGCACGGCCAACGCGGCGTCCTGGCTGGCGGAGCGGGACATGCTGCTGGTCCTGGACGGCAGCGACCGGCTCGGCCCCGAGGCGCTGACCTGGCTGCGGGAGCTGCTCGCCGCCGCGCCCGGCCTGCGCATCCTGGCGGCCGGCCGGCATCCCCTGGCCGTGGGCCAGGGCCGGGTGCACCGGCTCTGAGCCGCCCGCGTCCGGACACGGCTCCGCCCCGGCCGGGCACGGGGCACGGCCGGGGCGGAACGCGGACCGGCTACCGCCGTGGGCGTCAGCCCAGGATGGCGAGCGCCTGGTTCAGCGTCGCGGAGGGACGCATGACCTCGGCCGCCTTGGCCGGGTCGGGCTGGTAGTAGCCGCCGATCTCGGCCGGGGAGCCCTGGACGGCGTTCAGCTCGGCGACGATGGCCGTCTCCTGCTCGGCCAGCGTCTTGGCGAGCGGGGCGAAGGCCGCCGCGAGCTGCGCGTCGTCGCTCTGGCCGGCGAGCTCCTGCGCCCAGTACAGGGCGAGGAAGAAGTGGCTGCCGCGGTTGTCGATGCCGCCGAGGCGACGGGTCGGCGACTTGTCCTCGTTGAGGAAGGTGCCGGTGGCGCGGTCCAGGGTGTCGGCCAGGACCTGGGCGCGGGCGTTGCCGGTGGTGGTGGCGAGGTGCTCGAAGGAGGCGGCCAGCGCGAAGAACTCGCCGAGCGAGTCCCAGCGCAGGTAGTTCTCCTTGACCAGCTGCTGGACGTGCTTCGGGGCGGAGCCGCCGGCGCCCGTCTCGAAGAGGCCGCCGCCCGCCATCAGCGGGACGACCGACAGCATCTTGGCGCTGGTGCCCAGCTCCAGGATCGGGAAGAGGTCGGTCAGGTAGTCGCGCAGCACGTTGCCGGTCACCGAGATGGTGTCCTCGCCGCGGCGGATGCGCTCCAGGGAGTACTTCGTGGCCTCGACCGGGGAGAGGACCTCGATGGTCAGGCCCTCGGTGTCGTGGTCCGCGAGGTACGTCTTGACCTTGGCGATGAGCTGCGCGTCGTGGGCGCGGGTCTCGTCGAGCCAGAAGACGGCCGGGGCGCCGGTGGCGCGGGCGCGGGTGACCGCGAGCTTGACCCAGTCCTGGATCGGCAGGTCCTTGGTCTGGCAGGCGCGGAAGATGTCGCCGGCGGCGACCTCCTGCTCGATGAGCGCGTTGCCCGCGGCGTCGACGACGCGGACGGTGCCCGCGGCGGCGATCTCGAAGGTCTTGTCGTGGCTGCCGTACTCCTCGGCCTTCTGGGCCATCAGGCCGACGTTCGGCACCGAGCCCATGGTGGACGGGTCGAACGCGCCGTGGGCGCGGCAGTCCTCGACGACGGCCTGGTAGACGCCCGCGTAGCTGCTGTCCGGGAGGACGGCGAGGGTGTCGGCCTCGGCGCCGTCCGGGCCCCACATGTGGCCGGAGGTGCGGATCATGGCCGGCATCGAGGCGTCGACGATGACGTCGGACGGCACGTGCAGGTTGGTGATGCCCTTGTCGGAGTCGACCATCGCGAGGGCCGGGCCCTCGGCGATCTCGGCGTCGAAGGAGGCCTTGATCGCGTCGCCGTCGGCGAGGCCGCCCAGGCCGTTCAGGATGGTGCCGAGGCCGTCGTTCGGGGACAGGCCGGCGGCGGCGAGGGTCTCGCCGTAGCGGGCGAAGGTCTTCGGGAAGAAGGCGCGGACCACGTGGCCGAAGATGATCGGGTCGGAGACCTTCATCATCGTGGCCTTGAGGTGCACGGAGAACAGGACGCCCTCGGCCTTGGCACGCTCGATCTGGTCGTTCAGGAAGGTGCGCAGGGCGTCGACGTGCATGACGGACGCGTCCACGACCTCACCGGCGAGGACCGGTACGGACTCGCGCAGGACGGTGGTGGCACCGTCGGCGGCGACGTGCTCGATGCGCAGCGTGCCGGCCTCGGCGATCACGGCGGACTTCTCGGTGGAGCGGAAGTCGTTCTCGCCCATGGTGGCGACGTTCGTCTTCGACTCGGAGGTCCAGGCGCCCATGCGGTGCGGGTGGGCCTTGGCGTAGTTCTTCACCGAGGCGGGGGCGCGGCGGTCGGAGTTGCCCTCGCGCAGGACCGGGTTGACGGCGCTGCCCTTGATCTTGTCGTAGCGGGCGCGGATCTCGCGCTCCTCGTCCGACTTCGGGTCGTCCGGGTAGTCCGGAAGGGCGTAGCCCTGGCCCTGGAGCTCGGCGACCGCGGCCTTCAGCTGCGGGATCGAGGCCGAGATGTTGGGCAGCTTGATGATGTTGGCCTCGGGGGTCTTCGCCAGCTCGCCGAGCTCGGCGAGGGCGTCGGCGATCCGCTGCCCCTCCTCGAGGTACTCGGGGAAGACGGCGATGATCCGACCGGCCAGGGAGATGTCACGGGTCTCGACATTCACACCGGCCGTCGACGCGTAGGCCTGGATCACAGGCAGGAAGGAATACGTCGCGAGGGCCGGGGCCTCGTCAGTGTGCGTGTAGATGATGGTCGAGTCAGTCACCGGATGCTCCGCTCCACAGTCTGCGTCTCTCGTCTGCAACATTGCTCGACATCAAGATATCTCGTGATCGGGCATGTCTGGACAGCCCCCTGCCCGAAGACCGGGGAGACGCGCGTCACGGCAACGCGAAAGGCGCCGCCGCGGGCCCCGGAGGCCGGCGGCGGCGCCGCTGCGCCGTGCGTTTCAGGCGGTGACCTGCTTGGGGTTCGCGCCGTACTCGTTCGGACCGGCGTCGCCCTCCAGGGCCATCAGGACGATGATCCCGATCCAGCCGACGAAGGGGATGAAGCCGATCAGGTACCACCAGCCGGAGCGGCCCGTGTCGTGCAGCCGGCGGACGCTCAGGCCCAGGGTGGGGAGGAAGACGGCGAGGTTGTAGATGTAGAAGATGACCGGGTAGCTGCCGAGCGCGAAGTCCAGCGCGATCGCCACGAGCATGATCGGGATGCTGCACAGGACGAACATCCAGTACTCCTGGCGGCGCGCGCGGCCGGAGAAGTCCGCGTAGCGCTTGATGACGTCGACGTAGTAGTGCACGAGTCCCCCCTAAGGACGGCATCGACGGCCCTTCGGCCTGAAAGGGGCCGGGCCCCGGTTATGCCCTCGGGCCGTCGCACTCAAGCCACCGCCGGACGCTTGAATTGGGCCACTAGCCTTGGTTTCAGGGGGAGTTGACTACGTACGCCTCAGGCGCCCCCGGCGCCTCAGCCGATCCGGTAGGAGTCCCCGTACACCTTCCACTCCAGCGGGGTGTCGAGGTTCAGGTTGCCCTTCTTCAGGAAGACCCGCTGGGCGGTGTCGACGCGGCTGGTGTCGCTGTGGGCCTCCTCCTGCTTCATGGCCCAGACCCGGGCGTCGAGGAAGGCGTTCAGCCAGGCGGTCTCGTTGCCGCCCCGGGCCGGGGGCTTGGCCTTGGCGAGGGCCCGCTTGCGGATGTTGCGGAAGCTGGTGGAGTCGCCGCCGTCGCCGTGCATGACGATGGCGTCGTAGTAGATGAACTGGCCGAGGGTGCCGACCCCGTCGGACTTGCCCTGCCCGACGGCCGGGTTGAAGTAGACCCGGTCGCGCTCGCGGTCCTGGGCCTTCTTGAACTCCGCGTCCTGGGCGGCCTTGGCCCAGTCCTTGGTGAAGTTCGGGTCGAGTCCGGCGTGCGAGTCGCTGCCGTTGACCTTGCGGAGGGCGGGGAGGTACTTGGCGAGCACGTTCCCGGGCTTGACCTGGGTGTAGTACTCGACGAGGTCGAGCATGTCGCCGGTACCGGAACAGAAGCCGATGATGCCGGCGGTGTAGCCGCGGCCGTCGCCTATGTCCTCGATGTACTTGTACTGGGCCTTCCAGTCGAGGGAGGAGTTCTCGGCGCTGGAGACGATCCGCATGGCGATGTCCTTCTTCGCCGGATCGTCGAGCCCGGTGGCTGCCGCCACCGCGGCGCGGGGGGCGGGGGCCGCGGGGGCGGCCGTGGCGTGGGCCGCCACCGGGGCGGCGAGGAGGGCGGCGCCGAGCACGGCGCCGAGGGCCATCGTCTTGCGGCGGGGAGTGAACACAGGGCCTCCATGGGGTGGTTGAGCTTTCCCTGATCCGTTAGGAAACTTTCCTACCAGACCTCGGGCACGAGGAACACCCCTACGGCTGCCCCGCGCCTTCCTGACGCGCCGCTCGCGCGGTGCGGCCTTACCGGCTTCGCGTCGCTGCGACAGCCTCCGGCCGTCGGACCGGGGGCGGGGTCGGTTCGGGTGGCCGGGGCCGGCGGGTCGGCTGCGGCCGGGTGGGCCGCTGCGCGGGGCCGGGATCCCCTACCCGCCCTTCGCCCGTTCCCCGGGGCCCCGCCCCGGACCCCGCGCCTCAAACGCCGGCGAGGCTGGATCTGGCCGTCCGGGGGTCGGAAAGTGTGGCGGGACGGAGCCTGCCGGTCGGGGGTGGGGACGGGGTGGGGTGTCGTCCGGGACCAAAACGAGATGAATTCGGCGCGCGGTACCCCGTACGACCTGATCCGGATCGGGCGCCGAACATCGAAGCCCGTCCCGGACGACACCCCACCCCGGCACCACCCCCGACCCCGCAGCCACCCCACCCCGCACCCCGGCCCCGCAGGGCACTAAGCCCGCCGCGGCGAACCCCGGGACCCCGCCCGGCCAGGGCACCGGCCCCGCAGGGCACCGGCCCCGCAGGGCACCGGCCCGGTGGGCCAACGCCCCGTACCGGCAACCGCCCGGCCAGGGCAACGGCCCGGCCAGGGCACAGGTCAGATCCAGCCGTTGCGCCGGAACCCCCGGTGGATGACGAAGCACGCGACCGCCATCACCGCGAGGACCAGCGGGTACCCGTACGTCCAGTGCAGCTCCGGCATGTGGTCGAAGTTCATGCCGTACACCCCGCACACCATCGTCGGCACGGCCACTATCGCCGCCCACGCCGTGATCTTCCGCATGTCCTCGTTCTGCGCGACCGTCACCTGCGCGAGGTGCGCCTGGAGGATGGAGTCGAGGAGCCCGTCGTAGGCCCCGATCTGCTCGGTGGCCCGCGTCAGGTGGTCGGCGACGTCGCGGAAGTACGCGCGGACCTCCGGCGGGATCACCGGTATCGGCTGCGTCGCCAGGTGCTGGAGGGGCCGGCCGAGCGGGGCCACCGCCCGGCGGAGTTCGAGGAGCTCGCGCTTGAGCTGGTAGATCCGGCCCGCGTCGCCCCGGCCGCCGTGTTCGCTGAACACGGCCGTCTCCACCGCGTCCATGTCGCTCTGCACCGCGTCCGTGACGGCCACGTAGTCGTCCACCACGTGGTCCGCCATGGCGTGCAGCACGGCCGCCGGCCCCTTGGCCAGCTGTTCCGGCTCCGCCTCCAGGGCCTCGCGGACCGGGCCGAGGGTGCCGCGTCCGCCGTGCCGGATGGTGATCACGAAGTCCTCGCCGATGAAGGCCATCAGCTCACCGGTCTCCACCACCTCGCTCGTGGCGGTGAGCTCCTCGTGCTCGACGTAGCGCACGGTCTTGAAGACGGCGAAGAGCGTCTCGTCGTAGCGTTCCACCTTCGGCCGCTGGTGGGCGTTGACGGCGTCCTCGACGGCGAGCGGGTGCAGGGCGAAGAGCTCGGCGAGGCCGGCCAGCTCCTGCTGCGAGGGTTCGTGCAGGCCGATCCAGACGAATCCGGCGCCCGTCTTGCGGACCCGGCGCAGCGCCTCCTCCACCTCGGCGCAGCCGTCCTGGCGGATGCCGTCCTGGTAGACCACGCAGTTGACGACGGCGCTGCCGAGCGGGGAGCGCGCGGGGTGGCTGAGGTCGACGGCCCGCCGGTAGCCGCGGCGCACGGCACGGCGCAGGTTGCTGAACATGGACACGGGCGCACTCCCCTTCGGCGGATCAGCGGCCAGTCTGCCACCGCCCCGCCGACGGCTCCGCCACGCGCCCGCGCCCACCGCCCCGCCCGGGGCTAGCAGGCCGGGGAGGAGCCCTTCTGGCCCTTGAGGTCGCGGTTGTAGAGCCAGCCGGTGGCGTTGGTGCCTTCCACGCGCACGAACGTCCACTGGTTGCCGTACGAGTTGACGATGTAGCAGTGGTACCAGAGCTTCGTGCCGTCCTTGACCAGGGCGCCCTGCGCGCACTGCTGGTAGGGCGCGGCCAGCAGGTGGTGGTCGCCGGATATGTAGCCGTACGTGCCCGGCTTCGGGTCCCGGTGCTTCCAGCCCGCGCAGCCCGTCGGTACGGGGCTGGGCCCCGGGGCGGGTGAGGACGGCTTCCCGGAGGGCGAGGGCGTGCCCGCCTTCTTCGAGCCGCTCGCGGAGGGCTTGGCGGTGGGGCCGGAGCCGGAGGGCGAGGGGGCCGGGGTGCCCGTGCCGGGCTGTCCGCCCGCCGCCGGGGAGCCGCCGGGTGCGGGGGTGGGCGCGGCGGTGGTGGAGCCGCCGCCCGAGGTCACGGCGTAGGCGACCCCGCCCGCGGCGAGTACGGCGGCCACCGCGACGGCGATCGCGGCGCGGCTGCGGCGTCGCGCCCGGTCCGCGTCCGCCGGGCCGGACCGGGCGGGCGTGGGCACCTGGCCCTGCGGGGGGCCCTGCGGCGGGAATCCGGGCTGCGGGGCGGCGGGGGCGTAGGGCTGCGGAAACGTTCCGCCAACGCCACCGGAACCGGGAGCGGTACCGGGACCGGGACCGGGGCCCGGCCCGACCCCCGGCGGGGGCCCGAACCCGGAGGCCGCCGCGGGCCCGGGCGCGTACGGGGACGGCGCGGGCCCGGGTGCGTACGGGGACGGCGCGGGCGGCGCCGCCACCGGGGCCGCCCCGCCCGCCGCGACCTGCTCCAGCATCACGCGGGCCTGCTCGGCGGTGGGCCGGTGCTCGGGGTCCTTCGCCATCAGCGCCCGCAGCACCGGGGCGAGCGGCCCCGCGCGCCGGGGCTCGGGCAGCGGGTCGCCGACGATCGCGGCCAGCGTGGACCACACCGAGGTGCGGCGGAACGGCGAGACGCCCTCCACCGCCGCGTACAGGGTCATCCCGAGCGACCAGATGTCCGAGGCCGGGCCGGGCTCCCTGCCCTGGGCGCGCTCCGGCGGGAGGTAGTCGAGCGAGCCGACCAGCTGGCCGCTGCGGGTCAGTTTGGCGAGGGCTTCGTCGTCGGAGGACTCGATGGTGGCGAGGCCGAAGTCGGTGAGCACGACCCGGCCGCCGCGCTCCAGCAGGACGTTGCCGGGCTTCACGTCCCGGTGCAGGACGCCCGCCCGGTGCGCGGCGTGGAGCGCGTCCATCAGCTTGGCGCCGATCTCGGCGGCCTCCTGCGGGTCGAGGGCGCCGTAGCGGGTGACCGAGTCGTCGAGGGAGGGGCCGTCGACGAGTTCCATGACGATGACGGGCAGGCCCTGCTCGTGCGTGACGTCGTGGACCGTGACCACGCCGGGGTGCCGGATGCGGGCGGCGGCCTGCGCCTCGCGCTCCATCCGGGTGCGCAGGTCGGCCAGTTCGGCTTCGTCGGAGTCGGTGTAGGCGCGCAGGACCTTGACGGCGACCTCGCGGGCGAGCAGTTCGTCGACGGCGCGGGCGACCACCCCCATGCCTCCCCGGCCGACCACGGAGGTCACCCGGTAGCGCCCTCCGAGCACCTTGCCGACGAGGTCCCCGTCGTTCGCTTCCCCCGCTTGGCCCGCTGGCACCACATGCTCCGTCCCACGACCGGTCGTCCGTCTCGTCGATCTGACGGGGCACAAGCGTAGATGCACGACCGGCGGGCGGTCCGGGCGGACACCCCTGGGGGGTGTCCGCGAAGTGGCGCCGTCCGCCCGGAGGGCGGGCCCCGCGGGGTCCGGTGCGTGCTCTCGGCGTGCCGGGCGGAAGTCCGCGTACTGGACGTACTCGGTCTTTCGCCCGGTGCGGCGGGAGTGCGTGCCGGGCGTCGCGGGGCAGGCGAGACTTCGCGGACACCCCCTAGCGTTCCCCGCGCGGCAGATGGGCCTTCGCCTCCTCGTAACCGGCGCTGCCGGGGCGCTCGGCGGGGGCGTAGAAGAGGTTGAGCACCCCTGTGTCGAAGGCCTCGCAGGAGAGCAGTTCGAGCGGGATCGGCGGCTCGCCCTCCTCGAAGAGGCGCATGCCCCCGCCCAGCACGACGGGGTGGACCAGCAGCTGGAGCCGGTCCAGGACTCCGGCGGCGAGCAGTTGGCGTACGACGGACACCGATCCGCTGATGACGATCGGCTTCTCGCCCGGCTCGTCCTTCAACGCCGTGACCGCCTCGACGAGTTCCCCGTCGAGCAGTTCGGAGTTGCGCCAGGTGGAGTCGAGCGGCCGCCGCGACACGACGATCTTCCGGGCGTCACCGAGCCGTTTGGCGAAGTCGGCGTCCTCACCGCCGTCCGCCTCCCGGCCGGGCCAGGCGCCGGCGAAGCTCTCGTACGTCCTGCGGCCGAGGAGCAGGGTGTCGGCGGAGCCGACGACGGCGTCCACGGCCGCGCCCATCCGGTCGTCGAAGTAGGGGAAGTGCCACTCGTGCGGCGCCTCCACGACGCCGTCGAGCGAGATGAACAGCTCTGCGGTGATCTTCCTCATCGGGCGCTCCGGGGACGTCGGGGTCCGTCCCGACCAGTAGACGCCCTGCCGCGGACGGCCACACCCGGGCCGCGCGGGCGGGGGCGTCACGGCTGCGTGACGGCACGCAGGACGAAGGGGCATGCGTATCGTGCGGGGATGAAGATCATCGATTTCGAACCCGGCGACCCGCGTCTGACCGACGACCTCCTGCCGGTGCTGCGCGAGCTGCGCCCGCACCTCACCGACGGGCTCTTCCGGCAGGTGTACGAGCACGGGCGGGCGCAGGGGCTGCGCTTCACCGGTGCCTACGCCGACGACGGAACCTGCGTCGGCGCGGCCGGCTGGCGGATCATCGACAACACCAGCTCCCTGCGCAAGCTCTACGTCGACGACCTGGTGACGGCCGCGTCAGCCCGCTCGAACGGCGTCGGGCACGAACTCCTCGTCCACCTGGAGGCGCACGCCCGCGCCGCGGGGTGCCACGAGCTCAACCTCGACTCGGGCACCCAGCGCACCGACGCCCACCGCTTCTACCTGCGCGAGCGCATGGACATCGTGGCCTTCCACTTCACCAGGGAACTGGGGGCCCAGGCCGGCCCGTCCGGTCCGGAAGGCACGGCCTAGACGGGCCGCAGTTCCTCCATGGCCGTTTCGGCGACCACCCGGGCGACCAGCGCGAGTGCGGGCGAGTCGAGTTTCCACTGCTGCCAGTACAGCGGTACGTCCAGCCACCGGCCCGGCAGGAGCAGCACCAGCTCGCCGGTCTCCAGCAGCGGTTCCGCCTGCGGTTCGGGGACGAGCCCCCAGCCGAGGCCGGCGGCCACCGCGTCCCGGTAGCCCTCCGAGGTGGGTACGAGGTGCCGTGCGGCCGAGGCGGGCGAGGCGCCGCCGGTGAGGGCGCGGACGAAGTCGTCCTGGAGGACGTCGCGCCGGTCGAAGACGATCAGCGGGGCCTCCCGGAGGTCCCTGGCCGGGGCTCCGGTCAGGTGCCGGGCGGCGAAGTCGGGGCTGGCCACCGGCAGGTAGCGGGCCAGTCCCAGGGCCCGTACCGTGCAGCCGGCCACCGGGTCCGGCGAGGAGGTGACGGCCGCCATGACCTGGCCCTCGCGGAGCAGGGCCGTCGTGTGGGACTCGTCCTCTCGGTGCAGCTCGAAGCAGATGGGCGGCCGCTGCGGCACCCGGGTGAGGGCGGGCAGGAACCAGGTGGCGAGCGAGTCCGCGTTGACCGCGATCGGCATCCGGACCGGGCCGAGGCCGTCGGCCATGCCCATGCCCAGCTCGGCGCGCGCGTCCCGTTCCAGCCGGGCCAGCTGCCGGGCGAAGCGGATGACCACCTCACCGGACTCCGTCGCCCGGACCGGCTTGGTCCGCATCAACAGCACCCGTCCGGTGCGCTGCTCCAGGGCCTTGACCCGCTGGCTGACGGCGGAGGGGGTCACGTGCAGGGCGGCGGCGGCCGCGTCGAACGTGCCCTCGTCCACGACCGCGAGGAGGGTCCGGACCTGTTCCAGGGGGAGCTCGTCCATCACGGTCGCTAATGATACGTAAAAATCTTTAGCTGTACGCGATGGCGCGCGGTCCTTACGGTCGGACCATGACGAACGGCATCACCACAGCACTCCTGGCGGGCTTCGGTACCGGCCTCTCCCTCATCGTCGCGATCGGCGCGCAGAACGCCTTCGTGCTGCGCCAGGGCGCGCGGCGGCACGCCGTCCTGGCGGTGGTCGCGATCTGCGCCGTCTCCGACGCGGTGCTCATCTTCCTCGGCGTGGCCGGCGTGGGCGCCTTCGTCACCGCCTGGCCGGCCGCGCTGACCGCCGTGGCCATCGCCGGCGGCGGGTTCCTGATCTGCTACGGGATCCTCGCGGCCCGCCGGGTGCTGCGCCCCGCGCCGGGCGCCGCCCTCAC
This sequence comes from Streptomyces sp. NBC_00158, assembly GCF_045160885.1. Taxonomy (NCBI): domain Bacteria; kingdom Bacillati; phylum Actinomycetota; class Actinomycetes; order Kitasatosporales; family Streptomycetaceae; genus Streptomyces; species Streptomyces sp. NBC_00158. The sequence goes on from NZ_CP108161.1 coordinate 879,042, forward strand.
CGCGGAGGGCTCCACCGCCGGTTCGGTCCGCGCGGCGGTGCTGACCTGCCTGGCCATGACCTGGCTCAACCCGCACGTGTACCTGGACACCGTCCTGCTGGTGGGCTCGCTGGCCGCCGACCGGGGCGACCTGCGCTGGGTCTTCGGGATCGGGGCCGGGCTGGCCAGCCTGATCTGGTTCGCCGCCCTGGGCTACGGCTCCCGGCTGCTCAGCGGCGTGCTGTCGCGGCCCGGCGCCTGGCGGGTGCTGGACGGTCTGGTGGCCGCCACGATGGTGACGATGGGCGGAATGCTCCTCGCGCGGGCCTGAGATCGGGCGGGGACGTGGTACTGGTTCCCGTACGCCACCCGGCCCCCCTTGCCCCCGACCCCGGAGCCGCCGCCGTGCCCGACCGCCCGTCGCCCGAGGCCGTGCGCGCCTATTACGCGGCCCAGCCGTCCCCGCTCGTCGCCGCGACCGGCCTCGTACTGGACCAGGAGGGGCGGGTCCTCGTACTGACCCCGTCGTACAAGGAGGGCCTCGAACTGCCCGGCGGCACGGTGGAGGACACCGAGACCCCGGAGCGGGGGCTGGCCCGGGAGCTGAAGGAGGAGCTGGACCTGTCCGTCCCGGTCGGCCGGCTGCTGGCCGTGGACTCCTGCCCGCCGGGCGCGCTCGGCCGCTCGCTGGTGGTGCACGTGTACCTCGTGGGGCCGCTGACCGGCGCCGCGGCGGAGCGCATCGCCTACGCCGACGGCGAGGTGGCCGAGGCCCGCTGGCTCACCCCGGACGATGCCGCGGAGCAGCTGCCGGACCGGCTCGCGCCCCGGCTGCGCGCCGGGCTGGCCGCCCTGTACTCCGGCTCCGTCGCGCACCTGGTCGACGGGATCCCGCAGCCCGGCTCCCCCGCCGGGCTGGATCCGGCCGCCCGCGCCGCCCTGGAGCACGCGGGCCGCTACGACCCGGCCGGCCACCGCGCGGCCCGGCCCAAGGCCCTCACCGCCGCGAACGTGCTGTTCACCGACGGGGCCGGCGGGATCCTGCTCGTGCGGCCCGGCTACGGCGCGCCGGGCCGCTGGCTGCTGCCCGGCGGGGGCGTCGACAGCGACCTCGGCGAGACCCCGCGGGACGCGGCGGCGCGCGAGGTCCGCGAGGAGACCGGCCTGGACCGGGTCCCGGGCCGCCTCCTCGCCGTCGACTGGACCCACCGGCCCGGCTACCCGGCGCGGATCCGCTTCCTCTACGACGGCGGGGTCCTGGGCCCGGCCGAGTTCGCGGCGATCCGGCTGCCGCCCACCGAGCTGCTGGAGTGGCGCACCGCGCGCCGCGAGGAGCTGCGGGGTCTGGTGAAGCCCAAGCTGCGCCGCCAGATCGAGGCCTGCCTGACGGCCCTGGCCGAGGGCACCGGCCCGCTGGAACTCCACTCGGGGCGCCGGGTGGGCCCGGCCTGAGGAACCCGTTCGGCCCGCGCGGGATCGCCGGCCGACGGGACGGCGGGAGACTCGACCCGAGCTCCCACCACCGAAAGGGGCGGCCCATGCCCCCGGCGCCACCCAGCACCGCTTCGGTGGTGCTGTCCAAGGGCGGGGCGAGCCTCGTCGACCTGCCGGCCGACACCACCGAGCTGCGGATCACCGTCACCGGCCCGCTGATGCTCTTCGACCGGCTGCGGCTGCTGACCACCCTCTCCCCGTTCGAGGGGTGCACGGCGCGCCGGGCTTCGACGTCGACGTCGACCCGGCGGTGAAGCCGCTGCTGCCGGACTTCTCCGCCGAACCGGCGGCGACGGTGCGCGGGGTGCTGGACACCACGACCCTCGACGAGGTGGGCTACCGGTACGCCGCCCCGTGAGCGGACGGCCGGGTGAACGGGCTGAGACATACCCCCTACCCCTTTGGAGTATTCCTCCAGCGATCCTCTACGATGCCGCCATGAGCACGAGTACGCGGGCCGGACGCGCGGGAAGGCCCTCCGGGCTGCCCGCACGGCTGCTCCTCGTACTGGCCGTGCTCCTGGGGATCGTCGGCATGCACGGCCTCGGCCCGGGAGCCCTGCCGCCTGCCGCGGCGCTCGCCGCCGCCCACCCGGCGGCCGCGGAGCACCCGTCGGCCGGCTCCTGTGACTGCGTCCACGCAGACGGCCCCGACCACGAGGGATCCACCGGCGGCCACGCCCAGCACGCCGACCCGACCTGTGCCGCGTCCGGCACCAGCGGTGCCCCGGTGCTGCACGCGCCCGCGCCGGGCGGGGTCCCCGCCCGTGCGGAGGCCCCGCACGGGGTCGTGCTGCGGGCGACGGGGTGCGGGCGCGCTCCCCCGACACTGAGCGAACTGCAACTCCTGCGCGTATAGGGCGGCCCAGGCCGGCGTTCCCGCCGGTGAGCGCACACCCCCGTACGTACCTCACCAGGAGAAGCACCACCATGACCGTCACGCGTTCCCTGCTCCGCCGTACCACCGCGCTGGCCGCCGTCGGCGCCGCCGCCCTCGTCCTCGCCGCCTGCGGCGGGAAGGCGGACTCCGGCTCCACGTCCCACGGCGGCGGCCACGACGGCGCGGCCTCCGCGTCCGCCAAGCCCTCCGCGCCGGCTTCCGCCGGCCAGGCACAGGCCGCGAACAACGCCGCCGACACCGCCTTCGCCAAGGGGATGATCCCGCACCACCGCCAGGCGGTGGAGATGGCGGACCTCGCCGCGACCCGCGCCGAATCGGCCGAGGTCAAGGAGCTCGCCGCCGAGATCAAGAAGGCCCAGGACCCGGAGATCAAGACCCTGTCCGGCTGGCTGACCGCCTGGGGCGAGCAGGTTCCCGCGGCGGACGCCCCGCAGGGCGGGCACAGTGGCCACTCCATGTCCGGGATGATGACCGGCGAGGAGATGGACCAGCTCACGAAGGCCTCGGGGAAGGCCTTCGACACCGCCTTCCTCGACCTGATGGTCAAGCACCACGAGGGCGCCGTGGCCATGGCCAAGACGGAGCAGTCCGACGGGAAGTACCAGCCCGCCAAGGACATGGCGGGCGCCATCGTCAGCTCGCAGAGCGCCGAGATCTCCCGGATGAACAAGCTCCTCGGCAAGAGCTGACCCGACGGCCGGGGCCCCGCGAAACCCGCGGGGCCCCGGGCCGGTCAGAACTGGCGGTCGGTTCGCCAGGTCGCCTGGCTGGAGGGGTTGGTCATGTCGTACGTCGTACCCGAGAGGCGGCCGTCCGGGCCCCGCGTGCCCGTGTAGCGGCCCACCGGACCGTGCGACCAGTCGATGACGAAGTAGATCTTCTGGCCGTCGACCGAGCCCTCGCGGACGGTGCCCACGGTGTTGCCGGAGCGCGCCGACCCGAACACGCGCCCCTCGCCGTTCTGGGAGAAGTCCACGCGGACGGTCGCGTTGCTCTGGTAGATGTCGTACTTGCCCGTCGCGTCGAACCCGGGAGCCCGGGCCGACCGCTCCGCCGCCGGGGCGGCCGTGGCGCCGGTCGCCGGGGCGGCGAGGCCCGCTCCGGCGACGCAGAGGAGCACGGTGACGGAGGCGGCGGTCAGCAGCTTGGGGATACGGCGTGCGATGGACATGGGCCCTCCAGGGGCGGCCGGGACGATCGGCTCCGGTGCATGCTGCACGGAACCTCGGCGGCAGGCTTACCCACCCCCTCCGCCCTGAGGCCTGACTTCACCCGAACGAGTCCCCAACGCCTTCCGCCTTCGCCACGGGCACCCCCTCGGGACGCCCGCCGAGCAGGGCCGCCACGTGGTCCGCGCAGCTCAGGGCGGCCGTGGTCATGGCACTGCCGGTCATTCCGGCGACGTGCGGGGTCAGCAGGGCGCCCGGCAGACCGAAGAGGGGGGAGGCGAAGGCCGCGTGCTCGTGCTCGAAGGTGTCCACGGCGGCCGCCGCCAGGGGGTGGCCGGGGTCGCGGAGCGCGTCGGCGAGGGCCCGCTCGTCGACGATGCCGCCCCGGGCCGTGTTGAGCAGGACCGACCCCGGACGCATCAGCGCCAGTTCGGCCTTCCCGATCATCCCCCGGGTGCTCTCGGTGAGCGGTACGTGGAGGGAGACCACGTCGCTGCCGGCCAGCAGGTCGGGCAGTGACTCCGCCAGGGGTACCGGGGCGCCGCCCGCCGGGGTGCGGCGCGCGAGGCCGCGTACGTCCATGCCCAGGGCGGCGGCCCGGTCCGCCAGGGCCAGCCCGGTCCGGCCGAGTCCGACCACGCCCAGGGTCAGCTCGGACAGCCCGGCCGGCGGTATCGCCGGGGAGCGCCACCGGCCCCGGTGCGCGGCCTCGTCGTGGGCACGCAGGTCGCGGGTCAGGGCTAGCAGCTGGGCCAGCGCGAACTCGGCGACGGCGGTGGCGTTGGAGCCCGGGGTGTGGGTGACGGCGACCCCGTGCCGGGCGGCGGCGGCCAGGTCGACGTGGTCGGTGCCGGCACCGGCCCGGCCGATGACCCTCAGCGGGCGGTCCTGCCCGGGGCCGGTCGCGGCGGCGAGGAAGCCCGCACGCATGGGTGCGCCGCCCCGGGACTTGACGGCGTCGTAACCGATGCCGTCCCGGAGGGCTTCGGCGAGCAGTGCCTCCCCGTCGAAGGCGTCGAAGTCGGTGAACTCCACCCGCCCGGCCCACTCTTCCCGCGCCGCACCGGGGTCGGCGACGCGCCGCAGGTTGAGCGTCACCTCCAGGCCGTGGCCGAGCAGCCGTTCCAGCTCCCGCCCGAGCAGCTTCCCCGGTGCCGCGTCCAGTACCAGCAACCTCTTGCGCACCATGCCCGCCCCCCGTGTCATGCGTCCGATCATGCACGGGGCCTCTGACAACGGGCCCTGCGGGGTGGCGGGGTCAGCCGCCGACCCGGGCGACCAACAGCGCGATGTCGTCGTCGGCCGCCGCCGGGACGAGGTGGGTGATCAGGGAGTCGCACAGGTGGTCCAGCTGGCGCTGGGGGTCGGCGAGCAGCTGGGTCAGTTCGGCGAGCCGCTCGTCGAGGTCGCTGCCGCGCGCTTCGATGAGGCCGTCGGTGTAGAGGACGAGGAGGCTGCCGGGGGGCACTTCGACCTCGGTGGGGGTGAAGGCGATGCCGCCGACGCCGAGCGGGACCCCGGGTGGGGTGTCGAGGAGGCGGACGGTTCCGTCGGGGAGGGCGAGGGCGGGCGGCGGGTGTCCGGCGCGGGTGACGGTGCACCGTCCGGTGGCCGGGTCGCAGACGATGTAGAGGAAGGTGGCCAGCATCGGTTCGGCGAGGTCGGCGAGGGCGGCTTCCAGCTGGTGCAGCAGCCGTACGGGTGGGAGGTCGAGGCGCGAGAGGGACCGTACGGAGGCGGAGAGGCGGCCCATGACGGCGGCGGCGGCGATGCCGTGGCCCATCACGTCGCCGATGAGGAGGGCGGCCTTGCCGCCGGAGAGGGCGAGGACGTCGTACCAGTCGCCGCCGACCTCGTTGACGTCGCTGGCGGGCAGGTAGCGGTGGCTGACCTCGATGCCGGGCGGCGGGGTGATGTGCTGCGGGAGCATGCTGCGCTGGAGGATGACGGCGGTCTCGTGCTCGCGGTGGTAGAGCCGGGCGTTGTCGATGCTGAGGGCGGCGCGGGCGGCGAGTTCGCCGGCGAGGGTGACGTCCTCGGCGGTGAACGGCCCGACGGGGCGGGTGCGGTAGAAGGTGGCGACGCCGAGCACGGATTCCCGGGCGACGAGGGGGGCCATGACGAAGGAGTGCACTCCGGCGGTGAGGAGCTGCGCGGGTTTCGCCGTGTGGCGGGCGGCGGGGGCGACGGCCTGGTCGTCGAGGCGGGCGATGAGGAAGGGCTGCCGGGCGGCGAGGGCCTGGGTGTAGGGGGCGGTGACGGGGAAGGTGAGGGTCCGGCCGAGGGGGGCGAGGATGTCGGTCACCCTGGAGCCGGAGAGCGGGGCCCGGCCGAGCCTGCGCAGGGCGACCCCGCCGGTCAGCCCCATGCCGGGCTCGTCCCCGCGGGCCAGGGCGTCGAGGACGTCGACGGTGACGGCGTCGGCGAGGCGCGGTACGGCGAGGTCGGCGAGTTCCTGCGCGGTGCGTTCCAGGTCGAGGCTGGAGCCGACGCGCATGCTGGCCTCGCTGAGCAGGGCGAGGCGGCGGCGTCCCGCTTCGGCTTCGACGTGGTCGCGCTGCTGTTCGGTGATGTCGACGAGGGAGGCGATCACGCCGATCGGCATGCGGGCGGGGTCCTCCACCCGGACGTACGAGCAGGACCACACCCGGTCGTGGTCGGGCTCGGAGGGGGTACGGCCGACGCGGCGGCGGTCCAGGACGGGGTGGCCGGTCTCCAGGACCTGCCGCATGGCCTCCTCCATCTCCAGGGCGTTGACCTCGGGGAGGATCTCGGCCAGGCGGCGTCCGACGTGCGCCGACTCGGGCAGGCCGTTCATGGCTTCCAGGGCGGCGTTGACCTGGAGGAAGCGCAGCTGCGTGTCGAGGATGGCGATGCCGACGGGCGAGCGGGCGAAGAGGCCGTCCCAGACCGCCGAGGAGCCGCGGATGCGGCGGGCGGCGTGGGCGTCGGCGGCGAAGACCAGCACCGTCGAGCCGTGCTGGCGGTCGGAGACCGGGGAGGCCCAGATCTCCACCTCCAGGGGGTGCCCGTCGCGGTGCCAGGCGGTGACGGTGCCCATCACCCCGCGTCCGGAGGCGGCCGCCTCCCACAGGGAGCGGCCGAGGCTGCGGTCGGATCCGGGGTGCAGCAGGTCGGCGATGTTGCGTCCGAGCATCTGGGGCGGGGTGTAGCCCAGCAGCTCCTGGGCCACCTGGTTCCAGCGGACGACGGTCCCGTCGGCGCCGGTGGCCACGAGCGCGACGGGCAGCGCGCCCAGCCAGCCGCCGGCGGCCTGCGCGGCGCTGCTGATCAGCTCGTCGACCGGGACCTGTTCGTTCACCGGGCCTCGTTCATCGGGGCCCGGTGACGGCGGCCGGCTCTCGTGGCACCTGCACGCCTCCATCGTCTGCCGGTCCGCGTGCCGCCGCCTCCCGGAGCCGTCTGCGGGGCCGTTTGCGGGGCCGTTTGCGGGGCGGTTTGCGGGGCCGTTTGTGGAGCCGGCCGCGGAGCCCCTTACCCGGGCCCCTCCAGCCGCAGCCGCCGGGCGTCGACGGTGAGCTCGACGCCGCGTCCGGTGACCCGTACGGCGGTGGGCCCCAGGGCCGGTCCGGGCGGGGCCGGGGACCGGGCGGCGAGGCGGTCGCGGATGTTCTGGGTGAGGCGCTCGGGGGCCGGGGCGCCCATCAGGGAGGCCCCGTCGAGGGCGAAGCCGAGCCGTCCGTCGCGCAGTTCGGGGCGCAGGGTGACGGTGAGGGCGCCGCCGGGCCCGACGCCGAGGCGCAGGGTTCCGGCGGCGGGGTCGGGGGCCACCTCGGAGACCGGCAGGCCGGACGAGCCGAGCCAGGCCCGGACGGCGTCGGCGGGTACGGTGATCCGCCCGTGGACGGCGTCGACGGTGCCCCGTCCGCTCCCGCGCAGGGCGGTGCCGTCCAGGTCCAGTCGTACGGCGGCTCCGGTGACGGGGCCGAGCGGGGCGTCGTCGCCGGAGACGGTGACCCCGGCGGCGCGGCCCCGGGCGAGCGCCAGCAGACCGGATCCGTGCAGGTCGGCGCGGGTGGGCCCGAGGCGGGGCCGCAGCGCGTCCTCGATCCGGTCCTCGACGACGGCCGTGGCGGCGGCTTCGGCGGCGCCCGTGAGCAGGGCCGCGGCGAGGGCGCCCGCGAGGAGCAGCCGGACGCGTCGGCGGCGCCGGGGTGCGCGAGGGGCCGGGGTGGGCCGCTGCGGGGACGCGGTGGCGGTGGGGGTCATGCCCGTGCCTCCGGTGCCCGGTGGTCGTGGCCGCCCTCGGGGTCCAGGCGGGGCAGGATCCGGTCCAGCCAGGCGGGGATCCACCAGTTGGCGCGGCCGAGGAGGTTCATGGTCGCCGGGACCAGGACCAGCCGGACGACGGTGGCGTCGAGGACCACGCTGACCCCGAGGCCGAGGGCGAGCATCTTGACGACCGGGTTCGCCGAGAGGAGGAAGGCGAGGAAGACGCTGGTCATGATGAGCGCGGCGCAGGTGATGACGCGGGCGGTGGAGGCCAGTCCGGCGGCGACGGCGGCCTCGTTGTCCCGGCCGGACAGCCAGTGCTCGCGGATCCGGGCCAGCAGGAAGACCTCGTAGTCCATGGAGAGCCCGAAGACGATCGCGAACATCATCATCGGCACGTACGACTCGACGGGGACGCTCTCGTCGATGCCGAGGAGTGCGGACCCCCAGCCCCACTGGAAGACGGCGACGACGACGCCGAAGGAGGCTCCGATCGACAGCAGGTTGAGCAGGGCCGCCTTGAGGGCGATCAGCGGGCTGCGGAAGACGGCGAGGAGCAGGACGAAGGCGGCCGCGACGACCAGGCCGACGACGAGCGGGAGCCGGTCGGCCAGCACGTCGCGGAAGGCCTGCTGGGCGGCGGTCTGCCCGGTGGGGTAGCCGGTGGCGTGGTGCGGGCCGAGGGTGTCGGGGAGGGTGTCGTCGGACAGCCGGTGCAGCAGGGCGGAGGTGGCCGGGGCCTGCGGGGCGCTGTCGGGGACGACGGTGGAGACGAGCAGGGCGCCGTCGGCGGTGGGGGCGGGCGGGGTGGCCGAGGCGACGCCGGGGGTGCGGGCGAGGGCCTGGTGGAGGTCCCGGGCGAGGGCGGTGCGCTCCTCGGGGGAGGCCCCGTCCTTGTCGAGGGTGACGACGACGGTCACGGGGCCGTTGGCGCCCGGGCCGAAGCCGTCGGAGACCAGGTCGTAGGCGCGGCGTTCGGTGGTGCCGGCCGGCGAGGCGCCGGCGTCGACGTGCCCGAGCCGCATGGACGCGGCCGGTACGGCGAGCAGCGCGAGCAGGGTGGCGCCCAGCAGCAGGAAGGTCCAGGGGCGGCGTCCGACGACGGCGGCCCAGCGCTGCCAGACGTCCCCGTCGCCGTCGGGTTCGTCGACGGGCGTCCGGACGCGGAGCCGGTCGATGCGGCGGCCGGCCAGGCCCAGCAGGGCGGGTGTGAGGGTGAGCGCGGCGAGCGCGCCGGTCAGTACGGTGACTCCCGCGGCGACGCCCAGCATGCCGATGAAACCGACGCCGGAGGCGAACAGTCCGGCGAGGGCGGCCGTCACGGTGAGCGCGGCGACGAGGACGGCCCGGCCGCTGGTGGCGACGGTGTGCCCGGCGGCGTCGGCCGGGTCGGGGAGGGTGTGGAGCAGCTTGCGGTGGCGGGTGACGAGGAACAGCGAGTAGTCCAGTCCCACGCCGAGGCCCATCATCACGGCGAGGGTGGGCGATACGGCGGCGAAGCTGAACCCGGCGGCGAGCAGCCCGAGTCCGGCGAGCCCGGCGAGCAGCCCGATGACCGCGCTGACCAGGGGAAACGCGGCGGCGGCCACGCTGCCGAAGCCCAGCAGCAGGACGATCACGGCGGTGACGACGCCGATGGTCTCGGAGGCGCTGTCGGCGCCGGTCGGCGCGGCGAGTCTGCCGAGCGGGTCGCCGTACTCGACGGTGACGCCGTCGGCGCGCAGCGGGGCGACGGCCTCGTCGACCCGGTCCGCGTAGGAGGGGTCGAAGCGGGCCGGGTTCGAGTCGAAGCGGACGGTGTAGTAGCCGGTGCGGCCGTCCTGGCTGAGGGCGCCGGGGGTGGCGAGCGGGTCGGCGACGGCGGTGACGTCGGGCAGGGCGGCCAGCCGCTTCCCGGTGGCCTCCACGGCCTCGCGGTGTTCCGCGATGCCGCCCCCCGCCCCGCCCGCCCCGCCCGCTCCGTCCGGGACCGAGAGGACGATCTGTGCGGGGACGCCCTTGGCGGCGGGGCCCCCGTGGGCGTCGAGGAGGTCGGCGCCGGTCTGCGCCGAGGTACCGGGGAGGGTGAAGTCGTCCTCGTACCGGCCGCCCCAGGCCCGGTCGGCGCCGATGGCGGCCAGCAGGACGAGGAGCCAGCAGGCGATCACGAGCCAGGGCCGGCGGGCGCAGCCGCGGCCGGTCCGGTGGAGCAGTCCGCGCGGGGTGGCGGCGGGCAGCGGCGGCCGCCCGGCCGGGTCGGTCGGTTTCATGGGCCGATCCTGGCCGGTGTTTGCTCGGGGACCATGAGCCGATTGTTAGGGCTGTGTGAGGCCGCGTCCCCGTGACGGGCGGGAGTTTCCGGGCGCGCCTAGCATGAACGGCGAACCGTGCCCGCAGCTCACCGGAGTCGTCATGCACCCCCGCAAGGGGCTCGTCCTGATCGTGGAGGACGACCCGAACATCGCCGCGCTGCAGCGGCTGTACCTGGAGCGGGACGGCTACCGGACGGAGACCGCCGTCGACGGTCCGGCGGGGTTCGAGGCGGTGGCCCGGCTGGCTCCGGCGGCGGTGGTGCTGGACGTGGGGCTGCCGGGGATGGACGGGGTGACGCTGTGCCGGCGGCTGCGGGAGCGGGCCGACTGGACGCCGGTACTGCTGGTGACGGCGCGCGGTGACGAGGCGGACCGGATCCTCGGCCTGGAGCTGGGCGCGGACGACTACCTGACGAAGCCGTTCTCGCCGGGCGAGCTGGTGGCGCGGGTGAACGCGGTGCTCCGCCGAGGGGGCCGCCGGGCCGCGGCCGGCGCGGCGGCCGTGTACGCGGTGGGCGGGCTGCGGGTCGATCCGGGCCGGCACACGGTGCACGTCGACGGGGTGCCGGTGGAGTTCACGGCGCTCGAACTGGGCCTGCTGGCCCACCTGCTGGAGCACCGGGGCCAGGTCTTCACCCGGGCCCAGCTGCTGGACCGGGTGTGGGGGGATTCCGCGCACCGGGACCAGCGGGTGGTCGACGTGTACGTGTCCCAGATCCGCGGCAAGCTCGGCGGCGCGAGCCCGATCCGCACGGTGCGGGGCGTCGGCTACAGCGCGGCGGCCGGGGAGTCCGGGTGAGCCCGGCCCGTACGGGGCGCGGCTCGCTGGCCCGGGAGCTGGTGCTGTTCGCGGGGCTGGTCGCGCTGGTCGCCGTACTGCTGAGCGGGGCGGCCGCCTGGTACACGGCGCGGGCCACCGCCGAGTCCCAGGAGCGGGACCGGCTGGGCCGGCAGGCGGCGGTGCTCAGCCGGGTGCCGCGGCTGTCGGCGCTGCTCCTGGACACCGAGCAGGTGATCGCCGGGGCGGACGGGGTGCGCCTGGCGGTGCTGGAGCCCTCGGGCGCCTTGCGCGGGCCGGCTTCGGACGCGGTGTCGCACGCCGGACGGGACCGGCTGCTGACCCGCAGGCCGTTGTCGGCGACGGGGACCCTGGACGGGCGACCCGTCATCGTCGAGGGGCGGACCTTCGGGTCGGGCGGGGTGGTGCTGGCCAAGCCGATGGAGGAGGTGGACGCGGCCGCCGCGCGGATGCGCCGCAGTCTGGCCCTGCCGCTGTGCGCGGGGCTGGCCGGGGCCGCCGTGGCCGGGCTGCTGCTGGCGCGCCGGATCTCCCGCCCGCTGGCCCGGGCGGCGGCGGTGGCGGGCAGGCTGGCCGACGGCGAGCGCGGCATCACGGCAGCCGCCCCGGCGGCCACCCCGGACGCCGGCACGGGTGCCACCCCGGACGCCGGCCGCCCGCCCCGCGGGCCGCTGGAGGTGGCGGAGCTCGACCGCGCCATGGCCGTACTGGACGGCGCCCTGGTGCTCAGCGAGGACCGCCAGCGCGAGTTCCTGCTGTCCGTCTCCCACGAGATCCGCACCCCGCTGACCACGATGCGCGGCTACGCGGAGGCCCTGGCCGACGGGGTGATCCCCGCGGACCGGGTGCCGGAGACGGGCCGGGTCCTGGTGGCCGAGTCGGACCGGCTGGACCGGTTCCTGTCCGACCTGCTCGACCTGGCCCGGCTGGAGGCGGACGAGTTCCCCGTCGAGCCGGCGTCGACGGACCTGGCGGCGCTGCTGGGCCGGGCCGCCGGGGTGTGGCGGGAGCGCTGCGCCCGGCACGGCGTGGAGTTCCGCTGGGAGCCCCCGGCGGACGGGGTCGCCCGGACCGTACGGACCGACGGCTTCCGGGTCCGGCAGCTGGCGGACTGCCTGCTGGCCAACGCCCTGCGGATCACCCCGTCGGGGCAGCCGGTGGTGCTGGCGCTCGCCGCGGCCGCGGGGGGCGGCGTACGGGTCGAGGTCCGTGACGGCGGTCCGGGGCTGACGGAGGACGACGTGGCGGTGGCGTTCGAGCGGGGCGCGCTGCACGAGCGCTACCGGGGGGAGCGCCCCGTCGGCAGCGGGCTGGGGCTGGCGATCGCGCACCGTCTGGCGTCCCGGCTCGGCGGCGCCCTCACCGTCCGGGGCCACGGCCCGGAGGGCGGCGCCGTCTTCACCCTCACCCTCCCCGCCACTCCCCCGTGACCGCCCGGCGCCGCCCCGCACCGCGCCCGGCGGCACGGCACGGTGCGGGGCGGCGGGTACGCGGTCACGGGCGCAGGTCGGCGCCCGCCGTGGGGGTGTCGTCGAGGAAGCCGCCCGACTGGTGCTGCCACAGCTTGGCGTAGGCGCCGTCCGCGTCGAGCAGTTCCTGGTGGGTGCCCTGCTCCAGGATCCGGCCGTGGTCGAGGACGACGAGCCGGTCCATGGTGGCGACGGTGCTCAGCCGGTGCGCCACGACGAGCGCCGTCCGCCCTTCCATGAGCCGCCACAGGGCGTCCTGGACGAGGATCTCGCTCTCGGAGTCGAGGGCGCTGGTCGCCTCGTCGAGCAGCAGGATCGGGGCGTCGCGCAGGATCGCCCGGGCCAGGGCGACCCGCTGGCGCTGTCCGCCGGAGAGTTTCACCCCGCGCTCGCCGACCATGGTGTCGAAGCCGTCGGGCAGGGCGTCGGCGAACTCCGTGACGTGCGCCGCTTCGGCGGCGCGGCGGATCTCGGCGTCGGTGGCGTCGGGGCGGGCGAAGGCGATGTTCTCGCGCAGGGTGCGGTGGAACATCGCCGGCTCCTGCGGCACGTACGCCATCAGGCCGCGCAGGTCGGACTGGGAGAGCCGGCTGATGTCCTGCCCGCCGACGGTGATCCGCCCGCCGTCGATGTCGGTCATGCGCAGGAGCAGCCGGGTGAGGGTGGTCTTGCCCCCGCCGGACCGGCCGACGAGGCCGATCCTCGTCCCGCTGGGGACGGCCAGGTCGAGCCCGGTGAAGAGCGGTTCCCCGCCGGAGTGGGCGAAGTCCACCTTCTCGAAGCGGACTTCCGCGCCCTGGGACAGCAGCGGTTCCGGGGATTCGGGGTCGAGGACCGTCGGCGGGGTCAGGAGCAGCGAGGTGAACTGCGCGGCCTCCGTCATCGAGCTCTCCAGACGGCGGTAGATCTGGTTGAACTCGAACATGATGCGGGTCGCGTTGCCGTAGTAGGTGAAGGCGACGACGACCGTCTCGACGCCGTGCCCGCGTGCGGCGAGCCCGACGGCGACCAGCAGGCCGAGCGCGTTGGTCAGTACGGACATGGGCGCGACGATCGTGTCGATCCGCAGGTTGCCGTAGTCCCAGGAGCGGAGCATGAGCCGCCGGGACTCGGCGACCCGCGAGCGGTGTTCGGCGGCCTCGCGCCCCTCGGCGGCGAAGGCGCGGACCGTGTCCATGTTCATGAGGCTGTCGGCGACGTGGCCGGAGACGCGGGCGATGGCCGCCTCGCGCTGGTCGACGAGCCGCTGCCGGCGGCGGATCAGGGGTGTGACGAGCAGCCCGGTGACCGCGATCATCGCCAACAGGCCGACGACGAGGAGCGGTTCGTACTGCCAGAGCACCACCGAGCCGAAGATCAGGGGCACGAACTTGCCGACGATCTGGAAGGTCAGGGTGTCGACGAACTCCTCGAAGCGGGAGGCGAAGCTCAGCACCCGCTTGGTGAGCGAGCCGGCGAAGTTGTCGTGGAAGAACGCGGCGTCCTTGGCGAACAGCTCGTCCATCCCGATGACGTAGAGCCGTTCGACGCCGAGGGCGTCGAGCCGGTTGAGGCAGTGCAGTCCGAGGCGCCAGCACGCCTCGGCCAGCAGAAGGGCGCCGGCGAAGGCGAGGACGTAGGGCAGGACCGGGCCGATGCCGGAGGCGACGGCGGCGCGGTCGTCCGCGATCCGGCCGACGAGTTTGGCGACGACCAGCGGCGCGACGTAGTTGATGCCGATGTTGCCCAGCGCCGGGAGCAGCATGGCGGGTGCGGCCAGTCGGCGGAGCCGGACCAGCTCCCGTCCGTAGTGGCGCAGTGCGAGGAGTACCGGGCCCCTGCCCGGCGGACTTTGGTGTGATTCGGGAGATCCCATACCAACCCTGTGCGGTGTGAGCGGCGGCAGGACAGGAGTCGCAGTGTTCCGCAGGGCCGCTCGCCCAGTCCAAGCGTTTTCTGCGTCTTTCCGCCGATCGGATGGCGTCTGCACCGTCACCGCCCGAAAACTCCCGCACCGCCTTCGATAGCGGGCAGACCCCCTTTGCCTGGCAGACGCTGGCCACGGTGGCGCATTTGCCTCTTGAATGAGAGAATGTGGCCGCGCGATCCTCACCGGCTCGCGCCGCCGGTCCCGGGCGGACGAGCGGCTCTCGCCGCCACGGGAAGACGGGCAGGAGGCCCCTGCGCACCGATCGCGGTGTTCGGTACGCGGGGGCCCTGCGCCGCAGGGCTCAGAAGCACTGCTTGTAGTACTCCGCGATCTTCGGGAGTGACTTGAGGTCCGCCGTGCGGCTCGCGTGCTGGGTGACGATGTACGTGATGCGGGCCGGCAGGTCGCTCTTGTCCCCGGCCACGAAGCCGGCCTTCTTGAGGATGTCGCAGAACTCCGTGATGAGGCGGAGCTGGGCGTGGTTCGCCGCGAGCGGGCACAGGGTGGCCGCCACGTCGGCGTGCCACTGCCCGGGCATCTCGCCCGGCTTGCAGTCCTGGTTGTCGACGCCCGGCATCCACGCGCTGCCGACGACCTGCGCCGAGTGGACGTTCTGACCGATCGTCTTCTGCCCGCCGGGGGCGGGGATGGTGCCCTGGGTGATGAGGGTCGGCATCAGGGAGTCGACCCAGCCGGCCGTGCAGTACGGGGTGGTCCAGGTGATCGACTGGAACGCACCGCTCTTCGTGATCACCTGGACCAGCCCCTTGGGAGTGGTCAGCGGGCCGCCGGCCGAGCTCTCCCAGTCGACGGTGTTCTGCGCCACCAGGGCGTCGTACCCGCCCGCACCGGCCACGACGGAGAAGATCTCCTGGACGGTGGCGTCCTGGTTGTTCTTGCGGAGCCACAGCTTGAGCGGGTGGTTCGCCGAAGCGACGTACAGCCGCTGGCCGTTGTCGGCGGAGAGCCGCATCCGCGTGTTCGACGTCCTGCCGTACACCGTGCCGCCCTTGTAGCGGAGCACGCCGTCGGGGGCGGTCCACAGGTACGCGCGGTTGAAGGCGTCGCGCGGCCCGGCGAGGGAGGCGAGGCAGACGGGTCCGGCCGTCTTCAGCGTCGGGGAGGTCACGGGCGCAAGGCTGCCGGCGACCTTCGTGAACTCGCGCTTTTCCAGGGCGGTTTGCGGGAAGGCCGCGAGCAGCGCGGCCTTGAAGGCGGCCTGCTCGTCCTCCAGGTCCAGCAGGAACCGCTCGTAGTGCTGGTTGTCGGCCATGGCCTTGAGATCGGCGGCGGTCTTCGCGGTGTCGGGCGCCCCGCCGGCCAGCCAGCTCAGCAGGCTCGGGTACGGGACGGGCGGGGTCTGGGTGCTCATGGTCTTCCCTTCGGTCGGACACGGAACGGTGGACCGGGTGGGGGGAGGATCGGGGCACGGCAACGCACACGGATCCCGGGAGGGAGCCGTCGTGGGGTGCGCTTTCACGCTACAGCGCACCTTCCCGCCATGCGGCCGAAACGGTCGAACCGGCCGAACCGGGCCCCGGGTTCGGCTCCACGAAAAAATCCCCGACCGGCCGCGAATCCTCCGGCACCCGCCCCGCCTCTTATCCGCGTACGACCCGGACCGACCCGACACCGCACGCCACACATCACCCACCACGGAGGAACCCCATGATGATCACCGCCATCGCAGTCGTCGCGGCCCTGCTCATCGGCGCCTGCACCTGGCACCTGCTGCGCCGCTTCAAGAGCCGCGGCTGAGCACCGACCGCACCCGAGGCCCCGAGCCACCTGAGACCCCGCCGGAAACGAGCAGCACATGAAACAACGCTTCGCCTGGCCGGACGACCGGCTGATCAAGGCCGCCCAGGACGGTGACGTCACCTCGCTCACCACCGTCGTCATGGAATCGCAGCCCCACGTACGCAAGTTCGCCCTCTCGCTGTGCGCCTCGCCGCAGGACGCGGAGGACGCGGCGCAGGAGGCGCTGATCATCCTCTACCGGAAGATCGGCACCCTGCGGGCCACCGGCGCGCTCGCCTCGTGGATGTTCCGGATCGTGCGCAACGAATGCCTGCGCCAGGTACGGCTGCTCGTCCCGCGCGGGCACGAGGCCCCCGACACCCCTGACGGCCCGGCGGAGCAGTCCGCCGAGGAGGCGGTGCTGCGCGGGCTGGAGGCGCAGCGGATCGCGGCGGCGGTCAGCGCCCTCCCCCGGGACCAGCGGCAGGTCCTGATCATGCGCGACGTCCAGGGCCTGCCCGGCAGGACCGTGGCGGACGCCCTGGGCCTGAGCACCGCCGCGATGAAGTCCCGGCTGCACAGGGCCCGCGCGACGCTGCGGCTCTCCCTGGAGCAGGCCCCCCGACCAGGAGCAGGAGACCCACGACCATGACGACGACCACCCCCAAGCCCGCACGCCCCGACTTCGCCAGCAGCTCCGTCCCGCGCCACCTGGCGCGGGGCGCCCTCGGCTTCGGCCTGATCATCGGCTCGATCGCCCTGGTCCCCACGGCCGGCCCGGCCGCCCTCCTGGCGGCCCCGCTGTCCCTGATCGCGTTCCGCGGCTGCCCCACCTGCTGGATGGTCGGCCTGGCCCAAACCGTCTCCCGAGGCCGCCTCCAGCGCGAGTGCCACGACGGCACCTGCACCCTCACCAGGCCGGACCCGGCGGTTGCCGCCCGGAAATGAGGCGACCAACCGGCTGGTGCGCGGGGCCCGCGGGAGCGGGTAACGTCTTTGTCATGTTCTTCCCGACGCCGATTTACGAGTGAGAGCGTGACGGGCCGCCGCTGACGTCCCTCCACGTCGCCGCGCCCGTCCCCACCGATGAATCCGTAGATCACTCCACATCACCACCGGGAGAACCCGTGCCCGACAGCAAGAACATCAACAACCCCGTGGGCCAGGGCGGCGGCCCGCGCAAGAGGCAGTCCCGCGCCGAGCGCCAGAACAACGGTCCGCACCGCAACTTCGACCGCCAGAGCGCCGCCGACAAGAAGGCGGAGCTGGTGCGCAAGATGCGCGAGAAGGCGGCCGCCGAGGCTGCCGAGGCCGCCGACCAGGCGGGCGACGGCACCGCACAGAACTGACGCACCGCCGCCGCGGAGCGGCACCGCACGGGGCAGGGCCCGGACCACGGCACACGGGTCCGGGCCCTGTCCCGTATCAGCGCTCCCCATGGCCCCGGACGCACGAAAGGCCGCCCTCCCGCAACGAGAGAACGGCCTCCGACCTGCGTTTCCGCATGGTCGGGACGACAGGATTTGAACCTGCGACCCCTTGACCCCCAGTCAAGTGCGCTACCAAGCTGCGCCACGTCCCGATGCCTGCTGACCTGGGGTTTCCCCCTGGCCTCACCGGCACGAGAACAATACCGCACTTCCGGGGGTGGTCGCGCGCACCTTTCCGGGGTGGGTGCGGACGCGCGGATCGGGTGGGCGCGGGGGTTGACCTCGACTTAACTTGAGGTTGCACGGTTGCTGTATGACACAGGTATCCGCGGACACCGGGCTCCGCTATGAGGATCTGGACCGGCTGATCGCGCTCATGACAGGGGCCGAGAAGCACGGGCCCGCCGCCACTTCCACCCTCGACGTGCTGTGGGTGCTCTACGACCGGGTGCTGCGCGTCGGGCCCGGGAACGCCCAGGACCCGGGGCGGGACCGGTTCCTGCTGTCCAAGGGGCACGGGCCGATGGCCTACTACGCCGTGCTCGCCGCCAAGGGGTTCTTCCCCGTCGACTGGCTGCCCGGCTTCGGGGCGTACGACTCCCCCCTCGGCCACCACCCCGACCGGACCCTGATCCCCGGCGTGGAGATCGCCAGCGGTTCCCTCGGGCACGGGCTGCCGCTCGCCGTCGGCAGTGCGCTCGGGCTGCGGGCCCAGGGTCTGGACGAGGCCGCCGTGTGGGTGCTGATCGGGGACGCGGAGCTCGACGAGGGCAGCAACCACGAGGCCATCGCCCACGCCGGCCCGGCCGGGCTGGAGGCGCTGCACACCGTGGTGATCGACAACGAATCCGCCACCCACGGCTGGCCCGGCGGGATCGCCTCCCGCTTCGAGGCGGCCGGCTGGAGCGCCGTCACCGTGGACGGGCGGGACCACGCGGCGCTGCACGCCGCCTTCACCGCACCGCATCCGGGCCGGCCGCACGCCGTCGTCGCCCGCGTCGAGAAGAAGTTCTGAGGGGAAGGGACAGGGACGTCATGGACACCATGCGCGAGAGGTTCATCTCGGTCACGTCGCGGCTGCTCGACGAGGACCCCCGTCTGGCACTCGTGCTCGCCGAGATCTCCATGGACGGGTTCCGGCCCGCACAGGAGCGCCACCCGGACCGGGTGATCAACGTGGGCATCAGGGAGCAGCTGCTCGTCGGGGTGGGCGGCGGTCTGGCCCTCACCGGGCTGCGGCCCGTGCTGCACACCTTCGCCAGCTTCCTCGTCGAGCGGCCGTTCGAGCAGGTCAAGCTGGACTTCGGGCACCAGGGCACCGGCGGGGTGCTGGTCAGCGCCAGCGCCAGCTACGACTGGCCGGCCGGCGGGTTCACCCACATGGCGCCCGGCGACGTGGCGCTGCTCGACACCCTCGACGGCTGGACCGTCCACGTGCCCGGCCACCCCGACGAGGCCGAGGCGCTGCTGCGGCACGCCTACGCCGCCGGGGACGACCGGGTGTACGTCCGGCTCTCGCAGCAGTCGAACACCGTCCCGCGTCCCCTGGGCGACCTGCGCTTCCGGACCGTACGGGAGGGGCGCGCGGGTGTGGTGCTCGCGGTCGGGCCGCTGCTCGACAACGTCCTCGCGGCGACCGAGGGCCTCGACGTCACCGTCCTGTACGCGGCCACCGTGCGCCCCTTCGACGACGCGGCCCTGCGCGCGGCCGCCGGACGGGCCTCGGCGGACGTGGTGCTGGTGGAGCCGTACCTGGCCGGGACCTCGGCGGCGGCCGCCGGGCAGGCCCTCGTGGACGTGCCGCACCGGGTGCTGCCGCTGGGCGTCGGGCGCGCCGAGCTGCGCCGGTACGGCACGATCGACGAGCACACCGCCGCCCACGGCCTGGACGCGGGCTCCCTGCGCCGGCGGATCACCGGCTTCCTGCGTTGATCACCCCCGGTGGCGCGGCCGGGCGCGCAGCAGCTCGGCCAGTTCGGCGGCGAGCTCCTTGACCGTCGCCAGGCCCTGGGTCCCCCACCGCCTCGGCACCACGTCCACCGCGCACACGGTGCCGAGGACGAAGCCGCGCCGGTCGGTGAGGGGCGCGCCGAGATAGGAGCGCACCCCGCTCTCGTCGACGACCGCGTTGCCCGCGAAGCGCGCGAAGTCGCGTACGTCCTCCAGCACCAGGGCCCGCCGCCGCACCACCACGTGCGGGCAGTAGCCGTGGTCCCGGGGCAGCACCCGGGCCGGATAGCCGCTCGCGGCGGCGTCCGGGCCGTGGTGCAGCCCGGCGAAGAACTGCCGTTCCTCGCCGACGAAGTTGACGCCCGCGTACGGGGCCTCCAGGGTCCGGGCCACCCGGCGCGCGAACGCGTCGAGTTCCGCGTCCTCGCGTTCGCCGAGGTCCATCTCGCGCAGCCGCACGGCCCGCTCGGGTGCCTCCCGGTCCACCGGGGTGAGCAGCAGGTGGCCGGTCGATTCGTAGTAGGTCATGGCGGTTCCCCCGGATCCGAGTGTGGTGGGTGGCCCTGGCGGGCCGTGGACAGCAGGTGGTGGACGAGGGCGGCCAGCGTCCCCGTACCGGAGCGGGTCAGGCGTGCGTCGCACCGGACGACGGGCACGTCGGGGCCCAGGCCGACGGCGTCGCGGACCTCCTGGGAGGTGTAGCGGTGACCGCCGTCGAACTCGTTGACGGCGACGACGAAGCCGATCCCGCGCCGCTCGAAGAAGTCCACGGCGGGGAAGCAGTCCGCGAGCCGGCGGGTGTCGGCCAGGACGACCGCGCCGAGCGCTCCCGCGCACAGCTCCTCCCACAGGAACCAGAAGCGTTCCTGTCCGGGCGTGCCGAAGAGGTAGAGGACGTGCCGGTCGTCCAGGGTGAGGCGGCCGAAGTCGAGGGCGACCGTCGTCGCCGTCTTGCCCGTGACCCCGTCGAGCCGGTCGGAGGTCTCGCCGAGCCCGCTCAGGAGTTCCTCCGTGCACAGCGGCTCGATCTCGCTGACCGCGCCCACGAAGGTGGTCTTCCCCGCCCCGAAGCCGCCCGCGACCAGGATCTTCAAGGTCGCGGGAAGGGCCGGGGCGGCCGTCTCACAGCCGTCGGCGTAGGCCATCGAGCACCGCCCGCAGCAGGGACAGGTCGTCGGCGGCGAAGGAGCCGCCGCCGTTCGGGAAGCGGGGCGCCTGCGCCATGACGGCCCCGTACTCCATCAGGTCGGACAGCAGCACCTTCACCACGACGGCCGGGAGCCGCAGCTGCCCGGCCACCTCGGCGACCGTCACCGCGGCGGCGCCGGCGCAGGCGCGCAGGGCGAGGGTGTGTTCGGCCCCGAGCGGGATGCCGGGGCGGACGCCGGTCGCGGTCATCCGGGACAGCAGGTCGAGCGCGACGGCGGGACGGGTCCGGCCGCCGCAGGCCGTGTACGGACGCATGACCCGGCCGGCGGAGTCGTCCAGCCAGGGCGTGTCCCTGGGCGTGGGGAAACCGGCCGGCGGGAAACCCTGGACCCCCCTCGCCCAGGCCCTCATCGCTCCGCGTCGGCGACGGGCCGGCGCGGCGGGGCGGCGAGGTACGGCCGTACGCTCTTGACCAGCATCGCCATCTCGTAGCCGAGCACGCCGGCGTCGGCCTCCCGGTCCGCGAGGACCGCCAGGCAGGTGCCGGAGCCGGCCGCCGAGACGAAGACGAGCGCGGTGTCGAGCTCCACGACCACCTGCCGGACCTCGGCCCCGTCCGCGAAGCGGGCTCCGGCGCTGCGGCCGAGGGAGTACAGGCCGGAGGCGAGGGCGGCCATGTGGTCGGCGCTGTCGGAGTCCAGGCCGTGCACGCAGGTGACGAGTCCGTCGGCGGTGAGCAGGACCGCGCTGCGGGTGTACGGCACCCGTTGGACCAGACCGCTGAGCAGCCAGTCGAGATCGGAGAGGCTGCCTGTCTTCGTCGCCAGTTCGCCGGCCATGGGGGTGTGCTCCTTGCTGGGGTTCATGCCTGCTCGTCCGCCTGGGCGAGGCCGAAGCCCCGCTGGAAGGCCGCCATCAGGCCGGGGTCGTGCACGGGCTGTTCGGTCGCTTCGGCCCGCCGGGGGGCGGGGGCCTCGCGCAGCTGGGGCGCGAGGTGGGTCTGGGCTCGGCGCCGGGGCAGGGGCGGGCGTGTCCCTTCGGGGGCGGGGCTCTGCTGCGGGACGCGGCGCGGCTCGGCCGCCCATGGCTCCGCCGGAGCCGGCTGCGCGGATACCGGGCCCCGCGGCCAGGCCGGCTCCAGGCCCGGTGCGGGTGCGGGGTCCCAGACCTGTACGGATCCGCCGGCTCCCGGCAGCGCGGCGGGCCCGGCCGGCTCGGAGCCGGGGGACGGGGCCGGGGGCACGGGCAGGGCCGGGGTCAGGACGCCGTCCGGGCCCCCGCCCGGCGCGGGGTACGCGGCCGGGGCCGGCGTGCTGTCCGGCACGGTGTACGCGGCCGGGGCCGGTGTGCTGTCCGGCACGGTGTACGCGGCCGGGACGCCGTCCGGCGCCTGGTCGGGGGCCCGCCAGAAGCCCCAGGCCGCGCCCCCGGCCGGATCCCCCGCACCGGGCGCGGCGCCCGGACCCACCTCTCCGGGGACGGGACCGCTGACCGGTCCCTCCCCCGGACCGGAGGCCCGGACCGGAACCGCGTACGGGGCCTGCCCCGGGGCGGGACCGGTCAGCGGGGCCGGCCCCCGCACCTGACCGGCGGCGCGACCGGGGTCCGGGAACCCGGCACCGCCCGCGAGACGGCCCGGCCCCTGAGCCGGCTCCGCCGTGCGACCGGGGTCCGGGACCCTGAAGCCGACCACCCCGCCCGAGTCCGGGTCCGCTGCCCGGCCGCGGCCCGAGAGCCCGGAACCGGCCGGGCCCTGGGCCGCGTACGGGAGGGGTACCGTCACCCCGGCCCGGCCGGGGGCAGGGATCGCCAAGCCGTCGGCGCCGGGGTCCTCGTACGGCACCGGAGCCGTGAGCGGGTTCGCGGCCTGGCCTGGAGCCGGGAGCCCCGAACCTTCCGCACCCGGGGCCGGGTACGGCGCCGGGGCCGGGTCCGCGGCCTGGCCGGGGACGGGGGCCGCGAACCCGCCCGCGTCCGAGGCCGCGTACGGCGCCGGAACCGGGGCCGCCGCGTGGCCCGGGGTCGGGAGTCCTGGGCCGTCCGCGGCCGCGTACCGCGCCGGGGTCGGGCGGGGCGGGGGTTCCGGGAGGCTCGGGCGGGGTGGTGGGGGCAGGGGTTCGCGGGGGGCGGTGGGCGTTGGGGGTGTGGGGCGGGGCGGGTCCGGCCAGGAGACGGTGCCCCAGGAGGTGGCCCGCGAGCCGCCCGCCGCGTCGGCGGCGCCGGGGGCCTCCGCGCCCAGCAGGCCCTGGGGCAGTACCAGCACCGCCAGCACCCCGCCGTAGATGTTGGACTTCAGCTCGACCGCGATGCCGTGCCGCCGGGCCAGCGCCGAGACCACGAACAGCCCGATCCGCCCGTCGGCCAGCAGGTGCCGGACGCTCACCTGGTCGGGGTCGCCCAGCAGGGTGTTCATCCGGTGCTGCTCCTCCGCCGGCATGCCCAGCCCGCGGTCCTCCACCTCGACGGCGATCCCGGCGGTGACCCGTTCGGCCCGCACCACCACGTCCGTGTCGGGGGCGGAGAACACCGTGGCGTTCTCCACGAGTTCGGCCAGCAGGTGCACCACGTCGGCGACGGCGTGTCCCCGGACGGTGCCGCCCGCCGGGGGCACCACCTTGACCCGCGTGTACTGCTCGACCTCGGCCACCGAGGACCGCAGCACCTCGCTCAGGTCGATGGGCCGGGTCCACTGGCGCCGGGAGGCGGCCCCGCCCAGCACCGCGAGGTTCTCGGCGTGCCGGCGGATCCGGGTGGCGAGGTGGTCGACGTGGAAGAGCTCCTTCAGCAGGTCGGGGTCCTCGACGGTGTCCTCCAGCCCGTCGAGCAGCGAGATCTCGCGGTGCACGAGGGACTGGAGCCGGCGCGCGAGGTTGACGAAGACCTCTACCTTGCGGTCGCTGTCGCTCGGCGCGGGCGGCAGGGCCAGCCGTACGAGGGTGGTCTGCGCCTGCTCCCGGGCGCCCCGCAGCTCCTGCGCGAGCAGCCAGAACTCGTCCACTCCGGACTGGTCGCCCTCCGGCGGCGCGGCGGCGCGGTCCCCGCGGACGGGACGCGCCGCGCCCTCCCCGCGTTCGAGCCGCTCGGCGGCGGTGCGCAGCTCCTCGCGCCCGCGCACGCTGGAGCGGCGCAGCGCCTCGCAGCGGTCCCGGACGGCCTTGGCGGCGCGCTGGGCCCCGAGCAGGGCGGCCGCGAGCGCTCCGACGGCGAGCAGGGCGCAGCCGGCGAGGACCGGCCAGAGCCGGTCGTCGCGGGCCCCGGAGCCGCCGCCGAGGTGGAGGGTGAACATGACCGCGGCGGCGCCGCTGAGCCCGGCGGCGAGCGTGGGCAGTACGGCGGCGCGGACCAGCTGGGGGCGTATCTGCCGGCCCGGTCCCTTGACGGCGTGTCTCGACGGGGAGTGGCGGGCGGCGCGGAGTCCGGACATCTGCGTCCTCGGTACGTGGGGCCCGGCCCCCAGCGAGTCGCGGGGCCCGGTGTTGATCACCGGATACCCACGCTAGACCGCACGATCCCGCAGCCGTTGCCCAGTTGGGGACATTCACCGGGGTGCTTCCCGCTCCCGATGGAGCGCTCGTACGACAGCGCGAATGCGCCGGGAGCGCGTACTCCCGCACGGCCGGGGGCGTGCGCCGCCGGGCCCCGGCCGCGGGGTCACAGCTCCTTGTGCGGCCAGTCCAGGAACCGGGCGCCGATGACGGCGGTCTGCAGCATGTAGCGGTGCTCGGGGTCGGCGGGGTCGGCGCCGGTGAGCCGGTGGATGCGTTCGAGGCGGTAGGTGAGGGTGCGTACGCCGACGCTGAGCTGCCGGGCCGCCGCGGCCGCGTTGCAGCCGGCGCCGAAGTACACGGTGAGCGTGTCGAGGAGCGGGAGGGCGCCGCCGCGGGCGCCGCGGAGCGGGCCGAGGGTGTGGCGTACGAGGTCGGCCATGGCGTCGCGGTCGCGGGTCAGGACGGGGTAGACGAGGAGTTCGGCTGCGCGCAGTACGGGCCCGGTGAGGTCCATGCGTTCGGCGAGGTCGAGGACGCCCAGGGCCTCTTCGTAGGAGTGGACGACGCCGCCGGCGCCGCTGTGGGGGCGGCCGATGGCGACGCGGGTGCCGTCGGCGGCGGCGCGGGCCTGCTGGGCGAAGTACGTGAGCACTTCGCCTTCGTCGCCGGGGGCGATGCAGACGAGCCGGCCGTCCTTGGTGGTGAGCAGGATGCGGCGGTTGCCGAAGCGGGCGAACAGCGCCTGTTCCACGCGGCGCAGGAGGAAGCCGGACTCGTCGTCGGTGGCGCGGTGACCGGCGACGGCGACGGCGTGGGTGTGCGAGAAGCGCAGGCCGAAGCGCTCGGCGCGCTCGGCCAGCCGGCCGAGGTCGCTGCGCCCGTAGAGCAGGTCGTCGACGAACTCCCGGCGGGCGGAGTCCTCTTGGCGGACGGCCGAGTCCTGCGCGTGCTCGAAGCCCTCGGCGAAGGCGTCGATCGCCTGCTCGACGGCGGCGAGCAGGCGGTCGGCCGGGGCGTCGGGGCCGGGCCAGGCGGCACGGGTGGCGAGCAGGTGGCCGCCGACCAGGGCGCGCAGGCCGTGTCCGGCCTCGGCGGCCCGCGCACCGGACTCCTTGCGCGTCCGCAGTTCTTCGCGGGTCAGGACCCGTCCGGTTTCGGCCACGTCGGCGAGCATCCGCTCGTACCCGGCCAGGTATTCGGGGGATGTCCGCTGCTCCGCCACCCCGTTCTCCTCCGTTTTCCACTTCGTCAATGCGGCGTCAAGAGTACGTAAAGAACAGTGAAGTCCGCCAATTCGGCGGCGGCGGCCTCCGGGGGCGGGTCGAGTGACGTACTGCGGCAACGCGGGAACGGCGAGACTGCCGGAATCCGGCAGTGAAATGCGGCGTTCCGGCGGACCAGAATGTTCATGATCGTTTGCGGCTCCGGCCGCATGCCGTCGACGTCTGCCGACAACTTCGCTCTGGGAGGACGAACAGTGGATCCGACCGCGGGATTTGGGTTCGCCGCGGGACTCGTCGCGATGGGCGGCGTGGTCCATTACATGAAGAACCAGGTCGCGAGCGGGGCGATCCGGCGCAACTCCGCCGTGGGGATCCGCACGGGGGCGACCATGGCCTCGGACGGCGCCTGGCAGGCGGGTCACGCGGCCGCCGCCCCATTGCTGACCTGCGCGTTCCTTACCGCCTATGCCACGGCCGTGATCTCCCTGGCGCTGGCCCTGGCCCTGGCGCTGGCGGACTCCGGAAGTCCGGCGGCCGTCATCGTCCCGGCGGCCGGGACCATCGCGTTCCTGGCGCTCCTCGTGGCGGCGACGGTCAAGGCGAATGCGGCCGCACGCGCGGCCGGTGACCCGGACGGCCCGTTCGGCTCCCGCTGAACGGCACAGGGAAAAACACCACTCGTCCAAGGAGGACGGCATGAACGGCATGAACCCCATATCCAGAAAGACCGTTGCCGCGGTGGCGCTCGTCTCCGTCCTCATCGGGGGCGGCATCACGGCCCAGACCGCATTCGCGGACGGAGGCCACGGGACTTCCGCACCCGGAAAGGCGCGCCTGAAGGACGCGGCGAAGAAGACCACCGAATACGGCGACACGGATCTCCTGCGGCTGCTGCTCGCCGCACAGGGGCCGATCGCCGACGCGCACCCGGAGCTGAAGCGGATGCTCGGCTTCAACCCCGACAAGCCGCAGACCGACACCGAGGCGCTGGACCGGGTCATCGCGGGCTACCTCGCCGCACACCCCCGGTTCCACCAGGACACGGCGGCCGGCTTCCAGAGCGGCGATCCGGTGCGGGTCGACGCCGCCCTGCGCGACTTCTCGGTCTCCTTCAACAAGTGGCTCGGGGAGACCTCCCGGCCGGCGGGCGAGGGCGCGGCGCCGAGCGCCGTGGCCCAGGCGCGCGGCTGGTTCTGGATGGGCGCCTACGTGGCCGTCTACGTGAACGCCGTGGGCGCCGCCAACGCCGTCGCCTACACGAACGCGGGAGTCGCCACCAACGCCCTCGCGACGCTCGTGGTCGTCACCTGGTACCTGGAGGACGGCAGCCCGAACGGCTCGGACATCGAGCGGGACGCGTTCGTCGAAGCCCTGACCTCCGCCCTTTCGTGAGGGACGGCACGGCGGCCGCGGAGCGGGACGCCGCCGGCGGCGCCGGGACCCGGGTCCCGGCGCCGGTCCTGGCCGCCGCCGCGGGGGGCGCCCTCCTCGTCGGGGTCCTGCTGGCCGGGTCGGTCTTCTTCTCGCTCCCGAGCAACGTGCTCTCCACCCGCGACGGCGGTGCCCTGCGCGCGCTGTCGGCCAGGTTCCTGCCGCAGAGCTGGGCCTTCTTCACGAAGCCCCCGAGCGATCCCGAGTTCGTCCCGTACGTCGTCGCCGACGGCGGCCTCAGCCACGCTGCGCTGCTGCCGAACTCGCGCCCGGAGAACCTCTACGGGCTCACCCGCCGCCAGCGTGCGCAGGGCCCCGAGGTCGCGGGCATGGCGAACCAGGTGCGGACGTGGCGGAACTGCGACGAGATCGAGGGGGACTGCCCGGCCGTGGTCGCCGGGTCCCCGGAGCAGCCCGTCTCCGTCGAGAACTCCTCCCCGGTCCCGACCCTGTGCGGGCGGGTGGTCCTCGTGGAGACGAGGCCCGTTCCGTGGAAGTTCCGTGACAGGTACGAAGGGTGGCGCCTCGACAAGAGGGCCGCCGTGGTGGAGGCGAAGTGTTCGCACAGCGGCTGATCGCGGGGCTGGAGCGGTCCGTCCGCCGGTTCCCGGCCGAGTCCCGGGCCCTCGGGGCGGGCAGGTCGGTGATGGCCCTGGCCCAGGCGTCCGTCCTGGTCTTCACCCCGGCCTCGCACCTCTTCGTGCCGGTGGGCGGGGCGGAGACCGAGGTCGGCTGCGCGCCGCCGGTGCAGGCGGTGTCGCTGTACTGCCTGGCGGGCTCCGCGGACCGGCAGTCGGTCGGCCTGGTGGTGCTGGCCATGCTCCTGGTCGTCGCGAGCGGGATCCTGCCCCGCTTCACGACCGTGCTGCACTTCTGGGCGTCCCTCTCCCTCGGACAGTCGGTCTCGCTGCCCGACGGGGGCGACGCCGTCGCCCAGGTCGTCACCTTCTTCCTGGTCCTGGCCTGCGCCAACGACAGGAGGACGTGGCACTGGCAGCGGCCGGGCGGCGCGGGCGGCGGCGACCGGGCGGGATCTCCCTGGCAGGGTCTCGCGTGGGCGGGCTGGTGGGGGGTGCGGATCCAGGTCGCGTACATCTACCTCAACAGCGCGCTGGCGAAGCTGCCCGTCGATCCGTGGGCGGAGGGCAGTGCGACGTACTACGTCGCGCGGATGGAGAACTTCGGAGCTGCCGGCCTGTTCGCCGACCTGTTCCGGTGGGCCACCGGGATCACCCTGATCGCCCTCCTGTCCACCTGGGGGACGATCCTCGCGGAGACCCTGATCGCACTGTTCCTGCTGCGCCGGGGGTCCCGACAGGCGGTGGCGGCGGTGATCAGCGCGGCCCTGCACGTCCTGATCGTCCTGCAGATCGGGATCCTGTCCTTCGGGTTCATCATGGTCGGGGCGGTGCTGTGCGCGGCCTCCCGGGGCATCGACGCGTACGCCCCGAGACTGCGCGACCGCCTCCCGCGCCGCTTCCCGGGCGCCCCCGCGGCCCGCGTACCCGGCTAGCCGGGGCCCGGCCCGGGCGGGCGTCCCCGCCCGCCGGCCTACCGGGGCGGGACCGGCAGGTCGGCCCAGACCGTCTTCCCGTCCCGCCCGGGCAGGGTCCCCCAGCGCAGCGTGAGGCTGTCGATGATGAACATGCCGTGGCCCCCGACCGACTCCGGCCGGTGGCGGCGGGGGCGGGGCGGTTCGGGGCTGGGGTCGCAGACGGCGATCCGCAGCGCATCTCCGCGGTGGTCGAGGGTCAGCCGGAGGACGCCGCCGGCGTGCCGGGCCGCGTTCGACAGGAGTTCCGCAGCGACGAGGACGGCGTCCGTGTCGACTGCGGCCAGCCGCCAATCGGTCAGTCTCTGCCGTATCCAGGTGATCCAGACACCGAAGGCGGCCGCGTCCCCGGACCGTCCGGCGACGAGCTCGCAGTGGCGTGTTGCGGAGGGCGGAACCTCCATGACGACCAGTCCTCTCGGTGCCGTCGCCTTCCCTGACCCTGACCCTGCGCCTGCCCACGGCCCCCCGCCCCACACCCCGCCGGCCGTCACGGTCCCAGGGGCATGCGGGCCCTGATCGGGGGGCGCGCCGGACATGAGCACCGACAACCCGGATCCTGATCCTGATCCCCGATCGACCTTCCCGTGCCCGGTCGTCATCAGCGGAACGTTAGCGGTGCGTAAGCGGTGCGCCAGTGGGCCCGCACAAGCTGGTGCCCACGGCGGTAACCACCCTGACCATGCAGGCGCTGGGTGCGCAGCCCCCTGCTCGTACGAGGGGAGGCGACCGTCGCAGATGCAATCGAGGATTGGAGCCACCGCATATGGCTTTCGGGCACGAGCTGCGGGAACGACGGTTGGGGCAGGGAGTCTCCCTCACCGAGCTGTCGAAACTGACGCATTACAGCAAGGGGCATCTCAGCAAGATCGAGACCGGGGGCAAACGGGCTTCGGAGGACCTGGCCCGCCGGTGCGACGAGGCCCTGGAGGCATCCGGTGCGCTGCTCGCCGCGCACTGCTCCGTGAGCACCGCGCGAAGTGCGCGCACGGCCTTACAGCGACCCGCGCAACTTCCTTTGGACAGGGCCCATTTCATCGGGCGCCACGGGGAGATGACCGCGTTGGACAGGGCCTCGTCACGGCCGGACCACCCGTACCGCGCCATGCCCTTGGTCGTGATCGACGGGATGCCCGGCGTCGGGAAGACCGCCCTGGCCCTCAAATGGGCGCATCGGAACGCCGCCCTGTTCCCCGACGGTGTGCTCTTCCACCACCTGCGGGCGCACGGGCCGGCCGCGGCGCCCGCCGACCCGGCCGATGTGCTCGCCGCCAGTCTGCGCGCCGTGGGGATCGACGACCACGCCATACCGGCCGGCCTGTGGGACCGGGCCGCGCTGTACCGGACCGCGCTCACCGGGCGCCGGATGCTCATCGTCCTGGACGACGCGGCCACCGCCGACCAGGTCCGCGCGCTGCTTCCCGGCGCCCCCGGCTGCATGGTGCTCGTCACCAGCCGGGGCCGGCTGGCCGGGCTGGTGGCGCGGGACGGCGCAGCCCGGCTGTCCCTGGGGCCGCTCTCCCGCGAGGACGCCTCCGTGCTCCTGCACGGCGTCGCCGGCGCGGCGCTCCACGGTGCGCGCCCCGAGGCGGTTTCCGCCCTCTCCGACCGCTGTGGCCACCTGCCGCTGGCCTTGCGCATCGCCGCCGAAAACTTCTCGGCCGGCCCGCAGGACTCCCTGGAGGGGGTGGTCGGGGAGTTGTCGGACCCACGGGGCCGGCTGGACTTCCTCAGCTGCGCGGGCGACACGGCCGCCTCGGTGCGCGCGGTGTTCTCCTGGTCGTACCGGAGCCTGCCGCAGGACGCGGCACGCGCCTTCCGGCTGATCGGCGCGTCCGGGGCGGAGGACATCTCGCCGCAGGGCGCGGCCCGCGTCCTCGGAGTTACCGAGGACCTCGCCGTTCGCCTGGCGCAGCTCCTGTGCCAGGTCAACCTCCTGCAGCCGACGGCCTCCGGCGGCTACCGCTGCAACCCCCTGCTCGCCGCCTACGCGGCGGAACTGGCCGCGGCGTAGGCGTTCCGCAGGCGGTCAGCGCCCGACCAGGGCCAGCGCGCGGGTGATCGCCCCGTCCAGCTGATCGTCCGTCATGCTCTTGTCCCGGCGCTGCTCGGGCGTCTCGTGCTCCGCGCCGTACACCCAGTAGCTGGTCCGCTTCGCCCGGTCGACGAAGAGCAGCCGGTCCTTGGCGGCGGGCCCGCGGACCAGCAGGGAGGCCGTGCCGGCGTCGGCCTGGACGGCGTGCACGCTGTTGTGGTGCAGCACGTAGCTGGCGCCCTCGCCCTCCACCCGCTGGACGAGCGGCTCCAGGGCGTCGGAGTCGGCCCCCTCCAGCAACTGGTCGTCCCGGCCGTACAAGCGGTGCACGTAGCTGCCGCTCAGGATCTTCGTCGCGAACGTCCACCGGTGGTTGTGCGGGCGGTCGAAGTATCCCGGCCGGAACAGGTGGACGCGTATGCGGATGTTGGACTCCCGGTCGTCGTGGATCACGAGCTTGTCCATGAAGTCGTAGCTCTCGCACATGGGGCGCAGGTGCTGGTCGGTGCGCAGGGACCGCAGCATGCGCGGCAGCAGGTCCGGGTCTTCGTCGAAGGCGGCGAATGCCTCTGCGCTGAACTTGGCCACGGAGTCGACGTCGTTCCAGTCGGCCAGTGCGAGGTCGGCGAAGGTGGGGTGCATCAATGTGTCCTCATCTCTTCTGGGGGGATGCGCTTGCGGCGGCGTTCAGCGGGATCGGGAGTCCAGGAAGCCCTGGAGCGCGGGGTGGCCCAGGACCATGGCCCTGCCGCGGCGGAGGTTCGGCTCAAGGCCGGAGCCGTCCACCTGGTGGACGAGCCAGTCCCACTGTCCGGCCAGCCGCCGGAAGACCTCGACCGACTCCTGCTGCATCTGGAGGTACCCGGCCTCGCCGCTGTCCCCCGCCACTCGGTAGTCCTCCAGGACGCCGACCTGTCCGGACTGGGCCATCCGCCACTGGAAGGCCATGTCCAGCGGTCCGTCGACCAGCACGCCGACGTCGGGCTGGAAGACCCGGCTGCCGAAGATGTCCTCGGCCATGACCTGCATCCGGTCCAGGACCGCGGTCCAGCGGGGGTCGTCACCGACGATGCGGCGGCATACGAAGATCTTCTTGAGTACCTGCTTGAAGGGGAAGGTCTCCTGCAGCACGACCTCGCCCCGCTCCAGCGCGGGCTCGACCGCGTCCCCGGCGAGCAGAACGCCTCCGGCCAGACCCACCAGGGCGGAAGCCAGCGGGCCGGCGGGCCCGACGCCGTTCAGCTCCGTCTCCGCGAGGGTCGTCTCCCAGCCGCCGGAGACCCATTCCGCGTAGTCGCGGGGCAGGCTCAGCGGGCCCGAGGCCGTCCGGGCCCCGCCGACCAGCGTGCGGAACGCCTCGAGCCACAGTTCCTGGAGACCGTCCACGGGCCACGAGGTGTCCGCTTCCTCGATGACCCGGCGCCAGGACACGTGGCGCACCTTGACGCCTTCGGCCTCCAGGGATTCCGCTATGGAGTCCACCAGAGTGGACTTGCCGATCCCGTCGGCACCGAGGAACGAGACGAGAATGCCGCGCACGGGTGACTACCTTTCATTTGTACGAGTGGGGGGTGAGGACCGGGGCGGGGTCTCAGGACGCGAAGTCGATCGTCCCGGCCCGTCTGCCCCGTCTGAGCAGGGATTCGAACATCAGGTGGGCGGCGCCGAGCCATGCCAGCCCCACGAGCAGCCCCACGGCCGCCTCACCGGAGACCGTGGCGAGGTCCGCGCCGTCGGTGAGGGAACGCAGGGCCCCGAGGAAGTGGGTGAGCGGGATCGCCTGGGCGGTCCAGCCGACCCATTCGGGCCAGTAGCCGACCGGCACTTGGACCCCGCACACCGCCATCATCAGCAGGTAGCCGGCGTTGGAGACGACGTTGCGCACGCTGCCCGCGTTCAGTACGAGGGCGGCCAGGAACAGGCCGAGGAAATACGTACCGACCGCTGTGAGCACGACCAGGACGACGGCCACCGGCACCTGGGCGGCGCTCCAGCTCACTCCGAACGCCGGGCCGAGGACGAAGAGGGCCACCAGTGAGGTCCCGGTGCCGCTGATGGGCCACTGGAGGCTGCGGCCCAGGAAGACCCAGGTGGGTTTCGCCGGCGCCGCGGCCAGGAGCGGGAGCGTACCGGCGGCGCGCTCCCACGTGGAGGACGCCACGACCGTCAACGACTCGATCACGCAGGTCATCAGGGCGTTGCCGACGATCAGGTACCTGGCCTGGTCCGGGCCCCCGACCAGCCGTCCCAGGAGGACGAAGAAGGTGACCTGTGCCAGCATCCGGCCGAGCCAGCCGAAGGTCCAGGTCTTCCACGTGTAGACGGCCCGCATGTCGGCGAAGGCGTTCGCCGCGCTGTGCCTGACCACGCGCAGGGGGTGTACGGGCCGCATGGGCCGTACGGGCTGTACTGCTGGTGCGGACAAGGCTCGCCACCTCACGTCTGGGACAGCGTGCCGAGGCGGCACACCCGGTCGAGGACCCGGCGCAGCAGCAGCAGGCCCAGCCCGAAGCCGACGGCGCCGAGGCCGAGGATCACGGCGAGCCGGAGTACGGCATCGCTGACGGGGGCGGGCGCGAGACTGTCACGCAGCAGATCGGCGGACCAGGACAGGAACACGGCCCGTGACTCCGGCCGCAGCCAGGCGGGCAGCGATGCGACCGGCACCAGGACGCCGCCCAGCAGGTAGAACGGGTAGCTGAGGGTGTTCTGGATGATGCGTGCGGAGGGCATCAGGACGAACAGGGAGGTCAGGATGCTCGCGGTGCCTGCCGTGGCGAAGCCGGTCGCCAGCACGCAGGCCGCGGTGACGGCCGGGTGCGGGAAGGCCAGCCAGCGGTCGAAGAGCAGCCCGGCGACGAGCCACGACTCCGCGAAGGAGACAGCGCCGATCGCGGTGACCGCGCACATCCGGCCCATCACGAGGACCTCGAAGCGGGCCGGAGCGGCGACCAGTCCCTCCAGGGTGCCGAGGGACCTCTCCGTGTTGATGAGTTCGCCCGCGGTGTAGAGGGCGAGGAGCCACAGCGACATCAGGGTGGGCGCGACCACGGCGTACGGCGAGAGGTCCGCGCGCCCGGCATGGTCACTGATCGCCAGGAAGACGACGGTCAGCAGGGGGGCGGTCACGCACACCTGGACGGTGTCGGGCGACCGCCACGCCAGCCGGAGCTGGAAGCGCGCGGCAGTGAGGAACAGCCTCATCCGCCCACCGCCATGCCCCGCTCGCCGATGACGTGCAGATAGACCTCTTCCAGCGTGGGGCGGCCGGTGGAGACGGCCGTCACCCCGGCCTCCACCAGGAGCCGCAGGACCGCGTGGGTGGCCTCCGCGTCCCGCGTCTCGATCCGCGTCCGGTCCTTTTCGAGGGGCCGGACCGCGACGACACCCGGGACCTCCGCCAGGACGGCGGCGACCGCGGCGGGGACACCGGCGGCGTCCACCTGCTCGTAGCGGGAGATCAGAGCGCCGATCTCGGCGGGTGCGCCGGTGGTGACGATCCTGCCGCGGTCGAAGACGGACACCCGGTCGCACAGGGCCTCGGCCTCGGCCATGTCGTGGGTGGTGAGCACGACGGTGCGCCCGTCCGCCTTGAGTCCTTCGACGAGGACCCGGAAGTCCTGGGCGGCGACCGGGTCCATGCCGACGGTGGGCTCGTCGAGGATGAGCAGCGGCGGATCGGCGACCAGGCCCCGGGCCAGGTGCAGTCGCTGCTTCATGCCCCGGGACAGGGTGTCCACCCGGTCGTCGGCCCGGTCGCCCAGGCCCATCCGCTCCAGGAGCGCGTCGCAGCGGCGCCGCAGGTCGTTGCCGTGCAGCCCGTAGAGCGCGGCCCAGAAGCGCAGGTTGTCGCGGATCGTGAGCCGCGTGTACAGCCCGCGCTCCCCGCCGAAGACGATGCCGATGACTCCCTTGACCCGGTCGGCGTCCTGGACCACGTCGTGGCCCAGGACGCGGGCGGTTCCCGAGGTGGGGAGCAGGACGGTCGACAGGATCCGGCAGAGGGTCGTCTTGCCGGCCCCGTTGGGTCCCAGCAGGCCGTACACCTCGCCCCGTTCGACCGTCAGGTCCACTTCGCTCAGGGCGGGGACCTCGTCCTCGGCGCCCCGCTTGGCGTTGCCGTACCGCCGCGTCAGCGCGCGGGTCTCCACCGCCGTCACGGCGTCTCCTCCGCCAGCAGACCGACCTCCCGGAGCGCCGCGTCGTACTGCTCCTGCGCGACGGTCTCGCCCGTCACCAGGAGGTAGTCCCCGACCGGGGTGAGCAGCAGGGCGCCCTCCCCGAAGTGGTGGACGCGCGCACGGTCCCGGTCCGTACGGCCGGTGGCGCGCCCCAGCGGCATCCCGTACAGCGGCACACCGGCTTCGAGGGCCGCGCGGACGTCGGTGGCCGGGCCCGGTGACACCGGACGGGCGGCGCGGCGCGCCCGTTCCTCCCGCTCCGCCGCTTCCAGGGCCGGGCCGAGGACGGCGAGGTGGCCGACCGGTACCCGCTGTGCGGCGTAGTCCAGCAACTCCCGGAGCTCGGGCGCCAGATGGTATTCGACCGCCGCGGAGACGAGGCCGTCCAGGCTGGGCGGCTCGGCATTCCCGAGCATGTGGACGTCGATGGCGTCACGCGCGTGGAAGGGGCGCTGGAACCGCTCTTCGGCCAGGGCCAGCAGATTGGCGGTCAGCGTATCGGCGGGCATCGCGGACCGGATGGGCACGGCCTCCTGGTCACCGACCAGGGCTGCCGTGGCGATCTCGACGCGGAGCTCGGGATCGAGCAGGGGGTCCTCGGGCTGCCAGGTCAGCGTCACCACCACGTGGCGGGCCGGCGCGCCCAGCACGGAGACGCCCGCGTACTGCGGCGGGTTGTCCTCCGTCAGCAGCCGGACCGCGTTCCACAGGTCCGGCTCGCCCTCGGTGACCAGGTCCAGGTCGCCCTGGGGGCGGAGCAGGCCTTCGGGGTAGGTACGGGCGAGCAGCGGGCCCTTGATGACCTGCGCGGGCACCTGGGCGGTGACCCGGGTGAGCACCTCCTCGTAGTGGCGGGCGCGCCGCCGGGCCCGGGCCAGTTCCCCGCGAGCGGCCGCGCTCATGGAGCAGCCCTCCCGCTCCAGCGCGGACAGCACGAGGTAGGGCAGGGTGTAGTGCGCCTTGCGCGCGGTGAAGAGCAGCCGGCCCGGCCCCTGTTCCGGGGACACGTCCAGTACGTCGTACAACATCGCGAGGTCCATCTCACGCACCGCCCTTGTCGTGGCTTCGCCGCCAGAAGACGTGGTCGACCGCCCAGCCGCGTGCGACGAGGGAGGCCACGATCCTGTCGCCGTGCCCGGCGGCGACGTGCGCGGCGGGGTGGACGACGTGTCCGATCAGGGGGAGTCCCGCCCGGTGCGCGTGGGCCATCGCGGCCGCCGTCAGCGCGTGGGCGGCTTCGCTGCGCGGCCCTTGCGGTTCCTCGACGAGCACGTCGACGAGTTCCACGTGGTCGCGGCCGGTCACCGGATCGTCGGCCGCACACAGCAGCGTGGCGTGGCCGACCGGGCGTCCTTCGCGGCAGGCCACGTAGGAGAAGCGGTCGGGGGCGGCCAGGACCTCGCGCGCGAAGGTCTCGGCCGCTCCGGGGCCGGTCTCGATGTCCTGCTCGGCGTTGCCGTTGACCAGGGCCTGGGCGAGCCAGCGGGTGAGGTCGGCGGTGTCGGTCCCGGGGTCGGCCGGGCGGACGGTGAGGGGCGAGGACGCCTGACCGTCCTGCGCGGGCGGGCCCGAGTACCTCAGGTAGGTGAGGTGGCGCTGCCACGGGCCGGCGAGCCGGATGTGGGCGGAGGCCCGTACGGTGACCACGCCCGGGCCGGCCTCGGAGAGCCCCGCGACGGCCAGGGCCTGCTCCAGCCACGAGGGGTCCGACAGGAGTTCGTCCGCGCAGAACTCGACGAGGAGTTCCGGCTCGTCGAGCTGGGGGTCGTGCTGCTCCCCCGCCACGAACGGGTGGCCGTGCAGCCGGTGGAGGAGTCCTGCCTCTTCCGCTGCGGCGAGGTAGCGGGGAGAGGGCGCCCGGCAGGCGGGAGCGGTCCCGGTGGTCGCGTCGGCGGTGTTCACTTCGCCTCCGGGCGGACCACGGTGACCAGGTCGTCGCGGAGCGAGGCGGCCGCGGCGCGTACGTCGTCCCGGGTGACGGCGGCGATCTCCCGCAGCTCGCCGTCCACGTCCCAGGCCTCGTGGAAGAGGGCTCGCGACGCGAGGAGCCGCGCGTGTTCCAGGGGCGTCTCGGTGTCGCGCAGCAGATCCATGCGGGCGTGCCGGCGGGCGGAGTCGAGATCCGCCTCCGTGGGCCCGGTCGTCGCCAGTGCGTCCAGTTCCCTGATGACGATGGCGACCGCCTCGGGGCCGTTCCCGCTTTCCACGCCGATCATGACGCGCCAGGCGCCCGCCTCGACGTAGCTCCGGTCCCATGCCTGGAAGGAGTAGGCGATGCCGGCGGCCACCCGGAGCTGGCGGTAGAGCACCGAGGAGGCGTGGCCGCCCAGGAGGTTCGCCAGCACGGTGTAGTGGTGGCGCTTCCCCTCGGTCAGTCCGGCGGACCGGCCGCCCACCGCCACCCAGGCGAACTCGTCGGGCCAGACGGGCTCGGCCCGGTGGGGCGGACCCAGCGGGACCGGCGTGCGGGACGCTGCGGTGGCGCGCGGGGCGGTGGCGGTGGCGCGCAGCCCGCGGGGAACCCGCGGGCCCACCACGGCGAGGGTCATGGGGCTGGTGAGCAGGGAGTCGCGGTGTCCGCGCGCCACGCCTTCGAGGTCCATGGCGGCGATCTCGGCGACGGTGCCGCCCACGGGCCGGCCCAGCGGGTGGCCGGGGAAGAGCGCGGAGAGGAAGGCGTCCTGGACCGTGTCCATCGGGTCGGCTTCGGCGGCCGCGAGCTCCTGGAGCACGGCGGCGCGTTCTGTGTCGAGGGTCGCGGTGTCCAGTTCGGGCGCGAGCACGGCGCGCAGCAGCAGCTCCACGGCCTGGTCCGCGTCGTCCGCGTCGACCTGGAGGTGGAAGAGCATCTGTTCCAGGCCGGTCTCCGCGTTGGCGCTGCCTCCGAGACCTTCGATGTGCTGCACGAGGGGGCCGACGCCGGGAAGGGGTGCTGACATCAGCACGTGCTCCAGCACGTGGGCCAGGCCGCCGCGGTCCGGCGGGTCGTGGCGCGCTCCGTATGCCACGCCGAGGCAGATGCTCGTTGTCTTCAGGCGGTCGTCGACCGCAGTGATGACCGAAATCCGATCGGCAGGTGTCATCAGGAATCCTCGCACAGAGAAACAGAGAAAGGAGAAGTACGGAGAGTGCCGCCGCGGCTATGCGCCGCGGCGGCACTTGGGTCAATTCGACTCGGCTCAACGGCCGGTCTTGACCTTGTCCAGACGCGGGCGGAGGCCCACAGCGTGGTTACGCATTGTTCTTCACCTCCTTTCATGAACAGAACGGTCGGGCGACGGGAATTCAGCCCCGGATTCCCGTAGTGGTTTTCCGGAGCGGTTTCCCCCTCGCAACAAAGTTTTGCGCCTCAGACGGA
This sequence comes from Streptomyces sp. NBC_00158, assembly GCF_045160885.1. Classification (NCBI taxonomy): domain Bacteria; kingdom Bacillati; phylum Actinomycetota; class Actinomycetes; order Kitasatosporales; family Streptomycetaceae; genus Streptomyces; species Streptomyces sp. NBC_00158. Next base: position 916,822 of record NZ_CP108161.1, read on the forward strand.
GATCATCAAGAGGTTGTCCGTTTCCTAGTCGATGGACAACAATTTCTCGATCTCCTTCCCCGTGTATTCGGCGAGCCGCTCGGTGAGCGCTGCCGGGGGGCCGCCCGGGACCGGCCGCCCGGTACGCGCTCCCCCGCTCCGCGCGGAGGCGGCGTGACGGGCGCAGAACAGGGCGTCGGTGAGACGCCCGGCGGCCAGCAGGCTGCCGGCGTCGGCGAGGACACGGCGGTCGGCGCCGCCGGCCTTGCTCGCTTCCTGGATCTCCGCCCGCACCCCTGCCTCGTCCGGCTCTCCCAGTTGCCACGCGTGCCGCAGCAGGTCCCAGAGCTCCGGCCGCCCGGCGCAACGCAGGTCCGCGGGCACCCACTTGGGTTTGTGGAAGCGGGTCGGCCCGACGGTCAGCGCGGCGACGGCGAGCGCGTAGGCGGCCGTACGGGCCTCCTCCCATCCGGCCGGCCCGGTGTGGCGGGCCGGCTCCACCCGGCGCAGCACGTCCTCCAGCCAGGCGGCCAGCAATGCGGGCGGCGCCTCCTGCCGTGCGGCCCGCTCGGCCAGGCGCCGGCCGTGCCCCTCGGGATCCACCAGGGGCAGACCGCCGAACCTGGCTGCGAGGCCCATCCGGTGCGCGGCAACGGCGAACGAGCTCGCGGAGGCGATGTGCCGGCCTCCGGTCAGGAGCTCGGCCCGGCCGAGCGCGAGCCGCTCGACCGTCACCGCCACTCCGTCCACCGTCCGGCGGACGGAACGTGTCCGGGCGGACCCGGCCCGCCCCTGCCGTACGAGGACGAGCAGATTGAGGTCGGAATCGGGGCAGGCGAGGTTGCGCCCCACCGAGCCGGTCGCGAGCACCGCGACCGCCCCTGGTTCCTTTCCGAGCCGGTCGGCCAGACCCCAGGCCAGATCCACCCGCCGTACGCTCTCGGCGCTGCCCGGGAAATCGTCCACCTCGCAGAGGCGGGCCGGTGTCAACGCGGCGACCGCCGCGGCGGATGCGAGGCCGTCGGTCACGCTCGCCACGGCCCGGCGCCGGCCGGCCTGTTCGAGGAACGGACGGGCCAGCACGGCATCGGGGTCCAGCCCGGACGCCAGGAACGCCTGCCCGGTCACGGTCTGCGCGGCGGGCAGGCCGAACCAGGTGCGCGCGTCCTGGAGGGCCTCGACGGCGCCGTTGCTCAGGTGCACTCCGTTGTTGGTGCGGCGCACCGGTTCGCCCGCCGGTCCGCGCAACGGGAAGAGGCCGGTGAGGGCGTCCCCGCGCAGACTGCCGGGCAGGGCCCGGGCCGGGTCGGTGACCCCGCAGAACTCGCGGCGCATCCGTGCCCAGTCCAACGGCCGCTCACCGGCCGGGGCCACCAGGACCGCCACCGCCCGGTGGCCGGTTCCCTCCAGGTGTCCGAGCACCCCCGGCATGTGGGGGTTGACGACGACGACGGCTTCTCCGTCCTTGGCCGCGGGATCCTGGTACACGTTGACGAAGAGGCAGTCGCCGATCTCGTTCGGGCCGTCCACGGCCCCGCTGTCGAGCCCGCGCAGTTCGGCGGAGGCCGTGCTCCACTCCTCCATCTGCCCGGCGGACAGCCGCCCGCCGGCGAGCAGCTCGTAGGCGCACTCCACGCTCAGGTCCTGCGGCCGGGCGCCGAACCGGCGCCGGAACTCCGGCCGGTCGTAGATCCGCAGGAAGGCGATCCGCTCCTCGGCGGTCAGCGACCCGCGCCGGGCCAGCTCGGCGTGCGGGAGGTAGTGGTCGGCCGCGAGACCGCCACGGGCGATCTCCTCGTCCTCCAGTACGCGGGCCCGGTCCGCGCGGTAGCCGCATTCGGCCAGCCGCTGGGCCAGCTCCCGCAGGGTCTGCGGGCCCACGGCCATTCCGGGTTTGAACAGGACCACGCCGGCGGCGTCGACCGGGTCCGGCGGCGGGTCGGGGTGCCGCCACCGGCCGGTGCGCAGGACGGACTCCAGGCCCGGGGAGGCGCAGGCCTCGGCGTCGGGCACCCGGCGCAGCCGGCGGCGGATCACCGACGCCACCCACCAGGCGGCCTCGCAGGGCAGCCGGTCGGGCACGGCGAGGCCGAGGTCGAGGTCGAGGTCCGTGCCGTCGACGCGCAGCACGGTCGGGGCACTGCCGGTCACGGTCACCCGCAGGTCGTCCGGCCCGCCGGACATCCAGGAGACGAGGCGGTCGGCGTCCAGTTCTCCGGTGATGGTGACGGTGACGGTGCTCACGCGCCGCCCAGGTCTTCCTGGGCCCGTACGATCGCGCGTGCCGCGTGGTCCAGGCTCTGCTCGATGACCTCGTCGTCGTGGGCGGCCGAGACGAACCAGTTGTGCATGGGGTGGACGAAGGATCCCTCGGCCGCCATGTGGACCGCGAAACGGCGCATCCAGGCGAAGTCCCGATCACCGTCCACGGTGACGGTGGGCATCGTGACCGGGCCGGAGACCCTCAGCGGCACCCCGTTCAGCTCGCCGAGCGAGAGCAGGCCCGCCACCAGCTTCCCGCCGGAGGCGTGCATCCGCTCGACGCTGCGCTCCTCCTTCATCAGCCGCAGATTGGCGATCGCGCCGGCCATCGAGGAGCCGGAGTTCCAGTAGGTGCCGGCCACGAAGATCCCTGCGGCGGCCTCCCGCAGCGCTTCGGTGCCCGTGACGGCGGCGATCGGCCAGCCGTTCGCCAGCGCCTTGGAGAAGGCCACCAGGTCGGGCCGGAAGCCGAAGTAGGCGTGCGAGCCGCGCAGATCGAGGTGGAACCCGGCGCGGACGTCGTCGGAGATGAGCAGGGTTCCCGCGCGGTCGCAGTGCTCGCGCAGGGCGCGCAGCCACGCCGGGTCGGGCAGGACCGCGGTGCCGGCGATCGGATGGTGGAAGGGCGTGATGACGACGGCGGCCAGCCGGGGGCCGTGCTCGGCGAAGAGCTGCTCCACCCCGGCGACGTCGTTCCAGCGCAGGGTCGTCACGTCGTGGGAGTCCGACGGCCGGCGGCCCTCGCCCGGGTTGCACCACGCGCACCAGCCGTGGGAGCCGTGGTAGGCGCCGTCCACGCAGGCCACCATGGTCCGCCCGGTGTGCGCCCGCGCGGTGAGCAGGGCGATCCAGGTGGCGTCGGAGCCGCCCTTGCCCCAGGCCGCCCAGGCCGCGCCGTCCACCGTGTCCACGAGCAGCTCGGCGAGTTCGACCGACCGCGCGGTGGCCTGGCTGAGGCAGTCGCCGGAGCGGGCCTGCTCCATGACGGCGTTGTCGACCTCGGGGCGGGCGTAGCCGTTGACCATGGTGCCGTAGCCGCACATGAAGTCGACGTACCAGTTGCCGTCGACGTCCTTCAGCCGGGCACCCTCGCCGCGTTCGGCGAACCACGGGTACTCCGTGGGGTCGTACACGGCCGGGAACTTGTTGTGGCCCCAGACACCGCCGGGGATCACCCGCTCGGCTCGGGCCAGCAGCTTTTCGGAGGCGGGGAACCGCCCGTGCGTCGTGTCGTTCATCAGATCTCCAGTGATTGGGTGCGGCGCCGTCTCAACCGCGGATCGACGGGCGCAGCCGCCCGATGGCGGCGGGGTACCGTTCGGCGATCCGGTCGGCGCTGGCGAGGGACTGGTCCCGGAAGTCGAATCCGGGCGCCACGATCTCGCTGATCAGCCCGTGGGAGACGTCTTCCGGCAGGCGGCTGGACTTCCACCAGCCGCCCGGGCAGGTGAAGACCAGGACCTGACCGGCTGCCGCGTCCTCCCCCATGACCACCTCGTGCACCTCGCCGTCGGGCGAGAGCATCAGGTACTGGATGGGCCCGCCCGAGTTCAGGAAGTGGGTGATGTGGGCTCTGTTGAGGTGCAGGTATCCGACCGGTGAGTCCCGGTCGAGCAGGTAGTGGATGGTGTTCGCCAGCGGTCGCCGCCCCCGGGGCGTCTCCAGGCCGGCGGTGGACTCGTAGTACTGGCGGAAGTAGCCGCCCTCGACATGGGGGGTGAGCCCGAGGAGCTCGTGCAACGGCTGCCCGTCCGACCCGGCCCGCCGCCCGTCCCGCTGCTCCGCCTCCCCAGCCGTGGGCGGCCGGGGAGCCGCCGGCTGCGTGCCCTCCCCGAAGGCGATGCCCGGGACGACGGCCTCGCTCCAGAGCCCGGCCTCCCCCTCCAGCAGTTCCAGGGCGTACCACTGGCCGCCGCGCACGGTCAGCTGGAACGGCTCGTCCGGGGACGGGTGACCGCCGAGCGGGCGGGCGGTCGGCCGCCCCCGCCCGTCGCTGGTCCACAGCCGCAGCACGGTGTCCGGCCCGTGCGGCGGATGGCGCACGAGTACGGTGTCCGCGTCCGTGCGCCGCCAGCCGGTGCGGGGGCGGTCGGCGTCCAGCAGCCGGGTGCGGAACGCCATGACCCGCTGGTCCAGGAGGCTCCCGTCGTAGAAGTCGTGCCCGCCGGGAGCACTCGCCCAGCCTCCGTCGGCGCAGGGCTCCAGGCCCAGCCACCGGGTCAGGTCATCGGTTCGAGACATGCGTGAGACACCCCACATCCATCAGTAGCGGTACGAGTCCGGCTTGTACGGGCCGCCCACCGGTACGCCGAGGTACTCGGCCTGCGCTTCGCTCAGGGGGGTCAGCTCGGCCCCCAGCGCGTCCAGGTGGAGCAGGGCGACCTTCTCGTCGAGGTGCTTGGGCAGGGCGTGCACGCCGAGCGGGTAGCTGCGGACGCCGGTGTACAGCTCGACCTGCGCGAGGACCTGGTTGGCGAAGGAGCTCGACATCACGAAACTCGGGTGTCCGGTCGCGTTGCCCAGGTTCAGCAACCGCCCCTCGGACAGCACGATCAGGGAGTGCCCGTCCTCGAACGTCCACTCGTCCACCTGCGGCTTGATCGTCTCCCGCTGGACGCCGGGCACCGCGGCCAGCTGCGCGAGGTCGATCTCGCCCTCCGCGTGGCCCATGTTCCCGACGATCGCCTGGTGCTTCATGCGCGCGAGGTGCCCGGCGGTGAGGACGTGCCGGCTGCCCGTCGTGGTCACCACGATGTCGGCGCGCTCCACCACGGAGTCCAGCGTCGCGACCTGGTAGCCGTCCATGGCGGCCTGGAGCGCGCAGATCGGGTCGATCTCGGTGACCACCACGCGCGCGCCCTGGCCGCGCAGCGCCGCCGCACAGCCCTTGCCCACGTCCCCGTAACCGCACACCACCGCCGTCTTGCCGCCGATCAGGACGTCGGTGGCCCGGTTGATGCCGTCGATCAGGGAGTGCCGGCAGCCGTAGATGTTGTCGAACTTCGACTTCGTCACCGAGTCGTTGACGCTGATCGCGGGGAAGAGCAGGGACCCCGACGCGGCCAGCCGGCGCAGCCGGTGGGCGCCCGTGGTGGTCTCCTCGGTGACCCCGCGGATACCCGCGGCCATGGCGCTCCACCGGCCCGGTGCGGTGGTCTGGACAGCGGCCAGCAGCCGCAGCAGGGCCGTGTCCATCTCGTCGTCGTCCGGCCCGGCGGCGGGAACGGCGCCCGCCCGCTCGTACGCGACGCCCTGATGGAGCAGCAGGGTGGAACCGGCCGCGTCGTCGAGGAGCATGTTCGGCCCCGAACCGTCGGGCCAGCACAGCGCGCGTTCGACGCACCACCAGAACTCCTCGGCGCTCTGGCCCTTCCAGGCGAACACCGGAACGCCCGGCCGGTCGTCGCGGCCGCCTCCGGGACCCACCGCGACGGCGGCCGCCGCCGCGTCCTGGGTCGAGAGCACGTTGGATCCGGCCCAGCGCACCTGCGCGCCCAGCGCGACCAGCGTCTCGATCAGCACCGCGGTCTGGACCGTCATGTGCAGCGTTCCGGTGATCCGGGCTCCGGACAGCGGCGCCTGCCCCGCGTACTGCTCCCGCAGTGCCATCAGCCCCGGCATCTCGTTCTCCGCCAGGCGGATTTCGGTGCGGCCGCGGAATGCCAGGGACAGGTCCGCCACCCGCTGGTCCGGGCCCGCGCCTCTTTCACCGAGGGGTGCACGCGGCATTGCGTCCAGGGCCGACTGCGCGGTCGACTGCGCGCTCTCGCTCGTTGCCGAGGTCATGGGTGGCATTTCCCCTCTTCTGTGGTCATCTCCTGGAGCGTCACTCCGGGACCACCCGGGCTCAAGGGGTTTCCCGTTGCCCGATGGAACTGGCAACCGGCCGGAGCGTGCGAGCCCCTGGAAATCGCCACGCCCCACCGGAAAATGCGCGGGGCATGCGGCACCGGTGGCGTTTCCGTGTTTCCGGATCTGGACAACCCCTTGGCCCCGGAGCGGGGCATCGGGAATGCTCGTTGCAGAGAGAACGCCGCTACCGGAATTCCCCGGGCAGTGGTCTTCTCACCGGATATGGAGAGGGGGATTCGAAATGCGCAACCACGCCGTGGGCCTCCGCCCGCGCCTGGACAAGGTCAAGTCCGGCCGCTGAGCCGCACTCTGATCCTTCGGCGAGTGCCGTGAGCCCCGGCCCACGGCACTCGCCGACATGCGTTCCTTGAATCACGAGGTGAATACCAGTCATGCCAGTCGATCCCAAGCCGTTCCTCACCCGCCCCACCGGCTGCCTGTTCGTGTTGTCCGGGCCTTCGGGCACGGGGAAGACCTCACTGGCGCGCGCCATGGCCGAGTCCGATCCGACGCTGGTCACCACCCGGTCCGTGACCACGCGCCGGCCCCGGCCCGGAGCCGGCGAGGAACACTACGACCACGTCTCCCGTGACGAGTTCCTCAAGATGGCCGGCAACGGCGAGTTCGCGCAGTGGATCCACCCGTCCTTCGACGAGTACTACGGCACCCTGCGCGCTCCCCTTGAGGAGGCGCTCGGCCGGGGCCAGGACCTGCTTCTCGACTACTGCCCCGAGGGCTACCTGAACCTCCGGCGCTGCTTCCCGGAACAGACCGTCGGCATCTTCGTCATGGCCCCCAGCGTGGAAATGATGGACCGGCGGCTCGCGGGCCGGGGCAGTGAGAACGAGGAGGAGCGGGAGCTGCGGCACACGATGGCGCTGCGCGACTTCAACTTCGTGGCGGAGCACGCCTACCACGTCGTCAACGACGACTTCGAGGAGGCGCTGGGCACCCTGCTGGCGATCCGCCGGGCGGAGAAGGCCCGGCTCGCTCACCAGGGCCTGGCGCTGGGGGCGTACGCACGCCACGCCGAGCCGACGCTGCTGCGCTACTACTGACCCCTGCGGGCCGGCCCTGCGCGCCGGGGCCGCCCCGCAGCCGCTGCTTCCGGTCGGCGGGGGTGGCGGCCGAGCGCCGGGCCGTCCTGTCGTCGTACGCGGGATCCGCGTACGCACGACGACAGGACGGCCCGCTCGCGCTCCTGCGGGGTCAGCGCTCTCCCGCGAGGTCCAGGTCACCCGCCCGGGGCCCGCTCGGCGCCGGGCCCGCCGGGTCCGCCGGCTTCGGGTCGCGCCAGGGGCGGGCGATGGGGGTGGAGACCGGGCGCCACCAGGGGTCGACGGGCAGCTTGCCGGCGGGCTCGAAGGGCTCGCCGGGGCGCGGGGCGGCGATGCGCTGGCCCGCGTCCCCGGCGGCGTCGAGCGTCCAGTCGGCGGGTTCGGCCCAGGCGTGGAAGGCCAGGTTGAAGGTGCCCCAGTGGATCGGGAGCAGCGTCCCCGCCGGAGCCCCGCCCTGGAGGTCGAGGTGGGCCCGCAGGCCCTCCTCGGGGGTCATGTGGATGTCGGGCCAGTACTCCGAGTACGCGCCGATCTGGATCATCGTGGCGTCGAACGGGCCGTGCTCGGCGCCGATCTCCTTGAAGCCCGGGAAGTAGCCGGTGTCGCCGCTGTGGAAGATCCGGTGCCCGCCGCCGCTGACCACCCAGGAGGCCCACAGCGTGAACTGCTGGTTGCGCAGGCCCCGGCCGCAGAAGTGCCGGGCGGGGGTTGCGGTGAGGGTGAGTCCGGCGACCTCGGTGGCCTCGTTCCAGTCGAGTTCGCGCAGCCGGTCCGGGGAGACGCCCCAGCGCTCCAGGTGCGCGCCGACGCCGAGGGGGACGGCGAAGACCGTGTCCGTGCCGGCCAGCGCCTTGATCGTGGGGAGGTCGAGGTGGTCGTAGTGGTCGTGGGAGATCACGACGACGTCGACGGCGCCCAGCGAGGCCAGCGGGACCGGGACGGGGTGGAGCCGCTTGGGTCCGGCGAAGGGGAACGGGGAGCAGCGGTCGCCCCAGACGGGGTCGAAGAGGACGCGGCGGCCGTCGATCTCCGCGAGCACGCTGGAGTGGCCCATCCAGGTCAGGCGCAGTCCGCTCGCCGGCGGCTTGGCCAGGTCGGCGAGGGTGGTCGGGTGTACGGGGACGGAGGCGGCCGGGCTGCGCCGGGCCCGCTGCTCCTTGTGGAAGTAGATCTTGGCGAACTCCGCCATCGATCCGGAAGGTCTGGTCCGGGCCCCGACCGGGTTCCGGAAGACGCCGTCGGCGAAGTTCGGCGAGCGCAGGATCCGCTCCAGCCGTGCGCCGGACGGGTCCGCGCCGAAGGCTTCGGGCCGCAGGGCGCGCAGCCGGGGACGCAGGGGAAGGGAGCCGGTCAAGGCGCCTCCTGGGAAGGTGCAGGATGGGACGGTCGTACGTCTACGACCATCCCAACGCACACCGGCCCCGGAGGATTCCGCCGCGCGGTGTCGTGAGCGCCACCCGGGGCTTCCCCTCCCCCGCCCGGGGCCGCTACAGCGGCAGCAGGTCCGGGCGCTTGGCCTCGACGTGGTCGCCGGAGGACTCGCCGCGCAGCCGGCGGCCGATCCACGGCACGAGGTGCTCGCGCGCCCACTGGATGTTGTCGCGGGTCACGTCCACCGAGCCGCGCGGCGGGACGGGCGGCCAGGGCTGGTCCGGGTCGGCCGGCACCTCGTAACCGAGGACCTGTGCGGCGCGCAGGGCGACGCGGGTGTGGCCCTCGGGCGAGAGGTGGAGGCGGTCGCCGTCCCAGGCCCGGCGGTCCTGGACGGTCTTGAGGGACCAGAGGTCGAGGACGGGGCAGTCGTAGCGGTCGGCGATGGCGCGGACGTGCACGTTGTACGTCGCGATCTTGCCGCGCAGGTGCTTGAGGACCGGTACGCCCCGCGTGTCGAAGCCGGTCGTGATCATCACGAGGCCCACGGAGGCCTTGAGGTCGGCGAGGGCCGCCTCGAACCGCTCCGCGACGTCGTCCGGGTCGCTGCCGGGGCGGATGATGTCGTTTCCGCCCGCGCAGAAGGTGACGAGGTCGGGTGCGAGTTCCTTGGCTCTCGGGATCTGGTCGGCCACGATCTGGTCGAGTACTTTGCCCCGCACGGCCAGATTCGCGTACCGGAAGTCGTGCTCGTCGCGCTGATCGGCCAGGAGCACGGCGAGCCGGTCCGCCCAGCCAAGATAGGAATCCCCGGGTCCCGGGTCCCCCACGCCTTCGGTGAAGCTGTCCCCGATCGCCGCGTACGAGCCGATGGTCTTCAGTGTCGTCTTCGTCGCTGCCACAGGAAGACATCCTTCACCTTGGCAACCAACCTACGCCAACGTAATGAGGGGTTGACGGACCGTGATCTATACCACGCGGGGGATAAGGAATAAGTACACGTGGGGCCGGGACCCCCCTCGGGTCCCGGCCCCACGCGTGTTCTCGTGCCGACGGCGGGTGCCGTCAGATGCTCACGCCCTTGGAGCGGAGGTAGCCGAGCGGGTCGATGTCGGAGCCGTAGGACGGGCCCGTGCGGATCTCGAAGTGGAGGTGCGGGCCGGTCACGTTGCCGGTCGCGCCGGAGAGGCCGATGGTCTGTCCGCCGGTGACGCTCTGGCCCGCGGAGACGGAGAGCGAGGAGAGGTGGCCGTACTGGGAGTACTTGCCGTCGGCGTGCTTGATGACGACCTGGTTGCCGTACGCGCCGCCCCAGCCTGCGGAAACCACGGTGCCCGCGCCGACGGCCCGGACGGTGGTGCCGGTGCTCGCGATGAAGTCGACGCCGGTGTGGTAGCCGGAGGACCACATGGCGCCGCTCACGCGGTACTGGGTGGAGACGCCGCCGGCGACGGGGGAGGTGAAACCGGCGGCGGTGGCGGGCGCGGCTGGCGCGGCGGCCTTCTCGCTCTTGGCGGCGGCGCCGGAGCCCTGGGCGGCCGCGCCGCCGGAGGTGCGGGAGGGCTTGCCGGCGGTGGTCTTGCCCGTGCCCTTGGGTGCCCGGGCCTTGTCGCCCAGGTCCTCGGAGCCGGACGGAGTACCGCTGGAGGATCCCTCGGCCGGGGCCGCAGGGGCCTTCGGGGCGGGGGCGGCGTCCCGGCCGCCGACGAGGGTCAGCTTCAGGCCGGGGTGGATGAGGGACGGGTCCTCGCCGACGGCCTCGTGGTTGTCGGCGTACAGCTGCTCCCAGCCGCCCTCGATGTGGCGCTCGGCGGCGATCTTGGAGAGGTAGTCGCCCGGCACGACGGTGTAGGAGGTCGGCGCGGCGGCGGGGGCCGCGGCGGCGGACCCGGCGGCCGGGGCCGCGGCGCGGAGGGCCCCCGGGGCCTGCGCGCCCTGCGCGGGGACGGACGCGGCCTGGGGGGCGGCCGGGGCGGCGTTGGCGCCGGCGGCCCCCATCAGGGGGAGCGCGAGGGCCGCTCCGCCGGTCCCGGCGACGGCGAAGCCGCGGGATATCGAACGGGACTTCGGACGGCGATGCTTACCCTTTCCGGGCATGGCGAATTCCTCTCCGGCGCCTGCGAGGTGAGCTGTCGGGTTCGGACTGGAGATGTCCGGCCGTACGTGCTGGGCACGGTTTCGGCTTCACCCCTAGCTGCGCCGGAGAAGATCCGGAACAGCGGCCTACCTGGTTCCCCCGCTCCTGCCGCGCGCGATGGTCGGGTGCGGTTCCCGGGCGGCGGCAGGATTAGGCGGTCCACCCGGATCGATCGCGAAGGTAATCGAGCGGGGCACCGGGCAACAAGCCGCGAATTCCCTGACGGATTCGCAGATATGGGGGATCAACGGAATTCCGGTCACCCTGCGTCCATTCCGCACCATCAACAACCGCCCCCACAAGGCAATTCGGATTCCGCGATCAGGCACGCACGGTCACCGTATGATCTGGCTCACGGGGCCCGGCCCGATCTCGCCTCCACATATGGCAAGTTGTTCCCAACCAGACCAATTCGGACACCACGGACCCACGCGGAGGAGTACACGTGACCCAGCAGATACCCCAGCCCCTTCCGGCCCGGCCCGAGCCCGGCGCGGAGCTGACCGGAGTGCGCAACTTCCGCGACGTGGGCGGCCTGCCGACCACGGACGGACGGAGGGTCAGGCCGGGACGACTGTTTCGAAGCGGACATCTGGCGCATGCCACCGAAACCGATGCAGAGTTCCTCGGCTCGCTGGGGCTGCACACCGTCTTCGACTTCCGCAACGGAGCGGACCAGGCCCTGGAGGGCCCGGACGTCGAACTGCCGGGCGTGCGCAACGTGAACATCCCGCTGACGGACCCGGCCGACGGCCGCGAGTTCTGGAAGATGGTCCGCGACGGCCGGCTGGAGCAGCTCCGCGGCCTCCTCGGCGAGGGCCGGGCCGCCGCCCGCATGACGGACTCGTACCGGACGATCATCCGCACCCGCACCGCCGAACACGGCCGCGTCGTGCACGCCCTCGCGCGGGACAGCGTGCCGGCGCTGATGCACTGCGCCGCCGGCAAGGACCGGGCCGGGCTGTCGGTCGCGGTGACCCTGCTCGCGCTGGGCGTGGAGCGCGAGGCGATCGTGGCGGACTACCTGGAGTCCAACGCCCCGCACAACCGCTACCGGGTGCGCCGGGGCAGCGACGAGCCCGAGTCCCGCTCCCCCGAGGTGATGGAGCTGCTGGCTCCGCTGTTCGACGCCCGGGCGGAGTACCTGTTCGCGGCCTTCGCCGTCATCGACGAGCAGTGGGGCGGGGTGGAGCCCTACCTCTCGGAGGGTCTCGCGCTCGCGCCCGAGTCGCTGGAGCGGCTGCGGGACCGGCTCCTGGAGGGCTGACCCGCGAGGGCTGCCCGGACGGCCGGAGGGGACCCGCCAGGGCCCCTCCGGCGCCGTCGCGCCCGCGCCTCAGCGGTTGCCGACCGCCTGTTTGACCAGGGTCCGGCCGAAGTCCCACATCAGCCCGCCCCCGCCGTGCGCCTCGTCCATGACCTCCTGGAAGGCCCCGAGGAACCGCTCCACGTCCGCCTCGTCGACGATCAGCGGCGGGATCAGCTTGATGACCTCCAGGTGGTCCCCGGAGACCTGCGTGAGGATCCGGTGCCGGCGCAGCAGAGGCACCACGACCATCTGGGCGAACAGGCCCTTGCGGGCCGCCTGGAGCATCGCCCACCGGCTGCGCAGCCCCAGGGAGGTGGGCCTGCCGAACTCGATGCCGATCATCAGTCCGCGTCCGCGCACCTCGTGCAGCAGCTCGTACCGGTCCACGAGCGCCGCCAGGCGCCCGCGCAGCAGGTCGCCCGTCGCCCGGGCGTTGGCCACCACCCGCTCGTCCTCCATGACGGACAGGACCGCCAGCCCGGCCGCCATCGCCTGGGCGTTGGAACCGAAACTGGCGGAGTGCACCAGCACCCGGTCCATGGACGAGTAGACCTTCTGGAAGATCCAGTCCTTGCCCAGGGTCGCGCCGACGGGCACGTACCCGCCGGAGAGGGCCTTGGCCACGCACACCAGGTCCGGTTCCACGCCCGGCTCGTGCTGGTACGCGTAGAAGTCCCCGGTCCGTCCGAGGCCGGTCTGCACCTCGTCGGCGATCAGGAGGGCCTTGTGCCGGTGCAGCAGCTCCTGCGCGGCCCGCAGGAACCCGGGCGGGGCGGCGTGCACCCCCTTGCCCTGGACCGGCTCGACCACGAAGGCGGCCACGTCCCCGCGCGCGAGTTCGCGTTCCAGGGCCGCGAGGTCCCCGAGGGCGATCTTCGTGTCGGGGAGCAGCGGGGCGAACCCGTCGCGGAAGCCGCCTTCACCGTTGACCGACAGGGAGCCGGTTGTCAGCCCGTGGAAGGCGTGGTCGCAGTAGAGGATCCTGGGCCGCCCGGTGGCGTACCGGGCGAATTTCAGGGCGGTCTCCACCGCCTCGGTTCCGCTGTTGCCGAAGAAGACGCGGTCGAGGTGCGGGCTGTAGGACAGCAGCTTCTCGGCCAGCAGTCCGGGCAGCGGCTGGCAGTCGAAGCGGGTCAGGTCGGCGAGCTGGGCGTCCAGGACGTCGTGCAGGGCCCGGCGGACGACCGGGTGGTGCCGGCCGAGGCCCATCACCCCGAACCCGGCCAGCATGTCGAGGTAGTCGTTGCCCTCGGAGTCCCAGAAGTGGGCACCCTCGGCGCGCTCGTATACCTTGTCGAAGCCGATGGTGTGCAGCATGCGGGGCAGCTGGTGGTTGAGGTGGCGGGCGTGCAGTTCGTAGCGCTCCCCGCCGCGCTCGGCGAGCAGCGCGGCGAGGTCGAAGCCCCGCCGCGCCCCCTGTCCGGCGGTCATGCCGACGCGTCCCGGTTGCTCGCCACGGTCTCCCGGGCGGCGCGCAGGGTCTCCTTGAGGGAGCCCATGGTGGCGAGGACGGCGGTGGGCTCGTAGCCGCAGTGCGCCATGCAGTTGGCGCAGCGCGGGTCCTTGCCCCGGCCGTACTTGCTCCAGTCGGTGTCCTCGATGAGTTCCCGGTACGTGGGCACGTAGCCGTCGCTCATCAGGTAGCAGGGGCGCTGCCAGCCGAAGAGCGAGTAATTGGGGATGGCCCAGGCCGTGCAGGGGAAATCGGCCTTTCCTTCGAGGAAGTCGAGGAAGAGCGGGGAGTGGTTGAGGCGCCAGCGGCGGCGGTTGCCGCCGGCGAAGGCCTTCTTGAAGAGTTCCCGGGTCTGTTCGACGCCGAGGAAGTGTTCCTGGTCGGGCGCCTTTTCGTAGGCATAGGCGGGAGAGATCATCATTTCGTCGACCTGGAGGTCGTCGTTGAGGAAGTTCAGTACCTCGATGATCGTCTGCGGGGTGTCGGTGTTGAAGAAGGTCGAGTTGGTGGTCACCCGGAATCCGCGGCGCTTCGCCTCCTTGATCGCGGCGACGGCCTCGTCGAATACGCCTTCCTTGGCCACGGATTCGTCGTGGCGTTCGCGCAGTCCGTCGATGTGGACGGCGAAGGCGAAGTAGGGGGAGGGCGTGAACTTCTCGATCTTCTTCCGGAGCAGCAGTGCGTTGGTGCAGAGGAAGACGTATTTCCGCCGGGCCACGAGCTGGCGCACGATCTCGTGGATCTGCGGGTGCATCAGCGGTTCGCCGCCCGCGATGGAGACCATGGGCGCGCCGGATTCCAGGACGGCGCCGACCGCCTGGGCGACGGGCATGCGCTGCTTGAGCACTCCGGCCGGGTGCTGGATCTTCCCGCAGCCCTCGCAGGCGAGGTTGCAGGCGTAGAGCGGTTCCAGCTCGACGATCAGCGGGAACTTCTCGCGCTTGCGGAGCTTCTGTTCGAGAAGATAGGTCCCGACCCTGATGGACTGTCGCAGGGGCATGGCCATCTGGATTCACCTCCTGGGAAGCAGCAACGAACGGTGCCATTCGTAAAACGCGGGCAGTACGGCACGTAGTACACGGAAGGCAGATATTCCACCTCGAACCGTGCCGATACGGACGAGCTCGTGCTCCGGAGCGTCCACGACCACCCGGACGGCCGCAACGGGGCGTCCCGGTGCCGCGGCGGTCCACAGGGTGGCCGCGGACTCCATGTCGACCGCGACGGCGCCGGTGGCGCGCAGCTGCGCGCGCTCCTGGCCGCGGACGACGTGGTCGGATCCGGTCAGTGCGCCGGTGTGCACGGTCCGGCCGGGTGCGGCGCGGGCCAGTGCCTCGGCGAGCAGGGCGGTGCCGGTGCAGGCGACGGCCCCTCGGGGGTCCCGGGTCTCCTCGGCGACGACCAGGTCCCCGGGGTGCATGCCGGGCACCAGGCCGGCGCAGAACCCGGTCGCGAGGACGGCCGCCCGGTGCATCCCGGGCCGTTCCAGGGCGCGGGCCACGGACCGGTCGGCGGCGCGCGGCCCCATGCCGGTGCGCAGGACCGTGCCGCCCCCTCCGGCCGCGCGGCCCGCGCTGCGCAGGGCCGCCTCCTCGATGCGCAGGGCGCAGGCGACCAGCAGCGGCGGCGGGGGGTCGGCCCCGGCGGGCCCGGCGGGCATCAGGACTCCCCCGCGGGCGGGGCGTTGCGCCGCTCCGGGCCGAACGGTTCTCCGTGGAGGTAGCGGCCGAGGGCGGTGAGCGGGAACACCTGCCGGTAGAGGTGGTAGTTGATGGAGAAGTCCCAGGGGAAGCCGGTCCCGGTGAAGTAAGGCTCCTCCCAGGTCCCGTCGGGCAGCTGGGTCTCCACGAGGTAGGCGAGGCCCCGTTCGACGGCCCGGCCGTCCCGCTCCCCCGCCGACAGCAGGGCCATCAGGGCCCAGGCGGTCTGCGAGGCGGTGGAAGCGCCCTTCCCGGCCCAGGAGCGGTCCTGGTAGGAGCGCTGGTCCTCGCCCCAGCCGCCGTCCTCGTTCTGGACGGACTCCAGCCAGCGCACGGCCCGCCGGACGGCGGGGTGCGAAGGTGCGATCCCGGCGGCGGTGAGGGCGGGCACCACCGAGCCCGTCCCGTACACGTAGTTGGTGCCCCAGCGGCCGAACCAGGCCCCCTCCGGCTCCTGTTCGGCCAGCAGCCAGGCGATGCCGCGGCGGGTGCGCGGGTCGGCGGCCCGGCCCTCGGCGGCGAGCATCTCCACCACGTGGGCGGTGACGTCCGCCGAGGGCGGGTCGATGACCTCGCCGAAGTCGCAGAAGGGGAGGCGGTTGGGGAAGGGGCTGGTGTTGTCGGCGTCGAAGGCGCCCCAGGCGCCGTTCTTCGACTGCATCCCGAGGTTCCAGGACACCCCGCGGGCGACGGCGGCCTCCACCCTGGCCGGCTCGGGGTGGCGGATCCTGCGCAGCGCCAGGACCACCTCGGCGGTGTCGTCGATGTCGGGGTAGTTGTCGTTGTGGAACTCGAACGCCCAGCCGCCGGGGGCGAGTCCGGGCCGGCGCACGGCCCAGTCCCCGGGGCGGCGGATCTCCTCGCCGAGCATCCAGTCGGCGGCCTTGACCAGGGCCGGGTGGTCGGGCGGCAGGCCGGCGTCGGCCAGGGCGATGGCCGCGAGGCAGGTGTCCCAGACCGGGGACTGGCAGGCCTCGACCATCCGGGCGCCGTCCTCGCGCCAGACGGCGAAGCGGTCGAGGGACTCCAGCCCGGCCCGCATCACCGGGTGCTCCAGGTCGTAGCCGAGCAGGTGGAGGGCGATCACGGAGTAGACGGCGGGGGGCTGGATCCCGCCCCAGCAGCCGTCGCTCTCCTGGCGTTCGATGATCCAGCGGCCGGCGGCGGCCATGGCCGCCTTCCGCAGCCGGCGCGGGGCGACGCGCCGGTAGAGGTGCAGGGCCTTGTCCATCCGCTGGAAGGCGCCGTCCCAACTGGCCAGCGGGGCAAGGGGTTTGACGGGGCTGGGGTCACGGGCGTCGGTGTGCAGCTCGTCGAGCGCGAAGGGGGCCGGGCGGACCGGCCGCAGCCCGGAGACCACGGTGAGCGGGACGATCGTCTGGCGGGCCCAGCAGCCGAAGTCGTAGATGTTCAGCGGCACCCAGGGCGGCAGGAACACCAGCTCGGGCGGCAGCTCCGGCAGGCGGTCCCAGCTCCACCAGCCGAACAGGGCCAGCCAGATCCGGGTGAAGACCCGGGCGGCGGCGATCCCGCCGTGGGCCCGGATCCAGGCCGAGGCGCGGGCCATGTGCGGGGCGTCGGGCGGGTCCCCGGCCAGCCGCAGGGCGACGTACGCCTCGATGGTGGCGGAGAGTTCGGGCGGTCCGCCGTGGAAGGTGGCCCAGGTGCCGTCGCCCTGCTGCTCCCCGCGGATGAACAGGGCTGCGGCCCGGGTGACGGTCTCGTCCCGGATGCCGAGGAACTGCCGCAGCAGCAGGTCCTCGGCGTCCATGGTGACGTTGGTCTCCAGGTCGCCCTTCCACCAGCCCGCCGGGTCCTGGCGGGCGAGCAGCTCGGCGGTCGCCCGGTCGGCGGCGTCCCGTACGCCCTTGCGCAGGCCGGGGGCGCCGCCGGACGGGCCGGCGGCAGCGGCGGCCGGGGCCGCCGTGCGGTGGTGTCGCGGATCCGCGCCGCCGGTGATCGCACCGCCGCCGTCGGTCGTCGCTGTCATGGCTTCCCCTTCGAACAGAGCTTCGGCTGTGCCCGGGTCTGCCGTCGGTCGGGGGTTGCCTAGGAAGGGCCCCCGTCCGGCGACTCGCGATTCATATCCACTTTCCGGCGGAGATCACCTCTTGCGCACGACGACGAAGTCGGCGAGGGCCACGAGCTGCTCCCGCACCCGCTGCGGCATGTCCACGTCGTCGAGCGCTCGAATGGCGATCGCGTGCTGGCGGCGCGCCTCGTCGGCGGTCCACTGGCGGCCGCCGGCGGCCTCGATCAGGGCGGCGCGGTGGGCGAACTCCTCCTCGGAGAAGTTCTCGAAGTCGTTGCTCTTGGCGTCGGCCGCGAGCAGCCGTCCGAGCTCCTCACATGCGGGGCCGCCCGCGGCGAGGGCCGCGACGACGGGCAGGGACTTCTTGCGCTGGCGCAGGTCGCTCCAGGTCTGCTTGCCCGTGGACTCGGGGTCGCCCCAGATGCCGAGGAGGTCGTCGACGGCCTGGAAGGCGAGGCCGAGGTGGTAGCCGTACTCCTCCAGCTTGTCGGCGGTGCGGTCGTCGGCGCCGCCGAGCACCGCGCCGATCGACACCGAGCACGCGAGCAGGGCTCCGGTCTTGTTCCCCTCCATCTCCAGGCACTCTTGAACGCTGACGCGCTCGCGGTGCTCGTAGGAGATGTCCTGGGCCTGGCCGTCGATGAGCTTGCGGCTGGCGGTGGTCAGGCGGCGGGTGGCCCGGCCGGCCTCCGCGGTGCCGAGTTCCAGCAGCACCTCGTTGGCGAGGGCGAACAGGGCGTCGCCGACGAGGATGGCGAGGGCGGGGCCGTGCACCTTCCACACCGTGTCGCGGTGGCGGCGCTGCTCGTCGCCGTCCATCAGGTCGTCGTGCAGCAGGGAGAAGTTGTGGACGAGCTCGACGGCGACGGCGCCGGGGATGCCGACCTCGGCGGCGGCGCCCGCCGCCTCGGCGGAGAGCAGCGCGAGGGCGGGGCGCACGGCCTTGCCGCCGTCGCCGTCCGCCGGGTTGCCCTGGGCGTCGATCCAGCCGAAGTGGTAGGCGGCGACCGTGTCCATGGGCGCCGCGAGCCGGCTCACCGCCGCGCGGAGCACGGGGGCCGACAGGTCGCGGCCGCGTTCGAGGAGGGCGAGGGTGTCGGACTTCTCCGCTCCCCCTCCGGCCGCGCCCGTGCCGGCATCCGTGTTCTCGACAGCCGGGTTCCCCGGGTTCACTGGCTCTCCTCTGGTTCCTGTACGTGCTGTGCCGGTGGTGCTGGTGGTAGTGGTGCTCATACCGCCTCCTGCAGGGGGTGTTCGCGGGGGCGGCCGAGAGCGGCCAGCGCGGCGTGCGCCGCGCCGAGGCCGCTGCGGACGGCGCTCTCCATGGTCGCGGGCCAGCCGGTGGCGGTCCACGCACCGGCGAGGTAGAGCCCCGGCGTGTCGGTGCGGGGGCCCGGGCGCAGCCGGCCGACGCCCGGGCTGGGGGCGAAGGTGGCGGTCCGCTCGCGGGTGACGAAGAAGTCCCGTACCTTCGCGCCGCGCGCGGCCGGCAGCAGCCGCTCCAGCTCGGGCAGGTACTTGGCGCGCAGGACGGAGACGGGCTCGTCGATGTCGTCCTGGGCGACCGACTGGGACAGGGCCAGGTACTGGCCGCCGTCGGTGAGTCCGGAGGCGTCGGTGCGGTCGAAGACCCACTGGACGGGGGTGCCCAGCGCGGCGAAGAAGGGCTGCTTGAGCACCTTGCGGTCGTAGACGACGTGGACGTTGAGGATGGGGGCGGTGCCGATGTCGAGGAGCTTGTCCGGGTCGGCCAGCGCTCCGGCGGGCAGCAGGCCGTGCGCCTCGCGCTGCGGTACGGCGAGGACGACGGTGCCCGCGTCGAGGGACTCGCCCTCGGTGTCGACCCGCCAGCCGCCGTCCTCGGTACGGGTGACCGCGGTGACCCGGGTGCGCAGTTCGGTGCGTACGCCGGCGGCGTCGAGGGCCTTGCGGGCGAGGGTGTCGTGGAGGTCGCCGAGCGGGACCCGGGCCCAGCCGATGTCGGCGGCGCCGTTCTCGGAGAGCAGGCCGGTCTTGAAGACCATGGCGGCCAGGCCGAGCGAGGAGTCGCCCGCGGTGGCGTTGAGGGTGGCGATGCCGACGAGGTCCCAGAGGGCGTCGACGGTGCGCGGGGACTGCCCGTAGCGGGCGAGCCAGGTGCCGAAGTCGAGGCCGTCGAGGGCCGGGTCGGCGGGGTCGAGGCGGCGCAGCGCGAGGGCGGCGCGGCCGACGCTCGCGCGCTCGGCGAGCGAGAGGTGCGGGTAGGTGGCCAGGGAGGCGGCCAGGTGCAGGGGTACGGGCAGCGCGCTGCGGCGCAGCCGTCCGAGGCGGGGGCCGCGGGGGTGGGCCACGTCGAGGACGGGTACGTCGAGCCGGTCCTGGAGCGGGGCGAGGGCCGCGCCGTCGACGCGGTCCAGGAACCACCGGTAGGCGGTGCAGCAGCGCAGGTAGACGTGCTGGCCGTTGTCGACGGTCAGGTCGCCGCGCTTGAAGGAGAAGGCGAGGCCGCCGAGCCGGGGGCGCCCTTCGAGGAGGGTGACCCGCAGTCCGGCGTCGGCGAGTTCCAGCGCGGCCGTGACTCCGGCGAGGCCGCCGCCGATGACGACGGCGCGTCGGTCGCTGACGCCGCTTGCGCTGCCGCTCATGAGGCCTCCCGGGTGGTACGCCGGCCCGCCCGGCCGGAGGGTGCTGCGAAGCCCGCAGGAACAGACGCGACCGCGACCGGAACGGTTGCCCGCGCGACCGCGTGCCGCGGGCGGGTGCCGGGCCCCGCCGTGCCCGCCGGGCCGTGGCCGGAGGCAGCCGCCGCGCGGGCGCGGACGGCGATGCCCTGGACCGCCGCGGACGGCGCCGGGGCGGGTGCCGCGTGCCGGCGGCTGCCGGCCGGTGCCGGGCGGGTGCCGCCGGGGTGGCGGGAGCCCGCCGCGCGGCCCCGGGACGGGGTGGGGGCGCCGGGAGGAGTGATCTGGCGGGCCGGCGCCGGGCGGGTGCCCGGGACGGGCGGCCTCAAGCCCGCCGCCGGATGCTCTGGCGGGAGACCGTGCGGGCGTCGAGGCCGGACAGGCCGCGCACGGCCACGTACGCCTTCTCGTGGGGCGGCAGCGAGACGCGGCCGCGCAGCACCGCCTCGGGTTCGCGCTCGATGCGGTCCAGCAGGCGCCGGTAGATGCCCGCCATGGCGGCCACGCAGGCGCCGCTGCGCCGGTCGAGCATCGGCAGCAGCCGGTAACCCTCGGTGAACAGGGCGCGGGCGCGCCGGACCTCGTGGTGCACCAGCCCGGCGAAGTCGGAGCCGGCCGGGGCGCGGCCGCCCTGGAAGCCCTCGGCACAGCCGAACTTGGCGAGGTCCTCGGCCGGCAGGTAGGTGCGGCCGTTGCCGGCGTCCTCGCGGACGTCGCGCAGGATGTTGGTGAGCTGGAGCGCCAGCCCGAGGGTGTCGGCGTACTCGTCGGCGCGGCCGGCCGGGCCGACCGTGCCGAACACGCCGAGCGAGAGCCGCCCGATGGCCCCGGCCACGCAGCGGCAGTAGACCTTGAGGTCGTCCCAGGTCTCGTACTCCTCGCCGCGGACGTCCATCAGGACGCCGTCGATGAGTTCGTCGAGGCCGCCGAGGGGGATCGGGAAGCGGCGCGCGGCGTGGGCGAGGGCGACGGCGACCGGGTCGGTGTCGTCCTCGTCGATCTCCTCGGCGCGGATCCGGCCGAGGAGGGCGCGGGTGTCCTCCAGCCGGGCGAGCTTGGCGTCGGGCGCGAGGGTGCCGTCGCCGATGTCGTCGACGCGCCGGGAGAAGGCGTACAGCGCGGACATCGCCTGCCGCTTGTCGGTGGGCAGCAGCCGGATGCCGTACGCGAAGTTGCGCGCCTGGGTGCCGGTGACGGCCTCGCAGTAGCTGTAGGCGGCGAGGACGTGCGCGGACGGTGCTGACGCGTGTGTGGGGCCCTCCACGTTCGGGCTCACCCCTTTCTCGGCGCTGTGCGCATGACGGCGGCCACCTCGCGGAGCAGGAGGCTCCGGGTGGGCTTGGGCGGGCCGGGCAGCACGTCGAAGCCGGCGGCGGAGATCGCCCGCAGGGCGGCCCGTCCCCCTCCCGCGAATCCCGCGAGGAGCAGCCGCAGCCGGCCGTGGACGCTGCCCACCAGCGGGAGGCCCTCGTCCAGCAGGTCGCGGGCGCGTCCGGCCTCGAAGGCGATCAGGGACCGCAGCGAGGCACCGGCGGACGGGACCCCGAGGTCGGCCTCGGAGACGTGGAAGCGGCGCATGTCCTCGGCCGGGAGGTAGATCCGGTCGCGGCCGAGGTCCTCGGCGACGTCCTGGAGGTGCTCGGCGAGCTGCAGGGCGGTGCAGACGGCGTCGGAGCGGCGGATCCGCTCGGGGGTGCTGGTGCCGGTGAGCTCCAGCACGAGGCGGCCGACGGTGTTGGCGGAGTACTCGCAGTAGTCCAGGAGTTCCGCGTAGGTCTCGTAGCGGGTCACCCGCTGGTCGCGGCGGTTGGCCTCGATGAGCCCGAGGAAGTGCTCGGCACTGAGCCCGTGGTCGCGCACGACGGGCTGGAGGGCCAGCAGCAGGGGGTGGCGCGGGGGGCCGTCGGTGCCGCCGTAGACGCGCAGCAGGTCGGCCTCGAAGGCGTCGAGCATCGCGGGCCGGTCGTCGGCCGCGGCGGGGTCGAGGCCGAGGAGGACGGCGTCGCGCCCGCCGGGGGCGAGGTCGCCGTCGCCGATGTCGTCGACGAGGCGGGCGTACCCGTAGACCGCCATGAGGCCCTCGCGCCAGGCGCGCGGGAGGAAGGCGGGGGCGACGGGGAAGTTCTCCGCCGCGGCCTTGCCGAGGGTGGCCCGCGCGTGGAGCGGGTCTGGGGTGCCTTCGCCGGCCGGCGGCGCGGTACGGATGCCGTGCCCGGGGGTCACCGCCCGCCGCCCGGGGCGGGGACGGCCGCTGTGCCTGGGGGCCGGAGAATTCCCGTAGCCATTGCCGTCACGTCTCCCGTTCTACACTGCCGACCCAAGTCATCCTATTTCGGACACGCCGCCGGACCTTACCCGGGGGTATCCCCACGGAGCCGGCTGCGGGGAATCGTCCACTCTTGGCGCGATTGAGAACTGGTCCAGCTTACGCTGTACAACGCTGGAGGGGCCTATCGGGTGCCCCCCGCGCCCCGGAATGTCGGCCGCCGTCCGGGATCTCCCGCTCCGCCCTCCGCGGTCCGCAGCCTTCGCTCCCGCCAGCCGCCCCCGCTCCCGCCCGCCGCCCCCCACGGCGAGGCCCCCGCCGCGGTGTGCGGCGGGGGCCTCGGGGCCGGGGCGGCGGCGGACCCTGGGGTCAGTGGCCGCTGGCCTTCTCGTACGCCGAGACCACTTCCTCGGTGGGCCCGTCCATCAGGAGCTCGCCCTTCTCCAGCCACAGCACCCGGTCGCAGGTGTCGCGGATGGACTTGTTGTTGTGGCTCACGAGGAAGACCGTGCCGGCCTTCTCCCGCAGCTCGCGGATGCGGTTCTCGGACCGCACCTGGAAGCTGCGGTCACCGGTGGCGAGCGCCTCGTCGATCATCAGGACGTCGTGGTCCTTGGCGGCGGCGATCGAGAAGCGCAGGCGCGCGGCCATGCCGGAGGAGTAGGTGCGCATCGGCAGGGAGATGAAGTCGCCCTTCTCGTTGATCCCCGAGAAGTCGACGATGTCCTGGTAGCGCTCCTTGATCTGCTCGCGGCTCATGCCCATCGCGAGACCACCGAGGACGACGTTGCGCTCGCCGGTGAGGTCGTTCATCAGGGCGGCGTTCACGCCGAGCAGCGAGGGCTGGCCGTCGGTGTAGACCTTGCCGGACTCGCAGGGCAGCAGGCCCGCGATGGCCCGCAGCAGGGTCGACTTGCCGGAGCCGTTGGAACCGATGAGGCCGATGGCCTCGCCGCGGTACGCCGTGAAGGAGACGCCGCGCACGGCGTGGACCCGGCGGACGCCCGGGGCGTCGCCCTTGCCCCGGCGGAGGATCTTGCTCAGCGCGGCGGTGGCGCTGCCCCTGCCGGAGCTGCCCGTGTTGACGCGGTAGACGATGTGCACCTCGTCCGCGATGACGGTGGGGACGCGCCCCTGGTTGTTGTCAGCCACGGCCGTAACGCTCCTCAGCCTTCCAGAAGTACACGAAGCCGCCGAGGCCGATCACGAGGGCCCAGCCGACCGCGAAGGCCCAGACGTGCGGCGGGAGGTTCTCCGGGCCGTAGCCGTCGATCATCGCGAAGCGGACCAGGTCCATGTAGATCGCGGCGGGGTTCCACTGGAGCACGTCCGCGATCCACGCGGGCCGGTCCTTCAGCATCTCGCTGATCGAGAACATGACGCCGGAGGCGTACATCCAGGTGCGGGTGAGGAAGGGCATCAGCTGCGCGAGGTCGGGGGTCTTGGACCCCATGCGCGCGAAGACCAGCGCGAGGCCGGTGTTGAAGACGAACTGCAGCACCAGCGTCGGGATCACCAGCAGCCACGACAGGCGCGGGTAGTTCCCGAAGGCCACGGCGACGACGATCACCACGATCATCGAGTACAGGAGCTGCTGGAGCTGCTGCATCGAGAAGGAGATCGGCAGGGAGGCTCGCGGGAAGTGCAGGGCGCGCACCAGACCGAGGTTGCCGGGGATCGCCCGGACACCGGCCATCAGCGAGCTCTGCGTGAAGGTGAAGACGAAGATGCCCATCACCAGGAAGGGGATGTAGACCCCCTTCTCCATGCCGCGGCCCGCGTTCAGGATGAGGCCGAAGATCAGGTAGTAGACCAGCGCGTTGAGCAGCGGGGTCGCCACCTGCCACACCTGACCGAGCTTGGCCTGGCTGTACTGCGCCACCAGCTTGGCCCGCGAGAAGGCCATGATGAAGTGGCGCCGACCCCAGAGCTGCCGCACGTATCCGCCCAGACTGGGCCGCGCGCCACTGACGGACAGGCCGTACTTCCTGGCCAGCTCCGCGGGGCTGAGCCCCGCGTCGTCGGACGGCGGCTTGCTCGTGGCGAGGGCGCCGTCGTGGGTTGTGTCACTCACAAGTTGGAACTTTCCGTCTACAAGATGCGGCAGAAGGGGCCTCGGGAGCTGGAACGCCGGACCCGTGATGGGCCCATGGTCCCAGACCCGAGCTTGTCAGATGACGGGCGGGCGGCCCAGCCGCGTCAGCCGCCAGACCGTGCGCCACCTCATCGGACGCCGGGGACCACACGGGGTGGTCCAGCCCTCCTTGAACCCGCTGAACCAGGCCTTGAGCGCGGGCGCCGAGGGCCTGCGCACGAGCGTCAGCGCGAGCCAGACGCCGAGGTAGACCGGGACCAGCGGGGCGGGCAGGTTGCGGCGGGCGAGCCAGACCCGGTTACGGGCCACCATACGGTGGTACACCGCGTGCCGGGAGGGAGCGGTCGCCGGGTGCAGCAGCACCATGTCCGCCCGGTAGTCGATCAGCCACCCGGCGTCGAGCGCCCGCCAGGCCAGGTCGGTCTCCTCGTGGGCGTAGAAGAACTCGCCGGGGAGGGTGCCGACCTGCTCGAACACCTTCGTGCGGACGGCGTTGGCGCCGCCCAGGAAGGTGGTCACGCGGGAGGAGCGCATCGGGTCCGAGGCGCGCAGCCGGGGTACGTGGCGGCGCTGGGTGGTGCCGGTCTCGGGGTCGGCGATGCGGAAGCTGACGATCCCGAGCTTCGGGTCCTCGGCGAAGGCCTGCCGGCACAGCTCGGCGGTGTCGGTGCGCTCCAGCAGCCCGTCGTCGTCGAGGAAGAGCAGGGCGTCGACGTCGGTGCCGCCGGGCCCGAAGGCCTCGATGCCGACGTTGCGGCCGCCGGGGATGCCCAGGTTCTCCGGGAGGGAGACGGTGCGCACGCCCTCCGGGAGCCCGGTGACCTCGACGCCCTGGCCGACGACGACCACCTCGACGGGGTCGCCCTCCTGCCGGGCGACCGAGTCGAGGAGCGCCTTCAGCTCGTCGGGGCGGTTGCCCATGGTGATGATGACGGCGCCCAGCCGCATCGGGGCGGTCACTTGAGCCTGCTGGAGGCCAGGACCGAGACCAGGTGCAGCAGGGTCTGGAGCAGCGCGATGCCGGCGAGAACGGCGACGCCGAGGCGGGAGAAGAACAGGTCGCCCCGGATCTGGTCGGCGATGGCCAGGACCAGGATCAGCAGGGAGGCCTCGATGCCGAGGATCAGCCGGTGGAACTTGAGCGCGGCGGCGGCCCGGCGGGCGAGGGCCATGCCGGAGGAGCGGGGCTCGGCGGCGGACTCCTGGACCACGGGCTTGCCCGCCTGGTGCCGGGCGACGCCGACCAGGTCGGTCTCGGCCTTGATCAGGATCGCGCCGAGGGCGGCGAGGGTGCCCAGGAAGGCCCACAGCCAGTCGATCCGCCCGCTGCCCCACAGGTCGGCGGCGCGCAGGCCGAAGCCGACGAGGACGGCCGCGTCGCACAGGTAGGCGCCGACCCGGTCCAGGTAGACCCCGGAGAGCGAGTACTGCTTCTTCCAGCGGGCGACCTCGCCGTCGACGCAGTCGAGCAGCAGGTACAGCTGGACCGCGACCACGCCGAGGGCGGCGCCGAGCACGCCGGGCACCAGCAGGGCCGGGGCGGCGAGCACGCCGGCGAGGGTCATCACGTACGTCAGCTGGTTGGGCGTGACCTTGGTGGTGACCAGGAGCCTGGTGATGCGCAGGGACACCTCGCGCATGTACAGGCGACCGCCCCAGTGCTCGCCACTGCGCCGGTCCTTGACGCCCGGCGGGTGAACGACGGGCCGGAGTTCAGCTACGGATGGTCTGGGCATAGTCGGCGTAAGCGTCCCTGATCTCGGCTGCGGACAGGTTGAGGTGCTCCAGGATCGTGAAGCGTCCCGGGCGGGTCTGGGGGGCGTACTCGACGGCCGCGACGAACTCGTCCACGCTGAACCCGATCTCCTCGGGCAGGACGGGCAGTCCGTGGCGGCGCAGCACCTCGGTGAACAGGCCGGCCTGGTCGGCGGCCCCGCGCAGGTGCATGGCGAAGGCGGCGCCGATGCCGACCTGCTCGCCGTGGAGCGCGGAGCGCCCGGGGTAGAGCAGGTCGAAGGCGTGGCTGATCTCGTGGCAGGCGCCGGAGGAGGGGCGGCTGTCCCCGCTGATCGACATGGCGATGCCGGAGAGCACGAGGGCCTCGGAGAGCACGGTGAGGAACTCGTCGTCGCCGCATCCGCCGGGGTGGCGCAGCACCGACTCGCCGGCGGTACGGGCCATGGCGGCGGCGAGGCCGTCCACGGACTCGCCGGTGATCGTGTGCGAGAGCTCCCAGTCGGCGATGGCCGAGATGTTGGAGATCGCGTCACCGACCCCGGCCCGGATGAACCGGGTGGGGGCCTCGCGGATCACGTCGAGGTCGATGACCATCGCGATCGGGGTGGGGACGCCGTAGGAGCCCCGGCCGTTGTCGTTGTCCAGGATGGACACCGGGGAGCAGATGCCGTCGTGGGAGAGGTTGGTGGCGACGGCCACCATGGGCAGGCCGACCCGCGCCGCGGCGTACTTCGCCACGTCGATGATCTTCCCTCCGCCCAGCCCCACGACGGCGTCGTAGCGGCGGCCCTTTATGTCGTCGGCGAGCTTGACCGCCGAGTCGATGGTGCCGTCGACGACCGGGTACCAGTCGGCGAGCGGCAGGGCCGGCTCCAGACGGGCGCGCAGCGCCTGTCCGGAGCCCCCGCTGATCGCGATCGCGAGCCGCCCGGACGCGGAGATCCGCTGGTCGGCGAGGATGCCGTCCAGCTGGTCCATCGCCCCGCGGCTGATGTCGACGACGACCGGCGAGGGGATCAGCCGCGTCAGTACTGGCATGCGATCGTCCGGCCCTTGGCGAGGTCGTCGTGGTTGTCGATCTCGACCCACTTGACGTCACCGATGGGGGCGACGTCGATGGTGAAGCCGTCGTTGACGAGCTGCTGGTAGCCGTCCTCGTAGTAGAGGTCGGGGTCGCGCTCGAAGGTGGTCTTCAGGGCCTCGGCGAGCTGCTCGGCGGCCTCGGGCTCGATGAGGGTGACGCCGATGTACTCGCCGGTCGCGTCGGCGGGCTCCATCAGCTTGGTGATCTTCCGCACGCCCTCGTCGCCGTCCACGACGACCTTCATCTCCTCGTCGGCCAGGTTCTTGACCGTGTCGAGGGCGAGGATGATCTTCTGGCCGTTGCCGCGGGCGGCGAGCAGGGTCTTCTCGACGGAGACCGGGTGGACGGTGTCGCCGTTGGCGAGGATCACGCCCTGCTTGAGGACGTCACGCGCGCACCACAGGGAGTAGGCGTTGTTCCACTCCTCGGCCTTGTCGTTGTCGATCAGCGTGATCTTGACGCCGTACTTGGCCTCCAGGGCCTCCCGGCGCTCGTAGACGGCTTCCTTGCGGTAGCCGACGACGATCGCGACCTCGGTCAGGCCGACCTCGGCGAAGTTGCCCAGGGTCAGGTCCAGGACGGTGAGGCTGTCCTCCCGGCCCTCGGGGCCGACGGGCACGAGGGCCTTGGGCAGGGTGTCGGTGTAGGGACGCAGGCGGCGTCCGGCACCGGCAGCGAGGACAAGGCCGATCATGCTGGTTCTCCTTCGTCATGTACGGCGGGTGCCCCGGAGGAGACCCAGAAGCGGATGCTCTCCACGAGCACCACGATTGCCACGAACACGGCCATGGCCGTGAGCGCGACGGGGAACGCGTCACGGGCGAGGACGGCGGCGAGGACCACGGCCAGCAGGACCCTGCCCTCGTGACCGCCGGTCGTCCGCACCAGCCAGTGCGGAGGAGCGCCCGAGCCACCGCGGATGCGGTAGACGGTGTCGTAGTGATGGTAGGCGACCGCCGCGACCAGTCCGAATGCGGCCGGAAGGGCCCCGGGGACGTCCGCCTTGGCGGCGAGCGCGAGGACCGTGACGTACTCGCCGAACCGGAAGAACGGCGGGATCAGCCAGTCGAGGGGGCCCTTGAGGGGCGCGGACACCGCCGCGCCGGCGAAGAGCACGTAGCCGGCGGCGGTCCCGATCAGCCAGGGGTCCCCGAAGTCCCGGGTGACCGCGGCGCCGGCCATCAGCAGCGAGACGGCCAGGGCCAGCCAGGGCGCGGCGCGGTCCGGCCGCTTCGTGGGCCGGGGGTAGCCGGTCCAGGCCAGGACGCCCGAGTCGGCTAGGTCCGCGAGGGCCCGGGCGGCCCGGTCGGTCCTCTTCGCCTTGCGGGTCACCGAGCGCAGGACGCGGCCGGCGGTGGTGTACAGCGCGCCGAAGGCGCAGCCGACGAGCAGGGCGTAGAAGACGACCCGGGGGCTGGTGGCGGCGGTCAGCACCGCGATCATGGCCCAGCGCTCGCCGATCGGAAGGATGATCATCCGCCGGACCCAGACGGTCCAGCCGACGCTGTCGAGCCTGCCCGAGAGGGCCGCCGTCGGACTGGTGTTCGCGGTGGCGTCGTGGTTGGCCTCGTTGAAGGAGAAGTCCACCACGTGCCGGCAGGTCATGAGGATCATCGAGCCGAGCGCGAGGGCCCAGACGTCGTCGCCGTTCCGGGCCGCGCCGAGCGCGAGGCCCGCGTAGAAGGCGTACTCCTTCGCGCGGTCGAAGGTCGCGTCGAGCCAGGCGCCCATCGTCGAGTACTGGAGCGAGTAGCGGGCGAGCTGCCCGTCGGTGCAGTCCAGGACGAAGGAGACGAGCAGCAGCACGCCGGCGGTGACGTAGCCCCAGCGCTCCCCCGTGGCGGCGCAGCCCGCCGCGATCAGCGCGGTGATCAGCGAGGCGGTGGTGACCTGGTTCGGGGTCAGGCCGCGGCGCGCGCACCAGCGGGCGATGTAGCGCGAGTACGGGCTGATGAAGAAGGTGGTGAAGAAGCCGTCGCGGGACTTCACCGCGGTCCGCAGGCGTACGGCCTCGTCGTCCACGGCTGCCACGGCCGCGAGGGCCTCGGTGCGCTCGGCCTCCCCGGCCGGCACGGCCGCGACCAGGCTGCCCAGCTCGGGCCGCTGGACGGTGGTCCCGGCGGCCTCCACGGCGGCGGCGAGCCGGTCCGGGTACGGTCCGGCGCCCGCCGGGGCCAGCTCGGCGGCCTTGTCGAGGGCCGCGCGGGCCCCCGCCTGGACGGCGAGGGCGCCGGTCACGGCGCAGGCGTCGAAGCGCGGGTCGGTCAGCGCGAGGCGCAGTGCGTGCGGATGCCCGACGAAGGCGCTGTCGACGACGGCCACCCGCTCCTGGGCCGGGACCCCGGCGAGGGCGGTGGCGGTGTCTTCGGGACCGGCGGCCGGGCGGACGTCGAACCCGAGCGACCGGAGCTCGTCCTGGAGCGGTGATCCGGGTACCGGCGGGCCGGTGAGGATGACGGTCGGCAGACGAACTCACTCCTTGCGACGGACATTCCCGACGGCCGGGCGCCCCGGTGGGGGCGGCGGCAGCACGTCGGCAGGGCTGTCGGCAGAGGCTATCGGATGATTGGAAGGCCTCATTCACCAGCTGTTCAGGACGAAACGGGGCCGTTCGGACCCGGATGTTAGGGTTGACGGCGGCGCACACGGGTCACGTGGTGCGCGAAGGTGGGCCGAGCCGGCTCGAAGCGGGAAAGAGGTGGGGTTGATGACCGTCGCAGTGGTCGCGGCCATGCGCAGCGAACTCCGGTACATCCCCGTTTCCTCCCGGGCGTCCGGCCGGGTCTGACCCCACACCGGTAAGACCTCGTCGGCCGGAGCCCCCGTTCAAGGGTTCACGTTGACCGACAACACCACTTCTTCCGCTTCCTCCTCCTCTTCCGGCTCCGACGACGGCGTCTTCGCCGCCTTCATGGAGCTGCACCGCGGGCTGCCCCGGCAGTCCCCCGGCTCCGACGACTCCACCCGTCACCTGCTCTCCCTGTGCGGTCCGCTGCCCGAGCGGCCGCGCGTCCTCGACCTGGGCTGCGGTCCGGGCGGCAGCGCCCTGCTGCTCGCCGCCGAGGCGGGCGGGGCGGGCCTCGCCGAGGTGAGCGCCGTCGACCTCCACGAGCCCTTCCTCGAAGAGCTGCGCGCGGCCGCCGCCGCCCGGGGCCTCGACGGGCGCGTGCGCACCGTGCGCGCCGACATGGGCGCGCTGCCCTCCGAGGGCTTCGAGGACGGCTCCTTCGACCTCGTGTGGGCGGAGGGCTCCGCCTACGTCCTCGGCTTCGACCGGGCGCTCGCGGAGTGGAAGCGCCTGCTGGCGCCCGGCGGACGGCTCGTGCTCAGCGAGTGCGAGTGGACCGCCGAGGAGCCCTCGGCCGGGGCCCGCGCCTTCTGGGACCCGCAGTACCCGCTGCGCTCCACCGCCCGCAACACCGCGGCCGCCCTGGCGGCCGGGTACCGGGTGCTCGGCACCCGGCTCCAGCCCGACTCCGACTGGGACGAGTACTACGGCCCGCTCGGCGAGCGGGTCCGGGCGGCCGCCCCCGCCTCCCCGGCGGAGGAGACCGCGCTGGCGTACGTGCGCGAGGAGCTCGCCGTACTGGAACGGCACGGGCACGAGTACGGGTACACGGGCTTCGTGCTGGCGCCGGTGACCGCCGGTGACGGGGACCGCTGGCGGTGCCGCCCCGAGGCTCCGGCCGACGCGGAGGCCGTACGGGCCGTCAACCTGGCGGCCTTCGGGACCCCGCTGGAGGCTGATCTCGTGGACGCGCTGCGCGCGGACGCCGACGCCTGGCTGCCGGGGCTCTCTTACGTGGCCGAGGGCCCGGACGAGAAGGTGGCCGCGCACGCGCTGCTGACCCGGTGCCGGGTGGACGGGGTGCCCGCGCTGGCACTCGCTCCGGTGGCCGCCGCTCCCGCCCTCCAGCGGTCGGGCGCCGGGAGCGCCGTCGTACGGGCGCTGCTCGCGGCCGCGCGGGAGGCCGGGGAGGCGCTCGTGCTGGTGCTCGGGCACCCCTCGTACTACCCGCGGTTCGGTTTCGTACCCGCTTCGGGGTTCGGGATCCGGGCGCCCTTCGAGGTGCCGGACGAGGCGATGATGGCCCTGGTGCTGGACGATTCGGTTCCGGTGCCGGCGGGCACGATCTCCTATCCGGCCCCCTTCGGGGTCTGATCCGCCGCTGAACGTCCGCCCCCCGCCGCTTATCACGCGGCGGGGGGCGGACATGCGCGGATCACCGAAGTGGGGACAAGCCTCTTTTGTACGGCAGACTGAAGGCCGAAGTCCGAAGCGAAGGATGGGTATGCCGACCACACCAGCCACCGACGCCACCAGCAGCGCGTCCGCCGGCACCGGAGCTCAAGAACCGATCATGCTCGAACTGGTCGACGAGTCCGGCAACACCATCGGCACGGCGGAGAAGCTCGCCGCGCACCAGGCACCGGGCCTGCTGCACCGGGCGTTCTCCGTGTTCCTCTTCGACCAGCAGGGCCGACTGCTGATCCAGCGGCGCGCCCTCGGGAAGTACCACTCCCCCGGCGTCTGGTCGAACACCTGCTGCGGCCACCCCTACCCCGGGGAGTCGCCGTTCACCGCCGCGGCCCGGCGCACCCATGAGGAGCTCGGGCTCTCGCCCTCGCTGCTCGCGGAGGCGGGTACGGTCCGCTACAACCACCCGGACCCGGATTCCGGGCTGGTGGAGCAGGAGTACAACCACCTGTTCGTGGGACTGGCCCGGCCCGTGCTGGACCCGGACCCGGAGGAGGTCGGCGACACCGCCTTCGTCACGGCCGACGAGCTGGCGAAGCGGCACGCGGAGCAGCCGTTCTCCGCCTGGTTCATGACGGTGCTGGACGCGGCGCGCCCCGCGATCCGCGAGCTGACCGGCGACGCGGCCGGCTGGTAGCCGCTGCGCCGTTCAGGTGCGGACGTCCGGGACGGCCGTCCCGGCGGCCGGGTCCCGGGGCCGGGTGCCAGGGGTCGGATCCCCAGGGGTCGGATCCCCGGTGGTCAGATCCCGGGAGCCGGGGCGGCGAGCGGCAGGGCCGCCCAGATCACCTTGCCGCCGGTCGCGGTGTGCTCCACGTCGCACACCCCGCCGGCCTCCAGGGTGATCTCCCGGACCAGCAGCAGGCCCCGGCCGCCGGTCTGGCCGAAGTCGGCCTCCAGCGCCTTAGGCCGGTACGGGTGGTTGTCCTCGACGGCCACCCGTACCCATTCCCGGCCCACCGCCACCTCGACGGCGACCTCGGGTGAGAGCAGGGCCGCGTGCCGGACCGAGTTCGTCACCAGTTCGGAGACGATCAGCAGCAGGGAGTACACCAGGTCCTGCTGGGCCGGCACCCCCTGGCGGCCGAGCAGGTCGCGCACCGCGCGGCGGGCCTGCGGAACGGATTCTTCAACCGCGGGCGCGGTGAAGCGCCACACTCCCTCGTAAGCGAGGGGGTCGGCCGGAGCCGACACCTCACCTCCCCCGGCCGGCGGGATGCTCCCGCTGTCGTCCATCTTCCGGCCCCCGTCTTCGCGCTCGATCGTCTCCACGTGTCAAGAGTGGGGAACACCCTGGTCCGGACCGCGCCGCTGACCAGAAGTCAGCGTCAATCGGACGCTTTCTGACCACTGGTTTATGACAGAGTCAGTTGTTGGTCTGTTCCTGATCCGGTGCGGGCCGTTTCCCGGCCGCCTGCGGCGTCCCGCCCACCGCGCCCGGCCCACCCGCCGCCTCATCGTCCCTGACCAGGCCGAGGATCCGGCGGGCACCCATGCCCAGCCCCACCAGGCTCAGCCCGTCGAACAGCAGGGCGAGCGAGAAGAAGGTTCCGATCACGTAGAGGCTGCTGCCGGGCCAGCTGGAGAGGATCAGGATGCCCAGCAGTAGCCCGAAGGCACCCTGGACCAGGGAGATCCCGAAGTTCGAGCCGCGCACCACCAGCGCGCCGACGAGACGGAACACCCCGCCGGTGAGGAACAGCAGGGCCGCGAACATGGTCAGGGCCTCGGCGCTCGCCTCCGGGCGGCGCAGGATCACGAAGCCCGCGGCCAGGTTGACGGCCGCGACGATGACCGCGAGCCAGAAGTAGTTCGTCCCCCTCGACTGCACGGCCTGCGCGAGACCGACGACGCCGCCGATGAGCAGCAGCCAGCCGAAGAGGAACATCGAGGTCAGGGTGGCCACGCCCGTGTAGACCAGGCCCACCAGGCCGGCCAGCACGAGGATCACCCCGAGCAGGGCCAGCAGGCCGAAGCCGCGCTTCAGCTGCTTCTTCTCCCGCTGTCGCGGGTCCGGGTCGCTGTGGTCGGCGCCCATGGACGTGCCACCTCCTCGGCACCCCCCGGGGTCGGACTCCCCTTGATCATAGGATCGGCCGCCCGGGATAGCATCCGGCGCATGGACGCAGCCCTCCACCACACGATTGCCGACGGGGTCGCCACCGTCGTCATCTCGCACCCGGCCAAGCGGAACGCCATGACCGCCTCGATGTGGCGGGCGCTGCCGGAGCTGCTGGAGCTGCTCGCCGGGGACGAGGCCGTACGGGTGCTGGTGCTGACCGGGGCCGGTCCGACCTTCTGCGCCGGGGCCGACATCTCCTCGCTCACCGGCGGGGACGACCCGCAGGCCCTGTCCGTGGCGGCGGAGGAGGCCCTCGCGGCCTTCCCCAGGCCGACGCTGGCGGCCATCCGCGGGTTCTGCGTGGGCGGCGGCAGCCAGCTGGCGGCGGCGTGCGACCTGCGCTTCGCGGAGGAGGGCTCGTCGTTCGGGGTGACCCCGGCGAAGCTGGGCATCGTCTACCCGGCCTCCTCCACCCGGCGGCTGGCCTCGGTGGTCGGCCCCTCGTGGGCCAAGTACCTGCTGTTCTCGGCGGAGTTGATAGGGGCGGAGACGGCCCTGCGGGCCGGGTTCCTGAACGAGCTGCTTCCTGCGGGCGGCCTGGAGGAGCGGGTCGCCGCCTTCGCCCGGACCCTGACCGCCCGCTCGCGGCTGACCCAGGCCGCCGCCAAGGAGTTCGCGGACGGCCGCACCGACCGGGACGCGTACTGGGCGGCCCAGGCCGCCGCGAGCGGCGACACCGCGGAGGGTGTCGCCGCGTTCCTGGAGCGCCGGGCCCCCGCCTTCGGCTGGCGTCCTAGCTGAGCGGGTTGGCGGCGCGCATCCGGGCCACCAGCTCGGCCGGGGCCTTCTCCGGGGAGCCGGCGTCGTAGGGCGGCTGCGGGTCGTACTCGCACAGCAGCTGCACGGCCTGGGCGTACTCGTCCCCGGAGATCCGGCCGAGCAGCCCCAGCCCCATGTCGATGCCCGAGGACACCCCGGCGGCGGTGACGTACTTGCCGTCGAAGACCACCCGCTCGCCGGTGGGCTCGGCGCCGAAGGGCACCAGCTTGTCGAGGTAGAGCCAGTGGCTGGTGGCCCGCCGACCGTCGAGCAGCCCGGCGGCGGCGAGGAGCAGCGAGCCGGTGCACACGGAGGTGGTCCAGGTGGTCGTGGCGTCCACGGCCCGCAGCCAGTCGAGCACGGCGGAGTTCTTCATCTCCACCTCGGGGTGCGGCCCGCCGGGCACGATGACGATGTCCGGCCGGGTCACCTGGTCGAGCGCCTTGTCGGCGACGAGCCCCAGCACCCCGTTGTCCGTCCGGACCGGACCGGGGCGCTCCGCCACGAACACGGTCTCGGCGTCGGGAATCCGGCTGAGGGTCTCGTAGGGCCCGACGGCGTCGAGCGCGGTGAAACGGTCGTAGAGCAGTACGGCGATCTGCATGGCTCCTCCGGAGCGGTAGGCCGCCCCTGTTCGGCGGGGCGGAAGCTTGTGTGCGGGCCGGGCGCCGGTACAACGCCCGCGACGCCCCCGGCGGCACGCCTTTTTCACGCGCCGCTCGCGCGGTGCGGCGCCGGGGCGGGGTCGGTTCGGGTGGCGGGTGCCGGTGGGTCGGGTGCGGGTGGGTGGGCCGCTGCGCGGGGCGGGGTCCCCTACCCTCCCCCAGACTCCGTCCGGGGGGGACCCCCACTTCCACCGTTCCCAGGGGCTCCGCCCCTGACCCCGGTACCGTGCGCTCCGCGCCCGGTGCGCTCAAACGCCGCGCGGGCTGGAAATTCGCTGCGCGAATTCCAGCCCCGCCTGGGGGCACCTCCCAGCGGTAGCTGGGGGAGTTTGAGGCGCTGGGGGTCTGGGGGCGGAGCCCCCAGAAGGGGTCCGGGCGCAGCCCGGGGAACGGGCGAAGGGCGGGTAGGGGAACCCGGCTCCGCGCAGCGGCAACGCACCCGCACCCGACCCACCGGCCCCAGCCAACGGCACCGGCCCGCACCCGACGGCCGGACCTCGGCCACGGGCACCGGCCCCGCCCAGCGGGCCGACGGACGGAGTCCGGCGCAGCGGCGCGAAGCCCGGGAAGCGCGCCGGCGCTGAGCGGCGCGAGCGGCGCGTCAAGGAGGGGACGGACGGAGTCCGGCGCAGCGGGCCGAAGCCCGGGAGGCCGCCTGCGGCCGAGCGGTGCGAGGGCCGCGTCAAGAAGGAAGGGCCCGGCGGCCGAAGCGGCGGCGGTATTCGGCCGGGGGTTGGCCCAGGGTTTTGACGAAGGCGCGGCGGAGTGCCTCCGGGGTGCCGTAGCCGCACGAGCGGGCGATCTGCGCGACCCCCTCCCCGCCCTCCTCCAGGAGCCTCCGCGCGTGTTCCACCCGTACCCGCTCCACGTACCGCCCCGGCGTCACCCCCGTCTCCGCCTGGAAGGCCCGCGCGAAGTGTCTCGGCGACAGCGCCGCCCGGGCCGCCAGGGCCTCCACGCTCAGGTCGCCGTCCGGGTGCTCGGTGATCCACTGCTGGACGTCCCGCAACGGCTCCCGCCTCGCCGTCTGCGCCGCGAGCTGCGCGCTGAACTGCGCCTGGTTGCCCGGGCGGCGCAGGAACACCACCAGGTGCCGGGCGATCACCAGCGCCGCGTCCCGCCCGAGGTCCTCCTCCACCAGCGCCAACGCGAGGTCGATCCCCGCGGTGACCCCCGCCGAGGTGGCGACGGGGCCGTCGCGGACGTAGATGGGGTCCGGCTCAACCGACACCCGGGGGTAGTCCCGGGCCATCCGCTCGCACACCGACCAGTGAGACGTGGCCCGCCGGCCGTCCAGCAGCCCTGCCTCGGCCAGCAGCAGTCCCCCGGTGCAGACCGACACCAGCCGCCCCGCGCGGCCCCCGTACGCGCGCAGCCAGTCGGTGAGCCTCGGTTCGAAGTCCGCCGTGTGGCGGCCGCCCGGCACCAGGAGGGTGGTCCCCTGGCCGGGACGGGCGCCCTCCAGGTCACCGTCCGGCAGCAGGGTCAGTCCGCTGCTGGTGCGTACCGGCGCGCCCCCGAGGGAGGCGGTGCGGATGGCGTACCCCTCCTCCCCCGGGAAGCGGCGTGCGCCGTCGAAGACCTCGACGGGGCCGGTGACGTCCAGGCTCTGCACCCCGTCGTAGAGGACGACGAGCACGTTTCGCGGTGACATGCCTCCATCCTGTGACCGGCGGCGGATGGCCGCAATGACGGCTGTCCCACCTATTCGGACACCGGCGGGGACGGGATGCGATCCTTGGGCGGTCCCGCCGCGCCGTCCGGAGTCCCGTCCTGAACACCGTCCTCGCCGAGTCCCTTTCCGTCGTCCTGCTGCTCGCCGTGCTCGCCTTCGCCGTGCTGCGCCCGCGCGGGCTCCCCGAGGCGGCGGCCGCCGTGCCGGCCGCCGGGCTGCTCGTCGCCCTGGGGGTGGTGTCGCCCGCCGACGCCTGGGCGCAGACGCGGGAGCTGCTGCCGGTGGTGGGCTTCCTCGCCGTGATCCTGGCCCTCGCCCAGCTGTGCGCGGACGAGGGGCTGTTCCGGGCCGCCGGGGCGGCCGTGGCCCGGCAGGCGGCCGGGCGGGGCGCGGCAGGACTGCTGGGCGGGGTGTTCCTGGTGGCCTCGGCGGTCACCGCAGCGCTGAGCCTGGACGCCACGGTGGTGCTGCTGACGCCGGTGGTGCTGGCGACCTCGGCCCGGCTGGGCGCCCGGCCCCGCCCGCACGTGTTCGCCACCGCGCACCTGGCGAACTCGGCCTCGCTGCTGCTGCCCGTGTCGAACCTGACGAACCTGCTGGCCTTCGCCGCGAGCGGGCTCACCTTCACCCGGTTCGCGGCCCTGATGGCGCTGCCCTGGGCGGTCGCGATCGCGGTGGAGTACGCGGTGTTCCGCCGTTTCTTCCGGGCCGACCTGGCGGCCCCGCCCGAGCACGGCCCGGAGGCGGCGGAGCCCGCGCCGGTGCCGCGGTTCGCCCTCGTCGTACTGCTGCTGACCCTGGCCGGCTTCGCCCTGGCCTCCCTCGCGGGGGCCAGTCCCGCCTGGGCCGCGCTGGCAGGTGCGGTGGCGCTGGGCGTACGGGCCCTGTGGCGCCGCGAGACGACCCCGCGGCGGCTGGCGGCCTCCACCGCGCCCGCGTTCTGCCTGTTCGTGCTGGCGCTGGGGGTGGTCGTACGGGCCGTGGTGGGCCACGGGCTCGGGGACGGGCTGGAGTGGCTGCTGCCCGACGGGGACGCGCTGCCCGCGCTGCTGGCCGTGGCCGGGGTGGCCGCCGTGCTCGCCAACCTGATCAACAACCTGCCCGCGGTGCTCGCGCTGCTGCCGCTGGCCGCGCCCGGCGGGCCGGGGGTGGTGCTGGCCGTGCTGATCGGCGTGAACATCGGCCCGAACCTCACGTACGTCGGCTCCCTGGCCACCCTGCTGTGGCGGCGGCTCCTGCACGCGCACGGCGAGGACGTCCGCCTCGGCGAGTTCACCCGGCTCGGGCTCCTCACCACGCCGCTCTCCCTCGCGGCGGCGGTCACGGCCCTGTGGGCGGGCCTGCGGCTGATCGGCGGGTAGGGCGGCGGCGCGCCGATAGGATCGGGGCATCATGACTGCAACCCTCGTCGCCAAGAACCTCACCGCCGCGCACGGTGAGCGCACGCTCTTCGCCGGCCTCGACCTCGTCGTCGCGCCCGGCGACGTCATCGGACTCGTCGGCGTCAACGGCGCCGGGAAGTCGACCCTGCTGCGCCTGCTCGCCGGGCTGGACACCCCGGAGACCGGTGAGCTGCGGCTCTCCCCGCCCGGCGCGGCCGTCGGCCACCTCCCGCAGGAGCCGGAGCGCCGCGAGGGCGAGTCGGTTCGGGAGTTCCTCGCCCGCCGGACCGGCGTGGCCGCCGCGCAGGCGGCGCTGGACGAGGCCACGCAGGGGCTGGTGGACGGCACCCCGGGCGCGGACGACGCGTACGCGGACACCCTCGACCGCTGGCTGGACCTGGGCGGCGCCGACCTCGACGAACGCGCCCAGGAGGTCGCGGACGAGCTGGGCCTGGCGGTGAGTCTGGACCTGCCGATGTCGGCCCTGTCCGGCGGCCAGGCCGCCCGCGCCGGCCTCGCGTCGCTGCTCCTGT
Source organism: Streptomyces sp. NBC_00158 (assembly GCF_045160885.1). NCBI lineage: Bacteria > Bacillati > Actinomycetota > Actinomycetes > Kitasatosporales > Streptomycetaceae > Streptomyces > Streptomyces sp. NBC_00158. Next base: position 955,211 of record NZ_CP108161.1, read on the forward strand.
CCCGCTACGACGTGTTCCTGCTCGACGAGCCCACCAACGACCTGGACCTGGCCGGTCTGGAGCGGCTGGAGCGGTTCGTGACGGGCCTGCGCGCGGGCACGGTGGTCATCAGCCACGACCGCGAGTTCCTGACCCGGACCGTCACCAAGGTCCTCGAACTGGACCTGGCCCAGCAGCAGATCAACCTCTACGGCGGCGGCTACGAGTCGTACCTGGAGGAGCGCGCGCGGGCCCGCAGCCACGCCCGCGAGGAGTTCGAGGAGTACGCGGACAAGAAGTCCGCGCTCGAGGGCCGTGCGCAGATGCAGCGCAACTGGATGGACAAGGGCGTGCGCAACGCCCGCCGCAAGTCGAGCGACAACGACAAGATCAGCAAGGCGCTGCGCGGCGAGTCCAGCGAGAAGCAGGCCGCCAAGGCCCGCCAGACGCAGCGCGCGATCGAGCGCCTGGAGGTCGTCGAGGAGCCCCGCAAGGAGTGGGAGCTGCGGATGGAGATCGCGTCGGCGCCGCGCTCCGGCTCGGTGGTCGCCACCCTGCGCGAGGCGGCGGTCGAGCGCGGCGACTTCTCCTTCGGCCCGGCGAGCCTGCAGATCGACTGGGCGGACCGGGTGGCGATCACCGGGGCCAACGGCGCCGGCAAGTCCACCCTGCTCGCGGTCCTGCTGGGCCGGCTGGCCCCGGACTCCGGCTCGGCGGTCCTCGGTTCGGGCGTCCTGGTCGGGGAGGTCGACCAGGCGCGCGGCCTGTTCCTCGGCGACGAACCGCTGCTGGAGGCGTTCTGCGCGGCCGTTCCGGACACCGAGCCGGCGGAGGTGCGTACGCTGCTGGCCAAGTTCGGCCTGAAGGCGGCGCACGTGCTGCGCCCGGCGGCGACCCTGTCGCCCGGCGAGCGCACCCGGGCGGCGCTGGCGCTGCTCCAGGGGCGCGGGGTGAACCTGCTGGTCCTGGACGAGCCGACGAACCACCTGGACCTGCCGGCGATCGAGCAGCTGGAGTCGGCCCTGGAGGCCTACGAGGGCACGCTGCTGCTCGTGACGCACGACCGCCGGATGCTGGACGCGGTGCACGTGACGCGCAGGCTGGAAGTCGCGGCGGGCAAGGTCACCGAGCTCTGAGCCCGCCGGGGGGGCGCGGCTAGAACTCGTCCGGGCCCTTGCCGTGCCGGCGGTGCCTGCGCGGCTCGCCGGGGTCCTGGTCCCGGCCGTCGGGGCGGTCGAGGCGGCTCGCCTCGTCCGTGTCCTCGCGCCGCACGGGTGCCAGGTCCGGCTCCGGCCCGGGTTCCCGGGACGGCCGGTCCCGCCGGACGTGCGGTTTGCGGTGGTGCGCCGCGTCCTCGCCGTGGAGCGGGACGCCTCCGGCTCCGCCTTGCTCGTCCATGACAGGTCCTCCTCACCCCCGGGCGGATGTCCCCCTCGCCAGGCTGCTGCCCGGACCCCGGTCGCGCAAACCGGACCGCTCAGTCCCGCCGGGCGGCCGGGGGACGCCGGTCGCGGGCCATCCGGCGCGCCACGAAGGTGCGCGGCAGGTGGCGGACCGCGAAGGCGTACGCCCGGTAGTGGCGGCCCGTGACGCTGATCGGGCGGCGGCGGGCGAGGTCGCGCAGGGCCTTGGCGACCACGGCCTCGGGCTCCAGCCAGACCGCGTCGCGCAGGGCGCTGACGTCCATTCCGGCGCGTTCCTGGAACTCGGTGCGGGTGAAGCCGGGGACGACCGCGAGCACGCGGACCCCGTAGGGCTCCATGTCGATCCGCAGGGACTCGCTGAAGGCGGTGATCCAGGCCTTGGCCGCCCCGTAGGTGCCGGTCGGGAGCAGGCCCGCGACGGAGGAGACGTTGAGCACGGCGCCCCGGCGGCGTTCGCGCAGGCCCGGCAGGAGCGCGTGGGTGAGCCGGAGCGGGACCTTGACGAGGAGGTCGAGCATCCGTTCCTCGTCCTCCACCGGGTTGTACGGGTAAGGCGCGGGCAGGCCGAATCCGGCGTTGTTGACCAGGACGTCGACGGGCCGCGCGGTGTCGGCGAGCCGGTCGGTGACGGTGGCGAGGGCGGCGGGGTCGAGCAGGTCGGCGGGCAGCACCTCGCAGACGGCGCCGTTGTCCCGGGCCAGTCCGGCGGCCAGGGCCTCCAGACGGCTCTTGTCCCGGGCGACGAGGACGAGGTCGCAGCCCTTGGCGGCGAAGGCCCGCGCGAAGGCGGCGCCGAGGCCGGCGCTGGCCCCGGTGATCAGTACGGTGGTGGGCACGTGTGCCGGCTCCCTGGTGGTTCGGTGGTTCAGGCCGTTCGGATGGTTCAGGTGGTTCGGGTCGTTCAGGCGGTGCGGGTCGTTCAGGCGGTGCGGGTGGCCGGGGCGAAGGCGGCGGCCGCGGGCGAGGCGTAGGCCTGGGCGACGTCCACCAGGAACCTGGCCTCGTCCTCCAGGTCCCCGCCCTCGGCGGAGTCCTGCATCACGGCCGGCAGGTCCAGCGCGGGGGCCTGCGGCGGCGGCTGGCCGGGCAGTCCGGCGAGCTTCACCCGCCGGGCCTCCTTCAGCACGCAGGCCAGCGCGGCGGCGGTGCGCCGCTGCTCGGGGACGCCCCGGCCGGCGACGTGGCCGCGGGCGAGCTCCGGGACGCCCGGGGTGACGTACTCCCCCAGGATCAGGATCGCGTCGCGGGTCTCGATGACCTTGCGGTAGACGAGCAGGTTGCGCGGCACGGGCGGCCAGAGCAGTTCCAGCAGCCGCCCGGTGCGGGGTTCGGTGAGGACCACGTACGGGACGGCCTGGACCAGGTCCCGCCACAGCGGCCACAGCCGCCAGGCGGTGGCGGTGTCGGCGAGGGTGCGGCGCAGCGCGAACGCGGTGGGCACGAGGATCGCGGCGGCGCGCAGCAGGCCGTGCAGGTTCATCAGCAGCGGCAGGGCGGGCATCGCCCAGGTGCTGCCGAAGAGGGCCTTGAGCAGGTACGCGAACCAGAACGCCCAGGCCAGTGCGGTGCCGAGGCCGAACAGCCGCAGTCCCAGGGCGAGTGCGCGGCTCTCCGAGCGGCGGCCGTAGCGCGAGCAGACGAAGACGCAGATGGTGTTGGCTATCAGGTGGGCGGAGATCAGCACGAGCCAGTACGCGAGGGAGGGCACCGGCAGTCCGGCGGCCGGGATGGCGTGCGTGCCGTGCCCGGCGGCGGCGGCGTCCAGGGTGATGAGGACGGCGAACCAGAGCACCGTGCCCGCCCAGGAGGCGAGTTGGAGCCTGCGTCCGCGGGTGGCGGCGGCGACGAAGTAGAGCACGGCGCCCGCCGACAGGACGCCGATGAGGTTGCGGACGATGCCGACGGTGTGGGCGTACGAGGGCTCGCGGCTCATGGCGTACGTGACGACGGCGGGCAGGTTCAGGGTCATCGCGGCGGCCGCGGTGGCGACGGCCAGCCACAGTCCGCGCTGTTCGGGGGAGCGCAGCGCGCCGGGGGCGCGGAGCAGGACGGCGATCCAGAGGCAGACCACGCCGGGGACGGCGAGCCAGTCGCCGGCGGCGGCGAGTTCAGCTGCCATCGCGGTGGCCCCGGACGTAGCCCATGGCGGACTCCAGGCGGGCCAGGGCTCCCCGGGGGGCGGTGCCGCGGCGGGGGTGGCCCGTGGTGGGGGTGCGGATGCGGATCATGCTCGCGAGCATCTCCGCCTCCTGCTCCTGGCGGGTGGTGTAGTTCGTGCGGCCGCGGACGACGGGGGCCCGGCCGTCGGTCTCCTCGCCCTCCAGGGAGTGGTGGCCGAAGAGGATGTGTCCGAGCTCGTGGAGCACGATGTGCTCCCGGTGCAGGGGGGTGGTCTGCGCCTCGTAGAACACGTAGTCCACGGTCTCGGTGCCGACCCACAGCCCGCAGACGCCTGATTCGGCGGCCTCCCTGGGCAGCGGGTGCAGCCGGATGGGGCGGCCGCGCCGGTCGGCCATGTGCGTGCACAGGCCTTCCAGGGAGAAAGGGGTCGCCAGGTCCAGGTGACCGAGAATCGTCTCGCACCGTTTGCGCAGGCTGAGATCCCGATAGGGCATGCGTTCCCTCTTCGGAGCCTTTCTCGGGCAGCGTCGGTAGGCGTGGGGGGTGGGCATCGGCATGGCGTCCTGTGCCTTGGGGCGGCCCCGGGGCGGGTGGTCCCGGAGGAGGAAAAAGGGGGAACGCCCGTCCGCGCGTGCGAACGGGCGTTCCGTCATCCCTACCGATCATTCCGGGGAGTTGGCAAGGAGGTTCCCCCGGCGGGGTGGCTATTCGGCCACTCCTGCCGGTGGCGGTCCCCGGGCCGTGCCCCGGCGTGCCGTTACCGGCGCCCCCGGCCCTCCTCGGGTCCGGTCAGGCCGGCCCGGCGCAGGGCGTCGGCCATGGCGCTGTTCGCGGGGGCCGGGGCGCCGGAGCGCTGCCCGCCGCCGCCCTGGCCGCCCTGGCCGCCCTGGCCGCCCGCGCCCTGGCGCCGGCCGTCGCCGCCGCCGCGCCGGCCCTGCCCCTGCCCCTGCCCCTGCCCCTGGCCCTGGCCCTGGCCGCCGCGTTGCTGCGGGGGCCGCCCGCCGCCGCCCCGGCGCTCGCCCTGGCGCTCGTCCCGCTGCCGGGGCGCGCCGGCGCCGCGCTCGGCGCCCGCCTCGTCCTCCAGCCGCAGGGTGAGCGAGATCCGCTTGCGCGGGATGTCCACGTCCATGACCTTGACCCGGACGATGTCGCCCGGCTTCACCACGTCGCGGGGGTCCTTGACGAAGGTCTTCGACAGGGCCGACACGTGCGCGAGTCCGTCCTGGTGGACGCCGATGTCGATGAAGGCTCCGAAGGCGGCCACGTTGGTGACCACCCCTTCGAGGATCATGCCGGGCGCCAGGTCGCCGATCTTCTCGACGCCCTCCTTGAAGGTGGCCGTCTTGAAGGCGGGGCGCGGGTCGCGGCCCGGCTTCTCCAGCTCGCGCAGGATGTCGGTGACGGTGGGCAGGCCGAACGCCTCGGTGACGAACTGCTCGGGCCGCAGCGAGCTCAGCACGGAGGTGTTGCCGATCAGGGCCGCCACCTCGGCGCCCGCCGCCTTGCCCATGGCCCGGACCACGGGGTACGCCTCGGGGTGCACGCTGGAGAAGTCCAGCGGGTCGTCCCCGCCCCGGATCCGCAGGAAGCCGGCGCACTGCTCGTACGCCTTCGGACCGAGGCGCGCCACGTCCTTGAGGCCCTTGCGGCTGCGGAAGGGGCCGTTGGCGTCGCGGTGGGCGACGATGTTCTCGGCGAGGGTGCCGCTGATGCCCGACACCCGGGAGAGCAGCGGGGCGGAGGCGGTGTTGACGTCGACGCCGACGCCGTTCACGCAGTCCTCGACGACCGCGTCGAGCGAGCGGGACAGCTTCACCTCGGCCAGGTCGTGCTGGTACTGGCCGACTCCGATGGACTTCGGGTCGATCTTGACCAGTTCGGCGAGGGGGTCCTGGAGGCGGCGGGCGATCGAGACGGCGCCGCGCAGGGACACGTCCATGTCCGGGAGTTCCTGCGAGGCGAAGGCCGAGGCGGAGTACACGGAGGCGCCGGCCTCCGAGACCATCACCTTGGTGAGCTTCAGCTCGGGGTGGCGGGTGATGAGGTCCCCGGCGAGCTTGTCGGTCTCGCGGGAGGCGGTGCCGTTGCCGATGGCGACCAGCTCGACCGCGTGCTCCTTCGCGAGGCGGGCGAGCTTGGCGATGGACTCGTCCCACTTGTTGGCCGGGACGTGCGGGTGGATCACGTCGGTGGCGACGACCTTGCCGGTCGCGTCGACGACGGCCACCTTGACGCCGGTGCGGAAGCCCGGGTCCAGGCCGAGCGTGGCGCGGGTGCCGGCGGGAGCGGCGAGCAGCAGGTCGCGCAGGTTGGCGGCGAAGACCCGTACGGCCTCGTCCTCGGCGGCGGCGCGCAGCCGGGTCCGCAGGTCGATGCCGAGGTGTACCTGGATCTTGGTGCGCCAGGCCCAGCGGACGGTGTCGGCGAGCCACTTGTCGCCGGGGCGGTCGCGGTCGGCGATGCCGAAGCGGCGGGAGATCAGGCCCTCGTACGTGGAGGGTCCGGGGATGTCGGAAGGCTCCTCGGGCTCCAGGTCCAGGGAGAGGACGTCCTCCTTCTCGCCGCGCAGCATGGCGAGGACGCGGTGCGAGGGGAGGGCGGTGAAGGGCTCGGCGAAGTCGAAGTAGTCGGAGAACTTGGCGCCCGCCTCCTCCTTGCCCTCGCGGACCTTCGCGGCGAGCCGGCCGCGGCCCCACATGCGCTCACGGAGGTCGCCGATCAGGTCGGCGTCCTCGGCGAACTTCTCGGTGAGGATGGCGCGGGCGCCCTCCAGGGCCGCGGCGGGGTCGGCGACGCCCTTGTCAGCGTCCACGAACGCGGCCGCGGCGGCGGCCGGCTCGACGGACGGGTCGGTGAGCAGGCCTTCGGCGAGGGGTGCCAGGCCGGCCTCGCGGGCGATCTGGGCCTTGGTGCGGCGCTTGGGCTTGAACGGGAGGTAGATGTCCTCCAGCCGGGCCTTGGTGTCGGCGGCGGCGATGCGGGCCTCCAGCTCGGCGTCGAGCTTGCCCTGCTCGCGTACGGAGTCGAGGATCGCGGCGCGCCGGTCCTCCAGCTCGCGCAGGTACCGCAGCCGCTCCTCCAGGGTGCGCAGCTGGGCGTCGTCGAGCATCTCGGTCGCTTCCTTGCGGTAGCGCGCGATGAACGGCACGGTGGAGCCGCCGTCGAGCAGCTCGACGGCGGCCTTGACCTGCCGTTCCCGTACGCCGAGCTCCTCGGCGATCCTGCCTTCGATGGACATGGTCACTGTGCGGTCCCGCCTGCCTTCGTGCGTTTGCGTGGAAGGCTGTCAATTGTGGCAGGTACCGGTGACGGTCGCGGGGAGCCCCTCGGTCCTTTCCGGTCAGGTGATGGATTCGCCGTCGTAATCGCCCTTCACACAGATCCACAGGCCGGAAGCGGAGTCGTACTCCACCGTTCCGCCGCCGTGCACACAGGTCGGGCCGTCGATGACGGGTGTGGCGGCTTGCGCGGTGGGGCCCATGGCGCCGAGAGCTGCCAGGAGCGCGGCGGCGAGAAGGCCGAAGAATCGTGTACGCATGGGAGCTCCTCTGAGGACGAGCGACACGGACACGCCATCACCAGTTTCTCCCCAAACCACATCCGGCGCACCCCGGTTGGGCGTGCCCCCGGTGCGGGGGACGCGCTCCGCCTCCGGGGGCGCCGACGACGGACACGCGGCAGGCTGGTCCCATGGCGAACACACCCGAGGTATCCGTGGGTGCGCCTGACTGCCTCGGCTGGAGAAAAGTCACGGTCAACGGCAAGACAGCGGGCAAGGCGCGGTCCCTGGTGGAATTCCAAGAGCTCCTGCACCGTGCGGGGCTGTCCTGCGGGCACCCCGCCCATTGGCGCGGCGGAGACAGCACGGTCTGGCCGGACCGGACCGTACAGCGGCGAACGGTCGGCGGTCTCATGTTCGCCGGGTTCATCGCGACCGCCTGCCTGCTCGCCTGGATCGGCTGGATGGACTGCCGCAACGCCCTCACCTTCGGCGGCAGACTGGCGGGATATTCCGTGCTGGCCGCGGCTTTGGTGGAGTTGGCTGCCGCGGTGGCCACTCTCGACTACTGGCACAAGCGGGAGAAGGTCTATTCGGGGGTGGTCGTCCTTGCCGGAGTGGTGATCGTCTTCCTCTGCAGCTCCTCGCTGCTCCTCCTGCAGAGGGGCGAGTACTTCACCGGCTGGACCGTGGTCGGAATATCCTTCCTCGCCGGGTCGGTACTCGCCGGGATCGAAATCATCCGGTGCCGGGCGTGGAAGGGACTGCGCCACCCCAAGCGGATCGCGATCGGCGCCCTCATCCCCACCCTGCTGGCCAGCATCAACCTGGCGTACTCGCAGGTGTACGTCCCCTACGCGACCATGCCGTTGATAACGAGCGGCGCCGAGATCACGGGGGCGACCCGGGCCTCCCAAGGGGCGCCGCTGCACGTCACGGTCCACGTGTACGTGAAGAACGACGGGCGCGTGCCCGTCTACGTCCTCGGCAGTATCTACTGGATCCACGGCGGGACCGCGAGCGACATGTCCAAGGACGAATCCACTGCCGACACGCTGATATACGACGGTGAATTCGTCACGCCGGCGGGGCGCGAACTGAACCCGGGGGAACTGGTCGCACAGGACGTGGTCATCGAGATCGACAATCTCAGGAACCTCAAGGATCCGAACAGGGCCAATTTCGAGGTGCTCAAGGCTCAGACCGAGGCGTATGTGATCAGGAGGGACAGGATGACCCTGGCCCCTGAGTACGAACAATCCCGGGCGACCATGAAGGTACTCCAGAGAGAGGGCAAATGGCGCCCGGAAGAACCCGAGAACGCGCAATACAGAAATGATTCCGACATATCGAACAGCAGCGAGATCCTCAACATCGCCCGAGGCCGGCAGCACATCAACGTATGGCGGGTCCCCAGTGGCGACCGCTCACGCATAGACGTCGCCATATCGCCACCCGGCACCAAGATCGCCTTCGATCCGCAGAACCCCCATTACAACAAGCCGCTCATCGACAAGTACGGCCTCTCGAAGATCCGCGGCTCCGGGGACCAGGCACCCTACGAGGAGCTCCTGGACAAGGCCCGCTCCACCGAGGAGAGCTCCTCGGGCTCGTAGCCGCGCGGCGCGGGCGCCGTGCCGCGGAAGGCGGTCCAGGAGCGGCCCAGGCGGGCCGTAAGGGCTTCCAGGCGGGCCTGCGGGAGGGTGAACGGCAGCCGGACGTACGCGTCGTGGGCGCCGGAGGGGTCGGTGGCCGAGCCCGGGACGAGCTCCACCCCGTGGCGCAGTGCCACGCGCGCGAAGACCGACGCGTCCGCCCCGTCGGGGAGTTCGAGCCACAACGCCCCGCCGCCGTCGGGCCGTCGCCACCGCCAGTCGGGCAACTCCGCCCGCAGGAGGGACTCCAGCAGGGCCAGGCGCTCCCGCAGCACACCCGCCCGCCTTGCCCGCAGCGCGTCCACGCCCGGCAGCAGCCGCGCGGCCAGCGCCTGGTCCAGCAGCGGACTGCCCAGGTCCGCCAGGGCCTTGAGCCGGGCCAGCCGCTCCACCACCGCGGCCGGCCCCCGCACCCAGCCGATCCGCAGCCCGCCCCAGGCGGCCTTGGCGAGCGAGCCGACGCTCAGCACCTCCGCCCCGGCGGGGGCGTACCGCGCCACCGGGCCGGGCTCCGGGACGTCCCAGAGCAGGGTGTCGTAGGCCAGGTCCTCCACCAGCGGCACCCCTTCCCGCGCGCACAGCTCCGCGGTCCGCAGCCGCCGGGCCGCCGACATCAGCACCCCGGTGGGGTTGTGGTAGGTCGGCGTGACATGGGCCAGCGCCGCTCCGGGCAGGGCCCGCGCGAAGTCGGGCACCCGCACCCCGTCCCCGTCGAGCGGCACCCGCCGCAACCGGGCCCCGGCGGCCAGCAGGGCGTCCAGGCAGCCCGGCCAGGCGGGGCTCTCGACCACCACCGGTGACCCCCGACGTACGTACAGCTGCGCGACCAGCGCCAGGGCCTGGGTGGCGCCGGTGGTGACCAGGACCTGGTCCGGCGTGGTCCGCAGCCCCTGCCCGGTGTACCGGTCCGCGACCGCCGCCCGCAGCTCCGGGAGTCCGCCGGGGTGGTAGCCGGCCTGCGCGAGCAGCGGTTCCAGCCCGTCCGCCAGCAGCCCGGTCAGGGCCCGCCGCACCTCCGGGGCCGCGCCTTCGGCCGCCACGGCGAGGGAGATCACCTCCACCGGCCCGTCCACGAGCCGCTGCACCAGCGCGGCCCCGGTGCCCCCGCGGACCCGCCCGTCGGCAGGCCGCAGCTCCGCCCGCGGCAGCCCGGCGACCCGGGTCCCGCTGCCCCGGCGGCTCACCGCCAGGCCGGCGCCGCGCAGGGTGTCGTAGGCGTCGGCCACGGTGGCCCGGCTCACGCCGAGCGCGGCCGCCAGGGGGCGTTCGGCGGGCAGCCGGTCCCCGGGCGCGAGGTCGCCCGAGCGCACGGCCGCCCCCAGGGCCCCGGCGAGGCGGCGGTAGAGCGGCCCCGGGCCGGCGGTCCAGCCGCCCAGCACCCCGTCCAGGTCTCCCGCGGTCCACGCACGCGCGGCGGAGCGGTCCACTCGTCCCCCCATTGGCCCGGGTGCCGTGCACCCTTTCCGGCCAGCCTAGACGCATGGACACCAGCACCCTGCTCGGCTTCGTCGCCGCCTCCGCCGCCCTGATCCTGCTGCCCGGGCCGAACCTGATCCTGATCGTCACGCGGGCCGCCTCCCAGGGCCGCCGGGCGGGCCTCGCCACGGCGGCCGGGGTGGAGACCGCGACGGTGGCGCACCTGGCGATCGCCGTCTCGGGGGTCGCGCAGCTGCTGAACCGCTCCCCCGCCGCCTTCGCGGCCTTCAAGTACGCTGGCGCGGCCTACCTGCTCCACCTGGGCGTACGGGCCCTGCGCCGCGGCCCGTCGGCCCTCGCGGCCGACGGCGCGGAGGTCCCCGTACGGCTGGGACGCGCGTACGCCGACGGGCTGCTGGTGAACCTGCTCAACCCCAAGGTCACCCTGTTCTTCCTGGCGTTCTTCCCGCAGTTCGTGAGCCTGGGCGCGCCCGATCCGCAGGCCCGGATGCGACTGCTGGGGGCGGTGTTCCTGCTGCTCGGCTCCCTCGTCGACGTCGTCTGCGCCTGCTCCGGCGGGGCCGTCAGCCGGTGGCTGCGGCGCAGCCCGAGGGCGCTGGCCCGGCAGCACTGGGCGGTGGGCGCCGTCTACCTGGCCCTCGCCGCACTGGCCGCCCTGCCCGGCGGAGCATGAGCCGGCCGCGTTCCGCAAGGCCGCCGATCGGGCCACTCTGCGCCGTGCGCGCCCCCGCCACTCCGGGGACCTCCCGGGCGGCCGGAAATCGCCCCGCCACGCGGCGGACACCGCCCCCGTAGCGGGGCCGGCGGCGCACGGGTGTCCGAATCCCGTCCCTCTTCTGACGCATGGTCAACACGCGCACCCACCCGGCCGAACCGGGGAATCGTCCCGTCCGCCGCCGGATCCGATGACGGACTCCCAGGTCAGCCGCCCCCTCCGCCTCCTCGGCCCGGCGCCTGATCATGACGGCCGAATGGCGATCGTGTGACAGCAGGAGCCATGGACATGACCTAAGGCGCCACGGGTGAATACGGTCGGACGACGAGACCTCGAACCGATCTGCCTCCCCTACCCCTTGGAGCTCTTCGTGCACCGCAAAGTCATCGCCCCGAGCGTCCTGGCCGCCTCACTCCTGCTGGTGATCCCGGCGTCGGCGGCCAGCGCGGGTCCGGGCGCCCCGGGTATCGGCGACACCTACTACCCGGCCAGCGGGAACGGCGGCTACGACGTCTCCCACTACGACCTGCGCCTGCAGTACCAGCCGAAGACGGACCTGCTGGAGGGCACGGCCACCCTGCTGGCCACCGCCAAGCAGGACCTGTCGCGCTTCAACCTCGACTTCGGGCTCAAGGTCAGCGAGGTCCGGGTCAACGGGGCCAAGGCGAAGTTCGCGGCCTCGGGCGACCACGAGCTCGAAGTGACCCCGGCTCAGCCGCTCCAGAAGGACCGTCAGGCCACGGTCGTCGTCAAGTACGCGGGCAAGCCCTCCGAGTTCAAGGTCGACGGCTGGTCCGCCTGGCAGCGGACCCCGGACGGCGGCGTGGCGGCGCAGGAGCCGGACGCGGCGGCGTGGTGGTTCCCGAGCAACGACCACCCCCTCGACAAGGCCACCTTCGACGTGTCCGTCAACGTCCCGGACGGCACCCAGGCCATCAGCAACGGCGTGCTCCAGTCGCAGAGTTCGAAGCTGGGCTGGACCCGCTACAACTGGCGGTCGAACAAGCCGCAGGCCACGTACCTGGCGACGCTCGCGATCGGCAAGTTCGACATCACCACCGACAAGACGGCGAACGGCCTGCCGATCCTCAACGCGTACAGCAAGGACCTCGGCGACAACGCCGGCGCGGCGCGCGCGAGCGTCGAGCGGACCGGCGAGGTCGCGGAGTGGCTGGAGGGGGTCTTCGGCCCGTACCCGTTCAACGCCCTGGGCGGCTACGTCCCGAACGTGCCCAGCGGCTTCGCGCTGGAGACGCAGACCCGGCCGTTCTACAGCCCGCGCCAGTTCTCGAACGGCGCGAACATCCAGGTGGTCGTGCACGAGCTGGCCCACCAGTGGTACGGGGACAGCGTGTCCGTCGACAACTGGAAGGACATCTGGGTCAACGAGGGCTTCGCCCGCTACAGCCAGTGGCTGTGGTCGGAGAAGGAGGGCGAGGGCACCGCGCAGGAGCTCGCCGACTGGGCGTACTCCTCCCGCCCGGCCGAGGACCCGTTCTGGCAGGTCAAGCCGGGTGACCCGGGCCCGGACAACCAGTTCCACGGGGCCGTGTACGACCGCGGCGCGATCGCGATCCAGGCGCTGCGCAACGAGGTCGGCGACGAGAAGTTCTTCAAGATCCTCAAGGGCTGGCCGACCGAGCGCGCCTACGGCAACGCCAAGGTCGGGGACTTCGTCCGGTACGCGGAGAAGATCTCGAACAAGCCGCTCGCCCAGCTCTTCGAGACCTGGCTGTACACCCCGGGCAAGCCGGCCTTCTCCACCCCGGCCGCCAAGCCCGGCGCCCGCACCCTCCAGACACCCGCAGCCAAGCCCGCCGCGGAGCCCAAGTCCTGGAAGAAGATCGCCGCGACGAACACGGTCCACGAGCACTGAACCACGGCGGTACGCGGACCCGCGCGCCGGTACCCGTCAGCGGGTGCCGGCGCGCCACCGCGCCCGCGCGGCGCGGGCCCTCGGCAGGTAGCGCAGCCGCTCCGGCAGCACCGGTACGAGGAGCCGTACGGCCGTGCTGAACCGCCGGAGCCGGCGCTCCTGCGCGGGGGTCCACTCCAGGCCGATGGCGGCCCGCGCGTCGGGCGGCATGTACCCGACGGTGACGAAGGCCCGGAAGCGCAGGTAGCCGGCCCGCAGGACCGGCCAGGTGATCCGCAGCAGCAGCCGCAGCACCGGGGAGGCCACCTCGGGGCGGGGCAGGTCCGCATCGGTCGCGACCAGCTCGCGGGCGACCTTAGTGGGCTCGATCTCCTCGGCCAGCATCCGGCGGTAGTAGGGCCAGAACTCCTCGACGGTCTGCGGCATGTCCCGGTCGCGCAGCCCGAGGATCCGCCCGACCCTCAGCCACTCCGCGTACAGCTGCCGCTCGTGGGCGGGGGTGATGGGGCGGAACAGGTAGCGCCCGGCGTACAGGGCGACGGGGAAGCCGGTGGCGTGCACCCAGGCGTAGCAGTCGGGGTCCAGGGAGTGGTAGCGCCGGCCCCGGGTGTCGGTTCCCTGGATCTCCTTGTGCAGGCGGCGCACCCGGCGCCCCTCGGCGACGGCCTCCTGTCCGCCGTAGACCCACAGCATCACGGAGCGCAGCGAGCGCTCGCCGCGGCCCCAGGGGTCGGTGCGGAAGACGGAGTACTGGTCGACTCCGGCGCCGACGGCCGGGTGGGCGACCTGCATGGTGAAGGCGGCGGGCAGCGTCAGCAGGGAGCGGACGTCCCCTGCGGTCGACCACAGCACCCCTCCGGGCGGCGGCGGCTCGGGATCGAGGCCCCTGCCGGGCCTGGTGGGCGATATGCGGGCTGTGTGGTCCATGGGACCAATTATGCGAGCGGGAGAAGTCCTCGCTCCGGACAGAAAGTCTTGTCACGGGTGTTACCCAGAGGTAACCGCGGCTGCTTGGATTGCGGCGTCGATCTTCCCCGCAGGATTCACCGGACTGACGGAGACCCCCATGCCGCAGATCTCCCACCGCCGCACCCGCGCCGCCGCCACGGCGGTGGCCGCCGCGACCCTGGCCCTCACCGCCGCGCCCTCCGCCACCGCCGCCGAGAGCGCCGCGCAGGCCCCGCGACTGAGCGTCCTGACCTACAACGTGTTCCTGATGAGCAAGAACCTCTACCCGAACTGGGGCCAGGACCACCGGGCCGCGGAGATCCCCCGGGCCTCCTTCTTCCAGGGCCACGACGTGGTGGTCCTCCAGGAGGCCTTCGACAACGGCGCCTCCGACGCGCTGCAGGCCAACTCGGCCGCGCAGTACCCGTACCAGACCCCGGTGGTGGGCCGCAGCAAGAGCGGCTGGGACGCCACGGGCGGCTCCTACTCCACCACCACCCCCGAGGACGGCGGCGTCACGATCCTCAGCAAGTGGCCGATCCTGCGCAAGGAGCAGGTGGTCTACAAGGACGCCTGCGGCGCCGACTGGTGGTCCAACAAGGGCTTCGCCTACGTCGTCCTGAACGTCAACGGCGCCAAGGTCCACGTCGTCGGCACCCACGCCCAGTCCACCGACCCGGGCTGCGGCGCGGGCGAGGCGGCGCAGATGCGCAGCCGCCAGTTCAAGAACATAGACGCGTTCCTCGACGCCAAGAACATCCCGGCGAACGAGCAGGTCATCGTCGCGGGCGACATGAACGTGGACTCCCGCACCCCGGAGTACGCCTCCATGCTCGCGGACGCCGACCTCGCCGGCGCCGACACCCGCACGGGCCACCCGTACTCCTTCGACACGGCGCAGAACTCGATCGCCAACTACCGCTACCCGACGGACCCCCGCGAGGACCTGGACTACGTCCTCTACCGCAAGGGCAACGCCCGCCCGGCGGGCTGGGAGAACAACGTGGTCAAGGAGGAGTCGACCCCCTGGACGGTCTCCAGCTGGGGCAAGTCCTACACGTACTCCAACCTCTCGGACCACTACCCGGTGATCGGCCGCTGACAGCAGAACCGGAACGGTCGCGCCCCCTCCCACTCACAGGCGGGAGGGGGCGCGGTATGCATCGGATCCCCGGTCAGACGGCCGCTCCAGTGCGCTGGGCGAAGCGCCGCAGGCCCGGCATCTCCGGGTTCATCACCAGCAACTCGGAGGCGATGGCGCGGACCTTGGGCCGGGTCGCTTCCTCCGGCGCGTACGACGCCAGTGCCCGGAGCGCATGGAACGCCTTCTGCGGCTCGGCGAGCCCCTGCCACACGCGGGCGACGTCCATGCACATCCGTCCGCGCCTCTCGGCGTTCGGCAGCCGGCGGGGGTCTAGCTTCTCCGCGTAGGTCAGGGCCTGGTCATCCTCGCCCAGCGCATGGTGGACGGAGATCCGGAAGACCCTCGTCTGATCCTCGCCGAACACGCCGGGGATGTAGAGCCGCTGCGCGGCCGCCTCCCGGCGTTTCGCGGTCTCCTCGGCCTGCCCGATCAACTCCATTGCCTGAGAACGCCAACCGGCCTGCGCCGCGCTGTACGAGGCCGTGAGCATCAGCGTGCCCCGCATCGCGAGCTCCTCGGGGTGCCCACCGAGCCGGTCCGCTGCCCGCCTGAGGTGGTCGATGGCCGCCAGGTACTCTCCGCCACGCCGCAGCGTGACGCCCATGGAGTGCGAGGCCTCGCCCATCACCACCGCACTGCCGGTCAACTCAGCTTGCGCGCGCGCCCTTTCGGCGGCGATGCCGGCGAAGGGCCCCTGATGGTTCTTGATCGCGAGCTGCGCGAGCAGGACATACGCACGGGCCGCGATGTCGTGGGCCTGCGAAGCGAGGGAGCCGGAGATCAGAGAGGGCAGGGTCCGGCTCAACTGGCCGTACTGCGCTTCCTGGAAGACGCTGCGGGCCTGGACGAGGGCCGAGGCAAGGGCTTCACGCGACGCGGGACGCGCCTCGGGGAGACGGAACAGCGACCTCTCCACCAGCTCCTTCGGGTCGACCGTGGCGAAGGCGGTACCGGGCAGCGCGGCAGCGATACCGACTCCCAGGCCAAGCGAGAGCACTTTTCGGCGGTGCACGTCATCCCCTTCGAGCCCCACGTCAGCAGCGGTCAGACCCAGGACACCACACAACGAGCCGAGGGTGTCCTCATCCGGCTGGATCTTTCCCGTTTCGACCCGCGACAGCCACGAGCTGGAGTATCCGACCGCCTTGCCCACTTCCCCTTGCGACAGGCGCTTGGCGTTCCGAGCCTGTCGCAGCACGTCCCCCAGCAAATCGCCCATGCACAGAGTGTGCCGATGCGCGCACAGACTTTGCGGACCCTCCGTCAGACATAGCCCGAACGAGTCGGGGCCCGTTTACTGAGGACCACTCCACCCCCCTCCTGACCGAGGAGCGCGTCATGACCGAACGCCGGCCCGCGGGCCCGCCGGCTCAAGATCTCGCCGGCGGTGACGGATGAGTGACCAGTACGAGTACGTCCCCCACCGGCTGCTCCGCAAGCACGTCCGCGACATCGCCTCGGGCAACGAGGGCGAGCTGATGGCGGTGATCAACGAGAACGTCTCCGATACCGGAATCGAGCGCTGGACGGAGCTGGCCTACATCCGGGCCGCCTCCGGCCGGGAGTTCACCACCGCCGTCGACAACCTCGAACCGGCCTGACCGGCAGTCCGCCGGAAGCCACAGCTCAGGCAGCCTGCCATGCCCTTTGGATCGTGCCCGACCCGCCTTGTGGTTCAAGGTGCGACCTAGCCTTGGGCACATGAGCCGTCTCCTTCACCTCGACCGCACTCTCGACGAGTTGGACCCGCCCCGCTGGGCAGCTCCCACGGGAGATGCGACCCACCTGGTCAGGAAGGTGCATGCACTGCGGCGCGTACCGCTGGGCCAGCTGCAGCCGGCGGACCTGCGCACGCTGATCTCGCAGCGGGTGGGGCTGCCGTACGCACTGCCGCTCGCGGTTCGGCTCCTGCTGGACGAGCCGCTGCTGGACGCCTACTTCTACGAGGGCGACCTGCTCCTCGCGGTGGTGGACGCGCCGGCCTCGGCATGGGCCACACTGCCGGAGCTCGCAGCCCAGCTGAGGGATGTGGTTTCGGCCCTGCCGGAGGCGGCGGTGGGAGACCTGCCGAGGGGCGCTGCGGCGGACCTGGCCCGTTTCGCCGCAGGGGCGGTACGACCGAGAAGACCGGCCTCCCCTCCTGAGGCGCACTGAGCGGGGTCCGGCCTGGGCGGTCTCTGAGCGGCCTTGGGGGTTTCCCGTCAGTCCCATCGTCCTTCCGCGTCGCGCCGGCCTGTCAAGGGCGCTCCTTCGTCGCGTCGCTTCGCGATGGCCTTCGGCCACCCTCGACAGACCGACCCGCCCCGGAAAGCCGAAGAACTGCCGGGAAACCCCCAAACCAGCCATGAGACCGCCCCCGGGGGCACCACCCACCCGGCCGCTGCCCCGCGCCCAGGGAGGCGGGTGGGCAGCTACCGACCGGGCCCGCGCCGCAGGCCGCGTACCCCCCGGCGCGTCACCCCTCCCCGTACAGCCCCTCGATCAGGTGCCCGTACTTCTCCCGGACCACGCGGCGGCGGAGTTTGAGGGACGGGGTGAGTTCTCCCGTGGCGGGGCCCCATTCCTCGGCCAGCAGGCGGTAGCGCTTGATCTGCTCGGTGCGGTTGAGGCGGGCGTTCGCGGCGGCGACCGCGCGGGCCGTTTCCTCCAGGACGGCCGGGTGTTCGGCGAGCGCCGCCAGGGAGGCGGTCTCGATGCCGCGGGCGGCGGCCCAGGCGGGGGCGAGTTCGGGGTCCAGGACGAGCAGGGCGACCAGGTAGGAGCGGCCGTCGCCGTGGACGAGGGCCTGGCCGATGAGCGGGTGTTCCTTGACGGTGTTCTCCACCAGGGCCGGGGATACGTTCTTCCCGTTCGAGGTGATGATCAGCTCCTTCTTGCGGTCCGTCAGCCACAGGAAGCCGTCCTCGTCGAGCCGTCCGATGTCCCCGGTCGGGAACCAGCCCTCGGCGTCGGCCGCGCTCTCGACCGTCCCGTCGGGGCGCAGGTATCCGTCGAAGACGGTCGCGCCGCGGGTGAGGATCTCCCCGTCCCCGGCGACCTTCAGCTCCAGCCCCTCGATCGGCCGGCCCACCGAGCCCAGCCGGAACCCCCGGGGGGCGTTGCTGTTGAGGGTGCACACGCCGGAGGTTTCGGTCAGCCCCCAGGCGTCCATGACGGTGATCCCCCAGCCGGCCCAGAAGCGGACCACGTCGATCGGCATCGGCGCGGTGGCGCTGGCCGTCCAGACGAGCCGGTCGAGCCCCGCCAGCCGCAGCAGCGGATCCAGGAACCGTTCCTTCGCCCCGGCGTACGAGGCTTCGAGCGCGGCCGGCACCTCCTCGCCGCGTTCCTGGTGGCCGGCCCGGGCCCGGGCCAGGTCACCGGCGTCCTCGATGGCGCGCCGCTGCTCCTCCGGCAGGCCCGCCAGGACCGCGCGTACCCCCGCGGCGAGCTTCTCCCACACCCGGGGCACCCCGAAGAACTGCACGGGGCGCAGCTCGCGGACGGCGGCCGCGACGGCGGTGGGGTCGGCGACGAGGCGGACGTGGGCGGCGCGCAGCAGGGGCAGGTAGATGCCGAGGATCCGTTCGGCGATGTGCGCGAAGGGGAGGTAGCAGACGTGCTCGGCGTGTTCGGGGAGGTGTACGCCGCGGTCGAGCCGGACGGACTGGAGCAGGATGTTGCGGTGGCTGAGCCGGACTCCCTTGGGGTCGCCGGTGGTGCCGGAGGTGTAGACGACGGTGAGGGGGTCCTCGGGGCGGGTCTCCCGCCAGGCCTTCTCGAAGTCGTCGGCTCGGTGCGGGCGGGCGCCGTCGGCGTACACGGAGGCGTACGGGGTGTGCGGGCCGGCTTCGGCGGTCTCGGCGATGACGAGGCGTTCGAGCGGGGTCGCGGGGTCGTCGAGGAGCGGTGCCCACCGGTCGCGTTCGCCGGCGCCTTCGAGGACGGCCAGCCGGGCCCGGCTGTGGCGGGCGATGTGGGCGATCTGTTCGGGGGCGGAGGTGCCGTAGACGGTGACGGGGACGGCACCGAGGTGGACGAGGGCCTGGTCGGTGAGCCAGTGTTCGGGGCGGTTGCCCATCATCAACAGGACGTGTTCGCCGCGCTCGACGCCGAGGGCGGCGTATCCGGCGGCGAGGACGGCGACCTCGCGGCGGACCTCGCCCCAGTTCAGGGTCTTCCAGCCGTCGCCCTCGCGCCACGAGAGGGCGGGCAGGCCGGGGTGTTCGGTGGCGTTGCGGGCGAGCAGGGCGGGGAGGGTGAGCTCTTCGGGTCGTCCGGGCAGTCGCAGGTTCGTGGTCATGGGCAGCTCCTGGCCGTTTCACATCGTTGGTGCGACAGCAATACTGTTGAACCCAAGCCGTGGATCAGAGAGCGAGGAGCGGGCGATGACCGACCGGGCGACCGAGCCGATGCTCACCGTGGACGAACTGGCGTCCAAGGCCGGTGTCACCGTCCGCACCGTACGGTTCTACAGCACGCGCGGGCTTTTGCCCCCTCCTGTGATCGGACCTCGTCGGGTGGGGCACTACGGGCCCGAGCACCTGTCGCGGCTCGCGCTGATCGAGGAGCTCCAGCACCAGGGGATGACCCTGTCGGCGATCCAGCGCTATCTCGACGCCCTGCCGGACGACCTGAGCGCGCACGACCTGGCGATCCACCGGGCGCTGGTGGCGACCTGGGCACCGGACGCGGCGCAGGAGGTGTCGCGGGCGGAGCTGGAGAGGCGGGCGGGGCGGACCCTGTCGGACGGGGACCTGCGCCGGCTGGCGGCGATGAACGTGGTGTCGGAGTCCGGGGAGGGCTTCCGGGTGGACGTGGGCCTGCTGCGGCTGGGGGTCGCGCTGCTCGACGTACCGATCGCCCACGAGACGCTGCTGGTGGCGCGGGGGATCCTGCTGGAGCACGCGCGGACGGCGGCGCACCAGTTGACGGCTCTGTTCCGGGACGAGGTGTGGGGGCCGTTCACCGAGGACGAGGACGATCCGGAGCGGGTGGAGTCGATGAAGGCGCTGTCGGCGCACATGCAGCCGATGGTGGTGCAGGCGCTGGTGACGGCGTTCCAGCGGTCGTTGAAGGAGGAGTTGCGGGCGGCGTTCGCCTCGGAGGGCGGGTAGGTTCGGCCGTATGGCGATCATCCATCACACCACGCTGTCCCCGACCAAGCTCGAACTCCTTGCCGGCTGGCTGCCCTTGAGGCCCTGGTACCTGGGTGCGGAGAAGGCCGTTCCGCTGGTGAAGGCGGGCGGTTTCCGGCTCGACGACCCCGAGGGGGAGGTGGGGGTCGAGTTCATGGTGGTCACCGACGGCTCCGGGTCGGAGCCCGTCTCCTACCTGGTGCCGCTCACCTACCGGGGTGCGCCGCTGGAGGGTGCGGAGGCCGGGCTGGTCGGGACCCTGGAGCACGGGGTGCTGGGTACGCGCTGGGTCTACGACGGCGCCCACGACCCCGTGCTGGTCGAGCAGTTGCTGGCGCTGCTGGCGGGCGGTGCGGCGGCCCAGGCGCAGAGCGAGACCGACACCCCCGACCCCACGGTCGAGGTCCGCTCCGAGGGCCGGGGTGCACCGGCGGGTCTGACCGGGCCGGGGAAGGTGGCGGACACCGCCGCCGGTACGGAGATCACGGTGGGCCCGGCGGGCCGGGAGGCCCCGGTGCTGACCTTGGCCCTGACGCGGGCGCTGCGGCCCGGGGCCGCTTCCGGCGAGGGCCTGCTCGGGCAGGTGCTGGCCGGCTGGTCCGCGCCGGACGGCGGCGCCGACGGCGGCGGCGCCGCGGAGCGCGGGGTGTTCGCGTACCTGCGCGGCTGAGGAACCGGCGGGTCCCGGGGCCGCCCGCACGCGCGGGCCGCCCCGGGACCACCGGGCCTGGCGGTGTCAGTCGGCGTACGTCTCGCCGCGCTCGGCCTTGGCCACCAGGGAGGCGGGCGGGGTGAAGCGCTCGCCGTAGGTGGCGGCCAGTTCGCGGGCGCGGGCCACGAAGCCGGGCAGGCCGCCCTCGTAGCCGTTGACGTACTGGATGACGCCGCCGGTCCAGGCCGGGAAGCCGATGCCCATGATGGAGCCGATGTTGGCGTCGGCGATGGAGGTGAGGACGCCTTCGTCGAGGCAGCGGACGGTGTCCAGGGCCTCGGAGAAGAGCATCCGCTCCTTCATGTCCTCGAAGGGGATCTGCGCGTCCGGCTTGGCGAAGTGCTCGCGCAGGCCGGGCCAGATGCGGCTGCGCCTGCCGCTCTCGTCGTACTCGTAGAAGCCGCCGCCCCCGCTGCGGCCGGGGCGGCCGAACTCGTCGACCATCCGGTCGATGACCCGGTCGGCCGGGTGCTCGGTCCACTCGCGGCCCTCGGCCTCGAAGGCCTTGCGGGTCTCGTTGCGGATCTTGCGCGGGAGGGTGAGGGTCAGCTCGTCCATCAGCGAGAGCACCTTGGCCGGGTAGCCGGCCTGGGCGGCGGCCTGCTCGACGGAGGCGGGCTCGATGCCCTCGCCGACCATCGCCACGCCCTCGTTGATGAACTGGCCGATGACGCGCGAGGTGAAGAAGCCGCGCGAGTCGTTGACGACGATCGGGGTCTTGTTGATCTGGCGGACCAGGTCGAAGGCGCGGGCGACGGCCTCGTCACCGGTGCGGTCGCCCTTGATGATCTCGACGAGCGGCATCTTGTCGACGGGCGAGAAGAAGTGCAGGCCGATGAAGTCGGCGGGGCGCGAAACCCCTTCGGCGAGGCCGGTGATGGGGAGGGTGGAGGTGTTGGAGCAGAGCAGCGCGTCGGGGGCGACGACGTCCTGGATCTCCTGGAACACCTTGTGCTTGAGGGCGGTGTCCTCGAAGACCGCCTCGATGACGGCGTCGCAGCCGGCGAGGTCGGCGGCGTCGGCGGTCGGGGTGATGCGGGCGAGCAGTTCGGCGCGCTTGGCCTCGGTGGTGCGGCCCTTGGCGAGGGCCTTGTCGAGCAGCTTCTCGGAGTACGCCTTGCCCTTGGCGGCGGACTCGGCGGTGACGTCCTTGAGGACGACCTCGATGCCCGCGCGGGCGCAGGAGTAGGCGATGCCCGCGCCCATCATCCCGGCGCCGAGGACGGCGACCTTGCGGACCTTGCGGGGCTCGGTCCCCCCGGGGCGGCTGCGGCCGGCGTTGACGGCCTGGAGGTCGAAGAAGAACGCCTGGATCATGTTCTTCGCGGTCTGGCCGGTGACCAGCTCGGTGAAGTACCGGGCCTCGATGGTCAGGGCGGTCTCGAAGTCCACCTGGGAGCCTTCGACGGCGCAGGCCAGGATGTTGCGCGGGGCCGGGTACGGGGCTCCGTTCAGCTGCTTCTTGAGGTTGGCGGGGAAGGCCGGGAGGTTCGCGGCGAAGCGCGGGTTGGACGGCGTACCGCCGGGGATCTTGTAGCCGGGGACGTCCCAGGGCTGCTTCGACTCGGGGTTGGCGTCGATGAAGGCGCGGGCCTTGGCCAGCATCTCCTCGGGGGTGGAGGCGAGTTCGTGGACGAGGCCGGCCGCGAGGGCGCGCTGGGGGTTGTACTGGGTGCCCTGGAGCAGGACCTTGAGCAGCGCGTCGGCGATGCCCATCAGGCGGACGGTGCGGGTGACGCCGCCGCCGGCGGGGAGCAGGCCGAGGGTGACCTCGGGCAGGCCGATCTTGGAGCCGGGGGCGTCGAGGGCGACGCGGTGGTGGGAGGCGAGGCAGATCTCGTAACCGCCGCCGAGTGCGGCGCCGTTGATGGCGGCGACGACGGGCTTGCCGAGGGTCTCGATGCGGCGCAGGGAGCGCTTGATCTCGGTGCCGGTGTCGAAGGCGAGCCGGGCGTCCTCGGGGCGCAGCCGGATCATGTCCTTGAGGTCGCCGCCGGCGAAGAAGGTCTTCTTGGCGGAGGTGTAGATGATGCCGCGGATGGAGTCCTTCTCGGCCTCGGCGCGGTCGGCGATCGCCGCGATGGAGTCCTTGAAGGCCTGGTTCATGGTGTTGGCGGACTGGCCCGGGTCGTCGAGGACCAGGGTGACGACGCCGGTCTCGTCCTGTTCCCAGCGGATCGTGGTGGACTCGCTCATGTTCGCTACTTCCGTGTCAGAGGGGGCTCGGGAATCAGGACGGGTCAGACTCGTTCGACGATGGTGGCGACGCCCATGCCGCCGCCGACGCAGAGGGTGACGAGGCCGTAGCGCTTGTCCTGGCGCTCCAGTTCGTCGACGACGGTGCCGAGGAGCATGGCGCCGGTGGCGCCGAGGGGGTGGCCGAGGGCGATGGAGCCGCCGTTGACGTTGACCTTGTCGAGGGAGACGCCCATGTCCTTGACGAAGCGCAGCACGACGCCGGCGAAGGCCTCGTTCATCTCGATCAGGTCGATGTCGTCGATGGTGAGGCCGGCCTTGGCGAGGGCCTTGCGGGTGGCCGGGGCGGGGCCGGTGAGCATGATGGTGGGCTCGGAGCCGGAGACGGCGGCGGAGACGATGCGGGCGCGCGGGCGCAGGCCGTTCCGTTCGCCGGCCTCGCGGGTGCCGATGGCGACGAGGGAGGCGCCGTCGACGATGCCGGAGGAGTTGCCGGCGTGGTGGACGTGGTCGATCTTCTCGATCCAGTGGTACTTCTGCAGGGCGACGGCGTCGAAGCCGCCGAGGTCGCCGATGTCGGCGAAGGAGGGCTTCAGCTTGGCGAGGGTGTCCGCGGTGGTGCCGGGGCGGACGAACTCCTCGTGGTCGAGGACGACGAGGCCGTTGCGGTCGGTGACGGGGACCACGGACTTGGCGAAGCGGCCCTCCTTGATGGCGGTGGCGGCGCGCTCCTGGGACAGGGCGGCGTACTCGTCCACGTCGCGCCGGGAGAATCCCTCGATGGTGGCGATCAGGTCGGCGCCGATGCCCTGCGGGACGAAGCCGGTGTCCCAGTTGGTCATGGGGTCGGCGAACCAGGCGCCGCCGTCGGAGGCCATGGGGACGCGGGACATGGACTCGACGCCGCCCGCGAGGACGAGGTCCTCCCAGCCGGAGCGGACCTTGGCGGCGGCCAGGTTGACGGCCTCCAGGCCCGAGGCACAGAAGCGGTTCTCCTGTACGCCGGCCACCGTGTCCGGCAGGCCGGCGGCGATGGCGGCGATGCGGGCGATGTCGGAGCCCTGGTCACCGACGGGGCCGACGACGCCGAGGACGATGTCGTCGATGGTCGCGGGGTCCAGGCCGGGGTTGCGCTCGCGCAGGGCGTTGATGAGGCCGACGACCAGGTCGATCGGCTTGGTGCCGTGCAGGGCGCCGTTGGCCTTGCCCCGGCCGCGCGGGGTGCGGATCGCGTCGTACACGTACGCTTCGGTGCTCACTGGTCAAGCCTTTCGAAGGGAGGTCAGCCGAGGAGGGAGCGGCCGATGATCTCTTTCATGATCTCGGTCGTGCCGCCGTAGATGGTCTGGATGCGGCCGTCGGTGAAGGCCCGCGCCACCGGGTATTCGGTCATGTAGCCGTAGCCGCCGTGCAGCTGGAGGCAGCGGTCGGCCACCCGCTTCTGCAGTTCGGTGGCCCACCACTTGGCCATCGAGGCGTGGACGTGGTCCAGTTCCCCGTTGGCGTGGTCGGTGATGCAGCGGTCGAGGAAGGTGCGGGTGACGGCGCACTCGGTGGCCATCTCGGCGATCTCGAAGCGGATGTGCTGGAGCTTGGAGAGCGGCCGGCCGAAGGCCTCGCGTTCCTTGACGTACGTGGTGGTGATCTCCAGCAGGTGTTCGGCGGCGGCGATGGCGGCCATCGCGATGCCCATCCGCTCCTGCGCGAGGTTGGTCATCAGGTGGAGGAAGGCGCCGTTCAGCTCGCCGAGGAGGTTCTCCTTGGGGACGCGTACGTCGTTGAAGAAGAGCTCGGCGGTGTCCTGGGACTTCTGGCCGATCTTGTCGAGGTTGCGGCCGCGTTCGAAGCCCTCGGCGCCGCGCTCGACGACGAGCAGGGACAGTCCGTGCGCCCCGCCCTCGGGGGTGGTCTTCGCGACGACGATCACCAGGTCGGCGAGGATGCCGTTGGAGATGAAGGTCTTGGAGCCGTTGAGCAGCCAGTGGTCGCCGCGGTCCTCGGCGCTGGTGCGGATCCCCTGGAGGTCGGAGCCGGCGCCCGGTTCGGTCATGGCGATCGCGGTGATGGTCTCGCCGGAGCAGAAGCCGGGGAGCCAGCGGTGCTTCTGCTCCTCGGTGCCCAGCGAGGTGAGGTAGGGGCCGATGATGTCGTTGTGGAGGCCGATCGCGAGCCCGGGGGCTCCGGCGCGGGTGAACTCCTCGGCGAGCACGGCCGCGTAGCGGAAGTCCGGGTTGCCGCCGCCCCCGTACTCCTCGGGGACGGCCAGGCCCAGCAGGCCCTGCCGGCCGGCGGCGCGCCAGGCGTCCCGGCTGACGATGCCGTCCTTCTCCCACTGCTCGTAGTGCGGCAGCACCTCCTTGTGCAGGAAGGTGCGCACGGTCTCGCGGAACGCCTCGTGGTCGGCGTCGTAGATGCGGCGTTGCATCGGGGCCCCCTACAGCCAGCTCTTGACGGTTTCGATCAGCCGGGCCGGCTCGGGGCCGACCGGCGTGACGTTGAGCATGGTGACGCCGGCCTCCCGGAAGGCTTCGACGCGCTCGCGCACGTACCCCTCGGGGCCGCACAGGGTCATCAGTTCGCAGAACTCGTCCGGGACGGCGGCCGCCGCGTCGCGCTTGCGGCCGGCGAGGTACAGCTCCTGGATGCGGCGGGCCTGCTCCTCGTAGCCGTAGGCGACGGCGAGGTCGTTGTAGAAGTTCTTGCCTACGGCGCCCATGCCGCCCACGTACAGGGCGATCTGGGGCCGGGCGAGGTCGCGGGCGGCGGCCGCGTCCTCGCCGATGGCCAGCAGGCCGCCCGCGACGGTCTGGAGCGGGCCCAGCTCCGGGGCGCGCTTGGCGGCGCCTTCGGCGAGGGCGCTCCCCCACACCGCGTGGGCCTTCTCGGGGATGAAGAGGGTGGGCAGCCAGCCGTCGGCGATCTCGGCGGTCAGCGCCACGTTCGCCGGGCCGAGGGAGGCGACGTACACGGGGATCCGGTCCCGGACCGGGCGGGTGAGGATCTTCAGGGGCTTGCCGTGCCGTCCGCCCTTGGCGGCGGGCAGCGGCATGTCGGTGATGCCGTGGTGGTCGATGGTCTCGCGGCGCCAGATGCGACGGCACAGGTCGACGGTCTCGCGGGTACGGCCGAGCGGCTTGTCGTACGGCTTCCCGTGCCAGCCCTCGATCACCTGCGGGCCGGAGGCTCCGAGGCCGAGCAGGGCGCGGCCGCCGGAGACGGCGTCCAGTCCGGCGGCGGTCTGGGCGATGAGGGCGGGGGTGCGGGAGTAGACGTTGACGATGGCCGAGCCGATCTTCATCCGCTCGGTGCGCGCCGCCAGGTAGCCCATGATGGTCGGGGAGTCGAAGCCCCAGGCCTCGGCGACCCATACGGCGTCGAGGCCGGCCGACTCCAGCGCGGCCGCCTCGTCGGCGGCGCGGCGCGGGTCGCCGGCGTAGTCGAGCAGCATGGACAGTTCCATCAGGCCTCTTTCGGGAGGAGTGCCGGTACGCCCCAGTCGGCGGCCACGGACCCGGTGTCCGCGCCGGGCAGGGCGGGGCCGGAGGTGACGCGGGCGGGGGTGGCGGAGAAGCGCGGGGCGGGGGCGGGCTGGACGGTCCCGCCGAACTCGGTGAAGGTGGCGCGGGCGGCGAGGTGGGGGTGGTGCGGGGCCTCCCGCAGCGAGAGGACCGGGGCCACGCAGGCGTCGGTGCCCTCGAAGACGGCCGTCCACTCCTCGCGGGTACGGGACTTGAAGCGGGCTGCGACGGCCTCGCGCAGCTCGTCCCAGCGGGCGAGGTCCTTGCGGGCGGGGGCCCGGTCCTTGATGCCGAGGAGTTCCGTGAAGGTGTCGTAGAACTGCTGCTCCAGCGCGCCGACGGCCATGTACTGGCCGTCGGAGGTCTCGTAGGTGCCGTAGAAGGGGCAGCCGCCGTCCAGGAGGTTGGCGCCGCGCCGGTCCTGCCAGCCGCCGGCCGCGACCATGCCGTGGATCATGGCGGTGAGGTGGGCGGTGCCGTCGACGATCGCGGCGTCCACGACCTGCCCGGCGCCCTGGGGGCCGCGGGCGTGGTGGAGGGCTGCGAGGATGCCGATGACGAGGTAGAGGGAGCCGCCCGCGTAGTCGCCGACCAGGTTGGCGGGGACGGCCGGGGGCTCTCCGGGGTTGCCGATCATGCCGAGGGCGCCGGTGACGGCGATGTACGCGATGTCGTGCCCGGCGGTGTGGGCGAGCGGGCCCTCCTGGCCCCAGCCGGTCATCCGGCCGTAGACCAGCTTCGGGTTGCGGGCGAGGCAGTCGTCCGGGCCGACGCCGAGCCGTTCGGCGACCCCGGGCCGGTAGCCCTCGATCAGCACGTCGGCGCGCTCGGCCAGGTCCAGCACGAGGGCGGGACCCCCGGCGGACTTCAGGTCGACCAGGACGGAGCGCTTGTTGCGGTTGGTGACGTCGTACGCCGGGTCGATCGCGAGCCCTCCGCCGCCCGGCCGGTCCACGCGGACGACGTCCGCGCCGAGGTCGGCGAGGACCATGGCGGCGAACGGGCCGGGGCCGATGCCCGCCAGTTCGACGACGCGTACTCCCGCGAGCGGGCCTGCTGTCACTGCCATCGTGCCCCCGGCATCCTGGTGTACGGGTGGGTGGGTGTGCAGGTGTGACACAACCGATGTAACACCAGTGATGCTAGGAACGCGCCCCACTCAGCACAAGAGCAAGCGCTTAGCAGGTTTCCGCTTTGGCTCGTTCCGGTCCGGGGCGCGGACGACGGCCGGGGACCGAGGACCCCGTCAGGCACCGCCCCCGGCGCGGGCGTCGAGGAGCGCCGCGTGCCGTTTGAGCGCGACGGTCCGGTAGCTCTCCTCCACCCACTCGCACAGCACCTCCACCGACGGCGCCCCCTTCTCCCCCAGCGGCACGGAGACCCAGCCCGACCTGCCGAGGCCGTAGCCGGTGGGCGCGGCGCCGGGCGCGTTCATCGCGTGCCCGTGCAGGTCCTCGTCCTTGAGCTTGACGGACAGGCCGGGCGGCTCGGGGCCGTCCGCGTTGCCCAGGAAGACGAAGATCTTCTTGTTGACCTTCACCACCCCCTCCTCCGGCCCCCAAGGGTGCTCCTCCACGGCCTCGGGCAGCCCCAGCGCGAACTCGCGCACCGCCTCCCACTTGCGCACCGCAGCCTTCATCGACGCCTCCACTCACCGCAGGCAACACCTGCTCGCACGGACAGTCGACGTCAACGCTAACCTCAGCCACCGACACCAGCTGGGAGGAACGGTCCATGACCGAGCAGGTCCACAACGAGCCCGTCCGCGGCGGCCGTCCGGGGCGGGAGCTCGACCTCGTGCTCTTCGGGGCGACCGGGTTCGTCGGGGCGCTGACCGCCGAGTACCTCGCCGAGCACGCGCCGGCCGGCTGCCGGTGGGCACTGGCCGGCCGCGACCTCGGCAAGCTGGAGCGGCTGCGCGAGCGGCTGGCCGCCCTGAACCCGGAGTGCGCCCGGCTGCCGCTGCTGCGCGCCGACGCGGGGGATCCGCGGGCGCTGCGCGAACTGGCCGCCCGTACCCGGGTGGTGGCCACCACGGTCGGCCCGTACGTCCACCACGGGGCCGAGCTGGTCGCGGCCTGCGCCGAGGAGGGCACCGACTACGCCGACCTCACCGGGGAGCCGGAGTTCGTGGACCGGATGTACGTCGAACACGACGCGCGGGCCCGGGAGACGGGGGCCCGGCTGGTGCACGCGTGCGGGTTCGACTCGATCCCGGCCGACCTCGGCGCGTACTTCACGGTGGGCCTGTTGCCCTCCGGGGTGCCGCTGCGGGTGGACGGGTTCCTGCGCGCCGGCGCGCTCGCCTCCGGCGGCACGGTCGCCTCCGCCCTGACCGCGCTGGGCCGGGGACCGCAGACCCTGGCGGCCGCGCGGACCCGCCGGCTGCACGAACCCCGGCTGCCGGGCCGCCGGGTACGGGGACCCGTGGGCGCTCCGCGCTTCAGCCGGGAGACCGGGACCTGGGCCCTGCCGCTGCCCGTACTGGACCCGCGGATCGTGACCCGGTCGGCGGCCGCGCTGGAGCGGTACGGGCCGGACTTCCGCTACCGCCACTACGCCTCGGTACGGCACCTGCCGGTCGCGCTGGGCCTGTCGGCGGCGGTGGGCGCGACGGCGGTGCTGGCTCAGGTCCCGCCTGCGCGGCGGTGGCTGATGGGGCTGTGGGAGCCGGGCAGCGGCCCGGACGCGGAGCGGCGCGCCCGTAGCTGGTTCACCGTACGGTTCATCGGCGAGGGCGGCGGGCGCCGCGTGTTCACCGAGGTGTCGGGCGGCGACCCGGGCTACGGGGAGACCGCGAAGATGCTGGCGGAGTCAGCGCTGTGCCTGGCCCACGACGCCCTCCCGGACCGCTCCGGCCAGCTGACCACGGCGGTGGCGATGGGTGACGCCCTGCTGGACCGGCTCCAGAAGGCCGGCATCCGCTTCCGCGTGGCGGCGGAGCTGTAGAAGTACGACGGCGGGGCCCCGGGAGGAACGTGCCCGGGGCCCCACCGCCTTCCGTGGCGCTAGCGCCCGGCGGGCTCGCCGTGCCCGGGCCCGTGCTCCTTCCGCCCTTCCTCCCCGTCCCCGTTCCCGTCCCCGTTCCCACCGGCCGGCTTGATCTTCGTGGACGCGAAGCCGGTGTCGTTCTTCCTGTGCGGGTCCGCGTCGTCACCGAAGACCGTGGCGGTGTTCGGCACGGCGGTGGGCTTGGTGACCTCGCCGGCGGTGCCGGTCACCGTGATCTTCACGCGGCCACCCTCGCGCAGCGGGCCGCCGGTGCAGGAGAGCAGGCCGTTGCTGATCTCGCACCCCGCGGTCTCGGTCGCGGGGTCCAGGACCTTCGCGGGGAGGTCGTCGACCAGGGACCAGCCGGAGGAGGCGCCCTTGCGGCCGTTCTTCACGGTGATGTCGTAGGTGATCTCGTCGCCCGCCGTGACCACCTTGGGGCCGCGCTTGTGGACCGACAGGTCGGCGGAGGAGTCGAAGAAGCAGGAGGTGGCGTCGACGTTCGTCAGCGACTGCTCCGGCGTCGCCTGCCGCGACAGCACGGTGAACTTCGGGTTGGATCCGGTCGCGTTCTTCACGTGCACGCGGATGAGCTCTCCGGCGTTGCGGAAGAACCCGAGGTCGCCGTTGCCGTAGACGAAGACGCCGCCGAAGTCCGAACCGCCCGGCAGGACGCCGGGGAAGAAGTCCGCACGCGCGTCCTCGACGTCGATCCGCACGATGGCGCCCGCCTCGGTCGAACCCCAGAGGTACCCGTCGTGGAAGGCGATGTCGAAGATGTCGAGGGCGTCGGGAGCCAGGGCCGGGATCTCGATCGTCCGTACGACCTTGTTGTCCTTCACGTCGATCTGCTGGATCAGACCCGTGTTGTCGGCCAGGACGAAGTAGTTGCCCTCGTCGTCGAACGTGCCCGAGATGTAGAGGGCGGTCGGCAGGCCCTCGACCTCCTCCTCGTACAGGTCGAATCCGCCCTTGCCGTCGAAGCGGACCAGTTTGTTGGCCCCGTCGCCGAACGTGGTCCCGTACAGGAAGCGGTCGTCCGGGTTCACGCCGATGGCGTTGTAGAGGAAGGGCGTCGGCCCGCCCAGCTCCTCGAACCGGACCTTCCCGGCCTCCCGTTCGACGGTGTACAGCTGGTTCGGATCGCCCTTCGAGAGGTAGACCTTCCCGTCGCACGCGACGGGCGTCCCGTCCGGCTGTTTCGGATCGGAGACCGCCGCGGGGGCCGATGGGGCCGCCGCGGCGCCGACCGGAACCGCCAGCGCGCCGGCCGCGAGCCCGGCGACGACCCCGATCGCGCTCAGCGCCGCCAGCGCCCGCCGCTGCCGCTTCCTCCGGCCCGCTCCGTTCGTACCTCTGCTCACGAATCTGCCCCTTCCGCCGCCAAGCGCAGCCGGGCTGCGCACCGTTGGTACTGCACGTACCGGACAAAGACGAGCACAGCGGGCATTGGGCCGTACATGGCGGCTCGGGCTTCACCGGCCGAGTTCGCTCAAATGCACCAGGAGCGCGAACAAGCGGGCGAAGATGAGAATGACCTGATGAACACAGTGGACCAGATGCTCGAACGGGCCGCCGGGGACGAGGGCGTGGTGGACGCCTGGCTCGGAGCTCTGGCGCTGAACGGCGCCTGCCCGCGTCCGTCCTGGCGCGGCTGCTGGAATTCGGCGAACTGCCCGTGTGGAGCCACTGGCTCAAGAGCCGACCGCTCGACCCGGAGATGACGCCCCTCTCGGACCCCGTCGTACGGGCCCTGATGGCGAAGCCGCAGGTGTGGGAGCTGCTCTCCGACCCGGTACGGGAGAGGCTGCGGGCCGACACCGACCCGCGGGTCCGCGAGGCGGTGGCCGCCCTGGACGCCCGTCCGGAGCCGGAGCCGGAGCCGGAGACCTAGCCGGAACCCGTGTTTCCGGTGCGACAGGAGCCCGTGACCCGTGCCGACGCCCTGCGGCCGGCCCGCGATCCGGACCTGGAGGTGCGGCGCGCCCTGGCCTCGCGGCCCGAGCTGCCGGCCGACGTGAAGGCCCTGCTCGCCGCCGACGAGGACCTGTGCGTGCGCGAGAACCTCTGCCTCGCCCACGACGACGCGCCCCACGCGCTGGTCGTCGAGCTCTACGCGATGGGCCTCCAACGGAGCGGGGGGCGGCTGCGCGACCACCCCGACCTCGCCGGGCCCGGCGGTCCGGCCCGGTACGCCGGCCATCCCGACCCCCGGCTGCGGTACGTGGCCATGGACGACCCGGACGCCGGTCCGGAGCTGTTGCTGCGGCTCGCGGACGACCTGGACGACAGCGTCGCGAACAGGGCGGTGGCGGACGCGCGGTTGCCAGCCGACGAGCTGCTCCGGCGCCTCGCGGTGCCCGCCCGCGCGGCCGCCGCGGCGGGGAACCGGGCGCGGCCGCCGGCGGTGATGCACCGCCTGGTCGACCTCGCCCGGGAGCGGCGGGCGGCCGCCGGTCACTGAGCGGCGTGGACGGCCTCGCGGAGGGCGCGCCGGCACAGGGAGTCGGCGTGGCGGGTGGTCTCGGGGATGCGGAAGCGGGGGCTCAGCGCGAGGGCGTGGGCGCAGGCGTTGTCCAGCGAGACGCGGTGGCCGACGGAGACGTACACGGGCTTGATCCCGCGCTGGGTGCGCAGCGCCCGGCCGACGACGGCGCCGTCGGGCGCGAGCAGCGGGGAGGCCTCGCCGCGCGGTGCGCCGGGCTCCTCGCAGGTGAAGGCGAAGGGGTTCTTCGCGACGCCCATGCTGGGCAGCCCGGTGACCACCCCGAGGTGGCAGGCCAGGCCGAAGCCGCGCGGGTGGGCGAGGCCGTAGCCGTCGCAGACGACGAGGTCGGGGGTTACGGGGAGGGCCTCCAGGGCGGCGAGCACCGTCGGGAGCTCGCGGAAGGCGAGCAGGCCGGGCACGTACGGGAAGCTGACCTGCCCGGCGGCAGTGGATTCGGCCACGACCTCCAAGGTGGCGGCGTCGAGGACGACGGCGGCGGCCGCGACGAGGTCGCGTTCGTCGTCGTAGGCCACGTCCACCCCGGCGATCAGCCCCCGGCCGGGTGGGGGGCCGGCCTCGTCGAGCACGACGAGGCCGCGCAGTTCGTCCTGTATCGCGCGGGCCTCGGCCTCGTTGGCGGGGGGCTTCACAGTCGTCATGGGGTGCCAGAGTAGCCTGGCGATCATGTTCGTCATGGAGCTCAGCTACACCGCGCCCATCGAAGCCGTCGAAGAGCAGATGGACGCGCACGTCGCCTGGCTGGACGGGTACTACGCGTCCGGCGTCTTCCTCGCCTCGGGGCGCAAGGTGCCGCGCGAAGGAGGGATGATCCTGGCCCGCGGGGTCTCGCGCGACGAGATCGAGCGGATCGCGGAGGGCGACCCCTTCGTGGTGGCCGGTGTGTGCGCGTACCGCATCACGGAGTTCATCGCCTCCAAGACCTCGGCCGACCTGGCCGCCTTCCGCGAGACCGTGCCGTCGTAGGCGGCGGGGGGGGGCGGCGGCGCTGCGCGGGGCCGTCCCCTACCCGCCCTTCCACCGTTCCCAGGGGCTCCGCTCCTGACCCCGTTCCGGACGCTCCGCGCCCGGTGCGCTCAATCGCCGCGCGGGCTGGAGATTCGCTGCGCGAATTCCAGCGCCGCCGGCACCCTCCAGCCCCGCCGGCGTTTGAGGCGCTGGGGGTCCCCCCAGCGGTAGCTGGGGGAGGGTCTGGGGGCGGAGCCCCCAGGGGGTCCGGGGCGCAGCCCCGGGGAACGGGCGAAGGGCGGGGCGGGGAGCAGCCCGCGCAGCGGCGCCCCCACCCGCACCGGCACCCGCACCCGCCTAGCGCCACTCCAGGCGGGCCACCCGGCCCTTCTCCCCCGCCGCCCAGCAGCCCCCGTCGGCCGCGCAGTCGACGGTGTCGAAGGACCCCGCCTCCAGCTGCCGCCAGGTCCGCCCCGCGTCGGTGGTGACGTCCGTACCGGTCGGCCCGACCGCCAGGGCGGTGCCGCGCCCGTACGGGTACCAGGCCGCGCCCGAGCGGTACGCGGACGGCGGGGTCGCCGCCTGGTTCCAGCTGCGGCCTCCGTCGGCGGAGCGGGCCGCCGCCCGCGGCGAGGCCTGGCCGGTGCGGTAGTCGCCGCCGACCGCGAGGCCCGTCGTACGGTCGCGGAAGGCCAGGGCGAACACCCCGCGCGCCGGGTCCCCGCCGGGGACGGTGGAGTCGGCGACCCGCCAGGTCAGGCCGCGGTCGGCGGAGTGCAGCACCCGCGCGGTCGGGCCGCCGCCGGTGGCGAGCCACACGTCCCGCGGCCCGGAGGCCGTCAGGCACTGCCCGCTCGCCGCGAATCCGGCCTCGCCGGGCAGCGCCGGCGGCATCCCCGCGTCCGGGAGCACCCGCCAGCTGCGGCCGCCGTCGTCGGTGGCCAGGAGGCGGAACCTGCCGTCGACCGGGTCGCTCACGGCCAGCCCGTGCCGGGAGTCGAAGAAGGTCAGGCAGTCGTAGAAGGCGCGCGGATCGGTGTTGCGGAAGGCCTCGGTCCAGGTCGTGCCGCCGTCCTCGGTGCGCAGCACCCGGGAGGCCTCGCCCTCGCCGATGGACAGGGCGACGGCCCGGCGCCCGTCGAAGGCCTCGATGTCGCGCAGTTCCAGCCCTTCGGCCACCGCCGCGGGCGGGGAGACGTCCCGCCAGCTGCGGCCGCCGTCACCGGTGCGCAGCACCCGCCCCTTGGAACCCGCCAGCCAGGCCGTACCCCGGCTGACGGCGGCCAGGCCGCGGAACCGGACGCCGTCGACGCCTTCCTGCCCGGTGTCCTTGACCGCCCAGCCGGCGCCCCGTAAGCCCGGCGCGGGTTCCGCCGTAGAGGCGTCCGCGCCGCCGTCCGGGCCGCCGTCCGCCCACGCGGGCGCCACGGCGGTGGCGACCAGCAGGGCCGCCGCGCACATGCCAACTCCCAGAAGTCTCATGGCGCGGGAAGCTAACGCACCCCAAAGGCTCCGTCCAGGGTGCCTCCATCCGCCCCTCCCACCCCTCCAGGTATCCGCTTACGCCTGTGGAGCGATCGAATACCGGACGTATTGGGATGACCTCGCACGGCGCGCAACCGCCCCGGCGCCCTTTGACCGCATGTCACCACTGCTCACTCTGTGCGATCACACGGACGAGATCGCGCCAATCGGTGACACAGCTCACGTCATCCGCCATGCACGGATTTGCCGATTCCGGCGTCTATCCGGTTGCCGGGCTCCACCCCACAGCCCGACAGCAGATCCGCCGCAAGGGAGCGAGCCTTGATCACTGTCATCGAGCAGGCCGTGCAGGCCCGACTGATCGCCACCGCACCGAAGGTCGAGACCGTCCCCGTCACCCTCTGCTACGACCGCTCGGATCCCTTCGCCGTCCGCATGGCGTTCCCCGCCCTGGCCACGCTCGAAGGCGTGGAGGTCTCCTGGACCTTCGCCCGCGAGCTGCTGATGTCCGGGCTGCGCCACCCGGCGGGCTGCGGCGACGTGCGGGTGCGGCCGTACGACGGGGACCGGACCACGGTCGAGTTCCACGCGCCCGAAGGCGTGGCGATCGTGCTGATGACCACGGCCGAGCTCCAGCGGTTCCTCGAACGCACCTCCGCGCTCGTGCCGCCGGGACTGGAGCACCGCTACCTCGACATGGACCACAGTCTCGACGAGCTGATGCGCGGCTCCTGCTGATTTATTCGTTTGCGGGCGGCTCCGGCCGCCCGTAGCTTCGTGATGGCCCTGTAGTCGCCGAAACGGAGTAGGACATTGCTCTTCTGAGGTTCGAGACACCGACACCGTCCCCCGCCCGCCGCGCCCTCGCGGCCCCGTGGCAGTCGGCCGTCTCACCACGTTGCACGCACCATCCACGCAACCTGGAGGCCTCCATGAGCCATGCCCCTGTTTTCGCCACCTGCTCCGCCCTCTCCTTCGACTGGCCCGACGGCAGCCCCGTCTTCGACGGGTTCGACCTGACCGTCGGGCCCGGCCGGACCGGCCTGGTCGGCCTCAACGGCTGTGGGAAGTCCACCCTGTTGAAGCTCCTCGCCGGCGCACTGACCCCGTCCTCGGGACAGGTCTCGGTCGCCGGGACCATCGGTTACCTCCCGCAGGACGCCACGCTCGACACCGCCCTGCGGGTGGACGAGGCGCTCGGCATCCGCGCCGCCCGCACGGCCCTGCACGCCATCGAGGCCGGTGAGGCCACCGAGGCCAACTTCACCGCCGTCGGCGACGACTGGGACGTGGAGGAACGCGCCCTCGCCGTCCTCGACCAGCTCGGCCTCGCCGGAATCGGCCTGGACCGGACCGTCGGCGAACTGTCCGGCGGCCAGTGCGTACTGCTCCGGCTGGCGGCGCTGCTGCTCGCCCGGCCGGACGTACTGCTCCTCGACGAACCCACCAACAACCTGGACCTGCGGGCCCGGCGGCGCCTGTACGCGGCCGTCGAATCCTGGTCCGGGGTGATGGTCCTGGTCAGCCACGACCGGGAGCTGCTGGAGCGGGTCGACCAGATCGCCGACCTCCGCGAGGGCGAAGTCCGCTGGTACGGCGGCAACTTCACCGACTACGAGCGACTGCTGGCGGCCGAGCAGGAGTCGGCCGAGCGGATGGTCCGGGTCGCGGAGGCCGACGTACAGCGCCAGAAGCGCGAACTGGCCGACGCCCAGGTCAAATTGGCCCGGCGCAAGCGGTACGGCCAGAAGATGTACGAGAACAAGCGCGAGCCGAAGATCGTCATGGGCGCCCGCAAGCGCGCCGCCCAGGAGTCGGCGGGCAAGCACCGGATCATGCACGCCGAGAAACTGGCGGACGCCCGGGAGCGGCTGGACCAGGCCGTCGAGGCGGTGCGCGACGACGCGGAGATCCGCGTCCGGCTGCCCGCCACCGAGGTCCCGCCGGGGCGGCGGGTGCTGACCCTGAGCGATCTGCACCTCGCCCACGGCGGCCTGCGGGTCGCGGGCGAGTGGGAGGTGCGCGGTCCGGAGCGGATCGCCCTGGTCGGCGCGAACGGCTCGGGCAAGACGACCCTGCTGCGGACCGTCGCCGGCTTGCTGGCGCCCGCGTCCGGGGAGGCCGTGACCCATGTCCCGGCCCGGTTCCTGCCGCAGCGGCTCGACGTACTGGACGACGAGCGTTCGGTGGTGGAGAACGTGGCGCGGTTCGCGCCGCACGCCACGAACAACGTGATCCGGGCGCGGCTCGCACACTTCCTGTTCCGGGGCGGCCGGGCGGACCGGCCGGCCGGCACCCTGTCGGGCGGCGAGCGCTTCCGGGCGACGCTGGCGGCGCTGCTGCTGGCCGAGCCGGCCCCTCAGCTGCTGATGCTGGACGAGCCGACGAACAACCTGGACCTGGCCAGCGTGCGGCAGCTCGGCGCGGCCCTGGAGTCCTACCAGGGCGCGCTGCTGGTGGCCAGCCACGACGTGCCGTTCCTGGAGTCGATCGGCATCACGCGCTGGCTGGCGCTCGACGGCGGCGCGCTGCGGCCGGCCTCCGCCGAGGAGGTCCGGGAATCACTGGGGCAGTAGCGCCCAGGACTTGCTCCCGCCCAGCGGGGTGAGGACCGGGGTGAGCCCCCAGTCCCCGCCGCGGGACTCGGCCATCCGGGCCAGCAGCCACATCGCGCGGCTGCGCCGGCCCCGGCACTCCTCGCTCTCCGCGGGCGAGGAGTGCGCGGGGTGCTGGTCGTAGAGGACGATCCGCAGGGCGTCGTACCGCCAGCGGAGCCCGAGGACCATCTCCTTGCCGGGGGTGAAGCGGTCGGCGCACGCCACCAGCTCGGAGGCGGCGAGGGCCGCCGGGTCGCAGAGGCCGGCCAGGCCGTGCCGGCCGAGCAGCGACCGGACCGCCGAGCGGGCGCTGCCCGCGCAGTGCGGGCCGCCCGGGAGCCCCACGGTGTAGCTCAGCTCCCGCGCCAGGTGGGTGCCCGTCATCGTGGTGCTCCAACTCTCGCGCGGGCGGGGTCGCGCTCTCGCGCGGGCGGGGTCGCGCCGTGTGAAACGTGCACTACCGACCGTAGCGCAGGCGGGTGCGCGGTGCCACCACTTGTACGACGAGATGATGCTTTTCCGTGTGATTTCCGGATCCTGGGGTGCGGTCGCCCGCGCGACGGTCCCGGACGTCAAGGCGTGTGGCGCGGACCACCTTCCGGCGTGATTCTCACCCCCGCGGAGCAGCCCCACACCCTCTCAAACTGCATAGATAACCGGATGTAGCCGGACAGAACGACGGCTGGGGCTTGGCGCTCCCTGATGTCGCGCTTAACCTACGACTCCGTAGGCTACGGAACCGTAGGTAATTCGCTTTGTCCTCAGGAGCACCCGTGACGATCACCTCTCCCCACCTCGGCAGCTCGGAGGCGTGGACCGACGCCAAGCTGCTGTACGCGCTGGAAGAGGTGGTCGAGAAGGAGCTCAACCGCCATCTGAAGGTCACCAAGGACTGGATGCCCCACGAGTACGTCCCGTGGAGCGACGGCCGGAACTTCCCCGGCTTCTTCGAGGACGGCGAAGCCTGGGACCCCCAGCAGTCCAAGGTCACCGACATCGGCAAGATCGCCCTGGTCGTGAACCTGCTGACCGAGGACAACCTCCCCAGCTACCACCACGAGATCGCCACCCTTTTCGGCCGCAACGGCGCCTGGGGCACCTGGGTGCACCGCTGGACCGCCGAGGAGGGCCGTCACGGCATCGTGATGCGCGACTACCTGCTCGCCTCGCGCGCCGTGGACCCGGACAAGCTGGAAGCGTTCCGGATGCAGCACATGTCGGAAGGCTTCGAGTCCGACAACAGCCACTCGATGCTGCACTCGGTCGCGTACGTGGCCTTCCAGGAGCTGGCGACCCGCATCTCGCACCGCAACACCGGCCACCAGTCCGGTGACCCGGTCTGCGACCGGATGCTCGCCCGCATCGCGCAGGACGAGAACCTGCACATGATCTTCTACCGGAACCTGCTGGCTGCGGCCTTCGAGATCGCCCCCGACCTGACGATGCAGGCCGTGCGGGACGTCGTCGTCAACTTCCGGATGCCCGGTCACGGCATGCCCGGCTTCGAGCGGATGGCCGCGCAGATGGCGATCGGCGGGGTCTACAACCTGCGGATCCACCACGACGACGTGCTGAGCCCCGTGATCCGCTTCCTCAAGATCATGGACATCCAGGACCTGGGTCCGGAGGGCCGGAAGGCCCAGGAGGAGCTCGGGCTCTTCATGGACGGTCTGGACTCCGAGGCCCGCAAGTTCGACGAGCGCCTCGCGGCGCGCGCCGCGCGCATGGCCGCCCGCAAGGGCTGAGCCGCGCCCCCGGAACCCCCGGCCCCGCCGGGGGTTCCGTCATGTCCGGCGCGGGCTGCCGTCCGCGCCGCTCAGCCGCGCGGACGCAGGGCGGAGCGCTCCGCCTCCGACAGGCCGCCCCACACCCCGAAGCGCTCGTCGTTCGCGAGCGCGTACTCCAGGCACGCCGCCCTGCCCTCGCACGCCCCGCAGAGCCGCTTCGCGTCCCGGAGCGAGGACCCCGGCTCCGGGAAGAAGAAGCTCGGGCCCGTCTGGGCGCACAGGGCCTGGTCGTACCAGGCGGGGGCGGCAATGGAGTTCATCGACATGCGCCGATCGTGGACGCGCCGGATGGACGTCCGATCAACACCCGATCAACAGCGGTACTCAGGCGATCGGGAAGACGGCTCCCGGGTCGGCGTGGTCGACGGGGCCGGAGAACCGGGCCGCGGCGCGGGCCACCGCCCGTGCGGGGGTGAGGGCGCGGCCGACGTGGGTCACGACCAGCCGTGCCGCCCCGGCGGCGGACGCCGTGTCGCCGGCGTCCTCCGGGGTGTGGTGGACCTGCTGCTCCCCGTCGGCCGGGGGCCGGTCGCTCTCCGCCTCGCACAGCAGGACGTCGCAGCCCTCGGCCAGCCGGGTCAGGGCGGGGCACGGGGCCGTGTCCCCGGAGTAGACCAGGGAGCCGCCGCCGTCCGCGTCCACGCGCACGGCGAAGGCCGGGATGCCGTGCGCGACGGCCCGGCTGGTCAGGGTGAGGGAGCCGACCCGCGCCTCGTGACCGTCGTACAGCTCTTGGACGGCGAAGGCCTCCTCGACGGGGCTGCGGGTGGCGGAGTTGGTGAGGAAGTGCACCAGCCGGTCCGCCGTGCCCGGGGGGCCGTACAGGGGGATGGGCGCGGGAAGCCGTATGTCCGCGTACAGGGCGGCGTAGTAGGCGGTGAGCAGGTCCGCGCTGTGGTCGGCGTGCAGGTGCGAGAGCCAGATCGCGTCCAGGCCGTCCAGCGTGACGTGGCGCTGGAGCTGCGCCAGCGTGCCGCTGCCGGCGTCCACCCAGACCCGTGTGCCGCCGCCGTCCACCAGATAGCCGGAGCACGGGTTGTCCACGCTCGCGTAGGGGGTCGCGGATCCGAGGACGGTGAGCCGGAGACGATCACTGGTCATCCGGCGAGTGTAGGGCGCGCGAACTAGGGTGACGATCATGGAAGACATACAGGACGGCTCAGACCAGGACGACTTCGCCCGGGGCGACTTCGTCCGGGGCGAGGCGGAGCGGCGGGCGGCCGCGGGTGACTTCGGGTACCTGCGGGAGCTCGGGGAGCGGCTCGCCGACGGGTACGAGGAGGCCTCCGCACGGGCGCGGACGTACGGGGAGCAGCGGGCGCACGTGGTGCGGGTGCTGGCCCTCACCCCCGGCCGGGAGAGCCTCACGGAACTGATGCGGCTGGTCGACGGGAAGCGGTCCGCGTCGGACTCGCGCGGACTCGCCTCGTTCCTCGCGGAGCACCAGTCGACCGACGATCTCGCCGCGGCCGTCTTCGGCCGGCCCGGGGTGGGGGCGACGGACGAGCTGGGGCCCTGCCTCTTCCACGAGCTGCTGCTGCGGGGCGCGGACGTGGCGGGGATCCCGCGGCCGCGGTCCTCGCACACCCTGGCCTGGCTGCCCCGGCGCCTGCGCGACTTCGAGGCCGGAGCCGAGTTCCCGCGCCGCTCGGTCAGCGGCTCCTCCTACGGGCTCGGGACCGGGATGCCGGCCGAGGGCCGCGTCGACCCGCCGGTGCCCCGCACCGCCGACCGCTCGGCGCTGCGGAACTCGGCCACCCGCGAGGTCCACGAGGCCATCGTCGCCGCCCCGGAATCGGGCGACTGGGGGAACGCCGACGCCTGGGTCTTCCAGCTGGACGAGGCCCTCGACCCCGAGCGGGTCCCCGCCCTCCTCCCCACGCTGCCCATGCCCTGCACCGACGTCGGAACCACGGCCCGCTTCGAGGTCGCCCGCACCCCGCTCGGCGATGTCTGGCGGCCGCTGTTCGCCTCCGCCTCCATGGGCGGGATCTACGGAGGGGGCGTCGGCGGTGCCTACGGGCGGATGTGGGCGTGGCGGTCGATGGCGGGCCTGGCCGGCGCGGCACCGGGTGCCGACGCGGAGGAGGTGGAACGCCTGGCCCGCGCGACCACCTGGTTCCGCTTCGAGGCCGACTCGGGCTGGTTCCACAACGAGATCGGCTCCGACTACGGCATCGCGGCCCTCTCCCCCGACCACCGCCGCCTGGCCGTCCTCGCGGCCACGGACACCGACTAGGCGTGTTGTCCCGGGACGTTGGTGACACCCGTGCCGGGGTTCTTGAAATGGGTGAGGGCCTCCGGGTTCGGTGTGGATTGCGACATCTCCTCCGCCTGCGGCGGGAACACCGCATCGGCCCGCTGCGGCTCGCGGTCCGATGCCACATCGCGGCCTCGACCGCCCACCGCATCCTGAACCGTCACGGCCAGCCGCCCCTGGCCGCCCTGGACCGCGCCACCGGCGAACCGGTCCGCCGCTACGAACGCGCCCGCCCCGGCGAACTGGTCCACATCGACGTCAAGAAACTCGGCCGGATCCCCGACGGCGGCGGCCACAAGACCCTCGGCCGGGCAGCCGGCAGCCCGAACAAAGACCGCCGCAACGGCGCCGGATACGCCTACCTCCACACCGCACTCGACGACCACACCCGCCTCGCCTACACCGAAGACCTCCCCGACGAGACAGCCCCCACCTGCGCCGGCTTCCTGGCACGGGCCACCGCCTGGTTCGCTTCCCTGGGCATCAGCCCCCGCTGGACACGGCCCTGGCGCCCGCAGACCAACGGCAAGGTCGAACGCTTCCACCCCACCCTGCTCGACGAATGGGCCTACCACCGTCCCTACACCTCAGACCACGAACGCATGGAAGCGTTCACCGACTGGCTGCACTGGTACAACTACCACCGGCCCCACACCGGAATCGCAGGCCAGACACCCGCCAGCCGTGGCACCAACCTGTCCGGACAACACACCTAGGCCGACCCAAAGCTCTGAGCTTGCTCAACCCACGGTTGAACCTGTTCCTGGGGAGGGCATGGTGCTCCCACCAGCGGAAACCAGAGCAACGGGAGACACGGTGGAAGTGGCTCTGACCATGGCGGCGGTCATCTTCGTGGTGGCCGTCCAGATCCTGTTCGGGCGCAAGGGCCGACGCCGACGCAAGTCCCTGTGGGGCGATGGCGGGGGCGATTCCTGCGGCGGCGGCTCCTCCTGCGGCTCGTCCGGCGGAGGCGGCGGCGACTGACCCCGGAGAACAGCCGCGCCCGGCACCGACAGCTGCGTCAGCGCGGGGGCGTGGCCAGCCAGTGGCGGGCGATCCATTCCCGGGTACCGCCCGGCCAGGCTGCGGGCGACGGCTCGGCGCCGTACCCGACGAGATCGCGCTGATGCCCGGACGCGGCCCGCACCCTACTAGCGATCCGTCGTCAGCCGCACTGCCGCGCCAGGTCCCGGGGCTGGCGGCGGGCCATCCGGGCGGGGCGGTCGGCCCGTACGGCATGGCGACCGGATGTCCCGGCATCTCGGGGCGGATGCTGGTGCTTCCCCCCTCCAGGAGAAGCACGTGAGCGATCCGCGCACCCGAGTGCCCCGGAGGCAGGCGCCCGCCCCCGCGGGCGAGGACGTTCCCGCTCCCGGGGTCGTCGGCATCGGACTCGCTGCGGTGCTGACGTTCGCGCTCGCCCAGGGCTCGTGGCAGTGGTTCGCCACGTTCATCGGGGTGACGCTCCTCGCGGTGCTGCTTGCCTTCCAGCGGCGGGCGCGGTGGACGCCGGACATCCGCTCCGCGTACATGCGCGGCCTGATCGCGTACGCGCTGGTCGTAGGCCTGTGCGTGGCCATCGCGCTCGCCCCCCTGCTCCAGCGCCAGGCCTGGCTGTTCCCGATGCCGGGCACGCGCGGCCAGTGCGAACTGCAGGGCAGGTACGAAGCCCTGAAGACGGAGGCGGCCCTCGGCAGCCTCTCCGGCAGCGACGGCACGGCCCTGGCGTTCGCCCAGGACGCAGCGGCCCGCGAGGCGGTCGCCGAGTGCCTGGCCGCGACGACGACCCTGTGGCTGCCTCTGTACGGGGTCGGGGTGGCGGTGCTGGTGGGTTCGGCCGCCTGGCTCCGCGACCGGGCCCAGGCCCGGCCTGATCCGGAAGACACGGACTAGGTGTTACGTCCCGGGGGGATCTTGGCGATGGCGGTCGGCCATGCCCTCGGCATCTCGGTCTCCAAGATCCCCGACCTCGTCACCCGCGATCAGCTCTGCGTCTCCTCGCGGCGTCCAATAGCGGCCGCATCGGGTACGAGGAGCAGCTTGCCGGTGGTGCGCCGAGCCTCCAGATCGCTGTGGGCCTGGGCGGCCTCGGACAATGCGTAGCGGCCCGTTACGGTGACCTCAAGCGCCTTGGAGCGCACCCACTCGAACACATCGGCGGCCCGTCGGAGCAGTTCGGACCGATCGGCGATGAAGTCCCCGAGGCTGGGCCGGATCAGGGTCAGCGAACCGCCTTGGGCGAGCCGAATCGGATCAAACGGAGGCACGGCACCACTTGCCGCGCCGAAGAGCACGAGATGGCCGCGGGTTCGCAGGCTGGCGAGGCTCGCATCGAAGGTGTGCGCGCCGACGCCGTCGAAGACGACCGGCAGTCCCTGACCACCGTTGAGCCGCCTCACCTCGGCTGCGAGATCGTCGACTGCGGAGGAAAGGATCACCTCGGCGGCCCCGGCACGCTTCGCCAGCTCTGCCTTCGCCGTGGTCGACGTCGTGCCGATCACCCTGCCGCCGAGATGGGTGATGAGCTGGGTCAGAAGCAGCCCCATGCCGCCGGCAGCCGCATGCACGAGCACCGTGTCGCCTCCCTGAACCGGGTAGGCGTCCTTGACGAGATAGTGCGCGGTCATGCCTTGGAGGAGCACGGCGGCGGCTGTCTCGAAGCCGATGTCGTCGGGCAGCGGCACCAGCCGGGAGGAGTCCACGACGGCCCGTTCGGCATACGTGCCGGGAGTCTCCACCCAACCGACCCGGTCCCCGACTGCGACGTCGGCGACGCCGGGTCCGACTTCGACGACCGTGCCGGCGCCCTCAGCGCCCGGGGTGAAGGGCAGCGGGAGGCTGTACCGGCCTTCGCGGTGGTAGACGTCGAGGAAGTTGACCCCGGATGCGGCGACCTCCACGACCGCCTCGCCCGGACCCGGCCGCGGCAGGTCCACCATGGCCTCCTGCAGCACCTCGGGACCGCCCACTTCGTACACCTGAATCGCTCGCATGACCCTCCAATATCGGCTCATCCCCCACCAACCCCGTTGATGGCGATCCGATTCCCGGCAAGCAGAGCAGCCCGCCCCTACCGGTCAGACATCGAACGCCGCGAAGCGTTCCCCGGCTGGCTCCACTCCTGCAATCACCACCGCGGACACACCGCACTCGCAGGCAAACCACCTGCAAGCCGCGTCCCCAACCAACGAGGCAGTACACCTAGGACGCCGGCGGGGCGTGCGCTGGTGCGCCCAGCCAGCGGGACAGCACGGCGAAGTCCGCGTCCGTCAGGCCCGTGCGGGGGTCGACGCGGTGGAGGAGCACGGGGGCGGGGTGGTGGGTGGCGGCCCAGGTGCGGTCGGCGGGGGTGATCTCGTCGTCGGCCCAGGCGAACGGGCGTCCGCCGGCCCGTTCCAGGATCGTGCGGGTCTTCCAGTGGAGGCCGTCCCGGCCCTCGTCGTCGGAGGGCTCCGGCCAGTGGAGCACCGGCAGGCGCGGCAGGCCGAGGCGCGGGGAGAGCGTCTCGTTGGCCTCGTCCTCCCAGGTGGTGGCCCACACCAGCTCGCACGGCAGCGCCAGCAACCGGGGCCCGAGCCCGGGGTCGAGCCGGGCGAGCAGGGGATGGCCGGACTCCTCCCCCGGCCCGGCGGCCGTGCGGTAGCCGGTCCCCCCGAAGGGGATCAACGGGCCGTCCACGTCGAGGAAGAGCAGCGGGAGCGGTGAGGCAAGGACGGCCATGCCACCAGCCTAGGACGGGGCCGGCGGTCAGTCCTCGTGTTTTGCGCGGCTCGGTTGGACGCGCTTGGGTTCGCCCGGCATTTTCGGGTAGTCCGGGGGGTACGGCATGTCGCCCAGGCCGTGTTCGTGTTCGTCGCGGGCCGCGAGTTCCAGGACGGGGTCCAGGCTGAAGGCGTGGTCGTCCATGTCGGCGTGCAGGTCGCCCAGTTCGGCGAAGCGCGCCGGCATCGTCACGATGTCGAAGTCGCGCGGCTCGGCGTCGTCCAGCTCGTCCCAGCGCAGCGGCGCCGAGACCGGGGCGTGCGGGCGGGGGCGGACGGAGTAGGCCGAGGCGATGGTCCGGTCGCGGGCCGTCTGGTTG
This sequence comes from Streptomyces sp. NBC_00158, assembly GCF_045160885.1. NCBI lineage: Bacteria > Bacillati > Actinomycetota > Actinomycetes > Kitasatosporales > Streptomycetaceae > Streptomyces > Streptomyces sp. NBC_00158. The sequence continues at coordinate 1,000,207 of NZ_CP108161.1, forward strand.
TAGTCGACGAAGATCCGTTCGCCGCGCTCCTCCTTCCACCAGGCCGTGGTGACCTTGCCCGGCATCCGCCGCTCCAGTTCCCGGCCGAGGGCGATGGCGCAGCGGCGGACCTCGGTGAAGGTCCAGCGCGGGGCGATCGGGACGAAGACGTGCAGGCCCCGGCCGCCCGAGGTCTTGGGCCAGCCACGCAGTCCCAGTTCGTCCAGCAGCGCCCGCAGTTCGTGCGCGGCGGCCACCGCGTGGTGGTAGTCGGTGCCGGGCTGCGGGTCGAGGTCGATGCGCAGTTCGTCGGGCCGGTCGGTGTCCCCGCGGCGCACCGGCCAGGGGTGGAAGGTCAGGCAGCCCAGGTTGGCGGCCCACAGGACGGCGGCCGGCTCGGTCGGGCAGATCTCGTCGGCCGTGCGGCCGCTGGGGAAGGCGATGTGCGCGGTGGGGATCCAGTCGGGCAGGTTCTTCGGGGCGCGCTTCTGGAAGAAGGACTCGCCCTCCACCCCGTCCGGGTACCGCTCCAGGGTGGTGGGGCGGTCGCGCAGGGCGCGGGTGATCCCGTCGGCGACGGCCAGGTAGTACTCGGCGACGTCCCGCTTGGTGAGGCCGCGCTCCGGGAAGTACACCTTGTCCGGGCTGGACAGGCGTACCGCCCGTCCGCCCGCGTCGAGCTCGATCGCACCACCCGCGCTACCGCCCATGGGCGCCACGGTAGGCGGGTGCGGGCGGACGCGCACACCGAGCGGGCCCGGACGTACCACCGCAGAATCGGGGGCATGGATCTGCCGGTGATGCCGCCCGTGAAGCCGATGCTCGCCAAGGCCGTGAAGAAGATCCCGCCCGGGATGCAGTACGAGGCCAAGTGGGACGGCTTCCGGGCGATCGTGCACCGCGACGGGGACGAGGTGGAAGTCGGCAGCCGTACCGGCAAGAGCCTGGCCAGGTACTTCCCCGAGCTGGTGGCGGCGTTGAAGGAGAACCTGCCGCCCCGCTGCGTGGTCGACGGGGAGATCGTCGTCGTGCACGGCGGGCGGCTCGACTTCGACCGGCTGAGCGAGCGGATCCACCCGGCCGCCTCCCGGGTGAAACTGCTCGCCGGGACGACGCCGGCCAGCTTCGTCGCCTTCGACCTGCTCGCCCTCGGCGACGACGCCCTTCTCGACGCTCCGCTCGCCGAGCGCCGCAGCGCCCTCGTCCACGTCCTTTCCACGGCCCGGCCCCCCGTCCACCTCGCGCCCGCCACCACCGATCCCGCGCTCGCGCGGGAGTGGTTCGAGCGGTTCGAGGGCGCCGGGCTCGACGGGGTCGTCGCGAAACCCCTCGATCTCCCCTACCGGCCCGACGCCCGCCTCATGTTCAAGATCAAGCACGAGCGTACGGCCGACGTCGTCGTCGCGGGTTTCCGTTTCCACAAGAGCGGTCCGATCATCGGATCGCTGCTGCTCGGGCTGTACGACGGCCAGGGCACCCTCCAGCACGTGGGCGTCTGCGCCGCCTTCCCCATGAAGCGCCGGGCCGAGCTCGTCGAGGAGCTCGAACCCCTGCGCATGCCGGATCCGGCCGGCCACCCGTGGGCCGCCTGGGCCCAGGAGTCGGCGCACGAGAGCGCCCGGCTGCCGGGCGCGCAGAGCCGCTGGACGGGGAAGAAGGACCTGTCCTGGGTGCCGCTGCGCCCCGAGCGGGTCTGCGAGGTGGCGTACGACACCCTTACCAACAGGATAGAGGGAGAGGAAGCGAGCGGTTCGGGAAGGTTCCGGCACACGGCCCGGTGGCGCCGCTGGCGGCCCGACCGCACCCCCGAGAGCTGCACCTACGATCAGCTCGAAGAAGTGGTGGGCTACGACCTCGACGAGGTCCTCGGCTTGAAGGACACGTAGACACGCCCGGTTTCCCGTTCTCTCAACCGTGATCCCTTGACCCTGGCGACTCCGGCTCGGGAGCATCGAACGCGGCACTTCCGCCGCACGGGAGAGGGGAACCGGAAGCCATGAAGGTGACCAAGCTGATCAGCACCTGTGACCTCAAGGACTGCCCGACGATCTACGCGACCGACCGGGGTACGTTCCTCGTCCAGGGTGAGACGCCCACCGACCACGGACTCAAGATTCCCGCTCACGAAACCCTCGTGGAGATCCCCGTCGAGCTGATCAAGAAGGCCATTGCCGATGGCCTCATCTAGCACCCTCGCCGGGCTCTTCGAACGGTTCCAGCACGAGGCTTTCCGCCTGGAGACCCTGGACGACTACAGCGGCTCCGGGAACGTCGATGCCTACCGAGCCTTCCAGGCTGGCCAGCCGCAGCCGGACGGCTACAACGCCGGATGGATCGAAGAACTCCGGGGCCTCGCCCACGAGGGCAAGCGGGTGTACCGCGTGCACGTCCTGAAGCGCCCCCTCACGGAGTACCTCCGCTTCGAACTGGGCTGGGGCTATCGGACGAACATGACCGGTGGGGAAGAGTTCTTCATCCTCGACGTGACGGACGCACCGAACCCGCTCGAAGGCGCCCCGGACTTCTGGCTCTTCGACTCCAAGGACACGGCCGTGATGCGGTACAACGACGCCGGGGGGTACCTCGGCGCCGACGTTCTCCCGCAGGACGAAGCCGCCGCTTACGTCGCCTACCGGGAATCGGCACTGGCTCACGCGGAGCCGTTCACCGACTGGTGGGCCAAGTACGGCGAGTGAACAAAGCACAGCTTGGGGCCGCGCTGCGGGCACTGCGAGAGGCATCCGGCAAGGAAGCCAAAGCGGTAGCCCGTAGCGCCCTCATGTCCCCGTCCAAGCTCTCGAAGATTGAGAACGCCAACCTCCTCCCGAGCGCCACGGACGTTGAACGCATCCTCACGGCCCTCGGAGTGTCCGACGCCATCAAGGCCGAGTACACGGAAGCGGCCCGCGCGGCCACCACGGAGGCCACAGCCTGGCGCCTCCTCAAGCGAGCCGGCATTCACAAGGGCCAGCAGGCAGCGAAGGCCCTGGAAGCTCAGATGGCCGTACTGCGGCTGTTCCAACCCGCCCTGGTACCCGGGCTGCTTCAGACACCCGAGTACATCCGGGCCATCCTCCAGCGCCACGACCTGAGCGAAGACGCCCTCACCCGCACCATCAGTGGAAGGCTTGAGCGCCAAGCCGTCCTCTTCGACAGCACGAAGAAGCTGCGCTTCGTCATTACCGAACCCGTGCTTCGGTGGCGGATCGTCTCCCCGCAGATGATGGCCGCACAGCTCGACCGGATCGTCTCCGTATCCCGCTTGGCTCACGTAGACATCAGCGTCGTACCGCTATCCGCCCCACAAGCGGACATCGCGAACCACGCCTTCGTCATCCGTGACAACCGGATGGTGACCGTCGAAACCGTCCACGCCGAGATAGTCGTAACCGATCCGCGAGACGTAGAGGTGTACGTCCGCAAGTTCGAAGGATTCGAGAACTCGGCCCTGTCGGGCGACGGAATGCGGAACCTCGTCGAGAGCATCCGAGACGGATTCTTGAGGGAACAGGAAACAGGCTAGGAACGCCGATCTGCCCTGGTCACTATTGCTGCCGACGCAGCGACGGCGACCGCGAGGGGTGCGACATGGCGAGGACAAAGAAGGCGGAGGCTCCGGAGCTCGACCGGGATGTCTGGGAGTACCTGACCTATGCCCCCGGGCGCACGTGCTTCGCCTGCTCCCAAACGGTCGAGCCGCTTGACCCCGTCCGCCGGGGAGTTATCGACCGCGTGTCGGGGGCACCCACCGTCATCTACCGCCACGACAAGTGCCCGAAGCCTCAGGCTGTGGCCGCCTGATGGAGATGCAGACCTGGCGGAACGGCAGAGCGAAGGCCACCGACGCCTCAGAAGCAATACGGGCAGCGCTCGCCTCCCTCGGAGTACCCGAGTCGGCGTGGAGCGGCATACGGCCCACCGTCACCTACAACGGGCTCCCGTACGTGCACCTGGGGATGTTGCCCGCTGACGTGGTGGAGCAGATAGCCGAGGCCATGAGGGTCACGGAGACTTCCGCCCGCTAGGGGTGGGAGACGGCCTGGTACGGCCGTCAAGCAGATCAGGAAGGGCAACGATGACCGACCTGTACGCGCTCAACATCGACACGGCCGCCTTCTCGAAGGCGTGCGGAGGCAACACCCACCCGGACGGCGAGGCTTGCGTGACCCTCGCCAAGATCGGCCCCGACGCGTGGGCCCTGGGTGACAGCAAGCGGCCGGACGCGGAGCCGCTGCGCTTCACCACGGCGGAGCTGGACGCGGCGGGCATCGACCCCGCGCGCTTCGACCTCTCCGCCTAGCACCACCTGAACTGACGGCCCTGCCCTCTTCGCCGACGGGTGGGGCCGTCGCCATCTCTCGGAACGGAGCACCAGTGCACCATCACGGCTACGCATGGCTCGGAGAGAAGCAGGACTTCGACAAAGAAGGTGTCCGCCGTCCCCCGGGAGAACCACCGACTGCCGGAAGCCCGCAAGAGGTCATCGACCGGTACCGGCAGGCAGTCACCGCGTTTCCCGTGATCGGTATGCCGCCAATCCAGACAGCGCACTGGCTGATGAAGCCGCCCTCGACAATCCGAGGGACATGGTCGGAGCCGAAGGAGGCCGGCGAATGGCTGAGCCTCCAACTCGCAGAGTTCGCAACACGTTTCGCCTCCACCCAAGACGCCGACGCAACCCGGCTCGTACTCCTGGTCAGGTCCGCTGTGGAGCGGCTGACGTGGGGCGGAGACGTATCCCTCGGCCACTACCTCAGCGGCACCGTGTTCCACTCCGTAGCCCTGGTGACCTGCTCACCGAACCGCGCCGAACCGCAGCTTCGCTGCCCTCTCGGCTAGAACGACTCGAGATTGCCCCTTGCCGGGACCGGAGAGTCTCACGTGGGTGAGGTCGCTCCGGACCAGGTGGCCACGTACGAGCCGATCTACACGGCGTAGCGCCTACCACCTTGGAAATTCCCAAGGTGCCTACCGCGAGTTGAGGGCCTGATCTACCCAAGCGTGCAGGTCACGGAATCGCCGACACAGGCCAACTCGATACACGAAAAGGCCCCAACCTCCCTCGCAAGGGAAGCCGGGGCTTCGTTCGTCTCAACCATCCGGGAGCAGGTACCTGAACCGTTCCTCAAGCTCTACGGGCGCCTTAGCCAAGCACGACTCGTAGTTCGTGTTCTCCGGGATCGGCAGACCGTTGGCGAGGTAGTAGGCCACGTTCTGTACCCAAGCCCGGTAGTGGGGGTTCTCCGACACGGCCGCGTGGTCCAGGTGAGGGTGTAGGGCTTCGTTCGTCATCAGATCACTCGTCCTTCGTTCACACAGGACACACAGGCCCCGCGTCGGGTTGGGTGGGTGTGCATGTGGAAGCTGCACCAGCCCTCGGGATGAGTTCGGGCTGGAGGCCAAATACGGATGGCGGCCAGGGTGCCGCCAGGCACTACGTAGCGGGACTTCGGGTGATGGCCGAGAAGTTCGTCGGATCGTTTGGGGACTGGTCCGCGCTTAGCCATGGGAGAACCTCCTTCAAGGTCGGGATGCGGGTGAGACGGCCCTGCCGGAGGCTGGGGCCATGGAGAGACGCGTAGTCGTATATCCGCCGGACGAGCGCGGGTGGCGGAAGGTCCGGTACGACGGGCAGATCCTCGGGACCGCCTACCAGGCGAGCGATGTGGTCGAGTTCCTGCGGGAAGCCGGCCATCCGGACCCGGACGGCGTGAACCTCACGGACGAGACGCTCTTCGAGTTGCGCGGGGGAGGCCCTGAGACCTGGGCTGACTCACCACCGTGACCGCCGCTGAGCATGATCGTTGGCAGCTCATGAACAACATCAAGCGTTTCCTCGCAGCGGTCGCCCTTGCAGCGGCCGCGCTGTCCTTCGCCCCTGCCGCGCATGCTGACGCACCTCGGGGCGACATCTATGCGGATGGACTCATGGAGTTCACGGATTGGGACAATGGGTACGGCGCCTGGCGGTAGTCGCCGCGTGGCCACACGCAAGCCCTCCCGGCTTGAACTGGGAGGGCTTGTCCGTGACCAGCCGCAGCGGTGATCGTTGGCGAGGTATGAACAACATGAAGCGAGTAGCCGCAACCCTTGCCCCTTGCGGCGGCCGCAATGGCTGCTGCCACCACCGCCCACGCTGACACGCCTGCGGGCACGTCGCTTATCGACGTTCTGAGCAAGAACGGGGGCGGCGTGTTGAACGAGCCTGCGCATTGGCAACAGGGGATTCTGACCTCTAGGAACCTCAACGCCTCAGAGGACAACGGTCGGCTACTGGGACCGCTCTGAGCGCAGCGCGCACGGAAGCCCCTCTTCGGCGTTTGCCGGGAGGGGCTCTTTCGTGATCCACGCCACTCACCCTGTGTAACCCCGGGGCTACCCTCATGTTGGGAACCCCGGGCCAAGCTGAGCTGCTATCACGTCCCGGTCAAAAACCTTGATCAATCGGGGGTCCCCCCGCACCCCGTGCACGAGGGTTTAGCGCGACGAAAGCGGAAGTGTTTGTCAAGTTCGACAACAAAGTTTCACTTAGCTTGAAGCTTTCATTTCTTTGTTTCTTTGAAAGTGTTGAAGTCTTCTTCACTCGCATAAGTCACTGATTCCACGTGTGTGTATGTGGTGGTGCAGTGTGGTGCACACGTAGAGCGGGTGCGTGGCTCACATATGCAGGCGTATTGAGTGAGTGTGTGGCTACATCTAGAGGCTGAATCAGTTATTCACTGACGTTTAGCTGTAGTGGTGAGGTGCTACGGGATCCGGGGCGCCTGGGGGCGAGCGGCCTGGGTGGGTACGGGCCTCATCCCGGCTGACACCCCGTTGTAGCCGGTCGAGCGGATCCGGCGGTCCGGGCCGACCAGGACGGCGCCCACCTGCGAGCGGTGGCAGTCCCCCCGGGCCGCGACGGCCTCGGCGATGCCGACGAAGTACGTACCCCAGTCGTGCCGTTCGATGGTTTGGATGTCCAATCTCCTGTCTGACCTGGGGGTTTGACGCTGCGGGGAGTGCCGGTAAGGTTGTCCCCGCACTGCCCCGAACGCTTAGGCTGCGAACGGCTAGCGGTGCCGACGAGAAATCCTCTCGACGTGATGCCTTTGTTTTCTCATTCTTGGGTGGACCGATCACGGGCCCCTTGGAATGCAGCTCTTGGCGCCAGGGATACGTACCTCGCCAGGGGGCCCGCATGCAGTACCGCAGTACCTGAGCATCGGTCCTAGTTACCCCGATCTCGACGAATACTCCACGACCGACCACGGTCAAGGGGGCACGGCCTAGCGGGCGCCGTGTTTGACAGGGACACCTGTCTTCGTTGAGGTCGGCCTCCCCTAGCGGGGGTGTCGCCCATCGAGGACGCACGCCAAATACCGCTGAGAGGGAACGATGTGAACGCCACCACCGCCTTTAAGGTCATCCTCAACAACCCCACGACGCTCGCCGTGCTCGGGGTCGTGACTCTCGTGGCCCTGACGGTCTTCGCGAAGCTCTACACGTTCCGCCTCTCCATGCGCGGCGCGAAGCCCTCCGAGCGGCCCGCGATCATGCGCGAGTACCGGAACATGTGGCAGCTGCGGAAGCCGCCCCGCTACTGATCGCTAGACCGAGCCGGCCGCCTCCCCCGCTACTCCTCGAAGAAGCGGACGAGGCGGCCGTAGGTCTGCTCGCCCTGATGACGCGCGAGCCGTTGTCGAGGGCGGGGTGGAGCCTCCGCGGCGGGACTTTGGTCCTGTGGCCGGCATGGTCGTTAGTCCCGGCGATGCGGGTACGGGAAGGGCCCGGCGGTTGTCTCCACCAGGGCCCCACGCTGCTCGGGTCAGATGCTGTGGCCGAACGGCGTCAGCGCGGTCCGGCCATCCACGAGCGCGGCCGCCTGCTCGGGCGTAAGCACCTCCTGGCCGAACACCCTGTAGTGCTGCCGGAAGGCTTCGATGGTGGCCTCACGGCTCTCATGCGCCTTCCAATCGAACGGGGCCTCATGGGCCTTCTCGTACTGCGCAGCGTCCATGGACAGCACGGGATCAGTGACCAGCCGCTCCCACAGAGACGGGGTTCCCTGAAGAGCAGTCAGCGCTTCCGAGAGAGCCGCAACGTCCGCCAGGGGCTCAGGGGCCCCGCCCTCGATACCCAGACCCGCGCGAGCCGTCTGGACGTGGCCAGCAAGCGCCAGGGCTTCACTCATCGCGGGAAGTAGAGCCTTGACCGCTTCGGTCAGTACCGGCGCCACCTGAGCGGTGCGCTTCTGGCGAGCCTTGAGGATCGAGTTGTGCCATGCCGGGAGACCCTTGCGGGTCTCGTCCTCGACTTCTCGGTAGGTGTCCTCCAGAGCCTCAAGGAACGCGTTCCGCTTGAGGCAGGCGTCCTTGTACTTCGTCGCCGTCGCGACGCGCTTGGCCTCAATGGCCTTGGACTTATCGCCCGGGTCCTTACCTTCCTTGGCAGCCGTGACCATGGCGGCCTTAACGTCTGCCCCCTGAGCGTGGTACTCCTCGCACAGAACCTCGGCTGTCTCGTCGATGGCGGTCAGCTTGACGTGCAGCTCGCCCATCCGCTTGCGGGCTTCCTGGACCCCCTTCGGGGCGTACTGGAGGGGGAGACCCCTGCCGGTGAAGTCCTGAGCCTCTATGCTGTCGAGCCACTCAAGACGAGACCAATCCGTCGGATCAGAGACACCAGCGGGAAGATGGTTCGGGGGCATGTCGTGCGCACCGATCGACGTGTAAGCGGCACGAGTCTTCGCCGCAGCCTCCCCCGCCTTCTCCTTGTAGTAGGCAGCCCGCCGGTCGATGTCCCGCTGCGTAATCGGCGATCCGTGAAGGTAGCCAACAAACTCGGGGTTGCTCGTGTTCATAGTCAGTCTCCGTAAATAAGGGTGTCTGCGTCCGCCAGAAGGACGGCCTTCTTGTCTCGGATGGCCTGAGCTGAACGCTCGGCTGCTTCGGTGGCTTCGCGCATGGCGCTTGCATCGGCGGCCTTCGCTTCGTCCTCGGCGCGCTTCTGTGCGCTGAGGGCTGCCAGCCGCTCGGTCTCTTCTCGTTCGAACCGAGCACGCGCGGCGGTCACTATCCGCTCTGCGTCCTTCGCGCCGAAGGAGATGCCGAGGAGGTCGCCCGGGGTGAGATAAGGCTTGAGCGCCCCGTTCTCCTCGATGAGGACCGGGAACCCTTCTCCAGTGGCAATCAGGCCACCGCCGCCCATCTGCGTCTTCATGGCCCAGCCGAATACCTGCGCTGAGTAGCAACGGCGCGGCTTGTCGGCTGCGAAAAACCAATAGCGAATGTCGCCGGCCTCGCGGATGAAGTTCTTCACGGCGTCTTCCCTTCTCCGGTCTTGTCCGGACAGATCGGATAGCCAGCGGCCGGCTGAGGGCCGTTGGCGAACTGGTGGCAGCGAGCCTTGCCCCTACGGGCCTCCCAGTTCTGAGGCGTGTCTGCGCGCCACGGGAAGTAGATTTCTCGGAAGTTGTCAAGGTCATCGAACATCGCTTAATCCTTTGTGTGTTGATTTCGAGTACGGCCGCGAGAAGATCGGTCCTTCATGTTTTGCTTGTGCGTACCGATCTCCAGATGGAGCGGATTGACGCACGGCGGGTTATCGCAGCGATGGCGAACAACCTGCTTGTTATTAATGGGGCCGTACGCCACGGCGTAGTAATAGCGGTGCGCTAGCTGCAACTTGCCGCCACGGCAGACAAGGCCATAGCCGCGATTTTTCTTGCTCTTGGGCCACTCGATGCAGTCAGGCATCAGATCAGCCCCCGCTCGGCGAGATAGTCAATGTCCGCCTCAACGACGGACAGGGGTACGTTCAACTTGTAGGCGATGCGCTCAAGCGGCATGCCCCACTTCAAGGCCCGCATTCGGACCACGTTCCGGCGGGAAGCGATGTGCTCCTTCAGGAAGGGAGCCCGCTTCATGTCGATCCCCGTGAGTCCTAGGTACTCCTCGACCAAGGGCTCTCCGTAGAGGGCGGCCCGGTAAGGGCCCGTGAGTACCTCGTTCACGTAGTGCCGCCTTTCCTGTGAAATGGAAAGGCCCCCGCCGGGACGCTGGCGGGGGCCGTTCTGTTCGTTCCTTCACTAGGTTCAATACGTGGAACACAAGTGCAGGTCAGGCGGTGGGCGGGTTACTCATGTGTCGTAGTAGCCCGGCTGCTTCTTTCGCTCAAGCCACCGGAGGTAAGCGGGCGAGCGGTTGGCCTCTGCTATCTGCCGGTTACGTTCAAGCTGGGGTCGGCGCTCCTTCCGGACCCTGGCCACACGGAAACGCGCATTGGCGCTGTGCGCCTGCTCAGCGACCTTGGAACAGTCCGGGCACCTGCCGGGCCACCGGCCCGACGATCGAGGGCGTACGACCAGCACCAGGCCTTCACAGTCTCGGCAGGTGACCCGGTAGAAGACGTGGCTCCGCGGCCGAAGAACGCGGCCCCCGGTCTCGGCCGTAACCCACGTGTCCACGAAGCCATAGGGCTTCGATGCGGACTGCTTCCGGTGCTGCTTGGCTGTCTGGTGGTCCATGGTGCTTCTCCTGTGTGGTCGTGCCGGCCGTGACGGCAAGTCAGGCCCAGGGAACGGACTCTGTCCGTCCCCGCGCGGTGGTCATCAAGTCGGGTTGGTGGTGAGCTGCCGAGCGAGGAGCGAGGTAGTAGCTGGTGGTTGCTGATCTCGTAGGGCCATCCCGGAGAGATCAGGGGGCTCCCTTGGTCCCGCCCCCTACGCGGAGGAGGCCAAGCTCCCTCCTCGGTCGCCTGTCGTCAGAGGGGACGAGCTACTCGTGACCTCCCTCTTCGGTCGGCCGCTCCCTAGTAAGAAAGAGCATCTAGTCTTCACAGGGCTCTGACCTGCGTGTTTGCCTAAGTGGATTCTCAGATCTGAGAAAGGATGGAGCGGGCCCACTCGGCCGCAGCGACCGTGCCGACCTCCAGGTCCCGAGGATGAAACCACTGGCCGTTGTCGAACCACATGCCGTGGCAGCCGTCGGGGCACTGCCGTGAGTGCCGCTTCGCTACGTCGTGGTGCAGCCACCCCGCATTGACCACGAGCCGCTGAGGGCTGCTCTCCGGGCTCAGCGCACCGGCGGCCACCAGTTTGGAGATGGTGGTGTACAGGGTCTGCGTAGCGAGACCTGTGGCCTCTACGGCGTCCTTGACGCTGTCGTGGTGGACGTGACCCACGCGGTTCATGGCGTTGGCGGCGTACAAGAACAGCTGGAAGTCTGCGGAGACCTTGACGGCCTGCTTGGGGAACTTCCATTTGGCGAACAGTCGGCTCATGCTTCCTCTCTTGGGGTCTTCCGGTCCAGCCTGCGGGAAGGCTTCAAGCGACCGCGAAGGGTGTATCCAACCGCCACATCCCAGTTACAGATCGCGGACATGTGACGACCCATGAGAAAGGGCCCCGAATCCGGGGCCCTCTTCTCACTGCTCCTTGCGGAGTTCTTCTAGCTGGCGCTCCAAGCGCTCCAGCGTCATCCTCGCGGCCTTTTGCTGCGCGACGCCCTCCACTGTGGGGGCGGTGCGCCGTAGACGCTTCACAGTCGCCTCAAGGCGTTCAATCTCGGTCATCTCTATTGCCACGAGACTACGAGAACACGGGCTGCAACGTGTAAGCAAAATGATCACGAACCATTACCACGCTTGGGTTTTTCCAGGAGACCCCACCTAAGCCAGCCGGACGGGGCTTCAACGTTGATGCGCCCGGAGCCGATGCCCTTGGGCTTCCTCGGGTCCACCCAGAGCTTCACGCCGATGCGGCGCAGCTCAGCGCCCTTCCCAAGCAGTGCCGCCGATTCCCAGAAGCGGCCGTACGTCTCCCCCGTCGGAGTCCACTGCTCGGACTGCGGTACGACCGGTTCGACCTCCAGCTCCCGGAGCTTGCCCCTCAGCTCCCCCAGCCGGCGCCTGTAGCCCTCGCGGTCGTCTTCCCAGTCTCCGTCTTCGTCCTGGCGCCTTAGGCGACTTATGCGCACCTTCAAGTCATTGATCTCCGGCGTGTAGTCAACGCCCGGGACTACCTCAAGTAGATGGCGTTCTACACCCGACGCCATCAGGCGCATGTACGCGTCAAGGACTTCCCACAGCTCCTTAGCCGCAATCGTCTTAACCGGGCAGTTCAACGTGTTGCAGTGGTAGCGGCCAAGATGCTCCGTACCGTCCGCATAGTCGGGCTGCGGTAGGTAGTGGAACTTCTTAGTGCACTCAGGGCACCAAATGACGTCGGCAAGCGGGTTAGCGTTCGCTCGTGGCGGCTTAATCGTTCGCGCCCGCGCGTCCATCTCGCGCTGTACCTGTTGGAAGAGGCCCATAGTGATGAGCGGCTTAGCTCGACTGTTGCCGTGGCTGTCTTCGCCAAGGAGGTTCGCGCGCGAACGGAGCATGTTCTTCACCGTGCGGTGGTTCCATTGCCCCCTACCCGTGGACGTGGGTACATGGAGGTCTAGCCATGCGGCGATCCGCAGGTACGACCAACCGCCCGTCCCGTTCTCTCCGAAGAGGAACATCTCGATCATCCAGTGAAGGACATCGACGGGGGACCATGTCCTACGGTCGGCAACAGTGGAGAAGAGAGGGACCGTGTCCGGTACGAGCCGCCAGTTGCCCTTGCCGCCCGTGATTCGGTAGCCGTACGGAACCGTTCCGCCGTGCCAGCGGCCAGCCTCCCGAGCTCGCGCCCGGGAGTCCCGGTTCCGCTCCTGGATCGCTTCCCACTCCCACCCACCGACCATGGCGAGCAGCTCGGCGTGGGCCTTCCCCGCGCGGGTTCGGGTGTCCACGCCGTCGGCCGAGACGAGAAACTTTCCGTGCTCCTTGCACCACTCGAAGAAGAGGTAGATGTCTACGGGGCGGCGGGTGAGTCGGTCGATCTTCTGGACGGCGATGCCGTCGTACAGGTCGGGCTTCTTGAGCCAGGGGCCGAGCGCGGGACGCTTGAAGAGGTGGACTTCCCGGCCGGACACATCCCGGTCACGGGCGATCTCCACCAGGGTGCCGCGGTGCCTCGCGGCTACGCCCTGGACGTCCTTTTCCTGGCCGTCGAAGGAGTCGGACCAGTCCCGTCCCTTCGACTCTCGCAGCGCCCCCAGTAGCCGTACCTGACCCATGTGCGGATCTTCCCTCCATGCTCCGGCACTCGCCTGTCGAGGGCCGTTGGAAGGGGGTCGGTACGCGGTGCGGTACGACCACATGGAGGGCGACCGCTTCCGGCACACCGCGCAGTTCGCCCGCTGGCGTCCCGACCGCACGCCGGAGAGCTGTACGTACGGCCAGCTGGAGGAGGTCGTCGGCTACGACCTGGCCGAGGTGCTGGGCGACACCGGCTGAGGGGTCGGCCCGCTCCCGGCGGCGGTGAGCGCCTCCCATTCGGCCCGGTCCGGGCCCACCGCGTTCGGTGTCCAGCCCGGCCGGGCCGTGAGCCAGCTCGCCACCCGCGCCCGGACGGCGGGGTCCGCGTAGGCGCGCTCGGGCGGCTCGGCCAGGTGCCGGACCCTGGCCCGGGCCCGCATGACCTCCGGGTCCTCCAGCGCGCACTCGAACAGCGCGGCCGCCTCCCGCGCCCGGTCCGCCCGACGGGGCCCGCCTGACGGCGCCGAGTCCCCGGCGCCCCCGGGGCCGGCCCCCGCCGCGAGCCGCTCCCCCACCGCAGCGTCCGCCCCGACCTGGAGGTCGAACCACGGCTTCAGGGTGCGCAGCGCCCACCCGTGGTACCCGGCGGCGAAGCCGAAGGACCCCGGGTCCCGGTGGGCCGTCCGGGCCACCCGGTCGGCCGCCCACAGCGCGAGCGAAGTCCCCTGCCCCAGGGTCGGGTTGGTGTGGGTGAGCGCGTCGCCGACCGGCACGAGCCCGGTCGCCACCGGGCCCCGCCCGTCGGCCGGCGGGCTCCACCGGTTGTCCAGGCCCGCGGTCGCGAGGACCCCCGACAGCGGCTCGGCGCCCAGCCCCAGCCAGGCCGCCCCGGGCGGGAAGGCCCGCGCGGCGGCCTCGAACACGGCCGGGTCGCGCAGGGCGGCGCGGGTGGGGTCCCCGGTGTGCGCGAACACGGTGACGGCGAAGACCCGGTTGTCGGACGGGAAGACCGCGCAGCCGGCGAAGGCGCCGCCGGTCACCGTCCACGGCCTGCGCGGCCCCTCCTCCGTGCCCTCGGGCAGCCGGTACCAGCGGCAGAAGTACGCCAGGCCCGTGCGGTGCCGCTCGACGGGGGCCGGACGGCAGCCGGCGGCGGCCGCCAGGCCGGCGGAGCCCCCGCGCCTGCCGGACGCGTCCACCACGAGGTCGCCCGCGTACGCCCCGCCCGCGGTGGTCACCCCGGTCACCCTGACGCACGGCCCGGCCCCGGAGCCGTCCGCGCGCGCCAGCCCGGTGACGGGCTCCCCGTACCGCACGACCACCCCCGGCTCCGCGCGCACCGCGGCGGCCAGCGCGCTCTCCAGCACGATCCGGCGGGCCTGGATCATGACCAGGTCCTCGTCTCCCGGCCGTGCGGGCGGCCGGACGTCGAACCAGTCCAGCTCGTGCCGCTCGCGGGCCCCGAGCCGGAGCATCCCGGCGTGCACGTCGGGCAGTTCGGTGCGCAGCAGCCGGCGGGCGGCGCCGAGCAGGACGTGCGGCTGGGCCGCCTGCGGTACGCCCGGGCGGTGCCAGCCGAAGAAGTCGCGGTCGAGGGCGGTGCCGGGGGCGCGGGTGTCGCGTTCGAAGACCTCGGCGGTGTGTCCCCGGCGGGCTGCCAGGAGGGCGGTGGCGAGCCCCGCGATCCCTCCGCCGATGACCAGCAGGTGTGCCATGGCTTCCCCCGAACAGGCGTCCCGTACGACGATCCGACCGCCCAGAGCCTGCGCGTACGGGTACCGGCCGAAACTCGTACAGCCGTCCGAACGGCTCGCCGGGCCCGGCCGCCGCCCCACCGGCGAGAATGACGGCATGGCCAGCGAACATGAGACCGCACCCGGCGCCGGATCCCGCCCCGGAGATTCCCCGACCGCCCGAGCCGTCGCCGGGGTCCACGCGACCGTCGGCGTCGGCGTGATCGTCCTCGGCGCCGACGGCCGGGTCCTGCTCGGCCAGGCCCACGACGGGAACTGGGAGCTGCCCGGCGGCAAGGTGGACCCCGGGGAGCGCTTCGAGCAGACGGCCGCCCGCGAGCTGGCCGAGGAGACCTCGCTGCGGACCGAGCCCGGGGACGTCGAGCTGCTGGCCGTCCAGCTCCACGCCCGCCCCGAGCCTCCGACCCGTCTGACGGTGGCCGCCCTCACCCGTTCGGCCGAGGGCACCCCGGCCGTCACCGAGCCGCACAAGATCGCCCGCTGGCGGTGGTTCGTCCCGGAGGAGATCCCCGGCGCCCTCTACCCGCCCTCGGCGGCCGTCCTGCGCGCCTGGCGCCCCGACCTCACGTCCCTGCCGCCCGTCCCCTCCCACGACTACCCCGCCAGGGCCACGCGCGGCGACTAGGCGGTGCGCCGGGGCGCGAAGTTGCCCTCGCCCAGGTCCTCGGCCAGCAGCCGCTTGGCGATCGCGTCGGCCGCCGCCCGCAGCTCCTCGCTGCGCGGCCGGCCGCGGTCCTGCTCCAGCCGGTCGCCCAGCCAGTCCGCCCAGGCCCGGGAGATGACCGCGGCTTCGCGCTCGCCGGCCCGGGTGTGGGCGAAGAAGCCGTTCTGCCTGGTCAGGAAGCCCTCCTCCACCATCCGGTCGAAGACCGGCAGCAGTACCTCCGGCGGCAGCGACAGCCTGGACGCGATCAGCCCCAGGCTCGCGTGCCCCACGGTCCGGGTCATCAGGTCCACCTGCATCACCGCCCACGCCCCCGCCATGTCGAGCCGGGTGTCGGAGGCGTGGACGATGGCCCGTGCCGTGTCGGGCCCCATGTTCCGCACGAGCTTGCCCACCGCGAGCTCCAGCAGCTTGGCCGAGTCCCCCGAGGCCGTGGCCGGGGAGCCGAAGCCGTCGCCGATGTCGGTCGAGCCCGCCCGGGCGCTGTCGCGCAGCCGGACCTGCTTGAGGAAGAGCGCGACGACGAAGCCGACGCCGGCCACCGGCACCGTCCACAGGAACACGGTGTGCAGGGCGTCGGCGTACGCCTGGATGACCGGGCCCGCCTCGGCCGGGTCGAGCCCGTGCACCCCCTGCGGGCTCTGGGCGGCGGTGGCGAGGCGCGCCGGGTCGGCCCCGGTGGCGCGGGCCGCCTCGGCGACCCCGGCCTTCAGTTCGGGCTCCAGGCTGTTGGCGTAGATCGTCCCGAAGACCGCGGTGCCGAAGGAGCTGCCGAGCGTACGGAAGAAGGTGACCCCGGAGGTCGCCGTGCCGAGGTCGGCGTAGTCCACGGTGTTCTGCACGGCGATGGTCAGCACCTGCATGCACAGGCCGATGCCGGCGCCGAGGACGAACATGTACGCGGACTCCGCCCAGGCGCCGGTGCCGGGGCCCATCAGCGACAGCAGGTAGAGGCCCGCGCCCATGACGGCGCAGCCGACGATGGGGTAGATCCGGTACCGGCCGGTCCTGGAGGTGGCGTTGCCGCTGAAGACGGAGGCGATGAGCAGGCCGATGACCAGCGGCAGGGTCCGTACGCCGGAGAGGGTGGCCGAGTTCCCGTCCACGTACTGGAGGTAGGTCGGCAGGAAGGTCATCGCGCCGAGCATGGCGAAGCCGACGACGAAGCTGAGGACCGAGCACACCGTGAAGACGGGGTTGCGGAAGAGCCGCATGGGCAGCATCGGTTCGGCCGCCCGGGTCTCCGCCAGGCAGAACAGGGCGAGGGCCAGCGCGCCGCCCGCGAAGAGCCCGATGATCACCGGCGAGCTCCAGGCGTACTCGTTGCCGCCCCAGCTGGTGGCCAGGATCAGGGCGCTGGCCCCGGCGGCGACGAGGGCGATGCCCAGGTAGTCGATGACGGGCCGGCCGGCGGCGCGGACCGAGGGGATGGTGCGGGCGGCGGCCACGACGACGAGGACGGCGACGGGGACGTTGACGTAGAAGGCCCAGCGCCAGCTGAGGTGGTCGGTGAACAGGCCGCCCAGGAGCGGTCCGATGACGGTGGCGACGCCGAAGACGGCGCCGATCGCGCCCTGGTACTTGCCGCGTTCGCGCAGCGGGACCACGTCGGCGATGAGCGCCATGGAGGTGACCATCAGGCCGCCGGCGCCGATGCCCTGGAGTCCTCGCCACAGGATGAGCAGGGTCATGTTGGCGGCGAGGCCGCACAGGAAGGAGCCGGTGATGAAGACGACGGCGGAGATCTGGAAGATGACCTTCCGGCCGAAGAGGTCGCCGAACTTGCCGACCAGGACCGTCGCGACGGTCTCCGCGAGCAGGTAGGCGGTCACCACCCAGGCCATGTGGGCCGCGCCGCCGAGGTCGGCCACGATGGTGGGCAGGGCGGTGCCCACGATCGTCTGGTCGAGTGCGGCCAGCAGCACGCCCAGCATGATCGTGCCGAAGACGACGTTGCGCCGCCGCCGGTCCAGCACGGGGGGCGCCGCGGCGACGGCGGGGGCAGTGGTCACATCTCGCACTCTCACAGCGCCCCCACCGCACCGCATGCCGCAAGCCGCCGTACGGGTGAGCCCCGGTCCGGCTCCGGTGGGGGCGTCAGCGCAGGTGGGCGAGGCCCGGGTGCTGTGCCGCGTACCCGTCCAGCAGCCGTCGGGCCACCGTCACGGAGTCCACCAGCGGGTGCAGTGCGAAGGCCTTCACGGCGTCGGCCCGCGAGCCGCTCGCGGCGGCGGCCAGTACCGCCCGCTCCGCCGCCTTCACCGAGGTGACCAGCCCTACCGCGTGCAGCGGCAGGGGTGCCACGGACACCGGGTGGGCGCCGTTGGCGTCGACCAGGCAGGGCACCTCGATGACCGCGTCGGCGTCGAGCACGGACAGCGTCGGGCCGTTGCGGACGTTGAGGATCAGCGTGGCGCGCTCGTCGCGGGCGATGGCCCGCATCAGCGCGAGGGCGACCTTCTCGTAGCCGCCGGACTCCAGGTCGCTCTCCTCGCGCTCCCCGACGCCGGCCACCTCGCGGTTCTCCGACATGTACGTGGCCTCGCGCTCGGCCCTGGTGCGGTCCCAGGCGGCGAGCGCCGCCCCGGCGGGCTGCTCCGCCCGGCCGGCCTCGGCGTAGAAGCCGCGCTGCTGGTCGCGGAGGAAGGCGCCGCGGGTCTGCTTGGCCTCCTGGTAGGCCCGTACGGTGTCGCGGTTGAAGTAGTAGTAGTGCAGGTACTCGTTGGGGATCGCGCCGAGCGAGCGCAGCCAGTCGGCGCCGAACAGCCGTCCCTCCTCGAAGGACTCCAGGGCCTCGGGGTCGGCCAGCAGCCGGGGCAGTTCGTCGCGCCCGCCGATCCGCAGGCCGCGCACCCAGCCGAGGTGGTTGAGGCCGACGTAGTCGATCCAGGCCTCGCCGGGCCGGGCGCCGAGCAGCCGGGCGATGCGGCGGCCGAGTCCGACGGGCGAGTCGCAGATGCCGATGACCCGGTCGCCGAGTTCCTCGGCCATGGCCTCGGTGACCACCCCGGCGGGGTTGGTGAAGTTGATGACCCAGGCGTCCGGGGCGGTGCGGGCGATCCGGCGTGCGATCTCCCGGGCCACCGGCACCGTCCGCAGGCCGTACGCGATCCCGCCCGCGCCCACGGTCTCCTGGCCCAGCACGCCTTCGGCCAGTGCGATCCGCTCGTCCGCGGCACGGCCCTCCAGGCCGCCGACGCGGATGGCGGAGAAGACGAAGTCGGCGCCGCGCAGGGCCTCGTCCAGGTCCCCGGTGGCGGTGACGGCCGGGGCGTCCGCCGCTCCGGAGGCCGCGGCCTGGTCGGCGAGGACCCGGGCCATGGCCGTGAGCCGGGCGGGATCCTCGTCGTAGAGCGTCACGTGGGACACCCGGCCCTCGGCGCGGTCCGCCAGCAGTGCCCCGTAGACGAGCGGGACGCGGAATCCGCCCCCGCCCAGGATGGTCAACCGCATGCCCATTTCCGCCCTTCCGCCGTCGTGGCCGCTGCCACGGCCCGGGGGTGCCCCGGGCACGGGCGAAGCCACGACTCCGGCGACGCCTTCGGAATGCCACGATCCGTGGCATCCGCGCGATGTCGCGGATCGTGGCATCCGCACGGAACGAACCAGGCGGTCGGTACGGCTCTGCGCCGTCGGTCCCGCCCTGGCACGGGCCGTGGCACGCGCTTCAGGGGACCAGTCTCCCCCGCGGCGTCACTCCCCCAGCGGCGGCACGGCCCGCAGGCGGGCGCCCTGCTGCTGCGGGAAGCCCGTTCCGCCGCCGCGCACCGGACCGGCCGGCAGGCCCTGGGGGGCCGAGAGCACGAGGGTGATCCGGGTGAGGCCCATGCCCTCCAGCATTCGGCTTGATTCCGCCACCATCCGGCACCGCACCAGACCCCAGCCGGGGTCGGGGTGGCGCACCGTCCGCACCGCGCCGTCGAGTTCGGCGGCGGCCTCCCCGTGGGTGGTCAGCCAGTGCGGGACCCCGTAGCGATAGGCGGCCTCCATGAACGGGTCTCGGGCCACCTCCTGGCGGATGCTGCGCAGCCCCTCGTCCTCCGGGGCCTCGGCCAGGGCGGTCGCGAACTGGGCCAACAGCGGTACGCACCAGGCCGGTTCGTGGTCCTCCAGCACGGCCGCGGCGTCCGGGTGGAACAGCACGAAGCGCAGGAAGTTGTCGTCCGGCAGGGCCGTCGGGTGGGGGCGGACCGACTGGAACAGCCGGTCGAAGGCCGAGTTGGTGAGGGCGACGTCCCAGCGGTGGTCCACCAGGAAGCTCGGGTAGGGCACGGCCTCCATCAGGGCCGCGTAATCGACCAGGTAGTCGCGCTGGGCCGGGTCCTGGGGCAGCCGGTTCTCCTCGGCCGCGCGCCAGGTGGGGGGCGGGTCCCGGTCGACCATGACCCGGAACAGCCAGAAGCACTGCCGCTCGCTCATCTCCAAGGCCTCGGCCAGGGCGAGGAGTTTGCGGTCCGTCCACTCCTTGACGAGCCCGCGCTCCCAGTTTCCGTACGCGCGCACGCTGATGCGCAGCCGCGACGCTACGTCCTCCTGGCTCAGGCCCAGTTCTTCGCGGCGCTGACGCAAAATCTCCTTGCGCCGCTCCGATCGCACTGCGCCGCGGGGCTCCTCGCCCGCCAGGCGCTCCTCACCGGCTCGGACGAGGCCATCAGACGGGCCCACCGCTGCGAGATGTGGCACCGAGAGCTCCCCCTCCTCAACGGTCTGGATCTTCATTTCCGTGTGGCGATCCTGCTACCGACTTCATTCGAGTGTCAACTATTGTGGCAATTCCAGCCGGGCGACAGCTCATTCCCGCCACAGCTGTGGCAAGTTCTGGCTCTCCCAAAACAAACCGGATAGATTCCTCTAGGCCGACCACGTGCCCACTGACCTCGCGCGATCTAGGAGAACCACTGGTGACAGACGGCTTCCCGGCTCCCGTCGCGGTGGCCAACGCGCCCCTGGCAGCAACCGTCACGCGAGTCGCCGAACTGGCGAACAAAATGGGCCGCGACCCGAACCAGGTCTTCGACCTCCGCCGCCTCTCCGAGGCGTCCGGGGTTCCCACCGATGTGATCAGGACCCTGCTCGACGGCCGGCGGGCGGGCGAACCCGATCTCCAGGCGCGTTTCCTCCAGCGTCTGGACCTGCTCCGGCGGACCCGGGTCAAACCCAACGGCCGCCGCTACACGCAGCAGGAGATCGCCGACGGCGCCGGAATGTCCCGGCAGCAGGCGGGCGCCCTGATCAACGGCGACAGGCGGCCCACGATGGAGCACTGCGACGCCATCCAGCGGTTCTTCGGCGTGCACGCGGGCTTCCTCACCGCCCACGACGCCGACGCCCTCACGGACGCCCTCCAGCGCACCGAGCAGCAGCTGCTCCAGGACTTCGCGGGACGCGAGCGGCAGACCGCCGCGGCGGAGGCGGCTTCGGCGGGCGATCCGCTGGCAAGACTCCTGCAGAACCACGGCGTACGGGGCATCGCCTGGCGCGCCGCCCAACTGCCCAGCGACAAGCACCGGGACAAGGTGACCGAATGGCTGGACATGCTTCTCGAAAGCGTCAAACCGAACGAATCATGACCCAGTCGAAAGTCTGGATCTGATCCTTGAGTCCTGATCCGGATCCGCGCCGACGGGGAGAACGGTGAGCATAGGCAGAGCGCAGCGGCGGTTGTGCGCGGAGCTGGTGTCCGGCATCAAGCTGGCCGCCCCCGTGGAACCGCTGGACCTCTACGCCGCCCTCTGCGAGGGCATGAGCAGGCACCGCGGCCGCCCGGTGGAGTTCCGGATGGCCGCGTTCCCGCAGGGGACCGCGAGCGGCCTCTGGCTCGACATGGCGGACCGGGACCTCGTGGTCATCGAGGAGCGCACGGCACCCGACCACCAGCTCGTGATCCTGGGTCACGAGCTGTGGCACATGAAGGCCGGCCACTGCAGCCACCACGTCGACGGGGCGGCCGTGGCCGCCCGCCTGCTGACCCACGCCGCCGACCTCGGCGAGACGGTCCGCAGCGTCGCCGCCCGCACCCGGGCCGACGTCCAGGAGGAGACGGAGGCCGAGAGCTTCGGGCTGCTGCTGGGCAGCCGCTGTCGCACCTGGCTGGCCGGTTCGGCCGGCCACCGGGCGCCGGCCCAGCGGGACGAGCTGGCCGGCCGGATCGAGACCTCGCTCGGCTACCGGGGGCGCAGGAACGACCGTTGAGCGGACCGGACTACTACATCCCGGCGGCCGCGATGGCGGTGGCCCTCGTGTGCAAGCTGCCGGCGCTGCGCGCCAACGGGCGCGATCCGCTCCTGCGGTCCGTCTTCGTCCTGCTCCTGCTCGGCGGCTCGGTGTTCACCTTCGCCGCCCCGCCCACCATCGCCGCCGTCAACCGCTGGACCGGCGTCCCCAACGTCTCCGCCCCGCTCGTCTACTGCCTGATGACCGCCTTCAGCGCCTCCTGCCTCGTCCTCGTCTTCAACTGGCGCGGCGGCCCGGTGGAGGAGATCCGGCGCACCTCGCAGCGCTGGATCGCGGGCTACTCCGTGGTCATCGCGGCCATCGTCGTCCTCTTCGCCCTCGGTGACGCCCCGGTCGAGCGGCTGCGGGACTTCGACACGTACTACGCGAACACGCCCTACATCCGGCTGATGATCACGGCCTACCTGCTGGCGCACAACGCGGCCGTGCTGATGATGGTCTCGATGTGCTGGCGCTGGTCCCTGCGGGTCCGCGGCTGGCTCCGCACCGGACTGGTGATCATCGTCGCCGGGTACACCATCAGCCTCGCCTACGACGCGGCCAAGATGTCCGCCGTCGCCGCCCGCTGGCTGGGCCACGACCTGGACTACCTCAGCACCTACCTCGCCCCGCCGCTGGCCGCCTTCGCCGCCCTCGTCAGCTCCGTGGGCTTCGTCCTGCCGCTGGTGTACCAGCGCGTGTCGGACAGCTGGCGCACCTGGAGCACCTACCGCGACCTCGGCGCGCTGTGGCACGAGGTGCAGAGCACCGTGCCCCTCGGCACGCCCTGCGTGCGGATGTCCTGGTGGTCCCCCGCGGCGATCCGGGTGATCCAGCGGGAGTCCGACATCCACGACGGCTTCCTGCGCCTCGGCCCCGCCTTCGACCGGCGCCACCGCGACACCGCCTACGAGCGGGCCCTGGCGGCCGGCGCGGACGAGGAGACGGCCCGCGCCGTCGCGGACGCGGCGATGGTGGTGGCCGCCGTACGGGCCAGCGCCGCCGACCCGGAGGGCGCCGGAACCGGCGACGAGGAGCGGGTGGCGCTGCTGGCCGACGGGCCGCGCGACCTCGTACGGATCTCGCACGCCCTGCGGCACTCGCCGCTCGTGGCCGCCGTGCGGCGGCAGGCGGCCCCGGCGGGCTGAGCCCGGCCGGACCCGGCGGCCGCCGGCGCCGCCACGCGCCCCCGCGCGGACGCCCGGCTCAGCGGGAGGCCGTCACCGACAGGGCCGGGAACAGGTCCTCGAAGGGCCCGGCGGAGTCGAAGCCGTCCCGCCCGTAGGGGGCGTCGAAGCTCCACACCATGAACAGCAGGAACACGATCAGCGCACTGAACAGCCCGGCCAGCAGCAGCTCGCGCCCCGAACGCCGGATCTGCAGGGTGAAGATCAGCCCGATCGTGACGACACCGCCGACCACCAGCCCGATCCACACCACGCTCGGCAGGGTGGACTCGTCGCTCTGCGTGCGCGAGTGCCGGGCGTCGTCGGCGGCCGCGATGTGGTCCAGCAGCGGCTGGTAGGCCTGCGCCTGGAGTTCGTTGGCGGGGCTCTGGTGGGTGACGTCCGTACGCAGCTTGCCGAGCAGCTGCGCACCCTCGGCGGAGGCGTCCTGGCCCGCGACCAGCCGGGGCCAGTCGACGCTGACGGTGTGGGCCACGTACGCGTCCACCTCGCCGCGGATCCGGTCGCGGACCGGCCCGGGATAGACGTCGGCCCGCTGGGTGACCTCGTACAGCGACTGCGCCTCGCGGCGCACGCTGTCCTCGGCCGCGCCGCGGGCCTCCCAGACGCCCGCGATGGCCAGGCCCAGGACGATCGCGTAGACCACGCCGACCATCATCGTCATGTACTCGATGACGTCGGGGGTTTCGCTGGTGTCCTCGTCGTCCGCGACCCGGCGGTGCCGGACCACGGTCATGGCGAGGACGAGGGCGCAGACGAGCGCCATGGCGATGGCCAGGACCAGCCATTCGGACACGAGGGATCTCCCGTTCGTGGATGCGTGGATGCGTGGATGCGCGAGGGGGTGCCGGGCGGGGCGGGGGGGCGTCAGCTCCGGCTCTTGGAGCGGGGGCGCAGCGCGGCGGCGGCCAGCACGGCCGGGGTGGTCACGACCACCATCAGCATCATGGTGCTCAGTCCGTCCGGGCCGCGCCGGGCCAGGGCCGCGGAGTGGTACGGGCGTACGTGGAACCTGCTCACCCGCTCGACGGCAGCTGCGGGCCCGGGCGGGGCGGGGGCGTCGGCCGGGGCCGGCTCCGGCTCCCCGGCCGCCGCCGGCGGGGCCCCCGGCGGCTGCGCCGGTCCGCCCGGCGCCCCCGCCCCGGGCACGGCCTCCCCGGGCGCGGGCCGCCCGGGCGGCAGCCCCGGCGCGGTGCCGGGGTGGCGCACCGTGGGCCGGACGGCGCCGGGCACCGTCACCCGCACGGGCGGCGGCGCCGACGGGCTCCCGGGCCGCGCCA
The DNA here is from genome assembly GCF_045160885.1 of Streptomyces sp. NBC_00158. Classification (NCBI taxonomy): domain Bacteria; kingdom Bacillati; phylum Actinomycetota; class Actinomycetes; order Kitasatosporales; family Streptomycetaceae; genus Streptomyces; species Streptomyces sp. NBC_00158. The sequence continues at coordinate 1,024,334 of NZ_CP108161.1, forward strand.
CGGGCGGGGGCGGCATGGCGGGCGGCCGTACGGCGGGCGGCTTCGGCGGCCCGCCCGGCACGCACACGTCGACCCGGGCCCCGCGGCCGTGGCCGTCGCCCGCGACCGCCACATGGCCGTGCAGCGGGCAGAGCGCGGCCACCAGCCCCGCCCCGGCGAAGTACTGCCAAGCCGTCACCGCGGTCCTCCCGATCCGGCAGCCGACATGAGGGTCACGCCTGAAGAAACGATCAAGGCCCGCCTCCGGACACGCGCCAGACGGGTCAAGATCCTTGTGCGAGGGCACACTTCGGGCCCCGAGCGGCACCCCGCCGGGGCCGCCGGGCCGCGGTCCCTCACCCGCGCGGCCCACCCCGCCACGGCGTCCGTCGCCCGCCCGGCCGATGATCGGAGCAACGAGCGGCAGAGGGACGGTGGCGCGTGGCAGCAGACGATCGGACCCCTCCCGCGAAGCGCGGGCCCGAGCCGGGCCCCGGTCCGGAACCCGGGCCGGAGCCGGAGCCGGAACCGGCCGCCCCCGCCAAGGGGCTCCGCTTCCCCAGCGCCCTGACCATCCTGGCCCTCGTCACGGTCGCCGTCTGGCTGCTGGCCTTCCTCGTCCCGGCCGGGCTGTACGACCGGGGCGAGACCGGGGCGCCCGTCGCCGGCACCTACCACCGGGTCGGGGCCGACCGGAGCGTCACCGACCGGCTGAACGACCTCTTCCTCGCCCCGGTCAACGGCCTCTACGGCCTCCAAGACACCGCCACCGGCGAGGTCGGACCCGGCTTCACCGGCGCCCTGTACGGCAGCGCGGGCGTCTTCCTCTTCGTGCTCGCCATCGGCGCCTTCATCACGGTGGTGTTCGCCACCGGCGCCCTGGACCGGGGCATCGCCCGCCTCGCGCACCGGCTGCGCGACCGCGGGGCCCTGCTGATCACCGCGGTGATGGTGGTCTTCTCGGTCCTCGGCACGGTCGAGGGCTTCGCGGAGGAGACCCTCGGCTTCTACGGCCTGCTCGTGCCGATGATGCTGGCGCTGGGCTACGACCGGCTCGTCGCGGTCGGCGCGTCCATCCTGGGCGCGGGCATCGGCGTGCTCTGCTCCACCGTGAACCCCTTCGCGACGGGCGTCGCCTCCTCGGCCGCGGACATCTCCCTCGGCGACGGCATCCTGCTGCGGGCCGCCATGTGGGTGGTGCTGACCGCCGTCACCGTGCTGTACGTCGTCCGCTACGCGCGGCGCGTCCAGCGGGATCCGGAGAAGTCCCTGTGCGGGTTCCTGCCCGGCGACCTGACGCGGAAGGCGGCCGCCGACGCCGACGTGGAGCCGACGCTGACGCGGCTGCACAAGACCGTACTGGTGCTGCTCGTCCTGGTCTTCGCATTCATGATCTTCTCGGTGGTGCCCTGGGCGAGCGCCCTCACCGGAAAGGCCGACGCCACCCCGTACCCGTGGGAGCTGGACTGGTCCTTCCCCCAGCTGTCCGCCCTGTTCCTGTGCGCCGCGGTGCTGGTGGGGCTGGTGGCCCGGATGGGCGAGGCGAAGCTCAGCTCGACGGTCATCCAGGGCGCCGCCGACTTCATCTCCCCGGCCCTGGTCATCATGCTGGCGCGCGGGGTCACCGTCATCATGAACAACTCGAAGATCACCGACACCGTCCTGCACTCCATCGAGGGCGTCGTCAAAGGGACCTCGTCCAGCCTCTTCGCGGTCATCGTCTTCCTCGTCAACCTCCCGCTGGCCTTCCTGATCCCCTCCACCTCCGGCCACGCCACCCTCGCCATGCCCATCCTGGCCCCGCTCGCCGACTTCGCCGGGGTCTCCCGCGCGGTGGTGGTGACGGCCTGGCAGGCGGCGAGCGGCTGGATGAACCTCTGGGTGCCCACGACGGCCGTCACCATCGGCGGCGTCGCCCTGGCCAAGGTCGGCTACGACAGGTACCTGCGCTTCGTCTGGCCGCTGCTGGCGATCCTGTTCGTGCTGATCTGCGGCTTCCTGGCGGTGGGCGCCGCGATGTGACGGCCCGTCCGCGGGCGCGGGCGGACGGGTGCGCGCGGGCGGCGCGGGCGGCCCGGGCGTTCGGCCTAGGCTTTCGGCATGTCCGCTTCCATACCCCCCTCCCCCGCCCCGCCCGTAGCCGTCTGGCGGGCGGTGCGGCGGCCGCTGCGGTTCCTGGGCTCGTGGTGGCCCTGGCGGTGCTGGGCGTACCTCGGGAGCGGGTTCCCGCTCGGGTACGGGGTGCTGCTCGCACTGGCGCTGCTCCTCGGGCTCGGGGTGCTGCTCGCGGTGGCCGGGGTCGGGCTGTTGCTACTGGTCGCCGCCCTGGCGGGGGCGGTGCCGCTCGGGGAGCTGGAACGGCGCCGGCTGCGCTGGGTGGAGCCGGAGACGGTGGCCGACCCGCACACCTCCCTCGCCGGGGCCGGCCCGGCCGCCTGGCTGCGGACCCGGCTGCGCGAGCGCGCCACCTGGCGGGAGTTCGGGTACGCCGCCCTGCTCGGGCTGGTCTTCGGGGCGGCCGGCTTCGGGGTGCTGTCGCTGCTGGCGTTCTCCCTGATGCTGGTGGCCTCCCCCGTCATCGTGTGGGCGCTCGCTCCGGAACCGGTGATGCTGGTGCCCGGCGAGGTGGTGGCCGGGCCGCTGGAGGCACTGGGCGGGACGGCCGTGGGGCTGGCCGGGCTGGTGCTGACCGCGTACGCGGGCGCGCTGATCACCGGAGTCCAGGTCAAGTGCGCCCGGCTGCTGCTCGGGCCGCGCGTGGAGGACGACCGGGTGCTGGAGCTGACCCGCTCGCGCGTCCGGCTGGTCGAGGCCTTCGAAGCCGAACGGCGGCGCATCGAAAGGGACCTGCACGACGGGGCCCAGCAGCAGCTGGTGGCCCTCAGCATGACCCTGGGCCTCGCCGAACTCCGGCTGCGCGCACACCCGGAGGCCGCGGACGCGGCGGCCCTGGTGAGCCGGGGCCGCGAGGAGGCCAAGCTGGCCCTCGCCCAACTGCGCGACCTCGTACGGGGCATCCACCCGCAGGTGCTCACCGACCACGGGCTCGCCGCGGCGGTGGCGGAGGTCGCGCTGCGCCATCCCGTGCCGGTCACGGTCGACCTTGACGTGCCCCGGCTGCCCGAACCGGTCGAGGTCACGGCGTACTTCACCGTAGCCGAGGCCCTCGCCAACGCGGCCAAGCACAGCGGCGCCTCGCGGGTCGGCGTCGCCGGTAGGGTCGAGGGTGACCGGCTCACCCTCACCATCACCGACGACGGCCGCGGCGGGGCCGATCCCGGCGCGGGGGCGGGCCTGGCGGGACTCGCGGACAGGGTGGCGATGTTGCAGGGCAGGCTGACGGTGTCCAGTCCGATGGGCGGTCCGACCGAACTGAGGGTGGAGGTCCCGTGCTCCGGGTGATCCTGGCCGAGGACTCCGTGCTGCTGCGGGCCGGGCTGACGGAACTGCTCACGCTGGGCGGCCACCGCGTCCTCGCCGCCGTCGGCGACGCCCCCGCGCTGCTGCGGGCCGTGGCCGCCGAACGGCCCGACGTGGTCGTCACGGACGTGCGGATGCCGCCCGGGCTGCGCGACGAGGGGCTGCGGGCCGCGCTGGAACTGCGTTCCGCGGACCCGGCCCTGCCGGTCCTGGTGCTCTCGCAGTACGTGGCCACGGCGTACGCCACCCAGCTCTTCACCGGCGGTTCGGCGGCCGGGCTGGGCTACCTGCTCAAGGACCGGGTCGGGGAGGTGGAGGAGTTCCTCGACGCGCTGCGCCGGGTGCACGAGGGGCAGACGGTCATCGACCCGGAGGTGGTCCGCGTCCTGCTCGCGCCGCGGCCCGCGAACGAGCCGCTGGCCCGCCTGACACCGCGCGAGCGGGAGGTGCTCGCGCTGATGGCGGAGGGGCTCAACAACCAGGCCCTGGCAGCCCGCCTGTTCATCACCGAGGCCTCCGTCGTCAAGCACGCGAGCAGCATCTTCACGAAGCTCGACCTGGACCCGACGGAGGGAAACCGACGCGTTCTGGCCGTGCTGGCCCATATGCGCGGCACTGCGGATTCCGCATAGTGATAAGGCTGTGACCGGCGGGTATTCAGTTCGGTTTGAGTGATCGCTAGGGTCGCGGGGTGTCGAAGAACGATGAGATCACGCCAGGCCCCGACGAGTCCGAAGAGCAGCGCTGGCGGGCCTTCCAGGCGGAGTTCGAGCGGACGAACGGGCCCTTGGCGGGCGGGCCCCTCGGGCAGCCCGAACCCGCGCAGAAGCGGGTGTGGCCCCGCAACCTGGCCCTGGCCCTGCTGGCGGGATCGCTCGCCTTCGCCGCGCTCAGGCTGACGTCCGCCGCCTCCGAGGACGGGCCCACGGCCACCGCCGCCGCGGCCGCGAAGACCACGCCCGGGGCCACTCCCGGAGCCACGCCCCCGTCCGCGGCTCCGGCCGCCCCTGCCGCCACCGCCGCCGCCGCCCGGCCGATGGTCCCGCTGGCCGAGGTCTTCCCCGAGCGGGTCCCGGACGGCACGGGCGGCTCCTTCACCCGGGTGGGCTCGGCCGTGATGCCGTCCTGCACCGAGCGGGACTCGATCGGCCCGCGCCTCGCCGCCATGATCGAGTCGAGCAGGGGCTGCGTGGGCGAACAGATCGCGCTCTACAAGGACGCGCGGAACAACCAGTACAACCTGGCCGTGTTCACCATGAAGGACCCCCAGGACTCCCTGATGCTGGTGACCGAGCTGACCATGGCCTTCAACGACTACCAGGTGGGCACGCAGGCCCCGCCGCGCGGATCCGGCCTGGCCACCCTCGGCCCCGAGACCGGGATGGTGCAGTCCTTCGCCGGCTACGGCCGGGTCATGATCGTCTCGCTGGGGCAGTGGTCCGACGGCCGGACCGGCGACTTCCAGAAGCTGGTCGACGGGATGCAGCCGCTCCAGAAGGGGGTCACCGACCGGGTGACGCGGTACGAGGGGAACCACTGACCCCCTCCCGGGAGCGCGCCACGATCCGCGAGGCGCCCTGGCGGAACGGCGAGGCCGGGGCCGCCGAGCGGGACCAGGCCGCCAGCAGCAGCGGCAGCGCCAGGTAGCCGAAGCGGCCCGCCGGGGCCAGCAGGAACGCCAGGGTCAGCCCGAGCGCCAGCCGGTCGGCCGCGGCCACCACGGTGCGCGGCGGGCGCACCAGCAGCGAGAGCGCCACCGCCAGCCCGCCGACCGCCAGCAGACCCACCGTCAGGTACCAGCCCCACGGCCCGAGTTCCGCCAGCAGGTGCCCCGGCAGCGGACTGCCCGCCGGGGTCTCCACCTCGGCCCGCCCGGTCGGGAAGGCGAACACCTGCCGCCACACCTCCCCCGGCTGGAGCAGCAGGCCCGGCACCACCAGGACCGCCGTGCCCGCCAGCGCCACCAGCGCGCACCGCAGCGCCGCCCGCCTGCCCCGGCACGCCGCGAGGAGGGCCAGTACCACCGCCACCGCGGGCAGCGCCGTCCACTTGAGGGCGCACGCCGCGGCCAGGGCAGCCCCGGAGGCCGCCGGACGGCCCGAAGCGGCCGCCGCGAGGGCCAGGCAGCACAGCCCCGCCAGCGGCAGGTCCACTCCGCTCACCGCGAGCGGGAGCGCCACGACCGGCGAGGCCACCAGGGCCGGGAGCAGCGGGGAGGGGGCGGCGCCCAGGAGGCGGCGGCCCGCCCGCATCCCGCCGAAGAGCACGGCCGCGCACCACGGGCGGGCGTCGCCGAGCAGCCGTACCGCCCACTGGTGCCCCTCGCCGGAGCCGTCGCCGAGCAGGGCGCGGGGGATGCCGAGGAGTGCCATGCCGGGCAGGTAGGGGGTGTACTCCCCGACCCCGGCGGGCCGGTCCACGTAAGGCCTTCCGGTCTCCAGCAGGAGCCGCCCGGACCGTTCGATGACCCCGACCTCGGACTGTCCCTGTCCGGTGAGCACCAGGTACAGCAGCGGTACGGCCACCGCGCCCGCCAGCGCGGCGGCGAGCGCGGCGCGGCGCCGGCCCAGGGCTGTGGCGGCCGCGGCGGCGAGGTATCCGGCGGCGGCGCACCAGCCCCACAGCCGGTGCGGGGCGAGGGAGGAGAACAGCGGGAAGGACAGCGCCCAGGCGGCCGCGAGCAGCCAGAGCGCGGTCCACCGGGCGGTACGGGAACGGGTCATGGACCCATTCCAGCCGTGCGGGCCAGCCCGGGTCTGCACGCCCAGGTGGAGTCCTCGTGGTGGGGTTTTGCCTACCATCGGGGCCCGGCGGGCCCCGGGTACACCCGCCCCGGGTACATCGCCCCGGGTACGCCGAAGGGGCGCGGCCGCACGGGCCGCGCCCCTGGGCGGGCGGTCACGGGGGCGGTCAGGCCTCCGGGTTGCCGCCGAAGCGCTCGCGGTAGGACTCCAGGTCCTCCTCGGTGACCCGGGCGAAGAGCACCGGCGGAACGGTGAACGGGGTCCCGGCCGGGACGGTGTCCAGCGCCTTGGCCTGCTCCGGGGTGACCCAGGTCGCGGTGTCGCCGGGCAGCTCGAAGGAGGAGCGCATGGCGCGCGCCGAGGCCGGGATGAACGGCTCGGAGACCACCGAGTAGAGGTGGATGAGGTTCATCGCGGTGCGCAGGGTGAGGGCCGCGGCGTCGAGGTCGGTCTTGACCTCCAGCCACGGGGCCTTCTCGTCCAGGTAGGCGTTGCCGGCCGACCACAGGGCGCGCAGCGCGGCGGCGGCCTTGCGGTACTGGAGGGTCTCCATGTGGCCCTCGTATTCGGCCAGCAGTTCGGCGATCTGCTCGCCGAGCCTGGCCTCCGCCTCGCCCGCCGGGCTGCCCGCGGGGACCTCGTCGCCGAACTTCTTCCGGGAGAAGGTCAGTACGCGGTTGACGAAGTTGCCGAGGGTGCCGCCGAGGTCCTTGTTGACCGTGGCCGCGAAGTGCTCCCAGGTGAACGAGGAGTCGTCGGACTCGGGGGCGTTGGCGATGAGGAAGTAGCGCCAGAAGTCGGCGGGCAGGATCTCCAGCGCCTGGTCGGTGAAGACGCCGCGCTTCTGCGAGGTGGAGAACTTGCCGCCGTAGTACGTCAGCCAGTTGAAGGCCTTGACGTAGTCGACCATCTTCCAGGGCTCGCGGGTGCCGAGCTCCGTGGCCGGGAACATCACCGTGTGGAACGGGACGTTGTCCTTGGCCATGAACTGGGTGTAGCGGACGTCCTCGGCCTCGTACCACCAGGCCTTGTAGTCGCGGTTCGCCGGGTCGGCGTCGGCCCACTCCTTGGTGGAGGCGATGTACTCGATCGGCGCGTCGAACCAGACGTAGAAGACCTTGCCCTCGGCGGCCAGCTCCGGCCAGGTGTCGGCCGGGACCGGGACGCCCCAGTCGAGGTCGCGGGTGATGGCGCGGTCGTGCAGGCCCTCGGTCAGCCACTTGCGGGCGATGGAGGAGGCCAGCTGCGGCCACTCCTCCTCGTGTTCCGCGACCCAGGCCTCGACCTCGACCTGGAGCTTGGACTGGAGGAGGAAGAGGTGCTTGGTCTCGCGGACCTCCAGCTCGGTGGAGCCGGAGATGGCCGAGCGGGGCTCGATCAGGTCCGTGGGGTCCAGGACGCGGGTGCAGTTCTCGCACTGGTCGCCGCGGGCCTTGTCGTAGCCGCAGTGCGGGCAGGTGCCCTCTACGTAGCGGTCCGGCAGGAAGCGGCCGTCGGCGGGCGAGTACACCTGCCGGATCGCGCGCTCCTCGATGAAGCCGTTGGCCTGGAGCTGCCGCGCGAAGTGCTGGGTGATCTCCACGTTCTGCGCGGAGGAGCTGCGGCCGAAGTAGTCGAAGGACAGCTCGAAGCCGTCGTAGACCGCCTTCTGGGCGTCGTGGGCCTGCGCGCAGAACTCGGAGACGGGCAGGCCGTTCTCCTTGGCGGCGAGCTCGGCGGGGGTGCCGTGCTCGTCGGTGGCGCAGATGTACAGGACGTCGTGGCCGCGCTGGCGGAGGTACCGGGAGTACACATCCGCCGGAAGCATCGACCCGACCATGTTGCCCAGGTGCTTGATCCCGTTGATGTAGGGAAGCGCGCTGGTGATCAGGTGTCGAGCCATCCTCGGATGCTCCATTCGTTTCATTTGTACGGATCTACGCGTGACAACGCGCGGTTCATCGTATCGAACCGGCGAAACGCCACGCGTCGGCATTTTCCCGGGGGGCCGGGGCGGTACGTCGGGACGCAACGCAAAAGCGAGGACTGTGACCTCTCCGTCACGGCCCTCGCGATGGGCCCATGCTACAGCCGCCCCGCCGGGGCCCCGACCGGCGTCCGCGCACCGGACCGTGCACGGGACCTCGCAGGCGGACCGCTCGGCGGACCCCGGCCGGCCTCGGCATATGCGTTCGGCCTCCCCGGCACCTCGCGTGATCGACATCGGTCATCATCCGATCACCCCCGGACCTAATCCCCTCATGTTGCTCCTCCGCCCCCTCGGAAGGCGTACGCGCTGCTCTCATGGACCCCGCACAGGGGATGAGGTGGGGAACGGTGAACGATGGCGGACCGGAGGAGTCCGGCGGGGCCGTGGGACTGCCCAGCCGACGGCGGCAGCCGACGCCCATGAGTCAGTGGGATCCGACCGCGCGCCTGTCGTACTGGGCGTTCCACGCGAACCGGCGGCCCGCGTACATGCGCTTCGCGTACCTCCAGCTCGGCTCCGACGCGGCCGCCGAGGACGCGGTGGACGCCACCTTCGACTCGATCATGAACGAGTGGCTGCGCATGCTGCACATGGACCGCCTCGACGCCTACGCCTGGACCGTGCTCAAGCAGCGGATCGTCGACTGGCAGCAGCGCCGCGACCCGCGACTGCGCAGCCCGGAACCGATGGACATCAGCGCCTTCGAGGCGGCCCTCAAGGAGGCGCACTCCGACCAGTACGAGGTGCTGACCGACACCATCCGCTTCTACTCGGCGGTCTCCCGGCTCGCCGAGCGGCAGCGGGACACCGTGCTGCTGCGCTACGGGCTCCAGTGCAGCCCCGGTGAGGCCGCGGCCGTGATGGGCGTCGACGAGGCCACCGTCCGCTCGCAGCTCGGCCAGGCCCACCGGCGCCTCGCCCGGCTGCTCGACACGTCCGCCGGATCATGAGGCCCGGCGAGGACCCCGGCCCCGGCGGCGGGCGCGCGGCGGCCCCGCGCTCCCTGGCGGAGTTCCTGGCCCGCGCCGGCGTGCGCGACCGCTACCCGCACTACGACCTGGGCGCGGCCGAGGCCCGGCTGCTGCGGGTGCCCCGCGCCCCGGGCGCGCCCGCCGCCCCGTCCCGGAGCCGGCGCCGGCCCTTCGGCTGGAGCGACCCCGCCCGGGACCGCCCGCTGGAGTCGGAGCGGGCCCGGCGGGACCTGAAGGCCGCCTGCCTGGCCGTGGTCGGGGACCCGCGCGCCGGGGCCGACCTCGAAGCGTTCCTGGAGAGCCGGCACAGCGACCTGCCGGGGGCCGTCGTCTTCGGCTGCCTCCTCTACCTGGCCGGGCTGCGCGAGGGATCCCGCTTCTGGTGGCAGTTCGCCGCCGGCTCCGGAAGCCCGCGCACCGCCCCGGCCGCCTACTGCCTCTTCCTGGACCACTCCCGGCGCGGCGAGCACCACGACGCCCGCCACTGGGCGCGGGAGCTGGGCCGCCGGGGGTTCCGCCCGAGCGGCCGCCGCGAGCTGCGCGAGGTACGGCTGTGCGCCCAGGCGGCCGTCCTGCGGTACGTCGACCAGTGCGACGACCCCGACCTCGGCCCGGTACCGCTGCCGAGGCCGGGGCTTCCCGCGGTGCTGGCCGCGTTCCTGCCGCCGCCCCCGCTCCCGGCGCCCCGGCCGCGCCCCGGCCCGGGCCCGCTGCGCCACCCCGCGCTGACGTCGGCCGCGCGGGGGACCGTGGTCCAGTCCGACACCGGCGAAGCCCTGGCGCAGGCGCGGCGCGCGCTGGCCGTCGTACGGGTCCTGGAGCGGCACCCGCTCGGGGTGCGGGCGGCCCGGCTCGCCCAGCGGTCGGGGCTGGCCGCGGCGGAGCTGCGCCCACTGCTCGTGATGCTGCGCGAGGAGGAGTACGCGTACTGCCCGGCCCCCGGGGTGTACGCGCCCGGCCCGGCCCTGGAGCGGCTCGCCGCCCCGGGCGGCGGCGGCCTGGCGGGGCAGCTCCAGCGCACCCTGGCGCTGGCCCGCGACAGCGCGGGCGCCGCCGTGTACCTGAGCCGGTACGCGGAGGGCGAGGTCCGGATCACCCAGATGGCGGACGGGCCGGGGGCGCCGCCGGTGCGGGAGTGGGTGGACTTCCGGGCGGCCGCGCACGCCAGCGCGGTCGGCAAGTGCCTGCTGACGCAGCTCGACCACGACGGCCGGGCCGACCACGTGGCCCGGCACCGCCCGACCCGGCTCACCGCGCGGACCATCACCGACAGCCGGGCCCTGTTCAGCGCCCTGGACGCGGTGGCTCCGGGCGCCCCGGTGTTCGACCTGCGCGAGTACTCCCCCGGGGTCGTCTGCTCGGCGGTGCCGATCGCGACGGGCGACGCCGCCGGGAGCCTGGCCCTGTCCCTGCCGGCCGCGCACGCGCACCGGCTGGACTCCGCGACCGAGGCCCTGCGCCGCAAGGCGGTCCCGGTGCTGCTGGCGCTGCTCCTGTCCGGGGCCATCCCCCCGGACGTCCCGGCCGGCTCCGCGCCCGCCGCGCCGCCCGCCGCCACCACCCCCGAGACGCTGCGCCAGCTGGGCCGACTGTTCCGGACCCCGCTGACCCGTTTCACGGCGCAGGCCGGCGGTCCGCACCTGGTGAGCGACTCCGCGTCGGGGGCCGCGTACCTGTTCGACGCGCCCCCGGAGGGCGGGGGGCCGCGCCTGGCGCTGCCGCAGACACTGGGCCCGCTCGCCCCGGGCAGCCTCCCGGCTCCGGAGGGCCTGGTGGTCCTGGGCACCAGGCGGGGGCGGGAAGACTCCTAGCCGCGGCTACCCGACGCGGACGCGGCTACCCGACGGGGACGAAGGAGTCCAGGGCCGCGTCGAAGTGGCCCCTGGACTGGGTGAGGCGTCCGACGGGAGCCGACACCCAGACGTCGTACATCCGGCCGTTCTCGTCCCAGCAGAGGTCGAACGTGTGCCGGGGCCCCTCGGCGGCGGTGAAGCCGTTCCAGGTGAACTCCCAGAGGGCGGCGGGCAGTCCGTTGTGCGTCGTGGGGACGATCGTGTTGTCGCGGTAGCCCGGGTTGTTTGACGGGCCGTTGGCGTCGGACTGCCGCATCGCGGCGAGCGGCCCGCCCGAGACCGGCTTCACCTTGATCCCGATCCGGATCGCGCCGTCCGCGGACACGTAGAAGACCCGCTGGTCGTCCGTCTCGCGCCGGAAGCCCTGGGGTACGGCGAGCCCGAAGCCCTCCGGGTCGGAGACGAAGCGGTACCCGGCGGGCGCCGACTTGCCGGGGGCCGGCTGGACGGGCGGTGCCGGGGCAGGCGCGGTCACCGTGGTCGTGGCGGTGGCGGTGGCGGCGGGCCCGGCGGTGGCGGCGGGCGGGGCCGGGGCCGTCGGCGACCGCGGGGCGGAGGTGGTCACTCCGGGGGACGGGGAGGTGGGGTCGCCCGGCCCGGCCGCCCGGCCCTTGTCCCCGGCCCGGTCGGAGAGCAGGGAGGTCACGGCGACGGCTCCGATGACGGCCACCACGACGAGCGCGGCCACCAGCCCGACGCGCAGCCCGGCCGCCCGGCGGGGCTCCGGCCCGTCCGCAGGGCCCGTCCGCGCCGTGACGCGTTCGGTCGGCGAGTACCCGGCCGGGGTGGCCGGTCCGGCCGGGCGGGCCGGGCCGGGGGTGCGGTCGAGGAGGGGCAGGCTGCCGGTGGTGACGTACGCGGACAGCAGCCGCTGCGCGTCGGCCACGCCCAGCCTGCGTTCGGGGTCGCGTTCCAGCAGGCCGCGGATGAGCGGGGTCAGCGGCCCGGCCTGTACCGGCGGGCGGATCTCGTCGTAGACGACGGCGTGCAGCACCCCGCCCAGCGAGTCCCGGTGGAAGGGCGACTCGCCGGTGAGCGCCGCGCACAGCAGGGCTCCGAGGGACCACAGGTCGGATTCGGGTCCGGCGTCGGCGCCCTGCATCCGCTCCGGGGAGGTGTACTCGGGCGAGCCGACGAAGGCACCGGTCTCGCTGATGGTGGTGGAGCCCGCGAGGCGGGCGATGCCGAAGTCGGTGAGAACGACCCGCCCGGTGCCCGCCTCCATGAGCACGTTGGCGGGCTTGACGTCCCGGTGGAGCACCCCGCGGTCGTGCGCCGCGCTCAGGGCGCCGAGCAGGGCGAGCCCGATGCGGGCGGTCTCGCCGGCGTCCAGCGGGCCGGTGCCGCCGAGCCGGTCGGCGAGCGAGCCGCCCTCGACGAGTTCCATCACGATGTACGGGCGGCCGTCGTCCTCGACGACGTCGTGCACGACGACGACGTGCGGGTGCTTGATCTGCGCGACGGTCCGGGCCTCGCGCAGGGCCCCCGCGGCTTCCCTGCCCTCGCCGACGTGGAGTTCCTTGACCGCGACCGCGCGGCCCAGGAGCTCGTCCGAGGCCTGCCACACGGTCCCCATACCGCCGCGGCCCAGCCTCTTCCCCAGGCGGTACCGCCCGGCGATCACGACGTCGTTGCGCGGTTCGTCCTGCGACACGTTCCCCCCTCGACCCGGTCAGGCCCCATGATGCCGCACAGCGTGATCCGGCCACCCCGTTCCGCGAAGAGCTCACCCGGGCTACGCGCGGGAAGGGGCCCGGATCCGCCCGGAAACGCGAAAGAACCCCACCGGAGTGGGGTTCTTCCTCTGTGTGTCCGAGGGGGGACTTGAACCCCCACGCCCGATAAAGGGCACTAGCACCTCAAGCTAGCGCGTCTGCCATTCCGCCACCCGGACCAGGTGGTCGGCCCCGGTTTCCCGCGGCGACATGGACAACCATAGCAGGGGATCGCCGGGCCTCCGACCATGTTTACGAGCGGCCGCCGGTCCGCCACGCCGCGCTGACCTGCGGGCATGCCGGGAGCCCGGCGGCCGGGCCGGAGGCTAGGGGCAGGCGATGACCTGGCCCGCGTAGGACAGGTTGCCGCCGAAGCCGAAGAGGAGGACCGGGGCGCTGGAGGGGATCTCGCCGCGTTCGACCAGCTTCGAGAGGGCCATGGGGATGCTCGCGGCGGAGGTGTTCCCGGAGTCGACGACGTCCCGGGCGACGACGGCGTTGACGGCGCCGATCTTCGCCGCGAGCGGCTCGATGATCCGCAGGTTGGCCTGGTGCAGCACCACCCCGGCGAGCTCCTCGGGGGTCACTCCGGCCTTCTCGCAGACCTTGCGGGCCAGCGGCGGGAGCTGGCTGGTGGTCCAGCGGTAGACGGACTGGCCCTCCTGGGCGAAGACCGGGGGCGTGCCCTCGATCCGCACGGCGTGGCCCATCTCCGGGACCGAGCCCCACAGCACCGGCCCGATGCCGGGCTCGTCGCTGGCCTCGACGACGGCGGCGCCCGCGCCGTCGCCGGTGAGCACGCAGGTGGTGCGGTCGGTCCAGTCGGTGATCTCGGTCATCTTGTCGGCGCCGATGACCAGCGCGCGGGTGGCGGAGCCGGCCCGGATCGCGTGGTCGGCGGTGGCCAGGGCGTGGGTGAAGCCCGAGCAGACGACGTTGATGTCCATCACGGCGGGCGCGCCGCGCATCCCCAGCTTGGCGGCGACGCGCGCGGCCATGTTGGGGGAACGGTCGATGGCGGTGGAGGTGGCGACGAGGACGAGGTCGATGTCGTCGGGGCTCAGGCCGGCGTGCGCCAGGGCCTTGCCGGCGGCTTGGTAGGCGAGCTCGTCGACGGGCTCGTCCGCACCCGCCATGTGGCGGGTGCGGATGCCCACGCGGGAGCGGATCCACTCGTCGTTCGTCTCGACCATGGCCGCGAGGTCCTCGTTGGTGAGCACTTTCGCGGGCTGGTAGTGCCCTAGCGCCACCACTCGTGAACCGGTCATGGGCGGGGTCCCCCTCTGTACGGCAGGCAGTCAGGTTGACCCAGCTTTGCCTGCTACCGGTGGGTACGGGTGCGCGTGACCCGACAGGATTCCGCCACTGGAATTTGGAGCATTCCGAGCAACTTCCTGCCGGAACCGTCCGCAATGGCGGATCCGGGAGAATGTCCCCGTCAGATGTACGCGAGGACGGAACAGGTGGGCTGATCACGATGGGACGGGTCACCGAGCGGCGCCGTGTCGTACGCATCCGGGGTGGTGCGGCCGGGGTCCGGCCCGACACCCTGGTCGCGGAGGAGCCGCTGGAGATACGGCTGAACGGCAAGCCGCTGGCCATCACGATGCGTACCCCGGGGGACGACTTCGCGCTGGCGGCAGGCTTCCTGGTCAGCGAAGGCGTCATCGCGCGCACCTCGGACGTCCAGGCCGTGACGTACTGCGAGGGCGCCACCGAGGACGGGTCCAACACCTACAACGTGGTCAACGTGCAGCTGGCCCCCTCGGTTCCCGTTCCGGACATCACGCTGGAGCGGAACGTCTACACCACGTCCTCCTGCGGGCTGTGCGGCAAGGCCAGCCTGGACGCGGTCCGCACGGCGACCCGCTTCCCGGGGCTCGCCGCCGACCCGGTACGCGTCCCCGCGGAACTCCTCTCCGAGCTGCCGGACCGGCTGCGCGCGGCGCAGAAGGTCTTCGACCGCACCGGCGGGCTGCACGCGGCCGCGCTGTTCTCGGCGGAGGGCGAGCTGCTCGACGTACGGGAGGACGTGGGCCGGCACAACGCCGTGGACAAGATCGTCGGGCGGGCGCTCCAGGCGGGCCGGCTGCCGCTGGCCGGGTCGGTGCTGCTGGTGTCGGGCCGGGCGTCGTTCGAGCTGGCGCAGAAGGCGGTCATGGCCGGCATCCCGGTCCTGGCGGCGGTCTCGGCGCCGTCCTCGCTGGCGGTGGACCTGGCCCTGGAGTCCGGGCTCACCCTGGTCGGCTTCCTGCGGGGCCCGGACATGAACGTGTACGCGGGCGAGCAGCGGATCGTCCTCCCGGGCGCGGCTGTCCAGGCGGACACACCGTAGGCCCCCGGTCAGATCGTGACCGGGCCCTTGGGGGTGGAGAACTCGACCGAGACCAGACCCGGTTCCTCGTCCTCGACCCAGGTGACGTCGATCTGGTCGAGCGGGTGGTCGGCCGGTTCGCCGAGGAATTCGGCGATGGAGGCCGCGTCGCCGGCGATGGAGACCCCGTGGATGGCGGTGGAGGTGCGCGGGTCGGCGCTCGGGCGCTCCTCGGTGGGGACCAGCCACTGGAGGAAGTAGGGCAGCTGCGGGTCCTCCATCAGTTCCAGCAGCCCGATCTGCTTCCACCGCAGGTCGAACCCGTCGGGGCGGACGCGGTGGCCCTCGGACGAGGTGCGGCCGAGGCGGGCCTCGACCGGGGTGATGTCGTCCACGGAGACCACCCAGCCGAGCCAGCCGCCGCCCTCGGCGGCGCGGCGGGCGACGGCCTGACCGAAGGGTGCGCGGTCGGCGGCGGGGTGGTCGAGCGTGGTGACGACCTCGACGTAGGTGCCGCCGCTCAGCGGGAGGATGAAGTTGCGGGTGCCGAACCGCGGGTGCACGCCCCCGTCCACGAACCCGGCGCCGAGGGCCGATCCGATCCACTGGACGGTGGAGACGAAGCTGTCGCGGGCCACCGCATAGGACACGTGATCAAGTCGCACGGCGCCATCATGACCCGGCGGCCCGCGCAAATCCCGACGCCACGCCCGCCGCCCCGGCCGCGTCCGCACTTCCGAAAGACGGCCTAGCGGCGGCGGCCCCGGCGGGGGCTGGCGGGCTGCTTCGGCTCCGGGGGGTCGATGCGGTGCAGGTCGAGGGTGGCGGGGAGCGGGGTGGTGCCGGGGCCGCCGGATTCGGCCCAGGCGATGATCTCGTCCGTCGCGGTGTCGTCCAGGGCGAAGCCGAACCAGACGGCCCGGGCCCCGCGCCGGCGGGCCTCGGTGGTGGGCTGGACCACGATCACGTTGGCCTGTGCGCACGGCCCGAGGCAGTCGCTCGTACGGACCGCGAGGCTCCCTCCTGACGCGGCGGCGGCCTCGCGCAGCCGGGCGAGCTGTCCGGCGTGGTCGGTGCCGGGGTTCTTGCGGGGGTCCCCGCAGCAGCAGCCCCGGCAGACGACGAGGGTGCAGGGGCGCGGGGCGGTGGCGGCGAGCGGGCGTATCCAGGTCACTGCCGCACGTTACCGGCCCTGCGCGGCGGGGGGTTGGACCCCGGGCGAGACCTCCACCACACGGCGGGCGTCGAGTTGGTCCTGGAGGACGGCCTCCGGGTCCCGCGCGCGGCGGCGGGCGAGGACCGCGCAGACCATCAGCTGCATCTGGTGGAACAGCATCAGCGGCAGCACCGCGAGGGAGGCCTGCGCCCCGAACAGGACGCTGGCCATGGGCAGTCCGGCGGCGAGGCTCTTCTTCGACCCGGCGAACTGTATGGCGACGCGGTCCGCGCGGCCGAAGCCGAGGCGCGCGGCCCCGTACCAGGTGGCGAGGAGCATCACGGCGAGGAGTACGGCCTCCACCGCCATCAGGGCGCCCAGGCGCGGGAGGCTGACCTGGTGCCAGACCCCGGCGGCCATGCCCGCGCTGAAGGCCGCGTAGACGACGAGCAGGATCGAGCCCCGGTCGACGTAGCCGAGGACCTTCTTGTTGCGGGCCAGGAAACCGCCGACCCAGCGGCGCAGCCCCTGGCCGAGGAGGAAGGGCAGCAGCAGCTGGAGCACGATCTTGAGGAGGGAGTCGAGGGAGAAGCCGCCGGCGTCGTTGCCGAGGAGGGCGGCGGCGAGGAGCGGGGTGAGGAGGATGCCGGCGAGGGAGGAGAAGGAGCCGGCGCAGATCGCCGCGGGGACGTTGCCCCGGGCGATCGAGGTGAAGGCTATGGAGGACTGGATGGTCGAGGGGACCAGGCAGAGGAAGAGCAGGCCGCCGTAGAGGGGCTGGGTGAGCAGGCCCGGAACGAGGAGCCGGGCGGCCAGGCCCAGCAGCGGGAAGAGCACGAAGGTGCAGGCCAGGACGGTGAGGTGGAGCCGCCAGTGGCGCAGGCCGTCGAGGGCCTCGCGGGTGGAGAGCCGGGCCCCGTAGAGGAAGAAGAGCAGGGCCACGGCGGCGGTGGACGCCCCGTCGGCGACGGTTGCACCGACGCCCCGGGCGGGCAGCAGCGCGGCGAGGCCCACGGTGGCGAGCAGGGCCAGTATGTACGGGTCCAGGGGCAGCCAGGCGGGAAGGCGGGGGCGTCGCATGGGGGTGCTCACTTGCTGTCGTACGGGGAAGGGCGAGGGGTACGACCATCGTCGCGGGTCGACGGTCATCGGGAAACACGCACACCACACTGACTGCCATCACGGAACACGATGACCGCCTAGGCTGGGGGCATGTACGACCCGGTCCAGCTGCGCACCTTCCTCACGGTGGCCCAGACGCTGAGCTTCACGCAGGCCGCGGCCCGGCTCGGGGTGCGGCAGTCCACGGTCAGCCAGCACGTCCGGCGGCTGGAGGAGGCCACGGGGCGTCCGCTCTTCGTCCGGGACACGCACAGCGTCGGGCTGACGGAGGACGGCGAGGCACTGCTGGGCTTCGCACGGACCATCCTGGAGGCGCACGAGCGGGCCGCGGCCTTCTTCACGGGGACCCGGCTGCGGGGGCGGCTGCGGTTCGGGGCGTCGGAGGACTTCGTACTGACGCGGCTGCCGGAGATCCTGGAGGGGTTCCGGCACGAGCACCCCGAGGTGGACCTGGAGCTCTCGGTGGAGCTGTCGGGGACGCTGCACGAGCGGCTGGACGAGGGCCGCCTGGACCTGGTGCTGGCCAAGCGGCGCGGGCCGGGGGACGAGCGGGGCCGGCTGGTGTGGCGGGACCGGATGGTGTGGATCGGGGCCGAGGGGCTGCGGGTGGACCCGGAGCGTCCGGTGCCGCTGATCGTGTTCCCGCCGCCGGGGATCACCCGGGCGCGGGCCCTGGAGGTCCTGGAGCGGGACGGCCGGGCGTGGCGGATCGCCTGCACGAGCGGCAGCCTGAGCGGCTTGATCGCGGCGGCCCGCGCGGGGCTCGGGGTGATGGCGCACACCCGGGGCCTGATCCCGCCGGGGCTGGTACGGGTGGGCGGGCTGCCGGAACTGGGGCCGGTGGAGTTCGCCCTGCTCCAGGGCCGCCGTCCCACCCCGGCGGCGGAAGCCCTGGCAACCGCCGTCCTGGCAGGCGGCGACCGCCTGAGCCGCCCGGCGTAGGGGCGATCGAGGGGGTGGGGGCGGGTCGGTGGGTGGGTACGCCGGCTCGTGGGGGCAGGTTCGACGGCCCGGCCGGAGCGGGGCGGGGCGGTGTTGGCCCTGGGTGTGCCGGGCTGCGCGGCGCGCGCGGTCGCGGGACGCGGGGGCCCGCGGGTTCGCCGGGCGATGGTGGGCTCCGGTTGCGGGGCGGTGGGGTGGGGGAGCGGCGCTCCCTGGGGCGGTCTCTGAGCGGCCTTGGGGGTTTCCCGTCAGTCCCATCGTCCTTCCGTGTCGGGCCGGCCTGTCAAGGGCGCTCCCTTCGGTCGCGTCGCTACGCGATGGCCTTCGGCCACCCTTGACAGACCGACCCGCCCCGGAAAGCCGAAGAACTGCCGGGAAACCCCCAAAAGAACGGTCACGGGGAAGAGGGTGAGGGACGGCCTCGTCAGCGATGAGGCGAGGGGCCGGGGCCCGGCCCGCCGGGCATCCGAGCCCTCAGAAGTCCCCATGCCGAGCCAGGGGCGCGTCTACCCGCACGAAAAACCGACCAGAGCCCCCTGCGGAGCACCCAAGCGCGCCAGATCGCTACGCGCTCCTCCCGTCTCGGCGTCCGGCGACCGCCCATGGCTGATACCCGCACCGGAAGACGAGGAGAGCAGCGCGGGAAGCCGGTGGGCGCGACAGATCGCTACGCGCTCCTCAAATCTCGGCGTCCGGCGACCGTCCTGGGCCGATACCTGCACCAGAGGACAGGCAGAGCAGCCCCGGGAGGCCTCCGGGCGCGGTAGATCGCTACGCGCTGCCCAGATCTCCGCGACTGGCCGCCGCCTGGGGCTGATACCTGCGCCAAATGATGCGCTGGCCCCCATCGGGGCACGGCAGGCGCGACAGATCACCACGCGCTGCCCAGATATCGGCGACTGGCGGCCGTTTGGTGCTGGTGCGGACGAGAAATTGGGCGGAAGGCCACCTTCGAGCGGCGAATCGACCCTCCCGCAGGGTCTTTGGCGGTCTGTCGGACTCTGCGGACGCCTTTTTCAACCGCAGACTCCGACAGAGACCCTTCCGACCTCACCACAGCCCCCAAAAATGGACAAATGGGGCGCTTGAGCCTTCTTTCTGACCCATGACCGGATCATGACCGGCCCAAGAGCAGCCCAAGAGTAGCCCAAGAGCAGCCCAAGAGCGGCCCAAGAGCGGCCGCCGGCCGCCAGCCGCCAGCCGCCAGCCGCCAAGCATTGGGCAGCGCGTAGTGATCTGACGCGCCCCCCAGCACCCTGGGCTGCTCTGTTCGTCTTCTGGTGCGGGTGCCAGCCCCAGGCGGCGGCCGGTCGCCGAGATCTGGGCAGCGCGTAGCGATCTACCGCGCTCGGCCGCCGCCCAGGCTGCTCTGTTCGTCTTCTGGTGCAGGTATCAGCCCAAGGCGGACGCCGGACGCTGAGACGGGAGGAGCGCGTAGCGATCTGGCGCGCTTGGGTGCTCCGCAGGGGGCTCTGGTCGGTTTTTCGTGCGGGTAGACGCGCCCCTGGCTCGGCATGGGGACTTCTGAGGGCTCGGATGCCCGGCGGGCCGGGCCCCGGCCCCTCGCCTCATCGCTGACGAGGCCGTCCCTCACCCTCTTCCCCGTGACCGTTCTTTTGGGGGTTTCCCGGCAGTTCTTCGGCTTTCCGGGGCGGGTCGGTCTGTCAAGGGTGGCCGAAGGCCATCGCGAAGCGACGCGACCGAAGGGAGCGCCCTTGACAGGCCGGCCCGACACGGAAGGACGATGGGACTGACGGGAAACCCCCAAGGCCGCTCAGAGACCGCCCCAGGGGATACCGCCCCTCACACCCCGCCCCGCAACCGGAGCCCACCATCGCCCGGCGAACCCGCGGGCCCCCGCGTCCCGCGACCGCGCGCGCCGCGCAGCCCGGCACACCCAGGGCCAACACCGCCCCGCCCCGCTCCGGCCGGGCCGTCGAACCTGCCCCCACGAGCCGGCGTACCCACCCACCGACCCGCCCCCACCCCCTCGCGGGGGAGATGGCCCGCCCCGCCGCGAGCGCCGGGCCTGCGTTCGTCGCAGGTCGTGGGGGATTTCGGGGCGGGGGGATCTTGTGGAGGTTTCCGCGGGGGTGCCGGGCGCGGGTGCGGTTGAGGTAGCGTCGCGGCGCCCTGCACGCAGAGGAGCGGAACTTGCGCGAGTTCACCGTCCCACCCCTGGTCACCGGCGCACCGGCCGGAGGTCTGGCCGACACCGTCTTCCTGCGCGCCGGGCAGGATCCGGAGCACGTGGTGCTCGGGCGCAAGACGGACGGGGTCTGGCGGGACGTGACCGCCCGTCAGCTGGCCGGGGAGGTGCTCGCGCTGGCCAAGGGGCTGCTGGCGCAAGGGGTCCGGTTCGGGGACCGGGTCGGCGTGATGTCCCGTACGCGGTACGAGTGGACGCTGTTCGACTTCGCGCTGTGGGCGATCGGGGCGCAGCCCGTCCCCGTGTACCCCACCTCGTCGGCGGAGCAGGTGCACTGGATCCTGTACGACTCCGCCTGCACGGGCTGTCTGGTGGAGGACGAGGACCAGGCGATGACGGTCGGCTCGGTGATCGAGCGGCTGCCGGGGCTGCGGCTGTTGTGGCAGCTCGACGCGGGGGCGGTGGAGGAGCTGGTGGCGGCGGGGCGGGGGGTGGCCGAGGACGTGGTGCACCGCCATCGCGGGGCGGTGACCCCGGACGCCGTGGCGACGGTCATCTACACCTCGGGGACCATGGGCCGACCCAAGGGCTGTGTGCTGACCCACGCCAACTTCATGTACGAGGCCGACACGTTGGTGGCGCGGTGGGAGGCGGTGTTCCGGGCGGGGCCGGGCGGGGAGCAGCCGTCGACGCTGCTGTTCCTGCCGCTTGCGCACGTGTTCGGGCGGATGGTGGAGGTGGCCGCGGTGCGGGCCGGGGTGAAGCTGGGGCACCAGCCGGCGGTGGCCGCGGCGGAACTCCTGCCGGACATGGCCGCGTTCAGGCCGACGTTCGTGCTGGGGGTGCCGTACGTCTTCGAGAAGATCTTCGCGGCGGCGCGGCGGACGGCGGAGGCCGACGGGCGGCGGGGGCCGTTCGACCGGGCGGTGGAGACGGCGGTGCGGTACGCGGAGGCGCGTGAGCAGAAGGCGTTCGGGAAGGGGCCGGGGCCTTCGGCGGCGCTGCGGATGGAGCACCAGGTCTTCGAGAAGCTGGTGTACGGGAAGGTCCGCGAGGCGCTCGGCGGCCGGGTGCGATACGCGATGTCGGGCGGGTCGGCGATGTCGCGGCGGCTGGGGCTGTTCTTCGACGGGGCCGGGGTCACGGTGTTCGAGGGGTACGGGCTGACGGAGTCCTGCGCGGCGGCGACGGCGAATCCGCCGGGGGCGGTCAAGTACGGGACGGTGGGCCTGCCGATCCCGGGCAGTACGGTGCACATCGCCGAGGACGGGGAGGTGTGGCTGTACGGGGGGCACGTCTTCTCGGGGTACCTGGGGGATCCGCGTTCCACGCAGGAGGTGTTGCGCGGCGGCTGGCTGGCGACCGGGGACCTGGGCCGGCTGGACGGGGACGGGTACCTGACCATCACGGGGCGCAAGAAGGAGATCCTGGTGACCTCCAACGGCAAGAGCGTGGCCCCGGCGGCGCTGGAGGAGCGGGTGCGTTCGCATCCGCTGGTGTCGCAGTGCGTGCTGGTGGGCAACGACCGGCCGTTCGTCGCGGCGCTGGTGACGCTGGACATGGAGGGGGTCGCGCACTGGCTGTCGATGCGGAAGCTGCCGCAGCGGACGGCGGAGCAGGTGGCGGGGGACCCGGACCTGACGGCGGAGGTGCGGCGGGCGGTGGTGGCGGCCAACACCCTGGTGTCGCAGGCGGAGGGGATCCGTGCGTTCCGGGTGCTGGCCGAGCAGTTCACGGAGGAGCGCGGGCTGCTGACGCCTTCGCTGAAGCTGAAGCGGCGGGCGATCGAGAAGGCGTACGAGCGGGAGGTCGCGGGCCTGTACCCGTCGTAGACACCGACCGTACGCATCATCTGACGGGTCGTCATTTCTTTCCGCAGAGGATATTGACGGTGCGTCAGGTCACGCACAGAATGCGGGGATTCCTACGGAGGGGATCCACCCATGTCGCGACCCATCCGCGTCCTGGCCGCCTCGGCGGCCGTGCTCGCGCTCGTCTCCGCCTGCAACTCCGCCTCCACCTCCGGCCAGACGGTGCCGGGGAGGTCCGGGGACGCGCCCGGGGGGCAGCGCGGGGTCACCGACAAGACCATCAAGGTCGGCGGGATCGTGTCGATGACCAGCGCCAGCGGATACAGCAAGAAGGACACCGACCTCGGGGCGAAGGCCCGCTACCTCCGGGCCAATGCCGAGGGCGGCGTCCACGGGCGCACGATCGACTACATCGGTGCGGAGGACGACGGCCAGGACCCCGGGAAGAACCTGGCGGCGGCCCGCAAACTCGTCCAGCAGGACAAGGTCTTCGCCGTCGCCCCGATGAGCTCGGTCACCTTCTCCGGCGCCGATTTCCTGGAACAGGAGAAGGTCCCCACCTTCGGCTGGGGCACCCTGCCCTCCTTCTGCGGCCCCAAGTACATCTACGGGTTCAACGGCTGCCTGGTCCCCTCCCCCGGCGGCACCCTCAACCAGACCTGGCCCGAGGGCATCGCCAAGGTCCTCGGCGCGGCCAAGGGCAAGTCGGTCGCGGTCATCGCCAACGACAGCGACGCCGGCAAGTTCGGCATCCGCACCTTCCAGCAGGGCTTCGCCGCGGCCGGGTTCACCGTCTCGTACGCCAAGGCCTCGGTGCCCGCGACGGCCGTGCCCAGCGACTGGAGCGCGTACGTCAAGGAGATCATGGAGAGCGCCGGCGGAAAGGCGCCCGACGCCGTCGTCTCGGTCATGCAGACCCCGAACAACATCGGGCTCTTCACCGCCCTCAAGCGCGCCGGCTACAAGGGCGTGATCTCCGACCCGACGGACTACGACCCCGGGCTGCTCGCCAAGGACGCCACCCGGCAGGCCCTCGAAGGGGTTCACGTCCTGCTCCAGTTCGAGCCCTTCGAGTCGGACAGCCCGAAGATGAAGCAGTTCAAGGCCGACATCAAAGCCGCCTCGGGCGGACAGGAGGTCCCGTTGAACATGCACATGCTCACCGGGTACATGTCGGCCGACCTCTTCCTCTCCATCGCCCGGAAGGCCGGCAAGGACCTCACCACCACGCACTTCCAGAACGCCGCCCAGAGCTTCTCCGACACCGGCACCCTCGTCGGCGACCGCGCCGAGCCCAAGGGCCAGAAGGACAGCTTCGGCTGCGGAGCCCTCGTACAGCTCAAGGGCGGGCGGTACGAGGTCTCCGTGCCGTTCGAGTGCCACGAGCCGATCCCCTTCAAGTAGGGGCGGCGGCATGGGCGACCTGCTCGTCTTCGTACTGAGCGGCCTGGTCTCCGGCGCCCTGTACGCACTGCTCGCCACCGGGCTGGTGCTGTCGTACTCGGCGTCCGGGCTCTTCAACTTCGCGCACGGAGCCACCGCCTACCTGTGCGCGCTCACCTTCTACGAGCTGCACTCGGGCCTGGGCTGGCCGGCCGTCCCGGCCGCCCTGCTGGTGGTGTGCGTACTGGCGCCCGGCCTCGGGTGGGGCCTGGACCGGCTGATGTTCCGGCGGCTCGCGCGGGTCGGGGAGACCGCCCAGATCGTGGCGACCATCGGCCTGCTGGTGGCCCTGCCGGCCGCCGGGCTGTGGGCGGTGGAGGTCCTGACGGAGGCGGGCCTGCCACTGAAGCCCGCCGAGAACCAGTTCGGGCTGCCCGGGGTCGGGCCGAGCCCGGCGCGGTCCTGGCAGCTCGCGGACGGCGTCGGCGTGGACTCCGACCAGCTGATCACCTGGGTGGTGACGGCGGTGGTGGCGGCCGCCCTGTGGGTGCTGCTGCGGCACACCCGGCTGGGGCTGCGGCTGCGGGCCGCCGTCGACGACCGCTCGCTGACCGAGCTGCGCGGGATCAGCGCCGACCGGCTGTCGTCGGTGGCGTGGATGATCGCCTCCGCCCTGGCCGGGCTCGCCGGGGTGCTCGCCACTCCGCTGCTGGGGCTGTCCGCGCACGACTTCACCCTGTTCCTCTTCGTGTCGGCGACGGCCGCCGTGCTCGGGCGGTTCGCGTCCGTACCGCTGGCCTTCGCGGGCGGGCTGGGGCTCGGGGTGGTGCAGAACCTCGTCGCCGGGTACGCCTCCTTCGCCGAGGGGATCACCGGCTTCCGGACGGCGGTGCCGTTCCTGATCCTGTTCGGCGGGCTGCTGGTGCTGACCCGGCGGGCCCGCACCGCGGGGGTGACGGCCGTGGAACCGCCGCCGCCCGACCATCTGGCCGGGGCCTCCTGGGGCCGGCGGTGGGGGGTGTGGGCGGCGGGCGCCGTCCTGCTGGGCACGGCCTTCTACACCGTCACCACCCCGTTCTGGAGCGGGCTGCTGGCGCAGGGGCTGGCCGTCGGCCTGGTGTTCATGTCCTTCACGGTGGTGACCGGGCTCGGCGCGATGGTCTCGCTGGCGCAGGCCACCTTCGTCACCGGGGCCGCGCTGGTGGCGGGGCTGCTGATGAGCCGCGGCTGGCCCTTCGCGGTGGCGCTGGCGGCGGGGACCTGCGTGGCCGCCGCCCTGGGGGCGCTGGTGGCGCTGCCCGCGCTGCGGCTGGGCGGGCGCTCGCTGGCCCTGGCCACCCTGGCACTGGCGTTCCTCGCCGACCAGGTGCTGTTCCAGATGCGGTGGCTGCGCGGCGGGGACGCGGGCTGGGCGGTGCCGAGGCCGGTGATCGGGCCGGTGGACCTGACCGACGACCGGGCGTTCGGCCTGGCCCTGGTGGTGCTGGTCTCGCTGGTGGCGGCCGCGTTGGGCGCGCTGCGGGACTCCCCGTCGGGGCGGGCGATGCTGGCGGTGCGCTCGGCCCCGGCGGCGGCCATGGCCTCCGGGGTGTCCGTCCTGCGGACGAAGCTGCTGCTGTTCACCCTGTCGGCGGGGCTCGCCGGGTTCGGGGGCGTGCTGTACGCCTCGTACAACACCCGGATCACGGCTACGGACTTCACCGCCATGACGGGGCTGGTGTGGCTGGCGGTGGTGGTCGCGGCCGGGGTGCGGCGGGGGCCGTACGCGGTGGTGGCGGGGCTGGTGTTCGCGGTGGCCCCACGGCTGCTGTCGGACTACGTGACGGAGTCGGCCCACCTGCCGGTGATCCTCTTCGGCCTGGCCGGCCTGGCCCTGGCCAACGACCCGGACGGCTACTGCGCGGCCGGGCCGCTACGGCGTTCCCGAGCCCTTGCCCTGGCCGGGCGGAGCGGGGGCCGGCCGGGCCCCGCCGGGGCCGGCCCGGCCCCCGCGGGCCCGGGCGGAGCCGCAGCCGCCGCCGCAGCTGGCACGGCGGCGGCCGTGCCGAGCGGCGCCGCGGAGGCCGAACCCGCCGCCGGGCCACCTGCCCCGCGCCCTTCCCCGGCGTCCGGCAGCCTCCCGGAAGCGGTGCGCGGCAACAGGGCAGGTGGGGACGACGCACGGGCCGAAGGCCCGTCGGCCGGTGCCGGAGGCGGTGCCGAAGCGGCAGCCCGTGCCGGGGCCGGAGGCAGTGCCGGAGCCGGTGCCGCAGCCCGTGCCGAAACCCGTGCCGGAGGCGGTGGCGAAGCCGCAGCCGGAGGCGGTGGCGAAGCCGCAGCCGGAGGCGGTGGCGAAGCCGCAGCCGGAGGCGGTGGCGAAGCCGCAGCCGGAGGCGGTGGCGAAGCCGCAGCCGGAGGCGGTGGCGAAGCCGCAGCCGGAGGCGGTGGCGAAGCCGCAGCCGGAGGCGGTGGCGAAGCCGCAGCCGGAGGCGCAGCCCGTGCCGCAGCTGGTACCGGAGCCGAAGCCCGTGCCGGAGGCGGTGGGGGTGCCCGCGGCGGAGGTGGTCCGGCCGGCGGGGCGGGCTCGGGCGTCCGGGCGGTTCCGCGGCCGCGTGCGGCAGCGGCCGGTGGGGCGCCGGCGCTCGAACTGTGCGGGGTCACCGCCGGGTACGACGGGGGGACCGTGTTGCACGGGGTGGACCTCGCCGTCCGGCGCGGGGAGATCCTGGCCGTGCTCGGGCCCAACGGCGCCGGGAAGAGCACCGCCTGCCGGGTCGCGGCCGGGCTGCTGCCGGCCACCGGCGGGACGGTCTCCGTGGCCGGACGGGACGCCACCCGCGAGGGGCCCGTACGGCGTTCGCGCGCCGGGGTGCTGCTCGCCCCCGAGGGCCGCGGGATCTTCCCCGCCCTCACCATCGAGGAGAACCTGGCGCTGTACCTGGAGGACCCCGGCGAACGGGACGCCGTGTACGGCCGCTTCCCCCGGCTGCGCGAGCGGCGTGCCGTCGCCGCCGGGGCGCTGTCGGGCGGGGAGCAGCAGATGCTCGCGCTGGCCCCGCTGCTCCAGCGGCCCCCGGCGGTGCTGATCGCGGACGAGCCCTCGCTCGGGCTCGCGCCGCGCGTCGTGGAAGAGGTGTACGCGCTGCTGACCGAGCTCCGAGGGGCCGGCACCGCCCTGCTGCTGGTGGAGGAGAAGGCCGCGGAGATCCTCGGGATCGCCGACACGGTGGCCTACCTCGCCCAGGGCCGCGTCTCCTGGTGCGGCCCCCGGGCCGAGGTGGAGGAGGAGCGGCTGACCGAGGCCTACCTGGGGATGGCGCCATGAGCGATGTGCTGCGCGCGAGCGGGATCGGCGTGAGCTTCGGCGGGGTCCGGGCGCTGGCCGGGGTGGACCTCGGGGTGCGGGCCGGGGAGGTGTGCGGGCTGATCGGGCCGAACGGGGCCGGGAAGACGACCCTGTTCGACGTGCTGTCGGGGATCCGGCGCCCCGACCGGGGGCGGATCCTGCTCGACGGGTCGGACGTCACCCGCCGATCGCCCGTGTGGCGTGCCCGGCACGGGATGCGGCGGACCTTCCAGCGGCAGCAGCTGTTCGGGCAGCTGAGCGTGGCCGACAACGTGCTCGTCGCCCAGGAGTGGCGGGGCGGCGGGGGCGGCCCGGCCGCCGACCTGCTGGCCCTGCCCGCCCGCCGGGCCCGGGAGCGGGCCCGGCGGGAGCGGGGCGGGCGGGTGCTGGCCGACTGCGGGATCGGCGCGCTCGGGGCCTCGTACGCGGGCGGGCTGCCGGTCGGGCAGGCCCGGATGGTGGAGCTGGCCCGCGCGGTGGCGGACCCGCCGAGGGTGCTGCTGCTGGACGAGCCCGCGTCGGGGATGTCGGCGCCGGAGCGGGCGCAGCTCGCGGGGGTGGTGCGGCGGCTGGCGGAGGAGGAGGGCTGCGCGGTGCTGCTGGTGGAGCACAACGTGGCGTTCGTGATGGACCTCTGCACCCGGGTCGTCGTCCTCGACCTGGGCTCCGTCCTCGCGGAGGGCACCCCGTCCGAGGTCCGCGCGGACCGGCGGGTGCGGGAGGCGTACCTGGGGACGGCGTGAGGTGGCGGCGGGGCGGCTCGGGGGCGTCGACGCGCCTCCGAGCGCGGCCGGCGGGTGGCCGGCGGGTGGCGGGAATAGGGTGGGCGGGGGCCGGTTGTCGTCCCTCGTGCACCGTGGCCCGTGGCTCGGCGCAGCCCTACCGCTCCAGCGAACCCGAGGGAACGACCAGACGTGAACCAGGTGCCCGCCGTCCTGCTCAACAACGGCACGTCCATGCCCCAGCTCGGCTACGGCGTCTGGCAGGTGCCGGACTCCGAGGCGAAGAAGGCCGTCGCGACCGCGCTGGAGGCCGGCTACCGAAGCGTCGACACGGCGGCGGTGTACGGCAACGAGCGCGGCACCGGAAAGGCCCTGGCCGCGTCCGGGATCCCGCGCGAGGAGCTCTTCGTCACCACCAAGCTGTGGAACGGCTCCAAGCAGCGGTGGGGGCGGGACGAGACGCTGCGGGCCTTCGACGACTCGCTCGGCAAGCTGCGCCTCGACCACGTGGACCTGTACCTGATCCACTGGCCGCGTCCGATGCGCGACGACTTCCTGACCATCTGGAAGACCTTCGAGGAGATCGCGGCGAGCGGCCGGGCCCGGGCGGTCGGGGTGTCCAACTTCCGTCCCGAGGACCTGGAGCGGCTGCGGGCGGAGAGCGCGCTGGTGCCGGCGGTGAACCAGATCGAGCTGCACCCGCTGTTCCCGCAGGCCGGGCTGCGCGCCCTGCACGCGTCGCTGGGCATCGCCACCGAGGCCTGGTCCCCGCTGGGCCAGGGCAAGGAGCTGCTCGGGCTCCCGGCGGTGGTCTCGGTCGCCGCCAAGCACGGGCGCAGCGCCGCGCAGGTGGTGCTGCGCTGGCACCTCCAGCTGGGCAACGTGGTGATCCCGAAGTCGGTGACGCCGTCCCGGATCCGCGAGAACCTGGACGTCTTCGGCTTCGAGCTGGACGCCGAGGACCTGGCCGCGCTGGACGCGCTGGGCGCGGGCGGGCACCGGATCGGGCCGGATCCGGCCGTCTTCGACGTCTGAGCCGCCGGTGAGCCTCGAAGACGGGACGTATCGGATCCGCAACGTGGACAGCGGGCTCGTGCTCCAGCTGGAGGGCGCCTCCCGGGTGCGGGTCGGCCCGGACGGGCCGCCCGCTCCGGAGGCGGCCCGGCGGTGGCGGATCTCGGCCGTGCACAGCGGCGGCGGGGTCTTCCACGTGGTGAGCGAGGACAACGGGCGGCGGCTGGACGTGGCGAACGCCTCGACCGAGAGCGGGGCCCGGGTCCAGGTGTGGCGGGCCAACGCCTTCGGCGCCCAGGAATGGCTGGTGGAGGAGCACCTGGACGATCCGGGGGTGGTGTCGCTGGTGGCGTGCATCAGCGGGCTGCCGCTGGAGGCCGAGGGCGGGGGCCGGGTCCGGCAGGGCGAGGACACCGACTCGCCCTCCCAGTGGTGGCGGCTGGAACCCGTCTGACGCCGGCCGTACGCGGGCGGCGTCAGCTCGCGCCGTGGGCGGGGGCGAGGGCCTCGACGCGTTCGGCGAGGCCGAAGTCCTGTTCGGTGACGACGTCGCCGGCGTCGTGGCTGTTCACCGAGAGGCGGACGGTGTTGTAGCCGAGGGTGAGCTCGGAGTGGTGGTTCAGTTCGTCCTGGACCGCGCAGATGTGGGCGACCAGGGCGCCGGCGTCCCGGTGCGTGCCGACCCGGTAGGTGCGCTCGATGCGGTCGTCGCCGAAGGCCCAGCCGGGGAGTTCCCGGAGCCGGTCCTCGATCTCCTTCTGCGAAAGCGGGTCGCTCGGCATCCGCTGTCTCCTTCCCCGTGTTCCCGTCCGGGTTCTCGCCCGTCGTCCCGTGATGTGCTGTCAGTTTTCCACGGCGTGCGCCGTGGTGAACCTTTCCCGCCATAGTGCGCCCGGGTGCTTCACGATGCTTCCGGGGCTCCGCCGCCCGCCCTATGCTCCAGCGCCGGACCGAGCATTACCACCGGTAACCAGGAGGCGGGCATGGCCGGCAAGGGCAGCACGGGGGATGCGGCGGGTGCGCGCACCCCAGGAAGCTCCAGGCGCACGTTCATCGCGGGCGCGGCGGCCGCCACGGGGACCCTCCCGGCCCTGGGCGCCCTCGCGGCCCCCGCCTCGGCCGCCGCCGGCCCGCCGCCCGCCCCGGCCGCGCGTACCGTCGCCGTCCTGGGCGGCGGTGTGGCCGGGCTGACGGCCGCGCACGAGCTCGCGGAGCGCGGCTACGCCGTCACCGTGTACGAGCGCCGGGCGCTGGGCGGCAAGGCCCGCAGCATGGACGTGCCCGGCAGCGCCCGTGGCGGCCGCAGACCGCTCCCCGCCGAGCACGGGTTCCGCTTCATCCCCGGGATCTACCACAACCTGCCGGACACCATGCGGCGCATCCCCTTCCCCGGCAACGCGAACGGCGTGTGGGACAACCTGGTGGCCCCGCCGGAGATGATGTTCGCCCGGGCGGCCGGCCGCGAGGACCTGCGCGCGCCCATCCCCTGGCCCGGCCACTCCCCCGCCGGGCTGACGCCGGAGGAACTGCGGCGGGCCCTGACCGGGATGCTGGAGTCCCTGGTCCGGCTGCCCGCGCACGAGACCGCGTACTTCGTGAACCGGGTGCTGGTCTTCCTCACCAGCTGCGACGAGCGCCGCGACGAGGTGTGGGAGCGCACCCCCTGGTGGGAGTTCACCCGGGCCGCGCGGATGTCCACCGAGTACCAGCGCATCCTCGCCGTGGGCATCACCCGCAACATCGTGGCCACCAAGGCCGAGGAGGCCTCGACCCGTACGGTCGGCACCCTCGGGGAGGCCTTCGTCTGCAACGCGCTCGGCCTGGGCGCGGACGGCCCGCCGGACCGGATCCTGAACCTGCCGACCAACGAGGCGTGGATCGACCCGTGGGAACGCCACCTGCGCTCCCTCGGCGTGGAGTTCAGGATCGGCTGGACCGTCCAGGAGGTGCGGTACGGGGACGGCCGCGTGAGCGGGGTCGCGGTCCTGGACCCGGACGGGGCCCGGCGGACCGTCACCGCCGACCACTACGTCAGCGCCCTGCCCGTGGAGCACGCCCGCCGCACCTGGAGCGCGGCGCTGCGGGCCGCGGACCCGATGCTGGGGCGCTGCGACCGGCTGCGGACCGACTGGATGACCGGCATCCAGTTCTATCTGACCGAGCGCGCCCCGCTGGTCCACGGGCACCTCAACTGCATCGACTCGCCCTGGTCGTTGACGGCGATCCAGCAGGCGGAGCACTGGCCGGCCCGCGACTTCCCGGCCGACTACGGCGACGGCACGGCCGTGGACTGCCTGTCGGTGGACGTCTCCGAGTGGGACAGGCCCGGGATCCTGTACGGGAAGACGGCCAAGCAGTGCACCCGGGAGGAGGTGGCGCGCGAGGTGTGGGCGCAGCTGAAGGCCTCCCTCAACGACACCGGCCGGACCGTGCTGGCCGACCGCACGCTGCACTCCTGGTTCCTGGACCCGGGCGTGGACGGGCTGGGCACCCCGGCGCCCACCAACCAGGACGAGTTGCTGATCCACCCGACCGGGACCTTCCACGACCGGCCGAGCGCGGGCACCCGCGTCCCGAACTTCTTCCTCAGCGGGGACTACGTGGCCGTCGACATCGACCTCGCGACGATGGAGGGCGCGAACGCGTCGGCCCGTGCGGCCGTCAACGCCCTGCTGGACCGGGACGGTTCGGGGGCGGCGCGGTGCGCGGTGATCCCCCGGCACCGGCCGGCGGAGCTGGAGCCGTCGAAGCGGCACGACCTGTGGCGCTACCGTCTCGGCCTGCGGAACGTCTTCGACCTCGGCTGATCGGGAAGGCCCGGCTCGACTACCGTCGTCGCCATGACCTCCACGACCCCTGTGGCGCCCACGGTCGGCGCCCTGCTCCGGACCTGGCGGGAGCGGCGCGGGATCAGCCAGCTGGAACTGGCGGGCCGCGCCGACTCCTCGTCCCGCCACATCAGCTTCATCGAGACCGGCCGGTCACGCCCGAGCGAGGAGATGGTGCTGCGGCTCGCCGACCGGCTCGACGTGCCGGTGCGCGAGCGCAACGCGCTGCTCCTCGCGGCGGGTTACGCCCCGCACTACGCGCACACCGCGCTGGACGACCCGTCCATGGAGACCCTGCGCGAGGGGATGCAGCGGCTGCTGACCGGCTACGAGCCCTACCCGGCGCTGGTGGTCGACGCGGTCTACGACGTGGTGGCCGCCAACCGGGGCATCGGGATGCTGCTGGAGGGGCTGCCGGAGCACCTGCTGACGCCGCCG
Source organism: Streptomyces sp. NBC_00158 (assembly GCF_045160885.1). NCBI lineage: Bacteria > Bacillati > Actinomycetota > Actinomycetes > Kitasatosporales > Streptomycetaceae > Streptomyces > Streptomyces sp. NBC_00158. The sequence continues at coordinate 1,056,189 of NZ_CP108161.1, forward strand.
CTGAACGCGATGCGGATCACCCTGCACCCGGAGGGCCTGGCCCCGCGGATCCGCAACCTCAGGGAGTGGCGCGGGCACCTGCTGGCCCAGATGGAGCGGCAGATCGCGCTGGCCCGCTCGGCGCCGCTGCGCGCGCTGTACGAGGAGGTGTCGGCCTACCCGGTGCCGGAGGACCGCCCGGGCGACGCCGAACCGGACGAGGCGGTCCCGTACATCGCGCTCCCGCTGGTGATCGAGCACGACGGGCACCTGCTGTCGTTCGTGTCGTCGATCGCGACCTTCAACACGCCGATGGACGTGACCGTCGCCGAGCTGGCCATCGAGACCCTCCTGCCGGCCGACCCGGCGACGGTGAAGTACCTGCGCTCACTGGGCCCCTGAGGTCCCGCCGGCCGAGCGCAGCGCCAGCTGCTGGAGGAGCGCGAACGAGGCCACGGTGAGGGCCTGCGCCGGGATCCACACCGCACCGGCCGTGGTCGGCTCGAACCAGACGGCGAGGGAGACCAGGCTGAGGGCGGCCCACGCGTAGTTGGCCTCGATGACGAACTTGACCGGGAAGACCGGCGGACGGCGGCGCGAGGCCAGCCAGCCGACGCCGGCGCCGAACGCGGTGAGGAAGAGGCCGAGTTCGAGGAGGGCGGTCTGGCCGACGCCGAGGAGCCGTCCGAGCGGGGCGGAGAAGGCCGCGTAGGCCAGGCCGTTGGCGGTGGTGACCACGGCGTCGAGGGCGAGGAAGCGGCGCAGCACGCTCTGCGGGACGGTGGTGCGGGCGATGCTGCCGAGCAGGGTCGCGGACATGGCGGTTCAGCCTCCATCGGGGTCGTACGTGCTGGTGGGAGCGGGCCCCGGAGCCGAGTGCGCGACCCCGGAACCCGCTGTCCCCACTGTGCCGCCGCCCCCTCGGCGGGGTCGATTACCTCCGGGGTCATGGCCGTTGCCGGGTGGGGTGCGCGGTGGTGAGTGTGGGGGATGCGGTGGTTGGGGGCGGGGGCGGCGGATAGGCTGCTCCGCACCGAACCAGCGACCCGAACGCCTTGTCGACGGCCGCGCGCCGGGATCTTGACGCCGAGGGGGAAGCGCCATGAGGACCACACGGACCATGCGGAAGCTCGGCGCCGAGCTGATGGCTGAGGCGCGGCTCACGGCGCCGGCCGGGGCCGGGGCGATCATCGGGGGGCTGTGCGCGGCCTTCGGGCGGCGGCGCGGCGGGCGGCCGGTGGAGTTCCGGTTCGCCCCGTTCCCGCCGGAGACCGCCAGCGGGCTGTGGCTGGAGCTGGAGGAACGCGACCTGGTGGTCGTGGAGGCCCGTACCCGGCCCGAGCACCAGCTGGTGATCGCCTGCCACGAGCTGTGGCACATCGAGGAGGGCGCCTGCGACGGGCACGGCCCCGGCATGGCGGTGGCAGCCCGGCTGACGGGCCCGCACGGCGGTCTCGCCGAGCTGCTGCGCCCGGACTCGGCGTTGGACTCGGTGGTCCGGCAGGCGGCAGCGCGCGCCGACCGGGAGGATCCGGCCGAGATCCGGGCCGAGACCTTCGGCCTGCACCTCGGCAAGATCCTGCGGGCGTTCCTGCCCCCGCCGCCCCGGCAGGAGGCCTTCCCGGACGGGACCGAGCGCGTCAAGTCCTCGCTCGGCTGGAACCGCTGACCCGCCCCGAGAGAAGGAAAGCACCGCACGATGCCCCCCACCCCCACCCCCGTACCCCGTACTCCCACCCCCGGCCGTTCGCGGTGAAGGACGGTCTGCCGCTCTACCTGGCGGGTTCGGTGCTGGTGCTGGCCCTGCTGATCAAGGCCCCGGCCCTGCGCCGGGGCTGGGACCAGCCGCTGATGCGGGCCGTGTGCGCGCTGCTGGTGGTCGGCTGCCTGCTGACGTTCCTGGCGCCCCCGCCGTCCCTCGCGGCGGTCAACCGGCTCACCGGGGTGGCGAACTTCGCCGCCCCGCTGGTGTACGGCGTGCTGACGGCCTTCTCCGGGGCCTCCATCGTGCTGATCCTGCACTGGGCGGGTGGTCCGGCGGCGGCGCTGCGGCGGGCGACCTGGGTGACGGTGGGGGTGTTCGGCGCGGTGACCGTGCTGATCGTCGCGTTCTTCGTGCTCGGGGACGCGCACGTGGAGCGGCTGCGGGACCTGGACACGTACTACGCGAACACGCCGTGGCTGCGCGAGATGATCGTCTGCTACCTGCTGGCGCACACCGTCGGCAGCGCCGCGCTGAGCCTGCTCTGCCTGAAGTGGATGCTGCGGGTCGATCCGGCGCTGCGGCCGCTGCGCACCGGGCTGGCGCTGCTGACCCTCGGCGGGGTGCTGGACCTCGGGTACCTCGTCGCGAAGTGGGTGGCCGTCGGTGCCCGCTGGGCGGGCCGCGACTGGGACGGGCTGTCCACGTACGTGGCCCCGCCGCTCGCCTCGGCGGCGGCGCTGCTGGTGGGCACGGGGTTCATCGTCCCGATGGTCGGCGGCTCGGAGGCCTGGCGGGACTTCGGCCAGTACCGGCGGCTGCGTCCGCTGTGGAAGGCGCTGCGCGGTTTCGCCGGCGCCGGGGTGGTGACGGTGCCGCTGGCCTGGTGGTCGCCGGTCGGGATCCGGCTGATCCACCGCGAGTCGGTGATCGACGACGGGCTGCTGGCCCTTGCGAGCTGGTTCGACCCCGCCGTACGGGCGGCCGCGTACGGGGCCGCCCGCCGCCAGGGCCTGACGGAGGCGGGCGCCGCCGTGGTGGCGGACGCGGCCATGCTCGCCGCCGCCTGCCGGGTCCGGGCCGCCGCCGAACGCCCGGGCGACGCGCACGCGCCGGGGGCCCCGGGCGCGGACTCCGCGGAACCCGCCCCGTACCGCCTCGACGGGCAGCCGCTGGCCGCGCTCGCCCGGGAGTTCCGCGGCTCGCCGATCGTGGACGCGGCCCGCCGGGGCCTGCCGGTCGGCTAGGCCGTGGGGCCGCCGGGGGCCGGTGAGCGGGCGAGCCACTGGCCGTAGGCGCGGACCTTGCGGCGGTGCCGGAGGCTGTCGGCGGTGAAGATCCAGCGCGGGGAGACGCGGGTGCGGGGTTCCAGGCCCTGGGCCAGCCGGTCCAGCTGGAAGCGCACGAGGGCCAGGGTGCCCGCGGCCGCCAGGCTGCGGTCCCGCCAGCCGAGCCGGGGCACGTCCACCCGTACGTCCTCGCCGGCGCGCCAGCGCTCGGGCAGGTCGGGGCGCAGGGCCAGGGCGGAGGCCATGCCGACGACGGCGACGCCGCGGGCCAGGGCCTTCTCGGCGGTGGCGCGGCGGGTGATGCCGCCGGTCAGCATCAGCGGCAGGGCGGCGGTCTCCAGCAGGCGCTCGGCGAGGGAGAGGAAGTAGGCCTCCCGCTCCAGGGTCCGCTGGTCGGTGGTGTGGCCCATGCTGGCGGGGCTCTCGACGGTGCCGCCGGACAGCTCGACCAGGTCCACGCCGAGGCCGTCGAGGGCGGCGATGACCTGGGCGGCCTCCTCGCTGTCGAAGCCGCCGCGCTGGAAGTCGGCGGCGTTCAGCTTGACCCCGATCGCGAAGCCCGCCGAGACCTGGGCCCGGACGGCGGCGACCGTGTCCGTGAGCATGCGCACGCGGTTGGCCAGGCTGCCGCCCCAGCGGTCGGTGCGCCGGTTGACGAGGGGGGAGAGGAACTGGCTGAGCAGGTAGCCGTGCGCGGCGTGGACCTGTACGCCGTGGAAGCCGGCTTCCTCGGCGCGCCGGGCGGTGAGGACGAAGCGGGCGATCGTCGCCTCTATGTCGGCGCCGGTCATGGCGGTGGGGCGGGCGAAGCGCTTGGTGTGCCTGCCGAGGCTGATGGGGACGGCGGAGGGGGCCCAGGCGGTGCCGGGCATGTCGGCGCCGACCTGGCGGCCGGGGTGGTTGATCTGCATCCAGACCCGGGCCTCGCCCGAGGTCGCGGCGGCGGCCCAGCGGCGGAAGGGTTCCAGCGGGGAGTGCTCGTCGAGGACGACGGTGCCGGGGGAGGTCAGGGCTCGCCGGTCGACCATCACGTTGCCGGTGATGACGAGTCCCGCGCCGCCGCGCGCCCAGCGGGTGTACAGCCGTTCCATGCGCCGGTCGGGGAGCTGGCCGGGCTGGGCGGCGAGGCTCTCCTCCATGGCGGCTTTGGCGAGACGGTTGGGAAGGGTGGTGCCGCCGGGCAGGTGGAGCGGTGCGAACAAGTCCATCCGAGTCCCCCAAGCTTGTGGCGCGGCCGTCACGCGGGGCCGCGCCACAAGATGATCGCCTCAGAGCTCGGTGAGGTCCAGCCCCGCCTGTGCCGCGGCGGCCTGGACGGTCTGCTCCAGCAGGACCGCGATGGTCATCGGGCCGACGCCGCCGGGCACCGGGGTGATGAGGGAGGCGCGGGCGGCGGCCGACTCGAAGTGGACGTCGCCGACGTTGCCCTCGTTGTAGCCGGCGTCCAGGACGACGGCGCCGGGCTTGATGTCCTCGCCGCGGATGAACTCGGCCTTGCCGACGGCGGCGACCAGGACGTCCGCCTGGCGCACGATCGAGGGCAGGTCCCGGGTGCGGGAGTGGCAGTAGGTGACGGTGGCGTTCTTCTCAAGGAGCAGCATGCCGGCGGGCTTGCCCAGGATGGCGCTGCGGCCGACGACGACGGCGTGCTTGCCGGTGAGGTCCACGTCGTACTCCTCCAGCAGGCGCATGATGCCGCCGGGGGTGCAGGAGACGAAGCCGGGCAGGCCGAAGCCCATGGCGGCGAAGGAGTGCATGGTGACGCCGTCGACGTCCTTGCCGGGGGCGATGGCCTCGAAGGCGGCGCGCTCGTCGATGTGGTGCGGGACGGGGTGCTGGAGCAGGATGCCGCTGATCTCCGGGTCCTCGGAGAGGGCGGTGATCGCGGCGACGAGCTCCTCGGTGGTGGTCTCGGCCGGCAGCTCCACGTGGCGGGAGGTGATCCCGGCCTTGGCGCAGCGGTTCTGCTTCATCTTGACGTAGGTCACGGAAGCGGGGTCCTCGCCGACGAGGACGGTGGCCAGGCAGGGGGCGGTGCCGGTGCGCTCGGTGATCTTGGCCGCGAGGGCGGCGGTCCGCTCCGACACGCGGCGGGCGAGGGCGGTGCCGTCCATGAGCTGGGCGGTGGCGGTGGGGGCAGTCGTCACGGGGTCTCCTGAACGTCGCTGCGGATCGCGGTTCGCGGATCGCGTTTCGCCCAGGCGCGCGGCAGACGACGTACGGACCGTCGTGGCGTACGCCGGGCCGCTCCCCGGTGGTGATCCACCCGAACGCCAGTCACGGCCCGGTGCCCACTGTAGTCGACTTATCCGGTGGATGACCGGGGCCCGAGCTGGGACGATCGAGACATGACGCGCACTTTCGACCATCTCGTGGCCGAGGCGGAGTCCGTCTCCGTCGACGGCTGGGACTTCTCCTGGCTCGACGGCCGGGCCACCGAGCAGCGGCCCTCCTGGGGCTACCAGCGGCTGCTGGGCGAGCGCCTGGCCCGCGTCCGCTCGGCCCTGGACATCCAGACCGGCGGGGGCGAGGTGCTCGCCGGAGCGGGCCCGCTGCCCCCGCTGATGGCCGCCACGGAGTCCTGGCCGCCGAACATCGACAAGGCGACCCGGCTGCTGCACCCGCTGGGCGCGGTGGTGGTCGCGGACTCCGACGAGCCGCCGCTGCCCTTCGGGGACGGAGCCTTCGAGCTGGTCGCCAGCCGGCATCCGGTGACCATCTGGTGGGACGAGATCGCCCGGGTGCTGGCGCCGGGCGGGACGTACCTGTCGCAGCAGGTGGGTCCGTCGAGCGTCTTCGAGCTCGTCGAGTACTTCCTCGGCCCGCAGCCGGAGGAGGTCCGCCGGGCCCGCCACCCCGACGACGCGGTGGCCGACGCCGCCCGGGCCGGCCTGGAGATCACCGACCTGCGCTCCGAGCGGCTGCGTACGGAGTTCCACGACATCGGCGCCGTGATCTACTTCCTGAGGAAGGTGATCTGGATGGTTCCAGGCTTCACGGTCGGCCAGTACCGGGACCGGTTGCGCGAGCTCCACGAACGGATCGGACGCGAGGGTCCGTTCGTCGCGCACACCGCCCGTTTCCTCATCGAGGCCCGCAAGAAGGAGTGACCCTGAGTGCGGACGGATCCACGCCGGATCGGTTGCGCGGCCACAGCGTGGCGCAGGTCACTCAATTCAGCGCGTAACGAATCGACTCGGGCAGGCGATGAACCGACAGGTGTCCTCGCGCGGCCCCGGAATACAGACCCGCTTCGGTCTGTTTCCCGAGTCCGCGCGATGATGTCCCGCCCACTCCTTATCTGTTCGCAACGAGAGGCTCCTTGTGTCGCTCAGCCCGTCCCGTACGTTCCCTCCGGAGATCGCCGAATCCGAGGCCCTGGTCGCGCTCGTCGAGCGCGGCCGCGAGCAGGGTCACATCAACGGTGACGATGTCCGCCAGGCCTTCGAGGCCGGCCGCATCCCGGTGGACCAGTGGAAGCGGGTCCTGCGCAGCCTGAACCAGGTCCTGGACGAGGAGGGTGTCGCCCTCCACGTCAGCGCCGCCCCCGCCACGAAGGCTGCTGCCAAGAAGCCCCGCAAGGCAGCTGCCGCCCCGGCCCGCACCGTGACGAAGAAGGCGGTCGCCCCGCCGCGCCCCATCGGCGCGCGCAAGGCCTCCGCCACCGCTCCCGCCCCGGCCGCCGCCGCGGCGATATCCGCTCCGTCGGCCGCCGCGTCGGAGGAGGTGTCGGCCGAGGCCGCCGCCGAGCCGAAGAAGCGCGTGGTCAAGAAGGCCGCCGCCAAGAAGGCCACGGCCACCAAGAAGACGGCCGCCTCGAAGAAGGCCGGCGCCAAGGACGCCGACGACGCCGAGAACCCGGCCGTCGAGGGTGAGGACTGGGCCGTCGAGGACCTCGCCGACGAGACCGAGGAGGAGGCGCCCAAGGCCGGCGGCCAGGGCTTCGTGCTGTCCGACGACGACGAGGACGACGCCCCGGCGCAGACGGTCATGGTGGCCGGTGCCACCGCCGACCCGGTCAAGGACTACCTGAAGCTGATCGGCAAGGTGCCGCTCCTCAACGCCGAGCAGGAGGTCGAGCTCGCCAAGCGCATCGAGGCGGGCCTGTTCTCCGAGTACAAGCTCGAAGAGGAGGAGGACCACAAGCCCGCGTTCAAGCGCGAGCTGGAGATCCTCGTCGAGGACGGCCGCCGGGCCAAGAACCACCTGCTGGAGGCCAACCTCCGTCTCGTGGTCTCGCTGGCCAAGCGCTACACGGGCCGCGGCATGCTCTTCCTGGACCTGATCCAGGAGGGCAACGTCGGTCTGATCCGCGCGGTGGAGAAGTTCGACTACACCAAGGGCTTCAAGTTCTCCACGTACGCGACCTGGTGGATCCGGCAGGCGATCACGCGTGCCATGGCCGACCAGTCGCGCACCATCCGCATCCCCGTCCACATGGTCGAGATCATCAACAAGCTCGCCCGTGTGCAGCGCCAGATGCTCCAGGACCTGGGCCGCGAGCCCACCCCGGAGGAGCTGGGCAAGGAACTCGACATGACCCCCGAGAAGGTCATCGAGGTCCAGAAGTACGGCCGCGAGCCGATCTCCCTGCACACCCCGCTGGGTGAGGAGGGCGACAGCGAGTTCGGTGACCTCATCGAGGACTCCGAGGCGGTCGTTCCGGCCGACGCCGTGTCCTTCACCTTCCTCCAGGAGCAGCTCCAGTCCATCCTGGGCACGCTCTCGGAGCGCGAGGCGGGCGTGGTCTCGATGCGCTACGGCCTCAACGACGGCCAGCCGAAGACGCTGGACGAGATCGGCCGCGTGTACGGGGTCACCCGTGAGCGCATCCGCCAGATCGAGTCCAAGACCATGTCGAAGCTGCGCCACCCGTCGCGTTCGCAGGTCCTGCGCGACTACCTGGACTGATCGGTCCCGGTACCGGACACACGAGAGGCCCGCGCCGTCACGGCGCGGGCCTCCGCGTTTCCCCGCCGCGGTGGCGGGTCGGGTGCGAGGTGTCAGTGCTCCAAGAGGTGCTTGAGCTTCTCCTCGCTGCGCGGCATCTCCTTGCGCAGCCTGGGCTTCACGACCAGGGGGACCAGGCCCCGGCCCAGGCCGTGGCCCTCGAAGTCGACCGACAGGGTCACGCGGGAGCGCGTGCCGCCGTCGAGGGGTTCGATCCTGCCGTGCACGTCGGGCCGGACCGGCCCGTCGACGCCGTGGACGTGCCAGCTCCTGGGCGGGTCGAGCTCGGTGAACTCCACCGTGGTGGGGATCCTCCGCTTGCCGAACTGCCGGGTGATGGCGACCCTGGAACCGACGTGCACGGGCAGGTCTCCCATGGGGACGGCGGCCACGGCGCTGTCCTGCCACTCGGGCAGGTGCGTGGGGTCCGTCACGTAGGCGAAGACGTCTTCGGGCCTTCGGTCGATGTCGATGGTGTTGCTGATCGCGGACATGGCGACCCCTCGGAGCCCCCCTGGCCGGTCTTCCTTCCAAGTTACTCCGCGGCGGCAGCGGCCGCGCGGTTCCTGCGGGCGGCCATCAGCGCGTAGACGAGGACGCCCGCGAAGAGGAAGAGCACGCCCTGGTAGACGGCCGCGTAGCCGGACCCGGCGACGAGCCACATCGAGAAGGCGAAGGCCACCCCGGCGAGGACGGCGTCGCGGACCAGCCGCCCGCGCCGGACCCGTTCGCCCTGGCCCGAGGCCAGGAAGTACAGCTGGGCGGCGGTGGAGAGCAGGTAGGGAACGGTCGCGGTGAAGGTCGTGATCAGGACGAGCGACTCGAAGACCGCCGCCGAGCCCGCCGTGTAGTTGTAGACGGTCAGGGCGGAGGCCAGGACGACGGTGACGACGACGCCGACGACGGGGACCCCGCGCTGCTTCTTCTCGAAGACCTTCGGGAAGAGCCCGTCCTTGGCGGCCGCGTACGGGGTCTGCGCGCTGAGCAGGGTCCAGCCGTTGAGGGCGCCGAGCATCGAGACCACGGCCGCGCCGGCGACGAGGGTGCCGCCCCAGGTGCCGCCGAAGATGGCGTTCACGGCGTCGGTGAAGGGGGCCTCGGAGGCGACCAGCTTGTCGTGCGCGACCAGGCCGAAGACCGACAGGGTGCCGAGCAGGTACACGGTGGCGGCGCCGACGGTGCCGAGGACGGTGGCCCGGCCGACGTTGCGGGCCGGGTCGCGGACCTCGCCGGCGCTGACGGCCGCGGACTCGACGCCGATGTAGCTGAAGAGCAGGATCGCGGCGGAGGCGGAGACCGCACCCACCGGGCTCTGGTCGGTGGCCTGGAAGGGGCCGAGGTTCGCCGGGTCGAAGAAGAACAGTCCGCCCACGGCGACGAGCAGCAGCGGGACCAGCTTCAGGACGGTCGCGACCACCTGGACGGCGCCCACGTACCGGGTGCCGGCCAGGTTGGAGAGGGCGGGCAGCCACTGCACGGCCAGGGCGGCCAGGCACATGGTCCACCGGTGCTCGCCGACGGCCGGGAACAGCACCGCGAGGTAGCCGACGGACGCCACGGCGAGCGCGGCGTTGGAGACCCAGGCGGTCATCCAGTAGCTGTACGCGGCGAGGAAGCCGGCGAAGTCGCCGAAGGCGGCGCGCACGTACACGTAGGGGCCGCCGGTCTGCGGGTGGCGCTGTGCGAGGCGGCCGAAGACCAGGGCGAGGGCGATCGCGCCGAGGGTCAGGACGGCGAAGGCGAGCAGGCTGATGGTGCCGAAGGGCGCGACCGAGGCGGGGAGCAGGAAGATACCGCCGCCGATGACGTTGCCCATGACCAGGCAGACGGCGACCGGGAGGCCGAAGCGGCGGGCGTGCCGGTCTCCCTGGCGGGGTGCCTGCGGGGATTCCTGCGGGGGTGCCTGCGCGGGTGCCGTTGCTTCGGCGGGCGGGGCTGCGGTGCTGGTCATCGGTGGTGCGCCTCTGGATGTCTCACATGCTGGGCAGGTCAACACATGGTTGACCACCGTGAAGTGGGCGCCAAATCACCGGGTTTCGTCCGGCGCGGGGACCTCCCCGGAAGGAAGGATTCCATCCGAAGGGGCTCCCGGCCGCGAATCCTCCCGCGGGGCCTCCGCGAGCGGCGGGATCTGCAGGGTCTGTGGGACCTGCGGGGGCTGTGGGGGCTGTGGGACCTGCGGGGCCTGGAGGGCCAGCGGGACCTGGGGGCCGTCCGCCTCGCGCAGCCAGCGGCGCAGCACCGCGTGCACGGCCTCGGCGCCCACCAGGTCCGGGCCGGGCTCCGACAGCACGGTCGGCCACATCAGGAAGGGGCGGGCCTGCTCCCCGCCCAGCCCGCCGTGCGAGCCGATCTGCTCCTCGAAGGCGTGCACGGCACCGGTCCCCGGGTCGTACACCGAGTTGACCATGATGTCGGCCACGTGCGGGAACGAGTCCGTCCGGCGCACGGCCCGCGCCGCCCCCGGCCCGAAGGGGGCCAGCAGCGCCTCCGCCTCCCCCGGTACGTCCAGCCGCGCCACCGCCCCGTCCGGGCCCAGCACCTCCCCGTCCACCAGCAGGAAGCCCACCCCCGGGTGGTTGGCCAGGGTGGGCAGCAGCGCGGGGTGCGCCCGCTCGATCCGCGCCCGCGACGCCCGCCCGGGCAGGTCCGGGAAGGAGATCAGCCCGAGGTTGCCCGACGCCAGGACCACCGGACCGGGCACCGGCCCCGGACGGGCCTCCTCCGCCTCCTCCTCCACCGGCCGGTGCAGGGCCGCGAGCACCGCCGCGCGGGCCTCGGCCCCGCTGCGGGTGCGGCCGGCCCGGCGCGACACGGGCAGCCCGCAGCCCGCCCGGACCAGGTCCTTCAGGCTGAGCCCGTACCGGCCGAGGAAGGTCTCCCCCGGACTCTGGCCGTGGTCCGACAGCAGCACGACGCGGTACTCCCGGGGCGCGTGCTCGGCGACCCGTGCGATCAGCGCGAGGCTGCGGTCGAGCCGGGCCAGCACCCGGTCCGTGTCCCGGCCCCGCGGGCCCGAGTGGTGCGCGACCTCGTCGTAGGCGACCAGGTCCGCGTAGACGGCGGCGCGGCCCGCGAGCACGTCCCCGATCACCGCGGCGACCACCACGTCCCGCTCGACCACCGTCGCGAAGGCCCGGATCAGCGGGTAGAGCCCGCCGCGCGACACCCTCGGGCGGTCCCCGCGCAGCCGTGAGCGCAGCGACTGGCCGGTCTCCCGGCCCACCTCGGCCACGAAGGACAGCGCGGTGCGCACGGCGTTGGCCGGGTCGGAGAAGTACGCGAAGTAGCCCGCGCGGGAGCGGTTGGCGCGGCCCCGCCGGGCCGCGACGGACAGCACCAGCGCCAGCTGGTCGGCGCCCCCGCTGAACAGGTTGCCGCGGCTGGCACCGTCCATGGTGAGCAGCCCGCCGTCCCGGGTCCGCTCGACGGCCCGGCGCTGGAGCTCGGCGGCGCTGGTGGGCCGGTTGCAGACCATCACCTCGCCGGTGTCCTTCTCGTACCAGCGGAAGGCCGGGACGTCGAAGTTGGAGCCGTGCAGGATGCCGAGCTGGCTGGCGCCGGTCTGGCTGGACCAGTCCGTGTGCCAGGGCGTGACGCGGTGGCTGCCCTCCAGCCAGCCCGCCACGGTGGGCATCAGCCCCTCGGCGGCCGCCCGGCGCAGCGCCTCGTAGCCGACCCCGTCGAGCTGGAGGAAGACCAGCCCGGGACTGCCGCCGGGGGGCGCCCCGAACCGGCGCCTGCGCCGGTCGGCGAGCCGGTACAGCCGGCGCCGGTACGCGTCGTCGTCGCGCACCGCGAGCGCGGTGGAGGTGGCCGAGGCCACGGCGGACATCGCGGCGGCCACGACCACCGCCGTATCGGGCGCGACCTCCGCGCCCCGCCCGGCGGGGATCAGGCTGAGCGCCATCAGCAGCAGCGAGCCGTTGAGGAAGAAGACGAGCAGTCCGAGCACGAGGGCGGGCACCAGCAGCAGGGCCCGTACCAGGAGCGGCCACACCAGCGCGCTCAGCAGGCCGAAGGCCCCGGCGCCCCAGGCCGCCGTCAGCCCGATCCGGGTGACGCTGTCACCGTCGGCGGACTGCAGGCGGAAGTCGGGCAGGATCCCGGCGAGCACGAGCATGGTCAGGGTGGACGCCGCCCAGACGAGCACCACGCGCACCAGTGCCCCGCCCGCGGCCCGCCAGCGCAACCGCTCCCGCCACACGCCGCACCCGCCTCGCTCCCCGGCCCGCGCCCGGCCCGCGGTCCCCTCAGCCAGCGTCGCACAGGGCGCCGGGAGCGGCCGGTCGACACGGGTGGCGCACGGGAGTACGGGACGCGGCGGGCGTACGGCGGGCCGGTGCGGCCGTACCGGGAGCCGTCGTACCGAGAGCCGTCGTACCAGGAGCCGTCGGGCGGATGCCGCCGGCTCAGGTGCCGTCGTAGCCGGCGGTCGGCATGGACAGCCGGCGGTGCACCTCGGCCTTCATCGCGGAGGTGTAGGCCGGCTCCTCCAGCCCTGCCGTCTCCAGCCGTACGCCGCGCCGCTCGCACTCGGCGGTGAACTCCTCGACGGAGCGCAGTGCCCGGGCCAGGACCCGGCGGTTGGGGGCGACGAACAGGTCGACCTGTCCGGCGTCCACGTCGCGCCAGATCCCGCAGTGGTCGGTCCGCAGCCCGTAGAAGAGCAGCTGCCGGGTGACCACGTACCCCTGCTCGGCGGCCCAGCGCGCGCACATGGCGTGCTGGCCGCGGGTGTCCACGGCGAAGGGGTCGGCATCGAGTTCCTCGAGCGGGGCCAGGCTGGCGATCGCGGCCACGCGCAGCGCATCCATGGCGCCCGACCCTACTCCGATCCGGGCCCGGGGAGGAGGGGTGCGCCGGGTTCTGCTTCCGCGCGGGCGGGCAGTGACACCCCCTAGGCTCGAAGTCTCGAAGTGCCGAGGGAAGGGGTGGTGCGGGGGTGCCGGTGGAGATCACCTGGTGGGGTCATGCCACGTGTGCGGTACGGGACTCCGGGGTGCGGGTGCTGACCGATCCGCTGTTCGCCCGGCGGCTGGCGCACCTGCGGCGGCGGCGCGGGGCCGTGCCCCCGCCGGAGGCGGCGGAGGCGGACGTGGTGCTGGTCTCGCACCTGCACGCCGACCATCTGCACCTGCCCTCGCTGGCGCTGCTGGCGCCGGGCACCCGGCTGGTGGTGCCGCGCGGGGCGCGCCGGGCGGTTCCGGGGCTGGCGCGGCTCGCGGGGGTGCGGGGGCTGGTGGTGACGGAGGTGGTGCCGGGCGAGGAGGTCGGCGTACGGGACGGCGTACGGGTGCGGGCGGTGAGCGCGCGGCACGACGGGCGCCGGGTGCCGTTCGGGCCGCAGCGGGCGCCGGCGCTGGGGTACGTGGTGCAGGGCGAGGCGCGCACGTACTTCGCCGGGGACACCGGGCTGTTCGACGCCATGGCCGAGGAGGTCGGTCCGGTGGACGTGGCGCTGCTGCCGGTCGGGGGCTGGGGGCCGTACCTGGGGCCGGGGCACCTGGACGCGGAGCGGGCGGCGCGGGCCCTGGCGGAGCTGGCTCCGGCGGCGGCGGTGCCGGTGCACTACGGGACGTACTGGCCGATCGGGATGGACGCGGTGCGGCCGCACGAGTTCCACGCGCCGGGCGGGGAGTTCGCCAGGCTGGCGGGGCGGCTCGCGCCGAAGGTGACGGTACGGGTCCCCGGGCACGGGGAGCGGGTGCGGCTGCCGTGACGCCGTGGCCGGTGGCGGCGGACGTGGTGGGCCGGGTGCCGCCGGAGACCACCCAGCAGGCGGTGGGCTACCCGGCGCTGTTCGTACTGGTGGCGCTGGGGGCGCTGGTGCCGGTGATCCCGACGGGGGCGCTGGTGAGTTCGGCGGCGGTGGTGGCGTTCCACCAGCAGTCGCTGCCGTTCGGGGTGCTGCTGGTGATCGCGGTGGCCGCGCTGGCCGCCTTCGCCGGGGACGTGGCCTTGTACTGGCTGGGCTCGCGCGGGGTGCGTTCGCGGGGCGGGTCGCGGTGGCTGGAGTCCCTGCGGGGGCGGGCCGAGCCGGAGCGGCTGGAGCGGGCGCGGCGCAAGCTGGACGAGCACGGGGTGCTGGTGCTGGTGCTGTCGCGGCTGGTCCCGGCGGGCCGGATCCCGGTGATGCTGGCCTGTCTGCTGGGCGGGATGCCGTTGCGCCGGTTCGCCCGGGGGGACGCGCCCGCCTGCGTGGCGTGGGCCGCGGCGTACGGGCTGATCGGGATCCTGGGCGGCTCGCTGTTCTCCGAGCCGTGGAAGGGCGTGGTGCTGGCGGTGGGCCTGACGCTGCTGATCGGCGTGGCCCCGGGGGTGTGGCGGCGGCTGCGGCCGGGCAGGGTCCGGCCGTGAACTCCGCCTCCTGGGACACGGTCCGCGCCCTCGCCGCCCGCTTCGAAGCGGCCGCCGCCGCACGCGGGGTGCACCCTCCGCAGAGCCACGTGCTGCAAGTGCTGAAGATCGGGGAGGAGTTCGGCGAGGCCGCGCAGGCGGTGATCGGCGCGACGGGCAGCAACCCGCGCAAGGGGCAATCGCACAGCTGGGACGACGTGCACGACGAGGTGTGCGACGTCATCATCACCGGCATGGTGGCGCTGGCCCGGATGCGGCCCGACGCACCCGCCTACTTCGCGGAGCAGCTGGCCCTGAAGTCGGCCCGTTTCCTGCCGGACCGGGGACCTGACCCGAAGGCCCCGGCCTGATCCCGGCGGTTCAGGGCGCGGTGGAGCGGGCGAGGCGGAAGCCGACGTCGTCGACCCGGAACGTGGGGTGGCTGCGGCGGCGGGCGGAGGCGCGGCAGGACCAGTGCTCGTCGAACCAGCCGCCCCCGCGCAGGACCCGGTACTCGCCGTAGACCTCGGCGTCGTAGACGTCCCAGCACCAGTCCCAGACGTTGCCGAGCATGTCGTACAGGCCCCAGGCGTTGGGCAGTCTGCCGCCGACCTCGTGGAGGGCCTCCCCGGAGTTGCCGCGGTACCAGGCGATCTCGTCGAGCGGGCCGTAGTGCGGGCCGTCCGTGCCGGCGCGGCAGGCGTGCTCCCATTCGGCTTCGGTCGGCAGCCGGTACCCGTCGGCGGCGGCGTCCCACTCGACGGCCCCGGCGGCTCCGGCGGCCCCGGCGTCGATGCGGTAGGCCGGGGTGAGGCCTTCGTCGCGGGAGAGGGCGTTGCAGAAGCGGACGGCGTCCCACCAGGAGACTCCCTCGACGGGCAGCCGGTCCCCCGGGGCGCTGCCCGGCCGCTCGCCGGTGATCCGGGCGTACAGGGCCTGGGTGACCGGGAACGCGGCCAGCCGGTAGGGCTCCAGCTCCACGTCCCAGCTGCGCCGGGTCCGCCGGTCGGACAGGGTCACCCGCCCCGGCGGGACGGTGATCATCCGGATTTCCGTACTCGGCTCCATGGGGAAGTGATCTTAGCGGTGCGAGGCTCGGGGCCGACGGGTGCATGGCAACCCCTGTTGCCGTTTCCGGGACGGTGGGGTGGAATGCCCGCATGGACGCCAGCCCGGACGGACCCGTCTCCCACCGCGCCGTGCTCGACGAGGTCGGGCCCCGGCTCAGGCGGCTGCGGGACCGGCACGGCCTCACGCTGGCCGTGCTGTCCGAGGAGACCGGCATCTCCAAGAGCACCCTGTCCCGGCTGGAGTCGGGGCAGCGGCGGCCGAGCCTGGAGCTGCTGCTGCCGCTGGCCCGCGCCTACCGGGTGGCCCTGGACGACCTGGTCGGGGCGCCGCCGGTGGGCGATCCCCGGGTGCGGATGACGCCGCGCGCGATGCGGAACGGCGGGACGTCGGTGGCGCTGACCCAGGGACTGGGGCCGCTCCAGGCGTACAAGATGGTCATCCCGGACCGGGGCGCCGACCCGGACCTGCGCACGCACGAGGGCTACGAGTGGCTGTACGTGCTGACCGGCCGGCTGCGGCTGGTGCTGGCCGAGCACGATCTGGTCCTCGGGCCCGGCGAGGCCGCCGAGTGGGACACCCGGACCCCGCACTGGTTCGGCAGCGCCGACGGGCGGCCCGTGGAGGTCCTCAGCCTCTTCGGGAAGCAGGGCGAGCGCATGCACGTGGTCGCCAAGCCGAAGCCGAAGCCGAACGCGAAGCCGAACGCGAAGCCGAACGCGAAGCCCGCGGGCTAGAAGCTGCGGGAGGCGCCGATCGGCAGGTCCCAGAGGTCCTCGCGGGGCAGTCCGGCGCGGGCCCAGGCGGCGCGGGCGCGGCACAGGGGTTCCATGACGGGTTCGGCCGACAGGACGAAGGTGGCCCAGTGCATCGGGGCCATCCTGCGGGCGCCGAGGTCCAGGCAGGCCCGTACGGCTTCCTCCGGGTCGGCGTGCACGTCGCGCAGCCACCAGCGCGGGGCGTAGGCGCCGATCGGCAGCAGGGCGAGGTCGATGCCGGGGTGGCGGCGGCCGATCTCCCCGAACCAGTGGCCGTATCCGGTGTCGCCCGCGAAGTACACCTTCCGGCCGCGGGCCGTGTCGGTCAGCATCCAGCCGCCCCACAGGGTGCGGCAGGTGTCCAGCAGGGAGCGTTTGGACCAGTGGTGCGCCGGGACGAACTCGAAGCGTACGCCGCCCAGTTCGGCCGACTCCCACCAGTCGAGCTCCGTCACCCGGGTGAAGCCTCGGCGGCGGCACCAGCGGGCGAGTCCGGCCGGGACGAAGAGCGCGGTGTCGCGCGGCAGCCGGCGCAGGGTGGGGGCGTCGAGGTGGTCGTAGTGGTTGTGGCTGATCACCACCGCGTCCACGGGCGGGAGTTCCTCCCAGGGCACCCCGACGGGGGTCACCCGCGCCGGGGTGCCCAGGATCCGCCGGGACCAGACGGGGTCGGTGAGCACCGTCAGGCCGCCGGTCCGGAGCACCCAGCTGGCGTGCCCGGCCCAGGTGGCGGACACCGCGCCCGGGGGTACCGCGGGCAGCGGCGCGGGCGCGTAGGGAAGGTCGGGGATGCCCCTCAGTCCCTCCGCGCCGGGCCGGAAGGCGCCCTCGCGGGCCAGCCGGGCGAAGGCGCGCAGCCCGGGCAGCGGGGTGGTCAGACGGTCCGCGAACGAGCGCGGCCAGAGCCGGTGTTCGCCGAGCGGGCGGGGCGCGGAGGGCGGGGGCGCGGGCGGCCGCCGGGCCGGATGCCCGGGCAGCGCGGTTGCGGTACCCGCGGCGCCTCTGGAGCCGTCGGGGCCGTCGGCCGGCGGGGCGGTGGACACGGGGGCTTCAGGCTGGTCCCTCATCGCGAAGTCTCCGTTCGGCGGCGGCCTGCCGGCGCGGGCCGCACCTCAGTCGGCCAGTCCGGCGAGCACCGACCCGAGCCGGTCGAGCGCGCCCCGGACGTGCGGCAGCGTCAGCGGGTCCCGGGCGCCGAGCGCGGCGAGCCGTTCCCCCGGGGTGGCCCCCAGCAGCGGCCCGGTCGACAGCCGGACGCGCGGGGCGCCGAGTTCGTCGGCGAAGCGCTGTCCGCCGGGTGTGGCCGTGCCCAGCCGGGCGCCGAGCCAGTCCTCCAGTTCCATCGCGTCGCCGACCCCGTGCCGGGCGAGGCCCGCGCGCAGCGGGGTGAGGTCGGCGTACAGGTGCCGGCCAGCCTGCGGGGGCCGGGCGAGGGCGCCCGCGGCCAGCAGCACCCGGTGCGCGGCGGAGGCCACCGTGCCGTGCAGGGCGGCGGCCGCGTAGGCGCGCCCGGCGACGGCGTCGGTCTCGTCGAGGGCGTGCGCGGCGGCCACCGCGACGGGGCCCGCGACCAGTGCGCCGGTGGCGGTGAGGACGTCGAGGGTGCGGGCGCGCAGCCAGGTGCCGCTCGGGGTGTCGGGGAAGCGGACCACGGCGGCGGGCCAGCCGCCCGGGAGCAGCGCTCCGGCGAGGTCGACGAGGACGGCGGCCCGGTCGGGGAGCATCTCGGCGGGGCTCAGCACCAGCGTGTCGTGGGGCCGGTGCACGGTGTCGCGCCAGCTCTCGTCGCTGACCACGAACAGCCCGGCGGCCTCGGCCGCCTCGCAGGCCTCGCGGACCAGCTCGGGCGGCGGCACGGTCGCGGTCGGGTCGTCGGCCACCGACAGCAGCAGGACGCGCGGGTCGCCGCCTTCGGCGCGGACCCGGCGCACGGTCTCCAGCAGGGCGTACGGGTCGGGCACGCCGCCGCACTCCGCCGGGGTGGGCACGTGGTAGGCCCGCCGTCCCAGCAGCCGGACCTGCGGGGTCCACCAGGCGGGACACGGCCGGGGCAGCATGACGTCGCCGCCGTACGCGCCGAGCAGGGCCAGCAGCAGGGCGGGGGCGCCGGGCCCGGCGGCCACGTTCTCGGGGGCGGCCGCGAGCCCGCGCCGGGCCCAGTGGCGGCAGGCGGCCTCGCGCAGCTCCTGCCCGCCGCCGGGGGGTTCGGGGGCGGCGCGGTCCGCGGCGGCGGCGAGCACGGAGGTGAGCTCCGGCAGGACCGGCAGGCCCGGCTCGGGGGCGGGCGGGCCGTACCTGACGGGCCCGCGCCCCTCCGGCGCCGGGCGGCGCCAGAGCCCGGCGAGCCCTTCCGTCATGCCCTCGGCCATCCCCGACACGTGCCCGCCTTCCGCCGCCGCCACCGATCGACCTGCCCTTTATACGATTATTTACACCGCTACGCCCGTTAACCATGACGGCCCCGCCGGGCTTTCTCCTACCCCTTCCTCCCCAGGAGGGCCAGCAACCGGGTCTGTGCGTCCGCGCCGGCCGGCACCTCCAGCGGCTGCGCGTACATCCCGCTCGCGGCGAGTCCGTCGGCGTACGGCATGACCTCCTTGATGGAGAACTCGACGAGGTCGGCGGGCAGCCGGTCGTCCGCGCCGATGGCCCGCGAGAGGTCCCAGGCGTGCACGACGCAGTCCGCCGTCAGCTCCGAGCAGTACGCCGACCCGCGCGTCGGCCCGTACGAGAGCGCGACCGTCCGCTCCAGCGCGCCGGGCGCGGCGAAGGCCGCGTGCCCGGCGGCGGCGGCCCGGTCCCAGGCGGCCTGCGGGTCCTCGCCCAGCAGGTCACCGGAGAGCTCGTCACCGACCTCCGCCACCGTCCGCCCCTCGGCGACCAGCGGCGGGATCCACAGCTGCTCGCCGGTGACGTGGTTGACCAGGTCGCGCACGGTCCACTCGGTGCAGGGGGTGGCCGCGCCCCACTGGGAGGCGTCAACGGCCCGCACCCGCTCACCGAAGAGCCGCAACGCGGCGGCATGCCATTCCAGCAGCGTCCCCGGCATGGCTCCCACCGTCCTTCGCCGTGCTCCGCGGCCCTCGCTCCGAGGCCCGCCACCCCCGGAGCCAACGATCCTCGCCCCCGCCCCACCCTGCCACCGACCCACCCAATCCCCTTGCCCCACACAACCCTTGTCCACATGTCAAAACGCATATCTCAAATCACGAGCAGATCCCCTACGGTGATCACAACGCCTTCGACGACCTTCGACGACGAGGAGTACGCCATGACCGACGACCGCGACGCCCACGAGACCGCGCTGTACACCCACGGCCACCACGAGTCCGTGCTGCGCTCGCACCGCTGGCGCACCGCCGCCAACTCGGCCGCGTACCTGATCGGCGAACTGCGCCCCGGCATGCGGGTGCTGGACGTGGGCTGCGGGCCGGGCACCATCACGGCGGACCTGGCGGAGCTGGTCGCCCCCGGCGGCCGCGTCACCGCCGTCGACGCCGCCGCGGACGTACTGGAGCAGGCGGCCGCGTACGCCGCCGAGCGCGGACTGTCCGGGGCGGTCGACTTCGACACGGCCGACGTCCACGCCCTGCGGTTCCCCGACGACTCCTTCGACGTGGTCCACGCGCACCAGGTGCTGCAGCACGTCGGCGATCCGGTGCGGGCCCTGAGCGAGATGCGCCGGGTGTGCCGGCCCGGCGGGATCGTGGCGGTACGGGACGCCGACTACGCGGCGATGACCTGGTACCCCGAGACGCCGGGCCTGGAGGAGTGGCAGAACCTGTACCGGCGGGTGGCCCGCGCCAACGGCGGCGAGCCCGACGCCGGACGCAGGCTGCTGTCATGGGCGCGGGCCGCCGGCTTCACCGACGTGACGGCCTCGGCGACGGCCTGGTGCTACGCCACGCCGGAGGAGGTCTCCTGGTGGTCCTCGCTGTGGGCGGACCGCACCACCGCCTCCTCCTACGCCTCCGTCGCGACCGAGGGCGGCCACGCCACCCCGGAGACGCTGACCGCCGCCGCCGAGGCCTGGCACGCCTGGGGGAAGGCCCCCGACGCGTGGTTCTCGGTCCTGAACGGCGAACTGCTGTGCCGCGCCTGAACGACCGGCTACGCCGGCGGGCGCATCCGGAAGTCGTACTCGGGGGGCAGGGGGCGGTCCGTCAGGGCGGCCCACACCTCTGACAGGGTCTCCTCCCCCTCCCGCAGGTCGGCGATCTCGAAGCCGTCCTCGAAGACCCGCCGGGCCGCGCCCAGGTGCCCCTCGGCCGCCAGCAGCCGGGCGGCCAGCAGCCGGAACCGGCCCTGCTCGCGCAGCGACGGCCGCAGCCGGTCCCACACGGCCCGCGCCGCCGCCGGCCGCCCGGCGGCGAGCAGGGCCGTCATCGACTCCCGCCCCAGGGCCGCCTCGGCCGCCGCCCAGGCAGCACCGTCCCGGCCCTCCCCCGCCAGCGCCTCGAAGGCCGCCGCGTAGCGGTCGGCGGCCCGCTCCGTGTTCCCGGCCAGCGCGTCGGCCGCCGCCAGGCAGCGCAGCAGCGGCCAGCGCGAGGGTGCCTGCGCCAGCCCGCGCTCCCAGCTGCGCACCGCCTGGGCGACGTCCCCGGCGTGCCACTGGGCCACCCCCAGGTGGTACTCGGTCAGCGGGTCCGCCGGGGCGGTCTCCAGCATGTCCCGCCAGTGCGGGGCGACCAGACCCGGGCCGGGCGGGGCGTCCGCCGCCGGTGCGGGGAACACCCCGGTGCGCCACAGCTCCAGCCAGGGCTCCTGCTCCACGCCGAGGGTGGACTCCGGGAAGGGCGTGCCGGGCAGCTCGAAGCGCCCGCACAGCACCTCCAGCGCACCCCAGCCCGAACCCTGCGCCAGCCGCTCCCCCGGTTCGGTGTCGGCGTGCCCGCGCCACGCCTTGTACGCCGCCTCCAGCGCCCCGGCCGGGAGCACCGCGTCGAGCGCCGCCGAAGCCGCCCCGCGCGCCGCCGCCCAGTCGGCCCCGTGCACCGCCGAAGGTTCCGCCGACAGCGGCCCGTACGCCTCCAGCCAGCTGAACTCCGCCCCGGCGTCCAGCCGTACGTGCTCCAGCTGGGTCCGGGCCAGCCCCGCCTGGATCTCCGCGTAGCCGCCCGTACCGGGCTCCGTCAGCCACTCCTGCCACCGTCGGCCGCCCGGCCCCGAGCCCCACACGAACAGCTTGCGCCCGCGCAGCCGCCCGGTGGAGGCCTGCACCAGACCGTGCCCCTCGCCGTCCAGCGCGGCGATCCAGGGCCGCTCGACGGCCCCGTCCTCCACCTCGTAGAAGAAGTCGGCGGGATACGCACTGCCCAGCGGGTACGTCCGGTCCGCCCCCTCCCACTCCGGCACGGGGATCCGCCGCAGCGCCCGCTCGTACCCGAAGTGCCAGGCCTCCTCGGCGGGCGCCAGGATCCTCGTCCCGCCGCCCTCGGGGACGGCGATGTTGGACCACCAGTACACGGGCACCGCCCGCTCGTGCGGATTGCGCACGCGCACCCCCACGTACAGGAACGCGGAGTCCGCGGGCAGCCACAGGTCCACCTGGAACGGCAGGTCACGCAGCCGCTCCCACTCCCACAGCCGCACCATCACACCCCCGTCGGGCGCCGGAACGACCGCCGCGTGCAGCGGAGCGCACGACAACGCCGTATGCCCCGTAGCACCGATGTTCCACTCGACCCCACCCGAGAACCAGGCCCCGTTGAGCGCGAAATCAGCGGGCTGGAACACCGGGTTGCGATAGAGCAGCTCACGCCCCGTAGCCAAGTCCACGATCGAGTGGATCCGCCCACCCAGCCCCGGCAGGACGGTGACGCGCAGCCGCCCGTTCTCGATGACGACCGCCTCGAACTCCCGCTCGGCGCGCCGCCGTCCGTATCCGTCCCGGATCCGGACGGGCAGCAGCGAACGCAGCGGCTCGTAGCCGATCTGCCGCGCCATGTCCCGTGGCAGCCCCTGCCGCGAACGCTCGTCGAGTTCGTGCACCCCGTCGGGGGCGCGCAGCGCGGGCAGCGGGTTGTCGGGCCCCAAGGGAGCCGCGGGAAGGGTCAGCTGGGCACGTCGCACGGTGGTGGCCATGGGGGGAATGGAACACCGCGGTGCAGGTCGTGCACAGGGGTTCCGCACATCACCACCGGTCAGGATTACGCAAAGGCCCCCACCACCAGGTCGGCGAGAAGAGCACCCGCACGCCCGTCCGGATCCAGATCCGGATCGTAGATGGTCACGTTGAGCCCCACACAACGCGGCGACCGGGCCAGCTCCCCCAACAGCTCACCGAGCTCACCGGGCAGCAGCCCACCCGCATCGGGACTGTCCACGGCCGGCATCACGGACGGATCGAGCACATCGGCGTCGAGGTGGATCCAGAACCCGGCCGTCTCCGGCGGATGCAGCCCGTCCAGCGCCGCCCGCGCCACCGCACCGGCCCCGCGCTCGCGGATCTCCCCGACGGTGTGCGCCGCGATGCCGGCCGCCCGCAGCTCCGGCAGGTCCTCGTCACCGTCACGCAGCCCGAAGAGCCGTACGTCCTCCTCCCGCAGGTAGGGCCGGAGCCCCTCCAGATCGGTGAGCGAGCTCTGGCCCCGCCCGGTGGACAGCGCGAGCTCCTCGCCCCCGGCCGCCCCGACGGGCCCGTTGACTGCCTCGTTGCCGGGGTGCCGGAAGTCGGCGGACCCGTCGATGGCGGCGAGCCCGTACCGCCCGAGGCGCCGCATCGCGAGGGCGGCGCCGAGCTGGATGGAGCAGTCACCGCCCAGCACGACCGGGAACTCCCCGTCCCGCAGGTGCGCTTCGATCCGGTCGGCGAGCGTCACGGTGTAGCCGGCAATGAGATCAGCGTGGAAGACCCCGTCACCCTCCTTCCACTCCCCCCGGTCATAGCGCGGCGGAACGACCACCCCGCCCTCCCGTGCACCGAGCCGCTGCAACAGCCCTTGCTCACGCAGCGCACCGGCAAGCTTGTACACCCCGGGCACACTCCCGGGACCGGGCGGTCGCAGCCCGAGGTTGGAGGGCGCATCAACCAGCACGAGGCTTCGCATGCCCCCATCCTCCGCCACACCCCACCCCCCGCGCCGCCCTTTCCACCGCACAGGTTCCGTGCCCCTCCCCGCCCTTCCCCCGTTCCCCGAAGCTCCGCCCCGGACCCCCGCCCCCCAGCTACCGCTGGGAGGTGCCCCCAGGCGGGGCCGGCAGGCGCGGACATCAGCCCCAGACGGCCGCCAGACGCCGGGACGACAGGAGCGCGTAGCGATCTGGCGCGTCCGGGGGCTTCCCAGGGGGCTCTGATCAACCTTTCGTGCAGGTAGCCGCGCCCCCGGCCCCGAACGGCGACTCTTGGGGGCCCGGATGCCCGGCCGACCGGCGCCCGGCCCCTCGCCTCAACGCTGACGAGGCCGCTGTCCCTCTCCTGCCCCGTGACCGTTCTTTTGGGGGCTTCCCGTCAGTCTTTCGGCTTTCCGGGGCGGGTCGGCCTGTCAAGGGTCGCCGAAGGCGATCACGAAGTGACGCGACGAAGGAGCGCCCTTGACAGGCCGGCACGACACGGAAGGACGATGGGACTGACGGGAAACCCCCAAGGCCGCTCAGAGACCGCCCCATGGCGCACCGCGCCCGGAAGCCTGCCCCGCAACCGAAGCCGGGCCATCACCCGGCGACCCAGCGCACCCCCACGCCGCACGACCGGGGCCGGCACCGCCCCGCACCGATCCGGCCGAGCCGTTCAAGCCGCCCGCCACCACCCGACGTTCCCACCGGCCCGCACCCAGGGAGGCGGGTGGGCAACCACCGCCCGACCCCGGGGGGTCGAGGGGGAGATAGCGGGCCCGCACCGCGAGCCCCGCACCCGTACCCGCACCCGCACCCCCTCAAAACCCCCGCGTAGCCGCCCAGCGCTCGTGGTCGCGCCAGGCCCCGTCGACGTGGAGGAAGTCCGGCGAGAGTCCCTCCAGGCGGAAGCCGCGCCCTCGGACGAGGCCGATCGACGCGGTGTTGCCCGGCTGGATGTTGGCCTCGAGGCGGTGCAGGTCCAGGCCCTCACCACCGAAGGCGTGCGCCAGCAGCAGGTCGAAGCCCTCCCCGAACAGCCCGCGCCCCGCAGCGTGCGCGAAGGCCCCGTACCCCAGTGCCCCGCACTGGAAGGCGCCCCGGACGATGTTGTTGACGTTGACGAACCCGGCGATGTCCCCCGTGGCCAGCTCGCAGACCAGGAACCCGCTCCCGGCACGCTGGGCGGCGTACGGACCGTACTCCTCCAGGGTCGCGGGCGGGGACAGCCAGGGCCGGTGCAGCTCGCGGCTCTCGCGGACCCGGGCGGTGAACTCGGGGCCGTCGGCGGCCCGGAAGGGGCGCAGCCCGACCCGCACGCCCGTGGTGACGTACTCAGCGGAATAAGACATCGCCCCAGGTTAGGCACTGTGCCAGCATCCCGGTGTGACCATCACCCCCAACACCGTCCCGAACACTCCCGACGAGCTCCGTGCCGCCGCCGCGCGCAACAACGCCGAGTGGTGCGCCGCCGTTTCCCGCAGCGGGCACTTCCGCGACGCCGTCTGGTGCAGCCCGCGCCGCACCCCGCCGCTGTACCCCGACGCCGTCACCCTCACCCCGGAGGCCGCGCCCGCCGAGGTGCTCGCCGGGGTGGACACGGCCGCGCCCGGCTGCTCGGTGAAGGACAGCTTCGCCTCGCTCGACCTGGCCCCGGCCGGCTTCGAGGTGCTCTTCGAGGCGCAGTGGATCCACCGCCCCGCAGGACCCGCCACTCCCACCACTCCCACCACTCCCACCACAACAGACGGCCGACTGGACTGGGCCGAACTGGAAGCCCCCGGTGAACTGGCCGCCTGGGAGGCCGCCTGGGACGGCGAGGAGAGCACGGGCCTGTTCCACGAGGGGCTGCTCCGCGAGGGAATCGTCTTCCTCGCGGGCCGCGACGGGGCCCGGATCGTGGCCGGGGCCGTCCTCAGCACCGGCGGCGGGGTCGTCGGCGTCTCCAACCTGTTCGCCCACCACGACGCCCACGACGACGCGCACGCCGACGCCGCCTGGGCGGCCGCCCTCGACGCGGCGGCCCGGCACTGGCCGGAGCTGCCGGTGGTCGGCTACGAGCGCGGCGAAGACCTCGACACCGCCGTACGCGCCGGGTTCACCCCGCTCGGCCCGCTGCGGATCTGGCTGCACACCGCGTAGGAAGCCCCGCCCGCCCCTCGTATACGCTTCCGACCGATGCCGCGCCAACTCACCGACAACACATGGGACTCGAACTTCACGGCCCGCGAACTCACCGCCGTCTCGGCCGTCGGCTTCGAGCCGGTCGGACAGGTGCTCGGCACGGCCGTCTTCAACCTCGGGAACACCGGTGCCTGGGACTGCCCCGGCGCCTGGACCACCGTCGGGGGCCCCTCCTCACACTGGACCCCGTCCCTGGCGCCCTTGGCGAAGGCCGTCCACGCGGCACGCAGGCTGGCGCTGGCCCGCGCGGTGGCCGAATGCCGCGCACTGGACGGCGACGGAATCGTCGGCATCCAACTGACGACCAACCACTTCTTCTCCCACACAACCGAGTTCACAGCCATCGGCACCGCCGTCCGGGCGCACGGCCGCATCCGCCCCCAGCAGCCGTTCACCTCGCACCTGGGCGGACAGGACTTCGCCCGGCTGCTGCGCGCCGGCTGGGTCCCGACCGGGCTCGCCCTCGGGGTCTCGCTCGCGATCCGGCACGACGACTGGCGCGCCTCCCGACTGCTCAGGGGCCGCCCGTTCGCCGGCAACGAGGAGGTCGAAGGCCACACCCGGCTGATCGGCCACGTCCGCAAGGAGGCCCGGGAGCGCCTCTCCCTCGACGCGCGCAAGCACGGCGGCGGCGGCGGCGACGGGATCGTCGTGGACGAGGTCTCCCTCGAAGTGCGGGAGACCGAGTGCCCCGGGTCCGAAACGGCCCGCGACCTCATCGCGGAAGCCGTCTTCGTCGGCACTTCCACAGCCCGGTTCGGCCGCTCCCGGCGGCCCGCCGCGGCCGGGCCACTGACCATCATGAGGCTGGAGCGCGAGCACTGACATGACCGGGCGAACGGATCAGGAAGCAGACGACGGGCGGGCCCTGTCCGAGGACGCGATGCGCCGCCTGGCGCAACTCCGGCCGGGCGGGAACGACGGGCACCCCATGTTCACCTCGGACCTCACGGTCAACGAGTTCCTGCTGGTGCGCGAGGCCGGCTTCCGTCCGCTCGGTCTGGTCCTCGGCTGCTCCGTCTACCACGTCGGCCTCCAGCTCGGCCGGTGGTCGAAGAACCAGGAGCTGACGAAGCTCTCCCAGGCCATGTACGACGCCCGCGAGCTCGCCATGAGCCGGATGGAGGCCGAGGCGAGCGCGCTGGGGGCCGACGGGATCGTGGGGGTCCGGCTGGACATCGAGTTCAAGGAATTCGGTTCGGACCTCGCCGAGTTCATCGCGGTGGGCACGGCCGTCAAGGCGGACGGCGCCGACCCGGGGCCGGCCGGGACCTGGCTCAACAACAAGAACAAGCCGTTCACCTCCGACCTGTCCGGCCAGGACTTCTGGACCCTGATCCGCGCGGGGTACGCGCCGCTGGACCTGGTGATGGGCTCCTGCGTCTACCACGTGGCCCACCAGCGCTTCACGCAGGCGCTCGGCAACACGGGCCGGAACGTGGAGATCGAGCCGTTCACCCAGGCCCTCTACGATGCCCGCGAGCTCGCGATGAGCCGGATGCAGGCGGAGGGCAAGGCCCTGGACGCCGAGGGGATCGTCGCGGTACGGCTGAAGCAGCACTCGCACGGCTGGGGGTCGCACACCACCGAGTTCTTCGCCGTCGGGACGGCGGTGCGGGCGCTGCGCGAGGACCACGTCATCGACCGGCCGACCCTGGTGCTGGGACTCGATGACTGACCGGGAGGGGGCGGCTCCGGTGGACGTGGGACTGCTCGCCGCGGCGCTGCGCCGGGACAGCGCCGACCTGGAGCTGTACGCCGGGGTGCTGTCGGCGAGCCTCGCGGACTGGCTGCCGCCCGGCGCCGTCCGGCTAAGCCGCCGGCGTTCGGTGGCGCGGCGGCTGACGGGACGCCAGGGGCCGGTGGACGGGTTGGACGTCGCACTCGGGGACCTGCGCCTGTCCCTGCGCACGGACGGGGGCCGCACCACCGCGGAGATCTGCCACGAGGTGCGCGGGATCGTGCTCTCGCGGCGCCGGGTGGGCCTGGACGAGTGGATCGGAGCCCTGGCCGGCGCCCTGGCGGAGGCCGCGGCCTCGAACGCCCGCGCCCGCGAAGCGCTGGAGCGGTTCCTCTCCTAAAAACCCAGGCCCCCTGCCTCCATCCCCTCCCTCCCACCTCCCACCTCCCCCTCCCCCTCCCACCTCCGCCTCACTCCGTACGCAACTCCACCCGAGCCACATCCCCCCGCTCGATCCCGAACACCTGCGCATAAAGCGACAGTTCGGCCTCCAACGCCCGCACCATCGTGTCCGCCCTCCGGAAGCCGTGCCCCTCGCCCTCGAAGGTGAGGTACGCGTGCGGGACCGCCGGTTCGCGGCCGCGCAGTGCGGCGAGGAGGCGTTCGGCCTGTGCGGGCGGGCATACGGGGTCGTCGAGGCCCTGGAGCAGGACGAAGGGGGCTTCGATCCGGTCGGCGCGGGCCACCGGGGAACGTTCCCGGCAGCGCAGGGCCAGGGTGCCCGGGGGCCCCGCCAGGCTGTCGGTGTAGTGGGACTCCAGGTCGTGGGTCTCGGCGGCGAAGCCCCGCAGGTCGAGCACCGGGTAGATGACCGCCGCGCAGGCGTACAGGTCGGTGGCGGCCAGGGAGGCGGCGGCCGTCCAGCCGCCCGCGCTGCCGCCGCGGATCGCGAGCCGGGCGGGGTCGGCGGTGCCTTCGGCGGCGAGTGCCCGGGCCACGGCGGCGCAGTCCTCGACGTCGACCACGCCCCACTGTTCGCGCAGCCTCTCCCGGTAGGCGCGGCCGTAGCCGGTGGAGCCGCCGTAGTTGACCTCGACGACGCCGATGCCGCGCGAGGTGAAGTAGGCGATGTGCAGGTCGAGTACGGGCGGGACGTGCTCGGTGGGGCCGCCGTGCGCCCACACGACGTACGGGGGCAGTTCGTCGTCGGGCGGCCGCAGGGCGGGGTGGTGGGGCGGGTAGACGTGGGCGTGGATCTCGCGGCCGCCGGGGCCGGGGAAGGTGCGGCTCTGCGGCTCCGGGTAGTACGCGGGGTCGACCGGGTCGGCCGCCCGGGCTCCGACGACCCGCGCGTGCCCGGTGGCGGTGTCCAGCTCGACGACCTCGTAGGCGCTGCGCGGGCTGGCGGCGACCCCGTACACGCGGGTGCCGCTGACGGCCAGGGCCGGCTGCCAGGCCGTCCAGGGGCCGGCGGCGTCGACCAGGTCGCCGGTGTCGGGGTCGAGGACGCCGAGTACGGAGGAGCCCTGTCCGTGCAGTACGGCCACCGGCCCGTCCGGCAGCGGGGCCAGCCAGCTCAGCCCCGGCTTCCACAGGGCGCCGCCGAACTCCTCTTCTCTGGGGCACAGGTTGACCGGCTCGCCGCCCTCGGGGTCCACCCGGTAGGGGTTCCACCAGCCGGTGCGGTCGCTGACCGCGAGCAGGGCCCCGTCGGCCGCCCACGCCACCTGGGCGACGGCTTCCTCCGGGCCGCCCAGCACGGTACGGGGTGCGCCGAGCGTCCCGTCGGGGCGTACGTCGGCCAGTTGGAGTTCCGTGCCGTCCCAGGGCATCCGGGGGTGGTCCCAGACCAGCCAGGCCGCGCGGCGACCGTCGGGGGAGGGCTTCGGGCCGGTGCGGAAGCGGTGCCGGTCGTCGGTGAGCTCCCGTACGGCGGCCCGGTCGCGGGCGGCGGAGCCGTCGAGCGGTACGGCGGCGGTGACCCGGCGCAGGTCGCCCGGTCCGGGGCCGGTGAACTCCTCCAGCACGCACCACACTTCGCCGCCGCGCAGGACGGGGTCGGCCCAGCGCAGGCCGCCGCCGACGGCGGAGACGGGGGTGAGGGGGCGCGGCCGGGGGTTGCCGGGGGCGTCGGGTTCGTACGCGTAGAGCCGCTGGTCGGCGTGGTGGACGAAGACCACCAGGGGTCCCCGGCCGGGCTGCTCGGCGCCCGCCCAGGGCAGGCCGCCGTATTCGGTGAGCCGGCTGCGCACGTTCCAGGGGGCCGGCAGTACGGACCTGGCCGCGGCCCCGTCCGCGGTGCGGCGCACCAGGGTGCGGCGGCCGCCCTCCTCGGGGCGGGGCTCGGTCCACCACACCTCGGCGCCGATGGTGCCGAGGTATTCGGGCCGTCCGTCGTGGGCGGCGGCGTGCGCGGCGGTGAGCGGGGAGGGCCAGCTGCCGTAGGGGCCCCCGACGGCGGCCGCGGCCATCAGCGGGTTCCCATCACAGGGCCCGCAGCGCGCGGTCGAGGACGCGGACGCCGAAGTGGAGGGCGTCGACGGGGACGCGCTCGTCCACGCCGTGGAAGAGGGACCAGTAGTCGAAGCCGGGCGGCAGTTTGAGCGGGGAGTAGCCGTAGCCGGTGATGCCGAGGCGGGAGAACTGCTTGGCATCCGTTCCCCCCGCCATGCAGAAGGGGATGACGTGCCCGTCGGGGTCGAAGTGCTCGACGGACTCGCGCAGGATGCCGTACGTCCGCCCGTCCACGGGGGCCTGGAGGGCCACTTCCCGGTGTTCGAACTCCCAGTGCACGTCGGGGCCGGTGAGCCGGTTGAGGGTGTCGGTGAACTCCGCCTCGCCGCCGGGCACGGTACGCCCGTCGACGTAGGCGGTGGCGTGGCCGGGGATGACGTTGAGCTTGTAACCGGCGCTGAGCATGGTCGGGTTGGAGCTGTTGCGGACGGTCGCCTCGACGAGGGCGGCGGCGGGGCCGAGTTTGCCGAGGAGGCCGTCGAGGTCGGTGCCGGGGGTGCGCGGGTCGACGGTGAGGCCCTGGAGGGCGGCGAGTTCGGTGATGCAGGCGGTGACGGTGTCGGTGAGGCGGACCGGCCAGTCGTACTCGCCGATGCGGGCGACGGCGGCGGCGAGCCGGCTGACGGCGTTGGCCCGGTTGGGCTTGGAGCCGTGCCCGGCGGTGCCGTGGGCGGTGAGCTTGAGCCAGGCGGTGCCGCGTTCGCCGGCGGCGATGGGGTAGAGGGCCTGGCCGGGCCGGGGGTGGACGGTGAAGGCCCCGGACTCGCTCAGGCCCTCCGTACAGCCTTCGAACAGGTGCGGGTGGTGGTCGGCGAGGAAGCCGGACCCGTCGACGGCGCTGTCCTCCTCGTCGGCGGTGTAGGCGATGACGACGTCCCGGCGCGGCCGTACGCCGTGGCGTGCCCAGGCGCGTACGACGGCGAGCACCATCGCGTCCATGTTCTTCATGTCGACGGCGCCGCGGCCCCAGACGACTCCGTCGCGGACCTCTCCGGAGAAGGGGTCGACGCTCCAGTCGGCGGCTTCGGCGGGGACGACGTCCAGGTGGCCGTGGACGAGGAGGGCCGGGGCGGAGGGGTCGGTGCCCTCGATGCGGGCGACCACGTTGGTGCGGCCGGGGGTGCGTTCCAGGAGTACGGGTTCCAGGCCGGCTCCGGCGAGGCGCTCGGCGGCGTACTCGGCGGCGGGCCGTTCGCGGCAGTCGCCGCCGCCGCGGTTGGTGGTGTCGATCCGGATCAGGCCGGAGGTGAACTCGACGGCTTCGGCGAGGGCCGTCCCGTCGGCGCAGGTCCCGTCGGGGGCCGCGGCTTCTTCGTGGGCGACCCCTCGGGGAGCGCCTTCCACCCGGTGCATGTCAGCCATACTGCTCCTCCACGGCCGCCGAGACGACCGTCGTGACCGCTTTGAAGGTGCGGATCGCCTCGTACATCGTCCCGCTGGTGTACGCGATCCTGCGTTCGCCGCAGCGTTCGACGCCGGGGACGACGGTCGCGGCCATCGACAGGTGCTCGGCGTCGAACTCGACTTCCATCGCGAAGGGGCCGCCGCGCACCGGCTCGTGGCGGACGGCGAGTTTGACGGCCTCGGCGGCGGCGGCGCGGATGTCGGCGGCGGTGCGGGCCGGGGTGCGGCAGACGGCCGCGTAGCGCGAGACGTGGTCCTTGACGGCGACGGTTCGGGCGTCGGGGGCGTATCCGGCGGCGTCGGCGCAGGTCAGGTCGTCGCCGGTGACGAGGATGACGGGGACGCCGTATTCGGCGACGACGTGGGCGTTGAGGACGCCCTCGCTCGCGCGGAGTCCGTTGAGCCAGACGCCGGTGATGGAGTTGGCGAGGTAGGTGTGGGCGAGGACGCCCTCGCTGCCGGCGCCGGTGTGGTAGCCGACGAAGGCGATGCCGTCGACGTCGCCGTGCTGGACGCCTTCGACCATGGAGAGGGACTTGTGCCGGCCGGTGATCATCTCGGCGCGGGCGTCGAGCTTCTCCAGGAGGAGGTTGCGCATGGTCCAGTGGGCCTCGTTGATGAGGACCTGGTCGGCGCCGCCGTCGTGGAAGCCGAGTACGGCGGCGTTCACGTCGGAGGTGAACATGGCCCGGCAGCGCTCCCATTGGGGGGTGCCGGGCAGCACGTCGGCGGGCCAGGTGACTCCCGTGGCGCCTTCCATGTCGGCGGATACGAGGATCTTCATCGGGCCCCCCGGTGGCCAGGCCGTGTCTGCGGGTCGCGGAGCCCCACCCTAGCCGCCCGGCACTCCGGCGGCCCGGGGCCACGCCCGTGCCGGGCGGGGTGCGCGGCGGTTCGCGGGGAGGCTCACCCGGGCCCGGAATTCCACCCGAACCGGTGAGCCGTCCCCGGTCGTCGTCCCGCCGCGGCCGCCGGTGCGCCCGTCGGGCCGCTCTTCAGGCCGCCCGTCGGGCCGCCCGTCAGGCGCCGACTTCCTTGGCCAGGTTGTCGAGCACGGTGTCGTAGATGCGTCCGAGGCCCTTGGGGGCGAAGGTGCGCTCGAAGAAGCCGCCGATGCCGCCGGCGCCGTTCCAGACGGTGCTGACGACGGCCCGGGAGCGGCCCTCGCCGGCGGGGGTCACGGTCCAGGTGGTGACCATGGAGGAGTTGCGGTCCTTCTCCACGAGCTGGCCGTCGGTGGGCTCGGTGACCTCGAGCAGGCAGTCGCGCACGCGCTTGCTGGTGGCCTGGAGCTTCCAGTGGACCAGGGTGCCCTCGCCGTCCCCGCCCTCGCGCACCTCGTACTCGCTGAAGTGCTCGGGGAGCAGCTTGTTCCGGGTGCCGGTGTAGTCCGCCAGCGCGTCGAACACGGTGTCCGCGTCGGCCTCGATGATGCGCTCCGTGGTGGCCTCGACCTGCGCCATACCTGTTCCTCCAGCAGTCGTGAACGTTGCGGCGGCAAGCCAATCACCTCCGGGGCGGGCGCCCAAATCCGCCCCCGCCGCCGGACGGCCCCGGCGGGCGGCGCGGGCCCCCGGCCGGGCGGGAGCCGCCGCCGTCGCGACCGGTCCTCAGGAGGCGAGGCCGAGGAGGGAGCCCAGGGAGATGTTCCCGATGTTCACGTCGTAGTCGTACGAGTTGCCGCTGCCGATGACGCTGCCGCCGAGTCCGTCGTCGCCGCCGACGGGGGCGGCGGCACTGGCGGTGGTCGTCGCGAGGCCGCAGGCGACGATCGCGGCGGCGGCCACCAGGGAGGACTTGAGGAAGGTGCGCATTTCGACTCCGTTCGTGAGTGGTCGGCACGTCGGATTGTCTTCCCGGCCGGGAGGGCCCGACGGCTCCGGATCGCCCCCGGCAACCCCTTCGGTGCACGGGCTACCGCCACTCGCGCCACCGCCGGGAGCACCCGCCCCCCGATGCCGTCCGCACGATCATGGGAACGTTTGTTCTATTCTCGGGTCCCGTCACCGAGGAGGCATCCATGCGCTGGGAGAATCTGACCGGGGCGCCGGGCAGCGGTCCGGCCGCCCTGTTCGGGTCCGGCTCCGTCGTCACCCGCACCTTCGACACCCCCGAGTTCCGCGGGATCACCTTCCACGAGGTCCGGGCCCGCTCGATCGTCAACCGCGTACCCGGCGCCTCGCGGATGCCGTTCGAATGGACCGTCAACCCCTACCGGGGATGCAGCCACGCCTGCGTCTACTGCTTCGCGCGCAAGACCCACGGCTACCTCGACCTGGACACCGGGCTCGACTTCGACTCCCAGATCGTCGTCAAGGTCAACGCCCCCGAACTGCTGCGCCGCGAGCTCGCGGCGCCGCGCTGGGGCGGCGCGCACATCGCGATGGGCACCAACGTCGACTGCTACCAGCGCGCCGAGGGGCGCTACCGGCTGATGCCCGGGATCATCGCGGCGCTCCGGGAGCGCGCCAACCCGTTCTCGATCCTCACCAAGGGCACGCTGATCCTGCGCGACCTGCCCCTGCTGCGGCAGGCCGCCGAGGCCACCGAGGTGGGGGTCTGCGTCTCGGTCGGGTTCACCGACACCGCCCTGTGGCGGACCGTCGAGCCCGGCACCCCCTCCCCCGCCGCCCGGCTGGCCGCCGTACGGGCCCTGACCGACGCGGGGCTCGAATGCGGGGTGCTGATGGCGCCGGTGATCCC
This sequence comes from Streptomyces sp. NBC_00158, assembly GCF_045160885.1. Lineage (NCBI taxonomy): Bacteria > Bacillati > Actinomycetota > Actinomycetes > Kitasatosporales > Streptomycetaceae > Streptomyces > Streptomyces sp. NBC_00158. Next base: position 1,089,813 of record NZ_CP108161.1, read on the forward strand.
CTTCCTCGGCGACTCCCCCGAACAGCTGCGGGCGACCGTCCGGGCGGTCGCCGCGTCCGGGGCGGCCTCCGTGACACCCCTGGTACTCCATCTGCGGCCCGGGGCGCGCGAGTGGTTCACGGCCTGGCTCGGCCGGCACCACCCGCACCTGGTCGAACGGTACGAACGGATGTACGCGGGCGGCTCGTACGCGCCCACCTGGTACCAGCGCCGGATCACCCGCCAAGTCCACGAACTGGCAGCCGAATTCGGCATCGGGCCCGCCCGGCGCGGGCAGCCGCGGGCCGCCGCCGCGCCGGAGCCGGCGGCCGGCCCGGCCCCCGCCGGACCGACACAGCTGACCCTGATGTGACCCCGCCGAGCGCACCGCCCGTGACCCGGACGCCTCCCGACGGGTCATCACATCGGGCCAATGCGCGGCCCAATCCCGTCTTCCCGTCACGGTTTCCGGGACGATTCCGCCCAGAACCCTCGGCTGGGAGGCCCCATGCTCCACCCCTCGAAGCTGCGCCCCGCGAAGAAGCGGGCCGCCGTCCTGCTGGCGATCTCCACCGTCGCCGCCGCCCTCGCGACCCCCCTCACCGCCGCGCCGGCCGCGACCGCCGAGGCGCCCGCCCCGGCCGCCGGGGCCGCCGCGGGCCTGCGCTGGACCGGCTGCGCGACCCCCCGCTACCCGACGCTGCAGTGTGCCTCCCTCAAGGTCCCGCTCGACCACGAGCAGCCCGCCGGGCGGCAGATCTCCCTGGCCCTGACCCGTGTCCCGCACACCGCCGCCGCCTCCCAGGGGCCGCTGCTGGTCAACCCCGGCGGCCCGGGCGGCAGCGGCCGCGCGCTGGCGGGGTTCATCGCCTCCGCCCTGCCCAAGGACGTGGCCGCCCAGTACGACGTGATCGGCTTCGACCCCCGGGGCGTGGGCAAGAGCGAGCCCGCCCTGGACTGCGGGACCGGCCACTTCACCCCGGTACGGCCCGACTCCGTGCCGCGGGACGGGGCGACCGAGCGGGCCAACCTGGAGCGGGTGCGGTCCTTCGCGGTGTCCTGCCGGGACAAGCACGCGGACGTGCTCCCCTACGTCGGCACCGTCTCGGCGGCCCGCGACCTGGAGGTGCTGCGCACCGCGCTGGGCGCGCAGAAGCTCAGCTACTTCGGCTACTCCTACGGCACCTACCTGGGCGCCGTGTACGCCAAGCTGCACCCGGACCGGGTGCACCGGCTGGTCCTGGACTCGGTCGTCGACCCGGGCGGCGTCTGGTACGAGGACAACCTCTCGCAGGACCTGGCCTTCGACGCCCGGCACAAGGCGTTCCTGGCCTGGGTGGCCCAGTACGACTCCGCGTACCACCTGGGCACCGACCCGGCCCGGGTCGAGGAGCGCTGGTACGCGATGCGCGAGGCGCTGCGCGGGGCCCCGGCGGGCGGGAAGGTGGGCCCGTCCGAGCTGGAGGACACGTACATGCCGGGCGGCTACTACAACGGCTACTGGCCGTCCCTGGCCGAGGCCTTCGCGGCGTACGCGGTGAAGCAGGACCCGAAGCCGCTGGTGGCCGCGTACGAGCGGCTGGGCGCGGTGGAGCCGTCGGCGACCAACAGCTACAGCGTGTACACGGCGGTGCAGTGCCGGGACTCGGCGTGGCCGCGGGACTGGAACCGGTGGCGGGCGGACATGTGGCGCACGCACGCGAAGGCGCCGTTCATGACCTGGAACAACGCCTGGTACAACGCGCCGTGCGCGTTCTGGCCGACGCAGCCGCTGGAGGCCCCGGACGTGACGAACACGGCGCTGCCGAAGGCCCTGCTGTTCCAGGCGACGGAGGACGCGGCGACCCCGTACGAGGGCGCGGTGAGCATGCGGGACAAGCTGGCGGGTTCGGCGCTGGTGGTGGAGGAGGGCGGCGGCAACCACGGCATCGCCCTGAGCGGCAACAAGTGCCTGGACGAGAAGCTGTCCGCGTACCTGAGGACGGGTCAGGCGGCGGACGCGACCTGCCAGGCGCAGCCCGCGCCGAAGCCTGCCGCGGCGACGCGCGCGGTGCCGCCCTCGGCGGGCGGTGCGGCGCTGCACGGGCTGCTGGGCTTCCGGGGCTGACGCCGGGCGGGCAAGATCGTCCGCATGACCTCTCTCTCACACCGTGACAGCCACCTCACCCGTATCGCCGCGCCCGAGGGCGTCAGCCCCGGCACCGGGTACAGCCACGTCGTCTGGGGCACCGGGCGGTTCGTGGCCGTCTCGGGGCAGTGCGCCTTCGACGAGAAGGGCGAGGTGGTCGGCGAGGGCGACCCGGCCGCGCAGGCCCGGCAGGTGTTCGAGAACCTGCGGAGGTGCCTGGCGGCGGCCGGGGCGGGCTTCGAGGACGTGGTGAAGCTGACGTACTTCGTCACGGACGTGGCCCACCTGCCGGCGGTGCGGGCGGCCCGGGACGAGGTCATCGCCCCGGACCGGCTTCCCGCCTCCTCGGCGGTCCAGGTGGCGGCCCTGTTCCGCCCGGAGCTGTTGCTGGAGGTGGAGGCCTTCGCCATGGTCCCGCCGCGCTGAGGGGGGCCGCTGCGCGGGCCGGTTCCCCTACCCGCCCTTCGCCCGTTCCCCGGGGCTGCACTCCGGACCCCCTGGGGCTCCGCCCCCAGACCCTCCCCCAGCTACCGCTGGGGGGACCCCCAGCGCCTCAAACGCCGGCGGGGCTGGAGGGTGCCGGCGGCGCTGGAATTCGCGCAGCGAATCTCCAGCCCGCGCGGCGATTGAGCGCACCGGGCGCGGAGCGCCCGGAACGGGGTCAGGGGCAGAGCCCCTGGGAACGGTGGAAGTGGGGGTCCCCCCGGACGGAGTCTGGGGGAGGGTAGGGGACCTCGCTCCGCGCAGCGGCACCGGCACCGGCACCGGCGCAGCCGCCCCGCCGCCGGGCCGCGCCCCCGCCCGGCCAGGGCTTACGCGTCGGGGTGCGCCGCCACCAGCCCGGCCAGGGCCTCGGTGGCGGCCAGCGCCAGCCGGGGGTGGGCCTGGGCCCGGACCAGGACGTCGCGGGCCCGCCCGTCGCCCAGGCGGCCGAGGCCCTCGACGCAGGCGAGCGCCACCCGCCAGTACGGATCGTGCGGGGCCAGCAGCCGGGACAGGGTCTTGATCAGGGCCGGGGCCGACTCCGGTGCGCGCAGCGCGGTCAGCAGGCGGACCGGGTGCAGGGCGTAGGCCGTGCGCAGCGAGTTCGTCGCCAGGGCGGCCGCCGCGCGGGCGGTCCGCGGGTCCCCGAGGACGCCGAGCGCCTGCGCGGCGGCGGCGCAGCGGGCCGGGTCCCGGTGGTTGAGCAGCAGGACCAGGGGTTCGAAGGCCCGCCGGTCCCCCGCCATCCCGAGCCGGTACGCGGCCAGTTCGCGGGCCCACAGGGGCAGCCCGGCGGAGGTCAGGGAGGCGGCCAGGGCGTCCGGCGCCGCGGCGAGCAGTTCCGGGTAGGCGGCCGACCCGTCGGCTTCCTCCCGCAGGCGTTCCAGCACGTCGTTCACGCCGCCACCCTAGGGCTCCCGGGGGCCCGGCAGGCGGGGTTCCGCGGAGCCCGCTGATCGATGATCGATGATCGGTACATTTGGGCGGTACAGGTCACATCTCCGCGCTCTGGCGGACCAGTTACCGGCCGGTTAGTCTCCTTCCCAACACGTACGGACGCGGCCTGGTGACGCAGCCGCCCCGTACCAGTCGGTCCGTTCGCTCGACCGTTTCACCCGTACGGCTGGACCCCGGGACAGGGTTCCGCCGTTTCCGCCCGCCGCGCCCCCATCCCTCTCGGGGCGCACCGCCGGGTGTGCTCCGCACGGCTCTTCCGTACGGCATCCGCGCGCGCCGTGCGCCGCGCGCTCCCTCAGTCGTCACCCTCTTCCACTGGAGTCCCGCGATGGACCTTCCGTCCACGTCCAGTCAGTCCTCCCTCCGCACCGTCGCCGTCGTCGGCCTCGGCACGATGGGCACCGGCATCGCCGAGGTGCTCGCCCGGGCCGGCCGCGAGGTCATCGGCATCGACGTCAGCGAGTCCGCCACCCGCCGCGCCGCCGGGGCCCTCGCGGCCGCCACGGCCCGCTCGGTGGCCAAGTACAAGCTCACCGAGCAGGAGCGCGAGGCGGTCCTGGCCCGCTTCCGCACCTTCACGGACCTCGGCGCCGCCGCCGACGCCGACCTCGTGATCGAGGTGGTCCCGGAGGACTACGACCTCAAGCACCGGATCATCGGCGAGCTCGACGCGATCGTCCGGCCGGACACCGTCCTCGCCACCGGTACCAACGCGCTGTCCGTGACCCGGCTCGCCGCCGAGTCCCTGCACCCGGAGCGGGTGCTGGGCATGCACTTCTTCAACCCGGCCCCGGCGATGAAGCTCGTGGAGATCGTCTCCAGCGTGCTGACCGCGCCGACGGCCGTCGAGGCGGTCACGGAGCTGGCGGTGGAGCTGGGCAAGCAGCCCGTCGCGGTCGGCGACCGGCCCGGCTTCGTCGCCGACGGCCTGCTCTTCGGCTACCTCAACCAGGCCGCCGCGATGTACGAGGCCAAGTACGCCTCCCGCGAGGACATCGACGCGGCGATGAAGCTGGGCTGCGGCCTGCCGATGGGCCCGCTCGCCCTGCTCGACCTGGTCGGCGTGGACACGGCGCGCACCGTCCTGGAGGCCATGTACGCCTCCTCGGGCGACCGGCTGCACGCCCCGGCGCCGATCCTGGGCCAGCTCGTCGAGGCGGGTCTGACCGGGCAGAAGGCCGGGCGCGGCTTCTACACGTACGAGGCCCCGGGCAGCCCGGTGGTCGTCCGCGACCTGCAGACCCCGCTGGACGGGTCCCTGCTGGGCGCGGGCCGTCCGGTGTCCTCGGTCGGCGTGGCCGGCTCCGGGACGATGGCGAGCGGTATCGCGCAGGTCTTCGCGCAGGCCGGCTACGCCGTGGTGCTGGCCGCCCGCAGCGAGGAGAAGGCCGAGGCCGCGAAGGCCGCGATCGGGAAGTCCCTGGGCCGTGCGGTGTCCAAGGGCCGACTGACCGAGGAGGCCGCCGCGCAGACCCTGGACCGGATCACGCCGGCCGGGTCGCTGGAGGCCTTCTCGGACGTGGACCTGGCGGTCGAGGCGGTCGCGGAGGACCTGGAGGTCAAGCAGCAGCTCTTCGCGGGTCTGGACAAGGTCTGCAAGCCGGGCGCGGTGCTGGCCACCACCACCTCCTCGCTGCCGGTGATCGCGGTCGCGCGGGCGACCTCGCGTCCGCAGGACGTGATCGGCATGCACTTCTTCAACCCGGCGCCGGCCATGAAGCTGGTCGAGGTGGTCCGGACGGTGCTGACGGCCGACGACGTGCACGCCACGGTCCGCGAGGTCTGCGCCAAGGTGCGCAAGCACCCGGTGGACTGCGGGGACCGGGCCGGTTTCATCGTGAACGCGCTGCTGTTCCCGTACCTGAACAACGCGATCAAGATGGTCGAGCAGCACTACGCGGGGATCGACGACATCGACGCCGCGATGAAGCTGGGCGGCGGCTACCCGATGGGGCCCTTCGAGCTCCTGGACGTGGTCGGCCTGGACGTGTCGCTCGCCATCGAGAAGGTCCTCTACCAGGAGTTCCGCGACCCCGCCCTGGCCCCGTCCCCGCTGCTGGAGCACCTGGTGGCGGCGGGCTGCCTGGGCCGGAAGACCGGTCGCGGATTCCGTGAGTACGCCCGCCGGTAGGGGGACACCCCCTGATCCCCGGCCGGGCCCCGATCAGGATGCGTGGGGAGGGCTGCTCGGGTCCGCCGGACCCTCACGGCGGGCACACCCTCCCGAGCCCAGTGCGGGCCCTCCCCCGCATCCACCCCCCTCTCACCCCCCTCCGGCGCGCGCGCCTGCGCGAATGAAGTACTTTCGCTCTATGTCCCAGCCCGCCAAGACCCCACCCCGCGCCGCGTCGGCCGCCGACCCCCAGGAGAGCGCGGCCGGCACCCGGGCGGCCGCCCAGCGGCTCAAGATGCGCCGCGAGCTCGCCGCCGCGGCCATGGAGCTCTTCGCGACCAAGGGGTACGAGGCCACGACGGTCGACGAGATCGCCGCGACCGCGGGTGTGGCGCGCCGGACCTTCTTCCGGCACTTCCGGTCCAAGGAAGAGGCGATCTTCCCGGACCACGACGACACCCTGATCCGCGCCGAGGCCGTCCTGGACGTGGCCCCGGCGCACGAGCACCCGCTCGACACGGTGTGCCGGGGGATCAAGGAAGTCATGAAGATGTACGCCGCCTCGCCGGCGGTGTCGGTGGAGCGCTACCGGCTGACCCGCGAGGTGCCGGCGCTGCGGGAGCGGGAGATCGCCTCGGTGGCCCGCTACGAGCGGCTCTTCACCCGCTACCTGCTCGCGCACTTCGACGAGACCGAACACCACGACGGCAACGACGACCCGCTGCTCGCCGAGGTGGCCGCGTCCGCGGTGGTGACCGCGCACAACCACGTGCTGCGGCGCTGGCTGCGGGCGGGGGGCCAGGGGGACGTGGAGGCGCAGCTGGACCACGCCTTCGCGATCGTCCGCAAGACCTTCGGGTCGGGGATCGGCGCCGGCCGGACGCAGGGCGTGCCCGCCGGGGCCCCGCAGGCGGCGGTGCGCACGGAGGGCGAGGTCCTGGTCGCGGTGGCGCGTACGGACGCTCCGCTCGACGAGGTCATGCGGACCATCGAGGAAGCACTCAAGAACAAGTAGGTCACGCTCGTCACAGCGGCCGCTCCCGTTCCGGGGGCGGCCGTTTTCCTTTGTCCGAGTTGCCCCTACTCGCGGGTAACTCTGATCGATCATCGCTCATCTGCGCAGGTCAATCGGCAAGTGAGAGAAATTTCTGGCACCCAGTGCCTTGCCGAGTGACACGGGGTGCCATACGTTGAGTCCCGTCCGGATGTCCCCGCGACCCACACCCACTCGGTACGGAACGCGCCCCGGATGCCTGCGTCACCAGGCCCCGCTCGCCCTCACCACAGGCGCGACAGCACAGCAGCAGCACAGCTCAGCCGGACCGACGGCACCTCGCAGCACACCACACGTAACCGCGCACCCGCGCATCCCTCAGCGCACCCTCATCAGCGCTTGCCGGAGGCAATACCGTGAAGGACATCCTGGACGCGATTCAGTCGCAGTCCGCCACCGCCGCAGACTTCGCCGCACTGCCGCTCCCCGAGTCGTACCGCGCGATCACCGTGCACAAGGACGAGGCGGAGATGTTCGCGGGGCTCACCACCCGCGAGAAGGACCCGCGCCAGTCCCTGCACCTGGACCAGGTCCCGGTTCCCGAACTCGGCCCGGGCGAGGCCCTGGTGGCCGTCATGGCCTCCTCGGTCAACTACAACTCGGTGTGGACCTCGATCTTCGAGCCGGTGTCCACCTTCAGCTTCCTGGAGCGCTACGGGCGCCTGTCGGAGCTCACCAAGCGCCACGACCTCCCGTACCACGTCATCGGCTCCGACCTCGCGGGCGTCGTGCTGCGCACCGGCCCCGGCGTCAACTCCTGGAAGCCGGGCGACGAGGTCGTCGCGCACTGCCTCTCGGTCGAGCTGGAGTCCTCGGACGGCCACAACGACACGATGCTCGACCCCGAGCAGCGCATCTGGGGCTTCGAGACCAACTTCGGCGGCCTGGCGGAGATCGCCCTCGTCAAGTCGAACCAGCTGATGCCGAAGCCCGGCCACCTGAGCTGGGAGGAGGCCGCCTCCCCCGGCCTGGTCAACTCCACCGCCTACCGCCAGCTGGTCTCCCGCAACGGCGCCGGCATGAAGCAGGGCGACAACGTCCTGATCTGGGGCGCCAGCGGCGGCCTCGGCTCCTACGCCACCCAGTTCGCGCTGGCCGGCGGCGCCAACCCGATCTGCGTCGTCTCCTCCCCGGAGAAGGCGGAGATCTGCCGCAAGATGGGCGCCACGGCCGTCATCGACCGCAACGCCGAGGGCTACAAGTTCTGGAAGGACGAGCGCACCCAGGACCCGCGCGAGTGGAAGCGCTTCGGCTCGAAGATCCGCGAGCTGACCGGCGGCGAGGACATCGACATCGTCTTCGAGCACCCGGGCCGCGAGACCTTCGGCGCCTCCGTCTACGTCACCCGCAAGGGCGGCACGATCACCACCTGCGCCTCGACCTCCGGCTACATGCACGAGTACGACAACCGCTACCTGTGGATGTCCCTCAAGAAGATCGTCGGCTCGCACTTCGCGAACTACCGCGAGGCGTGGGAGGCCAACCGCCTGATCGCCAAGGGCAAGATCCACCCCACCCTCTCGAAGGTCTACTCCCTGGAGGAGACCGGCCAGGCGGCCTACGACGTCCACCGCAACCTCCACCAGGGCAAGGTCGGCGTCCTCGCCCTCGCCCCCGAGGAGGGCCTCGGCGTCCGCGACCACGAGATGCGCGCCCGGCACCTCGACGCGATCAACCGCTTCCGCAACGTCTGAGTCTGAAGTCCACTCAAAGGCCATAAGGATCGCCTGAGATGACAGAGCGCCAGAAGGACCGTCCGTGGCTCATGCGGACGTACGCCGGCCACTCCACGGCCGAGGCGTCCAACGAGCTGTACCGCCGCAACCTCGCCAAGGGCCAGACCGGCCTGTCGGTCGCGTTCGACCTCCCGACGCAGACCGGCTACGACCCCGACCACGTCCTCGCCCGCGGCGAGGTCGGCCGGGTCGGGGTCCCGGTCTCCCACCTCGGCGACATGCGGCGGCTGTTCCAGGACATACCCCTGGAGCAGATGAACACCTCGATGACGATCAACGCCACCGCCATGTGGCTGCTGGCGCTCTACCAGGTGGCCGCCGAGGAGCAGGGGGCGGACATCTCCCAGCTCCAGGGCACCACCCAGAACGACATCGTCAAGGAGTACCTCTCGCGCGGGACGCACGTCTTCCCGCCCGGGCCCTCGCTCCGCCTGACGACGGACATGATCGCGTACACGGTCAACCACATCCCGAAGTGGAACCCGATCAACATCTGCAGCTACCACCTGCAGGAGGCCGGGGCCACGCCGGTCCAGGAGATCTCGTACGCGATGTCCACCGCGATCGCCGTCCTGGACTCGGTGCGCGACTCGGGCCAGGTGCCCGAGGAGCGCTTCGGCGAGGTGGTCGCCCGCATCTCCTTCTTCGTGAACGCGGGCGTCCGCTTCATCGAGGAGATGTGCAAGATGCGCGCCTTCGGCCGGATCTGGGACAAGGTCACCAAGGAGCGCTACGGCATCGAGAACGCCAAGCAGCGCCGGTTCCGCTACGGCGTCCAGGTGAACTCGCTCGGCCTGACCGAGGCGCAGCCCGAGAACAACGTCCAGCGGATCGTGCTGGAGATGCTCGCGGTGACCCTCTCCAAGGACGCCCGCGCCCGCGCGGTGCAGCTGCCCGCCTGGAACGAGGCGCTGGGCCTGCCCCGGCCCTGGGACCAGCAGTGGTCGCTGCGCATCCAGCAGGTCCTGGCCCACGAGAGCGACCTGCTGGAGTACGAGGACATCTTCGCCGGATCCCACGTCATCGAGGCCAAGGTCGACTCCCTGGTCGCCGACTGCCTGGCCGAGATCGACCGGATCCAGGAGATGGGCGGCGCGATGGCCGCCGTCGAGTCCGGGTACCTGAAGTCCCAGCTGGTCTCCTCGCACGCCGAGCGGCGCGCGAGGATCGAGGCCGGCGACGACAAGATCGTCGGGGTGAACTGCTTCCAGCAGACCGAGGAGAACCCGCTCACCTCCGACCTCGACGGGGCCATCATGACCGTCGACCCGGCGGTGGAGGCGTTCACCGTCGAGCGGATCACCCGCTGGCGGGCCGAGCGGCAGGAGTCCTCGGACCGGCAGGGGGGCGGCGACCCGTTCGTCTTCCCGACCGTCGGGCAGGCCCTGGACCGGCTGAAGGACGCCGCCGCCGGGACCGAGAACCTGATGGAGGCCACCCTGGAGTGCGCCCGCGCCGGTGTCACCACCGGCGAGTGGGCGAACGCCCTGCGCGAGGTCTTCGGCGAGTTCCGCGCCCCGACCGGGGTCTCCTCGGCCCCGGTCGCGGTCACCGCCGAGGAGGGCACCCCGCTGGCCCTGGTCCGCGAGAAGGTCTCCCGGACGGCCGACGAGCTGGGCTCCGGCCGGCTGCGCCTGCTGGTCGGCAAGCCCGGCCTGGACGGGCACTCCAACGGTGCCGAGCAGATCGCCGTACGGGCCCGCGACGCCGGGTTCGAGGTGGTCTACCAGGGCATCCGGCTGACGCCCGAGGAGATCTCCTCGGCCGCGCTGGCCGAGGACGTGCACTGCGTGGGACTGTCCATCCTGTCCGGTTCGCACAGCGCACTGGTCCCGGACGTCCTGGAACGGCTGCGCACGGCGGGGGCGGGCGACATCCCGGTCATCGTCGGGGGCATCATTCCGAACGCCGACGCCGTCACGCTGAAGGCCGCCGGGGTGGCCGCCGTGTTCACCCCGAAGGACTTCGGCATCACGGAGATCATCGGCCGTATCGTCGACGAGATCCGCAAGGCCAACAAGCTCCACCCTCTCAACATCGCTGAAAGCACGGAGGTCCCCGCATGACCACGCCCCTCTCCCCCGTGAACCGGCTGCGTCCGCGCCGCTCCTGCCTCGCGGTCCCGGGCTCGAACCCGCGGTTCCTGGAGAAGGCCCAGGGCCTGCCGGCCGACCAGGTCTTCCTCGACCTGGAGGACGCCTGCGCCCCGCTCGCCAAGGAAGGCGCCCGCCACACGATCGTGGACGCGCTGAACAACGGCGACTGGACCGGCAAGACCCGCGTGGTCCGCGTCAACGACTGGACCACCCACTGGACGTACCGCGACGTCATCACCGTCGTCGAGGGCGCCGGCCAGAACCTCGACTGCATCATGCTGCCGAAGGTCCAGGACGCCCAGCAGGTCGTGGCCCTCGACCTCCTCCTGACCCAGATCGAGAAGACCATGGGCTTCGAGGTCGGCAAGATCGGCATCGAGGCGCAGATCGAGAACGCCAAGGGCCTGGTCAACGTCGACGAGATCGCCGCCGCCTCGCCGCGCCTGGAGACCATCATCTTCGGCCCGGCCGACTTCATGGCCTCGATCAACATGAAGTCCCTGGTCGTGGGCATGCAGCCGCCCGGCTACCCGGCGGACGCCTACCACTACATCCTGATGCGGATCCTCATGGCGGCCCGTACGCACAACCTCCAGGCGATCGACGGCCCCTTCCTCCAGATCCGCGACGTGGACGCGTACCGCGAGGTCGCCGGCCGCGCCGCCGCCCTCGGCTTCGACGGCAAGTGGGTGCTGCACCCGGGCCAGGTCGACGCGGCCAACGAGGTCTTCTCCCCCTCCCAGGAGGACTACGACCACGCCGAGCTGATCCTCGACGCCTACGACTGGTGCACCTCCGAGGCGGGCGGCAAGAAGGGCTCCGCGATGCTCGGCGACGAGATGATCGACGAGGCCAGCCGCAAGATGGCCCTGGTCATCGCCGGCAAGGGCCGGGCCGCCGGCATGGAGCGCACCACCAAGTTCGAGATCCCGGAGGCCTGAGCAGCATGCAGTTCGGACGCACCTACGAAGAGTTCGAGGTCGGCGCGGTCTACAAGCACTGGCCCGGGAAGACGGTCACGGAGTACGACGACCACCTCTTCTGTCTCCTCACCATGAACCACCACCCGCTCCACATGGACGCGAACTACGCCGAGAACACGACCGACTTCGGCAAGAACGTGGTGGTCGGCAACTACGTCTACTCGCTGCTGCTCGGCATGTCCGTACCGGACGTCTCCGGAAAGGCCATCGCCAACCTGGAGATCGAGTCCCTGCGGCACGTGGCGCCGACCTTCCACGGCGACACGATCTACGGCGAGACCACCGTCCTGGACAAGACCCCGTCCAAGTCCAAGGACGACCGCGGCATCGTCTACGTGGAGACCAAGGGCTACAAGCAGGACGGCACCCTCGTCTGCGTCTTCCGGCGCAAGGTGATGGTCCCGACCGAGACGTACATCAAGGCGCGCGGCGGCGAGCAGCCCGGCCGGCCTCAGCTGAAGGAACAGGGGAAGTAGCCATGGCACGACTCGCCCAGACCGCCGGGCTCACGGACGTCCAGCGGGAGATCCTCAAGACCGTCCGGGAGTTCGTCGACAAGGAGATCATCCCGGTCGCCACCGAGCTGGAGCACCGCGACGAGTACCCGCAGCAGATCGTCGACGGCCTCAAGGAGCTCGGCCTCTTCGGCCTGATGATCCCGGAGGAGTACGGCGGCCTGGGTGAGTCGCTGCTCACCTACGCGCTGTGCGTCGAGGAGATAGCGCGCGGCTGGATGTCCGTCTCGGGCATCATCAACACGCACTTCATCGTGGCGTACATGCTCAAGCAGCACGGCACGCAGGAGCAGAAGGACCACTTCCTCCCGCGCATGGCGCTGGGCGAGGTCCGCGGCGCCTTCTCGATGTCGGAGCCGGGGCTGGGCTCGGATGTGTCGGCCATCACGTCCAAGGCGGTGAAGGACGGCGACGAGTACGTCCTGAACGGCCAGAAGATGTGGCTGACGAACGGCGGGTCCTCGACGCTGGTGGCCGTTCTGGTCCGGAGTGACGAAGGACACCCCGAGGGCACGGCGCCCCACAAGTCGATGACCACCTTCCTCGTGGAGAAGGAGCCGGGCTTCGGGGAGGTCCGTCCGGGCCTGACGATCCCGGGCAAGATCGACAAGATGGGCTACAAGGGCGTCGACACGACCGAGCTCATCATGGACGGACTGCGCATTCCGGCCAATCGGGTCCTCGGAGGCCAGACCGGCCGAGGGTTTTACCAAATGATGGACGGCGTGGAGGTCGGCCGCGTCAACGTGGCGGCGCGTGGCTGCGGCGTCGCGCAGCGTGCTTTCGAACTGGGTGTCTCCTATGCCCAGCAACGTCACACTTTCGGCAAGGCGATCGCCGAGCACCAGGCCATCCAGTTCAAGCTGGCCGAGATGGCTACCAAGGTCGAGGCCGCCCATGCCATGATGGTGAACGCGGCACGCAAAAAGGACTCCGGGGAACGAAACGACCTCGAAGCCGGGATGGCGAAGTACCTCGCCTCCGAATACTGCAAGGAGGTCGTCGAGGATGCCTTCCGCATCCACGGCGGCTACGGGTTCTCGAAGGAGTACGAGATCGAGCGCCTCTACCGGGAAGCGCCGATGCTTCTGATCGGTGAAGGAACCGCCGAGATCCAGAAAATGATCATTGGGCGACGCCTGCTCGAGGAGTACCGACTCCAGGGCTGAATGTCTCTTTTGCGGTGGATCGTCCTGCGATCCACCGCAGAAGAGTCACCTGCAGTCACTGGCCGACGGCCATCGACTCGGCTTCTGGCTTGCCCAGTTGTTGCGCGCAACCGATAGCATTCCAGTAAAGCCGCCGTCCCGTCCCCCCGTTTGCGGCGCGGCAATCACCCGCTACGAAGGTCATCCATGCCCCACAGCCAAACCTCTGCACACCGCGACAGCCTCTCCGGCGTACGCCTCGCGCGCGGAGCATCGCCGTGGCTTCTGCCGACCGTCGCCACCGCGGCGCTCAGCCTCACCCGGGCCCGCAAGTCCGGACGCTGGGCCGCGGCGGCCGTGCCCGCCACCGCTCTCGCGGCGGGCATGCTGTGGTTCTTCCGCGACCCCGAGCGCGAGATCGCCCAGGGCCGTGTCATCTCGCCCGCCGACGGTGTGGTGCAGAGCATCATGCCGTGGAAGGACGGGCGCACCCGCGTCGCGATCTTCATGAGCCCGCTGAACGTCCACGTCAACCGCGCGCCCCTGGCGGGCACGGTGACGTCCGTGGAGCACATCCCCGGCGGGTTCGTCCCGGCGTTCAACAAGGAGAGCGAGAACAACGAGCGCGTCGTCTGGCACTTCGACACCGAGCTCGGCGACATCGAGATGGTGCAGATCGCCGGCGCCGTCGCGCGTCGCATCGTCCCGTACCTGCCGGCCGGAACCAAGGTGGAGCAGGGCGAACGCATCGGTCTGATCCGCTTCGGCTCCCGCGTCGACATCTACCTCCCGGAGGGCGTCGAGGTCGCGGTCGAGGTCGGTCAGGCCACCACCGCGGGGGTGACCCGAATTGACCGTGACTGACCCCGAGACTCCTGCCACCGGCTGGGTTCCCGAGTCCGCCGAGGAGGAGTCCGCCGAGGACGACATGCCGCTCTCGCTGCGGCTGTCGATAGCGGACACCCTCACCCTCGGTAACGCCACGTGCGGATTCATGGCGGTGTACTTCACCACCACCGGCATCCTCATCCCTCACCTCACCGGCAGCGGCGAGTCGGGCATGGCCCGGCACAGCGCGGCGACCGCGGTGATACTGATGCTGCTCGCGGCGGTCTTCGACCTCTTCGACGGCATCGTGGCCCGCAAGCTGCGCAGCTCGCCGATGGGCGCGGAGCTGGACAACCTGTCCGACCTGATCAGCTTCGGGCTGGCGCCGGCGTACTTCGTGCTGGTCTACGGCATGGTCGCCGACGACGCGCACCAGAAGATGTCGGCGCTCGCGGCGATCGTGGTGCTGCTGGCGGTCGTGCTGAGGCTCGCGAGATTCAGCTGCGTGACGATGAAGGACGGCATGTTCCAGGGCATGCCGAGCCCCTTCGGCGCGCTGACGGTCGTCTCCATCGTGCTGCTGGAGCTGCCGTTCGTCCCGACGCTGCTGGCGATCATCGGGGTGGCCTGGCTGATGGTGAGCCGGGTCGAGTACCCGAAGCCGCGGGGTGTCCTCGCGGCGGCGATGCTGAGCTGGATCGTCGGGGCGATGGGCCTCCTGGCGGCCTGGGCGTTCGACGCCCCGGGCGGCCAGCTGCTCCTCCAGACCGGCTGCGCGCTCCAGATCGCCCTGGCGGCGACCATCCCGCTGTTCGCGACGACCCGTCGCGCGAACACGTTCCGCCACAACCGGCGGGAGGCGCGGGCGGCGTCGCAACTGCCGTAACGCTGCCGCTCGGCTTGCGCGGAAGGCCCCGGGTCCCTCACGGACCCGGGGCCTTCCGTCTTCTTGACGCACCGCTCGCGCGGCTCGGCCGCGGGCGGCCTCCCCGGCTTCGCGCCGCTGCGCCGGACTCCGTCCGTCGGGCGCGGGGCGCGGTCGGAGCCCGTGGCCGGGGCCGGTGGGCCGTCTGCGGGTGGTGTGCCGCTGCGCGGGGCTCGCCCCTCCCCGCCCTTCAACCGTTCTCGCCCTCAGCCGCCGGGCGCGGCTCAATACACGGCGCTACCGCGCCCGCGCCTCAAACGCCGGCGAGGCTGAGGTTTCCGACCCCGGCCGGCAAGATCCAGCCTCGCCGGCGTTTGAGGCGCGGGGTCCGGGGCGGAGCCCCGGGGAACGGGCGAAGGGCGGGTAGGGGACCCACGTCCCGCGCAGCGGCCCACCCACCCCCACACGGCCACCGGCACCGGCCCAGCGGACCGGCCCCGGGCCCGCCCGGCAAGGTACCGGCACCGGCACCTCCTCGGCCCCCGGCAGGGCTAGGCTTGATGTCGGAAAACTGCCAGCCCGACGCCCGGGCAGCCGGGATGCTGGAGCCATGTACACCGACACCGACCGCTGCGTGCGGGCCGTGCAGTCGAAGGACGCCCGGTTCGACGGGTGGTTCTTCACCGCGGTCCGGACGACCGGCATCTACTGCCGGCCCAGTTGCCCGGCCGTGCCGCCCAAGGTCGAGAACATGAGCTTCCTGCCCAGTGCCGCCGCCTGCCAGCAGGCCGGGTACCGGGCCTGCAAGCGATGCCGGCCCGACACCAGCCCCGGCTCCCCCGAGTGGAACGCCCGCGCCGACGCCGTCGCGCGCGCGATGCGGCTGATCCAGGACGGGGTGGTGGACCGCGAGGGGGTGCCCGGGCTGGCGCTGCGGCTCGGGTACTCGACCCGGCAGGTCGAGCGGCAGCTGGGCGCCGAGCTCGGTGCCGGCCCCCTGGCCCTGGCCCGGGCCCAGCGCGCCCAGACCGCCCGGCTGCTCATCGAGACCTCCGAGCTCCCCATGGGGGACGTGGCCTTCGCCGCCGGGTTCTCCTCGATCCGGAACTTCAACGAGACCGTCCGGGAGGTCTTCGCCCTCACCCCCGGCGAGCTGCGGCTGCGCGCGGGCCGGAGGGGGACCGGGCAGGGCGGGCCGCGGATCCCGGGCACGATCGGCCTGCGGCTGCCGTACCGGGCCCCGCTCAACCCCGACAACCTCTTCGGGCACCTCGCCGCGACCGCCGTCCCCGGGGTGGAGGAGTGGCGTGACGGGGCCTACCGGCGGACGCTGCGGCTCCCGTACGGCTCCGGGGTCGTCGCGCTGACGCCCGGCCCCGACCACATCGGCTGCCGGCTCGCGCTGACCGACCTGCGGGACCTGACCATCGCGATCAGCCGCTGCCGCTGGATGCTCGACCTGGACGCCGATCCGGAGGCGGTGGACGGCCAGCTGCGCACGGATCCGCTGCTGGCGCCGCTCGTGGACGAGGCCCCCGGGCGCCGGGTGCCGCGCACCGTCGACGCGGCGGAGTTCGCCGTGCGGGCGGTCCTCGGGCAGCAGGTGTCCACCGCGGCCGCCCGGACGCACGCGGCCCGGCTGGTGGCCGCGTACGGGGAGCCCGTGGAGGACCCGCACGGCGGGCTGACCCACCTGTTCCCCTCCCCCGCCGCGCTGGCCGGCATCGATCCCGAGTCGCTGTCGATGCCGCGCAGCCGGCGTACGACCCTCACCACCCTGGTCACGGCCCTGGCGGACGGCTCGCTGCCGCTCGGCATTGACAGCGACTGGGAAGCGGCCCGCGCCCGGCTGTCCGCGCTGCCCGGCTTCGGGCCCTGGACCACCGAGATCATCGCGATGCGGGCGCTCGGCGACCCCGACGCGTTCCTGCCGTCCGACCTCGGGGTCCGCAAGGCCGCGCGGGGGCTGGGCCTGCCGTCCACGCCCGCCGCCCTGACCGCCCGGGCGGGCGGCTGGCGGCCCTGGCGCGCGTACGCCGTCCAGTACCTGTGGGCCACCGACGACCACCCGATCAACCACCTGCCCGTAGCACAAGGAGCACCGTCGTGAGCAGCACCGTGAGCAGCGTCATCAGCAACCGGATCCACACCGTCGTCGACAGCCCGTACGGGCCGCTCACCCTGGTCGCCACCGACGGGGTCCTCAGCGGGCTGTACATGACCGGGCAGCGCCACCGGCCGGCCGAGGAGTCCTTCGGCGAGCGGGTGGCGGACTCCGAGGAGCCCTTCGGTGAGGTGCGGCGGCAGCTGGCCGCGTACTTCGCCGGGGAGCTGACCGAGTTCACCGTGCCGGTGCGGCTGGAGGGCACCGAGTTCCAGCGCAGCGTCTGGGAGCAGCTCGTCCGGATCCCCTACGGGCAGACCTGGTCGTACGGGCAGCTCGCGGCGGAGCTCGGCAAGCCGAACGCCTCGCGGGCGGTCGGCCTGGCGAACGGCAAGAACCCGGTCGGCATCATCGTGCCCTGCCACCGGGTGATCGGCGCCTCGGGCTCGATGACCGGGTACGGCGGCGGCATCGAGCGCAAGGTGCGGCTGCTGGAGTTCGAGAGCGGGGCCGCCGCCTGAGGCGGCCCGGCGGGTCAGATCACCACGAGCGGGGCGAGCAGGGCGAAGCCGGCGCCGGCTTCGACGGCGTAGGCGTAGAGGGACGGGTGCTGGACGGGGGCGGCGAGCAGGACCACGCTGTTCTGGGTGGCGGCCGCCTTGATCCATTCGTCGTCGGCGCCGAGCCGGCCCTGGTACCAGCCCTCGCAGGCGCCGGGGCCTGTGACGGCGAGGACGTCGTCCTCGCGGCGGTAGAAGGCCTGCCAGCCCTCGGCGGGCGCGGACCAGCCCTCGAAGTCCTCGAAGGCGGACCAGCCGCCCTCGCGTATCGCGGTGTCGAACAGCCAGATCGGCATTCCCTCTTCGGAGACCTCGCCGCCCGACTGTTCGTCGGTGGTGAAGTGGACCATGGGGAGGGCGTCGGGCCCGTCGGCCGTGCTCGGCCAGGCGTACATCGTGATCATCTGTTGATTCTGCCCTGGTCGGAGGAGTCCAAGTACGCGGGGTGGTTCAGGGGTTGGCGGGCCGGCGGCCGTTCTCCAGTTCCACGGTGCCCTCGCCCGACTCCAGGGCGCGGTACGCCTCCAGGGTGCGTCGGCCGAGCGATCCGAGGAGGTGGCCGGTGAGTTCGGCGGGCTCGACGAGCTTCCAGGAGAGGAGTTCCTCCTCCTGGAGCTTGATGGAGTCGAGCTGTGCGGCGTCGAGGACGCCGCCGTCGTAGAGGTAGGCGACGAGCGGCGGGCGGCCGGCGCCGACGCTCCAGTCGACGGCGAGGAGCCGGCCGAGCGGGACGTCGATGCCGATCTCCTCGGCGCTCTCGCGCCGGGCGGCCGTACGGGGCGACTCGCCGCTGTCCGATTCGACCGTTCCGCCCGGCAGGGCCCAGCCCTCGCGGTAGTTGGGCTCGACGAGCAGGACCCGGCCCCGTTCGTCGCGGAAGAGGGCGGCGGCTCCGGCCAGCACCCGGGGCAGGCTCGCGATGTAGGCGGCGAAGTCATCCGTGGTGGTCACGCGGCCACCCTAACCGGCGGTACGGGCCGCCGTGCAGGGCGGGGCGGCCCGGAACCCGTTCAGGTGGCGTCGCCGTCCTCGCGGTCGCGCGCGCGGGATTCGGCGGCGCGGCGCAGCCGGGGGTGGCGGGTCTGGCCCTGCTCGGTGATGGCGTCGCCGACCATGGCCTTGACGGCGTCCCGCAGCCCGTGGAGGGCGGGGTGGCGGGCGGGTCCCGCGCCGGGGTCCTCGCGCAGTTCCTTCAGCAGCGCCCAGCACAGCAGCAGCATGACGATCACGAAGGGCAGGGCGACCAGGATGGTCGCGGTCTGCAGGGACTTCAGGCCGCCCGCGACGAGGAGTACGGCGGCCACGGCGGCCATCAGGACGCCCCAGGTGACGACGAGCCAGGTGGGCGGGTGCAGGGAGCCCCGGCTGGTGAGGGAGCCCATGACCAGGGAGGCCGAGTCGGCGCTGGTGACGAAGTACGTCATGACCAGGGCCATGGCCACCCAGGAGGTGAGGGTGCCGAGCGGGAGGGCGTCGAGCATGGCGAAGAGGGAGGCCTCCGCGCCCTCCTTGACCTTGGAGGCGAGGTCGGCGGCGCCGGTGGAGTCGAGGCGGATGGCGGTGCCGCCCATGACGCAGAACCAGACGACGGTGGCTCCGCTGGGGACGAGCAGGACGCCGACGAGGAACTCGCGGATGGTGCGGCCGCGGGAGATGCGGGCGATGAAGGTGCCGACGAAGGGGGCCCAGGACAGCCACCAGGCCCAGTAGAAGATGGTCCACGCGCCGAGCCAGGCGCTGTCGGTGAAGGCGCCGGTGCGGGAGGCCATGGGCAGCAGTTCGTGCAGGTAGCTGCCGACGCCGGCCGGGATGACGTCGAGGACGTAGACGGTCGGGCCGAGGACGAAGACGAAGAGCATCAGGGCGGCGGCGAGCACGATGTTGATGGTGCTGAGCCATTTGACGCCCTTGTGCAGTCCGGAGAAGGCGGACAGCACGAAGGCGGCGGAGAGCGAGGCGATGATGACCAGCTCGACGCCGGTGGAGTCCTCGATGCCGGTGGTGATGTTCAGGCCCTTGGAGACCTGGAGCGCGCCGAGGCCGAGGCTGGTGGCGGTGCCGAAGACGGTGGCGAAGACGGCGAGCAGGTCGATGGCCTTGCCGGGCCGGCCGGCCGCCCGTTCCTCGCCCATGAGCGGGACGAAGGCGGAGCTGAGGCGGTTGCCGCGGCCCTTGCGGAAGGTGGCGTAGGCGAGGGCGAGGCCGGCGATGCCGTAGATCGCCCAGGGGGTGAGGGTCCAGTGGAAGAACGAGTAGTCCAGGGCGGCGCGGGCGGCGGCCCCGGTGCCGGGGGCCGCTCCGCTGGCGGGGGGCGGGTTGAGGTAGTGGGTGAGCGGCTCCCCCACCCCGTAGAACATCAGGCCGATGCCCATGCCGGCGCTGAACATCATCGCGATCCACGCGAGGTTGCCGAACTCGGGCTCGGAGTCGTCGGCGCCGAGCCGGATCCGGCCGAAGCGGCTGATCGCGAGGACGACGCACATGACGAGGAAGACGTCGGCGGCGATCACGAAGAGCCAGGCGAAGTTGGCCAGTACCCAGGCCAGGGCGGTGGAGGAGGCGGTGTCGAAGGAGTCCTTGCCGAGGGCGGCCCAGCCGACGACGGCGAGCACGGCGAGCACCCCGACGGTGACGACTCCGAGGTCGGGAGAGTCGTCCGCCGGGCCCCCGGACCCCGGCCCGGGGGCATCCGGACGTGCTTGTTCCAGTGATTCCGCGCTCATGGGGCCACACTATGCGGGGATATATCCCTATTTACGCGCATGGCGCGCCGCATGTGGCCCAGGCCACTCATGGGCATAGGAGGATCCTCCGGATAAGCTCATGGTGGCGCGACTGCACTGTTCGATAGCAAGGGATAGCAAGGTGACGGACGGAGCAGTAACTGAGACCGCGCGCGTGCTCATCGCCGCGGACAAATTCAAGGGCTCGCTCACGGCCGTTCAGGTCGCCGAGCGGGTGACGGCCGGCCTTCGCAGGGCCGTACCGGACGTGGAGGTCGAGACCCTCCCCGTCGCGGACGGCGGCGACGGCACGGTCGCGGCCGCCGTGGCGGCCGGTTTCGAACGCCGGGAGGTACGGGTCACCGGACCCCTCGGCGACCAGGTCACGGCCGCTTTCGCCCTGCGCGACGGCACCGCCGTGGTCGAGATGGCGGAGGCCTCCGGGCTCCAGCTGCTGCCGGCGGGCACCTTCGCCCCGCTGACGGCGACCACCTACGGCTCCGGCGAGGTACTGAAGGCCGCGCTGGACGCGGGCGCGCGCTCGATCGTCTTCGGTGTGGGCGGCAGTGCCACCACTGACGGCGGCGCGGGCATGCTGGCCGCGCTGGGCGCGGTGTTCCTGGACGCGAACGGCGAACCGGTCGGTCCGGGCGGCGGCGCGCTGGCCCAGCTGGCCTCGGCGGACCTGTCCGGGGTCGACCCCCGCTTCGCGGAGGTCGAGTTCGTCCTCGCCAGCGACGTGGACAACCCGCTGACCGGCCCGAAGGGCTGCGCGGCGGTGTACGGCCCGCAGAAGGGCGCCTCGCCCGAGGACGTGGCGACGCTCGACGCGGCCCTCGCGCACTTCGCGGTGGTGCTGGAGAAGTCGCTGGGCGCGAAGGCGGCCGAGCTCGCCGCCTCCCCGGGCGCGGGCGGCGCGGGCGGCATCGGCTACGGCGCGCTGCTGCTGGGCGCGAGCTTCCGCCCCGGCATCGAGCTGATGCTCGACGTCCTGGGCTTCGCCCCGGCGCTGGAGCGGGCCACGCTGGTCATCACCGGTGAGGGCTCCCTGGACGAGCAGACCCTGCACGGCAAGGCCCCGGCCGGTGTCGCGGCGGCGGCGCGGGCGGCGGGCAAGCCGGTCGTCGCGGTGTGCGGGCGGCTGCTGCTGGGGCAGGAGGCCCTGGAGGCGGCGGGCATCCGCAAGGCGTACCCGCTGACCGATCTGGAGCCGGACCCGGCGAAGTCCATCCCGAACGCCGGGCCCCTGCTGGAGCGCGTCGCGCAGAACATCGCCGCCGAGGTCCTCTGACCCCGGCCGCCTGCGGCCCCGAGGCCCGTCACCCCCGTGGGGTGGCGGGCCTCGCCCGTGCCCGGGGGCGGGGCCGGGGGGGGGCGGGGCCGGGGGGGGGCGGGGCCGGGTGGCGGGGCCGCTCCCCGCCCCGCCCTTCAACCGTTCTCGCCCTCAGTCGCCGGGCGCGGATCGAGACACGGCGCTACCGCGCCCGCGCCTCAGACGCCGGCGGATCTTCCAGCCCCGCCGGCGTTCGAGGCGAGAACGGGTGAAGGGCGGGTAGGGGACGGCTCCGCGCAGCGGTCGTCAGCCAGGCTGCG
Source organism: Streptomyces sp. NBC_00158 (assembly GCF_045160885.1). NCBI lineage: Bacteria > Bacillati > Actinomycetota > Actinomycetes > Kitasatosporales > Streptomycetaceae > Streptomyces > Streptomyces sp. NBC_00158. The sequence continues at coordinate 1,111,678 of NZ_CP108161.1, forward strand.
CCACACGGGTGGCGAGGCCGTCCAGGAGGGCCGTCAGGCCGAAGCGGAACAGGGATTCCCCGGACAGCGCCGCACCGGCGCGGACGGCGGCGAACGCCGGGAAGGCTCCGCCGTCCACGAGGGCGGCAAGCCTCGCCTCCTGGGCCCGCATCCAGTCCTCCCCGCTCACCCCGCTCGCGCGCGCCGCCTCCGACTCCGGTTCCAGATCCACCGCGTGGCCGCGGACGTACCCGAAGAGCGTCACCGCGGCGTGCATCCGGGTGTCGTCGTCCAGGCCCAGCCCCTCCAGGGCGGCGAGCGCCCAGTCGATGTGCCGGATGCCGTTCGGGACGAGCAGCGGGCGGTTCAGGTTCATGGCGCCGGCCAGCCACGGGTGTCTGCCGTAGAGCCGCCACTGCACGGCCGCCGACAGCTCCAGCCGCTCCCGCCAGTGCGGTGGCGGCCGCTCCGGCAGGGCCTCCTCGCCGAAGACCGCGTCGGCCATCAGGACCACCAGCCGCTCCTTGTTGCCGACGTGCCGGTACAGGGACATCGCGGAGACCCCCAGCTCGGCGCCGAGCCGCCGCATGGTCAGGGCGGCCAGCCCCTCCGCGTCCGCGATCTCGACCCCCGTACGGACGATCCGCGCGCGGTACGCGGAGTCGTCGGCCGGACGGCGCCCGGGGGTGCCCGGGGCCGGGCGGGCGGCGACCACCGTGCCGACCCCCGGCACCGCGCGGACCAGGCCCTCCTGCGCGAGCGCCGCGAGGACCTTGCTCGCGGTGGCCATGGCCACCCCCCACCGCTGGGTGATCGCCCGCGTCGACGGCACCCGGTCCCCCGGCCGCAGTTCGCCGCTCTCGATCCGCCGCCTCAGCTCGGCCGCGATCCGCGCGTACGGCGCCTCTTCCCTCATCAGCCCTCCAGGCCAGGTGCACTAGTACAGCCCCACTGTAGTGCACTAGGTTGCTTTGCCATGGACGCCTGTTCCAGCAAGGGGTTTCCGTCTGTACGTTGTACACATCACCCCGAGAGAGGAACCGGAAATGAACCAGAACGTACTGATCTCCGGCGGCAGCGTCGCGGGCCCCGCCCTCGCCTACTGGCTGCACCGCCACGGCTTCACCCCCACCGTCGTCGAGCGGGCCCCCCGGCTGCGGGACGGCGGCTACGCGGTGGACTTCCGCGGCGAGGCCCTCGACGTCCTCGACCGCATGGGCCTGCTCGACGCCGTCCGCGCCCTGGACACCGGGATGGGCGACGCCGCCATGGTCGACGCCGACGGCACGCGGTACGCCACCCTCCCGGCGGCGGTCTTCGCCGGAGACCTGGAGGTCCTCAAGGGCGATGTGACCCGGCTCCTGTACGAGGCCACCCGCGAGCACACCGAGTACGTCTTCGGCGACTCGATCGCGAGTCTGGAGCAGGACGAGGACGGCGTCCTCGTCACCTTCGAGCACGGCGCGCCCCGCCGCTTCGACCTGGTCGTCGGCGCGGACGGTCTGCACTCGAATACCCGCGCCCTGGCCTTCGGGCCCGAGGAGCGGTACCTGCGCCACCTCGGCATCCACACGGCGATCTTCAACCTGGACAACTACCTGGGGCTGGAGAACACCGGCCTGCTGTACTCCGTGCCGGGCAAGGCCGCCAACATCTTCACGGCCCGCGCGAACACCGAGGCCCGGGCGGCCTTCCACTTCGCCGCCGGCGACCTGGAGTACGACCGCCGCGACACGGCCGCGCACAAGCGGATGGTCGCCGAGCGGTTCGCCGGCGAGGGCTGGGAGGTGCCCCGCCTGCTGGAGGAGATGGACGCGGCGGAGGAGTTCTTCTTCGACTCCAACGCCCAGGTCGAGATGGACACCTGGGCCGCCGGCCGGGTCGTGCTGCTCGGCGACGCCGCCGCCTGCGCGGCACCGACCTCGGGCCGCGGCACCTCGCAGGCGTTGATCGGCGCGTACCTCCTGGCGGGCGAGCTGGCCACCCGCCCCGGCGACCACGCGGCGGCCTTCGCCGCGTACGAGGAGGGCATGCGCGGCTACGTCGCCGAGCACCAGGCCCTGGGCCGCGAGGGCGCCGAGCGGTTCTTCATGCCGGCCCCGACCCAGGAGGTCCTCGACCTGCTGGCCGCGAACGCCCCCGAGCACACCCGCACCGAGCCGGTCCGCCTCCGGGACTACGGGGTGTGAGCCGCCGCCGCGGCGGCGTCGAGCACCGCGGCCGTGGTCAGCACGCGGGCGAAGCCTCCGCCCTGGAGGTTGACCGCGGTGGCCGCGGCCAGTTCGGCGGCGGTCAGGGACAGGCCGTCCGGGCCGGCGAGGTCGAAGGTGTGGGTGGCGTCGAGCGGGACCAGCACCTCGTAGCCGAGGTTGCCCGCCATCCGGGCGGTGGTCTCGACGCACATGTTGGTCTGGATCCCGGTCACGACCAGCTGGCCGATGCCGCTCGCCCTGAGCCACCCGTCCAGGTCCGGGGTGCCGTAGAAGGACGAGTTGACGGTCTTGGTGACCAGCAGCGCCTCCTGGCCGAGGCGGTCCCCGACGAAGTCCTTGAAGGCGTGTCCGGAGTGGTCCGGGGCCAGTACCGAGCCGGGCCGCAGCGAGGCGTGCCGCACGAGCACCACCGGGCGGCCGGTCTCCCGCCAGGCGTCCATGAGGGCGGCGATGTTCTCCTCGGCGTCCGGGTTGTCGCGGTTCCCCCAGAAGGGGGCGTCGTCGAAGCCCTTCTGGACGTCGATCACGAGCAGGGCGCTGTCGGCGGCGATCTCGATCGCGTTCTCTGTCATGGCTCCATCGTGTCCGCGCGGCCGCACCCGCCCCAGGGGCCCCGGGGCCGCGAAACGATGGGATCCTGCCAGTCTGGCAGTACCGCCGCTTCCGGCTCTGGCACAGTGGCCCCATGCAGCGCGTCGCCATCGTCGCCCAGCCCGGGATCCGCAGCTTCGACCTCGCCGTCATCACCGAGGTCTGGGGCCCCGACCGGAGCCGCAGCGGGGTGCCCGCCTTCGAGCTGCGCCGCTGCGCCCTGGACGACGGGCCGATCGCCCTGCCGGGCGGGCTGACCCTGATGCCCGACCGGGGCCTCGACTGGCTCGGCCTGGCCGACCTGATCGTCGTACCGGCACTGGCCGAACCCGCCGACCCGACGCCCGAGCCCGTCCTCGCCGCCCTGCGCACCGCGCACGCCCGCGGGGTGCCGGTGGCCGCGCTCTGCGCCGGGGCCTTCGTACTCGCCGAGGCCGGGCTGCTGGACGGCCGCCGGGCGGTGACCCACTGGTGGCTGGCCCCTCAGCTGGCCGCCCGCTACCCGGCGGTGCTGGTCGAGGAGGCCCCGCTGTTCGTGGAGGACGACGGGCTGTGGACCTCCGCCGGGGTGGCCTCCGGGATCGACCTGTGCCTGCACCTGGTCCGCGAGGCCCACGGCGCGGAGGCCGCCGCCGCCGTCGCCCGCTCGATGGTGACGGGCCCCTTCCGCACCGGGGACCACGCCCAGTACCTGGACCGGCCCACCCCGGCGGCGGACCGTACCGCCGAGGCTCTGGCCGCCGTACGGCAGCAGGCCCTGCGCCGGCTGCACGAGCCGCTGGACGTGGCGACCCTGGCCCGCTGGGCGGGCATGTCCCCGCGCTCCTTCGCCCGGCACTTCACCGCGGCCACCGGCACCACACCGCACAAATGGCTGCTGAGCCGCCGTCTGGACGAGGCCCGCAAGCTGCTGGAGCGCACCGACCATCCGGTGCCGGAGGTGGCCCGGCGGGCCGGCTTCGCCAGCGAGGTCACCTTCCGCCAGCACTTCGGCGCGTCCTTCGGGCTGAGCCCGCGCGCGTACCGGGCGGCCGCGGCCGGCGCCCCCGCGGGCGGCGACAGTGTTAGAAATGGCTCATGACCGGACGTTCGGGTCGGCGCAGGGAGACGCGTTCCCCGAGCCTGCCCGCGCGCCTGTGGCAGGCCCGGAACAGCATCGCCGGCCAGGTCTTCTGCGTCACCGCCGTCATCGTGCTGGTGCTGATCACCGCGGCCGCGCTGGCGCTGGTGTTCCAGGCCCGCTACGACAGCGAGCGGGGCGCCCGGGACCGCTCGCTGGCGGCCGCCGAGGCCTTCGCCCACGCCCCCGGCCTGCCCGCGGCGCTGGAGTCCGCCGACCCGACGGCCGAGCTGCAGCCGCTGGCCGAGGGCGCCCGGCGCGCCTCGGGCGTGGACTTCGTCGCCGTCATGACCACCGACGGAATCCGCTACACCGACTCCAGGCCCGAGCTGATCGGGCAGCGCGCCACCGGGGACCTCGCGCGGGCGGCGGCCGGGAACTCCTTCACCGAGGTGTTCAAGGGCGATCCCAGCGACGCGGTCCGCGCCGTGGTCCCCGTACGGGACGCCCGGGGCGCCGTCGTGGGGCTGGTCGCCACCGGCATCGAGGTGGAGAACGTGGGCCACGCCGTGGAGGGGCAGCTGCCGCTGCTGCTCGGCGCGGCGGCGGGCGCCCTGCTGCTGGGCACCGGCGGCGCCGCCCTGGTCAGCCGCCGGCTGCGGCGCCAGACCCGGGGCCTGGGCGCGGTGGAGATGGCCCGGATGAACGAGCACCACGAGGCGGTGCTGCACGCCGTGCGCGAGGGCGTGCTGATCGTCGGCGCCGACCACCGGCTGCTGCTCGCCAACGACGAGGCGCGGCGGCTGCTGGACCTGCCGCCCGACGCCGAGCAGCGGCACGTCGGGGATCTCGGCCTGGACCCGCGCACCACCGAGCTGCTGCTGTCGGGGCGGGTCGCGACGGACGAGGTCCACCTGGCGGGCGACCGGCTCCTCGCCGTGAACGTACGTCCCACCGAGCCGTTCGCCGGACGGCCGTCGGGCAGTGTCACCACCCTGCGCGACACGACCGAGCTCGCGGCGCTGTCCGGGCGTGCCGAGGTGGCCCGGGAACGGCTCCAGATGCTCTACGAGGCGGGTGTGCGGATCGGCACCACCCTGGACGTGGTGCGGACGGCGGAGGAGCTGTCGGAGGTGGCGGTGCCGCGCTTCGCGGACTTCGTCACCGTCGAGCTGCTGGAGCCGGTGCTGCGCGGGGACGAGCCCTCGGCCTCGGCGGGGGCGCACACGCGGATGCGCCGGGCGGCGATGAGCGGGACGCGCACCGACCAGCCGCTCCAGCCGGTCGGGGACCTCATCCGCTTCGACGTGCCGACGGCCCCGATGGCGGCGGCCCTGGCCGCCGGGCACGCGGTGCTGGCCGCCGACCTGCACGCGGCGATGGGCTGGCGGGCGCAGGACGAGCCCGGGACGAAGCAGGCCCTGGACTACGGGCTGCACTCGCTGATCTCCGTACCGCTCCAGGCCCGGGGCGTGGTGCTGGGCATGGCGAACTTCTGGCGGGCGGCGGACACTCCGGAGGCCTTCGACGAGGAGGACCTGTCCTTCGCGGAGGAGCTGGGGACGCGGGCGGCGGTGTCCGTGGACAACGCCCGCCGCTTCACGCGCGAGCACGCCACCGCCGTGGCCCTCCAGCGCAGCCTGCTGCCCCGGGTGCTGCCGGAGCTGAGCGCGGTGGACACGGCGTTCCGGTACCTGCCGGCGAAGGCGGGGGTGGGCGGTGACTGGTTCGACGTGATCCCGCTCCCGGGGACCCGGGTGGCGCTGGTGGTGGGCGACGTGGTGGGGCACGGGGTGCACGCGGCGGCGACGATGGGCCGGCTGCGGACCGCGGTGCACAACTTCTCCACCCTGGACATGCCGCCGGACGAGCTGCTGGGCCATCTGGACGAGCTGACCGACCGGATCGACCAGCTGGAGGACGGCGAGGGTGGCGGGGGCGGCGGGGCCGGTGCCGAGGGGCCGGGCCTGGCCGGGGGCGCGGAGGAGCCGCCGGCCGGGATCACCGGGGCCACCTGCCTGTACGCCGTCTACGACCCGGTGTCCGGGCAGTGCACGATGGCCAGCGCCGGGCACCCCGGGCCCGCCCTGGTGCACCCGGACGGGCGGGTGGAGTTCCCCGAGCTGCCCACCGGGCTGCCGCTCGGGGTCGGCGGGATGCCCTTCGAGACGGCGCGGCTGGTGCTGCCGGAGGGGAGCCGGCTGGTGCTGTTCACGGACGGGCTGATGGAGGACCGCGACCGGGACTTCGACAGCGGGCTCGCGCTGCTGAGCGAGACCCTCTCGCGGCCGGGGCGCAGCCCCGAGCAGGCCTGTTCGGACGTGCTGTCGGCGATGCTGTTCCCGGCTCCGAGCGACGACATCGCGCTGCTGGTGGCGGACACCCGGCGGCTGGAGCCGGGCCGGATCGCGGAGTGGGAGGTGCCCGACGATCCGGCGGCGGTGTCGCGGGTGCGGCGGGAGGCCGCCGCGCAGCTGCGGGAATGGGGGCTGGAGGAGGCTTCCTTCACGGCGGAGCTGATCCTCAGCGAGCTGATCACCAACGCCATCCGGTACGGGAACGAGCCGATCCGGGTGCGTCTGCTGCGTGACCGGGCGCTGATCTGCGAGGTCGCGGACGGCAGCAGCACCTCCCCGCACCTGCGGTACGCGGCCACGACGGACGAAGGGGGCCGGGGCCTGTTCCTGGTCGCGCAGTACGCCGAGCGGTGGGGCACGCGCTACACGGAGCGCGGCAAGGTCATCTGGGCGGAGCTGTCCCCGTCGGGCGGCGAGGGTCCGGTGCCGCTGGAGATGGACCTGGACGCGCTGGAGGACCTGGCCTGGTGAGGATCGCCCCGGCACGCCCTCAGGGGGTTCGGGCGGTGCGGGCGAGCAGTACGGCCACGTCGTCCTGCGGGGCCTCGGGCAGCAGCCGGGTGAGGATCCCGTCGCACAGCTCCTCCAGCGGGCGGCCGGCCCGGCCCAGGGCCCGTGCGAGGCGGTCCATGCCCTCGTCGAGGTCCCGGTGGCGGCACTCGATCAGCCCGTCGGTGTACAGGGCGAGCAGGGTTCCGGGCGGCAGCGGTACCTCCTCGGTGAGGAATTCCCGCCCGCCGGTGCCCAGCGGGGTGCCGGGCGGCCCCTGGAGGAATGAGACCCGTCCGTCGGGGGTGGCCACGGCGGGCGGCGGGTGCCCGGCGCGGGCGATGACGCAGCCGCCCGCGGCCGGGTCGTGGACGGCGTAGACGCAGGTGGCCATCTCGTCCTCGCCCAGGTCGGCGACGACCGCGTCGAGGGAGCGGAGCATCTGCGCGGGCGGTACGTCGTGGCGGGCGAGGGTGCGCACTGCGGTGCGCAGCTGGCCCATGACGGCGGCCGCGTGGATGCCGTGGCCCATGACGTCGCCGATGACGAGGCCGGTGCGGCCGCGGGGCAGCTGGATGACGTCGAACCAGTCGCCGCCGACGTCGTGGTCGCTGGCGGGCAGGTAGCGGCCGGTGAGTTCCAGGCCGGGGACCTCGGGTAGGGCGCTGTTGGTGAGGCTGCGCTGGAGGGTGAGGGCGGCCTGGCGCTGGCTGGTGTACATGCGGGCGTTGTCGATGTTGAGGGCGGCCCGGGCGACGAGTTCGTCGATGAGTACGCAGTCCTGTGCGTCGAAGGGCTCGCGGGAGCGCAGCCGGGTGACGGCGACGGCCCCGAGGACCTTGCCGCGGGCGACCAGGGGCACCATGCGGGCCGATCCGAGGGTGGCGAGGTAGTCGCGCAGGGCGCCGGCGCGGGGGTCGGTGATCAGCGCGGGGATGTCGGAGACGTACAGGTTCATGGGCACGCCCTCGGCGATGACGCGCTCGTAGACGGTTCCGGCGGGGATCTGGAAGGTCTGGCCCGGTGCGAGGCGGGCGGTGGGGGCGGCGGGGTCGGGGAAGGCGGCGGCGAGCCTGCGCAGCACCCCGTGGGTGGAGGCGGCGGCGACGGCGCTCTCGTCGGGGTCCAGGACCGCTTCGAGGAGCTGGACGTCGGCCGAGTCGGCGAGCTGCGGTACCAGCAGGTCGGTGATCTCCTGGGCGGTCCGGCCCAGGTCGAGGGTGGTGCCGATGCGGGTGCCCGCCTCGGCGAGCAGGGCGAAGCGGGACCGGGCCCGTTCGGCCTCCAGCAGGGCCCGCTGGCCCTCGGTGATGTCGATGAGGGAAGCGATGAGGCCGAGGCGGCGGCCGCTGCCGTCGAGGAGCGGGGCGTAGGAGCAGGACCAGGTGCGGTCGTGGTCGGGGTCGGCGGGGGTGCGGCCGGTGCGGCGGACGTCGACGACGGCGGTGCCCTGTTCGAGCACCTGCCGCATCGTGTCCTCCAGGGCGGCGGCGTTGACCCCGGGGACGACCTCGGTGAGGCGTTTGCCGAGGTGTTCGGCGGCGGACACGCCGTTCATCCGGGCGAGGGCGTCGTTGACGCGCAGGAAGCGCAGGTCGGGGCCGAGGGTGCCGAGGCCGATCGGGGACTGGGTGAAGAGGCTCTGGAGGGCGGCGAGGGAGTCCCGCATGCGCAGGACCTCGGAGGTCTCGACGGCGATGAGCATGGCGCCGGTGCGGCCCTGGGGGTCGGCGGCGGGGACGATCCACATCTCCATGGCCACCCGGTGCCCGTCGCGGTGGCGCACGGGCAGGGTGCCGACGACGGTCTCGCCGGCCTGGACCCGGCGGGTCAGGTCGTCGGCGAGCTCGTGGTTGGCGTCCGGGACGAGCACGGCGGTGCCGGGGCGGCCGAGGATGTCCTCGGGGCGGTGGCCCAGCAGGTCCTGTGCGGCCAGGGACCACTCCACGACGCGGCCGTCCGCGTCCTCCCGCCACAGGGCGATCGGGAGCAGTTCGCGCAGTACGCCCGCGTACCCGACCGCCGCCGCCGGCGGATCGGGCACCTTGCTCGTCGACTGGTAAGTGTCCAATGCACCGACCTCACCCCGAGGGGGCCTGATTCGTACCGATTCACCCTATCCGAGCCCCCGGCACCCGGCGCGGGGCACTCCGCGCGGTGCCGGCGGGCGGAGCGGCCGAGCAGGGCCGGCGTGCGGTGGAGGGCCCCGGTCCGGACCGGCCGGACCGGGGCCCGTGCGTCAGAAGTCGACCTGGCTGCGGACGTCCTCCCGGCCGACCGATTCGAGCTCCCACATGGTGCAGTACAGGCGGCGGATGTACTCGATGTCCGCGTTCCGGGCACGGGCCTCGCGCACCGGGTACATGACCGTCAGCTCGTACGATCTCTCCCGGTTGATGTCGCCGTCCTTGTCACGCCACTGGCCGCGGCCCTCCTGGAGGGTCAGCCCGGAGGGAAAGCGCGGCGTGACCACCTCGGCGATGAACTTGTCGAACTCCTCGTCGGTGATCGGGGGGTGCCCGTCGTGCCGGCCGGTGCCGAAGTAGAGGTGGGTCGAGATGTACGGGCTGCCCGTCTGGGCGGTGTCCGCCTCGGCCGACGCCGCCGAGACGGTGCCGGTCCCGAGGGAGGCCTGCGGCGCCGGTCCGCCGAAGGTCAGGAGCAGCGCGGCCGCCGCCAGCAGGCCGGCGGCGGGCATGGAGATCCTTATGCTGCGCATGCAGTCGTCCAATCAGTCCGTGTCGTACGCGGTCCGCGGACCGGCGGGAGCGCGGGGCCGCCCGGAGGCGGTCCCGGTGCCGGCCCGGGAGGTCTTGGGGGGTGGTGCCTGGGGGTGGTGTCCGGGCGGGGTGTCTAGGCGGGCAGCGATTCCCGCAGGAAAACCGCCGCCTCCCGCAGCGGGGCCGGGGCGGCCGCGTCCCGGCACAGGGCCCGCGCCGTCCTGCGCAGCGTCTCGGTGGTGCGCACCGAGCCGATGGCGGCGGCACCGGGCGCGACCCGCGCGATCAGCTCCTCCGCCTCGCGCCAGGCCCCGGCCCCGGCCAGGGCCGCGAGCAGCTCCGCGGTGAACAGGTGCCGGTAGGAGGGGCCCGGGGCGGTGGCCGCCCGGTGCAGCAGCGGGATGGCCCGGTCCCAGCGGCGCAGCCTGGCCTGGACCCAGCCCTCGTGCCCGAGCAGTTCCGGCTCGTCGATCCACCAGGCCCAGTGCGGGTCCCGCCGGGAGACCCCGTCCAGGAAGCGGCTGCGGGCCCGCGCGATCAGCTCCAGCGGCTCCGCGCGGGCGCCCAGCAGGGCCGTCGCGTGGGCCTGCCGGATCAGTACGAGGCCTGCGACGCGGGCGGGGAGCGGCCCGGGCCCGGCCACCCGGGCGGCCGCGGCCAGGGCGGCGCGCGGCCGCCCGGTGTGGGTGGCGAGCATGCTGTCGTTGAGCAGGACCAGCCGTGCCGTCCAGCGGTCGCCGCAGAGCCCGGCCAGGGCCAGGGCCCGCGCGTTCATCCGGCGGGCGCCGCGGTGGCGGCCCGCGTCGAAGAGGATCCAGCCGATGACCTCGCTCAGCTCGGCGAGGGCCGCGAGCCGGTCCGCGCCGTACCCGCGCAGGGCCCCGGGTTCGGCCGCCAGTTCCGGCATCCGCCGCACGGCCTCCCGTACGGCGGGCAGCGCGGCCCGCGCGCCTTGCCCGGCGTCCAGGGCCACCAGGCGGCCGATGGTGCGCACGGCCAGCCGGAGCGCCGCGTCGCGCTCCTCGGCTCCCCCGGGCGGGGCGGCCGCCGCCGTCATGACAGCAGGCCGGCGTCGACCGGGCGGGAACGGCGCTGGCCGAGGCCGTCGAAGGAGGAGGCCACCTTGCTGAGCCACTCCACCTCGTCGCGGAAGTCCTGGTAGGGGGGCCGCGCGGGGATGTCGGAGGTCTCGGCCCGTTCGGCGCGCTCCGCGCGCTCCTGCGCGGGGCGGCTGAGCACGGCGCGCACCTGGAGCGCCTCACCGAGGGGCGAGGTGGGGTCCTCCGGGAGGTCCAGGGAGCGGGCCACCCGCACGAAGTCCTCCAGGGAGAGGGAGGTGCGCAGGATCAGTTGGCCGTCGCGGATCTCGATGACTCGCCGGTAGAGGCGGTAGTGCGGGTCGCGGGGCGGCACCAGGTCGCGCAGCCAGGAGCGGGGCGGGTCCAGGGCGATGTCCGGGGAGGCCTCGTACAGCGCCCACCACAGGGGCCTCAGCCGGAGGTAGGAGCGGTAGCTGCGGCCCCAGCCGCGGGCGCGGGTGATGCGGATGCCCCAGGAGGGGATGGTCCAGCCGGCGATCTGGAGCAGGGCGCCGACGCTGCCGCAGGTCCACTGGATCGGGTCGAGCGCGGCCGCGTCGAAGTCCAGCCGGGTGCCGGCGATCTGGATGCTCCGGGTGACGCAGTAGACGAGGATCATGCTGGCGCCGACGGTGACGGTGCGCATGCCGACCTTGAGCCACTGCCGGTTGGCCATCGTGGTGAAGCGCAGCGACAGCCTGACCGTCTCGAACTGGCCCACGGCGCAGATCAGCAGGTAGAAGGACATGTAGAGGGCGTAGCTGCCGTGCTGGATGCTGAGCAGGATCGTGGAGGTGGCCGTCTCCGAGTGCGCGACCGGTCCGACGGCGAAGGACGCGACGACCAGGACGGCGAGGGCCCCGGAGAAGAACAGGACCCGGTGGCGCGCCATCCGCCGGGCCTCGGCGGGCGGCGAGGACCAGTACACGAGGACGACCTGCTGGGCGGCGGTCAGCACCACCACGGCGGCCTGCGTGATCAGCGAGGTGATGTTGGGCAGGCCGAAGAAGGCGGAGATGTGCAGCCGGAGCTGGTCCAGGTCGACGAGGAAGCTGATCCCGGAGCAGAGGAAGTAGGTGCACAGCGCCCACAGGGCGATGTCGTTCCTGCGGCGCAGCAGGTCGGGCAGGCGGTAGGCGAAGGCCGCGAGGCCCACGAAGGCACAGACCCACGCGAGGACGGTGTAGATCACGCGGGCCCCTGGTCGGGCCGGCCGAGCCCGCTCTCGATGCGGGCCACGATCTCGGCGGCCTCGTCCGGAACGCCCCAGGCACGCTCGGTCCAGCGCTTGGTGGCGCGCGCCAGGATCAGCGAGGCCATGGTCTCGGCCTCCTGCTCCTCGTCGTCGCTGTAGCGGGAGCGCATGAGGACGCCGCGCACCGCCTCGGGGTCGACGTCCGAGAACAGCCCGCCGGCGTCGCCCCGGCCGGCCGCCGGAGCGGGCCCGGCGCCGAGCTGGTCCAGCTGTACGGAGCCGTTGTGGTCGAAGGCTATGTGGGCGAGCTCGTGGGCGATGATGTGTTCCTTGTGCGACGCCGAAGCGGCCTTCTCGAAGGCGATGATGTCGAAGTCATCGGTTTTCAGCCATATGCCGAAGAGATGCCGTTCGGGGAAGGCCGTCGGAATCAAATGGATGGGCCGCCCGCGCTGCTCGCTGAGATATGCGTGGAGTTCGTCGATGCCGCAGCCGTGCTCCATGCCCCACTCGGCGAGCAGACCCTCGCAGGTGTGGCGGACCTTCTTGAGGCGGCGCCTGAGCCGCCTGTCCTCCGACGCCGGTAACGCGGAGCCCGGTAACTTCATCCCTCAGTCCTCCGGCGAACCCAGCGGTCGGACAATGCGGCCATGATGCCACACCCCAACTCGGCCCTGCTCAAGGCCAGTTCTATTCGGCCATTCGCTCCCGGATTCCGGTTGCCGATTTCCCTTGACTACGGGATGACGCGGAGGAAAGACGGTGATACACCGGAATGCCGGAAAGGGCCGCGGATCCGGCGGCCCCCTCAGCGGCCCTCCAGCACCCCCGCGATGCCGCGCGCGAGGCAGGGGATCCGGTCGGCCGCGATGCCCGCGATGTTGATCCGCCCGGCGGTGGTCCCGTAGATCGCGTACTCCCGGCGCAGCCGGAGCATCTCCTGCGCCGTCAGCGGCAGCATCGAGAACATCCCGCGCTGCCCGGCGAGCGAGCGGGCCTGCGCCTGCCATCCCATGGCGGTCAGGCGTGCCGCCAGGTCCGTCCGGTTGGCCTCGATGCGGCCGCGCATCCCGTCCAGCTCCGCGCGCCACAGGTCCCGCAGCCCCGCGTCCTCCAGGACGGTGGTGACGACGGCCGCGCCGTGCTCGGGCGGCATGGAGTAGAGGGTCCGGGCGGCGTTCTGCAGGGCCGTCTCGGCGTGCCGCACCGCCCGCGCCGAGGCGCCGAGGACGATGGCGCAGCCGGTGCGGTCGCTGTAGAGGCCGAAGTTCTTGGAGCAGCTCACGGCGATGAGCATCTCCGGGACCCGCTCGGCCAGCAGGCGCGTCGCGGCCAGGTCGGCCTCCAGGCCGTCGCCGAGCCCGTGGTAGGCGAGGTCGACGAACGGGACCCAGCCGTCCCGGGCGGCCAGCTCCGCCAGCGCCGCCCAGTCCTCGGGCGCCGGGTCGGCGCCGGTCGGGTTGTGGCAGCACCCCTGGAGCAGGACGACGTCGTCGCGGCGCGCCCCGGCCAGGTCGCGCAGGACTCCGGCGGCGTCGAACCCGCCCTCGGCGTCGCACCAGCCGAAGGTGCGGACCTCCAGGCCCGCCGCCTCCAGGATGGGGCGGTGGTTGACGTACGCGGGGTCGCTGATCCACACGGTGGTGCCCGGACGGGTCCGGCAGATCAGGTCCGCCAGCAGGCGCAGCGCGCCGGAGCCGGCGACGGTCTGCACGGCCGCGGCCCGGTCGGAGGGCCCCTGCGGGCCGAGCACCAGGTCCAGCAGGGCGCGGTTGAAGGCGGCGTTGCCGGAGAGGCCCCGGTACTCCTTGGACTCGGAGCGCTCGGCGAGGCGTATCTCGGCCTCGCGGACGGCGGCCATCACCGGGGTGCGGCCGCTCTGGTCGCGGTAGACGCCGAGGACCAGGTTGAGCCGCTCGGCCCGCTCGTCGGAGCCGAATTCGTACGTCAGGTCCCACAGCGGGTCGGTGGGCGGCGGGGGAAGGAGCTCAAGCATCTGCGGGGACCTCGGGGCGGGGGGCGCGGCGGGCGGCGGCGGGACGGGCGGGGGTGCGGCGGCGGTTGGCGAGGACGACGCCGGCGGTGATCAGCGGTACGCCGATCAGCACGGCCGGGGTCGGGGACTCGCCGAGGACGGGGATCGCGAGGAGGACGACCGCGACGGGGCTGAGGCTGCCGACGACGGAGCTGCGTTCGGCGCCCAGGCTGCGGATGGCGTAGGCGTAGAGCAGGCCGGCGCACAGCCCGACCCCGAGGCCCTGCACCACCAGGAACGTGGCGATGTCGCCGCCGGTGGCGTGGGCGAGGCCCGTCGGGAGGACCCCGGTCAGCACCAGCAGCCCGATCACGGCGAAGGAGGGCAGGCACAGCAGCCCGATCGACCCGACGGGGTCGAGGTCCACGTCCCGCAGCCCGACGGTGTACAGGGCCCACAGGCCGCTGGCCACCAGCAGGGTGCCGGCGCCCTCCAGGACGCCGGTGTCGACGGGGACGACGTAGCGCCAGACGAGGGCGGCCACTCCGGCGGCGATCAGCGCGAGCCCGGCGACCTGGGTGCCCCTGGGCAGTCCGTGGCCGCGGGCGGCCATCAGCGCGGCGACGAAGAGCGGGACCATGCCGGGGACGATCGAGCCGACGAAGGCGGCCGAGGTCAGGGAGCCGCCGTGCATGGCGGCGAGGAAGAACGGCACCCCCGCCCCGCAGACGATCTTGATCGCGGCGCCCGGCTTCACGGCGGCGATGCGGCGCCTGCGCCGCCACAGGGCCGGCAGCAGGACGAGGAGCGGGACGCCGAAGCGCAGCAGGGCCGCGTCGGCGGGCATCAGGGTCGAGGCGCTCAGGCCCCGCGCGCTGAGGGCGAAGGCCGCCCAGATCGCCACGGTCACCAGCAGGGCGGCCATGCCGCGGGCCTGCGGTGACGGTCCGCGCCGGACGGGGTTTCCGGCCGGCGGGACCGCCGTGTCGTGAGGCGCGGCCGCGCCGGTGGTGTTGGTCGCGACCAAGGAATCTGCTCCAGCCTGTGAGAGCGGGCCGGTCCGGCCCGTTCACGGGCAACGCTAGGGCTTTTGCCGGGGCAGCCGATTGCCAGTTCTGCCGCTCGGACATACGTTTGGGGCAGGATCTGCCAAGAAACGGCGGAGAAGCCCCCGGAACCCCGGGAAAGCCCTCGGGAGCGAGTCGTGGACGCGGTCGACCTGCAGATCATCCGGGAGTTGCAGGCCGACGGCCGCCTCTCCAACCAGGACCTGGCGGACCGGGTCCGCCTGTCCCCCTCCCCTTGCCTGCGCCGGGTCCGCCGGCTGGAGGAGGCGGGGCTGATCCGGGGCTACACGGCCGTGGTGGACCAGGTCTCCTTCGGGCTCCCGATCACCGTGTTCGTCCGCATCCGGCTGGAACGGCACACGGCGGAAGCGGTCGCCCTCTTCGAGGAGCACGTCGCGGTCATCGAACACATCCAGGACTGCTACCTCATGGCGGGCAGCAGCGACTACCTGCTCCGGGTGGTCATCGAGGACCTGGAGGCGTACGAGTCCCTGGTGCGCCACCGCATCCACGCCATCCCCGGGATCGCGTCGATCGAGTCGAGCTTCGCGTACGGCAGCGTCAAGCGGTCCCTCACCTATCCGCGCCCCACCCCGGGGGGCGGGACGCGGACCTCCTGACCGCCCGGCGGCACCGTCCGGGTGCGCGAGACCCGGGGCCGCCTCACCGGTAGGGCCTAGGCCGGGCCCAGGGCGGTCTCGAAGGCGGTGTAGGCGGCGGCGTCGAAGAGGACGAAGCTGACCTCCTCCACCGAGGTGCGGGCGGCCCGGACGGTCTCGACCGCGATGCGGGCGCCGTCGTCCATCGGCCAGCCGTAGATCCCGGTGGAGATGGCCGGGAAGGCGACCGTGCGCGCCCCCAGCCCGTCGGCCACGCGCAGGGATTCGCGGTAGCAGGACGCGAGCAGGTGCGAGCGGTCCTCCTCGCGCGACCAGACGGGGCCGACGGTGTGGATGACGTGCCCGGCGGCGAGGCGGCCGGCCGTGGTGGCGACGGCCTGCCCGGTCGGGAGGCCCTTGCCGTAGTGGGAGCGGCGCAGGTCCTCGCAGGCGGCGAGGATCTCGGGGCCGCCGCGGCGGTGGATGGCGCCGTCCACTCCCCCGCCGCCGAGCAGGGAGGAGTTGGCGGCGTTGACGATCGCGTCGGCCTTCTGGGCCGTGATGTCGCCCTGGACCAGGGTGATGCGGACCATGGGTCAGTTCGCCTTTCGCAGGTGCCGCCAGACCGCCTTGGCCGCGTTGTGGCCGGACATGCCGTGGACGCCCGGCCCCGGCGGGGTGGCCGAGGAGCAGAGGAACACCGCCGGGTGGGCGGTGGTGTACGGGGACAGGGTGAGTTTGGGCCGCAGCAGGAGCTGGAGGCCGGAGGCGGCGCCGCAGGCGATGTCCCCGCCGACGTAGTTGGGGTTGCGGGCGGCGAGCTGCGGCGGGCCGGCCGTGGCGCGGGCCAGGACCAGGTCGCGGAAGCCCGGGGCGAAGCGCTCCAGCTGCCGTTCGACGGCTTCGGTGAGGTCTCCGTCCCAGCCCGCGGGGACGTGGCCGTACGCCCAGAAGACGTGCTTGCCCTCGGGTGCCCGGCCGGGGTCGACCAGGCTGGGCTGGGCGGTGATGAGGAAGGGGTTGCGCGGGGCCCGGCCGCCGGAGGCCAGTTGGAGGGCGGCGTCGATGTCCCGGCTGCCGGGGCCGATCTGGACGGTGCCGGCCCTGCGGGGGGCCTCGGCGGTCCAGGGGACGGGGCCGTCGAGGGCGTAGTCCAGCTTGAAGGCGGCGGCGCCGTACCGGTATCCGTCGTACGCGCGGCCGAGTCGGGCGATCCGGGCCAGCGCGGTCGGGGAGGTGTCGAAGACGTACGCGCGGGCCGGGGGCAGGTCGTCGAGCCGCTTGACCTCGAAGCCGGTGTGGACGGTGCCGCCGAGGTCGGCCAGGTACCCGGCGAGGGCGTCGGAGACGGACTGCGAGCCGCCGCGCGGCATCGGCCAGCCGCCGGCGTGCGCGGCGAGGGCGAAGACCAGGCCGACGGCGCCGGTGGCGATCCCGTTCAGCGGGGCGATGACGTGCGCGACGAGCCCGGCGAACAGGGCGCGGGCGCGGTCGTCGCGGAAGCGGCGCAGCAGCCAGGTGGAGGGCGGCATTCCGCTGAGGCCGAAGCGGGCCAGGGTGAGGGGGTCCCGGGGCAGTGCGGTGTTGGGCAGGGACATGAAGTCCCGGGCGAGGGTGTCCCATTTGCCGAGGAACGGCTCCACCAGCCGCCGGTACGTGCCCGCGTCGCGGGGCCCGAGGGAGGCCGCCGTCTCCGCCACGGAACGGGAGAGCACGGCGGCCGTGCCGTCGTCGAAGGGGTGCGCCATGGGCAGCGGGGCGTGCAGCCACTCCAGGCCGTACCGCTTCAGCGGCATCGTCTTGAACACCGGCGAACCGGCGCCGAGCGGGTGCACCGCGGAGCAGGGGTCGTGGCGGAAGCCGGGGAGGGTCAGCTCCTCGGTGCGGGCGCCGCCGCCGATCGTGTCGGCGGCCTCGAAGACGGCCACCGAGTGGCCCCGGCGGGCGAGTTCGACCGCGGCCGTCAGGCCGTTGGGCCCCGCCCCCACCACGACTGCGTCGAGAATCGACGGCACTGACAACAGCTCCTTCGTCCGGCGGCCACTTCTTCCACCCTAGGGGGTGTCCGGGGGATCGGGGTCGGATAGCCCGGGGCGTCTGGCGCCGTGGATTGCAAGGCGGAGGAGGGAGCCCACGCGGAGCGTCGGCGACCGACGACAACGCGGCAAGCCGCGGTGCCAGACGCCCCGGGCCCGGCCACGATCCGCCGGGCACCCCCTGGGGGGGTGTCCGTCAACACCCGCCCTCTGCCGCGGTCACGCGCCCCGGAGGAGGTCGCGGACGCGGATCGCGGTGGCCTCGTCGCGGCCGACGGCGAACGGGAGGGCGTTGTCCCGGTCGACGCGGAACGGGACGCCCGCGACGGTGCTCTGCGCGCCGCCCGCCTCGGCGACCAGCAGCAGTCCGGCCGCGTGGTCCCAGGCGGAGGGCCAGGTGAAGGCCAGGGCGTCCATCTCCCCGCGCGCCACCCTCAGGTACTCCAGGCCCGCCGAACCGCAGGGCCGGGCGGCGACGCCGGGCACGTCGAGCCGGGCGAGGCTGCGGCGGTCCTCCTCGGTGGTGTACAGCGGGTGGGCCATGGCCACGCGCAGCTCCGCTCCGGGTTCGGGCGAACCGCTGTGGATCCGGCTGCCGTTGACGTACGCGCCCTGCCCGCGCACGGCGGTGGCCATCTCCTCCAGGGCCGGGGCGAAGGTCCAGGAGGCGAGGATCTCGCCGCGCAGGGCGAGCGCGACCAGGGTGCAGAAGCCGGGCTCGCCGTTGACGAACTGCCGGGTGCCGTCGACCGGGTCGACGATCCAGACGGGGGCGTCGGCGCGCAGCGCCCCGTAGACGTTCGGGTCGGCGTGGACGGCCTCCTCGCCGACCACGGCGGAGCCGGGCAGCAGCCGGGTCAGGGAGGCGGTGAGGTGCTCCTCGGCCATCCGGTCGGCGACGGTCACGAGGTCGTGCGGGCCGCTCTTCTGGTCCACCTCGTGCTCGGCGAGCTGCCGGAACCGGGGCATGATCTCGACCGCCGCGGCCTTGCGGACGGCTTCGTCGACAGCGGACAGGTCAAGGGCCGGAAATTCATCGATCATGCCTCCAGCAAAGCATGCCCGGGCGGCGAAGCCCATCGCCATTTGCGGTCCGCGGCCCGGACACGGGAGGAACTTCGGGTGAACTGCCGCAGGTCAGGGCCCTGCGGCGGTCAGGATCAGGCGAGCAGGTCCCGCAGGACGCCGCGCAGCCGGGCCTCGGCCGCGGGGCCCGGGGAGCCAGCGATGCCCGAGCGGAACAGGGCCGCGCCCTCCATCACCATCACGAAGACCTCGGCCCGGGAACGCGCGCCCGCCCCGGTCAGGCCGGGGTTCAGCCGCAGGACGAAGCCGGCGACGTGGTCCGTGTAGCGGTCGTAGAAGGCGCGTACGGCGGTGGCGGCCGCCGGGTCGTGCGCGGCCATGGCCCAGACTTCGGTGAACAGGCGGACCAGGGGGAGGTCTTCGTGTTCGCCGAGGACGCCGTCCAGGGCGGCGTCCAGGGCCGCCGCGTCCAGGACGGAGGCGGATCCGGGGGCGGAAGCGGCAGCCGGTCCCGCGCCGCCCGTGAGGCCCGCGACGCGCTCCAGGGAGGCGGCGAGGATCCGGTCGAGCAGGGCGGCCACGAGGTCGGAGCGGGCCGGGAAGTAGTACTGGAGGTGGCCCAGGCGCACCCCGGCGGCGTCGGCGACGGCGCGCATCGTGAGCTCGGCCCCGCCGGCGGAGCCGAGGATCCGCTCGGCGGCGTCCAGCAGTGCGGTGCGGCGGAGTTCCCCCTTGGGGGTCGGTCCGGCGCTCACGCGGCGTCCGCGGCGGAGCCGGTACCGGCGGCGGGGTCCGCGGCGAGGTCGACGCGTACGCCGTGGCCGGCGAGGAGCGCGGCCGCCGCGCCGGGGTCGGGGTGCTGCTCGGGGAAGACCACGCCCTCCGGGGCGGGGGCCCCGTCGGTGCCGAGCACCCGCAGCAGCCCGAGGACCGCGCCCACCGCCGTCAGGTGGCTCTGGCCGCGCGGGTCGGTGACGGTCGCGGACCGGCTCCGGCCGCCGTGCTCGACGTCGACCCGCAGGACGGCGGTGCCGCCCTCGCCCGGTGAGTGCAGCAGCGCCCGGCGCGCGGGGGCCCAGCGTTCCCCGCCCGCCCAGCGGAAGAAGCCCGTGCCGCGCAGCGCGAGGAGGGCGCGGGTGGCGGCCGCGGAGCTGAAGCCGATCCGGGTGGCGGCGGTGGCGGCGGCGAGGGTGAGGGGCAGCGTGTACTGCTCGGGGGTGTCGATGCGGGCGACCCGAAGAGGCGCCCCGGCGACGCGTACCGTACGGGCGTCCGTGAGCGGGGTGGCGAGCCGGCGGTGGCCGCCGTCGACCACCTCGAAGCCGACGCCGAGCCGGTCCATGAACTCCACGGAGTCGGCTCCGGCCCGGTCGGCCATGTCCCAGCGCACGGCGATCTCGACGCGCTCGGCGCCGCCCAGGTCCTCGGCGAGCCGCGCGGCGACCAGGCTGCTCACCCCGCCCATCCAGGCGGAGGACAGCAGGACGGGGGCGGTGGGGCGCAGCAGCGCGGCCACGGTGACGGCCCGTTGTAGGCGGGCCGTCCACCGGGTGATGTCGACGTAGGGCACGCCGCCCGCGACGGCGGCGCGCAGCACCCGGTCGTCGGGGTCGTTGACGGCGCCGATCACAGCCCGGACCGCCGCGCGGAAGGGCGCCGGATCCCCGAGGTCCCAGGCCCGCGCCTCGCCCCCGAGTTCGTCCGCGAGTTCGCGGCCCCGGCCGGGGGTGCGTCCGGTCAGCAGGACGGGATGGTCCGCGGCGGCCATCCGGGCGATCTCGGCGCCGACGGTGCCGTATCCGCCGGTGATCAGGACGGGGCCGGCCGGATCGTGAAGCAGTTCGTCGCTCATGGAGCAGATTATAGGTCGGATGACCTAAAAAATGGAACGTCCGACGGGCCGACCCGATGCTCCCGAGGCCTGGTCAAAGGGGCCGCGGGTGGTCCAGGATCGCGTCCGCACCACGCGACCGCGTTTTCTCCCGTACTCCGCACCCTGCACAGGAGGATGTCCATGTCCCGCACACCCCGCGGACTGCTCGCGACGGCCACCGCCGCCGTCGCCCTGCTCGGCCTCGCCGTCCCCGCCTCGGCCACCGCGCCCCGGCCGGCGGGCGGCGCCCTTCCGCAGGGCCGCGTCTTCATGGTCAACCCGGTGCAGTCGTCGGGCGACCAGACGCTCACCGACGCCAAGGACTCCGCCTCGGCGATACCCGCCTCGGCCTACGCCACCGTCGCGCTGCGCAACCTCGACGCCGGCGGCGGGCTTTCGGGCAGATGGGCGGCCGTGCGGTCGGAGACCGGGGCGCCCGCTTCGGTGGCGGACGCCGCCCGCTACGACCGCTCCGACGAGCAGTTCGAGCAGGTCATGGCCTACTTCTGGGTGAACGAGGCGCAGGAGTACCTCCAGGGCCTCGGCTTCGGCAGCGAGCTGCGCGGCGCCAACGACCGCGTCCAGCCGGTCCGCATCAACCAGTGGGGAGCGGACAACTCCTTCTTCACCGACAAGAAGGCCGAGATCCGCTTCGGCAAGGGCGGGGTGGACGACGCCGAGGACGCCGAGGTCATCGTCCACGAGTACGGGCACGCCGTGCACGACGCGCAGGTCCCCGGTTTCGGCAGCTCCCCGGAGGCCGGGGCGATCGGCGAGGCCTTCGGCGACTACCTGGCGGTGGAGGTCGGCGACCATGCGGCGACCGCGTACGGCTGGCCCCGCGCGGCGGACCGGGCGTGCGTCGCCGACTGGGACTCGGTCCCGTACAGCCCCGCCCCGCACTGCCTGCGCCGCGTCGACGGGACGAAGGTGTACGAGGACCGGGTCGGCGAGGTCCACGCCGACGGCGAGATCTGGTCCCGCGCGCTCTTCGACATCCGGGGCGCGCTCGGCGCCAGGACCGCCGACCGCATCATCGTGAACGCGCAGTTCCGCTTCGCCCCGGACACGGGCTTCAAGGAAGCGGCGCTCGCCACGATCGACACCGCCCGGAGCATGTACGGCCAGAGCGCCGCGGACGCCGTCACGGCCGCGTTCAAGGCCCGCCGGATCCCCGGCGTCCAGTAGGCCCGGCCCCGGCCCGGCCGCCGGCGCCCGACCCCTCCGGGGCGGGCGCCGGAATCCGCCGGTTTCGACCGGTCAGCGGATGCCGATCACCGATCTTCGGATAACAGCAGGTCAAATAATTGTTGCGTACCTGTCATTGAGGGTCTGCACTCTGGCAATCTCCCCGGCGTCCCCCACGACACCAGGAGAGCGAGTGACCCACCCCATGTCCTCCACCCCCACCTCCCGCAACCGCGCCCGGATGCTGCGCACCGCCGCCGTGGTCGCCTCGGCCGCCATGGTCGCCGTCGCCGCCCAGAGCGGCGCCGCCAGCGCGGCGGCCGAACGCGAGGTGGGCGCCACCGCCCTGACGCTGTCCACCGCCGCCCGCGCCCAGGCGATATCCGCCGCCCAGGGCGAGGCCGCCGGCACCGCCCGCGCCATCGGCCTGGCCGACGAGGAGCGCCTCGTCGCCCGCGACGTGATCAAGGACGCCGACGGCACCGTGCACACCCGCTACGAGCGCACCTACGCCGGACTCCCCGTCCTCGGCGGCGATCTGGTGGTCCACCGGAAGAAGGACGGCAGCCGCAAGACCACCAAGGGCACCGAGGCCCGGATCGCTCCGGCGGCCGCCCGGAGCACGAAGCCCGCCCCGGCCGGCGCGCGCCAGGTCGTCTGGGCCGCCACCGGCAACCCGGTCTTCGCCTACGAGGCCGTCGTCACCGGCACCCAGCCCGACGGCACCCCCAGCGAGCGCCACGTCATCACCGACGCCGCGACCGGCGCCGAGCTCTACGCCTACGAGGCCATCGACACCGGGACCGGCACCAGCGGCTACTCCGGCACCGTCCCCCTCTCCACCACGCAGAGCGGGTCCGCGTACGGCCTGACCGACGCGACCCGCGGCGGCCACAAGACGTACGACCTGAACGGCGCCACCTCCACCGCGACCGGAACCCTCTTCACCGACGCCGACGACGCCTGGGGCGACGGCACCCCGTCCAACCGCCAGACCGCCGCCGTCGACGCCCACTACGGCGCGGCCGTCACCTGGGACTTCTACAAGAGCGAGCTCGGCCGCAACGGCATCGCCGGCGACGGCAAGGCCGCGTACTCCCGCGTCCACTACGGCAACGCCTACGTCAACGCGTTCTGGTCCGACGGCTGCTTCTGCATGACCTACGGCGACGGCGCGAACAACCAGAAGCCGCTCACCTCCCTGGACGTCGCCGGCCACGAGATGAGCCACGGCCTGACCGCCGCCACCGCCAAGCTGAACTACAGCCGCGAGTCGGGCGGTCTCAACGAGGCCACCAGCGACATCCTCGGCACCTCCGTGGAGTTCTTCGCGAACAACGCCGCCGACCCCGGCGACTACCTCATCGGCGAGAAGATCGACATCCGCGGCAACGGCAGCCCGCTGCGCTACATGGACAAGCCCAGCAAGGACGGCGCCTCCGCCGACTACTGGTCGAAGAACGTGGGCCGGCTCGACGTCCACAACTCCTCCGGCGTCGCCAACCACTTCTTCTTCCTGCTCTCCGAGGGCAGCGGCGCCAAGACGGTCAACGGGGTGTCCTACGACTCCCCGACCTACGACGGCTCCACCGTCACCGGGATCGGCCGCACCAAGGCGTACAAGATCTGGTACAAGGCGCTCTCCACCTACATGACCTCGACGACCAACTACGCGGGCGCGCGCACCGCGACCCTGAAGGCGACGGCCGACCTCTACGGCGCCTCCGGCACCGAGTACCAGCAGGTGGCGGCCGCCTGGAAGGCCGTCAACGTCAACTGACACCGGCTCCGTGCGGGGTCTTCTCCCAGCTGAACCGGGAGAAGACCAGCTGGTGCACCGCCCGCCAGGCCGCGAACCACCAGAGCACCGACGCGAGCGGCGTGAGGAGCGCGTGCCACGGGGACCCGAGGCCCGCGCGCCTCGCCGCCGTGAAGGTGATGGCGGTCCAGGCGAGGGCCGCCACGGCCTGCGCCGCCACGCAGGGCAGCAGCAGGCCGGCCCCGGCGGAGGACCGGGCCGGGCCGCAGAGGCCGATCAGGGTCAGGGCGGCCAGCAGCGGCTGGACGAACGAGGCGACCGCGGCGCCCCCGACTATCCCGAGCAGGGTGAGCAGGCCCCGGAAGCCGAACCGGCGCACGGTCCGGCGGGGCCGGCGGGTGTGCACGACCGTCGTCAGCAGGAACCCCTTGAACCACCGGGTGCGCTGGCGGACGTAGGGGCGGACGGCGCCGAGGGCCTCCTCCCAGGTGACCGATCCGATGGTCTCCGTACGGTGGCCCATGGCGGCGCAGCGCATGCCGAGGTCGGCGTCCTCGGTGACGTTCCAGGCGTCCCAGCCGCCGAGGGCGCGCAGGGTCGCGGTGCGGAAGTGGTTGCTGGTCCCGCCGAGCGGGACCGGCATCCCCAGCCGTACCATCCCGGGCAGCGCCAGGGTGAAGCGCAGGGCGTACTCCATGGCGAACTGCCTGGTCAGCCAGTTGTCCGCGGCGTTGTGGAAGAGCAGCTGCGCCTGTACGCAGGCCAGTTCCCCGCCACGCGCCGCGAACCGGGCCGCGACGCGGCGCAGCTGTCCGGGGTCGGGCCGGTCCTCGGCGTCGAAGACGACCAGGAGTTCGCCGCGGGCCAGCAGCAGGCCCAGGTTCACCGAGCGGGGCTTGGTCTGCGGCGGGCCCGGCGGGAGGCGTACCAGGCGGACGAACGGGGGCGGGTCCGCGGCCAGTACGGCGCGGGCGGTGCCGGGGTCGTGCCGTTCCACCAGGACCAGCACCTCCAGCCGGTCCGGCGGGTAGTCCAGGGCGGCCAGGTGCCGGACCAGGCCGCCGATCACCCCGGCCTCCCGGTAGGCGGGGACCAGCACCGTGTAGAACGGCAGCTCGGCGTCCGGCGCCGGGACGTCGTCCGCCCCCGCGAGGGCTCCGCCCCGGCCCAGGCCGGCCAGCATGACCACGACGTGCAGCAGGCTGTACGCCGTCACCAGCGCGGTGAGCAGCGCGAGCACGGCCATGGGCGCGGCCACCAGCCCGGTCAGGCCGGCGGCGGCCGCGACGGCCAGGGCCCCGAGCTGCCAGCGGGCGAACCCGGGCTTCGCCGCGTACTCCGGGTGCCGGCGGCCGAACCCGTCGGCCATGGCGTCGGCCACCTCCGCCGCGCGTTCCTCCAGGATCCGGTCCTGTTCCTCCGCCCCGGCGCGTGCCAGTTCCTCCGCCACGTCCGTGCCGACGGTCCCCGCCATGCCGCCCCTCCCCGCGTCCGCCCGCGACTGCCGGTTCGATGATCGTCCGTACGGGCGGGTCAGTCGTGGGCGGGGCCCTCCAGGTTCTTCGTGAACCACTGCAGGGCGTCCGGGATCATCTTCTTGAAGTCCGAGGTCAGGTGCTTGCCGCCGGGCTGCTCGTAGTACTCGAGGGCGACCGGCGGGGCCGCCTTGGCCATCCAGCTCTTGACCACGCCCTTCTCGTACCCGTCGGCGCCGCCGGCCGTGACCAGCATCTTCACGTCGGCCTTGCCCTGGGCGACCAGCAGGTCGGGGTTGTTGGCCGCCTTCTCCGCGTCGTGGCCCTGCCACAGGCGCGAGTCGGGGGCGAAGTAGCCGTCGATCGGCACCGCGGCCTTGTAGACGTCCGGGTACTGGAGGGCGAGCTTGGCGCTGCAGAACCCGCCGGTGGATGCGCCCATGACGCCCCAGCTGTCGCGGCCCTTCAGGGTGCGGAAGTTGGCCCGGACCCAGTCCGGGACGTCCTGGGCCATCCAGGTCGCCATCTTGGGCTGGCCGGGGATGTCCGAGCAGTCCAGCGCCTTCTTCTCGTCGCCGCTGAAGTTCTGCACCGGCATGACCATGATGAAGGGGTGGGCCTTGCCGGCCTTGACCAGCCGCGCGTCCTCCTCCGGGATCGGCAGTTCGGCGCCGGCCCAGGTGTTGTAGCCGTTGCTCTGGCCGCCCGCGAACAGGGTCAGCACCGGGAAGCCGGTCTTGGCGTACTTGGGGTCGTGGTACTCGGGCGGGAGCCACACCCACACCTGGCCGGTCACCCCGGACTTCGGGCCGGCCAGCCTGGTCACCATGACCGGGCCGACGGCGGTGTCCCGGGCCTTGGTCATGGCGGGCACCGGCCCGGCCGGCATCTGCACCTTGCCGGCGGCCGAGGGCGAAGCGGCGGCGGCCGGACTGCTCGCGGCCGCCGGGCCCTTCTTCCCCTTCTCGCCCTTGTCGCCCTTGGCGGTCCCGCATCCCGCGAGCGCGACGGCCAGGGCCACGACGGCGGCGCCGGTCACAACGGCAGGGGAACGGGAAGGCTGTCCGAACACGGCGGGAACTCTCCAAGCAATGACGCGCCCGGCCGGTCCGACCAGGGCGGCGGCCCCACACGGAACCACGCCTGCGGCGGCCTCGTACACGGGCCGCGGTGGGCAGCTTGCGTCTGCCGTGGCATCTTAACCCGATCAATTCGGCTTATCGGACGAGCCCTGCCGGGGTCGCGTGCCTCTCGCCCGCGGCCGCCTCCTCCTCGGCTTCCCCCTCGGGTTCAAAGGGCGCGGAGGCGGGGGTGCACAGCACGGTGGCGGCCGCCAGGACGAAGGCCAGGCCGGTCGCGAAGATGCCGTAGATCAGGTGCTTGGTGTTCTCGATCGCCTCGCCGTACATGGCGGTGACGAACTGCGTCAGGGTGGCTCCGCCGAGGCAGATCATCATGGCCAGGAAGGCGCGGCGGCGCGGATCGTCCCCGCTGCGGCGCATCCACCAGGCTCCGGCCACCGCGAGCGCGAACTGGAGGCCGAGCACCCAGCCGCCGCCCAGGGTCCGCAGGAATCCGGTGTAGAGGGCCAGCCGGTGCTCCTGGGCACTGGCCGGCTTGCCGGCGCTGACGGGGTAGGAGCCGAGGTTGTCCGGCCGGGAGGCGGCGAAGTCGTCCAGCCCGCCGTCGGCGATCCGGAGCGCGACGCCGGGGTGCTTGGCCAGGTAGGTGCCGATGTTGGCGTAGGTGATGCGGTCCTTCACCTCGGGCCAGCGCGGATCCTTCTGGGGCGCCTTCTCGCCCCACCAGTTCAGCCCGGCGTACTGGCCGAAGTCTGCGGGCAGTCCGAGCTCGACGGCGTCCTTGGCCGGGTCGGGGCTCTTGCCCATGATTCCGACGAAGATCATTTCAGTCCGGTTGATCTCCTTGAACGCCTGCATCTGGAACAGCAGCGTGTGCGTGCCCGCCGCTCCGATCACCAGCGCGGCCGCCAGGGGCAGCGCCCGCGCGGAGAACCGTCCGGCGAGCCGGCCGACCGGCACCTTGGAGAAGAGGAGGAGCGCCAGGAGGGGGACGGCCATGGTGAGGGCCTGCATCTTGGAGCCCACCAGCGTGACCGACCCGACGGTGAACAGCAGCAGACCGCCGAGCCTGGCCCGGGGCGAACCGCCGAGATGGACCGCGCCGACGGCGGCGAACAGCAGCCCGGTCAGCCCGGCCAGCTCACTGAACGGCGAGGCGGCGTACCCCGCCACCACCGAGTCCCCGACCACCAGGAACAGCGCGCCGCAGACCAGCAGGCGCAGCAGGAGCGGGCCCCGCAGGGCGATGGCGAAGACCGCGAAGGCCACCCCCACCAGGACGCACCAGAGCAGCGCCTGGGCCCGGAGGTCGAGCGCACCCGGATAGCCGAGCAGCCGGCTCAGCGGCCGGGCCAGCATGGGCATCCACTTGCCGCTGCCCGGATAGGTGTTCTCGGACGTGCACGCTTCCGGCTTGGCCTGGTCGTACCGGAAGTTCGCGTACTGGAACCACCACCAGGAACCCTTGTCGAGGTGGACGGAGGTGTCCAGGGCGCACATCCGGGACGGGCCGTCACCGTTGTCCGCCATCCCGATCGGGCCGTTGTGGAAGATCCGGACGGCCATGGCCACGGCCGCGGCCAGGCCCACCAGCGGTCCGAACAGCCACCACCGCCCGATGAGCCCCGCCCATCGCGCGGGGGCTTCCGTCGCGCGACGCCGGCGCACCCCCGCTATTCGCACATGCGTTCTTTGCTCACTCACCCGGGCATTTTAGTGCCTGCCCCACCCGCGGGGCGTCAGCGGAACAGCGGGATGATGTCGGAGCCGTACGCGTCGATGGTGGCCTCCCGGGCGTCGTGCATGTCGTAGACGGCGAACTGGTCGACGCCCAGGTCGCGCAGCGTGCGCAGCTTCTCGACGTGGGCCTCGGCCGGGCCCAGGAGGCAGAAGC
Source organism: Streptomyces sp. NBC_00158 (assembly GCF_045160885.1). Taxonomy (NCBI): domain Bacteria; kingdom Bacillati; phylum Actinomycetota; class Actinomycetes; order Kitasatosporales; family Streptomycetaceae; genus Streptomyces; species Streptomyces sp. NBC_00158. Next base: position 1,139,335 of record NZ_CP108161.1, read on the forward strand.
GGTCGACGATCTCGTCGGGGACGAAGTCGGTGGACGGGTTCCCGGCGCGGCCGTGGTGGCTGTAGTCGTAGCCCTGGCGGGCCTTGATGTACTCGGTGAGCTCGTCCGGGACCATCCCCGAGTGCTCCCCGTAGCGGGAGACCAGGTCGGCGACGTGGTTGCCGACCATGCCGCCGAACCAGCGGCACTGGTCGCGGGCGTGGGCCAGGGCCTGGGGCGAGTCGTCGGCCGTGACGTACGCCGGGGCCGCCACGCAGATGGTGACCGACGCCGGGTCGCGGCCGGCCGCCGCGGCGGCGGCGCGGACCGCCTTGACCATCCACTCCGTGAGGAAGGGGTCGGCGAGCTGGAGGATGAACCCGTCGGCCTTCTCACCCGTGAGGGCCAGGGCCTTCGGGCCGTACGCGGCCATCCAGACGGGGAGCTTCCCGTCCTTGATCCACGGGATGCGGAGGGGCTTGCCGTCGACCTCGGCCTCACGGCCCTCCGCCAGGTCGCGGATGACGTCGATGGCCTCGCCGAGGCGGGCCAGGGTGTTGGGGGCGCGCCCGGCGACCCGCATCGCCGAGTCGCCGCGGCCGATCCCGCAGACGGTGCGGTTGCCGTACATGTCGTTGAGGGTGGCGAAGGTGGAGGCGGTCACCTCCCAGGTGCGGGTGCCCGGATTGGTGACCATGGGGCCGACGTGCAGCTTCTGCGTGTTGGCGAGGATCTGGCTGTAGATGACGAACGGTTCCTGCCACAGCACGGCCGAGTCGAAGGTCCAGCCGTAGCGGAAGCCGTTGCGCTCCGCGCGTTTCATGAGGCTGACGACCTGGGAGGCGGGCGGGTCGGTTTGCAGGACGAGGCCGAAGTCCATGGCGGCTCCTTGCTCCTTGCTGCTCGCGGGGCTTACAAGTACTGGCAGATGGAGCGGGGGACGAAGGCGCCGTGGCCGGCCCGGCCGGTGTACTCGCGCCGGTCGATGACGAGTTCGCCCCGGGAGAGGACCGTGTCGACGCGTCCGGTGATCCGCCTGCCCTCGTACGCCGAGTAGTCCACGTTCATGTGGTGCGTCTCGGCGGAGATGACCTGCTCGGCCTGCGGATCGTAGAGGACGATGTCGGCGTCGGAGCCCGGCGCGATGGTGCCCTTCTGCGGGTAGAGGCCGAACATCCGGGCCGGGGTCGCACAGGCGATCTCGATCCAGCGGCGGCGGCTGATGTGCCCGTCGAGGACCGCCTGGTGGAGCAGGTCCATGCGGTTCTCCACGCCGGGGAGACCGTTGGGGATCTTGGAGAAGTCGCCCCGGCCCAGCTCCTTCTGCCCTCGGAAGCAGAAGGGGCAGTGGTCGGTGGAGACCACCTGGAGGTCGTTCGTGCGCAGGCCCCGCCAGAGGGCCGCCTGGTGCTCGCGCGGGCGCAGCGGGGTGGAGCAGACGTACTTGGCGCCCTGGAAGTCGGGCTCCTCCAGGTTGTCGGTGGACAGGAAGAGGTACTGCGGGCAGGTCTCGCCGAAGACCGGCAGGCCCTTGTCCCGGGCCGCCGCCAGCTCCGCCACCGCCTCCTCCGCCGACACGTGGACCACGTAGAGGGGGGAGCCGGCGACCCTCGCGAGCTGGATCGCGCGGTGGGTGGCCTCGGCCTCCAGCAGCACCTTGCGGACCTCGCCGTGGTGGCGGGGGTCGGTCTCCCCGCGCGCCAGGGCCTGCTCGACGAGGACGTCGATGGCGATGCCGTTCTCGGCGTGCATCATGATCAGCCCGCCGTTGCCCGAGGCCCGCTGCATGGCGCGCAGGATCCGGCCGTCGTCGCTGTAGAAGACGCCGGGGTAGGCCATGAAGAGCTTGAAGGAGGTGACCCCCTCGCCGACGAGGTGGTCCATCTCCTTCAGGGTCCCCTCGTTGACGTCCGAGAGGATCATGTGGAAGGCGTAGTCGACGGCGCACTTGCCGTCGGCCTTGTCGTACCAGGTGTCGAGCCCCTCGCGCAGGGAGCGGCCGACGCTCTGCACGGCGAAGTCGACGATGGTGGTGGTGCCTCCCCAGGCAGCGGCCCGGGTCCCGGTCTCGAAGGTGTCCGAGGCCGCGGTGCCGCCGAAGGGCAGTTCCATGTGGGTGTGCGCGTCGACACCGCCCGGGATCACGTACTTCCCGGTGGCGTCGATCGTGCGGTCGGCCGTCCAGGCCCCGGCTGCCGCCGAGCCGTGGGCGGCGAGGGCCGCGACCCGGCCGTCCTCGATCAGGACGTCCGCGTGGACCTCGTCGGCGGCGGTGACGACGAGGCCGCCTCTGATCAGCGTACGGATGCTCATGTGCGTCCCCCTACCGGATGCCGGCCAGCGCCTGTCCGAGGATCTCGGCCCCCTCTTCCGCCTCGGCGACGGTGAGGGAGAGCGGCGGCGCGATGCGCAGCACGCTGGTGTTGTGCCCGCCGCCCTTGCCGAGGAGCAGCCCGCGCTCCCGGGCGGCCTCCAGGACGGCGGCGGCCGCCTGCGGGTCGGCCTGGTCGGTGCCGGGCTTCGTCAGTTCGATGCCGGCCATCAGGCCCCGGCCGCGGACCTCCCGTACGGCGGGGACGGAGGCGGTGACGGCGCGCAGCCGCTCCAGGAGCAGGCCGCCGACGCGGCGGGCGTTGCCCTGGAGGTCGTGGTCGAGGAGGTAGGCGAGGTTGGCGAGGCCGGCCGCCATGGTGACCGGGGAGCCGCCGAAGGTGGAGATGGAGTTGGAGTCGAGGCAGTTCATCACCTCGGCGCGGGCGACGACCCCGCCGATGGACATGCCGTTGCCGATGCCCTTGGCGAAGGTGAGGATGTCCGGCGGGCCGTTCTGCGCGTGGGCCTGCCAGCCCCAGAAGTTGTCGCCGGTGCGGCCCCAGCCGGTCTGCACCTCGTCACTGATCCACAGGATGCCGTGCCGGTCGAGGACCTCGCGGAAGGCCCCGTACAGCCCGTCGGGGGGCGAGGTGAACCCGCCGACGCCCTGGACCGGTTCGGCGATGAGCGCGGCCACTCCCCCGCGCGCCTGGCCGAGTACGTCTTCCAGGTCGGCGACGGCCGCGGCGGTGAAGGCGGCGTCGTCGAGGCCGGCGAAGGGGCCCCGGGTGCGGACCGCGCCGTGGACGTAGTACGTCTGGAGCGGGGAGAGGCTGGTCGGGGACCAGCCCCGGTTGCCGGTGATGGAGACGGTGGAGAAGGACCTGCCGTGGTAGCTGTTGCGCATCGCCAGGATCTGGTTGGAACGGCGGTACGTGGTGGCGAGCAGCAGGGCCGTGTCGTTGGCCTCGGTGCCGGAGGTGGTGAAGAAGACCCGTGCGTCCGGGATGCCGGACAGGGCGGCGACCCGCTCTGCCAGCTCGATCATCGGCCGGTTGAGGTACAGGGTGGAGGAGTGGATGATCCGCCCGGCCTGTTCGGCGACGGCCTTGGTGACCTCGGGCAGCGCGTGGGCGGTCATCGTGGTGAGGATGCCGCCGAAGAAGTCGAGGTAGCGGTTGCCGTCGGCGTCCCAGACGTGGCGGCCCTCGCCGTGGGTGAGCTCGATGGGGCGGTCGTAGTAGAGCGCGAGCCAGTCGGGCAGGACGGTGCGGTGGCGGCTGTGCAGCGGGATGGGGTTGGTCACGGCTGTACGAGTCCTCCGTAGGCGTCGGGGCGGCGGTCGCGGTAGAAGGCCCACTGGTCGCGGACCTCCTTGATCAGGTCGAAGTCCAGGTCGCGGACGAGGAGTTCCTCCTCCTTGTCGCTGGCGACCTCGCCGACGAACTGGCCGCGCGGGTCGACGAAGTAGCTGGTTCCGTAGAAGTCGTTGTCCCCGTACTCCTCCTGGCCGACGCGGTTGATGGCGGCGACGAAGTACTCGTTGGCGACGGCGGAGGCGGGCTGTTCCAGCTGCCACAGGTACGCCGACAGGCCCCGGGAGGTGGCGGACGGGTTGTAGACCAGCTGCGCGCCGCCCAGCCCGAGTTGGCGCCAGCCCTCGGGGAAGTGGCGGTCGTAGCAGATGTAGACGCCCACCTTGCCGACGGCGGTGTCGAAGACGGGCCAGCCGAGGTTGCCCGGGCGGAAGTAGTACTTCTCCCAGAAGCCCTTGACCTGCGGGATGTGGTGTTTGCGGTACTTGCCGAGGTAGCTGCCGTCGGCGTCGATGACGGCGGCGGTGTTGTAGTAGAAGCCCTCGCTCTCCAGCTCGAAGACCGGGACGACGATCACCATGCCGGTCTCGCGGGCCAGCTCCTGCATCCGGCGCACGGTGGGCCCGTCGGGGACGGGCTCGGCCCAGCGGTAGTGCTCGGGCTCCTGGACCTGGCAGAAGTAGGGGGCGTTGAACACCTCCTGGAATCCGATGATCTGCGCGCCCTGGGCGGCGGCCCGGCGGGCGTGCGCCTCGTGCTTGGCGATCATCGACTCGGTGTCTCCGGTCCAGGTGGCCTGGACGAGTGCGGCGCGGACGACTTGGGCCATGAGCTGCTCCTCGCGACGGGAACGCCGGCTTCTACGCACGTAGACGGTGTGCGTAGGGAGTCGAAGGTAGGCCTCGTCACAGCGTGGGGCAAGACCGCCTTGCGCGATTGGAGTAGTCGATCACGTTACGTCGCCACGTGGGCGTTTGCGGTCAGCAGACGGGCGGTTCAGGCCATCGGGATACCGGCCACCCGCAGGGCGTGCGCCAGGTCGCGGTGCCGGGTGGCGGACAGGGCCCGGGCGGCGCGCAGCAGCCGGGGGGCGAACCAGTGCGGGTCCCGGCGGGCCAGACCGGCCGCCTCCTCGGCGGTGCGCAGCCGGACGAAGGCACCGAGCAGGGCCTGGGCCTCGCGGTCCCGGCCGGCCGCGCCGAGGACGAGGGCGGCTTCGGCCACCTCCGCGGCGGGGCGGGCCACACCCTGGCGCAGCAGCCCGTCGCAGTCGGCCTCCCGGCCCGCCTCGCCGAGGGCGGCGGCCGCCGCGGCGAGCCGGTCGGGCGGGAGCGAGGCCGCCTCCCAGAGCAGGGTGGCCCAGTCGGCGGCGAGGCCCGCGCGGCCGAGCTCGGCGGCGAGGGCGGGCAGTTCGGCGGCGGGCCAGGCGGCGGCCTCGCAGAGCAGGGCGTGGGCCTCGCCGCCGCGGCCCTGGGCGCGCAGCGCGAGCAGCTCGGCGGTGAACCCGCCGCGGGGGCCGGCCGCCCGGGCGGGTTCCGGGGCGGGTTCCGGGGCGGGGGCGTCCCACACGGAGGGCTCGTCGGGGGTGGCGGGCGCGGTCTCCGGTACGGCCGGGCGGAGGTAGCGGGCACCGCGCGGCGGGGGCACCGGAAGGTCCGGGACGGCCCCGGCGGGCTCCCCCGGCAGGCCGGGCGGCGGGAGCGCCCCGCCCGGCGCGGATACCGCTGCGTCGGCGGCGTCCTGCGGCGCCCCCGCGTACCGGGCACCCCCGCCCCGCCGGGCCCCGCGCAGCCACCGCCCACCCTCCCGCTGCGCGGGCACGGCGGGCAACGCCTCGGCCTCCGCCTGCGAACCCGGCCCGCGCTCCGGCCCCGGGCCCGGCTGCGGCTGCGGCTGCGGCTGCGGCCCGGTCTGCGACCCCGACTCCCTACCCGGGCCCGGCCGGGACTCCGGTCCGGGGCTCGACTGCGAAACCGGCTGCCATCCCCGATGCGGGCCCGGCTCCCGTTCCGGCTCCGGCGGCAGGGGCCACGGCTGCGGCCCCGGGCCCGGCTGGTGACCCGGCCCCGGGCTCGGGGCGGCCGGCCCGAGGGTGGCGAGTCGGGATTGCAGGTCCGCGTGGCGGGCGGCGGCGCGGGCCGCGTCGTCGCGGGTCCAGGCCAGCTCCCGGTTGAGGGCGGCCGCCTCCCCCGGGTCCCCGGTGCCGGCGAGCCGGGCGGTCAGGGTGTGCAGCGCCCGGTCCAGGCCGGCCCGCTGGGCGGCGGTGGCGTCGAGCAGGGTGCGCAGCTCCCCCGCGGCGCCCGGCACGGCGTCCCACGCGGCGACCGCGGCCGCCCGCAGCGCGGCCGCGTACGCCGCCTCGCCCGCCGCTCCGCCCGCCGCGCCGCCCGGCAGGTCGCCGAGCAGGGATTCGAGTACGTCCCACGGCGGCACCGCGACCCCGTCGAGGCAGGCGCGCATCCCCTCCGGGTCCCGCCGCAGGAACTCCCCGTACCAGCCGGCCCCGGGATCCAGTCGCTGCGTCAACCCCCGCAGGTAGTCCGTGAGTTGCCCGATCACCAGCGCAGTCGGCGTCTCCATGCACGCATTGCATCCCACCCGTGTTACGGGCGGGCTACGGAAATCTCAAACCTTGACGGCGAACCCGCGTCGGTCCGCCCTCCGGGGGTGGCACACGCGGCGGCCAGCAGGGCGGCCGCGAGGAGGGCGCCGAGGAGTGCGAGGCCGAGGCGTTTGGCTGCGTTCATCACTGACACGCCTTCACCGGTTCCCGGATACGGGAACCCGCAACACCCGTTGGGCCGTCCGGCCGCCGGACACGCCCGGGCAGGGGCGGTTGCCGCGTCAGGCCGGGACGAGCGCGCAGCGGCGTACGACCTCGTCCAAGGAGAGGCCGAGGACGCCGGCCAGGGCGGCGACCGTGAAGAAGGCGGGGGTGGGCGCCCGGCCCGTCTCGATCTTGCGGAGGGTCTCGGCGGAGAGTCCGGCGCCGGCCGCGACCTCGACCATGCTGCGGCCTGCGCGCGCCTCGCGCAGCAGGGTGCCCAGGCGCTCGCCGCGCTCGCGCTCTTCGGGTGTCAGGGGGGTGCGGACCATGCCCCCATCCTACCCCGTCCGCCAATAACTATCCCGGTAAACAAATACCGGTATAGTTATTGGTATGGTTCAACTGAAGACCGACAGATCGATCGACGAGATGCGCGCCGCCGGCCGGGTGGTGGCGCGGGCCCTGGCCGCCGTACGCGAAGCCGCGGCCGTCGGGGTGTCCCTGCTGGAGCTGGACGCGGTGGCCCGCGGCGTCCTGCGCGAGGCCGGCGCCACCTCCCCCTTCCTCGGCTACCGGCCGCACTTCGCGCCGGTGCCCTTCCCGGCCGTGGTCTGCGCCTCGGTCAACGACGCGATCGTCCACGGCGTCCCCGACGGCTACCGGCTGCGCGACGGGGACCTCGTGAGCATCGACTGCGGGGCGAAGCTGCGCGGCTGGGTCGGGGACGCGGCCGTCAGCTTCACCGTCGGCCGCCCCCGCCCGGAGGACCTGCGCCTCGTGGAGACTGCCGAGCGGGCCCTCGCCGCCGGCATCGCGGCCGCCGTCCCCGGGAACCGGATCGGCGACATCGCCCACGCCATCGGCACCGTCTGCCGCTCCGCCGGGTACGGGATCCCCGAGGGCTTCGGCGGCCACGGCGTCGGCCGCAGCATGCACGAGGACCCGGGCGTCCCCAACGAGGGACCGCCGGGGCGCGGCACGAGGCTGCGCCCCGGGATGGTCATCGCGATCGAGCCGATGCTGATCGCGGGCGGTAGCGACGACTACGTCTGCGACCCCGACGGCTGGACCCTGCGCACCACCGACGGCTCCCGCGCCGCCCACGCCGAGCACACGGTCGCGATCACCACCCGCGGCCCGAGGGTCCTCACCGCCCCCTAGGGGTGTCAGCTCCCGGCCGGCTCCGGGACCGCTTCGAGTGCCGAGATCTCGGCGAGGGACAGGTTCAGCCCCTCGTGCAGGAAGCGGACGATCGTCCAGTGCGGCAGGATCCCCTCGTCGACGGGGCCGAACTCCGCGCAGTACAGCGGGATCCAGCGCAGCGCCTCCTCGACCGCCCGCTCGCGCCCGGGCTCGGCCTGGTACTCCTCGTACCCGATGCTGCGGTGGTGGACGAAGAAGCCCCCCGGCAGCCGGTCCTCGCACAGCGCGCGGTACTCGCGGGTCTGGAGGATGAGGTAGTGCCAGATCTCGTCGATGTCCTGCTCTACGGGCAGGAACAGCCCGCCGAGCCGGCCGGGGTGGGCGGAGACGAGGTAGAGGTGGCGCAGGCATTCCAGCACCTGGCGTTCGGCGTACGGCCGCTCGACGCCGGTGCGGCGCTCGGCGTACCGCACCGCCTCCTCGTGGAGCGGCTCGCCGAGCAGGGCCCGCAGTGCTTCGGGCGTCACACGGGGGCTCATGCGGTGTCTCCCGGGAGGTCGGTGGCGGTCGCCAGCCAGGCGTACTTTCCCGACGCGCCGATCGGCAGGTGGGCGGCGTGCCCGGTGCCGCACGGGCGTCCGGTGAGAACGGTGAGCCGGTCGGCGAGCGCGGTGGCCCGTTCGGCGGGCAGCGACCGCCCGTCGAAGGTGGTGTAGCGCAGGAACGCCGGGGAGCCGGGGCCGCCACCGTCCGCTTCGAGGCGGTAGAGGAAGACCTCCGGTGCGGTCGCGGCCACCTGCTCGTCGAGGTCGGCCTGGGCGACGGGGCCGTGCGGGGTTTCCAGCAGTTCCTTCTCGCGCCCGCAGAAGGCGACCACCTTCGCCGGGTCGGCGCTGCCGTCCGAGGTGCGGACGCAGTCGCCGGAGCGGTAGCGCACCAGCGGCATGTACGGGTTGCGGATGCTGGTGACGATCAGGCTGTGGATCCCGCTGCCGGTGGCCACCGGGACGAGCTCGATGCCCATGCGGTCCAGGTAGGGGTGGTAGCGGCCGTCACGGTCGCTGTAGTAGAGGTAGCCCAGCTCGGTGCTGCCGAAGAGGTCGATCACCGGCACGCCGAACCGCTGCGCGAGGTACCGCCGGACGTTGGCCGGGGTGTACTCGTACGCGGTGACGATGCTGGCCGGCCGGGGGAACGACTCCGGCGCGAGCAGGCCGAACTCCGCGGCGCGGTGCACCAGGTGGGCGAGGTGGTACCCGGAGCAGTCCAGGTGGTAGGCCCCGTCGGGGTGTGCGGAGCTGACCGCGCGCATCTCTGCCAGCATGCGCTCGACGTCCGCCCGGTCCCACTGCGCGGGGTCGAGGCGCGTGTTGAGGTACAGGGTGCGCTCGTCGAGCCTGCGGTCCTCCAGGGTCGGCGAGGCGGCCGGCTCGGTGCCGCCCAGGCGGGCGTTGACGCGGGCCACGTGCTCGGTGGCGAGGACCGTGGTCAGCGAGACCCGCAGGCAGCCGCTCTCCCACGTCTTCGCCAGGTCGGGGTGCTCGCTCCACAGCCGGTAGTAGGAGCGCAGCAGGAAGTAGGGCGGCCGGATGAGCCGCATGCGGGCGTGGTGGGTGCCGGTAGACCAGACGTACTCGGCTTCGCCGGACTCCAGGGCGGCGGCCAGGCGCGGGGTCATCCAGTTGTCCGGGAAGCCCCGGGCGATCTCGGGCTTCTCCAGGATGGGGAACGCGCCCTGGTCGAGGGCGGATCGGTAGACCGGGATGTCCCGGACGCAGTCGATGACGTCGGGGACCGGGAGGCCCTGCGAATGCGGGATACCGGTCGGGGTGGCTGTGCCGTCCATGGCCACTTTCGGTCGGGGGCCCGAGGGCCGGGGCGTGAGGGGGTCCACCGGGTGCGGGCCCCGGACCGGGCGGGCGGGCGGAGAACCGTTTCCTCCGCCGCGCTCCGGCCCGGGGCCCGTGCTTCAGGAGATGCAGCCGGCCTTGCCGGCCAGGCTGATGCAGCCCTCCTTCGGCGAGGCGCTGATACACCCGTCCTTCGCGCCCTGGACGGAGTTGGCCTCGACCCAGCGGCGCCAGACGTCGTCCTGGGTCATCGTGCGGATGAGCTGCTCCATGGCAATACCTCCGGTAATGGGGAAAGGGGGCGGCGGATATCGCCATCCGCCACCGCTCCATCAAGTTAAAGAAGAGGGCAAGCAAGGGTCAAGAGGAGACAAAGGGATGGCGCGTAACCGGCAGGGAGGGGCCGAAAAGAGTGCCGTCCTTCGCTGCGATTTTCGGGCGCGCGGTTTCATCGGATCCGGGATATCGATGATCGGATCCGAGCCTTTTCACCACCCGCATGCCGAAGGCCGGGCCGTGGATCGGCGCCGGCCTCGGAATTCCGGTCGGTCAGGTTCTCGCGAGTGCCCCGATGGTGGCCCCGCGCTGTTGCGCCCAGTTCTCCAGGGTGATGCGGCAGGCGTGGTCGAGGTGCCGCAGTTCCGAGAGGTCGAGTTCCACGGGATGGTCCGCGGGGAGCCCTTCGAGGGTTTCGAGCATGTGGGGCAGGCGCAGGAAGGTGGCGGACCCCGTGAGGGTGACGAGGAACCGGCCGTCGGTCGTCTCGTGGACGTTGAGTTGCACGTGGGAGGTCTCCCAGGCGCTCTTGACCACGGCGAGGGCGATGCCGAGGAGGACGCCTTCGAACATGCTCGTGGTGATGATGGCGATCGCGGTGGCGGCCAGGACCACGACCTCGCCCCGGTGCGAACGCCACAGCGGCGGCAGGTCCTTGACGGGGATGAGCTTGCAGCCCGCGTGGACGAGGACGCCGGCGAGCGCGGCCAGGGGGATGACGCCGATCGCGGCCGGGAGGAGGGCGGCGAACAGCACGAGCCACAGGCCGTGCAGGATGCGGGAGAGCTTCGTCCGGGCACCGGCCTGGACGTTGGCGGCGCTGCGCACGATGACGGCGGTCAGGGGGAGGGCGCCGAACACGCCGCAGACGGCGTTGCCCGCGCCCTGCGCCATCAGTTCCTTGTCGAAGTCGGTGCGCGGGCCGTCGTGCATCCGGTCGACCGCAGCCGCGCTGAACAGGCTCTCGGCCGAGGCGATCAGGGCGAAGGCGATGACCGTGCCGAGGACGGCGAGGCTGCCCAGTGCGGCGAAGTCGGACATCCCCGGGGGCTGGATCGCCGAGACCAGGCCTTGTACGTCGACACGGGGGACCGACCAGCCGGCCGCCGCGGTGACGGCCGTGGCCAGGGCGACCGCGGCCAGCGGGGCGGGGACCGCCTGGACCCTGGCCGGGAGCTTCTTCCACAGGACGAGGACGGCGATGGTGCCCGCCCCGATGGCGAACGCGGTCAGGGCCGGACCGGAGCGGGCGATCTCGACGGCCAGACCCGGCAGACCGGTGATCTTGTCGAATCCGGAACGGGGCTGCTTGACGTCGGCCATGGTGTAGAGCTGCCCGAAGATCAGCACCAGCCCGATCCCCGCGAGCATCCCCTGCACGACCGCGACCGTGATGGCACGGAAGAAGCGGCCGAACCGGAACGCGCCCAGCAGGAGTTGGATCAGACCGGAGGCCAGGACGATGGGGCCCAGGGTGCCGAGGCCGAACTCCTGGACGGCCTCGAAGACCAGGACGGTCAGGCCCGCGGCCGGACCGCTGACCTGGAGGGAGCTGCCGGGCAGGAAGCCGACGACCAGGCCCCCGACGATGCCGGTGATCAGACCGAGTTCGGCGGGCACTCCGGAGGCGACGGCGACGCCCACGCACAGGGGCAGGGCGACCAGGAAGACGACGAGGGAGGCCAACGCGTCACGCCGCAGATGAGGGGGTTTCTTCAGGGTGAGGGGCATCAGCGGACTTCCTTGCGTGGCCAGGGCTGGAGGGACGGTGTACCGGGTGGCCCGTGAGGCGGGCGGATGCGGATCACAGCGGCCTGAAGGAGCCGTCGTGCGGCCCGTACACCTGCACGGCTCCGGTGTGGACCTCGTAGTACCAGGCGTGGACCCCCAAGGTGCCGTCCGCCACCCGCTCCGCGACGCACGGGTGCGTGTGCAGCCGCTCCAGCTGGGTCACGGCGTGGCGCTGGACGGCCTCGGCGAGGTCCGGGGCGAGGGGTTCGGTCGTCTCGGGCCGGCCGGCCGCGTGCTCCAGCCAGCCCCGCACCGCGGGCAGGCCGGTGAGGTCGCCGCCGCTCACCAGGGCGTTGACCGCACCGCAGTGGGAGTGCCCGCACACGATGACGTCGCGGACCCCGAGCACTCTGACCGCGTACTCGATGGTGGCCGTCTCGGCGGCGGGGTGGTGGCCGCGGTAGTCGGGCACGATGTTGCCCGCCGTGCGGAGCTCGAACAGTTCACCGGGGCGGGCGCCGGTGAACAGCGATGGCACCACGCGGGAGTCGGAGCAGGTGATGAACAGCGCTTCGGGACTCTGCCCGGCGCCGAGAACGGTGAACTCGTCGGCACGTTCCGCCACTTGGGCGGCAAAGGACCGTGCGTGGTCAACCAGGGACTTCATGGTGGCCTTTCTCCTGCGCCAGGGCCATGGGGGAGCCGGGCGCGGTGTGTTCAGGTCATCAGTCGATGGATGTGCCGGCGCACGCCGAGGGCGCACGCCGGTGCTTCCGCGTCATCGTCGACGCGGTGATGTGAAGCGAGGCGATTCGAAATGGGCCGACGCCCGCACCCATAGCGGGGCGGCAGGACGCCAACGGGTGCGCTTGACGACCACGCGAACACCTCTTTGCCTGGAGATTACCTCAGGGCCGGGGTTCAAGTCACCGTCGCATAATGGCCAAGCGGCGCCCGCATGCGGGAAAGTGGCGCATTCTTCACGGTGTCGCCGGATCCGGCGATATCCGGCCAAGGAAATGGGGAAAAGCCGTACGGGTGAATAACTCCCCTTCCCGTGACGCCCGGTGTGCACCAGGATGTCGCTCCTGCGCCGGGCGCCTCCGCCGCCACCGCGCCACCACACCCCTCATGTCACACCACGCCACCCTCGGGGAGGGACACCGATGGACGACACCTCCGCCCGCCCGGTCGACGCCGTCGTGGTCGGGGCCGGGCTCTCCGGCCTCTACCAGCTGTACAGACTGCGCGAACTCGGCCTGGAGACGGTGGTCTTCGAAGCGGGAGACGACATCGGCGGCACCTGGTACTGGAACCGGTACCCCGGCGCGCGCTGCGACGTCGAGAGCACCTCGTACTCGTACTCCTTCTCCCCCGAGCTGGACCAGGAGTGGGAGTGGAGCGAGCGCTACGCGTCCCAGCCGGAGATCCTGCGCTACGTCCAGCACGTCGCCGACCGCTTCGGCCTGCGCGAGCACGTCAGCCTGCGCACGCGGGTCACCCGCGCCGCGTACGACGAGGAACGGCACGCCTGGCAGGTCGCCACGGACACCGGCCGGACCGTCACCGCCCGGTTCCTCGTCCTGGCCTCGGGCTGCATGTCCCGCCCCAAGGACCCCGGGATCCCCGGGGCGCACACCTTCACGGGGGACCTCCACCACACCGCCCGCTGGCCCCGTGAGGAGGTCTCCTTCGCCGGCCGCCGGGTCGCCGTCATCGGAACCGGCTGCTCGGGCGTCCAGGCCGTCCCCGTCATCGCCGAGGAGGCCGCCGCGCTCACCGTCTTCCAGCGCACCCCCGCCTACGCGCTCCCGGCCCACAACCGCCCGCTGCGGAGCGCGGAGACCGCCGCCCTCAAGGCCCGGTACCCGGAGTTCCGGCAGGCCCAGCGGCTCTCCCGGGGCGGGACCGTCTTCGAACCGCCGACCCGGTCGGCCCTGGAGGCGGACGAGGCGGAACGCACGGCCGCCTACGAAGCCGCCTGGAGCTCGGGACTGCTCAGCGGACTGCTCCGCACCTACACCGACGTCCTGACCGACGCGAAGGCCAACGAGACCGTGGCCGAGTTCGTCCGGTCCAAGATCCGGTCGGTCGTCACCGACCCCGCGACGGCCGAACTCCTCTCCCCGCGGACGTTCCCCTTCGCGACCAAGCGGCCCTGCCTGGACACCGGCTACTACGCCACGTACAACCGGCCGCACGTGCGGCTGGTGGACCTGCGCACGACGCCGATCGAAAGGATCACGCCCCGGGGCGTCCTGACCTCGGACGGGGAGCACCCCTTCGACACGATCGTCTTCGCCACCGGCTTCGACGCCCTGACCGGCTCCCAGCTGGCCATCGACATCACCGGCAAGGGCGGCGTGACGCTCCGGGAGAAGTGGGCGGACGGCCCGCGGCACCATCTGGGGCTCATGTCGGCCGGCTTCCCCAACCTGTTCACCGTCGTCGGCCCGCTCAGCCCGTCCGTCCTCACCAACATCGCGGTGTCCCTGGAACAGCAGGTGGAGTGGATCACCGACTGCATCGCCCACCTGGGGCGCAGCGGCCTCACGGAGATCGACGCGGCGCCGGAGGCCGAGGAGGCCTGGGTCGCCCACGTGGCGGAGGTCGCCGGCCGGACGCTCTACGCGGCCGTGGACTCCTGGTACACGGGAGCGAACGTACCGGGCAAGCCGCGGGTGTTCCTGGCCTACGCGGGCGGGCTGGACCGGTACCGGGCGCAGTGCGACGCCGCGGCCCGCAGCGGGTACGCCGGCTTCGTGCTGTCCGGCCCCGCGTCCGCGTAGGCGGCTGCCCGGGACCGGGTGCCGCACGGGTCACGCCGCGGGGCGGCGTGACCCGTGGGACGCGGAGCCGCTACGGCGCGCCGTACGGCCGTACGACCATCGCCGAGCCGCCGCCCCGGCGGGTGGTCTCGGCCGCCGCCAGCCAGCGGCCGTCCGGCAGCCGCTGGACGCCGGTCGCGGCGCCGATCTCCGGGTTCTGCCGGAAGGCCTGGCCCAGGGCCTCCAGCTCGGTGCGCAGCGGGCTGTTCCACAGCCCCGGTTCCAGCTCGGTGGTGGTCTGGTTGCGCTGGCTGGCGCGCGGGGCCGCGATGGCGTCGACCAGCGGCAGGCCCCGGTCCAGGTGGCCGGTCAGGGTCTGCAGGACGGTGGTGATGATGGTGGCGCCGCCCGGGGAGCCGACGGCGAGGACCGGACGGCCGTGCTCCAGGACGATGGTCGGGGACATGGACGAGCGCGGGCGCTTGCCCGGGCCGGGCAGGTTCGGGTCGGGGACCCCGGGGGCCGCCGGGGCGAAGGAGAAGTCGGTCAGCTCGTTGTTGAGCAGGAAGCCCCGCCCGGGGACGGTGATGGCGCTGCCGCCGGTGGACTCGATGGTCAGGGTGTAGGACACCACGTTGCCCCAGCGGTCGGCGACCGTCAGGTGCGTGGTGTTCTCCCCCTCGTAGGTGGTGGGGGCGGTCTCGCCCGTGGTGGCGCAGGGGACCGGGTTGCGGGGGTCGCCGGGGGCCAGCGGGCTGGTCAGCGTACGGTCGGGCTTGATGAGGCAGGCGCGCGAGTCCGCGAACCGCTGGGAGAGCAGCTCGCGGGTGGGCACGGATTCGGCGGCCGGGTCGCCGACCCAGCGTCCCCGGTCGGCGAAGGCGATCCGGGAGGCCTCGATGTAGCGGTGCAGGTACTGCGTCTGGGACAGCCGCGAAAGGTCGGTGCGCTCCAGGATGTTGAGCGCCTCGCCGACGGTGGTGCCGCCGGAGGAGGACGGCGCCATGCTGTAGACGTCCAGGCCCCGGTAGCCGACCTGCGTCGGGGCCTGCCTCTTGGTGGCGTACGCGCGCAGGTCGGCGGTGGTCAGGTCGCCGGGGCGGACGTTGCGGGTGGCGGCCGGGTCGACGGGGGGCTTGCGGACGGTGTTGACGATGTCCTCGGCGATCGGGCCCCGGTAGAGCGCGCCGGTGCCCTTGCGGGCGAGTTCGGCGTAGGTGGCGGCGAGGTCCGGGTTCTTGAACGTGGATCCGACGACGGGCAGTTGGCCGCCGGGCAGGAACAGCTCGCGGGTGGCGGGGAAGTCCTTGAAGCGGTCCTGGTTGGCCTCGGTCTGGGCGCGGAAGGTGCCGTCGACCTTGAAGCCGTCGCGCGCCAGCTTCTCGGCGGGGCGCAGGAGCTGGGCCAGCGGGCGGCTGCCCCAGGCGTCGAGGGCGCTCTTCCAGGTGGCGGGGGTGCCGGGGACGCCGACCGAGCGGCCGCTGGTCTGGCCCTCTGCGAAGGGGATGGGGACGCCGTTCTCCTGGAAGAGGGTGGCGGTGGCCGTCGCGGGCGCGGTCTCGCGGCCGTCGATGGTGTGCACCCGGCGGGAGGAGGCGTCGTAGTAGACGAAGTAGCCGCCCCCGCCGATCCCGGCGGAGTACGGCTCGGTGACCCCGAGCGCGGCGGCGACTGCGACGGCCGCGTCCACGGCGTTCCCGCCGGCCCGCAGTACGGCGATGCCGGCGGCGGAGGCGTCCGCGTCGACGCTGGCGACGGCCCCGCCGTAGCCGGCGGCGACGGGCACCTTGGGCGGGGCGGGGGCCTGCTGCGGCGGGGCGGCGGCCCCGGTGGAGACGAGCGCCCCGGCGAGGGCTGCGAACGCTAACTGACGTGCGGCGGAAGCGCGCATCCGGTTCCTCCAGTCGACTGCCTGTCAGACCTAGGGTCGGCAGCCTAACTTCACGGGGCGGGCCGCGTCATGACGGCGGCGTGACGGCTACCATCCGCCGCATGAACGACGACGTGCGCAACATCGTGCTCGGGGTGGTGGCCACCGCTGTCAGCGGCGGTTTCGGCTGGTTCGCGCGGACGTACCTGTGGCGGCGGGCGCTCCGCCGCAAGCAGGCGTTCTTCGGACTGCCGACCGGGGCGGACTGCCTGTTCGTGGTGAACCGCCAGATGGGCGGCACGGAGAGCTCGCTGCACCGCAACGACGCCTTCGCGCTGCTGGAGATATCGGCCCTGATAAAGGACTGCGGCGCGACGGTGCAGGTCGTCACCCACGAGGCGCGGCAGGGCTTCGGCGAGCGCGCCGAGTTCTGCGTCGGCGGGCCCGCGTCCAACTCCCGTACGGTGGCGCACCTGCACTCGCTGCTCCCGGGGGTGCGGGTCGACCGGTCGGCCGAGGCCGGCCCGGACCGGGGGGCGATCGCCGTCGGCGGGGATACGTACCGCTGGGAGCCGGGCCTGGCCGAGTACGTGCTGCTGGCCCGGCTGACGACCGGGCAGGGGGCGCGGCCGGTCTTCCTGCTGTCGGGGCAGACCGCCAACAGCAACCAGGCGGCGGCCCGGTACCTGGCCCGCAACCACGAGGAGCTGGCGCGCGGGCACCGCGGGAAGTCCTTCTGCCTGGTGCTGAAGGTGGTCAACTCCGACGCCTACGGCCCGGACGTGACGGAGCTGGTGGCGGACGTCACCGCCGCGGCGCGGACACCCGCAGCGGCAGCCGGGTGATGCCGTTGATGAAGTTCGACACCAGCCGGCGCGGCGGGCCGGTGAGTTCGGGCGCGGGCATCGCCGTGCGCCACTCCTCGTAGAGGGTGCGCAGCTGGAGCCGGGCGAAGTGGGCGCCGAGGCAGACGTGCGGGCCGTCGCCGAAGGAGACGTGCGGGTTCGGGGAGCGGTCGAGGTCGAGCCGGTCCGGGTCCGTGAAGACGCGCTCGTCGTGATTGGCGGAGGCGTGGAAGACCACGACCTTGTCGCCGGCGCGGATCGGGGTGCCGGCGAGTTCGGTGTCGCGGGCGGCGGTGCGGCGGAAGCTGAGCACCGGCGGGTGGACGCGCAGGAGTTCCTCGACGGCCCGGTCGAGGGGGGCCTTGCCGTCGGCGAGGGTCCGGTAGGCGTCGGGGTCCGCGGCCAGGGCGAGGAGGCCGCCGGGCGCGGCGCTGCGTACGGTGTCGTTGCCCGCGACGGTGAGCAGGAAGAAGAACATCTCCAGTTCGGCGGGGGCCAGTCCGGCCTGTGCGAGGGCGGTCATCACGTCGTCGCCGGGGTGGGCGCGTTTGTGCGCGGCCAGTTCCCGGGCGTAGCCGAACATCTCGCCGAGCAGGGCCGGGGAGCGCGGGTTCAGCGGTGTGCCGTCGGGGCCGAGGAGGGGTTCGGGGGCGTCTTCGGGGTCCTGGTAGCCGATGACGCGCACGGTCCACTCCAGCAGCAGGCCCCGGTCGGCGGGCGGGACGCCGAGCAGGTCGGTGAGGTTGAGCAGGGCGTACTCGTCGGTGACGGCGCGCACCACGTCGGCGCCGCCGTCCTCGGCGGCGTCCCGGGCGGCGGCGAGGAGGGTGCGGGCGCGCTCGCGGGCGCGGTCCGCGAAGGCGTCGACCCGGGCGGGGGTGAAGGCGCGGGAGACCAGGCGGCGCAGCCGGCCGTGGTCCGGAGGGTCCTGGTTGAGCATGGTGCTGCGCAGGAACGGCAGGTCGGCGGGGTCGGGGTCGCGGATCTGGGTGGCGCCGAGCCAGGAGGAGTACGCGGTGTGGTCGCGCAGGACGCGGACGACGTCGGCGTGCCGGGTGACGGCCCAGAAGCCGGGACCGGCGGGCCAGCCCTGGAGTCCGGGCTCCTCCTGCCAGGCCACGGGGTGCCGTTCGCGCAGCAGCCGGTAGCGCTCGTGCGGGACGCCCTCGGCGTAGACGCGGGGGTCGAAGACGTCGGGGATGCCGGTGGGCCGGGCGGCGCGTTCCATGGTCCACACGGTGGCGGGGCGGCTGGCCGGCCGCAAGGGGGTGTCAGTCGGCGCGGCCGCCGGGTTCGCAGCGTGCGGCCTCCAGGGCGGTGTCGGTGCCGCGCAGCACCACGTCGAAGGCGGGGGCGAGGGTGGACAGGGCGCTGCACACGAGCTGGCGGCGGCCGATGGGGTCCAGGTCGGCGACGGGGAAGGGGAGTCGTGCCTCCACCCGGTCGCGGGCGGTGAAGCCGACGCCGATCTCGTTCAGCTGCCTGCCGTCGACCGGGGGGAGCCGGGTGCCGAGTCCGGCTTCCAGTTCCGGGGCTCCGGGGCCGCCGAGGAGTCCCGTCAGGCTGCCCCGGGGGCCGTCGCGGGTGTGTTCGGGCTGGGGTGAGGGGACCAGTCGCCCCTCGGGGGTGACGAAGTAGGCCATCGAGGTGCGGGCGGGTGCGGCGACGGCCACCTTGGCGGCCGCGCCGCTCTCCACGACGCCGGTCGGTTTGATCCCGCAGCCGGTGAGCAGGAGGGCCGGGGCGAGCAGGGCCGCGGCCGGGGCGAGGGTCCGCGTCCGGCTCATGCGGTGGCCTCCAGGGGCATGTCGAGGGTGAACACGGCTCCCCCGTCGGGGGCGTTGGCGGCGGTCAGGGTGCCGCCGTGGAGCCGCACGTTCTCCAGGGTGATGGCGAGTCCGAGGCCGCTGCCGGCGGAGCGGGCGCGGGCGGCGTCGGCCTTGTAGAAGCGGTCGAAGATGTGCGGGAGGACGTCCTCGGCGATGCCCGGTCCGCTGTCGGCGACCTCCAGCAGCAGGCGCGGCCCGCCGGGGTGTTCCTGGGCGCGTACGCGGACCCGTACGGGGGCTTCGCCGTGCCGCAGGGCGTTGCCGACGAGGTTGGCGAGGACCACGTCGAAGCGGCGCGGGTCGAGCCGGGCGCGGATCCCTTCGGGGAGGTCGGTGGTGACCCGGTCGTCGTCCCAGCGGCGGCGTTCGAGGGTCTTGCCGACGGCTTCGGCGACGTCCACGTCGTCGAGGTTGAGTTCGGCGGCGCGGGCGTCGAAGCGGGAGATCTCCATCAGGTCCTCGACGAGGACGGCGAGTTTCCCGGTCTCGGTGCTGATCAGCCGCAGGGCCTTGGCGGTGTCGGGGTCGAGGCCGTCGGCGTCCTCGTCGAGCACTTCGGTGACGGCGAGCATCCCGGCGAGCGGGGTGCGCAGTTCGTGGGAGACGTCGGCGGCGAAGCGGCGGGCCCGGGCCTCGGCCTCCCGCAGTTCGGTGACGGATTCCTCCAGGGCGCCCGCGGTCTCGTTGAAGGTGCGGGCGAGGCCGGCGAGTTCGTCGGCGCCCCTGACGGTGATGCGGGTGTCGAGGCGGCCCCGGCCCAGGTTCTGTGCGGCGCGCCGCATGTCGCGTACGGGGCGCAGGACGCTGCGCGCGGCGAGCAGGGCGGGTACGAGGGAGATGGCCAGGCCCGGTACGGCGCCCTGTTTGGCGGCTTCGACCATGGCGTCGACGGTCTGCTGTTCGCTGGTGAGCGGCATGACGGCGTAGACGGTGACGCCGGTGGGCTCGCGGTTGCCGTTGCGGGTGAAGACGGCGGGCATGCCGATGGTGAGGTAGGGCTCGCCGCGGGCGTCCTCCACCCGTTGGAAGGCTCCGTGCGGGTTGGCGGCGACCTGGTCGCGGAGCTTCTCGGTGAGGACGGCGGACGTGGTGGGGGTGCCGTTGGAGGAGGCGCGCAGGGTGCCGTACTCCCCGTAGACCACCCAGGAGTGGGGTTTTCCGCGTTTGCCCAGGTCGTTGACGAGGCGCTGGAGCTGCTGGCGGTCCATGGGCAGGCTCATGCCCTGGCCTTCCAGCTGGTCGCGCAGGGTGCTGACGGCGGTGTCCTGGCTCTGGGTCAGCACGGCCCTGCGGGCCTGCCGGTAGGTGAGGGCGGCGGTGCTGACGGCGCAGATGGTGGCGACGAGCAGGAACGCGGCGATCAGCCGGGTGCGCAGGCCGAGCGGCGGGAGGCGGCGCACGGTCTACAGCGGGCCGAAGCGGTAGCCGAAGCCCCGCACGGTCTGTATGTAGCGGGGGTGGCGGTCGGGGTCCTCGACCTTGTTGCGGAGCCGGCGCACGCAGGCGTCCACGAGCCGCGCGTCGGCGTGGTAGCTGTGCTCCCACACGTACTCCAGCAGCTGCTGCCGGGAGAAGACCTGTTCGGGTGTGGCGGACAGGTGGAGGAGGAGTTTGATCTCGCTGGGTGCGAGGGCGATGCGTTCGCCGTTCTTGGCGACGGTCAGTCCGGCGCGGTCGATGGCGAGTTCGCCGTGGCGTTCCACGCCGGGCAGGCCGCCGGGGCCCTTGAGGCGGCGCAGGACGGCCTTGACGCGGGCTTCGATGATCTCGGTGCGGACGGGTTTGACGATGTAGTCGTCGGCTCCGGCCTCAAGGCCGACGACGATGTCGAAGTCGTCGCCGCGCGCGGTGAGCATGATGATCGGGACCTGGCTGGTCTCGCGGATCCGGCGGCAGACCTGTACACCGTTGATGCCGGGCAGCATCAGGTCCAGCAGGACCAGCTCGGGGCGGAAGCCGGCCATGAGGGCCAGTCCCTCCTCGCCGGTGGCGGCGGCGCTCACCTCGTGGCCGCGGCGGCGCAGGCCGAGGCCGACCCCTTCCCGGATGGAAGGGTCGTCCTCGATCAGCAGTACGCGTGGCATCCGGTCAGTATTCCAGGGTGGTTCATGTGGGTTCCTCCCGCTATCGGCCGACCTTCCGGCGCAGGGAGTCCAGCAGGTCGGTGATCTCGGCCAGGCGCAGCGGCCGGGCGAGGAGTACGACGACCAGGGCCAGCGCGGCGGTTCCCGCGCCGGCGGCGGCGAAGGAACCGGTGCCGTCGGCGGCGCGGGCGGCACCGTACGCGGCCGCGGCGGCGGGCAGGCAGGCGGCGAGCAGCCGCAGGTGCGTGGCGAGGGCGGTGGCGCGGGCCCTCCGGCGCGGGCCGAGCCGCCGGGAGAGGGCGTACGCGGTGACGGCGGCGCCCCCGACGAAGGCGAGGGAGGTGGCCGCGGCCATGCCGGTGACGGCCCAGCGCTCCGGCAGGAGCAGGTAGGCGGCGTAGGACAGTCCGGCGTTGAGGGCGACGATGACCAGGTTGAGGAAGAAGGGGGTGCGGGTGTCGGAGAGGGCGTAGAAGCCGCGTGCGAGCACGTACTGGGCGGAGTAGGCGATCAGGCCGGGGGCGAAGGCGGCGAGCATGCCGGCCATGGCCCCGACCTCGGCGGCGGTGACCTTGCCGTATCCGGAGACGCAGTCCATCACCCAGGGGGCCAGGGCGGCGAAGAGCGCGGCGGCGGGGACCACGAGGGCGGCGCTGGAGCGCAGTGCGTACGAGACGTCCTCGCGGACGGCGGTGAGGTCGCCGTCGGCGGCCGCCGAGCTCATCCGGGGCATGAGGGCGGTGACGAGGGAGACGGTGATGATGCCCTGGGGGACGATCCACAGCTGGTAGGCGCTGGTGTAGGCGGCGTAGCCGAAGCCGGGTGCCCGGTCGCCGACGGTGGTGGACAGCTTGGTCACCACCCAGTAGGCGATCTGGTTGCTGAGGACGAGCACGACCAGCCAGCCCGCGTTGCGCAGGGGGCGGGTGAGGCCGCTGCCGCGCCAGTCGAAGCGGGGGCGCCAGCGGAAGCGGGCGGCGCGCAGGGAGGGGACGAGGGCGAGGGCCTGGACGACGATCCCGGCGGTGGTGCCGATGCCCAGCAGCCGGGTGTCGGCGGCGTCGAGGGCGTCGCGGCCGCCGCCGGAGGCGTACAGGAAGAAGCCGAAGACGCCGATGATGACGATGTTGTTGAGGACCGGGGTCCACATCATCGCGCCGAACCGGCCGCGTGCGTTGAGCACTTGGCCGAGCAGGGTGAACAGCCCGTAGAAGAGGATCTGCGGGAGGCAGAAGCGGGCCAGGGCGACGACCGTGGCGCGCTGGGCGTCCGTGTAGGAGGCGGGGGTGTACGCGTCGACGACGAGCGGCGCGGCGAGGACGGCGGCGGCGGTGAGCGCGAGGAGGGCCGCGGTGCAGGCGGTCAGCAGCCGGTCGGTGTACGCGGCGCCGCCGTCGCGGTGCTCCTTGGCGGCGCGGACCAGCTCGGGGACGAAGACGGCGTTGAGGGCGCCGCCGATGAGCAGCATGTAGATGATGTTCGGGACCGTGTTGGCGACGGTGTAGCCGTCACCGAGGAACCCGGCGCCCAGCGCGGCGAGGACCACGGCGGAGCGGACGAATCCGGTGGCGCGGGAGACGACGGAGCCGGCCGCCATCAGCGCGCCGCTGCGCAGCACCGAGGTCTTCGCCGGGGTCGCGGACGCCGCCGTCGCGGGGGCCGGTTCCGGCGGCGGCGGGCCCGTGGGGGCCGCGCCCGGTGCCGCGCTGCTGGTGGATCCGTACATCGGGGTCCTTCCCTTCGCCGAGCCGAAGGTGGAGGGTAACCCGGCCGCCGGGGCCGGGCGAATTCGGCTGCCGGTAGGGTCCTTTGGCCCGCGTCCCGGTGCGGAAGGTCCTTTTCCCGCCCCGGAGGCGGCCGTTGGCCAATTCCGGGCGACAGGATTCCGGACGGCCGGATTCCGCAAGGCCCTCCCGAATGTGACCGGATGGCAACAGTTCCGCTGCGGCCCATGTCACAACGACCCCGGGGAGTTTTTCCGGCGAATGCGCAACCTAATGTGGCCGCATTCGCTCCTTACCTGTGGACGACCGTTGTTTCGGAGGGGTTTTCGTTGAGCCGTACACGCCGCACCGCGCTTCCGCGCCGCCGCACCCGTCACGCGATGCTGGCGGGCACCGCGCTGCTCACCCTCGCGCTCAGCGCCTGCGGGGGCGGTGACTCCGGCGGGAAGGCGGGCGCCGACGGCAAGGGCGGCGGGACGGAGAAGGGCCCGGACATGGCGATCTCGGTGAACCTCGCCGGCGACCAGGTCAAGGCCGGCGAGCCGGTGAAGGTGACCCTCGCCGACGGCAAGTTCTCCCTGGTCAAGGTCACCGACGGCAAGGGCGGGGAGCTGGCGGGGCAGATATCCGCCGACGGCCGGACCTGGACCTCGGAGCGCAACGCCTCCCCCGGCACCGACTACAAGGTCGAGGCGCAGAACACCTCCAGCCAGAGCGCGAGCACCCAGTTCAAGACCTCGCCCGCGGACAAGGTGAACAAGGTCTCCATCAACATCCCGAAGGGCAGCACGGTGGGCGTCGCGATGCCCGTCTCGCTGGTCTTCGACAATCCGGTGAAGAACAAGGCCGAGGTCGAGAAGCAGCTGAAGGTCACCACCTCGGACAACGCCGAGGGTTCCTGGGGCTGGTTCAAGGACTATTCCGGCAAGGACCGGGTGGACTGGCGGCCGAAGGAGTACTGGAAGTCCGGAACCGACGTGAAGGTCGACATGAAGCTGAATGGCGTGGACTCCGGATCCGGCGGTGGGCTCTTCGCACGCGATTACAACACCGAGTTCAAGATAGGCAAGGACCGCCGGATGGAGGTCAGCCTGGACACCAAGAAGATGACGGTGACCGAGGACGGCCAGACCGTGAAGACCATCCCGGTCTCGGCGGGCACGCCCGGCGGCCAGAAGGCCTCCTGGTCCGGGAAGATGGTGCTGATGTCGAAGGAGGGCACCATCCGGATGGACTCCCAGACGGTGGGCCTGGGCGACTCCTACGACAAGATGGTCGACTACTCGATGCGGCTCACCTGGTCGGGCATGTACGCGCACGCCGCGCCCTGGAACGCCGCCAACTTCGGCCGCGTCAACTCCAGCTCGGGCTGCGTGGGCATGAGCGACGCCGAGGCCAAGTCCTTCTACGAGCGGGTGCAGGTCGGCGACCCCTTCGAGGTGGTCGGCAGCGGTTCCAAGGGCAACGCCGAACTCGGCAACGGGTACGGCGAGTGGAACCTCTCGTGGGACCAGTGGAAGGCGAAGAGCGCCCTGGCCGGCGGCGGCACCCAGCAGGGCTGACCGCAGGGGCGGCCGCTGACCCCTCCTCAATTGTTACCGCTACGTAACTTACTCACGGGTTACCTTGAGTAAGCCCCTCCCGTTACCGTCGGGTCACTTTCGGACACCGGCGCACGCGAGGAGCGATCGATGAGAACCCGCCCCACCACCGCAGCGGCCGCGGCCGCACTGCTCGCGGCGGCCGCCCTGGGCCTGTCCCCCCATCAGGCCCAGGCGGCCCCCGCCGCCGCCACCTCGCAGACCGACGCCTCCTCGCAGGTGCGCTTCCACGACATCCCCGGCTCCGGCGGCATCACGCTCAAGGGCAACGTCTTCACCCCGGCCGGCGCCGAACCCGGCCGGAAGTACCCGCTGATCGTGCTCCCCACGAGCTGGGGCATGCCGCAGATCGAATACATCGCCCAGGCCAAGCAGCTCGCCGACTCCGGCTACGTCGTGGTGAGTTACACCTCCCGCGGCTTCTGGCTCTCCGGCGGGCAGATCGAGACCGCCGGACCGGCGGACATCGCCGACGTCTCCGCCGTCATCGACTGGGCCCTCGCCAACGCCCCCGCCGACCCGGGCCGGATCGGCCTGGGCGGGGTCTCGTACGGGGCGGGCATCAGCCTGCTGGCCTCCGCGCACGACCCGCGCGTCAAGGCCGTGGTGGCCCTCAGCGGCTGGGCCGACCTCATCGAGTCCATCTACTCCGGCCGCACCCAGCACCTCCAGGCCGCCGGCATGCTCGGCGCCGCCGGCTTCCTCACCGGCCGCCCCGGCCCCGAACTCCAGCAGATCCTCGGCGACTTCCTCGGCTCGAAGCTGGAGAACGAGCAGGCGATGATCGAGTGGGGGAAGAAGCGCTCCGCCTCCGAGCAGGTCGGCCGGATCAACGCCAACGGCGCCGCCATCATGCTGGGCAACGCCTGGGGCGACACCATCTTCCCGCCGAACCAGTACGCGGACTTCTTCGAGAAGCTCACCGGCCCCAAGCGCCTGGAGTTCCGCCCCGGCGACCACGCCACCGCCGAGGCCACCGGCCTGCTCGGCCTGCCCAACGACACCTGGACCAACGCCCACCGCTGGTTCGACCGCTACCTCAAGGGCGAGCGCAACGGGGTCGACGCCGAGGCCCCGGTCCAGATCAAGTCCCGCAGCACCGAGGGGTACGAGGGCTACGCCGACTGGAAGTCGGTCGGGTCCGGCGGCACCGAGAAGCTCCCCCTCGCCGACAGCGAGCACGTCTGGGCCAACGTCGACTCCGGCGCCAACGGCGGGATCCTCTTCCTCTCCAGCGTCCTCGACCAGTTCGCCAAGGCCCCGCCGACCGCCTCGATCCCGCTGCTCCCCCGCGCCTTCGCCGCCGTCTGGCAGTCCCCCCGCCACGAGGAGGAGCGCCGGATCCGGGGCACCGTACGCCTGCACACCACCGTCACCCCCACCAAGGGGGACGGCACCTTCGTCGCCTACCTCTACGACGTGGGCCCGCTCGGCATCGGCAAGCTCGTCAGCAACGCCCCGTACACCTTCCACGGGAAGGCCCCCGGGCAGTCCTTCGGGGTCGACCTGGACCTCTTCTCCACCGCCTACGACGTGCCCGCGGGCCACCGCCTGGCCCTCGTCGTCGACACGGTCGACCCGCTCTACATCGAGCACAACCCCGCCGGCGCGCAGCTGACCTTCTCCTCGCCGCGCACCGATCCCTCGTACGTCTCGGTGCCGCTGCGCGAACAGTGATCCGCGGCCGCTGCCGGGGGGCGTCTATCTCCCCGGCAGCAGCGTGCCCGGTTCGGCGGGCGCGACCTCGACGGCCCTGGTCTTCAGGCTGCGCCGCTCGCGCCGCGCGACCCAGGTGGCGAACCAGGACAGCAGCATGCACATGCCGATGTAGATCGGCGAGATGATCATCACGACCGGGATGAAGGGCAGGTCGTAGTCCAGGTTGGAGGCGATCAGCTTGCCCGCGTGCAGGAACTCCTCGTAGGTGATCAGGAAGCCGAGCGAGGTGTCCTTCAGGGCCACCACCAGCTGGCTGATGATCGTGGGCAGCATCGCCCGGACCGCCTGCGGTGCCAGCACGAAGGTCATCACCTGCGTCTTGCGCATGCCGAGCGCGTACGCCGCCTCGCGCTGGCCCTTCTCCACGGCGTTGACGCCCGTACGGAAGACCTCGGCGAGCACCGACCCGTTGTACAGGGTCAGCCCCGCCACCAGGGCGGGCAGCGGCTGGACCTTCAGCGCCACGAAGATGAAGAAGATCATCACCAGGACCGGCATGGCCCGGAAGAACTCCACGCACAGCGTGGCCGCCCAGCGCACCGGACGGTGCACCGAGAGCCTGCCGGTCGCCAGCACCGCGCCCAGCGCCAGCGAGAGCACCGAGGCGTAAGCGAAGGCCTTCAGGGTGTTGCCGAGCCCCCTGAGCAGCAGTTCCTGGATGCCCTCGTACTCGAAGGGGCTCCACTTGGCGGCGGTGAACTGGTCGGTGTCGAAGAGCAGGTAGAGGATCCAGGCCAGCAGGCCGAGGATCACCACCGTCGAGGCGATCCCGTAGAGGAAGTGGCGGCGCTGGGCCCGGGGTCCGGGCAGGTCGTAGAGGGCGGTGGACCCCAGGTCCCCGTGGAGCGCGTGCGCGGTCATCGGGCGACTCCGTAGCGCTTCTCCAGCACGTTGAAGACCGCGCTGATGGACAGGGTGATGATCAGGTAGCCGACGGCGATCCAGACGAAGGTCCAGATGATGCTGTAGCCCAGCTCGTTCAGGGTCTTGTACGTGCCCAGCAGCTCGGTGACGCTGAAGGCGCCGGCGATCGCCGAGTTCTTCGCGAGGGCGATCAGGGTCGAGCCGATGGGCGGGATGACGGAGCGGAAGGCCTGCGGCAGCACCACCGTGCCCAGGGTCTGCCCGAAGGACATGCCCAGGCTGCGCGCGGCCTCGCCCTGCCCCTTGGGCACGGTGTTGATGCCGGAGCGCAGCGCCTCGCAGATGAAGGCCGAGGTGTAGCAGCCGAGCGCGAGGACGGCGAACAGCTGGAAGGGCAGGACCAGCCCGAAGCGCGGCAGTCCCAGCAGGACGGCGAAGAAGAGCAGGGTGAGCGGGGTGTTGCGCAGCACGGTCACCCAGACCGTGCCGAAGACCCGGAAGGAGCCGACGGGCGCGACGCGGAAGGAGGCCATCAGGAAGCCGAGGACCAGGGCGACGAGCGAGGCGTAGACGGTCAGCTCCACGGTGCCGAGGAATCCCTTGCCGTAGAGCGCGAAGTTCTCGGTGAGTACGTTCATGGGGTGCGCTCTCCCTTCAGCCCGCCGGGTAGCGGTCGATGGCGGGCGGCTGGGGGGCGGGCTGGCCGGAGAGGCCGAGGGTGGCCTCGTAGGCCTTCTTCCAGTCGCCGTTCTTCTCGTCCGCCTCCAGCGCGTCGTCGAGGGCGAGGCGCAGGGCGTTGTCGCCGCGGGGGACGCCGATGCCGTAGGGCTCCTTGGAGAAGGGCTTGCCGACGACCTTGAGCTCCTCGGGGACCTTGGCGGCGTAGCCGAGGAGGATGGAGTCGTCGGTGGAGACGGCGTCGACCTGGTAGGTCAGCAGGTTGTCCACGCAGACCGAGTAGGTGTCGTAGGCGACGAGCACGGCCTCGGGGAACTCCCGCTGGAGCCGCTGGTAGGGGGTGGAGCCGGCGGCGGAGCAGACCTTCTTGCCGGCGAGGTCCTCGGGGCCCTTGATGTCCTTCTCGTTCCTGCGGACGAGCAGGGACTGGCCGGCCATGAAGTAGGGCCCCGCGAAGCCGACCTGCTTCTTCCGGTTGTCGTTGATCGTGTAGGTGCCCACGTAGTAGTCGATCTGGCCGTTCTGCAGGGCGGTCTCGCGGTTGGCGGAGGCGATGGTCTTGAACTCGATGGTCCCCGGGTCGAAGCCGAGCGAGGCCGCCATCATCTTGGCGATCTCGACGTCGAACCCGGAGTAGCGGCCGCTCGCGGGGTCCTTCTCCCCCATGTACGGCTGGTCCTCCTTGACGCCGACCACGAGGCGGCCGCGCTTCTTCGCCTTCTCCCAGGTGCGCGACTGGGGCAGCGAGAAGCCGGTGTCGACCTTGTAGACGGGCAGGTCCTCGGGCTGGGGGCCCTTGACCGGGGGGCTGCCGGACTTGCCGCAGGCGGCGGTCGCGAGGAGCAGCGCGGCCAGGGCGAGGGCGCGCAGGGTGTGCTTCATCGGGCCGCCCCTCAGTGCTTGAGGATCTTGGAGAGGAAGTCCCGGGCGCGGTCGCTCTCGGGGGCGGTGAAGAAGGCCTCCGGGGTGCGGTCCTCGATGATCCGGCCGTCGGCCATGAAGACGACGCGGTTCGCGGCGGAGCGGGCGAATCCCATCTCGTGGGTGACCACGACCATGGTCATCCCGTCGCGGGCGAGCTGCTGCATGACCTCCAGCACCTCGTTGATCATCTCCGGGTCGAGGGCGGAGGTGGGCTCGTCGAAGAGGAGCGCCTTGGGGTTCATGGCGAGGGCGCGGGCGATGGCCACGCGCTGCTGCTGGCCGCCGGAGAGCTGGGCGGGGAACTTGTCGGCCTGGCTGGCGAGGCCCACCCGGTCCAGGAGCTCCCGGGAGCGTTTGTCGGCCTCCTCCCTCTTGCGCCCCCGCACCTTGACCTGGGCGAGCGAGACGTTGGCCAGGACGGTCTTGTGCGCGAAGAGGTTGAAGGACTGGAAGACCATGCCGACCTCGGCGCGCAGGCCCGCCAGTTCCTTGCCCTCGGCGGGCAGGGGGCGGCCGTCGAGGGTGATGGTGCCGGACTCGATGGTCTCCAGCCGGTTGATCGTTCGGCAGAGGGTGGACTTGCCGGACCCGGAGGGCCCGATGATCACCACCACCTCCCCGCGGCCGACGGTGAGGTTGATGTCCTGGAGGACGTGCAACTTCCCGTAGTGCTTGTTGACGTTCCGCAGCTCGATCAACGGATCGACGGCCATACGCTGCCCTGCCCACTTGTCGGTGTGTCGAGGTCAGCGCAAACTATCCAGCCGTCGGGGGGACTTCACCTCGACACGCCAAAAAGGTACATAAAGTACATTGGCGTACATTGACCTGTGGAGGCCCTTCGTTCAGCCCTCCGAGGCCTCGGCGTAGGCCTGACTGAGCTCCGGGGAGCCGGTCATCGCCCAGGACAGCCCCGACCCGATCACGTCGAGCTCCCGCCCGGACTCCAGCCGGATCACCGGCCGGCCGTTGGGCCAGACCTGCCAGCGGGCCCCCGGGAGGCTGCGCACGATCACGGTCCCGAGGTAGAAGCCGGCGTCGTTGCCCAGCCAGGGCACGGCCTCCGGGTCCCGGCGCCAGCGCGGCATCAGCTGGTCCAGGTCCTCCAACGAGGCCGGGGTCTGGTCGAGTTCCAGCCCGGCCGCCCTCGCCTGGGAACGCAGCATCTCGCACTCCGAGAACAGCTCGGCGACGCCCTCGGGATCATCCGCGAGGGCGGCGGCGAGCCCCGCACCCTGTTCCGCTTCGTGCCGGTTCAGCCAGTTGGCCAGGAAAGGGATGTTCATATCGACCAGCCTGGCACCAGGATCCCCGGCTGGCCACAGGGCGCGCCTTGATCCGCCCGCCTTCCGGACTTCGCCCCGGAAGGCGGGCGGACGTCGTTCTAGACGTCCAGGTCGACGACGACCGGGGCGTGGTCGGAGGCACCCTTGCCCTTGCGCTCCTCGCGGTCGACGTAGGCGTCCTTGACCGCCTTCGCGAAGGGCTCGTTCCCGTACACCAGGTCGATGCGCATGCCCCGGTTCTTGGGGAAGGCGAGCTGGCGGTAGTCCCAGAAGGTGTACGGCCGGTCGTACTTGAGCGCGCGCGGCATGACGTCGGCGAGCCCGGCGGTGCGCAGGGCCTCCAGGGCGGCCCGCTCGGCCGGGGTGACGTGCGTGAGGCCCTCGAAGACCGCCGGGTCGTACACGTCCTCGTCCGTCGGCGCCACGTTGAAGTCGCCCAGGACCGCGAAGGGGCGGGTGCCCGCCGCGTCCTCGGCGATGGCGGTGGTCAGGGCGCCGAACCAGTTCAGCTTGTAGCCGTAGTGGTCGTGCTCGACCTCGCGGCCGTTGGGCACGTACACGGACCAGACGCGCACCCCGCCACAGGTGGCGGAGATGGCGCGGGGCTCCTGGACGCCCTCGTAGTCGGGGCCGCCGGGCAGCCCGACCACGACGTCCTCCAGGCCGACGCGGGAGAGCAGGGCCACGCCGTTCCACCGGCCGGTGGCGTTGACGACCGACTCGTAGCCCAGCTCGCGCAGCTCCGCGGCGGGGAACTGCTCCGCGGAGCACTTGGTCTCCTGGATGCACAGGACGTCCGTGCCGGAGCTCTCCAGCCAGGCCAGCAGGCGCGGCAGCCGGGCGGTGATCGAGTTGACGTTGTACGTGGCGATACGCATGCACACCAACCTACCGCCCGGCACCGACAGTCAGAGCACGGCGCTCTCACCTGCGCCGAGGCGGCTGTGCGGGGCGCCGCCGAGGTTGCCGAGGGCCGTGTCGTAGATGGGCCGGGCGATGTCGGCGAGGTAGGCGTCGTGGATGTCGATCGCCCGGGCCGGCTTGACCTCGCGGACGTAGTCGATCACCTCGGCGATCTTGTTCCACGGCGCGTGCACCGGCAGCATCAGCGTCTCCACCGGGACACCGGGCACGGTCAGCGCGTCGCCGGGGTGGAAGAGGGAGCCCTCCACGAGGTAGCCGACGTTCGTGACCCGCGGGACGTCGGGGTGGATCACGGCGTGCAGCTCGCCGTGGACCTGGACCTCGAAGCCGGCGGCGGTGAAGGCGTCGCCGTGGCCGACCGTGTGCACCCGGCCCGGGTAGGCCGCGGCCAGCCGGTCCGCGACGCTGCGCAGGGTCCACAGGGCGGCGGCCGGGTTCGCATCGAGCGCCGCGCGCAGCCGGCCCTCTTCGAAGTGGTCGGGGTGCTCGTGCGTGACCAGCAGGACGTCCGCCCCGAGGCCGGCGTCCGGTTCGCTGAAGGCGCCGGGGTCGATGACGAGCACGCGCCCGTCCTTCTCCAACTGGACGCAGGAGTGCAGCCGTTTGGTGAGCTTCATGATCCCAACCATAGGCCGGGGGCCGGGGCGGGACACGGCCTACGGCACGGTGGTGGAGACGACGTAGACGCGGGGGGCCGACGGGTTGGTCGAGTCGACCGTGATGTCGCGGGTGGGGCGGGGGTCCTCGGCCTCCAGGGTGACCCCGGACCACGCGTGCGTCGGGCTCCAGCTCCAGCCGGCAACCTTGGCGTCGCGGTCGGAGACCGACACCCCGGGGGTCAGGGCGTCCCTGCTCGTGCCCACGCCGGCCAGGAACGCGTCCAGTTCCGCGGGGGTCACCTGGAACTGCACGTACAGCCGGCTGGTGTGCCAGTTGTTGGTCTCCAGGTAGCCGACGTGGGAGGCCATCATCGGGACCGGCACCTCGTAGATGCCGCGCTGCACCTTGGAGGGCCAGTCGGTGCGCACCTTGACCGCGCCGATCCGGGCGGCCTTGTCCCGGCCGCTCTCGCGGCTCTGCTGGGCCGAGACGAACAGGTAGCCCGCCGGGACCCCGATGAGCAGCACGATGATGATCGCGGTGACCCAGCGGCGCCGTACGGTGTGCCGGCGGTCCTCGCGCTCCTCGGCGGTGGGCGGCTGCGTACCGCCCGCTTCGGGGGAGGAGGCCTGGCGGGGCAGGGAGGGCGGTGTCACTGCTGTTCCCGATCCTTGGGTTCCGTGGGGCCCGCGGCGCCGCGCCGGCCCAGCTGCGCGTAGCGCTCGTGCCGCTCGACGCGCCGGCGGGTGGCGCGGCGGAAGCGGCGGGCGACGAGCCGGGCGAGGTCGGCGGCGCCGACCATGCCGGCCTCGGGGCCGAGCTGGGCCTTGGCGATGCGGGCCTCGGGGCGGTAGCCGCGGCCGGTGAGGTGGCGGCGGAAGGCGTCCCGGGCGGGGCCGATCAGCAGGTCGTCGGCGGCGCTGACGCCGCCGCCGATGACGAAGCAGGAGGGGTCCAGGGCGGCGGCGAGGTTGGCGATGCCCACGCCGAGCCACTGGCCGATGTCCTGGAGGAGCTCGACGCACATGGCGTCGCCCTCGCGGGCGAGCTCGGTGATGAGGGGGCCGGTGATCTCGTGGACGTTGCCGCCGACCCTGGCGATGATGTTGTACGCGACCGGGGAGTCGGCGGCGGCCAGCTCGCGGGCCTCGCGGACCAGGGCGTTGCCGGAGCTGTACTGCTCCCAGCAGCCGCGGTTGCCGCAGGGGCAGCGGTGCCCGCCGGGGACCACCTGCATGTGGCCGAACTCTCCGGCCACCCCGTAGCGGCCGCGCTTGACCTGGCCGCCCTCCAGGATGGCGCCGCCGATGCCGGTGCCCAGGGTGATCATGACGAGGTGGTCCTCGCCCCGGCCGGCGCCGAAGCGCCATTCGGCCCAGGCGGCGGTGTTGGCGTCGTTGTCCACCATGACCGGGACCGCGAGCCGGGACTGGAGGGCGTCGCGCAGCGGCTCGTCGCGCCAGGCCAGGTGCGGGGCGAACAGCACGCGGGAGCGGTCGGCGTCGACCCAGCCGGCGGCGCCGATGCCCACGGCGTGCACGTCGTGCCGGTCGGAGAGGTCGAGGACCAGCTCGACGATGGTGTCCTCGACGACCTTGGGGCTCTTGGACTTGTCCGGGGTCTCGGTGCGGATCTTCTCCAGGATGACCCCGTCGGCGTCGACCACGCCGGCCATGACCTTGGTGCCGCCGATGTCGATGCCGACGGTCGGGACGCGCGGGGCGGTGCGCAGCGAGCGGCGCTCACGGGTCCCGACGGTCCGCAGGACGGTGCCTCGCGCCGCCCCCCGGTGGGCGAGCGTGAAGTCCCGGTACGTGCTCATCGAGTCGTTTCGTCCCTGTCGGTGGCCTGATCGGATGGGGTGGTCGCCCCTGATTCTGCCACCCGCTCCAGCTCGTGGCTCAGCTCGTCCAGCTCCGAGCCGCCCGCCATCTGCCGGGTGAGCTCGTCCAGGGTGATCGAGTCGCGGGTGTGGCTGCCCGCCATGGCACCGCGCTTGAGGAGCACGAAGCGGTTCCCGACGAGGTGGGCGTGGTGCGGGTTGTGGGTGATGAGGACCACTCCGAGGCCCGCGTCGCGGGCGGCGGCGACGTACTTGAGGACGACGCCGGACTGCTTGACGCCGAGGGCGGCGGTGGGCTCGTCCAGGACGAGGACCTTCGCGCCGAAGTAGACGGCGCGGGCGATGGCCACGCACTGCCGCTCGCCGCCGGAGAGGGTGCCGATGGGCTGGTCGACGTCGCGCAGGTCGATGCCCATGCGCAGCAGCTCGGTGCGGGTGGTCTCGCGCATGAACTCCACGTCGAGGCGGCGGAAGGGGCCGCGCCCCTTGGTGGGCTCGGAGCCGAGGAAGAAGTTCCGCCAGACCGGCATGAGGGGGACGACGGCCAGGTCCTGGTAGACGGTGGCGATGCCGTGGTCGAGGGCGGCGCGCGGGTTCGCGAGCACGGTCTCGACGCCCTCGATCTCGAAGCTGCCGGCGTCGTGCCGGTGCAGCCCCGCGATGATCTTGATGAGGGTGGACTTGCCGGCGCCGTTGTCGCCGAGCACGCAGGTGATCTCGCCGGCCGACACCTCCAGGGAGACGCCCTGGAGGGCGCGGATGTTGCCGTAGTACTTGCTGACGTCGGTCAGCTTCACCAGTGGCGTGCTCATGCCCGCGCCTCCGCCCGCTTGCGGACCCATGCGTTCAGCAGCGTGGCGAGCAGCAGCATGGCGCCCAGGAAGAACTTGAACCAGTCCGGGTTCCACTGCGCGTAGACGATGCCGTTGCTGGTCATGCCGAAGATGAAGGCGCCGACGGCCGAGCCGATCGCCGAGCCGTAGCCGCCGGTCATCAGACAGCCGCCGATGACGGCCGCGATGATGTAGAGGAACTCGTTGCCCACGCCCTCGCCGGACTGGACGACGTCGAAGGAGAAGAGGATGTGCTGCCCGGAGATCCAGGCGCACAGCGCGACCCCCATGTAGAGGCCGATGCGGGTCTTGACCACCGGGACGCCGGTGGCGCGGGCCGCGTCGGCACCGCCGCCGACGGCGAAGATCCAGTTGCCGGCCCGGGTGCGCAGCAGGATCCAGGTGGCGACGGCGACCAGCGCCAGCCACCACAGGATGGTGACCTTGAGGGTGACCGAGCCGACGTTCCACTGCGAGGCGAACAGGGCGCGGGCGGAGGAGAAGCCCTCCATGTCGGCGATGGTCTTGGTGGAGACCGAGCCGCTGATCAGCTTGGTGAAGCCGAGGTTCAGGCCGGTCAGCATCAGGAAGGTGCCGAGCGTGATGATGAAGCTCGGCAGCTTGGTGCGGGTCAGCATGAACCCGTTGAAGAAGCCGATGGCCAGGGTGACCAGCAGGGAGACGAGTACGCCGACCCAGACGTTGGCGGTCATCTGGTAGCTGAACATCGAGCTGAACAGCGCCGAGGTGGTGACCATGACGCCGGCGGAGAGGTCGAACTCGCCGCCGATCATCAGCAGGGCCACCGGGACCGCCATGATGCCGATCGTGGAGGCCGAGTACAGGACCGTGCTCAGGCTGGAGGGCTTCAGGAAGCTGTCCGCGGCGAAGCAGAAGAAGACGAAGACGGCGGCGGCGCCGACGACCGCGCCCAGCTCGGGGCGGCCCAGCAGCCGCCGGACGTACGAGGTGGGCGCGAGCCGTTCGTCCGCGGCGGGGGCGGCGGGGGTGCTCATCGGCTGCCCCGCTTGATGTACTCCTCCAGCTTGGCCGCCTCGGCCGCGGTGACGATCTGCGGGCCGGTCAGCACCGGGCGGCCGCCGCCGAGGACGTCCGCGTTGTAGCGGTAGAGCCACAGCAGGTCCACGGCCTCGTAGCCCTGGAGGTAGGGCTGCTGGTCCACGGCGAAGCCCAGCGCCCCGGACTTCAGGTCGCGGGCGACGGACTCGTTCAGGTCGAAGGTGTCGACCTCGGCCTTGCTGCCCGCCGCGTCCTTCGCCTTGACGGCGGTGGGGGCGAAGGGCGCGCCGAGGGTCACGAGGGAGTCGACGGAGGGGTCCGCCTGGAGCTTGGCCTGGATGGCGGCCTGGACGGAGGGCATGTTGGTGCCCTCGACGTACAGGTTCTCCATGGAGCCGCCGAAGGTCTTCTTCGCGCCGGCGCAGCGCTGCTCGTGGCCCACGTTGCCCTGCTCGTGCAGGACGCAGACGGCCTTCTTCTTCCCGCGCTTGGTCAGCTCGGTGCCGACGGCCTCGCCGGCGATCTCCTCGTCCTGCCCGATGTGGGTGAGCGCCCCGTACTCGGCGGACTGGGCGGAGCCGGAGTTGACCGTGACCACCGGGATCCCGGCCTTGACGGCCTTGCCGATGACGTCCTTGAGGGCCTCGGGCTTGGCGAGGCTGACGATGATCCCGTCGACCTTCTGGTCGATGGCGTTCTGCACGAACTGGGCCTGCTGCTGCGCCTGGTCGTCGTGGGAGTAGACGAAGTTGATGTTGTCCTTCGCCGAGGCCTCCTTGGCGCCCTTCTGCACGATGTCCCAGAAGGTGTCGCCGTCGCCCGCGTGGGTGACCATCGCGAAGGTCCAGCGCGGCGTGGACACGGCGGGCCGGCCCGCCTCCGCGGCCTTCGCCCGTTCCTCGGCGCGCTTGCCGCCCGTGCTGCTGCAGCCCGCGAGGGAGGCCCCCAGTACCGCCGCGAGCACGGCGCCGACGACGCGTACCCCTGTCCGAACCCTAGCCACGTCCCCGTGCCCTTCCCTCGTCCGTCATCAATCGGTCATTACGGTTTCAGCCGCCCAGTATCCGCCACAGTGGACCATGAAGGGTCATCGGGGCATGCCCGGGCAGATTGACAGGTCCCCCGTACGGGGTCACGTTGAGTGCATGCGCATCGGGCTGATCGGAACGGGCCGGATCGGCTCCTTCCACGCGGCCGCACTGGCCCGCCACCCGGACGCCGGCTCGCTGCTGCTCGCCGACGCCGACGTCGGGCGGGCCGCGCGGCTCGCGGACCGGCTGGGGGCCACCGCCGCTCCGGCGGTCGACCAGGTCTTCACCTGGGGCGTGGACGCCGTGGTGGTGGCCTGTGCCACGGAGGGCCACGCCGACCTGGTGGTCCGGGCGGTGCGCGGCGGACTGCCGGTGTTCTGCGAGAAGCCGCTGGCCCCCGACCTGGCCCGCACCCTGGCCGTGCTGCGCGAGGTCGGGGCGGCCCGGGGGCTGCTCCAGGTCGGCTTCATGCGGCGCTTCGACGCGGGCTGCCGGACCGCGCGGGACCTGGTCCGTTCGGGTGCCCTGGGGCGGCTGCACACGGTGCGCACGATGACCGCCGACCCGTCCCCGCCGCCGGCCGAGTACCTGGCGTCCTCCGGGGGCCTGTACCGGGACTGCCTGGTGCACGACTTCGACATGGTCCGCTGGGTGACCGGGCGCGAGGTGGCCGAGGTGTACGCGGCCGGCTCCGACGGGGGTCCGGCCCGGTTCCGGGAGGCGGGGGACGTGGACACCGCGGCCGCCGTACTGACCCTGGACGACGGGACGCTCGTCAGCAGTACCGGGACCCGCTGCAACGGCGCCGGGTACGACGTGCGGATGGAGCTGGCCGGGGAGCTGGACCAGGTCTCCTCGGGGCTGGACGACCGTACGCCGATCGCCTCGACGGAGCCGCACGGCCCGCCCCCGGCGAGCAAGCCGTGGACCGGGTTCCTGGAGCGGTTCGCCCCCGCCTACGAGGCCGAGCTGGCGGCGTTCGTGCGGCTGGTGCGCGGCGAGGGGGACAACCCCTGCGACGGGCTGGAGGCGCTCGCCGCGTTCCGGGTGGCCGAGGCCTGCGAGCGTTCCCGGCGGGAGCGCCGGCCCGTACGGCTGGAGGAGCTCCCGGACCTGTAGGGCGCGGGTGCTGGCTCCGGCGGGCATGCGGGCCACAGTAGGCCCGGTGATCAAGTCCGCAGGAGCCGTTTACCGGCCAAACGGCGCGGGCCCGGGCCTCAGCCCGCCGCGCGGCGTCCCCAGGCGGTGCCGGCGAGGACGAGGGCGGCTCCGGCGAGGCCGGCGGCGCCGAGGTGCTCGCCGCCGATCGCGATGCCCGCGGCGGCCGCCCACAGCGGTTCGGTGCCCAGCAGCAGGCTGACGCGGGAGGGCGAGGTGCGGCGCACGGCCCACATCTGCACGAAGAAGGCGAAGAGGGTGCAGAAGACGGAGAGGAAGGCGAGCCCGGCCCATTCGGCGGGCCCGAAGCCGGCGGCGGCCGCCCAGGGGCCGTCTCCGGTCCCGGGGACGGCCGCGAGCAGGGCGAAGACGAGTACGGCGGCGCCGAGCTGGACGGTGGTCAGCGAGAGCGAGTCGGCGTCCTGGACGGCCTTGATCCGCGCCATCAGCAGCACGTGCAGGGTGCGGGCCAGGGCGGCTCCGAGGATCAGCAGGTCCCCGAGGCCGGGCACGGTGAACCCGGCGCCCTGGGTCAGGAGCACCACCCCGGCGACGGAGACGGCGGCGGCCCCGAGGAAGGCGGCCGACGGCTTCCGGCGGCGTACGGCGGACTCGGCCAGCGGGGTGAAGATCATGGTCAGGCTGATGATCAGGCCGGCGTTGGTGGCGGAGGTGTGCACCACCCCGTAGGTCTCCAGCAGGAAGATCCCGCCGAGCACGAGGCCCAGCGCGGCGGCGCCGCGCAGCTGGGCGGGGCTCAGCGCGCGCAGCCGCCGCCATCCGGCGAGCACGAGCACGGGGATCACCAGGGCGAAGCGCAGCACGAGGACCGCGATCACGGTGTGCGTGGTGGTGATGCCCTTGGCCGCGAGGTAGCTGCCGCCCCAGACGACGGCGACGAGCAGCACGGGCAGGTCCGCGAGCCAGGCGCGGCGGGGGGCGAGGGCGGGCGCGGGGACGGCGAGGGTGGACACCGGGCGGCTCCGACGGCGGGAAGGGTGTGGAGACGGCGGCGGCTCGCACGGGTGCGGGGCCACGGTAGCCGAGTCGATCTTCCCGGTCGACCGGATATCCGGCGCCGCCCCGCGCCGCGCGGCCGGGCCCGCCGTCCCGTCCTTCGGCCCCGCCCCGCCCCTCGGCCCCGTTCAGTCCGCGAAGGTGCCGAAGGCGGCGCGGCCGGTGGGGCGGTAGGTGTGGATGGCGGTACCGCTGCCGGTGGTGCGGGAGGCGGTCAGCTCGAAGGCGGTGGGCAGGCCGCCGGTGGGGAACAGCCGCCGGCCCGCGCCGAGGAAGACGGGGAAGACCAGCAGGTTCAGCTCGTCGACGAGGTCGCGCGCGAGCAGCCACTGGGCCAGCCGTCCGCTGCCGTGCACCTGGAGTTCGCCGTCCATGGCGTCCTTGATCCGGACGATCTCCGACTGGAGCTGCTCCCCGTCCACCACGGTGGCCGGGCCCCAGGCAGGGTCCTTGAGGGTGGTGGAGGCGACGTACTTCGGCAGCCGGTTGAGCTTGTTCGGGACCGGGTCGGCCGGGTCGTCGTGCTGCGGCCAGTAGGAGGCGAAGATCTCGTACGTCCGGCGTCCCAGGAGGAAGGCCTCGGCCCGGCCGAAGAGCTCGGTCACGAACTCCCCCATGCCCTCGTCCGCGAAGGGCACGAGCCAGCCGCCGTACTCGAACCCGCCGGTGCGGTCCTCGTCGGGTCCGCCGGGGGCCTGCATCACTCCGTCGAGGGTCAGGAAGGTGGTGAGGGTCAGCTTGCCCATGGCGCGGTGCTCCTTGCGTCGTGTCGGTGTCGTGCCGGGGCCCCGCGGCCCCTTCTCCTCCTCAGACTCCCGGCGGCGCCGGATCTCATCGGTGCGGCGCGCGTGAACGCGTGGTCGGATTCCCGCCAGCGCCGTCCGCCTCCCGCGGATTTCATTGAACCCGCAACCAAATACGGGGAACGGATCGGGGAGGAACGACATGAACGGCAACACGGTGGCCCTGGTGACGGGCGGCAGCCGGGGCATCGGAGCGGCCACCGCGCTGCGGCTGGCCGAGGACGGCTTCGACGTGGCGCTCACCTACGCGGGCGGCGCCGACGCCGCGGCCGGGGTCGTCGGCGGGATCGAGGCCCTCGGCCGCAGAGGCCTGGCGGTACGGGCCGACGCGGCCTCCGCCGACGGCCCGCGGGCGGCGGTGGAGGAGACCGTACGGGCGCTGGGGCGGCTCGACGTCCTGGTCAACAACGCCGGCGTGGGGGTCATCGGGCCGATCGACGCGCTCGGCATCGCCGAGGTGGACCTGGTCCTCGGCGTCAACGTCCGGGGCGCCTTCCTGGCCGCGCAGGCCGCGGCCGGGCACATGGGACCCGGCGGGCGGATCGTCACCGTCGGCAGCTGCATGGTGGGCCGGGTCCCCGGCCCCGGCGGCACGCTGTACGCGATGAGCAAGGCGGCCATGACGGGCCTGACGAAGGCGCTCGCCCGCGAGCTGGGCGGGCGCGGCATCACCGCCAACCTGGTCCACCCGGGCCCGACGGACACGGACATGAACCCGGCCGACGGCCCGTACGCGGACCCGCAGCGCGCGATGACGGCGCTCGGGCGCTACGGCACCGCCGAGGAGGTCGCCGCGATGGTGTCCTTCCTCGCCGGGCCGGACTCGGCGTACGTCACCGGGGCGGAGTTCTCGGTGGACGGCGGCCACACCGCCTGAGGGAACGGCTCCGGGCACAGCCCTGTGGGGGCGCACCGCGTACGCCGTGCGCCCCCACAGGGCTGTGCCCGGGCCCCGGGGGTGTCGGCCCCCGGGGGTGGGTCACGGGGCGGAGCGGATCAGCCGCCCAGCTCCTGGTGACGGGCGGCGTGCGCGGCCGCGCCGGCCTCCGTCAGCGAACCGAACAGGCGCAGGCGGGAGAAGCCGCCGTCCGGGAAGATGTCGATCCGCACGTGGGTGCCGACCGCCGGGGCGTCCAGCACGAAGCGGTGGTTGGTGTCGGGCTGCAGGCGGGTGCGCGGCAGGAACTCCGTCCACTCGCCCTCCTCGCCCGTCTTGACCGACAGCGAGGCCCAGCCGGCCGAGTTGCCCTTGAGGTAGGCGGTGTCGATCTCCACGGCGCGGATCTCGGACTCGGCGACGAGCTGGTAGCGGATCCAGTCGTTGCCGTTGTCGCGGCGGCGGGCGGTCTCCCAGCCGTCGTCCATCTTGCGGGAGCGGCCCGGGTTGATGGTGTTGGTCGGCGGGGAGTAGAAGCGGTTGGACGCGTCCTCGACCGAGCCGCCGTTCTCCAGGGCGACGACGTCGAAGGTGCCCAGCACGGCCAGCCACTTCGGGTCGGGGCGCACCTCGCCGTAGACGCGCAGGCGGGCGATGCCGCCGTCCGGGTGCTGGTTCAGGCGCAGGTGGGTGAAGCGCTGCTCGACGTTGACCTCGAAGCCGTTGGCCGCGTGGCCGCCGACCGGGGTGCGCTCGACGAGGGTCGTCCACTTGACGTCGTCGGAGAGCAGCTCCGCCTCGGTCGGGCAGCCCTCGACGGACGCGCCCTGTACGGACACGGCCTGCGGCATGTTGCCGCGGAAGTGGGCGGTGTCGACGACGATGCCGCGGATGACGCCGGGGGCGCCGAGGCGGATCAGGGCGTAGTCGTGGTCCTCGGCGGTCGGCCAGGGCTGCTCGGCGGACACGCCGCGGCGGCGGCGGGTCTCCCAGCCGTCCATGACCTTGCCCTTGTGCCCGAAGTGCTCGGGGTCGAAGTGGCCGGCCTCGGCGATCAGCAGGTTCTCGCGCTCGGCGAAGAACTCGTCGTTGGCGGCGATGACACCGGCGCCCAGCTCTCGGGCGGCGAGGTTCGCGTACTGGGTGAAGGGGAACTCCGCGGTGCGGTAGTCCGCGTACGGGTCGCCGCCCCCGTACGGGTTCGCGTTACCGGTGAAAGAGGGAATCGCCACTGTCAGTTCTGCCTTTCGAGGAGGAGGCCCGTGGGCTCGGTCGGGGTGCCGTGGTCGGCGATCTGCGTGCCGCGCAGCCAGGTGGACTTCACGACGCCGTGCAGGGTCTTGCCCGCGTACGCCGTGACCTGGTTGCGGTGGTGCAGCTCGGCCGGGTCCACGGTGAAGGTCTCTTCGGGGGCCAGGACGGCGAAGTCGGCGTCACGGCCGGCCTCGATGGCCCCCTTCTGTGCCAGGCCCGCCAGCGCGGCCGGGGCCGTGGACATCCAGCGCGCGACCTCTTCGAGGGTGCGGCCGCGTCGGCGCGCCTCGGTCCAGATGGCGGGGAGGCCCAGCTGGAGGGAGGAGATGCCGCCCCACGCGGTGGCGAAGTCGCCGGTCTTCAGGTCCGCGGTGGAGGGCGAGTGGTCGGAGACGATGCAGTCGATGGTGCCGTCGGCGAGCGCGTCCCACAGGACGTCCTGGTTCGCGGCCTCGCGGATGGGCGGGCAGCACTTGAACTCGGTGGCGCCGTCCGGGACTTCCTCGGCGGTGAGGGTGAGGAAGTGCGGGCAGGACTCGACCGTGATCTGCACGCCCTCGGCCTTGGCCGCGGCGATCAGCGGCAGCGCGGAGGCGGAGGACAGGTGCAGGACGTGCACGCGGGCGTTCAGCCGCTTCGCCTGGGCGATCAGGTTCTGGATCGCGGTGTTCTCGGCGTCCTGCGGGCGGGAGGCGAGGAAGTCGGCGTACTTGGGGCCCGGGTTCTGCGGCGCGGACTCCAGGTGGTGCGGGTCCTCGGCGTGCACGATCAGCAGGCCGCCGAAGCCGGTGATCTCGGCGAGCGAGGTGGCCAGCTGCTCCTGGTCCAGCAGGGGGAACTCGTCGACGCCGGAGGGCGACAGGAAGCACTTGAAGCCGTAGACGCCGGCGTCGTGCAGCGGGCGCAGGTCCTTGACGTTGTCCGGCAGGGCGCCGCCCCAGAAGCCGACGTCCACGTGCGCCTTGGTCCGGGCGACCTCCTGCTTGACGCGGAGGTTGTCGACCGTGGTGGTCGGCGGCAGGGAGTTCAGGGGCATGTCGAGGATGGTGGTGATGCCACCGGCCGCGGCGGCGCGGGTGGCCGTCCAGAAGCCCTCCCACTCGGTGCGGCCCGGGTCGTTCACGTGCACGTGGGTGTCGACCAGACCGGGGAGCAGGACGTCGTCGCCGAAGTCCTCCAGCCGGGCTCCGGCCGGTACCTCGGCGTCGTGCGCGAGCACGGCCGCGATCTTCCCGCCGGCGACGGCCACCGAGGCGGCGCGCGTCCCCTCGGGGGTGATGACGCGCGTCGAGCGCAGTACCAGTTCCACAGCCACGTCGGCCACCGGAACCTCCCCATCTACTTCCACAGAGCGAAATTCAACGTTCTGTTGAGGGAGTCTTCACCCCGATCCGGGGCCAGTCAAGAGCGCCCGGAGGGACTGCTGACACGTTCTCACCGCAATTGGATGTTTCCACAGGATGGAATTAAGATTTCACTATCCAGAATGTAGCTACCACCACGGGGGATCGGGCGGGTAACTTCCCGAGGACGTCCACCACCAGGACAAACCACCTCTGACCGGCGAGGACGGCGCGGGCCCGGCTCTAGGGCCGACGCCGACCGACCGGTAGGCTGCTTCCTTGCCTGCCAGCACCGAAAGGACCGCGCCGTGCCGACGTCCAGCGCCAGCACCACCGACGCTTCCGCCAAGCCCACCGCCGGCGGCGGTGGCGTCCAGTCCCTTGAGCGCGCCTTCGATCTGCTCGAACGCATGGCCGATGCCGGTGGCGAGGTCGGTCTCAGCGAGCTCTCGGCCGCCAGCGGCCTGCCGCTGCCGACCATCCACCGCCTGATGCGCACCCTCGTCGCCTGCGGGTACGTCCGGCAGCAGCCCAACCGACGTTACTCCCTCGGCCCCCGCCTCATCCGCCTCGGCGAGTCCGCGTCGCGGCTGCTGGGCACCTGGGCCCGCCCCTACCTCGCCCGTCTGGTCGAGGAGACCGGGGAGACCGCGAACATGGCCCTGCTCGACGGCGACGAGATCGTCTACGTCGCCCAGGTGCCGTCCAAGCACTCCATGCGCATGTTCACCGAGGTCGGCCGCCGCGTCCTGCCGCACTCCACCGGAGTGGGCAAGGCCCTGCTCGCGCACACCCCGGCCGACGAGGTGCGCGCCCTGCTGGCGCGCACGGGGATGCCCGCCGCGACCGAGAAGACCATCACCACCCCCGAGGGCTTCCTGGAGGCCCTGGAGCAGGTCCGCCGGGTGGGCTACGCGGTCGACGACAACGAGCAGGAAATAGGGGTCCGCTGCCTGGCCGTGTCGGTGCCCGACTCGCCGACCGCCGCCGCGATCTCCATCTCCGGCCCGGCCGGCCGGGTGACGCAGGCGGTGGCCGAGTCCTTCGTGCCGATCCTCCAGGGCGTCGCCGCCGAACTGTCGGTGGCCCTGCAGAGCCAGACCCCGGCGTAGGCGCCGGGCCCGGCCCACGACGAGAGCCCCGGCGCCCCTCCCCCTGTGAGGGGCGGGCCGGGGCTCTCGCGTACGCCGCCCGTACGGGCGCTCAGGCCGCCGGAGCGGGCGCGGCGGACGGCTCGGCGGGCCGCACGCCGGGGGTGAGGCGGCCGTCGGCCATGGTCGCCGTACGGTCCATCCGGTCCAGGTGGGCGCGGTCGTGCGTGACCAGCACCGTGGCGGTGGACCGCTCCCGGGTGAGGGCGACCAGCAGGTCGAGGACCGCCGCGCCGCGCTCGTGGTCGAGGGCGCTGGTCGGCTCGTCGACCAGCAGCACGTCGGGCTCGTTCATCAGCGCCCGGGCGATGTTCACGCGCTGGCGCTGACCGCCGGACAGCTGGTGCGGGCGCTTGCCGGCCTTGTCGGCCAGGCCCACCGCGTCCAGCAGCTCCAGGGCGCGGCGGCGCAGCTGCCGGGAGGGGCGGCCCGAGACGTGGGCCATCACCTGGAGCTGCTCGACGGCGGTAAGCGAGGCCAGCAGGTTCGGCTGCTGGAAGACGATGCCGATCCGCTCCCGGCGCAGCGCCGACTTCTCGGCGGGCCCGAGCCGGCTGGTGTCCCGGCCCGCGACCACGACCCGGCCCGAGTCCGGGGTGACCAGAGTGGCCGCCACGGCCAGCAGGCTGGACTTCCCGGAGCCGGAGGGCCCCACGATCGCGGTCAGGGAGCCCGCGGGCACCTCCAGGGACACCGCGTCGAGCGCGGTGAGGCGGCCGTCCCCGTCGGGGTACGTGAGGGTGACCTCGTCAACGAGCAGGGTCATCGGGCGCTCCCCAGGGCGGTCAGCGGGTCGACGGCGGTGATCCGCCGGATGGACAGGGCCGCGCCCAGCGCACCGAGCACGATCATGATCGCGGCGGGGGCCAGCACGGTGGCGGCGTCCAGGACGAAGGGCACGTCGCCGCCGCTGATCAGGGCGCCGATGCCGGCCGCGAGCGCGGTGCCCGCCCCGGTGCCGATCCCGAGCATCACCACGGCCTGGCCGAGGGCGTCCTTCAGCAGGTACGGGGTGGAG
This sequence comes from Streptomyces sp. NBC_00158, assembly GCF_045160885.1. Classification (NCBI taxonomy): domain Bacteria; kingdom Bacillati; phylum Actinomycetota; class Actinomycetes; order Kitasatosporales; family Streptomycetaceae; genus Streptomyces; species Streptomyces sp. NBC_00158. The sequence continues at coordinate 1,183,774 of NZ_CP108161.1, forward strand.
GCGCCCAGCGCCTTCAGCACCGCGATGTCGCCGCTGCGCTGGATCGTCCAGACGGTGAAGAAGGCCCCTATGACCAGGGCGGAGATGGCGAAGAGGAAGCCGCGCATCAGCTGGAGCGAGCCGTTCTCGGCCTGGTAGGACCCTATGGCTCCCAGGGCCTCATCGATCGTCTGGGCCTTCGTGCCCGCCGCCGCGTCGCCGGCCGCCCAGTCCGTTCCCCCGGAGCCTTCGAGGGCGATGACGGTGGCGACGGTGTCCGGGGAGGTGCCCGGGCTGCCGACGCGCTGCCAGTCGTCCAGGTCCGCCCAGACGACCGGGGTGTGGCTGTAGGCGGCCGTGCCCGAGACGGCGGCGACGGTCAGCTCCAGCGTGCCGATCCTGACCCGGGCCCCGGCGGTCGGCCCGCCGAGCTCTTCGGCCGCCTTCTCGGTGAGGACCACCCGGCCCCGGCCGAGCCCCGTCCCGGCGGGTGCGAGCGTGCCGGCCGGCTCGACGCCGAAGACGGAGACGGCGGCGGTGCGCCCGCCCGCGACGGCGTTGGTGGTGCGGATGCCGAGCGGCTGGGCGGCCTCGACCCCGGGCTGCGCCCGCCAGGCCTTCCAGGCACTCTCGGGCAGCTGGGACTGGGTGAAGGAGACCTTCTGGTCCCCGGCGGGCGCCGCGAAGGCCAGGCGCGAGGCGGGCAGTCCGGTGACGGCCGAGATGTTCTCCCGGGCCAGTCCGGAGGTGAGCCCCGACAGCAGGCCGACCAGCAGCGTGATCAGCAGTACGACCGAGCCCATGAGGGCGAAGCGGCCCTTGGCGAACCGTAGATCTCTCCATGCGACGAACATGTCCCCCACCTTGGTGTCGCACGCGGGCCCGGAGCATCGCGCCACGGTTGGCATCCTGCTATCGAAGGTGGCACCCGGACATCGAACTTTTGGTTGACCGGGGCCCCGGACCGCCCGCTTACGCTGGTCGGACGATGTCTGCCGCACTGCCCTCCCGCTCCCTGACCCCCGTCACCCGCGTCCTGCGGCTGTGCCTGCACGCACTGCTGCTCGGGCTGCTCGCACTGGCGTGCGCGCGGGCCGTCGCCGACTCCGCGCCGCACGCCGGGTGGGTGATCGGCCTCGGCGCCCTGCTGGCCGCCGTCTACGCGGCGGGCGTGCGCGCCCCCGCCGTGCACCGCTCGGCGCGCGCGGCCGCGCTCTGGCTGGCCGGGGTGGGCGCCGTGTGGGCCGCGCTGCTGGCCGTCTCCCCGGAGGGGGTGTGGATCGCCTTCCCGCTGTACTTCCTGGAACTGCACCTGCTGCGGCTGCGCTGGGCCCTGGCCTCCGTCGCCGCCACCGCCTGCGCGGCCGTGGGCGGCTTCGTGGCGCACACCGGCTCCGTCAACCCCGGGGCCTTCCTCGGGCCGCTGCTGGGCGGGGCGGTGGCCGTCGCCACGGTGCTGGGCTACCAGGCGCTGTACCGCGAGAGCGAACGCCGCCGCGAGCTGATCGAGGAGCTCATCGCCACCCGGGCCGAGCTGGCGGCGGCCGAGCGGGGCGCGGGGATCCTCGCGGAGCGGGAGCGGCTCGCGCGGGAGATCCACGACACCCTGGCCCAGGGCCTGTCCTCCATCCAGCTGCTGCTGCGCGCGGCCGAGCGGGCGCTTTCGGAGGACCCCTCGGGCGGCCGCACCGGCCCCGCTCCGGCGGACCGCGCGCCCGGGTCCGCCCCCGCCGGCGCGGGTGCGGCGGGCACGGCGGCGGCCGTGTCCCCGGCTTCCGCGGCTTCCGCGGCGGGAGCGCTGGCGCACATCGCCCGGGCCCGGGAGGCCGCACAGGACAACCTCGCCGAGGCGCGCCGCTTCGTACGGGCCCTGACTCCCCCGGACCTGGAGCACGGCTCGCTGGCTGCGGCGCTGGAGCGGCTGTGCTCGGGGGCCCCGGGCCCGCGCGTGCGCTTCTCCGTCAGCGGCACCCCGCGGGCGCTGCCCACCCCGTACGAGGTGGCCCTGCTGCGGATCGCCCAGTCGGCGCTGGCCAACGTGGTGCGGCACGCGGGGGCCGGGCGGGCGGAGATCACCCTGACCTTCATGGACAGCTCGGTCACCCTGGACGTGGTCGACGACGGCCGGGGCTTCGACCCCGCCGGCGCCGCCTCCGGTGACGGCGGCTTCGGCCTGCCCGCGATGCGGGCGCGCGCCGAGTCGCTGGGCGGGCTGTTCACCGTGGAGTCCGACCCGGGCCAGGGCACCGCCGTGGCCGTCACCCTGCCGCTGCCCGTGGAGGCCTGACCATGACCATCCGGCTCCTGCTCGCCGACGACCACCCCGTGGTCCGCGCCGGGCTGCGCGCGGTACTGGACACCGAGCCGGACTTCGCGGTGGTCGCGGAGGCGGCGACGGCGGAGCGGGCGGTGGAACTGGCCGCCTCCGAGCAGGTGGACGTCGTGCTGATGGACCTCCAGTTCGGGGCCGGGATGCACGGCTCGGCGGCCACGGCGGCGATCACCGCCCGCCCGGGCGCGCCCCGGGTACTCGTCCTGACCACCTACGACACGGACGCCGACATCCTGGCCGCGGTGGAGGCGGGCGCCTCGGGCTACCTGCTGAAGGACGCCCCGCCGGAGGAGCTGGCGGCGGCGGTCCGCACGGCGGCGGCCGGCCAGTCGGCGCTGGCGCCGGCGGTGGCGCTGCGGCTGATGGACCGGATGCGGACCCCTGCCGAGGCGCTGACGAAGCGGGAGCTGGAGGTGCTCCAGCTGGTCGCGGACGGGCTGTCGAACCAGCAGATCTCGAAGCGGCTCTTCCTCAGCCAGGCCACGGTCAAGTCCCACCTGGTGCACGTCTACGCCAAGCTCGGCGTCGACTCGCGCACCTCCGCCGTCGCCGCGGCCGCCACGCGCAGGCTGATCCGCACGCCGTAGGAGTCGTCCTTGCGGGGGTCGTCCTTGCGGGGGTCGTCCCCCGGCCGCAGAGGCCGGGAGGCAGGCGGGTGGCGGGGCCGCCCGGCCGGAAGCATTCGGGGGGTCGATCCCCGTCCGCGAAAGCGAGCCCCCGATGTCCGCGATCCCGAGCACGACCGAACGGCCCCACCGCCCCGCGCCCGCCGCTCCCCCGGCGCCCGTCCGCACCGCCCACGTCCTGTGGCTGACGGCCGTCGCCGCCGGGGCCTTCGAGACCGTGCTCGCGGTCGGCCGGATGGCCGCCGACGGCACCGGCTCCGCCGGGGAGATCGGCACGGGCCTCGCCGTCCGGCTCACGGTCTTCACGCTCGCCGTGCTGTGCGCCCGGCGGATGCGGGACGGCGCCCGGTGGGCGCGGGTCACCCTGGCGGTGGGCCTGGGGGTGCTGGGCACCGCCTCGATGGTCGTACCGCCGCTCGGCCACCTCGCCGACGGCGGCTCGGTCGCGGACGCCCTTTCCCGGGCGGGCGCCCTCGACCTGGTCTTCGGGGCGAGCCGGGCCGTGCACGTGGCGGCCGTGCTGGTGGCCGTGGCCCTGATGTTCCGGCCGGCGGCCAACGCGTACTTCCGACGGGCCGCCCGCTAGGGGAAGCCGTTCAGGCCACCCAGTAGGGCCGCTCGACCCCCGGGGCCAGCGGCACGCCGTCGTGGAAGGCCGCCGCGAGACGGCGTACGCCCTCCTCCAGGCGGTCGGCGGGGAGGGTGTACGGGATGCGCAGGCGGTGCTCGAAGGTGCCCGGGTCGACGCCGAAGCGGGCCCCGCGGCCGATGTGCACCCCGGCGGCCGCTGCGCGTTCCGCGAGGGCGGAGCTGACCGGCTCGCCGAGGTCCACCCAGAGGGAGAGGCCGCCGGGCGGCAGCCGCCAGGACCACTCCGGGGTGTGCCGCTGGAGGGCGGACACCAGGGCCGCCCGCTGGGCGCGCAGCTGCGCGAGCCGGTCGGGCAGGGTCCGGTCCAGGTTCTCCAGCAGCGGGAGCGCCACCACCTGGTCGAGTACGGATCCGGTCATGTCCGCGCCGACGCGTACGGCGGTCAGCTCGGCGATCAGCTTCGCGGTGGCCCGGACCCAGCCGACCCGCAGGCCGCCCCAGTGGGTCTTGCTCAGCGAGCCGATGGTGATCACGTGGTCGGCGCCCGAGCGGGGGGCGAGCGAGGCCAGCGGGGCGGGCGGGGGCACGTCGAGGGCGATGTCGGCGATGGTCTCGTCGACCACCAGCCAGGTACCGGTGGCCCGGGTCGCGGCGAGCAGCCGCAGCCGCTGCTCCTGCGGCATCAGGGAGCCCGTGGGGTTGTGGAAGTCCGGGACCGCGTACGCCAGGCGGGGCACGGTCTGGCGCAGCGTGGACTCGGCGATCTCCATGTCCCAGCCGGTGTCGGAGACGGCGATGGACCCGGTGCGCAGGCGGGCGTGGCGCAGGGCGTCGAGGGCGTTGGCGTAGGTGGGGTTCTCGGTGACCACCCGGTCCCCGGGCCGGCAGAGCAGGCTGACCACGAGGGCGAAGGCCTGCTGGGCCCCGGCGGTGACCAGGATCTGCTCGGGGCGGGTGGGCAGCCCGCGCCGGGTGAAGCGGTCCGCGACGGCGGCGCGCAGGTCGGGCAGCCCGAAGGGGTGGTAGCCGGGGGTGCGGGTGAGGCGGGGCAGTCGCGGGGCGGCCCAGGCGAGGGCTTCGGCGAGGCTGCCGTCGGGGGCTCCCATCGCGGCGATGGCGAGGTCGATGCCGGGGTCCCCGTCGGCGCTGTAGCCGCCGGCGCCGAGCAGCGCGTGGGCGCCGACGGGCGCGTGGCCCTCGGGGAGCTCGGTCCAGGTGCCGGAGCCGCGCCGGCTGCGTACGTAGCCGCTCTCGCGGAGCAGGTCGTAGGCGCCGGTGACGGTGGCGCGGCTGGCGCCGACCGCCTCGGCGAGCTCGCGTTCGGCGGGCAGCCGGACGTGCAGGGCGATGCGGCCGTCGAGGATCAGGGTGCGGACGGCATCGGCGAGGGCCCGGTAGCCGGGGCGGGCCAGTACCTCGGGCGGGAGCAGCGCCGCGAGCTGGCGGCTCCCGATCGTCCTGTCCGCCGTATGGACCACTCGCCCGTTTGCCATGCCAACCTCCCCTGATTGGCTCTGCCCGCCAGGCCAATCCGGGTCCAGACTCGCGGTATTGGCCCCCGATTGGCAAGGAGTTGCCCCGCGATGCCGTACCAGTCTCACGAGGTGTTCACCGACCGCGGCGAGCGGGCCCTGGCGGCCGCCGCCGAGAACCGGATCTCCGAGCCGCTGCGGGTCGGGGCCGCGCTGGCCTCCGTACGGCGGCTGCTGGCGGGTCTGCCACCCGTTCGGGGGAAGGGGCGGCGAGAATCACCGGCATGTCAGCAGTCGAACACTTCCGCGAAGCCGGCCCCGGCCGGCCCCCTGCCCCTGTGACGTCCGCACCGGGTTCTCCCGGCCGGAACTCCCCCGACCGGACCCCGCCGGTCATCGCCGGCCTGCTCCTGGCCGCCGGCGGCGGACGCCGGCTGGGCGGGCGCCCCAAGGCCCTGCTCCCCTACCGCGGGCGCCCGCTCGTCGAGAACGCCGTGCGCGTGCTGCGCGAGGCGGGCTGCGGTCCGCTGCACGTGGTGCTCGGCGCCTCGGCCGCGGAAGTGCGCGAGCGCGCGGACCTGGCGGGCTGCGTGGTCGTGGACAACCCGGACTGGGCCGAGGGGATGGGCTCCTCGCTGCGGGTCGGCCTGCTCTCCCTGGCCGGCACGGGGGCCCGCGCTGCCCTGGTGTCCCTGGTGGACCAGCCGGGGATCGGGCCGGAGGCGGTGGCCCGGGTGCGGGAGGCGTACCGGTCGCCGTCCAGCCTGGTGGCGGCGGCGTACGACGGGGAGCGCGGGCACCCGGTGCTGTTCGGGGCGGACCGCTGGGCGGACATCGCCGCGACGGCGACCGGGGACCGGGGTGCGCGCGTCCACCTGAAGAACCACGCCGCCGAGGTCATGCTGGTGGAGTGCGGGGACGTCGCGGCCGCGTTCGACATCGACACCCCGTCCGACCTGGCACGCCTGGACTGAGCGGGGCGTGACCGCGATGGCACTGAGGGCCACCGGCAAGTGGAATCTGTCGACTCAGAGAATCTCGACATCAACAAACCATTGAACTTCCACCATGAGGAAATTACTATCCACTGGTCAGAAGCGCCCTGAACCCCCAGACGGCGCCCGCGACCGTTACCCGGAACTCTCCACACCCGACGGCACTGCGTGCCGTCTCGCGCGAGCATTCCCCGCGGCCGCCAGGCACCGCCGCTGAAGGAGTGACAGATATGTCCGCACCAGCGCCGTCCCCGCTGGCCATCGTCGACGCCGAGCCCCTGCCCCGGCAGGACGAAGTCCTCACCGAAGCGGCCCTCGCCTTCGTGGCCGAGCTCCACCGGCGGTTCGCCCCCCGCCGCGCCGAGCTCCTCGCCCGACGCGGCGAGCGGCGTGCCGAGATCGCCCGCACCTCCACGCTCGACTTCCTCCCGGACACCGCACAGGTCCGCGAGGGCGACTGGAAGGTCGCGCCGGCCCCGGCCGCCCTGAACGACCGCCGCGTGGAGATCACCGGTCCGACCGACCGCAAGATGACCATCAACGCCCTGAACTCGGGCGCCAAGGTCTGGCTCGCCGACTTCGAGGACGCCTCGGCTCCCACCTGGGAGAACGTCGTCCTCGGCCAGCTCAACCTCATCGACGCCTACGAGCGCCGCATCGACTTCACCGACGCGCGCACCGGCAAGGCGTACGCCCTCAAGCCCGCCGACCAGCTCGCGACCGTGGTCATGCGCCCGCGCGGCTGGCACCTGGAGGAGCGCCACCTCAGCTTCGAGGGCGGCCCGGCCTCCGGCTCCCTCGTGGACTTCGGCCTCTACTTCTTCCACAACGCCCAGCGCCTGATCGACCTCGGCAAGGGCCCGTACTTCTACCTCCCGAAGACGGAGTCGCACCTGGAGGCCCGCCTCTGGAACGACATCTTCGTCTTCGCGCAGGACTACGTGGGCATCCCGCAGGGCACCGTCCGCGCGACCGTCCTCATCGAGACCATCACCGCGGCCTACGAGATGGAAGAGATCCTCTTCGAGCTCAAGGACCACGCGGCGGGCCTGAACGCGGGCCGCTGGGACTACCTGTTCTCCATCGTCAAGAACTTCCGCGACGGCGGCGAGAAGTTCGTCCTGCCGGACCGCAACGCGGTGACCATGACGGCCCCCTTCATGCGCGCCTACACCGAACTGCTCGTCCGCACCTGCCACAAGCGCGGCGCGCACGCGATCGGCGGCATGGCGGCCTTCATCCCGTCCCGCAAGGACGCCGAGGCCAACGCCATCGCCTTCGCGAAGGTCAAGGCCGACAAGGACCGCGAGGCCGGCGACGGCTTCGACGGCTCCTGGGTCGCCCACCCCGACCTGGTCCCGATCGCCATGGCGTCCTTCGACGCCGTCCTCGGCGAGAAGCCCAACCAGAAGGACCGCCTCCGCGAGGACGTCTCGGTGGCCCCCGGCGACCTGATCGCGATCGACTCGCTGGACGCCAAGCCCACCTACGAGGGCCTGCGCAACGCGGTCCAGGTCGGCACCCGCTACATCGAGGCCTGGCTGCGCGGCCTCGGCGCCGTCGGCATCTTCGGCCTCATGGAGGACGCCGCCACCGCCGAGATCTCCCGCTCCCAGATCTGGCAGTGGATCAACGCCGGAGTCGTGTTCGAGAACGGCGAGCTCGCCACCGCCGAACTGACCCGCAAGATCGCCGCCGAGGAGCTCGACGCGATCCGCGCCGAGGTCGGCGAGGAGGCCTTCGCGGCCGGGAAGTGGCAGCAGGCGCACGACCTCCTGCTCCAGGTCTCCCTGGACGCCGACTACGCGGACTTCCTCACCCTCCCCGCGTACGACCAGCTGGTCGGCTGACCCATCACCAAGACCCGCACCACCCACTTCGGCTGAATCGCACAGCAGTCGAGCACAGCTCCGCCCCCGAAGCCCCAACGGCACCGGGGGCGGAGCCGTTTCCATGCCCGGAGCGTGCGCACGCGCGAATCCGGACGGCGGCCTTCACTCCCCGCCGCCCCGGCCCCGCACGCCCTCCACGCCCGACCGACCGGTCGGACGTTACTGCATCGTAACGTGACTGTACCTAGCGGTAACAAGCGGGCGCGTGCCACCTTTCCGATGCCACCGGCGCCGGCGGTACCCCCACTTTCCAAGCCACGCACCGAAGTTGTCGGCAACTTCGGCGTGGCCGACCGCAGGAGTTCCGCAGTGATCGGATTCCGAAAGGCCGGCGAGGGCCGGGCCGCCCCCCGTCGTGTGCGACGACTGGCCGGCGCCGGGATGGTACTGCCGCTCGCGGCCGCGCTGCTCGCCGGCGGGGCCGGGACGGCAATGGCCGGGCCCGGGACGGGACCCACCGCCGTGGTGTCCATGGGCGACAGCTACATCTCCGGCGAGGCCGGACGCTGGAAGGGCAACAGCCTGACCAACAGCGGGAGCAGGAACGGCACCGACCGGGCGTGGGTCAGCGGCAGTTCCTACGATCCCGCCAAGGTCTACGGCACCACCGCGGGCGGGTGCCACCGCTCCGACTCGGCCGAGGTGCTGAGCGCCGGCGCCATCGCCGAGACGGCGGTGAACCTGGCCTGCTCCGGGGCCGTTTCGCAGAACGTCTTCCGCGCCTCCAACGGGGGCGTGGCCTACAAGGGCGAGGCTCCGCAGGCCGACCAGCTGGCGGCGGTGGCCGCGAGCCGCAACGTCAAGGTCATCGCGCTGTCCATCGGCGGCAACGACCTCGGCTTCGCCGACATCATCAAGGACTGCGCGTACGACTTCGTCCTGTGGGGCTCGTACTGCTACGACGACCAGCAGGCCGGGGTCGACCAGAAGATCGACGGCGTGATGGCCAACGTCGGCAAGTCGGTCGACGAGATCCGGGCGGTCATGCGCCAGGCCGGGTACACGGACTCCTCGTACCGGATCGTGCTCCAGTCCTACCCGTCCCCGATCCCGCGGGGCGCGGAGAACCGTTACACCCAGAGCGACTGGAGCCGGCTCAACACCGGCGGCTGCCCCTTCTGGAACCGGGACTCCGACTGGGCCCGGGACTCCCTCGTGCCGCAGATCGCGAACCGCCTCAAGGGGGTCGCGGCGGCCAAGGGCGTGCAGTTCCTGGACCTGCGGGACATGCTCCAGGGCCGTGAGGTCTGCGCGAAGGCAAGCAAGCAGGTCAGCTCCACCGTCCCCGCCTCGGGGAAGACCAGCGAGTGGGCGCGCTGGATCGACAACAACGAGTCCCAGGGCCTGATCCAGGAGTCCATGCACCCGAACTACTACGGGCAGCTGGCCGTCGGCCGCTGCCTGGCCCTGGCCGTGGCCCAGTCCGCGGACTCGGCCTCCAGCTGCAAGAACACCGCCGGGGGCGACCACACCGGCATGTTCCTGGCGGCCGCTCCGTAATTCGGAGGAGGACCGCGGGGCGGACTGTCATGATCAGGCCATGGCAGTCCGTCCCGCACGTCCCAGTCTCTACATCTCCGTCGACATCGAGGCCGACGGCCCGATCCCCGGCCCCTATTCGATGATCAGCTTCGGCGCGGCCGTCGCAGGCCGCCAGGACGGGGCCGTGTACACGGCCGCCGACCCGGAGCGGCAGACCTTCTACCGGGAGCTGCGCCCCATCAGCGACCGGTACGTGGAGGCCGCCCTCGCCGTCAGCGGCCTGGACCGCGAACGCCTCCTCCGCGAGGGCGCCGACCCGGCGGCGGCGATGGCGGAGTTCCGGACCTGGGTCCGGGAGGTCTCCGCCGGGGCGCAGCCCGTGATGTGCGGCTACCCCGCCTCCTTCGACTGGACCTTCCTGTACTGGTACCTGATCGAGTTCGGTGACGACAGCCCCTTCGGCCACTCCGGCTGCCTGGACATGAAGACCCTGTACGCGGCCAAGGCCCGGGTCCCGCTGCGCGCGGCCGTGAAGGGCCGGATGCCCCGCGAACTGCGCTCGCAGCGCCGCCACACCCACCACGCGCTGGACGACGCGGTCGAGCAGGCGGAGCTGATGAGCAACCTGATGCTCTGGCAGCCGGACCCCGAAGCCCCTTAGGCCGCGAAGCCCCTCAGGCCGCCTGCTCCGGCCCCTCCAGGGCCGCCAGGGCCGTGGTGAAGGCGGCGCGGCAGCGGAGCCAGTCCGGGTCCGGGGACGGCGCGTGCAGGTCGACGAGCTTGGGCAGGAGGTCCGCCGAGAAGGCGCGGGCCGCCTCGGCCGGGAGGAGGGACGGGAGGTTGTCGATGGCGATCACGTCCACCGGCGGGCCCCCGGCCGGCAGCCGCCGTGCCGGGGCCGTCCAGTCGGTCAGCCGGTCGTAGACGGGGAGCAGGTGCAGCTCCGATCCGGTGTCACAGGTGATGTCGGCGATCACCGAGAGCCGCCGGGGGCCCGGCGCCTCCAGGTCGGCCGGGGTCAGGAAGGGCGGCACCGGCCGGGTGGTGAGCACCGCGTTGACCAGGATGTCGTGGCCGAGCAGCACGGCCCGGTCCAGGTCCCGGGTCGCGGTGCGGTCCCAGCGGGTGACCGGTATCCCGGCGGTGGTCAGCGCGTCGCAGGCACCCCGGCCGCTGCGGCCGCCCGCGCCGATGACCAGTGCCCGCAGCCCGTCGGGGGCCGCCGCGCGCAGCCGGGCGTCGAGCTCCGGCCGGGGCAGCGGGACCAGCGGTGAGGTGAGGGCGCCGCGGGCGTGCAGCGCGGCCAGGGCGGCTCCCGCGTACCCGGCCCAGTAGCCGAAGGCGGCCAGCCTGCGGCCCTGCGCGTCGGCGAGGTACTCCAGGTCGAGCAGGGTCCCGCCGCCCGCCGCGAACCGGCGCAGCAGCTCGGGGGCCTGCGCCTGGCCCTTGTAGGCGTGCCCGAAGTAGACGTGCCGGTGGTGCAGGAGCTCGGGCGTCGGGGGGAGTTCCTTCAGACCGAGGACGTACGCGGACCCGGGCGCGGCCCGCGACCAGGAGCCGGCCGGTGCGGTGCGGCAGCCGGCCGCCTCGTACGCGTCGAGCGGGAAGACCCGGTGGGCGGAATCCTCCACGGTGATCCGTACGCCCTGCCGGACGAGCCGTAAGGCGTCCTCGGGGGTCAGGGGGGCGCGCCGTTCGGTGGGCCGGGTCTCGGTGCGCATCCAGAGCTGCGGTGTTTCGGGCATCGCTTTACCACCTGTCCGGTCGGAAGGGGTGGGCTCATGCGATGTCTTTCCGCGTCCTTGACGCGGTACGCCGGGCGGGTGCCGCAACTCCGGGCCCGGTGGCACCTCGTGCCCCAGCCGGTGACCCGCGGCTCAGAGTTCGGGCAGCAGGTCCCTCAGCGTGCTCCGGCAGCCCTCCTCGTGTGCCGTCCGGTAGGCCTCCGGGCTCATGCAGGCCCGCAGGGTCCGCTCGGCGCGCGGGGGGAGGGCGGCGACCGGGCGGTGGCCGGAGACCGCGCCGAGCAGCCTCGCGGACTCCTCGTAGTGGCCGAGGCCCGCCTCCAGTTCGGCCAGCAGCTCCGCCGAGAGGGCCTGCCCGAGCCGGTCCCCGAGGGCCAGCTGGATCTCCAGGGCGGCCACCAGCCTTGTGCGGGCCAGCGCCGGGCGGTCCTTGCGGCGCTGCACGATCGCCTGGGCGTAGTCGGACCAGGACCGGGCCCACAGGTCGGCGGGGGCGCCCGGTTCGCCGTCCCCGACGGGTACGGCCGCCGGGCCGGTGTGCGCGAGCGCCATCTCCAGGGCGGCCCGCAGCGCCTCGTGTCCCGGCCCGAACTCCGGCTCCGGCGGGAGCTGTCCGAGGGCGTCGCGGAACTCGTCGGCGGCCTCGCCGGGCCGGTCCTGCCACAGGGCCGCGGTGCCCCGGGCGTGCGCCAGGTAGGCCAGCGCGGCGTCCTCGCCCTCCAGTACGGCCGCGGTCCAGGCCTCCACCAGCAGCGGATCGGCGGCCCCGGCCCGGCCGAAGGCGGCGGCCAGCCAGGCCGCCAGGCACAGCGCGCGGGCCGGCCGGGGCTCCGGGTGCAGGGCGAGGGCCCGCTCCAGGTGGCGGCGCCCCTCCGCCTCCAGCCCGCAGGCCGACCAGAGGAACCAGAGGGACACCGCCACCTCCAGCGCCCCCGCCGGCCCGGCCTCCGCGAGCGGGTCCATCGCCCGGCGCAGCTCGGGCAGTTCCCGCAGGGCCAGGGCGCGGGCCTGCGGCTGCGCCCCCGACCGCCACAGCCAGGCCGCCCGTTCGGCGATGACCCGGCACCGCTCGTGGTGGCGGCGCTCGGCCAGTGCCGCTTCGGTGCCGGGGGCGTGGGCCAGCCGCCGGGCCTCGTAGGCCCGTACGGACAGGGGCAGCCGGTAGCGGCCCGGTTCCCCGGGCTCCGCGAGCAGCGCGGGGGCGAGCCGGCGCAGGGCCTCGGCGGCGTCCTCGGGGCCGAGTTCGCCGAAGCCGCAGACCTGGGCGACGGCGGCCTCGTCGAAGGAGCCCGCGAAGACGGACAGCCGGGTCCACAGGAGCCGCTCGCCGGGCGAGGACGGCCGGTGCGCGTGCAGGACGTCGGCGCCGTCGGCCCGGCCCGCTCCCCCGGTGAGGAAGCCGAGCGGGTCGGCGGTCAGCCGGCGCAGCGCCTCGGCCGGGCCGTAGCGGCCGGCCCGTCCGGCGGCCAGCTCCAGCGCGCCGGGGATCCCGTCGAGGGCGCGGCACAGGGCGGCGACGGCGCCGGCGTTGCGGTCGGTGAGTTCGAAGGAGGGGTCGGCTCCGCGCGCCCGCTCCGCGTAGAGGCGTACGGAGGCGTAGCCGGAGACCCCGGCGGCGTCGGCGTCCTCGGCGGCGATGGCGCGAGCGGTGTCCTCGGCGGTGTCGCCGGTGGAGCGGCGACTGGCCGGATCCTGCGGTTCCGGAGGCAGCGGAAGCGGGCCCACAAAGACCTCGACCCCTTTCCGGAGCCCCAGAGTCCGCTGCGAGGTGGCCAGAATTCGCACCCGGGGCAATCGAGCCAGCAGCCTGCCCGCGAGCGCCCCCGCCCGTTCCCCGAGCTGCTCGCAGCCGTCGAGGACCAGCAGTGCCCCGCGGCCTTCGAGCCGCCGCTCAAGCTCCTGCGCCAGGGTGTCCCGCAGCGCTCCGGGCAGACCCGCGAGATCGGCCCACACCACGTCGGCGCCCTCGCTGCGGCGCAGGGTCCGGACCGCCCGAAGGGCGAGCCGCGTCTTGCCTATTCCCGCAGGTCCGACCAGGCTGACCAGGCGTTCCGCGCCGAGCAGGGCAGCGGTGCGCGCGAGCTCGCGCTCCCGCCCCACGAAACTCGACAGTTCGGCCGGCACCGTGTGGCGCAGGCTCGAGCCGAGGTCCCCCACACGTCCTCCTCCCGATCTCCTCAAGGCCCGCTCGACCGCCGGGTGGCGTGCCGGGGCCCACGAGGAGAGATGATCAGCCGAAAGCAGGGTTGACCGGCCGATGGCCGGGAGAACCACCAGGGGAAGGTATGAACTCGGCCATTTCCGCCATCGACGACACCGACCGGGCGCTCGTCCACGCACTCCAGCTCGCCCCCCGCGCGAGCTGGGAGCGCCTGGCCCAGGTCCTCGCCGTGCGTCCCGAGACCCTCGCCCGCCGCTGGGAGCGGCTGACCTCCGCCGGCGACGCCTGGGTCTCCGGCCTCGGGCTGCGCACGGGCAACCAGGCGCCCTGCATGGCGTGGGTCGAGGTGACGTGCGCGGCGGGCGCCGCCCCGGCGGTGGGCGCGGCCCTGACCGGCGACGCCCACACCATGGGCGTGGAGCACACCACGGGCGACCGCGACCTGCTGGCCTTCGTCGCCGTGCCGAACCTGCACATGCTGTACCAGTACCTCTCCTTCCGGGTGCAGCGGATACCGGGGGTGGTCGGCACCCGTTCCTCGATGGTCACGGCCGTGCACGCTTCCCCCGACCGCTGGCGGCTGGACCAGCTGACGCCCGCCCAGGCCGACCTGCTGACCGGGCGCGGCCGCCGCAAGGGGGCCGCGGCCTCCACGGCGCCGGTCGCCCCGATGCCGGAGGAGGACCGGGCGCTGGTGCTGGCGCTGGCCTCGGACGCGCGGCGCAGCGTGGCCTCGCTGGCCCGGGAGTCGGGGATGAGCGAGTCGACCGTACGCCGCCGCCTGGGCCGCCTGGAGGCGGGGCACAGCCTGCGCTACAGCTGCGCGATGGCCTCGGGGCTGACCGGCTGGCCGGTGTCCGCGACGGTGTGGGCGGAGGTGCCCGAGCACGAGGTGGCCGACTGCGCGGCGGTGGCCTCGGGGCTGCGCGAGACCCGGACCTGCATGTCCGTCAGCGGCCGCTGGAACTTCATGATCGGCGCCCGGCTGCGCACCGTGGAGGACCTGTCCCGGTACACCGCCGACCTGACGCGGCGGCTGCCGGGGCTGCGGGTGACCGACACGGTGGTGGCCCTGCACGTGCGCAAGTCGGAGGCGCAGGAGCTGGACCGGACGGGCCGCCGGGTGCGGACGGTCCGGCCGGACATCTGGACGGACACCACGCCGGTGCCCTGGGACGAGGCCCTGCCGTACGGAACGGGCCGCCCGCACGGGACGGCGTGACGGCGCGCGGGGCGCCGAGGGGGGCCGTGCCGCGCGGGGGTACGCCGACGCGGGGTACGCCGACGCGCGGCGGCGCGCACGCCACACCCGCAGTGGGTGACGTACGCGCCGCCGCGCGCGGCGTCCGGTCCCGCCCCGGAGGGCCGGGGCGCCGGACTCAGTGGACGAAGGCGGGCTCCGCCGCGGCTTCCGCGGCCGCGTCGCGCTTCGCCCCGAGGTGGTTGAAGGCCAGGTTGAGCAGGATCGCCACGACGCACCCGGTGCTGATGCCGGAGTCGAGGACGACCAGCAGGTCCTTCGGGAAGGCGTGGTAGAACTCCGGCGCGGCGATCGGGATCAGGCCGATGCCCACCGAGGCGGCGACGATCAGGGCGTTCTCGCCCTTCTCCATGGCCGCGCCCGCCAGGGTCTGGATGCCGCTGGCCGCGACCGAGCCGAAGAGGACCACGCCGGCGCCGCCGAGGACGGGCAGCGGGACCACGCCGATGACGGAGGCGGCCATGGGGCACAGGCCGAGCAGGATCAGGATCCCCCCGCCGGCGGCGACCACGAAGCGGCTGCGCACCTTGGTCATCGCGACGAGCCCGATGTTCTGGGCGAAGGCGCTGCACATGAAGCCGTTGAACAGCGGGCTGAGCGCGCTGCCGAGGGTGTCGGCGCGCAGGCCGCCCTCGATGGTCTTCGCGTCCGCGGGCCGGCCGACGATCTTGCCGAGGGCCAGGATGTCGGCGGTGGACTCGGTCATGCACACCAGCATCACGATGCACATCGAGATGATCGCGGCGACCTGGAACTGCGGGGCGCCGAAGTGGAAGGGGGTCGGGAAGCCGACGACGGAGGCGTTCTTGACGGCGTCGAAGCTGGTCATGCCCAGCGGGAGGGCGATCAGCGTGCCGGCGACCAGGCCCAGCAGGATGGAGATCTGCTGGAGGAAGCCGCGCAGGAACTTCCGCATCACCAGGACGATCGCCAGGGTGAGGGCCGCCATGCCGATGTTCTCCATCGAGCCGTAGTCGGCGGCGGCGCGGTTGCCGCCCTGCGACCAGTTGAAGGCCACGGGGAGCAGTGACACGCCGATCAGGGTGATCACGGTGCCGGTGACCACGGGCGGGAAGAACCGGACGAGTTTGCCGAAGTAGGGGGCGGCTATGAAGCCGACCAGTCCGGCGACGATGATCGCGCCGAAGATGATGGGGATGGCGTCGTCGCCCTCACCCTTGCCGATGGCGATCATCGGGGTCACACCGGCGAAGGAGACGCCGTTGACGAAGGGGAGCTTGGCGCCGATCTTCCAGAACCCGAGGGTCTGGAGGAGGGTGGCGAGCCCTGCGGTGAAGAGCGAGGCGCCCATCAGGAAGGCGGTCTCGGTGGCGGAGAGGCCGACCGCCGGACCGACGATCATGGGCGGGGCGACGACACCCGCGTACATGGCGGCCACGTGCTGGAGACCGCTCGTGAACATCTTCAGCGGAGGCAAGGTCTCGTCGACCGGGTGCTTCTCCTCCGGTACTGCGACTGCATCTTTGCGAAACCTGGGCGTTGCGGCCACGGCTTCCTCCGGTCGGTTAGACACGTCGGCAGGGACGTGGGTGTCATGGAGGTGGTGCAAAAGCGTGCTGGTCCAGCCTGTATGGAGTTGTGGGTGCTGCGACTTCTTGTCCCAAGGGGTGCGGAATCGATTCGCCCAAAATCGGCTCCACGCGGTGGCGGCCCCACCCCGTTAGGGGCTGGGGGTGCCGTGGCGAGCGGTGACCGCTCCCGGGGGCGCCCTCGGATCTCTCCTCGGGCGCTTCCCGGGAACGGCTGCCGCGGACCCCGCTCGGGTCCGCGGCCGCCGGCCGGGGGCCGTCCCCCCCGGCCGGACTTCTGGGGTTCCCCCCAGCGGTCGCTGGGGAGATCAGCCCTGCGCGGAGATCCGCGCCAGGCGCTGGGCCTCCTCGCGGGTGGACACCGCGATGGCGTCCTCGTCCGCGAAGAGCAGCCGGTTGTTCTCGACGATCTGCTTGCCGTTGACGAACGAGGCGGTGACCGGGGCGGCCGCACCGAAGACGAGCGCGGTGACCGGGTCGGCGATCGAGGAGTGCAGGAAGGTGTTCAGGTTCCACAGGACCAGGTCGGCGTTCTTGCCGACCTCCAGCGAACCGATGTTGTCGGCGCGGCCGAGGACCTGGGCACCGCCGTAGGTGCCGAGGCGCAGCGACTGGCGGGCGTTGAGCGCGGCCTCGCGGTGCACCGGGTTCAGACGGTTGATCAGCAGCGCGTTGCGCAGCTCGGTGTGCAGCTCACCGGACTCGTTGGAGGCGGTGCCGTCCACGCCGAGGCCGACCGGGACGCCGGCGGCCAGCATGTCCGGGACGCGGGCGATGCCGGCGGCCAGACGGGCGTTGGAGGACGGGCAGTGCGCGACACCGGTCTTGGTGCGGGCGAACGCGGCGATGTCGGAGTCGTTCATGTGGACGCTGTGCGCCATCCACACGTCCTCGCCGAGCCAGCCGGTCGACTCGAAGTAGTCGGTCGGGCCCATGCCGAAGAGCTCGTGGCAGAACTTCTCCTCCTCGACGGTCTCCGAGCCGTGCGTGTGCATGCGCACGCCCAGGCGGCGGGCCAGCTCGGCGCCCTGCTTCAGCAGCTCGGTGGAGACCGAGAAGGGGGAGCACGGGGCGACCGCGACCTGCGTCATCGAGTCGGCGGAGGCGTCGTGGAACTTCTTGATGGTCGCCTCGGTGTCGGCCAGGGCGCCCTCAAGGGTCTCGACGGCGTGGTCCGGCGGCAGGCCGCCGTCCTTCTCGCTGCGGTCCATGGAACCGCGGGCGAGGGTGAAGCGGACGCCCATCTCGGACGCGGCGCGGATGATCGCGCCGGAGAGGTCGCCGGAGTTCTTGGGGTAGACGTAGTGGTGGTCCATCGCGGTGGTGACACCGCCGCGGGCCATCGCGGCCAGCGAGCCCTGGGCCGCCGTGTACGCCATCTGCTCGTCGATGCGCGCCCACGTCGGGTACAGCGCGACGAGCCAGTTGAAGAGGTTGTGGTCGGTGGCCAGGCCACGCGTGATCCACTGGTAGAAGTGGTGGTGCGTGTTGACCAGACCGGGAGTCACGAGGTGCCCGGTGCCGTCGATCCGGCGGACTACGTTGTCGAGGTTCTCGGGGGCTTTGCCCGCGCCGATGGACTCGATCTTGTTGCCGGCGATGACGATGTGACCCGAGGCGTACTCGGTGTCGTTCGCGTCGACGGTCGCGATCGCACAGTTTTCGATGACGGTGCGCTCTACGGCGCTGTCATGGGCTGCCGATGCTGCCATGGGACTTCCTCGTGCTTTCAGTGGCGGTGCGGGCACGGCAAAACCCAGGGGATTTGAGTGCCGGAGCCGGGGGTCTGACAGCTGACAGTACTGCCGCCCCGTGTGCTGGTCCGGGTGCCGATTCAGGAAGTTGTGGGGGTGTCGCGCCCCGGGGCCACTGCGGAGCCCCGGGACGCGCGCGCCGTGCTCAGAGGTTGGTCATGTCCACGGGAATACGGGCGTCAGCGCCGTCGCGGAGGACCGTCGCCTCGATCAGACCGTACGGGCGGTCCGCGGCGAAGTAGACCTCGTTGTCGTTCTTGAGGCCGAAGGGCTCCAGGTCGACGAGGAAGTGGTGCTTGTTCGGGAGCGAGAAGCGGACCTCGTCGATCTCCGAACGGTGGTTGATGATGCGCGAACCCATCTGGTACAGGGTCTGCTGCAGCGACAGGGAGTAGGTCTCCGCGAAGGCCTGGAGCATGTGCTTCTTGGTCTCGGCGTAGGACTTCTCCCAGTTGGGCATCCGCTGCTCGTCGTCGGTCCAGTTGAACCGCCAGCGGCCCGACACCTGGGTGGCCAGGATGCGGTCGTACGCCTCCTGCAGGGTCGTGTACTTGTCCTTCACGTAACCCCAGAACTCGGAGTTCGTGGAGTTCATGACGATCAGGTCCTTGAGGCCGGAGACGACCTCCCAGTTCTGGCCGTCGTACGTGATCTGGGTGACGCGGGTCTCCATGCCCTTGCGGACGAAGGAGTGGTTGACCTCGTCGGCGCCGATGAACTTGGAGTTCGCGTCCGAGGTGGCGATGCGGTCCCAGCCGTACTCTTCGATCCGGATGCGCGCGCGCTGGATCGGCTCCTGGCTGTTGACGAACCAGCGGGCCAGGTGGATGCCGAACTGCTCGGCGGACTCGATGCCGTACTCCTTGGCGAACGCGTACACCGTGTTCTTGGTGGTGTCCGTCGGGAGGACGTTGGCGTTCGAGCCGGAGTAGTGGACGTCGTCCATGTCGCCGGAGAGGGCGACCGAGACGTTCAGGTCCTTGATGTGGTGGGTGTCGCCGTCCCGCGTGATCTTGACGACGCGGTTCTCTGCCTTGCCGTACTGGTTCTGGCCCAGAATCGTGGCCATGCTAGCTCCCTCGGTAAACGGAGTAGCCGAACGGGTTGAGCAGCAGCGGTACGTGGTAGTGCTCGCCCGGGTTCACCGCGAAGGTGATGGTTACCTCGGGGAAGAACGCACCGCTGTCCCTTACGCGGGGGGCGTCCTGCTGCGCCTCGGCTTGCTTCTTCGAAAAGTACGTCTCGGTCTCGAAGTCGAGACGCACGTGTGTGGTGCCCTCCGGCAGGGCCGGCAGGTCCTTGCAGCGCCCGTCGGCGTCGGTGGCGCTGCCGCCCAGGGCCGCCCACTCGCCGTCGAGGCCCGCGCGGGCCGACAGGGAGATGGCGACGCCCTCGGCGGGACGGCCGATGCTGGTGTCCAGGATGTGGGTGGACACCGACGCGGTGGTCTCGGTGCTCATGGTCACTCTCCTTCTGCGAGTTCGGCGAGGCGGGTCAGGCGGATCCGGTTGATCTTCACGAGCTCGCCGCGGGCGATCTCGCGCTCCTGCTCGGCGGAGTTTTCGATCCGGACCTTGACCGCGTCCCGCATGAACTCACCGGTCGCACCGGTGGCGCAGATGAGGAAGACGTGGCCGAACTTGTCCTGGTAGGCCAGGTTCAGTTCCAGGAGCTCGGTCTTGAGCTCCTCCGAGGCACCGGCCATGCCACGCTGCTCGCGGGCGGAGGTCGGGTCTCCCGGCTTCGGCCGGCCGATCGGCGCGTGGCCTCCCATCGCCTCGCCGAGGTCCTCCGCGGTGAGCTCCGCCATGGCGGACTCGTTGGCGGAGAACAGGGCGTCGACGGTGGTGAAGGGGCGCTGGGCGAGCATCTTGCTCCCCCACGCCGAACTGGCGCACACCTCGTGCAGCTCGGCCGTGGCCGCGCTGTCGTCCAAGGCGTTGAACCGGGTGAGACCCGGGGTCGGACTCGAAGTCACGGTAGGCCTCCGTGGCCTGTTGTTGCTTTGACGGGCTGCGCATAGCTAACGCCCTCGACAACACGGCGTCAACACTTTGTTGAAACTTCCCGTACACAAAAGCCGCCGCCCGGGTGAATTGGGCGGCGGCTCGTCACCTGGAGTGAATCGACCCTCACTCCTGGCTGTTCTGCTTGGCTGTCTTGTTGGGGTTTTCCCGGTTCAAATAGTTGTAGACGGTGAAGCGGCTCACGCCCAGGGCGCCCGCGACCGTCTCCACGCCGTGCCGTACCGAGAAGGCGCCCCGCGCCTCCAGTATGCGCACCACGTCCTGCTTGGCCTTGCGGTCCAGCTGTGCCAACGGTACGCCGTGCCGGCGCTCGAGCGCGGCAAGGATGTGGTCCAGCGAGTCGGACAGCTGGGGCAGGCGCACGGCCAGCAGCTCCCGACCCTCCCACGCGAGCACGACGTCGTCGGGCTCCGCCTGGGCGGGATCCATCATCTCGCCGCCCATCGCGTCCACCAGCGGCTTCACCGCGGCGACGAAGGGGTGGTCGCGGGGCTCGGTCATGCGCCCTCCTCCCCGATCACGTTGACCTGGAGCGAGACGCGCGTCGCGCCGGCCTCCAGGGAGTCGCGCAGCAGCGCGGCCACGGCGGTCAGCACCCGGTCCGAGTCGCCCTCGGCGGTGTTTCCGAACGGGCCGACGTCGACCGCGTCCAGCGCGGCCTTCTGGATGACCTCGCGGGCGGCCACGGCGTGGGCGGGAGCCTCTTCGAGGTCGAAGGGCTCGGTCGTGAACTCAACTCTCAATCGCACGTCGTCAAGCTACCGGGCAGTCCTGAGATTCCGGGAGTCCGCACTTGACAAGTGCGACGCTCGGCTTGCAGTCTTCCATCAAGCAGAATATAACTTCCGCAATACGGAAGGAGCGCACACCCCTCATGGGATACACGGACCAGCGCTTCGATGTGAACCTGTCGATCCTCTTCACGGAACTCCCGCTCCTGGAGCGCCCCGCGGCCGCCGCTGCGGCGGGCTTCACCGCGGTCGAGCTGTGGTGGCCCTGGATCGAAACCCCCACCCCCGCTCAGGAGGAGCTGGACGCCCTCAAGAAGGCTCTTGAGGACGCCGGCACCCAGCTGGTGGGCCTGAACTTCTACGCCGGCCAGCTGCCGGGACCGGACCGCGGTGCGGTATCCGTCCCCGGCGAGGAGTCGGACCGCTTCAACGCCAACATCAACGTGGCGGCCGACTTCGCCGCCTCGGTGGGCTGCAAGGCGCTCAACGCCCTGTACGGCAACCGCGTCGAAGGCGTGGACCCGGCCGTCCAGGACGAGCTGGCCCTGAAGAACCTGGTCGTCGCGGCCCAGGCCGCGGACCGCGTGGGTGCGATCCTCCTGATCGAGACCCTCAACAAGCCCGAGTCGCCGCTCTACCCCCTGGTGAGCGCCCCGGCCGGCATCGAGGTCGTGGACAAGGTGAACGAGGCCACCGGTCTCGGCAACGCCAAGTTCCTCCTCGACCTGTACCACCTGGCGATGAACGATGAGGACCTCTCCGAGGTCATCGAAAAGTACGCCGCCAAGACCGGGCACGTCCAGATCGCGGACAAGCCCGGACGCGGTGCCCCCGGCACCGGCGAGCTGCCCCTCGAGGACCTCCTCGACCAGCTCAAGAAGGCCGGCTACCAGGGCTTTGTCGGCCTGGAGTACAAGGCCGCCGACGCCGCCGCGTCCTTCGACTGGCTGCCGGCCGAGGCCCGCGCCGCCAAGTAAGAGGACAAAGTCCGGGCGATCAGCCAGGCACCTCACGCACTTTTCGTACAAAGCATTAAGAGAAGGACCCTCATCATGAGCAACCTCCCCAAGATCGCCTGGATCGGTCTCGGAATCATGGGCTCCCCCATGGCCGAGAACCTCCTGAAGGCCGGCTACTCGGTCACCGGTTTCACCCTGGAGCAGGACAAGCTGGACCGCCTGGCCGCCGCCGGCGGTACCGCGGCCGGCTCGATCGCCGAGGCCGTGGCGGACGCCGACGTCGTCATCACGATGGTGCCCGCCTCCCCGCAGGTCGAGGCCATCAACTACGGCCCCGCCGGCATCCTGGAGAACGCCAAGTCCGGCGCGCTGATCATCGACATGTCGTCGATCACCCCGCAGACCTCCGTCGACCTGGCGAAGAACGCCGCCGAGAAGGGCATCCGCGTCATCGACGCCCCGGTGTCCGGCGGCGAGGCCGGCGCCATCGAGGCCGTCCTGTCGATCATGGTGGGTGGCGAGCAGGCCGACTTCGACTCGGCCCTGCCGATCCTCGAGACCCTCGGCAAGGTCATCGTCCTGTGCGGCCCGCACGGCTCCGGCCAGACGGTGAAGGCCGCCAACCAGCTCATCGTGGCGGTTAACATCCAGGCGTGCGCCGAGGCCGTCGTCTTCCTCGAGAAGTCCGGCGTGAACCTCCAGGCCGCCCTGGACGTCCTCAACGGCGGTCTGGCCGGCTCCACGGTCCTGACCCGCAAGAAGGACAACTTCCTGAACCGCGACTTCAAGCCCGGTTTCCGGATCGACCTGCACCACAAGGACATGGGCATCGTCACCGACGCCGCCCGCAACGTCGGTGCGGCCCTGCCGGTCGGCGCCGTCGTCGCCCAGCTGGTCGCCTCGCTGCGCGCCCAGGGTGACGGTGGCCTGGACCACTCCGCGCTGCTCCGCGCGGTCGAGCGCCTCTCCGGCGCCCAGGTCTGATCCGCCGCGGCCCGATCCCCCGGGCCGCCCCTCCCCCTCACGGGGGCCTGAGTTTCCGGATGGTGCCGGTGCTGACACCTGTCCTGTCGCGCCCAAGCGCCGGCACCGTCCGGATCACCTCTCCACTCTCTTTCTTTTAAACAAACTGTTGACGTCGCGTTCACGCCGAAATTAGGCTGTTCCGCATGACGGAAGACGATTTCCGTCAGCAGTTCCCCGTACGGAAGGTCACCATGTCGAAGCGCACGCTGACGACCGAGTCCGGCGCCCCGGTCGCCGACAACCAGAACTCCGCCACCGCCGGCGTCGGTGGCCCGCTCCTGATCCAGGACCAGCAGCTCCTGGAGAAGCTCGCCCGCTTCAACCGCGAGCGCATCCCGGAGCGCGTCGTGCACGCCCGCGGCTCTGCCGCGTACGGCTACTTCGAGGTGACGGACGACGTCACCGCGTACACGAGCGCGGCGTTCCTGAACACGGTCGGCAAGAAGACCGAGACCTTCCTGCGCTTCTCCACCGTCGCCGACTCCCTCGGTGGCGCGGACGCCGTCCGCGACCCGCGCGGCTTCGCCCTGAAGTTCTACACCGAAGAGGGCAACTACGACCTCGTCGGCAACAACACCCCGGTGTTCTTCATCAAGGACCCGATCAAGTTCCCCGACTTCATCCACTCCCAGAAGCGCGACCCCTTCACGGGCAAGCAGGAGCCGGACAACGTCTGGGACTTCTGGGCGCACGCCCCCGAGGCCACGCACCAGATCACCTGGCTGATGGGTGACCGCGGCATCCCGGCGTCCTACCGCCACATGAACGGCTACGGCTCCCACACCTACCAGTGGACCAACGCCCAGGGCGAGGCCTTCTTCGTCAAGTACCACTTCAAGACGAACCAGGGCATCCGCTCCCTCTCGGGCGAGCAGGCCGCCGAGCTCGTCGGCAAGGACGCCAACTCGCACCAGACCGACCTGCTCCAGGCGATCGAGCGCGGCGTCAACCCGAGCTGGACCCTCTACGTCCAGATCATGCCGGCCGCCGAGGCCGCGGACTACCGCTTCAACCCGTTCGACCTCACCAAGGTGTGGCCGCACTCGGACTACCCGCTGCAGCGCGTCGGCCGTCTGGTCCTGGACCGGAACCCCGACAACGTCTTCGCCGAGGTCGAGCAGTCCGCGTTCTCCCCGAACAACTTCGTCCCGGGCATCACCGCCTCGCCGGACAAGATGCTCCAGGGCCGCCTGTTCGCGTACGCCGACGCCCAGCGCTACCGCCTCGGTGTGAACCACACCCTGCTGCCGGTCAACGCCCCGAAGGCGACGAAGGCCGACAACTACGGCCGCGACGGCGTCATGGCGCTGCGCAACGGTTCGCGCACCGACAAGAACTACGAGCCCAACTCGTACCAGGGCCCGGCCGAGACCGGCATAGCCCTCGGCGCACCGAAGGCCGTCTCCGGCTACACGGGCACCCACGAGGCCCCGGCCCACACCAAGGACGACGACTTCTTCCAGGCCGGTGAGCTCTACCGCCTGATGTCGGAGGCCGAGAAGCAGCGTCTGGTGGCGAACATCGCCGGCGGCCTGTCTCAGGTCACCCTCGAGGACGTCATCGAGAAGAACCTGGCTCACTTCCACGCCGCCGACGCCGACTACGGCAAGCGCGTCGAGGAGGCCGTCCGCGCCCTGCGCGACGCCTGAGCCCAAAAGCTGCACCGGGGGCCTGACGGGAGGTCAGGCCCCGGGTGCCGAGCCCGCACCGCGGACCCGGATGAGGGGTGGTACGCGGTGGGGGCAGGACGAGGACCGTGGCGGGCGAGCGAGCCAGTGCGGTGGTAATGGGTTCCGAGGCCCGTCTCTTGACCTGAGGGAGACGATGCCGGAGTTCTCGTCGCCCGACCGCCACGGTCCCAGCCACTCCTCTATATGGAGGGGCCACGCACAGGGCCCCCTCTATATAGAGGAGAACCTTCCGACTCCGCCCGGCGGTGCGAACGTCCTGTCGCGCCAGCCTCGCTCCGTCGGGCGGTAACAACCAGAGAGCCGAGTCACGGACGGTCCCGTGACTCGGCTCTTTGCCGTTCCCGGCGGCTCGCCGCGTTGCGGACGCGCCGGGTGCGCCCCTGCTCGGCCAGCAGACCGAGAACGGCGGACGAAGTGACGAGCTCGGCTCCGGCGACGGTCCGCTGGAACCAGTCGGACGCGCTCAACAGTTCCTCGTCACTCCAGGCCTCGTCCAGCACGACGGCCCTGAACAAGATCCACTCACGCAGCCGACGGGCAAGGAAGACCCTCTCCCCCACCACCGCGGCCATCATCGCGGCCCAGGCGGGAAACCCGGGGCCGGTCAGCTGCTCGGCCGCCCGGCGTTCGAGGTGATGGTTCACGGCACTCTCGGCCATGCCCGCGTGTTCGTCACGGAGGACGTCGGCCACCAGCGCGGCCTCCTCCGCCTCCCCGACGCCGTCCAGGGCCGCCAGGTACCGGGCGTACCGCCGGTGCTCGGGCGGCTCGCCGTCCACTTCGAATCCAGCCATGCGCCCATCACACCACTCCCCCCACCGAACGGGCAGCCGTTCGGATCAGCTGCCAGGACCGCCTCGGGCTCGGCCGGCTCTTCGAGCCCGGAGCCCAGACCCTCCGCGTGCAGGGCGCCCTGCGCCTCGTACGGGTATCAGCCCCAGACGGCGGCCAGACGCCACGACCAGAGGAGCGCGTAGCGATCTGACGCGCCCGGGTGCCCCCTACGCCGCTCCGATCGACCTCTCGTGCGGGCAGCCGCACCCCCGGCCCGAAATCCGGTCCATTGAGCGCCCGGATGCCCGGCGGGCCGGCCCCCGGCCCCTCGCCACATCACTGACGGGGCCGCCCCTCCCCCCTCCCGCCCCGTGACCGTTCCTTCGGGGGTTTCCCGGCAGTCTCTCTGAGGCCGCCCAAGGGCATCCGGCCCCCGGCCCCCGCCCCCGCCGGGCCGTCGGCCACCGCCGCACGGAGCCGCGTACGCACCCACCCGCACCCGCACCCCCCAACGCCCAACGGCCCCCACCCCTCCTTCCGGAGGGGCGGGGGCCGCAGGCTGCGTACGGGGTGCGATCAGACCTGGAGGGCCTTGATCGCGGTCGGGGCGTGGCCCGGCTCGGTCGCGAGCTCTTCGAACTCGGTGACGTCGCTCATGTCGACCGTCTTGCTCATCGCGATGTTGGTGACGCGCTCCAGGATGGCCTCGACGACGACCGGGACCTGGAACTCCTGCGCCAGCTTCTTGGCCTCCTCGAAGGCCTCGCCCAGCTTGTCCGGGTCGGTGACGCGGATGGCCTTGACGCCCAGGCCCTCGGCGACCTTGACGTGGTCGACGCCGTAGGCGCCGATCTCCGGGGTGTTGATGTTCTCGAACTCGAGGTTGACCTCGAAGTTGATGCCGAGGCCGCCCTGCGCCTGGCGGATCAGACCCAGGTAGGCGTTGTTCACGAGGACGTGGACGTAGGGGACCTTGTGCTGGGCGGCGACCGCCAGCTCCTCGATCATGAACTGGAAGTCGTAGTCGCCCGAGATCGCGACGATCGGGGTCTCGCGGTCCGCGGTGGCGGCACCGATGGCGGCCGGGATGGTCCAGCCGAGCGGGCCGGCCTGGCCGCAGTTGATCCAGTGGCGCGGCTTGTAGACGTGCAGGAACTGCGCGGCCGCGATCTGGGAGAGGCCGATGGTGGTGACGTAGCGGGTCTCCGGGCCGAACGCCTTGTTCATCTCCTCGTAGACGCGCTGCGGCTTCATGGGGATGTTCTCGAAGTGCGTGCGGCGCTGCAGGGTGGCCTTGCGCTCCTGCGCGGAGGCGGCCCAGGCGGAGAAGTCGGGGAGCTTGCCCTCGGCCTTCCACTCCTTGGCGACCTCGATGAAGAGCTCCAGGGCGACCTTGGCGTCGGAGGCGATGCCGAAGTCGGGGGCGAAGATCTTGCCCAGCTGGGTGGGCTCGATGTCGACGTGGACGAACTTGCGGCCCTTGGTGTAGGCGTCCAGGTTGTAGCCGGTGTGACGGTTGGCCCAGCGGTTGCCGATGCCGATGACCGTGTCCGACTCCAGGAAGGTCGCGTTGCCGTAGCGGTGCGCGGTCTGGACACCGACCATGCCGGCGGCCAGCTCGTGGTCGTCCGGGATGGTGCCCCAGCCCATGAGGGTGGAGATGACCGGGATGCCCGTCAGCTCGGCGAACTCGACCAGCAGGTCGGAGGCGTCGGCGTTGATGATGCCGCCGCCGGCGACGATCAGCGGACGCTCGGCCTCCAGCAGGAAGCCGAGGGCCTTCTCGGCCTGGGCGCGGCTGGCCTGCGGCTTGTAGACCGGCAGCGGGGTGTAGGTCTCGGGGTCGAACTCGATCTCGGTCAGCTGGACGTCGATCGGCAGGTCGATCAGGACCGGGCCCGGACGGCCGGAGCGCATCAGGTGGAAGGCCTGCTGGAAGACGCCGGGGACCTGCGCGGCCTCCAGGACGGTGGTCGCGGCCTTGGTGACGGGCTTGGCGATCGTGGCGATGTCGACGGCCTGGAAGTCCTCCTTGTGGAGCTTCGAGACCGGAGCCTGACCGGTGATGCAGAGGATCGGGATCGAGTCCGCGATGGCGGAGTACAGGCCGGTGATCATGTCGGTGCCGGCCGGGCCCGAGGTACCGATGCAGACGCCGATGTTGCCCGCCTTGGCACGGGTGTAGCCCTCGGCCATGTGCGAGGCGCCCTCGACGTGGCGGGCCAGCGTGTGCGCGATGCCGCCCACGTTCTTGAGCTCGCGGTAGAACGGGTTGATCGCAGCACCGGGCACGCCGAACGCTTGTTCGACACCCTCGAGCTTGAGGATCTCAACTGCGGCAGCGGCGGCTGTCATACGAGGCATCAGGTTCTCCTGCGGGTCTGGCGGTCAGACTTTTTCCGTCATCCGGAATTCTTGTTCTGCTATACGGAACAAGCTAAGGCGCGACTTCCCGCACGTCAAGGCGGCGAGGCACCCCGGAACCCACCAAAAGCCGCATTGCGTTCGGTGAGTTGTACAAATGACCGAGGCCCGGAACCGGATCGGCGTGAATCGGCCGGTCCGCGTCGCCCCGTCGTCGCCGGTGGTGGAGCATGGACCCACGCACGGCGACGGAGGGGGTCCAGGTCATGGCGGAAGCGGTACCGGTGCGCTGTCCTTCGTGCCGGCGCGAGAACGGCTACAGCGTCCCGGTCTACCCCTGCGCCTGCGGGAGCCCGGTCGCGCCGCCGCTGGACCTGGCCGCACCGCCCGTCCCCCTCACGCACCGCAACTGGTCGGAGGCCTGGGTGACGGTGCGCTGCGGGTCCTGCGGTCGGGAGAGCGAGTGGCCGCACCCGGAGGTGGGCTGCGGCTCCTGCGGGATGGTCGTACGCGTACCCGTGCATCCGGTGGAGCAGCCGCCCGGGCACAGCGGGAGCACCGGGCCCGCCGGGGCCGCGGGCGCGCGGGACGGCGTACGGGACGGCGTACGGCAGGACCCGGCAGGGACGGAATCCGGCCACGACACGGGCGGCAAGGGCGGCGGCCCCGGCGAGGGCTGCGCGGGCGGCGGCCCCGGCGCGGCCGGCGCGGGGCCGGGTACGGGCCCGGCGGCCAAGCATTCCGCGGCGTCCCGGCCGCCGATGTCACGGCCGGCGTTCCGGCCCGTGACCATCCGTACCGCCCGGGACGCGGTGGTCACGGCCGCGCTGTACCTGCGCTGGCTCGGCTTCCAGGACGTGCGCCAGCCCGACGCGGTGCCGATCCCCTCGGCGGTGGTGGACCTGCGGGCTCCCGGGGTGGTGGCGCAGGTGGACCCGACCACGGCTCCGGCCGGGCTGCGGGCGGTGGAGTGCGTGTGGCTGAACGGGCTGACGGCCTCGGCGACCAGCGTCTACTTCTCGCTGGCCGGGTACACGGAGGAGGCCCGGGGCCGGGCGGACGACCTGGGGATACCGCTGTTCGTGATGGACCTGACGGGCATGCCGCAGCCGGTCAACGACCCGGCGGACCGGCTGGTGGGAATGGGGGCCTAGGCTCGGAGGCTGTTGATATGCGTATCAACTTCTTTGGATCAGCGTCTTGGGCGTCCCGAACACCACCGCCCCGACGCCCCTTCCCGCCGAGGAGAGCCCGATGAGCCTGTACGACATCCCGCTGACGACCCTGGACGACGAGCCCACCAGCCTGGCGGCCCACCGGGGCAAGGCCATCCTGCTGGTGAACACCGCCTCCCAGTGCGGGCTCACCCCCCAGTACTCGGGACTGGCCCGGCTGCAGTTCAAGTACGAGGAGAAGGGCTTCACCGTCATCGGTGTGCCCTGCAACCAGTTCGGCGGGCAGGAGCCGGGCAACGCGGAGGACATCCAGACCTTCTGCGCGGCCGGCTTCGGCGTGACCTTCCCGATGCTGGAGAAGTCCGAGGTGAACGGTGAGAACCGGCACCCGCTGTACCAGGAGCTGGTGAAGACCCCGGACGCCGAGGGTGAGGCGGGGGACATCCAGTGGAACTTCGAGAAGTTCCTGATCTCCCCCGCCGGCGAGGTCGTCGCGCGCTTCCGCCCGCGCACCGAGCCCGAGGCCCCCGAGGTCATCGCCGCGATCGAGGCGCAGCTGCCGGGCTGAGGCCCGTACGCCGCCGCGCCCGGCGGCGGGCCGCAGGCGCTGACGCCCGTAGGCGCGCAGGCCCTGACGCCCGTACGCCGTCCCTAGCCCAGGTCGGCCTCGTCGTACTCCCCCGCCGAGCCGGCCGCGGTGAGCTCCCTGAGCTCGACCCGGCGGATCTTGCCGGAGACGGTCTTGGGGAGCTCGGCGAACTCGATGCGCCGGATCCGCTTGTACGGGGAGAGGACCGCCCGGGAGTGCTCGAAGAGCGCCCGGGCGGTCTCCTTCCCGGGCTCCCAGCCGGCGGCGAGGGTGATGTACGCCTTCGGCACCGCCAGGCGCAGCTCGTCGGGGGCCGGGACGACGGCCGCCTCGGCCACGGCCTCGTGCTCCAGGAGGGCGCTCTCCAGCTCGAAGGGGCTGATCTTGTAGTCGGAGGCCTTGAAGACGTCGTCGGCCCGGCCCACGTAGGTGAGGTACCCGTCGGCGTCGCGGGAGGCGATGTCGCCGGTGCGGTAGAGCCCGTCCGCCATGGCCTCGGCGGTGCGCTCGGGGTCGTCGCGGTAGCCGGTCATGACGCCGGCGGGGGCGTGGCGCAGGTCCACGCACAGCTCTCCCTCGACGGGGGACTCCTTGCCGGTGACGGCGTCCAGCAGGACGATCTCGTACCCGGGCGCGGGGCGGCCCATGGACCCGGGCTTGACCTCGGCTCCGGGGAAGTTCCCCACCTGGAGGGTGGTCTCGGTCTGGCCGAAGCCGTCGCGGATGGTGATGCCCCAGGCGTCCCGCACCCGCTCGATGACCTCGGGGTTCAGCGGCTCGCCGGCGGCGACGGCCTCGCGCGGGGGCCTGCGCAGCTTGGTGAGGTCGGACTGGATCAGCATCCGCCAGACGGTGGGCGGGGCGCAGAAGGTGGTGACGCCGCCGCGGTCCATCTCGGCCATGAGGCGCTCGGCGTCGAAGCGGGCGTAGTTGTGGACGAAGACGGTCGCGCCGGCGTTCCAGGGGGCGAAGAGGTTGGACCAGGCGTGCTTGGCCCAGCCGGGCGAGGCGATGTTGAGGTGGACGTCGCCGGGGCGCAGCCCGAGCCAGTACATGGTGGAGAGGTGCCCGATGGGGTACGAGGCGTGCGTGTGCTCGACGAGCTTGGGGCTGGCGGTGGTGCCCGAGGTGAAGTAGAGCATCAGGGGGTCGGTGGCGAGGGTGATGCCGTCCGGGGTGAAGTTGCAGTCGGTCGCGTACATGTCCTCCAGCCGCCGCCAGCCGGTGGGGACCTCGGTGCCGGCGGCGATGCGGGTGTAGGTGCCGGGGACCTCGTCGAACTTCTGGGTGTCCTCGGCGCGCGCGATGACGTGGCGTACGTGGCCGCGGTCGACGCGGTCGCGCAGGTCGGCGGGGCCGAGCAGCGGGGTGGCGGGGATGACGACGGCGCGCAGCTTCATGGCGCCGAGCATCACCTCCCACAGCTCTCTCTGGTTGCCGAGCATGACGAGGATCCGGTCGCCGGCGGCGACGCCCTGGGCGCGCAGCCAGTTGGCGGCGGAGTCCGATCGGTTCGCCATCTCACCGAAGGAGACGGAACGAGTGGCCCCGTCCTCCTCGACGATGCGCAGGGCGTCGGCGCCGTTCCCGGTGGCGATGTGGTCGAACCAGTCGAGGGCCCAGTTGAAGCGCTCGGGGCGGGGCCAGGTGAAGCCGGCGTGGGCGGCGTCGTACTTCCCGCGGTGTTCGAGCAGGAAGTCCCGCGCGGCCTGGAAGCTTTCGGTGGCGCTGTTCTCCGTCATGAGAGGCATCGTGCCGCGCCGGGCGGGGCCTCCACCAGGGCGGCGTCAGCCGTGGATTGACCCGAAGCGCACGTCTCCGGGCGCGCCGCCCATCGCGGCGAGCAGGGCTTCGCCCTCGGCGGCGATCTCGTCCTTCCGCGCCGGTGTCTGCGTACCGAAGAGCTCGACGGTCAGCCGGGGCCGTGCGCCGGTGCCACCGGTGCCGCCGGCGTCGTCCATCCGCCAGAGACCGGCGAGGAATCCGTCGACGAGGAGGGTGCAGTGGGCCTGGTTCCCGGTCCAGCTGCGGCCCTTGATCTCCGGCGGGACCACGCGGGAGCGGTCGGCGTGCGACAGCAGCAGGTTGTCGAACTCGGGGAGGAAGCGGGGCGGCGCCGGCGTGTCGGCGTCGGGGCGCGGCGCGTCGGGGAGGTCGAAGAGCTCGACGCCGTTCTCGTCGCGGAAGGTGAGCAGCCGCGGGCGGAGCCGCTCGAAGGCCTCGCGCAGCCGGGTGAGCCCGGCCCAGGTCTGCATGTCCTTGACGGAGGCGGGCCCGAAGGCACCGAGGTAGCGCAGCACGACGTCGTCGATCCCCTCCTCCTCCACCCGTCCGGCGGCATCGCCCACCCAGCACTCCACGGTCGTCAGCCGCACCTGCCCGCTCCGGCCCCACACCCCGCGCGGGGTGACCTGCACGAGCGGCAGCAGGCAGCGGGCGGCGACGGCCAGCGACTGCGGGTCGGCGGCCGGCCACTCCCGCAGCAGTTCCTCGCGGATCTCCCCCATGGTGCGCGGCTCGGCCTCGACGAAGGCCCGGGCCCGGCAGGCGAGCCGCTCCAGGTCCACTCCCACGAGCCCCTTGCGGAAGTAGTTCACCTCCCGGTCCCGGGCGCCCTGCACGAGCGGCCGCAGGACGAGCGCGTCGCGGACGGTGTGAGTATGGATGGTGGACCGCATGGTCACCATCCGCACCACCTTCCGCTCCTCCATCAGCCGGCCCAATGCCTCCGGCCCGAATCCGGCGAGCCGGGCGTGCAGCTGGAAGTACGGGGGCTTCACGTTCTGCGCCTGGAGCCCGAGCAGGTGCGCGACGGCGTCCTCCGGGGACATCTCGGCGCGGCTCAGCAGCAGCTGGCGGGCGAGCGTGGCACGGTTCAGAGCACGGGTGCCGAGTACGGGATGCGTCGTGGAGGCCATACCGCCAACCTATCCCCACTAGCGGACACCCCCTGTCCTAAATCCACACCACCTCCCCCACCCCACCCCACCCGGAGGCTGACCGCGATGTCGTCGGAGCGACCGAACCGCCGCCCCTCCTCGCCTTCGCGGCGCTCGGGCTGGCTCCGCCCACCCGGCCCCGCCGCCACTCCCCCGTCGGCGGCCCCCAGCCCGGCACCCCCGGACCGCGAGAGCGTGATCGACTCCGCCGTCTACCGCGACGGCCGCCGGGTCGCCTCCCCCACCACCCTGGCGGACACCTTCCGCCTGCTGCGCGAGCAGCCGGAGGGCATGGCCTGGATCGGCCTCCACCGCCCCACGGAGTCCCAACTCCACTCCCTGGCAGCCGAATTCAATCTCCACCCGCTCTCCATCGAAGACGCCCTGGAGGCCCACCAGCGCCCCAAGCTGGAGCGCTACGGCGACACCCTCTTCGTGGTCCTGCGCGCGGCCCGCTACCTGGACGCCCTGGAGGAGGTGGACTTCGGCGAGCTCCACATCTTCGTCGGCCCGGACTTCCTGATCACGGTCCGCCACGGAGCCGCCCCGGACCTCACCACCGTCCGCCGCCGCATGGAGGAGACCCCGGACCTCCTCTCCCTCGGCCCCGAGGCCGTCCTGTACGCGATCCTCGACGCGGTGGTGGACGGCTACGCCCCGGTCGTGGCGGGGGTCCAGACGGACATGGACGAGATCGAGACGGAGGTCTTCCGCGGCGACCCGGAGGTCTCGCGCCGCATCTACGAACTCTCCCGTGAAATGGTCGAGTTCCAACGCGCGACCCGCCCCCTGGTCGGCATGCTCCACGGCCTGATGGCGGGCTTCGCCAAGTACGGCACGGACGAGGAACTCCAGCGCTACCTCCGCGACGTGGCCGACCACGTGACCCACACCAGCGAACGCGTAGACGGCTTCCGCCAGGCCCTCACCGACATCCTCACGGTGAACGCCACCCTGGTCTCCCAACAACAGAACGCCGAAATGCGCGCGTTGGCGGAAGCCGGCTTCGAACAGAACGAGGAGATCAAGAAGATCTCCTCGTGGGCCGCCATCCTGTTTGCACCCACCCTGGTCGGGACGATCTACGGCATGAACTTCGAGACCATGCCCGAGTTGAGTTGGAGTTTCGGGTATCCCTTCGCGATCGGCTTGATGGGGATGGTCTGCGTCAGCTTGTACGTGATCTTCAAGCGGAGGGACTGGCTCTGAGAGACCAGTGCACGGGCCCTCGCGGAGGACGTGGGCCTCAGGCGCGTGGGCGGCCGGTTGCCCGGTGAGGGGCGGCCGGTCAGTGGCCGGTGAGTTGTTGGTGGACGCACTGGCGGTACTGGCGGAAGCTGCCGGGGTCGTAGCACTCCTGCGTCTCGTTGGCGTACCAGGTCATGAAGAGGGTGACCAGGATGGACACCGCGATCGCGAGGCACGACGTCACCAGGCCGGTGAGGGACATGCCCCGGCCGGTGCCGGTCCGTTTGGCCTTCCGCAGGGCGGCGACGCCCAGGATCAGGCCTATGACACCGAGCAGGCCGCCGATGAAGACGATCGAGGTGATCCAGCCGATGACCCCGAGCACCATGGCGGCCAGCGCCAGGCCGTTCCTGTGTGCCGTGTGCTGCGGCGGGGTCTCGGTTCCTTGCGTGTTCATCGGCGGTCCTCTCGTCGGCTGTGCGGGACACGATCATGGGTTCGGGGGGCTTGGGTGCGCATCGCGGAAGAAGGGGAAGAA
This sequence comes from Streptomyces sp. NBC_00158, assembly GCF_045160885.1. NCBI lineage: Bacteria > Bacillati > Actinomycetota > Actinomycetes > Kitasatosporales > Streptomycetaceae > Streptomyces > Streptomyces sp. NBC_00158. The sequence continues at coordinate 1,217,615 of NZ_CP108161.1, forward strand.
GTGCTCCCTCGATCGGGGGAGGGCGCTGGTGGGACACCGGGTCATACTGGCCAGCGTGATCAGGGCAATGCGGCCGTTTCTGTGCGGCTCCACGTATTCGGGCATGCTGTTCGCCTATGGGGGCGCGCTGGCGAGCCTTCCGCTGCTGCCTTTCGCCCTGCTGCCGGCGCTGGCGTGGCACCCCGCTCCGCAGGGAGCGCGGATCGCCCTGGTCCTGCTGGTCTGGGCAGCACTGGTCGGCGCGGTGGGGCTGGCCCGCCCTGCGCGGCGGGCGTTGATCGTGTCCGCCCGCCGGCTGCTGGGGGTGAGGTTGCCGGATCCCGCGGCGGCTCCCCGGCCCGCGAGTCCGCCCGGCGCCGACCGCTGGCAGACGCCGGTCTGGCTGCTCCTGCACGTGGCGCTGGGGTGGACGGGCGGTCTGGTCAGCGGCGCGCTGCTCTTCGCGGGCCTGGCTCTGCCGGGGGGTTGGACCGGTGTCTGGGCGGGGCTGGATCTGCCCGGCCGGGAGGTGCGGGTGAACGGCGGCTGGCCCAGCTGGGTGCTCGCGCTCGGCTGCGTGCTGCTGGCGGCGGTGGTGTGCGTGGTCGTGACGAACGCCCTGCGGTGGCTGGCCCCACGGCTGCTGGGGCCGTCGTCGGCCGAGCGGCTCGCGCTCGCGGCCGAGCGGGAGCGGGTGCTGGCCGAACGGAACCGGCTCGCCCACGAGTTGCACGACTCGATCGGGCACACGTTGACGGCGGCCACGATCCAGGCGGCGGTGGCGGGCGAGCTGCTCACCGCCGACCCGGTGGCGGCGCGGGCCGCCCTGAGCAGCATCGAGGAGTCGGCCCGGGCCGCGCTGGAGGACCTGGACTACGTGCTGGGCGTGTTGCGCGAGGAGGAGGCGGGGACGGCGCCGACCCGGACCCTGGCCGACCTGCCCGAGCTGCTGAACGGGGTGCGGCACGCGGGAGCGGTGGTGGAGCCGGAGCTGACGGGCGAGCCTGCGCAGATACAGGGGACGCTCTCCCGGGCGGCGTACCGGATCCTGCAGGAGGGGTTGACGAACGCGTTGCGGCACGGGGCGGGCGGCCCGATAGAGGTCCGGGTGGCGGCCACGCCGGACGGGCTGGAGCTCGGTGTGGTCAACCGGACCGGTACGAGCACGGGTACGGGTACCTTCCCGACGTCCGGCCACGGCCTGCCCGGGCTGGCCGAGCGCGTACGGTTGCTGCACGGCGAGTTCGAGGCCGGCCCGGACGGGCCGCAGCACTGGCGGCTGGCGGTCCGGCTGCCGGTACGGTTGTCGGCATGATCGGCTCTGAGACGAGCGAGGCCCACGCCGTCCGCCCCGCCGCTACCGGCACCCCCCTCACCCTCCTGATCGCGGACGACGACGAGGTGACCCGCAGCGGTCTGCGCGTGCTCCTCGCGGCTCAGCCGGGGATCGCGGTGGTCGGCGAGGCCGCCGACGGCGTCGAGGCGGTGGAGCGGGCGCGGCAGCTCCGGCCGGACGTGGTCCTCATGGACGTGCGGATGCCGCGCCGCAACGGGATCGAGGCCACCCGGCAGTTGCTGGCCGAGTCGGCCCGGCCGCCGAAGGTCGTGGTGATCACCACCTTCGAGAACGACGACTACGTCACCACCGCGCTCAGCGCGGGGGCCAGCGGGTTCGTGCTCAAGCGGCTTCCGGTCCGGCAGATCGCGGAAGCCGTGCGGGTGGTGGCGGCCGGGGAGGCGATCCTCTTCCCGGCGGCACTGCGCCGGATGGTCGCCGCCCGCCCTCGGGGCTCCGTCGAGGCACTGCCGAACGCGGCGCTGACGGGCCGCGAGGAGGAGGTGCTGCGGCTGATGGCCACCGGCCGGTCCAACCCGGAGATCGCGAAGGCGCTCACGCTGAGCCTGGAGACGGTGAAGACGCACGTCGGGAACGTCCTGACCAAGCTCGGCGCGCACAACCGGACCCACGCGGTGGTGATCGCGTACGAGTCCGGCCTGGTGGCCCCGGGATTCACCGGCTACGGCGACCCGAGCCGGTCGTCCACTTGACCGGAGTCCGGCGTCGTCGCCCGCGATCCGGGTCGACGAAACGGTCGTGGGCCTCTGCCGCTGACGGCTCAGGGGTGGAGGGGTTCCCGTAGGTCCCACCAGCGGGTGTCCCACTGCCAGCGTCCGGTGGTGTCCCGCTCGGCCCAGGTGTGCACGAGCCGCCCGCCGTCCTCGCCGAGAACGAGTTCGAGGTGGCCGTTGTGGCGTGAAGTGCCGCCGAGGGCCGTGTAGTGGCCCGGTGGGGGTTCGGGGAAGGGGCCGGACACCAGGCCGCCGGGGTGGAGGAGGCAGCGGTGGGTCTCCGTGAGGACCACCAGGCCCTCGTCCGGGAGCGGCACGACGGCGCGTACCGGCGGGTGGTCCTCGGGGAGGGGGCGGCGCCAGCGGGCGGCGCGGAGGCCCGGGCTGTGCCACACGGTGCCCGAGCGGTCGAGGGCGGCCAGGGCGCCGCAGGACACCCCGGGACGCAGGGCCACGAGATCGGCGGGAGCGCCCGGGACGGGTGGCCAGGCCTGCGGCTGCCGGAAGTCCTGGGGGTCGCAGTGGTGGGCGCTTCCGTCCTGGTCGACGGCGTACAGGCGGTGCGCGGTCCACGGCGCGCCGGCGGATGCGATGTCGGTCAGCGCCAGCCGGCCGGGCAGGGGGACGTGCGACCAGGGCGACCAGTCCTCGATCGGCGCGAAGGTCTTCGGGTCGACGGTGAGCCCCCGCCGCCACAGCCGTCCTTCGTGGTCGAGGAGCCACAGGTTCTGCCGGTAGCTCTGCGGGGAGCCGGCCGCGAGTGCGCGCGCCGGCCCCGGGCCGGGTGCGTTCAGCGGGTGCCAGCCGCTCCACTTGTCGACGGTCCAGCCGTGTTCCAGCCCCCGGGCGTCGGCGGCGAAGACCTCCAGGTGCGGCTCCCCGTACGAGGTGACCGTGAACACCGTGCGCGGGAGCGGCCGGGTGGGCGCGGAAGCCGCTCCCGCCGCCAGTTCACGCAGCCGGTTCGCGACGGTGCCCGCGGTGGGCCGGAGCGCGGGCTCGGGCGAGAGCAGCTCCCTCACCAGGTTGAGGGTCCGTGGGTCGGTGTCGGTCGTGGCGAGCGCGGACAGCACCGCGTCCGCCAGTCTCAGGGCTTCCTCCTCCGACACGTGCTCGACGCGTGCGGGCAGTTCACCGAGCAGGCATTCGCCCAGGACCATGCCGAGTGCCCACAGGTCGTCGACCGGCCGTACCTCGCGCCGACCGACCCGTGCCGACCACATCCGTCGCGGCGACATGTACGAGTACGTCCCGCCCAGGTCCAGGGCGGCGGTCTCGCGCAGCACGGAGGTCACGTTGAAGTCGGCGATCTTCCACAGGCCCCGGCAGCGCACGATGTTGCCCGGCTTGACGTCCGCGTGGACGAGGCCGCGGCGGTGTACGTCCTCCAGGGCCCAGGCCACTCCGGCCAGGACGGCTGCCGCTCCGCCGGGAGCGAGCGGGCCCCCGGCGTCGAGATGCTGGTTGAGCGAGCGGTCCCCCAGTTCCATGACCTGCACCAGGCAGCCGCCGTACGGCCCGTCCTCGGCGACGAACGCGTCCACGTACGCCACCGCGTGGGGGCATCCCAGCAGTTGCTCCTGTACCCGGATCTCTTCCAGCGCGCGACGTCGCTGATCGGCGCTCCCCCGGGCGTGGTAGATCTTCACCGCCCGGTGCTCGACGATGCCGTCCATCTGCTGTCTGACCCGTCGGGCCCGCAGGACCCGCGCGGACTGCCCGCTGCCCAGCGGCTTGGATTCGTCGACCAGCCACTCCCCGACCCGGGTCTCCATGGCCGGAGTTTAGCGGTGTCCCGTATGCGCTTCAGGCGATCGTCAGCACCACCGGGCCGCCGTGCGGGTCCACCCGGGTCGTCCAGTGCGGCGGGAGGCGGAGGGAGCGGTGCGGGGGGAGGTGGGTCGGGAAGCGGTGGTGCCAGAGGGGGCGGGTGTCCTGGTGGGCTCGGATCAGGGGGGCCGTCAACGGCTCGTGGGAGCGGAGGAGGAGGGGGTGGGCGGACGGGGTGGGGAGGTGGTTCGGGGTGGTCCAGGCGAGTGGGGGGCGGACCAGGAGCCGGGGGCCCGGGGTGGGCCAGGGGGTGCCGGCGAGGTGGGCGAGGACGGCGGGGGCGGCTGCGGTGCCCTCGGCCGTGGCGGTGGCGGCGGGCTCGATGCCGTGGAGGGCGTTGCCGACGGCGAAGACCCCGGGGGTGGTGGTGCGGAACGAGGGGTCCACGCAGGGGCCCCGGGTGCCGGGGTCCAGGGTGATGCCGCCGCGGCGGGCGAGTTCGTGGTCGGGGATCCAGTCGCCGGTGAAGACGACGGTGTCGCAGGCGATGACCCCGGACCGGCCGTCCCGGTGGCGTACGGCGACGCCCGTGAGCCGGCCCCGGCCGTGCAGGGCGGTGACGGTGGTCCGGGTGAGGAGGGGGACTCCGGGGAGGGAGGTGCCGCGGGGGTGTTCCGTGAGCATCGCCACGGCCCGGGTGCCCGCGCGGCGCAGGGTGCGGGCCGCGTGGCGGGTCACCGGTTCGGCTCCGACCAGTACGGCCCGGCGGCCGACGGGTTGGGCGTACAGGTGGACCGACTGCTGGAGTTCGCCGGTGGTGTAGACGCCGGCCGGGCGGGTGCCCGGGACCAGGCGGGCGCTGCGGGGGCGTTCGCGGGCGCCGGTGGCGAGGACGACGGCCCGGGCGGTGATCCGTTCCAGCCCGGCGGGGCTGGTGGTCTCCAGGGTCAGCGGTCCCGCCCAGCCCGTGGCGGTGACCCCGGTGCGGAGCGCGGCTCCGGCGTCGAGCGCCGCCGCCACCGCGCGCCGTGCGTACTCGGGTCCTGACACCCGGCCGAAGCCGCCGTGGTGGCAGTGGCGGGGGACGCCGCCCGGCTGCTCGTCGCGTTCGAGGACCTCGACCCGGCCGCTGCCCGCACGGGCCGCGCGGGCGGCGAGGGCGAGTCCGGCGGGGCCCGCCCCGATGACGAGTACGTCGACCAGCCGGTCCGTACGGCTCACCGTCGGGGCTCCTTCGACTCGAACAGGGCTCGTACCGCGGCCCCGCAGTGGAAGCCCTGGCAGCGGCCGGCCCGGGCGCGGGTGCGCCGTCGGAGGCCGTCGAGCGAGCCGGGCGGGACCGTCGAGGCGAGCGCGTCGCGGATCTCCCCGCGGGTGACGCGTTCGCAGTGGCAGACGATCCGGCCGTACTCGGGGTCCGCCGCGATCAGTTCCGCGTCGCGGTAGGGGCGGGGGAACGCCTCGCCCAGGTTCGGCATGCGGAGCGGTTCGAGGTCCCGGGGGCCGGTCACGGGCAGGCCGCCCTCGGCCAGGAGGCCGACCACGTGGGACGCGATCGCCATGGAGGCCGTCAGTCCCGTCGAGCGGATGCCGCCCACGGTGACGTACCGCTGCGCGGGGTGGGCGTGGATCGCGTAGTCCTCGGAGCCGGTGGCGGCCCGCAGGCCCGCGTACACGGCGGTGACCTCCTCGTCGAGGAGGGCGGGCAGGATGTGCCGGCCCTTCTCCCGCAGCAGGGCGAGGCCTTCGGCGGTCGATCCGGTGGCGGTCTTGTCGTCGAGGTCCTCGGCGGTGGGACCCAGCATGACCTTGCCGTGGACGGTCGGCGTGACCAGGACCCCCTTGCCGAGCGCGGTCGGCACCGGCAGCAGGACGTGGCGTACGAGGTCCCGTGCGAGATCGTCGAAGACGATCAGCTGGCCGCGCCGGGGCGTCACCGTGAAGTCTGCGTGGCCGAGCAGCCGGTCGATCCCGTCGGCGTGCAGGCCGGCCGCGTTGACCAGGTGGCGGGTGCGCAGCTGTCCGCGCCCGGTGGTCAGCAGGTGCGGGTCCCCGGAAGTGACGGACGTGACCCGGCAGTCGAGGTGCAGGTCGACTCCCGCGCGGACGGCCTGCGTGGCGTACGCGAGGGTCGTCGTCCAGGGGCAGATGACGGATTCGCCGGGTACGTCGAGGGCCCCGAGCACCCCGGGGCCGAGGTGCGGCTCGCGGGCCCGGACCTCCTCGGCCGGGATGACGCGGGCGTCGCGGTAGCCGTTGCGCTCCGCCTTGGCGGCGAGTCCGGGGAGCGCGGCAAGCTGTTCCGCGTCCCAGGCCACGAGGAGCGCCCCGAGCGGTTCCACCGGGATTCCGGTCTCGGCGGCGTACGCGGCGAGCCGGCGGCTGCCGTCGCGGACCAGCCGGGACTCCAGGGAGCCGGGTACGGCGTCGAAGCCGGTGTGCAGGATGGCGGTGTTGGCCTTGGAGGTGCCGTCGCCGACGTCGTCGGAGGCGTCGAGCAGGGCGATCCGCAGCGGGAGCCGGGCCAGTTCGCGGGCGACGGCCGAGCCGACGACGCCGGCGCCGATGACCGTGACGTCGTACGCGTCGCCGGGCAGGGTGCCGCGGGTGGTGACGCTCACGCGGGGGCGTCGAGCAGGGCGGCGACCGCCGTGCGGAAGCGGGCGCGGCGTTCGGCGGCTTCGTCGGCGCCGGCCCTGGGCTCGTAGACGGCGGACGGCTTCCACTCCGGGACGGCCTCGCGGACCGTGAGGGAGGGGTCGAGGCCGAGGCGGGCGACCGCGCCGACGCCGAGGGCGGTGGCGTCCGGCAGTGCCGACACCTCGACCGGGATCCGGAGCAGGTCGGCCTGGGCCTGCATGAGCAGGGCGGACCGGGTGAGCCCGCCGTCGACGCGGAGGGCGGTGAGCGGGGTGCCCAGGTCGGCGGCGGCCGCGTCGGCGAGCTCGGCGACCTGGGCGGCGATGCCGTCGCACAGGGCGTGCACCAGGTGTCCGGCGGTGGTGCCGAGTCCGAGGCCGGTGACGGAGCCCCGCAGGTCGCCCCGCCACCAGGGGGCGGCGAGGCCGGCGAGGGCGGGGACGAAGGTGACGCCGCCGGAGTCCGGGACGCCGGCGCCGACGGTGTCGATGTCCTCGGCGCCGGAGATGACGCCGAGGTCGGTGAGCCAGCGGACGGCGGAGGCGGCCGTGTACACCTGGCCGTCGAGGCAGTAGCTGGTGCGGCCGCCGATCCGCCAGGCCACGCAACCGACGAGTCCGGTGGTGCTGCGGCGCGGCCGGGGCCCGGTCTGGGCCAGCAGGAACGCGCCGGTGCCGTAGGTGCACTTGGCGGTGCCGGGGGTGGTGACGCTCTGGGCGAGCAGGGCGGCCTGCTGGTCGACGAGCAGCCCGGTCAGCGGCAGTTCGGGGCCGAAGGCGGTGGTGGTGCCGACGCGGGCGTCCGCGTCGACGATCCGCGGCAGCGGCTCGCCCGTGAGGCCGAAGGCCCCGAGGGCTTCCTCGGACCAGCCGACGGTGTCGAGGTCGAGGAGCTGGGTGCGGCCGGCGGTCGCGGCGTCGGTGACGAACTCGCCGGTGAGGCGGTGCACGAGCCACGCGTCGCTGGTCGTCACCACGCCCCGCCGGGTCAGGTGGCGGCGTATCCAGGCCATCTTGGGGGCGGCGAAGTACGGGTCGAGGGGCAGTCCGGTGCGCTCCCGCAACAGTTCGGCGTGCGGGGCGAGTTCGGTGCACAGGTCGGCCGCGCGCCGGTCCTGCCAGACGATGGCGTCGGTCAGCGGCTCGCCGCTGACCGGATCCCAGGCGAGTACGGTCTCGCCCTGGTTGGCCAGGCCGACGGCCGCCACGGGTTCACCGGCCGCGGCCAGCGCGGCGCGTCCGGCGTCGACGACGGAGTCCAGCAGCTGGGCCGGGTCCACCTCCACGCGGCCGTCCGGCAGGTGGCGGGGGCGTACGGGGGCGGAGGCCGAGCCGATGATCCCGCGGTCCGGGCACAGGACGAGGGCCTTGGTTCCCGAGGTGCCTTGGTCCACTGCGAGGACCGGGCCGCCCGCCTTCACCACTCACCACTCCGTTCCGTCCCCTGCTGCGTCCCCTGCGCGCGCCGACGGGTCGCCGGTCACGTCCGCGGGTCGTCCGCCGGTCGGAAGCCTCCACCAGCACGGGACGTCCGTCAAGATCCTTCCATGTCCGCCGCCCTCTTGACTGACGGACAATCACATCCCCTGAGTGGCTTGAAACTTGCGATCGAAAAAGTTTCCGGGTGAGATCCGCCGCACCCGCTCTATAGTGATCGCCGATCAACGGGCGGTAACGGCGCCGCCCGTGGCTCGACTGCGGGGGTCCGCCGAACAGTTCGCGCATGGTTCACGCATCCCTGGTGCTGGCCCGACCCCGCGCGGTGCGGCGATCGGACGCCAGACGGACCGACCGTCCCTCCATGCGATCCGAGGACCGATGACCACGATGACCGCAGTACGAGCCGGTTCCGGCCGCACCTCGCCCGGGACGGGGTGATGGCCGGCGGCGATTTCCGGCCCGTCTACCACCCCGCCGGCCTCGACAACGACCTGCGCACCGCCGTCCAGGACCTGCGCACCGGCCGCTGGCTGTCGATGGCGCGGCTGCTGGAGCGCACGGACGGCTGGGGGCTGTGGACCCAGCGCACCCAGGTCCTCGCCGCCGTCGCGGCCGGCTCCGACGTGGTCCAGGCCTGGCGGACCGAGCAGCCGACCAGCATGGCGGCGACGGTGATGCACACCCGGGTCGCCGTCGAGCGTGCCGTCCGCGCCCACCGCGCGGGCCACTCCCGTACGCAGGAGCTGTGGCACGAGGCCTGGCGGTCCTGCCGGACCACGGCCGGTCTCAGCCCCGCCGACCCGGTGCCCTGGGTCTGCCTGCTGGCCCTGGCCCTCCTCGACGAGGACCGCCGGATGGACGAGCACCGGATGCCGCCGCCCGGCCCGATGCTGCCGCCCGGGCCGTGGGGCATCCTCGCGCAGGCCGACGAGCGGGACCCGCACAACCGCGAGGCCTACCACCGGATGCTCCAGTTCGTGTACGCGGGCGCGCCCGGCCCCAGGCCGCGCTCCGAGGCCGTCAACTTCGCCCGCTGGGCCGTCGCCGCCGCCCCGCCCGGGTCCGCCGTCCACCTCCTGCCGCTCTACGTCCACGTCGAGCGCTACCGCCGCGAGGGCGGCCGGGAACGGGCCCTCGACCTGCACTGGGTCGCCGAGGACGCCATCCGCGACGCCGCCCACGCCCTGGACGCCTGGTTCCCGTACGCCGAGCCGGCGCTCGCCTCCCCGCTCGACCTGAACCACCTCGCCCACGCCCTGTGGGGCGCCCACCGGTTCGAGGCGGCGGCCCGGGTCTTCGACGCGATGGGCGGCTACTGGACCACCCTGCCCTGGGCGCACCGGACCCTCGACCCCGCCGACCCGGCACTCGCCGAGGAGGTGTTCCTGCGCGCCAGGTCCCGCAGCCTGGCCGACCGGGACTGACCCCCGTCCTCCTCGCCCCGCCCGTCCCCGGTTCCACGCTCCTCCGCTCCGTTTCCCCGTCCCCCGCTCCGTTTCCCCGTCCCCCGCTCCGTCTCCCCCGTCCCCCGCTCCAACCCCCCTCGGAGGTACCCCCGTGTCGCGCACCACGCCGGCAGCCCGCCCGGACCACAAGGCCCCGCCCCACCAGGACGAGGAGGAACGGCTCAGAGAGCTCGGCTACCAGCCCGTCCTCGCCCGCCGGATGGGCGGCTTCGGCAACTTCGCCATCAGCTTCTCGGTCATATCCGTGCTGTCCGGCTGCATGACCCTGTACGGCTTCGGCCTCGGCACCGGCGGCCCGGCCGTGATGATGTGGGGCTGGGCCGGCGTCGGCCTCTTCGTCCTGTGCGTGGGGCTCGCCCTGGCCGAGGTGACCAGCGCCTACCCCACCTCCGGCGCGCTGTACTACATGGCCGACCGGCTCGGCGGACGCCGCTGGGGCTGGTACACGGGCTGGCTCAACCTGCTCGGTCTGCTCGGCGCCATCGCCGGCATCGACTACGGCGCCGCCCTGTTCACCGGCGCCTTCCTGAACCTCCAGTTCGGCTTCGTGCCCACCCCGGGCTCGACCTTCCTCATCTTCCTGGCCATCCTGCTGCTGCACGCCGTCCTCAACCTCTTCGGCGTCCGCCTCGTCAGCGTGCTCAACTCCATCAGCGTCTGGTGGCACCTGGCCGGCGTCGCCGCGATCGTCGGCGCCCTGGCCTTCGTACCCGACCGCCACCAGTCGGTCTCGTTCGTCTTCACCGAGTTCGTCAACGACACCGGCTGGGCCAACCCGTTCTACGTGGCGGCGATCGGCCTGCTGCTCGCGCAGTACACCTTCTCCGGCTACGACGCCTCCGCGCACCTCTCGGAGGAGACCTCCAACGCCTCCGTTTCCGCCGCCAAGGGGATCGTCCGGGCCATCTGGGTCTCCTGGCTCGCCGGGTTCGCCCTGCTCGCCGGCCTCACCTTCGCCATCCAGGACTACGCGGCCGTCCAGGGCAGCGCCACCGGCGTGCCGCCCGCGCAGATCTTCCTCGACGCCCTCGGTTCCGGCGGTGCCACCGCCCTGCTGCTCGTCGTGATCGTCGCGCAGATCTTCTGCGGCAACGCCGAGGTGGCCGCCGCGAGCCGGATGGTCTTCGCCTTCAGCCGGGACAACGCGCTCCCGGGTTCCTCGCTGTGGCGCAAGGTCAGCGGCCGGACCCAGACCCCCGTCCCGGCCGTGTGGCTCTCGGTCGCGGCCGCCGGCGTCCTCGCGCTGCCCTCGCTGTGGTCCGCCACCGCGTACGGGGCGGTGACCGCCATCAACGTCATCGGCATCACCCCGGCCTACGCCATCCCGATCTACCTGCGGCTGCGGGCCGGCGACCGGTTCCGGCCCGGCCCGTGGAGCCTCGGCCGCTGGGGGAAGCCGGTCGGCTGGACCGCGGTCGTCTGGGTGGCGCTGGTCACCGTGCTGTTCTGCCTGCCGCAGAAGTCCCCGGTGACGATCGACTCGATGAACTACGCGGTGATCGCCCTGGCGGTCGTACTGGTCCTCGCCAGCGCGTGGTGGTACGCCGCCCGGCGCTCGTACGGCACCCCGTCCGCCTACGGCAACGCGCGCGAGCAGGCGGACATCGCGGAGGGCATCGTCTGACCGTACGGTTCCCGCCGGGCGGCGGGCGGCGGTACGGGTGCCTCAGCGGCCGCCGCCCGGGCCCCCGCCCCCGGCCGGCTCGGGCGTCCCGCGGTACCTGGCGTTGACGACCGCCGCCCGGGCCAGCGCCGCGGGGTTCAGGAAGCGCCCCGGACCGATCAGGCGGGACCCGAAGCGGTGCACGTGGCGCGCCATGGCCTCGTCGCGGGCCGCGGCCGCGAACACCAGCCGCTCCACCGGGTTGAACGGACGGGCCTTGGCGTAGTCGACGGCCAGCGCCTGGTGGCCGCGCAGCCGCCGCCGGTGCGTACGGGCGTACGCCGCGAGCGACCGGTCGAGGTCTGCGCGGCCCGCCGCGGCCGGCGCCACCGCCCCTGCCAGCCAGCTCGCGGTTTCCAGGGCCCACCCGCAGCCCACGCCCCACAGGGGATCGCAGGTCATGGCGGCGTCGCCGATGAGCGCGAGGCCCGGAGCGGTCGGCTCGCGGGTGAGGAGCGGGTAGTCGACCGCTCCGATGATCTTGCCGACCCGCTCGGCCGAGTCCACGTCCGGCGCCTCGGGCAGGCCCCGGACGAAGGAGAGGAAACTGCCCTCCAGGTCCTCGCGGAAGGCCGGCAGCCGCTTCTTGTCCGGGAGCACCGCGAGGACGGTCACGCCGTCGTCGTTGGGGAACGCGTACGCCATGTCGGGTTCCAGGAACCAGGCCTGGCCGATCCCCCCGCGCAGGGGGAGGTTGCGGAAGTGCGCGAGGTAGCCGAACCGCGCGTTCTCGTACTGCCTGGTGGGCACCCCGGCGAGCTTGGCCACCGCCGAGTCCTTGCCGTCGGCGCCGACCACCAGCCGGGCCCGGATCTCCCGCTCGCCCCCGGGCGTCCTCGCCCGTACCCCGACGGTCCGGCCGGCTGCCGCGAGCAGCCCGGTCACCTGGTGGCCGAGGAGCAGGTCGACGCCGGGGGTCTCGCCCGCGCGGGCCCTGATCAGCGGGTCGAGGGTGCTGCGCCGGACGTTGTACGCGTACGGCAGCGCGGGCCCCGCGGGGGCGGCCTTCGGCTCGATCCATCCCCAACGGGTGTACCAACGGGCCTCGTTGCGTACGGCTCCGGCCTTCTCCAGGGCGGGGAGGAGGCCGAGTTCGTCCAGCACCGGGTAGGCGTTGGCCGTGATGGAGTGGGTGCACAGCACCTTGTACGCCTCGGGGTCCGAGCGGCGTTCCAGCAATGCGACGCGTACCCCGCGCCGCGCGAGCAGGATCGCCGCGGCGCAGCCGGCGAGGCTGGCTCCGCCGATGACGACGTCGTAGCCGTCTCCCGCGCTATCAGGCTCGGTCATGCGCTGATCGCCCCCTTCGGGGTGTGATGCGGTCGTGGGAGTGGTGCGGGGCCAACTGCAGTCCGGTTACTGGCCGGTTGTCAATGGTTCCGTTCGGAGGGCGATCGTCCGCCGGGCTGGTTGCGGTGCGCCCCGGCCACGGGCCGGCCCGGCCTGGCCCGAAGGGCGCGGGCCAGGCAAGATCCGGAAGAGACGGCCTAGGCGCCCACCGCGTCCAGGCGGCGCAGGCTGGTCCGGCGTTGGAGGAGGGACAGGGCCGCTACGGACGCGCCCAGGACCAGCCAGCCGGGCGGGCCCGCCGCCATGACGGCGCCGGTCAGCAGGGGCGGGCCGACGGCCTTCTGCGCCGAGGAGGAGATGCCTGCCACGCCGAGGTAGGAGGCGCGCGCCCGCGGCGGGGCGAGGGAGACGGCCAGTTCCCAGGAGGACACCGAGCGGACCAGCTCGGCCGCGGTGACCAGGGCGGCGGCGGCCAGCAGGGTCGCGGAGGCGGTCCGGGGGCCGTGCTCAGGAGTGAGGGCGAGGAGGGCGCAGGCGCCGAGCAGGAAGAGTCCGTACCAGGTGACGGCGGCCGCCGCGGAGCGCGGTGCGCGGACCTTCGACGACACGGGGAGCTGGAGGGCGACGACCAGCACGGTGTTGAGCACGAGGAAGGCGGGGACGACGGCGTGCGGCGCGTCGGTGTGGTGGACCAGCCACAGCGGGAGCCCGACGTCGAGGAGGGAGGCGTCCAGGTTCATGGCGGTGTCGAGGAGGACGAAGCGGAGGTAGCCGCGGTCCCGCCAGGGGCCGGCGGCCGCGGCCGGGGCCCCGGCCGTGGGCGGGTCGTCGCCGGGTGCGGGTGCGACCAGGCGGCCGTGGCCGCGGGGTTCCCGCGTACGCCACACCAGGACGGCGGCCGCCAGGAAGGACAGCGCGTTTCCGAGGATGAGGGCCTCGTACGCGCCGCGGGTGCCCACGGCGAGGCCGATGGCGGCGAGGCCCGCACCGACGGCGCAGCCGGCGTTGGCGGCGCTGCGCGACAGGGCCTGGTAGGTGGTGCGCCGTTCGCCGGCCACGCGGGTCGCGAAGAGCATTTCGAGGGTTTTGGCAGCGCGGTCGCCGAGGCAGGTGAGGGCGACGACCGCCAGGAGCGCTTCGAAGCGGGTGACCGCGAGCACCGCGCCGAGGGCGGCCAGGCGCAGCAGGTGGCAGCCGATCAGGAGGGGGCGTACGGGGAACCGGTCGGCGAGGTGGCCGGCGAGGGGCGAGCCCGCGACGCCCGCCACCGCGCCGACGCCGAGCATCAGGCCGAGCCGTCCGGCGTCGAGGCCGACGACGAAGGTGAAGAACAGCACCGAGGAGGCGGCCCAGACGCCGCTTCCGGTGCGGTCGACGAGCTGGGCGAGGAGCATGATCCGGGCGTCGCGGCCGCCGGGCGGCCGCTTCAGCTGTGCGATCAGCCCGCCGGCCCCGGCGCCATCGGTCCCGGCGCCATCGGTCCCAGCGCCGCCGGTCCCGGCACCGCCGGTGCCGTCGGTCCTCTGGTGGTCCGTGTCGCGTCGCCGTGTCGTGCCGAGCCGCCGCATGGCGGGCCTCCGTCTCCCCCGTGAAAACCCCGCGAAAGTATCTCGACATCGAGATACCTCACGGCAGCCTGCCCCCCATCCATCTCGACGTCAAGATATTTCTCAGCGAACCATGCGGGCGACGGCCCGGGAGGCCTCCTCGACCTTCTCGCGCGCCCGGTCGCCGCCCTCGGCGACGGCGTCGGCCACGCAGGAGTGCAGGTGGTCCTCCAGCAGGGTCAGGGCGAAGGACTGCAGCGCCTTGGTGGCGGCGCTGACCTGGGTGAGCACGTCGATGCAGTACGTCCCCTCCTCCACCATGCGCTGCAGGCCGCGCACCTGACCCTCGATGCGGCGCAGCCGCTTGAGGACGTCGTCCTTGTCCGTGCTGTAGGCGGGGCGTGCGGAGTGTGCGGTGTAAGCGGACACGGCGGTCGATCCCTTCCCGTTCTTACGGCTCGTACGTTTCGTACGTCTCGTGCGTCCCTCTCGTCGTGGAGCCCTAGCAACCCCCAGGGGGTATGCCGGGCGGTTGTGCTCAGTGGGAGTGGTCGCCCGACTCCTCCGGCGCCGCGGGGGCGGCCGCGGGCTGCGTGCCGGTGCCGTTGCCGGCGCCCCCCGCGTTGACCGTGAAGGCCGCCGTGCGCACCTTGCCCTCGTGCTGGAAGTCCAGGAAGAGCCGGTACGTGCCCGCGCTCGGGGCGGTCGCGGTGAAGGAGACGTCCGGGCCGGGGCCGCCCTCGTTGGGGTGGACGTGCAGGTAGGCGAGGTCCCCGTCGCGCAGGGCGACGAGGTGGCCGTAGGCGCCCAGGTAGGGCTCCAGGTTGGTGACGGGCTTGCCGTCCTTGCTGACCGTGAGCTTGAGTTCACCCGCCTTGCCGGGGTCGAGGGCGCCGCCCAGGGCGACCTGGTAGCCGTCGACCTCGGCCGTGTTCACGGCCGGGGGCATCGGGGCCGGCGCGTACGCCCCGGGGACCGAGAGGTCCGCGCCGAGGGTGACGTTCTTCGCGCCGGGCGCGGCGGGGGCGAAGTCGGCGAAGGCCTTGTAGGCACCGGCCGCGGGCAGGTCCACGGGCGCCGACCAGGTGCCGTCCCGGTCCCGCACCGGGTGCAGGTGGCGGTAGACCGTCAGGTCGCGCGAGGCCACGATGAAGTGCAGTTCCTTGCCGTGCTCGGTCTTGTAGTCGGTGACCTTGCGGCCCTGCGCGTCCTTGACCGAGAACCGCAGCTCGCCCTGGCCGGCCGCGATCCGCGGGGTGTCCAGGCTCAGCGTGTAGCCGCCCTCGGAGACCTGGAGCCCGCCGGCCGCCGGCCCCTGGGCCGCCGCCTGGTCATGGCCCCCGTGGCCCGCCGACGCGTCGGACCCGCCGGACCCGGCGGACGCCTGCGCCGCGTGCGTCCCGTGCGCCGGCTTGGCCGGCGCGCCCACGGGACCCACTCCGGCACCCACCCCGTAGGCGGTGCCGAAGGTCGCCGCCAGTGCTGCGGCGAAGACGGTGATCTTCACTCCGGTGTTCATGCCTGATCTCCCCTACGACGTACGTACCACTGCCGCATCCAGCGGTTTCATGGACTTCACGATACCCCCCAGGGGTATCAAGTCAAGCTGGAGGAACACTTGCGATGCATACCTCCGGGGGGTATATCTGGAGTCAGGCCGGATACCCCCAGCGGGTATCGGCACGACTGAGGTCCGATCTAGGAGAAACACATGTCTTCCTGCTGCACCCCCGAAGGCACCTGCGGTACGAACGCCGGCGAGACGACCACCTCCGTGGCCGTGGTCGACACCACCGCCACCGTCTACCGCGTGACCGGCATGTCCTGCGGGCACTGCCGCACCGCCATCACCGCCTCCGTCGGCGCGCTCGACGGGGTCGTCTCCGTCGACGTGGACGTCGACGGCGGCGTGGTCACCGTGACCACCGCCGGCGAGCCCGACGACGCCGCGATCGCCGCGGCCGTCGACGACGCCGGCTACGAGCTGGCCGGCCGGGCCTGACGCCCGGACCGTCCCCGACCCACCCGGCCGCCGGGGCCCCGTCCGTCCCACCGGGCCCCGGCCCCCACCCCGCGCTCGAACGAGGAGCAGCACTCATGACCACCATCACTCCCGGCGCCGCCCAGGTCGAGCTCGCCATCGGCGGCATGACCTGCGCCTCGTGCGCGGCACGCATCGAGAAGAAGCTCAACCGCATGGACGGGGTCGAGGCCACCGTCAACTACGCCACGGAGAAGGCCAAGGTCACCTTCGACGCCGACATCTCCGTCGCGGACCTGATCGCCACCGTCGAGGCCACCGGCTACACCGCGCAGGAGCCCAGGCCGCCGCACACCGGCGGCGCCGCCGGCCCCGAGGGCGAGCAGCCCGAGCACGACGAGCTCGCGCCGCTGCGCCAGCGGCTCGTCACCGCGGTCTCCCTCGCGGTGCCCGTCATCGCGATGGCGATGGCCCCGGCCCTCCAGATCGACTACTGGCAGTGGCTCTCCCTGACCCTGACCGCGCCCGTCGTCACGTACGCGGCCTGGCCCTTCCACCGCGCCGCCTGGACCAACGCCAGGCACGGCGCGGCCACCATGGACACCCTGATCTCGGTGGGCACGATCGCCGCGTTCCTGTGGTCGCTGTGGGCCCTGTTCTTCGGCACCGCCGGCACCCCCGGGATGACCCACGCCTTCGAGTTCAGCATCGCCCGCACCGACGGCGCGGGGAACATCTACCTGGAGGCCGCGGCCGGCGTCGTCGCCTTCATCCTGGCGGGCCGGTACTTCGAGGCGAAGTCCAAGCGCAAGGCGGGCGCGGCCCTCAAGGCGCTGCTGGAGCTGGGCGCCAAGGAGGTCACGGTGCTGCGCGGCGGCCGCGAGGTGACCGTGCCGACCGCCGACCTCCAGGTCGGTGACCGCTTCCTGGTCCGCCCCGGCGAGAAGATCGCCACCGACGGCACCGTCGTCGAGGGCTCCTCCGCCGTCGACGCCTCCATGCTCACCGGCGAGTCCGTGCCCGTAGAGGTCTCCGTCGGCGACTCCGTCACCGGCGCCACGCTCAACGCCGGCGGCCGCCTGGTCGTCGAGGCCACCCGGGTCGGCTCCGACACCCAGCTCGCCCGGATGGCCCGGCTGGTCGAGGACGCCCAGAACGGCAAGGCCGCCGCCCAGCGGCTCGCCGACAAGATCTCCGCGGTGTTCGTCCCCGTCGTCATCGGACTGGCCCTGGCCACCCTCGGCTTCTGGCTCGGCACCGGATCGGGCCTCGCGGCCGCCTTCACCGCCGCCGTCGCCGTACTGATCATCGCCTGCCCCTGCGCCCTGGGCCTGGCCACCCCGACCGCCCTCATGGTCGGCACCGGCCGCGGTGCGCAGCTCGGCATCCTGATCAAGGGCCCCGAGGTCCTGGAGAGCACCCGCAAGGTCGACACCATCGTCCTGGACAAGACCGGCACCGTCACCACCGGCCAGATGACCCTGCTGCGCGTCCACACCGCCGAGGGCACCGACGAGGCCGAGGTGCTGCGCCTCGCCGGAGCGCTGGAGCACGCCTCCGAGCACCCCATCGCGCAGGCCGTCGCCGCCGGTGCCGCCGCCCGGGTCGGCGCCCTGCCCGCCCCCGAGGACTTCGCGAACATCCCCGGCCTCGGCGTACAGGGCGTCGTCGAGGGCCACGCCGTCCTCGTCGGCCGCGGCAAGCTGCTCGCCGAGTGGGCGATGGAGCTGCCCGTGCACCTGGAGCGCGCCAAGTCCGAGGCGGAGGCCGCCGGCCGCACCGCGATCGCGGTGGCCTGGGACGGCGAGGCCCGCGCGGTGCTGGAGGTCGCGGACGCGGTCAAGGACACCAGCGCCGAGGCCATCCGGCGGCTGCGCGCCCTCGGCCTCACCCCGATCCTGCTGACCGGTGACAACAAGGCCGTCGCCGAGACGGTGGCCCGCGAGGTCGGCATCGACGAGGTCATCGCCGAGGTCATGCCGCAGGACAAGGTCGACGTCGTCAAGCGGCTCCAGGCCGAGGGCCGCAGCGTCGCGATGGTCGGCGACGGGGTCAACGACGCGGCCGCCCTCGCCCAGGCCGACCTCGGCCTCGCCATGGGCACCGGCACCGACGCGGCCATCGAGGCCGGCGACCTGACCCTCGTACGCGGCGACCTGCGGGCCGCGGCGGACGCCATCCGGCTCGCCCGCAAGACCCTCGGCACCATCCGCTCGAACCTGTTCTGGGCCTTCGCCTACAACGTGGCCGCCCTGCCGCTCGCCGCGGCCGGACTGCTCAACCCGATGATCGCCGGTGCGGCCATGGCCTTCTCCTCGGTCTTCGTCGTCGGCAACAGCCTGCGTCTGCGCGGCTTCCGGGCCGCCGCCAACTGAGGAGCCCCCGTGGCCGGTTACACAGAACACAAGGACGACGTCATCAGACGGCTCCGGCGGATCGAGGGCCAGGTCCGCGGCGTGCAGCGGATGGTCGCCGAGGACGTCTACTGCATCGACGTCCTCACCCAGGTCTCCGCGATCAACGCCGCGCTCCAGTCCTGCGCCGTGACCCTGCTCGACGAACACCTCGCCTGCTGCGTCACCGAGGCCGTCGCCCGGGGCGGGGACGAGGCGAAGGCCAAGGTCGGCGAGGCCACCAAGGCCATCGCCCGCCTGATCCGCACCTGATCCGCATCCGCCCCGCGCCCCGCAGCCCCTCCACCGCACGGTCCGGTGGAGGGGCTGCGGTGTTCCGGCCCCCGCCCCCCGTGTACCGGCCCGGGGTATGCCCCCGCCGCCGGGGCGGGCCGTACGATGAACCGCTCGCGAGGGGGAGGGCCGAGAGGGATGCGCGTACGCCGGCTGGGAGAGCTGGAGGCCGAGATCATGGACCGGGTGTGGCAGTGGGAACGCCCCGCCTCGGTCCGGGAGATCGTGGACGACATAAACCGGGTCCGCAAGGTCGCCTACACCACCGTCATGACCGTGGCGGACATCCTGTACCGCAAGGGCTGGCTGAGCCGCGAGAAATCGGGCCGGGCCTGGATGTACGAGGCGGTGCGCAGCCGCGAGGAGTACACCGCGGCGCTGATGCAGGACGCGCTCGGCGACAGCCAGGACCGCAGGGCCACGCTGCTGCGGTTCGTGGAGCACATGTCCCACGAGGACGTGGAGGCCCTGGACGAGGCCCTGCGCGCCGCCCGCACCGACCGTCCGGCCGACGGGAGCGGCCGGTGAACCACCACGTACTGCCGCCCCTCGGCCTCGCCCTGATCACCGGTCTGGTGCTGCCGTTACTGCTCGTGCGCGCCCGCTGGGCCCAGCAGGTGCCCCGGATGGGGCTGGCCGCCTGGGTGGCCTGCGGCGCCGTCTTCGCGCTGTCCACGGCGATGCTGCCGGCCCAGCTGCTGCTCCCCGCTGAGACCAGCCACCGGCTCGTCGACGCGGTCCTGACCCTGACCCCGCCCTCCCCCGCGCGGCTGGCCGCGGCCTCCGCGCGCGAGGCCCTGGCCGCGGCGGCGGCGCTGGCGGTCCTGGCGGTACCGGGCACCGGTTTCGTGCGCGAGCTGCTGCGGGCGCGCCGGGCCCGTACCCGGCACGCCGAACTGCTGCGCCTGGTAGGCCGGTTCGACCACCGGCTCGGGGCGACCGTACTGGAGGACGCGCGGCCGGCGGTGTACTGCCTGCCGGGGCGTTCGCGGCGGGTCGTGGTGTCCTCGGGGGCCCTGGACGTGCTGACGGAACAGGAGCTGGCCGCGGCGCTCGCCCACGAACGGGCCCACATCGGCGGCCGGCACCACCTGCTGGTCGCGGCGGCGGGAGCGTACTCGGCGGTGTTCCGCCGGCTGCCGCTGGCCCGGATCGGCGGGCGGACGGTGCCGCTGCTGCTGGAGATGGCCGCCGACGACCGGGCGCTGCGCCGGTGTTCCAGCGACGCGCTGGCCACCGCGCTGTACGCGCTGGCCTCGGGGCGGGCGCCGCGCCGGGCGTTCGCGGCGGGCGGCCCGTCGGCGGCGGTGCGGATGCGGCGCATCCTGGGCCCGCGCCGGGCGGGATGCCCGGTGCTGCGCGGGGTGTTGGCGGTGGCCGCGGCGGTGGCGACGGTCGTTCCGCTGGTGATCGTGTGTTGTTGGACGACCTGACGGTGGATTGCCGTCTTCCTCTCGCCGCCCCAACCCGGTTATTTACTAAGCCAATTCGTAGATTTACCGTCGCTCCCGGCCACTCGAATTGCCCGCTATTCTGTGCCCGTGCGGGCTCAGGACCGGTACGGCGAGAGGTGCGGGAAGAATGCTGCTGGCTGACGTGCGGACGGCAGCGCCCGGTGACGCGACGGCGATTTCCCGGGTCCTCGCCGAAGCGATTCGCGACGGCTACGGCGAGGTCCTGGGGGATATCGGGGTCGGCCGGCTGGTGTCGGAACATTGCTCCCTGCCCCGCATAAGAGCGGAAATTGAAATTCCAGGCGGAGCCCCCGCCTGGCTCGGCTGGCTGGTCGCGGCCGACACCGACGGGACCGTCGTGGGGGCCGTCTCGGGGGGCGTGCCGGTCGCCGCAGAGGGCGAGGTCTACGCCCTGTGCGTGGCCCCGGCCCGGCAGCGGGAGGGCGTCGGCACGGCCCTGCTGGAGGCGCTCACCGGCCGGATGCGGGCGCACGGGGCCGCGTACCAGCGGATCACCCTGCCCGTCGAACAGGCCCCGGCGCTCCCCTTCTTCGCCCACCACGGCTTCGGCACGCTCAGCCCGGTCAGGCTCGGCCGCGCCCTCTGACGGGCGCCCTCCTCCAGGGGGCGTGGCAGATCCACGCCATCGCGTGTTCACGCAGCCCGCGGCTCTGGCCCCGGGCCTGCCGCGCAGGACAGGATTTGACCAGCGGCGCGGTCCCGGCGGCACGGGAGCCCCGCCCGGAGGCCTGGACCTGGCGACCCCTGGAGGAGCGATGCACACACCGAGCGGCGTTTCCGCGCCCGTCCTGCCGGTCGCGCCCGTCCCGTACCCGCCGGCCGCGGCGGCCGCGCGCGCGGGGGGCGTCCTGTCCCCCGCCGGGTTCCTGCCCGGACTGGAGTCGACCGCGCCCGCCGACGAGGACTCGCTCTGGCTGCAGGACGCGCTGCTGGGCCCGCACAGCGCCGACATCGTCCGCTACCTGGGCCTCGCGCGGGAGTGCGGCGGCGGCCCGGTCCTGGACCTGGGCTGCGGCGCGGGACGGCTGGCGGTGCCGTTCGCCCGCCAGGGGTTCCGGGTCGAGGCCGTGGACCGGGACGCCGACAGCCTGGAGCGGCTGCGGGCCTGGGGCCGGCGGATCGGGCCGCAGGTGTCGGAGCGGCTGGTCACCACCCGGGCCGACCTGGCGGGGCTGCGGCTGCGGGGCACGTACCGGCTGGCCCTGCTGGCCGGGGCGATGATCTCCGCGGTGCCGCCCCACGCCCGTCCGGGGCTGCTGCGCGAGATCGCCGCGCACCTGGAGCCGGGCGGCGCGCTCGCCCTGGACTTCACGGCGCACCGGCTGCGCGGGCTGTCCGAGGAGCCCTCGCGCACCTGGGCCTTCCAGGTGCCGCGGTTCGACGGGGTCGAGGAGTGGGCGGTGGCCCGCCAGGAGTTCGACCTGGACGGCATGAGCGAGGACATCACGTACCACTGCGTCCGCACGGGGAAGCTGAGCAGCGAGCGGGTGGCCGGGGCCACCCGGAAGTGGATCGTCGACCCGGAGCGGCTCACCGCCGAACTGGACGCGGCGGGCCTGCGCGTGGAGCGCCGGCGCGGGCACCGCGTGGACGAGCGGACGGAGAGCGTCCTGCTCGTCTGCCGGGCCGACGGCTAGACCTCGGCCCGACGGCTAGACCTCGGCCCGACGGCTATGCCTCGGCCCGACGACTGGGCGCCGGCCCCACGGCTGGATGCCGGCCCGACCGCCCCTCCACCGTTCCGCCAGGGCGGGCAAGAGGTACGATGCCCACAAAGGTTTGAGTGGACCAGATCGCGGATGGTGGCGGGGAGATGGCTGTCGTGGAGGAGTCGACCGGCCGCGAGGCGGTGATCCAGCGCCTCCGCGACGTCGGGCTGCGCGTCACCGGCCCCCGTCTGGAAGTGCTGCAGGTGCTGTCGGCGGGCGGCCACATGGACGTCGAGTCCATCACCGCCGCCGCCCGCGAGCGGCTCGGGACCCTGACCAGCCAGGCCGTCTACGAGATGCTGCGGCACTTCCTGGAGACCGGGCTGGCGTCCAAGTTCGACCGCCCCGGCCTGCCGGCCGTCTTCGAGATCGCCGGCCCGCCCCACCAGCACGCGCTCTGCGTGCGCTGCGGACGGGTGGAGAACGTGCTGGCCGAGGTGCCCGAGCCGGCGGGCGAGGCCATCCGCGCGTGGCGGATGGGCGAGGGCGCCGAGGTCACCTTCAAGGGGCTGTGCCCCGACTGCCTGGGCGCGGCGCAGGGCTGACGGCCCGCGCCCGCCCCGCTCTCCCTTCGGCAGCAGGGGAGTTGAACCGCACAAGATCACGCACCTCCCCCGCCGGAGCCCCGCCCGGGCCGGCCTGACGCACAGTCGCGCACCTCAGAGGCGCCTTGTGACGCCCGTCACATCCCGTTCGAGGGGGCGGGAGCCCTCCCATAGGTATGTGCCAAAGTGTGACTGTCGATTCGTAAGATGAGGGGGTCGCTTCGCGATGGCAACGGGCGACGGCAGGGACGGCATCCAGTCCGCCGACAGGGTGCTGGCCTTCTATCAGGAGCTGCGCCTGCGCGGGGTGTCCGACCTGAACGAGGTCTTCCGGGAGCTCGGGCTGGCGCCCGAGGAGTACGAGAAGTGGCGCGCGGAGCTGACTTCCCTCGGCCTGATCGTACCCACCGGCACCACCCACGCCACCCGTGCCGACCTGCAGTCCGGCGCTTGGGAGACGGGGCCCGACGCGGTCACCGTGGTCGACCCCGAGATCGCCCTGCTGCGGATGCTCCAGCGCGAACGCGAGCGGCTGCGCGAGCACCTCGACGAGTCCGACCGGGCGTACAGCGCGCTGGAGAACCTGGTCGGAAGGTTCCTGCGGCCCGGTTCGCTGAACGGCTCCGACGTCGAGGTCGAGATCCTCGACGACTACGGCCGGATCCAGCAGGTGCTGGAGGACATCACGGACGTCATCCGGCACGACCTGACGTCCATGCACGTGACGGCGCTGGTCCGGGAGGTCGCCGACCGGGTCCTCAGCCGCGACCGCCGTCAGATCGACAACGGGGTCCGCATCCGCGCCATCTACCACCAGCGCATCACCACCTCGCCGGAGGCGGTGGAGATGCTGCGCCGCCGGGTCGAGGCCGGGGTGGAGATCCGCCTGTCCCCCGCCGTCCCGATGAACATGATCATCGCGGACCAGCAGTTCGCCGTCCTGCCCGTGCACCCCGACGACCGGGCGGCCGGCGCGATCCTCGCCCGCGGCCCCGCCCTGGTCCGTTCCTATCTCGCGCTGTACGAGCACTGCTGGCACGCGGCCACCCCGTACGGCGACGACGTCGCGCCGGAACTCGGCGGAGACGGGCTGTCCGAACAGCAGCGGGCCGCCCTGAAGATGCTCGCCTCGGGAATGAAGGACGAAAAAGTGGCCCGGAATCTCGGGGTATCCCTGCGGACGGTGAGCCGAATGCTGTCCGAGCTGATGCAGGAAATGGGTGCGTCGAGCCGTTTCGAAGCCGGCGTGCGGGCGCAGCGGCTCGGCTGGCTGGACTGATTTCACGGACCACCGACCGCGCTCCGGTAATTCCGGAGCGCTTTTCCGGTCCTCCTCCAGAATTTTTTCGGAGCTCTTCCCGAGCCTTTCCGGAACAAAAAGGCCCCGCGTCCGCCCGAGGCGGTCGCGGGGCTCCGTCCGGCCGGGATGGCCGGTCCGTTCAGTCCCAGCCGTTGCCGTCCGCGACCGCTGCGGTACAGGACGGACGGGCGGTGGCGGCGTGACGGGCGTTCGCACGGATTCCGGTGGTGTGCACGGCGGACATGATTCCTCCAGGAAGTCAGAATATCGATTCCGTCTCCGCGGATCCGTGCCGCCGGTATTCCGTCGAAGACATCTCCATTCTCATATGGATTCCGCGGCCGGGCCACTTTCCTGTAGCGCGTTTGAGGCGGGTCTGGAGTTCATACAGACGTTACACCTACGCATCTTTGGTCAGCTCAAAAGAGCTGTTAGGGTGGCCTTCCGGCCTTCTCGACCCTCCAGGGGAGAGGCGTCGGCGAGGCAGGAGCGTGCCGCCGCTCCTGCCTCACTCACCGCCGGGCCCCACCGCTCCTCGCGCAGCACGTCCCGGTAGACCTCCAGGGTCCGCCCGGCCGCCGCCCGCCAGCTCATGTTCCGTGCGTGGCGCACCGCCGCCCTCCCCATCTCCGCGGCCTCCGCCGGCCGCCCGGCGAACCAGCGCAGCAGACGGGCGTACTCCACCGGGTCGTTGCCGCGGACCAGCAGTCCCGTCACCCCGTCGCGCACGGCCGTCGGCAGCCCCCCGACGGCCGACGCCAGCACCGGTGTCCCGCACGCCTGGGCCTCCAGCGCGACCAGCCCGAAGGACTCGCTGCGCGAGGGCACCATCAGCACGTCCGCCGCCCGGTACCACTGGGCGAGCTCCGCCTGCGGCACCGGCGGGAAGTGCCGCAGCACGTCCGACACCCCCAGCTCGCGCGCCAGTTCCCAGGCCTCGCCGCGCGGCCCGGCCCCCGAGTCGCCGCCCACCACCGGGACGATGGTCCGGCGGCGCAGCTCCGGGTCCTCCCGCAGCAGTCCGGCGACCGCGCGGACCATCACGTCCGGGCCCTTGAGGGGCTGGATCCGGCCCGCGTACAGGGGGACGAACGCGTCGTCCGGCAGTCCCAGCCGGGCCCGCGCCGCCGCCCGTCCCCGGCCGGGGCCGAAGGTGCGCAGGTCGACCCCCGGCCGGACGGTCTCCGTGCGCCGCTCCTCGGCCCCGTACAGCTCGCGCAACGCCCGCGCCTCGTCGGCGGTGTTGGCGATGAGGCGGTCCGCGGAGCCGACGACCTGGTGCTCGCCGCGGATCCGCAGCTCCGGCTCGGGGGTGTCGCCGTCGGCGAGGGCCCCGTTCTTGACCCGGGCCAGGGTGTGGGCGGTGTGCACCAGCGGGATCCGCCAGCCGGCGGCGGCGATCCGGCCCGCCTGGCCGGAGAGCCAGTAGTGCGAGTGGACCAGGTCGTATCTGCGCTCCTGCTTGAGCAGGGCCAGCGAGAAGGGGACGACCAGGGCCGGCATGTCCTCCTTGGCGAGGGCGGCGCGCGGGCCGGCCTCCAGGTGGTGCACCCGGACGCCGGGGCCGAGGGCGTCCGGGGTGGGGCGGACCTCGCCCCGGCAGCGGGTGAACAGGTCGACCTCGACGCCCTGTTCGGCGAGCGCGCGGGACAGCTGGACCATGTAGACGTTCATGCCGCCCGCGTCCCCGGTGCCGGGCTGGTGCAGCGGCGAGGTGTGGACGCTGAGCATGGCGACGCGCAGGGACACGTGGAGCTCCTACCGGCAGGGGCCGCGCCCGCCCCGCGCCGCCGGGCGACCGGCGCGCGGTCACGCGGCGAAGAAGGGTTTCTGTCGTTTCTTTCGTCTTGCTGTCGTCTTGCTGTCGTGCGGGTGGTGCTGTCGTACGCGTACGTGTACGGCTGCGCGTGCGTGTACGGCTGCGCGTGGGTACGCCTAGAAGCCGAACACCGGTCCCGAGGGCGGGGCCAGCCGGGTGCCCGGGGCGGGCGGGACGAGTGCGGCGGCCGAGACCGGCCCGCCGGGTTCCGCCTTGAGGGCGGCGGCCAGCCGGTCCGCGCCCTCCGGCATCACCGGGCGCGCCCAGGCGCCGAGCGCCCGCGCCACCGCCAGCTGCGCGGCCAGCACCGGGAGGTGGCGGCCGGCTGCGGGGCGGTCGGCCTCGTGCGCGTTGACGTGGCCGAAGTCGGCCGTGGAACGCACCATCTCGTCGAGCAGGGCGACCGCCCTGCGCGGGTCGAACGCGTCCGGCGAGTAGGCCTCGCGCAGGTCCTCCAGCCCGCGCAGCAGCCGGCGTTCGAGCACCTCCCAGCCGGAGCCGCCGGGCAGGGCCGCCGGGGCGAGGCCCGCGCACTCCTCCCGGACGGCGGCGAAGAGCCCGGCGAGCCAGTTGTTCCAGCTCTCGTCGAGCTCCCGGCGGGCGGCGGCGAGCCGGTCCGCGTGGAAGGCCGTGCGGCGGCCGAGCGGGCGGGCCTGGAGGACGTGCCGGCGCAGGGTGTCCGATCCGTACTCGGTGATCAGGTCCAGCGCCCAGGCCTTCTGGCCGGAGCCCCAGACGAGCGCCTCGTCCTCGATGACGTACGCCTCGTTGACGCAGAAGTGCTGCGGCAGCTTGAGCCCCTGGGCGAACAGCAGGACCGGCAGCAGTACGGCGTGGCAGAAGGCGTGGCCGAACCCGCAGAAGTGGACGGCCCGTTCGGGCAGCGGCCGGTCTCCGTGGCCGAAGAGGTGCATGGCGGCCGCCTCGAAGCAGCCGTCGACGCGGTGCTCGGGGAACCCGTCGACGGGGACGGGCAGTCCCCACTCGGCGGGGTGGGACACGGCGATGTCCGGCAGCCCGTCCTCGACGAGGGACTCGCACAGCGCGGCCAGCCGGGGCGGCAGGCCGGTGCCGGCCCAGTACTCGGCGAGGGCCTCCCGGTACGGCTCCAGCGGGATGTACAGCCGCCGGCAGCGCCGGGCCAGGGCCGGGGAGTCGCACAGGGCGCAGCGCGGGTCCAGGAGGTCGCCGCCGTCGTTGGGGCGGGCGCACTCGTGGCACATCCCGCCGTCGCTGGCCGCCGCGCAGTGCGGGCAGGTGCCGGTGACGTGCGCTCCGTGCAGCCAGCGTCCGCAGGGCTCGCAGTAGGGCGTCAGGCGGGTGCGGGCCGCGATGACCCCGTCCGCGTACAGCCGCCGGAACAGCTCCGTCAGCCGGCCCCGGTAGCCCTTGTCCTGGCGGGGGCGCACGATGTGGTCGAACTCGACCCCCGAGCGCAGCCAGTCCGACGTGATCGCGGCGCGGTACCCCTCGGCGACCTCCTCCGGTTTGCGGCCGGCGCGGAGCGCGCGGACGTGCACGGAGCTGGCGTGGTCGGCGGTGCCGGTGGTGAACCGGACGGGTTCGCCCTCGGCCCGCAGGAACCGGGCGAGTACGTCGGCGGCGACGTACGGTCCCGCGAGATGGCCGACGTGCAGTTCGCCGTGGGTGGCCGGCGGGGTCGCGGTGATCCAGACGGGGGTGCTCATGGGACCTCCTTGACGCTGTGGTGCGAAAGACGCAGCGAGGCTCGGAACGGAAGGACAGCGGGTGCCCAGCCAAGACTGACAGAGAAACGAACCGTCCGGTCTGGTATCGGCTTGCGCGTTCGCGCCGTTGCGTGGACACGCCAGCGCGGTGCACCGATGGCGCGTCCACGGCCCGTGCCCGGCCCGTCCGGGGCCCGCCCACGGCCCGTGCCCGGCCGTCAGGCGGCGCAGTCCGCCGGCACCCGCATTCCCCGCACCACCTCGGTCCACAGCTCGTGCGTGGCCAGCGCCCACAGCGCGAGCGCGTCGTGGTCCGACGGCCGCTCCAGCTGACGGGCCAGCAGGGTCCGCACCCGGTCGGGCCGGACCTGGCCGGCCCGCGCCAGCCGCTCCGCCGACAGCAGTTCGCGTACGGGTTCCAGCAGCGGCCCGCCGGGGGTGAGCATCGCGGTGACCGGCAGGGCGAACGGCTGCCCGGGTCTCCTCCGCACGGCCTTGGGCAGCAGTTCCCGGCCCGCGTCGGCCAGCGCCCGCCGGTCCTGGAGCAGGCGCGCCGGCAGGGTCCTCGCGTGCGCGGCCACCGGGGGCCGGCAGAACGGCGTCCGCGCCTCCACGGCCGAGGCCATGCCCAGGTGGTCGAGCCGGCGCAGGTGCCGGGCCGGCAGCCGCCAGCGGCTCTCGAACGCGGCGACCGCGGCGAGCCGGTCACCGCCCGCCGAGCGCAGCTCCCGCTCGACGCGGTCCGCGGCCGAGCCTTCCTCCGCGATGAAGGCCCGGTAGGCGGGCGTGTACAGGTACTCGCGCAGCAGCCGGGGCGCGGCGGCCAGCCCGTCGGTGTAGGCGGCCGCCCAGTCGGCGACGAAGGGGCCCGGGCCCGGCGTGCGGGTGCGCGCGTCGGCGCCGAACAGTTCGTCGGCGCCGTCCCCGGTCAGTGCCACGCTGTAGCCGGCCCGCCGCACGGCCCGGAAGAGGGCGTACGTGCTCAGCGCGGCCGGGTCGGCGTCGGGCTGCCCGAGGTGCCGGGCGGTGAGGGTCAGCAGCGACCCCAGTTCGGCCGGGTCCAGGGCCACCTCGTGGTGGACGGTACGGGCGTACCGGGCCACCGCGCGGGCGTACGCGGCCTCGCCGTCGGGCCACCGGCCCCGGTAGCAGAGGTGGAAGCTGTGCGGGGCGGGCGCCCCCGCCTCCCGGGCGTGCTCGGCGGCCAGGGCGGTGACCAGGCCGGAGGCGAGCCCGCCGCTGGTGAGCGTGCACACCGGCACGTCTGCCCGCGCCAGGCGGCGCACCTCCCGCCGCAGCACGTCCTCGGTGGAGCGGCGGGGCCGCTCGGGGGCGTCCGGGGCCGGGGGCCGGCGCCGCAGCGCGGCCGGCCTGCCCGGGTGCACGACGACCGTCGCGCCGGGCGGCAGGGCGCTGATGCCCTCCAGGGCGGTCCGGGCGGAGATCGGGGTGCGCAGGGCGAGGACGGTGTCGAGGCTGTCCGCGCGGGGCGCCGTACGCACCCCGTCGAAGGCCAGCAGCGCCGGGATCTCGGAGGCGAACCGGAACGCCCCGTCCGCGCCCTGGTGGTAGTGCAGGGGCTTGCCGCCCATGGGGTCCACGGCCAGGACCAGCCGGGGCGCCGCCCGGACGTCGAGGACGGCGACGGCGAACATCCCGTCGAGCCGCCGCGCGAAACCCGTCCCGTACTCGGCGTACAGGGCGGGCAGCAGGGTGCCGTCGCACAGGTCGGGGAACCGGTGCCCGCGGGCGGCGAGTTCGCGCCGCAGCTCGGCGTGGTTGTAGATCTCCCCGCCCAGCACGGCGACGACCCCGGGCAGGTGGGCCAGCCGGTACGGCTGCCGCCCGCCGCGCGGGTCGGTCACCGCGAGCCGGTCGCAGCCGAGCGCCCACCCCGGGCCGCGCAGCACCTGGTGGCCGTCGGGGCCGCCGTGCCGCTGCCGGGCCGAGACGGCCGCCAGTTCGGCCGGGTCGGGCGCGGCCGTACCGGCCGCGAGCGAGCCGAAGATCCTGCCCATGCCGGACGCCTCCGCTTCCCACGCGCGCGTGGTTCCCTCGACGATGTGGAGCAGTGAAGTCTGCGAGTGGCGTAGAGGCGACATGTCGCGAGTACGCCAAAGGAGCCGCCTTGCGGCCGGTGCCCGCGCCCAACAGGCTGATCACATGGAACACTTCGCGACCGATCGCATAGACCGCAGCGCCCCCGAATCCCTGCTGGTCGTGGCCGCGCACCCGGACGACATCGAGTTCTGCGTCAGCGGGACGGTCATGCGGTGGATCGCGCAGGGCACCACCCGGGTGACGTACTGCATCGTCACCGACGGCGGTGCGGGCGGCTACGACGAGCAGCTCCCGCGCCAGGCCATGGGGGACCTGCGCCGCGCCGAACAGGTCCACTCGGCCAAGCGCAGCGGCGTCGACGACGTCCGCTTCCTCGGCTACCCCGACAGCTACGTCGAGGCGAGCGTGGAGCTGCGCCGGGACCTGTGCCGGGTGATCCGGCAGGTCCGGCCGCAGCGTGCCGTCATCCCGAGCCCGGAGATCAACTGGGGCCGGATCGCGGACCTGCATCCCGACCACCGGGCGGTGGGCGACGCCGCGCTGCGGGCCGTCTACCCCGAGGCGCGCAATCCGTTCGCGCACCCCGAGCTCCTCAAGGAGGAGGGCCTGGAGCCGTGGATCGTGCCGGAGCTGTGGCTGATGACCGGGCCGACGCCCAACCAGTACATCGACGTCACCCCCGTGTTCGACCTCAAGGTCGAGGCCCTGCGCATCCATACCTCCCAGACCGCGCACTTCGACGACCTGGCGGGGCTGCTGCGGGAGTGGCTGGGCGAGCACGCCAAGGCGGCGGGGCTGCCCCCGGGCCGGATGGCGGAGGCCTTCCAGGTCGTCAGGATCGAGTGACCGGGGGGGCGGTCGGGCCGGGGCCGGGTCGCGTGCGCCGTGTGGGGCGTACGGGACCCGGCCGTCGTGCTGTCCGGGGTCACCGGTAGATGAGCAGTTCCGCCTCGGCCGCGCCCGCCAGTTCGTAGCGGGTCGCGACCAGGGGGCGGCCGGAGTAGAGGCGGATCAGTGTCGCCGCGTCCCCCCGGAAGCGGGCCGGTGCCCGGCCGGGCACCTCGTTGCCCAGGACCAGCGGGCCACCGGGGGCACCGATGTCGGCGACCAGCCGGGGGGTCTCCCGCTTGCGGCTGACCGTCCGCAGCAGCGGCAGGGCCAGCGGCAGGCTGTCGCCGGCGTACTCCCCGGGCTCCCCGAACGCCGCGCGGACGTCGCCCGCGTGGATCCACTCCCCCAGGGCGACCGCGTCGAGCGTGCCGTCGCCCCCGGCGATGACCGGACCGGCCTCGGTGAGCCCGCGTTCCAGCTCGTCCACGATCCGGGCGACGGGCCAGTCCACGCGCTCGGCCACGTCGGCGGCGTTGGCGGCGGGCAGGAAGACCCCTTCCTCCAGCCGGCCCTCCACGATGCGGATCAGCGCGGCCGCGCAGTGCGCGAGGACGTCCCTGGCGGTCCACCCCGGGCAGGCGGTCCGGAGCCCGTACGCCGCTTCGGGCGTACGCCGCAACAGCGGTACGAGCGCGTCCCGTTCGGTGCGCAGCAGCCGGTCGGGGAGCCAGGGGTCGCGCACGTCGGCGTCGGCTTCCACGGCCGCTTCCACGATGGCCACGGCCGTCAGTAGCGGTAGTGGTCGGGCTTGTACGGGCCCTCGACCTTGACGCCGATGTACGCGGCCTGCTCCGGGCGCAGGGTGGTGAGCTTGACGCCCAGCGCGTCCAGGTGGAGGCGGGCGACCTTCTCGTCGAGGTGCTTGGGGAGCACGTACACGTCGGTCGGGTACTCGGACGGCTTGGTGAAGAGCTCGATCTGGGCCAGGGTCTGGTCCGCGAAGGAGTTCGACATCACGAACGAGGGGTGGCCGGTCGCGTTGCCCAGGTTCAGCAGGCGGCCCTCGGACAGCACGATCAGGATCTTGCCGTCGGGGAACTTCCAGGTGTGGACCTGCGGCTTGACCTCGTCCTTGACGATGCCCTCGATCTTCGCCAGACCGGCCATGTCGATCTCGTTGTCGAAGTGGCCGATGTTGCCCACGATCGCCTGGTGCTTCATCTTGGCCATGTCCGAGGCCATGATGATGTCCTTGTTGCCCGTGGTCGTGATGAAGATGTCCGCGATCTCCACCACGTCGTCCAGCGTGGCCACCTGGTAGCCGTCCATCGCCGCCTGCAGCGCGCAGATCGGGTCGATCTCCGTGACGATGACGCGCGCACCCTGGCCGCGCAGCGACTCCGCACAGCCCTTGCCGACGTCGCCGTAACCGCACACGACCGCGACCTTGCCGCCGATCAGCACGTCGGTCGCGCGGTTGATGCCGTCGATCAGCGAGTGCCGGCAGCCGTACTTGTTGTCGAACTTCGACTTCGTGACGGCGTCGTTCACGTTGATCGCCGGGAACAGGAGGGCGCCGGCCTGGTGCATCTCGTAGAGGCGGTGGACACCGGTGGTGGTCTCCTCCGTCACGCCCCGGATGTCCGACGCCATCTGCGTCCAGTTGAGGGTGGAGCGGCCCAGCAGTTCGAGGACGAAGCCCATCTCCTCGTTGTCGGCGGTCGACGGGTCGGGAACGGCCCCGGCCTTCTCGAACTCGACGCCCTTGTGGACGAGGAGGGTGGCGTCACCACCGTCGTCCAGGATCATGTTCGGGCCGGCGTGGCCGGGCCAGGTCAGCGCCTGCTCCGTGCACCACCAGTACTCCTCCAGCGTCTCGCCCTTCCAGGCGAACACCGGGATCCCGGCGGCCGCGATGGCGGCGGCGGCGTGGTCCTGCGTCGAGTAGATGTTGCAGGACACCCAGCGGACCTCGGCGCCGAGGGCGACGAGGGTCTCGATCAGGACGGCGGTCTGGACCGTCATGTGCAGGGAGCCGGTGATGCGGGCGCCGGCCAGCGGCTGCGCCTCGGCGTACTCCTCGCGGATCGACATGAGACCCGGCATCTCGTGCTCGGCCAGGGTGATCTCCTTGCGGCCGAAAGCGGCAAGGGAAAGGTCCGCGACCTTGAAGTCCGTGAACCCGTCAGACATGGGATGTGCTCCTTGAACTCGTCCGGCGCCGGAGGTCATCGGCGGCCTCCGGCATTGAAGTAGCCGGCCTCGGGGTGGTGGATGACGATGGCGTCGGTGGACTGCTCGGGGTGCAGCTGGAACTCCTCGGAGAGCTGGACGCCGATCCGCTCCGGCCGGAGCAGGTCGGCGATCTTCGCCCGGTCCGCCAGTTCGGGGCAGGCCGGGTAGCCGAGGGAGTAGCGGCAGCCCTGGTACTCGGTGCGGAACATGCCGTCCATGGCTGCCGGGTCGGAGCCCGCGATGCCCAGTTCGGCGCGGACCCGGGCGTGCCAGTACTCGGCGAGGGCTTCGGCGAGCTGGACGGAGAGGCCGTGCAGTTCCAGGTACTCGCGGTAGGAGTCGGACTCGAAGAGCTTGGCCGTGGCCCCGCCGATCCTCGACCCGACGGTGACCACCTGGAAGCCGACGACGTCGATCTCGCCCGAGTCGTCCGGGCGTACGAAGTCGGACAGGCAGAGCCTGCGGCCGCGGCGCTGGCGCGGGAAGGTGAAGCGGGTCCGCTCTCCCCCGTCCTCGTCGAGGACGATCAGGTCCTCGCCCTTGGAGACGCAGGGGAAGTAGCCGTAGACCACGGCCGCTTCCAGGAGCCGCTCGGTGTGCATCCGGTCCAGCCAGCCGCGCAGCCTGGGCCGGCCCTCCGTCTCGATGGAGCCCGCGTCCTTGAGGCCCCACTGGCCCTTGAAGAGCGCCTGCTCGTCGAGCCAGCCCGCGTACTCCTTGAGCTGGATGCCCTTGACGACCCGGGTTCCGAGGAACGGCGGCTCGGGCACCGGGTTGTCGACGGCCACGTCGGAGCGGCCGCCGGTCTCCGGCTCGTGGACTTCGAGGACGGCCGCCCTCGGCGGTACGCGGCGCTGCTTGAGGGGCGGGAGTTCGGCGCCGGGGACTCCGCGCTTGACGGCGATGAGGGCGTCCATCAGCCGCAGGCCCTCGAACGCGTCACGCGCGTAGCGGACCTCGCCCTCGTAGATCTCGTGGAGGTCCTGCTCGACGTAGGCGCGGGTCAGCGCCGCGCCGCCGAGGATCACCGGGTAGTCGGCCGCCAGCTTGCGCTGGTTGAGCTCCTCCAGGTTCTCCTTCATGATCACCGTCGACTTCACCAGGAGCCCGGACATGCCGATCACGTCGGCCTTGTGCTCCTGCGCCGCCTCCAGGATCGCCGACACCGGCTGCTTGATGCCGATGTTCACCACGTTGTAGCCGTTGTTGGTCAAGATGATGTCGACGAGGTTCTTGCCGATGTCGTGGACGTCCCCGCGGACCGTGGCCAGGACGATGGTGCCCTTGCCGTCGGCATCGGTCTTCTCCATGTGCGGCTCCAGGTAGGCCACCGCGGTCTTCATCACCTCGGCGGACTGGAGGACGAACGGGAGCTGCATCTGCCCGGAGCCGAACAGCTCACCGACGACCTTCATGCCCTCCAGGAGGGTGTCGTTGACGATGTCCAGGGCCGGACGGGTTTCGAGGGCCTCGTCGAGGTCGGCCTCCAGGCCGTTCTTCTCCCCGTCGATGATCCGCCGCTGCAGCCGCTCGTCCAGCGGCAGCGCCAGGAGCTCCTCGGCACGGCCGGCCTTCAGCGACTTGGTGTTCACCCCCTCGAACAGGGCCATCAGCTTCTGCAGCGGGTCGTAGTCGCCCTCACGCCGGTCGTAGATCAGATCGAGAGCCGTGTTGACCTGCTCCTCGTCGAACCGGGCGATCGGCAGGATCTTCGACGCGTGCACGATCGCCGAATCCAGACCCGCCTTCACACACTCGTCCAGGAAGACCGAGTTCAGCAGCACGCGGGCCGCCGGGTTCAGCCCGAAGGAGATGTTCGACAGACCCAGCGTCGTCTGCACATCCGGGTGGCGGCGCTTCAGCTCGCGGATCGACTCGATCGTCGCGATCCCGTCCTTGCGGGACTCCTCCTGCCCCGTGCAGATCGTGAACGTCAGGGTGTCGATCAGGATGTCCGACTCCCGGATCCCCCAGTTACCCGTCAGATCCTCGATCAGCCGTTCCGCGATCGCGACCTTGTGCTCGACCGTGCGGGCCTGGCCCTCCTCATCGATCGTCAGCGCGATCAGCGCCGCCCCGTGCTCCTGCGCCAGACGCGTCACCTTCGCGAAACGCGACTCCGGCCCGTCACCGTCCTCGTAGTTGACCGAGTTGATGACCGCACGCCCGCCCAGCTTCTCCAGACCCGCCCGGATCACCGGAACCTCGGTCGAGTCCAGCACGATCGGCAGCGTCGAAGCCGTCGCGAAACGCCCCGCCAGCTCCTGCATGTCCGCGACACCGTCACGGCCCACGTAGTCCACGCACAGGTCCAGCATGTGCGCGCCCTCACGGATCTGGTCCCGCGCCATCTCCACACAGTCGTCCCAGCGCGCGTCCAGCATCGCCTCACGGAACTTCTTCGACCCGTTCGCGTTGGTGCGCTCGCCGATCGCCATGTAGGAGGTGTCCTGCCGGAACGGCACCGTCTGGTACAGCGACGCCGCACCCGGCTCCGGCTGCGGAGTGCGCTCAGTAACCGCCGTACCCCTCACCCGCTCCACGACCTGCCGCAGGTGCTCCGGCGTCGTACCGCAGCAGCCGCCGACGAGGGAGAGGCCGTACTCACGGACGAAGCCCTCCTGCGCGTCCGCCAGCTCCGCCGGTGACAGGGGGTAGTGCGCGCCGTCCTTCGTCAGGACCGGCAGGCCGGCGTTGGGCATGCACGAGAGCGGGATCCGCGAGTGCCGCGCCAGATAGCGCAGGTGCTCGCTCATCTCCGCGGGGCCGGTCGCGCAGTTCAGGCCGATCATGTCGATCCCGAGCGGCTCCAGCGCCGTCAGCGCCGCACCGATCTCCGAACCGAGCAGCATCGTGCCGGTCGCCTCCACGGTGACCTGCACGATCAGCGGGAGGTCCCCCATGCCGCACCAGTCCAGGGCCTGCCGTGCGCCGATGACGGCGGCCTTGGTCTGGAGGAGGTCCTGGGTGGTCTCGACGAGCAGCGCGTCCGCGCCGCCGCGGATCAGGCCCTCGGCGCTCTGCCGGTAGGCCTCGCGCAGCGGGTCGTACGTCACGTGTCCGAGGGTGGGCAGCTTGGTGCCCGGTCCCATGGAGCCCAGCACCCAGCGGGGGCGGCCGTCGAGGGCGGTGTGCGCGTCCGCGGATGCGCGGGCGATGCGGGCTCCGGCCTCGGAGAGTTCGTAGACCTTGTCCTCGATGCCGTATTCGGCGAGCGCGGACAGGTTGCTGCCGAAGGTGTTGGTCTCGACGCAGTCCACGCCGACCGCGAAGTACTCGTCGTGGACCGAGCGGACGATGTCGGGGCGGGTGAGGTTGAGGACCTCGTTGCAGCCCTCCAGGCCGAGGAAGTCGTCGAGCGAGGGGTCGGCGGCCTGGAGCATGGTGCCCATGGCGCCGTCCGCGACGACGACGCGCGTCGCGAGCTCCTCCCACAGTGACCGTCTCATTCCAGGGCCTCCAGGTGTGTGGACAGTTCCGTCACGGCGGCCGGGCCGTACGCGGTGCGGATCCGGGCCAGCAGCGGTTCCCGCTCCAGGCGGTACTCCTGGGTGCCGGTGTGGTCGAGTACGGTCGCGGCGACCGCGCAGCCGAGGCGGGCCGCGTTCCGCTCGGTCAGGCCCCAGGCCGTGCCGGCGAGGAAGCCGGCCCGGAAGGCGTCGCCGACGCCCGTCGGGTCGACGACCTCCGCGACCGGTACGGCGGGCACGGTGAGCGGGTCGCGTCCGGCCGTGCGGATCCGTACGCCGTCCTCGCCGCAGGTGGTGACCCAGGAGCCGACCCGTCGCAGGACCTGCTCCTCGGTGAGTCCGGACCGCTCGCACAGCAGGGCGGACTCGTACTCGTTGGTGAACAGCCGCTGTGCGCCGTCGACCAGTTCCCGCACCTCGTCGCGGTCGAGCCGGGCGAGCTGCTGGGAGGGGTCGGAGGCGAAGGGGATGCCGAGTTCGCGGCAGCCCCGGGTGTGGCGGAGCATGGCCCCGGGGTCGTCCGGGGAGACCAGGACCAGGTCCGGGCGGCCGTTGCGGGCGACGATCTCCCGCAGGTCGATCTCGCGGGCCTCGGCCATCGCGCCCGCGTAGAAGGTCGCGATCTGGTTCTGCTCCCGGTCGGTGGTGCAGACGAAGCGGGCGGTGTGGCGGGTGTCGCTGACCCGTACGGAGTCGGTGTCGACGCCGTGGTCCTTGAGCCACACCCGGTACGGCTCGAAGTCCCCGCCGACCGCGCCCACCAGTGTCGGGCGCAGTCCCAGTACGCCCAGTCCGAAGGCGATGTTCGCCGCCACCCCGCCCCGCCGCACTTCCAGGTCGTCGGCGAGGAACGACAGGGAGACCCGGTCCAGCCGGTCCGCGATGAGCTGGTCCGCGAACCGGCCGGGGAAGGTCATCAGGTGATCGGTCGCGATGGATCCGGTGACAGCGATTCGCATGTCAGACCCCGGCTGCCTTGCGCAGCGCGTGCACCCGGTCGGTGCGCTCCCAGGTGAAGTCCGGGAGCTCGCGGCCGAAGTGGCCGTAGGCGGCGGTCTGGGCGTAGATCGGCCGGAGCAGGTCGAGGTCGCGGACGATCGCGGCCGGGCGGAGGTCGAAGACCTCGGAGACGGCTTCCTGGATCCGCTCGTCGGGCAGGGTGCCGGTGCCGAAGGTCTCGACGAAGAGGCCGACGGGCTCGGCCTTGCCGATGGCGTAGGCGACCTGGACCTCGCAGCGTGCGGCCAGGCCGGCGGCGACCACGTTCTTCGCGACCCAGCGCATGGCGTACGCGGCCGAGCGGTCCACCTTCGACGGGTCCTTGCCGGAGAAGGCGCCGCCGCCGTGGCGGGCCATGCCGCCGTACGTGTCGATGATGATCTTGCGGCCGGTGAGGCCGGCGTCGCCCATCGGGCCGCCGATCTCGAAGCGGCCGGTCGGGTTCACCAGCAGGCGGTAGCCCTCGGTGTCCAGCTTGATGCCGTCCTCGGCGAGCTGCGCGAGCACGTGCTCGACGACGAACTCCCGGATGTCCGGGGTGAGGAGGGAGTCGAGGTCGATGTCGGCGGCGTGCTGGGTGGAGACCACCACGGTGTCGAGGCGGACGGCCTTGGCGCCGTCGTACTCGATGGTGACCTGCGTCTTGCCGTCGGGGCGCAGGTAGGGGATCTTCCCGTCCTTGCGGACCTCGGTGAGGCGGCGCGAGAGCCGGTGCGCGATGTGGATCGGCAGCGGCATCAGTTCGGGCGTCTCGTCCGTGGCGTAGCCGAACATCAGGCCCTGGTCGCCGGCGCCCTGCTTGTCGAGCTCGTCGCCCTCGCCCTCGACGCGCTGCTCGTAGGCGGTGTCGACGCCCTGGGCGATGTCCGGGGACTGGGCTCCGATGGACACCGAGACGCCGCAGGAGGCGCCGTCGAAGCCCTTCTTGGAGGAGTCGTAGCCGATGTCGAGGATGGCTCCGCGGACGAGTTCGGCGATGGGCGCGTACGCGGTCGTGGTGACCTCGCCGGCGATGTGGACCTGGCCGGTGGTGATGAGGGTCTCGACGGCGACGCGGGAGGTGGGGTCCTCGCGCAGGAGCGCGTCGAGGATCGTGTCGCTGATCCGGTCGGCGATCTTGTCGGGGTGGCCCTCGGTGACGGACTCGGAGGTGAACAGCCGCTTGCTCATGCCTGGCCCACCTTGGCGGAGAAGAAGTGGGTGCGGATGGCGTCGAGGGTGCGGATCTCGTCGACTTCCAGGGTCTCCAGCTGGATGGCGCGGCCGCTGTGCTGCTCCAGCAGGAAGACGAACTCGACGAAGGACAGGGAGTCGATCAGCCGGGTCTCGATGAGGTCGAGGTCGCCGGCGATGTCGTCGAGCTCCTCGTGGCGGGCGAGGAGCCAGTTCTTCACGAGCTGCAGACCGTCGGACATGGTGTCTCTCCTTGAAGTGCTGTGTACGGGTGGGGTGGGGGGCGCGGGTTCGGGCTCCGGGGCGGGGCCCGGCGCCGGGAGGGGCTCCGGGACGGCGAGCGGGTCGAGCACGGGGGCGGCGACCGCCACCGCGTAGTCCACGTCGTGGCTGATGGTCACGGTGATCCCGGCGATGCCGGACCGTTCGGCCATCTCGGCCGCGGAGCGGTGGAGTTCGACGAGCGGCCAGCCGCCTTCGGAGCGCCGCACGATGATGTCCCGCCAGGGCAGGAACACGGCGCGGACGCGCAGGGTCTTGAACGCCGCTTCCTTGGCGGCGATCCGCCCGCACAGGCTCAGTACGTCGAGCTTGGCGGAGGTACGGCAGTCGGCGATTTCGCCGGGGGTGAGCATGCGCTGGAAGAAGTCCTCGCCGTAGAGGCGCAGGAGCCGGCGGACACGGGTGACGGACACGATGTCCATGCCGAGGTTCGCCCAGCCCAGGCCGCCCGCCGGCGGGGCGGCGACGGGTCGGGTCGGCACCTCAGATCGCCGGCCCGGCCGCGTTCGCGCGCAGGACCGCGGCGGTCGCCGCACCCCAGCTGCCGTGGCGGCGGGTGAGCGCGGACAGCCAGCGCTCCAGGCCGAAGGCGACGCAGCTGGTGAAGGCGGGGCCGCCGCCGGAGGCGAGGGGGATCTCGCACCGGTCGCCGAAGAAGTTGCGGTGGGTGTTGACCGAGGCGATCGCGAGGTCCTCGTAGAGGAACTCGTGCTTGACCGGGGTCAGGCGCTGGAGGACGGCCTTGGAGCTGCCCTTGTCGAAGAAGGGGTCGCAGGCGGCCTCGCGGCTCAGCGGCAGGTCCAGGGCCTCGGCGAAGGCGTTGATCCGCCGGGTGAAGGTGGCCAGGTGCTGTTCGGCGTGCTCGCGGGTGCCGATGGCGACGATCTCCCGCATGCGGAAGCCGAGCTGGCGGCGCAGTCCCTCGTAGTGGGCCTCCTTGCGGAAGCACCAGCCGACCACGGTGACGAGCTCGTCGTCGGCGGCCGGGCGGCCCTGGTGGTCGATGTAGACGGCGTAACAGGACGCGGAGGGCAGGCCGAGGGCGGCCGGTTCCAGCGCGTCACAGGGGAAGCAGCCGGTGTCGGTGGAGAACTCGCTGGTCTCCCGGACGTCCAGGTTCAGCGGGGCCGCTACGACGGCCTGGTGCGGGAAGTTGTCGTAGTAGTCGAGCCGGGCCAGGTCGGCGGCCGGCAGCAGCGGGGGCATGGTCATCGACCGTGCGCCCGCCTGGACGCCCCAGCTCTCGAACGTGTCGTCGAGCAGTCTCAGCAGGGCGGTGCCCTCGGGGCCGAGCGACGGCAGGCCCCGGGTGTCGGTGGCGGCGGCGGTGGCGGTGGTCATGGCGGTCATGGGGAGTCACCTCTCGGACGGCGGTGGGCCTCTCAGACGACGGGCAGGACGTCGTCCGTGAAGATCCCGGTCTTCAGGAAGAATCCGAGCGGCTTGCGGATGGTCTTGCGCTCGAAGGGCCGGCGGCGCTCGTCGGCGACCAGTGCGTTGCGCAGGCCCACCGGGTCGGCGATGCCGGCGTCGCGGTAGACGTGCGGGTTGTAGAGGGAGTTGAGGCTGTAGACGACGTACCGCTTGAGGTACGCCTCGACCTCGGCGACGCGGGCGGCGGGGACGGCCTCGCGCATGCGGTCGAAGAGCAGCGAGACCAGTTCGCGGCCGAAGGCGATGTGCCGGGACTCGTCCTGGTGGTGGATGCGGTTGACCTCGCGGATGGTGTGGCAGAGGTCCTCGTCCCGCGCCATCCGCGTGTTGTAGTGGTCGACGAGCTCTTCGAAGAACAGGATCCGGGCGAAGACCAGGAAGTTCTCCACCTCCGGCTCCCAGGCGGAGTCGGCGCGCAGGGCGGTGGAGCCGTAGATCTTGTCGCCGTAGCGGCGGCAGAACTCGGCGAAGAACCACATGTGCTCGTTCTCCTCACCGATGAAGTGGTGGAAGAAGTCCGAGGGCACCTCGAAGCCGGGCATGTGGATGCGGCCGACGACCTCGATGAGCAGTTCGCGGATGCCGTGCACGTTGAGGCTGTAGAAGTTGATGCTCTCCCACTTGGAGAGGCGCTGGAGGGTCTCCTCGCCGAGCTCCTCGTAGAAGGGGGTGCCGTAGACGGTGAGCAGCTCGGGGGTCATCCACATGCGGCCCTCGTCGAGCTTCTCGGGCCAGTCGAACTGCTGGTAGGGGTTGTAGTACTCCTCGATGGAGCGGTGGCTGAGCCGTTCCAGGACTTCAAGGAACCGGTCGCTGACCGGCAGGGGGGCGCTGACGCCCATGGTGACTCCTCGGGGTGTGGGGTGGTGCCGGGGCCGCCGGGGCGGCCCCCTCGCTGCGCGGACCCGGTGCGGCGGGCCCCGCGGCCTACGGCCGGACTTCGTAGACGGCGTTGACCGGGGTCTCGGTCGCGCGGCGCCAGCGGGTGAAGCCGGCCTCTTCGGCGATGGCGCGGAAGGCCTTCTCGCCGGAGTGGTTGCCGAGCGCGTGGGGGCCGCGCTGGGCGACCGCGACGGGCAGGCACATGACGGCGGAGAGGGCCATGAACATGCGGGCCGCCGGGGTCTGGGTGTCGACGTCGTCGGGCGAGACGTTCGACTCGACGAGCATCCAGGTGCCGTCCGCGTCCAGGGACTTGTGGACGTGCTGGGCGGCGGATACCGGGTCGCCCATGTCGTGCAGGGCGTTGAAGAAGGTGACGAGGTCGTAGCCGGTGCCGGGGTAGTCGTCGGCGGAGGCGACCTCGAAGACGACGCGGTCGGAGA
This sequence comes from Streptomyces sp. NBC_00158, assembly GCF_045160885.1. NCBI lineage: Bacteria > Bacillati > Actinomycetota > Actinomycetes > Kitasatosporales > Streptomycetaceae > Streptomyces > Streptomyces sp. NBC_00158. The sequence continues at coordinate 1,258,493 of NZ_CP108161.1, forward strand.
GCCCGGCCTCGTCGGCGAGCTGGCGGGCGATCGAGATGGCCTCTTCGGAGTAGTCGAAGCCGTGGACGGTCGCCTGCGGGAAGGCCTTCGCGATCAGCAGGGTGGTGTGGCCGACGCCGCAGCCGACGTCGGCGACGGTGCCGCCGGCGGCGAGCTTGCCGGTGACCCCGGTGAGGGCGGGCAGCCATTCGGGGACGAGGCGGTGCTCGTAGGTGGGCTGGAAGAAGCTGCCCATGCCGGTGTCGAGGGCCGGGTCGTGCTCGGCCCAGCCGACGCCGTCGCCGGTGCGGTACGCGTCGACGAGGAGGTCTTCGGTGCCGTAGAGGGCCTTGAGGGCGGTGAAGAACCCGGCGGCGAAGGTGACGGCGGTGGGGTCGGCCAGCACGGGGGCGTGGTCGGCGGGCAGCGTGTACGTGCCGGCGCCCGGGTGGCGCTCGACGTAGCCGGCGCTCAGCTGGGCGTGCAGCCACTCCTCGGCGTAGCGGGTGTTGATCCCGGTGCGCTCGGCGAGCTGGGCGGGGGTCAGCGGGCCGGCCTCGGCCAGCGCCCGGTACAGGCCGAGGCGTTCGCCGAGGGCGACGGTCAGGCCGCGTACGGCGGCTCCGGCGTCGCTGATGACGCGCTGGTGGAAGTCGTTGACGGCGGTCATGCTGCCTTCACCTCGGCGGTCGGGAGGTCACAGGTGAACAGGAAGGAGCGCGGGACGCGGGGGACGCTGCGGGCGGGCACCGGGTAGGGCCAGCGGCCGAAGTCGGCGCCGTCCTCGCCGGGCTGGCGGACCTCGCGGACGTCCCAGCCGCATTCGGCGAGGAGGTCCTCGGGGGTCTCCGTGCCGAAGAGCCACGGGTTCCCGTCCTCTTCGAGGCAGTTGAGGAAGGGCCGGGACAGCGGGTTCTGCAGGGCGGCCTTGCTGATGACGTCGCCGAGCAGGACGGATCCGGGCGCGGAGTGGCCGGCCAGGGTGGAGATGAGGCCGCGTACGGCTTCCTCGGGGAGGAAGAAGAGGAGGCCCTCGACGACCCACAGCACGGGCTGGTCGGCGCGCCAGCCGGCTTCCTCCAGGGGGCCGGTCCAGTCCTGGGTGAGGTCGACGGGGACGGTGACGCGGGTGCGTCCGGCGGGGGCCGGCTCGTCGGCGAGCATCTCGGCCTTGGCCTCCAGGAGGGCGGGCCGGTCGAGTTCGTAGACGGTGACGCCGTCGGGCCACGGGAGCCGGTAGAAGCGGGTGTCCATGCCGGCGGCGAGGAACACGACCTGGCGGATGCCGTGTTCCTGGACGGTGCGGACGATCTGCCGGTCCAGGTAGGTGGTGCGGATGGCGAGGAACGGCACGGTGCCGGCGCCGGCGTAGCGCTCCAGCAGGTCGAAGCCGATGGTGTCGGCGACGGTGCGCGCGTAGGGGTCGGCGAACAGCCGGTCCTCGCGCTCGGTTTCCAGGGCCCGCGCGGCGGCGGTCCACTGGGCGGTGCGGGATACGGCCTCCACGGGAGGCTCCCTTCACTCGGCGGGCGGGGGGAAAGGTCAGGCCAGGGAGCGGACGCGGACGACCGGGTCCTCGGCGGCGGCGGGGTGCGGTGCGTCGCACTCGGCGGGCCGCCGCTCGAAGATGCTGTGCAGGATCATGCTGAAGACGACGTTCCCGTCGGCGTCGGCCAGCGTGCACTTGGGCTGGACGACGCCGGTGCGCGGGTTGAACGGCGAGGGGCGCGAGCCCAGGATCTCGACGCGCGCCGTGAGCACGTCCCCGGGGCGGACGGGCCGCAGGTAGCGGATCTCGTCGACGCCGGGGGAGCCGGTACAGGCGCTGTAGGCGAGGAGCCCGTCGACGTAGCGGCGCATGAACATCGAGGCGCTGTGCCAGCCGCTGGCGATCAGGCCGCCGAACGGGGTCTGGGCGGCGAGCGCCGGATCGGTGTGGAAGGGCTGCGGGTCGAAGCGCCTGCCGAACTCCAGCACCTCCTCCGCCGTGACGGTGACGGTGCCCAGTTCGTGGACGTCGCCGGTCCGGAAGTCCTCGAAGTAGCGCATCACGCGACCCCCTTGACGGAGAGGAGTGGTTTCTCTGGCGTGAACCAATCTACGAATCAGCCGATTATTTTGTCAACCCAAAAGAAGACCACAGTGCCTGTTCTATCGCAGCGCCTGCTCGACGTCCTGCCACAGGTCCTCCGGGTCCTCGATGCCGACCGACATCCGCACCAGGCCCGGACCGATCCCGGCGCTCGCCAACGCCGCTTCGTCCAGCTCCCGGTGGGAGGTGCTGGCAGGGTGGGTGACCAGCGTCTCCACACCGCCCAGCGACAGCGCGAGCCGGGCGAGGCGCACCCCTTCGACGAAGGAGCGGCCCGCCTCGCGGCCGCCGCGCAGGTCGAAGGAGAGCAGCCCGCCGCCGCCGGAGAGCACCTTGCGGGCCATGGCGTACGAGGGGTGCGTTCCCAGCCACGGCCAGTGGACGGCCGCCACCGCGGGGTGGGCCGCCAGCCGCTGCGCCAGCAGGCCGGCGTTGGCGCAGTGCTCGCGCATCCGCAGCGGCAGCGTGGCGATCCCGCGCAGCGTCAGCCAGACGGCGAACGGGTCGGCGCTGGCGCCGAGTTCGACCGTGCGCGGCCACAGCTCCCGGCGCAGGGCGTCGTCCGCGAAGACGGCGGCGCCGCCCAGGACGTCGGAGTGCCCGGCGAGGTACTTGGTGGTGGAGTGGAGCACGATGTCGGCGCCGTGCTCGATCGGCCGGCACAGGACGGGCGAGGCGAGGGAGTTGTCCACGGCGCTGATCACCCCGAGGCGCCGGGCCGCCGCCAGCAGGCCGGGCAGGTCGGGGACCTGGCCGGTGGGGTTGGCTATGGTCTCCAGCACCAGCAGCCGGGTGCGCGGCCCGGCGAGCGCCTCGAACTCCCGCGCGTCGTCACCGCTGATGTGGTCGACCCGTACGCCGTAGCGCTCCTTCAGGTCGCTCAGCGCCGCGTACGTCCCCCCATACAGGCAGCGCTGCGCGATCACCTGGTCGCCGGGGCGCAGCAGGGCCAGCAGGACCCCGCTGATGGCGCCCATCCCGGACGCGAAGGCGATGGCCGAGGCCCCGCCCTCCAGCCCGGCGAGGGTGCGCTCCAGGGCCCGCACGGTGGGGTTGCCCCGGCGGCTGTAGACGTAGTCGCCGTCGGGGCCGGCCATGGCCCGCGCCAGGTCGTCGGCGGAGTCGAAGGCGAAGGCGGAGGACTGGACGAGCGGTACGGACAGCGGCCGGCTCGCGGGGACTTCGAGCTCGTGGGCCACGTGCACCGCGCGGGTGCGGATGTCCTTCATCGAGGGTCTGCCTTTCGGTCGGGTACGGGCGCGGCGCCCTGGTACGGGGTCCTGATACGGGGTCCTGGTAGGGGCTCCGGTGCGGGTTCGGGTGCGTCCGGGTGCGGAAAAAAAGGGGTCGCCCGACGTCCGGGGCGGACGTCGGGCGACCCCTTGGGCGAGTGCGGGCGGTCCCGTCCGTCACACCCCCGCCGTCTCGCTGCGCGACGCGGGGGCGTCGGCGGCGGGAGCGGCGGCCGGGGCGGCGGACTTGTCGCCCTTCATCACGAGCAGGGTGATCACCGCGCCGGCGGCGGCGATGACCGCGGCGCCGATGAAGGCGGCACTGAACCCGTCGGTGAGGGCGGGCAGGTTGCCCAGCTCACCGGCGCCCTGGGTGGTGGCGAGCGCGGTCAGCGCGGCCAGGCCGAGGGCGGATCCCACGTTGTAGGTGGTGTTGACGATGCCGGAGGCGAGGCCGGCCTGCTCCTGCGGGGCACCGGACATCGCGGCGATCATCGCCGGGATGTAGGCGAGCGCCATGCCGAGCGCGGCGACGAGCGAGGCGGGCAGGACGTCGACGAGGAAGGTGCCGGTCGGCTCGACGGCGGCCAGCCAGACCAGCCCGGCGGCGAGGGCGAGCAGACCGGTGACGATCAGCGGCTTGGCCCCGAAGCGGCCCATGAGGCGGGCGGTGATGGCCGTCATGAAGATCATCAGCAGCACGGTCATGGGGAGCAGCGCCGCGCCGGAGGCGAAGGCGCCGTAGTTCAGCACCTGCTGGAGGTACAGGTTGAGGAAGTACCACATCGGGATCCAGGCGGCGCCGAGCAGCGTCATCGCGAGGTTGGCCGAGCCCAGGCGCGGGATCCGCCACACGCTGAGCGGCATGAGCGGCTCGCGGACGGTCTTCTGGACCACGAAGAAGAGGGCGAGCAGGACGGCCGCGCCGACGAGCTCCAGCACGGTGGCGGTGGCGCCCCAGCCGACCTCGGGGGCCCGGACGACGGCGAACACGGCGAGCGCGAGGCCGGCGGTGACGGCGACGGCACCGAGGACGTCGACGGAGCCGCGGCGGGACTGGACGGCGGGCAGCAGCTTGGTCGCGGCGAGGGTCGCGACGCCGATCGGGACGTAGATGATGAAGACCCACGGCCAGCTCACCCATTCGGTGAACACGCCGCCGAGGAACACGCCCGCCGTACCGCCGGCGGGGGCGGCCGCACCGTAGAGGGCCATCGCCTTGCCGAGCTCCTTGGGATTGTGCCCGAAGAGCATCATGAGGAGCGTCATCGCCGAGGGCGCGATCAGCGCGCCGCCGACTCCCTGGACGGCCCGGCCGGCGATCTCCACCGAGGCGGTCTGCGCGGCGGCCGCGAGCACCGAGCCCACGATCATGACCACCCAGCCGGTGGCGAAGATCTTGCGGGCGCCGAACAGGTCGGAGAGCCGCCCGCCGAGCAGCAGTAATCCGCCGAAGACGATGACGTAGGCGTTGAAGACCCACTGGAGCTCGCCCTGGGAAAAGCCCAGGTCCTTCTGCATCTCGGGGAGCGCGACCCCGATGATCGAGGTGTCCATGATGACCATGAACTGAGCGGCGGCAAGCACGCCAAGTGCCCACCAGCGCCGGGGATTGACGGTTGACATTGCCCTGACCCTCCTCTGCCATATACCCCTGGGGGGTACCTTCGCGTAGCAACGTAGCATACCCATGGGGGGTATGTAAGGGCGGTGTCGGAACGCCGGTGGAAAGCGACTCGGGCGGGTGGGAACGGGCTCGGGCGGCGCGGAAACGGCCTCGGGCCCCGTCCCGGCCGAAGCCGGGACGGGGCCCGAGGGTGGTGCGCGCCGCGCCGTACTAGCGGGCGGTCAGGGTCGCCGCCACCGCCGCGGGGACGGGCGCCAGGCCCGCCGGGCGGCTGGTGAAGCCGCCCCGGCCCTGGGTGCGGCCGCGCAGCCGGGACGCGTACCCGAACAGCTCGGCCAGCGGCACCGTCGCCGTGACCACCGTGGTCCCGGCCTGCCCGGCCGAGCCCGTGACCCGGCCGCGGCGGGCGGCGAGGTCCCCGAGGACCGCGCCGACGCCCTCGTCCGGAACGGTCACCGTGACCTCCGCGACCGGCTCCAGCAGCTCCACCCCGCAGGTGCGCAGGGCGTCGCGCAGCGCGAACCGGCCGGCCGCGCGGAACGCCATCTCCGAGGAGTCCTTGGAGTGGGTCGCCCCGTCGGTCAGGACCACCCGCACACCGGTCACCGGATGCCCGCCGAGCGGACCCTCGGCGAGGGCGTCACGGCAGCCCGCCTCCACGGCCCGCGCGTACTCCTGCGGCACCCGGCCGCCGGTGACCGCCGAGCGGAACTCGAAACCGGGCTCCTCCAGCGGCTCCACGTCGAGCACGACGTGCGCGAACTGGCCCGCGCCGCCGTCCTGTTTGACGTGCCGGTACACGAAACCGGTCACCCCGCGCACGACGGTCTCCCGGTAGGAGACCCGCGGCCGGCCCACGACGACCTCCACCCCGTGGAGCCGGCGCACCTTCTCCACCGCCACCTCCAGGTGCAGCTCGCCCAGCCCCGACAGCACGGTCTGCCCGGTCTCCGCATCGGTCCGCACCACCAGGGAGGGGTCCTCCTCGGCGAGCCGGGCCAGCGCGGTGGCCAGCCGCCCGGTGTCCGTACCCCGGCCCGCCTCGACCGCGACCGACACCACCGGGTCCGCCACCACGGGCGGTTCGAGCAGCAGCGGGGCCTCCGGCGCGCACAGGCTGGTGCCCGCCCGCGCCGCCTTCAGCCCGACGACGGCGACGATGTCACCGGCCACCGCCTCCTCCCGCTCCTCGTGCCGGTCGGCCTGCACGCGCAGGATCCGCCCGACGCGTTCGGTCCGGCCCGTGGCCGGGTCCAGTACGGAGTCCCCCTTGCGCAGGGTCCCCGCGTAGACCCGCAGGTAGGTGAGCCGTCCGGTCGTCGTCGCCGTCACCTTGAAGGCGAGCGCCGCCAGCGGCTCCGCCGGGTCGGCGGCCCGCTCCCGCACCGGCGGCATGTCGCCCGGGGCGGGCAGGTACGCCACCACGGCGTCGAGCAGCGGCTCGATGCCCCGGTTGCGGTACGCCGAACCGCAGAGCACGACCACCGCGTCCCCGGCGAGGGTCAGCTCGCGCAGGGCGCGGACCAGCACCGGCTCGCTCAGCGCGCCGCCGTCGCAGAACTCCTCCAGGGCCTCCGCGTGGAGTCCGGCCACCGTCTCCTCCAGCAGCCGGCGCCTGCGCCGGGCCTCCTCCAGCAGCGTCCCGGGGACGGGCAGCGTCTCGTACGAGCCGTCACCCGCGGTCCACAGCAGCGCGCGCATCCGCAGCAGGTCGACGACGCCGGTGAAACCGTCCTCCCGGCCGACCGGCAGCTGCACGACCAGGGGGACCGCGCCGAGCCGCTCCCGGATGGAGGCGACGGCCGTGTCGAGGTCGGCGCCCGCCCGGTCCAGCTTGTTGACGAACGCGATCCTCGGCACGCCGTGCCGGTCCGCCTGCCGCCACACGGACTCGCTCTGCGGCTCGACCCCGGCGACGGCGTCGAAGACCGCGACCGCCCCGTCGAGCACCCGCAGGGAGCGCTCGACCTCGTCGGCGAAGTCCACGTGGCCCGGCGTGTCGATCAGGTTGACCCGGTGGCCGTCCCAGGCGCAGCTGACGGCCGCCGCGAAGATGGTGATGCCGCGGTCGCGTTCCTGGGGGTCGTAGTCGGTGACGGTGGTGCCCTCGTGGACCTCGCCGCGCTTGTGGATGGCGCCGGTGGCGAAGAGGATCCGCTCGGTGACGGTGGTCTTGCCGGCGTCGACGTGGGCGAGGATGCCGAGGTTCCGCACGGCGGTGTTGGTGGTGGTGTGGGGTTCGGTGCGCATGGCCCGGGCCTTTCGGTGCCTGGGGTGGAAGAGGGCGGCGCGATTCCCGGGACGCGAGCGGACCGCCCCGCGGCAGGGCCGGAGGGGTTCCGTCTTCAAGGGTGCGTCACGGGCGTACGGTGACAGCCGCGCGGCTGTTACCGCGCGCTGCGGGACACCGGGATCACGTCGTACCGGCAGGGGGGAACGACGGCGGCGGTGCGGTTCGTACGCATGGCCCGGTTCCCCTTCTCTTCGCTCGGCATCGGCAGGCACCGCCCTGGCGGCGGCGCGCACCGCGACTGTAGGCGGCGCGCGCCGGCCGGGGCACCTGGTTTTTCGGGCGCGGCTCTCAGACGAGCAGCCGCTCCCGCAGCCGGGCCGTGGTCCGCGGGGTGATGCCGACGGCCTCGGCGAGGTACGCGGACGGGGACCCGTAACGGGCCGTCAGGTCGGCGAGGACCAGCTCCATGACGGTGGCCGGGGCGCGGCCGTACGCGGGCCAGCGCATGGTGCGGCCCGGGTGGGCGGAGTGCCAGTCGGCGGTGAGGCGTTCGGTCGCGAGCTCGGTGAGGGCGAAGTCGGCCAGGACCTCCTCCTCGGGCACGTCGAGCAGGGTCAGGACGAGGGCGGCGATCAGGCCGGTGCGGTCCTTGCCGGAGGTGCAGTGGAACACGGCGGGACCGGGGCCTTCGGCGATGAGCTCGACGGCGCGGCGGATCTCGTCCACGCCGTCCTCGGCCACCTCCGCGAAGCGGTCGGCGAGGTAGCGCCAGGGGTCGAGGTCCGGGTCGATCTCGGCCTGGTCGTAGGGCCGGTGCTCGATGCTGAGATTGGCGTACGAGAACCGCTCCGGCTGCGGTATCCGGCCCTTGGCCTCGATCTCCCAGGGGTAGCGCAGGTCGATCACGGTCCGGATCCCGAGCCCGAGGAAGCGGTCCCAGTCGTCGCCGTCCAGCTTCCCGAGGGAGTCGGCCCGGTAGAGGGCCCCCCAGCGGACGGTCCGGCCGTCGGCGGAGCGGTAGCCGCCCATGTCGCGGAAGTTGTGGAGGCGGTCGAAGGGGACGTGTCGGCGGGGATCGGACTGGGTCAACTGTTGCTCCTGGGACCTGGGTTGGCGCTGACCTGGCCAGAATGCCTCAGGCGTCACCGGATTCCGGACGCTCGGGGGAGGTGATCTCCCACACCCCGTCCTCCTCGGTCGCGGTCCAGTCGGCGGGGAGCCGGATCGGGCGGCCGAGGGTGACACCGGTCAGCGAGGCCGGGCCGTGGAAGAGGGCGCCGGTCAGGAACAGGGCCGCCCGGAAGTCGCAGGCCTCGAAGGTGACGGAACCGTCGAAGTGGGCCGCGTCGAAGACGACGCCGCCCCCGAACTCGCCGCGCAGGAAGCGTGCGGGGCCCCGGAAGACGGCTCCGGCGAAGCTGCCGCGCGCCGTCGCCCACTCCGTGTCCTCGTCCGGTCCGGGCTCCGTCCGCGATTCGACCCACCGGAACATGCCCTCGAACACGGCGTGGTCGAAGCTGACCGGCTCCGCGAACACGCTGTTCTTGATCAGGACCGGGCCCCGGAAACGGGCGCGCTCGAAACCCGCCCGCTCCAGGAACGAGGCCGTGTCGAACGCCGCCAGACCGTGGAAAACGGCACTGGCGAAAGAAGCCGGGCCGTCGAAGCGGACCTCGCGGAAGACCGCTTCCCCCTCGCAGACCATGGACGCGAAGTCCGACCCGAGTTCGAGGCGGGCGCCGAGTGCGGAGAGGGGACCCTCGCACACGACGCGGGTGAAGGACACCGGCCCCCGGAAGAGGGACTCTCGAAGCGACGTGCGCCCCTTGAAGACCGCCCGGTCGAAGTCCGCCCTCCCCCGCACCACCACCCCGTCGAACACCGCCTCCTCCTCCATGACGGCGCGCCCGAAGAGGACGCCCTCGTCCCAGGTGCCCCGGGCGAACCGCGCCGCGCCGACGAACACGGCGCGGCCGAAGGAGGCCTCCTCCTCGAATTCGGCTGCTTCGAACACCGCCGCCTTCTCGAAGACGGCGCGGCGGAAGGAGGCCGTACGCGCGAAGAGGGTGCCACCGAAGCCCGCCGCCTCCCTGAAGACGGCCCCGTCGAAGGACGTGTCCCCGCCGAAGGTCGCCGCGGCGAAGCCCGTCAGCCCCTCGAACACGGCACCGGTGAAGTCGGTTTCACCGTTGAAGACGGCATCCGCCGCCGCCCAGTCGTCCTTGAAGCACGCCCTCGTGAAGGCGGACGAGTCCACCACGACCGTCCCGGTCCGCGGATCCCGCAGCGCGTCGAGCAGCCTCCCCAGGAGTCCCCCCTCGAAGGTGGTCCCCCGGAAGTCGACGGACGAGGCGGGCTCCAAGGTGCTCAGGTAGGCGTCCTGCTCGGAGCGCGGCAAATGGGCCAGGCAGGTGTGGCGGCCAGCCACTCCGACACCCATGCACCCCGCAGGGTCCTCCGCCGAGGCTCCGAAGCCGCAGCGGAGCCAGACCGGCTCCCCGAGGCGGTACGTCTCCGCGTCCGCGAGCAGCTCCGCCACCCGGCTGGGGTCGCCTGCGAGGAACCATCCCCCCGGCTCCTCCCGCAGCGGTTTGAGGGAACGCAGGGCGAGCGGGCCGAGGAGCTCGCGCAGTTGCTCGTACAGCGACTGGGACAGGGTGAGCACGAGCCGCAGGGTGTGGTCCGGGCCGCTGGTCCTCACCCACGCGGTCACCGTGCTGCTCTGGAGGAGCCGGTCGGCGACTCCCTCCTCGCCCCCCGCGCCGTGTGCCGCCAGGGCCACGACGAACGGCGGGCCGGGGAGGCGGTCCCGGTCCGTCAGCCGGTGCAGCGCGAGCAGCAGCAGCCCCGCCTCGGCGAAGGCACGGGGTCCGGCCAGGGAGACCCGGACACCCGCCGGCCCGCCTTCCGGCCGGCCCGCGACTTCCGCCTCCGCCATCGCCGCGGACAGGAGGTCGCTCAGCTCCTGGCGCGGAGGGCTTCCGGGGCCGTAGCCCGCCTCACCACCCCGCAGGGCCACCGTCACCCCCGTCCAGTGCTCCCGCTCGCTCAGCGCCTCCCGGAAGCCGTCCTGCGCGAGCAGGGCCTCGGCCGTGAGGAAGACCATCCGGTCGGGGCGGACCGTGTGCACGATGCCGGTCAACCTGCCGCCGCGGGAGACCGGGGCGCCCCGGAAGTGGTGCCAGTCCCCCAGCTCGACGGGGAACCGGAGCAGTTCGCCGTTGCGGGCGCCGCCGGACAGCAGCACGTGGCCGAAGAAGGCGCGCCGGGCGCTGACCTCCTCGAAGCCGTCGACGACGGCCTCCGCGTCCTGGTCCGCCGGCGGCACCTCCCACCCCGGGGGAACGAACCGGCGCGGGTCCGCCAGGTCCGCCTCGCCCTCCAGGAGCAGCACCCGGGGGCTCGCCTCGTCCCACCACACGGGCCGGCACGCGGTCTCCCTGCCGTCCGCGCCCCTCACCCACGCGACGGCGTCCCGGGGCTGTTCCACGTCCCCGACGGTCAGCACCAGCCGGGGGCCCAGCAACGTGCCCACCTCGCGCGGCTCCGCCAGCGGCTCGAAGCGGACCTGGACGACCGCGTCCCGCACCCCGCGCTGCTCGGCGAGCCGGACCTCGAACGGCCGGTCGGCCGGGGGCCGCTGCGCCGCCGGGCGTTCGGCGAACGGCAGGTCACCCTCCGGGACCAGTCGGCGCCCCTCCTCCCCCGTCGTGACCCGGGTCGCGGAGAAGTCCGGGCCCGTGCCCCGGTTGCGGTACATGAACTCCCAGACCCGGCGGCGCACGAGTTCCCGTACGGCGGCGACGTCCCCGCGCAGCTGGGAGCCGAGCAGTACCTCCCGTACCCCCGGCAGGAAGTCGAACTCCGCCTCCTCCGGCCGCTGCCGCCCCTCCCACGGGGCGAAGAGCCCCCCGAGGGCCACCTCCGCCAGGTGCCCGTGCTCGGAGTCGCGCAGCAGGGAGCGGCGTACGAGGGTCATCACGGGCAGCGTGAGCGGTACGGCGGCCAGGTGGGCGGCGAGCTGCTGGGCGGTCGGGGAGGCACTCGCCCGGAACCGTTCGACCGCCTCCAGCGCGGTGGTGTCCCGGCGCGGCGGGGCCGTCCCGGGCGCGGGGGCGGCGTCCAGGCGCAGGCAGGCGAGGCGGCGCCAGCGCCCGTCCCCGGAGACCGTCCGCACGAGCCGGGCCAGGCTGCCGGACGCGAGGCCCACCACCGGGACCACGGGCCCGCCGCCCCGCGCCCGCCGGGTGGCCGGCACCCGCTGCCAGGCGCGGGTGGCGGCGGCGGGCCGGTCGCAGCGCACGGCGAAGGGCACGGGCCGGACGGCGCCCCGGGTCCACAGCCGTTCGGGCAGTACGTTCAGCACGGCCACCGCGTTGTGGGCGCTCCAGTGCCGCAGGACGCGCAGCAGCGGGGCCTCCTGCCAGCCCCCGGCGACGGTGTCGGAGACGAGGAGGATGAGCCGGCGTCCGGCGGGGTCGGCGAGTTCCAGCGGGTTGCGGGGCGGGCCGCCGTGGCCGCGGGCGAGCATCGGGGTGCCGCCGGGGGCGGTGCCGGTGAGCTGCCAGGTGCGGACGTCGCGGAAGACGCCGCTGCGGGTGAACACCCCGCGCAGTTCGGCCACCAGGTCGCTCCACAGGAGCATCGAGGGGTGGGCGTCGACGACGAGGGCCAGGTCGAGCCAGCGGCTTTCGGCGGGGCGCAGGACCGGGGTGGGGACCATCGCCTCGATGCTGCGTTCCACGGTGAGCTGCTCGTCGAGCTCCTCCCCCGGCCCGCCGATGGAGCGGCGTCCGACGGGGCGCAGCGAGCGCATCAGGGCGAGCGGGTCGTCGAGGGACGTGGTGCGGGGCAGCCGCAGCGGTACGCCGCGCCGGGCGTGTGCTTCGGCGCCGGGCGCGGTGGGCGGCGGCTCCGGCCGGGCGCGGCCGGCGGGGAACAGCTGGACGGCCCCGTCGTGGGGCGGGCCGGTGCGGCCGGCGTCGGGGGCGGGGCCGGGATCGGCGGGTGCGGGCGGGGGCTCTTCCGGCTCGGGCGGCGCGGGCCGGTGCCCGTCCCCGTGCCGGGACGGGGCGGCGCCCGGGTCCACGCGGGCGGCGAGCCAGAGGATGTCGGCGATCTCCTCGGGGCCGAGGGCGGTGCGGGGCGCGGCACCGTCCTCGGCGCCCTCGGCGAAGGCGGCGAGCAGCCTCTCGATCACGCGGTGGGCCCGGTGAGGTGCTGCATGACGGTGGCGAGGAAGCGGTCGCGGTCGGCGGGCGCCGACCAGGCCCCGGCCAGGCGCAGTTGGATGGCGTTCAGGAGCTGGTCGGTGGCCAGGTCGCCGTCCTCCGCCCGTTCGAGGAAGCTGCGTACGAGGTCCTGGTACTCGGCGGCGTCCTCGCCGGTGATGTCGACGCCGAGCCGGCCGCGCACGATGCGGGCGAGTTTCCCGGGTCCGGGCGCGTCCAGGTGGAGGCGGACGCAGCGGCGCAGGAAGGCGGGCGGGAAGTCGCGTTCGCCGTTGCTGGTGAGGACGACGACGGGGAAGTGCCTGCACTGCACCCGGCCCTGGGTGACGGCCACTCCGGCGTCGGGGTCGTCGTCGGTGCCGATGGCGACGGTGGGTTCCTCCTTGGCGAGGCGGGCCAGTTCGGGGATGACGAAGCCGCCGTCCTCGAAGACGGTGAGGAGGTCGCCGGGCAGGTCGATGTCGCTCTTGTCGATCTCGTCGATGAGCAGGACGCGCGGCCGGTCCTGCGGGAGGAGGGCGGTGCCGAGCGGGCCCAGGCGCAGGTACCGGGCGATGGAGGGGACCGCGTCCGGGGCCGCGGCGGCGCGGGCGCCGGGGACGCGGACCTGCTCCAGTCCGGCCTCCTGGAGCCGGCCGATGGCGTCGTAGAGGTAGAGGCCGTCGCGCAGCACGGTGCGGCTGGTGATCGGCCAGTGCAGTACGGGGCCCAGGGCCAGATCGGCGGCGATGCCGTAGGCGAGGGTGGACTTGCCGACGCCGGGCTTCCCGGTGATCAGGAGCGGCCGGCGCAGGTGGAGGGCGGTGTTGACCACGTCCAGCTCCGGCTCGTCCGGGACGTAGCCCTCGCCGCGCCTGCGGGTGCGCTCCCAGGCCTCGCCGGCGCAGCCGGGCGGCCCGTAGGCGGGGTCGGGTACGCCGGTGAAGTCCCGCCAGGGCGGCGGCGTTCCGGCTTCCAGCCGGGCGCGGCGCTCCTCGCCGGGGCCCGCGCCCCGGTACAGCCACCAGTCCTTCGCCACTGCCTGTGCCTCCATCGTCTGTTCGCGGGTGGTGAGTTCGTGTCGTGGACGGATCGTCGGCGGCGGGTCAGGTGGCCAGGGAGCGGAGGTCGACCGTGTCGTCGGGATCGTCCCACAGCAACACCAAACGGTCTTCCCCCGGCGGGTCCTGGCCGGCGGCCGCCCGGCGCACTTCGCGCACGCGGGCGGGCAGTGCGAAGACCGCGGGCGCCCCCGGCCCGGCGTCGGGGGCGAGCAGTGCGGGCAGTCCCCCGGCGGCCGTGCCGCCACCGCGCCGCCACACCGCGACCGGGACCCCGCCTTCGAGGACGGCGTCCAGCAGGGCGTCCGTACGGCTGCCGGAGACGTGCCCGAGGACGCAGGCGGGCGCGGGCCGCGCGCCCAGCCGCAGCCCGAGGGCGTCGGTGACGTCCCCGTCCTCGACGAGCCGTACGGCCTCGGGGTGCCGGCCGTCGTGGACGTGGAGCCAGCGCCATTTTTCCCGCCATTCGGGCCCGGTGTCCTCGCGTTCCTGCGGGCAGCGCACCACCACCTCGTGGAGCGCGCCGAGCGGGCGGGTCCGGCCGCCGGGGCCGCGCGGTACGGGCCACTGGTCGAAGTCCGTCTCCAGCAGTTCGTAGGGGACGTGGAACTCGATCCGCCCGATGCCGCCGGACGGCTGCCCGGATCCGGGGGCGCCCTCGGCGAGCCGGCGTACGAGTTCGGCGCGCACGGCGGCCAGTTGGACGGGGCTGCCCTCCGACTCCCATACGTGGCGCGTGCGTTCGCCGCGCAGCCACATGCGTGCCAGCAGGCCGTCCTCGCCGCCGGGCGGGGACTCCAGGCGGACGTGCAGGGTGGCCTTGCGGGCGGGGGGAGGCGGCGGGCGCAGGGCGGGCAGGGCGAGCCGGTCGAGGGTGGCGCGCACCCAGTGGGCGAGGGCCGCGGCCCACTCGGGGTCCTCGGGGCCGCCGCCGGGTCCGCCGCCGGGGCGGGCGGTCCGGTCGGCGAGGAAGTGGACGAAGGGCACGGCGAGCGGCATTCCGGTCCGGCCGCCCTGCCGGTCGTCGAGGTCGGCGACCACGTCGAGGAGGGTGTCGGCGGGCAGCCCGCCGTCGACGGGGGTGGTGCAACCGGCCGCCTTGAAGGCCCAGGCGTAGGCCTCGTACGCGCAGCGCGGCAGGTCGCGGCCCTCGAAGAGCTCGCCGAGGCCGTCCCATCCCGCCTGGTCGAGGCGGGGGGCGCTGGGCAGGGCGGGGGCGGCCGCGGTTCCGGGGCCGCCGGGGCCGCCGGGGCCGCCGGGGCCGCCGGGGCCGCCGGGGCCGCCGGTGAGGGCCGGGAAGTCGGCGGAGTCCGGGTAGTCCAGGAAGGAGTTGCCGTCCCAGTCGCGGTCGACGATGAACTGCGGCACCTGCCAGCCGTCGCCGCGTTCGCGCAGCTGTTGGAACGCGCTGTGGATGCTGCGGGCCGCGACCGGCAGGACGGCGGCCCCCTCCTGCACGGACCGGTCCCCGAGCTCGCCGAGCAGGGCCTCGGTGAAACGGCCCGCGCCCCGTTCGGCGTCGTTCTGCGCGGCCTCGCCCTCGCGGGAGGCGTACAGCCGGAGCTGGCGCCGCCCGGGGACGGTGTGGCCGCCGCCGTAGTCGTGGCTGCCGAAGTTCAGGCTGCCGTCGCGGGGCGCGCCGACGCGGCAGGCGTCCACGAGGGCGGCCTGACGCGGGAACCGGCCGTGCCTGACCAGGTCGGTGCGCCACCAGCGCAGCGCCGAGTCGAGGTTGAGGTGGCGGACGTGGCCCTGGCGGGCGTCGGCGCACGGCAGCATCAGCTCGCCGGCGCGCCCGAGGAAGCCGTGCCCCGCCCAGAAGATCCACAGCAGGTCCCCGTCGCATTGGGGGAGTTCGTCGAGCAGGGCGGTGCGCACGTTCGCCTCGGTCGCGGCCCGGTGCTCGGTGCGCAGCGCGGCCAGGCCCTCGGACGCGGACCAGTCGAGGGTGTCGGGGTCGTCGAGCGGGGACAGCAGCAGCCGGACGTTCGCGGCGGGCACCTCCCCGGGCCCGGTCAGCCAGCGGGCGAAGCGCAGGGCGTCGCGGGCGGGGCCGCGCAGGTTCCACTGGTGGCTGATCTCGTACCGCTCGACCCCGGCGACGAGCGCGAAGGTGCGCCGGGGGTTCACGTCGGGGTGCGGCCGGCCGAGGGCCGTCACCCGATCCCCGCTTCGGTCACCGCCCGTTCGATGCGCTCGTAGAGGGACTTCTGTTTCCAGTAGGCGCTGTGGCTGGCGGGGAACGGCTGCCGGCTGCTGATCTCGTGGTCGGTGACGCGGGGGTCGCCGGGGAAGACGGGTCCGGCGAGGTAGGACAGCACGTCCTGGCGGTCGTACACGTTGAGCCAGCGCGGGAAGCCGTACGGGAGCCGGCTGCCGGGCTCCAGGGCGGTGAGGGCGCCGAGTTCGTGGAGGTACGGGGCCTGCGAGCCTACGGTGACGAGCAGTTCGGCTCCGGGTACGGGCGCGCCGTCGGCGGCGGCCAGCGCGAGCAGGTCCACCAGGGCGATGCCGCCGAGGCTGTGGCCGATCAGTACGGCCGGGCCCGGCCGGGCGGTGATCCGCTCGCGCAGGTACGCGCGCAGTGCGGCGCCCCTGGCCTGGTAGCGCAGGATGTCGCCGAGGGCGGGGGCGGCGCCGGCGGTGAGGGAGCCGCGCCGGGCGTTGAGCAGGGGCTGCGTGGTGACCCGCAGCGCGAGCCGGCCGAGGACCGCGGCGGCCCGGGACCCGGGGACGCGGGCGCCGCCGCCGAGGCGGGTGGTGAGGAGCTCGACGAGCCGGTCCCGTTCGGCGGCGGTGCAGTCGGCGTCGGACCCGGCCTCGGCGAGGGCCGCGGCGGTGACGGACCGGGCGAGGGCGGTGGCCAGCTCGCGGGCCTGCGGTTCGGTGGTGGCGCGGGCGCCGGCGCGGGCCGCTTCGGCGGAGTCGGCGGCGGCCTCCAGAGCGGGCCGGAACCCGGCGGCGAGTCCGGTGCCGTCCAGCAGGGCGCGCAGCTCTCCGGGGCCGTCGGGGAGTCCGGCCCCGGCAAGACGGTGCAGCAGGTCGAGCACCCGCTCGCCGGGGGGCCGTAAGCCGGGCATCGCGAAGGGGTCGGCCTCCCCGCCCTCCCCGTCCCAGCCGGCCTCGGCCAGTACGCGCAGCTCGCACAGCGGGTCGGTCAGCAGCAGCCCCCACTCGGCGGCCTCCTCGCCCCCGTCGGGCCCTTCCGGTGCGCCGGGTACGGAGCGGCCGCCCGCGTCCAGTCCGGCGCCGAACCGCTCGCCCCAGAAGCAGGAGTCGACATCCGCCGCGGGGAACCGTTCCCCGAGGCGCTCCCGCACCAGCCCGAACAGCGCGTCGTGCCGCTCCCGCCGCACCCCCGTACCGTGAACGAACAGAAACCGCATGGCCGCACCGCCCCCTCGTCGCTCTCCCCCGCCCGGCACGATAGCGCCGAGCGGCCGGCCCGGCGTACCGAACGGCACACTGGGCGGTCGGGCCGTGTGCGTCGGGCACGCCGCCGGAGGACTTGACGGAGCGCGTGGGTGGATCTCAACTCGGTTGTCATCGCGGTGGCGGGCGTCGCGGGAACGCTGGGAGGGTCCCTGCTGACCCAGCGGGCCTCGGAGCGGGCCAGGCGCCGGGAGATAGAACTCGTGCGCGCCCAGGACGAGATGCGCGAGAGCCGCTCGCTGCGCCGCACCTGCTACGCCGAACTCAACCGGGAGTCACGGCAGTACGTCACCGCGCTCAGCCGCCACCTGCACGTCATGCGGGAGCGCCCCGTGGAGGACGCCGACCGGGACGCGCTCGAAGAGGCGAAGAGCACGCACCGCGACCGCTACTCCGAGGCGCAGATGATCGCCCCGGACGCGGTGCTCATGACGGCGAGCGCCGTCAACCAGGCCCTCAACCGGGTCTACGGCCAGATCAAGCGCCTGGAACGGGACGCCCCCGAACCGGGCGAGACGCTGGAGACGGCCGCCCGCCACCAGTACGCGCTCTGGGACGAACTGAGGGCGATGCGCACCGCCATGCGCCACGACCTGGGCGTCTCGGACGACGACTGACGCCTGACGGCCGACGCCTGCCGTCCGACGTCCGACCCGTCAGAGCTTGCGCGCGAACAGCAGCCCGTCCGCGACCGGCAGGAGGACCGACTCCACCCGGTCGTCGGCGCGGACGTGGGCGTTGAACTCGCGGACGGCCAGCCCGTTGCCCCGCGCGTCCGGGTCCGCGGCGGCGCCGCCGAAGAGCGCGTTGTCGGCGAGGAGCAGCCCGCCCGGGCGCACGCGGGGCACCAGCTCCTCCCAGTAGGCCAGGTAGCCGTCCTTGTTCGCGTCCAGGAAGACCAGGTCGACGACGGGTTCGGCGGGCAGGGCGCGCAGGGTGTCCAGGGCGGGTGCGAGCCGCAGCTCGATCCGGTCGGCGAGCCCGGCCTCCTTCCAGGCCTCCTGGGCGATCGCGGTCCACTCCTGCGAGACGTCGCAGGTGAGGACCTGTCCGCCGGGGAGCAGGCCGGCGGCCAGGGCGAGGGTGGAGTAGCCGGTGAAGGTGCCGACCTCCACGATCCGGCGGGCGCCGGTCAGCTTCGCGAGGAGGGTGAGCAGGACGCCCTGCTCGTGCGGGATCTGCATCACGGCCCGGTCGCCGAGGGCGCGGGTGCGCTCGACGAGCCGCCGCTGGACCTCGCTCTGCGGCTCGGCCTGGGCGAGCACGTACGCGTACACCTCGGGGGTGAGGGGGACCGTCTTCACTTCTTCGGGCTGCCGGTTCACGGCGTACGTCCTCTCGGGGCCGGTCGGGGTCATTCGGGCTCGGGCGGGGCGAGCCGTGCGGGCAGGGGCTTGCCGACGGCGTCGCGCGGGATCCGCTCCACGAGGCGCACCAGGCGGGGTTCGGCGCCGAGGCCGCGCGCGGCGGCCCGTACGCCGTCCGCCGTCAGGGGGCCGCCTCCGGCGACGAGCACGTCGTACGCCTCCCGGTGCGGCGGCCCGGCGGGCCCGGGGACGCGTACGCAGGCCACGTCCGCGCCGGGGAGCGCGGCGCGCAGCCGGGCGGCGATGGCGCCCAGGTCGTGGCGGACCCCGTTGACGCGTACGAGCTGGGCGCGGCGGCCGAGGCGCAGGAACAGCCGGTCCCCGAGGCGGCGTACCACGTCGTCCATCTCGTGCCGGTCGGGCCGGCTGCCGTCGGGGAGCGCGGCCAGCCGGGGTCCGGTGACGGTGAGCGGGCCTTCCGCGCCGGTGCGGGGCGCGGCGAAGGCGACGTCGTCGAGCAGCGTCCAGGGGCCGGCCGGGTTCCAGCCGGTGCGGTGCGCGACGGACCCGGTCTCGGTGGAGCCGAGGAGCTCGATCAGCACGGCGCGCGGGTCGGCTTCGAACCGGCGGGCCTCCGGGGGGAGTTCGGCTGCGCCGTGCAGGAAGGTGAGCTGCTCGAAGGAGGCGGTCCAGCGGGGGTGCCGGGCCAGGGCGCGGAAGGCGGAGGGGATGGCGACGACGGCGATCCGCCGGGCCGGGACGGCCGGCGGCGGGCAGTCGCCGGCCGGCCAGAACCAGACGGGCAGCCCGGTCACGGCGGGGAGCAGCACGGTCGCGGCGGCCCCGTAGGCGTGCCGGGGAGGAGCGAAGCTGACGATCGCCTCGGGCTCGTGGGGGGCGAGCAGGCGGGCGGTCTGCTCGGCGTCGGCGCGCAGCCGGGCCCCGGTGAAGATCCGCCGTACGGGGTCGCCGGTGGCGGCGTCGGAGGCCTGGAACCCGTACGCCCGGCCGTCGAGCCGCTCCCGCGCGCGGGCCGCCTCGGCGGGCGTGAGCCGGTCCCAAGGCAGGTGCCAGGGCCCCGGCGGCCCGTCGGGGGCGGTGTCGCCGATGCCGGGGCGCTCCAGGGGGCGTCGAGGGGCAGTGCGGGATACGGCGGTTCGAGGGGCATGCGCTCGTCTCCCCCTGTGCGTTCGTTCGGGTTCCGGGGCGGGGGCGGACCGGCGTCCCGGGAGCCCTCAGGGGCACAACGACGCCGCCCGCTCCCGGGACACGGCAGGAGGGAACCCTTCCGCGGCGGGGTCCGTCCTGTCCCCCACAGGAGCACCGCAGGCCGTCGAAGCCGAGGGGGAACCATGCCCGAGAGCACGCCCGAGGACCCGCGCACGGAGAACGTCCAGCACGCCGACGCGGCCGAGTCGGCGTGGATCGGCCCGGGGGCCGCTCCCTCCGACGCGGAGGGGGAGCCCGAGCCGGACTGGATCGGCCCGTCCGCCCGGCCCGCGGACGCGGATGTGGCCGCGGACGGGGACGGGGACGGGGACGGGGACGGGGACGGGGACGGGGACGCCGGCTGATCGGAGCGCAACCGTCCGCCACTCCACCGCAACCGTCCGCCACTCCACCGGAACCGTCCGCCACCCCACCGGGGCCGCCCGTACCTGCGGGCGGCCCCGGCTGCGTTCACAGGCTCAAGCCCCTATCCATCACCTGTGACATGTGAAATATTACCTGCGCTCCGAGCCCCCGACACCGGGCCCCGGCACCGAACTCCCCGAAAGGGCACCTCCGTTGCGCAGAGTCGCCTCGGCGGGAGCGGCCATGTCCCTGGCCGCCCTCGCCCTCCTGCCCACCCCCGCCGCCCTGGCGGCCACCGCGCCCCCGCCCGCACCCGCGCCATCGGCGGGCCACGCCGAACAGGCCGCCGCCGCACCGCCCCTCGCCCCGCTCGAACTCCAGCGGCAGGCCCTGCGCCGCCAGGCCCTGGAGGGCATCGCGGCGGGCGGCTCCGGCGACTTGGCCGCCGCCCGCACGGCGGGCCCCCTCCCCCGCACCGCGAAGATCGGCAGCCAGTACGTCGAACTCGCCCAGCGACGCAAGGACAAGGTCTTCGTCATCCTCGCCGAGTTCGGCGACCGGGCCGACCCCCGCTTCGGCGGCACCCCGGGGCCCCTGCACAACACCATCGGCAAGCCCTCCCCGGACGACAACCACACCCTCTGGCGCAAGGACTTCGACAAGGGCTACTACCAGCAGCAGTTCTTCTCGCCCCAGCCCGGCTCGGCGTCCATGCGCGCCTACTACAACCTCCAGTCCTCCGGCCGCTACGACATCGACGGCAAGGTCACCGACTGGGTCAAGCTCCCCTACAACGAGGCCCGATACGGCACGGACCAGTGCACCGAGCCCGGCCAGTGCCGCACCAACTGGGACCTGGTCCGCGACTCCACCACCGCCTGGTACGAGGCCGAGCGCGCCAAGGGCCGCACCCCCGAGCAGATCAAGGCCGAACTCGCCGAGTACGACGTGTGGGACCGCTACGACGCCGACCGCGACGGGAACTTCGACGAGCCCGACGGCTACCTCGACCACCTGGTCGTCGTCCACGCGGGCAAGGACCAGACCTGGGGCGGCGGCGCCCAGGGCAAGGACGCGATCTGGGCGCACCGCTGGTTCGCGTACTGGAACCAGGCCGGCACCGCCGGACCGGAGGGCAACAAGGCCGGCGGCACCCCCGTCGGCGACACCGGGATCTGGGCCGGCGACTACCTCACCGGCGGCGAGAACAGCGGAGCGGGCCTCTTCTCCCACGAGTTCGGCCACGACCTCGGGCTGCCCGACCTCTACAGCTCCGACGGGGACAACGGCGTCAACTTCTGGTCCCTGATGTCCTCGGCCTCCTACCTGGGCAAGGGCCCCAACACCACGGGGCAGTTCCCCGGAGACCTGGACCCCTGGAGCAAGCTCCAGCTGGGCTGGCTGGACTACACGGAAGCCGACGCGGGCCGCAGGACGCGCGCCACCCTCGGCGTCTCCGGCTACAACACCGAAGACCCCCAGGCCCTCCTGGTCCACCTACCGCCCTCCACCACCCTCACCGAGCTCACCGACCCGTACGAGGGCGCCCGCCAGTGGTGGAGCGGCACCGGCGACTTCATGGACAACACCCTGACCCGCCCCCTGGACCCCTCCGCAGGCCCGGCCACCCTCGACGCGCGCGTCTGGTACGACCTGGAGCAGGACTTCGACTTCCTCACGGCGGAGGCCTCCGCCGACGGCGGCAAGACCTGGACGGCCCTCCCGGGCACCCTGGGCGGCAGCCCCATACCCCCCAAGGGCATCTCGGGCACCTCACGGTCCTGGACCGACCTGACCGTCCCCCTCCCCGCGTCCACCACCCACCTCCGCCTCCGCACCACCTCGGACAGCAACACCCACGGCCGCGGCGTCACCCTCGACGACGTCCGCCTCACGGCGGCCGACGGCCGCACCCTCCTCCAGGACGGCGCCGAACAGGGCGACAACGGCTGGACCCCGCTCAAGTGGTCCCGCACGGAGGGCCGCACCGGCACCACCGAGCACCCCCGCGCCTACTTCGCCGAGAACCGCCGCCACACCGGCTACGGCTCCTTCCTCAAGACCGGCCCCTACAACTTCGCGTCCACCGACCAGCGCGTGGAGTTCTACCCCTACCAGCAGGGCGTCCTGCTCTGGCTCTGGGACACCGCGTACAGCGACAACACCACCAAGGCCCACCCGGGCAACGGCCTCCTCCTCCCGGTCGACGCCCGCCCGGCGCCCCTGCGCTTCCGGGACGGCAGCCTCCTGAACGCCCGCGCCCAGACCTTCGACGCCCCGTTCTCGACCCGCCCGACGGACCGCATCACCCTCCACAAACCGGGCACCTCCCTCACCGTCCCCTCCCAGCCGGGCGTCCGCGTCTTCGACGACCACCGCAACACCTACTGGAACGCCGACCTCCCCCAGCTCGGCGTCAAGGTCCCGGACACGGGCACCCGCATCGAGGTCACGAAGGAATCCCCGACCCGCACCACCCTCCAGCTCACCCCCTCCCCCTGACCACTCCCACACCCGAGCGCCCCGCCGGAACATCCGGCGGGGCGCTCTCGCCCGTAACAGGCCGGGAGCTGTGAGGACGGACACGCTCCGGGCGGGAACCCGGCCCGAGCGGGGAGCGTTGGGCGGGGGTGGCGATCTTTGGGAGTGGGGCATGACCGGCAGGGCCGTGCGGGTGTGTGTGCTGGCCGGGGTCTGTTGTGCGCTCGTGGTCGCCGGGGTGGGGTTCGCGGTGGGGCGGTTCGGGACCGTCGCCGTGGGGGACGCCGAGCGCGGGAGTTACGTGCAGGGCGAGCGGGTGGGTGACGAGACCGCCGCCAAGGCCCTGGAGGGGCTCGTCGAGGGTGGCGGGGAGCGGACGGCGGCGCCGGACGGGGCCGGGTGGAAGGTGTCCGAGCCGCTCGAAGCGGTGGACGTCGAGCCCGAGTCGGCCATCGGGGCGCTGTTCTCGCCCGGGATGGACTGGGACGACGAGCACCATTGTTCCGGGAGCGTCGTGCATTCCGCCGCCGGGGACCTCGTCGTGACCGCCGCGCACTGCGTGTACGCCAACGGGTTCCGGACCAATCTGGCGTTCGTGCCCGGGTACGCGGACGGGAAGGCGCCGTTCGGGGTGTGGGTGCCGACGCGGATCGACGTGGATCCGCGGTGGGTTTCGTCGGCGGATCCGGACTACGACGTGGCGTTCGTCCGGGTGCGCCGGCCAGGGCGTCCCGGGCAGCGGCTGGAGGACGTCACCGGGGCGCACCCCGTCCGGTTCGGGCAGCAACTGCCCTCCCCCGCACGGCTGGTGGGCTACCCCAACGACGCCGAGCAGCCGTTGGGATGCGCCAACACCGCCGTGGCCGCCGGGTCCACGCAGCTGCGGCTGGACTGCGCGGACGTGCCCAACGGGACCAGCGGCGGCCCCGTCCTCACCGCGGCCGGGACCCTGATCGGGGTGATCGGCGGCCGCGATGGAGGCGGGGACGAGGTGACCTCGTACAGCAGTTACTTCGGGGACGGGGTGAGGAAACTGTACGAGCGGGCCGTGCGGGACTAGTCAGGCCGGTCCGTGGTGCGGCGGGTAGGCCGTCGTGGTGCGGGGCGAGGTGGGCAGGCGCCACTTCGACAGGACGCGGAGCATCGTGCCCGGGGCGAGCAGGGTGTTCGGCGGGGTGGAGAGGGAGAGGACGCCGAAGAAGGGCGCCGAGATGGCCGGGTCGGTATTGGCGCCGGCCATGACGCGGGACATGTACGCCTGCAGGACGCGGGTCGCGCGGTCCGGTGGCGGGCCCTCGGTGCCGGGGTAGCGCAGGTCCTCGCTGGTGGCGATCTGCCAGGCGACGTTGGCGGCGGTGACGGTGTGCCGCTGGACGCGGCGCGCCTGTGCCGGGATGTGGGCGGTGGCCAGGCCCCTGATGGCGTCGCCCAGGGCCTGGGCGGTGATGGCGGCCACCGTCATCCCGTGCCCGTAGACGGGGTTGAAGCGGCAGGCCGCGTCGCCGACGACGAGGAGGCCCTCGGGCCAGCGGTCCATCCGCTCGTAGTGGCGCCACTCGTTGGCGGTGGCCCGGAAGCCGGCGGGCGGGGCCAGCGGTTCGGCGTCGCGGATGGCGTCGTAGAGCGCGGGGCTGCGCAGGCTGCGGGCGAAGCCCAGGAACTCGGGGTCCTTGGTGGGCGGGGCGTGCTCCCCGTTGCCGATCAGGGTGACCAGCCAGCGGTCCCCTTCCAGCGGCACCAGCACTCCCCCGCGCGGGCTGTCCGGCCGGCCCTGTACGTACATGCCCTGCCAGCGGCGCTCCGGGTCGTCCAGGGCGGCCTTCGGGATGGCGTACGGGCGGCTGGAGTAGCCGAGGTGGGAGTCGTAGCGCGTGACCGCCGGGGCGGGGTAGCCGAGGGCGGCCAGCCAGGCGGGCGCCTTGGAGGTGCGGCCGGTGGCGTCGACCACGAGCGCGGCGCTGAGGCGGCCGCCGTCGCGCAGGGTCACGCCGGTCACCGAGCGGTTGCCCGGCCCGCCGACGAGCCCGGTCGCGAGCCGGCCGCCGAGCATCCGGATCCGGCCGTCGCGCAGCACGGTGCGGCGCAGCGTCCAGTCGAGGAGTTCCCGGCTGCCGATCAGCATCCCGGCGCCCGGTACGGGCCGGAACCAGTCGGCGGGGCTGAGCCACAGGAAGTCGCGGGGCGATTCCAGCAGGGCCGCGCCGGCCTCCAGCAGCTCGGCGGTGGTGCCGGGCAGCAGCTGCTCCATCAGCTCGACACCGCGCGCCCACAGCACGTGCGCGTGCCGGGCCTGCGGCAGGCCGGGGCGGAACTCCGGCCCGTGCAGGGACAGTTCGTCCCGCTCGACGACGGTGACGCGGGCGAACCGCCTCGCCAGGACCCGTGCCGTCAGCAGCCCGGCCAGGCCGGCCCCGAGGACCACCGCGTGGTCCCCGGGGGATTCTGTGTGGTTGTCCGGAGTGTCGTCCATGGGACGAGTGTCCGGCCGTCGGGGCGGCCCGGGTCAGGCCCCGGCCGGGGCGGACGGTTGCGTACCGGGGCGTGCCGGGGCGCGGACGGGGCGGAGGGGGCGGCCGGGGGCGCGTGCGGGGGCAGCCGGAGGGGGCGGGGCCCGTCGGCGGGCTACGGGGCCGGGTACGTGACGCCGGTGAGCTTCTCGGAGGTGGCCCAGAGCCGCTCGCCGGCCGTGTCGTCGAGGGTCCAGCCGGCCCGCCAGGAACGTACGGGCGCCCCGCGCCAGCCGAGCCTCGGGCCGAAGAACCCGTCCTGCGCGACCCCGGGCGCGGTGGCCGCGTACAGGGTGGGGAGGGCGCCGGAGGCGGCGGGCTGGGCGAGGACGGCGTTGCCGAGGGCCATGACGCGCGAGCCGATGCCGTGGCCCTCCAGGGCGGCGGCCCCCGCGTGGAGGTTGGTGGAGGCGTAGCCGGGGTGCGCGGCGGCGGCGGTGACCGGGGAGCCGGACGCGGTGAGGCGGCGGGCCAGTTCGTGGGTGAAGAGCAGGTTGGCGGTCTTGGAGCGGCCGTAGGCGGTCCAGCGGCGGTAGCCGTTCTCCGCGCTCTCGAAGGGGCCGTCGGGCCGGCCGAGGACGTGGAAGCCGCTCGACACGTTGACGATCCGCGCCCCGGGGGCGGCCGCGAGGAGCCCCGGCAGCAGCAGGCCGGTCAGGGCGAAGTGGCCGAGGTGGTTGACGCCGAACTGGGTCTCGAACCCGTCGGCGGTGCGGCCGTACGGCAGGGCCATCACCCCGGCGTTGTTCACCAGCAGGTCGAGGGTGCGGTGGTCCCTGGTGAAGGCGCGCGCGAACTCGCGCACGGAGTCCAGGGAGGCGAGGTCCAGTTCGGCGAACCCGGCCTGCGCCCCGGGCACCTCGTCCCGCAGCCGCTGCGCCGCCGCCCGGCCGCGGGCGGCGCTGCGGCAGGCCAGGACGACGGTCGCGCCGCACCGGGCGAGTTCCCGGGCGGTGACGTATCCGATGCCGCTGTTGGCGCCGGTGACGACGGCGGTGCGGCCGCTCTGGTCCGGTATGCGGGTGGCGTTCCAGCCGGTCACGACAGCCTCCTCGGGGTGGTCGCGGCCACCCTACTCAGGGGTACCCGCCGCCGACACCAGTACGTCCCCGGCCGCGACCCGGCTGTAGAGCACGCTGCGGCCCGCCCGCCGGCGCAGGACCAGCCCGGCGTCGAGCAGCACCTTCAGCTGCCCGGCCACCGCCCCCAGGCTGTACCCGGTCAGCGCCACCAGCTGCGTCGTGGACTTCGGGCTCTCCAGCAGCACCAGCACCCGCGCCCGTACCGGCCCCAGCAGCCGTACGAGCGCCTGCGGCGCGGCCGGCCCGGGACCCGGCTGGGTGAGCTGGCCCGCGCACGGGTACACCAGCGCGTGCCGGTGCGTACCGGTCCAGGCGACCCAGCCGTGGGCGTGCGTCACCGGTACGAAGACCAGGCCGGCGTCCCCCGACAGCTCGCGCGGCCGCCGCTGCTGGAGGTTGACCCGCAGCCGCCCGCCGCCCAGCCAGGCCATGCCCGGCCGCATCCCCGACAGGGCCGCCGCCCAGCCCTCCCGGCCGAGCTGGCTGGTGCGCACCAGCACGTCGGCCTCCGCGGTCCGGCGGCGCCGCTCCCAGTCGGGGCGTACGGCCTCCTCCCAGACCCACTCCAGCAGTTCGGCCGTCCTCGGGCCGAGGCCGCGCGCCCGGTCGAGGCCCTCGGGGAGCCGACCGGTGGCTGCGCGCAGGTCGGTGCGGACCACCGCGTCCGGGGCGGCGCGGACGGTGACGAGCTCCTCGGCGAAGGCGCGGCCGTCCTGGTGGGCCGGCGGGGTCAGGTACCCGGCGATCCACAGCCGCCCGAGCGCGGCCCGCACCAGGGCGGCGGTGAGGGGCTCGGCGGCCAGGTGGGCCCGGTAGTGCGGCAGCCGGTCCGCGAGCCAGGCCCGCTCGGCGGGGTGGGCGGGGGTGCGGCGCTCCAGGGCCATGAGGGCGGCGGTGGTCTCGGCGAGGGGGGACACGACGAAGCGGCTGCGCGCGAGCGCGTCGGTGTCTATGCGCCACCATCCCATGGGGTACCGCCGCCTCTCGTCGTCCCCGCCCCGGTGCGTGTGCGGGGCTGCTGCCCCGATCATGCCGGGCCCCTGGCCGGGGGGTGCGCTGGGGGCCGGGCCGGGGGGCGCCGCTGCGCGGGGCGGGGTCCCCTACCCGCCCTTCCACCGTTCCCAGGGGCTCCGCCCCTGACCCCGGTCCTCAAACGCCGGACGGGCTATATGGATAGCCCCGCCGGCGTTTGAGGCGCGGGCGCGGTAGCGCCGTGTTTGTAGCCGCGCCGGCGATTGAGGCGAGAACGGTTGAAGGGCGGGGAGGGGCCGGCCCCGCGCAGCGGCAGCGGCCCCGGCCGGGGTTTCGCGTCCCCGCGAAACTCTGGGGGCCAGGGCGCCGCCCGTCGGAGACTCCCGGCATGTCGCGCAGCTACCGCTCCCTCCTCCTCCGCACCCCCGAGTTCGCCCCCTTCTTCCTCGCCGCCTCCCTCCGCGTCGCCGCGTCCACCACCGGCGGTCTCGCCCTCGGGGTGCTGGTCTACGGGCGGACCCGCAGCCCCCTGCTGGCCGCCCTCGCCATGTTCGGCCCCTCCCTCGCGCAGGTGCTCGGCGCGACCCTGCTGATGGCCGCCGCCGACCGGCTGCCCCCGCGGGCCGCGCTCGCGGGGCTCGCCGCGCTCGCCGCCGCCGGGACCGGGCTGCTCGCCGTCCCCGGGCTGCCGCTGTGGGCGGTGTTCGCGGTGCTGCTGGGGCAGGGGCTGGCAGATTCCCTCGCGGGCGGGGTCCGTTACGGGCTGCTCACCGAGATCCTGCCGCCCGGGGACTACCTCCTCGGCCGTTCCCTCCTCGCCGTCGCCGCCGGTGTCACGCAGGTCGCCGGCTTCGCCGCCGGCGGGCTGCTGCTCGGCGCGCTCTCCCCCCGCGGGCTCCTGCTGGTGTCGGCGGGGCTCGGGGCGGCCGCCGCGCTCACGGTCCGCGCGGGGCTGCGCCGCCGTCCGGCCCGGGCCGGGGGCAGGCCGTCGCCGGCCGAGACCTGGCGCGTGAACGCCCTGCTGCTGTCGGATCCGGCCCGCCGGACCCTGTACCTCGCCCTCTGGGTGCCGAACGGGCTGATCGTCGGCTGCGAGTCGCTCTTCGTCCCGTACGACCCCCCGCACGCCGGGCTGCTCTTCGGGTGCGCCGCCGCCGGCATGCTGGCCGGGGACACGGTCGCGGGCCGCTGGCTGCCCGAGCGGCTGCGCGTGCGTCTGGCGGCCCCGCTGCGGCTGCTGCTCGCGCTGCCCTACCTGGTGTTCGCCCTGGAACCGGGGCCGCTCGTCGCGACGGCCGCCGTCACCCTGGCGTCCACCGGCTACGCGGCCGGGCTGCTGATGCAGGAGCGGCTCGTGCCGCTGCTGCCCGAGGGCACGCAGGGGCAGGCGCTCGGGCTGCACTCGGCCGGGATGCTCACGATGCAGGGGGTGTGCGCGGCGCTCGCCGGGGCGGTGGCCCAGTACACCTCGCCGGCGGCCGCGATCACCGGGCTGGCGGCGGCGTCCGTGGTGGTCACCCTGGCACTGGAGCCGGGTCTGCGCCCCGATAGGCTGCGGATCCGTCCGCCGCATTCCCCTTCTCCCGTTCCCCGAGGTACCGCGCAGTGAGCTCCGCAGCACCCCCCGTACCGGTGACGGTCGTCGGCCTCGGCGCCGACGGCTGGGCCGGGCTCACCTCCGGCGCGCGGTCCGCGCTGGCCTCGGCCGAGGTGCTGATCGGCGGCCCCCGGCAGCTGGACCTGCTGCCGGCCGCGGACTGCGCCGGGCTGCGGGTCGCCTGGCCGAGCCCGCTGCGCCCGGCCGTGCCGAAGCTGATGGCCGAGCACGCGGGGCGCCGGATCGCGGTACTGGCCAGCGGGGACCCGATGTTCTACGGGATCGGCCGCGCCCTGTCCGAGGAGCTCGGCCCGGACGCTCTGCGGGTCCACCCGCACCCCTCGTCGGTGTCGTACGCGTGCGCCCGCCTGGGCTGGCCGGTGGAGGACACCGAGGTGGTGACGGTGGTCGGCCGGCCGGTGGCCCGGCTGGCGGCCGCGCTGCACGAGGGCCGGCGGGTGCT
The DNA here is from genome assembly GCF_045160885.1 of Streptomyces sp. NBC_00158. Classification (NCBI taxonomy): domain Bacteria; kingdom Bacillati; phylum Actinomycetota; class Actinomycetes; order Kitasatosporales; family Streptomycetaceae; genus Streptomyces; species Streptomyces sp. NBC_00158. The sequence goes on from NZ_CP108161.1 coordinate 1,287,343, forward strand.
GGTGCTCAGCGCCGGAGCGGCGACCCCCGACGAGATCGCCGCTCTGCTTCGAGAGCGGGGCTTCGGCCCGAGCCGGATGCGGGTCCTCGAACAGCTCGGCTCCGAGCGCGAGGACTCGTACGAGGGCACCGCGCGGGACTGGGACCGGGCACCGGGCGACGCCCTCAACGTGGTCGCCGTGGAGTGCCGCCGCGACCCCGCGGCCGGGGTGCCCCGGCTCGGCGCTACCCCCGGCCTGCCCGACGCCGCGTACGAGCACGACGGCCAGCTGACCAAGCGCCACGTGCGCGCCGCGACCCTGTGCGCCCTGGCCCCGGCCCCCGGCGAGCTGCTGTGGGACATCGGCGGCGGCTCCGGTTCGATCGGCATCGAGTGGATGCGCACGCACCCGTCCTGCCGCGCGGTGGCGATCGAGCGGGTCCCGGAGCGGGCCGGGCGGATCACCCGCAACGCCGCCGCGCTCGGCGTGCCCGCGCTGCGCGTGGTCGTCGGCGCGGCCCCGGCCGCCCTGGACGGACTCCCGGCCCCCGACGCGGTGTTCATCGGCGGCGGGCTGACCGCACCGGGGCTGCTGGACGCGGCCTGGGAGGCGCTCGCGCCCGGCGGCCGGCTGGTGGTCAACACGGTCACCCTGGAGTCGGAGGCGGTCCTCGCCGAGCGCTACCGGCGCCACGGCGGCGAGCTCGTGAAGCTGGCCGTCTCCCACGCGGTGCCGGTCGGAGGCTTCACGGGCTGGCGGCAGGCCATGCCGGTCACCCAGTGGTCCGTCACGAAGACACAAGGAGAAGCAGATTGACTTCTCCCCCTCGTAGACGAGGGGGATTCCTGGCTCACTTCGCCTGTCACCTAGCAGGTGGCAGGTCTTACAAGATCAGCACCAGCCGGGTTGAGACCAGCCCGGACGAGCATCACACGGGCGGAGTTCTTGTCCCTGGGGGACACCGCCCCGCACGCGGTGCACGTATACGTTCTCTCGGAAAGGGGTAGCGCGTGCTTGGTTCTCGCTCCGCACCGTGCGCACTCCATGGTGGTGTGCGCGGGATGGACCAGGTACACGGCACGGCCGTGCTTGCGGGCCTGCTCGACCAGCGCCGCCTTGACCGCACCGATCGCGGCGTCGGCCGCCTTGCGGGCCATGCTGGTCTTCGCCAGGAACTTCGGGCGGAAGTCCTCCACCGCGATGTGGTCGAAGTCGCGGACGACGGTCTTGGCCCACTTGCGGCCGGTGTCCTGCCGCTGCCGGGCGATCTTCTTCGACACCTTCGCCGCCGCCCTGCGGGCCTCGCGGTAGCCGGCGGTGTCGGGCCTGTTCTTCGGCGTGGCACGCCGGGCCATCATCCGCTGATAACGGGCAAGCTTCTGCTCGGCGGTCTTGCCGTGCTGGTCGTGGGGCAGGTCGTGGGCGTCGGAGGTGGTGGTGGCGGTCTCGCGCACGCCCCAGTCGATCCCGATCGCCTGGCCGGTCGCGGACAGTGGCACGGTCTCGGCGGCGACGACGAAGCTCGCGTACCAGTGCCCAAGACTGTCCCGGTAGACGCGCACACTGGACGGGGTCGAAGGCAGATCCCGCGACCACACCACCGTCAGCGCGATCCCGTTCGCCAGGTGCAGACGCCCGCTCTTGATCCGGAACCCTCGACGCGTGTACTCCAGCGTCGGCAGCGCCTCACGCTTGCGCTTGATACGCGGCATCCCGGCCCGCTGCCGCCTCGGCAGCCGCGCATTGATGTCCTTCAACGCCTTCGCGCGGGACTTGCCGAAATCCCGGATGATCTGCTGCTGAGGGACACAGGCACCCTCGCGCAGCCACGTCATCGACTGCCGGGCCTCCGTCAGCATCGCGGCGAGCCGCACGGGCCCGCACGTCGCCTTCTCGCCGGTCTCCTTGCTCTGCAGGTGGACCCTGCGGGATATGGCCACGCACTCGTTCCACACCCACCGACACCGCGCCCACTCCCCTTCAAGAGCGGCGAGCGCACCGGATGACACGCGCAGCCGAAACGTGTACCGGGCGTACCCGGCCACCTCCTCGGACCTCGCTGCCGTCGCCATGATCCGAACCTAACAGCCCTCACTGACAACGCCGTTCCGCCCAGAGGACGAACCGGCTTTACCCTGCCCCGCCCCGCAGGGGTTTCACTTCCTCCCTCACCTAGAGGTGGGGGTATCCACGAAAGGACTCAGATGACCGTGTACTTCATCGGCGCGGGCCCCGGCGCCGCCGACCTGATCACGGTGCGCGGTGCCCGGACCCTGGCCGCCGCCCCCGTCTGCCTCTACGCGGGCAGCCTGGTCCCGCGCGAGCTGCTCGCCGAATGCCCGGACGGGGCCCGGCTGGTGGACACCTCGCAGCTGAACCTCGACGAGATCATCGCCGAATGCGTACGGGCCCACGGCGCGGGCCTGGACGTGGCGCGGCTGCACTCGGGCGACCCGTCCATCTTCAGCGCCGTCGCCGAGCAGATGCGGCGCCTCGACGCGGCCGGCATCCCCTACGAAGTGGTTCCGGGCGTACCGGCGTTCGCCGCCGCCGCGGCCGCGCTGAAGCGGGAGCTGACCGTCCCCACCGTCGGCCAGACCGTGATCCTGACCCGGATCGCCCAGCAGGCCACGCCGATGCCGCCCGGCGAGGACCTGGCCACGCTCGGCCGCAGCGGTGCCCTGCTGGTGCTGCACCTGGCCACCCGCTACGTCGACCGGGTCGTGGACGAACTGCTGCCGCACTACGGCGCCGAGTGCCCGGTGGCGGTGGTGGCGATGGCCAGCCGCCCCGACGAGCTGATCCTGCGCGGGACCCTGTCCGACATCGCGGCGCAGGTGAAGGCGGCCGGGCTGGTGCGCACCGCCGTCATCGTGGTGGGCCGGACGCTGGGCGCGGAGCAGTTCCGCGACAGCCACCTGTACTCGCCCGAGCGCGACCGGCATGTCTGCTGAGCCGGCCGCACCGACCGGCGGCCGGCACGTCCTGGTCCTGGGCGGTACGACGGAGGCCCGCCGGCTGGCGGAGGCGCTGGCGCGCAAGACCCCGTACCGGGTGACGACCTCGCTGGCGGGCCGGGTGTCGGCGCCCGTGCTCCCGCCGGGCGAGACCCGGATCGGCGGCTTCGGCGGCGCCGAGGGGCTCGCCGGCTGGATCTCCGGCCACGGCGTCACGCACGTGGTCGACGCCACCCACCCGTTCGCGGAGCGGATGAGCTTCAACGCGGCGCGGGCGCGGGAGCTCACGGGCGTGCCGCTGCTGGCGCTGCGCCGGCCGGGCTGGACGCCGGGACCCGGTGACGACTGGACGTTCGCGGACTCCCTCGCGGACGCGGCCGCCGTGCTGCCCTCGCTCGGCGGCCGGGCGTTCCTGACCACGGGCCGGATGGGGCTGCACGTCTTCGCGCACCTGACCGGCACCTGGTTCCTGGTGCGTTCGGTGGACCCGCCCGCCGCGCCGGTGCCGCCGTGCCTGGAAGTGCTGCTGGCCCGCGGCCCGTTCGGGCTGGCGGAGGAGCGGGAGCTGCTGGCCCGGCACCGGATCGACGTGCTGGTCACCAAGGACAGCGGCGGCGACGCCACGTCCCCCAAGCTCACCGCGGCCCGCGAGGCGGGGATCCCGGTCCTGGTCGTACGCCGGCCCCCGGTCCCGGAACACGTGCCGCGGGCCGCCTCGGTGGAGGCGGTCCTGGACTGGCTCCACCAGGGCCGGGGCGGCCCCCGCCACACCCTCTGGGCTGCACCACACCCTCTAGGCTGAGGGAATGCGGATACGTCACTCCTTCCTCCTGGTCCTCGCGGCCGCGACGCTCGTCACCGGGTGCGGCAGCGGCGGGCGAGGAGCGACGCCCCGGATGTGGGAGCCCGACGACGCCCTCCAGCGGGCCGACAAGGCCCTCGGCGAGGCGGTCGGCGACGGCCGCGTGACGATGCGGGGGACCGGCTTCCTCGCCACCGGCCTGGACAAGACCCTGGAGGCCGCCGGGGAGGTCCCGTACCGCTTCGACATCGCCTGCGACAGCGAGGAGAGCCCCCGGGTCAGGCTCGTGCTGTCGCGCGGGGGCGGCTCCGGGGACCGTTCCTTCGACGTCTCGTGCGGCACGGTCGGCGAGGTCACCCGGCTGAACTTCCCGGCCGGAACGGCGCTCACCGCACACATCGAGCCCACGCCGCAGGACGACTCGCCGCCGGCCGGGGTGCTGTCGTGGCAGCTGCTCACGGTCGACCCGCAGGGCGTCGAGGGCTGCGCGGACGTCCTCTCGGGCTGCTCCGGCTGAGCCGCACGGGGCCGTGCGGAAGCCGTCCCCACCGCCCCGGAACCGGCCCGTCCAGGCGTCTTTCCGGCCGGGTCTTCACTTCCGAAAACGATCGGCGCGGATCCGGACAGAGATCCGGACAGGCGCCTCTTCGTATACCCACTCGCTCCCCGCTGCCGTAGGTTCTGCCCCTGTACCCGCACCCGGCACGCCGAACCACGCCGCAGGGGCCGTCTCCCGACGACCCCTGCGACGGGTTCCGCCGTCATGCCCGGTGATTCCGCACAGCACACGAGAGGGAGCACATGAACAAGCGCGCATTTGCAGTTGTCGCCGCGTCCGTCATCGCGGCGTCCGCGTTCGCCGTCCCGGCCGCGAGTGCCAGTACGAGCGGTGCCACCGGCTGCTGGAGCGCCAACGTCAGCCGGGCCGAGGGCCACGGCTGGGCCCAGGTCTGCGACTCGGGGAACGGGTCCAGCGCCTCGGGCTGGATCCAGGACGACAAGGCCGACGGCCGCTGCCCGTGGATCCGCTTCAAGACGGCGGACGGTTACAGCGTCGGCAGCCCGCGCGTCGGACCCAAGGGGGCCAGGAAGGACTTCAGCCTGGGCACCAGCACGCGCATCGTCAGCTTCAGCGTCGAGTACGACAACTGCTGACGGCCCGGCCGGTGTGCGGCCCCGGGGTTCTCCCCCGGGGCCGCACCCGTGTTCGGCCGCTCACGCGTAGCGGCGCGGCGTCCACGTCACGCGCGAGCCGTCGGGCCGGCGCGTGACCTGGGTCTGCGAGGAGCCGATGAGCAGGATCGTGCGCATGTCCACCTCGGACGGCTCCAGTTCGGCGAGCGTCAGCACCCGCACCGACTGCTCCGGGCCGCCCACGTCCCGTGCCACGACCACCGGCGTCTGCGGGGCGCGCAGCTCCAGCAGCAGGTCCTTGGCCTTGGCGACCTGCCAGGTCCGGCTGCGCGAGCCCGGGTTGTACAGGGCGAGCACCAGGTCGGCGGCGGCGGCCGCGCGCAGCCGCTCCGCGATGACCTCCCACGGCTTGAGCCGGTCGGACAGCGAGATGGTGGCGTAGTCGTGGCCCAGCGGGGCCCCGGCCGCGGCGGCCGCCGCGTTGGCGGCGGTCACGCCCGGCAGCACCCGTACGGGGACGTCCTCGTACGGGGCCTGCCCGGCCACCTCCAGGACGGCGGTGGCCATGGCGAACACCCCGGGGTCGCCGCCGGAGACCACGGCCACCCGCTTGCCGCGCCGGGCGAGGTCGAGGGCGAACTCGGCCCGCTCGGACTCCACCTTGTTGTCGGAGCCGTGCCGCACCTGGCCCGGCTTGACCGGGACCCGGTCCAGGTAGGTGGTGTAGCCGACGAGGACCTCCGCGTCGGCCAGCGCCCGCCGGGTCTCCGGGGTCAGCCACAGCGGCCCCGCGGGGCCGGTGCCGACGACCGCGACCTCGCCGGGGCCGGAGGGCACGCTGCCCGGATTCCCGATCCGGCTGGGCACGACGGCGACGGCGAAGTACGGGACGCTGTCCGGGTCGGTGTCCGCCAGGACCCCGGTCCGCTCCCCCTCCATCGTGGCGCGCTCCACGTAGCGGGCCTCGGCGAGCCGGCCGCTGCCCTCCATCGCCCGCCGGACGGCGGGGAAGGTACGGCCGAGCTTCATCACGACGGCCGAGTCGGTGGCGGCGAGGCGTGCGGTGAGCTCCTCCTCGGGCAGGGTGCCGGGGAGGATCGTCAGCACCTCCTCGCCCTCCACGAGCGGGGTGCCGAGCCGGGCGGCGGCGGCGCTCACGGAGGTGACGCCGGGGATCACCTCGGCCTCGTACCGGTCCGCGAGCCGCTTGTGCATGTGCATGTACGAGCCGTAGAAGAGCGGGTCGCCCTCCGCGAGGACGGCGACGGTGCGGCCGGCGTCCAGGTGGGCGGCCAGCCGGGCGGCGGAGGCCTCGTAGAACTCCTCCATGGCGCCCTGGTAGCCGCCGGGGTGGTCGGTGGTCTCGGTGGTGACCGGATAGACCAGCGGTTCCTCGACGTGGTCGGAGCGCAGGTGCTTCGCGGCGATCGAGCGGGCGATGGAGCGGCCGTGGCGGGCGCTGTGGTAGGCGACGACGTCCGCCTCGGCGATCACCTCGACGGCCCGCAGGGTCATCAGGGAGGGGTCGCCGGGGCCGAGCCCGACACCGTAGAGCTTGCCCCTGGGGTCCTGGTCCTGACGGTCGCTCATTCTTCCTCGCTCGCGATCGCGTTGATCGCGGCGGCCGCGATGGCGCTGCCGCCGCGCCGGCCCCGCACGATCAGGTGGTCGAGGCCGGAGGGGTGGGCGGCGAGGGCGTCCTTGGACTCGGCGGCGCCGATGAAGCCCACGGGCACGCCGATGACGGCGGCGGGGCGCGGCGCGCCCTCCTCGATCATCTCCAGCAGCCGGAACAGGGCGGTCGGCGCGTTGCCGACGGCGATCACGGAGTTCTCCAGCAGGCCCCGGTCGCGCCAGACCTCAAGGGCGGCGGCGCTGCGCGTGGTGCCCATCTTCGCGGCGAGGGCGGGCACGGCCGGGTCGGAGAGGGTGCAGACCACCTCGTTGCCGGCGGGCAGCCGCTTGCGGGTGACGCCGCTTGCGACCATCTGGACGTCGCACAGGATCGGGGCGCCGGCGTGCAGGGCGGCACGGGCCCGCAGGACGACGTCGGGGGTGTAGCCGAGGTCCTGGGGGAGGTCGGTCATGCCACAGGCGTGAATCATGCGCACCGCGACCTGGGCGACCGAGGCGGGCAGCCCGGAGAGGTCCGCCTCGGCGCGGATCGTGGCAAAGGACTGGCGGTAGATCGCGGCGCCGTCCTTCTCGTACTCGAACACGGTGTACTCGCTCATTTCTTCACTGCGATGCGGGTGTTGTGGTGGTGCGTGCGGCCGTGAGGGCGGCCGCCAGGTCTGCGAAGGGGGTGGGCCGGCCGTCGAGTTCGTACCCGTCGGGGGTGGCGACGAGGTCCAGCCAGGCGGTGCCGCGCGGGTGCCCGCACCGTCGGGCGCAGCCGGACCAGTGCACGGGCAGCGCGACCGCGGCACCGTCCTTCGTTACGACGGCACGCGCGTCGGCGCGCACGTCCGCGAGGGACTTGGCGCAACCGGGCTTTCCCGTACAGGCGGTGACGGTCTGCCAGGGTTCACCGGGGCGGGTCACCAGTCCGGCCTCCGCCAGCCGGGCGGCGCCGTCGACGGGCCCCGGGGTCCCCGCGCCCGGCAGGACGACACTGCGCCACGGGGTGACGCGCAGCCCTCCGCCGGCGGCTTCGGCGACCTCGGCCAGCAGCCGCCACTGGGCGGAGCCGAGCCGGCCGAGCGGGGGCAGCACGCACAGCGCGTCGCCGTGCACCCCGGGCCGGGCCGGTTCCGCGTACGGCCACGCCACCTCGGGCAGGCGCTCGGCGCCGACCCCGGCGGCGGCCAGCCGCCGGGCGAACTCCCCGCCGTCCAGGGCGTGTCCGTCGGGCAGCTCGGCGACCCGCCAGGCCCGCGTCCCGGCCGCGTCGGCGGCGTCGAGGAAGTACTCGGCGGCCAGCAGGGCCGCCCGGGGCGCGTCGGCCGCGGCCACCTCCACGGCCCCGGCCGCGGCTCCGAGCCGCACCAGCACCCGGTCACCGCCGCCGAGCAGGGTCACGTCGGGGTCGAGGGCGGCAACGTCCCCGCGCCCGTCGTCGAGGGCGAACAGGAACCGTCCGGACAGGCCCGTCGCGCGGGCGCTGCCGCACAGGAGCCGGTCGAGCTCCCGGACCCGGTCCACGAGGCGGGGCCCGCCCAGCGGGGAGGCCACGACGTTGCGGACCCGCTCGTGTCCGGGCGCGGGCAGTAGCCCGGCGCCGTCGAGCAGCTCGGCGAGGCCGGCGCCGCAGCCGTCGGCGAGGCCGCGCAGCTGGACGTTGCCGCGCGAGGTGAGTTCCAGGTGCCCGTCCCCGAACCGGTCCGCGGCGAGCCCGAGCACGGAGGCCTGGGCGGTGGTGAGCAGCCCGCCGGGGATCCGGACGCGCGCCAGGTACCCGTCGTCGGCGGCATGCAGCCGCAGCGCGCCGGGGCAGGCGTCGCCGCGGTCGCGTATGGCGGGTTTGTCCCGCGATGCGGCGGAGGGGGGCTGGGGCATGGCCGCGAGCATACCCACGATTCCCCACCCCGGACCTGTGTCCGTCACCACCCCAACCAGCGGATCCACCCCGCCCGGCTGCCCCCGCCCCACTACCAGCACCCGGAACACCGGCGCCCCGACCGGACCCGGGCCGCAGCCCCGACGGGGCCCGGCGCCACAGCCCGACGCGGGCCCGGGGCACGGGCCCGGAGCGCGGCCCCGGAGCGGGTCCGGGGCGGAGCCCCGGGGGAAGGGGCGAAGGGCGGGGCGGGGAGCAAGCCGCGCAGCGACACCCCACCCGCCCCAGCGGCACCACCCCGCCCACCCCCACTCCCGGCCAGGGGAAAGGCCCCCTAAGATGACCTTCCGACGGACCGTTCGGCCCGTCATCGCCGAGGACGGCGACATGGGAGGAAGCCCGGTGCGATTCCGGCGCGGTCCCGCCACTGTGAACCCCGCGGAGCGATCGGCCGGGTGAGTCAGGAACTCCCGCCGTCCTCACTGCCCGGGGCGCGGAAACCCCGAGGAAGGCCTGCCGCCGCATGATCCTGCTGCTGTCGACGTCCGACACCGATCTGCTCAGCGCCCGCGCCGCGAACGTCGGCGGCGGCCCCGTGCCGTACCGGTTCGCGAACCCCTCCCGCCTCCCCCTGGACGACCTGCCCGGCATGCTCGACGGGGTCGGGCTGGTCGTCGTACGCCTCCTCGGCGGGCTCCGCGCCTGGCAGGAGGGCCTCGACGTGCTCCTCGCCGCCGGCCAGACCCGCCCGGTGGTCGTGCTGACCGGCGAACAGGCCCCCGACGCGCAGCTGATGGAGGCCTCCACGGTCCCGATCGGCATCGCGGCCGAGGCACACCGCTACCTCGCGCACGGCGGCCCGGCCAACCTCGACCAGCTGGCCCGCTTCCTCTCCGACACCGTGCTCCTCACCGGCCACGGCTTCGAGCCCGCCGCCGCCTCCCCCACCTGGGGCGCCCTGGAGCGGACCCCCGCGCAGGCCTCCGGCCCGCAGGTCGCGGTGCTGTACTACCGCGCGCACCAGATGAGCGGCAACACCTCCTTCGTGCACGCCCTCTGCGACGCCATCGAGGCCAAGGGCGGGCAGCCGCTCCCCCTCTACGTGTCCTCCCTGCGCACCCCGGAGCCGGAGCTCCTCCAGGCCCTGTCCTCCGCCGACGCGATCGTCACCACGGTGCTGGCCGCAGGCGGCACCCGTCCCGCCACCGCCTCCGCCGGCGGGGACGACGAGTCCTGGGACGCGGGCGCGCTGGCCGGGCTGGGCGTGCCGATCCTCCAGGCGCTCTGCCTGACGGGCTCGCGGGGCAACTGGGAGGAGAACGACGAGGGCCTGTCGCCGCTCGACGCCGCCACCCAGGTCGCCGTCCCGGAGTTCGACGGCCGTCTGATCACCGTCCCGTTCTCCTTCAAGGAGATCGACGAGGACGGCCTGCCCGCGTACGTGGCCGACCCCGAGCGGGCCGCCCGCGTCGCCGGCATCGCGGTGCGCCACGCCCGCCTGCGCCACATCGAGCGCCGCGACAAGAAGATCGCCCTCGTCCTGTCCGCGTACCCGACCAAGCACTCCCGCATCGGCAACGCCGTCGGCCTGGACACCCCGGCCAGCGCCGTCGAGCTGCTGCGCACCCTGATCGCGCAGGGCTACGACTTCGGCCCCACGGCGGAGATCCCCGGTCTGGTCTCCGGCGACGGCGACGAGCTGATCCGCGCCCTGATCGAGGCCGGCGGCCACGACCAGGACTGGCTGACCGAGGAGCAGCTGGCCCGCAACCCGGTCCGCATCCCGGCCGCCGACTACCGGCGCTGGTTCGCCGAGCTGCCCGCGGACCTCCGCGAGAGCGTCGAGGAGCACTGGGGCGAGGCCCCGGGCAACATGTTCGTGGACCGTTCCTCGAACCCGGACGGCGACATCGTCCTCGCGGCCCTGCGCCGCGGGAACCTGCTCATCCTCATCCAGCCGCCGCGCGGCTTCGGCGAGAACCCGATCGCGATCTACCACGACCCGGACCTGCCGCCCTCGCACCACTACCTGGCGGCGTACCGCTGGATCCAGGCGGCGGCCGAGGACGGCGGCTTCGGCGCCGACGCGATGATCCACCTCGGCAAGCACGGCAACCTGGAGTGGCTGCCGGGCAAGAACGCGGGCCTCTCGGCGTCCTGCGCCCCGGACGCGGCCCTCGGCGACCTGCCCCTCGTCTACCCGTTCCTGGTGAACGACCCGGGTGAGGGCACGCAGGCCAAGCGCCGCGTGCACGCGACCCTCGTCGACCACCTGGTGCCGCCGATGGCCCGCGCGGAGTCGTACGGCGACATCGCGCGCCTGGAGCAGCACCTGGACGAGTACGCCCAGATCAGCTCCATGGACCCGTCGAAGCTCCCGGCGATCCGCGCCCAGATCTGGACGCTGATCCAGGCGGCGAAGCTCGACCACGACCTGGGCCTGGACGAGCGCCCGGACGACGACGGCTTCGACGACTTCCTGCTGCACGTCGACGGCTGGCTGTGCGAGGTCAAGGACGCCCAGATCCGCGACGGCCTGCACGTCCTCGGCGGCGCCCCGACCGGTGAGGCCCGGGTGAACCTGGTCCTCTCGATCCTCCGAGCCCGTCAGATCTGGGGCGGTACCGCCGCCCTGCCCGGCCTGCGCGAGGCCCTCGGCCTCGACGAGTCGGCGGCGACGCGCACCTCCGCGGACGCGGTCGAGGAGACGGCCCGCGCGCTGGTCCAGGCGATGGAGGACGCGGACTGGTCCCGCGACGCGGTCGCCCCGGTCGCGGCCGGGCACCCCGCCGAGGTCGCCGACGTGCTGGCCTTCGCGGCCGACGAGGTCGTCCCCCGCCTGGCCGGCACCACGGACGAGATCGCCCACGTCGTCCGCGCCCTCGACGGCGGGTTCGTCCCGGCCGGCCCGTCGGGCTCCCCGCTGCGCGGCCTGGTCAACGTCCTCCCGACGGGCCGCAACTTCTACTCGGTCGACCCGAAGGCCGTGCCCTCCCGGCTGGCCTGGGAGACGGGCCAGGCCCTCGCGGACTCGCTCCTCGCCCGCTACCGCGCCGACCACGACGACGAGTGGCCGGCCTCGGTGGGCCTGTCCCTGTGGGGCACGAGCGCGATGCGCACGGCCGGCGACGACGTGGCCGAGGCCCTCGCCCTGCTCGGCGTCCGCCCGGTCTGGGACGAGGCCTCGCGCCGCGTCACCGGCATCGAGGCGATCCCCCCGGCCGAGCTCGGGCGCCCCCGCATCGACGTGACCCTGCGCATCTCGGGCTTCTTCCGCGACGCGTTCCCGCACGTCATCGGCCTCCTGGACGACGCGGTCCGGCTGGCGGCCTCGCTGGACGAGCCCGAGGCGGACAACTACGTCCGGGCGCACGCCCAGGCGGACCTGGCCGTGCACGGCGACGAGCGCAAGGCCACCACCCGCATCTTCGGCTCCCGTCCGGGCACCTACGGGGCGGGCATCCTCCAGCTGATCGACTCCCGCGACTGGCGCACGGACGCCGACCTGGCGGAGGTCTACACGGTCTGGGGCGGCTACGCGTACGGCCGCGGCCTGGAGGGCCGTCCGGCGCGCACCGAGATGGAGACCGCGTACAAGCGCATCACGGTCGCCGCGAAGAACACGGACACCCGCGAGCACGACATCGCCGACTCCGACGACTACTTCCAGTACCACGGCGGCATGGTGGCCACCGTCCGCGCCCTGCGCGGCACGGCTCCCGAGGCGTACATCGGCGACTCCACCCGCCCGGAGACGGTCAAGACCCGCACCCTGGTCGAGGAGACCTCCCGCGTCTTCCGGGCCCGCGTGGTCAACCCCAAGTGGATCGAGGCGATGCGCCGCCACGGCTACAAGGGCGCCTTCGAACTGGCGGCGACGGTCGACTACCTCTTCGGCTACGACGCCACGACGGGCGTGGTCGCGGACTGGATGTACGACAAGCTCACCGAGACGTACGTCCTCGACCCGGCCAACCGCGCCTTCCTGGAAGAGGCCAACCCCTGGGCCCTGCACGGCATCGCGGAACGCCTCCTGGAGGCCGAGTCGCGCGGCATGTGGGAGAAGCCGGACCCGCAGGTCCTGGAGGCCCTGCGCCAGGTCTACCTGGACACGGAGGGCAACCTGGAGGGCGAAGCCGAGTAGGCGGCCCCTCCCCGGCACACCGGACGGCCCGGCCCCGCCCCCCTCGTCGACGGGGGTGCGGGGCCGGGCCGTCCGCCGTTCGGCGCCCCCGAAACCGGCGGGGCCGCCGCCGCACACCAGTCCGACCGTCACCTGAAGCGGTGAACTCCCCCTTGTCCGGGCGACGCCGGGGGTAGGGCAGTGCTGATCTCGTGCGGGGGCCGGAACGCCGTGCCCCCGCACCTTGACGAAAGGCCGGCCCCGCAGTGACGCAGCCGTTCCGACTGCCGGAGTTCTACGTGCCGTACCCGGCGCGGCTAAACCCCCACCTGGAGGAGGCGAGGACCCGCAGCAAGCGGTGGGCCCGGTCCTTCGGGATGCTGGAGGGGTCCGGGGTCTGGGAGGAGTCGGACCTCGACTCGCACGACTACGCGCTGCTGTGCTCGTACACGCACCCCGACTGCGACGCCGACGCGCTGTCCCTGGTCACCGACTGGTACGTGTGGGTCTTCTTCTTCGACGACCACTTCCTGGAGACGTTCAAGCGCTCCCAGGACCGGACCGGCGCCCGCGCCTACCTCGACCGGCTGCCCGCCTTCATGCCGACGGACCCGGCGGAAGGTTTCCCCGAACCCACCAACCCCGTGGAGGCCGGGCTCGCCGACCTGTGGGCGCGTACGGTCCCGGCCATGTCGGCGGACTGGCGGGAACGGTTCTCCCTCTCCACCAAGAACCTGCTCGACGAGTCCATGTGGGAGCTCGCCAACATCGGCATCGGCCGGGTCGCGAACCCCCTCGAATACATCGAGATGCGCCGCAAGGTCGGCGGCGCGCCCTGGTCGGCCGGCCTGGTCGAGTACGTGGCCGCCGAAGTGCCGGCGCGGGTGGCGCACTCGCGGCCGCTGGGCGTCCTGCGCGACGCCTTCTCGGACGCGGTGCACGTCCGGAACGACATCTTCTCCTACCAGCGCGAGGTGGAGGACGAGGGCGAACTCTCCAACGCCGTCCTGGTGCTGGAGACCTTCCTCGGGTGCACCACCCAGCAGGCCGCCGAGATCTCAAACGACCTCGTCACCTCACGCCTCCAGCAGTTCGAGCAGACCGCGCTCACCGAACTCCCCCGCCTCTTCGCCGAACGCGCCCTGACCCCGGGCGAGATCGCCGCCGTGCTCGCCTACACCAAGGGGCTGCAGGACTGGCAGTCCGGCGGCCACGAATGGCACATGGCCTCCAGCCGCTACATGAACGAGGAGGCCGCCGCCCGCCGCCCGGCCCCGTCCCTCCTCCCCTCGGAGCCCGGCACCAGCACCTTCGACCTGCGCTCCGCCTTCACCCGCCGCTCGATGGAACTGCGCCGCCGGTCCTTCGGCCACGTCCCCCACCAGCAGACCGGCCCGCTGCTCCTCCCCGACATCCGCATGCCCTACGAGCTGCGCCTGAGCCCGCACCTGGAGCACGCCCGCGAGGGTTCGCTGTCGTGGTCGCGGCGGATGGGGCTGCTGGAGGCCCAGCCCGGGGACCCGGGGTCCGCGATCTGGGACGAACGGAAGGTGGCCGGGTACGACTTCGCGCTCTGCTCGGCCGCCATCGCCCCCGCCGCGACCGCCGACGAGCTGCTGCTCAGCGCCTGCTGGCTGACCTGGGGGACGTACGCGGACGACTACTACCCCGTGGTGTTCGGGCGGACCGGGGACATCGCGGCCGCCAGGGCGGCCACGGCACGGCTGGTCGCGATGATGCCGCCGGAGGCCGGCGGAGCAGTGCCGGCGCCGGTGACCGTGCTGGAGCGGTCCCTCGCCGACCTGTGGGCGCGCACCGTCCCCGGCATGGGCGCGGCCACCCGCGCCGAGTTCCGGGCGACGATGGTCGAGATGCTGGAGAGCTGGGTGTGGGAGGTGGAGAACCGGTTCCACAGCCGTGTCCCGGACCCGGTGGACTACGCCGAGATGCGCCGGCTCACTTTCGGCTCCCGGATGACCATGTACATGTGCCGCCTGGGGCAGGAGGGACGTGGCATCCCCGACGAGGTCTACCGGTCCGGCACCATCCGGTCGCTGGAGAACGCGGCGGCCGACGCCGGCTGTCTCGTGAACGACATCTTCTCCTACCGCAAGGAGATCGAGTTCGAGGGCGAGGTGCACAACCACGTCCTCGTCACGCGGAACTTCTTCGACATCGGCTACCCCGAGGCCCTGCACATCTGCCACTCCCTGCTGGAGCGGCGCGTCGAGGAGTTCGAGCACATCGCCGCCGACCGGCTGCCCGTGTTCTGCGACGACCGGCGGCTCGACGCCGGGGCGCGGGCCGGGCTCGACGCGTACGTCGGCGGGCTCCGGGACTGGCTTTCCGGGGTCCTGCACTGGCACCGGACGACCCGCCGCTACCGCGACGAGGACCTCCACCAGCCGGCCGACGCCCTGTCCACCGCCGTGCTGGGCAGCGGCTTCGGCATGGCGGCGGCACGGATCCCGGGGCGTCAGAACTCGTCGGACGTGTGCGGCAGCGGGCCGGTGCGCAGCGCCGCGTCGAGGGCGGCCGCCGCGCCGGGCCTGTGCTCGGCGACCAGCCCGGCGGCGACGAGCTCCTCCACCCGGGTCCCGCCCAGGTAGCAGGCGGCCAGCTCCCGTACGTCCAGGGACAGGTCGGGTTCGGCGCGGGCGGTCTCGTACGTCGCCCCGCCGGGCCCGGCCTTGAGGCGGTACCGGCCGGCGTTCGCGGGCAGGCGCACGTCGGACAGTTCGAGTACGAGTTCCACGGGCGCGGCCCACGCCCGCCCGGTCAGCGCCGTCCGTACGTCGACCAGCCGCAGCCACAGCGCCGGGTACTGGGCGGTGACCCTGACCTGGTCCCGGTCGGCGGCGAAGTGCAGCAGCGGGTCGTCCAGGGGGCGGCCCCACGCGGACACCTTGCCGGTGAGGTCGAGGGAGGCCAGGCACTGCCACAGCGCGGCGGCGACGGCCGGGGTCTCGGCCTCCAGTTCGTCGACGCGGACGAGGCCGGGGCTGCGGGCGGGCGGCGCCGCGTCGTCCTCGTGCTTGGTGCGGTAGAGGACGTAGCCCGCCACGGGTTCCCCCGGTTCCCCGAGGGCGATGATCCTGGGCGGGCCGAGTTCCTCGTCCTCCTCGTCCTGTTCGCAGAGCCATTCCCCGGTCCAGCGTTCCGCGCTCCGGCTCGGCCGGCCGGCCCGGGTCCTCCGGGCGGCCTCGTGGAAGGGGGCGATGACGGTGAGGGCCTCTTCCGGGTCGACCAGCCGCAGCGGGCGGGGGTCGGGGGCGATGCGCAGGGCCAGGGGGCGGGTGGAGTCGATCTCGATGGTGGCGCCCTGGGTGGCGGGGCCGTAGCCGAAGCGGCCGTAGATGGCGGCCTCGGAGGCCCACAGGACGGCGAGGGGGCTGCCGTCGGCTCCGGCGCGGCGCAGTTGTTCGTCCATGAGGGCGGTCAGGACGCCCCGGCGGCGGTGGGTGGGGGCGACGGAGACGAAGGTGAGGCCGGGGCAGGTGAGGTCGGTGCCGCCGGGGACGGAGAGGCGGAAGGGGTGGGCGGCCATGAAGCCGACCAGGGCTTCGCCCTCGTAGGCGCCGAGGCGGGCGCAGCGGGTGAGCAGGGAGTGGTGCCGCTCGCGCGTCTCCGGTTCCGGGCGGTCGTGGAAGACCAGGTAGGCGAGCTCCTGAGCGCGGTCGATGTCGGCTTCGGGTACCTCGCGGATGTCCACCATGATCCGGAGACTAATCGGTCATCGCGGACTGCTCACACCATATTGGCCGGATCTGCCCGTCCGGCCGGTCCCGTTGCCGGGTCCGGCCGGTTTCCGGGCCGGTGGCCACGGGCCTTCAGCGGCTGCCGGGGCCGCTCCAGCCGGCCGGGACGTGACCGATTCGTACCCGTTGGGGGTGGTCGCCGACGGGGACGGAGACGCGCTTGGTCCCGGTGGCGAAGTCGATGGCGGTGACCCGGTCGGCGCCGCTCTCGGAGATGACGCAGGCGGTTCCGTCGCCGTTGACGGTGGCCCAGTAGGGCTTGGCGGCGGGGACGAGGGGCCCTTCGGCGAGGGTGGCGCGGTCGACGACGGTCGCGTAGTCGTCCATGGTGCCGGCGACGCAGAGCTTGCTCCCGTCGGGGCTCATGGACATGCCGTGGTGGCGGGAGTCGTTGACCCACTTGGTGCGGTCGGCGGGGGTGGCGGGGTTCTCGGGGAGGGTCTTGACGCGGGTGATGCGGTCGGAGGGGACGTCGTACTCGACGAACCCGTTGAAGAAGGAGACCTGGAAGTAGAGCTTCGACTCGTCGGGGCTGAAGGAGACCGGCCGTACGGCGTCGGAGAGGTCGCCCCGGCCGAAGGCGTCGAGGCGTTCGCGCATGTCGATGACGCGGACGGTGCGGAAGGTCCCGGTGTCGACGACGGTGATCTTCCGGTCGCCCTTGGTCCAGTCGAGCCAGGGCGCGTCGAGGGCGGAGGTGACGTCGCCGATGGCGCTGTTCCAGAGGTGGCGGCCGCCGTCGGTGAAGGTGTTCTCGTGCGGTTTGTCGCCGGTGGTGAAGGATCCGGTCTGCCGGCCGGTGGCGATGTCGAGGACGTGGACGGTGTTCGCGGTGGAGGCGGAGACGGCGACGCGGGTGCCGTCGGGCGAGACGGCCATGTGGTCGGAGCGGTAACCGGCGACCGGGAAGCGCCAGTTGATCCGCCCGGTGCGGAGGTCGATGGAGACGACGTCGGCGAAGCTGGGGCGGGAGACCACGACGGCGGAGCCGTCGGGGGTGGTGTACATGTCGTCGACGAACTGGTCGTGGCCCTCGCCCGCCGTGGCCCGGACGCCGAGGAAGAAGCCGAGCTTGACCGGGTTGAGGTAGATCTCGCGGAGCCGTTCCTCCTTGTCGGGGACGACGTTGACGCGGCCCACGCGGGCGAGGTCGCCGGTGGAGGCGAGGACGTCGGCGGTGCCCTCCCAGTTGTTGCCGACGAAGAGCACCTCGCGCAGGCCGCCGTCCGGCGGGGTCGCGGCCTGCGAGGCGGGGCCGAGGGCGGCGGCGAGGCCCGCGAGCGCCAGGGCGCACGTCAGGCGGAGGGCGCGTGCGGGGGTGTGGCCGGTCCGGGACATCCGCTCAACTCCGATACGGGGAAGCGCTGTTACCGGCCGGTAAAATAGGCGGGACATGCGGAAGGCGCAACCCCCGGGAGGGTCGCGCCTTCATTCAGGTCAGGGGGTCGCCCCTTCAGGCGACCGAGCCGATCCTGCCGATCACCGTGTTCGAGGTGTCGTGGTGGATCGGGATGTGCGCGCCGGTGAGGGCGGCGCCGCTGCCTCCGCGGCGGTTCGCGACGATCTCGGCGGCGATGGACAGGGCGGTCTCCTCCGGGGAGCGGGCGCCGAGGTCCAGACCGATCGGGGAGCGCAGCCGGGCCAGTTCGAGCTCCGTCACGCCGACCTCGCGGAGCCGCTTGTTGCGGTCCTCGTGGGTTCGGCGGGAGCCCATGGCGCCGACGTAGGCGACGGGGAGCTTGAGGGCCAGTTCGAGGAGCGGCACGTCGAACTTGGCGTCGTGGGTGAGGACGCAGAGCACGGTCCGGCCGTCGACCTGGGCGGTCTCCAGGTAGCGGTGCGGCCAGTCGACCACGATCTCGTCGGCCTCGGGGAAACGCTTCTTCGTGGCGAAGACGGGCCGCGCGTCGCACAGCGTCACGTGGTAGCCGAGGAACTTGCCGATCCGCACCAGGGCGGAGGCGAAGTCGATGGCACCGAAGACGATCATCCGCGGGGGCGGGACGCTGGACTCGACCAGGACCTTGAGCGGCTCTCCGCAGAGCCGGCCGTCGGCACCGATCTCCAGCACGCCGGTCCTGCCGGCGTCGAGCATGGCGCGGGCCTCTTCGGCGAGGGTGCGGTCCAGCTCGGGGTGGCCGCCGAAGCCTCCCTCGAAGGAGCCGTCGGGGCCGACCACGAGGGCGCGGCCCATCAGCTCGGCCGGGCCTTCGGCGATCCGGGCCAGCGCGGCGGCCTCGCCCTGCGCGGCGGAACGCAGCGCGGTGGCGAACACCTCCCGCAGGGGGGAGCCCACGGGAACCGGGGTGACCAGGATGTCGATGATCCCGCCGCAGGTCAGACCCACGGCGAAGGCATCGTCGTCGCTGTAGCCGAAGCGCTCCTGGACGGTCTCGCCGTCCTCGATCGCCTGCCGGCACAGCTCGTACACCGCGCCCTCCACGCATCCGCCGGAGACCGAACCGATGGCCGTGCCCTCGCCGTCGACGGCGAGCGCCGCTCCGGGCTGCCGGGGAGCGCTCCCGCCGACCGCCACCACGGTGGCGACGGCGAAGTCACGTCCCTGCTCGACCCACCGGTTCAGTTCTTCGGCGATGTCCAGCATGTGCGGCCTCCTCGGAGAGGTTTCGGATTCCAGTATCGGATGCGTGGAGGGTCAGGCGCCGTCCACGTGACTTACTACTTCACGCCGAGCCACGCCTCGATCGGGTGGAGGGCGAAGAAGACCAGGAAGACACCGGTCAGGACCCACATGAAGGCGCCGATCTCACGGGCCTTGCCCTGCGCGACCTTGATGGCCACGTAGGCGATCACACCGGCGGCGACACCGGGGGTGATCGAGTAGGTGAAGGGCATGATCACCACGGTCAGGAAGACCGGGATGGCGGTCGCGGCGTCGGCCCAGTCCACGTGGCGGGCGTTCTGCATCATCATCGCGCCGATGATCACCAGGGCCGCGGAGGCGACCTCACCCGGGACGACCTGGGTGATCGGGGTGAAGAAGAGGCAGGCGGCGAAGAGCAGACCGCTGACGACGGAGGCGAGACCCGTGCGGGCACCCTCGCCCACGCCGGTGGCGGACTCGACGAAGACCGTCTGGCCGGAGCCGCCGGCGATGCCGCCGATGGCGCCACCGGCACCGTCGATGAACAGCGCCTTGGACAGGCCCGGCATGCGGCCCTTGTCGTCGGCCAGCTTGGCCTCGGTACCGACGCCGATGATGGTGGCCATCGCGTCGAAGAAGCCGGCGAGCACCAGCGTGAAGACGATCATGCCGACCGTCATGACGCCGACGTCGCCCCAGCCGCCGAACTCGACCTTGCCGAAGAGCGAGAAGTCCGGCATCGAGATCGCGGAACCCTCGAGGGTCGGCGGACCGTTCTTCCAGGCCTTCGGGTCGATGTCCAGGACCGCGTTCAGGATCGCCGCGAGGACGGTGCCGCCGACGATGCCGATCAGGATGGCGCCGGGGATCTTGCGGGCCTGGAGCATGAAGATGCCCAGCAGGGTGACGCAGAAGAGCAGGACCGGCCAGCCGGCGAGCTCGCCGACCGAACCGAGCTGGACCGGGGGACCGAACTCGGGGCCCTTGCCGACGAAGCCGGCCTTCACGAGACCGATCAGGGCGACGAACATGCCGATGCCCATGGTGATCGCGTGCTTGAGCGCGAGGGGGATCGCGTTCATGATCATCTCGCGGAGGCCGGTGACGACCAGGAGACAGATCACGACGCCGTACATGACGCACATGCCCATGGCCTGCGGCCAGGTCATCTGCGGGGCGACCTGCGAGGCCAGGACGCCGGAGACGGACAGGCCGGCGGCGAGGACCAGCGGGACCTTGCCGATGAAGCCCATCAGGAGGGTGGTCAGGGCCGCCGCGAAGGCGGTGGCCGTGATCAGGGCCTTCTGGCTCATCGTGTCCCCGGCGACGTCCTTGCCGGAGAGGATCAGCGGGTTGAGCAGGAGGATGTACGCCATGGCCATGAAGGTCGTGACGCCGCCACGAATCTCATTGCCTACGTTCGACCCTCTGTGGGTGATGTGGAAGTAACGGTCGAGCCAAGAACGCCCAGCGGGGTTCAGAGTGCCGTCGCCGGCCTCCTCCGCTGTGGTCTTGGGCTCTACGGAAGACTGGGTCATGGTGCCTAACTCCCAAGGTTCAAAGGGGCACCCGCATGAAGATTGGAGACACGGGATTTGGGAAACTGCGTTGGCTGCACGACCCGGGGTGACGGCCCGAGGCGACGCGAATGTGCACTGCGTGTACTGCGGGTAGTGCGGGGGTGACCGCTGGTACTACGTGGGGGTTTTGCAGGGGTTCTGCCAAGTGACGAGGACCGCGAGCGGTGCGGTACTGCGTACTTCGTGCTCCGGGCGGTGCGGCGTGAAGTGTGACGTTCCCGAGTCACACCGCCCGGAAATCCGAGGGGTGCGGTCCGGGGGCCTCGCGGCCCCCGGACCACTGCGTCCTTAAAGGGTCCCGGTGAGGGCTTCCGGACGGATCGGCGTCTTGTTGAGCTCCAGACCGGTCGCCTGCCGGATCGCCGCGAGGACGGCCGGGGTGGACGACAGGGTCGGGGCCTCGCCGAGACCGCGAAGGCCGTACGGCGCGTTCGGGTCGGCCAGCTCCAGGACGTCGACCGGGATGGTCGGGGTGTCCAGGATGGTCGGGATCAGGTAGTCCGTGAAGGAGGGGTTGCGCACCTTCGCGGTCTTCGGGTCCACGATGATCTCTTCCATGACCGCCACGCCGAGACCCTGGGTGGTACCACCCTGGATCTGGCCCACCACGGAGAGCATGTTCAGCGCCTTGCCGACGTCCTGGGCGGTCGCCAGCTCGACGACCTTGACGAGGCCGAGCTCGGTGTCCACCTCGACGACCGCGCGGTGCGCGGCGAAGGTGTACTGGACGTGGCCGTCGCCCTGGCCGGTCTTCAGGTCGAACGCGACGGTCGGGCGGTGACGGAACTCGAGTTCGAGGTCGATCGCGTCCTCGCCCTCCAGGATGTCCGCCAGCTCCGCGAGCACCTCGCCGCCGTCGGTGACGACCTTGCCGCCCTCCAGGAGCAGCTCGGCGGTCGCCCACGCCGGGTGGTAGGAGCCGTTCTTGCGGCGGCCGATCTCGAGGACGGCCTCGCGGACGGCCTCACAGGTGTTCTTCACGGCGCCACCGGTCATGTACGTCTGCCGGGAGGCGGACGTGGAACCGGCGGAGCCGACCTGCGTGTCGGCCGGGTGGATGGTCACCTGCGTGACACCCAGCTCCGTACGGGCGATCTGCGCGTGGACGGTGACACCGCCCTGGCCGACCTCCGCCATGGCCGTGTGGACCATCGCGACGGGCTCGCCGTTGATGACCTCGAGCCGCACGCGGGCGGTCGAGTAGTCGTCGAAGCCCTCGGAGAAGCCGACGTTCTTGATGCCGACCGCGTAGCCGACGCCGCGGACGACGCCCTCGCCGTGGGTGGTGTTGGAGAGGCCACCGGGCAGCGCGCGGACGTCCGCGCTCTCGCCGGCGGTCTCCCACTGGCGCTCCGGCGGCAGCGGGCGGGCCTTGACCCGGCGCAGCAGCTCGGCGACCGGGGCCGGGGAGTCCACGACCTGGCCGGTGGGCATGATCGTGCCCATCTCCATGGCGTTCAGCTGGCGGAACTCGACCGGGTCCATGCCCAGCTTCGCCGCGAGCTTGTCCATCTGGGCCTCGTACGCGAAGCAGGCCTGGACGGCGCCGAAGCCGCGCATCGCGCCGCAGGGCGGGTTGTTCGTGTAGAGCGCGATCGCCTCGATGTCCACGTCGTCGATGACGTACGGGCCCACCGAGAGGGAGGACGCGTTGCCGACGACGGCCGGGGAGGCCGACGCGTAGGCACCGCCGTCGAGCACGATCTTGCACTTCATGTGCGTGATCTTGCCGTCCTTGGTGGCGCCGTGCTCGTAGTACAGCTTCGCCGGGTGACGGTGCACGTGGCCGAAGAAGGACTCGAAGCGGTTGTAGACGATCTTGACCGGCTTGTTCGTGGCCAGGGCCAGGAGGCAGGCGTGGATCTGCATCGAGATGTCCTCGCGGCCACCGAAGGCACCGCCGACGCCCGAGAGCGTCATGCGGACCTTCTCCGGCGGGAGGCCGAGGACCGGGGCGATCTGCTGGAGGTCCGAGTGCAGCCACTGGGTGGCGACGTAGAGGTCGACACCGCCGTCCTCGGAAGGCACCGCGAGACCGGACTCCGGGCCGAGGAAGGCCTGGTCCTGCATGCCGAAGGTGTACTCGCCCTCGACGATCACGTCGGCCCGCTTGCGGGCCTCCTCCACGTTGCCGCGGATGATCGGCTGGCGGTGCACGATGTTCGGGTGCGGGACGTGACCGGAGTGGTGGTCGTCGCGGCCCTCGTGGATCAGCGGCGCGTCGGCGGCGAGGGCGGAGGCCTCGTCCGTGACGAGCGGCAGCTCACGGTAGTCGATCTTGATCTTGGCGGCCGCGCGGCGGGCGGTCTCCGGGTGGTCGGCGGCCACGAGGGCGACCGGCTCACCGTGGTGGCGTACCCGGCCGTTGGCCAGGACGGGGGTGTCCTGGATCTCGAGGCCGTAGTTCTTCATCTCGGCCGGCAGGTCGTCGTACGTCAGCACCGAGTAGACGCCCGGCATGGCCAGGGCCTCGGAGATGTCGATGGAGACGATCTCGGCGTGGGCGACGGTGCTGCGCAGGGTCTGGCCCCACAGCATGTCCTCGTGCCACATGTCCGAGGAGTACGCGAACTCGCCGGTGACCTTGAGGGTGCCGTCCGGACGGAGCGTGGACTCGCCGATGCCGCCCTTGGTGTGGTTCTGGGTGACGTTCTTCGGCGTGCCGACGGTGCGGGTGTCCTGAGCCATGATCAGACCGCCTCTCCCTGACGGGCGGCCGCGAGGCGGACCGCGTCGAGGATCTTCTCGTAGCCCGTGCAGCGGCAGAGGTTGCCGGACAGGGCCTCACGGATGTCCTGGTCGGACGGGTCGGCGTTCTGCTCCAGGAGAGCGTCGGCCTGGACCAGCAGACCCGGGGTGCAGAAACCGCACTGGACCGCGCCGGCGTCGATGAACGCCTGCTGGATGTTGGAGAGCTCGCCGCCCTCACCGGTCTGGGAGTCGGTGCCCTTGGCGGACCACTGCTTGGCCTCGTCCGTGGAGACGCCCTTGCCGCCGCCGCACGCGCCGGTGCCGCAGGCGTGGCCGTGCTCGTCGCGCTGCTTGGCGAAGTCCGCCAGGCCCTCGACGGTCACGACGTCGCGGCCCTCGACCTGACCGGCCGCGACCAGGCAGGAACAGACCGGCACGCCGTCGAGGCGGACGGTGCAGGATCCGCACTCGCCCTGCTCACAGGCGTTCTTGGAACCGGGCAGGCCCAGGCGCTCACGCAGGACGTAGAGGAGGGACTCGCCCTCCCAGACGTCGTCGGCTTCCTGCGGACGACCGTTGACAGTGAAATTGACGCGCATGGTTACGCAGCCCCTTCAAGCGAGCGGCCGTTGGTGCCGCGGTACTGCTCCCAGGTCCAGACGAGCTGGCGGCGAGCAAGGATGCCGACCGCGTGGCGGCGGTACTTCGCCGTGCCGCGGACGTCGTCGATCGGGTTGCACGAGGCGGACGCGAGCTCACCGAACTGCTTGGCGATCGACGGGGTGATGACCTTGCCGTTGTCCCAGAAGCCGCCCTCTTCGAGCGCAGCGTTCAGGAACTCCTCGGCGGCCTTCGCCCGGATCGGGGTGGGGGCCGCGGAGGCGATGCCCGTACGCACGGTGCGGGTGTCGGGGTGCAGCGCGATGCCGAAGCCGCAGACGGCGATGACCATCGCGTTGCGGGTGCCGACCTTGGAGTACTGCTGCGGGCCCGTGGCGTTCTTGATGTGGACCGTCTTGATGAGCTCGTCGGCGGCGAGCGCGTTGCGCTTCACGCCGGTGTAGAACTCGTCGATCGGGATCAGGCGGGAGCCGCGCACCGACTCGACCTCGACGTGGCAGTCGGCGGCGAGCAGGGCGGGGTGGGAGTCACCGGCGGGCGAGGCGCAACCGAGGTTGCCGCCGACGCCGCCGCGGTTGCGGATCTGCGGGGACGCGACCGTGTGCGAGGCGAGCGCGAGACCCGGCAGCGTCGCGCGCAGGTTCTCCATGATCTGGGTGTACGGGACGGAGGCGCCGAGCTTGGTGACCTCCTCGCCGACCTCCCACTCCCGCAGCAGTTCGATGCGGTTGAGGTCCAGGAGGTATTCCGGACGGCGGTGGTCGAAGTTGATCTCGACCATGATGTCGGTGCCACCCGCAATCGGCACAGCTGTGGGGTACTCGGCCTTGGCGGCGAGTGCCTCCTCCCAGCTGGCGGGGCGAAGGAAGTCCATGTGCGGCTCTCTTCTTCTTAATCGGGTCGTTCACTTCAAGCCAGGAGGCCGAAGGCCCTCGACTGGTCGTTCACGTGCTGTTAACGCGGTGTGGAGCCAGTACACAAGCCCGGCGTCCCTCGGGTGCAGTCACCGAAACCATGAAGGAGTTGGCTGGCGGCCTCCTTCGTCTTGTAGATTCGTATGAAAGGCAGGATGCGACGACCTGCCCGATTTCCAACGGCAACATTCGAGACAGATCGGCGGCGACATCATGCGGCTGCGCGCACTGCTGGAAACCGAGGCGCTGGGGCTGCGGCTGCTGGGCGGCGAGGAAGAACTCGACCGGACGGTCCGCGGGGTCATGACGACCGACCTGAGGGATCCCAGCCGATATCTGACCGGGGGAGAACTTGTCCTGACCGGCCTCGCCTGGCGAAGAAATTCAGCCGACTCCGAGCCATTCGTACGAATCCTCGCGAGCGCGGGGGTGGCGGGCCTCGCGGCCGGCGAAGCGGAATTGGGAGACATCCCGGACGACCTGGTTTCGGCCTGCGTGCGCAACCGGCTCCCGCTCTTCGCGGTGAACGAGGACGTTGCATTCGCCACCATCACGGAGTACGTGGTGCGGCAGGTCTCCGGGGAGCGCGCGGGCGACCTCGCGGCGGTCGTGGACCGCCACCGGCGCCTGATGACCTCGGGCCCCGCGGGCGGCGGACCCGATGTGGTGCTGGATCTGCTCACCACGGACCTCGATCTGCGGGCCTGGGTGCTCTCCCCCACCGGCCGGCAGATCGCCGGAGCGGGCGAGCCGCTGGCGCCGGGCATCTGCGCGACGCTGGCGAGCGAACACCTCGCGGCGGTCCGGACGGGCCGCAGGGGCCCGCACCGGATGTCCATCCAGGGTATTACGTACTCCCTCTTCCCGATCAGGGGACACGGTCGCGGCCCAGGTCAGGCCACCCGTGACGTGCGCGAGAGCGTCCTGTCGGACTGGCTGCTGGCCGTCGAGGCGGACGCCGGCGACTGGCCCGCCGAACGCCTGGACCTGCTCCAGGGCGTCACCCAGCTGATCGCGGTCGAGCGGGACCGCCGCGACGCGGCCCGTACGGTGCGCCGCCGGCTGGCGCAGGAGGTGCTGGAGCTGGTCCAGACGGGCGCCCCGCCCGCCGAGATCGCCGCCCGCCTGCGGGTGGCGGCCCCGGTGCTGCTGCCCGGCCTGGGCGCGGCCCCGCACTGGCAGGTCGTGGTGGCGCGGGTGGACTGGGAGGGCGGGGACATCCCCGGCGGCCCGGTGGCCCAGTCGCTGCTGGAGGAGATCCTGGTCGACCCGTCGATGTCCGGGCCGGAGCCCTCCGACCGGATCGCGGTCGCCCACGCCGGCGACGAGGCGATCGCGCTCGTGCCGCTGCCCGCGCTCTCCGGCGACGCCGGCGAGGACCGGGGCCCGGACTCCGCCCTGCACGCCGACGCGCTCCTGGCGGCCGTACGCGAGCCGCTGGCGGCCGGTCTGGCCGACGACGGCCGGCTCACCCTGGGCGTCAGCGCGGCCGTGCACTCCGCCGAGGGGCTGCGCGGGGCGCTGGAGGAGGCCCGGCACGCCCGCCGGGTCGCGGCGGCCCGCCCCGGACGGGTCTGCGCGGCCGGCCACCACGAGCTGGCCTCGCACGTGCTGCTGCTGCCGTTCGTGCCGGACGACGTCCGCCGCGCCTTCACGGCCCGGCTGCTGGACCCGCTGCGGGACTACGACCGCCGGCACCGGGCGGAGCTCATCCCGACCCTGGAGGCGTTCCTGGACTGCGACGGCTCCTGGACCCGCTGCGCGACCCGGCTGCACCTGCACGTCAACACGCTGCGCTACCGGGTCGGGCGAATCGAGCAGCTGACGGCGCGCGACCTTTCGCGCCTGGAGGACAAGCTGGACTTCTTCCTGGCGCTGCGGATGAGCTGACCCCCGGCCCTCCCATCTGCGCACTCCCCACGAAGGGGCCGGGCAGGGGCGGCTGACGAGCCGTCCGGACTTTGTGAAAGAGTTCACCCGACCCCTTGGCCGAGGCAGCCGATCCGTGCTCTCATTTCGCCCCAGGGCTCAACGACGTGCTGCTTGGTTGCTTCGGGGAGGGCAATGTGGCGGATACCGCCATGTCCGGTGCGGGATCAACTGGGGGCGACGACCCCCTCCAGCGGGCGATATGGCGGCTGCGCTCGCGCGGCTGTTGGACGGACGCGGCGGCCCTGCTGACGCCGCACGCGCACGACGCGGGGGCGGCGGTGCAGCGCACCGCGCTCCTGGTGGAGCGGTGCCTGTTCACCGGCCAGGGCTGGTCGGACGCGGAGGACGCGCTGCGGGTGGCCGAGGCGGTGGCCCGGGACGACGACGAACGGGGCGCGGCGGCCTGCGAGCGGGGCCAGCTGGCGTACGCGGCGACCGTGCTCGGCGTACGGGACCGGGCGGACGAGGCCCGTTCGGCGCTGGGCCGCGCGGCGGCGCTGCTGTCCCCGGGATCGCGGACCCGCCCGCTGCTGGACTTCCGGCGGGGCCTGGTCGCCGAGCACCTGGCGGACGCCCCGCAGGCGGCCCGGCCGGCGTACGACCGCGCGCACGCGGGGGCGGTGGCGCACGGGGACACCCTGCTGCTGTCGTTCACCTGGCGGCACCTGGCCGCGCTGGCGCTGCGGGACGGAGAGGTCGCCGAGGCCCGCAAGGGCTTCGCGGAATCGCTGCGGATCCGGGAGGACCTGGGGTTCCTGGTCGGCACCGCGCCGGCGCTGGCGGCGCTGGCCGAGGTCGAACCGGAACCGGAGGCCGCCCGGCTGCGCGCGGAGGCGCGCCGCCTGTTCCACCTCCTGGGCGGCATCCCGACCTGGCTGGCGGACCAACTGGCCCCGGCGGCGTAGCCGACTCCCCGCGGGGCGGTGGTCCGGGCGCGGGCCGACGGCCGATGCCCAGGGTGCTGCCGACTCCCTGCGGGGCCGGTCCCCTACCCGCCCTTCCACCGTTCCCAGGGGCTCCGCCCCTGACCCCGGTCCTCAAACGCCGGACGGGCTAAAGACAGCCCCGCCGGCGTTTGAGGCGCGGGGGTCTGGGGGCGGAGCCCCCAGGGGGTCCGGGGCGCAGCCCCGGGGAACGGGCGAAGGGCGGGGCGGGGACCTCGCCCCGCGCAGCGGTACCCCCAGCGGGAGCGGCTACGCGCCGGCGAAGTGGGCCCGGACCAGGGACTCCACGGCCCCGAGATCCTGCGCGGCCAGCGCATCGAGCAGCGCCGAGTGCTCCGCCGCATCGGCGACGAGGTCCCCCCGCCGAACCCGCGGAGCACCCGGCAGGGGCCACTGCGCCCGCCGGTGCAGTTCCTCGGCGATCCGCACCAGCTGGCCGTTGCCCGACAGGGAGAGCACCGCCCGGTGGAAGGCCCGGTCGGCCTCCGCGTAGCGCGGCAGGTCGCCCTCCTCCGCGGCCTCCGCCGCGGCCACGGCGGCCGGCCGCAGGGACTCCCAGGTCGCGGCCGGCACGGAGCGTGCCAGCCGGAGCATCACCGGGACCTCGATCAGCGCCCGGACCTCGGACAGCTCCGCCTGGCCGCGCGGGGTGCGGCTCAGCACCCGGAAGCCCCGGTTGGGCAGGCACTCCACCGCGCCCTCCAGCGCGAGCTGCTGCATCGCCTCGCGGACCGGGGTGGCGGACACGCCGAAGCGTTCGCCGAGCGCGGGGCCGGAGTAGATCTCCCCCGGCACCAGCTCCCCGTCCACGAGGGCGGCGCGCAGCGCGTCGAGGACCTGTCCCCGCACGGAATGCCGCAGCACCTTCTGCGGCGGGATCAGGGGCTCCCGCCCCTGCGGGGCATGCTCGTCCGACACCAGGGCGTGGGCCGCTCCGTGCACTCGGTCCTCCTCCGGGTCTCGACCGGTTCCGAGGATAGGCGGAACTCGGGCGTCCCCGGGCTCCCCACACCCCCCGAGATCAGCTAAGGTAAGGCTTACCTTTCCTCACGACGCGTGATTCGGTGGTCCGCCATGCCCGGCTCGGCTGTTCCCGTCCTGCTCCCGTCCGCACCCGCCCCGGCCGGCTCTCCGGTGGCGCGTGCGTACGAGCGCCTGGCGGCCGCCTACCCGGGCCTGCGGGCCGAGGAGCGCGGCGCGCACGAACCCCTCCCTCGCGGTGTGGGCTGGGTCGGCGCGCACGAGCTCGCGGCGGGCGCGGCGGCGCTGGACACCCACCTCGCGTGGGACGAGGCCCAGGTGCTGCGGGACTACGGGCGCCGGGGGCGGCCCGACGTGGTGGCCGGGTTCGGCCTCCACCGGTACGCCTGGCCGGCCTGCCTGCTGATCACCGTCCCGTGGTTCCTGGACCGCCGGGTGCCCCGGCTGCCCGTGGACCGGGTGGCGTTCCACCGGACCCGGGGGCTGATGTCCGTACGCGTCGAGGAGTTCGCCTGCCTGCCGGACGACCCGGCGGCCGCCCTCCCCGGGGCGCGGGTCGTCTCCGGCGAGGAGGCCCTGCGCGAGGAGGTGCGGGCAGCGGTGGCCCAGCACCTCGGACCGCTGCTGGAAGGTTTCGGCCCGCGGATGCGGCGCGGCCGCCGCGCCCTGTGGGCGATGGCCGCCGACGAGGTCGTCGAGGGGCTCTGGTACCTCGGGAGCCTGCTCGGCGAGGAGCGGCGGGCCGTGCGCGAGCTGGAACTGCTGCTGCCGGGCGCGCTCGCCCCGTACGCCGGGGCGGCCGGCTTCCGCACCCTCGCCGGCCCCGGCGGGGCGGAGCTGACCACCCGGGACCGGGCGAGCTGCTGCTTCTTCTACACGATCCGCCCGGAGGACACCTGTACGACCTGTCCGCGCACCTGCGACGCCGACCGCGTCACCCGGCTCACGGCGGCCGGCGGCTGAACCCACCCGTGCGGATGAAGTGAAATCGAACTCAACTCGACAGACACGAGCGTCAGTTCGACCCACAACACCCTATCCGACGGGACCCGCCCCCCGATGGCGTCCACTTGCCCCGAAACCCACGTGCACCACTGACCGGCTGCGCCACTATGGCGCCCGGAAAGCCGCATACGCGAGGCAAGGGACATCCGCATGAGACTGACCGACATATCGCTGGACTGGCTGCTGCCCGGCAGCCTGTTGATCCTGGGCGTGCTTGCGGCAGTGGCGGTGGTGGCCCGGGGCAAGCGTGAGGGCGAGAAGGCCACGGCCGACGACAGCTGGGAACGCAGCGAGGAACGGCGGCGCCGCAAGGAAGCCGTATACGGGACCGCCTCGTACGTCCTGCTCTTCTGCTGCGCCGCGGTGGCCGCCGCGCTCTCCTTCCACGGGCTCGTCGGCTTCGGCCGGCAGAACCTGAACCTCTCCGGGGGCTGGGAGTACCTGGTCCCGTTCGGCCTCGACGGCGCCGCCATGTTCTGCTCGGTGCTCGCCGTCCGCGAGGCCAGCCACGGCGACGCGGCCCTCGGCTCCCGGATGCTGGTCTGGCTCTTCGCCGGGGCGGCCGCCTGGTTCAACTGGGTCCACGCCCCCCGGGGCACGGGCCACGACGGCGCCCCGCAGTTCTTCGCCGGGATGTCGCTCTCGGCGGCGGTGCTCTTCGACCGGGCCCTCAAGCAGACCCGCCGCGCGGCCCTGCGCGAACAGGGCCTGATCCCGCGCCCGCTGCCGCAGATCCGCATGGTCCGGTGGCTGCGGGCACCCCGCGAGACCTTCGGCGCCTGGTCCCTGATGCTGCTGGAGGGCGTGCGCACCCTCGACGAGGCCGTGGACGAGGTGCGCGAGGACAAGAAGGAGCGCGAACAGGACCGGCACCGCAGGCGGGAACAGCACCGCCTGGACCGCGCCCGCATCAAGGCGCTGGGCCGGCAGCACAGGGCGTTCGGGCGGGCCCGGGCGCGTCAGGTCGACCTGCCGGGGCTGACCCCCGGGACGGGCTCCGCGCCGGTCGGCGCGGAGCCGGCCATATCGGAAACGGGACAGCTGCCCCTACGACGAAGGCCCTCCCTGCAGGCCGTGAACGGAACCGAGTCCCCTGATCCGTCCGGGTCCCGGACGGTGGACCTCACCGCCGAGGACGACACCCAGACGATCCCCCGGCTCGACTCCCTGGAGCGCAAACTGAAGGACCTGGAGCAGCAGTTCGGCTGACCGGACCGCACGATGACGGAGGCGGGGCACCCCCTGGGCGCCCCGCCTCCGCACGCTCAGGCCTGAGCCACGGCCGCGGCCGGGGCCCCGAGTTCGAACCAGACCACCTTGCCGCGCCCCATCGCGAGCGGGTCCACGCCCCAGGCGTCGGCCAGCGCCTGCACCAGGACCAGTCCACGGCCGTGCGTACCGTCGTCGGCGGACGGTACGTGCGGCCGGGGCAGGCGCCCGGCGTGGTCGCGGACCTCGACCCTGAGCCTGCCGGCCCGGACGGTCGCGGACACCTCGGCCCCCTGGTCGGTGTGGACCAGGGCGTTGGTGACCACCTCGGTGATCAGCAGCTCCGCCACCTCGGCCGTCTCGCCCCGGCAGCGGTGCCGCACCAGCTCCCGCAGTGCCCGGCGGACCTCGCCCACCGCCTTCAGATCGGCCCTGCGCACGCTGCGCGCCATCTCGGCGCGGTCCTGCTCGGCGCCCGCCGACGGCTCCCGCGCCACCGGCCGCTCGGTCCGCCACGTCTTCCCGGTCCTCGCCCCCACCCGCACGGCGACATACCTCCCCGTATCGCTCTGCCCGTGGTCTCGAACAGGTCTACGGAATGCATGCCCCCGGCGACGGTCCGCACTCCTTCGGGCTCAGGGCCTGGGCACGTTGCGTAGGTTGGATCGAGCCATCTGGATCATCCGTCCGACCCCTCCGTCCAGCACGATCTTGCTGGCGGACAATGCGAATCCGGTCACCATCTCGGCACTGATCTTCGGTGGAATCGACAAGGCGTTGGGGTCCGTCACCACGTCCACCAGAGCCGGTCCCTTGTGCCGGAACGCGTCCTTCAAAGCGGCCGTGAGCTGCTTGGGCTTCTCCACCCGGACCCCGTAGGCGCCCGCCGCGCGGGCGATCGCGGCGAAGTCCGGGTTCCGGTTCGTCGTCCCGTACGAGGGGAGGCCGGAAACCAGCATTTCCAACTCCACCATGCCCAGGGAGGAGTTGTTGAAGAGAACCACTTTGACGGGCAGGTCGTACTGCACCAGGGTGAGGAAATCTCCCATCAGCATCGAGAAACCGCCATCACCGGACATGGACACCACTTGACGGCGGCGGTCCGTGAACTGTGCGCCGATGGCCTGCGGGAGGGCGTTGGCCATGGAACCGTGGCTGAAGGAGCCGATGATGCGCCGCTTGCCGTTCGGGGAAAGATAGCGCGCCGCCCACACGTTGCACATGCCCGTGTCGACGGTGAACACCGCGTCCTCGTCGGCGAGTTCGTCGAGGACGGACGCCACGTACTCGGGGTGGATCGGCGTGTGCTTCTCGACCTTGCGCGTGTACGCCTTCACCACCCCCTCCAGTGCGTCCGCGTGCTTCTTCAGCATCCGGTCCAGGAAGCGGCGGT
This sequence comes from Streptomyces sp. NBC_00158, assembly GCF_045160885.1. NCBI lineage: Bacteria > Bacillati > Actinomycetota > Actinomycetes > Kitasatosporales > Streptomycetaceae > Streptomyces > Streptomyces sp. NBC_00158. Next base: position 1,319,471 of record NZ_CP108161.1, read on the forward strand.
CCTCCTTCGGCCGCACCCGCGCGTTCAGCGCGCGCAGGGTCTCCCGCACGTCCCCCCACACCGCGAGGTCCAGCTGCGAGCGGCGGCCGAGGTGTTCGGGGCGGATGTCCACCTGGACGATCTTCACGTCGTCGGGGAGGAAGGCGTTGTACGGGAAGTCCGTGCCGAGCAGGACGAGCAGATCGCACTCGTGCGTGGCCTCGTAGGCGGCGCCGTACCCCAGCAGGCCGCTCATGCCGACGTCGTACGGATTGTCGTACTGGATCCACTCCTTGCCGCGCAGCGCGTGGCCGACGGGGGCCTTGACCCGGCCGGCGAACTCCATGACCTCGGCGTGCGCGCCCGCGGTGCCGCTGCCGCAGAAGAGCGTGACCCGGTCGGCGTCGTCGATCAGCCGCACCAGCTTCTCGATCTCCCCGTCGCCGGGCCGTACGGTCGGCCGGGCCGTGACCAGGGCGTGCTGCACCGCCTTCTCCGGGGCGGGCTGCGCGGCGATGTCCCCGGGCAGCGCGACGACGCTGACGCCGCCGCGGCCGATGGCGTGCTGGACGGCGCTCTGGAGCAGCCGGGGCATCTGCGCCGGGTTGGAGATCAGTTCGCTGTAGTGGCTGCACTCGCGGAACAGCTGGTCGGGGTGGGTCTCCTGGAAGTAGCCGAGCCCGATCTCGCCGGAGGGGATGTGCGAGGCGAGGGCCAGGACGGGGGCCATCGAGCGGTGCGCGTCGTAGAGGCCGTTGATCAGGTGGAGGTTGCCGGGGCCGCAGGAGCCCGCGCAGGCGGCGAGCCGGCCGGTGATCTGGGCCTCGGCGCCCGCCGCGAACGCGGCCGTCTCCTCGTGGCGGACCTGGATCCACTCGATGCCGCCCGTGCGGCGGATCGCGTCGACGACCGGGTTCAGGCTGTCGCCGACGACCCCGTACATCCGGCGCACGCCCGCGCGCACGAGGATGTCCGTGAACTGCTCCGCCACGTTCTGCCTGGCCATGGAAGGACGCCCTCTCCGGTTCCCCGCGAGCCGTGTGCGCCTTCCATCCACGCACGTCCCGCGCGGTTACGCCTCCCAGAGCGCGGCGGCCGTCCGGTCGTCGGCGTAGCCCTTGAGGCGGAGCTGGGTGTCGGCGAGGAAGGCCGCCAGGCCCGGCGGCTCCCCCTGCGACCAGCGGGCGGACAGCTCGGCCGGGAGCAGGCTCTCCTCCCGCATGGGCTCGGCGAGGCCGCCGGAGCAGAGCAGCAGGGTGTCACCCGGCCGGGCCACCGAGGCGCGGAACCGGAAGCCGGTGCCGCCGGGCGCGGCGCCGTCCTCCTCCAGGTCCTGCCAGCGGCCCCCGCGCAGCCGGAACACCCCGCCGGCGCCCGCGCCGAAGCAGATCCGGTGGGGGCAGTCCGGGTCCAGCGGCAGCAGCAGCCCGCGCAGCCCGGCGGTGTACGCCTCCTCCGCGAGCCCGAGCTCGGCGGCGCGGGCCCTCAGCCGTCCGTAGCCCCGGTCGGTGAGGCGCTGGAGCCCCGACAGCAGGGCCTCGCGCCGGCCCGCCCGGATGTCGTCGGCGAGCCGCTCCCGGCTGCGCCCGACGGCCGCCGCGACGAGGTGGCCCAGCTCGGCGGCGGCCTCCCGGGCGCCGGGGGCGGCCCGGTCCCCGCCGGCCAGCACCACCAGGACCAGGGCCTCGTCACCGCTGCCGAAGCGGGCGGTGAGCAGGAAGTCCCGCCGGGCCTCTCCCCGGTAGCGGGCGGAGTCCCCGCGCAGGGAGGCGGCCCGCAAGGTGTACGTCCCGTAGCGGGCGCCCTCCAGGACGGTGTCCGGTGTCAGGAAGTCCAGCGCGGCCGGGTCGGCGGCGGGCAGCGCCCCCGGCTCGGCGGCGTAGGTGGGGGCGCGGTCGCCGAGGTACCGCACCGCCGGCCGCCCGGTCGGCTCGCGGGGCGGGGCGGGAGGTGCGGGTGGCGCCGCGGGCACGGCCACGTTCCCCTGCGCGTACGCCGTCTCCCCGGCCACCCGCGGGTCCGGCGGCGCGGGCGGCTCCGGCGGCGCGGGCGGTACGGGGGGCGCGGGCGGTTCCGGCGGGGCGGCGGCCCGGTACCCGGGCGGTGGCGGGGGCACTGCCGGGGTCCCCGTCGCAGCGGGCGCCACGCCCGCCGGCGGCTCCCGGCGCGGGCCGGGCAGGGAGGGCCCGGGGGGTGCGGGCTCCGACGGCGAAGGGCCGGACGCGTCCGGCCCGGGCGGGGAGGGATCCGTCACGAGGACCGACGCCGAGCGGAAGCGCTGGTCCAGGGTGTCCCCCGGGTCGGGGGCGGGGCCCGCGTCGGGGTCCTCGTACAGCTTCTGCCACCAGTCCTGCGCGCCCTGCTGACTCATGCCCCCATTCTGGGCGCGACCGGGCGGCGGAAAACCCCGAATCCGGGAAAAGGGCCCACCGGGCCGCCACCCCGTGGGACGCTCCCCCACCATCCGCACGAACCATCGGAATTGGCATGTCCGATCGACCCTCCGGGAGGTCCGGGCGGGACCTCCTTGGCGCAGCGGCGGGGCGTGCGGCGAAGATGGCGGCGGCGGGTTCGCGCCGTGGCCGCTTCCCGCCGGGAGCGGCCCTGGGGAGTGGGGGTGGACGGGTTGCTGGGAGCGATAGGCCTGGACGAGGGCCAGGAAACGGCGTACCGGGCGCTGGTGGCACTGGGGGCGGCGGAGGTGCCCGACCTGGCGCACCGGCTGACGCTGCCGGCTGCGCAGACCGAGCTGGCACTGCGGCACCTGGAACGCCAGGGGCTGGCCGCCCGCTCCCCCGCCCATCCGGGCCGCTGGGTGGCCGCGCCGCCCGGCGCCGCCCTCGGGGCCCTGCTGACCCGGCAGCGCGACGAACTGGAACGGGCGGAACGGGCCGCCACGCTGCTGGCGCGCGAGTACCGGGCGGAGGCGGCCGAACCGGCGGTGCACGACCTGGTGGAGGTGGTGACGGGCGCGAGCGCCGTGGCCCACCGCTTCCAGCAGCTCCGGCTGGGCGCCACGCGGGAGGTCTGCGCGCTGGTGTCAGCGCGGGAGGACGACGACGGGGACCGGGCGGCCGTACGGGGCGTCGAGTACCGGGTGGTGATCGAGCGGGAGGTGCTCACCCTGCCGACCGGTATGCGGGAGGCCTCCAGCGCGCTGGCGCGCGGTGAACGCATCCGGGTATCGGCGGCGGTCCCCACGCACCTGCTGATCGCGGACGGCAGCCTCGCCATGGTCCCGCTGACGGCCCGCGGGGCGGAGCCGGCGGCCCTCGTGGTACACGCGTCGGGCCTGCTCGAATCGCTGCGGGGCCTCTTCGAGGCGGTGTGGCGGGAGTCCCTCCCGCTGCGGCTCGGCGCCACCGGCCACCCGGAGGAGGGCGACGGCGGCCCCGACACCACCGACCTGGAGATCCTCTCCCTGCTGCTGGCGGGGATGACGGACGCGAGCGTGGCCAAGCACCTGGAGCTCGGCCTGCGGACGGTGCAGCGGCGCGTGAAGGGGCTGATGGAACTGACGGGCGTGACCACCCGGCTCCAGCTGGGCTGGCACGCGTACGAACGGGGCTGGGTGGCCCGATAGCCGGGGGTCGGTCACGCTGGGCGCATGGACCTGCCGCAGCTGCTCCTGGTCGGGGTGGTGCTGCTGCTCGGGGTGGTGGGGGTGCTGGTCCCGGGGGTGCCGGGGACGCTGCTGGTGTGGGCGGCCCTGCTGTGGTGGTCCCTGCACGAGCGGTCCGCGGCCGCGTGGGCGGTCCTGGTCGCCTCGACGGCCCTGCTGCTGGTGGTGCAGGTGGTGAAGTGGCAGCTGCCGCCGAGACGGCTGCGGGGCGTCGGCGTCACCCGCCGGATGGCGGCGTACGCGGGCGCGGGCGCGGTGGCGGGCTTCGTCCTGCTGCCGGTGCTGGGGGCGGTGCCGGGGTTCGTGGGCGGCATCTACCTTTGCGAACGCCGCCGGCTGGGCACGCACGGGGAGGCGTGGGCGTCGGTCCGGGCGGTGATGCGGGCGGTGGGGACGAGTGTGCTGGTGGAGCTGTTCGCGTGCCTCGCGGTGACGGCGGCGTGGCTCGGCACGCTCCTTGCCGATTCCTGACGCGCCGCTCGCGGGGCTCGGCCGCGAGCGACCTCCCCGGCTTCGCGCCGCTGCGCCGGACTCCGTCCGTCCCCTCCTTGACGCGGTCCTCGCGCCGCTCGGCGCCGGGGCGCTTCGCGGGCTTCGGGCCCGCTGCGCCGGACTCCGTCCAGCGGCCTGTGGGGCGGGGCCGGTGCGCGTGGCCGCGGCCGGTGGGTCGTCTGCGGGTGGTTGGGCCGCTGCGCGGGGCTGGGTCCCCTACCCGCCCTTCCACCGTTCCCAGGGGCTCCGCCCCTGACCCCGCGCCTCGAACGCCGGCGAGGCTGAGAAACCGGCGCTCCGCGCCCGGTGCGCTCAAACGCCGCGCGGGCTGGAATTGCCGCGCAGCGGCAAATCCAGCCCCGCCGGCACCCTCCAGCCCCGCCGGCGTTTGAGGCGCGGGGGTCTGGGGGCGGAGCCCCCAGGGGGTCCGGGGCGCAGCCCCGGGGAACGGGCGAAGGGCGGGTAGGGGAACCGGCCCCGCGCAGCGGGACACCCAGCCCAGGTCGCGACGGGCACGCACCGGCACGGCCCGGCCAGGCGCGCCACGCACCCCCGGCGGGGGCCCCGCACGGGGCCGGCCCCGCCCCGGCCAGAGGTCCCGCACGGTGTCACACCCCCCGGCCAGGGGATCAGCGGCCGCGCTTCGCCGCGTAGTTGGCCCGGCCCTCCGCCGACTTCAGACGCCAGTCCCGCGCGAGCTCCGCCCGCAGCCTGGCGTCCGTCTTGGCGACGATCCGCTGGTTCTCGCGCAGCAGCTTGCGGTAGCTGTCCAGGCGGCGCTCCGGGAGCGCCCCCTCGGCCACCGCCGCCAGCACCGCGCACCCCGGCTCCGACTCGTGCGCGCAGTCGTGGAAGCGGCACTGCTCCGCGTACTCCTCGATCTCCGAGAACACCTGCCCCACCCCCGCTCCCGCGTCGAAGAGCCCCACGCCGCGCAGGCCCGGGGTGTCGATGAGGACGCCCCCGCCCGGCAGGGCGAGCAGGTTGCGGGTGGTGGTGGTGTGGCGGCCCTTGCCGTCGACCTCGCGGGTCTCCTGGACCTCCATGACGTCGGCGCCGAGCAGCGCGTTCGCCAGCGTGGACTTGCCCGCGCCGGAGATGCCGAGCAGCACGCTCGTGCCGTCGGCGACGACCGCGGCGAGGACGTCGGTGCCCTCCCCCGTGTGGGAGGAGACGGTGAGCACCTGGACGCCCGGGGCGGCGGTCTCCACGTCCTGGACCAGGTAGGCCAGGGCGGCCGGGTCGGGGACGAGGTCCGCCTTGGTCAGGACGACCAGCGGCTGCGCGCCCGACTCCCAGGCCAGCGCGAGGAACCGCTCGATGCGGCCGAGGTCGAGCTCGACGGCGAGCGAGACCGCGATGACGGCGTGGTCGACGTTGGCGGCGAGGATCTGCCCCTCGGACCGCTGCGAGGAGGTGGAGCGTACGAAGGCGGTCCGGCGCGGCAGGTACGCCTTCACGTAGCGCGGGTTGCCGGTCGTCTCGACGGCGGCCCAGTCGCCCGTGCAGATGACCCGGAGCGGGTCGTGGGGGGTGACGAACGCGGTGTCGGCACGGATCACGCCGTCCTCGGTCATCACGTCGCACTGGCCTCGGTCGACCCGCACGACGCGGCCCGGGACGAGTCCCTGGGCGGCGTACGGGGCGAACTCGGCGGCCCAGGCCTCGTCCCAGCCGAGGGCGGCGAGGGAGGTGAGGGACCGGGAGGAGGAAGAGAGGGAAGTCAAGGGGGACCCTTCGAAGGGTGGCCCCGGCAGCGCCCGCCCGGCGGCGGTGCGTTGGGTGTGAGGTCAGCCGGAGGCCACAGGGGTGGAAACGATGACGAACTCCTGAATGCGGGCAGTGCCCGTCTCCGTGACAGTCATCAATGTCCTCACCTCCTGCTTCTTCTCAACGGAACAACACCGTTCCCCGGCACAGGACACAGCCGCGCCTCGGAACGAACAGGACCATATCCTCGACCCAAGGCACGGCACCAGCGAATAAATCCGGGCCCCGGCCCACCCGGCACCTACCGCGGGTGCTCCGCCGAGGTGAGGGGGCAGTGGCCACACCGGCTCGCCACAAGCATCTCAAGCCCGTGGGAGCAGCAGCCGGAAGTGAGCACCCTGGAGTACCGGATGCCCCAGAACGCGTGACCGGACATTGAGGTCTCCGTCCACGTCGCGTGCCAGTCGGCGGGCGATGTACAGACCTGTGCCCCGGTTCGGTCCGCGAGTCGACTCGCCCTTGCGGAACACGAAGTGCTCGGTCTCCTCCGAGTAGGCCAGGCCCGGACCATTGTCCTGAATGTCGATGGCGAACTCCGCGCTCAGTGGGGCGACAGTCGCCCGCACGGTCGCATCGCCGTTCACGGCACACGCCTCAGCCGCGTTGGAGAGCAGCTCGTAGAGGATCCGCTGGAGACCAGCGTCCGAAATGCTCACCCGGCAGTTGTCCGGCGAGTGGACCTGTAGTTTCACCTCGGGGTAGTGGATGGCGAACGGGTTCCTCATCTCCAGGAGCGTCACGGAGACGTCGGACTCGCCCTCCGCCGACAGGCTTGCGGAAAGTTCGTCCGTGGTGCCGGTCAGGGCTTCGGCGGCGGCCTCCAGTTCCTCGGCGGTGGTGCCGGGCCCGTCGGCGATCTGCTCGTAGTGCCGCAGCCCGGGGTGTAGGGCATAGCGGTACAGCTGCCAGTCCGCGAGCCGGAAGGCGCGGCTCGGGTCGGCACCTGTCTCTCTGGCCTCCTCCGCCATGCGGGCGACGGCCTGCTCCAGTTTCCGGTCGGCGTCGCCCCCGAGTACGAGAAGGACCCCGCACCGGTGCAACCGGACCTCGTCGGCGTCGGCCCGCTCGGCCAGCGGAAGGGTTGCCAGCCGGGCCAGACCATGCCGGACCTCGGTCTCGTGGGCATCGTCGAACATGCCGTCCCCCGCTACCGAGGCAGCACTCAGCAGGATCTCTTCGAACGTGACCTGCTGCCCCGGCACCGCGGCGGACAGCGCGGCCCAGAAGGCGACCTGGGAAGCTGCCGAATCCGCGATCGGGGCGAGTACCGTGCGCTCGACCGCCTGGGCGAACGGCTGGTTCCTGGCGCAGTCCCGCACGACGGCATACCCGTCCCGCTCCTGCGACCCGGCTTTCGGACGTGCCAGGAACTCCAGGAAGAGATGGAGCAGCGCCGCATCGGGGCCGGTCTGGAACGTCAACGCGTCGGCGGTCGTGAGGTCCCCCAGCCCCGCGAGGTCGACCATCCAGCGCAGGACGTGCCACCACTGCCCGGGGTCGGTGCCGAGCAGTGCCTCCAGTGAGGCGGCGGACCCGCCGGTGAACACGTCGAGCGGCCACTGCCTCCCCAGCACTCTGAGCAGTTGCACGGGAACATGCGCACGCAGGGTGACCAGTTCGACGAGGTGGCCGAGGTCGAGCACGGCACAAGGGGTCCGCTCGGGGAGCGTCTGCGCCCACAAGGACCAGCCCACCGCGATGTAGGGCCGGCCGAGGTCCGTCTCGGGCCGGTGCTCGGTCTCCGGAGCGGCGACGAAGAGCTCGACGCTGCCCGTGGGCCAGAACCGTGCGGTCTCCTCGTCGGTGAACACCCCGGTGATCGCGGTGAGGTACCCGCCCTCGACGCGGTGCACCGGCGGCTGGGGGCGGTCGCCGCCCCCGAGGAACTCCGTCAGCGCCCGGGAGAACCGGGCCGCGGTGGCCTCGTTGCTGTCGGCGAGCGCGGCGTAGGCCTCAAGCAGTTCCTTGCCCGCCGGGCCGGTGGGCCGCCAGCGGTCGAAACTCACGGGTCGGACGGTCGCGTCGAGATGCCATTTCAGGACCTCGGAGGGGGTTTCCCCGGCATATGCCCAGCCCCGAAGCGGTGGGACTGCCTCCGGTCCCGGGCGGGGTGAAGCTCCGTTGGCCAGCAGCAGTGCGACCAGACGCAGCTGCCCTGCCTTCAGCAGCTCCTCGCACACGCCGAGCGTGTCCGGTTCCATGCCCTGTGCGGCCGCCTCCTCGCATCTGCCGCGCAGCACCCTCCGCTTCTCGTCCAGTACGCCTTGCAGGGCCTCCTCATCGGCGCGCAGGCGTTCGTCCGCCTGCGGCCACGATCGCGCGCACAGTGCGGTGAGTGCTTCCCGCTCGGGTACGGCGTCCACGTCGGCCGCGACTGCCCGGTCCATGAGGTGCTGGACCCGGCCCAGGACCAGTTCCAGGCACTCGGCCCGGCGCCGGCCGAGCCGGGTGCGCAGATCGTCGGTCTGTGCGCCTTCGAGTGCCTGGCACTCGGCGAGCATCTCCTCGGCGATCCGGAACTCCCCGTCGGAGATGAGCCTGGCGCAGGCCCGGTACTCGTCGTGGTCCCCGGCGATCCCCGTGAGGCCGGCGACGGCCAGGTCCTCCAGAGGTTTCGTGCGGCCTTCGGAGAGTGCCACCAGCAGTTCGGGGAAGCGGAACCTGCCCGGCCACACCGCGAGCAGGGACCGCAGTGACTCGTAGGCGTCCGTCATCGTTCCTCGGTCCTCCTGCTTCGCTGCGACCTGTGCCATTGGGCGAGCGGATCGAGCCGTTCCAGCAGGGCCAGCAGGGGCGCCCCGTAGGGGCGGCCGAGGCCGCCCGCGTCACTGAACAGCGCGTCCCACCTGGCTGCGATCAGCTCGGCCAGCTCCGCGCAGCCCGCCAGCTCCGCCGCCGCTCCCGCGGTGGTGCCGGGCCCGTTGGGCAGGGGGGTGAGGGACCTGGCGCGGCGCACGATGTCCTCAATCGTGTGCAGGAACGTGCGCTGGTTGCCCCACTGGATTTCGGGACGCCCACCGTCGGCCACGATCTGGTCGAGGTGGCGGCGGACGTTGGCGGGAAGGCCTGCCTGGATCCGTACGCACTCCTCCGTGTCGACCTCGGCTGCTATCCGGATCGACGACAGCATCCCGTCCTTGGAGAACAGCTCCCGGTGCAGGAATTTGCCCGAGTCGAAGGTGAAGCGGTGCAACTGCTCCAAGTGCCCGATCCTGTAACTGAGTTGATTCCACTGCTCGGCCGTCTGGCCGAGCTCCGTCACCCGGGACAGCTCGGACATGAGCAGGGCCAGCGGGAGTGCGCCGTTACCGTCCGCCCGGTAGCGTAGGGCGGCCGCGGCCAGCTCCCGCCAGGAGGGCGGCAATGCCTCTCCGAGCAGCTCCAGCACGGCCGGTCCGTCGCCCGGCAGGGTGCGCAGCAGCGTCTCGGCGAGGCCGGCCGCAGCGCCCACAGCCTGTGCGGCCGGTTCGCAGTCGGCGAGCTCCAGCGCCGCATGCTCCAGTGCCGTGCCCAGCGGGCCGGTCTCGATCGCCGCGGCCGCGGTGCAGGCGGCCGGCGGCACCGTCTTCTCGTCGGCGCGCAGGAGCCGGCCCAGCAGCGAGGCCTCGACGAAGGCGCGCCGGTCCCAGGCGTCGGCGATCAGCCAGTCCGCCCAGCGAAACCAGTGCTCTCCACGGGATTCGCGCTCCTGGACGAGCGCCGCGGCGACCACCGGGCGCAGTTCCTCGGGCGGGGCCGTGCCGTGCCAGACGTCCAGGACGCCCCAAAGGTCGTCGACCTGGCGCAGCCGTTCGGCGACGATCGCCGCGTACCGGGTGCTGCCCCGCGCGGAGCGGGCCTCGACCCGCAGGGACAGCGCGACGGCGGTGGTGCCTCTGGTATGGCCCTCCAGCTCGGCAGGGGTGGTCGGCTCGGGGACGTTCACGGGGGTGATACCCAGCTCCGCGGCGATCCGGCCGACCGCGTTCGCGCCACGGATGTGGACGCCGACGTGGCTGGTGCGCTCGGACGGCGGCAGGGCGCGCCGGCGTTCACGGAGCAGCGGCAGGCTGCCGAGGACCGCGTCGTCGTCCCAGACCGCGGCCCGCGCTCCGGCCCGTTTGTCACGGATCTTCAGACCTCGGCGGAGCAGTTCCTTGAGCGCCGGCTGGTCCACGGGCCGCTTCTGGCCGCCTGCGCTCGGCCGGATCACCTGCACGTCGACGCCCCGGTCGACGCGCTCGCGGAGTGAGGCCACGAACCGTTCGTCGAAGGCCTGGGCGTCCTGGATGTCGTCGGCCAGCAGCAGGAGCCGGGTCGCATTCTGGAGGGCCTGCTGGACGAGGTCCCGCGGGGCCCCGTCCTCCAGGATCTCCACGACCGGGTCGCCCTGATCGGCCCGGTGCAGGACGTCCGTCAGCACGGCGTGGTGCTCCGCCCAGCTCTCGGCCCACAGGACACGGGCGGTCGCGTCCTCGCGGAGGACGGCGGCCTGACCCTCCTCCTCACCCGGCGGAGGGACGGCGGCCGGTTCGGCGCGGCGCTGTTCCGGCACGGGATCGAAGTGGTCGTCCTGGACCAGGATGCGCTGGCCGAGCTGCCAGTACGGGAAGGACTTGCGTGCCCAGATGAGCAGGTCGGTGACGCACTGCGGAACACCCTGCGGACCGTCCTGGGTCGCGCTCTCGATGAGGACGCCCACTTCTCCCCGGTCGTCGCGGACGGCGTTCACGTCGAGCGGGCTGTGCGTCCCAACGAACGCCCGCCGGTTGTCCTGGACGACCACGCATGCTTGGGTCCTGGCGCTCCGGTCGGCGAGCAGCACTCGGGAGGGGTGACGGGCCTGGAGGTCGTAGAGGGCCGTTTTCACGCGGTCGGGCAAGGTGTCGCTGTCGCTGCGGCCCCAGAGGAAGACCAGGTGGACGCCGCGTTCCAATGCCTTGCGCAGCAGTGGCAGGAGTCCGCTGAGTGCCGCATAGCCGATGTTCGGAGCGGCGAAGACCAGTTGGTTCGCGGCGTGCTGGATCAGCTCCTCGACTGCCCACTGGTGCCCGGCGGCACGAGTCACGACGGTGACGGCAGCCTTGGCCCGGGTGATCTCGGTGATCCGTGCCGACAGTCGCCGGGAGAGGTCCGCGAGGACCCTTTGTCGTTCCTCGACCTGGTTGGGCTCGACCCCGGACAGCGTGGCGACGGACTCACCCATGCGCCGCAGCAGGGTCTCAGCGTCCTCGGAGGGGGCGAGTTCGTGGGTGGCCCGGCCACGCAGCGAGCGTACGAACGCGAGGTCGGGCTGCTGCTCCGCGAGGTCGGCCAGGTGCTGGCGCATCCGCTCGCGAGCCCGGGAGTTCCACCCCGGCTCGTCCAGGAGCCGGACCGAGATCCGACCGGTGGGGTCGTCGACGAATACCTGCGCATGGGCGCTCAGCCAGCGCAGCTCGCTCGCCGGCCGCAGCACGGGGCTGCGGAAGCCGACGTCGAGGACGTTCTGCCGGAATCCCCGGCTGCGGCGGTCGATGCGGATGGCGGTCTGAACGGCGCGCAGCAGCTCAGCGGCCGGCAGGTCGGTCTCGCTGAGGACCTGGTGCAGCGGTACGTGGAGGCCGGCCGGGGACGGTCTGCGGGTGCCGGCATCAGGGGGAAAGACCCGGCCGCTGACCGGTTCGAAGAGGAACTGCCGGTGTTCCTGCCGCACGGCGCTGTCGCGCAGCGAACCGTCCGAGGTGATCATCTCGCGGGCACCGTCGGTCAGTTCCAGGTTCCCGCTGGTGAAGTCGACCATGACGTGGCCCTTGCGCCACAGGCTGTGCACGACGTCCAGGACGATGCGCCGCGGCAGGGCGAACAGTTCGGCCTGTCCTTCGACGGTGGTGCGGCCGGCCGCGATGGCCTTCGCAACGAGGTCCTCCAGGGTGGTGAGCCCCTCTTCGGGGCCGAGCAGCAGGGAGAGGGTGACCAGTCGGCAGGGGATGGCGAGTTCGACGTCCTGTGCCATGACTCACTTCCACTCATCGGCGGGGACGATCCGGCCGAACCGCTTCACGGTGTCGGTCACCAGCCGCCAGTCCGAGCCGCCGTGCTCGGAGAAGTGGCTCAGGCTGCCGACCATGACGAGGAGGCGGCGTGCGCGCGACATCAGTACGTTGATCACCTCGGCCTGGCCGACGTGGCCGACGTTCTGCAGGACGTTTCCCCGCACGGTGGACCGAACCAGTGAGACGACCACACGCTGTGCCTCCCGGCCTTGGAAGGAGTGGACGGTGTGCACCCGGCCGCGCAGTGAGCCGCGCTGCTTGAGCAGGTCGACCTGGGCGGCGTACGGGGTGAGAACCGCGAGGCCGTCAGCGGCATCCGGTTCGGAAGTGCCTGCCGGTTCCGGCCTCATGTCGGTGACGAGCCGGTCCACCAGGTCGACCTCGCCGGTGTTGATCCAGTAGCCCTCGTCGGCGCAGCCGGGGTGCCCGGTGGTGTCGATCCACACCAGCGGAGAGCCCTTCAGGAACGGGGGGTTGGTGACGCCGTGCGGCTCGTTGGCGGTTTGGTGGGTGGTGAGGAAGCTAACCGGCAAGCCCAGTTCGCTGTCCTGCTCCGGGGGCTCCTTGGGGTAGAAGGCGCGGCTCGCGGGTTCGGCGATGACGCGGTGCATGCGGAACTGCCTCTCCAGGCTGCCGAGAGGGGGGACCCTCCTGCTCTGCGCCGGCCGTGGCGGCTGAGGGCGGAACAGCTCTCCGAAGAGTCCGAGGACCTTCAGATAGCTGTCGCGGGCGTCGTAGTGCCGCTTGACGTCGGGGTCGTTGTGGCCGGCAAGGCTCGTCAGGAACGCCCTCAGGTCGCCCTCGCGGTGCGGGCCCAACTGCCGGTGGTCGCCGATGAGCGTCCAGCGCACGCCGAGCACCAGGGGGGTGACGACTTCCGTCGGCCACGCCTTGGCCGCTTCCTCCAGCAGGACCCAGTCGAACAGGTCGGAGGGATCGCGGACCGTGTCGGTGACCGTGGCCGCCATGGAACAGGTGGCGAGGACGATGTTGGCCCCGGCCTTGATCCGGTCGGAGATCTCCACCTGGTTGGCCTCGATCTGCTCCAGCCACTGCCGTGCGAGGGCGGCCTCGTTCGGCTTCATGCCCGCGGTGCCCGGCTTGCCGTCCAGCTTCCGTCTGATACCGCGTACGACCTCGCGAGTCAGGTCGGGCAGAGTGTGCTTGTGCAACTGCTCGTCAACCTTGTCGATGCCCCGGGCCTCGGACATCTCCCGCAGCAGCAGGATCTGTCCCTTGCCGATGCCGTCGGCGAGCTCCTCCGCCAGCCGGATGCCGAGGTTGTCCAGGGCGTAGTTCGACTGGGCGCTGACCAGGACGCGTGCGCCCTTCTCCATCGTCAGATAGCGGCTTACGGCGCGGGTGGCCACGGTGGTCTTGCCGGTGCCCGGCGGGCCCTGGAGGGCGTAGAAGGGGTGCATCGCCAGCATGTCCCGAATCACCTCGGAGGCGTTTCCCGCAAGGGTCCCGTCGTCGATTTCGTTGTAGCGCCCCCGGCCGAGGTCGATGGAGAGAGGCTCCCGGAGGGCACGGATGAGTCCGGGCAGGTTCCCCAGAGAGTGCCGGGCCCGGGCCTGCCGGCCGAGCTGGATGTCGGTTCCGGCATCGGTGGAAGGACGAACCCAGCCGGATGGCGGGACCGGCCCTCCGCCGATCCTCCGCACTTCGATCGAGCGGGCGTCGAGTCGCCTGAGGAACTGCAGTTGGACCGGGTTGCGGCCGAAGTGCGGCCGTTCCGAGTGGTCGAGCTTGACGAAATCGTCCTCTTCCACGGACAGATCCTCCACGAAGTCACCGAAGAGAGGCCGGCGACGGGAGTCCGACGTGTAGGCGGTTAGCAGCGGATTGCGGTGCAGCCAGTCGTCGTCCCGGTCTTGGGCGTACGTCAGCACGGCGATGTTCGAGTTCGTCTGGGCCTTCGATGCGTCGTCTGCCCCTTCGACACGGACGAATGGATACTTGCGAGCGTTGAGCTCCACGGTCTGGTAGTCGATCAGGAAGTCGAGGGCGGTGAGGAACGCCTCGTCCTTGTGGTCCTTGCTCCGCACGCCCACTGATACCGACTCGGTGAGCCGGGCCCACGACGGGCGGCCGGTGCGGTGGTGGGAGATGTCATGGCGGGCCTTGTAGGCAACCAGGTCGATCCGGGACAGCCGGCGCCGGGGGTAGGCGTTGACGAGTTCCTGGGCGTAGTCGCGGTCACGGAGGTACTTGATGACCAGGGTGTCGTCGAAGATGCGCTGGTCGCCCTTCGGGCCGGAGTCGTCGTAGAGGTAGGCGCAGAACCACACGGCGCTCTCGCCGATGAGGACCCACTCCGCCTCGCGCAGCTTCTCCTCCTGGCCGGTGGCGTAGCCGAAGGCGCCGTTGGGCGACCTGACCAGTTCGGCCTGGCGCAGCTCCTTCTCGAAGAACGCCTTCAGCTCCTCGCGGCCGGCCGAGTCGTCGGGACTGCGGGAGACCCATTTGCGCTGCTTGTAGATCGTCTCGACGGACTCGTCGGGCATGAAGGCGACGAGGTGGGGGAGCTGGCTCTCGTCCTTGTCCTCCCAGACACCGCAGACCGCCTCCCAGTCCCGCTCGATCCGGCGGGCGGCGTCGAACGAGGTGATGCGTGCTTCCGGGCGCAACTCCAGCATGCTCCGCAGCAGTCGCGTCAGGGCGGCGGGAATCTCGGGGCGGTTGGCCAGGTGGGTCCTCATCGCGCGGTGCAGTTTGCCCAGCGCCTGGCGCAGACCGGGCTCGTCGGCGCGGGCGACGCCCGCGTAGTCCTCTGGAAGGCACTCGTCGATCGGGCCGCAGAACAGCTCGAAGCCGAGGACGCCGAGCCCGAAGACGTCCGTGGTGTCCCAGTCGCGGCGCGAGGCCGGGACCGCATCGAAGAGCGAGTGGTGGGTCTCGGGAGCCAAGTAGGAGAGGTGGCGGGCCTGTTCGACGCCCTCTGGCGGCGTCAGGTAGAGCTTGCGGATGCTCTGCTGGGCGACGGTTCCCTGAGACTGGCTGCCCATGGAGCGGAGCAGGTTGCCGATGAGGGTGCTCATCTCGAAGCGTTCGAGGCCCAAGGCCATGTGCTGGGAGGCCGCGTCGTAGCCCGTCTTGACCCGCAGGGCGCCGAGAGTGAGGTTGCGGTGCAGGATGCCTGAGCCGTGCAACTGGCTGAGTCCGTCGACGAGGACGCTGAACTGTTCGAAGGCGGCGATCCGGTGCTCCTTCGCCCAGGCGACGGCCCCGTCGATGTTCAGCGGTCTGCCGTTGTCCTGGGTCATGGTGAAGGCGATGCCCTCGGTCGCGTCGAAACTGCCGTCGCTGATCTGCGGCAGTGCCGTGTGGTTGAGCGCCTGGAGCCGCAGCAGGCTGCGCACCTCGTGCTCCCAGAGCTCTCCCGCGAATTCGTGGATGCCGTCGAAGAGCGACATCTCGAACGTCTCGTATTCGTCGCCGGGCGTCTGCATCCGCACCCGCACCAGCCGGTTCTCCAGCACGATGACCGGTTCGGAGATCCTCTTGTACGGGCCGTACGAGGCCCCGGGCCGGCAGAAGAGCCGGTCCACCAGTTGGGCGTACCAGCTACTGTCCTTGGCTGGTGCGGACATCACGGCCCCCTTCCGTCCGTCCTGTCAGCAGCCAGGACTCCATACGTACGACGAGGACGCCCTCGTCGGTTCCGATCGCGATCCGGCCGTCACCGAGGTCGGCCAGGCTGAGGCACTCGGTGTCGAGCCTGAGGGTGTACAAGGGCTTCCGGTCGACGGGGCGCGGGCGGCCGGCGGGAGTCGCGGGACCGGTCGGGTCCGCGGGATCCCAGAACCGGACCGTGCAGTCGTCGCCGTCGCCGCAGGAGGCGATGAGGCGCCGCCCGTCGCTCGCGGTGAATTCGATGACGTCGGTGACCCAGTTCTCATGGGCCCTCAGCGGCGTTCCGTACGGGCGGTCCGTCGCCTCGACGGTGAGCACGATCTGCTCGCTCCTGCCGTACGTGGCGCGCAGCGCCAGGCCGTTCGGCCCGCGCACCGGGGTGGTACCCGGAGGCGGTCCGGTGGGGTGGCGGCCGGGGGGCACGTCGACGGGTTCCCCGGTGAGTGCGTCGAAGGCGTTGAGGGCGCCGCGGTCGTGCTCGGCGATCAGTACGGTGCGGCCGTCGGGTCCCGTGGCGGTGGTGAGCCGCACGGTCCTGCCCAGGTGTGCGTCGGCGGCCGTGCGGGTGCTGGTGGGGGAGGTCCGTGGTCCGGGGTACGGGTTCCACACGCTGACCACGCCGTTGGCGGCGGCGGTGGCCAGCAGGGTGTCGCCGCCCGGCACCTCAAAGGCGGTGATGGCCAGGCCCGTCGCGGACCGGCTGCCGAGGCCGGGGCTGCCCTGCGACGGTGCCCCGGTCATCCCTTCGGGCACACCGGTCAGCGCGTCCCAGAGGCGGACCGCTCCGTCCACGGCGGCGGCGAGCAGCGGACGGCGGCCGTCTGGTGCGGTGAGGACGGCCAGCCCGTGCACGGGGCTGTCGGAGTCGAACGCGACGACGGGTTCACCGGTGACGGGGTCCCACACCTGGACCCGGCCGTCGTCCCATCCGCCGGCCAGCAGCGTGCCGCGGCCGTCGGGTCGCGCGAACGCGACCACGGCCCGTGGCGTCGCGCCGTCACGGCGCACGGGTTCGCCCCGGCGGCTGCGGTCCTCGACGGCCCAGACTCGGATGCCGCCGCTCGCCGCACTGGCGAGGAGCGTGGCTCCGTCGGCGTCCAGGAAGGTCGTGAGGGCCCAGACCGGTCCGTTGTCATCGGCAGGGAACCGGTGGCGCACCTGGCCGGTCATCGGGTCGACGATGCGGATCGCGCCGCCGAAGTCCCCGACTGCCAGCAGGGGGGCGCCCGTCGGGGCCCCGACGGCACGGTCCGTGACCCGGCAGCCGTGCAGGGAGTGCGGCCACATGCCGTTACCGATGGACTTGACGAGGTGGGGACGGTGCGCGGACAGGTCCCAGATCCGCACGCGCTTGTCGTGGCCGGCGGTGGCCAGGCAGGTGGTGCCCGGCAGGGCGGTGACCAAGGCCACCGGCCCGTGCGAGAGGGCGGCCGCGGTCGTGGCGGCGTACCCGCGCGCCGGGTCCCAGACATGCAGTCCGCCGCTGTCGTCGACAGCTGCGAGCAGAGTGCTCCCGGCGGGTCCGGTCACGGGAGTCAGCGAGCGGACCGGCACTCCGAGGCAGGCGAGGGTCAGCCGGGGCGGTCGGGGCAGCAGCCGGGACCAGCACACCTGCCAGCCCGCACGCCGCGTTTCCTCGTTCGGTTCCTCCCACCCGGGCGCGATCCCGGTCGCGCGGACCGTACCGAGCTGCCGCTGGCCGACCCGGTCGGCCTGTTCGGCCCGCCGCATGAGGTGCGCGGCTTCCAGGACGCCCAGAACGGCTGGCGGCAGGTCGACCGATGTGCCCAGCGCGTGGAGGACGTCGGTGGCGACGGCCGGTACCGACAGCCGGTCCAGCACGATCGGCCGTTCGGCGAGGGCGGCCCACCCATGGCTGCCGGCTGCGGCCGTGTGACCGGAGAGGTGCCGTTCCAGATAGGGGTTGAGGGGCCGGTCGGCGCTGTCATCGGCGAGCCGCACCAGCGCGTCGGCGACCAGCCGCGCGCGCCCGGCTGCGTCACTCGATCCGGCCTGGGTGAAGTACTCGGCGAAGGTCCGGTGTGCCAGGCGGTGGACGCTCTGGCCGTCTTCGCCGTCCAGCATGATGTAGGGCGCCGCCGCCTTGAGAACGTCGTCGATGTCGGCGGAGCCGACCTGGCCCGCGGGCCCGTCGCCGAGCGCCGAGGCGGCGGCGGCCCAGATCCGGTCCGCGCGGGGCAGTCCTCTGCCCTGGGCATACGCGAGGGCCTCGATCAACCGGGGGGCGCGGGCGTGCCGGGCGCCGAGTCGGCGGAGCGCGGCGGCGAACAGGGTGCGGTGGTCGCCGCGCAGCAGATCCGTGAGTGCGCCGACGCGATCGGCGGTCAGCAGACCGGGGTCGGCTTGGATCTCGTGGACGGCGAGGCCCGCGTACAGGAAGTCCCGGTCCTCGTCCTCGTCGCCGACGATCAGCACGGCGGCACGCCGCACAGCGTCCTGGAACGTCTCCGGTCCTCCCGGGAAAGCAGCCCGTGCCTCCTCCAGGCCTTGCGTGACGAACTCGGACAGGGCCTGGGCATCACGGCGCAACCACAGCACGCGGACGTGCTCCTCGCCCTCACCGAGAGCCTTGAGGAGGTCCTGGTCGGTGCTCGGGGCGCGGTCGGGGTCTTCGCAGGAGGACGGGCGGGAGCCGACGATGACGCGCACGCCGTCCAGCGTGCCGAGTTCGCGCAGCAGGCCGGCGATGAGTGCGGGTTCGTGCGCCTCGTCCAGGGCGTCCACGAGGAGCGTGTACGTCTGGTCGGGGCTTGATGCCGAACGCAGGGCGCGGATGAGGGCGTTGGAACGTTCGACGGGATACAGGGCGTCCGGACTCATCTCGACGGACAGGGCCTCGGCGAGGCGAGTGGTGACGTCGTGCGTGGTGGCGCCGGTCAGATGGAGCGTGGCGTCGAACACGGGCAGTTCGGGGGCGGCGCCTTCGTGTTTCCGGCCCGCGATGCCGGCCTGGGACAGCAGCGGCAGCAGTTCGTCGAGGCCGGGGGCGGCGTGCAGCAGGACGTCGCCCAGCAGCGCGGACTTGCCGCACCCGGCCCGGCCGGTGACCACGAGCAGGCCTGAGCGGTGTTCCGCGAGCCACCCTGCGATGGCGGCCCGGTCTTCCGCACGTCCAACGAAGCACCAGGACAGCTCCCCCGCGTCCGGGCCGAGCCCCTCGCGGACGAGCTGCGCACGCTCTGCTTCGGGCAACGCGTCGACCGCTTCGTGGAGCCGGGTGTGGTTCTCCACCGAGGCGGTGACCGGGAAGGCGGTGCGACGGCGCAACGGCGGGAGGCCGCCGAGGTTGAGGGCGCAGACGGAAAGGGTGCGCGCCTCGTCGAGGTGCTGCGCCAGTCCGCTGACGGGGATCTCCGTGTCGTGGTCCGAGTAGCGGTTGGTGAGGACGTCCGTGAGGGTGCGCCGGAACGTGCCCAGGTGCCCGATCCCCTCGTCGCGTCCCGAGCCGACGAGCAGCAGGCCGCTGGCGCTCCTCGCCGCACCGAGCACGGCGAGGGCATGCGCGACGAACCCCTCGGCGCCGCACGCCTCGACGACGACGATGTCCCACTTGTCATGGTGAGAACGCAGCCGCCGCGCCTGGATGACGTGCTTGGCCAAGGCTGCGGCGGAGAGCTCCGCGTCGTCTACGGCCGTGGCGTGTCCCCGCACATAGAGCGAGGCGTCCTCCGCGTTCGACGTGCCGTGTCCGATCCAGAGCAGCACGCCGCCCCGGACCTCGGACGGGCCGGCCCAGGCCCGCAACCGCATGTCGACCTGGGCGAGGTCGCGTTCCGCGGGCTTCACGTCCCAGGGAACGGGAACGCCGCCGAACTGGGCGAGCAGCTCACCGATCGCCCGGGCCTCCTGGTCGGCGTCGAAGTTCTCCTGCCGTACGTAGTCGCCGAGCGCCACGGAGTAGATGTCGAAGCCGTCCTCGTCCGGCTGTTCCCCGGAGCTCGTGTCCTCCCCCCACACCGGTCAGCCGCCGAGGTCCGGGTCCTCGGCGCTGGCCAGGATCAGCCGAGTGACCGGCTCGCTGCCGCCGGACACCCTGATCCGGTACAGACCGGGATTCCGGAGCCGGCAGCGGACGCGCAGTGCGCCGGAGGTGTCACGGCGCGGCGGCAGCCGCAGTGAGTCGACGACGCGATCGGTGTCGCCGGTGTCCTGGATCTGGCAGGTCATCCGGCGGGGGTCGTCGTCGCCGGTGACCACGATCTCCAACTCCTCCTGCACGGCCACGAGATCGGGAGCCTCCAGCCCTGTCATGCCGCGTCCGAGCCGCTGCCCCAGGTCTTCGAGGCTGCGCAATCCGGTCAGCAGCCCGCGCGCGCGGTCGATCGCGCTGCCGCAGGCGGCCAGTGCGCCGTGCTGCTGGGCGTAGGTGCCGCCCTCCCCGGTTCCGGCGATGTGTCCGGCGTAGCGGTAGACGGTGCCGTCGCCGCCGCAGTTGTCCGTGAGCGGCCGTCCGATCGCGTCCCTCATGACCGAGTCGTCCGCGTGCCGCTGGAAGACGTACGGCTGGGGGATGACGACCCCGTCCTTCAGGCGCATGCTCTGCATGGTGTGCTGGTCGATGCCGACGGCCATCACATGGCCCGGGATGCGTACGGGCCGCAGCGCCGCCGAGCGGTCGAGGGACGCTTCGGCGAGTTCGCGGTCGCCGCCGAGGAGGGCGATGTCGGCGGGGGTCGGAGCGACCATGTCGTCATCGGTCTCGATACATCGGTAGGAGGGCAGCAGATCGTGCAGCCCGGGAAGGGTGCGGGCCAGGTCGCGCAACTGGCGGTGGGGCAGCGGTACGGGCGCCCCGCGCCCCTGGTTGAGGATCGCCGTGGCCTTCACCGCGCCGTGGAACGGAGTGCCGAGGGTGAGCGTCGCCCGGACGCGGTCCATCGCACCCGGGATCCGGGCCAGCTCCCGGACCAGCAGGCCGCCCATGGAGTGGGCGACGAGCACCACCTGGGCCGGCCGGCCGTCCCGGTCACGGCGCAGGGCGTCCCGGTGCGCGGGGTGTTCCGTCCACGCCTGCATGTGCCGGTCGATCGCATCGGCCAGCAGCCGGGCGTTGAACGCGGCCGGGAGCCTCCAGTCGTACGCGAACTCGCAGATCGCGGCCCGGTCGGCAACGGCGGGCAGGATCCCCCGCACGAGGTTGGTGTATGGCTCGAATCCCCCGAGGAGGGGAGACCAGGAGGCGAATTTGAGCAGGCGGCCGGCGGTGATCCGGCCCGTTCGTCCGGCCCGTTCGTCCTCAGTGACGGCGAGTGCCGCCATCCCGGTCTTGTGGTGCCAGCGGGCGGAGTACTCGAGCGCTTTCCGCATGCCCCACAGCACACGTCCCGTGTCCGTCTCGATCAGCTCGCTGCCCATGATCCCGGGGATGATCACTACGGCGTCATGCGTCACGGCGTTCCCGACAACGGGTGGGCTGATGGGGTCTAAGTGCTCCATGAACCGCAAGTCTACGGTGAATCCCGCCTGTTCCGTGGCGGCATGGTCGACGTTGGCCCGGCCCGGACGGCGGCACCACCGAATTGATCCGCGTCAGTCGGCGAGGCCGTTGCGGTAGGCGTAGCGGACGGCCTGGGCGCGGTCGCGGACGCCGGTCTTGGCGAAGAGGTTGTTGACGTGCGTCTTGACCGTGGACTTGCCGATGGTGAGCCGCCGGGCGATCTCGGGGTTGGAGTGCCCCTGGGCGATCAGGGTGAGCACCTCGCCCTCACGGGCCGTCAGGCCGTCGGGCAGGCCCGTGCGGGGTGCGCGCGGCGGTTCGGCGGCGACGGCGGCGGCCAGCAGGCGTTCCTGCGCCGCCGGCCCCAGGCCGGTCGCGCCGTCCCGTACGGCCGCCAGGGCGCGGGCGATCTCCTGCGCGTCGGCGTCCTTGGTGAGGTAGCCGCGGGCCCCGGCCCTGAGGGCGGCCAGCACGGACTCGTCGTCGCTGTAGGTGGTGAGGACGACGACGCCGGTGCCGGGGTGCTTCCCGGTGATGAGGCGGGTGGCCTCCACCCCGTCCATGCGGGGCATGCGCAGGTCCATCAGCACCACGTCGGGGGCGTGTTCGGCGACGAGCCGGACCGCTTCGGCGCCGTCCGCGGCGGCGGCGACCACCTCGGTGCCGGGGAGCAGGCCGAGGAGGAGCACCAGGCCCTCCCGTACGACGGTCTGGTCGTCGGCCACGACCACGCGGATCGGGGGGCGGGTCTCGGTCACGGTGCCAGGGGTCCTTCCAGCCGGACGCGGAAGCCGGGGCCGTACGGCCCGGCGTCGAGGGCGGCTCCGATGAGTTCGGCCCGTTCGGCCATGCCGACGAGCCCGTACCCGCCGCCGGACGCGGCGTGGGGGCCCGGGCCGGTGCCCCCGGAGTCGGTGACGCACAGTTCCCAGCGGTCCGCCGGGTAGGAGAGGGTGATCCGGACGTCGGCCCCGGCGGCGTGCCTGCGGGCGTTGGTCAGGGCCTCCTGGGCGGTGCGGACGACGGCGAGGGCCGCCTCGGGCGGCAGCGGGCGCGGGCCCGGGGTGACGGTGAGGGCGCAGGCGGAGCCGGTCGTGCGGCGGTACTCCTCGGCCAGGCCGGCGAGGGCCTCCCGGGGGGCGGGGGCATCACCGCGCAGTACGGCGACGGCCCGGCGGGTCTCCTCCAGGCCGCCCTTGGCGAGGGCGCGGGCCCGGTCGACGAGGGCGCCGGCCTCCTCGTAGCGTCCGGTGGCCAGGGTCAGGCGGGCGCTCTCCAGGTGGATGAGCTGGGCGGAGAGGGAGTGCGCGAGGATGTCGTGGACCTCCCGGGCCACGTGGGCGCGCTCGGCCAGCACGGCGCGTTCTCGTTCGGACTCCTCGGCGGCGCGGCGGGCCCGGCCGGCGCGGACGTACGCGTACATGCCGCAGAGGCCGACCACGTTCCACAGTTCGACGGGGTCGCGGTCGCGCAGCAGGGTGACGGCGGCGACGGCGGCCGCGCCGCAGCCGAGGAGTACGGCCCCGGTGGCCGCGCTCTGCCGGGCGGCGGCGAAACCGCAGGCGGCGAAGACGAGCACGACCCACGGGGTGCCGGGTGCCAGCAGGCCGGTCGCTCCGGCGGCGGCGAGCGCCGCGCCCAGGGCGGCCGCTCCGGCGGGGGTGCGGTCGAGGGCGGTGACCCCGAGGGCGATCAGGCCGAGCCCGGCGAGCCCGCAGGCGAGGGCGGTGGCGCCGGGCGGGGGCGTGAGCAGGCCGTGCACGAACCAGACGAGGACCGCTAGCTGCACGGCGACCCTGAGGTGGGTGTTGGTGAGCTGGGGCAGCGGGCGTCGGATCGGCATCCCGCCCACTCTAGGGGGCGTCCGCCGGGTCCCGCCCGCCCGCTCCCCGGGCCCCGCACCGTGCGGATCATGCCGCCAGGGGCGGGACGCGGCGGGCCCTGGCGGACAGGACCAGGCCCTGGGCGAGGATCCACGCGGCCAGGGTCAGCAGCAGGGCTCCGGTGTGCGGGGGTATACCGCCGGCGTAGCCGAGCAGGGCCAGGCCGGCGCGGGTGGCGAGGGAGAGGGCGAACAGTGCGAGGACGGCCCGGTTGCCCTTGGCCCACGGGGTCCCGTCGGGCTCGCGCCAGACGGTCATGGCCCGGCCCATCAACAGGCCGAGCCCGAAGGCCACTCCGGCCTCGGCGGCGAGCAGCAGGACGGCTGCCACCGGGTGCCGGGGCTCGACCAGCCCGCCGCCGGCCACGGCGAAGAAGACCAGGGCGGCGGGCAGGGTCCAGAGGCGGTCCTGCTCCTTGACCGGCCGCCCGGTGAACCGGCGGACCACGACGAGGGCGATGACGAGAGCGGTGACGAGGAGACGTGCGGCATCCATGCGTTCCACGCTAGGAGCGGGCGGGGCGGCTGTGATCGGCGCCAGGGTGGATCCCGGGTGGAGGTCCGCCCTCCACCCAGGGGTGGACCCCACCGGCCCACCGGCCTCCCGAGGCCGGACCCTGCCGTGCCCTGCCCTGCCGTGCCCTGCCCTGCCGTGCCCTGCCCTGCCGTGCCGTGACGTTCCTCGGGGCTCCGCCCCGAACCCCGCACCTCAAACGCCGGTGGGGCTGGATCGGGGGCTGGTCCCGGGTGCCGGGCCGGCGGGCGTGTCCGTTTCGTTCAAGACCGCCGGACAGCCCCCCGCCTAGCCTGCGGGCATGACTCCACGACTCGACATGATCGGCCTGGTCGTCTCCGACATGGCCGCCTCGCTCGCCTTCTACCGCCGGCTCGGCCTGGACGTCCCGGCCGGTGCCGATGACCAGCCGCACGTCGAGGCCGTGCTGCCCGGCGGGCTGCGGATCGGCTGGGACACCGAGGAGACCGTCCGCTCCTTCGACCCCTCCTGGACCCCGCAGCGCGGCGGACAGCGCAGGGAACTCGCTTTTCTGTGCGAGTCCCCCGCGGAGGTGGACGCACTGTACGCGGAGCTGACGGGCGCCGGGTACGAGGGGCACCTGAAGCCCTGGGACGCCTTCTGGGGCCAGCGCTACGCGGTGGTGCTCGACCCGGACGGCTGCGGTGTGTCACTGTTCGCGCCCGCCGACGCCGTGTAGGCCCCGAGGGTGGTCCCGGCCAGCGCGCGCACCTCGCGGGCGAGGTGGGCCTGGTCGGCGTAGCCGGCGGCGCAGGCGATCTCGGCCTGCGGCAGCCCGCGCCGGGCCAGGGCCAGGGCCCGCTGGAGGCGCAGCACCCGGCCGAGGGTGCGGGGGCCGTACCCGAAGGCGTCGAGCGAGCGGCGGCGCAGCTGGCGTTCGCCGAGGCCGACGGCGCGGGCCATGGCGGCGACCGGCTGGCCGGCGCGGAGCCGGGCCGTCACCTCGGCGGGGAGCGGGTCGGGCGGGCCCGCGGCGGCGAGGCGGGTCCGGGCCAGCGCTTCGAGGGCCGCGCACGGGTCCCCGTACGCGGCCGTGCGCTCGGTGAGCCGGCGCACCTCGGGGCCGGGCCACAGGTCGGCCAGCTCGACGCGCCGGTCGCGCAGCTCGTGGGCCGGTACGCCGAGCAGCGCGGGTGCGGTGCCGGGGGCGAGGCGGAGTCCGGCGAAGGCCCGGCCGGGGACCTCCCCGGCGGGGTGCGGGCCGGTGTCGGGGCCGGCGACGAGCAGTCGGCCGTCGGTCCAGAGCAGGTCCATGCACCCGTCGGGCAGCACCACCCCGCCGGGCCCCCCGGCCCGCCAGAGCACGGCTCCGGGGACCAGCCGGGACGGCGCTTCCTCGTACACACAGCCACCGTAGGCCGTGGCCGCCGGTCAGTGCTTGCGCAGGCGGGAGGTGTAGTCGTCGGGCGGCAGGAAGTTCGACCAGCGCTCGGGGAACTCCGAGGGCATCCCGGCGTCCTCGTCGTCCTCGGACTCCCCCTCGGCCAGGGCCCGCCAGGCGGCGGCGCGGGCGACGAGCTGGGCGGCCTCGGCCTCGCGGACCCGTTCGTTGGCCTCGCGGGCGGCGGCGGTGGCCACCGAGGGCCAGACCCGGTCGATGGCGGCGTTGACGGCGGCGCCGACGAGGACGGCGAAGGCCGAGATGCCGATCCACAGCAGGATCGCGACGGGCGCGGCCAGCGACCCGTAGATGGTCGGGCCCTCCACCGTGTTGGTCAGGTAGATCCGCAGCAGGAACGATCCGAGCACCCACATCGCGAGCGCGACGAGCGCGCCCGGCACGTCCTCGATCCACGGCGAGCGGACGGGGACGGACACGTGGTAGAGGGTCGTGAGGAAGGCGATGGAGAGCAGCGTGACGACCGGCCAGTAGAGGACGGCGATCACCTCCGTGCTCCAGGGCACCAGGCGGACCACGGCGTCGGGCCCGACGACCATCAGCGGCAGCACGATCGCACCGATCAGCAGGGCGATGACGTAGAGGAGGAAGGCGAGCAGCCGGGTCTTGACGATGCCCCGCTGCCCGTCGAGCCCGTACATGACGGTGATGGTGTCGATGAAGACGTTGACGGCGCGGGAGCCGGACCACAGGGCGAAGGCGAAGCCGAGGGAGATCAGGTCGGGGCGGCCTCGGCTGGTGACGTCGTCGAGCATGGGTCTGGCGATGTCGTTGACGCCCCGGTCGGACAGGACGGTGCCGACCGCGCGCAGGATGTTCTCCTCGATGCTGGCCACGGACTGGGTGTTCGTCCAGCCGTCCACGTAGCCGAGGAGGCCGAGCAGGCCGAGGAAGAGCGGGGGCAGCGAGAGCAGGGTGAAGAAGGCCGCTTCGGCGGCGAGGCCGAGGATCCGGTACTCGATGCACGAGTTGACGGTGTCTTTGAGGAGCAGCCAGCCCATCTTGCGCTTGGAGACGTTGCGGTAGAGGGCGCGGGCCCGGTGGAGCCTTCCCGGGCGTACCGGGGTCCCCTCGGGTGTTTCTTTTGCTGGCTGCACGTCCTTACGGTATCCGCATGGCAGCCACCACCCACACAGTCAGCAACCAGGCCCCGCCGCTCGTGGGGTACGAGGTCTACCTCGGCGACCGGGCCCTCACCGAGGGCGTGGAGCGGCACCTCGCCGACGCGGCCCCCGAACTCCGGGACGGGGTACGGGAGGAGCTCACCGCGCTCGGGCGCGCCGCGGGTTCGGCGCAGGCCCAGCGGTGGGGCCGGGAGGCGAACGAGAACCCGCCGGTACTGCGGACGCACGACCGCTACGGGAACCGGATCGACGAGGTGGAGTTCCACCCGTCGTGGCACCGGCTGCTCGGGCACGCGGTCGGCGCCGGGCTGACGGACGCCTGGGGCCGTCCGGCCGGGCACCTGAGGCGGGCCGCGGGCTTCTTCCTGTGGTCGCAGGCCGAGTCGGGGCACGGCTGCCCGGTCTCGATGACGCACGCGGCGGTGCCGGCGCTGCGGACCGATCCGGAGCTCGCGGCGGAGTGGGAGCCGCGGCTGACCTCGCACGTGTACGAGGAGGGGCTGCGGCCGGCCGGGCAGAAGGCCGGGGTGCTCTTCGGGATGGGCATGACGGAGAAGCAGGGGGGCAGCGACGTACGGGCGAACACGACGGCCGCGGCTCCGCTGGACGCGTCCGGGGAGTACGTGCTGACGGGGCACAAGTGGTTCTGCTCGGCGCCGATGTCGGACGGCTTCCTGGTGCTGGCGCAGGCGCCGGGAGGACTGACCTGTTTCCTGGTGCCGCGGGTGCTGCCGGACGGGACGCGGAACGCGTTCGCGATCCAGCGGCTGAAGGACAAGCTGGGCAACAAGTCGAACGCGTCCGGGGAGATCGAGTTCTCCGGGACGTGGGCCCGGCTGGTGGGCGAAGAGGGCCGGGGGGTGCGGACCATCATCGAGATGGTCGCGGCGACCCGGCTGGACTGCGTGATCGGCTCGGCCTCGCTGATGCGGCAGGCGCTGACCCAGGCCGTCCACCACGCGGAGCACCGCTCTGCTTTCGGATCACCGCTCATCGACCAGCCGCTGATGCGCAACGTCCTCGCGGACCTCGCCCTTGAGTCGGAGGCGGCCACCGCCCTGACGCTGCGCCTCGCGGCCGCGTACGACGCCGGCACCGACCAGGAGCGGGCCTTCCTGCGCCTGGCGGTGCCCGCCGCGAAGTACTGGGTGACCAAACGGTGTACGCCGATGGTCGCGGAGGCCCTGGAGTGTCTGGGCGGCAACGGCTACGTCGAGGAGTCCGGACTGCCGAGACTGCTGCGCGAATCCCCGGTGAACTCCATCTGGGAGGGCTCGGGCAACGTGCAGTCCCTGGACGTGCTGCGCGCGCTCCAGCGGGAGCCCCAGGCCCTGAACGCGTTCCTCCAGGAGATCGGGCGGGCCAGGGGCGCGGACCACCGGCTGGACGCGGCGATCAAGAACCTGCTGACGGAGCTGGCCGACCTGGACGGGATCGAGGCCCGGGCCCGCCGGGTGGTGGAGCGGATGGCCCTGGTGCTGCAGGGCTCCCTGCTGGTCCGCTGGGCCCCGCCGGAGGTCGCGGACGCGTTCTGCGCGTCCCGGCTCGGGGGTGACTGGGGTGCGGCCTTCGGGACGCTGCCGCACGGCCTCGACCTGGCCGCGGTGGTGGCACGGGCGCGGATCGCGGGCTGACGGCGGTCCCCAAACCACCGTGCTCCCGGGCCGCGGTGGTCCCCAAACCACTGTACGGCCGTCGGAGCGCTCAGCACCGGATCCGAGCCCGTGGAGGTGGGACCAGGGGTGGCGCCGCGCCGACTCGGCGCCACCCCTGCTCCAAGAGCCCCGAGGAAGGAGCTGTCACGCCGCTCGGCGGCGTGCCGATAGTTTCGGTCGGGTGACCGGGGGTTGGCGAGGGTTGCATACCGTTGCAACCCTGCATTCCTTACGGCTCGGAATTCGCCCGCCGCATGTGCCCGGGAAGTAGGCGCGTGCGCCACGGGGGGCGGCTTGCGCAGTACGTCCTGTTCAGCACGGGGAGGTTCCGGTGGCCAACACCGCAGGCAGCACGGTCGACGTGGCGCGCATCTCGGCCATGGACGCGCGGGAGGCGACGCGGCTGCTGAAGGGGGTGCGGGCCGCGGCACTGGCCGGGGACCGCCCGCCGGCCGCCCCCCGTCCCGAGATCGCCGAGTCCTGGCGGCGGATGCTCGCCGGCGGGGTGCACCCCGACCGGGACGCCCGCTCGCGGACGCTGTCCGCCGCCGAGACGGAGGAGCGCCGGCAGGTCTCGCCGCTGCGGGAGGTCCTCCCGGTGCTGCGCGAGGGGCTGCTGCCCGCGCTGGACGAGGCCCTGCACATCATGGTCGTGGCCGACGCGGACGGGCGGCTGCTGTGGCGGGAGGGGCACCGGTCGATCCTGCGCAAGGCGGACCGGCTGGGCTTCACGGTGGGGGCCGACTGGGACGAGGCCGTGGTCGGCACGAACGGGGTGGGCACCGCCCTGGTGACCCGGCGGCCGGTCCAGGTGTTCTCGGCGGAGCACTTCGTCTCCAGCCACCACGACTGGACCTGCGCGGGGGCGCCCGTGCACGACCCCCGGGACGGCCGGCTGCTGGGCGTGGTCGACGTCAGCGGTCCGCTGGACACCATGCACCCGGCCACCCTTGCCTGGGTGAGCTCCGTGGCCCGGCTGGCCGAGCGGGAGCTGCGGGTGCGGCACCTGGAGTCCCTGGAGCGGCTGCGGGCCGTGGCGGCCCCGCTGCTGGCCCGGCTGCCGGGGCGGGCCGCGGCCGTGGACCCGCACGGCTGGACGGCGGCGGTCACGGGGCTGGCCCCCGCCGACCGGGTCGCCCTGCCGAAGGGGCTGGGCCCCGGGCCGGTGTGGGTCGCGCAGCTGGGCGACTGCGTGGCGGAGCCGCTGCCCGGCGGCTGGCTGCTGCGGCTGGCCGAGGCGCGGGGCGCCGCGCCCGCGGTGAGCCGGGTGGTGCTGGACCTGAGCCGGCCCCGGTCCTGGTCGGCGACCGTGTACGGGGCCGCCGGGAGCTGGTCCCAGGAGCTGAGCCCGCGCCACGCGGAGCTGCTGTTCCTGCTGGCGGAGACCCCGCGGGGGCGTTCGGCGGCGGAGCTGTCCTCCGAGCTGTTCGGGGACCCGACGCGGACCGTGACGGTCCGCGCGGAGCTGTCCCGGGTACGGCGGCACCTGGCGGGGGTGCTGACGCACCGGCCGTACCGCTTCGCGGAGGACGTGGAGGTGGAACTGATCCGCCCGGCGGACCCGGGCCGGCTGCTGCCCCACTCCACCGCCCCGGCCGTGATCAGGGCCCGCCTGGGTCGCGGCGCGACGCCCGTGGTTCCCTGAGCCGCCGTACCGCTCCGCGGAGGACCTGGAGGCGGAAACGACCCGCCCGGCGGACCCGGGCCGGTCACTCCCCCGCCTGGGTCGCGGCACGGCGCCCGTGGTTCCCTGAACGGCATGAGCACCATCACACTCACCACCTGGTCCCTTGAGATGACCTCGCCGTCGGACCTCGTCCCGGCGGCGATACCGGGACCGGAGATCACGATCACCCGCGCGGAGGTCCCGTCCCCGGAGCTGAGCCGCTTCCTGTACGCCTCGGTGGGCGGGGACATCCACTGGACGGACCGGCTGTCGCTGACCCGCGCGGAGTGGGTGGAGCTGCTGGAGCGGCCGGGCGTCGAGACGTGGGTCGCGTACGACCGCGGGACCCCGGCGGGCTACGTCGAGCTGGACCCGCAGCCCGACGGTGTGGTCGAGATCATGTACTTCGGCCTCCTGCCGGACTTCCGGGGGCGGCGCATCGGCGGGCACCTGCTGACGTTCGGCACGGCCCGCGCGTGGGACCTCGCGGCCCGCTGGCCGGACCGCGAGCCGACGCGTCGCGTGTGGGTCCACACGTGCAGCCAGGACGGCCCGACGGCGATGGACAACTACCGGCGCCGCGGCTTCGAGGTCTTCAAGACGGAAACGGAAACGAAGGAAGAAACTCCGACGCCGGGGCCCTGGCCCGGCGCGTAGCCCCTGGCCGGGGGGTGTCCGGGTGGGGCGTGGCCCTTGCCCTGGCCGGGCGGTTGGCGGTTCGGGGCGCTGCCCTGCCGGACGGGGTCCGGGGCGGGTTCGCCGCCCCTGGCCGGGCTCCCTGCCGGGCGGGGTGCCGGGCGGGTTCACCGCCCCTGGCCGGGCTCCCTGCGGGGCGGGGGCGCGGGCGGGGTGGCTGCGGGGTCGGGGGTGGGGACGGGGTGGGGTGTCGTCCGGGACGGGCTTCGATGTTCGGCGCCCGATCCGGATCAGGTCGTACGAGGTACCGCGCGCCGAAATCATCTCGTTTTAGTCCCGGACGACACCCCACCCCGCCCCCACCCCCGACCGGCAGACCCCGCCCCGCCACGCTTTCCGGCCCCGGACGGCCAAATCCAGCCCCGTCGGCGTTTGAGGCGCTGGGGGAGGGTCTGGGGGCGGAGCCCCCAGGGGGTCCGGGGCGCAGCCCCGGGGAACGGGCGAAGGGCGGGGCGGGGAGCAGCCCGCGCAGCGGCCCACCCACCCGCAGCCGAGCCACCGGCCCCGGCCACCCGAACCGACCCCGCCCCAGGACCGACGGCCGGAGGCTGTCGCAGCGGCCCGAAGCCGGTAAGGCCGCACCGCGCGAGCGGCGCGTAAAAAGGTGACCGGGGTCACGTGGTCTCATGATCCGGGACGAGTTCGTCCGGATCGTGGACAGTAGTGGACTCCTCCAATCGCCACATGCCACGCTTCGGCCATGAATGGAGCTGGAATTGCCTTGGTGAGTCGGCGGCACGTCGACCTCGGCCGCATGTCCAGCGCCATCTGTCCGGCGCGCTGACGGAACCAGCACCCGCCGCACATCGCCGCAGTCCCCGCCGCCGCGGACGCGTCGATCACCCGCAAGCCCCCTGAGGCCGAACGCCACCGCCCGCCTGTCGGCAACCCCGACATACGGGTGGAAATCGGCCACACCTGCTCAGAGACTCCAGCGTGACAGGGGCGCGCCGCCGCTCCCCCCTGCCTCCACCTAGAGCCGTTGAAGAAGGACGTACCCGCCATGGCCGCCACCCCTGAAACGCCCGCAGCCGCCCCCGCAGCCGCAGCGCGCCGCAAGACCGGCCGTCACCGCGGTGAGGGACAGTGGGCCGTCGGGCACCACACGCCCCTCAACGGCAACGAGCAGTTCAAGAAGGACGACGACGGTCTCAACGTGCGGACGCGCATTGAGACGATCTACTCCAAGACGGGCTTCGACTCGATCGACCCCAACGACCTGCGCGGCCGTATGCGCTGGTGGGGCCTCTACACCCAGCGCAAGCCCGGGATCGACGGCGGCAAGACCGCGATCCTGGAGCCGGAGGAGCTGGACGACAAGTACTTCATGCTGCGCGTCCGCATCGACGGCGGCCGGCTGACCACCGAGCAGCTCCGTGTCATCGGCGAGATCTCCGAGGAGTTCGCGCGCGGCACCGCCGACCTCACCGACCGCCAGAACGTGCAGTACCACTGGATCCGGATCGAGGACGTCCCCGAGATCTGGCGCCGCCTGGAGGCCGTCGGCCTGTCGACCACCGAGGCCTGCGGTGACACGCCCCGCGTCATCCTCGGTTCGCCCGTAGCCGGCATCGCCGAGGACGAGATCATCGACGGCACCCCCGCCATCGAGGAGATCTACCGCCGCATCGTCGGCAACCCGGACTTCTCCAACCTGCCCCGCAAGTTCAAGTCCGCGGTCTCCGGCTCGCCGCTGCTCGACGTGGCGCACGAGATCAACGACATCGCCTTCGTCGGCGTGAACCACCCCGAGCACGGTCCCGGCTTCGACGTCTGGGTCGGCGGCGGCCTCTCCACCAACCCCAAGCTGGGCGTCCGCCTCGGCACCTGGGTCTCCCTGGACGAGGTCCCCGACGTCTACGAGGGCGTCATCTCGATCTTCCGCGACTACGGCTACCGCCGCCTGCGCACCCGCGCCCGCCTGAAGTTCCTCGTCGCCGACTGGGGCCCGGCCAAGTTCCGCCAGGTCCTGGAGGACGAGTACCTCAAGCGCAAGCTGACCGACGGCCCCGCCCCGGAGCAGCCCAGCGGCCAGTGGCGCGACCACGTCGGCGTGCACCAGCAGCAGGACGGCAAGTTCTACGTCGGCTTCGCGCCCCGCGTCGGCCGCGTGGACGGGGCCACCCTGACCAAGATCGCGGACGTCGCCGAGCAGCACGGCTCCGGCCGCCTGCGGACCACCGCCGAGCAGAAGATGATCGTCCTCGACATCGAGGCCGACCAGGTCGACTCGGTCGTCGCCGCCCTGGAGGCGCTGGACCTGCGGGTCAAGCCGTCCCCGTTCCGCCGCGGCACGATGGCCTGCACCGGCATCGAGTTCTGCAAGCTGGCCATCGTCGAGACGAAGGCGCGCGGCGCCTCGCTGATCGACGAGCTGGAGCGCCGCCTGCCGGACTTCGCCGAGCCGCTCACCATCAACATCAACGGCTGCCCGAACGCCTGCGCCCGTATCCAGGTGGCGGACATCGGTCTCAAGGGCCAGCTGGTCCTGGACGACGACGGCAACCAGGTGGAGGGCTACCAGGTCCACCTGGGCGGCGCCCTCGGCCTGGAGGCCGGCTTCGGCCGCAAGGTCCGCGGCCTGAAGGTCACCTCGGCCGGTCTGCCCGACTACGTCGAGCGGGTCGTCAAGCGCTTCGAGGAGGAGCGCGAGGACGGCGAGCGCTTCGCCGCCTGGGTCGGCCGCGCCAGCGACGCGAGCCTCTCATGAGCGAGCGCGCCGCACCGTTCTACTGCCCGTACTGCGGCGACGAGGACCTGTTTCCCCACGAGACGGGTCACGGCGCCTGGGAATGCAGGGCCTGCAACCGAGCCTTCCAGCTGAAGTACCTCGGGCTGCTGGCCCGGGGTGTTCAGTCCAACACCGCTGGAGGGGACGAGATATGACCACTGCTCAAGACGTGAGTCTCAGAGAACTGGCCGAGCAGGCGGGCCGCGACCTGGAGGACGCCTCCGCGCTGGACGTCCTGCGCTGGGCGGTGGAGACCTTCGGGAAGAAGTTCTGCGTGACGTCCTCGATGGAGGACGCGGTCGTCGCCCATCTCGCTTCGCGGGTCGCTCCGGGTGTGGACGTGGTGTTCCTGGACACCGGTTACCACTTCGAGGAGACGATCGGCACGCGGGACGCGGTGGAGGCGGTGATGGACGTCAACGTCATCACGCTGACCCCGCGCCAGTCGGTCGCCGAGCAGGACGCCGAGTACGGGCCCAAGCTCCACGACCGCGACCCCGACCTGTGCTGCGCCCTGCGCAAGGTCAAGCCCCTTGAGCAGGGTCTGACCTCGTACGAGGCGTGGGCGACCGGGCTGCGCCGTGACGAGTCCCCGACCCGGGCGAACACCCCGGTGGTCGGCTGGGACGAGAAGCGGGGCAAGGTCAAGGTCTCCCCCATCGCCCGCTGGACGCAGGACGACGTGGACGCGTACGTCGCCGAGCACGGGGTCCTGACGAACCCGCTGCTGATGGACGGGTACGCCTCCGTCGGCTGCGCCCCCTGCACCCGCCGGGTAGCGGAGGGCGAGGACGCCCGGGCCGGACGGTGGGCCGGACGCGGCAAGACCGAGTGCGGACTCCACGGCTGATGACCACAACACGTACCGAAACCACGGAACTTACGGAGAAGCGGATGAGCGTGACCGGCCAGGGAGCCACGGTGTGGCTGACCGGTCTGCCCAGCGCGGGCAAGACCACCATCGCGTACGCGCTGGCCGAGCGGCTGCGTGCCGAGGGCCACCGGGTGGAGGTGCTCGACGGGGACGAGATCCGCGAGTTCCTCTCGGCGGGTCTGGGCTTCGGCCGCGAGGACCGCCACACCAACGTCCAGCGGATCGGGTTCGTCGCCGAACTCCTCGCGAGCAACGGTGTCAAGGCGCTCGTGCCGGTGATCGCGCCCTTCGCCGACAGCCGCGAGGCCGTCGCGAAGCGGCACGCCGCCGCTTCCACGAACTACCTCGAAGTGCACGTGGCCACCCCGGTCGAGGTGTGCTCCGAGCGTGACGTGAAGGGCCTGTACGCGAAGCAGGCGGCCGGCGAGATCTCCGGTCTGACCGGCGTCGACGACCCCTACGAGGCCCCGCAGAACCCGGACCTCCGTATCGAGTCGCACACGCAGACCGTGCAGGAGTCGGCTTCCGCCCTGCACGCACTGCTCACCGAGAGGGGTCTGGCATGACCACCGCCGCGCACCTGCACACCGAGTCCGGCTCCGACGCGCCCTACGCGCTGTCGCACCTCGACGCCCTCGAATCCGAGGCGGTGCACATCTTCCGTGAGGTGGCGGGCGAGTTCGAGAAGCCGGTGATCCTGTTCTCCGGCGGCAAGGACTCGATCGTCATGCTGCACCTGGCGTTGAAGGCGTTCGCGCCGGCCGCGGTGCCGTTCTCGCTGCTGCACGTGGACACCGGGCACAACTTCCCCGAGGTCCTCGCCTACCGCGACCGGACGGTGGCCGAGCACGGCCTGCGCCTGCACGTGGCCTCCGTCCAGGACTACATCGACGCGGGCAAGCTCCGCGAGCGCCCCGACGGCGTCCGCAACCCGCTCCAGACCGTGCCCCTCACCGAGGCGATCCAGCAGCTGAAGTTCGACGCCGTGTTCGGCGGCGGCCGCCGCGACGAGGAGAAGGCCCGCGCCAAGGAACGCGTGTTCTCCCTGCGCGACGAGTTCTCCCAGTGGGACCCCCGCCGCCAGCGCCCCGAGCTGTGGCAGCTCTACAACGGCCGCCACGCCCCCGGCGAGCACGTCCGCGTCTTCCCGCTCTCCAACTGGACCGAGCTGGACGTGTGGCAGTACATCGCCCGCGAGGGCATCGAACTCCCCGAGATCTACTTCGCGCACGAGCGCGACGTCTTCCAGCGCAACGGCATGTGGCTCACCGCCGGCGAATGGGGCGGCCCCAAGGACACCGAACCGGTCGAGAAGCGCCTCGTGCGCTACCGGACCGTCGGTGACATGTCCTGCACCGGCGCCGTCGACTCCGACGCCGCCGACCTCGACGCCGTGATCGCCGAGATCGCCGTGTCCCGCCTCACCGAGCGGGGCGCGACCCGCGCCGACGACAAGCTGTCCGAGGCCGCGATGGAAGACCGCAAGCGCGAAGGGTACTTCTAACCATGACGACCACCACCGAGCAGCTCAGCGCGACCACGCTGCTGCGCTTCGCCACCGCGGGTTCCGTCGACGACGGCAAGTCCACCCTCGTGGGCCGTCTGCTGCACGACTCGAAGTCGGTCCTGGAGGACCAGCTGGAGGCCGTGGAGCGGGTCTCCGCCGACCGCGGGCAGGACGCCCCGGACCTGGCGCTGCTGACCGACGGCCTGCGGGCCGAGCGGGAGCAGGGCATCACGATCGACGTGGCCTACCGCTACTTCGCGACCGCCCGCCGCCGCTTCATCCTGGCCGACACCCCCGGGCACGTGCAGTACACCCGGAACATGGTCACCGGCGCCTCCACCGCCGACCTCGCCGTGGTCCTCGTCGACGCCCGCAACGGCGTCATCGAGCAGACCCGCCGGCACGCCGCAGTCGCCGCCCTCCTGCGCGTCCCCCACGTCGTCCTCGCCGTCAACAAGATGGACCTCGTGGACTACCGGGAGTCGGTCTTCGCGAAGATCGCCGAGGAGTTCAACGCGTACGCCTCCGAGCTGGGCGTCCCGGAGATCACCGCGATCCCGATCTCGGCCCTGGCCGGCGACAACGTGGTCGAGCCCTCCGCGAACATGGACTGGTACGGCGGCCCGACGGTGCTGGAGCACCTGGAGACCGTCCCGGTCAGCCACGACCTCACCGCCTGCCCGGCGCGTTTCCCGGTGCAGTACGTGATCCGCCCGCAGACCGCCGAGCACCCCGACTACCGCGGCTACGCGGGCCAGATCGCCTCCGGCGTCCTGCGCGTCGGCGAGGCCGTCACCGTCCTGCCGTCGGGCCGCACCTCCGTCATCGAGGGCATCGACGCCCTCGGCGAGTCCGTGGACATCGCCTGGGCCCCGCAGTCGGTGACCCTGCGTCTGAAGGACGACATCGACATCTCGCGCGGCGACCTGATCGCGCCGTCCGCGAGCGCCCCGGCGACCACGCAGGACGTCGTCGCCACCGTCTGCCACGTGGCGGACCAGCCGCTGGCCGTCGGCGCCCGGGTGCTGATCAAGCACACGACGCGAACGGTCAAGGCGATCGTCAAGGAGATCCCCTCCCGGCTGACGCTGGACGACCTGTCCCAGCACCCGAACCCCGGGCAGCTGGTGGCCAACGACATCGGCCGCGTCGTCGTCCGCACCGCCGAGCCGCTCGCGCTCGACGCGTACGCGGACTCCCGCCGCACCGGGTCCTTCCTGCTGATCGACCCTGCCGACGGCACGACCCTGGCGGCCGGCATGGCGGGCGAGTCCTTCGCCTCCAAGGCCGAGACCGTGGCGGCGGACGACGAGGGCTGGGACTTCTGATGATGCCCGCCGACATCTACTCCACCTTCGCGAAGGAGGGCGGCCGCGTAGGCAGCGGCGCCCTCGGCAGCGGCCAGGGAGGAGTGGCGCGATGTGCGCGATGACGTACGCGCACATCGTGCGCACCTCCCCCGAGCCGTACCTGCCCCCGCATCACAGACGAAGACCTGCGCCGTAGCACCCAGACGGCGCGTCGAGAGGAAGTCCTCCCGTGCCTGCCACCGGTTCCACGAGTAAGACCCTGCGCCGCGGCCTCGCCGCCGTCGCCGCCCTGCCGCTGCTGATCGGTGCCCTCGCCTCCTGCGGCTACGGGTCGCAGGCCGGGAAGTCCGCCGACGAGAACGTCCAGCCGGCCGCCGCCGAGGGCGGCAAGAAGCTCTCGGCGTCCGAGGTCCGCATCGGGTACTTCCCGAACCTGACCCACGCCACCGCCCTGGTCGGCCTCCAGGAAGGCCTGATCGAGAAGGAACTGAACGGCACCAAGGTCAAGCCGCAGTCCTTCAACGCCGGCCCGTCCGAGATCGAGGCCCTCAACGGCGGCTCCCTCGACATCGGCTTCATCGGCCCCTCGCCGTCCATCAACGGCTACGTCAAGTCCAAGGGCTCCAACCTCCGGATCATCTCCGGCTCCGCCTCCGGCGGCGTCAAGCTCGTCGTGAACCCGGACAAGATCAAGACCCTGGACGACCTCAAGGGCAAGAAGATCGCCACCCCGCAGAAGGGGAACACGCAGGACGTCGCGTTCCTCAACTGGATCTCGGAGAAGGGCTGGACGGTCGACCCCGAGTCCGGCAAGGGCGACGTCTCCGTGGTCCGCACCGACAACAAGGTCACCCCGGACGCCTTCAAGCAGGGCTCCATCGACGGCGCCTGGGTCCCCGAGCCCACCGCCTCCAAGCTCGTCTCCGACGGCGGCTCCGTCCTCCTCGACGAGGGCAGCCTGTGGCCCGAGAACAAGTTCGTGATCACGAACATCATCGTGTCGCAGAAGTTCCTCAAGGAGCACCCGGACGTGGTCGAGGCCGTGCTGCGCGGCACGGTGAAGACCAACGAGTGGATCCACTCGAACCAGGACAAGGCCAAGGCCTCCGCGAACGCCCGCCTCCTCGCCGAGACCGGCAAGGGGCTGGACCCGAAGGTCATCGACCCGGCGTGGCCGAGCATCTCGGTCACCGACGACCCGCTGGCCGCGACGCTGAAGAAGCAGTCGGACTGGGCCGTCAAGGCCAAGCTCCTGGAGAAGCCCGACCTGGCCGGCATCTACGACCTGACGCTCCTCAACAAGGTCCTCAAGGCCGCCGGCAAGCCCCAGGTCTCCGACGCCGGTCTCGGCGCCAAGTAATCCCGCCCCCTTTGATCCACAGAAGCCAGCAACCCCAGGAGGTGACGACCATGGCCACCACTCTCGCCAAGGCTGCCGAGGGCGCGGTAGCGGAGCAGACGCACGCCGCCCGCATCGAGCACGTCTCGAAGTCCTTCTCCGGCCCGGCCGGATCGCAGCTCGTCCTGGACGACATCAGCCTCGATGTCGCTCCCGGAGAGTTCGTCACGCTCCTGGGGGCTTCGGGGTGTGGCAAGTCCACCCTGCTGAACCTGGTCGCGGGACTGGACAAGCCGTCGGCGGGCTCCATCGAGACCACCGGCCGTCCGGCCCTGATGTTCCAGGAGCACGCCCTCTTCCCGTGGCTGACCGCGGGCAAGAACATCGAACTGGCCCTGCGCCTGCGCGGCGTCGCCAAGGCCGAGCGCAAGCCCGAGGCCGAACGGCTGCTGGAGCTCGTCCGCCTCGGCGGCGCCTACGGCAAGCGCGTCCACGAGCTGTCCGGCGGCATGCGCCAGCGCGTCGCGCTCGCCCGGGCCCTCGCCCAGGACAGCCGCCTGCTGCTGATGGACGAGCCCTTCGCGGCCCTCGACGCCATCACCCGCGACGTCCTGCACGGCGAACTCACCCGCATCTGGGAAGAGACGGGCCTGTCCGTCCTCTTCGTCACCCACAACGTGCGCGAGGCCGTCCGCCTCGCCCAGCGCGTGGTCCTCCTCTCCTCCCGCCCCGGGCGGGTCGCGAAGGAATGGACCGTGGACATCCCGCAGCCGCGCCGCATCGAGGACGCGGACGTCGCCGAGCTGTCCCTCGAGATCACTGAACACCTGCGTGGGGAGATCCGCCGCCATGGCCAGCACTGACACCACTCCGAAGGCCACGGCGAAGACCGACGACCTGGCCGGTCTCGAAGCCGGCCTGGACGCGCTCGACGCGGTCCCGACCCACCGCACCCCGGTGCGCGAGGTCCTCACCAAGAAGGTCCTGCCGCCGGTACTGGCCGTCGGCCTGGTCCTGGTGGTCTGGCAGGTCCTCGTCTCGTTGAAGGTCACCGACGAGACGAAGCTGCCCGCCCTGTCCGCCGTCTGGGACAGCCTGTCCGCGATGTGGCTGAAGGGCACGCTCCTCGAAGTCATCTGGACCTCGGTCTCCCGGGGCCTGCTCGGCTTCCTCCTCGCCCTGGCCATCGGCACCCCGCTCGGACTGCTCGTCGCCCGGGTGAAGTTCGTCCGCGCCGCGATCGGCCCGATCCTCCAGGGCCTGCAGTCGCTGCCGTCCGTGGCCTGGGTGCCGCCGGCCGTCCTCTGGTTCGGCCTCAACGACGCCATGATGTACACGGTGATCCTGCTCGGCGCGGTGCCGTCGATCGCCAACGGCCTCGTCTCCGGCATCGACCAGATCCCGCCGCTGTTCCTGCGCGCCGGCCGCACCCTGGGAGCCACCGGCCTGCGCGGCGCCTGGCACGTCGTGCTGCCGGCGGCGCTCCCCGGCTACGTCGCCGGCCTCAAGCAGGGCTGGGCCTTCTCCTGGCGCTCCCTGATGGCCGCCGAGATCATCGCCAGCAGCCCCGACCTGGGCCTCGGCCTCGGCCAGCTGCTGGAGAACGGCCGCAACAACATCGACCTGCCGGGCGTGTTCCTCGCGATCATCCTGATCCTGGTCGTCGGCATCGCCATCGACCTGCTGATCTTCAGCCCCGTCGAGCGCTGGGTCCTGCGCAGCCGCGGCCTCCTGGTCAAGAGCTGAGCACCCCATGTCCCGCGCACTTCTGGTCATAGCCCACGGCAGCCGCGATCCGCGGCACGCGGCGACCGTGCACGCCCTCGTCGGGCGGGCCCGGTCGCTGCGGCCGGGGCTCCGGGTGGAGACGGCCTTCCTGGACTTCAACGGCCCGACCGTCTCCCAGGCGCTGGCCTCCCTGTACCTCTCGGGCGTACGCGAGGTCGTGGCCCTGCCGCTGCTCCTCACCAGGGCCTTCCACGCGAAGGCCGACATCCCGGCGGTACTGGCGGAGTCGGCCGTACGCCTCCCCGACCTCTCGGTCCGGGTCGCGGACGTGCTCGGCCCGCACCCCCTGCTGGTGGCCTCCCTGGAGCGCCGCCTCGCCGAGGCCGGCATCGGCCTCACCCCGGCGGACCGCGCGACGACCGGTGTCGTCCTCGCGTCCGCCGGCTCCACCGACCCGGAGGCGATCGCAGTGATCGCTGAAATCGCGCGGGAGTGGCGGCACACCGGTTGGTGCGCCGTGCGGCCTGCGTTCGCCTCCGCTGCCCTTCCCCGCACGGAGGACGCCGTACGCGCACTGCGCGCGGAGGGCGTCCGCCGTGTGGCGGTGGCCCCGTACGTCATCGCCCCGGGCTTCCTCCCGGACCGCATCGCGGCGGGCGCCGGGGCGGCGGGCGCGGACGTGATCGCGCCCGTCCTGGGCGCCACCCCGGAGCTGGCCCGCCTCCTCCTCCACCGCTACGACACGGCGGCCCCGGCCCGCGCCCCGCGCGAGGCGCTGACCGCCTGAGGCGGACTCAGCCGCGGGCGGCGGCCTCGTCGGCCAGGGCCGTGAGGTCGGCGATGGACATCGCGCCCGGCGGGAGGCCCTCGCGGGCGAAGATGTTCGCCGCGTGGCGCAGTACGTCGTTGACCGGGGTGGGCACGCCGTGCAAGCGGCCCAGCAGGGAGATCTCACCGTTGAGGTAGTCGGCCTCCACCGAGCCCGTGCCGCGGGCCAGGCTCTGCCAGGAGGAGCCGCCGCGTACGCCCGCCGGCTGGTCGACCTTGCCGTCGCGGGCCGCCGACTGCTCGGCCTCGGTGACGTAGCCGATGCCCGCGGCGTCGAAGGCCGCCTTGCCCTCCCGGACCGCCCGCAGCAGCAGGGCCGCCTTGGCCGGGTCGGCCTCGGGGCCGGTGGTCGCCTGGACGGCGTTGCCCAGGTTGCCGAGCAGCTTCGCGTACTTCCACCGCATCACGTCCTCGACGACGGGTGCCTCGAAGCCCGCCCCGCCGAGGTCCGCGGCGATCGCCCGGATCCGCGCGTCGGAGCCGCCGGCGGCCCGCCCGAGGTGCAGGATCCCGGTGAGCGGGGCGCACAGGGCCGATACCACTCCCGGCTCCAGGAAGGTGGCGGGGAGCCAGACGCAGACCCCGTACACCCGTGAGAAGCGGCGCAGGGCGAGCCGTTCGCTCTCCACGCCGTTCTGCGCGCACAGCAGCGGTAGCCGCTGCGCGGCCGTACCGCCGCCGGCGACCTCGGCGTCGCCCCACGCGTCCAGGGCGGCGATGGCGTCCTGCGTCTTGACCGTGAGCAGCAGTACGTCGTCCGGGCGCAGTTCGCCCAGCTCGGCGGGGCCGGTGACCACGGGGAGCAGGTGGACGCGGGTGCCGTCGGCGGTGGTCAGCCGCAGCCCGTCCTTCTTCAGCGCCTCGGCGTGCGCGCCGCGCGCGACGAGGACGACCTCCCGGCCCGTTCCGGCGAGGCGTCCGCCGATGGTCGCGCCGATCGCGCCGGCGCCGATGATGATGTAACGCATGCCCCGAGCCTGACACACCCGTGACGCCCGGATACGGTCGGCCCATGACGGACTCGACGTTCTCCCTGGGCGGGGACCTGCCCGTACGCCGCCTCGGACTCGGTACGGGCGGGCTGGTCGGCGCCGGCTACTGGGGGCCGCGCGGCAGCCGCGCGGAGGCCCTGGAGCTGCTGCGGGCGGCGGTGGAGCGGGGCGTGACGCTGGTCGACACCGCCGACAACTACGGGCCCGGCCTGGCCGAGGAGCTGGTCGCGGAGGCCCTGCACCCGTACGGGGAGCGGCTGGTGGTCGCCACGAAGGGCGGGGTGGTGCGCACCGGGCCGGACCAGTGGCACGTGGCGGGCCGTCCGGAGGAGCTGCGGCGGATGTGCGAGGCGAGCCTGCGGCGGCTGCGGCTGGAGCGGATCGACCTGTACCAGCTGCACCGCTTCGATCCGGCGGTGCCGATGGCCGAACAGCTGGGCGCGCTGGCGGAGTTGCGGGCGGAGGGGAAGATCCGGCACATCGGGCTGGACACCGTGACGGCCGGACAGCTGCGCGTGGCGCTGGAGTCGGTGCCGGTCGCGGCGGTGCAGAACCCGTTCAACCTGCTGGACCGTTCCTCCTCCGAGGTGCTGGAGCTGTGCGAGGCGCGGGGGATCGCGTTCCTGCCCTACTACCCGCTGGGCAGCGGTGCCCTGACCCGCGAGGGTGCGGCCGCCGTCGCCGAGGTGGCCGCCGCGCACGGGGCGACGCCGGGGCAGGTGGCGCTGGCCTGGCTGCTGCACCGTTCGCCGGTCCTGTGCCCGACGCCGGGCACCGGCTCTCCGGCGCACCTGGCGGAGAACCTGGACGCGGCGTCGCTGTCCCTGTCGGACGGGGAGCTGGCGCTGCTGGACGCGGTGGCTTAGGGGCGGGTCAGTTCCACGAGCTTGGCGACGGTGTTCCAGTTGCGGGTGGTGACGTCCAGGCCCTTGACGACGGCGGGCCGGGCGAGGGCCTCGGCCAGTTTGGAGCGGCCGAGGCCGTCGGGGGCGTAGAGGTAGAGGACGCGGTCCCCGAGGCGGTACTCCTCCGGGAGGTACGCGGGGCCGTCGAGCGCGGCGAAGCGTTCGGGGCCGGGCTGCTCGGAGAAGAAGGTGGCGTGGAGCTGCTTGCCCTCCAGTTCGGCGGCCGGGAAGGGGCAGGCGGCGGCGACGGCCGCGAGGTGGTCCCCGTCGACGACCAGGCAGGGCACCCGGAAGCCGAAGTGGGCCTCGATGGCCGCCTCCAGGCCCCGGGCGAGGGCGGTGGGGTCGGTCTCCGGGCTGCTGAAGACGGCGTTGCCGCTCTGCAGGTAGGTGCGGACGTCGCCGTGGCCGAGGCCCTCCAGTACGGAGCGCAGCTCGGCCATCGGGACCTTCTTGTTCCCGCCGACGTTGATGCCGCGCAGGAGGGCTGCGTACTTCTTGGTGTTCGCTGTCTTCTCGGTCATGGCGGCACCTTAGGCCGTGGCTACGACAGGGCCGCCTCGATGAGGTCGGCGGCCTGGCGCGTGCCGCCCTCGGCGGCCATGCCGGCGCGGACGGCCTCGGCGCGGAGGGCGACCTCGGGGTCGGCGAGCAGGCCGAGGACGGCCTCGCGGAGGGTGGTGGCGTCCGCGTCCTCCGTGTCGACGCGGCGGGCGACGCCGAGGGCGGCGAGCATGTCGGCGTTGCCGAACTGGTCGACGGCCTGCGGCACGGCGACCATCGGGGTGGCGGTGGCCAGACCCTCCTGGCTGCCGCCGGCGCCCGCGTGGGTGATGAAGGCGTCGGCCTGGCGCAGGATGTCCAGCTGGGGGACCCAGCGGTGGACCTCGACGTTGGCGGGGACCTCGCCGAGTTCGGCCTCGTCGGTGAACTTGCCGATCTGCAGGACCACGTGCCAGTCGGGGAGGCCGCCGAAGGCCTCGACGCAGGCGCGGTAGAAGGCGGGCTGCTTGGTGTAGGTGGAGCCGAGGGAGACCAGGAGGACCTTCTTGCCCTCGGCGGAGGCGGGCCGCTCCCAGGTGCCCTGGGTGGCGCTGCGGTCGCCCTGGCAGGCGCCGACGAAGGTGTGGACGGCCTCGTCGACCCGGTCGGCGCACGGCTGGAGGGCGCGCGGGATCAGGACGATGCTGCGCGCGGGCCGGCCGACGAAGTGGTCGGGGTCCTCGTCGATGCCGTTCTCGTCGAGCCAGGCGCGGAAGCGGGCGTAGTAGGCCCGGCCGCGCTCGGAGGCGTGCAGCTGTGCCGTCATCGGGGCGGCGACCTCCTCCTCGTAGCCGGTCCAGGCGACCAGGTTCGGGGAGAGGGAGATCTGGGGGACGCCCCAACGGCGGGCGAGGACGCGCGCCGGGTAGGCGGTGATGTCGTGGATGACGAGGTCGGGTTCGTCGCCCTCGAAGGCGGCGGCGAGCTGCGGGAGCGCCTGGACGGCGTCGTTCAGGAAGGGCTCGATGTTGTCGATCAGCTCGGTGCCCCAGGCCTCGGGCTCGTCCTCGGTGGGCAGGACGGACTTCCAGATCACCGGGGTGGCACCGGTCTCGGCGACCTTCTCGGCGAAGGGGGCGGGGATGGCGTAGCTGACGCGGTGGCCCCTGGCGACGAGCTCCCGGATCACTTCGATGCTCGGGTTCACGTGCCCGGGGGCGGCGATGGAGAACATGGCGATGTGTGCGGGCTTGGCCGTGGCTGCTGAAGTCATGGCTCGACCATAGCGAGACGAGACGTCTCGTGCAATTGGAAAGCGGCCGAGCAGCCCCTCCCGCCCGAAAATCGATGAACCGGCCGATTCCCGCCCCCTGAAGGGCCGTCGGGTCCCGCAATGCGAGACTGGGCGGACTCAGGGTGATCACGGGGCGCCGATCACGGATGACGGAGCACGGATCACGGATCACGGATCACGGATCACGACCAGCCGGCGAAGGACGAGACGAACGCATGGACGAGGCGCGGGCCAGGGACGTACTGGCGCAGGCGGGACTCTCGGGCATCGGGGCGGACCGCCCGGAGCTGCTCGCCTTCGGCGAGAACGCCGTCTTCGCAGCCGGCGGCCTGGTCGTCAAGGTGGGCCGCGAGGCGGGCCTGCTGGAACGGGCCGAGCGGGAACTCGCGGTGGCCGGCTGGCTCGCCGAGGCGGGGATCCCGGCGGTCCGGGCCGCCGAACCGAAACCCCGGCTGGTGGGCGGGCACCCGCTGACCCTCTGGCACCGGCTCCCCGAACCACTGCGGCCGGCCGGCCCCGAGGACCTCGCGGCACTGCTGCGCCCGCTGCACGCGCTGCCCGCGCCCTCCTTCGCGCTGCCCGCGCGGGACCTGCTGGGCGGCGTCGAGAGGTGGCTGCGGCTGGCCGGCGGGGCCGTCGACCCCGAGGACGCGGCGTACCTGCGCGCCCGGCGCGACGCCTACGCCGGCGAGGTCGCCGCGCTCACCCCGCACCTGGCCCCCGGCCCCATCCACGGCGACGCCCTGCCGCGCAACGTGCACGTGGGCCCGGACGGGCCGGTCCTGGTGGACCTGGAGACGGTCTCCGCCGACCTGCGGGAACACGACCTGGTGGTGATGGCCCTGTCCCG
The DNA here is from genome assembly GCF_045160885.1 of Streptomyces sp. NBC_00158. Lineage (NCBI taxonomy): Bacteria > Bacillati > Actinomycetota > Actinomycetes > Kitasatosporales > Streptomycetaceae > Streptomyces > Streptomyces sp. NBC_00158. Next base: position 1,364,240 of record NZ_CP108161.1, read on the forward strand.
CGACCGGTACGGGATGCCCACCACCGCCTACGAGGCCTTCGCGGCGGCGTACGGGTGGGACGTCCGCGAGTGGGAGGGCTGCGCGGTCCTGCGCGGCGCCCGCGAGACGGCGAGCTGCGCGTGGGTCGCCCAGCACGCCCCCGCCAACCCGAAGGCCCTCGCCGAGTTCCGCCGCCGCGTGACCTCCCTCCGCGAAGGCGACACGGAAACCCGCTGGCACCCCTTCTGACGGGCCACCGGGCGGCGGACCCGCGCGGGCTCAGGCCGTGACGAGTGCCCGCAGCGGCCACGCCGTGTCGATCACCGCGTCCGGGCTGCCCTGGCGGCGCAGGTAGGACTGGAAGTCACGGGCCCAGCGGGCGTGCCAGCCGCCCTGACGGTCATGCAGCTCCGCCGGGCTGAGCGCCGCGACCTCCGGGTGCCGGGCGGCTATCGCCCGCGCCACCTGGACCGCCGCCAGCGCGTCGGCCCCCGCGTCGTGCGCGGCGTCCAGGGTGACCCCGTACACCCCGCACACCGCCTCCAGCGTCCGCTTGCCGCGCCGGAAGCGGTCCACGGCCCGGTCTATCGTCAGCGGGTCCACCACCGGCCCGGTCTCGGGCCCGCCCAGCCGGTCCGCGAAGGAGGGCAGCCCGTACCGGGACAGCTCGGCCGAGAGCAGCGTCAGGTCGAAGGCCGCGTTGTAGGCGACCACCACCGCACCACCGCGCCAGTGCTCCACCAGCGCCGCCGCGACCTCCTCGGCGACCTCCCCCGCCGGACGGCCCTCGGCGACGGCCCGCTCCGTGCTGATCCCGTGGATCGCCGCGGCCTCCCCCGGGATCGGTATCCCCGGATCCGCGAGCCAGCCGCGCCTCGCGCGCACCTCGCCGCCCCGCACCTCGACCAGCGCGGCCGTCACGATCCGGGACTCCCCCGGCTCCGTACCCGTCGTCTCCAGGTCGAACCCGACCAGCGCTCCCCCGTGCCACGCCTCCATGACGCGCCCCTCCCCCGTTTTTCCGGTCAACGCGTTTCAGCCTGCCACGCGCCACTGACACCCGGCCGGGGCACCCCCCGCAGGCCGCCCCGGACCCGACCTGGTAGGCCGCCCCGCGGCACCGGTCTCAGGACACCGGCCGCGAGTCCTCCCACACCGACTCGAACTCCTCCCGGTACGTCTGGAACAGCCCGTGGTCGGCGTCCTTCGGCACGCCCCGCCCTCCCCCGCGCAGCACCAGCACCGGCGCCTCCATCCCCCGGGCCCGCCGCAGGTAGGACTGCACCACCGCGATGCCCGAGGACTGCCCCTCCACCAGGTAGGCGGTGAAGCGGGGGGTCTCGTCGAAGACGTGGATGTCGAACCGCGACGGGTCCTTCAGCCCCGCCCGCACCCTGCGCACGTGCAGGATGTTCATCTCCACCGACCGGCTCAGCTCCCCCTTGCGCAGCCCCAGCTCCCGCTCGCGCCGCTTGACGGCGCTGCTCGCCGGGTTCAGGAACAGCAGCCGCACCCGGCAGCCCGCCTCCGTCAGCCGGACCAGCCGCCGCCCCGAGAAGTTCTGCACCAGCAGGTTGAGGCCTATGCCGATGGCGTCGAGCCGCCGCGCGCCCCCGAAGAGGTCCTCCGCCGGAAGCTGACGCTGGAGCCGCACCCGGTCCGGGTGGACCGAGATGACGTCCGCGTACCGGTCCCCGACCAGGTCCTCGACGGCGTCGATCGGCAGCCGGTCCGCCGACGGGCTGCCCGAACCGGCGCCCAGCACCTCCAGCAGCCGCGCCGAGGCGCGCTCGGCCTGTTCCAGCACCGCCCGCGACAGGGCCCGGTTGCGGGAGACCACGTTCCGGGTGACCTCCAGCTCGTCGAGCGCCAGCTCGATCTCGCGCCGGTCGTCGAAGTACGGCTCGAAGCAGGGCCAGTGCTGGACCATCAGCTCCCGCAGCTGCGGCAGCGTCAGGAAGCTCAGCACGTTGTCGTCGGCCGGGTCGAGGAGATAGCCCTTGCGCCGGCTGACCTCGCGGACGGCCACCGCCCGCTGCACCCACTCCTGCCCGGCCGGGCCGGCCGCGGCGACGACCCAGTCGTCCCCGCCGTGCACCGGCTCGTAGACGGGCCGCAGCACGGCGCCGACCACCGACCGCAGCCGCTGTTCGATGAGATTCAGCCAGATGTACGCACGGCCCGCGCGCTGGGCCCGCGTACGGACCTCGCTCCACGCGTCCGCGCCCCAGTCCAGCTCGGCCCCGGCCCGCGCGTCCCCGGCCGCCTGCGGGGCCAGTGACACCGCCGCCCCGGCCGCCGCCGCGCCCGGCACACCGCCGGACGCACCGGACGGACCGCCCGCGGCGTCCACCGGGCCACCCTCGTGACCGCTGTCACCAGGGGGCAGCTCCAGACCTCCCGAGCTCACCCGTGCACCGCCTTCTGCGTCTGGACGCCCGTCTCCAGTGATCACGGAAGGGTACTCCGCGCACGCGGCCCGACGCAGCCCGAAGCCGCCCCATGTGACGTCAGGTCCCCTGGTCCGGCTGTCCGTTGACCCATTATGTGATGCCCGGACAGTCCGTTGACCCGCATATCAGCTCTCCGGTTCACCCGTCGGCAGCATTCCAAGTCCACGCGTGCGGACCCTCTTTCGGGGAAGATCTGGCAGAGCGGACGAGTGATCCGCGCCGGATCCAGCCGGATCACGGGCCGGACCGAGCCGGACCAGGACGGGAAGAGTCGTTAGCCATGCAAGTCTGGCCGGGGCAGGCGTATCCGCTGGGCGCCACGTACGACGGCGCGGGCACCAACTTCGCCGTCTACTCCGAGGTCGCCCGGCGCATCGAGCTGTGCCTGCTGCACGACGACGGGTCGGAGACGGCCGTCGAGCTGCGCGAGACGGACGCCTTCGTGCGCCACGCCTACCTGCCGGGGATCATGCCCGGCCAGCGGTACGGGTTCCGCGTGCACGGACCGTACGAGCCCGAGCGCGGGCAGCGCTGCAACGCGGCGAAGCTGCTGCTGGACCCGTACGCGCGGGCCATCAGCGGGAAGGTGTCCTGGGGCGAGGAGGTGTACGGCTACCACTTCGGCCGGCCGGACTCCCGCAACGACCTGGACTCCGCCCCGCACACGATGAGTTCGGTCGTGGTGAACCCGTACTTCGACTGGGCCAACGACCGGTCGCCGCGCCACGAGTACCACCACACGGTGCTGTACGAGGCCCACGTGAAGGGCCTGACCATGCGCCACCCCGACCTCCCGGAGGAGCTGCGGGGCACCTACGGGGCGCTCGCGCACCCGGCGGTGATCGGGCACCTGGCGAAGCTCGGGGTGACGGCTCTGGAGCTGATGCCCGTGCACCAGTACGTCAACGACCACCGGCTGGTGAACGACGGGCTCAGCAACTACTGGGGCTACAACACCATCGGCTTCTTCGCCCCGCACAACGGCTACGCCTCCGGGGACCGGGGCCAGCAGGTGCTGGAGTTCAAGTCGGCCGTGCGGGCGCTGCACGAGGCCGGCATCGAGGTGATCCTCGACGTGGTCTACAACCACACCGCCGAGGGCAACCACCTGGGCCCGACGCTGTCCTTCCGCGGCCTCGACAACGCCTCGTACTACCGGCTCGGGGACGACCCCCGGCACTACACGGACACCACCGGCACCGGGAACTCGCTGCTGATGCGCTCCCCGCACGTGCTCCAGCTGATCATGGACTCGCTGCGGTACTGGGTGACCGAGATGCACGTGGACGGCTTCCGCTTCGACCTCGCGGCCACCCTGGCACGGCAGTTCCACGAGGTGGACCGCCTGTCCTCGTTCTTCGACCTGGTGCAGCAGGACCCGGTGGTCAGCCAGGTGAAGCTGATCGCGGAGCCCTGGGACCTGGGCGAGGGCGGCTACCAGGTGGGGAACTTCCCGCCGCTGTGGACCGAGTGGAACGGAAAGTACCGCGACACCGTACGGGACTTGTGGCGCGGGCAGCCGCGTACGCTCGCGGAGTTCGCGGGACGGCTGACGGGCTCCTCCGACCTCTACCAGGACGACGGACGGCGCCCGCTGGCCTCCATCAACTTCACCACCTGCCACGACGGCTTCACGCTGAACGACCTGGTCTCGTACGACGAGAAGCACAACGAGGCCAACCGGGAGGGCAACCGGGACGGCGAGACCCACAACCGGTCCTGGAACTGCGGGGTCGAGGGGCCCACGGAGGACCCGGGGATCCTGGAGCTGCGCGAGCGCCAGATGCGGAACTTCACCGCCACCCTGATGCTTTCGCAGGGCGTGCCGATGCTCAGCCACGGCGACGAGTTCGGCCGCTCCCAGGAGGGCAACAACAACGCCTACTGCCAGGACAACGAGCTGTCCTGGGTGGCCTGGCCCGAGCCGGGCAAACCGCCGCCCGGACTGCTGGAGTTCACCCGCCGGATGGTGTGGCTGCGCCGCGACCACCCGGTGTTCCGGCGGCGCCGGTTCTTCCACGGCCGGCCGGTGGAGGGCACGCACGACGAACTCTCCGACATCGCCTGGTTCACCCCGCACGGCGAGGAGATGCGGGCACGGGACTGGCAGGCGCAGCACGCGCGGGCGCTGACCGTGTTCCTCAACGGGGAGGCGATCTCCGAGCCGGGCACGCGCGGGGAGCGGATCACCGACGACTCGTTCCTGCTGATGTTCAACGCGGGCGCCGACCCGCAGGACTTCACCGTCCCGGCCGGGCACGGGGCGCACTGGCGGCTGGTCGTGGACACGGCGCGGGCGGAGGTACTGCCACCCGGTACCGGGCCGCAGTACGCGGCCGGGGACCGGGTGGCCCTGACGGGACGGTGCCTCGTGGTGCTTCAGCGGCCGGCGTAGCCCGCCCCGGAGCCGGTCGCCGAGTCCTCGGGGGACGAGGTGCGCTGGGCCGGGATGAACAGCCTGGGAGGGACCGCCGCCGGGACGGGCGCCTGCGCGGGCTCCGGAGCTGGCGCCGGGGCGGGGGCCTGGTCGGTCACCGGGGCCGGGGCGGCCGACCGGGGCCGGGCGGACGGTACCCGGGTCGCGAGGGCGATGGCCAGGCACAGCGCGGCCGCGCCCACCGCGACGGCGAAGGCCCCGGCGGGACCGTACGACTCGGCGAGCCGCCCGGAGACGGCCAGCGCGGCGGCCTGCCCGGCGACCAGGGAACTGGCGGCGAAGGCCATCGACTCGGCGAGCCGGGCGGGCTCGACCACCCGCTCGGTGAGCGCGAACGCGGTGATCAGGTGCGGGGCGTACGCGGCACCGAGGACGGTGACGACGAGGTACAGCGGCCACAGGGTCTCGGTGAACAGCAGCGGCACGGAGAGGACCAGCGCGGCGCCGGTGGCCGCCCGCCAGCGCAGCCGCAGCCCGATCCGGGCGGGCAGCGCGCCGAGCGCGAGGCCGACGGCGGCGCTGACGACGCCCATGGCGGCGTACACGATGCCGGCCTGGCCCGGGACGCCCAACTGCGCGGTGAGCGAGGCGATTCCCGCCTGACAGCCGCCGAACATGGCGCCCTGGAGGGCGAGGGAGCCGCGTACGGCGTGCACCACGCGCGGCTGCCGGGCGCGCCGGGCGCCGCGGGCGCGCCGCGGCGCGGGGGCGCCCGCGGTGACGGCGGCGGTCGGGTGCAGGGCGTACGCGGTGCCGAAGACGGCGACGAGGGCGGCGGCTCCGCCGAGGGCGACGGCCGGGTGCGCGACGAGCGCGGCGAGGCCCACGAGGGCCGGGCCGAAGACGAAGGAGACCTCGTCGAGGGTGCCTTCGAGGGAGTGCACGGCGCCGACGGTCTTCTCGTCGGCCTTCGCGCGGTGCGCGAGCGCGACGGAGCGGGTGCGGGCGAGCGGCCCGATCAGCGGCACGGAGGCACCGGTGACGGCGCCGATCGCGGCGAGCGGGACGGTCGCGAGGCCGCCGAGGGCGCCGGCGACGAGCGCGCCGGTGGCGACGGCGTTGACGGCGGCCGCGGTGAGGACTACGGGGCGCTGCCCGTGGCGGTCGGCGAGGCGGCCGAGGAGGGGCCCGAAGACCACCTGCCCGGCGGAGAGGGTGCCGCCGACGATGCCGGCGGTGGCGAGCGAGCCGCTGGTCTCGGCGACCAGCAGGACGCTCCCGAACTGGGACATCGCGACGGGCAGTCGGGCGAAGAAGGAGACGAGCGGGAGTAGGGGCCCGGTCAGGGCGATGACGTGACGATAGGTACTGACGGTTCCAACCACCTGATCGACACTAACGCGGCGCAGTCACCCGGATGCATTGGGTAATGGCACGGAATCGTGCGGGCTGGGTACGTACGTTCTCATGAGCCTGGGGTATTCAATCAGCCAATCGGAATCCGGCGTTCAGATGCCGGTCGTTCCGGCGTCGACCTACCGTGTCCAGCTGGGCCCGCGCTTCACGTTCGCGGCAGCCGAGGCAGCCGTACCGTACCTCTCCTCGCTCGGCGTGTCACACCTGCACCTCTCCCCCGTGCTGGAGGCGGTGCCGGGCTCGGAGCACGGGTACGACGTCACCGACCACGCGAGGGTACGGGCCGAACTGGGCGGCGAGCGGGGCCTGCGCGCGCTCGCGGCCGCCGCGCGGGCCCACGGGCTCGGGCTGGTCCTCGACATCGTCCCGAACCACATGGCGGTGCCGGCGCCGCTGCGGCTCAACCGGCCGCTGTGGGAGGTGCTGCGGGAGGGGCCGCACTCGCCGTACGCGCGGTGGTTCGACATCGACTGGGAGGGTGGCGGGGGGCAGCTCCTGCTGCCGGTGCTGGGCTCGGAGGGGGAGGCCGGGGACGGCCGGGTGGACCGCGGGGCGGGGCTGCTCCGGTACGGGGACCTGGAGCTCCCGCTGCGGGCGGGCACCGCCTCGCTGCCGATGCCGGAGCTGCTGGCCGCGCAGTGGTACCGGGCCGCGTGGTGGCGGGAGGCCCGGACGGGCCTCAACTACCGCCGCTTCTTCACCATCTCCGATCTGATCGGGGTGCGGGTGGAGGACCCCGCCGTGTTCGCCGCGACCCACGCGAAGGTGCTCCAGCTGGTCCGGGACGGGGTGGTGTCCGGCCTGCGGATCGACCACGTCGACGGGCTGGCGGACCCGGAGCAGTACCTGCGGCGGCTGCGGGCCGCCGCCGGGGACGGCTGCTGGGTGGTCGTGGAGAAGATCCTGGCCCGCGGGGAACGGCTGCCCGCGTCCTGGCCGGTGGCCGGCACCACCGGGTACGACGCGCTGCACCGGGTCGACGGGGTGTTCACCGACCCGGCGGGGGCGGAGCGGCTGGCCCGGGCGTACGGGGAGGCCGGGGACGGCGCCTCGACGTGGGAGGAGACCGCCGCCGCCGCGGCCCGGGAGGTGCTGACCGTCGACCTGGCCGCGGAGCTGGCGCTGCTGGAGCGCCGGGCTGGCGAGGAACTTGCTGGAGGTGTGCGGGAGTTGCTGATCGCCTCGCCCGTGTACCGGACGTACCCGGGCGGGCCGGGACCGTCGGAGGCCACCCTGGAACGGGCCGCCGGGCGGGCGGGGGCGCGGGCGGTGGACGGCGTACGGGAACTGCTGCTGCGGGACCCCGCCTTCGCGGCCCGCTTCGCCCAGACCTCGGCGGCCCTGCGCGCCAAGTCCCTGGAGGACCGCGCCTTCTACCGGTGGACGCCGCTGCTGTCGGCCACCGAGGTGGGCGGGGAGCCCGGCGACCCGGCGGTACCGGTCGCCGACTTCCACGCGTACTGCACGGAGCTGGAGCGGGACTGGCCCGCCTCGGGGACGGTGCTGTCCACGCACGACACGAAGCGCAGCGCGGACGTACGTGCCCGGATCTCGGTGCTGTCACAGGTTCCGGAGGCCATGGGGATTCTGGGGGGGATGGGGGTTCTGGGGGCGATGGGGGTGCCGGAGGGGCCGGGGAAGCCGGAGGGGGCGGAGGGGGCGTCGGGGGCGGATCCGCGGCTGGCGTGGGCGGCCCGGCAGAGCGCGCTGGGGCTGGGCGCGGTGCCCGAGCGGGAGCCCCGGCTGGCGGCGGCCCTGCTGAAGGCCGCGCGGGAGGCGGGGGTGCACACCTCCTGGACCGACCCCGACGAGGAGTACGAGGCGCGGATCGCGGACCTGGTGCCCCGGGAGGCGGTGGAGCTGCCGCCGGAACTGGCGGAGGCGGCCCGCGCCAACGTGCTCGGGATGACCCTGCTGCACCTCGCGATGCCGGGGGTGCCGGAGGTGTACCAGGGCACCGAGTCCGAGTACAGGGCGCTGGTCGACCCCGACAACCGCCGCCCCGCCGAGTTCCCCCGGGAGGCCCTGGCCGCCCTGGACGCCGGCGCCGCCCCGCCGGACCTCGCGCGGGAGAAACTCGCACTGACGGCCGCCCTGCTGCGACTGCGCCGCGACCGGCCCGCACTGTTCACCGGCTACGCCCCCCTGACGGCCCGCGGCCCGGCCTCCGGCCACTGCCTCGCCTTCACGCGCCCGCCCGGCCTCATCGCGGTGGCCACCCGCCTCTCCCACCGCCTGGCCGCGACGGGCGGCTGGCGCGACACCGCCTTGGACCTGCCCCCGGGGCGGTGGGGGCGCTTGGGGGGGTCCTCGTACGAGGGGCGGGTGGGGCTCGCGGAGCTGCTGGAGGGGGTACCGGTGGCGGTGCTGGTGCGGGTGCGGGTGCGGGAGTAGGGCGGTGCTCCCGGGGGCGGGATCAGGGTTGGTTTGGGGGTTTCCCGTCAGTCCCATCGTCCTTCCGTGTCGTGCCGGTCTGTCAAGGGCGCTCCCTTCGGTCGCGTCGCTTCGCGATGGCCTTCGGCCACCCTTGACAGACCGACCCGCCCCGGAAAGCCGAAGAACTGCCGGGAAACCCCCAAAAGAACGGTCACCGGACAGAGGGCAAGGGACGGGCCTGTCAGGGATGGGGCGAGGGGGCGGGCGCTGGCCGGCCGGGCATCCGAGCCCTCAGAAGTCCCGATTCGGGGCCGAGGGCACGCTTACCCGCACGAGAGGTTGATCAGAGCGGCGTGCGGCGCGCCCAGGCGCGGCAGATCGCTACGCGCTCCTCTCGTCTCGGCGACCGGCGACCGCCCGTGGCTGATGCCCGCACCAGAAGACGGGCAGAGCGGCGAAGGGGCTGGGCGGCGGTCACGCAGGGCGGCAGAGGGCCGTGTCGACCAGGGATTCGACGTGTTTCGTGGTGGTGTCGTCGGTGGGGTCGATGGTCACCGTGACGTTGGCGGCGCGGCCGTTTTCGGTGACTCCGCCGCGGGTCTCGTAGCCGGTGATGTCGCCGCCGTGGCCCCAGTAGACGCCGCCGCACGACAGCGGCCGGCTGATCAGGCCCAGGCCGTAGCCGGCGCCGCTGTCGCCCAGGGGGACGGTGGTGCGCATCTGGGCGAGCTGGGCGGGCTGGAGGAGGCGGCCGGCCAGGAGCGCGGTGAAGAACCGGTTCAGGTCGGAGTTCGTGGAGATCATCTGGCCCGCGGCCCAGGCCGCGGAGGGGTCGATGTCGGTGACGTCGCGTACCGGCGCGCCCGGCGAGTCCTGGTGGTGGCCCTTGGGGTGGGGCTCCCGGATGGTCGTGTCCCCGGGGGCCGGGAAGTAGGTGTGGCGCAGTCCGGCGGGCTTGATGACGCGCCTGTCGATCTCCTCGGCGAGGGGGCGGCCGGTGATCTTCTGGACGATCAGGCCCGCCACCACGTAGTTCGTGTTGCTGTAGGCCCAGCTGGTACCCGGGGGGAAGACGGCCTTGTGCCGGAGGGCGGTGTCGAGGACGTCTCGGGGTTCGAGGTACCGGCGGTGGAGGATGGCGTCGGTGACGTCCGCTTCGTAGTCGGGCAGACCACTGGTGTGCTGGAGGAGCTGGCGGACGGTGATGTGGCGTCCGTCGATCCCTTCGCCGCGTACGAGGCCCGGGAGGTGGGTGTCGACCCGGTCGTCCAGGCCGATCCTTCCCTCGCCGACCAGTTGCAGCACGACCACGGCGGTGAAGGTCTTGGTGTTGCTGCCGATGCGTACCTGTCCGTCCTCGGCACCCGCCTCGTAGGTGCGGGTGCGGCCGTCGCGGTTCGTCACGGTGGCCAGTGCGCCGGGGACGTGGTCGGTGCGGACGAGGGCGTTCAGGCCCTGCTGGACCGTGTCGGGGCGGGGAGCGGCCGTCGCGGCCGGGGCCAGGAGGGCGGTGATCGCGGCGGCTGCGGCCGTCACGTGTAAGAGGGTCCTTCGGGCGGCGTGTGCGGGCACGGGGCAACTCCTGTGTTCTGGGACGGAGATCGGTGGTATGCCCAGCATTTCCGGGTCCGGTTGCTCCGGGCGATCCTGCTGTCCGGAGGGCTGGGGGTGGGGGTATCCCCCGTAGGTGGAGGGCCCGGCCCCGTTGGGGAGGCCGGGCCCGGGGTGTCAGTGCCAGGTCTGGTAGGGGCTCTTCTGGGTGTGGGTGCCGCACGGGAAGGTGCGCAGGTGGTGCTGGGGGCTGTCGTCCAGGCACAGGCCGGTCGCCTGGTTCCTGAACTCGACGGCGCCGTCCGGGTAGCGGTGGACGATCCAGCTCTCGTCCTTGGCCTTGTCACACGGCTGCGCCGAGGCGGTGCCGCGCGGGTGGTCGGTGAGGCAGAGGCCGGTCTTGCGGTTCCGCAGCTCGCGGGTGCCGTCGGCCCACTGGTGGACGTTCCACTTCTGGTGGTCGTTGCCCAGGCAGGCGTACGTGCGGACACCGGCGTCGCTGTCGTCGAGGCAGGCCGAGGTCGCGCCGTTGCGGAAGGTCTGGACGCTGTCGAGGGAGCTGGCCTCGGTGGTGGTGGCCGTGAGCAGCGTGGTGGCGAGCAGGATGCCCGTCAGGACGGTCGTACGGGTGGGGTTCATGGCGGTGCTCCTCGGTCAGGCGGTGATGTTGACGGGGCGGTAGGCGTGGTAGCCGTCGCGGCCGTTCACGCCGTAGGAGTGCTGCTTCCAGCGCGTGCCGACGCCGCCCGCCTGCTCGTAGGACTTGTAGGCGGTGTGCGCGCCGTTGGCCCAGCCGTCGAAGATGACGACGTGGCGGAAGTCGGCACTGTCGCTGTCGGCCTTGATGACCAGGTCGCCGGGGGCCAGGTCCTTCATCGCGATGCGGCGGGTGAAGCCGTCCTTCTTGAGGGAGACGGTGTTCGGGCCGGGCTTGCGCAGGCCGAGGGTCATGGAGACGTAGCCCGAGCAGTCCTGCCGGTAGCCGTCCTTCCAGTACTTCGTCTGGCTGTAGGGCACCGGGCGGCCGTTGTTGGCGGTCAGCCAGGTCTTGGCCCGGGCGATGACCTGGGCCCGGGTGACGCGGGGTGCGGCCTCCGCGGTGGTGGTGGAGGGGGCCTGGGCGGTGGTGGCCGGGGCGGCCGGGGCCGTCGGCGCGGTCAGGGCGAGGGAGCCCAGGGAGAGGATGGTGGTCAACGCGGCCGTGGCCACGCGGCGGGTGAGGTTCACGGACATGCCCGTTCTCCGTCTTCTGGCAGGGGAATGCGCCGGTCCGGCGCAGATTGGGATTCGCCGCTCACTCGACTGGGAGCCGGCTGGTGCCGAGTCTGCGGGGGGCCGGCGGGGCCTCGCAACGGTGTCCCGTTTGCTTCGCCGGAGTCGGGATCCCTACGCTTCTGACCTGCTGGGACATGACCATCCCGGGACAGGGGCGAGCACATGGCGGACGTCGACGGGCGCAGTCCGGGGCAGCGGCTCGGTGGTGCGCTGAGGGATCTGCAGCAGCGGTCCGGGCGTACGCTGCGCTCGCTGGAGTCCGAGGTGATGATCAGCGACTCCTCGCTCTCCCGCTACCTGCGCGGCAGCACCGTCCCGCCGTGGAACACCGTGCGGGACCTGTGCCGGGCGCTGGGTGCCGACCCGGCGGAGTACCGGGCCCTGTGGGAGGCGGCGGACCGCAGCCAGCCCGCGCCTGTGCCGGTGCCGGCGGCCGCGCCCCCGGCCTCCCCGTGGTGGCGGGGCCGCTGGAGGTGGCCGGCCGGGGCCGCCCTGGCCGGGCTGCTCCTGGGGGCCGGGCTGTGCCGGCTCTTCCTGGTGCCGTCCGGGCAGGCCCCGGCGGAGCCGCGGGCCGGGGCCACGGCCGCGGCGGCCTCGCACGACGTGGTCCGGATCTTCGTGAACCGCTCCACGGGCAGCTGTCTGGACCACAGCCTCGACCAGGGCCTGCGCGCGTTCCCGCCCAACGGGATGAGCTACCAGCGCTGGACGTTCCACCCCCTCCAGGACGGCACCGGCACCGGCACGCTGAGGAACCACGCCACCGGCGCCTGCCTGGAGGGCGACGACACGGGCCTCGGCGCCCGCGCGTGCGGCAAGTCCCAGGCGCAGAAGTGGAAGGTCACGACGTGGCCCGACGCGTCGGTGGAAGTGAAGAGCGCGGGCACCGGCCAGTGCCTGGACGACGGCCCCGCCGGCCTCCACGCCCGCCCCTGTGACCGCTCGGACCGCCAGAAGTGGGGCTGACTTCCGCCTTGTCCGCGCCGGCCCGCCGGCCGATGGTGGACGGGGGCTGGGATTCCTGCTCGGACTCGTCGGCGATGCGCTGCTGTCGTGGGCCGACGAACGCCGCAAGTCCGGGAATCGGGGCCGGGCGGCCGCCCGGGGGGAGCGGGTCGGATTCCCCGCCTGCGTCCTGGGCGACAGCTCGTACTGCCGCAACCGGTCCCTGGTGCACCTATGGGTCTCGGGTTCGCAGCTGCACGTGACACCCACGGAGTTCCCGGAACTCCAGCGCAGCCGGATCCCGCCCCTGCGCCTGGTCGCCGTCCGGCGCAGGGAACGCCACGGCGATTCCCGGCTGGTGCAGATCGGCTGGGAGGTGGCCGAGTGCCTCGACGGGGACGGGACCGTCCTGATCGGGTGCGCGCCGGATTCGATGCGCCTGCTGCGGGCGACTCTAACGGGGCCGGCCGAAGGCTGAGGTGTCCGGAAACCGATCATCCTCCTGCTGGCTTCGTTAGGTTCGTTGTATGCCTTCTACACTTTTGATCGGTTACGAACCCCAGGCGATCCCCGGTATCGACGGATCGGCCCTCCAGGCAGCGCTCGACGCGGAGATGGCGCGGTTCGGGGAGCACGGCATCGACGCGGCCATGGAGCTGGTCGTGCACGACGAGCAGGTCGAGTCCACCCTCGTCGCCGCGCTGACCAGGAAGCCGTGGGACGTCGTGATCGTCGGCGGCGGCATCCGCAAGTCCGAGCACCTGCTGCCGCTGTTCGAGCTCATCGTGAACCTGATCCCCCGCCACGCGCCGCAGGCCGCCATCGCGTTCAACTCCACGGTGGGGGAACTCCTGGAGACGGCCCAGCGGAAGCTCTGAGCCGGCCGGCGAAGTACCGGCCCAAGACGGCGGCCGGACGCCGGCAAAAGAGGAGCGCGTAGCGATCTGCCGCGCTCGGGAGCTCCGCAGGACGCCTTGATCGGCCTCTCGTGCGGGTAGCCGCGCCCCCGGCCCGGGACCTCGGCTCCTGCGGGCCCGGGTGCCCGGCGGCCGACGCCCGGCCCCTCACCTCATCGCTGACGAGGCCGCTCCTCCGGCTCCTGCCCGGTGACCGTTCCTTCGGGGGCTTCCCGGCAGTCTTTCGGCCTTCCGGGGCGGGTCGGCCCGTCAAGGGTCGCCGAAGGCGATCACGAAGTGACGCGACCGGAGGGAGCGCCCTTGACGGGCCGGCCCGGCACGGAAGGACGATGGGACTGACGGGAAGCCCCCGAGCCGGCCATGAGACCGCCCGGCCGGAACCCCGCTCCCCGCACACCGGCGGCACACACGTTCGCGCCCCTCGGAGCAGTAGCCGACCGGTGTGGCGGGCATGGCACACCATGTGACCCTCCTCCGTGACATGCGCTACCCCACCCCGCACGAACTCGCCCTGGCCGGACGGGCACTGGCGGACGAGCACCCCGGGCGGGTGCGGATGCGGCAGGCCGGTGCCTCCCGGGGCGGGAGGCCGCTGTGGCTGCTCTCCGTCGACGGGCAGCGCGGCGGGCCCCGGGAGGTGCTCGTCGTCGCCGGGGCCCACGCCAACGAGCCCGTCGGCGGGGCGACCGCGCTGGACCTGGCCCGGCGGGTGGTCCGGGCCGGGGGCGGCGGGGCGGGCTGGCACTTCCTGCTCTGCGCCGACCCCGACGGCGCCGGCCTGCACCGCACCCCGCACCCGTACTCGCTGCTGGACTACCACCGCGGCTTCTACCGGCCGCCCGGGCCGGAACAGCCCGAGTGGGCGCCGTCCTTACTGCCCCCGGACCGTCTCCCGCCCGAGACGCGCACCCTGACCGCGCTCCTCGACGAGCTCCGGCCCGCCCTCCAGGTGTCCCTGCACGGCACGGACCTCGGCGGGTCCTGGGTGCAGCTGACGCGCGACGTGCCCGGACTCGCCGAGCCCTTCGGGAAGTCGGCCGCGGAGCTGCGGATCCCGGTGGAGACCGGGGCCTCCGACGCCGCCGGATGGGGCTCCCCCGGGCCGGGGATCTTCGTGATGCCGCAGGCCGGGAGCGAGGACACCCGGCGCAGCACCTGGTGCCACCGCCACCGCGGGACCACCGCGATCGTGGAGGTGCCCATGTGGGCCTCCGACCTGGTGGACGATCCGGCCCCGCACCCCGACCCGCGGGGCGCCCTGGGTCTGCTGGCGGAGCGGCTGACCGGTGAGGCGGCGCGGGTGGCGGGGCTGCGGGAGGGCGTCCCGGGCGACGGTCCGGGTGCGGCCGCGCTGCTGCGGGCGGTGGACTGGACGCTGGGGCTGATCCCGGACGTCGCGGCCTCGTGGACGGGGCCCGGGGTGCCGGCCGGGGCCACCACGGCCGCGCTCGGCAGCCTCGACGCCTTCGGGCGGCGCCTGACGCTGCGCGCCGCCGCGATGCTGCTGCGCGTGCTGCGGGCCCAGGCGCATCCGGCGGCACCCGGCCTGGACCGGCTGGTGACGGGGTGGTGCGAGGAGTTCTCGGCCCGCTTCCGGGCACGCTGGGTGCCGGTGGGCACGCAGGTGGAGCACCAGTCGCGAACCGTCCTGGCCGCGTACCGGCTGCTTCAGACCGGCCAGGCGTAGCGCTGCTTGGGGCGGCCGGTGGCGCCGAGGCGGTCGTAGAAGCGGATGGCGCCCTCGTTCCAGTCGGGGGTCTGCCACTCGACGTGTTCGAGGCCGAGTTCGCGGGCGAGGCCGGCCACGGCGGCCATCAGGGCGGCTCCGAGGCCGTGGCCCCTGGCCTCCTCGGCGAGGTAGAGGCAGTCCATGTGGAGGTAGTGGCGGGCGTCCCAGAAGGCGAACTCCTCGGAGCAGGCGGCGTATCCGGCCACCGTGCCGTCGGGGGTCTCGGCGAGCAGCACCCACAGCCGGGCGCCCTCGGCGAACAGCCGGGATCCGAGGCGCTCACCGAGGCCGGCGGGGCGGGGGGCCGACTTCTCGTACACGACGTGCTCGTGGATGAGCTCGGTGAGGCGCGGGAGGTCTTCGGGGCGGGCGGGGCGCACGATGCCGGTGTGATCCATGGGGGCATCCTGCCGGGCCCCTGGCCGGGGCGGAACCCGGATCCCTGGCAGGGGCCGGAGAGGATCCGGGCCGACGCCGGCGCCGGTCCCGGGCCGGCCCTGGCCCCGGGCACGGGACCCGCTCCCGGGTACCGGGTCCTGGCCCCGGCCGGACCCGGGCCAGGCCAACCCCAGACCAACCGCAGGCCCAGGCCAGGCCCAGGCCAGGCCCAGACCCAACCCCAGGCCAACCCCAGGCCAGGCCCAACCCCAGGCCCAGGCCAACCCTGGTGCCACGGCAGACCAGGAGCCTGACCAGAGCTCAGGTCAGGCCAGGGCAGGGGGTCCTGGGCCGACACCAGTGCCGGATCGGACCGGGAGGTCACCGGGCGGATCTCCGCCACCGTCACCGGGCCCTGCCCGGACGGCAGCTCGCTTGCGCGGCCGCCGCCGCCTCGGCGGGGCCCGGCGGCCGCTCAGTCCTGCGAGAGGCGGAAGCTCATGTGGCCGAAGCCCACCTGGTCGCCCGGCCGGACGACCGCCGCGCCCGTCACGCGGCGCCCGTTGACGGTGGTCCCGTTGGTCGAGCCGAGGTCCCGCAGCAGCCAGGTGCCGTCGCGCAGGCTCAGCTCGGCGTGCGCCCGGGAGACCGTCTCGTGGGTGAGCCGCAGCCCGTTGCCCGGGTCACGGCCGATCCGCAGCGGGCCGGCGGCCGGGTGCGGGAACAGCAGCTTGGGCAGGCGCTCCACCTGCCAGGCCCGGCGCACCCCGGCGGACACGGCCGAGGCACGGCCGACCCAGCCGAACAGCCGGTTGGTCCAGGGGGCTTCGGGCCCTAGCGGGCCCGGCCGGGTCTGGAGGTCGGCGAGGAGCGGGGCGAGGTCCTCGGAGCGGCGGGCGACCAGCGCGAGCTCCATGCGGCGCAGGAATGTGTCGTGCGACAGCTTCCCGAGGGCCGCGCCCTCCCTGAGCTGGCCCAGCGCCCGGTCCCGCTCCGTGTCGGACAGCCGCGGGGCGGGGTAGGCGGGGAACTCGAAACTCGACGTCACAGGGTGATTGTCGGCCCGTCGGGTGCGGAGTGTCCAGAACTCCCCCGCCGGGCCCGGAATGATGGGCACGATACGGGCACGATTACGCATGCTGGACACCGCCGGAGACGAGGGGACCGTCCGTGCAGTTCGAGGTGTGGGCACCGCTGACAGGTCGGGTCGCCATGCGACTGAACGACACCACCTACGACATGGCCCCCGACCCGGCCCCCGGCCGCTCCGGCTGGTGGGTCGTCGAGGCCCCGGCCGCCGACGGCGACCGGTACGGGTTCCGGCTCGGCGACGATCCGGTGGTCCGGCCCGATCCGCGCGGGCGGCGGCTGCCGGACGGGACGGAGGGCCTGTCGGCGGTGGTCGACCTCACGGCCTTCGCCCCGCACGTGCCCCCGCCGCACCTGCCGCTGCAGGACGCGGTCCTGTACGAGCTGCACGTGGGCACCTTCACCCCCGAGGGCACCTTCGAGGCAGCGGCGGCCCGCCTGGGGTACCTGGCCGGGCTGGGCGTCACGCACGTGGAGCTGATGCCGGTGTGTCCGTTCCCGGGCCGGCACGGCTGGGGGTACGACGGGGTGGCGCCGTGGGCGGTGCACGAGCCGTACGGGGGCCCGGCGGGTCTGGCGGAGTTCGTGGAGGCGGCGCACGCGGCCGGGCTGGGGGTGGTGCTGGACGTGGTCCTCAACCACCTGGGCCCCTCCGGCAACCACCTGCCCGCCTTCGGCCCGTACTTCACCGACACCCGCCACACGCCGTGGGGCGCGGCGGTGAACCTGGACGCTCCCGGTTCCGACGAGGTCCGCGCGTACCTGATCGGGAGCGCGCTGGCCTGGCTGCGGGACTACCGGATCGACGGGCTGCGGCTGGACGCGGTGCACGCGCTGGCCGACGGGCGGGCGCTGTCCTTCCTGGAGGAGCTGTCGGCCGCCGTGGACGGGCTGGCGGCGGAGACCACGCGGCCGCTGTTCCTGATCGCCGAATCCGACCAGTGCGACCCGCGGCTGACGACCCCGCGCGCGGCCGGCGGCCTGGGGATGCACGCGCAGTGGAACGACGACTTCCACCACGCCCTGCACTGTGCGCTGACCGGTGAATCGCAGGGCTACTACGCCGACTTCGCCGAGGCCCCGCTCGGCGCCCTCGCCAAGACCCTGACCCGGGCGTTCTTCCACGACGGCACCTGGTCCTCCTTCAGGGGCCGCACCCACGGCCGGCCGGTGGACCGCCGCCGCACCCCCGCTCACCGCTTCCTCGGCTACACGCAGACCCACGACCAGGTCGGCAACCGGGCGCTGGGCGACCGGCTGTCCGCCTCCTGCTCCCCCGGGCTGCTGGCCTGCGCGGCGACGCTGGCGCTGACGGGGCCGTTCGTGCCGATGCTGTTCATGGGCGAGGAGTGGGGGGCGGGCACGCCCTGGCGGTACTTCACCGACCATCCGGACCCGGAGCTCGCCGAGGCGGTGCGCAGCGGCCGGCGCCGGGAGTTCGCGGCGCACGGCTGGAAGGCGGACGAGGTCCCGGACCCGCAGGACCCGGCGACCCGCGCCCGGTCCTGCCTGGACTGGGCGGAACCGGAGCGGGAGTCGCACGCCTGGCTGCTGGAGTGGTACCGGACCCTGATCCGGCTGCGCCGCACCCACCCGGACCTGCGCGACCCGGACCTGGCGGCGGTCCGGGTCGCCTACGACGAGGAGCGCCGCTGGCTGACGTTCCGGCGGGGCGAGGTGCGGGTGGTGGTGAACCTCTCGGCGGAGTCGGTGACGGTGGCGCTGGGCCGCAACGGGGTGCGGGTGCTGGCGTCGTGGGAGCCGGTGGAGCATCCGGGTCCGGACGGGCGGATCCACGTGCCGGGCGAGTCGGCGGTGGTACTCGGCCCGTAGTGCCCTCCGGGTCCGCCGGGTCCGCCGGGTCCGCCGGGTCCGCTACCCGACGACCGCCATCTCGCGCGGTGCGTTGTTCAGGCGGCGGCCGCCGTCCCCGGTGACGTTGACGATGTCCTCGATCCGGACGCCGAACCGGCCGGGCAGGTAGACGCCCGGCTCGACGGAGAAGCACATGCCGGGGACGAGGGGCTGCTCCTCGCCCTCGACCATGTACGGCGGTTCGTGGGTGGTGACGCCGATGCCGTGGCCCGTGCGGTGGATGAAGCGTTCGCCGTAGCCGAACTCGGTGATCACCGCGCGGGCCGCCCGGTCGACGTCCTGGCAGCTCGCGCCGGGCCGGACGGCCGCGAAGCCGGCCTGCTGGGCCTCGCGGACCACGTCGTGGACGCGCTGTTCCTCGGGGGTGGGCTCGCCGACGTGGACGGTGCGGGAGATGTCGGATCCGTAGCCGTGCTTGAGGCCGCCGAAGTCGAGGACGACCATGTCGCCGTGCCGGATGACGCGTTCGCCGGCCTCGTGGTGCGGGTTGGCTCCGTTGGGGCCGGAGCCGACGACGGTGAAGTCGACCTGGGAGTGGCCGTGTACGCGCAGCAGCCCGGCCAGGTCGGCGGCGACCTCGCTCTCGCGCCGGCCGGCGAAGGGGACGTGCAGGATCTGTGCGTAGGCGGCGTCGGCGGCGGCTCCGGCGGCCGCGAGGCGGGCCAGTTCCCGTTCGTCCTTGACGGCGCGGAGCATGGGCAGGGCGTCGGTGAGCGGGGTGTAGGCGGTGGCGGGCAACTCCCTTTGCAGGCCGAGCAGGTGCAGGGCCCAGGTGTTGTCGCTGACGCCGAAGCGGCCGCCGACGTCGAGGAGCGGGGCGGCCACCCGGTAGGGGTCCTTGCCGTCGGTCCAGTCGCGCAGGGTCAGGGCGTCCGCGCCGGGTGCCTTCGCCGCGTCGGGGGCCTCCAGTGCGGGCACGACCAGTACCGGGTCCTGGCCGGCCGCGAGGACGAGCAGGGTGAGGCGTTCGGTCTCGGCGGTCGGGCGGTAGCCGGTGAGGTGGGTGAGGTCGGGGCCGGGGGCGATGAGCAGCCCGGCGAGTCCGGCGTCGGCGGCGCTCTGCGCGGCGGCGGCCATGCGGGCGGCGTAGTCGGCGGTGGTGAAGGCCTCGGGTTCGGCGTGGGCGGCCGGGTCAGGAGTCGGTGTGGTCATGGGGGGATCCTGCCGTGAGGCGTGCGGCGAGCGCAGCGGCCGCGCCGGACGGGCCGGCGGGCGCGAGCAGCTCCGTACGGTGCACCAGGCGGGGTGCGGCGAGCGGTACGGCGGCCCCCGCGCGGGCGGCCGCGGCGACCGGGCGGGGCAGCAGCACGAGGCCGTGGCCGGCGGCGGCGAGGGCGCACAGGGTGTGCAGGTCGGTGCCGTCGTAGCGCATGCCGCGGCGTCCGGTGGTGAGCGGCAGCCCCACGTCCGGGGCGTCGAGCCAGCGCGCGTCGGCGAGGTCGTCGAGCCGGACGGAGTCCCGGGCGGCGAAGGGGTGCCCGGCGGGGAAGAGGACGGCGAGCTCCTCCTCGGCGACGCCGGTGACCCGCAGCGGAGCCACGTCGGGCAGCCGCAGCGGGTCGCTCGGGGCGGCGAGCCCGTCGACGAGCCCGAGGTCGCAGTCCCCGGCGGCGACGGCGGCCGGCACCCGGTCCGGGGGCAGGACGCGCAGCGTGACCCCGGTGGCGGGGAGCGCCGCGAGCAGCCGGGGTCCGGCGGCGGCGAGCGGGGAGGCGGCGAGGGTGATCCGGCCGGGCGGGGCGGCGGCGAGGCGCAGTACGTCGGCGCGGGCGGCGTCGAGGCGCAGCAGCAGCGGCCGGGCGTGTTCCAGCAGGCGTACGCCGGCCGGGGTGGGGGCGACGGGCCGCCGGGTGAGGAGCTCGGTGCGCAGGTCGGCTTCCAGGGCGGCGATGTGCTGGGAGACGGCGGACTGGGTGTAGCCGAGTTCGCGTGCGGCGGCGGAGAAGGAGGCGAGGCGGGCGACGGCGGTGAAGGTGCGCAGGAGGTGCGGGTCCATGCCCGCAGCATGCCAGCGGCTCCGCCGGCCATCGGCGCCGCTCGTACCGGCCGCCGGCCGTGCATCCACCATCAGATCCGCTTATGGAGCATGCGGGAACAATCGTTGGCGCTGAACCGGGAGCGGGTCGCAGGATGATCCGCATGACCACCGCACAGGCGCCCCAGTCCGCGTCCGCCGCCCCGATGACCGTCGCCCGGATCGCCCTCGTCGGCGACCGCTCCCCGCACGTGGAGTCCCACGCCCGGATCCCGCTCCTCCTCGACGCGCTGGCCTCGCGCGAGGGGCTCGTGCTGGACGCCTGCTGGATCCCGACCGCCGGGGCGGAGGCGGCGGCCGCGGCGGGGACCCTGGCCGGGTTCGACGCGGTGTGGCTGCTGCCGGGCAGCCCGTACGCCAGCGAGGCGGGGGCGCTGGCGGCGGTGCGGGTGGCCCGGGAGGAGGGCGTCCCCTTCCTCGGGACGTGCGGCGGCTTCCAGCACGCGCTGCTGGAGTACGCCCGCCACGTGTGCGGGCTGGCGGGGGCCGCGCACGCCGAGAACGACCCGGGGGCGCGGGACCCGCTGATCGCCCCGCTGGCCTGTTCGCTGGCCGGGCACGAGGCGGTCGTGCGGGCCGAGCCGGGTTCGCTGGCCGAGTCGGCGCTCGGGGCGGACCGGTCGACGGAGCGCTACCACTGCCACTACGGTCCCGCGCCCCGCCACCTGCCGGTGCTCGCCGCGCACGGGCTGCGGCTGTCGGGGCACGACGAGGACGGCGCGGTGCGGATGGCTGAGCTGCCGGGGCACCCGTTCTTCCTGGCCACGCTCTTCCAGCCGGAGCTGGCGGGGGACGGCTCGCGGCCGCATCCGGTGATCCGGGCGCTGGCCGTCGCGGCCCTCGCCCGCGCCGGGCGCCGCGCCGGGGCCCGGGCCGCCGGATAACCCGTCGCGGGAGCACCCCTCGCATCGGCTATGCTGTGCATGCACAACGAACGGGCGGTCCGCCGCCCTTCGTGGTGGGTGTAGCTCAGCTGGTAGAGCACCTGGTTGTGGTCCAGGTGGCCGCGGGTTCAAGTCCCGTCACTCACCCTTCCGTCCCGTAGGGGGTACGAGGTCCGCCTCGTACCCCCTACGGGCTTTTCCGGGTCCGGGTCGGGTCCGGGTCGGGACCGGGTCAGCCGCGCAGGAAGGCCTCCACCTCGGTGACGAAGGCCACCGGGGTCTCGTGGGGCGGGTAGTGGCCGGCGCCGGGGATCGTGACGATTCTGCAGTTCGGGTACGAGGCCTGCCAGGTGGCCCGCATCACCTCGGCCGTCAGGGCCAGGTCGTACTCGCCGACCAGGACGAGCACCGGCACGGTGCTGCCCTTGATCGCGGGGAACAGGTCGCGGGTCTGCCAGTCGGCGAGGTAGCCGG
Organism: Streptomyces sp. NBC_00158; assembly: GCF_045160885.1. Taxonomy (NCBI): domain Bacteria; kingdom Bacillati; phylum Actinomycetota; class Actinomycetes; order Kitasatosporales; family Streptomycetaceae; genus Streptomyces; species Streptomyces sp. NBC_00158. The sequence goes on from NZ_CP108161.1 coordinate 1,385,994, forward strand.
CGAAGGCCTCGGGGCGGGAGACGTCGAGGGAGTGGCCGACCATGCGCTCCAGCCAGTGGCGGCTCGCCCGGTTGCCGGTGACCAGGTCGAGGATGGTCCGCCGGCTGGCGGGGTCCTCGGCGGCCCCGTAGAAGAGGGCGTGGGTCGCCTCGTCCATGGCGTACGGCCCGGCGGGGACGGGGGTGAGCCCGATCAGCTTCTCGACGCGCTCGGGGGCGCGGGCCAGCACCTGCTGGGCGGCCTTGCCGCCCATGGAGTGGCCGAGCAGGGAGAAGGTGTCCCAGCCCAGCTCGTCGGCGAGGGCGAGGACGTCGTCGGCGATCTCGGGGAGGCCGTAGCGGCCGGGGACGTCCCGGCGCTCGCCGTAGCCCCGGTAGTCGAGGAAGGCGTACGAGAACCCCTGCGGGTCCAGGTAGTCGAGCACGGAGCCCCAGTTGGCGGAGGTCCCGAACCAGTCGTGCAGCACGATGACGCGGACAGGTCCGGTGCCGATCCGGCGATGGGCGATGGCCATGCGTTCTCCCTCGGTGACGGGGGTGGTGGAAAACCGACGCCGTACGTTCTGCCCATCGGGCCGCCCTCCACACCGCACACTCCCCGTCGGCGCCCGGCTCACGCCCGATGGACCTGGTCCTTCTCGCACCGGCCTCCGGCAGCGCGGCCTGCCCGGACCCTGGCGAGCAGCCGTTCCATGGCCGCCCGCTTCTGTTCGGCCGACCTCATGGGCAGCCCGGTGGCCGCGCGGCGCTCGTGCGCCTGCCGCTTGGTTTCCTCCCAGCCAACGCCGTTCATTCGTACTCCCCGGGTTACGGAGGGACGTGCCTGATCCGAAGCCGCACCGTACCGCGCGACGTCATTACGATCCCACCGTGAAGCCGATATCGCGCACGGTCCGCGCCCGTGTCAGCCACGCCGGGCCCGCCGGGCGCTCGCACCCCCACCACCCGCAGGAGTACGAGATCCTCGACCCCGGCGACATCGAGGAGCTGGTCGGCGCATGGCCCCTCGGCACAGGTCACGACGAGGCCTTCGACTGCACGTGCCTCGGTCACGAAGGCCGTGTGACGCTCCACGAGGCGAGCGGGCAGACCATCCGGAGCCGGGACCTGTCGAGCCCGGAGCCGCTGGCAGACCTTCTGGATCCCGACACCCCGGAAGGGATCCCGGCCCGGCACCGGGCCCGCTGGGCGGCGGCGGCGCCTGCGCCGCTGCGGGAGTACGCGGAGGCAGTGGCGCGCGCCAGCACCCCGCAGGGCCCGCACACGGTACCGCTCGCCGTGGTTTTCGGCTGGCTGGGCACCCGGCGGCCGGAGCCGGCGGACGCGGCATCGGTCCTGGCGGTCGAGGCGCCGATGCGGCTGCTCGCGGACGCTTGCACCGAGGAACTCGCCTGGGCGGTGCGGCAGACGGACCGGGCGGGGTTGGAGGGGGCGGTCAGGTTCTTCGCGAGCGAGGAGTTCACCACCCGCCACCCCAAGCGCCGCCGGGTCCCCGACACCGCCCGTGACCTGCTGCTCCGGCACGCCCGCAGCCACCGCCCCGGGGACCTGGCGGTCCTGGAGCGGCGGCTGCTGCGCACACCGGACGACCGGATCAGACGGTCTTGATCGCCGGGTCCGAGACGCTCGGGGCACCCGTCTCCACGTGGCCCGCGAAGCGGCGCAGGAAGGTGGCGTCGGCGTCCGAGACCACGGAGACGTCGTACCAGCGGCCCGAGGCCCGCAGGTCGACGGTGTGGGAGACGCTGGCGCCCGGGTTGACCTTGAAGGTCTGGGCGGCGCCGCCGTAGGCGTCGGTCACCGTGAGGTTCACCGCGGCGGTGCCCCCGTTGACCAGGGTCAGGGCCAGGTTGCCGGTGGCGTCCGCGTGGCGGGCCGTGACCTCGGGGCCGGCCTTCTTCGCCGGGCCCTTCCAGGTGCGCAGGAAGCCGTTGGGGCCCCAGACCGTGAGGTCGATCTTGTTGCCGGTGGAGCTGCTGGTGCTCCAGGTGTCCGATAGGGTCTTGCCCGCCTCGACCGTGTAGGGCCAGGGACCGTCCGTGCGGTTGCCCGAGGTGCTGTGGAAGTGGGCGCCGAGCTTCGGGCCGGAGGAGAAGGTGAGCGTGAACTTGCCCGTGGAGACGGCGCGGGAGCCGTCCACGTAGGGGCTGTAGCCGAGCGCGCGGGCCGGCTTGGAGCCCGCCTCCTGCTTGGGCAGGGTGCCGGTGGCCGGCACGGCCGGGGTGTAGGACGGGTGGCGGTTCTTGTCCGGCGGGACGTATCCGGCCGTGGAGGGCAGCGCGGCCGGCGCGGCGTCGGCCCGGCTGAAGTCGAACGCCGAGGTCAGGTCGCCGCAGACGGCGCGGCGCCACGGCGAGATGTTGGGCTCCTGCACCCCGAAGCGCTTCTCCATGAAGCGGATCACCGAGGTGTGGTCGAAGGTCTCGGAGCAGACGTAGCCGCCCTTGCTCCACGGCGAGACCACGATCATCGGCACGCGCGGGCCGAGCCCGTAGGGTCCGGCCGCGTAGCCGGAGACGCCCCCGGTGTACAGGTCGCGGGTGACGTCGGCCGTGGACAGTCCCCAGGCGGAGGACGCCGGCGGGTACGGCGGGACGACGTGGTCGAAGAACCCGTCGTTCTCGTCGTAGGTGATGAACAGGGCGGTCTTCGCCCACACGTCCGGGTTCGCCGTCAGCGCGTCCAGGACCTGGGAGATGTACCAGGCGCCGAAGTTGGTCGGCCAGTTGGCGTGCTCGCTGAAGGCCTCGGGGGCGGCGATCCAGGAGACCTGCGGCAGGGTGCCGTTCACCACGTCGGCGCGCAGCCGGTCGAAGTAGCCTTCGCCCGCCTTGGCGTTCGTGCCCGTACGGGCCTTCTCGTACAGGGCGCTGCCGGGCTGGGCGTTGCGGTAGGCGTTGAAGTACAGCAGCGAGTTGTCGCCGTAGTTGCCGCGGAAGGCGTCGTTGATCCAGCCCCAGTGGCCGGCCGCGTCCAGGCCGTCGCCTATGTCCTGGTAGACCTTCCACGAGATCCCGGCGGCCTCCAGGCGCTCGGGGTAGGTCTTCCAGCCGTAGCCGGCCTCCTGGTTGCCGAGGACCGGGCCGCCGCCGGTGCCGTCGTTGCCGGTGTGGCCCGTCCACAGGTAGTAGCGGTTGGGGTCGGTGGCGCCGATGAAGGAGCAGTGGTAGGCGTCGCACACCGTGAAGGCGTCCGCGAGCGCGTAGTGGAACGGGATGTCGTTCCGCGTCATGTACGACATGGTCGTGGCCGTCTTGGCCGGGACCCACTTGTCGTACTTGCCGTTGTTGTAGGCCTGGTGGCCGCCGGCCCAGTCGTGGTCCAGGCCGGTGAGGAACTGCATGCCGAGGTCCGCCACCTGGGGGTGGAAGGGCAGGACGTCCTTCGTGCCGTTCGACTGGTGGAAGACGGACTTTCCGTTGTCCTGGATGACCGGCCTCGGGTCCCCGAAGCCCCGGACGCCCTTCATCGAACCGAAGTAGTGGTCGAAGGAACGGTTCTCCTGCATGAGGACGACGACGTGCTCGACGTCCTTGATCGTGCCGGTGGTGCCCTGCGCCGAGATGGCGGCGGCCCGCGCGATGCTCTCGTTGAGCATCGCGACGGCGGCCGTGCCGCCGGCGATCTGCAGGAACCTGCGCCGGTTGAGTTCAGCCATGGGTGACGACCTCTAGGGGGGTGAAGGGGGATCGAGGGGCGCCCCAAGAACAGCGGTCCCGGGGTACCGGCCGGAGATCCCCGTCTGACGTCGGGCCGTACAGCGGGCGAACGGAAGCCCCCGCGGACGGAACTCCCGGACGGCCCCGTTATCTGCTGGAATGGCCTCCACACACTGCAACGGGGGGCGCAGACGGATGGCGGGGGACGTGAAGGGGCGTGCCGTGCGCTCCGCTGCCGGTACGGTACGGGCAACCACGCCCCGCACAACAGACCCTGACGTCACGTCAGTTCGGGTCGGTGCGGGATCCGGCCGGGCGGGGGGCCGGGCGTGAACCTCCCCCAGCTGCACTACGCGGGCGGCCCCGAGGGCTCCGGCTTCACCTCCGTCACCCCGGGGGTGGGCGGGGAGCTGCTGCGCGAGGCGGAGCCGCTCCTGCGGTACGAGCCGCCGGGCCGGGCGCCGGCGGCCGGGTTCCCCGAGGCGCTGTCGCTGAGCCTGCTCTCGGACGGGAGCCGGCTGCTGTCCCGCGCGGTGCACACCGGTGCGGGCTTCGACTTCGACTCCGGGTACGGGTACGGCGGCGCCGGGTTCGGGTCCGGGTCCGGGGACGGCTTCCACGCGCACGCCGTGCACCTGCCCGAGCCCGCCGGGGCGGGCCCCGCGCGGCCTCTGCCGGTCACCGCCTGGGGTTCCGCCCAGTGGGAGGACCGGACCCCGGCGGGCGGACCGCCCCCGCCGCTGGAGCGGATACCCGCGCCGGGGCGGCACGACCGGGCCGCGCTGGCGGCCTTCGTCGCCGCCCGGGGGCCCTGGCTGGCCGGGTTCTTCGCCGATGTGCGGCGGACCGTTGAGGAACCGGACGCCCCGCGCCTCCTGCTGCTGGAGGAGGACAGCGCGGCCGTGGCCCGCTGGGTGATGCTGGCCTGCGGGGTACTGCCGCACGAGCGGGGGCAGTGGCTGACCTTCACCACGTACGCCCGGCGGCCGCTGCTGGCCCCGCAGCGGCTGGTCGGGGTGCTGCCCGGCGACGAGCCGGCGGAGCCGGGGCCCTGGCGGGTGTACGGGGCCCCGGGGGCGGGCGCTCCCGGCGAGTGCGGGGACCTGTGGGCGCGGACGGCGGCGGCGGTGTGGCTGGCGGCGCGGCCCGAGCTGTTCGCGCAGGTCCGGCGGCTGCCTGCGGAGCCGTACGCGGCGGGCCCGCTGGCCTCGCTGGCGCTGGCCGCCGGGATCCCGCTGGAGCCGGCGGCCCGCGAGGCGGCCGCCGACTGGGACGGCACGTCCGGATCACGGTCCGGGGGTACCCGGCCCGCGATGGCGATACCGATACCCGGGGCCGGGACCCCCGCGCTGGAACCCCCCGGTCCGGCAGCCGCACCGACGCCCGGGCCTGGACCGGAGCCTGCGGCGGGGCGCGCCGTCACCACGGGTACCGCCCGGACCGCAACCGGGGCCGCGCCGGAGCCCGTCGGTCCGGCAGCCGCACCGACGCCCGGGCCGGGGCGTGCCGACACCGCAGGGACCGGGGCCGGGGCGGCGCCCGGACCGGGGGCCGCGGGAGACGGCGTGCGGGTGTCCGTGCCGGGGGCGGGTGGTGGGGAGGCGTTGCCCGACGTGGCGCGGCGGCTGGCGCACGCGCTGATCAGCGACCCGGACCGGGCGTACGGGCGGCGGGAGCGGGACTCGCTCGCGGAGCTGCCCGTGCTGCGGGCCCTCGTCCTCGACCGGCTGGACGCGCTCGCCGCGGGCGATCCCGCCGCCGGGGCCCGGCTGTTCGAGCGGACCGGGCTGCGGCTGGGCGCGGCGGAGGCGCTGCCGCACCTGCGGATGTGCGCCCGGGCCGCGCAGGACCCGGACGGCCTGGCGGACCGGGTCCTCGCGCTGGAGGCCCTGCTGCGCGAATCCGGTGTCTCGCTGTACGCCGAGCCGCTCGTGCTGCGCACCGGCATGCGGCTGGTCTGGGGCGGGGACCCGCCGGAGGCGGCCGAGGCCGGGCTGCTGCTGGCGACGACGGGCGCCGCCGTGCACCGGGACGCCGGGACCTGGGAGCTGCTCGCCCGCGCCGCCGTGGCGGCCCCGGCCGGGGACGGGGCGGCGGCGGACCTCGCGCCGGAACTGCTGCGGCACTTCGGGGCGGAGCTGCCGGACGGGCCGCGTCCCGCGCTGCTGCTGTGGGAACTGGTCCGGGACCTGCGTGCGGGCGGCCCGGCCGGGGAAGGGCTGCGCCGCGCCCTGGAACTGGGGGCCCTGGCCGTGGAGGCGGGCGCCCGGGAGGCGGCGTACGCGGCGGTGGCCGGGCGGCTGCTCGCGCAGGACGGGCCCGACGAGCCGGCCCTGCGGGCGCTGGCGGGCAGCGAGGACCCCGCGCTGCTGGCCGCGTACCGTCGGGCGGCGGGCTCCGCCCCGGTGGCGGAGCTGCTGCGGGGCGACCCGGGCTACCTCGCGTCCTGCTACGCCGCCTGGTCGGCGCAGCCGCAGGCCGGGCCGCTGTGGCGGAAGACGCGTACGGAGCTGCTCGAAGGGGTGCTGCGGCCGCTCGTGCGGGAGCTGCCGGCCGCGCAGCTGGCGGCCGCCGGCCGTGAGCTGGCCCGCGGCGACGGCGACCGGGCCCGGGAGTTCCACGCCTGGCGGCGCCCGTCCGCCGCCGACCGGCTGCGCGGCGCCCTGCGGGGGCTCATCCCCCGAGCAGGGCGCTGATCTGCTGGGCGAGGGCCAGGCCGGCGCTGCCGGCGCCCAGGCCGAGGGTGATGGTCTCCAGGCTGCGCCGGACCAGGCCCGGTTCGGGGGCGCGCTGCTCCCGGCCGGCCTCTTCCAGTTCGCCGCGCAGGGTGTGCGCCGCCTCGACGCGTTCCGGGCCGGCGTTCCGGTCGGTGAGCCACCGGGCGAGTTCGGCGGCCAGCCGCAGGACCTGGGCGGCGTCGTCCTCGGGCCCGATGTTGATCACGCCGTGGTCGCCGTAGTTCCCGGGGCCGTTGACGCTCCCGTGGAAGTTGTACGTGCCCATGCGGGGCTCCTCGTCCAGTGCTGGAAGCAGGGGTTCAGGGCTTGGCGGGCGCCGGGGCGGGGCCGGGGCCGCCGCCGGGGGCCGCGGACGGGCCGGGCTTGGCCGCGCCCGTCAGCGGGCCGGGGGCGGAGATGTTCACCGTGCCGCCCGCGCCGAAGTTGCCCGCCCCGTTGACGGGGCCCTGGAAGGTGTAGTTGTGGTGGTTGATGACCTGCCGGGCTTCCTCGAAGGAGCTGGTGTCGACGTTGTGGGCCTTCAGGAACCGCTCGGTCGCGGTGAGTACGCCCTGCTGCAGGCGCTGGAAGAAGTCCACCGCGTCCGTCTGCTCGGTGAACCCCATCCGCTCCCAGTCGCCGGCCCGTTCGCGGATCCCGCCGGTGGCCCCGTAGTCGAACTCGGTGTGCCGCCGGCCGATGACCCAGCGCCAGTACCACAGCCGGCCCCGGCGCAGGCCCCGCTGCCGGCCCCTGCGCAGCAGCCGGGCCGGGGCCTTGAACAGCAGCGGCGGGAAGCGGCGGGTGCCGGTGGCGAGGAGGGTGGACCAGCGGCCGAAGGGGTCCAGCCGGAGCGTGCGCACCGCCTCGAACTCCTCCCGCAGCGGCGGGACGACGTAGGCGGCCAGCTCCCAGGTGAGGCTCGGGTGCTGGAGCCGGGCCCGCAGGTGCATGGAGACGATGACCCGGCCGCCCTCGCCGGCCCGTTCCATGCAGAGGTACGTGCGCATCCCCGCGCCGGGCCGGGCCAGGGCCGCCCGCACCAGCTCCTGCGGGACGACCGGGCGCGGCGCCCGCAGCCGGTCGGGCAGCAGTTCGGGGCCCGCGTAGCCGACCCGGGTGCCGAGCACGTACAGCCGGTCCTGGGTGCGCAGCCCCTCCAGGCCGGCGATGGTGCCCATCTGCCCGGCGACGAACTCGTGCAGCTCGACCACGTCGAAGGGGACGATCTCCGGCGCCGGCCCGCCGTCGGGGTCGGCCGCGGGCGTGCTGACGTCGATGGGCTGCCAGACCCGTTCCAGGACGGCCCTGCCGCTGCCGACGAACGGGGTGTCGTGCCCCGCGACCTCGTGGTACGGCACCGCGTTGGCCCGCTCCTGTTCGCGCAGCGCGTCCTCGACCGCCGGGGCGAGCGGCGGGACCAGCCCGCCGGGGTGGCCCTTGGTGCCGATGGCCCGCAGGGCCATGGTCCGCGCCCGGTGTTCGGCGGCCAGCACCAGCAGCCAGGCGCCGAGGAACCCGCCGGCGAGCGCGAAGCGGGAGAGGCCCAGCAGCAGGTCGGGCCGGTGGACGAAGCTCGCGTAGACGCGCAGTGCGGCGCCGCCCGCCAGCATCGCGAGGAGGCCCGTCAGCAGGGCGTCGCGCAGGAGGGTGCGGCGGGTCGCGGCGCGGGCGTGGCGGGCGACGGCCACCAGGTCGAGGCCCAGCGCGGGGCCGAGGGCCTCCAGCCGGTCCTCGGTCAGTTCCACCGCCGTCCCGTGCGCGAATTCCTCGTCCAGGTGCGCGGCCGCGCTCAGCAGCCGGTTGGTGGCGTCGTCCCCGTAGGTGACGAGTCCGGGTAAGGCTCTGCCGTCCGCCATGTTCCCTCCCCCGTGGGTGTGGCCGGTCGGACCACGATACGGGGAGCCGTGCCCGGTGTCCCGGGGTCGGACGGCGCGTTCTCCGAGTAGCCGGACGGGGGGCCTACTCAGCTTCCCCACAAGGGAACTGAGCATCCGTACTCAGGCCGGGGCGCGGCCGGATCGCCATCGTGGGGGCATGCCCATACAGTCTTGTGTTCCGCGGCCGAGGGTCGGCATAACCGCCGTCGGCAGCATGCTGCCCGAGGACGTGCTGTCCTCCGACGAGCTCCAGCGCGAGGTGGCCCGGCGCAGTGGTCTGGTGCTGCCCGCGCGGCTCCTGACCCAGGCCACCGGGATCGTCTCGCGCAGGGTCGCGGCTGCGGGGGTGTACGCGTCCACGCTCGCGGTGGGCGCGGCGCGCCGGGTGCTGGACTCGGCCGGGCTCAGCCCGATGGACGTGGACCTGCTGGTCTTCGCCTCCGCCTCGCGGGACCTCGTGGAGCCGGCGACGGCGCACATCGTGCAGGCCGAACTGGGTTCCAGGGCGCACGCGGTGGACGTGACCAACGCCTGCAACAGCTTCGTCAACGGGATCGACCTCGCCCGGAGCGCGGTCCTCGCGGGGCGGGCCCGGCGGGCGCTGGTGGTGACCGGGGAGACCCCGAGCCGGGCGGTGCGGATGGACCCGGCGGACTTCGCGGAGTTCCGCAGCGGTTTCGCCGGCTACACGTTCGGCGACGCGGGCGCGGCCGTGCTGCTGGAGGAGGTGGAGCGCGGCGGGATCCTGGACGTGGACGGTGAGACGCATTCGGAGCACTGGGAGGTCGGGGGCATCCCGGGCGGCGGTTCGCGGCACCCGCGCGGGGACGCGTACACGTACTTCCAGGGGGACGGGCACGAGCTGCGCGGGGTGTTCGAGAAGGTGGGGACCTCGGTCATCGACCGGACGCTGCACCGGACGGGCATGGACTGGGACGGTTTCGCGAGGGTGCTGGTGCACCAGGTGACGGTGCCGTACCTGGAGCGGTTCGCGGAGCTGACCGGGGTGCCGGCGCAGAAGCTGGTGGTGACGGTGCCCGAGCTGGGGAACGTCGCCAGCGCGAGCATCGGGGTGCAGCTGGAGCGGGTCTTCCCGGAACTGGCGGCCGGGGAGCGGGTGCTGTTCGTGGGGCTGGGCGGCGGGATCAGCATCATGACGATGGTCTGGGAGAAGTCGTGAGCACGCCGATGTGGGTGGTGGTGCCCGCGCACGAGGAGGAGGCGCGGCTCTCCGCGACGCTGGGGGCGCTGGCCGCGCAGCGGGACCGGGACTTCACGCTGCTGGTCGTCGACAACGCCTCGGCGGACGGTACGGGCTCCATCGCGCGGGAGTTCGCGGCGCGGGCGCCGTTCCCGGTGGAGGTGATCGAGGAGCCGGAGAAGGGGGTCGGTTCGGCGGTGGACACCGGTTTCCGGTACGCGATCGCGCGCGGGGCGACCCTGCTGGCGCGGACGGACGCGGACTGCCTGCCCCGGCCGGGCTGGGCGGGTGCGGCGCGGGCCGCGCTGCGGGACCGGCCGGGGCTGGTGTGCGGGCGGGTCACGGCCCGGCGCGACGAGCACGGGCCGCTGGGGCGGGCCGCCTTCGCCGGGCTGGTGGCGCTGGCCGCGCTGTTCGGGCGGCTGCGGCCGGAGCACTCCCGGCGGCACGGCTTCCGGGCCCCGTACCGGATGCACGCGGGGAACAACATGGCGATCACCGCCGAGCTGTACCTGGCCGTGGGCGGGATGCCGCGGCGCCCCTCGCCGACGGACCGGCTGTTCCTGAACGCGGTCCGCCGCCACACCGACCGGATCTCCCGCTGCCGGGGCATGGTCGTGGAGAACTCCACGCGCCGGCTGCGCGCGTACGGCCTCGCCGGGACCGCCCGCTGGTACCTCGACCAGGGCAGCGGCACGCACGGAACGGACGACCCCCGCTGATGCTGGACCGACTCGACAAGGCGCTGCGGGCCCGGCCCGAGCAGCCCGCCGTGCTCTCCGCGACCCGTGCGGGCGGCACCCGGGTGCGCGCCACCCGGGGTGAACTCGCCGAGCTGGCGGACGGCTTCGCGGCCGCGCTGCACGCGCGCGGGCTGCGCACCGGGGACACCGTCGGGGTGGCCGTGCGGCCCGGGCCGCGCGCCCTGGCGGTGCTGCTCGCGCTGTGGCGGCTCGGGCTGCGCGGCGCGGTGCTGGACCCTGGGGCCGGGGCGGAGGTGCTGCGGGCGCGGCTGGCGCTGGCGCGGCCCGCGCTGGTGCTGGCGGACGGCGCCGCCCAGGCGGTGGCGGGGTGGGCCCGGCCGCTGGCCCGGCGGGCGGCGCTGGAGCTGCCGGAGCTGGCTTCGCTGGGTCCGGTGGCCACGGTGGGGCCCCGGCTGCCGGGGTGCGCGCCCGCGCTGGAGCGGGGGGCGTCGCGGACCGGGGTCCCGTCCGGCTACGACGGCGACGGTGACGCGGTGATCGTGTTCACCTCCGGGACCACCTCGCGGCCCCGGGCGGTGGTGCACACCCGGGCGGGGCTGGCCGCCGGCATGGAGACGGTGTCGGCGCTGTTCGAGGGGGGCGGCGACGGGCCCGTGCTGGGCGGGACCTTCTTCGTGCTGGTGCCCTCGCTGACGCGCGGGGCGCCGGTCGCGCTGCCGGCCCGCTCCCCGGCGACGCTGGCCCGGCAACTGGCGCGGCTGGGGCCGCGCGACACCTACCTGACACCGCCGCAGCTGCGGGACGCGCTCGGCGCGGGCGCCCGGTTCGGGGGCCGGGTGTGGACGGGTTCGGCTCCGGCGGGCGCCGGCCTGCTGGGCCGGGTCCGGGAGGCGGGCGCGGAGCAGGCGTGGGGGGTGTACGCGCTGACCGAGCTGTTCCCCGCGGCGGCGGTGGAGTCGCGGGAGAAGGCCGCCTTCGAGGGGGCCGGGGACCTGGTGGGCGCCCCGCTGCCGGGGGTGCGGACCGCCGTGGACGCGGACGGGCAGCTGCTGCTGACCGGGCCCGCGGCCCGGGACCGCTACCTGGGCGAGGAGCCCGATCCGTGGGTGGCGACGGGGGACCGGGCGCGCCTGGACGGGTCGGGGCGGATCGTGCTGGAGGGCCGCTGCAAGGACATGGTGCTGCGCCGGGCGGAGAACATCTACCCGGGTCTGTACGAGCCGTCCCTGCACGTGCCGGGGGTGGAGCTGGGCGTGCTCGTCGGGGTTCCGGCGGGCGACGGGGACGAGCGGCTGGTGGCGGTGGTCCAGCCGCGTCCCGGGGTGCCCGAACCGGCGCTGCGGGCCGCGCTGTCGGAGCCGCTGCGGCGGATGGGCACGGCCCGGCCGGACGCGCTGCTGTTCGCGGACATCCCGCTGTCGGGGCGCTCGCGCAAACCGGACCGGGCGGCGGTGTCGGCGCTGGCGGCGGCCCGGCTGGGGAGGGGTGCGCGGTGACCCTGTGGGTGGTGGTGCCCGCGTACGACGAGGCGGCCTCGATCGGGGGGACGCTGGCGGCGCTGGCCGCGCAGGAGGACACCGGGTTCCGGCTGGTGGTGGTGGACAACGCCTCCACGGACGGGACGGCCCGGATCGTACGGGAGTTCGCGCGCTCGGCGCCCTTCCCCGTCGAGGTGGTGCACGAGCCGGAGCCGGGGGCGGGGACCGCCGCCGACACCGGTTTCCGGTACGCCGTGCGCGGCGGGGCGCGGCTGCTGCTGCGCACGGACGCGGACTGCCTGCCCGCCCGGAACTGGACGGCCGTCGCCCGGGCGGAGTTCGGGCGGGGGGCGGAGGTGCTGTGCGGGCGGAGCGTGCCGCGCCGCGACGAGCGGCCGACGTTCGCCGAGGCCCGTCTGCTGCCGGCGCTGGTGCGGCTGTCGGCGCTGTACGGGCGGTGGCGGCCCGCGCACCGGGACCCCCGCTACCGCGCCCCGTACGTGCTGTGCCACGGCCACAACCTCGGCATCACCGCCGAGCTGTACGTGCGCTGCGGCGGGGCGCCGCGCGAGCGGCTGGAGGCCGGTTCGGAGGACGTCACCCTGCTCAACCGGGCGCGCGAGCACAGCGCGCGGGTGGTGCGCGCCGAGCACCTGGTGGTGCAGAGCAGCCTGCGGCGGCTGCGTTCCTGGGGTGCCCGGCGCACCCTGCTCTGGTATTGGGACCGGCGTTACCGGCCCGCCGACACGAAAGAGGTACACGTCCGATGAGCAGCACCGCCCAGGCACGGGCCCGCCGGCGCGACCGCCGGGTCTACCTGCGCAGCCATCCGCTGCTGTTCGGGCTGCTCGCCGCCGCGCGGGGGCGGGCCGCGCGCCGGATCGGGGGCACGGTGCTGGTGCACGACGCGGGCGCCTACCGGGAGGCGCTGACCCGGATCCCGCTGGACCGGACGGCGGCCGGGACCACGGGCGGGGCCGCGCGGGAGGCGCTGCGCGGGGCGGGCGGGGTGCTGTTCGACCAGGAGGGCGGCGGGCACCGGGCGGGCCGGCGCTCGCTCGCGGAGGGGCTCGGCGCGGCCGGGGTGGAGGAGCTGCGGGCGCTGTGGCGGCCGCTGCTGGTGCGGGGGCTGGCGCCGCTGGACCGGGGTGCGGAGGTGGACGTGGTGGCGCTGGCGCGGGAGCTGGCCGGGACGGTGGCGGGGGCCCTGCTGGGCTGCGCGGCCGGGCCGGGGGAGCTCGCGGAGGCGGCCGCGGAGGCGGCGTCGGCCTCGGTGCGCGGCCATCTGCCGGGCCTGCCGAGGCCGGGGGCGGCGGCCGGCGCGGCCCGGGCGGCGGAGCGGCTGCGGGGGGTGCTGGGCGGCGGGGACGTCCTGGACGCGATGGTGGCGGTGGCCGCGGTGAACACGACCGTGGCGGCGGTGCCGCGGGCGGTCGCCTGGTGCGCGGACGCCGGGCTGTGGGGGCAGGCCGCGGACGACGGGGTGCGGCCCCGGCTGGCGGAGGAGCTGCTGCGGGTCACGGCGGCCTCGCCGGTGCTGCCCCGGGTCGCGGCGGGGGCGGGGTCGGTGGGGGGCTGTCCGGTTCGGGGCGGGGACCGGCTGCTGCTGGTGGCCCGGCACGCGGCGGGGGCGCACCGGCGGGATCCGGACGGGCGGGACCCGGCGGGTGCGGGGGTGGCGCGGCTGGTGTTCGGGGCGGGGCCGCACGTGTGCCCGGGGGCCCGGCTGGCGACCGTGCTGCTGGAGGACGTGCTGGGGGCGCTGGCCCCGTACGGGCCGGTGGTGGAGCGGTGCCGGGTGGACCGGCGGGCGGCCCTGCCGGGTTGGCGGGTGCTGACGGTGAGGGCGGGGGCATGAGGGTCGCGGTGACGGGTGCGAGCGGGTTCTGCGGCGGGCACGTGGCCCGTGCGGCGGCCGCGGCCGGGCACCGGGTCGTCTGCCTGGGCCGCCGTCCGGGCCCGCTGGGCGGGCACCGGTTCTGGGACGCGGCGGCGGCCGGGCCGGACCTGTCGGGGGTGGACGTGGTCGTGCACTGTGCGGCGGCGGTGGGCGATCCGGCGCCGGGTTCGCGGGCGGAGGCGGCGATGCGCGCGGTGAACGTGGACGGCACCGCGCGGCTGCTGCGGGCGGCGGGCGGGCGGCCGGTGGTGTGGGTGAGCAGTGCGAGCGTCTACGACCCGTGCCGGAGCCGGTCCCGGGTCACGGAGGACCATCCGCGCGCGCACCACCTCAACGCCTACGGACGTACGAAGGCGGCCGGCGAGGAGCTGGCCCTGGCGGCGGGGGCGGTGGTGCTGCGTCCGAGGGCGGTCTACGGTCCGGGCGACACCCAGCTGCTGCCCCGGCTGCTGTCACGGGTGCGGGCCGGCACGCTGCTGCTGCCGGGGCCGGACGTGGAGCTGAGCCTGACGGCGGTGGAGAACCTGGCGGACGCCTGCCTGGCGGCGGGGGCGGGCTGGGCGCCGGGCGCGTACAACGTGGCGGACGCGGCCCCGTACGGCCGGGACGCGGCGGTCTCGGCGGTGCTGCGCGCCCACGGGGTGCGGGCGCGGATCCGGCACCTGCCCCTCGGGGCGGCGGGGGCGGCGGCCCGCGCGGCGGAGGCGGTGTCCCGGCTGACGGGCGCCGAGCCGGCCCTGAGCCGGTACGCGGTGGACCAGCTGGCGCACCCGGTGGTGCTGGACCTGGCCAGGGCCCGCGCGCAGGGCTGGACCCCGCGGCGGACCCTGGAGGACTACCTCAGCCCTCGGCCGGCGTGAGCCGGAGCGAGATGCTGTTGATGCAGTAGCGCTGGTCGGTGGGGGTCGGGTAGCCCTCGCCCTCGAAGACGTGTCCGAGGTGGGAGCCGCACGTCGCGCAGAGGACCTCGGTGCGGACCATGCCGTGCGTGGTGTCGGCCCGCAGCTCGACCGCCTCGGTGTCCTTCGGGTCGAAGAAGGACGGCCAGCCGCAGTGCGAGTCGAACTTCTCCGAGGAGCGGAAGAGCTCGGCGCCGCAGCCGCGGCAGGAGTAGACGCCCTCCGTCTTGGTGTCGGTGTACTCGCCGCGGAAGGCGGGTTCGGTGCCGGCGAGGCGCAGCACCTGGTACTCCGACGGGGTCAGCTCCGCCTGCCACTGCTCGTCCGTCTTCTGGACCTCGTACGCCATGACGTTCCCGCTCCCTCAGCTGGACAGCCGCGCGAGGATCTGGGGGCCCAGATCCGTGACGTCGCCGGCGCCCATGGTCAGAACGAGATCGCCGGGCTTGGCCATTCCCGCGATGACCTCGGCGACGGCGGTCTTGTCATGCTCGGCGGCGACGTCGGCTCCGGCGGTGCGGGCGGCGGAGATGATCAGCTCGCTGGTGACGCCGGGGATCGGGTCCTCGCGGGCCGGGTAGATGTCGAGGACCACGGATGCGTCGGCGAGGGCGAGGGCCTGGCCCATCTCCTTGCCCAGTTCCTGGGTGCGGGAGAAGAGGTGGGGCTGGAAGACGACCAGGATGCGGGAGTCGCCGGCGGCGCCGCGGATGGCCTCCAGGTCGGCGTTCATCTCGGTGGGGTGGTGCGCGTAGGAGTCGATGACCTGGACCCCGGCGGCCTCGCCCTTGAGCTGGAGGCGGCGCTTGACGCCGGTGTACTTGCCGAGCGCGGCGGCCAGGTCCTCGGCCGGGATGCCCATGGCGACGCCGGCGGTGAGCGCGGCGACGGCGTTGTGGGCGTAGTGGCGGCCGGGGACGGAGACGGTGAAGACGATCTCGCGGCCGTCGATGACGACGGCGACCTCGCTGGTCAGGCCGCGGGGAGTGACCTTGCGGATCCAGACGTCGGCGGTCTCGTCCTCGCCGTACGTCTTGACGGTCAGGTCGGGGTTGCCGCTGACGCGGCCCGCGATCTCGGCGGCGCCTTCCTGGGCGTGGGCGACGACGAGGGTGCCGCCGGGGACGATCTTGCCGACGAAGGTCTCGAAGGACTCGTAGATCTCGTCCATCGACGCGTAGTTCGCGTGGTGGTCGAGCTCGGCGTTGAGGATGATCGCGACCTGCGGGGTGTACTTGTGGAAGCTGCGGTCGCTCTCGTCGGCCTCGGCGACGAAGACGTCGCCCTCGCCGTGGTGGGCGTTGGAGCCGGGGGCGTCCAGGTCGCCGCCGATGGCGTACGAGGGGTCCAGGCCCAGGGCGCTGAGCGCGACGGCCAGCATCGAGGTGGTGGTGGTCTTGCCGTGGGTGCCGGCGACGGCGATCGGGCGCAGGCCGTCCATGACGGAGGCGAGGGCGTCCGAGCGGTGCACGACGGGGATGCCGAGCTCGGCGGCGCGGGCCAGCTCGGGGTTGTCGGCGCGGATGGCGCTGGAGACGACGACGCAGGTGGCGTCGGTGGCGAGGTGGCCGGCGGCGTGCCCGATGTGGACCGTGGCCCCGTGGGCGCGCAGCGCCTGGGCGGTCTCGGAGTCACGGGAGTCGCTGCCGGCCACCTGCGCACCGCGCTGGGCGAGGATCTTCGCGATGCCGGACATGCCGGCGCCGCCGATGCCGATGAAGTGGGGCCGTTCCATCGCGGTCGGCAGGCCGGGCTTCATTCAGGTCGCTCCAGGATCGAGTGCGGGGTGTGTCCGCCCCAGCCTATTCGTTGTGGGCGAAGAGCTTGAGCACCGGAACCTCCACTTTGTGCCGGGCGCGGGAGGCCCAGTCGCGGTGGAAGAACTCCTCGACCAGGTGGGGGGCGGTCAGGACGATGACCTCGTCGGCTCCGGTCTCGTCGACGACGGCCTTCAGTTTGTCGAGCGGGTGGTCCTCGACGATCTGGCCGACGGCCTTGGCGCCCTTGGCGCGCAGGGCGGCGAGGGAGTGTTCGAGCGCCTGTGCGGCGGGTCCCCGGGCGGCCTCGCCCTCGGGCACGTCGGCCTCGTGGAGGGCCTCGGGCAGCTCGCCGAGCGCCACGTCGTCGATGGCACGGAGCAGTCGGTCCTGGTCACCCCTGGGTTGCATGAGGACGAAGAAGGAGACCGCGTCGTCTCCGTGCAGGGTGGTGACGAAGTCCACGTCCACCGTGGTCAGCGGCTGCTCGATCATCAATACGCTCGTGAACACGGACGCCCTCTCCTTCATGGGCCGAGGCCGGTCGGCCGGCCCCTGCGGAAACCATCCTGCCCCGCCTGCGCGCGGGGCCTCGCGAGTATGTGTGCCCAGGGATGTGCCTGTCGGAAGCTAAGCGGAACGAGAAATTCCGCTCCTTGTCAGATCCGACGGTAACTGGTGAACAGGAACCCGGCCTCTTCCAGTACGCAGGCGGGCGCGAGCCGGTGCGGAACCGTGACGGAGGGCCCTCCGGAGATCCGCTGGGCACCGCCCGCCGTGAGCGTCGGGGAGATCGTCAGGCACAGCTCGTCCAGGACGTCGGCCGCCACGAACTGGCCCAGCAGCCGGGGCCCGCCCTCGGTCAGCTGCCGCCGCAGCCCCCGGGCGGCCAGCTCGCGCACCGCCCGCTCCGGGTCCACCGCGGCCCCCTCCCCCGCCACCACGACCTCGGCCCCGGACGCGGCGGCCTCGGCCACCCGGTCCGAGGGGGCACCGGCCCCGGTGACCACGAGGGTGGGCACCAGCGGCGAGGTGAACAGGGGCAGCGTGAAGTCCAGGTCCAGGCTCGCGGTGACCACCGCGATGGCGGGTGCGGGACCCTGGCCGGAGGCCGCGCGGCGGGCCGCGAAGACCTCCCGGGCCCGCGCCGGGCGGTAACCCTCCTGGCGAACCGTTTCCGCCCCCACGACCACCACGTCGGCCAGGGCCCGCAGGGTGCCGAAGATCCGCATGTCGGTCTCGCCCGAGATGGGCTGGGAGCGCCCGTCGTGCTGGGCCGCGCCGTCCAGGGTGGAGACCATGTTGGCCCGCAGCCAGTGGGCGCCGGGGGCCAGCTCGGGGTACGCGTAGGCGTCGGCGAGCTCGTCCAGCGACCACTCCCGGTCGCCCGCCGGCCACGCGGGGGCGGCCGGGCCCCCGGCAGCGGCGGATGTCTGATCGGTCACAGGGAACAGGCGTCGCATCGGTGCAGTGTGACACGCCCCGTAGAGTTGAGAGCTGTGCCGACATCTCTCTCCACCTCCGGTCCTGCCTCCGGGCAGCCCCCCATAGCCGACGCGGGCCCGCTCGCCCTGTGCGCCCGCGCACCGCGCGTGCCCGCCGAACGGCTGGTGGCCGAGATGGTCCCGCCGCCCCGCTTCGACTCGGTGCGCTTCGACACCTACAACCCCGACCCCACCCAGCCGAGCCAGGCCGAGGCGGTCACGGTGCTGAGCGGCTTCGCCGCCGGCCTCGGCGGCGCCCACGCCAGCGGCGCCGGCAAGCGCAAGTGGTTCCAGAAGAAGGCACCCGCCCCGGCCCCCGGCCCGCGCGGTGTCTACCTCGACGGCGGCTACGGCGTCGGCAAGACGCACCTGCTCGCCTCCCTCTGGCACGCCACCCCGGCCGAGCCCGCGCTCAAGGCCTTCGGCACCTTCGTGGAGCTCACGAACCTGGTCGGCGCGCTCGGCTTCCAGCAGACCGTGCAGACCCTGGGCGGGCACCGGCTGCTGTGCATCGACGAGTTCGAGCTCGACGACCCGGGCGACACCGTGCTGGTCTCCTCCCTGCTCAGCCGCCTCGTGGAACAGGGCGTGGCGCTGGCCGCCACCTCCAACACGCTGCCCGGCAAGCTCGGCGAGGGCCGCTTCGCCGCCGCGGACTTCCTGCGCGAGATCCAGGGGCTGTCCGCCCACTTCCGGCCGCTGCGCATCGACGGCCAGGACTACCGCCACCGCGGCCTGCCCGAGGCACCCGCGCCCTTCTCCGACGAGCAGGTCGCCAAGGCCGCGTACGCGACCCCGGGCGCGAGCCTCGACGACTTCCCGGGCCTGCTGGACCACCTGGCGAAGGTCCACCCGAGCCGCTACGGGGCGCTGACGGACGGGATAGCGGCGGTCTGCCTGACCGACGTCGTCCCGGTCCCGGACCAGTCGACCGCGCTGCGCCTGGTGGTGCTGGCCGACCGGCTGTACGACCGCGAGGTCCCGGTGCTGGCCTCCGGGGTGCCCTTCGACCGGCTGTTCAGTGACGAAATGCTCAACGGCGGTTATCGGAAGAAGTACTTCCGAGCCATATCGCGGCTCACCGCGCTCGCCCGCGACGCGAAACCCCTGGTCTCCCAGTAGGTTTGGCACGGCCGGGTCGCTTCTCGCGGCCCGGCCGTTTCCACTTCTGCGAAGGGACCACCATGGCCACCACGCGTCACGCGCACACCGTCTGGGAAGGCAACCTGCTGGAGGGCAAGGGTCAGGTGACCCTCGACTCCTCCGGCAAGGGCACCTTCGACGTCTCCTGGCCCTCCCGCGCCGAGGCCGCGAACGGCAAGACCAGCCCCGAGGAGCTGATCGCCGCCGCCCACTCCAGCTGCTTCTCGATGGCCCTCTCGCACGGCCTCGCCGGCGCCGGCACCCCTCCCACCCGCCTGGAGACCAAGGCCGACGTCACCTTCCAGCCGGGTGAGGGCATCACCGGCATCCACCTGACGGTGGAGGGCGAGGTCCCCGGCCTCGACAACGACGCCTTCGTCGCCGCCGCCGAGGACGCGAAGAAGAACTGCCCGGTCAGCCAGGCCCTGACGGGTACGACGATCACCCTGAGCGCCAAGCTCGCCTGATCCCCTTCCGCCGTCACCGCCACCGGGCCCGCGCGCACACCGCGTCGGGGCCCGGTGGGGTGACGGGGGCGGGTGCCCGCACGCGTCGCGCGGGGCGCGGACGCCCGGCGTGGTACCACGGGCCGGTCACATCTCCATTGGTCCGGCGGGGAGTTGCCGATGTCCGTAACCCGACGCAGCCTGCTCGCGGCAGGCGCGGTCGCCTTCAGCGGATCCCTCGGAGCGCTGTTCGCCCCCGGCGCACGCGCTTCCGCCCGCGGGTACGGGCCGTTGCTGCCCGACCCCGCCGGACTGCTGGACCTGCCCGCCGGGTTCTCGTACCGGGTGCTCTCGCGCGCCGGGGACCCGCTGCGCTCGGGCGGGGGCACGGTGCCGGCCAACTGCGACGGCATGGCCGCCTTCGGCGCGGGCGGCGGCCGGATCCGCCTGGTCCGCAACCACGAGAACCGCGCCACCGCCGCGCTGCGCGTCCCCGCCGTGGAGGGGCTCACGTACGACCCCGGGGCGCTGGGCGGCTGCACGGTGCTGGAGCTGGACCGGGAGGGCGCGGTGCGCGCCGAGCGGGTCGGGCTCGCAGGGACCGCCGTCAACTGCGCGGGCGGGCGCACCCCCTGGAACACCTGGCTGAGCTGCGAGGAGACCGAGGACCGGGCCGGCGACTCGGGGTACTCCCGGGACCACGGGTACGTCTTCGAGGTGGACCCGGCCGATCCGCACCGGCTCGGCGCCGTCCCGCTGACCGCGCTGGGCCGCTTCGCGCACGAGGCCGTCGCCGTGGACCCGTACCGGGGCGTGGTGTACGAGACCGAGGACGCGTTCGTGAAGCCCTTCGGGCTCTTCTACCGCTTCCTGCCGGCGCGGCCGCTCGGCGGGCGCGGCTCGCTGCGGGCCGGGGGCGTCCTGGAGGCGATGCGGGTACCGGGTGTGGCGGACCTGTCGGCGGTGGACGAGCCGGGGGCGGAGTTCCCCGTGGAGTGGGTGCCCGTACCGGACCCCGGGGCGGCCGTGACGCCGGTCCGCTTCCAGGACTTCGGTCCGCGCGGGATCACCCACGCGCAGAAGCTGGAGGGCTGCTACTGGGGAGGCGGCGGGGTGTACTTCGTCTCCAGCTACGCCCGCGGCCGCGAGGGGGCCGCCGCCGACCACCACGGGCAGGTGTGGTTCCACGACCCGGTGCGCGGCCGGGTCCGGCTGGAGGTGCTCTTCGGCCCGGCCGCGGACACCGCCCTGCCCGGGGACTCCCCGGACAACATCTGCCTGGCGCCCGACGGGGGGCTGATGGTGTGCGAGGACGGCGGCGGCGACCAGTACGTCTTCGGCGTCACCCCGGGCGGGGAGGTCTACCCGGTGGCCCGCAACGCGGACGACATCGGCACGGCCGGGGTGCCGGAGCGGGGGGAGCTCGCGGGGGTCACCTTCTCCCCCGACGCCCGGACGATGTACGTCAACGCCTACGCGCCGGGCACCACGTTCGCGGTGACCGGCCCCTGGCACTGATCCGGCGGCCGGCTCCGGCGGTCTCGCGCCGCCGTCCGATGTGCTGCACGATCGTACGGAACCGAGCGGATCGGGGTGGACAGCGGTGGCCGGGAAGCGGAAGAAGGACGGCGGCGCCCGCGGTGCCGGTGCCGGGGAGCCCCGTGAGGGAGCGGACGGCCCGGCGCTCGCGCCGCTGCTGCGGGTGCCGCCCGGGGAACGGGCCGCCCTCGCGGAGCTGGACACCTCCGCCACCCCGGGCGGACCGTCCGGCAAGGCGGCCGGGGCCGAGGCCGTCGCCCGGATGGCCCAGCCCCTGGCCTCCCTCCAGGAGCGGCTCTACGCGGCCAGCACCGCCGGGGACCGGCGCAGGCTGCTGCTCGTCCTCCAGGGCATGGACACCAGCGGCAAGGGCGGCACGGTCAAGCACGTGATCGGCCAGTTCAACCCGTCCGGCTGCCGGATCAGGGCCTTCAAGGCCCCCACCCGGGAGGAGCGCGCCCACTCCTTCCTCTGGCGGATCGAGAAGGCCCTCCCCGAGCCCGGCGAGATCGGGATCTTCGACCGCTCGCACTACGAGGACGTGCTCGTCGCCCGGGTCCGCGAGCTGGTGCCGGCCGACCGGGTGGAGCGGCGGTACGCGCAGATCAACGCCTTCGAGAAGGCCCTCGCCGACGACGGCGTGACCCTGGTGAAGGTCTTCCTGCACATCGGCCGGGAGGAGCAGCGCCAGCGGCTCCTGGCGCGGCTCGACGACCCGCGCAAGCACTGGAAGTTCAGTACCGGGGACCTGGAGGACCGCGCGCTGTGGCCGGCGTACCGGGAGGCGTACGAGCTGGCGATGGAGCGCTGCTCCACGGAGGCGGCGCCCTGGTACGTGGTCCCCGCGGACCGCAAGTGGTACCGGAACTGGGCCGTCGGGAAGCTGCTGCTGGAGCATCTGGAGGCGATCGGGCCGCAGTACCCGCCGGGTGACTTCGACGTCCAGGAGTGCCGTAAACGTCTGCTTGCCACATAGTCATATATTTTGCGTACGTGACCCTTTCTGCACGCAAAGCAGCGGCGGTGGCCGTGCTCGGCGCCGCCCTCGCGGGATGCGGGAGCGGCCCCTCGGGCCCCCCGCAGGGCGCCGGGCAGGCCCGCCTGGCCAGTCCCGCGCCCTCCGGCCCGGCCACCGCGTCCACCCAGGCCTCCCCCTCCGCCCCCGCGTCCCCCTCCGCCTCCCCGCTGCCCGGCGCGCCCGCCGGGGTCCCGGTCCTGGCTCCCGGCGCGAACGGCCTGACCCCCGTCTTCGAGCGGACCCGGCAGCGCACCGAGAAGACGGTGGCGCTCACCTTCGACGCCGACATGACCTCCGACCAGGGACCGCGCGCCGCCTCGGGGGAACGCTTCGACAACCCCGACCTGATCGACTCCCTGCGCCGGCTGAAGGTGCCTTCGACGGTCTTCATGACCGGCCGCTGGGCCGAGGAGTACCCCGACCAGGCCAAGGCCATCGGCACCGACCCGAACTTCGAGGTCGCCAACCACTCGTACAGCCACCACGCCTTCAAGTCCCCCTGCTACGGGCTCCCCGCGCTGGACGGCGAGGCCGCGCGGGCCGACGTGGACCGGGCCTTCGCCGCGTTCCGGAAGGCGGGCGCGGTCAACACCGTCCCGTACTTCCGCTTCCCCGGCGGCTGCTACGACGACCAGGCGCTGAAGGCCCTCGTCCCGGCGAAGGTCACGGCCGTGCAGTGGGACGTCGTCAGCGGGGACGCCTTCGCGAAGGACCCCGACGCGGTGGCGGAACAGGTGCTGGCCGGGGTGAAGCCCGGGTCGGTGGTGGTCATGCACTGCACCCGCAGCGCGGCCCCGGTGACCGAGCAGGCGATCCAGAAGATCGTCCCCGAGCTGCGAAAGCGGGGATTCCGCTTCGTGAAGGTGTCGGAGCTGATGGGGAAGTAACGTTCCTCCGCGCGCGGGCTCCGGCCCGCCCGGTCAGCTGCGCCCGGTCGGCTCCGCCCGGTCAGCCGCGCCGCGTGCTGACCAGGCAGGCCGCCGCCCCCGCCGCCCCGGCCAGCAGCACCGCCCCCGCCAGCGCGCCGAGCGGGAGCGGCGCGCTGTCCGCGCGGGCCGCCCCGACCAGGGCGGACACCGCGCTGCGGGCCGGGGAGAAGGCCAGGACCCAGGCCAGCAGCGAGCCCACGCCCGCGGCGAGGAAGGAACGGCCCCGCCCGCGCAACAGCGGCCTGCTGCACACCGCGCCCACCGCCGCCCCCGTCAGCGCGCACACCGCCACCGCCACCGCTCCGGCCAGCGCCGTACCGGCCGGGGGCTGGTGCGTGAGGTCGCCCGCCAGCAGGGCGTAGGCCGCGCCCGCCGCCCCGGCGAGCAGCGCCCCGGCCAGCGCGGTCAGCAGGGCCGCCGCGTGTACCCGTACGGGGCCGGCCGCGGCGGCGGAGACGGCGCGGGCCGCCGGGGGTTCGGCCGTGACGCAGATCCGGACCAGCCAGGCGCTCAGCGGCACCAGCCCGGCCGCCGCGTAGCCGAGGGCGTCGAGCGCCGGGTCTCCGGAGCGTATGCCGACCGCGACGAACGCCGCGTACACGACGAGCGGCCCGATCCAGTGCTGGGAGCGCAGCAGCAGGGCGCCCTGGTAGCGCAGCAGGGCGGTCACGGTCACGGGAGTTCCTCCACGGAGCGGATGTGCCAGGGCGGGCCGGCGGTGAGCAGCTCGCGCAGTACGGCGTCGGAGCGCTCGGCGTCCACGGTCAGCAGCATCCCGCCGTCGGGGGCCGGCTCGGCCGCGGCGGCCAGGCCCGGGGGCGGGGCGGCGCCGGGCGGGCCGGTCGCGTGGATCCGTACGGCGGGTGCGCGCGGGCCGGCGTGCGCGGCCGGGGCCTCCAGGGTGCCGCCGCGGACCCGGTAGTGGGCGTCGGGCAGGCCGGCGAGGCGGGCGGGGTCGTGGTCGACGAAGACGACCGTGCCCCCGGCGGCGGTGCGTTCGGCGACGGCGCGGTCCAGTTCCGCCCGGGCGGGCGCGTCCAGCCCGGTCCAGGCCTCGTCGAGGACGAGCAGCCCCGGCCCGGCGAGCAGTGCCTGGGCGACGGCCACCTTCTGGCTGGTGCCCTTGGAGAGTTCGGCCATCGGGGTGCCGGCGTACGCGGCGGCGCCGAAGCGCTCCAGCCCCTCGGCCGCCCGCCGGGCCGCCTGCGCGCCCGTCAGGCCGTGCACCCGGCCGAGGTGGGTCAGGTAGGCGCCGGCCGTCAGCGGCAGGGCCGCCGGGAAGCGTTCGGGTACGTAGGCGGTGCGGGCCGGGCGGCCCTCGATCCGGCCCTCGGTCGGGGTGTCGATGCCGGCGATGACGCGCAGCAGGGTGGACTTGCCGCCGCCGTTGCCCCCCTCGACCCGGACCAGGGCGCCGGCCGGCAGCTCGGCCGTGATCCCGCGCAGCACCCAGGGCCGCCGCCTGCCGTAGCGGCGGCCCACGCCCGTGAGTTTCAGTGCGCCGCCGCCGTCTCGGTGACCTCGCTGGGCCGGACGATGACGAAGCCCTCGCCGCTCAGCTTCAGCTGGACGGCCTCGCCGGAGCCCCCGCGGATCATGGAGCCGACGGACTGGGAGCGGTGCAGCCCGGTGTCCAGCGCCGCGCTCCAGCCGACGACCGCGTCCGTGTCCACGTACACCGGCGCCTGGGCGGTGACCGGGATGATGATCGGGTTGCCGTCGCAGACCACGGCGAGCTTGCCGGTGCCGGTGAAGAGGCTGTTGAAGAGCCCGCCGCCGGTCATGCCGGCGCCCTTGACCATCCTGATCTCGTAGGACAGCGTCGGGTCGAAGCAGAGCACGTTGCGCCCGTTGATGGTGAGGGCGTCGCCGGGCTCGAAGTCGATGATGAAGCAGTTGCCTGCCTGGTGCGCGAACCAGGCCTCGCCCTGGCCGTGCACGGACATCAGCGCGAGGCCCTCGCCGGTGACGGCCCGCTTGAGCATGCCGCCGATGCCCTGGCCCTTGCGCTCGAACTGGAGGTTGCCGCGGAAGGCGACCATCGACCCCTGCCGGGCGAGCATCTCCCCGTTCACGGCGTACTTCACGGACTTGGCGTTCTGCAGGGTCATGCCCGGCGCGGTGGCGGGCTGGACGAGGTTCTCGCTCGCGAAAAGGTCGCTCTTCATGGACCCGATCCTCACCCGCGCCGCCCACCCGGGACATCATCCTGAAGGCGGAGGCTGGCATGCTTGGCCGGTTGACTTCTCCCCCTCCTGGCGGAGGGGACTCCTACGGCTCGCGCCGTGGGTTTTCCTGCTTCACCGCCGGCTGCCCGCCCGGAGTTCTCCGTTGGGGTCTTACGCCGGCTCCACAGGCTGTCACCGCCAGTCCGACGGCCAAGAGCGTCTGTGCCGCGTTCGTGTCCCGGTCATGGGTCGCCCCGCACCCGCCGCACGTCCATGTACGGACGTTCAGCGGCAGTTTCCCTGCAAGGGCGCCGCAGTTCGAACACAACTGCGAGGACGGAAACCAGCGGTCGACCGCGACCACGTTCCGCCCGTACCACTGCGCCTTGTACTCCAGCATCGTTCGGAACTCGGTCCATGCCGCGTCGCTGATGGCGCGGGCCAGGCTCCGGTTCTTGACCATGTTGCGGACGGTCAGGTCCTCGACCACGAGCGTTTGGTTCTCACGCACGAGGCGGGTCGTCAGCTTGTGTAGGTGATCACGGCGTCTGTCCGTGATCCGCGCATGGATCTTGGCGACCTCGCGCCGGGCTTTGGCCCGGTTCGCACCATCGCCTTTGGCCTTCTTCGCCAGACGTCGCTGCGCCAGGGCGAGACGGGCCCGGTCACGGCGTTCGTGCCGGGGGTTGGTAATCTTCTCGCCGGTCGACAGGGTCGCCAGGTGTGTCAGGCCCACGTCGATGCCCACCGCCGCCGACACGGGCGGTAGCGCCATCACGGTGGGGTCGTCGCACAACATGGACACGAACCACCGCCCAGCGCTGTCCTGGGACACGGTCACCGTGGACGGCTGCGCGTCTTGCGGTAGCGGGCGGGACCACACAATCGCCAGAGGGTCCTTCATCTTGGCGAGGGTGAGCAGGCCATCCCTGTACTTGAAAGCACTGGTGGTGTACTCGGCCGACCGCCGCGACTTCTTCCTCGACTTGAAACGCGGGTACTTCGCCCGCTTCCCGAAGAAGTTGGCGAACGCCGTCTGCAAGTGCCGGAGCACCTGCTGCAGCGGAACGGACGACACCTCGTTGAGGTAGGCGAGTTCTTCGGTCTTCTTCCAGGCCGTGAGCATCGCCGATGTCTGGTTGTAGTTGATCCGCTCTTGACGCGTCCACGCCTCCGTCCGCGCGGCCAGAGCCATGTTGTAGACCTTCCGCACGCACCCGAACGTGCGCGACAGCTCAGCTGCCTGCACATCGGTCGGGAAGAAGCGGTACTTGAACGCCCGCTTCACGTGAGTCGAAGCCACGACTCACAAACTATAAAGTCATTGCGTGAGAGGGCAATCTCTGGCCAGAACAGCGCAACAGCGAACCCCGGCGCTCTGCGCAGCTCGGTCAGGAATGCGATTTCTCCCGCCGGCCTGAAGGCCTGGCTTTCCACTCAAGGAGAATTCGATGAGCAGCCAGCACGTGAACGAGACCACAGACGTACCCGCGGTCGGATCGGACAGCCCCTTCCGGCGCGAGCACGCCCTGCGCGACGAGGCCCCGCAGTTCGTCCTGCCGCTGGTGGTGCGGATCGAGAAGGCCGAACCGCCGGCGCGGACCGACGCGCTGGAGACGGCGGCCCGTGCGGTGCTGGTGCTGCTGACGGACGAGCGCTCGCACGGCGAGGGCGAATGGGCAGAGGCCGTGCGCGACTGGCAGGACGCGCGGATCCGCAAGGTGGTCCGGCGGGCGCGCGGCGCGGAGTGGCGCAAGGCGGGGACCCTGCCGGGCGTCACGGTGGAGGGGCGCGCCTCGGAGGTCCGGGTGTTCCCGCCGGTCCCCCTGGACGGCTGGCCCAAGGAGCTGGCCAAGCTCCAGGTGTCGGGCACCGACCTCGACGACCCCGAGCCGGCGGGCCCGGTCGAGCCGGGGATC
The DNA here is from genome assembly GCF_045160885.1 of Streptomyces sp. NBC_00158. NCBI lineage: Bacteria > Bacillati > Actinomycetota > Actinomycetes > Kitasatosporales > Streptomycetaceae > Streptomyces > Streptomyces sp. NBC_00158. The sequence continues at coordinate 1,412,834 of NZ_CP108161.1, forward strand.
CCGGTGCTGTGGCTCAACCCCGACCTGGACATGTCGGCGGGCAAGGCGATGGCCCAGGCCGGCCACGCGGCGCAGCTGGCCTGGTGGGAGCTGACGGCGGCCGAACGCGCCCTGTGGCAGGCTTCCGGCTTCCGGCTGGCCGTGCGCACGGCCCCGCGCGAGCGGTGGGCGGAGCTGAGCGGCAGCGGGCTGCCGGTGGTCCGCGACGCGGGCTTCACGGAGATCGCCCCGGGCTCCTGCACGGTGGTCTCGGACCACCCGGCCCTGCGCGCCCGGCTCTGAACCCGCGGGACGGTTCCGCCCTGGTGGGGCCCGTGGTCGCGGGAGCGGCCGCGGAACCTCAAATGTTGCTCTGAACGTCCCCCACCGGTGGTTGGCCCGGCCGCACCGGGGCCATCACTTCGGCATACGGTCCGCATAAGGGGGACGAGGGGGGACATGAAGCCCATGGAACGCCTGGGGGTGGGCATCGGCTGGCGGCCGGAGATCGCGGAGGCGGTCGAGCGGCTGGACGGCCTGGACTGGGTCGAGGTGGTGGCGGAGAACCTCTGTCCGGGCCACCTGCCCGAGTCCCTGGCGCGGTTGCGCGAGCGGGGGGTCCGCGTGGTCCCGCACGGGGTCTCGCTGGGCCTGGGCGGGGCCGACCGCCCCGACCCCGCGAAGCTGGCGGCGCTCGGGGAGCGGGCGGTGGCGCTGGGGGCGCCGCTGGTCACGGAGCACGTCGCCTTCGTGCGCACGTCCTCGCCGCTGCTGGAGGCCGGGCACCTGCTGCCCGTGCCCCGGACCCGGGACGCGCTGGCCGTGCTGTGCGAGAACGTGCGGATCGCGCAGGACGCGCTGCCCGTGCCGCTGGCGCTGGAGAACATCGCCGCGCTGGTGTCGTGGCCCGGGGAGGAGCTGACGGAGGGGCAGTTCCTGACGGAGCTGGTCGAGCGGACCGGGGTGCGGCTGCTGATCGACGTGGCGAACCTGCACACCAACCGGGTCAACCGCGGCGAGGACCCGGCCGCCGTGCTGGACTCGGTCCCGCTGGAGGCGCTGGCGTACGTGCACGTGGCCGGGGGCGTGGAGCGCGACGGCGTCTGGCACGACACCCACGCGCACCCCGTGCCGCCGGTGGTGCTCGACGTACTGGCCCGGCTGCGCGAGCGGGTGGACCCGCCCGGGGTCCTGCTGGAGCGGGACGACGACTTCCCGCCCGAGGCGGAGCTGGCCGCGGAAGTGGCGCGGATCCGCGCGGTGGTGGACGCGGGCGGGCCTCCGGGCACCGTCCGGGAGCGGGTGGTCCTGCGCGAGGAGCCCCCGGGGCCGGCCGGTGAGCCCGCGCGGACCCGGCTGGCGCTGGAGCAGGCGGCCCTGCTGTCGGCGCTGGTCGCCGGTACGCCCGTACCGGAGGGCTTCGACCGGCAGCGCGTGCGGGTGCAGGCGCGGGCGCTGGTCGCCAAGCGGGCCTCGGTGGTGGCGAAGGTCGCGCCGGAGCTGCCCGGGATCCTGGGCGGTCCGGCCGCCTACCGCGCCGCCTTCCTCGGCTACGCCCGCGGCCGCCCGATGACGGCCGGCTACCGGCGCGACGCGCTGGACTTCGCGGAGCACCTCCTCGTACGGGACCTGCCGGCCGACCCGGCCGCGCGGCGCCGGCTCACCGCCTGGTGGCGGGAGCGGGCGGGCGTGCGGCCGCGGAACCGGTTCGCGCGCTGGGCCCGCGCCCTGCTCGGGCGGACGCCGTGAACGCGCTCGCCGTCGCCGTCTGGGCGGCCGTCGCCCTCTCCACCGTCCTGCTGCTGCGCGCCGTGCGCCGCGCCCGGCCGCCGGTGTCCGGGGCCGCGCCGGAGCTGTACGACCTGTCCGAGGCCGCGTTCCTCGCGGGCGGCCCCGGCACGGTGGTCGACACCGCGCTCGTCTCGCTGCTCGGGGACGGCCGGCTGGCCGTCGGCGGTCCGGGCATCGTGCAGGCCCGGACCGGGGCGCGGGGCGCGGACCCCGCCGAGCGGGCCGTGCTGCTGGCGCTCGCGCAGGCGCCGTCCGGGTGGCTGTACCAGGTGCGGTACGCCGCCATGCGGGAGCCGGCCGTGCAGGAGACCGGGGACGCGCTGGCGGCCCGCGGGCTGCTCTCGGCCCCCGGGGCGGGGCGCGGGGCGCGGCGCTGGGGGCTGGTGCAGGCGGTGGTGTGCGTGGCGCTGGTGCCGGTGTCGCTGCCGCTGACCTTCGTGTTCTGGTCGCTGGACCCGGACCCCGGGGTGCCGTTCGTCGTCGCGGTGCTCCCGGCTCTGCTGGGCGGCCTCGTCGCGGGCGTGGTGTGTGCGCGGCGGGCTCGGCTGCGGATCACCCCGGCGGGGCGGCGGGCGCTGGCCCGCTTCCGGCAGCGGTACGCGGCCGATCCGGATCCGCGGGTGCAGACCGCGCTGTTCGGGCTGCGGGGGCTGCGGGACCCGTACCTGCGCGAGCAGTTGGTGCCGGCGGCGCGCGGCACCCGGCTGGCGGCGGCCCAGTCCCGGGGGCACGGCCGCGTCTCCTCGGACACGGTCGTGTCGGCGTCGGCGGAGCTGCTGCCGGTGCTGTGGTGCGCGGGCGGTGACGGCGGGGGCGGCTCCTCGGGGTCCGGTGGCTGCGGATCCTCCGGGAGCAGTTGTTCCGGCGGCTCCGGTTCGGGTTGCTCGGGCGGTTCCGGTTCGAGCTGCGGCGGTTCCTCCGGTTCCAGCTGCGGCGGTTCCTCCGGTTCGAGCTGCTCCAGCGGTTCGAGTTGCAGCAGTTCCTCCGGTTCCAGCTGCTCCAGCAGTTCCTGACCGACCATCACCACCGCATCACGAGCTGCTCACGCTTGGGCACCGGTCGCCTGAAAGCGGTTCCCGCGGCTGTAGAAATCGGCCATGTTCTGGATCTTGTTCCTGCTGCTGGCCTGGGCCGGGGTGCTGACCTCGGCCGCCCGCCTGCTGCGGGCCGCCACCGAGGCCGCCGAACCGGCGCCCCGCCCCGCCGCCGCCGGGCGGCCGGGTGCGCTGAACCTGTACGAGGCCGCGTACCTGGCCGGCGGCCCGGAGCGGGTCGCCGTGCTGACCCTGCTGTCGATGGAGCGCCGGCACCGGCTGCTGCTGGCCCGCACGGGCTGGGCCACCGTGCTCGACCCGGTCGCCCGCGACGCGCACGAGCGGGCCGTACTGGCCGCGTTCGGCCCCGACGGCCAGTCCCCGGTGCCGGCGCTCCGGCGGGCCGTCGCCGCGCACGCGGCCGTACGGGCCCTCGCGGACCGGCTGGACGAGGCGGGCCTCGCGGTGCCGTGGGAGGTGCGGGACGCGGTGGCGGACGGGGTCCGGTCGGTGTGGTGGGCCGCCGTGCTGGTGGCGGCCATGGCGGGGGCGGCGCTGGCGGTCCCGGCGGACGGGGCCGACGTGTCGAAGGTGCTGTACTGGTTCGCCCTGCCGATGCTGCTCGCGGTGTGCTGCCTGGCCATCGCCGGCACCGGCGGCCCCGCCCACTCCCCCTGGGCCTCCCCGGCGGGCCAACGCCTCCTGGCGGCCCTGGACCGCGACCGCGCCCCCGCCGACCCCCTGGCGGCGGTGGCCGTCCGCGGCCTGAGCGCGGTCCACGACCCGGACCTCCGGGCGGCACTGGGCCGCCCGTAGGGGGGCCGCGAAGCGGCGCCGTCCGCCCGGCACCGCACCTCGCCGCGGAGCTGTCGCGACTCCCCCGGCGCCCGTCCGGCGCGCCGCCGCGCTCCGTCAACCGGGCGTACCGGGAACGGCGTTCCGGCGGTTCGGCCGTAGCCGCGCGCGGGCCTGGCATTTCATCGGACGGGACGATGAGATGAAGGGGTCGCCATGCGGACGTTCCGGACGACGACGCTCACGCGGCAGGGGGTCGCCGCGGCGGCGCTCTGCCTCGCCCTCTGCGCCCCCGCGCCGGCCCGGGCGAGCGGGCCCGCACCGGGTGGCGGGGGCGGGGACGCGTGGGTCGCCGCTGAGGACGCCGGGGCGGAGCTGGTCGTCCGGCGGGCGGCCGCTGCCGCCGCGCTGCGACCGGTGGGCGGGGCCGGCGGGGCTCCGGCGGCGGGGACCCGGCCCGTGGTCCGGCCCTCCGCGGGGGGCGGGCGGCTGGAGTTCGGGCCCTGTCCGCCCGTGGAGGAGCTGCCGGACCCGGTGCGGTGCGCCGCCCTGCGGGTCCCGCTCGACTACGCCCGCCCCGACGGCCCGCAGATCTCACTCACCGTCAGCCGGGTCCCCGCCACCGGCCGCGGCGGCGCCGCCCGGCAGGGCGCGCTCGTGTTCAACCCCGGCGGACCAGGCGCCTCCGGTATGGCCTTCCCGCTGCTCGCCGACCGCCCCGCTTGGACCCGTGTCGCGGCCGCCTACGACCTCGTCGGCTACGCCCCCCGCGGGGTCGGCCGGTCCGCGCCACTGACCTGCCAGGAGCCGGGCGAGCGGCCGAAGGGGCCGACGCAGGTCCCGGCCGAGCCCTCCGCCGCGTACAAGCGGGAGCGGCTGGCCGCCGCCCGGGCCTACGCCGAGGGCTGCGCACGGCACGCCGGCCCCGCGCTCGGGTACTACACGACCCTGAACAACGCCCGCGACCTGGACGTGCTGCGGGCCGCCCTCGGCGAGCCCCGGCTGACCTTCATGGGGGCCTCGTACGGCACCTACCTCGGGGCCGTCTACGCCACCCGCCACCCCGAGCGCGTGCGCCGCATGGTCCTCGACTCGGTGGTCGACCCGGACCCGCGCCGCGTCTGGTACGCCAACAACCTCGCCCAGGCCCCGGCCTTCGAACGCCGCTGGGCCGACTTCCGCGCCTGGACGGCCCGCCACCACTCCGCGTACGGGCTCGGCAGCACGGCGCGGGCCGTGCGGGAGAGCTACGAGAAGGTCCGCGCGGCCGTGGCCCGCACCCCGGCGGGCGGGGTGGTCGGGACGGGCGAACTGCACGCCGCGTACCTCCAGACCGCGTACTACGACGACGTCTGGCCGGAGCGGGCGGCGGCCCTGGCCGCCTTCCTGCGCGGGGACCCGGCCCCGCTCGTCCGGCAGGCGGCCCGCGACCCCGCGACGGCGGAGCGGGCGGCCAACGCGACCGCCGTCTACACGGCGGTGCTGTGCAACGACGCCCCCTGGCCCGGCGACTGGGAGACCTGGGACCGCGACAACACCGAACTGGCCCGCCGGGCCCCCTTCGAGACCTGGGCCAACGCCTTCCTGAACCTGCCCTGCGCGTCCTGGCAGGTGTCGGAGCGGCAGCGCCCCGTCGACGTCGGGGCCGTCGGGGCCGTCGGGGCGCGGGCGGGCCGGCTGCCGGGGACGCTGATCGTGGCGGCGGAGCGGGACGGGGCGACGCCATACGGGGGCGCGCTGGAACTCCAGGGGCGGCTCGGCGCCGGGGCCTCGCTGGTCACGGAGCGGCGGGCGGGCGCCCACGGGGTGGCCGGCGGACGCAACGCGTGCGTGGACCGGCATGTGGAGCGGTATCTGCTGACGGGCGCCACCCCGGGGTGGCGCGTCACGTGTGCGCCGCATCCGGAGCCCGCACCGGTGTCGCTGGACGACCGGGCAGCGGGCGCCTCCAGGGCGCTGCTGCCTCCGGCCGTCTGAACTTCCGGGCGGGATCTCCGGCTGCGTCGTTTCGGGGGCAGGGCCTCCCGATCCCCGGAGGCACCCTTGTGTCACGGGTGTTCCTCCGGTCCTTCCCCCCAGGGGAGGTATCAGGCGAGCCCGGCGACCAGATCGGCGACGGACTTGCGGCGCCCGGTGTAGAAGGGCACCTCCTCGCGCACGTGCATGCGGGCCTCGGAGGCGCGCAGGTGGCGCATGAGGTCGACGATGCGGTAGAGCTCGTCGGCCTCGAAGGCCAGCAGCCACTCGTAGTCGCCCAGCGAGAAGGAGGCGACGGTGTTGGCGCGGACGTCGGGGTAGCCGCGGGCCATCTTGCCGTGGTCGGCGAGCATGCGGCGGCGGTCCTCGTCGGGCAGCAGGTACCAGTCGTAGCTGCGCACGAAGGGGTAGACGCTGACGTATTCGCGGGCGACCTCGTCGGCCAGGAAGGCCGGGATGTGCGACTTGTTGAACTCGGCCGGGCGGTGCAGGGCCATGTTCGACCACACCGGCTCCAGGGCGCGGCCCAGCTTGGTGCGGCGGAACAGGTTGTAGGCGGTCTGCAGCTCGTCGGCGGTCTCGGCGTGCCACCAGATCATGATGTCCGCGTCGGCGCGCAGGCCGGAGACGTCGTAGGTGCCGCGGACCGTGATGTCCTTGGCGGCCAGCTGGTCGAACAGCTCCTGGACCTCGTCGGCGAAGCCGGTACGGTCCTCAGGCAGGACGTCCTTCAGCTTGAAGACGGACCACAGGGTGTAGCGGATGACCTCGTTGAGGTCCTTCGCCTTCTTCCCCGCGTTGGGAATCTTCTCTGGTGCAGTCATGTGTCCATTGTCCCGTGTGCTGATCAGTGGTCTGTCCCAGGGGTGGCCAAAGCGGAGATCACCGCGTCGGCCGCCTTCCCGGCGCTCGCGACGCAGGCCGGGATGCCGACCCCCTCGTAGAGGGCTCCGCAGACCGCGAGGCCGGGCAGCGCGGCCACGGCGGCCCGGATCCGCTCGACCCGGGCGAGGTGGCCGACGGGGTACTGGGGCAGTCCGCCGTCCCAGCGGGTGACGGTGGCGGCCACCGGCCGGGCGGCCAGCCCGACGGCCTCGCCGAGGTCGCCGAGGGAGACGTCGACCAGTTCGGAGTCCTCCCGCTTGAGGTCGCCCTCGTCGCCGTGGCGGCCGATGGAGGTGCGCAGCAGGAAGAGCTCGGGGTCGGCGCCGGCCCAGGACCACTTGTTGCTGGAGAAGGTGGACGCCTTGATCGTGCGGCCGTCCACGGGCGGTACGAGGAACCCGCTGGCGCCGCCGTCGGCGATGGCGGCGGGCAGGTCGGAGCGCCGGAAGGCCATGGTGACCAGGGCCATGGAGGCGTACTCGACCTCGCGCAGCCCGGCCGCGGCCGCCGGGGCGAGGCCGTCGAGGAGGTCGGCGGCGGGTCCGGCGGGGGTGGCGAGGACCACGGCGTCGGCGTCGAGGACCTCGCCGTCGGCGGTGATCCGCCAGCCGCCCGGCGTACGGGCGATCCCGCGCACGGGGGTGCCGGTGAGGATCCGCGCCCCGGCGGCCCGGCAGGCGTCGGCGACGGCGAGCGGGAGCCGGCCGATGCCGCCGGCGATCCCGGCGAAGAAGGCGCCGGTGGCGGCCGCGCCGGTGACGGTGGTGCGTTCGGCGGCCGCGCGGGCGGCGGCGCCGCTCTGGAGGGAGCGGACGCTCTCGGTGAGCGTGGGGTGCCTGCGTACGGCCTGGTAGAGGGCGGGGACGGCGGCGCGCATCGAGATGCGGTAGGCGTCGCCCGCGTAGACCCCGCCGAGCAGCGGCTCGACCAGCCGGTCGACGACCTCGCGGCCCATGCGGGCGGCGACGTACTCGCCGACGGCGACGTCCTCGCCGACCTCGGTGGGCGGGAGCCTGGTGTCGGCGGCGATGCGGGCGAGGCCCTCGGCGGACAGGACGCCGGAGGCGGCGAGCGGGGCGGTGTCGCCGGGGACGCCCATGACGTGCCCCTTGGGCATGTCGCGCAGCGCGCCGCGGGTCCACAGCCGGGCGGTGGCGGTCGCCGGGGGCTGGAGGGCGTCGCCGAGGCCGACGGCCCGGGCCAGCTCCAGGGCCTCGGGGCGGCGGGCGAGCACGGATTCGGCACCGAGGTCGACGGGGGCGCCCGCGAGCTCTCCGGCGTACAGCTTGCCGCCGAGGCGGTGCCCGGCCTCCAGCAGGGTGACGCGGACCCCGTCGGCGAGCAGCCGGTGGGCGGCCGCGAGGCCGGAGATGCCGCCGCCGATGACGACGACGTGCCGCGGGGTGCCCGGCCGGTCCGTACGTGTGTCCGCTTCGTGCATGAACACATGGTCTCAGACCGGTCGGTGAGGCCTGAACGTGACCGCATCGGGACCGGGTCGGGACCTGGGGGGCGAAACCCGGCGGGGGCCGTCGGGCGTCGAAACGGGGACATCAGCCGATCCCCCGGGGGTACTGACGATGCACACGCTCCACAGACACCGCGGCGCCGCGGCGCTGGCCGGCCTCTCGCTCACGGGGGCCCTCGTGCTCACGGGCTGCTCGGCCGACGACAGCGCGAGGTCCTCCTCGGACCGGGCGGCGGTCGCCGGGCCCCGGGAGGGTGGGGCCGCGCAGGGCAAGCCGGGCGCCGAGGCGGCCGCACCCCCGGCGGCGGCGCCGGACGCCAAGGCCGGGTCGCAGGCGCCGCTGCGCCCGCACGTCATCCGTACGGGGACGCTGGGCATCGAGACGGCCGAACCGCAGAAGGCCCTCGCCGCGGCCCGTACGGCGGCGGAGGGCGCGGGAGGCTACGTCGGCAACGAGTCCACGGAGCGCGGCCGGGACGGCCGGATGACGTCGACGCTGACGCTGCGGGTGCCCGGCGAGCGGTTCGACTCGGTGATCGGCGCGCTGGAGGGCGGCGGGAAGCTGCTGAACCGGAAGGTCGAGGCGCAGGACGTGACCCAGAAGGTCGCCGACGTCGACAGCCGGGTGAAGTCGCAGCAGGCCAGCGTGGCCCGGGTGCGGGAGATGATGGAGAAGGCCTCCGCGCTGAGCGACGTGGTGATGCTGGAGGGCGAGCTGAGCCGGCGCCAGTCGGACCTGGAGTCGCTGCTGGCACAGCAGAACGCGCTGAAGGACCAGACGGCGATGGGCACGATCACGGTGTCGGTCTCGGAGCCGCCGCCGGCCGCGGCGGAACCGGAGAAGGACGGGGCCCCGGGGCTGGGCGACGCCCTGGGCGCCGGCTGGGGCGTGTTCGTCACGCTGGTGCGCTACCTGGCCCTCGCGGTCTCGGCGGTGCTGCCGTTCGGGATCGCCGCCGCCCTGCTGGTCCTCGGGTTCAAGGCGTACCGCAGGTTCCGCCCGGCGAAGCCGAAGACGGGCCCGGCCCGCACCCTGGTGCCCCGGCAGGCGCCCGCGCCCGGGACCGCCGTCGCGCCCGGGCGGTCCGACGCCCCTGGAGCGGATCTCCAGGACTGACGGCGGGTCCGCCCGTAGCGTGTCCCCGTAGGCGCAGGCAGCGGCACGGAGGCGGGGCGGACGATGGCGGTGGAACGACTGGTGGTGGTCGGCGGCGACGCGGCGGGGATGTCCGCCGCGTCGCAGGCCCGGCGGCTGAAGGGCCCGGCGGAGCTGGAGATCGTCGCGTTCGAGCGCGGGCACTTCACCTCGTACTCCGCGTGCGGGATCCCGTACTGGGTGGGCGGGCAGGTCGGCGGGCGGGACGAGCTGATCGCCCGCACCCCCGAGGAGCACCGCGCCCGGGGCATCGACCTGCGCACGCGCACGGAGGTCGTGGAGCTCGACGTGGCGGGGCGCCGGGTGCGCTCCCGGGACCTGGAGAGCGGCGCCGAGTCCTGGACGGGCTACGACAAGCTGGTCCTGGCGACCGGCGCCCGCCCGGTCCGGCCGAAGCTGCCGGGGATCGGCGCGCACGGGGTGCACGGGGTCCAGTCCCTGGACGACGGCCAGCGCCTGATGGACGACCTGGAGCGTACGCGGGGCCGCCGGGCGGTGGTGGCCGGCGCGGGCTACATCGGCGTGGAGATGGCCGAGGCCCTGGTGAACAGGGGCTTCGAGGTCACCGTCCTGCACCGGGGCCCGCAGCCCATGTCCACCCTGGACCCGGACATGGGCGGCCTGGTGCACACCGCGATGAACGCCATGGGCATCGTGACGGTCGCCGACGCGGACGTGGCGAAGATCCTCACCGACGAGGAGGGCCGGGCCCGCGCGGTGGCCACCGCGGACGGGCGCGAGTACCCGGCGGACGTGGTCGTGCTCGGCATCGGCGTGGAGCCCCGTACGGCACTCGCCCGGGCCGCCGGGCTGCCGCTCGGCGAGTCGGGGGGCCTGCTGACGGACCTGTCGATGCGGGTCCGGGGCCACGAGGACATCTGGGCCGGCGGTGACTGCGTGGAGGTCCTGGACCTGGTGGCGGGCCGGACGCGGCACATCCCGCTGGGCACGCACGCCAACAAGCACGGCCAGGTGATCGGCTCGAACGCGGGCGGCGGCTACGCCACCTTCCCGGGTGTCGTCGGGACGGCGGTCAGCAAGGTCTGCGACCTGGAGATCGCCCGTACGGGGCTGCGCGAGAAGGACGCCCGGGAGGCGGGCCTGCGGTACGTGACGGCCGCCGTCCGCTCGACGAACACGGCCGGCTACTACCCGGGGGCGCGGGAGATGACGGTCAAGATGCTGGCGGAGCGGCGCACGGGCCGGCTGCTCGGGGTGCAGATCGTCGGCGGCGCCGGTGCCGCGAAGCGGGTGGACGTCGCGGCGGTCGCCCTGACGGCGGGGATGACGGTGGAACAGGTGGTCTCGCTGGACCTGGGCTACGCCCCGCCGTTCTCTCCCGTATGGGATCCGGTGCTGGTCGCGGCCCGCAAGGCCGTGACCGCCGTGCGCTCCGCGGGGGTGTAGGGCCGCTGCGGCGGGGCTGTCCATAGCCCGTCCGGCGTTTGAGGACCGGGGTCCGGGGCGGAGCCCCGGGAAACGGAGAAAGGGCGGGGCGGGGAGCAGCGCCGCAGGCACCACCCCCCGCCCCGCCCCCGACGGCTAGCGCTGCGTCCGGGTGTGGACGTAGTCCACCAGGCGGGTCAGCGCGTCCGGGTCGGTGGTCGGCAGGACGCCGTGGCCGAGGTTGAAGACGTGGCCCTCCAGGCCGGCCGCGGCGGCCAGGACCTCGTCCGTCTTGGCCTCGACGGCCTCCGGGGTGGAGAAGAGGACGGCCGGGTCCAGGTTGCCCTGGAGCGCCTTGCCGGGGCCGACGCGGCGGACGGCCTCGTCCAGGGAGACCCGGTAGTCGACGCCCATGACGTCCGCGCCGGCCTCGCCCATCAGGCCGAGCAGCTCGCCCGTGCCCACGCCGAAGTGGATGCGCGGGACGCCGCAGGAGGCGACGGACTCCAGGACCTTCGCGGAGGCCGGCATGACCGAGCGGCGGTAGTCCGCCGGGGCCAGGGCGCCGACCCAGGAGTCGAACAGCTGGACCGCGGAGGCGCCGGCCTCGATCTGGACCTTCAGGAAGGCGGAGGTGATCTCGGCGAGGCGGTCGAGCAGGTCGGCCCACAGCTCCGGGTCCCCGTACATGAGGGCCTTGGTGTGCTCGTGGTTCTTCGACGGGCCGCCCTCGACGAGGTAGCTCGCGAGGGTGAAGGGCGCGCCGGCGAAGCCGATCAACGGCGTGGAGCCCAGTTCACCCGTGAGCATGCCGATCGCCTCGGTGACGTACGTGACGTCCTCCGGGGTGAGGTCGCGCAGCTGTGCGAGGTCCTCGCGGCGGCGGATCGGCTGGGCGACGACCGGGCCGATGCCCGGCTTGATGTCGAGGTCGACGCCGATGGCCTTGAGGGGGACCACGATGTCGGAGAAGAAGATCGCCGCGTCCACGTGGTGCCGCCGCACGGGCTGCATGGTGATCTCGGTGACCAGGTCGGGGCGCATGCAGGACTCCAGCATGGCCGTGCCCTCGCGCACCTTGCGGTACTCGGGGAGTGAGCGGCCGGCCTGCCTCATGAACCACACCGGCGTGTGGGGTACCGGCTCCCGCCGGCACGCCTTCAGGAAGGCGGAATCGTACGTCTGGCTCGGCGGGCCCTGGGGGCGGTCGTTGGCGCTCACGACCCGAATCTTCGCACGTATGAAGAAGTGCCCGGCCCGGCGCGGGTGTCCCTGCGCCGTACGGGCGCTCGTTCCGCCTAGTCTTCCCGGCATGGCTGCGGCTCAGGGACGATTTTCAGATGGCGCCGAGGGTACGGACAGCGCGAAGGAGAGTTCGGTCCCGCTCCCGTTCCGGCGGGCGGTCGACGGTTTGCGCAAGGCGCGGCTGCGGGCCGGGATCGAGATCGAGCCGGTGAAACCGCCCCAGCGGCTGGCGCCGTACGCCTACGCGCTGGAGGCGGCTGTCGTGGACGGGGAGGACGACCTGGCGGACGGCCGGCTGATCCTGCTGCACGATCCGGCCGGGCACGACGCCTGGCAGGGCACCTTCCGGCTGGTGACGCTGGTACGGGCGGAGCTGGAGCCGGAGATGGCGGCGGATCCGCTGCTGGCGGAGGTGTGCTGGTCCTGGCTGACGGGTGCGCTGCAGGCGCGCGGGCTGGCGTACGGGGAGGCGAGCGGCACCGTCACGATGGCGGCCTCGCACTACTTCGGCGGGCTCGCGGAGCGGCGTCCGGCGACGCAGATCGAGATCAGGGCCTCGTGGACGCCGCGCGAGGGGGTGGGCGGGGTGCCGGACACGAACGCGCACCTGGCGGCCTGGTGCGAGCTGCTGTGCCAGATCGCGGGGCTGCCGCCGGTGGGGCCGACGGACAACGCCACGGGCGTGGTGTCCCTGCCACAGCGGCGCGGTCCGCACCACCCGTAGCCGGGTGGCCGGTGGGGGCCGTACGGCCCCCACCGGCCGCCTCCGTCCACCCCCGTGCGCACCCGTGACGACCGGTCGTTGTCATAACGGTGCGTCAGAACGGCGCGTGCCGGGCGGCCTTCTGATCATCCCTTGATCGATCGTGCGTCCGAATTGCCCGAATTGTTACTCACCAAATCGTGATCATTCCCTAAAGCCGGGTGGGTGACGTGCCGAAGGAGTCAGTGACCATCCGCACGGTGCGAACCGGCTTCTCTTCCCCGAGCCGGCCGTCCCGCCACTCCCCCAGGAGGCCTAGGTGTCCGTTCTTCTCGAGCAGCCCGCAAGCCTGGTCGCCTACCGCCCGAACAAGCCGACGGCCATGGTCGTCGTGGCCGACCCGCGCGTCCGTTCCACCGTGACCCGCCATCTGTGGGCCCTCGGAGTCCGTGACGTGATCGAGGCGTCGTCCATCGCGGAGGCCCGCCCCCGCGTCGGCAGCCCGCGCGACATCTGCGTGGCCGACGTACACCTGCCCGACGGCTCCGGTCTCACCCTGCTCTCCGAGACCCGCGCCGCGGGCTGGCCGAACGGCCTGGCCCTGTCCGCCGCCGATGACATCGGTGCCGTGCGCAACGCCCTCGCGGGCGGGGTGAAGGGCTACGTCGTCACCGGTACGCGGACCAACATCGGGCTCCCCACCCGGCCCGGCGCCGCCCCCATCGGCGCTGCCGCCGCCCGTATGCACCGCCGCCCCCCGGGTGCCCCGAGCCACCCGGGCGGCTACCGAGAGCTCTCCGGCCGCGAGGTCGAGGTCCTGCGCCTCGTCGCGGAGGGCCAGTCCAACAAGGCCATCGGCGTCTCGATGGGCCTGTCCGCCCTGACCGTCAAGTCCCACCTCGCCCGGATCGCCCGCAAGCTGGGCACCGGCGACCGGGCCGGGATGGTCGCCGTCGCACTGCGGACGGGGATCATCCACTGATCCGTCCCGAGGCTCCCGGGCGAGGGGACACCCCCTGGCCGCCGGGAGACCCCGGGAACCGGCCGCCGTTCTCCCCCTCGCGCCCGTCGACGGAACGTTCCGGCGACGGGCGCGTCACATACACGGATACCCTTTACCGGTGACCGACGCCCAAGAGACCGCAGCACACCTGCGCACCACCACCGGGGGCGGCCCCCCGGACGCCGAGGTTCCGTCCGATGGGCAGCCGACGCCGACCCCCTTGCTGGAGCCCCGTGAGGGCATTCCGCCGGTCGTCGCCGACGCCGACGCCCTCGCCCGGGTCGTGGCGGCCTTCGCCGCCGGCACCGGGCCCGTGGCCGTCGACGCCGAGCGCGCCTCCGGCTACCGGTACGGCCAGCGCGCCTACCTCGTACAGCTGCGCCGCGAGGGCGCGGGCTCCGCGCTGATCGACCCGGTCGGCTGCCCGGACCTGTCCGCGCTGGGCGAGGCGCTCTCCGGGACCGAATGGATCCTGCACGCCGCCACCCAGGACCTGCCGTGCCTGCGTGAAATAGGCATGGTGCCCACCTCGCTCTTCGACACCGAGCTGGCCGGCCGCCTGGCGGGCTTCCCCCGGGTCGGACTCGGGGCGATGGTCGAGAGCGTGCTCGGCTACGCCCTGGAGAAGGGGCACTCCGCCGTCGACTGGTCCACCCGCCCGCTCCCCGAGCCCTGGCTGCGCTACGCCGCCCTCGACGTGGAGCTGCTGGTGGACCTGCGGGACGCGCTGGAGAAGGAACTGGACCGGCAGGGCAAGCTGGAGTGGGCCCGCCAGGAGTTCGACGCCATCGCCTCGGCCCCGCCCGCCCCGCCCCGCAAGGACCCCTGGCGCCGCACCTCCGGCATGCACAAGGTCCGCCGCCGCCGGCAGATGGCGGTCGTCCGGGAGCTGTGGGAGTCCCGCGACCGGATCGCGCAGCGCCGGGACGTATCCCCCGGCAAGGTGCTGGGCGACGCCGCGATCGTGGAGGCGGCCCTCGCCCTCCCCGTGAACGTGCACGCCCTGTCCTCCCTGCCCGGGTACGGGCAGCGGATGGGCCGGCGCCAGCTGGACCAGTGGATGGCGGCCGTGGACCGGGCGAAGGCCCTGCCCGAGAACGAGCTGCCGCAGCCCGGCGCCTCCCCGTCCGGCCCGCCCCCGCCGCGTTCCTGGGCGGACAAGGACCCGGCCGCCGCGGCCCGGCTGGCGGCGGCCCGTACGGCCGTCTCCGTGCTGGCCGAGCGGCTGAACCTGCCGCAGGAGAACCTGATCACCCCGGACACCGTGCGCCGGCTGTGCTGGGAGCCCCCGAAGCGGCTCGACGCGGACACCGTGGCGCAGGCCCTGGCCGGTCACGGCGCCCGCCCCTGGCAGATCGAGCAGGTGACCCCGGCGCTGGTCACGGCCCTGGCCGCGACCGCCTGAGCCCGACCCGACGAAAGCCCCCGGCCCCCGGCCGGGGGCTTTCGCGCTGTCCGCGCGCGCCTCGCGGGAGTGTGACCTTCGCCGCTCCTCGGGGAGGGGGTGTGCACATTGGTTACCCGCAAGTAGCATGGGCCGGGTGAGCGGGCGCTCAGCCATACCGGCCGGGCCGCCCCCGCGCAGCAGCGCCATCCCGTACCTGGAGGAGAGCCAACGTGCCTCGTACCGTCAGGGACGTCGTCTTCGTCGACGGCGTCCGCACCCCGTTCGGCAAGGCGGGCCCGAAGGGCATCTACCACGAGACCCGCGCCGACGACCTCGTCGTGAAGGCGATCCGGGAGCTGCTGCGCCGCAACCCGGACCTGGACCCCAAGAAGATCGACGAGGTCGCCATCGCCGCGACCACGCAGATCGGCGACCAGGGCCTGACGCTGGGCCGCACGGCCGGCATCCTCGCGGGCCTCCCGCAGTCCGTCCCGGGCTACTCCATCGACCGCATGTGCGCCGGCGCGCTGACCGCCGTGACCGCCGTCGCGGGCGGTGTGGCCTTCGGTGCGTACGACGTCGCCCTCGCGGGCGGTGTCGAGCACATGGGCCGCCACCCCATGGGCGAGGGCGTCGACCCGAACCCGCGCTTCGTCTCCGAGAAGCTGGTCGACGAGTCCGCCCTGTTCATGGGCATGACCGCCGAGAACCTGCACGACCGGTACCCGACGATCACCAAGCTCCGCGCCGACGAGTACGCCGTGCGCTCGCAGGAGAAGGCCGCCAAGGCGTACGCCGACGGCAAGATCCAGCAGGACCTGGTCCCGATCTCGGTCCGCAACACCAACGAGGCCGCGGGCGAGACGGGCTGGGGCCTGGTCACCACCGACGAGCCGATGCGCCCGGGCACCACGCTGGAGAACCTGGCCGGCCTGAAGACCCCGTTCCGTACGCACGGCCGGGTCACCGCGGGCAACGCCGCCGGTCTCAACGACGGTGCCACCGCCGCGATCATCGCGTCCGAGGACTTCGCCCGCGAGAACAACCTCCCGGTCAAGATGCGCCTGGTCTCGTACTCCTTCGCGGGTGTCGAGCCCGAGGTCATGGGCTACGGCCCGATCCCGGCGACCGAGAAGGCCCTGGCCCAGGCCGGCCTGACGATCGACGACATCGGTCTCTTCGAGATCAACGAGGCCTTCGCGGTCCAGGTCCTGGCGTTCCTGGAGCACTACGGCATCGCCGACGACGACGCCCGCGTGAACCAGTACGGCGGCGCCATCGCCTTCGGTCACCCGCTGGCCTCCTCCGGCGTCCGCCTGATGACGCAGCTGGCCCGCCAGTTCGAGGAGCAGCCGCACGTCCGCTACGGCCTGACCACCATGTGCGTCGGCTTCGGCATGGGCGCCACGGTCATCTGGGAGAACCCGAACTTCAACGCCGAGGGAGACTCCAAGTGAGCACCACCGCTGAGCTCCTGAAGGGCGCGGCCGAGCTGTTCCCGGACGAGGTCGTCACGTCCGCGCACGTCCGCCACCTGGACCTGCCGTTCGGCGCCGGGCGCTTCGCGCTCATCACGCTGGACAACGGCTTCGACCACACCAAGCCGACCACCTTCGGCCCGCAGTCCCTCGCCAACCTGAACGCGGCGATCGACCAGGTCGAGCAGGAGGCCGCGGCCGGCTCCATCGTCGGCGCGGGCATCACCGGCAAGCCGTTCATCTTCGCGGTCGGCGCCGACCTCAAGGGCGTCGAGCTGCTGAAGAAGCACGACGAGGCGCTCGCCATCGGCAAGGGCGGCCACGACGTCTTCAAGCGCCTCTCCGCGCTGGCCGTCCCCACCTTCGCGTACTACAACGGCGCGGCGATGGGCGGCGGTGTCGAGGTCGGCCTGCACTGCTCGTACCGCACCGTCTCGAAGGCCATCCCGGCCTTCTCGCTGCCCGAGGTCTTCCTCGGCCTGGTTCCGGGCTGGGGCGGCTGCGCCATCCTCCCGAACCTGATCGGCGCGGAGCGCGCGGTCTCGGTCATCATCGAGAACTCGCTGAACCAGAACCGCCAGCTCAAGGGCAAGCAGGTCTTCGAGCTCGGCATCGCCGACGCGATCTTCGAGGGCGCGGACTTCCTGGAGCAGTCGCTCCTGTGGACCGCGCGCGTCCTCAAGGGCGAGACCGAGGTCGTACGCGCCGAGGTCGACCGCGGCGAGGCCTGGGACGCGGCCGTCGCCAAGGGCCGCTCCATCGCGGACTCCAAGGTGCACGGCGCCGCTCCGGCCGCCTACCGCGCCCTGGAGATCATCGCCGCGGCCAAGGACGGCGACCTGCAGGCCGGCTTCGACGCCGAGGACAAGGCCCTGGCCGACCTCATCATGGGCGGCGAGCTGCGCTCGGGCATCTACGCCTTCAACCTGGTGCAGAAGCGCGGCAAGCGCCCGGCCGGTGCCCCGGACAAGTCCCTGGCCCGTCCGGTCACCAAGGTCGGCGTCGTCGGCGCGGGCCTGATGGCCTCGCAGCTGGCGCTGCTGTTCCTGCGCCGCCTGGAGGTGCCGGTGGTCCTCACCGACATCGACCAGGAGCGCGTGGACAAGGGCGTGGGCTACGTCCACGCCGAGATCCAGAAGCTGCTCGGCAAGGGCCGCATCAACCAGGACAAGGCCAACCGCCTGACCGCCCTGGTGACCGGCGTCCTGGACAAGGCCGAGGGCTTCGCGGACGCGGACTTCATCATCGAGGCCGTGTTCGAGGAGATGTCCGTCAAGCAGAAGGTGTTCGCGGAGGTCGAGGCGGTCGCCCCGGCGCACGCGGTCCTCGCCACCAACACCTCCTCGCTGTCGGTGTCGGAGATGGCCTCCAAGCTCCAGCACCCGGAGCGCGTGGTCGGCTTCCACTTCTTCAACCCGGTCGCGATCCTCCCGCTGCTGGAGATCGTCCGCGGTGAGCAGACGGACGACGCCTCGCTGGCCACCGCTTTCGGTGTCGCCAAGAAGCTGAAGAAGACCGCGGTCCTGACGAAGGACGCCCCGGCGTTCGTCGTGAACCGCATCCTGACCCGCTTCATGGGCGAGATCCAGAACGTCATCGACGAGGGCACCCCGGTCGTGACGGCGGAGAAGGCCATCGAGCCGCTCGGCCTGCCGATGTCCCCGCTGGTGCTGCTGGAGCTCGTCGGCCCGGCGATCGGCCTGCACGTCTCCGAGACGCTGAACCGTTCCTTCCCGGAGCGCTTCACCGTTTCCCCGAACCTCAAGCGGGTCGTCGAGGCGGGCAAGCGCGGCTTCTACGTCTACGATTCCGGCAAGCCGGAGCTGGACCCCGAGGTCGCCGCCCTCCTGGTGCAGGGCGACTCCGTCCTGACCGAGGAGCAGGTCCGCGACCGCGTCCTGGACGCGGTGGCGCAGGAGATCGGCCTGATGCTGGAGGAGGGTGTCGTGGCCGAGGCCCAGGACATCGACCTCTGCCTCATCACCGGTGCGGGCTGGCCCTTCCACCTGGGCGGCATCACCCCGTACCTGGACCGTGAGGGCATCTCGGAGCGGGTGAACGGCAAGAAGTTCCTCGCCCCGGGTGTCGCCAGCGTCCCGGCGTAACACCACGGGCAGTGACCGGAAGGGCCCGTCCGCACCTGGTGCGGACGGGCCCTTGCGCGTACGCCCTACCGGCGGCCGAGGCGTCCGGTCCTGACCAGGCGCCGGGCGGCCGGCGACTGCGGGTTGATGCCGAGCGCCCGCTGCCCCGCCCGCAGGCGCAGGTCGTCGCCGCGCCTGCCCAGCCTGGCGGCCGTCTCCGCGATCCGCAGCCACACCATGGCGCGCCCGCTGTCGGCGGAGATCTCGGCGGCCCGCTCGATCAGCTGCCTGGCCCGGTCGGTCTCCTTGCGGCGGACGTGGGCCAGGGCCATGCCGAGGAGCAGGTCGAGGTTCTCCTGTTCGGCCAGGAGCCGCGCGCCGACCTCCAGGACGCCCTGGTCGTCCTTGGCCTCGACGAGCGAGGCGAACCCGCTCATCGAGACGTCGGTGACGGGCGCCTCGTCCGGCTCGCGGGGCTCCCCGGTGCTGCGCAGGGTCCAGCCCAGGCCGCGCCGCCACTTCCAGGTGCGCGGGCCGGGCAGTTCCAGGCGGGTGCGGGTGCGCTCGTTGAAGTGCATGGACAGCTCGGGGCGCTCCTCCCACCGCTCGACGGCCGCGGCGATGTACGCCTCGGCGACCGGGCGCAGGAAGCCGAACCTCTTGGGCTGCATGCAGTAGCCGACGGCCTGGACGTACGGGGTGACCTCGGTCCGGACGTGTTCGGCGTCGAGGATCCGGTCCGCCGGGGCGGCCGCCGGGTCCTCCAGGTCGGGGACCAGGGCGTGGGTGAGGGTGGCGGGGATGCGGTTGCTGTTGGCGTACGGCCGCATGCGCCGGACCACCTCCAGCGCGCCGATCTGGGCGACGGGGATCCCGTAGAGGGCGCGGGCGGTGAACAGGCCGGTGGAAAAGCAGCCGATCACCCGGCCGGGGCTCAGGTACTCGAAGACGGTCTCGGCGAGGACGGGGACGTCCAGGACGAGGAAGGGGACCCCGGCCTCGCGGGCCGCGCCGGCGAGGGCGTCGGAGAGGCTGGAGGGGGCGCTGGGGTGCGGTTTGAAGACGACGGCGGTGTGGCCGAGCCGTACGGCCTGCTCGAACATGCGCCGGTGCAGGTCCTCTTCCTCCTCCTCGGTGAGGATGCCGAGGGGGGAGAGGTACTGGCCGAGGAGGAGTGCGGTCCCCGGGCCCTCCGCGGCGAGCTGCCGCGGGATCACCCGGTCGAGGACGGGGCGGCACTCCTCGGTGAGCTCCGCCATCAGTGTGCGGACGGCCCCGGTGTGCACGGGCCGGGAGGGGATGCCGTGCTCGGTGAGGAGCATGGGCAGCAGGGCGGGGATGAGGTCGAGGTAGAGGACCTGGCCGATCCGGCCGTGGATCGGGCGGGGCAGGTCGTTGCGGGTGGGGCCGTAGCTCATGACCCCGTCGGCGTACACGGCGAGGGTGGCGTCGGAGAAGATCTTGCAGAGCGTCTGGGCGGGCTTGACCTGGATCGACTCGACGACGAGTTCCAGGGGGCCGGGCCGGACGGCCATCTTCTCCCCCATGACGGTGCGCCAGAGCGGGGCGTCCTCGTCGCGCGGGGCCCACACCGCCGGGTGGAAGGGGTAGATGAGGTCGTTCCAGTAGACGACCCGGTGGAAGCGCTCCAGGACGGCGGCGGCGCCGGGCATGCGGTGCAGCGGGGTGGCGACTTCCGGGATGTCGACGTTGTTGCAGACGAGCAGGATCCGCTCGCGGTCGTCCCGGCCGAACTGCCCGGCGTCGATGGCGGCGGCCACCGTCATGGCGCCGTAGAGGGTGGAGGCGGCGAATATCCGGGTCATCGGGCGGCGGCGCCCTGGTGCTGCGACATGAGTTCCCTGAGCTTGGTCACGCGTGCGGAGTCCATTCCCGCCAGGGTTCCTTCGAGGACGTCCTGGGGGAGGTCGAAGAGGATCTGCGCGCCGCGTTCGCGCAGCAGGTCCCGGGTGAGTTCCTCGTACTGCTCCTCGCGGCCCAGGTGAATGACGATGAGCGCGCACAGGGTTCGCATGGCCTTGAACGACAGTTCATATCCGCGCGGGTGGTGGGAGAGCTCGTCGAAAATCATCCGGAAGGCGGGGAGGAAGTCCAGCTGCCGTTCGTCGGGGACCTTGGTGAGGGAAGTGGACACGTCGCGGCGGTAGAAGACGCCGTGCAGGTCGACCACTCCGAAGGAGCGCATCCGCAGGTGCAGCTTGTAGAACCAGGGGCGGTCCTCGGCGGTGCGCAGGCTCTCGTCGAAGAACAGCGCGTCGGCCCGCCGCAGCCGCTCCCGGTCGTAGATGCCGGCCCAGGACTGCGGGTAGTCCATGAAGGTGGAGGCGTCGACGGGTCCTATGTAGTCGGCGGGGTCCAGCGGAAGGGCCCGCGGCGCGAGCGGCGCCATGACGATCTTCCGCTTTCTCCCGTACACGCGGACGTGGCCGGTGCGCAGGAAATCCACACCCGACTCGCTCATCCAGCCGACCAGTTGCGCGAGATATCCGGGGGCGTACCAGTCGTCGCCGTCGAGGAAGGTGAAGAAACGGCCGCGGGCGGCGGCGAGGCCCGTGTTGCGGGTGGCCGATATCCCCATGTTGCGCTCGTTGCGGATCAGCACGGCGCCGGGAATCCCCGGGACCATCTCCCGCAGGATCTCTGACGTGCCGTCGGTGGAGCAGTCGTCCACGACGATGAACTCGAAATCCTCCCGGGCATTGAGCGCCAGGGACTTGAGCGCCGTCCGACAGAACTCCCGGACGTCACACATCGCGACGATTACCGAAAGGGTCACCACCGGAAGCACTCACCTTCTCCCCATTGCCCACACACGTCCGCCCGGGCCCCGCGGACGGACCGGACATCATGATAGAAGCGCCCGGAGAGGCCCCCGGAACCTCAGGGTGTGACGTACAACTCCCTGGGCCGTCGAAGCCTTTTCGTGACACATAAGGCTCAGGTGAGCATGTAGGGTCCATGGGGCCCGGCGGCAGTCCCAAGCCCCTCGCCCGCGCCGGCCGCGGGCACGCCGACGGCAGTTGGGCTCCGCCGACCGACCCGGGAATCACCAAGTGCGCATCCACGTGCTCGCAGACTCCGACACCCGCTGGAAATGGGGCGCGGGGCTGGCGGTGGGCCTGGCACCGGGCAGCGAGGTGCACGCCCACATGCTGCGCGGCCGCAGCACCCCGACGGCCCGCCAGCTGGCGGAGGTCGGCATCACCCCCGCCTCGATCACCGAGGCCACGCTCGCCGGTTTCGCGGCGGCGCCGGAACTCGACGGAGCGGATCTGATCATCCTGGGCACGGTCGGCGGCGCCACCCACGCGGCCCTGCACGCGCTCGCCCACCGGTTCGCCGGGGCGCCGCGGCGGCCGGTCCTGATGACGGGATACGTGGGCGTCGTCTACGAGAAGATGGCCGACGGGCTGCTGCTGCGGGCCGGCGCCGACATCGTCCTCGCCAACAGCCCCTTCGACCGGCGCCGTTTCACCGAGGTGTACGAGCCCCTCGGGATTCCCGTTTCCTGCATAGTCCAGACGGCGCTCCCGTTCCTCGACCAGAGGCCTTACGACGCGAACCGCACGTACGCCGCCCACCCCTATACCGTGTGCTTCGCCGTCCAGCCGTCGGTGCCCGCCGACCGGAACGGACGCCTTTACATGCTGCGCCGCGCGATATCCCACGCGCGGCTGCGCCCGGGGCGCGACGTGCTGGTCAAACTGCGCAGCAAGCCCGGTGAGGCGACCACCCACGTGGAGGCGTTCCACTACCAGGTGCTGGCGGAACAGCTGGAAGAGCCGCTGCCGCCCAATCTGCATTTCGTCTACGGAAACATGTCGGACACCCTCGACCGCACCGACCTGCTGGTGACGGTCAGTTCCACGGCCGCCCTGGAATCGATGCACCGGGGAATGCCGACCGCGATCCTCAGCGATCTCGGAGTCCGGGAGGTCCACGGGAACCACTACTTCACCGGTTCCGGCTGCGTCACCGACTGGACCGCGATAGACGAGGGCGACGCCCCGCTCGCGGACGAATCCTGGACGGCCGACCAGGGAATCCGCGCGGTGAATCCGTACGGGGAACTCCGCCACCGGATCGAGCAGTTGCGCGGCGCCCCGTTGCCGCCGATATCCCCGTACTACACGGCCGACAGCGCCCCCGAATACGTGAGCACGCTGCTGCGCCGCCGGGGCCTGAACCCGGACGGCTCCCCCGGCGCGGCCGCCGCCGCCCGCCGCCCGAGCGGCCCCATGCGGCGCACCTCCCGCCGCGTGCTCAAGGTCGCCTACCAGTTCGGGGTGCAGCGCGTGGCCCCGAAGATCCAGCAGTGGGGCGGCGTATGACCGCCCCCGCCGTACCCGCACCCCAGGGGGAAGCCTCGTGAACGTCACCGCCGTCATACCCGCCCGGGGCGGCTCCAAGGGCATCCCCGGGAAAAACACCGCCGAGGTCGGCGGGGTCCCGCTGGTCGCCCGCGCCGTCCTCGCCTGCCGGGGCGCCGCCCACGTGACCCGGGTCGTGGTCTCCACCGACGACGGGGAGATCGCCCGGGCCGCGCGCGCGGCCGGCGCGGAGGTCGTCGACCGGCCGGCGGAGCTGGGCTCCGAACGGGCGTCCAGCGAGTCCGCGCTGCTGCACGCGCTGGACGTGCTGGAGGAACGTCACCGCGAGCCCGTGGACGTGCTCGTCTTCGTCCAGTGCACCAGCCCCTTCACCACCCCGGAGGAGGTCGAGGAGACCGTGCTGGCCGTGGTCCGGGGCGGCGCCGACTCGGCCTTCACCGCCGTGCCCTTCCACGGCTTCCTCTGGGGCACCGGGCCCGCCGGGGCGCAGGCCCGCCACCACGCGCACGGGGTCAACCACGACAGCTCCGTACGCCTGCGCCGCCAGGACCGCACCCCCGAGTACCTGGAGTCGGGCGCCGTCTACGCCATGCGCGCCGACGGCTTCCGCGAGCACGGCCACCGCTTCTTCGGCCGGACCCAGCTGGTCCCCACCGCCCCCGAGCGGGCCATCGAGATCGACGAGCCCGGCGACCTCGACCGGGCCCGGGCCCTGGCCCCCCTCCTCGACTCCCTCCCCGACCCCCAGCAGACCCCGGCGGCCCCGTCGTCGCCGGACCCCTCGCAGTACCCCGGAAAGGAACTCTGAACAGTGGTGCACAGCAGCCGAATCCGCCGGATCGGGAACAAGGAGGTCGGCCCCGGCCGGCCCACCTATGTGATCGGCGAGATCGGGATCAACCACAACGGTGAGCTCGCCAACGCGCTCGCGCTCGTCGACGCGGCCGCCGACGCGGGCTGTGACGCCGTCAAGTTCCAGAAGCGCACCCCCGAGATATGCACCCCCCGCGACCAGTGGGACATCGAACGGGACACCCCCTGGGGCCGGATGACGTACATCGACTACCGCCACCGCGTGGAGTTCGGCGAGGACGAGTACCGGGCCATCGGCGAGCACTGCTTGATGCGGGGCATCGACTGGTTCGCCTCCCCGTGGGACACCGAGGCCGTGACCTTCCTGGAGAAGTTCGGCGTCCCCGCCCACAAGGTGGCCTCCGCCTCCCTGACCGACGACGAGCTGCTGCTCGCCCTGCGCGCCACCGGCAAGACCGTCATCCTGTCCACCGGGATGTCCACCCCGCAGCAGATCCGGCACGCGGTGGAGGTGCTGGGCAGCGCGAACGTCGTCCTGCTGCACGCCACCTCGACCTACCCGGCGAAGGCCGAGGAGCTCAACCTGCGCGTCATCAACACGCTCCAGGACGAGTACCCCAACGTCCCGATCGGCTACTCCGGCCACGAGACGGGCCTGCAGACCACCGTCGCCGCCGTCGCCCTCGGCGCGTGCGCGGTGGAGCGGCACATCACCCTCGACCGCGCCATGTGGGGCTCCGACCAGGCCGCCTCCGTCGAACCCGGCGGCCTCGCCCGCCTGGTCCGTGACATCCGCACCATCGAGACCGCCCTCGGCGACGGCGTCAAGCGCGTCTACGACTCCGAGCTCGGCCCGATGAAGAAGCTCCGCCGCGTCCAGGGCACCCTCGCCGCCGAGGGCGTGACGGCCTCGGCATGAGCGACACCCTCGCCCTGGTGGAGAGCCCGGCTCAACTACTGAACGTGCTGGAGTGGGCGTACGTCCACCCGGGCGAGGCAGCGTCCCTCACCATCGCCGTGCTCCAGCCGGTGGACCCGCGTTCGCGCGCCCAGGTCCGCCGGCTGTGCCGGTTCGCCTCCCAGTCCAAGGTGGTCTGGCGGCGCTACGAGGTCCGCGCGGGCTACCTGGGGCGGGCCGGGGAGCTGGTCCGCCTCGGCCGCGCGGTCGCGGCCGCCCGGCGCCTGGTCATCGGCGACCTGTTCTCCCGTACGATCCAGCTGCTGCTGCCCCGCTCCAAGGCCCGCGAGGTGGTCGTCGTGGACGACGGCACCGCCACCACCGAGCTGGTCAGCCTGCTGACCCACGGCGGGCAGCTGACCCGCTGGCACCAGGGCGAGCTCAAGCCCTCCGGAAAGGGCGGCCCGGTCAACCGCTGGCTGGCCCGCCAGGAGCTGGAGCGCGCCGTCTTCTTCACCTGCATGCCGGTCGTCGCACCGCCCGGCACCGAGGTGCGGCCCAACGACTACGCCTGGAGCCGGGCCGCGTTCGGTCCGGTGCGGGTGCGGCCCGGGGCCGATCTGGCGGGCAGCTCGCTGGTGGAGACCGGGGTCGTCGACGAGGACCGGTACATCGACGCGGTCGGCTGGATCGCCCGCCACCGGGCGGCCGGACGCTACTTCGCGCACCGCAGGGAGAGCGGGCCCAAGCTGGAGCGGATCGCCGGGCTCACCGGCATGGAGATCGTCCAGCCCGAGCTGCCCCTCGAACTGACCGCGCTGACCGAGCCCATCGGGCAGTCCCTGCTGACCTTCGCCTCGACCATCGCCTACACCCTGCCGATCGTGCTGGCCGGCTCGGCCGTGCGGGTGGAGCTGTGCGACATCGACGACGCCTGGATCACCCCGGACACCGCCGAGCGGTCGGTGGACTTCCTGCGCCGGATATCGGCGCTGGCGGTGGACCGGCACAACCTGACGCGGATCCCGCCGCAGGGGCGGCGGCGCCCCCAGCCGTCAGAGGCGCTGCCAGCGGCCCAGTGACAGGCCGGAGTTGTCCTTCTGCCGACTGACCAGGAGCTCGCCGCGGGTCCCGACGCAGGCGATGACGACCAGGCCCCGGGCGTCGACGGCCAGCGCCGGGGAGCCCACGCCCTCCTCCCCGATCTCTGTCCACCAGAGCCCCGCCGCCTCGTACTCCGTGGGGTACGCCGCCAGGGCGGTGCGCCCGTTCACGCCCCGGTGGGCCAGTACCGTGCAGTCGTAGCCGTCGACCAGGGCGCGGACGGCCGCGACTGCGCCGGCCGCCGGTCCGCCGCCCAGGGCCATCACCCCGGCGCCCTCCCGGCAGGCGAACACCCCGCTGCCGTCGGCGGCGTGCCAGAAGTGGGTGACGCGGCCCGGGGAGGTCTCCAGCGTGCGCACCGAGCCGTCCTGGGCGGGGTACGGGACGTCCTCGGCCCGCTCCACGGGGCCGCCGTGCGTGTGCTGGGTCCAGCGGGAGAGCCCCTTCTCGCCGGGCGCCGCCAGCCAGATCCGGCCGTCGCCGGTGGAGTCGGCGGTGATGCCCTCGAAGGCCTTGCTGCCGTGCAGGTCCTCCCAGTCCCGCCAGTCGCCCTTGCCGTCCTGACGCCTGACGTGGACCCCGCGGCCGGCGTTGCGGACGAAGAGGTGGGGCGCGCCCTGGGCGTCCACCGCCAGGGCGGGCGGGCCGCCGCGGTGCGTCGCGCCGGGCCGCTGGTAGAGGGTGCCGAGGGATTCCCAGGGGCCCAGGGGGCGGCCGCTCTGGTACTGCACCGCGTGGTGGTAGGTGACGGCCGCTCCGTCCCCGGTCCCGGTGCGGCGGCGGCCCGCGAAGTGGGCGTACCCGTCCGGGCCCTGGCCCACCGTGAGGTCGGTCAGCCCGTCGGCGGGCAGGAGGTCGGGGCCGCTCCAGCCGGGGCCGCCGGGGGCGTTCTCGGTCCAGCGGAGCAGGCCGTTCCCGGCGCGCGCGTAGGCGGTGAGCCGGCCGTCCTTGCCGGCGAGGAGCCAACGGCCGGTCAGGGGGCCCAGGGCCGTGGTGTTCCGGTCGCGTGCGAGGGAGCCGGCGGCGCCGGAGGGCTGCTCGGGGGACCTGTCCGAACCGCGCCTCGATCGCGTCGCCATGGAACCGCAGCAACCCTTCCGCTTCGTCGTTCGAACAGATGCAGGATACCCCGGGGCTCCCGGGCGGCACCCTGCGTCTATGTTGTAGCCCGTGACCTCAGACGCCACCGCCACCGCCAAGCCGCCCCGCTCCCGCGCCTCCCGGATCCGGCGGGGGCTCGCCTGGACGGCCGCCGTGGTGGTCCTCGGCGCGGCGGGGTCCGGCTGGTGGGTGTACGGCCACCTCAGCGGGAACATCGACAGCGTGGACCTGGACAAGGCCATCGGCAGCGACAACCGGCCGCCGAAGGTGGTCGAGAACGCGCAGAACGTCCTGGTGCTCGGCTCCGACTCGCGGGCCGGTGCCAACGGCGAGCTCGACCACGGCGACGTCAGCGGGGCCCGCTCCGACACCGCGATGCTGGTGCACATACCCGAGGGCCGGTCCAGGGCCACCGCGGTGAGCATCCCGCGCGACACCCTGGTCACCCGGCCCGAGTGCAAGGACGGGGACGGCGCCACGGTCCCCGAGGCCCGCCGGGTCATGTTCAACTCCGTCTACTCGCTGGCCGGTCCGGCCTGCGTGGTCAAGACGGTGGAGCAGCTGTCCGGGATCCGCGTGGACCACTTCGTCGAGGTGGACTTCGCCGGCTTCAAGGGCCTCGTCGACGCCCTGGGCGGGGTCACCGTCACCCTCGACCAGCCGATGACCGGCGCGAAGGGCGGCCTCAAGCTGGACGCGGGGACGCACCGCCTGAACGGCACCGACTCGCTGAAGTTCGTACGCACCCGCTACGGCTACGGGGACGGCAGCGACCTCGGACGCATAGGCCTCCAGCAGCAGTTCATGCTCGCGCTGCTCGCCGAGATCAAGAACCAGGACGCCCTCGGCAACCCGGCCCGGCTCTACAAGCTGGCCGACGCCGGCACCAAGTCGCTGACCACCGACTCCGATCTGGCCTCGCTCACCGCGCTGTCCGACTTCGCGCGGAGCATGCAGCGGGTGGACCCGTCCACCATGGAGACCATCATGCTGCCGGTGGCCTACGACAAGGTGGACCCGAACCGGGTCGTGGTGGCGCAGGAGCAGGCCTCCCAGCTGTGGGAGGCCCTGCGCAACGACCGGAAGGTGCCCGCCTCGGCGAAGGACTCCCCCGCCAAGGGCGGCGGCCCGGGCGCCAAGTCCAAGGCGCCCGGGCCGTCCCCGTCGTCCTGATTGGCCTTGCGTCCGCGTCCTCCTAGTACTCCGCGTCCTGGCCGACCTGGGCGAGGCGGCTCTTGCGCTTCCCGTACAGGAAGTAGACGACGAAGCCGATCACCATCCAGATCCCGAAGCGCACCCAGGTCTCGGCCGGCAGGTTGAGCATCAGCCAGAGCGAGGCCGCCATCGACAGGATCGGGACCACCGGCACCCACGGGGTGCGGAAGGACCGGTGCAGGTCGGGGCGGGTCTTGCGCAGGATGATCACGCCGAGCGCCACGATGACGAAGGCGAACAGGGTGCCGATGTTGACCAGTTCGGCCAGCTTCGCGAGGCTGGTGAACCCCGCGATGACCGCGATGACCGAGCCGAGGAGCAGCGTGGCCCGGTAGGGGGTGCGGTACTTGGGGTGGGTGACCGAGAAGACGCGCGGCAGCAGGCCGTCGCGGCTCATCGCGAAGAACACCCGGGTCTGGCCCAGCAGCAGGATCATGCTGACCGTGATCAGGCCGACGGCCGCCCCGAGGCTGATGGCACCGGAGAAGAACGGCTGGTTCACGGACTTGAAGGCCTCGGCGAGCGGTGCTGTCGGCGACATCTCCGCGTAGTACTGCATGCCGGTGACGACGATGGTCACGGCGACGTAGAGCAGCGTGCAGATGAGCAGCGAGCCGAGGATGCCGCGCGGCATGTCCCGTTGCGGGTTCTTGGTCTCCTCGGCCGCGGTGGCCACGACGTCGAAGCCGATGAAGGCGAAGAAGACCAGGGAGGCCGCGGTGAAGATGCCCATGACGCCGAAGTTGGTGGGCTCGTACCCGAACAGCAGCTGCACCAGTGGTGCCGTCCAGCCGCTGCCGCCCTCCTGCGGCTTCGCCGGGGGGATGAAGGGCGAGTAGTTGTCGGCCTTGATGAAGAACAGGCCCGCGATGATGACCAGCAGCACCACGACGACCTTGATGGCCACGACGACCGCGGTGATCCGGGCCGACAGCTTGGTGCCGACGACGAGGATCGCGGTCAGGACGATGACCAGCAGGAAGGCCATCAGGTCGAAGGTGCCGCCCGCGTCGGGCCCGGACAGCGCGACGGGCATGTCCCAGCCGAGGTTCGTGTGCATGAGGTGGCGTACGTACCCGGACCAGCCGACGGCCACGACGGCCGTGCCGAGGGCGAATTCGAGGACCAGGTCCCAGCCGATGATCCAGGCCGGCAGCTCGCCGATCGAGGCGTACGCGAAGGTGTACGCCGATCCGGCCACCGGGACGGTGGAGGCGAACTCGGCGTAGCAGAGGGCCGCGAGGGCGCAGACGACGCCCGACACCACGAAGGAGAGCGCGGTGGCGGGGCCGGCGTTGTTGCGGGCCGCGATGCCCGTGAGGACGAAGATGCCGGTGCCGATGATGACGCCGACACCGAAGACCGTCAGGTCCCAGGCGGAGAGCGATTTGCGGAGCGCGTGCTCCGGCTCCTCCGTGTCACGGATGGACTGTTCCACCGTCTTGGTGCGGAACGGGCTGTTCGGATCCGTGCTCACCGACGCACCTCCCAAGAAGTACGCGAACGGGCCGGGAGGCCCACCCTTCAAGGGTGATCTCCCGGCCCGTGACGTGCAACCGCGCGATCCGGCCTGGTGCGGCTAGTCGACTGTGGCGGCCGGCTCGCTCTCGAAGCGGCCGTCCAGCTTGGCGACCAGACCGGTGACCTGGCGGGCGATGTCCGGGGCGGTCAGGCCGATCTCGGCCATGATCTCCTTGCGCTGCGCGTGGTCGAGGAAGCGCTGCGGGATGCCGAAGTCACGCAGCGGTACGTCGACGCCCGCGTCGCGCAGGGCCTGCGAGACGGCGGCGCCCACACCGCCGGTGCGGCCGTTGTCCTCGACGGTGACGACGACCCGGTGGCGCTCGGCGAGCGGGGCGAGGGCCTCGTCCACCGGCTTGACCCAGCGGGGGTCGACCACGGTGGTGGAGATGCCCTGCTTGTCGAGCAGGCCGGCGATCTCCAGGCACATCGGGGCGAGCGCGCCGACGGAGACGAGGAGTACGTCCGGACGGGTGACCTCGGGGGCCGGCTCGCGCAGGACGTCCATGCCGCCGATCCGGCCGACGGCCGGAACGGCCGGGCCGACGACGCCCTTGGAGTAGCGCACGACGGTCGGGGCGTCCTTGACCTCGACGGCCTCGCGCAGCTGGGCGCGCAGCTGCTCGGCGTCGCGGGGCGCCGCCAGGCGGAGGCCGGGGACGACCTGGAGGATGGACATGTCCCACATGCCGTTGTGGGAGGCGCCGTCGTCGCCGGTGACGCCCGCGCGGTCGAGGACGAAGGTGACCCCGCACTTGTGCAGGGCCACGTCCATGAGGACCTGGTCGAAGGCGCGGTTGAGGAAGGTGGCGTAGACCGCGAAGACGGGGTGGACGCCGCCGGTGGCGAGGCCGGCGGCCGAGGTGGCGCCGTGCTGCTCGGCGATGCCGACGTCGTAGATGCGGTCCGGGAAGGCCTCGGCGAACTTGTTCAGGCCGACCGGGTGGAGCATGGCGGCGGTGATGCCGACGATGTCCTCGCGCTCGTGGCCGAGCTTGACCATCTCGTCGGCGAAGACGGAGGTCCAGCTGGCGGCGGCGGTCTTGACCGGGAGGCCGGTGTCGGGGTGGATCACGCCGACCGCGTGGAAGCGGTCCGCCTCGTGCTCCAGGGCCGGGGTGTAGCCGCGGCCCTTCTGGGTGAGGCAGTGCACGATGACCGGGCCGCTGAAGCGCTTGGCGCGCTGGAGCGCGGACTCCAGGGCCTCGATGTCGTGGCCGTCGATGGGGCCGATGTACTTCAGGCCCAGGTCCTCGAACATGCCCTGGGGGGCGATGAAGTCCTTGAGGCCCTTCTTGGCGCCGTGCAGGGTCTCGAAGAGCGGCTTCCCGACGACGGGGGTGCGCTCCAGGATCTCCTTGCCGCGGGCCAGGAAGCGCTCGTAGCCGTCCGTGGTGCGCAGGGTGGCCAGGTGGTTCGCGAGGCCGCCGATGGTGGGGCCGTACGAGCGCTCGTTGTCGTTGACGACGATGACGAGCGGGCGGTCCTTGGCGGCGGCGATGTTGTTCAGCGCCTCCCAGGCCATGCCGCCGGTGAGCGCGCCGTCGCCGATGACGGCGGCGACGTGGTGGTCCTCGCGGCCGAGCACCTCGTTGGCCTTGGCGAGGCCGTCGGCCCAGCCCAGCACCGTGGAGGCGTGCGAGTTCTCGATCACGTCGTGGTCGGACTCGGCGCGCGAGGGGTAGCCGGACAGGCCGCCCTTGGCGCGCAGGTCCGAGAAGTCCTGGCGGCCGGTGAGCAGCTTGTGGACGTAGGCCTGGTGGCCGGTGTCGAAGAGGACCTTGTCCTTGGGCGATTCGAAGACCCGGTGCAGGGCGATCGTCAGTTCGACCACGCCGAGGTTGGGGCCGAGGTGCCCGCCGGTCTTGGAGACGGCGTCGACGAGGAAGGACCTGATCTCTGCCGCGAGCTGGTCGAGCTCCTCCTGGCTGAGCCGGTCCAGATCGCGCGGTCCCTTGATGCGGGGCAGCAGCACCCGTGCCTCCTTGCAGTTGCTTGCTGGTCTGTCGAGTCTAATGTTCCGCTCGCGAGGGCGGTCATCGGGCGGTACCTGGCGGGTCACACCTTTGTCATACCTGTACACCTCGTCGCGAAATCACACATCCCAAACGGGCGTACAGCTGCACACCCGTACGCACACGTGTACGCACGGGTGCCCGGCACCACACGGAGTGGCACCGGGCACTGTGACGGGTCTTACCGCCTGGGATCGGCCCAGGTCGCGCGGTCAGGCGCGGCCGGCCGACTTCTGGGTCTTGCGGGTCACCGAGTCGATGACCACCGTGGCCAGCAGCACGGCACCGGTGATCATGTACTGGATCGGAGTCGCGATCCCCTCCAGGGCCAGACCGTACTGGATGCTGGTGATGACCATCACACCGAGGAGGGCGTTCCAGGTGCGGCCGCGGCCGCCGAAGAGGCTGGTGCCGCCGATGACGGCCGCCGCGATCACGTTCATCAGGAGGTCGCCGGCGCCGGCGCTCTGGTTGGCCGCCGCGATCTTGGAGGCCCAGAAGAGGCCGCCGATCGCCGCGAAGGTGCCGGCGATCGAGAAGACCGCGATGCGGATCCCGTTGACGTTGATGCCCGCGCGGCGGGAGGCCTCGACGCTGCCGCCGAGGGCGAAGACGTTGCGGCCGAAGGTGGTGCGGCGCAGGACGAAGTCCGTTCCGACCAGGGCCACCACGAAGATCACCAGGGCCAGGGGCAGGCCCTTGTACTGGTTGAACACGACGGCCGGGCCGAAGGTGAAGACCGCCAGCAGGCCGGTGCGCAGCAGGATCTCGCTGAGCGGCCGCGAGGGGACCCCGGCGGCCTCCCGGCGGCGGTTGTCGGAGTGGGTGGCGAGGAAGTAGGCCACGGTGGCGACGGCCGCGAGGCCGTAGCCGGCGGCCACGTCCGAGAAGTAGTACGTGGTGAGCTTTCCGACCACGCCCTCGGAGTCGAGGTTGACGGTGCCGTTGCTGCCCAGGATCTGGAGCATCGCACCGGACCAGAACAGCAGGCCGGAGAGGGTGACGGCGAAGGCCGGGGCGCCGATCTTGGCGAAGAAGAAGCCGTGGATCGCGCCGATCAGGGCGCCGCCGCCGACGGCGGCGAGGATCGCGACCCACTCGTTGACGCCGTGGGTGACGGCGAGGACGGCGACGATCGCGCCCGAGACGCCGCTGACGGAGCCGACCGAGAGGTCGATCTCGCCGAGCAGCAGCACGAAGATGATGCCGACGGCCATCATGCCGGTGGCGACCATGGTGATCGCGATGTTGGAGAGGTTCTCCGGGGAGAGGAAGTTGGAGTTCAGCCCCTGGAAGATGCTCCAGATGATGATCAGGCCGAGGACGACGGGGATCGAGCCCAGGTCGCCGGCCTTCATCTTGCGGCCGAACTCGCTCAGGTAGCCGGACAGCCCCTGCTCGCGCACGAGCAGGCGCGGGTCGACCACCGGAATGGCGTCCGCCGGGGCGGCGGGGTTGGCCAGCTTGGCCACCTCTTCCGCCGCGGTGTGGTGTTCGGTGCTCACTTGCGGGCCTCCCCGGTGCGGGCCGCCCGGCGGGTCACGGCGTTGTCCGTGGCCCCGGTGATGGCGGAGATGATCTCTTCCTGCGAGGTGTCGGCGACGTTGAAGACACCGTTGTTGCGGCCCAGCCGCAGCACCGCCACCTTGTCGGCGACGGCCTTCACATCGGCCATGTTGTGGCTGATGAGGATGACGGCGTGGCCGCGCTCGCGCAGCCGCTCCACGAGGTCGAGCACCTGTGCGGTCTGCTCGACGCCGAGGGCCGCGGTGGGCTCGTCGAGGATGACGAGCTTGGGCTCGCCCAGCATCGAGCGGGCGATCGCGACGGTCTGGCGCTGGCCGCCGGAGAGCGAGGCGATGGGGATCCGGACACTGGGGATCCGGATGGACAGGGTGGTCAGGAGCTCGCGTGCGCGGCGCTCCATCTCCACCTCGTCGAGGACGCCGAAGCGCTTGAGCTCGCGCCCGAGGAAGAGGTTGCCGACGACGTCGATGTTGTCGCACAGCGCGAGGTCCTGGTAGACGGTCGCGATGCCGAGGTTCTGGGCGTCGTGGGGCTTGCCGATGGAGACCGGGCGGCCCTCCCACTCGATGACTCCGTCATCGATGGGGTGCACGCCGGCGATCGTCTTGACCAGCGTGGACTTGCCGGCGCCGTTGTCGCCGACCAGGGCGACCACCTCACCGGAGTGGATCTCGAGTTCTACGTCGGTCAGGGCCTGGACGGCACCGAACCGCTTCGAGACCCCTCGCAACGCCAGCACGGGCGCAGCGGACACATGAACCATCTCCTTCGCCGCCTGACCGGCGGGGATGTCGTGCAAAAGAGCAGGAGCGGGGCGGATGGGATACGACGAGCTAGAGGTGAATCGTCTTTGCGATAAATCGTTTCTGCCCGGCGCCCCGCGGTTGGCGGGGTATGAGGGGCGGGGCGCCGGGCAGGGCAGGGGGTCGTCGGGCCGCGGGAGGGGCGGCAGCGTCGACGGGGCCTTACTTGAGGCCGATGGTGGCGCAGGCGGCCGAGAACTTGTCGGTGCAGATCTCTTCGACCGTGTAGACGCCGTCCTTGACGACGGTGTCCTTGATGTTGCTCTTGGTGAGCGAGACGACCGGGATCAGCACGGACGGAACGCCCTTGGTGGTCGGGCTGTCGATCTTGTTGTTGATGATCCCGTCGATCTTCTCGCCCTTGGCGAGGGCGACGGCCATCTCGGCGGCGGCCGCGGCCTCGGGGGCGTACGGCTTGTAGACGCTCATGAACTGCTCGCCCGCCACGATCCGCTGCACGCCGGCGAGTTCGGCGTCCTGGCCGGTGACCGGGGGCAGGGGGGACAGGCCGGCCGCCTTGAGGGCGGTGATGATGCCGCCGGCCATGCCGTCGTTGGCGGAGTAGACGCCGATCACCTTGTCCTTGCCGAGCGCGGTCAGCGCACCCGCCATGTTGGTGTTCGCGTTCTCCGGCTTCCACTCCTTGGTGTCGTACTCCTTGCCGATGGTCACCTTGCCGTCGAGGACGGAGTGGGCGCCCTTCTTGAACAGCGCGGCGTTCGGGTCGGTGACGGAGCCGTTCATCATGACGATCTGGCCGTCCTTGGCCTTGTCGCCCAGGGCCTCCAGCAGGGCCTTGCCCTGGACCTTGCCGACCTCTTCGTTGTCGAAGGAGGTGTAGGCGTCGATCGGACCCTCGGCCAGGCGGTCGTAGGCGACGACCGGGATGCCGGCGTCCTTGGCCTTCTTGACCGAGCCGGCG
The DNA here is from genome assembly GCF_045160885.1 of Streptomyces sp. NBC_00158. NCBI lineage: Bacteria > Bacillati > Actinomycetota > Actinomycetes > Kitasatosporales > Streptomycetaceae > Streptomyces > Streptomyces sp. NBC_00158. The sequence goes on from NZ_CP108161.1 coordinate 1,447,476, forward strand.
ATGGCCTTGGCGTCGACCGCGTCCACGATCAGGACGTTCACCTTGTTGGTGATCATCGTGTCGACCTGGGAGTTCTGCGTGGTCGCGTCCTGCTTGGCGTTGGCGTAGACGACCTGCGCCTTGCCGCCGGTGAGATCGGCGACCTTCTTCTCGATCAGCGGCTTGTCGAACTTCTCGTAGCGCGCGGTCTGGTTCTCGGGCAGGAGCAGACCGACCTTGATCGCGTCACCGGCGGCGGCGGGCCCGGAGGGCTTCTTCTCGCCGCCCGCTTCCTTGGCACTGCCACATGCGGCCAGCGAAACGGCCATGGCACCGGCGGCGACGGCTACGGCGGCTCTACGCATACGCGTGTTCATTCGTTGAACCTCCCTGACGAGGCCGCAACGCTGCGGCCGAGGTGGACGTGAGTCAACCCCGGCCGCGGTTTGCCGTCAAGGAGTGAATCCTTAACGAGATGACAACGGTGCCATCCGTTATCTACCTGAAGACATGGCGGCGGGGACTCGCACCCCAATGCCATTTTCCGCCAAAAGCGTCGAATCGCCCATCTCGCTGAGTACGAGGGCCAGTGCGCCCAGTACTTCCGCCCGGCCGCCCAGCGACCCGGTGAGGACCGACAACTGGCGGGCCGCGCTGGGGATCGCGTACCGCCCCACGGACTCGCGGATCGGCGCGAGCACCAGCTCGCCGGCCTCCGCCAGCGAGCCGCCGAGCACGATCCGGCTCGGGTTCAGGAGGTTGCAGAGGCTGGCCGCGCCGCTGCCGATGTGCCGGCCCACGTCGGCGATGACCCGGCGGCAGCCGGGGTCCCCGCCCCGGGCCAGCTCGACCACCTTCTCCATGGTCAACTCGGGCCCGTGCGTGCCCTGGAGCAGCGGCAGCACGTACCGCGCGGCGGCGAAGGTCTCCAGGCAGCCGCGGTTGCCGCAGCGGCAGACGGGGCCCGATTCGTCCAGGGTGATGTGCCCGATCTCGCCCGCCGTGCCGCCGGGCCCCCGGTAGATCTGGCCGTTGATCACCAGCCCGGCGCCCACACCGCTCGCGACCTTGATGTACGCCAGGTCGCGGACCCCCCGGCCGCTCCCCCAGACGAGTTCCCCCAGCGCGCCGAGGTTCGCGTCGTTGTCCACGTAGACGGGTACGCCCAGGCGCTGCGAGAGCTCCTGGCGCGGGTTGATCCCGGCCCAGCCCGGCAGGATCGCCGTCGAGCCGAGGGTGCCGGACTCCACGTCGATCGGGCCCGGGACGCCGAGCCCGACTCCGATGACCTTGTCGCGGGCCACCCCGATGCCCTGGACCAGCCGTCCGACCAGGGCTTCCGCCCGGTCGAAGCCGTCCACCCAGGAGGCGTCCACGTCCAGTGGCTCGGTCTCCTCGGCGAGCACCTGGTGCGCCAGGTTGCCCACGGCCACCCGCAGGTGGGTGTGGCCGAAGTCCACTCCGATGACGATGCCCGCGTCCCCGCTGAGGGAGACGCTGCGGGCCCGGCGGCCGCCGGCCGAGGTGTCGGTGACCTCTACGGTCCCGCTCTCCTTCAGTTCGCGGACGATGTTGGAGACCGTGGCCGCCGACAGTCCGGTGGTGCGGGCGATCTCCGCCTGGGTCAGCGAACCGGCGAGGCGCACGGCCCGCACGACTCTCTCCAGGTTCGCGCGATGCAGCGAGGACTGCGATCCGGGAGTCTGCACGACTCATCCACTCCTGCCCATAAGCGACGGACGTCCGTCGCCCCCCGGCCGGTTTCGCGGCTATGCGCTCCGAGACCCCGGCGTCTCTCCAACTTGTGAAGCTTAAGTCGAGCCTTTGCCCACTCCGCCGTCAAGAGCCTGAGACAGAGCGAACCGGACACATGGCCCGAAAGTATGAACAAGGGCCGCCGAGATCGTGTTACGGTCGCTGAGGCGCCGGTCCTCTGCGGCCTTTCCGGCCGGACCGCGCGCCGTGCCGTGACAGCGCTACGCGAGGAGGTGTTCGGGATGAGTCCCGATCGAAGTCCTCGCCGCGCCTGCGCCGGCTGACGCGCCGACCGTCCGGGCATCCGCCCCGCTGATCGGCTGACCCCGCGCGCACGCCCACGGCGACGACCCCGCGCCGTTCCCGTGCCGCGCCCGCGCCGGTCCACCGGCGGGACCCCGTTCCCCTTCTCCTTTCGCATGCCCTGACTCTCCTGTCAGGCATACGTCATCCATGTCCGCGGCGCACCCCGTGGCGTCCCCCGCCACCCCGCGCCGCACATCGATCACTCCACGTCACCGGACGGCTGCGCGCTGCCCGGACGCCGTGGAGGGAGGTATTCGTCATGACCATGCTCACCCCTCGTACCCCCGTGAAGCTCGCGCCGCCGGGCCGCGGCCGCCGCGAGCGCAAGGCCGCCGAGCTCGAAACCGCCACCCGCCTCGCCGGCGAGCGGCTGGCCGCGATCAGCGCCCGCCCGGCCGTCCGGGTCCTCCAGGACGCCGACACCTCCCGCAGCGGCCTCACCCACGCCGAGGCCGCGCTGCGGCTGGAGCGGCACGGCCCCAACGTCGTCGCCCGGGAGCGCACCCCGCTGTGGATCACGCAGCTCGCGAAGGCCTTCTGCAACCCCTTCATCGGCGTCCTGGTCTTCCTGGCCGCCGTCATGTTCTGGCAGGACCCGGCGGACCCCGGAGTCGTCATCCTGTCGGTGATGGTGGCGGTCAGCGGGCTGCTGCGGTTCTGGCAGGAGTACCGCTCGGGTCGGGCCGCAGACGCCCTGAAGAAGCTCGTCACCACCACCTGCGCGGTGCAGCGCCGGGCCGGCAGCGGCTCGGCGCCCACCACCTTCGAGGTGCCGATGGACCGGGTGGTCCCGGGCGACCTGGTCAAGCTGGCCGCCGGCGACCTGATCCCGGCGGACCTGCGGCTGATCACCTCCAAGGACCTGATGGTGGGCCAGGCGGCCCTGACCGGCGAGTCGTTGCCGGTCGCCAAGGCCGACGCTCCCCCTCGCTCCGCCGGGGGGACCCCCAGCGCCGAGGACCTCGGCCAGGACACGACCACCGACCCCGTGGAGGCCGACAACCTCTGCCTGATGGGCACTTCGGTGACCTCCGGCACCGCCACCGGCGTGGTCGTCGCCACCGGGGCCGGCACCTACTTCGGCTCCATGGCCGGCACCCTGGTCGGCGAGCGCCCGCAGACCAACTTCGACACCGGCGTGCGCAAGGTCAGCTTCCTGCTGATCCGCTTCATGCTGGTGATGGTCCCCGTCGTCTTCATGGTCAACGGCCTGACCAAGGGCGACTGGGACGAGGCCTTCCTCTTCGGCATCGCCGTCGCTGTGGGCCTGACCCCCGAGATGCTGCCGATGGTCGTCTCCGCCAACCTGGCGCGCGGCGCGGTCGCCATGTCCCGGCGCAAGGTCGTCGTCAAGCGGCTGAACGCGATCCAGAACCTGGGTGCGATGGACGTGCTCTGCACGGACAAGACCGGCACCCTCACCGAGGACCGGATCGTCCTGGACCGCTACCTGGACGTGCACGGCGCCGAGGACGGCGAGGTCCTGGAGTACGGGTACCTCAACGCCCACTTCCAGACCGGCCTGAAGAACCTGATGGACCAGGCGGTCATCGACCGCGTCAACGAGGCCGAGGAGGTTGTCGTCGACGCACGGTTCTCGATGGTCGACGAGATCCCCTTCGACTTCGCCCGGCGCCGGATGTCCGTGGTCCTCAACCGCAACAGCATGACGGCGACGGCCGGCCGGCCCGAACACGTCATGATCACCAAGGGTGCGGTCGAAGAGGTCCTGGCCCTCTGCACGCACATGACCGACCGCGGCGAGAAGGTCGAACTGACCGACGGGCTGCGGCTGCGCGCCACCCGGATCGCCGAGGAGAACAACCGGCAGGGCCTGCGGGTGCTGGCGGTGGCCACCCGTACCGTCGCCGAGCCCCGCGGCACCTACACCGTCGCGGACGAGGACGGGCTGACCCTGGTCGGCTTCCTCGCCTTCCTCGACCCGCCGAAGGCTTCCGCGGCCGCTGCCCTCCAGGGCCTGGCGGACAAGGGCATCGCGGTCAAGGTGGTCACCGGCGACAACGAGCTCGTCGCGGCCCGGGTCTGCGCCGACGTCGGCATCGAGGTGGGCCACGTGGTCTCGGGCTCCGAGGTGGACGCCCTCGACGACACCGCACTGCGCGCGCTGGCCGCCCGTACGACCGTGTTCGCCAAGGCCAACCCGGTCCAGAAGGCGCGGATCGTACGCGCCCTGCAGGCCGAGGGGCACACCGTCGGCTTCCTCGGCGACGGGATCAACGACGCGGCCGCCCTGCGCGACGCCGACGTCGGCATCTCGGTGGACACCGCCGTGGACATCGCCAAGGAGTCGGCGGACATCATCCTGCTGGAGAAGGACCTGACCGTCCTGGAACAGGGCGTGGTCCAGGGCAGGACCACCTTCGGCAACACGATCAAGTACATCAAGATGACGGCCTCGTCGAACTTCGGCAACGTCTTCTCGGTGCTGGTGGCGAGCGCGTTCATCCCCTTCCAGCCGATGCTCGCCATCATGCTGCTGGTGCAGAACCTGGTCTACGACATCTCCCAGCTGGCCACGCCCTGGGACCGGATGGACCCGGAGTACCTGCGCAAGCCCCGGAACTGGGACGCCAAGGGCATCTTCCGCTTCATGGTCACCATCGGCCCCATCAGCTCGATCTTCGACATCGCGATGTTCGTGGTCATGTGGCACGTCTTCGCGGCGAACACGGCGGCCGAACAGTCGCTCTTCCAGTCCGGCTGGTTCGTCGAGGGCCTGCTCTCGCAGACCCTGATCGTCCACATGATCCGCACCCGCAAGATCCCCTTCATCCAGTCCCGCGCCTCCTGGCCGGTGATGACGATGACCGTCCTCGCGGTGCTGACCGGGCTCTGGCTGCCCTTCTCGCCGCTGGCCCCCTCGCTGGGCTTCGTCGCCCTCCCGGCGTCGTACTTCCCGTGGCTGATCGGCGTACTGCTCGCGTACTGCACGCTCACCCAGCTCGTGAAGACCTGGTACATCCGCCGCTTCGGCACCTGGCTCTAGCCGGACGCGGGCAACGAGGAACGGAAGGAGGACGGGCCGATGACCCTCCTCACGGAATGGCAGATGGCCGCCCACCTCGCCGCGGCCCTCGGCTTCGGCTCGGTCATCGGCCTGGAGCGCCAGTGGCGCGCCCGGATGGCGGGGCTGCGGACGAACGCCCTGGTGGCGGGCGGGGCGGCGCTGTTCGTCCTGCTCTCGCAGTACGGCTTCCTGAGCGCGGTCTCCGAGGTGAACTACGACGGCTCGCGGGTCGCCGCCCAGATCGTCTCGGGGATCGGCTTCCTCGGCGCCGGGGTGATCATGCGGGACGGGCTGAGCGTCCGGGGCCTGAACACGGCCGCCACCCTGTGGTGCTCGGCGGCCGTGGGCTGCCTGGCCGGGGTCGGCCTGTTCGTCCTCGCCGCCTTCGGCACGGCGGGCGTCGTGGGGGCCAACCTCCTGCTGCGCCCGCTGGGCCGGCGCCTGGACCGCGAGCCGGGCGGCGGGGCGGAGGTGTCCGCCGACTACCACTTCGAGGCCGTGTGCCTGGAGGCGGAGGAGGCCCACATCCGCCACCGGCTGGTCGACGCCCTGGCCCGGCCGGGCTACCAGCTGCGGGAGATCCGCAGCCAGGACGGCCCGCTGCCGGGCCGGGTGACGGTGTCGGCGCTGCTGACCGCGGAGGGCGAGAAGGGCCGCGCGCTGGAGGAGGCGGTCAGCAGCCTCTCGCTCGACCCGTCGGTCTCGGCGGTCAGTTGGTCGGTCGTCCCCGCCCAATGAATCGAACACGTTCAGCCCGGCTGGCAGTATGGGTCCTGGACGGTCACCGGGGGGCGAGCATGCGTCAGAAGCGTTCGTACGGACGGGTCCTGCTGGTCTCGGTACTGGTGGGATACCTGGAGGTCGCACTCACCGTCGTGGTCGCGCTGCTGTACGTGCGGACGCAGCCGCCCCCCGACACACCACCCGACTGGGGCTGGATCGCGGCAGGCCTCGTCTCCCTCACGGGCATCGTCGGCGTGATCGCGTTCCTGCTGTCGCTGCTCTTCGTGCTCCCGGCGGTCGCGCTGTCCGACCTGCTCGGCCGCCGGCTCGGCGAGCGTGCCGCGTGGTGCTGCACACCGCCGCTGGTGGCCGCCCTGCTGGCGCCGCCCGTCTGGACCTTCGCCGCGTACAACGCCGCGCGGACCGGCCCCGTGCTGCTCTTCTGGGCCGCGGCCACGGCCTCGCTGTCGGCCGGCGCCCTGGCCGCCCGGCCCCGGGGCGAGGGGCTCGCGCGCCGGGTGGCGCTGTGGGGCGGGGCGCTGGTGGCGGGGACGGGCCTGTTCGGCACCCTCGGGCTCGTCACCGGGGCGCTGCCCCCGTACGAACCCCCGGTGATCGGCCCGGCGGCCCTGGCCGGCACCTGGGCCGACCACACGGGCAACACCCTGACCTTCACGGCGGACGGCCGGGTCACCGCCTCCGGTGTCGCCGAGCACTCCCCCGGCGACACCTCGGGCCGCACCCCGCCGGGCTGCTCGGGCACCGGCACCTGGTCGTACGAGCCCGGCCGGGACCCCTGGTCCCAGCGGGTCCGCCTGGACGTACCGGGGTGCGGCTGGCCGGCGTGGGGCGTCGGCGGCACCGGACGGGAGCCCAGGCTCCACCAGAGCGTCGGGGGTCCCGGCTCCGGAAAGCTGTACCAGCTGCGGAAGGCTACTTCAGGGTCGCCGAGGTGAGGCCCGCCTGGATCTGGCGCTGGAAGGACAGGTAGACCACCAGCATCGGGATCATCGCGATGGTCACGCCGGCGAAGAGCACCGGCAGGTCCGTCTCGTAGCCCATCTGGTACTGGAGCTGGATCAGGCCCTGGGTGAGCATGTAGCGCTCGGGGTCGGAGCCGCTCTGCGGCTGCATCAGGACCGAGGGCAGGATGTACTGGTTCCACTGGCCCAGGACATTGAATATCCCGACGCTGATCAGGCCGGGCTTGGCCATCGGCAGCATCACCTGGAAGAAGATCCGGGTGTCGGAGGCCCCGTCGATCACCGCCGCCTCGTGCACCGCCGTCGGCAGGGTGCGGAAGAAGGAGTGCATGAAGAAGACGGTGAACGGCAGCGAGTAGGCGACGTAGACCAGGATCAGCCCCTGGTAGGTGTTGAGCATGTCCAGGCGCCTGACCATGAAGAACAGCGGTACGAGCGCCAGGAAGACGGGGAACATCGCCCCGCTGACGAAGAAGTAGTAGATGATCCGGTTCCCCCGGAAGGGGTAGCGGGCCAGCACGTACGCGGCCATCGACCCGAGCAGCATCGTCAGCGGGACCGAAAAGGCCATCACGATCAGGGTGTGGCCGAAGTAGCCGCCGATGCCCTTGTCCCAGGCCCGGCCGAAGGCGTCGAAGTGCCAGTTGGAGGGCCAGCTGAGGGCCGAGGCGCCGATCTGGGTGTCGGTCTTGAAGGAGCCGAGGGCCAGCCAGACGAGCGGCAGGACGATCAGGACCGCCCAGACGGCCAGGAAGCCGTGCGAGAAGACGTTGAGCACCATGCCGTCGGAGCGGCGGCCCCCGTCGCCCCGGGGGCCGCGCCCGGCGCCGCCGGAACCCTCGGCGCCGGACTCGCCCGGCGCCTTGATCACTGTGGACTGTGCAGTCATCGTGGTCTCCCGCTCAGAACTCGATGCGCTCGCGGCGGGTGGCGCGCAGCGTGACGATGGAGAGGATCATGGTCAGGAGGAGCATGACCACGCCCATGGCGCAGGCGTAGCCGCTCTTCCCGAAGTACAGGAAGTTGCGCATCAGCACCGTGGCCATGACCTCGCTGTGGTGGTCGGGTCCGCCGCCGAACTGGCCCGAGGTCATGGTCGACACGAGGACGAACATGTCCATCGCGGCGATGCCCAGGTAGACCGCGGAGGTCTGCACAGAGTCCCACAGCAGGGGCAGGGTGACCCGGAAGAAGGTCTGGGCGCGCCCGGCGCCGTCGAGCAGGGCGGCCTCGTAGATGTCCTTGGGCACGGACTGCATGGCGGCCGAGAAGAGGACGAGGTAGAAGCCGACCCCGTGCCAGACCACCACGAGGAGCAGGCACCACAGGACGAGGTCGGGGTCGTTGAGCCATTCGACGGGGTGGGCCGGGTCGACGAGGCCGGCCCGGGCGAGCAGCCCGTTGAGCAGGCCGCCCTCGTCGCTGCGGTACACCGCTCCGAAGAGCACCGCGAGGATGGCGAGGGAGAGGACCTGCGGGAAGAAGTAGACGACCTTGTAGAAGGCCGATCCGCGTACGCCCCGCACCCCGCCGGCCCCGCTGCGCCCTCCCGCGTTCACCATGAAGGCGAAGAAGAGGGCGAGCAGGATGGTGATCACCGGGACGAACACCAGGAGCAGCAGGTTGTGCCAGAGGGCGCCGCGGAAGACCTCGTCGTCCATCAGGGCGGAGTAGTTCTCCAGGCCGACGAAGTCGAACGTCGGTGACTGGCCCGACCAGTTGGTGAAGGAGTAGCCGAACGTCTGCACGTACGGCCAGATGACGAAGGTCAGGTACAGCGCGAGCGGCAGGACGAGGAAGCCGGCGATGAAGCCGGTGGTCCTTCCCCTGCGCCGGGCTACTTGGCTCATGGTGTCCGTCCCTGTGACGCTGCCGGTGGACGTGGGGTCAGCTGCGGTGGTTGTTCTTGGCGTTGGGGTCCTTGGCAGCCTTGTCTACCGCAGCCTGGGCCCGCTTGATCCACTCCTTTGGCTGGATCCGCTGGGCCATCAGCTCATTGGACGCGTTCTGGATCTCGGAGTCCATCTCGCTGTACCAGTCGGGGTAGAGGTAGTTGAAGGTGTCGGCCCCGGCGGCCTTGACCGCGGCGACGGCGGACTGGGTGCCCGGCCGGAGCTTGACGCCCGGGTCGACTCCGTCCTTGACGACGGTGAGGGAGTTGGCCTGCTGGGCGAAGGTCGTCGACCATTCGCGGGAGAGCATGGAGCGCAGGAACTCCAGGCCGCCGGCCTTGTTGGCGGCCTTCTCGGGGACGACGAAGGCCTCGTTGGCGCCGGCCCGGATGGCGGTGAAGGGCAGCTTGCTGTCGGCGAGCACGGGCACCGGCAGGAACTTCATGTCGAAGTCCTCCGGGGTCTGCTTGAGCTGCTCGTTCTCCAGCCAGGAGCCGGAGGGGATGAAGGCGGCCTTGTACTGGTTCCAGGCGGTCTGGGACTCGGTGTGGGTCAGGCCGTTGGTGCCGGGCATGAGGTAGCCCTTCTCGACCACCTCGTAGACCGCCTCGACCGCGGCCAGGGCGGCGGGGTTGCCCTCGAAGGCGTTCGGGGCGAGGTTGTCGATGGCCTTCATGGCCTCCAGACCGCCCTTCTTGGCGATCAGGTCCATGATGACGACGTTGATGTAGTACGGGTACTTGCCCTGGTGGGCCAGGCCGCCGATGCCGGCCTCCTTGGCCTTGGCGCAGACGGCCAGGAACTCGTCCCAGGTCTTGGGCTCGGTCCAGCCCTTCTCCTTGAAGAGCTTGCCGGAGTACCAGAGGCCGAAAACGGTGTACACGTAGTTGAGGGCGACGAACTTGCCGCCCTGGGAACCCTGTTCGACGGTGCCCGCGATCAGGGTGTCGCGGACCTTCTTGCCCGGGTCGTCGAGCGAGGGGGAGTCGAGGAGCGCGGTCAGGTCGGCGAGCTGGCCGCCCTTGGCCAGGACGTCGATCTTGATCATCTGGGCGCCGGAGTCGTTGAGGACGTCCGGCGGGCTGCCGGCGTTGAACCGGGGCTGGAGCTTGGCCGCGATCTCCTGGGTGGCCAGGTGGGAGCTGGTGGTGCCCCACTTCTTGTCGAACGCGGCCTCCCAGGCCTTCGCGTAGTCGTCGCCGAAACCGCCCTTGAAGATGACCACGTCGAGCTTCCCGCCCTTGGCGAGGCCGAAGGGGTTCTCCTTGGACACGGCCCCCTTGTCGGGGCCCTTCGTGGTGTCCTCACCGCCGGAGGCGCAGGCGGACAAGAAGCTCATCGTCGGCACGCTGATCAGTCCGAGCGCTGCGGAACGCTTGATCAGATCACGGCGGCCGAAGCCCTCACCAGTGGATCCCATGCTCAAGTCCTCGCCTTCGTCAGGTGTGTGAAGGAGGCCGGAAACAACGGCAGTTACCGTGCACGCGGGCATCACCGCAGGTCCCCCGGCTTCCCCCGGCCCGGGGCCGCTCGTCGCGCGGTGGCCCGGACGGGCACAGGTATAGTCCACTTCCGCTCGGCTGAGCAAGATCGTGCACAAGGATCGTTCCCGGCTTTTCCGAGTTGAGACCTGTCCGTCACCTGAGACCGCCGCCGCGAAAAGCGGAAGGGCCGCACCCCCTTAACGGGGGTACGGCCCTATGGTGCCGACTGACGGCGGATCGCTCCGCCTGGCGCGCCCTTAGCCGCGGATGAGGTTCCGCAGGACGTACTGCATGATGCCGCCGTTGCGGTAGTAGTCGGCCTCACCCGGCGTGTCGATGCGGACGACCGCGTCGAAGGAGACACCGGTGTCGGTGGTGACCTTGACCGTGCGCGGGGTGGTGCCGTCGTTCAGCTCCTCCACACCGGTGAAGGAGAAGGTCTCCTCGCCGGTGAGGCCCAGGGAGGCCGCGGTGACGCCCTCGGGGAACTGGAGCGGGAGGACGCCCATGCCGATCAGGTTCGAGCGGTGGATGCGCTCGTAGGACTCGGCGATGACGGCCTTGACGCCGAGCAGCGCGGTGCCCTTGGCCGCCCAGTCGCGGGACGAGCCGGAGCCGTACTCCTTGCCCGCCAGGATGACCAGCGGGATGCCGGCGGCCTGGTAGTTCTGGGAGGCGTCGTAGATGAAGGAGACCGGCGCGCCCTCGACGGTGAAGTCGCGGGTGAAGCCGCCCTCGGTGCCCGGCGCGATCTGGTTGCGCAGGCGGATGTTGGCGAACGTACCGCGGATCATGACCTCGTGGTTGCCGCGGCGGGAACCGTACGAGTTGAAGTCGCGGCGCTCGACGCCGTGCTCCGTGAGGTACTTGCCGGCCGGGGTGTCGGCCTTGATCGCACCGGCCGGGGAGATGTGGTCGGTGGTGACCGAGTCGCCCAGCTTCGCCAGCACGCGGGCGCCGGCGATGTCGGAGACCGGGGTGGTCTCCATCGTCATGCCCTCGAAGTAAGGGGGCTTGCGGACGTAGGTGGACTGCGGGTCCCACTCGAAGGTGTTGCCGGTCGGGATCGACAGCGCCTGCCACTGGGCGTCGCCCGCGAAGACGTCCTGGTAGGACTTCGAGAACATGTCCTCGCCGATGGCGTTGGCGACGACGTCGTTGACCTCGGCCTCGGAGGGCCAGATGTCCTTGAGGAAGACCGGGTTGCCCTCGGTGTCGACGCCGATGGCGTCGGCGGTGATGTCCACCTTCATGGAGCCCGCGATGGCGTACGCGACGACCAGCGGCGGGGAGGCCAGGTAGTTCATCTTGACGTCGGGGTTGATGCGGCCCTCGAAGTTGCGGTTGCCCGAGAGGACCGAGGTGACCGCGAGGTCGTGCTCGTTGATCGCCTTCGAGATCTCCTCGTCCAGCGGACCGGAGTTGCCGATGCAGGTGGTGCAGCCGTACCCGACGAGGTTGAAGCCCATCTTGTCGAGGTACGGGGTCAGGCCGGCCTTGTCGAAGTAGTCGGTGACGACCTTCGAGCCCGGGGCCAGGGTGGTCTTGACCCACGGCTTGCGGGTCAGGCCCTTCTCGACCGCCTTCTTGGCCACGAGCGCCGCGGCGACCATGACGTAGGGGTTCGAGGTGTTGGTGCAGGAGGTGATCGCGGCGACGGTGACGGCGCCGTGGTCGATCTCGAAGGAGGTGCCGTCGGCCAGGGTGACCTGGGTCGGGCGGGTCGGCACGCCGTTGGTGGCGGCCGGGGCGTCGGAGGCCGGGAAGGACTCCTTGCCCGCCTCGTCGGCGTCGTCCACGTAGTTCAGGACGTCCACCGCGAACTGCTGGGCGGCGTTCGCCAGGACGATGCGGTCCTGCGGGCGCTTCGGGCCGGCGATGGAGGGGACGACCGTGGAGAGGTCGAGCTCCAGCTTCTCGGAGAAGTCCGGCTCGGCGGCCGGGTCCAGCCACAGGCCCTGCTCCTTGGCGTACGCCTCGACGAGCGCGACCTGCTGCTCGGAGCGGCCGGTGAGCTTGAGGTACTTCAGCGTCTCGCCGTCGATCGGGAAGATCGCGGCGGTGGAGCCGAACTCCGGCGACATGTTGCCGATGGTGGCGCGGTTCGCGAGGGAGGTCGCGGCGACGCCCTCACCGTAGAACTCGACGAACTTGCCGACGACGCCGTGCTTGCGCAGCATCTCGGTGATCGTGAGCACCAGGTCGGTGGCGGTGGTGCCGGTCGGCAGCTCGCCGGTCAGCTTGAAGCCGACGACGCGCGGGATCAGCATGGAGACCGGCTGGCCGAGCATCGCGGCCTCGGCCTCGATGCCGCCGACGCCCCAGCCCAGCACGCCGAGGCCGTTGACCATGGTGGTGTGCGAGTCGGTGCCGACGAGGGTGTCCGGGTACGCCTGGCCGTTACGGACCATGACCGTGCGGGCCAGGTGCTCGATGTTGACCTGGTGGACGATGCCGGTGCCCGGGGGGACGACCTTGAAGTCGTCGAAGGCGGTCTGGCCCCAGCGCAGGAACTGGTAGCGCTCCTTGTTGCGGCCGTACTCCAGCTCCACGTTCTGGGCGAACGCGTCCTTGGTGCCGAACTTGTCGGCGATGACCGAGTGGTCGATGACCATCTCGGCGGGCGAGAGCGGGTTGATCTTCGCCGGGTCGCCGCCGAGCTCCTTCACGGCCTCGCGCATGGTGGCGAGGTCCACGACGCAGGGGACGCCGGTGAAGTCCTGCATGATCACGCGGGCCGGCGTGAACTGGATCTCCTGGCTGGGCTGCGCCTGGGAGTCCCAGCCGCCGAGCGCCCGGATGTGGTCGGCGGTGATGTTCGCGCCGTCCTCGGTGCGGAGCAGGTTCTCCAGCAGGACCTTCAGGCTGTAGGGAAGGCGGGCGGCGCCCTCAACCTTGTCCAGCCGGAAGATCTCGTACGACTCGTCGCCCACCTGCAGCGTGCTGCGGGCGTCGAAGCTGTTCGCCGACACGACAGTCTCCTTCATGCATGATCTCGCGCGTATAACCGCAATCCTGCCGCCACGCCCTGTGGCCAATCCGCTAAGGTCAGGCTAAGTTAGGTAACCCTTACCAGCGGGGGCGGCTGCGGTACGCCTTCGGCAGATATCTCGATGTCGAGATAACTCTAGTACATGTCCGGGGGCGGGCACGAGGTGCGCACCTCGCGGCCCGCCGGAGCCGTCCACCGGGCGGCCGCTCGGCCATGCCCGGACGCCGGCCGGCCGGAGGCTCCGGACGCCGGCGCGGCCACTGCCCCCTCCCTCCAAAAAGGGACGAGTGGCAATCTATCCCCGAAAGCTCGACACACCGACACAAAGGGGAGTTGACTCCACGCCCCGCCGAATCCGCGCGGCGCAAACCCCGTTGGGCCGTCCGCGCAATCTGACGGGCCGATAACACCCGTCCGCCACGCCTCGACACACCTCGACACACCCCAGGCGATCCACATCTCATATCTGAGATACGGTGCACCCATGGCAGACGACTACCTCGTACGCATCGGCAAGCTCATCCGTGACGCCCGGCAGCACCGGGGCTGGACGCAGAGTCAGCTCGCGGACGCCCTCGGCACGAGCCAGAGCGCCGTGAACCGCATCGAGCGCGGCAACCAGAACATCAGCCTTGAGATGATCGCCCGAATCGGTGAAGCGCTCGACAGCGAGATCGTCTCCCTGGGCTACGCCGGCCCGATGCACCTGCGCGTCGTCGGCGGCCGCCGCCTGTCCGGCTCGATCGACGTCAAGACGAGCAAGAACGCGTGCGTGGCGCTGCTGTGCGCCTCCCTGCTCAACAAGGGCCGTACGGTCCTGCGCCGGGTGGCCCGCATCGAGGAGGTCTACCGGCTGCTGGAGGTGCTGAACTCCATCGGCGTCCGCACCCGCTGGATCAACGACGGCGTGGACCTGGAGATCGTCCCGCCGGCCCGCCTCGACATGGACGCCATCGACGCGGAGGCGGCCGTCCGCACCCGCAGCATCATCATGTTCCTGGGCCCGCTGCTGCACCGGCTGGACCAGTTCCGCCTGCCGTACGCCGGTGGCTGCGACCTCGGCACCCGCACCATCGAGCCGCACATGATCGCCCTGCGGCGCTTCGGCCTGGACATCACCGCGACCGAGGGCATCTACCACGCGAAGGTCGAGGCGGGGGTCGCCCCCGACCGCCCGATCGTCCTGACCGAGCGCGGGGACACGGTCACCGAGAACGCCCTGCTCGCCGCGGCCCGCCACGACGGCGTCACCGTCATCCGCAACGCCTCCTCCAACTACATGGTCCAGGACCTGTGCTTCTTCCTGGAGGCGCTGGGCGTCAAGGTCGAGGGCATCGGCACGACCACCCTCACGGTGCACGGCGTCCCGGTCATCGACGTGGACGTGGACTACTCCCCCTCCGAAGACCCGGTCGAGGCGATGAGCCTCCTGGCCGCCGCGGTCGTCACCGAGTCCGAACTCACCATCCGCCGGGTCCCGATCGAGTTCATGGAGATCGAGCTCGCGGTCCTGGAGGAGATGGGCCTCGACCACGACCGCTCCCCGGAGTACGTCGCCGACAACGGCCGCACCCGCCTGGTCGACCTCACGGTCCGCCCGTCCAAGCTCGAAGCCCCGATCGACAAGATCCACCCGATGCCCTTCCCCGGGCTGAACATCGACAACGTCCCGTTCTTCGCCGCCATCGCCGCGTCCGCGCAGGGCAAGACCCTGATCCACGACTGGGTGTACGACAACCGGGCCATCTACCTGACCGACCTCAACCGCCTCGGCGGCCGCCTCCAGCTCCTGGACCCCCACCGCGTCCTGGTCGAGGGCCCCACCCGCTGGCGCGCGGCCGAGATGATGTGCCCCCCGGCGCTCCGCCCGGCGGTGGTCGTCCTCCTGGCCATGATGGCGGCCGAGGGCACCTCGGTCCTGCGCAACGTCTACGTCATCAACCGCGGCTACGAGGAACTCGCCGAGCGCCTCAACTCGGTGGGCGCCCAGATCGAGATCTTCAGGGACATCTGAGTCGCCCCGGCGCAGCATGAAGGCCCCGCCCCCGGAGTCCTCCGGACCGGGCGGGGCCTTCCCCACGTCCGGTCCGGGCCGGGGGCCTTCGCCGTTCTCCGGGTCAGGAGACGGTGCGCGAGCGGAGCTTCAGCAGGTCCGACGGGGTCAGGCCGAGACCGTTGGTGAGGAAGTCGCCGAAGCTGCCGTAGTCGGCCACGGCCTGCTCCCGGAACGCGGCGAGGTAGCTGCCGCGGACTTCCTGGAGCGGGATCAGCAGGTCCGGGTCCTGCATGTACCCGGCCGCCTTCACCTGGTCGCGCAGGGCCTTGTCCGAGGCGGCCCGCAGGCTGTTGGAGAGGAGGTAGTCCTGCTCCGAGGTCGAGGCGGGCACGCCGACGGCGCGGAGGATCGTGTCCGCGAGGACGCCGGTGCGGTCCTTGCCCGCCGAGCAGTGGAACGCGATCGGCTTGACGGAGTTGGCGACGTCCTTGATCGCCGCACCGAGCTGGGCCCGGTTGCCGGGGTTGGTCACGAAGCCCTTGTAGAGGGCGGTCATCCGCGCTTCCGCCGCCCCGTTGCCGAGCTGCGCCTGCTGGTGGACGGGGTCCTTGGAGCGGACCACACCGCCGATGAACGCGAAGAGGCTGGTGTCGTCGACCGGGCGGGCCACCGCGGTCACGCCGGCCGGGAGCCTGTCGGTGCCGTCAGCGGAGATCTCCGGGGCGGTGCGCAGGTCGACGACCTTGCCGAGACCGAGCGCGCCGACGGCGTTGACGCCTTCGGGGGTGAGCTTGGAGAGGGTCTCGGTGCGGTAGACGGTGCCCCACTTGGTGGTCTTGCCGTCGTAGGTGGTGTAGCCGCCGAGGTCGCGGGCGTTGACGAGTCCGGGGACGGACAGGACGCGGCCGGTCGCGCCGGCGAGCGCCGTGGCCGGCGCGGGGGCGGTGGAAGCGGCGTGGGCGGCCACGGGAGCCAGCGTGGCGGCGAGGGCCAGGGCGACGGCGGACGCGCCGAGGGCACGGAAAACGGATCTCACGCGAGTGGTCCTTCCTTGGGCGAGGGCGGGGACGGTAGCGCCTGGATCCTCAGATCTGAAGATGTTGCTCCGGTGGTCGACTGACGAACAATCAGCGTCGCGAGAATGGCAATGCATGTCAGGGTGGCTCGCTGCGCCATGCTGGACTCGGGAGTCGGGGTGTGTTTCCAGAACCCGGCGGCAGCGGCGCGGGCGGCGGTGAAATCCGGCCGGATGGCTTGTCAGGGGTCGATCCGGGTGGGGGCTGCGGGCAGAATCCCCTTGTCCGACGGTGTCCAGAGGCAGGGGCGGGGAATGGCTGACGGGGTGCGGGTTCCGGGACTGGAGGGGGTGCCGCTGGTCGGGTCGCTCTTCGACCTGAAGGCGGACTCCCTCGGGACCTACGAGCGGGCCCGGGAGCGGCACGGGGACCTCGTGCGGATCAGCGCAGGCCCGCCCGGGCTGCGCGCCGAGCTGTACTGCGTGTTCTCCGCGGAGGGCGCCCAGCGGGTGCTGGCCTCCGAGGCGGCGAACTTCCGCAAGGACAACGCCTTCTACCAGGAGGTCCGCGACTCCTTCGGCAACGGCCTGCTGACCAGCCAGGACGCGGACTACATGCGCCAGCGCCGGCTGGTCCAGCCGCTGTTCACCCGCAAGCGGGTGGACGGCTACGCCGGGGCCGTCGCCGCCGAGACCGAGGGGACCCTCGCGGCGTGGGCGGAGGCCCGGGACGGGATCGTCGACGTCTCCACCGAGATGATGCACCTGGCCCTGCGCGCGGTCACCCGGATCCTCTTCGGTGCGGACGTCGACGCCACCGTGGACGTCGTGGACCGGTGTTTTCCGGTCATCACGGAGTACGTGCTGCGCCGGGGTTACTCCCCCGCCAACCTCCCGCGCACCTGGCCGACCCCGGGCAACCGGCGGGCGGCCGCCGCGCTGGACGAGCTGTACGCCGTCTGCGACAAGATCGTCGCGCAGCGGCTCGGGGCCCCGACCGAGCGGGCGGAGGACGATGACCTGCTGACGCTGCTCGCGGGTGCGCGGGACGAGGACGACGCCGCCTTCGGCCCCGCCGAGCTCCGCGACCAGGTGCTCGTCTTCCTGCTCGCCGGGCACGAGACGACCGCAACCTCGCTGGCCTTCGCGCTGCACCTGCTGGGCCGCCACCCCGAGGAGCAGGCCCGGGCCCGGGAGGAGGTGCGGAGCGTACTGGGCGGGCGGCTGCCGGAGGCCGGTGACCTGGAGCGCCTCCCGTACCTCACCCAGGTGCTCAAGGAGGCGATGCGGCTCTACCCCGCGGCCCCGGTGATCGGGCGCAAGGCCGTCGCCGCCACCGAGATCGAGGGCCACACCGTCCCGGCGGGCGCGGACGTGATCGTGTCCCCCTGGGTCACGCACCGCCACCCCCGGTACTGGAACGATCCGGAGCGCTTCGACCCCGACCGGTTCTCGCCGGAGGCCGAGGCCGGGCGGCACCGCTACGCCTGGTTCCCGTTCGGCGGCGGGCCGCGCGCCTGCATCGGTCAGCACTTCTCGATGCTGGAATCCGTGATCGCGCTGGCGATGCTGCTGCGGGCGTACGAGTTCGAGGCCGTGGACCGGGAGGTTCCGGTGAGTGCCGGGATCACCCTGCGGGCGGAGGGTCCGGCGCGCTGCCGGATCCGCCGCGTCGGGGTCCGGGGTCAGCGGTAGTCGTCCGGGTGGTCCTGCATCCAGGTGTTGATCTGGTCGCGGGTGCCGATGAGCGCGGTCTGGTGCTTCTTCAGGTTCTCGAAGGTGCGGTCGCCCCCGAGTTCCTTGTCGAGCTTGGCGATCTGGGCGATCGGCTCGGGGAAGTGGCCGGGGCCCTTCGCGTCGGCCTTCATCGCGCGGTCCAGGCGGTGGAGTTCGTCGTAGACCCGGCCGAGGAAGTAGGCGCAGTTGCCCGGGGTGCAGGAGTCGTTCAGGGTCGCCTGGAGTCCGGCGAAGGCGTCCCGGACGAGCTCGGGCGGGGCGGAGGGCATGCCGGAGGGGATGCCCGAGGCGCTGCTCGCGGAGGGCCGCGCGGTCGGCGTCGCGGCCGCCGAGGGCGTTCCCGTGCCGGCCGGGGACGCGCTCGGGGACGGGGAAGGGGCGGAGGCGGCCGCGGTGGGCGACGCGGCCGAGGAGGCCTTGGCCTTCGGCTCGGCGTCGTTGCCGCAGGAGACGGTGAGTGCCGCCAGGGTGACGGTCAGGGCTGCCGCGGCGGCCGCGCGCAGGGTCGGTCGGTACATCGGATTTTCCCCCCGGTTTTCGATGATCGGCAGAGCCTACCCGCCCCGCTCGCCCGGGACGGCCGCCGGGGTGTGGTTTCCCTGGAGTCGTTCCAGGTCGGAGGGGCGGACCTGGATGGCGAAGACCGCGATGACCGCGCCGACGAGGGTGAAGAGCGAGGCCGCGACGAACGCCGCGCCGACCCCGGAGGTCAGCACCTGGTCGGCCCAGGGCTTGGGGAGCTGCCCGGTGCTCGCGAAGAAGGCCTTCTGCTCGGGGCTCGCCGAGCCGAGGAAGGCCGGCACCTGTTCCCTGGCCTCGTTGCGGCTGGCCGTGCCGAAGACGGTGACCAGGATCGACAGTCCGAGCGACCCGCCGATCTGCTGCATCGCGTTGAGCAGACCGGAGGCGGCGCCGGACTCCCGGTCGGGGACGTTGGACAGGGCCATCAGCGTCAGCGAGACGAACTGGAGCCCCATGCCGGTGGCGAAGACCAGGATCGGGCCGAGGATGCTGCCGGGGTAGGTGGAGTGGACGTCCACGAGGGTCAGCCAGCCCAGTCCGGCGGCGCAGCACAGCGCGCCGGTGACCATGAAGGGCTTGGGCCCGTACTTCGGCAGCAGTTGGGAGGTGGTCCCGGCGGCGAGCGCGACCATCACGCTGACGGGGAGGAAGGCGAGTCCGGCGCGCAGCGGGCTGAAGCCGAGGACGTTCTGCACGAACAGGGTCAGGAAGAAGAACATGCCGAAGATCGCGCAGGCGAGGAAGAGCATGATCCCGTAGGTCCCGGCGCGGTTGCGGTCGGCGAACATGTGCAGCGGGGTGATCGGCTGCGGCGAACGCCGCTCGTTGAGGACGAACAGGACCAGCAGGACCACGGCCGCGGCGAAGGAGCCGAGGGTGAACCCGTCGCGCCAGCCGTCCTGGGAGGCGCGGATGAACCCGTAGACGAGGGCGACCATGCCGCAGGTGCCCAGCAGGGCGCCGATCAGGTCGAAGTGTCCGGGGTGGCGTTGGGACTCGCGCAGGACCCGGGCGGCGAGTACGGCGATCAGCAGGGCGATCGGGACGTTGACGAAGAGCACCCAGCGCCAGTCGAGCCATTCGACGAGCACCCCGCCCGCGAGGAGCCCGATGGCGCCGCCGCCCGCGGAGACGGCGGCGAACACGCCGAAGGCCCGGTTGCGTGCCGGGCCTTCGCGGAAGGTGGTGGTGATCAGGGCGAGCGAGGTCGGGGAGGCGATGGCTCCGCCGACGCCCTGGAGGGCCCGGGCGGCCATCAGCTGGCCGGCGTTCTGGGCGAGTCCGCCGAGCAGGGAGGCGAGGCCGAAGAGCAGGACGCCGAAGACGAAGACGCGCTTGCGGCCGAGGATGTCGCCGGTGCGGCCGCCGAGCAGGAGCAGGCCGCCGAAGGTCAGGGTGTAGGCGTTGACGACCCAGGACAGGCTTTCGGTGGAGAAGTCGAGGGCGGTCTGGATGTGTGGTAGCGCGATGTTCACGATGGTGATGTCGAGCACGACCATGAGCTGGCAGGAGGCAATCACGAACAGGGCCAGCCCGTTTCCGCTCCCGCGGACCTTGCCGTCGGTCCCGTTGTTGTTCGGCAGTGCGTTCGGGTCCACTAGTCGACGCTAAGCCCGTGGACCAGGGGTCACCACTCGAATGGCCTATGCTATGTGATATTGCACATGCCACAATGCGATCATGGACGATTTCCTCAGGCTCTCCGCCGAAACGGCCCGGTTCACCCACGGCTCGCCCAGGGCCTTCTCGTTCGGCGACGACGGCCGCCTCCTCTGGTTCCTGCGTTCCACGGGCCCCACCGACGCCTTCGACAGCCTCTGGGTCCTCGACACCGCCACCGGCGCCGAAACCCGGCTCGCCGACCCGCGCGAACTCTCCCCCGAGACCGGTGAACTCCCCCTCGCCGAACGCCGCCTGCGCGAGCGCACCCGGCTCGTCGCCGCCGGAATCGGCTCGTACGCCCTCTCCGGCGACGGCCGCCGCGCCGTCTTCCCGCTCTACGGCCGGCTGTACGCGGTCACCTGCGACGCAACCGCCGCCCCCGAGCCGCTCCCCGCCGCCGGCCCCGCCCTGGACCCGCGCCCGAACGCCGACGGCTCGCGCACCGCGTACGTCACCGACGACGCCCTGTACGTCCACCCCGGCGGCCGGATCAGCCCCGCCGACGGGGCCCGCTGGGGCCTCGCGGAGTTCGCCGCCGCCGAGGAACTCGGCCGCGCCCGGGGCCACTGGTGGTCCCCCGACGGCACCACCCTGCTCGCCGCCCGCGTCGACGAGAGCGCCCTCCAGCGCCGCCACTTCGCCGACCCGGCGCACCCGGAGCTCCCGGCCGAGGACTTCGCCTACCCCGAGGCGGGCGGCCCCAACGCCGACGTCCAGCTGTGGGTGCTCGGCGCCGACGGCGGCCGGGTCCGGCTCGACTGGGACGCCGGGGCCTTCCCCTACGTCTCCGACGCGGGCTGGGAGTCCGGGTCCGAGATCCTGCTGACCGTGCAGGACCGGCTCCAGCGCACCGTGCTCCTGCTCGCCGCCGACCCCGCCACCGGCCGCACCACGGAGCTGTCCCGCACCACGCACCCCCAGTGGGTCGACCCGCTCGTGCCCGGCACCCCGGCCCGGCTGCCCGACGGCCGGATGCTCACCGCCGCCGACACTCCCGGCGGCACCGCCCGCGGCCTCGCCCTCGACGGGAAGCCCCTCACAGGCGAGGGGGTGCAGGTCCGCGCCGTCGCCGGACTCCACGAGGGCCGGCTGCTGATCGAGGCCGGACTGCGCGACCCCGCCGAGCAGCAGGTGCTGCTGCTGGACCCCGACAGCGGCGAGCTGACCCCGCTCGCCGACGGACCCGGCGTGCACGGCGTCTCCGCCTCGGCCGGGACCCTGCTGCTGACCGGCGCCGACGCCGACGGCGTCCGGCGTACCGTACGCACCCCGGACGGGCGCGAGTTCGTGCCGGCCGACCTGTCCGCCCCGCTGCCGTACCGGGTGGAGCCGGTCCTGGAACGGGTCACCGAACGCGGGATCCCCACCGCCCTGGTGCTGCCCCGCGGCCACGTCCCGGGCCGCCGGCTGCCGGTGCTGGTGGACGGCTACGGCGGCCCCGGCTTCCAGGACGTGTCCGCCGAGCCGCGCCGCTGGCAGGCCCGGCAGTGGTGGGCCGACCAGGGCTTCGCCGTGGTCACCGCCGACAACCGGGGCACCCCGTACGTCTCCCCCGCCCACACCCACGCCATGTACCGGGGCTTCTCCGAGGTCACCCTGGAGGACCAGGTCGCGGCCCTGCGGGCGCTCGGCGAACGCCACCGCGACCTCGACCTCGGCCGGGTCGGGATCCGCGGCTGGTCCTACGGCGGCTACCTGTCGGCGATGGCGGTGCTGCGCCGGCCGGACGTCTTCCACGCGGCGGCCGCCGGGGCCGCCCCCACCGACTTCCGGCACTACGACACCGCCTACACCGAGCGCTACCTCGGACTCCCGCAGGAGCACCCCGAGGTGTACGAGCGGGACTCCCTGATCCCGGACGCGCACCGGCTGACCCGGCCGCTGCTGCTGGTCACGGGTCTGGCCGACGACAACGTCCACCCCTCCCACACCCTGCGGCTGTCCCGGGCCCTCACCGACGCCGGCCGCCCGCACCAGCTGCTGGCGCTGCCCGGGGTCACGCACATGACCCCGGGCGGGACGCGGGAGAAGGTCATGGCGCTGGAGCTGGAGTTCTTCCGCCGCGAACTGGCCCTCTGACACGCCCCCGGACGGCGGGAGGGCCCCGCGGACGCTGTCGTCCGCGGGGCCCTCCCTTCTTCCCGTGATCCCCGTCAGTCACCCGGGAAGTGACAGGCCACCTCTCGCGAGGCGGCGGGCCGCAGCAACGGCCGCTCGGTGCGGCAGACCTCCTGCGCCTTGGGACAGCGCGGGTGGAAGGTGCAGCCCGGGGGCGGGGCGGCCGGGCTCGGCGGGTCACCGAGCAGCACGATCCGCTCTCGCCGCCGCTCCGCCGCCGGGTCCGGCAGCGGTACGGCGGACAGCAGCGCCCTGGTGTAGGGGTGCTGCGGGTTCTCGTAGAGGGACTTCTTGTCCCCGATCTCGACGATCCGGCCGAGGTACATGACCGCCACGCGGTCGCTGACCCGCTTGACCACCGAGAGGTCGTGGGCGATGAACACGTACGCCAGGCCCAGTTCGGCGCGCAGCCGCTCCATCAGGTTGACGATCTGCGCCTGGACGGAGACGTCGAGGGCGGAGACCGGCTCGTCGGCGATCACCAGCCGGGGGCTGGTGGCCAGCGAGCGGGCGATGCCGATGCGCTGGGCCTGCCCGCCGGAGAACTCGTGCGGGTAGCGGTCGATGTGCTCGGGGATCAGCCCGGTCAGCTCCATCAGCTCGGCGGCCCGGCGGCGGGCGTCCGCCGCGCTCCAGCCCTGTACCAGCAGCGGGTCGGAGATGATCCGGGCGACCGTCTGGCGGGGGTTGAGGGAGGAGTGCGGGTCCTGGAAGACCATCTGGATGTCGCGGCGCAGGGGGCGCAGCGCCCCCTGGGAGAGCCGGCTGATGTCCCGGCCGTCGAAGGCGATGCTGCCGGAGGTGGGTTCCAGCAGCCTTACCAGCATCCTGCCGGTGGTGGACTTGCCGCAGCCCGACTCGCCGACGAGACCGAGGGTGCGGCCGGGCTCCAGGTCGAAGGAGATCCCGTCGACGGCCCGGACGGGCGCGGACCGGCGCCCGGTCAGCGACCGCCTGCCGGGGAAGGTCATGGTCAGGTCGCGTACGGAGAGCAGGGGGCCGGCCGGGGCGTCCGGCCGCGCGGCCCGCTCCTGGCCGGTGGCCGGGGCGGTCATCGGGACACCTCCGGGGTGGTGGCGGGGGCGGGGGCGGAGCCCGCGAAGTGGCAGGCCGCGGTCCGGGCCGGGGACCCGTACGGGCGCGGCTCGGGCAGTTCGCCCGTGCAGCGCTCCCGCTCCCGGGGGGTGCCGGCGGCGGCGCGCGGGCAGCGGGGGGCGAAGGCGCAGCCCGGGTCGCGGTTGAGGAGTGAGGGCGGGGAGCCGGGGATGGAGGGCAGCGGGACGTCGTCGGGGCTGTCGAGGCGGGGCAGGGATTCGAGCAGGCCCCGGGTGTAGGGGTGCGCCGGGTCGGCGAACAGCACGTCGGCCGGAGCCTGTTCGGCGGCCCGGCCGCCGTACATGACGAGGACCTCGTGGGCGACGCGGGCCACCACCCCCAGGTCGTGGGTGATCATGACGACGCCGAGGCCGCGTTCCTCCTGGAGGCGGGCGATCAGTTCGAGGATCTGGGCCTGGACGGTGACGTCGAGGGCGGTGGTGGGCTCGTCGGCGATCAGCAGGTCGGGTTCGCAGGCCAGGGCCATGGCGATCATGGCGCGCTGGCGCATGCCGCCGGAGAACTGGTGGGGGTACTCGCCGGCCCGGCGGGCCGGTTCGGGGATGCCGACCTCGCCGAGCATGTCGACGGCGCGTTTGCGGGCGGCTGCCCGTCCGGCCCGGAAGTGGACCCGGAAGTGTTCGGCGATCTGTTCGCCGACGGTGTAGTAGGGGTGCAGGCTGGACAGCGGGTCCTGGAAGATCATGGCCATCCTGCGGCCTCGGACCTTGGACAGTTCCTTCTCGGGGAGGCCGTTCAGCTCCTGTCCGGCGAGCCTGACGGAGCCGGTGACCTCGGCACCGGTGCGGTGCAGGCCCATGACGGCGAGGGAGGTGACGGACTTGCCGGATCCGGATTCGCCGACGATGCCGAGGGTGCGGCCCGCTTCGACGGTGAAGCCGAGCGAGTCGACGGCGCGGACCGTCCCGCGCGGGGTGCTGAACGTGACGTGCAGGTCGCGCACTTCGAGCAGCGGGGTGGTCATCAGTACCTCACCCTCGGGTCGACTACGGCGTACAGGAGGTCGACGGCGAGGTTCGCGACGACGATGAAGAAGGCGGCGAGCAGGGTGACCCCGAGGACCACGGGCTGGTCGGAGTTGACGAGGGCGCCGTAGAAGAGCCTGCCGATGCCGGGGAGTCCGAAGATGGACTCGGTGATGACGGCTCCGGCGAGGAGGCCGCCGAGGTCCATGCCGAAGATGGTGAGGATGGGGGTCATGCCGGAGCGGAGGCCGTGTTTGACGACGACGGTGCGTTCGGGCATGCCCTTGGCGCGGGCGGTGCGGATGTAGGGCTCGGCCATCGCCTCGATCATCGACCCGCGGCTCTGGCGGGCGTACATGGCGGCGTAGAGCAGGGCGAGCGCGGTCCAGGGCAGCAGCAGGTTCGCGGCCCAGGCGAGGGGGTCGTCGGTGAAGGCCTGGTAGGTGGGGTAGGGCAGCAGTCCGGCGACGCGGATGACTCCGTAGATGAGCATGACGGAGGTGAAGTAGACCGGCAGGGAGGCGGCGGCGACGGCGCCGACCATGAGGGCCTTGTCGGTGGCGGTGTCCTTGCGCAGGGCGGCGGTGACGCCGGCGCCGAGGCCCAGCAGCAGCCAGAGGGCGGCGGCGCCGACGGCGAGGGAGGCGGAGACCGGGAGCCGGTCCATCAGCAGGTCCCAGACGGGCAGGGAGTTCTCGTACGAGTAGCCCAGGCAGGGGAAGTCGCACTGGACGGCGTACTGGCCGGAGCCGAGGGTGCGGCCGGTGAAGATGCCGGTGAGGAAGTCGGCGAACTGCCGCCACAGGGGCTGGTCGAGGCCGAGGTAGACGCGTACGTCGGCCAGCCGTTCGGCGCTGCAGGTCTTGCCGCAGGCGGCGGCGGCCGGGTCGGAGGGCAGGACGTAGAAGATGAGGAAGGTGACGGCCGCGATGGCGAGGAGCACGCCGGCCAGGGCGAGCAGGCGGCGCAGCAGGTAGAGGATCAACTGCGGCCGCCCCTCGGGTCGAGGATGTCGCGCAGGGCGTCGCCGAGGAGGGTGAAGGCGAGCACGGCGAGGAAGAGGAAGACGCTCGGGATGACGAAGTACATGGGGTCGGTCTCGTAGAAGGCCACGGACTCGGCGATCATCTGGCCCCAGGACGGGGTGGGCGGGCGGACCCCGACGCCGAGGTAGCTGAGTGCGGCCTCGGTGCTGATCATGCCGGGGATGAGCAGGGTGGTGTAGGCGATGACCGGGCCGGAGACGCCCGGGAGGATGTCGCGGGTCAGGATGCGCCAGGCGCTCGCGCCGCCGACGCGGGCGGCGTCGACGTACTCGCGGTGTTTGAGGGAGAGGGTCTGGCCGCGGACGACGCGGGCGACGCCGGGCCAGCCGAAGAGGCCGATGACGGAGGTCATGAGGACGATGCGGTTGACGTCCTTGGCCACGGACAGCATCGCGATCATGAAGATCAGCGAGGGGAAGGACATGGTGAGGTCCATCAGCCGGGACAGGACGGCGTCGGTGCGGCCGCCGAAGTAGCCGGCGGCGATGCCCGCGGCGGTTCCGGCGAGGACGACGATGGCGGTGGCGGCGAAGGCGATGAGCAGGGAGACCTGGGCGCCGTGGACGACGCGGGCGAACAGGTCGCGGCCGGTGACGGGTTCGACGCCGAGCCAGTGGTCGGGGCCGATGCCGCCGAGGTCGCCGAGCGGGAGGCCGCCGAGGTAGGGGTCGACGGCGCTCTTGTCGAACTCCTCGGGGGACCAGCCGCCGAGTGCTCCGAGCCAGGGGGCGGTGAGGGCCATCAGGACGAAGAGCAGGACGACGAGGGCGCTGACGCGGACGGCGGGGCGGCGGCGCAGTTCCCGCCGGGCGAGCTGCCAGGGGCTGCTGCCCGGCGCCGCCGCGGGCGGGGCGGTCTCGGTGCCGGGTGCGGGGGCGGCGCCGGGTGCGGTGGTGGTCATGGTGTCGGGGCCTCGGGCTTCGCTCAGCCCTGGCTCTTCGACGGGTCCTTGAGGCCGACGTTCCCGTAGTCGATGGTGCCGGTCCAGGAGGGGTGGCCGTAGGCGCCGGCGATGTTGGGGCCGACGAGCAGCGGCTTGCGCTCCAGCAGGATCGGGATGGAGGGGGACTTCTTCATGATCTCGGCGTCGAGGTCGATCCAGGCCTGGTTGGCCTGCTTGGCGTCGGCCATCGCGTTGATCTCGTCGATCCGCTTCATGGTGGCCTCGTCGCGGAACTGGGAGTAGTTGCCCTGGTTCCCCTTGTCCTTGATGGTGCGTCCGTCGAAGACGAAGGGCAGCCAGGTGGAGCCGGAGGGGTAGTCGGGGCACCAGCCGGTGTACGTCATGTCGGGGGTCGTGGAGAGGTCGCCGATGGCGTCGTAGTACGCGCCGGGGTCGACGGTGTCGATGACGACCTGGATGCCGGCCCGGGACAGGCCCTGCTGGATGGCCTCGGCCTTGCCCTTGTCGCCGGTGGAGACGGAGAGGCTGACCTTGAGGTTCTCCTTGCCGGCGGCCTTGAGGAGCTCCTTGGCCTTGGCCGGGTCGCCGGCCGGGGCGATCTTCAGGGTGTCGGCCTGCTTGCCGCCGGAGAGGGCCGGGGGCAGGTAGGCGGTGGCGACCTCGTTGAGGGCGGGCCCGCCGCCCGCGGTGATGACGGCCTCCTTGTCGACCGCGTACTGCACGGCCTCGC
This sequence comes from Streptomyces sp. NBC_00158, assembly GCF_045160885.1. Classification (NCBI taxonomy): domain Bacteria; kingdom Bacillati; phylum Actinomycetota; class Actinomycetes; order Kitasatosporales; family Streptomycetaceae; genus Streptomyces; species Streptomyces sp. NBC_00158. The sequence goes on from NZ_CP108161.1 coordinate 1,474,429, forward strand.
GGACCTTGGGGTCGTTGAAGGGGGCTCGGGAGTTGTTCAGGTGGAGCATGACCGTACAACCCTGGGACTCGGCGAGCAGGCGGGCCTTGACCTCGGGCTTGGGCAGCACCTTGGGGGCGCTCTCGGGGCGCATGTTGGCGTACTCGACGGCGGAGGCGTCGGCGCCCTCGCCGGCGATGATGCGGTCGTCGATCTGGCCGCCCTTGAGGCCCATCACGACCACGAACTTGTCCGGGTAGGCCTTGCGGACGGTGTCGGTCTTCGGGTCCCAGTGCTCGTTGCGGACGAGGACGAGCTTCTTGTCGCGGTCGTACGTCTCGATCTTGTACGGGCCGGAGGAGAACGGGCGGGCGTCGTACTGGGTGCCCTTCTCCTGGGACTGCGGGACCGGCGCGAAGGTGGGGAGGGTGGCGGTCTGGGAGAACTCGGCGACGGGGCGCTTGAGCTCGAAGACGATCGTGCGGTCGTCGGGGGTCTTGACGGAGTCGAGGTGCTGCCCCTGGAGGGGGCCCTTGTAGCCCTCGGCGCCGGCCAGGTACTGGGCGGCGTAGTCGGGGCCGCCGGTGAGGTCGGGGGCGAAGGAGCGCTCGACGTTGTACTTGACGTCCTGGGCCTTGATCGGCGAGCCGTCCTCGTACTTGAGGCCTTCCTTGAGGGTGAAGGTCCAGGTGCGGCCGCCGTTGGAGGGGGTGCCGAGGTCGGTGGCGAGGTCGGGGACGAGCTCGCTGCCCGCCTTGCCGGGCTCCGCCTTGAAGGTGACGAGCGTGCGGTAGAGCAGCCGCGTGCCGAAGTCCATCGTCGGCAGCGTCCAGTTGCGGGCCGGGTCGAGGTGGGAGAAGTCCTGGTTGGACAGGACGGTGAGGGTGCCGCCCTTGACCGGGGTGCCGCCGAGGACCTTCCCGTCGTTGGCGGCGGCGGGGTTGGAGGCGCCGCCGGCCGCGGGGCCCTTCTTGGTGTCGGAGCAGCCCGATGCGCCGAGTACGAGCGTCGCCACCAGGGCGGTGGCGAGGGTGAGCTGGGTGCGCTTGGTCATGGGTCACTCCAGGGAAGGGCCGCGCTTCAGCACGCACTTCAGCACGCGCTTTAGGATGTGACCGGTAACATAGTAATGTGAAATTGTACTGACAAGAGGTTGCCGCCGCCGTTATCCAGCCGTGTCCAAAACCGGTGCGGGAAAAGCGAGTTGGGCCCGGACCAGAAGGTCCGGGCCCAACGGGCGTACGGGGATCAGCCCGGCCGCCACGGGCTCCGGGGCCGGAGGGCGGGCCGGGTCAGAGGCCCGAGCCGAGACCGCCCTGGGGGCGGCCCACGGGCTCGTCACGGCCCTGCGCCCAGAGCGAGCGGACATGGCCCAGGTGGCGCTGCATGCAGGCCTCGGCCCCCTCCGCGTCACCGGCGATCATCAGGTCGAGCAGCTCGATGTGCTCCTCTGCGGAGGAGACCAGCTTGCCGGCCTCGTCCAGGCCCGTGAGCCCGTACAGCCGGGAGCGCTTGCGCAGGTCGCCGACGGTCTCGACCAGGCGCTCGTTGCCCGCGAGCGCGAGCAGCCCGAGGTGGAAGCGCCGGTCGGCCTCCAGGTAGCCGATCAGGTTGTGCTCGCGGGCACTGGTGACGATCTCCTCGGCGATCGGGCGCAGCTGCTCCAGCTGCTCGGCCTTGGCCATCCGGGTGACCCGGCCGACGGTCGGCACCTCGATCATCGTGCGGAGTTCGGTGTACTGGTCGAGGTCGCGCTCGCTGACCTCGGTGATCCGGAAGCCCTTGTTGCGGACGGGCTCCACCAGGCCCTCGCGGGCGAGGTCCAGCATGGCCTCGCGGACCGGGGTGGCCGAGACGCCGAGCTCGGCGGCGAGACCCGGGGCCGAGTAGACGCTGCCGGGGCGCAGCTCGCCCGCTATCAGCGCGGCGCGCAGGGCATGGCCGACCTGGTCGCGCAGCCGCTCCTGGGCCTTGATGAGACTGTGCTGCTTCAGGTCACCCATTGCTCTTCCTCCGAGACCCCGCACACCACCGACGTGCGGAGGAACAGCGTACAATGTCACGTTTCGCTGTTCGCTCCGGTCGCGTGGTAGATCGCCACCGCGACGGCAAGATCTTCCCAGGCCATGCCCACGCTCTTGAAGAGCTGTGGACAACTCGGCCTCCCGCCCGTGGAATTGCGTCCCGCGACCAGGTCGGCGAGGGTGCCTGCGATATGACCGGGCCCGATCGCCCCCTCGGCCTCCGGGACCAGCAGGTCCCCCGCCTCCCGCAGCGCGGCCGCCCGCGACTCCACGTACACCGCCGCCCGTCGCACGAGGGCGGTGTCGGTCTCCCGGGCGTCCGGCTCGTGCGAGCCGACGGCGACGACCACCGCGCCCGGGGCGACCAGGCGCCCGTCGAAGAGGGGCTCGCGGGCGGTGGTGCAGCACAGCACCAGGTCGGCGCCGGCCACGTCGGCGGGCGTGCCGGTGCGGGCCGGGACGCCGAGGCTCCGGGCGTGCGCGGCCAGCCGCTCCGCGCGGCCCCCGTCGCGGGCCACGACCACCGCCCCGGCCAGGTCCCGCAGTTCCAGCACCGCTTCGAGGTGCCCGTACGCCTGCGGTCCCGAGCCGAACAGCACCAGCCGCAGCGGGCGCCCGGGCGCGGTCAGGTACCGCAGGGCGAGCGCGGAGACCGCCGGGGTGCGCAGGGCGGTCAGGGCGGCGCCGTCCAGGAGGGCCAGCGGGCGCAGGGTGGGGCCGTCCAGCAGGAGGTAGCTGCCGGTGATCCGGGGCAGCCCCCGCGCCGGGTTGCCGGGCGCCACTCCGGCGATCTTCACCCCGGCGTACGCGCCCGACGCGGCCGGCATCAGCAGCAGTTCGCCGCCGGGCGCGGGCACGCTGGTGCGCTGCGGGCAGGCCTCGGGGTCCAGGCCCGCGCGCAGGGCGGCCTCCAGGGCGTCGGCGGCCCGCCCGGGGGTGAGCAGCCCGGCCGTGTCGCGGGCGTCCAGCTGGAGGAAGCCCGTCGCGGGGAGGCCCGTCACAGCTGGAAGCCCGCGCCGAGGGCGTCGTACGGGTCGGCGGTGAACGCGTGCTCGCCGGTGCGGTAGGCGGTCCCGGTGACCTCGGTGACCCCGTCCGGGAGGATCCGTCCGGTGAAGACGGTCCCGGTCACCGACTCGTGCAGCAGGTCCTCCCCCGCCCCCAGCCGGCCGTCCTCCGCCAGCAGCGCGAGCCGGGCGGAGGTGCCGGAGCCGCAGGGCGAGCGGTCGATCTGCCCGTCGGCGAAGACGGTGACGTTGCGCTGGTGCGGTCCGAAGGGGGTGTCGGGCAGCTCCTCGTACAGCACCACCCCGTAGACCCCGGACAGGAGCGGGCCGCCCGGGTGCCAGGTCGCCGGGTGCGTGGCGAGGGCGGCGCGGACCTCCCGCCCGGCGCGTACGAGTTCGGGCAGGGCGGCGCGGGTCACCTGGAGCCCGAGGTCCCGCGCGGCGACGGAGGCGTAGCAGGCCCCGGCGTGGGCGATGTCCACCTCCGCCAGGCCGAGGGTGGTGGCGACGGGGACCTTGCGGGCGGCCACCCGGGCCGGGACGTTGCGGAAGGTGACCCCGGTGGTGCGGCCCTGGGACCGGTGGACGGTGGCGGCTACCCGGCCCGACGGCACGTCGATGCGCACCTGCGCGTCCCCGTCGTCGGGCGCCGGGACGCGGCCGGTGTCCACGGCCCAGGCGCCGAGCGCCATGGTGCCGTGGCCGCAGGCGGTGGAGTAGCCGTCCTTGTGCCAGAACAGCACCCCGAGGTGGGCCCCGTCGTCGTCCGGGGGCACCACGAACCCCCCGTACATCCCGGCGTGTCCGCGCGGCTCCTGCACCAGCAGGCGCCGCACCTCGTCGAGGGGGCTCCGGCGCGGCATGGTCCCGGAGCCGCCGGGGCCGATGGCGGTGGCGCAGCGCTCGGCGACGGTGTCGCCGGGGACGGGCGGCAGCCCGCCCGCGGTGGTGTCGACGATGCGGAAGGGCTCCCCCGCCGTGTGGTAGTCGGTGGTGCGGACCGTGGTCACAGCAGGAACCCTCCGGGGAAGGGGTCGGTCGGGTCGAGGAAGTACTGGGCGGTGCCGGTGATCCAGGCCCGCCCGGTGACGGTGGGGACCACCGCCGTGACGCCCGCGACCGTGGTCTCCCCGACGAGCCGGCCGGTGAACTCGGTGCCGATGAAGGACTCGTTGACGAAGTCCGTGCCGAGCGGCAGCAGCCCCCGGGCGTGCAGCTGGGCCATGCGCGCACTGGTCCCCGTGCCGCAGGGCGAGCGGTCGAACCAGCCGGGGTGGATGGCCATGGCGTGCCGCGAGCGGCGGGCGTCGGAGCCGGGGGCGGCGAGGTAGACGTGCTTGACCCCGGCGATGGACGGGTCCTCCGGGTGGACGGGTCGGTCGGGTCCCCCGTTGACCGCGTCCATGACGGCGAGGCCCGCGGCGATCAGGTCCTCCTTGCGGGCCCGGTCGAAGGGGAGCCCGAGGGCGTCGAGTTCGACGAAGGCGTAGAAGTTGCCGCCGTAGGCGAGGTCGTAGGTGACCGTGCCGAAGCCGGGCACCTCGGCCTTCAGGTCGAGGCCCACGCAGAAGGCCGGGACGTTGGTGAAGGTGACGGCGGTGGCCGCGCCGTCCTCGACGCGTACGTCGACGCTCACCAGGCCGGCCGGGGTGTCGAGCCGGACCGTGGTGACCGGCTCGACGGCCGGGACCATGCCGGTCTCGACCAGGACCGTGGCCACGCCGATCGTTCCGTGCCCGCACATGGGCAGCAGGCCCGACACCTCGATGTAGAGCACGCCGAAGTCGGCGTCGGGCCGGGTGGGGGGCTGCAGGATGGCACCGCTCATCGCCGCGTGGCCGCGCGGTTCGTACATGAGCAGGGTGCGGACGTGGTCCATGTGCTCCATGAAGTGGAGCCGCTTGTCGGCCATGGTGGCGCCGGGGATCACCCCGACTCCCCCGGTGATCACCCTGGTGGGCATGCCCTCCGTGTGGGAGTCCACGGCGTGGTAGATGTGGCGCGTGCGCATTGCGGTCCCCCCTGGGACTAGTTGAGGCCCTCGGCCAGGGCCTTCTCGGTGGCGGCGCGGACGGAGGCCTCGGTCTCCCCGGTGAGCGGGAAGCGCGGCGGGCGGGTGGCGCCGCCGGGGCGTCCGGCGAGGTCCATCGAGAGCTTGATGGCCTGGACGAACTCCGTCTTGGAGTCCCAGCGCAGCAGGGAGTGCAGGGACTTGTAGAGCGGCAGGGCGGTGGCGAGGTCGCCCGCGACGGCCGCCCGGTAGAGGGTGGCGCAGGACTGCGGCAGGGCGTTGGGGTAGCCGGCGATCCAGCCGACGGCGCCGGCGAGGGCGAGTTCGAGCAGGACGTCGTCGGCGCCGATCAGCAGGTCGAGGCCGGGGGCGAGCTCGGCGATCTCGTAGGCGCGGCGGACGTCGCCGCTGAACTCCTTGACGGCGACGATGCTGCCGTCGGCGTGCAGCCGGGCGAGCAGGGCGGGGGTCAGGTCCACCTTGGTGTCGTACGGGTTGTTGTACGCGACCACCGGCAGGCCGGACCCCGCCACCTCGGCGTAGTGGGCGCGCACGGTCTCGTCGTCGGCGCGGAAGGCGTTGGGGGGCAGGAGCAGGACGGAGCCCGCGCCGGCCTCGGCGGCCTGGTCGGCCCAGCGGCGCGCCTCGGCGCTGCCGTACGCGGCCACGCCGGGCATCACGCGGGCGCCGTCGCCGGCGGCCTCGACGGCGGTGCGGACGACGCGGGCCCGCTCCTCGTCGGTGAGGGTCTGGTACTCGCCGAGGGAGCCGTTGGGGACGACGCCGTCGCAGCCGTTGGCGATGAGCCAGGCGACGTGTTCGGCGTAGGCGTCGTAGTCGACGGAGAGGTCCGCGCGCAGGGGCAGGGCGGTGGCGACCATGATGCCGTGCCAGGGGCGGGTACGGGTGTCGACGCCGGGCGCGGGGGTGGGCGCGTGGTTCATGAGGAGACTCCCTAGTGTGGTGTGTGACATTTTACTAGTGGGTGTGAGTCGGCCACAAGGGTCCGGGCGGACCCGATCAGTGGCCGGGGGCGGGAAGTTCGGCGTCCGGGGACGGGATCTGTTCCAGGGCCGCCAGGTGGCGCAGCGGGACCGGGCAGGACAGGGGGCGGCGGTCGGGGCCCGGGACCCCGCCGCCCGCCAGGGCCGCCACGGCCGGACCGCACATCCGGCCCTGGCACCAGCCCATTCCGGCCCGCGTGAGCAGCTTGACCGTACGGGCGTCCCGCGCGCCGAGCTCCTCCACCGCCTCGCGGATCCGGCCCGCCGGGACCTCCTCGCAGCGGCACACGTCCGTCTCCTCGCGCAGCCAGCCGGTCCAGCCGGGGCCGGGGCGGTGGGCGGCGGCCATGGCGCCGGCGAAGGCGCGCAGGCGGGCGCGGCGGCGGACGAGAGCGGTGGGGGCCGGGCGTCCCGCCACCGCGTGCGCGGCGATCTCCCCCTCCGTGAGGGCGAGTTCGGCGCCGCCGATACCGCCCGTCTCGCCGGCGGACCAGATGCCGGGGACGGAGGTGCGCTGCTCCGCGTCCACGTCCAGGGCGGCGGTGCCGTCGGCCGTCTCGCGGGTGGCGCAGCCGAGGCCGGTGGCCAGCTCCAGCTGCGGCACCAGGCCGTGGCCCACCGCGAGGGCGTCGCAGGGGATCCGGCGGGCGGTGCCGGGCAGCGGACGCCAGTCGCCGTCGAGGCGGGAGACGGTGACGGCCTCCACGCGGGTGGTGCCGTGCGCCTCGGTCACGGCGTGCCGGGTGAGCAGGCGGATGCCGTGGCGCAGCAGGGCGCCGCCGTAGGTGGCGCCCTCGGCGAGCTTGGCGGGGTTGCGCAGGAGGGCGGGGGCCTGGGGGGCGTACGCGGTGTACGAGGCGGCCTCGACGACGGCGGGGACGGTGGCCCCGGCGGCGGCGAGGGAACCGGCCACGGCGAGCAGGAGCGGGCCGGAGCCGGCGACGACGACGCGGCGGCCGGGCAGGACGAGGTTGTTCTTCAGCATGGCCTGGGCGCCGCCCGCGCCGACCACTCCGGGAAGGGTCCAGCCGGGGAACGGCAGCTGGCGCTCGTAGGCGCCGGTGGCCAGGAGGACGTGGCGGGCGCGGAGGGTCGCCGGGGTCTCGTCGGGGGCGTGGCCGGCCACCGCGTGGAGGGTCCATCCACCGTCGCCGGCCGGGACCACCGTCCATACGTGGTGGGCCGGGAGGTATGCGATGCGGCCCGCCGCCCGGTGCGCGCGGAGCGCGGCCTCGCGGGAGGCGAAGGCGGGCCAGCCGTGGTGCAGGGCCTGGGGGCGGGTGGCACCGAGGGTGGGGGCGGGGTGGCGGTAGTACTGGCCGCCGGGGCGGTCGGCGGCGTCGAGGAGGGTGACGCGCAGGCCGAGGCCGGCGGCGGTGACGGCCGCGGCCAGGCCGGCGGGGCCGGCGCCGATCACCGCCAGGTCGGTGGTCGGGGCCGGGGAGGTGTGCTCAGACGGCGAGGTCGGCATGGCCGGCGCCTTCCTGGGTGGTGACGGAGTCTCCGGGGCGGGCCGGGACGAGGCAGGCCCGCTGGTTGGGGCGGCCGTTGACGGTGGCGAGGCAGTCGTAGCAGGCGCCGATGCCGCAGAAGGCCCCGCGGGGGGTGCCGCCCTCGCGGGTGGTGCGCCAGGCGAGGATGCCGGCGGCCCACAGGACGGCGGCGATGGACTGGCCCTGCTGGGCCGGGAGTTCACGGCCGTCGAAGGTCAGCGGGAACGTTGCCGCCGGGCTGCCGCCCACCAGCTCGCGGGGGCTGCGCATCAGGGGTCTCCTCGGGGTGGTCTGCCCTGCCGGGCGGGGTCGGAGTGGGTCGGGGGCGGTGCCCTTGCCCTGGCCGGGCGGGGTGGGGGCGGGCCGGAGACGGGGACGGGGTGGGGTGTCGTCCGGGACGGGCTTCGATGTTCGGCGCCCGATCCGGATCCGGTTGCGCGAGGTGCCTCGCGCCGGATTCATCTCGTTTTAGTCCCGGACGACACCCCACCCCGTCCCCGTCCCCTCCTGGAACCTGTCCGGGCGGAACGGGTGCAGGGGCGTCGGGGGTTCGGCTCCGGTCAGGGCGGCGGCGATGAGGACTCCCGTCGCGGGGGCCAGGCCGATGCCCGCGCCCTCGTGGCCGCAGGCGTGGAAGAGGCCGGGCACCCGGGGGTCGGGGCCGATCGCCGGGAGGTGGTCCGGGAGGTAGGGGCGGAAGCCGTGGTAGGTCCGGATCACCTTGGCGTCCGCGAGCACCGGGAAGAGGGCCGCGGCCTGGGCGGCCAGGCGGCGGAGGGCTTCGGTGGAGAGGGTGCGGTCGAAGCCGACGCGTTCGCGGGTGGCGCCGATGAGGACCGGGCCGGAGGGGGTGCCCTCCACCACCCCCGAGGACTGGAGCGCTGCGGAGTCGCTGGCCACGTCCGCGATGTAGTCGGCCGCGTAGACCTTGTGCCTGACCACACGGGGGAGGGGTTCGGTGACCAGGACGAAGCCCCTGCGGGGGAGGACGGGAAGGTCCGTTCCGGCGAAGGAGGCGATCCGGCCGGCCCATGTGCCCGCCGCGTTGACGACGTTGGGGGTGTGGAGGGTGCGGTGGGTCGTGCGGACGCCCGTGATGTTTCCGTCGTGGGTGAGGAGGTCCGTGACCTCCTCGTTCAGGTACAGCTCGGCGCCCGAGGCCTTCAGGAGGTGGGCGGCCGCCTGGGCCGGCTGGACCTGGGCGTCCTGGGGGTAGTGGAAGCCGCCCGCCAGGCCCGGGGCCAGGTGGGGTTCCAGTTCGTGCAGGGCGTCCGGGCCCACCTCGGTGGAGACGACCCCGGCGGCGCGCTGGCCCTCGGCGAAGTGGCGCAGGGCCTTGAGGGTGGTCTCGTCGGGGGCGACGACCAGGCCGCCCTTGGGTTCGTACTCGACGGCGTGCGGGAGTTCGGCGGCGAGGTCCCGCCAGAGTTCCGTGGAGAGGAGGGCCAGGTCGAGTTCGGGGCCCGCCTCCTTGTCGGAGACGAGCAGGTTGCCCTCGCCCGCGCCGGTGGTGCCGCCCGCGACGGGGCCGCGGTCCACCACCGCCACGGAGAGGCCGGAGCGGCTCGCGTAGTACGCGCACGCGGCTCCGACGACGCCGGCGCCAATGATCACGACGTCCATGGTCAGTAATATGTCACATTCTTTAGAGTGTGCCTAGGGTGGCCCGGCCGGCCCCGCCCCCCGTTCGGATCCGGGGCCGGCCGGGCGCGCGGTCAGCTGCGGAGCGGGCCCTCGCAGCTGTAGGAGGAGGTGCCCGCCGCCTTGTTGTCCCAGATCTCCACCGGGCCGAAGGAGCAGTTCATGTCGGCCAGGTTGTTGGAGGCGGCGCCCGCCCGGTCGAGGATGAAGTAGTCCACCGTCTCCGACATGTCCTTGAAGTTCTGGTCGTCGCTGCGCCAGTTCTTCAGGTTCGCCGTGATCCGGCCGGTACAGGTGAAGCGGCGCTTGCCGGGGTCGCCGTTCTCCACGCAGTCGGGCGTGTTGTACGTGGCCGTCGCGAAGGAGGACTTCACCGAGGCGAGCGCCGCGTCGCGCAGCCGCTCGTTCGGGGTGAAGACGGTGTTCGGGACGTAGAGCTGGTCCACCTTGGCGATCTGGGCGTCCAGGAAGCGGTTGTAGTCGCGCTGGAGGTAGGTGTCCGCGCCCGTGCGGTGGCGCCACGCGTCGTACCCGGCGACGTCGTTGGCGCGCAGGTACCCGTACATCTCGCGCAGCAGCGAGGGCTTCTCGGTCCACAGGAACTCGAAGAAGGTGCCCGCGTAGCTGTAGAAGCGGAAGCCGTCGCCGTCGTAGGTGGCGTTGAGCAGCTGCTCGACGGTCATGCGGGGGCCGCCGCCGGCGGTGTCGTTGATGATGCTCTTGACCAGGGACTTGCGGACGGCGATGCCGTTGTCGCGGGTGGCCCCGTCGAAGAACTCGGCGGTGCCCTCGTCCATGGCGGTGGTGCGGTCGCCCTCGTACCAGGGGCCCTGGCCGAAGAAGCCGGGGACGGCGAAGCGGCCGTTGAGGTAGTGCGTGTACTCGTGGCGGAAGAGCTCTTCCAGGGTGAGGGAGGAGTCCTGCGGGACGCGGCGCTGGTAGGTGTAGAAGGTGGCGCCGTTCTCGATGTAGATGCCGCCGTTGTTGGTGCCGTAGCCGGTCAGGATCGGGTGGTAGTTCTCGTAGTCGGCGCGGGAGGCGTACAGCACGATGTTGAGGGTGCTGTTCGGGTCCCCGGCGAGCGGCTGGTCGGTGCCTATGACGCGGTGGAACTGCGTCTTGACCTGCTTGCTGGCGTAGTAGAGCTGGTCGACGGTGGCCTTGTCGAGGGCGGTGCGGACCTTGATGGCGCCGTTGTCGTAGCTGTAGGTGTAGGGGAAGAGCTGCTTCTCGATGTCCTCCTTGCACACCCCGTACGGCTTGCAGGCGTTGTAGAAGTTGAGCCAGGACACGATCTTCGCCCAGGCGTCGGTGCCGTGGCCGGACTTGACGCGGTCCAGCATGCCGCCGAGGTCGGCGACGACCTGGTCGCGCAGGCCCTCCACCTGGCCGAAGCGGGCGTACTCGCTGAGGGCGTCGCGCACCACCCAGGCGTTGCCGGTGCCCTTGAGGTAGGTGTAGTCGGCGAAGGCCTTGAAGGCGGCGCGGTACGAGGCGTCCCCCGCGACCGCCGCGTGGAAGGCCGCGTCCTGGTTGCCCGGGTAGACGCCCAGGTAGTTGGTGGAGAGGGCGGCGAGGACGGCGCCCGCCCAGCCGGCGTCGAGGTTGGTGGCCGGGTGCGCCGGGTCCATGGTGGCCAGGACCTTCTTGATCAGGCCGATCTGGTGGTGGCGCAGGCCGGGGCCGGCGGCGTAGAGGGCCTCGCGCAGGGTGCGGGCGTTGGACGGGGTGACGTCGAAGCTCCGCGCGGCGTTGCCGAAGTCGTCGATGGCCTGGCGTATCGCGGCGGTGGTGGGGGCGTCGGTGACGTCTATCTCGCCGCGCGAGAAGTCGTGGTAGGCGACGGCGTGCAGGTAGGTGAACATCTCCTCCAGGTGGGAGGAGTTACGGCCGTCGTGGCTCGCGGCCAGGCTGGATATGCGGCGCGAGACGGCCTGGACGTGGGCGTCGGACATGACGGGCGCCAGACGGGCGTCCCAGGTCCAGATCAGCCCGCGCAGGCAGCCGTCGGCGGTGACGGCCTGGTCGCCGAGGAAGTCGGCGAACTGCTCCGGGGTGAGGTTCTTGATCCCGTCGAGGGTGCAGGGGACGCCCGCGGCGACGCTCTTCGCGGTGGGCGCGGCCTGGGCGGACCGCCGGTTCTTCTCGGTGCGTTCGGCGCTCGCGGTGGAGCCCGGGGCCTCCACCGCGGGGGCTGCGCCCGGGACGCGGCCGTCGGTGACGGCGCCGCCGCCGGGGGCCGGGGCGGGCGCCGGGACGAGGGGCTTGGCGTCGGCCAGGCGGTCGACCTCGTCGAACGGGTTGGGCGCCGTGGCGACCGCGCCCTGGACCCCGGCGGAGAAGGTGCCCGTGGGGGTGGCCCGTTCCGCCGCCTGCGTCGAGGCCTGGCCGGCGGTGGCGAGGAGGGTGACCGTGACGGCGGTGGCGAGGAGAGACGTACGCACAGCTCTGTGCTGGAACACCGATGACTCCAGGTGGGAGGGAGGTGGGGGAAAGGTGCGAACTGCCCTGCGTCACGCGGCGTTTGACGGGGATTAACGTGCCGCGGTGTGAGCTGTAACATAGTAATGTGAAATTGCACTGACAAGACCTGCGCGCACACCAGTTCAGCGGTTCTCAAGGCGATTTCGCTCCGAACCGGGACGAACCTAGGCCTTGAGGCGGGCGAGGAGTTCCTCCACGAAGCCCTGGAGGTGGGGCGGGTGGGGGCCCGGCCGGGTGGCGCAGAACCAGGTCCGGGTCAGCGGCCGTTCGCCGATCCGCACCAGCGCCAGGCCGTGCGAGGCCGCGTACGGGGCGGCCGTCCAGTTGGGCAGCACCGCCACCCCCTGGCCGCCCGCCACCATCTCCACCACCAGGTCCGTCACCACCGGCATCGTGGTGATCCGGCCGGGCCGGGCGCCCGCGGGGATCGGCAGCGGCTCCGCCGGGATCCGCCGCTGGTCGTAGAAGTCGTAGAGGACCAGGTCGACGCCGTCGAAGTCACCGGCGGTCAGGTGCGGGAGCCCCGCCCAGGGGTGGCCGGCCGGCACCACCGCCACCATCTCGTCCTCGAAGAGCCGGGTCAGGGTCACCCGGTCCATCTGCGCGTCCGGCTTGGTGACGAGCGCGACGTCGACCCGGTCGGCGAGCAGCGCCGGGATCGGGGCGTCGTCGGGGACGGTCTCGATCCGCACCTCGATGTCCGGCTCCCGCTCCCGGTAGGCGCGCAGCACGGGCGGCAGCCACGGGAAGGTGGTGCTGCACTGGGCGGCGAAGCGCACCCGCCGGTCGTGGCCGTCGCGGATGTCGCGCAGGTCGCGGGTGGCCGACTCCAGCTCGCCGAGGATGCGGCGGGCGGCGACGAGCATCCGGCGGCCGGCCGCGTTGGGCACCAGACGGCGGCCCTTGCGGTCGAAGAGCCGCGTCCCCAGGCGGTCCTCCAGCCGGGTCAGCCGCTGGCTGAGGGCGGGCTGGCTGACGTAGAGCCGCTCGGCGGCGGCCGTCAGGGAGCCCGTCTCGGCGGTGGCGTCGAGGAGTTGCAGGTCCCGCAGGTCGAAATCCATAACCTGGGATTATCACATGCTCCAATTTCCGTCGTGGTGTTATCGGTTGGGGGCTCGTACGTTTCCGGTGTCACCCAGGAACCCCCCGAAAGGCACCGGTCATGACCGACACCACCACCCGCCGCACCGCCCTGATCACCGGCTCCTCCAGCGGCATCGGGCTGGACATCGCCCGCGCCTTCCTGGCCGACGGCGCCAACGTCGTCCTGAGCGGCCGCGACGCCGACCGCCTCGCCAAGGCCGCGGCCGCCCTCGGCCACCCCGGCCGCACCGCGTGGGCGGCGGGATCCATCGCGGCGCCGGAGACCGGCGAGCTGCTCGTGCGCACCGCGCTGGAGCGCTTCGGCGGCATCGACGTACTGGTCAACAACGCCGGCACGTTCGCCTCCAAGCCCTTCACCGAGGTGACCGAGGAGGAGCTCGACGGGTTCCTCACCGGCAACCTCAAGGGCACCTACCTCACCACGCAGGCCGTCGTACGGGCCCTGCGCGCCCAGGGCCGGGGCGGCAGCATCGTGAACATCGGCACCGTGCTGGTGGACCACGGGATCGCGGGCTTCCCGGCCTCCGCCCCGGTGGTCAGCAAGGGCGGCGTGCACGCACTGACGACCAGTCTGGCCGCCGAGCTCGCGGCGGACGGCATCCGCGTCAACCTGGTGTCCCCCGGCATCGTCCGCACGCCGCTGCACTCCGGCGCCGACGTGGACTCCTTCGGCGGGCTCGCCCTGCTGGACCGGGTCGGGGAGGTCTCGGAGATCTCCGAGGCGGTGCTGTACCTGGCGGGGGCCTCCTTCGTCACCGGTCACGCGCTGCGCGTGGACGGCGGCCACGTCACCGGCCGCCCCTGACCACCCTCCACCCCCTGAGCGAAAGGACTTCCGCGATGCCGTACGTGAACGTCAGGATCACCCGCGAGGGGGCCACGGCCGCCCAGAAGGCCGAGATCATCGCCGGTGTCACCGACCTGCTGGTCAGGGTCCTGGACAAGGACCCCGCCACCACCTTCGTCCTCATCGACGAAGTCGCCCTGGAGGACTGGGGCGTGGGCGGGGTCACGACCGACGAGTACCGCCGCCGGCTGGTCGACGGGTAGCCCTACGGGAGCACCGCGATGCCGTCCAGTTCCAGCTGGGCCTCGGTGTCCCACAGACGGACCACCCCGACGACCGCCATCGCCGGGTAGTCGCGGCCCGCGAGGCGGCGCCAGACGCGTCCCAGTTCGGCGGCGTGCGTCCGGTAGGCCTCCACGTCCACCGCGTACACCGTCACCCTGGCCAGGTCCGAGGGGTGGCCGCCGGCCGCGGCGAGGGCGGTCAGCAGGTTGGCGAGGGCCCGCTCGAACTGCTCGGGCAGGCTGTCGCCGACCACCTTGCCGGAGCCGTCCAGCGCGGTCTGGCCGGCCAGGAAGACGATCCGCGAGCCGGTGGCGGACACCGCGTGGGAGAAGCCGGTGGCCGGGGACAGCTCCGGGGGGTTGAGGCGTTCGGGGCTCATCGGGCCGCCACCGCCTTGTAGAGCTCCTTGGCGATGATCGCGCGCTGCACCTCGCTGGCCCCCTCGTAGATCCTGGGCGCCCGGACCTCCCGGTAGAGGTGCTCCAGCAGGTGCCCCCGGCGCAGGGCGGCCGCGCCGTGCAGCTGGACCGCGTGGTCCACCACGTACTGGGCCGTCTCCGTGGCGAGGAGCTTGGCCATGGCGGCGCGGCCCGGAACGTCGGGGGCGCCGCTGTCGTACGCGCCGGCGGCCGCGTACACCAGCAGCCGGGCGGCCTCGGTGCGGGTGGCCATCTCCGCGACGCGGTGCGCGACCGCCTGGAGGTCGGCGAGGACCCCGCCGAAGGCGGTCCGGCCGGCGGTGTGGGCCACGGTCGCGTCGAGCGCGGCCCGCGCCATGCCGACCGCTAAGGCGCCCACGCTGGGCCGGAAGAGGTTCAGGGTCTCCATCGCGACGCGGAACCCCTGCCCGGGGGCGCCCAGTACGTCCTCCCGGCCGACGGGTACGCCGTCGAAGGCGAGCGAGCCGATCGGGTGCGGGGAGAGCATCTCCAGCGCCTCGCCGGTCAGCCCCGGGCGGTCCGCCGGGACCAGGAAGGCCGTGATGCCCTTCGCCCCCGGGGCCTCACCCGTTCGGGCGAAGACGGTGTAGAAATCGGCCTCGGGGGCGTTGGAGATCCAGCACTTGGCCCCCGTCAGCCGCCAGCCGCCCGGCCCGTCGGCCTCCGCCGTCAGGGCGAGGGCCGCGGCGTCGGAGCCGGCGCCGGGCTCGCTCAGCGCGAACGCCGCCACGTGCCGGCCGGCCCGGACCCCGGGCAGCCACCGCTCCCGCTGGGCCTCGCTGCCCGACCGGAGCACCGGGTGCGCCCCGAGCCCCTGGAGGGCGAGGGCCGTCTCCGCTTCGGTACACCCGTAGGCGAGGGACTCCCGCAGCAGGCACAGCTCCAGCGCCCCGGAGCCGAATACCCGCTCCAGCAGGCCCAGTTCCCCCAGTTCGGCGAGGAGGGGCCGGTTCACCCGTCCGGGCTCGCCCTTCTCGGCGAGCGGCCGCAGCCGCTCGCGCGCGAGGGTGCGCAACCGGCCGCACCATTGCTCTTGTTCCGCCCCGAGCGCGAATCCGGCCATCCGAATGCCCCCAAGTCCTGTCGCCGAAGTCCTGCGGACACTCTTATCGCGTCCTGTTGACTGCCGTCACCATCACGATACGCTCGGAACGTATTCGCACGGCCGGCTCCACCACAAAATCCGGACGTTGCAAGGGGGCGAACCCGCCTTGGAGCTCAAGCCATCCGCTCACGCCGACACCTTTGCCCGCGACCACCTGCCGCCCGCCCACGCCTGGCCGCGGCTCCTCTTCGAGCTGCCGGAACTGGCCTACCCGGACCGGCTGAACTGCGGCACCGAACTGCTCGACGCCACCATCGAACGGTTCGGCCCGGACCGGCCCGCCTTCCGGGACGGCACCGGCGGGGTGTGGTCGTACGGGGAGCTCCGCGCGCGCGTCGACGCCCTCGCCCACGTCCTCACCATCGACCTCGGCGTCGTCCCCGGCAACCGGGTGCTGCTGCGCGGGCCCACCGGCCCCTGGCTCGCGGCCTGCTGGCTGGCGGTGATGAAGGCGGGCGCGGTGGCCGTCACCGTACTGGCCCAGCAGCGGGCCCAGGAGCTGGCCACGGTGTGCGCCATGGCCGAGGTGCGGCACGCCCTGTGCCACGTCGACGCCCTCGACGACCTCGTCAAGGCCGAGGTGCCCGGACTGCGGATCACCCCCTACGGCGGCACCGGCGAGGACGACCTGCTGCGGCTCGCGGCCCCGCACACGACCCCGTACCCGGCCGTCGCCACCTCCGCCGACGACGTCGCGCTGATCGCCTTCACCTCCGGGACCACCGGCCGCCCCAAGGGGTGCATGCACTTCCACCGCGACCTCCTCGCCGTCGCCGACACCTTCTCCCGCCGCGTCCTGCGGCCCCGCCCCGACGACGTGTTCGCGGGCAGTCCGCCCCTCGGGTTCACCTTCGGCCTCGGCGGACTGGTCGTCTTCCCGCTGCGCGCCGGCGCCAGCGCGCTGCTGCTGGAACAGGCCACGCCCCGGGTGCTGCTGCCCGCCCTCGCCCAGCACCGGGTCTCGGTGCTGTTCACGGCGCCCACCGCCTACCGGTCGATGCTGGACACCCTGGGCCCGTACGACACGGGGGCCTACGACCTGTCGGCGCTGCGCCGCTGCGTGTCGGCCGGCGAGAACCTGCCCGCCGCGACCTGGCGGGCCTGGTACGAGCGCACCGGGCTGCGGATCATCAACGGCATCGGGGCCACCGAGCTGCTGCACATCTTCATCTCCGCCGCCGACGAGGACATCCGGCCCGGCACCACCGGCCGCGTGGTGCCCGGCTGGGAGGCGCGGGTGGTGGACCCCTACGGGCGGCCCGTCGCCGACGGCGAACCGGGACTGCTGGCGGTGCGCGGACCGGTCGGCTGCCGCTACCTCGCCGACCCCCGCCAGGGCGAGTACGTCCGGGACGGCTGGAACCTCACCGGCGACACCTACGTCCGCGACCCCGACGGCTACTTCCGCTACGTGGCCCGCGCCGACGACATGATCATCTCCTCGGGCTACAACATCGCCGGCCCCGAGGTCGAGGAGGCCCTGCTGCGCCATCCGGACGTGGCGGAGGCCGCCGTCGTCGGCCGCCCGGACGAGCGGCGCGGGCAGGTCGTGGTGGCCTACACCGTGCCGCGCGACGGGGCGGTGCTGACGGAGGAGGCCCTGCGGACCTTCATGAAGGGCGAACTGGCCCCGCACAAGTGCCCGCGCTCCTTCGTCTTCCTGCCCGCCCTGCCCCGCACACCCACCGGCAAACTCCAACGCTTCCGGCTGCGCGATCTAGAGTGACACCGTGGCCGAGCAGCACACTCCGCGATCCCTGATCGTCACCTTCTACGGCGCCTACGGGCGGTCCTTCGAGGGCGCCGTCCCGGTGTCCGCGCTGGTCCGGCTGCTGGGCGCGGCCGGGGTCGACGCGCCGTCCGTCCGGTCCTCGGTGTCCCGGCTGAAGCGGCGCGGGTTCCTGGTGCCCGCGAAGGCCGCCGACGGGTCGGCCGGGTACGAGCCGTCCGAGGAGGCCCGGCTGCTGCTGGAGGACGGGGACCGGCGGATCTACCAGGCCGTGCCGGTGTCCCCGGAGTGGCTGGTGGCCGTGTTCTCCGTACCGGAGCAGGAGCGGCACAAGCGGCACCTGCTGCGCTCGCGCCTGGCCAGGCTGGGCTTCGGGACGGTGTCACCGGGTGTCTGGATCGCCCCCGCCCAGCTGGCCGACGAGACCGCGCACACCCTGGAACGGCTGCACCTGACCGGGTACGTGGAACTCTTCCGCGGCGCCCACGCCGGTTTCGCCCCCACCGCCGAAGCGGTGGCCCGCTGGTGGGACCTGGCCGCGCTGGCCAAGCAGCACGAGGAGTTCCTCGACCGGCACGAACCGGTCCTGCGCGCCCTCCAGTCGGGCCCCGAGCCCACCCCCGAGGCCGCCTACCGGGACTACCTGGCCGCCCTGGACACCTGGCGGCGGCTGCCCTACGCCGACCCGGGCCTGCCCCGCGAGCTGCTCCCGGCGGACTGGCCGGGCGACCGGTCCGCGGCCGTCTTCGCCGAGCTCCACGCCCGGCTGCGCGACCCGGGCGCCCTCTTCGTGCGGCAGCGGCCGTAGACCCCGTCCAGGCCGCCCCTCCCGGGCGGAAATTGCGGTGCGGGCGGGCCTCCGGGGGCGCCAGCATGGGGCATGACATGGACCTTCAGCACTGATCTGGCGGCCTATCTGGCCGCCGCGCGCCCGGCGCTGGCCGCGCAGCCCGTCGTCAACACCACCCTGCTGACCGTCACCGACGCCCTGCAGCGGCGGGGCCCCCGGGCCTTCGGCGACACCGACCCCCTCTTCGGCTGGTGGACCGGCGCGGACGGGACCGTCGACGGGGCCCTGCTGCACACCCCGCCGTTCCCGCTGCTGCTCGGCGCCACGCCACCCGAGGCGGTCCGGGCCCTGGCGGGCGCGCTCGGCTCCGACCCCCTGCGCACCCGGGTCGGCGGGTTCAACGCCCGCCGCGCCGACGCGGAGGCCCTGGCGGCGGGGTGGGGGACGCCGGCCCGGGTCGCGGAGGAGCTGCGCCTGTACCGGCTGGGCACCCTGGCCGCGCCCGATCCGGCCCCGGAGGGCCGGGCCCGGACCGCCGCCGAGCCGGACCTGCCGCTGCTGCTGGAGTGGGTCGAGGCCTTCAACCGGGAGTGCGACATTCCCGGCAGTCCCTCCGAGGCCTCCCTGCTCGACCGGATCTCGTACGGCGGGCTGCTGCTCTGGGAACACGAGGGCCGCCCGGTGTCGCTGGCCGGCTTCTCCCGCCCGATCGGCGGCGCCTCCCGCATCGGCCCCGTCTACACCCCGCCCGCCGACCGGGGCCGCGGCTGCGCCGCCGGGGTGACGCACGCGACGAGCCGGGCCGCGTACGCAGCCGGGGCGGCCGAGGTACTGCTCTTCACCGACCTGGCCAACCCCACCAGCAACGGCGTCTACCAGCGCCTCGGCTACACCCCGGTGGAGGACCGGGTGGTGCTGGAGGCGGTCTGAGCCAGGCCGTGTCTTTTGGATCGGGCCCGGCCTGATCCGAAAGACACGGCCTAGCTGTATTGATCACGAGCGTTGTTGACACTCGGTAGGTCTTGAACATGGCGAAGACCTCCGGTGTGGTGGGAGCTGTCTAGGAACCCATTGCACGACGGAGGTCTTCGTGTCCCACCGTAATGCCCGGCTGACCGTCTTCGGTAGGCAACTGCTGGTCGAACGCGTCCGCTCGGGCCGACCCGTCGCGCACGTCGCGGCCGAGATGGGCATATCCAGGGCCACCGCCCACAAATGGGTCCGCCGCTGGCGCACGGAAGGCGACACCGGTCTTCACGACCGCTCCAGCCGCCCTGGCACGACCCCGCACCGGACTCCTCCGGCGGTCGAAGCCCGCGTCTGTGACCTGCGCAGGAGCCGCAAGCTCGGTCCTGCCCGGATCGGCCCGGTCCTGGGCCTGCCAGCTTCGACCGTGCACCGGATCCTGGCCCGTCACGGCCTGAACCGCCTGGCCTGGCTCGACCGGCCCACCGGAGAGCCGATCCGCCGCTACGAACGCGACCGGCCCGGCGAACTCGTCCACATCGACATCAAGAAACTCGGCAACATCCCCGACGGCGGCGGATGGCGGGCCGTGGGCCGCACGGCCGGCGACCACAACCGGCAGGCCACCACCCACCAGCGCAAGAGCAGCACACCGGTGATCGGCTACAGCTACGTCCACTCCGCCGTCGACGACCACACCCGCCTCGCCTACAGCGAAGTCCTCGCCAACGAACGGCAGGAAACCGCGGCCGGTTTCTGGCAGCGGGCGAATGCCTTCTTCGCCGCCCACGGCATCACCGTCGAACGCGTCCTGACCGACAACGGCTCCTGCTACAAGTCCAAGCTCTTCACCCAGACGCTGGCCTCGGCGGGCATCACCCACAAACGCATCCGGCCCTACCGGCCGCAGACCAACGGCAAGGTCGAACGCTTCAACCGCACCCTCCTCGAGGAATGGGCCTACCTGCGGCCCTACACCTCGAACGACGAGCGGACAGCCGCCCTGGCGGACTTCCTCCACACCTACAACCACCACCGCTGCCACACCGCACTCGCAGGCAAGCCCCCGATCAGCCGCGTGAACAACGCTGCGGGTCAATACACCTAGCCCTTGCCGGTCGGGGGCCTGCGGCTGCCCGCGCGGTAGGGGGCGGGCCACGGGGCGCCGGGGCCCGTGTAGCCCTGTTCGGCGGCCGCGTGCAGCGTCCAGTGCGGGTCGTACAGGTGCGGGCGGCCCAGCGCGCAGAGGTCGGCGCGGCCGGCCAGCAGCAGGGAGTTGACGTCGTCCCAGGAGGAGATGGCGCCGACGGCGATGACGGGGACGCCGAGGGCGTTGCGGATCCGGTCGGCGTAGGGGGTCTGGTAGGAGCGCCCGTACTCCGGGGACTCTTCGGCGACGACCTGTCCGGTGGAGACGTCGACGGCGTCGGCGCCGTGGGCGGCGAAGGCGGCCGCGATCCGTTCGGCCTCCTCGGGGGTGGTGCCGCCGGGGGCCCAGTCGGTGGCGGAGAGGCGGACCGTCATGGGCCGGTCCGCGGGCCAGACCTCGCGGACGGCGTCGAAGACCTCCAGGGGGAAGCGGAGCCGGTTCTCCAGGGGGCCGCCGTAGGCGTCGTCGCGGTGGTTGGTGAGCGGGGAGAGGAACCCGGACAGCAGGTAGCCGTGCGCGCAGTGCAGTTCCAGCAGGTCGAATCCGCAGTCGGCGGCCCGTACCGCGGCGGCCGCGAAGTCGGAGCGGATCGCGGCGAGGTCGGCGGCCTCCAGGGCGCGCGGGACGGCGGAGACCCCCGCCTTGTAGGGCAGTGCGGAGGCGGCGACCAGGGGCCAGTTGCCGTCCGGGAGCGGGTCGTCCATGCCCTCCCACATCAGCCGGGTGGAGCCCTTGCGGCCGGAGTGGCCGAGCTGGACGCCGAGGGCCGTGCCCGGCGCGGAGGTGTGGACGAAGTCGGTGATCCGCTTCCAGGCGGCCGCCTGCTCCGCGGTCCACAGGCCGGCGCAGCCGGGGGTGATGCGGCCTTCGGCGCTGACGCACACCATCTCCGTCATGACCAGCCCGGCTCCGCCGAGGGCCCGGCCGCCCAGGTGCACGAGGTGGAAGTCGCCGGGGACTCCCTCCTCGGCCGAGTACACGTCCATGGGCGAGACCACGACGCGGTTGCGCAGGGTGAGTCCCCGGAGGGTGAACGGGGTGAACATGGGCGGGGTTCCCGTGCTGTCGGCGTCCTCGGGGCAGCCGAAGTCGCGTTCCACCGCGCGGGTGAACCGTTCGTCGCGCAGCCGCAGGTTGTCGTGGGTGACGCGGCGGCTGCGGGTGAGCAGGTTGAAGGCGAACTGCCGGGCGGGCTGGTCCACGTATCCGGCGAGGTCCTCGAACCAGCGCATGCTGGCGGCGGCGGCGCGCTGGGTGCTGGCCACGGCCGGGCGCCGCTCCTCCTCGTAGGCGGCGAGGGCGGAGGGGACGTCGGGCAGCCGGCCGAGGGCTTCGGCGAGGGCGAGGGCGTCCTCGACGGCGAGTTTGGTGCCGGAGCCGATGGAGAAGTGGGCGGTGTGCGCGGCGTCGCCGAGCAGCACCACGTTGCCGTGCGACCAGTGCTCGTTGACGACGGTGCGGAAGCGGGTCCAGGCGGATCGGTTGCCGCGCAGCGGCCGGCCGTGCAGGGCCTCGGCGAAGGTCTTGGCGCAGCGGGAGGCCGATTCGGCCTCGTCGCACAGGTCGAGGCCGGCCGCCCGCCAGACCTCCTCGCGCATCTCGACGATGACGGTGGAGGCATCGGGGGCGTACGGGTAGCCGTGCAGCTGCACGACCCCGTGTTCGGTCTCGGCGATCTCGAAGCGGAAGGAGTCGAAGGCGAAGTCGGCGGCGAGCCAGACGTACCGGCAGCGGCCGGGGGTCTCGGTGGGCCGGAAGTGCGCGGCGCCGCGCGCGCGGGTGGCGCTGTGCACCCCGTCGGCGGCGACCACGAGGTCGTACGCGTCGGCCAGCGCGAAGGCGTCGGGGGCCTCGGCGCGGAAGCGCAGGCGTACGCCGAGGCCGGCGCAGCGTTCGTGGAGGATCTCCAGGAGCCGGCGGCGGCCGAGGGCGGCGAAGCCGTGGCCGCCGGAGGTCAGCAGCCGGCCCCGGTGCACGACGTCGACGTCGTCCCAGCGGACGAACTCGGCGGCGAGGGCGGCGTGGACGACGGTGTCGGCGCGTTCGATGCCGCCGAGGGTCTCGTCGGAGAGCACCACGCCGAAGCCGAAGGTGTCGTCGGGGGCGCCCCGTTCCCAGAGCTCCACCGCGTGGCCCTGGCGGGCCAGCAGCGCGGCGGTGTAGAGCCCGCCGGGTCCGCCGCCGACGACGGCGACCCTCATGGCGCTCGCGGACATGCGGCTACCTGCCCTTCCACTCCGGGGGCCGTTTCGCGGTGAAGGCGGCGTGGAACTCCGCGTAGTCCCGGCCGTTCATCAGCAGGGCCTGGGTGTTGGCGTCGAGTTCCACGGAGGCGGCCAGGGGCATGTCCAGCTCGGCGGTGAGCAGGGCCTTGGTCTGGGCGTGGGCGAGGGCGGGTCCGGCGGCGAGGCGGGCGGCGAGTTCGGCGGCGCGGGCGTCGGCCTTGCCCTCGTCGACGAGTTCGCTGAGCAGGCCGATCCGCTCGGCCTCGGCGGCGCGTACGGGCTCTCCGAGCATCAGCAGCCGGGTGGCGTGGCCGAGGCCGACGACCCGGGGCAGCAGGTAGGCGGCGCCCATGTCACCGCCGGAGAGGCCGACGCGCGTGAAGAGGAAGGCGAAGCGGGCGGAGGGGTCGGCGATCCGGAAGTCGGCGGCGAGGGCGAGGACGGCGCCGGCTCCGGCGGCCACCCCGTGCACGGCGGCGATCACCGGGAAGGGGCATTCGCGGATGGCGCGGACGACCTGGCCGGTCATCCGGTTGAAGTCGAGGAGCTCGGCGGTGTCCATGGCGAGTGTGGCGCCGATGATCTCGTCCACGTCCCCGCCGGAGCAGAAGCCGCGGCCCTCGCCGGCGAGGACGAGGGCGCGCACGGAGCGGGTGCGGGAGAGTTCGGCGAGCAGATCGCGCAGGTCGGCGTAGGCGCCGAAGGTGAGCGCGTTCAGCTTCTCGGGGCGGTCGAGGGTGACGGTGGCCACGCCGTCCTGCCGGGTCACCCGCAGGTGGCGCCACCGTTCGGTCTCTGGTGTGGAACCGGTGAAGGGGCTCACACCGTCGAAGCTATCACCGAAGCGTGACTGCCGTCAGAGAAACGCGACAAGTGGTGACCCGGGCGGCGGTACGGGCGCGGCACACGGGGCGAAGGTCCTCGGGCTCCCCCGCCCTGGTCCCGCGGCATCGCGCCGGGGTGCCCTACGGGGAACCCGGCCCGGTCCGTATCGTTGAAAGCAGGACTTCCCCCGATCGCCCCCCTCACGGAAGGACGGACCCGCCGTGCACGACGCCTCCGCCTGGCGGATCGCCCTCCCGCACACGACCGCCGCCGTACCCATGGCCCGCGCCCTGATCCGCACCGCGCTCACCGACCTCGACCGGTGTCCCGACAGCGACACGGCGGAGCTGCTGACCGCCGAGCTGGTGGCCAACGCCGTCGAGCACACCTCCGGGGGCGCCCCGATCGAGCTGGTCGTGGAGGTGCGGCCGAACGGCTGCCAGGTGGAGGTGCACGACGGCGACCCGCGGCCGCCGGGCGACCTGACCGCCGGGCGCCCCGGGCCGCCCCCCGACCCGTGGCAGGAGGACGGCCGCGGGCTGCTGCTGATCCGGGCCCTCAGCTCGGCCTGCGGCCACCGGCCCACCCCGCGCGGCAAGGCCGTCTGGTTCACCCTGCCGAGCCGGGCGGCGGCGACGGCCTGACCGTCCGGCCGGCCGCCGCCGGAGCCCGCATGACTATGCGGCCGGGTATCCGGCCGACTACGCGGCGGGACGGGCGAGGGTCGCGACGAGGACGGCCTTGATGGTGTGCAGCCGGTTCTCGGCCTCGTCGAAGACGACCGAGTGCGCGGATTCGAACACCTCGTCCGTGACCTCCAGCGAGTCCAGGCCGTGCCGCTCGTGCACCTCCCGGGCCACC
Source organism: Streptomyces sp. NBC_00158 (assembly GCF_045160885.1). Taxonomy (NCBI): domain Bacteria; kingdom Bacillati; phylum Actinomycetota; class Actinomycetes; order Kitasatosporales; family Streptomycetaceae; genus Streptomyces; species Streptomyces sp. NBC_00158. The sequence goes on from NZ_CP108161.1 coordinate 1,498,339, forward strand.
TTGGTGCCCAGGTCGTGGTAGGCGGGCAGGCAGTGCAGGAACTTCACGTCCGGGTTCCCGGTGGCGCGCAGCACGTCCATGGTGACGGCGTACGGGACCAGGGCCGCGATCCGCTCGTCCCAGACCTCCTTGGGCTCGCCCATCGAGACCCAGACGTCCGTGGCGACGAAGTCGGCCTGCGCCACGCCCTCCGTGACCTCCTCGGTCAGGGTGATCCGGGCCCCGCTGGCCGCGGCGAGCTCGCGGGCCCGCGCCACGACGGCCTCGGCCGGCCAGTAGGCCTTCGGCGCGACGATGCGTACGTCCATGCCCAGCAGGGCGCCGGTCACCAGGTAGGAGTTGCCCATGTTGAAGCGGGCGTCGCCCAGGTAGGCGAAGGCGATCCGCTCCAGCGGCTTGGTGCTGTGCTCGGTCATGGTGAGCACGTCGGCCAGCATCTGGGTGGGGTGCCAGTCGTCGGTGAGGCCGTTGAAGACCGGCACGCCGGAGTGGGCGGCCAGCTCCTCCACCGCCTGCTGGCTGTCGCCCCGGTACTCGATGCCGTCGAACATCCGGCCCAGCACCCGCGCCGTGTCCCGGACGGACTCCTTGTGGCCGATCTGTGAGCCGGAGGGGTCGAGGTAGACCGTGTGGGCGCCCTGGTCGGCGGCGGCGACCTCGAAGGCGCAGCGGGTGCGCGTGGAGGTCTTCTCGAAGATCAGCGCGAGGTTCTTCCCCTGGAGCCGGCGCTGTTCCGTCCCGGCCTTCTTGGCCGCCTTGAGTTCGGCTGCGAGCTCGACCAGGCCGCGGAACTCGGCGGCGGTGAAGTCGAGCTCCTTGAGGAAACTGCGGCCGAAGAGGTCGGTGGCCATGGGGACTCTCCAGAGTGGCGCTGACAGGGGATGCTGGAAGTCTATACGACGCTCTGCATTGATATACGGAACAGTGGATCACATCACACGGCGTCCGTCACACGGCGTCCATCACACGGCGTCCATCACACCGCGCCCCTCACACGGCGCCCCTCACACGGCCCCCGTCACACCGGGTCCCGCTCCACGGGGCAGCTCATGCACCGCGGACCGCCCCGTCCGCGCCCCAGCTCGCTGCCCGGGATCTCGATCACCTCGATGCCCTCCTTGCGCAGATGGGTGTTGGTGGTGACGTTCCGCTCGTAGGCGACGACCACCCCCGGCTCCACGGCCAGCACGTTGCACCCGTCGTCCCACTGCTCGCGCTCCGCCGAGTGCACGTCCTGCGTGGCGGTGAGCACCCGCACCTTGTCCAGGCCGAGGGCCGCCGCGATGGCCCGGTGCATGTGCTCCGGCGGGTGGTCGCTGACCCTCAGCTCGCTCGCCCCCTCCCCCGGCCTGATCGTGTAGGAGCGCAGCATGCCGAGTCCCGCGTACTGGGTGAACGTATCCGCGTCGACCATCGTCATCACCGTGTCCAGGTGCATGAAGGCCCGCCGCTTGGGCATGTCCAGGGCCACGATGACCGAGGCCGAACCGGCCGCGAACAGGCCCCGGGCGAGCATCTCCACCGCCTGCGGGGTGGTCCGCTCGCTCATCCCGATCAGTACCGCGCCGTTGCCGATGACCAGGACGTCCCCGCCCTCGATGGTCGACGGGTAGTCGGCCTGGCCCTGGGACCAGAAGTGGAAGGGGCCGGCGCCGGTGAACAGCGGGTGGTGCCGGTAGATCGCCTCGAAGTGCACGGTCTCGCGCTGGCGGGCGGGCCAGCGCATGGCGTTGATGGACACCCCGTCGTAGATCCAGGCGGAGGTGTCGCGGGTGAAGAGGTGGTTGGGCAGCGGCCCCAGCAGGAAGCCGTCCGTGTCGAGGGCGTGGAAGCGCACCGAGACCGGCTCGGCGTGCCGCTCCAGGAACTCACGCTTCGTCATGCCGCCGACCAGGGCCTCCGCGAGGGCGGGGGAGGGCAGCCCGTCGAAGACCGCGCGCAGGTGGTCGGTGGCGAGCGGCCCGTACTCCTTCTCGTCGAAGACCCGGTCCAGTACCAGGTGCCGCGCCTCGGGGACGTCGAGGACCTCGCGGAGCAGGTCGCCGAAGAGGTGGACGGCGACGCCGCGGTCGCGGAGCACGTCCGCGAACCCGTCGTGCTCCTGGCGGGCCCGGCGCACCCACAGCACGTCGTCGAAGAGCAGGGCGTCCTTGTTGCTCGGTGTGAGCCGCTTCAGCTCCAGGTCGGGCCGGTGGAGGATGACGCGGCGCAGCCGCCCGGTCTCGGAGTCGACGTGGAATCCCATGCCGTACACATTCCCAGACCGGGCGGCTTTGCGACCTCGGGTCGGCCGTACCCGGTCAGCGCAGGCCGAGAAGTGCCGTCGGGGTGCCGATGAGGTCCGGGGCGGCCAGGCCCAGCTTCGGGACGGCCAGGTTGGGGACGCCGTTGTTGCTCGCGTCCGGCATCGTCAGCGGAGCGCCCACGACCGCGCCGGGGGTGCGGGTGATCAGGGTGGTGGCCGGGGACTCCAGGGAGCCCTCGCCGTCCGTCTCGGGCTCGCCCAGCAGGTTGGGCACCGGGGAGGTGAGGCTGGTCGCCCCGAGGTCGGCGGCGATCGGGACCACCGGGAGCAGTGGGGTGGGCAGCAGGTCGCCCTGGTGGAACCGGGGCGCCTCCGGGGAGCCCACGAGCGGCACCGGGACCCCGGTGGCCAGGTGCGGGGCCGGCACGCCCAGCGTGGTCTCCACCGCCTCCAGCGGGACACCCACCGGGACCGAGTCGGCAACGGCCGGGGAGGCCGCGCCGGCCGCGGCCATACAGGTCATGAGCGCCGCAATGCTTCCGCGCGCGGTCATCTTCATAGGTGACGTTCCGTCCTTCCAGGGTCGCGGACACTCCGCTGCCCTGGATGAACGATCCCGCCGCCGCTTTCCCCGGGCTTCCGCGGCAAAGTTCCCCCATACGACCTAATTCGAGGCCGTACGGGGGCTGCCGCTTTACGCCCCGCCTTTACCCGTGCGGGGGCTCACAGGCGCGGGTCGACCGGCTCCGACTCCAGGGCGAGCACGGCGAACACCGGCTCGTGGACCCGCCACAGCGGCTCCCCCGCGGCCAGCCGGTCCAGCGCCTCCAGGCCCAGCGCGTACTCGCGCAGCGCGAGCGAGCGCTTGTGCCCCAGGAACCTCTGGCGCAGCCGCTCCAGCTGCTCCGGACGCGCGTACTCCGGCCCGTAGATGATCCTCAGGTACTCGCGCCCGCGGACCTTCACCCCGGGCTGGACCAGCCGTCCCTTCCCGTCCCGGGCGTACGCCTGGAGCGGCTTGACGACCATGCCCTCGCCGCCCTCCGCGGTCAGCTCCAGCCACCACTCGGTGCCCGCCCGGACGGATTCCTCGTCGGCGGTGTCCACGTACACCCGGCGGGTGCGGCGCAGCAGCGGCGCGTCCGTGCCCCCGTCGGCGTCGGCGAGCCGGTCCAGCCAGGCGAGCTGCTCGTCGTGCGGTACGGCCGCCAGCGACCGGCCGGCCGCCGCCAGCAGCTGGAACGGCGCGAAACGTACGCCGTCCAGCCCGTCGGTGCTCCAGCAGTAGCGCCGGTACGCCTCGGTGAAGGCGGCGGCGTCGGCGGCCCGCCCGCGGTGGCGCTCCAGCAGCGCGCCGGTGTCCACGCCCCGGGCCGCGGCCGCCTCCAGGGCGGCGACGGCGTCCGGGAGGACGGCGCGGGAGGCGGCGCCCACGGCCGCGTACTGGTTGCGGAGCAGGCCCGTGGACTTCAGGGACCAGGGCAGCAGCTCCCCGTCGAACAGCAGCCAGTCGGTGCCGAGTTCCTCCCACAGGCCCGCGCGGTCGACCGCCGTGCGCAGCCGGGCGAGGAACTCCTCGGTGAGCTCCGGGTCCGGGAAGAAGGGCCGGCCGGTGCGGGTGTAGAGGGAGCCGGTGGGCCCGTCCTCGACCCCGAACCGCTCGCGGGCCGCGTCCGCGTCCCGGCACAGCAGGACGGTGGCGCGGGAGCCCATGTGCTTCTCCTCGCACACGACCCGCCCGATGCCGTCGGCCCGGTACTGGGCGAAGGCCTCGGCGGGGTGCTCCAGGTGGCCCTCCTCCTGCGAGGTGGCCGTCGGCGCCATGGTCGGCGGCAGGTAGGGCACCAGCCGGGGGTCCACCGCGAAGCGGCTCATGACCTCCAGGGCGGCGGCGGCGTTCTCCTCGCGGACGCCGACGTTGCCCAGGTGGCGGGTCTCCACGACGCGTCGGCCGTGGACGTCGGCCAGGTCGAGCGGGCGCCCCTCGTGTCCTCCCGGCACCTCGGCGGCGAGCGGTTTGACCGGCTCGTACCAGACCTTCTCGGCCGGTACGTCGACCAGTTCGCGCTCGGGCCAGCGCAGGGCGGTCATCCGGCCGCCGAAGACGGCGCCGGTGTCGAGGCAGATGGTGTTGTTGATCCAGGTGGTGTCCGGGACGGGGGTGTGGCCGTAGACCACGACCGCCTTGCCGCGGTAGTCCTCGGCCCACGGGTAGCGCACGGGCAGGCCGAACTCGTCGGTCTCGCCGGTCGTCTCGCCGTACAGGGCGTGCGAGCGGACCCGGCCGGAGGTGCGGCCGTGGTACTTCTCGGGCAGCCCGGCGTGGCAGACGACCAGCTTGCCGCCGTCGAGGACGTAGTGGCTGACCAGGCCGGCGATGAACTCCCTGACCTCCTTGACGAACTCCTCGCTCTCCCGGGAGAGCTGCTCGACGGTCTCGGCGAGGCCGTGGGTCTGCTGGACCTTCGATCCCTTGAGGTAACGGCCGAGCTTGTTCTCGTGGTTCCCGGGCACGCACAGGGCGTTGCCGGACTTGACCATGCCCATCACCCGGCGCAGCACGCCGGGGCTGTCGGGGCCGCGGTCGACGAGGTCGCCGACGAAGACGGCGGTGCGGCCGGCGGGGTGGACGCCGTCCTCGTAGCCGAGCTTGGCGAGCAGGGTCTCCAGCTCGGAGGAGCAGCCGTGGATGTCGCCGACGATGTCGAAGGGGCCGGTGAGGTGGGTGAGGTCGTTGAAGCGCTTCTCCAGCACCACTTCGGCGGATTCGGCCTCCTCCACCGTGCGCAGGACGTGCACCTTGCGGAAGCCCTCGCGTTCCAGGCCGCGCAGGGAGCGGCGCAGCTCGGAGCGGTGCCGCTGGATGACCCGGCGGGGCAGTCCGGCCCGGTCGGGGCGGGCGGCGTTGCGCTCGGCGCACACCGACTCGGGCATGTCGAGGACGATCGCGATGGGCAGGACGTCGTGCTCGCGGGCCAGGCGGACGAGCTCGCGGCGGGACTCCTGCTGGACGCTGGTGGCGTCCACGACGGTGAGCCGTCCGGCGGCCAGCCGCTTGCCGGCGATGTAGTGGAGCACCTCGAAGGCGTCCTTGCTGGCGCTCTGGTCGTTCTCGTCGTCGGCGACCAGGCCCCGGCAGTAGTCGGAGGAGAGGATCTCGGTGGGCTTGAAGTGCTTGCGGGCGAAGGTGGACTTGCCCGATCCGGTGGCGCCGACGAGGACGACGAGGGACAGGTCGGTGACGGGGAGCACGCGGTGGGTCCTGCGGTCGGCCGTGCGCTCGGCGGTGGTGGGGGTGGTGGGGGTGGTCATGCTGCCTCGCCCTCCTTCGGGGTCTCGGTGGCGATGGTGAAGACGGCCATCTGGGTCGGGGCCCCGACTTCGGGGTCCTCGTCGCCGACGGGTACGTGGGCGACGGTGTAGCCGTGCCGGCCGGCGACGCGGTCCGCCCAGGCGCGGAACTCCTCGCGGGTCCACTCGAAGCGGTGGTCGCGGTGGCGGACGTGCCCGGCGGGCAGGGACTCCCAGCGGACGTTGTACTCGACGTTCGGGGTGGTCACGAGGACGGTGCGGGGGCGGGCCGCGGCGAAGACGGCGTACTCCAGCGCGGGCAGCCGGGGCAGGTCGAGGTGCTCGATGACCTCGCTGAGCACGGCCGCGTCGTAGCCGGCGAGCCGCTTGTCGGTGTAGGCGAGCGAGCCCTGGAGCAGCCGGACGCGGGAGCTCTGGCGCTCCCCCATCCGCTCCAGCCGCAGCCGGCGGGCGGCGATGGTCAGCGCCCGCACGGACACGTCGACGCCGAGGACCTCCGTGTACGCCGGGTCCTTGAGCAGGGCCTGCACCAGGTGTCCCTCGCCGCAGCCGAGGTCGAGCACCCGCTGGGCGCCGGCCCCGCGCAGCGCGCCGAGGATCGCCTCACGCCGGCGCACGGCGAGCGGTACGGACCGCTCCGGGGCGGCGGGGGTCCCGTCGGGGCCTTCGGGGGTGCCTTCGGGGCCGTCGGCGCCTTCGGGGGTGCCGTCCACGGCGTTGTCGAGCTCCTCGGCCTCGCTCCCGTCGGCCTCCGCCAGCCGGGCCAGCTCCAGGCGCTCCATGGCGTTCTGGGTGAGCCGCTTGTGGCGGGCCAGGTAGCGGGCGGTGATCAGCGCGTGCTCGGGGTGCGCGGCGAGCCAGCCGTCACCGGCGCGCAGCAGCTTGTCGACCTCGTCGGGGGCGATCCAGTAGTGCTTGGCGTCGTCGAGCACGGGCAGCAGGACGTACAGCTGGCGCAGGGCGTCCTCCAGCCTGAGCACGCCCTCCAGCACGAGCCGCACGTAGCGGCTGTCGCCCCACTCCGGGAACCGCTCGTCGAGCGCGATCGGCGCGCACTCCACCCGTTCCCAGCCCAACGGGCCGAACAGGCGGCGCACCAGCTCCGGTCCTCCCCTGGCGGGCAGTACCGGGATCTCGATCCGCAGCGGGCGCGGCCGGCCCGGCAGTTCGGGGCGGAGTGCGCACTGGCCCTTGAGGGCGGTGCGGAAGACCCCGCTGAGCGCGACGGCGAGCAGTGAGGAGGCCGCGTACGGGCGGTCGTTGACGTACTGGGCGAGGGCCGCGTCGGGCGCACCGCCCCGGCCCTTGCCCTGGCCGCGCCGTACCAGCGCGACGGGGTCCACCTCGAGCAGCAGCGCCGCCGTGCACCGTTCGGCCGTGGCCTCGGGGTAGAACACGTGGGCGGTGCCGTGCGAGGTGGAGAACGCCTGCGCCTTGCCGGGATGCTTGTGCAGCAGAAAGCCCAGGTCGGTGGCCGGATTCTCCGTCGTGCCGGTGGTGCTGATCGTCAGGAACATGGGCTCCAGCATGACCCGGGCACCACCGTCGGGGCGAACGGATTTACGGTGTCAGCGCTGCTTGGGGATGTTGAGCGGACGGCCGATGTGCCAGTGGGGCTCGGTGCCGCTGTACGGACAGAGGTAGGCGATCCGTTCGTGCTGCCACGGCTGGATCCGGTTCATCTCGCTCGCGGCGTGTTCCGCCGCGGCCTCGTTCGCGAACTGCTTCTTCTCCCCGCACGCCCTGGAGCGGGTGATGCGGCGCCTGGCGGCGGCGCCCGTCCTGCTGGTGCGCTTCATCTGTCCTGCCTATCCCAGCAGGAGCCGACCAGAAAGAGCCTTCACCCGATCGAGTGATAGTCGGCCGCGGACCCTTGCGTTCGCCCCGGATCAGGCCAGGCGCGGCCCCAGGGCGGCGATGCGGTCCGGGCCGATCCGGCAGCAGCCGCCGACGAGCCGGGCGCCGGCCGCGAGCCAGGCCTCCACGGGCCAGGGGGCGGGCGCCGCTGGGGCGTTCCAGCTGCCGGTGGCGGCGTCCCAGACGGAGCCGTCGTTCGGGTAGGCCACCAGCGGTTTGGCGGTGACGGACGCGGCGGCCTCCAGGGCGGGCAGCACCTCGGCGGGATCACAGCAGTTGACGCCGACCGCGATCACCTCGGGGGCGGCGGCCGCCAGGGCGAACGCCTCCACGAGGGGCTGGCCCGCCCGGGTGCGGCCGCCCTCCACCGTGTACGTGAGCCAGCCGCGGGCCCCCGTGCCGGCCAGCACCCGCAGCAGGGCCTCCGCCTCCAGGGTGTCCGGGACGGTCTCCAGCGCCAGCACGTCGGGGCCGGCCGCCAGCAGTGCCCCGATCCGGGGCCGGTGGAAGGCGGCCAGCTCCGCCGCGGTCAGCCCGTACCGGCCCCGGTACTCGGAGCCGTCCGCCAGGACCGCCCCGTACGGGCCCACCGAGGCGGCCACCCAGACCTGCTGGGAGGCGGCCCGCGCGGCGTCGCCGGCCACCCGCACGCTCCGCTCCAGCAGGTCCGGATCGTGGCCGATCTGGTAGCTCGCGGTGATCAGCACCTCGGCGCCGGCCCGGGCGTACGCCGTGTGGGCGGCCTCCACCTGGGCGCGGCGTTCGGCGAGCACCCGGCCCGTCCACATCCCCCCGGTCAGGTCGCAGCCCTGGTCGGCGAGCTGGTTGCTCAGCCCGCCGTCCAGGAGTACGGCCCTGCGGGCCAGGGTTTCGGCGAGCGGGCCGGTCGCGCGGGGCACGGTCGGCGGCCCTACCGGCCGAGCTGGGACAGGACGCGGGCGGAGATCAGCTCCAGGTGGTCCAGGTCGTCGAGGTCGAGGAGCTGGAGGTAGACGCGCGAGGAGCCGATGGCGGAGTAGGTGCCCAGCTTCTCGACGACCTCGTCCGGGGAGCCGGCCAGGCCGTTGGCCTTCAGCTCGTCGACCTCGCGGCCGATGGCGGCGGCCCGGCGGGCGACCTCGGCGTCGTCCTTGCCCACGCACACCACCAGGGCGTTGGAGTAGACGAGCTCGTCCGCCTTGCGCCCCGCCCCGGCGGCGGCCTCCCGGACCCGGGCGAACTGCCGCCGGCTGTCCTCCACCGAGGCGAACGGCATGTTGAACTCGTCGGCGTAGCGGGCGGCCAGCCGCGGGGTGCGGCGCGCGCCGTGCCCGCCGATGAGGACGGGCACCTTGGCCTGGGCGGGCTTGGGGAGCGCCGGGGAGTTCTCCACCTGGTAGTGGACGCCCCGGTAGTCGAAGGCGGCGCCGGGCTCGGTCGCCCACAGCCCGGTGACGATGGCCAGCTGTTCCTCCAGCCGGGCCATCCGCTCCGCCGGGAAGGGGATCCCGTACGCCTTGTGCTCCTCCTCGAACCATCCCGCGCCGAGGCCCAGTTCCACCCGGCCGCCGGACATCTGGTCGACCTGCGCCACCTGGATCGCGAGGACGCCGGGCAGCCGGAAGGTACCGGCCGTCATCAGCGTGCCCAGCCGGATGCGCTTGGTCTCGCGGGCCAGGCCCGCGAGGGTGATCCAGGCGTCCGTGGGGCCCGGCAGGCCGTCGACGGAGCCCATCCGCAGGTAGTGGTCCGAGCGGAAGAACGCGTCGAAGCCCAGGTCCTCGGTGGCCTTGGCGACGGTCACGAGGGTCTCGTAACTCGCACCCTGCTGCGGTTCGGTGAAAATGCGAAGATCCATGCCCCCATCCTGCCCTTCCCACCCCTGCCGGGTGGTCGGCAGTTGATTTGGCGCGGCAAGGCCTTTCGCCGCACGGTCGCCGGACTCCCCACCGCCCGCTTCCGGGAACGCGCGCGCGGCATGGCCCACCACGCGGGGCTCGTCGTCGTCGCGGTCGATCCCGCCTGCACATCCCGCTGGGGCGGCCAGTACCGGCAGGCCCCACCCGAGGACGTGCGGGACCGCGAGCCCGCCAAGGACCACAGGCACGCCCCACCAGGGCATCAAGACCTGCCGGGACCGAAGCGACCAGCTCGCGCTGCTCCCCGTTTCCCAAGACCGTTCGGGGAGACAACCGGCCGGCCCGGTTCACGGCGATCCGGCCAACAGCGGCCAACATCGCTGGGAATGGTGAATCTGCGTCAACCGGAAGGGCCACCCCCCGCCCTGCCAGTGACCAGCGCCGATGGGGATCGTTGGCTCGGACGGAGCCGGACCGCCCGGCCCGCGCGCCGGCGGCCTCCCGCCGATGCGTCCACCGCCCCCTTCCGCACCGGAAGGGCCAGGGCCGAGGAGGCCGCCATGTCCCACGAGTCCGCGCCAGAGCATCCCGGACAGACCGGACAGGCAGCACACGACCACGCACGTCAGGAGTCCGCGGCACCCGCCCAGGGCGGCGCGCCGAAGGGCCTGCTCCAGCAGATGGAGGAGCTGATGGCGGCGCTGAACGCCGACCTCTCCCAGCTCGACGCCGACCTCCAGCACTCCGCGGACCGCACCGTCCCGGCCGCGCCGGCGGCCCCCGGGGGCCGCGCGTACGAGGGCGAGCTCCGCTCCGACCGCCACTCCGACCGGTCCTTCTGACCGCGCTGGGGTCCCGTCGCGCGCGGCGGGACCCCGCAGCCGCACACCCGCCCGGCCGCGCACCCGCCCGCAACCGCCCGCTCCCGGCCGGTCAGCTCACTCCCGAGGCCGAGCCCCGCTCGCGTACGGCCGCCATCCGGCGCAGCAGCGCCCGCACCCGGTCGCTCGACTCGTCCGCCGCGTCGATCGACTCTATGCACTGCCAGTACAGGCCCTCGTCGTCCGTCGCGCAGGCCACCCCGACGAGGGCTATGCCGACCTCGCCGAGCAGCTCCTGGAGCCCGAGCAGCGCCTGCCGTACGTCGGCCGTCCCCGTCAGCTGTGCCGCCCTCGGCGGCTGTTCGGGAGGTCTTCCCTCACCGCGCAGGGCCGCCCGGTCGATGACCCCGCACCCTCTGCCTCCTGATTCCCCCAGCCCCCGTGCCTCCGCTCTCAGCTCCGGCGGCCCGGTGACCGCCAGCCAGCTCCCGATCCCCTGTGCGAGCGCCTGGGCCTGCCAGGCCTCGCCCACGATGTCCCATGCCTCCCCGCTCCGTGCCAGCGCGTGCCGGCCGGCCGCGATGAGCCGTACCGCATCCATATGCCGTCCCCCGTCCGCACGACATCCCGCCGTTCTCCACTACCCAGAGTGAAGGCAACGAGCCAGTAAAGCCAGGGGTATTCGGAAATCTGTGGACACAAACATGGTTGTGGACGACGCCATCACTCCGAAGAGTGACGATCTGGTGTCGAAGTACCGGTTACCGGGAAGCGGCGCTCGTTCCTCTCGATCTTCGCGGCCAGCGCATCCAGCACATCAACCCCGAGGACCTCACAGAACTGCAGCAGGTACGCCATCACGTCGGCGACCTCGTCGGCCACTCTGTGTGCGTTCTCGGGCTCTTCCATGACCTTCGCCGACTGTTCCGGGGTCAGCCACTGGAAGATCTCGACCAGTTCGGATGCCTCCACGCTCAGGGCCACGGCCAGGTTCTTGGGCGTGTGGTACGGGGCCCAGTCCCGGGCGGCCGCGAATTCGGCCAGCCGTCGCTGGAGTTGGTACAGGCGTTCGCCTTGCCGGGGTGCGGGCCCGTCACCCGTGGGTGCTGCGTCGTTCATGGGGACAGGTCTACCACTGAGACGCCGGGGACCCCCCGTCCGGTTCCCGCGGTGTCCTCGCCGACCGCCGCCACCAGCCCGATGTGCCCGCGCGCGCCGGACAGCAGGGCCAGCCGGAGCAGTTCGGCGGTCTGCCGCCGGTCCAGCCCCCGGTCCATGCCGTCGGCGAGGACGGTGAGGGCCTGGCGGGCGGAGAGCAGTTCGGCGGCCGGGTCCACTTCCAGCACCCCGGGTCCGGTGAGCAGGACCAGCGCCAGCGCCAGGAAGCGCAGTTCGCCCGCGCCGAGCCGGTCGAGGCCGGTCTCGGGCCGGCCGGGGCCGCGGTCCAGCACGGCGGCCACGAGCCCGGGGCGGCCCGCGCCCGCCCTTACGTCCAGCCCCGCGACCGGCCCGGCGCAGCCGGCCCGCGCCGCCCCGGCGAGCAGCGCGTGGCGGGTGCCGCATTCGTGGCGGGTCCGGCGCAGCACGTCGGCCAGGTTGCCGCAGTCGGTCCGCAGCCGGCCCTCGCCGGCCGGGACGGGCTCCCGCATCCGGCCGGGTTCCGGGTCGCAGGCGAACACCGCGCGCAGGGCCACCACCACCTGCTCGGCGGCGGCCAGCACCCGGCGCTGGCCCGCCGTGGACCCGGCGACGCGCAGCGGCAGCAGTCCGGTGCCGAGGCGGTCGTCGGGCATCGGCGCGCGGGTCACGCCCACGGTGCCGCCGGTGAACCAGGCGGCCTCGACGGTGCGTCGGCGGGGGTCGCGCAGGGCGGTGGTGAGCAGGATCCGGCCGTCCTGGGAGAGGCGTTCGCCGGCGATGCGCAGTACGGGCTCGGCCTGGACGGCGAGGTCGAGGCGGACGGGGCCGGAGGGGCCGTCGACCGTGCAGCCGAGCCGGAAGCCGCGCCGCCCGCCGCCGTCGGGCAGGGCCCGGTCGGGCACCCGGGACCCCGGGGCGGGGAAGGCCTCGCGCAGGGTGGCCCCGGAGGCGAGTGCGGCCAGCGCCCGGTAGGCGTCCAGGGCCTGGGTCTTGCCGCTGCCGCTGGGGCCGGCGAACAGGGTCACGGGGCCCAGCGGGAACACGGCCGACCGGTGCGGCCCGAAGGCGGAGAGCCGCAGCTCGGTGACGGCCGGGCGTAACGGGCCGCCGGATCCCCCGAGGCCGCCGGAGCCCTCCAGGCGGTCAAGGCCCTCATTGCCCCCGAGGCCGTCAGGGCCGTCGAACGGGCCGTCAGCCGCGGGCTCGGCGCAGGGCGGTGTACCGGTCGGGGCGGCGGCGGGCCGGCCGCGCCCCACCGTGTCCAGGGTGGCGTCCATGGCCGGACCGTACGGCCCGCCCGGGTGCCGGGGCGCCCGCCGAACCGTTCCGCCGCCGCGACCTTCCTACGATCGGGGGACGGCGGCCGCCGCGATCCCCTCCACCTCGGTCCCGACGGGGGCCAGCAGGAAGACGTTGCGGTCGACCCGGTGCATGCCGCTGCCCAGTCCGAAGACCACACCGCTGCTGAAGTCGAGGATCCGCTTGGCCACTTCGCTGTCCGCGCCGGTGAGGTCGAGCAGGACCGGGATCTGCGCGATCAGGTACTCCGCCACCTCCCGCGCGTCGGCGAAGATCTGGACCCGGATCACCACGAAGCGCCGCTGCTGTTCCGCCGCGGCCGCTCCCGCGGCCTTGGGGATCGTGCGGTGGTCCACCCGGGAGGGCCATTCGTTGCGACTGCGCAGCGGCACCACCTGCGCGAGTCCCTCCCACTGCTCGTCGGTGACGTCGTACCTGCTCACCGGGCCGCCTCGGCCGTGCGCTTCATGTGCATCCACCCATCCTCTCGTGTTTCACCCGTTCAGCCCAACACCGACACGAAGGACGTAGGGTCGCCGCCATGACCAATGGCGACGAGGTCCGCACGTTGAGCGACATCGCGGGCTCCGGGCCCGCCCCGCGCGGCGCCGGGGGGACCGGCGGGGCCGTACGGCCGCTGCGGCGCGAGGACGCGATCCGCAACCGCGCGCAGATCCTCGCCGCCGCGGAGCAGCTGTTCACCGAGCGGGATCCGCGCGGCGTGACGATGGACCACATAGCCAAGGCGGCCGGCGTCGGCCGGGCCACGCTCTACCGCCGGTTCCCCGATCCGGCCTCCGTGGCCGCCGCGCTGCTGGACGAGCACGAGCGGATCCTGCGCGGGCGCCTGGCGTTCGGCCCGCCGCCGCTGGGGCCCGGCGCTCCTCCGGCGCAGCGGCTGGCCGCCTTCTACGCGGCGGCCCTGGAGCACCTGGAGCGGCACCTTCCGCTGGTGCTGGGCATCGGTCCGGGTCCGGCCCGGTTCGCGGGCGGCACGTACCGGCACTGGCGCGCGCACGTCCGGGCCCTGCTCGTGGAGGCGGGCGCCGACGATCCCGACGTCAGCGTGGACGCCCTGCTCAGCCCGCTCTCCCCGGAGGTCTACCAGTTCCAGCGGCACACCCTGGGCTTCGCGCCCGAGCGGATCGCCGGGACGCTCGGGCGGCTGGCGCGCGGGGTACTCCCCGACTCGGAGATAGGTTAGGTTAGGCATACCTAAGTCAATCTCCGATGAGGGAGAGATCCGCATGCGCCTGCCCGGTGCCCCCGCCGCCACGCCCCCCGCCCGGCCCACCGAGGCCGAACTGGTCCGCTCCGTCCTCGCCGCCGCCCACTCCATGACGGTCGTCATCGACGGCGAGCGCCACGAGGTCCGCAACCTGGACGGCGGGGACGTGCTCGGCCGGCTGCACCTGCACCCCGCCGCACCCCTGGCCGGACACCCCGCCTCCCTCCTGAACGACGGACTGCCCGCCATCCGTCTGGAGTTCACCGACATCGCCCCGACCCCCGTACGCGACCGGGTGCGCGCCCGCGTCACCGTCCTGGGCCACCTGCTGACGCCCTGGGCCGACGAGTCCTCCGCCCCCGGCACCACCACCTGTGTGGAGTACGGCCAGGCCGTACTGGAGACCGCGCGGGGCACCTCGTACATCGGTCTGGACGAACTGGACGAGGCCTGGCCCGACCCGCTGGCCCCCTACGAGGCCGGGATGCTCACCCACCTCCTCGACGACCACCCCGAGCTGGTCACCCTGCTGCTGCGGCTGGTGCGGCCGCTGCCCTCGGCCGCCGTCGTCCGCGCGCTGCCGCTCGCCATGGACCGGTACGGGATCACCCTGCGCCTGGAGGAGCGCACCGGCCACCGCGACGTACGGCTGCCCTTCCCCTCCGTCCTCGACGACGTCGACCAGGCGGGCACCCAGATCCAGGCGCTGCTCAGCGCGGCCCGGCGGCGCTCGCACCGCAACTCCCTCCCCGCTTGAGGACCGCTCGATCCGGGGTGTCGGCCCGGAATTCCCGCCGTGACCTGCTCGGTTGTGGCGTACATGAAGGCAATCACGTACAGCAGCTACGGAACTCCGGCCCCGTTGGAGCTCGTTGAGGTACCCGAGCCCAAGGTCGGCCCGGGGGAGGTCCTGATCCGGGTCAAGGCCGCCGGGGTCAACCCGGTGGACTGGAAGCTCGCCGCCGGATACCTCGACCCGATCCTCGAAGTCCGCTACCCCGTCGTACCCGGCTGGGACGTGGCCGGAGTCGTCGAGGCCGTCGGCCCCGACACCTTCGACTTCGCCGTCGGCGACGAGGTCTACGGGTACGTCCGCAAGGAGTGGGTCGAGCTCGGCACCTACGCCGAGCTCGTCTCGGCCCCCGTGCGGACGCTGGCCCGCAAGCCGCGCGCCCTGACCTTCGAGCAGGCCGCGGGCATCCCGCTGGCCGGCCTCACCGCGTACCAGTCCCTCACCCGCGTGGGCCTCAAGGCCGGCGAGACCGTCGTGATCCACTCCGCGGCGGGCGGCACCGGTTCCTTCGGCGTGCAGATCGCCGTCGCGCTCGGCCTGCGCGTCATCGGCACGGCCGGCGCGCACAACCACGACTACCTGCGCTCGCTGGGCGCCGAGCCCGTCCTGTACGGGGACGGCCTCGCGGACCGGATCCGCGCACTCGCCCCCGAAGGCATCGACGCCGGGCTGGACTTCTTCGGCGACGGCGCCGTGGACATCCTCCAGTCGCTCGTCAAGGAGCGCGGCCGGGTGGTCTCCATCGCCGACTACGAAGCCGCCGCCAAGGGCGCGCACCAGATCTGGGTGCGCCCGGACACCGACGACCTGACGTTCCTGGCGGAACTCGCCGACACGGGCCGGCTCGCGGTCAACGTCGAGCACGCGCTGCCGCTCGCCGAGGCCGCGAAGGCCTGGGAGCTCAGCGCTGCGGGCCGCACCCGCGGCAAGATCGTCCTCACCCTCTGACGACATGCGGCGGCCGCCGGAGTACGGGACTCCGGCGGCCGCGCGCCCCGCTGCCGCAGCCCCTACCCGACGGCCTGCGCGTACCGGTTCGCCGGACGTGCGAGGCCGTAGTTCTCGCGCAGGGTCGTACCCGTGTACTCGGTGCGGAACAGGCCCCGGTCCTGGAGGATCGGCACGACCTGGTCGACGAAGTCGGTGAGGCCGGTGGGCAGGACGGGCGCCATGATGTTGAACCCGTCGGCGGCGCCCCGGGTGAACCACTCCTCCAGCTGGTCCGCGATCTGCTCCGGGGTGCCGGCGAAGACGCGGTGGCCGCGGCCGGCGCCGAGGCGGGCGATCAGCTCCCGCAGGGTGAGCCCGTCACGGCGGGCGATCTCGGCGACCAGCGTGAAGCGGCTCTTGTTGCCGTTGATCTCCCGCTCCTCGGGAAGTTCGGGCAGCGGGCCGTCCAGATCCGCCCCGGTGAGGTCGGTGCCCAGCATCCCGGAGAGCTGGGCGAGCCCGTACTCGGGCACCTGGAGCTCGGTGAGCTCCCGCTCCAGGGCCTTCGCCTCGGCCTCGGTGGCACCGATGACGGGGGCGATGCCCGGCAGGACGAGCAGCTCGTCCTCGCCGCGGCCGTAGCGGGCGAGGCGGGACTTGAGGTCCTTGTAGAAGGTCTGGCCGTCGGCGAGGGTCTGCTGCGCCGTGAAGACGGCCTCGGCGTACTGCGCCGCGAACTCCTTGCCGGCCTCGGACGAACCCGCCTGCACGAGCAGCGGGTACCCCTGCGGTGAGCGGGGCACGTTGAGCGGACCCGCCACGCCGAAGTAGTCGCCCTTGTGCGCGGCGGGGTGGAGCTTGTCGATGTCGGCGTAGACGCCGCGCTCCTTGTCGAGGACGATCGCGTCGTCCTCCCAGCTGTCCCAGAGCTTGGTGGCGACGTCGAGGAACTCGCGGGCCCGGTCGTAGCGCAGCCCGTGCTCCAGGTGCTCCTCCCGGTTGAAGTTGCGGGCCTCGTCGAGGGTGCCGGAGGTGACGATGTTCCAGCCGGCGCGGCCGCCGCTGATGTGGTCGAGGGAGGCGAACTTGCGGGCGAGGTTGTACGGCTCGTTGAAGGTGGTGGAGACGGTGGCGATCAGGCCGATGTGCTCGGTGACGGCGGCGATCGCGGAGAGCAGGGTGATCGGCTCGAAGCCGCCGAGGGCGTTGTACCGGGCCTTGCCCCACAGGGCCACGCCGTCCGCGAAGAAGATCGAGTCCAGCCGTCCGCGCTCGGCGGTGCGGGCCAGCTCCTGGAAGTAGCGCACGTCGGTGACGCGCTCGGGGCTGCTGGCCGGGTGCCGCCAGGCGGCGTCGTGGTGGCCTGCGTTCATCAGGAAGGCGTTGAGGTGGAGCGTACGGGGTGCGGGCATGTCTGTTCCCTGGGTCGGGCGGGCAGGCGGGAAGGCGAGGGGTGCGGGGCGCGCGGGCCGGGGGTCAGGCGGGGACGCGCCAGAGGCTGAGCCGGCGTTCGACCGCCACCAGGACCTGGTTGAAGGCCACGCCGATCGCCGAGATCGTGACGATCCCCGCGTACATCTGCGGGATGGCGAAGTTGAACTGCGAGGCGTTGATCAGGTAGCCGAGCCCCGCCTTGGCGCCGATCATCTCGGCGGCCACCAGGACCAGGATCGACACGGCCCCTGCCAGCCGGATGCCGGTGAAGACGGCGGGGACCGAGGCCGGCAGGATCACCTTCTGGAAGAGCCTGGGGGTGGAGAGGTCCATCGACCGGGCCAGCCGGACCAGGGTGGGGTCCGCGTTGCCGACGGCGCTGATGGTGTTCAGCAGGATCGGCCAGACGCAGGCGTAGACGACGATCGACACCTTCGAGGTCTCCCCGATGCCGAGGAGCAGCACGAAGACGGGGAGCAGGGCGAGGGCCGCCGTGTTGCGGAACAGCTCCAGCAGCGGGCCGAGGAACACCGCGACGGGCCGGTACCAGCCGATCAGCAGCCCCAGCGGGACGGCCACGGCGACGGCGATGGCGAAGCCGCCGAAGGACCGGGCGAGGCTGGCCCGGGCGTGCTCCCCGAGCTGACCGTCGCCGAGCAGCTCCCACCAGGCCCGCGCCACCTCGCTGACCGGGGGCAGGAAGGTGGCGTCGACCAGCCCGAGCCGGGGCGCGGCCTCCCACAGCGCGAGCAGGGCGAGGATCGCCGCCGACCGCAGCAGCCCGGCCCGCAGCCACCGCAGTACCGGGACCCCCCGGGCCGCCCGGCGGACGGCCGGCGCGGCGGGGGCGGGGGCGGCGGGGGCGGCGGGGGCGGGAGCCGCCGGCCGGGGCGCTTCCCGTACGTCCCCCGGGGCCGGCAGCGGCTCGGCGCGCGTGAGCGCGGCGGTGATGTCGGCGGTGACGCCGACGGGTGCGGGTGCCGGTGCTTCGGTGCTCATGCGGCGGCCTCTTCCTTCTCCAGTTGCTGGGCGCGGGCCACCTCGTCGTGGAGCAGGCTCCAGATCTCGTGGCGGTAGCGGGCGAACTCCGGGCTGGAACGCAGGTCCTCGCCGGTGGCCCCGGTGAGCCGGTCGCCGAGCGAGACCGGGACGACCTCCTTGACCCGGCCGGGCCGGGAGGTGATGACCGCCACCCGCTGCCCGAGGTACACGGCCTCCTCGATGCCGTGCGTGATGAACACGACCGTCTTTCCTGTCCGCTGCCAGATGCGCCGCAGCTCGTCCTGGAGGGACTCGCGGGTCTGCGCGTCCAGCGCGGCGAAGGGCTCGTCCATCAGCAGCACGTCCGGGTCGTACGCCAGCGAGCGGGCGATCGCGACCCGCTGGCGCATCCCGCCGGACAGCTCGTGCGGATGCCGGTCCTCGAATCCGCCGAGTCCCACCAGATCCAGGAACTCGCGCGCCTTCGCCGCCCGTTGTCTGCGCGGGACGCCGGTGGCCTCCAGGCCGAACTCGACGTTGCCGAGCGCGGTGCGCCAGGGCAGGAGCGCGTACTGCTGGAAGACGATGCCCCGGTCCAGACCCGGCCCGGTGACGGGCGCGCCGTCGAGCAGGATCCGGCCGGAGGTGGGCGGGGTGAGGCCGCCGAGGAGGTCCAGCAGCGTGGACTTGCCGCAGCCGCTGGGGCCGACGACGACCAGGAACTCCCCCGCCTCGATCTCCAGGTCGATGCCGTCGAGCGCGGTGAACTCGGCTCCCCGCCCTCCCCCCTTGACCGGGAACGTCTTGGTCACGGACTCGAACACGATCTTGGCCACGCCGGATCAGCCCTTCCCCTGGCCGTTGAACTCGTTGGTGTACAGGTCGGCGGCCTTCAGCTGGCCGGGCTTGATCTCGCCCCGCTCGCCGAGCCAGTCCAGCCAGAGCTGGAACTCCTTGTCCTCGATGCGCCCGTACTGCCCGGCGACCCCGTACGAGCGCCAGTACTGGAGCGTGGCGGTGTCCTCGTTGCGGCCCCGCTTCCTGACGATCTCGGTCTGACGGGCGATGACCTCCTCGCGCGGGGTGGTGCGCGACCATTCGATGGCCTTGCCGACCCCGGTGACGAAGGTGCGTACGGTGTCCGGGTTCTCCTTCACGAACTGCTTCGTCATCACGTACGAACCGGCGCTGAACTTGCCGAGCAGGTCGTAGTCGCTGAACAGCGGCCTGATCCCGCCGGACGCGAGCGCCTTGTCGCGCAGCACGCCGCCCAGCACGCCGACCTCGATCTGCTTCTGCCGCAGCACCTGCTCGGTGTTGACCGGCGGCACGACGAGCGCCTCGACCTTGGCGGAATCGGCCTTCGACAGCCCGTTGCGGCTCAGGTAGATGTCCAGGAGGGCCTGGGAGTGCGCGCCCAGGGTGTTCATGCCGACCTTCTTGCCGAGCAGGTCGCGGGCCGAACGGATCGGGCTGTCCTCCAGGACGTAGTAGCCGCTGAACGCGTCCTGGTCGACCCCGTAGTAGGAGATGACGGACGTGATCGGAGCCTTGCTGGAGGCGAGTTTGACGATCGCGCCGTTGAAGGCGCCGCCGAAGTGGATCTGGCCGGTGGCGGCCGACTGGATGTCCTGCGGGCCGCTGATGGTGTTGCCGACCCATTCCAGCTTGAGGTCCCCCAGGTGGCCGAGGTCGGCGGCCAGCTCGGGAAGGGTGACGGAGCCCACGTTGCCCTGGTACTTGAGCGTGGTGACCTGGCCGCCGGAGCGGCCGGAGCCGCCTCCGGTGGCGGTGGCCGTGCCGCAGCTCACCGCGGCCGCCGAGATGCCGAGCAGGGTCAGGAACTGGCGCCGGGAACGGGTGGCCGTGGTGGGTGCTGCGGACATGACGGTTCCTTGGGTTACGGGACGGTGGTGAGGGCGGAGAAGGCGGGGAGGGAGCGGAAGGCGTCGGCGAACTCGTCGACGGCCTGGAAGAGGTCCAGCTCCGCCTCGGGACGCAGCCGGTCGGGGCCGGCCCCCCGCTCGACGGAGGAGTCCAGGACGAACCGGCCGGCGGTGACGTGCCGGGCGCCGAGCGCGGCGAGCACCGGGCGCAGGGCGTAGTCGATGGTCAGGACGTGGGCGAGGCTGCCGCCGGTGGCCAGCGGCAGGACGGTCTTCCCGGCCAGGCCGTCCTGCGGGAGCAGGTCGAGGAAGGCCTTGAGCAGCCCGGTGTACGAGGCCTTGTAGACCGGCGTCGCGATGACCAGGCCGTCGGCTTCGGCGACGGCCTCCAGGGCGCGGCGGATCTCCGGCTCACCGCGCCGGGCGGAGAGCAGGTCGGCGGCGGGCAGGGTGCGCACGGCCAGGTGCGCGGTCTCGAACCCGGCATGGGCCAGGCGCCGCAGCACGTGATCGGCGACGACCTCGGTGCGGGAGTGGGCGGAGGGGCTGCCGGTGAGGGCGAGCAGCTTGGACGGCACGGCGTACTCCGTTCTCGGGCGTGGGGTCAGACGGAGGCGGAGGAGGAGGCCCCGGACGCGATCCCGAAGGACGGCTCCGGCACGCTCTCGGGGCTGATCAGGCGGGACGGCTCCCCGTCGGGCCCGACCGGGACGTCGCCGTCGACGGTGACCCGGCGCAGGGTGCGCTCGTGGTCGTCGGAGTCGTCGACGCCGTAGTGCTGGGTGGCGCGGTTGTCCCAGATCGCGACGTCACCGGCGCGCCACTGCCAGCGCACGGTGTTCTCGGGGCTCTCGACGTGCGCCTGGAAGAGGTCCACCAGGGCCCGCGAGTCCCGGCCGGTCAGGCCCTGGATCCGCTGCACGAAGTTGCCGAGGAGCAGGGTCCGCTCGCCGGTCTCGGGGTGGACGCGGACCAGCGGGTGCTCGGTGAGGAACTTCGTGGACGTGAACACCTCGCGGTACTGGGCGAGGGCCTCGGGAAGGGCGTCGGGCTTCAGGGCGGCGTAGTCGTACTCGTTGGAGTGCACGGCCCGCAGCCCGTCGGCGAGCGCCCGCAGCGGCTCGGGCAGGTGGGAGTAGGCGGTGGCCGTGTTGGCCCACAGGGTGTTGCCGCCGTACGGGGGGATGGTGACGGCCCGCAGGATCGAGAAGGCCGGGTAGGCCGGGACGAAGGTCACGTCGGTGTGCCACTGGTTGGCGCGGGCGCCGTGGTGGGAGTCGATGCCGAGCGCGTACCGGCCGTCCGCGGAGGGCACGGTGGGGTGCGCGACGGGCGTCCCGAGCAGCTGGGCGAAGGCCTCGTGGGAGGCCTCGTCGAGGTGGTCCTGGTCGCGGAAGAAGACGACCTTGTGGGCGAGCAGGGCGGCCCTGATCTCTGCGACGGTCCCGGCGTCGAGATCGCCGCCGAGGCGTACGCCGCCGATCTCGGCGCCGATACGGCCGCCGATCTTCGTGACGGTGGTGGTGTGGGAGGTGGTGTCGGTCGCGGTGTCGGTGGCGGTCGCGGTGGCCATGAGGACTCCTGGGTTTATTTCCGCAGCGGAAGAAATGGGCGCAGCATTGACCCGGACCCGGCGGTACGCCGGGGCACGGCAGAACGGTGGCGCTGGAGCGGCCGGGGCTGCGCCCCGGGCCCCGGCGCGATCACGCGGCGGGGGTGCGGGGCGGCCGGGGGCCGACGGGTCGGGGGCTCAGGCCCCGAGAAGGGCCGGACAGCGGCCCGGACACCGGCCCGGCGCGCTACAGGGGCCGGAGATGTGGAGCCGCGGGGCGAGGTGCGCGTTCGCGGTCATGGCTCGGAGCCTGTCAGCGCCACCGCACGGGGTCAACCCCCGCCCCACCACCCGACGAACCCCTGCCGCACCCCTCCTGCACCCCCGCTGACCTGCAACTTCTCCACACTGCCCGGCCGAAAACCCCTGGCCGGATTTCACGGCCCCGCAACGCCCCCGCCATGTCGCGGTGCGGGGGGACGGGGAGAGCGGGGCCCGGCCTGGGCCGTCTCTGAGCGGCCCAGGGAGCACCGCTCCCCCACCCCATCGCCCCGCAACCGAAGCCGCCCATCGCCCGGCGGGGCCTGGAGCCCCCGCGCCCCGCGGCCGCGCGCTGCGCACCCCGGCACACCCCGGGCCAACACCGCCCCGCCCCGCTCCGGCCGGGCCGTCGAACCTGCCCCCAC
This sequence comes from Streptomyces sp. NBC_00158, assembly GCF_045160885.1. Lineage (NCBI taxonomy): Bacteria > Bacillati > Actinomycetota > Actinomycetes > Kitasatosporales > Streptomycetaceae > Streptomyces > Streptomyces sp. NBC_00158. Next base: position 1,520,341 of record NZ_CP108161.1, read on the forward strand.
GAGCCGACGTACGCACCCACCCGCACCCAGGGAGGCGGGTGGGCAACCACCGAGCGGGCCCGGGGGGTCGAGGGGGAGATAGCGGGCCCGCACCGCGCGCCCCGTCCCGCACCGCACCGCACCGCGCCGGCCGGCCCCACGAGTCGGCGTACCCGCCCGCGGCCGGGGGCCCGCACCGCGAGTGCCCCGTCCCCGACCGGCATCATCGACCCATGAGCAGAATGCCCGGCGACGGCCGGGGTGCCGTCAATGCCGCCGCCGTGTTGCGGACCGTGCTGGACCACGGGCCCGTCGCGCGGAGCGGGATCTCCGCGTTGTGCGGGCTGAGTCCGGCCGCGGTGTCGCGGCAGGCGACCGGGCTGTTGCGGGCCGGGCTGCTGCGCGAGTTGCCCGGGCCCTCGGCGCACGCCGGGTCCGGGCGGCCGCGCGTGCCGCTGGACCTGCACACCGGGGCCGTCGGCGGGCCGGTCGCCGCCGGGCTGCACATCGGGGTGCCCGCCTCCACCTTCAGCCTCGTGGACCTGCGCGGCCGGACCCTGGCCCGCCGCTCCCTCCCGCACCACGCCGGGCGGAACGACCCCGCCCGTATCGCCGCCGGGCTCCGTGACTTCCTCCGCGACTCCCTGCGCGAGTCCGGTACCGGCGGCCGCCCCCTCCTCGGTGTCGGCGCGGCCCTCGGCGGCTGGGTCCGCCCCGATACCGGGACCGTCGTGCGCCACCCCGCGCTCGACTGGCACGACCGCCCCCTCGCCGAGGAGCTCGGCGCCGCCCTCGGGCTGCCCGTACGTGTGGACAACCATGCCCGGGCCGTCGCCGCCGCCGAGGTCCTGTTCGGGCACCCGGCGGCCCGCCGCAGCCTCGTCCACCTGTTCATCGGCAACGTCGTCGACGCCGCGTTCGGCATCGAGGGCACCGTCCACCGGGGTCCGGGCTCGGCCGCCGGCGACGTCGCGCACCTCCCCGTGCCCGGGTCCGCCGCCGTCTGCGCCTGCGGCCGTACGGGGTGCCTCCAGGCGGCGGCCTCCGACACCGCGCTCGGCGCCGAGGCCGTGCGGCGGGGCATCGTCCCCGACCCGTCGGTCCCGCTGCTGGCCGACGCCGCGGCCGCGGGCGACCCGCGTGCGGACCGCCTGCTGCGCGAGCGCGCCCGGGACGTCGGCCGGGCCGCGGCGCTCCTCCTCGACGTGTTCAACCCGGCGGTCATGGTCGTCACGGAGCTCTCCAGCGTCCTGCACGACGAGTACCTCGACGAGATCCGCACCGCCGCCCTGGAACGGTCCCGCGCGTGCGACGACCCGGCCCGGATCGTCGCCCCGCACGCCGGCCCCGCCGTGCTCCCCCAGGCGGCCGCGACGGTCCTGCTCGGCCCCCTGTTCCGGGACCCGGCGGGCGGTGCCCAGGGGTCCGCCGCGTCCGCCTACCCACAGCTCATCTGAGAGGGGGAGATCACATCCGGTGGTTCTGGTAACCGTCGAGTAGCCACCCCTAGCATTCGAGCCATGACGGTCCTGCCTGACGACGGGCTCTCCCTGGCCGCCGAATTTCCTGACGCGACACATGAGCAGTGGCAACGCCTCGTCGAGGGCGTACTGCGCAAGTCGGGCAAGGAAGTCACCGGCGAGGCAGCGGAAGCAGCACTGTCCACCAAACTAGAGGACGGGCTCATCACCCGCCCGCTGTACACGGCGCGCCCCGACGCGGCCGGCCCCGACGCGGACTCCCCGGACACCGGCTTCCCCGGGTTCGCGCCGTTCGTGCGGGGCGGCACCCCCGAGGGGAACAGCGCCGCGGGCTGGGACGTGCGCCAGCGCATCTCGGGCAGTGATCCGGTACGGGTCAACGAGGCGGCGCTCGCCGACCTGGAGAACGGCACCACCTCCCTCTGGCTGACCGTCGGCCGGGAGGGCGTCCCCGCCGGGGAGCTGGGCCGCGCCCTGCAGGACGTCTACCTCGACCTCGCCCCGATCACCCTGGACGCCGGCGCCGGATACGCCGACGCCGCCCGCGCGTTGCTCGACCTCTACGCGGAGCGCGAGGTGGCCCCCGGGGCCGCCCGCGCCGCGCTCGGCATCGACCCGCTGGGCCACGAGGCCCGCACCGGCGAGGCCCTGGACACGGCCCCCGCCGTGGAGCTGGCCCGTGAGGCGGCGGCGTCCTGGCCGGGCGTGCGCGCGCTGACCGTGGACGCCCTGCCGTACCACGAGGCCGGCGGCTCGGCGGCCGAGGAGCTCGGGCTGTCCCTCGCCACGGGTGTCGCGTACCTCCGCGCCCTCACCGGGGCGGGTCTCGGTACCGAAGCCGCCTTCGGGCAGCTGGAGTTCCGTTACTCCGCCACCGCCGACCAGTTCCTGACCATCGCCAAGCTGCGGGCCGCGCGCCGCCTGTGGGCGCGGATCGCCGAGGCCTGCGGCGCGCCCGGCGCGGGTGCCCAGCGGCAGCACGCCGTCACCTCGCCGGTGATGATGACCCGCCGCGACCCGTGGGTGAACATGCTGCGGACGACCGTCGCGTGCATGGCGGCCGGGGTGGGCGGCGCGGACTCCGTCACCGTGCTCCCGTTCGACAGCGAGCTCGGCCTGCCGGACGCGTTCGCACGCCGCATCGCCCGCAACACCTCGACCGTCCTGCTGGAGGAGTCGCACCTGGCACGGGTGATCGACCCGGCGGGCGGCTCGTACTACGTGGAGCAGCTCACGGACGAACTGGCCCACGCGGCCTGGGAGTTCTTCCAGACCGTGGAGCGGGCGGGCGGCCAGGCCGCCGCGCTGCGCTCCGGTCTGGTCGCGGAGCGGCTCGCGGCCACCTGGGCGGCGCGCTCGAAGAAGCTGGCCACCCGTCGCGAACCGATCACCGGTGTCAGCGAGTTCCCGCTGCTGTCGGAGAAGCCCCTCGTGCGCGAGGCGGCCCCGGCCGCTCCTTCCGGGGGTCTGCCGCGGGTGCGGCGCGACGAGGCGTACGAGGCGCTGCGCGCCCGCAGTGACGCGCACCTGGCTGCGACCGGCGCCCGGCCGCGGATCTTCCTCGCCGCCCTGGGTCCGGCCTCCGCGCACACCGCGCGGGCGACCTTCGCCTCGAACCTGTTCCAGGCGGGCGGCGTCGAGCCCGTGCACGACCCGGTGTCGGTGGACGCGGCGGGCGCCGCGGAGGCGTACGCGGCGAGCGGCGCGGACGGCGTGGCGGTGCTGTGCTCGTCCGACGCGCTGTACGAGGAGCAGGGCGCGGCGGTGGCCGCCGCGTTGCGCGGGGCCGGTGCGACGACCGTGTTCCTCGCGGGCAGGCCCGGTACCTGTGCCGACGCCGTGGACGAGTACGTGTTCGCCGGCTGCGACGCGGTCGCCGTGCTGTCCTCCGTACTCGACCGGATGGGAGTCCCCCATGGCCAGTGAGCGCCGCGTGAGCAGCATCCCCGATTTCTCCGAGCTGGCCCTCGGCGCGGCGCCGGGCGGCGCTTCCGAGGACCAGTGGCGTGCCGCGGTGAAGGAGTCCACCGGCGCCACCCCGGCCGACCTGCTGTGGGAGACGCCGGAGGGCATCGGCGTACAGCCGCTGTACACGGGCCGGGACCTGGAGGGCCTGGACTTCCTGGGGACGTACCCGGGTGTGGCCCCGTACCTGCGCGGCCCGTACCCGACGATGTACGTGAACCAGCCCTGGACGATCCGGCAGTACGCGGGGTTCTCCACGGCCGAGGAGTCGAACGCCTTCTACCGGCGCAACCTGGCGTCCGGCCAGAAGGGCCTGTCGGTGGCCTTCGACCTGCCGACGCACCGGGGCTACGACAGCGACCACCCGCGCGTGACGGGTGACGTCGGCATGGCGGGCGTGGCGATCGACTCGATCTACGACATGCGGCAGCTGTTCGACGGGATCCCGCTGGACAAGATGTCGGTGTCGATGACGATGAACGGTGCGGTGCTGCCGGTCCTCGCGCTGTACATCGTGGCGGCGGAGGAGCAGGGCGTCTCGCCCGACAAGCTCGCCGGGACCATCCAGAACGACATCCTCAAGGAGTTCATGGTCCGCAACACGTACATCTATCCGCCGAAGCCGTCGATGCGGATCATCTCGGACATCTTCTCGTTCACTTCGCAGAAGATGCCGCGCTACAACTCGATCTCGATCTCCGGGTACCACATCCAGGAGGCGGGGGCGACGGCGGACCTGGAGCTGGCGTACACGCTCGCGGACGGTGTGGAGTACCTGCGGGCCGGTCGGGGTGCCGGGCTGGACGTGGACGCGTTCGCGCCGCGCCTGTCGTTCTTCTGGGCGATCGGCATGAACTTCTTCATGGAGGTCGCGAAGCTGCGGGCGGCGCGCCTGCTGTGGGCGAAGCTGGTGAAGCAGTTCGACCCGAAGAACGCCAAGTCGCTGTCGCTGCGCACGCATTCGCAGACGTCGGGCTGGTCGCTGACGGCGCAGGACGTGTTCAACAACGTGACGCGCACGTGCATCGAGGCGATGGCGGCGACGCAGGGCCACACCCAGTCGCTGCACACCAACGCCCTGGACGAGGCGCTGGCGCTGCCGACGGACTTCTCGGCGCGCATCGCCCGCAACACCCAGCTTTTGTTGCAGCAGGAGTCGGGGACCTGCCGGTCGATCGACCCGTGGGGCGGCAGCGCGTACGTGGAGAAGCTGACGTACGACCTGGCGCGCCGGGCCTGGCAGCACATCCAGGAGGTGGAGGCGGCCGGCGGCATGGCGCAGGCCATCGACGCGGGCATTCCGAAGCTGCGCGTGGAGGAGGCCGCGGCCCGTACGCAGGCGCGGATCGACTCGGGCCGGCAGCCGGTGATCGGCGTGAACAAGTACCGGGTGGAGAACGACGAGCAGATCGACGTGCTCGTGGTCGACAACTCCTCGGTGCGCGCGCAGCAGATCGCCAAGCTGCGGCGGCTGCGCGAGGAGCGCGACGAGGCGCGTACGCAGGACGCGCTGCGGGCGCTGACGAACGCGGCCGAGCGCGGTGCCGGTCAGGGGCTGGAGGGCAACCTCCTCGCGCTGGCGGTGGACGCGGCGCGGGCGAAGGCGACCGTGGGTGAGATCTCGGACGCACTGGAGAAGGTGTACGGGCGGCACGCGAGCCAGATCCGTACGATCTCGGGTGTGTACCGCACCGAAGCAGGCGAGTCCCCGTCCGTGGAGCGCACCCGTGCGCTGGTCGACCGGTTCGAGGAGGCGGAGGGCCGTCGTCCGCGCATCCTGGTCGCGAAGATGGGCCAGGACGGCCACGACCGCGGCCAGAAGGTCATCGCGACGGCCTTCGCCGACCTGGGCTTCGACGTGGACGTCGGCCCGCTGTTCCAGACCCCGGCGGAGGTGGCCCGTCAGGCCGTCGAGGCGGACGTCCACGTGGTGGGCGTCTCGTCGCTGGCGGCCGGCCACCTGACCCTCGTTCCGGCGCTGCGCGAGCAGCTGGCGGAGGAGGGGCGCGAGGACATCATGATCGTGGTGGGCGGTGTGATCCCGCCCGCGGACGTCCCGACGCTGCTGGAGATGGGTGCGACGGCGGTGTTCCCGCCGGGCACGGTCATCCCGGACGCGGCCCACGACCTGGTGACGCGGCTGGCCGCGGACCTGGGCCACGAGCTGTAGGCGGCCGAGCGGATGCCCCCGAAGATCGACATCGACGTGTACGCGAAGGGCGTGCTCGACGGGAAGCGCGCGCACATCGCGCGCGCCATCACCCTCGTCGAGTCCACCCGGGCGGACCACCGGGCGCTGGCCCAGCGGCTGCTGACGGAGCTCCTGCCCCACACGGGGAAGGCGCGCCGGATCGGCATCAGCGGGGTGCCGGGGGTGGGGAAGTCCACCTTCATCGACGCGTTCGGCTCGATGCTGACGGGCCTCGGGCACCGGGTCGCGGTCCTGGCGGTGGACCCGTCGTCCACGCGTACGGGCGGCTCCATCCTGGGTGACAAGACCCGGATGGAGCGGCTCGCGGTCGACCCGGCGGCCTTCGTACGCCCTTCCCCGTCCGCCGGAACGCTGGGCGGGGTGGCGAAGGCCACGCGCGAGTCGATGATCGTGATGGAGGCGGCGGGCTACGACGTGGTCCTCGTCGAGACGGTCGGCGTGGGCCAGTCGGAGACCACGGTCGCCGGCATGGTCGACTCCTTCCTGCTCCTGTCCCTGGCCCGTACGGGCGACCAGTTGCAGGGCATCAAGAAGGGCGTCCTGGAGCTGGCGGACGTCCTGGCGGTGAACAAGGCGGACGGCCCGCACGAGCGCGACGCGAAGGCCGCCGCCCGGGAACTGTCGGGCGCGCTGCGGCTGATGCACCCGGCGGACGCGGCGTGGACCCCGCCGGTGCTGACGTGCAGCGCGCGGGAGTCGTCGGGCCTGGACGAGGTCTGGAACCGCCTGGAGCAGCACCGGGTGCTGCTGGAGGCGGGCGGCCGGCTGGCCGCCAAGCGGGCGGCGCAGCAGGTGGAGTGGACCTGGTCGATGGTCCGCGACGAGCTCTTGGAACGGCTCCGCTCGAACCCGGCGGTCCGCGAGCTCGCCCCCGCCCTGGAAGCGGCCGTCCGGGCGGGCACGGTCACGCCGACTTCGGCGGCGGACCGGATCCTGGGGGCGTTCGGGGGCTGAGTGCCGGTGCCCCGGCCGGGCCCGTCGCCGCGTCACGCGGTGGCGGGCCCGTCTGCGTTCCCTACGCGTCGACCAGTGCCGGGTCCGGGGTGCCGAGGGTGGCGCGGAGGGTGCGGGTGCGGGCCGCCGGGTCGGTGGTCGAGAGGAGGGCCGCGAGGACGGCGATGCGGGCCTGGCCGGCGCGGAGGGTGCCGGTGGGGACGGCGCCGGCGGCGACGAGGTCGACCGCTCCGCCGTGCGTGTAGATCTCGGTGACCGGGCCGGCGGCGACCCGTGTGGTCAGGGCGACGAGGACGCCCCGGGCCACGGCGGCGCGTACGGCTTCGACGATCTCGGGGGTGGCGTTGCCGGCGCCGGTGCCGATGAGGACGATGCCCTGGGCGCCGGCCTCGACGGCGGCGTTCAGCAGCAGCGGGTCGCCGTCGGCGTGGTGCATGACCATGTCGACGCGCGGCGGCAGCTCGGGCATGGCGGGCAGGGTGAGGGGGGCCGGGCGCTCGGGGTGGCGGAGTACGGCGACCTTGCCGAAGCCGATCTTGCCGAGCAGTTCCTTCGAGGGGTCCGCGAAGGCGTCGAGGGCGACGGCCTGGGTCTTCACGGTGCCGCGGGCGGCGTGCACCCGGCCGGCGAAGGTGATCAGGACGCCGAGCCCGCGCGTGGTCGCGGCGGTGAGGAGGGCGTCGTAGAGGTTGCCGGGGCCGTCGCCGTCGGCGGAGCCCATGGGGAGCTGCGAGCCGGTGAAGACGACGCTGCGCGCGTCGTGGTGGTGCAGGTCGACGAGGAAGGCCGACTCCTCCAGGGTGTCGGTGCCGTGGGTGACGACGATGCCGTCGACGCCGGGGTCGGCGAGGACCTCGTGGACGGTGCGCAGCAGGGTCAGCTGGTGGGCGGTGGTGAGGCGGGGGCTGTTCACGCTGAACAGGTCGACGACCTCGACGCTGACGCCTTCGGGCAGCGGTGCGGTGGCCATGACCTCGCGGCCGTCCGCCTCGGCGGCGAAGCCCGAGCCCATCCACCGGCTGGCTATCGTCCCGCCGGTGCTGATGACGACGATGCGCCCCATGGTCACCCGTCCTTCGTGTCTTTCGTACAGATTTTCTGGAGGGGGCAATGATAGTGAGATCTACGCGCAATGCGATTGCGTGTTCGAGCTGATCTGTAATACAAGCTGAGTGATAATTGCGCGATGGACGCGATTGACCGTGAAATCTTGCGCGAGCTCCAGCGCGACGGCCGGCTCAGCAACCAGGAGCTCGCCCAGCGCGTGGGCCTGACCCCCTCCCCCTGCATGCGCCGGGTGCGGCAGCTGGAGCAGGACGGGGTGATCCAGGGGTACCGCGCGGTGATCGACCCCGAGGCGGTGGGCCGCGGCTTCGAGGTGCTGGTCTCGGTGGAGGTCCGCCGGGACCGGGACGCCGTCGAGGCGTTCGAGGCGGCGCTCCAGGACATCCCCGACGTGGTGGAGGCCTACCGGCTCTTCGGCAGCCCCGGCTGCCTGCTGCGCATCGCCGTCGCGGACCTGCGCGCGTACGAGCGGCTGTGGATCGAGCGGCTGACGGCGCTCGAAGGGGTCACCGAGGTCAACTCCCAGATCATCATGAAGCGCGTCAAGGACCCCACGGGCCTGCCCGTGTGACCCGGCGCCACCCTCCCGGCCTGCGGATATCGCCGCGGGCCGGCAGGCGCACGGCGAGCGATAACCCTCCAATAAGGCCCCCGCATAGCTTCTGGACTCCAGAACGGATGCTCACACCAGAAGGGGGTGCCGCATGGACTTCCGGCTGCTAGGGCCGATCGAGGCCAAACGGGGAGGCGGCGCTACGATCCCGCTCTCCGGTTCGAAGGTGCACACGGTGCTCGCCGCGCTGCTGCTGTCCGAGGGACGCGTGGTCTCCGATGCACGGCTCAGCGCGCTCCTGTGGGGGTGGGACCCGCCGGCCACGGCGAGCGCGCAGATCTACACGTACATGTCGAGGCTGCGCAAGCACCTCGGCGAGGAGATCGAGATCGTCCGGCGCCAGCCCGGCTACGTGCTGCGGGCGCCCGGGGCGTGGATCGACCTGACCGAGTTCGCCCGGCTCGACCGGCTGGGCCGCGAGGCCCTCGCCGACCGGCGCTTCGAGGAGGCCGGAGCCCTGCTGCGCGACGCGCTGGACCTGTGGCGGGGCACCGCGCTGGCCAACGCGACCGAGCAGATGATCGAGGCGGAGCTGCCCCCGCTGGAAGAGGCGCGGATGATCGCGCTGGAGAGCCGGATCGAGGCCGACCTGGCCGTCGGGCGGCACGAGCAGGTGACCGCCGAGCTGACCGGGCTGGTCGCCGAGCACCCCGTACGGGAACGCCTGCGCGCCCAGCTGATGACGGCCCTGTACCGCTGCGGGCGGCAGGCCGACGCGCTGCACACCTACTACGAGGGGCGCGCGGTCCTCGCCGACCAGCTGGGCGTGGACCCGGGCGAGGCGCTGGGCTCCACCTACCAGGCGGTGCTCGGCGGCGGACTGGGGCTGGCCTCGGCCGCGCCCGCGCCGGCCCCCGCGGACAGCGCCCCGGCCGCCCCGGCGGCACCCGCGGGGCGGACCGCGCCCTCGACGCTGCCGGCGCCCTACGGGGAGTTCACCGGCCGTACGGCCGAACTGGCCGCGCTGCGCGAGCGGTTGACCCGGGAGGACGGCCGCCCGCGCCGGCTGCTGATCACCGGCATGGCCGGGGTCGGCAAGACGGCGCTCGCGGTGCGTGCCGCCCAGGACTGCGCCGCGCGGTTCCCGGACGGGCAGCTGTACGTGGAGCTGTGCCACCCGGACGGGACCGCGAAGGAGCCCGCCGAGGTGCTGGTGCGGCTGCTGCGCGCCCTCGGGGAGCCGCCGCCGGCGTCCGCCGCGCAGGACCTGGAGGAGCTGGTGCGGCTGTACCGGACCCGGACCTCTGGGGCGCGGCTGCTGCTGGTGCTGGACGGGGCGGTGGGCGACCGGCAGGTGGCGCCGCTGCTGCCGGGCGGCCCGGAGGCGGCGGTGCTGATCACCAGTCAGGCCCGGCTGGCCCGGGTGGCGGGCGCGGACACCACCGCGCTGACCCCGGTCGACGACGACGAGGCGATGGAGCTGCTGGCCTCGCTGGCCGGCCGGGACCGGCTGGAGGCGGATCCGGACGCGGCCGACGACCTGGTCGCGTACTGTGCGGGGCTGCCGCTGGCCCTGTCGGTGACCGGGGCCCGGCTCGCGGCGCGGCCGCACTGGCCGGTGGCCCGGCTGGCGGCCCGGCTGGCCGATCCGGACGGCCGGCTGGCGGAACTGGCGTACGGGGACGTGAGCGTGCGCGAGGCGCTGGTGCACTGCGTACGCCGGGTGGGCGGCCCGGAGCTGGCCACGCTGACCGGACTCGCCGACTGGGACGGGGAGCCGTTCTCCGCCCAGTACGCGGCGCTGGTGCTGGGCTCCGCGGAGGAGGAGGCGGAGGCGGCCCTGGACGCCCTGGTGGACGGCGCCCTGATGGAGCTGTCCGGGCTGGACGCCCAGGGCAGGCCGCTGTACCGGTGCAACGACCTGGTGCGGCTGCTGGCGGCCTCGCTGACCACGCGGGACGCCTTCCCCTCCGCGGTGCGGTGAACCCGTGGCGGGCCGGGCACCTACGGGGCGCTCACCAGGAGCTGTGGGAGCGCGGCTGGAAGGTGCCGGCCGGCCGCAGGGCGGGCTCGATGGTCTCCCGGACGATGGTCCACACGTCGCCGACGACCCGCTCGCGCGGCGGGCGCGGCGACTGGGAGAGGGCGTCGGCCGCGATGGCCCAGGCCGACGCGACGGCGGCGGTGGCCCGTACCTCGGCGGAGGGCTTCGCCGCCTTCGCCCGGGCCCGGCCCACGTCGATGCGGAACGCGAGTTCGGCGGCCTGGCCCAGCTGTACCTCGCGGATGAGCCGGGTGACGGGCAGCGCGAAGACGGCCGGCGAGAGCGGGTGTTCGTAGACCCGGCGGACCCAGGTGGAGAAGCGCAGCCGCTCCCGCTCCTCCCAGCCGCCGCGCGCGGCCGGGCCCGGGTCGTCCTGCTCGACGGCTTCCGCGATCCGGGTGAAGTAGGTGTTCAGGTCCTCGGCGGTCAGGCCCAGCAGGCTGGTGCCGGCCGGGGCCTGGGACGCCTGGTGCCCGGGGAGGGAGTTGGCGGCGATCAGCTCTTCCACGGGGAAGAAGGACTCGATGGTCATGGCTCTGCGGGCCTTTCGCTGAGGCGGTACCGGGGCGGTCGGGCGGGACGGGTGCGTGCGGATGCGCTGCGTACGGACGCTGTGCGCGGACGCGGAGTACGGATGCGGGGCGCGGGTTCAGGGGGCGGTCGGCCGGTCGGTGTGGTGGTGGACGGGGCCGTGCGCGGCGGGTCCCGCCGGCCGGGCCAGTGCCACCGCGATCCCGTCGAACACCCGGAGGTCCTCCACGGTCCAGGCGGTGGTCCGGCCGCGGTGGGTGTGGGTGACGCGGACCGGTCCGGTGCGGGCCGGATGGGTTTCCAGCAGGCCGAGTTCGACACCGGACAGGCCCAGGCCGGTGGCTTTGACCACGGCCTCCTTGCGGGTCCAGATCCGGTGGAAGGCCTCGTCGCGTTCGGGTCCCTGCGGCAGGGCGGCCAGGTGGGCGCGCTCGGCGGGGGTCAGGTCCGGGTCGGTGGTCGCCGAGCGGCGTACGGGGCGCAGTGCCTCGGCGTCGATGCCGATCGCGGGGCCCGCCCCGAGCACGAAGACCCCGCAGCCGTTCGTCCGGCTCATGCTGAGGGCGAGCGGCACGGGCGGTACGACCAGCCGGGGCGGACCGTGGCTGCCGTCGCCGCAGCCGGGACAGTCGTCCCGGCCGAGGGCGATGTCCCGGGGTTCGAGGCGGAACAGTTCCCCCAGTGCCCGGCGGGCGGCGGCGCGGGAGCGGACGAAGGCCGCGGCGTCGCGTTCCGCCGGCAGGGACAGGGCCCGCCGGAACTCCTCGGTGTCCAGCAGCGGCAGATCCGCCGGATCGGTGTTCTCGGGCGGACGCCACCACCAGACGTGGGCCTCCCCCTGGGCGCCCAGTGCGCCGGCCGCGGCGATCGCGGCGGCGCGGGCGGGGTCCTCTTCCCTCAATGCCATGAAATCCTCCCTTCTTCTCCCCCGTCGAACGGTGCGGGAACTGCGGCCTGCCGGTGTCCTCACCGGGGACAAAGCCGCCCCATAAGCATTCGGCGGGCGACTATGGCCCGCCTATACCTATTTCCGCTGCCCGTTCGGGAGTGTTTTCCATAGGAATGTGATAGGGCACGTCCGGAAACTGACTCGGGTCAAGGCTCGTCTACCCCGAGGAATTCTTCATGCCAAGGACGCGAGAGCACACCCTTACCCTTACCGCGACCGGTACGACGCCGGACGCCTTCAGCCTCACCGACGCCGAGCGCGACGAGCTGGTCGCCCTGGCCACCGGGCTGCTGGCTTCCGGACCGGCGCTGATCGACGAGCCGGCCTGGCTGGACACCGTCCGGGACGCCTCGGCGATGCTGCCCCGCAGGATCCTGGCCGAGCTGCGCCGTTTCCGGCACGACGCCGGACCGGACGCGGTGCTGCTGCTGCGCAACGTCCCGGTGGTGGCGAACGACCCGCTGCCGGAGACTCCGAGCGTGCCCGGTTCCGTGGAGCGGGTGCCGGCCGTCGCGTCGGCCCTGGTCACGGCGGCGATGCTGCAGCTCGGCGAGGTCATCGCCTATCGCAGCGAGAAGACCGGCGCCCTGGTGCAGAACGTCGTGCCGGTGCCGGGGAGCGAGAATTCCCAGAGCAATGCGGGATCGGTTCTGCTGGAACTCCACGTCGAGAACGCCTTCCACGACAACAAGCCCGACTACGTCGGTCTGCTCTGCGTGCGCGAGGATTCGACGGGCGACGCGAAGCTGTGCACGTCCTCGATACGGCGGGCGCTCCCGCTGCTTTCCGAACGCACCGCCGCGGTACTGGCCGCGCCCCGGTTCCTCACCGAGCCGCCGCCGTCCTTCGGCGACCTGAACTCCGTCACGCCGGCGCACCCCATCCTGGTCGGGGACCCCGAGGACCCGAACATCCTGGTGGACTTCGCCGCGACCCACCCGCTGGACGACGAGGCCGCGGCCGCCATGGCCGAGCTCCGCGAGGCGCTCATGCGGACGATGTCGGCGCTGGCGCTGCGGGTCGGCGACCTCGCCGTGGTGGACAACCGGCTCGCCGTGCACGGCAGGACCTCCTTCACCCCTCGCTACGACGGCCAGGACCGCTGGCTCCACCGGGTGTACGCGCACCTGGACCACCGGCGCAGCCGGGTGGACCGCAAGGGCGGCGGGGCGGTGCTCAACTGAGGACCGGGACGCACGCACCGAAGGCCGGAGGGCCGGCCCCCACCAGGGGGGCCGGCCCTCCGGCCGTTCGCGGCGGCTACTGGCGCGAGCCGATGACGTCCGCGGGGCGGCCCGCCAGGGCGAGGCGGCCCGGGACGAGCGTGGCCAGGGCGGTGAGCACCGCGGCGAAGCCCAGCACCCCGAGGTACATCCAGGGGTCGATGGACGGGGACGCGGAGCCCGTCATCCCGATGCTGAAGGCGGTGAGCACCGCGAAGGCGATGCCGGTGCCGAGCACGGCGGAGATGATGACCACCAGGGCGGACTCGATGCGGAGCATGCCCATCACCTGTCGGCGGGTGGTGCCGACGAGCTGGAGCAGGGCGAACTCGCGGATCCGGTCGGAGACCGACATGGCCAGGGTGTTGACCACGGCGATCGCGGTGAAGGCGATGATCAGGCCCATCGCCACGTAGTTGACCTCGGCGTTGGACTGCTGGACCTCGGCCTGGAGGTCCTCGACCTGGTCGCGGTCGAGGACGCCGACGCCGGGCAGCGCTCCGACGGCCTTCTGCAGCTCGGCGCGGCCGGCCCCGCCGTCGCCGGCGGTCTTGACCAGCAGCGAGGAGGCGAGCGGGTTGTCGACGTGCTTGACGACCAGCTCGTGGGACATCGTCAGGTCGCCGAAGCCGAGCCCGCGGTCGTAGACGGCCGCGACGTTCAGCTCGGTCTCGGTGCCGTCGCCGAGGGTCAGCTTCAGCTTGTCCCCCGGCTTCTTGCCCAGGTTGTCGGCGGCGACGTCGCTGAGGGCGACGGACTGCGGTCCGAAGCCGTCCAGGGTGCCGGCGCTGACGCCCGGGTCCCAGGTGTGGGTCAGGCCCTGGGTGGAGACGCCCTGGGCCGGGTACTTCTCCAGGCCGACGCGCACGGAGGTGCGTACGACCTCGGTCACCGCGGTGACGCCGGGGACCCGGCGGAGGCTGTCGGCGGCCTGTGCGGGCACACCGGGGCCGGCCGAGCCGACGACCCAGTCGGCCTTGTTGCCGGCCTTGGCCTGGGCGGTGGCCGCCGCGCCCATCGTGGTCTGGACGAAGAACACCGTGCAGGCCATGCCGATCAGCAGGGCGAGCGGGGTGACGGCCGCGGACAGCCGCTTGGTGTTGGCGCGGGCGTTGGCGGTGGCCAGGTAGCCGCCGACCCGGGAGGCCTTGAGCGGGACCCCGAGGACGGCGACGGCGATCCGGGCGATCAGCGGGCCGAGCAGCGACACCGCCACCGCGAGGACCACGACCGACAGGAAGGTCACCGGGGTGGACGCCGGCTCGCTGCGCAGGACCGAGAGGACCACGAGCAGGACGACGCCGCCGGCCAGGAACGCGGCGCCGGCGCCGAGCCGGCCCCAGGCGAAGTTCCGCTGCTCCATGGCCGCTTCGGACAGGGCCTCGGCGGGGCGGATGCGGGCGGTGCGGCGGGCGGAGATGCGTGCGGCCGCCCAGGCGCCCAGCAGGGCCGCACCGATCGCCGCGAAGAACGGGAAGACGCTGAAGGTGACTTCGAGGGTGTCGGGGATCGCCTTGAAGCCGACGAACTTGCCGTGCAGCCAGTAGGCGATGGGCAGGCCGGTGACCGAGCCGAGGACACCCGCGAGGGCGCCGACGATCAGTGCCTCGCGGCCGATGAGCTGGCGGATCTGCTTGGGCGTGGCCGCGATGGCGCGCAGCAGGGCCAGTTCGCGGTAGCGCTGCTGGATGGACAGGGCGAAGGTGCCGACGACCACGAGGATGGCGACGAGCAGCGAGGTGCCGCCGATGGCGCCGCCCATGGAGACCAGCTTGATGCGGGCCTTGGCCGCGTCGAGGAACTCGACCGGGCCGCGCTCGCCGCCGGTGACCACCTGGGCGGTGGTGCCGTCGAGGGCCTTCTCCACCTGCTTGGCGAGGTCCGCGGTGGACACGCCGGGCTTGGCCAGTACGCCGACCACCGCGACCTGTCCGGCGCGGCCCGAGAGCCGCTCGGCCTCGGCGTCGGAGAAGAAGAGGGAGGTCTGCTGTTCCAGGTCTCCGCCGGTGGGGGCGGCGATGCCGCTGACCCGGTACTTGCGCGGGGAGCCGGTGGCCTGGACGGTCAGCTCGGTGCCGGGCTTGATGCCGGCGCGGCGGGCGAGTTCGCGGTCGACGACGACCTCGTCGGAGCCGGCCGGGGCGGCGCCCTCGGCCAGGGTGAAGGGGGTCAGGGCCGCGGAGGTCCAGGAGTGGCCGTAGGAGGGCTTCCCGTTGACGCCCTGGACGACCTGCCCCTTGGGGCCGACCGCGTAGGCCGGGAAGGTGACCTCGGGCAGCGCGGCCTTGACGCCGGGCAGCGAACCGAGGGTGGCGGCGGTGTCGGCGGGCAGCCAGACCCGCTCGCCGAGCGGCTTCTCCTTCTCCTTGGTCTTGGTCTTGTCGCCCTTGTTCTTGACGGTGACCTGGTGGACGTTCTGGTCACCGCCGACGATCACCGGGGCACCGGCGTAGCGCTCGGTGCCGATCTCTCCTCTCAAACCCGTCTCCAGGAGGATCCCGCAGGCCGTGACGAGCGCGGCGGCGCAGAAGAGGGCGAGGAAGGCCCCGATGAAGCCGCCCTTGCGGGCGCGCAGGGTCTGCAGGGCGTAGCGCAGCATCAGGCCCACGCTCCCAGGTGGGTCATGCGGTCGGCGACGCGGTCGGCGGTGGGGGCGTGCATCCGGTCGGCGATGCGGCCGTCGGCGAGGAAGAGGACGGTGTCGGCGTAGGAGGCGGCGACCGGGTCGTGGGTGACCATGACCACGGTCTGGCCGGTCTCGTCGACGCAGGACCGCAGCAGGGAGAGGATCTCCTTGGCGGTGACGGTGTCGAGGGCGCCGGTGGGCTCGTCGCCGAAGATGACGTCGGGGCGGGTGATCAGGGCGCGGGCGATCGCCACGCGCTGCTGCTGGCCGCCGGAGAGTTCGGCGGGCCGGTGGGTGGCGCGGCCGCCCAGGCCCACGCGGGTGAGGATCTCCTCCAGCCAGACCGGGTCGAGGCGCTCGCCGGCCAGGCGCAGCGGAAGCTCCACGTTCTGGCGTACCGAGAGGGCCGGGATGAGGTTGAAGGCCTGGAAGACGAAGCCGATGCGCTCGCGGCGCAGCTTCGTCAGCTGGGTCTCGTTCATCCCGCCGAGTTCGGTGTCGCCGATGTAGGCCTTGCCGCTGGAGGGCTTGTCGAGGCCGGCCGCGCAGTGCAGGAAGGTCGACTTTCCGGAACCGGAGGGTCCCATGACGGCCGTGAACGAGCCGCGCTCGATGCCGACCGAGACCCCGTCCAGGGCGCGCACGCCGCGTCCGCTCTTTCCGTACTCCTTCACGACCCCGTCCAGGCGCAGCGCGAACCCGGGGGATCCGGTGCTGCTCTGCCCACGGAGGCTGTTCGTCTGGGTCCGCATGCGCGACCAGTCCTTCCCATGCGTTTGAGGGGGGTTTGTCAGCAGCCCCATCCGCCCAAGTCGGCGGATGCAACACGCCGATCCTTGAGGGCGGGTCTATATTCCCTCTACGCGAGAAGGCCCCGGGCGCGCGTTTCCGGCCGGGGGCGGTGCCCTCCGGCCGGAACCGTGCGGTCCGGGGCCGTTCGGTCAGCGGAAGGGGCGGTCAGCGGGGGCGGCGGCCGCGGGTGAGGCGGTACGCGAGGGCGGCGACGGTGGCGGCGCCGCACAGGGCGTAGCAGGCGACGACCCAGCCTGCGGGGGGGCGGCCGGCGCCGAGTCCGTGGACGAGGCCGACGGCCCAGCCGGCGTACGCGGCGCCGTGCAGGACGCGGAAGGGACGGATCCAGCGGCGGGTGGCGAAGACGCCCCGCCACAGGCCGGTGAGCAGGGCGAGCACGAAGAGCTGGGCGGCCAGGGTGCCGAGGTCGACCAGGAGGTCCCCGCTCCCCCAGCCGAGAACGGCGTCGGCCGCGCCGATCTTCTCCCCGGCGACCTTGACGCCGATGTGGACGAGGAGGAAACCGACGCCCGCCAGGCCCGCCGCGCGGTGCAGGAGCTGGGCCAACTGCCGCTGGGCGGGGGTGAGTACGTCGCGGAAGACGGTGGCGAGGCCGAGCATCACGGAGCCGGAGAGTGCGACGAGCGCGAACACGCCGGCCATCCGGTCCAGGAACTCCTGGACGGCGCCGCCTGCGAGGGGGCCCGCGCACAGCAGCAGGGCGACGACGAGCAGCCCGCCGGTGACGGCCGCGGCCCCGGGGGCGGGGGTGTGCGGCGGCCCTGGCCGGGCGGGGGCGGGGGCCTGCGCGGCGGGGGCCGGGTCGGCGGTGCGGGTGGCGGTGGGCTGAGCCATGGGGTGCTCCGGGAAGGGGTCGGTCCTCCGTGCGGGGAGGTCGGCCGGACCGGGCCCGGACCCCACGGGGGAGGGATCCGGGCCCGGAGCCTGGTGGTGGACGCCGCTGCCCTGCCGGGCGGGGCGCCGGGATGGTCTCCGGCCGGGGCTACGCCGGGCGGTGGCGGTGGACCGGGCCGAGGGGGGAGCCGTCCACCGGGCGGGCCAGGGAGGCCGACCAGTTGCCGTCCAGGTCGAGGTCGTCGATCTGCCAGCGGCTGACCTCGCCCTGGTAGCCGTGTTCCACCTCGACCGGGCCGGGCGTGCCCGGGGTGACGTCCAGGGCGTTGAGGTCGATGCCGAGCAGCCCCAGCCCGACCCCCTTGAGCACGGCCTCCTTGCGGGTCCACACCCGGTGGAAGGCGGCGGTCCGCTCCGGTCCGGCGGGCAGCGACAGGATGTACGCGTGCTCCGCCGGAGCGAGCACCACGTTGGCCAGGGAGCCGGACTCCACGGGCCGCAGCGCCTCGACGTCCACCCCGATCCAGTCCCCCGCGTGCAGGGCGAGCACCCCGCAGCCGCTGGTGCGGGTCAGGCTCACGGCGAGTCCGACGGCGGGGCTGGCCACGGCGGGCGGGCCGTGCTCCAGGTCTCCGCAGCCCGGGCAGACGCGGCGGCCGAGGGCCACCGTACGGGCGTCCACCCCCAGCAGTCCACCGATCGCGCGCCGGGCGGCGGCCCGGGTCCGGATGAACGCGGCGGCGTCCTTCTCGGCCCGGTAGCGGCGGGCGCGTACCTGCTCGACCTCGTCCAGCAGGTCGAAATCGGCCTGGTCCACCCGGTCTTCGAGCGGCCACCACCACACGTGCGCCTCGCCCGTGGCGCGCAGTCTCGCGGCCTCCCGTGCGGCCGTTGCGGGCACGGGCAGTACACCGGTCGTGGCGGTGTGGTCGATGCGGCCGCGCACGGCGGTCAGGGTCTGGCTCGTCATCGGGTCCTCCTCTCCCCCCTTGAGGGCGTTGTCAGGTCAGTCCGCCCAGGCGCAGGAGCAGGTCCTTCACCTCGGTGGCGTGGTAGCGGGGCCGTTCCTGGGACGGGTCCGAGCAGAGCAGCACGGGCGCGTCCCGGTCGTCGCCGGGCAGTCGTCCGTGGCTGCCGCGGACACAGCCCGGGTCGAGCGGCACCACCTGGAGCGGTGCGCGCATCCCCGCCTTCTTCTTCAGCACCGCGAGGGCCGCCTTCGCCTTGGCCGCCGGATCGGCGGGGTCGAAGAACAGCTCGGCCGGGTCGTAGCCCGGTTTGCGGTGGATCTCGACGCCGCGCGCGAAGTCCGGGGCGCGGGCGTCGTCGAGCCAGTAGTAGTAGGTGAACCAGGCGTCGGGTTCCGAGACGGCGACGAGCTCGCCCGCGTTCGGGTGGTCGATGCCGTAGTCGGCCTGCTGGGTGCGGTCCCAGACCTCGTCGACGCCGTCCAGGGACTTCAGCACGTCGCGCACGCGCGGGACGTCGGCCGGGTCGGCCACGTAGACGTGGGCGGCCTGGTGGTCGGCGACGGCGAACGCCCGGGAGGTGTACGGGTCGAGGTACTCCATCCCGCGCTGGGCGTAGACGGACAGCAGGCCCTCGCGGCGCAGGGCGCGGTTGATGTCGACGGGCCGGCTCACGGGCGAGATCCCGTACTCGCTGAGGGCGACGACGGTGGTGCCGCGGTCGCGCAGGTCGGCCAGGAGCGGGCCGAGGGCGGCGTCGGCCTCGCGGGCGGCGCGGACGGCCTCGGGGCTGTCGGGGCCGAACCGCTGGAGGTCGTAGTC
Organism: Streptomyces sp. NBC_00158; assembly: GCF_045160885.1. Classification (NCBI taxonomy): domain Bacteria; kingdom Bacillati; phylum Actinomycetota; class Actinomycetes; order Kitasatosporales; family Streptomycetaceae; genus Streptomyces; species Streptomyces sp. NBC_00158. Next base: position 1,539,360 of record NZ_CP108161.1, read on the forward strand.
CAGGTGCGGGACGTAGATGAAGGACAGGTCGGGGTCGCGGGTGTCGGCGACGTGCCGGGCGGCGCCGGCGATCCACCGGGTGGAGGTGAGCGAGGCGGTCGGGCCCCAGTAGTTGAAGAGCGGGAACTCGCCCTGTGCGGCGGTCAGTTCGTCGCGCAGGGCGGCGGGGACCGTGTAGCAGTCGGGGGCCTTGCGGCCGTCGTAGTGGTAGACGGGGCGCGGGGTGAGGACGGTGTCGACGTCCGCGCCCATGGCCCACCACCAGCACAGGTAGGCGGTGGTGTGGTCCGGGTCGTGGCGGCGGGCGGCCTGCCAGACCTTCTCCCCCCGCACGAGGGCGTTGTGCTGGCGCCACATCATCACTTCGCCGTGGTCGCGGAAGTACCAGCCGTTGCCGACGGCGCCGTGCTCGCGGGGCAGGGTGCCGGTGGTGAGGGTGGCCTGGACGGTGGCGGTGACGGCGGGGAACACCGTGTCGAGCGGGGCGGTGAAGCCCTGCTCGCCGATGGCCCGGACGTTCGGCATGTGCGGCAGCAGCCGGGGGGTGAGGCCGACGGTGCACAGGACGGCGGTCTTCTTCCGCCGGACGGCGGGGGTGGGGGCGGTCATGAGCCGGGCTCCTTCTGCGCGGCGGGTGCGGCGGATGCGGCGGGTGCGGCGGATGCGGTGGCGACCGGGGTGAGTGCCGTGAGGCCGAGCGCGGTCAGCTCCCGTGCCGTCCAGTCGAGTTCGGCGGCGATGCCCCGGGCGAGGCCGGCCTCGCCGACGGGCCGGGACTCCTCGGGCAGCACGGACCAGGTGTAGGTCTCCACCTCGATGTGGTCGGTGACGGCGTGGTCCCCGCCGAACAGGGTCCGCAGGGTCTCGCGGAGCACCGGCCCGGTGGAGGCCAGCGGCGGGGCCGGCTCCTCGTGCAGCGGCACGTGGTAGTGGATGCGCCAGGGGGCCTTGCCGGGCAGGGCTCCGGCCAGGGCCGGCCCGAGGTCGTCGGAGCCGTGGAGTCCGGTGCCGTCGGGCCCGGCCTCGCGGGTCTGGTGCAGGAACCTCGGCTCGGCGAAGGCGGCCAGCGCCTCCCGGACCCGGGGGTCCTGCGGGTCGGTGGCCTCCAGGGCGCTGGAGGCCTGGAGCTTGACGACCTGGAGTCCGGCCGCGAGCAGCCGGCCGACGGCCGTGCCGGGGTCCTCGTGGGCGACGGCCAGGTGGCAGGCGTCCAGGCAGAGGCCGATCCGGTCGTGGTCGACTTCGGCCAGCACGTCGACGGCCTGCTCGGTGGTCTCGGCGACGCAGCCCGGCTCGGGTTCGACGGCGACGCGCACGGTCCGGCCGGTCTCCTCCTCGATGCGGGCGAGGCCCGCGGCGAGCGCGTCGAGGTTGCGGGCGGCGGCGGCCGTGCGGGTGCGCGACCAGGCGGTGCGCCAGGCCAGCGGCAGGGTGGAGACGGAGCCGCGCGCGGCGTCGTCGGGCAGCAGTCCGGCGAGGATCCGGGCCAGGTTCAGGGTGTAGTCGAGGCGGGCGGGCTCGGACCAGTCCGGGTAGTACACGGCCCGCTTGACCACGGGCGCGTGGAATCCCCGGTAGGGGAAGCCGTTGAGGGTCACCGTCTCCAGTCCGCGGGCGGCGAGCTGCCCGCGCAGCCGGGTGACGGCGGCCGGGTCGGCGGCGAGGGCGGCCGCGGCGTCCACGGGCAGCCACAGGCCGAGTCCGACGAGGGGCTCGCCGGTGGCCCGGCGGACCGGTTCGGCGTACGTGTCGAGCTGGGCGGTGATCCCCGCCAGGGTTTCGGCGGGGTGCACGTTGGTGCAGTAGGCGAGGTGGACGGCGGTGCCGTCCGGGTGGCGGAATCGCATCAGGCGTCCCTTCCTCCTGATCAGTTTCCGCCGCGGGCGATGGAGTTGCCCGCGTAGAGGCCGGCGGCCTGGACGTCCGTGTATCCGTCGAGGCCGAGGCGGCCCGACTGGGAGTAGAAGGCCACCGGGTTGCGCCACAGCACGCGGTCCACGTCGTCCTCGTCGAAGCCGGCGGCGAGCATGGCCTCGGCGGTGGCGCGGGTGAGGAGCGGGTCGCTGTGGCCCCAGTCGGCGGCGGAGTTGACGAGCATCCGCTCGGTGCCGTGCTCCTTGAGGATGGCGACCATGCGGTCGGGGGTCATCTTGGTGTCGGGGTAGATGGAGAAGCCCATCCAGCAGCCGGAGTCGCGGACCTCGCGGACGGTGACCTCGTTGAGGTGGTCGAGGACGACGAAGCCCGGGTCGATGCCCGACTCGCGGATCACGGCGAGGGAGCGTTCGGTGCCGCCGGCCTTGTCGCGGTGCGGGGTGTGGACGAGGGCCGGCAGGGCGAACTCCACGGCGAGGGCGAGCTGGACGGCGAAGGCGTGGTCCTCGGCCTCGGTGACGGTGTCGTAGCCGATCTCGCCGACGGCGACGACCCCGTCCTTGGCGAGGTAGCGGGGCAGCAGGTCCAGTACGGGCGTGCAGCGCGGGTCGTTCGCCTCCTTGGGGTTGAGGCCGATGGTGCAGTGGTGGCTGATCCCGAACTGGGCCGCTCGGTACGGCTCCCAGCCGAGGAGGGCGTCGAAGTAGTCGGTGAAGCTGGCGGGGGAGGTGCGGGGCTGGCCCAGCCAGAACGCGGGCTCGACCAGCGCGCGCACGCCGGCGGCGTGCATCGCCCGGTAGTCGTCCGTGGTGCGGGACGTCATGTGGATGTGCGGGTCGAAGATGCGCATGGTCGGGCTCCGGTAGGGATCGGTGGGGCGTCAGTTGTCGAGGGCGGCTACGACCCAGAGGTCGGCCGGTACGGTGCGGTCGGCGGCGCGCCGTTCGGCGGCGAAGCCGTGGGCCATCCGGGCGAGTTCGGCGTCGCGGCGTTCGTGCAGGCCGGCCACCTTGGCGAGCGGGATGCCGGTGAACAGGCACTTCAGGACGGCCTGGCGCCAGCGGTACTGGTCGAGGTGGGCGCGGGCGTAGGGGCCGAGGGCGGCGGCGACGAGCCGGTTGTCGTTGGTGCGCACGGCGTCGTCGGTGAGGTGCACGGCGCGGTCGCCGACGGGCAGGAACGGCAGGGCGCGCAGGACGCCCCGGCGTTCGGCGGCGTCGCCGTGCACGTACCGTTCGGCGGCTTCGGCGGCCAGGGCGGCGCCGGAGGTGCCGTACCGGGTCAGGGCGAGCAGCAGGACGGTGCGTACGGCGTCCTCGACGGCCCAGTCGGCCCAGCCGGGCAGGGGGCCGCGGCCGTACTCGCGTCCGGCGGCGGGGAAGCGGCGGTCCAGGGCGGTGGGGCCCTCGGCGGCGACGGCGTCCTCGGCGGCGGTGAGGCGGGCCCGGTGTTCCTGGTCGAGGACGGAGCGCAGGGACTCCCGGAGGGTGCGCAGGGTCAGCGCGTCGTGCACGGCGCCGTCCGCGAGGGTGGCGGCGGGCGGGGCGAGGGTGGGGGCGGTCATACCGGTACGGCCTCCTTCTGGTGCGTCCCCTGCTGCCGCGGGCTCCGGCCGGCGGCGGCGTGCAGGAAGGCGATGCTGTGGCGGGCTGAGTCGGCTCCGGCGTGGCTGTGGCGCGGGAGTTCGACGGAGACGAGCCCCTGGTAGCCGGTGTCGGCGAGGGCGCGCAGGACGGGCGGGAAGTCGATCTCCCCCTCGCCGAAGGGGAGGTGCTCGTGCGTGCCCCGGCGCATGTCCTCGATCTGGACGTGGGCGAGGCGGTCGGCGGACAGGGCCACGCAGTCGGCGACGGGCCACGGCTCCAGGCACCGGCAGTGCCCGAGGTCGAGGGTGAGGCGGAAGCGGTCGGGCCGGCCGAGGTCGGCGAGGAGCCTGCGGTAGCCGGCGAGGTCGGCGACGAGCATGCCCGGCTCGGGTTCGAAGGCGAGGTCGATGCCTGCGGCTTCGGCGTGCCCCAGGGTCTCGGCGCAGCCGTCGACCAGCCGCTGCCAGGCCTCGTCGGCGGTGGTGTCCGGGTCGGGGGTGCCGCTCCAGAAGTGGACGGCTCCGGCTCCGAGGACCGCGCCGATGCCGACGGCCCGGCGCAGCAGGTCGAGGCGGAGCGCGCGGCCTTCCGGTTCGGCGGACAGCAGGGTGGGCCGGTGCTTGCGGCGCGGGTCGAGGAGGTAGCGGGCACCGGTCTCGATCACGACGTCGAGGCCGGTTTCGTCCAGGGCGCGCCGGATCCCGTTGAGGCGGGCGGCGAGGCCCGGGGCGTACGGGTCGAGGTGCTGGTGGTCCAGGGTCAGGGCGACGCCCTCGTAGCCGAGGTCGGCGAGGAGGCGCAGGGCGTCGCCGAGGCGGTGGTCGGCGAGGCCGTTGGTGCCGTACGAGAACCGGAGCGCGGCGGGTGCGCTCATGTCGGGGAGACCTTCCGGGCGAGCCGGCGCACCACCGGCAGGGCGGCGGCGAGCGTGACGGCGAGTCGGGGGGCTCCGGCCCGGGCGGCCAGGGCGGCCTGGAGGGGCAGGAGGGCGTGGATGCCGGCGCCGACGGCCCTCCGCACCTCGGGGGCCGCGGGGCGGCGCACCGCGCGGGCGAGGGCGGGGCCGTAGCCGGCGCCGTAGAGGGCGAGGGCGGCGCCCTGAACGGGTCCGGTGCCGCGGCGGAGGGTGCCCGCGGCCGCGGCGGCCGAGGCCAGTGCGGTCAGGGCGGCCTCGTGCGGCGGGGCGCCCGCGACCTCGTGGCGGCTGAGCCGGGTCAGGGCCAGGGTGTGGCCCGCGACGGCGGCGGCCGGCGCGAGGGCCGGGCGGGCGGGGCCGGGGCCGGTGCCGTGCAGGACGTCGAGGCCGCGGGCGGCGGCCATCACGGCGGGCCCGAAGGGGGTGTCCTTGGCTCCGAGGTCGTAGGCCCACACGGCGGCGGCCAGCGGCAGGGTCCGGGTGAGGACGGTACGGGTCCCGCCTGCGAGGGCGGCGGCGCCCAGGCCGGCGGCGGTGAGCGCGGCGGCCGTGGTCAGGGCGGCGCGGGGACTGATCCGGCCGGACGGCAGGGGCCGTTCGGGCCGTTCGGCGGCGTCGAGTTCCCGGTCGGCCCAGTCGTTGAGGGCCATGCCGGCCCAGTAGAGGCAGACGGAGGAGCCGGCCAGGCCCAGGGTGCGGGGCCCGGCGCCGCGTCCCGCGGCCAGCGCCCCGGCGAGGACGTCGCCGGGGACGGTGATCGCGGCGGGCGCCCGGAGCAGTTCGGCGTAGGCGCGCAGGGTGCGGCGGGCCCGGAAGGCCCGGCCGGGGAAGGGCGGCAGGCGCAGCGGCCCGTCGGGGGCGGTGGCGTCGGGGGCGGTGGCGTGGAGGGTGCTGGTGTGGGGGCGGCCCGCCCGGCCGGCCGCGGCGGCGGCCCTGTCGGGGCTGAGGGCCGGGCCGGACGGCGGGGTCACGGCCGGGCTCCGGTCAGCGGGTCCGGGCGTACCGGCGCGGGGGCGCCGGCCGGGGCGGTGGCCCAGGCGCGGAGGGTCTCGTACTGGAGGGTGAGGTTGTGCTCGGTGGAGCCGGCCGGGTCCTTGAAGAAGAAGCCGAGGGCGGCCAGCGCCCCGGCCTCGCCGCGCCGGCCGGCCAGCGCGGTGAGCCGTACGAGGTCCAGGACCAGCGGGGCGGCGAGCGCGGAGTCGCAGCCCTGCCAGGTGAACTGCATGGTCATGCGGACGCCGAGGAAGCCCTCGAAGGAGATGTGGTCCCAGGCGGTCTTCCACTCCCCCATCTCGGGGACGTTGTCGATGTGCGTCTGTCCCTGGACGGCGTGCCCGACGGTCTCCTCCAGGCTGCGCTGCTTGGACTCGGTCTTGGAGCGGGCCGCCGCCGGGTCGGCGAGGGTCGCGCCGTCGCCGCCGCCGAGCAGGTTGGTGCCGGACCAGGAGCGCAGGCGCAGCGCGCGCTGGGTGAACATGGGGGCGAGGGCGCTCTTGACGAGGGTCTCCCCGGTCTTGCCGTCGCGGCCGGCGTGCGGGACGCGGCGCAGCCGGGCCAGTTCCTCCAGGGCGGGCAGGGCGGCGCCCGCCGAGGGGGTGAAGTTGACGTAGGAGCAGCCCGCGGTGAAGGCGGCGTAGGCGTAGAGGGAGCTGGCGGGCAGGGTCACCGAGCCGGCGGCGAGGCCCGCCTCGAGGGCGGTGAGGTCCAGGAAGGCCGGGTCGGGCTCGGGCATCGGCTCCGTGGAGGAGACGTTGACGACGACGACCTGTTCCAGGGCGTGCCGGTCGCGGAAGGAGGCCATGTCCTCGGCGAGCCGGGCGGCGGTCTCGGACTGGGACTCTCCGGGGCGGGCGGATCCGTCGCGGATCTCCAGCTCGGCGGCGGCCAGCGGGGTGTCCAGGGCCCCCAGGACGGACGCGGGCAGCACTCCCGCGTCCACGAGCTGCCGGGCCCTCGCCGACAGCTTTGTGCCGACGACGTCGTGGCCGCCGAACACCAGGTCGGCGAGGGCCGGGAGGGGCGCGTCCGCGAAAGGGGGAGTTTCGGTGACGCACCCGACGGGGGAGGCGGCACCCGCGACGATGGCGGCGGCGCCGGCGACGGCGGCCGTGGCGACCGAGCCTCGCGCGCCGACCATCCAGACGCCGATTCGGGGTGCTGATCCGGTCGTGTCTCGCATGGTGTGCCAATCCTCCTGGGTCTTGAGGGGTGTGGGGTCCGGGGCCCGTCCGGTGCGGCGGACGGGCCCCGGTCGGGGGCTACTTGCCCATGTCGGCGGGGTGGGGCCAGACGTCGAAGGCCGCGGTGACCTTGGCGTCGGAGCGGCACAGCCACTTGGCGGTGACCTTGTTCACCGTGTGCCGGGGCAGGTGCTTGTTGTCGTTGGCGTCGTTGACCGGCTTGCCGATCGACTGGAGCTCCCAGGCCATGCCGGTGAGGCGGTTGATGTGCGCCCAGAAGCGCCGGTCGATGTCCAGCAGCTGGAAGGACTGCAGGTAGGCGTGCCAGCGGTGGTAGGCCTGGGTGGGGGTGGGCGGCGTGTAGTTCATCATGTGGACCTTGTTGCCGGCGGGGCGGCGCGGGTCGAACAGGGTGCCCTGGCCGAACTCCTGGAAGGCGAAGACGAGGCCCTTGGGGTCGCGGCCGTACCACTTGTCGTAGACCTTCTTCTGCTCGCGGGAGAGCAGTTCGAAGTGGGCGCGGTTCGGCTGGATGATCTCCATCCAGCTGCGCGGGTAGCGGCCGCCCTTGCGGGTGGCGACCCAGGCGTCGTACGACTTGGTGAACCCGCCGAAGGGGGCGGTGATCGCCCCGACCGCGGCCTTCATCTCCGCGGTGGGGTTGTAGTACGACATTTCGTCGTAGTCGTACCAGAACTCGCTCGCCCAGCGGTCGCCGACCAGGCCCTCGACCTTGGGCAGCTCGGGGCGGTGGCGGCCGTGGGCGGCGGCCGGCGTCGCGCCGACGAGTCCGACGGTGGCGGCGGCTCCGGCGACGCCGAGGGCGGTCCGCAGGACGCTCCTCCGGTCCATGGAGTTGAGCTGCATTGTCGTGCTCCTTCAGGGTCTGGCGCGGATGCGGACGGGCATTCGGGTGACTGCGATGACCTGTACTTTTCCGTGGCCCGCTATGGCCGCTCTATACGTCCCGTACGTCTGCCCGGGCCCCGGGAACACGACCGCGCAGGCCCCCTGGGCGGGGGCCTGCGCGGGTGCGGGACGGTGCGGAACGGGGGCGGGACGGGGGCGGGACGGGGTACGGCTAGGCGTCGAGGGGGTTGCGGCGCAGGGCGGGCGAGAGCAGCGCGGCGAGCGCGGTGAGGCCCATGGCGACGCTGAGGCCGAGGACGGTGCGGGTGGGCCCGTACGCCTCCAGGGCGAAGCCCGCGGCGACGGGTCCGGCGGCCATGGCCCCGCCGCCGACCAGCATGGCGAGGGAGTTGGCCCTCCCCCGCATCCGGTCTGGGGCGACGCGGACCATGAAGACCCCGCCGGCGACGTTGAAGACGCCGCCGACGTAGCCGCTGGCCGCGAAGAGGGCGCCGAGGGCGAAGGGATCGCGCAGGAAGGCGACGGGCACCATCAGCGCGGTCCAGACGGCCAGTCCGCCGAGGACCAGGGTGCGCAGGGAGAACCGGGTGGCCCACCAGCCGCCGCTGATGGCGCCGACGAGCCCGCCGGCCCCGCTCAGGGAGAGGACGAGGCCGATCTCGAACTGGGAGCCGTGGTTCTCCTGGATCCCGGTCATCACGGCCAGGTTGAGGCCCTGGAAGAGCAGGTTGGAGACGGCCACGGCGGCCATGACGGCGCGCAGGAAGTGCTGGCGCCACATCCAGACGAGGCCCTCCTTGACGTCCGCGACGAGGTCGGGGCGCGGGCCGGTGCGCTCGGCCTGGAGCTTGCCGCGGACCCCGAACAGGAGTGCTACGGAGGCGAGTTGGCCGACGAGTGCCGCCACATAGGGGAAGGAGGCCCCGATGGCGACCAGTCCGCTGCCCAGGGGCTGGCCGGCGATGGCCGCGCCGCGGGTGCGGGCCTCGTTGCCGGTGAGGGCGGCCGGGAGCTGCTCGGCGGGGACGACGGCGGGGACGGCGGCCCGCTCGGCGAGCTGGTGCAGCACGCCGAGGGTGCCCTCGACGAAGGCGGCGGCGAGCAGGGCCCACAGCCAGACGTGCCCGCTGAGCAGCAGGGCCGCGACCGCTCCGGCGACGAGTGCCTGTCCGAGCCCGGCGCCGAGCATGATCCGGCGCCGGTCCCAGCGGTCGACGAGGGCGCCGCCGGGGAGCTGGACGAGGAGCTGCGGGAGGAGCAGGGCGGTGCCGACCAGGCCGGCGTCGCCGGGAGAGCCGGTGAGCCACAGCACGGTGAGCGGGTAGGCCACGGCGGTGGCCCGCCCGGCGAGCAGGGACAGCCCGGCGCCGCCCCAGAGCAGCGAGAAGTCCCGGTTCCGCCGCAGCGGTAGGGCCGCCGCCGCGTCGTCCCCGTCCGAGGCTCGGGCGGGGCTCCCGGCATCCGGCCCGGCCACGGACCCGGCGGGGGCTCCGGTCCCAGCCCCTGCCCGGTCCCCGGGCCCTGCCTCGGCAACGGCTTCGGTCACGTCCCCGGCCCGGGTGCCCTCGGCCACCGGCCCGGCGCCGTCTCCGGCCTTCGCTCCGGCTCCCGCCTTGGCCAATGCGGCAGCGGAACCACCGGCCGCGGCCGCGGCTGCGGCTCCGGCTCGGTCCTCGGTCGCAGCCGCGGCGGGGGCCGACATGACGGCTCCGGCGGGGGCGGCCCCCGCCGGGTTCCCGGCGCCGGAGGCGCCCCCGGCGTCGGAGGCGGCGTCGGTGTCCTCGTTCAGGTGCCACTGGAGGACCGCCGGGTCCGTCGCCGTTCTCGGCGGCGGGGTCACCGTACGGCCAGGGCGGGGCGGAGCCCGGCCAGGTCGTGGGCGGCCTCGGCGGCGGCGTGCGCGTCGGGGCCGGAGTGGGTGTACTCCAGCACCGCCATGGCGCTGTGCATCTTGTTCGTGGCCTGGGCGAAGGCGATGCTCATCGGCCCGTCCAGCACCTCCGCGGTGACCTCCTCGCCCCGGTGGGCGGGCAGGTCGTGCATGAAGACGGCGCGCGGGCTGGCCTCCCACAGGCCGGCGGTGACCTGGAACGGGGCGAAGATCTCCCGCCAGTTCGCGTCCGGCTTCTCGGTTCCCGTGGTCTGCCAGCGCGTCGTGTAGACCACGTCGAAGCCCTCGGGCAGCACGTCCATGTCGTGCCGCTCCACGAGCACCGCTCCGGTGCGCTCGGCCTGGGCCGTGGCCCGCCGGGTGATGGAGGGCAGCAGCCCGTAGCCGGGCGGGGTGCGCAGCTCGAAGTGGACGCCCGGGAAGCGGGTGAGGGCCAGGGCCAGGGCGGCGGCGGTGTTGTTGCCCTCGCCCACGTACAGGATGCGCAGCCCCTCGATGCGGCCGAAGTGGCGCAGCAGGGTGGTGAGGTCGGTGAGGGCCTGGGTGGGGTGTTCCTCGGCGCTCATGGCGTTGACGACGGCCATCCGGTCCTGGGCGGCCCAGCCGCGCAGTTCGGCCTCGGGTCCGGCGGTGCGGGCGACGAGGACGTCGAGCATGCCGGACAGGACGCGGCCGGTGTCCTCGACGGACTCCCCGGTGTTGAGCTGGAGGTCGCCGGGGCCGTAGGCGACGATGCGGGCGCCGACGCGCAGGGCTCCGGAGGAGAAGGCGGTGCGGGTGCGGGTGGAGGTCTTGGCGAAGTAGATGCCGGCGACGAGGCCGTCGAGGGCGTCGGAGCCGGTGGCGGTGCCCGCCGAGAACTGGGCTCCGCGGGCGACGATCCGGCGCAGGTCCAGGTCGGTGAGGTCGTCGATGGAGATCAGGTGGCGGGCGGGGCGGCGGCCCTGCCGGTCGGTGGTGTGGCGGTCCATCGGATCAGCCCTTCCGGGGGTGGTCTGCGCCGTCCTGGCGGGCGGCGGCGGCTTCGAGCGCGGTGGCGGTCTGGGCGACGGTGTGGTTGCGGAGCGCGGTGGCCAGGTCGAGGGCCAGTCCGTGCCGACGGGCGGTGACGAGCAGCGGGGCCACCAGCAGGGAGTCCCCGCCGAGGTCGCGGAAGTCGTCGTGCACGCCGACCTGTTCGAGGCCGAGGACCTCGGACCAGACCTCGGCGAGCACCTTCTCCAGGTCGGTGCGGGGGGCGGTGTAGGGCAGCGGGGTCGCGGTGGCCTGCCGGGAGGCCAGGGCGGCCTTGTCGCGCTTGCCGTTCGCGGTCAGCGGGAGCTGTGCGACGACGGTGACGGTGGCCGGGATGACGGCGGCGGGCAGGACGGCGCGCAGCCGGTCGCGCAGGGCGGGGACCTCGACGGGTGCCCCGTCGGCGGGGACCACCCAGGCGGCGAGCCGCTTGCCGCCGTCGGCGGCGTCCACCGGGGTGACGAGCGCCTCGCGGACGGCCGGGTCGGCGGTGAGGGCCGCTTCGGCCTCGCCGGGTTCGACGCGGTGGCCGCGGATCTTGACCTGCTCGTCGGCGCGGCCGGTGAACTCCAGGATCCCTCCGGGCAGCAGGCGGGCCAGGTCGCCGGTGCGGTAGATGCGGGTGCCGGGGAGCCCGTACGGGTCCGGCAGGAACGATTCGGCGGTGAGTGCGGGCTGCCCGGCGTAACCCCGGGCCAGTCCCTCGCCGCCGAGCCAGACCTCGCCCGCGATGCCGTCCGGCACCGGCCGCAGCCGCTCGTCGAGGATCCGCACCAGCACCCCGGGCAGGCTGGAGCCCAGCGGGACCAGCGTGCGGCCGGTGTTCGGGCGGACGTACCCGAAGGTGGCGGCGACGGTGGCCTCGGTGGGCCCGTACTCGGCACCGAGCAGCATCCGCCCGCCGGCCGCGGCGATCCGGGCGGAGACCCGCTCGGCCTGGGCGGTCGGGTAGGCGTCGCCGGCGCAGACGGTGATCCCGGCGAGGCCGCCGAGTTCGGAGTCCGTGAGCTGCGCCTCCAGCAGCCGGAGGTGGCCGGGGGTCAGCCCGACGAAGGAGTACGGGGCCCCGGACAGCAGCAGCGGCCCGAACTCCCCCGGCTGCCAGTCCTGCGGCAGCAGGTGCACCGGCTGCCCGGTGAGCAGCGGCGCGTACAGGGCGGGCAGGCCCAGGTCGAAGCCGACCGAGGTGAACCAGGGCGCGCCGCCGGTGCCCGCCTCCGCGTAGGCCCGTACGGCCCAGTCGAGGTAGTGGGCGAGTGCGCGGTGGGTGACCTCGACGCCCTTGGGGGTGCCGGTGGAGCCGGAGGTGTGCAGGACGTACGCCAGCCGGTCCGGGTCCGGGCCGAGGCCCAGCGGGCTCCCGTCGCCCTCGTGGGAGACGTCCTCGGCGGCGAGCACCCGCCCCTCGGGCAGGATCCCGGCGAAGCGTCCGGCGTACGAGGCCTGCGTGAGGGCCAGTTCGAAGCCGAGCCCGGCGATCCGGGCGTCCGGGGTGCAGGGGTCGACCGGGAGCTGCGCCGCGCCGGCCTTCCACACGCCGAGCAGGGCGGCCACCAGCTCGGGTCCGCGGTCCAGCAGGACGGCGACCCGGGTCTCGGGGCCCGCGCCGAGGGCGCGCAGCCTGCGGGCGATGCGGTTGGCCCGCTCGTCGAGCTCGGCGTACGAGGTGCCGGGGGTGCCGGCGCCGGTGAGGGCGGTGGCCCACGGGGTGCGGGCGGCCCGCGCCTCGAAGCCGGCGAGGACGTCCACCGGGGTCTCGGGGTGCGGCAGGGCCGGTGCGGCGAGGCGGGTCTTCTCGTAGGCGCTGGGGAAGGCGCCGGTGGCGTCCCCGTCGGCGCCGGTGCGGGCCATCTCGGCGAGCACGGCCTTGTAGAGCCCGGCGAGGCGTTCGGCGTTGGCCTTGGCGAGGGTCCTCGTACGGGAGGCGATCGACATGTGGCCGCGGACCGGGGTGCCGACGACGAGCGGGAACTCGTTGGGGCTGTCGTCACGGCTGGCCATGATGTCGATGAGTTCCACGTCGACCTGGTGGAAGTCGAGGTAGTGGAAGAGCACGTCGATCAGGTGGCTCTCGCCGCCGGCCACGCGCATGGCGGGCATCGGGTAGCGGCGGTGCGGCCACAGCGAGACCTCGCGGGCGAACACCTCCTGGGCCAGCTCGCCCCAGGTCGCGGCGCCCTTGCGGTAGGGGAAGGGCACGGAGTTGAGGTACATGCCGGAGACCCGCTCGGCGCCGGCCTCCTCGGGGCGGGCGTCGGCGACCATGCCGCCGCGGAAGGACCCGGCCCGGGTCAGCATCGACAGGACCTTGCTGTGCGCGGCGTGCAGGACGCTCTTGTACGGGACCTGCGCGGCCGAGGCGAGGGCGCGCAGGCCCGGCTCGGCCTCGGCGAGGTCGATGTCGATGCGGTAGCGCTCGTCGATGCCGTGCGGGTCGCCGCCCCAGCCGGTGGGGATGGTGAACTTCTCGTGGGAGTCGACGAGTTCGCGCCAGTAGTCGCGGTCCTCGGTGCTGGCCAGGGAGCGCAGTTCGCCGGCGATGAAGTCGGCGTAGCGGACGGCCGGGACGGGCGGGGCCGGTTCGGGTTCGCCGCCGGTGCGGATCGCGTTGTAGGCGCGGAGCAGCTCCATCAGCTGGGAGTGGTAGCTCCAGCCCTCGATGACGGGGTGGCACTCGGTGATGGACAGCCACCAGCTCTCGTCGTCGACGAGGTGGACGGCCATCCGCATGAGGGGGGCGGTGGTGAGGTCGAACAGTTCCTCGCGGTCGCGGTCGGCGAAGGACCACAGGGTGGACTCGCGGTCCTCGCGCGGCAGGTGGCGCAGGTCCTCGAAGACGCACGGCATGGTGACTGTGCCGACGGCGTGGACGAGCTGGAGCGGCTCGCCGTAGCCGGCCATGGCGAAGGAGGTCCGCATCACCTCGTGGCGTTCGACGATCAGGTCGGCGGCGCGCTGGAAGACCTCGGGGTCGAAGGGGAGGGAGTCGCGGATCCGGAAGGAGGTGATGTTGTGGTAGCGGTTCTCGCCGCTGCGGCCGTGCATCTCGACGAGCATTCCGGCCTGGATCCGGGAGACCGGGTAGGCGTCGGTGACGTCGGCGGGCAGGGTGAGCCGGTCCTCTTCGGAGATCAGGGCGAAGGGGGCGACGGGCCCGTCGGCGCGTTCGGCGGAGCCGTCGCCGGCCTGGTCGCCGAGGGCGGCGCGGAGCTTGGCGACGGTGCGGTGTTCGAAGACGTCGCGGACGCTGGTCTCCCAGCCGGCCTCGCGCAGGGCGCCGACGAGGGAGACGGCCCGGATGGAGTCGCCGCCGAGGTCGAAGTAGTTGTCGTGGACGCCGACCTTCTCCAGGCCGAGGACCTGGGCCCAGACGGCGGCGATGGAGGCCTCGGCGGCGTCGCGGGCCTCGACGTGTTCGCCGACGGCGGTGGCCTCGCGGCCGGGGGCGGGCAGGGCGCGCCGGTCGAGCTTGCCGTTGGCGGTCAGCGGGAGGGCGTCCAGGCTCAGGTAGGCGGAGGGGATCATGTAGGCGGGCAGGGCCTCGGCCAGCGCGTCCTTGAGGGCGGCGGGGGCGAGTGCGGCCCCGTCGGCTCCGGGGGCGGGGACGAGGTAGGCGACGAGCTGCTTGTCGCCGGGGGTGTCCTCGCGGACGAGGGCGACGGCCTCCTCGACGGCGGGCAGTGCGGTCAGGGCGGTCTCGATCTCGCCGAGTTCGATGCGGTAGCCGCGCAGTTTGACCTGGTGGTCGATGCGGGCGACGAAGTCGAGGCTGCCGTCGGGCAGGACCCGGGCGAGGTCGCCGGTGCGGTAGATGCGGGCGCCGGGGGCACCGTACGGGTCGGGCAGGAAGCGCTCGGCGGTCAGGTCGGGGCGGCCGGCGTAGCCGCGGGCCAGGCCGGTGCCGCCGATCCACACCTCGCCGGGGACGCCCAGCGGCAGCGGCCGCAGCTGCTCGTCGAGGACGTACATGGTGGTGTTCGGGATGGCCCGGCCGATGGAGACGAGCTCGGTGGTGACGGGGCCGTGGGGGGCGCCGTCGGCGGCGAGGAAGTGCGCCGAGTTGCCGACGGTGATCTCGGTGGGGCCGTACTCGGCGGCGAGGCGGGTTCCGTCGGGGCCCGCGGCGGCGGCCCAGCGCTCGGCGAGGCGGTGGGTGAAGGAGTCCCCGGCCGCGATGACCAGTCCGGCGAGGTCGCGGACCTGCGCGGGCTCCAGCTGCTGGGAGAGCAGGTCGAGGTGGCCGGGGGTGAGCTTGATGAAGGCGTACGGTCCCCCCTCCGCGAGGAGCGCGCCCAGGTCGGCGGTGTCGAAGTCCTGGGGCAGCAGGTGGACGCTCTGCCCGGTCATCAGCGGGGCGTACAGGTCGGGGACGCCGAGGTCGAAGGCGACGGAGGAGAACAGGGGCGCGCCGCCGGTGCCGGCCGGGGCGTAGGCGCCGGCGGTCCAGGTGAGGTAGTTGGCCAGGCCCCGGTGGCCGATGAGGACGCCCTTGGGCCTGCCGGTGGAGCCGGAGGTGTAGATGACGTAGGCGAGCTGGTCGAGATCGTACGCGGCGGGCAGTTCGGCCTCGGCGGTGGCGAGGGCGGTCCGCTCGGCCGGGTCGTCGACGACGACCAGGTCCGGCCCCTCGAAGCGGTCCGCGTGCCGGGACTGGGTGACGACGAGCCGGGTTCCGGTGTCGCCGAGCATGAAGGAGATGCGCTCGTCGGGGTAGCCCGGATCGATCGGCACGTACGCGGCGGCGGCCCGCCAGATGCCCAGCAGGGCGGCGACCAGGTCGGGGCCGCGGTCCAGGAGCACGCCGACGGTGTCGTCGGGGCGTACGCCGAGCTGGACCAGGCGGCGGGCGAACCGGTCGGCGCGGGCGTCGAGTTCCGCGTAGGTGAGCTCGCCGCCGGAGTACCGGACGGCGACCGCGCCGGGGGTGGCGGCGATCCGCTCGGCGATGGTCTCGAAGACGGGCCGCAGGGCGGCGGCGTCCACGGGGGCTCCGACCGGCTCGGCGGGGCCGTCGAGGAGCAGGGCGCGCTCGGCGCCGCCGATGAACTCCAGGGTGGACAGGGGGGCGCCGGGGCTTTCGGCGACGGCGGCGAGCAGCGCCGCGTAGTGGCCGGCGATCCGTTCGGCGGTGGCGTCCTCGAACAGGTCGGTGGCGTACTCCAGGGCGCCGTGCAGGGAGCCGTCGGGGCGCTCGGCGAGGTGCATGGTGAGGTCGAAACGGGCGATCCGGCCGCTGGCGGCGACCGGCCCGACCGTGAGGCCGGGCAGGTCGGGGCTGTCGGAGCCCTGCCCGGAGGCCAGGTCGAACATCACCTGGAAGAGCGGGGTGGTGGACAGGTCGCGTTCGGGCTCCAGCTCGTCGGCGATCCGGTCGAACGGGGTGTCCTGGTGGTCGAAGGCGTCCAGGACGGCGGTGCGGTTGCCGGCGAGCAGCTCGCGGAAGTCCGGGTCGCCCTGCCAGCGGCCGCGCAGCACGAGGCTGTTGTAGGCGTAGCCGGCCATCCGCTGGAGTTCGGGGCGGGTGCGGCCGGAGACGGCGGTGCCGACGCTGACGTCCTGCTTGCCGGTGTAGCGGCCCAGCAGTGCCTGGTAGGCGCTGAGCAGGACCATGAAGAGGGTGGCGCCCTCCTGTTCGGCGAGGGTGCGCAGCCGGGCGGCGGTGGCGGCGGGCACGTCGAACTCGGCGACGGAGCCGGCCCAGCCGCGTACGGAGGGCCGGGGCCGGTCGGTGGGCAGGCCGAGCGGTTCGGTGCCGGCGAGCTGTCCGCGCCACCAGTCGAGGGCGGCCTCGGCGGCGGGGCCGCTCTGGCGGGCGTTCATCCAGGCCGCGTAGTCGGCGTACTGGACGGGCGGTTCGGGCAGTACGCCGTCCAGCGGGCCGGTGACGGTGCCCGCGGCCCGGTAGCAGGCGGCCAGGTCGGCGAGGAGCAGCGGCCGGGTCAGCGCGTCGCAGGCGATGTGGTGCATGACCACGACCAGGACGTGGTCGTCGGCGGCCAGGCGCAGCAGCCGCACCCGCAGCGGGGCCTGGGTGGCCAGGTCGAAGACCTCGGTGGCGCGGGCCCGGACGAAGGCGGCCGCGGCGGCGTCCCGGTCGCCCTCGGCGACTCCGGCGACCTCGGTGACGGCGTAGTCGACGGGGCCGGCCGGGTCGATGGTCTGGCGGGGTTCTGCGCCGTCGAGGAGGTAGCGGGTGCGCAGGATCTCGTGGCGGGCGGCCAGCGCGTCGAAGGAGCGGCGCAGGGCGTTCTCGTCGAGGGGGCCGCGCAGCCGGTGGGCGAGCGGCAGCAGGTACTCGGGGCTGTCCGGGTCGAGCTGGTGCAGGAACCACAGCTGGCGCTGGCCGGCGGAGAGCGCCAGCGGTGCCCCCCGGTCGGCGCGCGGGATCCCGGTACGGGCCGGGACGCCCGCGGCGCGGCCCGCGCGGCCGGCGAGCCGTCTGCGCAGCAGCTCCGCGCGCAGCTCGTCCTGCGTGGGTGCGGTGGGTGCGGTCACGGCTGGTACTCCCTGTGGGCGATGGCGAGTTCGGCGTGGTCGAGGGTCTCGATCTCGAGGCGGACGGCCTCTTCGACGGCTGCGGCGAGCCCGGCGACGGTGGGGTGTTCGAAGACGGCGCGCAGCGGCATCTCGACGTCGAACTCCTCGTGGAGGCGGGCGATGACGCGGGCGGCGAGGACGGAGTTCCCGCCGATCCGGAAGAAGCCCTGGCGGGCGCCGATCCGGCGGGTGGTGCCGTCCTCCCCGGCGAGGACCTCGGCCCAGATCTCGGCGACGATCTCCTCGACCGGGCCCTCGGGCGCGGTGTACGGCTCGTCGGAGAGGGCCGCGGCGAGGTCGGGGGCGGGCAGGGCCGCCGTGTCGACCTTGTTGTGCCGGGTGAGCGGGATCTCGGGTACCGGCACCAGCAGTGCGGGGACCATGTAGTCCGGCAGGCTGCGGGCGCAGTGGTCGAGGAGTTCGGAGTCCCCGGGCGGGGTGGGGCCGCCCGGCACCCAGTAGCCGACGAGCGCGGCGGTGGAGCCGGTGCCGTGCACGACGACGGCGCACTGCGAGACCCCGGGGTGCCCGGCGAGGACGCCCTGCACCTCTCCGGTCTCCACGCGGCGGCCGCGGATCTTGGCCTGGCCGTCGGCGCGGCCGGCGAACTCGATGGTGCCGTCGGCGGACATCCGGGCGCGGTCGCCGGTGCGGTAGAGGCGGGCGCCGGGGGCCCCGTACGGGTCGGGCACGAAGCGTTCGGCGGTCAGGTCGGGGCGGCCGTGGTAGCCGCGGGCCAGGCCGGCGCCGCCGACGCAGAGTTCGCCGGTGGTGCCGTACGGGACGGGCTCCAGGTGGTCGTCCAGGACCCGGGCGGTGATGTGCGGGTAGGCGCGGCCGACGGGTACGGCGGTGGCGTTGTCGTGGGCGTCCCAGCGGGTCGCGGCGATGGTGGTCTCGGTGAGCCCGTACTCGTTGACGAACCGCAGCAGGCGGCGGGACAGGTCCCGGGCCAGGGCGGGCGGGCAGGGCTCGCCGCCGGTCTGGCCGACGAGCGGGCGCCGGCCGAGGCCTGCGTCGATGAGCATCTGCCAGTGCGGCGGGGCGACCTGGAGGTGGCTGACGCCGTGCTCCTCGATGAGCCGCAACTGCGCGGCGTGGTCGTTCAGGTCCCGCTCCTGGGCCAGGACCACCCGGCCGCCCGCGACGAGCGGCATGAGCAGCTCGGTGCAGGAGATGTCGAAGGTGGGCTGGGCGAGGGCGAGCCAGGCGTCGTCGGGGCCCTGGCCGAAGTCCAGGTGGGCCTGCGAGGCGCGGAGCATGGCCAGCAGGGTCCGGTGCTCGACGGCGACGCCCTTGGGACGGCCGGTGGAGCCGGAGGTGTACATGATGTACGCGAGGCGCACCGGGTCGGCCGGTGCCTCCGGCGGTGTGGTGGGCCAGGACAGCAGCCCCTCGGTGTGCTGTTCGCCCGCGCCTTCGGTACGGGTCCACGAGGCCAGGCCGTCCGCGGCGAGCGCGGGGTCGCTGGCCGAGGCCAGGGCGGCCGCGCCCGCGGCGGCGGCGAACTCGGCACTGGGCGCCCAGGTGGCGAGCCCGACGGCGGGCCGGGCGGTGGCCTCCGCAGCCGGCCCGGAGCCGGACGCACCGGCGACGGGGCCGGCGGGGGCGGACCCCGCGCGCACCCCCGCCGGACCGCCGGAGGCCGCGGCGAGACGGTCGTCGGTGTCCACCGCCAGCCAGGGGGCGTCGTGGTGGCCGCGCAGGCGGGTGGCGCCGGCCAGGTCGGAGACCAGCAGGGTGGCGCCGGCGTCCCGGAGGACGTAGCCGAGGCGCTCGTCGGGGGCCGCCGGGTCCAGCGGTACGTAGGCGGCGCCGGCCTTCCAGGTGCCGAGGTAGGCGGCGATCAGGTCGGGGGTGCGGCCCAGCATGACGGCGACGGTGGTCTCGGGGCCCGCGCCCAGTTCCCGCAGCCGCTGTCCGAAGGCCTCGGCGCGGCGCTCCAGCCGGGCGTAGCTCCAGCTCTCGCCGCCGCAGACGACGGCGGTCTCGTCCGGGGAGCGGCGGGCGACGGCCGCGATGGCGGTGTGCACGGCCTCCTCGTCGGTCCGGCCGGTGCCGGGTTCGGGGGCGCCGGGGCCCAGGGCGAGGATCTCGGCGCGCAGGGCGTCCGGGAGCAGGCCGGCCCGGCCGAGGCGGACCCCGGGGTCGGCGGTGACGGACTCCAGGAGCCGGACCCAGCCGGCCGCGAACCGTTCGACGGTGGCCGCGTCGAAGAGGGAGGTGGCGTACTCGACCATGCCGAGCAGGGAGCCGTCGGCCTGCCGCTGCACGACGAAGGTGAGGTCGGTGCGGGCGGACCGCCAGGCGCCGCGGAAGGCGTCGACGTCGTCCGCCGCGGTGGCGGTGCCGGTGCGGCCTTCCTCGTGCAGGTCGAACATGACCTGGTAGAGGGGGGTGCGGCCGGGGTCGCGGGCCTCGTCCAGTTCGGCGACGAGCCGGTCGAAGGGCAGGTCCTGGTGGGCGAAGGCGGCGCGGGCGGTGTCGCGCACCCGGACGAGGGCCTCGGTGAAGGTGGCGTCGGCGGGGGCGTCGCAGCGCATCACGAGCGTGTTGAGGAAGAAGCCGACGACGTCGGCGACCTCGGGCCGCTCGCGTCCGGCGACGGGCACGCCGACCGGGACGTCCCACTGGCCGGTGAGCCGGGCCACGAGGGTGCCGAACACGGTCAGCAGGGTCTGCTGGAGGGTGGCGCCGTGGCCGCGCCCGAGGGCGGCGGCCCGTTCGGCCAGCTCGGCGGGGACGGTGAACACGTGGGCGGCGCCGAGTCCGTCGCGGACGGCCGGCCGGGGCCGGTCGGCGGGCAGGTCGACGGGGAGGATGCCGTCCAGGGCCTGCTTCCAGTACGAGAGTTCCGCGCCGGCGGCGGATCCGGCCAGCCGGCTCCGCTGGTGGGCGGCGTGGTCGGCGTACTGCACGGGCAGGGCGGGCAGTTCGGCGGTGGTGCCGCGGTGGGCGGCGTCGGCGAGGGCGAGCAGGTCGCGTTCGAGGACGACGGAGGACCAGCCGTCGCAGGCGATGTGGTGGACGGACAGCACGAGGTGCAGGGAGTCGGCGCCGCGCACGGTGAGGGCGCGCCAGACGGGGCCGTCCTCCAGGTCGAAGGGGCGGCTGAACTCGTCCTCGATCAGGGCGTGGCGGGCGGCGGCCGTCCCGGCGCGGGTGGTGCGCAGTTCGACGCGGGCGTCGGCGTCGGCGATCTGGACGGGCTCGGTGCCTCGCAGGACGTAGCGGGTGCGCAGGATCTCGTGGCGTTCGGCGAGGCCGGTCAGGGCGGCGGCGACGGTGGCGTCGGCGTACTCGTGGGGCAGGGTGATGAAGACGGGCGCGTTCCACTCGGCGCTGCCGGGGCGCATCCGGTCCATCAGCCACAGGCCCTGCTGGCCGGGAGACAGGGGCAGGCCCTGCTCGGGGCGGTCCACGGGCCGGACGGTCTCGTCGGCGTCGGTTCCGGCGGTGGCCAGGGCGGGGCCGTCGGCGAGCAGGGCGGCCTGGGCCTCCACGGTGGTGGCGGTGAACAGGGCGCGCAGCGGGACCCGGGTGCCGGAGGCGGCCGTGAGGGCCTCGGCGAGCCGGCTGAGGAGCAGGGAGGCGCCGCCGAGCTGGAAGAAGTCGTTGGTGGCGCCGATCTCCTCGGCGGGGATGCCGAGGAGGGCGGACCACTGCTCGGCGACGACCCGTTCGGCGGGGGTGCGCACGGGGACGTGCGGGCCCTCGGCGGCGGAGGCGGCCGCGGCGGCCGGATCGGGCAGGGCGGAGCGGTCGATCTTGCCGTTGGCGGTGAGCGGGAACTCGGCGACGGGCACGTAGACGGACGGGATCAGCGGGTCGGGCAGGGCGCGGCGCAGGAAGGTGCGCAGTTCCTCGGGGCGCAGGAGTTCGCCGCGGGACTGGACCCAGGCGACGAGGCGGTGTCCGCCGGAGCCGTCGGGGACGGCGGCGGCGACGGCGGCGCGGACCCAGGGGTGGGCGGCGAGGGCGGCCTCGACCTCGCCGGTCTCGATGCGGACGCCGTTGACCTTGACCTGGTGGTCGAGGCGGCCGAGGTACTCCAGGGTGCCGTCGGCCAGCCAGCGGACCCGGTCGCCGGTGCGGTAGAGCCGCTCGCCGGGCGTGCCGTACGGGTCGGGTACGAAGCGTTCGGCGGTCTGGTCGGGGCGGCCCTGGTAGCCGAGGGCGAGGCCGACGCCGCCGGCGTGCAGTTCGCCGGGGACGCCGACGGGTACGGGCCGGCCGGCGGGGTCGAGGACGAGGGCCCGCATGTGGGCGATGGGACGGCCGATGGGGACGGCGCCGGTCTGCTGGGCGGGGTCCCAGCGGTGTTCGGTGACGTCGACGGAGGCCTCGGTGGGGCCGTAGGTGTTCCAGATCTCGGCGCACGGGGCCAGCTCGGCGAGGGCCCGGCAGAGTTCGGCGTGCAGCGGCTCGCCCGCGCTGAAGATCAGCCGCAGGGCGCCGGCGTCCTCCCAGCCGGACTGCTCGACCAGGCGCCGGTAGACGGAGGGCACGCCCTGCAGGACGGTGACCCCGTGCGCGGAGACGGCGCGCAGCAGGGCGGCGGGGTCGCGTTCGGCGTCCTCGGGGGCGACGGCGACCGCTCCCCCGCTGATCAGGGGGGAGAAGACCTCCAGGCCGGCGGCGTCGAAGCCGATGGTGGTCTTGAGCAGGAAGCGGTCGGTGGCGCCGAGCTTGTGGCGGTGGGCCAGCCAGCGGACCCGGTTGGCGATGCCGCCGTGCGGGACGAGGACGCCCTTGGGGCGGCCGGTGGATCCGGAGGTGTGCAGGACGTACGCGGGGCGGGCGGCTTCGGGGGCCAGGGGGAAGGCGGCGGCCTCCTCGTCCGGCACGGTCCGCGGGGCGTCGGCGACGTCGAGGACGGTGGTGCCGGCGGGCAGCCGGGCGGCGGTGGCCTGCGAGGCGAGCACGACGGCCGCGCCGGCGTCCTCCAGCACCAGGGCGAGGCGGGCCTCGGGGTAGTTGGGGTCGAGGGGGACGTAGCCGGCGCCCGCGAACCAGACGCCGAGCAGCGCGGCGATCAGTTCGGGGCCGCGCGGCAGGCAGACGCCGACGAAGTCGCCGGGCGCCACTCCGCGGGCGCGCAGGGCCGCGGCGTAGCGGCCGGCGAGCCCGTCCAGGGCGGCGTAGCCGAGGGCGGATCCGTCGGCGCCGAGGACGGCGGGGGCCTCGGGGGTACGGGCGGCCTGGGCCCTGAACAGGGCGGGCAGCAGCAGACGGCCGGGGGCGGATCCCGACTGCGTACGGTCGTTCACGTGCTCTCCTTCATCGGGATCGGGTGGCGTCGGCCGTGCCCGAGGCCTGGACGGACCGGGACTGGCCCGGCGGACCGGGACGGGCCCGGTGGTGCGGGTGGGTCAGGCCGCGGCGGCGGACATCCGCCGGCGCAGGCTGGCGGGACGCAGGTCGGTCCACACCTCGGTGATGCGGGCCAGGCATTCCTCGCGGGTGCCCTCGGTGCCCTCGGCGGTCCAGCCGGCGGGGAGTTCGCGCCCGGCCCACCAGATCGAGTACTGCTCCTCGTCGTTGAGGACGACGCGGTAGCGGGTCTCCGCCTGTCCGTCGCCGGGCCGGGTGTCGTTCTGCTGTTCGCTCATCGCTGTTCCCTTCGCGTGATCAGGTGCCGCCATCCTTGAAGAGGGCGCTATCGATGCCC
Organism: Streptomyces sp. NBC_00158; assembly: GCF_045160885.1. NCBI lineage: Bacteria > Bacillati > Actinomycetota > Actinomycetes > Kitasatosporales > Streptomycetaceae > Streptomyces > Streptomyces sp. NBC_00158. The sequence continues at coordinate 1,561,900 of NZ_CP108161.1, forward strand.
TATCGAGCGCATATACGGGCCGGAAAGCGGGACGGGCCCCCGGCGCCGGATGGCGTCGGGGGCCCGTGGGAAGGGGAGGGTCGGTTCAGGCTGCCGTGCTGGTCACCGGGGTGCGCAGGGCGGCTTCCACGTCGTGGTCAAGGATCCAGCTCACGTCGGCGGCAGCGCCCTTGACGTCGCCGCCGGGGCCGCCGGGGCCGCCGCGGGGCTTGCCGCCCTCGCGGGAGCCGAGCTGTACCCGGGTGGTGTGGGGACGGCGGAGCGCTTCGTAGCGTTCGAGGGCGGCGGCGGTGCCGGGTGCGCCGGGGGCCGCCTCGGCGAGGCAGACGGCGAGGGCGACGGCGTCCTCGACGGCCTGGTTGGCGCCCTGTCCGTGGTGCGGGAGCATCGGGTGGGCGGCGTCGCCGAGCAGGGTGGTGCGGGCGGTGCTCCAGCGTTCCAGCGGGGCCCGGTCGTACAGGGCCCAGCGGCGCACCTCGCCGGCCGCGCCGACCAGTTCGCGCACCTGCGGCGCCCAGCCGGCGAGCACGGAGTCCAGGTCGGCCCGGTCGCCGGCGCTGGTCCAGGATTCGGCGTCGCCCTCGGGGGCCGGGGCGACCACCACGTAGGTGAACTCCCGCCCGCCGGAGACCGGGTAGCACAGCACCCGCGCGCCGGGACCCGCGAACATGTACATCCGGGCCGGGTCGAGCCCGGGTACGTCGGCCGCGGCGACGAGTCCGCGCAGGGCGCTGTTCCCCGAGTACACGGGGGTGTCGTCGCCGGCCAGGGCGCGGCGCACCGCCGAGTGCACCCCGTCGGCCCCGACGAGTACGTCGGCCCGGTCGGTGGTGCCGTCGGCGAACTCCAGCAGTACCCCGTCGGGGCGCTCCTCGTGGCGGACCAGTTCCTTGCCGGTGCGCACCCGGTCGGCCGGGACCAGGCCGGCCAGCATGCGGTGCAGGTCGCCGCGGTGGACGGTGAGGTAGGGGGCGCGGAACTGCCGCTCCCAGGCCTCGCCCATCTCCTGTACGGCCACCCGGGCGCCGTCGTGGAAGGCGCGGACCTCCAGCGCCTCGGGGCGGACGGCCAGTTCGGCGAGGCGGGGGCCCAGGCCGAGGCGTTCCAGCAGCCGGGTGCCGTTGGGGCCGAGGTGCATGCCGACGCCCTGTTCGCGCAGGGTCTCGCCGCGCTCGTACACGGTGACGTCCAGGCCTCGGGCGTACAGGGCCGCAGCGGCGGCCAGGCCGCCGAGTCCCGCGCCGATGACGGCGATGCGCGGGCTCACCGGTGCTCCCGGGCGTTCTCGAAGGACTCGAACTCGTCGAAGCCGTCGAAGCCGTCGAGGTCAGTGGCGGTGGTACCGAGGGCCAGCAGGGCCTCCAGCTCGTCCGCGCCGGCGAGTTCGACGTCGGCGACGGGGGTGTCCGGCTCCTTGACGGCGGCCGCGAGCATCCGCTCGTAGCCGTCGGCGAACCGGGCGACCGTCTCGCGGTCCAGTACGTCCGTGTCGTAGGAGAAGACGGCCGTGACCCCGTCCGGGGTCTGCTCGATGCGCAGCAGCAGGTCCAGCTGGCCCTCCTGCTGGGGTACGTCGATCAGGGCGATGTCGAGGCCCGCGTACGGGACGGACGGTCCCTCGCTCGCGCCGGGCGGCACGTTGGGCACCGGCGGTTCCATGCGGTCCATCTGGACCAGGAACAGCGCGGTGCGGAATACCGTGGCGCGGGGGAAGGCCAGGGCGCAGGGGTAGCGGACGTTGACCATGCCGCGCATGACCCGTTCGCCGGCCTGGGCGGCGGCGCTGCGGAAGGTGGAGCGGGCGTCGAAGTCGGCGCGGACCGGCATGGTGTTGAGGAAGCAGCCGATCACGTCGCGCTGGGCGCGGCCCATCCGGCTGGTGGCGGGGACGCCGAGGACGAAGGCGTCCTGGCCGGTCCAGCGGTGGGTGAGGGCCTGGAAGACGGAGAGGAGGTACGCGAAGGGCGTCACTCCGGCGGCGGAGGCCGCGGCGGGCAGGCCGTCGGCGGTGTCCTTCGCGAGCTGCCGCACGACGGTTCCGCCGCGGTAGGAGCGCAGGGCGGGCCGGGGCCGGTCCAGGGGCAGTTCGGCGGCGGCGGCACCGGCGAGCGACTCGTGCCACAGGGCGGCGGCCCGCTGTCCGGCCTCGGAGGCGGTGTAGCGCAGCTCTTCGGCGGCGTGGTCGGCGTAGGAGCCGGGGATGGGGCGCCAGGCGGGCTCGGCGGCGGCGGCGATGCCCGCGTAGGCGTCGAGGACGTCGCGGACCAGCAGCCAGCGGGAGGTGAAGTCGCTGACGATGTGGTGGGCGGAGGTGACCAGGGCCCAGTCCGAGTCGGAGCGGCGCAGCAGCACCACCCGGAAGGCTCCGGACTCCAGGCGGAAGGGGCGGGCGCCGGCCTCTTCGGCGGCGCGGTGCAGCTCGGCCTCGCCGGCCCCGTCGAGGTCGTGGAACTCCAGGCGGACCAGGGGCTTTTCGCTGACGGTGCGGCGGACTCCGGCGGCGGACTCGGTGAAGACCGAGCGCAGCAGTTCCTGGCGGGCGCCGACGGCGGTGACGGCGGCGTCCATGGCGACGGGGTCGACGCGGCCGCGCAGCCGCAGCGGCATGACGATGTTGTAGGCGGAGGCCTCGGGCGAGACCCGGTAGGCCGTCCACATGGACTGCTGGATCGCGGTGAGCGGCAGCGCCTCCACGGTGGTGGTGCTCATCCGCAGCCTCCTGCGTGGCTCATGTCCGTGGTGCGGCCGGCTCCGACGGCGGCGAGTTCCTTCTCCTCGGGCCGCGCGGCCGGGGCGGGGGCGCCTTCGGCGGGGGCCGCGTCGGCGAAGGAGGCGGCGAATTCCCGGACGCGGTCCAGGCCCCAGTAGGGCTCGCTGCCGTTGATGAAGTACGGGACCCCGAAGACCCCGTCGCGGTGCACGTCCATCAGGGCGGCGGCGCCGCGGGCGCGCAGGCCTGCGTCGTCGGTGGCGGCGGCCACGGCGGCGGCGTCCAGGCCGATCTCCGCGGCCAGTTCGACGACGGTGGCCGGGTCGCAGATGTCGCGGCCCTCCAGCCAGCGGGCGCGTCCGGCGCGGGCGACCCATTCGCGGCCGAGGCCCGCGTCCTGGGCGAGGAACCAGGTCAGGTGGGCCGGCTCCCACCACGGCGCGCGGTCGGCGGGCCAGGTCAGCGGCAGGCCCCGGTCGGCGGCGAGGCGGCGTACGTCGCGCAGGATGTAGAACTGCTTGGCGCGGCTCATCGGCGTGTACGGGAACTGCCCGCCGGCCTCGTCGAGCAGTCGGCCGGTGGTCTCGTCGGGCTCCCAGAAGGGGCGCCATTCGAGGCGGTCGAGCAGTCCGGGGTGCTCGCGCTCGATGTCGTGCAGGGCGAAGAAGTTGTAGGGGCTGCGCAGGTTGAAGTAGAACCGGGGCGGTTTGGCGGCACGGCCGGCCATGTCGAAACTCCTCTGTGAATCAGGCTGGTCCCGGTGGTCGGGCGGGTCAGACGACCAGACCGCCGTCGATGTGGAAGACCTGTCCGGTGATGTAGGAGGCGCGGTCGGAGGCGAGGAAGGACACCAGTTCGGCGACCTCGTGCACCTCTCCGAAGCGGCGCAGCGGGATGCGGGCCGCCATCTCCTTGGCGTGCTTCTCGGACAGGCCGCCGACCATGTCGGTGGCGATGAAGCCGGGGGCGACGGCGTTGGCGCGCAGGCCGCTGCGGCCGGACTCCTTGGCGAGGGCCTTGGTGAAGCCGATGATCCCGGCCTTGGTGGCGGAGTAGTTGCTCTGGGTGGCGTTGCCGGCGGCGGCGACCGAGGAGAGGGTGATGATGGTGCCGCGGCGGCGCTTCATCATCGGGAAGGCCACGGCCTTGGCGAAGTTGAAGGTGCCGTCGAGGTTGGTGCGGACCACAGCGTCCCAGTCCTCGTCCTTCATCATGGCGAGGTGGCCGTCGCGGACGATGCCGGCGGCGGTGACCAGCACCTCGACCGGGCCCAGCTCCGCCTCGGCCTCCGCGGTGAAGGCCCGGACCTGTTCGCGGTCCGTGACGTCCACCCGGCGGGCCAGCACCCGCGCCCCCAGCGCCTCGGCGGCCTTCGCGGCGAGCCGGGCGGCCTCCTCGTTGGACTGGTAGCAGAAGGCCACGTCGTGGCCGTCCCGCGCCAGGATCTCCACCACGGCCCGGCCGATGCCGCGGGAGCCGCCGGTGACGAGGGCTACCGGCCTCGGTGTCTCGGACATGGATAGGTGCCTCTCTCTCGGGACGCGGGTGTGCGTGTTCGGGGCGGGGTGCGGGGGGCGGGGGGGGCGCTGTCGGCGTGCGCCCCCCGCCCGGACGGGCCGGGTCAGCCGAGCCGGAGCAGGGTGGCTCCGACGGTGCCGTCCCGGTCGATGGCGGTGACCAGGGCGAGCCGGTCGACCAGGGCGGGCCGGGCGCCGGCGTGGGCGAGGACGGCGGCCAGCTGGAAGGCGGCCGAGGCGGCGGTGGCGTCGCCGACGAGGGGGCGTACGGCGATCCGCTCGCCCGCGACGGGCTCCAGCGCGGACTCCTCCTGCTTGCCGAGCAGTCCGGCGGGGTTGCCGGGGGCGACCAGGGCGACGTCCTCGGGGGCGGCGCCCGCGTCGGCGAGGACCGCCTCGACGCAGCGGGCCAGCGCGGAGCCGGCCCGGCCGCTCTCGGGGAAGGCCCGGAAGCGGGAGCCGAGCACGGTGGCGAGGACCTGGCGGCCCCCGTCGCGGGCGGCGTCCCCGCTCTCCAGCAGGAACAGCGCGGCGCCCTCGCCGAGCGGGTCGGGCTCGGCCCCGCCGTGGTCGGCGACCCGCTCCAGGCGGGCCCGCTGGACGGAGTACTCCTCGGCGGCGCCGGCCAGCAGCGCGTTGGCGTGGCCGCCGCGCAGCAGCCGGGAGGCGTAGTTCAGGGCGAGCAGGCCCGTGGCCGAGCCGCCGGAGACGGTGACGTTGGGGCCCTTGAGGGTGTGCCGGATGGCGCTCTGGCCGGTCGGGCAGTTCATCACGGTGTTCGGGAACCGGGCCGGGTCGACGAGGTAGGGCTTGTCGCCGGTCAGGGCGTCCTTGGTGAAGTCCATGATGGACTGGACGCTGCCGGAGGTGCCGAGCACCAGCCCGGTCTTCTCCGGGTCGGCGGCCAGGCCCCGGCCGAAGTCCTCCAGCAGTTCGCCGACGGTGACGACGGCGATGCCGGTGGCCCGGTCCATGGAGCGGGTGCCCTTGCGGCCGAGCACCTCCTTGATGTCGAAGCCGGGGATCAGGCCCGCGTCCTCGTAGGGGACGGGCCACTTCTCCGTGTCGACGGGGGCGGTGGCCGCCGTCTCCGCGAGGAGTCCCTCGGCGAAGGCGCGGCGGCCCAGCCCGTACGGGGAGCTGACCGCCCAGCCCGAGATGACGAGCTGCCGCTCGCGGGGTTCCGCTGCCGTGCTCATGCGACGGCGCTCCTCTCGTCTTCCCAGTGGCCGAGGACCAGCACGGCGTTGTTGCCGCCGAAGGCGAGTCCGTTGTTCTGCACGACCTTGAGGTCGGCCTCGACGGCCTCGTTCGGTACGCAGTCCACCCCGCACTCGGGGTCGGTGGTGCGGTGGTTGATGGTCGGCGGGATGAACCCCTCGCGCAGAGCCAGGGCGCAGGCGGCGGAGGCCAGGGCGCTGGCGGCGCCCATGGTGTGGCCGATCATCGACTTGATGGAGACGGTGCGGGGCAGGTCCTCGCCGAACACCTGGCGGATCGCGCCGACCTCGGTGACGTCGTTGGCCTTGGTGCCCGTGCCGTGCGCGGAGATGAAGTCCACGTCGGCGGGGGTGATGCCGGCATTGGCGTGCGCGGCGGTGATGCAGCGGGCGATCGAGTCCCGGTCGGGGGCGACCGGGTGGCTGGCGTCGCACGACAGCCCGTACCCGAGCACCTCGGCGTAGATCCGGGCGCCGCGGGCCAGGGCGGATTCCAGGGACTCCATCAGCAGGATGCCGGCGCCCTCGCCGGTGAGGATGCCCTGCCGGTCGGCGTCGAAGGGCCGGCACACGTCGGGGGCGATGGTGCCGAGCCGGTAGAAGCCGGTGAAGGTCTTGCGGCACAGGGCGTCGGCGCCGCCGCAGAGGGCCATCTCCACGTCGCCGGAGCTGATGGCGTCGTAGCCGTAGCCGACGGCGTAGTTGCCGGCGGCGCAGGCGGTCGGGACGGTGACCGTCTCGACGTCCTCCAGGCCCAGTTCGCGGACGATGCCGGCGGAGAGCCGGCCCGGCCAGACGCGCCGGGCGACCACCGGGTCGAGGGTGTCCTCGCCCTGGGCGACCTGGAGCCCGGTGAGGTGGTCCAGGTCGCGGGACTCGCCGTCGGTGGTGCCGACCGAGACCAGGGAGCGCCTGGCCCGGACGTCCGCCTCGGTGAGTCCGCCGTCGGCCACCGCCATGCGGGCCCCGGCGACCGCGAACTGTGCGGCCCGGCCGAGCTCGTCGGCGGGCAGCTCGCGCAGCCAGGCCTCCGGCTCGAAGTCGGTGATCTCGCAGGCGTTGGAATGGGCGAAGCCGGTGGTGTCGAACGCGCTGATGGGCTTGGCCCCGCTGCGTCCGGCCCGCAGGCCCTCGGCGAAGGCGTCGACGCCCGTGCCGATGCTCGTCACGACGCCGAGCCCCGTGATCACCACCCGGTGCCGGGCAGCGGGTCGCCGCCCCGTCGCGGCCGTCTGGGAGGTCACTTGCCCTCGGCCTCCGCGATCACGGCGTACACGCCGACCAGGTTGACCATGCGGCTGAGCTCGGCCTGCTCCAGCGTGATGCCGAAGACCCGCTCCAGCGAGGCGAGGATCTCGATGGTGCGCAGGGAGTCGGCGTCGTGCTCCTCCTTGAAGAGGCTGGTCTCGGTCACCTCGTCGAGGTCGAGCTCCAGGATGTCGCAGACGATCTCCTTGATCTGCTCCTTGCGCTCGGCGTCGAGGGTGGCGATCTGGGTGGTCATCCGAATTCCTCCGTTGGGTGGGGATCGTGCGGGGGGGGGGAGCGTTGGGTTCGATGGTGGGAGCGGCCGCTATCCGTGGCCTATATCCACCAGGTGCGGGGTGACCGCGGGCTGCGGGTCCTTCCACAGGTGGGAGACCTCGCCGAACTGGCGGCGCACCCAGGCGTCGTCGTAGATCGTCTCCAGGTAGCGGTCGCCGCCGTCGGGCAGGACGAGCACCACGTTGGAGCCCGGGATGATGTCCGGGGCGATCCGTTCCAGGGCGGCGACCACGGCCCCCGAGGAGCCGCCGGCGAGCACGGCCTCCTGGCGCACCAGCCGGCGGCAGCCCACGACGCAGTCGAGGTCGCCGACGTGGATGACCCGGTCCGCGTCCGAGGGGCGCAGCAGCCGGGGCACGACCGAGGCGCCGTGGCCCGGGATCAGCCGGGTGACGCGCTCGGGCGGGGCGAAGAGCACGCTGCCTATGGCGTCGACCGCGTTGACGGTGGTGTTCATGCCGTGCCTGCGGATGTACTCGGCGCAGCCGCCGAGGGTTCCGCTGGTGCCCGCGGCCACGACGAGCTGGTCGACGCGGCCGTCGAGGGCCTCGGCGATCTCGCGCATCGTGTTCTGGTGGGCGATCGGGTTGAGCGGGTTGGAGTACTGGTCGGGCCAGTAGGCGTCGGGGGTCTCGGCGACGAGGTCGGCGACCCGTCGCAGCCGGGCGGGCAGCAGCTCGCCGGTGACCGGGTCGGGGTCGACGACGATCTCGACCTCGGCCCCGTAGGCCCGCAGGATCGCCACGTTCTGCCGGGTCGTGCGGGCGTCGACGACGCAGATGAAGCGCAGGCCGAAATAGCCGCAGATCTGGGCGAGCCCGATCGCGAGGTTGCCCGAGCTCGACTCGATCACCGTGGATTTGCCGGGGACGAGTTCCCCGGACCTGATGCGCGCCAGCACCATGGAGAGTGCCGAGCGGTCTTTGATACTTCCTCCGGGATTGAACCGCTCCACCTTCGCGAACACCCGCGAGCCTAGGCCCGGCAGCAAACGCTCCAGTTCGATGAGCGGCGTTCCTCCCACTGTAGAGAGGATTCCCTTCGTCCCTTCGTCGTACGGCATCTGATGCAGCCATCCTCTGCTGGGAGTTGCGGGGTGCGGATACAACGGGACCGAGATTCGGCCAATCCGCTATATCGACGCCATACGGCTGGTTATAGGTGGCGCATAGTCGACGGTCCGAATCTCTTCCCATCGCACAACGGAACTCCCCAGCAGACGGAAGAGAGAGTCCCCACATGACCGGCACCGACTCGCGCATTCAGAAAGTCGTCATCCTGGGCGGCGGTACCGCCGGCTGGATGACCGCCGCATATCTCGGGAAGGCCCTGCAGGGCACCGTGGACATCACGGTCCTGGAGGCGCCGGCGATTCCGCGGATCGGTGTCGGCGAGGCCACCGTCCCGAACCTCCACAAGGTCCTCTTCGACTACCTCGGCATCGCCGAGGAGGAGTGGATGCGGGAGTGCAACGCCAGCTTCAAGATGGCGGTGCGGTTCGTGAACTGGAGAACCGGCGGCAAGGGGCAGCCGGACGCGCGTGAGCTGGAGAACGGCGGCCCGGACCACTTCTACCACCCGTTCGGCATCCTGCCCGACAGCGACAACGTCCCGATGTCGCACTACTGGGCCAAGCGGAAGCTGGAGGGCCAGACCGAGGAGCCGTTCGACTACGCGTGCTTCCGCGAGCCCCCGGTGATGGACGCGAAGAAGTCCCCGAAGTGGCTCGACGGCACCCCGTCCACCCGCTACGCCTGGCACTTCGACGCCGCCCTCGTCGCCGACTTCCTGCGCCGCTTCGCGACGGAGAAGCAGGGCGTCAACCACGTCCAGGACGAGATGACGCACGCGGAGAAGGACGAGCGCGGCTTCGTCAGGGCCCTGCACACCAAGGCCGGCCGGGTGCTGGACGCCGACCTGTTCGTGGACTGCTCCGGCTTCCGCGGCCTGCTCATCAACCAGGCCATGGAAGAGCCGTTCATCGACATGAGCGACCACCTGCTCTGCGACAGCGCCGTCGCCACCGCGGTGCCGCACGACGACGAGGCGAACGGCATCGAGCCGTACACCTCCGCCATCGCGATGTCCTCCGGCTGGACCTGGAAGATCCCGATGCTGGGCCGTTTCGGCTCCGGCTACGTCTACTCCAGCAAGTTCACGACGAAGGAGGAGGCGACGAAGGAATTCAGCGACCTGTGGGGCCTGGACCCGGAGACGACGAAGTTCAACCACGTGAAGTTCCGGGTCGGCCGCAACCGCCGCGCCTGGGTGAACAACGTGGTGAGCATCGGCCTCTCCTCCGCCTTCCTGGAGCCGCTGGAATCCACCGGCATCTACTTCATCACCGCGGCCATCTACCAGCTCGCCAAGCACTTCCCGGACCGCAACTTCAACCCGGAGCTGACGAACAGCTTCAACCACGAGATCGAGGTGATGTTCGACGACACCCGCGACTTCATCCAGGCGCACTTCTACTACGCGCCGCGCAACGACACGCCCTTCTGGCAGGCCAACAAGGAGCTGACCCTCCCGCAGAACATCCAGGAGAAGATCTCCGCCTACAAGGCCGGCCTGGCCATCAATTCGCCGATCGCGGACGAGTCCACGTACTACGGAAACTTCGAGGCCGAATTCCGCAACTTCTGGACGAACGGCAGCTACTACTGCGTCTTCGCCGGCCTCGGCCTGGAGCCGGACGCCCCGCTGCCGATCCTCGCGCACAAGCCCGACTCCGTGGCCGGCGCCGAGGCCCTGTTCGGCAAGGTCAAGCAGGAGCAGGACCACCTCCTCGACACCCTCCCCAGCACGTACGACTACCTGCGCAAGCTGCACGGCTAGTCCCCCCGACGCTTCCTTCCGGTGCACAGGCCCGGAACCGGCCCCTCCCTCCGGTTCCGGGCCCCCGCCGCACCCCTCTGATCCCAGGAGAGTCCCCACTCATGACAGCCACCTCGCAGCCGTCCCCCTCCGCCCGCGCCGGCCTCGCCGAAAGCGCGGCCGAAGCCGACATCAGGCCCCTGATGTCGGCCTTCCCCTCGGGCGTCTCGGTGATCACCACGATCGGTACGGACTCCGAGCCGCGCGGCATGACGTGCAGCTCGCTCGCCAGCGTCGCCCTCTCCCCGCCCACCGTGGTGCTGTGCCTGCGCACCGCGAGCCCGACCGTCCAGGCCGTCCTGGAGACCGGGCACGTGGCGGTCAACCTGCTCCACGAGAACGCCCGCCCCGTCTCCGACCTGTTCGCCTCGGGCGCCCCCGACCGCTTCGAGAGCGTCGAGTGGCGGCTGCCGCTGGGCGCCGGCGGCCCGCACCTGGCGGAGGCCTCGCACGCGGTGGCCGACGGGGAGGTCACCCAGGCCGTCGAGTTCGGCGACCACACCGCCGTGTTCGTCCGGATCACCCGGGTCTCGCTGCGCGAGGACGAGGCGCCCCTGCTGTACGGCAAGCGCCGCTACGCCCGCTGGACCGACGCCACGGCCGTCCCCGGCCCACCCGCGGCGGCCCCTCCCCTGCCGGCGATACCCGCCCCGCTCGCCGTCCCGCAGGCCCCGGAAGGAGCGGCCCGTGTCCGCCCGTGACCCGCTGCCCGACCTGCTGATCGCCATCCCCGCCGTCATCATCGCGTGCAAGGCCGGCGCCATGCTCTTCCGCCGGCTCGGTCAGCCGCCGGTGGTCGGCGAGATCGCCGTCGGCATCCTGCTCGGCCCCTCGCTGCTCGGCTGGCTCTGGCCCGATGCCCAGACATGGCTGTTCCCCGGGACGGTCCTGCCGTTCACCGGGGCGTTCGGAAACATCGGTCTGCTGGCGTTCATGTTCCTGGTGGGCCTGGAACTCAACCTCTCGGCCCTGCGCGGGCACAGCCGTACCGCCATCGGCGTCAGCCAGGCGAGCATCGCGCTCCCGCTGGTCCTCGGCTCGGGCCTGGCCCTGCTGATGTACGACACGATGGCCCCCAAGGGGGTCACCAAGCTCGCGTTCGTCCTGTTCATCGCCGTGTCCATGAGCATCACGGCCTTCCCGGTGCTCGCCCGGATCCTCACCGACCGGGGGCTCTACAACACCCGGATCGGCGCGCTGGCCATGGCCTGCGCGGCGGTGGACGACGTGACCGCCTGGTGCCTGCTGGCCGCCGTGGTCGCCGTCAGCACCAGCAGCTCCCCCGTCGAGGCGGCCACGACCGCGGCGCTCGCGGCCCTGTTCCTGGCGTTCATGATCTACGCGATCCGGCCGCTGCTCGCCAAGTGGGCCGTACGGGCCGCCCGCACGGTGGACTCCGTCGTCCTGGTGGTGCTCTTCAGCGGGCTGTGCCTGTCGGCCTTCACCACCGACAAGATCGGCGTGCACGCCCTGTTCGGGGCCTTCGTCTTCGGGGTGATCACCCCGCGCGGCTCCCGGGTGATCGAGCTGTGCGCGGCCCGGCTGCGGGCCTTCACCATCCCCATCCTGCTGCCCCTGTTCTTCGTCAACACCGGTCTGAAGACGGACGTGGGGCTGATCGCCGCCGATCCGATGATGTGGCTGTGGGCCGGCGCCGTCATGGTCGTCGCCTTCCTCGGCAAGTGGGGCGGCAGCACCGCGGCGGCCCGCGCCACCGGCCAGTCCTGGCGGGACGCCATGTCGATCGGGGCGCTGATGAACTGCCGCGGCCTGACCGAGCTGGTGGTGCTGAACCTGGGGCTGGAGCTGGGGGTGATCGGGCCCGAGCTGTTCACGATGCTGGTCCTGATGGCCCTCCTGACCACGGCGATCACCTCGCCGGCCCTGTCCTGGATCCGCAAGGGCGTACCCCCGGGCAAGGAGGCCGACGACGTGGCCGACGGACCACTGGTCCACGAGCCGGTACGGCTGCCGGCGAAGGCGGCCGCCCTGTCCCCCTGACCCTTCGGCCCCGACCGCCGCCGGTGCGGCCGAGCCGTCCCCCTCCCAGGGACCGGCCCGGCCGCACCGCGGCGCGTCCGCGTTCCGTACGGTGCGTACCGCTCACCGCCCCGCGGCGGCGAGCGGCGCTCCGGCGTGTCCGGACGCCGCCCGCGCCCAGCGCTCCAGGACCGCCTCCGCGGCCCCCGAGTCCAGGGAGGCCGCCGCGGCGGCGACCCCCTCGCGCAGCCGCTCGGTGACCGTACGGCCCCGGGACGGCTCGGCCGCGGCCAGCGCGGCGGCGGCCGAGAGCAGCACCGCGTCGCGTACCGGACCCCGCTCCCCGCCGGCGAACAGCCGCCGGGCCACCTCCGCGTTGTGCGCGGCGTCCCCGCCGCGCAGCGCGTCCACCGGGGCGGGCGCGATGCCCGCGTCGCGGGGGTCGAAGGATTCCTCCCGGACCCTTCCCCCCTCGACGCTGAGCACGGTGGAGGTGGTGGTGACGCTGAGCTCGTCCAGGCCGTCGTCCCCCCGGAACACCAGGGCGCTGCCGCCCCGGCGGGCAAGTACCCCGGCGATCAGCGGGAGCAGCCGGGCGTCCGCCACGCCGACCGCCTGGGCGGTCGGACGGGCCGGGTTGGTCAGCGGCCCGAGCGCGTTGAAGACGGTCGGGATCCCCAGCTGCTTGCGGACGGCGGCGGCGTGCCGCATGGACGGGTGGAAGTCCGGGGCGAAGCAGAAGGTGATCCCCGCCTCCTCCACGAGCGCTGCCACCCGCGCCGGCTCCAGGCGCAGCCGCACGCCCAGCGCTTCCAGCACGTCCGCGGAGCCGGAGGCCGAACTCGACGCCCGGTTGCCGTGCTTGACGACCCGGGCACCCGCGCCGGCCGCGACGATCGCGGACATGGTCGAGATGTTGACCGTACGGGCCCCGTCGCCGCCCGTGCCGACCACGTCGACCGTGGCACCGGGGACGTCGAGGGGGACCGCGTGGTGGAGCATGGCCCGTACCAGACCCTCCAGTTCACCGACCGTCTCCCCCTTGCCGCGCAGCGCGACCAGGAAGCCGGCGAGCTGCGCGTCGGTGGCCTCGCCGCTCATCACCCGGTCCATGGCCCACGCGGTGTCGGCGGCGGCCAGGTCACGGCCGGCCAACAGGGTCTCCAGCAGGGCGGGCCAGCTGCGCGCTTCGCGGGCGGGTTCTGGTCTGGCGGTGGTCACTTGGGTCTCCCTCGGTTGGGTCGTCGGTGTGGCGGCCTAGCTCCACTCCTCCCAGTCCTTCGAAGCGGTCGGCGTGGGGGTGGGCTGGGCGGCCGGGGCCGCCGGAGTGGTGGCGTCCGCGGTGACGCTGGTCGGCGCGGCCGCAGGTCCCTCGTTCGCGATCTGCACCCCGCCCGCCATCGCCACCGCCGCGATGATCGCGACGGTGATGCGCTTGACCTGGGTGCGCCACGTGTTCTGCATCTCTGTTCTTCTCCCCGTTGAGTACTGCTTGAGCTTCGCTTTGTTCCGGTGAGAAGAACACTAGGAAGGAGCGGCTTCGAGCTGATATCGCTGTGCCTTCCGAGGCTGCGCAATTTCGATAAGGACGATATACCTGCAGGTCAAGAGGGGTCCGTGCAGCGATAACGCACTCCGCGAACCCCTCTTGACGACTGCTTGCGGGCCACTTGAGGGGCCCTCGGGACACCCTCGGGGACACCCCGCGATAACGGCGATAACCGGAATTCAACGTTCCCGGTACATCTCGGCGACCAGGAATGCGAGATCCAGCGACTGGGTGCGGTTGAGCCGGGGGTCACAAGTGGACTCGTAGCGTTCGCTCAGCCCGTCCAGGCTCACCTCCTCGCCGCCTCCCACGCATTCCGTGACGTCGCCCCCGGTGAATTCCAGGTGCACGCCCCCGGGATGCGTCCCGAGCTCGCGGTGGACCTCGAAGAAGCCCTTCACCTCGTCGACGATGTCGTCGAAGCGCCGGGTCTTGAGGCCCGACGGCGCCTCGAAGGTGTTGCCGTGCATGGGGTCGCTCACCCAGGCCACCGGCGCGCCCTCCGCCGCCGTCTTCTCCACCAGTTCCGGCAGCCGGTCGCGCACCTGCCCGGCGCCCATCCGGACGACGAAGGTCAGCCGGCCCGGCTCGCGGTCGGGGTCGAGCCGGTCGATGAGCCGCAGCACGGTGTCGGAGTCCGTCGTCGGGCCGAGCTTGACCGCGACCGGGTTGGCGATCTGCGAGAAGAACTCCACGTGGGCGCCGTCCAGGTCCCGGGTGCGCTCCCCGATCCAGAGCATGTGCCCGCTGGTCGCGTAGCGGCGGCCGGTCGCCGGGTCCTCGCGGACCAGCGGCTCCTCGTACTCCAGGAGCAGGCCCTCGTGGCTGACGTAGAACTCCACGGCGTGCTGGATGCGTTCGTCGGCACCGCAGGCGCGCATGAAGTTGAGGGCCTGGTCGATCTGGGTGGCGAGCGCCGAGTAGCGCTCGCCGACGGGCGATCGGGCCACGAAGTCCTGGTTCCAGGCGTGCGCCTGGCGCAGGTCGGCGTAGCCGCCGGTGGTGAAGGCCCGTACGAGGTTGATCGTGCCGGAGGCGGCCTGGTGCATCCGCAGCAGCCGGTCCGGATCGGGGGTGCGCTCGGCCGCCTCGAAGGGGAAGCCGTTGACGGCGTCGCCCCGGTAGGCCGGCAGCGTCAGCCCGCCGCGGGTCTCGGTGGGCTTGGAACGGGGTTTGGCGTACTGGCCCGCCATCCGGCCGATCTTGACGACCGGGACGGAGCCGGCGTACTGGAGGACGAGCGCCATCTGCAGCAGCGTCTGCACCTTGCGGCGCACCGAGTCCTCGCGGACGTCCGCGAAGGTCTCGGCGCAGTCCCCGCCCTGGAGCAGGAAGGCGTCGCCGCGGGCGACGGCGCCGAGCCGGTACTTGAGCTGCTCGCACTCGGCGGCGACCACGAGCGGGACGGCCTCCCGCAGTCGTTCCCGTACCTCGGCCAGGGCGGCGGGGTCGGGCCATTCGGGCTGTTGTGCGGCGGGCCGGGCCCGCCAGGAATCCACGTGCTCCACGAGATCGCTCCTTCGAGGCTCCTGCGTCACCCGGCGAGGGTGCCGGCCGGCCTGGTCCGTGCGCTGGTGAGGAAGTTCCGCAGCAGCGGCATGCCGCCGACGGTGGTGATGGACTCGGGGTGGAACTGCACCCCTTCGACCGCGAGGGTGCGGTGGCGCAGGCCCATCACGTAGCCGTCGTCGACGGCGTGCGCGGTGGCGAGCAGCTCCTGCGGCAGGGGTTCGGCGACGATGAGGGAGTGGTAGCGGGTCGCGGTCATGGTCTCGCCGAGCCCGGCGAAGACCCCGGCCCCGTCGTGGGCGACCTCGCTGGTCTTGCCGTGCTTGAGCCGGTCGGCGACCTGTACGCGGCCCCCGTAGGCCAGGCCGATGGCCTGGTGGCCCAGGCAGATGCCCAGCAGGGGGACCCGTCCCGCGAACCGGTGCACCAGCTCGACGTGGCCCGACTCGGCGGGGTGGCCCGGTCCGGGACCCAGGACCACGGCGTCCGGCAGCCGCGCGGCGAGCTCGTCGGGGCTCTCGGTGCGGGAGCGGACGACCTCGGTGTCGGCGCCCAGGGTGCGCAGGTACTGGTCGATGATGTGGGTGAAGCTGTCGTAGGCGTCGACGAGCAGGACCTTCACGGGAGCAGCTCCTCACCGGTGAGCGCCCAGTAGGCCGCCCCCATCTTGTGCAGGGTCTCGCGCCACTCGGCGGCGGGCGAGGAGTCGGCGACGATGCCGGCGCAGCTCTGGGTGGAGTAGGCCGTTCCGTCGTGGGTGACCGTGCGGATGCACAGGGCGAGCCGGGACCAGCCGCGTACGTCGACGAGGCCGACGGCGCCCGCGTACATGTCGCGGGGCTCGGACTCCAGTTCGGAGATGATCTCCATGGCACGGATCTTGGGGGCGCCGGTGACCGTCCCCGCGGGGAAGGTCGCGGCCAGCGAGGACCAGGTGTCCTCTCCGGGGGCGAGGCTGCCCTCGACCGTGGAGACCAGGTGGAAGACGTGGCTGAAGGTCTCGACGGTCATCAGCTGGGGGGCGTCGAGGGTGGTGGGCAGGCAGACCCGGCCGATGTCGTTGCGGCACAGGTCGACCAGCATCACGTGCTCGGCCTGCTCCTTCTCGCTGGCGAGCAGGGCCTCGACGCGCGGCCCGTCCACGGCGGGGTCGCCGCTGCGGGGTGTGGTGCCGGCGATGGGGCGCATCACGATCCGGTCGCCCTCGGTGCGGAAGAGCACCTCGGGGCTGGCTCCGATCAGCGTGGAGCCGTCGCGCGGGACGAGGTACATGTACGGGGACGGGTTGCGTCCGCGCAGCCGCCGGTAGACGTCGAGCGGGGTGAGGTCGGTGTCGACCTCGATGCGGTGGCCGATCTGGATCTGGTAGATGTCGCCGACGCCGATGTGCCGCAGGCAGCGCTCCACGTTGGCGCGGAAGGCCTCCTCGTCGGTGCTGTCGCGGACGGCGCGCGGGGCGGGGGCGGCGGGGACGCGGCCGGCGGGCTCGGTGATCCCGGAGGTCAGCCGCTCGACGATGCCGGCCAGGTCGGTGCGGGCGGCGGGGCCGCCGTCGGGGCCGAAGGCCTCGCTGCGGGCCGCCAGCCGGACGGCCGTGCCGGCGTCCAGGTCGTACCAGACGGTGTCCTGGAACAGGGTCAGGACCAGGTCGGGGGCGCCCTCGTCGGTGTGCTCCCGGACGGGCAGGTCCTCCATGTACCAGGCGGCGCCGTAGCCGATGGTGGCGAGGAAGCCGAAGGCGTAGTCGGGGCGGCCGCTGTCGACGTCGAAGCGTGCCTGGACGGCCCGCAGCACGTCCCAGACCTGGCCGGGGCGTTCGAAGATCCGGTCGCCCCCGGGGCCGGCGGCCAGCCCGAGCCCGTCCGCGACCCGTGACAGCTCGGCCAGTACGGGCGCCACGCCGACGGCGGAGATCCGCCCGGCACGGACGCGCAGCTCGGCGAGGCGGCCGAAGCCGACGACGGCGGAGTTCCCGTCGAACTCGGGGCTCTCCAGGGACTCCAGGAGGAAGACGTCCTCCCCGAACCGCGCCCGCAGGGCCTCGTACAGCTCGATCGGGGGGTGCGGGTCGAGGACTGTCTCCTCGATCCGGACGGGGAGGGGGCGCCGGCCGTGTGCGGCCGGCGCCCGAGTGGCGGTGTCGAGCAGTGTGGTCACTGAATCACTTTCCTCGGATGGCTCGGGGCCGTTCGGGGCGGCCGGGTGTGCGCGGGGGGGCGGGGCTCAGCCGTAGCGGCGCATTTCGTGGAAGAAGTCCTCGACGACGGCGAGGTCGCCGCGCTCACGCAGGCTGTCGTAGATGTGCCGGCCCACCGCGAGGTCGAGGACGCCCAGCCCGAAGGGCGAGAAGAAGACGGGCTTGTCCTCGGGCACGGACAGCTGCCCGGAGAGCACGTCGTACAGCGTCCCGTCGACGAAGTCGCGGCTTCCGGTGAGCTGTTCGGCCAGGTGGGGGGAGGTGTCGGCCTTCAGGCAGTGCTCGACGTCGTCGACCACGTTGAAGCCGGAGAGGATGACCTCGGGCGACAGGTCGCGCAGCGAGACGTGCAGCACGAGCGGGTTGTGGCCGAACCAGTCGGGCTCGGTGACGTGCGGGGTGCCGGCGACGGTCGCGAAGACGACGAGGTCGCTGTTGCGGATCAGCTTCTCGGCGCTGTCGTGGACGGTGACCGGGCCCTGCTCGCCGGAGCGGGTGAGGTAGTCGGCGAAGCCGTCGGCGTGCTCGGCGGACAGGTCGTGGACGCCGATCTCGTCGAACTCCCAGCCCGTGCCGGCCAGGTACTGGTGGATGAAGCGGGCGATCAGGCCGACGCCGAAGAACCCGATCCGGCGCGGCCGGCGGCCCGCCGGGCTGAGCCGGTCGGCCGCCAGGGCGGCGGAGGCGGCGGTGCGGGCCGCGCTGATGATCGAGGATTCGAGGCAGGCGAGGGGATATCCGGTCTCGGGGTCGTTGAGTATGAGTACGGCGGAGGCGCGCGGAATTCCGGCCGCCACGTTCTCGGGGAAGCTGGAAATCCACTTCACCCCGTCGACCGGTGCCGCTCCCCCGATCGACGCCGGCAGCGCGATGATCCGCGAGGTCGGACGGTCGGGAAAGCGCAGGAAATAGGACGGCGGATTGACCGTCCCGCCCTCGCCGTGCACCCGATAAGCGGATTCGATCAATCCGACCACTTCGGGCGCACGGCCGTCGAGGACTTCGTGCACCTGGGCACCCGGGATCACGGCAAAGGAAGGCGCACCGGCCGTACGTGACATCGCAGACTCCACAACTTGGCGGTTTTCTCGTCTGCGATGACGCTAGGGAGCCGCTTTATCGCCGGGTTATTGGCCGGTTACGCGCGCTCCTGCGACACCTCCCGGAGTCGTTCCAGCGCGGCGGCCGCCTTCTCCTCCCAGGGCGGGGAGCCGATCCCCTGGAATATGGTGAGGGCAGCGGTCAGCTGGGCCCGGCTCTCGTCCGTGCGACCGCTCCCGTGGTGGAGCTGGCCCAGGCCGAACCGGATCTGCCCCTCGAGCAACGGACTGTGATGACGCCGGGCTAGGTCCAGCGCCTCGTGGTACGTCTGCTCGGCCAACTGGACCGATCCGGCCGACCCCCGGGTCTCCGCGAGCCCCAGCAGAGCGTGCGCGAGACCGATCAGGTCGGCCTTCTCCTTGACGATCCGGACGACCTCGCCGAAGGCCGCCTCCGCGTCCTCCAGCTGGCCCAGCGCCAGGTGGGAGCCTGCCAGCCGGTACATGGCCAGGGCGAGACCGCGCTGCTGGTCGTTGCCGATGCTCCCCGAGACGCGCACGGACTCCCTGCTCAGTTCCAGGGCGGTGTCCGGCTGCCCCTGGTACAGGGCGAACTGGGCCATGCTCTGCAGCGTGTAGGCCTCCGCCACCCGGTCCCCGACCTCGCGGAACACCGACAGCGCCTCACGGAGCCGCTCCATGCCCTGCTCGTAATCGCCCCGGATCCGGTCGATGCCGGCGAGGTTGCTCAGCACCAGCGCCGAACCGTGCGCGTCCTGCGCCCGCTTGAAGAGCCCGAGGGCGGTCTCCTGCCGCCGGCAGGACTCGGGCAGGTTGCGCAGCCGCAGTTCGACGACGCCCAGCTGTCCGTGCATGGCCGCCTGACCACGGAGGTTGCCCGCGATCCGCGCCGCCTCAAGGGCGTAGCCACTGCACGTGCGCCAGTCCTCCAGGTAGTTGCGCGTCTCGAAGAGGACCTGCATGGACATGACGAGATCCCAGGCCAGATCGTCCATGCCCAGCTGGGCCGACTGCTCCACGACCGCGACCAGCGAGAGCCGTTCGGCCTCGAACCATTCCAGGGGTGTCGCCAGCAGCTCGTCCAGCAGGACGGGGTCGACCTCCCGGCGCGGCACATCGCCGTGCACGATGTCGTGGTCGCCGCCCTTCTCCCTCCGGAAGGCCTGCTCCGCGATGGCCAGACACGTCCGGAACACCCGGTCGCACGCCTCCCGCCGCTCCTCCTCGCCCTCCTCCTCCCGCGCCAGCTCCTCCGCGTACAGCCGCATCAGGTTCTGGAAGCGGTAGCGCAGCTGCCCGGTGGCGTCGACGCCGACGACCTCCAGGAACTGCGCGTCCACCAGGTGCTCTATCAGCCGCTCCGCGTCCATGACGTCCCCGTCCAGCAGCGCGGCACCCACCCACGTGGTGAAGTCGGGTACGCCGAGCAGCCCGAGGAGCCGGTAGAGCCGGGCGGCGTCCTTGTGCAGGTAGCGGTAGCTCAGCTCGAAGCTGGCCCGGACCTGGGACTCGCCCTGGCTGAGCTCGTCCAGCCGGCGCCGCCCGTCGTTGAGCCGGGTCACCAGGTGGCGCACCGTCCAGTGCGGCTTCGAGGCCAGCCGGGCCGCCGCGATGCGCAGCGCCAGCGGCAGCCGGTCGCACAGCTCGGCCAGCCGGGCGGAGTCCTCGGGGGCGGCCTGTATCCGGGCCTCGCCGACGATCCGCCCGAGCAGCTCGACCGAATCGGCCTCCGGCAGCACGCCCAGGTGCACCCGGGCCCGCTGCGGCCAGGTCACCAGCTGCTCCAGCTGCTCGCGGCTGGTGACGAGCACGGTGGAGCCGCCGCTGCCCGGCAGCAGGGGCCGGATCTGCGCGAAGGTGCGTACGTTGTCCAGCACGATCAGCACCCTGCGCTCCGCGAGCACGCTGCGGTACAGCGCGATGCGGTCCTCCAGGCCGTTGGGCACGTCGTCGCTGTCCACGCCGAGCGAGCGCAGGAAGCGGCTGAGTATGTCCCCGGCGGTCGTCGGGGCATGGTGCTCGTCATATCCCCGAAGGTCCGCGAAGAGCCTCCCATCGGGGTACTGTTCGGTAACACGATGCGCCCAGCGCACCGCGAGACCGGTCTTGCCCACCCCCGCGACGCCGGTGATCAGCCCGACCGTGGAAGCCCGGCCGCCCTCCCCCTGCCCTTCCACCAGGCTGTCGAGCGAGGCGAGTTCCGCACCGCGGCCCGCGAACCCGGGCACGTCGGGCGGCAGTTCCGATGGCACGACGCGCCCGCGTGCCGCTAAGGCGTCCGCGGCACCATCCGTCCCATCCCCCTGGACGGGCGCTTCGAAGGCCAGGGACGGATCATCCCGCAGGATCGCGTCGTGCAGCTCCTGGAGTTCGGGGCCCGGGTCCATGCCGAGCTCGTCGATGAACTGGCGCCGCGCCTCCCGGAAGCTCTCCATCGCCTCGGCCCGGCGCCCCGAGCGGTACTGGGCCAGGATCAGGTGGTACCGGGTGCGTTCGCGCAGCGGGTGTTCCCGTACGGCGGCGGCCAGTTCGGGCAGCAGCAGCTGGTGCCGGCCCAGCTCCAGCTGCACGCCCGTCAGCGCCTCGTAGGCGTTGATCCGGACCTCTTCCCAGCGGGCCGCCTCGTCCTCGACGAGCTGCCCGGTGACTCCGGTGAGCGCGGGCCCGCGCCAGAGCCCGAGCGCCTCGGCGTAGCAGCGCGCGGCGTCGGCGGTCCGGTGCGTGCGCACGGCTTCCTCGGCCTCGGCGACGAGCCCGCTGAAGGTGACGGTGTCGAGCACGTGCCCGTCGGGGCGCAGCAGGTAGCCGGGGTGCGCGGTGGCGATGACCTCCTCGGCCACTCCCTCGCTCTTGATCGCCTTGCGCAGGGCCGCGATGACGATGGCGACCTGGGTGCGCGCGGTGGCTGGCGGACGACCGTTCCAGACCACGTCCACCAGGGTGTCAACCGGAACGATTCGCCCCGGACTCAGGAGCAGAAGGGCCAGAATCGTACGTTGCCGGGCACCTCCGACCTGAACGGTCCGTTCCCCTACGGTGACCATGAGTGGTCCGAGAATTCCGAATCTGAGTGGCTCGCCCAACTGTGTCTCCCCCCGTCGCCACCGGGCCCGGCAGCGCGATCACCCTACCTGTCTGCCGCTGACAGAAAAGAGACCAGACCCAAGCTTTGCGCCTGGTGGGGCACCATGACCGAAAGCTGATCGATCATCTCGCGAATGGCCGGAATCGATCGGAACCCTACCGCCGCTCAAGCGGCAGCCACGAGGTCGACATCCAGCCAAACCCAAGGAACAGGAGACTCCCCTTCACGCCTCCCCAAAGCCACCCGAACGCCACCTCCCGTCCCCTTCCGCGAGGACATCCCTCCCGATCCCGTCAACCTCGAAGTGGCGCCCTTCGCACCCGTCCAACCGCCGGCACCGCGCACCACGCCCCGGATTTCACGCACCCGACACGCGACGCCCGCCCCCCACCGACCGCAACCGGCCACCCTCCCCCACCACGGCCTCCCCCACGAACCCGATCCGGCCGCCCGCCAGTTCGAGGAGCCCCGGACCGCCAGCGGGTTGACGCCGCCTTGAAGCGGCCCGTGGCAGCCTCAGCCCCATGACGCACGCGGTGATATCGGCGGGACGCATGGTCTCCGGGCCCGGCGGAAGAGCGGTACCAGACGGGGCCGTGCTCGTTCAGGGGGCTGTGATCACGGCCTCCGGCCCGCGGGCCGAGGTCGAGGCACTGGCCGGACCGGAGGCACGCCGACTGGCGTTCCCCGACGGCACGCTGCTGCCGGGCCTCGTGGACGCCCACGTCCACCTCGCGCTCGACGCCGGCCCCGACCCGGTGGCGGCCCTGCTCGCCGCGTCCGACACCGAGCTGTACGCCGCGATGGCGGCGCGCGCGGAGCAGCTCCTCGCCACGGGCGTGACGACCGTACGCGACCTGGGCGACCGGGGCGGACTGGCGGTCCGGCTGCGCGAGGAGATTGCGGCCGGGCGGCTGCGGGGCCCGCGCGTCCTCGCCGCCGGAACCCCGTTGACCGCGCCCGGCGGGCACTGCTGGTTCTTCGGCGGGGAGGTCGAAGGAGAGGACGCGATCCGGGAAGCGGTGCGACGCAACGCGGCGAGCGGCGCCGACCTCATCAAGGTGATGGCCACCGGAGGCGGCATCACCAAGGGCGGCCCTCCCACCTGGCAGTCCCAGTTCACCGAGCCGGAACTGCGCGCCGTGGTGGAGGAGGCCCGTCGGGCCGGCCTGCCGGTCGCCGCCCACGCACACGGCACGGACGGCATCGCGGCAGCCGTGGCGGCCGGGGTCGACACCATCGAGCACTGCACCTGGACGGCCCGGCACGGCTTCGACGTACGCGAGGACCTGGTGGCCGCCATGGCCGCCCGGGCCATCGCGGTCTGCCCCGCCGCCAGCCCGGACTGGGAGGGCTTCGCGGAACGCTTCGGCACGCACCGCGCCGAGGAGATGTTCCGGCGCATCGGCCGGATGGCCCGGAGCGGCGTCCGCCTCCTCCCCGGCACGGACGCCGGCGTCCCCCGCGCCGTCTTCGACGGGTTCGTCTCCAGCCTGGAGTTCTTCGAACACATCGGCATGACCCCGCCCGAGATCATCGACGCGGCCACGGCAGGCGCGGCCGATGCCCTGAACCTCACCCACGACACCGGCCGGCTGACACCGGGCCACCGCGCCGACCTCCTGGTCGTCGACGGCGACCCCCTCACGGACCTGAACTCCCTCCGCACGGTCCGCCTGGTCCTGGCCGCGGGCCCGGCCCTTCACCCCGACTGAGGTTGTTCCTGTTTGGCGGACAGGTTCGATGTGTTGGTCAGGTTGCTGTGGTTTCGTACTCGGCTGGGCTTTGGTAGCCGAGGCTGCTGTGGAGTCGGCGGGTGTTGTACCAGCCCTCGATGTACTCGAAGATCGCGCTTTTGGCGGCGGCTCGGGTGTGCCAGTTGTGTCGGCTGACCAGCTCGGTCGCCAGGGTGGCGAAGAAGGACTCGGCGAGGGCGTTGTCCCAGCAGACGCCGGTGCGTCCGACGGAAAGCCGGATGGACAGGTCGGCTGCGAGGCGGGCGAAGGCGTGGCTGGTGTACTGGGTGCCGCGGTCGGTGTGGAAGACGACCGGGCCCTTGGGCCGGCGCTGGTGGCAAGCGGTGGTGAGGGCCTCGGCGGCCAGGCTGGTGCCCAGGTGGTCGACGGTGGCCCAGCCGACCACGCGGCGGGAGGCGATGTCGATGACGGTGGCCAGGTAGAGCCAGCCCTCGCCGGTGGGGATGTAGGTGATGTCGCCGCACCAGCGGGTGTCGGTCGCGGCCGGGTGGGTGCGGAAGTCGCGTCCGACCAGGTCAGGTCGAGTGCCGGAGGCCGGGTCGGGGATGGTGGTGCGGTGGTTTCGGCGGCGGTGCCGGCCGATGATGCCGGCCTGGCGCATCAGGCGGGCGACCCGGCGCCGTCCGCAGGCCAGGCCTTCACGCAGCAGAGCGGCGTGGATCCTGGGGGCGCCGTAGGTGCCGCGTGAGAGGTCGTGGATCTCGCTGATCCGGCCTGTCAGTTCTTCGTCCCGCAGGGCCCGCGGCCCGCGGGTTTCCTGGCGGCGTTTGTAGTAGTCGGACCGGGAGACCTTCATCAGCTCACAGGCGCGTTTGACGCTGTGACCTGCGTGTTTCTCCGCCTCGATGAACGGGTGCACCGTCACCGGGTCCCCCTCGCGAAGAAAGCCGTGGCCCGCTTGAGGATCTCGATGTCCTCTCGCAGGCGGCGGTTCTCCCGCCGCAGCTGGGCCAGTTCCTCCCGGTCGTCGCGGTCCAGGTCCTTGGGCTGGTGACTGTCGTCGGACTGCGCAAGCCACAGCCGCACCGCGGACTCGGTCAGGTCGAAGTCCTTGCAGATATCGGGCACCGACCGGTCCCCGCGCAGGCACAGCTCGACGATCTCGGCCTTGAAATCGGCCGTGAACTGCCGCCGCTGCCGCGGCTTCTTCTTCGGCATGTTCTCCATCATGGACATCCCTCCCCGAGCACGGGCCCGGATCTCGGATGTCCGCCAAACCGAAGCAACCCCACCCCGCCGCACTGACCTCTGGCCGTGCTGATCGGGATCGTACCGGCAGATCGTGGGATCACCGTGGGTTCAACCCGCCGAGCCACCTCTGCGCTCTCTGGTGCGTTCGGCTTGCGTCATGTCGTCGCCGATGAGGGCGGCGAAGACAAGGGAACGCGAGCCGTTGAGGCTGGCTTCGATTTGGTCCCGGATGATCTCGCTCGCCTTGCCTCGCGTGCCGATCCAACCGTCTTGGACAAGCTGGGTGAAGGTCGTGTTGTCGAAGTAGCGCGGCACCGTGTGATACCCGAACAACTCTCCCCGTCTCGGACCAGTGGCAAGGTCGGGATGTTGACGAAGCCACTCGACGTGCTCGCGAGCGAGGTACATGCCACCGATCAAGGCGTCCCCTCTCGGTGCGGTCTGCTCGGACTTACAGAATTTGATCCAACAGGGCTGAGGAGCAAGGCGATAGTCGAGCAGCGGATCCTGATCGAGCCTTGTGCACGCCTCCTCTACCTGCCTCATGCGCTCCAGCTGGTCGTCCAGGTCAGTATCCGGACGATAGCCCCACTCGCTGCGGCCCGAGCCGACCTGCTGCATCTTCTTGTACTGCACAAGGATGAAGCTGTCCCGGTTCACATGGTGGTAGATCAGGTCGATCCCCAGCGTGTCCTCGGCCGGCAGACGGTTGACGTTGGCGATGAAGAGCTTCTGGTCTCCCTTCTGGAACAGACGCTTCGCGAGGTGCTCCGCATCGCTACCGACCCAGTCCGAGAACCGTTGCGCGTCGTGAAAGACAAGGTGGTCCTCGTGCGCCGGGTGACCTGGAAGAGTGGCTAGAACCGGCACTCTGGACCCGTTCTCATCCGGAAACCGAGCCTCACCGATGATGCTCCGGTCGAATCCGCCCAGCTGAAGAGCCAGCCCGGTGGCATCCCGTTCCTCTACAAAGAGCTCCCGCACCCGGCTGAGGATCTGGAAGCCACCTGTCCGCTCCTGCAACCGGGCGATGACACCGGCCAAATCGGCCCGACACGTGGTGAGTGCGTCCAGCAGCTCTTCCCCGGCGCGCTTCGACAACGTGCCCGACATACCAGTGGCGTATCTGTGACGAGGGTGGACTAGATCGGACAACGTCTCGATGGGGACGGGAGGCGCGATGCGATGAAGCTGCGTCACCTCGATCGTCTTTCCAAATGTGCCCGCACGTCGACCGCTCCTGGCGTGCCCGACGTACTCAACGAGCGGCCTACGACTCGCCTGTCCGGTCACAACCAGGACGACGTGGCTGCTCTTCCACGCATCACGTTCCCCTAATGACTCCCAGCCGGCCTCGAACTGTGTCGGCCGTCGGAAGCCGGCAAGGAACTTCTCTTCATCAGGAGTGCATCGCAGGATCGCCACCATAGGTTCACCGTACGTCTAGCTTGATCCAGCCCGCCCCTACGGGGGCTCCGTCACAAGGATGCCAGCCCCAACTACGCTTCGGCCTGGCGGTCTTGCGAGGAGCCGAACGCATCCGGCTCCGGGCTGAACCTAGCGGAGAAGCTGTGCGCATTGCTGGAGCTCGCACGGGGAAGCGTGGGGCCGCGTTCCGGGCGGTCCGGCCTCGATCCCGACCGCCCGCAAAGGCCGACCCTCGTATCGCCACCTAGCAAGGCCCGAGAGGGCGACCATTCGTCGCTGACGGCCCATCAGAAAATTCACAGGTGGGCGTCATTCGAGCGTCAAGATTCTGAGCGATTCCGATGCTGCTACCGCCGAACCCCTGCCCTGGTCACCCAAAGCCGCAGGTCAAGCAGATCGCGGCAGCCGCAACAGCGACCGCATTCACTCGACCTGTTGTCCGTCCGGAAATAGGTCGAGCGAACTGCAGGAACCGAGAAGCCGCAGGTCAGGCGACCTTCGCGATGGGTTCAAGGATCGCGACGCACTCCACGTGGTGCGTCATCGGGAAGAAGTAGTCACCTACCTAGAGCACAAAACAGCAGGTCAGAGGGTTGCGCCACTCCAGCCACGGGACCCGTGCGTCAAACCAGCGTCACAACGGAGAACGGAATAGCGCGCGGTGATCCCAGCACGAGGCTGTGCAAGCGCTGGCGAGCGCTTGCACAGCCGAATACAGCCGCCGCCGACTTGCTCCGCAAGAGCGCAGCGGCCACTCATGCGGTGCGCAACCTACCGACCCAGAGTCGGCCGATCAGCCCAGGTCCTGACGAAGGCGGCGGAGATAGGTATCGATCTGTGCCAGCCCAGGCCAGTCGCTTCCCCGTAGGCAGGAGGTTTCCGACCGGAGCCGTTCTCCTATGTCCAGCGCCTGGGGAAGGCTTTCCGTCGCGGCGTACAAGCTCATCAGCCGTGCGAGAGCATCGAGGTGGCGGTTGACGGCGTCCTCGTCGCCCTCGTCGGGCGTGATCTCACCGATTCGGTCAAAGGCTTGGATGGCGGCGGTAGCTTCGCCAAGTTCCATCCGGCATTGCCCGGCGTAGTACCAGCACAGCTGGACTTGCTCGTCTTGGTCGCCATAGCGGTCGGTGTACTTGTGGGCGAGCGGCTCGAAGAGCGCGAGGGCCTCTCGGTGGCTTCCGGCCAGGAATCTCACCTGGGCGAGACTGAACTGCATGCCTTCTCGGAGCTCCAGGTCAGTGGCTCTTGCGATCGCCTCGGCCAGTGCGTCAGCTGCCTGCGTGAACTGGCCCTGCTGAGCCAGCCCCGCCGCCCGGTCGGAGACCGCGTCCGCCTCCTGCTCGGTCAGTGCAGCAGGGTCTGTCGCCAGCGCCAGCGCCAGCAACGCGCCTGCCATTGAGGGCGCCCACGGTGAGGGAACGACGACTGTGGGTGTGTACGAGGCGGAGACACTAGGGCTGGGCTCCCGGCCGCCGAAGGGTCGCAGAAACGGCAGACGGGGGTCGAGCATGCCCTCGGCGGTCGTAGCGGCGATGCCGGTGGAGGCGTGGACGAAGGGCAGGAGGGTGTCGTAGACCGACATCGCATCCATACGCTGCTCGGCTTCCTTCGTGAGCATCGCCAGCAGGAGCTTTTCGATCTCGGCCGGCAAGTCCGGACGCAGGGTGCAGATGGGCGGAGGCGGGGTGTGGACGTGGTGCCACATGTGGGAGCGGCTGTCGTCGGGGGTGAACGGCGGCTTGCCGGTGAGGAGTTCGTGGAGTACGCAGGCGAGGGCGTAGACGTCTGCGGCGGGGCCGACGGCGTTGGCCAGGCTCTGTTCGGGGGACATGTAGGGCGGGGTGCCCACAGTCATGCCGACCTGGGTGAGGCGGGGCAGGGTACCGACTCCGCGCAGGGCGGCAACGCCGAAGTCGAGGACCTTGACCACGCCTCCGGGGGTGAGCATCAGGTTGGACGGTTTGATGTCGCGGTGCACGACGCCGTGACGGTGAACGGTGTCAAGGACGGAGGCGATCTGGGCACCGACAGCCGCGGCCCAGGAGACCGAAACCGTCTCGCTTTCGTAGTCGGTCTCGTCGATGAACGTCTGCAGTTCGCGTCCCTGCAGGAGCTGCATGACGACGAACAGCCGTCCACTGGCCTCATCGGTTCCGGTGTCGTAGACGGCCGGCACACCCAGGTGTTCGATACCGGCGGTGATCTGGACCTCGCGCAGGAATCGGGCACGGCGGGTCTGCAGGGTCTCTTCGAAGGCCGCTCCCTGGAACCCGGGCGGGACCGGGCTCTCGGCCAGCATCATCTTGACCGCGACCCGGCGATCCAGGCGCTCGTCGTACGCCTGCCAGACCTCGCCCATGCCACCCGCGCCGATGGGCGTGTGCAGCCTGTACCGGCCCGCGATCACGCGAGCCGGTACGCCAGCGTCGAAAATCGGCGTACCGCCCTGCACCATACGAGGTCCCCCTCTGTGTGGTCGGAGCGTGACCACCCCGTTCGGCCTCTTGTCTGACGTGCTGCAAAGCACAGGCTATGCGGTCGGCGGTTCCGCCCGACGGCTTCCGGACGACTTGAGCTCGGCGGCCCGCTGCTCGGTGGCCCGGCGCTCGGCCTCTCGTCGGACCGGGCGTCGGATGAGCTGGTATGCCTGCTGGGTCGCGACCTGCTTGAACAGGCGGTTGACGTCGGCGTCGTCGAAGTAGCGCACCATCAGGGCGTCGTTGGACGCCGCCTGGTCGATGACGATCCGGTCGAGGTCCTTCTCCAGTTCGCCGCCGAAGACGTCCTGGTCCTGGTGCAGGGCGATGGCCCGGAGTTCGGGGTCTTCGCTGACGGCAACAACGAGTTGACCGAGCAGGATCTGGTCGGTGGTGGACAGCCCGGTCCCGTACTCCTCGTTGACGGACTGGATCACCTCGGCCAGCGACATCTCCTCCGCCTCGGCCACTGCTCCGGCCGCCTCGGGGACCAGGCCAGGCAGTACCTGGGCACCCGCCGCCTCCAAGCGCAGCTCCGGGGTGCCCGTCTTGGCGATGCGCATGTGACTCGGGGCGGCCGTCCCTATGTCGGCGCCAGCGCTGCGGGCGGGTGCGGGAAGGCGGCGCAGCAGGAAGCGTCCGTACTGGTAGAGCCGTTCCAGCTCGAGGTTCTCGAATCCGATGACGTGGGAGAGCCAGCCGTACGCCCTGGTGTAGGAGTCCAGGGCGCGGCGGAATTCGGCGGCGGTGTCCGGTTCGGCGGCGTTGAGTGCGTTGAAGCGGTCCAGCGCGGGCTGCAGGTAGCCGTAAAGGCGGGCGTGGGCCTTCATGATGGCAGTGTCGGTGGCCGAGCCCCCCTGGAAGGCCGCGAAGTACGCGGTCACGAAGGCGTCCATCTCCGCTTCCACCAGGAGCTGGTATGCCATCACCTCGCGTTCGCGGTCGAACAGCAGGTTGGGGTCGGTGGGCTCGCTGACCGACGCCTCGTAGTACTGCTGGAAAGCCTGCTCGATGTCCTCCGGCCGGTTGGCGAAGTCGAGGATGAAAAGGTCCTCGGTGGTCTTGAGCCGGTGGGTGCGGTTGAGCCGGGAAAGCGTCTGCACCGCGGCCAGCTTCACCAGGACCTTGTCCACGTACATGGTGGTCAGTAGCGGCTGATCGAAGCCGGTCTGGTACTTCTCGGCGACGACGAGAATGCGGTGCTCGGGCTTGGGGACGGAAGGCGGGTTCGGGTCGTCCGCGCGGGTGTAGCCGAAACGTGCAGGCAGTTCGCGTTCGGGGAAGCCGTTGAGCTTGGCCTCGGTGTACTCGATCCCGTCGAGCGTCAGGGCCCCGGAGAACGCGACCAAGGTGCCGCAATCGGTGAAGCCCCGCTGGTCGATATACGCCCGCATGGCCTGGTACAGCCGTACGGCGTGATCACGGCCGGAGGTGACCACCATCGCCTTGGCCCGGCCGCCGAGGCGCGGGCTGGAGTGCGACCGGAAGTGGTCGACGATGATCTTTGCGCGGGAGGCCATCGACGCTTCCGACATCAGCGCGGCCCGCACTAGCCGCGAGCGCGCCTTACGCGGGTCCACCTGCTGCTCCGCCTCTTCGGCGGCAGCTTCCTGGAGCTTGAAGTACGTGGCATAGGTGATGTAGTTGCCGAGCACATCGAGGATGAAGCCCTCCTCGATGGCCTGCCGCATCGAGTAGACGTGGAACGGTCCCTTCTCCTGCTCCCCCGAGCCGGGATTCGCGTAAGGGGTGCCGAAGAGATCGATCGTCTTCGCCTTGGGGGTGGCCGTGAACGCGAAGAAGGACAGGTTCGGCTGCTTGCCGCGCGCCAGGGCCGCGGCCGTCAGCGGGTCACCGTCCTCGTCCACCGCGTCCGAGCCGAGACGTCCCAGCGCCTTCTTCAAGGCCGCTGCGCTTTCCCCACCCTGCGAGGAGTGCGCCTCGTCGATGATCACCGCGAAACGCTGACTTCCCAGCCCCGCGACCCTGTCCAGGACGAAGGGGAACTTCTGCACCGTGGTGATCACGATCCGGGCCGTCGGCCCGGTCAGCGCGTCCGCGAGCTGCTGGGAGTTCTCGTCGATCCGCACCACCACGCCAGCCTTGTGGTCGAACTGGTAGATGGTGTCCTGGAGCTGCTTGTCCAGTACCCGCCGGTCGGTGATGACGATGACCTTGTCGAAGACCAGCTTGTTCGCCCCCAGACCGGAGGCGAGCGCAGCGGGTGCGATCTGCCCAAGGTCGTGAGAGGTATGCAGGCTGGACAGGTGGTGCGCGAGCCAGGCAATGGTGTTGGACTTGCCCGAGCCGGCCGAGTGCTGGATCAGGTAGTTCTCCCCCGCCCCGTGGCGGGCCGCGTGCGCGATGAGCTTGCGCACCGCGTCCCACTGGTGGAACCGCGGGAAGATCAACGGCTGCGTGTGCGCGCTACCCGGCTTGTGCGACGGCGCCCGGCCGGCCTTCGCGGCTGCGTCCTCGACGTGCAGGAACCGCTGCAGCAGCTCCAGCCAGTTGTCCCGGGCCCATACCTCGTCGAAGAGGTAGGAGGTGGGGTACTTCCCATCGGTCGAGGCCGGGACGTTGCCCGCGCCGCCCATCTGGCCAGGGCCACCAGAGCCGGTGTTGAAGGGGAGGAAGCGGGTGGCGTCGCCGGCCAGGCGGGTCGTCAGAAATACCAGCGCCGGATCGACCGCGAAGTGGACCAGGCTGCGCTTGGCAAAGAACAGCTCCTTCGGGTCGCGGTCGCGGCGGTACTGCCGCTTGGCGTCCTCGACGGTCTGGCCCGTCAGCCCGTTCTTCAACTCCACCGAGGCGACCGGCAGTCCGTTGAGGAAGAACGCCATGTCGAGGCTGTCGGCCGGACGCGCAGCGGAGTAGTGGAACTGGCGCACGAAGGTGAGGCGGTTGGCGTCGTACTCGGCCAGAGCGTCGGCGGCGAGAGTGTGCGCGGGACGGAAGTATGCAAGATGGATCTTCACGTCCCGGTCATTCACGCCTCGACGCAGCACATCCAGCAGGCCACGCGAGTCAATCTCCCGCGCCACTCGCTTCGCGAACCGGCCGATGGCCTGCTCTTCGTCCTCGCCGTAGGCGGCCTGGAGCGCCAGCCACGCGTCGTTCTGCGACGCACCGAGGAACGCGGCCAGTTCGGAGGTGTCGATGCCGAGCGTGGGGTCGTAGGTGTTCGACAGCCCGCGCTGCCAGCCACTGCGCAGCAGCGCCGCTTCCACGGCGTTCTCGAAAGCCTTCTCGGTGTACACGCGGGCATCGTTCATCTGAATCCCCCTCAGAGATCGCGGTCGTGCGTCGGACGGGCAGTGGTGACGTCGAGCTGGCCAGTGACGGCAGCGGTAATCAGTGCCTGGCGGCGCTCGACGAGGGATGCGAGTTGCCTAGTCAGCACCCGCCTCAGCTCGCTGTCAGCCCTCGCGGCAGAATCGAGCTCGGCAACAATCCTGCGCTGGACCTCGACATCCGGGAATGGGAATCGCTGGGGCCTTAGTTGCTCTCGCGTCAAATGCGTCATCGTGCTGGTATTACCCTGGGCCGCGAAGACGTTCAGACGCTCGGCGGCCATCAAACAGTAGTAGAGCCAGCCAGTGAGAGAATTCCCCCTTGGGCGCAGTCGATGCAGCGCCTTCTGATAGTAGATTTCCTGGATTGAGCCGTCCCAGATTGCCGCCCGTCCGGGCCAGCTACCTCCCTCACAGACCAGGAGGTCACCCTGTTGCAGCGAATAGCGGCGGCGCTCTTCTGGCGGAAAGTCCATTTGCACTAGATCATCCGTGCTGACCTCTCCCCACTGAACATTCGCCACACGGAGATAGGGCCTCATGTGCACGCCTCGCGCCCGGTCCGGATTCAGCATCTTTCCGAGGTCTACATCGAAAAAGTGGGCAACCGCCGCTACCGGCCACTCCTTCGGAACATCACCCAGCCACGGGAGCCCGCTGTCTTTGCGGACCCCCGGCACGTTTTCGCCACGGATAGCAGCGAACACTCGGGATACCCCTGCCTCCGTCAGGAGGTCCAACTGTCGTTCTCGCAGGGTAACGAGGCCATCAATCTGGGCAATCTCAGCGTCGAGGAAGTCGGCAATGCGGCGCTGCTCGTCCACAGAGGGCAGCTTGACCGAGAGCACGCGCAGCAGGTCGTTGTCGATTTCCACCTGCCCCGGACGCACGCCCCGGGACAAGGATGCAAACTCCGCTGCATAGATTGTCGAGCGGAGTAGCCAATTAAGGAAGGAGTTCTCCTCTTGATGCTTCGGCCGAAAGCAGATGTAATGCCCAGAGACAATTCCACGATACGGAGAAATGCCAACCGACCCCTGCCAGGCCTTCATGCGGTTTACCACAAGCCACCCTGGGTGGACCAGCTGGTAGATATTTCGGTCAGGCGCCGCCTTATTGAAGTTATCTTCCCTCCCTGACCGCTTCACAACACCGTGCTCACGGTACACGCTGAGCAATTCCTCATTCGGATGGCCAACGTCTTTGACTCGGTCGAACATTGCCCACAAGGGAACCGCTCGCCAGCCCGAAGGCCAGGAAGCCGAAGAAAGGACAGATCGAGTACTCCGCACCGAGTTCACCCCGCCACCTTGCCGAGCAGTGCCTGAATCTCGGCCTCCAGCGACTTCAGTTCCGCGTCGATTTCTGCGAGCGGCCTCGGCGGCGTGTAGACGTAGAAGTGGCGGGTGAAGGGGATCTCGTACCCCACCTTGAACCGCTCAATTTCCTTCGTCTTCGGATTGCGGGTTTCAGCAATCCAGGCATCCGGGACGTGCGGCAGGACTTCGCGGTCGAAGTACTCGTCGATGTCCTCGCTCAGCGGGACGTTTTCGTTGTCGCGCAGGTCGGGGTCAGGCTCGGGCTTGCCCTTGATGAGCTGCACCTCGCCCCCCGGGTCAGTGACGCCCACCGCGTCGCGCAGGGCCTTCTGGAACGGTGCGGCAGAGGGCCACAACACACCGTCGGCTGCCATCGCCGTCCGCAGGGCATCCCATGCCTCGGCCCTCGTCGACCACTGCGATCCAGTCAGCGGCTTGAGCGCAGCGAGCAGCTGCGCGACCTCAGTCTCACCTCCGATCGCCTTTTTCACGGCGGCGGACGCTCCGAGCTGGGTCAGACTGTCATCGGTCAGCTCAAATCGGAGCTTGAGCGGACGATCCACGGTGATGCGCTGGTAGCCGAAGTCCCGGTTGGCCAAGACCTTCACCCGTCCAAGGTCCGGATGGGCCTCGTTGCCGGCGATGCTGAGCGCGTCACGGTAGATGAGGCCGATGTGCCCGATCTGTTCCCGAGTCATCTGCTTGCGCTTCTCACCGAGGCCCTTGCGCATCTTGGTCCACTGGTCGCGAGCGTCGAGCAGGATCACGCGGCCCTTGCGATCGGCGGGCTTGCGGTTGGTGATGATCCAGAAGTACGTGGAGATGCCGGTGTTGTAGAAGAGCTGGTCCGGGAGGGCAACGATCGCCTCCAGGTAGTCGTGCTCGATGATCCACCGGCGGATCTCCGACTCGCCCGACCCGGCGCCGCCAGTGAACAGAGGGGAGCCGTTGAAGACAATGGCCAAGCGGGTACCGCCGACCTCATCGCCTGCCGCGTCCTTCTTAAGCGGCTGCATCTTGCTCATCATGTGCTGCAGGAACAGCAACGAACCGTCATTGATCCGAGGCAGGCCGGCTCCGAAGCGGCCGTCGAATCCGCGGTCCTCGTGCTCCTGGCGTACGACCTTCTCGACCTTCTTCCACTCCACACCGAAGGGCGGGTTGGCGAGCATGTAGTTGAAGGTCTCGCCGTCGTGGCCGTCCTGGCTGAAGGAGTTGCCGAAACGGATGTTCTTGGCCGTGTGGCCCTTCAGAAGCATGTCGGAGCGGCAGATCGCGTACGACTCGGCGTTCAGCTCCTGTCCGAACAGGTTGACGCGCACGCGCGGGTTCAGCTTGCGGATGTGCTCTTCAGCTGCCGAGAGCATGCCGCCGGTGCCACAGGCCGGGTCGAGGATCTTGACGACCTGGCCTTCTCCGTTCAGCCGGTCGTCGTCCGGGGCGAGCAGCAGCTCGACCATGAGCTCGATGACCTCGCGCGGGGTGAAGTGCTCACCGGCGGTCTCGTTGGAGGCATCGGCGAACTTGCGGATCAGCTCCTCGAAGACGTAACCCATGTCGTGGTTGTCCACGGCCTCGAAGCTCAGGTCCAGGCCGGCGAACTTCCGCACCACCTGGTAGAGCAGGTCGGCGTTGTCCAGGCGGTCGATCTGGAGGTGGAACTCGTAGCGGTTGATGATCTCGGTGGCCTCCGAGGAGAATCCCCGGATGTAGTCCTTGAGGTTCTTCGCCACGTTGGCCGCGTCGCTGCTGATCGTGTCGAAGGTCTGCTCGGACAGGTTGTAGAACTTGAGTTTGGACGCTGCCAGCAGCAGTCCGTCCTTGTTCTCTCCGGTGTAGGAGGCCGCCCGGTCCCACACCGCCTGGCGGGTCCGGGCCATGACGCAGTCCAGTCGGCGCAGCACCGTCAGCGGCAGGATGACCTTCCCGTACTCCGAGCGCTTGTAGTCACCGCGCAGGAGGTCGGCCACCGACCAGATGAAGTCGGCCAGTTCCTGGTTCTTGCTCAAAGTGTCCTGTCCTCTCGCCCCACTGCGGCGTCTCCGTCGATCGTCGTGCTTTGGTGTTCAGAGTTCCCGCCGTCACGTGTCGCCGGCGGATCGAGTGCGCCGCCCGTGAGGCCGTCGCGGGCGAGCTGCGCAGCCCGGTCGCCCATGCTGGCGAGTTCGGCGAGTTCACGCTCGAACGCGCCCAACGAGCGAAAGGCGTCGCCGTAGCGGCGCTGTCGCTCAACGTCCATGCGGGGCAGGCGCGCCGCCTGCAGCTCCGCTCGGAACGTACCCGAAGAGGACGTGCTACGACGGACGTTCGCCGCGCTGCTGGCGAATCCACGCACGTAGTCGGGGTCCAACTGGTCACTGACGGAGGTGAGCTCATCACCGTCCAGGCTGACCAGGCCGGCGGCCAGCAGGTCACTCACGGCCACCGGGACGCCATCGTCCAGAGCGTCGGCCCGGCCACGTGGTGGCAGCTCGGGAAGCAGCACCCGAAGGCGGCGCAGGCGCGTGTCCAGATCCTCACGCAGCTTGGCGTACTCCACCGCGTAGTCGGGTTCCGGCTCGCGTACGTAGCGGCTGGGAGTGAGGTCCACCTCGTTGTCCAGCAGATCGATCAGCTGCACCTCCGCCTCCTGGTGCGGCTGAGGGTCCCACGGTCCGTCCGGGCTGTTGGCGGTGAGATCGACCATGCGTACGGTCCCCGCCGCCCGCCCAGGGCTGGAGGGACGGCTCAGCAGCCACAGGTGTAGCGGAAGTGCATGACTGGCGGCGAGGCCGGGCGGTAGAGCCACCACTGCGGTGACGCAGCCACGACGCACCAACTCCGCACGGATTCTGCGACCGGAGCGGCGATGGGCGACCGATGCCGGCAGGACCACCACGGCTCGCCCGCCGGGTGCTGTGTGGTGGTAGCAATGCTGAAGCCAGGCGAGTTCGCTCTCCCCGCGCGAGGGCACACCCGCCTCCCAGCGCGGATCGACGAGCAACTGCTCGCGGCCCCAGTCGGCCACAGCGGTCGGCGGCTCGCACACGACCAGGTCTGCGCGGAGATCGGGGAACGCGTCAGCCCGCAACGAGTCGCCTGCCACGACCTGAACCGGCGCCGCTGTACCAGTGGCGACCAAGGCCGCACGCACTTGGGCTACGCGTGCCGCATCTGCCTGTGTGTCCTGCCCCAGTCTGCTCTGGACCGCACCGCCGCCCACCGCAACGAGGAGCGAGCCGATGCCGCACGCGGGGTCAAAGACGGTGCCTGCGGTCTCACCAGCGAATTCTCGGACCGCGCGAGCCAGCTGCAATGTCGAGGCCCCGTCCAACGCGGCGCGCGCGGTGGAATCCAGCAGCCGGGCGACCAGAGCATCCATCACCTCGGTGGGCGTCCGGTCGGCGACCAGCCCGTCCGCCGCCTCTCGGGCGACCTGGTCGGCAAGGTCTTCTGCATCGCCCCGGAGATATTCCCCGACAGCAGCCAGCGCCCCGGCCATTTCCTCGCCGTAGACGCCGCGCAGCGCCTGCCAGAGCCGGACCTCCCCGCTGACCTCTCGCCCTTCACGCTGCCCTTCCAGCCACTGCCGTACCTCGGCGAGCGAGAACAGGGGACTCGCCGAAGTGCCACCTACGGGCGCGGGGAAGTCCGAACGACGCCTGCGCCAGTTGGACACCGCGGCACGCGTCACGCCTGCCCACCGTGCGATCTCCGCAGCGGTCGCCGTGGCATCGGGCGCCTCGTTTCCTCCGGTCATGGCGCGACCGTACACCGTTCGCGCTTGAATTTCCAAGTTACATTACGTTGACGGTGTTAACTGGATCCTGTTCACTTGGTATCACGCGCCAAGAACTGACTCCGACACCGCACAGCGCACCGGAGGAGAACCGGGCGTGAGCACGAAGGCACGCGGATCGAGGAGAACGACCCCGCGGCACTGACCTCCGGCACCTCGACTCGAAGGAGCATCACGTGGCGGCCAAGGAGAAGAACAGCACCGGCACCCGAAAGTCCACGTTGCACCGGCTTACTGTTCCCGACGGTGGCGAGGTGGAACTCCGCACTCTTGTGCGCCCTCACTATCTCGACAGACCCGGTTACCAAGTCCGCGAGTTCGCCTGGGAGGGCGTCACCGGGCTGCTGGTGAACGGGGGAATCCCCCGGGACCGCGCCGACTGGTGCCCGGCTGTCGAGCGGATCACCGGCCTGGAGGTCAACGAACGGAATCACTCTGCTGCGGGCCTGGTGGTCATGCGCACCGAGCGCGGCCTGTACGCCCTGAGTTACGGGGTCGGCCAGCACATGCTGGACCCGTACTACCGTGATGATGAGTTCGGCCTGGAGTTCGCCACCCGTTGCCTCGACGAGGACGGCATCATCAAGGTGCGCAATCAGATCATGGACGGACGGGGGCGTGTCGACGAGTACTCCGTCGCCCGCGGGGAGCGAATCGACGGCTTCGGCCTCGACCGGTTCGGCGCAGTCGTCCGCCGCATCTGCGGAACGGTCAGTGGCATCCCGTTGACTTCACTGCCCTCCGGTACCTCCAAGCATGTTCGGGTCGAGTGTTCCGAGTCGACCATCAAGCTGCCGCTGGCCACGACCCCGGACGAATTCCTCAACGACCTGCGCGCGATAGAGGAGGTCTGCTCGCGCCCGGATCCGCTGCCCGAACTGGGCTTCGTCGATCGGCTCCGCACGCTGGACAACCGCAGCCGCAAGGCGGTAAACGCCCAGGCAGTCCTTGAGCGCATGCTCGCCGACTCGAGTCACCCGCGGCTCACGCTGGGAGTTCCGGAGAGCTGCCAGGAAGGCTTCGGCTCCGCCCAGGCGTTCCGGATCAGCTCGGGTAGCCGCAGCATCGACGTCACCGACCTGGACCTTCCTGTCCTCCTCGAGTTCGTCTCGGACAAGACCGAAGGCGAGCGCCTCAAGGCGCTCGGCCAGGTCCGGGTCGTCATGTTCAGCGACGACGACTTGAAAACGCCGGCCAGCGCCGCGACCACCGGCAAGGAGTGGCTCATCGCGGACGTCCCCGTGGAAACGGTGCGGTACTTCTACGGCCACGGAAAGTGGTACGAGGTGGGAGCGGGATTCCTCGAAACGTTGGAGGAAGAGCTCCGGGAGCTACTGGGCAAGTCGTCCAGTGTCCAACTGCCCGCCTGGCCGAAGGGAGTACCGAACGCCAAGGGGCGGGACTCTCACGATGAGGACTGGTACAACAAGCAGGCAGCAGGCCAGGAGGGCTACCTCCTCTTCGACAAGAAAAACATCGTCACGGACAAGTTCAACGGTGGCGGACTGGAGGTCTGCGATGTCCTCGGCCCGGACAACCAGCTGATCTGCGTCAAGAAGGCCACCAGCAGCGACGGCACCGCGCCGCTGAACCACCTCTTCGCCCAGGCGGTCACTGCCGTCGAAACCCTGCGCAGCGACGAAGCTATCCGCAGTGCTTTCCTAGGACAGGTTGCGGACCATAGTCCCGATCACCGTCTCCTGAGCGACTTCGGCACGCTGAAGGTCGTGCTCGCCATCCTCCTCAAGGAGGGAAGGGAGATCAGCGTCGACTCCCTCTTCGCCTTCGCTCAGGTCTCCCTCCTCCAGTCGGCACGTCGTTTGCGCGCGATGAACGCGGAGGTAGAAGTCATCGCAATCCGACGCTGAACCCGCACTGCTGCAGGGTGCTACAGCGACCGCGGACAACAAGAGCGGGCTGGAACCTCCTCAGCGAAGGATCAACAGCAGCGCCGCGCGCGCAGCCGCGCCGTTGACTGGTGCGCTGACAGGCTGATCGAGCGACGGCATCCCAGGTCGCTACAGTCCGCGCTGAGCACCCCCCGCCATCACACAAAGTGACATCTGCACTCGGATGCTCGCCAAGATCGGACGGCCACACCCCAAGCCGTCCGGCGCCGGCCTGTACTCGCGAGAGGCGCGAAGAACACCGGTCAGGCCGACCCAAGTAGCGACCGCCCCTTGCTGATGGACCATCAGCAAGGGGCGCTGGATGAGCGTCATTCGTGCGTCAAGACACTGAGCGATCCAGCGAGGCCTCGACCACGTCCCCTCCTTAGCCACCCAAAACCCCAGGTCAGGGGGCCGCAGTCGTGAACATCGGTCTCCACCTGTTGTCGGTCGGAAAACAGGTGGAGTTGCCTACTTAAACGAAAATCCGCAGGTCAGGAACCTTCTCGCACCGGCTCCAGGATCGCCACGCACTCCACGTGGTGGGTCATCGAAATAAGATCTATCAAAAACAGGTCAAAGAAAACCGCAGGTCAGCGGCTCACTAGGAACAAATTGGACAGGTTGCCGGTGTGCGTTACGTGCAGAGTGGGCGGTATGTGCGGCGCTCTGACGCTCTTTGCCTGCCTCTTTTCGCGGAAAGGCCCAAGCAGCCCAGGAAGCCGGTCAGGCACGAAGGGGACACCGCCGGCTCGACGAGGACGTCCGGAGAACCATTCCAACGTGACTGCGGGACCCCGACGCCCGCCCCAGGACTCTCGCCGAGGCAGCCCGCGCCGTCTCTCTCTGTGTGTGGCTGCCTCGCCCCTCTTGCAAGGGTTGGGATCTTGGTCGGCGGTACTCCCGGGAGGCGAAACGCCCAGACCCAGCCCGGTCAGATGCCTGGAACACGGAGGTGAGCGTGCCACGCGCCCGCCTCGGTCGGCTCACGGGAGCGCTGCCATCGCCGGTATGCGTACCGCGGGGCCACGGTTTCGGGCATGCTGGTGAGCATGAGCAGCAGGTACGCACAGCTTCGGCCGTACACCCTGCCGGGCTCGCTCGGGGAGCTGAGCGGGCCGGCGGACGGTTTCGTGGTACTGCCCCGACACCTGGACTGGGGCCCGCCCTACGAGTACGACCTGGCCGATGACGCCGATGTCGTACTGATGTACGAGCGAGTGATCCGCGAGGCTCAGACGCCCGAGGACCTGCACGCGCACCTCGATGCGGAGGTGCTGCGGAGCCACTGGCAGGCACTGTTCCTGCCCCGCCCGGCCAGGGCCGCGTGGGAGTACCGCTTCCCCGAGCTCGCCAGTGCATCGGCGGCGGCCGCGTAGTGGAAGAACTGCACCATCGGCTCATCCGCATCGGCCTGGAAGCGCTCGCCGAGGACTTCGGCTACCGGCTCGCGGGCGGATACGCCGTCCAGGCTCATCGCCTCGTCAGCCGCGTCAGTGACGATGTCGACCTGTTCACCCCGATCGGACGCGCCGAGGGGGAGCTGCCACAGGCGATCGCACGCCTCGTCGAGGCGTACCAGGCGGCCGGGTACCTCGTCCAGGTCACTCAGCAGGCACAGGTGTACGCGCGCCTGCACGTCACGGATCCCGCCTCCGGCGCCCAGTCGAAGGTGGAGTTGGTCGGCGACCTGCTCCACCACCCGCCCGTCGCATCGGACCTCGGTCCGGTCCTCCACCTCGACGATCTCGCCGCCGCCAAGACCGGCGCTCTCTTCGGCCGCGCCGAAGTCCGGGACGCCATCGACGTCAACGCGCTCCTGAAGGCCGGCTACACCCGCGCTCGACTGCTCGAACTCGCCGCACAGAACGAGGCCGAGCCCAGTCTCGACGAGTATGAGTCCGCCCTCGCCCGCGTCCAGCACCACACCGACAAACAGTTCGCCGCATACGGCCTCGATGGCCCGGCCGCGGCCGCCATCCGCCAGGAGTTCGCCGCCTGGCAGCGCGAGCTCACCGACCAGGTGCATGCCGAGGCCGCGAGAATCCGCGAGCAGGTCGAGTCGTCCACTGAGCAACCCGGCAAACGGTCCGGAGATCCCCTCCCCGCCCCAGCGCCGCGTCCCGGCCCGAACCCGAATCCCGGAAGCCCTACCAGGCGGTAACCGGAGGGTGGCCCTTCAGGTACGGCTTCAGCTCCTCCGCCTCGGGATCGCGGGGCTCCGGCATCCCGGGGAGCTCTCGCAATGGGTCCAGAGATCTCACGTAGGCGCGGGCCCACTCCAGCCACTGCCGGCTGGAGACTGTTTCCGGGGCTACGGAATCGCCTGACGCGGCCAGCCGCCGCTCCAGGGCATCGCAATACCTGCTCAACTCGTTCACCTGATGCCAGTCCTTGGCCTGCTCACACAGGACAGCGGCGAGCTGGGCCAGGATCGCCTGCTCCCGCGCCGAGTCCATCGCCACCCGCCACCGGACCTTCCGGTCCTCCTCAGCCCGCTTCTCCTCGATCCGGCGTCGG
Source organism: Streptomyces sp. NBC_00158 (assembly GCF_045160885.1). NCBI lineage: Bacteria > Bacillati > Actinomycetota > Actinomycetes > Kitasatosporales > Streptomycetaceae > Streptomyces > Streptomyces sp. NBC_00158. The sequence continues at coordinate 1,602,802 of NZ_CP108161.1, forward strand.
GCGTCTTCCCCAGACCGGACCTCCACCTCGCGCAGGACCGCCCCGAGGACGTCCTCCAGCCTCCACCGCTTCCGGTCGGCCCATGTGTTCCTGCGGCCCGATCGGCTGTACGGGAGCTCGAGCATCAGACTCCGTGCCCGCTCCGGATCCTCGGACAGCGGGAATTCCTGCTTGATGGTCACCGTGTACGTGAAGCCACCGACGTCCAGGTCCAGCTCGCCCTCACGCCGGGAGGGACGAGAGGGGATGTACGTGCCGCCGTACGCATAGGCCCGACTGCGGTAGTTCTCATCCATCGGGCGCTCACGTACCGCGTAGCCGCGCTTCACCGCTTCCGCGCACAGGCCCTGGAGTAAACGGAGAGCCCTGTTCCGAAGAGGCGCGGACACAGTGAGCCGACTCGCGTCTTCCTTGAGAGCAGCCACCACCGGATGAAGGGACCGCAGTTGGACAGGCACAGGAAGGAGCGGCGCACCCTCCGGTCTCTCGCTCTTCGCGTCGCGATGCGGCCCGTCCTCCAGGGAGATCTGAAGGTCGCCGTTCCACAGGCGGAGTTTGTCGATGCGCTTCCCCGGCGGGGCGAGGTTGTACCGCTTCGCGTAGTAGATGGCCCGCCGGTATTCGGCTTCCGTCGCCTCGTCGGGCTCAGGGATGACCACCCGCCGCTCAGCCACAAGCCGCTCGATCAACTCCACCGCCTTGGCACGCCGCGCTCCGGCCACAGCCCTCTCCGAGTACGGGACGGGCGGCTTCTCGGTTCCGTCCTGGGACACGGCGGTGTACTGCGGATCCTCCGGGTGGTGACCGTGCTCCAGATAGAACTTCCCGGCGTCGGTGACCTCGGTCCGCACCACCCCGCCACGACGTACGACAACCAGCAGCCCTCGGTCGCGCAGTGCATACGCGGAGAGCCGTTCGGCCGACACCGCGCCCAGCTCATCGTCGGCATCCAGCCGCTGCAGGAGCTCTCGTTGGCGGTCGTTCAACGGGGACCAGCGGCGCATGCGCCCACCTCATGCTCTCAGCCGACAGATGCCTCCGCTCTACCGGACATCGACGGCCATCAAGCCCAGAAGCGGGGAAATGATCCCGCAGCGATCGGTATCGACCAGGTGGGACTTGTCCGGCCGATCGCCGGGCGCCCGCGCGAAGCCTGTGGACGCGGGGTGCGGTAGATGCCATGATCACGCTCACGTCTGGCGCGGGCCCGGCGCGCAGGAGAGAGACCATGAAGCTGTACCTCGCCGCATCTGTCGTTGTCATCGCTTTGCTCATCGCCGCCTCTGGGATGGCGGCGGTCACACGCGGCTGGGTGCTCCCCATGAACCGGCGCCACGTCCGCAGCCCTCGCCTCTACGGCGTGGGCCAGCTGGTGGCGGCCCTCGCGCTCTGCTGGCAGGTGGTCTTCGGGCTGGTGATCGACGACGCCGACACCCGGCTCTGGGGCACCTTGACCGGCGGCGCGATTCTGGTCGTCGGCCTCATCGTGATGTTGGTGGGCCAGCTCGCGCGTGGTCTTCGGGATGGCAGCGGTACACCGTAGGTAATGCGGTCATGTCCCGAGCCAGATGACGAAGGATCATTCCTCCTGAGCGGCCGGGCTCCCCGGATGACCGGTCACACCGACGGCGGCTCATCTCAAGCTCTCCCCTCTCTTCTCCGGCCACCTTTCTTGGCTCCGACCGCCGGTGATCCGTCAGGACTTGACCGGTCGCCGTATCGGTCTGGTTATGGGGTGGCCGCGGGAGGGCGGTTGCAGGGATAGCTTTGGTGGAGGCCCCGGAGTGCCTCCCCGCATCCGGGGCCTCCACTGCCACTCGTGGTTCCTCTGGGAGGAGCCTGGAACTCATTGCCGCGCGCACCGCGCACGGGCCCGCCCACGACGCCCGCGGGTTGGAGCAGGAGAAGATGGCCGCTGCCTTGGGGTTGAACGTCGGACTCCCGGTTGCTGCTGGCCCGCTACGGCGGTGTAGGGCACTGGCGAGTCGCTGTACTGCCGCGGCGGTGACCTTCTGGACGGGGGGGCGTTGATCATGCGATTCGCGCTCACAACTTTCGGAGGTATCGCATGCACATCGACCGCGCACGAGGGCTCACGGTCGTCGCTGGCTTACTCATCGCTTTGGCGCCGGTGTTGCCCGGCGGGCCTGCCGCTGCCGCGGAGGGGCAACCCGACACCTTCTACGTCCAGGGCGGCCACGGGTACGAGGCATGCCCGGACGGATACCTGTGCATCTACGACGACGTCCAGTGGAACACCAAGGGAGGGTTCCCCAGTAAGGAACCCAAGTCCCCCACCGGCGGATCGATGTGGGCGACCAAGGTCAGCGACCCCAATCTCAACGGCATGAGCGACCGCGCCTCCTCCCTCATCAACAACACCGGCCGCCGGGTCACGATCTACCAGGACCACAAATTCAGCGGGCACAGCTTCACCACCACGGCTCGCCGCCGCACCGCCTACACCACCCTCGGCCAGGCCCCCACCGGCAAGGCCGACCAGGCCCCGTACGGGCCTGAGGCCACTTTCAACTGGAACGACCAGATCACCTCGGTGAAGATCAACTGATCTCTCTGGCGTGCGGCCGAAACTGAAGCCGGCAGCAGTAGGCACGAGCCGGTTCAGGAGGCGGGGAACGCCTGCCGAGGCGTGCCGACGGCGACCAACCGCCACGCACCGACACCTTTGATCAGGAGCTTCCTGTCTGCGCGGCCCCGATGGTTCCAGGGCCCGACGGGTCCGGGTCTCGCCGTTCGTGCGGCAGACCCGGACCTGGGACGGAGCGGTCAGCGGGGGTGGACTTCCAGGAAGGCGCGTACGGCTGATTCCAGGGATCCTTCGATCCAGGCGGGCTTGAGGCTGGTGTGTTCGCCGGCGAAGTGGACCCGGCCCTCAACGGTGCGCGTCGCGGGGTGCAGTTCGTGGAGCTGGCCGGGAGTGAACATGGCCGCCTGGCCGAGGGCGTAGCGCGCCCGGGTCCAGGACTGAGTGACGCCGACACCCGTGTACTCGCGGCGTACGACGCGGCCGAAGAGGCGCTCCATGTCGTCGAGCGCGAAGGCGCGACGCTCGCCCTCGGTGAGGGAGTCCCAGCGCATGGCGTCGTCGGACCAGCTGTAGGAGGCGAGGACGACGCCACCCGGTGATCCGGCGGGTGCGTGGGAGGGCAGGTAGGTGAAGCGGCTCGGGCTGTCGGATGTGCAGCCGCCGCCGGTGAAGCCGCCCGGTCCCTTCTCCCAGAAGCGGGACTTGAACTCCAGGAGCACCTTGGTCGCCGGCGCGTAGTGGAGGTCTGCGACGGCACGGCGCTTGGGGTAGGACATCAGCGGTTCGACGGAGCAGAAGCGCAGCGCGCTGAAGGGGATCGTGACGATGGCGTAGTCGCCCTCGAAACTCTGGACGGGCCCGGTCGGCGCGCCGTCGCAGGACTCCTCGTCGCCGCTTTCGGCGGCGGTTTCGATCCGGACACCGCTCTCGCTCTGGACCAGACGCGTCATCCGCCGGCCCATGCGGATGTCGTTCTTGAGCGGGGCCGCCATGGCGCTGGTCAGGACGTCCATGCCGCCTTCCAGCTCCCAGTAGCGGTTGGTCGGGGTGATGGTGGCGTTGTCCATGAGGGCGGTGATCACGGAGTAGTGCAGCCTGGAGGTGAGGTTCTCCAGGGTTCCGGCGGCCTGGATGTCGGCCAGCTCCCAGCCCGCCTCCTCGACGAGGTAGCGGTGCGTGGAGTAGTCGTCGTACTTGCCCAGGACATCGGCCCATGCGCTGATCCGGTCGTCGATGCTTCCTTCGGACCGTACGGTGACCGGCTCTAGCGCCTGGTCCAGGGCCGACGCCATCGTGGTGACGCTCTTCGCGCCGAAGCTCGCGTTCAGCCGGCGCGGGTTCGAGGCATAGGCGCCTCGGCTGGTGGCCATCCCGTTGACGTGGATGAGCCTGCGTCCGGTGGAGGGGGGCGAGGCGAAAGCCGCCTCGTCTCCGGCCCGGCCGTTGGTCCACGTCCGGCCGGCGAAGGACCGGTAGAGCACCGGCGGCCGGGCGCCCTGGGGCTTGGCTCCCGGGGCCACGTCGGCGTTGTAGAAGAGCCGCCGCTTGAGACCCAGCTTGTCGGCGAGGGCGAGGACCAGGGGGTGGAAGTCCGGCAGCCGCATCGCGCCCGCCTCCGCGTACAAGGCCTTGTCGGAGAAGTTCCGGAAGGTCTTCAGGCGTCCGCCCACACGGCTCGCGTTGGCCTCGATGACCACCACCTCGTGCCCGGCCTGCTTGAGCAGCCCCGCGGCAGCCAGCCCGGCCACACCCGCCCCCACGACCAGGACCTTCTTGCGGCGTGCTCGCGCGGGCATCTGCCCGTCGATCAGGATTCGCAGATTGCGCAGGGTGAGGTCCTCACCGGCGTCACCGACCATCAGGAGCTTGCGGGCCAGATCCCGGCTCACCTGAGGATCGTGGCCAGCCGTGGTCGGCTTCGGAGAGGCCGCGGCCGGGCGCCCACCCAGACCGACAGCACCGGCGACAGCCGCCGCAGCGGCCGAACCGAGGAGGGTGCGGCGGCCTACTCCTAAGGCTCCGTCGCGGGAGGAACCAGACTCAGGTGTGGAGGGGTTGGACATGTGAAGACTCCTGATGAATCGCAACCGACGGACGCAAAGATCAACTCCGTGGGGGTCCGCAGGGAAACGGGTACGCCAGAGGCGATCGGCTGCCATCCCCGACATGTGGGTGCTTGTGTCGGCCGGTGCAGCGATCGACGGAGGGCCTTGGCGAGGGCCCCCTCACAAAGCCGACGCCTGGACCGTGGCCAGACGCAGCCGGCAGCCGGGCGGGCCGTCTCCCAACAACCTGGCCCGCCTTCAGCCGGCATGGACCAAGCAAGCCACCGTCCCACGGGCACTCGCCCATGAGGGTCTGAAGACCCGGGCGCGACCGATTTGTGGAGTCGCCGACAAAAATGGAGATCACCGTCATCCAAACGAGCGGATCTTGGTGTTCCGATGCGGTACTGGCGGCGCCGACCGACCAAGATCGTCGAATGAGCAGCTCCATGACACGACGTCACGTTCTCGCCTCCGCAGCGGTGGTCGGCACCACGACATTCCTCGGAGGCGGGCCCCCGGCACCCGCCGCTCGGGCTGCATCAGGCCCCGCACCTGCACGGACTATCACGGCCGACGTGCCCCCTGAGGAGAAAGCCCATCTGGAAGCCCTGAAGCAGATCGCTGACCCGCCCTGCGACGAGGCCATCACCGACGCCTTCGAGCGGGGCCAGGGCGCGGCCGTCAATGAGGCCCTCAAGGGATGGAGTACAAACAGTCAGGCCATCCCCGACGGGATCCCCACCAAGCTGCGCGACTTCCTGGCGTCGACACGGCAGTTGCCGTCCTGGGCCGACCAGTCCCTCATGGCCGCGGGGCACCGCTTCGCCCGGGCCAACGCCCAGCAGATCGCCTTTGCCGCGGTGCTGGACGTTACTCCCGAGCGGATGCGCTACCCCGCCGCAGCGGCGGCCATCTTCGGCATCGAGGGCCCGCATGACAACAAGAAGGGCTTCGCCAAGGCCCTGCGAGCGGTCGGCGACATGTTGCACAAGGACCCCTACGGCCCCACCGGGTCGGGGTTCGTCACCCCGGCGAGGGTCCGCATGGCCCACTCCGCCGTCCGCTACCTCCTGCACACCGAAGGAGGCTGGGACACCACGAAGTGGGGCGCCCCGCTGAGCCAGCTGGACATGCTCGCCGAGGGAAACTTGTTCACCAGCTACCTGATCGACCACCTGTACAAGCTCGGCGTCCACCCCACTGAGCAGGAAGCCGAGCACTACTTCCACGAATGCCGCGTGGGCGGCCACCTCCTCGGCATGTCGGAGGACGGCATGCCCTCGACCCTCGCCGCAGCCCGCAAGCGGGCGACGGCCGTCGACACCCTGCACGCCCGGGTCACCCCACAGTCCGCGAAATACGTGCAGGCCACGATCGAGTACTTCTCCTCCCTTGTCGGCCCGAAGGAGATGACCGTGGCGCCGGCGACCGCGCTGGTGCGCTACATGGTCGGCGACGGGGACGCCGACGCCTTCAACCTCGCACGCTCCACCTGGGACGGGGTCGTACCTACCGCTGTGAAGGGCTTCTTCACCGGCACGCAGGCCGGCGGACTGCCCACGCCGTCCGCGCAGATGACCCAGATGGCGACCACGATGGTTCAGCGTGCGATGAACGACGGCAAGAAGATCAACCTGACGATGCCTCTGCATCTGTACGGACACCGGTAGGGCCTGCTCCGGCACTCGTCTGCGCGCCACCTGCCGGGAATGTGATGGCTTCCGTGCGGCGAGTTTCCTGACAACTCCTGCTAAATCGGAGGTTCTTCGTCAGAATCCAGAACGGCCGAGTGTCCACAATGCTCGTGATCAATACACCTAGGGCTCCACTGCCGGGGCCGCCTCGCAGTTGGTCCTTCCGCGGAGTGAGATGGCCCCGCCGGGCGGCCTGACGGGAGGCGGCATCTGGGGTCACGGCTGATGGGTTGGCCGGGTTCGACCGCGGCCGGCCGGCCCGTCAGCCTACGGATTCAAGATTTCCGCTTGATACTTCCGGTGGCCTGGTCCGGGTGGGCGATCTCGGAGTTCTCGGCGTACACGGCCTTGTATCCACGCAGCAGGGTGGCGGCCGGGACGGTCAGCCCGGTCTTGCTGTTGCATGACGCGCTGCTGATCGTGTCGGGTCCCGGGGCGTTGAACCCGCCGGGCTTGTCCGTGGTGGCGGTGCACAGCACCACACCGGTCATCGTGGTGAAGGTGATCTTCTCGCCGATGAGCCCCTGCTTCATGATCGCGGTGAGCCCGGTGACCTGGCGCTTGTCGGGATCGTAGAGGGCGGGCTCGGCGCGCAGTGCGGTCACTGCGGGGCGCGGGCCGTGGGTGTAGACCTGGTCGGGCCAGTCGCAGACCGGGCCGGGCCGGGCCTCCTCGTTGAACAGCAGGCCGTCGGGGCAGCGGTGCCGGTAGGGACGGTAGGCGTTGTCGCACTGGTAGAAGTAGCGGCCGTCCTGCCTGTGCTGGTAGTAGCCGCCGGGGCGCTTGCAGATGTCCCGGTTGGCGGGCGGCGGGGGTACGGCCGCCGCCGCGGTGGGGACTGCTGCGAGCAACGGGGCCACGACGGCCAGGGATGCGAGTACGCGTCGGATCTTCATTGGCACAGCGTTGAAGGCAACAGGGTCCTGCCGCAGCCTGATCCGCCTTCATTCACTCGCGCGGATGGCGGGGGGCGGCCTTGAGAACGGCAGATCACGATTGGCCCTTGCGCCCGATCGGGTGAGATCAGGCGGGCTTTCCAGCCATGGCCTTTCCGCGCTCAGGCGCGACCCGGGGCAGCCGCAGCGGCCTTTCGTCACCTACTCAGGCGAGGTACGCAGGTTCCCACAACCCCTTTCGGCCAAAGAGCGAATCCTTGATCACTCTCGGCTATGGGAGGGTCCCCTCGCGGCGTCCCACGCAAGATCACGGCGACGCCGCCCCACCCCGCCCCGTACGCGAGAAGGAGCACACCCATGACCGAGCAGTTCATCACCACGACCGCCGAGGACGGCACGGAGATCACCGTGGGGACCCTTGAGGACGGCACCGAGGTCACGATCGAGCACGCCGACACCGACGGCGAGATGGAGAGCATGTAGCCGCTGTACGGCACATCGACGGCCCCGTGCCACCCGGACAGGAACCCCCTTCCACCGCAAGGCCAGGTTCCACCGCCAGCTCTGCGCCAGGCGAACGCGGGGCCGTCACACAAACACGGCCGTAGCCGGTCGCGCTATCCCCCTGGGTCTCCACGAAGACCACCTCCCTCGATCTCGTAGCGCCGTCGGTCGCCCGTGAGGTCTGAGCAGCGCGATGAAACTGGTCACGACCCGCCCTGTCGCAGGTGCACGGGAGACGCCTACGGCTTCGGGGCCGGCTTTGTCAGCGTGCCGGTCTTGAGCGAGGTCTCGATCAGTTGCAGAGAGGGCTTGAACTCCGCTGCCCGCTCGCGCAGGTTGGCGGGAACGTCTTCACACGAGGTCAGTCCCTCGACCAGAGCCCGGACCTTCTGCCCGCCGAGGGCCAGCGGCTCGACCGCTCGGTTCACAGGGCGTAGTCGCAGGTGAGTCGGTTGTCGTTGAAGAGCAGGCCGTATGAGCACTTGCGAGCGTTGCTGCCAGTGGCGGCGAGCTCGACGTAGGGGGCGTCGGAAACGGGGCCGAGCAGGTTCAGGGCCGGGCCCATGGGTGTGAGCTCGATGTCCAGCCCCTCGGCGGGGCCGGAGGTGACCCTTCCCAGGAACGGGCAGATACCGGCGGCGCCGAGGGCGCAGGTCGCGTTGAGGGGGGTGGCGACGGTGCGGCCGTCTGCCAGGTGCCAGATGATCGTGGCGGTGCCGGTGTAGCTGGACAGCAGGGTGGAGGCGCTGCCGGTGAAAGTCCCGCTGATTTCCATCCAGCTCACACTGGTGCCGAGGGGCTGTTGGGGGCTGGCCAGGGCCGAGATCCCGACGCAGCCCTCCCCCCTGCCCTGGATGGTGAGGGTGGTCGGTTTGGTGAGGAGGGTCAGAGCCGGCTCGTAGTGCAGGTTGCCGGTGACGACGCTGCAGTGCGAGCCGCCCACGGCCTGAGCAGGGGCCGCACTCACGAGAGTCGCAGCGAGTAAGGCGATGGCCGCGCTTACGGCGGCGATAATGCGTCGGGTCATGTGAGGGAGCCTTCCGAGGATGCGGGAACGCCCCGTTCACGGCTCGGACGGCCTGGCCCGGTCGACACGAGGCCGACTGGACCGGAGCACGGCCTCGGGGGCGACGCTCGGAGGCTAGCAACGGATGATCTTCGGTGTTCGGCATTCAGGGGAATTGCTGACTCCGCGAGGACCAGAATCCCCGTTCCGCGGATGCCCGGCGGGGATTCCTCGAAGGCGCGGTCACGGCGGCGGACCCGGACTTCGGCCGACGGGCGAAACGCGGCCGCTACCGGCTCTCAGCCCTCGGCCGGCGGTGGCCACGAGCCGACGGGAAAGGATCCGGCACGGCCGTCTCGCGCGGTACCGGACGAGACGCGTCAGGCGGGCACGGCGAAGGCCCGTTGGGGTTCGCTGGTGGTGTAGTAGGCGGTGACGGCGGCGAGGATTTCCTCCTCGGTGATGTGCCCGGTGGGGTCGGTGCGGTGTTCGGCGGCGACGCGCCGCGCCTGGTCCGGTTCCGCGCCGAGCGCGACCAGCATGCGATGCACCGCGCTCACGGTGATGCGGCGGTCGCCGTCGCGGTCGGCGGCCGTGAACACCGCCTGGTGCCAGGGCAGGGCGATCCGCGTGAACGCTTCCGGGTCCTGGTGCAGGCCTGCCAGGGCGGCGCTGACGAATTCCCCGCGGGTGATGCGGCCGTCGAGGTCTCGGTCCGCGAGGGCGGCCATGCCTTCCCAGTACCGGTCGGCCGCCTCCTGTAGGGCGGCGGCCTGGTCCGTTCCGTCGACGACGTCGAAGGCCCGCGCGACCCGCTCCGCCATGAGCCGGAAGTCCCGGCGGGTAATGCGGCCGTCGCCGTCCTGGTCGAAGGTGTGGAAGCGGGCCGCCATCTTGGCGGCGTAGTCGTCGAGCTCATTCACGGGGAAACCTCGTCGGTCGTCACGGCTGGGAGAGAGTCGAGACTAGGCGGGCGAAGAAGGCCGTGAGGGAGCCGTGCATGTGCCCCCGTGCGCCGCTGCCGCGCCCCGCCGCGCTCCCGAGCACTGTTCGAGGATGAGGCCTGCCTGCCCGCCTCGTGCGGCCTGACGCTCCCGTCGCAGACCTGAAGGGATGACCGTGATCACCCTGACCGAGACGCTCGCCGTCCGCACCGTGTCCGGATTCCTGGACCCGAAAGAGATCTCCGATCTCACCGCGCTCCTTGACGATCATCTCGCGGCCACGGGCTGGCGGCCTGCCTATGTGGGCGAGGAACTCGAAGACCTGCCTGCCCGCGTGCACGAGGTACTCGACAGCGCGGTCGCCCGGCATCTGCCGGAGATCCGTCAGGTGTTCCCGTCGGCGCGGGGCGCGTCGCCGTGGCAGTTCATCGAGTTCGGGCCCGGCGAGGGCGCGGTCCGTCACCTCGATGGCATCGGGCCCGATCCGCTGGCCCATCCGCGCCACGTCGCCCGGATCGGCGTGACCATCGAGGACGCCACCGCCGGAGGCGAGTTCTTCATCGAGAGCGGCCCCGGCGACGGTGTCTGGGACACACGGCTCGATGCCGGACCCCACGTCGGCTACGAGCCCGGCATGCGGTTCACCCGCATCGCGCCCCACGACAAGATCTCCCGAGGCGAGCAGGACACGTCCTGGATCCACACCGTCACCGGCAGCCCCAGGGTCCTGCCCGCCGAAACCGGCACCGCCACCGTCTACGGGGCCCAACTCATCCACGGCATCAACCCCGTCCACCGTGGCCGCTGCCGCAAGTTCATCACGGGCCTCATCGCCGGCCGGTGACTGATCCCCGCATCGCCCCTGCAGAACGCTGACCTGCGGCCGGCGCTCCAAGCGGGGGCGGCGCAAGCGGCGAAGCGGCCTCCGCCGCGGGGACTGCTGCGAGCAACGGGGCCATGACGGCCAGGGATGCGAATAGGCGCCGGATCTTCATGGGCACAGCGTTGAAGGCGACAGGGCCTGCCGCAGCCTGATTGCCCCTCATTCACCCGCGCGGATGGCGGCGGCCTGCCGTGCGGACGCCGGATCGCGGTGGGTACTCCGCGCCCGATCGGGTGAGGTCAGGCTGGCTTTCCGGCCACATCATTCCTGCGGCTCAGGCTCGGCCTGGGCCTCAGCCCCAGCTTTCCCTTACGGCCGCGCGGCAGACACGCGATCTCCACAACCCCTTTCAGCCAGAGAGTGGATCTTTGATCACTCTCGGTTGTGGAAGGGTGCCTCGCAGTATTCCGCTCCCACAGTCTCCCCTATGAAGGAAGTGTCGTATGTCCGATGCGCAACTCCCGGGCTCCCACGACGAAGCCGACGGCCTGATGGCTGGGGCCGATGCAACCGAGGCGGATGCGGACCAGGATGGCCTGGGCCTCGTCATCGACGCACCTGAGGGCTTCGACAAGCCGGCCGCAGCCGCCGGCCGCTCCACCCTCATGGACCAGGGCCAGAGCTAGTCACCCCCGGACTCATTCTTGGAATCCGGCATACCGACCTTCGCGCTTTGCGTACGAACGCAAGGCCCAAGACAACCCACTACTGGAGAGATCACCATGTCTGGATTCGACGGCAGCAACGACCTCACGGGAAACCGGCCGTACAACGAGCAGGAGTCGCGGGAGGTGAAGGAGGCCGAACGGGACGAGAACCGTACCTGGCACGTCACGGTGACGGGCGGAGACAAGGACGTTCTCGACACCCTGATCTCCGAGCGGAACCCCGAGTACTCGGGGGAGGAACGTGCGGACCTGCTGGACCGCCAGGACAACTCGTTCACCGTCGCCTACGAAGACAGGCACGCGGCCAAGCGAGCCGCCGACCTCTTCCAGACCGCCGGCGCCTCCGTCGACGTCCAGGCCAAGGACAACGTCTTCTAACCCCTGAGAACAGGCGCACGAGGGCCGGCGACTCGTGCGCATTCCGACGTCGGCCTCGTCCCTGGCTGTCCACCACGGGGGACGAGGCCGAGCACGGTCGACGGGACCGAGGACGCCCCGGCTTAATGGACTGGGTGCGGTCCGGCGCGACGTCCCCCGGGTGGTGCCGGGATGTGGTCGGGCGTGGTGAGTGCTCACTCGACGGCCGGAGCCTGCGGTGCGGGCCGTCTATCGGTTGCGGGGTTCGGCGGTCATGGGGAGCCGGTTGGGATGAACGTCGCCGCGGGCGACCTCGCGGACGCGGACCCCGGGGGCGGGGCGCAGGCGCCAGCGGCGGCAGATGACCGCGACGGTGAGGGCCATCTCGGTGAAGGCGAGGGAGTCGCCGATGCACTTGTGGGCTCCGGCCGAGAAGGGGATGTAGGCGCCCTTGGGGATGGAGCGTGCACGGTCGGGGAGCCAGCGGTCGGGGTCGAAGCGTTCGGGGTCGGGGAACCAGCGGGGGTCGCGGTGTAGGGCGTAGGCGCTGTAGAGGATCTCTGTGCCGGCGGGCAGGGTGGCCTCGCCGAGTCGGACGGGGTCGAGGGTGCGGCGCATGACGATCCACAAGGCGTGCAGGCGCAGGGTTTCGGTGATGACGCGGCCGGTGTACTTCAGCGCGGGTACGTCGGCGTGGGTGGGCGGGCGGTCGCCGAGGACGGTGTCGATCTCCTGATGGACGCGCGCTTCGATGTCGGAGTGCCGGCCGAGTTCGTGGAAGATCCAGGCCAGGCTGGCGCCGGTGGTTTCGACTCCGGCGAGGCCGAATCCGATGAGCTGGTCGCGGATCTGCCGGTCGGTCAGCGGGTGCCCGTCGGTGTCCCGGGCGGCCAGCAGCACGGACAGCACGTCGCCGTGATCTTCGCCGTTGGCGCGGTAGGAGTGGACTGCGTCGTCGATGGCCGTGCTCATGGAGTGCACGGCGCGATCGAAGCGACGGTTTCCGGGGAGGGGGAGCCGCGTCCACCACTCGGGCATGAGGGTGCGGACGATGAGCCCGCCGGCCAGGACGGGCAGCGAGCTGCGGATCTGGGCGGCAGCGGGCGCGCCGGCCTCGGCTTGGAAGAGGGTCTTGGCGAGCATGGTCAGGGACAGCTCGTTCATGACCCGGTCGACCGCGATCCTCTGCCCCGGCTTCCAGGAGTCGCTCGTGTCCTGTGCTGCCCGCAGGATCGCCGGGGTGGCGGCTGCGATCCGCTCCCGGTGGAAGGCGGGCTGCAGGATGCGGCGTTGGCGGCGGTGCTCGGCGCCGGAGGCAGCCAGGAGGCCGTCGCCGAGGAACGGGCCCGCCTTGTCGAAGATGCGGCCCCGCGCGTAGTTGCGGGCGTCGTCCACCAGGACCTGCTGCACGAGGTCGGGGTGGGTGAGGGCGTAGACGGGCAACGGGCCGAGCCGGATCCGGACGATGTCGCCATGGGCGGCCAGCGAGGTGACGAATCGCAGGGGCCGGCGGATCAGGGACGGCACGTGCCCGGCCAGCGGCCAGGCTCCTGGCGCCGACTGCGGACGGGCGGGGGCGAAGCCGCCGTCCGTCGACGGGTTCTCACCTGGGGGCCGGTGATCCAGTGCTGTCTCTTCGGGGGTGCCGGGCATGCGCGGAGGTCCTCTTCGGTGGCGGAGGTGACGAGCGGGGGCGCGAGGGCACCGGGTCCCCGGCAGGCCGGGGACCCGGTCGATGGCCCGGGGCTGTTGCCGGGTCCGGCCGGGGCGTGCCGGGGACAAGGGCGAACTGCCGGGAGGGCTCGCGCGGGTTTAGGGGTCAGGCGCCGTTGCGGCCGAGGCTGCGGACCTGGTCGTCGGGGAGCAGGTCGGCGAGGTAGGCCGGGTTGGCGCCGGGCGTACCGCGGTCGATGTCGTCGAGGGCGGTGGTGTAGCGCAGGTGCCGGTTGTGGACGATCTCGGTCCATTTCATGCAGCCGCCGAGGGCGAGGAGGACTCCGTCGAACCAGCGTTGGACGGAGTCGCGCTCGGCGGTGTCGAGGCTGAAGATGTCCATCATCTCCGGGAGCTGTCGCTGGGCGCGGAAGATGTTCTCGTTGAGGCCGCTCGACATGGTGTGGGCTTGGTCGACGGCCTCTTGGAGGGTGCACCGTTTTTCGTTCTGCAGGATGTAGACGAGGTTGTTGACCGAGTGCTGGTTGCTTTCCTTGACGAGGGAGACCACGTCGTTCTGCCAGTTGATGATGTTGGCGGCGTCGAAGAGGAAGTCGTTCACCCACACCGATTCGCGGAACCGGTAGGGCAGCGCCACGTCCTCGGCGAGCTCGACCACGTCGTACACGGGGACGACGCAGCCGCTGTGCACGCGCATGTGGATGTACTCGCGCAGGCTCGGGTGGCGGCGGGCGAAGCGGTTCTCGGTCTCCCAGATGTAGGCCAGCATGAACTGGCTGATGCCGCGCCCCAAGCGCCGCATGCTGTCCTGGCCCAGGCGCTTGCCGAACGCGCCGACCACGTCGGCGAGCCCCTGATAGGGGGCGGGCGCGCTCGCGGGGGCCGGAGCACCGTAGAGGATGGGGATGATCCCGGTGGCGATGGTTTTGGCCTTGGCGACATCGAGGCCGGTGTGACCGTCGTCGAACTGATCGTCGAAGATCCAGAACCAGCCCATCATGTTCGTCAGGAGAATCAGGTCCTCCAGCGACGCGGTGGGATAGAACCAGGCGTTGCCCTCGACGTTGCGCGCCTTGAGGTAGTGCTCCATCGCCTTGCCCGTCGGCGCCAGACCAAAGCGGTCCATCCACTCCAAGTGCGCGGCCTCCACCTGTCGGACGGCCGGGTTCTGCCGGTGGGGAAAGGGAATGTGCCAGGTGGGCCACACCAGGCCGTTCAGTGAAGATCCATCCATGATCGGCTCCCAAAGCTCGACGGTACGGGGCATGCGTGCGGGTGAGGCCAAGGTCCGGGCCGGTGAGCCACGGTGCATTCGGCCCCGCTGGGCAGGGCAATGGAGGTGGGCTGGTGTTCAGCGATCCCGGCTGGTGATCATCCGGGTGAGCGCGCTCAGGCCGTCGTGGGCCGGCCCTGTCAGGGCTGCTGCCTCCAGGCTGGACAGCGCGTCGGCGATGCGAAGATGGGCCTCGCGCTCCGCCCAGGCACGCCCGCCGGCCGCTTCCACGAGTTCGGCAGCCTTCACGAGATCCACTTCGGAGAGTTCTCCGGGCGACCGGTACAGGAGCTCCAGCTCTTCGCTCGCCGGGTGAGGGGAGGAGAGGGCTGCGATCACGGGCAGGGACTTCTTGCGCGCTCGCAGATCGGACCGGGCGGGCTTCCCGGTGACCTGGGGGTCGCCCCAGATGCCCAGGATGTCGTCGGTCAGCTGGAACGCCGCTCCCACCTCGTATCCGAACCGCCGCAGATGGGCGACCTGCGTGGGCCCGGCTCCTGCGGCGAGAGCCCCGAGGACGCAGGACAGCGCGATCAGCGCACCCGTCTTCGCGGCCGCCGTGGCCAAACCATCCACGAGAGGCACCTGATCGCGCTCCTCGGCCAAGGTGTCGGCGAACTCGCCTTCGACGAGCTGCTGGACCGCGTCATCGAGCAGCGCCGGGCCCGCCGAACCCAAAGGAGCCGCCGCTTCGAACAGGACACGTCCGGCCAGGGAGAGCAAGGCGTCGCCGGTCAGGATCGCGGCTGGAAGGCCGAACACCGACCAGGCGGTGCGGCGGTGACGGCGCAGCGCGTCTCCGTCGATGACGTCATCGTGGAGCAACGACATGCTGTGGACGAGCTCCACCGCGATCGCTGCCGGCAGTGCCTGCTCCTGCCGTCCGCCGGCGCCCTCGCAGGCGAGGAGAACCAGCGCCGGACGCAGGAACTTCCCCGCGGGCTCTGAGACAGGCGCACCTTGAGGATCCACCCAGCCGAGGTGATATCCGGCGACCGCCCGCGCCGACGCGGGCAGACGCCCGACGGCCTTGCGGACTTCCGGCTCCACCACGGCCCGGACTTCGGCCAGGAAGAGTAGCGGGTCCGTGGCTTCGTGGGCGGGCGAGGATATCGGGATCACCGGGCCCCCTCCCGGGCCTTGAAGCCACTGCGAACGCAAGCAGCGCGCGACCGGTGCGAGCGGTCCATCGACACCCTCCATCGAGCTCTTCACCAGAAGGCGGACCGGCCCCATGCCGTTCCGCGCGAGGTACTGCGGCCTTGCGATGCGCGTGCTCACCGTGCCAGCTGGTTCCGCAATCGCCCCGACCCAACGTGGTCACGGAATGATCATGTGGGTTGGACCGAGGTGCTGCCCTCCCCGGGCCTGAACCTAGGCGGTCTTTGGCTAGAAGCGCCTTCTTGGAACCGGCAATCCGGTTGTACAGGAGCCCCCGTTCCACACCTGAGAGCCGCGGCCGCCACCAGGTGAAGGTCGAGCTGCCGTCTCGGGCAAGGGAACCGGGGTTCCTCGGTGGCGCGGCGCGCACGGCCGCTGGGCACCCGGCCTTCGGGGCGAAAGGGGCCGCCGACCGGCACGGGCCGCACGCGCTACGGACGCGGTGTCTGGGGTTGCGCAGGCGTCCAGGGCGGGGGCGGGACGGGCGCAACCAGGCGTCCGGCCCCCGGCCGAGGGGTGCCCGGGTCCTAGAGGTGATGGATCTCCCGGGCCCGTGTTGTGGATGCCGCAGGGGACGCGGTGTGTACCTGCAACACCGACGTAACGACCTCCTCGCCCACCGGGTTACGGCGTACCCGATCGAGGTGGATTCGCGGTGAACGAAGACACTGAGACAGCCATGCTGACTCCCTGACCAGCCCTCGGACCGCTACCACCGGCCGGCGCCGCCTCACCGGCAGAGACCCGGCCGGGACGACCGGCCGGGTCCGTCATCCGCCGCTCGCGGGGAGCCGCCACGCAGTCAGGCAGGCGCAGTCGTGGGCCGCCGATGCGTGGCGCCCGCCGACAGCATTCGCCCACACCCCACCCGCTGGAGTGGACACCAACTCCGCCCGAAGCTCGGCGTGGTGATGGCGACCTCGCAGCCGGACGGAGCGGATCCTGCCCGCTACCGGTGTCCGTACAGGTGCAGGGGCATGGTCAGGTCGATCTCCTTGCCGTCGTTCATCGCGCGCTGCACCATCTGGACCGCCACGCGCGTCATCGTCGCCGACGGTGTCGGCAGCCCGCCCGCCTGGGTGCCGGTGAAGAAGCCGTGCACGGCGGACGGCACCACCGCATCCCACGAGGAGCGGGCCAGGCCGAAGGCGTCGGCGTCCACGTCACCGATCATGTACCGCACCAGAGCGGTAGCCGGCGGCACCGTCATCTCCTTCGGGCCGACCAGCGAGGAGAAGTACTCGATCGTCGCCCGCACGTACTTCGCGGACTGCGGCGTCACCCGCGCGTGCAGTGCGTCCCCCACTACCGCACGCTTGCGCGCCGCGGCCAGAGTCGAGGGCATGCCGACTTCGGAGACCCCCATCAGGGACGCGCCGACGCGGCACTCGTGGTAGTAGTGCTCCGCCTCCTCCTCGCTGGGGTGGACGCCCAGCTTGGGCAGGTGGTCGATCAGGCGACTGGTGAAGAGGCTTCCCTCGGCGAGCAGATCCAACTGGTTGATCGGCAGGCCCCACTTGCCGGTGTCCCAGTGCCCCTCGGTGTGCAGCAGGTAGCGCACGGCGGAGTGCGCCATCCGTACCCGTGCCGGCGTGACGAAGCCTGCCCCCTGGGGTCCGTAGGGGGTCTTGTGCAGGATGTCGCCCACGGCGCGCAGCGCCTTGGCGAAGCCCTGCTTGTTGTCGTGCGGGCCCTCGATCCCGATGATGGCCGCGGCTGCGGCGGGGAAGCGCATCCGCTCCGGCGTCACGTACAGCACTGCGGCGAACGAGATCTGTTGCGCGTGCGCCATGCCGAAACGGTGACCGGCGGCCAGTGCCTGCGGGTCGACCCAGGACGGCAGTTGACGGGTCGTCTCCAGGAAGTCGCGCAGCTTGGCGGGCAGCCCCTCGGGGATGGCCTGGCCGTTGGTCCCCCACCCCTTGAGGGCTTCGTTGACAGCCGCACCCCGCCCCCGCTCGAAGGCGTCGGTCACGGCCTCGTCGCACTGCGGGTCCGCGACCTGCTTCAAGCCTTCCAGGAAGGCCCTCTCTTCAGAAACGGCATCGGCTGCGAGGGGCCGCGAGGGCGCGGGACCCGATACGGCCCGGGCCGGGGATGCCGCGGTTCCGCTGCCGAGGAGGGTGGTGGCGCCAACTACTGCTGTCGCACCCAGCATATGACGTCGCGTCATGGGATTACTCATGCGGCGATCTTGGTCGATCGGCGGCGCAGGCATCGCATGGGATTCCACAAGTCCCCCCGATTGGGCGAAGATGCAGAGCCACTTCAACGGGTCCGCCGGCAGCCGCGCTCGCCGAGCTGGGCGTCCAGTGGCCCGTGCTCTGATCCAGCGGTGCGGGCTCTCGAGTCGTGCGCACCCTGCCGCCCGCGCCGAACAGGCTGGGGCGCCAGGGCGGCACAGGCAGGGTGTGTGCCACCGGTCTGACCGCCACCAGGTGATCCAGACGTGAGGAGCCGTCATCCGTTCAGCCGAACTCTGCAACCTCATGATCGAACCGCCTGATATGCAATCTGACCTGCGAGTTTGCCGATTCCGAAGTCCTGGCGTGTACGCGACACGCCGAAGGGGTGGCCCTGTTCCGAGATGCGCCGGATGGGGGCCGGTCGTGTGCTGATCCCGGGACGCGGTTCCTGCCTTACACGGGGGTGGCTCCGTGGCCGCGTCCAGGGGAGAAGACCATGCGTACGTCCTCGATACTCACCGGTGGTGCCCTCGTCCTCGCGGCAGGCTTCGGCCTCGCCGGCCCGGCTGCCGCAGCCTCCAACCCGGTCGTGATCCAGCCCAACCCAGTCGCTCCGGGAGGCCAGTTCTCCGTTTTCGACGGGGGCAACTGCAAGGGCAAGGAAGGCCTGGCCACCTTCAAGACCGGTTCCACCGGCTCGGACATCCCGACCGTCAAGCTCGCCACCCTCAAGAACGAAGTCGGCGGCGTCGGCACCGTTCCCGCAAACACCAAGCCCGGCTCCTACGAGGTCTCCGTGGTCTGCGACGACGGCAAGGGCAACGTCGAAGGCCCCTTCACCGGCACCCTCACCGTCTCCGCGGCCCACCCCAAGGGAGCGGTGAAGACCGGCCTCGGCGGCACCCAGGGCTCCGGCACCAACCTCGCGATGGGGATCGGCGCCCTCGGTGCCGCAGCCGTGGGCGGTGTGTTGATGGTGCGTCGGCGGTCGGCCTCCGGCCAGGCCTGACCGACCTGCGGCCCAAGGCCGCACCACCACAGTGGTGTCGGATCCGGTGCCCCGAGCCCGGTTCCGGCGCCGCTGCCGGGCACCGATAACACACCGAGCAGGGGGCGTACATGCCGGACGGGCGTCGCCGGGGGAACCGGACGATCGGATCCGTGACCGTACTCACGGCAGCCGTGGGGATCTGGCTGATCACCACCGACGACGTTCCCCAGCCGCCGCCCCAGCCCTCCCAAACCCAAGGCTTCCTCGGCACCGAACGCCGCCTCCTCGGCGAACTGAGCGACGAGCGCCGCCAAGACCGCGGCCGCACAGCCGGTTCCCAGCCCGTAGCGATGGCCCCCGCCGAACCCGAACGAGTCCGCATACCCTCGCTCCGCATCGACGCCCCCCTCACGGCACTGGGCCTCGAAGCCGACGGCAGCCTCCAAGCGCCTCCGCCCGACGACAAGAACCTCGCCGGCTGGTACGCGGACGGCACACCCCCCGGCTCCGACGGCACGGCCGTCATCGCCGGCCACGTCGACAACAAACAGGGCCCCGCCGTCTTCTACCAACTCGGAGCCCTCAAGAAGGGCGAGCGCATCGAAGTGCTCCGCCGGGACGGAACCACAGCGGCCTTCACCGTCGACGCGATCGAGATCCACGACCGCAGAAACTTCCCCGACCAACAGGTCTACGGCGCGACAGGCCGTCCCGAACTGCGCCTCATCACCTGCGGCGGCACGTACACGAAGAAGGCCGGATACCCGGCCAACGTCGTCGTGTACGCCCACCTCACATCCCTGCGAACCGCCACGCCCTGAGCCACTGGAGGTCCCGTGGTGCGCCCTCGGACCGCGGGTGCCACCCATATCCTGAGACGCCACACAGACTTCACTGCTTTGCAGGCTGTCTGCGGTATTCCGGGCCCCAGCGGGCGGGGAGAAGGACCGAATGATCGACGGGGACTGCAGCGCCAAGGGCGTGCCGCCCCCAGCTGCGCTGCCTGGCCAGGCCGGATCGTTCGGCCGCTGGCCCGAGCAGGGCGAGATGGACGACGTGGACAGTAACGCTGATGCCGGCTTTCTGGAGCTGACTGTCTCCGCCGTGGTGCGGTCTCCCAGCGGCAGGAATGGGCGGTAAAGCTGTGGCGTCGGCCGAGCTGAGAACCCAGACCCTGCTGTGCCCGCACTGCGCAGCGGGACCGGCCGACGGGCAGGCCCGCACCATCGCTGCGGCCGGGGATCACCTCGCGGTGACGTGGCACCGCCTGTCCTGCCCGCACTACGCGGCCGACCGCGTCCTCGCAGGAGAAGAGGACTGAGGTCCGGCCCCTTGTACGACTGGCTCTTGTCTGGGGCACGACCGATCCGGCAGGCGTCGACCCGCTCGCGCGGGAGGCGATGCTGAACGTCTGTCCCGGGCGTAGCAGAGGCCGCGGAAGGCATGGAAGGCGCCGACAGTCCTTCGGAGGGTCTACAGAGCATTTAGGGGGTCGCACAGTTGGGCACCATCGGCTCGGCTGTTCCGGAGCCGTCGGCGATCGAGGTCTCCGGCAACCTGGGCGCACGGTAGCCGACCGAGTTGGAAGTCGGCCTGCTCTCGCCGGGGTCCGCATAGTCCTCAGACTGCGACCTCCCTACGCTCCTGCCCAGAGCTGGTTGCGTGAGGTAGGGAAACCGGGCGGCGTGGACACGAGCCCGCCGGCCCCGGCCGCCTTGCGCCGTCAGGTGAGTCCGGCTCGGTAGACGAGGAGGGCGATCTGGACGCGGTTGTTGAGACTCAGCTTGGTGAGAATGTGCGAGATGTGGGACTTCACGGTGGGGACGCTCATGTAGAGGTCCTCGGCGATCTGGGCGTTGGTCCTGCCTGTGCTGACTGCGAGGGCAACTTCCAGTTCCCGGTCGCCGAGCAGGCCGAGTTGTTCCCGCGTGGCGGTGGCCGGGGCGGGCCGCGGGTCCGGTGCGGCGACCGGGGCGGTGACGGTCCCGATCAACTGGCTGAGGGCCTCGGGAGACATGACGGGGTCGCCTGCCGCGGCCTGCCGTACCGCCTCGATGATGCGGGTGGGGCTGGTGTGCTTGAGGAGGAACCCGGCCGCACCGGCCTGCAGGGCGCGCAGGACGTAGTCGTCGGTGGTGAAGGTCGTCAGCATCACGATCTCGGGGGCACCGGGGCGGGCCCGCAGTCGGTGGGTGGCTTCCAGGCCGTCGACGCCCGGCATGCGGATGTCCATCAGGACCAGGTCGGGGCGGTGTTCGTCCACCAGCGCCTCGACCTCGCTGCCGTCGGCGGCTTCGGCGACGACGGCGATGTCGGGGGCGGAAGCGAGCATCATCCGCAGTCCGGCGCGGACCAGGGCGTCGTCGTCGACGAGCAGAACGCCGATGACTCCGATCACGCGGGCCACGGCAGCCGTGCCCAGACCCGGTGGGTCTGCCCCTCGCGGCCGTAGGCCAGTTCGCCCCCGACGAGGGCGGCACGTTCGCGGAGGCCTTCGAGGCCCGATCCGCTTCCCGGCAGTGAGGGCTGGCTGTGCCCGGTCGTCGGCATCGTGTTGGTGACCTCCAGGTCGAGCCCACGTCCGGGGGCACCGCGCAGGGTGATCCGCACGTCTTGACCGCGGGCGTGCTTGTGCGCGTTGGTGAGAGCTTCCTGCACGATCCGGTACGCCGTCCGTCCCGTGGTCGCGGGCACCGCGGCGCGGTGGGTGATGTCGTCGCCCACGTCGATGCGCATGCCGGCGGCCCTGGACTCGTCCATCAGGCGGGCGAGGTCGGCGAGGGTCGGCTGGGGCGGTTCCGGCCGGGCGCCCTCGGGCTGGAGCGGGGTGCGCAGGACACCGAGGACCTGCTGCAGGTCCTCCATGGCCTGGTGGGCGCTGGAGCGGATGACTCCGACGGCCTGCGCCACCTGCTCGGGCGGGGCGCCGGGATTCACCTCCAGGGCGCCGGCGTGGACGCTCAGCAGGGAGAGGCGGTGGGCGAGTACGTCGTGCATCTCCCGGGCCAGGGACTCCCGCTCCCGCTGGCGAGCCTGCTCCGCACGCAGCAGGGCCTGCGACCTGGCCTGCTCGCCGCGATCGTGCAGGGCGCGCAGGAACAGCCCCCAGCCCACGGCGCCGCCGACCAGCACGCCGCCGGTCACCGCCGTGGCCAGCGGAACGGCGGACAGAGACGGCTGCAGGGCCACGTAGAGGGGCAGGGGAAGCAGGGCCAGCGCGGTCATGGCGGCCGTGGTCCGGGCCGAGCGCACGGAGGCGACCGTGAACAGGGCGGCCAGCGCGGCAGGGATCAGTGTCGTGACCGTCGACAGGAGGACCAGAAGCACGGCGACGGCCACGGGGCGGCGCCTACGCCACAGGAGCAGCGCACTGCCGGCCAACGGCACCAGCCCGTAGTGCGCGAAGCCCGCGACAAGCACGGGCAGCCGGCCCTCCAGCGGAACCCCGGTGAACGCGAGCGATGAGAGCTGCGGGTACACCCGCAGGCCGCGCGTCTGCGCGAAACCCACCGTCACGCACAGGGCCGCGGCTCCGGCCACGACGAGCATGTCGATGCCCCGGCGCCGGCCGACGCCGTCCCTCTTTCCCCAATCCATAACGCTCAAGAGTACGGGCCGGGAAAACTTCCCAGCCCCGAGCGCCCCCCTATCGACCTGTCCCCGCACACTCGTATACCAAAGTATGTTCCGGGCCGAGGACTCATACTTTCGCCGCCCGCACATCACCGACTTTTCGCCGAAGGCAAGACCCCGTCACGGTTCCTAACGTCTTCCCTATCGAACTTCCCGCCTCGGAAAGAAGAACCCGTGACGAACCGCCCGACCCTCGCCGTCCGCCCCATGCTCGCCGCGATGGCGCTCATCGCCGGCGTACTCAGCGTTGCCGCAGGCCTGCCGCTGGGCACCCGCCTGACCGGCTTCCTCTCGCAGTTCCTCTTTGATGGCCTCTTCTACGGCCCCGTGCTGAGCCAGCTCATCGTCCTCGCGGCCGGCCTGGCCGCGTTCGCGATCGCCGTGCACCGCACGCTGCGCCCCCTGGCTGCCGACGGCCGATGATCCACGGCGCCGGCGCCCGGTGATACCGGGCGCCGGTGCCATTCAACCGCCCACCCTGTCCCCAACAGGGCTGGCCCGTGACTTACGGCCCCGCAGCGGTAGGACTTACGCCCCTTGTGCGCGTGGGGTGCCCACATAGATTTGACGTGGGAGATTGCGATCAATTCAGCAGAGGAGCTGCGGACCATGAGTGAGATCTGCTGGGAAGCGGGCCCCTATCGGATCCGCGTGTCTTTGCCGGAGTCGGACGCCCCGTGGGCGGCCGAAGGCACAAAGGGACTGATAGGAATCCGCCCCCGCTTTCAGGGGCGAGGGCCTGAGCCGCGTCCGGTCGTCGAATACGGCGGTATGGACCCTGCGGTACTCGGCGCGCTCGGCAAGGGGTTCTGAGCGCCGACCGACCTCACCGGCGCCAACCTTCGCCGGTGGGCAGCGCGATGAGGGTGACTCGCTGCCTGAGGGCGTCGTTTTCAACGGCGAGCCGGCGGATGACTTCCTCGTACAGGTACAGG
This sequence comes from Streptomyces sp. NBC_00158, assembly GCF_045160885.1. Taxonomy (NCBI): domain Bacteria; kingdom Bacillati; phylum Actinomycetota; class Actinomycetes; order Kitasatosporales; family Streptomycetaceae; genus Streptomyces; species Streptomyces sp. NBC_00158. Next base: position 1,626,203 of record NZ_CP108161.1, read on the forward strand.
GTCCTGCGCAGGCCGGCATTCTCCTGCCGCAGGCGCCTCAGGTTGTTCTGGCCGTTTTCGGTGTCCTGAAACGGGATTTCCGGCTGGCTGGCAGGCGTCACGCGGGGTTGGAAATAGCGGTGATCAGGCCTTGGGTGACGGTAGAAGGTGGCGTGGGTGACGTCGAGGCGCCGCTCGACCGCGGTGACCGTGGCCCGGCGCCCGGCGGCCGCCGCCTCGGCGAGCAAGGCGTCCATGGAGGTGCGGACGGTGTCCGTGGCGGGCATCGGGGGCTTCATGTGGGCTCCGGGGTGTGTCCGGTGAGGAAGCCGATGATGTCTTGGCGCTGCTGTACGGACACCCGTACATCGATCCGGCGCGGAACCCTGCTGCGCGGCGCGCCCGCACTGCGCCGCCTGGCCACGCGCATCGACGGCGAGACGGCCCGCAAGGTCTTCAAGGTCTCCGGCCTGCAATGACCGTCACATCGGTCAGTCGTCCCGCAGGACCGGGCCGAAGACCCCCTGCCCGATCTGGACGGCGCATGCCTGGCTGCCGATCTCCCCGCGTACCTCGGGGTGCGCCTGTTGCCACTGCTGGGCCAAGGACGGGCCAGCGAAGAGGTTCAGGATGTCGCAGCACACCGCGGCCGCTGGGCCCCGGCCATCGCGGCGCCCGACCCCACCGACCTCGACACCTGCTCCGAGGGCGAGATCTGCACCATCCTCACGCGGCCCCTGACCGACTCCGGATCACGTGAGCGCCCAGCGGGACGACGAGGCTGACTTCACCATCCGCTACAGAGCGTGTTCGTAGGGGCCAGCTCAGCCGGTGAGCGAATGAGGCCGACGCCAGACCGCGCGACACGCGGCGAAGCCGCCCCCAGGCCGGGCGCAAGCCCGGCCCATGAGGCACCCCACCGAGAGCTGACACTGCATCAGAAATTGCTCCGGACGAGCGTCAAATGAGCGTCACGAGCGTCAGATCAGCGTCAAGATATCGCCCGTAACGCCCACAACGCACATAATGCACATCGACAAACCTGCAGGTCAGGAGCTCTTAGCGACCGGTTCAAGGATCGCCACGCACTCCACGTGGTGGGTCATCGGGAAGAGGTCGAAGACGCGCAGCGTGCGGACGCGGTAGCCCGCGTCCTTGAAGTAGCCCAGGTCGCGGGCCAGGGCCGCCGGGTCGCAGGCGACGTACGCGATGCGGCGGGCCGAGAGGCTCGCGATGTGGCGGACCGTCTGCTTGCCGGCGCCCGCGCGGGGCGGGTCCAGGACGACCAGGTCGCACTCGGTGATGCCGGTGCGCGGGAGGGCGGTGTCGACCTTGCCCTGTTCGATGCGGACCCGGGGGAAGTCCGCCAGGTTGTGGCGGGCGTCCTCCACCGCGCGCTTGCCCGACTCGATGCCGAGGACGGCGCCGGTCTCGCCGAGGCGCTCCGCGAGGGCGCCCGCGAAGATGCCCACGCCGCAGTAGAGGTCGAGGGCCATCTCGCCCTTGCGCGGCATCAGGCCCTGCATGACGGCCTTGATCAGGGTGTCGGCGGCCTGCGGGTGGACCTGCCAGAAGCCGCCCATGCCGACGCGGTACGTACGGCCGTCGGCGCGCTCGCGGACGAAGGGGCGGCCGTGGACGCGGTGCACGCCGCCGTCCTTCTCCTCGACGCGCAGGACGGAGACCGGCTTGTCGAGCTCGACGAGCGGGAGGCGGCCGCCGGGGCGGGGGGTGAGGACGACCTGGCGGTCCTGGGAGCCGGTCGCGGCGATCGCCTCGACGGTGGCCATCTGCGGCCAGTCCTGCTTCTCGATGCCGAGCTCGCTGACGCCCGGGGCGGCGATCATGCAGTGGTCGACGGGCTCGATGTCGTGCGAGCGGTGCTTGCGCAGGCCCGCCCGGCCCGTCTCGTCGATCGCGTACTGCACGCGGGTGCGCCACTGCGGGACCTGCCCGGCGGGCAGCTTGTCGCCCTCGGCCGGCATGACGGTGCCGTCCCAGCCGGCCTCCTCCGGGGTCAGCCCGGCGAGCCGCTTCAGCTGCTCGGCGACGACCTCGCCCTTGAGCCGGCGCTGGGCGCCCGGCTTGGCGTGCTGCCAGTCGCAGCCGCCGCACTTGCCGGGGCCGGCGTACGGGCAGGGGGCCTCGACGCGGTCCTTGGAGGCGGTGAGGACGGTGATCGCGTCGGCGCGCAGGAAGCGGGAGTCCGACTCGCCCTCGGTGACCTTTGCGATGACCTTCTCGCCCGGCAGCGTGTGGCGGACGAACAGGACGCGGCCGTCCGACGTACGGGCGATGCAGTGGCCGCCGTGCGCGACGGGGCCGACCTCGACCTCGTACTCCTCCCCGACCAGTGACTGCTTCTCGTTCTGCTCGGTCATGGTGGGGAGGCTCCAAGGATCAAGGGGAGGAAGGGAAAAAGAACGGCCGGAGGACCGACCCACCAGTTTACGTGGGTCTCCTCCGGCCGTTCACCACCAGGACTACTTGCCCGCCGGGTCCTTCTGGCGGGGCCGCGGCGTGTCGACGGGGCCGCGGCGCACCGCGCCCGGGGCGTTCCACTCCTGGCGCTTCTTCGCCCGCCGCTTGGCGAGCTCCGAGGACTCCAGCTGGTAGGGCACCGAGGTGACCATCACGCCGGGCGTGAACAGCAGCCGGCCCTTGAGGCGCAGCGCGCTCTGGTTGTGCAGGAGGTGCTCGTACCAGCGTCCGACGACGTACTCGGGGATGTAGACGCTGACCGCGTCGCGCGGGTTCTCGCTGCGCAGCCCCTTCACGTACTCGACCACCGGCCGGGTGATCTCGCGGTAGGGCGAGTCGAGGATCTTCAGCGGGACGTTGATCCCGCGCCGTTCCCACTCGGCCCGCAGTGCCTTGGTCTCGGCCGGGTCGACGCTGATGCTGAGCGCCTCCAGCCTGTCCGAGCGGGTCAGCTTGGCGAAGGCCAGGGCGCGCAGGGTGGGCTTGTGGACCTTGGAGACCAGGACGATCGAGTGGACCCGGGAGGGGCGCACGCTGTCGTCGGTGGGGCCCTCGTCGGCGGCGATCTCGGCGGCGACGCGGTCGTAGTGCTTACGGATCGCGGTCATGGTGCCGTAGAAGATCAGCATGCCCAGCAGGGCGACCCAGGCGCCGTGCGTGAACTTGGTGGCGAGGACGACGACCAGCACCATGCCGGTGAAGAAGGCGCCGAAGGTGTTGATCGCCCGCGAGCGGATCATGCGGCGGCGGGCGGCCTGGTCGCGCTCGGCCTTCAGGTGGCGGTTCCAGTGCCGGACCATGCCGATCTGGCTCAGCGTGAAGGAGACGAACACGCCGACGATGTAGAGCTGGATGAGCTTCGTGGAGTCGGCGTCGTAGATCCACACCAGCAGTATGGCCGCGCCGGCGAGGAGCACGATGCCGTTGGAGAACGCGAGGCGGTCGCCGCGGGTGTGCAGCTGGCGCGGCAGGTAGCGGTCCTGGGCGAGGATCGAGCCGAGCAGCGGGAAGCCGTTGTAGGCGGTGTTCGCGGCCAGGAACAGGACGAGGGCGGTGGCGGTCGCCAGCACGATGAACAGGAAGCTGCCGTTGCCGAAGACGGCCTCGGCGACCTGGGAGATCACCGGGTGCTGGACGAACCCGTCGCCGACCGGTACGCCGTTCTCCAGCAGGTTGGTGGCGGGGGCTTCGGCCATCTTCACGTCGGTGGCCATGGCCAGGCCGATGATCCCGCAGAACATGGTGACGGCCAGGCCGCCCATGAGGGCGAGGGTGGTGGCCGCGTTCTTGCTCTTGGGCTTGCGGAAGGCCGGTACGCCGTTGCTGATCGCCTCGACGCCGGTCAGGGCGGCACAGCCGGAGGAGAACGCGCGCAGCAGCAGGAAGACCAGCGCGAAGCCGGCCAGTCCCTGGTGTTCCGCCTTGATCTCCAGGTTGGCGGTCGGGGCCTCCATCGTGTCGCCCATCACGAGGCCGCGCCAGGCACCCCAGGCGATCATCACGAACACGGCGCCGACGAACACGTACGTCGGGATGGCGAAGAGCTTCCCGGATTCCTTCACTCCGCGCAGATTCATCAGCGTGAGCAGCAGAATCATGACGATCGCGGAGAGCACCTTGTGCTCGATGACGAAATCGACGGCGGAGCCGAGATTCTCGACTCCGGAGGAAATGGAGACGGCGACCGTGAGGACGTAGTCGACGAGCAGGGCGCTCGCCACGGTGAGGCCGGCCTGGGGTCCGAGGTTGGTGTTGGCCACCTCGTAGTCGCCGCCGCCGCTGGGGTAGGCGTGGACGTTCTGCCGGTAGGAGGCGACCACGGTGAACATCAGCACGACGACCGCGACCGCGATCCAGGGGCTGAAGTGGTACGCCGACACACCCGCGATGGACAGGACCAGCAGTACCTCACCGGGGGCGTACGCCACCGAGGAGAGGGGGTCGGATGCGAACACAGGAAGGGCGATCCGCTTGGGGAGGAGCGTTTCCCCGAGGCGGTCGCTGCGCAGCGCCCGGCCGATCAGGATCCGTTTGGGCACGTCGGTCAGTTTGGACACGCAGAGGATCGTAAGCGTTCGAAATGTGGCTGACGAACCCCCTGCCCCCGATCCGCACCAATGCGCCTCCAATGAAGCACCCGCCGGACCCCAAATGGTCACACTGGTGACCGCCCGTGTGTAGCTTGGGCCATGGTCTGAGACCCTGATTAGCCAGAGCATGCAATGAGGCTGGAAACCAGCGAGCAGCTGTCAGCCGGAAGGACGGCCGTGCACATCGTCATTATGGGCTGCGGAAGGGTGGGCTCCGCCCTCGCGCAGACCTTGGAACAGCAGGGGCATACGGTCGCCGTGGTCGACCAGGACCCCACCGCATTCCGCCGGCTCGGGGCCTCGTTCGGCGGCCGCCGCGTCACCGGTGTCGGCTTCGACCAGGACACGCTGCGGGAGGCCGGGATCGAGGAGGCGGGCGCGTTCGCGGCCGTCAGCAGTGGTGACAATTCCAACATCATCGCAGCCCGCGTGGCCCGCGAGATGTTCGGCGTGGAGAACGTCGCCGCCCGCATCTACGACCCCAAGCGCGCCGAGGTCTACCAGCGCCTCGGCATCCCCACCGTCGCGACCGTGCGGTGGACCGCCGACCAGATGCTGCGCCGGCTGCTCCCCTCGGGCGCCGAGCCGCTGTGGCGTGACCCGAGCGGCGGCGTGCAGCTCGCGGAGGTGCACGCGTCCGCGGCCTGGATCGGCCACAAGGTCAGCAAACTGCAGGAGGAGACCGGCGTCCGTGTCGCGTTCCTCACCCGTCTGGGCGAGGCGACGCTGCCGACTTCGCAGACCGTCCTCCAGGAGGGCGACCTCGTCCACGTGATGATGCGCACGGACGAGATCGACAAGGTCGAGGCGGCCTTCGCCGAGGGCCCCGAGGAGGCACACGCATGAGGGTCGCGATCGCCGGAGCCGGGGCCGTGGGCCGCTCCATCGCGGGCGAGCTGCTGGAGAACGGCCACGAGGTGCTCCTCGTGGACAAGGCGCCGACCGCCATCTCGGTGGAGCGGGTGCCGCAGGCGGAGTGGCTGCTGGCCGACGCCTGCGAGATCACCTCGCTCGACGAGGCGGCGCTGCAGCGCTGCAACGTGGTCATCGCCGCGACCGGCGACGACAAGGTGAACCTGGTCGTCTCGCTGCTCGCGAAGACCGAGTACGGGGTCCCGCGCGTGGTGGCCCGCGTGAACAACCCGAAGAACGAGTGGCTCTTCAACGAGTCCTGGGGCGTCGACGTCGCGGTGTCCACGCCGCGCCTGATGTCGGCCCTGGTCGAGGAGGCCGTCAGCGTCGGCGACCTGGTGCGGCTGCTGCGCTTCAGCCACGGCGACGCCAACCTCGTGGAGCTGACCCTGCCGGCCGACTCCTCGGTCGCGGGCACCCAGATCAGCGAGATCGCCTGGCCGGAGGACACCTCCCTGGTCACGATCATCCGCGGCAACCGCGTGCTCACCCCGCACGGCGAGGAGACGCTGGAGCCGGGCGACGAGCTCCTCTTCGTGGCCGCCCAGGCCCGCGAGGAGCAGCTGGAGGAGCTCCTCCAGGCGCGGCACCCGTAGAACCGGCGTACGTACGAAGGGGCGGGGTGACCGGTGGTCACCCCGCCCCTTCGTACGTACGAACCGCGTTCCCGCGTTCCCGCGTCCTCAGGCCCGCTTGTGCCGGCCCGACTGGCCGGGCTGCGGCGCCTGCCCGGACTGCGCCGCCTTCTCGGCCTTCGCGGCCTCGTGCGCGGCCTCCTCGGCCTCGTACTCGGCGATCACGTCGATCGGCGGCGGCGCCTTCGCCAGGAAGACCCAGGTGAAGTACACGGCCAGCACCATCGGCGGGAGCTTGAGCGCGATCAGCACCCAGCCCAGCTGCGTCTCGTCACCCCACCAGTACAGCGGGAAGAGGATCGCGTACTTCGCCAGGAAGATCAGGCCCCAGGCCAGGCTGGCCTTGACGTACGCCTTCTTGCGCCCGGGGTTGCGGGTGCGCCAGGAGAGGTTCTCCTTGAACACCGGCCCCAGGATCACGCCCAGCAGCGGGAACCCCACCAGCGCCGAGAGCGTGAACGCCAGGCCGAGGCAGACCCCGTAGATCATGCCCGGCAGGTAGAAGCCCTTGGCGCTGCCCGTGAAGAGGGCGAAGGCCACGCCCACGCCGACGCCGAAGACGCCGCTGAAGGCGTGCTTGACGGTGTCCTTGCGCGCCAGGCGGACGACGACCAGCAGCACCGCGACGACGCCCGCCGCGATGGCGGACATCTTCACGTCCTTGTTGATCGTGTAGATCATCACGAAGAGCAGGCCGGGGAGCATCGTCTCCACGGTGCCCCGGACGCCGCCGAAGGCGTCGAAGAGCGCAGCCTGCGTGACCGCGCTCTGGTCGTCGGCGGGCGCGGCGCCCGGCTCCGGCGCGGTCGGTTTGTCGAGTGACGTCACCGGTCAGTGCTCCTGTCCGAGAGGGCGGAGTTCGTACTTCGGGTTGAAGAGCACCCGGCGGCCGTGACTCATCGAGACGCGGCCGGATGCGATCATGCGCCGTCCGGGTTCGATTCCCACGATCGAGCGACGCCCGAGCCAGACCACGTCCAGCGCGGCCGAGCCGTCGAACAGCTCCGCCTCCAGGGCGGGCACGCCCGCGCGCGGCCGGAGGGTGACGGTGCGCAGGGTTCCGGTCACCTTCACTATCTGGCGGTCGTGGCAGTCGCAGATCCGCGTGCACCCCGCGGCTTCTGCGTCCTCCTGCAGCTCCGCCGAATGCAGCTCCTCCTGGGAGGTGGACAGCCGCTCTATCATCCGGCGGAACCGGCCCGCCGGCCTGGCCGGTTTCGCGGGCTTCTCGGGACGCGGTTCAGCACTCATACAGGAAGCGTACCGGCGCCCCCGTCGCCTCTCGAAGCCCCCGCTACTTCTCGAAGCGGTACCCCATGCCGGGTTCGGTGATGAAGTGCCGGGGGTGCGAGGGGTCCGCCTCCAGCTTGCGGCGCAGCTGGGCCATGTAGACCCTCAGGTAGTTGGTCTCGGTCCCGTAGGAGGGCCCCCAGACCTCCTGGAGCAGCTGTTTCTGGCTGACCAGCTTCCCGCCGTTGCGCACGAGCACCTCCAGCAGGTGCCACTCGGTGGGGGTGAGGCGTACGTCGCGCCCCTCCCGCACCGCCTTCTTGGCGGCGAGGTCCACCGTGAAGCCCTCGGTCGAGACGACCACCTCTTCCTCGCCGGTCCCGGCGGACGGCTCGGCCCGGCGGACGGCGGCGCGCAGCCTGGCCAGCAGCTCGTCCATGCCGAAGGGCTTGGTGACGTAGTCGTCGGCGCCCGCGTCGAGGGCCTCGACCTTCTCGTCGGAGCTGTGCCGGGCGGAGAGCACCAGGATCGGGACCCGCGTCCAGCCGCGCAGCCCCCTGATGACCTCGACCCCGTCCATGTCGGGCAGGCCGAGGTCGAGGACGACCACGTCGGGGTGGCGGGCGGCGGCGAGTTCCAGGGCTCCCGCCCCGTCGGCGGCCGCGTCGACCTCGTACTTGCGCGCCTTGAGGTTGATCACGAGGGCTCGGACGATCTGCGGCTCGTCGTCCACCACGAGCACCCGGGTCATCGGGGACCTGCTTTCTGTCGTTCGGGGCGGTCCCCGGCTTCGGTCGGTTCGGTTCCGGCGGTTCCGGCGGTTCCGGCGGTTCCGGCAGTTCCGGCAGTTCCGGCAGTTCTGGCGGTTCCGGCGGTTCCGGCGGTTCCGGTCGTTCCGGTCGTTCCTGCGGTTCCGCCGGTTCCCCCGGGCTCCGGCGGCGGGCCGCCGCGGGCCGCCGCCCGCAGGGTGAGCACCATGGTCAGCCCGCCCCCGGGAGTGTCCTCGGCGACGAGGGTGCCGTCCATGGCCTCGGCGAAGCCCCTGGCCACCGCGAGCCCCAGGCCCACGCCCGCGCCGCGCGGGGCGTCGCCGTGCCGCTGGAAGGGGGCGAATATCCGGTCCTTGGCCTCGTCGGGCACCCCGGGCCCGCGGTCGACGACGCGCACCTCGACCCGGTCTCCGAGGAAGCTGGCCGCGACCAGCACCCGCTCTCCGGCGGGGCTGTACTTGACGGCGTTCTCCACCACGTTGGCCACGGACCGCTCCAGCAGCCCCGGGTCCACGGCCACCATCGGCAGGGTCTCCGGCACGTCGAGCAGCACGCTGTCCTCCGGTACGCCGCCCAGCGCCATCGGGACCACCTCGTCGAGGTCGATCTCCCGGATCAGCGGGGTCACGGTGCCGGTCTGGAGCCGGGACATGTCCAGCAGGTTGCCCACCAGGTGGTCGAGCCGGTCGGCACCCTCCTCGATCCCGGCCAGCAGTTCGGCCCGGTCCTCCTCGGACCACTCCACGTCGTCGGAGCGCAGGGAGCTGACGGAAGCCTTGATGGAGGCCAGGGGCGTACGCAGGTCATGGCTGACGGCGGCCAGCAGGGCGGTCCGGATCCGGTTGCCCTCGGCCAGCCGGCGCGCCTCCTCCGCCTCCCCCACGAGCCGCTGCCGGTCCAGCACCACGGCGGCCTGGGCGGCGAAGGCGCCGAGCACCCGGCGGTCCTCGGCGGGCAGTACCCGCCCGGACAGGGCGAGTGCCATGTGGTCGCCGACCGGCATGTCGACGTCGGCGTCCTCGGGCCGGGCCGCCGGACGGGGCCCGACGCTGCCGGCCGGGGTCCAGGGCTCCACCTCGCCCGCCCGCTCCAGCAGGGCCACCGACTCCATCGCGAAGGTCTCGCGCACCCGCTCCAGCAGCGCGTCCAGGGCGGTCTCCCCGCGCAGCACGCTCCCGGCCAGGGTGGACAGCACCTCGGACTCGGCCCGCAGCCGGGCGGCCTGGTGCGTGCGCCGGGCGGCGAGGTCCACCACCGAGGCCACCGAGACGGCGACGCCGAAGAACACGGCGATGGCCATGATGTTCCTGGGGTCGGAGACGGTGAACCGGTGCAGCGGCGGGGCGAAGAAGTAGTTCAGCAGCAGCGAGCCGAAGGCCGCCGAGGCCAGGGCCGGCCAGAGCCCGCCCAGCAGCGCGGCCGCGACCGTCAGCGCCAGGAAGAGCAGCATGTCGTTGGCGAGGCCGGGGTCGGCGTCGATGTTCGTCAGCAGGGCGCACAGCAGCACGGGGAAGACCACGCCGACCACCCAGCCGGCCACGAGCCGGGGCCTCCCGAGCCGGGCCGCCGAGCGGACCACGGGCAGCCCCCGCCCCCGGGCGACCTCCTCGTGGGTGACGATGTGCACGTCGAGGTCGGGCCCGGAGTCACGGGCGACGGTGGCGCCCACGCCGGGCCCCAGCACGTACTGCCAGGCCTTGCGGCGGCTGGAGCCGAGCACGATCTGGGTGGCGTCGACCCCGCGGGCGAAGGCGAGGAGGGATTCGGGGACGTCGTCGCCGATCACATGGTGAAACGTTCCGCCAAGGTCCTCGACCAGGGTCCGCTGTACCGCGAGCTCCTTGGGCGAGGCCGAGGTCAGCCCGTCGCTGCGGGCGATGTAGACGGCGAGCACCTCGCTGCCCGAGCCCTTTGCCGCCATCCGGGCGGCCCGGCGGATGAGGGTGCGGCCCTCGGGCCCGCCGGTGAGGCCCACCACGATCCGTTCGCGGGCCTGCCAGGCCGAACGGATGTCGTGGTCGCCCCGGTACTGCTGGAGGTACTCGTCGGCCCGGTCGGCGACCCACAGCAGAGCCAGCTCGCGCAGCGCGGTCAGGTTGCCCGGCCGGAAGTAGTTCGAGAGGGCCGCGTCGACCTTGTCGGGCTGGTAGATGTTGCCGTGCGCCATGCGCCGGCGCAGCGCCTGCGGGGACATGTCGACCAGCTCGATCTGGTCGGCGCGGCGCACCACCTCGTCCGGCACGGTCTCGCGCTGGCGCACCCCGGTGATCTTCTCCACCACGTCCCCGAGGGACTCCAGGTGCTGGATGTTGACGGTGGTCACCACGTCGATCCCGGCGCGCAGCAGCTCCTCCACGTCCTGCCAGCGCTTGGCGTTGCGCGAGCCGGGGACGTTGGTGTGCGCGAGCTCGTCCACCAGCGCCACGGCGGGCCTGCGCGCGAGGACCGCGTCCACGTCCATCTCCGTGAAGGCGGCCCCCCGGTACGAGAGCTCCCGCCTGGGCACCTGTTCGAGGCCGTGCAGCATCACCTCGGTGCGCGGCCGCCCGTGGTGCTCGACGAAGCCGACGACGCAGTCGGTGCCCCGCTCCACGCGGCGGTGGCCTTCCGAGAGCATGGCGTACGTCTTGCCCACACCGGGTGCCGCGCCGAGATGGATCCTTAGCCTGCCGCGTCCCATGCGCTCATTCTCGGGGACGTTCCCGCTGTTCACGCACCGGAAGGGCGTCCGCCGGACATCCCTGACGCATCCCTGACGCGGACGCCCGTGCCCCGGACACCTGCGCCCCGGACTCCCGTGCCCCGGACGCGCGAAGGCCCGCGGGCCCCGCCCCTCGGGGGGAACGGGGCCCGCGGGCCGGAAAAGACCTTCGCGGGGCCGGCTGACGGGTCAGCGGACCTCGGTGATCTCCGGGCCGCGCTCCAGCTGGCCCATGCCGCCGGAGAAGCGCGAGCCCTCCTGCTCCTCGGCCGTCTGCACGCCGTCCGGCACCATCTGGGCGTCGTTCGGCAGCTTCAGGACGATCGGGTCGCGCGGGGCCATCGGGCCGTCGCCGCGGACGATGACGGTCTCCCGGAAGATCTGCTCCAGCACGCCGGCCGACTCGGGGCGCACCGCGCCCTGGCCGGAGATGACGCCGCGCAGGAACCAGCGCGGGCCGTCGACGCCGACGAAGCGCACCAGCTGGGCGCCGGTCTGGCCGTCGGGCAGCGGGACGGGGACCTGCGCGCGCAGCTCCCAGCCCAGCGGGCCGTCGACCTCGTCGATGATGCCGCCCTGCTGGGTGATGCCCGAGGCGATCTCGTCGCGGACCTCGCCCCAGATGCCCTCCTTCTTGGGGGCGGCGAAGGCCTGCAGCTGCACGGCGCTGTCGCCCAGGACCACCGTGGCGGCCACGATCGCGTCACCGGCGACCTCGACGCGCAGCTCCATGCCCTCGACGCCGGGCACGAGGATGCCGCCCAGGTCGACCCGGCCGTCGGCCGGGTTGCCGAGCACCTCTGAGACGTCCCACGGGCCGTCGGGCCGCGGGGCCGGGGGCAGGTTGAGCCTGCGGGGCGCGGCGGATTCGTCGCCGGCCTGCTCGTCGGCAGCCACGCCGTTCACGACCTGCTCGGCCGCGCCGCCGTCATGGGCGGAGTCGTTCTTCTTGCGACGTCCGAACACGTCACTGTCCTTCCCGGTCGGATACGACCGAAGCGTAGCCATTCCCACCCTGCTGCTGACCAGCCCCGGATCCGGCCACGGCCGCATGGCCGCCGGTGGAGCCGAACCCCCCGTCGGCCCGGGCCGAGCCTGGAAGCTCCGCCACCTCGTGGAAGCGCACCTTCTCGACCCGCTGGACAACCAGCTGGGCAATGCGGTCGAATCGCTCGAACCGGACGCTCTCGCGCGGGTCGAGATTGACCACGATCACCTTGATCTCCCCACGGTACCCGGCATCCACCGTCCCCGGGGCATTCACGAGCGCGAGCCCGCAGCGGGCGGCCAGGCCCGAGCGCGGGTGCACGAAGGCCGCGTACCCGTCGGGCAGGGCGATGGAGACGCCGGTGGGCAGCACGGCCCGCTCCCCGGGCTCCAGCTCGGCGGCCACGGTGGTCACCAGGTCGCAGCCGGCGTCGCCGGGGTGACCGTAGGCGGGAATGGGCACCTCGGGGTCGACGCGCCGGATCAGCACGTCGACGGGCGCATGGGTGTTCTGGGACATCAGGGGTTCACCTCGAAGGCGCGTGCGCGCCTGACCTGGTCCGGGTCGGACATCGCCGCCCGGATCTCCTCGGGCCGACCGTTGTCGATGAAGTGGTCGACCTTCACCTCGATGAAGAGCGCGTCCGCGCGGACGGCGACGGGGCCGTCCGGGCCGCCTATCCGGCCCACGGCGGTGGAGTAGATCTTCCGGCCGGCGACGGCGGTGACCTCGGCCTCCAGGTACAGCACGGTGTCCACCGGCACGGGCCGCACGAAGTCGGTCTCCAGCCGGCCGGTCACCGCGATGACGCGCAGCAGCCAGTTCAGGGAGCCCAGCGTCTCGTCGAGCGCGGTGGCCAGGACGCCGCCGTGCGCGAGCCCGGGCGCGCCCTGGTGGGCGGGCTTGACGGTGAACTCGGCGGTGACGCGTACGCCCTCGCCCGCGCGGGCCTCCAGATGGAGCCCGTGCGGCTGGCCCCCGCCGCACCCGAAACAGTGTTCGTAGTGCGCGCCGAGGAGCTCCCCCGGCGCCGGGGCATCGGGGTGCCGGACCGGTGCGGAGGCATCGGCCGGGGGCGTCAACGCCGTGTTTCGTCCACTCACAGGCGCTGACCTTACCCGCGCGGCTACCCGCCGGTCGCCCCGTGGGAGGCTAGGTGCCATGCAGCTCTCCCCCGCGCACCACGACGAACGACTCTCCGCGCCCCGCTCCTGGTGGGGCATAGCGGCCCTGACCGGCCTGGCGTGCGCGCTGATGCTGCTGCCGCTGGGCACCCTGCCGCTGCTGGCCGGGCTGGTCGGCGGCGCCGCGCTGACGGGGATGCTGGTGAGCTCGTACGGTTCCGCGCGCGTGCGCGTGGTGAACGGCGCGCTCGCGGCCGGTGACGCCCGGATCCCGGTGACGGCGCTGGGCGAGCCCGAGGTGCTGGAGGCGGAGGAGGCGCGCGCCTGGCGCACGTACAAGGCGGACACCCGGGCCTTCATGCTGATGCGCAGCTACGTCCCGACGGCGGTCCGGATCGAGGTAACCGACCCGTCGGACCCGACCCCGTACGTGTACGTCTCCACGCGCGAGCCCCAGGCCCTGGCGGCGGCCGTCCGCGCGGCGAAGGCCGCCGCGGCCGCGGCCTGATCCGGCGGGACTCAGCTCCCGTCCGGCCGGCGCCCTTCGAGGGCGGCCCTGGTGGCCTCGGGAAGGGCCTCGGAGGGGCGTTCCAGGGGCGGCAGGGCGGGGAGGGCGTCCCACGGCACGGCACGGCTCCGCAGGTCCCCACGGACCTTCTCGGCGAGTTTCCGGGTGTCCCTGCGGTTCATCACCGCCCCGACGGCCGCGCCGACCATGAACGGCATGAGGTTCGGCAGGTTGCGGAACATCCGCTTCATGATCTGCTGGCGCAGTTCTCGCTTCATCTGCCCGCCGAGCGCCGCGTTCAGCGTGGTCGGCTTGGTCAGGTCGATACCGCGCTCCTGGGTCCAGGAGGTCAGGTAGGCGAGGCTGCGGTCCTTCAGGCCGCCCGGCGGCCGCTGCCCGTAGACCTCGTGCAGCTCGGCGATGAGCTTCAGCTCGATCGCGGCGACCCCGGTGATCTCCGCGGCCAGCTCCGCCGGCATCGCGGGCGGGACCGGCAGCATGGCCGCGGCGCCGATGCCGGCGCCCACGGTCGAGGTGCCGTTGGCGGCCCCGGCGATCAGCTTGTCGGCCAGCCGGTCGGGACCGAGGTCCGGGAACTGCGCCCGCAGGGTCGCGAGGTCCCGTACCGGAACGCGCGGGGCGTTCTCGATGATCAGGTCGGTGATGTACAGGGCGGCGGCCTTCGCGCCTTCGCCGCCCTTGCGCACACCGTTCTTGACGGCTTGCATCCGACGCGTCCCGGGCCTGCCCCGGGACTCCTCGTCCGCCACTGCGGCCGACGGCACCGCCGCGGCGGTGTCGGACGGCACCACAGTCGTCCCGAAGGGCTGGTCACCGGCGGCCGCGGGGCCCGTTTCCGGGCCCGTGGTCACCGCGCGAGCCTGCCCCTCCGGATCGCCAGATTTCCGGAAGCGTCGCCTCCGAAAGGGCGTCGAGCCGGTCACGGCCGTCCTCAGTCGCAGTCGCGGCAGATCGGCTGGCCGTTCTTCTCGCGCGCCAGCTGGCTGCGGTGGTGCACCAGGAAGCAGCTCATGCAGGTGAACTCGTCGGCCTGCTTGGGCAGCACCCGGACGGCCAGCTCCTCGTTGGAGAGGTCGGCACCCGGGAGCTCAAGGCTCTCGGCTCCGTCGAAGTCCTCGATGTCGACGCTCGACGTGACCTTGTCACTGCGCCGAGCCTTGAGCTCTTCGATGCTGTCGTTGTCGACGTCGTCGTCGGTCTTGCGTGGGGTGTCGTAGTCCGTTGCCATTTTGTTCGCTCTCCCCCTCTGGGATTTAGCGGTGTCTCAGCGCACGTAACGCGCGAGAGGCCGGACTTGTGCCCGACCTGAGGCGGAGATTTTGCCTCACATCAAGGTCTGTTACTCAATCGACACCCAGCCGCGCGCCCGAAGGACTCCGTAGCCGGGATGTCGAGCGGGACCGTACACGGTCAGGGGGTCGTCTTGCACAAACGCCACCCCGTGTATTTCCCGCCATCAGGGGGGCCGGAAACCCGGACTTCCCGGGCTTTCCGGCCACCTTGGGGTCACAGAACGCACATGACCCGCCACTCGACACTGTGATCGATCACACAGGAACCGCCCGCCGCGGCCGGCGGCGCGTTCCGCTGACGGCGAACAGGACCCGGGTGGATCAAAGGGGCAGCGTGACACGCATCACGAGGCCACCGCCCTCCCTGGGCGTCGCGATGATGCGGCCGCCGTGTGCGCGCGCCACGGAGCGCGCGATCGACAGACCGAGCCCCACACCCTTGTCGCTGCCCGTTCGCTCCGTACGCAGCCGCCTGAAGGGCTCGAAGAGGCTGTCCACCTCGTACGCGGGAACCACTGGACCCGTGTTCGAGACGACGAGCACCGCCTGACCGTGCTGGGCCTCGGTCGTGACCTCCACCCAGCCGCCCTCCGGCACGTTGTACCGGACGGCGTTCTGCACCAGGTTGAGGGCGATCCGCTCCAGCAGGACGCCGTTGCCCTGGATCACCGCCAGCGCGCGCTCGCCGCGGATCTCCACGCCCTTGGCGAGGGCCTCGCCGCGGGCCTGGTCGATGGCGCGCGAGGCGACCTCGGCCAGGTCGACCGGTTTGCGCTCGACGATCTGGTTCTCGCTGCGGGCCAGCAGCAGCAGGCCCTCGACCAGCTGCTCGCTGCGCTCGTTGGTGGCGAGCAGCGTCTTGCCCAGCTGCTGGAGCTCAACCGGCGCTCCGGGGTCCGAGAGGTGGACCTCCAGCAGCGTCCGGTTGATCGCCAGCGGGGTCCGCAGCTCGTGCGAGGCGTTGGCGACGAAGCGCTGCTGGGCGGTGAAGGCCCGCTCCAGGCGGTCGAGCATCTCGTCGAAGGTGTCGGCGAGCTCCTTCAGCTCGTCGTCCGGCCCGTCCAGCTCGATCCGCCGGGTCAGGTCGGAGCCGACCACCCGGCGGGCCGTGCGGGTGATCTTGCCCAGCGGCGAGAGCACCCGGCCGGCCATCGCGTAGCCGAAGGCGAAGGCGATGACGCTGAGGCCCAGCAGGGCCATCAGCGACCGGCTGAGCAGGTCGTCCAGGGCGTGCTTGCGCTGGTCGAGGATGCACTGCGAGATCGCGGCGTTGAACTGGTCGATCGACTGGTCGATGCCCACGCCTGAGCAGGTGGTGCTGGAGACCTCGACCTTCTGGCCGCCGACGATCTTGAAGGGGAGCGCGTTGCCCTCCCTCAGGGCCTGCGCGGCCAGCAGGTAGATGATCGACAGCAGCAGGATCCCGGCGATCAGGAACATGCCGCCGTACAGCAGCGTGAGCCTTATCCGGATGGTCGGCCGCAGCCAAGGGAAGGGACCCTCGGGCTGGCCGGGGTCCCAGGTCGGTTTCGGTGGCGCCGCGGGTGGCGCCGGGGTCGGGGCCACCGGGTCAGATCCGGTAGCCGGAACCGGGCACGGTCACGATGACGGGCGGCTCCCCGAGCTTGCGGCGCAGGGTCATGACGGTCACCCGGACCACGTTGGTGAACGGGTCGGTGTTCTCGTCCCAGGCCTTCTCCAGCAGCTGCTCGGCGGACACCACGGTCCCCTCGCTGCGCATGAGCACCTCCAGCACCGCGAACTCCTTCGGCGCCAGCTGTACCTCACGGCCCTCCCGGAACACCTCGCGGCGGTTCGGGTCCAGCTTGATGCCGGCCCGCTCCAGGACGGGCGGGAGCGCGACGGTGGTGCGCCGCCCGAGGGCGCGCACGCGGGCGGTCAGCTCGGTGAAGGCGAAGGGCTTGGGCAGGTAGTCGTCGGCGCCCAGCTCCAGGCCCTCGACGCGGTCGCTGACGTCGCCGGAGGCGGTGAGCATCAGCACGCGCGTGGGCATGCCCAGCTCGATGATCTTCCGGCAGACGTCGTCGCCGTGCACCAGCGGAAGGTCCCGGTCGAGGACGACCACGTCGTAGTCGTTCACCCCGACGCGCTCCAGCGCCGCGGCACCGTCGTACACGACGTCCACGGCCATGGCCTCCCGGCGCAGGCCCGTGGCCACCGCATCGGCGAGCAGCTGCTCGTCCTCGACGACGAGTACGCGCACGTCGTTTCCTTCCTTCGAGCCCTTCAGGGCACACGTGTATTGCGCCTCCATCCTGCCGGTTTCGGCCGTAAACCGGCTGTAAGGCGCCCCTGCGGGGCCTCCGGGGGCGTGCGCGGCGGGTGGAAGCGGCGTGGAAGCGGGGTGTGGGCGCGGTGGAAGTGAGGATTCCCTCGCCTTACGAGGTTTCTGCGCCCAGGGTGCCGGGGAGGACGAGGAGCACACCCCAACCACACCCTGAAGCGGCGGACTGCCCCGTGCTCTCCGCCGTCGACCCACGCAGAGGGGGCGCACCCACCATGGACGCATTCACCGCGGGTCTCCTGCAGCGCATCAAGGCCACGCAGTCGGACCTCAGCAAGGCCCGTGAGACGGGCGACGACTACCTCGCGGATGTGGAACAGGCCGAACTGGAAGACCTCCAGCGGCTCGCCGCAGAACACGGCGTACCGGTTTCCGCCGCCTGACCCGACGGCATCTCCGAGCTCACAGCGCACCCACCGGGCCCCGGCCGCCGCGAGGCGGCCGGGGCCCGGTGCCGTCCGCCCCGGGCGGGCGCCCGGTCAGTCGTGCCAGGCCCCGGCCTCCTCCAGCAGCAGCTGGAGCGGGGCGAAGACCGCCGGGGTGGCCGCCAGCGCCAGCTCCCCCGAGGCCGGCTCCGAGGGCCGCCCGCCGGTCAGGGCGCCCGCCTCACGGGCGATCAGCTCGCCCGCGGCGAGGTCCCAGGGGTTGAGCCCGCGCTCCCAGTACCCGTCGAGGCGCCCCGCGGCGACGTCGCACAGGTCGAGCGCCGCCGAACCGCCGCGCCGGATGTCCCGAACCACCGGGATGATCCGCGCGGCGACCTCGGCCTGGTGGGCCCGCCTCGTCTGGAGGTAGCCGAAGCCGGTGGCGATCAGCGCCCGGTCGAGCGGAGCCGCCGGCCGGCAGGCCAGCCGTGCGGTGCCCGACCAGGCCCCGCCGCCCAGCACCGCGTGGTACGTCTCCCCGCGCATCGGCGCCGCGACGACGCCCACCACCGTCTCGCCCCGGTACTCGGCCGCGATGGACACGCCCCAGCTCGGGAGCCCGTAGAGGTAGTTGACGGTGCCGTCCAGCGGGTCGACGACCCAGCGCACCCCGCTCGTGCCGGGGCTGTCCGCGCCCTCCTCGCCCAGCAGCCCGTCCGCGGGGCGGCGCTCGGCGAGGACGCCCGTGATCAGCTTCTCGGCGGCGATGTCCATCTCGGTCACCACGTCGATGGGGCTGCTCTTCGTCGCGGCCACCGCCAGATCGGCCGGCCGGCCGTCGCGGAGCAGGTCCCCGGCCCGCCGGGCGGCCTCCTGGGCCACGTCCAGCAGTTCGGCCTTCAGGTCTTGCGGGATCACGCTTTCCCCCTACGCGTACGGGCTGTCCGTGCCGGCGGCCGCCGGCCGGGGCGCGCGGGCCGGGCAGCAGCCCACCGCGCACAGGTCGTGGCTCTGCCCCAGGGTGCCCACCCAGCACTCCCGCGGCCGTTCCCCGCGCTCGCGGGCGGCGCGCTCCAGCACGAGTTCGCGTACCGCGCCGGCGAACCGGGGGTCGGCGCCGACGGTCGCGGAGCGCTCGGCGGGCAGGCCCAGTTCGGCCGCCTTCGCCTTCGCCTCGGTGTCGAGGTCGTAGAGGACCTCCATGTGGTCGGAGACGAAGCCGATCGGCACCATGACCACGGCGGGCGCGCCGTCGGCGTGCAGGGCCTCCAGGTGGTCGCAGATGTCCGGCTCCAGCCACGGGACGTGCGGGGCGCCGCTGCGGGACTGGTAGACGAGCTGCCAGGGGTGCGCGGTGCCGGTCTCCGCCTCGACGGCGTCCGCGATGACGCGGGCCACGTCGAGGTGCTGCTTGACGTAGGCCCCGCCCCCGCCGCCCTCGGTGTGGTCCTCGACCGGGCCGGAGGTGTCGGCGGCCGAGTCCGGGATGGAGTGGGTGGTGAAGGCCAGGCGGGCTCCGTCCCGGACGCCGTCGGGCAGTGCCGCGAGCGAGGCCAGCACCCCGTCGATCATGGGCCGGACGAAGCCGGGGTGGTTGAAGTAGTGCCGCAGCTTGTCCACGCGGGGCAGCTCCAGGCCCTCCTCCTCCAGCGCGGCGAGCGCGTCGGCGAGGTTCTCGCGGTACTGGCGGCAGCCCGAGTACGAGGCGTACGCGCTGGTGGCGAGGACGGCGATGCGGCGGCGGCCGTCGCGCACCATCTCCCGCATCACGTCGGTCAGGTACGGGGCCCAGTTCCGGTTGCCCCAGTAGACGGGCAGGTCCAGCCCGTGCTCGGCGAAGTCCTTGCGCAGGGCGTCCAGCAGCTCGCGGTTCTGCCCGTTGATGGGGCTGACCCCGCCGAAGCCGAAGTAGTGCTGCCCGACCTCCTTGAGCCGCTCGCGCGGGATGCCCCGGCCGCGCGTGACGTTCTCCAGGAACGGCACGACGTCGTCGGGCCCCTCGGGGCCGCCGAAGGACAGCAGCAGCAGGGCGTCGTAGGGGGCGGCGAGGCCTTCGGCCGGGGGCGCGTCGGGGGCACGGAGCTGGTCTGACATGCCTCGAATCCTGCCACTCGGGGTCCGCCGGGGAGAACCGGCCGGTCCGCATCCCGGACGCGGCGTAGGTAAGGTGACCCTAAGTTGAAGCGTTGATTTTTCCCCATGCGGGTGCCTTGTCGGCAGTCGTAACCTGTATGGGCCTCTGACGTCCCTTACGGAGCGACCTTGTCCAGTCCCTACCGCGCGATCTTCGCGGCCCCCGGCACCAAGGGGTTCAGCGCAGCCGGCCTCATAGGCCGGCTCCCGATATCCATGGTCGGCGTCGGCATCCTCACGATGATCTCGGAGATGACCGGCCGCTACGCGATGGCCAGCGCACTGACCGGCACCCTGGCCCTCGCCGCCGCGTTCATCGGCCCCCTGGTCTCCCGCCTGGTGGACCAGCACGGGCAGCGCCGGGTGCTGCGCCCCGCGACCCTGATCTCCACCGCGGCCGTGACCGGCCTGGTCCTGGCCGCCGCGAACGGCCTGCCCGACTGGACCCTCTTCGTCTTCGCCGCCGTCGCCGGCTGCGTGCCGAGCGTCGGCTCGATGGTCCGCGCCCGCTGGACCGAGCTCTACCGGGACTCCCCGCGCGAGCTGCACACCGCGTACTCCTTCGAGTCCGTGATCGACGAGGTGTGCTTCATCTTCGGCCCGATCCTCGCCATCGGCCTGTCCACCACCTGGTTCCCCGAGGCCGGACCGGTGATCGCGGCCGGCTGCCTGCTCGTCGGGGTCTGGCTGCTCACCGCCCAGCGCTCCACCGAGCCCGCCCCGCACCCGCGCAGCCCCGACGCCGACCGCGCCTCGGCCCTGCGCTCCCCCGGCCTCCAGGTGCTGACGGCCACCTTCGTGGCGACCGGCGCGATCTTCGGCTCCATCGACGTGTCCACGCTGGCCTTCGCCGAGGAGCAGGGCAGCAAGTCGTCCGCGAGCTTCATCCTGGCGATCTGGGCGGCGGGGTCCTGTATCGCCGGAATCGTCTTCGGCCTGCTGCACCTCAAGGGCAAGGCCGAACGCCGTTGGGTACTGGGCATATGTGCGATGGCCGTGAGTATGATCCCCCTCCTACTGGCCGGGAACCTTCCGTTTCTGGCCGTGGCGCTCTTCGTCTCGGGCCTCGCCATCGCTCCCACGATGATCACCACGATGGCCCTGATCGAATCGCACGTACCACGCGCGAAGCTCACCGAGGGCATGACCTGGATCAGCACCGGCCTGGCGGTCGGGGTCGCGGTCGGGTCCTCGGTGACCGGTCTGGTCATCGACGCGGCCGGGGCCCAGCGCGGGTTCGTGGTCTCGATCTCCTCGGGAGTGGCCGCGGCGGCGGTGGCGTTCGCGGGTTACCGCCGGCTGACGAGGCCGGCGCAAGGGGAGGAGCCTGCCAGCGATGGCGACGTCGGGGACAGCAGCAGCAGCAGCGAAGAACGCACCGGCCGCGTGGCGTAACTGGGCGGGCAACGTCCGTGCCACGCCCGCGCGCGTGGTGACTCCGGCCTCGGTCGGGGAGCTCCGGGAGGCGGTCCGCCGGGCCGCGGAGGAAGGGCTGCGGGTGAAGGCGGTCGGCACCGGCCACTCCTTCACCGCGGCGGCCGCGACCGACGGGGTGCTCGTACGGCCGCAGGCGCTCAGCGGGATCCTGTCGGTCGACCGGGCGGCCGGCACCGTCACCGTGGCGGCGGGCACGGCCCTCAAGGACCTGAACCGGGACCTGGCCCGGCAGGGCCTCTCGCTCGCCAACATGGGCGACATCATGGAGCAGACGGTCTCCGGCGCCACCGGCACCGGCACCCACGGCACCGGCCGCGACTCGGCCTCCATCGCCGCCCAGATACGCGCACTGGAGCTGGTCACGGCGGACGGCAGGCTGATGACCTGTTCGGAGAAGGAGAACCCGGAGGTCTTCGCGGCGGCCCGGATCGGCATCGGCGCCCTGGGCATCGTCACCTCGATCACCTTCGCGGTGGAGCCGCTCTTCCTCCTGACCGCCCGTGAGGAGCCGATGCGCTTCGACCGGGTGACGTCCGAGTTCGACCAGCACGTCGCGGAGAACGAGCACTTCGAGTTCTACTGGTTCCCGCACACCGGCAACTGCAACACCAAGCGCAACAACCGCAGCCAGGGCCCCGCCGCTCCGCCCGGGGCGGTCAGCGCCTGGATCGAGGACGAGCTGCTCTCCAACGGCCTCTTCCAGGCGGTCAACTCCCTGGGCCGCGCCGTCCCGGCCGCCATCCCCTCCATCGCCCGCGTCGCCAGCCGAGCCCTGTCGGCCCGCACCTACACGGACATCCCCTACAAGGTGTTCACCAGCCCGCGCCGGGTCCGGTTCGTGGAGATGGAGTACGCCCTTCCGCGCGAGCGCGCGATCGAGGCGCTGCGGGAGCTCAAGGCCATGGTCGACCGCTCCG
Source organism: Streptomyces sp. NBC_00158 (assembly GCF_045160885.1). Lineage (NCBI taxonomy): Bacteria > Bacillati > Actinomycetota > Actinomycetes > Kitasatosporales > Streptomycetaceae > Streptomyces > Streptomyces sp. NBC_00158. Next base: position 1,648,091 of record NZ_CP108161.1, read on the forward strand.
GCCTGCGGATCAGCTTCCCGGTGGAGGTGCGCACGGCTCCGGCGGACGACATCACCCTGTCCACCGCCTCGGGGCGGGAGACGGCCTACATCGCGGTGCACATGTACCGGGGCACCCCGCACCAGGCCTACTTCACGGCGGCCGAGCGGATCTTCACCGCCCACGGGGGACGGCCGCACTGGGGCAAGGTGCACAGCCGGGACGCGGAGCAGCTGGCCGCCGTCTACCCGCGCTTCGCCGAGTTCACCGCGCTGCGGGACCGGCTGGACCCGGACCGGCTGTTCGGCAACGACTACCTGAGGCGGGTGCTCGGGGACTGACCCCCGGGGACCGGCCCCCGCTCAAGGAGCGCCGGGCGACGGCTCCCGGCCGCCTGCCGGGCCGCCGGAGCCCGGGGTCGGGCCGGGATCCGGGCTCTGCTTCGAGGGGGTCGGGGCGGGCGTCGGACCCACCGGCCCCTTGGACCCGGAGGGGGTCGGGGACGGTTCCTGGCCGCCGCCCGAGCGGGAGGGGCTCGGGGAGGTGCCGGATCCGGGGGCCTTCCCGTCCGTTCCCGCCGTGCCGCCCCGGCCCTCCTGGCCGCCGGGCTCGCCGCGCCGGCCCGTCCCGTTCCCGCCGCCGTCCTTCTCCGGGTCCCGCTTCCGCGGGGCGGCCTCGTGGTCGGGGGCGGTGCGGGAGCCGCCCGACAGGAGGGTGCGGCCGTCGCTGCTGACCGAGGTACCCGCGAAGGCCTCGTACGTCCCGAGGCCGCCGAGGGCGAGGGCGAAGGCGGCCCCGGAGGCCACCGCCGTGCGCTTCCAGCCCCGTACGCGGGTGCCGTGCACGGTGGCCTCCCCGAACTCCCCCGGCGCCGGGGCCGGGACGGCGGGGTCCGGCTCCGCGCCGGGCGGCGGGACCTGACGGGACCTGGGGCGGGCGCTCTCGCGGAGCTGGTCGCCGGTGCGGCGGAACAGGTGCTGGATGACGGGGCCGCCCGCGGTGGCGACCACGCTGACCACGCCCGCGCCGAGGATGGTCCCGTAGACGCCCATCTTCGAGGCGAGCAGGGCAGCCGCGACGGTGGCGAGGGAGCTGCCCGCGACCTGGGTCGCGCTCAGGTCGAGCTTCCTGCGCCCCCGTTCCTCCTGGTCCGCCGTTTCCTCCGTCTTCTGACCCATCGCCATCCCCGGTGTGTCCCGCCTCTCGCGCCTCTCCTCTTCCAGCAGTTACTGACCTCTGAGCGAAATGGAAAGTTCCGTTTCTGCGGATTCTGTGAAGCAGGACACCCCGAAACGGCCCTGTCCGCAGGTGGACCCGGATGCCGACCCGATTCCGGGCAGGCCAACTCCCGCCGCCCGCGACAAGTTCGGCGGCGCGGCGGTCCACCCGGGTGGCCCGAATGGAGTACTGTGGCGAGCCCTGGGACCGTCCTTCCTTCCGGATGTCCGGACCCGGGAGAGGGGGCCGGCTGATGGAGAAGCGGCGCTCAAGACCGGTGATGCCGCGGTATCGCACGGGCTCCTGCTGCGCACAGTAACCACTTGGTCACTGTGCGTGCCCAACAGGTAACCGTGCCATAACGTCGATCAAGGGCGCATGCCCGACACGCCGGTTTAACTCGGCAAGGTTGTGGCAGGCTGCACCCGGGCAGGCCACACTCGACTAGCGGAAGCAGCGACGCACGTGACGTCGGCAGGCACCACCCGGGAGGTCCCCATGCCCGAACTGCGTGTCGTGGCCGTCTCAAATGACGGAACACGACTGGTGCTCAAGGCTGCGGACAGCACGGAGTACACGCTTCCGATCGACGAGCGGCTGCGGGCTGCCGTGCGCAATGACCGCGCGCGCCTGAACCAGATCGAGATCGAGGTGGAGAGCCACCTCCGCCCCCGTGACATCCAGGCCCGCATACGGGCCGGTGCCTCCGCGGAGGAGGTCGCCCAGCTCGCCGGCATCCCGGTCGACCGGGTACGCCGCTTCGAGGGCCCGGTGCTGGCCGAGCGCGCCTTCATGGCCGAACGCGCCCGCAAGACCCCCGTGCGCCGCCCCGGCGAGAACACCGGACCGCAGCTCGGCGAGGCCGTGCAGGAGCGCCTCACGCTGCGCGGGGCCGACAAGGACTCCGTGCTGTGGGACTCCTGGCGCCGCGACGACGGCACCTGGGAGGTGCTGCTGGTCTACCGGGTGGCGGGCGAACCGCACTCGGCGAGCTGGTCGTACGACCCGCCGCGCCGGCTGGTCGTCGCCGTCGACGACGAGGCCCGCTCCCTGATCGGCGAGGCCGACGACCTGCCCTCCACCCCGGAGCCGAGCTTCCCGTTCGTGCCGAGGATCGCCCGGCTGCCCCGGGACCGGCCGCTGGACCGCGCCCTGGACCGGCAGCTGGAACGGCCCGACAGCCGGCCCGCCCCGCCGCCCGCGCCGGAGCCGGAGGAGGAGCGGGACACGCTGACCAGCCTGCTGGAGGCGGTCCCGAGCTTCCGGGGCGACCTGGTGGTGCCGGACCGTACGGAGGCTCCCGCCGAGGAGCCGGAGGCCGAGGAGCCCCCGGCCGCGGCGGCGTCGGCGGGTGCCGGCGCGGCGTACGCCGACGTGCTGATGCCGCGCACGGTGGCGGGTCACCGCGAGCGGCTGACCGGTACCACCGACCGGCAGGCCGAGGCCGACGGGGTCCGGCCGGGACGCCGGGCGGCCGTGCCCAGCTGGGACGAGATCGTCTTCGGGACCCGGCGCAAGAAGCAGGAGTAGCCCGCGCGCGGCGGCGCCCCCGAGGGGGCGCCGCCGGCCGCGGACGCGTCAGGGGTTGGGGCCGGTGGCCACGGGCCGCTCCGGGTCCGAGGACCACTGCGACCAGCTGCCCGCGTACAGGCTGGCCGGAATTCCGGCCACCTCCAGCGCGAGGACCTCGTGCGCCCCGGAGACCCCGGAGCCGCAGTACACGCCCACCGCCGTGTCCCCCGCGGCGCCGAGCGCCGCGAACCGGGCGCGCAGCTCCCCGGCCGACAGGAACCGGCCGTCCGGGCCCACGTTCTCGGTGGTCGGGGCCGACACCGCGCCCGGGATGTGCCCGCCGACCCGGTCGATCGGCTCCACCTCGCCGCGGTAGCGCTCGCCCGCGCGGGCGTCCAGCAGCAGGCCCGTACGCGCCAGTGCGGCCGCGTCGTCGGCCTCCAGCAGGCCGAACGCCCCCGGGTTTGGCTTGAAATCGCCCTCCACGGGCTTCGGCGCGTCGGTGGTGAGCACACCGCCCGCCGCCGTCCACGCGGCCAGGCCGCCGTCCAGGACGCGCACGTTCCGGTGACCCGTCCAGCGCAGCAGCCACCAGGCGCGGGCGGCCGCCCAGCCGAGACCGCCGTCGTACACGACCACCGGCTCGTCGGCGCGCACCCCGGCCCGGCGCATCGCGGCACCGAAGTCCTCGGGGTCGGGGAGCGGATGGCGGCCGCCCGCCCCCGGCGGACCTGCCAGTTCGAGGTCCAGGTCGACGTACACGGCGCCGGGCAGGTGCCCGGCTTCGTAGGCGGGGCGCTGGTCGGGGCCGCCCAGCTGCCAGCGGACGTCCATGAGGGCCGGCGGGCGGGAGCCGGCGAGCTCGCCCCGCAGTTCGGAGGCCGAGAGAATCGCAGTCATGGGCCCATCTTCCTCCCCGCCCCCGAACCCGTGTAACAAGCCCGACATCGACGGGGCGCAGTGATTCGGACATCTCTGTTCCGCGCCCCGGTCGCGCGGCCGGTCGGGACGCGCGGGGTGCCGCGGAGTGCAAGCATCTGCGGGGAACAGGGACACGACGGCGGGAGACGGCTGACATGACGGAGGCATCGGGGACTTCGCGGCGCACGCCCGGCACACCGTGCTGGGTGAGCCTGATGGTGCACGGCCTCGGGAGCACGGAGGACTTCTACGCCGACCTCTTCGGCTGGGAGTACGAGCCCGGCCCCACCCAGTTCGGCCCGAGCGTCCGGGCCTTCCTCGACGGTCAGGAGGTCGCCGGGATCGGCGAGATGCCGCCGGACCGCCACCTTCCGGTGGCGTGGACCACGTACTTCGCCACGGACGACGCCGACTGCACCGCCGAGTCCATCCGGTCCTGCGGCGGCACGGTCGCGGTGGGCCCGCTCGACGCGGGCGCGGCGGGGCGGATGGCGATCTGCTCCGACCCGATGGGCGCGATCTTCGGGATCTGGCAGAGCGACGGGCACCCCGCGGCCCGCCGGGCGGGGGCGGAGGGCACCCCGGTGTGGAACGAGCTGCTCACCCAGGAGTCCTCGACGGTCGGCAAGTTCTACGAGCACGTGTTCGGCCACGAGGCCGAGCGGCACCCGGCCGTCCCGTCCGACTTCGACTACCTGACGCTGCGCCTGGGCGGCCGACCGGTCGCCGCCGTGCACGGGGTCGGCCGGTCGCTGCCGCACGACCGGGGGCCGCACTGGATGACGTACTTCGAGGTGGCGGACCCCGACGCGGCCGCCGCCCGGGTGACCGGCCTGGGCGGCAGGGTCGTCACCCCGCCCCGGGAGCGCATCACGGGCCGGCTGGCCGTGGTCGCGGACCCGGAGGGGGCGGTCTTCGCCCTGGTGCGGACGCCGTCGGTGAACTAGGGGCGGCCTCGAAGGGTGGCCTGGACGGGCAGCAGCTGCGGGCGCTTCGCGGTGCGGCCGTCGCCGGAGGAGGTGCCGCGCAGCCGGCGGCCGAGCCAGGGGCCGAGGAACCCGGCCAGCCAGGCCGCCTCGGCGGCGACGGTCCCGACGAGCGCGCGGGGCGGCCCGGGCGGCAGCGGCTCCCGCCAGGCACCGCCGCTGCCGGGCAGCTCCAGGGCTTCGGCCAGGGCGGCGGCGATCCGGGCGTGGCCGAGGGGGCTGGCGTGCAGCCGGTCGGTCGCCCACATCCGCGGGTCGGTGGCCGCGGCCTCCAGGCCGGTCTCCGCGACCACCACCCCGTGGCGGGCGGCGGCGGCCCGGATGTGGTTGTTGAGCTCGCTCACGCGGGGGCTCAGCGGCCGGGCCAGGGGCGCGATGCGGGCCACGTCGGGGAAGGTCACGGTGGCCACCCTGGCCCCGGCGCCGGTCAGCGCCGCGAACACCTCCTCCAGCTCCCCGGCCACCTCGGCGGCGTCGAAGCGCGGCCGGAGCAGGTCGTTGACCCCGGCGACGACGGTCGCGACGTCCGGCCGCAGCTCCAGGGCGGGCCCGAGCTGTCCGGCGCGGACCTGTCCGGCGAGCCGGCCCCGGACCGCGAGGTTGGCGTACCGCAGCCCGGGGGAGGCGGCCGCGAGGTGACCGGCGAGGCGGTCGGCGAAGCCCCGCAGGCCCACCGTGTCGTCGCCGTCCCCCAGCCCCTCGGTCTGGCTGTCGCCCAGGGCGACGTAACGCAGGTACTCAGTCTTCCGCACGGGTGGTCCCCTCCCTCTTCCCCAGCACGTCGGCGGCGCGCAGGCACCAGTCCCGGTGGCCCTCCTCGAAGGCCACCCCGCGCAGGCAGGTCAGGTAGCCGCCGATCCGTTCGCCGCGCAGCAGGAACTCGTCCTCGTCCAGCTCGCCGCGCATGCCGCGCAGCAGCTTGTGGAGCAGCTCCAGCTTGGCCTCGGCGGCGGCCGCCCGCTCCAGGAGCTGCTCGACGACCCGGGCCGTGCCGATGCGGTCGGCGCTCTGGACCTTCACGAGGAGGTCGTCGCGGATCGAGGAGGGCTTGGACGCCGCCCCGGCGAACCGCTCCAGTTCGGCGCGGCCGGTGCCGGTGACCCGGAACAGCCGCTTGTTGGGCCGGGACTCCTGCACCACCTCCCGGCCGGCGACCAGCCCGTCCGCCTCCAGCCGCGCCAGTTCGGCGTAGAGCTGCTGGGGCGAGGCGTGCCAGAAGTTCGCGACGCTGATGTCGAAGGCCTTCGCCAGCTGGTAGCCGCTGTACTCGCCGTCGAGCAGTGCCGCCAGTACCGCGTGCCGCAAGGCCATGACCGCTCCCTCTTCCCTTTCGGTGCCCGCACCGGCACCATACTCAAAAACATGACTACTCGCATTCTTGAGTAATCGACCGGCATTACCGACAGGAGGAGGGGCCACATGGGGACCGTGGACACCGCGGGGACCGCCGAACGCTTCCGCGCCGCCGTGGAGAAGGGGGATCTCGCCGCGCTGGACGACCTGTTCACGGACGACATCCGGCTGTACAGCCCGGTGAAGTTCAGGCCGTTCGAGGGCAAGGCCGCCGTCCTGGGCCTCTTCGGCGTCCTGCTGCGCACCTTCGAGGACCTCCGCTACCTCGGCCGGCTGGACGGCGGCGCCGAGACCACCTCGGGCGGCGAGGAGGCCCCGACCGTGATCCTGCCCTTCCGCGCGCTGGTGGCGGGCAAGCAGATCCACGGCATCGACCAGCTCCAGTTCGACGGGGCGGGCCGGGTGAAGGAGTTCACGGTGATGGTCCGCCCCCAGTCCGCCGTCCAGGCCCTGGGCCAGGCGGTCCTGGCCGGCCTGGTCGCGGACGGCCTCGCACCGGAGTCCTGACGCCGTCCCGCGGTCGCGGACCCGATCCCCGGCAAGTACTTGCTAAAGTGGCAAGTACTTGCCGGGCAATGGCACACGGAGCCGCCCGGCCGTCACACGGGGGACCACCATGAGCGAACGGACCGCCGCCGCAGCGGCGTTGAAGGGCATCGCGCGGATCGAGGCGGGCGCACGACAGCGGAGCCGACGGCCGACCGGCTGCCTGTGGGCCTTCGCCGGATGGCAGCTCGTCCTCGTCCCCACCGTGCTGCTGTGGCACGGGCGCACCGGCACGCTCGTCAGCACGCTGGCGAACGCGGTCGTGGTGATGGCACTGTCCGCGTTCGCCGTGCGGCAGCCCGTGACGCCCCGGGGCCACGCCCGCCGCTACCTCCGCGCCATCGGTGCCTGGGCCGCCGCCTACGTGCTGTCCCTCGCGCTGGGCCTCACCGTCCTCGCGGACAGCACCGCCTTCGTGGCCGGCGCCGCCCTGCTGTGCGCGCTGCCGCCCGCCGCCGCGGCCTGGCGGGAGGGCCGCGCGGCATGACGCCCTCCCCCGGAGCCCCGGCCGACCGGACCCCGCACCCGCGCCACGCGCTCGCCCCGCTGCTCTCCTCGGCCGTGCGCCTGTCGATCGTGGCGGCCCTCGCACCCGTGGAGAAGGCCGAGTTCGGCTACGTGCGGGACCTCGTGGAGATCACCGACTCCGCGCTGTCGAAGCAGGTCGCGCGCCTGGAGGAAGCCGGCTGGGTGACGGTCGAGAAGGGGCGCGTCGGGCGCATGCCCCGGACCTGGCTCCTGCTGACCGGGGAGGGCCTGGACCGCTACCGGAGGCACGTCGCCGCCCTCGCCGCCATCGCGGGCCCGGCGCACTGATCGCGGCGTGTCACCGCCGGGTGCGCCCCGCGCCGGTACGAGGATGGGCCGGGCGTTTCCGCACCTGACGGACCGCGCCCACGCGGCTACGCAGACGCCCCGGGGAGCCGCCCACGAGTACTGTGGAAGGGCTCCCGGGGGCGCACCGGCGGATGGGGTTCACCGTGTCGACATCGAGTCACGAAACGTTCGGCGCACCCTGTTGGGTCAGCCTCATGGCCCGCGACCTCGACGCGGCGAAGGAGTTCTACAGCGCGGTCCTCGGATGGGAGTTCGGCCCCGCCCACCTCGGCGAGGCCTTCGCCGTCGGCTTCGCCTCCGGGGTCCCGGTGGCCGGGATCGGCGCGCTGCCCCCGACGCTCAGCATCCCCGTCGCCTGGACCCCGTACTTCGCCGTGGACGACGCCGACGTCACCGCCGCACGCATCCGGGAGCGCAGCGGGACCGTCGCCGTCGGCCCCCTGTCCTTCGGCACCGGCCGGGCCGCGCTCGCCTCCGACCGGGACGGCGCGGTCTTCGGGATCTGGCAGGGCGAGGCCATCCCGGACTGGGGCATGGGCGGCGAGGCGGCGCCGGCCTGGCTGGAGCTGCACACCCGGAACGCCTTCGACGCGGCCATCTTCTACGGCGAGGTCCTGGAGTGGGCCTGCGACCACGCGGGCTGCTGCGAGGTCGCCTACGTGGAGGAGGACGACCGCATCCTGCTCCGCCGCGCGGGCCGGACCGTGGCCCGCCTGCACGGCGGCACCCTCGCGGAGGCCCCCGACCCGCACCTCAGGCCCCGCTGGCGCGCCCACTTCCGGGTCCCCGACCTCGACGCCGCCGCGGAGGCCGCCACCGCCCTCGGCGGCAGCACCGTCCCCGCGGCGGACTCCGGAACCTTCCCCCACGAGCGCACCCTGCGAGACCGCGACGGCGCCACGTTCAGCATCGTCGGCCCGACGGCGCCGGGCCGCTTCTGAGGGGCCGAGCTAGGCGTTGTTGACCGGGAGGACGTCCGGGGAGAGGCTGCCCGCGCGGGCGGAGGCGGAGGTCATCAGGCGGCGGTGGTGACGGCGGCACAGGACCTCGTAGCCGATCTCCTCCGCCGGGCGGTTCACGTCGCCGACCACGACCTGCGCTCCCTCGACCACCATCTGCCCGCCCACCGTACGGGCGTTGTGGGTGGCGCGGGCGCCGCACCAGCACAGGGCCTCGACCTGGAGCTGCTCCAGGCGGTCCGCCAGCTCGATGAGGCGCTGGGAGCCGGGGAACAGCTTCGTGCGGAAGTCCGTGGTGATGCCGAAGGCGAACACGTCCAGGCCGAGGTCGTCCACGGTCCGGGCCAGCTGGTCGATCTGCTCGGGCGCCAGGAACTGCGCCTCGTCGACGATGACGTAGTCCGCCTTGCCGCCCTTGGAGAGCCGGTCGACCAGGTACGCGTACAGGTCCATGCCCTCCCCCGCCTCGACGGCCTCCGTGACCAGGCCGAGGCGCGAGGAGATCTTGCCCTCGCCGGCCCGGTCGTCGCGCGTGAAGATCACGCCCTGGAGGCCGCGCGCGGAACGGTTGTGGTCGATTTGCAGAGCCAGCGTGCTCTTTCCGCAGTCCATCGTTCCGGAGAAGAACACCAGCTCGGGCATGGGAGGTACGGGACCTTTCGGGTCAGGGTGGGAGGAGAGGGGCGGGGCGGGAGCGGGGGCGGTCAGGTGCGGATTTCGAGCAGCGGGACCAGCTGCTCGGCCGCGGTCATCGAGCCGTGCATCCCGGTGAGCGCCGACTCGTTGGGCTCGTTGCGGGAAGCGGTGATCGCGACGTCGGCCTGGGCCGCGGCGATCACGTCGCCGATCCGCCCGAGGACCCGCTCGTCGCACTCCCCCGGCGTCCCGAACCAGCCCAGCGCCAGGGCCTCTTCGCGGCTCGCGACCCAGAACCGGTCGCCGAGCACCTCGCGCCACACGGTCAGCACGTCGGCCTCGGCACCCGGCACCGCGTAGACGTGCCGGGCCCGGCCCTCGCCGCCGAGCAGGGCCACGCCCGCGCCCAGCTCCCAGTCCTCGTCGAAGTCGATCCGGGAGTCCTCGTCGAAGGGCACGTCGACCATGCCGTGGTCGGAGGTGACGTACAGGGCGGTGCGCGGCGGCAGCTGCTCCGCGAGGCGCTGCACGAGCCGGTCGACGTACATGAGCTGGCCGCGCCAGGCGTCGGAGTCCACGCCGTGCCGGTGGCCGGCGCCGTCGAGTTCGCTGAAGTACGTGTACACGAGGGAGCGTTCGCCGCCCGCGAGCTGGATCGCCGCGAGGTCCATCCGCTCCTCGCCGGTCATCCGGCCGTGGAAGGTGCCGCCGCTGAGCGCGATCTTGGTGAGCGGGGTGGTCTGGAAGTTCGGCGCGGACACCTGCGCGGTGTGCACCCCGGCGGCGTCGGCGAGCTGGAACACCGTCGGGTACGGCTGCCAGGGCTTCGGCGGGGTCCACGGGTGCCAGCGGAGCTGGTTCATCAGCTCGCCGGAGGCCGGGTTGCGCACGGCGTAGCCGGGCAGGCCGTGCCGGGCGGGGGGCAGGCCGGTGCCGACGGAGGCGAGGGAGGTGGCCGTGGTCGCCGGGAAGCCGGAGGTGATCGGCAGGCCGGTGCCTCCTCGCGAGCTCGCGAGGAGGGAGGTGAGGAACGGGGCCTCGTCCGGGTGGGCCTTGATCTGCTCCCAGCCCATGCCGTCGACCAGGAACACGCAGTTCCGGTCGGCCGGCGCCAGCTCGGTGATCCCGGCGGTGAGGCCGGGTACGCCCTGGCCGGCCGCGAGGGTCGGCAGCAGGTCGGCGAGGGAGCCGGAGCCGTACTGCGGGACCGGGGCGCCCGCGAGGTCGAGCGGTTCCGGCTCGTCCTGCCAGTTCGACGGTACGGAGTAGGACATCAGCGGGCGGGACCGGAGGTTGCCGCCGTCGCCTCGCTGAGCGCCTGCGCGAAGACCAGCGCCTGGCGCACCGTCTCGGGGCCGTCGCCGGCCTCGCTGACGCGCAGGCTCAGGTCGTCGGCGGTGGAGTTGCCGGTGTAGCCGTGGTCGGCGTCGCAGTTCTGGTCGCCGCAGGCGGCGGGCTCCAGGTCGATGCGCGAGACCGCTCCCCAGCCGATGGTCAGGACGACCTCGCGGGGCAGCTGGCCGGGCGTGTACGACTCCGGGTTGGCGACGACGCGGCTGAGCACCACGGAGGAGATGCTGGAGAGCTTCACCGACTCGGTGGAGGTGGTCGCGTACGGGGACGGCGACCCGGCGTCGGCGGCCTGCTCGTCGGTGTGGCTGACGATGAACCGGTTTCCGGTCAGGACCAGCACGGTGACGTGCCGGCGCACCTCGTTGGAGTCGAAGGTGGTCTCCTGGTGGACCAGGTACGACGAGATCGGCTCGCCGCCCACCGCGGCCTCCACCGCCTCGGCCACGAGGGCCGGGTAGTAGCCGCTGCGCTCGATGGCCGCGCGCAGTCCCTGGGTCGTCGTACCGGATTTCGCCATGAGGTCCATCCTAAGGCCCGTACGGGCTCCCCCTGCCTGCCGTGCGCTCAGTAGCTCGGCAGCGTGCGCGGGCCGAGGTCGGTCCGGGCGGGCGGGTGGGCCACCCGGACGGTGGCGCTGAGGACGGAGAGGCCCTCGGTGGCGACGACGACCGGCTCCAGCGAGATCCCGGTCACTTCCGGGTGGTCGTCCAGCAGGCGGGACAGCCGCAGCAGCAGCTCCTCCAGGGCGGGGGTGTCGACGGGGTCGCTGCCGCGCCAGCCGAAGAGCAGCGGGGCGGCGCGGATGGAGCGGATCAGGGCGGCGGTGTCCCGGTCGGTGGCCGGGACCAGGCCGTGGGCGGTGTCGCCGAGCAGCTCGGAGGGGACCCCGGCGAGGCCGAAGGAGAGGACGGCTCCGGCGGCGGGGTCGACGGTGGCGCGGACGACGGTGTCCACTCCGCGCGGGGCCATGGCCTGCACCACGGGCTGCAGCTCGGCCGGCTTGCCGAAGGCTTCGGTGAGCTCCTCGTACGAGCGCCTGAGCTCGGCCTCGGTGGTGAGGTCGAGGCGTACGCCGCCCAGGTCGGCGCGGTGGCGCAGGTGCGGGGCGGTGGTCTTGAGGGCGACCGGGTAGCCCAGGACCCGGGCGGCGCGGACGGCGGCGTCGGGGCCGGGGGCGGGGAGGGTGGGCAGCACCCGGATCCCGTAGCGGGCCAGCAGTTCGCGGGCGTCGGCCTCGTCCAGGGTCAGCGCGGCCCCCTCCTCGACTCCCGCGAGCAGGGTGGCGAGCCGGGCGGCGGCACCCGCCTCGTCGATGTCCTCGTACTCGGGGACCTGTCCGGTCTCGGCGTTGTCCCGGCGCCACCGGGCGTACCGCACGGCTTCGGCGACGGCCTTCACGGCGCGCTCGGCGGCCGGGTAGGCGGGGATCCGGCCGGCCCCGTCCAGGGGGTGCGGGGCGCCGCCGCCGGGGACCTCGGCGGGCGGCGGGGGCGAGGCGGGGGGCGTGTCGCCGGCCGCGGCGGCCAGGGCTTCGACGAGGTCGCCGAGTTCCACGTGGACCACGGCGACGGGCTTGCCGGGGACCTCGGCGACGGCCTCCCGCAGCGCCTGCGCGAGGTCGTCGGCGAGCCGGCGGTCGCTCACGGACGGGATGGCGGTGACGACGACGGCGTCGCAGTCGTCGGAGGCGAGCGCGGCGCGCAGGGCGGCCCGGAAGTCGGCGGGGCCGGCGGCGGTCGTCAGGTCGAGCGGGGGCAGTGGCCGCAGTCCCTCGGTCAGGCAGGCGTCGTAGGTGAGGACGCCGAGGGACTCGGAGTTGCCGAGGATGGCCACCCTGGGCCCGGCCGGCAGCGGCTGCCCGGCCAGCAGCAGGCCGACGTCGACCAGCTCGGTGACGGTGTCGACGCGGATGACGCCGGCCTGGCGGAGCAGCTCGGAGACGGTGGCCTCGGGGAGCCGGGTGCCGGGGACGACGTGTCCGGCGGGGGTGTGGCGGCCGCCGAGGGCGACGACGACGGGCTTGGCGGCGGCGGTGCGGCGGGCGAGGCGGGTGAACTTGCGCGGGTTGCCGAGGGTTTCCAGGTACATCAGGGCGACTTCGGTGGCCTCGTCCTCGTACCAGTACTGGAGGATGTCGTTGCCGGAGACGTCGGCCCGGTTCCCGGCCGAGACGAAGGACGACAGCCCCTCGCCGCGCCGCAGCAGGGCGGACAGCAGGGCGATGCCGATGGCCCCGGACTGGGTGAACAGGCCGATCGGGCCGCGGACGGAGGCGGGGGCCGGGGCGAGGCAGGCGTTCAGCTCCACCTCCGGGGCGGTGTTGATCACCCCGAAGGCGTTGGGCCCGATGAGCCGCATCCCGTACGAGCGGACCTGCCGCACCAGTTCGCGCTGGCGGGCGAGCCCGGCGGGGCCGCTCTCGCCGTATCCGGCGGACAGGACCACGAGCCCCTGCACCCCGTGCTCGCCGCAGGCGGCCACGGCGTCGGGCACCCGGTCGGCGGGGACGGCGATCACGGCGAGGTCGACGGGGGCGCCGATGTCGGCGAGGCCGCGGTAGGCCCGTACGCCTTCGAGGAGGTCGCCCTCCATGCCGGGGGCGCGGGCCTCGTTGACGGCGTAGAGGTGGCCGCGGAAGCCGCCGTCGCGCAGGTTGCGCAGGGCGGTGGCGCCCACGCCCGCGCCGGAGCGGCTGGCGCCGATCACCGCGACGGAGCCGGGGGCGAGGAGGCGCTGGACGGAGCGGGCCTCGGCGCGCTGCTCGCGGGCGCGCTGGACGGCGAGGGACTCGGCGGTGGGTTCGAGGTCGAGGGTGAGGTGGACGGAACCGTCCTCGAAGCTGCGCTTCTGCTGGTAGCCGACGTCCGTGAACACCTTGATCATCTTGGTGTTGGCGGGCAGCACCTCGGCCGCGAACCTGCGGATCCCGCGTTCCCGGGCCACCGCGCCGATGTGTTCCAGGAGGGCGGAGGCGACCCCGCGGCCCTGGTGGGCGTCCTGGACCAGGAAGGCGACCTCGGCCTCGTCGGCGGGGGCGGAGGCGGGGCGTCCGTCGGGGCCGATGCGGTCGAAGCGGACCGTTCCGATGAACTCACCGCCGATGGTCGCGGCGAGGCCGACCCGGTCGACGTAGTCGTGGTGCGTGAAGCGGCGGACGTCGCGGTCCGAGAGACGGGGGTAGGGCGCGAAGAAGCGGTAGTACTTCGACTCGTCCGAGACCTGTTCGTAGAAGCTGACCAGGCGGCCCGCGTCCTCGGTGGTGATGGGGCGGATCCGGGCGGTGCCGCCGTCGCGCAGCACGACGTCCGCTTCCCAGTGGGCCGGGTACGAGGGGTCCGACGCGGTGGTCATGGGGCCACCTTAAGGGGCGGTCCGGCCAGGTGTGCGAGTGCGGTGGGCGGCCCGCCCGGCGCGTGCGCGGCGAAGACGGCGCACCGGGGCGAACCGGTGCAAGCTGGGGAGGGTCGAACGGCAGTGGACAGGGGCCGAAGGTCGGTCCGAGCATTCCGGACGGCGTGAGAGACTGGTCTAGACAACCCGTAGAACCTGAAGGGCATCACCATGGCAGAGCGCCGCGTCAACGTCGGCTGGGCCGAGGGCCTGCACGCTCGTCCCGCCTCGATCTTCGTCCGGGCGACGACCGCCTCCGGAGTCCCGGTGACCATCGCGAAGGCCGGCGGCGACCCCGTCAACGCCGCGTCGATGCTGGCGGTCCTGGGCCTGGGCGCCCAGGGCGGCGAGGAGATCGTCCTGGCTTCCGACGCCGAGGGTGCGGACGCCGCGCTCGACCGCCTCGCGAAGCTGGTCGCCGAGGGCCTCGAGGAGCTCCCCGAGACCGTCTGACCCTTCGGGTCCGGTAGACCGGAAGCCGCAGTCCCCACCACCCCGGGGGCTGCGGCTTCCGCTTTTCCCCTTCGGGGATCCGGTCGGTGCACCCGGTCGGGAAATCCTGGAATTCGGATTCGGCGTGAGGGGACCGGGCCGCGGTCGCGCAAAACGGACGGGAATTCCACCGGCGTCCGGGACGGACGGTTCCGGGATATCCCTCCGTTGTATACGGGAATTGTTAATTCGGAGCGCTCGCCGTGTTTACGGCAGGTTGCGGATTCCTCACCCGCGGCCGGTGCGCCCCGGCCGACCGCTGCGCGTGCAGCGCGGTCAGCGCCCTGGCCCGCTCCGCGTCCCCGCGCGCGACGGCGTCCACGATCGCGGCGCGCTCGGCCCAGCACTCCGCGGGCTGCGCGGGGGCCTCGACCGCGTACATCCAGGCGATCTTGTGCCGGGTCTGGGTCAGCAGGGCGATCAGCCCCGGGCTGGCCGAGGCCTGGGCCAGCGTCTCGTGGAACCAGCTCCCCAGGGCGCGCAGGTCCTCCCCCTGGGCCCGCCCGGCCCGTTCCCGGCCCAGCCTGACCAGCCCGCGCAGCACCTTCAGGTGGCCGTCGGTACGCCGGCGGGCGGCCCGGGAGGCGGCGAGCGGCTCCAGCAGCGTCCGCAGCTCCAGGAGGTCGGCGGCCTCCTGCTCGGTCGGCTCGGCAACGCAGGCGCCCGCGTGCCGCCGCGTGGTGACGAAGCCCTCGGACTCCAGGGTCCGCAGCGCCTCGCGGACCGGCACGCGCGAGACCCCGTAGCGGCGGGCCAGCACCTCCTCGGTCAGCCGGCCGCCCGGCCCGAAGAATCCGGAGACGATATCGTCGCGGATCGCTGTGCACACCGCGTGCGCCGGAATACGCAAGGCCGGACCTCCGCTGGTTTCGGTTCGGTTTATCGTGGCCGTTCCGCGACTCTATGGCAACAGGCGACGGATTTCCGAGCGGGTCGGCGAACAAGGCCGGAAACAGGGGCGGAAATACGGAGAAGGCCCCGGCTCTGTGAGCCGGGGCCTTCTTCGGTGAAGCGTGCTGTGTGCCTGCGGGTCAGATGCCCACGCCGTGGCTGCGCAGGTAGGCCAGCGGGTTGATGTCCGTGCCGTACGTGGCGCCGGTGCGGGCCTCGAAGTGCAGGTGCGGGCCGCTGGAGTTGCCGGTGGAGCCCGACAGGCCGATCTGCTGGCCCGGGGTGACCGTTTCGCCGGCGGAGACGCTCAGCGAGTCCAGGTGCCCGTACTGGGTGTACGTGCCGTCGTTGTGGCGGATCACGACGTTGTTGCCGTAGGCGCCGCCCCAGCCGGCCTCGACGACGGTGCCCGCGCCCACGGCGTGGACGGAGGTGCCGGAGTCGGCGTGGAAGTCGATGCCCGTGTGGCTGCCGGAGGACCACATGCCGCCGCCCGCGCCGTACTGGGTGCTGACGTACGAACCGTCGATCGGGGAGACGAAGGTGTTGAGGCGCTTGCGGGCCTCTTCCTTGGCGGCCTTCTCGGCGGCCTCGCGCTCGGCCTTCTCCTTGGCCTCGGCGGCGCGCTTGGCCTCGGCTGCCCGCGTCTTCGCCTCGGCCTCGGCCTGGGCCTGCGCGGCCACGGCCTCGGCGGCGCTCTGCTGCGTCGCGGCCTGGACCTCGATGTCGTCCTGCAGACCGTCGGCGACGACGATCGCGTTCTGACCGGTGTCCTCCATGGACGGAGCGCTGCTGTTGTCCGCCGCGAAGGCCGGAGCGGCCAGGGTGCCGACCACGCCCGTGGTGGCGAGGGCGGCGACGCCGGCGAAGCCGGCGGTCTTGCGGCTCAGACGGCTGGAACCACGGTGCTTACCAGAACCGGCGGCACGACTGCCAAACGCCATGAAGGGGGTGATCCTTTCCTTCCCTCTCGCCTACCGGGTTAGCTGACGGGTTCGGAGCAGGAAGGTCTCCTACGGGCCTCCTCTTGCGAGGGGGTCCGATTCACCCCAGGGACGCATGTGGGTCCCCGGCTCCCCAGGCTCGCGCCTGACGGGGACTCGGCGATCGCTGTCCGGTGCCGCGGGTGCGGCGGTTACAAACTGACGAACAGCACGGCCGACGCTAGGCGGATCATCAGTCAATCGCCAAACAGACGAGCGGTTTTGTTGCGTACGCCACACCGCATACCTGCAACCACACCACTAAACGGACAAAGGGGGCTCCGGTGGGCGTTCCACCGGAGCCCCCTGGAAACGGGCCGGACACCGGCCCGTCTCGGGCCTCGCGCCGCTCAGTTGGAGACGACGGTGACCTCACCGATGCCGAGGGCCAGGACGGGCTCCTCGATCTGCGCCGCGTCACCCACGAGGATGGTGACCAGACGGTCCACCGGGAAGGCGTTCACGACCGCCGAAGTGGCCTCCGCCGTACCGGTTTCGGCGAGCCGCGCGTACAGCCGCGCCTGGTAGTCGTCCGGCAGCTCCTGCTCGACCTGGTCGGCCAGGGTGCCGGCGACGGAGGCGGCCGTCTCGAACTTCAGCGGGGCCACGCCCACCAGGTTCTGCACCGCCACGTCCCGCTCGGCGTCGGTCAGTCCGCCCTCGGCGAGGGTGCGCAGCACCTTCCACAGGTCCTCCAGCGCCGGACCCGTGTTGGGGGTGTCCACCGAGCCGCTGATGGCGAGCATCGAGGCGCCCTTGCCGTCGGCGGTCGAACGCAGCACCTGCCCGAAGGCGCGCACGCCGTAGGTGTAGCCCTTCTCCTCGCGCAGCACCTTGTCCAGGCGGGACGTGAGGGTGCCGCCGAGGCAATAGGTGCCGAGCACCTGCGGGGCCCAGACGATGTCGTGCCGGTCCGGCCCGATCCGGCCGATCAGCAGCTGCGTCTGGACGGCGCCCGGCCGGTCCACGATGACCACGCGGCCCGTGTCGTCGGCCGTCACCGGCTGGACGGGGCGGGCCGCGGCGGTGTCGCCGGTCCAGGCGCCCAGGGTGTCCGCCAACAGGGCGTCCAGGTCGATGCCGGTCAGGTCGCCGACGACCACCGCGGTGGCGGTGGAGGGGCGTACGTGGGCCTCGTAGAAGGCGCGTACGGCCCCGGAGTCGATCCGCGCGACCGTCTCCTCGGTGCCCTGGCGCGGGCGGGACATGCGCAGCGTGGCCGGGAACAGCTCCTTGGAGAGCTCCTTGGCGGCGCGGCGCTGCGGATTGGCCAGCTCGTGCGGGATCTCGTCGAGCCGGTTGCGCACCAGGCGGTCGACCTCGCCGTCGGCGAAGGCGGGCGCGCTCAGGGCCTCGGCGAGCAGGGCGAGCGCCTTGGGCAGCCGGGAGGCCGGAACCTCCAGGGAGACCCGCAGACCCGGGTGGTCGGCGTGCGCGTCGAGGGTGGCGCCGCAGCGCTCCAGCTCGGCGGCGAACTCCTCGGCGGAGTGCTTGTCGGTGCCCTCCGACAGGGCGCGGGCCATGATGGTGGCCACCCCGTCGAGACCCTCGGGCTCGGCGTCCAGCGGCGCGGCGAGGTTGACCTCGACCGCCACCACCTGCTGGCCGGGGCGGTGGCAGCGCAGCAGGGTCAGGCCGTTGGGGAGCGTGGAGCGCTCCGGGGCCGGGAAGGCCCACGGCTTCGCCTCGCCGGCCTGCGGCCGCGGGTGGAAGGTCATCGTGACGGCTGCGGTGTCGCTCACTGCTCCGCCCCCTCGTTCTCGTCGTGCTGCTCGGTCTCGTGGGCCTCGGCGCCGGCCAGCGGCTCGTAGACCAGTACCGCGCGGTTGTCGGGGCGCAGCCGGGCCGCGGCCACGGCCTGCACCTCCTCGGCGGTGACGTCCAGCACCCGCTGGACGGCGGTCAGGGCGAGCTGGGGGTCGCCGAACAGCACCGCGAAGCGGCACAGTTCGTCCGCGCGGCCGGCCACCGTGCTCAGCCGGTCCAGCCACTCGCGCTCCAGCTGCGCCTGCGCGCGCTCCATCTCCTCGGTCGTCGGGCCCTCGGCGGCGAACCGCGCGAGCTCCTCGTCGACGGCCGCCTCGATGGCGGGCACCTCCACGCCGCTGGAGGTCTTGACGTCCAGCCAGCCCAGCGAGGGCGCACCGGCCAGGCGCAGCATGCCGAACCCGGCCGCCACGGCCGTCTGGTCACGGCGTACCAGGCGGTTGTGCAGGCGGGAGGACTCGCCGCCGCCCAGCACGGTCAGCGCCACGTCGGCGGCGTCGCACTCGCGGGTGCCGTCGTGCGGCAGGCGGTAGGCGGCCATCAGCGCGCGCGCCGGGACCTCCTCGACGATCTCCTCGCGCAGCTGCCCGCCCATGACCTCGGGGAGCGAGCCGTCGCGCGGCGGCTGCTTGCCGTCGTGCGCCGGGATGGTGCCGAAGTACTTCTCGACCCAGGCGAGGGTGCGCTCCGGGTCGATGTCGCCCACGACCGACAGGACGGCGTTGTTGGGCGCGTAGTACGTACGGAAGAAGTTGCGCGCGTCCTCCAGGGAGGCGGCGTCCAGGTCGGCCATCGAGCCGATCGGGGTGTGGTGGTACGGGTGGCCCTCCGGGTAGGCGAGGGCGGTCAGCTTCTCGAACGCGGTGCCGTACGGGACGTTGTCGTACCGCTGGCGGCGCTCGTTCTTGACGACGTCGCGCTGGTTCTCCATGGACTCGTCGTCCAGGGCGGCCAGCAGCGAGCCCATGCGGTCCGCCTCCAGCCACAGGGCGAGCTCCAGCTGGTGGGCCGGCATCGTCTCGAAGTAGTTGGTGCGCTCGAAGCTGGTGGTGCCGTTCAGCGAGCCGCCGGCGCCCTGGACGAGCTCGAAGTGCCCGTTGCCCGGTACGCTCGCCGAACCCTGGAACATCAGGTGCTCGAAGAGGTGAGCCAGACCGGTCCGCCCCTTGACTTCGTGGCGCGAGCCGACGTCGTACCAGAGGCAGACGGCGGCGACCGGAGTGAGGTGGTCCTCGGACAGCACCACGCGCAGGCCGTTGGCCAGCCGGTGCTCGGTCGCTGTCAGGCCGCCGGAGCCGGCCTGAGCTGTGGCCGTGTGACCCATGGGCATGTGGTCCCTTCGATCGCGATGCAGAGATTTCTGTCAGACCTGCCACTGTATGCAAGCGCACCGACGGCCGGATAAGTTCCCGGGTCACTCCCGCCGACTCCGTACGGGGGACCCCCGGGGTCGGAGTCGGCGTTGTCGGTGCCTCGGGCCACAATGGTCCGCGTCAACCACGCCAGATCCACCCAGTACACCCCGAACCTTGGTTAAGGAGCCGCGCAGCGATGGCCCGCCGCAGCACGAAGACCCCGCCGCCGGAGGATTTCGAGGAGAAGATCCTCGACATCGACGTCGTCGACGAAATGCAGGGCTCCTTCCTCGAGTACGCGTACTCGGTGATCTACTCCCGCGCCCTGCCCGACGCACGCGACGGCATGAAGCCGGTGCACCGGCGCATCGTCTACCAGATGAACGAGATGGGCCTGCGGCCCGACCGGGGGTACGTCAAGTGCGCCCGCGTCGTCGGCGAGGTCATGGGCAAGCTCCACCCGCACGGCGACCAGTCGATCTACGACGCCCTCGTGCGCATGGCCCAGCCCTTCTCGATGCGGCTCCCGCTGGTCGACGGCCACGGCAACTTCGGCTCCCTCGGCAACGACGACCCGCCGGCCGCGATGCGCTACACCGAGTGCAAGATGGCCGACGCCACGTCGCTGATGACGGAGTCGATCGACGAGGACACCGTCGACTTCACCGCCAACTACGACGGCCAGGAGCGCGAGCCCGTCGCCCTGCCGGCGGCCTACCCGAACCTCCTCGTCAACGGCGCCTCCGGCATCGCCGTAGGCATGGCCACCAACATGGCCCCGCACAACCTGGGCGAGGTCATCGCGGCCGCCCGGCACCTGATCCGGTACCCGGAGGCGGACCTGGAGGCGCTGATGCGCTTCGTACCGGGCCCCGACCTGCCGACCGGCGGCCGGATCGTCGGCCTGTCCGGGATCAAGGACGCCTACGAGAGCGGCCGCGGCACCTTCAAGATCCGCGCGACCGTGTCCGTGGAGGACGTGACGGCGCGCCGCAAGGGCCTGGTCGTCACCGAACTGCCCTTCACGGTGGGTCCCGAGAAGGTCATCGCGAAGATCAAGGACCTGGTCGGCTCGAAGAAGCTCCAGGGCATCGCCGACGTCAAGGACCTCACCGACCGCTCGCACGGCCTGCGCCTGGTCATCGAGATCAAGAACGGCTTCCACCCCGAGGCCGTCCTGGAGCAGCTGTACAAGCTGACGCCGATGGAGGAGTCCTTCGGCATCAACAACGTCGCGCTGGTCGACGGGCAGCCGCTGACGATGGGCCTCAAGGAGCTGCTGGAGGTCTACCTCGACCACCGCTTCGAGGTCGTGCGCCGCCGCAGCGAGTTCCGCCGGGGCAAGCGCCGCGACCGGCTGCACCTGGTCGAGGGCCTGCTCGTGGCCCTGCTCGACATCGACGAGGTCATCCGGATCATCCGCGACAGCGACAACTCCGCGCAGGCCAAGGAGCGCCTGATGGAGCGCTTCTCGCTGAGCGAGGTCCAGACCCAGTACATCCTGGACACCCCGCTGCGCCGCCTCACCCGCTTCGACCGGATCGAGCTGGAGGCCGAGCGCGACCGGCTGACCGGCGAGATCGACGAGCTGACCGGGATCCTGGAGTCGGACTCGGCGCTGCGCAAGCTGGTCTCCGCGGAACTGGCGGCGGTGGCGAAGAAGTTCGGCACCGAGCGGCGCACGGTGCTGCTGGAGTCGGCCGGCACCTCGGTCGCGGCCGTCCCGCTGGAGGTCGCCGACGACCCGTGCCGGGTGCTGCTCTCCTCCACCGGCCTGCTGGCCCGTACGGCCAACGCCGGCCCGCTCCCCGTCGAGGAGGGCGGCGGCCGCGCCAGGCACGACGTGATCGTCTCGCAGGTCGCGGCGACCGCCCGGGCCGACGTCGGCGCGGTGACCTCGTACGGCCGCCTGCTGCGCCTCGCGGTGATCGACCTGCCGCAGCTGCCGGACACGGCCGCCGCGCCGAACCTGGCGGGCGGCGCCCCGGTCTCGGAGTTCCTCTCCGGGCTGGAGGCCGACGAGACGGTGGTCTGCCTGCTCTCCCTCGACGAGTCCTCGCAGGGCCTGGCCCTGGGCACCGAGCAGGGCGTGGTCAAGCGGGTCGTGCCCGACTACCCGGCGAACAAGGACGAGCTGGAGGTCATCACCC
This sequence comes from Streptomyces sp. NBC_00158, assembly GCF_045160885.1. Classification (NCBI taxonomy): domain Bacteria; kingdom Bacillati; phylum Actinomycetota; class Actinomycetes; order Kitasatosporales; family Streptomycetaceae; genus Streptomyces; species Streptomyces sp. NBC_00158. The sequence continues at coordinate 1,669,419 of NZ_CP108161.1, forward strand.
TCAAGGAGGGCGACCGGATCGTCGGCGCGGTCGAGCTGCGGACGGGCGAGGAGGACCTGGTCTTCATCACCGACGACGCCCAGCTGCTGCGCTACCCGGCCGGCCAGGTGCGTCCGCAGGGCCGCCCGGCGGGCGGCATGGCGGGCATCAAGCTCTCCGAGAACGCCAAGGTGATCCACTTCTCGGCGGTGGACCCGGCCCGGGACGCCCTGGTGTTCACGGTGGCGGGCTCCCACGGCACCCTGGACGACTCGGTGCGCTCCGGCAAGCTGACCCCGTTCGACCAGTACCCGCGCAAGGGCCGCGCGACCGGCGGCGTGCGCTGCCAGCGGTTCCTGAAGGGCGAGGACCTGCTGACGCTGGCCTGGGCGGGGAACGCCCCGGTCCGCGCCGCCGCGGCGAACGGCTCCCCGGCCGCGCTGCCGGAGCCGGACCCGCGCCGCGACGGCTCGGGCGCCGCGCTGCCGGCCGTCGTGGAGACGCTGGCGGGCGCCGCGCTGTAACCGCGAACGGGGGCGGGCGGAGCGGGTGGACCGGGTGGACGGATGCGTTCCCCGGGTCATCCGCCCCGCCCGCCCACTACTGTTTTCCCGGTACACGCGGGTGGGGGGAGCAGAGCTGATGAGTCGTCGGTCCAGCGGGATGATCGGCGTCTGGGCGGAGGCCCAGCGACAGCAGCAGCAGACGCAGGTGATCCAGATGCGCGAGGCGGAGCGCCGGGAGCGGGCGTACGAGCGCGAGGCCGCCCGGGACCGGCGCGAGCAGCAGGCCGCGTACAAACAGCACCGCGAGGCCGCGGCGCGGCGCCTCACGGAGCAGCTCGACGCGCAGGTGGCGGCCCTGCAGGAGCTGCTGTCCGCAGGCTGCCGGGCGCCGGCGTTCCGGATGGCCTCCCTGGTGCGGCCCGAGCAGCTCCAGCCCTTCGACCCCGGCGGCCTCGGGCAGCCGGTGCCGATGCCGCAGCTGGCGCAGTTCCACCAGCAGGGCGGCGGCTGGGCCCTCGGCTCGCGCGGCCGGGCGGAGCGGGAGGCCCACGACCGGTACACCCGGGCCTGGCAGGCCGCGACCGCCGCCGAGCAGGAGCGCCTGCGGCAGCTGGCGGCGTACCGGCAGCAGTACGACCGGTGGGCGGCGGAGCAGCTCGCCGGGATCCGCCGGCACAACAGCGGCCTCACCGATCTGGCCGCCTCCCTGCGCGCCGGGGAACCCGACGCGGTGGTGGACTACTTCTCGGCGGCCCTGTACGCCTCCACGGCCTGGCCCGGGGAGCTGCCCCGGCAGGTGTCGGCGGCGTACGACGCCGCGTCGCGCCAGCTCGTACTGGACTGGGAGCTGCCCCGGTACGAGGTGGTGCCGGAGGTGAAGTCCGTGCGCTACATGCCTAGTACGGACCAGGACCGGGAGACCGCGAGGCCGGCAACGCAGCGCCGGGCGCTGTACCGGGACCTGCTGGCGCAGAGCCTGCTGCTGGTGCTGCACGAGCTGTTCGCGGCGGACGAGTTCGGGGCCCTGGAATCGGTGGTCGTCAACGGGTTCGTGGACGACCACGATCCGGTGACGGGCCGTGAGGCGCAGCTCGTACTGGCCACCGTGCAGGCGGCGCGCGGCGCCTTCTCCGGGCTGCGGCTGGAGCAGGTGAGCGCGGTGGACTGCCTGGTCGAGGGGCTGCGGGGGCAACTGTCGGCGCGCCCGGACCAGCTGACGGCCGTCCGGGCGGGCCGCCGGCCGGGCGAGGTCGGCGGGGACGTCGTCAGCCACGGCGGGCACGCCGCGGGCGGCGAGGACGAGCCCGACCTCTTCCAGATGGACCCGATCGCCTTCGAGAACCTGGTCGCGGAGCTCTTCCGGGCGATGGGCATGGAGGCGGTGACCACGCAGCGGTCCGGCGACGGAGGCGTGGACGTCGAGGCGCTGGACCCGGCCCCGATCCGGGGCGGGCGGATCGTGGTGCAGGTCAAGCGCTACCGCAACACCGTGCCGCCGACGGCGGTACGGGACCTGTACGGCACGGTCCAGGACAAGGGGGCGAACAAGGGGGTGCTGGTCACCACCGCGTCCTTCGGGCCCGGGTCGTACACCTTTGCCAACGGCAAGCCGCTGGAGTTGGTTCCCGGGGCCGAGCTGGTGGAGCTGCTGCACCGGTACGGGCTGCGGGGGCGCCTGGGCGGCGGCCCCGTCCCGGCCCAGCGGACCTCCGAGGAGGCGGCCGCGGCCGCCACGCCCACCCTGGCCGATCCGTCTCCGGCCCCCGCCGACCACAACGTGCTGGGCATGTTCTGGTCGGGGTCGGTGGCGCTCGACGTGTGCGCGCTGGTCTGCACGGGCGGCCGGGTGCTGAGCGAGGACCACTTCGTGTTCTTCAACAACCCGCGCACCCCGGACGGCTCGGTCCGCTCCCGCCCGCACGCCGCCCCGGACAAGGCCGCCGTCGAGGTGGGCTTCGACGCCCTGCCCCCGGAGGCCGACCGGCTGGTGCTGGTGGCGGCCGTGGACCCCGAGGTCAACCCGGACGCCGACCTGTCGGGCTTCACCGACGCCGGCATCCGGCTGCTGGACGCGGCGGGCGGGGAGCTGGGCCGGCTGGAGGTCTCCGACGGCCGGGCCGGCGAAACGGCCCTGGTGCTGGGCTCGTTCCGGCGGCGGGCGAACGGGGACTGGGACTTCGTGGTCGGCGGCAAGGGCTACCGCGGCGGCCTGGAGGCCCTGCTGGGCGACTTCGGCATCGAGGTCGCCTAGACCGCGCCCGGGTCCTCGCCCGCGTCCTCGGCGAAGTCCTGGGCGGGGATGTCCTGCGGCCGTTCCCCGGGCGGGGTGTCGCCCTCCGCCCCGGGGTCGTCCCCCCGGTCCGCCGCCGCCACGTAGCGCAGGACCCCCCACATGCTCTCCGGCGGCGTCTGTTCGGGGAACTCCTCGCGGCAGGCGTCCAGCTCGCGCAGCAGGCCCGGCCCGTCGGTGCCGGAGCCGATCAGGACGAGCTGCGTGCGGCGGGGTTCGCCCCGCCCCCAGGGGCCGGGGGCGAAGCGCAGGAAGCGGCCGACCGCGTGGACCTCGTACCGTTCCCGGTGGCCGGGCACGCCGAACCAGACGAAGCCCTTGATCCGGTAGAGGCCGGCCGGGCGCCGGTCGAGGAAGTCGATGAAGCGGCGCGGGGACAGGGCCTGGTCGGAGGTGAACTCGACGCTCTCGTAGCGGGCGTGGGCGTGGTCCGCGTGCGCGTCGTGGCCGTCGTGTTCCTCCGCCTCCGCGATGAGGTCCTCGAAGGACAGCTGGCCCCGGGTCTCGGTCCAGGGGCGGCGGTCGAAGAGCAGTTCCGGGTCGATCCGCCCGTGGTCGGCGCCGACCATGGGCGTTCCCGGGGCGCAGAGCGCGGCGATCTCCCGCTCGATCCGGGCGCGTTCGGCGGGGTCGACCCGGTCGGTCTTGTTGAGCACCACCAGGTCGGCGACGGCCAGGTGGCGGTCGGTCTCCGGGTGTGCGGCCCTCGTCCGGTCGAACTCCGCCGCGTCGACGACCTGGACCAGGCCGCCGTAGCGGATCGCGGGGTTCTCGTTGGCGATCAGCATCTTGACCATCTCCTGGGGCTCGGCGAGCCCGCTGGCCTCGATGACGATCACGTCGATCCGGTGGACGGGGGCGGCGAGCCTGTCCAGGTACGCGTCCAGCTCGCTGCCGTCGACGGCGCAGCACAGGCAGCCCCCTCCGAGGGAGACCATCGAGTCGCCGACCTGTCCGGCCACCGACATCGCGTCGATCTCGATCGAGCCGAAGTCGTTGACGACGACCCCGATCCGGGTGCCGCCCCGGTTGCCGAGGAGGTGGTTGAGGACCGTGGTCTTGCCGGAGCCGAGGAATCCGGCGAGGACCACGACGGGAATGGGCTGGACGCTGTTCACCCGGACGATCGTAGTCAGCCCGCGTCGGGGACGGGCTGGGGCGGGACGGGGCCGGTGTAGCGGGCGGCCGGACGGATGATCTTCGAGTCGGCGGCCTGCTCCAGGACGTTCGCGCTCCAGCCCACCACGCGGGCGGCGCAGAAGGTCGGGGTGAACATCTCCCGCGGCAGCCCGCACAGCTCCATGACCACGCCCGCGTAGAACTCCACGTTGGTGTGCAGCTCCCGGCCGGGCTTGAGCTCGGCGAGGATCTCCTCCACCTGCCGTTCGACCTCGACGGCGAAGTCCACGAGCGGCCCGCCGAACTGCCGGGCGATGTCGCGCAGCATCCGCGAACGCGGGTCCTCGGTGCGGTAGACGGGGTGCCCGAAGCCCATGATCCGGTCCCCGGCCAGGACCCGTTCCCGGATCCACGGGCCGATGCGGTCCACGGTGCCGATGGCGTCCAGGGTGTCCAGGGCCCGGCTGGGCGCCCCGCCGTGCAGCGGGCCGGAGAGCGCGCCGATCGCCCCGGTCAGGCAGGCGGCGACGTCGGCGCCGGTGGAGGCGATGACGCGGGCGGTGAAGGTGGAGGCGTTGAAGCCGTGGTCGACGGTGGAGATCAGGTACCGCTCGACGGCCCGGGCCTTGACGGGGTCGGGCTCCTCGCCGGTGAGCATCCACAGGTAGTTGGCGGCGTACGGCAGGTCGTCGCGCGGCTCGACCGGCTCCAGGCCCCGCCCCAGCCGGTGCAGGGCGGTGAGCAGGGTGGGCACGGCGGCGCAGGCGGCGAGCGCGTCGGCGGCCCGGCGCCCGGGGTCGAGGTCGTACACCGGGCGGAAGCCGGAGCAGGCGCCGAGCAGGGAGAGGGCGGTGCGCAGTCCGGCGAGCGGGCCGGAGAGTGCGGTGGCGCCGGCGAGGGCGGGGAGCGCGTCACGGACCTGGGCGGGCAGGTGCCGCAGCGGGGCGGTCTCGGCGGCGAAGGCGGCCCGTTCGGCGGCGTCGGCGGGGAGCGCGCCGCGGAACATCAGGTGCCACACGTCCTCGAAGGTGCGGCTCCCGGCGAGCTCGACGGCCGAGTACTGGCGGTAGTGGTAGAAGCCCTCGCGGCCCCGGACGTCACCGAGCCGGGTTTCGGTGACCACGACTCCCGCGAGACCGCGGGGTACTTCGACGGTGGTGTTCATGGATTGACCATCCATCCTTGATTGGATCGATGTCAATATTGATTGAATCAACATATGTAGGCTGTGCGTCATGAGCGAAGACGAGAGGCGGCTCACCACCCGGGAGGCCGCGCAGCTCCTCGGGGTGAAGCCCGCGACCGTGTACGCGTACGTGAGCCGCGGCCAGCTCGGCAGCCGCCGCGACGCGGTCGGGCGGGGCAGCACCTTCGACGCTCGGGAGGTGGAGGCCCTGGCCAGGCGCAGCCGACGGGAGGCCGCGGCGCCCGCCGGGGAGCTCTCCGTACGCACCTCGCTCACCCTCATCGAGGACGACCGGTACTACTTCCGCGGCGTCGACGCCGTCGGGCTGGCCGCACGGTACCCGTACGAGGAGGTCGCCGAGTGGCTCTGGACGGGGAGCCTGCCGCGCGGGGCCCGGTTCAGCGCTCCCCCGGAGGCGCTCGCCGCCGCCCGGCGGGCGGTGGCCGCGCTGCCCGAGCACAGCGGGCCCCTCGACCGGCTGCGGGTCGCGGTCGCCGCCGCGGCGGTGGTGGACCCGCTGCGCTTCGACCTGTCCGAGGAAGCGGTACTCGGCTCCGCGCGCTGCCTGATCCCGACGCTGGTCGGCGCCCTCCCCGGGGCGGACGGGGCGGAACCGGCTCCGGCGCCGGACGGCGACGGGCGGCTCGCGCGGGCGCTGTGGCCCCGGCTGACCGGGCAGCACCCGGACCCGGCGGCCGTCGACGCCCTGGACCTGGCGCTGGCCCTGCTGGTCGACCACGACCTCGCCGCGTCCACCCTCGCGGTACGGGTGGCCGCCTCGGCGCGGGCCCACCCGTACGCGGTGGTCTCGGCCGGGCTCGGCGCGCTGGAGGGGCCCCTGCACGGGGCGGCCGGGCGGCTCGCGCACCGGATGCTGGAGGAAGTGCTGGAGCGGGGCGGGGCCGCGCCCGTGGTGGCGGAGCACCTGCGCGCGGGACGCCGGGTGCCCGGCCTCGGCCACCGGCTGTACCGGGGCGAGGACCCGAGGGCCCGGGCGCTGTTCGGGCACCTGGAGGGGCTCCCGCAGGCCGCCCCGGCGCTCGGCGCGGCACGGGACGTGGCGGCGGTGATGGCCCGGCACGGGCTGCACGCCAACGTGGACCTGGCGCTGGCGGCGCTGACGGTGTCCTGCGGGATGACCGCCGAGGCCGGCGAGACGGTCTTCGCGGTCGCCCGGACGGCGGGCTGGATCGCGCACGCGCTGGAGGAGTACCAGGAGCGCCCCCTGCGCATGCGCCCGAGCGGCCACTACACGGGCACCCGCCCGCCCCGCCCGCTGCCCTGACCGGCACCCCCGCCCGGGCCGCGGCGCCCGTGCACCGCCGCCCGCGACGGCCGCTCCGGGTGGGGCTTCTCATAGACGGGGGAAATTCCGCTTCCGCCCCCACCGACCTACGGTGCTAGTCATGCGGTTCCTCCCCACGGGCGCTCGGCGCCTCGGGCTGCCCAGACGGGCCGTCTCGCAGATCCTGCTGACCCAGCTGGCCATCGCGGCCGGTGTCGCCGTCCTGGCGACCGGGCTCTTCCTGGCCCCCCTGAGCGGCCAGCTGGACGACCAGGCGATGCGGCGGGCCCTGGCCATCGCCCAGAGCACGGCCGCGGACCCGTCCCTGGCCGCCGACCTGCTGCGGTCGCGGCCGGCGGCGGACAGCCCCGTGCAGTCCGCGGCCGAGCGGATCCGCAGGGCGACCGGCGCCGAGTACGTGGTGGTCCTCGACCTCCACGGGATCCGCCGCTCCCACCCCAGCCCCGACCGGATCGGCGAGCCCGTCTCCACCGACCCGAGCGACGTGCTCGCCGGCCACGAGGTGATGGAGATCGACGAGGGCACCCTGGGCCGCTCCGCCAGGGGCAAGGTCCCCCTGGTCGCCGCCGACGGGGAGGTCGTCGGCGCCGTCTCGGTCGGCATCGCCTACGACAACGTCCGCGACCGGCTGATCGCGGCCATCCCCGGACTGCTCGCCTACGCCGGCGGCGCCCTGGCGGCCGGTGCGCTCGCCGCCTACCTCCTCTCCCGGCGGATCCAGCGGCAGACCCACGACCTGGCCTTCTCCGATATCGCGGGCCTCCTCGCGGAACGCGAGGCCATGCTGCACTCCATCCGCGAAGGCGTGATCGCCCTCGACCCGGACGACCGGGTGCGGCTCGTCAACGACGAGGCCGCCCGGCTGCTGGGCCTTCCCCCGGACAGCGCCGCCACCCTCGCCGGCCGCCCGCTGGACGAGGTCCTCGGCACCGGCCGCACCAGCGACGTCCTGACCGGCCGGGTCACCGGCCGGGACCTGCTCACCGTCCAGGGCCCCCGGGTCCTGGTCGCCAACCGGATGCCGACCGCCGACGGCGGAGCCGTCGCCACCCTGCGCGACCGCACCGAGCTGGAGCGCCTGGGCCGCGAGCTGGACTCCACCAAGGGCCTGATCGACGCCCTGCGCGCCCAGGACCACGAGCACGCGAACCGCCTCCACACCCTCCTCGGCCTGCTCGAACTGGGCCTGCACGAGGAAGCGGTCGACTTCGTCAACGAGGTCGTCGGAGTCCACCGCACCACGGCCGAGCAGATCACCGAGAAGGTCCACGACCCCCTGCTCGCGGCCCTGCTCGTGGGCAAGGCCACCGTCGCCGCCGAACGCGGCGTCGCGCTGCGCCTCGCGCCCGCCGCACTCCTCCCCGACCGCCTGGTGGACCCGGGCGGCCTCGTGACGGTCCTCGGCAACCTCGTGGACAACGCCCTGGACGCGGCGGCCGGCTCGGCCGCGCCCCTGGTCGAGGTCGACATCCGCGCGCAGGGGCGCACCGCCGTGCTGCGGGTGCGCGACAGCGGTCCGGGGATCCCCGCCGGCCGGCACGAGGAGATCTTCACCGAGGGCTGGTCGACCAAGCAGCCCGCGGCCCACCGCGAGCGAGGGCTGGGGCTGGCCCTCGTACGCCGCCTCGCGGAGCGGCAGGGCGGAAGCGCCCGGGCCGGGGCGGCAGAGGACGGAGGGGCGGAGTTCTCCGTCGTGCTCCCGGAGGCCCTGCGATGAGCGAGACCCCGATCCACGTATTGGTCGTCGACGACGACGTGCGTGTTGCCAGGATCAACGCGGCGTACGTGGCGAAGGTTCCCGGGTTCCTGGTCTGCGGCGAGGTCCATTCGGCGGCCGAGGCCCTGGACTTCCTCACCGCCCGGCCGGTGGACCTGGTCCTCCTCGACCACTACCTCCCGGACGAGAACGGCCTCGACCTGGTGCGCCGCCTGCGCCAGCTCGGCCACCACACCGACGTGATCATGGTCACGGCCGCCCGGGACCTGGCCACCGTCCAGGCGGCCATGCGGCTCGGCGCCCTCCAGTACCTGGTCAAGCCGTTCACCTTCGCCGGGCTGCGCGCCAAGCTGGAGGCCTACGCCTCCCTGCGCCGCTCCCTCTCCGGGGGCGGCGAGGCCGAACAGGCCGAGGTCGACCGGATCTTCGGCGCCCTCGCCGCGGCCGGCACTCCGAACGAACTGCCCAAAGGGCACTCCCCCACCACCGCCGAGCTGGTCCGTGGGGTACTGCGCGCCGCCGAAGGCCCCCTGTCCACCCAGCAGATCGCCGACCGAGCCGGCATCAGCCGGCAGACCGCCCAGCGGTACCTGAAGCTCCTGGACCGGGCCGGCCGCGTCACCCTCGCCCTGCGCTACGGCGAGACCGGCCGCCCCGAACACCGCTACGCCTGGCGCCCGTCGGACTCCCCCGGCTAGCCCGGCGGACCGCGTCACACCGCGCCGGCCCCCGTCAGGGAGCGGACCTCCGTCTCGGCGTGCTTGCGCTCGTCCGCCTCCTCCGCGGAGGTGACGGTGCCCAGCCAGCCCGCCAGGAAGCCGAGCGGGATCGAGACGATGCCCGGGTTCTGGAGCGGGAAGTACTGGAAGTCCGCGCCCGGGAAGAGGGATTCGGGACTCCCGGACACGACGGGCGAGAGGACCACCAGCAGCACCGCCGGAACCAGCCCCCCGTACACCGACCAGACCGCCCCCCGCGTGGTGAAGCCTCGCCAGAACAGCGAGTACAGCAGCACCGGCAGGTTGGCCGAGGCCGCCACGGCGAAGGCCAGCCCCACCAGGAAGGCCACGTTCAGGTCCTGCGCGAGCAGCCCCAGGGCGATGGCCACCGCCCCGATCCCGACGGCCGCGATCCGCGCCACGGCCACCTCGCTGCGCTGCCGGGCGTGCCGGCGCCTGAGGGAGGCGTACAGGTCGTGCGCGACGGAGGCCGAGGAGGCCAGGGTGATCCCGGCGACCACCGCGAGGATCGTCGCGAAGGCGATGGCGGCCACGATCGCGAACAGCACCGCGCCCCCGGTGGACTCCGCACCCCCGCCCAGGAAGGCCGCCAGCAGCGGTACGGCCGTGTTCCCGGACGCGTTCGAGGCCCGCACCTCGTCGGGCCCCACCAGCGCGGCCGCCCCGAAGCCGAGGACGACGGTCATCAGGTAGAAGCCCCCGATCAGCGCGATCGCCCACACCACCGACCGGCGGGCGGCCCGCGCGGTCGGCACGGTGTAGAAACGCGACAGGATGTGCGGCAGCCCGGCGGTGCCCAGGACCAGCGCCAGGCCGAGGCTCATGAAGTCGACGCGGGCGGTCCAGTCGCCGCCGTACTTGAGGCCGGGGCTCAGGAAGCGCGCCCCGTGCCCGCTGCGCTCGGCGGCGCCGGTGAGCAGCTGGTCGAGGTTCCCGTGGAAGCGGAGCAGCACCAGCACGGTCAGGGCGACGGCCCCGCCCATCAGCAGCACCGCCTTGACGATCTGGATCCAGGTGGTCGCCCGCATCCCGCCGAAGGTCACGTAGACCACCATCAGCGCCCCGACCCCGATCACGGTCAGGGTCCGGGCGGCGGGGCCCGAGTCCGAGAGCAGCAGACCCACCAGGCTGCCCGCACCGACCATCTGCGCGACCAGGTAGAGCACGGAGACGACCACCGACGACGTACCCGCGGCGATCCGGACGGGCCGCTCGCTCATCCGGGCGGCCACCACGTCGGCGAGGGTGAAACGCCCGCAGTTGCGCACCAGTTCCGCGACCAGGAAGAGGACCACCAGCCAGGCGACGAGGAAGCCCACGGAGTAGAGCAGGCCGTCGTATCCGAAGAGGGCGATCAGCCCGGAGATCCCCAGGAAGGAGGCTGCGGACATGTAGTCGCCGGCGATGGCGAAACCGTTCTCCATCGGAGAGAAGAGCCGCCCGCCCGCGTAGAACTCCTCGGCCGAGCCGTGCCGGTTGCGGCTGACCCAGGTGGTGATGCCGAGGGTGACCGCGATGAAGGCGCTGAAGAGGATCAGCGCGAGGGTCTGGTGCTCGGTGGTCACGCCCCCTCCCCCCGGACCGTCCGCGGCCGGCCGCGCTCCTGCTCGCGGAGGGACGCCCGGCCCTGCGCGCGTTCCTGCACGCGCTCCTGCTCGAACACCGTCCAGCGCAGGTCGAGCGCGGCCCGGTCCCGGCGCAGCCGCGCGTGCCTGGCGTACGCCCAGGTCAGCAGGAAGGTGCTGAGGAACTGCCCGAGGCCGGCCAGCAGGGCCACGTTGACCGCGCCGGCCACGGGCCGGGCCATCAGCCCCGGCGCCGCGGTGGCGGCGACCACGTACGCGACGTACCAGAGGAGGAAACCGGCGGTCGCGGGGACGACGAACCTGCGGTAGCGGCCGCGGACCTCCTGGAAGGCGGCGCTGCGCTGCACCTCGAGGTAGATCTCGGACGCGCCGGGCGCCGCCCGGCCTCCGGCGGCCGGGGCGACCTGGGCCGGGACCGGGTCCTCGCCCTCGCCCCAGCCCACGGCCAGTGCGTCGTACCAGGGGTCGTCCAGCCGGATCGTTCCGGCATCACGACCTTCGTGCTTGTCCACCGAACTCTCCTTGTCCGCCGCCGCATTGGCCGCGTGCCCACAAGGATGTGCCGGATGGTCGGTTTCCGGACTGATGTACCGGTGTGCTTCACCCCTTCAGGTGATGGAGCGAGCGGCACCGGTGTGCCGGAACGCCGTTTCCGCATCCGCGGTACCGGCCGTGGAGGGCCGGTACCGCGCAGGGGTCAGGCGTCGATGCGCGAGCGGTCCAGGGTGGCCGCGGAGCCGGTGATGAACTCCTTGCGCGGGGCCACCTCGTTGCCCATGAGCAGGTCGAAGACCTGCTCGGCCGAGTCCAGGTCGCCGATGTTGATCCGCCGCAGGGTGCGGTGGCGGGGGTCCATGGTGGTCTCCGCCAGCTGGTCCGCGTCCATCTCGCCGAGGCCCTTGTAGCGCTGGATGGCGTCCTTGTACCGGATGTTCTTGCGCTGGTACTCCAGCAGGGTCTGGCGCAGCTCGTTGTCCGAATACGTGTAGACGTACTTGTCCTGGCCCTTCTTGGGCTGGACCAGCTCGATCCGGTGCAGCGGCGGCACGGCCGCGAAGACCCGGCCCGCCTCGACCATCGGGCGCATGTACCGCTGGAAGAGCGTGAGCAGCAGGCAGCGGATGTGCGCGCCGTCGACGTCGGCGTCGACGAGGAGGACGATCTTCCCGTAGCGGGCGGCGTCGATGTCGAAGGTACGGCCGGAGCCGGCTCCTATGACCTGGATGATCGCGCCGCACTCGGCGTTCTTGAGCATGTCCGAGACCGAGGACTTCTGGACGTTGAGGATCTTGCCCCGGATCGGCAGCAGCGCCTGGAACTCGGAGTTCCGCGCGAGCTTGGCCGTACCGAGGGCGGAGTCCCCCTCGACGATGAAGAGCTCGCTGCGGTCCACGTCGTCGCTGCGGCAGTCGGCCAGCTTGGCCGGCAGCGAGGAGGACTCCAGCGCGGTCTTGCGGCGCTGCGCCTCCTTGTGCTGACGGGCCGCGATCCGGGTCCGGGCGGCCGCGACGATCTTCTCCATCACGGCGCGGGCCTGCTGCTTGTCGTCGCGCTTGGTGGAGGTCAGGAAGGCCTTGAGCTCCTTGGCGACGACTGCGGCCACGATCCTGGTGGCCGCGGAGGTGCCGAGCACCTCCTTGGTCTGGCCCTCGAACTGCGGCTCGGCGAGGCGGACGGTCACGACCGCCGTCATGCCCTCCATGGCGTCGTCCTTCACCACGTCGTCCTCGGCGACGCGCAGGAGCTTCGCGGAGCGCAGCACCTCGTTCACGGTCTTGGTGACCGAGCGTTCGAATCCGGAGACGTGGGTGCCGCCCTTGGGGGTGGCGATGATGTTCACGAAGGACCTGACGCCGGTCTCGTACCCCGTACCCCAGCGCAGGGCGATGTCCACGCCGAGCTCGCGGGTGACCTCGGTGGGGGTCATGTGGCCGCGGTCGTCGAGGACCGGGACGGTCTCCTTGAAGGTGCCGGTACCGGTCAGCCGCAGCACGTCGCAGACGGCCTTGTCCTGGGCGAGGTACTCGCAGAACTCGCTGATGCCCCCGTCGAAGCGGAAGGTCTCCTCGGTCTTGCCCGCGCCGTCGATGCCGCGCTCGTCGCGGACGACGATGGTCAGGCCGGGGACGAGGAAGGCCGTCTGGCGGGCGCGCTGGTACAGGTTCTCCAGGGAGAGCCGGGCGTCCTTGAGGAAGATCTGCCGGTCGGCCCAGTAGCGGATCCGGGTGCCCGTCTTGCCCTTGGCGATCCGCTTGGCCTTGCGCAGGCCGTTCGCCGGGTCGAAGGGGCTCTCGGGGCCCTGCTCGGTGAAGGCGCCGGGGACGCCGCGGCGGAAGCTGATGGCGTGCGTGGAGCTGTTCCGGTCGACCTCGACGTCCAGGCGGGCGGAGAGGGCGTTGACCACGGAGGCGCCGACGCCGTGCAGGCCGCCGGAGGCCGCGTAGGAGCCCCCGCCGAACTTGCCGCCGGCGTGCAGCTTGGTCATGACGACCTCGACGCCGGACAGGCCGGTCTTGGGCTCGACGTCGACCGGGATGCCGCGGCCGTTGTCCCGGACCTCGACCGAGGCGTCGTCGTGGAGGATCACCTCGATGTGGTCGCAGTAGCCGCCCAGGGCCTCGTCGACGGAGTTGTCGATGATCTCCCAGAGGCAGTGCATCAGGCCTCGGCTGTCGGTGGAGCCGATATACATGCCGGGGCGCTTGCGGACGGCCTCGAGGCCTTCGAGGACGAGCAGGTGCCGCGCGGTGTAGTTGGAACCGTCCCGGTCTGCTCCGGACAGCAGCGCGCTGGAAGGCACGGACGTGTCGGCGGTCACGCAGTTCGCTCCTCGCTGAATTTCTTTTCTGGCCCGGTCGGGCGCAGGGGTGGCTGGGTCGCCGGTCGAAGGGTACCGAGGCCTGGTAGAGCCGATGCAACGCCACCCTCGTGGGTTCCACAGCCTAGTGCAGATCCGCACGGGTGTTCGATCCCCCGTGGGGGTGAAGCAAACATCACGTTCCCTTCGACGCATGAACCATTTAGGGTTCGGGCACGTCCTCATGAACAACCGGCACTCAGCCGGGGAGGACGAGAACTGCTACAAGCGAACGACTGACAACGCGAAACCGTAAAGCAATGCAATACGGCTCCTTCGCCGCCAACCGGCAGCAGCCGGCCAGCTTCGGAAGGAAGTTTCGAGGAAAAGCCGCGAGCGGGAACGTTTTCGGCCTGGTTGGATGTTGACCCTGGTACGACAGCTCGTCGAGCTAGAGAAGAGGCGACGTGACTACTGTTCTGACACCCGCGACCCCGCTGACGGCCGCTGACCGATGCGACCGTTGCGGCGCCCAGGCATATCTGCGCGTCGTCCTCCTGAGCGGTGGTGAACTGCTCTTCTGCGCCCACCACGGGCGTAAGTTCGAGCCGGAACTCAAGAAGATCGCCGCGGAAATACAGGATGAGACCGAGCGGCTTACGTCCGCTCCGGCCGCCGGCGCGGCCGACGAGGACCGCTGACACAAGGCCTGAACCTCGCATCCGACGAGCCAGGACCGGCCAGGCCGGTCGACGGGCGGCACCCCTGAGATCCAGGGGTGCCGCCCGTCCTCATGTCACCGGGCGCCCGGTGCGACCCGGCGCCTTCCCTCCGGGCACCGTCCCCGGCGGCCCGGATGCCCCTTCCCGGGGCCTGCCGGGCACCTGGAGCCCCTCCGGGCGCTCCGTGCGGTGCCCTAGACCCCGCTCGGCCGTGCGCGCTTCTCGGAGCCGTTCACGAAGTCGACCAACGGTGCGATCCGCGTGTACACCCCCGGGCTGTCGGCGCGCCCGCAGCCGCGCCCCCAGGACACCAGCCCGATGAGCCGCCCCTGCGCCACCAGCGGCCCGCCGCTGTCCCCCTGGCAGGCGTCCTTCCCGCCCGAGCGGTCGCCCGCGCACACCATGGAGTCCTCCCGGTACTGACCGTCGGAGTCCCCCGGGTACGCCCGGTGGCAGACCTCATCGGCCAGTACGGTGACCCGCGCCGCCCGCAGCCCGTACGCGTAGTCGCCGAAGCCGCTGGTGTCCCCCCACCCGTACACGGCCGCCTCGGTGCCCGCCCCGTACGCGGCGTGGCCCGCCCCGGCCATGGGGAGCACGTGGTCCGCCGGCACCGCTTCGGCCAGCTCCAGCACGGCGAGGTCCCCGGCATTGGTCCCGGGGTCGTAGGCGGGGTTGACCCGGGCCCCGGCCACCGCGATCTCCCGGCCCTCGGGCGCGCGGAGCTCCGTACGTCCGGTGATCACGCGGAAGTCGGCGACGGATTCGACCGGCCCGCCGAGTACCTGGCGGCCGAGGCAGTGGGCGGCCGTCACCACGGTGGTCGGGGCGACGATGACCCCGCCGCAGAACTGCCCGTCACGGATACCTCCGAACCGGTCACGACTGGCGAGGGCCACCACCCAGGGACTGTCCGCGACCCGTACCGGGCTCCCGCCTATGACGACGCTGTCCGCGGACACCCTGGGCGCCTGGGCCAGCGGCACCGCCGCCGCTCCCGCCACCAGGGTCAGAGCGCCCGCCAGGGCACGGGCGAAGGGACGACGCATGAGGCCTCCTGACTCTGAGTGTGCTCGATTACACCCAGAGTGGGATGGCCCGGGAACATGCGCACCTGCGGCCCCGGCCCGGACCGGGAGCGGGCCGCGGCCCTCGAAGGGCGGTCCAGGACCGCCGGGCGTACGCTCAAGACCCGGTCGGGCGGATCCGGCCGGGTCCGGGGGCGGGAGCGACCCCGGACCCGGCCCGGCGCGCGCCGGTCCGGTCCTCCGCGGACCGGCTCGGTCCAGGGCGGACGCCCGGTCCGGGCCCGGTCAGTCCAGGCGGACCCGCCTCAGTCCAGGTAGTCGCGCAGGACCTGCGAACGCGACGGGTGGCGCAGCTTCGACATGGTCTTGGACTCGATCTGGCGGATGCGCTCACGGGTGACCCCGTAGACCTTGCCGATCTCGTCGAGGGTCTTCGGCTGCCCGTCGGTCAGGCCGAAGCGCATCGAGACCACGCCCGCCTCGCGCTCGCTCAGCGTGTCGAGCACGGAGTGGAGCTGCTCTTGCAGGAGCGTGAAGCTCACGGCGTCGGCCGGGACGACCGCCTCGGAGTCCTCGATGAGGTCACCGAACTCGCTGTCGCCGTCCTCGCCGAGCGGGGTGTGCAGGGAGATCGGCTCGCGGCCGTACTTCTGGACCTCGATGACCTTCTCGGGGGTCATGTCGAGTTCCTTGGCCAGCTCTTCCGGGGTGGGCTCGCGGCCCAGGTCCTGGAGCATCTGGCGCTGCACGCGGGCGAGCTTGTTGATCACTTCGACCATGTGCACCGGGATGCGGATGGTGCGGGCCTGGTCGGCCATGGCCCGGGTGATCGCCTGCCGGATCCACCAGGTCGCGTACGTGGAGAACTTGTAGCCCTTGGTGTAGTCGAACTTCTCGACCGCGCGGATCAGACCCAGGTTGCCCTCCTGGATCAGGTCCAGGAAGAGCATGCCGCGGCCGGTGTAGCGCTTGGCGAGGGAGACGACGAGGCGGAGGTTGGCCTCCAGCAGGTGGTTCTTGGCGCGGCGGCCGTCCTCGGCGATGATCTCCAGCTCGCGCTTGAGCTTGGGGGCCAGCTTGTCGGAGTTCGCCAGCTTGTCCTCGGCGAAGAGGCCCGCCTCGATGCGCTTGGCGAGCTCGACCTCCTGCTCGGCGTTGAGGAGGGGGACCTTGCCGATCTGCTTGAGGTAGTCCTTGACCGGGTCGGCGGTGGCACCGGCCACGACGACCTGCTGGGCGGGGGCGTCGTCCTCGTCGTCGGAGATGACGAAGCCCTTGTTCTCGCCGGCCTCTTCCTCTTCCTCGCCCTCCGCCTTCGCGGCGTCGGGGCCCTCTTCGGGAGCCTCCTCGTCGCCCGCGTCGGCGTCCTTCTTGGCCGAGGTCTTCTTCGCCGCCGTCTTCTTCGCGGCGGCCTTCTTGGCGGGTGCGGCCTTCTTGGCCGCCGTCTTCTTGGCCGCGGTCTTCTTCGCGGCGGGCTCGGCTGCGGGCTCCGCGGCGAGCACGCCGGTGGTGTCGGGGTCCGCCGCCCCCGCCTCCGCCACGGTGTCGGCCACTGCCGGGGCGGCCGCCGTCTTGGCCGCGACGGTCTTCGTCGCCGTCCGCTTCGCGGGAGTCTTCGCTGCGACGCTCTTGCGTGGGGTGCGCTTGGGCGACTCCGCGGCACTGACCATCAGCGTCACACCCTCTTCCTCGAGGATCTGGTTGAGGCTGCGCAGGACATTCTTCCACTGGGTCGCAGGAATCTGGTCAGCCTCGAAGGCCCGACGCACGTCATCGCCGGCGATCTGCCCCTCGGCCTTGCCCCGCTCGATGAGCGCCATCACAGACTCGGAATCGGCGATCTCCGGCGGGAGCGTACGGGATGTGCTGGCCGACACGAACAACCTCTCGGAACGATGGGAACGGCTTCCGACCCCGGCCTGGTGCTGGACCGGAGCCGACGACCACCGACTGGGGATGGGCCGGGGGCGCGGGCAGGGGCCGGGGAGCTGCACAGCATCCCCAAGGGCTGCTGTCTTCCCTCCGTCGGCCATCACCTCTTAGGTCATCGCGTGACGTCGCGGAGCGTTACGCCCAATCTTCGTGTCCCGAGTGCACCCCGTGGTGGCCTGCGTCACACCGCATGTGCGGCCGGGCCGGTACCGCGGTCGTGCGCACGCGCCGGGGGCCGCCCGCGAGGGTCCCGCGCGCGGAGCCCGCACGCCGCTGTCGCCGGGCCCGAACGGGCCCGGCGACCGGTGGTGCGCTCCCACGCCCCCGTGCGTCGGAGCGTCAGTGCTCGCGCGGGGCGGGGACCACGCGCTCGACCTCCGGATGCACCGTCAGGAGCTGGCGCATGGCGCTCTCGGCACCCGCGCCGTCGCCGGAGGCCAGGGCCTCCACCATCCGCGCGTGGTGGGCCACGCAGGTCTCGCTGGGGCGGTCGCAGGAGGTGATGGGGCTGCCGGAGACCTGGAGGGCGGCGGAGACGATGCCCGAGAGGTGCTCCAGCATGCGGTTGCCCGCGATCTGGATCAGGAGCGCGTGGAATTCGTGGTCGGCGCGGGCGAAGGTGATCGCGTCGCCCTGGCCGAGGGCGTGGCCCATGATCTCGACCATGTCGGAGAGGCGCTGCTGGACGTCGGGGCGGTCGTGGCCGGCGGCGAGGCGGGCGGCCAGCGGCTCGATGGTCCAGCGGAGCTCGTTGAGCTCGCGGCGCTGGTCGTCGCGCTGGGGGCCGAAGGCGCGCCACTCGATGATGTCGGGGTCGAGGAGGTTCCAGTCGGCGACCGGCCGGACCCGGGTGCCCACGTTGGGACGGGCGCTGACGAGGCCCTTGGCCTCCAGGACCCGCAGCGACTCGCGGACGACGGTGCGGGAGACCTCGAAGCGCTGGCCGATCTCCTCGGGGACCAGCGGACGGTCCGCGCCGAGGTCGCCGGAGACGATCATCTGACCGAGCTGCTGGACGAGTTGGCCGTGCAGGCCACGGCCGCGACTGCCGGCCGCCCGGCGTCCGACGCGGCTCAACTCGACGTCGGCGCCGTCCCAGTGGGGTGGTCCGACCCGGTCGGGGCCGGCGGCCTCCGCGTAGGGGTAGCGGTCGAGTTCGCCCGAGCCGGCGAGGCCGGTGTCGGCATGGCGGGCGGCGGTCATCATGGTGTGCGCAAGGGTACTCACGAATCCTTTGTCGGCTGCGCCTCCATGACCCTTGAGGTCTTTGGTGAAAAGCACACGAAAGGGTGATCGGTGCCACCTGCGCAATTGACGCCTTATCGTAAGGAACCGGGCTTTTTGCGGGGAGTTGCGGTCCGCTTCGCGTGATTCCGCGCGAAGCGGACTTCTACGATCGCCCCGCAGTCGCCTCCCGCACCGGAACGATCACCAACGGACTCGGGCGCGCAGTCCTGTGAACCCATAGGCGCACAACAGGACCATCAACGACAACACGAGTGCGGTTCCCACGGGTTGGGCCATCACCCGAAGGGCCCCCAGTACGAGGCGGTCCCCTTCCGGCGGCCAGGGTGCGGAGACCAGGGCGCGCAGCCGGGAGGCGATTCCGCTCGCGGGGTACGCGGACTGCCCCTCCAGGGCCTTGCGCACCAGCGGTACGACCGCCACCGGTACGGCGAGCACGGCGCCCAGGCCCGCGAGCGAGGACCGGAAGACCCCGGAGGCGAGCACCCCGGCCCATGCGCAGCCGACCAGCAGTCCGGCCCAACTCGCCGCCGGAACGAGCCACTCGGCCGGGGCGCGCAGCGGGGCGACCCCGAAGACGAGGCGGAGCGCGGCGGCGTCGGCGGTGACCGCGAGGGCCCCGAGCACGAGGGCGAGGGCGGCGCACACCCCGAGCTTGGCGGTGAGCAGCCCCAACCGGCGCGGCACGGTGCCCCGGTCGGCGGCGAGGGCGGGGTACCGGTACTCCTCGCCGAAGGCCAGCGCCCCCAGCAGTCCGGCGCCGATCGCGGCCGGGGGCAGCGGGAACACCTGCGGCCACGCGGCGAGGACCCGGTTCTGCGAGGTGTGTCCGGCGCGGGCGAGCACGAGGGCGGTGGCGGCGGAGACGGCGACGACGAGGGCGGCGGTGAGGAAGGGGGTGGCGGTGCCGAAGGCGCGGCGCAGCTCGTAGCGCAGCGGTCGCAGCGGGCCGCCCACGCGGCGCACCGCCGGGGTGGGGCGCGCGGGCCGGGCGTGCCGGGCCCGCCGCGCGAGGGGCCGCGTACGCCCGGCGGACTCGGGGGCGGCCGCCGGGGCGTCGCCGCCCGGCCCGCCGGGCCCGCCGGCGGCGGGGACGGGGCCAGGGCCAGTGCCGGCAGCGGGGACAGGGGCAGGGACGGTACCGGCGGCGGGGACGGGGACGGGAGCGGTGCCGGCAGCGGGTCCGGCGGCGGACTCCGCACGGGCGCCCGCGTCGCCTCCGGCCGCGGTGGCGCCCGGGCCGGTGCGGACCTGCGCCGCGGCTTCCACCCGGGCCTCCACCCGGACCCCCGAGCCGGTCCGGGTGCGGGCCTGCGGCACGGGCGGGACGGGCGCACCGGTGTCGCCCGTCTCGTCCGCGAGCTGGTGGACCAGTACGCCGTGGCGGAACGCGGCCTCGCCGACCTCGGCGCAGTTGCTCCCGTACACCGAGAGCCGGCTGCCGCTCTCCTCGACGATCTCCACGACCCGGTGCGCGGCCCGGGCCTCCCGGCCCAGTACGTCGGCGAGCCGGGCGGCGTGCGGGGTGCGCACGGCGACCCTGGGCCGCAGCCGGGTGCGCGCGAAGTCGGCGGCGTCCTGGTCGGCGACGAGCCGGCCCGCGGCGACGGAGACGACCCGGTCGGCGTTGCGGGCGGCTTCCTTCGCGTCGTCGGTGGTGAAGAGCACGGCCCCGCCCAGGGAGGCGTGGCCGCGCAGCAGCCCGTGCAGCCAGGCCCGCTCGCGGGGGGCCAGCCCGGCGGTGGGCTCGTCGAGGAGCAGGGTGCAGGGGTCGGCGAGCATGGCCGCCGCCAGCCCGACCCGGCGGTCCATCCCGGCCGAGAGCGAGCCGAGGCGCTGGTCGCGCAGGCCGCCGATGCCGACGACCTCCATCATGGCGTCGGCCCGGGAGGCCGGGACGCCGACGGCGGCGCAGAGCATCCGGAGCTGGTTGCGGACCGTCCGCGACGGGTGCCCGGGGACGTCGCCGAGGAGGACCCCGACCTCACGGCCGGGATGCGGGATCCGGTGCAGCGGGCGGCCGCGGAAGTAGGTGACGCCGCGGCCCGGTTCGAGTTCGAGCATGAGCCGCAGCGCGGTGGTCTTGCCCGAACCCGGCTCTCCGAGCAGGGCGGTCACGCACCCCGGGCGGGCCTCGAAGGTGAGGTCGTCCACGAGGGGCGGGAGATCTCGACGGGGTGTGCTGGTGAGTCCGATGGCCTGGAGCATCGCTTCTCTCGCGGGGTGTGAGACCGCTTTGCGGCAGCGTGAGTACCGCATGCAAGATAACGCGATATGTCCGATTTTCTACGCAACCTGCCCGACTCCGTGCCGATATGGCCGCAGGCCGGCCCCCGGACGGCGGAGGGCACCACCGCCGGGTCTCCGGCAGATCAGACCTCGGGGCGCAGCATCGGCGGGTTGAGCAGGGTGGCCCCGCCGGCCCTGAACAGCTGGGCGGGCCGCCCGCCCTGACGGGTGGTCGTCCCCCCGGCGGGTACCAGGAACCCGGGGGTGCCGGTGACCTTGCGGTGGAAGTTGCGCGGGTCGAGCGCCACGCCCCACACGGCCTCGTACACCCGGCGCAGCTCGCCGACGGTGAACTCGGGCGGGCAGAAGGCGGTGGCCAGCGAGGAGTACTCGATCTTGGAACGGGCCCGCTCCACGCCGTCGGCGAGGATCGTCGCGTGGTCGAACGCGAGCCCGGCGGAGGCCTGGTCGGGGCCTTCGAGGAGTTCGTCGACGGGAGCCCAGCGGGCGCTGTTGGCGTCGCCCCCGGCCCGCGGGGCGGGCAGGTCCGGGGCGAGGACCAGGTGCGCCACGCTGACCACCCGCATCCGGGGGTCACGCTTCGGGTCCCCGTAGGTCGCGAGCTGTTCGAGGTGTGCGCCGTTGTCCACGCCGGGCGCGGCCGGGTCGTGCGCGCACAGTCCGGTCTCCTCGGAGAGTTCCCTGGCTGCGGCGCCCGCCAGGTCCTCGTCCCCGCGCACGAAGCCTCCGGGCAGCGCCCAGCGCCCCTGGAACGGCTGCTCACCCCGTCGGACGACCAGCGCGCAGAGCGCGTGGCGCCGCACGGTGAGCACGACCAGGTCGACGGTGACGGCGAAGGGCGGGAAGGCCGACGGGTCGTAGGGCGACATGCCGCGATCATAGTCGTCTGCCTGACGATAAACAGTCGTTTCGTGATCCCGAGGACGGTGATCTGGACCCCAGTCAGGATCCTCCCTAGCACCGGTGGCCACCGCGCGGGCCTCTTCTCAGCCTCCCAGTTGGAGCCCATCGGCCGCCTCCTCCACCATGCCGATGCCGAGACGGCTGATCCGGACGGTGAAGGGCTCCCCCGCCACCCGCAGCCCGGCGAGGCGCAGGGCGCCGAGGGGGGCGCCCGCCCTGGGGGTCACGGCCACCGTGCCCGCCGGGGCGTCCGGGCGGATGCCGGCGAGGGCGGTGAGCGCGTGGATCCCGGCGGCCGCGGCCACCGCGGCCGGCCGGCAGGCCGCCGGGTGGGGCAGGGGCGCGCTGCCCGCGGTGCGCTGCTCGGCGGCGTGCATCTCCGCCAGCCGGTACCCGAAGGCCTCGGCCGCGTCGAGCAGCCCCCGCAGCAGACCGGAGGCCTCCTTCTCGAAGCCCGCCTGGGCGAGCCCGGCCACCGCGACGGCGCTCTCGTGGGCCCGGACGGCTCCCGAGCGGTGGCCGAAGGGGTTGTGCCCGGGCTCCCGGGCCGCCATGCTCCGCAGCCCCCACCCCGAGTCCATGGCGGGGGCTCCGAGCAGCCGGGCGAGCTGTTCGGTGCGGACGGGGTCCAGCAGCCCGGGCGCCATCCGGCCCCCACCCAGCAGGCCCGTGTCCAGCAGGTGCGCGGCGGCTCCGGTGAGCCGCGGCAGCGGCCGCCCGTCGGGATGCAGGGCGGCCGCGGGGCGGCCCCCGTCCGGACCGTCGATCCAGAACCGGGCCCGGAACCTCTCCCGCAGGGCGGCCGCCCATTCCCGCCACTCCCCCGCTCCGCCGCGCCCGCACCCGTCCAGCAGGTCGGCGCCCAGCAGCGCGGCCCGGTGCGCGTGGGCCTGGGTCTCGCAGCGGCGGGGCCCCGGGTCGGGGTCGGCGAGGAAGCCGTCCTCCCCCAGCGCCCCGCGCAGCCAGTCCAGGCAGCGCTCGGCGGCGGGCAGCAGCCGGGCCACCTCGCCCTCGGGCAGGCCCCACCGCCGCGCCTCGGCGAGCACCGCCGGGAAGCCGAGGGTGGCTTCGGTCCCGGTGCACCCGGGCGGCAGCTGCGGCCCGGCGGCCCTCAGCGGACCCGGGATCTTCCCCGCGTCCGGGCCCCGGCCCCCGGTCTGCCCGCGGGCCAGGGTCCGCAGCGTGGCGGCGGCCAGTCCGGTGCCGAGCGGCAGTGCCATCCGCGCGGCCCACAGCGACTCCGCAGGGGCCGGCCCGAGCCGCCACGGCACTCCCGCCGCCGCGAAGGCGTCGCCGGGTTCGGCGGGGTCGCGCAGGAGCAGGGCCCGGAGGTCTTCGAGACTGGTGCGGAACCACGCGTCGGCCCTCGGGTCGTCCCCCTCGGCGCGGGCTGCGGCCAGGGGGTTCGCCACCTGCCCGGCGGGGGCCCGCGCGGTGCGGTCACGGGTGGTCCGCAGCTCGATGGTGCGGGACTCGCCGGGGCCGAGGTCGAGCTCCCAGCGCAGCAGCCCTGCCGAGGCGAGGGCGTCGTCGGGGGCCGGTTCGGCGGTGGTGACGGCCAGGGCGTCCCCGGTGCTCCAGCGCAGCCCGGCCGCGTGCACCCCGGCGGCGAGCTCCGGCCCGGCCCGGCCGGCGGCGATCGCCGCCAGTTCGGCCAGGTCGGTGCCGAGGGAGACCTCCACGGGCAGTCGCAGGGGACGGGCGGCGTAGCTGCGCACGGTGATGCGCTCGGTGCCGTCGGCGTGGCGGATTCGTTCGACGCCGATGTCGGGGTCCGGTCCGGGCTCGACCCCGGTGCGGACGGTGGCGGTGAAGGCGGCCCGGTCGGCGCCGATGCTGCGGCCCTGGACGGATACCGGGTCCCGCCCGGCGACGCGCAGTACGCAGCGGGAGAGCAGCCTCCGCCCGGAGCGGTAGATCCCGTCGATCCCGCGGCCGGTCAGCTGGCCGTGCTCGGGGGAGATGGCCAGGCAGGGCGCGGCAACGCAGATGAGCGCCCCGTGCACCGGCGGCAGCTCGGCCCGCCGCCCGGCACCCCCGGCGGCCGTCTGCCCGGGCACCCCGGCACCGTCCTCCGGCCCCGAAGCCTGCCCCGGCGAAGGCCCGGCAGCGGCACCCCACCCTGCACCCGCACCCGCACCCGACGGCTGCCCGGCCAGCGCGGCACTCCCCGACGACGAGCCGGCCGAGCGGTCAAAGCCGTCCAAGCGGTCCGAGCCGGCCAAGCGGTCCAAGCGGTCCAAGCGGTCCGAGCCGACAGGACGGTCCAGGCCGACAGAACCGTTCGGGCCGGCCTGGCGCTCCGGCGGGCGCTCCGCCGGGTGTCCGGGCGCGGATTCCGGCCAGCGGGGTACTGAAGCGGGAGGGGGCCCGGAAGGGCCGCTGCGGGGTACGGGGGGAGCCATGTGCCGCCTTGTCTGCGCTCCGGCCGGTTCTGCGGGGCGGCGGCGCGGCCGGGCCCCCACCACCCCCCAGCTGAACGCCCGCACCCCCGCCCGGGTCACGGGCCCCGGTGGTGGCTGCCCGCACCGGGCGGGCCGACTCCGGCGCCGGTCCCGGCCCACCGCACCGCACAGGACCCCTGCGGGGCCCCGGCGGGGGCTCACTGCCCGCTCCCCTCGGTGCGGCGGGAGGCGCGGCGGCGCTGTCCGGTGCGACGGCCGGGCGGGCGGGTGGCTCCGGCGGGCCGCTTGCGTCCCGGCTCCCGGCGCCTGCGCTCCTCCCGCAGGCACTCCCGCAGCCCCTCGGGGTCGATGCCCTCGTTGCAGGCGTGGTGGAGGAGCTGGGCGAACCGGTACTCGGCGTCGGCCCGCAGCGCCAGCCCGAAGGCGATCCGGGCGGTCGGCTCGTCCCCCGTGGACCACGACACCCAGCCGGCCAGGGTCAGCGGGGCCGCGGCGTGCTCCCCGTAGGCGCCGACGCAGCGCCTGGCCAGGGCGCGCCACAGCCTCAGGGCGGGCGCGGCCTCCTCGTCCTCCATCCACTCGGCGGCGATGTCGCGGATCTCCCGGTCCTGGAGTCCGAGGATCACGGCGGCGGCCTCGTCGTGGCCGAGCAGTGCGTCGTCCCAGTCGTCTGCGCGGGGGCCGCCCTCGGCGGGCGGCGCGAGGGTCATGCGCCTCATCAGGGTCCGCGCCAGGGCGAGGGTCTGCTCGCCGACCTCCTCCCGGGTGGCCCCGTCGAGGATCCTCGGCACCAGCGCGGTGGCCGCCCGCTCCAGTGCCTCTTCCTGTTCGGCGGCCCAGGCCCCGTCGAGCGGGGTCAGCCGGCCCTCGATCTCCTTGAGAGAGCCGCGTACCCGGAGCCCCGCGAAGGTGGCCGCCGCGGCCATCACCGAGGTGCCGGGCGGCGCCAGCGGGTTGCCCTCGGCCGGGCAGCACCCGTCGTCGCCGCAGGTGTAGGACCAGTAGCGGCCTGCGGAGAGGCACAGCGCCTCCAGGACCGGGACGTCCAGGGCGCCGCAGGCGATCCGGATCCGCTGGGCGAGCGGCCGCAGCCGGGTCATGACCCGCTGCCCGCTCTCGCCGCCCCGGGGGTCCTGGCAGAGGAAGACCACGATGCCGTCGGGCTTGCCGCCGCGCCGCTCGCTCCCCCGGATGAGGCATTCGGCGACCTGCCGGGCGGTGTCCTCCCATTCGGCGGGGGCGAGGGGGATGCCCACGCGCAGGCGGCCGCCGAAGCGTCCGTTCTCGCCGTGCACGGCGACCATGACGAGGGAGTCGGTGGGGTGGAAGCCGAGCATGTAGGGCAGCGCGTCGGCCAGTTCGGCAGGGCTGCGCAGGGTGATCTGGGGTTCGGTGGGGACTCCGGACGGGCTGATGGAGGGCTGTCCGGACGGGCTGGGTGATTCGTGGTTCGTCGTCATGCGTCCGACGGTCCCGTGCCCGCTCCGATCCCGAAACCCCTGTGGATAACTCGTTCGATCTTCAATTTCCACAGGTCCGGATCCGCATTGGCGCGATGTCAGAGCCATCGGGTTGCATGGGGGCATGAACGCAGACCTGAGGTCCTCGGCCGATTCCGTCCTCGCCCGTCTCGTGGGCGACCCCACGGGCACCGCGCGGCTGCGCGAGGACCAGTGGCGGGCGATCGAGGCCCTCGTCGCGCACAAGCGGCGCGCCCTGGTGGTCCAGCGCACCGGCTGGGGCAAGTCCGCGGTCTACTTCGTGGCCACGTCCCTGCTGCGGGCGAGCGGCGCCGGACCGACCGTCATCGTCTCCCCGCTGCTGGCGCTGATGCGCAACCAGGTCGAGGCTGCCGCGCGGGCGGGCATCCACGCGCGCACCATCAACTCCGCCAACCCGGAGGAGTGGGAGGGCATCCAGGCGGAGGTCGCGGCGGGCGAGGTGGACATCCTGCTGGTCAGCCCGGAGCGGCTCAACAATCCCGACTTCCGCGACCAGGTGCTGCCCAAGCTGGCGGCCGCGACGGGCCTGCTCGTGGTCGACGAGGCGCACTGCATCTCCGACTGGGGGCACGACTTCCGTCCCGACTACCGCCGGCTGCGGACGATGCTCGCCGATCTCCCGCCGGGCGTCCCGGTGCTGGCGACGACCGCCACCGCCAACGCCCGGGTGACGGCCGACGTCGCGGAGCAGCTCGGCACGGGGGCGGGCACGGACGCGCTGGTGCTGCGCGGCCCGCTGGACCGCGAGAGCCTGAGCCTGGCGGTGCTGGCCCTGCCCGACGCCGCGCACCGGCTGGCCTGGCTCGCCGACCACCTCGCCGCCCTGCCCGGCTCAGGGATCATCTACACCCTGACGGTGGCCGCCGCCGAGGAGGTCACCGCCTACCTGCGCCACCGCGGGCACACGGTGTCCTCGTACACCGGCAAGACGGAGAACGCCGACCGCGAGCAGGCGGAGAGCGACCTCCAGGCCAACCGGGTCAAGGCCCTGGTGGCGACCTCCGCCCTGGGGATGGGCTTCGACAAGCCCGACCTGGGCTTCGTGGTGCACCTGGGCTCGCCGTCTTCCCCCATCGCCTACTACCAGCAGGTCGGCCGCGCCGGCCGCGGGGTGGAGCACGCCGAGGTGCTGCTGCTGCCGGGCCGTGAGGACGAGGCGATCTGGCAGTACTTCGCCTCGGTGGCGTTCCCCCCGGAGGAGCAGGTGCGCCGCACCCTGGACGCGCTGGCCCAGGCGGGGCGGCCGCTCTCGCTGCCCGCGCTGGAGCCGCTCGTGGACCTGCGCCGCACCCGGCTGGAGACGATGCTGAAGGTGCTCGACGTGGACGGCGCCGTCCACCGGGTGAAGGGCGGCTGGACCGCCACCGGCGAGCCCTGGGTGTACGACGCCGAGCGGTACGCCTGGGTCGCCCGGCAGCGGGCCGCCGAGCAGCAGGCGATGCGGGACTACGCGGCCACGACCGGCTGCCGGATGGAGTTCCTGCGCCGCCAGCTGGACGACGAGGAGGCGGCCGCCTGCGGCCGCTGCGACAACTGCGCCGGCGCCCGCTTCACGGCGGACGTCTCCGGTGCGGCGCTGGACACCGCCCGGGGCGAACTGGGCCGTCCGGGAGTGGAACTGGAACCGCGCAGGATGTGGCCGACCGGGCTCGCCGCGGTGGGTGTGGACCTCAAGGGGCGGATCCCGGCCGGGGAGCAGTCGTCGTCCGGGCGCGCCCTGGGCAGGCTGTCCGACATCGGCTGGGGCAACCGGCTGCGCCCGATGCTGGCCCCGCAGGCGGCGGACCAGCCGGTCCCGGACGATGTGGCTCAGGCCGTGGTGGCCGTGCTCGCCGACTGGGCCCGGGGGCCCGGGGGTTGGGCCTCGGGCGCCGCCGACGCTTCGGCCCGGCCGGTGGGCGTGGTCGCACTGCCTTCGCGCAGCCGCCCCCAGCTGGTCGGTTCGCTGGCCGCGCGCATCGCCGAGGTGGGGCGGATCCCCCTGTTGGGGACGCTGGAATACACGGATCAGGCGCCGCAGTTCGGGCTGCCGTCCTCGAACAGTGCCCAGCGGGTCCGGGGGCTCCACCAGGCGTTGACCGTGCCGCCAGCCCTGGCGGCGAGCCTTTCCGAGGTCCGGGGTCCGGTGTTCCTCGTGGACGATCGCGCGGAGAGCGGTTGGACCCTCGCGGTGGCCGCCAGGCTGCTGCGGCGGGCGGGGGCCGAGGGGGTGTTTCCGCTGGTGCTGGCGCTCCAGCCGTAGCGGAATGCGTCGTCTTCGGCGTGACGGGGCAAGGATATGAGCGGCATACCGGCGAATTCCGGTCCGCGGCCGCAAATGCTCATTGCCCCATCCGAGCGGGCCACGCGAGAATCGGAGTGCTCCCGCTCGGCTCGTCGGCACTCTCCTGGGCCGCGCTGCGGCGCGCCCACACCTCAGCCGTGCCCGTACGCGGGCGTGTACCCGAAGGGAGGACCGTGACCTTCGGATTCGCCCCGTCCTCGACCACGTCACTGGCAGCGGCGGCCGGTGGCGCCAGCCGGCACGGCAGACTGCTCGAACCCTCCGAGTGGACCGCGGCGGGGGTTCCCCTGCTCCGCAATCCGCGCGAGGTGGTCAGCGGCCTGCACTCCCGGCACAGCCCGGCGCCCTCCACCGCCGTCATAGCCGTGCTCGGTCCCGAGGAAGAGCTCGTCGCGAGCGCCTCGTTCGTGCAGAAGTCCGCTTCGGCGGACGGCTGGGAGTACCGCAACGCGCTGCTGTCGCGGCTGCGCCGGGTGATCCCGCACGACCTGCGGCGCCGCACTCCGGTCCGGACGGCGGTGCTGATGTACTGCCGTGACGGCGACGAGCGCTGGACCGAGGAGGACGGCGCCTGGATGTGGGGGCTGCGCGACGCCTGCACCCTGCACGGGCTGCGCTGCGGCGCGTACATCACGCTGACCCGCGGCGGCTGGCAGGTGGTGGGTGAGGGGCGGGGCGGGCGCCGTCCCGGTTCGGACTCCCGGCCCGAGCCGCTCGGTTCCCGGACCCCCGAGCTCACGCCGCTGACGCTGAGCACCGTGGGCGGTACCTCGGAGCCCCTGCGCCGGACCGCCGCGCGCTGAGCCCCCCGCGCGCCGGCGGGCCCGCGGGGGTCCCGGGCTCCGGTGGCGGGGTCCCGACCCCCTTCGGCGGCAGGACCCGTACGCCTTCGGAAGCCGTCGGGCACCGCCGCATACGGGCGGGGGCAGCCCTCACGGCCGTACTCCCGGGACGGGGGTACGGCTGGTCGGGCTCCGGACTTCAGCGGGGCCGGCCCGAGGCCCGCCCCGCCCCTCGCCCGTGCGGGATACGGGGCGTCAGACGCCCGCACCCAGCACGGAGTTGATCTGCGTGACGTCGCCGCACACGATCAGCAGGGCACCCGCCCGGCCGAGCGCCACCGGCAGTGCGGTGGAGGTGGCCGAGGCCGGTCCCCCGTTGGCCGCGAAGACCACGACGGGGCGGCCGGAAGCACGCTGCACGTGCGCCGCGTCCGCGTAGAAGACGTCGTCCCCGGCGTCGTGCTGGGCCCAGTAGGAGGCCTCGCCGAAGGACAGTTCGTGGGCGGCCCACGGGTGCGGGTCGCCGGTGGTGATCACCAGGATCTCGCCGGGCGCGCGCCCGGTGTCGAGCAGCAGGTCCACGGCCTCCTCGGCCGCGTCCAGCGCACCCTCGGCGGAGGCCGGGATCAGCTGGACCTGCGGGACCGCCGCCGAGACCGACGGTGCGGTGGGGGCTGCGGGAACGGGTCCGGGGGTGGGCTCGGCCGCGCGCGGCGCGGGCGGACCGGGCCGGGGGGCGACACCCGCGCGGTTCGCCGCGGCGGGGGTGGGACCGGGGCGCCCGGGCCGGGGAACGGCTGCGGGACGCGGACCAGGTACGGGGCGGGGGGTCTGCGCGGTGCGGCTCGCGGCCGGCGTGACGCGGGGACCCTGGGCACTCTCGTGAATCTGAGGCTCCTCGATGGCGGGGGTGAGAGGCATGAGTTGATATCTATCAAACACCGGTACGAAACGTACCGGTCGGTGGCACGTGGGTGCGATCAGAAATCGAAGCCGAGTTGGCCTCCGTTTTCCAGCTCCAGCGCTTCCTCGCTGCGGCGCACCTTCTTCAAGTGCCGCCACTGGGGCAGCGCGTCGAGGTAGGACCACGAGAGCCGGTGGTACGCGGTGGGCCCGCGCAGCTCCAGCGCGGCCCGGTGGACCGGCGAGGGGTAGCCCGCGTTCGCGGCGAAGGCGAAGTCCTCGGTTCCGTCGCCCGGTTCGCCGAGTTCGGCCATCATCCGGTCGCGCCGCACCTTGGCGATCACCGAGGCCGCGGCCACGGCCACGCAGGACTGGTCGCCCTTGATGACCGTCCGGACCCGCCAGGGCGGGCCGAGGTAGTCGTGCTTGCCGTCGAGGATCACCGCGTCGGGCCGCACCGGGAGCGCCTCCAGCGCGCGTACCGCCGCGAGCCGCAGGGCCGCCGTCATCCCGAGCTCGTCGATCTCCTCCGGGGAGGCGTGCCCGAGGGCGCTCGCGGTGACCCAGTCCTCCAGGACCTCGAGGAGGGCGTCGCGTCGCTTCGGGGTGAGCAGTTTGGAGTCGGTGAGCCCCTCGGGCGGCCGGCGCAGGCCGGTGATCGCCGC
Source organism: Streptomyces sp. NBC_00158 (assembly GCF_045160885.1). NCBI lineage: Bacteria > Bacillati > Actinomycetota > Actinomycetes > Kitasatosporales > Streptomycetaceae > Streptomyces > Streptomyces sp. NBC_00158. Next base: position 1,699,266 of record NZ_CP108161.1, read on the forward strand.
GCAGACGGTGACGGGACCGGCCCAGGCCCCTCGTCCGACCTCGTCGACCCCGGCGATGACCTTGGCGCCGGTGGTTGCACGGAGGGAGCGCTCGACGGTGTGGGTGGGTGCTTCGTACGGCATGGCGCCAGCAAGGTTACGCCGCCCCGGGCCGCCTGCACACCCCGGCCCGGGGCAAGCGCCTCCGCGGCTCCCGCCGGGGCTTCCCGGCGGTTCACGCCCGGAGCATCGGCACCATCAGCGCGTCGATCATCTCCGCGATCTCGACGTCCGGCCATTCGCTTCCGCACACCTTGGCGCGGTACATGAGCATCGCCGGGATCACCTCGGTGAGCATGGGGCTCGTGGCGTCGGAGCGAACCTCTCCCCGCTCGATTCCGCGCTGGAACAGCTCGCATATCACCTCGTGCGCCGGTTCGTGCAGGCCTTTCCAGATCACCTCACGGAACAGGCCGGCATGGGCGTGGTCGCATTCGTGAAGGACCGCGCGCAGCGCCACCCCGGCCTGGGAGCGCATGACGTCCCGCATCCGCACGCACAGCCGGTACAGGTCCTCGCGCACCGATCCGTGGTCGGCGATCTCCCCCAGCGCGGGCAGCCCCGCCCTCAGCACCTCCGCCACCAGATCGGTCTTGGTGGGCCAGCGCCGGTAGACGGCCGCCTTGCCGGTGCGCGCCCCGGCGGCGACCGCCTCCATGGTGAGGGCGTTCCAGCCGACGGTGCTCAGCTGCTCCAGCGCCGAGTCCAGAATCGCCCGTTCGAGCGCCGGACCCCGTCTGCGCGCCGGCGCCGCCCCCGCCGACCAGCCCGAACCCGCCATACCCGTACCTCCGACCGGCCGACGCGTTTCTCGCGCGCATTTTCGGCCTTAGTGAACGCTTGTGTTCCCTGCGTCCGGGCTCCTACCGTGGACCCGCAGTGAACGGTTGCGTTCACTATTTCACTTCGGGGGGATCCACCGTGACAAGCGTCCAACTCGCGAAGCCACGGATTCCGGGGGCCGCCCGACGGCCCGGACGTCCTGGGGTGGCGCTCGCCGTCATCGCCGCCTGCCAGCTGATGGTCGTCCTCGACGCGACCATCGTGAACATCGCGCTCCCGCACATCCAGACGGCCCTCTCCTTCTCCACCACCGACCTGTCCTGGGTGATCAGCGCCTACACCCTCGCCTTCGGCGGACTGCTGCTGCTCGGCGGCCGGGCCGGCGACATCCTGGGCCGGCGCCGCGTCTTCGTGGCCGGAATCCTGCTGTTCACCCTGGCCTCCCTGCTCGGCGGCTTCGCCCAGGAGCCCTGGCAGCTGATGGCGGCCCGCGCCCTCCAGGGCGTCGGCGGGGCCATCGCCTCGCCGACCGCACTCGCCCTGATCACCACGACCTTCGCCGAAGGCCCCGACCGCAACCGCGCCTTCGGGGTCTTCGCCGCCGTGTCCGCCGGCGGCGGCGCCGTCGGTCTGCTGGCCGGCGGCATGCTCACCGAGTGGCTGGACTGGCGCTGGGTGCTCTTCGTCAACGTGCCGATCGGCGTGCTCATCGCCGTCCTCGCCCCGCTCTACATCAACGAGTCCGAACGGCACCCGGGCCGCTTCGACGCCGCCGGCGCGCTCACCTCCACCGCCGGAATGACCTCGCTCGTCTACGGGTTCATCCGCGCCTCCGAGGACGGCTGGCGCGACTCCCTGACCATCGGCTCCTTCGCCACCGCCGTCGTCCTGCTCGGCCTCTTCGTGCTCATCGAGTCGCGCGCCGCCGAACCGATCATCCCGCTGCGGATGTTCGCCGACCGCAACCGCGCCGGCACCTACCTGATCATGCTCGGTCTCGCCGCCGCCATGTTCGGCATGTTCTTCTTCATCGTCCAGTTCGTGCAGAACGTACTGGACTTCTCGCCCGTCCGGTCCGGCCTCGGCTTCCTGCCGGTGACGGTGGCGATCATCGCCGCCGCCGGACTCTCGCAGCGCTTCCTGCCGCGCCTGGGCCCCAAGCCGTTCATGGTCGCCGGCTCGGCCCTGACCGGGATCGGCCTGGCCTGGCTGACCTTCATCCGCACCGACAGCACCTACCTGTCCGGCGTGCTCGGCCCGATGCTGCTGTTCGGCTTCGGCATGGGCCTCAACTTCGTCACCCTCACCCTCACCGCCGTCTCCGGCGTGGCACCCCAGGAGGCCGGCGCGGCCTCCGGGCTCCTGAACGCCAGCCAGCAGGTGGGCGGTTCGCTCGGCCTGTCCATCCTGGTCACCGTCTTCGGCACCGCCGGCCGCGACGAAGCCGCCAAGCAGGTCCCGGACTTCATGGCGCACGCCGAACCGGGCCGGCTGGCCGCCTTCAAGGAGAGCGGCCGGCTGCCGGACCCCTGGGGGGACCTCGTCCTCACCCGGGGCATCTCCACCGCCTTCATCGCCGCCGTCGCCATGGCGGGGCTGGCACTGGCCACCGCGCTCCTGGTGATCCGCGTCCGCAAGAGCGACCTGGAGGCCCTGAGCGGAGCCGCCGCCGGGGCCGGCCCCGCGGCCTGAACACCCGGCCCGGCCCCTCCCCCACGACGGAGCGGACAGACGTACGAGGAACACCGGGCGCGGAACCACCCCCGCGCCCGGCACCCGCCCACCCGGCACCGGCGCCACCCGGCCGGTACCCCTCAGCAGCCGGTACCCGTCAGCCGGGCAGGCCCGGCAGCCACGCCGGAAGCGCCTCGGTGCGGTCCAGCCACGCCTGCGGCAGCGCCGCCTCCCCGCGCCCGCCCAGGACGCCGCCGACGATCGCGCAGGTGGTGTCCACGTCACCGCCCACCTGGGCGGTGGTCCAGAACGCCCGCTCGAAGTCGTCCAGCGCCCGGGCCGCCGACCACAGCGCGAAGGGCACCGTGTCGTGGGCGCTGGTGCGCCGCCCGCAGCCCAGCACCGCGGCGACGGTCGTCGCGTCGCCGTAGTCCAGCATGTCCCGCGCCCGGCGCACGCCCGCACCGACGGCGCTGCGCGGCACCAGCGCGATCACCCCGTCCAGCAGGTCCGCGGCGGTCGGCGGCCCGTCCGGGGACGCCGCCAGCGCGGCCGCGGCGGCGACGGCCATCGCCCCGCACACCGCTTCGCGGTGCTGGTGGGTGGTGTAGGCGGAGATCTCCGCCTGGTGCGTGGCCTGCTCGGGGTCGTCCGCGTACCAGGCGCCGAGCGGGGCGATCCGCATCGCGGCGCCGTTGCCCCAGGAGCCCTGCCCGTTGAAGAGCTCGGCGGCCAGCGTGCGCCAGTCCTCGCCCTCCCGGACGAGTCGCAGCATCCGGTTCACGGCGGGCCCGTAGCCGCGGTCGAAGTCGTGGTGGTCCGCGAAGGAGGCCGCCAGCGCGTCCTGGTCGACGCGGCCGTGCGAGGCGAGCACCGCCAGCACCGAGCAGGCCATCTCGGTGTCGTCGGTCCACTGCCACGGCTCGCTGCCGGCCGGCAGCTCGCGCCGCTTCAGCAGCGGATAGTTGACGGGAACGAAGTACTGGGAGCCCAGGGCGTCCCCCAGGGCCAGCCCGCGGAGGCTGGACAGGGCGCGTGCGTAACGCGTTTCGGAAGTGGATTCAGCGGTCATCGCGCGTCACTTTAGCCGTCCAGGTCATAAGGCTCGGGTGTGGTCCACCGCTCAAACGGGCGGTCCATCCGGTACCGGCCGTCGGGTCCGAGCAGCAGGACGCGGTACTCGCCGTTGCCCGGGTTGGAGAGGGCCTCGAACTCGGCCACCGACCAGTGGAACCAGCGCATGCAGAACAGCCGCATCGTCAGCCCGTGGGTGACCAGGAGGACGTTCTGCGGATGGTCGGGGGCCTCGAAGCTGCGGTAGAGGCTCTCCAGGAAGGAACCGACGCGGTCGTACACGTCGGCGCCCGACTCGCCCTGCGCGAAGCGGTAGAAGAAGTGCCCGTACGCGTCCCGGTACGCCTTCTGGAGCTTCACGTCGTCGCGGTCCTGCCAGTTCCCCCAGTCCTGCTCGCGCAGCCGGGGCTCCTCGCGCACGCGTACCCGCGACGGGTCCAGCCGCAGCTCGCGGAAGGTCTGCAGGGTCCGGCGGTAGGGGGAGACGTACGCGCTGATGCTCTCCTCGCCGAAGAGCTCGCGCAGCCGCTCCCCGGCGGCCGCGGCCTGCTCCTGGCCGGTGCGGGTCAGCCGCAGGGCGTGGTCGGGCTCCCGCTCGTACACCGTGTCATCGACGTTCCCCTCCGATTCCCCGTGCCGGACAAGGACGATGCGCCGTGGTCGAACCATCCCCCGACCCTATTCGGCCGCCGGGGCCGGTGCGCCCCGGGCACGCCGGACGGGGGCGGCGCTTGTCCTACGGTCATACCGTCCAGCTGGGTTCGAGGTCGACGACGTCCCCGGTGAGCGCCTCCACGTCGGCCTCGGTCTGCGCGCGCAGCGAGAGCCGCTCGACCCGCTCCTGCCGGTACTTGCCGTGCTCCGCCGCCGCCCGCCACATCGACAGCACCAGGAACTCCCGGCCGGGCGCCTCCCCGAACAGGCCCCGGATCATCCCGGGCGATCCCGCCATGGCGGGGTTCCAGACCTTCTCCTGCATCAGCGCGAAATGGTCCACCCGCCCCTCCCGCACCCGGGTGTGGGCGACGCGCACCACGTCGGCGTCGCTGAAGCGCGGCTCGAAGCCGGTCTTCACGTCGAAGCGGTGGTCGAAGAGCGTCACCCGGGCATCGGTGTAGGTGCCGTTCTGCGAGGCCGCCAGCCTGTCGTGCGAGCGGGCCATGAAGGAGTCGTAGAAGGAACGGCTCTCCCAGAACGCGAAGACATGCGCGACCCCCTGCCGGCCTCTGCTCCAGCCGCCGCCCTGCCCCCGGAATCCCGGTTCGCCGGGCAGCCCCGCCCACTTGCGCTGCCCGCGCTCGAACCCGCGTCGGTCCGTCACCGTGCAGCGAATCCACTTGACCAGCACCGCGCCATCGTACGGGCCGGGCGCGGTCCCGGTCAGTCCCCGGAGCCGTGGATCCGTACCAGTTCCGCCGCATCCCGCTCGGGCAGCCGAAGACCGAACTCCCGGTCGAGGAGGGCGATCAGCCGGTCGGATTCCACCGGCTCCCGCTCGGTCCGCCCGTCGGGGAACAGCCGCGTCAGCTCGCGCCCGACGAGCGTCCTGCGCACGGCCTCCCCGGGGTGCTGCACGATGGTCTTCCCGACGAAGGCGGACCGGGGGTGCGTGGAGCTGTAGTGGTTCAGCACGACGAAGTCCACGGGGTGGTACCGCTGCGGGGAGAAGGCGTACAGGTCCCACCAGCCCTCCCCGCGGCGGGCCCGCAGGACGAGGACGCCCCCCTCCTCCTCGTGGACCGCGTACGTCCAAGCGCCCTGGCGGACCTCGGTGCCGGGCCGCGCGAGGGGGACGGGCTCGCGCGGGCCCATGTAGCCGAATCCGGCGTCGCAGAGCCACGGTTCGCCCCCGACGGTGACGACCAGCACGGCGTGCGTCACCGCCAGCAGGGAATCGCCCCGGGTGCGGTTGCGGGCGCCGCGCCCGGACACCTCGAAGCCGATCCGCTCCAGGGCGGCGGCCAGCAGCGAGTTCTGCTCGTAGCAGTAGCCGCCCCTGCGGGCGCGTACGAGCTTGTCCTCCAGCGCCTTGACCTCCAGCTCGACGGGGCGGCCGAGCAGGACGTCCAGGCTCTCGAAGGGGATGGCGGCGGTATGGGCCCGGTGCACCTCGTACAACGTCCGGAGGTCCGGCCGGAGTTCCCCCGGCGCCCGGCCCGTTCCGCCGCCGAGCCCGATCCGTGCCAGGTACGCGTCCAGGTCCAGCTCGTCACCGCTCCACATGGCTCTCCACTCCCCCGCCGTGAAATCCCCGTGCCCGCGCGCGCCCGGGCCACGCACAATGATCGCCATGACCGCCCTGCACACCAACCCCCTCTTCGGCCGTCTGGCCACCGCCGAGCGCGTGCTCGTCGCCGGCGCCGGCGGGGGCTTCGACGTCTACTCGGGCCTGCCCATCGCGCTGTCGCTGCTGCACCAGGGCAAGGAGGTGTACCTGGCGAACCTCTCCTTCAGCACCCTGGCCGGCCTGCCCGCCGAGGACTGGGCGGCCCCCGACCTGGCCGCCGTCACCCCCGACTCCGCGCCGCACCTGTCCTACTTCCCGGAGCGGACCCTCGCCCGCTGGCTCCGGCTCCACCACTACCCCTCGACTGTGTACGCCTTCCCCCAGGTCGGGGTGCAGCCGCTGCGCGCCGCCTACCGGGCCCTGATCGACCTCCACCGGATCGACGCGGTGGTGCTGGTCGACGGGGGCACGGACATCCTGATGCGGGGCGACGAGGCCGGCCTCGGCACGCCCGAGGAGGACCTGACCAGCGTGGCGGCGCTGGCCGCGCTGGACGACGTACCGGAACGGCTCGTGGTGTCGGTCGGCTTCGGCGTGGACGCGTACCACGGGGTCAGCCACGCCCTGGTCCTGGAGAACATCGCGGCGCTGGAGCGGGAGGGGGCGTACCTCGGCGCGTTCTCGATACCCCGGGCGACCCGGGAGGGGGCGCTCTTCCTGGACGCCGTGGCCCACGCCCAGGACCACACGCCGGACCGGCCGAGCATCGTGGCGGGTTCGATCGCGGCGGCTGTCCGCGGCTCCTTCGGCGACGTCCGGTTCACCGAGCGCACCCGGGGCAGCGAGCTCTTCGTGAACCCGCTGATGTCCCTGTGCTTCGCCTTCGAGCTGCGCGGGCTGGCCGACCGCTGCCTCTACCTGGACCGCATCGAGGACACCCACCTGATGCGCCAGGTCCACTCGAGGATCGCCGAGTTCCGGGAGGACCTGGTCACCCGGCCGTCCCGGGCCATCCCCCACTAGCGGGGCCCCGCGCGGGTACGGCGAAGGGGACCGGCCACGGGCCGGTCCCCTTCGTTCACGTGCGGCGGGTCAGCGGTCCGCTACCCGCACGGGCTCAGCTGCAGCCGCTGGTGGAGCCGCAGCCCTCGCAGATGTAGCAGGAGCCGGCGCGCTGCATCTTCGTACCGCACGAGAAGCAGAGCGGAGCGTCGGCGGAGACGCCCATCTGCATCTCGACCAGTTCGGCGTTGCTGTGCGCCGTCTTGGGGGCCGGGACCGGGACGATCGCCACCGGCTTGGCCACGGCGGCGACGGGCGCCGACTGGGCGAGGGACTCGGTGTCGAGCTCCTCCTCGTCGAGCGGCTCGTAGGAGCCGGTGTCGAGGTGGCGCTGACGCTCCTCGGCGGAGTGGATGCCGAGCGCCGAGCGGGTCTCGAAGGGCAGGAAGTCCAGCGCCACGCGACGGAAGATGTAGTCGACGATCGACTGCGCCATGCGCACGTCCGGGTCGTCCGTCATACCGGCCGGCTCGAAGCGCATGTTGGTGAACTTCGCGACGTACGTCTCCAGCGGGACGCCGTACTGCAGGCCGACGGAGACGGCGATCGAGAAGGCGTCCATCATGCCCGCGAGGGTGGAACCCTGCTTGGACATCTTCAGGAAGACCTCGCCCAGGCCGTCGTCCGGGTAGGAGTTGGCCGTCATGTAGCCCTCGGCGCCACCGACCGTGAAGGAGGTGGTGATCCCCGGGCGGCCCTTGGGGAGGCGCTTGCGGACCGGACGGTACTCGATGACCTTCTCGACCGCCGTGCGGATGGTCTCCTCGGCCTTCTCGGTGATCTCGGCCTTCTCCTCCTCCTTCTTCTTGGCGGAGAGGGGCTGGCCGACCTTGCAGTTGTCGCGGTAGATCGCGAGCGCCTTGACGCCCATCTTCCACGCCTCGAAGTAGATCTCCTCGATCTCCTCGACGGTCGCCGACTCCGGCATGTTGACCGTCTTCGAGATCGCGCCGGAGATCCACGGCTGGATCGCGGCCATCATGCGGACGTGGCCCATCGCGGAGATGGAGCGCTCGCCCATCGCGCAGTCGAAGACCTCGTAGTGCTCGGTCTTCAGGCCCGGGGCGTCGACGACGTTCCCGTGCTCGGCGATGTGGGAGACGATCGCCTCGATCTGCTCCTCGATGTAGCCGAGGCGGCGCAGGGCCTGCGGGACGGTGCCGTTGACGATCTGCATCGAGCCGCCGCCGACGAGCTTCTTGAACTTGACCAGGGCCAGGTCCGGCTCGACACCGGTGGTGTCGCAGGACATCGCGAGACCGATGGTGCCGGTCGGCGCGAGGACGGAGGCCTGGGAGTTGCGGAAGCCGTTCTTCTCGCCGAGGCGCAGGACGTCCTGCCAGGCCTCGGTGGCCGCGGCCCAGATCGCGTTGTCCAGGTCCTCGGTGCGCGGCGCGACGGCGTTCGCGTCGGCGTGCTGCTTCATGACGCGCTTGTGCGAGTCGGCGTTGCGGGCGTAGCCGTCGTACGGGCCGACGATGGCGGCCAGCTCGGCGGAGCGCTTGTACGCGGTGCCGGTCATCAGCGAGGTGATCGACGCGGCGAGGGTGCGGCCGCCGTCCGAGTCGTACGCGTGGCCGGTCGCCATCAGCAGGGCGCCGAGGTTGGCGTAGCCGATGCCGAGCTGGCGGAAGGCGCGGGTGTTCTCGCCGATCTTCTGGGTCGGGAAGTCCGCGAAACAGATGGAGATGTCCATCGCGGTGATGACGAGCTCGACGACCTTGGCGAAGCGCTCGGCGTCGAAGGACTGGTTGCCCTTGCCGTCGTCGTTCAGGAACTTCATCAGGTTCAGCGAGGCGAGGTTGCAGGACGTGTTGTCCAGGTGCATGTACTCGCTGCAGGGGTTGGACGCGGTGATGCGGCCGGACTCGGGGCAGGTGTGCCAGTTGTTGATCACACCGTCGTACTGGATGCCCGGGTCGGCACAGGCCCACGCGGCCTCGGCGAGCTTGCGGAACAGCGCCTTGGCGTCGACCTTCTCGATGACCTCGCCGGTCATGCGGGCACGCAGGCCGAAGTCGGTGCCGTTCTCGACGGCCGTCATGAACTCGTCGTTCACGCGGACGGAGTTGTTGGCGTTCTGGTACTGGACGGACGTGATGTCGTCGCCGCCCAGGTCCATGTCGAAGCCCGCGTCGCGCAGGGCGCGGATCTTCTCCTCCTCCTTCACCTTGGTGGCGATGAAGTCCTCGACGTCCGGGTGGTCCACGTCCAGGACGACCATCTTGGCCGCTCGGCGGGTGGCGCCGCCCGACTTGATCGTTCCTGCGGAGGCGTCGGCGCCGCGCATGAAGGAGACCGGACCGGAGGCGTTGCCGCCGGAGGAGAGGAGCTCCTTGGAGGAGCGGATGCGGGAGAGGTTCAGGCCGGCGCCGGAGCCGCCCTTGAAGATCATGCCCTCTTCCTTGTACCAGTCGAGGATCGACTCCATGGAGTCGTCGACGGCAAGGATGAAGCAGGCGGAGACCTGCTGCGGCTGGGGCGTGCCGACGTTGAACCAGACCGGGGAGTTGAAGCTGAAGATCTGGTGCAGGAGGGCGTAGGTCAGCTCGTGCTCGAAGATCTCCGCGTCGGCGGGGGACGCGAAGTAGTCGTAGTCCTCGCCGGCCTTCGTGTAGGTCTTCACGATGCGGTCGATGAGCTGCTTCAGACCGGTCTCGCGCTGCGGGGTGCCGACGGCGCCGCGGAAGTACTTGCTGGTGACGATGTTGACCGCGTTCACCGACCAGAAGTCGGGGAACTCGACGCCGCGCTGCTCGAAGTTGACCGAGCCGTCGCGCCAGTTGGTCATGACGACGTCACGGAGCTCCCAGTTCACCTCGTCGTAGGGGTGCACGCCGGGGGTGGTGTGGATGCGCTCGATCCGCAGGCCGCCCTTGGCGGCCTTGGTCCCCTTGGCGCGGGAACCACGTGCCGAGCTGCTCGCCGTCTCTGTCATGCCGCCTGCCTCCCATATGCGGGCAAAAACGCCCTAAAGTGCCAGCGCTATTCCGCGGCACAGTGCTGTGTGTCTTCTATCTACGAACTCGCCCACCGGCCGGCCGGGCCGCGCTGCACTGCGGCCCCGAGCGGTCAGTCGGTGGCGGAGGCGGGCACGGGGACGACCGCGGGGGTCCCTCCGGGCTCGCACTCGTGGGGGTGAGGCCGCGGCACGCGCAGTTCCGCGATGGCGGTCTCGAAGTCTTCAAGGGTGTCGAACGCTTTGTAAACGGATGCGAACCGCAGGTAGGCGACGAGGTCGAGTTCCTGCAACGGGCCGAGTATGGCCAGACCCACGTCGTGGGTGGTCAGCTCGGCGCTCCCGGTGGCGCGCACCGCCTCCTCGACCCGCTGGCCGAGCTTGGCGAGGGCGTCCTCGGTGACCGGCCGTCCCTGGCACGCCTTGCGCACGCCGGAGATGACCTTGGTACGGCTGAAGGGTTCGGTGACCCCGCTTCGCTTGATCACCATCAGCGAGGCCGTCTCCACCGTCGTGAAGCGACGGGAGCAGTCGGGGCACTGACGGCGCCTGCGGATCGACGTTCCGTCGTCGGTGGTGCGACTGTCGACGACACGGCTGTCGGGGTGCCTGCAGAAGGGGCAGTGCATGGTTCCCTCACCCTCCTCTTGGCACGACTGAATCACCCCACGGAGCCCCTCAACGACGGAGAGCGAGTCTTCGCCGGGGGCTCGTGAAGCAGCCACAAGCATATGCGATCCAGAGGACCTCGGAGGACCGAGGACCACAACTTCTGGGCGGCCGCGCCCATCCAACCACTAGATCTTGGGTTGCGCCGGATTTACGCCGCTCCGCGTGTCGCGGTGTCCGATGGCCGGATACGGGGGGTCCCGGTGCCACACTGGGCCCGGCGGCGGACCCTGCCCGGACACGGCCGATCCAACCGGGAAGGGTACCGTAAGGAGCGGACGCGGAGCCGAACCCGCGTTCGGCCGGACGGGCGCCGAGCGCATTCCGCTTCGGCCGCCGCGGCCCTGTCCGACCGGCCACCCATTACCGGTCACCGGTCGCCATACACCCGCCGATCTAACCCGGGTGGGGGATCCGCGTTTTTTCACTCGAACGTGTGTTTGGCGCAACCTTTCGAAAGCTACTACCGTTGTCCAGCTAGGGAGAACATTTCGAGAGGGGCCGACGTGACCACCACCGCAGACAGTGCCACCATCACTGCCCAGAACCGCTCCCAGAGCCGACTCGAGCCGGTGCATGCCATGAATGACGCAAGTCAGAACCAGGAGGCGGAGGCCGTACGCCCCGCGCGCTCCCTGCCAGGGCGCCCTCCAGGCATCCGCGCCGACAGCTCCGGACTCACGGACCGGCAGCGGAGGGTGATCGAGGTCATCCGGGACTCCGTGCAGCGCCGCGGCTACCCGCCGTCGATGCGCGAGATCGGCCAGGCGGTCGGCCTCTCCAGCACCTCCTCCGTGGCGCACCAGCTGATGGCCCTGGAGCGCAAGGGCTTCCTGCGGCGCGACCCGCACCGGCCCCGCGCCTACGAGGTGCGCGGCTCCGACCAGCCCAGCTCGCAGCCCACGGACACCACCGGCAAGCCCGCCGCCTCCTACGTCCCCCTGGTCGGCCGGATCGCGGCCGGCGGGCCGATCCTGGCCGAGGAGTCCGTCGAGGACGTGTTCCCCCTCCCCCGCCAGCTCGTCGGCGACGGTGAGCTGTTCGTGCTCAAGGTCGTCGGCGACTCGATGATCGAGGCCGCGATCTGCGACGGCGACTGGGTCACCGTCCGCCGTCAGCCCGTCGCGGAGAACGGCGACATCGTCGCCGCGATGCTGGACGGCGAGGCCACCGTCAAGCGCTTCAAGCGGGAGGACGGCCACGTGTGGCTGCTCCCGCACAACGCCGCCTACCAGCCGATCCCCGGTGACGAGGCGACCATCCTCGGCAAGGTCGTCGCCGTGCTGCGGCGGGTCTGATCCGGGTGCCGCGACGGGCCTGATCCGGCCCCGTCGCCCCTCAGCCAGCTCCGGGACCCACTGCGCCGGTCCCGGAGCTGTTCCATGCCCGGGGACCGCCGTCCCGCTCGCACGGTCCGGACCCGGTCCCGCCCGGCCTCTACTTGCCGTCGGCCTTCGCGCTCGCGTCGATGGCGGCCAGGCTGCGGCGGACCTGGTTGCGGTCCGTGGTGTACCAGAAATCGGGCAGCGAGGACCGCAGGAAGCTCCCGTAGCGGGCCGTGGCCAGGCGCGGGTCCAGGACCGCGACCACGCCCCGGTCGCCGGAGGCCCGTACGAGCCGGCCCGCGCCCTGCGCCATCAGCAGCGCGGCATGGGTGGCCGCCACCGCCATGAAGCCGTTGCCGCCGTTCTCCTCGACCGACTTCTGCCGCGCGCTCATCAGCGGGTCGTCGGGACGCGGGAACGGAATCCGGTCCATGATCACGAGCTGGCAGCTGGGTCCGGGCACGTCGACGCCCTGCCACAGGGACAGCGTGCCGAACAGGCAGGTCTTCGGGTCGGCCGCGAAGGTCTTGATCAGCTCGCCCAGCGTCTCCTCGCCCTGGAGCAGGATCGGGTTGTCGAGCCGCCCGCGCAGCTCCTCGGCGGCGGCCTTGGCACCGCGCATGGAGGAGAACAGGCCCAGGGTGCGGCCGCCGGAAGCTTCGATCAGCTCCGCCAGCTCGTCCATCATGTCGCCGCGGGTGCCCTCCCGGCCCGGCGTCGCCAGGTGCTTCGCGACGTAGAGGATGCCCTGCTTCGGGTAGTCGAACGGCGAACCGACGTCCAGGCCCCGCCACACCGGCACCCCGTCGCCCTCCACCCCTTCCGGGGAGAGGCCCAGCGAGGCCGCCACCCCGTTGAAGTCGCCGCCCAGCTTGAGGGTCGCGGAGGTGAGGACCACCGAACGGTCCTCGAAGAGCTTCTCGCGCAGCAGCCCGGACACCGAGAGCGGGGCGACCCGCAGGGTGGCGCCGAAGCGGTCGTGGCGCTCGTACCAGACGACGTCGTACTCGGAGCCGTTCGTGATCCGCTCCGCCACCGCGTGGACGTTCTCCACGGCGGCGAGGGCCTGCTTGCGGACGGCGTCCTCGTCGTGGACGGACTTGTCGCGGGTGGCACCGATCGCGGAGATCACGTTGCGCGCGGAGTCGCGCAGCGACATCAGCGCGTAGCCGAGGTCCTCGGGGATCTCCTCCAGGCGGCCGGGGAGCGCCAGCTCCATCACCCGCTCGAAGGTCTCCGAAGCGGTCTGCAGGGCGTCCGCGATCTTCTCGTCGACGAGCTTGGCGGCACGCTTCACGGCCCGGTTGACCTGGCCCGGGGTGAGCTCGCCGGTGGCGACACCGGTCACGCGCGAGACCAGCTCGTGGGCCTCGTCCACGATCAGCACCTCGTGCTGCGGGAGCACCGGAGCGCCCTCGATGGCGTCGATGGCGAGCAGCGCGTGGTTGGTGACGACGACGTCCGCGAGCTTGGCCCGCTCCCGGGCCGCCTCCGCGAAGCACTCGGCCCCGTACGCGCACTTCGTGGCGCCCAGGCACTCCCTGGAGGAGACCGAGATCTGGCTCCAGGCCTTGTCGGAGACGCCGGGGGTGAGGTCGTCGCGGTCGCCCGTCTCGGTCTCGTCCGCCCAGTCGCGCAGGCGCAGCAGGTCCTTGCCGAGCTTGCTGGTCGGGGTGGCCGCCTCGAACTGGTCGAAGAGGCCCTCCTCCTCGTCCTGCGGCACGCCCTCGTGGAGGCGGTGCAGGCACAGGTAGTTGGACCGGCCCTTGAGCATGGCGAACTGCGGCCGCCGGCGCAGCTGCGGGTGCAGCGCCTCGACCGTGCGCGGCAGGTCGCGCTCGACGAGCTGGCGCTGGAGCGCGAGCGTCGCCGTGGCGACGACGACGCGCTCGCCGTGCGCGAGGGCCGGCACCAGGTAGCCGAGGGACTTGCCGGTGCCGGTGCCGGCCTGGATCAGCCGGTGGGAGTTGTCGTCGATCGCTTCGGCGACGGCTTCGGCCATGGCCACCTGGCCGGGCCGCTCCGTGCCGCCGACGGCGGAAACGGCGGCGTGCAGCAGGTCGGGGAGGGAGGGCTTCGTCATAGCACTGCCAACCCTACGGGGCGCCACCGACAGCGACCGCATCGATCACTCTTCAGGGGCTGTGGAGGGGATTGGGCACGGTGCCGTGCACGACGGCGCCCGGGCGGTCCGGGCGGTCGCGGTAGCCGTCCGCGTGGAGCCGGTTCCGGTTGAGGCAGAGCCTTTCGATCCGCTGCGGCAGCAGGTCGAAGAGGCGGTGCCGCTCCTTGTCCTCGGGGAAGCGGGCCTGGTGCTGGAGGATCTCCGCCCGTACGAGGGACCAGAACTCGTCCTCGGGCACGCCGAGCCGCTCGTCGCACAGGGCGGACAGGTAGCGGAAGACGCCGATGAACAGCCCGGAGTGGATGAACTGGGTGAGGAAGGCGGGAGGCTCGGTGAGGAGCGCGGCGCGGACCTCGTCGGGCATGGAGGCGTGCTCGGGCAGGGGGGTACGGCTGATGGTGACGTCGTCCACGAAGTCCTTGACCGCGAGGCGGACGGGAACGTCCCGCTCGTCGAAGATCACGACGGTGTTCTCCCCGTGCGGGGAGAACACCGTGCCGTAGCGGTAGAGGAAGTGCAGCAGCGGGGGCAGCAGGGCGGCGAAGAGGCGGCGCAGCCAGGCCTCGGGGGTGAGCCCGGAGCGGGCGACGAGCTCGGCGGTGAAGGAGCGGCCGCGGGGATCTACGTGCAGGAGGGCGGCGAGGGTGCGGGCGCGCTCGCCGGGGGCGAGCCGCCCGGCGAGCGGCTCCCGCCAGATCGCGCCGAGGAGTTCCCTGTACTGGTAGGGGACCTCGGGGAGCCCGTCGTACACGGGGTGGCGGACGGTGACCGAGGCGACCTCGCCGAGCAGTACGACCCGGCATTCGTCGCGCAGGAACGGGTCGTCGTCGCGGAGCGAGTGGATCCAGGCGGTGACGGCGGGCGCGGCCGCGCTGAGGTCGCTGGGCAGGCCCCGCCAGACGGTGGTGTTGAAGACGGACAGCGGGAGTTTGACGCTGTGCCGGTCCGGACGGGTGAGGTTGAGGAAGGTTCGGATCGACTGCTGCGGGATCCTGTCGTCCGGGTCGGCGGGGAGCGGCACGAGGGCGCCGGAGGCGAGGGCGGGGGCGAACAGCGGGAGGACGATCTCGTCCCACTGCCAGGGGTGGACGGGCAGGTAGAGGTAGCGGAGCGGGTCGAGGCCCCGGTCGCGCAGGATCCGGTCGAACGCCGCTCGGGTGGCGGGGTCGAGCTCGGCCGCGTAGAGCCGTGCCGGGTCTTCGAGGCCCGCGGTGCCCCGGTACTCGGCCAGAGAGGTGTGGGCGGCGAGCCAGGGCAGCCGCTGCCGGGTGCGCGCCTCGGGGGCCCAGGCGGCGGCGTCCGCGGCGGACCACCCGACGCGGCCCTTGTTGGCGACGAGCCAGGGGTGGCCGGTCTGGTGCCCTTCGAGGGCCGCGTAGTCGAGGTCGGCCAGGACGTCGGCGGTGAGCGCGTGGTGGTCGAGGCGTGCGTCGGCGGCGAGGGTGGAGCTGAGCTCGTGGATCAGGTGGCCGAGGGTCGGCCCGTCGAGGCGCAGCAGGGTGCGGGCCCGGACGAGGAAGGCGTACGGGTCCCCGAACGCGATCGGAGGCTCCGCGGAGGGGGCGGGCGGGGTCAGCGTGATCGTGTCCGGGGCGACCTGCCAGCTGTCGTAGGCGCGGCGGCGGGCGCGGAATCCCAGGCTGCTGCCGTCGTCGAGGGTCAGGGTCCAGGCGTCGCCGGCGGCCGAGGGGACCGGGACGGGGCTGACGATGTCCTCGTACGCGAACTCGCCGAGCATCTTGGCCAGCAGTCGGCGCGCCGCGAAGTCCCAGGTGGGCTGGTTGAGTTCGGGAGGCGTGCACGGGTGCTGGGGCGACGGGGGAACGGCGTGCTCGGCGGAGTCTGGGGCTGCGGGGAAATTCGGCACGGGACTCCTCGGATATCGGGAACCTTGCTGAGCGACGCGGAGTTCTGGAGATGAGAGCTGTGAAAACCGAAGCCGAATGTCGAGAACCTGATACCGAGCGAGGGTCGACGACGCCAACCGGGTCCGAATGAACGGAATAAGCGGAATGAGCGGGCTGAGCCGGATGGCAGGGCGGCGGTCAAAGCAGATTGCGCAGCGCCCGCTCACGGATCATCAGGGCGGCTCGCTTCTCGGGCAGGTCGATTTCCGTGGAATAGCGGAAACCGGCGTTCATGAAGGCTGAAACGGAGGGGGTGTTGCGAATGTCCGGTTCTGCGATGACGCGCGTGCATCGGGGGCGGTTGTCGAAGACGAGCTCGGCGACGGCGCGCAGCAGCATGGTGCCCAGGCCCCGGCCCCGGTTCGTGCCGTCTCCGATGAGCAGGTGGATACCCGTGTCGTGGGAGCGCGCCGGGTAGTGGCGGGAGACCGGGTCGAGGTCGCCCCGGTAGATCTCCCAGTAGCTCATGGGGCTGCCGTCGAGGAGGCCGAGGCAGGGGATGCTCTGCCCGTCGCCGTCGAGCTGGGCCCGCAAGTGGGCCTCGGTGACGGCCGGGGACCCGTTGAGCTCCCAGTAGGCGGCCACGTCGGGGTCGTTCATCCAGCCGGTGAGCAGTGCGAGGTCCCGGCCCGGCCGGACGGGTTCGAGGCGGAAGGGCCCTGCCGGTGTCGGGGTCGTGCCCCAGCCCGCCGGTGAGTCGAGGAGGTCCGCCTCGGCGAGCAGCGGCAGCAATCCGACGGTGAAGCGGTGCGCGGTGGCCTCGTGGGAGGCGGGGCCGCCGGCGGTGCTCGTGGTGGTGTCCGTGGGAGGCATCGGGGCTCTTCTCGGTGTCGGTGGGAGCGCGTCAGTCGTGGAGGGGGTTGGTGATGGTGACGTAGACGGACTGGGTGTCGACGGGGCCCACGAGCTCGTCGAGCCCGCCCAGGCGGGTGAGGAGGTTCGCCTTGCAGCGCAGGGTGGGCGAGTCGAGGAGCCGCGCGGGGACCGGGCCGAGGACGGAGGCCTTGCCGAGGAAGCGGCGGAAGGCGGCGAGGAGCACGCGTTCGTCGGCGAGCCGCTGCGATCCGAAGGCGCCGATGAGGCCGATCACGTTGTTGATGCCGAGGTAGTAGGCGAAGCGCTCGTCGGTGACGGCGTCCGGAACGAAGGTGTCGCTGGCGTCGCCGATGCCGGGGAGGCGTCGTTCCAGTTCTGCGCGGCGGGAGTCGCGGAAGTAGTAGCCCTGGTTGTCGCGGAAGCGGCCGCCGACGGGCCAGCCCGCCCGGTCGAGGAGCACCAGGGTGTTCTGCTGGTGCGCTTCGAGGGCGATCCCCGCGAGGGCGTCGAAGGCGAGGACCGGCAGCACGACGTGGTCGAGGTAGCGCAGGAACCACTCGGCGGCTACGGCGGCGACGGGCCGGCCGGTGGTGACGGCGAGGCGGGAGACGGTGTCGGCGAGCCGGGAGCGCATCGTGGTCCGGCCGGGCCACGGACGGAGGGAGGTCAGTGCGGCGACGCAGACGGCGTCGTCGTCGCAGCGGAAGGGGTTGTGGCGCAGTACGGCGTCGAATCCCCGGACGGGGGTGCCGTCCAGGGCGTCGACGGCGACCCAGGCGGGGTCGCGCACGATGTCGAAGCCGGGGTGGGCGGTCTGCCACTGCTCGGCGAGGCCGGTGCGGAGCAGCCGGTGGACCTCGACACCGCGGTGGAGTTCCTTGCGGAGGTTCTCACGGCGGGAGTTGGTGATGCGCAGGCCGAGGGAGAGCTTGAGCATCGCGGGGGCGCCGGGCCGGTGGACGGTGCGGACGGAGGAGGTGGGGTACCAGGGAGTGCCGTACGGGCCCAGGTCGGTGATGAGTCCCGCGTCGCGGAGGGCGGTGACGGCGGGGCGGTGGAGGAGGTCGCGTGCCTGCCAGGGGTGCAGGGGAACTGCGGTGGTGCCGGCCGGCAGTGGGAGGCCGGGGGCGAGCCGGGCGAGGAGCTGTGCGGCGGAGACCGGGCGGCCGCGTTCGGTCCAGGCGGAGTCGGTGGCGAGGGCGTCGGGCGCGACCGCGATCCAGTGCAGGGGGAAGGAGCCGTGGAGTTCGGGTGAGTAGTGGCGTACTTCGGTTTCGGAGAGTCCTTCGCGGCTCTTGGGGTCCGGTTGGAGGGGGTGGCCGAGGAGGAGTGACTGTTCGGCGGTGAGGAAGCGGTCGCCGGCGACGGGGTCCGGTCCGGTGGGGCGTTGGCGGCGGTCGGCGATGAACTCGGTGGTGCGGCGCACCGAGTCGGCGACCCGGCCTACGAGGTCGGTGCCGCTGCGGCCGTCGCCCTCACGGGCCAGCAGGGCCGCGAGGGAGACGGCGTCGACGGCGGGGGCGTGGGCGGGGGCGCCTTCGAGGCGGGCGGGGGCGAAGCGGTGCCAGCCTGCCGGGGACCAGTAGCGGACGGGGACGATCAGCGCGGCCCCGGAGGCGGGGAGGGGGATGCGGAGCAGGGTTCCGACGGGCCCGTCGGGGCGGCCGATGCCGCTCTCCCGGACCCAGCAGCGCAGTAGGTTCTCCACCGTCGCGGACTCGGCGGCGGTGGCCGGGTCGGGGTGGTCCAGCAGGTCGGGCAGCGCCGCCGGGTCGGGGCCGGTGGGCCCGGTGCCGCCGACCCGGGGGCGGAGGGTGCCGTCCTGCTGCCGGGGCACGGTGCCCGCCGGGGCGTGGGATGGGGTGGCCTGCGCCGCCGGAGCCCCGGGCACGGCCGCGGGCTCCGCTCCGGCCCGGTCCCGCCCGGGAGCCTGCTGCTCCCGGTCCACGGCCGGGGATGCCGCGGGCCGCTCGGGCCCCGGCGGTACCTGCGCGGCGGCGGACGCCCCGGGCGGCGGAGGCCCGGCGGGGTTCCCGGCGGCGGGCGGCCGGGCGGAGCCGTCGGGCCGCACCGGGGCGGGCGATGCCGCCGGGCAGGCCGCGGCCGGATGGTGGTCGGCGGCGTCTGCGGGCTGCGCCGGAGCCGGGGTGACGGCCGGGGCCGGGCCGCTGCCGGGACCGGCCGCCGGTCGGACTGGGGCCTGCGCAGCCGCGGGGGCGCCGCCGCTGCCCGGTGCCGTCTGCGTGGGGGCGGCTGCGGGCGCGGGCGGGCGCTCGGCGGGGGTGGCGGCCCGGGCCGGGGCGGAGGGGGCCGGCGCGGGCACCGAGCCGGGGAGGGTGGTGGGGGCCGGGGGGACCGCATCGACGGTCGGGGCCAGGCGGGCCGGGGCCGGGTGGGCCGGGGCCGGCGCCAGGTCGGCCTGCGCCGGGTGGGCCGGAGCCGACGGCTGGTGGGCCGGGGCCGGGTGGGCCGACGCCTGGTGGGCCGGGGCAAGGGGGGTGGGGGCAGGCGGGGCCGACGGCTGGTGGGCCGGGGCGAGGGGGGTGGGCGGGGGGCACGCGAAGGGGAGGGACGGGAGGGGGGTCGAGGGCGGGGTTTCCGGGGTTTCGGGACGGGGGGTGGTGGAGGGGTCGGGCATCGGGGGTCCTTCGGCGTGCGGTCAGTGGGGCCGACGGGCGGCGGCGGGGATGGAGTCGGCCAGCCGGTCCAGGACGGCCGCGGCCTGTTCGTCGGTCAGGGTCAGCGGGGGCAGCAGGCGGACGACGCTGGAGTGGCGGCCTCCGAGCTCGACGATCAGGCCCCTGTCCAGGCACTCCTGGCGCACCGCGGCGGCGAGTTCGGGTGCGGCGGCACCGGTGTCGGGGTCGACGAGTTCGACGCCGATCATCAGGCCGCGGCCCCGTACGTCACCGACGCACGGCTGCTCCGCCGCCAGGCCGCGCAGGGCAGTCAGCATCCGCCCGCCCAGGGCCTCCGCCCGCTCGGCGAGGCCGTTGCGGCGGACGTAGGCGAGGGTGGCGGTGCCCGCCGCCATCGCGAGCTGGTTCCCGCGGAACGTTCCGGCGTGGGCACCGGGGGCCCAGACGTCCAGCTCGGCCCGGTAGACGATCACGGCCAGTGGCAGGCTGCCGCCGATGGCCTTGGACAGGACCATCACGTCGGGGACCACCCCGGCGTGGTCGACGCCCCAGAAGGCCCCGGTGCGGCCCACCCCGGTCTGCACCTCGTCCGCGATCAGCGGGATGCCCCGGGCGGCGGTGATCTCCCGCATCCGGCGCAGCCAGGCGTCGGGAGCCGGGTGGACCCCGCCCTCGCCCTGCACGGGCTCGACGATCATGGCGGCGGGCAGCGGCACCCCGCCCTTGGGGTCGTCGAGCAGGGTCTCGGTCCAGCGGGCCCCGAGCCGCGCGCCCTCGGCGCCGCCGACCCCGAACGGGCAGCGGTGGTCCTGCGGGTAGGGCAGCCGGGTCACCCGTACGTCGCCGGCGCCGCCCGAGGCTTCCAGGGCTCCGGCGGTCATGCCGTGGTAGGCGCCGGTGAAGGTGAGCAGCCCGGTGCGTCCGGTGGCGGCCCGGACCAGTTTCAGGGCGGCCTCGACGGCGTCGGTCCCGGCGGGCCCGCAGAACTGGACGCGGGCGTCGGCGGCCAGTTTCGGGGGCAGGCTCTCGAAGAGCTCGGTGGTGAAGGCGTCCTTGACCGGGGTGGCCAGGTCGAGGACGTGCAGCGGGGCCCCCGAGTCGAGGACCCCGCGGATGGCTTCGAGGACGACGGGGTGGTTGTGCCCGAGGGCGAGGGTGCCCGCGCCGGAGAGGCAGTCGAGGTAGCGCCGCCCGTCGGCCCCCTCGATCGTCAGCCCCCGGGCGCGTACGGGGACGATGGGCAGCGAGCGGGCGTAGGTCCGGGCCGCTGACTCCCGCAGCGCCTGCCTGCGCAGGATCCCTTCGGCCGAGGCGGGTCCGCGTCCGCCCTGGGCCGGGACCTGTGTTCCCGGGTGCGCCGGGGTGCGCGGTGCGGTCTCGGCTGCGGTTCCGGCCGGGGCGCCGGCTGCGGTCGGTTCGGTCACGGCCACGACTGTCGGTCCTCCCGCGGGTTGCTCTTCCGGATTGCGCCTCGAACACGAACGCTGCTGCACCATCCCCCGTACGTACCAACGACGGTGACGGCTTCGGATCACGGGTGGGCCGAAGATCCTTGCGGTTCGGCCGGGCCGCGTCGGCAGGAACCATCGACCCGGCGCCCGCCGTCCTATGCCTCGGCGGCATAGTGGGGTGCTGCGATCCACCCCGATCGACTCCGTCTCAACACCTCGAAACTTCTGGGGGCTTACGACATGCGACCGAACCGACCGGTCACCGCGATCCTCTGCGCGGCCGCGCTCGCGCTGACCGCCTCGGCCTGCGGACCCGGCGACGGGGAGGCCGGCGCCGACGCCAAGCCGACCGTGGCTGCGCCCCTGCCGTCCGGCGCGGCGGACGGGATCAAGATTCCGGACGAGCTGAAGGAGCGGCTCAAGCAGCACGGCTTCGACCTGGAGAAGTGGAAGGGGGGTGCGTGGAAGAACTGGAAGAAGGAGGACTGGCTCCGCGAGGCGGGCGACTACGTCAACCCGATCATCGACGGTCTCTGGGACCCGGACCGGATGCGTGACGCGGAGCAGCCGCAGCGCCCGGCCGTCGACCCGGACGCCGGCAAGGACCAGGGCGTCACCGACCCGACCCCGGCTCCGGTGACCGCGCAGCCTGCGGCTTCGCCGTACCACTCCAGCGTCCCGGCCTCGGGCAAGGTCTTCTTCGACGGCCCCGAGGGCTCGATGGTCTGCTCCGCGACCGTGGTGAAGGACCCGGCCCACCCGGGCAAGTCCAACATGGTCTGGACTGCGGGCCATTGCGTGCACGCGGGCAAGGCCGGCGGCTGGTACCGCAACATCGCCTTCGTCCCGTCGTACAACAACGCGGGCAAGCCGGCGGCGGCGCTCAAGGGTGCGCCGCGCGAGCAGGTCGCCCCGTACGGCGTGTGGTGGAGCGACTGGGCGCAGACCTCGGACCAGTGGATCGCGACGGGCGGTCCGACGGGTGGCGCGGGTGCCCCGTACGACTTCGCGGTGCTGCACGTGACGCCGGAGAAGGGCGGCGGCAAGTCGCTGGAGGAGACGGTCGGTACGGCGCTTCCGGTGGAGTTCAACGCTCCGGCGGTGGGCAAGGTCGCGAGCATCACGGCGACGGGCTACCCGGCGGCGGCTCCGTTCGACGGGCAGAAGGCGTTCCAGTGCGCGGACAAGCCGGGCCGGCTGGCGCTGAAGCAGGCCGATCCGGTGATGTACCGCATCGGCTGCACGATGACGGGCGGTTCGTCCGGTGGCGGCTGGATCGCGGCGGGTGCCGACGGCAAGCCCGCGCTGGTGTCGAACACCTCGATCGGTCCGGCGAAGGCCGGGTGGCTGGCCGGGCCGAAGCTGGGTCCGGAGGCCAAGGGCATCTACACCGCGGTGAGCGCCAAGTTCAAGTGAAGCGGGCCGGATCGATCCGGGCACGTGAGATGAGGGCGTGAGATGAGGGAGGGCCCCCGCTGTTGCGGGGGCCCTCCCTCATTTCCGGTGGGCGACGCCGTGCGGCGCGTGGCCCTTACTGCTTGGCGAGGACGTACGGCGCGAGTTCGGCCGCCAGTTCCTCGTGGACCCGTGCCTTGAGCAGGGTGCCCTCCGGGGTGTGCTCCTCGGAGATGACCTCGCCGTCGGCGTGGGCCCGGGCGATCAGGGCGCCGCGGGTGTAGGGCACGAGGGCCTCCACCTCGACGGCGGGCCTGGGCAGCTCGGCGTCGATGAGCGCGAGGAGTTCCTCGATGCCCAGACCGGTACGGGCGGAGACGGCGATGGAGTGCCGCTCGATGCGCAGCAGCCGCTGGAGGACGAGCGGGTCGGCCGCGTCCGCCTTGTTGATCACCACGATCTCGGGCACGTTGACCGCGCCGACCTCGCGGATGACCTCGCGCACGGCCGCCAGCTGCTCCTCCGGTGCCGGGTGCGAGCCGTCCACGATGTGCAGGATGAGGTCGGAGTCGCCGACCTCCTCCATCGTGGAGCGGAACGCCTCGACGAGGTGGTGGGGCAGGTGGCGGACGAAGCCCACCGTGTCGGCCAGGGTGTAGACGCGGCCGGAGGGGGTCTCGGCCCGGCGCACGGTCGGGTCGAGGGTGGCGAACAGCGCGTTCTCCACCAGGACGCCCGCGCCCGTGAGGCGGTTGAGGAGGGAGGACTTGCCGGCGTTGGTGTAGCCGGCGATGGCGACCGAGGGGACCTTGTTGCGGCGGCGTTCCTGCCGCTTGATGTCCCGGCCGGTCTTCATCTCGGCGATCTCCCGGCGCATCTTCGCCATCTTCTCGCGGATGCGGCGCCGGTCGGTCTCGATCTTGGTCTCACCGGGGCCGCGGGTGGCCATGCCGCCACCGCCGCCGCCACCCATCTGACGGGAGAGCGACTGGCCCCAGCCGCGCAGTCGCGGCAGCATGTACTGCATCTGCGCGAGTGCGACCTGCGCCTTGCCCTCTCGGGACTTGGCGTGCTGGGCGAAGATGTCGAGGATGAGGGCGGTCCGGTCGACGACCTTGACCTTGACCACGTCCTCGAGCGCGATGAGCTGGCCGGGGCTGAGCTCGCCGTCGCAGACGACGGTGTCGGCCCCGCTCTCGAGCACGATGTCACGCAGTTCGCGGGCCTTGCCGGAGCCGATGAAGGTGGCCGGGTCGGGCTTGTCGCGGCGCTGCATGACACCGTCGAGGACGAGGGCGCCGGCGGTCTCGGCGAGGGCGGCGAGCTCCGCGAGGGAGTTCTCGGCGTCCTGCACGGTCCCGGAGGTCCACACACCGACGAGGACCACGCGCTCCAGGCGGAGCTGGCGGTACTCGACCTCGGTGACGTCCTCGAGCTCGGTCGAGAGACCGGCGACGCGGCGTAGGGCCGCGCGGTCGGAGCGGTCGAGCTGGTCGCCGTCCCGCGCTCCGTCGATCTCGTGGCTCCAGGCGACGTCCTCTTCCATCAGGGCATCGGCCCGAAGGCTCTCGGTGAAGCGCTGCGAGTCCCGCACGTCCTGCGTGTCCCGCGGGTCCTGGGAAGGGGAAGAAGAGGAGGTCATTGGATCCTTACGTCGATTCGATGGTGTCGCGCCGACCGGTTCCGGCGCCCGGCCGGCTCGGCCAGGGCCAAAGGTACCGCTGTGCGTGACATAACACTGTCATGTCCAACGTGTGGGCCGGTCCGGTGATTCCCCGGGACGGATCCCGGGGCCGGTTCACCCGGGGGGGCGTCCCCCTCGGCCTCGTCGATGGTGTCATGCCCGTTCCCCGGCCGTCATACCGTTTTCCGCGCCTACGGCTTGCCCGGCGCCTTCCCCCGGGCCGCCGCCGGGCCGCCCCACTCCGGGTGTCCGGGCATCGCCGGCGTGGTCTCCCCGTACAGCCAGGGCCGGAGGAAGGCGGTGAGGTCGCGTCCGGCTTCCTGCGAGGCCAGGCGTACGAAGTCGTCCGTGCCGGCGATGCCGTCCTTGTGCTCCGCGACCCAGCGCCGCTCGACGCGGTCGAAGGCGGCGGCGCCGATCTCCTGGCGCAGGGCGTAGAGGATCAGCGCGGCCCCGTCGTAGACCACGGGCCGGAACAGGCCGATCTTCTCGCCGGGCGCGGCCGCCTTCGGGGCGGCCGGGGGGCCGCCCTGGGCCCGCCACTGGTCGGAGCGCTGGTAGGCCTCGCGCATCCGCCGCTCCAGCGGGTACTTGCCGAGGCCGTCCGCGTACAGGGCCTCGTACCAGGTGGCGTGTCCCTCGTTGAGCCACAGGTCGGACCAGGTGCGGGGGGTCACGCTGTCGCCGAACCACTGGTGGGCGAGCTCGTGGACCATGACGGACTCCACGTACCACTCGGGGTAGCCGGCCGCTTCCCCGGCGAACAGGCCGTGCTCGAAGAGCGAGAGGGTCTGGGTCTCCAGCTCGAAGCCGGTCTTCGCGCGGGCGATGAGCACCCCGTAGTTCTCGAAGGGGTAGCGCCCGACGCGCTCCTCCATCCACGCGACGTGCCCGGCGGTCTTCATCAGCCAGGGCTCCAGCCGGTCCCGGTCGGCGGCGGGCACCACGTCGCGCAGGGGCAGGCCGTGCGGCCCGGTGTGGTGGAGGACGGCGGAGCGGCCGATGGAGACCTGGGCGAGCTCGGTGGCCATCGGGTGGAGGGTCCGGTACGTCCACTCGGTGGTGCCGGCCGCGCGCGCGGCCGGGAGCGTGCCGGGCAGCCCGTTGGCCACGGCCCTGTACCCGTCGGGGGCGGTGATCCGGAAGGTGAAGTAGGCCTTGTCGGCGGGGTGGTCGTTGCAGGGGAACACCCGGTGGGCGGCGTCGGCCTGGTTGGCCATGGCGAGGCCGTCCTCGGTGACGACCCACCCGCCGTCGGTGGCGCGGCCGCGCGGGTCGCTGGTGTGCCGGACGGTGATGTGCAGCGGGGCACTCGCCGGCACGGGGTGCGCGGGGGTCAGCACGAGGTCCTCCCCGGCGGCCTCGAACCGTGCGGGCTGCCCGTTGACCTCGACGGAGGCCACCGTCCCGTGCGTGAAGTCGAGGTTGATCCGCTCCAGCGGTTCCAGGCTGCGGGCCTCGATGGCGGTGACCGCGTCGAGGGGGCTGCGGTTGTCCTTGTACGTGAGGGACAGGTCGTACGAGAGGACGTCGTAGCCGGGGTTGCCCAGCTCGGGGAAGAGCCGGTCTCCGATGCCCAGCGGCTTCGGCGGGGGCAGCACGGCGGCGACGAGGGTGAGGGAGGCCGCGGCGAGCAGGGAGGCGCGAAGGCGCGGGGAGGTGAGCTGCATCCACCACCGCTTACCAGCGCCCGTCCCGGGGCTGCGAGCGGCGCGCGACGACTCCACCCGAACGGGGCGCCGCGGCCGGGCGGCGGACTCCGTACGCCCCCGCGTGCGCGCCCCGGCGCGCGCTGTCCCCGTCGTGCCGGGCGGATCACTCCTCGGGCTCCCCCGGGCTCCCCCGAAGCCTTCTCCGGCCCCTTCTCCCCCTCCCCCCGCGCCCCCGCGTTCCCCCGAACGCCCTTCGCTCCTCCCGCGCTCCTACACCCGGCTGACGTCGTACACGCCGGGTACGTCCCGCATCGCGCGCATCAGCGCGGGCAGGACCGCCGCGTCGGGCATCTGCAGGGTGTAGCTGTGGTGGACGCGCTGTTCGACGGGCGGCTCGACGGTGGCGGAGATGACCTCGACGCCCAGCCGGGCGATGGCCTCGGTGAGGTCGGCGAGCAGGTGCGGCCGGCCGAACGATTCGGCGGTGAGGGTGACCCGGCAGTCGGCGGTGGCCCGCCAGTGCACGGCGACCGAGGTGCGGCCCAGGGAGCGCATCTGGGCCACGGCCGGGCAGTGCTCGCGGTGGACGGTGACGGCCCCGCCGCGTACGACGAACCCGGCGACGGCGTCGGGCGGTACGGGGGTGCAGCATCCGGCGAGGCGGACGTGCGCGTCGGGCAGGTCGGCGACGGCGTTGCCCCCGCCGCCGCGCAGCCCCGCGACGGACAGCTGCGGCCGGGGCGCGGCGGTGGCGGGGCCGGGGCCGTCGGGGTGGGCCTGGAGCCAGCTGCCGATGGCGATGCGGGCGGCCGGGGTCCTGGCGTGCTCCAGCCAGTCGGGGGCGGGCCCGGAGGAGGCGTCCTGCGCGAGGAGCAGCTGGACGGTGTCCCCGTCGGAGAGCGGGGAGGAGAGGGAGGTGAGGCGCCCGTTGACGCGGGCGCCGATACAGCCGTGGGCCGCCTCGCCGTGCTGCGCGTAGGCGGCGTCGATACAGCTGGCGCCGGCCGGCAGGCCGAGGGTGCCGCCGTCGGCGCGGAAGACGGTGATCTCCCGGTCCTGGGCGAGCTCGGCGCGCAGGACGCTCCAGAAGGTGTCGGGGTCGGGTGCGGACTGCTGCCAGTCGAGGAGCCGGGAGAGCCAGCCGGGGCGGGTGGGGTCGACGCGTTCCTCGTCGCAGTCGGCGGTGGTCTCGCCGGTGGCGTAGGGGTTGCCGAGGGCGACGACGCCGGCTTCGGCGACGCGGTGCATCTGCCGGGTGCGGACGATGACCTCGGCGACGTAGCCCTCGGGGACGGCGACGGCGGTGTGCAGCGACTGGTAGAGGTTGAACTTCGGTACGGCGATGAAGTCCTTGAACTCGGAGACCACCGGGGTGAAGCAGGTGTGGAGTTCGCCGAGGACCCCGTAGCAGTCGGCGTTTTCGGCGACGAGGACGAGGATGCGGCCGAAGTCGGAGCCGCGCAGTTCGCCGCGCTGGCGGGAGATGCGGTGGAGGGAGACGAAGTGCCGGGGCCGTACCTGGACCTCGGCGGCGATGCCGGCGTCGCGCAGGACGGTGCGGACGGATTCGGCGATGGCGGCGAGGGGGTCGTCCTGGCCCGCGCGGGCGGCGATGAGGGCGCGGGTGTACTCGTACTCCTCGGGGTGCAGGATCGCGAAGACGAGGTCTTCCAGCTCGGTCTTGAGGGCCTGGACGCCGAGGCGTTCGGCGAGGGGGATCAGGACGTCGCGGGTGACCTTGGCGATGCGGGCCTGTTTCTCGGGGCGCATCACGCCGAGGGTGCGCATGTTGTGGAGCCGGTCGGCGAGTTTGATGGACATGACGCGGACGTCGTTGCCGGTGGCGACGAGCATCTTGCGGAAGGTCTCGGGTTCGGCCGCGGCCCCGTAGTCGATCTTCTCGACCTTGGTGACGCCGTCGACGATGAAGCAGACCTCGTCGCCGAACTCCTCCCGGACCTGTTCGAGGGTCACGTCGGTGTCCTCGACGGTGTCGTGGAGGAGAGAGGCCGTCAGGGTGGTGGTCTCGGCGCCGAGTTCCGCGAGGATGAGGGTGACGGCGAGCGGGTGTGTGATGTACGGCTCACCGCTCTTGCGCATCTGGCCGCGGTGGGAGTGCTCCGCGAGCAGATATGCCTTCCGCAGAATGGACAGGTCGGCGTCCGGATGGTGGGCGCGGTGGGCTTCTGCTACGTGTCCGATGGCGTCGGGCAGGCGGTCGCGGGACGTGGGCCCGAGCAGGGCGGCGCGCCCCAGGCGGCGCAGATCGAGTCGGCTTCGGCCTCGTCTGCGCAGCTCAGGGCGCATCTCGGCATGTGCTTCGGGGTTCGTGGCCTCTGCACTCATGGGCACCTCCGGCGGCTTCGACCGGCGGTGGCGGGCATGGGGTGAGCCCTCAGGGCCGGTGCCTGATGTTACCGACCCCACCACGTGGCGCAGTCCACCTCTCGCTCAGCGTGAAACGGATCACCCATGAGAGGGAATCTTCAGGCGAAAGCCGTTTCGGTGAGCCAGGCGGCTTCGAACTCGCCGGAGGCGACGATGACGGCGGGTCCGGTCATGTCGACGCGGCCGTCGGGGTGTTCGGTGATGACGAGGGTGCCGCCGGGCAGGTCGACGGTGTACGAGACCGGCTGTCCGGTCTCGGCGGGGTCGGCTCCGTCCCGGCGGATGGCGGCGACGGCGACGGCGCAGGCGCCGGTGCCGCAGGAGCGGGTCTCGCCGGAGCCGCGCTCGTGGACGCGCATGGCGACGTGCCGGGGGCCGCGGTCGACGACGAACTCGACGTTGACCCCGGCGGGGTAGGCGGAGGCGGGGCTGAACGGCGGGGGGCTGTACAGGTTGCCGGCGTGGTCGAGGCTTTCAACGAACGCGACGGCGTGCGGGTTCCCCATGTTCACGTTGCGCGCGGGCCAGGAGCGCTCGCCGACGGAGACGGTGACGTCGCCCTCGGGGAGCAGGGCGCGGCCCATGGAGACGGTGACGTCGCCGGTCTTGTCGAGGTGGACCTGCTTGACGCCGCCGCGGGTGGCGATGGCGAGGTCGCCGGGCTCGACGTGGCCGGCGTGCTGGAGGTAGCGGGCGAAGACGCGGACGCCGTTGCCGCACATCTCGGCGATGGAGCCGTCGCTGTTGCGGTAGTCCATGAACCACTCGGCCTCGTCGGCCATGTGCGCGGCCTCGGGGTGGGCGGCGGAGCGGACCACGTGCAGCACACCGTCGGCGCCGATGCCGGCGCGGCGGTCGCACAGGGCGGCGACGGCGGTCGCGGGCAGGTCGACGGCGTTGTCCGGGTCCGGGACGATCACGAAGTCGTTCTCGGTCCCGTGGCCCTTGAGGAAGGAGAGGGTGGTGTGCGTCACCCGCCCATGGTACCGAGCGGGCCGGGGCCGTGGCCTGCGGGATCAGCATGCGGTCAGGCCGCTGCCACGGGGCTGCCTCGGGGCTGCCGCAAGGGCCGTCGCGGCGGGGCGGCGCGGTCAGCGCAGCCGGGCCACCCGGTACACGGCGAGTG
Source organism: Streptomyces sp. NBC_00158 (assembly GCF_045160885.1). Lineage (NCBI taxonomy): Bacteria > Bacillati > Actinomycetota > Actinomycetes > Kitasatosporales > Streptomycetaceae > Streptomyces > Streptomyces sp. NBC_00158. The sequence continues at coordinate 1,728,261 of NZ_CP108161.1, forward strand.
CTACGACGGCCAGCGCGACCAGCGCGTACAGTCCGGCCATCCGCCAGTCGGGGCGGCGGCCGCTGCCGCGGGGCGGCAGCCCGGGCCAGGCGTAGCCGACGCGGCGCGCGGCCATCATGCCCCAGCCGCCGGCGCAGCAGCTGATGAGGAAGCCGAGCATGGCGACGACGGCTCCGCCGTCCCCGAACTCGAAGGCGAGGGGGAAGGCGAACATCAGGGAGCCGGCGGCGGCCAGCATCACGATGGGAGCGATCTGCCAGATCCGCAGGCGGCGCTGCGGGCGCAGCTCGACCTCGAACTCGGGGCCGGCGGCCTCGGTGCCCGGTTCCGGTGCGTCGGGGCCGTCGGGGCTCAGCCGGGCCGGTTCGGCGGGCAGCCCGAGGCCGTCGGCGTCCGTGCCGGGACCCGTCGGGGTGCCGGTCGCACCGGGACCCGCCGGGGCGTCCGGCGTGCCGGGGCCGACGGGCGCGCCAGGCTCGCCGGGCCCGCTTCGGAGCACCGGGTCCGCTCCTCGCCTGGTGTCGTCCCGCCCCGTGTCACGAGGGCCGGCCTCCATAGCCACGCGCCCTCCCCACTCGGACTTCGTACGCCGCTGTTCAGAAGTTTGATGATGGCACGGACCCGGGCCCGCGACGGGCACACGGGGCTTCCCGATGCAATCACGTGATCAGGCTGTGACCGCTCGTTCGACCAACGACTGCGCGAGTCCGGGGAGTTCCCCCCGGTCGGCGGCGGCTCCGCTGAGCCAGTGCACGCGGGGGTCGCGGCGGAACCAGGAGTCCTGGCGGCGGGCGAAGCGCTTGGTGGCGCGCACGGTCTCGGCCTTGGCCTCGTCCTCGGTGCACTCCCCGGCGAGGGCGGCCAGCACCTGCTGGTAGCCCAGCGCGCGGGAGGCGGTGATGCCGTCGCGCAGTCCCCGGGCCTCCAGGGCGCGGACCTCGTCGACGAGGCCGTCGTCCCACATGCGGTCCACGCGCAGGGCGATCCGCTCGTCGAGCTCGGGGCGGGCCACGTCGACGCCGATCTGGACGGTGTCGTAGACGGATTCGTGGCCGGGCAGGTTGGCGGTGAAGGGCTTGCCGGTGATCTCGATGACTTCCAGGGCCCGGACGATGCGGCGGGCGTTGCTGGGCAGGATCGCGGCGGCCGCGGCCGGGTCGGCGGCGGCAAGGCGGGCGTGCAGGGCGCCGGGGCCGCGCAGGGTGGCCTCCTCCTCCAGCCGGGCCCTGACCTCGGGGTCGGTGCCGGGGAACTCCATGGCGTCGAGGGCACCGCGCACGTAGAGGCCGGATCCGCCGACGAGGACGGGGGTGCGGCCCTGGGCGAGCAGCTTGTCGATCTCGGCGCGGGCCAGGCGCTGGTACTCGGCGACGCTGGCGGTCTCGGTGACGTCCCAGATGTCGAGGAGGTGGTGCGGGACCCCGCCGCGCTCCTCCGGCGTCAGCTTGGCGGTGCCGATGTCCATCCCCCGGTAGAGCTGCATGGAGTCGGCGTTGACGACCTCGCCGCCGAAGTGGCGGGCCAGGGCGACGCCCAGGTCGGACTTTCCGGCCGCGGTGGGACCGACGACGGCGATGACCCGCGGGGCGGGGGCTGCATTCCTCACCGACACAGTCTCGCAGCCCCTGGTCAAACCACCGCCACCTACCCGTTCGGGTGAGGTGACGGGGTGCGGGCGGGGTCGTTGCCCTGAAGAGGTTCCGGCCCCGGCGTGCGCCTGGCGCGCATTTGGTGGAGACCGGTCGGGTCAGGGCGGAACTTCACCCGCACGAGTAACGTTATGGGAGTAGACATGGGCGTTTTTGACCGGATTTTTCGTCGCAAGGAAGAGGTAGTGGCCGAGCCGGCCGCCGCCGAGGCCGGGCCGGCGGAGGCGCTGGAGGCGGAGACCGAGCCGGCCGCAGGGACCGGGGAGGCCGCCGAGGCCGCGGAAGCCGGGTCTGCGGCGGCCGGGACCCCCGCGGCGGAGGCCGTGGAGATCCCGAAGCAGCAGTCGGCCGAGGCGGCCTCGGACAGCGAGGCCGGCGAGGGCGCCCGTACGTAGTCCCGCAGTCACGCCACTGGAAGGTGCCCCATGGGGTTCATGGACAATCTGAAGGCCAAGCTCGCTCCGGCGAAGGACAAGGTCGGCGACCTCGCGCAGCAGCACGAGGGCAGGATCGGCGAGGGCCTGGACAAGGTCGCCAAGGTCGTGGACTCCAAGACCCATGGCAAGTACAGCGACCGGATCACGACCGGCGCGGACAAGGCGAAGGACGCCCTGGGCAAGATCGCGCACAAGGACACCCCCGGCGGGCCGACGCCGCCGGCCGCTTCCTGACGCGGTGACCGGAGGGGCGCGGGATCTGAAGATCCCGCGCCCCTCCGTCATGCGTGCGCGTGTCGCGCGTGTCGTGCGTGTGCGTGTCGCGCGTGCGGGCGGCGGGGTGCGCCGCCCGGGTGTCCGCTACGACCAGGCGGCCACGAAGTAGCCGACCCCGTACGGGGCGTCCTCGTACAGCAGCCGGCCGTCCAGGCCCGCGCCCTCCGCGGCACCCGCGAGCACCTGCCAGGGCGCCCGGCCGGCCGCCAGCAGCTCGGCGGCGAGCGCGGGGTCCAGCGCGGCGAGGGCCCGCGTGTCGGCGGCGCCCAGGGCCCGCCCGGCGGCGGCGTCGAAGGCGGCGGCCCGTTCGTCCAGGTAGCCGGGGGCCTTCAGGGTCCGGCAGGCACTGCCGTCGCCCATGACGAGCATGGCCACCCGGTCCGCGGAGCGGCCCAGGTCCGCGCCGAGGAGGCCGCAGCCACTGGCCGGGAGGTCCTCGGCGACGGCCACCCCGGCGACCGGGGCCGCCGCCCAGCGGGCCTGCCCGAGCAGCCAGCCGGCCACCGCGAGGGAGGGCGGGAGGACGGTGCCGGTGGCCTCGCCGGTCGGCGGTCCGCCCAGGTCCGGTCCCAGGGTGACGGTCAGGTCCACCCCGACGCCGGCGAAGCCGCCGGGCGTGCCCTGGTCGTACCCGCCGCCCTCGGCCGCGGCCCCGACCACGACCAGCAGGTCGGGCCGGGCGGCGGCGAGCACGGCCAGCGCGTCGGAGCAGGCGGTACGGGCGTCGTCGAGTTCGGCGGCGGCGCCCGCGGCGACCTCCGGCACGAGGAGCGGCGGGGCGGGGCAGACGGCGGCGGCTACGAGCATGATCCGCAGCCTAGCCGCCCCGGCCCCCGCGCGGTCAGTCGATCGCGCAGCCCGAGGTGGCCGCCGGCAGCGGGGCCGGGACGCCGATGGACGGGATGCCGAGCATGACGCCCGCCGGCTGCGCCGGTGCCGCGTTGCGCTTCTCCCAGGCGTCGCCGGCGCGGGTGCGGCGCACGGACTGCGTCGGGCCTTCGGCGAGGAGGTGGTGAGGGGCCGCGTAGGTGATCTCCACGGTGACCACGTCGCCGGGGCGGACGTCCTCGTCGGGCTTGGTGAAGTGCACGAGCCGGTTGTCGGGGGCACGGCCGGACAGGCGGGCGGTGGCCCCGTCCTTGCGGCCCTCGCCCTCGGCGACCATGACCTCCAGGGTCCGGCCGACCTGCTTCTTGTTCTCCTCCCAGGAGATCTCCTCCTGGAGGGCGACCAGGCGCATGTAGCGGTCCTGGACGACCTCCTTGGGGATCTGCCCCTCCATCTCGGCGGCCGGGGTGCCGGGGCGCTTGGAGTACTGGAAGGTGAAGGCGCTGGCGAAGCGGGCCTCGCGCACGACGTGCATCGTCTGCTGGAAGTCCTCCTCGGTCTCGCCGGGGAAGCCGACGATGATGTCGGTGGAGATCGCGGCGTGCGGGATCGCGGCGCGGACCTTCTCGATGATGCCGAGGAATCGCTCCTGCCGGTACGACCGGCGCATCGCACGCAGGATCGGGTCGGAACCCGACTGCAGCGGCATGTGCAGCTGCGGCATCACGTTCGGGGTCTCGGCCATGGCGGCGATGACGTCGTCGGTGAAGTCCTTGGGGTGCGGGGAGGTGAAGCGGACCCGCTCCAGGCCCTCGATCTGGCCGCAGGCGCGCAGCAGCTTGGAGAAGGCCTCGCGGTCGCCGAGGTCGGAGCCGTAGGCGTTGACGTTCTGGCCGAGCAGGGTGATCTCGGAGACGCCCTCGGCGACCAGGGCCTCGACCTCGGCGAGGATGTCGCCGGGCCGGCGGTCCTCCTCCTTGCCGCGCAGCGCCGGGACGATGCAGAAGGTGCAGGTGTTGTTGCAGCCGACGGAGATCGAGACCCAGGCGGCGTACGCGGACTCGCGGCGGGTCGGGAGCGTGGAGGGGAAGGCCTCCAGCGACTCGGCGATCTCGATCTGGGCCTCCTCCTGGACGCGGGCGCGCTCGAGGAGGACCGGCAGCTTGCCGATGTTGTGCGTGCCGAAGACCACGTCGACCCAGGGGGCCTTCTTGACGATGGTGTCGCGGTCCTTCTGGGCGAGGCAGCCGCCGACGGCGATCTGCATGCCGGGGCGCTTCGTCTTCATCGGGGCGAGCCGGCCGAGGTTGCCGTACAGCTTGTTGTCGGCGTTCTCGCGGACGGCGCAGGTGTTGAAGACGACGACGTCGGCGTCGCCGTCGCAGCCCTCGGGCGCGCGGACGTAGCCGGCGTCCTCCAGCAGACCGGAGAGCCGCTCGGAGTCGTGCACGTTCATCTGGCACCCGTAGGTGCGCACCTCGTAAGTTCCCTTGGGGTCCACCACTGCCGTGCTCCGGTCGCTGCTGCTGGTCATGCATCAAGGGTAGGCGGTGCCGGAGGGCCCTCCGGTCGCCCGGTGCCCCCGGCCTGGACTCGCCGCTCATGGAGCTGTCCCAGTTGCGGTACCTCGTGGCGGTGGCCGACGAGGGCGGCTTCACCCGGGCCGCCGAGCGGCTGCACGTGTCCCAGCCCGGGGTGAGCGCGCAGATCGGGCAGTTGGAGCGGGAGCTGGGGCAGCGGCTGCTGGACCGCTCGGGGCGGCGGGTGACGCCGACGGAGGCGGGCGCGGCGGTACTGGAGTACGCGCGGGCCGCGCTGGCGGCGGTGGAGGGGATCCGGCGGACCGCCGACGAGTTCTCGGGGCTGCTGCGGGGGCGGGTGGCGGTGGGGCTGGTGCCGGGGGCGGCTTCGGCGGCGGTGGGCGCCTTCGACGTGGTCGGGGTGCTGGGGGACTTCCACGACGCGCACCCCCGGGTGGAGATCTCGCTGGCCGAGGACACCTCGGAGCGGATGCTGGCGGCGCTGCGCCGGGGGGAGCTGGACCTGGCGGTGGCCGGGCTGGCCGGGGAGCCGCCGCGGGGGATCACGGCGCGGGTGGTGCTGGACGAGCCCCTCGTCGCGGTGGTCCGGGCCGACGACCCCCTCGTACGGACGGCCGTGGACGGCCGGGTCGCGCTGGCGGAGCTGCGCGGGCGGGCGCTGATCGCGCTGCCGCGCGGGACGGGGCTGCGCGCGGTGCTGGAGCGGGCCTGCGCCGAGGCGGGTTTCGGCCCGCGGGTGGACTTCGAGGCGGCCGCGCCGGCCGTGCTGGCCCGGCTGGCGGCACGGGGGCTGGGGGTGGCGGTGGTCCCGGAGGGCGCCGGGTCGGCGGCCGGGCCGGGGGTGCGGGCGCTGCGGATCACCGGGCCGGAGCTGCGCGGCCGGGTCGCGCTGGCCTGGCGTTCGGACGGCCCGTCCGGCCCGGCGGCCCGCCGGCTGCTGGCCCGCCTGTGCGCGGCCCTGCCGGGCCCTCCGGGGGACGCGGGGTAGCGGCGGGGCCGGACACGTCCATGCGCCACGGCGGCCGGCGGGGCGGAGGTACGGGGCGAACGCCGGAGGCGAAGGCGCAGGGCGATCGCCCACGGCCGAGGCGGCGGCCCGGGAGCGTGCGGGCAGGGCGGAAGCCGGGGCCGGCAGCGCGGGTCGGGCCGCCTGAGCCGCCCGTCGGCCGGTTCCGGCGGGCGCGGCGGCGCTTCCCGCCCCGCTCCCGGCAGCGCCGTGCGGTCGCCGTGCGGGGCCGGAGCCACCGCCACGTTCCGCCGGAACCGGGCCCCCGCCGAGCCGTACCGGGCAGGGCGGGGCCGGAGAATCGACGCCACGTTCCGCCGGAACCGGGCCCCCGCCGGGCCGTACCGGGCAGGGCGGGGCCGGGGGCGAGGCCGCGTCCGCCGGAACCGGGCCCCCGCCGGGCCCGTACGGGCCGGGCAGGGTTCGCGCTCCGCTCGCGGGAGGGCCGCGCCGGGCGGCGGGGGCGGGCCGGCCGTGACAGGACGGCGGGGCGGGTGGGAGGATCCCGGCATGCCCCTCGTACCTCCCCGCATCAGCCGGCGCCGCCTCGTTCTGGGGCTGGTCGCCGTGCTGGTCGTGCTCGGGGGGCTGCTGTGGTGGCCGAGGCCCTTTGCGGAGCCGGAGCTCAAGGGCGGGCTGACCTTCAGCACGGGTGTGCGTACGGGTGTCTACCACCGCTACGGGCAGCTGCTGGAGGGGGCGCTCGCGCAGGACATGCCCGGGGTGGAGGTGCGGCTGGAGCCCAGCGAGGGTTCGCAGCAGAACCTCCAGCGGGTGGCCGCGGGGCAGGCGGACTTCACGATCGCCACGGCGGACGCGGTCTCCAAGTACCGGGCCGACGGGAAGCAGGGCGCGGACCGGCTGCGGGGCTGCGCGCGGCTCTACGACGACTACGTGCAGCTGGTGGTGCCGGCGGGTTCGCCGGTGCAGTCGGCCCGCGACCTGCGGGGCAAGCGGGTCGCGGTGGGCCAGGACGGCTCCGGCGTCAGGCTGGTCTCGGAGCGGCTGCTGACGGCGGCGAAGCTGAACCCGCACAAGGACATCACCGCCGTCGGGATCGGCATCGACACCATGCCCGCCGAGCTGGAGGCGGGGCGGATCGACGCCTTCTTCTGGTCGGGCGGCCTTCCGACGAACGCGGTGCGCGAGCTTTCGGAGCGCTTCGACATCCGGCTCGTGCAGCTGGGCGACCTGGTCGAGCAGCTCCAGGCCAGCGGCAGCCCGGCCCGCTACTACCGCGCCGCGGTGATGCCGCAGGACGCGTACGCGCGGGCCCGCAACACCTCGGCGGTGGCGACGCTCGCCGTGCCGAACCTGCTGGTGACCCGGGAGGACACCAGTGCGGAGCTGACCGAGCAGTTCACCCGGACGGTGATCCTCAGCCGGGACCGGATCGGGCACCAGGTGCACGCCGCCCAGCTGGTGGACCTGCGGACGGCGATCTACACGGATCCGCTGGACCTGCACGAGGGGGCCCGGCGGTACTACCGCTCGGTCAAGCCGTAGGCAGCAGCATCATCGCGGCGGCGGCCGCGCCGATCAGCCCGGCGTGGGTGCCGAGGGTGGCCGGGACGACCTGGAGGTCCTTGACGAAGGACAGGGTCGCGTACGAGGCCAGGTGCCTCCGGATCGGTGCGAAGAGGGTGTCCCCGCTGGCGGCGACCCCGCCCCCGATCACCGCGATGTCGGTCTCGACGAGGGTGGCGGTCGCGGCGATGGCCGCCGCGAGGGCCCGCCCGGCGCGGTCGAAGGCGGCCACCGCCACCGGGTCGCCGGCCGCGGCGGAGGCGGCGACGCCCGCCGCGGTGGGGTCGGGGCCGGTCCAGCCCTGGGCGAGGGCCCAGCGGGCGATGGCGGTCCCGGAGGCGAGGGATTCGACGCAGCCGTGGCCCCCGCAGACGCACCGCTCACCGTCGAAGGCGACGCTGATGTGGCCGATGTGACCGGCGTTGCCGGTGGGGCCGGGGTGGAGCTGGTTGTTCAGGATCAGGCCGCCGCCGACCCCGGTGGAGACCACCATGCACAGGGCGTTCGCGTGTCCCCGGGCGGCGCCGAGCCAGTGCTCGGCGGCCGTCATGGCCACGCCGTCGCCGGCCAGCACGACCGGGATGCGGGCGCCCCGCGCGGCCAGCTCGGCGGCGGTCCGCGCCTGTACGGGGAACTCCCGCCAGGCCCCGATGTTGACCGGGCTCACGGTGCCCCGGGAGGTGTCCACGGGGCCGGCGCTGCCGATGCCGCAGCGGACGGCCTTCGCCCACAGGGGGTCCTGCGCCAGTTCCGCGACCACCTCCGCGACCGCCGCCATGACCCCGTCGGCGTCCGTGCCGCGCGGGGTGGGACGCCGGGTGACCGCGGTCATCGCGCCGTCGGGGTGGACCAGCGCCCCGGCGATCTTCGTACCGCCGATGTCGATCGCCACGGTCGGGCCGGCGACGGCGGCCGCGGCGGCACCGCGCGGCACGGGGAAGGCTGAGGTGGGGGTGGTCACGGAGGCGCTCCTGCGAAGGGGTCGGATTTCAGTATGCCGCCGAGGGCGGGGCCGTACTCTCGCGGGGTTCCAGCCGGGGCAGCTCGCTCTCCCGGGCCCGGGGCGGGCCTCCCGCGAGGAGCGCGAGGAGCTCCTCGGCCGCGAGCCGCCCGAATCCGGCGGTGTCGCGGACCAGCGCGGTCAGCCGGGGGTGGGTGACCCGGCACAGGGCGGAGTCGTCCCAGGCGACGATGGAGAGCCGGCCGGGCACGGGGATGCCCAGCCCGGCGGCGACCGCGCTGCCGGCCACCGCCATCACGTCGTTGTCGTAGACGAGGGCGGTGGGCGGGTCCGGCTCGGCCAGGACCCGGCGGGTGGCGGCGGCGCCCTCGGCGTCGGAGTAGTCGGTGGGCACCGACCGGACGTGCCCCTCGGGGAGCCCGAGCCGGCGGGCCTCGGCGCGCAGCGAGGCGATGCGGCGGGCCGTGTGGGCGAGGCCGGGCAGGCCGGCGACGTGCGTGATCCGGCGGTGGCCGAGCCCGTGGAGGTGCCCCAGCACCCCGGCCATGGCGCGGGCGTCGTCGGCCCAGACGGACGACAGCGGCGGCGGGGAATCCGGCGCCACCGGCTCCCCGGACACCACCGGCTCCCCCGTCCCGCCGACGAACACGGCCGGGAGCCCGAGCCGGGCCAGCAGCTCCGGGCGCGGGTCCCGCGTACGGGGGTCGACGACGAGGACCCCGTCCACGCGCCGTTCGGCCCACCAGCGGCGGTGGACGGCGCATTCGGCGTCGATGTCCTCCACCACCTGGAAGAGCAGCGCGGTCCGCCCGGCGGAGAGCACCTCCTGTACGCCCGAGACGAGCTGGAGGAAGAACGACTCGACGCCGAGGGTGTGCGCGGGCCGGGCCAGCACCAGCCCGACGGACCCGCAGCGCTCGCCGGACAGCACCCGGGCGGCGTGGTTGGGCTGCAGCCCAGTTCCTCGGCGACCCGGCGGACCCGGGCGCGGGTGTCCTCGGAGACTCCCGGCCTGCCGTTGAGCGCGAAGGAGACCGCGCTCTCGGACACACCGGCCCGGCGGGCGATGTCCTTGATGGTGGGTCTGCGGGCCATGCCTGCCTCATCCCTCGGTGACGTGGACTGCGTTGGGGCGGACCGTACGCGATCCGCCCCCGCGGGTCCGCACCCCCGGCGAAACCCGGCCGCCCGGCGGCAAAGGCACTGTTGACCCCGCCCCGCGCGGCCCGGCAGGTTGTGGGCGTCCGGCGCATCCCCCCAACCCCGGGACCCTCCATGCACCGCACCCTGCGCTTCGGCGTCAACTACACCCCGGCACGCGGCTGGTTCCACCACTGGCTGGACTTCGACCTCTCCGAGGTCGGGGCCGACCTCGATTCGATCGCCGCCCTCGGCCTGGACCACGTACGGGTGTTCCCGCTGTGGCCGCTCTTCCAGCCCAACCGCACGCTGATCCGGCCGCGCGCCGTCGAGCAGCTCATCGCCCTCGCCGACGCGGCCGCCGCGCGCGGGCTCGACGTCGCCGTGGACGGCCTCCAGGGGCACCTGTCGAGCTTCGACTTCCTGCCCGCCTGGACGCGGACCTGGCACCGGCGGAACCTCTTCACCGACCCGGACCTCGTCGCCGGCCAGGAGGAGTACCTGCGCACCCTCGCCGCCGCCCTCGCCGGCCGGCCGAACTTCCTCGGGATGACGGTGGGCAACGAGATCAACCAGTTCTCCGGCCCCCCGCACCCCGACCCCGACCGCATCACCCCCGAGCAGGCGGGCCGCTGGCTGGAGCGGATGCTCGCCGCCTGCGAACGGGGCGCGCCGGGGCGGATGCACGTGCACGCGGAGTACGACGCCGCCTGGTACCAGGACGGGCACCCCTTCACCCCGGCCCAGGCGGCCCGGCTGGGCGCGGCCACCGCGGTGCACTCGTGGGTGTTCAACGGCACCGCGCAGCGCCACGGCCGGACCGGGACGGCCACCGAGCACCACGCCGCTTACCTGGTCGAGCTGTCGAAGGCCTGGGCCGAGGACCCCGCGCGCCCGGTGTGGCTCCAGGAGGTCGGGGCGCCGGCGCCGCTGATCCCCCCGGAGCACACCGCCCGGTTCACGGCCGCCACGCTGGCGGCCGCACTGGACTGCCCCGGGCTGTGGGGAGTGACGTGGTGGTGCTCGCACGACGTGTCCCGGGAGCTCGCGGACTTCCCGGAGCTGGAGTACGGCCTCGGCCTGCTCACCAACGACCGCCGCACCAAGCCCGCGGGGACCGTCCTGGCCCGCGTGGCCGCGGCGTGGCGGGACCGCGAGCACCGCCCGCCCGTACGCGACACCGCGCTGGTCCTGGACGAAACCGTTGGCCGTTCGACCTGCGCCCCGGGCGGCCCCTTCTTCGAAGCCTGGTCCTCCCTGACGGCCCGGGGCGCCCGCCCGACGGTGGTCCTGGCGGACCGCGCGCAGGACCCCACCCACCTGTCCGCACGCGGCATCACACAAGTACTCCACCTCAAGGACTTGGAATGACGGCCGGCACCGGGCCGGGGCCGGGGGCGGGGTGGGGTGTCGTCCGGGACTAGAACGAGATGTTTTCGGCGCGCGGTACCGCAAGGCAGCACACGCACGGATCAGGCGCCGAACATCGAAGCCCGTCCCGGACGACACCCCACCCCGTCACCGGCCCCGGCCCCACCCCCGCCCGAGTCGCACCGTGAGGAGCCTCCGATGCCCGACCCCGCCCCCTTACCCCCGACCAGACGCACCCTCCTGGCCGCCGCAGCCGCCGGAGCCGCAGCCGGAGCCGCAGCCCCGCTCCTCGGCCCGCCCACCCCGGCGGCAGCAGCCCCCGCACCCACCGCCCCGCCCGGCACCGGCACCGGCACCGGCACCGGCACCGGCGACCTGACCCCCCACGCCTCCTACTGGTTCCCCGGCTCCCTCCCCCACGGCACCCCCGCCCCCGGCGTCGTCTGGCGCTCGCTCGGCGACTGGAACCCGGAGTCGGACCCGGACCTCGCCCACAACACCGCGTCCGTGCCGCTGGCCCCGCGCTTCACCCCCGTCCCCCCGCACCGCGGCGCCCGCGCCGGCCAGGCCCGGATATCGGCGCTGGTCTCGTTCGGGCCGACCTCCCGCAATCCCTCACAGGGCTCGGCGACCGCCGACCACTACGCCCTGACGCACTGGGCGTACCTCGACGAGCTGGTCTTCTGGGGCGGCTCCGCCGGCGAGGGCCTCGTCCTGGCACCGAACGCGCCCGTCGTCGACGCCGCCCACCGCCACGGGGTCCCGGTGCTGGGCAACGTCTTCCTGCCGCCCGTCGCCTACGGAGGCGACCTCCAGTGGACGCGCGACCTCGTGCGGCGGGAGCCCGACGGCCGGTTCCCGGTCGCGGAGCAGCTGGTCCGCGTGGCGGTGGCGCACGGCTTCGACGGCTGGTTCGTCAACGCCGAGACGGACGGCGGCGACAGCGCCCTCGCCACCCGGATGCGCGAGTTCCTGCGGGCGCTGCGGGCGGCGGGCGCGCCGCACGGGCTGCGCATCACCTGGTACGACGCGATGAACATCACCGGCAGGGTCGGCTGGCAGGGCGCCCTGAACGCGCTCAACCAGGAGTTCTTCGAGGACCGTTCGGGCCGGGTCGCGGACACGGTGTTCGTGGACTTCCGCTGGACGGCGCGCACCCTCACCGACTCCGGCGCCCTCGCCGGCCGGCTCGGCCGCAGCCGCCACGAGCTGTGGGCGGCGGTGGACGTGGAGTCCAAGGGCTGGGACTCCGCCGTCCGTTGGGACGCGATCGTGCCGCGCGACCGCGACCACGTGGTCAGTCTCGGCCTCTACCGGCCGGAGTGGACCCGCAACCACCTCACGGACCGCTCCCCCGGCGCCTTCCACCGCGCCGACGACCGGTTCTGGACGGGCGAGTCCCTGGATCCGTCCAGGCCCGCGCCGCAGGCCGCCTGGCGGGCCCCGGCCACCTTCGTCGCGGACCGCTCCACCGTCGCCGGGCTGCCGTTCGGCTGTTCCTTCAACACCGGGCACGGGCTGCGCTGGTACGAGGACGGCGCGGTCGCCTCCGAGGAGCCGTGGAACCACCTGGCGCTCCAGGACCGGCTCCCGGGCCGGCGCTGGGTGGTGGACACGGCCGGGGCGCGCCCCTCGGTGACCCTGGACTTCGCGGACGCCTGGCGCGGGGGTTCCAGCCTGCTGGTGGCGGGCGCGCTCACCGGGCCGGCGACGGTCGCCCTGCACTCGACTCGCCTGCCCCTGACCGGCGGCGCCGTCGCGGAACTGGTCCACACGAGCGGCGGCGCGGCGCCGGTGTCCGTGGAGCTCGGCGTCGCCGTCCGCGAGCCGTCCGCCCCGGGGGCTCCGGTGCCGTACACGTGGCTGGCGGCGGGGACGGCGGGCGCCGGCCAGGGCTGGCGGACCTCCCGCGTCCCCCTCGCGCGCCTGGCCGGGAGGACCGCGTACGCGCTTGCCGTACGGATCACCGCGCCCGGGAAGGCGGCGGTGTCCTGGCGGCTCGGTGCCCTGACGGTACGCGACACCGCCGCGCGGCGGTCCCCGGCCCCGCCCCCGCACCTCAGGGTGGAGGCCGTCTCCCCGCAGGGCGACGGCCGCGCCGGGCTCCGCCTGCGCTGGGACCGGGCGGCCGGGCCGGTCCGGCACTACGAGCTCCACCGCCTCCTGCCCGACGGCACCCGCCGCTTCCTGGCCGGCACCTGCGCGGCCGCCCTCCACGTGCCCCTGGTCGTCCGCGCGGACGGGGAGCGGGCGGCCGTCTTCGAGCTCCGGACGCTGGACGAGACGTACACCGCCTCCGCCCCGGCCCGCACCGAGCTCCCCTGGCCCTGAGCCCTGAGCCCTAGCCCTCCTGCGGGTCGGTGCGGGGCACGGCCACCGTCACGCGCAGCCCGTGCGGCGGGTTCGTCTCGTAGGAGATGGACCCGCCGCCCGAGGCGAGCAGGGCGCGGGAGATCGACAGGCCGAGGCCGGAGCCCTTCACGTTCTGGTGGCGGCCGCTGCGCCAGAAGCGGTCGCCGACGCGCAGCAGCTCGTCCTCGGTCAGGCCGGGTCCCCGGTCGGCGACGACGACGAGCGCGCTGCGTCCCTCGGCGGAGACGGACACTTCGACCTCCTCGCCGGTGGGGGTGAACTTCAGGGCGTTGTCGATGACGGCGTCGAGGGCGCTGGACAGGGCGATGGGGTCGGCCCAGCCGGTGACGGCGGTGCGGCCCGCCTCGGTGAGCCGTACGCCCTTTTCCTCGGCGTAGGGGCGCCAGGCGGCGACCCGTTCGGCGGCGAGCTCCCCGATGTCGGTGAGGCTGATCTCGGCGGAGGCGTGTTCGGCCAGCGCCAGGTCCAGCAGGTCGTCCAGGACCTGGGCGAGGCGTTTGCCCTCGGTGCGCACGGAGGCGATCTCCTCGTTGCCCTCGGGGAGTTCGAGGGCGAGGAGCTCGATGCGCAGGAGCAGCGCGGCGAGCGGGTTGCGCAGCTGGTGGGAGGCGTCCGCGACGAACGCCCGCTGCTGCTCCAGTACCTCTTCGACGTTGTCAGCCATCTCGTTGAACGAGCGGGCCAGCCGTCTGAGTTCCGGCGGGCCGCTCGCGGCTGCGACGCGGGAGTTCATCCGTCCGGTGGCGATGCCGTGGGCGGCGGCGTCCAGGGTCCGTACGGGCTTGAGCACCCAGCTGGTCAGGCGCAGGGCGGCGCCGAAGGCGACCAGCATGGCGGCGGCGAGGCCCGCGGCGATGACCGCCCACCCGCGCAGGGTGCGGGCGCGCATCTGGTCGGTGGGTGATTCGGTGGCGACGACGGCGACGACGTCGCCGTTGAGGACGACCGGGGAGACGACGAGGAGTTTGCCGCTGGTCTGCCAGGGCCAGACCTGGCCGGGGTCGTGGCTGCGCCGGCCGGCGAGGGCGTCCTGGAAGGCGCGCTGGCCTTCCGTGGACTCGGGGAGCTGCCACCAGCCGGGGGAGCGGACCATGGCGTTGTCGTCGCGGTAGAAGATGCCGACGCGGATGCCGTACAGCTCGTGGTAGCGGGCGAGTTCGAGCTGGAGGGTGTTGCGGCGGTCGTCGGCGCCGCTGGCTCCGGAGCCCTCGGCGTCGATGACGAACTGTGCGAGGGCCGCGAAGCGGGCGCTGTCGTCGATGCGGTCGACCACCACCCGCTGCTGCTGGGCGGCGGCCAGGCTGACGGCGAGCGGGAGGCCGAGCGCGATCAGGACGCCCGCCATCAGGATGACCAGGAGCGGGAGCAGCCGGGTGCGCACGGCGGGGACCCCGCTAGGGGGCGGCCGGGGTGACGAGCCGGTAGCCCACCCCGCGGACGGTCTCGATGAGGGCGGGCATGCCGAGCTTGGAGCGCAGCGAGGCGACGTGCACCTCCAGGGTGCGGCCGGTGCCCTCCCAGCTGGTGCGCCAGACCTCGCTGATGATCTGCTCGCGGCGGAAGACGACGCCGGGCCGCTGCGCGAGCAGGGCCAGCAGGTCGAACTCCTTGCGGGTGAGGGGTACGTCGGTGCCGTTCACGGTGACGCGGCGGGTGGGCAGCTCCACGGCGACGGGGCCGAGCCGGACCGTGCCGGGGGCGCTCTCGGGGGCGGCGGCCTCGTCGGAGGCGCCGGTGCGCCGGGCGACGGCGTGGATGCGGGCGAGGAGCTCGCCGGTGTCGTACGGCTTGACCACGTAGTCGTCGGCGCCCATGTTCAGGCCGTGGATGCGCGAGCGGACGTCGCCGCGGGCGGTGACCATGATGACGGGCGTGGAGGTGCGCTTGCGGATCTTGCCGCAGACCTCGTAGCCGTCCTGGTCGGGCAGGCCCAGGTCCAGGAGGACCACGCCGAAGGGCTTGGCGCCGGCGGGCAGCAGGGCCTGGAGGGCCTCCTCGCCGTTGCGGGCGTGGGTCACCTGGAAGCCGTGCCGGGCGAGGATCGCCGACAGGGCGGCGGCGACGTGGTCGTCGTCCTCGACGAGCAGCAGCCTCATGGCGTCCCCCTTCCGGCTTCTTCCGCTTCAGCTTCCGTACACATGGTCACCATGCATCCACGCCCATGGGAGAGTCCCACGTCAAGAGGGTTCCGGTCCGGCGAGTCTTCCGTTATGCACCCGGTACGAGTACATCGCGGCCTTCGTGGGTACCGGGTACGGAGCGTATCGGTGCGAGGCCGTTTCGTTATGCTCAATTCTCCCTCAGATGTGCTGACGGTGTGCTCATCTCGTCACTACATTCCTCCCAACCGACGGAGGACGGAGCAAGAAGCCGATGAGCGGAGTATCAGTGACCAAGGACGTGGAGGATGCGGCCGGTGCCGCCGACGACCTGGTCGTACTGAGCAACGTCAACAAGCACTTCGGCGCGCTGCACGTGCTTCAGGACATCGATCTGAGCATTGCCCGCGGTGAGGTCGTCGTGGTGATCGGGCCCTCGGGCTCGGGCAAGTCGACGCTGTGCCGGACCATCAACCGGCTGGAGACCATCGACTCGGGCAGCATCACGCTGGACGGGAAGCCGCTTCCGGCCGAGGGCAGGGAACTTGCCCGGCTGCGCGCGGACGTGGGCATGGTCTTCCAGTCGTTCAACCTGTTCGCGCACAAGACGGTGCTGCAGAACGTGATGCTGGGTCAGCTCAAGGTCCGCAAGACGGACCAGGCGACGGCCCTGGAGAAGGCGAAGGCGCTGCTGGACCGGGTGGGCGTCGGCGCGCAGGCCGACAAGTACCCGGCGCAGCTGTCCGGTGGCCAGCAGCAGCGCGTGGCGATCGCCCGGGCGCTGGCGATGGACCCGAAGGTGATGCTCTTCGACGAGCCCACCTCGGCGCTGGACCCGGAGATGATCAACGAGGTGCTGGAGGTCATGCAGCAGCTCGCCCGCGAGGGCATGACGATGGTCGTCGTCACGCACGAGATGGGCTTCGCCCGTTCGGCGGCCGACCGGGTCGTGTTCATGGCGGACGGGAAGATCGTCGAACAGGCCGCCCCGGAGCAGTTCTTCAGCGCCCCGAAGAGCGACCGCGCCAAGGACTTCCTCTCGAAGATCCTGCACCACTGACGCTCTCGTCTGGTAGTGATCCGATCGGCGGCCCGTGCCGTCGCCCCACGACGTGTCCTGCTCGTCGTTCAACAACGTCTCACCCGAGGGAAGTTCACCATGAAGGTTCTCAAGACCGGCGCTGCCGTTGCCACGGCCGTCGTTCTCGCCCTGACGGCGACCGCCTGTGGCGGCGGCAGCAAGGACGCGGCGAGCGACGGCGGTCCGTCCGGCGGCGGCAAGACGGACAAGATCGTCATCGGCATCAAGTTCGACCAGCCGGGCCTGGGCCTGAAGACCCCGGACGGCAAGTTCGAGGGCTTCGACGTCGACGTGGCGACCTACGTCGCCAAGGAGCTCGGCTACCAGCCGGACCAGATCGAGTGGAAGCAGGCCGTCAGCGCCGAGCGCGAGAACCTGATCTCCAACGGAGACGTGAAGTTCATCGCCGCCACGTACTCGATCAACGACAAGCGCAAGGCGCGCGTCGACTTCGCCGGCCCGTACTTCCTGGCCCACCAGGACCTGCTGGTCCGCGCCGACGACAACTCGATCACCAAGGTCGAGGACCTCAACAAGAAGAAGCTCTGCTCCGTCACCGGTTCGACCTCGGCGCAGAACATCAAGAAGGACGTCGCCAAGGACGCCGACCTTCAGGAGTTCCCGGGCTACTCCGAGTGCCTCACCGGCCTGGAGAACAAGGCCGTGGACGCGCTGACCACGGACAACTCGATCCTCGCCGGTTACGCCGCGCAGGAGAAGAACAAGGGCAAGTTCAAGCTCGTCGGCCTGAGCATGAGCAACGAGAACTACGGCATCGGTCTGAAGAAGGGCGACAAGGAGCTCCAGACCAAGATCAACGCCGCGCTGAAGAAGATGGTCTCGGACGGTTCCTGGGAAGCGGCCATCAAGAAGAACCTCGGCCCGGCCGGCTACAAGAACGAGCCTGCCCCGCAGATCACCGAAGGCAGCTGATTTCCCGGTGGGGTGCGTCGCCGCCCGCCCGTCCGCGGGCGGCGGCGCGCCCCACCGGCCATCCTGGGGAGAGCGCAGGGCAACGTGTTCGACTTTCTTGATTCCGGGCAGTACGACCTGCTCGGAGCCTTCTGGGTGACGGTTCAGCTCACCCTCTACTCGGCGGTGGGTTCCCTGATATGGGGCACCGCCCTGGCCGGGATGCGGGTCAGCCCGGTCCCGCTGATGCGGGCCTTCGGCACCGCGTACGTCAACTTGGTCCGCAACACACCGCTGACCCTGCTGATCATCGGCTGCTCGCTGGGCCTCTTCCAGACGCTCACGATCAACCTGGGCGGCGACACGTCCAAGGAGACCGGCTTCCGCCTCGCCGTCCTCGCGCTGACCGCCTACACCGGCACCTTCGTCTGCGAGGCACTGCGCTCGGGCATCAACACCGTGCCCGTCGGCCAGGCCGAGGCGGCCCGCGCGCTGGGGCTGAGCTTCTTCCAGGTGCTCACCCTGATCGTGCTCCCCCAGGCCTTCCGGGCCGTCATCGCGCCGCTCGCCAACGTACTGATCGCGCTCACCAAGAACACCACGGTGGCCGCGGCCATCGGCGTGGCCGAAGCGGCCCTGCTGATGAAGGAAATGATCGAGAACGAAGCGGACGCGCTCTTCGCCATCTTCGGGGTCTTCGCCCTCGGCTTCGTCCTGCTGACCCTGCCCACCGGTCTGCTGCTGGGCTGGGTGGCCAAGCGAGTGGCGGTGAAGCGATGAGCACCAGCTCCGTGCTGTACGACGTGCCCGGCCCCAAGGCCAAGGCGCGCAACTGGATCTACACGGCCGTCTTCCTGGTCCTGTTCGCACTGGCCGCCTGGTGGATCCTGTCCGTCATGGCGGAGAAGAGCCAGCTCGACGCCGACAAGTGGACCCCCTTCGTCACCGACAGCCGGATCTGGACCACCTACCTGATCCCCGGCCTGCTGGAGACGCTGAAGGCCGGCGCGATCGCCATGGTGATCGCCCTGCCGCTGGGCGCCCTGCTGGGCATGGGCCGGCTCTCCGACCACGCCTGGGTGCGCATCCCGGTCGGCACGGTCGTCGAGTTCTTCCGCGCCGTTCCGGTGCTGATGCTGATGATGTTCGGCTCCGTCTTCATCGTGCAGTTCGTCCCCGCCGTGTCCTCGGACTTCCGCCCGCTGTACGCGGTCGTGATCGGCCTGGTCCTGTACAACGCCTCGGTCATCGCCGAAATCGTCCGGGCCGGTGTGCTGTCCCTGCCCCGCGGGCAGACCGACGCCGCCAAGGCGATCGGCATGCGCAAGGGCCAGACCATGGTCCACGTCCTGATCCCGCAGGCCGTCACGGCGATGCTGCCGGCCCTGGTCAGCCAGCTCGTGGTGATCCTCAAGGACACCGCCCTCGGCGGCTCGCTGCTCGGCGTGAACGACCTGCTCGCTGCGAACCGGCAGATCTCGGCGAACTACGCCAACACCATCGCCACGCTCGTGGTGATCGCCCTGCTCTACATCGGCGTGAACTTCGCCCTCACCTCCTTCGCCTCCTGGATGGAGGGCCGGCTGCGCAAGTCGAAGAAGAGCACCGGCACCGTGGTCGGCGTGGGCGATGTCAACGACATGGCGACCGGAGCCAACTCGGCGGCCTGACCGGTCCAGCCCGGCTCCAGCCCGGCCGGAAGGCCGCCGGAGGGCTGACGTAGGGTCAGTCATAGTGCGTAGCCCGTGTGGTGCGGCGGAATCCTCCGCCGCACCACACAGTGCTGTCCCGGCCGGGTGTCACTTGACGCCGGAACCTCCAGTGGGTTGCATACGTTCTGTGATCACATACCGGACATCGGGAGCCGCATCATGGACCCGGTGATCGTCGTAGGCGCGGGGCCCGTCGGGCTGTCCCTGTCCCTCGCCCTGGCCGGACACGGCGTGCCCAGCGTCCTGCTCGACGAGGGCCCCGGCAAGGACGAGCCCCGGCCCGCCCGCAGTGTCGTGCTGCACTCCGACACCGCCGCCATGGCCCACCGGCTGGGCTGTACCACCCTGCGCGACGAGGGCGCCCAGTACGCGGCCTGGCGCACCATGAAGCGCCGCCAGGAATCCCGCCGGATCACGTTCGAGGGCGCCTTCGAGGGGCAGGCCCCCCTGCACCTGCCGCAGCACGCCCTCGTACGCGGACTGCGCGACGCCGCCACCGCACACCCCCTGGTCCAGCTGGTCCCCGGCGCCAAGCTGGACTCCTTCGAGCAGGACGACCACGGGGTCACCGCCCGCGCCCGGGGCACCGAGAGCACCTGGTGGCGCGGCAGCCACCTCGTCGGCTGCGACGGGGCCCGCTCCACCGTGCGCAAGCTGCTCGGCATCCGCTTCCCCGGCCGGACCGCCGTCGAACGGCGCGCGGTGGCCGCCCTGCGCGCCGAACTCCCCTGGCCCGGCGAAGCGTTGCTGCACCGCAACCCGCCCTCCGGGCCCGAGGAGGTCACCGCCCGGCCGCTGCCCGACGGGGTGTGGCGGCTCGACTGGCTGCTGCCCGCCCGCGGGGACCTCGTCACGCCCGACGCCCTCGTCACCCTCATCCGGGACACCCTGGCCCTGTGGTGCGGCGGCACGACTCCCCCGTACGACCTCATCGACACCGGCGTGCACACCCTCCACCACCGGCTCGCCCTGCGCTGGCGCGACGGCCGGGCCTTCCTCGTCGGGGACGCCGCGCACCTGCTGGGCGCGGCCGGCACCCAAGGCGTCGAGGAGGGGCTGCGCGACGCCGAGAACCTCGCCTGGAAGCTGGCCCTGGCCTGGCACCAGGGCGCCTCCGAGGCCCTGCTCGACAGCTACGAGGGCGAACGCCGCACCGCCGTCGCCGCCCGGCTGCGCGCCGCCGACCAGGCCGTGCCCGTACTCCGCGGCGGGGGCGGGCTGCGGACCCTGCTGCCGGGGACGGGCCGGTCCGCCGAGGCCCTGCTGACGGACGGACACCTGGGGCGCGGTCCGCTGGGCGCGCAGCCCGCGTACGCCCCGCCCGTGGCCGTGCGCGAGGTCCCGACGGCGACCGAGCCGGGCGGACCCGTCGCGAACGTACCCGTGACCGCGCCCGACGGGGCGACCGTCCCGCTGCGCGACCTGCTGGGGCGGGGCCGGCTGCTGGTGCTGCTGGTCGCGCCGGGCACCGGGGTGTGGGACCGGCGGCACTGGCAGAGCGCCGGGGTGATGCCCCGCCTCGCGGCGGCCGTGAGCGCGCTGCCGGTCCCGGCCGACCTGCTGGTCGCCGACGCCTACCCGGGGGCGCCCGCGCACACCGTGCTGCTGGTACGCCCGGACGGGCACCTGGCGGCCACCTTCGCGGGGGTCCGTCCGGCCGAGCTGTACGCGGCGGCCGACGCCGTCCGGGCGGGCGCCCCGGCGGGCTCTCCCGCCACACCCGCCCCCGTGATCGATTGACCGCTCTCGGGGGCGCGTGGTTCACTCGCGGACATGACCGGCAACGACGTACGCCTGTGGCGGAGGGTTCACATGGACCTGCTCCGCTACGCGGGCTGCGTGTGTCGCCCCTCCTGCTGATTCGCCTTCCCTCCGCGCGCCCCTGAGCCCTGCCGGCCCGGCGCGCGCACCTTCGCGAACCCCAGGACGGTCACATCCATGCCTCCCGTGTACACGCACGCCCCTGCCCGCACGTCCTCGTCCGCCCCGACGGCGGCGGAACTCCTCGACTTCGCCCTGCGCACCGCCTCCGACCCGGAGATCGTCGACTCGCTCCCCCTCGACCCGGAGGGCCGCACCTGGATCCGGCTCGACGGGCCGGGCGGCAGCGAGGCCTGGCTGATCGGCTGGCCGCCGGGCACCGGCACCGGCTGGCACGACCACGCCGAGTCCCGGGGCGCGTTCGCCACCGCGCGGGGCCGGCTGACGGAGCACTCCCTGGCCGTCCGGCTGCCCTCGGAGGGCTGGCAGAGCCTGGAGCTGGCCCCCGACCTGGACCGCACCCGCAGCATCGGCGCGGTCAGCGGGCGGGCGTTCGGCGAGCACCACGTCCACGAGGTGCTCAACGAGTCCCCCTCGGAGCACGCGGTCTCCGTCCACGCGTACTACCCGCCGCTGCCGCTGATCCGCCGGTTCAGCCGCAGCGGTCCGGTGCTGCGGCTGGAGCACGTCGAGCGCCCGGCGGACTGGCAGTGAGCGCCGTCGGCATCGACGCCCTGCTGGAGCGGGTGCGTGCGACGTACGACCGGGTCGGCCCGCGGGAGGCGTACGAGGCCTCGCTGGACGGGGCCCTGCTGGTGGACATCCGCTACCAGGCGCTGCGCGAGCGGGACGGGCTGATCCCGGGGGCGGTGGTCGTGGAGCGCAACGAACTGGAGTGGCGGCTGGACCCCTTGGGCTCCCACCGCCTCCCGGAGGCCGACTCGCACGAGCTGCGGGTGGTGGTGATCTGCAACGAGGGCTACGCGTCTTCGCTGGCCGCGGTGTCGCTGCACGCGTTGGGGCTGCGCCGGGCGACGGACCTCACGGGCGGGTTCCAGGCGTGGCGGGAGGCGGGCCTGCCCGTTGTTCGACCTTCTTGACGCGCCGCACTCCTTCTTGACGCGCCGCTCGCGCGGTGCGGCCGCGGGCGGCCGTCCCTCCCTGACGCGGTCCTCGCGCCGCTCAGCGCCGGGGCGCTTCGCGGGCTTCGGGCCCGCTGCGCCGGACTCCGTCCGGCGGTCCGCTGGGCGGGGCCGGTTTGCGTGGCTGGTGCCGGTGGGCGTGTGCGGGTGGGTTGGCCGCTGCGCGGGGCTGGGTCCCCTACCCGCCCTTCCACCGTTCCCAGGGGCTCCGCCCCTGACCCCGCACGGGCGCTGCGCGCCCGTCGCCTCAAACGCCGGCGGGGCTATTCATAGCCTCTCCGGCGTTTGAGGCGCTGGGGGTCCCCCCAGCGGTAGCTGGGGGAGGGTCTGGGGGCGGAGCCCCCAGGGGGTCCGGGGCGGAGCCCCGGGGAACGGGCGAAGGGCGGGGCGGGGAACCGGCCCCGCGCAGCGGCCCACCCACCCGCACCCCACCGCCCCACCGGAATCCCCGGACGGGGTCACGCCTTGGAGGTGGCGACCTCCACCGGGCGGAGACGGAGCGCGGCCCGGCCCGGCAGGGCAGTGGCGGTCAGGGCCAGCAGCCCCGCCGCACCGATCACCACCGCGTACACCAGCGGCAGCACCGCAGGCGCGGCCACCCCCGTCATGCCCACGCTGAACGCGGTCAGTACGGCCAGCGAGATCCCGGACCCGAGCACCGCCCCGATCAGCAGCACGGCCAGGGTCTCCGTGCGCAGCATCCGCAGCACCTGCCGGCGCTTCGCCCCGGCGAGCCGCAGCATGGCGAACTCCCGGAACCGTTCGGCGGTGGACATCGCCAGGGTGTTGACCACCGCGATGGCGGTGAAGGCCAGCACAAGGCCCATGGCCAGCAGGTTGATCTCGGCGCCGGCCTCCTGCCGCTCGGCCCGGGCCGCGTCGGCCTGTGCCGCGGACAGTACCGAGACCCCCGGGGCGGCCAGCCGCTCCCGGCCTACCGACGGCTCCGCCGCGACGAGCACTCCGGCTGCGAGGGGGTTGTCCACGTGCGCGGCGACGAGGCCGTGCGGCAGGGTCAGGTCGCCGAAGCCCAGGCCCCGCCCGTACACGGCGGACACGGTCAGGGTCACCGGGGTGCCGTCGCCCAGGGTGAGCGCCAGCGGGCTGCCGGGCCGCAGCCCCAGCTGGTCGGCGGCGAGTTCACTGACGGCGGCGCTGTTCTCGCCGAAGCCGTCGAGGCTGCCACTGGTGACCGCGGGGTCCCAGGTGCGGGTGAGGCCGGCCGGGGTCACGCCCTGGGCCGCGTACTTGGTGAGGCCGACGCGTACCGAGGTGTGCACGATCTCGGTGGCGGCGGTGACGCCCGGCGTGCGGCGGATCCGCTCGGCGGTGCCGGGGGTCACGCCGGGGCCCTGCGCGGTGACGACCCACTGGGCGCGGACCCCTTCGCGGGCCTGGGCGCGGGCCGCGTCGCCGAGGGTCGGGGTGACGAAGAGCACGGTGCAGGTCATGCCGATGAGGAGGGTCAGTGGGGTGACGGCGGAGGCCATGCGGGTGGCGTTGCCGCGCAGGTTCGCGGTGGCCAGCCTGCCGCCGGGGCCGGCGAGCCGCAGCGGTCCGGCGAGCAGCGCGGTGGCGAGCCGGACCAGCAGCGGGCCGAGCAGGGACACCGCGCCGGCCAGTACCACCACGGCCAGGAAGGTCACGGGGGTGGAGGCGGGCTCGGTGCGCAGCGAGCCGAGTACGACGACCAGCACGGCGCCGCCGGCCAGCAGGAGCAGTCCGGCCAGGGTCCGGATCCAGGAGGGGCGTGCCCGCTCGACGGCGGCTTCGGCCAGTGCTTCGGCGGGGCGGATCCGGGCGATCCGGCGGCCGGTGATGCGTGCGGCGGCCCAGGCTCCGAGCAGGCTGGCTCCGACGGCGGCGAACATCGGGAAGATCCCGGCGGTGCGTTCCAGGTTGGCCGGGATCACTCCGCTGGTGACGAAGCGGCCGTGCAGCCAGGCGGCGAGGGGCAGTCCGGCGAGGGATCCCGCGGTGCCGGCGGCGACGCCGACGAGCAGGGCCTCGCGGCCGATCATGCGGCGCAGCTGCTTGGGGGTGGCGGCGATGGCCCGGAGCAGGGCGAGTTCGCGGTAGCGCTGCTGGACGGAGAGGGCGAAGGTGCCGACGACCACGAGGACCGCGACGAGCAGGGAGGTGCCGCCCATGGCTCCGCCCATGGAGACGAGCTTGATGCGTGCTCCGGCGGCGTCGAGGAACTCGACGGGCCCGCGGTCGTCCCCGGCGGCGACCTGTGCGGTGGCGCCCTGCGGGGTGGCGGCCAGCGCCTGCCTGATCTGTCCGGCGAGGCGGCCGGCGTCGACTCCGGGCCGGGGCAGTACGCCGACGGCGGTGACCTGTCCGGCGCGGGCGGCGAGCCGCTCGGCCTCGGTGTCGGCGAAGAACAGGGAGGTCTGGCGGGCGAGGTCGCCGTGGGCGGTGCGCGCGATGCCGCTGACGGTGTAGGTCTTGGGCTCGCCGGTGGCCTGGACGGTCAGCCGCGCGCCGGTGGCGAGTGAGGCCCGGGTGGCGAGGGCGCGGTCGATGACGACCTCGTCGCCGCCCTGGGGGGCGCGGCCCTCGGCGAGGGTGAAGGGGGTGAGGACGGCGGAGGTCCAGGCGTGCCCGTACGAGGGCCCGGCCGGGTCGGCGGGGGCCTTGAGGACCGGTACGGCCTGGAAGGTCAGTTCGGGCACGGCCCGCTCGACGCCGGGGACGGAGCGTACGGTCTCCACGGTGGAGGCCGGGAGCCAGGCCCGTTCGGCGACGGGTTTGGCCTTGTGCTTCGTCTTGGTCTTGCCCTTCTTCTCCTTGACCGTCGTCTGGTGGACGTTCTGGTCGGCGGAGACGACCACCGGGGTGCCGGCGTAGCGTTCGGTGGCGATCCGGCCGCGGAGTCCGGTCTCCAGGAGGGTGCCGCAGGCGGTGATCAGGGCCGCCGCGCACAGGAGCGCGACGAAGGCTCCGAGGAAGCCCGCTTTGCGGTCCCGGATGGTCTGAAGGGCGTAACGCAGCATCATGCGGTCAACTCTGGCCGCGCGCCGGTTTCCCGGCACTGGAGCACCCCGGCGTCCTCGTGCGGGGGCTAGCCCCACCCCCGGGACCCGGCCCCTTCTGCGGGGCCGGGGCTCAGTACCCGGGGGACCCCAGGCCGTCGGCGTCGTCGGCGCCCTGGTCCTCGGTTTCCAGCGCGCGCCGGACCACCCGCAGGGCCATGCCCTCCGGGTATCCCTTGCGGGCGAGCATTCCGGCGAGGCGGCGGATCCGCTTGTCCCGGTCCAGGCCGCGGGTGCTGCGGAGCTTGCGCTCCACGAGTTCCCGGGCGGTCTGCTCCTCCTGCTCGGAGTCCAGCTGTTCCAGGGCCTCCTGGACGAGGGTGGTGTGCACCCCCTTGGTCCGCAGTTCCTGCGCGAGGGCCCGGCGGGCCAGGCCACGGCCGCGGTGCCGGGACTCCACCCATGCCCCGGCGAAGGCGGCGTCGTCGATCAGGCCCACCTCCTCGTACCGGGAGAGGACCTCCTGCGACACCTCGTCGGGGATTCCCCGCTTCGCCAGGGCCTCCTCCAGCTGCCGCCGGGTGCGCGGCATCCCGGTGAGCAGGCGCAGGCAGATCGCCCGCGCCTGCTCCTCGGGACTCTGGGGCGGGAGCTCTTGGCGGCCCTCCCGGCCGCCCTTCGCTCTGCCGCCCCTCTCCTGCTCTTCCCGCACGGTCAGCTCTTGGCCACGGCGGCCTTGGCCGCGGGCTTGGCCTTCGATGCCGGGGCGGGCACGGAGGCGTCGGCCGGCGCGGCGGCGGGCTCGTCACCCTCGGCGTCCTTGCGGACGCCCACGCCGAGCTTCTCCTTGATCTTCCGCTCGATCTCGTTGGCGAGGTCGGGGTTGTCCTTGAGGAAGTTGCGGGCGTTCTCCTTGCCCTGGCCCAGCTGGTCGCCCTCGTACGTGTACCAGGCGCCGGCCTTGCGGATGAAGCCGTGCTCCACGCCCATGTCGATCAGGCCGCCCTCGCGGCTGATGCCCTGGCCGTAGAGGATGTCGAACTCGGCCTGCTTGAAGGGGGGCGCGACCTTGTTCTTGACGACCTTGCAGCGGGTGCGGTTGCCGACCGCTTCCGTGCCGTCCTTCAGGGTCTCGATGCGGCGGATGTCGATGCGCACGGAGGCGTAGAACTTCAGCGCGCGGCCACCGGTCGTGGTCTCCGGCGAGCCGAACATCACGCCGATCTTCTCGCGGAGCTGGTTGATGAAGATCGCGGTGGTCTTGGACTGGTTCAGCGCACCGGTGATCTTGCGGAGCGCCTGGCTCATCAGTCGGGCCTGGAGACCCACGTGGGAGTCGCCCATCTCGCCCTCGATCTCCGCGCGCGGCACGAGCGCCGCGACGGAGTCGATGACGATCAGGTCGAGCGCGCCGGAGCGGACCAGCATGTCGACGATCTCGAGGGCCTGCTCGCCGGTGTCCGGCTGGGACAGGATGAGGTTGTCGGTGTCCACGCCGAGGGCGCGGGCGTACTCGGGGTCGAGCGCGTGCTCGGCGTCCACGAAGGCGACGGTGCCGCCGGCCTTCTGCGCGTTGGCCACGGCGTGCAGGGTCAGGGTCGTCTTACCGGAGGACTCCGGGCCGTAGATCTCGACCACACGGCCGCGCGGCAGACCGCCGACGCCGAGGGCGATGTCCAGCGCGGTCGACCCGGTGGGGATGACCTCGATGGGGTCGTTCGGCTTGTCGCCGAGGCGCATGACCGCACCCTTGCCGAATTGCCGTTCAATCTGCGCGAGCGCGGCGTCGAGAGCCTTCTCGCGGTCGGTGCCTGCCATGGGTTCCACCCGGTTTGCTTGAGTCGATCGCTTCACGCCATTGACGCTAACGCCTGCCACTGACAATGCGCTCCCACGCCCGTTTCGGCTGTGGATAACCAATCAGAATGGATGTTCGATTTCCGTGTCAAGCGAGCCACGCCCACCCCGGCGCGGCGCCGGCCGCACCCCCGTCACCGGGGGCGGCGATCACCAGCGGGTCGGCGAGTGCGTCCGCGCGGGCGGTCGGGCTCGCGGAGGGTGCGCGACGGTCGTTGTCGGTGCCCGGGCCCAGCCTGGGCCGATGACTTACGCCATCAGTCCCGGCTTCCGGGCCGGGGACGTGCTGTCGGTCGCGTGCCCGTTCACGCCGGCCGTGGTCGAGCGGGGCGTGCGGCACGGCTGCGTGTCCGTGCGGTGGCCGTGGTGGAGCGTCGACACCGGCAGCGAGTTCTACCACTGGAGCGGGGTGGTCGGGCTCGGGGTGGAGACGGGCGGCCACCGGATCCCGGAGGCCGAGGTGGAGCTGTTCCGGACCGAACCGGCGCCCGAGCGGCTGGAGGCGGGGGACGCCTGCCTGGTCGGGGTGCCGCCGACGGTGGTGCACGTGACGTCGGTCGACCGGCACGACCCCCCGCAGGAGACGGGCTGGCTGCCGCGCCCCGGGATGACGGTGTGCGTGCTGCCCCGGGGGCTGTCCTACCGGGAGTTCCCGGACGGCAGCCATCTCGACGGCTGGGGCTACGGGATGCACCCGGACAACGGGATCCCGTACGTCTTCGAGCTGCTGATGCGCCCGTACGCGTTCCTGGAGCCGGGTGACGAGGTCGGCGACGGCGGGGGCCGCGCCTGGCGGTTCGACGGGCCCTGGGACTGGGTGCCGTTCGACGGGGCGCCGCCCGGCGCCGGGCCGCGGTGGCCGCTCGTCCTGCTGGCCCGTGCCGGGGCGCCGTGCTCGGACGGGGACGCGGCGGCGGTGGCGGTGGCGGCGGGCACGGCGGACGGGTCGCACGGGGAGACCGTCCGGCGGTGGATGTCCCTCACCGGGGCCTCGCCCACCCCGTGACCGGGGCCCGCCCCGTGCGCGGGCCCCGGTCACGGGCGGGGGTTACGGCTTCGGCACGGCGCAGCCGGGGCGGTTCAGGTCGATCTGGCTGCCGGGGCCGATGCAGGGGACGAGCGTGTAGGTCTGCTGGGCGTAGTTGATGCCCTGGCGGACCGTCACGTTGCCGTTCGCGTCGACCTCGCACGGGTTGTTGTCCGTGCAGCGCTGGCCGTCCTCGTTGCCCGTGTTGTTGACGGCGACGACCTTGCCCGTCGTCGTGTCGATCACCGGCGAGCCGGAGGTGCCGCCGATGGTGTTGCAGGACGAGGTGTAGCGGACCGAGTCCTTCCAGGTCCAGGCCCCCTCCTTGAGGCGGTACGCGAACCCGTCGACGTTGCAGCTGTAGGTGCGCTTCCAGTACCCGGAGACGACCTTGATGGACGAACCCTGGGCCGGGCGGGCGTCGTTGAGGGTGAGCGCGGCTATCCCGTACTGGCTCTGGATCTGCGCGTACGTCTTGGTGAGCTGGTAGAGCGAGACGTCCGTGTCCGTCATCGTCCCGTACGCGATCTTGCTGGCGCGCAGCGTGGCGACCTTCGAGCCGGAGGCGTTGAGCAGGGAGAACGTACGGCTGGACGCCCGGTTGACGAGGACTTCGCCGGCCGCCGGGAAGCCGGTTTCCAGGCAGTGCCCGTTGGACAGGACGAGCGCGGGGTCGCCCGGCTGGGAGTTCGGGGTGCGGACGACGGAGCCGGAGCAGTTGCTGAGCGCGACCGTGCCCGCGTACGTGACCGCGACGGCGGGCGCGGTGTCGGAGGCCGAGGCCATGGCCGGGGCCGCTGCCACTCCGGTGAGGAGTAAGGAGAGCGCGACGGCGGCGAGAGGCTTGTTCATGTGGGGGGTCCCCTCTGGTGAGGATGCGACGACCGAAGATCTTCCGGTTGTCATGCGCATTCTCAAACTCTGAACCCCAACCCACAAGAGGGCCTTCCCGGTTGGGCACCATCCCCGCCCGAACCCCTCGCGGTACATCCGGAATCAACCATTCCAACACCCCACGAGGCGGGCGCCGATGCCCGTACCGGGGCACATGGGCCGCCGCCCCGGGCTGACGTTAAAGCGCCCCTGGAAGGCCGGTACTCTGCGGTGCCCCCGACGACGGGGGCCGTGAAATTCCGCTCAGGAGGACCCATGGCCGTCAAGAAGGCCACGATCCAGCAGCAGGTGGCAGACGCCCTCGCCCAGGCCAACCCCGCCGACAAGCCCATCGTCACGATCCAGGCCATCGCCGGCCCCAGCGTGTGGCTGATGAGCATGCTCGGCCTCATCGGCCAGGCGTTCCTCTCCTACTACTTCGTCACCGTCACCGAGCAGGCCGTGGTGCTCCACAAGGCGAGCCGGATGAGCAACCGCCCCCAGGAGATCGTCTTCGCGATATCGCCCGCCGAGGCCGTCGGCAGCATCACCGAGGTCAAGCGCAACGCCGTCTGGAGCTCCTTCCGCATGCAGCTCCCCGGCCAGGCCTCGCCGACCCGGATGAACGTGCACCGCATCTGGCGCGGCGAGATGGACCAGCTGCTCGGCCTGCTGACGGGTCAGAACCAGCCCACGGCCTGACGCCCGACGGCCCGGGCGGCGGAGGGGGCCTCGTCCCCAGCCCCCTCCGCCCCCGGGCTCACCACCAGTACACGGGGTAGCGCACCGCCCCCCGCCGGGCCCGCGAGGCGGCCGTCCCGGCCAGCACCAGCAGCAGCGCCGCCCCCGCCAGCAGCGGTACGAACACCACCGGATCCGGCGCCTGGAGCACCACCACCACGGTGGTCGCCGCGGCCGGCGAGTGCGGGGTCCGGGCCAGGGTCATCACCCCCACGGCCACCCCCGCTCCCAGCGCCGCCACCCACGGCGCGTCCCCCAGCAGGGCGAGCCCCAGATAGCCCACCGCCGCGCACAGCAGGTGCCCGGCGACGACGCTGCGCGGCTGGGCCAGCGGCAGCGCGGGCACCCCGTAGACGATCGCCGCGCTCGCCGCGATCGGCGGGATCAGCACCGGCTCGTGCAGCAGCGCGCCGATGCCGACGAGCGCGAGCAGCGCGGCCGCCGCGACCCCGCCGCTGTGCAGGGCGGTGGCCCGGGCGGGCGGAGCGGGCGCGGGTGCCCGCCCCGCCAGTGCGCCCGGGAGGGCCGGGCGAGGGCGGCCGGCCACCCTCGCGGCCCGGCCCGTACGCGTGTCACTCGTGTCCACACTCATGGGGGCCAGGTCTACGCATGCTCCGCATCACAGCCCTATACGGAAGCCACGCACGGCCGAGTGACAACCAAAGGTTGACACCCTTCGGGCTGTCAACCTAGGGTTGCACCCATGACGAACCCTTCGGCAGAACCTGTTCGCATGACCAATCCGGTGCGCCTCGACGACCTGATCGAGGCCATCAAGAAGGTCCACTCCGACACCCTCGACCAGCTCAGCGACGCCGTCGTGGCCGCCGAACACCTCGGTGACGTGGCCGACCACCTCATCGGCCACTTCGTCGACCAGGCCCGCCGCTCGGGCGCCTCCTGGACCGACATCGGCCGCAGCATGGGCGTCACCCGCCAGGCCGCCCAGAAGCGCTTCGTCCCCAAGGCGGACAAGGACGGCGGCCCCGGCCTCGACCCGAACGCGGGCTTCGGCCGCTTCACCCCCCGCGCCCGCAACGTGGTCGTGTCCGCGCAGAACGAGGCCCGCGCCGCCGGCAACACCGAGATCCGCACCGAGCACCTGCTGCTCGGCCTGCTCGGCGAGACCGAGGGCCTGGCCGCACACGTCTTCACCTCCCGCGGCGTCGCCCCGGAAGACCTGCGCACCGCCGCGACCGCCGCCCTCCCCCCGGCCGAGGCGGAGGTACCCGAGCTCGTCCCCTTCGACGCGAACGCCAAGAAGGTCCTGGAGCTCACCTTCCGCGAGGCTCTGCGCCTGGGCCACGGCTACGTGGGCACCGAGCACCTCCTGCTCGCGCTCCTGGAGCTGGAGAACGGCGAGGGCCCGCTCAGCGCCGCCGGCCTCGACAAGGCGGCCGCCGAGGCCACCGTCACCGAAGTCCTCGCAGCCGTACTCGGCGCGGACGAGGGGAAGTAGCCCCGCCCGCCGACCCGCCCGCCGCCTCGCCCGTCAGCTCGTACCGCTTCACGTAAGCGCCGAGGAAGGCCTGCAGGGTGGCGACGGCCGGGATCGCGATGAGCGCCCCGACCGCGCCCAGCAGGGCGGTGCCCGCGATGACCGAGCCGAAGGCCACCGCGGGGTGGATGTCCACGGTCCTGGAGGTCAGCTTCGGCTGCAGGACGTAGTTCTCGAACTGCTGGTAGACCACCACGAATCCGAGGACGTACAGCGAGTCCCAGGGATCGTCGGCGAAGGCGATCAGCATCGGCAGCGCGCCCGCCAGGTACGTGCCGATGGTGGGGATGAACTGGGAGACCAGCCCCACCCACACCGCGAGGGCGGGCGCGTACGACACGTCGAGCACCACGAACAGCACGTAGTGCGCGACGCCGGAGATCAGTGCCATCAGCCCGCGCGAGTACAGGTAGCCGCCGGTCTTCGCCACGGCGATCTCCCAGGCCCGGAGCACCTCCCGCTGCTTGGCGGGCGGCAGCACGGAGCACAGCGCGCGCCGCAGCCTGGGCCCGTCGGCGGCGAAGTAGAAGGAGAACAGGAAGATCGTCAGGAGCTTGAAGAGCCCGCCGAGCACGGTGGCGGACACGTCGAGCACACCGGTGGCGCTGTTCTGCACGTACTTCTGGAGCCACTGGGAGTGCAGCAGGCTGTCCTGGATCTCCAGCCGGGAGAAATCGGTGTGGAAGGTCCGGTTGATCGAGTCGATCACCGAGTCGAGGTAACCCGGGAAGCCCTCGACCATGTCGATGATCTGCCCGGCGAGCATCGAGCCGAGCAGCGCGAGGAAACCCGCGCTCGCGACGAACACGCCCAGGAAGACCAGGAAGGTGGCGAGCCCGCGGCGCATGCCGCGGGCCGCCATCCTGGCCACGGCCGGTTCGATCGCGAGCGCGAGGAAGAACGCGATCAGGATGTTGACCAGCAGCCCGATCAGCTGGTGGAAGGCCCAGCTGCCGAGCTGGAAGCAGGCGACGAGGGCCAGTACGAGGACCACCGCGCGCGGCAGCCAGCGCGGCATCCGCGCCTCTCCCCCGGCCGGGGCGGTCCCGGGCGGGACGGCGCCCGCGCCCGCGGGGGCCGTCGGGGCACCGGCTCCGGGGCCGTCGGCCGCCGGACCGGCCGGCTCACCCGCCGCCCCCTCCGCCGCGCCCGTCGTCTGGTCGGTCGTCTCTTCTGTCGCTGCCACGCGGCCCAGTCTGTCCCAACGGCCGCCCGGACCACGAAGCCGGGCGATCAAGAAGCCCCCCGGTCCCGGCGGACGCCCGGAGCCGGCCACGGACCCGCCGCCGCGACGGCGCGGGCGGGGGCCGCATCAGCGCAGCGAGGCCGGCACGTCCATCGCCGAACACACCGCGCGCCACACGTCCTTGGTCTCCCAGCCCTCGTCCAGCGCCTGGTGGACGGTGCGTCCGCCCAGTTCGGCCATCACGTGGTCCCGGGCGAAGGAGTCCGCGTATCCCGCGCCGAAGTGCTCGGCCATCCGCTCCCAGAAAATCGTCAACCGCATGCCTCCAGTATCCCGCCCCGGAGAGTGCACCCGCCCCGTTGCTCCCCTGCGCCCCCGTGCGCGCGCCCTACGGTGTCACGCATGCCTGGAGACGAAGCTCCCGCCCCGGCCCCACCGGGCCCGGCGGCCCAGACGGCCACCTCCGCCCCCTGCTCCCCCGCGTCCGCCACGCCGCTGGCCCGTGCCGAGCGGTTCACCTGGCTCACGGCCCGGGTCCTGGAGCAGCGGCGGTTCGCGTTCCATTTCCTCGGCGGGGATCCCGACCCGGTCGACGCCGCCCTCGGCTCCTACCTGGGCGACGACGGGGGCTACGGGCACGCGCTCGACCCCGACCTGCGCGGCCCGCTGAGCCAGCCCCTGCACACCGCGCACGCCCTGCGGATCCTCGACGCCCTCGGCCGGTGCTCCGGGCAGCGCATCGAGCGGCTCTGCCGCCACCTGACCCGGGTCTCCACCCCGGAGGGCGCGCTCCCGCTGGTCCTGGCCGGCCCCCGGGACTACCCCGCCGCCCCGTACCACCCGGTGTGCGACGACCCGCCCGGGACGCTGCTGACCACCGGTCCCGTCGTGGGGATCCTGCACCGCAACCGGATCTGGCACGCCTGGCTGTTCCGGGCCACGGACTTCTGCTGGGAGCGGGTCGAGACGCTGCGCCAGACCCACCCGTACGAGGTCCAGAGCGCGGTGGCCTTCCTGGACGGCGCCCCCGACCGGGCCCGCGCCGCGGCGGCCGCCGACCGGCTGGGCCGGCTGGTGCGCGAGCGGCGGCTGGCGGTGCTCGAACCGGACCGTCGCGCGGAGTACCCGACCGCCCCCGGCTACGCGCCGGGCGAGCGGCTGTTCCCGTACGACTACGCGCGGCGGCCGGAGTCGCTGGCCCGGGGCTGGTTCACCGACGAGGAGATGCGGCGCTCGCTGGACTTCCTCGCGGCGGAGCAGCAGCCCGACGGCGGCTGGCCGGTGCACCGCCGGGCCTGGGCGCCGGGCAGCACGCTGGAGCGGAGGCCGATCGCCACCCTGGAGGCCCTGCTGACCCTGCGGGCGTACGGGCGCCCGGTCGGGGCCCCGGCCGGGCCCGGCGGGGTCAGCCTCCCAGGGCCCGGACGCCCGCGGTGACGACCACGGCGGCGCCGACGACCAGCAGGAACGGGGCGCGCAGCAGCAGCGCGACCCCGGCCGCGGCGAGCCCCGCGGCACGGGCGTCGAGGACCAGCTCGTGGCCGGTGCTGAAGGTCTGCTGGGCGGTGAGCGCGGCGAGCAGCGCGACGGGCAGCAGGGCGGAGAGCCGGCGCACGACGGGCCGCTCCAGGGCCCCGGCGGGCACGAGGAGTCCGGCGAGCTTGACGGCGTAGCATCCGGCGACGGTGAGCCCGATGGCGATCCAGACGTTCACGAGCGCTCTCCTTCCGGCGACCGGCGGCCCGTCATCCACAGCACCACGGGCGCGGCCAGCGCGGCGATCAGTACGGGCACCCCGGCCGGCAGCACCGGCAGGAAGCCCAGCCCCAGCACCAGGGCGAGGGCGGCGACGGCCCGCTCGGTGGTGCTCTTGAGCATCGGCGCGAGCAGGGCGAGGAACACGGCCGGCCCGGCGGCGTCCAGCCCCCAGGCGGCGGTGTCGCCGATGGCCTCGGCGCCGAGCGCGCCCAGCAGGGTGGTGAGGTTCCACAGCACGTAGAGGGCGAGCCCGGTCACGGTGAAGCCGAGCCGGGCCGACCTGCGGTCGGGCTGGGCCAGGGCCACGGCGGTGGTCTCGTCGATCACCCAGTGCGCGGCGAGGGGCCGCACGGCCTTCGGCAGGGCCAGCAGCTGGGACAGCCGCAGACCGTAGAAGGCGTTGCGGGTGCCGAGGAAGAAGGCCCCGGCGGCGGCGGTGAACGGGTTGCCGCCCGCCGCGAGTGCTCCGACCAGCGCGAACTGCGAGGCGCCGGTGAAGACGAGGAGGCTCAGCACACAGGCCTGGAGCACGCTGATCCCGGCCCCGGCCGCGGTCACCCCGAACGCGAACCCCGACAGCCCGACGGCCACGCCGACCCCGAGCGAATCCCGTACGACGGCGGCCCGCGGCCGGCCGTCGACCGTGCCGGGGGCCCCGCCGGGGGCCTCTTGTATCACCATCTGATGTTCTCCCACGCCCCGAACGTAGGCGGGGAGGACCGGACGGGTCTTGTACGTTCTTGCGCGCCCCGCTCAGTCCCGCCGGCGCAGCGGATCCCCGAGCAGCCGGGTCAGCTCCGGCCCGGCGGCCGCGAGCAGCGGGGCCCCGAACACCGTCAGGCTGGGCTCCCAGGGGTGGCCGAAGGTGCCGAAGCGCAGCTCCGGGTCGAGGTAGAGGTAGAAGTCGCCGTTCGGGAAGGCCCAGCCCGGCCAGGGCGGCTGCCCGGTGCGGCCGGCCCGGTGCGGGTCGAAGTCCCAGCAGGGGTGCTGCCAGTCCATCCAGTACAGCCGGTCCCCGGGCGCGGTGGCGGCGGTCAGCGCGGCCCGGACGGCTCGCTCCACCGGGCGGGTGTGCTCCTCGACGGGGTCGCCGAGCGGCCAGGTGGCGGACGGGGCGGGCGGGGCGAAGCCGGGCATCTCCACGACCTTGGTGCGGAAGCCGAACTCGCCCCACAGCCGGTTCCACACCGCGTCCTCCCGCGCCCCGCCGAGGCCCAGCACGGGGCGGGTCTCCGCGCCCGGAGCTCCCTCGGGGGCCAGGGTGAAGGTGCGTACGGTCGTCACCTCGGTGAACCCTGCCGCGAGCAAGTCCGTACGCGTCTCCCCGGCCACCTCGGCGCAGCAGTACCGGGCGCCCTCGTACCGGTACATCGCCCCGAGCCCCCGCCAGCTGCGGACGAGGTCGACGGCGGCCGGGGACGGGGTGAGCCCGCCGACGGCCACCACGTCGGTGCCGGGGACCACCCGGGCCCAGCCGGCGGCGGCGGGCCGGCCGTCCTCCAGGACCACGGCGGCGTCGCCGAAGCCGCCGCACCAGGCGGCCTCGGTCTCGAACTCGTCCAGCGGGTCGGGGTGCGGCCCGCTGCGGGCGGCCAGCTCCCGCAGCCGCGGCCACCAGGCGGGATCGGCCTCCCACGCGCCGAGGGAGCGCACGTCGGCGGGCGGGCCCTGGGGCGGGGCGAGCCCGTCGAAGGCGGCGGCCAGGACCGACCGTTCGGGGCCGGGCTCGAACCCGGCCGCCTCCAGCTCCCCGGCGAGGCCGGCCGGGTCGTGGCCGTGGACCTTCCAGCGGGCGGCTTCGCGGCGCGCGGCGAAGGCCTCCGCCTGGCGGCGCACCAGGCCGGGCGGCAGCGGTCCGGTCAGCGGGGGGTGGCCGACGGTGCCGTGGGTGCCGTAGTGCGTGCGCACGAGGGGCCCGTCGAGGCACACCACGGCACCTACCGGGGGCGGTTCGGACACCCGGCCCCGCACCCGCGTGTCGTACAGCTCCCGAAGTCCCCTGGCGTCCATGGGCCGAGACTAACCGGCGCGCTCCCTGCGGTAGGCGCCCGGCGGGACGCCGACGATGCGGGTGAAGTGCCGGTTCAGGTGCGGCTGGTCGGTGAAGCCGACGGTGACGGCGGCCTCGGCGGGCGGGGTGCCCGCGTCGAGGAGGCGGCGCGCCCGGCGGACGCGGGCGTCGGTCAGCCAGGTGTGCGGGGGCATCCCGTACCGCTCCCGGAAGGCGCGCAGCAGAGCGAAGGGGCTGGTGCCGAGTTCGGCCGCGAGCTGCTCCAGGGACGGCGGCTCGGCCATCCGCTCCTCCAGCACGGCCCGGGCCCGTTCGGCGTCGGCGGCGCCCGCGCCGCGCACCGGGCGGGCGGGCAGCGGGCCCGCGTGCCGGCTGAGCATCCGGGCCACCACGCCCCGCAGCAGGGTGTCGGCGGCCAGCGCGTTCCCGGCCTCGGCGGCCCGGTGGACCTCGGTGATGGCCCGGGCGCCCTGCGCGTCGGCGACCATGTCGGCGTTGAACCCGGGGGTGCCGCGCGGGGTGGAGATCTCGGCGGCGACCTCGGCGATCAGCTCGCGCGGGGAGTACAGGGTGGCGTACGCCCAGCCTTCGGGGACCCCGGCGCGGGCGGTGTGCGCGACCTCCGGGTTGATCAGCACCACGCTGCCCGGCCCGGCCCGCACGGTGCCGCCGGGCAGGCCGATCTCCTCGATGCCGCCGGTGACGGCGGCGATGACGTACCCGTCGTGGGCGTGGCGGGGGAAGGTGTGGCGCACGTAGTGGGCGCGCAGCAGGTCCAGGCCGGGCAGTTCCTGGTACTGCCAGTGCCGTGCCCACTCGCCGCGGCCGCCGCCGTCTTCCGTCCCCATGTCCTCATTCTGCGCCCCGTCCCGGCGGGGCGTTTACGCAGGTCGGGCCCGGTTGTCAGAGGCGGGGTGCACGATGGGGGCATGGCAGGCGCTGCGCTCGACTCGTTCTCCCCCGCGACCCGCTCGTGGTTCACGGGGGCCTTCCGTACGCCCACCTCCGCGCAGGAGGGCGCCTGGCGGGCCATCGGGGAGGGCTCGGACGTACTGGTGGTGGCTCCGACGGGGTCCGGCAAGACCCTGGCCGCCTTCCTCGCCGCCCTGGACCGGCTCGCCTCGCAGCCGCCGCCGGCCGAGGCGCGCAAGCGGTGCCGGGTGCTGTACGTGTCTCCGCTGAAGGCCCTCGCCGTGGACGTGGAGCGCAACCTGCGCAGTCCGCTGACGGGCATCCGGCAGGAGTCGGCCCGGCTGGGGCTGCCCGAGCCGGACATCCGGGTGGGGATCCGCTCGGGGGACACCCCGGCGGCCGAGCGCCGGTCGCTGGCGACGCGGCCGCCGGACATCCTGATCACCACGCCGGAGTCGCTGTTCCTGATGCTGACGTCGGCGGCGCGGGACGCGCTGTCCGGGGTGGAGACGGTGATCCTGGACGAGGTGCACGCGGTCGCCGGGACCAAGCGGGGCGCGCACCTGGCGCTGTCCCTGGAGCGGCTGGACGAGCTGCTGCCGCGTCCGGCCCGCCGGATCGGGCTGTCGGCGACGGTCCGGCCGGTGGAGGAGGTCGCCCGCTACCTGGCGCCGCGCGGCCGGGTGGAGATCGTGCAGCCGCCCTCGTCCAAGGAGTTCGACCTGTCGGTGGTCGTCCCGGTCGAGGACATGGGCGAGTTGGGGGGATCCCCGGCGAGCGAGGGCCGGGAGGGCGGCGACAAGCCGTCGATCTGGCCCCATGTGGAGGAGCGGATCGCGGACCTGGTGCAGGCACACCGGTCCACGATCGTGTTCGCCAACTCCCGCCGCCTCGCGGAGCGGCTGTGCAACCGGCTCAACGAGATCGCCCACGAGCGGGCCACGGGCCGGCCGCTCGCCGAGGGCGCCCCGCCCCCCGCGGAGATCATGGCCCAGTCGGGCGCCGCGCTGGGCGCCCCGCCACTGCTGGCCCGCGCGCACCACGGATCGGTGTCCAAGGAGCAGCGGGCGCTGGTCGAGGAGGACCTGAAGGCGGGCCGGCTGCCCGCGGTGGTCGCCACCTCCAGCCTGGAGCTGGGCATCGACATGGGCGCGGTGGACCTGGTGGTGCAGGTGGAGTCGCCGCCGTCGGTGGCGTCGGGCCTCCAGCGGGTGGGCCGCGCCGGGCACCAGGTGGGCGCGGTCTCCACGGGTGTGGTCTTCCCCAAGTACCGGGGTGACCTGGTGCAGGCGGCCGTGGTGACCGAGCGGATGCGCACCGGGGCGATCGAGGCGTTGCGGATCCCCTCCAACCCGCTGGACGTGCTCGCCCAGCAGCTGGTGGCGATGACCGCCATGGACACCTGGCAGCTGGACGAGCTGCTGGCGCTGGTGCGGCGGGCGGCACCGTTCGCGGCACTGCCCGAGTCGGCGTTCACCTCGGTGCTGGACATGCTGGCGGGCCGCTACCCGTCGGACGCGTTCGCCGAGCTCAGACCGCGCGTCGTGTGGGACCGGGTGGCCGGGACGGTCACGGGGCGGCCGGGTGC
The DNA here is from genome assembly GCF_045160885.1 of Streptomyces sp. NBC_00158. Classification (NCBI taxonomy): domain Bacteria; kingdom Bacillati; phylum Actinomycetota; class Actinomycetes; order Kitasatosporales; family Streptomycetaceae; genus Streptomyces; species Streptomyces sp. NBC_00158. The sequence continues at coordinate 1,766,506 of NZ_CP108161.1, forward strand.
GCAGCGCCTCGCGGTCACCTCCGGCGGCACCATCCCGGACCGGGGACTGTTCGGGGTGTTCCTGGCCGGCGCGGACCCGAAGAAGGGCGGGGGCCGGGTCGGCGAGCTGGACGAGGAGATGGTCTACGAGTCCCGCGTGGGCGACGTGTTCACGCTGGGCACCACCTCCTGGCGGATCGAGGACATCACCCGTGACCGGGTCCTCGTCACCCCCGCGCCGGGGGTGCCGGGCCGGCTGCCGTTCTGGAAGGGCGACCAGCTGGGCCGCCCCCTGGAACTGGGCCGCGCGGTCGGCGCGTTCCTGCGGGAGCTGGGCGCGCTCTCCGACGAGGACGCCCGGCTGCGGCTGCTGGCGGCCGGCCTGGACGGCTGGGCCGCGGACAACGTGCTGGCGTACCTGGCGGAGCAGCGGGAGGCCTGCGGTCACGTGCCGGACGACCGGACCATCCTGGTCGAGCGGTTCCGGGACGAGCTGGGCGACTGGCGGGTCGTGGTCCACTCCCCCTTCGGCGCCCAGGTGCACGCCCCGTGGGCGCTGGCGCTGGGTGCCCGCCTCGCCGAGAAGTACGGCATGGACGCCCAGGTGATGCACGCCGACGACGGGATCGTGCTGCGCCTGCCGGACGTCGACCTGCTCTCCATGGACCTCCTCGACCACGACCCGGCACGGCCGGCGCCGTTCGAGTTCGACGACGAGCAGGCCCCGCTGGGCGCGGCCGACGTGGCCTTCGACCGGGGCGAGGTATCGGGGATCGTCACCGACCAGGTGGGCGGCTCGGCCCTGTTCGCCTCCCGGTTCCGCGAGTGCGCGGCGCGCGCCCTGCTGCTGCCCCGGCGCAGTCCGGGCAAGCGCACCCCGCTCTGGCAGCAGCGCCAGCGCGCCTCGCAACTGCTCCAGGTGGCTTCGGAGTTCGGCTCCTTCCCGATCGTGCTGGAGGCCGTGCGCGAGTGCCTGCAGGACGTGTTCGACGTACCGGGCCTGACCGAGCTGATGGGGGACATCGAGGCGCGCCGGGTCCGGCTGGTCGAGGTGACCACCCCGGAGCCCTCGCCGTTCGCCCGTTCCCTCCTCTTCGGTTACGTCGCGCAGTTCCTGTACGAGGGGGACTCGCCGCTGGCCGAGCGGCGGGCGGCGGCCCTGTCGCTGGACTCCCGGCTGCTCGCGGAGCTGCTGGGGCAGGCGGAGCTGCGGGAGCTGCTCGACGCGGAGGTGCTGGAGGAGCTGGAGCGGGAACTCCAGTGGCTGACGGAGGAGCGGCGCGCCAAGGACGCCGAGTCGGTCGCGGACCTGCTGCGGCTGCTGGGCCCGCTGACGGACGCGGAGCTGGCCGCGCGCGGCGCCGACCCCGCCTGGCCGCGGGCGCTGGAGGCGGCCCGGCGGGCGATCCGGGTGCGGATCGGCGGAGAGGACCACTGGGCGGCGATCGAGGACGCGGGCCGGCTGCGGGACGCGCTGGGCACGGCCCTGCCGGTCGGGGTGCCGGAGGCGTTCACCGAGCCGGTCAAGGACCCGCTCGGCGATCTCCTGGCCCGCTACGCGCGCACCCACGGGCCGTTCACCACCGCGGTGGTGGCCGCCCGTCTGGGGCTGGGCGCGGCGGTGACCGAGGGCGCCCTGCACCGGCTGGCGGCGGCGGGCCGGGTGGTGCAGGGCGAGTTCCATCCGGCGGGCATCGGCCAGGAGTGGTGCGACGCGACGGTGCTGCGCAGGCTCCGGCGGCGTTCGCTGGCGGCGCTGCGCCAGGAGCTGGAGCCGGTCCCGCCGGCCTCGCTGGCCACCTTCCTGCCCCAGTGGCAGCACCTGGGCGGGGGCCTGCGCGGGATCGACGGCCTGGCCCGCGCCGTGGAGCAGCTCCAGGGCGCGCCGGTGCCGGCCTCGGCGCTGGAGCGGCTGGTGCTGCCCTCCCGGGTGGCGGGGTACTCGCCGACGCTGCTGGACGAGCTGACCAGCACCGGGGAGGTGGTGTGGGCGGGTGCGGGGTCGCTGCCGGGCAAGGACGGCTGGGTCTGCCTCTACCTGGCGGACGCGGCTCCGCTGCTGCTGCCCGATCCGCATCCGCTGGAGGCGGGCCCGCTGCACCAGGCGGTCCTGGAGAGCCTGTCCGGCGGGTACGGCCTGTTCTTCCGGCAGATCACCCAGGCCGTCCGCGCCCGCCACCCGGAAGCCTCCGACCTGGAGCTCTCCGAGGTGCTGTGGGACCTCGCCTGGTCGGGCCGGCTGACGAACGACACCCTGGCGCCGCTGCGCTCCCTGCTCGGTTCGGGCCGTACGGCGGGCGCCACCGCGCACCGCGCCCGGCGTACGGTGCCGCGCGGCCGGTACGGCAGCCTGAGCGCCACGGTGTCCCGCAACGGCCCGCCCACGGTGTCGGGCCGCTGGTCGCTGCTGCCCGAGCGGGCCCCCGACCCGACCCACCGGGCGCACGCCCTGGCCCGCACCCTGCTGGACCGGCACGGGGTGGTCACCCGGGGCGCGGTTGCGGCGGAGGGTGTCGAGGGCGGCTTCAGCGCGGTCTACCGGGTGCTGTCGGCGTTCGAGGACAGCGGGCAGGCCCGCCGGGGGTACGTGGTGGAGGGGCTGGGCGCCGCCCAGTTCGCGATGGACGGCGCCGTGGACCGGCTCCGGGCCGCCGAGAAGAACCCGCCGCCGCTGGCCGCGCTGGTGCTGGCGGCCGCCGATCCGGCGAACGCGTACGGGGCGGCCCTGCCCTGGCCGGAGCCCCCTGCGGGCGCCTCGCACAAGCCGGGCCGCAAGGCGGGCTCGTTGGTGGTGCTGGTCGACGGGGAGCTGGTGCTGTACCTGGAGCGCGGCGGCAAGACCCTGCTGGCCTGGCCGGAGCCGGGGGACCCGCGGCTGGAGGCGGCCGTGGCGGCGCTGGCGGCGGGCTCCCGGGCGGGCACCCTGCCGGCGCTGACGGTGGAGCGGATCAACGCGGCGGCGGCCCTGACCTCCCCGCTGGGCGCGGCCCTGGAGGCGGCGGGCTTCCACGCCACCCCGAGGGGGCTGCGGCTGCGCAGCTGACGGCGCGGGCCCGGGGCCGGGGACCCCTGGCCCGGGGACCCGGCCCGGTCTCGGCCCGGACACGTATGTCTTGGGCATGTCACGAAACTGCTGCCAGCCGCTCCACAGGGGCTCCAGGGCTGGCCCCGGCGCTTATCCGTGGCTTATCAAAGGTGATCACAGGCACCGCGCTCGGCGGTGCCCCTTCATGGGGGACAAGAACAGTGAGCTCCAACAGCATGCGCAGGACCACCCTCGCCGCGGCCGGCCTCGCCGTCGCCGGAACCCTCGTCCTGACCGGCTGCAAGGACGGCATCGAGGAGACCCCGGCGGCTCCGGCCGCGCCGTCCGCCGCCGCCTCCGCCGGTTCCTCCGCCCAGCCGGTCTCCCCGGCCGCGCCCAGCTCCTCGACGGGCTACGACGGCTCGGCGGGCGCCTCTGCCGCCCCGGGCGGTGCCGCCGGCGGCGCCGTCGCCAAGTCCGGCCAGTCCTTCAAGATCGGCGAGGCGGCCACGGTCCCGTTCAGCTACGGCAGCAACAAGGGCGGCCAGCTCGCCATCACGGTCACCGGCATCGACGCGGGCAACCCGTCCGACCTGGCCGCGGTGAACATCGCCCCCGACAAGGTGAAGGGCAAGACCCCCTTCTACATCCGCTACACGGTCAAGAACACCGGCAACACGGACCTGTCCTTCACCTCCGTCGGCCACATGAAGGGCCTGCTCGACGGCGGCAGCGAGTCCGACGTCCTCCTGATCGCCGGCAAGTTCGACAAGTGCCCGAGCGAGTCGCTGCCGAAGGGCTTCACCAACGGCCAGTCGCAGAACTCCTGCGCCGTGGCCCTGGCACCGACCGGCACCAAGGTCTCCGGCGCCCTGTACTGGGGCGACCCGTACAACAACCTGGCCTCCCCGCCGCAGAAGGGCCTCACCTGGAAGTGATGAGCGGCCCCGGCCCTCACCCCTCCTGATCCGCGAACCCCCTGCGGCGGCCACCCCGCCCAGGGGGTTCCGCGCGTCCCCTGCATGTCCGCGAGGTCCCACCGGACGCCCCCGCCCCGACAATGGCCCCATGCCCGAAGGAGACAGCGTCCACCGCGCGGCGGCCCGGCTGCACGCCGCCCTCGCGGGCCGGCCCCTCACCCACGCCGACCTGCGCGTGCCCCGCTTCGCCACCGCCGACCTCACCGGCCGCACCGTCCTCGACGTCACCCCCCGCGGCAAGCACCTCCTCGCCCGCCTCGAAGGCGGCCTCACCCTCCACAGCCACCTGGGCATGGACGGCTCCTGGAGGCTCTTCGACCCCGGCGAGAAGTGGCGCGGCGGCCCCTCCCACGAGATCCGGGCCGTCCTGTCCAACGCCGCCACCACCGCCGTCGGCTACCGGCTCCCCGTACTGGAACTGCTGCGCACCGCGGACGAGGCCCGGGCCGTGGGCCACCTGGGCCCCGACCTCCTCGGGCCCGACTGGGACGAGGCCCGCGCCGCCGCCAACCTCCTGGCCGACCCCGGCCGATCCCTCGGCGAGGCCCTGCTCGACCAGCGCAACCTGGCGGGCATCGGCAACATCTACAAGTGCGAGCTCTGCTTCCTCGCCCGGGCCACGCCCTGGACCCCGGTCGGCTCGCTCCCCGACCCCGCCGCCACCCTCCCGCGCATCGCGGCCGCCGCCCGGCGCCTGCTGGCGGCGAACACCGGCCACGGCGGCGCCCGCAACACCACCGGCAGCCGCCGCCCCGGCCGGGAGCTCTTCGTCTACGGCCGCGCCCACCGCCCCTGCCTGCGCTGCGGCACCCCCGTCCGGGAGGCCCCGCAGGACGGCCGGCCGACCTACTGGTGCCCCGGCTGCCAGTCCGGCCCGATCCCGGAGCACCCGGGCAGTTGACGCCCCGTCAGATCCGCTCGTACGGTCCTGGCATGCCCACACCGATCGCCACGTACGACCTCACCGGCCGCACCGCGCTCGTCACCGGAGCCGCCGGCGGCATAGGCCGCGCCACCGCCCTCCTCCTCGCCCGGGCCGGAGCCGCCGTCCACTGCGCGGACCGCGACGAACGGGGCCTCGCCGAGACCGCCGCCCTGATCTCCAAGGACGGCGGCTCCGCCACCGCCCACCCCCTCGACGTCACCGACCGGGCCGCCCTGCGGGCCGCCGTCGCCGCCGCGGGCCCCCTGGACATCGCGGCCGCCATCGCCGGCGTCATGCACACCAGCAGCGTTCTGGACACCACCGACGAGGACCTCGACCGGATCCTCGACGTCAACTTCAAGGGCGTCCTGCACACCTGCCAGGAGGCCGTCCGCGCGATGATCTCCGCCGGCCGCCCCGGCTCCGTCGTCACCATGGCCTCCGGCGCCGTGGACGCCGCCCAGCCCGGCCTGCTCTGCTACAGCGTCTCCAAGGCCGCCGTGGTCCAGCTCACCAAGACCCTGGCCACCGAGAGCGGCCCGCACGGGATCCGCGTCAACGCCGTCGCCCCCGGATGGATCCGCACCCCCATGACCGGCCGCCACGGCCCCGAGGTCCAGCAGCAGACGGAGGCGGCCATGGTCCGGATGTCACCGCTGGGCCGGGTCGGCGAGCCCGAGGACATCGCCCAGGCCGTGCTCTACCTGGCCTCGGACGCCTCGTCCTTCATGACGGGCCAGATCCTGCGCCCGAACGGCGGAGTGTCGATGCCCTGGTAGCCCCGGACCCGGACCGCTCCCCGGCGGCCCCGCGCAGGGGCCCCGGCACGCAGTGCACCGGCAGCAGCCCCAGGCCCCAGCCGCCGATCGCCACGGCGCCCTCCACCGGGCCCGCCTCGGCCGGCGCCAGCGCCAGCCGCAGCACCGCCCACCACCACAGCACCGCCACGGCCAGGGCGAGGGCCACCGCCACGAAGGGCACCGTCACAGGTATGCGCAGTAACCGCCGCACGGCGACCTCCCAGCAGGGCCGGTTCCCGGACGGGCCCATCCTCCCGCACCCTCCGCACCCCCGCACCCAGAACGCCCGGCAGCGGCCCCCGCGGGCTCCCGGAACGGCAAGGAGCCCCGGCCGGTGCTCTCGCACCACCCGGGGCTCCCGCCACGCTCACATAACCGTCGGCACGCTCAAGCGGCTACGACGTTCACCGCTTCCACGGGTGCCTTGATGGTCACCCGCTCGGGTCCGCCCGTGACCGAGGCCACGGAGACCGAATTGAGCATCGGGCGCACCGGTGCCGGCACCGGTTCGCTCGCGGCGGCCGACTGCGCGAGCTCCGCCAGCGACAGCTCGTCACTGACTTCGCGCATCAGCTCGGACATCCGTACGTCCAGCGCGTCGCAGATCGCGGAGAGCAGCTCGGAGGACGCCTCCTTCTGCCCCCGCTCCACCTCGGAGAGATAGCCGAGCGAAACTCGGGCGGACGAGGAGACTTCGCGCAGAGTACGGCCCTGGCGCTGGCGCTGCCGACGCAGCACGTCACCCAGCAGGCGACGGAGCAGAATCATCGGTGGCTCCCTCCTCTGACCGTGTAGCCGTAACCTTCACGCCCCACCGTACCGCCTCGCGCCGCGGCCGTGCGGGGAGCGATGTCGTGTTCACTCAGGGCTGCAAACATCAAATCCCCCCGTTCTGTTCCGTATCCTGCCCCCGCAGATTCTCGCGGAGTTCGCTCGAGAGGAGTTCGAGCACTGTCCGTACACTCTCCCTACGGATTTCCGCACGGGAGCCGTTCAACCGCAGCCGGGCCGTTTTCCTGCCCGCCGGACCCGCCACGGCGATGAAAACGGTGCCCACCGGCTGCCCGTCCTGGGGGTCCGGTCCGGCCACTCCGGTCGTCGCGATCCCCCACGACGCACCCAGCACCCGCCGCACACCGGCGGCCATCTCCTCCGCGACCTGCGCGTTCACCGCGCCTTCTGCCGCGAGCAGCTCCGCGTCCACCCCGAGGACACGGTGCTTCAGTTCAGTGGCGTACGCCGTGACCGAGCCGCGGAAGGCCCGCGAGGCCCCCGGCACGGCCGTCAGCTCGGAGGCCACCATTCCACCAGTCAGCGACTCCGCGACCGCAAGCGTCTGGTCACTCTCCGCGAGCAGCCTCAGCACGTCCTCGGCCACCCCCGCCGCCCCCGCGGCACCTTCCGCCGCTTCCGCGGCCTCCGGCACGTCCCCCGTCCCGTATGTCACTTCGAGGCCCGCTCCGCCGCCAGTCCGGCCCGGCGCAGCACCACGGCCTGCCGGATGTAGTCCAAACCGGTGACCACGGTCAGCACGACGGCGACGGCCATCACCCAGAACCGCATGGTCGCCAGCGGCCCGGTCAGCGCGAGCACGTACATGCCCACCGCCGTGCCCTGGGCCAGGGTCTTGAGCTTGCCGCCCCGGCTCGCCGGGATCACCCCGTACCGGATCACCCAGAACCGCATCAGCGTGATGCCGAGCTCGCGCCCGAGGATCACCCCGGTCACCCACCACGGCAGGTCCCCGAGCCAGGAGAGACACACGAGCGCCGACCCCATGATCGCCTTGTCGGCGATGGGGTCGGCGATCTTCCCGAAGTCCGTGACCAGGTTGTACGTCCTGGCGAGGTGCCCGTCGAACACGTCCGTGATCATGGCGACGGCGAAGGCCGCCCAGGCCAGCGCCCGCCAGACGGGGTCGTAGCCCCCGTCGGCGAGCAGCAGCAGGACGAATCCCGGCACGAGGACGAGCCGGATCATCGTCAGGATGTTGGCGATGTTCCAGAGGCTGGCCTGGTTGACGGCCGCAGTCCCGAGCTTCGTGCCGGGCGTGGGCCGGCGGCCGGTCCCGCCCGCCGCCGATGCCGGGACTCCGGTCATCCGGCCGCCTCCTCGAGTTCCATGCCCAGGGGCTCGGCGACGAGGTCGACGCCCAGGGTTCCGACCACCTTGGCGGTGACGATGCGGCCGGGGACCAGGCCCGCGCCGTCGGTGAAGACGACCTGGCCGTCGGTTTCGGGGGCCTGGTGGGCGGCACGCCCGTAGGCGCCCTCGCCCTCCTCCGCCTCGTCGAGCGGGACGACCGTCTCGACGAGCACCTCCAGGGTCTCGCCGATCCGCTCCTCCGCGCGCTGCGAGGTCAGCTCCTCGGCGAGCCGCTGCATGTGCGCGAGCCGCTCGGCGATGGTGTCCTCGTCCAGCTTGTCCTCGTAGCCGGCGGCCTCGGTGCCGTCCTCGTCGGAGTAGCCGAAGACGCCGATGGCGTCGAGGCGGGCGTGCGTGAGGAAACGCTCCAGCTCGGCGAAGTCCGACTCCTTCTCGCCGGGGAAGCCGACGATGAAGTTGGACCGGACGCCGGCCTGCGGGGCCTTGGAGCGGATGGTGTCCAGCAGCTCCAGGAAGCGGTCGGTGTCGCCGAAGCGGCGCATGGCGCGCAGCACGTCGGGGGCCGAGTGCTGGAAGGACAGGTCGAAGTACGGGACGACCTTGGGGGTCGAGGTGAGCACGTCGATCAGACCGGGCCGCATCTCGGCGGGCTGCAGGTAGCTGACGCGGACGCGCTCGATGCCGTCGACGGCGGCCAGCTCGGGCAGCAGGGTCTCCAGCAGGCGGATGTCGCCCAGGTCCTTGCCGTACGAGGTGTTGTTCTCGGAGACCAGCATGACCTCCTTGACGCCCTGCTCGGCGAGCCAGCGGGTCTCGCCCAGCACGTCGCTGGGGCGGCGCGAGATGAAGGAGCCGCGGAAGGACGGGATGGCGCAGAAGGAGCAGCGCCGGTCACAGCCGGAGGCGAGCTTCACGGAGGCGACCGGGCTCTTGTCCAGGCGGCGGCGCAGCGGCGCGCGCGGCCCGGAGGCGGGCGCGAGCCCGTCCGGCAGGTCGGCGGGGGCCGGGGCGGGCTCCTCGGCGGCCTGGGCGTGGCCGGGCAGGGCCACGTCGGCGCTCTGCCGCTCGGCGGGGCTGATCGGCAGCAGCTTGCGGCGGTCGCGCGGGGTGTGCGCCTCGACGCTGCCACCGTTGAGGATGGTCTGGAGGCGGTTGGAGATGTCGGCGTAGTCGTCGAAACCGAGGACTCCGTCGGCTTCGGGGAGCGCTTCGGCGAGTTCCTTGCCGTAGCGCTCGGCCATACAGCCGACGGCGACGACGGCCTGGGTCTTGCCGTGATCCTTGAGATCGTTGGCTTCCAGCAGGGCGTCTACGGAGTCCTTCTTGGCGGCTTCGACGAAGCCACAGGTGTTGACGACGGCTACGTCCGCGTCGGCGGCGTCCTCGACGAGCTCCCAGCCATCCGCCGCCAAGCGGCCTGCGAGCTCCTCCGAGTCCACCTCGTTACGGGCGCAGCCAAGAGTGACAAGGGCGACGGTACGGCGTTCGGGCATGGACTCAAGACTACTTCGTCCCGGCGCCCGCCCCCGCCGCAAGTCCCCCCACGACAAGATCCCCGGGGCCGGCGGCGGCCGCCGCGCGGGATCCCGGGGATCTGGAATTTCTTATTCCGTGCTGGTCAGCCCGCCTGGGCCTGGCCCTGGCGCGGGTCGTCCCTGGTGTAGGTGAGACGTTCGACCTGTCCCGACTCGAACCTCTCCTTGATCTCCTTGCCGTTCACGAACAGCTTGACGGCCCCGGCGTCGCCGAGGACGAGGTCCACGGACTCCTTGTCCGTGAAGGTCTTCGACTCGCCCTGTTCGAGGGTGCCGTCGAAGAGGAGCCGGCCGCTGTGGTCCTTCGCGGAGATCCAGCTCTCGCCGGAGTCGGCCGTCAGGACGACGGTGACGAGGTCCTTGGGGGCGGCGGCGATGGCGCTGTCCGAGGGCTCGGGCTTGGGAGCCTTGGGGGCCTGCGGGGTCGGCGCCGCCGGCTGCTTGCCCGCGGCCTGCTTGGGCGCGGGCTTCGGGGAGACGGAACCTTCCGCCACCGGCCGCTTGGACTGCTCGTCGCTGCCGCCGAAGGCGGTGAAACCCACGAAACCGATCACGGCGACGATGGCGGCGACCATGGCGGCGGTCCAGTTGGGCCGCTGCCGCTCGGGGCGGAGCCGCTCGGCCTCGAACATCGGCGCGGCGGGGGTGGGCGCCGGCCGGCCTCCGTGAGCCGCGTCGTAGCGCTCGACCAGGGGTGCCGGGTCGATGTGGACGGCGCGGGCGAGCGTACGGATGTGGCCGCGGGCGTACACGTCGCCGCCGCACCGCGTGAAGTCGTCCTCTTCGATCCCGTGCACGATCGGGATGCGCACGCGCGTGGTGGAACTGACCTCGTCGACGGTGAGCCCGGCGGCGATCCGGGCCTTCTTCAGGGTCGTCCCGATGGACGGCTCTTCGACGGAGCGCTCGACGATGCGGTCCTCGGACCGGTCCTCGGACCGGGCGTCGGTCGAAGGCCGCTCTTCTTCGGGGGAGTTGGAGTTGCCGATGGACACAAGGGCGCCTTTCGAGCGTGTAGCCACCTGCTGGATGTCCAGTCTAGGGGGGTGACGAAAGGGTGGGGCAACCGGAGGGTCCGCTTCCTACGCCATCCGAATGGCGAGGGAACGGCCGCCGGTGCCTCCCTCAACTTGACGCACGCCCAAGGGAAACGGTTGCCACCGGATCCGGTGACGATCCGGCCACGATCCCATTCGGTCGGGTGAGGCGGCCGGACCCCCGTTCTAGCGGGCCGCCCGGGTCCCCCGGGGATTCCGCTTCCCCCGGGACACGGGTGTCCCGGGGGGCTCCCGGCGCCCTACGGGACCTCCTCGCCGCGGATCACGGCGAGCACCCCGTCGAGCTCGTCGGGCTTGACCAGCACGTCGCGCGCCTTGGACCCCTCGCTCGGCCCGACGACCCCGCGGGACTCCATCAGGTCCATGAGCCGCCCCGCCTTGGCGAAGCCGACCCGCAGCTTGCGCTGGAGCATCGAGGTGGAGCCGAACTGGGTGGAGACCACCAGCTCCGCCGCCTGGCACAGCAGGTCCAGGTCGTCGCCGATCTCCTCGTCGATCTCCTTCTTCTGCTTCTGCCCGACCGTGACGTCGTCCCGGAAGACGGGCGTCATCTGGTCCTTGCAGTGCTGGACGATCCCGGCGATCTCGTCCTCGGTGACGAAGGCGCCCTGGAGGCGGACCGGCTTGTTCGCGCCCATCGGCAGGAACAGCCCGTCGCCCTTGCCGATCAGCTTCTCCGCGCCCGGCTGGTCCAGGATGACGCGGCTGTCGGCCAGGGAGGAGGTAGCGAACGCCAGCCGCGAGGGCACGTTCGCCTTGATCAGGCCGGTCACCACGTCCACCGAGGGCCGCTGGGTGGCGAGCACCAGGTGGATGCCGGCCGCGCGGGCGAGCTGGGTGATGCGGACGATCGAGTCCTCGACGTCGCGCGGGGCCACCATCATCAGGTCCGCGAGCTCGTCGACGATCACCAGCAGGTACGGGTACGGGTTGAGCTCGCGCTCGCTGCCCGGCGGCAGCTTGATCTTGCCGTCCCGGATCGCCTGGTTGAAGTCGTCGATGTGCCGGTAGCCGAAGGCGGCCAGGTCGTCGTAGCGCAGGTCCATCTCGCGCACCACCCACTGGAGGGCCTCGGCGGCCCGCTTGGGGTTGGTGATGATCGGCGTGATCAGGTGCGGGATGCCCTCGTAGGCGGTCAGCTCGACCCGCTTGGGGTCGACGAGGACCATCCGGACGTCCTCCGGGGTGGCCCGCACCATGATCGAGGTGATCAGGCAGTTGATGCAGGAGGACTTGCCGGAGCCGGTGGCCCCGGCGACCAGCACGTGCGGCATCTTGGCGAGGTTGGCCATGACGTAGCCGCCCTCGACGTCCTTGCCGAGCGCGACCAGCATGGGGTGGTCGTCCTCGGCGGCGTCCGCGAGGCGCAGTACGTCGCCCAGGTTGACCATCTCGCGGTCGGTGTTCGGGATCTCGATGCCGACGGCGGACTTGCCCGGGATCGGGCTGATGATCCGCACGTCCGGCGAGGCCACGGCGTACGCGATGTTCTTCGCCAGCGCCGTGATCCGCTCGACCTTCACCGCGGCCCCGAGCGTCACCTCGTACCGGGTGACCGTCGGGCCCCGGGTGAAGCCGGTGACCTGCGCGTCCACCTTGAACTCGGTGAACACGTTCGTCAGCGCCGCCACCACCGTGTCGTTCGCGGCGCTGCGGGTCTTTCCGGGCCCGCCCTTCTCCAGCAGCTCCAGCGAGGGAAGGGCGTACGTGATGTCCCCGCGCAGCTGGAGCTGTTCGGCCCGGGGCGGCAGCGGCTGGGCCGCCGGCGGGGTCTTCGTCAGGTCCGGCACCGACAGCGTCCCGGAGGCCGCCGAGGTCCGCTCGTGCGGGGCGTCGTCGAGCCCGCCGGCCGGAGCCGGGGCCTCGGCCGGGGCCGGGGCGGGCGCCTTGGCGGGGACGGGCCGCTCCTCGCGCGCGGGCGGCACCGGAGCGGTGATCTCCGCCCCCTCCTCCCGGGCGGAGATGCCCTGGGTGAGATCGGCGACCAGCGGGTTCGGCGGCAGCCCCCCGTAGACCACCCCGTCCAGCGCGGCCGCCGCCGCGGCGGCGACGTCGACGGCGTCCGGCTCGCGCCCGCCGGGCCGCGCGGCGCTCCGCCGGGGCCGGCGCCGCCGCGCCAGGGCCTCTTCCTCGGCCTCGTCCACCGTGCCGCCGGTGCGGGCCTGCCACTGCTCGGCGTCATGACGGTCGTGCCGGCCGGGCCGGTCGGAGCCCTCGTGCCGGTCCCCGTACCCCTCGTCGTACTCGTTGGGCTGGATCACCCCGAGCCGGATCCCGGCGCGGCGCAGCCGCTGCGGGATCGCCGCGACCGGGGTGGCGGTGACCACCAGCAGCCCGAACACCGTCAGCAGCACCAGCATGGGCACGGCCAGCGGCGCGCCCATGGTGAAGATCAGCGGCTTGGAGGCGGCCCAGCCGATCAGTCCGCCCGCGTTCTGCATGGCGGTGGTGCCCTCGTCCCGGCCGGGCGCCCCGCAGGCGATGTGCACCAGCCCGAGGACGCCGATGACCAGGGCGGACAGGCCGATGCCGATGCGTCCGTTGGCGTCGGTCTGCTCGGGGTGGCGGATGAAACGTGCCGCCATGACCCCCAGCAGGACCGGCACGAGCAGGTCCAGGCGTCCGAAGGCCCCGGTGACCAGCATCGTGACCAGGTCCCCGACGGGCCCGCTCAGGTTCGACCAGGTGCCGGCGGCGACGATCAGCGCGAGGGCGAGCAGCAGCAGCGCCACACCGTCCTTGCGGTGGGCCGGGTCCAGGTTCTTGGCGCCCCTGCCGATGCCGCGGAACAGGCCGCCGATGGCGTGCGCGAGACCGAGCCAGCACCAGCGGACCAGCCGCACCACTCCCCCGCTCGGCGACGGCGCCGGCTTCGCGGCGGCCTTCTTCGCCGGGGGGCGCCTGGCCGCGGCGGCCTTCTTCGCGGGGGGCTTACGCGGGGCCGCCTTCTTGGTCGGCGCCGTCGTACGGCCGGTGCGGCCCTTCGCGGTGCCCGCCGTGCTCTGGGAACCCTTGCCGGACGTACTTGAGGCCATGGGGCCGAGGTTACCTGTGCGCACGCCGGTGGACACGCGTGCCCACCCCTTCACCCGTTCGTGTCGCCCCGCCCTCAAGCGCTTTGACGGCGCGACAGAACTGACGGGTGGCCAGGGAGGTTGCCCGGCGGGCCGCTCCGCCGCGCGCGGCGGGCGGCCCGGTGGCCTCAGCCCTGCGCGGGCAGGACCGCGGCTCCCCCGCTGGCTCCCGGCTCCAGCGCGTCGAGCGCCCGCCTCAGCCCCGTCAGCTTCCGTTCCAGGTGGGCGGCCGTGGCGACCACCCCGGCGTCCGCCGAGTCCTCGCCGAGCTGCTTGGTCAGCGCCTCGGCCTGCTCCTCGACCGCCGCCAGCCGCGCCGAGAGCTCGGCGAGCAGCCCGGCCGTCTCCCGGCCGCCGTCGCCGTTGGTCCCGCCGCCCTCCAGCTGGAGGCGCAGCAGGGCCGCCTGCTCCCGCAGCTGGCAGTTCTTGGTGTAGAGCTCGACGAACACCGAGACCTTGGCGCGCAGCACCCACGGGTCGAACGGCTTCGAGATGTAGTCCACCGCGCCCGCCGCGTAACCGCGGAAGGTGTGGTGCGGACCGTGGTTGATCGCGGTGAGGAAGATGATCGGGATGTCCCGGGTCCGTTCGCGGCGCTTGATGTGCGCGGCCGTCTCGAACCCGTCCATGCCCGGCATCTGGACATCCAGCAGGATGACCGCGAAATCGTCCGTGAGCAGCGCTTTGAGCGCTTCCTCCCCCGACGACGCCCGGACCAGTGTCTGATCGAGCGCGGAGAGGATGGCCTCCAGCGCCAGCAGATTCTCCGGCCGGTCGTCGACCAGGAGGATCTTGGCCTTCTGCACCATGCCCTGTCCTCCTCGCCCCGGCATGGGGCCTCCCCGGCTCCTGGCTCCGGCATGCGCGCCGGGCCCCGCCCCAGAGGACGGCATCCTTGAGCCGTCCGTCCTTGTGCCGGTCATCGTAGCCCCAGTCCCGAGATCGCCACACCCTGTCACCAAGATGTCACTGTGCACGAAGCGGAAACGTGAGGGGAGACCCAAAGGTTCCCCTCCCGGTCCCCGCCCGCACACCGCCCTCCGATCAGTTTCCGCGCATGTGCTGTTCCATCACCGTCAGCAGGTAGTCGGGCTCGACCGGCTTCGTGACGTAGTCGGAAGCCCCGGAGTCGATGGCCTTCTCCCGGTCCCCCTTCATCGCCTTCGCCGTCAGCGCGATGATCGGCAGCCCCGCGAACTGCGGCATCCGCCGGATCGCCGAAGTCGTCGCGTACCCGTCCATCTCCGGCATCATGATGTCCATCAGCACGACCGACACGTCGTCGTTCTGCTCCAGGACCTCGATGCCCTCCCGGCCGTTCTCCGCGTACAGCACCGCCAGCCCGTGCTGCTCCAGCACGCTCGTCAGCGCGAACACGTTGCGGACGTCGTCGTCCACGATCAGCACCCGCTCACCGCGGAAGTCGTACGTCCGCGGCGGCGCCGGCGGCGGCTCCTCCACCTCCCACGCGTCGCCGCCCTCCGACTGCCCCGGCACCTCGGTGCGCGGCAGCGGACCGGCCGCCGGCTTGCGCCGGTGCCGGAACAGCGCCGACGAGCCCTGCCCGGCCCCCTCCGCCGACGGCAGCGCCTGCCGCGGCGGCGCCGCGCCCAGCGGGGCCGGCAGCACCGCGGGCAGCGGCTGCACCGCCGACGGCTCCTCCCCGGCCGCCCTGCGGTACTCCCCGCGCGCCCCGCCGGGCGTCGGCGGCGCGTACCCCTGCGGCGGCAGCTCGCTCGGGTGCAGCGGCAGGTACAGCGTGAACGTCGACCCCCGGCCGGGCTCGCTGGCCGCGTGGATCTCCCCGCCCAGCAGCCGGGCGATCTCCCGGCTGATGGACAGCCCCAGGCCCGTGCCGCCGTACTTGCGGCTGGTGGTGCCGTCGGCCTGCTTGAACGCCTCGAAGATCACCAGCATCTTGCTCGCCGCGATCCCGATCCCGGTGTCGGTCACGGAGAAGGCGATCAGGTCGGCGTCCGCGTCCCGCAGCGACCCGGCCTCCAGCAGCTGCTCCCGGATGGCCGTCGGCACGTCGGCACCTGCTGGCCGGATCACCAGCTCCACGGCCCCGTTGTCGGTGAACTTCACGGCGTTGGACAGCAGGTTGCGCAGCACCTGGAGCAGCCGCTGCTCGTCGGTGTGCAGCGTCGCGGGCAGCTCCGGGGAGACCCGCACCGAGAAGTCCAGCCCCTTCTCCGCGGTCAGCGGCCGGAAGGTGGCCTCCACGTAGTCCACGAGCTGGACCAGCGCGATCCGCGTCGGCGAGACGTCCATCTTGCCCGCCTCGACCTTCGACAGGTCGAGGATGTCGTTGATCAGCTGGAGCAGGTCCGAGCCCGCGCCGTGGATGGTCTCGGCGAACTCCACCTGCTTCGGCGACAGGTTCTCGTCCGCGTTGTCGGCGAGCAGCTTGGCCAGGATCAGCAGCGAGTTCAGCGGGGTGCGCAGTTCGTGCGACATGTTCGCGAGGAACTCGCTCTTGTACCGCATCGAGACCGCGAGCTGCTCGGCGCGCTCCTCCAGGACCTGCCGGGCCTCCTCGATCTCGGTGTTCTTCACCTCGATGTCCCGGTTCTGCTGGGCCAGGAGCTCGGCCTTCTCCTCCAGCTCGGCGTTGGCCGCCTGGAGGGCCTTCTGCCGGTTCTCCAGCTCGTCGGAGCGCTCGCGCAGCTGCTCGGTCATCTCCTGGGACTGCTTGAGCAGCATCTCCGTCTTGGAGTTCACGGAGATGGTGTTGACGCTCGTACCGATCATCTCGGCGATCTGGCTCAGGAAGTCCTTCTGGATCTGCGTGAACGGCGTGAACGAGGCCAGCTCGATGACTCCGAGCACCTTCCCCTCGAACAGCACCGGCAGCACGATCACGTGCGCCGGGGGCGCCTCGCCCAGCCCCGAGGAGATCTTCAGGTAGCCGGGCGGGGTGTTCTCGACGAGGATCGTCCGCTTCTCCTCGGCGACCGTGCCGATCAGCCCCTCGCCGGGCCGGAAGGAGATGGGCATCTGGCCGCCCGCGTACGCGTAGCTCCCGCGCATCCGCAGCTCGTACGAGCCCTCCGCGCCGCCGTCGGCCCCGATCTCGGGGGTCCCGCCGGCCGGGACGGCGAGGAAGAACGCCCCGTGCTGCGCGGAGACCACCGGGGTCAGCTCGCTCATGATCAGCGAGGCCACGTCGTCCAGGTCCCGGCGGCCCTGCATCAGGGCCGAGATCCGGGCGAGGTTGCCCTTGAGCCAGTCCTGCTCCTTGTTGGCCAGGGTGGTGTCCCGCAGGTTGACGATCATCGTGTTGATGTTGTCCTGGAGCACCTGGATCTCGCCCGCCGCGTCCACGTCGACCTTCAGGCTCAGGTCGCCGCGGGTCACCGCGGTGGCCACGGCCGCGATGGCGCGGACCTGCCGGGTGAGGTTGCCGGCCATCTCGTTCACGGACTCGGTCAGGTCCCGCCAGGTGCCGTCCACGTCCCGCACCCGGGCCTGGCCGCCGAGGATGCCCTCGGTGCCCACCTCGCGGGCCACCCGCGTCACCTGGTCGGCGAAGGAGGACAGCTGGTCGACCATCGTGTTGATGGTCGTCTTCAGCTCCAGGATCTCCCCGCGGGCGTCGATGTCGATCTTCTTGGTCATGTCGCCCTTGGCGATGGCTGTCGTGACCATGGCGATCTGCCGCACCTGCCCGGTGAGGTTGGACGCCATGAAGTTCACCGAGTCGGTGAGGTCCTTCCACGTCCCCGAGACGCCCGGGACGTGGGCCTGTCCGCCCAGCCGGCCTTCCGTGCCCACCTCACGGGCCACGCGCGTGACCTCGTCCGCGAAGGAGGACAGGGTCTTCACCATCGTGTTGACGGTGTCGGCGAGCTGCGCGACCTCGCCGCGCGCCTCGACGGTGACCTTCTTCGTCAGGTCGCCGTTGGCGACGGCCGCCGAGACCTGCGCGATCCCCCGCACCTGGGCCGTCAGGTTCCCGGCCATCGTGTTGACGTTGTCGCTGAGGTCCTTCCAGATGCCGGTGACCCCGCGCACCCGCGCCTGGCCGCCGAGGATGCCCTCGGTACCCACCTCGCGCGCCACCCGCGTCACCTGCTCCGCGAAGGACGACAGCTGGTCGACCATCGTGTTCACGGTGGTGACCAGTTCGAGGATCTCGCCCTTGGCGTCCACCGTGATCTTCTTGGAGAGGTCGCCCATGGCCACGGCCGTGGTCACCTCGGCGATGTTGCGGACCTGCGACGTCAGGTTGTTCGCCATGAAGTTGACGGACTGGGTGAGGTCCTTCCAGGTGCCGGAGACGCCCTTCACCTCCGCCTGCCCGCCCAGGATGCCCTCGGTGCCCACCTCGCGGGCCACCCGCGTCACCTGCTCCGCGAAGTTCGACAGCTGGTCGACCATCGTGTTGAGGGTGTTCTTCAGCTCCAGGATCTCGCCCCGGGCGTCCACGTCGATCTTCTGCGACAGGTCGCCGCGCGCCACCGCCGTCGCGACCTGCGCGATGTTGCGCACCTGCGAAGTCAGGTTCCCGGCCATGCCGTTCACCGAGTCCGTCAGGTCCCGCCACACCCCGGCCACACCGGGCACCTGCGCCTGACCGCCGAGCCGGCCCTCGGTACCCACGTCCCGCGCCACCCGGGTCACCTGCTCCGCGAACGCGGAGAGCTGGTCGACCATCGTGTTGAGGGTGTTCTTCAGCTCCAGGATCTCGCCCCGGGCGTCCACGTCGATCTTCTGCGACAGGTCGCCGCGCGCCACCGCCGTCGTCACCTGGGCGATCTGGCGCACCTGCGAAGTCAGGTTGCCGGCCATGAAGTTGACGGAGTCGGTGAGCTCCTTCCAGGTACCGGAGATCCCCTCGACCTTGGCCTGGCCGCCGAGCCGGCCCTCGGTGCCCACGTCCCGGGCCACCCGGGTCACCTGCTCCGCGAACGCGGAGAGCTGGTCCACCATCGTGTTCACGGTGTTCTTCAGCTGGAGCATCTCGCCCGAGACGTCCACGGTGACCTTCTGCGACAGGTCGCCGTTCGCCACCGCCGTGGTCACCTGGGCGATGTTGCGGACCTGCCCGGTGAGGTTGCGGAAGGCGGTGTTCACCGAGTCGGTGAGGTCCTTCCACGTACCGGCCGCCCCGGGCACCTGCGCCTGACCGCCCAGCTCACCCTCGACGCCGACCTCACGGGCCACACGCGTCACTTCCGCACCGAAGGACTGGAGCTGGTCCACCATCGTGTTGACGGTGTTCTTCAGCTCCAGCATCTCGCCGGCCACGTCGACCGTGACCTTCTGCGACAGGTCGCCGTTGGCCACGGCGGTCGTCACCTGGGCGATGTCCCGCACCTGCGTGGTGAGGTTGCGGAAGACCGTGTTCACCGAGTCGGTGAGGTCCTTCCACGTACCGGCCGCCCCCGGCACCTGCGCCTGACCGCCCAGCAGGCCCTTGGCGCCGACCTCGCTGGCCACGCGGGTGACCTCGTCCGCGAAGGTCCGCAGCGTCTCCGTCATCTGGTTGATCGTTTCGGCCAGCTGCGCGACCTCGCCGCGCGCGCTGACCCGCACCTTCTGCGACAGGTCGCCGTTCGCGACGGCCGTCGTCACCTGCGCGATCCCGCGCACCTGCGCCGTCAGGTTCCCCGCCATCGTGTTGACGGAGTCGGTCAGGTCCTTCCACACGCCCGCGACCCCGGGCACCTTCGCCTGGCCGCCCAGCTCGCCCTCCGTACCCACCTCGCGGGCGACGCGCGTCACCTCGGAGGAGAACGAGGACAGCTGGTCCACCATCGTGTTGACGGTGTTCTTCAGCTGGAGCATCTCGCCGGCCACGTGCACCGTGACCTTGCGCGACAGGTCGCCCTTGGCGACCGCCGTCGTGACGAGGGCGATGTCACGCACCTGAGCGGTGAGCCGGTACGCCATCGTGTTGACGGAGTCGGTCAGGTCCTTCCAAGAGCCCGACATTCCGCGCACCTGGGCCTGACCGCCCAGCTTGCCCTCGGTGCCGACCTCCAGCGCCACCCGCGTCACCTCGTCGGTGAACGCGGACAGCTGGTCGACCAGGTTGTTGACCGTCCGCCCGACCTTCAGGAACTCCCCGCGCAGCGGATGCCCCACCCCGTCCGGCGCCTGCGTCCGCAGGTCCATCCGCTGGTCCAGGTCGCCCTCGGCCACCGCCGACAGCACCCGGCCCACCTCGGACACCGGCCGGGCCAGGTCGTCCACCAGCTGGTTCGAGGCGTCGATCGCGGCCGCCCACGAGCCCTCGCAGGCCCCCGTCTCCAGCCGCTCGCTCAGCTTGCCCTCACGGCCCACCATCCGCCGGACCCGGGACAGCTCACCGGTCAGGTGCAGATTGCGGTCGGCGACCTCGTTGTAAACGGCGGCGATCTCCGCCATCACGCCTTCGCCGGACACCGTCAGCCGCTTGCGGAAATTCCCGTCCCGCATCGACACCAGGGCCGTGAGCAGGCGGTTCAGAGCGGCGGTGTCGACTTCCGTGGTCCCGTTCCGCCGGGACCGCCCGCCCTTGGGCCGCGTTCCCGTACGCCGCACCGCTGCGCCAGACTCCACCGTGTCCCTCCCGAAAGGGTCGACCTGTGTACCACCGGACACCGGCTGTCCAAGAGCCGGCTCTCCAAGCCTGCCCAGTGTTTCACCCTGGCCGAACCCGGCGATAACACTTCGGCACCATCGCACACCGGCCGCACCCCGCGGGTGGAATCCGCTGCGACGGCCTCATGGCGACCGCGAAGGTAAGTAACCTGGCATCCGATGTCCAACCGCGTCGAAGGAGACTCGTGATCACGGCACGGGCGGCTGCCAGTTTCGACCCCCAAGGGCGGTCGGTCGCCGCCGCCCGCGCGTTCGTGCGCGACACGCTGCAGGGCTGGGGCTTCGCGGACATCGTCGACGACGCGGTCGTGCTGACCAGCGAGCTCGTCACCAACGCCGTGGTGCACGCCGGAACCAGGGCCGAGGTCCTGTGCCTGCGCGCCGAGGACGGCGTACGCGTCGAGGTCGCCGACCGCTACCCGGAGCGCGAGCTGCCCCTGCGGCACCCCGGCGAGCGCCCGTACGCCGACCCCGACCGCGAGAGCGGCCGCGGGCTGATGCTCTGCGCCGCCCTCGCCACCCGCTGGGGCGTCGAGTACACCGCCACCCACAAGCACGTGTGGTTCCGCCTCGACCTCCCGGACCGTCCGGTCGGTACCCGCTCCGCGGGCCCCGTCGTACCGGACCAGTTCCTGCCCCTGGCCGAGAGCCGGGTCCGCGTCGCCGTCCTCCAGATCGACGGCACCGACGTCATCTCCGCCTGGAACGAGGACGCCGAGCACATCTTCGGCTACCCCGCCGGCAAGGCCGTCGGCCGTCCCCTCTCCGAGATCGCCGCCTGGCCCCAGACCCCGGGCACCGGCACCGGCGTCGCCGAGGCCCTGCGCCTGTCCCGCTGGGAGGGCAGCTACGGCATCCGCGGCGCCGACGGCCGCGTCATCCCCGTCTACGCCTCCCACCTGCGGGTCCGCGACGCCCACGGCGAGCCCTCCATCGTCTGCCTCCTCGTCCACGACGACGAGCGGGCCCTGCTCCAGACCCCCGTACGCGTCCCCTCCTCCGACGGCCAGCACAGCGAGCCCCGCCCCGCCGACCCCTTCGAGGTCTTCATCGGCTCGCCCGCCCCCGACGACCTCGACGGACTGCTCCAGCGCACCGTGGAGCGGGCCCGCGACATGCTCGACGCCGACGCCGCCTTCCTGCTGCTGGCCACCGACGACGAGACCGAGCTGGAGGTCCGCGCGACCACCGGCCTGCCCTCCACCCGCCAGCGCTTCGCCCGCGTCCCCGTCGAGGCCGGCACCAGCCGCTACGGTTCGGCCCGCCTGCCCGCCGTCCACGACGACCTCTCCGTCGTCCCGGGAGCCGTACCGCTCCTGGAGTCCACCGGCATGCGCTCCGTCGTCACCGTCCCCCTCAAGGTCGAGGGCCGCCTCACCGGCTCCCTCGGCGTCGCCGCCGAGGGCCCGGGCCGCTACACGAACGAGGAGGCCCTGCGCCTCCAGTTCGCCGCGGACCGCATCGCCCTCGCCGTCGAGTCCGCCCGTCTCGGCGAGCTGGAACGGCTGCGCCGAGGCTCCCTGTCCTTCCTCGTCGAAGCCTCCGACCTGCTCGCCGGCACCCTCGACCGGGACCAGACCCTGGCCCTCATGGCCCAGATGACCGTCCCGACGCTCGCCACCTGGTGCGCCGTCTACACCATCGCCGACCAGGCCTCCGACCCCTACCTCGCCTACGTCCTGCACGAGGACGAGGAACGCATCGACGGCCTGAAGGCCCTGCTGTCCCGCGTCGACCCGCCCGAACCGGTCCGCGAGGCCGGCGCCCGCCCCTGGCCGGCGACGGCCGCCGCCGTCGGCGGCGAGACCGTCGTCCTGCCGCTGCTCGCCCGCAACCGGGTGATCGGCATGCTGACCCTCGGCAAGCCCAGCGAGGAGCACTTCCGCCAGGAGATCCTCGAACTCGCCGACGACCTCTCCCGCCGCGCGGCCCTGGCCCTGGACAACGCGCGCCTCTACTCCGAGCGCACCGCCATCAGCCGCTCCCTCCAGCGCAGCCTCCTGCCGCCCGGCTCCCCCGCCATCCCCGGCATGGAGGTCGAGGTCATCTACCGGGCCGCCGGCGAGGGCAACGAGGTGGGCGGCGACTTCTACGACGTCTTCCCGATCCGCGACGGCGCGTACGGATTCGCCATCGGCGACGTCTGCGGTACGGGCCCGGAGGCGGCAGCCGTCACCGGCCTGGCCCGGCACGCCCTGCGCCTCCTGGCCCGCGAGGGCCTCGGCGGCCCGGCGGTACTGGAGCGGCTCAACGCGGCGATCCTCGACGAGGGCGCCCGCAGCCGCTTCCTGACCCTCCTCTACGGGGAGCTCCACCCGCTGCCCGACGGCGGCGCCCTGATGAAGGTCGTGTGCGCGGGCCACCCCCTCCCGCTGCGGCTGCGCCCGGACGGCGAGGTCACGCCGGCGGCGGAACCGCAGCCGCTGCTCGGCGTGATCGACGACCTCGACCTCTACGAACAGACCATGACCCTCGACCCGGGCGACGTCCTGCTCTGCGTCACGGACGGCGTCACCGAACGCCGCGAGGGCACCCGGATGCTCGGCGACGACGGTCTCGCGGAGGTCCTCACCACCTGCACCGGCCTCACGGCGGGCGCGGTCGCCTCCCGCGTCCTGCGCGCGGTGGAACGCTTCGCGGCCGAACCGGCCTCGGACGACATGGCCATCCTGGCCTTCCGCGTCCCCCAGCAGCGCGAAGCCTCCTGAGCCCCCCTTACTGCTTCGGGTCCGGCTCCGGCTTCCGGATGAGCGGAACCCCGAGGACGTCGCGTACGTAGTTCTCGACGAACCCGGGCAGCCACACCTCGGCGGCCATTTCCTCGAACACCTTCACGACGCGCTCGTCCGGCTCGTCGGTGAGGAGGACGATCCGCCAGGTGTTGGTGGGCCGCCCGGCCGTGCCTGCGACACCGTGCTGTACGTGGAAGAGCGGCTGTCCCGTCCCCGCGGCCAGCGGACCTCCCGGTGCCGCCGGGAACCCGGCACGGCCGAGGAAGGTGACCACCTTCTCCTGGTGGTCGAGGTACACCTCTTCGAGAACGAGCCCGTACTCGTCGGGACGCAGCCAGATCCGCTGGGCCGACCGGCGTACGAAGACGTCGCCGAGCTCCCCGCCGTCCCGTCCGGGCACCCACGCGGCAGCGGAGCCGGCCTGTACGACGTAGGGGATGAAGGCGGCCGGATCGCCGGCCTTCCGTACTTCCATGTCCCACAGCACGTCCGCGGTGAGGGCCACCGGCCCGTCCGCCTCGTACCGCTCCGCGAGGACGGCGTTGACGTCGACCGGCGGCAGCTCGGCACGCGTGTGCCTAGCGTCGTTCCACGCGCTCTCGAATTCGGCCTGGGCCGCCTTGTTGTCCAGCATTTGCGTGCTCTCCACGTCCGTAGGCTGTCGCGCCGTGAACGAGGCTAGAACGCAAAAAAGGCCCCCGCCATCAGGCGGGGGCCTTTTTGTCATGTCAGAGCCCTTTAACGGAATCGAACCGTTGACCTTCTCCTTACCATGGAGACGCTCTACCGACTGAGCTAAAAGGGCGGGTTGTTCGGCGGCGTCCTACTCTCCCACAGGGTCCCCCCTGCAGTACCATCGGCGCTGAAAGGCTTAGCTTCCGGGTTCGGAATGTAACCGGGCGTTTCCCTAACGCTATGACCACCGAAACACTATGAAGTTGAACTCAAGCCGGCAAGGCGAGTTCGTTACTTCAGAACTAACACAGTGGACGCGAGCAACTGAGGACAAGCCCTCGGCCTATTAGTACCAGTCAGCTCCACCCGTTACCGGGCTTCCACATCTGGCCTATCAACCCAGTCGTCTACTGGGAGCCTTACCCTCTCAAGGAGGTGGGAATACTCATCTTGAAGCAGGCTTCCCGCTTAGATGCTTTCAGCGGTTATCCTTTCCGAACGTAGCCAACCAGCCATGCCCTTGGCAGGACAACTGGCACACCAGAGGTTCGTCCGTCCCGGTCCTCTCGTACTAGGGACAGCCCTTCTCAATATTCCTACGCGCACAGCGGATAGGGACCGAACTGTCTCACGACGTTCTAAACCCAGCTCGCGTACCGCTTTAATGGGCGAACAGCCCAACCCTTGGGACCGACTCCAGCCCCAGGATGCGACGAGCCGACATCGAGGTGCCAAACCATCCCGTCGATATGGACTCTTGGGGAAGATCAGCCTGTTATCCCCGGGGTACCTTTTATCCGTTGAGCGACGGCGCTTCCACAAGCCACCGCCGGATCACTAGTCCCGACTTTCGTCCCTGCTCGACCCGTCGGTCTCACAGTCAAGCTCCCTTGTGCACTTACACTCAACACCTGATTGCCAACCAGGCTGAGGGAACCTTTGGGCGCCTCCGTTACCCTTTGGGAGGCAACCGCCCCAGTTAAACTACCCATCAGACACTGTCCCTGATCCGGATCACGGACCGAGGTTAGACATCCAGCACGACCAGAGTGGTATTTCAACGGCGACTCCACAACCACTGGCGTGGCTGCTTCAAAGTCTCCCACCTATCCTACACAAGCCGAACCGAACACCAATATCAAACTGTAGTAAAGGTCCCGGGGTCTTTCCGTCCTGCTGCGCGAAACGAGCATCTTTACTCGTAGTGCAATTTCACCGGGCCTATGGTTGAGACAGTCGAGAAGTCGTTACGCCATTCGTGCAGGTCGGAACTTACCCGACAAGGAATTTCGCTACCTTAGGATGGTTATAGTTACCACCGCCGTTTACTGGCGCTTAAGTTCTCAGCTTCGCAACCCCGAAAGGTCACTAACCGGTCCCCTTAACGTTCCAGCACCGGGCAGGCGTCAGTCCGTATACATCGCCTTACGGCTTCGCACGGACCTGTGTTTTTAGTAAACAGTCGCTTCTCGCTGGTCTCTGCGGCCACCCCCAGCTCACGGAGCAAGTCCGATCACCAGTGATGGCCCCCCTTCTCCCGAAGTTACGGGGGCATTTTGCCGAGTTCCTTAACCATAGTTCACCCGAACGCCTCGGTATTCTCTACCTGACCACCTGAGTCGGTTTAGGGTACGGGCCGCCATGAAACTCGCTAGAGGCTTTTCTCGACAGCATAGGATCATCCACTTCACCACAATCGGCTCGGCATCAGGTCTCAGCCTTAATGTGTGACGGATTTGCCTACCACACGGCCTACACCCTTACCCCGGGACAACCACCGCCCGGGCTGGACTACCTTCCTGCGTCACCCCATCGCTTACCTACTACCACCTTGGATCGCCGGCTCCACCACTTTCCTTTCCCCGAAGGGTCCGGAACGGCTTCACGGGCTTAGCATTAATGGATTCGATATTGGGCGTTTCAAAGCGGGTACCGGAATATCAACCGGTTGTCCATCGACTACGCCTGTCGGCCTCGCCTTAGGTCCCGACTTACCCTGGGCAGATCAGCTTGACCCAGGAACCCTTAGTCAATCGGCGCACACGTTTCTCACGTGTGTATCGCTACTCATGCCTGCATTCTCACTCGTGAACCGTCCACAACTAGCTTCCGCTGCTGCTTCACCCGGCACACGACGCTCCCCTACCCATCACAGCGGGCGTTGGCCCTATTGCTGCAATGACACGACTTCGGCGGTACGCTTGAGCCCCGCTACATTGTCGGCGCGGAATCACTTGACCAGTGAGCTATTACGCACTCTTTCAAGGGTGGCTGCTTCTAAGCCAACCTCCTGGTTGTCTCTGCGACTCCACATCCTTTCCCACTTAGCGTACGCTTAGGGGCCTTAGTCGATGCTCTGGGCTGTTTCCCTCTCGACCATGGAGCTTATCCCCCACAGTCTCACTGCCGTGCTCTCACTTACCGGCATTCGGAGTTTGGCTAAGGTCAGTAACCCGGTAGGGCCCATCGCCTATCCAGTGCTCTACCTCCGGCAAGAAACACACGACGCTGCACC
>NZ_CP108161.1:1795000-3395000 GCF_045160885.1 Streptomyces sp. NBC_00158
ATAGGCCGCGGGCTCATCCTTCACCGCCGGAGCTTTCAACCCCCGCCCATGCAGGCAGGAGTGTTATCCGGTATTAGACCCCGTTTCCAGGGCTTGTCCCAGAGTGAAGGGCAGATTGCCCACGTGTTACTCACCCGTTCGCCACTAATCCACCCCGAAGGGCTTCATCGTTCGACTTGCATGTGTTAAGCACGCCGCCAGCGTTCGTCCTGAGCCAGGATCAAACTCTCCATGAATGTTTACCGGTAATCCGGTGCACACGCACGAAAGAGCGGGCCAGTCTTGGTCGGAATATGACCGACTGACCACAACGTCCTCGCTGTGTTTGTTGCCTGCAAGCATCACCCGAAGGCGACCTCACAGGTCTTTTTCAAAGGAACCTCATCCACCGGAGTGGACGGGGTATCAACTTCTGGCGTTGATTTTTGGCACGCTGTTGAGTTCTCAAGGAACGGACGCTTCCTTTGTACTCACCCTCTCGGGCTTTCCTCCGGGCTTTCGTTCTTGCGATTCAGACTCTATCAGAGTCTTTCTCGCTTGCTTTCCAGGTCCTTTGCTTTCGCGCTTTCCCTTTCCGGCGGTTCCGACTCTATCAGATTCTTTTCCTTGTCGTTTCCGACTCGGCTTCGAATTCCAATGGCCTTCGGAGGGCCTTTCCCTTTCGGGTGGATCAGACTTTATCAGGTTTCCCTGAGTGCTGATTGCCACCCGCTCGCACACGGCAACGGGCACACGTGTGTGCCCGGTTCCTTGCGAGGTGGAGCCGTAAACGTACTGGAGCGGGGCCCCCGGACGCAAATCCGGTTGCCCCGCTCCAGTGAGGTCGCTACGTACGCCGGGGCGTACGTCGAGGTCAGACCTCGACCACGACCGGGAGGATCATCGGGCGGCGGCGGTAGCTGTCCGACACCCACTTGCCCATGGTCCGGCGGATGAGCTGCTGGATCTGGTGCGGCTCGGCCACGCCGTCGGCCGCGGCGCGGGCGATGGCTTCCTCGATCTTCGCGCTGACCGGCCCGAAGGCCGAGTCCTCGATGCCGGATCCGCGGGCCTGGATGTTCGGGCCGCTGACGACCTTGCCCGTGGTGCTGTCGACCACGACGTAGACCGAGATGATGCCCTCGTCGCCGAGGATGCGGCGGTCCTTGAGGGAGGCCTCGGTGACGTCGCCGACCGAGAGGCCGTCCACGTACACGTAGCCGGCCTGGACCTTGCCGGAGATGCGGGCCTTGCCGTCGATCAGGTCGACGACCACGCCGTCCTCGGCGATGACGATGCGGTCCTTCGGGACGCCCGTCATGGCACCGAGCTCTGCGTTGGCGCGCAGGTGGCGCCATTCGCCGTGGACCGGCATCAGGTTCCGCGGCTTGCAGATGTTGTAGAAGTACAGCAGCTCGCCGGCGGAGGCGTGGCCGGAGACGTGCACCTTGGCGTTGCCCTTGTGCACGACGTTGGCGCCCCAGCGGGTCAGGCCGTTGATCACGCGGTAGACCGCGTTCTCGTTGCCCGGGATCAGGGACGACGCCAGGATCACGGTGTCGCCGGGGACGATCCGGATCTGGTGGTCGCGGTTCGCCATGCGGGACAGGGCCGCCATCGGCTCGCCCTGGGATCCCGTGCAGACGAGCACGACCTCGTCGTCCGGCAGGTCGTCGAGGGTCTTGACGTCGACGACCAGGCCGGCCGGCACGCGCAGGTAGCCCAGGTCACGGGCGATGCCCATGTTGCGGACCATCGAGCGGCCGACGAAGGCGACCCGGCGGCCGTACTCGTGGGCGGCGTCGAGGATCTGCTGGATGCGGTGCACGTGGCTCGCGAAGGAGGCCACGATGATCCGCTTCTGGGCACCCGCGAAGACTCCGCGGATGGCGTTGGAGATGTCGCGCTCCGGCGGGACGAAGCCCGGGACCTCGGCGTTCGTCGAGTCCGAGAGGAGGAGGTCGATGCCCTCCTCGCTCAGGCGCGCGAAGGCGTGCAGGTCGGTGAGGCGGTTGTCCAGCGGGAGCTGGTCCATCTTGAAGTCGCCGGTGGCGACGACGAGACCCGCGTCCGTGCGGATGGCGACGGCCAGCGCGTCCGGGATGGAGTGGTTGACGGCGATGAACTCGCAGTCGAAGGGGCCCAGGTTCTCGCGCTCGCCCTCCTTCACCTCGAGGGTGTAGGGGCGGATGCGGTGCTCCTGCAGCTTCGCCTCGATGAGGGCGAGGGTCAGCTTGGAGCCGATCAGCGGGATGTCCGGCTTCTCGCGGAGGAGGTACGGGACGGCGCCGATGTGGTCCTCGTGGCCGTGGGTGAGGACGATGCCCTCGATGTCGTCGAGCCGGTCCCGGATGGACGTGAAGTCCGGCAGGATCAGGTCGATGCCCGGCTGCTCCTCCTCGGGGAAGAGCACGCCGCAGTCGACGATCAGCAGACGGCCGTCGAACTCGAAGACGGTCATGTTGCGGCCGATCTCGCCGAGGCCGCCCAGCGGGGTGACCCGGAGGCCGCCCTTGGGGAGCTTCGGCGGCGGGCCGAGTTCAGGGTGCGGATGGCTCAAAAGGTTCTCCTTCACCACGCGCGCCACGTGCCCCTGAGGCACGTGGCGCGCATGTCATTCGTGCACTTGCTTTCGTCTGTTTCGTTCTTGCTTATTCAGTTGTGAAGTCTGTTGTCAGAGCTGTACCCCGCCCGCGGCAAGATCGATCTTGAGCTGTGCCGTCTCTTCGTCGGTCAGGCCGATGAGGGGGAGGCGCAGCGGGCCGGCGGGCAGGCCCTGGAGGGACAGGGCCTTCTTGGTGGTCATCACGCCCTGGGTGCGGAACATGCCCGTGAAGACCGGGAGCAGCTTCTGGTGGATCTCGGTGGCCTTCTGGACGTCGCCGCCGACGTGGGCCTCAAGCATCGCGCGCAGCTCGGGGCTGACCACGTGGCCGACGACGGAGACGAAGCCGACGGCGCCGACCGACAGGAGCGGCAGGTTCAGCATGTCGTCGCCGGAGTACCAGGCCAGGCCGCTCTGGGCGATGGCCCAGCTGGCGCGGCCGAGGTCGCCCTTGGCGTCCTTGTTGGCCACGATGCGGGGGTGCTCGGCCAGTCTGACCAGGGTCTCGGTGTTGATCGGGACACCGCTGCGGCCGGGGATGTCGTAGAGCATGACCGGCAGCTCGGTGGCGTCGGCGATGGCCGTGAAGTGCTGGAAGAGGCCTTCCTGCGGCGGCTTGCTGTAGTAGGGCGTCACGGCGAGGAGGCCGTGGGCCCCGGTGCGCTCTGCCTGGCGGGCGAGCTCCAGGGTGTGGCGGGTGTCGTTGGTGCCGATGCCGGCGACGACGTGGGCGCGGTCACCGACCGCTTCGAGTACGGCTCGTACGAGGTCGTTTTTCTCCGCGTCGGTGGTGGTGGGCGACTCACCGGTGGTGCCGTTGATGATCAGGCCGTCGTTGCCTGCGTCCACCAGGTGGACGGCGAGACGCTGCGCGCCGTCGAGGTCAAGTGCGCCATCAGCCGTGAACGGCGTGATCATGGCGGTGAGGACCCGCCCGAAGGGGGTCTGCGGAGTCGAGATCGGAGCCATGGGTAACACGCTACTCGCTGCCATGCTCGCGGTGTCCCCTCGGGGGACGTCAACGGGTGGTGCCGCCCGGCCGGAGCCGGGTGGGTGTTGGATCCCGGCACTGCCTGCTCGGGGGTTCAAGCAGTGCCGGGTCCGTTTGATCAGCCTAGATGAACTTTACGAAACGCCGCAATACGGACACTTGGGACTTGTCTCCGTACATGTGTACGCCATGCGTGCATCAGCCCTTACGGGGCAACGCGGGCTTCGGCGGCGGAGGCCGTGCGGGTGGGCCGTACGGGCTTCACCCGCCACTGCTCCATCCTCTCCGGCCTACCCCGGCCGGCTCGGACCCCGCCCGTGCGGGACGGAGCGCCCGGAGCTGACGGGCCGCCATGAATTTTGCTTAATGTCCCGAATTCCGGCACCGATCGGGCCGTTCGTTCGTCTCTCCAGGAGAGAGCACACCATCCGTCAGAACCCGGGCCCAGAGCCCCGACCCGTGAGGAGAGCCGCCACTGTGTTTCGCCGGCGCGAACCCGTCCCCTTCGCCTTCGTCGCCGAGGCCGAACGTTTCCGGAGCAACGTCACTCCGCCGCCGCGCGAGAGTCTGAGCGTCGCCCAGATCACCGCCCGTAGTCTGGTCGGACTGACCGTGGTGGCGGGGCTCGTGGGCTCGCTGCTCTTCGGCATACCCGCGCTGCAGCCGTACCAGGCGTCCGACCGCCCCGCGGGGACGGCGCAGCAATCGGAGGTGTCCGGGGGGCGGTAGCCTCTCGGGCACAGCCCAACCGAACGTGCATCTGAGTGAGGTCCTGCCGTGCCCCTGCCCTTCTTGACGGCCGACGGCGTCTTCGACGCACACGAGGACGAAGCCCTCCCCCATGTGGACCCCGAACGCTGGCGGCGCCCCTACCGGCCCGGCCCCTGGCGGGTCGCCGGCGCCTCGGTGCTGCTCCTGCTGGCCGCCTTCATGCTGCTGGCCACGATGATCATCGCCTTCGCGGGCACCTGGACGGGCGCGGGCATCGCCCTCGCCGCCTCGCTGGCCGTGGTGGGCGCCGCGCTGCGGATCCTGCGCTCGGGCGTGTGGGTGAGCCCCGCCGGGCTGCGCCGGGTCGGGTTCTTCGGGACCCGCTCGGTCGCCTGGAGCCAGGTCGAGGACGTGCGCAAGGTCCAGCAGCCCGTGCGCTGGCTGGGACTGCCGCGGACCGTGCAGGGGCAGGCGCTGACGGTGGCCGCGCGCGGCAAGGAGCTGCCGGTGCTGCTGACCGACCACAGCGCCGACTTCCTCTCCCGTGGCGAGGCCTTCGACCGGGCCGCCGGCCAGGTCGAGGCGTGGGCCGAGGAGTACCGGGGCGTGCCCGCCTGACGGCGCCGCAGCGGCACGAGGGCCCGTACGGGGATCGTCCTGTACGGGCCCTTCTCGTGCGCTCCGTAACGCGGTTACGCGCGCGCCTGGTGCAGGGCGATGGCCCGCTGCATG
Source organism: Streptomyces sp. NBC_00158 (assembly GCF_045160885.1). Lineage (NCBI taxonomy): Bacteria > Bacillati > Actinomycetota > Actinomycetes > Kitasatosporales > Streptomycetaceae > Streptomyces > Streptomyces sp. NBC_00158. The sequence continues at coordinate 1,800,019 of NZ_CP108161.1, forward strand.
GCCTTGCGGGCCCGCGGGGTGTCCCGGGCGTCGTGGTAGGCGACGGCGAGGCGGAACCAGGTCCGCCAGTCCCCCGGCGCGTCCTCGGTCTCCGCCTTGCGGCGTGCGAAGACCTCGTCGGCGGAGTCCCGCAGGATCCGGCCGTACTGGTCCCGTTCCAGTTCGTCGACGGGCAGGCCGCCCTCGGCCTCCAGCTCCGTGGCGAGCTGGTTGGCGCGGGTGACGAAGCGGGTGTTCATCCAGAGGAACCAGATGCCGATCACCGGCAGGACGAGCACGGCCGCACCGAAGGTGACGGTGAGCCAGGTGCCCTGCTGGATCAGCAGCAGGCCCCGGCTGCCGACCAGGACGAAGTAGACGACCAGGACGGCGGCCGTGACGAGATAGGTGATCTTCGCGCGCATGGGTGCTACTGCCTCATCAGCCGAGGTCGAGGAAGTTTTCCAGGCCGAAGGTGAGGCCCGGGGTCTGCGTCACGCGGCGGGCGCCGAGCAGGATGCCCGGCATGAAGCTGCTGTGGTGCAGGGAGTCGTGACGGATGGTCAGGGTCTCGCCCTCGCCGCCGAGGAGCACCTCCTGGTGGGCCAGCAGGCCGCGCAGGCGGATGGCGTGCACGGGGACGCCGTCGACGTCCGCGCCGCGGGCGCCGTCGAGGGCCGTGGCGGTGGCGTCGGGCTGGGCGCCGAGGCCGGCCTCGGCGCGGGCCGCCGCGATGAGCTGGGCCGTGCGGGTCGCGGTGCCGGAGGGGGCGTCGACCTTCTTCGGGTGGTGCAGCTCGACGACCTCGACGGATTCGAAGTAGCGGGCGGCCTGGGCGGCGAACTTCATGGTGAGGACGGCGCCGATGGAGAAGTTCGGGGCGATGAGCACACCGGTCTCCGGAGAGGCGGCGAGCCAGGTGTCGAGCTGGGCGAGGCGGTCCTCGTTCCAGCCGGTGGTGCCGACCACGGCGTGGATGCCGTGGCCCACGAGGAAGTCCAGGTTCCCCATGACCGAGTCGGGGGTGGTCAGCTCGACGGCGACCTGGGCTCCCGCCTCGGCCACCTGCTCCAGCTTGTCGCCCCGGCCGAGGGCCGCCACCAGCTCCATGTCCTCGGCGGCCTCGACCGCCTTGACCGCCTCGGAGCCGATGCGGCCCCGGGCGCCGAGGACTGCCACGCGCAGCTTGCTCATTGTTGCTTCCTTAAGGGTGCGTGCGTACGGGTCTAGGCGACCGCTTCGTCGAGCCGGGCGGCCTGCTTCTCCTTGAGCGGGCCGATCACCGCCAGCGAGGGCCGCTGTGCCAGTACATCGCGGGCGACCGCGCGGACGTCGTCCGGGGTCACCGAGGCGATGCGGGCCAGCATGTCGTCGACGGACATCTGGTCGCCCCAGCACAGCTCGCTCTTGCCGATGCGGTTCATGATCGCGCCGGTGTCCTCCAGGCCGAGGACGGTGGAGCCGGAGAGCTGGCCGATGGCGCGCCGGATCTCCTCGTCGGTGAGGCCTTCGGAGGCGACGGTGTCGAGCTCCTGGCGGCAGATCCGCAGTACGTCGTGGACCTGGCTGGGCCGGCAGCCGGCGTAGACGCCGAAGAGGCCGGTGTCGGCGAAGCCGGAGGTGTACGAGTACACGCTGTAGGCCAGGCCGCGCTTCTCTCGGACCTCCTGGAAGAGCCGGGAGGACATGCCGCCGCCGAGGGCGGTGTTCAGCACGCCGAGGGCCCAGCGGCGCTCGTCGGTGCGGGCGAGGCCGGGCATGCCGAGGACCACGTGGGCCTGCTCGGTCTTGCGGTTCACCAGCTCGACGCGGCCGGCGGTGCGGATCCGCTTGGTGCCGCCGCGCGGGCCGACCGGGACGGCGTCCGTGCGCGTGAGGGCGCCGGCCTTGTCGAAGGCGGCGCGGACCTGGCGTACGACCTTGTTGTGGTCGACGTTGCCGGCGGCGGCCACGACCAGGCGGGTCGGGTCGTAGTGCTTCTTCCAGAAGCGGCGGATCCGGTCGGCGCCGAGGGCGTTGATGGTGTCGACGGTGCCGAGGACGGGGCGGCCGAGCGGCGAGTCCCCGTACATGGTCTGGGCGAACAGGTCGTGGACCATGTCGCCCGGGTCGTCCTCGGTCATCGCGATCTCTTCGAGGATGACCCCGCGCTCGGCGTCGACGTCCTCCTCGCGGATCAGCGAGCCGGTGAGCATGTCGCAGACCACGTCGATGGCGAGCGGCAGGTCGGTGTCGAGGACGCGGGCGTAGTAGCAGGTGTACTCCTTCGCCGTGAAGGCGTTCATCTCGCCGCCGACCGCGTCGATCGCGGAGGAGATGTCGAGGGCGGTGCGCTTGGCGGTGCCCTTGAAGAGGAGGTGTTCCAGGTAGTGGGTGGCGCCGTTGAGAGCGGGCGTCTCGTCGCGCGAGCCCACGTTGGCCCAGATGCCGAAGGTGGCGGAGCGGACGGAGGGCAGCGTCTCGGTGACGATGCGCAGTCCGCCGGGCAGGACCGTGCGCCGGACGGTGCCGATGCCGTTCTGGCCCTTGAGGAGTGTTTGGGTACGGGCGACGGCCCGCCCCTCGGAGGAGGGGCGGGCCGTCACACGGGAACTACGCGACGTCACTTGTCGGAGTCGTCCTTGTCGGCCTCAGCGGCTTCCTCGCCCTCGATCACGGGGACCAGGGAGAGCTTGCCGCGCTGGTCGATCTCGGCGATCTCGACCTGCACCTTGGTGCCGACCGCGAGCACGTCCTCGACGTTCTCCACGCGCTTGCCACCGGCGAGCTTGCGGATCTGCGAGATGTGCAGCAGGCCGTCCTTGCCGGGCATGAGGGAGACGAAGGCACCGAAGGTGGTGGTCTTGACGACCGTACCCAGGTAGCGCTCGCCGACCTCCGGCATGGTCGGGTTGGCGATCGCGTTGATCGTGGAGCGGGCGGCCTCGGCGGCCGGGCCGTCGGCGGCACCGATGTAGATGGTGCCGTCGTCCTCGATCGTGATCTCGGCGCCGGTGTCCTCCTGGATCTGGTTGATCATCTTGCCCTTGGGGCCGATGACCTCGCCGATCTTGTCCACGGGGATCTTGACGGTGATGATCCGCGGGGCGTTGGGGGACATCTCGTCCGGCGTGTCGATCGCTTCCATCATCACGTCGAGGATGTGGAGGCGGGCGTCGCGGGCCTGGGTCAGGGCCGCGGCCAGGACGGAGGCCGGGATGCCGTCGAGCTTGGTGTCGAGCTGGAGCGCGGTGACGAACTCCTTGGTGCCGGCGACCTTGAAGTCCATGTCGCCGAAGGCGTCCTCCGCACCGAGGATGTCGGTGAGGGCGACGTAGTGCGTCTTGCCGTCGATCTCCTGGGAGATCAGGCCCATGGCGATGCCGGCGACGGGGGCCTTGAGGGGCACACCGGCGTTCAGCAGCGACATGGTGGAGGCGCAGACCGAGCCCATGGACGTCGAACCGTTGGAGCCGAGGGCCTCGGACACCTGGCGGATCGCGTAGGGGAACTCCTCGCGGGTCGGCAGGACCGGCACGATCGCGCGCTCGGCGAGCGCGCCGTGGCCGATCTCGCGGCGCTTCGGGGAGCCGACGCGGCCGGTCTCGCCGACGGAGTACGGCGGGAAGTTGTAGTTGTGCATGTAGCGCTTGCGGGTCACCGGGGAGAGGGTGTCCAGCTGCTGCTCCATGCGGAGCATGTTGAGGGTGGTGACGCCCAGGATCTGGGTCTCGCCACGCTCGAACAGCGCCGAGCCGTGCACGCGCGGGATCGCCTCGACCTCGGCGGCCAGCGTGCGGATGTCGGTCAGGCCACGGCCGTCGATGCGGACCTTGTCCTTGATGACGCGCTCGCGCACCAGGGCCTTGGTCAGGCTGCGGTAGGCGGCGGAGATCTCCTTCTCGCGACCCTCGAAGGCCGGGAGGAGCTTCTCGGCGGCGATCTCCTTGACGCGGTCCAGCTCGGCCTCGCGGTCCTGCTTGCCCGCGATGGTCAGCGCCTGGGAGAGCTCGCCCTTGACGGCGGCCGCGAGGGCCTCGTACACGTCGTCCTGGTAGTCCAGGAAGACCGGGAACTCGCCCTCGGGCTTGGCGGCCTTGGCGGCCAGGTCGGCCTGGGCCTTGCACAGGACCTTGATGAACGGCTTCGCGGCGTCGAGGCCGGAGGCGACGATCTCCTCGGTCGGCGCCTCGGCGCCGCCCTTGACGAGGGCGATGGTCTGCTCGGTGGCCTCGGCCTCGACCATCATGATCGCGACGTCGCCGTCTTCGAGGGTGCGGCCCGCGACGACCATGTCGAAGACGGCGTCCTCGAGCTCGGTGTGCGTCGGGAACGCGACCCACTGGCCGCGGATCAGCGCGACGCGGACGCCGCCGATCGGGCCGGAGAAGGGCAGGCCGGCCAGCTGGGTGGACGCGGACGCGGCGTTGATCGCGATGACGTCGTACAGGTGGTCCGGGTTGAGCGCCATGACGGTGGCGACGACCTGGATCTCGTTGCGCAGGCCCTTCTTGAAGGAGGGGCGCAGCGGGCGGTCGATCAGGCGGCAGGTGAGGATCGCGTCCTCGGAGGGGCGGCCCTCGCGGCGGAAGAAGGAGCCGGGGATCTTGCCGGCCGCGTACTGGCGCTCCTCGACGTCCACCGTGAGGGGGAAGAAGTCGAGCTGGTCCTTGGGCTTCTTCGACGCGGTGGTCGCGGAGAGGACCATCGTGTCGTCGTCCAGGTAGGCAACGGCGGAGCCGGCGGCCTGGCGGGCGAGGCGGCCCGTCTCGAAGCGGATGGTGCGGGTGCCGAAGGAGCCGTTGTCGATGACGGCCTCGGCGTAGTGGGTCTCGTTCTCCACTAGCGTTTTCTCCATTTTCGTCGTCTCCGTCCGCCACCCGTGTGGTGGTGGACGGTTGCGGAGAAGCGCTCCTGGCGTGCGGGCCGGTCTTCGATCGAAGCACCCGGGTCTCGGCCCCTCCGACGGGGCTTTCCGGATGCCACTACCGAGGACCGGCGGCGTAGGGAGGGCGCTCCTCCTCTTCGGTCGTGCGCTGTGTTCCAGACTACAAAGCGTCGGGTACGTAGCGCACGTACAGCAAAGGGAGCGGCCCCATCGGTGTGGGAACCGCTCCCTTCACAGCGTGCTTACTTGGCGCCGGCGGCACCGCGGCGGATGCCGAGGCGCTCGACCAGCGTACGGAAGCGCTGGATGTCCTTCTTGGCCAGGTACTGCAGCAGGCGGCGGCGCTGGCCGACCAGGATCAGCAGACCACGACGGGAGTGGTGGTCGTGCTTGTGGGTCTTGAGGTGCTCGGTCAGGTCCGAGATGCGGCGGGACAGCATCGCGACCTGGACCTCGGGAGAGCCGGTGTCGCCCTCCTTGGCACCGAAATCGGCGATGATCTGCTTCTTCGTAGCGGCGTCGAGCGGCACGCTTACTCCTCGTTTGGTCTTCGTGGCCACCGAGTGCCCCAGGTCGAATTCTCTGGGGAGCTTCCGTAACTCGGGAGGCGAGGTCCGCTGGGCGCTGTCTCCAGAGGTCTCCGGGGACGCGTACACAAACGGCCGTCACACAGCGTACCAGGCTGCCGGGTCGCGGCGTCTCAGCTGGTGAGAGAGCGGGCGCGGCCGTACGCGTCGAGCACTGCCAGGGCCAGCGGGACCAGGCTGAGCAGGACCGCGGCCTCGGTGAGGTCGAGCAGCCTTCCCCAGAAGGGTGACAGGCCCGTACGGGGGATGACAAGCGAGATTCCGGCGAGGAGGGCGGCTCCGGCGGCGACGGCGGCCGAGAGCCAGACCGTACGTCCGAACACCAGATCGACCGGCGTACGCAGGGCCAGGCCCAGGACGAGCAGCCCGACGACGGCCAGCCCCGCGGCCAGGGCGCAGACCACCTGGGAGGTGTAGCGGAAGAGGCGGGCTCGCAGCAGCATCGCCAGGCCGGTGGCCAGGGCCAGCAGGCGGCCCCAGGTGCCGTCGGAGAACCCGAGGACCGCGGCGGCCGCGACGGTGACGGCGGCGCACCCGCCGACGAGGCCGAGCAGCGTCTCGTGCCCCCGCCGGGCCCGGGCGGCGATGGCCTCCGCGTCGAGCGGGGCCGTCTGCGGGTCGGTGTCGTCCCGGTCGGCGTACGGGTCGGTGCCGGCGTACGGGTCGGTGCCGCCGTACGGCCCGGCTTCGTGGCGGTCCGGGACCCCGTGTCCGGGGGCTCCGGTCCGCGGGGCGGCGTACCCGATGGGCAGCCGGGCGGAGCGGGCGGACAGGGCGGGGAGGAAGGCGACGAGCCCGATGGCGGCGGGGGCGCACACGGCGGCCGCGGCCGTGGCGGAGGCGCCGGTGGTGATGGCGCCGAAGGAGGCCAGGGTCCCGGTGGCGGCGAGGAGGGCGGCGGCGACGAAGGGGGCGTCCCCGTCCGGGGTGAGTGCGACCAGCGCGGCGGAGGCGACCAGGACGCAGGCGCAGCCGAGCAGGAACTGCAGCCGCCCGGGTCCCTGGCCGGGGCCGGCGGCGACGGTCCCGGAGCCGGCGATCAGCAGGAGCGGCAGGGCGCCGAGGCCGAGGGCGACGGCGGAGCCGGGGTCGCGGTGGACGCGGGCGCGCACCCCCGCGGCCGCGGTGAGGAGCAGGCCGGCCGTCCCGGCGATGATCCCGGGGAGGCCGTGCATGTCGTGCCGGACCGGGTCGGCGTACCAGAGGACGGAGCCGAGCAGGACGAGCAGCACCACGGCGCCGGTCAGGCCCGCCCCGCGCAGCATGTCCTCGCTCCAGCGGTGCCGGTCGCGGACGACGGCGGAGGCGACGGCGTCGCAGACGTCGTCGAAGACGGCCGGCGGCAGGGACTCGGCGAAGGGGCGCAGGCTGAGCACCTCGCCGTCGAGGACCTGCTGGGCGGCGAGGGTGCGGGCGCCGTCGAGCACGGCGCCGGAGCGGCGGACGAGGTGGAAGCCGGTGGGGGCGCCGACGGGCTGGGTCTGGCCGGTGAGGGTCAGCAGTTCGGGGCAGACGTCGGCGACGGCGATGTCCTCCGGGAGGGCGACGTCGATGCGGCTGTCGGGTGCCACGACGGTGACCCTGCGGAAGCCGGTCGCCTCGGCGGTACTCACCTGTGTGACCCCCTGACGGGCGTGGAGCGGGCGCGGAGCGGCGTCACCGTACCCCGGCGGCCGGCCGCCGGTCCGCGAGTAGGATCGCCGTCCGCGTCGGGCACGGGGTGCGGAAGTGTCCCCCCGTGTCCGGGACTTGGGCGGGCCGGCTGCGGCGTCCCGCCCGTTCTCGAGGGATTGGTGCTCCGGTGAGCCAGATCGTCGTCAAACGCCCGCCCCGGTCACTGCCGCCCGAGGTTCCCTCGGACGAGTTGCGGCTGGAGGCGCCGCCGCAACTCCCGCGGGGGCAGCAGGAGGGGATGCTGATGCAGCTCCTGCCGATGCTGGGCATGGGCTCCTCCGCCGTCTTCTTCCTCATCCCGGACTCACCGCCGTTCATGCGGATCATGGGCGTGCTGATGCTGGCGTCGACGGCGGGCATGGTCGTCGCCCAGCTGGTGCGCCACCGGCGCGGTACGCAGGGGCAGATGGCCGACGTGCGGCGGGACTACCTCAAGTACCTCGCGCGGACGCGCCGCCGGGTGCGGCGCACCGCGCGGGCGCAGCGCGACGCGCAGCTGTACCTGCACCCGGCGCCCGAGCAGCTGTGGTCGGTGGTGGCGGAGGGCTCGCGGCTGTGGGAGCGGCGGGCCGGGGACGCGGACTTCGGGCAGGCCCGGCTGGGGCTGGGCGCGCAGCGGCTCGCGACCCCGCTGGTGGCTCCGGACACGGCCCCCGTGGACGAGCTGGAGCCGCTTGCGGCAGGGGCGATGCAGCGGTTCCTGAAGGTGCACTCCTCGCTGGACGGGCTGCCGGTGGCGGTGTCGGTCCGGGCGTTCTACCACGTGACGGTGTCCGGGGAGGCGGAGTCGGCGCGCGGGACGGCGCGGGCGATGGTGGCGCAGCTGGTGACGCTGCACTCCCCCGAGGACCTGGTGGTGGCGGTGGTGGCGGCGCCGGGGGCGGTGCCTTCGTGGGACTGGGTGAAGTGGCTGCCGCACGCGCAGGTGCCGGGGCGGTTCGACGGGGCCGGCACGAAGCGGCTGTTCGGCGACGACCTGGGGGAGCTGGAGGGGCTGCTGGGGGCCCGGCTGGAGGGCCGGCCGCGGTTCGGCCGGGAGGCGCCGCCGGTACTGGACCGGCCGCACCTGGTGGTGGTGCTGGACGGCGGGCCGGTACCGCCGGACTCGGTCTTCGCGGCGGCCGAGGGGCTCCAGGGGGTCACCGTCGTCGAGGTGGTCGCGGGCGGGCTGGACGCATCCCCTCGCTTCGCTGGGGAGACCCCAAGCCGGGGCGGGCTGTCGGTGGTGGTGGGGCCGGGCCGGCTGCGGCTGGACTCGGGCGCGGGCGTGGCGTACGAGGGCGTCCCGGACGTCCTGTCGCTGCCTGCGGCGGAGGCGCTGGCCCGGCAGCTGGCGCCGTTGCGCACGGGCGGCGGGGACGACGACGAGCCGCTGCTGGCGAACCTGGACTTCACCGACCTGCTGAACCTGGGCGACGCGGCTTCGGTAGACGTGTCCCGCACCTGGCGGCCGAGGTCGGCCGGCGAGCGGCTGCGGGTGCCGATCGGGGTGGGCGAGGACGGCGCGCCGGTGATGCTGGACCTGAAGGAGGCCGCGCAGGAGGGCATGGGCCCGCACGGGCTGTGCGTGGGCGCGACCGGTTCGGGCAAGTCGGAGCTGCTGCGCACGCTGGTGCTGGGGCTGGCGGTGACGCACACCTCGCAGACGCTGAACTTCGTCCTGGCGGACTTCAAGGGCGGCGCCACGTTCACCGGTATGGGGCGGCTGCCGCACGTCGCGGCGGTGATCACGAATCTGGCGGACGACCTGACGCTCGTCGACCGGATGGGCGACTCGATCCGCGGCGAGCTCCAGCGGCGGCAGGAGCTGCTGCGTTCGGCGGGGAACCACGCGAACGTCCACGACTACGAGAGGGCGCGCGCGGCGGGCGCCCCGCTGGAGCCGCTGGCCTCGCTGGTGCTGGTCATCGACGAGTTCTCGGAGCTGCTGACGGCGAAGCCCGACTTCATCGACATGTTCGTCCAGATCGGCCGGATCGGCCGTTCGCTGGGGGTGCACCTGCTGCTGGCCTCGCAGCGGCTGGAGGAGGGCAAGCTGCGCGGCCTGGACACGTACCTGTCGTACCGGATCGGCCTGCGGACGTTCTCGGCGTCGGAGTCGCGGACGGCGCTCGGGGTACCGGACGCCTACCACCTGCCGTCGGTGCCCGGTTCGGGCTACCTGAAGTCCGGTACGGACGAGATGACCCGCTTCAAGGCGGCGTACGTCTCGGGCCTCCACCGCCCGGGCGGGCCCGACCGGTCGGCGGGGCCCCTCCCGGTGGAGCGCCGCCCGGTGCTGTTCACGGCGGCCCCGGTGCCGGTGGTGTACGCGGCCGGGGACCCGGCCCTCACGGCGGAGCGGCCGGTCCGGGAGGACGACGCGCTCGCGGACACGGTGCTCGACGTGATCGTGGGGCGGCTGGAGGGGCAGGGCGTGCCGGCGCACCAGGTGTGGCTGCCGCCGCTGGACCGGGCGCCGTCCCTGGACCAGCTGCTGCCGGTCCTCGGGACCTCGGCGGAGCGCGGGCTGCACGCGGAGGGGTGCACGGGGCAGGGCGGGCTGGTGGTGCCGCTCGGGCTGGTCGACAAGCCCTTCGAGCAGCGGCGCGAGGTGCTGTACCGGGACTTCTCGGGTGCGGCGGGCCACATGCTGGTGGTGGGCGGCCCGCGGTCGGGCAAGTCGACGCTGGTGCGGACGCTGATCTGCTCGTTCGCGCTGACGCACACCCCGCGGGAGGTGCAGTTCTACGGGCTGGACTTCGGCGGTGGCGCGCTGTCCTCGGTGGCGGAGCTGCCGCACGTGGGCGGGATCGCCTCGCGGCTTGATCCGGAGCGGGTGCGGCGCACGGTCGCGGAGGTGGCGGGGATCCTGGCCCGCCGGGAGGAGTTCTTCCGGGCGGAGGGCATCGACTCCGTCGGTACCTACCGGAGGAGGCGGGCGGCGGGCGGGCTGCCGGGCGAGGCGTGGGGGGACGTGTTCCTGGTCGTCGACGGCTGGGGCGGTTTCCGCGGGGAGTACGAGGGCCTGGAGCCGGTGGTCACGGACATCGCGGCCCGCGGGCTCGGCTACGGGATCCACGTGGTGGTCACGGCGGCCCGCTACATGGAGGTGCGGGCCGCGCTGAGGGACCAGCTGCTGGGCCGGCTGGAGCTGCGGCTGGGCGACGTGATGGACTCCGAGTTCGACCGGCGGGTGGCGGCGAACGTGCCGGCGGGGGTGCCCGGGCGCGGCCAGGTGCCGGAGAAGCTGCACTTCCTGGGGGCGCTGCCGCGGATCGACGGGGCGTACGACGCGGAGGGCCTCCCGGAGGGAACGCGGGAGCTCGTGGCGGCGGTGCGCGCGGGCTGGTCCGGCCCGTCCGCCCCGGGGGTGCGGCTGCTGCCGCGGCTGCTGCACGCGGACCGGCTGCCCGGGGGCGGGGAGTTCCCGGAGCGCGGGATCGCGATCGGCATCGACGAGACGGCTCTGGAGCCGGTGTTCGTGGACTTCGGGAGCGACCCCTTCTTCCTGGTGTTCGGCGAGAGCGAGTCGGGCAAGACGAACCTGCTGCGGCTGATCGCGCAGCAGGTCGCCCGGCGCTACCGCCCGGACCGGGCGAAGCTGGTGGTCGGCGACTACCGGCGGGGGCTGCTGGGGGCGCTGCCGGAGGAGCACCTGCTGGAGTACGCGCCGACGGCGGGCTCCCTGCGTACGCACATGGAGGCGCTGGCCGGGGTGTTCTCGCGCAGGCAGCCGCCGGCGGACGTCACCCCGCGGCAGCTGCGGGACCGCAGCTGGTGGACGGGCCCGGACGTGTTCGTCGTGATCGACGACTACGACCTGGTCGCCACGAGCCAGGGCAACCCGCTGGCACCGCTGGTGGAGTTCCTGCCGTTCGCCCGGGACACCGGGGTCCGCTTCGTCGTCGCGCGCAGCTCGGCGGGGGCCTCGCGGGCGGTGTACGAGCCGTTCCTGCAGCGGATCAAGGAGCTGGGCGCGCAGGGCGTCGTCCTGTCGGGCGACCCCTCCGAGGGTGATCTGCTCGGCGGTGTCCGCTGCCGGCCGCTGCCCCCGGGCCGGGGCCACTTCACATCGCGCCGGCGCGGCACCTCGCTGGTGCAGCTTGGCCGGATGCCGAGGGCGTAGGGGCCGGGGCGCGGACGGGCCGGACCGGGGGTGTCCCGGTCATCGGGGGGAAACGGCTCCCCCGGCGGCCGCGTTCCGCCGATAATCGGCAGCGAAGACCGAGCAGCACCGCACGACCGACGGGAAGGGCCGCACACATGGGCACCCAGCAGGAGAAGGACGAGCTGTACGCGCTCGACATCAGCGACGTCGAGTGGCAGGGCCCGCCCGGGACCAGCCCGGACGAGGAGCGGGTGGAGATCGCCAAGCTGCCCGAGGGCGCGGTGGCGATGCGGTCCTCCCTGGACCGCGAGACGGTGCTGCGCTACACGGCGGCCGAGTGGGAGGCGTTCGTGCTCGGGGCCCGTGACGGGGAGTTCGACCTCACCTGAGGGCCTTCGGGCCGCGGGCCCGGGTACGCCGGAAGGGGGTGCGTCCCGTGCGGGGCGCGCCCCCTTCGGCGTGCCGGGCGGGCTCAGAAGGCCTCGGTGAACAGGCGCGAGGCCTTCACGTCGGTGGCGCGGTAGTCGCCCTTGCCGCGTTCGATGAGCCGGGCGACGGCCTCCAGCTGCTTGTGCATGCCGTCGGCGCGGCGGTGGTACTTCCGCTGGAGGTCGACGTAGGCGACGTGCGCCTCGCCGTCCCAGGTGTCGGTGACGACCTTCACGGCCGACTCCATCTCCTGGAGGTCCTTGAGGATGTTCCGGGAGACGACGCGGATGCGGTCGGCCATCTGCTGGACGTTCTCGTACCGGACCCGGGTGTGGCCGTCCGGGGTGCCTGTCATGTCCTTCTCCTTGGGGCTGGGGGTGGCGGGGCGAGGCGCACGTCAGAGGCCGTCGAGGCCGGAACGGGCGTTGACCGTGCCGAACGCGGCGTGCACGTCCGCGTCCTGCGCGTTGGTGAGGTTCTTCGTCCGCGCGACGGCGTCGTGCAGTACGGCGAGCAGCCGGCGGATCTCGTCGTGGTCGAGGTTGAGGTCGGACTGGGCCTTCTTGAAGCCGTTGGCGCCGACGCCGGTCCAGCCCGCGTGCACGGTTTCGAGGATGTCGGCCAGTTCACGGGCCTGCCTGCTGACGGCGTCGGCCGTCTCGGAGATCTTGTTGGCCGCCTTGACGACCGGGTCGTCCGCGAGTCCGAAACTGTTCGTCATCCGAAGCCCTTCGCTTCTCGATTGCCCGGCGGCACTCTAGTCAGCGTGAGGGGCCCGGCGGCGGGCGTCGCGGACGACGGTCGCGGTCCCGGCGATGACGGCGACGAGCACGCCCGCGAGCGCGAGCGCGTACGTGCCGATCCGCTCGTCCCGTTCCCGGGCGGTCTCCGACACCGGGAGGGCCGCCGCCTGCGGTGCGGCCGCCGGGGGCGGGCCGGGGTCCGGGACGGGCGGCCCCGGGGGGCCGTCGTCCTGGGTGACGGCCCGCACGGGGTCGACTACACCCCATCCGACGTAGTCGTCACGGCCGTTGACGGATCGCTCGGCCGTGTTCTGGATCTGCCAGACCACCTCCTGCGGGGTCCACCGCGGGTGCTCGGCGACCAGCAGGGCGGCGACCCCGGCGACGTAGGGGGCCGAGAAGCTGGTGCCGTCGTCGACGCACTGTCCGAAGCCGGGGACGGTGGAGACCATGTCGACGCCGGGGGCGGCGATGCCGATGAAGTCGCCGGGCTGGGAGAAGGCGGCCCGTTCGTTGTTGCGGTCGGAGGAGGCGACGGCCAGTACGCCGGGGAAGGCCGCCGGGTAGGTCCTGCGCTTCTGCCCGTTCAGCCCTTCGTTGCCCGCGGAGGCGATGACGACGGCCTTGGCGAGGGCCCGCCGGACGGCCGTGCCCAGTTCGGAGTCCGGGGTGAGCGGGGCTTCGGTGTCCTGGGAGATGTTGATGACGTGGGCCCCCTCGGCGACGGCGTGGTCGACGGCCCGGGCGAGGGTGGCGACCGCGTTGCCGGTGGCCCGTCCGTCGTTCTGCCGGATGGGGATGACGGTGGCCTCGGGGGCGAGGCCGACGAAGCCGGTGCCGGGCCGCGGGCGGGCCGCGATCAGTCCGGCGACCTTGGTGCCGTGTCCGACGGTGTCGTTGGTGCCGTCGCCGCCCGCGGGGTCGGTGAAGTCCCGGCCGGCGCCGGTGTCGAGGGCGCCGGCCAGCTGCGGGTTGTGGCGGTCCACGCCGGTGTCGATGACGGCGACCCGCACCCCCTTGCCCCTGGTGCGGGCCCACAGGGCGTCCAGCACGACCCGCTGGAGGGCCCAGGGCCGGTCGGCGATCTGCCTCCTCATGGGGAAGGTGCACTCGCCCGCCCCGTCCTGGGTGAAGGCGTACGGGGCCTGCGGCGCGGGCGCCGGGCCGGCCGGGGCCGCCAGGGCGAGGACGGCGGCCGCCAGTGCCGCGCGGGAGCGCCGGGACACGGCCGGCACCCTCACGAACCCTGCGGCTGGCGGGCCGCGTTGGTGTCCAGGCGGGGGCCCTTGGAGAGGAACTCCGACCAGGCGATCGGCACCGCGGCCGGCACGACCGCGCCGTAGCCGAGCCGCACCTGCGCCTGGCTGGGCTCGGGCCGGCCGTCGCCGCCCTCCCCCGGCCCCTGCCGTCCCGGGGCGCCGATCCGCGACCGCTCGGCGTCGCTGTCGCCGTTGGCCTGGAGCGCGTACCGCAGGCCGGTGTCGGTGACCAGGAACAGGGCTCCGGCCCCGCCGCCGGTCCGGCGGCCCTGGAGCTGGGTGTAGAGCAGGCCCGTGCCGGGGGTGACGTACGAGCCGGTGCCGCCGGCGGTGATGTCGGCGGGGAAGCCGGTGCCGGCCCAGGTGCTCAGCGTCTGCCGGCCCCGGCCGTCGACGGAGCGCAGGACGTTGCACACGGTGTCGCGGCGTGCGCCTCCGTCCGGGGCGCCGGGGGTGTCCGCGATCCGATTGACCTGCGTGCCGCGGCGGCGGGGCCACTTGGCGTCCTCCTTGAAGGAGGGGGCGTACGGGTCAAGGGACTTCAGGGCGGTCTCCCGCGCCCTGCCGTGCATGCCGAGCACCTCGCCGGCGGGGGCGTGGACCAGCAGCCAGGCCGTGAACTCCGAGACCGGGGCGATCCGGTCGGGCAGGACGACGTAGTACTGCCGGCCGGCGCCGGTCTGCGCGGTCAGCACCATGCCGACCCTGGCGTCGGGGCCGCCCGGGACGGCGGCGCTCGCCCCGGGGGTGCCGGGCAGCTGCGGGAAGGCCAGGTCGTCGCCGGGGTCGAGGGTGGCCAGCCACTCCTCGGTCACCGGCTGCGGTGTGGCGCCGGTGCCGACCAGGGCCGTGGTGAGGGTGGCGGAGTCCGGGCGCCCCTCGGGTAAGCGGTACTTCGTGCCGGCCGAGTCGACGAGGAAACGCTCCCGGGCCCCGCCGGTGCTCCGGACGTACAGCACCTGGGTTTCGGTGGTGCGGTTCCCGTCGTCCGTCAGGCCCGCCTCCCGGTCGGCGAGGACGAAGACCGCGGTCTGCACGTCCCGGCCGTTGCCGCCGGGCCGCTGGCAGACGGCCCAGCGCTTGGCCTTGGCGGCGTCGGCCTCGGCGGGCAGCCGGTCGGGGGCGTAGGGGATGCCGATGACGGGCCCGCGCGGGAGTTTGCCGGAGTCCAGCACCCTGTCCTCCACCTGGACGACCTTGGACTTGCGCGGGTCGAGCAGCAGCCACGCCGAGGCCAGGTTCAGCACGGGGTGCAGCCGGGTCCGGTCCTCGCCGTCCACCCTCGTGGTCAGGACCACGTACCGGGTCGTCGACTGCTTGCCGACGACGACCACCGCTCCGGGCTCGTCCCATCCCCTGGGGGCCTGCGGCCGGAACACGCCCCAGGCTCCGAAGCCCGCGACGAGGAGCGCTCCGGTCACCACCCCGGGCAGGACCGCGCGCAGCGGGCGCGGGGCGCCCTCCTCGGTGCCGGTGGCGGAGGGCTGGAGGAACGCCGCCACGGTCCGCCGCTTCGCAAAGGTGTACGCATTGAGCTCATCGCGCCGTGATGCCATGACCGCCTGCTCCCGCCCGCGCGGAGCGGCCGGCGGGGCCGCTCCCCGGGCCCTGGTTGTCGGACCGGGCCCCTACTATGCCTCTTGACGGAGGGTCGGCACGCGCCGGTGGGCCGGGGCGGGGAGGTGCGCGGGTGAGGACGAGCACGACGGTGCAGCGGGCGGCCGCGGGTGGGCGCGGCGGGGTCGCCCCGCAGCCGGGGCCGGGCGCGGGCCGCTTCGGTCCGTTCCGATTGCAACAGCTCGTACTCCTCCAGCTCGCGGCCGCCGTGCTGCTCGTGGCGCGGGCGGTGGAACCGCTGCTGCTGGTGCCCGCGGGCGGCCTGGCGGTGGTTCTGGCCCTGCTCGCCCTCGTACGCCGCCGCGGGCGCTCCCTTCCCGAGTGGATCGGCGGCGCGCTCGCCCTGCGGGCCAGACGGCGCAGGGCCGCCGCCCTCACCGTGCCCGCGGGCACCGAGCCGGGGCTCGCGCCGCTGGTCGAGGCCGATCCGGCGCTGCGCACCACGGCCTTCGGCGACCGCGGCCGGCGGCCGGTGGGGCTGGTCGGCGACGGGACGTTCCTGACCGCCGTGGTCCGGGTGGACACGGGCGCCGGCGCGCTGCGGCCCGACCGGACGGAGCGGCCGCTGCCGCTGTCCCTGGTCCGGGACGTCCTCGAAGTGGACGGCATCCGGCTGGAGTCGGCGCAGCTGGTGCAGCACACCCAGCCCGCGCCGGCCCCGCACCTGCCGGCCCGTTCGACGGCCGCGCTCAACTACGCGCCCCTGCAGGCAAGTACGGGCACGCCGGCGGTGCGGCTGACGTGGATCGCGCTCAAGCTCGACCCGGAACTGTGCCCGGAGGCGGTGGCCGCGCGCGGCGGCGGCCTCGCGGGGGCGCAGCGCTGTGTGGTGCGCGCGGCCGACCAGCTGGCCGGCCGGCTGGCCGGGGCCGGGTTCCGGGCCACCGTGCTCACCGAGCAGGAGCTGACGGGCGCGCTGGCGACCTCCGCGTGCGCGAACCCGATGGCGACCGCCCGGGCGGGGAGTTCGGCGGGCACCGGCCGGCGCACGGAGGAGACCTCCCGGACCTGGCGCTGCGACGACCGGCGCCACACCACGTACTGGCTGGGGCGGTGGCCCCGGCTGGGCGGGGCGGGGGCCGGGCTGCCGCAGTTCGCGGCGCTGCTCACCTCGCTGCCCGCGCTGGCGACCAACTTCAGCCTGACGATGGTCCCGGCGGGGCGGCGGGGCGTGACCCTGACGGGGTACGTACGGGTCACCGGGCGCGGCGAACGGGAACTCGCGGCGGCCCGGCGGGAGCTGGAGCGGATGGCGCGGGGCGTACGGGCCGGGCTGGTACGGCTCGACCGGGAACAGGTGCCGGGGCTGCTGGCCTCGCTGCCGCTGGGGGGCGCGCGATGAGGGGTCCGGCTCCGGTCCGGGGCGGTTTCGGGCTGATCGGACCCCGCCGGGGGCGGCACGTGGTCGCGGCGGCGGAACTGGACGCGCTGGCGCTGCCCGTCGGGGACGACGGGGTCGTCGTCGGCGTGGACGCCGGGGGGCGGCCGGCGGTGCTCGGGCTGAACCGGCCCACGCCGTACGAGGTCACGCTGATCGGCGGCCTGTGGACCGCCCAGGTGCTGGCCCTGCGGACGGCCGCGACGGGGGCCCGGGTCGCGGTGGAGACCGGGCGCGCGGCCGTGTGGTCCGGGCTGGCGCGGGCGGCCGGGGGCGGGCAGCAGTGCGTGACCCTGCACGACGTGGGCCGCGTCCCGCCGCAGGGCGCCTCGGCGGGCAGCCCGGTGCTGGTGGTCCGGGACTGCGGGATGCGGCCGCCGCGCGGGCGGGTGGCGGCGGGGCCCTGGCAGTCGGTGCTGACCCTGCTGCCGTACCTGAGCCCGGCCGCGCCCCGGCTGCTGCGCAGCTCCTCGCTGGTCGGGGTGCAGCGGGTGTCCCCGGACGAGGCGGAGCGGGTGGGCGCGCTGATGCGGCTGCCGGGGTCGGCGGTCGAGGCGCTGCCGGCGCTGGGGGACGGGGTGACGCTGTGGTGCACGCCGCGGGACCGGCAGTTCGTGATGACGCGCGGGACGGAGACGGAGACCGGCCTGCTGGGCGCGGCCCGGCGCATCGACTGACGGGGCGGGGCGGGGCCGCGGCGCGGGACGCGGCTCGGCGCGGGAGGCGTGGCGTGCGGCGCGGGGGGATGCGGCGCGGCGCGGAAGGTGTGGCGCGGGGCGTGCGGAATGACGGTTGCTCAGGGCGGGACCGGCCGGTAGGCAGGAGTACGGGGGCGCGACCTCGGGGGCTTTCGGGCGCGGGGCGCGATTAGGCTGAGCGCGGGCGCGGCGTCGAGGTGGGCGCCGACCGGTGTTCGACAGACCAGGAGGACCAGTGAGCGGCGATCGGAACGAGGGGCGCGGCGGGACGTGGGACGTCCCGACGGACGATCAGTCCGACGCGGAGCCCGAAGTGACGGGCGAGTTCACCATCGACTACACCCCGCCGGCCTGGTACACCCAGGGCGCGCCCGCGCAGGCCGCGCCGGTGGCGGGGCTGCCCGGGCTGCCGGAGGGCAGCGGCTTCGAACCCCACCGCCCGGCGGACGTCATCTCGCCGCCGACGATGCGCATCGCTCCGGGCACGCCGCGTGCGTCCGCCGGTGCGCCGGCCGCGCCCGTACCGGATGCGGGTGCGGCTCCGCCCGGAACCCCTGGCCAGGAGCCCGGGTTCCCGGCGCAGGGGTCGGAAGTCCCGGCCGACGCCCCGGCCGTGCCCGGGTTCCCCGCGCAAGGCACCGAAGCCCCGGGCCGGGGAGCCGCGTACACCGGCCCGCAGGACGGAACCCCGGCCGCACCCGCCTTCCCCCCGCAGGGCGGCGACGCCCCGGCCGCACCCGGATCCCCCGCACACGGCACCGAAGCCCCGGGCCGGGGAGCCGCGTACACCGGCCCGCAGGACGAAGCCCCGGCCACGCCCGCCTTCCCCCCGCAGGGCGGCGACGCCCCGGCCGCACCCGGATCCCCCGCACACGGCACCGAAGCCCCGGGCCGGGGAGCCGCGTACACCGGCCCGCAGGACGGAACCCCGGCCACGCCCGCCTTCCCCCCGCAGGGCGGCGACGCCCCGGCCGCACCCGGATCCCCCGCACACGGCACCGAAGCCCCGGGCCGGGGAGCCGCGTACACCGGCCCGCAGGACGAAGCCCCGGCCGCGGCCGGGTTCTCGGCGCCGGGCGGCGTTGCGTCCCACGGCGAAGCCCCGGGCGTGCAGGGTGGCGTAGCGGCCGGGAACGAGGCGTCCGCGCCGGCTGCCGGGGGTCCGGGCCAGGGCTCGGAGGCCGGAGAGGGCGCCGGCACAGCCGCTGCCCCCGCCCCGGGTGCCGAGCAGGACACCGGGGCCGCTGCCGGGGCGCTGCCGGCGCTGCCCGGGGGGACCCCGGAGGGGTTCGCCGCCGCTTCCGCTCAGGCCGGGCCCGGGGCGCCGTTCGCGGTGCCCACCGTGGCGCCCATCACCGTTCCGGCCGCCTTCGCCGACGCCGTGCCGCCGGGGTTCGCGGCGGCGGCCGCCGAGCAGGAGCCGGCTCCCGCCCCCGGGCGGACACCCAACCCGGCCGAGGGAACTCCGGCCGACGGGCCCGTGGATACCCCGTTCGGGGGATCCGGCTCCGAACTGCCCCCGCTGCCGCCCGCGTTCGCCTCCCCGGGCGCACCCCAGCCCCCGGCCTTCCCTGCCTCCACTCCCGAAGCACAGGCCCCCGCGCCCGCCCAGGAAGCGCAGCCGCAGCCCCCGCAGGGCTACGGGTTCCCGCCTATGCCCCCGCAGGCAGCGCAGCAGGACCCCGGCCTCCCGTCCGGCACCCCGGGCTACGGCTTCCCGCCCCCCGGCACCGAAGCCCAGGCCCCCGCGCCGCAGGCCGCGCCCGCCGCCCCGGAAGCCCAGCCGCAGCCCCAGCAGGGGTACGGGTTCCCGTCCGGCACCCCGGACCAGCAGCCCCCGCAGGGCTACGGCTTCCCGCCCCCGGGCACCGAAGCGCAGGCCCCCGTGCCGCAGGCCGCGCCCGGCATGCCCGAGCCTCAGTCCCAGCCCCATCAGGGCTACGGGTTCCCGCCCGTCCCGCCCCAGCAGGCGCAGCAGCCCGCGCAGCAGGACCCCGGCCTCACCCCCGGCACCCCGGGCTACGGGTTCCCGCCCCCCGGCGCCGAAGCCCAGGCCCCCGCGCCGCAGGCCGCGCCCGCCGCCCCGGAAGCCCAGCCGCAGCCCCAGCAGGGGTACGGGTTCCCGCCCGGCACCCCGCAGCACGCGCAGCAGGCCGCCCCGCAGCCGCCGCAGGCGCACTGGCAGGCCGACCCCGGCCCGGGGCCCGGGGCTCCGCTCGGGTACACGGCCGCCGTGGAGCTGTCCTCCGACCGGCTGCTCCGTGCCAAGCAGAAGCCCAAGCCCACGCGCTCCGGCTTCCGCTTCGGCGGCAAGGCCGCGGAGGCCGACCGCCGGCGCAAGCTGGAGCTCATCCGCACCCCGGTGATGTCCTGCTACCGCATCGCCGTCATCAGCCTCAAGGGCGGCGTCGGCAAGACCACCACGACCACCGCCCTCGGCGCGACCCTCGCCACCGAGCGCCAGGACAAGATCCTGGCCATCGACGCGAACCCGGACGCCGGCACCCTCGGCCGCCGCGTCCGCCGCGAGACCGGTGCGACGATCCGGGACCTGGTCCAGGCGATCCCGTACCTGCACTCGTACATGGACATCCGGCGGTTCACCTCGCAGGCCCCCTCCGGCCTGGAGATCATCGCCAACGACGTGGACCCGGCGGTCTCGACGACCTTCAACGACGAGGACTACCGCCGCGTCATAGAGACGCTCGGCCGCCAGTACCCGATCATCCTGACCGACTCCGGCACCGGACTGCTCTACTCCGCCATGCGCGGCGTCCTGGACCTGGCCGATCAGCTGATCATCATCTCCACCCCGTCCGTGGACGGCGCGAGCAGCGCGAGCACCACGCTCGACTGGCTCTCCGCCCACGGGTACGCCGACCTCGTGTCGCGTTCGATCACCGTCATCTCCGGGGTCCGCGAGACCGCCAAGATGATCAAGGTCGAGGACATCGTGCAGCACTTCGAGACCCGCTGCCGCGGGGTCGTCGTGGTGCCGTTCGACGAGCACCTCGCGGCCGGCGCCGAGGTCGACCTCGACCTGATGCGTCCCAAGACCCGGGAGGCGTACTTCAACCTCTCCGCCCTGGTCGCCGAGGACTTCACCCGCGCCCAGCAGCAGGCCGCGCACGCCCACTGGGGAGCAGCCCAGGGCCACCAGCCGCAGCACCCGCAGCCGCAGCCGCAGCCGGGCCCGTACCAGCAGCCGCAGCCGCAGCCCCCGCAGGCGCCGTCGCCGTACGGGCAGCAGCCCTACCCGCAGCCCGGACAGCCCTGGCAGCAGCCCCCGGCCGCCCCCCGGCCGCCGCAGCAGCCGGGCCCGTACCAGGCCCCGCCGCGCGACCCGCGCCTCGGCTGACCGGCCCGCACGTGCCGAGGGGCCCGTACCGTCCTGGACGGTACGGGCCCCTCGGCGTGGGTCAGCGCCGCGCCGCGTCGAAGGCGTCCGTCAGGACCCGCGCCCGCTTCACGTCGTCCGCGATGGCCTCCAGCAGCCCGTCGAGCGACTCGAACTTCGCCATCCCCCGCACGTACGCGAGGAAGTCGACGCACACCTGCTTGCCGTACAGGTCCAGCCCGACGCGGTCGATCGCGTACGCCTCCACGGTCCGCTCGGTGGCGTCGAACTGCACGTTCGTACCGACCGAGATCGCCGCCGGCATCCGCTCTCCGTCGGCCGTCAGCCAGCCCGCGTACACCCCGTCGGCCGGGATCGCGGTGTGCGGCTGCGTCTCGACGTTGGCCGTCGGGTAGCCGAGCTCGCGGCCGCGCTGCGCACCGCGCACCACGATGCCCTCGACCCGGTGCGGGCGGCCCAGGATCTCGGCGGCGCCGTCCATGTCGCCCTCGGCGACGAGCTTGCGCGCCAGGGTGGAGGAGAACGGCACTCCGCCGCCCGCCTCGCCGCGCTCGACCAGGTCCACGACGTCGACCTCGTAGTCGTAGGTGGAGCCCAGCTCGCGCAGGAAGTCGACGTTCCCGGCGGCCCGGTGGCCGAAACGGAAGTTCGGGCCCTCGATGACGGCGCGCGCGTGCAGCTTGTCGACCAGCACCTTCACGATGAAGTCGGCCGGGGACAGCTGCGAGAACTCCGCCGTGAACGGCAGGATCAGCAGCGCGTCGACCCCGAGGCCGGCCATCAGCTCGGCACGCCGGTCGTACGGGGCCAGGATCGGCGGGTGGCTGCCGGGCCGCACGACCTCGCTCGGGTGCGGGCTGAAGGTGACGACGACCGCGGGCACGCCCAGCTCGCGGGCCTTCGCCACGGCCCGTCCGATGATCAGCTGGTGTCCCCGGTGCACACCGTCGTAGGAGCCGATGGTGACGACGCTGCGTCCCCAGTCCTGGGGGATGTCCTCCAAGCCACGCCAGCGCTGCACTGTGACCGCTCCTCGCCCGAACCCTTGTAGTCCCTGTACTGAATTGCCGATTGCAGGTCTAAGACTGCCATGCCCCCGGCCGGGGCCCCGCATCGGCTCTGGCCGGAATCGCTCCCCGCCTCAGGTAATGTCCGGCGCGGCCCTACGAAGAGTCTCCACGGTACGCCGGGCGCCCGGCCCGAGCAGGGCCGCCGCCTCCGTCGCGGCCTCCGTGAGCCAGCGGGAGACCAGCGCCCCGAACACCGGGTCGGCGCGGGCGAGCTCCACCGTGCGCTGCTCGAACACCTCCGGCCCGCCGGGTGCCCGCAGCAGCTGCCGCCCGGTGCGGCGCAGCAGCTCGCGGGTACGGGCCTCCGGGCGCCGGCAGCTCCCGGCGGCGAGCCCCGCCAGGAAGGCGCCGAGCACCGCCGGGTCGGACTCCTCGCGCAGCAGTACGTCGGCCAGCTCGGCCCGCAGCGGGTACGAGGCCTCCGCCCCGGGCGCGGCCAGTACGCCGGCCACCTCGGCCCGGACCGGCCGCGGGGCGTTCCGCAGCAGGGCCAGGACCAGGGGGCGCAGCACGGGTCCGGCCGCCGGGCCCTGGTCGAGGCGCCGGTCCACGAAGGCGGCGGCGTGCGGGGCGTCCTCGGGGCTGCGGGCGAGGTGGTCGCGTACGAGGTCGGCCGCGCGGCGGGCCAGGCCGGGGGTGGCGAGCGCGGCCAGGGCGCGGATCACCTCCCCGTCGGCCCGGGCCCGCAGCGCGGCGAACACCGCGTCGGGGTCGGGCAGTACGGGCAGCGCCGCGACCAGCGCGGAGGCGGGCGGCCGGGAGCCGGCCGCCGGGTCGCGGAAGCAGTCGAGGGCGTCGGGCAGGTAGCGGGCCCGTGCCTGCGGGTCGCGGAGCAGGACGCCGAGGGCGGGGCCGTGCACGCCGGTCTCGCCGGGCCGGTCCAGGAGCGCCAGGGCGGCGCGGCGCAGCAGCTCCCGGTCGGCGGGGGTGCGGACGTGCGGGGCGGTGGCGAGGCCGTACGCGGCGGCGGCCACGCGGCGTTCGGGCCGTTCGTCGTGCGCCCAGCGGTCGACGGCCCGGCTCAGGGCGGACGGCTCGTCCTCGGCGAGCACGGCGAGGAGTTCGTCGGCGCGCGGGTGCGCCGCGCCGACCAGGGCTTCGGTGAGGTCGTCCACGGCGAGGCCGCGGTGCGTGTGCAGCAGGGCCTGCGCGGCGGTGGCGACGGTGGCTCCGGGGCGGCCGCGCAGCCGTCGCTCGTCGGTGAACCAGGCGCAGACCAGGGGCAGGACGAGCTGCGGGGCGCGGGCCAGGCGGCGGCCGGCGGCCTCCAGGTAGAGGTGGTCGGAGGGCAGCAGCCGGCGCAGCAGGTCGAGCCGGTCGCACTCGGGCAGCCGGAGCCGGTTCCAGAACCAGCCGCCGAACTCGCGGGTGCCGGAGCGGGCCACGTGCTCGGCGAGGGCGTGCAGGACGGGCAGGTGGCCGGTGGCGTCGGCGGCGCCGAGCAGGGTGGCCCGCAGCAGGCGGGAGGCCCACCAGACGCGGTCGGGGTGGACGGGCTCCGGGGATCCCTCGGCGGCCCGTTCGGCGAAGGAGTTCAGGGCGGCGACCAGGGCGTCGAGCCGGCCGCAGACCTCGGCGGGCGGGAGCCTGCGGAGGGCCTCGAGTACGGGCCCGATGCGGTGCCGGGGCACGGGCGGGCCGGCGTCGGCCGGCCCGTGGTGCACGAGACCGTCCAGGGCGCCCGGGACGTCGAGGTGGGCGGCCTGGAGCCAGTCGGACAGTTCCTCGTGGGCGAAGCGGTAGCCGGGTCCGGCGGGGACCAGCAGGCCCTCGGTGAGGACGGCGGAGGCCCAGCCGGTGCGCCAGGGGAACAGTTCCTCGAAGGCGGCCCGGTCCAGCTGGCCCTGCCCGGGGCCGAGGCACCGCCGGGCGGCCTCGTGCACCCGGCCGGCCACCCGGGCCGCCAGCCGCCGCACGCCGGGGCCGTGCACCCCGGCCACGGGCCCCGCTCCCGCGCCGGCCGCTCCCGCGGCGGTCGCCGCCGCGATCCGGACGGCGACGCGCAGGGCCACCAGGTCCAGGTGCGCCGCGAAGACCTCGTCGCGGCCCGGGCGGCCGTCGGTGACCTCGGCGGCGCGGATCCCGGCGAGCAGGCGCAGGGTGAGCGGGTGCCGGGCGTCGGCCTCCCGCACCGCGCCGTCCGGGATCCCCAGCCGGGCCCGGGCCTCGCGCGCCTCCTGCGGGGTCAGGTCCCCGACGGGCAGCGCGGGCGGCAGCCGCCGGGCGGCGCGCGCCGGGGTGTGCAGCAGCTCGGGCGGGTAGAGGTCCCCGGCCCGCTCCCAGTACTCGGGCCGGGCGGCGACCACCAGCCGGACGCCGGTGCGGCGCAGCCAGCCGGCGGTGGCCCCGGTCCACGGCTCCAGGCGGTGCGCGAGCCGGGGCGGCATCTCCTCGGGGGCGTCGAGCACCACCAGCAGCGCCCGCCCGGCGGCCCCCGCGAGCCGCGCCACGCGCTCGGCGAGCCCCTCCCCGGCGGGCTCCGGCCCGACGGGGTCGGCCTCCCCGGCGGGCCCGGCTCCGGCGGGCCCGCCGGGGCTCGGCGGGGCCGAGGCGGACGGGCTTTGCGGGGCGGGGGCCCGGGCGGGGCGGGGGCCGCGGTGAGGATGCGGGCCGCCGCCGTCAGGGCGCGGGTCACGGCGTCGGCCAGCGAGGCGTCCCCGTCCCGCAGGTCGGCCCCGCGCAGCCAGAGCGTCGGCGCGGGGCGGGCCCCGCGGGCCCGGTCGGCGGCCAGGGCGGCGAGGGCGGTGGTGCGGCCGGTGCCGGGGGCCCCGACCAGGCCGAGCACCAGGTCCGGCCCGGCGGTGAAGGCGGCCAGCCCGGCGGTGATCCCGGGGCGCGGCACGGGATCCGGGGCGGGTTCGGCGGTGGTGGCCGGGGGGAGCGCCGGGCCGAGGGTGGTGGCGGTCAGCTCCAGGGCGCCGGCCAGGTTGAGGTCCGCCCCGTAGCCCGGCACGGTGGCGGAGTTGCGCTCCAGCAGCGCGTCGAGGGGACCCCCCGGGGCGGCCGCGGCGGCCGCGCGCAGGGGTACGGCGAAGCTTCCGCAGCGGTGCTCCGCTTCGAGGGCGGTGCCCAGTACCGCGAGCACCGCTCCGGTCGCCGCGTCCAGGACCGGCCCCCCGCGGACCTCGCCGCCGAGCCGCAGGGCGTCCCGGCCGGCCGTCCCGATGGCCAGCTCGACGGCGGCGGGCAGTACGTGGGGGCGGCCGGCCGCGGTGTGGGTGACCTCCGCGCCCGCCCCGAGCACCCGCGCCTGGCGCCAGCCCCGCGCGGGCAGGCGTACGTACGTCCCCGCGGGGATCACCTCGCACATCGCCACGGGCAGCGGCCGCACGCCCAGTCCGCCGCCGCGCACGAGGGCCAGCCCGAGCTCCGGCAGGGGGGTCACGTCGCCGGCCGCGACCGGCAGGCCGGGCCCCTCGTCGCCGGGTGCGTGCAGCACGACGCCCGCCAGGCCGTCGACGGCCTCGTGGCTGGTGATCACCGTGCCCCGGTCGTCGGCGACGAAGCCGCTCCCGCGCGGGAGTCCCTCCCGGTCCCGGATCGTCACCAGCCCGGCGGCCGGCCCCCCGGCACCCGCCAGGGCGCCGCGGCCGGCGTCCCTCGTACCGTCCGTGACCTCGTCCGCCATCGCCGCACCACTCCCCCGCCGCGGGACCCGTGTTCACGACGGTAGGCAAGTGAAGATCAGCGCGGAAAGCACGCGTGCCGAAAGCGCCCCCCTACGCTCCCCGCATTCACTCCGAGCGCCTGCTCGGACGGGTGAATACGCTGCTCCGGGTGGATAGAGACCTACCCGAGGGGGGTTGTGGAGCGGTGAGCCGCAGTCCGTGTGCGCTCACCGCTCCACGTCAACCCGGTGGAGGGGCCGGGGCCCCTGTCAGACGAAGACCGCGAGGGACTTCGCCTTGCCGCCCTTGCTCTCCACGAGCCCGAGCAGCTTGCCCTCGGGGCCGTAGACGGCGACGGTGCGGCCGTCCTGGTAGTCGTCCGGCATCTCGATCCGCACGCCGTTGGCGAGCAGCGAGGCCCGGCGGGCGTCCAGGTCCCAGCGCGCGAACGCGGCGGCGGCCGCCTCGCCGATCGGCATGACGGTCAGCTCCTCCTGGAGCTGGTCCAGCGTGCGCGCCCTGTCGAGCTTGTACGGGCCCACCCGGGTGCGCCGCAGCGCCGTGAGGTGGCCGCCGACGCCCAGGTCGGCGCCCAGGTCGCGGGCGATGGCGCGGATGTACGTACCGCTGGAGCAGACGACGGAGACGACGAGGTCGACGACCTTGGTGCCGTCCTCGGCCTCGGCCTCGCGCATGTCGTACACCTGGAACGACGAGATGGTGACCGGACGGGCCGGGATCTCGAAGTCCTCGCCGTCGCGGGCGCGCTTGTAGGAGCGCACGCCCTTGATCTTGATGGCGCTGACCTTGGACGGGACCTGCATGATCTCGCCGGTCAGCTTGGCGACGCCCGCGTCGACGGCCTCGCGGGTGACCCCGGAGGCGTCGGCGGACGAGGTGATCTCGCCCTCGGCGTCGTCCGTGAGGGTGTTCTGCCCGAGCCGGATGGTGCCGAGGTACTCCTTCTCGGTCAGCGCGAGGTGGCCGAGGAGCTTGGTGGCCTTCTCCACGCCGAGGACGAGGACGCCCGTCGCCATCGGGTCGAGGGTGCCGGCGTGGCCGACGCGGCGGGTCTTGGCGATCCCGCGCATCTTGGCGACCACGTCGTGCGAAGTGAAGCCGGACGGCTTGTCGACGATGACAAGGCCGTCCGGAGTCTTCCCTGCGTTGGTGCTCATTCCGCGGCTGCGTCCTCGTCGTCCTCGTCGCCCGGCTTCTTGTACGGGTCGGCTTCGCCGGCGTACTTCGCGCCGGAGGACACCTCGCGCACCTGGGCGTCGGAGGCCCGCGCCTTGTCGAGGAGGTCCTCGATGGTCTTGGCGTTCTCCGGGAGGGCGTCCGCGACGAAGGTCAGGGTGGGCGTGAACTTGGTTCCCGCCGCCCGGCCGACCGCGGAGCGCAGTACGCCCTTGGCGCTCTCCAGGCCCGCTGCCGCGCTGGCCCGGTCCTCGTCGTCGCCGTAGACCGTGTAGAAGACCGTGGCCTCCCGCAGGTCGCCGGTGACCCGTGTGTCCGTGATGGTCACGTGCGTACCGAGGCGGGGGTCCTTGACTCCGCGCTGCAGCTTCTCGGCCACCACCTCCCGGATGAGGTCCGCCAGCTTCTTCGCCCGCGCATTGTCGGCCACTGGTCCGTCTCCTTCTTTGTTGCAGAAAAGCAATCAGTCTTCATCACCGTGGTACTGCCGCCTCACGGACAGCAGCTCCACTTCCGGACGCGCCGCGACCAGCCGCTCACAGCGGTCGAGCACGTCCGATACGAACCCCGCGTCCCCGCTCACCAGGGCGACCCCTATGCGGGCCCTGCGGTGCAGGTCCTGGTCTCCCACCTCGGCCGCGCTCACGGAGAACTTGCGCTGGAGCTCGGCGACGATGGGCCGGACGACGGAGCGTTTCTCCTTCAGCGAATGGACGTCGCCGAGGAGCAGGTCGAAGGACAGAGTCCCCACGTACATGCAGTTCCGGATATCCCGCCGGTGCGGGTTAGGTGGCCTGCCGGCCGACGCTCGGCAGGGTCACCAGAACCGTACACGCAACGGCCGGGGCCGATCGACGGATATTCCGCCGACCGGCCCCGGGGTTACGACACGGTGCGATGTGCCTCGCGCTTAGACGCGGGGCTTCTCGCGCATCTCGTACGTCGCGATGACGTCGTCGATCTTGATGTCGTTGAAGGAGCCGAGGTTGATACCGCCCTCGAAGCCTTCGCGGATCTCGGTGACGTCGTCCTTGAAGCGGCGCAGACCGGAGATGGTGAGGTTCTCGGCGATGACCTTGCCATCGCGCAGGAGCCGCGCCTTGGTGTTGCGCTTGACCTCGCCGGAGCGGATGAGGACACCCGCGATGTTGCCCAGCTTGGACGAGCGGAAGATCTCGCGGACCTCCGCCGTACCGAGCTCGACCTCTTCGTACTCCGGCTTGAGCAGACCCTTGAGGGCCGCCTCGATCTCCTCGATGGCCTGGTAGATCACCGAGTAGTAGCGGACGTCGACGCCCTCGCGGTCCGCCATCTGCGCGGCACGGCCGACAGCGCGGACGTTGTAGCCGATGACGATGGCGTCGGAGCCCATCGCGAGCGAGATGTCCGACTCCGTGACCGCACCCACACCGCGGTGCAGGACGCGGATGTCGACCTCTTCGCCGACGTCGAGCTGGAGCAGCGAGGACTCCAGGGCCTCGACCGCACCGGACGAGTCGCCCTTGATGATGAGGTTGAGTTCCTGGACCAGACCGGCCTTGAGGACCGAGTCGAGGTCTTCCAGGGACACCCGGCGGACGCGCTTGGCGAAGTTGGCGTTGCGCTCGCGCGCAGCACGCTTCTCGGCGATCTGACGGGCGGTGCGGTCCTCGTCGACGACGAGGAAGTTGTCGCCGGCGCCGGGGACGTTGGTGAGACCCAGGACCAGGACGGGGGTCGACGGACCCGCTTCCTCGATGTTGTTGCCCTTGTCGTCGAGCATGGCGCGCACTCGGCCGTAGGCGTCGCCCACGACCATCGTGTCGCCGACGCGGAGGGTACCGCGCTGGACGAGGACGGTGGCGACGGCACCGCGGCCGCGGTCGAGGTGGGACTCGATCGCAATACCCTGAGCGTCCTGCTCGGGGTTGGCGCGCAGGTCGAGGGAGGCGTCGGCGGTGAGGACGACGGCCTCGAGCAGGGAGTCGATGTGCAGACCCTGCTTGGCGGAGATGTCGACGAACATCGTGTCGCCGCCGTACTCCTCGGCGACCAGACCGAACTCGGTGAGCTGACCGCGCACCTTGACCGGGTCGGCACCCTCGACGTCGATCTTGTTGACCGCGACGACGATCGGGACGCCGGCGGCCTTGGCGTGGTTGAGCGCCTCGATCGTCTGCGGCATGACGCCGTCGTTGGCCGCGACCACGAGGATCGCGATGTCGGTCGACTTCGCACCACGGGCACGCATGGCGGTGAACGCCTCGTGACCCGGGGTGTCGATGAAGGTGATCTTGCGGTCTTCGCCGTTGACCTCGGTGCCCACCTGGTAGGCACCGATGCCCTGGGTGATGCCACCGGCCTCGCCCGCGACGACGTTCGTCTTGCGGATGGCGTCGAGCAGGCGGGTCTTACCGTGGTCGACGTGACCCATGACGGTGACGACCGGCGGACGCGGCATGAGGAATTCCTCGCCGCCCTCGTCCTCGCCGAACTCGATGTCGAAGCCCTCGAGGAGCTCGCGGTCCTCTTCCTCCGGGCTGACGATCTGAACGGTGTAGTTCATCTCGCCGGCGAGGAGCTGGAGGGTCTCGTCGGAGACGGACTGCGTGGCAGTGACCATCTCGCCGAGGTTCATCATCACGGCGACGAGCGACGCCGGGTTGGCGTTGATCTTCTCCGCGAAGTCGGTGAGGGACGCACCGCGCGACAGGCGAACGGTCTCGCCGTTGCCGCGGGGCAGCATCACGCCGCCGACGGACGGGGCCTGCATGGCCTCGTACTCCTGGCGACGCTGGCGCTTCGACTTGCGACCGCGACGGGCGGGCCCGCCGGGACGGCCGAAGGCACCCTGCGTGCCACCACGGGCACCGGGACCGCCGGGACGGCCACCGAAGCCGGGACGACCGCCGCCACCGGCACCGGCCGGGCCGCCGCCGAAGCCGCCGCCACCCGGACGCGGGCCGCCGAAGCCGCCACCGGCCGGACGCGAGCCCGGACCGGCCGGACGGCCGGCGAAGCCGCCGCCGGGACGACCGGCGCCACCACCGGGACGCGGACCGCCGGCACCACCGGGACGGCCGGGGCCGCCGCCGGGACGCGGGCCGGGACCGCCGGCAGCGGGACGCTGCGGCATCATGCCCGGGTTCGGACGGTTGCCGCCCGGGCCCGGACGCGGAGCGCCGCCCTGCGGACGGGGCATGCCGCCCGGGGTCGGACGGGCGCCGCCGGGGCCCTGCGGACGCGGGGCGCCGCCGGGACCGGCCTGCGGACGCGGGGCACCCTGGCCGCCGGCGCCGGGGGCACCGGGACGGGGAGCGCCGGCCGGACGGGGCGCCTGCGGGCGCGCCATGCCGGTCGAGCCGCCGGAGGTGAAGGGGTTGTTGCCCGGACGGGGACCGGCCGGACGGGCGCCCTGCGGACGCGGGGCCTGGGAGCCACCGGCAGGACGCTGACCCTGGGCGCCGGGGGTGGCGCCGGCCGGGCGCGGGGCGCCGGGACGGGCACCCTGACCGGGACCGGCCGGGCGCTGCTGCGCCGGACGCGGGCCGGGGGACGCGGCGGGACGCGCCGGAGCGGCCGGGGCCGCCGGAGGCGCGGAGAACTCGGTCGCCACGGGAGCCGCCGGAGCGGGCTTCGGGGCGGGAGCCTTGGGACCGGGACGCGGGCCGGGAGTGGCCGGAGTCACCGGGGCACTGACCGCGGGGGCCTCGGCTGCGGCGGGCTTGGGGGCCGCCGGCGCACCGGGCTTGGGGGCAGCAGGACGTGCCGCGGCGGCCGGGGAGGGCGCCGCGGGCTTGGCGGGCGCGGCCTTGCGGGGCGCGCCGGGCTTCGCAGCGGACTTGCCGGCGTTGCCGCCGGGCCCCTGCAGTGCGTCAGTCAACTTGCGTACAACCGGCGCCTCGATCGTCGAGGACGCCGAACGGACGAATTCACCGAGTTCTTGGAGCTTGGCCATGACGACCTTGCTCTCTACCCCGAACTCCTTGGCGAGTTCGTATACCCGGACCTTAGCCACTTCGCTCCTTTTAGGTCCGGGTTACGCCGGACCGTCGCTACTTCATGGGCGTACTCATCGCGTACTCATCGAGTGCTCATCGCAATCTCGACCTACTTCCAACTCGCGAGGTACCTGACCGCACGGGATGTCCGTGCCGTACTTCTTCTTACGGTGTCGCCTCGGCCGGTACGGCCAGGGCTTTGCGCAGTTCCTCCGTGTCGAGCGCTCCGGCGGACCTGAGGGCCCGGGGGAACGCCCGGCGGCGGACCGCCTGGTCGAGGCAGACCACGGCGGGGTGCACGTAGGCACCCCGGCCGGGCAGCGTACCGCGAGGATCGGGGACGCATTCGTCCCTGATCGCCACGATCCGCAGCAGATCGCTCTTGGCCGCTCGCTCCCGGCACCCCACACAGGTGCGTTCGGGGCATGCGCGGGCTTGCGTCCGGCCAGACACGCCTAAGTCTACCTCCCCGTACCGACCTCACCCCTTCAGGTGAAAAATCGAACGGATGTCGTCGTGGTTCGTGGGGTGCTCCGGCGGCGCCGGAGTACCTGTCTACCGGCCGGGAACCCCCGGCCGGTAGCGGTTTATTCCCGGTCAGGCACCGGCGTCCGCGTCGGCGGGCACCTCGGTGTCGGGCCGGATGTCGATGCGCCAGCCGGTGAGGCGGGCGGCGAGGCGGGCGTTCTGCCCCTCCTTGCCGATCGCCAGCGACAGCTGGTAGTCGGGCACGGTCACCCGGGCGGAGCGGCTGTCCCAGTCGACGACCTCGACCTTGCTCACCCGGGCGGGTGACAGCGCGTTCGCCACCATCTCCGCCGGGTCGTCCGACCAGTCGACGATGTCGATCTTCTCGCCGTGCAGCTCGGCCATCACGTTGCGCACGCGGGCGCCCATCGGGCCGATGCAGGCGCCCTTCGGGTTGAGGCCGGAGCGGGTGGACCGGACGGCGATCTTGGTGCGGTGGCCGGCCTCGCGGGCGATCGCGGAGATCTCGACGCTGCCGTCGGCGATCTCCGGGACCTCCAGCGCGAAGAGCTTCTTCACCAGGTTGGGGTGGGTGCGCGACAGGGTCACGGACGGACCGCGGACGCCCTTCGCCACTCGTACGACGTACGTCTTCAGACGGAGGCCGTGAGTGTACTCCTCGCCGGGGACCTGCTCCTGCACCGGCAGGATGGCCTCCAGCTTGCCGATGTCGACGAGGACGTTCTTCGGGTCCTTGCCCTGCTGGACGACGCCGGTGATGACGTCGCCCTCGCGGCCGGCGAACTCGCCGAAGGTCAGGTCGTCCTCGGCGTCGCGCAGACGCTGGAGGATCACCTGCTTGGCGGTGGTCGCGGCGATCCGCCCGAAGTCCGACGGCGTGTCGTCGAACTCCTTGGGCTCCTGTCCCTCTTCGAGGTCCCTCGGGTCCTCGGTCGCCCACACGACCACGTGACCGTTGGTGCGGTCGAGCACGACACGGGCACGCCGGAAGCTGCCCTCGGTGCGGTGGTACGCGATGAGGAGGGCCGACTCGATCGCCTCGACGAGCAGGTCGAAGGAGATCTCCTTCTCCCGGACCAGACCCCGCAGGGCACTCATGTCGATGTCCACGGCTACGCCTCCTCTTCCTTCTTGTCCTTGCGGCTGAACTCGATCTCGACTCGCGCCTTGGCGATGTCGGTGAAAGCGATACGACGGGCGGTCGCCTTGCGGCCCTTCACACCCGGGACTTCGAGGTCCATGCCCTCGTCGTCGGTGGTGAGGATGCGGGCGATCAGTTCCCCGCCCTCGGCCAGCTGGAACTTCACGAGGCGGCCGGTCGCCCGAACGTAGTGACGGTGCTCGCTGAGCGGGCGGTCCGCGCCCGGGGAGCTGACTTCGAGGTTGTACTCGTCCTCGCCCATCACGTCGGACTCGTCGAGCCGGTCGGAGATCTCACGGCTCAGCTCGGCGCATTCGTCCAGGTCGACACCCTCATCGGAATCCACGATGATGCGCAGCATGCGGCGCTTGCCCGCCTTGGAGAGCTCGATGTCCTCGAGGTCCAGGCCCTTGGCGGCGACGAGTGGCTCCAGCAGTCCGCGCAGCCTGTCGCTCTGGGTGGTGCTCATCCGGGTGACTCCTCGGCCGCGTGTGCTGTTGTGGTTTTCCGTCGTGTCAGGTCAAAGGGTATCCGGTCGCGGAGGGTGTTGCCGTCCGCGCTGTGGACGGGACCCCCGGGTACCGTGATCACACTCTGCCCCGCCACCACCCTCCGAGGAGGCCGCCGTGCCCTTGACCACGCCTTCGAGGCGCTCGCCCTCCCGCAGGAGCCTGCTCGCCGGGGCCGCCGGCGCGACCGGGGCCGTACTGATCACCGGATGCGCCGGTGGCGGTGGCGCGCCGGACGCCGACAGCGGGATCGCACTCGACCGGCGGATGCGGGAGGGCGCCGTTCGTGACAGCGAGCGGCTGCTGGAACGTTACGACGCCACCCTGGCGGCCCATCCCGCGCTCGCCGAGCGCCTCGGGCCGCTGCGCGCCGCCGTCGCCGCGCACACCACTGCCCTGGCCTCCGCCGACCCCGCCGCCGGGAAGCCGTCCCCGCACCCGGGGCCGCCCTCCCCGTCCGCGTCCGGCGGCGCGGCGCCCGCCGCGGGCGCTCCGGCGGCGCGCAAGGAGCCGGTCCCGGAGCAGCCCGCCGAGGCGCTGAACGCGCTCGCGGAGGCGGAGCGGGACCTTTCGGAGGCCCGGACCATCGCCCTGGGCGGCGCCCCCGGGGAGCTGGCCCGGATGCTCGCCTCGGTGGCGGCCTGCGGGGCCGTCCACGCCTACCTGCTCACCTCGACGCCGGGAGCCGCCTCGTGAAGCCCTCGCCCTCCCCCGCCCGCGGCCCGCTGCCGGCCGCCCAGGCCGCGCTGGCCGCCGAGCACGCCGCCGCGTACGCGTACGGGGTGATCGGCGCGCGCATCGCGCAGGCCCGCGCGAACGAGGCCCGGGAGGCGTACGGGGGCCACCTGGCCCGGCGCGACCGGCTGACCCGGACCGTGCGGGAGCTGGGCGGCGCGCCGCAGGCCGCGGAGGCCGCGTACGCCCTGCCCTTCGAGGTGCGCACCCCGGCCGACTGCGAGCGGCTGGCCGCCGTGATCGAGGACCGGGTGGCGGGCGCGTACTCCGACCTCGTGAGGTCGGCGGACGGCCAGTTGCGCCGCGAGGCGGCTGACGCGCTGAGCGCGGCGGCCGTGCGGGCGGCGCGCTGGCGCGGTGTCGGCGTAGCCTTCCCTGGGCTCACGGAACGCGCACAGGCGGCCCGTACCAGCTGAAAGGGACCAGGCACGCATGGCTTTCGAACCGCCGCAGCGGCTCGTACGGGCGCTCGGCGAGCTGCCGCCGACCGAGCGGGACACGGAGTGGCTGGGGCGTCTGCCCGAGCTCGCCGAGGAGGCGCTGAAGCGGCGGGACGTCACGGCCCAGCGGGTCCAGGCCCCGGGCGGGCGCAGCAGCGTGGTGCTGCTGGTCCGCTACCCCGACGGCACCCCGGCCGTCCTGAAACTGGCGCCGCCGGGAGCATCGCCAGGCCTGGAACTGGCCGCACTCGCCCACTGGGGCGGCTTCGGGGCCGTACGCGTCCTGGATTCGCGCCACCACGAGGAGGACGGGGCGCTGC
Organism: Streptomyces sp. NBC_00158; assembly: GCF_045160885.1. Taxonomy (NCBI): domain Bacteria; kingdom Bacillati; phylum Actinomycetota; class Actinomycetes; order Kitasatosporales; family Streptomycetaceae; genus Streptomyces; species Streptomyces sp. NBC_00158. The sequence goes on from NZ_CP108161.1 coordinate 1,834,187, forward strand.
TGCTGGAGCGGCTGCACCCGGACGTGTCGCTGCGTTCGCTCCCGGAGGCCAAGGCCCTGCTGGAGGCCTGCGGCACGCTGCGCCGGCTGTGGGTGGCCCCGCCGCAGGACCACCCCTTCGAGACGGTGGCCGAACGCACGGCCGCCCAGTCCGGCCTGCTGCGCTCGGCCCCGCCGGAAGCACGAACGCTCGCGGAGACGGCCCTGGCCCTCCGCTCCGAGCTGACGGCCGCACCCCCGGAATCCCTCCTCCTGCACGGGAACTTCCGGCAGGGCAAGGTGCTGGCGGCCGAGCGCGCCCCCTGGCTGACGGTGGGCCCGGACCCGCTGGTGGGCGAACGGGCCTACGACCTGGCCCGGCTGGTCCGGGACCGGCTGGAGGACCAGATGGCCGCCTCCACCGGGGCGGCGGGGGCGCGCCGGCGGGTGAACAAGCTCGCCGACTCCCTGGAGGTGGACCGGGAGCGGCTTCGCGCCTGGACGGTGTTCCGGGCGGCGGAGTCCGGCGTCCGCGCACTGGCCGCCGGCCGCCGCCGCGACGCGGAGCTCCTGCTGGAGTTCGCGGCCTGGCTGTGAGGGCATAACACCCAAAAGGACACATGTCCGGCAGGGGGCCGTCATGGTCGAGGAACTGCTGACAGCAGGAATCGCCGCCGCCACGGGCGCCGCGGTGTACCTGGGCGCGGCCGCCCGGGTGGTGAAGCAGTACGAACGCGGCGTCGTCTTCCGCTTCGGCCGCCTCCGCGAGGGCGTCCGCCCGCCCGGCTTCACGATGATCCTCCCGGTGGCCGACCGCCTGCACAAGGTCAACCTCCAGATCGTCACCCTCCCCGTCCCGGCGCAGGAGGGCATCACCCGGGACAACGTCACGGTCCGGGTGGACGCGGTCGTCTACTTCAAGGTGGTCGACCCGGCGAGCGCGATCATCGCGGTGGAGGACTACCGTTTCGCCGTCTCCCAGATGGCGCAGACCTCGCTGCGCTCGATCATCGGCAAGAGCGACCTGGACGACCTCCTCTCGAACCGGGAGAAGCTCAACCAGGGCCTGGAGCTCATGATCGACAGCCCGGCGATGGGCTGGGGCGTCCAGATCGACCGCGTGGAGATCAAGGACGTCTCCCTGCCGGAGACGATGAAGCGGTCGATGGCCCGCCAGGCCGAGGCCGACCGGGAACGCCGCGCCCGCGTCATCAACGCGGACGCCGAACTCCAGGCCTCGCACAAACTGGCCGAAGCCGCCGCCGTCATGTCGGACCAGCCGGCCGCGCTCCAGCTCCGCCTCCTCCAGACCGTGATCGCGGTCGCGGCGGAGAAGAACTCCACCCTGGTCCTCCCGTTCCCGGTGGAACTCCTCCGCTTCCTGGAACGCGCGACCCCTGTCGCTCCCGCCCCTGTTGCTCCCGCGCCCGAGCCGCCCCCGCCGCCGCCCGCGTAGCCCCGCCGGGGGCATGCCGCTGCGCGGGGCGGTCCCCCACCCGCCCTTCACCCGTTCTCGCCTCAGACGCCGGCGCGGCTCGGGGCGGTAGGGGTCTACGCGCCGGCGCGGCCCAAACACGGCGCTACCGCGCCCGCGCCTCAAACTCCCCCAGCTACCGCTGGGAGGTGCCACCAGGCGAGGCTGGATCTGCCGGCCTCGCCGAGGAGGTGTGGGCCTCAGCCCCAGACGGCCCGAGGCCGCCGACCCAGGAGGAGCGCGTAGCGACCTGACGCGCCCGTCGGCTCCCTGGGCTGCCCTGCTCGTCCTTTCGTGCAGGTATCAGCCACGGGCGGCCGCCGGACGCCGAGACGAGAGGAGCGCGTAGCGATCTGGCGCGCCTGGGGGCTCCGCAGGGGGCTCGGGTCGCCTTTTGGTGCGGGTAGTCGCGCACCCAGCCCCGGAGCGGGACTTCTGAGGGCTCGGATGCCCGGCGAGCCGGGCCCCGGCCCCTCGCCTGGTCCCTGACGGACCGTCCCTCCCCCTCTGTCCGGTGACCGTTCTTTTGGGGGCTTCCCGTCAGTCTTTCGGCGTTCCGGGGCGGGTCGGCCTGTCAAGGGTCGCCGAAGGCGATCACGCAGTGACGCGACCGAAGGGAGCGCCCTTGACAGGCCGGCCCGACACGGAAGGACGATGGGACTGACGGGAAACCCCCAAACCCTCCCTGACATCGCCCCAGGGGGCACCGCCCACCCGGCCACCGGCCCGCAGACGGGGAGGCGGGTGGGCAGCCACCGCCCGGCCCCAGGGGGTCGAGGGGGAGATAGCCGGCCCGCACCGCGGAGCCGACGGACCAACGGCCCGACGGCCCACGGACCCACCCACAGACCCCCAGCCCCCAGGCCCCCTACGACACCCGCGCCAGCGCCTCCGTCAGCGGCAGCTCCTCGCGGGTGCCCGCCGTGCGGTCCTGGAGTTCGACGGCGCCCTCGGCGGAGCGGCGGCCCGCCACCAGGATCCACGGCACGCCGATCAGTTCCGCGTCCGTCAGCTTGACGCCCGGCGACAGCCCGGGACGGTCGTCCAGCAGGACCCGCCGTCCGGCCGCGGCCAGGGCGGCCGCCGCTTCCTCGGCCAGCGCGAGCGGCACGGCCTTGCCCGCCGCGACCACGTGGACGTCGGCCGGTGCCACCGCCGCGGGCCAGCGCAGGCCGCGCTCGTCGGCGGTCTGCTCGGCCAGCGCGGCCACCGCGCGGGAGACGCCGATGCCGTAGGAGCCCATGGTGACCCGGACCGGCTTGCCCTCCCTGCCGAGGACGTCCAGCCCGAAGGCGTCGGCGTACTTCCGCCCCAGCTGGAAGATGTGCCCGATCTCGATGGCCCGGTCCAGCTTCAGCCCCGCACCACACGCCGGGCAGGGGTCCCCCGGCTCGACGACGACCACGTCGAGGTACTGGTCCACTTCGAAGTCGCGGCCGCAGACCACGTTCCGCGCGTGCGTGTCGGCCTTGTTGGCGCCCGTCACCCACGCCGTGCCCGGCGCGACGCGCGGGTCGGCGAGGTAGCGGACCTTCTCCAGGCCCTGCGGGCCCACGTAGCCGCGTACCAGGTCGGGCCGGCCGGCGAAGTCCTCGGCCGTCACCAGCTCCACCACCGCCGGGGCCAGGTGCTCCCCGAGCTTGCCCAGGTCCACCTCGCGGTCTCCCGGCACGCCGACGGCGGTGATCTCGCCGTCCACCTTGACCAGCAGGTTCTTCAGCGTCGCGGAGGCCGGGACACCGAGGTGCGCGGCCAGGGTCTCGATGGTGGGCGTGTCGGGGGTCGGGATCTCCTCCAGAGGAGCGTGTCCGGACCCCTCGACCGGCGTCAGCGCGAACGTGACCGCCTCCGTGTTCGCCGCGTAGTCACAGTCGGGGCAGTCCACGAAGGTGTCCTCGCCCGCGCCGGCCGGCGCGAGGAACTCCTCGGACGCCGAGCCGCCCATCGCGCCGGACACGGCCGACACGATGCGGTGGTCCAGGCCGAGGCGCTCGAAGATGCGCACGTAGGCCTCGCGGTGGAGCCGGTAGGACTCGGCGAGCCCCTCGTCCGACACGTCGAAGGAGTACGAGTCCTTCATCTGGAACTCGCGGCCGCGCAGCACGCCGGACCGGGGCCGGGCCTCGTCCCGGTACTTGGTCTGGATCTGGTACAGCATGACGGGCAGGTCCTTGTAGGACGTGCACTGGTCCTTCACCACGAGGGTGAAGATCTCCTCGTGGGTGGGGCCGAGCAGGTAGTCGGCGCCCTTGCGGTCCTTCAGCCGGAACAGCAGGTCCCCGTACTCCGACCAGCGGCCGCTGACCTCGTACGGCTCCTTCGGCAGCAGGGCCGGCAGCAGCACTTCCTGAGCGCCGATCGCGTCCATCTCCTCGCGGACGATGCGCGAGACGTTGTCCAGGACCTTCTTGCCGAGCGGCAGCCAGGTCCACACGCCGGCGGAGCTGCGCCGGACGTAGCCGGCCCGGACCAGGAGGCGGTGGCTGAGGGTCTCGGCGTCGGCCGGGTCCTCGCGGAGGGTCTTGGCCATGAGGCGGGACATGCGCTGTACGTGGTGAGTGGACATACCGGGAGGCTACCGAGAACCCCGCCGCGCCCGGAAACGCGTTTCAGCCCGCGTACGGCGGCCTGAGCAGGGGCAACGGCGCGCCCATGACCGCGTACGGCAGGCTCGCGCTAGGGAAGTGGACCTTCCGGGCCAGGTCCCGGTAGCCGAGTGCGGCGTAGAGCCCGCGGGCCGGGCTGTCGGTGTCGATGGCGGAGAGGATCGAGCGGGGCTCGGCGGCGCCGTCGGTGATCCGGGTGATGAGGGCGCGGCCGACCCCGCAGCCCTGGAAGCCGGGGTGGACGTGCAGCTCGGTGATGACGAAGGAGTGGTCGAGCCAGTGTTCGGTGCCGCCGGCCCGCAGGTAGGGCTCGACGATGGTGGACCACCAGTGGCCGCGGTCGTTGGGCATCCCGTAGACGAAGCCGGCCAGCGCCCCGTCGTCGGTGAAGGCGCCGAGGGCGCGGGCGCCGGGGCAGGTCATGTGGCGCTGGACGATGTAGCGCCGGATGCCGACCTCCTCCTCGCTGAGGCCGAAGGCGACGGCCTGGACGCGCAGGGCTTCGTCCACCCGGCCGGCGAGGTCGAGGTGCCCGATGCGGAGTCCGGCGGGCCGTACGGCGTCGTCGCCCGGGGAGGTAGGCAGCATGCGGCGACCTTACTTCGGGGTAGTACCGCTCCGGTACGGCTTCCCGGACGAAACCGGCCGCCGGCTTCGGTGGGTCGGAACAGGACGCCACTCCAGCGGGCCCGCACCACACCAGACCGGTACCGCAACACACCGGAACCACCCCAGACCGGCACCCCAACCCACCACGACCCCAACCCACCAGGACCGCAACGATCCCGGACCGGATCAGAACAGAACGCTCATGAACGCCCCGACCTCCCGGAACCCCACCCGGCTGTAGGCGGCCCGGGCGGCGGTGTTGAAGTCGTTGACGTAGAGGCTGACCACGGGGGCCACGTCGCGCAGCGCGTATGCGACGACGGCGGCCATGCCGGTCTCGGAGTGCCCTCGGCCGCGGAACTCGGGGGCCACCCAGACGCCCTGGATCTGGCAGGCGGCGGCGGTGGCGGCGCCGATCTCGGCCTTGAAGACGACCTTGCCGTTCTGGACGCGGGCGAAGGAGCGGCCGCTGCCGACGAGCTCGGCGACGCGGGCCTGGTAGAGCAGTCCGCCGTCCCCGGCGAGCGGCGAGATGCCGACCTCCTCGGTGAACATGGCCACGCAGGCGGGCATGATCAGTTCCATCTCGTCCTTGCGGATCCGGCGGACCATGGGGTCGGCGGCGATCTCGGCGGACGGCTGTTCGATGACCATGAGCGGCTGGTGGGCGCGGACGTCGCGGGCGGGGCCCCAGCTGGGCTCCAGCAGCTGCCACAGCAGCCGGGTGGGTTCGGCGGGGCCGACGATGGAGGAGCAGCGGCGGCCGGTGCGGCGGGCCCGGTCGGCGAAGGCGCGTACGGCGTCGGGGCCGGCGCAGACGGGGACCAGGTTGGCTCCGGCGTAGCAGAGGGAGCGGAGCTCGCCGTCGGCGTACCAGCCCCACATCTCGCCGCCCAGGCGCCACGGATCGAGTCCGGCGACCTGGACCCGGGAGGTGACGAAGGCGTTCTCGACGGGCTCGCGTCCGAGGATGGCGAGCGCGGCGTCGAGATCACTGGGTTCAAGGACCCTGGTAGTGGTCTGCGTCAACACTGGGGCCTCACCGTGCAAGTCTGCTGATCTCCGCACTGTACCCGGAGCAACCTGCGCACGCCTGGTCCCGCAGGTCACGAAAAGGGCCCGGCCCCGCCCGCGAGCTGCGCGGACGGGGCCGGGAGGGCACCTGCCGGGAGGCCGGGACGGCCCCCTGACGGAACGGGACGGTCCGAAACCAGAGAGACCGAAGGATCAGACGCCGATGGCGACGCTGGGCTCGCCGGAGGCGACGCCGTCCTTCTCCATCTGCTCGGCGATCTTCAGCGCCTCTTCGATGAGGGTCTCGACGATCTTGGACTCGGGGACGGTCTTGATGACCTCGCCCTTGACGAAGATCTGGCCCTTGCCGTTGCCGGAGGCGACGCCGAGGTCGGCCTCACGGGCCTCGCCGGGGCCGTTGACGACGCAGCCCATGACGGCGACGCGCAGCGGGACGGTCATGCCGTCCAGGCCCGCGGTGACCTCCTCGGCCAGCTTGTAGACGTCGACCTGGGCGCGGCCGCAGGAGGGGCAGGAGACGATCTCCAGGCGGCGCGGCTTGAGGTTCAGCGACTCCAGGATCTGGTTGCCGACCTTGACCTCCTCGACCGGCGGCGCGGAGAGGGAGACGCGGATGGTGTCGCCGATGCCCTCGGAGAGCAGCGCGCCGAAGGCGACGGCGGACTTGATGGTGCCCTGGAACGCCGGGCCGGCCTCGGTGACGCCGAGGTGCAGCGGGTAGTCGCACTGGGCGGCGAGCTGGCGGTAGGCGTTGACCATGACGACCGGGTCGTTGTGCTTGACCGAGATCTTGATGTCGCCGAAGCCGTGCTCCTCGAAGAGGGAGGCCTCCCACAGCGCGGACTCGACGAGGGCCTCGGGGGTGGCCTTGCCGTACTTCTTCAGCAGGCGCGCGTCGAGGGAGCCGGCGTTGACGCCGATGCGGATCGGCGTGCCCGTCTCCCTGGCGGCGTACGCGATCTCCTTGACCTTGTCGTCGAACTGCTTGATGTTGCCCGGGTTGACGCGGACGGCGGCGCAGCCGGCGTCGATCGCGGCGAAGACGTACTTGGGCTGGAAGTGGATGTCGGCGATGACCGGGATCTGCGACTTCTTCGCGATGACGGCCAGCGCGTCGGCGTCGTCCTGCGTCGGGCAGGCGACGCGGACGATCTGGCAGCCGGAGGCGGTCAGCTCGGCGATCTGCTGGAGGGTGGCGCCGATGTCGGAGGTGCGTGTCGTGGTCATCGACTGCACCGAGATGGGTGCGTCGCCGCCGACGGCCACGGAACCGACCTGGATCTTGCGGCTGACCCGGCGGTCGGCAAGCTTCGTCGGCACGGACGGCATTCCGAGAGAGATGGCAGTCATCTGCTGTGCAACCCCAAGGTGTGGATCGAGGTCCCGAGATCGGCGGGCTCCAGCCTTCGAGGTTACGCCAAGCAGCGCGCGCCCCTTGCATCCGAGGGGGTCGCGCCACCCGAACGTAGGGAGCCGGGCACGTTGCGTGCCCGGCTCCGGTCGCCGTGGGGGTGGTGCCCGTACGACTAGGTGATCTTGATGGGGTTGACCACGTCCGCGACGAGCACCAGCAGGGTGAAGCAGACGAAGACGCCGGCGACCACGTACGCGGCGGGCATCAGCTTCGCCACGTCGAAGGGGCCGGGGTCGGCGCGGCGGAAGACCTTGGCCACGGCGCGGCGCAGGGACTCCCACAGGGCGCCGGCGATGTGCCCGCCGTCCAGGGGCAGCAGGGGCAGCATGTTGAACAGGAACAGCGACAGGTTGAACATGCCGAGCACGTTGAGCAGGATCGACATCTTCTGCTCGCTGGGCAGGTCCAGGGCGGCGATGTCGCCGCTCATCCGGGCCGCGCCGACGATGCCCATCGGGGAGTCGGCCTCGCGCTCGGCGCCGCTGAAGGCCGCGTTCCAGAGGGCGGGGATCTTGGCGGGGAGCTTGAGGAGGCCCTGGACACTGCTGTCGACGATCTCGCCCATGTGGTCGACGGACTCGCCGAAGGACAGGGCGGCGATCTCGCTCTTGGGGCTGAAGCCGAGCCAGCCGGCGGTGACGTACTGGCCCTTGACGTAGCCGCCGTGGCCGTCGGTCTTGGCGACCTGGTTGGCGATCAGGTCGACGGGGATGCCGAGCTGCTGCCCGTCGCGCACGACGGTGACGGTCGCGGGGCCCACGGTGTCGCGGATGCGCTTCTGGAGGGCGGACCAGTCGGCCACCTTCTTGCCGTTGAAGGCGACGATCCGGTCGTCGGCGCGCAGGCCGGCCTTCTTCGCCGGGGCGACGGGGTCGCCGTCCTTGCAGACGTCGCGCTTCTCGCTCTGCTGGATGACGCAGGGCGAAACGCTGGCGATCTGGGTGGTGGTCCGGTTGATGCCGAAGGTCATCCAGACGCCGAAGAAGATCGCGAGGGCGAGCACCAGGTTCATGAAGGGGCCCGCGAACATCACGATCACGCGCTTCCACGGCTTGCGCGTGTAGAAGAGCCGCGTCTCGTCGCCGGGCTGGAGCTCCTCGTAGGCCGCCGAGCGGGCGTCCTCGATCATCGAGCGGAACGGCGAGGTGGAGCGGGCGGTGACCTTGCCGTCCTCGCCGGGCGGGAACATCCCGATCATGCGGATGTAGCCGCCCATCGGGATGGCCTTGATGCCGTACTCGGTCTCGCCCTTCTTGCGCGACCAGATGGTCTTGCCGAAGCCGACCATGTACTGGGGCACGCGGATGCCGAAGAGCTTGGCCGTGGAGAGGTGGCCGAGCTCGTGCCAGGCGATCGAGAAGAGCAGCCCGACGACGAAGACGAGCACGCCCGTCAGGGTCAGCAGCAAGGTCATGCGCCCGCCTCCACGGCGGCCCGTGCCGCCATCTCCCGTGCCCGGGCCCTGGCCCAGGTCTCCGCTTCGAGGACGTCCGCCACCGTCAGGGAGGTTCCCGACGTGGGCGTTCCGTGCTCGTCGACCACTGCGGAGACCGTATCCATGATTCCTGTGAACGGCATCCGCCCGGCCAGGAAGGCGTCCACGCACTCCTCGTTCGCCGCGTTGAAGACGGCGGGGGCGGTGCCGCCCAGGGTGCCGACGTGCCGGGCGAGGCCGACCGAGGGGAAGGCCTCGGTGTCCAGCGGGAAGAACTCCCAGGTGGAGGCCTTGGTCCAGTCGAAGGAGCGGGAGGCGTCCGGGACCCGCTGGGGCCAGCCGAGGCCGATGGCGATGGGGCCGCGCATGTCCGGCGGGGTGGCCTGGGCGAGGGTGGAGCCGTCGGTGAACTCGACCATGGAGTGCACGTAGGACTGCGGGTGGACCACGACCTCGATGCGGTCGAAGGGGATGTCGTAGAGCAGGTGCGCCTCGATGACCTCCAGTCCCTTGTTGACCAGGGTCGCCGAGTTCACGGTGATGACCGGGCCCATGGCCCACGTGGGGTGCGCGAGGGCGTCCTCGACGGTGACCGAGGCCAGTTCGGCGCGGGTGCGGCCGCGGAAGGGGCCGCCGGACGCGGTGACCACGAGCTTGCGGACGTCGGCGCGGGTGCCGGCGGCGAGGGCCTGGAACAGGGCCGCGTGCTCGGAGTCCACGGGGATGATCTGGCCGGGCTTCGCGAGGGCCTTGACCAGCGGGCCGCCGACGATCAGCGACTCCTTGTTGGCCAGGGCCAGGGTGCGGCCCGCGCGCAGCGCCGCGAGGGTGGGGGCGAGGCCGATGGAGCCGGTGATGCCGTTCAGGACGGTGTGGCAGTCGGAGGCGGCGAGTTCGGCGGCCGCGTCGGGCCCGGCGAGGATCTCGGGCAGCGGTTCGGCGGCGCCGTACTGCTCGGCCAGCGCTTCCTTCAGGGCCGGTACGGCGTCCTCGCGGGCGACGGCCACGGTCCGGACCCGGAGCCGGCGGGCCTGCTCGGCCAGCAGGTCGACGCGCCCGCCGGCGGCGGACAGCGCGGTGACCCGGAACCGGTCCGGGTTGCGCAGGGCGAGGTCGATGGCCTGGGTGCCGATGGACCCGGTCGACCCGAGGATGACGATGTCCCGGCGGCCGGCCGCGGCGTCGAAGAGGAGGTGCGGGTCGGCGAGGGGGGCTGGACTGTCGCTCATGCCCCCCATTGTTGCCGCTCCTCAGGGACGCTTGGACACGGAGTCCCCGTCCGTGACGCGCGCCAGGAGTTCGGGGAGGGTTCCGGCGAAGTCGGGGAGCGCCCGGGCGGCGCGCCACCAGGCGCGGGGGTCGTCGCCGAGGGCCGCGTCGAAGAGCCGGTCGGCCTCTGCGCGGGCGGCGAGCACCGCGGCGGGACGGTCGTGGCGGTCGGGGTGGCCTATGTCCCCGAGCCACTGGTCCTCGTCGAGTGCCCAGCAGGCGGGGACCTTGTGCCGGATGACGTCGGCGCCGGTGAGCAGGCCCCGGTCCAGGCAGCCGCGGACCCAGCGGACGTCCTCGGCGGCGGTGTCCATCGGCACGGCCAGGCTGACCAGGGCCAGCTCGCGCTCCCACGCGCCGGCCGGGTCGGCGGGGGCCGGGTCCGGGGCGAGGTGGCGGACGGCGCGGGCGAGCGCCGGGTCGTGGCGTACGTCTCCGGGCGCGGCCGGGGTGCCCGCTGCCAGGGCGGCCGCCAGTTCGGGCAGGGTGCCGCGGAAGGCGGGGGCCCGGCGGCCCAGTTCGGCCCACAGCCTGGGGTCGTCGCCGAGCGCGGGGCGCAGGGCGCGGTGCACGGCCGACTGCATCTCGGCCTGTTCGGGCAGGCTCCAGCGCAGCCCGCGGGTGGCGGGGAGGTGGCCCAGGAGCAGGGTGCGGGCGGCCGGGGCCACGTAGGCGACGAGCTCGTCACAGGTCAGCAGGCCCATCCGGACGGCGCGGACGGCGGGCCGGAACCAGTGGCGGCCGTACGTGTCCCCCGTGCGCGCGTCGAGCAGCGCGCGGCACGCCCGCCGGGGCAGTCCGCCCGCCAGGAGCAGTGCCTCGACGGCGCCGGCCGGGAGCGGGGCGCGGGCGTGGGCGCGGAGCAGCGGTTCGGGGTCGTGGAGGTCGAGGAGGTGGGGCATGCGGAGCAGGGTGAGCGGGATCCGGGGGCGGCGGCCGTGCCGGCGCAGCAGGCGGATCAGCTCGTCGGGGGTGAGGGGGCCGGGGCCGGTCTCGGCGAGCAGTTCGGGCGAGGGCCCCGGCCGGGCGGCGTACCGCGCCGGGCCGGGCAGGCCGGGCAGCGGGCGGCCGACGACGTGCGGGTTGCGGGCGATGTAGTGCCGGTCGGCGTCGGTGCCGTGGCGCAGCAGGAGGGTGACGGCGGCGGCGGGCAGCCACTGGTCGCGGCACAGGTACTTGCGGGTGGGCGCGTCGAGCCGGTCGATCAGGTCGGCCACCACGTGGTGCGGTGCGTGGCGCAGCAGGTGCGCCACGCACCAGGCCAGCCGCCGGCAGGCCCGGTCCTCCTCGGCCGTCGCCATCGTCCTCGCCCGCCTCGTGCTCGTGCCGGTACCGGTGTTCTGCCCGTACGCCCGTACTCGTACATCCGTCCGATCTGGTGCCGATGATGGCAGGTCAGCGCAGTGGACGGTGAACGTTTTTGCGGGTGGAGGGGCCCGGGGTGGCGTCCGCGATCCACGGACCGTCGCCGGAGGGGTCGATGACCCCTTCCTCCAGCCAGGTGTAGGTGCCGCCGAGGACCCCTTGGACGACCTTGCGGTCGAGGTCGTCGGTGTTGGACCACAACCGGCCGAAGAGCTCCTCGACGCGCAGCCGGGACTGCCGGCAGAAGGCGTCGGCGAGCTGGTAGGCCTCGCGGCCGTGGTCGCCGCTCTCGCGCAGGTGCTCGGCGCGCACGCAGGCCGCGCTCATCGCGAAGAGCTCGGCGCCGATGTCGACGATCCGGCCGAGGAAGCCCTGCTTGGTCTCCATCCGGCCCTGCCAGCGGGACATGGCGTAGAAGGTCGAGCGGGCGAGTTTGCGGGCGCCGCGCTCGACGTAGCGCAGGTGGGTGGCGAGGTCGGGGTGGCCGGCCGGGTGGAACTCGCGGTAGGTGCCGGGGACCTGGCCGGGGCCGGTGGCGAGCCTGGGCAGCCAGCGGGCGTAGAAGCCGGCCGCGCGGGCTCCGGCCTTCGCCTTGTCGCCGAGGGCTTTGTCGGGGTCGATGAGGTCGCCGGCGACGGAGAGGTGGGCGTCGACGGCCTCGCGGGCGATCAGCAGGTGCATGATCTCGGTGGAGCCCTCGAAGATCCGGTTGATGCGCAGGTCGCGCAGCAGCTGCTCGGCGGGGACGGCGCGTTCGCCGCGGGCGGCGAGGGACTCGGCGGTCTCGAAGCCGCGTCCGCCGCGGATCTGGACGAGTTCGTCGGCCATCAGGCAGGCCATCTCGGAGCCGTAGAGCTTGGCGAGGGCGGCCTCGATGCGGATGTCGTTGCGGTCCTCGTCGGCCATCTGGGAGGCGAGGTCCACCACGGCTTCGAGGGCGAAGGTGGTGGCGGCGATGAAGGAGATCTTGGCGCCGACCGCCTCGTGCCGGGCGACCGGGCGGCCCCACTGCTCGCGCACCCCGGACCATTCGCGGGCGATCTTCAGGCACCACTTGCCGGCGCCGACGCACATGGCGGGCAGGGACAGCCGGCCGGTGTTCAGCGTGGTCAGCGCGATCTTGAGCCCGGCGCCCTCGGCGCCGATCCGCTGGGCGGCGGGGACCCGGACCCGGTGGAAGCGGGTGACGCCGTTCTCCAGGCCGCGCAGGCCCATGAAGGCGTTGCGGTGCTCGACGGTGATGCCGGGCGAGTCGGCCTCGACGACGAAGGCGGTGATCCCGCCCCGGTGGCCCTCCGCCCCTCCGACTGATGGACGCGGCGGCACCCTCGCCATGACCACGAGCAGGTCGGCGACCACCCCGTTGGTGGTCCAGAGCTTCACCCCGTCGAGGACGTACGTGCCGTCGTCCTCCGGGTCGGGCACGGCGCTGGTGGCCAGCCGCGCCGGGTCGGAGCCCACGTCCGGCTCTGTGAGCAGGAAGGCGCTGATCGCGGTGGTGGCGCAGCGCGGCAGGTAGGCGTCCTTCTGCTCCTTGGTGCCGAACATCTTCAGCGGCTGCGGCACGCCGATCGACTGGTGGGCGGAGAGCAGGGCGCCGATGGCCGGGCTGACGGAGCCCACGAGGGCGAGAGCCTTGTTGTAGTACACCTGGGTGAGACCGAGGCCCCCGTACTCGGTGCCGATCTTCATGCCGAGGGCGCCGAGCTCCTTGAGCCCGCGCACCGTCTCGTCGGGGATCCGGGCCTCGCGCTCGATGCGCTGCCCGTCGATCTCGCGTTCGCAGAACTCCCGCAGCCGGGCCAGGAAGGCCTCGCCGCGCCGGACGTCCTCGTCGGCGGGGGTCGGGTGGGGGTGGATCAGGTCGAGCCGGAAGCGGCCGAGGAAGAGCTCCTTGGCGAAGCTGGGTTTGCGCCAGTCCTGCTCGCGGGCCGCTTCCGCGACCTGCCGCGCCTCGCGCTCGGTCACCTTGGGCTGTACGGGCCGTGTTGCCGACATCCGGGTACTCACCTCGCCGCATCGGGGACCTACCGATCGGTGCTACCTGTCAGTCGTACCCGCTCCGGGCGCCCGGGAAAATACGGGCGCGTGCAAAAGGGGGACGCCCGGAAAAGCGTCCGGAAAAGGGGGACGGCCGGAGCCCCCGCACAGTAGGCTCCGGCCGTCGGTCTGTGACCGTACGAGTCGGTCAGATGTCGAGGCCCGTGAGGACCAGGACGCGCTCGTACGTGTAGTCGTCCATCGCGTAGCGGACGCCCTCGCGGCCCACGCCGGACTGCTTGACGCCGCCGTACGGCATCTGGTCGGCGCGGTAGGACGGCGCGTCGCCGATGATCACACCGCCGACCTCCAGCTCGCGGTGGGCGCGGAAGGCGACCTGGACGTCGCGGGTGAAGACGCCGGTCTGCAGGCCGAACTTCGAGTCGTTGACGGCGGCGAAGGCCTCGTCGGTGTTCTCGACCTTGGTGATCGTCAGGACCGGGCCGAAGACCTCCTCGGTGGCGAGCTTCACGCCGGCCGGGACCTCGGCGAGGACGGTCGGCTCGACCGTGGCGCCGTCGCGCTTGCCGCCCGTGAGCAGCTTGGCGCCGGCGGAGACGGCCTCGTCCACCCAGGACTCGACGCGCTTGGCGGCGTCCTCGGAGACCAGCGGGCCGACGTCGGTGGCGTCGTCGCCGGGGTCGCCGGTGACCTGGGCCTGGACCTTCTCGACGACCTTCTCGACGAGGCGGTCGTAGACGGAGGCGTCGGCGATCACGCGCTGCACCGAGATGCAGGACTGGCCGGCCTGGTAGTTCGAGAAGGTCGCGATACGGGTCGCGGCCCAGTCGAGGTCGGCGTCGGAGGACCAGTCGGCGAGGACCACGGCCGCGGCGTTGCCGCCGAGCTCCAGGGTGCAGTGCTTGTGGGGCACCGACTGCTGGATGGCGTAGCCGACGGTGTCGGAGCCGGTGAAGGAGATGACCGGGAGGCGGTCGTCCTTGACCAGGGCCGGCATCTTGTCGTTGGCGACCGGCAGCACGGACCAGGAACCGGCCGGCAGGTCGGTCTCGGCGAGCAGCTCGCCCAGGATCAGACCGGAGAGCGGGGTGGCCGGGGCCGGCTTCAGGATGATCGGCGCGCCGACGGCGATGGCCGGGGCCACCTTGTGGGCGCACAGGTTCAGCGGGAAGTTGAACGGCGCGATGCCGAGGACCGGACCCTTGACGAAGCGGCGGGTCAGGGCCAGGCGGCCGACGCCACCGGCGTCGGTGTCCAGGCGCTGGGCGTCTCCGCCGTTGAAGCGGCGGGCCTCTTCGGCGGCGAAACGGAACACGGACACCGCACGGCCGACCTCGCCGCGGGCCCACTTGATCGGCTTGCCGTTCTCGGCGGAGATCAGCTGGGCGATCTCCTCGGTGCGCTCGACGAGCCGCTTGGACACGTGGTCCAGGGCGGCGGCACGTACGTGCGCCGGGGTCGCGGAGAACTCCGCCGTCACGGCGTACGCCGCGGCCACGGCCTCTTCGACCTGGGCGTCGGTGGGCACGCTGACCGCGGCGACCCGTCGTCCGTCCCACGGGTTGTGGACGTCGAAGCTGTCCTCGCCGGTGGCCTGGCGGCCGGCGAGCCAGAAGGCGTGGGTGGAAGTCATGCGAATCCCGGCCCTTCGGTTTGTGCGGTGGTCCTTGTCCCCACCAAGGTAGGACGCCGCCGGGCCTTAGCGGTTTAGCCGCGTTGGAGAACCTCCGCCCGGGGCTGCGCCGCTTTGTCAGTGTCCCCTTCTTGACGCGCCGCTCGCGCGGCTCGGCGCCGGGGCGGGGCCGGGGCGCGTGGCCGGTGCGCGTGGCCGGTGCCGGTGGGTCGTCTACGGGTGGCGTTGCCGGTGGGTCGTCTGCGGGTGGCGTTGCCGGTGGGTCGTCTGCGGGTGGCGTTGCCGCTGCGCGGGGCGAGGTCCCCTACCCGCCCTTCCACCGTTCCCAGGGGCTCCGCCCCTGACCCCGATACCGGACGCTCCGCGCCCGGTGCGCTCAAACGCCGCGCGGGCTGGATTCGCGCAGCGAATATCCAGCCCCGCCGGCGTTTGAGGCACTGGGGGTCCCCCCAGCGGTAGCTGGGGGAGGGTCTGGGGGCGGAGCCCCCAGGGGGTCCGGGGCCCAGCCCCGGGGAACGGGCGAAGGGCGGGGAGGGGCAAGCCCCGCGCAGCGGCCCACCCACCCGCACCCGGCCCACCGGCACCGGCACCGGCACCGGCACCGGCACCCTCGAACGCGGAGCGGTGCGGCAGGGGCTCAGGAAGGCGCCGGGCTGGCTTTCAGGGCGAGCCACAGCTCCATGCGGACGTCCGGGTCGTCCAGGGAGCGTCCGAGGATCTCCTCGACGCGCTTCATCCGGTAGCGCAGCGTGTGGCGGTGCACCCCGAGGTCGGCGGCGGCGGCGTCCCACTGCCCGTGGCGGGAGAGCCACGCCTGGAGGGAGGCCACCAGGTCGCCGCGGCCCGTCGCGTCGTGCTCCCGCAGGGCCCTCAGGGTGCCGTCCGCGAAGGCGCGCACGGCGTCGTCGGCGAGCAGCGGCAGGACCGAGCCCGCCGCGAGGTCCTCGTGCTCGACCAGTGCCCGGCCCCGGCGCCGGGCCACGGCGAGGGCCTGGTCGGCCTGCTTGAACGCGGCGGCCACCCCCGCCGGGCCGGCCGCCGCCGACAGGCCGACCACCAGTTCGTCGGGCTCCGGCCCGGTCGCCTCCCGGCCGCGCCGGGACTCCAGGGCCTCCGCGTGGTCCGCGCACGCCTGCACCGCCGAGCCCCCGTCGGCGGCCAGCACCACCAGCCGGCCCGGCTCTGGGACCAGCAGCAGCGTCTCCCCGGCCCGGGCCGCAGCCGACTCCACCGCGTCGGCCAGCAGCGCCAGCCCCTCCGGCTGGGCGGTGCCCGGCAGCGCCGGCTCGGCCACGACGATCCGGAACGGCGCCTCCAGCAGCGCCCCGTACAGGTCCCCGGCCACGGCCCGGGCGTGCTCGGGCTCCCCCTCCAGCAGCATCCGCAGCACGGCCGCGCCCAGCCGGGACTCCGCGTCGTGCAGCGACCGGGAGCGTTCGGTGGTCAGGGTCAGCAGCGCGACGGCGGAGTGCACGGCGTACCGCTCGGCGGTGCCCAGCGGGGCCGCCGTCCCGACCGCGAGGGCGCCCCGGGGGCGGCGCCCGGTGCCGAGGGACTGGAGCTCGACCCGGTCCTCGGCGCCGCCCACCACGGCGCTCGCCGGCGCGGGCCGCTCCCGCAGCCGCTCCACGTCGGGGGTGAGCCGGGCGGCCCGGCGCGCCGCCCAGTCGGGGGCGGCGGCGACGACGGCGCCGGAGGTGTCGTACAGCGCGGCCCAGCCGTGCACGTGGGCCGCCAGCTTCGCCAGCAGGTCGGCGGGGCCGTCGGCGGAGAGCGCGGCCCGGGTCAGCTCCCGCTGCGCCTCGAAACCGGCGGTGACGGCCCGGTACTGGTCGGCGGCCAGGGCGGCGGAGACGGCCTTGCTGATGGCGAGGAACGGGGTCCGCCGGGGCACCTCCAGCAGCGGCAGGTCCTCCTCGCGGGCGGCCTGGAGAAGTGCTTCGGGGATGGCCTCGTAGTTGACGCCGACGGCGAAGCCGATGCCGACGACCCCGGCGGCGGCCAGCCTGCGCACGTAGCGGCGCATCTCCTCGGGGTCGTCCGCGTCCAGCTTCATCGCGGTGACGAGCAGCAGCTCGCCGCCCTCCATGTACGGCACGGGGTCGGCGAGCTCGCTGACGTGGGCCCAGCGCACGGGGGTGTCGAGGCGGCTCTCCCCGGCCCGGACGGTGAGCTTCAGCGCCGAGTGCTGGACGAGCGAGGCGAGGGTGAGCGGCATCGGTTTCCAGACGGGGAGGGCGGGAGGAGGGGGCCCGGCGCGGGTTTTCGCCATGTCGTATGAACGACCCCTTTCGAT
Source organism: Streptomyces sp. NBC_00158 (assembly GCF_045160885.1). Lineage (NCBI taxonomy): Bacteria > Bacillati > Actinomycetota > Actinomycetes > Kitasatosporales > Streptomycetaceae > Streptomyces > Streptomyces sp. NBC_00158. The sequence goes on from NZ_CP108161.1 coordinate 1,851,302, forward strand.
TCTGCCACCCCGTACGGGTCCTCTCAGCCGGATCCCGACAGCCGGAGCAGCAGCGGAGCAGCCCGTTCGCCCCGGACGGAGGTCAGCGACAGCACCGCGCAGCCTGGCGGCACGGCGTGCGCCAGCTCGGAGGCGGACCAGCGCTCGCGCTCGACCTGGCGCACGGTGACCGCGTCGGTGGTGACGGCCTTGCCGGTGACCAGCTTGCGGAAGGCGTGGATGGCCCGGGTGAGCGGCTGGTCGGCGAAGACCGTCCGGTGGGTGACGTCCCGGGTCTCGACCCATTCGGTGCCCCAGGCCTCGGCGAAGCGCTGCCCGTCCCAGGTGGTGACCCCGGAGAAGGCCATCCGGCAGCCGACCGCGCCCAGCAGCGGCGTGCGCAGGTGCTCCGGTACGTCGTCCAGGGTGCGCAGGGTCAGCAGCACGCCGGCGTTGGCCGAGCGCAGCCGCTGCACGCCCCGGACGGTCTCCGGGGTCAGGGTGTGCGAGGCGTCGTCGAGGGCGAGGAAGGCGAACAGCGAGCGGTCCGCGCGGGCCGTGGCGGCGGCGTTGAACTGGGCCAGGAGGAGCCGGGCCAGCATCCGGGAGGCGTCGGCGTGGGCGCGTTCGGGGAGGTCGACGCGGACCCGGACGGGGTGTTCGAGGGCGTGCAGGGAGAAGGGCCGCCCGCGCCGCTCGGAGCCGCCGACGACGGCCCCGACGTCGAAGAAGCCGCTGAACGCCGGCCGGTCGAGCAGGGCGGCGCGGTCGGCGAGGGCCGGGCCGGGGTCGCCGGGGGCGCCTTGCTGGCGCAGGCGTGCGTCGAGCTCGCGGAGCATGGCCTGCCGGCCGGTGCCCTCCAGTGCCTGGCGGAGCGCGGTGAGGGCGGAGGGCACCCCGTCGAGGAGCTCGCGCAGTTCGGGTACGGCGGGGAAGCGGCCGTAGGCCTCGCGGAAGGGGCCGATCAGCTGGGCGAGGGTGGTCGCGGCGCGGCGTACGTCGATGCCGGGGACGTCTCCGACGAAGGCCTCGGCGAGGAGGCCCGCGGCCTCGTCGGGGTCGGCGGTGCCGCCGTAGAGGTCGAGGTCGTGGACGGAGGCGGGGTCGCCGACGCGTACGACGATGTCGTAGGCGTCGTCGGGGCCGAGGCCGGAGCCGGCCGCGCCGACGGCGACGACGGCGGCCTGCCCGGCCAGTGCCTGGAGCGCGAGGGATTCGACGACGGGGCGCACGAGGCGGGCCGTCTTGCCGGTGCCGGAGGGGCCGACGGCCAGCAGGGAGGTGCCGAGCACCCCGGGGTCGAGGGCGAGCCCGGTGCCGCGGCGGGCGTAGGGGTTGCGTTCGCCGTCCTCGACGGTGCCGAGGAGCACCTGCCGGGTGAGCAGGTCGTGCCGGGCGGCGCGGACCGGCAGGTCGCGGTCGCCGGAGGGGTGCACGCAGGCGCCGGCGCCCTTGTCCCGTACGGCGGCGTCGAAGGCCGTCAGCCGGGTCGGGTCGGCCCGCACGGACTCCCAGGCCCGCCGGATCCGCGCGAAGTCCACGTCGTTCATCCGCCCCCGGCCGACCTCGGCCGCGAGCCTGTCGGCCACTTCCCCGAGCCCGGCGGCCCGCACCTCGGACCACTCGGCGCGGTCGGCCGCCGGGTTGCCCGACGCCTGCGGATGCGGGCGCTTCCGGTCTGCGGGGGCGTCGTCCGCCTTGGTTCGGGAGCCCGGGGCGACGCGGCGCCGGATCAGTCCGCCGACGGCGAGCCAGGCGAACGCGAGGAGGACCACCGCGTCGATCGCCGTCCTCATGTTGCCGATGAGTTCGGCATTGGCCAGCGCGTCGTCTTCGAAGGAGATGAAGGACTCCACCAGCTGCCGGACCGGCAGCTGGTGGTTGTCGATCAGCAGCAAGGTCACGTAGGCGAGCGGTACGACCGCGAGGACCGGGGCCCACGCCCCGCGCGCCACGACCAGACGGTTCCATGCCGTGGCCCAGCTCCCGAGCCGGCCGAATCCGTAGAGCAGGGCCGCGTCGAAGAGCAGTTCGTAGATGGGCTTGGCGCGCATTCCGCCCTGCCGCGCCGCGGGCTCGCCGTTCGCGGTCCACCAGCTGTCCGGTGTGAACAACTTCAGCGGCACGTCCCAGAAGGGGATGTAGGAGTTGCGCATGAGCGACCAGACGAGCACGCAGGCCAGGGCGGAGATGGCTGCTCCGACGGCGAGGGACCGGTCGGCCGTCCGCGCCGGCTCCGTCTCGGGACGCGGGCTGTAGCCGTAACGCCACACCCCCGGATCGGCGGCAGGCCGGGCCGTGTGGAGCCAGTCCGTGAAGGGGGTGGCGGCGGCCGGGGCGTGCCGGGGTTTCGGCGGGGTGCCGAGGGGTGGCGGCGGGGCCGCCGGCCGGGGGACGTGACCCCCTCGGGTCGACTGTCCGTCGTGCGTGCCCTCGGTGTTCATGAAACCCCTGCCCCCTGCCCGTTCCAACGCGCCGCGGCGCTCAATCTAGTGCCCGGTCAGGCCCTCCGCCCCGCACCCCGCGCTGATCCGCGGGACACGCCCCGGTTCCTTCCTATGGCCGTCACGGACAAGGACACGCGGGTACCACTCCCGAACGGAGCATGCCTAACCCCCTCCCCCGGGCCTAGCCTGCGGACAAAGACACAAGTGCGTCCGAAAACACCCCCCAGGAGCCTTCCATGACTGCTCTCCCGCAGGAGCGCAAGCTCGTCACCGCGATCCCCGGCCCCAAGTCGCAGGAGCTGCAGGCCCGCCGTCTCGGCACGGTGGCCGGCGGCGTGGGCTCGGTGCTCCCCGTCTTCACGAAGCGCCTGGACGGCGGCATCCTGGAGGACGTCGACGGCAACCGCATGATCGACTTCGGTTCCGGCATCGCCGTGACCTCGGTCGGCGGTTCCGCCGAGGCCGTCGTGCGCCGCGCCACCGCGCAGCTCGCCGACTTCACCCACACCTGCTTCATGGTCACGCCGTACGAGGGCTACGTCGAGGTCTGCGAGGCGCTCGCCGAGCTGACCCCGGGTGACCACGCCAAGAAGTCGGCCCTGTTCAACTCGGGCGCCGAGGCCGTCGAGAACGCCGTCAAGATCGCCCGTGCGTACACCAAGCGCCAGGCCGTCGTGGTCTTCGACCACGGCTACCACGGCCGCACCAACCTCACGATGGCGCTGACGGCGAAGAACATGCCGTACAAGCAGGGCTTCGGTCCGTTCGCCCCCGAGGTCTACCGCGTCCCGGTCGCCTACGGCTACCGCTGGCCCACGGGTGCCGAGAACTGCGGCCCCGAGGCCGCCGCCCAGGCGATCGACCAGATCACCAAGCAGATCGGCGCGGAGAACGTCGCCGCGATCATCATCGAGCCGGTCCTCGGCGAGGGCGGCTTCATCGAGCCGGCCAAGGGCTTCCTGCCGGCCATCGTGAAGTTCGCCAACGACAACGGCATCGTCTTCGTCGCGGACGAGATCCAGTCCGGCTTCTGCCGCACCGGCCATTGGTTCGCGTGTGAGGACGAGGGCATCGTCCCGGACCTGATCACCACCGCCAAGGGCATCGCCGGCGGTCTGCCGCTGGCCGCCGTGACCGGCCGCGCCGAGATCATGGACGCCCCGCACGCGGGTGGCCTGGGCGGCACCTACGGCGGTAACCCGGTGGCCTGCGCCGGTGCGCTGGGCTCCATCGAGACGATGAAGGAGCTCGACCTCAACGCCAAGGCGAAGAAGATCGAGTCCATCATGAAGTCGCGCCTGTCCGCGATGCAGGAGAAGTACGAGATCATCGGCGACATCCGCGGCCGCGGCGCCATGATCGCCATCGAGCTCGTCAAGGACCCGGAGTCGAAGACCCCGAACCCGGAGGCGGCCGGCGCCCTGGCCAAGGCCTGCCACGCCGAGGGCGTCATCGTCCTCACCTGCGGCACCTACGGCAACGTGCTCCGCTTCCTCCCGCCGATCGTCATCGGCGAGGACCTGCTGAACGAGGGTCTGGACGTCATCGAGGCCGCGTTCGCGGGCATCTGACCGAACGTCCAGTTCGAAGGACTGGAACGCTTGCACGCGGCGCCCGCCCCCTACCACCGGTAACCGTCGGGCGCTGTGAAGAAGCTGTGGGGGGCCGATGGCGGGAGCGCGTTCCCGCTGTCGGTCCCCCTTTCGCTGGCGTACGGTTTCTGCAGATGAGTGAGACAGACCGTTCCCGGACTGCCGGGGGCGACACCGGTACCGGGCTTCCCCAGCGCCGTACTGGTCATGCGTTCGCGCACACTCCTCTCAGATCGGACGGCCGTCCGCCCCAAACCCCCCGGGGCGCACGGCAACCCGATCCGGGCGGCCGTCCCGGAACCATCCCCCCTGTTCCGGGACGGCCGGCCATCCTCCTCCCGACGGCCCTGTGCCTCGCCCTCTTCGCCCTGGTCACCTGGCAGGTCCTGGTGTCGGGGCCGCTCCTGGTCCCGGACCACGCCCTCAGCCGCGCCCTGGTGCGCGCCGTCCCCGACGCCGTCACCGAGCGCCTCGCGGACCTGGGCAACGTCCCGGTCGCCGTTCCCGTCCTCGCGCTGGCCATGGCGTACGCCGCCTGGCACGGGCGGCGCCTCGCGGCGCTCGCGGGCGGCCTGGCGATGGCCCTGGTCCCGGCGCTGATCGTGCCCCTGAAGGCGTGGACGGCCCGCCCGGGCCCGCTGGAGCCCTGGGCGGCCGGCTACTTCCCCTCGGGCCATACTGCGACGGCCCTGACCGCGTACGTGGGCGCCGCCCTGCTGCTGGCCCCGCACACCCGCCGCCGCTGGCCGATGGCCGCCGCCCTGGTGCTGTCGGCGGCGACGGCCACGGGCCTGGTGCTGCGCGGCTTCCACTGGCCGCTCGACGTGCTGGCCAGCGTCCTGCTGTGCGTACCGCTGCTGCTGGGGGTCCGCCGGGTGGCCGGCGGTCGTCAGCGGCCGTAGTAGGAGTCGAAGTTCCGGCTGAACTCCCAGCCGCCGAAGCGGTCCCAGTTGACGGACCAGGTCATCAGGCCGCGCAGTGCGGGCCAGCTGCCGTGGGTCTGGTAGGTGCCGCAGTTCCGCTTCTTCGTCAGGCAGTCCAGGGCCTTGTTCACCTCGGCCGGCGGGGTGTGCCCGTTGCCCGCGTTGGTGGTGGCCGGGAGGCCGATGGCGACCTGCTCGGGGCGCAGCGCGGGGAAGGAGCGGGTGGCGTCACCGGCGACGGGGAAGCCGGTGAGCAGCATGTCGGTCATGGCGATGTGGAAGTCGGCGCCGCCCATGGAGTGGTACTGGCCGTCGAGTCCCATGACCGGTCCGGAGTTGTAGTCCTGGACGTGGAGCAGGGTCAGGTCGTCGCGCAGGGCGTGGATGACGGGCAGGTAGGCGCCCGCGCGCGGGTCCTGGCCGCCCCAGGGGCCGGATCCGTAGAACTGGTGGCCGAGCTGGACGAAGAAGGTCTCGGGGGCCATGGTCAGGACGAAGCCGGGACCGTACCTGGCCTTGAGCGTCCGGATCGCGGAGATCAGGTTGGTGATCACCGGGGTGGTGGGGGCGCGGAAGTCGGTGTCGCCGGCGGCGAGGGAGAGGGAGTGGCCCTCGAAGTCGATGTCGAGGCCGTCGAGGCCGTACTCGTCGATGATCTTCGCGACGGAGGTGACGAAGGCGTCGCGGGCGGCGGTGGTGGCGAGCTGGACCTGGCCGTTCTGGCCGCCGATCGAGATCAGCACCTTCTTGCCGGCCGCCTGCCTGGCCTTGATGGCGGCCTTGAACTCGGCGGGGGTCTCGACGCCCGGGCACTCGCTGACCGGGCAGAGCCGGAAGCGGATGTCGCCGGAGGTCACCGAGGTCGGTTCGCCGAAGGCGAGGTTGACGACGTCCCAGGAGGCGGGGGCGTCGGCCATCCGGAGGTAGCCGGAGCCGTTGGCGAAGCTCGCGTGCAGGTAGCCGACGAGGGCGTGGGCGGGGAGCCCGCCGCCGGGGTTCCCGCCGCCCGGGGTGGTGGTGGCGGTGACGGCGGCGCTCCTGGCCGACTCGCCCGCGGCGTTGGTCGCGCTCACCTGGAAGGCGTACGTGGTCGAGGGCGCGAGTCCGGTCACGATGGCCGAGGTGCCGGTGACCGCGAGGGGCGGGACGCCGTCGCGGTGGACGCGGTAGCCGGTGGCGCCGGCGGAGGCCGCCCAGGTCAGCGTGACGGTGCCGGCGGTGGCCCCGCCGGCGCTCAGGCCGGCCGGCGTGGCGGGCGGCTGGGTCTGGCCGCCGCCGGGGTCGGGGCCGACGAGGGCGAGGTCGTCGGTGAGGTGGGCGCTCTGGCCGTACCACCCGTGGGTCCAGACGGTGACGGAGGTGGTGGCGGGGCCGGTGCGGAAGGTGGTGGTCAGCTGCTTCCAGGCGCCCGGGCTCTGGGTCCAGGTGGAGACGTCGGTGGTGCCGGTGCCGGTCGCGCCGAGGTAGACGTACGCGCCCTGCACCCAGGCGGAGAGGGTGTACGCGGAGTCGGGCTTGACGGTGACGGTCTGGGAGCAGCGGGCGTTGTCCTGGCCCGCGGGGGTGGCCCTGAGGGCGGAAGTCCCGCTGTGGACGGGGGTGCTGACGGTGGTTCCGCTGCCGCCGGTGCAGCTCCAGCCGTCGAGGCCGGATTCGAAGCCGCCGTTGCGGACGAGGTCGGCGTCCGCGGCGGTGGCGGGCGGGCCCGCGGTGAGGAGGGCGGCCGCCGCGAGCGCGGCGGCCGCGAGGAGGGACAGGGCTCTGCGCACGACTGCCTCCGGAACGTGGGGGGATGGAGCATCCGGGCACGACGGCGACCAAGATGGTCCAGACCAATCCCCTTGTCAAGGCTTCGCGCAGACCCCTCAGGCCTCTCCCGCCAGGGCCCGCGCCGCCGCCTCGTGCAGGGCGAGCTCCAGCAGGGCCGGGTCGGTGAGGGTGCCCCGGCCGTCCGGGAGTTCGAGCCAGCGCGGCCCGCCCGCGGCCCTGCCCGGGTACGGGACCGCGATCCAGCTCCCGCGCCCCGCCCCCCGTACGCCCGTGCCGATCCAGCGGGAGGCCGTGCCCGGCGGCACGAAGAAGCCCACCCGGGCGTCGCCGGAGCCTGCGAGCACCGGGCCGGGCCGCCCGGGCAGCAGGCCCAGTACGCCGAGGGCGGCCTGCCCCAGTTCCCCGGGCACGATCAGCACGTCCCAGTGCCGGCCGGCGGGCAGCAGGGCGACCCCGAGGGGGTTGCGCTCCCACTCCCACCGGCAGGCGTCCGGATCCGGCGCCGCCGCGGCCAGCCATTCCACTGCGGTCCTCGCTCCCGGGAGCGTCATCGCCCGGCCTCCGTTCGTCTCGTCGCGGTGAGGGTCCTCACCGGGAGAGAGCGGGGCCGGGCGGGGCTATGACGCGGGTTGTGCCACCCCGTGGAGGTGAAGCCGGTCACGGGGCGAACCGCGGGCGTGCGCCGGGGCGTACGGCCCGCGGGTGCGGACGCGGGTGCGGGCGCGAGGACGTACGGGTGTCAGCTGTCGAAGCCGAGCCCGAGGCGGTCCAGCGCCTTGAGCCACAGGTTGCGGTGGCCGCCCCGGGCGTCGGCGCGGGCCAGCGACCACTTGGTCAGGGCGATCCCGGTCCAGGCGAACGGCTCGGGCGGGAACGGCATGGGCTTGGACTTCACCATCTCCAGCCGGGTCCGCTCGGTGGACAGGCCGTCGAGCAGGTCCAGCATCACCTCGGCGCCGAACCGGGTGGCGCCCACGCCGAGCCCGGTGTACCCGGCCGCGTAGGCCACCCTGCCCCGGTGCGCGGTGCCGAAGAAGGCGGAGAAGCGGGAGCAGGTGTCGATCGCCCCGCCCCAGGCGTGGCTGAAGCGCACCCCCTCCAGCTGCGGGAAGGCGGTGAAGAAGTGCTCGGCGAGCTTGAGGTAGGTCTCGGGGCGGTGGTCGTACTCCGAGTCGAGCTTCCCCCGGTAGGGGTAGATCGCGTCGTAGCCGCCCCACAGGATCCGGTTGTCCTTGGTGATCCGGAAGTAGTGGAACTGGTTGGCGCTGTCGCCGAGCCCCTGGCGGTTCTTCCAGCCGATCGAGGCGAGCTGCTCCTCGTCCAGCGGCTCGGTCATCAGCGCGTAGTCGTAGACCGGGACGGTGAAGGGGCGGATCCGGCGGACCAGCGACGGGAAGATGTTGGTGCCCAGGGCCACCCGGCGGGCGAGGATCGTCCCGTAGGGGGTCTCCACCGTCATCCCGGCGCCGGTCTGCGCCATCTTCAGGCCGCGCGTGTTCTCGTAGATCCGCACGCCCTGCTCCAGGCAGGCCCGCTTCAGGCCCCAGGCCAGCTTGGCCGGGTCGAGCATGGCGACGCCGTCGCGGTCCCACAGGCCCGCGAGGAAGGTCGGCGAGTTGACCTCCGCACGCAGGGCCTCGCCCTCCAGCCACTCGGAGCCGCCGCCGAGGCCGAGCTTGACGGCCTCCTCGTGCAGTTCCCGCAGCTCCTCGACCTGGTGCGGCTCGGTGGCCACGTCGATCTCACCGGTGCGCTCGAAGTCGCAGTCGATGCCGTAGCGGGCGACGGCCTCCTCGATGGCGTCGAGGTTGCGGGCGCCCAGCTCCTCCAGCTTGGCCAGCTCGCCCGGCCAGCGGGCCATGCCGTTGGCCAGGCCGTGGGTGAGGGAGGCGGCGCAGAAACCGCCGTTGCGGCCGGAGGCGGCCCAGCCCGCCTCCTTGCTCTCGATCAGTACGACGTCCCGGCCGGGGTCCCGCTCCTTGGCGATCAGCGCGGTCCACAGACCGCTGTAGCCGCCGCCGACGACCAGCAGGTCGCACCGCTCGTCGGAGGTGAGGGCCGGCTGCGGCGCCGGGCGGCCGGGGTCGTCCAGCCAGTACGAGACGGGCTTCGCCTCGGAAAGGGATTTCGCAACACTACGCATGGCGACTGGGGCCATGGCTTCCAACTCCCTACGGGGTCTACTTCGGTTGTGCCTTCTTGCGGCGGTTGCCGGCCCACTGGCCGGCGAGGACCACCAGCACCGCGATGACGAACATCGCCGTGCCGATGACGTTGATCTGGACGGGCGTACCGCGCTGGGCCGATCCCCACACGAACATGGGGAAGGTGACGGTGTTGCCCGAGTTGAAGTTGGTGATGATGAAGTCGTCGAAGGAGAGCGCGAAGGACAGCAGCGCGCCCGCCGCGATACCTGGGGCCGCGATCGGCAGGGTGACCCTGAGGAAGGTCTGCACCGGTCCGGCGTAGAGGTCGCGGGCGGCCTCCTCCAGGCGCGGGTCCATGGACAGGACGCGTGCCTTGACGGCGGCGACGACGAAGCTGAGGCAGAACATCACGTGGGCGATGAGGATCGTCCAGAAGCCGAGCTGGATGCCCATGTTGAGGAAGAGGGCGAGCAGCGAGGCCGCCATCACGATCTCGGGCATGGCCATCGGCAGGAAGATCAGCGAGTTCACCGCGCCGCGCGCCCGGAACCGGTACCGCACGAGCGCGAAGGCTATGGCGGTGCCGAGGACCGTGGCGCCGATGGTGGCCCAGAGGGCGATCTGGAGGGACAGTGCGAGGGAGCCGCACATGTCGGCGACCCCGCAGGGGTCCTTCCAGGCGTCGAGGGAGAACTCCTGCCAGGCGTAGTTGAACCGCCCGGTGGGGTTGTTGAAGGAGAACACCGTCACGACGACGTTCGGCAGGATCATGTACGCGAGCGTGGCGAGGCCCGCGATGACCACGAGATTGCGGCGGAGCCAACGCATCAGACCAGGTCCTCCGTTCCCGCTCGGCGGATGTAGACGGTGACCATGATCAGCACGATGGCCATGAGGATGAAGGACAGCGCGGCCGCTGTCGGGTAGTCGAGGATCCGCAGGTACTGCGACTGGATGACGTTGCCGATCATCCGGGTGTCCGTGGAGCCGAGCAGTTCGGCGTTGACGTAGTCGCCGCTCGCGGGGATGAAGGTGAGCAGGGTCCCGGAGACCACGCCCGGCATCGAGAGCGGGAAGGTCACCTTGCGGAACACGGTGGCGGGGGCGGCGTAGAGGTCGCCGGCGGCCTCGTGGAGGCGGGTGTCGATGCGCTCCAGCGAGGTGTAGAGCGGCAGGATCATGAAGGGGAGGAAGTTGTACGTCAGACCGCAGACCACCGCGAGCGGTGTGGCCAGGACGCGGTCCCCCTCGGTCATGCCGAGCCAGCTGGTGACGTCGAGGAAGCCGACGGCGTTGAGGGCGCCGACCACCGGTCCGCCGTCGGCCAGGATCGTCTTCCAGGCCAGCGTGCGGATCAGGAAGCTGGTGAAGAAGGGGGCGATGACGAGGACCAGCAGCAGGTTGCGCCAGCGGCCCGCCTTGAAGGCGATCAGGTAGGCCAGCGGGTAGCCGAGCAGCAGGCACAGCGCGGTCGCGGTGCCCGCGTACAGCAGGGAGCGCAGGAACTGCGGGAGGTACTCGGTCAGGGCGTCCCAGTAGGTCTGGAAGTGCCAGGTGACCTTGAAGCCCTCTTCGAGCGAGCCGGTCTGCACCGAGGTGGAGGCCTGGTAGATCATCGGCAGCACGAAGAAGACGAGCAGCCACAGGATGCCGGGGAGCAGCAGCCAGTACGGGACCAGGCGCTTCTTCATCGACGCGCGGTGTACCGGGGGCTCGGCGGGCGCGGGGGCCTCGGGGGGCGCGGCGGTGGCGGTCACGCGCTCTCCCCGACGGTCTCGACGCCGGCGTCGATGTCCTGGGCGGCGTCCAGGCCGAAGGTGTGCTCCGGGTTCCAGTGCAGGACCACGTCGGCGCCGGGGACGAGGCGGGCGTCGCGCTCGACGTTCTGGACGTACACCTCCAGCTCCGGGCAGACCTGGCTGTCGATGACGAACTGCGTGGAGACGCCGATGAAGGAAGAGTCGGCGATCTTTCCGGTGATCTTGTTGCGGCCGGTCGCGATGGTGTGCTCGTCGGCCGCCGGGACCAGGGAGATCTTCTCCGGGCGCACGCCGACGAGGAGCTTCCCGCCCGCGCGGGGCGTGGTCGAACATCGGGCGGTGGGCAGCCGGAGGGTGGTGCCGGAGGCCGAGACGATCACGTCGGAGCCGGTGGACTCGACGGAGGCCTCGATGAGGTTCGAGGTGCCGAGGAAGTTGGCGACGAAGGTGGTGCGCGGGTTCTCGTACAGCTCGGCGGGGGCGCCCAGCTGCTCGACGCGGCCGCCGTTCATCACCGCGACCGTGTCGGCCATGGTCATGGCCTCCTCCTGGTCGTGGGTGACGTGCACGAAGGTGATGCCCACCTCGGTCTGGATCCGCTTGAGCTCCAGCTGCATCTGGCGGCGCAGCTTGAGGTCGAGGGCGCCGAGCGGCTCGTCGAGGAGCAGGACCTGGGGGTGGTTGATGAGGGCGCGGGCGACCGCCACGCGCTGCTGCTGGCCGCCGGAGAGCTGGTGGGGCTTCTTGCGGGCGTGCTCGCCGAGCTGGACCAGGTCGATCATCTCGTCGACCTGCTTCTTGACCGACTTGATGCCGCGGCGGCGCAGGCCGAAGGCGATGTTCTCGAAGATGTCCATGTGCGGGAACAGCGCGTAGCTCTGGAAGACGGTGTTCACCGGGCGCTTGTACGGCGGGAGGTGGGTGACCTCGCGGTCGCCGAGGCTGACCGTGCCGGTGGAGGGCTCCTCCAGGCCGGCGATCATGCGCAGGGTGGTGGTCTTCCCGCAGCCCGAGGCGCCGAGCAGGGCGAAGAAGGAGCCCTGGGGGATGGTGAGGTCCAGCGGCTGCACCGCGGTGAAGGTGCCGTAGTGCTTGCTGATCCCGGCGAGGCGGACGTCGCCGCTCGCGGTCTTGTCGGTCATGGGCCTGGGCCTTCGGTGGTGTGTCGTGGGAAGGGGACGGGGCGCGGGGGGGCCGGTGCGTGGGTCCGGTCAGGCGCCGATGAGCTTGGCGAACTTCTCCTCGTACGCCGTCTCTTCCTCGCTGGTGAGGGAGCGGAAGGCGTGGGCCTTGGCGGCCATCTCCTTGTCCGGGACGATCAGCGGGTTGTCCGCGAGGGCCGGGTCGATCTTGGCGAGTTCTTCCTTGACGCCGTCGACGGGGCAGACGTAGCTGATGAACGCGGCCAGCTGGGCCGCGACCTCGGGCTCGTAGTAGTAGTCGATGAGCTTCTCGGCGTTGGCCTTGTGCCGGGCCTTGGCCGGGACGAGCAGGTTGTCGCTGGAGGTGATGTATCCGGCGGCCGGGATCGCGTACTTGATGTCCGGGTTGCCGGCCTGGAGCTGGATGACGTCGCCCGCCCAGGCGATGCAGGCCGCCAGGTCGCCCTTGTCGAGGTCGGCGGTGTAGTCGTTGCCGGTGAAGCGCCGGATCTGCTTGGTGTCCACGCCCTTCTGGAGCCGGCCGATCGCCGCGTCGTAGTCGGCGGTGGTGAAGTTCGCCGGGTTCTTTCCCTGGTCGAGCAGGGTCATCCCGACGGTGTCGCGCATCTCGGTGAGGAAGCCGACGCGGCCCTTGAGGGAGGGGTCGTCGAGGAGCTGCGTGACGGAGTCGACCTTCTTGCCGTCGGTGGCCTTGGAGTTGTAGGCGATGACGGTGTCGATGCCGGTCCACGGGTAGCTGTGGGCGCGGCCCGGGTCCCAGTCGGGGTTGCGGAACTGCGGGATCAGATTGGCGTAGGCGTGCGGGAGGTGGGAGGGGTCGAGCTTCTGCGCCCAGCCGAGGCGGATGATGCGGGCGGCGAGCCAGTCGGTGACGACGATCAGGTCGCGGCCGGTGTCCTGGCCGGCGGCGAGCTGCGGGCGGATCTTGCCGAAGAACTCGACGTTGTCGTTGATGTCCTCGGTGTACTTGACCTGGATCCCGGTCCGCTTGGTGAACTCCTCCAGCGTGGGGCGCGTCTTCTCGTCGTCGCTGGTGTCCATGTACTCGGTCCAGTTGGAGAAGATGAGCTCCTTCTCCTGGTCCGAGTGGTCGTCGGAGGCCACCGCTGTGCCCTCGCGCTTGGCGGGCGGGATGCCGCAGGCGGTGAGGGCGGAGAGGCCGCCCAGGGTGAGCGCCCCGACTCCGGAGGCGCGCAGCAGCGAGCGGCGGGTGAGGGCGCCGCGCCCGCTGGTGAGGCTTCGCCGCATCGCGGCGGTCTGCGCCGCCGAGAGGCGGTCGGGCTCGAACTGCTCCATGCGCGTTGCCCTTTCGGGAGGGATGGCCGCTGGTCAGGCGGCGTGCTTCTTATCGGTCCCCGAAGATCGTGCGGTGCCAGTCCTTCGCGGCCACCGCGGTGTTGTCGAACATCACATGCTTGACCTGCGTGTACTCCTCGAACGAGTAGGCGCTCATGTCCTTTCCGAAGCCACTCGCCTTGTATCCGCCGTGCGGCATCTCGCTGATGATCGGAATGTGGTCGTTGACCCAGACGCAGCCCGCCTTGAGCTCACGGGTGGCGCGGTTCGCCCGGTAGAGGTCGCGGGTCCAGGCGGAGGCCGCGAGCCCGTACGGGGTGTCGTTGGCCAGGGCCAGGCCCTCTTCGTCGGTGTCGAAGGGCAGTACGACCAGGACCGGGCCGAAGATCTCGGACTGGACGACCTCGCTGTCCTGCGCGGCGCCGGAGATCAGGGTGGGCCGGTAGTAGGCGCCGTCCGCGAGGTCCCCGCCGGGGATCTCGCCGCCGGTGACGACCGTGGCGTACGAGCGGGCGCGCTCGACGAAGGCGGCGACCCGGTCGCGCTGGGCGTGCGAGACGAGCGGGCCGAGGTCGGTGCCGGGCGCGAAGGGGTCGCCCAGGCGGACGCTCTCCATCAGCTCCGCGACCCGGGCGGTGAAGGCGTCGTGGAGCGGGCGCTGCACGTAGGCGCGGGTGGCCGCGGTGCAGTCCTGGCCGGTGTTGATGAGCGAGGCGGCGACCGCGCCGTGGGCGGCGGCCTCGACGTCGGCGTCGTCGAAGACGACGAAGGGGGCCTTGCCGCCGAGTTCGAGGTGGAGCCGCTTGACGGTGGCGGTCGCGATCTCGGCGACCCGCTTGCCCACGGCGGTGGAGCCGGTGAAGGAGGTCATGACCACGTCGGGGTGGCCGACCAGGCGCTCGCCGGCGTCCCGTCCGGCACCCGTGACGATGTTGACCACGCCGTCGGGGATGCCCGCCTCCTTGGCCGCCTGGGCGAACATCAGGGAGGTCAGCGGGGTGAGCTCGGCGGGCTTGAGGACGATCGTGTTGCCCGCGGCGATGGCCGGGAGGATCTTCCAGGCCGCCATCTGGAGGGGGTAGTTCCAGGGGGCGATGGAGCCGACGACGCCGATGGCCTCGCGGCGTACGTAGGAGGTGTGGTCACCCGAGTACTCGCCTGCCGCCTGGCCCTGGAGGTGGCGGGCCGCGCCGGCGAAGAACGCGGTGTTGTCGATGGTCCCCGGCACGTCGAACTCGGTCGACAGCTTGAGGGGCTTGCCGCACTGGAGGGACTCCGCGTACGCGAAGTCCGCGGCCTGCTCGGCCAGTACGGCGGCCAGCCGGTGCAGGGCGTCCGAGCGCTCCCCCGGGGTGGCGGCCGACCAGGCGGGGAAGGCCCGCTTGGCGGCGGCCACGGCCTCGTCCACGTCCGCCGGTCCGGCAAGCTCGTAGGTGAGCACCTCCTCGCCGGTGGCGGGGTCGACGACGGTGTGCGACCGCCCCGAGGTGCCGGAGCGGAGCCTGCCGTCGATGTACTGCGCGCCGTCTGCGAAGCGGTCCTTGACCTGGAAGCGGTTACCCATCGCTCTCACGCTCTCCGTAGCTACAGCTCGAATTGAGTGCCGATCCTGGCAGAGGCGTTCTCCTCCGCCAAGTGATTCCGTTGTTGCCTTTTGATTACGCGACGGAATCGGTCGACCATGTGTCGAGGCATCCCCGAAATCCCGTACGAAGTGTCAGTGGTGACTGCAAGACTCGCGTGCATGGAGATGATCGACAAGTTGATCGAGCAGGTCAGCCGTGGTGAGCGGGTGAAGTACCTGCCCTTCTGGGGACACCGCCCCCTGCCGGACGGAAGGCTCGGACCGAGCTGTCTCAGCCAGTGGTGGCCCTCCCCCTTCACTGTGGGTGACGTCCGGTACGCCACGGCGGAGCACTGGATGATGGCCGGGAAGGCACGCCTGTTCGGGGACGCCGAGGCCGAGCGAGCCGCACTGGAGGCCGGCAGTCCGGCGGCGGCCAAGAAGGCCGGGCGGCTCGTGCGCCGCTTCGACGAGGAGGTCTGGCAGCGGGAGCGGTTCGCGCTGGTCGTCGAGGGCAGCGTGCACAAGTTCGACTCCGACCCGGCGCTGCGCTCCTACCTGCTGGGCACGGGGTCGCGGGTGCTGGTCGAGGCGAGCCCCGTGGACCGGATCTGGGGCATCGGGCTGGCCGCCGACGACGAGCGGGCCCTGCGCCCGGACCGCTGGCGCGGCCTGAACCTGCTGGGCTTCGCCCTGATGGAGGCCCGGGAGCGGCTGCGGGCGGAGGAGGCGTGACCGGGCGGCGCCGGGTGGCGGCGGTCATCGTGCGCGAGGGCGCCGTCCTGATGGTCCGCGAGCGCCACCGGGGGCCGTCCGGGCTGCACGACGGGGCCGAGTACTGGACGCTCCCGGGCGGCGGGGTGGAGCCCGGGGAGGACCTGGAGGCGGCGGTCCGGCGGGAGGTGGCCGAGGAGACGGGACTGCGCCCGCTGGAGGTGCGGTACGCGTACGAGGCGCCGTACCCCTCCGGGTGGACCACCTGCTTCCGGGTGGAGGTCGCGCCCGGCGAGCCCGTACTGGGGGTGGACGGGGACCTGGACTGCGCGTGTCCCCGGATGGTGGGGCTCACCTGGGTCCCGGTCCGCCGCGCCGCCCCCGACGGGCCCTGGATGGTCCCCACCCTGCTGTCGGCCGCCCCGATCTGACCCGGGCGGGAGCGGGGCCCGGCGGGTCGCTCAGGCCCGCTCGCGCGGGCCGTCGACCTGGGACACGGAGGACGGGGAGTCGCTTCCGCCGTCCGAGTCGTCGATGTCGGGGCCGAGGAAGATGATCAGGGTCGCGACTATGCCCAGCACCATGCCGACCGCGCCGAGGATGATGCCGGACAGGGCCACCCCGCCGTTGTTGGCCTCGCCCCGGGTGGCCTTGCCCCTGCCCAGCGCCCCGAAGACGACCGCGCCTATGCCGAGCGCGATGGCGCCGACCATCGTGGCGCAGGTGAACACCGACAGGATGCCGAGGACGAGGGCGGTGATCCCGAAGCCGTTGCTCGCGGGCGGCGTCGCGTACGGGTAGGCGTACGGATACCCGGGCTGGCCCGGCTGTCCGGGGTATCCCGGGTATCCGGGCTGTCCGGGGTAACCGGGGTAGCCGGCCTGGGCGGGATACCCGGGCTGCCCCGGGGCCCCCGGCGGGCCGGGGTAGGCGTACCCGCCGGGGCCGGGCTGCGCCGGGTACCCGTACGCGGACCCGGCGGCCGGGGGCCCCGGGTACGGAGCGGCGGCCGGCGGGGGCGGCTGGGGCGGCGGGTACGCGGACGGCGCGGGTGCGGGCGCGGGCGGCACGCCGGGCATGCCCGCCATCGTCGGCTGCTCGTGCACCGGGGGCACCGGCGGGGCCGGCTGCGAGCCCTGCGGCTTCCCCTGGCCGGCCGGCGGCCGCTCGGGCGGCGCCCACGGGTCCCTCGGTTCAGGGCTGTGGTCGGTCATGCGGCGCCCCCCTTCTCTCGTACGGCCATGCTAAGCGCTGCCACCGACACGGCCCGGGCCTGCCTACGATGAAGCCGACCCGCCCGCACCCGCGTCCCCCCGGAGGCCCCCATGCCCGACCTGCACCCCTTCATCGCGGGGCTGCCCAAGGCCGAACTGCACGTCCACCACGTCGGCTCGGCGTCGCCCCGCATCGTCGCCGAACTCGCCGCCCGCCACCCCGACTCCAAGGTCCCCACCGACCCGGAAGCGCTGGCCGACTACTTCACCTTCACCGACTTCGCCCACTTCATCGAGGTCTACCTGTCGGTCGTCGACCTGGTCCGCACCCCGGACGACGTGCGCACCCTCACCTTCGAAGTCGCCCGCGACATGGCCCGGCAGAACATCCGCTACGCCGAACTCACCATCACCCCCTACTCCTCCACCCGTCGCGGCATCGACGAGAACGCCTTCATGGAGGCCATCGAGGACGCCCGCAAGGCCGCCGAGACCGAACTCGGCGTCATCCTGCGCTGGTGCTTCGACATCCCCGGCGAGGCCGGCCTGGAGGCCGCCGCCGAGACCGCCCGCCTCGCCGTCGACCTGCGCCCCGAGGGCCTGGTCTCCTTCGGCCTGGGCGGTCCCGAGATCGGCGTCCCCCGCCCGCAGTTCAAGCCGTACTTCGACCTGGCCCGCGCCGCGGGCCTGCACAGCGTCCCGCACGCCGGCGAGACCACCGGCCCGGAGACCGTCTGGGACGCCGTCCGCGAGCTGGGCGCCGAGCGCGTCGGCCACGGCACCAGCTCCACCCAGGACCCCGAGCTGCTGAAGCACCTCGCGGAGAACCGGATCGCGCTGGAGGTCTGCCCGACCTCCAACATCGCCACCCGCGCGGTGGCCGAGCTCGACCGGCACCCCATCAAGGAGATGGTGGCGGCGGGCGTGCTCGTCACCATCAACAGCGACGACCCGCCGATGTTCGGCACCGACCTCAACAACGAGTACGCGGTCGCCGCCCGGCTCCTCGACCTCGACGAGCGGGGCCTCGCGCAGCTCGCCAAGAACGCCGTCGAGGCCTCCTTCCTGGACGGGGCCGGCAAGGCGAAGATCACGGCGGAGATCGACGCGTACACCGCCGAATGGCTCGCCCGCTGACTCCCCTTGATCGCCCGCGCCCCCGAGAATGGGGCGCATGAGCAATCTGACTGCCGTCGGCCACCGCGGGGACCCCTACCGCTTCCGTGAGAACACCCTCGCCTCCGTCCGCTCCGCCTTCGCGCGCGGAGCGGACGCGGTGGAGATCGACGTACGGCTG
This sequence comes from Streptomyces sp. NBC_00158, assembly GCF_045160885.1. Lineage (NCBI taxonomy): Bacteria > Bacillati > Actinomycetota > Actinomycetes > Kitasatosporales > Streptomycetaceae > Streptomyces > Streptomyces sp. NBC_00158. The sequence goes on from NZ_CP108161.1 coordinate 1,869,168, forward strand.
ACCCGTGACGGGGTGCCGGTCCTGCTCCACGACGAGACCCTGGAGCGGCTGTGGGGGCACGACGTGCGGCTCGACGCCGTCACGGCCCCGCAGTTGAAGGAACTGACGGACGGCCGGGTCCCGACCCTGCGCCAGGCGCTGACGGAGGCCGGGGCCGGCCGGCTGATGATCGACCTGCCGGGTGCGACGTACGAGGCGGTGAAGACCGTCGTCGACCTGGTGCGCGAATGCGGGGCGCGCGACCGGGCGTACTACTGCGCCGGGCCGAACACCATGCTCGCGGTCCGCGCCGCCGATCCGGGCGCGGAGATCGCGCTGACCTGGACCACCCTCTCGCCGCCGCGCCGGGTGCTGATCGACGCGGTGAAGCCGCGCTGGCTCAACTACCGTTTCGGGCTGGTCGGCCGGGAGCTCGTGGACGCCCTGCACCGGGACGGGCTCCTGGTGTCGGCCTGGACGCCGGACACCGGGCGGTCGATGCGGGCCGTCGTGCGGGCCGGCGCGGACTCGGTCACCACCAACAGGCTGGACGTGCTGGCCGCCGTGAGGGCCGGGCTCGGACGATGACGCGGGGGCCGGCCGCGCGCCTGCGCGAGCGGATCCTGCGGGCCGATCCGCGCTGGCGGGACCTGGGCCTGACGCTGCTGGTGCAGGTGGCGACGACCATCCCCTTCGTGGTGCCCCGGGACCCGGCGGACTCGCCGGCCACCTGGACGGCGTACCTGGTGACGACGCTGGGCAACGTGCCGCTGGTGTGGCGGCGGCGGGCGCCGGTGGCGGCGCTGCTCGGGGTGGTGGCGGCCGGTTCGGCCTACCAGCTGGCCCTGGACGGGCCCGGGCAGCCGCTGCCGTACGCCGCGCTGGTCTGCGTCTACTCGATCGCGCTGCTGGGGCCGTCGCGGGTGCGGCTGGCCGTCGGGTGGGGTCTGGTGGCGGTGATCGCGGTGTCCGTCGCGTTCAACACGGGTACGGCGAGGGAGCTGTTGTTCGCCTGGTTCGTGTTCGGGGCGGCGTTCGCCCTCGGGCGGCTCCAGGCCACGCGGCAGGCCTACACGGCGGCGGTGGAGGACCGGGCGGCGCAGCTGGAGCGGGCCAACCGGATCGAGGCGGAGCAGGCGGCGGCGCGTGAACGGGCGCGGATCGCGCGGGAGATGCACGACGTCCTGTCGCACGCCGTCAGCATCATGATCGTGCAGGCGGAGGCCGGTCCGGTGGCGGTGCGCCGGGCCCCGGAGCGTGCGGAGGCGGCCTTCGAGGCGATCGCCGAGACGGGCCGGGACGCGATGGCGCAGCTGCGGACGATGCTGGGGGTGCTGCGGGCGGAGGAGGCGACGGCTCCGCGGGCTCCGCAGCCGGGGATCGGGGGTCTGCCGGCGCTGGTGGACCGGGTGCGGGCGAGCGGGCTCGCGGTGTCGTACCAGCGGACGGGCGAGGTGCGCGAGCTGCCCGCGGCGCTGGAGGCGACGGTGCACCGGGTGGTGCAGGAGGCGCTGACCAACGTGGTGAAGCACGCGGGGGCCACGGCGGTGGACGTACGCCTGGAGTACGGGGCCCGGGAGCTCTCGGTACGGGTCACGGACGACGGGCGGGGACCGGCCGGGGGTGCTCCGGGCGTGGGTGCTCCGGGCGGCGGCGCTCCGGGCGGGCACGGGCTGATCGGGATCCGGGAGCGGGCCGCGGCGCACGGCGGGACGGCGTGGACCGGTCCGGGCGCGGACGGGCGCGGCTTCACGGTGCTTGTAACCTCGCCGCTGGAGGTGGGGAATTGACGATCCGTGTGGTGGTGGCCGACGACCAGGAGCTCGTGCGCAGCGGCTTCGCGATGATCCTGGACGTGCAGGAGGACATCGAGGTCGTGGCGGAGGTCGGGGACGGGGCTGCGGCCGTGGCGGCGGTCGGGCGGCTGTCCCCGGACGTGGCGCTGCTGGACGTGCGGATGCCGGTGCTGGACGGGATCGAGGCCTGCCGGGCGATCTCGGCGGGGAGCGCGTGCCGGACGGTGATGCTGACGACCTTCGACTCGGACGAGTACGTCTACGAGGCGCTGCACGCGGGGGCGAGCGGGTTCCTGCTGAAGGACGTGCGGCGGGACGACCTGGTGCACGCGGTGCGGGTGGTGGCGGCGGGAGAGTCGCTGCTGGCGCCCTCGGTGGCGCGGCGGCTGATCGAGGAGTACACGGCGGCGACGGCCCGGCCCCGCGTGCCGGACGCCCTGGCGGCGGAGCGGCTGGAGGTGCTGACGGCGCGGGAGCGGGAGACGCTGCTGCACCTGGGGCGGGGGCTGTCGAACGCGGAGATCGCGGCGGCGCTGGTGGTGAGCGAGCACACGGTGAAGTCGCACGTGGGGAACGTGCTGTCGAAGCTGGGGCTGCGCGACCGGATCCAGGCGGTGATCTGCGCGTACGAGACGGGCCTGATCGCGGCGGGGTCGGCGGGTCCCTCCTGGGTTTCTCCCTCTGGCGGGTGAGGTGCGGCGTGTCGGCTCCCCCGCGCCGGTGAGTTGTCGTACCGCTGAAAACCCCTCTTGTTGGTGATCCGCAACTACCCCTGTGACCTGGAGCATTGAGGTCATCGGGGGGCAGCGGGCCCCACCGGTCGCACAACGCAGGGGGAACCGTCATGAAGGCACGTACGCGCACGCTCGTCGCCGCCGCTCTGGTCCTGGGGGTCGCCGCCGGTCCGGTGGCCGCCGCCCAGGCGGCTCCGGCACCGGCGCCGGTCTCGGCCCGGGTCTCCGCCCCGCCGGTGTTCACGACGCCGCCGGACGCCGCGGCGCTGGCGAAGGCGATCGCGGGCGTCGGGGCGGGGAACAAGGACGCGACCGCCGCTCTGGTCCGGGTGGGCGGGACGAGCGGCGCCTGGCGCGGCAGCGCGGGTGTCGCGGACGTCCGCAGCGGGCGCGCGGCGGTGGAGGACGCCCGCTTCCGGGCCGGGTCGGTGACGAAGGCCTTCACGGCGGCGGTGGTGCTCCAGCTGGCGGCCGAGGGCAGGGTGGACCTGGACCGGCCGGTGCAGGACTACCTGCCGGGGCTGCTGCCCGGCTTCGAGCCGGTGAAGGTGCGGCAGCTGCTGGACTACACGAGCGGCCTGCGGTCGGCCGACGGCCCCGGGGACCGCTTCGAGGACGAGTACGCCCACCGTTTCGACGTGGTCGACCCGCACGCGCTGATCGCCAACGCGGTCGCGAAGGGGCCGGAGTTCAGGCCGGGCGAGAAGCAGCGGTACAGCAACATCCACTACACGGTGCTGGGCGTGCTGATCGAGAAGGTGACGGGAAAGACGTACGAGAAGGCCGTCGGGGACCGGGTCATCAGGCCGCTCGGCCTGCGCCACACCTCGTTCCCGGCCCGTACCCAGAACCGCATACCGGGCCCGTACAACCACGGCTACCAGGCGGTGGCGGGGGCCGACGGGAGCCGTTCGCTGGTGGACGTGTCGGAGTGGAACTCCACCTCCAACTGGGCCGCGGGGGACCTGATCTCGACCACGGCGGACCTGGAGCGCTTCACGGTGGCGCTGTTCTCCGGCAAGGTCGTCCCGAGGGCGCAGCTGGAGGAGATGTTCACGGTGCCCGACGTCGTGGACGCCGCGAGCGAGACCGGGGCGCACGCGGTGCAGACGGCCGGCCTGAAGGAGTTCGCACTGCCGGACGGTACGAAGCTGTACGGCAAGACGGGCTCGCGGCACGGCTACAGCACGGTCATCGGCGGGAGCCGTGACCTGTCCCGCACCCTGGTCTATTCGGTGAACTCCACCAATGCCAAGGGGCAGGACATGAACCAGGTGGCCTACGGCATCATCGGGGCGGCCTTCGCCAGGTAGCCGGCACCCTCCGCCGCTTCGAGCACCTCCAGCCGCTTGATCAGGCGGCGCAGCGCGATCAGGGGGAGGATGCCGAAGACCCCGAAGGAGATGTCGATGAGCGACCACCAGCCGGGGATCCCGCGGACCGGCGCGCTGAGCAGGGCGAGGGGGACGACGCCGACGCAGGCGACCATGCCGGCCTCGACGATCCAGACGTTGCGGACCGGGTCGCGGTAGACCCCGTAGAAGAACACGGCGATCACCAGGTGGGCGAAGGCCAGCCAGTCGGTGCCGTAGAGGAGGAAGGGGTATTCGGAGTCGGCTCGGTCCAGTCCGTCGCCGACACGGCGCAGCCAGTCGTTGGAGACCAGCCCATTGACCCAGTGGAGCTCGGTGACCAGGGGAAAGGCGGTGAGTCCGCTGAGGACCAGGCAGACCAGGAACAGCACAAGCCAGGCACGGATCCGCCGCTGGAGGGCGCTTCTCTCGCTCATGGAAGGGAGCCTACACACGAAACTGAACACGTTCAGCCGGTTTCCTGAACGTGTTCAGTTCCGCCGCGAGATCGTGATCACAGTCCGACGATGGCGTTCCAGCGCTTGGCGAAGGAGGGCCGTTCGGCCGAGGAGACGTCCCGGGCCACCGCGAGGCGCCGGCGCATCGCGTCGTCGGGGAAGACCAGCGGGTTCTCCGCCAGTTGGGCGGTCTCCTTGTCCGACGAGGCGGCCAGCACCTCGCGGGCCGCGGGCACCGGGCAGACGTAGTTGACCGCGGCCGCCAGCTCCGCCGCCACCTCCGGGTCGTAGTAGTGGTCGACGAGGGCCTCGGCATTGGCCTTGTGCCGCGCGAGGTTGGGGACGAGCAGGCTCTCCGCCCACAGCTCGGCACCCTCCTCGGGAACCACGAACTCGATGTCGGGGTTGTCGGCCCGGAGCTGGATGGCGTCGCCCGAGTAGGCCTGACAGGCCAGGACGTCGCCCTTGCCGAGGTCGGAGGTGTAGTCGTTGCCGGTGAAGCGGCGGATGTGCTTCTTGCGGACCATGTTCTCGACCTGGTCGCACATCCGGTGGAAGTCGGACTCGGTCCAGCGGGTGACGTCGGTGCCGTTGCCCTGCATCAGCAGCGAGAAGGACTCGTCGAGGCCCGAGAACAGGGTCACCTTGCCCGCCAGGTCCGGGTGCCAGAGGTCCTTGACGGACTTGATCTCCCGGCCCAGCGCCCTGCGGTTGTAGGCGATGCCGGTGATCCCGGACTGCCAGGGGACGGTGTGCAGCCGTCCCTCGTCGAAGGCGGGCGAACGCAGCTGCGGGTCGAGGTACTTGGCGACGTTGGACTGCGCCGAACGGTCCATCTTCTGGGCCCAGCCCAGGTGGACGAAGCGGGCGGCCATCCAGTCGCTGACCACGACGAGGTCGTGGCCGGTCGCCTGGCGGCTCATCAGGGCCGGGCTGACCTTGCCGAAGAACTCGTCGTTGTCGTTGATCTCCTCGGTGTAGCGGACCCGGATGCCGGTCTTGCGGGTGAAGGCCTCCAGGGTCGGACGGCTCTCCTCGTCCTCGTCGTCGGTGTCGATGTAGAGCGGCCAGTTGGAGAAGGCGAGGGCGCGGTCGCGGTCCGAGAGGTCCGGGGCCTGCCGCCGGTCCTCCGGGACGTACGCGGAGGGCACGCCGCAGCCGGCGAGGGCGGCGAGCAGGCCCGCGGCACCGAGGCCGCGCAGCGCCGCGCGACGGGAGACGAGTTCAGGCATGGCCAAAGCCTGGGACAACGCGAAGGGGCGGGCAATAGACAAGATGTCTACTGCCCGCCCCGTCAGGGCCCTGCGTTGATCAGTGCGCCGCCGGCCCGGCGGCGGCCGCGGATCAGCCGTCGAGCGAGGTCATCACGTGCTTGATGCGGGTGTAGTCCTCGAAGCCGTAGGCGGAGAGGTCCTTGCCGTAGCCGGACTTCTTGAAGCCGCCGTGCGGCATCTCGGCGACGAGCGGGATGTGGGTGTTGATCCACACGCAGCCGAAGTCGAGGTTCTTGGACATGCGCATCGCGCGGGCGTGGTCCTTGGTCCACACGGAGGACGCGAGGGCGAACTCGACGCCGTTCGCGAACTCCAGGGCCTGGGCCTCGTCGGTGAAGGACTGGACGGTGATGACGGGGCCGAAGACCTCGTTCTGGATGATCTCGTCGTCCTGCTTCAGGCCGGAGACGACGGTCGGGGCGTAGAAGTAGCCCTTCTCGCCGACCCGGTGGCCACCGGCCTCGACCTTGGCGTGGGCCGGGAGGCGGTCGACGAAGCCCGCGACCTGCGCCAGCTGGTTCGGGTTGTTCAGCGGGCCGTACAGCACGTCCTCGTCGTCCGGCTGGCCGGTCTTGGTCTCCGCGGCGGCCTTGGCCAGCGCGGCCACGAACTCGTCGTGGATCGACTCGTGCACGAGCACGCGGGTGGCGGCCGTGCAGTCCTGGCCGGCGTTGAAGTAGCCGGCGACCGCGATGTCCTCGACGGCCTTGGCCAGGTCGGCGTCCTCGAAGACCACGACGGGGGCCTTGCCGCCGAGCTCCAGGTGGACGCGCTTGACGTCCTTGGAGGCGCTCTCGGCGACCTGCATGCCGGCGCGGACCGAGCCGGTGATGGAGGCCATGGCCGGGGTGGAGTGCTCGACCATGGCCTTGCCGGTCTCGCGGTCGCCGCAGACGACGTTGAAGACGCCCTTGGGCAGGACCGAGTCGATGATCTCGGCCATCAGGACGGTCGAGGCCGGGGTGGTGTCCGAGGGCTTGAGGACGACGGTGTTGCCCGCGGCGATCGCCGGGGCGAACTTCCACACGGCCATCATCATCGGGTAGTTCCACGGCGCCACCTGGGCGCAGACGCCGACCGGCTCGCGGCGGATGATCGAGGTCATCCCGTCCATGTACTCGCCGGCCGAACGGCCCTCCAGCAGGCGCGCGGCGCCTGCGAAGAAGCGGATCTGGTCCACCATCGGCGGGAGCTCCTCGCTGGCCGTGAGGCCCAGCGGCTTGCCGGTGTTCTCCGACTCGGCGGCGACGAGCTCGTCGGCGCGGGCCTCGAAGGCGTCCGCGATCTTCAGCAGGGCCTTCTGGCGCTCCGAGGGCGTGGTGTCGCGCCAGCCCGGGAAGGCCGCCGCGGCGGCGGCCATGGCGGCGTCGACGTCGGCCTGGCCCGAGAGCGGGGCGGTGGCGTACACCTCGCCGGTCGCGGGGTTGACCACGTCGGTGGTCCGCCCGTCGGCGGCGTCCTTGAACTCCCCGCCGATGTAGTTGCGCAGACGACGCAGTTCGGTGGTCACTACAGCCACTCTCCTGATCACATGTCCAATGATTGAGACGACCAGCCAAGCCTAGCCCCTCTGGCGACGCTTTCGACAGAGCCGGACCCAGCCAACTACGAAATCCGTGAAATCCGAGACGCTCGACAACGGATTTCATCGATTACGGGTTGCGGAACAGACGACTCCTCGTGCAGAGTGAGGTCGTGGTCAGTCGAAGCGCAGATTCCAGGAACAGACAACCGTCCCCTTCGGTCGATGCTGTGTCCCTGGCGATCATCGAGCAACTGCAAGAGGACGGTCGCCGTCCATATGCATCGATCGGCAAGGCCGTGGGCCTGTCCGAAGCGGCGGTGCGCCAGCGCGTACAGAAGCTGCTCGACCAGGGCGTCATGCAGATCGTCGCCGTAACGGACCCGCTCACCGTGGGCCTGCGGCGCCAGGCGATGGTCGGCATCAACGTCGAGGGAGACCTCGACCCGGTGGCCGACGCACTGACCGCCATGGCCGAGTGCGAGTACGTCGTGATGACCGCGGGGTCGTTCGACCTGATGGTGGAGATCGTCTGCGAGGACGACGACCACCTGCTCGAAACGATCAACAAGAAGATCCGCACGCTCCCCGGCGTGCGATCAACCGAAAGCTTCGTTTATCTGAAGCTGAAGAAGCAGACCTACATGTGGGGAACTCGATAGCCCGTGAGCCAGGACCTCTCCAAAACCGCCTACGACCACCTGTGGATGCACTTCACCCGCATGTCGTCGTACGAGAACGCGCCCGTCCCCACCATCGTGCGGGGTGAGGGCACCTACATCTTCGACGACAAGGGCAAGCGCTACCTGGACGGTCTCGCCGGACTGTTCGTGGTCAACGCCGGTCACGGCCGCAAGGAACTGGCCGAGGTCGCGTACAAGCAGGCCCAGGAGCTCGCGTTCTTCCCCGTGTGGTCGTACGCGCACCCCAAGGCCGTCGAGCTCGCCGAGCGCCTCGCCGACTACGCCCCGGGCGACCTGAACAAGGTCTTCTTCACCACCGGTGGCGGCGAGGCCGTCGAGACCGCCTGGAAGCTCGCCAAGCAGTACTTCAAGCTGCAGGGCAAGCACACCAAGTACAAGGTCATCTCGCGTGCGGTGGCCTACCACGGCACCCCGCAGGGCGCGCTGTCCATCACCGGCCTGCCGGCGCTGAAGGCCCCCTTCGAGCCGCTGGTACCGGGCGCGCACAAGGTGCCCAACACCAACATCTACCGCGCCCCGATCCACGGCGACGACCCCGAGGCCTTCGGCCGCTGGGCCGCCGACCAGATCGAGCAGCAGATCCTCTTCGAGGGCCCCGACACCGTCGCGGCCGTCTTCCTGGAGCCCGTGCAGAACGCCGGCGGCTGCTTCCCGCCCCCGCCCGGGTACTTCCAGCGGGTCCGCGAGATCTGCGACACCTACGACGTGCTGCTCGTCTCCGACGAGACCATCTGCGCGTTCGGCCGCCTCGGCACGATGTTCGCCTGTGACAAGTTCGGCTACGTGCCGGACATGATCACCTGCGCCAAGGGCATGACCTCGGGCTACTCCCCGATCGGCGCCTGCATCGTCTCGGACCGCATCGCGGAGCCCTTCTACAAGGGCGACAACACCTTCCTGCACGGCTACACCTTCGGCGGACACCCGGTGTCCTCCGCCGTGGCCATCGCCAACCTCGACATCTTCGACAAGGAAGGCCTGAACCAGCACGTGCTGGACCAGGAGGGCAACTTCTTCAACACCCTGAAGAAGCTGCACGACCTTCCGATCGTCGGCGACGTCCGCGGCAACGGCTTCTTCTACGGCATCGAGCTCGTCAAGGACAAGGTCACCAAGGAGTCCTTCACGGACGAGGAGACCGAGCGCGTGCTCTACGGCTTCCTCTCCAAGGCGCTCTTCGACAACGGCCTGTACTGCCGCGCCGACGACCGTGGGGACCCGGTCATCCAGCTGGCCCCGCCGCTGATCGCCGACCAGGGCACCTTCGACGAGATCGAAGGCATCCTGCGCTCGGTGCTCACCGAGGCGTGGACCAAGCTGTAACCGGTCCCGGGACGCGGTAGCCCGACAGCCCGACCACACGGCCCGGATCCTCCGTTCGAGTAGAACGCGAGGGTCCGGGCCGTGTGCTGTCAGCTTTCACGACGTTCATCTCTTTACATCTCATTGCGGTGCCAGTGACCGAAAGGGCTCCGCTTCGTTCCCCCGGACGGAGGTGTACGCCATGGTGGCTCCCCCGGACAAGGCCCGGCCCGACCAGGCCCCACCGCAGGAAGACCTGCTCTGGGCCCGGTCCCTGCACTACTCCCACGGAGGTACCCCAGGCCTCATCGGGGTCTCCGCCGGAGTCCGCCAGGGCGAGATCCTCGCCGTGACCGGCCCGCGCGGCTGCGGGAAGACCACGCTGCTGCGCTGTCTGGCCGGACGGCTGCTGCCCGAGCAGGGCGAGGTCTGGTTCAACAGCGTTCCCGTCCACACCCTCGGCGCCGCCGCCCGCGAACGGCTGCGCCGCGACCGCTTCGCGTGGATCGGCCCCGAACCGCAGCTGCTCCCCGAACTCAAGGTCTGGGAGAACGCGGCCCTGCCCCTGCTCATCGGCGGCGTCCCGCACCGCGCCGCCCGCCGGGCCGCCCTCGAATGGCTGGAGCGCCTCGACCTCGACCGCTTCGCCGGCAAGCGCCCCGGCGCCCTCAACCGCGCCGAGGCCCAGCGGGTCGCCCTGGCCCGCGCCCTGGTCGCGGAGCCCGCGGTGCTCTTCGCCGACGAGCCGGCCGCCCCGCTGCACCGCGCCGAACGCGCACTGCTGCTGCGCACCCTGACCACGGCCGCCCGCTCCCACGGCATCACGGTCCTGCTGGCCACCCACGACGAGGAGACCGCGGCCGACGCCGACCGCGCGCTGGCCCTGCTCGACGGCCGCCCGGCCGGTGCGGCGGCCGCCGCTTCCGCCCTCACCACGGAGGACCAGGCCGCGTGCTCGCTCTCCGCCTAGTCCGCGGCTCCCGCCCCCTGGTCCAGCTGCGCCGGCTGCTGGTCGCGGCCGCCTCCGCCGGCAGCGGGTTCCTCCTGCTGTACGTCCTCGCGGACGCGACGGCCCGCCCCGCCGGATCGTTCCCTCGCCTGCTGTGGGCGCTGGTCCCGCTCGCCGCCACCGCCCAGTTCGCGGTGGCCGTCGCCCGGACCGACCCCGCCACCCGGTCCCGCGACGGGCTCGACGCCGCCGGGCTGGGACCCGTACGGCTCACCCTGGTCGCGGCGGTCTCCACCGCCGTCGCGTGCGCCCTCGGCAGCGCCCTGGCCCTGGCCGCCTTCCTCCACCTGCGGGGCGACCTCGCCGGGCTGCCGTTCGACGGCGCCGGAGCCCGGCCGCTGCACGCCGACCGGCCCCTGCCGGTGGCCGCCGCCCTCACCCTGCTGGCCCTGGTCCCGCTGACGGCCGCCACCGCCACCGCCCTCGCCCTGCGCCCCCGCCCGCCGCACGCCGGACTGGCCCCGCAGACCGGTGTGCCCTGGGGAGTGGCGCTGGCCGCGTGCGGGCTCGCCGTCCTTGCGTACGCCCGTCCCGGCGGAGCCGCCGTACCGGCCGGCTGCGTGCTGATCGCGGTCGGGCTGGCCCTGGCCGGTCCGGGGCTGGCCTACGCCTGCGGGACCCTGGTGCAGGCCGTCCGGCCGGGCCTGCTGCGGCTGCTGGCCGGACGCGGCCTCCAGGAGGAGGCGCCCCGGCTGGGCCGGCCGCTGGGGGTGCTGGCCGCCGTGGGCGCCGCCGCCCTCACCTCCATCGCCCCGCACGGCCAGACCGCCCCCCTCGCCCCGCTCGGCCCGCTGACCGGCCCCGCGGCCGCCCTGGTGGCCCTCTGCGCCGCCGGGACCCTGCTCACCTCGGCCGTCGAGTCCCGGCAGGCCCGCGCCGCCTCCCGGGAGGCGCTGGCCGGACTCGGCACCCCGGGTGCGGTGCTGCGTACGGCCGCGGTCCTGCGGGCGGCCGCACTGCTCACGGCCGCGGCGGGGCTCGGCTGGGGTGTGGCGCAGCTGACGTCGCTGGCCCTGACCCGCTGAGACGACCAGCCCTTAGGGTGGGCCGAATGGTCAACGCAGACATCGAGATCGAGACGCTCGCGGAGTTCGACCGGGTCGTCGCCCGGGGCTCGCTGAGCGGCTACCGGATCCAGTCGGTCAACCTCCTGGAGCGGACCTTCGCCCTGCTGTCCGCCGACACCTCCGCGGCCGTGTTCCTGGGCTGCGCGATGGAGCCCGACGCCTCGGTGAAGGTCCGCGCGGACGGCGCGCTCGTCTTCCCGCCGATACCGGACCTGCCGTTCAACCCGTACCGGGGTCTGCTGTACACGGCCGAGGAACTGTTCACCGGTCTGGCCGAAGGCTACGAAACCACCCCGGACGCCCTGGCCTACGCCTGGTTCCAGGAGACCAAGTCCGACGGCGACGTCTTCTCCTCGATGCTCCGCTCCATCCACGACGACGCCATCTCCGACGCCCTGGACGAACAGCTCGCGGGCGCCCGCGTCATCGGCGTGATGGGCGGCCACGCCATGGCCCGCGGCGGTACGGACTACCGCGGCGCGGCGGAACTGGGCCGCACCCTGGCCCGGTCCGGGCTGACGGTCGCCACCGGCGGCGGCCCCGGCGCGATGGAGGCCGCCAACCTGGGCGCCTACCTGGCGCCCGCGCCGGACGAGGCCCTGCCCGAGGCGCTGGAACTGCTGGCGAAGGTGCCCTCCTTCAGCCCGTCCGTCTCCGACTGGGCGCGCGCGGCCTTCGCCGTCCGGGAGCGCTGGCCCCGCGGCGGGGACTCGGTCGGGATCCCCACCTGGTTCTACGGCCACGAGCCGCCGAACGCCTTCGCGGGCCAGATCGCCAAGTACTTCGCGAACGCCACCCGCGAGGACGGGCTGCTCGCCCGGTCCAACGCGGGCGTGGTCTTCCTGCCGGGCGCCGCGGGCACCGTGCAGGAGGTCTTCGACAACGCGACGCCGAACTACTACGAGTCGCGGGCCGAGCCGACCCCGATGGTCCTGGTCGGCCGCCACCACTGGACCGAGCGGCTGCCGGTCTGGCCGCTGCTGCGCGCGCTCGCCGCGGGCCGGTCCATGGAGTCGCGGATCGCGCTGGTGGACTCGGTGGAAGAGGTCCCGGACGCGCTCGCCGCGCTGGGCTGAGCCCCGCCCAGGGCAAAGAACCGGTCAACGAACTCCCTTGCGGAGGCAACTTCCCGGCCCGATATGACGTCTGGCAGAGGTACCGCCTTACCTGCCAGACGTTGAACGGAGCCTTCTGTGCTCATAGGCCTGCTGACCGCTGTCGCGGCATCCATCTGCTACGGCACGGGCTCTGTCCTGCAAGCCGTGGGCTCGCGCCGCGCCGCCCGGATGTCCCCGGCCGCCGCCGGCGTGACCGCCCACGGCGGACCGAACCTGACCTCCACCGCCAAGGCCGCGATGACCTGGGAGTTCATCGTCGGCACCATCCTCGACTTCGTGGGCTTCGGACTGGGCGCGCTGGCGGCCCGCATGCTGCCCCTGTTCCTCTCCCAGACGGTGATCAGCGCCAACCTGGTGATCACCGCCATCCTCAGCGTGAAGATGCTGGGCATCCGGCTGACCCGCAAGGAGTGGACCTCGATCGGCGTGGTCTGCGCGGCGCTGGTGCTGCTGGCGACCGCCGCCGGCCACGAGGGCGACCACCACGCCCCGATGTCCACGCACTGGTGGCTGCTGGCCGTGACCCTCGTGATCATCATCGGCGGCACGGTGGCCGTACGGTTCCTCGGCGCCCGCGCCGCGATCCTGGCGGGCCTGCTGTCCGGTCTGGCCTTCGGCGCGCTGGGCGTCGGCGTGCGCATCCTCGACGGCGTGGACCCCTTCGACCCGGTCACCCTCGCCACCGACCCGGCGCTGTACGCCATCCTCATCGCCGGCTTCGGCGGCATGTACCTGCACACGGTGGCCCTCCAGATCGGCTCGGTCAACGGCGCCACGGCCGCCCTGGTCGTCGGCGAGACGGTGCTCCCGGGCGCGATCGGCGTCCTGTGGCTCGGCGACGCCTCCCGCCCGGGCCTGGCCTGGCTCGCGGTGACGGGCTTCGTGCTGGCGGTCGCCGGCGCCGTCGCGGTGGCCTGGTACGGCAACCACGACGGGGCCGAGGAGCCCGCCGAGGAGCCGGTCCCGGCACCGGTGGCCTGACCCCTCTGCCCGACCCCGCGGCCCGGCCCCGGCGGCCGGGCCGCGGATTCACTCCCGTGGGGTCCCCCCGGTGGCGGGGCCCCGGCGGGTGCCGCCTGCTGGGGGCATGGAGTCCACCACCACGCGGATGCGCACGCCACGGGCCGCCGGGACGGCCGGGCTCGTCTTCGCCGTACTGCTCGCGGTCGCGATCGTGCTGATGAGGCTCGCCATCCCCTCCGGGAGCCCCTCCGACGCCCCCGTGGCGGACGCCGACCGCTGGGCCGTCCGGCTGGCCCTGGAGATCGTCCCCTTCGCCGGGATCTTCTTCCTCTGGTTCATGGGGGCCCTGCGCGCACACTCCGGCGGCGGCGAGGACCGGTTCGTCGCGGCGGTGTTCCTCGGCAGCGGCTACATCTTCGTCGGGACCCTGTTCGTCGCCGCCGCCGCGGCCGGCACCGTGCTCCAGGAAGCCGTCCCGCCGTCCGGGTTCGGCCGCCCCTTCGCGTACACCGTGCTCACCACGTACGCGATGCGCATGGCGGCCGTCTTCGTCTTCGTGACCTCCACCATCGGGCGCCGCCTGGGCTTCTTCCCGCGCCCTCTGGTCGCCCTCGGCTTCGCCACCGGGCTGGTGCTGCTCCTCCTCGGGTCCGGGGTGCCCTGGGCCGAGATGGTCTTCCCGTTCTGGGTGCTCGTCGTCAGCCTGCACGTCCTGCGGACCAACCTGCGGCGAACGGCCTGACCAGCGGCCCCGTACCCCGGCAGGCGGCGCGCGGGACTCGCGCGCATGCTGGAGACCGGGAGGGTGTCGGGGGCCGTGGGGGTCAACAGGTCACGGAAAGGCTGATGCCCCATGAGGCTTGTCGTGGACCTCAACCGGTGCCAGGGGTACGCGCAGTGCGCGTTCCTCGCACCGGACGTCTTCGCCATGCACGGCGACGAGTCCCTGCTCTACGACCCGCAGCCCGACGAGGAGCACCGCGAGAACGTCGTCCGCGCCGTCCACGCCTGCCCCGTCCGGGCCATCCTGCTGGATGCCGTGAACGGGTCCCTGTCGACGGCGGAGGCGCGTGGTGAGCGGTGACGCAGCCCTGGAGCGGCTCAAGCGCGAAGGCCGCATCGTCGTGGTGGGAGCCTCCCTGGCCGGCCTGCGGGCCGCCGAGACCCTGCGCGAGAAGGGGTTCACCGGATCCCTGACCATGATCGGCGACGAACCCCACGAGCCGTACGACCGGCCGCCGCTGTCCAAGCAGGTCCTGCTCGGCAAGGCCACCGCGGACCGCACGGCCCTCCCCCGGCGCCGGGACATCGACGCCAAGTGGCGGCTCGGCGTACCGGCCGCCGGTCTGGACATGAAGGCCCGCCGGGTCCGCCTCGCCGACGGGGACGAGGTGGAGTACGACAGGCTCCTGATCGCCACCGGCGTCCGCGCCCGGCCGTGGCCGAAGCCGGAGGAAGGCGCCCTCGACGGGGTCTTCGTCCTGCGCACCCGGGACGACGGCGCGGCCCTGGAACGCGCCCTCGCGGCCGGGCCCGGCCGGGTCCTCGTCATCGGTGCCGGATTCACCGGCTCCGAGATCGCCTCCGCCTGCCGGGAACGCGGGCTGGCCGTCACCGTGGCGGAACGCGGTGACGCGCCCCTGGTCGGGGCCCTCGGCGGGGTGGTCGGCGCGGTCGCGGCCGAAATGCACCGCGAGAACGGCGTGGACCTGCGCACCGGGATCATGGTGACGGCCCTGGAGGGCGACTCCTCCGGCAGGGTCCGCTCCGCGCACCTCTCCGACGGCACCACGCTGGAGGCGGAGGTGGTGGTCGTCTCCCTCGGCGCCCAGCGCAACACCGAGTGGCTGGCCGGCTCCGGACTCGGCGCGGGTCCGCGCGGCATCGCCTGCGACGCGGGCTGCCGGGCCTTCGACATCTGGGGCATCGTCACCGACGACATCTACGTGGCCGGCGACGTGGCCCGCTCCCCGCACGCCCTCTTCGGCTACCAGTTCCTGTCCCTGGAACACTGGGGCAACGCCGTCGCCCAGGCCGAGACGGCCGCCCACAACATGCTCAGCGAGAGCGCCGAGCGCCGCCCGCACGTCTGGGTCCCGGCCTTCTGGTCGTCCCAGTTCGGCGTGAACATCAAGTCGGTGGGCGTCCCCTCGATGGGTACCGAGATCGTCATCACCCAGGGCTCGCGCGCCGAGCGCCGCTTCGTCGGCGTCTACGGCTACCAAGGGCGCGTCATCGGTGCCGTCACCTTCGACCAGTGCCGCTGGCTGGACTTCTACGAGCAGCAGATCGAGCAGACCGCACCGTTCCCGCCGCCCTACGCGACGGTGGACCGCAGGCCCGAGGGGAACCGGCCGCTGGACGCGGACTTCCCCGACCCGTCGGTGCCCACGCACGGCCCGACGATCACCCTGAGCGGCTACTCACCGGCAGACCGGCGGATGACGTTCACGCCGGCGCACAACTGAGCACGAGGACCCCTCATGACTGAAGGCATCCTGCGGCAGATCCTCGACTACTCCAGCCGGGCCAATCCGTACCCCCTGTACGAGGAGCTCCGCAAGACCCCGGTGTTCCACGACGGGGACGGCCCGTACGTCCTCAGCACGTACCACGAGATCAAGGGCCTGCTGCACGATCCGCGGATCAGCTCCGACTCGCGCAACCTGACGGCGGCCTCCGGCGACCCGCTCGGCGAGGGCGAGGACGAGGGGGAGGGCGTCCTGCCGCCCTCCTTCCTGAAGCTGGACCCGCCCGATCACGACCGGCTGCGCCGGATGACGAACCGTCCGTTCGGGCCGCCGCACTCCCCGCGGCGCGTCGAGGAGATGCGCGGTGAGCTGGGCGGCATCGTCAAGGGGCTGGTCGACGCGATCGCCAAGGAGGGCGACCCCGCGCGGATCGACCTGGTCGAGGAGTTCTCGTACCCGTTCCCGGTGACGGTGATCTGCCGGCTGCTGGGCGTCCCCCCGGAGGACGAGGCGCGCTTCCACGTCTGGGCCGACACCCTCGCCGCGAGCCTGGACCCCGATCCGGACGCCGATCCGGCCGTGCGCGCGGAGAAGACGAAGGGCGCCCGGATGGAGCTCGGCATGTACCTGGCCGGGCTGATCGAGGAGCGGCGCAAGAACCCCACCGGGGACATGCTGTCGGAGCTGGCGACCGCGCAGGGGCCGGACGGCACCATGACCACGATGGAGGTGCTCAGCACGGCGGCGCTGCTGCTGATCGCGGGGCACGAGACCACCGTCAACCTGATCACCAACGGCATGCTCACCCTGCTGCGCCATCCGGAGCACCTGGAGCGGCTGCGCGCGGAGCCTGACCTGGCCGTGCCGATCGTGGAGGAGCTGCTGCGCTACGAACCGCCGGTGCAGCTGCTGCCGCAGCGCAGCACCCTCTCCGACATCGAGGTGGCGGGGGTGACCATCCCCAAGGGCTCCTCGCTCTGGCTGATCCTGGCCTCCGGGAACCGCGACCCGCAGCGGTTCGAGGACCCCGACCGCTTCGACCCCGACCGCGCGGACGTCCAGCACCTGGGCCTCGGCAGCGGTATCCACAGCTGCTTCGGTGCGCCGCTGGCCCGGCTGGAGGCGGCGCTGGCGCTGCGCGAACTGGCCCGCAGGCTGGAGAACCCGCGGCTGCTGGAGGACCCGCCGCCCTACCGGCAGAACGCGGTCCTGCGCGGCCCGCGCCACCTGCCGATCGCCGTCGACGGCATCCGGGACTAGAGGGTCCCTTCCGGATCAGGCCGGCTCCGGGAGTACGACGACCTCCGACGGGCTGAACGCCACCGCGACCCGGTCCCCCACGGCCGGCGCGGTGGCCAGCTCGCATTCGGCCTCCAGTACCGGCCCCGACGCGGGCTTCAGCCGCAGCGCCACGTGCGTGCCGCGGAAGGTCCGGGACTCCACCACGCAGCCCAGCCCGGCCTCGCACAGCACCACCCCGGCGGGGCGGACCAGCAGCCGCCGCTCCCCCTCGGGCGTGCCCGCCGGGACGGGCACCCGGCCCCACGCGGTGGCGGCGGCGGTACCCGCCACCGTCCCCGGCACCACGTTCTCGAAGCCGAGGAAGCGGGCCACGAACTCCGACGCGGGCCGCTGCCACACCTCCAGCGGGGTCCCGGCCTGCGCGATCCGCCCGTCCCGCATCACCACCACCCGGTCGGCCAGCGCGAAGGCCTCGCCCTGGTCGTGGGTGACGGCCAGGACGGTGGTGCCCAGCCGGGAGAACAGCCCCTGGAGCTCGACCACCAGCCGCTCGCGCAGCCCCCGGTCCAGCTGGCCGAGCGGCTCGTCCAGCATCAGCAGCCGGGGGGAGGGGGCGAGCGCCCGGGCGAGGGCCACCCGCTGCTGCTCCCCGCCGGACAGCGAGGAGACGGCCCGGCCCTGGGCCCCCGGGAGTCCGACCAGCTCCAGCAGCTCCGCGACCCGGGCCCCGTACGCGCCCTTCCCGGTGCCCTGCACGCGCAGGCCGAAGGAGACGTTCCCGCCGACGTCCCGGTGCGGGAACAGCTGGTGGTCCTGGAACATCAGGCCCACCCCGCGCCGGTGCACCGGCACGCCGGCCTGGTCGGCGCCGCCGAGCAGCACCCGTCCCGCAGACACCTGCTGGAGCCCGGCCACCACCCGCAGCAGCGTGGACTTGCCGCTGCCGCTGGGGCCCAGCACGCACACGGTCTCGTGCTCGGCGACCTCCAGGTCGACCGCGTCCACGACCGCCCGGTCGCCGAAACGGACCGTCACCCCTTCGAGCCGGAGCAGGGTCATCAGAACTCTCCCGAGGTCTTGTCGGGTCGCAGTCGCTCCAGCACCAGCAGGGACACCGCGCACACCAGCATCAGAATCGTGCTCAGGGCCATCGCCTGCCCGTAGTTCATCTCCCCGGCCCGCCCCAGCAGCCGCGCCACGGCCACCGGCAGCGTCGGACGGTCGGGCCGGGCGATGAAGACGGTCGCGCCGAACTCGCCCAGCGAGACCGCGAAGGCGAAACCGGCCGCGATCAGCAGCGCCCGCCGCACCAGCGGCAGGTCCACCTCCCGCCAGGCCCGCAGCGGCGAGGCACCGAGCACGGCCGCCGCCTCCCGCAGCCGGCCGTCGACGGCCCGCAGCACCGGCAGCATCGTCCGTACGACGAACGGCACCCCGACCAGCGCCTGCGCGAACGGCACCAGGATCCACGAGGTCCGCAGGTCCAGCGGCGGCTCGTCCAGGGTGATCAGGAACCCGAAGCCCACCGTCACGGCGGACACCCCGAGCGGAAGCATCAGCAGCGCGTCGAAGCCGCGTACGAAGCGGCCCCCGCGCCTTGTCAGGGCGGCCGCCGCGAGCCCCCCGATCAGCAGAGCGATGGCGGTGGCGGCCAGCGCGTACTGGAGGGAGTTCCAGATCGCCTCCAGCGGCGGCACCAGAAACGTTCCGCCCCCCGAGCCCGCGTCCTGCAGCGCCCGGTAGAAGCCGAATCCGTACCCGCCCGGCGCGTCGAAGGACCGTTCCACCAGCACCGCCAGCGGCGCCACGACCAGCAGCGCCACCGACAGCAGCACCCCGCCCAGCAGGCCCCGCTGCGCCCAGCCCCGCGGCGGACGCGCGGTGCGCGAGGGGTCCACCAGCCGCAGCGCGGTCTCCCGCCGGCGCACGGTCCACGCGTGCACGGCGAGGACGGCGGCGATGGCCGCGAACTGCACCATCGTCAGCACGGCGGCGGTCGGCAGGTCCAGCAGCTGCGCCGTCTGCCGGTAGACCTCCACCTCCAGGGTGGCGTACGCGGGCCCGCCCAGGATCTGCACGACGCCGAAGGAGCTGAACGTGAACAGGAACACCATCAGCGAGGCCGCGGCCACCGCCGGCCCGAGCGCGGGCAGCGTCACCCGCCGCCACGCCGCGAACCGCCCGGCGCCCAGCACCCGGGCGGCCTCCTCCTGGCGCGGGTCCAGCTGCGCCCAGAGGCCGCCGACGGTCCGCACCACGACGGCGTAGTTGAAGAAGACGTGGGCGAGCAGGATCGCCCACACGGTGGTGTCCAGCCGGACGCCCCACAGCTCGTCGAGCAGCCCGCCCCGGCCGACCAGCGCCAGGAAGGCACTGCCGACGACCACGGTCGGCAGCACGAAGGGGACGGTGACCAGCGCGCGCAGCAGCTGCTTGCCGGGGAACTCCAGCCGCGCGAACACGTACGCGCCCGGCAGCGCCAGGAGCAGGGTGAGGGCGGTCGAGGCGAGCGCCTGCCAGGTGGTGAACCACAGCACGCCGGCGATGTCGGGCCGGGCGAGGACCTCGCCGATCCGGCCGAACTGCCAGCCCTCGTCCGTCTTGAGCCCGCGGCCGACGATCGCGGCGACGGGGTAGGCGAAGAACAGTCCGAAGAAGGCGAGCGGCACGGCCATCAGAGCGAGTCTGACGGCCGTGGCGCGCCCGCCCCCCGCGGTAAGGCGCTCTACTTCACGACGAGCGAGGACCACGTCTTGACCCACTGCTCACGGTTCTTGGCGATGGCCTCCGGAGCGACGTTCTCCGGCTTGTCGACCACGACGCCGTGCTTCGTGAACAGCTCCGGCAGCTTCGCGTCCTTGACGACCGGGTTCACGAACATCTGGAGCGGCATGTCCTCCTGGAACTTCTTGGAGACCAGGAAGTCGATGAGGGCCTTGCCGCCCTCCTCGTTCTTCGCACCCTTGAGCAGGCCCGCGAACTCGATCTGGCGGAAGCAGGTGCCGGTGGCCACGCCCGTGGGCGCCTCGGCCGGCTGCGGCTCGCCGTAGAGGACCTCGACCGGCGGGCTGGAGGCGTAGGAGACGACCAGCGGGCGGTCGCCCTTGGCCTTCTTGCCGCCGGCGGAGCCGGAGAACCGCTCGTTGTAGGCCTGCTCCCAGCCGTCGACGACCTCGACGCCGTTGGCCTTGAGCTTGGTCCAGTAGTCCTTCCAGCCCTCCTCGCCGTACTTGCCGACGGAGGCGAGGAGGAAGCCGAGGCCGGGCGAGGAGGTCGCGGCGTTCTCGGTGACCAGCAGGTTCTTGTACTCGGGCTTGAGCAGGTCGTCCAGCGTCTGCGGCGGGGCGATCTTCTTGTCGGCGAAGTACGCCTTGTCGTAGTTGACGCAGATGTCGCCGGAGTCGACCGGGGTGACGCGGTGCTGCTTGTCGAGGACGTACTCGGGCTTCACCGTGTCCAGGCCCTTGGCCTCGTACGGCGTGAAGACGCCGTTGTCGAGGGCGCGCGAGAGCAGGGTGTTGTCGACGCCGAAGAAGACGTCGCCGCGCGGGGAGCCCTTGGTGAGGATCTCCTGGTTGAGGGCGGCGCCGGCGTCACCGGACTTCAGCACCTTGACGGTGTAGCCGCTCTGCTGCTCGAACTCCTTGAGGACCGTGTCGGTCACGTTGAAGGAGTCGTGGGAGACGAGCGTGACGGTCTTGGACTTCGGGGCGTCGGTCGCGCCCGCGGACTTGTCCTTGGCGTCGCCGCCGCCGCAGGCACTGAGCGTGGTGACGCCGAGCGCGGCCGCGAGCGCGGCGCCCGCGATCTTCCTGGTGGTGCTCACTGGTGATTCCTCCTGGGATGACCAGGAGAAGACGCGGCCCTGCCCGGCGCTCTGTGGGAGCGGACGCCGGGCAGGGCGCAACAGCTTGAGTGGTGACCGAACTTCCTACCCCGAATGACCGGGGCGAGGTTCAGAGGGTCTGCGGATGACGGATACCGCACTCTCAGCGCTGTGGCGCTCCCCTGTCGGAATATGCAATTGGTTCGGCCACAGGGTACCCCTGCGGCCGATTCACGCGGACGCCCGTCCGGAATCTATCGTTCCGAGGCGGCGAGCTGGCCGCACGCGCCGTCGATCTCCTGGCCGCGGGTGTCGCGGACGGTCACGGGCACCCCGTGGCGGGCGATCGCCTCGACGAAGGCCTTCTCGTCCTCGGGGCGGGAGGCGGTCCACTTCGAGCCCGGCGTCGGGTTCAGCGGGATCAGGTTGACGTGTACGC
This sequence comes from Streptomyces sp. NBC_00158, assembly GCF_045160885.1. NCBI lineage: Bacteria > Bacillati > Actinomycetota > Actinomycetes > Kitasatosporales > Streptomycetaceae > Streptomyces > Streptomyces sp. NBC_00158. Next base: position 1,890,424 of record NZ_CP108161.1, read on the forward strand.
GCTTGCCCTTGAGCAGGCGGCCCAGCAGGTCGCCGCGCCAGGCCTGGTCGTTGATGTCGCGGATCAGGGCGTACTCGATGGAGATGCGGCGGCCGGACTTCTCCGCGTACTCCCAGGCCGCGTCGAGGACCTCGCGGACCTTCCAGCGGGTGTTCACCGGGACGAGGGTGTCGCGCAGCTCGTCGTCCGGGGCGTGCAGCGAGACCGCGAGGCGGCACTTGAAGCCCTCGTCGGCGAACCGCAGCATCGCCGGGACCAGGCCGACGGTGGAGACGGTGATGCCGCGCTGCGACAGGCCCAGGCCGTCGGGCTCCGGGTCGGTGAGGCGGCGGATGGCGCCGACGACGCGCTTGTAGTTCGCCAGCGGCTCGCCCATGCCCATGAAGACGATGTTGGACAGCCGGGCCGGGCCGCCGGGGACCTCGCCGTCGCGCAGGGCGCGCATGCCGTCGACGATCTGGTGCACGATCTCGGCGGTGGAGAGGTTGCGGTCCAGGCCGGCCTGGCCGGTGGCGCAGAACGGGCAGTTCATGCCGCAGCCGGCCTGCGAGGAGATGCACATCGTCACCCGGTCGGGGTAGCGCATCAGCACGGACTCGACGAGCGTGCCGTCGTGCAGCTTCCACAGGGTCTTGCGGGTGGTGTCGTCGTCGCAGCTGATGTGCCGCACGACGTTCATGAGCTCCGGCAGCAGCTCCTGCTGGAGCTTCTCGCGCGAGGCGGCGGGGATGTCGGTCCACTCGGCCGGGTCGTGCGCGTAGCGGGCGAAGTAGTGCTGGGAGAGCTGCTTGGCCCGGAACGGCTTCTCGCCGATCGCGGCCACGGCCTCACGGCGCTCGGCCGGGGTGAGGTCGGCGAGGTGCCGGGGCGGCTTCTTCGCTCCGCGGGGCGCGACGAAGGTGAGCTCGCCCGGAACGGGACGCGGGGCCATGCGGTACTCCTCGGTACGACGGGGTGGGGGTCACCCCGCGCGTGCAGGGCCGGTCCGCGGCCACTCGGCCGCCGGACGGAAAGGGCGCGCCGCGTGAACACGGCGCGCCCTCCAGGATAACCCGGCCCCGACCCGTAAGCCGGTGCTCCGCCCCCGGGCCCATGGGCCCGGGGCGCCACCTCAGCCGGTACCGACGAACGCGGCCAGCAGCAGCCACACCACCGGGGCGGTCGGCAGCAGGGAGTCCAGGCGGTCCATGATGCCGCCGTGGCCCGGGAGCAGTGTGCCCATGTCCTTGATGCCCAGGTCACGCTTGATCATCGACTCGCCGAGGTCACCCAGGGTGGCGGAGACCGCCACCGCGAGGCCCAGCAGCAGGCCCTGCCACCAGGCACCGCCGTCGATCAGGAACTCCATGCACAGCGCGCCGGCCACCATCGCGAAGGCCACCGCTCCGAAGAGCCCCTCGCGGGTCTTGCCGGGGCTGATGCGCGGGGCGAGCTTGGTCTTGCCGAAGCGCCAGCCGACCGCGTACGCCCCGGTGTCGCTGACCACGGTCAGCACCAGGAAGGTCACCACCCGCTGCGGGCCGTCGTCGGGGGTCAGCAGCATCGCGACGAAGGTGGCCAGGAAGGGCACGTAGAACGCCGCGAAGACGCCGGCCGTGACGTCCTTGAGGTAGTCCTCGGGAGGCTCGGTCATCCTCCACACGAGGACGGCCAGCGCGGTGAGCGCCATCGCCACCCACGCGCCCTCGGCCCCGCGGACGTACCCGGCGATGATCATCGCCGCGCCGCCGACCGCGAGCGGGACCAGCGGGGCCTTGATGCCCTTCTTCTCCTGGAGCCGGGAGGTGAGCTCCCACAGGCCGACCACGACCGCGACGACGATGACGCCGACGAAGACGGCCTTCACGATGAACAGCGAAGCGAAGATCACCGCGCCGAGGCCGACGCCGACCCCTATGGCGGCACGCAGATCCCGCCCCGCGCGCTTCTTCTGCGGCGGGGGCGAGGCGTCCTGCGGGGCCTGCGGAGGCGGGGGCGGGGGGCTGGGCATGGGCTCCTGCAACGGCGTCTCGGCGCGGAACGGGGGGCCGCCGACGAAGGCGGCCCCCCGATCGCGTGCTTCCCGGTCGTCGAAGGCACGGCCGGCGGCATCGGGCACGATGGGCATGGGCGCAGTCTGCGGGCCCACCAGCGCATCGTATGCGGGACCCGCCGGAACCGGCTCAGCGGCCCAGGGAGAGTCGTTCATCAGACCTCGAGCAGCTCGGATTCCTTGTGCTTGAGCAGCTCGTCCACCTGCGCGACGTACTTCGCGGTGGTGTCGTCGAGCTCCTTCTCGGCGCGGCGCACCTCGTCCTCGCCGGCCTCCTTGTCCTTGACCAGCTTGTCGAGGGCGTCCTTGGCCTTGCGGCGCACGGAGCGGATGGAGACGCGGGAGTCCTCGGCCTTGGTCTTGGCGACCTTGATGAACTCCTTGCGGCGGTCCTGCGTCAGCTCCGGGAAGGTCACCCGGATGATGCGGCCGTCGTTGCTCGGGTTGACACCGAGGTCGGAGTCGCGGATCGCCTGCTCGATGTTGCGCAGAGCGGAGGCGTCGAACGGCGTCACGATCGCCATGCGCGGCTCGGGCACCGCGAAGGACGCGAGCTGGTTGATGGGCGTGATGGCACCGTAGTAGTCCGCCACGATCTTGTTGAACATCGCCGGGTGCGCACGGCCGGTGCGGATCGCGGCGAAGTCTTCCTTGGCGACGACGACGGCCTTCTCCATCTTCTCCTCGGCCTCGAGGAGGATTTCTTCGATCACCACGTGCTCCTGCATGTCAGATATGGATGGTTCAGGCGGGCGCGGGCGGTCCGGGCCGCCCGGACCGGGCCCCTGCGGGCCCGGCTCGGTGGGCTCAGGCCCGGGTGCCCTGGTCGCTCACGAGCGTGCCGATCTTCTCACCCTTGACGGCGCGGGCGATATTGCCTTCGGCGAGCAGCTCGAAGACCAGGATCGGCAGCTGGTTGTCGCGGCACAGCGTGATGGCCGTGGCGTCGGCGACCTTGAGGTCCCGGGACAGCACCTCGTTGTACTCCAGCGCGTCGAACTTCACCGCGTCCGGGTTGGTCTTCGGGTCGGAGTCGTAGACCCCGTCGACGCCGTTCTTGCCCATGAGGAGGGCCTCTGCGTCGATCTCCAGGGCACGCTGGGCGGCCGTGGTGTCGGTGGAGAAGTAGGGCATGCCCATGCCGGCGCCGAAGATGACGACGCGGCCCTTCTCCAGGTGGCGGACGGCGCGCAGCGGGATGTACGGCTCCGCGACCTGGCCCATGGTGATGGCGGTCTGGACGCGGCTGTCGATGCCCTCCTTCTCCAGGAAGTCCTGGAGGGCGAGGCAGTTCATGACGGTGCCGAGCATGCCCATGTAGTCGGACCGGGCCCGGTCCATGCCGCGCTGCTGAAGCTCCGCGCCGCGGAAGAAGTTGCCGCCGCCGATGACGATCGCGATCTCGGCGCCGTCTCGGACCACGGCCGCGATCTCGCGGGCGATGGCGTGCACGACGTCAGGGTCGACACCCAGCCCGCCGCCGCCGGAGAAGGCTTCGCCGGACAGCTTCAGCATGAAGCGGCGACCCTTCTTCTCGTGGTCGCTCTTGTCGTGGGATGCGGTGTGGGGGTCCACGCCCTGATTCATGGAGATCTCCTCGTGCACATACGAAGAAGGCCATTGCCGGTGGGTCCTCGCGGTTCCCTCTGCGGCAATGGCCTCCTCGTCAGATCTGCGGTCGTCCTGCGCAAGCGCGGACGACTGCCTCAGACCCTATCGGGGTCCGGTGTCCGTCGCGTACGGACGGACTCAGATGCCGACCTTGATGCGGGTGAAGCGCTTCAGGGTGACACCGGCCTCGTCCAGAACCTTCTGGACGGACTTCTTGTTGTCGAGCGCGTACGGCTGGCCGAGCAGCGTGACGTCCTTGAAGAAGCCGTTGACGCGACCCTCGACGATCTTGGCGATCGCGGCCTCGGGCTTGCCCTCGGCGCGGGTGACCTCTTCGGCGACGCGGCGCTCGGACTCGACGACCTCGGCCGGAACGTCCTCGGCGGTCAGGTACTTCGGCGCGAAGGCGGCGATGTGCTGGGCGATGCCCTTGGCCAGGTCGGCGTCGGCCTTGTCCAGCTCGACCAGGACACCGATCTGCGGGGGCAGGTCGGGCATGGTGCGGTGCATGTAGGAGGCGACGAAGGCGCCCTCGTACTGCGCGAAGCGGTCCAGGACGATCTTCTCGCCCAGGTTGGCGTTGGCCTCGTCCACGAACGCCTGGACGGTCTGGCCGTCCTTGATCTCGGACGCCAGCAGCGCCTCGATGTCCGCCGGCTTGGTGGCGGCCACGTGGGCGGCGAGCTGGTCGGCGACGGCCAGGAACTTCTCGCTCTTGGCGACGAAGTCGGTCTCGCACTTGAGCTCGAGCAGCACACCGGAGGTGGTGTCGGCGGCGATCAGGGAGGTGACGGCACCGTTCTCGGCGGAACGGCCCTCGCGCTTGGCGACACCCTTCAGGCCCTTGACGCGCAGGATCTCGTTGGCCTTGGTGACGTCACCGTCGGCCTCGACGAGCGCGTTCTTGCAGTCCAGCATGCCGGCGCCGGTGAGCTCGCGGAGCTTCTTGACGTCAGCGGCGGTGTAGTTCGCCATGAGTCTGTGATTCTCTCTCGAAGTCGTAGATCTACGGGTGAACGGCGGAGGAGCGCGCTCGTGGCGCGGCTCCCCCGCCGTCATCGTCCGTGCTGCGAGTGCCCGGCGGATGAACGCCGGGCGCTCTCAGTGGGTCAGGCCTGCTCGGCGTCGGCGGCCGGAGCCTCGACGACGGCCTCGGCCTCGACGGCCGGGGTCTCGACAGCGGCCTCGGCCGCGGGGGCCTCGGCGTCAGCCTTCTTCTCACCCTCGAGCAGGTCGCGCTCCCACTCGGCGAGCGGCTCGGCGGCGGCCTTCTCGCCCGGCTTCGAGTCGCCGGTCGCGGCGCCGGAGCGGGCGATGAGGCCCTCGGCGACGGCGTCGGCGATCACGCGGGTGAGCAGGGTGACGGAGCGGATGGCGTCGTCGTTGCCCGGGATCTTGTAGTCGACCTCGTCGGGGTCGCAGTTGGTGTCGAGGATCGCGACGACCGGGATGTGCAGCTTGCGCGCCTCACCGACGGCGATGTGCTCCTTCTTGGTGTCGACGATCCAGACGGCGCTGGGAACCTTCGACATCTCGCGGATACCACCGAGGGTCTTCTCCAGCTTGGCCTTCTCGCGGGAGAGGACCAGGAGCTCCTTCTTGGTGAGACCCGAGGCGGCGACGTCCTCGAAGTCGATCGCCTCAAGCTCCTTCAGACGCTGGAGGCGCTTGTAGACGGTGGAGAAGTTGGTGAGCATGCCACCCAGCCAGCGCTGGTTGACGTACGGCATGCCGACGCGGGTCGCCTGCTCGGCGATGGCCTCCTGCGCCTGCTTCTTCGTACCGACGAACATGATGGAGCCACCGTGCGCGACGGTCTCCTTCACGAACTCGTAGGCGCGGTCGATGTACGACAGCGACTGGAGCAGGTCGATGATGTAGATGCCGTTGCGCTCGGTGAAGATGAAGCGCTTCATCTTCGGGTTCCAGCGACGGGTCTGGTGACCGAAGTGGACGCCGCTCTCCAGCAGCTCCCGCATCGTTACGACGGCCATGGCCATCTCCTTGGTTTCTCGGTTTTGGTTCCTGACGCCCCGCCGCGCCCTGCCCCTTGAGGGACCGAGAGACGCATTCACCTGACCGGAACCGGTCGGCGCTGGGGCGTGCGAAGTCGACCCGGTGACCCGGATCGCCACAAGAAGTGTACGGGACCCGGCGGTATGCCGGGTGACGCCGTTGTCCACACCCCCTCGGCCGTCCACAGGCGCGGACCGGCCGGGCCGGCCGGGCGGGATCCTGCCGGGCATGACGAAACTGCTGCTCATCCTGCTCCTGGCAGTGCCCCGGCCGCTGCCCGGCCCGGCTCCCGCGCCCGGTCCGGCGGCCCCGGATCCCGTCGCGTCGGCACACGTCGCACCGGTGCGCGGCGGGGGCGCGGCGGGCGGGGCCCGGGGCGCGCGCCCCCTGCCCGCGCCGCTGTCCGTGGCACGGTGGTGGGACCCGCCGCCGACCCCGTACGCGGCCGGGCACCGCGGTGTGGACCTGTCGGCGCGGGCCGGGGCGGAGGTACGGGCCGTGGGCCCCGGGCGGGTGCACTACGCGGGGCCGGTGGCGGGGCGCGGGGTGCTCTCGCTCACCCTCCCGGGCGGCCTGCGCACGACGTACGAGCCGGTGCGGCCGCTGGTGGCGCAGGGCGAGGCGGTCGCGGCGGGGCAGGTGGTGGCGGTGCTCACGGAGGGCTCCCACTGCCCGGGCCCCTGCCTGCACTGGGGCCTGCTGGCGGGCGAGGACGCCTACCTGAACCCGCTGGCCCTGCTCCCCGCGCCCACGCCCCGGCTGCTGCCGGGGGCCCCGTAGGCCGCGCCTTCCGGATCAGGCCGTGACGCCCCGCAGGGCCATGGTGACGGCGGTCTCGGTGATCACGGCCGGGTCCTCGGCGGCACCGAGCTCGATGCGGCGGGCCGCGGCGTCCACGACGCCCTGGAGCAGCATCGCGGACAGGCGGGGCTCCGGCAGCCCGAGGGCGCCCAGGGCCTCGACGATCATCGCCACCAGACCGCCGTGCGCGGCGCGGATCTTCTCCCGCGCGCCGGCGTCCAGCTCTCCGGCGGAGATCGCCACCACCGCTCGGTGGCGCCGGTCCCCGACCAGTCCCAGCTGGGTGCGCACGTAGGCCTCGATCTTCGCCTCCGGCGTGGCCGCCTGCTCCATCGCCGCCTCGATCTCGGCGGCCCAGACGGGGAAGTCCACCGCGCACAGTTCTTCGACGACGGCCGCGCGGGACCGGAAGTACTCGTACACGGACGACCGGGCGAGCCCGGTGCGCTCCGCGAGGGCGGGGAAGGTCAGGGCCTCGGTCCCGCCTTCGGACAACAGGGAACGTGCGGCGTCCAACAGGGCGCCGCGCTGCATCGACCGGTGCTCGGCCACGGAGGCCGCTCGAATCCTGGGCACGTCACCACTGTACGGAGGTCCCGCAAGGGGTGTCGGCCCCACCGGTGAGGCCGCCGGGCCCGCCGGAGGGTCAGCGGCCGACGTCGGCGAGCTTGGCCCGCAGCTGGAGCACGGATTTGGTGTGGATCTGGCTGACCCGGCTCTCGGTGACGCCCAGCACGTTGCCGATCTCGGCGAGGGTCAGGCCCTCGTAGTAGTAGAGGGTCACCACGGTCTTCTCCCGCTCGGGGAGCGTGTTGATGGCCCGCGCCAGCAGCCGGCGCAGCTCCCGGTCCTCGGCCACCTCGACCGGGTTGTCGGCGGCGTGGTCCTCCAGGGTGTCCATCAGGGAGAGGCGGTCCCCGCCCTCCCCGCCCACGTGCAGCAGCTCTTCCAGGGCGACCACGTTGGCCAGGGACAACTGACTGAAGACCGTGTGGAGTTCCTCCACCGCGATGCCCATCTCCCCGGCGACCTCACCCTCCGTCGGGGTGCGCCGCAGCTGGGCCTCCAGCGTCGCGTAGGCACGCTCGACGGCCCGCGCCTTCTGCCGCACCGAGCGCGGGATCCAGTCCAGCGCGCGCAGCTCGTCGATCATCGCGCCGCGGATCCTGGTGATGGCGTACGTCTCGAACTTGATGGAGCGTTCGATGTCGAACTTCTCGATCGCGTCGATGAGTCCGAAGACGCCGGAGGAGACGAAGTCGGCCTGCTCCACGTTGGGCGGCAGGCCCACGCTGACCCGGCCGGCCACGTATTTCACCAGGGGCGAGTAGTGCAGGATCAGCTGTTCCCGCAGCCGCTCGTCGCCCGAGTCCTTGTATGAGCGCCAGAGCACCTCCAGGGACGAGGGCGCGGTGGACCGCACGCCGCCACGGGCAGCGGGGGGCACCGCAGCGCGGTCGGACCCTGAGGTGTGCTGGGGCATGCTTCGCCTTTGCCGGAGCGGGATTCCTTGGGAGCGTAGCGTGACGGAAGTGTCGCGGTGCGCGAAGAGTACGGGATGGCGCGGGGGCCCAGGGGCGTCCGCCCTCGCGCGGGCGGCCCGGGACCGGCGCCTCGCGCACGGTCCCGGCGACTGCCACCGGGAGGACCGCGTCTGTCATCGCCGTCACTCTTTCACCGGAACGCCCCAGGTCAACGACCGCCTCGCCGGTCGGCCCCGGATTGCACCCCCTCTCGCGACGTCCGCGGGGTCAACCGCCAGCCGTCGCCCTGCCGTTCGACGAACCCCAGAGAGTGAAGTTCGTACAGTCTGCCGATGACTTCATCGGTGCCGGCGGCCGCGGCGAGGGCGATCTCGTCGACGCCCGCGGACCGCCCCGCGGGGAGCGCTTCCAGGACGCGCGCGGCGCCGGGGTCCAGCAGGTCCCGGGCGTGCACCGGGCCGCGTCGGGCGGGGGCCAGTTCGCCCATCTCGCCGACGAGTTCGACGATCTCGTCGGCGTCGGTGACGAGCACCGCCTCGCCGCGCAGCAGTTCGTGCACCCCTGCGGAGAGGCCGCTGGTGGCCGGGCCGGGTACGCCCATGGTGAGGCGGCCCAGCTGCTGGGCGCGGCGGGCGGTGACCAGTGAGCCGCTGCGGTGGGCGGCCTCGACGACCACCGTCCCCCGGGTGAGGGCGGCGATGACGCGGTTGCGCAGTACGAACCGGCTCGGGGTGGGGTGGGTGCCGGGCGGCAGTTCACCCAGGACCAGCCCCTGGCGGGTGATCCGGCCGAGGAGTCCGGCGTGGCCGCGCGGGTAGACCGTGTCGACCCCGCAGGCCAGTACCGCCGCGGTGGCTCCGCCCGAGGCGAGGGCCCCGCGGTGGGCTGCGCCGTCGATCCCGTACGCCGCCCCGGAGACGACCACCCAGCCCCGCTCGGCGAGTCCGGCGGCGAGGGTCTGCGCCATGTGGGCCCCGTACGGGGTACACGCCCTGGCACCCACCACGGCGACCGAGCGAAGGGCCCACGTCCGCAGGTGGGGGCTGCCCCGCAGCCAGAGCCCGACGGGCCGGGCGTCGCCGAGGTCGTCCAGCTGGGTCGGCCACTCCGCCGAGCCGGGGCACACGAAGCGGACGCCCGAGGCGGCGGCGCTCTCCAGGTCCCGCAGGGGCTCCGCGAGGGCGGCCCGTCTGCGGTACCCGGCGAGTCGCTCAGCCCCCACCCGGGTCAGCTGCCCGGGCTCCGGGTCGGGGCCGGTCAGCAGCCGTATCACCGCGGTGGCCCCGAGCTCCCGGATCCAGCGCCCGCCGTGCTCGTCGCCCGGCTCCAGCACCCTGGTCAGCGCGGCCCTGGCCAGGACCTCCGGACCGGGCCCTCCCTCCGCGTTCACGGCCCGCCCCCCACGGCCTGGGCGGCGCCCCGGGCGATCCCGGTGCGCAGCTCCAGCGCGACGGCCGCGTCCAGCGCCTCGGGGCGGTCGCGGCCCCGCAGGTCGGCGACGGTCCAGGCGACGCGCAGCACCCGGTCCAGCCCCCGCGCGGTGAGCAGTCCCCGCTCCATGTCCCGTTCCGCCAGGGCCAGTGCGCCGGGGCCGGCGGGCCAGCGGGTGCGCAGCTCGTGCCCGGGGACCTCGGAGTTGAGCCGCCACGGGGTGCCGGCGAGCCGGGCGGCCGCCCGGTCGCGTGCCTCGCGGACCCGGTCGGCGACGGCGGCGGTGGCCTCTCCCCGGCCGCCCTGGCCGAGCAGGTCGGAGCGGGTCACCGGCTCCACCTCGACCCTCAGGTCGACCCGGTCGAGCAGCGGCCCGGACAGGCGGGCCTGGTAGCGCCGGATCACCGAGGCGGGGCATTCGCAGCCGGACCCGGTGAGGGTGTGCCGGCCGCAGGGGCAGGGGTTCGCCGCGAGGACCATCAGGAAGCGGGCGGGCAGCCGTACCACCCCGGCGGCCCTGGCGATGACCACGTGCCCGGCTTCGAGGGGCTGCCGCAGGGCGTCCAGCACCTTGCCGCTGAACTCGGCGGCCTCGTCCAGGAAGAGCACCCCTCTGTGGGCCAGGGAGACCGCTCCGGGCCTGGGGATCCCGGCCCCGCCGCCGACCAGCGACTGCATGGTCGCGGAGTGGTGCGGGGCGCAGTACGGGGGCCTGCCGACCAGCGGTTCCCCGGGCGGCAGGATTCCCGCGACCGAGTGGACGGCCGTCACCTCCAGGGAGTCCTGTCGGGTGAGCGGCGGCAGCAGCCAGGGCAGCCGCTCGGCGAGCATCGTCTTGCCCGCGCCCGGGGGCCCGCTGAGGAAGAGGTGGTGGCCCCCCGAGGCCGCCACCTCCAGGGCCCGGCGGGCGCCCTGCTGCCCGGCGACGTCGGCGAGGTCGGGGAGATCCCCCGCATCGCCCCGGCCCGAGAGGCCCGTGCCGAGCCCGGCGCCGGGTACCACCAGGCCGGCGAGCATCGGATCGGGGCGCCCTGCCTCCGGCGGGGGGTCCTCCTCGGGCACCTCCCCGTCGGTCAGCACCGCGATCAGCTGCCTCAGGCTGCGCACGCCCAGTACCGAGACGTCCGGGACCAGGGTGGCCTCGGCCGCGCACTGCTGCGGCACCACCACCTGCCGGTACCCGGCTTCGGCGGCGGCGAGCACGGCGGGCAGGATGCCCCGCACCGGGCGCACCCGGCCGTCGAGGCCCAGCTCCCCGATGAGCACGAGGTCGGCGATCCTCGCGGGGTCGACGACCTCGGCGGCGCCCAGCACGGCCGCGGCGACGGCGAGGTCGAAATGGGCGCCGGCCTTCGGTACGGACGCCGGGCTGAGCCCTACCGTGAGCTTCTTCTGCGGCCAGGGGGCGCCCGAGTTGGCCACCGCCGCCCGTACCCGGTCGCGGCTCTCGACCAGGGTCTTGTCCGGCAGCCCCACCAGGGTGAAGGCCGCCACCCCGGGCTCCAGGTCGGCCTGCACCTCCACCAGTACGCCCTCGACGCCGACCAGGGCCACCGAGCAGGCCCGCGCGAACCCCATCAGGCCGCCCCCCTGACGTGCTCCACCACGGGCGCCCCGCGCCTGGGCAGCGTGACCCCGACGAGGTCGATCCGCACCCCGCCCGGCGGCGGGCCCCCGTGGTCGGCGAGCCACCGCCCGGCGAGCCGGCGCAGCCGCTCGGCCTTGCCCGCCCGGACGGCGGCCATGGGGTGTTCGAAGTCCCCCGCGCGGCGCGTCTTGACCTCGCACACGACGAGGGCGTCCCCGTCCCGGGCGACGATGTCGATCTCGCCGGTGCGGCACCGCCAGTTCCTGGCGATCACCGTCATCCCGGACTCGGTCAGCCTCCGCGCGGCGAGTTCCTCGCCGTACCGCCCCAATGCCTGCTGTGCCACGCCCTTCGCGTTCATCCGGCACCACCTCCGCCGCCGACGGTCCCGCGTTCCGGCACAGAGAGTGGATCTTGGTGGACAACCGGGGCGTTGTGGAAAACCGGCTCACCCCTGGGGGTGAACCGGTCGGCGGATCATCAGCCCGGCAGGTCGGCGCCCGGCAGTTCGAGGTCGCTCTTGTTGAGCTCCTCGATGTTCACGTCCTTGAAGGTCAGCACGCGGACCTGCTTGACGAAGCGGGCCGGCCGGTACATGTCCCAGACCCACGCGTCGGCCATGGAGACCTCGAAGAAGACCTCGCCCTGGACCGAGTGCACCTGCATCTCGTAGTCGTTCGTGAGGTAGAAACGTCGTTCGGTCTCGATCACGTACTTGAACAGCCCGACGACGTCGCGGTACTCGCGATAGAGCTTCAGCTCCATCTCGGTCTCGTACTTCTCGAGGTCCTCGGCGCTCATGGCATGTTCCCCTTCAGCCGTGCGTCCCCCTATTGTGCGCCAGCGCCGTACGCCCCTAAACGATTTCCGGGGCGAGGACCACCGGAGCGCCCGGAGGACCGTCGTCGAGCAGCGTCCGGAGCAGCTCGGCCAGTCTGGTCGGGTACACCGTCTCACGGGCCGCGAGAAGTTCCTCGGAGGTCCACCACCTGGCCCCCGTGACGCTGCGCCGCTCCAGCTCGGTGAGGCCGCCCATCTCGGTGTCGGTCTGGGCGGTACGTGCCAGGAAGTACCACTCGTCCTGCTCCCAGCGCCTGCCGTCGAACGGGAAGGAGCAGTACCGGTGCCACAGGACCGGCCCCAGTTCCACCTGTGTGATCCCGGTCTCCTCGGCGAGTTCCCGCAGCGCGGCCTGCTCCCGGCTCTCGGCGCCCTCCAGGCCCCCGCCGGGGGTGAACCACCAGTCGTCGGCGGGATCGTCCGGCTCGAAGCCGTGCAGCAGCAGGATCCGGTCCTCGGGGTCGAGCAGGACCACCCGCGAGACCTTCCGGGGCGCCCCCGCCCGCTCAGCGGCCACCGGTGCCCTCCCTGCCGCGCCCGCGGCCCAGGAGCCGCACCAGCGGCCCGTACGCGCCGCCCAGCAGCACCAGCACCCCGCCGGCCAGCACCGCCGTCACCTGGAGCCGCAGCGGCCCGGGGGCGGAGATCCCGCCGGGCAGGGCGGCGAACACCCGCGGCCGCTCCAGCATCTCCACGGACGGCCACGCGAGGGCGTCGACCCGGGCGGAGACCGCCGACCGGGGCACGGTCCCCTGGCCGGCGTCCTCCAGGTGCGAGCGGGAGTCCAGCGAGGCTCCGCGGCGGTCGCCCATCAGGAAGAGGTTGCCCTCGGGGACCTTCACCTCGAACTGCTTCGTGCCCGCGGCCGCCGCCGCGCTGTCGCCCTCCCGGTCCAGGTACGGCTCGTCCAGCGGCTCGCCGTTCACGGTCAGCCGGCCGCCCTGGCCGCAGCAGGAGACGGTGTCGCCTCCGACGGCCACGACCCGCTTGACCATGGGCGCGTTGCTCCACACGGTGTCCGTGAAGACGACCACGTCACCGCGCCGCACCTCGCCGCCGTCGATCCGCTGCGCCAGCACCCGGTCACCCGGCCGCACCGTCGGCACCATCGAGTCCGTCGGCACCGTGTACGGCTGGTACACCAGGGCGCCCCAGACGAAGCCGCCGAGGAAGAGCACAAAGCCGACGGCCACGGCGATCCCCGACAACGTGTTGCCGAGGCCGCCGCGGCCGTCCTTGCGCGCGCGTATTGCCTGCGTTCCGCCCATTGCAGCGCCCCCATGCTTCGGAGATCGTCGACCTGGGCGGCACCCTACCGGGCGGTACGCCCCTTGGTCAGCCTCCGCCTGCGCCACATGACCAGGGGAACGGCTCCGACGAGCCCCAGCGCGGCCGGGGTGACACCCGCCGTGCCCGCCCCGCTCGCCTGCGGCGAGTGCAGCGGCGCCGGGGGCTGCTTGCCGATGCCCGGCTGGTCGAAGGTGTCCGGCACGGGGAGCGTGGACCAGCGGGTGATGGGCCAGGCCACCACCACGGCCCGCCCGACGACTTCCTTGACCGGGACGAAGCCCTGGGTGGAGTCCTGCTGGTGGTAGCGGGAGTCCTGGGAGTTCTGGCGGTGGTCGCCCATCACCCAGATCTTGCCCTTGGGCACGGTGATCGGGCCGAAGGGGAAGTCGTCGCAGGCACTGTTGCCGGGGAAGATGTACGGCTCGTCCAGCGCCTTGCCGTTGACTACGACCGGGCCGCCCTTCTTGCACTCCACGGTGTCCCCGCCGATGGCGATGGTCCGCTTGATCAGGTCCTTCTCGTCGGCGGACGGCATCAGGCCGATCTTGCTGAGGATCGTCTGCGCGATGTTGGGCTCCGGGGTGGGCTCCCCGGCCAGCCAGTTCGCCGGGTCGTGGAAGACCACGACCTCGCCGCGCTCGGGCTCCGAGCCGAACCACGGGGTCAGCTTGTCCACGAGCACCCGGTCACCGCGCTGCAGGGTGTTCTGCATCGAGTCGGACGGGATCGAGAACGCCTGCACCAGGAAGGTCTTGATCAGCAGGGCCAGCAGCAGGGCGATACCGATGAGGAGCGGGAGCTCCTTCCAGAAGGAGCGCTGCGGCTTCTCCGCCTCGTCACCCTCCTCCACGGTCTCGTGCCCGACGGCGTCGTCCGGCCGCTCCTCGCCCTCATCGCGTCCGGATCGTGCGCCTACCGCCACGTCCCCCACATCCACTCCTCACTCGGAAAACCGCTGCCCGTACCGGAACAGGAACGGGCCCTCCCCTCCCCTAACGAGCGGGAGTTCCCTAAGGCGCGGGAGACCAGGGCCACACTATGCGAACGGTGTGCCCCCACGGCGCCGACGGGGCCCGCGCCGCCTGCCGCCCCGTACGGGATCCGGCACCTGCAGGAAGGTCGCCGGCTGGTCGAGTCCGCGCCAGTGGTCGAAGGGCCAGGCGATCACCACGGCCTGCCCTACCACGCCCTTCTCGTCGATGGTCCCCTCGAAGGCCTCGTCGAGGTGGTAACGCGAATCGGCCGAATTGGCGCGGTGGTCGCCCATCACGAAGATCCGACCGGCCGGTACGCGCACCTCGAATCGGATTTCGGAAGGGGCGTTGCCGGGTGACACGTAAGGCTCATCGAGCGGCGTTCCGTTGACGGTCACGCGGCCCCGGGCGTCGCAGCACTTCACCGTGTCCCCGCCGACGCCGATGACCCGCTTGATCAGGTCCTGTTCGTCCGCCGAGGGCAGCAGGCCGATGAAGGTCAGGGCCTGCTTGATCTGCTTGACGCCCGCCGGGTCCGGTTCGGACCTCGCGGCCTCCCCCTTGAGCCAGCCGCCCGGGTCCTTGAACACGACGACGTCGCCCCGCTGGACCTTGGAGCCGAACCACGGGGTCAGCTTGTCCACCAGCACCCGGTCCCCGATCCGGATCGTCTGCTCCATGGAGCCGGAGGGGATGAAGAAGGCCTGCACCAGGAAGGTCTTGAGCACCAGGGCTATGCACAGCGCGACCGCCACCAGCAGCGGCAACTCGCCCACCCTTCGGGTACGCCTGCGCCGGCGGACCTTGCGCGCCAGCCGACGGCGTTCGGCCCTCCCCCCGGGCTCCACGGGCTCCGCGCCCTCGGCCTCCGCGCCCGCCGGCTCCGCCGCGGCCGCCTCAACGGGTTCGGACACGGGCTCGGGTCGCGGCTCCGGCCGCGGGCTCCGCCCGGGCCGCTGCGCATCGCCGCGCCGCCCCGGCTCCGGGCGCCCCGCGCCCCGCGGCCGCCCGCGGCTACCCATGCGGGCCTTCTCCGGCCGGCGCCCCGGGCACCGAACCCCAGCGCGACACCGGCCAGCCGAGCCAGTCGGCCCGCCCGATCACCTTCTCCACCGGCACCATCCCCCCGCCCGGCTCCCCCAGGTGGTCCCGGGAGTCACGGGACTGGGAGCGGTGGTCGCCCATGACCCACAGGGTCCCCAGTGGAACGACGATCCGGAAGGGCACCTTCGAGGCGGAGTCTCCGGCGTACAGGTAGGGCTCTTCCAGCGGGACTCCGTTGACCGCGATCCGGCCGCCCTGGTCGCAGCACACCACGTCGTCCCCGCCGACGCCCACGACCCGCTTCACGAAATCGGTGTCGGAGGGCTCCGCGAGCCCGAGCGCGGAGAGCGCGCCGTGCACGGCGTCGGCCACCGGGTTGCCGTCGACGGGCTCCTGCACGAAGGAGCCGGCGCCGTCGAAGACCACCACGTCCCCCCGCCGGGGCTCGGCGCCGAAACGGTACGCCAGCTTGTTGACCAGGACCCGGTCCCCCACCTGCAGCGTCGGCTCCATGGAGCGGCTCGGGATCTGGAAGGGCTGGACCACGAAGTTGGCCAGGAGCAGCAGGAAGACCGCGCAGACCGCGCCGATCAGCCCGGCCCGCCGCCAGGAGCCGGACGGCCAGGCCCCGGAAAGGGCCCCGGAAACGGCTCCGGAAAAAGCAGAACGCGGCCGCCCCTCCCCCTGTTCGGGGGAGGAGTGGCCGCGCTGTGTGAGCTCTGCTTCGGTGTCCATCGGGTGCGAGCCTATCCGCCCGTCCCCGGGACCCGGAGAGGAGATCAGCGGTCGCGCTTCTCCTTGATCTTCGCGGCCTTGCCGCGGAGCTCACGGAGGAAGTACAGCTTGGCGCGACGCACGTCACCGCGGGTGACGAGCTCGATCTTCTCGAAGATCGGGGAGTGGACCGGGAAGGTACGCTCCACGCCGACGCTGAAGGAGACCTTGCGAACGGTGAAGGTCTCGGAGACGCCAGAGCCCTGGCGACGGATGACAACGCCCTTGAACTGCTGGATACGGGAGCGGTTGCCCTCGATCACGCGGACGTGCACGTTGATCGTGTCACCGGGGCGGAAGGCCGGGACGTCCGAGCGCAGGGAGGCGGCGTTGACGCCATCGAGCAGGTGAGACATGTTGTTCGTCTGCTTTCTTCGCACGACGCCACAGGTCGCCGGTGCGGGTTTCCGTAGAGAATTCGGGAGCCGTGCCACTCCCCGTACGGCGATCCCCCTGTGGCAGGAGCGTACGGAAGCACACAGCAGCCGCCTATTCTTCCACGGCCTGCGGCCTGCGCCAAAATCGGCCGTCCCCGGACGGCTTCCAGCCCAGGATGCTGAGGATCTCGCGGTCCTTCTTGTCGAAGGCGGAGGCCTCGCAGCGCTCGATCAGGTCGGGGCGGTTCTGCGCGGTCCGGCGGAAGGCCTCGTCCCGGCGCCAGCGGGCGATCTTCCCGTGGTGGCCGCTGAGCAGCACCTCGGGGATGCCGCGGCCGCGCCACTGCGGGGGCTTGGTGTAGACGGGGCCTTCGAGCAGGTTGGCCATCTCGCCGGGGGCGAAGGAGTCGTCCCGGTGCGATTCGGCGTTGCCGAGCACGCCGGGCAGCAGCCGGGCCACGGCCTCGGTGACGACCAGCACGGCCGCCTCCCCGCCCGCGAGGACGTAGTCGCCGATGGAGACCTCGTAGACCGGCATCCGCGTCGCGTACTCGTCCATGACGCGGCGGTCGATGCCTTCGTACCGGGCCGGGGTGAAGATCAGCCAGGGCCGCTCGGAGAGCTCCACGGCCAGTTCCTGGGTGAAGGGCCGGCCGCTGGGCGTGGGCACGACGATGACCGGGCCGTGCGCGCCGGACTCGTAGCCGTCGGCCAGCGCCGAGTCCAGGGCGTCGCCCCAGGGGTCGGTCTTCATGACCATGCCGGGACCGCCGCCGTACGGGGTGTCGTCGACGGTGTTGTGCCGGTCGTACGTCCATTCCCGCAGGTCGTGCACGTGTACGTCGAGCTGCCCGCGCGCCCGCGCCTTGCCGACGAGGGAGACGTTCAGGGGCTCCAGGTACTCGGGGAAGATCGTGACGACGTCGAGCCGCATCAGGCTTCGTCCCCGGACTTCCCGGCCGGCTCGGAGTCCTCGGCCCCGCCGGCCCCGGCGGCGGCTTCGGCGTCACGGGCGGAGGCGATCTCGGCGCGGTCGTCGATCAGCCCGGGCGGCGGGGTGATGACGCAGCGCTGCTCCTCCAGGTCGATCTCGGCGACGATCTCCTCGACGAAGGGGATCATGACCTCGGTGCCGTCGGGGCGCTCGACGATGAAGAGGTCCTGCGAGGGCAGGTGGGAGATCTCGGTGATCCGGCCGATCTCCGTGCCGTCCTCGAGTACGACGTCCAGGTCCATGAGCTGGTGGTCGTAGTACTCGTCCTCCTCCTCGGGCAGCTCCGCGGGATCGACGTCCGCGATCAGGAGGGTGTTGCGCAGCGCCTCGGCGGCGGTGCGGTCCTTGACCCCCTCGAAGCGGAGCAGCAGCCGGCTGCTGTGCACCCGGCCCGCCTCGATGGTCAGCGGACCCGCCGACGCCGGCTCGGTCCGCAGCACGGCGCCGGGCGAGAGCCGCAGCTCCGGCTCGTCGGTGCGCACCTCGACGGCGACCTCACCCTTGATCCCGTGGGCGCGGCCGATCCGCGCGACTACCAGCTCCACCTGTATCTCCTGTTCAGACGACAACGGGCCGGGGCGGGCACGTATGCCCTCCCCGGCCCGTGCCGGTGTTCAACTGCTCAGCGGACCTGGTCCACGTCGACGAGGTCGACGCGGATCCCCCGGCCGCCGATGGCGCCCACGACGGTACGCAGGGCACGAGCGGTGCGGCCGTTGCGGCCGATCACCTTGCCGAGGTCGTCGGGGTGCACCCGGACCTCCAGCACCTGCCCGCGGCGCAGGTTGCGCGAGGCGACCTGCACGTCGTCGGGGTTGTCCACAATGCCCTTTACGAGGTGCTCAAGAGCCTCCTCGAGCATGCTCAGGCCTCGGTCGACTCGGCGGCGGCCTCAGCCTCGTCCGCCTTCTTGTCGGCCTTCTTCTTCTGCGTGATGGCCTCGCCCTTGCCCTCGCCGATGCCCTCGAGGGCCTTGGCGAACTCGTCGAAGGAGCGACGCTTGTCTTCCTTCGTCGCCGGCTGCAGCAGCGGCGCCGGGGCCGGGAGGCCCTTGTGCGCCTGCCAGTCACCGGTCAGCTTGAGGATGGCGAGAACGGCCTCGGTGGGCTGGGCGCCCACAGACAGCCAGTACTGCGCGCGCTCGGCGTTGACCTCGATGCGCGAGGGGTTGTAGGTCGGCTGGTAGATGCCGATCTCCTCGATCGCGCGACCGTCCCGGCGGGTGCGAGCGTCGGCGACGACGATGCGGTAGTGCGGGGAGCGGATCTTACCGAGGCGCTTGAGCTTGATCTTGACTGCCACTGGAGTGGTGTCTCCTGAACTTGACGTGGTTGGGCACTTGAGATGCCACGTGGGGTTGCGGTACTCGGGTGCCCGATGGACGCGTCAGCCGGAGGAGAGAGGGGTCCTATGCGGCTGTCGAGTACAGCTGCCCATTGTGCCACACGCCTGCGGTGCCTCCGAGCGGGAGGGACCGCCCCGGCGGCCCGCACCACAGGTCGCGGCGCGGGCCGCCGCACCGGCGGGCGCGGCCGCGCGCCCGGCGGCCGCGCTCAGGAGGCGGCCGCGGTGGCGACCTCGGGGATCCGGAAGGGCTTCATGCAGCCGCCGCAGACGATCGGCGCCTGCGCCAGCACGGAGGGGACCACCCGGACGTTGCGCCCGCAGTCGCAGACCGCCTTGACCCGTACGCCGCCGCCCGAGGAGCCGTGCCGGGCGGCCGGACCGCGGAAGCTGCGCTTGGTGTCGGCCGCGGTGGCCGCCGTATGCGCCTTGAGGGCGCGCTGGAGCCGCTCGATGGTGGGGCGGTAGCGCTTCTTGGCCTCGGCATTCAGGGTGACCAGGGAGAACCCGCTGCTGGCGTGCGGCTCCTCGGAGTGGTCCAGCCCCATCTCCTCGGCGATCGCGAGGAATCTGCGGTTGTGGTAGCGGCCGGCGCGCGAGGTGTCACGTACTCCGCGGGCGGCGGCGATGCCGTGGACTGCCTCGTGCAGCAGTCGCTCGAAGGAGAGCTCGGCGCCGCAGGCGGACGAGGACTCTCCGATCAGGGACTCGGGCGCGGCAAGGTCAGGCAGCTCGGGGTGGTACCGCTGAATGTCGGCCCACGCCTGCGCCAGCTCTGCGGCGAGAACAGGTGGTGTCGTGCTCACGTCGTGACAACGAGCCGGGGTGCCCCGGTGTTCCGATTCCGGGCCATTCCAAATTTTTTGCACGTACCAGTCAGTTCACACTGATGCGTCCCGACGAGGACGGGTGCGCATATCCCAGGAGGAGTCGGTACGTAACGAGGGCTATCGACACCGACGCCCCCGGCGCGCGGCCGAAGCCGCACGCCAGGGGCGCCGGGGGAAATCAGTAGGAGCGCGCGACGATCGCGAGCGTACCGGGGGCGTCGTCGGCCACCGGGACCGACCCGTCCTCGGCCACCAGGCAGCGCACCGAGACGGCCTGCTCGCCCAGCTTGGCCTCGCCCTCGGGGCCCAGGTCGGCCCACGGGATGCGCGCCCAGCCGCCCGCGATGGCGGCCTCGGCGGCCTCCTCGATGGTGGCGACGTCGGTCGTACGGGCCTCGCGGCGCTCGCGGGACTCGCGCAGCAGCTGCGCCTGGTCCTCGTCGAGGACCTTGGGCAGCAGGTCGGCGAGGGCGTCGATCTGCACCGGGGTCTTCCCGCCCGGGATGCGGCGGGCCAGCATCGCGGTGCCGGCCTCCAGGTCCCGGGGGCCGATCTCGATGCGGACCGGTACGCCCTTGAGCTCCCAGTCCACCGCACGGCGGCCGAAGGGGGTGTCGACGCGGTCGTCGACGTGCACGCGGATGCCCGCGGCCTTGAGCCGGTCGCCCAGCTCGCGGACCTTCGCCACGGCCTCGTCGCCCTTGATCGCCATGACGACGACCTGGACGTTGGCCAGGCGCGGCGGCACCCGCAGGCCGTTGTCGTCGCCGTGGGACATGATCAGACCGCCGACCATGCGGGTCGAGACGCCCCACGAGGTCTGCCAGACCAGCTCCTGCTGGCCCTCCTTCGACAGGTACTGGGTGTTGAAGGCCTTGGCGAAGTTGGTGCCGAGCTCGTGGCTCGTGCCCATCTGCAGGGCCTTGCCGTCGCCCATCATGCCCTCGAGGGTGAGGGTGTTGATGGCGCCGGCGAAGCGCTCCTTGGCGGTCTTGCGGCCGAGCACGACGTCGATGCCGAGCACGTTCGTCATGAAGTCGCCGTAGACGTCGCGGTGGATGCGGGCCGCGTAGTCGCGGGCGTCCTCGTACGTGGCGTGGGCGGTGTGGCCCTCCTGCCAGAGGAACTCGCTCGTACGGAGGAACACGCGGGGGCGCATCTCCCAGCGGACCACGTTGGCCCACTGGTTGATCAGCAGCGGCAGGTCCCGGTAGCTCTGGACCCACTTGGAGAAGTAGTCGTTGATGATCGTCTCGGAGGTGGGCCGGACGACGACCGGCTCCTCCAGCTCCTTGCCGCCGCCGTGCGTGACGACCGCGAGCTCGGGGGCGAAGCCCTCGACGTGTTCGGCTTCCTTCGTCAGGTACGACTGCGGGATGAACAGCGGGAAGTACGCGTTCTGGGCGCCGGCGTCCTTGATGCGGGCGTCCATCTCCTGCTGCATCCGCTCCCACAGGCCGTAGCCGTACGGGCGGATGACCATGGTGCCGCGGACCGGACCGTTGTCGGCCAGTTCGGCCTTGTTGATCAGATCCTGGTACCAGCGGGGGAAATCCTCCGCCTGCGGGGTGAGAACGGGTGCCTTTGCCATGGCGCGAATGGTACGGCGCCGGGCGGGTCGAGCGTGAATCGGGTGGCGCGCTCCTCTGGACGCGGGGGCGAATGGGGAGTTCCCTGGCAACGGGGGCAAGGGGGCGAGACGGAATCAGGAGCGCTCTTTCGATGACACCGACGCCGACGGCGACGCTCGTCGCCCGGGACTGGGCGGAGATCCAGGAACGGATGCTGGTACCGCTGTACGAAGCGGTCTACGACCGGCTGGAGATCGGGCCGGGCGACCGGCTGCTGGGCCTCGACTGCGGGGCCGGGCTGGCCCTGCTGCTGGCCGGCGGGCGGGGTGCCGCCGCCACCGGCGTGGAGGCGGATCCGGCCCGCCGGGCGCTGGCCCGCGAACGGCTGCTGGAGGTGGTGGCCGCTCCCCCGGTGCCGGCGGCGCGCCCCTACGACGTGCTGCTCGCCTTCGCGCCCTCCCCGGGCGCCCTGGCCGCGGCCCTGCCGGCGGTCCGGCGGGGCGGCGCGGTGGTGCTGGCCGGCTGGGGTCCGCCGGAGCGCTGCACGGTGCCGGCGGTGCTGGGCGGCGGCCCGGCGGCCCTGGACCTGGACGCGCTGGCGGCGCGGGCGGGACTGGTGCCGGACGGGTCGGGGCGGGTGTTCTGCCCGTTCGGGTACGCGGACGTGGACAGCGCGGTACGGGGCCTGCTGTCGACGGGGCTGTACTCCGCCGCGGCGGATCCCGCCCAGGCGGAGAAGGAGCTGTCGGAGGCGCTTCACCCGTACGAGCGGGCCGACGGCGCCGTCTGGCTGCCGAACATCTTCCGGTACGTCGTCGCCCGGGTGGCGTAACCGGGTGGACTATTTCGCGAGGCGGGGGATGCCGGCCGCCGCGTACGCCGCCTGCTCGTCCAGGGTCTCGGCCTCCAGGAGGGCCTCGGCCAGGGCGTCGAGCTTCGGCCTGTGCTCGCGCAGCAGGCGGCAGGCCTCCTCGTAGCACTCGTCGACGATCCGCCGCATCTCGTGGTCCACGGCGTCGAGGGTGGCGGGGGCGGCGGCCAGCCCGTACGGGCCCTGCCCGTCGGAGGGGACGGCCGTGAGCTTGCCGACGCGTTCGCTCATGCCCCAGCGGGCGACCATGCCGCGGACGATGTTGGTGACCTGTTCGAGGTCGTTCTCGGCGCCGGTGGTGATCACGTCGTAGACGGTCTGCTCGGCCGCCATGCCGCCGAGCGCGCCGATGATGCGGCCCCGGAGGTACTCCTCCGTGTACGCGTACCGGTCCGCGTCGGGGGTGGAGAGGGTGACGCCGAGCGCCCGGCCGCGGGGCACGATGGTGATCTTGCGTACGGGGTCGGCGCCCGGCTGGAGCATGCCCAGCAGGGCGTGGCCGCTCTCGTGGTAGGCGGTGCGGCGGCGCTCCTCCAGGGGCATCACCAGGGGGCGTTCCGCGCCGAGCTGGACCTTCTCCAGGGCGTCGGAGAGGTCCGCCTGGGTGACCTGGCGCTGCTTGCGCTTGACGGCGAGCAGCGCGGCCTCGTTGGCGAGGTTGGCGAGTTCGGCGCCGGTCATGCCGGGGGTGGTGCGGGCCATCTGGGCGAGGTCGACGCCGGCGGCGAGCGGGATGTCGCGGGTGTGGATGCGCAGGATGGCCTCGCGGCCGTCCCGGTCGGGCGGGGAGACCACGACCGTGCGGTCGAAGCGGCCGGGGCGGGTCAGGGCGGGGTCGAGGACGTCGGCCCGGTTGGTGGCGGCGAGGACGACGACGCCCTCGGAGCCGGAGAAGCCGTCCATCTCGGTGAGGATCTGGTTGAGGGTCTGCTCGCGCTCGTCGTGGCCGCCCATGCCCGCGCCGCCGCCGCGCACCCGGCCGATGGTGTCGATCTCGTCGATGAAAACGATCGCGGGGGCGACCTTGCGGGCCTCGGCGAAGAGCTCGCGGACCCTGGAGGCGCCGACGCCGACGATCATCTCGATGAACTCGGAGGCGGAGGCGGAGAAGAACGGCACCCCGGCCTCGCCGGCGACGGCGCGCGCGAGCAGGGTCTTGCCGGTGCCGGGCGGACCGGCCAGCAGGACGCCGCCGGGCATCCGGGCGCCCATGTCGCGGTACTGCTGGGGGTTCTTGAGGAAGTCGACGACGTCGTTCAGCTCGCCCTCGACCTCGTCGATGCCGGCGACGTCGTCGAAGGTGGTGCGCGGGGCGCCCGCCTCCAGTTCCACGGGCTTGGGCGGGCCCTTGCGGCCGAGCGCGCCCATTCCGCCCATGGCCGAGCCCATCCGGCGGGCGATGAGCAGCCACAGGCCGACGAGGAGCAGCATCGGGGCGAGGGAGATCAGCAGGTTGGCCAGGAAGCTGCGCTGTTCGACCACCGGGGAGGCGGTGACGGTGACGCCCTTGCCGGTGAGGCTGGACCACAGCTGGTCGTCGGCGAAGGCGGGGCGCTGGGTGACGAACTTGGTGTAGTCGCCCTTGCCGCCGGGGACGGGCTGCTTGGTCTTGAGCTGGCCCTGGATGGCGTCGCCCTTGGAGTAGATCTTGGAGACGTTGCCGTCGGAGACCTGCTTGCTGAACTCCGTGTAGGAGATCGTCGGCTCGTCGCCCTCGTTGAAGAAGGACAGCACGAGGTTGGTCAGCAGGAAGACGATCAGGGCGGCGAGGACCAGTCCGCGCCAGCCCCCGCCGGGCAGCTTCCGCTTGGCGGGCGGGGCGGGCGGGGCCCCCTCCGAGCGCCAGGGGGTGTCTGCGCGGTCGCGCGGCGGTACGGGGGTGGGGCTGGGCACGTGGGCGCCTCCTTATGCCGTCATGCCGTCATGCCGTTTTGCCTTGTTGCCGTCTTGCCGTCTTGCCGTCCTTCCGGCCGACGATATGCGACAAATCAACCCGCTGCCCCCGCAGATACGGAAGGGCCCCGGGCGCACGACGCGCCCGGGGCCCTTCCGCGGTGGCTTCCCCACCCGCTACTTCATGAACTTCTTGAACTCGTCCGGCAGGTCGAAGTCCTGACCCGGCTGGCCGCCGCCGGCGGGGAGACCGAACGGGTTGCCGCCCGCGGCCGGAGCGTCGGGCTGCGCGCCCTGCTCGCGGCGGGCCGCGGCCGCGGCCTCCTCTTCCTTGCGCTTCATCGGGTTGCCGCTCTTGCGCTTGCCCTTGGCCTGCTTGACCTGCTTCTTCTGCCGGCCGGGGCCGCCGCCCATGCCCGGGATGCCGGGCATGCCGGGCATGCCGCCGCCCTGGGCCATGCGGGACATCATCTTGCGGGCCTCGAAGAACCGCTCCACGAGCGACTTCACGGCGCTGACCTCGACACCGGAACCCTTGGCGATACGGGCGCGGCGCGAGCCGTTGATGATGTGCGGGTCCTGGCGCTCGGCCGGGGTCATCGACTTGATGATCGCGGCGGTGCGGTCCACGTCGCGCTCGTCGATGTTGTTGATCTGGTCCTTGATCTGGCCCATGCCCGGCAGCATGCCGAGGAGCTTGGAGATGGAGCCCATCTTGCGGACCTGCTCCATCTGGGCCAGGAAGTCGTCGAGCGTGAACTCCTTGGGACCCTTGGCGAGCTTGGCCGCCATCTTCTCGGCCTCGGCCTGCGAGAAGGTCTTCTCGGCCTGCTCGATGAGGGTGAGCATGTCACCCATGTCGAGGATCCGGCCCGCCATGCGGTCGGGATGGAAGGCGTCGAAGTCGTCGAGCTTCTCGCCGTTCGAGGCGAACATGATCTGCTTGCCGGTGACGTGCGCGATGGAGAGCGCGGCACCACCGCGGGCGTCGCCGTCGAGCTTGGAGAGCACCACGCCGTCGAAGCCGACGCCGTCGCGGAAGGCCTCGGCGGTGTTGACCGCGTCCTGGCCGATCATGGCGTCGACGACGAAGAGGATCTCGTCGGGGCTGACCGCGTCGCGGATGTCCGCGGCCTGCTGCATCAGCTCCTGGTCGATGCCGAGGCGGCCGGCGGTGTCGACGATGACGATGTCGTGCTGCTTGGCACGGGCGTACTCGACGGAGTCCTTGGCCACCTGGACCGGGTCGCCGACGCCGTTGCCGGGCTGGGGCGCGTAGACCGCGACGCCCGCGCGGTCGGCGACCACGCTGAGCTGGTTGACGGCGTTGGGGCGCTGGAGGTCGCAGGCGACGAGGAGCGGGGTGTGGCCCTGCCCCTTCAGCCAGAAGCCGAGCTTTCCGGCGAGGGTGGTCTTACCGGCACCCTGGAGACCGGCCAGCATGATCACGGTGGGCGCGGTCTTGGCGAAGCGCAGCCGGCGGGTCTCGCCGCCGAGGATGGAGACCAGCTCGTCGTTGACGATCTTCAGGACCTGCTGGCCGGGGTTCAGCGCCTTGCTGACCTCCTCGCCGCGGGCCCGCTCCTTGACGTTCGCGATGAAGGAGCGGACGACGGGGAGGGCGACGTCGGCCTCGAGGAGGGCGATACGGATTTCCCGCGCCGCAGCGTCGATGTCCTGCTCGGAGAGGCGGCCTTTGCCCCGGAGGGACTTGAAGGTCGCGCTGAGGCGGTCGGAAAGCGTATCGAACACGGTGGTCGCGATTCCTCGGGTCGGGGGCGTGATGGTCGCCCCCCAGGGTATCCGCCCGTTCCCCCTCCCGGGGGCGGGGCTGTGGTCCCGCTGCGCGGAGCCGGTCCCCGCCGGCGGCTGCGCCGGTCCCGCTGCGGCGGGGCGAGGTCCCCTACCCGCCCTTCGCCCGTTCCCCGGGGCTGCGCCCCGGACCCCTTGCGGGGGCTCCGCCCCCGCACCCCCGCGCCTCAAACGCCGGCGGGGCTGGAATTCGCGCAGCGAATTTCCAGCCCGCACGGCGTTTGAGCGCAACGGGGTCAGGGTCGGAGCCCCTGGGAACGGTGGAAGGGCGGGCAGGGGACCCCGGCCCCCGCAGCGGCTACGCCAAGGCCCGCTCGACCCGGGCGGCCACGGCGGCGGCCTCCGGTGGCGGGAGGGGTTTGCCGTCCGGATCGACGACGTAGACCGTGTCCACCGCGTTCGCCCCCAGGGTGGAGACGTGCGCGCTGCGGACCCGGACGCCCGCCGCTTCCAGGGCGCGCCCGATCCGGTGCAGCAGTCCCACCGCGTCGGGGGCCCGCACCTCCAGGACGGTGGCCAGGGAGGAGACCTCCGGGACCACCGTGACCCGGGGCGGCGGCGGGACCACGCCCCGCCGCCGCGGGTACGCCGCCTCGCGGGCGGCGAGCTTCGCCGGGACGTCCAGGGAGCCGTCCAGCGCCCGCACCAGGTCCGTCCGCAGCCGGGCCGCCTGCGGCAGTGCCCCGAACTCCGCCGCCACCCGCCAGCGCAGCACGAGCACCTCCCCCGACGGCTCCGCGAGCTCCAGGAAGCGCAGGTCGGCGGCCCGTACGGTCAGCCGGTGCAGCGCCAGCACCCCGGACACGGCCGGGAGCACCCCGGGCTGGTCCGGTACGGCGACGACCAGCTCCACCCCGACGGCGTCGTCCTCCTCCTCATCCCGCGCGTGCAGCGCGACCACCGGTTCGCCCGTGCGCAGCGCCTCGACCGACAGGCGTTCCTGTTCGGTGGTCGGGATCTCCGGTTCGGTGGCGGCGGGCGGGGAGCCGCGCAGCGCGGCGGCGACCCGTCCCACCAGGTCGGCGACCAGGGAGCCCCGCCAGGTGCTCCAGGCGGCCGGGCCGGTGGCCAGGGCGTCGGCCTCGGTCAGGGCGTGCAGGATCTCCAGGGTGGAGGGGGAGCCGACGGCGTCGGCGACGGCCCGCACGGTCGCCGGGTCGTCCAGGTCCCGGCGGGTCGCGGTGTCCACCAGCAGCAGGTGGTGGCGTACGAGGGTGCCCAGTACGGCGGTGTCCTCGGCGTCGAAGCCCACCCGTACGGCCATGTCCCGGGCGATGGTCTCGCCGACGACGGAGTGGTCGCCGGGCCAGCCCTTGCCGATGTCGTGCAGCAGGGCCGCCATCAGCAGCAGGTCGGGCCGGCCCACCCGGCGGGTCAGCGCCGAGGCCCGTACGGCCGTCTCGATGAGGTGCCGGTCCACCGTCCAGGTGTGGACGGGGTTGTGCTGGGGGCGGCAGCGCACCCGCTCCCAGTCGGGCAGCAGCCTGCCGATCAGGCCCTCGGCCTCCAGCGCCTCCCACACCCCGACCATCGGCTCGCCCGCGCCGAGCAGGGTCAGCAGCTGCTCCCGGGCCTCCGCCGGCCACGGCACGGGCAGCGGCCGGGCCTGTGCGGCGAGACGGCGTACGGCGTGCAGCGAGACGGGCAGGCCGGCCTGCGCGGCGGCGGCGCCGAAGCGCAGGGGCAGGACAGGGTCCCGGTCGGGCCGGGCGGCGAGCGCGAGCACCGCCTCCCCGTCGGACTCGACCACGCCCTCGGCCAGCGGTGCCCGCTCGGGGGCGGCCGTGCTCCGGGTCCCGAGGAGCCCGCGCAGCCTCGGCCGGGCGGCCCGGGCGCGCAGCACCCGCCCGACCTCCCGCCAGGTGACGTCGCCGGCGTACGCGACCACCCGCGCGGCCTCGTACACCTCGCGCAGCAGCGCGTCGGCGTCGAGCAGTCCCAGCCGGGCGGCGACCTGGGGCTGTTCCTGGAGCGAGAGCCGGTCGGTGGCCCGGCCGGTGACCAGGTGCAGGGCGTCGCGCGCGTCCAGCAGCCGCCGCCGGGCACCGTCGAGTCCCTCGCGCGGGGCGTCGGCGAGCCAGGACGCGGCGACGGCCCGCAGGACGGTGGCGTCGCGGAGCCCGCCGCGCGCCTCCTTGAGGTCGGGTTCCAGCAGGAAGCGCAGCTCCCCGGCCCGCTCGGCCCGCTCCCGGCACAGGGCGTGCAGCTGCGGGAGGCGCCTGGGGGCCTGGTTGCGCCAGTCGGCGAGCACCGAGGTGCGCAGTCCGGCGAGGAGTCCGGCGTCGCCGGAGACGAGCCGCGCGTCGAGCAGTCCGAGGTGGGCCTTGAGGTCCTCGGCTGCGGTCTTGCGGGCCTCGGCGGGGGTGCGCACCGAGTGGTCGAGGGCCAGGCCGAGGTCCCACACGGGGTACCAGAGGCGGTCGGCGAGGGCCGACAGGTCGGCGGGGCGGGCCTTGCCGTCGTGGAGGAGCAGCAGGTCGAGGTCGCTGCGCGGGGAGAGGTCGGCGCGTCCGTAGCCGCCGACGGCGACGAGGGCGGCGCCGCGTACGCCGGTCTCCCGCACGGCCCGCGCGAACTGTGCGTCCAGCCATTGGTCGGTCAGCCCGGACAGGGCGGAACGCCGGGCGGGCCCGGACCGCGACTCCTCCTGGAGGAGTCGCAGCCGGGCCTCGGCGTAGCCGCCGGGTCCGGAGCCGGCCGGGTCGTCCTTCGTGGTCTCTTCGGCGCTCGTCACCCGGGGCTCCCTACAGCGCGTCGGCGCCGCGCTCGCCGGTGCGGACCCGGACGACCGAGTCCACGGGGACGCTCCACACCTTGCCGTCGCCGATCTTCTCGGTCCGGGCGGCGCTGACGATGACGGAGATGAGCTCTTCGGCCTCCTCGTCCTCGACGAGCACCTCGATGCGGATCTTCGGTACGAGGTCCACGGTGTACTCGGCGCCGCGGTAGACCTCGGTGTGGCCGCGCTGGCGGCCGTACCCGCTGGCCTCGGAGACGGTGAGGCCCTGGACTCCGAAGGCGTGGAGGGCTTCCTTGATCTCGTCCAGCTTGTAGGGCTTGACGATGGCGGTGATCAGCTTCATGCGTCGACCTTCTTGCTCGCGGCGGCGGGTGCGGGTGCGGCGGTGGTGCGGGAGGAGATCCCGCCGCCGGCGCCGCTGAAGTCGTAGGCGGTCTCGGCGTGCTCGACCTGGTCGATGCCGGAGACCTCGACGTCCTCCGCGACCCGCATCCCGATGGTCTTGTCGAGGAGGAAGGCCATGATCGCGGATGCCACGAGGGAGTAGGCGAGGACGGAGAAGACTCCGACGGCCTGCTTGCCGAGCTGTTCGAGGCCGCCGCCGTAGAAGAGGCCCTTGGCCTCGGACTGGACGCCGCCGGTGGCGAAGAGGCCTACGAGAAGGGAGCCGGCGATGCCGCCGACGAGGTGGACGCCGACCACGTCGAGGGAGTCGTCGTAGCCGAACTTGTACTTGAGGCCGACGGCCATGGCGCACAGCACGCCGGCGATGGCGCCGACGGCGATCGCGCCGAGCGGGCTGACGGAGCCGCCGGCGGGGGTGATGGCGACGAGGCCGGCGACGGCGCCGGAGGCGGCTCCGAGGGTGGTGAAGGAGCCGTGGCGCAGCTTCTCGTAGCCGAGCCAGGCGAGCATGGCGGCGGCGGTGGCGACCTGGGTGTTCACGAACATGACGGCGCCGATGCCGTCGTCGTTGCCGAGCCAGGAGCCGGCGTTGAAGCCGAACCAGCCGAACCACAGCAGGCCCGCGCCGAGCATGACCAGGGGGAGGCTGTGCGGGCGCATCGGGTCCTTCTTGAAGCCGACGCGCTTGCCGATGACGAGGATGACGCCGAGGGCGGCGGCGCCCGCGTTGATGTGGACGGCGGTGCCGCCGGCGAAGTCGATGACGCCGAGCTCGAAGAGCCAGCCGCCAGCGCCCCACACCCAGTGGGCGACGGGGAAGTAGACGACGGTGACCCACAGGGCGGTGAAGAGCACCCAGGCGCTGAACTTGACGCGGTCGGCGAGGGCGCCGCTGATCAGGGCGGGGGTGATGACGGCGAACATCAGCTGGAAGACGGCGAAGACGTAGACGGGGATGGTGTAGCCGTCCCACAGCTCGGTGAGGCCGATGCCGCTGAGGCCGACGTAGTCGGAGTTCCAGCCGATCAGGGAGCCGGAGTCGGTGCCGAAGGCGAGGCTGAAGCCGTAGAGGACCCAGAGGATCGTGACGATCCCGAGGCTGATGAAGCTCATCATCAGCATGTTGAGGCTGCTCTTGACGCGGACCATGCCTCCGTAGAAGAAGGCGAGTCCCGGGGTCATCAGCATGACCAGGGCGGAGCAGATGAGCATGAACCCGGTGTTCGCGGCAGACAGGGTCGGGGCGTCTGCTGCGAGGGTCGTGATGGCTGATGCCATCGGCGTCTCCTCGTCGTCGGTACGTTCGCGTGCGGGCGATCGTGGGAAACCTGAGCGGCGGCGTAAGGTCTGGCCGGTTATTGGCCCTGAGATTCGCGCAGGACGGTTTCCGGCGGCGCCGCTGGGTGTTTCGCTCCGATGACGAAGAGGTCGGGCGTGTTACGCCTCCATGAACCGGTGAGGTACGGGTCCGGTCCGGGTCATGTGAGGGTCAGGCGGGGGTGGGGCGCACGTCAGGCGTGCGCCCGGGCCGCGGGGCGGCTCAGACGGCCTCGGCGGCCTCGGGCAGCCGGGAGGCGAGGAGGTCGGTCAGCCGGACCACCTCGGCGACGTCCCCGTATTCACGTGCAGCGGTGTCGACGGTCTTGCGGAGCCGGGTGTTCACCCGTTCGGACCGTACCTTTCTCGCC
Source organism: Streptomyces sp. NBC_00158 (assembly GCF_045160885.1). Classification (NCBI taxonomy): domain Bacteria; kingdom Bacillati; phylum Actinomycetota; class Actinomycetes; order Kitasatosporales; family Streptomycetaceae; genus Streptomyces; species Streptomyces sp. NBC_00158. The sequence continues at coordinate 1,920,834 of NZ_CP108161.1, forward strand.
ACGTCGAGGGCTTGGTCGACGAGGACGGTGGCCTGTTCCGGCTCGCGCTGGAGCAGGTGGACGGTGGCCATGCCGACGAGGTTCAGGGCGTACGAGCGCTGGTGCTCCTCGTCCTTGGCGAAGAGTTCCACGGCCCGCTCCATGACCGGTTCGGCGAGGGAGGCGTAGGTGGGGCTGCGGCCCGCGACGTAGGCGAGGTCTCGGTAGGAGTGCGAGTTCTCGCCGTTGAGCTCGGCCTCGGAGAAGAACCGGATCCAGTCGGGTTCGGGCTCGGAGTCGAAGCCGACGTCGGAGAAGGTGTCCTCGGCCATCCGCACGGCCCGCTTGCAGCGGCTGGGCTGGCCCATGTTGGCGTAGGCGCGGGCCTCCATCGCGTACAGCATGGCCTGGGTGCGCGGTCCGGCGCAGTCGCGGCTGCCGTACTGGGCGAGGTGGATGAGTTCCAGGGCGTCCTCGGGGCGTCCCAGGTGGATCATCTGGCGGCTCATGCCGGAGAGGATGTACGAGCCCAGCGGCTTGTCACCGGCTTCCTTCGCGGCGTGCAGCGCGAGGACGAAGTACTTCTGCGCGGTGGGGTGCAGGCCGATGTCGTAGCTCATCCAGCCGGCGAGTTCGGCGAGTTCGGCGGCGACCTTGAACAGCCGCTTCATGACGGGGGCCGGGTGGCTCTCCTGGAGCAGGTCGGTGACCTCGTGGAGCTGTCCGACGACGGCCTTGCGGCGCAGTCCGCCGCCGCACTGGGCGTCCCACTGGCGGAACATCACGGTGGTGGCTTCGAGGAGGTCGAGTTCCGGCTCGGAGAGCCGGGGCGGCCGGTGTCCGCCGAGCGCGCCCGGGGGCCCGGCCTCGGGGCGGGGTCCGAGGTCGGCGGCCGGGGAGGGGACGAGCCAGCGCTGCATGGGCTCGATGAGGGCGGGGCCGGCGGAGAGCGCGAGGGAGGTCCCGAGGAAGCCCCGGCGGGCGAGCATCAGGTCGCTGCGGGAGAACTCGCTGAGCAGTTCCACGGTCTGCGGGCCGGCCCAGGGCAGGTCGACGCCGGAGACGGAGGGGGTCTGGTGGGCGGTGCGCAGGCCGAGCTGTTCGATGGCGACGACGGAGCCGAAGCGTTCGGAGAAGAGCTCCGAGAGGATCCGCGGGACGGGTTCGCGGGGCTGTTCTCCGTCGAGCCAGCGGCGCACGCGGGAGGTGTCGGTGCTGATGTGGTGGGCGCCCATCTGGCGCGCGCGGCGGTTGACCTGGCGGGCGAGTTCGCCCTTGGACCAGCCGCTGCGGACGAACCACGAGGTCAGCTGTTCGTTCCGGACAGCGGATTCGCCGCTCGTTCCGCTTGCGCCGTTGCCGCTCACTGGAACGCCCCCATCCGCATCGCCTCTTCACACGGAACCCTGGCCGTGGCGGCCGACTCCGCCAGGGACCTTCACAGGTCCTCCACCGATTGCCTCCGGCATACCCACGGTTGGGGTCCGCCGTCCAGGTTCGTGCACCGAAAGTAATCCTACGATCACCCCGTCGGCGAGGTCGATTCCAGAAACGCCACCATTCGCCACCCCTTCGAATGAACTCGCCACCGGCCAGGCGCGATTCACTTGACACCAAGGCGAAACAGCAGTGGTTGGACGGGAGTGCGCTCGGGGCGCGCGCGGCGAGGAGTGCGCCGGGCGGCTCCGGTGGACGGCGCGCCGCACCCGGCCTCCGACAGGTCTCGCCGACGTCGTAACCACCGGCGCGTCCGACCCGTTGGAGGGGGCATGGGCATGGGCTTCACGATCGGCGGCAGCCGCGGCACCAAGGAGTTCCGTTCCGGCGTCCGGCGCCGCGGACGGACCTCGGAGTGCACGACGGTGGCGGAGTACACCGGGCTCTGGGGCTGGGACGCGGTCCCCGGCGCCCGCGCCGCGGGTCCGGGCCGCGACTGCTCTTGCGGTCATACGAACTGCGGTGCGCCGGGGGCGCACCCGCTGGACTTCGCTCCGACCGTCCCGGGGGGCGCCACTCTGGACGAGGTCTCCGAGATCTGGGGCGAGTACCCGGGCTCGGCGATCCTGCTCCCGGTCGGCCGCTCCTTCGACGTCATCGAGGTCTCCGCCGAGGCCGGCCGGCGCGCCCTGGTCCGGCTGGAGCGGATGGGCCTGCCGCTGGGGCCCGTGACGGCCACCCCGGACGGCCGGGCGCAGTTCTTCGTCGCCCCGGGCGCCGCCGCCGAGCTGCCCGAGCTGCTGTACCGGATGGGCTGGGACGACGCCGACCTCGACCTGCGCGCCCTGGGCCACGGCGCCTTCCTGACCGCCCCGCCCTGCGACCACGCGGGCCTGGGCCCGGCCGCGTGGCTGCGCGGGCCCGCGCTGGACAGTGCGGGCGGCCCCCCGCAGGCCCGGCTGCTGCTCGGCACCCTGGCCTACACCTGTCACCGCTTCCGCCGCTGACGGCCCCCGTCCACGGCAGTGCCCCCGGGTCCTGGACGGACACGGGGGCACTGGTCTGCGCAGGTGCTCCGGCGAGGCTCGGATGCCTCAGTCGCCGATGAGGGCGTCCACGAACGCCTCCGGCTCGAAGGGGGCCAGGTCGTCCGGGCCCTCGCCGAGGCCGACGAGCTTGACCGGGACGCCCAGCTCGCGCTGGACGGCGACGACGATGCCGCCCTTGGCGGTGCCGTCGAGCTTGGTGAGCACGATGCCGGTGATGTCCACGACCTCGGCGAAGACGCGCGCCTGGGTCAGGCCGTTCTGGCCGGTGGTGGCGTCCAGGACCAGCAGGATCTCGTCCAGCGGGCCGTGCTTCTCCACGACGCGCTTGACCTTGCCGAGCTCGTCCATGAGGCCGGTCTTGGTGTGGAGCCGGCCGGCGGTGTCGATGAGCACCACGTCGGCGCCCTCGGCGATGCCCTCCTTGACCGCGTCGTAGGCGATGGAGGCCGGGTCGCCGCCCTCGGGGCCGCGGACGGTACGGGCGCCGACGCGCTCGCCCCAGGTCTGGAGCTGGTCGGCGGCGGCGGCGCGGAAGGTGTCGGCGGCGCCGAGCACCACGCTGCGGCCGTCGGCGACGAGCACCCGGGCGAGCTTGCCGGTGGTGGTGGTCTTGCCGGTGCCGTTGACGCCGACGACCATCACGACGCCCGGGGTGTCAGTGCCGCTCTCGGTCTTCACGGTGCGGTCGAAGTCGGTGCCGACCAGGGTCAGCAGCTCCTCCTTCAGCAGGGTGCGCAGCTCGGCGGGGGTGCGGGTGCCGAGCACCTTGACCCGCTCGCGGAGCCGCTCCACCAGTTCCTGCGTCGGCGCGACACCGACGTCGGCGATGAGGAGGGTCTCCTCGATCTCCTCCCAGGTGTCCTCGTCGAGGTGCTCGCGCGAGAGCAGCGTGAGCAGCCCCTTGCCGAGCGAGTTCTGCGAACGGGCGAGCCGCGCGCGCAGCCGGACCAGGCGGCCGGCGGTCGGCTCGGGCACCTCGATCTCGGGCGCGGCCGGGGCCTCCGGCTCGGCGACGGGCGCCTCGGCCTCGGGGGCCGCGGTCCCGGCCTCGGGGAGCACGACCTCCTCGATGGTCCGGCGCGGCTCTTCGGCCGTCGGTGCGGAGTCCTCCCCCACCTGCGGTTCGGCGGGCGGGGCAGTGATGGTCGGCGTGCTCGGCGGCGCCGTGGGGGGCAGCTGCTTCTTCTTGCGGCTGCTGACCACGAGCCCGCTGATCGCGCCGACCGCGACCAGGGCGATGACTACAGCAAGGATGAGGATTTCCATAACCCTCCCAGTATCGGCCACGGCCGCCCCGGAGCCCGGACCTCGGCACCCGTACCGGACCCTAAGCCCCCATTTGTGCAATTCGGCGCAAATCTACGATGATGGACGACTTCCCGCCCTCGCACGCCCCACGGAGCAACCGCATGCCCGCCGAGCCCGCCACCGGCGCCATACCGGCCGAGACCGCAGCCGGAACCGCCGCCGGAACCGCAGCAGCCCAGGCCACCGGCAAGACCGCAGCCGAGACCCGCGGGCTGGAGCCCGTACCGGACGCCGAGCGCACCGGCCGGGTCCGCGAGCTGGTCCCGACCTGGGTCGCCGCGAACATCAGCGTGCTGCTGCTCACCATGGGCGCGGGCCTGGTGATCTTCAACAAGCTCAACATCTGGCAGGTGCTGGTCGTCGCGCTCGCCGCGCCCGTCGTCTCGTACGGGATCGTCGGCCTGATCTCCGTCGCCGGAAAGCGCGGCGGCGCGCCGGGCATGGCGCTCTCGCGCGCCGTGTTCGGCCAGCGCGGCAACCTCTTCCCCGGCGCCCTGATCTGGGTGGCGCGCTGGGGCTGGGAGACCATCAACGCGGTCAGCGGCGCCTACGCCGTGCTGACCGTCCTGGACCTGCTCTTCGGCGTGAAGAGCAACACCGCGCTCATCGTGGTCACCCTGCTGTTCTTCGTGGGCTGCACCTTCGTGGTCTCGGGGCTGGGCATCAACGCGCTGCGGGCCTGCTCGAAGTGGTCGACGTACCTCTTCGGCGGCTTCAGCGTGCTCGTCCTCGGCTACCTCCTCTTCACCACCGACTGGTCGGCCGTCTTCGCCAAGCCGGCCGGCTCCACGGCGATGATGGTCGCGGGCATCGGCACCATCGCGGCGGGCGGCATCAGCTGGGTGCCGTCCGGTCCGGACTTCACCCGCTACCTGCCGCGCACCGCCTCCGCCAAGGGGATGGTCGGCGCGACGATCGGCGGCGCGGGCGTGGTGGTCCTGCCGATGGTGCTGATGGGCGCGGTGATGGCCGTCGGCACGCCGGACCTGGCGAGCGCACAGGACCCCGTCTCCTTCATCGGCGAGCTGCTGCCGACCTGGATCGCGGTGCCCTACCTGCTGATCGCCCTGATCGGGATGCTGCTGATCAACTCGATGTCGATGTACTCGGCCGGGTTCACCGCGCAGACCCTGGGCATCAAGGTGCCGCGCGCCTGGGCGGTCAGCGTGAACGCCGTCATCAGCCTGGTCTTCGGCTTCCTGCTGATGGTGGTGGCGACCAGCTTCTTCGGCTCGTTCATCTCCTTCCTCACCCTGCTGGCCGTGGCCTTCTCGGCGTGGATCGGCGTGTTCGGCGTGGACATGCTGCGCCGCCCCTCCTACGACGGTGCCGCGCTGCTGGACACCACGCCGGGCAGCGCCTACTGGTACCGGGGCGGTTTCGCCTGGCAGGCCATGACGGCCTGGGGCGCGGCCCTGGTGGCGGGCCTGCTGTTCACCAAGGTGGACTGGTTCAGCGGACCGCTCGCCTCCACCTGGATCGGCGAGAACGGCCTCGGCTGGGTGACCGGCATCCTGGTCTCCGCCGCCCTGTACGCCGTACTGCCGCGCACCCAGGCCCCCGTGGCGCCGGAGTCCGGTGCGGAGCGCGTCCCGGCCGGGACCCTGTCCAACTGACGCCACGTCAGCTAACGTCCCCCCTCGCCCGACCGTCCGCATCCGGCGAAGGGGGACTTCCCATGCCCATCACCGTGGCCCGGTTCAACCTGATCGACCCCGACGGCACCCCCGCGACGCTGGCCGCCCGCTACCAGGCGGCGGTGGAGATGGCCCGCTACGCCGACGAGCACGGGATCGACACGATCCAGACCGAGGAGCACCACGGCACCGACAACAACTGGCTGCCCTCCCCCTTCGCGTTCGCCGGAGCCGTCCTGGGCGCCACCCGGCGGATCGCCGTCACCGTCTCGGCGATCATCGGCCCGCTGCACGACCCGCTGAAGGTGGCCGAGGACATCGCCGTCCTGGACCTCATCGGCGGCGGGCGGCTGGTGACCGTGGCCGGCATCGGCTACCGGCCCGAGGAGTACGAGCAGCACGGGGTGGAGTGGGGGCGCCGCGGCAGGCTCCAGGACGAGCTGCTGGAGACCCTGCTGAAGGCCTGGACCGGCGAGCCGTTCGAGTTCCGGGGCCGCACCGTGAAGGTGACCCCGGTGCCGTTCACCCAGCCGCACCCGATGCTGCTGGTGGGCGGGAGTTCGAAGGCGGCGGCGCGGCGGGCGGCCCGGCTCGGGCTGCCGTTCTTCCCGAGCGCGCACCTGCCGGAGCTGGAGGCGTACTACGCGGAGCGGCTCGCGGAGTACGGCACCGAGGGGTTCTGCATGATGCCGGCGCGGGAGACCCCGCTGCTGCACGTGGCGGAGGACCCGGACCGGGCGTGGGCGCTGTACGGGAAGCACTTCCTGCACGAGGCGGGCACGTACGCCTCCTGGCAGTCCAAGGACATCCGCTCGGCGGTGCGGTCCGGCGCCCGCACGGTCGAGGAGCTGAGGGCCGAGGGGGTCTACCGGATCCTCGACCCGGACGGGGCGGTGGCGTACGCGCGCGCAGCGGGCGAGGCGGGGAACCTCGTACTGCACCCGCTGTGCGGCGGGATGCCGCTGGACGAGGGCCGGCGCAGCCTCCAGCTGCTGTGCGAAAGGGTCCTGCCCCGGCTCAGGGACTGAGCCGGGGCAGGACCGCGGAGGAGAGGGGCGGTGGCGGGGGTTTGTTACCCCATCTCCTCCAACGCCTTGCCCTTGGTCTCCGGCACCCACTTGAGGATGAACGGGATCGAGAGCAGGGCGAAGACCGTGTAGATGACGTACGCGCCGGACAGGTTCCAGTCCGACAGGGTCGGGAAGGTGACGGTGATGACCCAGTTGGCGACCCACTGGGCCGCGGCGGCGACACCGAGGGCGGCGGCGCGGATCCGGTTGGGGAACATCTCTCCGAGCAGCACCCAGACCACCACGCCCCAGGACAGGGCGAAGAAGAGGACGAAGGCGTGCGCGGCGATCAGCGCGATCGTGCCCTGGGTGTCGGGCATGGAGATGTCGTCGCCGGTGCCGGTCTTGTACGAGAACGCCCACGCGCACAGGCCGAGGGAGACGGCCATGCCCGCCGAGCCGATCAGCGCGAGCGGCTTGCGGCCGATCCGGTCCACGAAGATCATCGCGATCACCGTGCCGATGATGTTGATGATCGACGTGGTGAAGGAGTACAGGAACGAGCTGGTCGGGTCGATGCCGACGGACTGCCACAGCGAGGAGCTGTAGTAGAAGATCACGTTGATGCCGACGAGCTGCTGGAAGACGGAGAGGCCGATGCCGATCCAGACGATGGGCATCAGGCCGAAGCGGCCGCCGAGCAGGTCCTTGAAGGTGGACTTGTGCTCGGAGCGCATGGCCGCCTCGATCTCGGCGACGCGGCCGTCCAGGTCGACCGTGCTCCCCTCGACCTCGGCCAGCACCTTGCGGGCCTCCTCGGTGCGCCCGGCGGAGATGAGGAAGCGGGGCGACTCGGGGATGACGAAGGACATCAGCCCGTAGAGCACGGCCGGGACGACCATCACGCCGAGCATCCACTGCCAGGCCTCCAGCCCGCCGACCTTCCCGCGCTGGTCGCCGTCGGCGAGGTTCAGGATGCCCCAGTTGACCAGCTGCGAGATGGCGATGCCGATGACGATGGCGGCCTGCTGGAAGGAGGCCAGCCGGCCCCGGTAGGCGGGCGGCGACACCTCGGCGATGTAGGCGGGGCCGATGACGGAGGCCATGCCGATGCCGAAGCCGCCGATGACGCGCCACACGGCGAGGTCCCAGAGCGCGAACGGGAGGGCCGAGCCGATGGCGCTCGCCGTGAAGAGCACGGCGGCGATCTGCATGCAGCGGATGCGGCCGATCCGGTCGGCGAGGCGGCCGGCGGTGGCGGCGCCGAGCGCGCAGCCGATCAGCGCGGCGGCGATCACCTGGGCGAGCGCGCCCGAACCGATGTCGAAGCGTTCGCGGATGGCGACGACGGCGCCGTTGATGACGGAGCTGTCGTAGCCGAAGAGGAATCCGCCCATCGCGGCGGCCGCGGTGATGAAGATGACGTGCCCGAGGTGGTCGGGCTGGGACGCGCGTCCGCCGCCGCCGGGCGCCGGTGCCTGCGCAGTGCTGCTGGTCAAGGTGTGCTCCGTGGGGGGTTCTGTCCGTTCTCCTAGTGGCGCACAGGTCAAGATCGGGCACCACTGGAAGGCGGGAGGCAGCACAGAGCCTATGTGTTCATTTCCTGAAGTCAATAGGCGATGTGAAGGTCTGATTAAGTTCAGAGCTTGGGCTTTGTTTTCACTTCTTGAAGTTGCAGGGGTCAGCGGAGCCGCTGGCTGATGACCTTCGAGACCCCGTCGCCCTGCATCGAGACTCCGTAGAGGGCGTCCGCGACCTCCATCGTCCGCTTCTGGTGCGTGATCACGATCAGCTGCGAGCTCTCCTGGAGCTCCTCCATGATGCGGATCAGCCGCTGGAGGTTGGTGTCGTCCAGCGCCGCCTCGACCTCGTCCATCACGTAGAACGGGCTGGGCCTCGCCTTGAAGATGGAGACCAGCAGCGCCACGGCCGTCAGCGACCGCTCCCCGCCGGACAGCAGCGACAGCCGCTTGACCTTCTTGCCCGGCGGACGGGCCTCGACGTCCACGCCGGTGGCCAGCATGTCGTCCGGGTCCGTGAGCACCAGACGTCCCTCGCCACCGGGGAACAGCCGCGAGAACACCCCCTCGAACTCCCGGGCGGTGTCCCGGTAGGCCTCGGTGAAGACCTGCTCGACCCGCTGGTCCACCTCCTTCACCACTTGAAGGAGGTCGGCACGCGTCTTCCGAAGGTCGCCCAGCTGCTCGCTGAGGAACTGGTGGCGCTCCTCCAGCGCCGCGAACTCCTCCAGGGCGAGCGGGTTGACCTTGCCCAGCTGCTGGTACGCCCGCTCGGCCGCCTTGAGCCGCTTCTCCTGCCGGGCCCGGTCGAAGGGACCCGGCCGGTTGCGCGGGTGCTCCGGGTCCTCCGGGAGCACCTCGCCCTCGGCCGGCGGGGACGGGGGGACCGGCTGGTCGGGCCCGTACTCCGCCACCAGGGCGACGGGCTCCACGCCCAGCTCCTCCAGCGCCCGCGCCTCCAGCTGCTCGATCCGCAGCCGCTTCTCGGCGCCGAGCACCTCGCCCCGGTGCACGGAGTCGGTCAGCTTGTCGAGCTCGCCCTTGAGGTCGCGGCCCCGGCCGCGGGCCTCGCCGAGCTCCTGCTCGCGCAGCCCCTTGGCGTGCTCGGCGGCCGAACGCTCCAGCTCCGCCCGGCCGACCGACACCTCCAGGTGCGCCAGCAGCTGGCGGGCCCCGTCGGCGACGGCCCGGCCCACCTCGGCCTCGTACCGGCGGCGCTGCCGGCGCCGCTCCGCACGGGTACGGGCCTCGCGCTCGGCGCGGGCGCCCCGGTCGAGCGAGTCGGCCCGGCCGGCCAGGCCCTTGACCCGCTCCTCGTGCGTACGCAGCTGGAGGCGGGCCTCCATCTCGGTCTGCCGCGCGTTCGCCCCGTCGGCGGAGAGCCGGTCCCGGGCCGAGGTGTCGGGCTCCTCCGCCAGCGGCATCTCCTCCGCGACCGCGAGCCGCTCCGCGCACTCCTCCACGTCTTCCCGCGCGCGTTCGAGCGCCTCCTGGGCGGTGGCCGCCGCCCGGGCGCTGCGCTCGGCCTCGCCCGCGGCGCCCTTCGCCTGCCCGGCGAGCCGCCCGAGCTGCTGGGCGGCCCCCGCGCGGGCCTTCTCCCCGGCCCGGCGCAGCTCCGCCAGCTCCTCGACGCGGGCCGCCGCCCCGTCGCGGTGCTGCCGGGCCGTCGCTTCCGCCCCGGCCAGCTCACGGCACTCGCCGTCCAGCCGCTCCAGTTCCGCCGCCGCCTCGTCGACGGCGGCCTGCACCTCGATGAGGCTGGGCGCGCCCGCGGAGCCGCCGTGCGCGAGGTGGGCCCCGAGTACGTCCCCGTCGGCGGTCACCGCGACCAGGTCCGGCCGCGCGGCCACGACCGCCTCGGCCTCCTCCAGGCTCCCGACCACCACGTGGTCCCGCAGCACCCACCCCACGGCCCGCAGCACCTCGTCGTCCCCCCGCACGAGCGAAGCGGCCGCCAGGTACCCCGCCCGAGCCACGGCTCCGTGGCTCACCACCGCCACCTCCAGCCCCGCCGGCGCTTGAGGCGCGGGGTCCGGGGCGGAGCCCCACCCGCGGCGGAGCCGCTGATCGGCACTGTGGGAAGGGGCGGGGTGGGGGAGATTTCCGGTTCCGGGCCCCTGGGCCTGCCCGGGCAGGCCGGCAGAGCCCTGGGCAGGCGGGCCCACAGGGGCCGGGGCCTGCCCCGGAACGGCGGGCTCGGGCGGGGCGATCAGGAACGTGGCCCGCCCCGCATCGGCATCGCGCAGGTGCCGGATGGCAAGGGCGGCCGCCCCCGCCGAGGCGACGGCCACCGCGTCCGCGGCGGAGCCCAGCGCGGCGGCCACCGCCACCTCGTACCCCGGGACCACCGACACCCGCTCCGCAGCCGGCCCCAGCACCCCGGCCAGCCGCTCCCGCACCGCGAGCAGCGCCCCGGTCCCGTCCTTGCGCCGCAGCCCCAGCGCGAGCGCCTCCCGCCGGGCCGACACCGCCGCGCGGGACCGTTCCGCCGCGCCCAGCGCCTCCCGGGCGGCGCCGAGTGCGGCCTCCGCCCCGGTCAGCCCGGCCCTGGCCGCCTCGTACTCCCCCTCCACCGAGGGGTCCTCAAGTCCGCCGACCTCCCCGGCCAGCTCCTCGTACTCCTCCCGGGCCGCCACCGCCCGCGCCTCGGCCTCGTCCCGGGCCGCCACGAGCCGCTCGATCTCCGCCTGCGCCGCGCCCGCCCGCGACCGGGCCGCCCCGAGCCGCCCGGTCAGCCGCGCCAGTTCCTCACGCCGGTCGGCGATGGCCCGCGCGGCGTCCCGCAGCCGGCGCTCCTCCTCCGCGAGGGCCCGCTCCAGCTCGGCCCGGTGCGCGGCGGTGTCCTCCAGGGCCCGCTCGGCCGCCTCCAGCGCGGCGGTCAGCTCCGCCTCCTGCTCCCGGATCCGCGCGGCCTCCCGCTCCATCTCCTCGGGGTCGCGGCCGCGCCGCTCCTCCTCCACCGGCGCGGACGCGCTCCTGACCCTGGCCTCGGCCAGCGAAGCGGTGCCGCGCACCCGCTCGGCGAGCTGCGACAGCTCGTACCAGGTCTGCTGGGCTCGCTGGAGCCGCGGCGCGAGGCGGCGTACCGATTCCTCCAGCTCGGCCTCCCGGCGCAGCGCCTCGGCGAGGTCCCGCTCGGCGGACTCCTTGCGCTCCTTGAGGGCTGCCTCGTCCGCGATCTCCGCGTCCAGCGCGCCCCGCAGCGCCACCAGGTCGTCCGCGAGCAGCCTCAGCTTCGCGTCGCGCAGGTCGGCCTGGATCACGGCGGCCCGGCGGGCCACCGCCGCCTGCCGGCCCAGGGGCTTGAGCTGGCGGCGCAGTTCGTCGGCCAGGTCCTGCACCCGCGCGAGGTTGGCCTGCATCGCGTCGAGTTTGCGCAGCGCCTTCTCCTTGCGCTTGCGGTGCTTCAGTACGCCCGCGGCCTCCTCGATGAAGGCGCGGCGGCCCGTCGGGTCGGCGTGCAGGACGGAGTCGAGCTGTCCCTGTCCGACGATGACGTGCATCTCGCGGCCGATGCCGGAGTCGGAGAGCAGCTCCTGGATGTCGAGGAGCCGGCAGGTGTCACCGTTGATCTGGTATTCGCTGCTGCCACCGCGGAACATGATCCGCGTGATGGTGACCTCGGCGTAGTCGATGGGCAGCGCGCCGTCGGAGTTGTCGATGGTGAGGGAGACCTCGGCCCGTCCCAGGGGCGGCCGTCCCGTGGTGCCCGCGAAGATGACGTCTTCCATCTTCCCGCCGCGCAGGGATTTGGCTCCCTGTTCCCCCATGACCCAGGACAGCGCGTCCACCACGTTGGACTTGCCGGATCCGTTGGGTCCGACGACGCAGGTGATCCCGGGTTCGAAGCGCAGGGTGGTGGCGGAGGCGAAGGATTTGAAGCCACGCAGGGTCAGGGACTTGAGGTGCACGCCGCCGGACTCTACCTTTCACGTTCGGTTTCACCCATGAAGGTGCAGGGCACATCAGACGTTAAGGGAATCAGCCCCCCACCTGGCTCAACGCGCAATGCGCAGGGGAATGAAAGAAGGGACGCCGAGGCGTCCCTTGCATATCATTCGGGGCTGGAGTCGAACGACGGGTGAAGCGCGAATCAGGTGAGCGCAGGCTCCGCCTGGGGTACGTCGATCTCGATGCTGTCGAGCAGCGAGTCTCCGTGCTGAGCGGCGGCCGCGGTCAGAGCGTCGTTCTCGGACTGGATCCGTCCGAGCTCGGACTCGAGGTCCTGGACGCGCTGCTGAAGCCGTCGCATCTCGGCGAGGAGTCGCGGGTCGGAACCGCCGACGTAACCGAGAAGCGCCTTTGCCATGATGGATGGTCCTCCACACTGAGTGACCGACCGAAGCGGTGTGGGTCGTGAGGGAATCGCACCCGCGGATGTCCGGCAGCGACAGTCTGTCACTGCGCTTGCTAGTGCCACCACTGCCAAACAGCTCAGGTGCGCGGGGCTTCCAGCGTCTCACCAAAAAGTTTGACGGTCAACACGATCACGCCCCGTATCGGCGGGCGGCCCGGTCCGCGCAAGGGGCGGAGAGATCAACCTCGTCTCCGAGCCTTCCACGGATCGACCGCCGCGGCAACGCGTCGGCGGCGAATGCGCAGATCCGACCGGGTGCGGACGTTCCGGGGATCTGATCAGTCCATGATCAGTCGATTGATCACCGGATCTCGAAACCGTCGTATCCGCCGCGCGGTGTGCCCCAGATCTCCGTCACCCCGTCCACCCGTCCGGGCGTGTCGGCGGAGCGGAGCCACTCCAGCAGCCGGTGGCAATTCTCACGTTGACCTTCCGCCACGACCTGCACTCGGCCGTCGTCGAGGTTGAGCGCGAAGCCGGCCATGCCTCCGATCTCCAGGGCATTGGCCCTGGTGAACCAGCGGAAGCCCACTCCCTGTACACGGCCGCGCACCCAGGCGGTCATGCGTACGTCTTCGTCCATGCATGAACGCTAACCGGGCAAACGGTCGCGGAGCCCATCGCCCCCCTTTGCACATGGACTACAGTCCCCCACCAATGACTCACCCTTTCGAGTGAGCAAACGTTGATCTTGCAAAGGGAAGGCACGGCACCCATGGGACGCCACCGACTCCACGCCGCACCTCGGCGCGGCGCCAAGCGCACCGCCGTGCGCACCGGGCTGCTCGGCGCTTCCGTGGCCGTGGCCCTCGGTACGGCGGCCGTGACGACCGGGTTCGTCCCCGTCGGCGGCTCCTTCCCGTACGTCGGCACGGGCGCCGAGGAGAAGACGGAGGCCCGGTCCGAGCCCTCCGCCACCGCCTCCCGCGGGCCCGTCGAGCAGCCGAACGGCCTGGCCAACCTGTCGGGCCGGGCTTCCGCCGCCGCCCCGCAGGGCAGCGCCTCCCCCGGCACGCCCTCGGCCTCGCCCTCCCCGTCGCCCTCGGCGTCCCCCTCCGGGTCGCCCTCGGCGCCTGCCTCTCCCTCGGCCTCCACGAAGGCACCCGAGAAGGCTCCGGAGGAGACCGCCACCCCGAAGCCCGCCGCCCCCAAGCCGCCCGCCACCCCCGTTCCCGCCGCCCCCACGGCCGGCGACGGGCACTCGGCGGAGGAGGCCGAGGTGCTCGCACTCGTGAACCAGGAGCGGGCCCAGGCCGGGTGCGTTCCCGTGCGGGCGAACCCGCCGCTCGCGGCGCTGGCCGGCGCCTTCAGCAAGGACATGGCCGTACGGGGCTTCTTCGACCACACCGACCCGGACGGGAACTCCCCCTGGCAGCGGGCCCAGAACGCGGGGGTCTCCGGCATGGGCGGCGAGAACATCGCGCGCGGCCAGGGCGACGCGAAGTCCGTGATGCAGGCCTGGATGAACAGCCCCGGCCACAAGGCGAACATCCTCAACTGCGAGTTCCGCACCCTGGGCGTCGGCGTCTACTTCGCCTCCGGCGGCCCCTGGTGGACGCAGGACTTCGGCTTCTGACCGGTCCGGCGGAGCGCAACGGGAAGGGCGGACCACCCTCGGGTGGTCCGCCCTTCTCCCATGCGTGCGGTCAGACCGCGGCCGCCGCCAGGGCAGCCCGGCCCGCGACGACCACGCGGGTGTGCTCGGCGACGCGCCGGCCCAGGTGCTCGGCGGTGGCGATGTCGGCCTTGTGGACGCCCTCCGGACCCTCGTCGGAGTTGGTCTGGGCAGCCGCGCCGGAGGAGAAGCCGAGGCGGTTGAGGTCGAACTCGGTGCCGGCGGTGGAGTTCCAGCCCGGCTTCAGACCCAGGTTGACCCAGCTCATGCCGTGCTGCGAGGCCAGCATCTGGAAGTACTGCAGGGTGTTCAGCTTGTCGCCGGCCTTGGAGGCGGAGTTGGTGAAGCCCGCCGCGACCTTGTCCTGCCAGGCGTCGCCGAACCAGCGCTTCGAGGTGGCCTCGGCGAAGACGTGGAAGGCGCCCGAGGCGGTGCCCATGTAGGTCGGCGAGCCGAAGATGATCGCGTCCGACTCGTCCAGCAGCGCCCACTCGGCGTCGGTGATCTCGTCGACCTTGATCAGGTGGACCGTCGCGCCCGTGTCGGCGGCGCCGGCCCGGACGGCCTCGGCGACGACGGCGGTGTGCCCGTAGCCCGAGTGGTAGGCAATGGAGACGACGGGGGTGGGGGTGTTCGCGGACATGGCTGTTCTCCTCGAAAGCGTGGGGCGGCGCAGTGCGACCGGGGCGCATGGCTGCGCTGAACCAAGAGAAGCACTAACTTTTGGAAAGCGCAAGCAGACAGTTAGCGCTGCCCGGGAGTACGCTTGTTCCATGGAGAACCCTGCCTGTACCGAAGCCCTCCCGGCCGACCTGCCGTTCGACGTCTTCGCGCGCGCCTGCCCCTCACGGGAAACCCTGGAACACGTCACGGGCCGCTGGGGCAGCCTCACCGTGGGCGCCCTGCGCGAGGGCCCCTGCCGGTTCAACGAGCTGCGCCGCCGTGTCGACGGCGTGAGCGAGAAGATGCTCTCCCAGACCCTGCACGCGCTGGAGCGGGACGGGATAGTGCTGCGCGAGGCGCAGCCGACCAACCCGCCCCGCGTCGACTACGAGCTGACCCCCCTGGGCCGCGAGGTCGCCGAGCGCCTGCTCGCCCTGATCCACCTGCTGGAGGGCAGCATGGACGACGTGCTCGTCTCCCGGGCGACCTACGACGCGGCGCGCGGCGGCCGCTGACAGCGCGGGCAGAAGTAGCTGGACCGGTTCATCCAGGCCAGGCGCCGCATCGGGGTGCCGCAGCGGCGGCAGGGCTCGCCCTCGCGCCCGTAGGCGTCGAGCGACCGGTCGAAGTAGCCGGACTCGCCGTTCACGTTGACGTACAGGCTGTCGAAGCTGGTCCCGCCGACGGCGAGCGCGGCGTTCATGACCTCCCGCACGTGGGCGAGGAGTTCCGCGCTCCGGGGGCGGGTGAGGGTCGCGGTGGGGCGCTCGTAGTGCAGCTTCGCGCGCCACAGCGCCTCGTCGGCGTAGATGTTGCCGACGCCGCTGATCAGAGACTGGTCCAGCAGCGCCCGCTTGACGGTGGTGCGCTTGGCGCGCAGCGCCAGGTGGTAGGCCCCTTCGTCGAAGAGGGGGTCCAGCGGGTCGCGGGCGATGTGCGCGATCACGTCGGGCAGCCCCTCGTCGCTGCCCGGGACGGTCTCGTGCAGCGAGAGCCCGCCGAAGGTGCGCTGGTCGACGAAGCGCAGCTCGGTGTCCGTGTCGTCGGCGAAGCGGAGCCGGATCCGCAGGTGCTTCTCGTCGGGGGCGTCGGCCGGCTGCACCAGCAGCTGTCCGCTCATCCCGAGGTGGCCGAGGACGGACAGGTCCCGCCCCTCCAGGGGCAGCCACAGGTACTTCCCGCGCCGCCGCGGCACCCCGATGGTCTGGCCCGCGAGGCGCGCCGCGAAGTCGGCACCGCCCGCCAGGTGCCTGCGTACGGCCCGGGGGTGGAGCACCTCCACCGCCTCGACGGTCCGCCCGGCCACCCAGCGCTCCAGCCCGCGCCGCACCACTTCGACTTCGGGCAGCTCGGGCATGGTGTTCCTCCTGGAAGGGGGCGCGGCGTCGAACAGGAAACCCCGCCGCACCGGGGTGCGACGGGGTCACTGCAGGAGGAAGCGGTCAGGCGTCCGGCGCCGGGTCGGCGGGCGTCGGCGCCCCGTCGCCCTGTGCCGGAGCGGCTGCGGCAGCGGCTTCCGCCGCCTTCCGCTCGTCCGCGGCGGCGCGGATGCCGCGCCAGGCGGACTCCGCGGCCTGCTGCTCCGCTTCCTTCTTGCTGCGGCCGGTACCGGTGCCGTACGAGACACCACCGACGCGGGCGGCAGCTGTGAAGGTCTTCTCGTGGTCCGGCCCCGTCTCGGTGACGAGGTATTCCGGTACGCCGAGACCCTCGGCCGCCGTGAGTTCCTGGAGACTGGTCTTCCAGTCCAGGCCGGCACCGAGGTTGGAGGACTTCTCGATGAGCGGGTCGAAGAGCCGGTGGACCAGCTCCGAGGCCGCATCGAGGCCCTTGTCGAGATAGACCGCGCCGATCACCGCTTCAAGGGTGTCGGCGAGGATGGAGGCCTTGTCCCGGCCGCCCGTGCCCTCTTCGCCCCGGCCGAGCCGGATGAAGGAGCCGAGTTCGAGTCCGCGCCCGACCTCCGCCAGCGCACGAGAGTTGACCACCGCGGCCCGCAGTTTGGCCAGCTGGCCTTCCGGCAGGTCGGGGTGGGTCGTGTACAGCGTGTCCGTGACCACCAGGCCGAGCACGGAGTCCCCGAGGAACTCCAGGCGTTCGTTGGTGGGCAGGCCGCCGTTCTCGTACGCGTACGAACGGTGGGTCAGCGCACGCACCAGAAGGGCGGTCTCGAGTTGGTACCCGAGCCGCCCTTCCAGAAGCGTGTGGGACGAGGCCGCGTTGTTACTGTCTGCCTGCTTCTCAGCGTTGGACAGCTCAGACATTGCGCCTCTCACCAGCCGCTCAGACCTCGAGGACCTGGCGCTTGTTGTAGGTGCCGCAGCTCGGGCACGCGATGTGCTGGAGCTTCGGCTCCTGGCAACGCTCACACGAAACCAGGGTGGGGACCGCAGCCTTCCACTGCGACCGGCGGTGGCGCGTGTTGCTGCGCGACATCTTCCGCTTCGGAACAGCCACGGCTACTTCTCCTGCTTCTCGGCGGCGCTCTGAACTCCGTCAGACGCAGTGCCGCTCATGTTGTCCTTCTCATCGCCCTGATCGGTGACGAGTCCCTGCAATGCCGCCCAACGGATGTCGACGGCGTCGTGGTGGTGCTCCGGGTCGTCGTTCAGGCTGAGCCCGCAATCGGGGCACAGTCCGAGACAGTCCTCCCGGCACACCGGCTGCATGGGCAGTGCGAGCACCACCACATCGCGCAGCACGGGTTCGAGGTCGAACAAGCCGTCCTCGAGAAGGAGCACGTCCTCGTCGTCCTCGGCGTCGTCGGCCGGCTCCGCCTTGGGGCGGCCCCGGTCGTCGGCGTCAGGGTACGAGAACATCTCCTGGAAGTCCGCCTTGAGCTCGCGCTCGACGGTCTCCAGACACCTTACGCACTCCCCCGTCGCCGATGCACGGACGGTGCCTGTGACAAGCACCCCTTCCATGACCGACTCGAGGCGGAGGTTGAGCTTCAGCGGCGCGCCTTCCGGCACTCCGATGACGTCGACGAGACCGAAGTCGGCCGGCGCCTGGATCTCGCGGGACAGCCGCTGCATGGCGCCAGGACGCCGGCCCAGCTCGTGCGTGTCGAACACGAGGGGGTTGCGGTGGTCAAGGCGGGTGTTCA
Source organism: Streptomyces sp. NBC_00158 (assembly GCF_045160885.1). Lineage (NCBI taxonomy): Bacteria > Bacillati > Actinomycetota > Actinomycetes > Kitasatosporales > Streptomycetaceae > Streptomyces > Streptomyces sp. NBC_00158. The sequence goes on from NZ_CP108161.1 coordinate 1,938,515, forward strand.
GGGCCGTTCCTGCTTTCACAGATCGCTGAAGATCAAAAATTCCGCCGCTCACGGGCAGCATGGATCGCGACGCATACGCGCGACCGAAGAGCCAGGATACCCGGCGCTTCGCTCTGAGCCCAATCCGGGCTCAGCGCCCCTGGCCGTACTGGTGCAGCTGGTCCAGGTTGATCATGCTCGTGTCGAAGAGGCTGGTCTCGTCGAGCGCAGGCTGCTGGGGCTGCTGGGGCTGCTGGTAGAAGGCGTACGGGTCGGGCTGCTGCTGGTAGCCGCCGTACGGGTCCGGCTGCTGCTGCGGGTATCCCGCGTACGGGTCCTGGTACGCATAGCCGTCCTGCTGGGGCTGCGCCGCGGGCTGCGCGGGGTACGCGGCGGCGTAGGTCTCGTACACCGGCTCCGGCTGGGCGGGCAGCGGCAGGGGCAGCGGCCCGGGGCCCGGGTCTGCCAGGCCGGCCAGGAAATCCGCGTCGCTCGACGGCCGGGCCCCCTGGGCCCCGGCGGCGTCCTGGGCGGCCATGTGCGCGCCGAGGTCGTCCGCGGGCGCCCGGCCCAGGAGCTTCTGGCGGCCCCGTCCGACGGCCTCCAGGGTCTTGGAGAGCACCGCTTCGAAGGTGGCGAGCTTCTGGTCGACGTACGCGTCCGCCTGTTCGCGGCGGATCCCCGGGTCGGGGCTGGGCTCGGGGGCGCCGCTGTCGTCATGGCCCAGCTCGTCCGTTCCGGGCCCGCGGCCGAGGAGCTTCTCGCGACCCCGGTCCACCGAGCCGATGGTCTTGCTGAGCACGACCTCGAAGTTGGCGAGCTTGCTGTCGACGTAGTCGTCGGCCTCGGCCCGGATCTCGGCGGCCTCCCGGCGTGCCTCGGCCAGGATCCGGTCCGCCTCGCCCTGCGAGCGGCGGGCGATCTCGGTGTCGGAGATCAGCGAGCTCCGCTGGGCGTGGGCGGACCCGATGATCCGCTCCGCCTCCCGGCGGGCCTCCTCGACCATCTGCTCGCGCCCGCCGATGAGCTCCTCGGCCCGGGCGAGCGAGCCGGGCAGGGCCCGGCGCACCTCTTCGAGCCGGGCGAGGAGTTCCGCGCGGTTGATCACGCAGGAGGCGGACATCGGCATGGTGCGGGCGCCGCCCACGGCCGCGACGATCTCGTCCAGCTTCTTCTGTACGTCCACGGGGGGCTCGCGCTCTCTCGGCCTAGGACTGACGGGACGACTGTAGGGCCCCGGGCCGGACGCGCGGGACGGGCCGGAGAACTCGGCCCGCCCGGCGCCGGGTCACTTCGCGCGCAGCCGTTCGACCAGGGCCGCGTGGACGTGCGCGGGCAGCAGGTGGGCGACGTCGCCGCCCCAGGCGGCGACCTCCTTGACCAGGGAGGACGACAGGAAGCTGTAGGTCGGGATGGTCGGGACGAACAGCGTTTCGACGCCCGACAGGCCCATGTTCATCTGGGCCATCTGGAGCTCGTAGTCGAAGTCGCTGACCGCGCGCAGGCCCTTGACGATGGCCGGGATGTCGCGCTGCTTGCAGAAGTCGACGAGCAGCCCGTGGAAGGACTCGACCTCGACGTTGCCGTAGTCGGCGGTCGCCTCGCGGATCATGTCGATCCGCTCCTCGATGGTGAACAGGCCCTGCTTGGACTTGTTGATCATCACTGCGACGTGCACGACGTCGTACAGCCTGGAGGCGCGTCCGATGACGTCGAGGTGTCCGTTGTGGATGGGGTCGAAGGATCCCGGACAGACGGCGCGGCGCAACTGAGCTCCCTCGTTCATGAGTCTTCGCTGGTGGAGGCGGCGCGACCGTACCAAAGGGTGCCTTCGCCGTACTTGCGCGAACGCAACGGCTCGAATCCCTCCGGCCACGGGAACGGACCGCTCCTCGTGCTGCGCTCCACCGTGACGAGCGCGTCGTCGGTGAGCCAGCCATTGGCGCGGAGTGTGAGGAGGATCTCGCCGAGACCGGCGTGCTCGACGGCGTAGGGCGGGTCGAGGAAGACGATGTCGTACGGGTCCCCGGACGCGGTGGCGGCCACGATCTGCTCGGCCTTGCCGGCCCGGAATTCGGCGCCGGGCAGGCCCAGGGTCTTGATGTTGTCCCGGATGGCCTTGGCGGCCTTGGCGTCGGCCTCGACCAGCAGGGTGTGGGCGGCGCCCCGGGAGAGGGCCTCCAGCCCGACGGCGCCGGAGCCGCCGTAGAGGTCGAGCACGCGGGAGCCGTCGACGCCGTGCAGGGACTCCCAGGTGGAGAAGAGCCCTTCGCGCATCCGGTCGGAGGTCGGGCGGGTGCCGGTGCCGGGCGGCACGGCAAGCCGCCGCCCGCCGGCGGTGCCGGCGATCACGCGGGTCATCTGGGGTCCTTCTCTGGGGCGGTCGGGGGAGGCCCTGGCCTCCGTTCTGGCCTCCAACGATAGGTCGTGCGCCTCAGCCCTTCTCCAGGTACTGCTCGCGCTCGGCGTCCAGCAGGGCCTCCAGCGCGGTGCGCAGGCCGGGGAGGTGCTCCAGCTCGGGGTCTGCGGCGACGACGCGGGCGGCCTCCTCCCGGGCCTGGGCGATGACCTCCTCGTCCTCGATGACGGCGAGCATGCGCAGCGAGGAGCGGACTCCGGACTGGGCCTGGCCGAGGACGTCGCCCTCGCGGCGCTGCTCCAGGTCGATCCGGGACAGTTCGAAGCCGTCGAGGGTGGCGGCGACGGCGGCGAGCCGGGCGCGGGCGGGGCTGGCCTCGTGCATCTCGCTGACGAGCAGGCACAGGCCGGGGGCGGAGCCTCGGCCGACGCGGCCGCGGAGCTGGTGGAGCTGGGAGACGCCGAAGCGGTCCGCGTCCATGATCACCATGACGGTGGAGTTGGGGACGTTCACGCCGACCTCGATGACGGTGGTGGCGACGAGCACCTTGACCTCGCCGGCGGCGAAGCGGCGCATGACGTCGTCCTTGTCGGCGGGGTCCATCCGCCCGTGCAGGACCTCGACGGAGAGTCCGGCGAGGGGGCCCCGGGTGAGCTGTTCGGCGATCTCCAGGACGGCCAGCGGCGGCCGCTTCTCGGCCTCTTCCTCGGCGGAGGCCTTCTTCTTGTTCTTGGGGTCGTCCTCACCGTCGCCGATCCGCGGGCAGACCACGTACGCCTGGTGGCCGTTCTCCACCTCCTCGCGGACCCGCTCCCAGGCACGGGAGAGGAAGTGCGGCTTGTCCTTGGCGGGCACCACGTGGGTGGCGATCGGGGAGCGGCCGGCGGGCAGCTGGTCGAGGACGGAGGTCTCCAGGTCGCCGAAGACGGTCATCGCGACGGTGCGCGGGATCGGGGTGGCGGTCATGACGAGCAGGTGCGGGGGCTGCTTCCCCTTGGAGCGCAGGGCGTCGCGCTGTTCGACGCCGAAGCGGTGCTGTTCGTCCACGACGACGAGGCCGAGGTCGTGGAACTGCACCTTGTCCTCGATCAGGGCGTGCGTGCCGATGACGACGCCGGCCTCGCCGGTGACCAGGTCGAGGAGGGCCTGGCGGCGGGCGGCGGTGCCCATGGAGCCGGTGAGGAGGACCACCTTGGTGCCCTGGTCGGAGCCGCCGAGCATGCCGCCCTCGGCGAGTTCGCCCATCATCTCGGTGATCGACCGGTGGTGCTGCTGGGCGAGCACTTCGGTGGGCGCGAGCATGGCGGCCTGCCCGCCGGAGTCGACGACGGCGAGCATGGCGCGCAGGGCCACCATGGTGTTGTGCGTCACGGTGAAGTGGTCGGTGACGTAGGCCCGGCTCGGGTGCTTCACGCTGATGCACTGAACGGGCTTGCGACCCACGTACTCGACGTCCCTGATGCCGCGCCGGAAGTTGTCGTACTTCGTCCGGGGCGCCATCCGCCCCGCCTTCCGCGACAACCGGAAGGGCACGAAATCCTCGGGCAAGCTGAGCGCCACTTCGAAGGCGTTCATCTTCGGCCGGATCCGGGCTCGGCCGCCCAGGGACCGGGCGAGCCACGCCACGTCTGCGGCGAGTCTCTCCGACGCCGAGCAGAACGAGATCCCCAGGCCGGTCTTCCCGATCGTGCCGTCGGTGTCCATGAGCCCTTGCAGGATGGCCAGGCGCTCCTTGACCGTCGCGTTTCGGTAGGCGTCCGGAACGAATTTGTCGTGCGAGGTCAGTCCCCACAGGCCCATGGCACGTAGCGCCTGGATCACAGGGTTCCGTCGGGTGCCGCCCTTCGGCCGGCGCATGGCGATGGTGAAGTCGCACGGGGATCCCGGAACCGCGGCCAATTCACATTCGGGTGCCACGGCCGCGCCCACCGCCGCCAGAACCTCGTCATCTGTCGTGGACAGTCTCAGATTGTGGCGGAACGACCCGTCTCCGATGAGCACTCCGAGCAGATAAGGGTCGAGCGGCCGGTCTCCACCTGCATCCAGATCCGCGGCCACGGCCGCCGGGAGGTACCACTTCGAGGAGCCGTTGGCCTTGTACAGGTCATGGCGGATCTCCCTGGTCGTGAGGACCTTGGGTTGTTCGCCCCGGGCCCAGGCGCAGCTCGTTGCCACGATCCACAGGTGCTCGTCGTCGCACTCGACCCGGCTTCCGTCGGAGAGGACCAAGCGCCATACGTCGCGAACACCTTGCGGGTAGACGCCGTCAATCACGGCGACCTCGCCGTTCGGTGCGATGACCTCGTCACCCGCCGCCATCTCTCCCATGGCGCGGAAGCCGGTCGGTGTCAGCACTTGGGCATCGAGCGGCTGCGCCTTGCCCGAACCGACCTCGCCCTGGAGGAGGCGGTGCATGGGGTGGCTGGTGGCGAGGTCGTCGAAGATCTCCTTCGAGACGTTCTGCTGGCCGTCGGTGAGGGTGAAGGGCAGCTTGGCGTCGAACGCGTCGAGGAGGCCGCCGGGGGTGGCGCGGCGGGCGACGGCGGGGAGCTGGGAGTCGGCGTGCCGGCGGCGGGCCAGGGCGACCTGGAGGACGAAGGCCTCGTCCCACTTCAGGCGCTGGCGGGCGTCCTCGATGTCGGCCTTGGTGGCGGGGCGGTGGATCTTGAGGAGGGCCTCGGTGAGCGGGACGAGTCCGCGGCCCTCGCGCAGGGCGGGCGGGAGCGGGTCCACGGCCTCCTGGGCGCGGGGCAGTACGGCGTCCACGCACTTGGCGATCTTCCAGGACTCCAGCTTGGCGCAGGCCGGGTAGATCGGGATCAGCTGGTTGGCGAAGGCGGTGGCCGCGTCCCGGTCGGAGGCGTCGGCGCCGAGGGGCTCGTACGCCGGGTGCGCGAGCTGGAGCTTGTTGTTGAAGCGGGAGACCTTGCCGGCGAACATGGCGCGGCTGCCGGGCAGCAGTTCCTTGTGCGGCTTGTGGACGCCCGCGCCGAAGAAGACCAGCTGGAGGCGGCCGCTGCCGTCGGTGATGGTGACTTCGAGGCGCTTCCCGCCGCCGCGGCTGCCGTGGTAGGTCAGCAGGCGGGCGTCGGCGACCTGGGCGACGACGGTGACGTGCTCGTCGATCTGGTCCGCGAGGTCCGCCAGCGAGGTCAGCTCGCCGCGCTCGGCGTACCGCCGGGGGTAGTGGTGGAGCAGGTCCAGGGCCGTGTGCAGGCCGAGCTGCTCGGCCAGCACCTTGGCGGTGGCGGGGCCGAGGGTCTTCTTGAGGTCTTCGTCGAGCGCGGGCACGTGTTCCATTGCACACCATCGCGCTGACAAGCCGGCTATTCGACTCCGATGAGCAGGGGCGCCGACCAGCGGCCGCCGCGGTAGGTGACGGTGTCGACGGCCAGGTGCGCGTGCTGGACGTACGCCTCCAGGCGGGCGGCGAGGGCGTCCGGGACCTCGGGGCCCAGGACGAGGGTGACCAGTTCGCCGCCGGAGCCGAGCATCCGCTTCAGGACGGCCTCGGCGGTCTCGGGCAGGCCCGCGCCGATGACGGCGACGTCCCCGTCGATCAGGCCGAGGACGTCCCCGGCCTGGCAGATCCCGGCGGAGGTGAAGGACTGGCGTTCGGCGACGGCCAGTTCTCCGTAGCGGGTGGCGCCGGCGGCCGCGGTCATGGCGACGACGTCCTCGTCGAACGTGGCGTCCGGGTCGTGCACGGCGAGGGCGGCCAGGCCCTGGACGGCGGAGCGGGTGGGGATCACGGCGACCCGTACCCCTTCGGAGCGGGCCTGTTCGGCGGCGGCCGCGGCCGCGGCGCGCAGTTCGGGGCTGCCGGGCAGCAGGACCACCTCGCGGGCGTGGGCCCGGCGGACGGCGTCGAGCAGCTCGGCGGCGGCGGGCTGTTCCCCGGGGCGGGCGAGCACGGTGGTGGCGCCGGCCTCGCCGCACAGGGCGGCCAGCCCCTCGCCCTGGACGACGGCGACCACGGCCCGCTGTGCCCGGGGGGCGGCGGCGCGGCGGCGCTGGTCGCCGAAGTGGGTGATGCGGATGCGGTAGGGCCGGCCGGCTTCCACTCCGGCTTCGACGGCCGCGCCGGGGTCGTCGACGTGCACGTGGACGTTCCACAGCCCGTCGCCGCCGACCACCACGAGGGAGTCGCCGAGCAGGTCGAGGCCGCGGCGGAGCCCGGCGACGGCCTCGTCGGAGGCCTCCAGCAGGTAGACCACCTCGTACGCGGGACCGCCCTGTTCGTGCCCTTCGTGTCCGCAGGACTCGGGGTCCGGCAGCACGGCCACGGGCACGGCGGGGCCGCGCACCGGTTCGGCGGCGGGTTCCTGGCCGGACAGCGCCTGCCACAGGGCTCCGAGTACGGCGACCAGCCCGCAGCCCCCTGCGTCGACCACTCCGGCCCTGCCGAGCGCGGGGAGCTGGCCCGGGGTCTCGGCGAGGGCGGCGCGGGCCCCGTCGTATGCGGCGCGGGCGACCTCGGCGGCGGTGGCGGCCGCGGTCCCGGCGGCGGCACCGGCCCGGGCGGCGGCTCCGGCGACGGTGAGCATGGTGCCCTCGACCGGGTGCGCGACGGCCCGGTAGGCCTCCTCGGCGGCGCGGGTCAGGGCCCGCGCGAGCAGCGGGCCCGGGGCGTGGTCGGCGGGGCCGGCCGGATCCGCGGGGTCGGCGGGATCTGCGCCGAGGACGTCTGCGACCCCGCGAAGGAGCTGGGCCAGGATGGTGCCGGAGTTGCCCCGGGCGCCTATGAGGGCGCCGTGCGCGTAGGCCCGTACGGCCTCGGCGAGGGAGGCGGGGGCGGCTGTGGGGTCCGTCACGCCCGCGAGGGACTCGTCGAGGGCGCGGTCGGCGGCCTCGGCGGTCAGGTAGAGGTTGGTTCCGGTGTCGGCGTCCGCGACCGGGTAGACGTTGATCGCGTCGATTTCCTCGCGGGCCCGGCCCAGTGCGGCCAGGGCCAGCGAGCTCCAGGTGCGCACCGCTTCGGCGTCGAGGGTGTGCGTGCCAGGCTCGTGCGCCACCGGGCGTTCCTCCTTGTGCGGGCCAGGGTTCACCGCAGGGTAACGAAGGGAGCCCTCCGCCCGGGGGCTCCGGGGCGGAGCGGGGCCCCGTCATGGTAGTTTTCTCGGACCCAAGCAGTCGTTGTATGCTGCTCAGGTTGCCCGTCGAGAGTCGGGCCATTCGTCCGGCAAGCCACTTCAGATCTCTGATTCCGGTGCGCCGGATTCCACCGTAATTGCATCTGAAGTCTTGGAGTGACCTGTGGCTGCCAACTGCGACGTTTGCGCCAAGGGGCCGAGCTTCGGCAACAACATCTCCCACTCGCACCGCCGCACCTCGCGTCGCTGGAACCCGAACATCCAGCGCGTCCGTGCCGTGGTCAATGGGACGCCGAAGCGCCTCAACGCCTGCACCTCGTGCATCAAGGCCGGCAAGGTCTCGCGCTGACGCCTCCCGTCGTCGTAGCGCAGCCCTTTCTGGTTGCCAAGAAGGCCGGTTCACCTCTGGTGAACCGGCCTTTTGCCTTGTCCGGGGCATTGCGGATCAGCCCTTGACGGTTAAGGGCTGATCCTGACGGGTCAGCGCCACTGCCAGGCGTGGTCCACCGGGCCGATGCCGCCGCCGAGGGCGAAGCCGGCGGCGATGGCGCCGGTGACGTACTCCTTGGCGGCCGTGACGGCCTCCGGCACGTCCAGGCCCTTGGCCAGGCCCGCGGCGATCGCGCTGGCGAGGGTGCAGCCGGTGCCGTGGGTGTGCCGGTTGTCGTGCCGCGGCGCCCGCAGCCACAGCTCCCGCGAGCCGTCGCTCAGCAGGTCCACCGCCCGGTCGCCGTGGGCCGCGAGGTGGCCGCCCTTGATCAGCGCCCAGCGGGGCCCGTAGCCGAGGACCGCGTCGGCGGCCCGCCGCATGTCGTCCTCGGTCTCCACGGCCAGCCCGGTGAGCCGGGCCACCTCGTCCAGGTTCGGGGTGGCGACCGTGGCCCTGGGCAGCAGCTCCCGGCGTACGGCGTCCAGCGCCGAGGCGGCGAGCAGCGCGTCCCCGTGCTTGGAGACCCCGACGGGGTCCACCACGGCCGGGGCGGGGGTGCCGGCCAGCAGCTCGGCCACCGTCTCGACGAGTACGGCGGAGGACAGCATCCCGGTCTTGACGGCGTGCACGCCGATGTCGTCCACCACGGCCCGGTACTGGGCCGTGACGGCCTCGGCGGGCAGTTCCCAGGCCCCCTTCACGCCGAGGGAGTTCTGGGCGGTCACGGCGGTGATCACGCTCATGCCGTGCACGCCGAGCGCCAGCATGGTCTTGAGGTCGGCCTGGATGCCGGCGCCGCCGCCGGAGTCGGATCCGGCGACGGTCAGGCACAGCGGCGGGGCGGCCCCGGCGACGCTCACGCGGTCTCCCCGTCGACCGGGTCGGCGCCGAAGTGGTCCCAGCCGCCGGTGCTGGTCCACGGGGCGCCGTCCACGGTCACCTGGGGCAGGGCGGAGCGGTGCTGGACGGAGCCGATGACCTTCCAGCGGGCCGGGAGCTTCACGTCGGGCGGGAAGGTGGCCACGATGGCGTGGTCCTCTCCCCCGGTGAGCACCCACTGGAGCGGGTCGACGCCGACGGCCTGGCCGATGTCGTGCATCTGGGTCGGGATGTCCACGGCGCCGGAGCGCAGGTCGATGCGGACCTTGCTGGCCTCGGCGATGTGCCCGAGGTCGGCGATCAGGCCGTCGCTGACGTCGGTCATGGCGGTGGCGCCGAGCCCGGCGGCCGCGGGGCCGGCGTGGTAGGGCGGCTCGGGGCGCCGGTGGGCCTCGACGAAGGCCCGCGGGGAGCGGAAGCCGCGCGAGAGCACGGCGAAGCCGGCCGCGGACCAGCCGAGCCAGCCGGTGACGGCGACCACGTCGCCGGGCTGGGCGCCGGAGCGCAGCACGGGCTCGTGGTTGCGCAGGTCCCCGAGGGCGGTGATGGAGACGGTGATGGTGTCGCCGCGCACGACGTCGCCGCCGACCACGGCCGCGCCCGCGACCTGGCATTCGTCGCGGATGCCGTCCATGAGCTCGGTGGGCCAGGTGACCGGCAGCTCGGCCGGGACGACGAGGCCGAGCAGCAGCGCGGTGGGCACGGCGCCCATGGCGGCGATGTCGGCCAGGTTCTGTGCGGCGGCCTTGCGGCCGACGTCGTAGGCGGTGGACCAGTCGCGGCGGAAGTGCCGGCCTTCGAGCAGGATGTCCGTGCTCGCCACGACCCGCCGGTCGGGGGCCGACACCACCGCGGCGTCGTCCCCGGGTCCGAGCCGGACCGCCGGGGTGGTGGTGAGCCGTGAGGTGAGCTCCCGAATGAGCCCGAACTCCCCCAGCTCGCCCACAGTGCCCTTCATCGCTGTGCCCCTTCTTGGCAAGTCCGCTTGCGGTCGCGAGCCGTCACAGCTCTGGGTACCGTCAACAGATACGTCAACTTCTGCTCTGCGTACGCCCCGCTGTGCGTGGCGCCGGGCCCCCGGGTCTCCCCGTGGCACGCGGCGACGCGGTACCGTGGCGTCCCTTCTTCCCCGGGCCCGCCCGATCTCCCAGGGCCCATCCGAAGGTTAGGGGAAATGATCCTCGTGGCCGCCCTGGAGGTTCCGTGGTACAGGCGTACATCCTCATCCAGACCGAGGTGGGCAAGGCGTCGGTCGTCGCCGAGTCCATCTCCAAGATCGCGGGGGTGATCCAGGCCGAGGACGTGACGGGGCCGTACGACGTGATCGTGCGCGCCCAGGCCGACACCGTCGACGATCTCGGCCGCATGGTGGTCGCCAAGGTCCAGCAGGTGGAGGGGATCACCCGCACCCTGACCTGCCCGGTGGTCCATCTGTAGCCCCCGTCTAGTCTTGGCCGGTGATGTCTTCGCACCACCGGCCCCTCCGTCTACTGGCCCCGTCCGCCCTGGTGGCGGTCGTGGCCCTGGCGGGCTGTGCCCCCGGGGCCTCCGAGGCCCGGGTGACACCCCCGCCCGCACCGCCCGCCGGTGTCGCGCAGCTCTGTGCGGCGCTGCACAGGGAGCTCCCGGAGACGGTGTCGGGGCTGGCCCGGTCCGTCACCGAACCCGAGACGGACCTGACCGCCGCGTGGGGCGGCTCGGCGATCGTACTGCGGTGCGGTATCCCCAAGCCCCCCAAGATGGCCGATCCCAAGGCGGACGGCGTCGAGGTCGACGGCGTGGGCTGGCTGGTGGAGCGGCCCCCGGAGGGCGGCCTGCGGTTCACCACCACGGGCCGGCTGGCCTACACGGAGGTGTGGATCGACAAGGAGCATGCCACGGACGCGAGCATGCTCGTCGGTCTGTCCGCCGCGGTGGCCGCATCGGTCCCGGCCGGGATCTCCTCGTACTGATCGGGCCGCCCCGCGCACACCGCCGCCCGCTGGATCGTTCCAGCGGGCGGTCGGCTGTTCGGGGCGCCGGGTGCGCGGCTAGCGCAGTCCGGTGGAGCGGCGCAGGGCGGCCTGGATCAGCCGGTCCACGAGCTCCGGGTACTCGATGCCCGACTCCTGCCACATGCGCGGGTACATCGAGATCGGCGTGAACCCGGGCAGGGTGTTGATCTCGTTGATGACGAAGGTGCCGTCCTCGGTCAGGAAGAAGTCGGCGCGCACCAGACCCTCGCACGAGGCCGCCTCGAAGGCGTCGATCGCGAGCTTCTGCACCTCGGCGGTCTGCTCCGGGGTGAGCGGGGCGGGGACCAGGCCGGCGGCGGAGTCGATGTACTTCGCCTCGAAGTCGTAGAAGTCGTGGCTGGAGACCGGCGGGATCTCCGCGGGCACGCTGGCGCGCGGCCCGTCCTCGAACTCCAGCACGCCGCACTCGATCTCGCGGCCGCGCAGCAGCGCCTCCACGATGACCTTCGGGTCGTGGCGGCGGGCCTCGCGGATGGCCGCGTCGAGCCCGGAGGCGTCGTCGACCTTGGTGATGCCGATGGAGGAGCCGGCCCGGGCGGGCTTCACGAACAGCGGCCAGCCGTGTTCGGCCGCGAAGTCCAGGACCTTGGCCGTGGCGGCGTCCCGGTCGGCTTCCCACTCACGGGGGCGGATGGTCACGTACGGGCCGACGTTAAGCCCGTACGAGGTGAACACCCGCTTCATGTAGTCCTTGTCCTGGCCGACGGCCGAGGAGAGGACGCCGCAGCCGACGTACGGGATGCCGGAGAGCTCCAGGAGGCCCTGGAGGGTGCCGTCCTCGCCGTAGGGGCCGTGCAGCACGGGGAAGACGACGTCGACCTCGCCCAGCGCCTTGGGGACGGCGCCCGGCTCGGTGTAGACGACCTCGCGGCTGGCGGGGTCGACGGGGAGCACGACGGTGCCGTCCGGGGACTCCGCCAGCGCCTCGACGCTGGGGAGCTTCCGGTCCGCGATGGCCATGCGCTCGGGGGCGTCCGCGGTCAGGGCCCACCGGCCGTCCGTGGTGATGCCGATGGGCAGCACCTCGTACTTGGACCGGTCGATGGAGCGCAGCACGGCGCCCGCGGTGACGACCGAGATGGCGTGTTCCGAGCTGCGGCCGCCGAAGACGACGGCCACGCGGGGCTTGCGGCCCTGCTGCTCAGGGGTCTGGGGGAGGTTCTCGCTGCTCATATCGCCACGAGAGTACCCGCTCAAGCGTCCGGAAAGGTGTCAGTGACGTTCCGGTTTGGCGCTGCGGCCCATCAGTTCCTTCAGCGCGACCAGCGGGGGCTTGCCGTGGTGGACGATGTCGACGACCGTGTCGGTGATCGGCATGTCCACTCCGTACCGTCGTGCCAGATCCGCCACGGACTGGCAGGACTTGACCCCTTCCGCGGTCTGGCTGGTGACCGCGATGGTCTCCTCCAGGGTCATCCCGCGGCCCAGGTTGGTGCCGAAGGTGTGGTTGCGGGAGAGCGGCGAGGAGCAGGTCGCGACGAGGTCGCCGAGGCCGGCGAGTCCGGAGAAGGTGAGCGGGTCGGCGCCCATCGCCAGGCCCAGGCGGGTCGCTTCGGCGAGGCCGCGGGTGATGAGCGAGCCCTTGGTGTTGTCGCCCAGGCCCATGCCGTCCGCGATGCCGACGGCCAGGCCGATGACGTTCTTGACGGCACCGCCGAGTTCGCAGCCGATGACGTCGGTGCTGGTGTACGGGCGGAAGTACGGGGTGTGGCAGGCGGCCTGGAGGCGCTGGGCCACGGCCTCGTCCACGCAGGCGACGACGGAGGCGGCGGGCTGCCGGGCGACGATCTCGCGGGCCAGGTTGGGGCCGGTGACGACGGCGACGCGCTCGGCGGGGACCTTGGCGACCTCCTCGATGACCTCGCTCATCCGCTTGGCGGTGCCGAGTTCGATGCCCTTCATCAGGGAGACGAGGACGGCGTCGGCGGGCAGCAGCGGGGCCCATTCGGCGAGGTTGGCGCGCAGGGTCTGGGAGGGGATGGCCAGGACCGCGAAGTCGGCGTCCCGGGCGGCCTCGGCCGCGTCGGTGGTCGCGCGGATGTTCGCGGGGAGTTCCACACCGGGGAAGTAGTCCGGGTTGGTCCGGCCGGTGTTGATGGCGTCGGCCAGTTCCTGGCGGCGGCCCCACAGGGTCACCTCGCAGCCGGCGTCGGCGAGGACGACGGCGAAGGCCGTGCCCCAGGAGCCGGTTCCGAAGACGGCCGCCTTCACGGGACGTGTCACTTCTTGCCCTCCCCCGCGGCCTTGCGCCGCTGTTCCGCCCTGGCCTTGCGGTGGTCGTACGGCTCTGCGGGCGCCTGCTGGCCCCGCAGCTCCTCCAGGAGCTTGGTGATGTCGGCCATGATGGCCTCGGTGGCGCCCTTGAGGACGTCGGGTGTGGGCTCGCGGTCGTAGAAGGCCGAGAGGTCCACGGGCGGTCCGGCGAGCACCTGGAGGGTCTTGCGCGGGAACAGCCTGACCTTGTTCTCCTTGGCGTAGGGCGGCATCGCGAGATTCGCGCCCCACTGGGCCACGGGAATGACGGGGGCCTTGGTGATCAGCGCCACGCGGGCGACGCCGGTCTTGCCGGCCATCGGCCACATCTCCGGGTCGCGGGTGAGGGTGCCTTCCGGGTAAAAGGCGACGCATTCACCGCGCTCGACCGCGTCCACGGCGGCCCGGAATGCGTCCAGGGCGTTGGTGGTCTCGCGGTAGACGGGGATCTGTCCGGATCCGCGCAGGATCATGCCGACAAAAGGCACCTTGAAGAGGCCGGCCTTGGCGAGCAAACGCGGCACCCGGCCGGTGTTGTACTGGAAGTGCGCGTAGGAGAGCGGGTCCAGATACGAGTTGTGATTGACGGCGGTGATAAATCCGCCGTCGGCCGGAATGTGATCCATTCCCCGCCAGTCCCGCTTGAACAGCACTACCAGCGGCGGTTTTGCGATGACCGCCGCCAGGCGGTACCAGAAGCCGATTCTGCGGCGGGACACTCGGACACCTTCCTCTAGGACCGGTGCGTGGCTTGGGCACCTTGTGGGCCGGACAAGTGTCGCTGCGGGTCCGGCCTCTGTCGAGGACACCGTACGCCCCGCTCGCACCACGAGGCCCCCCTGCGGCCGCTCGGGGGCGACAATGGGCCGACTGATGACCGGGCCGTGACCTGCCGATGGGTCGGGCGGGTGCCGCAGCGCACCGGAGCGAAGGGGGCCGCCACGAACGCCGCATGGACCTTGGTGGTCCCGCTGAAGCCCTTGGCGCTGGCCAAGAGCCGTCTCGCGGCGGCGGTGGGCGCGTCCCGCCCCGGGCTGGCGCTGGCCTTCGCCCAGGACACCGTGGCGGGGGCGCTGGCCTGCGCTTCGGTCGCGGATGTGGTGGTCGTCACGGACGACGCCGTGGCGGGTGCGGAGCTGGCGCGGCTGGGGGCGCGGATCCTGCCGGACGCCCCGGGGGCGGGGCTCAACGCCGCGCTGGACCACGGGGCGCGGGCGGTGCGGGCGGGGCGGCCCGGGGCGGCGGTGGCGGCGATGAACGCCGACCTGCCGGCCCTGCGGGCGCCGGAATTGCTACGTGTGCTCGATATCGCGGGGCATTTTCCCCGGGCATTTCTGGCGGATGCGGCCGGAATCGGTACGACCCTGCTTTCCGCGGGCCCCGACGTGGAATTGGCACCTGCGTTCGGCGGGCCGTCCCGGGCCCGGCATTCCGCCTCGGGGGCGGTGGAAATAGCCCTCGCCGGCGTGGAGAGCGTGCGCCGGGACGTGGACACGGGAGCGGACCTGCGCACGGCCCTGGCCCTCGGGGTCGGGCGGCACACGGCCCGATACAGTTCCCGTATGCAGGCGACCGCGTACACGTACGACTCCCAGACCCGCAGCGGCAGTGTGCTGCTGGACGACGGCACCCCGGTGCCCTTCGAGACCGCGGCCTTCGACGCGGGGGGCCTGCGGCTGCTGCGGCCGGGGCAGCGGGTCCGCATCGAGACGGACGGCGAGGGCCCGGCCCTGCGCATCACGCTGGTGACCCTGCAGACCTTCTGACCCTCGCACCGGGCCTGCCCACAGGCCCGTGACCTGCGAGGGAACGCACCGGAAGAACGCACCGCGGGCCGGCCTCCCCAGTCGGGGAAGCCGGCCCGGCGTGTGTAACCCGTGCCCTTACTTCTTGCGGGCGGTGGTCTTCTTCGCGGTGGCCTTGCGCGTCGCCGTCTTCTTGGCGGGCGCCTTCGTCGCGGTGGCCTTCTTGGCCGCCGGGGCGGTCTTCTTCGCGGTGGCGGTGGTCTTCTTGGCCGCCGTCGCCGTCTTCTTGGCCGGGGCCGCCTTCTTGGCGGTGGTCGCGGCCTTCTTCGTGACCGTGGTCTTCGCCGCGGTCTTCTTGACGGTCGTCGCGGCCTTCTTCACGACGGCCTTCTTCGCCACGGTCTTCTTCGCGGCCGTGGTCTTCGCGGCGGCCTTCTTCGCCGTGGTGGCCTTCTTCGCGGCGGCCTTCTTGACCGTGGCGGACGCGCCGCCGGTCAGGCTGCCCTTCGGGGCCTTCTTCACGGCGACCTCGTCGCCCTTGGGGAGCTTCTTGGTGCCGCTGACCAGGTCCTTGAAGCCCTGACCCGCGCGGAAGCGGGGGACGGAGGTCTTCTTGACCCGGACGCGCTCACCCGTCTGCGGGTTGCGGGCGTAGCGGGCCGGACGGTCGACCTTCTCGAACGAGCCGAAGCCCGTGACCGAGACCCGGTCTCCCGCGACGACCGCGCGGACCATGGCGTCCAGTACCGCGTCGACGGCGTCCGCGGCCTGCTGGCGGCCGCCCAGCTTGTCGGCAATCGCTTCTACGAGCTGCGCCTTGTTCACGTCTTCCCCTTCGGAGACATCGCCAGAACGAATGTGTTCAAGCTTATTTCGCACGTTAGGCGGATATATACCGCAAATCAAACACGAAACGGGCTAATCACCCTAGTGCCGCAACGATGTGAGCCGTTACGGAGTTCCTTCGCATCAGTCGCCTTCAGGGAATCGACCCTCGTCGAGGTCCTTCATCAACCTGTCCAGGCGCCTTGCCGCGTCGGCGAGATCGTGCTTCGCCGCGGCAGTGACGACCAACAGCTTCCGGGACAGCGTCATCCTTACGCCCTCCGGGACTTGCAGTGCGCGCACCCTTGCGTGTGCTTCTTTCAACCGGTCCGCGACGAGCTCGTAGAGCTCGAGTTGACTGTCGCGTTCCATGCACAGATTGTGCCATCTGGGGCGAGTTGTCGCCTCACGGGGCCTCAACATACGGCTGTGCCCCCCGCCGGAAGGCGGGGGGCACAGTGTTGCCGATGTGATCACCCGAGGGTGAATAAGCGCTGATCAGGCAGGAATCACAGCTGAATGGTGCGCGGCTTGAAGGCCGGGCGGGTGCTTTCGTAGGCGTCGATGTCGGCTTCGTTCTGAAGGGTGAGCGAGATGTCGTCCAGGCCCTCCAGCAGACGCCAGCGGGCGTTGTCGTCGAGCTCGAACTCCGCCTCGATCCCCTCGGCTCGGACCTTGCGGTCGACCAGGTCGACGGTGACCTCGGCGGTGGGGTCCGCCTCGGTCAGCTCCCACAGCCGGTCGACGGTCTCCTGCGGCAGGACGACGGTCAGCAGACCGTTCTTCAGCGAGTTGCCGCGGAAGATGTCGGCGAAGCGGGAGGAGATGACCGTCTTGAAGCCGAAGTTCTGCAGGGCCCAGACGGCGTGCTCGCGCGAGGATCCGGTCCCGAAGTCGGGACCGGCGACCAGGACGGTCGCGCCGGCCCGCTCGGGACGGTTGGTGACGAACTCCGGGTCCTTGCGCCAGGCCTCGAAGAGCCCGTCCTCGAACCCGTCGCGGGTGATCTTCTTCAGCCAGTGGGCCGGGATGATCTGGTCGGTGTCGACGTTGCTGCGGCGCAGCGGAACGGCCCGGCCGGTGTGGGTGGTGAAGGCTTCCATGGTTCAGACTCCGGCGGTCGCGTCGGCGGCGGACAGGTCGGCGGGCGAGGCCAGATGGCCCAGCACCGCGGTGGCGGCGGCCACCTGCGGGGAGACCAGGTGGGTGCGCCCGCCCTTGCCCTGCCGGCCCTCGAAGTTGCGGTTGGAGGTGGACGCGGAACGCTCACCGGGGGCCAGTTGGTCGGGGTTCATGCCCAGGCACATCGAACAGCCCGCGTGCCGCCATTCGGCGCCGGCCTCCTTGAAGACCTTGTCCAGGCCCTCTTCCACGGCCTGCAGGGCGACCCGGACCGAGCCCGGAACGACCAGCATCCGTACGCCGTCGGCGACTTTGCGGCCCCCGATGATGCCGGCGACGGCGCGCAGGTCCTCGATGCGGCCGTTGGTGCAGGAACCTACGAAGACGGTGTCGACCTTGATGTCGCGCAGCGGCTGCCCGGCCGTCAACCCCATGTACTCCAGGGCCTTTTCGGCGGCCAGGCGCTCCGAAGCGTCCTCGTACGAAGCCGGGTCGGGGACGTTGGCCGACAGCGGCGCGCCCTGGCCCGGGTTGGTGCCCCAGGTGACGAACGGGGACAGGGAGGCGCCGTCGATGACGACCTCGGCGTCGAAGACGGCGTCCTCGTCGGTGCGCAGCGTCTTCCAGTAGGCGACCGCCGCGTCCCAGTCCTCGCCCGTCGGGGCGTGGTCGCGGCCCTCCAGGTAGTCGAAGGTGGTCTGGTCGGGGGCGATCATGCCCGCGCGGGCGCCGGCCTCGATCGACATGTTGCAGATGGTCATGCGGGCTTCCATCGAGAGTTTCTCGACGGCCTCGCCGCGGTATTCCAGGATGTAGCCCTGGCCGCCGCCGGTGCCGATCTTGGCGATGATCGCCAGGATCAGGTCCTTGGCGGTGACGCCCTCGGCCAGCTCGCCGGTGACGGTGATGGCCATCGTCTTCGGGCGGGCCAGGGGCAGCGTCTGGGTGGCCAGCACGTGCTCGACCTGGCTGGTGCCGATGCCGAAGGCCAGCGCGCCGAAGGCGCCGTGCGTGGACGTGTGCGAGTCGCCGCAGACCACGGTGGTGCCCGGCTGGGTCAGGCCCAGCTGGGGGCCCACGACGTGGACGACACCCTGCTCGACGTCACCCAGCGAGTGCAGGCGGACACCGAACTCGGCGCAGTTCTTGCGCAGCGTCTCCAGCTGGGCCCGGGAGACCGGGTCGGCGATCGGCTTGTCGATGTCGAGGGTGGGGGTGTTGTGGTCCTCGGTCGCGATGGTGAGGTCCAGACGGCGGACCTTGCGGCCGGCCTGGCGCAGGCCGTCGAAGGCCTGCGGGCTGGTCACCTCGTGCAGCAGGTGGAGATCAATGAAGAGGAGATCGGGCTCGCCCTCGGCGCGCCGGACGACGTGGTCGTCCCAGACCTTCTCCGCGAGTGTCCTACCCATCGCTTTCCCTCCGGCCGGCCGGTCGGGCCGGCGCTTCTGTAGAGATCTGGTGCGCCTGATCGCCCGCTACCCCACTCGCGGAACGACGGCTCGGACCCAGTGGTTCGTGGACCCGCACATACAGACTCGCTCGTTCTTGGAAAATTTGAACTTGCGTTTCACAGTGTGAGACGTGAATATCGTTTCATGGACAACTCTAGCGGCGTCGGCGTTCTCGACAAGGCAGCTCTGGTACTGAGCGCACTGGAGTCCGGTCCGGCCACCCTCGCCGGGCTGGTCGCGGCGACAGGGCTCGCACGACCCACGGCACATCGCCTGGCCGTGGCACTGGAACATCACCGGATGGTGGCGAGGGACATGCAGGGCCGGTTCATCCTCGGCCCGCGGCTGGCAGAGCTTGCCGCCGCGGCCGGCGAGGACCGCCTGCTGGCGACGGCCGGACCGGTGCTCACGCACCTCCGTGACGTGACGGGCGAGAGCGCACAGCTCTACCGCCGTCAGGGAGACATGCGCATCTGCGTGGCGGCCGCCGAGCGGCTGTCGGGCCTGCGGGACACCGTCCCGGTGGGCTCCACGCTCCCGATGAAGGCGGGTTCGGCCGCGCAGATCCTGATGGCCTGGGAGGAGCCCGAGCGGCTCCACCGCGGCCTGCAGGGCGCGCGCTTCACGGCCACGGCCCTGTCCGGCGTACGCCGGCGCGGCTGGGCCCAGTCGATCGGCGAGCGGGAGCCCGGCGTGGCGTCCGTCTCGGCGCCCGTACGGGGCCCCTCGAACCGCGTGGTGGCCTCCGTGTCGGTCTCCGGGCCGATCGAGCGCCTGACCCGCCACCCGGGGCGCATGCACGCCCAGGCCGTCATCGACGCGGCCGCCCGCCTGACGGAGGCCCTGCGCCGCTCCAGCTGACCCTGCCCCCGCTCCATCCATCCCCCGGGCCCGGGGGCGCGTACGACGCCGCACACGTCCGAACTCGCGCCTCCGGGCCCGTACTTGTACTCGCGCACCGGCGGCGGAGCAGGGCCCGGGAAACACGGAAGAGGCCCTCCGCGATGATCGCGGAGGGCCTCTCCTCTCGTACCCCCGACCGGATTCGAACCGGCGCTACCGCCTTGAGAGGGCGGCGTGCTAGGCCGCTACACAACGGGGGCTAGCTTTACTGCGGTACTGCGCTGGGCTACCAGGACTCGAACCTAGAATAAGGGAACCAGAAACCCTCGTGTTGCCAATTACACTATAGCCCAATGGTCTAGACCTGCCAGACCTTGGTACCCCCGACCGGATTCGAACCGGCGCTACCGCCTTGAGAGGGCGGCGTGCTAGGCCGCTACACAACGGGGGCCCTAGCGATCCTGCATCAAGATCTCCGGGAGCGACCCTGGAGATCCCGCGGGAAGGATCTGTACCCCCGACCGGATTCGAACCGGCGCTACCGCCTTGAGAGGGCGGCGTGCTAGGCCGCTACACAACGGGGGCAAAGCACTGCGTTACTGCTGCACTGCGCTGGGCTACCAGGACTCGAACCTAGAATAAGGGAACCAGAAACCCTCGTGTTGCCAATTACACTATAGCCCACCGAACTTCAAGCCCCTGAGGGCCTTTCGTTTGGTTAGCGCCTGTGGTTTCCGGCCTTTCGGCCCGTTTCCCCGGCGCAGAAAGAACATTACCGGATGCCTGACCGTGCTCCAAAACGGGTATCCGCCGCCAGCAGCTCGGGCAGCCGGTCGAGCCCCTCGATCCTGTGTACGCCCTCGGGACCGGGCCCCCTGCCGCCCTCCCTGTCGAGCCAGACGGCGGTCAGTCCGGCGTCCCGCGCCCCGCGCGCGTCGATCTCCGGCTGGTCCCCCACGTACGCGACCTGGCCCGGAGGGAGGGCCAGCGCCTCGCAGGCGGCCAGGAAGGCGGCGGCGTCGGGCTTGCTCACGCCCAGCTCGGCTGCGCAGACCAGCACCTCGAAGCGGTCGCGCAGACCGAGGTGGCGCAGCTTGGGGTCCTGGTTGGCCGCGGAGGAGTTGGAGAGCACCCCGTGCCGGTGCGTGCCGGCGAGGGCGTCCAGGACGGGCAGTACGTCCGGGAAGAGCGCCCAGGCCGCCTTGTAGTGCTCGACGTAGCGGTCGAACCAGGCGTCGGCCTGTGGGTCCGTCATGGCGGGCCTGCCGAGGAAGTCCCGCACCCTGTCCTGCCGCTGGCCCTGGAAGGTGACCTCGCCCGCGGCGAAGCGGGCCCAGTTCAGCTCGGTGATCCTGCGCCAGAGGGCCAGCGCCTCCTGGGGGGATCCGTAGCGCTCTCCGAGCCCCTCGTCGCGCAGGTGGGCGGCCAGGCCGGCCGCATCGGCCCCCGTGTAGTCGAACAGGGTGTCGTCGATGTCCCACAGCACTGCGCGGATCGGCATAGGGGCGAGCCTACGCCGCCGGCGGGTCGCGTGTGGGGCCCTCGGCGAAGTCCGCGTGAGGCGCGTCACGGCACGGGCGGGGCCGTGACGGGTGAGGCGGACGCGCCGGGTGCGGTGGGTGTGGCCGTTCTCACCGCGCCGGGGCCGGGAACGCCGTGGGGGCGGCAGCCGGGTCGGCTGCCGCCCCCACGGGGTGGTGCGGGTCAGGCGGAGAGCTTCGCCAGGGTCGCGTCGATGCGCGCCAGCGAGCGCTCCTTGCCCAGGATCTCCAGGGACTCGAAGAGCGGCAGGCCGACGGTGCGGCCGGTGACGGCCACGCGGACCGGGGCCTGTGCCTTGCCGAGCTTGAGGCCGTGGGCCTCGCCGGCCGTCAGGACGGCCTGCTTGAGGGACTCCGGGTCCGACCAGTCGGCGGCGGAGAGGTTCTCCCGCGCCGTGGTCAGCAGGGCCGCGGGCTCGCCCTTCATGGCCTTGTCCCAGGACGCCTGGTCCTCGACGGGCTCCTTCAGGAAGAGGAAGTCCACGTTCGCGGTGATGTCCGAGAGGACGGTCACCCGGGTCTGGGCGTGCGGCGCGATCCGGGCCCAGGCCTCGGCGTCGAAGTCCTCCGGCGCCCAGTTGGCGTGCGGGGCGCGCAGCCACGGCTCGCAGGCGTCCGCGAAGGCCTTGGGGTCCATCCGGCGGATGTGGTCGGCGTTGATCGCCTCGGCCTTCTTCAGGTCGAAGCGGGCCGGGTTGGCGTTGACGCCGTCGATGTCGAACTTCGCCACCATCTCCTCGATCGAGAAGATGTCCTGGTCCTTGGAGAAGGACCAGCCGAGGAGCGAGAGGTAGTTCAGCAGGCCCTCGGGCAGGAAGCCGCGCTGGCGGTAGAGGTTGAGCGAGGACTCGGGGTCGCGCTTGGAGAGCTTCTTGTTGCCCTCGCCCATCACGTACGGCAGGTGGCCGAAGCTCGGGGTGGCCTTGGCGACGCCCAGCTCGGTCAGCGCCTTGTAGAGGGCGATCTGGCGGGGGGTGGAGGACAGCAGGTCCTCGCCGCGCAGGACGTGCGTGATCTCCATCAGAGCGTCGTCGACCGGGTTGACGAGCGTGTAGAGCGGGGCGCCGTTCGCGCGGACGATGCCGAAGTCCGGCACGTTCTCCGGGGTGAAGGAGAGCTCGCCGCGGACCAGGTCCGTGAAGGTGATGGTCTCGTCGGGCATCCGGAAGCGGACGATCGAGGTGCGGCCCTCGGCCTCGTACGCGCTCTTCTGCTCGGCGGTGAGGTCGCGGCACTGGCCGTCGTAGCCGGAGGGCTTGCCGGCGGCGCGGGCGGCGTCGCGGCGGGCGTCGAGCTCCTCGGTGGTGCAGTAGCAGTGGTAGGCGTAGCCGCCGTCCTTGAGCTTCTGCGCGACGTCCTTGTAGATGTCCATGCGCTGGGACTGGCGGTACGGAGCGTGCGGGCCGCCGATCTCGGGGCCCTCGTCCCAGGTGAAGCCGAGCCACTTCAGCGAGTCGAGGAGCTGCTCGTACGACTCCTCGGAGTCGCGGGCCGCGTCGGTGTCCTCGATGCGGAAGACGAACGTACCGCCGTGGTGGCGGGCGAACGCCCAGTTGAAGAGGGCGGTGCGGACCAGGCCCACGTGGGGGTTGCCGGTCGGGGAGGGACAGAAACGTACGCGGACGTTCGCGTTAGCCACGCTTGATCACCTTGTTGGTGAGAGTGCCGATGCCTTCGATGGTGACGGCGACCTCGTCGCCGACGTTGAGGGGGCCGACTCCGGCCGGGGTCCCCGTGAGGATGACGTCGCCCGGGAGCAGCGTCATGGCCTCGCTGATGTGCACGACCAGGTCCTCGATGGAGCGGACCATGTCGCTGGTGCGGCCGAGCTGGCGCTGTTCGCCGTTGACGGTGCACTGGATGGTCAGGTCGCCCGGGTCCAGGTCGGTCTCGATCCAGGGGCCGAGCGGGCAGGAGCTGTCGAAGCCCTTGGCCCGGGCCCACTGCTTCTCGCGCTGCTGGACGTCGCGGGCGGTGACGTCGTTGGCGCAGGTGTAGCCGAGGATGACGTCCTTCACGCGCTCCTTCGGGACCTCGCGGCACATGCGGCCGATGACCACGGCGAGCTCCGCCTCGTGGTGCACGTCCTGGGAGAAGGAGGGGTAGACGATCGGGTCGCCCGGGCCGACCACGGAGGTGGAGGGCTTGAAGAAGGTGATCGGGGCGTCCGGGACCTCGTTGCCCAGCTCCGCCGCGTGCTCCGCGTAGTTGCGGCCGATGGCCACGACCTTGTTCGGGAGCACGGGCGGCAGCAGCCGGACCTTGCTCAGCGGGACCTTCGTGCCGGAGAGCTCGAAGTCCGCGAACGGGATGCCCTTGATGATGTCGAGGACGAGCTCACCTTCGGACGCCGCGAGGGCAGTGCTGCCCTCGACCGCGCCGAACGCGACATTGCCGTCGATCGAGAACCTGGCGATGCGCACGTGTTGCGTCTGCCCCTCTGTATTTCCGCTGGCTGGAGTCTGCGGACTCCAGGCTAACGCGGTGGGCGGCGGCGCCTCGCGCTCCTTTACGGAGCCACTACTGCGGAGGGACTACTGTGCCGCGGCGGCCGGCGCGTTCATGAGGACCGTGCGGCGGGGGTTCGCGGTCTGCGTCGGCAGGTCGACGGAGTGCTCCGGGGTGGCCGGCGCCGCCTGCAGGTCCTCGGCGTCCTTCAGGTGCGCGAGGGTGGTGCGGCGGGGGTTGGCTATGTTGCGGAACAGCATCGTCGTCTTCATCGGAGTTTCGGGCCCTCGGGTCGCTTCGTGGGATGAGGGTTGTCGGATGCGCCGTATGTGGCGCCAACCCTTTAACAGGCAAGGCTAAACATCCGAATCCCCGTCTGAACCGGTAAGTAATGGCCACAGTCGTGTGAGTTTGCTCACCACCGACCGGGCAATACGGGCATAACGGGTGGTCAATTCGGCCCATCGAAACGGACATTGCGCCACTGAATGCGCCATTCCGCTCCTGATCATCTCGACTGGGACACCTTGCCGGACCGGAGCTTTGATTGACGTAAGTCCGTTTCCTCCCCATAGTGCCTCCACATCGCGTAGCCCCTCTGTCACAAGCCGTGACGGGCTCGCCGGGGCGACACGCGCACCTTGTTGGAGATCCCCCACTGTGCTGGAATTCGCGGGACCGCCGCGGGTATCAGCCGGCGCGCAGGTGGCGCAAGAGAGCGCCGACGCGCGGTGGCAATGGAGAGGGAGACGCGCCGGTCACCGACGACCACCACGGGGCCGTCAGTGCCCCACGACTCGACACCGTTCCGCCGCTCACCCGGCGGGGCGCCTGGTCCAGAGGTTGCGACGCTAGTGCAGGGACGATTCAAGAGGGATGGCAGCGCTGCGGCGGAGCAGGAGCCGCGCGGCGGGATCGACCGTGGCTCCTCGCCCCAGCACGCCCAGAACCGCGGGCCGGCTGTCGAAGGAGCCGGCCCCGACACCTCCTCGGTGAAGGCGAAGGGCCGCGGCAGGTCCGGCAAGGCCGGGAAGCCCGGCAAGGCCGTCAAGCCGGGCAGGGCCAAGGGCAAGGCCGAGTCGCCCGCGACCGAAGAGGCGATACCGAAGGCCCCGCCCGGGCCCGGTTCCCGTCTCGCCATGCAGAACTGGCGCATCAGCACGCGACTCGTGTCGCTGCTGACCCTGCCCGTCGTCGCCGCCACCTCGCTCGGTGGCTTCCGTATCAACGACTCGCTCGAGGACATCCAGCAGCTCGAGCACATGCAGCTGCTGACGGTCATGACCCGCCAGGCGACCAGCCTCGCCGCCATGCTCCAGGAGGAGCGGGACAAGTCGGCCGGTCCGATGTCGCTCACCAAGGACGGCAAGGCCAACAGCCTCGTCGAGGGTGTCCGCGACCAGACCGACGCCGCCGCCAAGGCCTTCGCCGCCGCGACCGACAAGGTCGACAACGCGGAGGACAAGGACGAGACCCTCAAGTCGATCCGCAACAACATCCTCCAGATCGGCCGCCAGCTCACCGGCATCGAGGACATCCGCAAGAAGGCGTACCAGAACGGCGCCCAGCAGACCGTCACCGAGTACAACGCGCTGATCGTCTCGCTGCTCTCGCTCTCGCAGGACATGGCGCAGGCCACCTCGAACCCCGAGATGATCAAGCGCACCCGCGCCCTGGCGGCGTTCTCCTCCGCCAAGGAGTACGCGTCCATCCAGCGCGCGATCATCGCCGCCTCGCTCCCCGAGAGCGGCGACAAGCAGGGCAAGCTGGAGGAGAACGACCGCCTCTACGCCCTCTCCGCCCTCCGCGGCGAGAGCCAGGCGAAGAAGACCTTCGAGCTCGTCTACCAGGGCAAGCCCGAGGAACTCCTCAGCTCCCTCGGTGACGGCAACTCCGAGATCGGCAGCGCCGACCACTACGCCCGCCGCGTGCTCAGCACCCAGGGGCAGTTCGTCAAGGAGAAGAACCGGTCCTGGATGGACTGGTACGACGCCGACGACACCAAGCTCCGCGCGATGCAGCAGATCGAGCTCTCGCTCCTGGAGGACATGGAGCAGAAGGCCCGCGAGCTCAAGAACGAGTCGCAGCAGGACGCCATCATCAACGGTGCCCTGATCCTCCTCGTCCTCGGCGTCTCCCTCATCGGCGCCTTCGTCATGGCCCGGTCCATGATCCGCTCGCTGCGCCGCCTGCAGGACACCGCGACGCGCGTCGCCCAGGACCGTCTGCCCGAGCTCGTCAAGCAGCTCTCCGAGTCGGACCCGCAGGACGTGGACACCTCCGTGGAGTCCGTCGGCCTGCACACCCGCGACGAGATCGGCCAGGTGGCCGCGGCCTTCGACGACGTGCACCGCGAGGCCGTCCGCCTCGCCGCCGAGCAGGCCCTCCTCCGGGGCAACGTCAACGCGATGTTCACCAACCTCTCGCGCCGCTCCCAGGGCCTCATCCAGCGCCAGCTGTCGCTCATCTCCGAACTGGAGTCGCGCGAGGCCGACCCGGACCAGCTCTCCTCGCTCTTCAAGCTCGACCACCTCGCGACCCGCATGCGCCGTAACGGCGAAAACCTCCTCGTCCTCGCGGGCGAGGAGCCGGGCCGCCGGTGGACCCGCCCCGTCCCGCTCGTCGACGTGCTCCGCGCCGCCGCGTCCGAGGTGGAGCAGTACGAGCGCATCGAACTGGCGGCGGTGCCCGGCACCGACGTCGCCGGCCGCGTCGTCAACGACCTCGTGCACCTCCTCGCCGAGCTGCTGGAGAACGCCACCTCGTTCTCCTCCCCGCAGACCAAGGTCAAGGTCACCGGTCACGCGCTGCCCGACGGCCGCGTGCTCGTCGAGATCCACGACACCGGCATCGGCCTCTCCCCCGAGGACCTCGCCGCGATCAACGAGCGGCTCGCGTCGCCGCCGACCGTGGACGTCTCGGTGTCCCGCCGAATGGGTCTGTTCGTGGTCGGCCGCCTGTCCCTGCGACACGGCATCCGCATCCAGCTGCGACCCTCCGACTCGGGCGGTACGACGGCCCTCGTCATGCTTCCGGTGGACGTCGCCCAGGGCGGCAAGAAGCCGGGTCCGATGCCGGGCCAGGGCGGCCAGGGCGGTCCCGGCGGCGCGCCGGGCGGTCCCGGCGGTCCGGGTGCCCCCGGCGGCCAGCAGGCGGCCATGCCCGGTGCGGGCGCGCGTCCTCCCGTGGGCGCCGGCCAGCAGCGCGGCCAGGTCGCCGGCGGCGGCCAGCGCGCCGCCCTGCCGGGACGCGACGGCGGACCCGGCCAGCAGCAGCGCCCGCAGGGCCAGGGCCCCCGTCCGCAGGGCGGTCCCTCCGCCCCGACGGGCCAGTCGCAGGGCCAGGGTGCCTTCGGCGGCGGCGCGCCGCTGCCGTCCCGCGGCCAGAACGGCGGCCCGCAGGGGCGGCCGGCCGGCGGTCCCGGCGGCTTCCCGCAGCAGGGCGGCAACCAGGGCGGCAACCAGAGCGGGTTCGGGCAGCAGGGCAACGCCTTCGAGCGGCCGCAGCAGGGCCAGGGCCAGCAGCAGCAGCAGCAGCAGCAGGGCCAGCCCCAGCAGCAGCCCGGTGCCCCCGTCAAGCGCAGGCGGCCGCAGCTGCCGGCGCGCGACGGCGGCGCGGCCCGCGCGGAGCTCCCGGGCTCGGGCGTTCCGGCGGCCCCGGCTCCGGCCCCCGCCCCGCAGAGCACCAGCTGGGGCGCCACGCCCCAGGGCGGCCACGAGATCCCGCGCGGCCACGACGAGCTGTCGGGCCCCGGCTCCACGGCGGAGTTCGCCCGCCCCGACTTCAACGCCCCGTACCCGCAGGGCGGCAGCACCCCGCTCGGCGGCAGCACCGGCCAGTTCGAGCGGCCGCAGCCGGCGGGCCCGCTGGACCAGTCCTCCACCGGCCAGTTCGCCCGCCCGGGCGGCCCCGGTGTCGGCGGCTACAGTGAGCAGCAGCAGGCGCAGCAGCCGGGCGGTTACGCTCAGGCTCCGGCCCCGCGTGCCGAGGCCCCGCGCCTCCCGCAGGCGTACCAGCCGGAGGCCCTGCCGCCGGCTCCGGCGCAGCCGCTGGACTCGAACTGGACCTACCAGGGCGGGCAGCAGTCCGCCGGGCAGGGACCGGCCGTACCTCAGCAGCCGCACCAGCCCCAGCAGGCGGCCCCGGTCGCACCGGCTCCGCACCAGCGCCCGCAGCAGCAGTCGCTGCCGCAGCGCGGCCAGGAGCTCGCGGCCGAGCCCGCCGCGGCGGTCACCGGCAGCACGCCGACGGTCAGCTGGAAGGCGTCCCCGAACGACGAGCTGATGCGGCAGGCCGAGCGCGTGCGCCAGCCCGCCGCCGGCGGGATCACCACCTCGGGTCTGCCCCGCCGGGTGCCGCGTGCGAACCTCGTGGCAGGTACCGCGCAGCAGCAGTCGGACACCCAGGCCGGCCCGCAGGTGTCGCGTGCCCCGGACGACGTCCGCGGCCGTCTCACCAACCTCCGTCGCGGTATCCAGCAGGGCCGCCAGGCCGGCACCACCGGCCCCGCGACCGGCAGTTACCACATCGACCCCACTTACCAGCAGGAGCGATAGTTGAGTTCGATGAGCCAGGCGGCACAGAACCTGAACTGGTTGATCACCAACTTCGTGGACAACACCCCCGGGGTGTCCCACACCGTGGTGGTCTCCGCCGACGGACTCCTTCTGGCGATGTCCGAAGGATTCCCCCGTGACCGCGCCGACCAGCTGGCGGCCGTGGCCTCCGGTCTGACCTCGCTGACCGCCGGGGCCTCCCGGATCTTCGAGGGCGGCGCCGTCAACCAGACCGTTGTGGAGATGGACCGTGGGTTCCTCTTCCTGATGTCCGTCTCCGACGGATCCTCGCTGGCCGTGCTGGCGCACCCCGAGTGCGACATCGGCCTCGTCGGCTACGAAATGGCCCTCCTCGTTGACCGCGCCGGCAACGTCCTCACCCCGGACCTGCGCGCGGAGCTCCAGGGAAGCCTGCTCATCTGACACCCCCCTCTCCGGCCGGACGGTACTTCCGGCCGGGGAACCGGGTCCGCACACCCGGAATCCAGTACCCCCGACAGGCCGTCATGTCCCCCCACCGGCCGCCCTGTCAGACGGCACGCTGACCACTGCTGTCCAGCCCGGAGGATCAATGACCCCGCCCCCCGCCTACCCCGACGCGTACGGAGATTCGTACTCGGAAGGCGATCAGCCGCTCGTCCGCCCGTACGCGATGACCGGCGGCCGGACCCGTCCGCGCTACCAGCTCGCCATCGAGGCGCTGGTCAGCACGACGGCCGACCCGATGCACCTGTCCGGCCTGCTGCCGGAGCACCAGCGCATCTGCACCCTGTGCCGCGAGGTGAAGTCGGTCGCGGAGGTCTCCGCGCTGCTGTCGATGCCGCTCGGCGTCGCCCGCATCCTCGTGGCCGACCTGGCGGAAGCCGGCATGGTGGCAATCCACCAGCCGGGCAATGGAGAGGCCGGCGGAACGCCGGATGTAACGCTGCTCGAGAGGGTTCTCAGTGGACTTCGCAAGCTCTGACGGTGGGGCGGCTCCTCGCTCCACCACCTCCGCGAAGATCGTGGTGGCGGGCGGCTTCGGCGTGGGCAAGACCACGTTCGTCGGCGCGGTCTCCGAGATCAATCCGCTGAGAACCGAGGCCGTGATGACGTCCGCGAGCGCGGGCATCGACGACCTCACGCACACCGGTGACAAGACGACCACCACGGTCGCGATGGACTTCGGCCGCATCACCCTGGACCAGGACCTGATCCTGTACCTCTTCGGTACGCCCGGACAGGACCGCTTCTGGTTCATGTGGGACGACCTCGTACGCGGCGCCATCGGCGCCGTCGTCCTCGTCGACACCCGCCGCCTCGCCGACTGCTTCCCCGCCGTCGACTACTTCGAGAACTCGGGCCTCCCCTTCGTCATCGCCCTCAACGGCTTCGACGGACACCAGCCCTACACCCCCGAAGAAGTGCGCGAGGCCCTCCAGATCGGCCCCGACGCCCCCATCATCACCACCGACGCCCGCCACCGCGGGGACGCCAAGAGCGCACTCATCACGCTCGTGGAGCACGCCCTCATGGCCCGGCTCAAGTAGTACGCACGAACAAGGCAATACGCCGGGGCGGGCTGTGTTCTCGAACACGGCCCGCCCCTCGTGTTCATAACGTTTCGACAGTGAATTGTCGTCAGCCGCACACCCTGCGCGTTCATCCGGTGCCGCTGCGCGCACAACAGGTCCCATTTTTGCCGCAGCTCGCTCTTTATGTCCGTTTTATGTGGGGCGTAAGGTTCTGGGAATGGCCGGATTCAACTGTTTGGAACACGGCGCTTAACCGTGCTGGAATTCAACGAACCAGCTAGTAGCACCGCCGAGAGGTTGTTGGTCGAGTGAGGCGAAGCAACTCGAGCCCCGCGGATGAACCCGCGCGAGGCAACTTCACCCCGCCGCCGCGCGCGGCCATGTCGCCCGTCGACGTGCCCGTGGAACCATCCACGAGCAGCGGAAGCACCAGCAAGCTCTCCCCCCGCAACTGGCGGGTGGCCACCAAGCTGAACGCCATCCTCATGGTTCCCGTCCTCGTCGGACTGGTCATGGGCGGCTTCCAGGTGAAGGGCTCGGTCGACAGCTGGAACGAGGCCAAGGACGCCGAGAAGACCGCCCGGATCGTCCAGGCCGCGGCCGAATACGGCCAGGCCCTCCTCAACGAGCGCGACCTCACCGCCGAACCCCTCCTCAAGGGCGACCGCAACAACGACGGGGTGGCGAAGGCCTACGCGGCCACGGACGCGGCCAAGGCCAAGTTCGCCCGGGCCGTCAAGGACCTCCCGTCCAAGCAGGGCCTGGAGCGCCGCCTCGAACTCTTCCGCCAGGAGGAGCCGAAGCTGGAACAGGTCCGCAAGACGGCCTACGCCGTCCCGGAGACCCAGAAGAAGAACCTCCCCTCCTCGGCCGGCCCCATCCCGACCGAAGAGGGCTACGTGCTGGTCCAGCACTACCTCATGCAGTTCTCCAACGAACTGGGTCTGGGCACCGGAAACGTCACCAGCTACGGCCGCATGGTCTACGCGGTCGAGCTGGCCAAGGCCGCGAACTCGCTCCAGCGCTCCGTCGGCACGCACCTGCTGGTGCGTCCGAACGAGAACGAGGAAGTCCGCAAGGCCCAGCTGGTCGCCTTCTCCTCCTACGCCTACCTCGAAGAGATCGCCATCGGCGAGTACGTCGCCGCCGGTACCGACGAGGACACCAACCGGCTCAAGGAGGTCATGGGCAAGAAGTCCCAGGAGGGCGCCGCCAAGCTCGCCCAGGCCAAGCAGGCCGCCGAGCAGGCCGGCACCGTCTTCAAGGCTCCGCCCGTGGTGAACGGCTCCGCCCTCACCGGCATGACCGAGGCGATAGCCGGCGGCGAGAAGCCCGCCAAGCTGGCCCTGGGCGGCACCACCGCCCCCGCCTGGCAGGCCGCCGCCACCGCCAAGTTCGACGGCTACGCCGAGATCGAGAAGGACCTCCTCGACAAGGCCGTCAAGGACGCCGTCGCGGTCTCCGACAAGTCGCGCGGCGACGCCATCCTGACCGGTGCCATCGTGGTCGTGGCCCTGCTGGCCGCGTTCATCCTGGCGGCCATGATGGCCCGCCAGATGAGCCGCTCGATGCGCCGTCTGCGCGGCTCCGCCTTCGACATCGCCGAGCAGCGCCTGCCCTCGCTCGTCGACCAGCTCTCGCGCACCGACCCGGGCAAGGTCGACACCCGCGTGGAGCCGATCCCGATCACCTCCCGCGACGAGATCGGCGAGGTCGCCCGCGCCTTCGACCAGGTCCACCGGGAAGCGGTCCGGCTCGCCGCCGAGCAGGCGCTCCTGCGAGGGAACGTCAACGCGATCTTCACCAACCTCTCCATGCGCAACCAGTCGCTGATCGAGGGCCAGCTGACCCTCATCACCGACCTGGAGAACAACGAGGCCGACCCGGACCAGCTGGAGAACCTCTTCCGCCTGGACCACCTGGCCACCCGTATGCGCCGCAACGGCGAGAACCTCCTCATCCTCGCGGGTGAGAACCCGGGCCGCCGCTGGGACCAGCCGGTGCCCCTCGTCGACGTGCTGCGCGCCGCCTCCTCCGAGGTGGAGCAGTACGAGCGCATCGAGCTGTCGGGCGTCTCCGAGGCCGAGATCCACGGCCAGGCCGTGACCGACCTCGTGCACCTGCTCGCCGAGCTCCTGGAGAACGCCACCACGTTCTCCTCCCCGCAGACCAAGGTCCGCGTCACCGCCACGCGTCTGCCCGACGGCCGCGTGATGGTCGAGATCCACGACAAGGGCATCGGCCTCACCGCCGAGGACTTCGCGGACATCAACCACAAGCTGGCCAACCCGCCGACCGTGGACGCCGCGATCTCGCAGCGCATGGGTCTGTTCGTGGTCGGCCGGCTGGCGGACCGCCACAGCATCCGCGTCCAGCTGCGCCCCTCGGGCGAGGCGGCCGGCACCACCTCGCTGGTCATGCTCCCCGACGCCATCACCCACGGTGGCGGTGGCGAGGGCATCCCGGACGACGACTTCACCGTCTCCTCGATCATTCCGCAGCAGCAGGCCCAGCAGGCCGCCCCGCTGCGGACGGCCGCCGAGCTCGGCTTCGACGACTCCGCCTACGACGCCCCGGGCGCCCAGGGCGGCGACGCGAAGCCGTCGGACGCGGTCGGCCGGTCCCTGGGCCGCGAGGAGCGCCGGGCGGCGCTGGAGGCGCAGCTCAACTTCCCGCAGGCGCAGCAGGGCCAGGAGCAGTACCCCGGTCCCGAGGCGCAGGAGTATGCGGAACCCCAGCCGGAGCACGGGTACCAGGAGTACCAGGGCTACGAGCAGCAGTCCGCGCAGGGCTACGAGGCTCCGTACGACTCCCAGCAGCAGCCGGGGTCCTACGAGACGTACCCGGAGCAGGGCTACGCGTATCCGGAGTCCGGCTACCAGGACGGGCAGCAGCCCGCCCAGGCGTACGACGGCGGCTACGAGGACCAGTCCCAGCAGGCCGAGTGGCCCGGTCAGAACACCTACCCGGGCTCCTACCAGCAGGATTACGGGACCGATTCGGAATCGCCCTCCGCTCCCGAACCGGCCCTGGACCGCGTAGGCTTCGACCGTCCGGGCGCCGCTGCCGACGCCGGTCACGAGTTGACCGGAGCGGGCCTGCCGCGACGCGGCAGCCAGCAGCAGTGGCAGCCGGCGCAGCAGGAAGCGGAGTCCGCCGGATCCCTCTTCGAGCAGCGGCCGCAGCGTCAGCAGCAGGCCGCCGAACCGAAGCAGGATGTGGAGGAGGCAGCAGCCGGAGCGGGCTGGCGCTCGACGAACGACGAGCGCTGGCAGCAGGCCGGCAAGCTCCGTGAGCCGAAGGCGGGCGGGGTCACCTCGTCCGGTCTCCCTCGGCGCGTGCCCAAGGCCAACCTGGTCGAGGGCGCTGCGGAGACGACCCCGCAGGGAGGCCCCCAGGTCTCCCGCGCCCCGGAGGACGTCCGCGGCAGGTTGAGCAACCTGCGGCGCGGTGTCCAGCAGGGACGCAGCGCGGGTTCCGAGCAGTCAAGTAACAGCTATGACCAGGAGCGTTAGTGTGAGCGCGATGAGCCAGGCGGCGCAGAACCTGAACTGGTTGATCACCAACTTCGTGGACAACACCCCCGGGGTGTCGCACACGGTGGTGGTCTCCGCCGACGGCCTTCTGCTGGCGATGTCCGACGGATTCCCGCGCGACCGCGCCGATCAGCTGGCGGCCGTGGCCTCCGGCCTGACCTCGCTGACCGCCGGTGCCTCCCGGATCTTCGAGGGCGGCGCCGTCAACCAGACCGTTGTGGAGATGGACCGCGGGTTCCTCTTCCTGATGTCCGTCTCCGACGGATCCTCGCTCGCGGTGCTCGCGCACCCCGAGTGCGACATCGGCCTCGTGGGCTACGAGATGGCCCTCCTCGTGGACCGCGCGGGTACGGTCCTCACCCCGGACCTCCGTGCGGAGCTGCAGGGAAGCCTTCTCAACTAGCAAACGGGCAGTGCGTTTCGCGTCATCGCACCGTAGGGTGCGGTGGCGCGGTTCCACAGGGAGTACTGCGTTCTTGGAGTCGGAGGAGGAAACGTGACAACACCCGGAGGACATCCTTATGGCGGCCAGCAGCCGCAGGGTGGGCACGACCAGAACCGCTTCAACTTCCCCTCCTCTCCCAGCCGGCCCGTGCCGGAGCACAACCCCTACGCCCAGCAGCCGTACGGCCAGCCCCAGCAGCCCCAGGCGCCCCACCGGCTTCCGCACCAGCCCCCCAGGGCCGCACAGCCGCAGGCCCCGAAGGCGCACAACCCGCTGGTGCGTCCGTACGCGATGACCGGCGGCCGTACCCGGCCGCGCTACCAGCTCGCCATCGAGGCGCTGGTCAGTACCACGGCGGATCCCGCTCGTCTGCAAGGGCAGTTGCCCGAGCACCAGCGCATCTGCCGCCTGTGCCAGGAGATCAAATCCGTTGCGGAGATCTCGGCACTTCTCTCCATTCCTCTTGGTGTCGCCCGCATCCTCGTCGCCGACCTGGCGGAGGCGGGCCTTGTCGCCATTCACCAGCCCGGCGGCGACGAGTCTGCCGGCGGCCAGCCAGATGTGACACTGCTCGAAAGGGTGCTCAGTGGACTTCGCAAGCTCTAACGGCGGAGCGGCTCCGCGCTCCACCACCTCCGCGAAGATCGTGGTGGCGGGCGGCTTCGGCGTGGGCAAGACCACGTTCGTCGGCGCGGTCTCCGAGATCAACCCCCTGCGCACCGAAGCCGTCATGACCAGCGCCTCCGCTGGTATCGACGACCTCACCCACACCGGTGACAAGACGACCACCACGGTCGCGATGGACTTCGGCCGCATCACCCTGGACCAGGACCTGATCCTGTACCTCTTCGGTACGCCCGGACAGGACCGCTTCTGGTTCATGTGGGACGACCTCGTACGCGGCGCCATCGGCGCCGTCGTCCTCGTCGACACCCGCCGCCTCGCCGACTGCTTCCCCGCCGTCGACTACTTCGAGAACTCGGGCCTCCCCTTCGTCATCGCCCTCAACGGCTTCGACGGACACCAGCCCTACACCCCCGAAGAAGTGCGCGAGGCCCTCCAGATCGGCCCCGACGCCCCCATCATCACCACCGACGCCCGCCACCGCGCGGACGCCAAGAGCGCACTCATCACGCTCGTCGAGCACGCCCTCATGGCCCGGCTCCGGTAAGCAGAGCGGAACGAGAGGAAGGCCCCCGTGTCCCGGACACGGGGGCCTTCCCCGTACCCGGGACGCGGCGTGCGCCCGGCTACGGCGTCCCCCTGTGCGGGGCACGCGGAAGGCCCCGCACCCCTGGACGGGGTACGGGGCCTTCCGGCGTTCGTGCGTGCGCTGCTCAGCCGCGCCAGCTGTGGGGGGCCTGGAAGCCCCGGCTGCGCTCCAGGCGGCGCCAGCCGGCCGTGGAACGGCTGGTGGCGGCGGCCTCCTCCGGGGTGGCGGCGGCGCGGGCGAGGAGGATCGCGGTGATCGCGGCCAGCTCCTCGGGCTCGGCGTTGCCCTTCTCGACCTTCAGCAGGGTGTCGGTGGCGGTGCTCATCGTCGGCAGGTCTCCTTCGCTCGTTACTGCGGCGGGTTGCCGTGCTTGCGAGACGGCAGATCGGCGTGCTTGGTGCGGAGCATCGCGAGGGCGCTGACGAGCACCCCGCGGGTCTCGGCGGGGTCGATGACGTCGTCGACGAGGCCGCGTTCGGCCGCGTAGTACGGGTGCATCAGCTCGGCCTTGTATTCCTTGACCATCCGGGCCCGCATCGCCTCGGGGTCCTCGGCGTCCGCGATCTGCTTGCGGAAGATCACGTTGGCGGCGCCTTCGGCGCCCATGACGGCGATCTCGTTGGTGGGCCAGGCATAGGTGAGGTCGGCACCGATGGACTGGGAGTCCATGACGATGTACGCGCCGCCGTAGGCCTTGCGCAGGATCAGCGAGATCCGCGGCACCGTGGCGTTGCAGTACGCGTACAGCAGCTTGGCGCCGTGGCGGATGATGCCGCCGTGCTCCTGGTCGACGCCCGGCAGGAAGCCGGGGACGTCCAGCAGGGTGACGATCGGGATGTTGAAGGCGTCGCACATCTGGACGAAGCGCGCGGCCTTCTCGGACGCGTGGATGTCCAGGACGCCGGCGAGGTGGCCGGGCTGGTTGGCGACGATGCCGACGACCTGGCCGTCCAGACGGGCCAGGGCGCAGATGATGTTGCGCGCCCAGCGCTCGTGGATCTCCAGGACGTCCCCGTCGTCGACGAGCTCCTCGATGACCTTGAGCATGTCGTACGGGCGGTTGCCGTCGGCGGGGACCAGGTCGAGGAGGACGTCCGAGCGCCGGTCGGCGGGGTCGGTGTTCTCGTGGACCGGGGGGTTCTCGCGGTTGTTCGAGGGGAGCATCGTGATGAGGTACCGGACCTCGGCGATGCAGGTCTCCTCGTCGTCGTACGCGAAGTGCGCGACGCCGGAGGTCTCGGCGTGCACGTCCGCGCCGCCGAGGCCGTTCTGGGTGATCTCCTCGCCGGTCACGGCGCGGACCACGTCCGGGCCGGTGATGAACATCTGCGAGGTGTCCCGGACCATGAACACGAAGTCCGTCAGTGCCGGGGAGTACGCGGCGCCGCCGGCGCACGGGCCCAGCATCACCGAGATCTGCGGGATGACGCCCGAGGCCTTGGTGTTGCGCTGGAAGATGCCGCCGTAGCCGGCGAGGGCGGAGACGCCCTCCTGGATGCGGGCGCCGGCGCCGTCGTTGAGGGAGACCAGCGGGGCGCCGGCCGCGATGGCCATGTCCATGATCTTGTGGATCTTCGTGGCGTGGGCCTCGCCCAGTGCGCCGCCGAAGATGCGGAAGTCGTGCGCGTAGACGAAGACCGTGCGGCCCTCGACCGCGCCCCAGCCGGTGATGACACCGTCGGTGTAGGGCTTCTTGGCCTCCAGGCCGAAGCCGGTGGCCCGGTGCCGGCGGAGCTGCTCGACCTCCCTGAAGGAACCTTCGTCGAGCAGGAGCGCGATGCGCTCGCGGGCGGTCAGCTTGCCCTTGGCGTGCTGCGCCTCGGTCGCGCGGTCACTGGGGCCGCGCCGGGCCTCCTCGCGGAGGGAGTGCAGCTCGGCCACGCGCCCGCGGGCGTCCGTCGGCTCGCTCGGAGTCTGGTCCACAACGGTCATGTACCGACCTTACGAAGCGTGGCCATCAAAACCCTCCGTTGGTTCTACACAGTCTCGGGCGCCCTGCGCTGTGCGGCCCGGACAGAACCTCCGAAGGATGCATGGACTCCCCCAGCGGGGACCTTCGGCCTTTGTGGAGGTCCTACAAAACGGCAATGCCAACGTCGAGGAAGTTGAAATTTGAACGGAATGGGTCTAGCTTCGTTCTTGTTGAAAGTTGAACCAAACCGCAGGACTCCCCAGGAGGACGTCATGGGCATCTTCTCCCGCCGCAGCCAGACCGCCGCAGCCCCCGCCGCCGCCCAGCAGGGCTCGGTCGCCACGCTCCCCGTCGACCCGGCGCTCGCCGCCCTCACCGGCGACTACGCCATCGACCCGGCGCACAGCAGCATCGGCTTCACCGTCCGCCACGCCATGGTGACCAACGTCCGCGGCAGCTTCGCGCAGCACGAGGGCACCCTGCACCTGGACGGCAGCGACCCGGCGCGCTCCACCGCCTCCATCGACGTGCAGATCGCCTCGGTCAGCACCGGCATCGCCGACCGCGACGCCCACCTGCTGGGCAGCGACTTCTTCGACGCCGAGCTCTTCCCGCTGATGACCTTCCGGTCCACCTCGGCGGCGCAGCTGGGCGGCGACAAGTACCGCGTCACCGGCGAGCTGACGATCAAGGACGTGACGCGTCCCCTCTCCATCGACCTGGAGTTCGCCGGTTCCGCCACGGACGTCTACGGCAGCGAGCGCGTGGGCTTCGAGGGCTCCGCCGAGATCCTGCGCTCCGACTGGGGCCTGACCTGGAACGCGGCCCTGGAGGCCGGCGGTGTGATGGTCAGCGACAAGGTGAAGCTGACCTTCGACATCTCGGCGGTCAAGCAGGGCTGACGACGGGCTGACCACGGCCCGCGCGGAACCCGGGGGCGGCTACCAGCCGCCCCCGCCGTCGAACCCGCCGCCGCCCCCGTCGAAGCCGCCACCGCCGCCGAAGTCCCCGCCGCCGAAGTCGGACGGGTTGAAGTCGGCGCCCGAGACGTCCCCGCCCTCGAAGCCGCCGCCGTCGTAGCCGCCGTACCCTCCGCCGAAGTCCGAGGCGTACGCGGGCGTGGCCATCATCGAACCGAGCATCGTGCCCACCAGCAGGCCGGGCAGCATCCCGCCGCCGAAGTACCCGCCGGCCCAGGGACCGTACGCCGGGCCCGCGTCGTAGTACGGGCGGCGGCCGTGCTCCGTGTCCACGGTGCGCACCGCCGGGTCCAGCCCGTCGCGCAGCCGTACGGCGTCCGCCGCGCAGACCGGTACGGTACGGGCCGCCCCGCCCGCCGGGGCCCAGGCCGCGTCCTCGGTGCTCGGCCCGTGGCGCGGGTCGAAGAAGCAGGGCGCACGGCGCTCGGGCAGCGGCCTGCCCTGCCGGCGGGCGTCGAGGCTCGCGAGTGCGAACCGGCCGTCCTCCAGCGCCTGGGTCACGCCCTGCACCTCGTGCGGCTCCCGCACCGAGGCCATGATCCGCTTGGCCTTCTCGTAGGAGTCCAGCCCCTTCTCGTAGTCCGCGCGCATGGCGTCGTCGGCGCCGGGCTCGCCGGGGTGGAAGTCGAGGCGTTCGAGCTCCTCGCCGAAGGCGGTGATGTCCTCGTCCACGACCACGCCGAGCCGGGCGATGGCCCCCCGCCGGGCCTCTTCCTTCTTCTTCCGGTTCCGCTTGACCAGCAGGTAGGTCCCGCCACCTCCGGCGAGGACCACCGCGCCGAGCGCGATCATCGCTCCGGCCCCGGAGCCGCCGTCGGAGGAGCCCGTGGTGCCCCAGGAGGCCGGGGCCCTGCCCTTCATCTGCGGGAGGGCCTGGTCGACGAAGTCGTTCAGCTCGGTCGCCGCGTCCACCGTCCCGCCCGCCTTCACCGCGTCGGTGAGGTTGCGGACGGCGTTGACCGGCATCACGGCCCGGTCCGCCCCGGCATTGAAGCCGTCGCCGAGCCGGATCGCGTACAGCCCGGTGATCCCGGTCTCGGTGCGGAGCGTCCGCAGCACGCTGTCGGCCGGGAAGGCGGGGGTGGCGGGCAGCACGGCGACGAACAGCGGCTTGCCGGCCGTCTTGATCTTGGCGGCCAGGGCGTCGGCCTGGGCCTGCGACAGCTGCGCGGCGGCTCCGGGGTCGACGTAGACCGGGCCCTTCTTCAGCGCCTCGGCCACGGCCGCGGTCCCCCCGTCGGCGGCGGCCGCCCGCGGAGCGGCCCCGATCGCGCCGACGGTCAGCGCCAGCAGCAGACCGGACAGCACCGATCCCATGCGTACGGATATCAGCCTGGTCCTCATACCGACGACGCTACCCGAACCGGCTGTTTCCCGTGTGAGCCGGACATAAGCCCTTCTGTACACCCACGAGACCCCGCCCGCGTAGCCTGCCGCCGGGGGGGGTGGGCCTATGCGGCGCGCGTGGTGCGGGGTGGCTCTGACACTGGCGGGAGCGGGGATGCTGGCCGGCTGTTCGGCGGCCGATCTGCCGCTGATCTCGGTCGGCATCGGAGCCGACGGAACGCCGCAGGTCACGATGGTGCCGTGCGGCAAGGACGCGATCGGCACGGTGGACTTCTTCGTCCACGGCACTCCGGCGCCCGGTGCGCCGCAGCCCACCGTGACGACGCCGTCGACGGCCTCGGAGGACGGCTGGCTGGCCGGCGGCTCCCCGCTCGCCCCGGGGCGGGTCACGTTCCCCCTCTTCTCGCCGCCCGCCACGTGGGCGGTCCGTGAGTGGGGCGCCGAACGGAGCCTCAAGCCCGGCCGGGAGTACAGCCTGAGCTTCCGCCCGCCGGGCTTCGGCGACTACTCGGGAAGCGTCTCCTTCACCGCCGAGGACCTCGCCGGGCTGAAGCCCGGCGAGGTGTGGGCCGGCGGCAGGGCCATGTCGCAGAAGAAGTTCCGCAAACGCGTCGCGGACAAGTGCTGACCGCCGCCGGGACTACTCGGCCGGCTCCACGCCCGCGTGGAGGAGGCCGTAGGTGTACGCGTCCTCCAGGGCCTGCCAGGAGGCGGCGATGACGTTCGGGGCGACGCCCACCGTGTTCCACTCGCGGCTGCCGTCCGTCGTGGCGATCAGGACGCGGGTCGTGGACTCCGTACCGTGCTTGCCCTCCAGGATGCGGACCTTGTAGTCCACCAGCTCGAACTTGGCCAGCTGGGGGTAGTGGCGCTCCAGCGCGACCCGCAGCGCCCGGTCGAGGGCGTTGACGGGGCCGTTGCCCTCCGCCGTGGCGACGATCCGCTCGCCCTTGGCCCACAGCTTGACCGTGGCCTCGTTGGCGTGGGTGCCGTCGGGGCGGTCCTCGACGATGGCCCGCCAGGACTCCACGCGGAAGTACTTGCGCGCCCGGCCCTCGGCCTCGGCGCGCAGCAGCAGCTCGAAGGAGGCGTCGGCGGCCTCGTACGTGTAGCCCGCCAGCTCGCGCTCCTTGACCCGCTCGACCACGCGGGCGATCAGCGCGCGGTCGCCGCCGAGGTCGACACCGAGCTCCTTGCCCTTGAGCTCGATGGAGGCCCGGCCGGCCATGTCGGAGACCAGCATGCGCATGGTGTTGCCGACGCGCTCGGGGTCGATGTGCTGGTACAGGTCCGGGTCGACCTTGATCGCCGAGGCGTGCAGGCCCGCCTTGTGCGCGAAGGCGGAGACGCCCACGTACGGCTGGTGGGTGGAGGGGGTGAGGTTGACGACCTCGGCGATGGCGTGGGAGATGCGGGTCATCTCGGCGAGCGCGCCCTCGGGGAGGACCTTGCGGCCGTACTTGATCTCCAGCGCGGCGACGACCGGGAAGAGGTTGGCGTTGCCGACGCGCTCGCCGTAGCCGTTCGCGGTGCACTGGACGTGCGTGGCGCCCGCGTCGACGGCGGCCAGGGTGTTGGCGACGGCGCAGCCGGTGTCGTCCTGGGCGTGGATGCCGAGGCGGGCCCCGGTGTCGGCCAGCACGGTCGAGACGACGGCGGTGATCTGGGCGGGGAGCATGCCGCCGTTGGTGTCGCAGAGGATGACGACGTCGGCGCCGGCCTCGTGGGCGGTGCGGACGACGGACTTGGCGTACTCGGCGTTGGCGCGGTAGCCGTCGAAGAAGTGCTCGCAGTCGACGAAGACCCGGCGGCCCTGGGCGACGAGGTGGGAGACGGTGTCGCGGACCATCTCCAGGTTCTCTTCGAGGGTGGTGCGCAGCGCGAGTTCGACGTGCCGGTCGTGCGATTTGGCGACGAGGGTGATGACCGGCGCGCCGGACTCCAGGAGGGCGCGGACCTGGGGGTCCGAGGCGGCGTCGCCGCCGGCCCTGCGGGTGGCGCCGAAGGCGACCAGCTGGGCGTTCTTGAAGTCGATCTCGGCGCGGGCGCGGGCGAAGAACTCGGTGTCGCGGGGGTTGGCGCCGGGCCAGCCGCCCTCGATGAAGCCGACTCCGAACTCGTCCAGGTGCCGGGCGATGG
The DNA here is from genome assembly GCF_045160885.1 of Streptomyces sp. NBC_00158. NCBI lineage: Bacteria > Bacillati > Actinomycetota > Actinomycetes > Kitasatosporales > Streptomycetaceae > Streptomyces > Streptomyces sp. NBC_00158. The sequence goes on from NZ_CP108161.1 coordinate 1,979,140, forward strand.
TCAGCTTGTCCGCGACCGTGAGGTTGATGCCCTCACGCTGGGCTCCGTCGCGCAGGGTGGTGTCGAAGACGTGGAAGGCGTCGTCGAGGGCCGCTGTCGGCTGGGTCGCCTCTGTCGTCGTCATGCTGATCTGACTCCTGTCGGATGAGTGGTTCCGGAGACCGGGGATCCACTGCCCCCATCATCGCGCGCTGCCCGGTTCCGGCATGTTTCTGCCCTTGGAAACGAAAAGACCCCTCGCGGGTGCGAGAGGTCTGCGCGCGGGTCTGAGGCACGGTGGCCGCTGCCGCGGAGGTCGTCCACGGTTTCAGCGGTCACAGAGGACCGGCGCGCTGCTGTCCATAATCATGAGCTGAGCAGACACGCCCGCAGTGTGTCACAGGGCCCGTCACCGGTGGACGCCGGTCTCAGCATGCGGGCATCCACCGTCCGCCAGGCGGCCCGCAGCCGGTGGAAGCCCTAGCCGGCAAGGGTTTCGGCGAGGAACTCCGCGACGTGTTCCAGGATGTCCTCGCGCCCTATGCCGGGCAGGCCCACGGCGACCTGGATGCTGAACCCGTCGAGCAGGGCCCGCAGCCGGGACGCGAAGCGGTCGGGGTCCACCGCGCGGAACTCTCCGCGCGAGATGCCCTCGGCGAGCAGGGCGACCAGGTCGCGGTGCCAGGCGCCCTCGATGGCGGCCTGCCGCTCGCGCTCCTGGGGGCCGGCGTTCTGGGACCGGTTCCAGACCTCCAGCCACAGGGTCCAGTGCGGATCGCGGGCGCCGTCGGGCACGTACAGGTCCACGTACGCCCGTACCCGCTCGCGCGCCGGGCCGGGGCGGGCCAGCAGGGCCCGCCGCTCGGTGCCGAGGGCCGCCTCGCTCCACTCCAGGGTCTGCAGCAGGAGCTCGTCCTTGCTGCCGAAGTAGTAGAGGAGGTGGCCGCTGCTCATGCCGACCTGCCGGCCCAGGCCGGCCATGGTCAGGCCCTCCAGCCCGCGCTCGGCGATCGTGGCCATGGCGGCGACGAGTACGTCCTCGCGCGGGGGCGCGTTCTTGCGCGCCGCCCGTACCGGTACTCCACCCGCCACCATGGTCACTCCTTCACGCGGTCCGCCTCGGGTCAGACCTTCGGCTGCTGCTGGGTGATGCAGTGGATACCGCCACCCCCGGCGAAAATCGTACGTGCGTCAACGAGCGTCACGGTCCGCTCGGGGAACAGTCCGCGGAAGATCTCGGCGGCCTCCTCGTCGCGCGGGTCGTCGAAGGCGCACAGCACCACGCCGCCGTTGCAGAGGTAGTGGTTGATGTAGGAGTAGTCCACCCACTCGCCGTCCTCCTCCAGCACGGTCGGCGCGGGGACCTCGACGACCTGGAGCTGCCGGCCCCGCGCGTCGGTGGCGGCGCGCAGGATGGCGGCGATGGTCTTGCAGCGCTCGTGGTCCGGGTGGGCCGGGTCGGGCTGGGTGTGGACCATGACCACGCCGGGGCGGGCGAAGGCGGCGACGATGTCCACGTGGCCCTGGGTGCCGTAGGTGCCGTAGTCGCCGGCCAGGCCGTACGGCAGCCAGATCGCCTTGGTGGTGCCGAGGTGGGCGTGGATCTCCTCCTCGACCTGCTGGCGGGTCCAGCCGGGGTTGCGGCCCTCGCCGAGCTGCACGGTGTCGGTGAGGAGCACGGTGCCCTCGCCGTCGACGTGGATGGCGCCGCCCTCGTTCACCAGGCGGGTGCTGTAGGTGCGGGTGCCGACCACGTCGGATACGTGGCGGGCGATCTTCGAGTCGTGGTCCCAGCGGGCCCACTCCTGGGCGCCCCAGCCGTTGAAGGTCCAGTCGACGGCGGCCAGCTCGCCGGCGTCGTTGGTGACGAAGGTGGGGCCGATGTCGCGCATCCAGGCGTCGTCGAGCTCCTGCTCGACGAGCTGGACGTCGTCGCCGACGATCGCGCGGGCGCTCTCGGCGTCGCCCGGGGAGACGACGAGGGTGACCGGCTCGTAGGCGCGGACGGCGCGGGCGACGGCGCCCCAGGCCTGGCGGGCCTCGGCCAGCTCCTGCTCGTTGGTGAAGGTGGGGTTGGGGCTGGGCCAGGCCATCCAGGTGCGCTCGTGGGGGGTCCACTCGGCGGGCATCCGGAAGCCGTCGTTCACGGGCTTGGCGGGCTGTGCAGTCATGGCAGGGGTCCTAACGGGCTTACAGGCTGTGCCGATTACAGGAAGTACAGGCGGTTGAGGGAGACCGAGTCGGCCGCTCCGGAGCGCAGCGGTTCCCCGTCGAGGGAGACGAGGCCGCTGCGCGCGTCCACATCGACCGCGCCCACCCGGGAGTTGAGGAGCATGTCCTTGGGGCCGATGCCGCGGGTGCCGCGTACGGCGACGCGGCGGCGGCGGGTCGGCATCTCGTCGCTGCCCAGCGCCGCCGCGGCGGCGGAGACGAAGGCGACGGAGATGTCGGCGGCGGTGGCCCCGTAGGAGCCGAACTGCGGTCCGAGGACGAGGGGTTCGCAGGTGTCGGTGGCGGCGTTGGGGTCGCCGGTGACTCCGTACGCGGGGAAGCCGGACTTGAGGACCAGCTGGGGCTTGGCGCCGAAGAACTGGGGGCGCCAGAGCACGATGTCGGCGAGCTTGCCGATCTCGATGGAGCCGATCTCGTGGGCCAGGCCGTGCGCGATGGCCGGGTTGATCGTCAGCTTGGCCATGTAGCGCAGGACGCGGGCGTTGTCGTCGCCCTCGCCGTCGCCTTCGAGGGGGCCGAGCTCGCCCTTCATCTTGGCGGCCATGGCGAAGGTGCGGCGGATGGTCTCGCCGGCGCGGCCCATGCCCTGGGCGTCGGAGGAGGTGATGCCGATGGCGCCCAGGTCGTGCAGGACGTCCTCGGCCCCCATCGTCCCGGCGCGGATCCGGTCGCGGGCCATGGCGGCGTCGCCGGGGAGGTCCGGCTTGAGGTCGTGGACGGAGACGATCATGCCGTAGTGCTCGGCGACCGCGTCCCGGCCGAAGGGCAGGGTGGGATTGGTGGAGGAGCCGATGACGTTCGGCACGCCCGCCATCTTCAGGACGTTGGGGACGTGCCCGCCGCCGCACCCCTCGATGTGGAAGGCGTGGATGGTGCGCCCTTCCAGGACGCGCAGGGTGTCCTCGACCGAGAGGCATTCGTTGAGGCCGTCGGAGTGCAGCGCGACCTGTACGTCGTGCTCCTCGGCGACGCGCAGCGCGGTGTCCAGGGCCCGGGTGTGGGCGCCCATGTCCTCGTGCACCTTGAAGCCGGACGCGCCGCCCTCGGCCAGGGCCTCCACCAGCGGCGCCGCGTCCGAGGAGGAGCCGCGCGCCAGGAACCCGATGTTCACCGGCCAGGCGTCGAAGGCGTTGAAGGCGTGCTTCAGCGCCCAGGGGGAGTTGACGCCGACGCCCCAGACGGGGCCGAACTCCTGGCCGATGACGGTGGTGACACCGGCGGCGAGGGAGGCCTCCATGATGCGTGGGGAGAGGAGGTGGACGTGGGTGTCCACCGCGCCCGCGGTGGCGATCAGGCCCTCGCCGGAGACGATGCTCGTGCCGGTGCCGACGACCACGTCGACCCCGTCGAGGGTGTCCGGGTTGCCGGCCCGGCCGATCGCGTGGATGCGGCCCTCGCGGATGCCGATGGACACCTTCTCGATGCCGAGGACGGCATCGATGACGAGGACGTTGCTGATCACGACGTCACAGGTATCGCGGACGGCGGCGCCCTTCAGGTGCAGGCCGTCGCGGGCGGTCTTGCCGAAGCCCGCGAGGAACTCGTCGCCGGGCTTCTGGGCGTCGTGCTCGACGCGGACGGTCAGCCCGGAGTCGCCGAGCCGGACCCGGTCCCCGGCGCGGGGGCCGAAGACGGAGGCGTACTCGTGCGCGTCGATGTGGCGGCCGCCGGGGGCGCAGTGCGCGCTGTGGTCGGTGTGGGGGGTCTGACGGCTCACGCCCGGTCTCCCTTCTGGCCGTCTTCGGCGGCGGCGGTGGCGGTGGCGCCGAGGTAGCCGCAGGCGGCGGCGCGGGCCAGGGCCTGCTCCTTGGCTCCGGGGGCGTCCAGCGGGCCGTCCACCAGGCCGGCGAAGCCGATGGCGATCCGGTCGCCGCCGATCGGGACCAGGCCCACCTCGCCCTCGCCGTGCGGGTCGAAGCGGACCGAGGAGCCGGCCGGTACGCACAGCCGCATGCCGTAGGCGGCGGCGCGGTCGAAGTCGAGCCGGGGGTTCGCCTCGAAGAAGTGGAAGTGCGAGGTCACGCTGACCGGCACGGGCGCGGTGTTGCGCACCCGCAGGCGCAAGCGCGGTTCGGGCTGCGGCGCGCCGGGGCCCGGGAGGACCGCGCCGGGGGCGTCGTCGCCGAGGGAGACGGCTCCCCGGATGGGCGCCGAAACCACCGCGAGGCGGGAGCCGTCGTCGAAGACGGCCTCCACGTGCACCTCGGTGACCACGTCGGCCACGCCGGGCAGCACGTCGTCGGGGCCCAGGACGCCACGGGCCTCCTCGATGGCCTCGGCCAGCCGCTTGCCGTCGCGCGCGGCCTCGCAGACCGTGTCCGCGATCAGCGCGGTGGCCTCGGGGACATTGAGCCTGAGGCCCCGGGCCCGCCGGGCCCTGGCCAGTTCCGCGGCGCCGCGCAGCAGCAGCCGGTCGCGCTCCGTAGGGGTCAGCCGCACGCCGATCCACCACCTTTTGAGTCGATGGGTTAGAGCATCACTCTAACTCTTCATTTCCTCGCAATGAAGCATTGACCTGGGACCAGGGGTTGAGTCACATTGAATGCCGCTCAAACGAATGCGCAACCACCCCCCGCCCTGCCAAGGGAGTCCCCCCATGCCCATCGAACAGCGCGGAGTCGACACCATTCCGGAGGAGGAGCGGACGAGCGGTCCCCGTGACCTGATCTCGATCCTCCTCGGCTCCAACCTCTGCCTCGGCGTGATCGTCTTCGGCTGGCTGCCCCCGTCCTTCGGGCTCGGGCTGGTGCCCTCCGTCACCGCCATCGTGACCGGCACCGTGGTCGGCATCGCCTTCACCGCGCCGCTCGCCCTGGTGTCGCTGCGCACGGCGACCAACCTGTCCACCTCCAGTGGCGCCCAGTTCGGCGTACGGGGGCGGCTGGTCGGCTCCGTCGTCGGACTCCTGCTCTCCCTCGGCTACACCGCGCTCACCCTCTGGATCGGCGGCGACGTGATGGCCGGGACCCTGTCCCGGCTCACCGGACTGCCCGACACCGGCCTCACCCGGGCCGTGATGTACGGCGTGCTCGCCGCCTGTACCGTCGTCGGAGCCGTCTTCGGCTACCGGCTGCTGCTGCGCATGAGCAAGGTGCTGTCCATCGCCATGGTGGTCCTGCTGGCCGTCGGCGTCGTCGCCTACGCCCCCCACTTCACCGCCGCCGCCCCGCCTGACACGGAGTACCTGCTCGGCTCCTTCTGGCCGACGTGGCTGCTGGCCGCCGTCGCCGCCGGGCTCAGCGGGCCCGTCGCGTTCATCACGCTGCTCGGCGACTACACCCGCTACGTCTCCCCGCGCCGCCACGGCTCCCGCAAGGTGTTCCGGGCCACCTGCCTCGGGCTGCTGTTCGGCCTGCTGGTGCCGCAGCTGTTCGGCACGTACACCGCCCTCGCCGCCCGCGCCGGTGCCGACTACGCCGGGCCGCTCGTGGCGGCCGCGCCCTTCTGGTACCTCGTCCCGCTGCTGGTGGCCGCGGCGGCCGGCTCGGTGGGCAACGCCGGGCTGATGCTCTACTCCATGGGCCTGGACCTGGACGCCATCATCCCGAAGGCCACCCGCACGAAGGCCACCGTGATCGCCGCCGCCGTGGCCACCGCGTTCGTCTTCTTCGGCTCCTTCGAGTGGGACGTGCAGTCCGCGATGACCTCCTTCGTACTGCTGCTCACCGCGATCGGCACCCCCTGGGCCGTGATCACCCTGATCGGCTACGTGCGCTGCCGCGGGGTCTACGACGCCGACGCCCTCCAGGTGTTCAACCGTCGGGCCCGCGGCGGCGTCTACTGGTACAGCGGCGGCTGGAACCTCCGCGCCACCGCCTCCTGGGCGGCGGGTGCGGCCGTGGGACTGGCTGCCGTGTCGACCCCGGTGTACGAGGGCCCTCTGCTGGCGCTCACCGGCGGGGTGGACTGTAGTTTCATCCTGTCGGGGCTGGTCGGAGGCGCGGTGTACGCCGCGCTGACCATCCGGCCGCAGGCGGCACCGGCCGCCGGCCCGACGGCGGAAGCAGTGATGGCGGCGGCCGACTAGGACAGGGGCCGCCGCGTACGACACGGGGAGGCGTCGTGGAAGAGCTCGCGTACGTGGCAGGCAAGATCATCAAGGGGGTCGCGGGTCTGGCCTACGCCCTGGGGGACGCGCTCGTCGGGCTCGGCCCGGAGGGCTCGGGCAAGGAGCGCAAGGAGAAGAAGGACCGGGGCGAGGCGGAAGGGGAGCGCTGACCACGCTCCTCCCCCGGAACGCCCGAAGGCCCCCCGCGCATTGCGCGGGGGGCCTTCGCCATGTCCGGGGCGGGCAGCCCTAGCCGAGCGGGTGCATCCAGCCGTGGGTGTCGGCGGTGCGGCCGGTCTGGAGGTCCAGGAGCGCCTTGCGGAGCTTCATGGTGACCTCGCCGGGCTGTCCGTCGCCCTGGGTCCAGTTGGCGCGCTCGGACTTGACCGAGCCGACCGGGGTGATGACGGCGGCGGTGCCGCAGGCGAACACCTCGGTGAGGGTGCCGTTCTCGTTGTCGCGCTTCCAGTCCTCGGTGGTGATCCGGCCCTCCTCGGCGGTGTAGCCGAGGTCGCGGGCGATGGTGAGGAGGGAGTCGCGGGTGATGCCGGGGAGGAGCGAGCCGGTCAGCTCGGGGGTGACGATGCGGTCGCCGTACACGAAGTACAGGTTCATGCCGCCCATCTCCTCGATCCAGCGGTGCTCGACCGCGTCGAGCCAGACGACCTGGTCGCAGCCGTGCGAGGCGGCCTGGGCCTGGGCGACGAGGGAGGCCGCGTAGTTGCCGCCGGTCTTGGCGGCGCCGGTGCCGCCCTTGACGGCGCGGACGTACTCCTCGGAGAGCCAGACGGAGACGGGCTTGACGCCACCGGGGAAGTACGCGCCGGCGGGCGAGGCGATGACCATGAAGAGGAACTCGTTGGCCGGGCGGACGCCCAGGCCGACCTCGGACGCGAACATGAACGGGCGCAGGTACAGCGAGGCCTCGCCGGAGTCCGGCACCCAGGCGCGGTCCTGCTTGATCAGGGCGTCGCAGGCCTCGATGAAGAGGTCGGCGGGCAGCTCCGGCATCGCCATGCGGCGGGCGGAGGCCTGGAAGCGCTCGGCGTTGGCGCGCGGGCGGAAGGTGGCGACGGTGCCGTCGGGCTGGCGGTAGGCCTTGAGGCCCTCGAAGATCGTCTGCGCGTAGTGCAGGGTCATGTTCGCGGGGTCGATCGCCAGCGGGGCGTACGGGACCAGCTCGGCGTCGTGCCAGCCGCGGCCCTCGGTCCACTTGATCGTCACCATGTGATCGGTGAAGTGGCGGCCGAAGCCGGGGCTGGCCAGGATCGCCTCGCGCTCCGCGTCGGACAGCGGGTTCGAGGAGGGCTTGAGCTCGATCGTGGGCGTCGTCATGAGTGCTTGTCCTTCACCGGTTGGGTATGGCGGACCGCGCTCATGCGTACTAGGACGTCCGAGCTTCCCCGTAATCCGCGGCCTCGCGTTCGATTATCGCGCGCGGGCAGGCTTCGGAGAAACGGGGCTTTAGCGGCCCAGGGGAGATGGTGGCACCGGGGGCCGCACAGGAGAAGCCGCCAGGTCCCTTTGTGACCTGGCGGCTTCCTGGGTGGAGCTGCCGGGTCAGCCGGCTACTCGCGCGGCGAGGGCGTCGCCGATGGCGTCGGTGGAGCGGAAGGTGCCGTCGCGCTCGGCCAGGTCGGCGGAGACCGCGTCCTCGATGCGGACGGCCTGGGCCTCGTAGCCGAGGTGGCGCAGCAGGAGGGCGACCGAGAGGATCGTCGCGGTCGGGTCGGCCTTGCCGGTGCCCGCGATGTCGGGCGCCGAGCCGTGGACGGGCTCGAACATGGACGGGAAGGAGCCGGTCGGGTTGATGTTCCCGGAGGCGGCCAGGCCGATGCCGCCGGTGACGGCCGCGGCCAGGTCGGTGAGGATGTCGCCGAACAGGTTGTCCGTGACGATGACGTCGAAGCGCTCGGGCTGGGTGACGAAGAAGATCGTCGCGGCGTCGACGTGCAGGTAGTCGGTGGTGACCTCGGGGTACTCCTGGCCGACCTTGTCGAAGATGTTCTTCCACATGTGGCCCGCGTACACGAGGACGTTGTTCTTGTGGACGAGCGTCAGCTTCTTGCGGGGGCGGGCGTTGGCCCGCTCGTACGCGTCGCGCACGACGCGCTCCACGCCGTAGGCCGTGTTGACGCTGACCTCGGTGGCCACCTCGGCGGGGGTGCCGGTGCGCAGGCTGCCGCCGTTGCCGGTGTACGGGCCCTCGGTGCCCTCGCGGACCACGACGAAGTCGATCTCCGGACGGCCGGCGAGCGGGGTGGCCGTGTTCGGGAACAGCTTCGAGGGGCGGAGGTTGATGAAGTGGTCGAAGGCGAAGCGGAGCTTCAGCAGCAGGCCGCGTTCCAGGACGCCCGACGGGACCGACGGGTCGCCGATGGCGCCCAGCAGGATCGCGTCGTGGTGCCTGAGGGCCTCCAGCTCCGCGTCCGGGAGGGTCTCACCGGTGCGGTGCCAGCGCTGGGCGCCGAGGTCGTACTCCTTGGTCTCCAGCTTCACATCCTGGGGCAGGACCGCGGTAAGGACCTTGAGGCCCTGAGCCACGACTTCCTGGCCGATGCCATCACCGGGGATCACTGCGAGATTGATGCTGGTCGACATGTCGGAACCGTACTCCGTGTCCCAGCCCTCAGACATATCGCGTCCAGCATTTGGACCAACGGTGACGCGACACGTCCGGGGCGTCCGGGCCGGCGTGCGGGGCCGGCCGGAGGGCGGTCAGTGGCCGGTCGAGCCGCCGTTGTCGCGGCGGTCCAGGGCGCGCTGCAGGGCGGCGGCGGCGTTCTTGCGGTCGGCGTCGGCCGGGGAGGTGTGGCGGACGCGACGGGATGCGGCGGTGGTGGGGGTCATGGTGATCGACTCCTTGGGATCACGGCGTGGCGGGGCCACGGATGAGGGGTGTTCCTTCAAGGCGCCGGAAGAGGCGGGGGGCAGCACGCCGCAGGGGTTGCCTGCCAGTGGGCGCGCGCCCTCGACCGCCATTCGCTGGATCAGCGAGACGTTCGGCTCCTACAAAGCTAGGGCAGGTCCGGCTGTATGTCTCCGCAATTACTCGGACTTCCTAGTATCTGAGATGGGAAACCCCCCGAAGGGAGCCTTCCGCAGGTTCCGTTTTCAGGCCTTCTCAGCCCTGAGTGCCCTGATCAGAGCCCTTACTGCGAGAGTGGAAGCCAATTCCGTTGTGGTGACGTATCCCACCTGCCTCACCGGCCTCCGGGGCCCCAGCGCGGTGATCTCGACGCCGTCCGGGGCCTCCCGCAGCGACAGCTCCGGCATGATCGCCATGCCCAGGCCCCGGCCGACCATGGTCAGCACCATGGCGTCGTCCTCCGCCTTCAGGGTGGCCCTTGGGATCCAGTCCTGGGACCTCCACCACGCCCGGGTGTAGGAGCCGCAGTTCTCGTCCCAGTCCAGCAGCGGCAGCGCCTTGGGGTCCGGGTGCCCGGCCGGGTGCACCAGGGCGTACGCCTCCTCCGCGAGCACCCCGGTCAGCAGCCCCGGCGGTACGTCCTCCCGCGCGCCCAGCGTCGCGATGCCCAGGTCCGCCCGCCCCGCGGCCACCTCCCCCGCCGTGCCGGCGCCGATCTCGCGGACCACCCTGACCTCGGGCCGGATGCCGGGGTGCAGCGCGGCGAGCCGCTCCAGCGCGGGCGGCAGCAGGTGCAGGGCCGCGCTCCGGAAGGCCGCGACGCGCAGCACCCCCTCCACCGCCTCCCGCCCGGCGGGCGCCCGGGCCGCGCCGCGCGCCTCCGCGCCGAGCACCTCGTACAGCCGCAGGATGCGCCGGCCCAGCGCCACGGCCCGTTCGCCGGCCGGGGTCGGCGAGGCTCCGGTGCGGCCGCGCTCGAAGAGCACCGCGCCGACCTTGCCCTCGCTGCCGCGCACCGAGTGCGAGACGGCCGACTGGCTGACCCCGAGCACGGCGGCCGCGGCGGAGAAGCCGCCCGTGTCGGCGACGGCGACCAGGACGCGCAGTTCCTGCGGAGCGAGCTCGGCCACTGGTTCCCACCTCGGTGTATGAGCCGCGCTCATGGACGTGCGGCTTCCATGAGGGCAACCCCCTGCCCGGCCGCGGGATTCCTTCCTAGGTTCGTGGCCATGAGCACCGACACGGCCCACTTCGTCCACCAGATCGCCCGCCCGACCGGTTTCCCGGTCGCCTCCGACTTCGCGTACGTCTCCTCCCCCGTCCCCGAACCCGCCCCCGGCACCGCCCTGGTGGAGAACCTGCTGCTGTCGGTGGACCCGTACCACCGAGGGCTGATGGACGGCGGCGAGGGCGGCTTCGAGCTGGACGCCCCGCTGGAGGGCCGCACCGTCGGCCGGGTCACCGCCTCCCGCGACCCGGGCCTGAAGGAGGGCGACCTCGTCTTCCACCGCGCGGGCTGGCGCACCCACGCCCTGGTCACCCCGGGCGTGGACGGCACCCGCAAGCTGCGCGGCCACGAGGGCGTCCCGCTGGAGGCGTACCTCTCCATCCTGGGCGGCACCGGCCTGACCGCCTACGCCGCCCTCACCCGGACCGCCGCCCTGCGCGAGGGCGAGGACGTCTTCGTCTCCGCCGCCGCCGGCGGGGTCGGCACCGCCACCGGGCACATCGCCCGACTGCTCGGCGCCCGCCGGATCATCGGCAGCGCCGGCTCGGCGGCGAAGGTCGCCCACCTCACCGGGACCCTCGGCTTCGACGCCGCCTTCGACTACCACGACGGGCCGGTCGGCGAGCAGCTCGCGCAGGCCGCGCCGGACGGCATCGACGTGTACGTGGACAACGTGGGCGGGAACCACCTGGAGGGCGCCATCGACTCCCTGCGCGAGTACGGCCGGATCGCCTGGGTCGGCGCGATCTCGATGTACAACGCGGACCGCGCACCCGCCGCGCCCCGCAACCTCTTCGAGGTGGTCCACAAGTCGCTTCGCATGGAGGGCGTATTGGTCCGTAACCACACCAATCTCCAGGACGAGCTGGAGGACTTCCTGGTCCCTCACCTGCGCAGCGGCCGGATCGGCACCGACACCACCGTTGTCCAGGGGTTCGACCGCACCGTGGAGGCCTTCCTGGGCATGCTCCACGGCGAGAACACGGGCAAGATGCTCGTCCGCACGGGGAGCTGAATCCGGCCATCCGGATGTTCACCGATTTCTTACCGCACGGATGTAGACCTTTGGAGCGGCTGCCGCCACCCTTGCCGTCAATGTGCCAGAGGGGCACTCGAGTTGGAGGCGGGCAGTCAGTGACACCCATCAGCCGCAGGGGTTTCGTGGGGATCGGCGCCGGGATCGTGGCGGGGGCGGCCCTGCCCACCGCCCTGCCGGGGACGGCGGCGGCGGCCGCCGCGACGGGCACGATCACCGACGTGAAGCACGTGGTGGTCCTGATGCAGGAGAACCGCAGCTTCGACCACTACTTCGGCAGGCTGAAGGGCGTACGCGGCTTCGGCGACCGCGCCGCCGGCAACATCCCCGGCGGCTGGGGCACCTTCAACCAGCCGAACTGGGGCGGCCGCCAGTACCCGTGGAAGCTGTCCGCCACCCCCTCGGCCGGCGGGGCCGACGGCCGGACGCTGGCCCAGTGCACCGGGGACCTCCCGCACAGCTGGACCTCGCAGCACGCCGCCTGGAACAACGGCCGGATGGACAACTGGGTCGCCGGCGTCGGCAAGACCCACACCCTCGGCTACCTGGAGCGGGGCGACATCCCCTTCCACTACGGCCTCGCCGACAACTACACGATCTGCGACGCCTACTTCTGTTCCACCCTCAGCGCCACCGGCCCCAACCGCACCTTCCTGTGGAGCGGCAAGGTCGACGCGGGCAGCAAGGACGGCGGCGAGGAGTCCGGGCTGACCTGGGAGTCGTACGCGGAGGCCCTCCAGCGGGCCGGGATGAGCTGGAAGGTCTACCAGAACGCCCAGGACAACTACGGGGACAACGGGCTCGCCTACTTCAAGAAGTTCACCGACGCCCGGCCCGGCGACCCGCTGTGGGACCGGGGCATGGCCTCGGTCCCCAGGGTCACCGGCTCCACCCCCGACGACATCGCCGCCGCGATCCGCGCGGACGTGGTCGCAGGGACCCTGCCCCAGGTGTCCTGGGTGGTGGCGAGCGAGGCCTTCTCCGAGCACCCGTACGCCCCGCCCGGCGACGGCGCGCACTTCGTGGACCTCGTCTACCGGGCGCTCGCCGCGGACCCGGAGGTCTTCGACTCCACCGTCCTGTTCCTCAACTACGACGAGAACGACGGGTTCTTCGACCACGTCCCGCCGCCGGTCGCCCCGCCCGGCACCCCGGACGAGTACATCGACGGCGTCCCGATCGGGCTCGGCTTCCGCGTCCCGATGCTGGTCATGTCTCCCTGGACGCGCGGCGGCTGGGTCAGCTCCGAGATCTTCGACCACACCTCGGTGCTGCGCTTCATGGAGAAGTGGACGACCGCGATCGGCACGCCCGCCCTCTGCCCGAACATCAGCGCCTGGCGGCGCAAGGTGACCGGCGACCTGACCGGGGTCTTCGACTTCGCGCACCCGGTGTACGGGGTCCCCGGGGGCCTGCCGTCCACGGCGAAGGTCATCGGCCAGTCCACCTGCGGCCCGCTGCCCAACCCGGTGCCCCAGGACAACGCCCAGCCGGCGCAGGAGCCCGGCACGCGGCCGGCCCGCGCGCTGCCGTACCAGGTGAACGGCAACCTGGACCGCTTCGAGTTCGGCCCGATGGGCAAGATCCTGGCCTGGTTCTCGATGACCAACCAGGGCCCCCAGGCCAAGCAGGCCGCGCACTTCTCGATCCACCCGCACCAGCACCGGGACACGGCCGCCTGGCAGTACACGGTCGACCCGGGCGCCACCTCGACCGACTGGTTCTCCATCGGCCTGGGCGCCGGCTCGGGCAAGTACGACATCTCGATGTACGGCCCGAACCGGTTCCTGCGCCGCTTCATCGGCGACGCGACCAAGGCCGGGAAGGACCTGGAGGTCGCGGCCCGCTACGCGGTGGAGTCCGGCACCGGCAAGACGGCCGTCTGGTTCAAGATGACGAACTCCTCCGGCTCCCCGGTCACCTTCACCATCCGCTCCAACGCGTACCGGACGGACGGCCCCTGGACCTACACCGTCCCGGCGAACTCCTCGCGCGAGGACTTCTTCAACGCGGTGGCGTACAGCAAGGGCTGGTACGACTTCACGGTCCTGGCGGACTCCGACGGCACCTGGTCGCGCCGCTACACCGGCCACATCGAGACGGGCACCGCGAGCGTCTCCGGCTCCTAGCTAGACGACGTCCCCGTCCCGCCAGTCGAAGTCGAGCCGCCCGGCGGAATCCAGTGCGACCCCGCCGGGCGGCGTCCACACGTAGGTCGAGCCCTCCTCCTCGGCCAGCCGCTCCGGCCCGGCCGGGCCGAGCACGCCGATCTGCCCGGGGTACGGCTTCCACCCCCGGCTCTCGTACAGGGCCGCGCCCTCCTCGGACGCGGAGAGCGCGCCCAGTACGTACGCCCCGGCGATCACGCCCTCCAGCGCGGCCATCACCGCCCCGCCGAGCCCGCGCCGGCGCCGTTCGGCGCGTACGGCCACGGCCTCCACGTACCCGGTCCGCAGGGCCCGCCCCTGGTGCAGCACCCGCCGCTGGACGAGGCTGCCGTGCGCGACGAGCGCGCCGCCCTCGTACACCAGGGCGTGCATCCCGCCGAGGGCGTGCTCGAAGTCCTCGTCGCCGAAGTCGCCGTCGAAGGCCCCGTCGAGCAGGTCCCGGACGGCGGCGAGGGTGTCCGGGCCGAGCTGGGAGGTGTGCGCGAGGCGGGTCCGCGTGTCGTCGCTCATGCCCCCAGTCTGCCCCTCAGCCCCTCCAGTTCGGCCGCCGTCAGCCCGGCCCCGCGCAGGTAGCCGCCCGCATCCAGCCACTGCGCGGTCTCCCGGGCGAGGGCGTGCACGGTGGTGCCGAGGCCGGCCGTGTACTCCTCGATCTCGGTGTCGTCGTACGACCTGCCGCGGGCCGCGTACCGGGCCCGGACCCGCGGCTCGCTCAGCCCGTGGTCGTCGGCGATCTCCTGCGGGGTCGCCCCGGCCAGCCGCAGCAGGACGAGCGCGATGATCCCCGTACGGTCGCGGCCCAGACCGCAGTGGAAGACCACCCCGCCCGGCGGGGCTCCGGCGACGGCGCGGGCGACGGAGGCCACGCGGTCGGGGAAGCGCTCCAGGAAAGGCCGGAAATACGCGGGGGTGCCGAAGCCGGGGGTGCCCCACCACACGTCCCAGAAGTCCCGGTGCTCGATGCCGTCGAGCGGGATCCGCAGGGTGGTCAGCCCGGCCGGGCGCGGGGCGTGGTCCACCTCGGCCTCGCCCTCGTTGCGCAGGTCGATGACGGTCCGCACCCCCTGCGCGGACAGTGTGGTCCAGCCCCGGGCGGTGAGCCCGTCCAGACTGTCCGCCCGTATCAGCGCCCCTGGCCGCAGCGCTCCCAGACCGCCGAGGTCGCGGGCGTTGAAGCAGCCCTCCCAGTCCACGAATCGACCGACGTTCGACACGGTCATAGCCCCCCTGTCAGTACACAACGGACATTGGTTCATGACGTTCCCCTGGCCTCAGGAGTTCCCCCGCTGGAAGATCTGCGCATGTCGCCTGAGACCCAGCAGTGGACCCCCACCCATGGCCAGCCCTACCGGCCCGTCGCCTACCGTCCCGCGCGCATGCCCGGCCCCGAATCCCTCGCGCGCGCGGCGGAGTTGCGGGCCCGGATGGACGAACGGCGGACCGTGCGCCACTTCTCCCCCGATCCCGTCCCGGAGCAGGCCGTCCGCGACGCCATCGCCTGCGCCGCCACCGCCCCCTCCGGTGCGCACCAGCAGCCGTGGACCTTCGTCCTGGTCAAGGACCCGGCCATCCGGCAGCAGATCCGCGCCGCCGCCGAGCAGGAGGAGCAGATCTCCTACGACGGCCGCCTCGGCGACGAGTGGCTCGCCGCCCTGCGCCCCATCGGCACGGACGCGGTGAAGACCCACCTCACCGACGCGCCGGCGCTGATCGTGGTCTTCCAGCAGCGCTACTGGCTCGGCCCGAACGGCACGAAGCGCAAGCACTACTACGTCGACGAGTCGGTCGGCATCGCGGTCGGCATGCTGCTGTCCGCCCTGCACCTGTCGGGCCTGGCCGCGCTCATCCACACCCCGAGCCCGATGCGCTTCCTGGCGCACGTCCTGAACCGCCCGGAGAACGAGAAGGCCTTCGCCGTCATCCCGGTCGGCTACCCGTCCGACGACTGCGAGGTCCCGGACCTGCTCCGCAAATCCCTGGACCAGGTCCTCGTGGAGGTCTGAGCCCCGGGAGGCGCCCGTGGGCGGGCCCCGAAACTGGGACCGCCCCCGCTCCGGACTTGGGGGTACCGGAGCGGGGGCGGGGTTCAGCTGTGGGCGGTCAGCCCATGTGGGGGTAGCCGTACTCGGTCGGCGGGACCAGGGTCTCCTTGATGGAGCGGGTCGAGGTCCAGCGGAGCAGGTTGGACGCCGCGCCCGCCTTGTCGTTGGTGCCCGAGGCGCGGCCACCGCCGAAGGGCTGCTGGCCGACGACGGCGCCGGTCGACTTGTCGTTGATGTAGAAGTTGCCCGCCGCGAAGCGGAGCTTCTCCATCGTGTCGGCCGCCGCGTAGCGGTCCTGCGCGATGACGGCGCCGGTCAGGGCGTACGCCGAGACGTTCTCCATCTGCGCGAGCATCTCGTCGTACTTGTCGTCCTCGTACACGTGGATCGCGAGGATCGGGCCGAAGTACTCGGTCGTGAAGACCTCGTTCTCCGGGTCGGTGCACTCGATGACGGTCGGGCGGACGAAGTAGCCCTCCGAGTCGTCGTACGTGCCGCCCGCGACGATCGTGCAGGTCGGGTCGGCCTTGGCGCGGTCGATCGCGGCCTTGTTCTTCGCGAAGGAGCGCTCGTCGATGACGGCGCCGATGAAGTTGCCCAGGTCGCGGACGTCACCCATGGTGATGCCGTCGACCTCGGCCGCGAACTGCTCCTTGAAGCCGTCGTTCCAGATGGAGGCCGGGACGTAGGCGCGGGAGGACGCGGAGCACTTCTGGCCCTGGAACTCGAAGGAGCCGCGGGTCAGGGCGGTCTTCAGGATCGCGCGGTCCGCGGACGGGTGCGCGACGACGAAGTCCTTGCCGCCCGTCTCGCCGACCAGGCGCGGGTACGAGCGGTAGTTCTCGATGTTGTTGCCGACCGTCTTCCACAGGTACTGGAAGGTCTTGGTCGAGCCGGTGAAGTGGATGCCGGCCAGCTCGGGGTGGTTCAGGGCCACCTCGGAGACCGCGATGCCGTCACCGGTGACGAGGTTGATGACGCCCTTGGGCAGGCCGGCCGCCTCCAGGAGCTCCATGAGGAGGACCGCGGAGTGGGTCTGCGTCGGGGACGGCTTCCACACGACCACGTTGCCCATCAGGGCGGGGGCGGTCGGCAGGTTGCCGGCGATGGCCGTGAAGTTGAACGGCGTGATCGCGTAGACGAAGCCCTCCAGCGGGCGGTGGTCGCTGCGGTTCCACACGCCGGCGCTGTTGGCGGCGGGCTGCTCGGCCAGGATCTGGCGGGCGAAGTGGACGTTGAAGCGCCAGAAGTCGACGAGCTCGCAGGGGGTGTCGATCTCGGCCTGCTGCGCGGTCTTGGACTGGCCCAGCATGGTGGAGGCGGCCAGCTTCTCGCGCCACGGGCCGGCCAGCAGCTCGGCGGCGCGCAGGATGATCGCGGCGCGGTCGTCGAAGGACATGGCGCGCCAGGCCGGGGCGGCGGCCAGGGCGGCGTCCACGGCCTCCTGGGCGTCGGCCTGGGTGGCGTTGGCGTACGTACCGATGACCGACTTGTGGTCGTGCGGCTGGACGACGTCGAAACGCTCGCCGCCACCCATCCGCTTGACGCCGTTGATCGTCATCGGGAGGTCGATCGGGTTCTCGGACAGCTGCTTCAGCTGGATCTCGAGGCGCGCGCGCTCGGCACTGCCGGGAGCGTACGAGTGGACCGGCTCGTTGACCGGCGCGGGGACCTGGGTCACAGCATCCATGGGGCGGTAACTCTCCTTGACCTGGTTCGGGCGGGCTAGTTCTTGGTGATCATCGAGCGGAGGAAGAAGAGCAGGTTGGCCGGCTTCTCCGCGAGACGGCGCATGAAGTAGCCGTACCAGTCGGTGCCATAGGCCGTGTAGACCCGCATTCGATGCCCCTCGGAGGCGAGCCGGAGGTGCTCCTCGCTGCGGATGCCGTAGAGCATCTGGAACTCGTACTCGTCCAGCTTGCGCCCTGCCTGGCGGCCGAGCTCCTGCGCGATGGCGATCAGGCGCGGGTCGTGGGACCCGATCATCGGGTAGCCGTCGCCCTCCATCAGGATCTTCATGATCCGGACGTACGCCTTGTCGATCTCGCCCTTGTCCTGGTAGGCGACCTCGGCGGGCTCCTTGTAGGCGCCCTTCACGATCCGGACGCGGCTGCCGGCGGCGGCCAGGCGGCGGGCGTCGGCCTCGGTGCGGAAGAGGTAGGCCTGGATCACGCAGCCGGTCTGCGGGAAGTCCCGGCGCAGCTCCTCGTGGATGGCGAACATCGAGTCGAGGGTGGTGTGGTCCTCGGCGTCCAGCGTCACGGTCGTGCCGATGGCGGCGGCGGCCTCGACGACCGGGCGGACGTTGGCGAGGGCCAGCTCGTGGCCGCCCTCCAGGGCCTGGCCGAACATGGAGAGCTTGACCGACATCTCGACGGTCTCGCCCAGCTCCAGCTCCTTGAGGCGCCCGATGAGCTCCAGGTAGGCGTCCCGGGCCGCGTAGGACTGCTCCACGGCGGTGATGTCCTCGCCGACGACGTCGAGGGTGACCTCGAGACCCTTGCGGGTGAGCTCCTCGACGATCGGGATGACCTGGCCGACCGTCTCGCCGGGGATGAACCGGTTGACCACCGGCTTGGTCACCGGGGCGGCAGAGACGATTCGGCGCATCTTGTCGCTGCGCGAAGCGGCGAGGATCGCGGGACCCAGCACGGGGCACCTCCAACGGGGGCAGAAGCGGACGAACGGACGCCGCAGGGGTGGGGCCGCGACCGTAAGGAAAACGCAAGTAAAACCACCGTGAAACCTAAGGATCTCCACGATCCTCTGCCATCGACAGCTGTCACGCATCCGTGGCCCGGATCTCATACATCTGTCTGAAGGGCCCGCCGCGGGGTGGGAGAATGGCCGCGTGAAGGGCGATTACCAGGACCTGGTGGACGAGATCTCGGCGCTGCTCGGCGCCCCGGCGACGCTGGAGAACCGGGACTTCCGCCTCATCGCCTTCGGCGCGCACGACAGCGAGGACGACCTGGTGATGGACCCGGTGCGCACCCGCTCGATCCTGACCCGGCAGTCGACGGCGGACGTCCGCTCCTGGTTCGAGGGCTTCGGGATCGCCCGCGCCACCGGCCCGGTCCGGATCCCGGCGGCCCCGGACGCGGGGGTCTTCCGGGGGCGGCTCTGCCTGCCCGTGCGGTACCGCGGAATCGTGCAGGGCTACGTGTGGCTCCTCGACCAGGATCCCGGCCCGGGTCCGGCCGCCCTTGAGGCCGCCATGGAGGTGGCCCAGCGGATCGGGGTGCTGCTCGCCGAGGAGGCCAAGGCGGGCGCCGACCTCTCGCGGGAGTTCCTGGCGGTGCTCACGGCCGGCCGGGGCTGGCAGCAGGACATGGCGGTGGCCGCGCTGCGGGTGGCCCTGGGGCCTGGGGCCGAGGGGCCGCACGCCGCCGTGTGCGTGTCCCCGTGGTCCGGGGAGGCTCCGGGGTCGGTGCCGGGGGCGGCGGCGGTGTGCGTGGTCCCGGCGGGGCCGGTGGAGCAGGACGGCCCCGGGACGGGGCCGGGGACCGGGGTGCTCGCGGTGCTGGTGCGGCTGCGGTCGGGGGACGCGCTGGGTCCGGCCCTGGCGGCGGTCGGGCGGCTGCTGCCCCGCGCGGCGCCGGCGGGCTCCCCCGGGACCCGGGGCCCCGCCGCCGGGGGCGGCTCCGTCACCGCCGGGCTCTCCGACCCGGTACGGGCGCTCGCGGAGCTGCCGGCCGCGTGGGCGCAGGCCACCGCCGCGGCCCGGGCGGCGGCGGCGCAGCCGGGGCTGGGTCCGGTGGCGCAGTGGGCGGGGATCGGGCCGTACCGGATGCTGGCCGCGCTGGGCGCCGGCCCGGCGGACGATCCCGCGACGCGGGACCTGCTGGGCCCGGCCCACCGGGAACTGGCCCGCACGGCCGAGGTGTTCCTCGACTGCGCGGGGCAGGCGGGCCGCGCGGCGGCGGAACTGGGCATCCACCGCCAGACCCTGTACTACCGGCTGGGCCGGGTCGAGCAGCTGACGGGACTCGACCTGGACCTCGGCGAGGACCGACTGCTGCTCCACATGGCCCTCAAGGCCGCCCGCCTGCGGCCCTGAGGCCGCCGGGCCCGGCCACCTGACCGCCCGACGGCTCGCCGCCTGACACCCGACGGGCCGACCACCCGATCACCGGACGCCCGGACCACCCGACGGGTCGACGGGTCGACGGGTCGACGGGTCGACGGGTCGACGGCCCGACCGCCCGACCGCCCGAGGGGCTACTCCCCCGCCGGCGCGGCGGAGCCGCCGGGGAGGGACGCCGTCAGGGTTTGCGCGATCCGGCGCAGGCCCTCGGTGAACTCCTCGGCGGAGGAGGCGGTTCCGGGGTCGAGCAGCCACTGGATCATCAGCCCGTTGAGCAGTGCCTGGACGACGGAGCCGAGGGTGCGTTCGTCGCGTTCGGTGAGCTCCTCCTCCGGGGTGCCGGTGAAGAGCGAGATCAGGCCCCGGCGGCCCTCGGACTGGGAGGCGGCGAGCATCCCGCGCAGCTGCGGCAGCCGGTCACCGCTCAGCGCGACCTCCATGCTGGCCGCCCAGACGGGCGCCGATTCGTCGTGCTGCGCGAGCACGCCGTCCCACATGGCGTGCAGGCGCTCCGCGGAGCCGTCGGCACCGGGCAGGCGGCCCTGGAAGGCGCTCTCGCCCCACTCCTGCATCAGGGCGATGAACGCCTGGGTGAGCAGGGCGTCCTTGGAGCCGTAGTGGTAGCCGATGGACGCCAGGTTCGTGCCGGAGGCGCCGACGATGTCGCGCGCCGTGGTGCGTACGAACCCCTTCTCGACCAGGCACTTCTTCGCGCCTTCGAGCAGATCCTCTTTGTGTCCCATGGCCGCCACCGTAGCAAGACGGGCGTCCTAGACGAAGGTCCCACACGAACTTTCCATACATCCGTCATAGACAAGCGTTCAACACGCTTGTACATTCCTGCTCATGACGAACCCCGCCGCCACGGCACACCTCGCCGGCCGCCGCGAATGGACGGCCTTCACCGTCCTGCTGCTGCCCCTGCTCCTGGTCTCGATGGACGTCTCCGTCCTCTACTTCGCGGTCCCGGCCATCACCCGGGAGCTCGACCCGACCGCCGCCCAGCAGCTGTGGATCTTCGACAGCTACGCCTTCGCCCTCTCCGGGCTGCTGATCACGATGGGCTCGCTCGGCGACCGGATCGGCCGCCGCAGGCTGCTGCTGATCGGCGCCGGCGCCTTCGGCCTCGCCTCCGTCGCCGCCGCCTTCGCCACCAGCGCCGCGATGCTCATCGCGGCCCGGGTCCTGCTCGGCGTCGGCGGCGCCACCCTGATGCCCTCCACGCTGGCCCTGGTCCGCAACCTCTTCCAGGACCCCGGGCAGCGCGGCAAGGCCATCGGGATCTGGTCCGGCGCCATGACCGGCGGTGTCGCCCTCGGGTCGGTGCTCAGCGGGGTGATGCTGAAGCACTTCCACTGGGGCTCGGTCTTCCTGGTCAACGTGCCCGCGATGCTGCTCCTGCTGGTCCTGGTCCCGGTCCTGGTACCGGAGTTCAAGGACCCGGCCCCCGGCCGCTTCGACCTGCTGAGCGTGCCGCTGTCCATGGCCGCCGTACTGCCCGTGGTCTACGCGCTGAAGGAGATCGCCGCCGAGGGCTTCGAGCCGCTGTACGCCGCCTGCCTGCTGGCCGGCCTGGCCTTCGGGTACGCCTTCGTCCGGCGCCAGCGCGGCCGCGAGGACGCGATGGTGGGCCGGGCACTGTTCCGGGACCGCCGCTTCGGGGCGGGCATCGGCCTGAACTCCGTCGCCGCCTTCGCGATGATGGGCTCCGCCTACTTCACCACCCAGTACCTGCAGTCCGTGCTCGGCATGGGCACCCTGGAGGCCGCCCTGTGGAGCCTGGCGCCCTCGCTGCTCATCGGCGCGGCCGCACCGGTCGCGGCCGCCCTGGCGCAGCGGACCGACCGCTCGCGGGTGATCGCCGGGTCCTTCGCCGTCGCCGCCGCCGGGTTCGGGCTGGTCTCCCTCGTGGGCACCGACTCCCTGTGGCTGCTGCTGGCCGGCGCCGGGGTGCTCGCCTCCGGCATCGTCGGCGTGATGTCCCTGGTCTCCGACATGGCCCTCGCCACGGCCCCGGCCGAGAAGGCCGGTTCGGCCGCCTCGTTGCTGGAGACGGGCCAGGAGTTCGGCGGGGCCCTCGGGATGGCGCTGCTGGGCAGCCTCGGCACCGCCGTCTACCGCGCCGACCTGGCGGGCGAGCCGTCCGCCGTACGGGAGACCCTGGGCGGCGCCGTCGCCGCGGCCGGGCAGGCCGGGGGCGCGGCCGGCGGGCAGCTGCTGGCCCTGGCCCGGGAGGCCTTCGTGCACGGGATGCAGTACGCGGCCTGGGGCGGTGCGGTACTGCTCCTCGCGGCGGCGGGGCTCGCGGCGGCCCTGACGCGGGGCGGGACGGGCGGGGCTCCCGCCGGGGCGGAGCCGGCCCCGGCCGAACCGGTACCGGCGCGCTGAGCCGCGTACGGGTGTGGACGGGCGCGCGAAAGGGCCCGGGGTCGGCGACCCCGGGCCCTTTCACACGTGCGCGCCGGTCAGACGAGGTTGACCGTACGGGCCGAAGCGGCGCCGATCTCCTCGGAGATGGCCGCGAGGACGTCCACCGGGACCTCCGCGTCGACGGTGAGGACGACGAGCGCCTCGCCGCCCTCCTCGGCACGGGCGACCTGCATGCCCGCGATGTTCAGACCGGCCTCGCCGAGCAGCTGGCCGACCTTGCCGACCACGCCCGGGCGGTCGGTGTAGCGCAGCACGATCATGTGGTCGGCCAGGGCCAGGTCCACGTCGTACTCGCCCACGCCGACGATCTTCTGGAGGTGCTTCGGGCCCGCGAGGGTGCCGGAGACCGACACCTCCTGGCCGTCCGACAGGGTGCCGCGGACGGTCACCACGTTGCGGTGGTCCGGGGACTCCGAGCTGGTGGTCAGACGGACCTCGACGCCGCGCTCCTGCGCGAACAGCGGGGCGTTGACGTAGGAGACCGTCTCGTCGACGACGTCCTCGAAGACGCCCTTGAGGGCGGAGAGCTCCAGCACCTTGACGTCGTGCTGGGTGATCTCGCCGCAGACCTCGACGTCGAGGCGGACCGCGACCTCGCCCGCGAGGGCGGTGAAGATGCGGCCGAGCTTCTCGGCGAGCGGCAGGCCGGGGCGCACGTCCTCGGCGATGACGCCGCCCTGGACGTTGACCGCGTCCGGCACGAGCTCGCCGGCGAGCGCGAGGCGCACCGACTTGGCGACCGCGATGCCGGCCTTCTCCTGGGCCTCGTCCGTGGACGCGCCGAGGTGCGGGGTGCAGACGACCTGGTCGAGCTCGAAGAGCGGGGAGTCCGTGCAGGGCTCCTTCGCGTACACGTCCAGGCCGGCGCCGGCGACGCGGCCCTCCTTGATGGCCGAGTACAGCGCGGCCTCGTCCACGATCCCGCCGCGGGCGGCGTTGACGATGCGGACGGACGGCTTGACCTTGTGCAGGGCCTCGTCCCCGATGAGACCGAGGGTCTCGGGGGTCTTGGGGAGGTGCACGGTGATGAAGTCGGCGACCTCCAGGAGCTCGTCCAGCGTCAGCATCTTGACGCCCATCTGGGCGGCGCGCGCGGGCTGCACGTAGGGGTCGTACGCGACGATCTTCATGCCGAAGGCCGACATGCGCTGGGCGACCAGGACGCCGATGCGGCCGAGGCCGACGACGCCGAGGGTCTTCTCGCTGAGCTCGACGCCCGTGTACTTGTTCCGCTTCCACTCGCCGTCCTTCAGGGCGGTGTTGGCCTGCGGGATGTTGCGGGCGGTGGCGACGAGCAGGCCGCAGGCGAGCTCGGCGGCGGTGACGATGTTGGAGGTCGGGGCGTTCACGACCATGACGCCGGCCTTGGTGGCGGCGGAGACGTCGACGTTGTCGAGGCCGACACCGGCGCGGGCGACGACCTTCAGCTTCTTGGCCGCGGCGATGGCCTCGGCGTCCACCTTGGTGGCGGAGCGGACGAGTATCGCGTCCACGTCGACGATCGCGGGGAGCAGCTCGGCGCGGTCGGCGCCGTTGACGTGCCGGATCTCGAAGTCCGGACCGAGCGCGTCCACCGTGGCGGGCGACAGCTCTTCGGCGATGAGTACGACAGGTTTCGAGCTCACGTGGGTCCTCACAAGTCCAGTGCGGACGGCCGTCCCGACGGCCGCAGGCGGTGGAGGGGGTAGCCGCGTGGAAGACGCACGACACTGTGGGCCTGACGCGTTGTGTTGAGCAGTGTAGTGGCGGATCGGGTGCGGATTTCCGCCTGTACGGAAGGATCACCCGTCCGGGATTGGCCGGGGTGGACAATCCGTCCTATCCGAGGGCTACATTCCGGTGTTCTCCGGCCGGGGCCGGAGGGGAGCGGGTATACGGCGGGGCCGGGACTCGCCGTCCCGGCCCCGCCGTTCACGAGATCAGCTCTCGTCGCTGTCGACCCAGCTCATCAGCTTGCGCAGCTTCTTGCCGGTGGTCTCCAGCAGGTGCTCCGAGTCGGCCTTCTTGTACTCGTTGTACTTCGGCAGACCGGCCTTGTACTCGGCCATCCACTCCTCGGCGAACTTGCCGCTCTGGATCTCCTCCAGGACCTTCTTCATCTCGGCCTTGGTGGCGTCGGTGATGACGCGCGGGCCGGTGATGTAGTCGCCCCACTCGGCGGTCTCGGAGACCGACCAGCGCATCTTCTCCAGGCCGCCCTCGTACATGAGGTCGACGATGAGCTTCAGCTCGTGCAGGCACTCGAAGTAGGCGATCTCCGGCTGGTAGCCGGCCTCGGTCAGGGTCTCGAAGCCGGCCTTGACCAGGGCGGAGGCGCCACCGCAGAGGACGGCCTGCTCACCGAACAGGTCGGTCTCGGTCTCCTCGGTGAAGGTGGTCTTGATGACGCCGGCGCGGGTGCCGCCGATGCCGGCCGCGTACGACAGGGCCAGGGCGAAGGCGCTGCCCGAGAAGTCCTGCTCGACGGCGGCGATGCACGGAACGCCGCGGCCCTCCTCGTACTGACGGCGGACCAGGTGGCCCGGGCCCTTGGGGGCGACGAGGGCGACGTCCACGTTGGCCGGGGGCTTGATGAAGCCGTAGCGGACGTTGAAGCCGTGGCCGAAGAAGAGCGCGTCGCCCTCCTTCAGGTGGTCCTTGATGGACGCCTCGTAGATCTCGGCCTGGAGCGGGTCCGGGGTCAGGATCATGATGACGTTCGCCCACTCGGCGGCCTCGGCGACCGGGAGGACCTTCAGGCCCTGCTCCTCGGCCTTGGCCTTGGAGCCGGAGCCCTCCTTGAGGCCGACGACGACGTCGACGCCGGAGTCACGGAGCGACAGCGCGTGGGCGTGGCCCTGGCTGCCGTAACCGATGACCGCGACCTTGCGGCCCTGGATGATGGACAGGTCGGCGTCGTTCTCGTAGAACAGCTCGGCCACTGGGATATCTCCTTGGTGCGCTGGTGTTGCTCCCACCGTACGGCGGGGAACGGAATGAGAGTTTCTCGGTCTCGCTATGCGGGCCGGCGTGTCAGCCGCCACGCCGTGGATCCGCCACGTCGTGGATCCGGCGCGGCTGGTCCGGTGGCCGCGGGGCTCAGGCGCTGCGTTCGAGGGAGCGCAGGCTGCGGTCCGTGATGGACCGGCCGCCACGCCCTATGGCGATGGTGCCGGACTGCACGAGTTCCTTGATGCCGAAGGGCTCCAGCATCTTGAGCATCGCGCCGAGCTTGTCGGTGCCGCCGGTGGCCTCGATGGTGACGGCCTCCGGGGAGACGTCGACGGTCTTGGCGCGGAACAGCTGGACGATCTCGACGATCTGCGAGCGGGTCTCGTTGTCGGCGCGGACCTTCACCAGGACGAGCTCGCGCTCGATGGCGTTCGACGGCTCCAGCTCGACGATCTTGAGCACGTTGACCAGCTTGTTGAGCTGCTTGGTCACCTGCTCCAGCGGGAGGTCCTCGACGTTGACGACGATGGTGATGCGGGAGATGTCGGGGTGCTCGGTGACGCCGACCGCGAGGGAGTCGATGTTGAACCCGCGGCGGGAGAACAGCGCGGCGATCCGGGCGAGGATGCCGGGCGTGTTCTCGACCAGGACGGAGAGCGTGTGCTTGGACATGTGAGTCGTTCTCTCTCTCAGGCTCTCTCGGCTCAGTCGTCTTCGTTGTCGCCGAAGTCGGGGCGGACGCCCCGGGCTGCCATGACCTCGTCGTTGGAGGTGCCGGCGGCGACCATCGGCCACACCATGGCGTCCTCGTGGACGATGAAGTCGATCACGACCGGACGGTCGTTGATCGCGTTGGCCTCGGCGATGACCTTGTCCAGGTCGGCCGGGTCCTCACAGCGCAGGGCGACGCAGCCCATGGCCTCGGACAGCTTGACGAAGTCCGGGACGCGGGTGCCCATGCGGGGGGAGGCGGACTCGCCGACCTGGGAGCCGACGGTGTCGTGGCCGGTCTCCTCCGCGTGCAGGACCGTGTTCGAGTACCGCTGGTTGTAGAACAGGGTCTGCCACTGGCGGACCATGCCCAGCGCGCCGTTGTTGATGATCGCGACCTTGATCGGGATGTTGTTCAGCGCGCAGGTGGCCAGTTCCTGGTTGGTCATCTGGAAGCAGCCGTCGCCGTCGATCGCCCAGACGGTGCGCTCCGGCATGCCGACCTTGGCGCCCATCGCGGCGGGGACCGCGTAGCCCATGGTTCCGGCGCCACCGGAGTTCAGCCAGGTGCGGGGCTCCTCGTAGTTGACGAAGTGCGAGGCCCACATCTGGTGCTGGCCGACGCCGGCCGCGTAGATGGTGCCCTTCGGCGCCAGCTGGCCGATCCGCTCGATGACCTGCTGCGGCGAGAGGCTGCCGTCCTCGGGCAGGTCGTAGCCCAGCGGGTAGGTCTCGCGCCAGCGGTTGAGGTCCTTCCACCAGGCGGTGTAGTCGCCGGTGTTGCCCTCGTTCGCCTCCGCCTGGACGGCCTGGATCAGGTCGGCGATGACCTCGCGGGCGTCACCGACGATCGGGACGTCGACGGCGCGGTTCTTGCCGATCTCCGCGGGGTCGATGTCCGCGTGGATGACCTTGGCGAAGGGGGCGAAGCTGTCCAGCTTGCCGGTGACGCGGTCGTCGAAGCGGGTGCCGAGCGCGATCAGCAGGTCCGACTTCTGGAGCGCGGTCACGGCGGTGACGGCGCCGTGCATGCCCGGCATCCCGACGTTCTGCGGGTGGGTGTCCGGGATGGAGCCCAGGGCCATCAGGGTGGTGACGACCGGGACGCCGGTGAGCTCGGCGAGGACCTTCAGCTCGGCGGTGGCGCCGGCCTTCATGACGCCGCCGCCGACGTAGAGGACCGGCCGCTTGGCGGCGGCGATCATCTTGGCGGCCTCGCGGATCTGCTTGGCGTGCGGCTTGGTGACCGGCCGGTAGCCGGGCAGGTCCTGGCTGGGCGGCCAGGAGAAGGTGGTCTTCGCCTGGAGGGCGTCCTTGGCGATGTCGACGAGGACCGGGCCGGGGCGGCCGGTGGAGGCGATGTGGAAGGCCTCGGCGATGGTCTTCGCGATGTCCTCGGCCTTGGTCACCAGGAAGTTGTGCTTGGTGATCGGCATGGTGATGCCGACGATGTCCGCCTCCTGGAAGGCGTCGGTGCCGATCGCCTTGGAGGAGACCTGGCCGGTGATCGCGACCAGCGGGACGGAGTCCATGTGCGCGTCGGCGATCGGGGTGACGAGGTTGGTGGCGCCCGGGCCCGAAGTGGCCATGCACACGCCGACCTTGCCGGTGGCCTGGGCGTAGCCGGTGGCGGCGTGGCCGGCCCCCTGCTCGTGGCGGACCAGGATGTGACGGACCTTCTTGCTGTCCATCATCGGGTCGTACGCCGGGAGGATGCAGCCGCCCGGGATACCGAAGACGGTGTCGCACCCCACCTCTTCGAGAGAGCGGATGAGGGACTGCGCGCCCGTGACGTGCTCAACTGCGGTGGGCTGGTGGTGCCCACCCGTACGGGGCCGCGGCTGCGGATGGTGGGCCCCGGAGGCCTGCTCGGTCATCGGCATTCTCTTCTCGAAGCTGAGGGTTTTACGAGGAGCGGGGGGTGGTCCGGATCTGGTCCGGACGCGTGTGCCAGTGCAACAAAAAACCCCTCGTGCCGGGTGGCAAGCGAGGGGAGCGCGTCGGTGGTGTCGAGCGGGGACATGCAGGCCCCAGCTTCAGCCGACGCGCTTTCCAAGTACGAGAATTCGGGTGCGCATGGCATTGACCCTCCCTCCGGCGGGAGGTGGATGTCAAGCGGGTGGGACGGGCGTCTCATTATTTGAGCCTCTACGGATGACCATCGAGCCACCGGACGAGCCGCCGGCCAAGGCGTGCTGGGCCGTACCGCCCGGTACTGGGAACGTACCTCTCACGAGCGCGCGCCGCAGCCTGTATTCGTCAAGCGGTCCGGAGAAGGCCGCCCCCTGGCCGTGGGTGCAGCCCATCGCCCGCAGCGCCAGCACCTGCTCCGGGAGGTCCACCCCGTCGGCCACGGACTGCATGCCGAGGTCGTTTGCGATCCGCAACAATCCGGCCGTGATCTTGTGCAGCCTGGCCGATTCGACCACCCCTTCGACCAGGCCCCGGTCCAGCTTGAGGAGGTCCACCGGGAGCCGCCGGAGGGCGCTGATGGCCGCGTAGCCGCTGCCGAAGCCGTCCAGGGCGATCCGTACCCCGAGCCGGTGCAGGGCCGTGAGACGGCGCTCCAGCTCGTCGAAGGGCACCCTGGGGTCGGACGCGGCTAGTTCGAGCACCAGCGACCCGGTGGGCAGCCCGTGGCGGCTCAGCAGGGCCTCCACGCTGCCGGCGGGCGCGGAGCGGTCCAGCAGCCGCTGGGCGGTCATCCGGACGGCCACTGGTACGTCGTGCCCGGCCCGGTGCCGCTCGGCGGCCTGCTCCACGGCCTCCTCCAGGAGCCAACGGCCCAGTTCGGCGGTGCGCGAGCCGTCCGGGCCGGCGGCGGCACCGCCCTCGGTGTGTTCGGCCACCCGGAGGAACTCCGCCGGGGTGAACAGGATCCCCTGGGCGGAGCGCCAGCGGGCCTGCGCGGCGACGGCGGCGACCTCGCCGGTGGCCAGGCAGACCACGGGCTGGTGCAGCAGGGCGAACTCGCCCTCGTGCAGCGCGGTGCGCAGCCGCCCGGCCAGCTCGGCCTTGCGCACGACCTCGGCCTGCATCTGGGGCGCGTACAGCTCGACCCGGTCCTTGCCGCCCGCCTTGGCCCGGTACATCGCGAGGTCGGCGTTGCGCATCAGGTCCGAAGGGGTGATGCCGGGGTCGGCGAAGGCGACGCCGATGCTGGCGGCCACCCGGACCTCGCTCCCGGCGATGCGGTAGGGCTGGGAGAGGGTGGCGCGCAGCCGGTCGGCGATGTCGTGGACCTGGTACTCGCGGGCGCTGCGGTCGCGGCTGCCGTCGCCGAGGATCAGGGCGGCGAACTCGTCGCCGCCGAGGCGGGCGGCCGTGTCGCCGGCCCGGACGGCGTCCTGGAGGCGGCGGGCGGCCTCGACGAGGAGCTCGTCGCCGGCCTGGTGGCCGATGGTGTCGTTGACGGCCTTGAAGCCGTCGAGGTCGATGAAGAGCACGGCGGTGCTGTGGTCGCCGGCCCGGCGTCCGGTGAGGGCCTGGCGGACGCGCCGGGTGAACAGGGCCCGGTTGGGCAGGTCGGTCAGCGGGTCGTGCTCGGCGCTGTGCTGGAGCTGGGCCTGGAGGCGGACCCGTTCGGTGACGTCGCGGCTGTTGAGGATGAGGCCGCCCTGGTGGCGGTTGACGGTGGACTCCACGTTCAGCCACTCGCCGCCGCCCGACTTGAACCGGCACTCGATGCGGGTGGTGGGCTCCTCGGCGGGCGGGGCGGCCAGGAAGCGGCGTACCTCGTGGACCACCCTGCCGAGGTCGTCGGGGTGGATCAGGGCGGCGAGCTCGGTGCCGACCAGTTCCTCCGCCTCCCGGCCGTAGACCCCGGCGGCGGCGGGGCTGACGTAGCGCAGGGTCCCGGTGGGCGCGGCGATCATGATGACGTCGCTGGAGCCCTGGACCAGGGAGCGGAAGTGGTTCTCCTTCTGGGCCAGTTCCTGGGTGAGCGCGATGTTGTCGAGGAGCATGATGCCCTGCCGGATGACGAGGGCGAGGACGACGGTGCAGCCGGTGAAGACCACCATGCGGTCCACCTTCCGGCCGTCCACGACGTTGTAGAGGATGCCGAGGGTGCAGACGGCGGCCGCGAGGTACGGGGTGAGCGCGGGCAGCGAGCCGGTGATGGGGCGGCTGTGCGGGCGCTCCGGGCGCGGCGGCGCGGGGCGCGGGACGGGATCGGGCCGGCGGGCGCCCCAGGGGGCGTAGGCGAGCAGCAGCGAGCCCGCGAACCAGCCGGCGTCGAGGATCTCCCCCGAGCTGTAGGTGGTGTTGAGCAGCGGCGAGGTGAACAGGGCGTCGCTCAGGACGGTCAGGGCGAGGGCCGCGATGGCCGTGTTGACCGCGGAGCGGTTGTTCGCCGAGCGCCGGAAGTGCAGCACCAGGACCATCGAGACGAGTGCGATGTCGAGGAGCGGGTACGCGAGCGAGAGCGCGGCGCGCGGCACGCTGCCGGGGGCTCCCGACTGGGCGGTGCGGGCGGCGTTGGCGAGGGCCAGGCTCCAGGACAGGGTCAGCAGCGAGCCGCCGATGAGCCAGGAGTCGAGGCCGAGGCAGACCCATCCGGCCCGGGTGACCGGGCGCTTGGCCAGGACGAGCAGGCCCACGATGGCGGGCGGTGCGAAACAGAGGAAGGCGAAGTCGGCGAGCGAGGGCTCGGGGACCTTCTGGCCGAGGACCACCTCGTACCAGCCCCAGACGGCGTTCCCCAGGCCGCCCATGAGCGAGGAGAAGGCGAACATCAGCCAGGCGGGACGTTCGCGCCGGTCGATCGCGCGGGCGTAGTGGTAGCAGGAGACGGCGGCCAGTAATCCGGCGGCGCTGAGCCCGAAGTCGCCCATGATCTTGGCGAGTTCGGGCGATCCCCAGCCGAGGGCGGCTCCGACGGCGTAGCCGCCGCTGACCAGCGCGAGGAGGAGTTGCGCCGCGAGACCCCGGCCGCCTCCGCCGGTGACCGGCGGCCGGGTCAGCAGCGCTGCTCCCGGGGCGCTCACCGGTGCCCCTCGCCGGCCGGTTCCGGTGCGGTCCAGTCCCGGCAGCGCCGCCTGCGGCGGCCCTGCCGCATCGGATCCTTCGTCCATTGGCCGTACATCGCCCGTCGCCCCCCAAAGTGTCCGATCACTCCCCAGCGCCAGACGTACGTGGCGCAGCCCCTTGTTCCGGACGATACACCACTTTCGTCACTCAGCGACATAGCTGCTCTACGCTCCGTCACCAAGAGGGGGGTCCTGGCCACCGGTCGCGCACGCTTGGTCGCCCAGCGTAGCCGCGCGGCGTCCCGAAGTGCGGGACGCGCCGCCCTCAGTCCTTGATCAGGACGGTGTTGTGGACCTCTTCCCCGGCGGCGAACCGGGTGAGCTGCCGGGCCACGAGCCGCTTCGCCCTGGGTTCGAACGCCGAGCTGCTGCCGCCGACGTGAGGGGTGATCAGGACGTTCGGGGCGTGCCAGAGGGGGTGGCCCGCGGGCAGCGGCTCCGGGTCGGTGACGTCCAGCGCGGCGCGCAGCCGGCCGGAGTCCAGTTCCGCCAGCAGGGCGGCGGTGTCGACGACCGGCCCGCGCGAGACGTTCACGAGCAGGGCGCCGTCCTTCATGCGCCCGAGGAAGGCGGAGTCGACGAGTCCCCGGGTGTCCTCGGTCAGCGGGGTGGTGAGGACGACGACGTCCGCTCCGGGGAGGAGGCCGGGGAGGTCGGCCAGCGCGTGGACCGGCCCGTGCGGGGCGGTGCGGGCCGAGCGCGCGACGCGCGTGATCCGCCCGCACTCGAAGGGGACGAGCCGGTCCTCGACGGCCGCGCCGATCGCCCCGTAGCCGACGATCAGGACGGACCTGTCCGCGAGGGCGTCGTAGAAGCCGCCGCGCCACTCCTCGCGGTCCTGGCCGCGCACCATGCCGGGGATGCCGCGCAGGGAGGCAAGGACCAGGGTGAGGGCGAGCTCGGCGGTGCTGGCCTCGTGGACGCCGCGGGCGTTGCACAGCCGCACTCCGGGGCTGAGGTGGCCGAGGCCGGGCAGGACGTGGTCGATGCCGGCGGTGAGGGTCTGCACCACGCGGAGACCGGGCATCCGCGGGAGCGGGCGCAGGGTCACCTCCTGGGACTTCATGTACGGGGTGACGTAGAAGACGCAGTCGGCCGGGTCGGCCGGGAAGGTGTCCTCGCCGTCCCACTGGCGGTAGTGGAAGCAGTCGGGGAGGCCGTCGACCTCTCCGGGCGGGAAGGGGAGCCAGACGTCCCCGGTCGTTGCAGTCATGATCACGAGGCTATGCGAAGGGAACTGGATCAAGCCGTTAGTTTGAGGGCCGGACCGGGAGCGGGCCGGAAGGGGGACGCAGGGGTGGAGCGCAGGTCGATCGGGTCGGGACCGCTGACGGTGGGAGCCATAGGGCTCGGCTGCATGCCGATGAGCTGGGCCTACGCGCCTTCTCGGCGGCGGGGCGAGGAATCGCTGAGCACCCTGCACACGGCGCTGGACCTGGGGGCGAACCTGCTGGACACGGCCGATCTGTACGGGCCCTACACCAACGAGCTGGTGCTGGGCCGGGTGCTGCGGGAGCGGCGGGCCGAGGCCTTCGTGTCCGCCAAGGTGGGGCTGCGGGCGGGCGAGGGGCACGTGGTGGCCGACGGGCGGCCGGGGTACGTGCGGCGGGCGTGCGACGCCTCGCTGCG
Organism: Streptomyces sp. NBC_00158; assembly: GCF_045160885.1. Lineage (NCBI taxonomy): Bacteria > Bacillati > Actinomycetota > Actinomycetes > Kitasatosporales > Streptomycetaceae > Streptomyces > Streptomyces sp. NBC_00158. The sequence continues at coordinate 2,011,560 of NZ_CP108161.1, forward strand.
GCGGCTGCGGACCGACGTCATAGACCTGTACCAGCTGCACCGCGTGGATCCGGAGGTGCCGGTGGAGGAGACCTGGGGCGCCATGGCGGAGCTGGTGCAGGCCGGGAAGGTGCGGGCGCTGGGGTTCTGCGCCCTGGGCGCGGGGGCCGGGCCGGGCGCGGGGCGGCGCGGGGACCGGGGGTACCGGACGACGCTCCGGCAGCTGGAGCGGGTGCAGCAGGTGTTCCCGGTGACGGCGGTGCAGGCGGAGCTGTCGGTGTGGTCGCCGGAGGCGGCGTGGCAGCTGCTGCCGTGGTGTGCGGCGCGGGGGGTGGGGATGCTGGCGGCGATGCCGCTGGGCAGCGGGTTCCTGACCGGGACGCTGACACCGGGGCAGGGGTTCGAGGAGGCTGACGTGCGGGCGCGGCACCCGCGGTTCACCGCGGACGCGATGGCCTCCAACCAGGTGCTGGTGGCGGGGCTGCGGCGGGTGGCCCGGCGGCACGGGCCCGAGGTGACGGCGGCGCAGGTGGCGCTGGCCTGGGTGCTGGCGCAGGGGCCGCACGTGGTGCCGGTGCCGGGGGCGGAGCGAGCACGGTGGGCCGCGGAGAACGCCCGGGCGGCGGAGGTGCGGCTGACGGGTGCGGAGCTGGCCGAGATAGCGGCGCTGCCTGCGGCGGTGGGAGCCTGGGACTAGGCGGCCGGATCTCGTCCCTCTCCCCCGAATCCACTCGATCGGGTGTACGAGGGGTGGAACTTCGGGAGCGGCCGGGTCTGTTGGGATGGGTGAAGGGCAGGACTGGAGGACACGGGCAGGGGACGGACGACCGGAGGGGAGCGGGACGATGCGGTACGGGCAGTTCCACAGGGGCGGGGCGGTACGGGGCGCCGGGGAGGCGCCGGGGTACGGGGGCGGTCGCGCGCGGCGCCGGGGCGTGCCCGCGTGGCTCGCGCTGGCCGGGTGCGGGGTCCTGCTGGCGGCGGGGTGTTCCCCGCCGGACGGCGAGCGGGCCGGGCCGGGCGGTTCCCCGCCGGGCTCCCCGCCACCGGTAGCGGCGTCCTCCGGGGCGTCGGGGGCCGCGGACGCCTCGGGGCCGCCCGTGAAGGGGTCGGTGACGGTGTCGGGCGAGCTGGCGAAGGGGCTGGAGTCCCCCTGGGGCGTGGCCCCCCTGCCCGGCGGGGACCTGCTGGTCGCCTCCCGCGACAAGGGCACCGTCAGCCGGGTGCGGGCGGACACGGGCGCGGTGACGCAGATCGGCCGGGTTCCCGGGGTGGCTCCCGGCGGGGAGGGCGGGCTGCTGGGCCTCGCGCTGTCCCCGGACTTCGCGTCGGACCGGATGGTCTACGCGTACTTCACGACCGAGTCCGACAACCGCATCGCCCGGATGCGGTACGGCGAGCAGAGACCGGCCGGGCAGCAACTGGGCGCTCCCGACACGGTGTTGCGGGGCATCCCGAAGGGGCTCATCCACAACGGCGGCCGGATCGCCTTCGGCCCGGACCGGATGCTCTACGCGGGCACCGGCGAGACCGGGGACACCTCGCTGGCGCAGGACAGGAAGTCGCTGGGCGGGAAGATCCTGCGGATGACCCCGGACGGGCGTCCGGCGCAGGGCAATCCGGAGGCCGGCTCGATCGTCTACTCCTACGGGCACCGCAATGTGCAGGGCCTGGCCTGGGACGGGGACAAGCGGCTCTGGGCGTCCGAGTTCGGCCAGCGCACCTGGGACGAGCTGAACCTGATCGAGCCCGGGGGCAACTACGGCTGGCCGGAGGCTGAGGGGAAGGGGAAGGGCGGCAAGGCGGGCTTCCGTGAGCCGGTGGCGGTGTGGAAGACGGACGAGGCATCGCCGAGCGGGATCGCCTGGGCGGAGGGCTCGATCTGGATGGCCGGGCTGAAGGGCGAGCGGCTGTGGCGGATCCCTCTGAAGGGGACCGCGGCGGCCGGGGAGCCGGAGGCCTTCCTCCAGGGGAAGTACGGCCGGCTGCGCACGGTGGTGCCCCTCGGCGGTGACGGACTGCTGCTGGTCACGAGCGAGACGGACGGGCGCGGGTCGCCGGAGCCGGGCGACGACAGGATCCTGAAACTGACGGTGCGGTGACCTGAGCGGCCCCGGAGGGGGCGGAAGGCGGGGCGAGCGCGGTGTTCAACATGATCGAGGAGCTCTTCAACCCGGGGCGCAAGCACGCGCACGAGGAGAAGAAGCGGCTGGAGCTGTCCCGGACCGACGTCGGTGACGGCGATCCGGGACGGGGCCCCATAGACCTCGACTCCGGCAAGGTGCTCATACGCCCGGCCGAGGTCCCCGAGCCCGGCGCGGCCGAAGGGGCCGAAGGCGCTGACCGTTCCGACGGGTCGGCCGGGGGCGGGGGCGCGGCCTAGCGGGGTCCCGCCGCGGGTGCGGGGGCCTGCGCCGCCGCCGGGGTGAGCGGCGCGGTGAAGAGGTGCAGCCGGTGGGCGAGGGCCGCGGCCTCCCCCCGGCTCGCGACTCCGAGCTTGGCCAGGATGTTCGAGACGTGCACGCTGGCCGTCTTCGGGGAGATGAAGAGTTCCTCCGCGATCCCGCGGTTGGTGCTGCCGGCCGCGACGAGCCGCAGGACGTCCCGTTCGCGGCTGGTCAGCCCCAGGGCCTCGATGGGGTCGGTGTCGGGGACCGGGGCGGCCGCGTGGGCCTCCTCGGCGGTCAGCGGGAGCCGGGCGCGCTGGGCGAGCAGGGCCAGGTCCTCCCGCAGCCGTCGCGAGCCGAGCCGGTCGGCGGCGGCGTGGGCGTCGCGGAGCAGGTCGGCGGCGGTCTCGCGGTCGCCTCCCGAGACGAGCAGCGCCTCGGCTAGCCGGTGGCGGGCCCGGGCGAGCAGGTACGGGCGTTGGAGGGGGCGTACGGCTGCCTCGACCGCGGTCCAGTCGGCGGCGGTGTCGCGGGACTCGGCTCGGAGCAGTTCTGCCCTCAGGTACTCGGCGTGCGCGGCCCACAGGGGGACCGGGGTGGCCAGGGTCCGGGCGGCGGTGCGCAGCACCTCCAGTGCGGCGTCACGGCCGGCGTCGGCCACCGGCAGGCCCCGGGCGTCCGCTTCGGCGGAGGCGGAGGCCAGCAGCAGCGGCCAGGCGTAGCGGTGCTGGCCGAGCGGGAAGCCGTGGGCCACGGCGTCGGCGGTCTCGGCGCGGACGTCGGCTATGCGGCCCTCGCCGTCGGCCAGTCCGATGGCCAGCCGGTAGAGCGGGAGCCGGTGCTGGGGCTGGCGGTCGTGGGTGCCGAAGTGGGCGTGGGCGGCGGCGAGCTGCTGGGCGGCCTCGGTGAGTTCGCCGCGGGCGAGGGCCAGGTAGGCCAGGCGGGCGGAGGCGGAGCCGCGCGGGGCCGCGCTCTGGCCGACGCGCAGGGTGCGGCGGGCGGCTTCGGTGGCCTCGTCCCAGCGGCCCAGGCTGTACAGGCTCTCCGCCATGTTCCCGCAGACCCAGGCCTCGGTGTCCAGGAGCCGGGACCTGCTGACGAGTTCGACCCCTTGTTCGGCCAGTTCCACGGCTTCGCGGGACCGGCCCATGGATTCGAGTTGAGAGGTGATGTTGACGTGAGCGCGACCCGCGACCACGGTGAGTCCGAGTTCGGTGGCGCGGTCCTTGACCGCGTGCAGTTCGGCGAGGCCGGTGGTGCCGTCGCCGGAGTCGGTGAGCAGGCAGCCGTAGGTGATCCGGGCGTTGAGCTCGGTCTCCTCGGCGCCGATCATGCGGGCGTACTCCACGGCCCGTTCGGCGGCGGCGAGGTTGCCGGGGCCCGGGTTGTGGAGCATGCCCCAGCCCGCGGCCCGGACGAGGACGTCGGCGTGCACCTGGGACGGGGGCAGCCCCTTGACCAGTTCCTGGGCGGTGGCGATCTCGTGCCAGCCGTCGCCCCGGCCGAGGTTGGCGACGAGGCGGGAGCGTTCGGTCCAGAACCAGGCGGCGCGCAGCGGGTCGTCGCCGTCCTCGTCGAGGGTGCGCAGGGCCAGTTTGGTGAGTTTCAGGGCGCGTTCGCGTTCGCCGCCGAAGCGGGCGGCGACGGTGGCCTCGGCGAGCAGGTCGAGGCGTTGGAGCGGGGTGGTGGCCGGGTCGCAGCCGCAGGGCGGGTAGACCTCGGTGTAGTCGGCGGGGCGCAGGTCGGCGCGGACCTCGTCGGGGACGCTGTCCCACAGGTCCATGGCCCGTTCCAGCAGGCTGAGCTGCTCGGAGTAGGCGTGCCGGCGGCGGGCGGTGACGGAGGCGGCGAGGACGGCGGGCAGGGCCTTGGCGGGCTCGTTGGCCGCGTACCAGTAGTTGGCCAGCCGGATGACCCGCTCCTCGGCGCGGACCAGCGATTCGTCGTCTTCCATGGCTTCGGCGTAGCGGCGGTTGACGCGGGCGCGTTCGCCGGGGAGCAGGTCGTCGCTGACCGCCTCGCGGACCAGGGAGTGGCGGAAGCGGTAGCCGTCGCCGTCGCTGGTGGCGAGGAGGATGTTGGCGCCGACCGCGGCCCGCAGGGCCTCGATGAGTTCGTCCTCGCCGAGCCGGACCACGGCGCGCAGCAGGGCGTACTCGACGGTGGAGCCGCCCTCGGCGACGATGCGCACCACCCGCTGGGCGGCGTCGGGCAGTACCTCGACGCGGACGAGAAGGAGGTCGCGCAGGGATTCGGTGAGCCCGGTGCGGCAGCCGCTCTCCTGGGAGGCGACGAGTTCCTCGACGAAGAAGGCGTTGCCGTCGGAGCGGTCGAAGACGGAGTCGACGAAGCTCTCCTCCGGCCGCGAGGCGAGGATCCCGGCGAGCTGGCGGCGCACCTCGGCCCGGTTGAAGCGGGACAGCTCGATGCGGTGGACGGTGCGGAGCCGGTCGAGTTCGGCGAGCAGCGGGCGCAGCGGGTGGCGGCGGTGGATGTCGTCGGCGCGGTAGGTCGCGACGAGGACGAGGCGGCCGCGGGCGAGGGTGCGGAAGAGGTAGGCGAGCAGGTGCCGGGTGGAGGTGTCCGCCCAGTGCAGGTCCTCCAGGACGAGCACGACGGTGCGGTCGGCGGCGAGGCGTTCCAGCATCCTGGCGGTCAGTTCGAAGAGCCGGGCGGTGCTCTCCTCGTCGTGGGGGCCGCGGGGGGTCTCGCCGAGTTCGGGGAGGATCCGGGCGAGTTCGTCCTCCTGGCCGGCGGCGGCCTCGGCCAGTTCGTCGGGGAGGCTGCGGAGCAGGGCGCGCAGGGCCGTGGAGAAGGGGGCGAAGGGAAGTCCCTCCGCCCCGATCTCCACACAGCCTCCGACCGCCACCACGGCGCCGCGGCGGGCGGCCTCCGTGATGAACTCCTCGGTCAGCCGGGTCTTGCCGACTCCCGCTTCTCCGCCGATGAGCAGGGCCTGCGGCTCCTGGTCGGCGGCGCGCCCCAGGGCGTCCACGAGTGCGGCCAGTTCGTCGGCTCGGCCGACGAACACCGGGCTGACAGATCTGGTCTCCACGCCGCCGAGCATCGCACACAGGTCCGGTCGGGCGGCAGTCGTTATCGCTGCGCTTGTCATCTCGCCCCGTCTCCGGTGGTCCGCGGCGCGGGTTACGCGGCGCGGGTGAAGAGACCCCGGTGGCGACTCACCGTCCTCTCGGATTCCTGGCTCCGAGAGGAGCGGGCGGCCTGCTTGGCCTCGCGGACGGCCCGGTACCGGTCGGCCTCGCGGATGAGGTCGGCGCGGCGGGCGGTGGCGATCTCGTACTCGAACATCTCGTTCTCCCTGGTTGCTTTCTCGGGCACCTCGTTCGGTGTGATCCAAGATTCGCGTCCCAGAGGGGTGCGGCACATGGGGCTCATGCCGCATCTCTGCGGTGCCCGGGTCCTTAGGCCGGGGGCCGGGGGGCCTGAGCCGCGCTGGGGCGGCCTAAGGCCGGGCGGGAGTTCCCGTAAGGCGGTGCCTACTGGGCGGCCGTGGGGAGCGGGAACAGCAGGTCGAAGTACATGAGGCCGAAGAGCAGGACTCCGAGGAGGCCGAGGGCGACCGCGGCCCAGGAGACGGAGCGGACCCAGGTGGGGTGGACCCGGCCGGGGGCGCCGAAGGCGGGACCGGCGAGGACGAAGACGGCGAGGAGGAGGGCGAGGGTGGAGAGGACACCGTTGACGAGGGCGGTCATGTGCCAGGCGTCGCCGTACAGGGCGGCGATCTTCTCCTTGGCGGTGGTCGCGCTGACCGATTCGATCTGGCCGATGAGCGTCTGGCGTTCGGCGGCGACGCGGGAGACCCAGCTGCCGCTGAGGGCGACGAGGCCGAGGCCCGCGGCGACGACGGCGGTCGCGGCGGCTCCGACGCCGGTGCTCCGTTCGGGGGCGTCCTCGTCGATGTCGTCGATGTCGTCAGTGTCGGCCCCGTCGGCGGGTTCGGTGGTGCCGGCCTGCTCGGGGTCGAGGTCCGCGGCGGGTTCGGCGGCTGCCGTCCCGGGGGTGGCCGCCTTGTCCTCGGGGGCGTCCGCGTCCGCTTCGGTGGCGGTCGGGACGGGGGTCTTCGTGGTGTCCATGCCGGGCACCGTAGGCGGCGTTTCTGAGAGGTTCCTGAGAGGTCGCGCGGAGCCCGGCCGGCCGGGGGCCGCGGGCCCCCGGCGGTGGTGGCTACGCCTGGCGGGCGGCGGCCCGTTCGTGGGCGAGGACGGCCCAGACCTCGGTGTCCTGGCGGACTCCGCGGTGGAGGTGGTTCTGCCGCATGACCCCGTCCCGGGTCAGCCCGAGGCGCTGGGCGGCGGCGATGCTCTTCTCGTTGCCGGCGGCCACGTGCCATTCCACGCGGTGCATCCCGCGCACGTCGAAGGCCCAGTCGATCAGGATCCGGCAGGCCTTGGTGACCAGGCCCCGGCCGGCCCCGGCGGGCTCCAGCCAGCAGCCGACCTCGCAGTTGCCGGCGGCGGCGTCGAAGGTCCGGAAGAGGACCCCGCCGACGAGGGTGCCTTCGACCCGGATGCCGTAGAGCCGGGCGCCGTCCCTGGCGGCCTCCTCCGCCTTGGAGCCGAGCAGGTGCCGCGCCGATTCGAGGTCGGTGACCCGGTCCGGCAGGCCGATGAACCGGCCGATGAACTCGCGTCCCCGGTCCATGTGCGCCAGGAACTCCTCGGCGTGCCACACCTCCAGCGGGAACAGCTGGGCGTCGTCGGCCAGGTCTATCGCGAACATCTCTGCTTCCTTACGGCTCGTGACCGGTCAGCGGGGCGTGCGGGCCGCCGGTTCGGTGTGGTCCGTTTCCGGCCGCTGCGACGGAAGTGTCGCACGGGGAGCGGTCCGTTCCGGCGGCTCGATGCTGATGCGGGGCAGCCGGCGGTCGAGCCAGGCGGGGATCCACCAGTTGGCCCCGCCGAGCATGTGCATGAGCGCCGGGACGAGCAGGGTGCGCAGGACGAAGGCGTCGAGTGCGACGGCGGCGGCGAGTGCGATGCCGAACATCGCGATGAGCCGGTCGCCGCTGAGCACGAAGGCCAGGAAGACGGAGATCATGATGACGGCCGCCGAGTTGATGACCCGGCTGGTCTCGGCGAGGCCCACGCGGACGGCCCGCCTGTTGTCACCGGTCTCCAGCCACTCCTCGTACATCCGGCTGACCAGGAAGACCTGGTAGTCCATGGAGAGGCCGAAGAGCACCGACACCATGATCACCGGCAGGAAGGGCTCGATCGGTCCGGCGCTGCCCAGGCCCAGCAGCTCGCTCCCCCACCCCCACTGGAAGATCACGACGACCACGCCGAAGGAGGAGGCGACGGCGGCGACGTTCATGGCGGCGGCCTTGAGCGGTATGCCGATGGACCGGAAGGCGAGCAGCAGCAGGACGCAGCCGAGCGCGATGACCACTCCGACGAACAGCGGCAGTTTGCCGACGATGACCTCGGCGAAGTCGTCGTAGCCGGCCGTGACGCCGCCGACGTGGGCGTCCATGGTGCTGCCGTGTCCGGCGCGGGGGATGGCGTCCCGGCGCAGGGTGTCGACCAGTTCGCTCGTGGCCCGGGACTGCGGGGCGGAGTCGGGGACGACGGTGAGGACGGCGGTGTCCCCGCTGCGGTTGAAGACGGCCGGGCCTGCGGAGGCGACGCCCTCGGTGGTGCGCAGTGTTTCCGTCAGCCGCTCGAAGGCGACGCGGTCGCCGGCGCCGTCGAGCCGGGCGACGACGCTGAGCGGGCCGTTGGCGCCGGGCCCGAATCCTTCGGCCAGCAGGTCGTAGGCCTTGCGGGTGGTGGAGGAGGCCGGGTTGTTGCCCTGGTCGGAGGTGCCGAGGTGGAGCGAGAGCGTCGGGAGCGCGAGCGCGGCCATCACCAGCGCGGCGAGCAGTCCGAGCGGTTTGGGGTGGCGTTCCACGAAGGCCGACCAGCGGGCTGCGAACCCGGTGGGCTGCTCGGGCCGGGGGCCCTCGGCGGCGAGCCGGCGCCGTTCGCGGCGGGAGAGGGCCCGTATGCCGATGTACGAGAGGAGGGCGGGCAGCAGGGTGACGGAAGCCGCCACGGTGAGGACCACGGTGAGGGAGGCGGCTATCGCGACCCCGTCGAGGAAGTTCAGCCGCAACACCAGCATGCCGAGCAGGGCTATGCAGACGGTGGCGCCGGCGAACACGACGGCCCGGCCGGTGGTGGCGACGGCGTTCGCGGCGGCTTCCTCGACGGTGAGGCCGCGCGCCAGGCCCTTGCGGTGCCGGGTGACGATGAAGAGGGCGTAGTCGATGCCGACGCCGAGGCCGACGAGGGTGCCCAGCATGGGGGCGAAGTCGGCGACGGGCATGGCGTGCCCGAGGAGGGTGATGCCGAAGTAGGCGCTGCCGACGCTGACGAGGGCGGTCGCGATGGGCAGCAGGCTCGCGGCGAGGGAGCCGAAGGCGAGGAAGAGGACCACGGCGGCGATGCCGACGCCGATGACCTCGGCGAGGTGGGCGCCGGGTGCCTCGGTCAGGCCGATGGCGCGGCCGCCGAGTTCGACCTGGAGGCCGTCGGCCTGGGTGTCGGCGTTCTTCGCGGTGGTGACGACCGCCTTGGCCTGGGCCTTGGGTACGGAGTCGGCCTGCCGGTCGAAGGTGACCACCGCGTAGGCGGTGCGGCCGTCGGGGCTGATCTGCGCGGCGCCGGCGGGGCCCGGTGCGTAGGGGCTCGCGACCGATGCCACCCCGGGCAGGGCGGCGACGGCGTCCAGGGCCCGGGTCATGCGCTGTTCGATGTCCGGGGTGCGTGCCGTCCGGTGGTCCGGGGCCCGCCACACGATGGTGTCGGTGTCGCCGCCCTGGCCGTGGAAGCCGTCGCGCAGCAGGGCGTGGGCCTTGGCGGATTCGGTGCCGGGGACCTCGTAGTCGTTGGAGAACGCGGTGCCGGCCGCGCCGGCGGCCGCGGCGGTCCCGCCGAGGGCGAGCAGCCAGATCAGGACGGTGACCAGTCGGTGCCGCAGGCACCACCGTGCGATTGCTGCCAACGGACGTGCTCCCTGGTGGTTCGGATCTTCACCGGGAGGTGGCCCGACGCAAAGAACTCATGAACTCGTGGACTTGTGAAGGTTCGGCCGCGAGGTCCGCCGCGGCCAGGGTGGTCTACACCTCGATTGACACGATTCCAGCCTTTGGTGATCGTTGGCTGGTTTCGTGTGCATCGTCACAGGCTCGTGGGGGAATGCGGGACCTTGGTCACTGGTGCTCCGGGGCGGACGGCTCGTCGGCCCGGTAGCCGGGGAGCGAGGGCCAGCGCACGGTGAGGACCACCGAGTCCTCCTCCGCGTGCCAGGAGTGGTCGACGCCTCGCCCCCACACCACGTAGTCGCCCTGCTCGGCGAGGACCACGGTGCGGCCGGGGAACTCCAGCCGGAACCGGCCGCTGATCAGTACCTGGAGGGCGGTGCGGCGCTCGCCGGTGACCCACCGCTCGCGCTCCTCGCCCTTGGGGTGGACCCCCCACTTGATCTCGACGTCCTCACTGCGGCGGGGATCGCCGGGGCTCTTGAAGTGGCCCAGGAGCCAGCCCCGGTCGGCGGCGGCGTCGGGGGTGGCCTTGCCGGTGTAGATGGCGGAGTCGTCAGTCACGTCGTGAGGCTAATGCAGTTGTACGCGCGGCCCCGCACCTGGTCAGCTGGCCCCCATGACGATGGATCTTGATGAACTGATGAAGGTGCGCGACCGCTACGACGCGGAGATGCGGCGCGACGCGCAGCCCGACGGCGCGCACGCGCGGGTGGAGCGGGTGGGCCGGGTCGTACGCCAGACCGTGCCGGGGCTCGGATGGAACGGCGTGCTCTGGTCGGACCTCGACGAGGAGACGGCGGACGCGGAGATCGCGGCGCAGGTGGCGTACTTCGGGGCGCGCGGGGAGGAGGAGGGCGGGCCGGAGTTCGAGTGGAAGCTGTACTCCCACGACGGCCCGGCCGACCTCGGGGACCGGCTGCTCGCGGCGGGCTTCGTGCCGGAGGCGCCCGAGACGCTGGTGGTCGCCCGTACGGCCGACCTCGCCGCCCTGCCGGTGGAGCCGCCGGAGGGGATCACCCTGAAGGTGGTGAAGGACGAGGCCGGGGTGGACCTGATGATGGAGGTGCACCACCGGGCCTTCGGCACGGAGCGCCCCCGGATCCGGGAGCAGATGCTCACGCTGCTGCGGGAGGAGCCGGACACCATCGAGGCCGTGCTGGCGATGGCCGGGGACGTCCCGGTCAGTGCGGCCCGGATGGAGATGCGGCCGGGCAGCGCCTTCGCCGGCCTGTGGGGCGGCGGCACCGCCCCGGAGTGGCGCGGCCGGGGCATCTACCGTCTGCTGGTGGCCCACCGCGCCCGTGTGGCGGCGGCCCGGAACATCCCCTACCTCCAGGTCGACGCCTCGGACGACAGCCGCCCGATCCTGGAGCGCCTGGGCTTCGGCGTGCTCGGCGTGACGACCCCGTACATCTGGCAGGGCACCCGCTCCTGACCCGCCCGCGCCGCTGCCGCCGGCCGGCCGGCGCAAATGCGTTTCGCGCGCCCGGGGAGACGGGGGAGGATCGCGGCATGGAGAAAACAGAACGCTTAGGCCCGCCCCTGACCGGCGGGGAGCGCGAGACGCTCCGGGCCTACCTCGACTTCCACCGCGCCACCCTCGCCTGGAAGTGCGAGGGGCTCGGCGACGAGGAACTGCGGCGGCAGTCGTCGCCGCCGTCCACCCTGTCCCTGCTGGGGCTGGTGCGGCACATGGCCGAGGTGGAGCGGCAGTGGTTCCGTCGCACGATCGGCGGCGCCGACGTACCGCACCTGTGGTCGGAGAACCGCGACTTCCAGGCCGCCTACGACGCGACGGACGCCACCCGCGCCGAGGCCTTCGCCGCGTGGCAGGCGGAGGTGGAGCACGCGCGCGCCGTCGAAGCCGCCGCCGAGTCCCTGGAGGTGACGGTGTACGTCCCCCGGTGGGAGCAGGAGGCCTCGTTGCGCCTGGTGATGCTCCACATGATCAACGAGTACGCCCGCCACAACGGCCACGCCGACTTCCTCCGCGAGGCCATCGACGGCACGGTCGGCGCGTAGCCGGTACGCCGACGGCCCGCGGACGGCTCGCGGAGGGGACGCGGACGGAGCGCGCGGGCCCGTCCTACGCGGCGCGCCAGTAGCCCAGGCTGTTCACGCGCTGCTTGGGCAGGCCCAGTTCCTTCTTGAGGTATCCGGCCAGGTCCCGGGTGGTCGCCGTGTCACAGGCCAGCCAGACGTACGCGTTGGCCGGGTCCGGGCCCAGCAGCTCCGGCAGTTCGGCCCGTACCCGGTCGGCCAGGGCCGACCCGTCGCGCGCCACCCGCCGGACCTCGTGCCGGTCCGGCTCGGCGCGCACGGGCAGTTCCGCGTCGGAGTCGTGCTGGGTCTCGAACCAGATGGTGGCCGGGGTGCTCGGGTAGGCGTCCAGCAGGGAGTTGACGGCCGGCAGCGAGGCCGGGTCGCCGATCACCAGCAGCCGCTCCGGCTCCGGGTCCGGCGCGGTGAAACCGGTGCCCTGGACGGTCGCCTCCAGGGTGTCCCCCGGGGCGGCCGTGCGCGCCCACCGGCTGGCCAGCCCGTCGTGCAGGGCGAACTCGAAGGCGAAGGTCCCGGCCGCCGGGTCGGGGTCCACCAGCGTGTAGGCCCGCTGGTGCGGACGGCTGCCGCCCTGGAACCAGACCCGGACCCACATGGTCGGGTGCAGGGAGGCGCCGGCGGCGGCCAGCAGGCCGCCGTCGCTGAAGCGGACCCGGCGGAAGTGCTCGGTGACCTCCTCAACCGCCGTGACCGTGAACGTGAAGTCCTTGCCGCGCAGCAGCTTGAGGACCACGCCCTCCCAGCCCTTGCCGACCGCCATGTCCGCCCCTCCCCCTGACACCCTTATAGTAAGGCCAGCCTAACCTAAGACGCCCGGGGAGACGTGAGCAGTGTGACTACAGAGCCCTACGAGGTCTACCGCGACAGCTGGGGCATCCCGCACCTGCGCGCGTCCGACCCGACCCGCCTCTCCTACGCGCAGGGCCGGACCACCGCCCTCGACCGGGCCTGGCAGCTGGAGGTCGAGCGGCACCGTGCACAGGGTTCCAGCGCCGCCTTCCTCGGCGCCGACTGCGTCCCCTGGGACCGCTTCGCCCGCCAGGCCCGCCTCGACGACACCGCCCGCCGCTGCCACGAGGCCCTGGACCCCGAGACCGCCGCCTGGCTGCGCGCCTACGTCGACGGCGTCAACTCCGGCCTCGCCGAAGGCGCCGCACGCGACGAGCGATTCGCCCGCACCGGCCACACCCCCACCCCGTGGGAGCCCTGGGTCCCGCTGTCGATCTGGATCGCCACCCACATCCTCTTCGCCGGGTTCGCCACCAAGCTCTGGCGCGAGCGCACTGCCCGCGTCCTCGGCGACGGCGCCGCCACCCTCTTCGCCACCGACGGCCCCGGCACCGCCGGCAGCAACGGCTGGCTGGTCCCGGGCGACCGGACCGCCACCGGCGCGGCGATCATCGCGGGCGACCCGCACCGGTTCATCGAGGACCCGGGCGTCTACCAGCAGATACGCCTGGCCTGCCCCGAGTACGACGTCCTCGGCCTGGCCGTGCCCGGCGTCCCCGGCCTCGCACACTTCGGCCACGCCGGCGGCGTCGCCTGGGCCATCACCAACGCCATGGCCGACTACCAGGACCTCTACGCCGAGCGCCTGCGCCCCGCCGGCGACGGCCTGGAGGCGCTCGGCCCCGACGGCACCTGGGAGCCCGTCGCCCGGCACACCGAGACGATCGCCGTGGCCGGCGGCGCCGACGTCGAGGTGGAGGTCCTGGAGACCCCGCGCGGCCCGGTCGTCGTCCACGGCGACGCCGACGGCCTGGTCCCCGACGGGGCCGACGCCCTCGCCCTGCGCTACCCGCCGCGCGTCCGCCGCGACCTGGGCTTCGCCGCGCTGCCCGCCCTGCTGCGCGCCCGCACCGTCGCCGACGTCGACCGCGCCCTCGACGGCTGGGCCGAGCCGGTCAACGTGGTCCACGCCGCCGACTCCGAGGGCGGCCTGCTGCACCGCGTCGCCGGAGCCGTCCCGCTGCGCGACGCCGCGAACCGGCTCCGGCCGGTGCCCGCCTGGGACGCCCGGCACGCCTGGCAGGGCTGGGCGGCCACCCCCGCCGAACCGGTGCAGGGCTTCGCCGTCATGGCCAACGCGCGCGGGATCGCGTCCCCGCTCGGCGTGGAGTTCGCGCCCCCGCACCGCGCCGACCGGATCCGGGAGCTGCTCAGCGGCTCGGCCGGCTGGTCCCCGAAGGCCATGGCCGACGTGCACGCGGACACCTACCTGGCCTCCGCCGGACCGCTGCTGGCGCTGCTGCCCGCGCCCGACGGCCTCTCCCCCGCCGCCGCCCGGCTCCGCGAGCGGCTCCTCGCCTGGGACCGGCACATGGCGGCCGACAGCACCGACGCCGCCGCCTTCGCCGCCTTCCGGAGCGCGACCGTACTCCGCCTCGCCGCCGACCCCGTCTTCGCCGGCCTGGCCCCGGCCCCCACCGGCCCCGAGGTCTTCCACCCCTGGCTGTACCTCCTGCCCCGCGTCGGCTACGCCCTGGAGGGCCTGCTGACCACTCCCCTCCTCCCCGGCCTCGACCGCGCCGCGCACGTCCGCGCCGCCCTGGAGGAGGCGGCGGAGGCCGGCGCCCACGACACCCCCTGGTCCCGGCTCCACCTCCTCGCCCCCTGGTCGGCACTGCCCGACCCGGAGGCCGAGTGGCCGGGCCTGGGCGGCGACCACGACTGCGTCAACGCCACCTCCTCCGTACCCGGGTTCACCGACCGCGCCGCCCGCGCCTCGGCGGCCCGCTACGTCTGGGACCTGGCCCGCCGCGAGGACAGCCTCTGGGCGGTCCCGCTGGGCGCGGACGGCGTCTCCGGCTCCCCCCACCACCTCGACCAGCTGCCCCTCTGGGCTCGCTGCGAACTCGTCCCCGTCGTCACCGACTGGGCCCGCCTCACCAAGGAATCCGTATGAGAACCGGCTCCGCCGCCGCCCCCGCGTCCACCCGTACGCCCGTCCACACCCAGCACGTCGAGGACTTCGGGACGGTCACCATCACCCCCGTCGACCCCGCCGCCGACTCCGCACTGCTCCACTCCTGGGTCACCGAGGAGCGGGCGCGCTTCTGGGGCATGGCGGAGGCGAGCCGCGAACTGGTCCAGGAGATCTACGAGGACGTCGACCGCCGCACGACCCACCACGCGTTCATGGTCCACCGCGACGGCGAGCCGGTCGCGCTCTTCCAGACGTACGAGTGCGCCGAGGACCGGGTCAGCGAGTGCTACGAGGTCCGGCCCGGGGACGTCGGCGTGCACCTGCTGATCGGCCCCAGCCACGGCGGGGTCCAGCACGGCTTCACCGGCGCCCTGATGAAGGTGTTCATCGCCTACGTGTTCTCCGACCCCGCCGCCCGCCGCGTCGTCGGCGAGCCGGACGCCCGCAACGCCAAGGCCATCGCCCTGCTGGAGCGGACCGGCTTCGAGCTCGGCCCCGAGGTCGAGCTGCCGGAGATCGACCTGCCCGAGGTCTACCTCCCGGCGAAGCCGGCCCGCCTGGCCTTCCTCAGCGCGCCGGACGCCCGCTGAGGAACTCCGCGACCGGGGCGGCCCGTTCCGCCGCCGCCAACGATCGCTACAGAAGACCGTCCGCCCCCTGCACCACGACGCCGAACAGGTCCGCGATCGTGGTCAGGGCGGCGGCCTGGAGGGCCGCGGCGGGCAGGACCGTGCCGTCCGGGGCGGCCAGGGAGCGGGTGGCGGTGGCCTCGGCGACCACGGTGGGCCGGTATCCGCGGTAGAAGGCCCCCTCGGCGGTGAAGGTGACGCACATGTGCGTCATGAAGCCGGCCAGCACCAGCTCCTTGCCGCTGCCCGCGCCGAAGCCCAGCCCCGTGAGGACCTTCTCCAGCTCGGTGCCGTGGAAGGCGTTCGGGACCTGCTTGACCACCACCGCCTCGCCCTCGGCCGGGGCGACCTCGTCGCTGATGGCACCGACGTGGGCGCGGATGTCGTACGGGGTGCCCTCGCCGCCGTCGTTGACGACGTGGACCACCGGCGCCCCGGCGGCGCGGGCGCGCTCCAGCAGCCGGGCGCCCGCCGCGAGGGCCTCCTCGGCGCCGTCCAGGGCCATCACGCCGGAGCGGTAGGTGTTCTGGAAGTCGATCAGCACCAGGACGGAGTCCGCCAGCCGGGCCGGACGCCCGTCCAGCCCGCTCACCTCGCGCAGGGTCGCGGAGACGGCACCGGCGTTCGTGTTCGTGTTCGTGTTGGCGCTCATGAAGACCTCTCAAAAGTGATGGACAAGGATGAATCACACGGAAGAAGGCGTGGCGGAGCCGCCCTTCCTCCTCCAACGGTTCGGCCGGGGTCAGCCGGCCTGGGTACGGAACCGGCGCCGGTAGGCCGCCGGGGTCGTGGCGAGCTGCCTGCGGAAGGCCCGGTGCAGGGTCTCCGCGGAGCCCAGACCGGCGGCGGCCGCGACCTGGTCGAGCGGGCTGTCGGTGGTCTCCAGCACGCGCCGGGCCACCTCGATGCGGGCCGCTTCGACGTACGCGGCGGGGCTGGTGCCGGTCTCCTGGGTGAAGACGCGGGCGAAGTGCCGCTCGCTCAGGCACATCCGGGCCGCCAGGGCCGGTGCGGACAGGTCCGCGTCGAGGTGGTCGGCGATGTACAGCCGCAGCTCGTCGATGTCCCGGCGGCCCGCGGCCGGCCTGCTGAGCGGTACCGAGAACTGGCTCTGTCCGCCCTGCCGCTTGAGGTACATCACCAGCTGCCGGGCCACCGCCAGCGCGGTCTGCTCGCCCATGTCCTCCGCGACGAGGGCCAGCGCCAGGTCCAGACAGGCGCTGATCCCCGCCCCGGTCCAGAGCCGGCCGCGGTCGGTCCGTACGAAGATCGGATCGGGGTCGACCACGACCTCCGGATGATCGGCCGCCAGCTGCGCGGCGGTCGACCAGTGGGTGGTCGCCGTCCGCCCGTCCAGCAGCCCGGCCGCCGCCAGCAGGTGCGCCCCCACGCACACCGACGCCACCC
Organism: Streptomyces sp. NBC_00158; assembly: GCF_045160885.1. Classification (NCBI taxonomy): domain Bacteria; kingdom Bacillati; phylum Actinomycetota; class Actinomycetes; order Kitasatosporales; family Streptomycetaceae; genus Streptomyces; species Streptomyces sp. NBC_00158. The sequence continues at coordinate 2,027,997 of NZ_CP108161.1, forward strand.
GCCGGGCGTGCGGGGCGGTCTCCCGCACCCACGCCACGACGGCGTCGTCGATCCGGGCGACCGGGCCGGCCCCGGTCATGTCGACCGCGCCGGGCACCAGCAGGGTGTCCACCCGCCCGCCGACCTCGCCGAAGGCCCGGTCGGCCAGCAGCCGCACCCCGGCCGAGGTCCGCACCGGTCCGGCCGCGGGCCCCGCGAGGGTGACCTCGTAGCCGGCCCGGCCGCCGGTCTCCCTGTTGGCCAGGGAGAAGACCTCGGCCGGGCCGGTGACGTCGAGGAGGTCGACATCGGGGAAGACCGCGATGACGACCCGGTGGGGAGTGGGCATGACCCCATCCTCACGCGGCCCCCGGATGGCGGCAATGACGATTCCCCGTCACATCCGGACACGGCCCCCGCCCTGCCCGGACACGGCGGAGGCCCCGCACCGGGATCCGGTGCGGGGCCTCCGTCGGGTGTTGCCCCGGGCTCAGCCCTCGACGCCGAGGCGCTCCAGGATGAGCTCCTTGACGCGGGCCGCGTCCGCCTGGCCGCGGGTGGTCTTCATGACCGCGCCGACCAGGGCGCCGACGGCGGCGACCTTGCCGCCGCGGATCTTGTCCGCGATGGCCGCGTTGCCCGCGATGGCCTCGTCCACGGCCGCGCCGAGCGCGCCCTCGTCCGAGACGACCTTCAGGCCGCGCTTGTCGACGACCTCGTCCGGGGTGCCCTCGCCGGCGAGGACGCCCTCGATGACCTGGCGCGCCAGCTTGTCGTTCAGGTCGCCGGCCGCGACCAGGGCCGCGATCCGGGCCACCTGGGCCGGGGTGATCGGCAGCTCGTCGACGACGACGCCCTGCTCGTTGGCGTTGCGCGCCAGCTCGCCCATCCACCACTTGCGGGCGGCGGTGGAGTCGGCGCCCTCCTCGATGGTGGCGACGATGGAGTCCACCGCGCCCGCGTTGAGGATCGACTGCATGTCGTGCTCGCTGACGCCCCACTCCTCGCGGAGGCGGTTGCGGCGCACGCGCGGCATCTCCGGCAGCCCGGCGCGCAGCTCCTCGACCCAGGCGCGGGCCGGGGCGACGGGGACCAGGTCCGGCTCGGGGAAGTAGCGGTAGTCCTCGGCGTTGTCCTTGATGCGGCCGGCCGTGGTGGAGCCGTCCTCCTCGTGGAAGTGCCGGGTCTCCTGCACGATCGAGCCGCCCGACGAGAGCACCGCCGCGTGGCGCTGGATCTCGAAGCGGGCCGCGCGCTCGACGGAGCGCAGCGAGTTGACGTTCTTCGTCTCGCTGCGGGTGCCGAACTCGGACTCGGGGGTCGGGCGAAGCGACAGGTTGACGTCGCAGCGCATCTGGCCCTTGTCCATGCGGGCCTCGGAGACGCCGAGCGCCTTGATGACCTCGCGCAGCTCGGCGACGTACGCCTTGGCGACCTCGGGGGCCCGCTCGCCCGCGCCCTCGATGGGCTTGGTGACGATCTCGATGAGCGGGATGCCGGCGCGGTTGTAGTCCAGCAGGGAGTGGGACGCGCCGTGGATGCGGCCGGTGGCACCGCCGACGTGCAGCGACTTGCCGGTGTCCTCCTCCATGTGGGCGCGCTCGATCTCCACGCGGAAGATCTCGCCGTCCTCCAGCTGGACGTCCAGGTAGCCGTTGAAGGCGATGGGCTCGTCGTACTGGGAGGTCTGGAAGTTCTTCGGCATGTCCGGATAGAAGTAGTTCTTCCGGGCGAAGCGGCACCACTCGGCGATCTCGCAGTTCAGCGCGAGACCGATCTTGATGGCGGACTCGACGCCGATCGCGTTGACGACCGGGAGCGAGCCGGGCAGACCGAGGCAGGTCGGGCAGGTCTGCGAGTTGGGCTCGGCGCCCAGCTCGGTGGAACAGCCGCAGAACATCTTGGTCTTGGTGCCGAGCTCGACATGGACCTCAAGGCCCATGACGGGGTCGTACGACGCGAGGGCGTCCTCGTACGACATCAGTTCGGTGTAGGTGCTCACGGTGAAACTTTCCCTCTCAGCCCAGCAGGACGTCGTCGTCGCCGAGGCGCTTCAGCTCGCGGTACAGGATCGCGAGGCCGGTGACGATGGCGGCGGCGGACACAACGGCGTCGACGAGCTTCAGCGTGTCGTGGTCGGTGCGGGCCTTGCGGGCCTGCTTGATCACGCTGATGGCACCGAAAGCGGTGGTGCCGATCGACAGGTAGGTGCCGGACTTGGACTTCTTGAAGCCCTTGGCCTTGGACAGTGCACTGGAACTCACAGGGACGGAGCCTCCTCAAGCAGCGGGTGGCCCCAGCGCTCGACGAAGGCGGCCTCGACGGCGGCACCGACCTTGTACAGCCGGTCGTCCTTCATCGCCGGGGCGATGATCTGCAGCCCGACCGGGAGACCGTCCTCCGGTGCCAGGCCGCAGGGCAGCGACATGGCGGAGTTGCCGGCCAGGTTGGTCGGGATGGTGCACAGGTCCGCGAGGTACATCGCCAGCGGGTCGTCGGTGCGCTCACCGATCGCGAAGGCGGTGGTCGGGGTCGTCGGGGAGACGATCACGTCGACCTGCTCGAAGGACTTCTCGAAGTCCTTCGTGATGAGCGTGCGGACCTTCTGGGCGGAGCCGTAGTACGCGTCGTAGTAGCCGGAGCTGAGCGCGTACGTGCCGAGGATGATGCGGCGCTTGACCTCGTCGCCGAAGCCGGCTTCGCGGGTCAGGGCGGTGACGTCCTCGGCGGACTTCGTGCCGTCGTCGCCGACGCGCAGGCCGTAGCGCATGGCGTCGAAGCGGGCCAGGTTGGAGGAGGCCTCGGACGGCGCGATCAGGTAGTACGCGGCCATGGCGAGGTCGAAGGACGGGCAGTCCAGCTCGACGATCTCGGCGCCGAGCTCCTTGAGGAGCTCCACCGACTCGTTGAAGCGCTGGACGACGCCGGCCTGGTAGCCCTCGCCGGCGAACTGCTTGACCACACCGACGCGCATGCCGGCGACGGAACCGTTGCGGGCGGCCTCGACGACCGGAGGGACCGGGGCGTCGATGGAGGTGGAGTCGAGCGGGTCGTGGCCGGCGATGACCTCGTGCAGGAGGGCCGCGTCCAGGACCGTACGGGCGCACGGGCCGCCCTGGTCGAGGGAGGAGGAGAAGGCCACCATGCCGTAGCGGGAGACGCCGCCGTAGGTGGGCTTCACGCCGACGGTGCCGGTGACGGCGGCGGGCTGGCGGATGGAGCCGCCGGTGTCCGTGCCGATCGCGAGGGGCGCCTGGAAGGCGGCGAGCGCGGCCGCGGAACCGCCGCCGGAGCCGCCGGGGATCCGGGTGAGGTCCCAGGGGTTGCCGGTGGGGCCGTAGGCGCTGTTCTCGGTGGAGGACCCCATGGCGAACTCGTCCATGTTGGTCTTGCCGATGATGACGACGCCGGCTTCCTTCAGCTTGCGCGTCAGGGTGGCGTCGTACGGCGGGATCCAGCCTTCGAGGATCTTCGAACCGACGGTGGTCGGGACCCCGACGGTGGTGAAGATGTCCTTGAGGGCGAGCGGGACGCCGGCCAGCGGGCCGAGCTTCTCGCCGGCCGCGCGCTTGGCGTCGACGGCCGCCGCCTGGGCGAGCGCGCCCTCGCGGTCGACGTACAGGAAGGCGTTGACCTTCTCGTCCGTCGCCTCGATGCGGGCGAGGTGGGCCTCGGTGACCTCGACGGCCGTGAGCTCGCCGGAGGCGATCTTCTCGGCGGTCTGGGCGGCCGTGAGCTTGATGATGTTGGTGTCAGCCATGGTGATTAGTCCTCCCCCAGGATCTGCGGCACCTTGAAACGCTGCTGCTCCTGGGCGGGAGCGCCGGAAAGCGCCTGCTCGGGGGTGAGCGAGGGACGGACCTCGTCCGCGCGCATGACGTTCGTCAGCGGCAGCGGGTGGGAGGTCGGCGGGACGTCTTGGTCGGCGACCTCGGAAACGCGGGCGACCGCGCCGATGATGTCGTCGAGCTGTCCGGCGAAGTGGTCGAGCTCTTCGCTCTTCAGTTCCAGACGTGCCAGCCGAGCGAGGTGGGCGACCTCCTCGCGCGTGATGCCAGGCATGCAGCGATCCTCTGGGGGTGAGTGTGTAGGTTTCGGGCCCAATCCTATGGGGCCCGCCGCTGGACCTGCTAAACGGTTTGCCGGCGGCCTGCGGCACGGCACGGGTGGACCGCTGCGCGGGGCCGTCCCCTACCCGCCCTTCACCCGTTCTCGCCTCAAACGCCGGCGGGGCTGGAAGATCCAGCCCCGCCGGCGTTTGAGGCGCGGGTCCGGGCAGCGCCCGGGGAACGGTGGAAGGGCGGGTAGGGGAGCTCGCCCCGCGCAGCGGCGGCCCCGCCCCGGCTACGGGGCCGGGGTTTCGGCGGAGCCCGTGGCGGCGAGTTCCGCCGTGATGTCGGCCGGGCGGCGCCAGCCGCGCTCGCCCCGGGCGAGCAGCCAGGCGGTGGCCTCCTGCGGCGGCATGGCGGCGGCGACCAGCCACCCCTGCACGGCGTCGCAGCCCAGGTCCCGCAGCCGCTCCCAGGTCTCGTCGTCCTCGACGCCCTCGGCGACCACCAGCAGGCCCAGGGAGTGGGCCAGGTCGACCGTGCAGCGGACGATCTCCGCGTCCTGGGCGTCCACCGCGAGGCGGGCGACGAACGAGCGGTCGATCTTCAGCTCGCTCACCGGCAGTCGCCGCAGGTGCACCAGCGAGGAGTAGCCGGTGCCGAAGTCGTCGAGGGACATCTTGACGCCGTGCCCGGTCAGCCCGGCCATGGTGTCGGCGGCCCGCTGCGGGTCCTCCAGCAGGACGTGTTCCGTTATCTCCAGCTGGAGGCCGCTCGCCGGGACCCCGTGCCGGGCCAGCCGGGCGGCGACGGCGCCCGCGAAGCCGGGGGTGTGGACGTCGCGCGGCGAGACGTTGACGGCGACGGGGACCTTCAGGCCCTGCGCCCGCCACCGGGCTACCTGGGCGAGGGCGGTCTCCAGGACGTACTCCGTCAGGTGCGGCATCAGCCCGGAGGTCTCGGCGATCGCGATGAACTCGTCCGGGGGGACCCGCCCCCGCTCCGGGTGCACCCAGCGGACCAGGGCTTCCAGGCCGGCCACCTGGCCGTCGAAGCGGACCTTCGGCTGGTAGTGGAGTTCCACCTCGCCGGCGTCGAGGGCCCGGCGCAGGTCGCCGAGGAGGCCGAGCCGGTCGGGGGTGTTGCTGTCGCGCTTGGACTCGTAGACCTCGACGCCGGTGCGGTCCCGCTTGGCCTGGTACATGGCCACGTCGGCCCGGCGCAGCAGGCCCTCCGCGTCGAGCGCGTGGTCGGGGAAGACGGCGAGGCCGGCGCTGGCCTCCAGGACGAGGGTGAGGCCGTCGAGGTCCAGCGGGGAGCTGAGCTCGGCGACCAGGTTGCGGGCGACGCGCTGGGCGCTGGTGGTGGAGTCGGTGGTGGGCAGGAGCACGGCGAACTCGTCGCCGCCGAGCCGGGCCGCCTCCGCTTCGGGCGGCAGCGCCTGGCGCAGCCGCTCGGCGATCTGGAGCAGCAGCCGGTCCCCCGCGAGGTGGCCGAGGGTGTCGTTGACGGCGCGGAAGCGGTCCAGGTCGATCAGTACGAGGGCGGAGCGGGTGCCCTGCCGTTCGGCCTCGTCCAGGGCGGACCAGGCGCGCTCCAGCAGCCACTGCCGGTTGGGCAGCCCGGTCAGCGGGTCGCGCAGCTGTTCCTCGGCGCGGGCCCGGGCGATCCACAGGGTGGAGTCGAGGGCGATGAGCGGTACGGCGAACAGCGGCAGCAGTACCGGCTGGGTGCTGGCGACCACGCAGATCAGCGGGGCGATGCCGAGGAGGGCCGCGGCCACCAGGGCCTGGCGCAGGATGGTCGCGCGGGCCACGGTGGGCAGTCCGCCGCCGCGCGGGGTGAGCGCGAACCAGAGCAGGATCCGGGTGACGAGCAGGTAGGAGAGGGCGACGAGGATCACCTCGGGGGCGGCCGCGAGGTCCCAGTCCATGGGGAGCCACGGTCGTTCGACGCTGGGCGCGTCGCCGAAGGCGGCCAGTACGAGGGCTCCCGCGCCGATGCCGAGGATGTCGACGGAGCCGTGCAGCAGGCCCTGGCGCCAGCGCTGCCGGCGGGCGGCCCCGACGAGGGAGACCACCGCCAGGGAGACGAGTCCGGCGGGGATCCAGCCGTAGAGGATCAGGACGCCGAGGGTGAGCGCGGCACCGGATCCGGTGCCGCCCCACCAGCGGTCGCGGCCCAGGGCGACGAGGTGGCCGACGATGATGCCGGTGAGGAGGGCGAGGCCCCATCCGACGGACCCGCCGGGGAACAGTGCCTGACGGTTGGTCAGTGCGGCGGCGATGCCGGCGGCGAGCACCACGGCGGCGAAGCCGACGAGGGCGAGGGGCAGCACGGTGCGCCGCCGCTCCTGTCCCGGCACGCCCGCTCCGGTGTCGAGGGCGCGGGTCTCCGGTGTCCTGGCACCCAGGACACCGAGCCGGCCCGCCCGCACGGGCGGGATGTCCCCGCCGAATTCAGGTGACGGGTCGGCGCTTTCGGTGGGTTTCATGCCCGTCCCTCTCACAGCCGGCGATGCCGATGCCACGCGATGGCCCCGATGTCATGCCATCACGGCTGAAAGCGCATCAGGCAGCCGCGCACGACAGGCGCACCCCACAACAGTAGGACGCGAGAGGGTCCCAGGGGCAGCGGTCGGCGGTGGTTGCCCGAATGCGGCCCAGCCATCCTCATCAGTACGGTATCCGCCGAACGGGTGAGTTTGGACCAGGACCCCCCTGTCACCCGACCGATGATCCGACAGCTCATCACCCCTGGACCAGCCGTGTACCGGCCGTTTGCCACCGGGAGCCGCGCCGGGCGTGCGCCCGCCCGCACGGACGGGCGCCATGCATCCGTTCGCCTCCGCCGCCCCCTGGACGACTCCCGTGCGGGTTACTCCCCGTCCTCGGCAGCGGCGGCGCCCTCCAGCGGGAGTGCGGCCTCGCGCGCGGCGTCGGGCCCCTGTCCGAGGAGCACCTCGAAGCCGGCGTCGTCGAGGACGGCCAGCTTGAGCTGTACGGCCTTGTCGTACTTCGAGCCGGGGTTGTCGCCGACGACGACGAAGGAGGTCTTCTTCGACACGGAGCCGGTGACCTTGGCCCCGCGGCTCTGCAGGGCCTCCTTGGCCCCGTCCCGGGTGTGGTTCCGGAGGGTGCCCGTGACGACCACGGTCAGCCCCTCCAGCGGGCGCGGCCCCTCCTCCTCGGCGGAACCTTCCTCCTCCATGCGCACGCCGGCCGCCCGCCACTTGCGCAGGATCTCCTGGTGCCAGTCGACGGCGAACCACTCCTTGAGGGAGGCGGCGATGATCGCCCCGACGCCCTCGGTGGCCGTCAGCTCCTCCTCGGTGGCCTGCTCGATGCGGTCGATCGAGCGGAACTCACGGGCGAGCGCCTCCGCGGCGACCGGGCCTACGTGCCGGATCGACAGGCCGTTGATGATCCGGGCCAGCGGGCGCTCCTTGGCGGCCGCGATGTTCTCCAGCATGGCCAGGGCGTTCTTCTTCGGCTCGCCCTTCTGGTTGGCGAAGACCGTGACGATCTTCTCCTCGCCCGTCTTCGGGTCCCGCTTGGGCAGTCCGCTGTCCGGGTCCAGGACGTACGCCTTGATGGGCAGCAGCTGCTCGATGGTGAGGTCGAACAGGTCGCCCTCGTCCAGCAGCGGCGGCTGCGCCGGCTCCAGCGGCCCGGTCAGGGCGGCTGCGGCCACCATGCCGAAGTTCTCGATGTCGAGGGACTGCCGGCCGCCCAGGTAGAAGAGGCGCTCCCGCAGCTGCGCGGGGCAGGTCTGCCCGTTGGGGCACCGGACGTCGATGTCCCCCTCCTTCATCGGGCGCAGCTCCGTCCCGCACTCGGGGCAGAGGGCCGGCATGACGAACTCGCGCTCGGTGCCGTCCCGCAGGTCCACGACGGGGCCGAGGATCTCGGGGATGACGTCGCCGGCCTTGCGCAGGACGACGGTGTCCCCGATGAGGACGCCCTTGGCCTTGACGACCTCCTGGTTGTGCAGGGTCGCGAACTCGACTTCGGAGCCGGCCACCGTCACCGGCTCGACCTGGGCGTACGGGGTCACGCGCCCGGTGCGCCCGACGCCGACCTTGATGTCGACGAGCTTGGTGTTGACCTCTTCGGGGGCGTACTTCCAGGCGATCGCCCAGCGGGGGGCGCGGGCGGTGGAGCCGAGGCGGCCCTGGAGGGCGATCTCGTCGAGCTTGACGACGACGCCGTCGATCTCGTGCTCCACGGAGTGCCGGTTCTCTCCGAAGCGGGCGATGAACTCGCGCACCTCGGCGAGGGAGGAGACGACCTGGTTGTGCCGGGCGGTGGGCAGGCCCCACTCGCGCAGCAGCTCGTACGCCTGCGACTGGCGCTCGATCTCGAAGCCCTCGCGGGCGCCGATGCCGTGCACCACCATGTGCAGCGGGCGGCTCGCCGTGACCTTGGGGTCCTTCTGGCGCAGCGAACCGGCCGCCGCGTTGCGCGGGTTGGCGAAGGGCTTGCCCTCGGCCTCGACGAGCCGGGCGTTGAGCTCCTCGAACTTCTCCATCGGGAAGTACACCTCGCCGCGGATCTCGACGAGGGCCGGGACCCGGTCCCCCTTGAGGCGGTCCGGGATCTCGGCGATGGTGCGGACGTTGGGCGTGATGTCCTCGCCGGTGCGGCCGTCGCCGCGGGTGGCGGCGCGGACGAGGCGGCCGTTCTCGTAGGTGAGGTTGACGGCGAGGCCGTCCACCTTGAGCTCGCACAGGTAGTGGTAGTCCGGGGTGTTCACGTCCCGGGCCACCCGGTCGGCCCAGGCGGACAGCTCCTCGTCGTCGAAGGCGTTGTCGAGGGAGAGCATCCGCTCGCGGTGCTCCACGGAGGCGAAGTCCGTCTCGTACGCCCCGGCCACCTTCTGGGTGGGCGAGTCGGGCGTGCGCAGCTCGGGGTACTGCTCCTCCAGGGCCTCCAGCGAGCGCAGCAGCTGGTCGAACTCGGCGTCGCTGACGACCGGCTGGTCGTTCACGTAGTACCGGAAGCGGTGCTCCTCGACCTGCTCGGCGAGCAGCTGGTGCTGCTCCCGCGCCGCCGTCGGTACTGCCGTGTCCTGCTGTTCGGCTGCCATGCCGTGTCCTCCCGTGGCCCGTCCTCGACCGTCACTCAGGGTTGTCGGCGAGCGACCTCGCCGCCCTGACGCAATGGGCCTGCGCCGCGCGGGCGTACGCGGGCGAGGCACCCGCCAGACCGCACGACGGGGTGACCACGACGGACTCGGCGAGAGTCCCCGGGGCCAGTCCCAGCCTGCGCCAGAGCTTCCTGACACCCATGACGCTACCGCCCGGGTCCGACAACGGGGCATCGGTGCCCGGCACCACTCCGGCGAAGAGTTTGAGGCCGCCTTCGACGGCCTCGCCGATGGCGTCGTCCTCGCGCTCGGTGAGCAGCGAGAAATCGAACGAGGCGCCCGTGGCGCCGGCCCGGTGCAGCAGCGCGAAGGGGACCTCGGGCGCGCAGGAGTGCACGACGACCTCCCCGTCGTGCACGGCGAAGAGGTCGCGCAGGGTGCTCTCGACGACCTGCCGGTCGACGGCCCGGTAGGTGCGGTAGCCGCTGGCGGAGCGCACCCGGCCGCGCAGGACGGCGGTGAGGGACGGCTCGTCGTACTGGAGCACGATCTCGGCGCCGGGGACGCGCTTGCGTACGTCGGCGAGGTGGTCGCGCAGGCCCTCGGCGAGGGATCCGGCCAGGTCGCGGCAGGCTCCGGCGTCCTGGAGCACGGCCTCGCCGCCGTGCAGTTCGAGCGCGGCGGCCAGCGTCCAGGGGCCGACGGCCTGGACCTTGAGCTTGCCGGTGTAGCCCTGGGTGAACTCCTCCAGGGCGTCGAGGTCCTCGCCGAGCCAGGAGCGGGCGCGGCGGGTGTCGCGGCCGGGGCGGTCGCTGACCCGCCAGCCGCTGGGCTCGACGTGGGCGTACATGTCGACGAGCAGCCCGAGGGAGCGGCCGATCATGTCGGCGCCGGGTCCGCGGGCGGGCAGCTCGGGCAGGTACGGGAAGTCCTCGAAGGAGCCCGTCGCGGTCTTGGCGGCCTCGCGGGCGTCGCCGCCGGGCAGCGAGCCGACGCCGGTGGCGCTCGCGGTCATCGGCCGGGCCTGACGGACAGGTCGTTGACCTCGGCGTCGCGCGGCAGGTCGACGGCCATGACGATGGTCGTCGCCACGGACTCGGGGTCGATCCAGCGCTCGGGGTCGTACTCCTTGCCCTCCTGGGAGTGGACCTTGGCCTGCATGGGGCTGGCGGTGCGGCCCGGGTAGACGGAGGTGACGCGGATGCCGTTGGCCTTCTCCTCGGCGCGCAGGGAGTCGGCGAGGGCCTTGAGGCCGTGCTTGGAGGCGGCGTACGCGCTCCAGTCGGCGTGGGCGGTGAGGCCGGCGCCGGAGTTCACGAAGACGACGGTGGCCTTGGAGGCGCGCAGGGTGGGCAGCAGCAGCCTGGTGACCTCGGCGGGGGCGATCAGGTTGACGTTGAGCTGCTGGTGCCAGGTCTTGGGGCGGAGCTCCCCGACCGGTCCGAGGTCGACGATCCCGGCGATGTGGAGCAGGGAGTCGATCCGCTCGGGGACCGGCTGCTTGGAGAAGGCCCACGACAGCCGGTCGGGGTCCGCGAGGTCGCCCACGAGGGTCCGCGCGCCGGGGTAGCGCTCGACGAACTGCCGGGCGCGCGCGGCGTCGCGGGCGAGGAGGACGAGGTCGTCGCCGCGGGCGTGCAGGCGGGAGGCGACGGCAGCGCCGATACCGGAACCGGCACCGGTGATCAGGTGAGTAGGCATACCGCCATGCTCGCATCCGCCCGGCCCCCGCCGCCGCCTCGGTCCGCGGCCGGGCGGGGGGTCAGAGTCCGGCGGCCTCGCGGAGGGCGCTGGCCCGCCCGGTGGCGTCGTAGTCGGCGGGGACGCCCTCGACGAGGAAGGCGGTGCCGGGGATGTGGTCGGTGCGCAGCGGGAGGATGGCCTGGTAGGCCTCGGAGGCGTACCAGGCGCGGGCCCGCTCGACGTCGGGGAAACCGATGACGACGACGGTGCCGGGGAAGGGGCCTTCGAGGACCTCGACCTCCTTGCCGTGGACGAGGAAGCGGCCGCCGAAGGGGTCCATGGTGGCCTGGATCTCCTCGATGTAGCGCAGGACGTCCTCGTTGATCGTCGGCCGGTGCAGGTGGGCGATGGCGTACGCGGTCATGTGGGCCTCCCCTGTCGGTGCGCCGGGCGGTCCCGGCCGTTGCTCCGATGCTGTCAGCGGGCGGCGGGCGTGGCGATTACCCCGGAGGTCATGCCCGGGCGGCGGGCTGGAAGGTGCGGCGGTAGGCGATCGGGGAGACGCCGATGGACGCCCGCATGTGCTGGCGCAGGGAGTTGGCCGTGCCGAAGCCGGAGCGGTGGGCGACCAGGTCGACGGGGAGGTCGCTGGACTCCAGCAGGTGGCGGGCGATCTCCAGGCGCTGGGCGGTGAGCCACTGGACGGGGGTCATGCCGACCTCGTCGCGGAAGCGCCGGGTGAAGGTGCGCAGGCTCATGCGGGCGTGCTCGGCGAGTTCGGCGAGGGAGATGGGCTCGCCGAGCCGTTCCAGGGCCCAGGCGCGGGTGGCGGTGGTGGTGGCGACGGTGGGCTCGGGGACCGGCCGGTCGATGAACTGGGCCTGCCCGCCGTCGCGCCAGGGCGGTACGACGCACATGCGGGCGGCCCGGTTGGTGACGGCGGCGCCGTGGTCGCGGCGGATGAGGTGGAGGCAGAGGTCGACGCCGGCGGAGACCCCGGCGGAGGTCAGGACGTCGCCGTCGTCGACGAAGAGGACCTCTTCGTCGACCCGGACGCGGGGGTAGGCCCGGCGGAATTCGGGGGCGAGGTTCCAGTGGGTGGTGGCGGGCCGGCCGTCGAGGAGTCCGGCGGCGGCGAGCACGTAGGAGCCGGAGCAGATGGAGACGAGCCGGGTGCCGGGCCGGATGCAGGCGATGGCGGCGGCCACCGCGGGCGGCAGCGGGGCGCCGAGCGCCAGCTCGGGCATGGCGTGGGTGGGCGGGACGATCACCGTGTCGGCGGCGGCGAGGGCCTCCGGGCCGGCGGCGGGCTGGAGCGTGAAGCCGGAGTCGCTGGGGACGGGCTCGCCGTCGGCGGTGCAGACGACGACCTCGTAGAGGGGTTCGCCCGTCTCGTCCACGGCCTGGCCGAAGACGCGCGAGGGGATGCCCAGCTCGAAGGGCGGGAAGCCGGGCAGGGCGAGCACCGCGATCAGGTGCCTGCCGTGCGGGCCGCTTCCGTCCGGATATGTACCCATGGCCAGATCCTGTCACATGGTGGCCGGACGGCCAATACCGCCGTGGTGGGCGATGCCCGAATCTGAGTGATGTCACCGGGCGAGGCCCGGAAGAGTACGGAATCAGCCGGAAAGAGGCAGTAGAGATGCGTGCGATCGTCGTGAACGCGTGGGGCGGCCCCGAGACCCTGGTCGAGCGGGAGATCGAGCGGCCCGAGCCGGGCCTGGGCGAGGTCCTCGTCCGCGTCCACGCGGCCGGGGTCAACCCGGTCGACTGGAAGACCCGGGCGTCCGGCCACCTGATCGAGTGGGGCGGGACGCCGATCGTCGGCTGGGACGTCTCGGGCACGGTCGAGGCCGTCGGCCCCGGCTCGACCGTCTTCCGGCCGGGCGACGAGGTGTACGGCATGCCGCTCTTCCCTCGGCAGGCCGGCGGCTACGCGGAGTACGTGGTCGCCCCGGCCCGGCAGCTGGCCGCCAAGCCCGCCTCGCTGACCCACGTCGAGGCCGCCGCCCTGCCGCTGGCCGCGCTGACGGCCTGGCAGGCGCTGGTGGACACCGCCGGCGTGCGCCCCGGCGAGCGGGTCCTCGTCCACGCGGCCGCCGGCGGGGTCGGACACCTGGCGGTGCAGATCGCCAAGGCGCGCGGGGCGTACGTGATCGGCACGGCCAGCGCGGGCAAGCACGAGCTGCTGCGCTCGCTGGGCGCGGACGAGGTCGTCGACTACCGCGCCGTGGCGTTCGAGGACGTCGTCTCGGACGTGGACGTGGTCCTGGACGGCCTCGGCGGCGAGATCGCCGAACGCTCCCTCTCGGTGCTCCGCGAGGGCGGCCGGCTGGTGACCCTGCCGGGCCCGGACGACGTGCCGGCCGACAGCCGCGGCTTCCGCGCCGAGTGGGTGCTGGTCGAGCCGGACCGGCTGGGGCTGCGCGAGATCGCCGCACTGGCCGACGGCGGCGCGCTGAAGCCGCTGGTGGACACCGTCCTGCCGCTGGAGCAGGCCGCGAAGGCCCACGAGCTCGGCGAGCTCGGCCGCACCACCGGCAAGATCGTCCTGACGGTCGGCTAGGCCGTCGCGGTCGCGGCCTCCGCGCGGGTCGTCTTCGCGATGGTGGCGGAGCCGACCACGCGGGTGTCGTCGTAGAGGACGATCGCCTGGCCGGGGGCCACGCCGCGGACCGGCTCGGTGAAGGTGACGCGCAGCTCGCCGTCCACGACCTCGGCGAAGACCTCGGTCTCGCCGCCGTGGGCGCGCAGCTGCGCGGTGTAGGTGCCCGGGGCCGCGGGGGTGGAACCGCACCAGCGGGGGCGGATCGCGGTGAGGGCGGTCACGTCGAGGGCCTCGACGGGGCCGACGGTGACGGTGTTGTTCACCGGGGAGATGTCGAGGACGTAGCGGGGCTTGCCGTCGGGCGCCGGGTGGCCGATGCGCAGGCCCTTGCGCTGCCCGATGGTGAAGCCGTAGGCGCCCTCGTGGGTGCCGACCTTCTCGCCGGTCGCCCCGTCGACGATGTCGCCCTCGGCCTTGCCGAGGCGCTTGGCGAGGAAGCCCTGGGTGTCGCCGTCGGCGATGAAGCAGATGTCGTGGCTGTCGGGCTTCTTCGCCACGGCCAGGCCCCGGCGCTCGGCCTCGGCGCGGATCTCGTCCTTGGTGGTGATCGTGTCGCCGAGCGGGAAGAGGGCGTGGGCCAGCTGCTTCTCGTCGAGGACGCCGAGGACGTAGGACTGGTCCTTGGCCATGTCGGAGGCGCGGTGCAGCTCGCGGGAACCGTCGGCGTTCTCGACGACGGTGGCGTAGTGGCCGGTGCAGACGGCGTCGAAGCCGAGGGCGAGGGCCTTGTCGAGCAGCGCCGCGAACTTGATCTTCTCGTTGCAGCGCAGGCAGGGGTTCGGGGTGCGCCCGGCCTCGTACTCGGCGATGAAGTCCTCGACGACGTCCTCGCGGAAGCGCTCGGCGAGGTCCCAGCAGTAGAACGGGATGCCGATGACGTCGGCCGCGCGGCGGGCGTCGCGGGAGTCCTCGATGGTGCAGCAGCCGCGGGCGCCGGTCCGGAAGGACTGCGGGTTCGCGGAGAGCGCCAGATGGACCCCGGTGACGTCGTGCCCGGCTTCGACGGCACGGGCGGCGGCGACGGCGGAGTCCACACCGCCGGACATGGCGGCCAGGACGCGGAGGGGGCGGGCGGTGCGCGGCAGGTTCTCAGTCATAGCACCGTCCAGGGTACGGGGAACCGGGCGGGGTCACAGCGCGTTGTCGGCTGTGGGGGGTGGATCACATGACCGAGCAGGTGGAGAAGGGGCCGAAGGGGCCGCGCCGGACCCGGCGGGCGGTGCTGCTGGGCGGGCTGGGGGTGCTCGCGGCGGCGGGGTTCGCGGCCCGGGACGAGATCGGGCGGGCCTGGTGGCTGCTGCCGGGGGTGTCCAAGCCGCGCAAGGAGGGCGAGCTCGACTACGCGTCCGCGAACTGGACGGCGGCCTCGCCGGCGAACTGGCGGCTCGCGGACCGGCCCGACGACTACCGGGTGGACCGGATCGTCGTCCATGTCACACAGGGTGGCTTCGAGTCCTCGGTCGACGCCTTCAGGAACCCGTTCCACAAGGCGTCGGCGCACTACATAGTGCGCCAGGACGGGCACGTGGAGCAGATGGTGCGCGAGCTGGACGTGGCCTTCCACGCGGCCAACCGGAACATGAACGAGCGCAGCATCGGCATCGAGCACGTGGGCTTCGTCGACCGTCCCCGGGACTTCACCGACGCCATGTACGCGGCCTCGGCCCGGCTGGCCGCCGACGTCTGCCGGAGGTACGGCATACCGGCGGACCGGGGGCACATCCTGGGCCACGACGAGGTCCCGGGCGCCGACCACACGGACCCGGGCCCGCACTGGGACTGGGCCCGCTACATCCGCATGGTCCGGCAGGAGCTCGGGGCGAAGGCCGGCTAGGTCGTCTCTTTCGGATCTTGCCGGTCAAGCCCGCGCCTCCCCCAGCTACCGCTGGGAGGGGCCCCCAGGCGCCGTGCATCGGCGCCTGGGCGGGGCGCCGCCGTACTGGACGTACTTGGTGCCCCGCCAAGGCGGCGAGGTGCGGTGCCGGGCGGCGCGGGCGAGGCAAGATCCGGAAGAGACGCCCTAGCTGAGCCCGGCGCTGCGGGCCCGTTCCACGGCGGGGCCGATCGCGGCGGCTACGGCGGCGACGTCCTCCTTGGTGGAGGTGTGGCCCAGGGAGAACCGCAGGGTGCCGCGGGCCAGCCGGGGGTCCGTGCCGGCCGCCAGCAGGACGTGGCTGGGCTGGGCGACCCCGGCGGTGCAGGCGGAGCCGGTGGAGCACTCGATGCCCTGGGCGTCCAGCAGCAGCAGGAGGGAGTCGCCCTCGCAGCCGGGGAAGCTGAAATGGGCGTTGGCCGGCAGCCGGTCCACCGGGTCGCCGCCGAGGACGGCGTCGGGGACGGCGGCCAGCACGGCCGCGATCAGCTCGTCGCGCAGGGCTCCGACCTCGGCGGCGAACCGCTCGCGCCGCTCGGCGGCGAGTACGGCCGCCACCGCGAAGGCGGCGATGGCCGGCACGTCGAGGGTGCCGGAGCGGACGTGCCGCTCCTGGCCGCCGCCGTGCAGGACCGGGACGGGGCTCTGGTCGCGGCCGAGCAGCAGCGCGCCGATGCCGTAGGGGCCGCCGACCTTGTGGCCGCTGACGGTCATGGCGGCGAGGCCGCTGTCGCCGAAGCGGACGTCGAGCTGGCCGAAGGCCTGGACGGCGTCGGAGTGCAGGGGTACGGCGAACTCCCGCGCGACGTCGGCCAGTTCCCGGACCGGCATGACGGTGCCGATCTCGTTGTTGGCCCACATCACGGTGGCGAGGGCGAGGTCGTCGGGGTTGCGCTCGACGGCCGCCCGGAAGTCCTCGGGGTGCACGCGGCCGTAGCGGTCGACGGGGAGGTACTCGACCTCGGCTCCCTCGTGCTCGGCGAGCCAGTGCACGGCGTCGAGGACGGCGTGGTGCTCGACGGGACTGGCGAGCACGCGCCGGCGGGCCGGGTCGGCGTCGCGGCGGGCCCAGTAGAGGCCCTTGACGGCGAGGTTGTCGGCCTCGGTGCCGCCGGCGGTGAAGACCACCTCGCTCGGACGCGCGCCGAGCGCCTCGGCGAGGGACTCGCGGGCCTCCTCGACGGTACGGCGGGCCCGGCGGCCGGCGGCGTGCAGGGAGGACGCGTTACCGGTGGCGGCGAACTGCGCGGTCATCGCCGCAGCGGCTTCCGGGAGCATCGGCGTGGTCGCGGCGTGGTCGAGGTAGGCCATGATTTTTTGATTCTACGAGCCCGCCGCCCCACCGGATCCCTCCCGGGTGGGGTTGGTCCGACCACCGGGCCGCCCCCTCCGCGGCCCGGGCGGCCCATCCGGCTCCCCTTTAACGCGGGGCGCGGGCCAGTTGGCGGGACTGGGCCACCAGGCGGTCGGCGGAGTCCCAGACCTCGGCGTCCTCCTCCAGGAAGCCCCCGGCGAGGTTGCGGGTGACGATGCCCACCCGCAGCGGGCCCGGGGCCGGGCGACAGCGGATGTGCGTGGTGAGTTCCACGGTCGGCGCCCAGCCCAGCAGGCCGAGGTCGAAGGCGGTCGGCGGCAGCGCGTCCACCGCGAGCAGCAGCGACAGCGGGTCGGCGTCGCGGCCGTCGGCCAGTTCGAACCAGGCCCGCATCTCGCCCTTGCCGGAGGGGGCTCCGACCGCCCACCCCGCCGTCGCCGGGTCCAGCCGCAGCCGCAGCCGGTCGACGATCGCGCTGCTGCCGGGGATCGGGGCCGGGCCGGCCTCCGCGCCGAAGCAGTCCTCGTAGGGCGGGATGGCGGGGGGCCGCGCCACCGTGTGGACGGTGTCCGGGAGCGCGGCGAGGTCCCCGTACGAGGCGAGGACGCGGATGCGCTCGACCTCGGCGCCGTTCTCGTCGTACTGGAACAGCGAGGCCTGGCCGGTGGAGAGGGTGCGTCCGACGCGGACCACCTCGGTGCGGATCACGGCGGGGCCGGGCACGGAGGAGGTCAGGTAGTGGGCGGAGACGGTGAAGGGGTCCGGGTGCGGCAGGGCCGACGCGAGGGCCCGGCCGACCAGGGCCAGCAGATAGCCGCCGTTGACGGCGGTGATGATCGTCCAGCCGGCGGACAGCTCCGCGTCGTACACCCCGGGTTCGCCCGCGCGGGCGGTGACGGTGGTGTCGCGGTCGAATTCGCTGTCGCCGATGGAGGCCTGGGCCGCTGCGTAAGACATGCCGACGACGGTACACCGGCAAGCTACTAAGCGGTAGCTTTTCCTTGCCTACGCCTCTTCGGCCACCGAGGAACGGCGGTTCCAGGCCAGCGGGGCCCGCCAGTGGTAGCGCATCGCGAGCAGCCGCAGCACGAAGGTGGTGACGATGGCGATGCCGGTGGTCACGGGGTTGAGCACCTCGAAGCCGATGAACACGGCCACCATCGCGGCGCCGACGACGGCGGGCACGGCGTACATCTCGCGGTCGCGCAGCAGCGAGGGCACCTCGTTGGCGAGCACGTCGCGCAGCACGCCGCCGCCGACGGCCGTGGCCAGGCCCAGTGCGGCGGAGGCGGTCAGGCCGAGGCCGTACTCGTAGGCCTTGGTCGTCCCGGTGACGCAGAAGAGGCCGAGGCCGGCGGCGTCGAAGACGTTGATGGCGCGGTTGATGCGCTGGACCTCGGGGTGGAGGAAGAAGACGATCGCGGCGGCGATCAGGGGGGTGACGAAGAAGCTGAGTTCGCTGAACGCCGCGGGCGGGACGGCACCGATGCAGAGGTCCCGCAGGAGGCCGCCGCCGAGGGCGGTGACGAGGGCGAGTACGCAGATGCCGAAGACGTCGAAGTTCTTGCGGACCGCGAGGAGGGCGCCGGCGGTGGCGAAGACGAAGATGCCCGCGAGGTCCAGGGCGTGCTGGACGTCGGGCGGGAAGAGATCGTGGAGCACCTCGTCATTGTCGCCCGGCGACGGGGTGGGGGTGTCCGCGCCGTTCCGCTGCCGCCGGAGGGTGGGTGCGGTTCCGGTGCCGCTGCGCGGGGGCCGGGGTCCCCTACCCGCCCTTCGCCCGTTCCCCGGGCTGCGCCCGGACCCCTTGCGGGGGCTCCGCCCCCGCACCCCCGCGCCTCAAACGCCGGCGGGGCTACAGATAGCCCAGCCGGCGTTTGAGGCGTACGGGGTCAGGGGCGGAGCCCCTGGGAACGGTGGAAGGGCGGGTAGGGGACCGCTCCGCGCAGCGGCCCACCCACCCGCACCCGGCTCACCGGCCCCGGCCCGTGTCAGGAAGGCTCGGGCGCGTTTTCCGGGTGGTGGCAGGCCGTCTGGTGGCCCGGCTTGATGGTGAGCAGCGGCGGGTCCTGCTTCGCGCAGAGTTCCGTCGCCTTCCAGCACCGCGTGTGGAAGCGGCAGCCGGCCGGCGGGGAGATCGGCGAGGGGACGTCGCCCTTGAGCAGGATGCGGCCGCTCTTCGCCCCGCGCCGCCTCGGGTCCGGGACGGGGACCGCGGAGAGCAGGGCGTTCGTGTACGGGTGCATCGGGGACTCGTACAGCGACTTGCGGTCCGCCAGCTCCACGATCTTGCCGAGGTACATCACCGCGATGCGGTCCGACACGTGCCGGATGACCGACAGGTCGTGCGCGATGATCACGTACGTGAGGCCGAGCTCCTGCTGGAGGTCGTCCAGCAGGTTCACCACCTGCGCCTGGATCGACACGTCCAGCGCCGACACCGGCTCGTCCGCGACGACCAGCTTCGGCTTCAGCGCCAGGGCGCGGGCGATGCCGATGCGCTGGCGCTGGCCGCCCGAGAACTCGTGCGGGTAGCGGTTGTAGTGCTCCGGGTTCAGGCCGACGAGCGAGAGGAGGCGCTGGACCTCCTTCTTGACGCCGCCCTCGGGCGTGACGCCCTGGAGCTTGAAGGGGGCCGAGACGATCGCGCCGACCGTGTGGCGCGGGTTCAGCGAGCCGTACGGGTCCTGGAAGATCATCTGCACGTCGCGGCGCAGCGGGCGCATGCCGGCCACGCCGAGGTGCGTGATGTCCTTGCCCTCGAACTCGATGCGTCCGGCGCTCGGCTCCAGCAGCCGCGTGATGAGGCGGCCCATCGTGGACTTGCCGCAGCCGGACTCGCCGACGACGCCGAGGGTCTCACCCCGCCGGACGTCGAAGTCGATCCCGTCGACGGCCTTGACGGCGGCGGTCTGGCGGCTCAGCAGCCCCTTCTTGATGGGGAAGTGCTTGACCAGGCCGGTGACCTTCAGCAGCGGCTCCGCCTCGGCGACGGCCGTACCCGTCGCCGAGTCCTGGGCGGCGGTGTCCTTCTTCATGTCCGTCACAGCTTCGGCGCAATCTCTTCGGTCCAGATCCGGGTCCGCTCCTCCTGCGACATGTGGCAGGCGGACCAGTGCCGGCTGTCGTCCTGGGTCAGCTCGGGCCGCTGGGTGCGGGTGATGCCCCCCTTGGGCACGTCGGCGTAGGGGCACCGGGGGTTGAACGCGCAGCCGCTCGGGATGTTGATGAGGCTGGGCGGCGAGCCCTTGACCGGGATCAGCCGCTCGGTCTGGTCGCGGTCGATGCGCGGCATGGAGCCGAGCAGTCCCCAGGTGTAGGGGTGGCGGGGCTCGTAGAAGACCTTCTCGGCGGTGCCGCGTTCGACGCACCGGCCGCCGTACATCACGAGGATCTCGTCGGCCATCTCGGCGACCACGCCGAGGTCGTGCGTGATCATGATGACCGCGGAGCCGAACTCCTTCTGCAGATCGCGGATGAGGTCGAGGATCTGCGCCTGGACGGTGACGTCCAGGGCGGTGGTCGGCTCGTCCGCGATGAGCAGTTCGGGGTTGTTGACCAGCGCCATGGCGATCATCGCGCGCTGGCGCATGCCGCCGGAGAACTCGTGGGGGTACGCGTCCACGCGCCGGTGGGGCTCCGGGATGCCGACGCGGTCGAGCATCTCGACGGCGCGGGCGCGGGCCTTCTTCTTGTCGACGTCGTGGTGGGTTCGGTACGCCTCGACGATCTGCTTGCCGACCGAGTAGTACGGGTGCATCGCGGACAGCGGGTCCTGGAAGACCATCGCCATCTTGCGGCCGCGCAGCCGGCGCACGTGGTCGGCGTCGGCGCTGACCAGGTCCTCGCCGTCGAGCACGACCCGGCCGGAGATGTCCGGGCGGCTGCGGGCGTTGCCGGTGCGGTGCAGGCCCATGATGGCCAGCGAGGTCACCGACTTGCCGGAGCCGGACTCGCCGACGATGCCGAGGGTCTTGCCGCGCTCCAGGTCGAAAGAGAGGCCGTCCACGGACTTGACCAGGCCGTCGTCGGTCGGGAAGTGGACCTTGAGGTCGCGCACGGAGAGGAAGGGGATCGCGTCGGGCGCGCCGCCCTGCTCGGGCACGAAGGCCGGCTGGTCGGAATCGTTCTTGGTCACGTCAGCCTCACGCGCGGGTCGATGACGACGTACAGCAGGTCCACGATCAGGTTGGCGAGGACCACGAACAGGGCGGCGAGCAGGGTGACGCCCATGATCACGGGAAGGTCGCCGGCGCTGATGGCGGCCACCGCTGCCGTGCCCAGGCCCTGGAAGTTGAAGGTGGTCTCGGTGAGCACCGCGCCGCCGAGGAGGCCGCCGAGGTCCAGGCCGAACATGGTGACGACCGGGGTGAGCGTGGAGCGCAGGGCGTGCTTGCGGATGACCACGGACTCCTTGAGGCCCTTGGCTCGGGCGGTGCGGATGTAGTCCTCGCCGAGGACCTCGAGCATGGTCGCCCGGGTGATGCGGGCGTAGGTGGCGGCGAAGAGGAAGGCCAGGGTGACCCAGGGCAGGATCATGCTGTTGAGCCAGGCCAGCGGATCCTCGGTCAGGGGTTGGTAGTTGGAGACGTCCAGCCAGCCGAGGCTGTAGACCAGGATCGCGGGGGCCACCATGC
The DNA here is from genome assembly GCF_045160885.1 of Streptomyces sp. NBC_00158. Classification (NCBI taxonomy): domain Bacteria; kingdom Bacillati; phylum Actinomycetota; class Actinomycetes; order Kitasatosporales; family Streptomycetaceae; genus Streptomyces; species Streptomyces sp. NBC_00158. The sequence continues at coordinate 2,049,229 of NZ_CP108161.1, forward strand.
CGGTGAAGAAGATCGGCAGGGAGACGCCGGCGAGCGCGCCGACCATGACGGTGCGGTCGATGGCGGTGCGGCGTTTGAGTGCGGAGATCACGCCCGTGGCCACGCCGGCGATCACCCAGATCACGGCCGCGCCGAGGGCGAGCGAGAGGGTGACCGGGATGCGGTCCATCATGGTTTCCCAGACGGGCGCCTCGGTCTTGAAGGAGTAGCCGAAGCAGGGGGCCGCACAGTGGGTGATCTCGGTGCCGCCGTCGTAGTCGCGGCCGGCGAAGATGCCCTTGACGAAGAGCAGGTACTGCTCGGAGATGGGCTTGTCGAAGCCCATTTTCACGCGGATGCCCGCCAGGGCGGTCTCGTTGGTCTCCCGGCCGGCGTACATGAGCGCGGGATCGCTGCCGGTCAGCTTCGGGACCGCGAAGAAGATGCCGAAGGTGACCACGGAGACCACCAGCAGCGTGGCGGCGACGTTGAACAGCCGCCGTATGAGGTAGACGAGCACTGCAGTCGGCCGCCCGGGGCTGGTGGCCGCCGCCCCTCGTGGGGGCGGCGGCCAGCGCCTGCGGCCTTCACCTGCCCTTCGGACTAGCGCATGTGCGGTGAAGGCACTTACTAACGTGCTGAGTTGCTGTTGCGTGCCCGGCGGTCTGCCGGGCCGCCTGCTGCTACTGCTTGATGCCCACGGTGGCGAGGTCGATCTTGCCGAAGGACTCGTTGAAGAAGACGTTCGTCAGGCGCGGGTTGTGGTAGACGAGCGCCTTGTCGAAGTTGATCGGCAGGTAGAGCGCCTTGTCCATGACCTTCTTGTTGATCTCTCCGTAGAACGGAGCGGCGGCCTCGGGGGTGGCGGCGGCAGCGGCCTTGTCGAACAGGCCGTTGATCTCGCTGTCGTTGACCTCGGTGTAGTTGTTGTTGCCGTTCGGCAGGATGAACGATCCGTCGACCAGCGGCTGCAGGAAGCCCGCGCCGGAGTTGTAGTCGGCGCCCCAGCCCATGACGATGATGCCGTAGCCCTTCTTCTTCACGTTCTCGGGCGAACCGATCGTGGAGGAGGAGAGCTTGCCGTCGAACTGGTCGATCGTCGCCTTGATGCCGACCTTGGCGAGCGAGGCCTGCAGGGACTCGGCCGTCTTCACCTCGGGGGCGCGGTTGTTGCGCACGGCGATGACGGTCTCGAAGCCGTCGGGCTTGCCACAGGCCTTGAGGGCCTCCTTGGCCTTGGCCTCCTGCGGCTTGCCCTTCGTCAGGCCGAAGGGGTCGTAGCTCTTGTCCGAGCCGGGGACGCCGGCCGGCAGCATGTTCGCACCGAGGTCACCGCTGGTCGGGCCGCCGCGGGCGGTCTGCAGGGACTTCGGGTCGGCCGCGTAGATGACGGCCTTGCGGCACTCGATGTTGTCGAACGGCGCGACGGTCTGCGGGAAGGCGAAGTAGCGGATGTAGCCCGTGAACGGGTTGTCCGCGTTGGCCTTGAGCTTCTCGTCCTTGAGGATCTTGTTCTTCGCGGCCTGCTGGACACCGGTGCCGTCGACGGCCATGTCGATGTCGCCGGAGAGCAGGCGCTGGTCCATGTCGTCCGGGTTGGTGGTGACCGTGAAGGAGACCTTGTCCGGCAGACCCTTGCGGATCGGGTCCGTCTTCGGGTCCCAGTTCTCGTTCCGGACGAAGGTCGCGCCCTTGCCGGCGGTGAAGCTCTCGACCTTGTAGGGGCCCGTGGAGATGGGCTTGTTGGTGTACGTGGCGCCCGTGTCCTTGCCCGCCGGGACCGGCGAGGAGGACGGCATGGCCAGCAGGTAGCTGAAGTCGGAGTTCGCGCTCGCCAGGTTGAAGACGATCGTCTTGTCGTCCGGCGTCTCGACGGTCTTCAGACCCATCTTGTTCGGGTCGGTGTCCTTGTACGGGCCGGGGTACTTCTGGCCCTGGTCCAGGAGGTCGATCAGGTAGGTCGGACCGCCGGACAGGACGTCCTGCGCGAAGACGCGCTCGACGCCGTACTTGATGTCCTTCGAGGTGATCGGCGTACCGTCCTCGAACTTCACCCCGTCCTTGAGCTTCAGGGTGTAGGTCTTGCCGTCGTTGCTGATGACCGGCAGGGCCTCGGCGAGGTCGGGGACGACCTTCGTGCCGTCCTTGCCCGGCTTGGCGTCGTAGGCCAGCAGGCTGCGCACGTAGAGGCGCTGCATGTTCCAGACGAAGCCGTAGTAGGCGCGCGCCGGGTCGAGGTAGTCGACGTCCTGCGGGGACCAGAGCTTGAGCTCGCCGCCCTTGGCGTCGGAGGGGTTGATCACGGCGGTGGCGGCACCGCTGTAGCCCTTGCCGCTGTCGCCGTCGGCCTTGTCGTCCTTCTTGGCCCCGTTGTCACCGCACGCGGCGGTCATCGAGAGGGCGGCGATCACGGCGGCGATCGCGAGGGCCTGCTTTCTGCGGGTCACGGTTGTCCAACCTCCATAGGTGGTGAATCGAAGAAGCGGTTCAGCTGCCCTTGGGGTCGAGTGCGTCACGCAGCCCGTCCCCGAAGAGGTTGAACGCCAGGACGGTGATGAAGATCGTCATACCGGGAACCACCATGTACATGGGGTCGTCCTGGTAGATGGGGACGGCGTCGGAGAGCATCTTTCCCCAGGAAGCGGTGGGCGGCTTGACGCCGGCGCCCAGGAAGCTGAGGGCCGCTTCGGTCAGGATGTTGGTCGGGATGATCAGCGTGGCGTAGACGAGGATCGGCGCGACCAGGTTCGGCAGCAGCTCCTTGAGGAGGATGTAGCCGCGGCCGGCTCCGAGGCTGCGGGCCGCCTCGACGTACTCGCGTTCGCGCAGCGAGATCGTCTGGCCGCGGACGATGCGGCCGATGTACGGCCAGCCGAAGAAGCCGATGACCAGGATGAGCACGCCCATCCGGACGCCCGAACCCTCGAAGCCCCACACGGAGTTGGGGACCACCGAGACCAGGGCGATGGTGAACAGCAGCTGCGGGAAGGCCAGCAGCAGGTCCATCAGGCGGCTGATGACCCCGTCCACCCAGCCGCCGAGGAAGCCGGCGAGGGCGCCCAGCAGGCTGCCGAGGACGACCGAGACGAAGGCCGCCAGGAAGGCGACGACCAGCGAGATGCGGGCGCCGTAGACGATCCGGCTGAACACGTCGCGTCCGTTGGTGGGTTCGACGCCCAGCAGGAAGTCGGAGCTGATGCCGCCGAAGGAGCCGAGCGGCGTGCCCAGGTCCGGGTCGATCATGTCCTCGTGGAACTCGTTGGGGTCGTGGCCCAGCAGGTTCACGATCAGCGGCGCGAAGACCGCCACCAGGATCAGGAGGATCACGATCACGCCGCCGGTCAGCGCGACCTTGTCGCGCTTGAGCCGCATCCAGGCGATGCGGCCGGGCGAGCGGCCTTCGATGGCCTTGGCAGGGACGTCGGCTACGGACACGGGTGCGGGTGTTTCCGCGTCCGTGTCGTGCAGTGGTGCCGTCATCGTGGTGGGGACCCCTCTCGGCCGACGGGTGGGTCGGCCCATGCCCGCCGCTGTGGCGGCGTTGGTGCGGAGTGGCGTTCCAGTGCTCGGGGCACGTGAACGCGTACGAGGTGCGAGGTGCTGGCAGTGCGGCCGTGCTGTGGGTGGAGCAGGGTGCGGTGCGTGCGGTGCGGTGCAGCTGAGGTGCGGGAAGTGCGGAAGCGCCGTGTCGGGACGAGCGGCGAAGTCCACGTGCCGAACCGCGTCCTGGAGGACTGACCGGCTCTTGGGTGGGGAGTCTTCATCGGGCGCTCGACCAGCCGCCAGACCCGCAGATGAATGGATGCGCAACCGTGATCTGAGGCCGGGGTTCCCGTTATCCGGACTCCGCTCACGGCTCAGCGGAGCAAGACCGTCCGTTCGGTACGCAAACGGACATCACAGCCAACTCCGGGGTCTAGTGCGCCAATTGGGCGCCCACCTGCGGCGATATCCGGACAAGACGAAGGCCGCCGGGAACCGTGGTTCCCGGCGGCCTGATGTCCGTCGGAGGGGGTCGTCCCAGAGTGCGGGCGCACCCCGGAAGTCCCTGTAGGAAGCTCGGGGAAAGGCCCCGGAACGCCCGCGCGGCGCCCGCGGGGGCGGCTCAGTAGGCGGCGGCCTGCCCCTCGCGGTCGTAGAAGGGCCGCGTCTGCGCACGCAGCCACATCGCCACCGGGTCGTGCTCGTCCGCGAGCGCGACCGTGCACACCGGAACCCCCTCGGGCACGGCGCCGACCGACTGGCGCATCATCTCCCGTACGGATTCCAGCGCGGGCGCCGAGGCGTCGTACAGGTCGAGCCCCACCGCGAGGTACGCGGACCCGAGCGAGGGCTGCACCCAGGCGCGGCGCAGCGACCTCACGGCCGGCGTGCGGTGCGCGTGCTGGGTCAGCAGCCCGTAGAACTGCGGGAGCTCCAGGGCGGGCTCGGACAGCCGCAGCGGCCCCGCCGGCATCCGGTCCAGGCCGGTGGCGACCCGGCGCAGGTCGGCCCAGGGGATGCCGAGGCCGCCGCCCTGGGCGTGCGGGTTGACCCACAGCCCCCAGCGGTCCGGGTAGAGGGCGCGGGCGATGTCCCGGCCCGTGACCACCTCGTAGCCGCGGTTCCAGCCGCTCGCGGCCAGCTCCTGCGGGGAGGTCACGCAGGGGGCGTAGCCCAGCCCCTCGACCTCCATGCCGCCGTACTGGGCGTCCGGCGAGCCCGGCTGCCCCTGCCACAGGAGCATCCACAGCCTGCCCTCGGCGAGGGCGTGCAGGAATGACTCGTAGCCCTCATAGCGCCCGGGAGTCACCTGGCGCAGCATGTGCTCGACCTGCCCGGCCGCGGCCGTGCCTGACGCACTCACCCGGTACCCCTCTTCGTCTTCGTCCGCCCGTCGTCCACACGTCCCGACCAGCTTAAGCGGCGCTACGGGAGGTAGAAGGGGCGTACGCGCTCACGAATCCACTCCGTGACCGGGTCCTCGGCGGCGTCCAGCAGGATCAACTGCACCGGCCAGGGCGCCGGTACGCGGGCCAGGGCGCGGCCGAGCGCCTCCAGCGGGGCGTTCCGCGCCTCGGGATCCCATCCCACCAGGCGGACGCCGATGTAGAGCTGGGGCTCGCCGCCCTCGACGCTGGCGAGGCAGCGGTGGGCGGCGGCGACGGCTCCGGTGGCCCGGAACTCCTCGGCCGCGGCGGCGAGGAAGTCGACCGGGTCGTCCTGCCAGTCGGGCTCGAACAGCCGGACGCGGGCGCCGGAGGCCGGACCGTCGAGCTCGGTGCGGCCGGTGCGGCACAGCTCGGCGACGGCGGCCGGGGGCAGCGGGACCCCGACGGCGCCCTCGGGGTTCAGGGCGATGCCGAGCTGCGGGGGCAGGCCGCGGGCGAACTCGACGGCGGGGGCCACGGCGAAGTCCATGGCGGGGCCGGCGGCGAAGCGGAACTGCGCCTCGGAACTGTAGACGGGGACGTACGCCGCGCCGTCGATCAGCATCGTGGGGAGGTCGAGGGAGGCGCTGTCGGGCCCGCCGCCATTGGGGAGCGGGACCCAGACCTGGCTGCGGCCGAGCGCGTCCATGATCCGCGGGCCCGCGTCCGGCCGGCCGAGCGCCGTCCCGAGCACCTGCTCCAACTCGTTCGCCGGCCAGCCGTTGCCTTGCGCCTGCATGTGCCCGTGCCTCCGTGTGGTTCCGCGCCGTGTGGCCCCGAGGCTATCGGGGCCGGGGCCGGGGCCGGCGGGGCGGGTGCGGGTGGTCGGCCGCTGCGCGGGGCCGGTCCCCTACCCGCCCTTCGCCCGTTCCCTGGGGGCTCCGCCCCCAGACCCTCCCCCAGCTACCGCTGGGGGGACCCCCAGCGCCTCAAACGCCGGCGGGGCTGCATATTCGCTGCGCGAATCCAGCCCGCGCAGCGGCGAGTGTCCCGGGCGGGGTCAGGGGCCGAACGTGATCCGGGTGACGGCGGCAGCCGACGGGCGGTCCAGGAGGGTGACCGAGGCGCAGCCCCGCGGGGGGCGTCCGGCTTCCGCGGAGCGCAGCAGGCGGGAGACGGCCCCCCGGTGCCGGGCGAAGGCGTACGCGGACACCCGTCGCCCGCGGACGGCCTGCCCGGACAGCGCCTCCTCGGGGGTGGTGTCCAGCAGCAGCAGGTGCAGCCCCCGCCCGCGCCGCCGGGCGACGGCCGCCAGCAGCCCCCGCACCCACGGCTGGGTGCCGCAGTCGTGCACCACCACAGAGGCGCCGGAGCGCAGCTCGCGCCACAGCCCCCCGTAGTGCGCGGCGCGGACCAGCGGCCGGTACACCGCGTACGGCAGGCCGGACGGCATGCGGCGCTCCCAGCGCTCGCGGGTGTCCTGCGAGTCGACGCCGGCTTCGGCGGCCCGTTTGATCAGGGTGCTCTTGCCGCCGCCGGGCAGCCCGGACACCACCACGATGTCCCCGGCGGCGTAGCTCAGCCGGTGCGGGCGCGCGGACTGTCCGCGCAGGTCACGGACCGGGCCGCCGCCCGCGGCGGACCGGGCGGCGCCCCGCTGCTCCGGGACCGCCCCGACCGCGCCTGTAGTCGTAGCCACTCCGAGTCTGCGCACAGTGATCGTCTCCCCCGAATCGGGCCGCGAGGGCCCCATGCCCACTGAATGTAAAGAGACGGTAATCCGACGGCCCCGGTTGCGGCCGGGCGTTCCACAGCGCGGACGGCCGGGCCCGTCCGGACCGCACGTTCTTCCGGGCCCCACTGCCCTCTCCCGCCCGTCCCGTGCAATGATGTGCGCCATCTGGACACCAAACTGCATACCGGCCGCTTGAATCCGCGCGGGAGAGTCCCGGCAGGCCGCGAGGCCGTGCCCGGGCGCCGAAGGAGCAAGTTCCTCCCTTGAATCTCTCAGGCCCCGTACCGCGTGGATGAGGCAGATCTGAAAAGCGAGCCCCGCCGCGTCCGTCCCCGACGGCCGCCCGGCGCGTGCTCCACCCAAGGTGCAAGTCGGCGTTCCCCCTCCGGGAACTCTCGGCGAACCTCTCAGGTTCCGATGACAGATGGGGAGGAACCTCCTCGTCATGTCATGCCCTGGGACCCGGGAGCCACACCCATGAGCACTGCCCCCCGTCTGACCGCGCTCGACGCGCTGCACCGCTCGCTCGGTGCGACCATGACCGACTTCGCGGGCTGGGACATGCCGCTGCGCTACGCCAGCGAGCGCGACGAGCACAACGCCGTGCGCACCAAGGCCGGCCTGTTCGACCTCTCCCACATGGGCGAGATCACCCTGACCGGCCCGGAGGCCGTGAAGGCGCTGGACTACGCGCTCGTCGGGAACATCTCCACCGTCGGCGTCGGCCGCGCCCGCTACACGCACATCTGCCAGGAGGACGGCGGGATCCTCGACGACCTGATCGTCTACCGCCTCGGCGAGACCGAGTACATGGTCGTCGCCAACGCCTCCAACGCCCAGGTCGTGCTGGACGCGCTCACCGAGCGCGCCGCCGGCTTCGAGACCGAGGTCCGCGACGACCGTGACGCGTACGCGCTGATCGCCGTCCAGGGCCCGGAGTCCCCCGGCATCCTGAAGTCCCTCACGGACGCCGACCTGGACGGCCTGAAGTACTACGCGGGCCTGCCGGGCACCGTCGCGGGCGTGCCCGCGCTGATCGCCCGTACCGGTTACACCGGCGAGGACGGCTTCGAGCTGTTCGTCTCCCCCGAGCACGCCGTGGCGCTGTGGCAGGCGCTGACCGAGGCGGGCGCGGACGCGGGCCTGGTGCCGGCCGGCCTGTCCTGCCGCGACACGCTGCGCCTGGAGGCGGGCATGCCGCTGTACGGGCACGAGCTGACCACCGCGCTCACCCCCTTCGACGCCGGGCTGGGCCGGGTCGTGAAGTTCGAGAAGGAGGGCGACTTCGTCGGCCGCGCCGCCCTGGAGGCCGCCGCCGAGGTCGCCGCCACCAAGCCGCCGCGCAAGCTGGTCGGCCTGGTCGCCGAGGGCCGCCGCGTCCCGCGCGCCGGCTTCCCCGTGGTCGCGGGCGGCGAGGTCATCGGCGAGGTGACCTCCGGTGCCCCGTCCCCGACGCTGGGCAAGCCGATCGCGATGGCGTACGTCGACGCGGAGCACGCCGCGCCCGGCACCTCCGGCGTCGGCGTCGACATTCGCGGTACGCATGAGCCGTACGAGGTCGTGGCCCTGCCCTTCTACAAGCGGCAGAAGTAACCCTCGTACCGGGTCCCCCCGTCTCAGCACGCAAGACCACCGTTCGTATCCACCTCCCCGCATCCAGGAGAATCAGGTCATGAGCAACCCCCAGCAGCTGCGTTACACCAAGGAGCACGAGTGGCTGTCGGCCGTCGAGGACGGCGTCGCGACGGTCGGCATCACGGAGTTCGCGGCCAACGCGCTCGGTGACGTCGTCTACGCCCAGCTCCCCGAGGTCGGCGAGACCGTCACCGAGGGCGAGACCTGTGGCGAGCTGGAGTCGACCAAGTCGGTCAGCGACCTGTACTCCCCCGTCTCCGGTGAGATCACCGAGTTCAACCAGGACGTCGTGGACGACCCGTCGCTGGTGAACTCCGCCCCGTTCGAGGGTGGCTGGCTGTTCAAGGTGCGCCTGTCGGAGGAGCCGAAGGACGCGCTCACCGCCGACGAGTACGCCGCGCTCACCCACTCCGACAACTGACACCCCAGGGGCCCTGAATGTCCGTTCTGAACACCCCCCTCCACGAGCTCGACCCCGACGTCGCCGCCGCCGTCGACGCGGAGCTCGTGCGCCAGCAGTCGACCCTGGAAATGATCGCGTCGGAGAACTTCGCTCCGGTCGCCGTCATGGAGGCCCAGGGCTCGGTCCTGACCAACAAGTACGCCGAGGGCTACCCGGGCCGCCGCTACTACGGCGGCTGCGAGCACGTCGACGTGGTCGAGCAGATCGCGATCGACCGCATCAAGGCGCTGTTCGGCGCCGAGGCCGCGAACGTCCAGCCGCACTCGGGTGCGCAGGCCAACGCCGCCGCGATGTTCGCGCTGCTGAAGCCGGGCGACACGATCATGGGCCTGAACCTGGCCCACGGCGGTCACCTGACCCACGGCATGAAGATCAACTTCTCCGGCAAGCTCTACAACGTGGTCCCGTACCACGTCGACGAGTCCGGCCAGGTCGACATGGCCGAGGTCGAGCGCCTCGCCAAGGAGTCCAAGCCGCAGCTGATCGTCGCCGGCTGGTCCGCGTACCCGCGCCAGCTGGACTTCGCCGCGTTCCGCCGGATCGCGGACGAGGTCGGCGCGTACCTGATGGTCGACATGGCCCACTTCGCGGGCCTGGTCGCCGCGGGCCTGCACCCGAACCCGGTGCCGCACGCCCACGTCGTGACCACCACCACGCACAAGACCCTCGGCGGTCCGCGCGGCGGTGTCATCCTGTCGACGCAGGAGCTGGCCAAGAAGATCAACTCCGCGGTCTTCCCGGGCCAGCAGGGCGGTCCGCTGGAGCACGTGATCGCGGCCAAGGCCGTCTCCTTCAAGATCGCGGCCTCGCCGGAGTTCAAGGAGCGCCAGGAGCGGACCCTGGAGGGCGCGAAGATCCTCGCCGCCCGCCTGGTCCAGGACGACGTCAAGGCCGTGGGCGTGGACGTCCTCACCGGCGGCACCGACGTGCACCTGGTCCTGGTCGACCTGCGCAACTCGGAGCTGGACGGCCAGCAGGCCGAGGACCGCCTCCACGAGGTCGGCATCACGGTCAACCGCAACGCCATCCCGAACGACCCGCGCCCCCCGATGGTCACCTCGGGCCTGCGGATCGGTACGCCGGCCCTGGCGACCCGCGGTTTCGACGCCGAGGCCTTCACCGAGGTCGCCGAGATCATCGCGCAGGCGCTGAAGCCGAGCTACGACGCCGCCGACCTCAAGGCGCGCGTCTCGGCCCTGGCCGCGAAGTTCCCGCTGTACCCGTCGCTCTAGGCACGGCTCGGGGGCCCGGCCTTGTACCCACAAGGCCGGGCCCTTTTCATGACCGCCCGCACCCGTACGGGTACTCCCCGGCGGCACGCACACCCCCTGAAGGCCGTCACGGCCCCCGGCGGGCCCTCCCGGGCCGTCCCGGCACCGGAACGCGATCCGGCTCACGCCCGGCGGCCGCGTCCGGGAGGCGAACCGTTCATCTCCACGCGTTACGCTCGTCTGCCGGACAAAATCCGCAGATCCTCCCGTCTTGATCACCACACCCCTGCCCCCTCCCCACCCCACGAGCAGACAAGGGAGTCCGCCAGTGGCCATCTCCGTCTTCGACCTCTTCTCCATCGGCATCGGCCCGTCCTCCTCCCACACGGTCGGCCCGATGCGCGCGGCGCGCATGTTCGTGACGCGGCTGAAGAAGGACGGCGTCCTCGCCCAGACCGCCTCCGTGCGGGCGGAGCTCTTCGGCTCGCTCGGCGCGACCGGCCACGGGCACGGCACGCCCAAGGCGGTCCTGCTGGGCCTGGAGGGCCACTCCCCCCGCACCGTGGACGTCGAGACCGCCGACGACGAGGTGGAGCGCATCCGCAAGAGCGGCAAGCTGCGGCTGCTGGGCACGGAGATAGGCGGTGCCCACGAGATCGACTTCGACGAGCCGAGCCAGCTGATCCTGCACCGCCGCCGCTCGCTGCCGTACCACGCGAACGGCATGACCCTCTTCGCGTACGACGCCGCCGGCGCCCCGCTGCTGGAGAAGACGTACTACTCGGTCGGCGGCGGCTTCGTCGTGGACGAGGACGCGGTCGGCGAGGACCGGATCAAGCTCGACGACACCGTGCTGAAGTACCCCTTCCGCTCCGGTGACGAGATGCTGCGCCTGGCGAACGAGACCGGCCTGTCGATCTCCTCCCTGATGCTGGAGAACGAGAAGGCCTGGCGCACCGAGGAGGAGATCCGCGAGGGCCTCCTGGAGATCTGGCGCGTCATGCAGTCCTGCGTCTCGCGCGGCATGTCCCGCGAGGGCATCCTCCCGGGCGGCCTGCGCGTCAAGCGCCGTGCCGCGTCCACGGCGCGCCAGCTGCGCACCGAGGGCGACCCGATGATGCACCGCAGCGAGTGGACGACGATCTACGCGATGGCCGTCAACGAGGAGAACGCGGCGGGCGGCCGGGTCGTCACCGCCCCCACCAACGGTGCCGCGGGCGTCCTGCCGGCCGTCCTGCACTACTACGTGAACTTCGTGCCCGGCGCGGACGAGGACGGCGTGGTCCGCTTCCTGCTGGCCGCGGGCGCGATCGGCATGCTCTTCAAGGAGAACGCCTCGATCTCCGGCGCCGAGGTCGGCTGCCAGGGCGAGGTGGGCTCCGCCTGCTCGATGGCCGCGGGCGCCCTCGCCGAGGTGCTGGGCGGCACCCCGGAGCAGGTCGAGAACGCCGCCGAGATCGGCATGGAGCACAACCTCGGCCTTACCTGCGACCCGGTCGGCGGCCTGGTCCAGATCCCCTGCATCGAGCGCAACGGCATGGCCGCCGTCAAGGCCGTCACCGCCGCGAAGATGGCGATGCGCGGCGACGGCAGCCACAAGGTCTCCCTCGACAAGGTCATCAAGACCATGAAGGAGACGGGCGCCGACATGAAGATCAAGTACAAGGAGACGGCACGCGGCGGGCTCGCGGTCAACGTCATCGAGTGCTGATCCGAGAAGTGCGCAAATGATCCCCGGTTCGGGGTTTGGACCGGGATGATCACGCTTGCGAGGGAAGAAGCCGGTCCGGGCTGGTTTCTCGATGATCACGTGCGCCAGTCTGGTCACACGACGTCGCGTCACCCCCGGGCGGTCGGCCAACCGCCTTACCCCCTTGCTGTTTTGCGTACTGGAGGCTTCACCATGGCAGGCATCCGCAGCATCCGCGTGATGGCGGCGCTCGCATCGCTCCCCCTCGCCGCCGCGCTCTTCACGGGCACGGCCCAGGCGGACAACGGTGCCGGCGCCGCCGGCACCGCCTCGAACGCGGCCCTCGCCGGGATCCTCGGCAGCGGCGTCGGCGGCAGCAACCTCGGCAACTCCTCCACCGCGCAGCAGGTCGCGTCGGGCTTCGGGGCGTCGAACCAGAACAACGGCGCCCAGGCCAACGGCTCCGGCTTCACCGCGATCGGCCAGTCCAACAACCACGACTCGCTGATCTACAACCCGCTCCCGTAGCGGCCGGCCGCGCGGCCCCGCCGCAGCGCGCCACCGGGCCCGCCCTCCCCCCGGAGGGCGGGCCCTTCGCATGCCTGTGACGCATGCCTGTGACGCATGCCTGTGGCGCATGCCTGTGGCGCGTGCCCCCGGCGCCTGCCCGCGACGCGTGGCCCGCGGTGCACGCGGTGGCCGAAAAGAGGCCCTGCGGCCCGGCGCCTCGGGACCTTCGGCCCGGCGGCGCGGCCCCGGGCCGGGGATAGCGTGCCGGGAGGGGCGCGGGAAGACCCCACGCGCGACGAGAGGCAGCCGCCGATGGCCACCATCACCGAACAGAGACTCCTGCCGCTGAGGCTGGAAGCCGCCCCCCTGTCCGTGCCGCTGACCGGCCGGTTCGTCTACCGCACGGACCGCCCGTACGAGGTGGCCGTCGACTTCCGGGGCGCCGGGACGCACCTCGCCCGGTGGGTGTTCTCGCGGGAGCTGCTGCTCGACGGGCAGACCGCCGCCACCGGCGAGGGCGACATACAGGTGTGGCCGCGCTGGAGCGGCTCGGAGCCGCGCGTCCTGCTCGGCTTCAGCAACGGCGAACAGAGCTGCGTGGTCTCCGCCCGCGCCAAGGACGTGCGCGAGCTGTGCCGGCGGATGACGGAGCTGGTGCCGCGCGGGCAGGAGCGGCGCCACTACGACCTGGACGCGGAGCTGAGCGCGCTGCTCACGTTCTGACGCGGGGCGGGGTCCCGTGGAACCGGTCGCGGCCCGGCGCTGTCTTATGAGATGACAGGCAAGTCCCCGTCTCACGGAACCGGGGAGACATCATGCGTCACCCGCACCGCCGCCGGATCGTGGCCATCGCCACGGGTGCCCTGCTCACCGCCGGGCTCGCGCTCTCCGCGTCGCCGGCCTCCGCAGCCACCACGACCACCCGCACCCAGACGCCGCTCGTCGTCAATGCCCGCTGGGGCGGGCACTGCACGTACGACCGGCTCGTGATCGACCTCCAGGGCTACGTGCCCCCGGTCACCGTCACTCCCGTGTCCGAGCTCGTCTACGACGGGTCGGGACAGCCCGTCCCGCTGGCCGGGAAGTACTTCCTGGAGATCCGCCTGCACCCGGCCGCCGGGCACAACGACGCCGGGCAGAACGTCTACCAGGGGCCCCGGCTCCAGAAGATCTACCTCAGCAAGCTCAAGGGCATGGCCATGACCGGCGACTACGAGGGGTACGTGACCTTCGGCGCCGCCTTCGACACCCAGCCGACCTGGAAGACCTCCGTCCTGCACTCGCCCGAGCGGCTCGTGGTGGACTTCCCGCACCCCAACACCTGCTGACCCGATGACGGCCCCGGAGCCGCCCGGCTAGCGGTGCTCGGGGTTGGGGAAGTCGAAACGGCAGCCGGCGTCCCAGAGGGAGCGCTGGTTGCCGTGGGCCGGCATGCCCCCGGCGCGCTTGAGGAGCGCCGCCAGGTGCATCAGGTTCCACGACATGAACGTGGTGTTCCGGTTGGTGAAGTCGTTCTCGGGACCGCCCGAGCCCGGGTCCAGGTAGGAGGGGCCGGGGCCGGCCTCGCCGATCCAGCCCGCGTCGGCCTGGGGCGGGATCGCGTAGCCGAGGTGCTGGAGGCTGTAGAGGACGTTCATCGCGCAGTGCTTGACGCCGTCCTCGTTGCCCGTGATCAGCGCTCCGCCGACGCGCCCGTAGTAGGCGTACTGGCCCTGCTCGTTCAGCAGGGAGGAGCAGGCGTAGAGCCGCTCGATGACCCGCTTCATGACGGAGCTGTTGTCCCCGAGCCAGATCGGGCCGCACAGCACCAGGATGTCGGCGTCCATGATCTGGCTGTAGAGGACCGGCCACTGGTCGCTCTCCCAGCCGTGGTCGGTCATGTCCGGCCAGACGCCGGTGGCGATGTCGTGGTCGACGGCGCGGATCAGCGAGGTGCGGGCGCCGGCCGATTCCATGACGGCCCGGCTCCGCGCGATCAGTCCCTCCGTGTTGCTGGTCTCGGGCGAGCGTTTGAGGGTGCAGTTGACGTAGACGGCGGAGAGGTCCTCGTACCGGGGGCTGTCGTCGGCGGCCATGTCCTCCACCGTGCCGGGCGCCGCGCGGGCCGGCCAGCGGGCCTGGCCCGTCCGGGTGCGCGGCGGGGCGGGTGGCGGGGCGGGCGCCGGGTGGCCGGATCGGTCCGGGTTGTGACGGTCCGTGCGGGCGACTAGGGTCGTCTGGCCTTGGTGTTCGGGAAACCGGTGGAAAACCGGTGCGGCCCTCGCCACTGTGATCGGGAAGTCCGGCTCCACCCTCCCCCAGACTCCGTCCGGGAGGTGCCCCCACCGCGGGAAGCCACTGGGCCCGCGTGGGAGACCGCACGGGCCCGGGAAGGCGGAGCCAGGGCATCAGCACCCGTGAGCCAGGAGACCGGCCGGGGCGCGTCGTCCATCCACGAGGTGCTGGAGAGGTCTCCCAACCCATGCATATAGCCGAGGGGTTCCTGCCCCCATGGCACGCGGTCGCCTGGGGCGCCGCGTCCGCCCCCTTCGTCGTCCACGGCGTCCGCGCGCTGACCCGCGAGGTCAGGTCGAACCCGGAGAGCACGCTGCTGCTCGGGGCGTCCGGGGCGTTCACGTTCGTGCTGTCCGCCCTGAAGATCCCTTCCGTGACGGGCAGTTGTTCGCACCCGACGGGAACGGGGCTCGGCGCCATCCTCTTCCGGCCGCCGATCATGGCGGTGCTCGGCACGATCACCCTGCTCTTCCAGGCGCTGCTGCTGGCCCACGGCGGGCTGACCACGCTGGGCGCCAACGTCTTCTCGATGGCCATCGCCGGACCCTGGGCCGGCTACGGCGTCTACCGGCTGCTGCGGAAGTCCGGCGCGCCGCTGATGGTGACCGTGTTCTTCGGCGCGTTCTTCGCCGACCTGGTCACCTACTGCGTCACCTCCGTCCAGCTGGCGCTGGCCTTCCCCGACCCGGCGAGCGGCTTCCTCGGCTCCCTGGAGAAGTTCGCGGGCATCTTCGCCCTCACCCAGATCCCGCTCGCGATCAGCGAGGGCCTGCTGACGGTGCTCGTGATGCGGCTGCTGATGCAGTCCAGCAAGTCGGACCTGGTCCGGCTCGGGGTCGCGAAGCTGACCGGCGGCAAGCAGGCGGAGCCGGAGGCGGCCCTCTGATGAGCAGGAACGCGAAGATCAACTCCCTGCTGCTGCTCCTGGTGGCGGCCCTGGCCGTGATCCCGCTCGCGCTGGGCCTCGGCGACGGCAAGGAGGAGCCGTTCGCCGGCGCCGACGCGCAGGCCGAGGCGGCCATCACCGAGCTGAAGCCGGACTACGAGCCCTGGTTCTCCCCGCTGTACGAGCCCCCCTCGGGCGAGGTCGAGTCCGCGCTGTTCGCCCTCCAGGCGGCCCTCGGGGCGGGCGTGCTCGCCTACTACTTCGGCATCCGCAAGGGCCGCCGCCAGGGCGCGGCGCAGGCCCTCGCCCAGGCTGCGGCCCCCGAGGCCGCGGCCGCGGAGGCCGGGCCGGACCGCCCGGCCCGGGAGTCGTAGGCGGTGCTGCCGATCGACGTGGCGGCCCACTCCAGCCGCTGGCGGGGCCGCCACCCCCTGGAGAAGGCCCTGCTGGGTCTCGGGCTCACCGTCACCGCGGTGTGCCTGCCGCCCTGGCCGGGCGGGCCGCTGGTGGCCGCCGCGACCCTCGCCGTGCTGCTCGGGCCGGCCGGGGTCGCCGGGCGGCAGCTGTGGCGGGCCTTCCGGGTCCCGCTGGGCTTCTGCGTGACCGGGGCGCTGCCGCTGCTGGTGTCGGTGGGCGGCCCGGACGGGTTCCTCGCCCCGGCCCCGGACGGCCCCCGGCACGCGGTGGAGCTGCTGCTGCGCACCTCGGCGGCCTCGCTCGGGGTGCTGCTGTTCGCCTTCACGACACCGGTCTCGGACGTGCTGCCGCGGCTGGTGCGGGCCGGGGTGCCGGCGCCGGTGGTGGACGTGGCCCTGGTGATGTACCGGATCGGCTTCCTGCTGCTGGACTCGATGGCGCAGGTCCGGCGCGCCCAGGCGGCCCGGCTCGGACAGACGGGCCGGGCGGCGGTGTGGCGTTCGCTGGCCGGGCTCGCGGCGACCTCGTTCGTCCGGGCCTTCGACCGTGCGGCCCGGCTCCAGGAGGGGCTGGCGGGGCGCGGATACGACGGCGCGCTGCGGGTGCTCGTGCCCGAAGCGACGCTGTCCTGGCGGTTCCTGACGGGGTCCGCCGCCCTGCTGACCGCCCTGGTCGCGGGGACCCTCGTACTGAAGGAGCTGTGGCTGTGACCCCGTTGGTGGAGCTGGTGGGCGCGGGGTACGCGTACGAGGACGGCCCGGCCGTGCTGTCGGGGGTGGACTTCGGCATCGCCGAGGGCCGCGCGCTGGTGCTGCTGGGCCGCAACGGCAGCGGCAAGACCACGCTGATGCGGCTGCTGAGCGGGGGCCTGCGGCCCGGCCCGGGGTCGCTGCGGCTCGGCGGCGCGGAGGTGGCGTACGACCGCAAGGGCCTGGTCCGGCTGCGCACCTCGGTGCAGCTGGTGGTGCAGGACCCGGACGACCAGCTCTTCGCGGCCTCCGTGGAGCAGGACGTGTCCTTCGGCCCGATGAACCTGGGGCTGCCCGCGGCGGAGGTCCGCGAGCGGGTGGACGGCGCGCTGGCCGCGCTGGACATCACCGCGCTGCGGGACCGCCCGACGCACCTGCTGTCGTACGGGCAGCGCAAGCGCGCGGCGATCGCGGGCGCGGTGGCGATGGCCCCGCGGGTGCTGATCCTGGACGAGCCGACGGCCGGCCTCGACCCGGACGGGCAGGAACGGCTCCTGGACGTCCTCGCCGGGCTGCGGGCGGCCGGCACCACGGTCGTCATGGCCACCCACGACGTGGACCTCGCGGTGCGCTGGGCCGACGACGCGGCCGTACTGACCCCGTCGGGGATCCGGGTAGGGCCTGCCGGGATCCTGCTGGCGGATCCCGAGCTGCTGGCGGCGGCGGGGTTGCGGTCGGCCTGGTCCCCAGTGGTCGCCGCGTTCCTGCGGGCGAAGGGGATGCTGCCGGACGGGGCACCGGGGCCGCGCACCCCGGAAGAGCTCGCCTCACTGGGGTGAGCCGGGCCCTCGCAGGGGCCGAGCTGTGAGCGGGGGCCCGGTGGGGCGGGGTTGCCCTGCCGGGCGGGATGTCCCGGTGTGCCCACCCGTACCGCCCTGCGGGACGATTGCCCACACCTCGCGCACACCTACGATGGCGGCATGTCGCTGCCGCACGCCATCCTCACCGCCCTGATGGAGAAGCCCTCGTCGGGGCTGGAGCTGACGCGGCGGTTCGACAAGTCGATCGGCTACTTCTGGTCCTCGACGCACCAGCAGATCTACCGCGAGCTGGGGCGGCTGGAGGAGGCCGGGCTGATCCGCGCCCTGCCCAGCGAGGTGCCGGTGCGCGGGCAGAAGAAGGAGTACGAGGTGCTGCCCGACGGCCGCGCGGAGCTGGCGCGGTGGGTGGACGAGAGCCAGGACCCGAAGCCGGTGCGGGACGCGCTGCTGCTGCGGATCCGGGCGGCGGCGGTGGTCGGGCCGCAGGGGCTGGGGCCGGAGCTGCGGCGCCATCTGGAACTGCACCGGGCGCAGTTGGCCACGTACGAGGCCATCGAGGCGAAGGACTTCCCGGCGGAGCGGGACGCGTCCGCGGACCGGTTGCGCCGGCTCGTGCTGCGCGGCGGCATCGCCCTGGAGGGCTTCTGGCTGAGCTGGCTGGAGGAGGCCCTGTCGGAGGTCGAGGCCCTGTCGGAGACGGAGGCGCTCTCCGGAGCGGAGCGACCGGCGCGGGCCGAGGCGCCGCAGGGCGGGGCGCCGGAGAACGGGGCGCCGCAGGGCGGGGCCTGACGCGCCCCCGCCCCGGCGGGCGGGGCGGAGGCGGACGCGCCGCGCTTACTTGTGACGCGCCGCGCTTACTTGTTCAGGGAGGCCCAGAACTCGTCGAAGCTCATCAGCTTGTCGCCGTCGCTGTCCTTGGCGGCGATCACGGAGTCCGCGATCGCGGCGGTGACGTAGTGGTCACCCATCGCCTTCATGGCCGCGCTGTACTCGTCGGCCGTGACGAAGCCGTCACCGTTCACGTCGAACTTGTCGAACGTCGCCCGTGCGCTCTCGATGTCAGCCACTGGGTCCACCCCTTCTCGGTGCTTCTTGACCGGCTCAGGGTAGCGGCCCGGGGCGCCGGAGGCTCCCGCGGGTCCCGTTCGGGCGGCAGAAACATATTCAATTACCCGTGCGTAAGCCGCCGGAACAGCTCGCCGGATGGACGGAATCGAGAATTCCACCCAACAGGTCCGCCTACCACTTGTCACGCTCCGGCACCACGGCATAACGTACCGGGCATTGCCGCCACACCAGGAGCGCAGGGCTCCCAGGGACATGCGGCAAACAAGGGCGATCACAGGTGACGATCACAGCCGACGCATCATTCGAAGTTCTGCCCTTCACCCGTACCTGCCGCCATATCTGGGAAGACGGCGACCATGTGCTCATAGGCGTGAGCCCCGGCAACGGCTACTTCAGCGCCGCGCGCGTGTCCAGTCTCGCCCGGTGGGCCGTGACCCGGTTCGCACAGGTCGACTTCGTCTACGCGGACCTCCACGTTGACCGGATGTTCGCCGCCTTCGGCTACACCCCGGAGCACGCGAGCCGGCGCGCCTCGAAGGAGATCAAGGCGGTCCGCCGCAGGATCATCAAAGGCGTCGAGGATTCGGGCCCGCAGCACGCCGAGATACGGGTGAGGGCGCTTTCCGAGTTCCAGTCGAACCCCGTCTACCAACTGCTGCACAGGCGCGTACTGCATTTCCTGGAGACCGATGACGCATTCCGCAAGGGATGCGAGGAAATGGCCCTGCATTTCGTGGGGTCGAAGTTGCCCCAGGGTGAATCCATGTCGGATTCCCAGTTGCGGGCCTGTTTCGACTACCTGGCGGCCGAGCTGCCGTTCTTCATCGACACCCCCAGCATTCTCGACGTGCCGTCCTCCGTGGCCGCGTACCACGTCAGGATGCCGATGACCGACGTCCTCTTCGCCCGGGGCGGGGGCCTGCGGGCGACCCGCAACCAGGCGTACGCAGTCGTACGCCCCGGGACCGCCCCCGCCGACGGCACCACCGCGCCGGCGGCCACCACCGAAGGGAGCGCCGATGAGCACCGAGCGGCCTGAGGGCGTCGGGACCCCGGAGCAGCCCCTGCTCGACTTCCCGCTCTCCCGGCGCGGCGACGTCGTGCCGCAGGAGTGCGCCTGGCTGCGCGAGAAGGCGCCCGTCGCCCGGGTCCGCACCCTCACCGGGGACCCGGCCTGGCTGGTGAGCAGCCACGCGCTGGCCAAGCGGGTGCTGGAGGACGGGCGCTTCAGCCTCAAGGACACCGCGGCCGCCGGGGTGCCCCGCCAGTACGCGCTGACGATCCCGCCGGAGGTCGTCGACAACATGGGCGGCATCAACGGCGCGGGCCTGCGCGACGCGGTGATGAGGGCGCTCAGCCCGCGCCGTCCGGGCCTGCGGGAGGCGCTGCGCGCCAAGGCCGGGGAGCTGCTGGACGCGGTCGTCGCCGAAGGGGGCCCGGCCGACCTCCGGGCCGGCTTCGCCGACCCCTTCTCCGCGGCCCTGCACTGCCGGGTGCTGGGGGTGCCGTTCGAGGACTGGCGCCGGCTGATGTCGGGGCTGGACGTCGCGTTCATGACCGCCCGCGAACCGTTCGCCGACTCGGCGCTCAACTGGTACAAGGACGTCGGCTACTTCGCCGACCGGTTCCGGGCGCAGCTGGCGCTCCCCGCCGAGGAGCGTACGGGGCTCCTCGGCGCCTTCGCCGGCCTGCGCGAGGCCGACCCCGGATCGGCGCACCTGACGGACGAGATGTTCGCGACCGTCGCCGTCTCCCTGTTCGGCGCGGGGGCGGTCTCCACCTCCGCCTTCCTGGTCCTCGCGGTCCTGGCGCTGCTCCGGCGGCCCGAGCTGATCGGTTACCTGCGCGGGCGTCCGGAGCGCATGGGCGCGGCCGTCGAGGAACTGCTGCGGTGGAACCTGTCCGTCGGGGACGGCCTGCCGCGGATCGCGCTGGCGGACGTGCGGGTCGGGGAGGTCCTGGTGAAGGAGGGCGAGCTGGTGCTCGTCCTGCTGGAGGGGGCCAACTTCGACCCGGCGGCCTTCGAGCGTCCCGAGGAGCTGGACCTGGAGCGGGTGGACGCGGGGTCCCACCTGGCCTTCGGTGCCGGCCGGCACTTCTGCCCCGCCTCGGCGCCGGCCCGGGCGCACGCCGAGACCGCGCTGGAGGTGCTGGTGGAGCGGCTGCCGGGGCTGCGGCTCGCCGTGCCTGCGGAGAACCTGGTGTGGCGTACGGGCTTCGTCAAGCGGCTGCCCGAGCGGCTGCCGGTCGCCTGGTAGCGGCCTCGCGGACGCGGTGTCCCGGGTGCTGTGCGGGCTCCCGGGGCACCGTCGCGCGCGCTAGCGGAAGATGCCGGTGTGGCCGAGGGAGTAGCGGCCGGGCTGCGGGTACACGGCGAGGCCGTGGGGGCCGCCGCCGACGGGGACGCGGGCCAGCTGCTTGCCGGTGACGGTGTCGATCGCGTAGACCTCGGAGTTGTAGCGGCCGGAGAGCCACAGCACCTTGCCGTCGGCCGAGACCCCGCCCATGTCGGGGCTGCCGCCGTCGGGCAGCTGCCACTTCTTGGTGAGGCGGTTCTCCTTGAAGTCGAAGACCGAGACGCTGCCCTCGCCCCGGTTGGAGACGTACATCTCCCTGGAGTCGCGGCTGACGTACAGGCCGTGGCAGCCCTTGCCGGTGGGCAGCAGCTTGGGCACGTCGAACTTGTCCCCGCTGAGCACCCACATGCCGTGCGCCATCATGTCCGCGACGTAGAAGGTCTTGCCGTCCGGGGAGATCTTGACGTCCTGCGGCATGGCGCCCTCGAAGGGCAGCTTCTGCTGGCCGATCACCTCCATCTTCTCGGTGTCTACCTTGAGCAGTTCGCCGGAGAACTCGCAGCTGACGATGAAGTAGCGGCCGTCCGCCGAGAAGTCGGCGTGGTTGACGCCGAAGCAGGTGACCGGGACGGTCTTCACCCGGTCCATGGTGTGCGGATCGCGGAAGACGAGCTCGCGGTCCATGGAGGCCATCACGACGGCGTACTTGCCGTTGGGCGTGAAGTACAGGTTGTACGGGTCGTGCACCTCGACGGGCTTGCCGGCCTCGCCGGTGGCCGGGTTGATCGGGGTGAGCGTGTGGCCGCGGTTGTTGTTGACCCAGAGGGTCTTCATGTCCCAGGAGGGCACCACGTGCTGGGGCTGGACGCCGACCGGGATGGTGTCGATGACCTTGTACGTGGCCGGGTCGATGACGGACACCGTGTTGGAGTTGGTGTTCGGCACGTAGACCCGGGACGGGAAGTCCTTGACCACCGGGGAGAGCTTGCCCGGCCGGTCGGCGGCGTACACGTCGTGGGGGTCGAGCAGCGGCGGCATCCCGGCCAGGCCCGGCGGCACGGCCGGGACGGCCTTGGCGGGCACCTTCGCGGGCCCCTTGGTGCCGAGCGCCTCGGCGGGGGCCTTGTCCGCCGATCCGCAGCCGGCCAGGGCGGCGAGGACCAGACCGGCCAGGAGCACGGTGGCCTTCCGGGGAAGGCGGGTGGTCTTCATGAGGTCAGCAGCTCCGTGGTGGTCACCGCGCGCAGTTCGCGGCGCGCGAGTTCTTCGAGGAGGGGGGGCATCGCGTCGACCGTGTCCGCGTAGCCGAAGTGCAGGCTCACCACCGATCCGGGCCGGATCGTCCCGGTGACGTTGCGGATGACGGCCGCCGCGCCGGGCGAGGTGAAGTCGAGGGAGTCCACGTCGTACGAGAGGACGTGCGGGTAGCCCGCCCGCTGGGCGAGGGTCCTGACGAGGGGGGTGGCGTGCTGGGTCTGCGAGGGGCGGAACCAGGTGCCGATGGAGCCGGTGAGCCGCTTGAGCCGCTGGGCGCAGCCGGTGATCTCGGCGTAGGCCTCGGCCTCGGACATGGCGTTGACGGCGAGGTGGCGCTGGGTGTGGTTGCCGAGTTCGTGGCCGCCGTCGAGGATCCGCCGGGCCATGTCGGGGTGCTCGTCGAGCCATTCGCCGATGGCCAGTACGGTGACCCGCGCGCCTGCCTTCTCCGCGGCGGCGAGTACGGCGCGGGCGGTGGCGGGGTCCCCGTTGCCGTGGAAGGTGAGGGCGACCCGGGGCCGGTCGCGGGGGCCGTGCGCGATCTCCACCGGCTGCCCCGGGATGCGGCGCGGGGCCGGGGCCGGGGCGGCGGGCGCCCGCCCTGCGGGGCGGGCGGGTGTGGCGGGGGCGGCCCGGCCGGGTCCCGGGGCCGCCGGGTCACCGCCCGCGCCGCAGGCCGCGGTGAGGGCGCCGGCGGCGGCCGCCGCCGTGGCGCGCAGGGCCGTACGACGGTCTGGATAACAGAGCACCCGCCCATTTAAGAGCCGGATGCCCCTCAAGGTAATGATTGACCCAATTTGGGACTTTCGTCAGAGGGGCGCCCAGGGCCGGGTGTCCGGTATGTGATCAACGATTTACACAGAGCGGTCGATATTTATTCGTTGATTACGAGGTGAGTGGCCCATCTCACCTAGGATTTAGGTGGAAACTCTTGGGATATGCACACTTATGTCCGAGTCGGGACTTTTGGCGTTTGAGCCCTCGTCTGCCATAGTCGGAACCACGGCTTCCCTTTGACCCGAGCGAAGTCCTCCGCCGAGGATCACACACCCCACCGATCCTCGGCGCCCCATGAAACCCCCGTAGCGCCCCACCTCGGCGACAGGGGGTTTCTGGCGTTCCGGGGCCCCTCAGCGGTCGGCGACCCGCATCTCGAACCAGGTGATCTTGCCGCGCGGCAGCAGGTCGGCGCCCCAGCGGTCGGAGAGCTTGTCGACGAGGAAGAGCCCCCGCCCCGTGGTGTCCAGCTCGTGGACCGGCATCAGACAGGGCAGCCCGCGCGAGGGGTCGCGCACCTCAACGCGGATCCAGCCGCGCCTGCGCAGCATCCGTAAGCCGAAGGAGCGGGCCCCGGTGTGGCGCACGGCGTTGCCGACGAGCTCCGAGACCAGCAGGACGGCGTGCTCGGAGATCTGCGGCGACAGCCCCCAGAAGCGGACGACCACGCTCTGCGTGAGCCGGCGGGCCGTGCTCGCGGACTCCGGCATGGACGGCAGCGTCACTTCCGCCTCGGCCGGGTTGCCGTACAACTCCAGGGCCCTGAGACCCTG
The DNA here is from genome assembly GCF_045160885.1 of Streptomyces sp. NBC_00158. Classification (NCBI taxonomy): domain Bacteria; kingdom Bacillati; phylum Actinomycetota; class Actinomycetes; order Kitasatosporales; family Streptomycetaceae; genus Streptomyces; species Streptomyces sp. NBC_00158. The sequence continues at coordinate 2,072,561 of NZ_CP108161.1, forward strand.
TTCGTCCTCGACCGCCGCCGTGAGCCGTACGGCCGAAGCGCTGCTGCGCTGCCGCGGCTGTTCCACACCCTCCAGGCCCGCCATGCACCCATCATGGACGGCCCGCGCGCCCGTCCGGGCCGTTCCACAGGAATACACCCCCCGGAACCATGGATTCCGAGGGGGCGTCCCGGCATATGCGAAAGGCAATCGAGGGCCGCATGAACCACCCTGACCTGGGGTGACGTTCCGCTGTGCGGCGATCACCGTCGGTGGATCACCAGGTCCCCTTAAGGTTGCCTTAAGGCCTGGCTAATCCACCCGCAGGGGTTCCGTGCGGGTGGATTCGAGCACTCCTCAGACGAACTTGGCCTTGCCCGGGCCCTCTTCGACGAAGCTGCGCATCCCGCGCTCGCGGTCCTCGGTGGCGAACAGGCCCGCGAACCAGTTGCGTTCGATGGTCAGGCCGGTGTCGATGTCCGCCTCCAGGCCGGCGTCCACGCACTCCTTGGCGGCACGCAGCGCGATCGCCGGGCCCTGGGCCAGCCTGGCGGCCCAGGCGTGCGCCTGCTCGTACACCTCGGCGGCGGGCACGACGCGGTCCACCAGGCCGAGGGAGAGGGCCTCTTCGGCCTTGACCATGCGGCCGGTGAAGATCAGGTCCTTGGCCTTCGAGGGGCCGATCAGCCGGGAGAGCCGCTGGGTGCCGCCGGCGCCCGGGATCAGGCCGAGCAGGATCTCGGGCTGGCCGAGCTTCGCGTTGTCGGCGGCGATCCGGTAGTCGGCGCACAGCGCGAGCTCGCAGCCGCCGCCGAGGGCGTAGCCGGTGATGGCGGCGACGACGGGCTTGGGGATCCGGGCCACGGCGGTGAAGGCGTCCTGGAGCGCGCGGGACCGGGCGACCATGGCCGCGTGGTCCATGTTCTGCATCTCCTTGATGTCCGCGCCTGCCGCGAACACCTTCTCCCCGCCGTAGAGGACGACCGTGCGCACGTCGGCGCGGTCGGTGGCCTCCACGGCGAGCTCGCGCAGCCGGTCCTGGGTGGCGATGTCCAGGGCGTTCATGGGCGGGCGGTCCAGCAGGATGGTGCCGACGCCTTCGGAGACTTCGAGAGAGATGGTCATACGGGGAAGGTTAGCCGCGGTTAACGCACCGTGGCCCGGTGCTGTGGGTCACAGCACCGGGCCACCGGTTCACGTACGCGGACCGGTTACTTGATCCACTCCGCCCAGTCCATGTTCCAGCCGTTGAGGCCGTTGTCCGGGGCGATCTGCTTGTCCTTGGAGTTCTTCACGACGACCACGTCGCCGATCAGCGACTCGTTGAAGAACCAGGCCGCGGGGGTGTTCGGGTCACCGGCGCCGCGCTCGTCCTCCAGGCCGACGCAGCCGTGGCTGACGTTCTCCGAACCGAACGTGCTGGACGGGGCCCAGTAGTTGCCGTGCACGAAGGTGCCGGAGGTCGACAGGCGCATGGCGTGCGGGACGTCCGAGATGTCGTACTCGCCGCCGAAGCCGACGGTGGCGCCGTTCATCCGGGTCACCTTGTACTTCTCGCTGATGACCATCTGACCGTTGTAGGTGGTCGTCGACGGGGCGCCCGCGGTGATCGGGATGGTCTTGAGGACCTGGCCGTCGCGGACGACCTCCATCTTCTTGGAGGTGGCGTCGACGGTGGTGACCTGGGAGCGGCCGACGGTGAAGGTGACCGTACGGGTCTGCTTGCCGTAGACGCCGGGGCGGCCCTCGACGCCGTCCAGCGCCATCTTCACGGTGACCTTGGTGCCCGCCGCCCAGTACTTCTCGGGACGGAAGTCGAGGCGGTCGTTGCCGAACCAGTGGCCCTCGACCGGCACGGACGGCTCGGCCGTGACGGTGATGGCCTTCTCGACGGCCTCGGTGTTGGTGATGCCGCGGGTGAAGTTGATGGACACGGGCATGCCCACGCCGACGGTCGAGCCGTCCTCGGGCGTGTAGTGGCCCACGAAGGTGTTCTGCGGGGTCAGGGTGCTGAAGGTGGTGTCCTTGGCGGACTCGCGGCCCGCCTCGTCCTTGGCCACCGCGTGCACCTTGTACTCGGTGGCGGCGGCCAGGTTGCGGGCGGGCTCCCAGGTCGCGCCGTCGGCGGCCAGCTTGCCCTCGACCGCGTTGCCCTTGGTGTCGGCCACCGTCACGGTGGTCAGCTTGCCCCCGCTGCTGGTGATCTTCAGGACGCCACTGGTGGCGACTTCCTTCGACCCGTCGTCCGGCTTGACGTTGACCACGGCCTTGGACGCCTCGGTACCGGTCTTCGCCGTACCGCCACCGGCCTTGCCGTTGTCCCCGCCGCTGCCCCCGCTGTTGCCGCCGCCGCTGCACGCGCTGGTCAGCAGCAGGGCCGCCCCCAGCAGAACGGCCGGCAGGCCGGTGCGGACGCGGCCGCGTATCGGCTGCAGGTTCACTCGTGTTCTCCCCATGTCCCCCGCGCACGGACAGTCGCGCGCTTGTCGACAGGAAATCACATGGGGAGATTACGAATAGGCACAGTCGTGTCACCGTTCCGTCCCAAGTACCGGGGCGGAAGGGCTGTCAGGCCTTGCGGTCACCGCCCAGCGGCCACTCGCCCGGGTTCCAGCCGGGGCCGTCGGGACGCCCGTGGCCGGGACCGTCGTGGCCGGGCCCCTCGTGGTCGGGACGGCCGTGGTCCGGCTTGCCGTGATCGGGCTTGCCGTGGTCCGGCTTCCCGTGTCCGGGCTTGCCGTGGTCCGGCTCGTCCTTGCAGTGGCAGGTCTGGCCGTCGTGCGCGCGCTTGTTGAGGAGGGTGACGGCGAGGCGGTGGCCCGGGGTGCGGCCGTCCAGGGTCAGCGGGCCCGTCACCGGGTCGCGCGGCAGCACGTAGCCGTCCGGGACGTCCACCTCGACCACGTAGTACGAGCCGTCCGGGAGCTCGTCGAAGGCGCAGACACCGTCCCGGCCCGTGGTGCACTCGTCCCCGACCCGCTCGTCGGCGTCGTCACCGCTCCGCTGGAGGCCCACTGCCCTGCCGGTCTCCCGCCAGAGCTCGAACTCCGCGCCGCGCAGCGGCTGCTTCGTCTTGGCGTCCTTCTTCAGCACCTTGATGACGCCGTTCGGGTCCTCGTCCGCCTTCCTGTTCGGGACGGTGACGATGACGTACTCCTCGTTCTCGCCGAGTTCCAGGTCGAAGGCGGTGACGGGGTCACGGGGGCTCTCGTAGCCCGCCGGCAGGCCGACCTCCCGCCAGTAGTAGCGCTGGCCGACCGGCAGCTCGACCGTGCAGGTGCCCCGCGCGTCGGTGACGCAGGCGCCGTCCCCGAGGAGGGTGTCGGGGTTCGTTCCGGTCTGGAGGCCGGCGGTGCCGTTGCTCTCGCGCCACAGCTCGAAGCGGGCGCCGGGCAGCGGGTCGCCGCTGTCCTTGTCGACCTTCCGCAGCACGACCCGGGCGCTCTCGTCCGGCGGCACGGGGGTCTTGGTGTTCACGGCCGTCCACCGCACGCCCTGGGCGGCGTTCTCGGCCGTCAGGACCAGCGTGTGGACGGGCTGCGCGGGGAGGTCGTAGCCGGTGGGCGGGGCGGTCTCGCGCCAGTAGTAGGTGCCGAGCTCCTCCTCCCGCGCGCAGATCCCGTCCGCGCCCGTGGTGCAGTCGGCGACCTTGGTGTCGGCGTCGGCGCCGGTGGCCTGGAGCCCGTCGACGCCGTTGGTCTCCTTCCACAGTTCGAACTTCGCTCCGGACAGGGCGCGGCCGTTCTCGTCGTGCTTGAGGACGGACACCGAGCCCCGGGCCGGCGGCACGGGCGCGCAGTCGGGCAGGTCGCCGTTGAAGGGATAGGCGTGGAACTCCGCGCCCAGGCCGGTGGTCGCCGTCGGGCTGGTATGGGTGACGCTGCCCGCGGTGAAGAAGCGGCCGTTCATGCCGATCACGGAGACGTTGGTGACCGACGCCTGCGGGCCGATCAGGACGCTGCCGCCGAGCTGCGCCGAGCCGGCGATGGTGGCCGACTCCGCGTTGGGGAAGTTCCACAGCAGCCGCTCGCGCAGCCCCTCGGGGAGCAGGGAGTTGTTGACGCGCAGGGCGGGGTTCTCCCCGGTGACGTTGACCAGGACGGTGGCGTTGGCCGGGATCCCGGCGAAGCGCAGGGTCTGCTGCCGGCCGGAGGGGCCGGAGAGGTCGAAGTCCACGTTGAAGACCTGGAGCGGCGAGCGGCCGTCGCCGGTGAACACGGTCTCCTGGTCGCTGTACACGGCCCGGCCGGTCGGCGTGCGCGGGACTCCGCCGGGCAGGGCGTAGCAGGTGCTGGCGGAGGTGAGGGCGCCGCGCAGGCGGGTGTAGGGGTCGGCGGCGTTGGCGTCGCGGGTGCGGGTGCCGGTCACGTTGCCGGTGAGGGCGCCCGCGTAGCGGACGACGCCGCCGTCGGCGAGCAGGGTCTGGCCGGTGGCCACGGTGACGTTGCCGCCGGTGGTCAGGAAGTCCGATCCGTTCGGCGGGGGGACGCGGGAGCCGACTCCGGCGATGCCCACGTTGTAGACGCCGGCCGTCTTGTTCATGTCGAAGTCGCCGAGGACGACGACCTTGCCCTCGGCCTCGGCGGCGCCCAGCCGCACCAGCATGTCCCCGCCGACGAAGACGTTGATGTTCTTGTCCCGGCCGGTGAAGGGGAGGTTGTTGGGATCCGGCCAGAAGGGCGGACACGCCTCGCCCGGCCCGTCACCCGGGATGCAGGGCCCCAGGCCGCCCGGCAGCGGGGCCCTCAGGGTGCGCGCCGTGGCCGGCGGCTCGGTGCCGGGGCCCGCCGCGAGGGCCGTGGGGGACCCGCTGGCGAGTACGACGCCCACGGCCAGCCCGAGGGTCCATTTCCTTGCTGACATGACACTCCGTCCGCTGTCTCGGCCACCTGCCCGCGCCGATGGCCCTGACAGGCTGCGGGCAGGCTTCGGCGCGGCGGACGGAAGACACTCGGCGAGTACGGCATTCCGGTCTGACAATCACTCGATTGCGCCGCTCCCCCGGGGTGCGGGGAGGTCCGGAGTGTGTCAGCCGATGGCGGAGCCGGCCACCCAGTCGGCCCAGGACATGTTCCAGCCTCCCAGTCCGTTGTTGGGGGCGACGGTCTTGTCCTGCGAGTTCACGACCTCCACCACGTCCCCGATCAGGGTCCGGTCGAAGAACCAGCCCGCCGGGGTGTCCGAGCCGCCGCCCTTGTCGTCGCGCAGGCCCACGCAGCCGTGGCTGGTGTTGGTGGAGCCGAAGGTGTCTGGGCTGGCCCAGTAGTTGCCGTGCAGGAAGGTGCCGGAGGCGGTGAGCCGCATGGCGTGGGGGACGTCCGGGATGTCGTACTCGCCCTTGCCGTCCTCGCTGGTGAAGCCGACGGTGGCGCCGTTCATCCGGGTGACGTCGAACATTTCCATCACCACCATCTTGCCGTTGTAGGTGGTGTTCTTGGGCGCCCCGGCGCTGATGGGGATGGTGGACAGCAGCTGCCCGTCCCGGCGGACCTCCATGGTGTGCGCCTCCGCGTCGACGGTGGAGACCTGGGAGCGGCCGACGGTGAAGCGGATGGTCTTGTCCTGGATGCCGTAGGAGCCGGGCGCCCCCTCGATGTCGCGGAGCTTCATCTTCACGGTGACCTCGGCGCCGGCCTTCCAGTACGTCTTGGGCCGGAAGTCCAGGCGCTCGGAGCCGAACCAGTGGCCGACGACCTCCACGGCCGGGTCTGAGGTGATGGTGATGGCCCGCTCCACGTCGGCGCGCCGCTTGATCGACCGGTTGAAGTTGAAGGAGACGATCATGCCGGTGCCGACGGTGGAGCGGTTCTCGGGCTTGAAGTAGCCGATGAAACGCTCCTCGGGGACGTAGGTGGTGAAGGTGGTGTGCCGGGCCTGGCGGCGGTTGTGCCCGTCGAGGGCGACCGCGTCGACGGTGTACTTGGCGGCGAGCGCGAGGCGTCCGGCGTCGGGGTCGGGGCTCCAGCTGAGGCCGTCGGCGGCGATCTCGCCGGGGACCTCCTCCTCCTGGGCGTCCTCGACCTTGGTGACCCGGACCCGTTCGAGGCGGCCCTCGGGGACGTTCACCCGCAGCGGGCCCTCGGCCGGTACGCCCTTGGCGTTGTCGTCCGGGGTGATCCGGATGGCCTCGTCCGGGGAGCGGGGTTTTCCGGGCAGGGAGATCTCGACGGGGGACCCGCCGTCCCCGGTGCAGCCGGTCAGCCCGCCCAGCAGGCCCGCCCACGCCGCCACGGCGGCCAACCCCGCCCCTGCCCGCCTCGTCAGAAGAGTCACGTTCCGTCCAACGACCGGGGCCCTCCGGGGGAAACGTGAGGGCCGGGCACGTTCCGGGCAGAACAGTCAGGGCAGAACAGTGGGAAGGACCAGACGGGGCGGGCCCTGGCCGGGACGCCGGGCCGCACTCCCCCCGCCGGTACCCAGGAGCCGTGGAGGCGGGCAGTGTCGAGCGCAGCCGAGCAAGAGGCGGTGGACGCCGCCGGCAGTGATGCCGGCCGGGCCGTCGAGGGGATGGACGCCGTACGGGAACGGGTCCAGGCGAAGGTGTTACGGGCGGCCGCGCACCCGCCGCCACCGGTGTGGCCGGGTTCCTCGCACCCGCTGGGGGCCCGCTACCACGCGGGGCCGGCCGGAGTGGAGGGCACCAACTTCGCGCTCTGGGCCCAGGGCGCGGAGGCGGTGGAGCTGTGCCTGTTCGACGCCCTCGGGGCGGAGACGCGCTGCACCCTGACCGAGCTGACGCACGAGATCTGGCACGGGTTCGTACCGGGTGTGCGGCCCGGTCAGCGGTACGGCTTCCGGGTGCACGGGCGCTGGGACCCCTGGACGGGCGCCCGGTACAACCCGGCGAAGCTGCTGCTGGACCCGTACGCGCGTGCCGTCGACGGCGATTTCTCGCTGCCGCCGGAGGTGTACGGGCACGTGCGGGACTGGCCGCAGCAGTACATCGCGGACACGGTGCGCGACGACCGGGACTCGGCCCCGTACGTCCCGAAGGGGGTGGTCGTCCACGATGACGACGACTGGTCGGACGACGTCCGGCCGAAGACGCCCTGGGCCGACACGGTGATCTACGAGCTGCACGTGCGCGGGTTCACGATGCGCCATCCGGGTGTTCCCGAGGAGCTGCGCGGCACGTACGCGGGGCTGGCCCATCCGGCGGCGGTGGAGCACCTGAAGACCCTGGGCGTGACGGCGGTGGAGCTGCTGCCGGTGCACCAGTTCGCGCACGAGGACCACCTGCTGCGGCGGGGCCTGCGCAACTACTGGGGGTACAACTCGGTGGGGTACTTCGCCCCGCACGCCGGGTACTCCGCCAGCGGGACGGCGGGGCAGCAGGTCGGCGAGTTCAAGCGGATGGTGAAGGCCCTGCACGCGGCGGGCATCGAGGTCATCCTCGACGTGGTCTACAACCACACGGCGGAGGCCGGTGAGCTGGGGCCGACGCTGTCGCTGCGCGGGATCGACAACCGGGGCTACTACCGGCTCCAGTCCGACCAGCGCCGCTACGCCGACTACACCGGCTGCGGGAACACCCTGCACGCCGGGCGCCCGCACGTGCTGAGGCTGATCACGGACTCGCTGCGGTACTGGGTGACCGAGATGGGGGTGGACGGCTTCCGCTTCGACCTGGCGGCGGCGCTGGCCCGCTCGATGCACGACGTGGACATGCTGTCGCCGTTCCTCGCGGTGATCGCCCAGGACCCGGTGCTGCGGCGGGTCAAGCTGATCGCGGAGCCGTGGGACGTGGGCTCGGGCGGGTACCAGGTGGGGGCGTTCCCCCCGCTGTGGACGGAGTGGAACGACCGGTACCGGGACGCGGTGCGGGATTTCTGGCGGGGTGCGCTGCCCGACGTACGGGACCTGGGGTACCGGCTGTCGGGCTCCAGCGACCTGTACGCGTGGGGCGGGCGGCGTCCGTACGCCTCGGTGAACTTCGTGACCGCCCACGACGGGTTCACCCTGCGCGACCTGGTGTCGTACGAGCGCAAGCACAACGAGGCCAACGGGGAGGCCAACCGGGACGGCACCAACGACAACCGGTCCTGGAACTGCGGCGCCGAGGGCGAGGACGGCGATCCGCGGACCGGGGCGCTGCGGCGGCGGCAGCTGCGCAACCTGCTGACGACGCTGCTGCTGTCGACGGGGGTGCCGATGCTGGTGGCGGGGGACGAGTTCGGGCGCACGCAGGGCGGCAACAACAACGCGTACTGTCAGGACAACGAGACGGGGTGGGTGGACTGGTCCCTGCTGTCCGACCCGGAGTGGAGCGGTCTGTTCGCGCTGGCCCGGCGGCTGGTCGCGCTGCGCCAGGCGCATCCGGTGCTGCGCCGGCGGGCGTTCTTCTCGGGGCGGGCGCAGGGCGCGGACGGGCTGCGGGACCTGGCCTGGTTCACCCCGGCGGGTGCGGAGATGACGGAGCGGGACTGGTACGCGCCGGCCGCCGCCCTGGGCCTGTACCTGTCGGGGCGGGACATCCCGGGCCGGGACGAGCGGGGCCGCCAGGTGACGGACGACAGCTTCCTCGCGCTGCTGCACGCCGGGGACCGGCCGGTGGAGTGGGTGCTGCCGGGGCCGCCGTGGGCGGCGGCGTACGAGCTGGTGCTGGACACCTCGCGGGAGTCCCAGGAGGCTCCGCCGGGGACGCGGCACCGGGGCGGGGAGCCGCTGACGGTCCCGGCCAGGTCGGTGCTGCTGCTGCGGGTGGTGAACTGAGGAGGACGGTTGCTTCCGTGAGTTGACCGATCCGGAGCGGAACCTTTCGTTCCCCCTGCGATGATGTGCCCTTCCCGTGAACGCACGAACATGTGAACGCGGGAACACATGACCACACGGACAGGGCAGGGGCAGGCGCATGGGGAACTTCGGGACCGCGCTCCGGGAACTGCGGGGGGCGCAGAAGTCGGCGAAGGGGGTGTCGCTCTACTCCCGGTTCGTCAACCGGCCGGCCGGCCGGTACCTGGCCGCCGGGTCGTACGCGCTCGGCCTGACGCCCAACCAGGTCACCCTGATCAGCGCGGCGTTCAGCTTCGTGGCCGTCGCCGCGGTCGCGCTGGCCGCCCCCTCCTGGGGGCTGGGGATCGCCGTCTGGGCTGCGCTCGCGGTCGGCTTCGCCTTCGACTCGGCCGACGGCCAGCTCGCCCGGCTGCGCGGCGGCGGGAGCGCGGCGGGCGAGTGGCTCGACCACGTGGTGGACGCCGCCAAGCTGACCGCGCTGCACGCCTGCGTGCTCATCGCCTTCCACCGCTTCCCCAAGGCGTACGGGACCGGCTCGGAGGGCTGGCTGCTGGTGCCGCTCGTCTTCCAGTTCGCCGCCGTCGTCACCTTCTTCGGCGGCCTGCTGACCGAGAAGCTCAAGCCGAAGCCCGCCCCGGGCAGCCCGGCCGCCACCCCCTCGACCCTGCGCGCGGTGGCCCTGCTGCCCGTGGACTACGGGGTGTTCTGCCTGGTGTTCCTGATGCTGGGCGGCGGTGCGCTGTTCCGCTGGGCGTACGCGGGCCTGGGTGCGGTCGCCGTCCTGTTCCTCGCGGCGTTCCTGGCCAAGTGGTTCCGCGAGCTCAGCGCCGTTCGGCGGTGAGCTGCTCCGGCAGCGGCGGGTGCGCGGGCTGGGCGAGGGCGTCCAGGGCCCGGCGCAGCTGGGTGCTGGAGGTGTGCACGGTGTACGGGAAGTAGACGACGTCGACCCCGTGGGCGGCGAAGTCCCGTTCCAGCTTGTCCCCCTTGGGGGTGCCGCGCCAGTCGTCGCCCTTGAAGATGACGTCGAAGCGGACCTGCTTCCAGGTCTCCACCTTGTCCGGAACCGTCTCCACGAAGGCGGCGTCGACGTACTTGACGCTGCGGACGATCTCCAGCCGCTCGACGAGCGGGATCATCGGGCGGCGCCCCTTGGCCAGTTCGGCCATCTCGTCCGAGACCACTCCGGCCACCAGGTAGTCGCACCGGCTGCGGGCGTGGCGCAGGATGTTCAGGTGTCCTATGTGGAACAGGTCGTAGGCACCGGGGGCGTAGCCCACCCGGTACGGCCTGCGTGCGGACGGCACAGGATCGGTCATGTCGTGCTCCGTCATCGGTTACCCCCAGCGGCCGCACCCCCCGGTGCGGCGATTAGCCGACAATAGCGTGCGCGTTCCACACCCCGCCGGGTGAACGAATAGGGTGACGTGCGCATCATCCAGGGGAGAAGGGGACGTTCAGTGTCCACATCCGGTCACCGGCGCCTGCTGCTGGTTTCCACCAACTACGCCCCGGAGCATGCGGGCATCGGCCCGTACGCCACCCAGATCGCGGAGCACTGGGCGAGTACCGGCCACGACGCGCACGTTCTGGCGGGCATGCCGCACTACCCGGCCTGGTCGGTCGAGCCGGAGTACAAGGGGAAGCTGCGGCACACCGAGGAGCGCGCGGGGGTCACCGTGCACCGGCGGGCGCACACCGTGCCGCCCCGTCAGACCGCCGTCAGGCGCGCCCTCTTTGAAGGATCGATTCTGCTGCACGGTGCCGTGGCCCCGCCCCGGATGCCGAAGCCCGACCTGGTCATGGCGCAGATGCCGAGCCTCGCCGGCGGGGTGACGGCCGCACGGCTCGCGGCCCGCTGGAAGGTGCCGTTCGTACCCGTCGTACAGGACCTGATGGGCGCCGCGGCCGCGCAGAGCGGCATCAGCGGCGGGGACAAGGCGGCCGCGATCGCCGCGCGCGCCGAGGCGTACGCCCTCAAGCGGGCCACCCTGGTCGGCGTCATCCACGAGACGTTCGTGGACCGGGTGGTGGCGATGGGCGTGGACCCGGAGAAGATCCGCCTCGTCCCCAACTGGTCGCACGTGGCCAAGCCCACCAAGCCGCGCGGGGAGACCCGCCGGCACCTGGGGTGGGCGCCCGGCCAGACCGTCGTCCTGCACTCCGGGAACATGGGCCTCAAGCAGGGCCTCGAAGTCCTCGTCGGCGCCGCCCGCCTGGACCCGCGGGTCCGCTTCGTCCTCATGGGCGACGGCAGCCAGCGCGCGGCCCTCGCGGACATGGCCGCCGACGTCCCGAACCTGGACATCATCCCGCCCGCCTCCGACGGCGGGTTCCCGGACGTCCTAGCCGCCGCGGACGTCCTCGCGGTCACGCAGCACGCCGCCGTGCTGGACATGAGCGTGCCGTCCAAGCTCACCTCGTACTTCCAGGCCGGCCGCCCCGTCGTCGCCTCCGTCGCCTCGCAGGGCGGCACCGCGCAGGAGGTGCGCCGTTCGGGCGCCGGGGTGCTGGTACCGCCGGAGGACCCCGAGGCGCTGCTGGAGGCCGTCCGGTCCCTGGCCGAGGACCCCGCGGGCGCCGACGCCCTCGGGGCGGCCGGGCCCGTCCACGTGGCGGCCCACCTGAGCCGCGAGGCGGGCCTCGCCCGCATCGACGCACTGATCGACGAAGCACTCGGGGGGAACCGGCCGTGACCGAGACGAACCGCCCGGCGACGACCCCCGCCGAGGACGAACCCGATCTCCTCCGGGACCAGTTCAAGCAGCTCCTGCGCTACCGCAGGCTCCTCGGCGCCGGCGTGGCCGTCGGCCTGCTGGGCGGCGTCTACCTCGGCGTCTCCACGGCGGACACCTACGTGTCCGTCGCGGACGTGGTGCTGCGCGCGCCCACCGACGACCCGTTCAACCCGAGCCTGGCCCCCGACAAGGCCATCAACATCGGCTCGGAGCGGCAGGTCGCGCTCTCCAGCTCCATAGCCGAGCAGGCCGCGAAGAACCTCGGCGTCGCCGCCAAGGACCTCCCGGCGCTCCGCTCCGGACTCCAGGTGACCAACCCGCCGCAGACGATGGTGCTGCGCTTCACCTACACCGCCGCCTCCCCCGAGGAGGCCGCCAAGCGCGCCAACGGCATGGCCGCCGCCTACCTGCTCAAGCGGCAGGAGGCCCTCGACGTCACCCGCGACAAGATGGTCAAGGGGTACGAGGCCCAGCGCGACCCCGTCGCCAAGCAGCTCGACGAGGTCGCCCGGCAGATCAACAACATGCCGGCCGGCACCGCCCGCGACGCCTCCCTCTCCTCGCGCACCGACCTCCAGAACAAGGTCAACACCCTCAACAGCAACATCGCCAAGCTCCAGGCCCTGGACATGACCCCGGGCCGGGTCACCAGCGCCGCCGCCCCGCCCTCCGCACCCGACGGGCCCGGCGTCCCCATGTCCCTCGCCCTCGGCGCGGCCGTGGGCCTGGCCCTCGGCCTGCTCGCCGCGTGGGTCCGGCTGGTCTTCGACCCGGCCCCGCGCTCCGAGGGCGACGTGGCCCGGTCCCTGCGCGCGCCCGTACTGGGCTACCTGCCCCGGGACCGGACCGGCGGCGGCCCGCTCCTCGCGGCCGGGGAGGCCGACCCGCGGCTCGCCGAGGAGTACCGCTCGGTGGCGTTCCGGCTCGCCTACGACGCCCGGTTCGCCGACCGGCGCCGGCTGCTGGTGGTCGCCCCGCGCGGCAGCAGCGAGACGGCCGCCGCCGTGGCCGTGAACCTGGCCGCCTCCTTCGCCGAGACCGGCAAGGACGTGCTGCTCATCGAGGCCGACCTGCGCACCCCGGTCCTGGCCAGCCAGCTGCCGACCGACACCGACGACCGGCCGCGCTGGAGCGCGGGGGCGGGCGGCGGCGCGGCCGCCGACTCCGACTGGCCCGCCGGGCGGCGGCTGATCGTGGACGCCGCCGAGTCCGGCGACTTCGACCTGATCCCCGGCGACCGGGTGCGCAACGTGCCCCGCGCGCTGACCTCCGCGCGCACCAGCCGGCTGATCTCCGAGGCCGACGACCCCAACTCCACCGTCGTGGTGCTCGCGCCGCCCGTGCTGTCGTACGCCGACGCGCTCGCCCTCGTCGACCGCGTCGACGGCGTCCTCGTCGTCTGCGACCCGCGCGCCGTGCACCGCAGCGACCTGGCCCGGATCCGCGAGCTGATCAGCGGCGCCGGCGGGACCGTGCTGGGCGCGGTGCTGCACGCCCCGCTGCCCACCGGGAAGCGCGGCTCCAAGGCCGGTGCGCCGGCCGGACCCGGACCTGACGCGGCGCCCCCGTCCGCCGGCGCGGCCGCCGGGGACGCGGAGTCCGCCCCGGGCGACGGGAGCGACACGGTGGCGCTGCGCACGGTCCGCACGGGCCAGAGGTGAGCCGGCGGGGGCTCGCCGCGGTCTCCTCGGTCCTGGACCAGGCCGCCTCCAGCGCCACGAACATCCTGGTGCTGGTGCTGGCCGCCCGGCTGTCGTCGGCGTCGGGGTTCGCCGCGTTCTCGATGGTCTACGTGGCCTTCAGCGTGCTGCTCGGGCTCAACATGTCCTACGTCGGGCAGACCGTGGTGCTGGAGAAGGGCGAGGGGCTCGGGCGGGTCTGCCGCTCCTCCGTACTGTTCACGGCCGCCGCCTCGGCCGCGGCCGGGCTCGTCCTGGCCGCGGCGGGCCTCGCGGTGCCCGGGGACGCCGGGTGGGCGCTGCTCGCGCTGGGCCTCGTACTCCCGCCGGTCCTCGTACAGGACGGGCTGCGCTACTGCTTCTCCGCCCTGCGGGTGCCCGAGCGGGCGCTGGCCGCGGACTCGCTGCGGCTGGTGTGCGTGGTCGCGGCGCTGGCCGTACAGCCGCAGGGGGTCTCCGCGGGCCGGCTGGTGCTGGTGTGGGGGCTGTCCGCGCTGCCCGCGCTGGGGCTGGGGCTGTGGCTGCTGCGGCCGTTCGTCCGCGGGGGCCGCGGTGACCTGCGGCCCTATCTGCGGCGCGGGCACCTCGGGCAGCGCTTCGTGGTCGAGTTCGCCGTGGGCAACGGCTCCAGCCAGCTGGCGGTGCTCGGGCTCGGGGCGTTCGCGACTCCGCTCGCCGTCGGTGCGCTGCGCGGCGCCAGCACCCTCTTCGGCCCGCTGAACGTGCTGTTCAACTCGGCCGGCGCCTTCGGGCCGCCGGTGGTCGGCCGGGCCTCCGGCAAGCGCGGCGTGGTCCGGCTGACCCTGCTGGCGGGGGCCGTCCTCGCGGTGCTGGGCGGGGGCTGGGCGGCGGTGCTGTACGCGCTGCCGGACCGGCTGGGCCGGGAGCTGCTCGGCGACACCTGGCCGGCCGCCGCCGCGCTGCTGCCCGCCACGGGTGCGCAGTACGCGGTCATGGGCCTGGGCACCTGCGCCCTGCTCACGCTGCGCGTGCTCCGGCCGAAGGCCACCCTCTCGCTCCAGGTGGTGTTCTCGCTGCTGTCGGTGGCCCTGCTGCTGGGCGGGTACGCCGTGTGGGGCGTGGCGGGCGCCGCCTGGGGCCTGGCCCTGGGCTCCGCCGCGAAGGCCGCCGCCGGGTGGCTGCGGGTGGCCCGGCTGAAGGTTCCGGCGGAGGCCGCGGCCGCCGCCTGAGGAGCACGGGAGCGGGCCCGGGACGGTGATCGTCCCGGGCCCGCCGTGTGTCTGGATAAGGGGTGCCGGATCAGTTGTAGGTGCCGGTGATCGAGACGCCGGTCCGGGTGCCGGGGACGCCGGTCAGGTCGACCGGGGCCGCCGGGGACCAGGTGCCGTTCACCGCGCGGATGGTGTGCAGGACCCGGCCGTCGGTGGTCACGAAGGCCGCCTGGAGCTCGTTGTTCACCTGCGCCGCCGCCACGTCCGTGACCGTCACGCCCGAGGGGACGACGGAGGAGAGGTCGTTCAGGACCCACTGCCCGCTCGCGAAACGGGCCCCGTGGTAGCGCTTGGCACCGCCCTCGGTGGTCACCACCAGCTGGAGGTCACCGCCCGTGCCCGCCACCGCGACGTCGTCGACGCCGGTCACGCCGGTCTCGGCGGAGGCGTCGCCCCAGCCCGTCCAGGTGCCGTCGGCGTGCCGGACCGTGTGGAAGAGGGTGCCGCCGGAGACGGCCTCCCACTGGGCGACCTTGTCCCAGGTCGCCACGCTGGCGGCCGAGGCCGGGGCGGTGCCCAGGGACAGGAGCACGGAGGAGCTGACGGCAACGGTGGCGGTGACGGACGCGAGCGTGGTGAGCCGACGGCGAGCAGGCATGGCAATCCCCCAGATTTCAGACGCAGATGGGCCGCGTGTGCGCACTCGCACTGACCCGTGATGACGTGGCGCTCCAGGTGTGCGCCCATCGGCGCCGGCCCGGTTTCCCCCCCGGCGCCCCACTGCTGCGATGTTGAGAGGATCATGTCTTCCGGGCCCCGGGGTGTTCCAGGGGTTCGGGGTGGCACGGAGGTGCCTGGCCCCCTGCGGCCACGAAGGGCCGCACGGGTGCGCGGTGCGCCGCGTCAGCGCAGCGTGGTGGCCTTGTCCTGGCGGTACGTGGCCACGAGCGCGAGGCACATCGCGGCGATCGCGACCCGGCCGGAGGCCTGGAGCAGTGGACCGCGCAGCAGGATGAAGGAGTACCCGGCGACCAGCGGGACCACCACGGAGATCAGGCTGCCCGGGGCGGAGCGGCGCGTGGCACGCTTCGCGTAGCGGCGGTCGACGCGCGCGGCGGCGTAACCGATGCCCAGCAGGCCGGCGCCCATGCCCAGCGGGCCGAAGTCCAGCCAGAGTTCGGCCCAGATCGGGGAGGAGAGGTTGGTGTTGACCGTGCCCATCCACTGGCCGACCATCACGCCCGTGTCGCGCGGCTTGCCCGGCCACACCGAGCGGGGCACCGCGAAGAAGACGGATCCGGCGAGCTGGCGCCCGTAGAAGTGGCCGGGGCCGGAGTTGGAGAAGGTGATGGTGTTGGCGAACATCCCGATCTGGTCGTAGTCCTTGAGCGCCATCGGCTCCAGGAACGAGGTCGTCTCGACGGGCTTGTAGTTCTTCTCGTCGTAGCGGAAGCGGTCCGCGAAGGGGAAGACGAGGAGGGCGACCACGACCGCCATCGACAGCGCCACCCGGTACATGGCGGCGCTCACCGGGAAGACCGTGAACAGCAGCGCGAACAGGACGGTCAGGAACCAGTAGCGCGGGTTGGACACCGGGTTGTTGACGATCACGTTGAGCACCGCCAGCGCCGCCCACGTGGCGATCACCGACATCCTGCGGCGGGCGAACTTCGAGGTGATCAGCCACCGCGTGTACAGCAGCAGCGCGAGCAGTGCGGGCACGGTGCCGAAGCCGCGCAGCAGGGCCTGGCCGGCCTGGCCGTCACCGTTGGACACGCCCGCCTCCTGGATGCCGGCGATGATCTCCTGCCGGCTGGAGAAGAAGACGGCGGGGCCTCCGAGTTTGACGATGAAGGCCGCGCTGCCCAGGAAGGCGAGGACGGTCAGAAGCTGGAGCCTGCGCCGGTGGGCCATGACCGGCCGGGGTTCCTTCTGGGAGCCGCCCGCCCGTCCCGCGGGCCGGTGGCGGGCGAGCAGTACTCCGACGTCGAAGGCGGTGCAGCCGAGCAGGACCAGCCCGATGGCGAGGGTGAGGTCGGAGCGGGGCCCGACGACGGGGGTGGGGACCCGGCCGAGGACGGCCTGGGCGAGCGGGGCCACGCCCATGGCCATGTAGACGAAGAGCCAGAAGGAGCCCTGGAGCAGTTTGCGGCGGCTGGTCAGGACCATCGCGGAGAGCCGGGCGCCCGCGTACATGGTGAGCAGCAGCTGCAGCCAGTAGGCGGCGTCGCGCTGGCCGTCGCCGGGCTGGACGGCGACGAGGAGGGGGAGGAAGACGCTGAACCCGAGGGCGAGCGGAACGGACAGCGCGCGGGAGAGCAGGGTGCGCGGGGTGGTGACCCTCCCCCACTGGGACTCGTCCTCGGCGGGCGGCGGCGGTACCGGAACCGGCTTCACGGTGGGCTTGCGTATGTCCGTGGCCACTGTTGCCCCCACCCCTGTGCGTGATCAGCGGGCAGTCTAGTCTGAGCGTTCGGCGCCCGGGGAGGCGCGCCCGGGGTGGACGACGAGGGGCTTCTGTTGCGCGATCTTCCTGCCTTCACACTGGCCGGATACGACAAGGGGCGCGGGTTTCTGACGCAGGCTCTGTGGTTCGCCGTGATGAACACCCTCTTCATGTCGTGGTTCTGCCCTTCCCGGCTGCGCGTGGCGCTGCTGCGGGCCTTCGGGGCGGAGATCGGCGAGGGGGTGCTGATCCGGCACAAGGTGCGCGTGCTGTGGCCGTGGAAGCTGGAGGTCGGCGACCACACGTGGATCGGCGAGGGCGCCTGGCTGCTCAACCTGGAGCCGGTGACCATCGGTTCGCACGTGTGCCTGTCGCAGGAATCGATGCTGTGCACCGGCTCGCACGACCACCGGGCCGCCGACTTCCGCTACCGCAACGCCCCGATCACCGTCGAGGACGGCGCGTGGGTGGCCGTACGGGCGACCGTGCTGGCGGGCGTGACCGTGGGCCGGTGCGCCGTGGCGGGCGCGGGCGCGGTGGTCCACAAGGACCTGCCCGAACTGACCCTGCAGACCCAGGACGGCAGCCGCCGCCCGGTGGAGGAGCCGAAGTGAAGGTCCTGCACGCGGTAACGCTCCACTCCCCCTCGCACGCCTTCGGCGGCCCGGTGCGGGTGGCCCTGAACCTGGCCAAGGGGCTGCGGGCGCGCGGCCACGAGGCGCGCCTCCTCGCCCTGGGCGAGGGCTTCGACCCGTGGCCGACGTCGGTGGAGGGCGTCCCGGCGAAGCTGTTCCCGGCCCGCCGCATCCTCCCGCTCGGCTTCAGCGGGATGACCTCGCCCGCGCTGCTGGCCTCGGCGTCGCGGCTGGTGCGGGAGGCGGACGTGGTCCACGTCCACCTGGCCCGCGACCTGGTGACCCTCCCCCTCGCCCTGGCTGCCCTGCGCGCGGGCAAGCCGCTGGTCCTCCAGACCCACGGCATGGTGGACCCGAGCGGGAAGCTCCTGGCGAAGGTCCTGGACGCGGTGGCGGTGCGCCGCCTGCTGCGCGGCGCGGACGCCGTGCTGTACCTGACCCCGCACGAGCGGGAAGGGCTGAACGCCGTCGTGGGCTCGCCCCTGGCCGGTGCCGTCCGCCTGGTGAACGGCACCCCGGCCCAGGAGGAGCGCCCGCCGCTGTCCGGCCCGCCCCGCATCCTCTACTCGGCCCGGCTCCAGGCCCGCAAGCGCCCGGTGGACTTCGTGGACGCCGCTCCGGCGGTCCTGGAGGCCCACCCGGACGCGGAGTTCGTGGTGGCCGGCCCGGACGAGGGCGAGCTGGCGGCGGTCCGGGCCCGGATCACCGCCCTGGGCCTCACCGACCGCTTCACGGTGCCGGGCGCCCTGTCCGCGGCCGAGGTCCTCACCGAGCTCCGGCGCGCGCACGTCTACGTACTGCCCTCGGTGGACGAGCCGTTCCCCATGTCGGTCCTGGAGGCCCTCGCGGTGGGCGTCCCCCCGGTGGTCACCCACTCCAACGGCCTGGCCCGCGAGATAGCGTCGGCGGGCGCGGGCCGCACGGTGGACCCGGGCCCGGCCCCGGTGGCAGAGGCGGTCCTGGCCCTCCTCGACCCGTGGAACAACCCCGCCGCGTCGAAGGCAGCCCGCGAACTGGCCGCCACCGCCTTCTCGATGGACGCGGTACTGGACACCCTGCTGCCCGTCTACGAGGGCGCGGCCTCACGCCGCTGAGGGCTCAGATCACGTCCCGGTGGTGTTCCTCCACCACCGGGAGGGCGGCCGTGCGGCGGCGCTTGAGGACGCTGGCGTAGACCGCGAGACCGATGCCTCCCGCCACCATCATGATCAGGCCGACGAGGTCGAGGTCGACGCTCTCCAGCTCCCAGTCGCTGGCGAAGGTGAGGACGGCCCCCACCACGATCAGGGTGATGCAACCGCCGATGCCGCGCATGCGAATCGCCTCCGCTGTGTCGTGTGACGGCGCGGGTACCCGGAAGGTGGGGGCGGAAACGCGGTCGGGGCTAGGCCGGGAGCCAGGCGTAGCAGCCCGTCGAGGTGAACTGGTCGGTGCCGGGCGGGATGGTGGCCGTGATCCTGTCTCCCTGCTTGGGCGGGGCTTCCGGGCCCGAGGCGAGGACGGAGCCGTCCTTGGACTTCGCCTCCCAGGTGCACGTGGTGCTCTGGGTGGCGGCCCGGTAGGTGCCGGGGGCCGGGGCGGGGCGGGTGCCGTCGGCGAAGCCCTTCTGGGCCGCGTCGAGGACCGGCTTCTGTTCCGGGCAGAGGAAGGTGATCGCGTCCTTCGCGCCGGTGACCTCGCCGGAGACGATCGACGCGGCCGCCGCGTCCTTGTCCCGCTTGGCGGTGCGCTCCACCCGCTGGCAGGTCTCCTGGCCGGTCTGGAGGACGGCGGCCGGGTCCGTCTTCTCGGGGACGCGTCCGCTCAGGTACTTCTTCTCGTTCTCCTTGAAGCTGCCCGTCTTGGGGATCAGCTTCGCGTCCGGGAGGACCGGGCCCGTCGGCTTCGCGTCGGGGGACGCCGGGGTGGTGGGCGCCGTCGTGGCGTCCGCCGGGTCCGGGGCCGGGGAGGCGGCCGGGGGCTTCGGGGTGGCGGCGGCCCGCGCGGAGTCGGCCTTGCCGTCGTCCGCGGAACTGCAGCCGGTCAGCGTGAGGGCGGCGGCGAGCAGGACGGCGGCCGCCGCGGGGCGTCGGTACATCAGGTGGCTCCCGTACGTGGGGAGGAGCACGGGGCCCGGCACGTCCGGTGCCGGGCCCCGTGTTCCGTCAGGCGGTTACTTCTGGCCGAAGGTGAGGACCAGCTGCGGAGCGGCGTCCGCGGCGGTCGACTCCGAGGACCAGATCCACAGCGGGTCGGTGCCCGCGCTGGTCAGGCCGAGGCCGTAGCTGCTGCCCAGCACCGCGGAGACCGCGGCGGTGTCCAGTTCGACGTTCTGGATGGCCGAGCCGTCCGGCACGCCCGTGATGCTGCCGAGCGGGGTGGTGCCGAGGGCGGGCTTGGTGTTGAACGTCGTGGCGTCGCCGCTCCAGCTGCCGGTGACCGGGACCACGGAGACGGTGTCGGCTGTGCCGGCGCCGGTCTGCGTGGAGGTCTTGAACTGGAGGGAGGCGGCCTTCAGGACCTGCCCGGCCGGGGCGGCCGGGAGGGTGAAGCGCAGGTACGTCTCGTACGCCGAGGTGCCGCGCACCGCGAGCGAGGACGAGGTGCCGTAGGAGGTGCCCGGGGCGCCCTGGTTGACGTAGGTGTCCTCGGACGCGGTGACCTTGGAGACCGTGTCGGTCGGGGCCTTGGCCAGGTCGAAGTGGGACTTGACCTGGGCCTGGGTGAGCGCCGACGGGTAGACGGCGGTCTCGTCGAGCTGGCCGGCGAAGAAGTTGCTCGTCGGGCGGTTCGGCCAGCTGTTGAGGTTGTCCCCGCCCACGTGCCAGTAGCCGGCGTACGGGGTGGAGTTGGTGGCGCTGTTGGTGCCCTTGTTCTGGCCGTCGACGTAGAGGGTCATGCCGCCGGGGCCCTGGGTGCCGACGACGTGGTGCCACTTGTTGTCGTTGTACGTCTCGAACAGGCCGGTGGTGATGGTCCGGGCCGAGCCGTTGTAGACGCCGAAGGCGAGGCGGCCGGTGTTGGTCATGTACAGCTGCTTGTCGTACGAGCCGCTGCTGTTGACCGTGTTGTTGCCGAAGCCGATCAGCTTGCCGCCGCGCGTGGTGTTGGTCTTGAACCACGTCTCGATGGTGAAGCTGGCGCCGACGAACTGCCGGTGGTCGCTGTGGACCTGCTGGCTGGTGCCGTTGAAGCCCATGGCCGTGCTGGTGCCGCTGACGGCGCCGGGGCTCTGGCGCAGGGCCGGGGCGTTGACCTGGACGCCGCCGGTGTTGCCACCGTTGGAGGAGTCCGCGACGTACGGGCTGACGGTGTCGTCGTAGCGCCAGTACAGGTTGGCGCCGTCGGCGCGGACCTTCTCCGGGTACGCCGCCGCGGTGGTCGGGACGGTCGCGGAGACGCTCGCCGAGAGGGCGCTGGTGTTGCCGGCGGCGTCGGTGGCGCTCACCCGGTAGCTGTAGGACTGGCCGGCCTTGGCGGTGGTGTCGTTCCAGGACGCCTGCGGCCGCTCGAACTCCAGGGAGTCGGCGGTCACGGTGGCGATCGGGGTGGCCGAACCGTTGCGGTAGATCCGGTACGTCAGCTTGCTGTCGTCCTGGTCGTAGCTGGTGCGCCAGCGGACCTGGACCTCGCCGGGCTTGACGCTGGCGGCGCTGGCGACCGGGGTGGTCGGCGCGCCGACGTCGCCGGTGTTGGCGAAGCGGGTCAGGCCCTGCTGGGGCTGGCCGTTGATGAGCGTGAACTCACCGCCCGCCCAAAGGTACTTGACGCCGTTCTTCTCTGCGACGGACATGACGCGCGGGCCGATGCCCTCGCCGATGCCGTCGTTGGCGGTGGGGTGCCAGCCGAGCTTGCGCGGGCCGCGCACGAAGCCGTCCACGGGCGCGGGGGCTGCGCCGGTGTGGTCGGTGGACTGGGCGAGGAAGAAGTTCCGCTTGCCGTCGGGGAACTCCAGCTCGCTGGAGCAGTCGTGTGCGTGCGAGGAGCTGTAGAGGACCCCGTCGTACGGCAGCACGTACTGGGTGGCGCCGAGGCAGCGGTCGCGCCACTTCTCGCTGAAGTCGGTGTTCAGGCCGATGCGGCCGTCGAAGACGCCGCCGCCGGAGCCCTCGTTGCCGGTGTAGTAGCCCGTCGCGTCGGCCGAGATGTGCTTGACGACCGAGTTGGAGGGGATGTTCGAGTACGTCTTGGCGACCGCACCCGTGGTGGCGTTGACGACGGCCAGGGCGTGCGTGTTGGCGCCGTTGACGGAGAAGAAGTCGCCGCCGAGCAGGACGTTCTTGCCGTCGTTGCTGACCTTGACCGCACGGCCGGGCTCGTCCGCGTTGGCGGTCCAGGGCTTGAGGGCGCCGGAGGCGGCGTCGACCGCGGCGAACCGCTCGCGGGTCTGGCCCTCGACGGCGGCGAAGTCGCCCGCGACGTACAGCGTGTCGTCGGTGACGTCGAGCGCGCGCACGGTGGCGGGCACACCCGGGTGGAAGGCGCCCTTGGGGGTGCAGGTCTCGATGTCGATCGCCGCGAGGCTGGAGACCGGGGTGCCGTTGACGGCGCCGAAGTAGCCGCCCGCGTACAGGGTCTTCTTGTCCTTGGAGACGGCCAGCGCCCGGACGGTCGCGCTGCCGTCGCCGACGGTGAAGGCCAGCTTGCAGGAGGTGGGGTTGCCCGTCGCGGCGTCCAGCGCCACGAAGTTGACCGCTTCCTGCTCGGCGCCGCCGACGGCGTCGGGCGGGCGGACCGCCGAGAAGGTGCCGCCGGCGAAGACGGTGCCGTTCGCCTGCTCCATGGCGAAGACGACGCCGTTCGGCTGCCAGGTGGGCAGCTCGTCGGCGGTGAAGGCCACCGGCGGTGTGATGGCGGATGCCTCGGGCATCAGCACCAGGCCGAGGCCCGTGCCGGCACCGGCCAGTGACAGTGCGAGGGCAGCACTCAGCCCTCTGGATCTACGCATGAGCCCCCCAGGGCCGTTGGCCCGGTTTGATGGCTGGAACTATCCGAACAGCCGTATGTACTGGCGCAGACTAGGGCTCACGCGAGGACCCGGTCACCTCTCTTGACCCATTGCATACCAACTTGGAATCAACGGAGTTCAGGCTGGAGGGTGCGCCGTGGACGTACGGCGGGTGCGCGCCCGGCCACGCCCGTACGGAGCCCTGAGCTCGTAGGGATGACCGGGACACGGCAAATCGTAGGCGAAGGCGGGAGCCTCAGCGGTCGATCCGGACGTTGGCGCCCGCCAGTTGGTCCTCGACCTGACGGATGTCGGCGTCCACCATGATCTGCGCCAGCTCGGGCACCAGGACCGTCGGCTTCCAGCCAAGGATCTCCCGCGCCTTGGAGGCATCGCCGATGAGGGCGTCGACCTCGCTGGGGCGCTCGTACTTGGGGTCGTAGCGGACGTGGTCGGTCCAGTCCAGGCCGGCGTGCGCGAAGGAGGACTCGACGAAGTCCCTTACGGTGGCGGCGACTCCGGTGGCCACCACGTAGTCCGTCGGCTCGTCCTGCTGGAGCATGCGCCACATCGCGTCGACGTACTCGGGCGCGTAGCCCCAGTCGCGGACGGCGTCGAGGTTGCCGAGGTAGAGGTGGTCCTGGAGACCCGCCTTGATCCGGGCGACCGCGCGGGTGATCTTCCGGGTCACGAAGGTCTCGCCGCGGCGCGGGGACTCGTGGTTGAAGAGGATCCCGTTGACGGCGAACATCCCGTAGGCCTCGCGGTAGTTGACCGTGGTCCAGTACGCGAAGACCTTGGCGCCGCCGTACGGGCTGCGCGGGTGGAAGGGGGTGTCCTCGTTCTGCGGGGGCGGGGTCGAGCCGTACATCTCGGAGGACGAGGCCTGGTAGATGCGGGTGTCGACGCCGCTGGCCCGGATGGCCTCCAGCAGTCGCAGCGCGCCGAGTCCGGTCACGTCGCCCGTGTAGAGGGGCGCGTCGAAGGAGACGCGGACGTGGGACTGGGCGCCGAGGTTGTAGACCTCGTCGGGGCGTATGTCGCGCAGCAGGTTCACCAGGGCGACGCCGTCGGAGAGGTCGGCGTGGTGCAGGACGAAGGAACGATTCGCCGTCTGCGGGTCCTGGTAAATGTGGTCGATCCGCTCCGTGTTGAAGCTGGAGGACCGCCGCACGAGCCCGTGCACCGTGTAGCCCTTGGAGAGCAGGAGCTCTGCGAGGTACGAGCCGTCCTGTCCGGTGACGCCGGTGATCAGTGCGGTCTTGCCCATGTGGTGTCCCCCTGGGGTCCGTTGCTGTTCTGATGTGCTCCGGCCGCTGGCTCGGCCGGTCTCTTGATGTACGCCCCCGGCCCGGCGCGCGGGGCCCCCCGACGGCCCTGCGCCATTCCGGCGGGCGGCGGGCCAGGCCCGCCCGTCCCTGGTCCGGGACTGGATGCGTACCGTACACGCCCACTCCGCATGAACCAGCGCCGCAGCGGCAACCCGGCGGGATGGACGCCGGGTCCGGGCTCCCCGGAAACCCGCGGCCGGCGGACTGGCATGATCGGCGGTATGACAAGCACCCCGCCCCTCCTGCCCCCGCACGCCCGCGTCTTCGTCGCCGGACACCGCGGCCTCGTGGGGTCCGCGGTCGCGCGCCGCCTCACCGCCGACGGCCACGAGGTGCTCACCCGCGGCCGCGCCGACCTCGATCTGCGCGACGCGGCCGCGACGGAGGCGTACCTGCGCGACGTCCGCCCGGACGCGGTGGTGCTGGCCGCCGCCAAGGTCGGCGGGATCATGGCCAACAGCACGTACCCCGTGCAGTTCCTGGAGGACAACCTCAGGATCCAGCTCAGCGTCATCGCCGGCGCGCACGCGGCCGGAGTGGGCCGCCTGCTGTTCCTCGGCTCCTCCTGCATCTACCCGAAGCTGGCCCCGCAGCCCATCACCGAGGACGCCCTGCTCACGGGCCCGCTGGAGCCGACCAACGAGGCGTACGCCCTCGCGAAGATCGCCGGCATCGTGCAGGTCCAGTCGTACCGCAAGCAGTACGGGGCCTCGTACGTCTCGGCCATGCCCACGAACCTCTACGGACCGGGCGACAACTTCGACCTCCAGTCCTCGCACGTGCTGCCGGCGCTGATCCGCCGCTTCCACGAGGCGGCGGTGGAGGGCCGGGACGAGGTCGCGCTGTGGGGCAGCGGCACCCCGCGCCGGGAGTTCCTGCACGTGGACGACCTGGCGGCCGCCTGCGCGGTCCTGCTGGAGCGCTACGACGGCGACGAGCCGGTCAACATCGGCTGCGGCGAGGACCTCACCATCAAGGAGCTGGCCGAGACGGTCGCCGAGGTCACCGGCTTCCGGGGCCGGCTGGCCTGGGACACGTCCAAGCCGGACGGGACCCCGCGCAAGCTGCTCGACGTGTCCCGTCTGACCTCGCTGGGCTGGAAGCCGGGCATCGGGCTGCGGGACGGCATCGCCTCCACCTACCGCTGGTGGCTCGACCAGGGCTGACGTCACGCCGTGGCCCCTCAGTACGCTCCGCGGCCGTCGACCACGGCGCGGAGCGTACGGCCCATGACGTCGACATCGCTGGTGAAGGACCAGTTGTCCACGTACTGCAGATCGAGCTGAATCGTTTCGTCCCAGGACAGGTCCGACCGTCCGCTGATCTGCCACAGGCCGGTCATCCCGGGCCGTACGGTGAGCCGGCGCAGTTCGACCTCGTCGTACTCCGCCACCTCCTCGGGCAGCGGGGGGCGGGGGCCGACCAGTGACATGCTGCCCGTCAGCACGTTGACCAGCTGGGGCAGTTCGTCCAGCGAGGTGCGGCGCAGCAGCCGGCCCACCCGGGTCACGCGGGGGTCGCGGCGCATCTTGAACATCAGGCCGTCGTTCTCGTTGGCCCCCGCCAGTTCGGCCTTGAGGCGGTCGGCGCCGGTGACCATCGTGCGGAACTTCCACATGACGAAGGGGACCCCGTCGCGCCCGATGCGCCGCTGGCTGTAGAAGGCGGGCCCCTTCGAGCCGAGGCGGATGGCCAGGACGAGGCCGAGGAACAGCGGCGACAGCAGGAGCAGCCCGAGGGCGGCCCCCGCCCGGTCGAGGACCGTCTTGAGCAGGGGCTGCACCCCCCGTCGCACGGGCGGCGCGACCCGCAGCACGGCGAGTCCGCCCGCGGACAGGGTCTCCAGCCGTTTGACGGATATCTCCACCAGCCCGGGGAAGACGGCCAGTTCGAGGCCCTCGTCGTGCAGGGCCCAGGCCACCCGCCGCAGCCGCTCCCCCGCGAACCGCGCCCCGGGCGCCACCAGCACCAGATCGGCGTCGTGGCGGCGGACGGCGCGCAGCACGGCGGCGGCGTCCCGGTTCGGGGCCTTGGGCATCGAGGCGTCCAGCCTGGCAGCGACCGGCATCCCGCCGACGAGCGGGCCGCCGCCGACCGGGACGGTGCCGACGACGACGTACGGGTGGTCGGTGCGCGCGGCAAGGTGTGCGATGACGTGCTCGGCGGCGGCGGGCTCGCCGACGACCAGCACCCGGCTGACGGCCTGCACCTCGCGCCGGGCGGCGGACAGGTGGCGGTACGTCAGTTTGTGGCAGGCGACGGTGACGAGGAGCGCGGGCAGCAGCGCGCCGAGGGCGGCGAGGCGGGGTGTCTCCTCGGCCGTCACCACGCGGACGACGGCCAGGACACCGATGAGAATCAGCCAGTCGTGCAGTACGGGGAGCACTCCGCGGGACTCTCCGAGCACCCGGGCCGCGTAGCGTCGGCGCAGCGCCTGCACGCCGGTCCAGGCGAGGGCCGCGCCGGCCGCGCAGTACAGGGGCCTGGCCTGCCCGGCGGCGTCGAAGACCAGGCCGACGGGCACGGCGGCGCCGACGAGGTCGGCGGTCACGGCCGCGGGCAGGTACCACCGCGCCTTGTCGCCGAGCCGCCGCACCGGGGCGCCGGCCGGCCCGTCGGGCCCGGCCGCCTCGGAGGCCACTCTTTGCTCAGGAAAATGGACATGCCTCATGGGCCCCCCTGGCACGTGGTCTGTGTCGGTGCCACTTGTCCACTGCTTCCCCTGGCAGCGAACACATGTCGCACCGGGAAACAGTACGACAAACACCCGTACGGTAAATGCCGTTCGTGTTAACGGGACCTCTTGTTGCCCAAGTGTTAACAGCCGGTAGCAACCGTTCCACCCGCCGGATCGGCTCCTCCCACACAAAGGTGAATGGTTCGGATACCGGATACGTATCTTCGGACAACGGACTGTTTCCGGCCAACCTTTTGATGTGGCCCTGACATCGTCGCCAACAGCTGGCACTCTTCGATCCGTTCATCGCACCAGCCCTGATCTGCCCGGAGGCCCACCCAGCCATCCGGAACCCCCCTTGCAGAAGGAGTCTGCGTTGAGTCCCACCCCCCAGCGGCGTGCCACCGCGGCCGGCGCACTCGTAGCCGCGGCCGCCCTGCTCGCCGTAGGCATACAGGCCGGAACCGCCACCGCCGCCGCCGACGCCACCGCGTCGCAGGCCCGCACCGCCGCCCAGCCCAACCCGGGCGCGGCGGCTCGTGCGCTCAGCGCTTCGGAGCGTGCGACGCTCCTCGCCGAGGCCAACTCGACCACCGTCCAGGCCGCGAAGGCGCTCGGCCTCGGTGGTGGCGAGAAGCTGATCGTCCGCGATGTGGTCAAGGACGTCGACGGCACCACGCACACCACCTACGAGCGGACCTACGACGGTCTGCCCGTGCTCGGCGGTGACCTCACGGTCCACGCCAAGGACGGCGTCACCAAGAGCGTGACCAAGGCGACCCAGCACGAGATCAAGGTCTCGGACACCACCGCGACCGTCACCCCGGCCGCCGCCGAGGGCCAGGCCGTTTCGGCCGCGAACGCCGAGGGCTCGAAGCAGACCAAGGCCGACAAGGGCGCCCGCAAGGTGATCTGGGCCGCGGAAGGCGTCCCGGTCCTCGCCTTCGAGACCGTCGTCGGCGGTCTCCAGGACGACGGCACCCCGAGCGCGCTGCACGTGATCACCAACGCCAAGACCGGCGCGAAGATCACCCAGTGGCAGGGCGTCCAGACCGGCACCGGCAACACCATGTACAGCGGCCAGGTCACCCTCGGCTCCTCGCAGTCGGGCAGCAACTGGACGCTGACCGACGCCGGCCGCGGCAACCACAAGACCTACAACCTGAACAAGGGCTCCTCCGGCACCGGAACCCTGTTCTCGGGTCCGGACGACACCTGGGGCAACGGCCTGCCCTCCAACGCGGAGACCGCCGCCGCGGACGCCCACTACGGCGCCCAGGTCACGTGGGACTACTACAAGAACGTCCACGGCCGCAACGGCCTGCGCAACGACGGCGTGGCCCCGTACACCCGGGTCCACTACGGCAACGCGTACGTCAACGCCTTCTGGGACGACTCCTGCTTCTGCATGACCTACGGCGACGGCGAGGGCAACAACAAGCCGCTCACCTCGACCGACGTGGCCGCGCACGAGATGACCCACGGCCTCACCTCGGTCACCGGCAACATGACCTACAGCGGTGAGTCCGGCGGTCTGAACGAGGCCACCTCCGACATCATGGCGGCGGCGGTCGAGTTCTACGCCAACAACCCGCAGGACGTCGGCGACTACCTGGTCGGCGAGAAGATCGACATCAACGGCGACGGCACCCCGCTGCGCTACATGGACAAGCCGAGCAAGGACGGCTCGTCCAAGGACGCCTGGTACTCGGGCCTCGGCGGCATCGACGTCCACTACTCCTCGGGTCCGGCGAACCACTGGTTCTACCTGGCCTCCGAGGGCTCCGGCGCCAAGGTCATCAACGGCGTGAGCTACAACTCGCCGACCGCCGACGGCCTGCCCGTCACCGCGATCGGCCGTGACGCCGCCGCGAAGATCTGGTTCCGCGCGCTGACGGTGGGCTACTTCAAGTCCAACACCAACTACGCCGACGCCCGCGTCCAGACGCTGAAGGCCGCCGCCGACCTGTACGGCCAGGGTTCGGCCACGTACAACAACGTCGCCAACGCCTGGGCCGCCATCAGCGTCGGCCCGCGCATCAACGACGGCGTGACGGTCACCCCGATCGCCAACCAGAACACCCAGATCAACACCGCGGTGAGCCTCCAGGTCCAGGCGACCAGCACCAACCCGGGCGCCCTGACCTACTCGGCGACCGGCCTGCCGGCCGGCCTGTCGATCAACTCCTCGACCGGTCTGATCTCCGGTACGGCGACCACCGCGGCCACGTCCAACGTGACCGTCACGGTGACGGACTCGGCCGGCAAGTCGGGTACGGCGTCCTTCACCTGGACCGTGGGCACCTCGCAGCCGAACGTGTTCGAGAACACGACCGACTACGCGATCGCGGACAACGCGACGGTCGAGTCCCCGATCACGGTGTCCCGCACCGGCAACGCGCCGAGCACCCTCAAGGTGGACGTCAACATCGTCCACACCTACATCGGTGACCTGAAGGTCGACCTGGTCGCCCCCGACGGCTCCGTCTACAACCTGCACAACCGTTCCGGCGGCAGTGCGGACAACATCGTCAAGAGCTACACGGTGAACGCCTCCTCCGAGGTCGCCCAGGGCGTCTGGAAGCTCCGGGTCAACGACAACGCGAGCCTGGACACCGGCAAGATCGACAGCTGGAAGCTCACCTTCTGACCCCCTCGGGGCAGGAAGTGAACCACGGCTGAACCGCTGAAACCACGGGGCCGCCCGGGAGGAATCCTCCCCGGGCGGCCCTGTCCCATGCGGCGGGACGGTCCGTCAGCCGATGGAACGGAAGACCTGGTTCATGAAGTCCCCCGGGGTCATCGCCCGGCCCTGGCCGGGGCGGACCATGCTGCGGTCGTCGTCGTCCCAGTCGTCGTCACGGCCGTTGTGGTGCCCGCCGTGGTGGCCGTCCGGCTTGAGGAAGACCGAGCGGGCGTTGAGGTCGTGCGCGCGCTCGCCCGGCCGCAGCGTCTCCTGGGCCTCGCCCCCGCAGCTGTCGCCCCGGAAGACGAGGACCAGCGCTTCCGTGTCGTTCTCCACGAAGTAGGCCGGCCGGTTCCGGCTGGTTCCCGTCAGCCGGTAGCAAGTGTCGTAGTCGGCCGGTTCGATCGTCCTGCGGTGCCCGTCCCGGTCGTACTCCGCGTACCGGTAGTGGATCTCGCCGAGGCCGTGGTTGCGGTTGTCGGCCAGGGACTGGCCGGCGGTGGGGAGGACCAGCGCGAAGGAGGCGAGGAGCGCGGCCGCGGCGGTGGAGCGAAGACGCATGTGAGGGTCCGTTCTCGGGGGCGTGGGGACTCGGGGGCGTGGGGACCGGGTCCGGTGGACGTCCGCGGGCAGCCTAGGAGCGGACCCGCCCCCGGCAGCACCGCCATGCACAGCACGTTCGAAGGTTCACCCTCCCGGGGAGCCCCGGCGGCTCAGGCGGAGGTCCGCTCGGAGGCGGCAGCGCCCGCCCGAGCACCTCCCTGCGCCGGGACCGGGGCCCCGGCGGCCGGGCGGCGCACCAGCAGCGCCACCGCCAGCGCGCCCGTCAGGCCCATCGCCCCCGAGACCAGGAAGGTGTCCCGCAGCCCGCTCGCGAAGGCCGCGTCGACCCACTCCCGCGCCCCCGGCGCCGCCAGCAGCCGCCCCGCCCCGCCGGAGGCCAGGGCGGCGGCCAGCTCCCGGGGCCGCCCGCCGAGCCCGTCCGCCAGCCCGGCGTGGAACACCGCGCCCAGTACCGCGATCCCGAGCGCGGTGCCCAGCTGCCGTGCGGTGTTCAGCACGCCGCCCGCCATGCCCGCCCGCGCCGGGGCCACCGCCCCCATCGCGGTGGCCGCCAGCGCCGGGGTCGCCATGCCCACGCCGACACCGCTCACCAGGAGTCCGGGAGCCAGCGCCGTCCAGCCGTCCCCCGCGTCCAGCATCCAGGCCTGGAGCAGCGCCCCCGCCCCGATCAGCAGCAGCCCGCCGCCGATCGTCAGCCGGGGCGGTGCCCCGTGCAGCAGCCGCCCTGCCAGTGCCGCGACCACGAAACCGGCGAGGCTCATCGGCAGCAGCACCAGGCCACCGCCCACCGGGCTCATCCCCTCGGCGGACTGGAGCCACAGGGAGACGTACATCAGGTACGAGAACGCCGCCCCGGACAGCAGCAGCCCGGCGGCCATCACCGCCACGAAGACCGGGCTGCGGAAGAGCGACAGGTCCAGCATCGGGCGCGGACCGCGCAGCTCGACGAGGACGAAGGCGGCGAACGCGGCCACCGAGAGGCCGAACAGCCCGAGGGTCGCGGCCGAGGTCCAGCCGTTCTCACCGACCCGGATCAGGGCGTACGTCAGGGCCGCCGCGCCGACGGTGAAGGCGGCCATGCCGGGCAGGTCGAGCCCCCGGGCGCGCGGATCACGGGACTCGGCCACCGCCCTCAGGGTCACCCAGACGGCCAGCGCGCAGACGGGCAGGTTGATGAAGAAGATCCAGCGCCAGCCGAAGTGCTCGGTCAGCAGCCCTCCGATGACCGGCCCGGCCGCGGCGGCGGCGCCGTTGACCGCGCCCCACACCCCGAAGGCCACACCCCGGTCGCGGCCCTGGTAGGCGGAGCTGAGCAGGGCCATGGTGGTGGCGAACATCGCCGCTCCCCCGATGCCCTGCACCGCGCGGAAGGCGATCAGCGCGGCCGGCCCGTCCGCGACCCCGCAGGCGAGGGAGGAGAGCGCGAACAGCACCAGTCCTCCGAGGTAGACGCGGCGCCGGCCGATCCGGTCGGCGAGCGAGCCCGCGCCGAGCAGCAGGGCGGCCAGGGCGAGGGCGTAGACGTCCATCACCCACTGGAGGCCGGCGAAATCCGTGCTCATGTCGGCGGCCATGTCCGGGAGGGCGACGGTCACGATCGTGACGTCGACCAGGAGCATGAACGCCCCGAGGCAGACCGCGGTCAGCGGCAGCCACTTGCGCATGGGGGTTCTCCTCTTGTCGGGGGGTGGGGCGGGGAGCGCCCCCGCGTGGTCCCACGCTCGCAGCGGGCCGCCCAGGAACCCCACCCACAGACCCCCCGCCGCCGGATTCCGGTCACCGTCGGAGCCGTCATGATGGAAACCATGAACGAGGAGGAGCTGGACGGTCTCGACCGTTCCCTGATCCAGGCCCTGGTGATCGACGGCCGGGCGGCCTTCAGCCGCATCGCCGAGGTGCTGGAGGTCTCCGACCAGACCGTCGTACGCCGCTACCGGCGGCTGCGCGGCGCCGGGCTGGTCCGGGTCGTCGGGCTGCCGGTGGGCAGCCGCGTCGGACTGTTCGAGTCCTGGCTGCGGATCCAGTGCGCCCCCGACGCGGCGCTCCCGGTGGCCGAGGCGCTCGCCCGCCGCCCGGACATCGCCTGGGTGACCATGAACTCCGGCGGCACGGAGATCCACTGCATGACCCGGTCCCGGACCCGCAAGGACCGCGACGCCCTGCTGCTCGACAAGCTGCCGCGCACCCGCCGGGTCACCGGCATCAGCGCCCACACCATCCTGCGCAAGTTCTTCGGGGGTCCCGACGCGTGGGCGGGGGTCGACGAGCTGCGCCCCGACCAGATCGCCGCCCTGCAGCGCCCCCCGGCCGGTCCGGTGCCCGAGCGGTACGTCCTCGACGCGGCGGAGTCGGCGCTGCTGGCGGTGCTGGGCCGGGACGGCCGCGCGGGCTATCCGGAGCTGGCGCGCGCCACCGGGCTGTCGGAGTCCACCGCCCGCCGCCGGCTGGAGCGGCTGCGGGACCTCGGGGCGCTCTTCTTCGACGTGGAGTTCGTGCCCGAGCTGTTCGGCTACGAGGCGGAGGCGACGCTGGTGCTGACCGTTCCGCCGGCCCGGCTGGCGGAGGTGGGCAACGCCCTCGCCGGCCACCGCGAGGTGCCGTTCGCGGCGGCCGTGACGGGGGCGGCCTCGCTGATGGCGGTGGTGGTGTGCCGGGACACCGACGCCCTCTACACCTATCTGACCGAGCGGATCGGCGCGGTGGACGGAGTGGGCCAGGTGGAGGTGATCCCGGCCCTGCGCAGCGTGAAGCGGGCCGGGATGCTGGTCGAGGGCGGGCGGCTGGTGGATCCGCCGCCCGCCCCCTGAGCCCGCCCGCCCCCGTCCGGCGCCGGGGGCCGGCGCAGCGGTACGGTCAGCGCAGGAGTACG
This sequence comes from Streptomyces sp. NBC_00158, assembly GCF_045160885.1. Taxonomy (NCBI): domain Bacteria; kingdom Bacillati; phylum Actinomycetota; class Actinomycetes; order Kitasatosporales; family Streptomycetaceae; genus Streptomyces; species Streptomyces sp. NBC_00158. Next base: position 2,104,994 of record NZ_CP108161.1, read on the forward strand.
CCGCCCAGCGCGTCGGTGTCCACCGGGGCGGCCACCAGGCCCAGTTCGGCCGGGCTCGCCAGCAGCGGGTGCGTCGGCAGGATCCGTACGGTGTACCCGAAGGGCCCGGTCCGGTCGAGCGCGAGCGGGCCCTCGTACACCCAGCGCCCCTCCATGTCGGGTCCGGCGGCGGGCTTGAGCGGGAATGCCCGCCCGTCCCGGATCACGTCCTGGGCGTCGACCCGCCCGGCGACCGCCTGCACCTCCACGTCCTCCGGCGCGAGCGCGTCCAGCGCGACCCGCACCCGCAGCGTGAGGGTGGCGCCGAGTTCGGCGGTGCCACCGACGGGCGCGGCGGCGACGGCCTCCACGTGCTCGACGGCGACCCGGGGCCAGGAGGCCCTGATCCGCCCCTTCCACCAGGCGAGTTCCTGTGCGGCGTCGGCGGTCAGGGCCCGGTGGGAGAGGGCGGCGGGGGCGTAGAGGCGTTCCACGTACTCCCGTACCATCCGCCCCGCGAGCACCTTCGGGCCCAGGGACACCAGGGTGCGCCGGACCATCTCGATCCACCGCACGGGCAGCCCGGCCCGCCCGTCCCGGTCGTAGAAGCGGGGTGCGACCCGCTCCTCGATCAGCTCGTAGAGGGATCCGGCCTCCAGGTCGTCGCGGCGGTCCTCGTCCGTGCCGAGGCCGTCGGCCGTCGGGATGGCCCAGCCGAAGTCGGGCTCGAACCACTCGTCCCACCAGCCGTCCAGCACCGACAGGTTGAGGCAGCCGTTGAGGGCGGCCTTCATCCCGCTGGTGCCACAGGCCTCCAGCGGGCGCAGCGGGTTGTTCAGCCAGACGTCGCAGCCCGGGTAGAGCTTCTGCGCCATGGCCATGCCGTAGTCGGGCAGGAAGACGATGCGGTGGCGCACGCGCGGGTCGTCGGAGAAGCGGACCAGCTCCTGCACGAGCCGCTTGCCGCCGTCGTCGGCGGGGTGGGCCTTGCCGGCGACGACGATCTGTACCGGGCGCTCCGGGTCCAGCAGCAGCCGGCGCAGCCGCTCCGGGTCGCGGAGCATCAGCGTGAGCCGCTTGTACGAGGGCACGCGGCGGGCGAAGCCGATGGTCAGCACGTCCGGGTCGAGGACGCCGTCCACCCAGCCGAGTTCGGCGTCGGCGGCCCCGCGCTGCTTCCACGAGGCGCGCAGCCGGTCGCGGACCTCCTGGACCAGCTGCTCGCGCAGGGTCCGGCGTACGTCCCACACGTCCTGGTCGGGGATCTGCGCGACGGCGTCCCAGCGGGCGGAGGCGCCCACGGCCAGGGCGTCCTCGGTGCGTCCGGCCCCGATCTGGCGGGCGCCGAGCCGCATGACCTCGGGGGCGACCCAGGTCGGGGCGTGCACCCCGTTCGTCACGGAGGTGATGGGGACGTCGGCGGCGTCGAAGCCCGGCCAGAGCCCGGCGAACATGCCCCGGCTGACCGCCCCGTGGAGGGTGGACACCCCGTTGGCGCGCTGGGCGAGGCGCAGGCCCATCACGGCCATGTTGAACACCCCGGGGTCGCCGCCCGGGTAGGACTCGGCGCCCAGCTCCAGGATCCGCTCGACGGGTACGCCGGGCAGCTCGCCGCCGTCGCCGAAGTGCCGGGCGACGAGGGAGCGCTCGAAGCGGTCGATGCCGGCGGGGACGGGGGTGTGCGTGGTGAACACGGTCCCGGCGCGCACGGCTTCGACGGCCGCGTCGAAGCCGAGGCCCTGGTCGCCGTCGAGTTCCCTTATGCGTTCCAGTCCGAGGAAGCCGGCGTGTCCCTCGTTGGTGTGGAAGACCTCGGGGGCGGCGTGCCCGGTGATCCGGCAGTACGCCCGTACGGCTCGGACGCCGCCGATGCCGAGCAGCATCTCCTGGAGGAGGCGGTGGTCGCTACCGCCGCCGTAGAGCCGGTCGGTCACCTCGCGGGCGCCGGCGTCGTTGTCCTCGACGTCGGAGTCGAGCAGGAGCAGCGGCACCCGGCCGACGCGGGCCTGCCAGATGTGCGCGTGCAACGACCGCCCGCCGGGCAGGGTGAGCGTGACCCGGGCGGGGACGCCGTCCTCCTGGCGCAGCAGGGACAGGGGCAGCTCGTGGGGGTCGAGGACCGGGTAGTGCTCCTGCTGCCAGCCGTCGCGGGAGAGCGACTGGCGGAAGTAGCCGTGCCGGTAGAGCAGGCCGACGCCGATGACGGGGACGCCGAGGTCGCTGGCGGCCTTGAGGTGGTCCCCGGCGAGGATCCCGAGGCCGCCGGAGTACTGGGGCAGGGCGGCGGTGATGCCGAACTCGGGGGAGAAGTAGGCGATGGCGGCGGGGAACTCCGCGGCGTTCTCGCTGCTCTGGTACCACCTGCCGCCGTGGAGGTAGTCGTCGAGGTCGGCGGCGGCCACGGCGAGCCGCCGCAGGAACCGCCGGTCGGCGGCGAGTTCCTCCAGCCGGGAGGCGGGCACGGCGCCGAGCAGCCGGACGGGGTCGCCGCCGGCGGCCTGCCAGCCCTCGGGGTCGACGGATTGGAAGAGTTCGCGGGTTTCCGTATGCCACGACCAGCGCAGGTTGCGCGCGAGGTCGGCGAGCGGCATCAGGGGTTCGGGGAGGACGGGGCGCACGGTGAATCGACGGATAGCCTTCACACGTTCCACCTTCGCAGGGGATGACGGATCGGAGCGACCGCACCACGCTGTGCAACCGCGCATCGCCCCCGGAAGGCTAGCCGCGGAACGGCGCCGCGGCCATCCCGCCTCCCGGGCCTCCCTGTCCCCGACTCCGCCCCCGCTCCGCCCCCGCCCGTCAGGCGTCCGTCGCGAGCCGGGCGTGCAGGTGCTCGTCGTGCCAGCCGTCGGCGTGCCGCAGGGCGCCGCGCATGGTGCCCTCCAGCGGGAAGCCGGCCTTGAGCGCGACGGCGCAGGAGGCCGGGTTGGCCACCGAGTGGCAGATCCGCTGCCGGTGCAGGCCGGCCTCGCGGAAGCCCCAGCCGGCCACCGCGGCCACCCCCTGTGCCATCACCCCGCGCCCGCGCCCGGCCGGCAGCAGCCAGTACAGGAACTCGGCGCTCGCGCCCTCCGCGTCGAAGTCGGCGAGGCCGATCAGGCCGACGGCCGGGGCGGCCGGCTGCGCCGACACGGCCCAGACCGCCGCCTCGCTCCGTTCCCAGCGCCGGTTCCAGCGGGCTGTCCGGGCCGCGGCCGACTCCCGGGTTTCGGGCTCGGGCCGGTTCCAGTGCCGGACGTCCGGGTCCTCGTACGCGGTGACCAGCACCGGGGCGTCGGCCTCGCGCCAGGGCCTCAGCACCATCCCGCAGGGCAGGGGGAGCAGCGGCTGAGGGGTCGCACCCCATGGGGTGGGAGGGGTTGCGGGGGCCTGTGTGACATGGGTGTTTTCGCTGTCCATCGGCCCATCCTCACCGACTTGACGGAGCCTCGGCGGATACCGGGCAGGCCCGAGCCGTTCCCCGGCCGTCCGCGTCCCACTACGTACGAGTAGTTAACCGACGGCGCGGATTGGGCGGGGTGAGAGTGGGAAGGGCTGTGCGGGTACACGCGGTACACGCACGGCGCACCCGCCCACAACCTTTCCCCGCCACCCGAGTGAACGCGGACAGGAGCGGCCATGCCCGCAGCCCAGCCGTCTTCCGAGCGGCTAGAAACAGAGCGAACAGAGCGTGCACTACCAGCCGCGATTCCGGCTGGACCGTCACCGAGCCCTGCGAACTGCCCCCAGGTGATCCCATCATGATCGGTCGCATTCCCGTGCTGGACGTCCGCCCCGCCGTCGACTGCGGCGCCAGACCCGCCAAGGCGGTCGTGGACGAGGTCTTCGAGATCTCCGCCACCGTGTTCCGAGAGGGCCACGACGCCGTCGCCGCCCACGTCGTACTGCGCGACCCGAGCGGGCGGCTGCGCCCGCCGGTGCCGTTGCGGGAACTCGCCCCCGGCACCGACCGGTGGGGGGCGCGGGTCTCCGCCGAGGTCGAGGGGAGGTGGACGTACACCGTCGAGGCGTGGAGCGACCCGGTCGCCACCTGGCGGGCCCATGCCGCGGTCAAGATCCCGGCCGGCCTCGACACCGGGCTGACCCTGCTCGAAGGCGCGGAGCTCTACGAGCGCGCCGCCGCGAAGATCCCCAAGCGGGACGGCCGCGAGGCCGTACTGGCCGCGGCCGACGCGATGCGCGACGAGGAGCGGCCCGCCGCGGAGCGGTACGAGGCCGCGCTCGCGCCCGCGGCGCTGGCCGCGCTCGCCCGGCGCCCTTACCGGGAGCTGGTCACGGCCGCCAAGCCGCTGCCGCTGATGGTCGAACGCAAGCGGGCCCTCTTCGGTTCCTGGTACGAGATGTTCCCCCGCTCCGAGGGAGCGGTGGTGGAGCCGGGCGGCACCCCGGTGAGCGGTACCTTCCGCACCGCCGCCGAACGGCTGCCGGCCATTGCCGCCATGGGCTTCGACGTGGTGTACCTGCCGCCGATCCACCCCATCGGCTCCACGTACCGCAAGGGCCCCAACAACACGCTGTCGGCGGGGAGTTGGGACCCGGGCGTGCCCTGGGCCATCGGTTCCCCGGAGGGCGGGCACGACGCGGTCCACCCGGAGCTCGGCACCCTGGAGGACTTCGACGCCTTCGTGGCGCGCGCCCGCGACCTGCGGATGGAGATCGCCCTCGACTTCGCCCTCCAGTGCTCCCCCGACCACCCGTGGGTGGAGAAGCACCCGGAGTGGTTCCGCCACCGCGCCGACGGGACGATCGCGTACGCCGAGAACCCGCCGAAGAAGTACCAGGACATCTTCCCGGTCCACTTCGACTCGGACATGGCGGGCATCGTCGAGGAGACGGTCCGGATCCTGCGGCACTGGATGGAACACGGCGTCCGGATCTTCCGGGTCGACAACCCGCACACCAAGCCGGTCGTGTTCTGGCAGAAGGTGATCGCGGAGATCAACAAGTCCGACCCCGACGTCATCTTCCTGGCGGAAGCCTTCACCCGGCCCGCGATGATGCGCGCGCTCGCCTCGATCGGCTTCCAGCAGTCGTACACCTACTTCACCTGGCGCAACACCAAGGCCGAGCTGACCGAGTACCTGACCGAGCTGTCCGGCGACCGTTCCGCCTCCGTGATGCGGCCGAACTTCTTCGTGAACACGCCCGACATCCTCCACGAGTACCTCCAGCAGGGCGGCCGGCCCGCCTTCGAGGTCCGGGCGGTCCTCGCCGCCACCCTCTCCCCCACCTGGGGCGTCTACGCGGGCTACGAGCTCTGCGAGAACACCCCGGTCCGGGAGGGCAGCGAGGAGTACCTGAACTCCGAGAAGTACGAGCTGCGCCCGCGCGACTGGGCCGCCGCCGACCGCGAGGGCCGCACGATCGCCCCGCTGATCACCGCCCTGAACCGGCTGCGCCGCCGCAACCCCGCCCTCCAGCAGCTGCGCGACATCCACTTCCACCCGACCGACAACGAACAGGTGATCGCCTATTCGAAGCACTCCGGTGGCAATTCCGTACTGGTGGTCGTCAACCTCGATCCGCACCACACCCAGGAGGCGACGGTCTCGTTGGACATGCCGGTACTCGGCCTCGACTGGCACGGGTCCCTCGCGGTGCGCGACGAGCTCACCGGCGAGACCTACCACTGGGGCAGGGCGAACTACGTGCGCCTGGAACCGGGCCGTACGCCCGCGCACGTCCTGGCCGCCCTGCGACCGTCCCCGCCCATCGGAGGGTCACCCACCACATGATGATCAACGATCCCGTCCACGACACCTTCGAGGACACCCCCGCCAAGGACCGCGACCCCGACTGGTTCAAGCGGGCGGTCTTCTACGAGGTCCTGGTCCGCTCCTTCCACGACAGCAACGGCGACGGCGTCGGTGACCTCAAGGGGCTCACCGCCAAGCTGGACTACCTCCAGTGGCTCGGCGTCGACTGCCTGTGGCTGCCGCCGTTCTTCGCCTCGCCGCTGCGCGACGGCGGCTACGACGTCTCCGACTACACCTCCGTGCTGCCCGAGTTCGGCGACCTCGCCGACTTCGTGGAGTTCGTGGACGCCGCGCACACCCGCGGCATGCGGGTGATCATCGACTTCGTCATGAACCACACCAGCGACCAGCACGAGTGGTTCCAGCAGTCCCGCAAGGACCCCGACGGGCCCTACGGGGACTACTACATGTGGGCCGACAACGACAAGCAGTACCAGGACGCCCGCATCATCTTCATCGACACCGAGACCTCCAACTGGACGTACGACCCCGTTCGCAAGCAGTACTACTGGCACCGCTTCTTCTCGCACCAGCCGGACCTCAACTTCGAGAACCCGGCCGTGCAGGAGGAGATCGTCTCGGCGCTGCGGTTCTGGCTCGACCTCGGCATCGACGGGTTCCGCCTCGACGCCGTGCCCTACCTCTACGCCGAGGAGGGCACCAACTGCGAGAACCTGCCCCGCACCCACGAGCTCCTCAAGCGGGTCCGCGCCGAGATCGACGCGCACTACCCGGACACCGTGCTGCTCGCCGAGGCCAACCAGTGGCCCGAGGACGTGGTCGACTACTTCGGGGACTTCGCCAAGGGCGGGGACGAGTGCCACATGGCGTTCCACTTCCCCGTCATGCCGCGCATCTTCATGGCGGTGCGAAGAGAGTCCCGCTACCCCGTCTCCGAGATCCTGGCCAAGACCCCGGCGATCCCGGACGGCTGCCAGTGGGGCATCTTCCTGCGCAACCACGACGAGCTCACCCTCGAAATGGTCACGGACGAAGAGCGCGACTACATGTACGCGGAGTACGCCAAGGACCCCCGGATGCGGGCCAACATCGGCATCCGGCGCCGGCTCGCCCCGCTCCTGGACAACGACCGCAACCAGATGGAGCTGTTCACCGCCCTGCTGCTGTCGCTGCCCGGCTCGCCGGTGCTGTACTACGGCGACGAGATCGGCATGGGCGACAACATCTGGCTCGGCGACCGCGACGGCGTACGGACCCCCATGCAGTGGACCCCGGACCGCAACGCCGGTTTCTCCTCCTGCGATCCGGGCAGGCTGAACCTGCCGGTCATCATGGACCCGGTCCACGGGTACCAGGTCACCAATGTCGAGGCGGCCATGGCGTCGCCCTCCTCACTGCTGCACTGGACCCGCAGGCTGATCGAGATCCGCAAGGCCAACCCGGCCTTCGGCCTCGGCTCGTACACCGAACTGCCCTCGTCCAACCCGGCGGTGCTCGCGTTCCTGCGCGAGTTCGGGGACGACCTGGTGCTGTGCGTGCACAACTTCTCCCGCTTCGCGCAGCCCACCGAACTGGACCTGAGGTCGTTCAACGGGCGGGTCCCGGTGGAGCTCACGGGAGACGTGCGCTTCCCGCCGATCGGCGAGTGGCCGTACCTGCTGACCCTGGCGGGCCACGGCTTCTACTGGTTCCGGCTCCGCAGCGACCAGCGCGCCGACTGACGGACCCGCTACGGGGCGGGCACTCCTTTGGGTCAACGGCCCGCCCCTGTACGGATCATCCTGACCCGACACACGCACATACCGGAGAAGCAACTGCCGCGCATCCGGGACACTCTGCGCATTCTGTGACGGCCCGGGGAAAGGACGCGACGCCATGTCGGAGGCTGCATCCGCCCGGAGCCGGCTGACGCCCGCCCGGGCCGGCGGGACCGCCGAGCTGGAACCGATGCTGCGGGACTGGCTGCCCGCACAGCGCTGGTTCGCCGGCAAGGGACGCCGGATCGGCAGGATCGAGACCGTCTCGGCGGCCGAACTGCTGCCGCCTGGCTCCTCCCCCGGACTGCTGCACCTGCTGCTCGACGTGGACGGGGACTGCTACCAACTCCTGCTCGGCATCCGCCCGTCCCCGCTGCCGCCCGCCCTCGCGCCCGCCCTGATCGGGTACGCCGAGAGCGGCCCGTACGCCGGCCGGGCCGTGTACGAGGCGCTGGGCGACCCCCGGCTCGCCTCGCTGCTGCTGGAACGGCTGCGCTCCCCCGGCACGCTGGGCCCGCTCCGCTTCGACCGGGACCCGGACGCCCCGGTCCAGGCCGGACTGCTGCCCCGGCCGCTGTCCGGGGAGCAGACCAACTCCTCGCTGATCTACGGGGATTCGTACATCCTCAAGGTGTTCCGCCGGGTCGGTCCCGGGGTCAACCCGGACCTGGAGCTGCCCCGGGCGCTGGCCGCCGCCGGCTGTGCCCGCGTACCCGCTCCGGTCGCCTGGTACGAGGCCGAGCTGGCCGGTGGAGAACCGTTGACCCTGGGCGTGCTCCAGCCCTACCTGCGCGGCTCCGACGACGGCTGGCAGCTGGCCCTGCGCAGACTCGGGGCCGGGGCCGACTTCACCTCCGAGGCGCACGCCCTGGGCCGGGCCACCGCCGAGGTGCACAGCGCCCTCGCGACCGCCCTGCCCACCCTGGCCCTGGGCCCCGAGCAGACCGCCCGGCTCGCCGCCGGGATGACCGCCCGGCTCGCCGCCACCTGCCGCGAGGTGCCCGCGCTCCAGCCGTACGAGGCCGGGCTGCGCGGCGCCTTCGACGCCCTGGCCGCCTCCCGGGGCGCCGGGGTCCCCGCCCAGCGCATCCACGGGGACCTGCACCTGGGCCAGACCCTGCGCACCGCCGACGGCAGCTGGGCGCTGATCGACTTCGAGGGGGAGCCGGCCCGGCCGCTCGCCGACCGCCGCCGCCCCGAGCCGGCGGTCCGGGACATCGCCGGGATACTGCGCTCCTTCGACTACGCCGCCCGCTCGCACCGGCCCTTCGCCCCCGCCTGGGCCGACGCCTGCCGGGCCGCGTTCTGCGAGGGCTACGCCCGCACCACCGGCCGCGACCCGCGCGAGGACCCGGTGCTGCTGCGCGCGTACGAGACCGACAAGGCGGTGTACGAGGCCCGGTACGAGTCCCGGCACCGCCCCGACTGGCTGCACGTCCCGATGGCGGCGATCCGCCGGCTGTCGGAACCCCAGCGGCCCGCACACCGCATGCCCCCGCCGGCCCCCGGCACCGCCCCCACCCCCCACCCGAAGCCCCCGAGGAGGCCGCTCCCGTGAGCGCCGCACGACAGCCGTCACCGACCGTCCGCGAGGAAGCCGCAGCCGTACCCGAACCCGCGAAGCGGGCCCGCGCGCCACGCGCCCGCCGCGCCGCCCCGCCGCACGGGGTCCGGCCGGCGCCCGCGCTGGACGGGGAGGAACGGGCCCGGCTGCTGGAGGGCCGCCACCACGACCCGCACGCGGTGCTGGGCGCCCGCGCGCAGCGGGGCGGGGTGGCCTTCCGGGTGCTGCGTCCGTACGCGAAGGCCGTCACCATCGTGGCCAAGGGGCTGCGGGCCGAGCTGTACGACGACGGGGACGGGCTGTTCTCCGGGCTGCTGCCGCTGACCGGGGTGCCGGACTACCGGCTGCTGGTGACGTACGAGAGCGACGAGGTCGAGGTCCACGACCCGTACCGGTTCCTGCCCGCCCTCGGGGAGCTGGACCTGCACCTGATCGGCGAGGGCCGGCACGAGGAACTGTGGACGGCGCTGGGCGCCCGGCCGATGGAGCACCAGGGCGTGGCCGGCACCCGCTTCACGGTGTGGGCGCCGAACGCCCGGGGGGTGCGGGTCACGGGGGACTTCTCGTACTGGGACTCGGTGGCCTACCCGATGCGCTCCCTCGGCTCGACCGGGGTGTGGGAGCTGTTCCTGCCCGGGGTCGGCGAGGGCGCCCTGTACAAGTACGACATCACCCGCCCGGACGGCGGCCACACCCTGCGCGCCGACCCGATGGCGCAGTACGCGGAGGTCCCGCCGGCGAACGCCTCGGTGGTCACCGCCTCGCGGTTCGTGTGGCAGGACGCGGAGTGGATGGCCACGCGCGGTGCCCGCGCCCCGCACCAGGCGCCGCTGTCGGTGTACGAGCTGCACCTGGCGTCCTGGCGGCCGGGGCTCACGTACCGGCAGCTGGCCGACCAGCTGCCCGCGTACGTGAAGGAGCTCGGGTTCACGCACGTGGAGTTCATGCCGGTCGCCGAGCACCCCTTCGGCGGGTCCTGGGGCTACCAGGTCACCGGCTTCTTCGCCCCGACCTCGCGGATGGGCACCCCGGACGACTTCCGGCTGCTCGTGGACGCGCTGCACCGGGCCGGGATCGGGGTGATCGTCGACTGGGTGCCGGCGCACTTCCCGCGCGACGACTGGGCGCTCGCCGAGTTCGACGGGCGGCCGCTGTACGAGCACCAGGACCCGCGCCGGGCCGCGCACCCGGACTGGGGGACGCTGGAGTTCGACTACGGGCGCAAGGAGGTCCGCAACTTCCTGGTGGCCAACGCCGTCTACTGGTGCCAGGAGTTCCACGTGGACGGGCTGCGCGTGGACGCGGTGGCCTCGATGCTGTACCTGGACTACTCGCGCGACGAGGGCCAGTGGTCGCCGAACGAGCACGGCGGCCGGGAGGACCTGGACGCCGTGGCCCTGCTCCAGGAGATGAACGCGGTGGTCTACCGGCGCTGCCCGGGTGTGGTGACGATCGCGGAGGAGTCGACGGCCTGGGACGGGGTCACGCGGCCGACGGACTCCGGCGGGCTGGGCTTCGGCCTGAAGTGGAACATGGGCTGGATGCACGACACGCTGCGCTACGTGTCGAAGGAGCCGGTGCACCGCAAGTACCACCACCACGACATGACCTTCGGGATGGTGTACGCGTTCAGCGAGAACTACGTGCTGCCGATCTCGCACGACGAGGTGGTGCACGGCAAGCGCTCGCTGGTGTCGAAGATGCCGGGCGACTGGTGGCAGCAGCGGGCCACGCACCGCGCGTACCTGGGCTTCATGTGGGCCCACCCGGGCAAGCAACTGCTGTTCATGGGGCAGGAGTTCGCCCAGGGTTCGGAGTGGTCGGAGACGTACGGGCCGGACTGGTGGCTGCTGGACTCCTCCTACCCGGCGGCCGGCGACCACCGGGGGGTGCGGGACCTGGTGCGCGACCTCAACCGCGCGTACACGGCGGCCCCGGCGCTGTGGGAGCGGGACACGGTGCCGGAGGGCTTCGCGTGGGTGGAGGCGGACGCCGCCGAGGACAACGTGTTCGCGTTCCTGCGGTTCGCGCAGGACGGCTCGCAGCTGCTGTGCGTCTCGAACTTCTCCCCCGTGGTCCGGCACGGCTACCGGATCGGGGTGCCGGAGGAGGTGCCGCTGTGGCGGGAGGTCCTCAACACCGACCGGGAGGGGTACGGCGGGAGCGGCGTCCACCACGACCGGCCGCTGCGCCCGGAGCCGGTACCGGCCCAGGGGCGGGCGGCGAGCCTGCGGATGACGCTCCCGCCGATGGCGACGGTCTGGCTCAGGCCGTGACCGGCGCCGTCGCCGTCGCCTGGGCCTCGTCGAGCTCCTGAAGGAGCCGGCGCTTGGGCCGGGCGCCGACGATCTGCCGGACGGGCTCGCCGTCGCGGAAGAGGAGCATGGTCGGCATGGACAGCACCCCGTAGCGCGTGACGGTGGCGGGGTTGCTGTCCGCGTCGATCTGGACGACCTTGAGGTGGTCGGCCCGCTCGGCGGCCACGGCGGAGAGCACCGGGGCGAGCTGGCGGCAGGGGCCGCACCAGTCGGCGGTGAACTCCACCAGTACGGGCCGTCCCCGTTCGGCCAGCACCTGCGCCTCGAAGTCGGCGTCGGTCACTTCGGCCACACCCTTGGCGTGGATCATTTCCGTTCCCCTCTCGTCAGCCGGTTCCGTCCGGCGGGTCCTCTTCGGCCGGCCCTCTTCAGCCGGTCATCTCGCAGCGCGGCGCGGCTTCCCCGGCGGCCTCCTCGGCCGCCGCCAGCTGGCGGGCGACCTGGTCGCGCACGTCGGCCAGCTGGCCGATCAGGGCGTCCAGCTCCGCGAGCTTGCGGCGGTAGACCGCGAGCGAGGCCGGGCAGGAGTCGCCGGCCGGGTGGCCGGCGCGCAGGCATTCGACGAACGGCCGGGTCTCCTCCAGCTCGAAGCCGAAGTCCTGGAGGATCCGGATCTGGCGCAGCAGGCGCAGGTCGTCCTCGTCGTAGTCGCGGTAGCCGTTGCCGGTCCGCCGGGCCGCGAGCAGTCCGCGTGATTCGTAGTACCTGAGCGTCCGGGTGCTGGTCCCGGCCCGCTTCGCCAGTTCGCCGATGCGCATGGCCCGACCGTATTCCTTGACGCCGACGTCAAGGGAAGGGCGGGCGTCCGGCGGGGGGATGCGGGGCCCTCGCCACCCCCGTATGCGAGGGCCCCGACATGGATCACGGACGGCGGGCCGGAACGGTTCACGTCGAGTGACCGGGATCACTCCGCGGGCTCCCCGGGTCACCTGAAATGGAGTGGCCTAATCCGTACGCTGGCCCCATCCGCAAAATGGATCTTCGCATGATCCGATTACCGGACAGTCGCCGGGAAAACCGCCCAAAGTCATGAACTCCATAGGACTTTCCTACGAGTTATGGGCTTGTTTGAATAGTCTGTAGTCGTCGAAGGTTGGCCACTTCTACCGTGTGCCCTGTGCACTCCAGCCCACCTTTCAATGCCCCCGCCGCGCGCCGCCTGCGCGCGGCCCTGGGCATGGCTCCCGGTCATGTCGCCTACGGCCTGCGGGCCCAGTACGGACTGCTCGTCGCACCAGAGACCGTCATGGCCTGGGAGCGGGGCGAGCAGTCGCCGACCTCCGCCGAGCTCACGGCGCTGGCCGGCGTGCTCTGGTGCTCCCCCGGGGAGCTGCTGGCCGAGCCCGTCACCCTGCGGGAACACCGCATCGCCCGGGGCCTGGACCCGGAGGACCTGGCCCGCCGGATCGGGGTCGAGGCGAACGCGTACCGGAAGATGGAGGAGACCGGGCGCTGGAAGGGCAACGAACGCCAGTCCGCCGCCCTCGCCTCGGTGCTCGGCCTGACCCTGGCCCAGTTCGTGACGGCCACCGGCAAGCACGAGGAGCTCGCCGACCTGCTGCGCAGCGCGGCCACCACCCGCTGGCAGGCCTACGTGAAGCCGCTGGGCAAGCTGCTGCCGGTGCCCAAGGCCCACCTGGAGCGGGTCCTGGAGCTCCTCTACAACGACTACCAGTCGCGGATGGTGGCCACCCTCGGCTGGGGCGGCGCCGAGGGCGCGGCCGGCACGGGCGACGCGGGGCGGGAGTTCCTCTCGGAGATCACGGACCGGTTCTGGGCCCTGGCCGGCGGTGCCTGACCCGGCGGGCCGCGCCGGGCACCCGGCGGGTACGCGGCGGCCCCGGGCACTTCCCGGGGGAGGCGCGCCGGGGCCGTTCGGCGGGGAAGTCGGGACGTCGGTCCCGGCGGGCGGGGCCGTCCGCCCGGTCAGAAGACCGACTCGGCCTCGTACATCCGGTCCTCGGGGACGGTCTTGAGCTCGGTGACGGCCTCGGCCAGCGGGGCCATCACGATGTCGGTGCCGCGCAGGGCGGTCATGTTGCCGAATTCCCCGCGGTGCACGGCCTCGACGGCGTGCCAGCCGAAGCGGGTGGCGAGGACGCGGTCGTAGGCGGTGGGCACGCCGCCGCGCTGGACGTGGCCGAGGATGACCGGGCGGGCCTCCTTGCCGAGGCGGTGCTCCAGCTCGATGGCCAGCCGGTTGCCGATGCCGGCGAAGCGCTCGTGGCCGTACTGGTCGATGGCGCCCTTCTCGTACGGCATGGAGCCGGCAGCCGGGTGCGCACCCTCGGCCACGCAGACGACGGCGAACTTCTTGCCGCGGGCGAACCGTTCCTCCACCATCTTCACCAGGGCGTCCACCTCGAAGGGGCGCTCGGGCAGGCAGATGCCGTGGGCGCCGCCGGCCATGCCGGACTCCAGGGCGATCCAGCCCGCGTGACGGCCCATGACCTCGACCACCATCACGCGCTGGTGGGACTCGGCGGTGGTCTTGAGCCGGTCGATTGCCTCGGTGGCGACCGTGACGGCCGTGTCGAAGCCGAAGGTCCGGTCGGTGGAGGAGATGTCGTTGTCGATGGTCTTCGGTACGCCGACCACCGGCATCCCCGCGTCCGCGAGCATCCGGGCGGCCGTCAGGGTGCCCTCGCCGCCGATCGGGATCAGCGCGTCGATGCCGTAACGGCGTGCCAGCTCGTGGGCGTTCTCGGCGGCTTCGTGCAGCCGCGCGCGCTCCATGCGCGCCGAGCCGAGGATCGTGCCGCCGCGGGCCAGGATGCCGCTGACGGCGTTGATGTCGAGGGGGCGGTAGTGGCCGTCGAGGAGGCCCTTGAAGCCGTCCTCGAAACCGATGACCTCGTCCCCGTGTCCGACGACGGCACGGTGTACGACCGACCGGATGACAGCGTTCAGTCCCGGGCAGTCGCCGCCTGCGGTGAGAACTCCGATACGCATCGTGCTGTGTCTCCTGCCGTACATATGAAGGTCGTATTTGATGACGCCTGTCCGATTGTTCCATGTTCCGGGAGGGGTGCGCGCTCGGCACCGCTCCACCCACCAGGCCTTTCGTCCCTCCCGCCCGGACCTTTTCCCGGGGGCGCTCTATCCACTGCCGGAGGTATTGTCAAGAGGTCGAGGCACACCAATCAGACATTCACTGCATGGGACGGAGAGCACGCGTGACGCGCAGCGTGTACGTGACCGGTATCGAGCGGGGTGACGGCCGGCAGGTCGTCGAACTCGGGATCATGGAGCTCCTGACCCGGCAGACGGGCCGGGTCGGCGTGTACCGCCCCCTGCTGCACGACGGGCCGGACCGGCTCTTCGACCTGCTGCGGGCCCGCTACCGGCTGGACCAGGACGCGGCCACGGCCTACGGCATGGAGTACCACGAGGCCTCCGCCGTCCTCGCCGAGAAGGGCACCGACGAGCTGGTCTCCCGGCTGGTCGACCGCTACCACCGGGTGGCCCGGGACTACGAGGTCATGCTGGTCCTCGGCACCGACTACGCCGACACCAACCTGCCCGACGAGCTCGCGCTGAACGCCCGCCTCGCCAACGAGCTGGGCGCGGTCGTCGTCCCCGTCGTCGGCGGCACCAAGCAGCCCGCCGACGCCGTCCGCGCCGAGGCCCAGGGCGCCCACCGGGCCTACGAGAGCCTCGGCTGCCACGTCGTGGCGATGGTCGTCAACCGGGTGGCCCGCGAGGACCGCGACGCCATAGCCGAGCGGCTCGCCGCCCGCCTCCCCGTGCCCTGCTACGTCCTGCCCGACGACAAGAACCTGTCCGCCCCGACCGTCGCCCAGATCACCCGGGCGCTCGGCGGCGAGGTGCTCCTCGGCGACGAGGCCGGCCTCGCCCGCGACGCCGTGGACTTCGTCTTCGGCGGCGCCATGCTGCCCAACTTCCTGAACGCCCTGACCCCCGGCTGCCTCGTCGTCACCCCCGGGGACCGGGCCGACCTGGTGGTGGGCGCGCTCGCCGCTCACGCCTCGGGCACCCCGCCGATCGCGGGCGTGCTGCTGACCCTGAACGAGCGCCCGTCCCAGGACGTCCTCACCCTGGCCTCGAAGCTCGCCCCCGGCACCCCGGTGGTCTCGGTGGCCGGCAACAGCTTCCCCACCGCCGCCGAACTCTTCTCCCTGCAGAGCCGGTTGAACTCCGCGACCCCGCGCAAGCTGGAGACCGCGCTCGGCCTCTTCGAACGGCACGTGGACACCGCCGAACTGCGCGGGCTGCTGTCCGTCACCCGCTCCGAGCGCGTCACCCCGATGATGTTCGAGCACGAGCTGCTGGAGCGGGCCCGCTCCGAGCGGCGCCGCGTGGTGCTGCCCGAGGGCACCGAGGAGCGGGTGCTGCGCGCCGCGGACGTGGTGCTGCGCCGGGGGGTGTGCGACCTGACCCTGCTGGGCGAGGAGCAGGCCATCCTGAAGAAGGCCGGCGACCTGGGCGTCGACATCTCGGCCGCGCAGCTGATCGACCCGGCGACCTCCCCCCTGCGGGAACGGTTCGCCGAGTACTACGCCAAGGCCCGCGCGCACAAGGGCATGACCGTCGAGCTGGCCCACGACGTCGTCACCGACGTCAACTACTTCGGCACCCTGATGGTCCAGGAGGGCCTGGCCGACGGCATGGTCTCCGGCTCGGTGCACTCCACCGCCGCCACCATCCGCCCCGCCTTCGAGATCATCAAGACCAAGCCCGAGGCCTCGATCGTCTCCTCCGTCTTCTTCATGTGCCTGGCCGACCAGGTCCTCGTCTACGGCGACTGCGCCGTCAACCCGGACCCCGACGCCGCACAACTCGCCGACATCGCCGTCCAGTCGGCCGCCACCGCCGCGGCCTTCGGCGTCGACCCGCGGATCGCGATGCTCTCGTACTCCACCGGCACCTCCGGCTCCGGCGCGGACGTGGAGAAGGTCCGCAAGGCCACCGAGGCCGTCCGCGAGCAGCGCCCGGACCTGCTCATCGAGGGCCCGATCCAGTACGACGCCGCCGTCGAGCCCTCCGTCGCCGCGACCAAGCTGCCCGGCTCCGAGGTGGCCGGCCGGGCGAGCGTGCTGATCTTCCCTGACCTGAACACGGGCAACAACACGTACAAGGCGGTGCAGCGTTCGGCCGGAGCCGTCGCGGTCGGCCCCGTCCTCCAGGGCCTGCGCAAGCCGGTCAACGACCTCTCGCGCGGCGCGCTGGTCCAGGACATCGTCACCACCGTGGCGATCACCGCGATCCAGGCGCAGTCGCAGTCCCGGCCCCAGGCCCAGTGATCCCCCCGCCCCACCCGAAGGAGAGACCCCCCACCGTGACCGCAACGCGCGTACTCGTCCTCAACTCCGGCTCCTCGTCGGTGAAGTACCAGCTGCTCGACATGACCGACCGTTCCCGCCTCGCCTCCGGCCTGGTGGAGCGCATCGGCGAGGAGACCTCCCGCCTCGTGCACGAGCCGCTCACCGGGGCCGGCGCCGAGGGCGGCAAGCGCGAGCGGCTCGGCCCGATCGCCGACCACGGCGCCGCCCTGCGGGCCGTCGCGGCGGAGCTGGCGGCCGACGGCCTCGGCCTGGACTCCCCCGAACTGGCGGCCGTGGGCCACCGGGTGGTGCACGGCGGTACCCGGTTCACCCGGCCGACCGTCATCGACGACGAGGTGCTCGCGGAGATCCGCAGCCTGATCCCGCTGGCCCCGCTGCACAATCCGGCGAACGTGACCGGCATCGAGGTGGCGCGCGAGCTGCGCGCGGACCTGCCGCAGGTGGCGGTCTTCGACACCGCCTTCCACTCGACGATGCCGGAGCACGTGGCCCGGTACGCGATCGACGCGGCGACCGCCGACAAGTACGCCATCCGGCGGTACGGGTTCCACGGCACCTCCCACGCCTACGTGTCGCGCGCGACGGCGGCGCTGCTGGGCAAGCCGGTGGAGGACGTGAACGTGATCGTGCTCCACCTCGGCAACGGCGCCTCCGCCTCGGCGGTGCGCGGCGGGGTCTGCATGGAGACCTCGATGGGCCTGACGCCGCTGGAGGGGCTGGTCATGGGAACCCGCTCCGGCGACCTGGACCCGGCGGTGATCTTCCACCTGGCGCGGGTGGGCGGGCTCTCGGTCGACGAGATCGACTCGCTGCTCAACAAGAAGAGCGGTCTGCTGGGTCTGTGCGGCGACAACGACATGCGCGAGGTGACGCGGCGCGCGGGCGAGGGCGACGAGGCGGCCCGACTCGCGCTGGCGGCGTACGTCCACCGTCTGAAGAAGTACATCGGCGCGTACACGGCGGTCCTGGGACGGGTGGACGCGGTGGTGTTCACGGCGGGCGTCGGCGAGAACGCCTCCGCCGTGCGGGAGGCGGCGATCGCCGGCCTGGAGGAGCTCGGCCTCGCGCTGGACCTGGAGGCGAACGCCGCGCGCTCCCCGGAGCCCCGGCTGATCTCCCCGGACTACGCGCGGGTGGCGGTGGCGGTGGTCCCGACCGATGAGGAGCTGGAGATCGCCGCCCAGGCGTACGCGCTGGTTACCCAGTAGTCACTTGGACTTTCCGCCAGACGGAATATTCCGCTACGAAACAAACGGATAGGATCCGGTCATGCGCCGTTCCAAAATCGTCTGCACGCTGGGCCCCGCCGTCGACTCGTATGAGCAGCTGAAAGCACTCATCGAGGCAGGTATGAACGTGGCCCGATTCAACTTCAGCCACGGGTCCCAGGCAGAACACCAGGAGCGGTACGACCGCGTCCGGAAGGTCTCCGAGGACACCGGGCGCGCGGTCGGCGTCCTCGCCGACCTCCAGGGCCCCAAGATCCGTCTCGAAACCTTCGCCGAGGGTCCCGTCGAGCTGGTGCGCGGTGACGAGTTCACCATCACCACCGAGGACGTCCCGGGCGACAAGTCCATCTGCGGCACCACCTACAAGGGCCTCCCGGGCGACGTCGCCAAGGGTGACCAGGTCCTGATCAACGACGGCAACGTCGAGCTCCGGGTGACCGAGGTCGACGGCCCCCGGGTCAAGACCATCGTCATCGAGGGCGGTGTCATCTCCGACCACAAGGGCATCAACCTGCCCGGCGCGGCCGTGAACGTCCCCGCCCTGTCGGAGAAGGACATCGACGACCTGCGCTTCGCCCTCCGCATGGGCTGCGACATGGTCGCCCTCTCCTTCGTCCGCGACGCCAACGACGTCAAGGACGTCCACCGCGTCATGGACGAGGAGGGCCGCCGGGTCCCCGTCATCGCCAAGGTGGAGAAGCCCCAGGCCGTCGAGAACATGGAGGCCGTCGTCGCGGCCTTCGACGCGGTCATGGTGGCCCGCGGCGACCTGGCCGTCGAGTACCCGCTCGAAAAGGTCCCGATGGTCCAGAAGCGGCTCATCGAGATGTGCCGCCGCAACGCCAAGCCGGTGATCGTCGCGACCCAGATGATGGAGTCGATGATCACCAACTCCCGCCCGACCCGCGCGGAGGCGTCCGACGTCGCCAACGCCATCCTCGACGGCGCCGACGCGGTCATGCTGTCCGCCGAGTCCTCGGTGGGCGCCTACCCGATCGAGACCGTCAAGACGATGTCGAAGATCGTCACCGCGGCCGAGGAGGAGCTCCTCGCCAAGGGCCTCCAGCCGCTGGTCCCGGGCAAGAAGCCGCGCACCCAGGGCGGCTCCGTCGCCCGCGCGGCCTGCGAGATCGCGGACTTCCTGGACGGCAAGGCCCTGGTCGCCTTCACCCAGTCCGGCGACACCGCCCGCCGCCTGTCCCGCTACCGCGCCCAGCAGCCGATCCTGGCGTTCACGACGGACGTGAACACCCGCAACCAGCTCACCCTGAGCTGGGGCGTCGAGTCGGCCATCGTCCCGCACGCCGACAGCACGGACGCGATGGTGGACCTGGTCGACGCCGAGGTGCTGAAGCTCCAGCGCTTCAACCCGGGCGACACCATGATCATCACGGCCGGCTCGCCCCCCGGCGTCCCGGGCACGACCAACATGGTCCGCGTCCACCACCTGGGCGGCGGCACCCCCGCCTGAAGCCCGAAGGCCTGACGGCCTGAACGCCTGACTCTGCCGCACAGAGACCGAGGGCGGCACCCCGGGTCCCGTAACAGGGACCCGGGGTGCCGCCCTCGGTGTTTTCGGTGCTCAGACATCCGTTGCCTGCGGCTACCGGCCAGTAGTTTCGGCCGAAACCCAGCGGGTGTGGCCGAAATCGCACTACCGCCGGTAACCCGATCGTGAAACGCTCGAACCGCCTTGGGGGAAGGCGAACGGGGTTGTGCACCTGACCCGTGCACAGGGGGAAACGACCATCTCTGCTCCACTCCGCCGTGCCACCGCGACATGCGCGGCGGCACGGCCGTACGCACGCACGCGCCTTCCTTCGGGCTGACCGAACCCCTGAAGACAGGCAACAAGCACGTGCAAAGAACCACCCTCCTGCGGGGCAGGAGCCGCGCGTCCCGCGACGCCGTGCGGCGCGGACTGGCAGGCACCGCCCTGCTCACCGCCTCCGCGGTCCTCGTCGGCCTCATCCAGGCCGCCCCCGCGAGCGCCGTCGAGGTCCCCCCGGACACCGACCCTCCCTACCGCCCGATCAGCCTCGGCGAGCAGGCCCGCCTCGACCGCTGCGCGGCCGGCTTCGCCCTGCACATCGGCGGGCCCGAGATGAAGAAGACGGCGGCCAAGGCCCTCACCGGTCCCGCCGCCGACCTGGCCACCGCCACCGACCTGGCCACGGGCATGTACCCGCTGGACCAGGCCCGGATCAAGGACCGCGACTCGTACGAGGGCTCCCCGGTGGCCTCGGCCGAGCGGCGGGAGCGCTGGGAGAAGGCGAACTACCCGTACTGGAAGTCCGGCACGGGCGCGGGCGTCGACCAGTACGCCCCGAAGTTCGACAAGGACGTCGTCGCCTTCACCCTGGGCCCCCAGCGGGACCTGTACAACCAGCTGGGCTCCGACGCCCACGCCGTGCCCTCGAAGGCCGCCCTCGACAAGGCCAAGGGTCTCGCCGCCGAGCTGGGGGGCAAGGACGAGAACCACGACTTCGTCACCAACGGCATGCTGAAGGACGCGTCGAGCGGCAACTACCGCATGCCGACCGCGAGCGACATCGCGCGCTACCTGCGGCTCGGCGGCTACATGGCCAAGACCCCGGCCGAGGACTCGGCGGAGTTCCGTCTTGAGGTCGAGGCGCTGAAGGTCGCCTGGGGCGCGTGCGACAGCCGCAACCCGCTCGACTTCTACCGCGTCATGTCCCCGATCGTCGTCACCGCGCACCTGGAGTGGGAGAAGGAGTACGCCACCCAGGCCAAGCCGCGTGCGGAGATCGTCAACGCCGAGGTCGCGGCCGCGGCCGAGGTGCGCGAGTCCACCGAGGCCATGATCGAGGCGCTGGGCCAGGCGTGGCTCGCCGACCAGATCCTGACCTGGCAGAAGTACTGGGCCGGCCGGCCGGCCAACGACTCGGGCCGTCCCGCCGCGTCCGTGTTCACCCAGGCCACGAAGGACCTGGCCACGGCCCGCACCAAGGCCGCCGAGCAGGCGAAGACCGCGGCGGCCTCCGCCGCCTCCGCCAAGACGGCGTCCGAGAAGGCCGACACCGCGCAGGACGCGGCGTGGGCGCTCGCCGACGCGGCCAAGGCTCCGCGCGGCCGGGGTCTGCTCTTCGCGCAGCAGTCCGTCCAGGTCGCGAAGGCTTCGGCCGCCGCCGCCCAGGCCGCGGCGAAGGCCGCGGAGACGGCGTCGAACGCCGCCAAGGCGACGGTCGCGGACAGCAACACCCTGTACGCCCTGGCGCAGACCCAGTCGCACGCCCTGAACACCGAGTTCCGCCGCGTCGCCGCGCAGGAGGCCGCCGCCCAGGCGAAGGCCGCCGCCACGTCGGCCGCGGCCCAGGCCAAGGAGGCCGCGGAGAACGCCGCCAAGGCGAAGACCGCCCAGGCCACGGCGGAGGCGGCGCGGGACACGGCGAAGACGGCCGCGGACAACGCCAAGGCCCAGCGGATCAAGGCCGAGCAGGAACGTGACGTCGCCAAGGCCGAGCACGCCAAGGCCACGGCGGAGCGGAACAAGGCGCTCGCGGCGGAGAAGCGCGCCACCACCGAGCGCGAGACGGCCGCCAACGCCCGTACCGCCGCCGAGTCCGCCGGCTCGACCGCCGCGGACAAGCTGGACGCCGCCGAAGGCGCCGAGAACCGGGCGGCCACCGCCCGTGACGCGGCCGCGCGGGCGGAGCGCGACATGCGCGCCAAGGACGCCCGCGCCGCGGCCCTGGAGTCGGCGGCGGCCGCCGCCGAGGGCACCGCCGCCGCCGGGGACAGCCGCAAGGCCGCCACGGAGGCCCGCGCCGCGGCCAACACCGCGAAGGGCGCGGCGGACCGCGCCCGTACCGCAGCCGACGAGGCGGGCTCCGCAGCGGTCGAGGCCCGTGCCGCCGCCACGCGCGCCCAGGGCGCCGCCGCCCGCTCGCAGGCCGCGTACGAGAACGCGAACTCGCAGTGGTGGACCAGCTACGCCGCCGCCCAGACGGCCCACGCGGCCGCCGCCGAGGCCATCGACGCCTCCGACGCCGCGAAGGCGAACGCCGTGAAGGCGGAGGCGGAGGCCAAGAAGGCCCAGGCCGCCGCGGCCCAGGCCAAGAAGGAAGCGGCCGCGGCCCAGGACGAGGCCGAGAAGACCTCGGCCTGGTCCGCGGTCACCGCCGGACACGCCTACGCGACCGCCCAGGCGGCCACGGCCGCCCGTGACTCGGCGGCGGAAGCCGTCAAGCCGGCCAACACCGCCATCGCGACCGGCACCCCGTACCGGGAGTCCGACTCCGCCGCCGCCTTCGCGGTCCTGGTGGGCCAGTCCGCCAAGTCGCTCGCCGAGCAGCAGGCGGCGGCGGCCACCGCGAAGTCCGAGGAGGCCACCAAGGCCGCGGCGGCCGCCAAGGCACTGGCCGACAAGGCATCCGGTGACGCCAAGCTCGCCGCCCAGGCCTCCGCCGCCGCGGCGGCCGACACCGCCGCCGCGCTGAAGTCGGTCGCCGCCGCGCGTGCCTCCGCCGCCACGGCGGCCAAGGCCGCGGCCGCCGCCAAGGCCGCCGAGACCAAGGCGACGGAGTACAACTCCCAGGCCGGTGCCGAGGTCGTCCTCGCCGGCAACGCCTCGCGGGACGCGGCCAGCGAGGCCGCCGCCGCCAACAGCGAGGCGACCGAGGCGGAGAAGAGCGCCGCCAACGCGCGTAACGCCGCCAACGCGGCGAAGAAGGACTCCGACGCCGCGAACAGCGCGGCCACCAAGGCCGAGTCGGACGCGAAGGCCGCGGAAGGTGCCGCCGCCAACGCCCAGCAGTCCGCCAAGGACGCCGACGCGTCGGCGGACCGGGCCGAAGAGGCCCTCCGGAAGTGGGAGGAGGAGCAACGCGCCGCGCAGATCGCGGCCTCCAAGAACAACGGCGGCCAGGGGTACGGCGGCGCGGACCTGAACCTCACCCAGGAGGAGGCGCTGCGCAAGGCCTGCGGTCAGGCCTGCGTGGACGAGTACAAGGCCGCCCTGGAGGCGGCCAACAAGGACGTCATCGACTGGGTGGTCGAGAACGGCGGCCAGATCCTCCTCGACGTCCTGGGCGTCACGGCCGCGAAGAAGTGCTTCTCCTCCTGGGACGTGGAGAGCTGCCTGTGGACGGCGCTGAACGTCGTCCTCGTGGGCGCCGCGGTGCTGAAGATCCCGCAGGTCGCGGTGGCCGTGACCAAGATCGCGGTCGGCCTCGGCGGCTACTTCCGCGCGACGGCGGCAGCCGTCCAGACGCTGGCCCGGCTGAAGCCGATCGCCCAGGTCAGCGCGCACGTGGAGTTCAGTGCCTACACCGTCACCTCCGCGGCGGGCATCGACGCCACCCTCATGAAGCGGGCGCTCTCCGCCGGCGGCTGGAAGTGGACGATCAGCACCGGCCACGCGATGCACCGGGCGCACAAGGCCCCCAAGGGCGCGCCGTCTTTCCCCGCGCTGGAAACCACGCACCTGAGCCCCGACACCATCGAGAAGGCGCTTATCCTCAAGACCCTGGAGGAAATGGGCCTGAACGGTGCCATCCAGGGGTTCAAGAAGATCGTCGTCACGATCGACGGCATGGAGATCACCGGGCACCTCTTCAGGGCCGGCGACGACCTGATGTCCATCTCGACCTACTACCGGACCGGCTGATGAGCGAACAACGAACGACCGTGACGGAGCTGTTGAAGCTGGGGCACGGTGTCACACCGGAGGACAACCCGGAAGTGACCCCCGAGCAGTTCGGCCTGGCCGAGTTCGAGTACGTGGAGACGATCATCTACGCGGGCCCGGACGAGATCCTCTCCATGCTGCGCACGCTGAAGGCCGAGAACTTCATCGGCCTCCCTCCGTGGGCGCGCAACCTGGCCTACCGGATCGCGTGCCTGCAGCGCCCGGACGACGCGGCACTGCTGCGGGAGGCGGCTGACGACCTCCTCGCCTTCGGCCCCGACTGGGACGACATCGCGGAGGAGCTCCAGGCGAAGGCGGACGTCCTGGACCCGCCGCAGGGACCGGCGGCGGCTTCCTAGCCCGCCCGACCGCGCAAGAAGGCCTGCACCCCGAGGGGTGCAGGCCTTCTTCGCGTGCGGGGACTACTTCTCCGCCGGGCCGACGTAGTTCTTCAGGCCCGGGACGGTGAGGTTGCCGCCGAACTGGCCGGCCTGGACGACCTTGACCTTCGTGAAGAAGGCGAAGGGGACGTTCACGGGCGGCGGGGTGTTCGGGGTGAACTCGACCGGGATGATCCCTAGCAGGTTGCCCTTGAGGCTCTCCGTGTACATCGTCACCTTCGCGCCCCGGATCGTGGACGTGGAGCCCGGACGCGACTTCAGGTGGGCGATGGTGGGGCTCTTGCCCACGGTCTGGTAGAGGTCCTTGATGTCCAGCGAGTCCGCCGTGAACTTCAGGACCTTCTTGACCTTGCCGCTCGCCGTCTTCACCTCCACGATGCCCTCGTAGTCGAGGCCGTAGAGGGTCAGCAACGAGCTGTCCAGGTACCAGGGCTCGTCCGGCAGGAGCGGGATCCCCTGCTCCAGCTTGGCGTTGGCGAAGGCCTCGGCGTCGAAGGTCGGGCAGGGGAAGGGCTGCTTCCCGTCCGGGCCCGTCGTCGCCGACGTGCTCGGGGAGGGGCTGGGCGAGGCGCCGTCCTCGTCCTTGGCCGTCCTGCCCGTCTCGTCCTTCGGCTTGGTGACCGTGTCCTTGACGCTCTGCGGGAGTTCCTCGACCTTCACCCCGGCCTTCTTCGCGGCGTCGCGGATCGCGTCGGCCGTCGGGTCGGCGGTCTTCGTCGTGCTCGGGGTGGGCGCGGGTGCCGGGGTGGCCGGCTTCTTCGCGTCCTGGAGGGGCTTGCCGAGTCCGCCCACGAGGTCCTTGAGGGCGTCGCCGACGCCCAGCGGGTCCAGCGGGTTCGCCGGCTTGGCGGCCGGAGCCGAGGTCGACGGCGACGGCGAAGCCGTCGTCTTCGGGGTCTCGGGCTTCTTGGCGGACGGGGAGGCCGAGGGGCTCGTCGACGGCTTCGGCGCCTTGCTCGCACCCGGGGACGGGCTCGCACCCGGTGAGGCGGAGACCGAGGGCGACGGCGACGTGGACGTCGAAGGCGTCGGAGAGGGCGACTTCGTGGGCTCGTCGGACCGGGTCACGCACGGGCCCGGCGCGTACGGGAAGTCCTTGTCGTCGGCCAGCGCCAGCTTCGGCGCGATGCCCATCCCGACGAGGACCGCCGTCGGCATCGCCGCGAGCGCCATCGTCTTTCCGACGGGTATCTGGATCTTGTTCAGCAGCGACTTCCTGGGCGCCGCGTGGCGCGGTCCCTTTCTCACGCGGGGTTCCGCACCGGGGTCCATGCCCCGCTGCGTCTCGTCACCCGGCACTGTTCCTCCCGCCATCGGCGTGGGCAGTCGTCTCGGTCGAGTACGCCGTTTCCGTGGGACGGGGACCCGGGATGCCGTGGAACGGGTCCACGGGCGCAACGTCGGCCGCGTCGGCGGGCTCCTCCTCCACCGCGACGCCCGGCGCCCAGGCGAGGGCGAGGCAGCCGCCGATCAGGGAAGCGAGGAAGCCGATGAAGAAGCCTCCGAGGTTGGACACCGGGATCGACACCAGGGCGAGCAGGATCGCGGCGACGCCGGCGAAGACCCGGATGCCCTGCTGGAACCAGAGGGCGATGCCCAGCGTGATCAGGAGAACGCCGATGATGAGCGAGCCGGCCCCGGCCGTCGTCGCCATGGCGATGGTGACGTTGCCCAGCCGGACGTCCGCGTACGGGAAGTAGGCGATCGGCACACCACCGAGGGTCGTGAACAGGCCGGCCCAGAAGGGGCGGCCGCCCCGCCAGTCACGGAACTGATGGCGTGCGACGGTGAGCCAGTGGTCGTCTGCGGCGCGAACCTGGGACGCGGGGTTCATGGACAACAGCTCCCTGGAAACGGTGGTACGGGGAAATCTGTGGAGCCCGGGCGGGCGCACGGCGGCCGCTGCCGCCGTCCGCCCGCCCGGTCACGTCACAGGACGGAAGAGGCTTACTTCTCGTCCTGGTAGCACGGCTCGTTGCCGCTGATCAGGCGCAGCTTGAGGTCGGGCAGCGTGAAGGTGCCCGCCGTCGTCGCCCACGCCTTCTGGCGCACCTTGGTCAGCGTCGCCGTCTTGGCGCGCTGCGAGAAGAGCGCGCCGTCCGCCACCGTGTTGGGGACGGGCTTGGTGGTGTGGCTGGGGTCGCCCACCGCGACACCGATGTCGAGCTGGTCGAACTTGGCGTCCGCGTCCAGCTCGGCCACGTCCAGGTAGAGGTTGGTCGCCTCGGCCGAACGGCCCTTGTTGCCCGTGCGCAGCTGCAGGGTGATGGCACCGAGACCCGGCACCGGGGTCACCAGCGACTGGCACATGTTGGTGATCTTGGCCGAGCTGAAGCCGGAGATCGTGACCGGGTGCTTGGAGACCTTGTCACTGCCGATCGTCTTGCCCTCGGCGACGCTGCCGTACTGGATCAGGTCCTGACCGACGAGCTCGTCCGCCGACACCTTGAAGTCCTGGCCCGAAACGCTGAAGGACGCCGCGAGGGCACCCTGCGCCAGACCCACACCGACCGCGGCCGTGGCCGCGATGCTCGGGACCATGACGAGCGCGAAGCGCTTCCATCTGGTCCCGCCACGAACCTGAGAACTCATCTTGTTCCTCCTTCTCGGACGTACATCTCCGGTCCGGGCCGGGAGGCCCGTCCTGGGATGGGAGAAGTGCTACGTCCTCGGGAAGGAGCGCAGGCGGCCGAGCCGCGGCGCAGCCGCGTCCGATACACCGGCGTTCACCCCCGAGCGACAACCACTGGGCCACGCGTTCGCGCAACCTGGAGGACAGGCCCTGCCGGGTGTGGCAGAGACCCCCCTGTCCACAGCCGGTGACGCTGTCACCGGCCGGCCCGGTGGGGACCCTCCGCCGCGGTTCCGGATAGCGGTTCTGCGGGAAGGACCGAGCGTCGCCGATCGTGGTCCATTCCCGGCCGGGGCACAAGGGGGTTCGTTACTGGCGGGTAACGGCTGGATAACCGGAGTCTGGCCCGGTGCCGTCGCGCGGCCACACAGGGTGTCACCGTGGGCCACGACAGAAGGGGAGAAGAACGAACCAACCGGACAGTTCACGGGGTTCGATTTACTGCGAGTAACAGCGGCCGCGATTACCAAGTTTTGGCAAAGCGCGGCCGCTGTTTATCTCCGTGTCAACAAATCGCCGGCAGCTGCATACGCAACCTGAGTACGGCTAGAACAGCACCCGGGCCAGAGCCGTACGGGCCTGCGAGACGCGCGGGTCGTCCGCGCCGATCACCTCGAACAGCTCCAGCAGCCGGACCCGTACCGCGTCCCGGTCGTCACCGAACGTCACCCGGACCGTATCCACCAGGCGCCCGAAGGCGTCGGCCACGTGCCCGCCCGCGAGGTCCAGGTCGGCCGCTGCCATCTGCGCGGCCGGGTCCTTCGGGTTCGCGGCCGCCTCGGCGCGCACCGTCTGCGGGTTCATGTGCTGCACCCGGGACAGCAGCTCGGCCTGGGCCAGGCCCAGCTTCGCTTCGGTGTTCGCCGGGTCGTCGGCCAGTACGTTCTTGTACGCCTGCACCGCGCCGCCCAGGTCACCCGCGTCCAGCGCGTCGACGGCCGCCTCCAGCAGCGCGTCGTACGGACCGGCCGGAACCTCGGCGGGACCCGCCGGGGCGCCCTCGGCGCCGGCGTCGACCTGGAGGCCGACGAGCCCGAAGCGCTCCTCGGCGACCTGGACCAGCTGGGCCAGGGTCTCGCGGATCTGCTGCTCGGGCGCCACGCCCTGGAACAGCGGCAGCACCTGGCCGGCGACCACGGCGAACACGGCCGGGATGCCCTGGATGCCGAACTGCTGCATCAGCATCTGGTTGGCGTCGACGTCGATCTTCGCCAGTACGAAGCGGCCGTTGGCCTCGACGGTCAGGCGCTCCAGCAGCGGGCTGAGCTGCTTGCACGGCTCGCACCACTCGGCCCAGAAGTCGAGGACGACCGGAACCTCGTTGGAGAGCTGGAGCACGTCGCGCTCGAAGCCCGCCTCGGATACGTCGATGACGAGGGCGGACGGCGGTACGGCGCCGCCGGGCGCGCTGCCCGCGCCGCCGCCGCCCTGCCGGGCCGCGTCGTTGCGCGCCTGCTCGGCCTTGGCCTTGGCTTCGCCGGCCGCCTTCACAGCGGCGAGGTCGACCACACCGCTCATGGACATGTTTCTGGGCTGCATGCGTACATCCTCCCCCGAGTGCGCGCGCCGACGAAAAGGATCCCGGAAGATCGGCCTGCGTTGTGCGTTATTCCGTTGGTCGGCGCCGGGTCCCCACCTGGCGCCAGTAGCTTCGCGTGGTTGTCGCTCTTACGCTACGAGCCGTAGCGTAACTCCCCCGGAGCCCGCGCGCCCCGTGATCTGAACCACAGCGAACAGCCCCCTTTCGGTTCCCCTACCGACGGGTATGGTCTCGGCCATGCGCAACCCCAGCCCCGGCGTCAGCTCCCCGCACGGCCGTACCGGCCGGCC
Source organism: Streptomyces sp. NBC_00158 (assembly GCF_045160885.1). Classification (NCBI taxonomy): domain Bacteria; kingdom Bacillati; phylum Actinomycetota; class Actinomycetes; order Kitasatosporales; family Streptomycetaceae; genus Streptomyces; species Streptomyces sp. NBC_00158. Next base: position 2,133,377 of record NZ_CP108161.1, read on the forward strand.
CCGCAGCGCGGCCGCCGACACCGCGATCCTCGCGGCGACCCGGGACGCGCTGGTGGAGCTGGGCTGGTCGAAGCTGACGATGGGGGACGTCTCGGCCCGCGCCGGGGTCGCGAAGACCACCCTCTACCGGCGCTGGGCGGGCAAGAACGAGCTGGTCGTGGACGCGGTCGCCGAACTGTTCGACGAGCTGGAGCTGCCGGACCGGGGCTCGCTCGAAGCCGACGTCGAGGACGTGGTGCTCCAGTTCGCGCGGCTGCTGCGGCGCCCCGAGGCCCGTACGGCCCTGATGGCCGTGGTCGCGGAGTCCACCCGGGACGAGGCGCTGCGGGACCGGATCCGGTCGGCGATCGTGGACCGGCAGAAACGTCTCGTCGTACTGGGCCGCGAACGGGCACAGGCCCGGGGCGAACTCCCGCCCGAGGAGGACGCGGCCCTGGCCCGCCACACCACGGACCTGATCTTCGACGTGATCGCGGGCACGGTGGTGCACCGGGCGCTGGTGAGCTGCGAGCCGGTGGACGAACTGTGGGCGGGCGCCTTCACCGCCCTCCTGATGCACGGCCTCCAGGGCGTGGCCCGGGCCTGAGCGGGAGAACGGGAAGGCCGGTCGCGCCCACCGCCACAGGGCGGGCACGACCGGCCGTCGCGTTTCCGGGCCGGGGCCGGGCGGCCCCCCTAGAAGCCGGGCGGCTCGGTGTAGACGCCCCACTCGTCGCGCAGGACGTTGCAGATCTCGCCCATCGTGGCCTCGGCGCGGACGGCGTCGAGCATGGCCGGGATCATGTTCGACCCGTCGCGGGCGGCGTCCAGCATCGCCTTCAGCGAGGCGGCCACCTTGGCCTCGTCGCGGCGCTCCTTGCGGGCGGCCAGGGCGCGGACCTGCTCGCGCTCCACCTCGTGGCTGACGCGGAGGATCTCCAGGTCGCCGGTGACGGAGCCGTGGTGGACGTTGACGCCGACGACCCGCTTGTCGCCCTTCTCCAGGGAGCGCTGGTACTGGAAGGCCGACTCGGCGATCTCGCCGGTGAACCAGCCGTCCTCGATGCCGCGCAGGATGCCGGAGGTGATCGGCCCGATGGGGTGCCGGCCGTCCGGGTGGGCGCGCAGGCCGCGCTCCTTGATCTGGTCGAAGATCTTCTCGGCGTCGGCCTCGATGCGGTCGGTGAGCTGCTCGACGTACCAGGAACCGCCCAGCGGGTCGGCGACGTTGGCGACGCCGGTCTCCTCCATCAGTACCTGCTGCGTGCGCAGCGCGATCTCGGCGGCCTGCTCGCTGGGGAGGGCGAGGGTCTCGTCGAGGGCGTTGGTGTGCAGGGAGTTGGTGCCGCCGAGGACGGCCGCGAGGGCCTCGACCGCGGTGCGCACGACGTTGTTGTACGGCTGCTGCGCGGTGAGGGAGACGCCGGCGGTCTGGGTGTGGAAGCGCAGCCACATGGCCTTGTCCGACTTCGCTCCGTAGACCTCCTTCATCCAGCGGGCCCAGATGCGGCGGGCGGCGCGGAACTTGGCGATCTCCTCGAAGAAGTCGAGGTGCGCGTCGAAGAAGAAGGAGAGGCCGGAGGCGAAGTGGTCCACGTCCAGGCCGCGGGAGAGGCCGAGTTCCACGTAGCCGAAGCCGTCGGCCAGGGTGTAGGCGAGCTCCTGCGCGGCCGTCGCCCCGGCCTCGCGGATGTGGTAGCCGGAGACGGAGAGCGGCTTGTAGGCGGGGATGCCGTTCGCGCAGTACTCCATGAGGTCGCCGATGAGGCGCAGGTGCGGCTCGGGTTCGAAGAGCCACTCCTTCTGGGCGATGTACTCCTTGAAGATGTCGGTCTGGAGCGTGCCGTTGAGCACGGCCGGGTCGACGCCCTGGCGCTCGGCGGCGACCAGGTACATGCAGAAGGCGGGCACGGCCGGGCCGCTGATGGTCATGGAGGTGGTCACGTCGCCCAGCGGGATGTCCTTGAAGAGGACCTCCATGTCGGCGGCGGAGTCGATGGCGACGCCGCAGTGGCCGACCTCGCCGAGCGAGCGCGGGTCGTCGGAGTCGCGCCCCATCAGGGTCGGCATGTCGAAGGCGACGGAGAGGCCGCCGCCGCCTGCCGCCAGGATCATCTTGTAGCGCTCGTTGGTCTGCTCGGCGTTGCCGAAGCCGGCGAACTGCCGGATGGTCCAGGTCCGGCCGCGGTAGCCGGTGGCGTGCAGACCGCGGGTGAAGGGGTACTCCCCCGGCCAGCCGATGCGCTCGAACCCCTCGTAGGAGTCGCCGGGGCGGGGCCCGTAGACGGGGTCGACGTCATCTCCGGAGAGCGTCGTGAAATCGGCCTCGCGCTTGCGGGCCTTGTCATACCGGGCCTGCCAGCGGCGGCGGCCCTCCTCGATGGCGTCAGCGTCCATACCCACGAATTTACTAGGACGTCCTAGTAAATGTCGATGGCAAACCCCCGGGGAGTCTCCCCGGGGGTGTCCGGATCCGGTCGGACCCCAGCGGCGCTCAGGCCTTGGCGGTCGCCATGCCGTCGGTGACCAGCGGCTCGACCTCGGCGCGGATGCCGCGCTCGACGAAGAAGGCGGCCAGCGGGATGGTCCCCGAGACCAGCACCCACAGCAGCTTGCCGAACGGCCACTTGGCCTTGGAGCCCAGGTCGAAGGCGAAGACCAGGTAGATCATGAAGAGCACACCGTGGACCTGCGAGACCGCGAGGGTCAGGCCGGCGCCGGTGTCGAAGCCGTACTTCGCCACCATGCAGGCGCAGAGGATCAGGAGCATGACCGCGGTCACGTAGGCCATGACGCGGTAGCGGGTCAGCACGCTTCGTTTCATGCCGTCGAGCCTAACCGTCCGTTTTGCTCGATCTTGACGCGGCCCCGGCTCCGGGCCCGCTTCCGGCGCGGAGCCGGCCCGCTTCCGTGACTCAGCTCTCCTCGAAGTCCGCCGCGGCCACCCGCAGCGGGCGCAGCAGGGCGAAGATCTCCCCGCACTCCTCCGAGTCGTACACGCCGAGCCCGAAGTCGACCGCCATCAGGTCCTTCGTCGCCGCCTCGACCACCTCGCGGCCCTTCGCCGTGATCGACGCGAGCGTGCCGCGGCCGTCCTGCGGATTGGGCCGCTTGTCGACCAGCCCGGACTTCACGAGCCGGTCCACGGTGTTCGTCACCGAGGTCGGGTGGACCATCAGGCGCTCGCCGATCTTCGACATCGGCAGCTCGCCCGCCTGGGAGAAGGTGAGCAGCACGAGCGCCTCGTACCGGGCGAAGGTCAGCCCGTACGGCTTGACGACCGCGTCGACCTCGGCGAGCAGGATCTGGTGCGCGCGCATGATGGAGGTGATCGCCGCCATGGACGGCACGGGACCCCAGCGCTGACGCCAGAGCTCGTCGGCGCGGGCGATGGGGTCGAAGGGGAGGCTGAGCGGCTTGGGCACCCACCAGACCCTACCGGGCGGTCATATGACCGCGAGGCCCGTCTCATTCCTCGATCGCCGCACTTCGGCCAGGAGCAGTACGACGACCCCGGTGCCGAGCGCACCCGACCCGGCGACGACCACGTGCGCCGGGAGGAACTCGGCGGCGGCGCCGGCCAGGGCCATGCCGATTCCCTGGAAGGTCATCAGGCCCGTGCCCAGCAGGGTCATCGCCCGTCCGCGCAGCTCGTCGGGGACGGCGTCCACGTACATCCGGTCCAGCCCGAGGGTGTAGGCGTGCGTCAGCCCGGCGAGCAGCAGCGCCGCCAGGACCACGGCCGGACCGGGGCGCAGCGCGAACAGCAGGAGCGGCAGCAGGGAGGCGGCGGCCAGCGGAGCCGTGATCCGCGAACGCGTTCGGGCGGTGAGCACCGACCCCGCCCACAGCTCACCCGCGACGGTGCCGACGGGCAGCGCGCACATCAGCACCCCCAGGGTGACGGTCCCGGCCCCGACGCCCTCGGTGTACGGGGCGAGCAGCGCCTCCGGCACCACGGCGAAGGCGGGCGGCAGCCAGCACAGCAACGTGAGCGCCCGCAGCCGGCGCCCGCCGAGGACGGCCCGCAGCCCGGCCACCGGGGACTCCCGTACGGCGGCGGCGCGGGCGGGCCGGGCCCGGGTTCCCAGGCGCAGCAGCAGCGCGGAGGCCAGGAACCCGGCGGTGGTCAGCGCGAGCGCCGCGCGCGGGGAGACGGCGGCGAGCAGCAGGCCGCCGAGGCCGAACCCGGCGAGCTGGGCACTCTGCGCGACCATCCGCAGCAGCGAGCGGCCGAGCACGAAGGCCTCGCCGGTCCCGAGGACGTCGGTGAGGGAGGCGCTGCGGGCGCCCTGGAAGAGCGGGGCGACGAAGGCCATGGCGCAGCGCAGTACGAGGATCCCCGCCACCGGCGTCCCCGGCCAGACCATGCCGGCCGCGCAGGCGGCGCACAGCAGGTCGCACCCGACGAGCACCCGACGGGCGGGGTAACGGTCGGCGAGCGGGGCGAGCAGGGTGCCGCCGAGGGCGTACGGCAGGAAGCCGAGGGCGAAGGTGAGCGCGCTCAGCAGGGGCGAGCCGGTGGCGCGGTACACGAGGACGGTGAGGGAGATCTCGGCGACGACGACGCCGAGCAGGGACAGCAGGTGCGCGGCGAAGACCGCGCGGAACTCGCGGACGCGGAAGACGGGGCGGTACCCGGGGGTGGTCGTGGTCGTGCTGATCGCTTCGTCGGTGGGCATGGGCCGAACCCTGGCGGGGCTGGGCTCGTGGCCGTAGGGATTCGGCCCTGTCCGAATCTTCCGGGTGCTGGTAGTGGTGGGCGCATGGGGTTCCACTACCGGTTCGGACCGGCCGACCTGCTGCGGTGCCGGTTCGCGATCTCCCCGCTGTGGGAAACGCAGGAGGCCGTACGGGTCCTGCTCCGCCCGCACCGGCAGGCGTACCACCTGCCCTGGCTGAGCCGGGTCCGGTCCGCCGCGGCCGGCCTGGACCTGCGTCCGCTGTGGCTGCTGATGCCGCGGAAGGGGCACAACCCGGACCTGCTGAGCCCTCCCCCGGCCGGGCCGGACGTCACCTTCGCGGAGGAACTGGCCCGGGTGCGGGCGGCGGCCGGTGACCCGGACGCGGCGCGCGAGGACCTGCGGCGGGCACTGGTGTGCACCCCGGGGGCGGTGGACGGCGGGATCGGGCGGCGGATGCTGGCGGATCCCGCGCGGGCGGTCGGGGAGCTGGCCGATCTGTACGAGCGGGCCTGGGAACTGCTGATCGCCCCGCACTGGGCCCGGCTGCGGGCCCTGCTGGAGGCGGACGTGCTGTTCCACTCGCGGCGGCTGGCGGCGGGCGGGCTCCAGGCGCTCCTCGACGGGCTCCACCCGGACCTGCGGTGGTACGGGGAGGAGCAGACCCTGACCATCGAGCGTCCCTCCCACCACGACCGGGATCTCGGCGGGCAGGGGCTGCTGCTGATGCCGAGCGCGTTCGTCTGGCCGGAGGTGGTCGGCGGGTTCGACCCGCCGTGGCAGCCGGCGCTGGTGTACCCGGCGCGGGGCATCGGCGCGCTGTGGACGGCCCCGGCCGGTCCGGCCCCGCGGGCCCTGGCGGGGCTGCTGGGGCGGGGCCGGGCGGAGGTGCTGTGCGCGCTGCACGAGCCCGCCTCGACCACGGCGCTCGCGCACCGGCTGGGCCTGGCCCCCTCGACGGTGTCCGCGCACCTGAAGGCCCTCCGCGCGGCGGGCCTCCTCCTCCCCTTCCGCCAGGGCCACCGGGTCCTCTACGAACGCACGCCGCTGGGGATCGCTTTGGCTGCGGCTGCGGGGTCTGCTGGCGGCTGACGTGCGGGGGGTGGGGGGTGGGGGGTGGGGTGCGTTGCCTCGCGGTTCGGGCACGCTGTCTCCCCCTCGACCCCCCGGGGCCGGGCGGTGGTTGCCCACCCGCCTCCCTGGGTGCGGGGCGGTGGCCGGGTGGCCACCGCCCCGCGTCCTCGCCCCCGCCCGGCCTCCCGCCCCCCCCCGGGCGGCGGGGCCGGGGTCAGGTTCGGGTGCCTCGCCGGAGGCCGTGGCGGACGGCTCGCTGCGTGAGCGGGCCGAGGCCCTCCAGGACGGCCGCCAGTGCGGCGAGCTGCTCCAGCGCGTCCATCGCCCGCCCGGCCCCCTCCGGGTCGACCCCCTCGTACAGCTCGATGCCGACGAACGACGCGGCCGTGGCCCGGGCCAGCCCCGCCGGATCGGCGAAGCCGGCCAACGGGGTCGCCGCCAGCAGCCGCCCGAGCACCGCCTCCAGCTCCTCGATCCACAGCCCCAGCCCCGCCGCGGTCGCCGCCGCCAGGGAAGGCGAGTTCTGCCCGGCCGCGAGCAGTTGCCCGAGCATCGCCACGTACCCGGCGGCCCGCTCCTCGGCGTGCATCTCCCGGGCGAACTCCAGCAGCTCGGGCAGGCTGCCCAGCGCGGCGAGCCGGTCGCGGTAGCGGTCGACCCGCTGCTCGGCCCCGTACCGGCAGGCGGCGGCGAGCAGTTCGTCCACGGAGCCGAAGTGGTAGAAGATCAGCCCCTGCCCCACCCCGGCGGTGGCCGCGATGGTCCTGGCCGAGGCCTTGGCGATGCCCTGCTCGACGAGGGTGCGCAGGGCGCCTTCGAGGAGCTTCTCCTTGGTGGCCGCACTGCCCGCGCTCATGCCCGGACCTCCTCGCGGACGGGCCGCAGGCCGCCGCGGAGCCCGTGCGTGCGGATGTCGACGTACTCGGCGGTGAAGGAGCCCTCGTACCCGAAGAGCGGCCCGAAGCGGCGGTTGACCACCCGTACCCGGATCCGGAAGCGGCCGGTGGCGTCGTCGAAGGATTCGCGCACCTCGGCTTCGCCGCCGATCAGGTCGGGCACGCGGACGTCGACCGGGCCCTCGCGGAAGCGGTGCTCGCCGGAGCGGATGAGCAGCGAGCCGTCGGGCTCGGCGCTCATGTGCAGGTCGCTGGCGAGGTGCTGGTGGGTGCCCAGGTAGTCGAGGACGCAGTCGCGTTCGGGGCTGTGGACCATCGTGGCGTCGAAGCGGCGCGGCCCGTCCGGGAGCTGGAAGGTGCGGACGAAGGTGACGGTCTCCCGGCCGAAGGAGTCGGTGTAGGGGAGGTTCTCGATGACGAAGGGGATGTTCCGGCCTTCGCGCGGGACGAGGATGTTGCGGGTCCCGCCGAGCCGGAGGAAGGGCTTCACGAAGCTGCGGCCGTGCCAGATCCGCTCCATGGTGCCGCGGCCCACGCAGCCCTCCCCGCTGTCGAGGCCCACGGAGAAGCGGCGCTGGATCTGCGGGTGCAGACGGTCGAAGTCGGCGCCCATGTGGGCCCGGAAGATGGAGGTCACGACGGCTCCAGGGTGGTCAGCAGGCGGGGTGCGGGGACGGCGGTCCGGTCGGGCGGGGTGCGCAGGCAGCGGCGGGCGGCCGGGGTGCCGGGCAGCGGCGGCAGCAGCAGCGCGGCGGCGAGTACGGGCGGGGCGGCGGCGAGCGGGGCGTACGCCAGGACGGCCGCGCAGAGCAGGATCCGCAGGCCGGTCTCGGCGAGGGCCCGGGCGAGTGCGCGGCCCGGCGGGGTGCCGCGTTCGCACCACAGCCGCAGCCGGTCGAAGGACCAGGCGGTGCCCCAGCCCATCAGCGGGCGGAAGACCAGGCGGTCGGCGAGGGCGCCGAAGCGGCCCCAGCGCGGCCGGTAGTCGTAGCCGGTGAGGAACCGGATCCCGTCGGGGCCGGGGACGTAGCGCCAGTACCCGCTGCCCACGGCGAGCAGCGACAGCGGATGCTCCGAGGCGAAGCGCAGGGCCGAGACCCGGGTCCCGTCGGGGCGGTGGCGCTCGCCGGCGGAGATCCCGGTGCCGGCGACGGAGACGAAGGGCAGCACGCGGGTGGCGTAGCGGAAGCGCTGGGGCTCGCCCTCGGCGCGCGGGAGGTAGTCGATGGAGGTGAACCTCAGGTCCCACCGCTGGTGCTGCGCCGGGTCCTGGCTGCGCTCCCACAGCTCGTCCATCCCGGTGCGGATCACCGTCTCGACGTACAGGCTTCCCATCCCGGCCCCACCTTCCCTTTTGAGCGGTCGCTCAAGAAGGAAGGTAGGTGATTTTGAGCGGTCGCTCAACGTCTTGAGCGACCGCTCAACTGTGAGCCCGGACACACCGGACGGGTCCCGGGCGCGCGAAAAGCGCCCCCCGCCGGCGGGCGGGGGGCGCTTTTCGGAAACGTTTCGGACGGGCGGGCGGTCAGCCCTCGGCGAGGTGCCGCTCGACCGTCTCGACCTTCGAGGTGATGCCGTCGGTGACGCCGGGCCGGATGTCGGCCTTGAGGATGAAGGAGACCCGGGGGGCGCGCTCCTCGACGGCGGCCACGGCGCGGCGCACCACGTCCATGACCTGGTCCCACTCGCCCTCGACGGTGGTGAACATGGCGTCGGTGCGGTTCGGCAGCCCCGATTCGCGCACGACGCGGACCGCGTCGGCCACGTATTCGCCGACCTCTTCTCCGACCCCCAGCGGGGTCACCGAGAACGCGACGATCACGCGTCCGCCGCCTGGCGCGCGCGGGCGGCGATGACGCTGTCGGCCTCGTCCCGCTTGAGCAGCTTGTCGCCGTAGAGGCCGCCGAAGGGCAGCAGCGCGAGGACGAAGAACAGGGCGACCTTCTTGACCGGCCACTTCGCCTTGTTCCAGACGTCCAGCAGGAAGATCGCGTAGATGACGAACAGGATCCCGTGCAGGATGCCCAGCGGCATCATGAGGTAGTCGATGTCCGATACCCGGCTCAGCACCGAGCCGAAGATCAGCAGGGCCGGGAACGACAGCGCCTCCGGAACGGAGATGAGGCGCAGCCGGTGCAGGGCGGAAGCGGTCTTGATGTCCACGTGGAACCTTCGGGGCCGGATACCTGGGGTCCGTCCCAGTGTCTCAGCCGCCCTCCGCGATCTTCCCTCGGGGCCCCGGATCCGCCGAAGACCGGCGATTGTGGCGGATATCGGCCCACCAGACCCTGTTCGCCCCGGCCCGCTGCCGATACCTTCGTCCCCGTGGCTCAGTTCAGACTCCAAGGCAGCAAGGTGCTCGCCGTCGACCTGACCGGTGACGCCGTGAAAGCGAAGAACGGCGCCATGGTCGCGTACGACGGCCAGATGGCCTTCAAGAAGATGACCGGCGGCGGCGAAGGCCTCCGCGGAATGGTGACCCGCCGGCTGACCGGCGAACAGATGACCGTGATGGAGGTCCAGGGGCACGGCACCTGCTACTTCGCCGACCGCGCGAGCGAGATCAACCTCGTGAACCTGCGCGGCGAGAAGCTCTACGTCGAGTCCAGCAACCTGCTGTGCACCGACGCCGGCCTGCGCACCGGCACGACCTTCACCGGTCTGCGCGGCGCGACCTCCGGCAACGGGCTCTTCACGACGACCGTCGAGGGCTCCGGCCAGGCGGCGATCATGTCCGACGGCCCGGCGGTGGTGCTGCGCGTCAGCTCCCAGTACCCGCTGTCGGTCGACCCGGGCGCGTACATCGCGCACACCGGCAACCTCCAGCAGTCCTTCCAGTCGGGGATCAACTTCCGCACCCTGATCGGCGAGGGCTCCGGCGAGGCGTTCCAGATCCGCTTCGAGGGCGAGGGCCTGGTGTACGTCCAGCCGAGCGAGCGCAACACCGTCGGGGGTGACATCTGATGCCGTTCCGCGAGATCAACTCGAAGATGGTCGAGGCCCAGGTGGTCCCCGGCCAGAAGATGTACAGCCAGCGCGGGGCGATGCTCGCCTACCGGGGCGAGGTCTCCTTCACCCCGAGCATCACCGGCGGCCAGGGCGGCGTCATGGGCATGATCGGGCGCCGGGTGGCGAACGAGCAGACCCCGCTGATGACGGTCGAGGGCAGCGGCACCGTGATGTTCGGCCACGGCGGCCACCACATCCAGGTGATCAACCTCCAGGGCGAGACCCTGTACGTCGAGGCCGACCGGCTGCTCGCCTTCGACGGCACCCTCCAGCAGGGCACGATGTTCATGGGCTCGCAGGGCGGCGTCATGGGCATGGTGCGCGGCCAGGTGACCGGCCAGGGCCTGTTCACCACCACCCTCAAGGGCCACGGCGCGGTCGCCGTGATGGCCCACGGCGGAGTCATCGAGCTCCCCATCACCCCGAACAGGCCGGTCCACGTCGACCCGCAGGCGTACGTGGCCCACCACGGGGACGTCCGGAACAAGCTCTCCACCGCACTCGGCTGGCGGGACATGGTGGGGCGCGGCTCGGGCGAGGCGTTCCAGCTGGAGCTGTCCGGCCAGGGCGCGGTCTACGTACAGGCCTCGGAGGAGAAGCTGTGAACTTTGGCCCCGTGATCCCGGGCCCCGGCGGCCCGACGGTCTTCGACCCGCACAGCCTGCCCTCGAACGACAACGTGAACGCGTACACCTTCTGCGTGGAGCTCAAGGGGAGCCAGTGGTTCCTGCAGAAGGGCAAGATGATCGCCTACTACGGGCGCATCGAGTTCAACGGCGTCGGCAACGGCCGCTTCGACCGCCTGCTGCGCACCAGCTTCCACTCGCCGCTGCACGCCAGTGACTGGGTGGTGGCCGAGGGCCAGGGCAAGATGCTGCTGGCCGACCGGGCCTTCGACGTGAACTCGTACGACCTGGACAACGGCAATCTGACCATCCGGTCGGGGAACCTGCTGGCGTACGAGCCCTCGCTGGCGCTGAAGCAGTCGATCGTCCCGGGTTTCCTGACCTTGATCGGAACCGGGAAGTTCGTCGCGGCGTCCAATGGACCGGTGGTCTTCATGGAGCCGCCGCTGCGTGTCGATCCGCAGGCGCTGGTGGGCTGGGCGGACTGCCCCTCCCCCTGCCACCACTACGACCACGGCTACATGTCGGGCGTGATGGGCGGCCTGCGCTCGCTGACCGGCATCGGCGGCACCTCCGGGGAGGAGCACCAGTTCGAGTTCGTCGGCGCGGGCACCGTCCTGCTGCAGTCGACCGAGCTGCTGATGGCCGAGCAGTCGGTGGGCACGGTGGGTGCCGGGGCGGCCACGGGCAACGCCCAGGGCGTTCCGGGGGCCGGCCAGGGCCCGCTGGGGCAGCTGGGCGTGCCCAGGATGCCGGGGCAGCTGGGCGATCTCCAGCGGCGTTTCGGGCTGTGAGGTCCGCGGCCCGCGCCACCCGAATCCGATGTTCCTATTTTTGTACGTAATTCAACTTCTTAGGTAGAGTTCTTTCATGGAGACGATGGAGACCGAGACGGCCACCCGCTGGCTTACCGACGCGGAACAGTGCGCCTGGCGCACCCACCTGGACGTCAGCAGACTGCTGATGCACCAGCTGGAAAAGGATCTCCAGCCCTTCGGACTCACCAACAACGACTACGAGATCCTGGTGAACCTCTCGGAGTCGGAAGGCCTGCGGATGCGGATGAGCGACCTGGCCACGGCCACGCTCCAGTCCAAGAGCCGGCTCTCCCACCAGATCACCCGCATGGAGACCGCGGGCCTGGTCCGCCGGGTGAACTGCGAGTCCGACCGCCGCGGCCTGTACGCGGTCCTCACGGACGAGGGCATGGAGACCATGCGCAAGGTCGCCCCGCACCACGTGGCGTCCGTCCGCGAGCACTTCATCGACCTGCTGCCGCCGGAGGCCCTCCAGGCCCTGCGCGAGTCGCTGCGGCCGGTCGCGGAGCACCTGCGCGGCAACCGCGGCAAGATCTGAGCGCACGCGGACGCAGGCGGCGTACGCGCCGTACGCGCCGCGGGCACGGGAAAGGGCGGGGAGCCGAGGCTCCCCGCCCTTTCCTTTCCACGCCCGGCCCCTCAGCCCTCGGTCAGACTGTCCAGCAGGGCGTCCGCGGCCGCGTACGGGTCCAGCTCGCCGGCCGCCACCCGGGCCGCCAGCGCGTCCAGGTGCGCGTCCCCGCGCAGGTCAGCCAGACGCCCCCGCAGTGCGGTGATCGCGATGGTCTCCACCTCCCGCGCCGCCCGCGCCGCCCGGCGCTCGGCCAGCACCCCGCGCTCGTCCATCCACGCCCGGTGCTTCTCCAGCGCCTCGACCAGCTCGTCGATGCCCTGCCCCTTGGCGGCGACCGTCTTGACGATCGGCGGCCGCCAGTCGCCGGGACCGCGGGTCTCCCCCAGGCCCAGCATGTGGTTCAGCTCCCGGGCGGTGGCGTCCGCGCCGTCCCGGTCGGCCTTGTTCACCACGTACACGTCGCCGATCTCCAGGATCCCCGCCTTCGCGGCCTGGATCCCGTCGCCCATGCCCGGGGCCAGCAGCACCACCGAGGTGTCGGCCTGCGAGGCGATCTCCACCTCGGACTGCCCGACCCCGACCGTCTCGACGAGGATCACGTCGCAGCCCGCCGCGTCCAGCACCCGGATCGCCTGCGGGGCCGCCCAGGCGAGCCCGCCCAGGTGCCCGCGGGTGGCCATCGAGCGGATGTAGACCCCGGGGTCGGACGCGTGGTCCGACATCCGGACCCGGTCGCCGAGCAGCGCCCCGCCCGAGAAGGGCGAGGACGGGTCGACCGCGAGCACGCCGACCCGCTTGCCGGCCGCGCGGTAGGCCGAGACCAGCGCCGACGTCGAGGTCGACTTCCCGACCCCCGGGGAGCCGGTCAGCCCGACCACGTACGCGCCGCCGGTCAGCGGTGCCAGGGCGGCCATCACCTCGCGCAGTTGCGGGGACGCCCCCTCGACCAGTGAGATCAGCCGGGCCACGGCCCGCGGCCGGCCCTCACGGGCCTGTGCCACCAGCGTGGGGACGTCCACCGTCGCCATGCGCTCGCCCCTACGCCTTCGGGACGCGGATCACGAGGGCGTCACCCTGGCCGCCGCCGCCGCACAGGGCCGCGGCACCGGTGCCGCCGCCGCGGCGCTTGAGCTCCAGCGCCAGGTGCAGCACCACACGGGCGCCGGACATGCCGATCGGGTGGCCCAGGGCAATGGCGCCGCCGTTGACGTTCACCTTTTCCGGGGTCACGCCGAGGTCCTTCATTGACTGCACGGCGACCGCCGCGAAGGCCTCGTTGATCTCGATGAGGTCCAGGTCGGAGACCTCCAGGCCGTCCTTCTTCAGGGCGTGCAGGATCGCGTTCGAGGGCTGCGACTGGAGGGAGTTGTCGGGGCCGGCCACGTTGCCGTGGGCGCCGATCTCGGCGAGCCACTCCAGGCCCAGCTCCTCGGCCTTCGCCTTGCTCATCACGACCACCGCGGCCGCACCGTCGGAGATCTGCGAGGAGGTGCCCGCGGTGATGGTGCCGTCCTTGGCGAACGCCGGGCGCAGCTTGCCCAGGGACTCCACCGTGGTCTCGGGGCGGATGCCCTCGTCGGCGGCGAAGATGACCGGGTCGCCCTTGCGCTGCGGGATCTCGACCGGGGTGATCTCGGCCTCGAAGACGCCGTTCTTCTGCGCGGCCGCGGCCCGCTGGTGGGAGGCGGCGGCGAACTCGTCCTGCGGGGCGCGCTCGATGCCCAGGCGGGTGTTGTGCTTCTCGGTGGACTCGCCCATCGCGATGCCCTCGAAGGCGTCGGTCAGGCCGTCGTAGGCCATCGCGTCCAGCATCTCGATGGCGCCGTACTTGTAGCCCTCGCGGGACTTCGGCAGCAGGTGCGGGGCGTTGGTCATCGACTCCTGGCCGCCCGCGACCACGATGTCGAACTCCCCGGCGCGGATCAGCTGGTCGGCCAGCGCGATCGCGTCCAGACCCGACAGGCACACCTTGTTGATGGTGAGCGCGGGCACGTTCATGGGGATGCCGGCCTTGACGGCGGCCTGGCGGGCGGGGATCTGGCCCGCGCCGGCCTGGAGCACCTGGCCCATGATCACGTACTGGACCTGGTCGCCGGAGATCCCGGCCCGCTCCAGCGCGGACTTGATGGCGAAGCCGCCGAGGTCGGCGCCCGAGAAGGACTTCAGCGAGCCGAGCAGCCGCCCCATGGGCGTGCGGGCCCCGGCGACGATCACTGAGGTGGTGTTGTTCGTTCCGGACATGAGGCACAGCCCCTTGAGGATGAGGAGTGAACGAGGGTTTACCCGAATGTACTGAGCGGTACCCGCGCAGTCACCGGGCAGTCGGTGTGATCGCTGGCACGTTGCGTGACGCCCCTCCTCGGCGGTGCACTGGTCCCATGCTGACAAGAATCGACCACATCGGGATCGCCTGCTTCGACCTGGACAAGACCGTCGAGTTCTACCGTGCCACGTACGGGTTCGAGGTGTTCCACACCGAGGTCAACGAGGAGCAGGGCGTCCGCGAGGCCATGCTCAAGATCAACGGGACCTCCGACGGCGGGGCCTCCTACCTCCAGCTCCTGGAGCCCACCCGCGAGGACTCCACGGTGGCCAAGTGGCTGGCCAAGAACGGCGAGGGCGTGCACCACATCGCCTTCGGCACCGCCGACGTCGACGGCGACGCGGAAGCCATCCGCGGCAAGGGCGTCCGCGTCCTCTACGACGAGCCCCGCACCGGCTCCATGGGCTCCCGGATCACCTTCCTCCACCCCAAGGACTGCCACGGAGTCCTCACCGAACTGGTCACCTCCAACCCTGAGCACTGATGTCCCCATTCCCCGGCCGGTAGAGTGGCCATGGCTCGGCCGGGGTTCGGTGCGGAACGGGGTCGGGGCCGAGAGCCCTGCCCCGACATCTGACACCATTCCCCGGGGGCGTCGTTCAGCGGGCGAGCGATGCTCAATTGGGAGTGAGCTTGCGACCAGGGGACGGATGGGACCGCGCTGTGCGGGGCTACGAAAGCCAGGAGAGCCATCAGGCCGAAGCCGACCATCTCTCGCGCTTCGAAGCCGAGATGGAGCGGCTGAAGAAGGAGCGCGGGAAGGCCGTCCAGCACGCCGAGGACCTCGGGTACCAGGTCGAGGTGCTGCGCGCCAAGCTGCATGAGGTGCGGCGCGCGCTCGCGTCCCGCCCTGCCTACGACGGCGCGGACATGGGCTACCAGGCGGAGCAGCTGCTGCGCAATGCCCAGGTGCAGGCCGACCAGATGCGGTCCGACGCCGAGCGCGAGCTGCGCGACGCCCGGGCGCAGACCCAGCGGATCCTCCAGGAGCACGCCGAGCACCAGGCGCGCCTGCAGGCCGAGCTGCACACCGAGGCCGTCAACCGGCGCCAGCGCCTGGACCAGGAGCTCAACGAGCGCCGCCAGACCGTCGAGGCGCACGTCAACGAGAACGTCGCCTGGGCCGAGCAGCTGCGCGCCCGTACGGAGTCCCAGGCCCGCCGGCTCATGGAGGAGTCCCGCGCCGAGGCCGAGCAGGCGCTGAACGCCGCCCGCGCCGAGGCCGCCCGGACCGCCGAGGAGGCCCGCCGGCGGCTCGCCGCCGACGCGGAGGCCGCCCGCACCGAGGCCGAGTCGGCGCTGCTGCGCGCCCGCAAGGAGGCCGAGCGGCTGCTGGCCGCCGCTTCCGCACAGGCCCAGGAGGCCACCGAGCACGCGGAGCGGCTGCGCTCCACCACCAGCGCCGAGGCCGAGCAGACCCGGCAGCAGACCATGGACCTCGGCCGGGTCGCCGAGGCCCGCGTCCAGGAGGCCGACGGGGCGCTGCGCACCGCGCGCGCCGAGGCCGAGAAGCTGCTCGCGGAGGCCAAGGAGAGCGCCGCCCGGCAGCTCGCCTCGGCGGAGTCCGTCAACGACCAGCGCACCCGCACCGCGAAGGAGCAGGTCGCCCGGCTGGTCGGCGAGGCCACGAAGGAGGCCGAGGCCCTCAAGGCCGAGGCCGAGCACGCGCTGGCCGACGCCCGCGCGCAGGCGGAGCGGCTGCGCACGGAGGCCGGCGAGCAGGCCCGTACGGCCGCCGCCGAGGACACGGCGGCGCAGCTGGCGAAGGCGGCCCGCACCGCCGAGGACGTGCTGAACAAGGCCTCGGAGGACGCCCGGGCGACGACCCGCGCCGCGTCCGAGGAGGCCGAGCGGATCCGCCGCGAGGCGGAATCCGAGGCGGACCGGCTGCGCGCCCAGGCCGCGGCCACGGCCGACGAGCTCAAGGGCGCCGCGAAGGACGACACCGAGGAGTACCGGGCCCGCACGGTCGAGCTCCAGGAGGAGGCGCGGCGGCTGCGCGGCGAGGCCGAGCAGCTGCGCGCGGAGGCCGTCGCCGAGGGCGAGCGGATCCGCGGCGAGGCCCGCCGCGAGGCGGTGCAGCAGATCGAGGAGGCGGCCCGGACCGCCGAGGAGCTGCTGGGCAAGGCCAAGTCGGACGCGGACGAGCTGCGCGGCGGGGCCACCGCCGAGAGCGAGCGGGTCCGTGCCGAGGCCGTGGAGCGGGCCACCACCCTGCGCCGGCAGGCCGAGGAGACCCTGGAGCGGACCCGCGCGGAGGCCGAGCGGCTGCGCGCGGAGGCCGAGGAGCAGGCCGAGGCCCTGACCGCCGAGACGGACGCCGCCGTACGGGCGCGCCGCGAGGAGACCGAGCGGGCGCTGGCGGCGAAGCGCGCCGAGGCGGACGCGGAGCTGGCCCGGCTGCAGACGGACGCAGAGGCCCGGCTGACGTCGGCGGAGCAGACGCTGCGCGAGTCCCGGCTGGCGGCGGAGAACATCCGCAAGGAGACCACCGAGGAGAACGACCGGCTGCGCGCCGAGGCGGCGGAGCGGATCCGTACCCTCCAGTCGCAGGCGGAGTCGGAGTCCGAGCAGCTGCGCGCCGAGGCGGCGCAGGACGCGGGCCGGGTCCGCGCGGAGGCCGAGCTGGTCTCCGTACGGCTGCGGGCCGAGGCGGAGGCCGAGTCCGAGCGGGTGCGCACCGAGGCGCAGGAGACCGCGGACCGGCTGCGCGCCGAGGCGAAGGCGGCGGCCGAGCGGGTCGCCGAGGAGGCCGCGGAGGCCCTGGCGGCCGCCCAGGAGGAGGCCGCGCGGCGCCGCCGGGAGGCCGAGGAGACCCTGTCGGCGGCCCGGACGGACGCGGGCAACGAGCGGGCGCAGGCCCGTGAGCAGAACGAGGAGCTGCTGGCGCAGGCCCGCAAGCGCTCGGAGGAGGCGCAGGCCGAGGCGGCCCGCCTGACCGAGGAGGCGGAGCGCCGCGCGTCGGAGCTGGTCGCGGCGGCCGAGGCCACCGCGCAGCAGGTGCGCGACTCCGTGGCCGGGCTGCACGAGCAGGCCGAGGAGGAGATCTCCGGGCTGCGCAGCGCGGCCGAGCACGCGGCGGACCGTACCCGCACCGAGGCGGAGGAGGAGGCGGACCGGGTCCGCGCCGACGCCCACGCGGAGCGCGAGCGCGCGGCCGAGGACGCCGCGCGGGTGCGCAGCGAGGCCCGTGTGGAGACGGACGCGGCGAAGGAGCTGGCGGCGCGGACCGTCGGCGACGCGATCACCGAGGCGGAGCAGCTGCGGGCCGACACGGCCGAGTACGCGCAGCGGGTGCGCACCGAGGCGACGGACGCCCTGGCGGCGTCCGAGCGGGACGCGGCGCGGACCCGGGCGGACGCCCGGGACGACGCGAACCGGATCCGCGGCGAGGCGGCGGAGTCCCTGGAGGCCTCGCGCGCCGAGGGCGCCCGGATCGTGGCCGATGCCGAGGCGGAGGCGGAGCGCCTCACCGAGGAGACCCTCGCGGCGAACGAGCTCACGGTCACCGAGGCCCGCGCGGAGGCCGAGCGGCTCGGCGCCGAGGCCGTCGAGGCGGCGGACGCCACCCGGGCCGAGGCCGCGGGCACCCTGGACGAGGCGCGCGCGGAGGCCAACCGGCTGCGCACGGAGGCCGCCGAGCAGGCGGACCGGCTCATCACCGAGGCGGCGTCCGAGGCGGACAAGCTCACCGAGCAGACCCGCGAGGACAACGAGCGCACGGTCGGCGAGGCGGCCGCGGAGGCCGAGCGGCTGCGCGCCGAGGCGGCACGGGTCCTGGAGGAGGGCGAGGCGCGGGCCGCCGCCCTGAAGACGCAGGCGGCCGACACCCTGGCCGCCGCCGAGCGGGATTCGGCGCGGATCCTGGTGGAGTCGCGCGCGGAGGGCGACCGGCTGGTCGAGGAGACCCGCGCGGCCAACGAGCGCACGGTCGGCGAGGCCGCGGCGGAGGCCGACCGGCTCGTCGCGGAGGCGGCGCGGACGCTGGAGGAGGCCCGTACCGAGGGCGGCCGGATCATCGGCGAGGCCACGGCGGAGGCGGAGCGCGTCACGGCCGCGGCGAACGAGACCCTGGAGGCCGCCGAGCGGGACGCCGAGCAGACCCTGGACGAGGCGCGTGCCGAGGGCAACCGGCTGCGTACCGAGGCCGCCGAGCAGGCGGACCGGCTCATCACCGAGGCGGCGTCCGAGGCGGACAAGCTCACCGAGCAGACCCGCAAGGAGAACGAGCGCGCGGTCGGCGAGGCCGCCGGCGAGGCGGAGCGGCTGCGCGCGGAGGCGGCGGAGGCGCTGGCCTCGGCGCAGGAGCACGCGACGCGCACCCGGTCCGAGGCGGAGCGGGTGAAGGCGGAGGCGGCGACCGACGCGGAGCGCACCCGTACGGAGACCCGCGAGGAGTCCGAGCGGCTGCTGGACGAGGCCCGTGAGGAGGCCAACAAGCGGCGTACGGAGGCCGCGGAGCAGGTGGACCGGCTCATCACGGAGGCGGCCGCGGAGGCGGACAAGCTGACCTCGGACGCGGGCCGGCAGGCCCTCGCCGCCACCACGGCGGCCGAGGAGCAGGCCGACGCGATGGTCGACGCGGCCCGCAAGGAGGCCGCGCGCATCACGTCGGAGGCGACCGTGGAGGGCAACTCCACGGTGGAGAAGGCCCGTACGGACGCGGACGAACTGCTGGTCGGCGCGCGTACGGACGCCGCCGCCATAAGGGAGCGGGCGGAGGAGCTGCGTTCCCGCGTCGATTCCGAGGTGGAGGAGCTGCACGAGCGTGCCCGCCGGGAGTCGGCGGAGCAGATGAAGTCGGCCGGCGAGCGCGTGGACAAGCTGGTCCGTGCGGCGACCGAGCAGAGCGCCGAGGCGGAGGCGAAGGCCAAGGAGCTGGTGTCGGACGCGAGCAGCGAGGCGAGCAAGGTCCGCATCGCGGCCGTGCGCAAGGCCGAGGCGCTGCTGAAGGAGGCCGAGACGAAGAAGGCGGAGCTTTCGCGGCAGGCCGAGAAGGTGCTCGCGGAGGCGACGGCGGAGGCGGAGCGGCTGGTCGACGAGGGCCGTCGCGAGCTGGAGGTGCTCGTGCGCAGGCGCGAGGACATTCAGGCGGAGATCTCCCGTGTCCAGGACGTTCTTGAGGCGTTGGAATCTTTCGAGGCACCTTCGGGTGGCGGAAAGCCCGCATTGGGCGGCCAGGGCGCGGGGGGCGTGAAGGCCGGCGCATCAGCGGGTTCCACTCGTTCGGGTGGCAAGGGGTCAGAGGGGTAGTCAGAACACCGGATGTGTGCTTCTGAGGGAGGTTCAGTCGAAGGAGTGACAATCATTCCGTCGCCTTGCCACTCAAAAGGGGTGTCATTGTCCAGGGCAAACCCGGATTGACTCGATGACACGCCGCCCTGGCGCCTAGGATTCCCCTTAACACCTCACGTAGCACCTCATCGGTCTCATTCGACAGGAACCCCATGAGCGACACTTCCTCCCCCTTCGGCTTCGAGCTCGTGCGGCGTGGTTACGACCGCGGTCAGGTGGACGACCGCATTACCAAGCTGGTCTCCGACCGCGACAGCGCCCTAGGACGTATCAACTCTCTGGAAAAGCGGATCGAGGAGCTGCACCTCGAAACGCAGAACGCCCAGGCCCAGGTGAGCGACGCCGAGCCGTCGTACGCCGGTCTCGGCGCCCGGGTCGAGAAGATCCTGCGGCTGGCCGAGGAGGAGGCGAAGGACCTGCGCGAGGAGGCCCGTCGCGCGGCCGAGCAGCACCGCGAGCTGGCCGAGTCGGCGGCCCAGCAGGTGCGCAACGACGCCGAGTCGTTCGCGGCGGACCGGAAGTCGAACGCGGAGGACGAGGGCGTCCGCATCGTCGAGAAGGCCAAGGGCGACGCGGCCGCCCTGCGCGCCGAGGCCCAGAAGGACGCGGCCTCCAAGCGCGAGGAGGCCGACGCGCTGTTCGAGGAGACCCGCGCCAAGGCCGCCCAGGCCGCCGCGGACTTCGAGACCAACCTGGCCAAGCGTCGCGAGCAGTCGGAGCGCGACCTGGCCTCGCGTCAGCAGAAGGCCGAGAAGCGTCTCGCGGAGATCGAGCACCGGGCCGAGCAGCTGCGCCTGGAGGCCGAGAAGCTGCGTACGGACGCCGAGCGCCGGGCCCGCCAGACGGTGGAGACCGCGCAGCGCCAGGCCGAGGACATCGTGGCCGACGCCAACGCCAAGGCCGACCGCATCCGCAGCGAGTCCGAGCGCGAGCTGGCGGCGCTGACGAACCGTCGCGACTCCATCAACGCGCAGCTGACCAACGTCCGCGAGATGCTCGCGACGCTGACGGGCGCGGCCGTGGCGGCCGCCGGCTCCCCGATCGACGACGAGCCGGTCACCCGGGGCGTCCCGGCGCAGCAGAGCCGCTAGTACGCCCGCGCGTACGCCGCCGTCTACCCGCGGGTAGCGAAACCCGCACATCAGGGGCCGTATGTCACCTTTTTGAGGTGGCGTACGGCCCCTGGGCGTTCTAGCGTGGCCGCATGATCGAGCTTGAGGGCCTTACGAAACGATTCGGCGCGAAGACCGCCGTGGACAACCTCAGCTTCCAGGTCAGACCGGGGGTGGTGACCGGCTTCCTCGGCCCCAACGGGGCGGGGAAGTCCACGACCATGCGCATGATGCTCGACCTCGACCGCCCGACGGGCGGCACGGTCCGGATCGACGGGAAGCACTACCGGGACCTGCCGGAACCGCTGAAGCACATCGGGGCGCTGCTGGACGCGAAAGCCATGCACGGCGGTCGCAGCGCGTACAACAACCTTCTCTGCCTGGCCCAGTCGAACCGGATCCCGGAGCAGCGGGTGGCCGAGGTGCTGGACCTGGTCGGCCTGACGGCCGTCGCCAAGAAGAAGTCGAAAGGATTTTCGCTCGGAATGGGCCAACGGCTGGGAATCGCCGCTGCCCTGCTGGGGGATCCGGAGATCCTCATGTTCGACGAACCCGTCAATGGTCTGGACCCCGAGGGAATTCTCTGGATCCGCAATCTTATGAAGGGGTTGGCGTCCGAAGGGAGGACGATCTTCGTCTCCTCCCACTTGATGAGCGAAATGGCGCTGACCGCGGACCATTTGATCGTCATCGGTCAGGGAAAGCTCCTTGCCGACATGTCCATGTCCGATTTCATCCGCCAGAACTCCCGCAGTTACGTACGGTTGCGCTCGCCGCAACAGGAACGGCTCAAGGACGTACTGCACGAGGCCGGCATCAACGCGGTCAGCGTGCCCGCCACCGGCACCCTGGAGATCGACGGCGTCGAACCCGAGCGGCTCGGCGAACTGGCGGCCCAGCACCAGATCGTGCTGCACGAACTCAGCCCGCAACGGGCTTCACTGGAAGAAGCGTTCATGCGCATGACGGCGGACTCCGTCGAATACCATGCCCACGCCCCCGGCGCGGCCGCAGCCCCGCCCGCCGGCCCCGCGTGGGGCACCGGCTTCGAGGCGACCCGCAAGGGCGGTGAGTGACGTGGCGTACTCCGCCGTCCTCCGGTCCGAGTGGACCAAGATCCGCACCGTCACCTCCACCAGCTGGACGCTGGCCACCACGCTGCTGGTCACCGTCGCCATGGGCGCCGGCCTGTGCGCCGTGACCAACGCGACCTTCGACAAGCTGCCCCCTGCCTCGCAGCTCACCTTCGACCCCACGCAGATGAGCTTCTCCGGGATGTTGCTGGGCCAGCTGGCCGTGCTGGTCTTCGGCGCGATGGTGGTCGGCAGCGAGTACGGGACCGGCATGGTCCGCACCTCGCTCGCGGCCGTGCCCCGGCGCGGCACCCTGCTGCTGGGCAAGGTCACCGTCGCCACCGGCCTCGCCCTGGTCGTCGGCCTGGCCACCGGCTTCCTGTCCTTCTTCCTCGGACAGGCGCTCCTCGGCGACCACAGCACCTCGCTCGGCGAGGAGAACGTCCTGCGCGCGGTGACCGGCGTCGGCCTCTACCTGGCCCTGCTCGCTGCGTTCGCCATCGGGATCTCGATGGTCCTGCGGAACTCGGCCGCCGCGATCTCGGTCCTGATCACCTTCGTCCTGATCCTGCCGATCGTCCTCAGCCTGGTCGACGCCACCCGCAAGATCGCCGAGTACCTGCCCAACATGGCGGGATCCGCGATCATGCAGACCGTCGCCTCCTCGGACGCCGACGCGCCCTACGGACCCTGGGGCGGCCTCGGGATCATGGCGCTGTGGTCCCTGGCCGCCGTCGCCGCCGGCTACCTCACCCTGGCGAAGAGGGACGCCTGACGCACAGCCCGTGACGTGGGACGTCCTCCTCGTGACGGACGTCCCGCGTACTACGGGACATCCCCGGGTCGGATCTCAGGGGCAGCTCAGGGATCCGGCCCGGACGGGAACCGCACGGGCCTCGATATCCTCTTAAGGCGTACGCGGGCGAGAGACGTCCCGGCTGGCAAGGGGCACGAGGATGATCGAGGCAGTCGGGCTGACCAAGCGCTTCGGCGCCAAGACCGCCGTCGACCAGCTGTCCTTCCAGGTCAGGCCGGGCCACGTGACCGGCTTCCTGGGCCCCAACGGCTCCGGCAAGTCCACCACCATGCGCATGGTCCTCGGGCTCGACCGGCCCACCTCCGGCCGCGTCACGATCAACGGCCTCCCCTTCCGCGAGCTGCCGAACGCACAGCGTCACGTCGGCGCCCTGCTCGACGCCAAGGCCATGCACGGCGGCCGCCGGGCCCGCACGCACCTGCTGTCCATCGCCCAGCTCTCCGGGATCCCCGAGAAGCGCGTCGACGAGGTCCTCGGCGTGGTCGGCCTGCAGGACGCCGCCCGACAACGCACCAAGGGCTTCTCCCTCGGCATGGGCCAGCGCCTCGGCATCGCGGCCGCCCTCCTCGGCGACCCCCAGGTGCTGCTCTTCGACGAGCCCGTCAACGGCCTCGACCCCGAGGGCATCCTCTGGGTCCGCAACCTCATGCGGAAGCTGGCCGCCGAGGGCCGGACCGTGTTCGTCTCCTCGCACCTGATGAGCGAGATGGCGCTGACCGCCGACCACCTGATCGTGATCGGCCGGGGCCGGCTGCTCGCCGACATGAGCACCCAGGACTTCATCACGCACAACTCGGCCGGATTCGCGCGGGTCCGCGCCGCCGACGGGCCCGCGGCCGACGGCTCAGACGGCCGGACCGCCCTCGCCGCCGCGCTGACGCGGGCCGGCGGCCGGGTCCTCCAGGAACCCGACGGGGCGCTGCGGGTGACCGGGCTGGAGCTGCCGCGCGTCAGCGACCTCGCGCACGGGGCCGGCGTACGACTGTGGGAGCTCTCCCCGCACCGGGCCTCGCTGGAGGAGGCCTACATGCGGATGACGCAGTCCTCCGTCGAGTACACCTCCACCGAGGACCCCCGCGCCGAGCTGTGGGAGCCCGAGCCGCTGACCGTCCCGGACTGGGAGGAGGAGGCGGCCGTCCCCGCCGAGACCGCGGCGAGCTTCTTCGCTCCCCCGCCGCCCGGATCCGGGCGCCCGTTCCTGATGCCGGGCAGCGCGGCCGACCTGGCCCGCGGCTCCGAGAAGACCCCCGAGGACCCCCGATGACCCCCACCCCCGCCGGCCCGCCCGCGGCGAGCGCGGAGCAGCCGCAGGCGTACAGCTCGCCGCTGCCCACGCCGCGGCCGCACCTGGGGCACGCCGTGGCCTCGGAGTGGACGAAGCTGACCTCGGTGCGCTCCACCCTGTGGACGCTCGGCTCCCTCGTGGCGCTGGTCGTCGGCGTGGGCATGATCGCCGTGCTCCAGACCTCGCCCGCCGACTACCAGTACCTGCCCTTCACCGGCCCCGCCCTCTTCGGGCTGATGGCCGGGCAGGTGTCCGTGATCGTGCTGGGCGTGCTGACGATCTCCTCCGAGTTCGGCACCGGACTGATCCGCACCACCTTCACCGCCGCCCCCGAGCGGCTGCGGGTGCTCACCGCGAAGTACCTCGTCTTCGGTACGTCCGCGTTCCTGGTCACCCTGGGCTCGGTGCTGTTCGTCGGCCTGTGGGCCGCGATCCTGCACAACGGGCCCGCCGCCGGGGTGCACGGGCTGAGCGACTGGACCGGCGCGGTCGCCGGCTCCTTCTACGTGACCATGCTGGGCGTCCTCGCCCTCGCGGTCGGGGCGCTCGTACGGCACTCCGCGGGCGGGATCGCCGTCATGCTCGGCGTGGTCACGATGCCCCCGGTGCTCGGGGCGATACTGACCTCGTGGCCGGTCACCTCGTGGCTCGGCGGGCTGGTGCTCCGCTACAACGCCCCGGTGGGCCTGGTCCAGTTGTTCGGGCTGCAGGGCGTCGACATGGAGGGCCGGTCGGCCCCCAGCGACGTGGTCCAGTTCTTCCTGCTGCTGGTGGTGACGGCGGGCGCCGTCATCGCCTCGTACGCGGTGGTGCGCCGCCGGGACGTCTGACGCGGCCCGGCCCGGCCCGGGGGGCTAGTACCTGGGCGCGTTGCGGGACCGCTGCACCTTGGAGGTGCGGCGGTCCTTCGCGTTCCAGCAGGCCTTGTGCCAGTGCCGGCGGTCGTCGACGCCGCCGTACTCGGGCCACGCCACCAGGTGCGGGGTGCCCGAGGGGATCTCCTGGTCGCAGCCGGGGCAGCGGTAGCGCTTGCCCGCCGCGCTGGCCCCCGCCACGTGCCGGACCTTCCAGTCCTCGCCCAGGTACTCCTCGGTGCGCTCCAGGCCGAACCGGTCGAGGCCGGTGCCGGGTCGTTCGTCCGGAGTCTCGCCGCCCCTGGGGCGGTTGTGGCGCGGTGACACGTATACCTCACGAAGGGGCGGCCGACAGTGACTTTCTCCCAGACTACGCGCAGCGAGGCGGGGTACCCGCAGGGTGGCGGGTGGAGGCAGGCCCTCCGGAGACAGCTGGCCCGACAATCTCAATAACTTTCCTGTCAGGCCGTGCCTTTGGCACGTGTCAGACGTTGTTGCCAGCAGACGTCGATGCCGTCGACGAGTCGGTCCGCCTGGGGGAGGCCGCGTCAGCCGCGAGGAGGCTAAGGGCGATGATGCGCGTAGGAGCGTTTGTACTGGCGGCCCAGTTCCCGGGCCAGGGACAGGGCGAGGCACTGCACCGGGCGGTGCGTACCGCCGAGGTGGCCGAGGAGTCGGGGCTGGACTCGGTGTGGCTCGCCGAGCACCACTTCGTGCCGTACGGGGTCTGCCCGTCGGCGGTGACCCTGGCGGCCCTGCTGCTGGGCCGGACCCGGCGGCTGCGGGTGGGCACGGCGGTCAGCGTGCTGCCGAACACGCACCCGGTGGCCCTCGGCGAGCAGGCCGCCCTGCTGCACGTCACCTCGGGCGGCCGGTTCACCCTGGGGGTGGGGCGCGGCGGGCCGTGGGTGGACCTGGAGGTGTTCGGGGGCGGACCCGGGGCGTACGAGACCGGCTTCCCGGAGGACCTCGACCTGCTGCGGCGCTGGCTGGCGGAGCCCCGGGTGGGGGCGGCCGGCCCGCGGCGCTCCTTCCGCGAGGTGGCCGTCGTACCGCGCCCGTCCGACGCGCTGGACGGCGACGGGACGGGGCCGGAAGTGATCGTCGCATGCACCTCCCCGGCGTCCGTACGGCTGGCCGCGGAGCGCGGGCTGCCGATGCTGCTGGGCATGCACTGCGGGGACGAGGAGAAGGCCGAGCAGATCGCGCTGTGGCGGCGGACCGCGCTGGCGCACGGGCACTCGCCGGAGTCCGTACGGGCCGCGGGGCACGTGTCGGCCGGGGTCTGCCAGCTGGCGGACCGCTCGGCCGACGCGCGCGAAACCCTGCTGAAGTCGATGCCGGGCTGGTTCCGCCAGGGCCTGGACGCCCACGTGACCGTGGACGGCCGGCAGCGCGCGATGCGGGACCCGCACGCCTACACGGAACTGCTGTGCTCCCTGCACCCCGTCGGCAGCCCCGCCCTGGCGGCGGACCGGCTGGCGCAGACCGCGGAGCGGACGGGCATCACCCGCTTCGCCCTGCTGACGGAGGGGTCGGGCGACCTCGCCGCCACGGAGGACAACGTCCGCCGGCTCGCCGCGGAGGTCCTCCCCCTGCTGGTGTGACCCCGTACGGGGCGTGGGGCTGCCGCTCCTGTGTCAGTCGCACCTCCCGCGACACGGAGCGGCAGCGGAGTACCGGTACTGCTAGCAGTCCCGAAGTTCCGGGGACTGGTTGAGCAGCTGGCCGCGGATCGACGTGAACTTGGCCAGCCGGTCGTCCACCGAGGAATCCAGCGGGAACACGGCCACCCGGTGGCAGTTCTGGAACGCCAGGCGCACCCCGAAGTGCCGCTGCAGCGCACCCCGTATCGCGTCACTCGCGAGCGCGCGCAGCAGCTGCCCGCGCGCCTGCTCGTCCGGCGGCGGCGTCTGGTTGTCGGCGAACTCTCCGCCCTCAACCTCCAGCTGGGCCACCAACGAGCTGATCATCTCCCATGCGTAAGGCAGGGAGGTCCGGACGCAGTCGACGAAGGCGGCTTCGTCGACCTCGCCTCGCTCGGCCTGTTCGAGTAGGGCCGGTGAGACGTCGAGCGACATGGGTTCTCCTCTCGTGACCCAGGCAGTTTGGGCTGCCGGAGTCCTACGGGCAGGGAGGGAGGTCGCGACGCAGTGTGCACGCTCGACAACCTCCCGCTCACCACGGTAGGCGCCCACCGGGTGCCGCACCAGGAGAATGCGCATACAACGCGCCATCGGCGAACGGGGCTTTCAGGGGCGAATCGCGTGGAGGCCCGTCGGTCGAGTAGCGTTGCCGACCATGCGTCTCGTCATTGCCCGCTGCTCCGTCGACTACGCGGGCCGGCTCACCGCCCATCTGCCCTCGGCACCCCGTCTGATCCTCGTGAAGGCCGACGGCAGTGTCTCGATCCACGCGGACGACCGGGCGTACAAACCGCTCAACTGGATGTCGCCTCCGTGCACCCTCAAGGAGGGGACCGGGGACGACGCGAACGTCTGGACCGTCGTCAACAAGGCGGGCGAGAAGCTCATCATCACCATGGAGGAAGTCCTCCACGACTCCTCCCACGAGCTGGGCACCGACCCCGGCCTCATCAAGGACGGCGTCGAGGCGCACCTCCAGGAGCTGCTCGCCGACCGCATCGACACGCTGGGCGAGGGCTACACCCTGATCCGGCGCGAGTACATGACGGCGATCGGCCCGGTCGACATCCTGTGCCGGGACGCCTCCGGCGCGACGGTGGCGGTGGAGATCAAGCGGCGCGGCGAGATCGACGGCGTCGAGCAGCTGACCCGGTACCTGGAGCTGCTGAACCGCGACCCGCACCTCGCGCCGGTGCGCGGCGTGTTCGCGGCGCAGGAGATCAAGCCGCAGGCGCGGGTCCTGGCCAACGACCGCGGGATGGACTGCGTGGTCCTCGACTACGACGCCCTCCGCGGCATCGAGGACGACAAGCTCCGCCTGTTCTGAGCATTTTTACGCGCCGCTCGCGCGGCTCGGCGCCTGGGCGCCTCACCGGCTTCGCGCCGCTGCGACAGCCTCCGGCTGTCGGATGCGGGGCGGGGCCGGTTCGCGTTGCGGGGGCCGGTGGGTCGGGTGCGGGTCCATTGCCGCTGCGCGGGGCCGGGGTCCCCTACCCGCCCTTCCACCGTTCCCAGGGGCTCCGCCCCTGACCCCGATACCGGACGCTCCGCGCCCGGTGCGCTCAAACTCCCCCAGCTACCGCTGGGAGGTGCCCCCAGCGCGGGCTGGATTCGCGCAGCGAATTCCAGCCCCGCCGGCGTTTGAGGCGCGGGGGTGCGGGGGCGGAGCCCCCGCAAGGGGTCCGGGCGCAGCCCGGGGAACGGTGGAAGGGCGGGGAGGGGCAGGCCCCGCGCAGCGGCCCGCCCCCACCCCGGGCGGGTCAGATGGTCTTCGGGGACTCCGACGCCGTGGGCGACTGCGCCTCCGTCGAGGTCGTCGGCGGCGTCGGGGCCTCCGAGGTGACGGGCGGCGGGGTCGTGACCGGCGGGGGCGTCGTGGCCGGCGGCGGGGTGGTCGCCGGGGGCGGAGTCGTCGCCGGGGGCGGGGTCGTCGCGGGCGGCGGGGTCGTCCCCGGGGCCGGTGTCGTCCCCGATGGCGGGGGCGTCGCGGCCGGCGGCGGGGTCGTGGGTCCGGGGCCCTCGCCCCGGGTCGGGTCGCTCCCGGCCCCCGGCGGAGCCACCGGCTCCGGCGGCGAATCGTTCCCGCTGTTCCCCGGCACCTGCGGCGGGGTCACCGCCGGCGCGTCCGGGGACGAGGACACGGCCGGTTCCGCCGGCTGCTCCGGGTCCTCGCCCGCCGTCAGCGACAGGCCGACGACCGTGCCGAGCGCCACCACCGTCAGCGCCCCGGCGGCGGCCAGCAGCACCGTCTTGCGCCGCTGCACGGGCCCGGGCTCCGGGCGGCGCGGGAACGGCGCCGGCACCGGAGACGGAGCCGGCGCGAACGCGTCCGCGTAGACCTGGGACAGGGTCGTCGCCGAACCGGCCGGCTTCCCGATCACCTGCGTCACCCGGGTGACCTGGGTGACCGCCTCGGAGCCAGGGCCGGCCGGCTTCACCGCGGCGGACGCCCCGGGCGGCAGCGCCGCGAGGACCGGCGGGGCCTCCAGCCGCAGCGGCGGCGAGGCCTTCGCCCCCAGCGCCTCCCGGTCCCGGTCGGTGACCAGCGCCAGCGCCCGCCGCCCCGCGACCGTCCCGCGCTTGTCCGCGAGCGCCCCGCGCAGCCCGATCGAGGCCTCCAGCTCCGCCCGCGCCCGGTCCAGGCGCCCCTCGCAGAGCGCGAGCACGCCGAGCTCGTGGTGGAAGTACGCCTGCTCCGCGACCTCCCCCGCCTTCCGCGCGGCCTCCGCGCCCGAGCGCAGCACCCGCCCCCAGGCCTCCCAGGACGGTGCGGCCGCCAGCGCCGGGGCGGCCGTACGGGCCAGGAGCACGGCGGCCACCACATCGGCGCCGCCCAGCGCGGCGAGCACCGCGTCGGCCTCCGCCGCGACCCGCTCCGGGGTCACCGAGGCGTGCCCGGTCCACCAGGCGTAGTGCCGGGCGGCGGTGCGCGCCTCCTCGGCGGCGCTCTCCCCGTACCCGGCCTCCTCCAGCTGCCGCGCGACCCCCTCCGCGAGCCGGTGGCGCGGCCCGACGGGGGTGATCAGCCCGCAGCCGAGGAGTTCCGCGACGGCGGCGTCGGCGTGCGTGTCGCCGACCAGCGCGGGCAGGTGGGCGTGGTGCGGGAGTTCCCCGCCGAGGGCGCAGGCCGTGCGCAGGGCGGCCCGGGCCGACTCGCTCACCCGGGAGGCCAGCAGCTCGGCGGGGGCCGCGGCCTGCGCCAGGGTGGGCAGCGGCACGTGGGAGGGGTCGCGGGGGCGTTCCTCGAAGACCCCGGGCTCCTCGTCCTCGTCGTCGGCGGAGCCCCGGTTGAGCTCGTCGCGCTGCCGCAGCAGCGCGGCGGCCTGTACGAAGCGCAGCGGCAGGCCCTCGGAGGCGAACCGCAGGTCCTCCGCCCAAGCCGTCTCCTCGTCGGTGAGCGGCCTGCCGGTGGCGGCCTCCAGCAGCCGTACGCAGTCGGCCCGGCCGAGGCCGCCGAGGAAGACCTCCTCCAGGTGCGATTCGTCGGAGGGGGCCTTGGTGTCGGGGGTGGCGGCCAGCAGGTAGGCGCATTCCGGGGTGGCGCGCAGCAGTTCTTCGAGGGCGGCGCCGCCGAGTTCCAGGTCGTCGAGGAGCACGATCGCGCCGATCTCGGCGACGCCCGCGAGGAGTTGCGTACGGTCGGGGCGCTCGTCCCGGGTGTCGTACACGGTGGCGTAGAGGGTGTGGAGCAGTTCGGCGGGCTGCTGCCTGCCGTGGCCGCTGAGCCGGACGACCCCGTCGGGGGCGAGGTCCGCGCAGTCGGCGGCGACCGCGTCGAGGAGGACGGAGCGGCCGGATCCGGCGGGGCCGGTCAGCCGTACGGAGCGCCCGCGGCCGAGGAGGCGTACGAGCCGCTCGCGCTCGTCGGCGCGCGCCAGGAGCGGCAGGGCCGGGACGGGCGGTCCGGGCAGCACGGGCGGGCGCGCGGCGGCGGCCCGGTCGGCGCGGGAGGCGGCGCCGCGCCGGGCGGGGCGGCGGCCCGCGGCCTCGCGGGCCTCGGGCCGCAGGGGCTCGATCTCGCTGCCGTCGACGGGGTTGACGGTGAGGGTGAACTCCCCGCTGGTCAGGGTCACGACGCGGGCGGGGGCCGGTGGCTGCGCGGCGGACGCCGGGGGCCTGGAGGCCGGGGCCTTGGGGGCCCCGGCCTCCGCCGCCGGTGATGCGGCCGGCCGTCCCGTCGCGGCCTGCTGCTCGTCCTTGCCGGGCTGCCCCTGTGTACGGTCCATGCCCCTGTCCCCCGATCGCGCCGCGCGCCCGCCGCCGTCTTCGCCGTCTTCGTCGTGCCCGGCGCCCGCTCACGTCGTTGTCGCCACCGGTCCGGTTTCCGCCCGACCCTAGACCGTGGGCGGGCCCGGCGTCACCGCAGGGGTGCCTTCACCACGGGACCGTCACGGTTCGTGCGGTCAGTCCTTGCGGCCGGTCACGGCGATGGTGACGCCGAGGCCGATCATGGCGAGCCCGCCGGTGCCGCCGATCACGGACAGGCGGCGCGGGGATCCCGCGAACCAGTCGCGGGTGGTGGCGGCGGCGAGTCCCCAGAGGCTGTCGAAGACGATCGCGATCAGGTTGAAGACCAGTCCGAGCAGGAGCATCTGGAGCATGACGTGCCCCTGCTCCCGGTCGACGAACTGGGGCAGCACGGCCGCGAAGAAGACGATGGTCTTGGGGTTGGCCACGCCGACGGCGAAGCCCTCGCCGAGGGTGCGCAGGGTGCCGTGGGCCTCGGGGGCCGCCTCGGCGACCGCGGCCCGCAGCGATCCGCGGCCGCGGAAGGCCTTGACTCCCAGGTAGACGAGGTAGGCGGCGCCGGCCAGCTTCAGGGCGGTGAAGACGAGGACGGAGCGTTCGACGACGGCGCCGACGCCGAGCGCCACGGCCACCACGAGTACGTACGCTCCGAGCGTGTTCCCGGCCACCGTGGTCAGGGCGGCCCGTCGGCCCTGTGCCAGGGCCCGTCCGACGACGAAGAGCACGCTGGGGCCGGGGATCACGATCAGCACGAGGGACATGGCCGCGAAGGCCAGCAGTCTGTCGGTGGACACCATGGATCCATGTAAACGGAGCCCGCCCCGGGCCCGCAGCCCCTTTTTCCCGGGCCCGCCCCCGGGCCGGACCCCTGGCCCCCGTCACACGCGGGGCAGGGACTCCGCTTCCAGTCCGCCCTCGATCGCGAGGATGCGGTGCAGCCGGGTCGCGACGAGCAGCCGCTGCATCCGGTCGGGCACCCCGCGCAGGACCAGGCGCCGCCCGGTCCGGCCGGCCCGCCGGTGCGCCCCCATGATCACGCCGAGTCCGGTCGCGTCCCAGGAGTCCAGGCCGGTGAGGTCGAGCACGAGGTCGCCGTGGCCGTCGTCGAGGGCGGTGTGGAGGACCGTACGGGCGTCAGCCGCGCTGCGCACGTCGAGGCGGCCCCCGACAGCGAGTTCGGCGTGGTCGCCCCTGATGTGCATGTGTGCTCCCCGGCTTTACTGCGTACGTGTGGTCCGACGGGTCCGTGGTCGGCAACTCTCACTGCAACTGACTGCCGTGCGGGCGGTGAAGTTGCCGACCGTGAGCGAACCGATACCTAATTCACCCCGTAGGGTGCGGGGATTCGAACGGCCGTGCTCAGTGCTTGTAGAAGCCCTGGCCGCTCTTGCGGCCGATGTCGCCGGCGTCGACCATGCGGCGCATCAGCTCCGGCGGCGCGAACTTCTCGTCCTGGCACTCGGTGTAGATGTTGCTGGTGGCGTGCAGCAGGATGTCGACGCCGGTGAGGTCGGCGGTGGCCAGCGGGCCCATGGCGTGGCCGAAGCCCAGCTTGCAGGCGATGTCGATGTCCTCGGCGGTGGCCACGCCCGATTCGTAGAGCTTCGCGGCCTCGACGACGAGGGCGGAGATCAGGCGGGTGGTGACGAAGCCGGCGACGTCGCGGTTGACGACGATGCAGGTCTTGCCGACCGACTCGGCGAACGCGCGGGTGGTGGCGAGGGTCTCGTCGCTCGTCTTGTAGCCGCGCACCAGCTCGCAGAGCTGCATCATCGGGACGGGCGAGAAGAAGTGCGCGCCGACGACCCGCTCCGGGCGCTCCGTCACGGCCGCGATCTTGGTGATCGGGATGGCGGAGGTGTTGGAGGCCAGGATCGCGTCCTCGCGCACGATCTTGTCGAGCGTGCGGAAGATGTCGTGCTTGACCTCGAGCTTCTCGAAGACGGCCTCGACGACGATGTCCACGTCGGCGACCGCGTCGAGGTCGGTGGTCGTGGTGATCCGCGCCAGCGCCGCCTCGGCGTCCTCGGCGGTCATCCTGCCCTTGGAGACGAACTTGTCGTAGGAGGCCTTGATGCCGTCCGTGCCCCGGGTCAGCGCGGCGTCGGTGACGTCCCGCAGGACGACGTCCCAACCCGCCTGAGCGGAGACCTGAGCGATCCCGGAACCCATCAGTCCCGCGCCGATGACGGCGAGCTTCCCAGCCACTGCACACCCCTAGTTGTTCTCAGTACGACCCGGCCTCGTAGCCTCTCCGGCGGAGACTAGCGCCCGTGAGGGGCCCAGTGACCGCGAAGTAACACGCGTCACGTCTCAGATGACGGACATCACACTGGTACGGCCCAGGAGGCCTGCGCGGCCGCACAGTTCAGTTCTCGCCACCTTCGTACCGGGCCACCAGCTCCTCGATGCGGCCCGGTTCCCAGCGGGCGGCCGGGAGGTGGCCGGGGGCCGCGCCCGGGCGTCCCGCTCCCCCGCTCTCCGGGCCCGCGCGGCCCCGCGGCCCCCGCTCGACGGTACGCGGCCTGCGGGCCCGTCTACGCTGGCGCCATGGTGAACCTGACGCGCATCTACACCCGTACCGGCGACAAGGGCACGACCGCCCTGGGCGACATGAGCCGGACGCGGAAGACGGACCTGCGGATCTCCGCGTACGCCGACGCCAACGAGGCCAACGCCGCCATCGGGACGGCGATCGCGCTGGGTGCGCTGCCGGAGGAAGTGGTGAAGGTACTGGTCCGCGTGCAGAACGACCTGTTCGACGTCGGCGCCGACCTGTGCACCCCGGTGGTGGAGGAGCCCGAGTACCCGCCGCTGCGGGTGGAGCAGTTCTACGTGGACCGGCTGGAGGCGGACTGCGACGTGTTCAACGAGCAGCTGGAGAAGCTGCGCAGCTTCATCCTCCCCGGCGGCACCCCGGGCGCGGCCCTGCTGCACCAGGCCTGCACGGTGGTCCGCCGGGCCGAGCGCTCCACGTGGGCGGCGCTGGAGGAGCACGGCGAGGTGATGAACCCGCTGACGGCCACCTACCTCAACCGCCTCTCCGACCTCCTGTTCATTCTGGCCAGGACGGCCAACAAGGAGGTCGGGGACGTGCTCTGGGTCCCGGGCGGCGAGCGCTAGCGCTTGGTTTCGGCCAGCTCGGCGTCCTGGCCCCCGGCGCCCGCCGGGGCCTTGCGGGGCCAGATCGTGTAGGTCGCGGCGATCAGGGCCTGGATGCCGATGACCTTCAGGGTGACGCCCTGGTACGCCTGGAGCTGGGCGGTGTCGGCGGTGTCGCCGACGTACCAGATGCCCGCCTGGAGCAGCCCGTACGCGACCGCGGCGGCGGCCAGGGTCCGCGTCCACAGCTTCCACTCGTGGACCGCGCGGGCCTTGCCGTACTTGCTTCCCGGCGGCTTCGGGCCCCCGGCGAAGCGGTGGGCGGCGTGTCCGTCGAGCCACTTCACGGTGTAGTGGCCGTAGCCGACGGTGTAGCCGATGTAGAGCGCCGCGACACCGTGCCGCCAGCTCGGCTCGCCGCCGTTCTTCAGGTCGATGAAGGACACCACCAGCAGGACCAGCTCCAGCAGCGGCTCGCACAGCAGCAGCACGGCCCCCAGCCGCGGCATTCCGGCCAGGTAGCGCAGCGCCAGACCGCCCGCCAGCAGTACCCAGAAGCCGACCTCACAGGCGATGATCAGCCCGACCAGCATGACGGCTCTCCCTTCCTTCCTCGTTCCCCCGGTCTCCACTCCAAGGGTTCCGGCCGCCGCGCCCCGCCGCGTCGTCGTCAGTGACGAAAGCCCACTGCATCCTTCGATGTAGCGCAGCATCAGCCCGGGTGCCGAGGCCCCGCCGCGCCGGACCGTGTTGGATGGGGACGTGCTCCCCAAGATCCCCCGCCCGCACCGCGACGACGTCGTGCTCGCCGGCGTCAGCGTGCTCGCCGGCCTGCTGCTGTGGGCGCTGGGCGTGCACAGCTCGCCCAGCCGGCACTTCCTGCCCGACTGGGCGGTACTGGTGCCGCTGCTGGTGCTCGGCGCCCTGGAGCTGCTGCGCCGCACCATGCCGAACGTCACCCTGTCCGTCGGAACCGTCGCCGTGGTCGTGGACCAGTTCACCCTCGGCAACATCGCCAGCGTCATCATCTTCACCGACCTGATGTACGCGGCCGTGGTGTACGGCAAGCCCGCCATGGCCCGCCGGCTGCCGGTCACCACCGGCCTGATCACCGTGGCCGTCACCATCGGCTCCCTGGTCTGGCTGCGCACCCCGCAGGCCCTGCTCATCGGCGTGATCACCGGCATCGTCAGCTTCGCCCCGGCCCTGACCGGCGCGACCCTGCGCAACCACCGCGAGGCCGCGGAGGCCGCCCGGCTGCGGGCCGAGCAGACGGCGCTGCTGGCCGAGATGGACCGCAGCCAGGCCGTGGTCGCCGAGCGCGCCCGGATGGCGCGGGAGCTGCACGACATGGTGGCCAACCACCTGTCGGCGATCGCCATCCACTCCACCGCCGCGCTGTCCATCGACTCCCCCGCCACCAGCCGCGAGGCCCTCGGCGTGATCCGGGAGAACAGCGTGCAGGGGCTGGCGGAGATGCGCCGGCTGATCGGGCTGCTGCGGGACGCGGGGGCGGAGCAGGAAGCCGTCGCGGTGCCCTCCCTGGACGGCCTGGACGCCCTGCTGGGACAGGCCCGTACCAACGGGTCGGCGAGCGGTCTGGACTTCGTCCTGGCGGACGAGCGGCCCGCCGGCGCGGCGCTGCCGGCGCCGGTGGAGCTGGCGGCGTACCGGATCGTGCAGGAGTCGCTGACGAACGCCCTCAAGCACGCCGCGCCCGGCACGGTCCGGGTGCGCGTGGCGCACGGCGCGGGGCTGCTGACGGTGGCGGTGGACTCCCCGTACGGGGAGCGGCCGGACCCGCGGGCCCCGGGTTCCGGGGCGGGGCTGATCGGCATGCGGGAGCGCACGGAGCTGCTGGGCGGGACGTTCACGGCGGGCGCTACGAACAGGGTGTGGCAGGTGCGGGCGGTACTGCCCGCCGAGGAGAGGGCGGTGCAGTCATGACCATCAGGGTCGTCGTGGCCGAGGACCAGCGGGCGGTACGGGCCGGTCTGGTGCTGATCCTGCGCAGTGCGGGCGACGTCGAGGTGGTGGGAGAGGCCGCCGACGGCGAGGAGGCGGTGCGGCTGGCCGAGGAGCTGCGGCCGGACCTGGTCCTCATGGACGTGCAGATGCCGAAGCTGGACGGGGTGTCGGCCACCCGGCAGGTGGTGGAGCGGGGGCTGGCGGACGTGCTGGTCCTGACCACCTTCGACCTGGACGAGTACGTTTTCGGCGCGCTGCGCGCGGGGGCGGCGGGCTTCCTGCTGAAGGACGCGGACGCTGCGGAGCTGATCGCGGCGGTGCGGACGGTGGCGCGCGGCGAGGGGCTGATCGCCCCGGCGGTGACCCGGCGGCTGATCGCCGAGTTCGCGGCGCCGAAGGTGGTGCGCGCTCCCGTGCGGCCGGGGGCGGCCGCGGCGGTGGACTCGCTGACGCGGCGCGAGCGGGAGGTGCTGGGGGCGCTGGGCGAGGGGTTGTCGAACGCGGAGATCGCCGTACGGCTGGACATGGCGGAGGCCACGGTGAAGACCCACGTCAGCAGGCTGCTGGGGAAGCTGGACCTGCGCAGCCGGGTCCAAGCAGCCGTACTGGCACAGGAGTTGGGGATCTAGACGGCCCCTGGAGCTAAGGTCTGGACCTCTTGACGCTTGGTCCAGACCTTTCTAGTCTCACCGCATCACTGTGGTGAGCGTGCCATGACAAAGAGCGACACCGGGCGTGCTCACGGGCGGCGCAGGTCCCACCCCCATGTACCGATCGGCCCCACGATCGGTACGGACCTACGGAGGAGCACCCTTGAGCACAGCACCCCCACGACCCAACCGTCTGTTCAGGAGGCTGGCCGCCACCGTGGCGGCCCTCGCCCTGCCCGTCGCCGGCCTCGTCGGCCTGGCCGGCCCGGCGCAGGCGGCCCCCTCCGCGACCGCCACCTACACCAAGGTCTCCGACTGGGGCTCCGGCTTCGAGGGCAAGTGGACGGTGAAGAACACCGGCACCACCTCCCTCAGCAGCTGGACCGTGGAGTGGGACTACCCGGCCGGCACCCGGGTGACCTCCGCCTGGGACGCCACCGTCACCAGCTCCGGCAACCACTGGACCGCCAAGAACCTCGGCTGGAACGGCACCCTGGCCCCCGGCGCCACCGTCAGCTTCGGCT
Source organism: Streptomyces sp. NBC_00158 (assembly GCF_045160885.1). Lineage (NCBI taxonomy): Bacteria > Bacillati > Actinomycetota > Actinomycetes > Kitasatosporales > Streptomycetaceae > Streptomyces > Streptomyces sp. NBC_00158. The sequence goes on from NZ_CP108161.1 coordinate 2,169,932, forward strand.
TCAACGGGACCGGCGCCGGCGCCCCCTCCGGCTGCAAGATCAACGGCGGCTCCTGCGACGGCGGCACCAACCCCACCGACAACCCGCCCTCGGCCCCCGGCACCCCCACCGCGACCGGCGTCACCGAGAACGCGCTGACCCTGTCCTGGACCGCCGCCACCGACGACAAGGGCGTCAAGAACTACGACGTCTACCGCAACGGCGGCAAGCTCACCACCGTCACCGGCACCACCTTCAACGACGGCGGCCTGACCAAGGGCACCACCTACACCTACGCGGTCACCGCCCGTGACACCGCCGACCAGACCGGCCCCTCCTCGGGCGAGCTCTCGGTCACCACCCCGGGCGGCGGCGGCACCGATCCGGACCCCGGCGCCAAGGTCAAGCTCGGCTACTTCACGAACTGGGGCGTCTACGGGCGCAACTACCACGTGAAGAACCTCGTGACCTCCGGCAGCGCCGCGAAGATCACCCACATCAACTACGCCTTCGGCAACGTCCAGAACGGCAAGTGCACCATCGGCGACGCCTACGCCGACTACGACAAGGCCTACACCGCCGACCAGAGCGTCGACGGGGTCGCCGACAACTGGGACCAGCCCCTGCGCGGCAACTTCAACCAGCTGCGCAAGCTCAAGGCCAAGTACCCGAACATCAAGGTCCTCTTCTCCTTCGGCGGCTGGACCTGGTCCGGCGGCTTCGGCCAGGCCGCCCAGAACCCGGCCGCCTTCGCCGACTCCTGCTACGCCCTGGTCGAGGACCCCCGCTGGGCGGACGTCTTCGACGGCATCGACATCGACTGGGAGTACCCCAACGCCTGCGGCCTGTCCTGCGACACCAGCGGCGCCGCCTCCTTCAAGAACCTGATGTCGGCCCTGCGCACCAAGTTCGGCGGCTCCAACCTGGTCACCGCCGCGATCTCCGCCGACGGCTCCAACGGCGGCAAGCTCGACCTCGCCGACTACGGCGGGGCCGCCCAGTACGTCGACTTCTACAACGTGATGACGTACGACTTCTTCGGCGCCTGGGACGCCAAGGGCCCCACCGCCCCGCACTCCCCCCTGACCTCCTACGCCGGCATCCCGATCGCCGGCTTCAACTCCGAGGCCGCGATCACCAAGCTCAAGGGCAAGGGCATCCCCGGCTCCAAGCTCAACCTCGGCATCGGCTTCTACGGCCGCGGCTGGACCGGAGTCACCCAGGACGCCCCCGGCGGCACCGCCACCGGACCCGCCCAGGGCACCTACGAACAGGGCATCGAAGACTACAAGGTCCTCAAGAGCAGCTGCCCGACCACCGGAACCGTCGCCGGCACCGCCTACGCCAAGTGCGGCAGCAACTGGTGGAGCTACGACACCCCCGCCACCATCGCCTCGAAGATGACCTGGCTGAAGAACCAGGGCCTCAAGGGCGCCTTCTTCTGGGAGTTCAGCGGCGACACCGCCAATGGTGAACTCGCCGGAGCGATCCACACCGGTCTGCAGTAACCCCCACGCACTGCACGGCCCGGTGTACGACGAAGCCGGGGAGGCGGGACCGTCCCCCGCCTCCCCGGCTTCTTCACGTACGCACGGCCCGGATCAGGCCACGTTCACCCTCTGCCCGGGCGGCGCCGCCTCCAGCCAGGCCAGGAAACCGGTCAGCGCGTCCTCGCTCATCGCAAGCTCCAGGCGGGTCCCCTGGTGGGAACAGCCGAGCACGACCGCGTCGGACAGCAGGGCCAGCTCCTCCTCGCCCTCGGGCGCGCGCCGTGCGAGCACCTCGATGGAGGAACGCTCCAGCAGCCGGCGCGGGCGGGGCGAGTACGAGAAGACGCGGAACCACTCGATCCGGTCACCGCTGTAGCGGGCGACCCCGTAGACCCAGCCCTTGCCGGAGACGTCCGGCTCATCGGCCACGCCCCAGCGCATGCTGCAGTCGAAGGTCCCGCCGGACCGCTGGATGAGCCTGCGGCGCAGCCCGAACACGAACAGCCCGATCACCACCAGGGCTACGACCAGGCCGCTCACAAGCAGAGCGAGGAGCATCTTCACCGACCTCCTCGCTCATCGAAAACCGCACAGACAAAAGTACGTACATCGCCTCAGCCGCGACCCGGTCCGGAAAATTCCGGACCCGACCGCGGCTGAGGTATCAAACTGTTCGGTACGGGGCTCAGTGGCCCGCGACCGCGCGCAGCCGGACATCGGCGCGACGTTCGGCGGCCGCGTCGGCCTCCGACTTCGCGCGCTCCAGTGCCCGCTCCGCCCGCTGGACGTCGATCTCGTCCGCGAGCTCGGCGATCTCGGCCAGCAGGGACAGCTTGTTGTCCGCGAACGAGATGAATCCGCCGTGCACCGCGGCGACGACAGTGCCGCCCTCGCTGGTACGGATGGTCACCGGGCCCGATTCCAGCACACCGAGAAGCGGCTGGTGACCGGGCATGACGCCGATGTCGCCGGACGTGGTGCGGGCGACGACCAGGGTGGCCTCGCCGGACCAGACATTGCGGTCCGCCGCGACCAGCTCGACGTGCAGCTCAGCAGCCAAGGTGGCTCCTCGGGTCACCACCCGGCGGGTCAGCCGGGTGTTGGGTCAAATTCTAATGGGCGTGTGGAGAGGGACGGGACACACCCGCCCCTCTCCGGAGAAACCTGCGAACCGGATGCGCTCCTCGCGGAGCGCGCCGGATCAGGAGACGCCCAGCTCCTTGGCGTTGGCCTTCAGGTCCTCGATGCCACCGCACAGGAAGAACGCCTGCTCGGGGAAGTGGTCGTAGTCACCGTCGCAGATGGCGTTGAACGCGGTGATCGACTCGTCGAGCGGAACGTCCGAACCGTCCACGCCGGTGAACTGCTTGGCGACGTGGGTGTTCTGCGACAGGAAGCGCTCGACACGACGGGCACGGTGGACAACGAGCTTGTCCTCCTCGCCCAGCTCGTCGATACCGAGGATCGCGATGATGTCCTGGAGGTCCTTGTACTTCTGCAGGATCCCCTTGACGCGCATGGCGGTCGCGTAGTGGTCCGCCGCGATGTACCGCGGGTCGAGGATGCGGGACGTCGAGTCCAGCGGGTCCACGGCCGGGTAGATGCCCTTCTCGGAGATCGGACGGGAAAGAACCGTCGTCGCGTCGAGGTGGGCGAAGGTGGTCGCCGGCGCCGGGTCGGTCAGGTCGTCCGCGGGGACGTAGATCGCCTGCATCGAGGTGATCGAGTGACCACGGGTCGAGGTGATGCGCTCCTGGAGGAGACCCATCTCGTCGGCCAGGTTCGGCTGGTAACCCACCGCGGAGGGCATACGGCCGAGCAGGGTCGACACCTCGGAACCCGCCTGGGTGTACCGGAAGATGTTGTCGATGAAGAAGAGCACGTCCTGCTTCTGCACATCGCGGAAGTACTCCGCCATGGTCAGACCGGCGAGGGCGACGCGCAGACGCGTGCCCGGCGGCTCGTCCATCTGGCCGAAGACGAGGGCGGTCTTGTCGATGACGCCCGAGTCGGCCATTTCCTCGATGAGGTCGTTGCCCTCACGGGTGCGCTCACCGACGCCCGCGAAGACCGACACACCGTCGTGGTTGTTGGCGACGCGGTAGATCATTTCCTGGATCAGAACGGTCTTGCCGACACCGGCACCACCGAACAGACCGATCTTTCCACCCTTGACGTACGGGGTGAGAAGGTCGATGACCTTGACGCCGGTCTCGAACATCTCGGTCTTCGACTCGAGCTCGTCGAAGCGGGGGGCCTTGCGGTGGATCGGCCAGCGCTCGGTGACGTTGGCATTCTCCTCCGGGTAGTTCAGCACCTCACCGAGGGTGTTGAACACCTTGCCCTTGGTGAAGTCACCGACGGGGACGGTGATGCCCTCGCCCGTGTCGGTCACCGGGGCCTGGCGGACCAGACCGTCGGTGGGCTGCATGGAGATGGTGCGGACCAGGCCGTCACCCAGGTGCTGGGCGACTTCCAGGGTCAGCGTCTTGAGCGCGCCGTCCTCGGCCGGGTCGGAGACCTGGACCTTCAGCGCGTTGTAGATGTCGGGCATCGCGTCGACGGGGAACTCCACGTCGACGACCGGGCCGATGACCCGGGCGACGCGGCCCGTGGCGGCGGCCGTCTCAACAGAGGTCGTCATTACTTGTCACTCCCCGCGGTCGCGTCGGCCATGGCGCTGGCGCCACCGACGATCTCGCTGATTTCCTGGGTGATTTCGGCCTGGCGGGCCGCGTTGGCAAGCCGGGAGAGGCTCTTGATGAGGTCTCCGGCGTTGTCGGTCGCCGCCTTCATCGCGCGGCGGCGGGCGGCGTGCTCGGAAGCGGCAGCCTGCAGCAGTGCGTTGTAGATACGGCTTTCGACGTAGCGCGGCAGCAGGGCGTCGAGGACGTCCTCCGCCGACGGCTCGAACTCGAACAGCGGAAGGATCTCGCCCTTCGCACCGTCCTCGTCCGGAGCCTGGTCGAGGCTGAGCGGCAGCATCCGACCGTCCACCGGGTTCTGCGTCATCATCGACACGAACTCCGTGTAGACGATGTGCAGTTCGTCGACGCCGCCCTCGGCCGTCTCGGTCTGGATGGCTTCGATCAGCGGCCCGGCGACGCGCTTGGCGTCGGCGTAGGCCGGGCTGTCGGTGAAGCCGGTCCACGAATCCGCGACCTTGCGCTCACGGAAGCCGTAGTAGGCCAGACCCTTACGGCCGACGATGTAGCTGTCGACCTCCTTGCCCTCAGCGCGCAGCCGCTCGATGAGCCGCTCCGCCTGCTTGATGGCGTTCGAGGAGTAGCCGCCGGCCAGACCGCGGTCGCTCGTGATGAGCAGGACCGCGGCGCGGGTCGGCGCCTCGACCTCGGTGGTCAGGGCGTGCTTGGTGTTCGAACCGGTCGCCACCGCGGTCACCGCACGGGTGAGCTCGGTCGCGTACGGCATCGACGCCGCCACCTTGCGCTGCGCCTTGACGATGCGCGAGGCGGCGATCATCTCCATCGCCTTGGTGATCTTCTTGGTCGCCGTGATGGCACGGATGCGACGCTTGTAGACCCGGAGCTGCGCTCCCATGAGTCAGGTCCCTTCCGTCGTCACTTGGAGACGTTGACGGCCGGGACGTCCTCGCCCAGGAGCTTTCCGTCGGAGGTCTCGAACTGGCGCTTGAAGGCGGCGATCGCGTCGGCGATCGAGCCCAGCGTGTCGTCCGACATCTTGCCGCCGTCGGCGATGGAGGTGAGGAGGTCCTTGCGCTCGCGGCGCAGGTGCTCCAGCAGCTCCGACTCGAAGCGACGGATGTCGTTGACCGGAACGTCGTCCATCTTGCCGGTGGTGCCGGCCCAGACGGAGACGACCTGCTCCTCGACGGGCATCGGCTGGTACTGGCCCTGCTTCAGCAGCTCGACCAGGCGCTTGCCGCGCTCCAGCGCAGCCTTCGACGCGGCGTCCAGGTCGGAACCGAAGGCGGCGAACGCCTCCAGCTCGCGGTACTGGGCGAGGTCCAGGCGCAGACGGCCGGAAACCTGCTTCATGGCCTTGTGCTGGGCGGAGCCACCGACGCGGGAGACCGAGATGCCGACGTTCAGCGCCGGGCGCTGGCCCGCGTTGAACAGGTCGGACTCCAGGAAGCACTGGCCGTCGGTGATGGAGATGACGTTGGTCGGGATGAACGCCGACACGTCGTTCGCCTTGGTCTCGACGATCGGCAGACCGGTCATCGAACCGGCACCCATGTCGTCGGACAGCTTCGCGCAGCGCTCCAGCAGACGGGAGTGCAGGTAGAAGACGTCGCCCGGGTAGGCCTCGCGGCCCGGCGGACGGCGCAGCAGCAGCGACACGGCGCGGTAGGCGTCGGCCTGCTTCGACAGGTCGTCGAAGATGATCAGGACGTGCTTGCCGGCGTACATCCAGTGCTGACCGATGGCGGAACCGGTGTACGGCGCCAGGTACTTGAAGCCGGCCGGGTCGGACGCCGGGGCGGCGACGATCGTCGTGTACTCGAGCGCGCCGGCGTCTTCCAGGGCGCCGCGAACGGACGCGATGGTCGAGCCCTTCTGGCCGATGGCGACGTAGATGCAGCGGACCTGCTTGTTCACGTCGCCGGAGCGCCAGTTGTCGCGCTGGTTGATGATCGTGTCGACGGCCAGCGCGGTCTTGCCGGTCTGACGGTCGCCGATGATCAGCTGACGCTGGCCACGGCCGACGGGCACCATGGCGTCGATGGCCTTGTAGCCGGTCTGCATCGGCTCGTGGACCGACTTGCGGACCATGACGCCGGGGGCCTGCAGCTCGAGGGCGCGACGGCCTTCGGTCGCGATCTCGCCGAGACCGTCGATCGGGTTGCCGAGCGGGTCGACGACGCGGCCGAGGTAGCCCTCGCCGACGCCTACGGAGAGGACCTCACCGGTGCGCTGCACCGGCTGGCCCTCCTCGATACCGCTGAACTCGCCGAGGACGACCGCACCGATCTCGCGCTCCTCGAGGTTGAGGGCGAGACCGAGGGTGCCGTCCTCGAACTTCAGCAGCTCGTTCGCCATGGCGGAGGGCAGGCCCTCCACCTTCGCGATGCCGTCGCCGGCAACGCTGACCGTTCCGACCTCCTCGCGCGAGGCCGCGTCCGGCTGGTACGACTGGACAAAGGTCTCCAGTGCGTCCCGGATCTCCTCCGGCCGGATCGTGAGCTCCGCCATCTGGGTTCCCTGCTCTCCTTGTTGGGCCTGAAGCTTCTTAGGGGTCTGGGGGTGACCCCCAGGAATCTTCTGCAAGTTCTGCACGGCCCAACCGGGCCGCTAGGAATGCTTTGTATCTGTGTGGTGGCGGCTGGTCAGCCGGCCATGCGGCGCGACGCCTCGGCGAGGCGGTCCGCGATGGTGCCGTCGATGACCTCGTCGCCGACCCGCACCGAGATCCCGCCGAGGACCGCGGGGTCCACGTCGAGGTTCAGGTGCATCTGGCGGCCGTACAGCTTGGCCAGCACCGCGCCGAGACGCTGCTTCTGCACGTCGCTGAGCGGGATCGCGCTGGTCACGGTGGCGACCATGCGGTCACGACGCGCAGCGGCGAGCGTCGAGAGGGACTCGAGTCCCCCCTCAAGGCTACGTCCACGCGGGTGCGTGACGAGACGGACGACCAGGCGCTCGGTGACGGCGTTCACCTTGCCGCCGAGCAGGCTGCGCAGCAGCTCGCTCTTGGCGGAGGAGGTGGCGGCGCGGTCGGTCAGCGCGGCACGCAGCTCGGTGTTCGAGGCGACGATCCGGCCGAAGCGGAACAGCTCGTCCTCGACGTTGTCGAGCGCGTTGCCCTGCTGGGCGGCCGTGAGGTCGGCGGTGGCCGCCAGCTCCTCCAGCGCGTCCACCAGGTCGCGGGACTGCGACCAGCGGGAGCGCGCCATGCCGGACACCAGGTCCAGGGTGTCCCCGGAGACCTGGCCGGACAGCAGCCGGCCGACCAGCTCGGCCTTGGCCTCGCCGGACTGCGCCGGGTCCGTGATGACCCGACGCAGCGAGACCTCACGGTCGAGCAGCGCGGTGACGGCTGCCAGCTCACCGGCGAGCTTCGCCGCGTCGACGGACGTGTTGTCCGTCAGCGCGTCGAGGCGCTCGCGCGCGGAGGCCAGCGCCTCGCGGCTCGCTCCGTTCATCGGGCCGCCTCGGCCTTCTCCTCAAGCTCGCTGAGGAAGCGGTCGATGGTGCGGCTCTGGCGGGCGGCGTCCTCGAGGGACTCGCCGACGAGCTTGCCGGCCAGGTCGGTGGCGAGCTTGCCCACGTCCTGACGCAGCGCCTGAGCGGCGGCCTTGCGGTCTGCCGCGATCTGGGCGTGACCGGCAGCGATGATCTCCTCACGCTGCCGCTGGCCCTCTGCGCGCAGTTCTTCCTTGAGCGCAGTGCCCTGCTCCAGCGCGTCCTGGCGCAGGCGCGCGGCCTCGTGCCGGGCCTCGGCGAGCTGGGCCTTGTACTGCTCCAGCACGCTCTGGGCCTCGGTCTGAGCGGCTTCGGCCTTCTCGATACCGCCCTCGATCTGCTCGCGGCGCTCGTCCAGAACCTTGTTGATGTTCGGGAGGAGCTTCTTCGCGAGGAAGCCGAAGACGATGACGAAGGCGATCAGACCGATGACGAGCTCGGGGATCGGCGGGATGAGAGGGTTTTCCATCTCAGCCGCGAGAACCATGAGGTTCACATCAGTGCCTTTCGTCTAGTGGGCTGTTCGTCGAGACCGAGGATCAGGAGCTCGGGTAGACGAACGGCATGACCAGACCGATCAGGGCGAGCGCCTCACAGAAGGCGAAGCCGAGGATCTGGTTGGCGCGGATCAGGCCGGCAGCCTCGGGCTGGCGGGCGAGGGCCTGGGTGCCGTTACCGAAGATGATGCCGACGCCGACGCCGGGGCCGATGGCCGCGAGACCGTAACCAACGGAGCTGAGGGAGCCGGTGACGGCGGCAAGGGTCTGGGACATGCCAGTTCTTCCTTCTCTTTCACGGACCGGTGGGGGTTGGCCACCGGACGAATACGGGGGGCTGAGCGGGGGCGGGCCTGGCTCAGTGGTGCTCGGCGAGCGCGCCCTGGATGAAGCTGCAGGCCAGGAGGACGAAGACGTACGCCTGGACAGCCTGGATGAAGAGCTCGAAGGCGGTCATCACGATCACCATCACGAACGACACACCGGCGTAGGCGATGCCGATGCCGTTCAGCAGGTACCAGCTGGCGATCGTGAAGAGCAGCAGCAGGGTGTGACCGGCGAACATGTTCGCGAAGAGTCGGACCGCGTGGGTGAACGGGCGCACCAGGACGTTCGAGAAGAACTCGATGACCATGATGAGCGGCAGGACGCCGCCGAGGCTCTTGTCGTAGCCGGTGAGGTTCTTCAGGCCGCCGACGAAGCCGTGGCGCTTGAAGGTGACCGACATCCAGATCACGTAGACGATCAGGGCGAGCACGGCCGGGTACGCGATGATCGAGGTCACCGGGAACTGGGCCACCGGGACGATCGACCAGACGTTCAGGATCCAGACGAAGAAGAACAGCGAGACCATGAAGGGGACGTACTTCTCGCCCTCCTTCTTGCCGAGGGTCTCGTAGACGATGCCGCGGCGCACGAAGTCGTAGCCGGCCTCGCCGACCATCTGGAGCTTGCCGGGGACGATCTTCGCCTTGCCGAAGGCGGCCCAGAAGAAGGCCACGATGATGATCGAGCCCAGGAGGGCCAGCAGCATCGGCTTGTTGAAGTAGGCATTGCTGCCCGCTTCGCCCCAGAGCGGCTCGAAGAGGAACGAGTGCAGGCCCGGGCCGGGGAAGCCACATCCGTCGAAGATGTGACAGTCGGTCTCGAAGGCGAGGACCTGCGTCGGGTCAGCACTCACCGCGGGCTCCTTCAGCGTGGCGCATAGGTACGGCAACCTCGTTGTGTCGGCGCGGCGCGAGGCCGCGGTTCGGCACTGGACTGGTGTAACGGGTGTGGGGGCGGCAGTCAGGCATCGAGCCTCGCGATGGAACAGGCGTCAGCTCAGATGCCCGCGCCCGCAGAGCCGCAGTTGGAACCGGACGATAGCAGCATCTCGAACGCACACTTATCCCGGCCCTACCCCTCACGACTTCGACCCCGGGTTTTCGGGCTTTTCACCCTTGGTCGAGTCCGGCTCGACGTAAAGGATCTTCGCCTTCATGTGGGCACGCGTCTGTGCGCCGATCCACACGAGGGTGGCGGCGACGAGCGTGATGGCGAACGCCCGGGGGTTGAACAGTGTCGTGTTCTTGAACACGGCGAGAAAGACGAAGAGCAGCAGGATCTGCGCGGCGTAGAGCATGAGACCCATGGCCTGGAACAGATGCGGCAGGGATTTCGCCGTGCGCTGCAGGACGACGAATCCGAGACCCATGAACACGATCACGACCACGGTCGCGACGACTGATCCGACGGCACCCTTGCCTCCGACGACCAGACCGCTGATCACGGCGGCGATTGCGCCGGCGGCAGCAGTGGGTACGGCGGTTTGCAGGAGGGATCGGACGTCATCTGACCGCATGGCGGTTTGCTCCGCGTGGTGGTGGGGGCACGGACTCGTACGGGAACTCGTACGGGGACGAGCGTAAGCCCGGTCCGAGTGAGAGCCTCGGGCCAATGGACCGTCGCACTACGGTCCTTCGGCTCTGTCGCCGGGTTTAGTGAACGGTATCACAAACTATTTGATGAGAGCTTTACCTGTCAGGTGTGCTGACTGTCACACATGAGGGCTAACGCGCCCGTGTGTGCAGGACAAGCCCTCTCATTGTCTGGTAAAGGGCGCCCATGTCGGAAATGCGCCCGGCCCGTCAGCGAGCCGATCCGGCCTTACGCCGGTCGGGGAGGCGCGAACGGGGGCCTACGGCGGTCGCTCCGTTGACGCCCGACACACCCGCCACGACGGGCCGCGCCGGCTCCGTCCCCTCGTCGTTGCGCACGGCGGCCTCCGCCGCCCGCTCCACGTGCCGGTAGCGGGGCGGCACCAGGCCCTCGGCCCAACGCGGCGCCCGCGGGGTGAACCGCGGCATCAGGAGCAGTACGAGGCCCAGCGCGCTCAGCGCGGCCAGCGACAGCACGATCCACATCGAGGCCGAATGCACGGAATAGGCCACCGTGCCGAATGCGATCAGGCCCGACCAGAAATACATGATGAGTACGGCCCGGCTGTGGGAATGCCCGAGTTCCAGGAGCCGGTGGTGCAGGTGGCCGCGGTCCGCGGCGAAGGGCGACTGCCCGTTCCAGGTGCGCCGCACGATCGCCAGGACCAGGTCCGCCATGGGAATGGCGATGATGGTCAGGGGCAGCAGCAGCGGAATGAAGACCGGGAGCATCGCGTGGGTGGCGTTGCGCTCACCACCGACGAAAATGGCCATCGTGTCGGGGTCCACCTGCCCCGTGATCGAGATGGCCGAGGCGGCCAGCACCAGGCCGATCAGCATCGACCCGGAATCCCCCATGAAGATCCGGGCGGGGTGCATGTTGTGCGGCAGGAAGCCCAGGCACATGCCCATCAGGATCGCCGCGAAGAGGGTCGCCGGGGCGGCGGACTCGATGCCGTAGCCGAACCAGATCCGGTAGGCGTAGAGGAAGAACGCGCACGTGGCGATGCAGACCATGCCCGCCGCCAGACCGTCGAGGCCGTCGACGAAGTTCACCGCGTTGATGGTGATCACCACCAGTGCCACGGTGAGCAGGGTGCCCTGCCACTGGGTCAGCGACACCGTGCCGATGCCCGGAACCGGAATCCACAGGATGGTCAGGCCCTGCATGACCATCACGCCCGCGGCGATCATCTGGGCGCCCAGTTTGATCAGCGCGTCGAGCTCGAACTTGTCGTCCAGGACGCCGATCAGCCAGATCAGCGCGGCTCCCGAGAGCAGTGCTCTGGGCTCGTTGGAGCGTTCGAAGACCCCGTTGAGGTTCTGCAGGTGGTCGGCGATCAGCAGCCCCGCGCACATACCGCCGAACATGGCGATGCCGCCGAGCCGCGGAGTGGGCTCGCGGTGCACGTCGCGCGCGCGGATCTCCGGCATCGCGCCGGCCGCGATCGCGAACTTCCGCACGGGCCCGGTCAGCAGGTAGGTCACCGCGACCGTGACGCAAAGCGTCAGCAGATATTCACGCACTGGCTGCCCCAGATGTATCGCCGGCCATCTCAGCCCCACACATTAGCCGCGATGTCACCAGGGACGAGGACGCACGGAGGCCCCGTTCCGGTTGCACTACGCCATGCTCGTACCGGTTACGCCCCGTACGGGGGAAAACCACCCGTCAGAGCGGCTACTTCGGCCCGCGTCCGGGCCGCTTCCCCGCCCAGGGCGGCGGCGAACAGCTCCGCGATCCGGCCCATCTCCGGCTCCCCCATCCCCTGCGTGGTCACCGCCGCGGTGCCCAGGCGGATGCCGCGCTGGTCCCCGTACGGCAGCGCGCAGGTGTCCAGGACGATCCCGGCGGCCGCCAGCCGGCCGCGCGCCGTCGGCCCGTCGACGCCGAGGGCCGCGGGGTCGGCGCTGATGAGGTGCGTGTCCGTCCCGCCGGTCGTCACGGCGAACCCGCGCTGCTCCAGGGCCGCGGCCAGGGCCCGGGCGTTGGCCACGACCCGGTGCGCGTACCGGGTGAAGGGCGGGGCGGCCGCCTCGCCGAAGGCCACCGCCTTCGCGGCGATGCTGTGCATCTGGGCGCCGCCCTGGGTGAAGGGGAACACCGCCCGGTCGACCCGCTCCGCGAACTCGGCGCCGCACAGCACCATCCCGCCGCGGGGGCCCCGCAGCACCTTGTGGGTGGTCGCGCAGACCACGTCGGCGTAGGGGACGGGGCTCGGCGCGGCCCCTCCGGCCACCAGCCCGATGGGATGGGCGGCGTCGGCGATGAGGTACGCCCCGACCTCGTCGGCGATCTCGCGGAACGCCGAGTACTCCAGGTGCCGGGGGTAGGAGATCGAGCCGCACACGATGGCCTTGGGGCGGTGCGCGCGGGCCAGCCGCTGCACCTGCTCGTAGTCGACGAGCCCGGTCTCGGCGTCGACCCCGTACCCGACGAAGTCGAACCACCGGCCGGAGAAGTTGGCGGGCGAGCCGTGCGTGAGGTGCCCGCCGTGCGCGAGCCCCATGGCCAGGACGGTGTCCCCGGGGCGCAGCAGCGCCGCGTAGGCGGCCAGCACGGCCGCGGAACCGGAGTGCGGCTGCACATTGGCGTGCTCGGCCCCGAAGAGCGCCGTGGCCCGCTCCACGGCCGTCCGCTCGGCGAGGTCCACGTACTCGCAGCCGCCGTGGTAGCGGGCCCCGGGGTACCCCTCGGCGTACTTGTTGGAGAGCACGGACCCCAGCGCCGCGAGCACGGCGGGGGAGGTGAAGTTCTCGGCGGCGCTCATCTGGAGCGTCTCCGCCTGCCGGCGGCGCTCAGCCTCCAGGACGTCGGCCATCTGCGGGTCCTGCTGGCGCAGGGCGTCCGTGGGCTGGGTCATGACGCTCATGGCGCGACTCCCGCACAGTGGGGGTACCGGTACCAGCCACTGTAGGCCGGACCCGCCCTTCCCGCCCGGGACGGCTCCGGCGCCGCCCGCTGCGCGGGGCTTGGGTCCCCTACCCGCCCTTCGCCCGTTCCCCGGGGCTGCGCCCGGACCCCCCTGGGGGCTCCGCCCCCAGACCCCCGCGCCTCAAACTCCCCCAGCTACCGCTGGGAGGTGCCCCCAGGCGGGGCTGGATTTGCCGCTGCGCGGCAACTTCCAGCCCGCGCGGCGTTTGAGCGCACCGGGGTCAGGGGCGGAGCCCCTGGGAACGGTGGAAGTGGGGGTCCCCCCGGACGGAGTCTGGGGGAGGGTAGGGGACCCTCGCCCCGCGCAGCGGCCCACCGAGCCGCACCCAGCCCACCGGCAGCGGCCACCCGAACCGGCCCCGCCCGCCGGGCCGACGGCCTGCCGTCGCAGCGGTTCGAAGCCCGGGAGGCCCGCCAGGGCCGAGCGGTGCGAGCGGCGCGTTCAGAAGGCGCGGCCGCCCGCGGCCGAGCCGCGCGAGCTGCGCGTCAAGAGGGGCTCAGCGGCCCGCGTCGACGCCCGTCAGCGCGGTGACCACGGGGTCCAGCGCCTGGTTGATCTCGTCGCCGATCGAGCGGAAGAACGTGATCGGCGCCCCGTACGGGTCGTACACCTCGTCCGCGTCGGCGGACGGCGCCAGCAGCCACCCGCGCAGCGCCGCGGCGGCCCGCACCAGCGCCCGCGCCCGCTCCGCCATGCCGTCGTCCAGCGGCGGCAGCGTCGCCGGGTCTATGGCGCGCACCAGCCGGGTGAACTCCTTCAGCGTGAAGGTCCGCAGCCCCGCCGAGTGGCCCATGGAGATGACCTGCGCCCGGTGGTCCCGCGTGGCGGTGAGCACCAGGTCGGCGCGTATGACGTGCTCGTCGAGCAGTTCGCGCCCGGTGAACCCCGTCGCGTCCGCGCCGAAGTCCGCCAGTACGGCGGCCGCGTTGGCCTCCATCGGGGCGCCCTCGTGGCCCCAGGTGCCCGCGCTCTCCACGATGAGGTCGCCGGCCGGCAGCCCCAGCACGCCCAGCCGGTGGGCCAGCGCGTGCCGCGTCAGCCGCTCGGTGATGGGCGAGCGGCACACGTTCCCGGTGCTGACGTGGAGTATGCGGAAGGTGTCTCCCTTGGCTATGCCACGCCCCTCAGGGCTCACGGAGCCACCTCGAGGTCGGGTACGACCTCCCGGAGCTGTGCGGCGCTCAGCGCCCCCTCGCGCAGCAGCACGGGAACCTTCCCGGTGACGTCGACGATCGACGACGGCTCGGTGCTCGGCGTGGGACCGCCGTCCAGGTACACGGACACGGAGTCGCCCAGCATCTCGCGCGCCGCGTCGCAGTCGGCCGGCGCCGGGTGCCCGGACAGGTTGGCCGAGGAGACGGCCATCGGGCCGACCTCGGTCAGCAGCTCGATCGCGACGGGGTGCAGCGGCATGCGCACGGCGACGGTCCCGCGGGTCTCGCCCAGGTCCCAGGCCAGCGACGGCTGGTGCTTGGCGACCAGCGTGAGCCCGCCCGGCCAGAAGGCGTCGACGAGTTCCCACGCCTGCTCGGAGAAGTCCGTGACGAGGCCGTGGAGGGTGTTCGGGGAGCCGATGAGGACGGGGGTCGGCATGTTGCGGCCCCGGCCCTTGGCGGCGAGCAGGTCTCCGACGGCCTCCGCGCTGAAGGCGTCCGCGCCGATCCCGTACAGGGTGTCGGTGGGCAGCACGACGAGCTCTCCGCGGCGCACGGCCGAGGCCGCTTCGCGCAGACCCGTCTTGCGGTCCGTCGCGTCGTTGCAGTCGTATCGCCGGGCCATCAGCGGGTCTCCTCGTGCAGCGTGGGGGTGGCGGGTGAAGCGGTCGCGCCGGTCACGGCATGGCCTTGCGGGCGGTCGCGAAGCGCGGGCGGTTGTTCAGGTCGGGGTGGTCGGCGGCGTCGGCCCAGCCCCGCTCGTCGGCGAAGATCCACGGCACCTGGCCGCCCTGGGTGTCGGCGTGCTCGATGACGACGATGCCGCCGGGCCGCAGCAGCCGGTGGGCGGTGCGTTCGATGCCGCGGATGGTGTCGAGGCCGTCCTCGCCGGAGAACAGCGCCATCTCGGGGTCGTGGTCGCGGGCCTCCGGGGCGACGTACTCCCACTCGGTGAGAGGGATGTACGGCGGGTTGGAGATGACCAGGTCCACCTGTCCGTCCAGCTCGGGCAGCGCGGTGAGCGCGTCGCCCTGGTGGACGGTGACGCGGGAACCCTCGGCGTTCTTGCGGGTCCAGCGCAGCGCGTCCTCGGACAGCTCCACGGCGTGCACGCGCGAGCGCGGCACCTCCTGGGCCATGGCGAGCGCGATGGCCCCGGACCCGGTGCACAGGTCCACGATCAGCGGCTCGACCACGTCCATGGCCCGGACGGCGTGTATGGCCCAGTCCACGACCGACTCGGTCTCGGGCCGGGGCACGAACACCCCGGGGCCGACCTGGAGCTCCAGGTAGCGGAAGAAGGCGCGGCCGGTGATGTGCTGGAGCGGCTCGCGCGCCTCGCGGCGGGCGACGGCCTCCCAGTAGCGGGCGTCGAAGTCCGCGTCCTTGACGTGGTGCAGTTCCCCCCGCTTGACGCCGTGCACGAAGGCCGCGAGCTCCTCGGCGTCGAAACGCGGTGAGGGCACGCCGGCGGCGGCCAGCCGCTGGGTGGCCTGGGCCACCTCGGCAAGCAGCAAGTTCACGCTGGTCCTCCGGGCTGCTGTCGTACGGGGGGGGGTGGGGCGAAGGTCAGTGCGCGGCCGCGAGCTTCGCCGCGGAGTCGGTGTCGACACAGGCCTGGATGACCGAGTCGAGGTCGCCGTCGAGCACCTGGTCCAAGTTGTACGCCTTGAAACCGGTCCGGTGGTCCGAGATCCGGTTTTCCGGGAAGTTGTACGTACGGATCTTCTCGGATCGGTCCACGCTGCGCACCTGGCTGCGGCGCTGGTCGGAGGCCTCCTGCTCGGCGGCTTCCTGGGCGGCGGCCAGCAGGCGCGAGCGCAGGATGCGCATGGCCTGCTCCTTGTTCTGGAGCTGGCTCTTCTCGTTCTGGCAGGAGGCGACCACACCGGTCGGGAGGTGCGTGATGCGCACGGCCGAGTCGGTGGTGTTGACGGACTGGCCGCCGGGGCCCGAGGAGCGGTACACGTCGATGCGGAGGTCGTTCATGTTGATCTCGACCTCGACCTCCTCGGCCTCCGGGGTGACGAGCACGCCGGCGGCGGAGGTGTG
The DNA here is from genome assembly GCF_045160885.1 of Streptomyces sp. NBC_00158. Lineage (NCBI taxonomy): Bacteria > Bacillati > Actinomycetota > Actinomycetes > Kitasatosporales > Streptomycetaceae > Streptomyces > Streptomyces sp. NBC_00158. Next base: position 2,186,126 of record NZ_CP108161.1, read on the forward strand.
GATGCGGCCCTGGGACTCGGTGGCCGGCACGCGCTGCACGCGGTGCACGCCGCCCTCGTACTTCATCCGGGCCCACACGCCCTGGCCGGGCTCGGTGGCGCCGTTGCCGCCCTTGGTGCGGACGGAGACCTGGACGTCCTTGTAGCCGCCGAGCTCGGACTCGGTGGAGTCGATGATCTCGGTCTTCCAGCCCACGCGCTCGGCGTAGCGCAGGTACATGCGCAGCAGGTCACCGGCGAACAGGGCGGACTCGTCGCCGCCGGCGCCCGCCTTGATCTCCAGGAGCACGTCCTTGTCGTCGCTGGGGTCGCGCGGGACGAGCAGCAGGCGGAGCTTCTCGGTGAGCTCTTCGCGCTGGGCGCTCAGTTCCTTGACCTCGGCGGCGAAGTCGGGGTCGTCGGCCGCCAGCTCCTTGGCCGTTTCGATGTCCTCGGCCGACTGCTTCCAGGCGCGGAAGGTCGCGACGATCGGGGTCAGCTCCGCGTAGCGCTTGTTCAGCTTGCGGGCGTTCGCCTGATCGGAGTGGACCGAAGGGTCGGCGAGCTTCTTCTCGAGGTCGGCGTGCTCGCCGACCAGATCCTCGACCGCTTCGAACATCGGATGCTCCTGGGGTGAAAAAGTCAAAAGTGGGCTGGGCTGGCTGAACGACGACAAAGGCGCCGGTCCGGCCGCCCCCGCGTGGTCAGGGGGCGGCCGGTGACCGGCGCCTGGGTCGCGCTACTTCTTGGCCGCACCCTTGCCGAAGCGGGCCTCGAAGCGGGCCACACGGCCACCGGTGTCGAGGATCTTCTGCTTGCCCGTGTAGAACGGGTGGCACTCGGAGCAGACCTCGGCACGGATGGTGCCCTCGGTCAGGGTGCTGCGGGTGGTGAACGACGCGCCACAGGTGCAGCTGACCTGGGTCTCGACGTACTCGGGGTGAACATCGCGCTTCAAGGTGTCTCCTAGATTCGGGAGGGCGCCGGGTCGCAGGAGCCGAATTGCGCACTGCGTGAACCGGGGCCGACAGACCAGTCTGCCAGGACCGGGCCGCCTGTCAAAATTCCGGGAACGCACCCTTCAACAGGAGGGGTGCGGGATGTATTCCTGCCGGGTTCCGGCAGGGACGGCTACTTGACGATCGAGCCCGCGGTGCTCTTGTCCCCGTTGGAGTGCTCGGTGGCCGCGGCGGGGATGGGCTGGTCCGCCAGCAGGGCGTCCCAGACCATCTTGGAGTCCTTGGGCAGGATCGCCACGCGGTCCCTGTCGAGCGGGTCCGGGCCCACCGGCAGGGTGATCATGTGCATGTTCTCGGCACCGATGCCCTGGAGCCCCTGGGCGAAGCTCGCGAGGGACTTCACGTCGCCGAGCGCCTTGTCGGTGGTGATCGCCTTGGTGGCGGAGTCGGCGAGGCCGTAGAGCTTCTTCGGGCTGTCGAACACCCCGACGCCCTTGACCTGCTTGATCAGCGCCTTGATGAAGGCCTGCTGGAGCTGTATTCGGCCCAGGTCGCCGCCGTCGCCGACGCTCTTGCGCGTGCGGACGAGGCCGAGGGACTGCTCGCCGTTGAGCTTGTGGGAGCCGGCCGGCAGGTCGAGGTGGCTGCCGTCGTCCTTGATCGGCTTGGTGGTCGTGAGCTCGACGCCGCCGAGGTTGTCGATGATCTTCTTGAAGCCGGTGAAGTCGACCTCGATGTAGTGGTCCATGCGGATCCCCGACATCGCCTCGACCGTCTTGACCGCGCAGGCGGCCCCGCCGATGGTGAAGGCCTCGTTGAACTGCGCGCGCTGCCGGGGGGCGCTGGTCTTCCCCTTGCCGGTGGGGCAGGCGGGCCGCGGGAGCATCGTGTCGCGCGGGATGGACACGACGCTGGCCTGCTTGTGGCCCTCGTAGAGGTGGATGATCATCGCCGTGTCGGAGCGGGCCGAGCCGCCGTCGTCCGCGCCGTACTCGCTGTTCGCCCCGTCGCGGGAGTCGGAGCCGAGGACGAGGATGTCCATCGAGCCGTTGTCGACGTTCGGCGGGCGGTCCTTGCCGAGGGCCTGGTCGATGTCGACGCTGCGCAGGTTGCCGTTGAGCTTGAAGTAGAACCAGCCGAGGCTCCCCCCGCCCAACAGGACCACCCCCGCGGCGGTCCAGGCGGCCACCCTGAGGCCCTTACGGCGGCGCGGCTGCGCCCGGCGCCCGCGCCTGCGCGCCCGGCGCCCGCTGCCCCTGCTGTCCTCGCTCATGCTCTCCTCGGTCCTGGCTCCGTTGCCCGCTGCTCTCTCACACAGACGGACTAGCGCATTCCAGGGTTCCACGGAGCGCGGACCGCTCCGCACTCCCCCTCCCCATGAGCACAACCCGTCACCGGGCACCCACCGAGGGTGCCGGTCCGGGGGTCAAGGGTCGCGTAAGGAGCCCCGCGGGCGCAGGCGTGTGGCGAAGGTCGCACAAATGGAACCGCCCCCGCCGCGAATGCGGCGGGGGCGGTCCCGTGTGCGGGCGACCCGGTCAGTCGTCGTTCTTGCCGGCCGGGGTCGTCTTGGCGATCTGCATCAGGAACTCGGCGTTCGACTTCGTCTGCTTCATCTTGTCGAGCAGCAGCTCGATCGCCTGCTGCGAGTCGAGCGCGTGCAGCACCCGGCGCAGCTTCCAGACGATGGCGAGCTCCTCGCTGTTGAGGAGGATCTCCTCCTTGCGGGTGCCCGACGGGTCGACGTCGACGGCCGGGAAGATGCGCTTGTCGGCGAGCTTCCGGTCGAGCTTGAGCTCCATGTTGCCGGTGCCCTTGAACTCCTCGAAGATCACCTCGTCCATGCGCGAGCCGGTGTCGACGAGCGCGGTGGCCAGGATGGTCAGCGAGCCGCCGTCCTCGATGTTGCGCGCGGCACCGAAGAAGCGCTTCGGCGGGTACAGCGCGGTCGAGTCGACACCACCGGACAGGATGCGGCCGGAGGCGGGCGCCGCGAGGTTGTACGCGCGGCCCAGACGGGTGATGGAGTCCAGCAGGACGACCACGTCGTGACCCAGCTCGACGAGGCGCTTGGCGCGCTCGATGGCCAGCTCGGCGACGGTGGTGTGGTCCTCGGCCGGGCGGTCGAAGGTCGAGGAGATGACCTCGCCCTTGACCGACCGCTGCATGTCGGTGACCTCTTCCGGACGCTCGTCGACCAGGACGACCATCAGGTGGCACTCGGGGTTGTTGGTGGTGATCGCGTTGGCGATCGCCTGCATGATCATGGTCTTGCCGGTCTTCGGCGGGGCCACGATCAGGCCGCGCTGGCCCTTGCCGATCGGCGACACGAGGTCGATGATGCGGGTGGTCAGCACGCCCGGGTCGGTCTCCAGACGGAGCCGGTCCTGCGGGTAGAGCGGGGTCAGCTTCTGGAACTCCGGCCGTCCGCGGCCCGATTCGGGCGCCATGCCGTTGACGGAGTCCAGGCGCACGAGCGCGTTGAACTTCTCGCGGCGCTCGCCGTCCTTGGGCTGACGGACCGCACCGGTGGTGTGGTCGCCCTTGCGCAGGCCGGCCTTGCGGACCTGGGCGAGGGAGACGTACACGTCGTTCGGGCCGGGCAGGTAGCCCGAGGTCCGGATGAACGCGTAGTTGTCGAGGATGTCGAGGATGCCCGCGACGGGGATCAGCACGTCGTCGTCGGCGACCTGCGGCTCGTTCGGCGCGAACTCGTCACGGCCGCGACGGCCACGCCGGTCGCGGTAGCGTCCGCGGCGGCCGCGACGGCCTTCCTCGTCGAAGTCGTCCTGCGGGCCGTTGTCCTGACGGTCCTGACGGCCCTGGCCGCGGCCGCCCTGCTGCTGGCGGTCGCCGCGGTCCTGGCGGTCGCCGCGGTCCTGGCGGCCGCCGCCCTGCTGCTGGCCCTGCTGGCCGCCCTGCTGCTGGCCCTGCTCGTCGGCCTTGGCGCCGCGCTCGCGGCGGCCCTGCTGACGCTCGCCTCGCTCGGCGCGCTCGCCACGGTCGCCGCGGTCACGGCGGTCGCGGCGGGTGCGGCCCTCGCCGGCCTCCTGCGCCTGGCCCTGGGCCTGCGCGGAGACGGCGGTGGCGGCCTCGGCCTTGGCCTCGGGCTGCGCGGCCGGGGCGGCGGTCTCAATCTTCTGCTCGACCTGCACGGCCGCGGCGGGAGCCGAGGACTCGGGGCTGCCGGAGGGGGCGGTGGCACGGCGGCGGCGACGCTCGCCGATCGGCGCGTCCTCGCTGGCCGGCTGGCCCGGGATCTCGATCTGCGCCTGGGCGGCGGGCTTCTCGGCGGGGGCCGCCGCGGCGGCCTCGCCCGTACGGGCCTTGCTGGTGGCGCGGCGCTTCGGCTTGGCCTCGGCGGCGTCGGCGGCGGGGGCCGCGGCGGCCTTGGGGGCGCTGCCGCCCTGCGCCTCCTTGATGACCTCGATCAGCTGGCTCTTGCGCATCCGCGCGGTGCCCCTGATACCGAGGCCCGACGCGACCTGCTGCAGCTCGGCCAGGACCATGCCCTCAAGGCCGGTGCCGGAGCGGCGGCGCTTCGGGGCCGCGCCCGCGGCGGGGGCACTGGTGTCGACGTTGGTGTCGGCAGCGCCCATCAGATCGGTGGTGTCGCTCACGAAGGGTCCTTCCCTGGAGCGGACGTCGGCCTGTCTGGCTCGGCGACCGGTTGTGCTGTCCGACAACGGTCCGGTGTGTGGACCGTGCCGGGGCGGTGGTCCGCCGGTAAGAGTTACGGCGGAGAGAAACGTGCATGGTGGTTCCGGCGAGAAGCCCCCGAGCTGGAAGCGTGGGAATGTCACGCCGATTCCGGAGCGTGCTCGAAACTGCTGGCAGCGATCAAAGCAGTCGGGGAGGCTCCCGGAAGAAATGTGGTCCCGGATGGGGACACTGAGCACCGAGCCATGGCGGCTTCGGATGCGCACTTGAGGTTAACACTACCGGATCCAACAGACATTCCCCCTCTCAATCACCGGCAATCGCCCTGTCGTGGGCGGGCGGCCTGCCCGGCCGCCCGCCCACGACGGGGCCGTGTCGTCACGACACGGGCTGACCGCCCTGGGCGCCCAGCGGAAGGACGCTCGCGCCCGCGGCGTCGAGCGCGAGCCGGTTGGCGGCCCACCCCTCGCCCGCGAGCTGCGCGACCTTGTCGGCCGCGCCGTTGTCGACCAGCGCGAGGACCGTCGGGCCCGCGCCGGAGATCACCGCGGGGATGCCGTCCGCCCGCAGCCGGTTGACGAGTGCCACGCTCTCCGGCATCGCCGGGGAGCGGTACTCCTGGTGCAGCCGGTCCTCGGTGGCGGGCAGCAGGAACTCGGGACGCCTGGTCATGGCCTCCACGAGCAGGCCCGCGCGGCCCGCGTTGACGGCCGCGTCCACGTGCGGGACGGTGCGCGGCAGCAGGCCGCGGGCGGTCTCGGTCAGGACCGGCTTCGACGGGACGAAGACCACCGGAACGATGGAATCCGCGGGGTCCATCCGGATCGCCTTGGCACTGCCCCCCTCCATCCACGCCAGGGTGAAGCCGCCGAGCAGACAGGCGGCGACGTTGTCGGGGTGGCCCTCGATCTCGGTGGCGAGCTCCAGCAGCGCCGCGTCGTCGAGCTTGGCCTCCCCGCCTATGGTCACCGCGCGGGCGGCGACGATGCCGGCGCAGATCGCGGCGGAGGAGGAGCCGAGGCCCCGGCCGTGCGGGATGCGGTTGGCGCAGACGACCTCGAGGCCGCGCGGCTGACCGCCCAGCAGGTCGAAGGCGGTGCGCATGGAGCGTACGAGGAGGTGGCTCTCGTCCCGCGGGAGGGTGTCGGCGCCCTCGCCCGCGATGTCGATGTCCAGGCCGGAATCGGCTACCCGGACGACGACGTCGTCATAGAGCCCCAGGGCCAGGCCGAGGGCGTCGAAGCCGGGGCCGAGGTTGGCGCTGCTGGCGGGGACGCGCACCCGTACGGCGGCGGCGCGGAACGCTGGACCTGCCATCGGTCGATGACACTCCTTGTGACTGTGCGGGATCCGGCTGCTGCGCGGGATCTTCGCTGCGAATGTACTGGAGAACGTACGACACCCGAAGGCCCTTGGGGCAGCACCGCGGTCATATGCGCGGTGGCGGATGTAAGTACAGCGTATCGAAGGAAGGTTCTCCCGCGACATAGGGCGCACAGGAGGCGCACGATGCGTGTCGGTGTCTTCCGCCGGATCCCGCGGGATCGCCGCTGCCTTTCGGTGCCGTACGGCCCGGGTCGCCGGATTCCGGACGCTTCCGGAATCCGGCAACGGGGCCGGGCCCCCTCAGGGGCCGGTGACCTGGGTCAGACCAGGCCGAGACGGATCGCCGCGGCCTCGGCGTCCACCGGGACGGTGACCGGCTGCGGAGCGCCGGCGACGGCCCAGTCGGGGTCCTTGAGGCCGTTGCCCGTGACGGTGCACACGATCGTCTGGCCGGGGTCGACCAGGCCGGCTTCCGCGGCCTTCAGCAGACCGGCGACGGACGCGGCCGAGGCGGGCTCGACGAAGACGCCCTCCTGGGAGGCCAACAGGCGGTAGGCGGCCAGGATCTGGCGGTCCGTCACCTCATCGATGAGACCGCCCGACTCGTCACGCGCGGCGAGCGCGTAGTCCCAGGAGGCCGGGTTGCCGATGCGGATCGCGGTGGCGATGGTGTGCGGCTCCTTGACGACCTCCCCGCGCACGATCGGCGCGGAGCCGGAGGCCTGGAAGCCCCAGACGCGGGGCGTGCGGGAGGCCAGGCCGTCGGCCTTGTACTCCTTGAAGCCCTTCCAGTACGCCGTGATGTTGCCGGCGTTGCCGACGGGCAGCACATGGATGTCGGGGGCGTCGCCGAGCGCGTCGACGATCTCGAACGCGGCCGTCTTCTGGCCCTCGATGCGCACCGGGTTGACGGAATTGACCAGCGCCACCGGGTAGTTGTCGGACAGCGCTCGGGCCAGGTCCAGGCAGTCGTCGAAGTTGCCGTCAACCTGCAGGATCTTGGCGCCGTGCACCAGGGCCTGGCCCATCTTGCCGAGCGCGATCTTGCCGCGGGGCACGAGGACCGCGGACACCATGCCGGCGCGCACCGCGTAGGCGGCGGCGGAGGCCGAGGTGTTGCCCGTCGAGGCGCAGATGACGGCCTTGGCGCCGTCCTCCTTGGCCTTGGTGATGGCCATGGTCATGCCGCGGTCCTTGAAGGACCCGGTGGGGTTCGCACCCTCGACCTTGAGGTGCACCTCACAGCCCGTGCGCTCGGAGAGCACCTGGGCGGGGACGAGGGGAGTGCCGCCCTCGCGGAGCGTGACCACGGGAGTCGTGTCCGTCACCGGCAGTCGGTCGCGGTACTCCTCGATGATGCCGCGCCACTGGTGGGTGCGATTGCTGCTCATGGGTCCTTACTCCCCTTCAACACGCATGATGCTGGCGACACCGCGCACGGTGTCCAGCTTCCGCAGCGCCTCGACGGTCCCGGAGAGGGCGGCGTCGGGCGCGCGGTGGGTGACGACGACGAGGGAGGCCTCGCCGTCCTTGCCCTGCTGGCGGACGGTGTCGATGGAGACACCGTGCTCCGCGAAGGTGGTCGCCACCTGGGCGAGGACGCCCGGCTTGTCCGCCACATCGAGGCTGATGTGGTAGCGGGTGACGACGTCCCCCATGGGGCTGACCGGCAGCTGGGTGTACGCCGACTCGCCGGGCCCCGTTGCCTCGGCGAGCTTGTTGCGGCAGACGGCGACGAGGTCGCCGAGGACCGCGGACGCGGTCGGCGAACCGCCCGCGCCGGGCCCGTAGAACATCAGCCGTCCGGCGGCCTCGGCCTCGACGAAGACGGCGTTGTACGCCTCGCGGACGGAGGCCAGCGGGTGGCTGAGCGGGATCATCGCCGGGTGGACGCGGGCGGTGACGGACTCGCCGTCCGCGGCGCGCTCCAGGATGGCGAGGAGCTTGATGGTGCAGCCCATGCGCTTGGCGGAGGCGAAGTCCGCGGCGCTGACCTCGGTCATGCCCTCGCGGTACACGTCGTCGAGGCGGACCCGGGTGTGGAAGGCGATGCCGGCCAGGATCGCGGCCTTGGCGGCGGCGTCGTAGCCCTCGACGTCGGCGGTGGGGTCGGCCTCGGCGTAACCGAGGGCGGTGGCCTCGTCGAGCGCCTCCTGGTAGCCGGCGCCGGTCGAGTCCATCTTGTCGAGGATGAAGTTCGTCGTGCCGTTGACGATGCCCATCACCCGGTTGATCTTGTCGCCGGCGAGGGACTCGCGCATCGGACGGACCAGCGGGATGGCGCCCGCGACGGCGGCCTCGTAGTAGAGGTCCAGCCCGGCCTGCTCCGCCGCGGCGTGCAGGGCGGCGCCGTCCTGGGCGAGCAGCGCCTTGTTCGCGGAGACGACGGAGATGCCGTGCTCGAACGCGGTGGTGATCAGGGTGCGGGCGGGCTCGATGCCGCCGATGACCTCGATGGCCACGTCGATGTCACCGCGTTTGAGGAGGGCGGTCGCATCGGTGGTGACGAGGGCGGGGTCGATGCCCTCGCGCACCTTGGAGGGACGGCGCACAGCCACGCCGGCGAGTTCGACGGGCGCGCCGATCCTGGCTGTCAGATCGTCGGCGTGCGTCGTCATGATGCGCGCCACCTCTGAGCCGACCACTCCACAGCCCAGCAGCGCCACCTTCAGCGGACGCGTACGCATCATTGACCTACGCCTTTCGATCTTCCATCGCTCCCGGCGCGCGGTTTTGCGCGCCAGGTATGAACCAGTCTCACTCAATGGACAGGACTTTCCATCTCCGGTCCATTGAGTGAGACGTGTGCCAGATGTACCTGGACGTCTATTTTGGGGGTCGGGACCCTTCCCCCCGAAATATGGGGGTCATCCGAGGTCGAGGGACAGGAGATCTTCTTCCGTCTCCCTGCGGACGATCACCCGCGCCGCGCCGTCGCGCACGGCGACGACGGGCGGGCGGAGCGCGTGGTTGTAGTTGCTGGCCATGGAGCGGCAGTACGCCCCGGTGGCGGGCACGGCGAGCAGGTCGCCGGGGGCCAGGTCGGCCGGCAGGAAGGCGTCCTTCACGACGATGTCACCGCTCTCGCAGTGCTTGCCGACGACGCGGACCAGCATCGGCTCGGCGTCGGAGACGCGGGAGACCAGGGTGACCGCGTATTCGGCGTCGTACAGGGCCGTACGGATGTTGTCGGACATGCCGCCGTCGACGGAGACGTACGTGCGCAGCCCCTCCAGCGGCTTGATCGTGCCGACCTCGTAGAGGGTGAAGGCGGTGGGGCCGACGATGGCGCGGCCGGGCTCGACGGAGATGCGCGGGGCCTTCAGGCCGGCGCTCTCGCACTCCCGCGCGACGATCTCTGTGAGGGCCTTGGCGATCTCGTGCGGCTCGCGCGGGTCGTCGGCGGAGGTGTAGGCGATGCCGAGGCCGCCACCGAGGTCGATCTCCGGCAGCTCGACCCCGTGCTCGTCCCGTACGGCGGCCAGCAGCCGCACGACCCTCTTCGCGGAGACCTCGAAGCCGGCCATGTCGAAGATCTGCGAGCCGATGTGGGAGTGGACGCCGAGCAGCTCCAGCGAGTCGTGCCCGAGCGCCCGGCGGACGGCCTCCGCGGCGGACCCGTCGGCGACGGCGATGCCGAACTTCTGGTCCTCGTGGGCGGTGGCGATGAACTCGTGGGTGTGCGCTTCCACACCCACGGTCACCCGGATCTGCACGGGCTGGCGCACACCCAGCTCACGGGCGACGTGCGCGACCCTCGCGATCTCCTGGAAGGAGTCGAGGACGATCCGCCCGACGCCGGCGGAGACCGCACGCCGGATCTCGCCCTCCGACTTGTTGTTGCCGTGGAAGGCGATCCGCTCGGCGGGCATCTCGGCGGCGAGGGCGGTGGCCAGCTCCCCGCCGGAGCAGACGTCGAGGTTCAGCCCCTCCTCCTTGAGCCACTTCACGATGGCCTTCGACAGGAACGCCTTCCCGGCGTAGAACACGTCGGCGTCCTTGCCGAAGGCGTGCGCCCAGGCGCGGCAGCGGGCCCGGAAGTCCTCCTCGTCGAGGAAGTAGGCGGGGGTGCCGAACTCCTCGGCGAGCCGGGTCACTTCGATCCCGCCGACGGTCACGACCCCGTCGTCGTTCCGCGTGACGGTACGGGACCACACCTTCTCGTCGAGCTCGTTCAGGTCGGCCGGCGGCGGGGCGTAGTGGCCCTCGGGCAGGACGTCGGCGTGGCGGGGCCCGGCGGGGTGCGCGGAACGGCTCATCGGAATCTCTCTTCGCGGGTCACAGGAAGTCTGGGGCGTCCATGCCGAGCAGGGCGAGGCCACCGGCCAGCACCGTCCCGGCGGCTTCGGCGAGTGCCAGCCGGGCGCGGTGGGCGGCCGAGGGTTTCTCGTCCCCCTTGGGCAGGACCTGGTGCTGGAAGTCGAGGAGGGCGTCGGCGACGGCGACGAGGTGCCGGGTGAGCCGCTCGGGGGCGCGGTGGTGCGCGGCCGCCTCCAGCACGAGCGGGTACTCGCCGATCAGCCGGAGCAGCCCGGGAGCGCCGGCCTCGCCGGGCTCCCCCGCGAACCCGAGATCGGCGGCGTTGATCCCCAAGGCCCTCGCGCGGGCATGGGCGTACCGCACCCTGAAGAACTCACCGGACTCGTCCTGGACGAGCAGGGCGGGGCCGAAGGAAGGGGTCTCACGGGCGGGCGCGCAGAGCATGGCCCAGCCGGCGGCGTCCGCCCCGTACGCGGCGACGACGTCCCCGTCCCGGCGGGCGACGGGCGCGACGCGAAGCTCTTCGTCCGCCCCGGGCAGCCCCTGACTGGCCCGGATCCTCCCCACGGCCTCCCGCACCACCCGCCCGCGCAGCTCCCCGCCGTCCACGAACCCGTACCTGCGCCCCGCGGCCCGGACCTGGCCCACGAGCTCGGCGGCGGGGGCGGGCAGGAGGCTGAAGTTCAGGAACCCGGGCCCGGTGATCTCGACGTCCCGGATCCCGGGCTCGTCGGCGAGGAGCCGGCCCGCGAGCACCCGGGCGACCTCACGGGGCTCCAGCCGGGCGCCCTTCGCCACCTGGAGCGCGACGGGGCTGGCGTACTCCCCCGCTCCCCCGGGCCGGGTCCGCTCGACGACCACCCGCTCGGGCACGCCGACGGCGAGCTCACCGCCCTCGACGGCACGGCGTACGGCTTGTACGACGGCACGAGAGAGGTCGGCGGGGATCACGGAACCCAGCCTAGGCGAGAAGCCCCGGGGGCATGCATCGGGTTTCGCCATTTGAAACCTCCCCGCCCGGGAGGGCGGGGATTCCTGGCTCACGTGGGCTGCGGACCAGCGATCCGTCAGCTCTTACGCGATCAACACCAGCCGGGTTGAGACCAGCCCGGACGAGCATCACACGGGCGGAGTTCTTGTCCCTGGGGGATACGGCTCCGCACGCGTTGCACGAGTAGGTTCGTTCCGAGAGGGGTAGCGCGTGCTTGGTTCTCGCTCCGCACTGCGCGCAGTCCATGGTGGTGTGCGCGGGGTGCACCAGGTGCACAGGACGGCCGTGCTTGCGGCTCATCTCGAGCAGGGCCGTCTTCGTGGCTCCGATCGCAGCGTCCGCAGCCTTGCGGGCCGTGGTGGATCTACCGAGGAACTCGGGCTTGAAGTCCTCGACGGCAAGCGCGTCATGGTCACGGACGACCCTTTTGGCCCACTTGCGGCCGGTGTCCTGACGCCGGCGGGCCACCGTCTTGTGCAGCTTGGCGGCCTGCCGCTGGGCTGCACGGCAGCCCTTCGACTGCGCCTTCCCCCTGGGCGCGCGGCGGCGGGCCATCATTCGCTGGTAGTGCGCCAGCTTCGCGGCTGATTTCCTGCCGTGCTCCAGGTGGGGCAGGTCGTGGTCGTCGGACGTGGTGGTCGCGGTCTCGCTCACGCCCCAGTCGATACCGATCACCGCGCCCGTGGCGGGAAGCGGCTCGATGGTCGTGGGGACGACGAAACTCGCGTACCAGTGGCCGAGGCTGTCGCGGCACACCCGCACCGACGACGACGGCTCGGGCAGGTCCCGAGACCACACCACGGTGACCCTGATGCCCCCGGCCAGTTGCAGGCGCCCGTCCTTGATCCTGAAGCCGCGCTGTGTGTAGTTGAGCGTGGGAGCCGACTCGCGCTTCTTCTTGTACTTCGGCATTCCAGCACGCTGCCGCACCGGCATCCCGGCCTTGATGTCTCTGAGGGCCTTCGCACGGGATTGGGCGAAGGCCCGGATGGTCTGCTGCTGCGGAACACTGCTGCCCTCACGCAGCCAGGCATTCGAGGCGCGTGCCCTGGTCAGCATCTTGTCCAGCCGTGCCGGCCCGCACGTCTCACCCTCGGCGTGGGCCTTCTTCGCCCGGGCGCAGCTCTCGTTCCAGATCCACCGGCACCGCGCCCACTCCGCTTCCAGCGCGGCGGCCGCGGTGGACGACACGCGCAGTCGGAAGGTGTACCGGGCCTGCCCGGGGCCCTCCCCACTCCGAGCTCCTGTCATCAGGCCCCCCGACCGGCCCTCCCGCCCCTCCCCGCAGGGGCACCCTTCCGCTCGACGAGCCGCCGCACGACCCGCACCAGCTCGGCGGGCTCGAAGGGCTTGGCGACGAACGCGTCCACCCCGGCGGCGATCCCGGCCTCGACCTCGTGCTGCGTACAGGCGCTGACGATGGCGACGGGCACGTGCCGCGTCCGCGGATCGGCCCGCAACTGCGCGGCGGCCCCGAACCCGTCCAGCCGGGGCATGACCACATCAAGGGTGATCGCGTCGGGACACACCCGGTGGACCACGTCCAGACACTCGGCACCATCGCTCGCGGTCACGACCTCGAAGCCCTCCAGCTCGAGATTGACCTTGATCAGCTGCCGGATGACCTTGTTGTCGTCGACAACAAGCACCCGGCCCGAGGCGCCTGGCACAACTTGAGGGTAGGTCGCCCTAAGCCCCCGCGTCCGGGTTTTTGCCACTTCCACCCCCTCCGGGCGACCGGCCTCCCCCTCCCGCCCAAAACCGTTCCTGATCACCCTGTGGAAGCTGGTAGTGTTCAACCCGTCGCCGCAAAGCGAACGACACGCCCCCGTAGCTCAGGGGATAGAGCAACGGCCTCCGGAGCCGTGTGCGCAGGTTCGAATCCTGCCGGGGGCACTTCGCATGAAGTGCCACAAAGGCGCTGACCAGCAGAGATGCAGGTCGGCGCCTTTTTGTCGTCCCAAGCACGTGGATGTCGGCAGCCGGGCTGGTGTTGCCCGGGAACAGGAAGAGCTCTTCCGTCGGATGGACCACATCCAGCGGAGCGGTTTCACCATCATCGTCGACGGAGAGAACGCCGTGATCGGCATCCTCACGTCCACGGACCTCGCCGGAGAGTTGAAGGCACGCATCGAGCCGTTCACGCTCCTTGAGGAGCTGGAACGCAGGATCCGCAGGCTGACGCGGCACTTTTCCGTGGACGAACTTCCGGCGAAGATCCGCAAGGCGCGGGAGCAGGGGCGTCAGTTCACCCTGGGCCGGTACGTCTTCCTGGTGGAGGACCCGCACTGCTGGGCCAAGCTCAACTGGCCTTATGACCAGCAGCAGATGCTCTCGCGACTGCGCATCGTCACGAAGTACCGCAATGAGCTCGCGCACTGGGCGGTCGACGCGCCGGCGGAAGACGCCGAGGCTCTCGACGCCACGGCACGCCTGCTCAAGCTCCTCAAGGTCGTCGACCGGGACCCGGTGGTCTGAACGGGAGGCCAGGCACCTGCCCGGGGCTGCCTCGCCGGACTCGGCAGGCGGCCCCGGCCGGCTCAGGCCATCCAGCGCGCACGGGGCAGGAGGACGCCAACGGCACCGCTGAGTCCGAAGAGAATCGGGGTGACGAACTCTCCCGGTGCACCGGCCCAGCTGAACAGGGCTGCGAGCGCGATCAGGATCGTGACCGCTGCTGCGGTCTGCCAGACGGTCTGTCGCCGTGTCCCCCGGCTCGGCGCCGCCCGCCGGTCCTCGGGAAGGTCCTGCCAGTCGAGCACCGGAAGGATCAGCCGATCCTGACAGACCTGTGCCAGCACGCCAGAGACGAGGGACAGCACACGACCGTGGGCTTCGCGCAACGCGGCACTTTCGTCAGCGCCACAGCCCGGTGCACCGGCTGCGGCATCGACCGCGGCTGCATGCGCCACGGCCGCCAGACGGTACCGCTCAAGGGCCTCCTGCACATGCGCCTCGTACACGTGGACCTCTGCCTCCCTCCGCGCCCTGCCCACCCGGTCCCCGCTGATCACCGCATAGCGCGCCAGCCTCTCCAGCGCGAGACAGAACTCCTCGACGGTGCGGAACGTCCAGTCGACGGGGAAGTACGCCGTCGGCCGCCGGTCTCGACTCCGCAATGACCCCAGCAGGGTTCTGACCCGGCTTTCCGCGCTGTCCGGCAGTACCAGTGCCTCCAGAGCCAGGACGCCTCGATACGCGGCTTCTCCATAGGGATCCGCCCGGCGTCGCGAGACGGCCTCCGCAGCCGTCGCCGCAGCGGCAAGGGCCAGCAGGCCGGCGGCGATGGCGGCGGTGGTCGGTCGGAGCGGCCCACCCCATCCTCCGAACGCCCCGTACAGCAGCAGCCCTGCCGCCAGGTCGGCCGGGCCGTACAGCCACAGACGTGCGACCGCCCAACGCCGGGACGCACAAAGCCGTATGGCGAGCGCGTCAGCGTCCGGAAGACCGGCACGCGCTCCGTCCGCGGCCGTGAGCGCCGTCCGAAGCTCGACGATGCGTTTCCGGGCCGACCGGCTCCGGCGCAGCAGGCCGGAGGTCAACCACCCCCCGGGACGTCTGCGGGTACAGAACGCGAGACACCCCGTGATTATGAGAAGAAAGGGCAACCAGAGGGTGCTGAGGTCCAGGAGGAACATCATCAGCCAGGCGGCGGTGTCGGGCTTCGCCTGTGCGAGTTGTTCGTGCCCCGGGAGGGCGATGGTCGCGGAGTGCATCATGCGCCCCAAGTTCACACACCCTACTGACACATTGGGGTCACGCCGGGTGTTCGCCCTTGGTGGGGGTCGTGTCCTGGGCTCGGGCCGGGTCCGGTACCCCGGCGGAATGGGCGGAACGCCTGCCTGCGGTGAACGCCAGGGTCAGGGCTGCCACCGTGAGGGAGATGAGGCCGCCCGTCGTGAGGGACCAGCGGGGGCCCCAGTGGTCGGTGAGCCAGCCCGTCAGGAGGGCGCCCAGGGGGGTGGTGCCCATGAAGATCAGGGTGAAGAGGGCCATCACGCGGCCGCGGTAGGCGGGGTCCGAGCCGAGCTGGATGCGGTGGTTGGCCGCCTGGGCGAAGTACATCATCGCGAAGCCCGTGAGGGTGAGGCAGAAGGCCGCCGTCGGGAGGCTGGGGGCCAGGCCCGTGAGGGCTTCCGTCGCGCCGAAGGCCAGGGCGGAGCCGGTGACCACGGCGGCCGTCGGGCGGGTGCGGCGGGCGGTCGTCGCGAAGGCGGCCAGCAGGGAGCCCGCCGCGAGGGAGCTGCTCAGCAGTCCGAAGGCGGCCGAGCCGGTGTGGAACTCCGTCTTGGCCAGCAGCGGCAGCGTCAGCTGGAAGTTGAAGCCGGCCAGGCCGAGGACGCCGACCAGGAAGAGGGGCAGGATCAGGTCGGGGCGCCGGGAGACGTAGCGCAGGCCGTCCGCGATCCGGGCGCCGGCCGGGCGGGAGGGCGGGCCGTGGAGTTCCGCGGGGCGCATCAGGGCGAGGCCCGCGACCGCGGCCAGGTAGCTGCACGCGTTGAGCAGGATGACCGGGCCGACGCCGAGGTGGGCGATGAGCAGGCCCGCGGCCGCGGGGCCCGCCACCCGGGCGGCGTTGAAGTAAGCGCCGCTCAGGGCCGAGGCGTTGGGGAGCAGTTCGTTGCCGACCATCTCGCCGACGAAGGCGATGCGGGTGGGTGCCTCGACGGAGTTGACCGCGCCGAGGGCGAGGGCGAAGAGCCAGATGTGCCACAGGTGGATGTCGCCGAACGTCACCCACAGGCCGAGGAGCAGGGAGAGGGCGCCCGACGTCAGGTTCGCCAGGATCAGGATGCGGCGTTTGCTGTGGCGGTCGGCGAGCCGGCCGCCGTAGAGGGTGAGGAGGAGTACGGGGGTGAACTGGAGGGCCGTGACGAAGCCCAGGGCCGTGCCCGAGTTCCCCGACAGCTCCAGCACCAGCCAGTCCTGCGCGACCACCATCATCCAGGTGCAGGTCACCGAGAGGAGCTGGCCGAGGAAGAAGAGCCGGAAGTTGCGTACGGAGAGGGAGTCGAAGGCGCGTTTCAGGGTGAGCACGGGCGGTAGTTTCCCTTCGCTCCCTCGATTCTCCGTGGTGGCTGCGGAGCGGCCACTCGTGGACGGTTCCGGTGGTCCGTACGAGGGCGACGGGCCGGGGTTGGTGGGTTCGGGGGATGGGTGGCGGCCGGGGGCGTGCGTAGGGTGGTGCCCGAGGCCGCTTTGTGCCCGTTGACCAGGTGCTTTGCGGCGAGGGAGCGCACAGAGGATGGGGCGACGAGGATGCGTGAGCTTGCGGAGACGGCGCGGCAGTGGGCTGCCGAGGGACGGGTGGCGTTCCTGGCCCGGCCGGTGACCGAGCAGGGGTTCGGGCCCCGCGACCCCGCCGGGGCCGTGCTCGTGGACGCCCGCGGGGAGTGCGTCGGGGCGCTGTACCGGGGGGTGTTCGACGCCGAGCTGGTCGCGGAGGCCGCGGCCCTGGGCGGCGCCGCCCGGGAGGCCGCGCGGGTGTGCGAGGTGTCGGTCGGGGCCGGTGAGGCCACGGAGGCGAAGCTGACCTGCGGCGGGCAGGCGGAGGTGCTGCTGCAGCCACTGTCCGCGATCCCCGCCGAGTGGTGGGAGCTGCTGGGCACCGGGGCCGGGGTGGCGCTCGTGACCCGGCTCAGCGAGGGCGCGGACGGTGCCGTCAGCGAGGTCGTACGGGCCGGCGACGCGCCGGCCGACGACGCCGGGCGGCGCGCCGGGGAGCTGCTGGGGACCCGGCGGCCCGGGCGGGACGCCCTGTACGGGGGCTCCGGGCTGGTGCTGGTGGAGGCGTACCCGTCGGCCCCGTACGTGGTGATCGGCGGGACGGGGGAGCTGGCCGACGTGATCGGCGCGCAGTCGGCGCTGCTGGGCTGGGAGTCCATCGTGGTGGAGAACGCGGCGGACGCGGAGAAGGTGCTGACCGCGCACCGGGACGCCGCCTGTCTGGTGATGCTCAGCCACGATCCGGACTTCGACGTGCCGACCCTGCGGAACGCGCTCGCGCTGGAGGTCCCGTACGTCGGCGCGCTGGGGTCCCGGCGGACGACCGCGCGCCGCCAGGACGGGCTGGTTGCGGCCGGGGTGGGCGCTTCCGAGCTGGCGCGGGTGCACGGGCCGATCGGGCTGGACCTGGGGGCCAAGACCCCGGCGGAGACGGCGCTGGCCATCTGTGCCGAGATCCTCGGGGTGCTCGGCGGCCGGGACGCGCGCGGGCTGCGGGACTCGGACGGGCCGCTGCGCTGACGGGCCCCCTGGAGAGGAGGACCGCCGCCCCCGTCATCCGTTCGGAGTAGGGGGCGGTGCGTCGTGGCGGGGGCGGGGGCTCGGCCCGGGGGCGGGGCGGCTGCCGTCTTCCGGGGGGATTCTTTGTGCCGTCCCGGCGTGCAAAAGTAGCAAAAACGGGAAAATGGGTTCCATGGACACGATCCTCAGCGTGGACAAGATCCTGACCAACATCGCTTGGTTCTTCGTCGTCGGCATCGTCATCGCCGGCGTCCTGCTCGCCGGGTTCAAGCTGGGCCAGCGGGTCCGGGAGAAGGAACCGCCGCCGCCCACCCCCGAGAGCCAGCCCCACCTGCCCGAGGGCGGGGCGGTCCACGAGGTCCGCGAGGAGCGTGACCCGGTGGAGATCCCCGAGGGCGGCCTGCGCCCGCACGAGATGCAGGGCTACGGGAACTTCGGCTCCACCACCTCCGCCCATGCCGACGAGGTACGGGCCGAACGCGAGTCCGGCTACAGGAAGCCGGAGGGCCCGGGGCCGCACCCGCAGCCCGGGGCGCCGCCCGACGCGGGCCGCGGCGCGCACTCCTGAACGCACCACCATCGCCACCGGACCTCTGGCCCGCCGCCTCCCGCGCGGGTCAGAGGTCCGTGCGCAGCCGCAGCACCTCCGGCGGCGGGTGGCGCAGCGCGGTGTGCCGGACCTCGGCCGCCAGCGGCGGGTCCAGCAGCCGGAACGGCACCTCGCCGAACCCGATGGCCGTGACCACGCCCCCGTCGGCGCCCCCGCCGGCACCCGCGCCCCCGCGCTCCGCGACGGCCGCCGCCAGCTCCGTGCGCAGCACCGCCGAGAGCGGGCTCGACACCAGCGGCGCCTCGTCCTCCTCCCCCGGCAGGACCAGTACGAGCGCCTGCGGGCGGCGCGGGGTGCCGGTGTAGCCGATCACCGCCGCGTCCCGCACGTTCGTGTGCCGGAGCTTCCGCCAGGAGCGCCGCCCGGCCGGGTAGGGCTGGTCCAGCCGCTTCACGACCAGGCCCTCGATGCCGCTGGCGGGCAGGGTCTCGTACCAGGTCTCGGCCAGCTCCGGGTCCGTCGTCATCGGCACCGGCTGGAGCGGCGGGCCGAGCGGCAGCAGCAGGTCGACCAGCAGGGCCCGGCGCCGTTCGTAGGGGCGGCCGCGTACGTCCACCCCGGCCAGCTCCAGCACGTCGAACGCCGCGTACGAGGCCGGCAGGCTCTGCGCGAGCACCGCCGCCCGCGCCGCGGTGGCCGCCGCCGCGCGCCGCTGGACCAGCGCGAAGTCCGTGCGGCCGGCGTGCCAGACGACCACCTCCCCGTCCAGCACGGTCCCGGCGGGCAACTGCCGGGCGGCGGCCGCCAGATCGGGGAACGCGGCGGTGACGATCCGCCCGGAGCGGGCCTGGAGCGCCACGTCCTCACCGGTGCGCAGCACGACCATGCGGTGGCCGTCGAACTTCGGCTCGTACGCCAGGCCCGCCGCCCGCGGCAGGGTCCGTACGGCGGCGGCGAGCGCGACCTGGACGGCCGGCGGGGTCACGGCAGGCTCCCGGCCCGCGCGGGGTCGGTGAGCGGGGCGAGGAGGTCGCCGTCGCGGGCCAGCCGGGGCGGGATGTCGTCGGCGAGGAACTCCAGGTCGGAGGGGTCGCGGCAGGCTTCGACCTCCGCCCAGGAGACGGGCGCGGAGACGGTCGGCCGGGGCCGGGCTCGCAGCGTGTAGGGGGCGGCGGTGGTCTTGGCGGCGGCGTTCTGGCTGTGGTCGACGAAGACCTTGCCGGGACGCAGCGCCTTGGCCATGCGGTGCACGACCAGGTCGGGGAGCTCGGCCTCGGCCTCCTGGGCGAGGGCCTTGGCGTACGCGGACGCGCGCGCGGAGGGGACGGGTTCGAGGGCCACGGCCAGGTGGAGGCCCTTGGAGCCGGAGGTCTTGGCGTACGCGGTCAGGCCGTCGGCGGCGAGGCGCTCGCGCAGCCACAGGGCGGCGGCGCAGCATTCGACGATGGTGGCGGGCGGGCCGGGGTCGAGGTCGAGCACGAGCCGGTCGGCGACGGCGGGGGCGCCGGCCCGCCACTGGGGGGTGTGGAACTCGACGACGAGGTTGGCGGCCCACATCAGGGAAGCCAGGTCGGATACGACCACCTGTTCGGCCCGTTCGTCCTCGGAGCGGGGGACGGGGGTGGTCCTCACCCATGCGGGCGTGCCGGGCGGCGGGTTCTTGGTGAAGAAGAGCTGGCCGTCGGGGCCGTCCGGATAGCGCAGGAAGGAGAGCGGGCGGTCCTCGATGTGCGCGAGGAGGGAGTCGGCGACGGTGGCGTAGTAGTGCAGCACCTCGCCCTTGGTGAAGCCGGTCCCCGGGTAGAGGACCTTGTCCAGGTTGCTGAGCGCGATGCGACGCCCCTCCACCATCGTGATCGGCGTCATACGATGAGATTGCCACGAATCAGGAGGAACCGTGCGATCCATTTGGAACGGGGCGATCTCCTTCGGCCTGGTCAGCATCCCGATCAAGCTCGTGAACGCCACCGAGAGCCACTCGATCTCCTTCCGTCAGATCCATGTGACCGACGGCGGCCGCGTCCGCTACCGCAAGGTGTGCGAGCTGGACGGGGAGGAGGTGTCCTCCGACGAGATCGGCAAGGGGTACGAGGAGGCGGACGGGTCGATCGTCCCGATCACGGAGGAGGACCTGGCCACGCTGCCGATCGCCACGGCGAAGACGATCGAGATCGTGTCGTTCGTCCCCGCCGACGAGATCGATCCGCTCCAGATGGACGCCGCGTACTACCTCGCGGCGAACGGGGCCACGGCGGCCAAGCCGTACACCCTGCTGCGGGAGGCGCTCAAGCGCAGCCGGCGGGTGGCGATCGCCAAGTACGCGCTGCGGGGGCGGGAGCGACTGGGCATGCTCCGGGTCGTCGACGACGTGATCGCGATGCACGGGCTGCTGTGGCCGGACGAGATCAGGGCGCCGGAGGGGGTGGCCCCGGAGGCCTCGGTGGCCGTCCGGGAAGCCGAACTGGACCTGGCCGACGCGCTGATGGCGACGCTGGGCGAGGTGGAGATGTCCTCCCTGCACGACGACTACCGCGAGGCCGTGGAGGCGATGATCTCGGCGAAGGCGGGCGGGGCGTTCGAGCCGACGGAGGCGGTGGTGGAGCCCGCCGGCGGGCAGGTGATCGACCTGATGGCGGCGCTGGAGAACAGCGTCCGGGCCGCCAGGGCCTCGCGGGGCGGGCAGGGCTCGGAGGACGGCACGGATGCGGAGGTGACCCCGATCCGGCGCGGGACGGCGTCGGCGTCGGCCTCGACCTCGGCCTCGGCCTCGGCCTCGGCCGCACCGAAGGCGGTGGGCGGGAAGAAGTCGACGGCATCGGCCGCCGGCCGGAAGACGGCCTCGGCGGCGAAGAAGACCTCGGCTAAGTCCACTTCGGCGGCGCCTTCCGCCAAGGCGGGCGGCAAGAAGTCGACCTCGGCCGCCACGAAGTCCGCCTCCACCGCGAGGAAGTCCACCTCGGCCGCCGCCAAGTCCGCCTCCACGGCCGGGAAGTCCGCCTCGGCCACCGCCAAGTCCACGTCCGCCACCGCGAAGAAGACGGCCGCCGCGAAGAAGGCCGCACCCAGGAAGCGGAGTTCGGCCTGAGGATCCTCTAGGTCCAGGCCGGGCGAGCGCGGGCCAGGGCGAAGAGGGCTTCGATCTCCGGGGGTTTGAGGGTCGCCGGCGTGCCCCGCAGGAGGGTCGTCAGGGTCGGCGGCTGGAGCACCAGGACGTCGCGCTGCGTCGGGGCCACCTCCACCCGGGAGGCATCGGCCAGGGCGAGGGCCGGGGTCACCGGCGCGGCCAGCACCCGGGCCGCGCACGCCGCCGCCCGGCGGATCCAGCGCGGGTCGGGACGCGGCTCGGCACGGCCCACCGTGAGCAGCAGGTCCCCGACCTGGGCGCGCTGGCGGCGGCCCGGGACCGTACGGACGGCGAGGACGCCCGGCGGGCCGATCAGCAGGTGGTCCAGCAGCCCCAGACCGGGCAACGGGACGTCGTGCAGCGCCCGCCAGTCCGACGCCTCCAGCAGGTCGAGCTCCGCGCCCGTGCGCTGCCGCGCCTGGAGCTCCTGCCGCATCCGGTGCCGGGCCCGGCTGCCCTGCGACCCGTACGCCAGCTCGCCCAGCAGGGTCTCGCCGGGCCGGTTCGGGGCGAGGTCCCCGTCGGGCGGCAGGCTCAGGCCGCGCAGCTCGGCGCGGGTGGGCACCGGGGGCGGTCCGATGGTCCAGCCGCGGGTCAAGTACGGGCGCAGGGCCGCCAGTACCGCCTCGCGCTGGTCGTCCGCCAGGACGCTGATCCGGTTGGCCTGCCGGTCGTACCAGGCCACCGCCTGGCCGTCGGGCCGGTTGACGTAGAGCCGGCCGCGGCCGGGCCGGCCGCTCGGAAGGACCTTGAGTCCGCGCATCGGCCTCACCCCCGCCGTCCATGGGAGCAGGCGGCGGGCCGGTGGGCAATCCCTCGGTTGTGTAGTGGGCAATCCCTCGGTTGTGTAACAGCTCCGTCGGCTCCCTGCGGCCTTCCTGTTACAAGGCCAGCGCACTACCGCAACGGCCGGGGCCTACTTTTGTGCCGTCCGGAAGCGCCAGACCCTGACCACTGCCGAGGGAATCCCGTGGAAACCGCCCGCCGCCGCACCATCGTTCGCGCCACCGCCGTGACCGCATGCGCCGGCGCACTGCTGGCACTGCCGACCGCCGCCGCGCTCGCCGACGGGGCGCCGGCCGCCTCCGGCACGCAGCGGACCCTGGTCAGCAGCATCTCCCTCGCCGACGGCCGGTCGACCGCCAAGGTGTACCGCCTCGCGAAGGACGCGTACCAGGCCGAGATCCTGCGCGCCGGCGCCAAGGTCGCCACCCTGACCAGCCGCGACGGGTCCACCGGGGTCGGCGCCGCCGGCGAACTGCACGCCGCGCTGCGGCCCGACGGGCGGCTGTCCTCCTGGGTCGGCGACACCGTGCCCGGCGGCGGCTCCCACGCGGTCGCGGGCGACGGCCACAAAACCGGTACCCGGCACGGCGGAGCCACGGGCGCGGGTACGGGCGGCAACGGCGGCGGCCAGGTCGTCCCCGCGTCGCTGGACACCCCGGGCAACGCGGGCACCCCGGCCGGCACCCCGGTCAAGGGCGGCTCCGGCGCCCCCGGCACCGCCGAGGCCCTGCGGCTGAACACCCTGGCCGACGGGCCGGGCGACGGCGTGCTGCTGCTCGCCGCGGGCGGCGGGATCGCCGCCGTCGGCGCCGCCGGGCTGGGCTTCGCGATGCTGCGCCGCGGGCGCACGGACGGCTGATCGGCGCCCCTCGCCGCCTCAGAGGCCTCCGGAGGCCTCTGAGCGACAAATGCGGTCGAGCTGCGCATAGGGTTGGCTGGATATCAGCCATCACCGACCGGCCACGCGCAGAGGAGGGCCCGCACGTGCGACAGACCTCCCCCGCAGCACTGCTGGCGACGGCCCTGCTGCTGCCGCTGGCCGTCGGCTGCGGCAACACCGGCGGGCTCGCCTCCGCCGGACCCACCCCGACCGCCAGCGGCCCCGTACACCTGTGGCCCGAGCGGAAGGGCGCCGAGGTGCCGCCCGCCGATCCGGGGGGCGCGCCGCCGGAGTACGTACGGGGACTGCCGAAGGTCACCGGCCAGAACGTGCACGAGGTCGACCCGGTCGCGCTGGTGCAGGCGGAGCTGCGCGCCCACCCCGACATCAGCGTCGGCGCCGACGGCATGCCCGCGGAGACCGCCGCCGCGATCCGCGCCTGCGGGAAGATCGGCCAGGACCCGGCCGCGTGCCCGGTGCGGCAGCCGTACTACCGGGACCTCACCGGCAACGGCAAGGACGAGCTGGTCATCGGCATCGAGCTGCCCGACCGGATGATGTCCGTACGCGCGTACACGGTGGACGCGGGCGGCCGGATCAACCGGATCATGGCCACCACCGAGACCGTGATCAGCGTGGAGCTGGCCGGGCGGGACGTCATCCTGCGCGTGCCGAGCGGCAACCCCGGATACGAGCTGATCACCGCATGGTCATGGGACGCGAAGCAGCGCACGATGCTGCCCGAGCGCGAGCAGATCGTACGGGTGCCGGCCGGGGCGGCGGCGTCACCGTCGGCGTCTCCCCCGCCCCCGGCCAGTTCTCCGGTCGCGCCGTGAGGGCGCGGCTGCCCGCGTGGACGGCCACGCTGACCTGGAAGTCCGCCTGCTTCATCGTCGTGATGTGCTGCGCCCTCGCGGCGGTGCTGGGCGTCCTCGTGCACGTGGAGGTGACCCGGCAGACGGTCGGGGCGGCACGGGACAAGGCGCTGGACAAGCTGGACGAGGCCTCGTACGCCTACGAGGCGGGCGAAACGCTGCCGCCCCAGTCCGGACTCGACCCCGCGGGGCTGCCGCCCGAACTGCGGGCGCTCGCGCTGAGCGGCCGGCGCGGGACCGTCGTCGGCGACGTCGGCGGACGGCCGGTGATGTGGGCGGCGGCCCCGGCCGACGGGAAGGCCCTGGCCACCCTCATCGACTACGGACAGAGCGCGGGAACCATCCGGGGCCTGGACAACGCCATCATCGGATCCTCGGTCCTGGCCCTCGGCGGCACCCTGCTGATCGGCGCCTTCGCGGTGACGCGGGTGACGCGGCGGCTGCACCAGACGGCCACGGTCGCACGCCGGATCACCCAGGGCGACCTGGACGCGCGGGTCGGCGACCCGCGCACCGAGGACCCCTCACGGCACCAGGACGAGGTGTCGACGGTGGCGGGCGCCCTCGACACGATGGCGGGGACCCTGCAGCGGAAGCTGCAGAGCGAGCAGCGGTTCACGGCGGACGTCGCCCACGAGCTGCGCACACCGCTGACCGGCCTGCAGGCGGCTTCGGAACTGCTGCCGGAGGGGCGGCCGACGGAACTGGTGCGGGAGCGGGTGCGCACGATGCGGCAGCTGACGGAGGACCTGCTGGAGATCTCACGGCTGGACTCGGGGAGCGAGCGGGTCGACACCGACCTGCACCAGCTGGAGCGGCTGGCCCGGCGGGTGGTGCGGGCGTCCGGGCTGGAGACCGAGGTGGTCGTGGTGCGGGACGCGCACGTGGAGACGGACCGGCGACGGCTGGAGCGGGTGCTCGGGAACCTGCTCGCGAACGCCCACAAACACGGCCGGGGCCCGGTGGTGCTCACGGTGGACGGCCCGGTGCTGACCGTACGGGACCACGGCGACGGGTACCCGCAGTACCTCCTCGCGGGCGGCCCGCAGCGGTTCCGCAGCGGGGGCAGGGGACACGGCCTGGGCCTGACCATCGCAGCGGGCCAGGCGGAGGCCATCGGCGCCCGCCTGGAGTTCCGCCAGGCGCGGGGCGGCGGCGCGGAAGCGGTCCTGACGCTGCCGGTGCCTTAGGCCGGCGGGGGGGGGACGCCGTCTCGCGGTGCGGGCGCGCCATCTCCCCCCCCCCCCCCCCCCCCCGACCGCCCGAGGGGCTAGGGCTACCGCTCCCCCGCTCCCGGCGCGCCCGCGCCCCCGCCCCGGGACTTCGTCCAGGGCCAGCGGAGCTTCGGCTTTTCGCCCGTCGGGGAGTAGGTGTACTTCCAGCCCTTCTGGAGCCCCAGCCGCTTCGTGTAGCCCGAGGGCACGCGTTCGTACAGCAGTACCGTCGGGGGGCCGCCGTCCGCCGACGGGACGGGGATCTCGTACCACTTCGGCGGGTGGCCCGTCGGGCCCACGAGGATCGGGAGGACGCGGCCGTCCATCGGCCCGCCCTCGAAGGGGGTCGGTTCGCTTCTCACCCCACCAGTGTCACAGCAGGTGCGCCGCCTCGGAGACCACCGGGATCACGC
The DNA here is from genome assembly GCF_045160885.1 of Streptomyces sp. NBC_00158. NCBI lineage: Bacteria > Bacillati > Actinomycetota > Actinomycetes > Kitasatosporales > Streptomycetaceae > Streptomyces > Streptomyces sp. NBC_00158. Next base: position 2,211,388 of record NZ_CP108161.1, read on the forward strand.
GGCGGGCCAGGACGCCCGCCGGGCCGTCCGGGCGTTCCAGGGCGAGGGCCGCGCGGGCTGCGGTGGCCGTTTCGGGGTCGGTGGCGGCCGTGGCGGTGAGGAGGGCGATGAACTGGTCCACCAGCCAGTCGCGGAGGGTGGTGGCGTCGGGCTGCTTGCCCTCGTCGATCCAGATCAGGGAGGCGGCCTCGACGGCCGTGATCCAGGTGCGGACCATCATCCGCAGCCGGGGGCCGGGCCCCGGGGCGGGGACGCCGAGGTGGAGGAGGATCTGTTCGGCCGCCGCGCGGCGGATGCCGTCGACGGTGGCGGTGGTGCGGGAGGTCTCCACGACGCTGCCGCCCTGGAGCAGCGCCGCGAAGCCGGCGTCGTGCTCGTCGACGAAGGAGAGGTAGCGGTCCAGGACCCTGGACAGCCGCTGGGTCAGCGGGCCGGTCTGGGGTTCGGCGAAGCAGAGTTCGAGGAGGTCCGCAGCCGAGCGCAGCGCGGCCTCGTACAGCTGCTGCTTGCCGCCCGGGAAGTAGCGGTAGACCAGCGGGCGCGAGACGCCCGCGGCCTCCGCGACGTCGTCGAGGGAGATCTCCTCCGGTGCGCGGTCTGCGAACAACGAGAGTGCGGCGTCGAGGAGCTGGGCGCGCCGCTCCTCGACGCTGAGTCTGCGGTACGCCCGTACGGTCATGCCCGCAGAGTAGACGACCCGTCTAGGCGAGGAGGCCGGAGCTGCGCCAGAGCCGGCGGCCGACGCCGCGCAGGACGCCGATGTCGTCGAGGAAGTCGGTGAGGCGCTTGGCGCCGGTCTGCATGACCTCGCGGCGGTGGCCGCTGGCCTTGACCTGGGCGACGGCTTCGCGGCGGTCGAGGCCGACGTTCTCGTAGACGGCGGGGTTGACGAAGGCCACGGAGAAGACGCGGGCGGCCTCGCCGCAGCTGATCCGGGTGAGTTCCTGTTCCCAGCGGGGGGCGGTCAGCATCTGGCGGCGCAGTTCCTCGCGGGCGTAGCGGACGTGCCGGGCCTCCTCGATGACGTGGATGCGGGTGACGCCGCGGACGAGGGGCTGGATGCGCTCGTCCGGGAAGGTGAGGCGCTGCATCCAGTCGAGGATCTCCTCGCCGAGGAGGGTGCAGGCGAAGGAGCCGGGGGTGGTGGAGACCGTTTTGAGGACGCGGGCGAGGTTGTGGTTGAGCCGGGTGACCGGGTACTCGGGGGCTCCGCCCTTCTGGATCATGCGGGCGAACATCATCGAGTGGCGGCACTCGTCGGCGATCTCGGTGAGCGCGTACCGGACGTGGTTGCTGGTCAGCGACTTGTCGTAGATGTGCCGGACCAGGAGCTGCATCAGGATGATCTCGAACCAGATGCCGAGGGAGGCGAGGGACGCGGCCTCGTGGCGGGAGAGGTCGATGCGCTGCTCCTCGCCCATCTTCTTCCACATGGGGGTGTCGTAGAGGGAGAGCAGCTCGGGCGGCCAGTAGTACTTGCCGTCGATCGGCGGGGCGTCCCAGTCGAGTTCCCGGTCGGGGTCGAAGGAGTGCTTGGCGGAGGATTCGAGGAGTCGTTCGGCGATCTGCTCGCGGTCCTTGAGGAGGCCGAGGGCGTCCCTCAGCGCGGCTCGTTCCGTCACTGTCGTCATGGCTTGGGGCACCTCGCGGTCGGGTTGCCTGTCGGGTCACCGGTCAGGCCACCTGTCGGGTTACCTGCGGTCACCCCTTATGAGACTCCTTGTCAGCAAGGTCGTCAATCCCTCCCGCACGACTTGTTGACCCCGTGTCTACCAACGTGTGACGCTGCCAACTGTCCACTCCCGCACGGCAGTACGCGAGACGAGGAACGAGGAGGCGTCAGTGTCGACGCACGAGCTCTACACCCAGGCCCCGGACGAGCCCGTGTGGCCGGTCCCCGCCTCCGGTGCGGCCCGCTTCAGCTGGGAGTACGACGGGGGACGCGACCGCCTCCTCGCCCTGTACCAGAAGGGCAAGGACAAGCAGTGGGACGGCGCCAAGCGCATCGACTGGGACATCGAGGTGGACCCGTACGACCCCCTCGGCACCCCCGACGAGATGCTGACCCTCCACGGCACCCGGCACTGGGCGAAGATGACCGAGCGGGACAAGGGCGAACTGCGCCGGCACTACAGCGCCTGGAACTTCAGCCAGTTCCTGCACGGCGAGCAGGGCGCGATGGTCTGCGCGGCACGCATCGTGGAGTCCGTGCCGGACCTGGACGCGAAGTTCTACTCCGCCACCCAGACCATGGACGAGGCCCGGCACGCCGAGATCTTCGGGCGCTTCCTGCACGAGAAGGTCGGGATGCTCTACCCGATCAACGACAGCCTCCAGGGACTGCTCGGCGACACCCTGCGCGACTCCCGCTGGGACATGCCCTACCTCGGCATGCAGGTGCTCATCGAGGGGCTGGCGCTGGCCGCGTTCGGGATGATCCGCGACACGACGGACAAGCCGCTGCCCAAGCAGATCCTCGCGTACGTGATGCAGGACGAGGCCCGCCACGTGGCCTTCGGGCGGATGGCGCTGCGCGACTACTACCGGCAGCTGACGGACGCCGAACTGCGCGAGCGCGAGGAGTTCGTCATCGAGGGCTGCTACCTGATGCGCGACCGGCTGCGCGGGATCGAGGTACTGGAGAACTTCGGCATCCCGAAGCGGGAGGCGGTGGAGTACACCGAGCAGTCGGAGTTCCTGCACCTGTTCCGCAAGCTGCTGTTCAGCCGGATCGTGCCGTGCGTCAAGGACATCGGGCTCTGGGGGGACCGGCTGCAGAAGGCGTACCTGGAAATGGGGGTCTTCGAGATGGGCGACTCCAACCTCGACCTGCTGATGACCCAGGACGAGGAGATCGCCGAGTCGCTGGACCGCGAACGCTTCGCGGCCGAGGAGCGCGAGCGGGTGGCGGAGGTGCGGGCCGCCATCCAGGAGGGCGCCCAGACCTGACGGTGCGGGCGCGTGGGCCAGGCAGCACCGGCGCCCAGGCCTGACCGTACGGGCGCGGCATGATCCGACCACACCCCCTAGGGCTCGGCGGTCCGCAGTGCCGCCTCCATCACCGCCCGGGCGATCGGGGCCGCCGCGCCGTTGCCGCTGATGTCGCCGCGCACCGCCGAGGCGTCCTCGACCACGACCGCGACCGCCACCGCCGGCCGCGGCGCGTCCTGCCCGTGGGCCCAGGCGATGAACCAGGCGTACGGGGTGCCGGCGTTGCCGACGCCGTGCTGCGCGGTGCCGGTCTTGCCGCCGACCCGCGCGCCGGGGATCGCCGCGTTGCGCCCGGTGCCGTCCTCGACCACCTTCACCATCAGCTCCTGCACCCGGAGCGCGGTGGCCGGGCTCATCGCCCGGCCCAGGGTGCGCCGGTCGGTGCGCCGCACCAGGGAGCCGTCCTCCTGGGTCGTGCGGTCCACCAGGTAGGGGGTCCGCAGCTCGCCCCCGTTGGCCACCGCCGCCGCGACCATCGCCATCTGCAGCGGGGTGGCCTTGGTGTTGAACTGCCCGATCGAGGACAGCGCCAGCTGGTCGGGGCTCATGTCGGTGTCGAAGTTCGACCGCGATACCCACGACGGCACCCGCAGCCCCTCGTCGTTGAACCCGAAGCGCTCCGCCGCCTCCGCCATCCCCCGCAGCCCGACCCGCACCCCGATGTCGGCCATCACCGTGTTGCACGACCACTGCACCGCCTCCGCCATCGAGGCCTCCGCGCAGCCCGTGGCCGCGTTCGGCAGCAGGGTGCTGGTGCCGGGCAGCGGGTACGGGTCCGGGGTCCGGGTCGGGGCGTCGACGTCGGTGACCACGCCCGCGTCGAGGGCGGCCGCCGCCGTCACGATCTTGAAGGTGGAGCCCGGCGGATAGGTCTCGCGCAGCGCCCGGTTGAGCATGGGCCGGGTGGGGTCCGCGTTCAGCCGCTCCCAGGCCGCCTTGACCCGCGTACCGGTGCCGGAGAGCAGGCCCGGGTCGTACGAGGGGCTGCTGACCAGGGCCAGGATCCGGCCCGTGGCCGGCTCGATGGCGGCGACCGCGCCGCGCTTGCCGCCGAGGCCCCGGTACGCGGCCTGCTGCACGACGGCGCGCAGGGTGGTCGCGGCGTCGCCGCCGCCGGGGCGGCCGCGCGAGAGGTCGTACCAGAGCGGGAAGACGGAGAGCCCCGGGTCGGTGCCGGAGAGGACGGCGTCCTCGGCGCGCTCGACGAAGCTGGTCCCGTACGTCTGGGAGGAGAAGCCGGTGACGGGCGCGTAGAGCGGGCCGTCGGCGTAGGTCCGCTCGTAGCGCAGCAGCTGGCCGCTGTCGCGGGAGCCGGTGACGGGCCGGCCGTCGACCAGGATGTCGCCGCGCGGTTCGGCGTAGCGCTCGATGGCGGGGCGCTTGTTGGCGGGGTTCGCCCCGTAGGCGGCGGACTCCCACACCTGCACCCGGGCGACGTTGGCGAGCAGGGCGGCGAGCAGCAGGGCGCAGAAGTACGCGCACCAGCGGATGTAGCGGATCATTCGGCCGCCTCCTGCGCGGGACGGGGTCTGCGGGCGCTGTCGCTGAGCCGGACGAGGAGGGCGACGATGATCCAGTTGGTGACGACGGAGGAGCCCCCCTGCGCCAGGAAGGGCATGGCCATGCCGGTGAGCGGGATCAGGCCGGTGACGCCGCCCGCGATGACGAACACCTGGAGGGCGACGATCGAGGCGAGCCCGGTGGCGAGCAGCCGCCCGAACGGGTCGCGCAGCGCGAGTCCGGCACGGAAGCCCCGGGACACGAGGAGCCCGTAGAGCAGCAGGATGGCGGTGAGGCCGACGAGGCCGAGCTCCTCGCCGGCGGTGGCGAGGACGAAGTCCGACTTGGCGGCGAAGCCGATGAGGAAGGACTGGCCGTGCCCGAGGCCGGCGCCGAGGAGGCCGCCGGCGGCGAAGGCGAAGAGGGACTGGGCGAGCTGGCCGGGACCGTCGCCGCGCTCGATGGAGGCGAAAGGATTCATCCAGTCCTGGACGCGGCTGTGGACGTGGGGTTCGAGGGTGCCGACGGCGTACGCCCCGAGGGCGGCGAGCAGCAGCCCGATGGCGATCCAGCCGATCCGCCCGGTCGCGGTGAACAGCATGATCACGAAGAGGCCGAAGAAGAGGAGGGAGGTGCCGAGGTCCCGTTCGAGCACGAGCACCCCGACGCTGAGCAGCCAGATCGCGAGGATCGGCCCGAGCACCCGCCCGGGCAGGAGGCGGAGCTTCCAGAAGAGCCGGCGTCCGGTGAGGGCGAGGGCGGTGCGGTTCGCGGCGAGGTAGGCGGCGAAGAAGAGGGCGAGCAGGATCTTGGCGAACTCCCCCGGCTGGAAGGAGAACCCGGCGAAGCGGATCCAGATGTGGGCGCCGTTGACCGCCGGGAAGAACACGGGGAGCAGCATCAGGGTGAGGGCGGCGGTGACGGAGAGGTACGCGTACCGCTGGAGCGCGCGGTGGTCGCGCAGGAGGGCCAGGACGAGGACGAAGAGGACCACCCCGAGAGCCGACCACCGCAGCTGGTCCCCCGCCCCGGGCTCCCCGGGGGTGGCCAGGTCGAGGCGCTGGATGAGCACCAGGCCGAGCCCGTTGAGCAGGACGGCGATGGGCAGCAGGAGCGGATCGGCGTACGGGGCCCGGAGCCGCACGGCGAGGTGCGCGAGCAGCGCGGCCCCGCCGAGCCCGGCGGCGTAGGGGGCCGCGGGGGCACGGGTGCTCTTGCCGTCGGCTGCGAGGCCCACGTAGAGGTGGCCCAGTACGGAGATCAGGACCGCGCCGGCGAGGAGCGTCAGCTCGATGCCGCGGCGCTTGGCGGCGCGGGCGTCGGGGGGCGGCGGCGGAGCGGGCTCCGTCACCTTCGCCGTCAGAGCGGTCATACGGGGAAACGTAGCAAGGTCGCGGCTGGTATGTCCGCTTATGTCATAGGGTGCCGAAGAGTCGTCAGAAACGGTCAGGTGGGGACGTCGGGCAAGGACGTCGGGCAGGAACGTCAGGCAGGAACGTCAGGCAGGAACGTCAGGAGTGAGGAGCCCCGGATCATGGGACCTGTGGAATTCATCGTCCTCGCCTTCCCGGAGGAACAGCTCCGGGTCCCGGCGGTCGAGGCCGTGATGGGGCTGCGCAAGACCGGCGTGGTCCGGCTGATCGACGGCCTCGTCACTACGAAGACGGCCTCCGGGGAGGTACTGGCGGCGGAGTTCGACGAGTTCGTGGAGCTGCGCGGCATCCTGGCCGGCCGTGACGTGGCCCGGCTGATCGGCCCGGAGGACGTACGCGAGGCGGCGGAGCTCCTGGACCGGGGCAGCTGCGCGCTGCTGCTGGTGGTCGAGCACGTCTGGGCCCAGGACGCGGCCGTCGCCGTACGGGCGGCGGGCGGACGGATCGTCGGCTCGGTCCGGATCCCGGCGGAGCGGGTGGGGGCGGATCGGGTGGGGGCGGCGTGATGTTCATCCGTCCGGTGGGTGTCACGGTCAAGGCGGCGGTCCGCCCGGCGGGCCGCCCCCTCCTGCGCGGCCTGCTGCGCCGGGCGGCGGGCGCGGCGGAGTGGGCGCAGGCGGAGGACAGCGGGGAGGCGGTGGTGGAGGGGTTCGGGGACGAGTACGGGGACGAGTTCGGGGATCGGGTGGGGGATGGAGTTGGGGGTGAGGTCGGGGGTGGGGAGCCCTGGGAGGAAGCGCCCGGCCCGGCCCCCACCGCCGAGGAGGAAACGCAGCCGGCTCCGGCGGAGACCCCCTCCGCCCCCGGCCCGGACGCCCCGGCGGTTCCACCGCTGCCCGGCAGCCTGGTGGCGGAGCTGACCCAGCTGGCGGACCTGACCCGGGAGGGTCTGCTGACCCGGGAGGAGTTCAGCAGGGCGAAGGCACGGTTGCTGGGGGGCGGGGGTGCGGGGGCGGAGTCGTAGCGGGGCGGTCTCAGGGAGGGGCGGGGGCTTCCCGTCAGTCCCATCGTCCTTCCGGGGCGGGCCGGCCCGTCAAGGGCGCTCCTTCGTCGCGTCGCTACGCGATCGCCTTCGGCGACCCTTGACAGACCGACCCGCCCCGGAAAGCCGAAAGACTGCCGGGAAACCCCCGAAGAAACGGCACGGTCCAGAGGAGGAGGGACGGGTGTCGCAGCGATGAGGCGACGGGGCCGGGGCCCGGCCCGCCGGGCATCCGGGCCGTCCAGTCCCGATCCCGGATCGGGGGCGCGGCTACCCGCACGAGAGGCCGATCAGAGCGGCCTGCGGAGCCCCCGGGCGCGTCAGATCGCTACGCGCTCCTCTCGTCTCGGCGTCCGACGACCGTCCGTGGCTGATACCCGCACGAGAAGACGAACGGAGCAGGCCAGGGAGCCGGGTGGCGCGCCAGATCGCTACGCGCTCCTCATTGCCTGGCGTCCGACGACCGCCTTGGGCTGATACCCGCACCGGGGGTCGCGCAGGACGCTTCCGGGCACGGCACTCACGGGCCGTAGGCCGGGCGGCCTAGGGGCGGATGCCGGACCGTGATGGTCATCCTAGATTCGGGTCGTTCGCCATGGTTCGCACCGAAAGGGCCGTCCGTATGACACGCCGTTGGTTCGCGTCCGTTGTGTGCGCGCTCGCACTGCTCGCGCCAGGGTCTGCGGCCTCGGCCGCCAATCCCCCGTCCGAGTTGCGGGTGCTGACCCGCAATCTGTACCTGGGGGCCGACCTCGGGCCGGTGCTCGCGGCGACGAGTCCGCAGGGCCTCGTCGCGGCGGTGACGGCGGCCTATGCGAACGTCCAGGCGACGGACTTCCCCGAAAGGGCCCGGGCACTGGCCGACGAGATCGTCCACGCCGACCCCCACCTCGTGGGGCTCCAGGAAGCGGTGCTGTGGCGGAGCCAGACGCCTGCGGGGCCGGGCAGCGCCACCCATGTCGAGTACGACTTCCTGCAGATCCTCCTCAAGGCGCTCGACGCCCGGGGCCGGCACTACAAGGTCGTCGGGGAGGTCACCGTCGGCAGCGACTTCGAAGCCCCTCGGTCCACGCCGGACGGACTGCAGGACATCCGCCTCACCGACCGGGACGTTCTCCTGGCCCGCGCCGACCTCTCCGTGGCCAATGCGCAGACCGGCCGCTTCCAGGCCTTCCTGCCCATCTGCCGTCCCCTGCTCGGCTGCCCGCCCGATCCGCCCCTGCGGGTCGAGCGCGGCTGGGTGGCGGCCGACGCCACCGTGCACGGCCGTACCGCCCGGGTCGTCACCACGCACCTCGAACCCGCCTCGGCGGCCGTCCAGGAGACCCAGGCCGACGAGCTGCTCACCGGCCCCCTGAACACCACGCTGCCCACCGTGCTCCTCGGCGACCTCAACTCGGACGCCGACGGCAGCGGGACCCGGAGCTACGCCCGTCTCGTAGCCGCAGGCTTCAAGGACGCCTGGACCGCCACCCGGCACCACGACCTCGGCCTGACCTGCTGCCAGGCCCCGGACCTGCGGAACCCCTTCTCCACCCTCACCCGGCGCATCGACCACGTCCTCTTCCGGGGCCACATCACCGCCCGGTCGGCCCACACCGTGGGCGACACGCAGGCCGAACGCACCCCGTCGGGCCTGTGGCCCTCCGACCACGCCGGCGTGAAGAGCGTGCTCAAGCTCGCGTGATCACCTTCTGGAACCAGGCCACGTCCCAGAAGCGGTCGAATTTGCGCCCCACTTGTTCGAAGCTGCCGACATGTCGGAAACCGAAGCGCTCGTGGAGCCGTCGCGAGGCTTCGTTGGGCATGGCGATTCCGGCGAGGGCCATGTGGACGTCCTCTTGTGACAGGACCTCGAAGAGCGACGCGTACAGGAGACCACCGACGCCACGTCCGACGTGCTCGGGCGCCAGGTAGACGCTGGTCTCCACGGAGGTGGCGTAGGCGGGCTTGGGGCGGAAGGCGCTGCTCGTCGCATAGCCGAGGAGCTTTCCGCCCTCCTCGGCCACGAGCAGGCGATGAGGTCCCGAGGCTGGATGGGCCAGCAGCCAGGGCTTCCGCTGCTCGACGGTCAGCGGCTCGACGTCGAAGGTGATCGGCGTCTCGACGACGTAGTGGTTGTAGATGCGGGTCAGCTCTTCGAGGTCGTCCTCGACACCAGGCCGGATTTCCATGGTCATCGAGCGTACGCGGGCCTCGTTACGCCGCCGTTTCAGTGGCCCTGTGCGGTCTCGCGGGGATCGGTGGCCGTGATCTCCTCGATGAACCGTCGGACCTGGTCCTGGACGGGCTCGCGGGTGGACACCGGCATCGTGTACCAGCGATACCCGTCGTCGGGAGCCGTCAGGAAGTGCATCGACACGCGTGAGGACTCGCCACGGCCGCTGACGGTGATGCCGTGCCGCAGCGGCCGACAGTTCCAACGGTCGTACCAACCGGCTTCGGCGATCCCGTGGGCGAGCAGGCGGGCGGCGGTGTCCACGGGCTCTTCCCAGCCATGGTCAGCGACGGCGCGGGCGAGCTCGGTGTCGTACTGAGCGGCGTCGAACTCGGCCTCGGGCGGAACCGGCACCCGGATGTCGTCGGTGTTCTTCCAGTCGCTCCAGACCACCCGCTCCCCCTGGCGCCGGATGGTGACGAACACCCCTCCGCAGCAGTCGGTCACGCAGTCGTTGTTCGACAGCTCGACCCGCGCCGGCTCCTCGGATGCCCACAACGGCCACGTCTCCGGAGGTCCGAACCACTTCTCCTGCCGACAGCTCGAATCACCGTCGGGATGCGTCTCCCCCAGCACGTCCCGCCCGTCGACCAACGGCCGCATGGCCACCGACTTGAACATCGCACGAGCATGCGGACGGTCGGGGCGAAGGGTGAGGACGGACGGTCGGCGCTCCATCCCCCCATCATCGCCCAGAGCAATTGCGTCCTCAGGCGGGTTCTACGTTGGTGACGGCCGTCGTGAACTCGCGACCGGAGGCGCCACGGATGTAGGCGAGCTCCGTCCAGCGTTCGATACCGGTATCGGAGACGTTCTCGTTGATCACCGCCATCAGCACACCCTCGACCCCTGAAGCGATGTCGCGCACGCGTCGGCGTAGGAGGCGGTGGGGCACGTACTCGTAGCACTCACTCATCGGACGCCGCCTCGAACGTGCCGAGGAACCGCTCCCACCCGGCCAACGCCCGGTCGAGCAGATCCGCTCTGGGCTCGCCTCCGCTGTCCGGGGTCTCGCTGCAAGTACACGTGCACACAGGCCACTCCCTACGCCGTCAGGGTCGATCAAGTACGACGTTAGAGAGGGATTCCGGTAGGAAGGGGCCCGAACCGGGCCCCTTCCCCTCACGCGGCCAGCAGGCCGATGTCCACGGCGAGGCGGCTGGCTCGCTGCCGCCGCTCCGGCAGCCGGGATGCCGCTTCCTCCAGGACGATGGCCCGCGCGTAGCCGTTGTACCTGGTCGTCTCTGGTGCCACCGCGTGTGCCTGTTCCAGCGTCGCCAGCGCCGCGTCCGGCTGTCCGTCCAACTGGTAGGCGCGGGCCTGCTCGATCCTGTGCCGGGCCCGGCGGGGCAATGACGGGATAACCGCCGTCTCCGAACCGGCCGCCTGCCGCACGGCCTCACCGCCGGTCCGGAGCTCCACCGCCAAGGTGACCGCGTGCGCCCCCATGACCGGGCGGCCGAAGCTCGTCACCTGGTGGAAGTAGCCGTCGGGCAGCTCCTTGGCCACACGATCCGCCCGCTCCCACCAGCCCCACGCAGCACCCGTCTCACGGCGCTTCGCGGCAGTCAGTCCTGCCTCCGCACGCAGCGCGCCGACGATCGCCCGGACCTCGACCGTAGCGTCCGTCAGCCCCGGCTCCAGCAGTCGCAGCACCTGCTGGACCAGGTCCTCAGCCTCTTCGTACTGCCCCGAGTCGCGGTGTGCCTGCGCGGACAGCCAAGCGGCGACCCCCATCGCATGCGGGTCCTCTGACTCCTGCGCAGCAGTCATGCCCCGATCGGCGACCCGCCACAAGAGCGAAGGGTCCGGCTGGTAGGCAACGAAGAACTGAGCGAGGAAATACGTCTCGGCCTTGAGCCGCAGCGCGCCCCGGCGCTCGGCAGCGGTCTCCGCCTGCCCTGCCGCGAGTTGCGTGTCCCGGATCAGCCCCGGCAGTAGGGAGCCGATCACCGCCCGGTGATTCGGCGCCTTGTGCCTCGCGGCCCAGGCAGCGTCCAACGCAGCCCGCAGGAACGTCTGGGACGGAGCCTCTCCCCCACCCGGGAAGGCAGTGAGCGCAGCTCGGACGGCCGGCAAGCGGTCGTGGCCGGGTCCGAGGAACAGGTCCGTATTCGGTGACGCGCCCATGTCTCCCACGAGGTCATTGAGTCGACGAACACGGAGCGCTTGGGCAATGGCGAGGATTTCCGGGAGTCTCGGCATTCTCATGGCACCGGTCTCGACCTTCTTGACCCACGACGGATGATGGCCGAGCAACCCGGCCAACTGCTCTCGGGTCATGCCTCGGCGGGTGCGGTAGATCTGAACGCGTTGCCCGAATGCGACAGGGTTGTCGTACGGGTCGGGGGGTGCATCGGATGACACGGCCATGCCCCTTCTCTGTACAGCTCGACACCGAACAGCCTATGGGGCAGGGCCATTTGCGGATCCTCGAAAGCGCGACCCCAGACGGCCGCCGGACGCCGGAATTCGAGGAGCGCGTAGCGATCTGACGCGCCCGTCCGCTTCCTCGGCTGCTCTGTTCGTCCTCTCGTGCGGGTATCAGCCCAAGACGGTCGCCGGACGCCGAGAAATGAGGAGCGCGTAGCGATCTGACGCGCCTGGGGGCTCCTTCGGCCGCTCTGATCGGCCTTTCGTGCAGGTTGCCGCGCCCCTGGTCCGGAACCTGGGCTCCTGAGGGCCCGGATGCCCGGCGGGCCGGCCCCCGGCACCTCGCCTCATCGCTGCGACACCCGTCCCTCCCCCTCTGGACCGTGCCGTTCCTTTGGGGGTTTCCCGGCAGTCCTTGTCTTTCCGGGGCGGGTCGGTCTGTCAAGGGTGGCCGAAGGCCATCGCGAAGCGACGCGACCGAAGGGAGCGCCCTTGACAGGCCGGCACGACACGGAAGGACGATGGGACTGACGGGAAACCCCCAAGGCCGCTCAGAGACCGCCCGAGGGAATACCGCCCCCACCCCACCGCCCCGCACCTGGGGAGGCGGGTGGACAGCCACCGACCCGCCCCCACCCCCTCGCGGGGGAGATAGCGCGCCCCCACCGCAAACCCCGTACGCCCCCAACCGGGTGACGCCCCCCGACCCGCCCCCCGCCCTCGCCGTCCCTCCCGCCTCACCGTGGCAGCATCGGGCGGCGGAGGTGATTACATGACAAAACGACTGCTGCGGATCGCCTGCCTAGCCGCCGTCTTCGTCGCCGCCGGCCCCCCGGCCGGCGTCCACGCCGAGCCGGCCCCGCAACCCGGGCCCGCCGCCACCCAAGGCCCCCTCCCCGAGGCCCGTGCCGCACCCGCACCCGCACTCACACCCGCCGCCACCCCCGCCCGCACCCTCGGCGAGCTGCTCACCCGCCTCCAGAGCCTCTACCAGCAGGCCGAGGAGGCGAGCGAGGCCTACAACGCCGCCGAAGCGGCCCTCAAGGCCCGCCGAGCCGACGAGGAACGGCTCGCCACCGAGCTCGGCCGCGCCCGCTCCGCGCTCGACTCCGAGCGGGCCACCGCCGGGCGGCTCGCGCGGGAGCAGTACCAGGGGGCCCGGGGCGGCAGCCTCTCCCCGTACCTGCGGTTGCTGCTCTCCGGCGACCCGCAGCAGGCCGTCGACCAGCGTCGGCTCGCCGCCCGCGAGGGCGCCCGGCGGGCCGGGGTCGTGGCGCGCCTGGAGCGGGACCGGAAGCAGGCGGGGGCGATCGCCGGGGCGGCGCGCAAGGCCCTGGACGACCAGGAGGCGCTGGCCGCGCGGCAGAAGGAGGCCCAGACCGACGTGACGGCCCGGCTCAAGGAGGTCGAGCGGCTGCTGGCGGGGCTCACCCCCGAGGAACTCTCGGGGCTCGGGGCCCGGGAGGCGGCCGTGACCGCCGGGGCGCAGCGCACGCTGGTGGACTCGGGCCGGCTGCCCGACCGTACGACCACGCCGACGGCGGCGGGCGGGGCCGCCCTGCGCTACGCGGCGGCGCAGATCGGGAAGCCGTACGTGTGGGGGGCGGAGGGGCCGGGTTCCTTCGACTGCTCGGGGCTGACCTCGCAGGCGTGGGAGCACGCCGGGCGGTCCATCCCGCGGACCAGCCAGGAGCAGTGGGCCCGGCTGACGCGGGTGCCGCTGGACCGGCTGCGTCCGGGTGATCTGGTGGTCTACTTCCCGAAGGCCACGCACGTGGCCCTCTACATCGGGGACGGCAAGGTGATCCAGGCGCCCCGGCCGGGGGCCACGGTGAAGGTGTCCCCGATCGCGGCGAACCCGCTGCTCGGGGCGGTCCGCCCGGATCCGGAGGGAACGCCGCTGGCGGAGTTCACCCCGCCGCCGCTGCCCGGGGCCGCGGCGGCGGGGGACGACGCGGGCTACTCGTCGGAGGAGGCACCCGACGACGAGGCCGACGACGGGCCGGACGACGCGGCCACCGACGCGGCGGCCTCCGCCAGCCAGTCGGCCGTGTCCTCGGGGTCGTAGAAGTACGAGTCGAAGTCGGCCGGGTTGTCGAAGCCGTTGGCGAATCGATTCGCCACCGGCTGGAGCTGCCCGGCCGCGCCGATCAGGTTCAGCACGTGCTCCGGCGGGACGCCCAGCATGGCGTTGGTCCACTGGGTGACCGGCTTGCCCGTGGTGAACCAGTACTTGTCGAAGGTGGCCTTCATCCACGCCTCGTCGAACGGCTTGTCGCCGTGCATGAGGATCGAGGAGAGGTACGAGGCGGCGCACTTGGACGCCGCGTTCGAGCCCTGGCCCGTGATCGGGTCGTTCGCCACGACCACGTCCGCGACGCCCAGTACCAGGCCGCCGCCGGGCAGCCGCCCGATGGGGTTGCGGACGACCGGCGCGTAGCGGCCGGACAGCGTGCCGCCCGCGTCCGTCAGCTCGACCTTCGTCGCCCGCGCGTACTCCCAGGGGGTGTACTTCTCCATGAGCTCCAGCGTCAGCGCCAGGTGCTCGGAGGGGTCGTTGACGCCCTTGAAGACGTCCAGCGGCCCGCCCGGCAGGCCCTCCCAGAACAGGATGTCGGCGCGCCCCGAGGTGGTCAGGGTCGGCATGACGAACAGTTCGCCGACGCCCGGGACCAGGTTGCAGCGCACGGCCTCGGTGTCCGGGTGCTCGCGGCGCGGCCCGAGGCCGTGGACGTAGGAGACGGCGAGCGCGCGCTGCGGGGTGTCGTAGGGGGAGCGTGCCGCGTCCCGCCCGAACATCGACACCAGCTCGCCCTTGCCGGCGGCGACGAGCACGAGGTCGTACGTGCGGGAGAAGAAGTCGAGGTCGGCGACGGACGCGCCGTGCACGACGAGCTGTCCGCCGCGCTGGGTGAAGGTGTCGAGCCAGCCGGCCATCTTCACGCGCTGGTCCACGGACTGCGCGTACCCCTTGAGGCGGCCCAGCCAGTCGATGGGGCGGGAGCCGTCGGGGGCGGCGACGGAGACGCCCAGGCCCTGGATCTTCGGGGCCTGCTTCTCCCAGAAGTTCAGCTGGAGGTCCCGCTCGTGCTGGAGCGCCGTGTCGAACATGCACTGTGTGGACATGACCCGTCCGGTGCGGATCTCGTCCGCGGTCCGGTTGGACATGAGGGTGATCTCGTAGCCCTTGGCCTGGAGGCCGAGGGCGAGCTGGAGACCGGACTGGCCGGCCCCGACGACGAGTATCTTGCGCATCACGTTCTCGATTCGGGGGGAGGGGGAACGGACCTACTCGGGAGTGGCGTCCAGTGCGTGGCCCACGAGGGTCAGCAGGGACTCCACGACCGTGGCCCGGCGCCGCGCGTCCATGATCACGACGGGGACGTGCGGCGGGATGGTGAGCGCCTCCCGCACGTCCTCCACGTCGTAGGAGCGCGAGCCCTCGAAGTGGTTCACGGCGACCGCGTACGGCAGCCCGCAGGTCTCGAAGTAGTCGAGCGCGGGGAAGCAGTCGCGCAGCCGGCGCGTGTCGGCGAGCACCAGGCCGCCGATGGCCCCGCGCACGAGGTCGTCCCACATGAACCAGAACCGTTCCTGGCCGGGGGTTCCGTACACGTAGAGCACGAGGTCGTCGTCGAGGGTGATGCGCCCGAAGTCCATCGCGACGGTGGTCGTGCTCTTGTCCGGGGTCCCGGTCAGGTCGTCGGTGGGGACGCTGGCCTGGGTCATCACCGCTTCGGTGCGCAGCGGGGTGATCTCGGAGACCGAGGACACGAAGGTGGTCTTGCCGACGCCGAAGCCGCCGGCGACGAGCACCTTGACGGCGACGGGGGCGCGCGAGCGGTCGTACTGCCAGGGCTGGACGGGCTCGTCGTCCACGAGGCCCGTCACGTCGGCGGCGAAATCAGAGACGGCGGAGGCCACTGAGCACCCTTTCCAGCAGCGCGCGGTCGGGCCGGCCGGTGCCGTGGCCCGTGCCGTAGACGCGTATCCGTCCCTGGTCGGCGAGGTCGCTGACCAGGACCCGGACCACGCCGAGCGGCAGCTTCAGCAGTGCGGATATCTCGGCGATGGTGCGCATCCGGCGGCACACCTCGACTATGGCGCGCATCTCGGGCATGCGGTCGGGCGTCTTGGCCGGGCCGCTGTCGAGCGTGGCGACGAAGGTCTCCACCAGCAGCACCTGCGGGAAGCGGGTGCGGCCGCCCGTCAGGGAGTACGGGCGGACGCGGGCGGGGCGGCGGTCGGCGCCGCGTATCGGCAGCCGGTCGGAGGCCGTACTCCTCACGGGTTTTTCTCCATCGACTGGCGCAGCTCACTGCGGACTTCGGGGGTCAGGACGTGGCCGGCGCGGCCGACGAAGAGGGCCATGTGGTAGGCGACGACGCTCATGTCGCAGTCGGGCGTGGCGTGCACGCCGAGCAGGGAGCCGTCGCTGATGGACATGACGAAGACGGAGCCGTTCTCCATGGCGACCATCGTCTGCTTGACCGTGCCGAACTCCATGAGGGCGGCCGCACCGGTGGTGAGGCTGCCGAGTCCGGACACGATGGTGGCGAGGTCGGCCGAGGCGCCGCGGGGGCCCTTGGGACGGTCACCCTGGGCGGCTTCCGCCGCGGGCTCGGAGGAGAGCAGCAGCAGCCCGTCCGAGGACACGACGGCCACGGAGTTGACCCCGGGCACCTCCTCGACCAGGTCGGTCAGCAGCCACTGCAGGTTGCGGGCCTGGGTGCTCAGTCCGTACGTACTGGGCGCGGTCATGTGCGTGCCTCCTGTGCGGTGTCCCCCTGGTCGGTGTGCCCCTGCCCCCGGTCCTGCGCGAGTTCCTCCGCGACGACCCGGCGCCCGTCCTGGGCGCCCTGGTAGAACCCGCCGAGCCGGCGGCGCAGTTCCTCGGCGTCGACCCGGCGCGGCTCGGGGCGGGCCGCTGCGGGGTTTCCGATGCCGGGGGCCGCCACGGAGCGCGGGGTCCGCTTGGGCAGTCCCTTGGCGGTGACGGTCTGGGTGGCGGGCTCGGCCATGGGCTCGGGGTGGCTGCCCTGGCGGGGGACGAAGCCGTCCTCCGCGTCGGCGGCCCGCCGGTGGCTGGACTGTTCGGCGTCGTGCGCCGGTCCGGTGTTTCCTTCGTCGTGTACGGGTGCACCCGGCGCGGTCTCCGGTCCCCCGGCGGTCTCCGCCGGGGCGGGGCCGGCCGCTGTGAAGGCGTCCGCGTCCGCCTCGGCGACGACCCGCGCGAGGAGTTCCTGCTCGGGAGCGACCCCGCCCGGCGTCCCGGCGGCGGGGGCCGTCCCGGGGGCGGCCGCGGTGAAGACCTGGTCGGCGGGCGGCGGCGGGGCGTCCTCGAAGGCCTCGGCGAGGGTGACGACCTTGGCGGGCTCCGGCTCGGCGACGGGCTCCGGCTCGAAGGCGGGCTCCGGCTCGAAGGCGGCTTCCGGCTCGGCGGCTCCGTCGGCGCGGGTGAAGGCGCCGGCTCCGAAGGCCTCGGCCACCAGGGACCCGGCGTCGAAGGTGTCGGACTCGTAGACCTCGGCCTCGGCGGACTCCTGCGCGGCGGCAGCGGCGGCGGCCGGCTCGGCGGCGGCCGCGTCCTCGTCGGCGGTGTCCGCCGCGTCCGCCGCGTCCGCCTCGCCCGTCTCCGGGTCGAAGGCCTCCGCGAGGGTGACGACCTTGGCGGGCTCCGCGTCGGCGGCCGGCGGCTCGGCGGCGGGCTGTCCGGCGGGCTCCACGGGCTGCGCGTCCTGCTCCGCGGCGGGCGTGCGCAGCCGCGGCGGCAGGGTGTTCTCGTTGGCCTCGGCGATCACGCCGGGCAGCTGGAACCCGGGACCGCCGGGCGTGGCCAGGGTGTGCACCGGGGAGCTCGGCGGGGCGTCCGGCAGCAGCGCCTCGGGGACGACGACCAGGGCCTCCAGGCCGCCGTGCCGGCCGGCGCGGAGCTCCGCGGTGACGCCGTGGCGCGCCGCGAGGCGTCCGGCGACGTACAGGCCGAGTCCCAGGCCGTGTTCGGCCTCGGGCTCCTCGTCGTAGGCGTCGGGGGTGGACAGGCGGGTGTTGAGGGAGGCCAGGCGGTCCTCGGTGACGCCGATGCCCTCGTCCACGACGGACAGGACCACGTCGCCGGCGTCGTTCAGCCAGCCGGACACCTTCACCTTCGCCTCGGGCGGGGAGAAGGTCGTGGCGTTCTCGAGGAGTTCCGCGAGGACGTGGGAGATGTCGTCGGCGGCGTGCCCGGCGACCTGGGTGTAGGAGGGCATGGCCGCGAGGTCGACGCGCTCGTAGCGCTCGATCTCGCTGACGGCGGCCCGCATGACGTCGACGAGGGGCACGGGCAGGCTCTGGCCGTGGCCGTGCTCCTGTCCGGCGAGGACGAGCAGGTTCTCGTTGTGGCGGCGCATGACCGTCGCCAGGTGGTCCAGCTTGAAGAGGGTGGCGAGCCGGTCCGGGTCGCCCTCCTTGGACTCCAGCTCCTCGATGACGGCGAGCTGGCGCTCGACGAGGCCGAGGGTGCGCAGGGAGAGGGAGACGGAGGTCGTCGACATGATGCGGCGGTGCTCTTCGAGTCCCGCGCGCAGCTTGGCGAGCTCGTCCTCCAGGACCTCGCGGCCGCCGGCGAGGGCTTCGTTGCGGCCGATGAGGCGGCGGCGGTCGGCGTCGAGCCCGGCGATCTTGGTGTGGAGGCCGACGGTCTGGTCGCGGACCGAGTTGAGGTGGCGTACGACCTCGGCGAACTCGTCGTTGCGGCCGGTGAAGCGGACGGGTTCCTGCGAGCCCTCGGGGGTGGCGAGCCGTTCGGCGCCGCGCCGCAGCACCGAGAGGGGTCTGGTGAGGGAGCGGGCGACGGCGGTGGAGAAGCCGATGACGAAGAGGAAGAGGACGCCAAGTCCGGCGGCGATCAGCTCCAGCCGGGTCACGTCGTCGTCGCGCAGCTTGGTGAAGGCGGTGGCGCGGTCCCCGGCGAGGGTGGACTCCACCGAGCGCATCCGGTCGATGCGGGCGGTGAGGGTGGTGGCGAGGGCGGCGGCGTCGGTGGCCTTGCGCTCGGCCGGGGTCAGGGTGGACCGCTCGGTGAGGCGCTTGAGCTGGTCGTCGGCGGCCTTGACCTCGGGGCCGGTGACGGTGGCGGCGAGGGTCTGGCGCACGGCGGGCCGGGCGGCGCGGGCGAAGTCGTCGAGGGCGGCCTGTTCGCGTACGCGGGAGCGCTGGGCGGCGCCGGTGAGCTCGTCGGCGACGGCGGAGTTCGGGGCCTGCTCGGCGCGCGGGACGGCGAGGGCGGCGAGCAGCAGGCCGCGGGTGGCCGACGCCTGGTCGACGGCCTGGCCCAGGGGGGCCATGGGCCGGGTGACGGCGAGGGCGGCCTCGGCGCGCGGCGGGGTGAGCTCGGCGAGGCGGTCGCCGGGGGTGAGGAGTTCGGTGAGGAGTCCGGCGTAGGCCTGCTGCGCGGCGAGGGCGGTGCCCTTGCCGTCGACGGCTTCGGCGCGGACGGCCTTCACCTTGCCGAGGGCGCGGGCGAGTTCCGCGTCGGCCTCCGGCTGGAGTTCGGCGATCTGCCGGTCGGTGCGCGCGGTGCGCTCGTCGACGGGCGCCTTGGCGTTGCCGGGCCGGCCCTTGGCCGCGTACTCGACGACGGCGTCGCGCTCGTCGCCGAGGAGGTGGGCGAGGGTGAGGGCGTGCTGCGTCTGCTCGGCCAGGGTGACCAGGCGCTGGGAGTCGTTCAGTTCCCTCGTGGCGGAAACGACGGCGGGGGTGCCTGCCGCGAGGACGGTGAGTCCGGCGACTGCTACTCCGACGACCAGCCTGCTGCGGACGCGTACGCGCCGTCCTGCGTTGGCGGGTCCGTCGGCGCTGGCGGTGCCGTTCTTCCGAGACCGCTTCTTAGACACCGGTGCTCGCAATCCTGTACGTGTGCTCGTGCTCGTCTACTCGTGTGGCCGAGGTAACGGCCGGTCAACAAGTAAACGCCCCCTGCCCCCTCGTACCGCCTCAGACCTTCGCAGTGTGTTGGGAGGAGAGCCGCACATCGCCCACCCGGCCACTCGAAGGAGTGAACATCACGGAGGAGTGGCCGACCAACTCGGGCATCGCGTGCCAGGGGCCCGGCATGGACGGGCGGTTGAAAGAACGCCGCGGGCTTTGGCAGTATGCCCGCCCACATTTCGCGGGGAGCGGGCGGGCGGGCCCCCGGGCGGGCGGCGACGCCGTTCCGGGCATTGGTATGGACCTTCCGGGCTCCAGGGGGTCCCGGCGGGCAGAATGTCCGCATGCGCATCGACCTGGCCTCCGAACCCGGCAACCCGGAACACCCCAACCAGGACTGGGTGTCGGCGTCGGCACCTGCGTCGGGAGGCGGCGTCGTGGTCGTCCTGGACGGGGTCACCCCGCCGCGCGGGGACGACGGATGCGTGCACGGGGTGCCCTGGTTCTCCACCCGGCTCGGCGGCCGATTGACCGAACTGTCCGGATCGCGGCGGGACATGCCCCTGGAGGGGGTCCTGGCCCGGGCGATCGCCGACACCGCGGACGCGCACCGCGACACCTGTGACCTTTCTCACGTTCGCACCCCGCAGGCGACGGTGGTCCTGGTCCGCTGGGACGAGTCGTACGTGGAGCACCTCGTGCTCTCGGATTCCGTGCTCCTGCTCCGCGGACCCGGCGGTGCCGTCACGCCGGTGCTGGACGACCGGCTGGACCGGGTGCCGGACGGGGTGCGCGGCTCGGTCGCGGCGACCGACGCGCTGCGCAACGCCGAGGGGGGCTTCTTCACGGCGGCCGCGGACCCGGAGGTGGCGGCCCGGGCCGTCACCGGGCGCACCCCGCGCGCGGAGGTGCTGGCGGTGGCCGCGCTCACGGACGGGGCGAGCCGCTGGACGGACACGTTCGGGGAGGGCGACTGGGCGGCCTGCCTGGACGTGCTGCGCAAGGAGGGGGCGCGGGGGCTGATCGGGCGGGTCCGGGCGGTGGAGTCGGATCCGCTGCGCCCGCCGGCCCGGCACAAGCGGCACGACGACGCCTCGGCGGTCTACGCGGAGCTCTGAGCCCCGGCCGGCTGCGGGGAGAGGGCCGGCTACTCCTCTCCGGAGTTCAGCTGGTTGAGCAGTCTGGCCAGTTCCGCGACCTCGCCGCGGTCCCAGTCTGCGAGCTTGCGCATGTACTGCTCGCGCCGGGCTCCCCGTACCCGCAGGAAGCGCTCCCGGCCCTCCTCCGTGAGGCCGACGAGGAACGCGCGGCCGTCGGCGGGGTCCGGCTCGCGGGCCACCAGGCCGAGCACCTCCAGGGCGCGCAGCTGGCGGCTCATGGTGGCCTTGCCGACGCCGAAGTAGGCGGCCAGCTCGGTGGCCCGCTGGCGGCCGGCCGCCTCCAGCCGGACGAGCAGCCCGTAGGCGGCCGGCTCCAGCTCGGGGTGCAGGGCGCGGGCCATCTCGCCGGAGGAGGCGCGGGCGCGCCGCAGGAAGACGGACAGCTCCCGCTCCAGGGCGAGGAACTCCTGGTCTTCGCTGCCGTGCACGTGCCGCTCCCATCCGTGGCGGGGCACACCGTGGCACCCCTGTTCGGGACAGTATTTCGCAGCGGGTGCGCCGAGGGCCCGGGGCCCCGCCGATGGGGGGTCCGGGCCCTCGGGCGACCGTGTGCGGCTTCCGGATCAGGCGGCCTTGGTGAAGGACACCACCGCCGGGGCGAGGGCCAGCTCCAGCACCTGCCGCACGTCCGTCACCGGGTGCACCTCCAGTCCCTCCAGCACCTCGCCCGGGACGTCGTCCAGGTCGGCCTCGTTCCGCTTCGGGATGATCACGGTGGTCAGCCCGGCCCGGTGCGCGGCGAGCAGCTTCTGCTTGACCCCGCCGATCGGGAGCACCCGCCCGGTCAGCGAGACCTCGCCGGTCATGGCCACGTCCGTGCGCACCTGGCGGCCGGACAGCAGGGACGCCAGCGCGGTGGTCATGGTGATGCCCGCGCTCGGCCCGTCCTTGGGGACGGCGCCCGCCGGGAAGTGGATGTGCACGCCCCGGTCCTTCAGGTCGGCGACCGGCAGCTCCAGCTCCGCGCCGTGCGAGCGCAGGAAGCTGAGGGCGATCTGCGCCGACTCCTTCATGACGTCGCCCAGCTGGCCCGTCAGGGTGAGCCCGGCGGCGCCGGTCTCCGGGTCGGCGAGGGAGGCCTCGACGAACAGGACGTCGCCGCCGGCCCCGGTCACGGCGAGGCCGGTGGCCACGCCCGGGACCGCCGTGCGCCGCTCCGCCGGGTCCTGGGCGGACTCCGGGACGTGGTGCGGGCGGCCGATCAGGCCGCGCAGCTCGCCCGCGCCGACGGTGAAGGGGAACTCCCGCTCGCCCAGTTCGTGCTGGGAGGCCACCTTGCGCAGCAGCCGGGCGATGGACCTCTCCAGGGTGCGCACGCCGGCCTCGCGGGTGTACTCCCCGGCGAGCTTGCGCAGCGCGTCCTCGCCCAGGACCACCTCCTCGGCGGTCAGCCCGGCGCGCTCCAGCTGGCGGGGCAGCAGGTGGTCGCGGGCGATGACGACCTTCTCGTCCTCGGTGTAGCCGTCGAGGCGGACCAGCTCCATGCGGTCGGCGAGGGCCTCGGGGATGGCCTCCAGTACGTTGGCCGTCGCGAGGAAGACGACGTCGCTGAGGTCCAGCTCCACCTCCAGGTAGTGGTCCCGGAAGGTGTGGTTCTGCGCCGGGTCCAGGACCTCCAGCAGGGCGGCCGCCGGGTCGCCCCGGAAGTCGGAGCCGACCTTGTCGATCTCGTCGAGGAGCACGACCGGGTTCATCGACCCGGCCTCCTTGATCGCCCGCACGATGCGTCCGGGCAGGGCGCCGACGTACGTCCGCCGGTGCCCGCGGATCTCGGCCTCGTCCCGCACGCCGCCGAGGGCGACCCGGACGAACTTCCGGCCCATGGCGTGGGCCACGCTCTCCCCGAGCGAGGTCTTGCCGACGCCGGGGGGCCCGACCAGCGCGAGGACGGCACCTCCGCGCCGTCCGCCGACGACGCCCATGCCGCGCTCGCCGCGCCGCTTGCGCACGGCCAGGTACTCGGTGATGCGGTCCTTCACGTCGTTCAGCCCGGCGTGCTCGGCGTCGAGCACCGCGCGGGCGCCCTGGATGTCGTACTCGTCCTCGGTGCGCTCGTTCCAGGGCAGTTCGAGGACGGTGTCCAGCCAGGTGCGGATCCAGGAGCCCTCGGGGCTCTGGTCGCTGGACCGCTCCAGCTTGTCGACCTCCTTGAGGGCGGCCCCGCGGACCTTCTCGGGCAGGTCGGCGGCCTCGACGCGGGCGCGGTAGTCGTCGGACTCCTCGCCCTCCTTCTCCCCGCCCAGCTCGCGCAGCTCCTTGCGGACGGCCTCCAGCTGGCGGCGGAGCAGGAACTCGCGCTGCTGCTTCTCCACGCCGTCCTGGACGTCCTTGGCGATGGACTCGGCGACGTCCTGTTCGGCGAGGTGGTCGGAGAGCGCCTTGACGGCGAGGCGGAGGCGGGCGACCGGGTCGACGGTCTCCAGCAGCTCGACCTTCTGGGCCACGCTCAGGAACGGCGAGTACCCGGAGTTGTCGGCGAGGGCGGACACCCCCTCGATCTGCTGCACCCGGTCCACGACCTGCCAGGCACCGCGCTTCTTCAGCCAGCTGGTGGCGAGGGCCTTGTACTCCTTGACGAGCTCGGCGACGGACCCGGGCAGCGGGTCGGGCACCTTCTCGTCGACGGTCTCCCCCTCGACCCAGAGCGCCGCCCCGGGCCCGGTGGTGCCGGCGCCGATCCGGACGCGGCCGCGCCCGCGGATCAGCGCCCCGGGATCGCCGTCGGAGAGCCGCCCGACCTGCTCGACGGTCCCCAGCACACCGATCCCGGCGTACTTCCCGTCGACCCTCGGCACGAGCAGCACCCGGGGCTTCCCGCTGCCCACCGCCGCCTGCGCCGCCTCGACGGCTCCGCGCACCTCGGCGTCGGACAGGTCCAGGGGGACGACCATCCCGGGCAGTACGACCTCGTCGTCGAGCGGCAGTACGGGCAGGGTGAGCGATACGGACGTCGAAGCCATGATCTTCCCTCCGGCAGTGAAGTTGAGCTATGCCGACTCAATGCTTCTGCGTCCGGCAATGTTCCCCAACGCCCGTTCGCCGGGGGCGAACACCTCCGGCGGGCCCCCCGTAGCACCATGACGCCATGACAGAGACACGACGGACCGTCAGCTCGCGCTCCCCGCTGGAACCCCGGATCGGCTTCTCCCGCGCGGTGCGCACGGGCCCTTACGTGGCCGTCGCCGGCACGGCTCCGATCGGGGACGACGGCTCCACCGTCGGCCCGGGCGACGTCCACGCCCAGACGGTGCGCTGCCTGGACATCGCGCAGCGGGCCCTGGAGGAGGCGGGCGCCTCGCTCGCCGACGTCGTGCGGACCCGGATCATGCTCACCGACATCACCACCTGGGAGGAGGCCGCCCGGGCCCACGGCGAACGGTTCGCCGCGATCCGCCCGGTGACGACCTTCGTGGAGGTGTCCCGCTTCATCGACCCGGCCTGGCTGGTGGAGGTGGAGGTCGACGCGGTGACGGGTGTGACGGCCTGACGGGCTAGGCGGCCGAGAGGCGGATGTCGCCGGAGGTGGTCCGGACCGTGATCCGGGAGGGGGCGTCGGGGGCGTCCCCGAGGGTGACGTCCCGGTCGCCCGAAGCGGTGTCGGCCGACACCCGGTACGGGGCCTGCGGCGCCTTCAGGGTCACGTCGCCCGAACTGGTGGTGACGGACACCGAGGCCGGGGCCTTCTCGAAGCCGACCACGGCGTCCCCGGAACTCGAACGGAACTCGCCCTCCGGGCCGGACAGGCCGGTGGCCGTGATGTTCCCCGAGGAGGTACGGGCCTTCAGCGGGCCCGGGATCCGCTCCGCCCGGACGTCACCGGAGGAGGAGTCCAGCTCGGCGGAGGCCACGCCCGTCACCGTGATGTCGCCGCTGCTGCTGCCGACCTTGAGCTTCGCCGACGCCGGCACCTCCAGCCGGTAGTCCACCCAGCAGGAGTCCTGGTCCCCCTGGCAGCCGTGGGTGAAGCTCAGCACCCCGCCCGCGACCCGCTGCCCCGGCACGGGCGCGGTGTCGCCCCGGTAGTGCACGACCCGGTGGACGGTGACTCCGGGACCACTGCCCGGGGACACCACCACCGACCCCCGCCGAAGACCCGTCAGCTCCACCGCGGTGACGGCCTCGGCGACGGCGGCGTCGGCCTCGGCGGTCTTCAGCCTGGCCTCCTCCACGAAGGAACACCCCGACAGCAGCAGGGCCGAGGCGGCGACGGTGGCCGCGAGAGCGGTGCGGACGGGGCGCGAGGAGGTGTGGAGTGCCATGCCGACGAGTCTGCCGAGCGGGGGCCCGGCCCGCGCTGGTGCAGGTATCCGAACCCGGGGTGGGGCTAGCCCCACCCCCGTCAGGGCCCGGTCACCACCGGCCGCAGCTCCGACGGCAGGCCCCACTCGCTCCACGACCCGTCGTACACGGCGGTCTCCCCGTACCCCGCCAGGGTCGCCCCCAGCGCGAGCACGCAGGCCGTGACGCCCGAACCGCAGCTGAAGTAGAACCGCTCCCGCTCCCCCGCCAACACCCCGAAGGCCTCGCGCAGTTCCCCGGCCGGACGCATCAGGCCGTCCGGCCCCTGGAGTTCCCCGAACGGCAGGTTCAGCGCGCCCGGCATGTGCCCGCCGCGCAGCCCCGGCCGGGGCTCGGGGGCGGTCCCGGCGAAGCGCCCGCGGGTCCGGGCGTCGAACACGGCGGCGGCCGGATCGCCGAGCGCGGCGGCGACGGCGCCGGCGTCCACGAGCAGCCCCGGGCGCGGCCGGGCGGTGAAGTCCCCGCGCGGCCCCTCGTACGCCGCCGCCCGCGCCTCGACGTCCAGCCCGGCCGCCACCCACGCGGGCAGCCCCCCGTCCAGCACGGCCACCCGGTCGAAGCCCATGGCGCGCAGCATCCACCAGGCGCGGGCACTGGAGTAGATCCCGGCGCCGTCGTACACGACCACGGCGTCGGCGTCGCACACCCCGAGCCCGCGCAGGGCCTCGGCGAAGTCCGCCGGGGCGGGCATGGTGTGCGGGGCAGCGGCGGCGTGGTCGGAGAGGACACCGTCGAGGTCGAAGGGCCGGGCGCCGGGAATCCTCACACCGGCCCCGCGATGCGCCCCGACGGAGGCGTCGAACACCACGACGCCCCCGAGCCGCTCCGCGAGCCACGCACTGCCGACGAGGGGACCGGGCATCTCGGTGACGGGCATACGGGGGCCTCCGGCTGGCGGCGTCGGACACTGACACGGACACGGTCTGCGGCCCATCCTCACCCATCGACGCGCCGGGCGGGGGGGTACCGGGGGCGGTATCCCCCGGGGCGGTCTCAGGGAGGGTTGGGGGCTTCCCGTCAGTCCCATCGTCCTTCCGGTTCGGGCCGGCCCGTCAAGGGCGCTCCTTCGTCGCGTCGCTTCGCGATGTCGCTTCGCTCCACCCTTGACAGACCGACCCGAACCGGAATGCCGAAAGACTGCCGGGAAACCCCCAAAGAAACGGTCACTGGACAGAGGACAAGGGGCGGGCCTGTCAGGGACGAGACGAGGGGCCGGGGCCCGGCCGACTGGGCATCCGAGCCCTCAGATGTCGAGATTCCGAGCCAGGGGCGCGACAACCCACACCAAAAGGCGACCAGAGCCCCCTGCCGAACCCCCAGACGCGCCAGATCGCTACGCGCTCCTCTTTTCTCGGCGTCCGGCGACCGTCCGTGGCCGATACCCGCACGAGAGGACGAAGAGAGCGGCCCAGGAAGCCGAGAGGCGCATCAGATCGCTACGCGCTGCCCAGATTCGGGCGACCAGCGGCCGTCTGAGGCTGATGCCTGCACCAGAGGACGAACAGGGCGGCCCGGGGGGCCGACGGGCGCTTCAGATCGCTACGCGCTGCCCGTTCTCAGGCGTCCGGCGGCCGTCTGGGGCCGGTGTGGGAAAGGAATGGGGCGGAAGGCCACCTTCGAGCGGCGAATCGGCCCGCCCGCACAGTCCTCGGCGGCCTGTCGGAGCCTGCGGACGTCTTTTTCGACCACAGACTCCGACAGAGACCCTTCCGACCTCACCACAGCCCCCAGAAACGGACAAAGAGGGCGCGCGAGCCTTCCTTCTGACCCAAGACCGGCCCAAGACGCCCGCTGGCCGCTGGCCGCTGGCCGCTGGCCGCTGGCCGCCAAACAGTAGGCAACGCGCCGCGATCTGGCGCGCCCACCGGCTTCCCGCGTCGCCCTACTCGTCCTCTGGTGCGGGTATCAGCCCAGGACGGTCATTCGCCGCCGAGGAACGAGGAGCGCGTAGCGATCTCACGCGCGGGGAGGCATCCCGGGCTGCCCTGGCCGTCCTCTCGTACAGGTATCAGCCCCAGACGGTCGCCGGACGCCGAGACGAGAGGAGCACGTAGCGATCTGATGCGCCCGGACGTCTCCCGGGCTGCCCTGGCCGTCCTCTCGTACAGGTATCAGCCCCAGACGGTCGCCGGACGCCGAGACGAGAGGAGCACGTAGCGATCTGATGCGCCCGGACGTCTCCCGGGCTGCCCTGGCCGTCCTTTCGTGCAGGTATCAGCCACGGGCGGTCGCCGGACGCCGAGGAAAGGGGAGCGCGTAGCGATCTGGGGCGCTAGGGGGCTCCGCAGGTCGCTCGGGTCGCCTTTTGGTGCGGGTAGCCGCGCACCCGGCCCGGAACCGGGACTTCTGAGGGCTCGGATGCCCGGCGGCCGACGCCCGGCCCCTCGCCTCAACGCTGACGAGGCCGCTGTCCCTCTCCTGCCCCGTGACCGTTCTTTTGGGGGTTTCCCGACAGTTCTTCGGCTTTCCGGGGCGGGTCGGTCTGTCAAGGGTGGCCGAAGGCCATCGCGAAGCGACGCGACGAAGGAGCGCCCTTGACAGGCCGGCCCGACACGGAAGGACGATGGGACTGACGGGAAACCCCCAAACCAGCGATGATCCCGCCCCAGGGGGCTACCGCCCACCCGGAAGCCGCCCCACCACCGGAGCCCCGCCGCGCACACAGCCGGACGGCATGCCCCCACCGCCGTACCGCGCGAGCCCCCACACCCCGAGCCGCGGGCGGCCGATACCGCCCGGGGCCCACCCGCGAAGGTCACCCCACCGCCGCACGGTGTCGCGTACCCACCGGCCCGCACCCGGGGAGGCGGGTGGGCAGCCACCGACCCGCCCCCACCCCCTCGCGGGGGAGATAGCGGGCCCGCACCGCAAGCCCCGTACCCCCGCCCCCCACCACCCTCACCCGCACCCGCCCCGCCGCGCGTACACCGCCACCCGGGCTCCGTGTACCGGTGTCACCGAGCAGCGGTCGAAGGCCTGGCTCAGGGCCTCGCGCTTCGCCGCCTCGGCCGGGTGGGCGTCCAGCGGCTGGTCCGGGGGGTCCAGCAGGGCGATGACCCTCGGGGAGGCCAGGACCGCCGCCCGGACTGCGTCCGGCGGGAGTTCCGTGCCGTGGAGGGTGGCGGACTCGGCCGGGCTGCGGGACAGGGCCACGTCGCGGACGGACGCGTACAGCCCGGGCGACGACAGCAGCCACTCCCGCCGCCGGGACGGCATGAACAGCACCGCGTCCCCCGGCCGGGCCCGCTCCCGTACCGCCGCCGCCACGGCGAGGGCGTCGTCCTTGCGCGCCTCGGGGGTGCGCAGCCACACCGACCACGCCCCGGCCGGCACCAGCAGCGCCCCCACCAGCACCCACGCCGGCCACGGCCACGGCCGCACCAACCGCCCCCGCCCCCACACCCCCACCAGCACCGCGAGCCCCGCCAGCGCGTAGAGGACGTACCGGTCGACGTACAGGGGCTGCACCAGCGAGACCGCCATCAGCAGCCCCGGCGGCAGCAGCGCGAGCGGCACGGCCACCCGTACGGCTTCCCGCTCGCCCGCCCCCCGGGCCAGCAGGGCCACCGCCACCACCAGCACCCCGTACGCCACCCAGTCCTGCCACGACGGCCGCCCCAGCCACCCCAGCTGCGCGGACGCCTGGCGCGCGCTCACGAGGGCCAGCGGGAGCAGCCCGGCGAGGACGGCGCCGGCCGCCCACCGCCAGCCGCGCGCCCGCCACGCGGTGAGGGCGTGCGCGGGCAGGGCCAGTACGGCGAACTCGTGGAGCCAGCAGCCCAGCAGGAGCACCACCGCGTAGGCCGCCCACCGCTCGCGCAGCATCAGGTACGTCGCCCAGGCCACGGCCGCGGAGACGAGTGCGTACGAGCGGCCCTCCTGGGCGTACGTCTGCACCGGTGGCAGCAGGGCGTACGCGGTGCCGGCGATCAGCGCGGCCCGCTCACCCGCCAGCCGGTGCGCCACGGCGGCCACTCCGGCGGCGGCGAGGGCGGTGCCGGCCACGGACGGCAGCCGCAGGGCCCACAGGCCGCCGTCCCATAGGCCGTAGACCCCGTGCATCAGCAGGTAGTGGAGGCCGTGCACCGCGTCGACCTGCCCGAGCAGTTCCCAGAGTCCGCCGAGGGGGCGGTGGGCCACCTGCCAGGTGGTGGACTCGTCGCGCCACATGCTCCCGCCGCCCGCGCCGCGCGGCAGGCCCCACAGTCCGAGGAGCACGGCGGCCAGCGGGGGCAGCACGCGCCAGGGGGTGATGCGGCGGATGGCGGCCTCCGGGTGCTTTCGGTCGGCGGGCGGGGCCTCCATACTCGGTGTTCGGTCGGAGTACCTGCGGAGGTGGGTGTGCGAGCGATCCGAGCGGCTGGTGCCGCGACGGTGGTGTTGTTGGGCGCGGTGCTGGTCCTGGCCGGCTGCGGTGGCGGGTCCGGTGGTCCCCCGGAGGCCACGGCGGCACCGACGGCGCCCACGGCAGCCGCGCCCACCGCGACCCCACCCCCAACGCCCACGCCCGCCCCCTCCCCCACCGCATCCACCGCATCCCCTTCGCCCTCCTCCTCCCGTCCCCCCTCCCCCACGGCAACCCAGGCCGCCTCCCAGACCCTCGTCCGCGTGACGCGCAGCGGTGGTTTCGCGGGCCAGGTCCGGACCGTGATCGTCAAGGGCGACGGCTCCTGGAGCCTCCTCGACGGGAAGGTCCGCGACCTGCGTTCCGGGAAGCTGGAGCCGTCCCGGCTGGAGGCCCTGCGGACGGCGCTGCGTGAGGCGGACTTCGCTCACCTGCCCCGGGTGGCCACGGCCGATCCGCCGGTCTACGACGGGTTCACGTACGCCTTCGTGCACGGTGGTTTCGAGGTCGCCGCGGACCAGACGGAGCTGGCTCCGGGGCTCCGCAAGGTGCTGGGCGCGCTGCCGGGATTCGACGCGACGGGATGAATCTCTGATTCCGGATGACCCCGGCTCCTGTCCGAACCCCGCATAGCCGCAGGCCGGTGCCTCCTCTACGCTGCACCCCATCACGCGGGATCTTCAGGGGCGGGACATGGAACAGACACACACCACCCACAGCGTCGCCGCGGCCACACCAGGTGCGCAGCGGCGCGTGCTCGTGGTCGAGGACGACCGCACGATCGCCGACGCCATCGCGGCCCGGCTGCGGGCCGAGGGCTTCCAGGTGCAGACGGCGTACGACGGTCCGGCCGCCGTCGCCGCCGCGGAGAGCTGGCAGCCCGAGCTGCTGGTGCTGGACGTCATGCTGCCCGGCTTCGACGGGCTGGAGGTCTGCCGCCGGGTCCAGGCACAGCGGCCGGTCCCGGTGCTGATGCTGACGGCGCGGGACGACGAGACCGACATGCTGGTCGGTCTCGGGGTCGGGGCCGACGACTACATGACGAAGCCGTTCTCGATGCGCGAGCTGGCCGCGCGGGTGCACGTGCTGCTGCGCCGGGTGGAGCGGGCGACGCTGGCCGCGACGGCTCCGCGCGGGGCGACGCTGCGTCTGGGCGACCTGGAGATCGACCACGCGCAGCGCAGGGTGCGGGTGCAGGCGGAGGACGTGCACCTGACGCCGACGGAGTTCGACCTGCTGGTGTGCCTGGCGGGGACGCCGCGTGCGGTGCTCTCGCGGGAGCAGTTGCTGGCGGAGGTGTGGGACTGGGCCGACGCGTCGGGGACCCGTACGGTCGACAGCCACATCAAGGCGCTGCGGCGGAAGATCGGCGCGGACCGGATCCGTACGGTCCATGGCGTCGGGTACGCCCTGGAGACCCCGGCGCAGGCGTGAGCGGGCCGCCGCGGGGGCCGGGTCTGCGGCCCTATTCGCCGTTCTCGATCAAGACGAAGCTGGGTGTGCTCGTCGTGGTCTCGGTGTTCATCACGACGGGGCTGCTGATGGTGGCCCTCCGTACGGCGACGGAGCTGCGGTTCATCACGGTCTTCTCGGTGATCGCCTCGATGCTGATCACGCAGTTCGTGGCGCACGGTCTGACGGCGCCGCTGGACGAGATGACGAAGGTGGCGCGGGCGGTCTCGCACGGGGACTACACGCGCCGGGTGAGCGGTGCGGGGCGGCGTGACGAGCTGGGTGATCTGGCGTCCACGATCAACCGGATGGCCGACGATCTGGAGGCCGAGGACAGGCACCGTCGAGAGCTGGTCGCGAACGTCTCGCACGAGCTCCGCACTCCGATCGCGGCGTTGCGGGCGGTGCTGGAGAACGTGGTGGACGGGGTCTCGGAGGCCGATCCGGAGACGATGCGGACGATGCTGAAGCAGGCCGAGCGGCTGGGCCGGCTGGTGGACACCCTGCTGGACCTGTCGCGGGTGGACAACGGTGTGGTGCCGTTGAAGGCGCGCCGGTTCGAGGTGTGGCCGTATCTGTCGGGGGTGCTGAAGGAGTCGGGGCTGGCGGCTGCCGGACGGCCAGGGCTGACTTCCGGTTCGGGTGGGCACACCCGCAATGACGTGCACCTTCATCTGGATGTGCACCCTCCGGAACTGACCGCGTACGCGGACGCGGAGCGGCTGCACCAGGTGGTGGCGAACCTGATCGACAACGCGGTGAAGCACAGTCCCGCGCACGGCCGGGTCACGGTCCGGGCCCGCGCCGGGGAGGCGCCGGGGAGCCTGGCGCTGGAGGTCGTGGACGAGGGGCCGGGGATTCCGGAGGCGGAGCGGCACCGGGTTTTCGAGCGGTTCAACCGGGGTTCGGCCGGCGGCGGGGATTCGAGCGGGGACGGGGGCACCGGGCTCGGGCTGGCCATCGCCCGCTGGGCGGTCGGGCTGCACGGGGGGCACATCGGCGTGGCCGAATCGTCACGGGGTTGCCGAATCCTTGTCACCCTTCCGGGCAGCTCACAGGTGTCGTCTTGACGTAGGGTTCGAGTGGGAAGGACATGATCTCGGCCACACGTGCCCGGGGTCGTCAGGGGTGCGAGGCCTAGGGGGTCGCAACCTGGCTGACCCCTACCCGAACCACGCTTGTTTCCCGCCATTCCGATGGGTGAAACCCGCCGTTCGGTGTGACCTGCACGACGGAAGTCCCGCCCGGCCTGCATCACACGCCCTGGGAGGCGTAGCCTTTATCCCCGCTGTCCATACCTTGTGAAGCGGAAGAGGGCGGTTGCCGCCGTGTCGCCACAGTCCCCCAGTAACCCGAGCACCACGACCGACGCAGCAGAGGGCGGGAAGAACCCCGCCTCAGGCTTCGGCGCGAATGAGTGGCTCGTCGACGAGATCTATCAGCAGTACCTCCAGGACCCGAGTTCGGTCGACCGGGCCTGGTGGGACTTCTTCGCCGACTACAAGCCGGGGGGCGCTGCCGCCCCGGTGAAGGCGGCCGAACCCATCAAGACCCCGACGACGGACGGCGCCTCCGCACAGGCCGCCACCGCCACCGCCGGGGTTCCTCAGGCCGTCGACGCCGCCACGGGGGCGGCGCCTGCCGCGCCCGCAGCCGCGCCCACACCTGTGTCAGCTCCTGCCCCTGCTCCTGCCACCCCCTCTGGTGCCCCTGCTGTGACTGTCACCTCCCAGGCCCCGGCCGCCGCACCGGCCGCGCCCGCCCCTCAGGCCCAGGCTCCGGCCGCCGCCGCCACCCCGGCCCAGAAGGCCGCGCCCGCCACCGAGGCCCCCGCCGGCCCCGAGCTGGTGACGCTCCGCGGCCCCGCCGCCGCCGTGGCCAAGAACATGAACGCCTCCCTCGACGTCCCGACGGCCACGTCCGTCCGCGCCGTCCCGGTGAAGCTGCTGTTCGACAACCGCATCGTCATCAACAACCACCTCAAGCGCGCCCGCGGTGGGAAGATCTCCTTCACCCACCTCATCGGCTACGCGATGGTGCAGGCCATCAAGGCCATGCCGTCCATGAACCACTCCTTCGCGGAGAAGGACGGCAAGCCGACCCTGGTCAAGCCGGAGCACGTGAACTTCGGCCTCGCGATCGACCTCGTGAAGCCCAACGGCGACCGCCAGCTCGTCGTCGCCGGCATCAAGAAGGCCGAGACCCTCAACTTCTTCGAGTTCTGGCAGGCCTACGAGGACATCGTGCGCCGCGCCCGCGTCGGCAAGCTGACGATGGACGACTTCACCGGCGTCACCGTCTCGCTGACCAACCCCGGCGGCCTGGGCACCGTCCACTCCGTGCCCCGCCTGATGCCCGGACAGTCGGTCATCATGGGCGTCGGCTCCATGGACTACCCCGCCGAGTTCCAGGGCACCTCGCAGGACACCCTGAACAAGCTGGGCATCTCCAAGGTCATGACCCTGACCTCGACCTACGACCACCGGGTCATCCAGGGCGCGGCCTCCGGCGAGTTCCTGCGCATCGTCGCGAACCTGCTCCTCGGCGAGGGCAACTTCTACGACGACGTCTTCGAGTCGCTGCGGATCCCGTACGAGCCGGTCCGCTGGAACCGTGACATCGACGCCTCGCACGACGACGACGTCACGAAGGCCGCCCGCGTCTTCGAGCTGATCCACTCCTACCGGGTCCGCGGCCACGTCATGGCCGACACCGACCCGCTGGAGTACAAGCAGCGCAAGCACCCCGACCTCGACATCACCGAGCACGGCCTCACCCTGTGGGACCTGGAGCGCGAGTTCGCGGTCGGCGGCTTCTCCGGCAAGTCGATGATGAAGCTCCGCGACATCCTCGGCGTGCTGCGCGACTCGTACTGCCGCACCACCGGCGTCGAGTTCATGCACATCCAGGACCCGAAGCAGCGCCGCTGGATCCAGGACCGCATCGAGCGCCCGCACACCAAGCCGGAGCGCGAGGAGCAGCTGCGCATCCTGCGCCGCCTGAACGCCGCCGAGGCCTTCGAGACCTTCCTGCAGACGAAGTACGTCGGCCAGAAGCGCTTCTCCCTGGAGGGCGGCGAGTCCGTCATCCCGCTGCTCGACGCCGTCATCGACTCGGCCGCCGAGGCCCGCCTCGAAGAGGTCGTCATCGGCATGGCCCACCGCGGCCGCCTGAACGTCCTGGCGAACATCGTCGGCAAGTCGTACGCGCAGATCTTCCGCGAGTTCGAGGGCAACCTCGACCCGAAGTCCATGCACGGCTCCGGCGACGTCAAGTACCACCTGGGCGCCGAGGGCACCTTCACCGGCCTGGACGGCGAGCAGATCAAGGTCTCGCTCGTCGCGAACCCCTCCCACCTGGAGGCGGTGGACCCGGTCCTGGAGGGTGTCGCCCGCGCCAAGCAGGACGTCATCAACAAGGGCGGCACGGACTTCACCGTCCTGCCGCTGGCCCTGCACGGCGACGCGGCCTTCGCCGGCCAGGGTGTGGTCGCCGAGACGCTGAACATGTCGCAGCTGCGCGGCTACCGCACCGGCGGAACCGTCCACGTCGTGATCAACAACCAGGTCGGCTTCACCGCCGCCCCGGAGTCCTCGCGTTCCTCGATGTACGCGACCGACGTGGCCCGCATGATCGAGGCGCCGATCTTCCACGTGAACGGCGACGACCCGGAAGCGGTCGTGCGCGTTGCCCGTCTGGCCTTCGAGTTCCGCCAGGCGTTCAACAAGGACGTGGTCATCGACCTCATCTGCTACCGCCGCCGCGGCCACAACGAGTCGGACAACCCGGCGTTCACGCAGCCGCTGATGTACGACCTGATCGACAAGAAGCGCTCGGTGCGCAAGCTGTACACCGAGTCCCTCATCGGTCGCGGTGACATCACCCTGGAAGAGGCCGAGCAGGCGCTCCAGGACTTCCAGGGCCAGCTGGAGAAGGTCTTCGCGGAGGTCCGCGAGGCCGCCACGCAGCCCGCGGTCGCCGCGCCGGTCCCGGCCCCGCAGGCCGACTTCCCTGTCGCCGTGAACACGGCGATCTCCCAGGACGTCGTCAAGCGGATCGCCGAGTCCCAGGTCAACATCCCCGAGGGCGTCACCGTCCACCCGCGTCTGCTGCCGCAGCTGCAGCGCCGCGCGGCGATGATCGACGACGGCACCATCGACTGGGGCATGGGCGAGACCCTGGCCTTCGGTTCGCTGCTGATGGAGGGCACCCCGGTCCGGCTGTCCGGCCAGGACTCCCGCCGCGGCACGTTCGGCCAGCGCCACGCGGTCCTCATCGACCGGGAGACCGGCGAGGACTACACCCCGCTGCTGTACCTGTCGGACGACCAGGCCCGCTACAACGTCTACGACTCGCTGCTCTCCGAGTACGCGGCCATGGGCTTCGAGTACGGCTACTCGCTGGCCCGTCCGGACGCGCTGGTCCTCTGGGAGGCCCAGTTCGGTGACTTCGTCAACGGCGCGCAGACCGTCGTCGACGAGTTCATCTCCTCGGCCGAGCAGAAGTGGGGCCAGACCTCCGGCGTCACGCTGCTGCTGCCGCACGGCTACGAGGGCCAGGGCCCGGACCACTCGTCCGCGCGTCCCGAGCGCTTCCTCCAGATGTGCGCGCAGGACAACATGACGGTCGCGATGCCGACCCTGCCGTCGAACTACTTCCACCTGCTGCGCTGGCAGGTCCACAACCCGCACCACAAGCCGCTCATCGTCTTCACCCCGAAGTCGATGCTGCGTCTGAAGGCTGCGGCGTCGAAGGCGGAGGAGTTCACGAGCGGTTCGTTCCGTCCGGTCATCGGCGACTCCACGGTGGACCCGAACGCGGTCCGCAAGGTCGTCTTCTGCGCGGGCAAGGTCTACTACGACCTGGAGGCCGAGCGGGAGAAGCGCGGCATCACGGACACCGCGATCATCCGCATCGAGCGTCTGTACCCGCTGGCGGGTGCCGAGATCCAGGCGGAGATCGCCAAGTTCCCGAACGCGGCGAAGTACATCTGGGCGCAGGAGGAGCCGGCGAACCAGGGTGCGTGGCCGTTCATCGCGCTGAACCTGATCGACCACCTCGACCTGGCGGTCGGCGCGGACATCCCGGCGGGCGAGCGCCTGCGGCGCGTCTCGCGTCCGCACGGCTCGTCTCCGGCGGTGGGCTCCGCGAAGCGCCACCAGGCGGAGCAGCAGCTGCTGATGAACGAGGTCTTCGAGGCCTAGTCGCTGACGCGACCTGCACATGACGGAAGGCCCGGCCCCCCACCTGGGGGCCGGGCCTTCCGGCTTCCCCGCCGCTGCCGGGGCTCCGCCCCGGACCCCGCGCCTCAAACGCCGGCGAGGCTGGTTACGGCTGCGGTTCGAAGTCCCAGTAGGGGCGGGTCTGTTGGCGGGCCGAGACGGTGTGGACGTGTTGGGGGCCCAGGGTGCGGGTGAGGGCCTTGAGGCCGGCGTCCTCGTGCTTCGAGGCCTCCGCGTCCTCGCGGACCGCGCGGAGGTCGGCGGCCAGGGCGATCTGGGCGCTCAGGGTCATGGGGTGGTCCGGGCCCAGGACCTGTTCGGCGGCCCGCAGGGTGTCCCGGCTCAGGTCCAGCGCGGCGTCCAGGCGGCCGGTGATGTTGCGGTGGCCGGTGGCGTTGAGGGCGCAGCCCAGGGTCCAGGGGTGGTGGTCGCCGAGGGCGCCGCGCATGCCGACCAGGGCCTGTTCCGCGAGGTTCAGGGCTTCGGTGCGTTCGCCCTGGGCGCGCAGCACGAGGGCGAGGTTGCCGACGGTGCCGATGCTGTAGGGGTGGGCGAGGCCGAGCTGGGACTGGTAGCCGCGTACGACCTCTTCGGAGATCCGGCGGGCCTCCTCGATGTCCCCGTACTCGCGCAGGTAGGTGGCGTAGTCGGAGGCGACCATCAGGGTCCAGGGGAATTCGGCGCCGAACACGCGGGTGGAGCGTTCCAGGACGCTGCGCAGCCGGGAGCCGGCGCCGGGGATGTCGCCGGTGCGGCGCAGGCACTGGCCGAGGTTGTGTTCGGCGCGCAGGGTCTGGGGGTGGTTGGCGCCGAGGACCTGGACGTGGAGCTTGAGGCCCTGTTCCTGGCGGGCGAGGGCCTCGCGGTAGCGGCCCATGAGGCGCAGGCCCATGGCGCAGCCGATGCCGGAGGAGAGGGTGGCGATGTGCCGGACGCGCAGGACGCGCTCGCGGCGGCGCAGGGTGTCGAGGTCGGTGTCGTAGGCCTCCTGGTAGCGGCCGAGGAGGCGGAGGGCGACGGCCACGTTGTTCTGGGCGCCGAGGGTGGTGGAGTCGTCCTCGCCGAGGAGTTCGCGGTAGGTGGCGAAGGCGTGTTCCAGCAGTTCGCGGGCCTCGTCGAACTTGGCGGTGCTGAGCAGGACTCCGGCGTAGGTGCTGGTGGCGCGGAGGGTTTCGAGGTCGCGGTCGCCGCGTTCGGCGAGGAGCCGGTCGGCGACGTTGCGGGCGAGGGTCTCGGCCTGCCGGAAGTGGCCGAGCATGCGCAGGGCGCCGCCGTAGTGGTAGCTGAGTTCGCGGACCTGGTCGTGGTCGTCGCCGAGCATGGCCCGCCAGACGCCGTCGGTCCGTTCGGACAGGCGCAGGCAGGTGCGGTACTCGCCGGCGAGGATCAGGTAGCGCAGGCAGTGCAGCAGGAAGTTCTGGATGCGGGGGTTGCTGCTGGTGAGGACTCCGGCGTGGTCGAGGTGGGGGACGAGTTCGGCGTAGCGGGGCCAGAGCCGGGAGTCGGTGGGGCGGCCGGGGTCGGCGGCGGCGAGGACCTGGCGGACGGCGCGGGAGAGCTGGTCGGACTCGTCCTCGGCGAGGTTCTCGCGGACGATGTTGTGGACCATGCGGTGGAGCTGGACGGTCTCCAGGCCGCCGCCCTCCTCGACGGAGAGGTCGGAGTACTCCAGGCGGACCACGGAGAACTGGACGAGCTTGTTGAGGGCGGCGTTCCAGCGGATCTGGTCGTTGAGGATCCCGGCGAGGTGTTCGGGGACGCCGTCGGCGGGGAATTCGCGCAGCAGGCGCAGCGGGACCCGGCCGGGGGCGAAGAAGACGAACAGCCGCAGCAGGGCGAGGGCGTCGGGGAAGTTCTCCCGGACGTTGTTGAGGAGTATGGCCAGCGCGGTCGGGAAGGGCAGCGGGTAGTCGTCGGAGAGGGTGACGGCCTCGTGGGAGTCGAGGCGGTGCTGGAGGAGGGTGAGGTACTCGCCGACGCCGAGCGGTGAGTCGGCGAGCCAGCCGGCGGTCTGGTCGAGGGCGAGGGGGTAGTCCTCCAGGGCGTCGGCGAGCTGGTCGGCCTCGTCGCCGGTGAGGCGGCGGGCGCGGCGGCGGATGAAGGTGACGGACTCGGGGCGGGCGTAGAGGGGGACCTCGACGAGGCTGGTGTGCCGGGCGGCCCATTCGCGGTTGCGGGAGGTGATGATGACGTCGCCGGCGCCGGAGGGCAGCAGGTCGGTGAGGTCGTCGGGGTTGTCGCAGCCGTCGAAGACCATCAGCCAGCGGTGGTACGGGGACCCGCGCCGCAGTGCCTCCAGTACGGCCCGGATCTGCTCGCCGTAGCTGCCGGCGCCGCGCGGCAGGCCGAGGGCGGGGGCGAGGTCGGCTAGGCGTTCGCGCAGGGTGGGCCGGTCTTCGGCGGGCACCCACCACACGACGTCGTACTCGGAGGCGAAGCGGTAGGCGTACTCGGTGGCGACCTGGGTCTTGCCGACGCCGGAGAGGCCGAGGAGGGTGACGGTGGAGGCGCCGGGCGGGGCCTCGGTGAGGGCGGCCCGGAGCCGGCCGATGACGTCGTTGCGGCCGGTGAAGCGGGGGTTGCGGCGCGGGACGCGGCCCCAGATCTCGGGCGGGTCGTTGGGGAAGCGGGGTCCGCGGCGGCCGCTCTCGGTGCCGATGCGGTCGGTGGGGAGTTCCAGGCGGCGCAGTACGCGGTATTCGGCCTCGTAGGCGTCCAGGCCCCACAGGTCGGTCTTCTCCAGGGCGGCGACGGCGCTGGGCAGGGGGGCGTCGGTGAGGCAGACGGCGGCGAACCGGTCGGGGTGGGAGGCGGTGACGGTGCGCAGGGCGGTGTTCCACTCCTCGTCGGTGTGGGTGCCCGCCGAGAAGTAGCGCTCGCTGAGGACCACGAGGATCCGGCCGCCCGCGCGGGCCAGGTCGTCGAGGGCCTCGGTGAGCCCGCCGGGGCTGCTCTGCGGGTCCCAGCGCTGGAGGACGACGCGGTGGCCGTGTTCTTCCAGCCGGTGGGCGATCCACACCGCCCAGGGGCGGTTGAAGCCCGCGAAGCTGATGACGAAGCGCTGCGCGGGGGCGGCTCCGTCGCGGTCGTGACGCATGGCGGTACCGGTCATGCGGCCGTCTCCCTGTGGTCCGTGCGATGGACGGGGTGCGGGGCGGTGCGGAGGGGCTGGCTTGAAAGGTACCGCAGCGGACGGGGCGTCATACCCGTACGAACGGGGCGAGTTCGGGGTGGGCCTCGCACCAGGCGCGGCGTTCGCGTTCCAGGGTGCGGCGGGCTCCGGCGTGCTGGTCGCCGGGGGGCGGGGTGGCGTCCATGGCGCGTTCGGCGGCGGCCATGCCGTCGACGAACTCCCGTCCGGTGACCGTGAGTGCGGGGTGGGCGCGCAGGGCGGGGAGGACGGCGGCGACCTGGGCGCGGATCCGGGCGTGCTGGGCCCAGGCGCCGCGGGCTCCGTAGAGGGCGGCGTGCTGCCAGTAGCCGGCGAGGGCGAGGTGGGCGTAGGTGCCGTGCAGCAGCCCTTCCAGGGGGCGGGGGTCGGTGCGCCAGGGGGCCCAGTGGCGGGGGGTGCGGTCGGCGGTGTGGAGGGTGAGGACGTCGGCGAGGGCGGCGAGTTTGCCGTGCTGGACCTCGTGGACGAGGGTCGCGGCGAGGGCGGGCGGGGCCTGGGCGCGGGCCAGGACGGAGCCGGCGGCGGCGGGCAGGGTGGCGCCGGTGGAGCGGGAGCCGCCGGCGAGGGGGACCACGGAGCGCAGCAGCAGGCCGATCTCCTCGGCGCGGGCGGAGTCGTAGCGGCCGAGGAGGGTGTGGGCGCCGGACCACTGGATGTCCCAGCGCTTGTGCCCCTTGGGGGTGAGGCGGCGGGCTGGGCGGACGGCGGCCGGGCCGGTGGCGGTGCCGGGTGGCGGGACCCGGTAGGGGTCGAGGTCGTCGAGGGAGGTGCGGGCGCCGCCGGGCAGGGCGTGCAGCGGGAGGACGTCGGCGGTGTCCCAGGAGCGTTCGGTCAGGGCGAGCCGGCCGGGGCCCTGGGGGCGGATCAGGCCGAGGGTGGGCAGGACGAGGCGGCCGTTGACGGGGCGCAGGGTGGCCTTGAAGCCGATTCCGGCGCGCAGCGCGGCGGCCACGGCGAGCGCTCCGAGGTGGGCGAGGTCGGGCGGGGGGCCCTGGGGGGCGTGGAGGCGGCGGAGGGTCTCCTCGGCCCAGACTCCGGTGGCGGGGTAGTGCAGTACGTCGTGGACGGCCAGGGGGTCCTGGCGTTCGGCTTCCTCCAGGAGCGCCCAGTGTTCCGCGGTCTCGGTGCCGGGTGCGGCGTCGAGTACGGCGCGCAGCAGGAGCAGCCGCTTGGAGCGGCGTACGTCGTGCACGAGGCGGGTGCCCTCGTCGGAGGGTTCGGTGGAGGCGAGGGCGCGCAGGGTGTGGGAGCTGACGGCGAACCGGGCGAGGTCCTGCCGTCCGGTCCCGGGGGGCCCGGCCCCGTTCCGCTGGGCGGGGAGGCCGGTGTCGGTACCGGTGTCGGTGCGGTGGGTCATGAGGCGGACCGTCCGGCGGCGGTGTGGAGGGCGTGGGCGACGTGCCGGATGACGGCCTGGAGGTCGGCGCAGTACACGGACGGCTGGCGGAAGCCGTCGCCGGCCCGGTAGCGGTGCGGGTAGTGGCCGCCGCCGCACACCTCGACGAGTTCGCAGGTGCGGCAGCCGGCGGCGAGGGCGTCGCGGCCGAGCTGGCGGGCGGCGAAGCCGGGGTGTTCGAGGAGGTCGTCGAAGCTGTGGCCGTCCAGGGTCATGCCGGTCGCGGCGGCCCCTTCGTAAGCGGACTTCAGGGAGTCGGCCTGTTCGATGCTGCCGTCGGTCTCGACGACGGCGGTGGTGACGGGCGCCAGGCCCAGTGTCTCGGTGGCGGCGGGCAGGCCGAGCAGCAGGGCGATGACCTCCTCGAAGATCCGGATGCCGGTGCGCCGGGTCCGGTCGTGCCACCAGCGTTCGAAGACGGCGAGGAGCCAGTCCCCGTACGGGGTCGGGTGGCCCGGGCGGCCGGGCGGCGGGGTGCTCCAGTTGGCCAGGGGCAGCAGCAGGCCGATGCTGGGCGGGGCGAAGGCGAGCAGGGACTCGTACGTCTCCACGGGGTCCTGGGCGATGTCCACCACGCACAGCACCCCGGCGTAGCTGTCGGGGTGGCGGGCGAGGAGCCGCAGTCCGCGCGCGGCGGCGGCGAAGCCGGGCCGGCCGGTGTGGTCGACGCGGCGCCGGTTGTGGGCGGGCAGGCCGCCGTCGAGGCTGACGCCGATCCGGATCCCGGCGGCGGCGAGG
Organism: Streptomyces sp. NBC_00158; assembly: GCF_045160885.1. Taxonomy (NCBI): domain Bacteria; kingdom Bacillati; phylum Actinomycetota; class Actinomycetes; order Kitasatosporales; family Streptomycetaceae; genus Streptomyces; species Streptomyces sp. NBC_00158. The sequence continues at coordinate 2,252,580 of NZ_CP108161.1, forward strand.
GCCTTGATCCGGCCGGCGGTGAGGAGGGTGCCGTTGGTCTGGACGGCGGCGGTGACGCGGGTGCGGGGCGCGTGCCGGGCGACGGCGGCCCGTACCGCCTCGACGGGGGCGGCGAGTTCGGCGGGCGCTGCGAGGAGGGGTTCGCCGCCGTGCAGGACGAGGTCGACGCGGGGCAGTTCGTGGGCGGCGGCGTGCTCGGCGATCCGCTCGGCGGCGCGGCGGGCGGTGGCGGGGGTCATGGCGACGGGGCGGGTGCGCCAGCTGCGGTCGGCCATCTCGTAGACGTAGCAGTAGGTGCAGGCGAGGTTGCAGCGGCTGCGCGTCTTGAGGACGAACTGGCGGATGGGCTGCGGGCGGTGGCCCGCGGCGCGCAGGCCGGGGACGTCGAGCCGGGCGTACGGCCAGCGGGCGTGGCGGGCGTGACCTGCGAGGGTCCGGTGCACGGGCGGCACGGGACCGCTCGTGATCGCTTGGCTCATCGCCTGTACCTCTCCCCTGCGGACGGTCCATCCCTGCCCTCCGCGGGGGCCCGGCTAACGGCGGAAAGTGGTCAACTCCGGCGCGGGGGCGGCGGCCGTCAGGCGACGCCCGAGTCGAACGCGTTGAGGATTTCGGCCGGGTGCGTGACCCGGTCGACCAGGCCGTCGATGACCTCGGCGAGCACGGGGTGGTCGATCCCTCGCAGTGCGGCCAGGTCGATCCCGGTGAGGTCCGGCAGCCCGGGCCTCGGCCCGGGACACGGGCGGGCCGGTGGGGGTGCTTCCGCTTCCTGACGTCCGCTCAGCATGGGCTGCCCGTCCCCTTGTCGTGTGTGGTCCACTGCCTTTTCCCTGTGCCCGGCGGGGGGAAACGGTTCAGGTGCCCGCCTCCAGGGCGCTGACGCGGGCGCGGACGGCGCGGGCCGGGGCGCCGTCGGGTTCGCCCAGGCGGTGGCGGAGCTCCAGTGCGGACCGGTAGGCGTCCAGGGCGGCGCGGGGGCGGGCGAGGCGTTCCAGGACCTCCCCGCGCAGCTCCTGGACCCTGGCCGCGAGCGGCAGGGCCGCGTCGGCGCCCTCGGTGCGGTCGGCCTCCAGGGCGGCGCGCCAGGCCCGCCGGTAGGAGTCCGCCGCGCGGTCGAGGCGGTCGGCGGTGCGGGTGTGGGCGTGGATCTCCTGCTGCACGTCGCCGTGTTCCCGCCAGGCGCGGGCCCGGTCCAGGGGGCCGTGGCCCTGGCGGACGGCCAGCTCCAGCAGGTATTCGGCCTCCCGCAGGTCGACGAGGTCCCCTTCGTAGACGTGGCGCAGCCGCAGCCCGGCGGCCAGCCGGCGCAGCCGGTACGCGGCCCCGGGGTCGGACTGGGGGACGGCGGCGCGGCTCTCGCGCAGCACCCGCACGGCGGTGGACGCGAAGCCGCGCCCGTCGGCGGCGCGGGCCCGGTCCAGGAGTACGTCGCCCCACTCGGGCAGCAGTTCCCCGAAGGCCTCGCCGTCCCGGGGGATCAGCCGCCGGGCCCGGCCGTAGGCCTCGGCCGCCGCCTCCAGGGCGGCCGGGTCGGCGTCGCGCGCGTACCGGGCGCGGTGCACGCGGGCCAGGCACAGCAGGGCGGCCAGCCGCAGCCCGGAGTCCCCGGCCGCCTCCTCCAGGGCCGGTGCCAGTTGCGCGACGGCCTCCTCCAGCCGGGCGGGCAGGTACCGCAGCGCCGCGCCCAGCTCGACGCGGATCCGCGCGGTGAGTCCGGGGCCGGGGTCGTCGGCGGGGTCCTGGGCCGGGGCGAGGAGGGCCGCGGTCAGGGTGCCGGCCGCCCCCTCGGCCAGGGCGGTGCGTTCCGCCGGGTCCGGGGTGCGCGAGAGGAGGGCCACCAGGACGCGGCCCAGGGTCAGGAGGAGCTCCGGGTCCGGGGCCGCCGCCCCCTCCGCGGCGGCGAGCGGCCCCAGGGCGGCCCGTGCCTCGTGCAGCGGCCCCTCCTCGTCGCGCAGCGCGGCCAGCCGGAGCAGGGTCCGGCCGCGCAGTACGGCGCAGTCCCGCTGGAGGGCGGGGTCGGCGGCCGCGGCGGCGAACTCCCGGTCGGCGGCGGCCAGCAGCTCGGGGGCCGCGCCCGCCGCGACGGCCCGCTCGTACAGCACCCGGCCCAGCGCGGCCCGGCCGGCGGCGGTGCGCAGCCCGGTGGCGGCCCGTTCGGCCTCGTCGAGGTGTTCGGGGTCGCGCTGGACGGCCCACAGCCGCAGCAGTACCGCGGCGAGTTCGGTCTCGGCCTCCTCCGGGGGGTCGTCCGGGCCTGGCGGGACGGCCACGGCCCGGCGCAGCAGTGCGGCGGACTCGTACAGGGGCCGCGCGTCGGCGTCGGGCGGGCCGGCCGCGAGCCGGTCCCGGGCGGCGCGGACGGCCCAGGCGCGGCCCGGCGGCGGTTCGGTGACCGGGACCGGGACGGGCGGTGCGGGGGGTTGCGGGTCCTCCTCGGGCGGGCCCGGCAGGTAGCGGCGTACGACCTTCGCGGAGACCTGCGCGAAGGCCTGCGGGAGCTGTCCGGGCGGCACCCGGCCGCCGTCCCACCCGGCGTCGGGGCCGGGCGCCGGGGCGGTGTCCGGGTCGGGGGCGGGTTCCCCGGTGAGCTGGGCGACGGCCAGTGCGGGGAAGTTGCGCACGCCCCGCCCGAAGTGGGCCAGTACGTACTCGGAGCAGTGCTTGAGCACCAGTGCGGCTTCGTCCCGGCCGAGCGGCCCGAGCAGCACCTCCTGCACGCCGGGCACGAACTCGTACCACTGTCCGGCGGGTTCGCCGCTGCGCCGCAGCAGTCCGCCGAGCAGGACCTCGGCCAGGTCGGAGGGTTCGGAGTCGGGCAGCATCGTGCGCTGCACCAGCCGCATCACGGGCAGGGTCAGCGGTGCCGCGGCCAGGTACACGGCGAGCTGGACGGCGCCGGGTGCGGCGGAGGAGCGGAACCGGCGGACGAGTTCGCGCGGGGGACGGGCGGTGGGCGGGAGCGGTACGGGGGCGGCGGGGTGGCGGGCGAGGACGCGGCCGACCTCGGCGGGGACGGGCCCGGTGCCGAGTCCGGCGACGAGCCGGGCCCACGCGCCGAGGGCGATGGCGTTGGGCGGCAGCACGGGCACGGTGAGGCCGCCGGTGGGCCGGCCGGGCCGGGGCGGGCGTTCGGGCCGGAACCGCAGCCCGGTCCCGCCGGCCGCTCCCCCTCCCCCTCCCCCTCCTCCGCCTCCGCGGGCCCGTTCGAGCAGTCCGCGTTCGGTCGGCAGCCAGGTGCGGGCCCACAGCCGCTGCGGCAGGGGCTGTACGACGGCGCAGGGCGCGCACTCGGCCCAGCGGTGCAGCAGCCGCTGCGCCCGGCCCTCCCGCCACAGCGGGCCGGCGCAGTCGGAGACGACGATGGTCAGGGCCCGGCCGGTGGGGTCGCGGAGCTGGTCGCCGGAGCGCAGTCCGGGGCCGGGTGCGGGTCCGCGGCCGACGGCGGCGGTGCCGTCGGGAAGCCGGTGCAGGTGGTGGGCCTGGACGTCGCGGAAGGCGCCGAGGCGTTCGCACACGGAGCGGAGTTCCTCGAACATCTCCCGCCAGACGGCCATGGAGGGCGAGGCGTCCATGACCAGCCGTACGGTCGCCTCGCGGCGGCTCTCCGGCCGGAACACGGGGATGACCAGTCCGAGGGCCCGGGCGCTGGCCTCGGCGGTGGCGGCCTCGTCGAGGACGGTACGGGTGGGGCGGCCGGGGGGCCGGTGCCGCTGGAGGGCGCGCAGGGCCCGCTGGATCTCCAGGATCCGGGGCAGTGCCGCCGCCCCGGGCACGCGTACGGGGACCCCGCCGGCGACGGGGATCTCGGCGGCGGCCCCGGTGTCGGGGGCGGCGGGTTCCCCGGCGGGGTAGAGGCTGACCGGGTCCTCGGGGTCGGGTTCCTCCGGCGTCGGCTCGGGGGGCGGTCCGGCGGTGTCGGCGGGTCCGGGCGGGCCGTCCGCCCCGTCGGGCTCGGCGGGGCCGGGCTCCGGGCCGGTGCCGGCGGGCCGGGCCGCCGCGCTGCCGGCCCTGGCGGCCAGCCAGAGCGCGTCGGCGAGTTCCTCGGCGGACGGGTCGAGCCCGGCGGCGCGCAGCAGCCCGGCGAGGGCGCGGATGTCCGCGGCCGCGGCCCCGTCGGGGTGTGCGGGTTCCTGGGGCACCGGGGCTCACCTCGGGCGGTCGAGGCGCTGGATGAGCAGGTCGGCGAGGTCGTCCCGGCTGGGCGGGGCGGCGTAGTGGGTGAGGTAGATGGCGTTGAGGAGCTGGTCGGCGGCGACCAGTTCGGAGCGGGAGCGGGTGAGGAACTCGCGGATGAGGTCGGCGCCGAGCTGGGCGGCCTCCTCGCCGAGGTGGGCGCGGACCATGGTGGCGAGGCGTTTCTCGCCGGGCTGGCCGAGCTTGAGCTGGATGCAGCGGCGCAGCAGGGCGGCGGGGAAGTCCCGTTCGCCGTTGCTGGTGAGGATGATGAAGGGGAAGGCGCGGCAGCGGACGCGGCCGTCGCGGACGGTGACCTTGGCCCCGTCGTCGGTGAGGACCTGGACCTCGGGTTCGGAGTCGGCGACGCGTTCGAGTTCGGGGAGGGTGAACTCGCCTTCCTCCAGGACGTTCAGCAGGTCGTTGGGGAGGTCTATGTCGCTCTTGTCGAGCTCGTCGACGAGGAGGACGCGGGGGCGTTCGGTGGGCAGCAGCGCGGTGCCGAGGGGGCCGAGCCGGATGTACCGGCCGATGCCGGGCGGCGGGCCGGCGGATCCTCCGGCGCCGGCTCCGGCGGCGATCTGTACGTCCTGGAGGCGGGCGAGGGCGTCGTAGCGGTAGAGGCCCTCCTGGAGGACGGTCCGCGAGACGACGGGCCAGCGCAGCACGCGGCCGAGTTTCAGTTCGTGGGCTACGGCGTGGGCGAGGGTGGACTTGCCGGTGCCGGGGTAGCCGGTGACGAGGAGGGGCCGGCGCAGGTAGAGGGCGGCGTTGACGGCCTCCAGTTCCTCCGGTTCGGGCCGGTGGAGCTCGGCGGCCTGCCGGTGGGCGCCGAGGCGGCGGGCCACGTTCCCGTCGGCGGCCGCGGCGGGGCCGCCCGGTTCGACGGCGGGGCCGCCGTCGAAGTCCCGCCAGGGCGGCGGTTCGGGCAGGGCCTCGATCCCGTCGTGGGGTTCGCCCACGCCCCGGTAGATGAGCCATTCCTCGTTCACTCCCGCTCCCTCCCGCGCAGCCCGTACCGTCCGTACCCCGCTCCCGCACCCGCCCCGCGGGCCCGCGCGGGTGCCCGCCGCCTCACCGGTGGCCTCACAGGTCGCCCCGCAGCGGCTCGTCCTCCGGCAGCGCCCGTGCGGGGTCGTCCCATACGAGGGCCAGCCCGGCCGCCCAGTAGGCGTCGGGGTCCGCCCCGTACGCCCGTTGCCGCAGGGCCTGGAGGCGCTGCGGCAGCACCGCGCCCCGGCCCGCCTCGGCCAGTTCCTCCCGCAGCCCCCGGTGGAAGGGGGCGCAGGAGGCCCCCGGGTCGGGCGGGGGCCTGCGGCAGACCACCACCCCGTAGCCGGCCTCGCGTACGGAGTGCAGCGCGCCCAGGGTCGGTTCGGCGTCCGCAGCCCGGCAGAGCACCGGGACGGTGTTGTCGAGGAGTCCGGCCAGCCAGCCCGGCGAGGGGCTGCGGGGGCGGCCGCGCAGGCAGTCGGCCCGCTGGTCCAGCAGCGGCCCCGCCTGCACCCGCGCCCACCGACCGGCCGCGACGGCTCCGCCGCCGGAGCGGAACACCACCGGCCGCTGCACCCCGACCGGGGTCCCGCCCGACACGGTCCACTCGTCGACGGCGAGCCCGAACAGTTCGGGGGCGACGGCGACTTCGAGGAGTGCGGCCGCCTCGTGCGTGTCGCACCGCCGGAAGCCCTCGGCGAGCGGGGCGCGCAGCGCCTCGGGCAGGGCCGCCAGGGTCGCGCGTACGCCGGCGGCGACGGGGGTGACCCGGTCGGGGCGGGCGGGGCCGGCGAGGACGGACACCCGCCAGTCGTAGACGTCCTCCCAGCCGTGGGCCCAGGCCTCCAGCAGTACGGAGGGGCCCGGCGGCAGCCCGGTGTGGCGCCGGGCGGGGCCGTGCGCCTCCCGGCCGGCGGCGGCGCGGCGGCGGCGTTCGCGTTCGGCGAGGCCGCGTTCGTGCCGCTCGCCCAGTTCCCGGCGCAGGGGGCGCCAGAGCCGTTCGGCGGTGGCGCGCACCCAGTCCCACAGTTCCTCGTCGGCGCCCGGGGCGGGCGGCTCGCGGTGGTCGGCGACGCTGACGGCGGTGGCGTAGCGGAGCATGGCGGCGGCCTCGCCGCCCGCGCCGGGCGGGTCGTGCAGCAGGCCGAGGCCGTCGCGCCAGCTGAGCGGGGCGGGCAGGGTGGTGTCGGGCTCCTCGCCCCTGGCCTGCTCCGCGAGCTCCCGTACGGCTTCGGAGGAGCCGGGCGGCGGGAGTTCGGCGAGGAGTCCGCACAGGGTGGTGCGTTCTCCGGCGGTGAGGCGGCCGCGGCCGCCGTAGGGGTCGCCGTCGCCGGCGGGCAGTTCGTCGTGCACGTCGGTCCAGGTCCTGCGGCTGTCGAGGTCGCTCAGGTGCCGGTCGTAGTGGTACAGGTCGTGGGCCTGCATGACCCGGCGGTAGAGGCCGGTCTGGCCGGTGGGGGCCATGGGCAGGGTGCGCAGCTGGGCCACGGAGACGGCGAGGCCGCCGCCGGCTCCGTTGCGGCGGGCCTTGACGACGCCGACGACCTCTCCGCGGGCGAGGTCGACGACGGGTCCGCCGGACATGCCGGCTTCGATCTCGTCGTCGTCGCCGAGGCGGATCGCGGCGCCGCCGGCGGCGTGGCCGCGCAGCCGGGTGGTGCGGCCGGTGATCTCGCGGAAGCCGAGTTCCTCGGTGCAGCCGAAGTAGGCGGCCTCGTCGAGGCGGGGTCTGGCCCGGTCGGTGAGCCAGACGCAGGCGTGGGTGACGGGGGCGAGGACGCGGACGAGCGCGAGGTCGGGCAAGTCCCACAGGGCGCGGCGGCCGGGCCGCCGCTCGTCGAGCCGTTCGGGCAGTACGCATTCCACCCGGCCGGTGACCGTCCCGGTGGCGCCGTCGCCGCCGGAGCCCCGGGTGCCCGCCCCGCCCCCGGAGAAGAAGGTGATGCCGACCTCACGCCCGGCCAGCCGCACGGCAGCACCCCCTTCGCCGACCACGTGCGCGCACGTCAGGACCCAGCCCGGGGCGATGAAGAACCCGCTCCCCCACGTCGGCCCCGTCCCGGGGGTCTCATACCCGTCCGGGGGCGCGTGGACGCGTACGGTGGCGGCCCGGACGAGGGGTTCGAGGAGCTCGAAGGCGCGCGCGGATCCGGCCGTGCGCCCGTCCGGCATCTCTGGTCCCCCGTCCCCCGCTCGCCCCGTGAAGGGCGTCCAAGGTAGCGCCGTGTGACCGGCGGGCGGGAGGGTCTCGGGGGTAAGCGGATTATCCTGGCGGGAAACACCCCCATCACCACGACACGGCACGGAGCCCGACTTGTACTTCACCGATCGCGGCATCGAGGAGCTGGAGAAGCGGCGCGGCGAGGAGGAGGTCACCTTCGAGTGGCTCGCCGAGCAGCTCCGCACGTTCGTCGACCTGAACCCGGACTTCGAGGTCCCGGTGGAACGCCTGGCGACCTGGCTGGCCCGGCTGGACGACGAGGACGAGGACGACGAGTAGTCCGAGCAGTGCGTACGCACGACTGAGGGGCCCGACCGCGTGCGGTCGGGCCCCTCGGTCGTGTACCGCTGGGGAGGGCCCGGATCAGGCGGCCTTGGTCTCCCAGAAGATGCGGTCGATTTCGGCGATGAGCTCCAGGGCCTTGGCGCCGGTCGCCGGGTCGTTCGACGCCTTGGCGGCCGAGAGGGCCTTCAGGGTGTCGTTGACCAGGGTGTGCAGCTGGGGGTACTTCTCGAAGTGCGGGGGCTTGAAGTAGTCGCTCCACAGCACCGAGACGTGGTGCTTCGCGAGCTCGGCGCGCTGCTCCTTGATGGTGATGGCGCGCGCGCGGAAGTCCGCGTCCTCGTTGGCCTGGTACTTCTCCTGGACGGCCTTGACGGACTCGGCCTCGATGCGGGCCTGGGCCGGGTCGTACACGCCGCAGGGCAGGTCGCAGTGGGCGGAGACCTTCACCTTGGGGGCGAAGAAGCGGGAAAGCATTGGAGTGGGTCCTCCTCGTGATCGTCTTCTCAAGGGTGGAGATTACTCGCTGAGAATCCGGAAATCGCGGGCGCCCCCATGGGCTTAGGACAAAAGTCCAGCCCCGGCCGAGCGGGGGTGAGCGAACGTACGGGGCCGTACGGCAGCATGCGGGGAGCGATGAGGAGGCCTGAGATGGTGCGGAGCGGGCGGGCGCGGGTGCGCGTGGGGATCACCGAGGTGTCGGGGCCGTCGATGGTGCCGACGCTGGTGCACGGGGACCGGCTGGCGGTCCGGTACGGGGCGTTGGTCCGGCCGGGTGACGTGGTGGTGTTCCGGCATCCGCTCCAGCAGGACCTGCTGGTGGTGAAGCGGGCGGCGGAGCGGCGGGCGGGCGGCTGGTGGATGCTCGGGGACAACCCGTTCAACGAGACGGGGGACAGCGCCGACTACGGCGCGGTGCCCGAGGAGCTGGTGCTGGCGGTGGCGTTCCTGCGGCTGCGGCCGCGCCCGGCGGGTCAGCGTTCGCTGAGGGCGCGGCTGTCCTGGGCGCTGTCGGCGGTGCGGCCGCTGCGTGCGGACGCCTCGGCCTCCAGCCGCTTGCGGGCGCGGTAGGCGGCGACGTTGGCGCGGGTGGCGCAGCGGTCGGAGCAGTAGCGCCGGGAGCGGTTGGTGGAGGTGTCGAGGTAGGCGTTGCGGCAGGGCGGGGCCTGGCACAGGCCGAGGCGGTCGGGGCCGTGTTCGGTGAGGGCGAAGGCGAGTCCCATGGCGGCCATGGCGGCGTAGCCGGCGGAGGCGTTGGAGGGGTGCTCGGCGAGGTGGATGTGCCAGTCGGGGCTGCCGTCCTCGCGGACGGTGTCGTGGCCGGTGACCTGGGGGCTGACGGGGAACTCCATGAGGAGGGAGTTGAGGAGGTCGACGGCGAGGGCGTGGTCGCCGCCGTCGGCCGCCTCGAAGACGGCGCGCAGCCGGCCGCGGACGTTGCGGAAGCGGGTGACGTCGGTGTCGGTGACCCGGCGGGCCATCTGGACGCTGGCGCCGAAGAGGGCGCGGACGTCGTCCACGGAGGTGAGGGCGTCCTTGTTGCGGGCCGGCTCCTCGGTGTTGACCAGACGCACGGCGAAGTCCGAGTAATGGGCCAGTTCCACTTGTAGTCCTTACGGCTGCGGATTAGTGTCTGCATCAGCCGGGTAACGGCTGCTTTGGCTTCGAGGGTATTACGTATGGAGGGGTTCGGGATGGCGGACGCCGTGACTGGCGCGTTCGGTACGGACTGGCGGGCCTGGCAGGAGAGCTGGGACCGCCAGCAGGAGTGGTACATGCCCGACCGCGAGGAGCGGTTCCGGGTGATGCTGGACATGGTGGAGGCCTTCGTCGGCCCCTCCCCCCGGGTGCTCGACCTCGCGTGCGGTACGGGAAGTATCACGGACCGGCTGCTGCGAAGGTTCCCGGAGGCGACGAGTACGGGGCTGGATCTGGACCCCGCGCTGCTGACGATCGCCCGGGGCCACTTCGAGGGGGACGACCGGGTCTCCTTCGTCACCGCCGACCTCAAGGACCCCGACTGGCGCTCGGCACTGCCGTACGACTCGTACGACGCCGTGCTGACCGCGACCGCCCTGCACTGGCTGCACAGCGAGGAGCTCACGGTCCTCTACGGCCGGATCTCGTCCCTGGTCCGCCCGGGCGGCGTCTTCATGAACGCCGACCACATGCCCGACGCCTCCACCCCGCTGATCAACGCCGCCGACCGGGCGCAGCGGCACGCCGGGATGGACCGGGCGAAGGCCGCCGGGGTCCTGGACTGGCGGGACTGGTGGGCGCTGGCCGCGTCCGACCCGGTGCTGGCCGGGCCCACGAAGGCCAGGTTCGAGATCTACGGGGAGCACGCCGACGGGGACACCCCCGACGAGTTCTGGCACGCCCGCACCCTGCGGGAGGCGGGCTTCGCGGAGGCCCGTACGGTCTGGCGCTCCCCCTCGGACGCGCTGGTCCTAGGCCTCAAGTAGGAATTCCCCGCGGCAGCGCGAAGGGGCGGTACGGATGTCCGTACCGCCCCTTCCGCACCCCGCCGGGGGCGCGGGGAACTGCGCGACCGGCCACGGACGGCCCGCACGCAGCTCCCCCACACGTTCCCGCGGAGCGCTACAGCACCTTGGAGAGGAACGCCTTCGTGCGGTCGTGCTGCGGGTTGCCCAGCACGTCGCGCGGGTTGCCGGACTCGACCACGACGCCGCCGTCCATGAAGACGAGGTTGTCGCCGACCTCGCGGGCGAAGCCCATCTCGTGGGTCACCACGATCATGGTCATGCCCGACTCCGCCAGGTCGCGCATGACGTCGAGGACGTCACCGACCAGCTCCGGGTCCAGGGCCGAGGTGGGCTCGTCGAAGAGCATCAGCTTCGGCTCCATGGCCAGCGCGCGGGCGATCGCCACGCGCTGCTGCTGGCCGCCGGAGAGCTGGGACGGGTAGTTCCCGCCCTTGGTCCCGAGGCCGACGCGGTCCAGGAGCTTGACCGCGCGCTCGCGCGCCACGGCCTTGCTCTCGCCCTTGACCATGACCGGGGCTTCCATGACGTTCTCTATGGCGGTCATGTGCGGGAAGAGGTTGAAGCGCTGGAAGACCATGCCGATGTCCCGGCGCTGGGCCGCGACCTCGCTGTCCTTCAGCTCGTAGAGCTTGTCGCCCTTCTGCTTGTAGCCCACCAGCTGGCCGTCGACCGAGAGCCGGCCGGCGTTGATGCGCTCCAGGTGGTTGATGCAGCGCAGGAAGGTGGACTTGCCGGAGCCGGACGGGCCGACCAGGCAGAAGACCTCGCGGGGGGCGACCTCAAGGTCGATGCCGCGCAGGATGTGGGCGGCGCCGTACGACTTGTGGACGCCTTCGGCCTTGACCATCGGCTGGGCGGTCACTTCGCCACCTCCGTACGGCGGAACATGTTCAGGTTGGCCTTGAGCCGCTCGAACGGGGTGGGCGGCAGGCTGCGCAGCGAGCCGCGGGCGTAGCGGCGCTCCAGGTAGTACTGGCCGACGCTGAAGACGCTGGTCAGCGCGAGGTACCAGATGGAGGCCACGAAGTACATCTCGATGACCGCGCCGGCGGTGCTGCCGATGTTGGAGCTGGCCCGCAGGAGTTCGGTGTACTGCACGGCCGAGACCAGGGACGAGGTCTTCAGCATGTTGATGAACTCGTTGCCGGTCGGCGGGATGATCACGCGCATCGCCTGCGGCAGCACGACGCGGCGCATGGTCTGCGTCTGGGTCATGCCGAGCGCGTGCGAGGCCTCGGTCTGGCCCTCGTCGACGGACTGGATGCCCGCGCGGACGATCTCCGCCATGTAGGCGCCCTCGTTCAGGCCGAGGCCCAGGAGGGCGACCATGAACGGCGTCATGACGTCGACGGTCTCGTTCTTGTAGATCGGGCCCAGGTTGATGTACTGGAAGATCAGCGGGAGGCTGAACCAGACCAGCAGCTGCACGTAGACCGGGGTGCCGCGGAAGAACCAGATGTAGAGCCAGGAGACGAAGCTCGTGACCGGGTTCTTCGACAGCCGCATCACGGCGAAGAGGATGCCGAGCGCCAGGCCGAGCGCCATGGCCGAGATGCTGATGATGATGGTGTTGCCGAGGCCGGTGAGGACCGCGGGGTCGAACAGCTTGTCGCCGACCGTGCCCCAGATGATCTTGCCCTGGGAGAAGGCGTAGACGAGCCACGCCAGGATGACGGCGACGGCCACGGCGCTGATCCAGCGGCCGTAGTGCCGTACGGGGATGGCCTTGATCGCCTCGTAGGGATTGCCCGAGGCGCCGGGCCCGGCCGGAGTTGCGGCCGGACCCTTGTCGATCTTGTCAGTCACAATGACTGCCCTTCAGTGGAGCTCTCGGATCACTTGCCGGCGTTGATCGTGGCGGACTGCACGGCGCTGTCCTTCACGTTCCACTTCTCCAGGACCTTGGCGTAGGAGCCGTCCTTGATGATGGCGTCGAGGGCTTCCTTGAGCGCGTCGCGGAGCTGGGTGTTCTCCTTGGAGACCGCGATGCCGAAGAGGCCGACGTCGGCCTGCTGGCCGCCGACCTCGAAGTCGTTGCCGCCGCCCGAGGTCTTCGCCGTGTAGGCGGTGACCGGGAAGTCGTTCAGGTCGGCGACGGCGCCGCCGGCCTTGACGCGGGTCTGGGCCTCGGCGTCGGTGTCGAACGCCTCGATGGTGAGCTTCTTGTCGCCGCACTTCTCGGCCTGGGCCTTGAAGGTGTCCTCGTACGTGGTGCCGCGCTGGACGGCGACGGTCTTGCCGCAGAGGTCGTCGAGGGACTTGATGCCCTGCGGGTTGCCCTTCTTGACGAGGAGCGAGACGCCGGAGGAGAAGTAGTCGACGAAGTCGACGCCCTTGCCGATCTTGGCACCCTTGTCGTCCAGGCCCTCCTGGCGCTTCTTGTTGTCCGTGATCGAGGACATCGCGATGTCCTGGCGACCGGTCTCCAGGGAGGTGATCAGACCGTCGAAGGTGCCGGAGGTGAACTGGAACTTCACGCCGAGCTGCTTGCCGAGGGCCTCGGCGATGTCGGGGTCGACACCCACGATCTTGCCGCCGTCGACGAACTCCATCGGCGCGTACGCCGTGTCGGAGCCGACCTTGATGACACCCGCGTCCTGGATCTTCTTCGGGAGCTTCGAGAACAGCGGGGCGCTGTTGTCGGTCTTGCCCGAGTCCGAGGAGCCGTTGCCCTCGGTCTGGTCGCCACATCCCGTGAGGATCAGGGCGCCGGCGACCGCGATCGCGCCGACCGCGGCGATCCGGGACCGGGCGGCGGTCGTACGACGGGTGGTGCTTGCGGTCATGAGCGGTTCCTCCGACAGGGGTGGAAAAGCATCCGAGAGAAGGGCGGACACGCACCATCGAGTGTCGCGACCTTGTGTGATTACGGCATCTTGCCATTCGGACTGACGCATTCAGGGTGCCCGTCAGGTCAAAATCAGATAACGGGCGCCCCCGACTACCCAACAGGACTGCGGGCAAGGCCCATCGGAGCCGCACAAACCCCCGTGACCAGCCGTTTTCGCCTCACTATTTACGGTGCGTCTCGCCTGGTGGACAGAGAGATTTGGACTTTTAGCCAAAACCGGGGCAAGGACCCTACGATCAGTCCGGAATCGACTCGTCTGGGCGAGTGTTCTTCGGGTAGAACAGATCCTTACACCCCTCATCCGGGGCTCAGGGCGCGCGTGCGGCGCGCCCGCGCGTACGAACCTCCCCTCCGCGGAGGCGGTCCAACCGTCGATGCGGAGTACGGACGCGGTGCCCGCCCACCCCTTAACCAGGAGTGGCCACCCTCAACGATTCAAGGACTTAAGGGGTCACACGAAGTGGCAGCGGAGATCGTCAACCCTCGCAGCGACAGTGCGACGGACAACAACCCCGATGCGGTGTTCGCACTGCACCGTGGCGGCAAGATGGCCATCCAGGCCACGGTGCCGGTGAACGACAAGGACGACCTGTCCCTGGCGTACACCCCCGGCGTGGCGAAGGTGTGCACCGCCATCGCCGAGCAGCCGGAGCTCGTGAACGAGTACACCTGGAAGTCGAACGTGGTCGCCGTCGTCACCGACGGTACGGCCGTGCTCGGACTCGGTGACATCGGTCCCGAGGCCTCCCTCCCCGTGATGGAGGGCAAGGCGATTCTTTTCAAGCAGTTCGGCGGCGTGGACGCGGTTCCGATCGCGCTCGCGACCAAGGACACGGACGAGATCGTCGAGACGGTCATCCGTCTGGCGCCGTCCTTCGGCGGGGTGAACCTGGAGGACATCTCCGCGCCCCGCTGCTTCGAGATCGAGCGCCGCCTCCAGGAGGCGCTGGACATCCCGATCTTCCACGACGACCAGCACGGCACGGCCATCGTGACGCTGGCCGCCCTGCGCAACGCCGCGAAGCTCACCGGTCGCACCCTCGGCGACCTGCGCGCCGTGATCGCGGGCGCCGGCGCGGCGGGCATCGCCATCGCCAAGATCCTGGTCGACGCGGGCATCGGCGACGTCTGCGTCACCGACCGCAAGGGCGTCGTCTCCTCGGACCGCTCCGACCTGACGGACGTCAAGGCGGAGATCGCGGGCCTGACGAACAAGACCGGCCTGAACGGCACGCTGGAGGAGGCCCTCGCCGGCGCGGACGTCTTCATCGGCGTCTCCGGCGGCACCGTGGGCGAGGAGGCCGTGGCCACGATGGCGAAGAACTCCTTCGTCTTCGCCATGGCCAACCCGAACCCGGAGGTCCACCCCGACGTCGCGCACAAGTACGCGGCCGTCGTGGCGACCGGCCGTTCGGACTTCCCGAACCAGATCAACAACGTGCTGGCGTTCCCGGGCATCTTCGCGGGTGCCCTGAAGGTCCGCGCGACCCGGATCACCGAGGGCATGAAGATCGCCGCCGCCGACGCCATCGCCGGCGTCGTGGGTGACGAGCTCGCCGCCGACTACGTGATCCCCTCGCCGTTCGACGAGCGCGTCGCCGAGGCCGTCACGGCCGCGGTCGCCGCCGCCGCGAAGGCCGACGGGGTGGCCCGCCTGGCCTGAGCGCCACGCTGAGTCACGGTTGCACGAGTGGGGCCCGGCCGGATCCATCCGGCCGGGCCTCTTCGCGTGCGCGTCGTCCCCCCGCGGGAACGCACCCTCCCCGCCCCCGAACCGGGAGGGGTCGTTCCGCCCTCCTTGCCGGGCGCGCGAGAGAACGCGGGAACGCAAAGCGAGAACGCGGCGGGAATGACAGGCTCATGACGAGCGCGCCGCATGGCTTGAATCCTACCCCTCTCCGAGACCCCCGCTGACGTTCCGGTTAGTCCTATGAGCGCCACAAACCGCCTGGTACGGCTGGTAGTTGAGTATCGAACCAGTACTTCCGCTCCCACCGACCCGCGATCACCCACCCCTGGCCAGGACGGCCTACCGACCGGTAGCGTCTGGCGCCATGTTCGCTGCCTATGCCGCCCGAATCGACCGAGACCAGCCGCTGACCGGCCTTGAGCTGGGCGAGCGCCCGGCCCCCGGGGCCCGCCCCGGCTGGGTGACCGTCAACGTCAAGGCCGCCTCCCTCAACCACCACGACCTGTGGTCGCTGCGCGGAGTCGGCCTCGGCGAGGACAAACTGCCCATGATCCTCGGCTGTGACGCCGCCGGGACCGACCAGGACGGCAACGAGGTCGTCCTGCACTCCGTGATCGGCCAGAGCGGCCACGGGGTCGGCCCGGACGAGCCCCGCTCGATCCTGACCGAGCGCTACCAGGGCACCTTCGCCGAGCAGGTGACCGTCCCCGCCTGGAACGTGCTGCGCAAGCCCGCCGAGCTGTCCTTCGAGGAGGCCGCCTGCCTCCCGACGGCCTGGCTGACGGCGTACCGGATGCTCTTCACCAACGCCGGGGTCCGCCCCGGCGACTCCGTGCTCGTCCAGGGCGCGGGCGGCGGGGTCGCCACCGCCGCGATCGTCCTGGGCAAGGCCGCCGGCCTGCGCGTCTTCGCCACCAGCCGCGACGAGGCCAAGCGCAAGCGGGCCGTGGAGCTGGGCGCGGTGGAGGCGTACGAGCCCGGCGCGCGGCTCCCGCACCGGGTGGACGCGGTCATCGAGACGGTGGGCGCCGCCACCTGGTCGCACTCGGTCAAGAGCCTGCGCCCCGGCGGCACCCTGGTGATCTCGGGCGCGACCAGCGGCGGCACCCCGCCGGCCGGCGAGCTGCACCGGATCTTCTTCCTGGAGCTGAAGGTGGTCGGCTCGACCATGGGCACCAAGGACGAGCTGGAGGACCTGCTGTCCTTCTGCGCGGCCACCGGCATCCGCCCAGTCATCGACCAGGTGCTGCCGCTGGACCGCGCCCGCGAGGGCTTCGAGAAGCTCGAATCGGGCGACCTCTTCGGAAAGATCGTCCTCACCACCTGAGTCTGTCAATCGGGGTTGACGACCCTCCCGCGTCAACCTACATTGACAGACATGACCGAAGCGACCGACCTCGCCGCACGCGCCGGCGACCGGGACCCGCGCGTGGGCCTGCGCGCCGTGGCCGCCCTCCGCAGACTGCTGGAGCAGCTGGAGGCCGTCCAGGTGCGCAGCGCCCGCGCGCAGGGCTGGTCCTGGCAGGAGATCGCGTCCGAACTGGGCGTCAGCCGGCAGGCCGTACACAAGAAGCACGGGAGGCTGTGATGTTCGAACGCTTCACCCGGGACGCTCGGAACGCGGTGGCGGGCGCGGTGGCCCAGGCCCGGACCGCGGGAGCCGGGTCCGTCACGGAGGAGCACCTGCTCCTCTCACTGCTGGACGGCGGCGCGCTGGACCCACTCCGAGTCGACGGCACGGCCGTCGCGGCCGACCTCGAAGCGGCCCGCCGCCGGGGCGGGATGTCCAAGGCGGACGAGGAGGCCCTCGCGGGCCTCGGCATCGACCTCTCGGAGATCGTCTCCCGGATCGAGGAGACGCACGGCACGGGCGCCCTCGCGGCCCCCGCTCCCCGCAGGCGGGGGCTGGGCACCTCGCTCCGCGAGGCCCTGGGCCGGCCCTCCCCGGACCGGCGCCACTTCCCCTTCACCCAGGGCGCGAAGAAGACCCTGGAGCAGTCCCTTCGCATCGCCCTGGGCCGCAAGGACCGCCACATCGGCACCCTCCACCTGCTCCTGGCCCTGGTCTCGCGCCCCGGCCCGGCCTCCGAAGCCCTCGCGGACCACGGAGTCACGTACGCCACGGTGGAGACCGCCCTCGCCGCCTAACCCTTGAGGCCCGCCGCGATGCGGGCGGCGGCGGCCGCCAGGTGGGCCCGGGCCTCGGCCAGCTGGGCCGGGGTCACGCCGTGGTCCCGCGCCGCGTCCCGGACGTCGTCGCGGAAGCGGTCCAGCAGCCGGTCCAGGTCCCGCGCCGGGTCGGCGGTGGCCGTCAGGTCCTCGGCCCAGCCCGAGCCCGCGGGCCCGGGGGCGGCCGTCCACTCGGGGGCGGGGGCGGTGTGGCCGTTGCCCAGCCAGGCGCCGGCCAGGCTGCCCAGGACGCCGCCGGACTTCGCGAACTGCTCCTGGAGCTGCGCGGCGATCCGCTGGACCTCCTCGCGGGCCCGCTCCTGGGCCTCCTTGGCCTGGCGGCGGGCCTGCTGGGCCTCCTCGCGGGCCCGGCGGCTCTCGTCCTTGGCCCGGCGGGCCTGCTCCTTCCACTCCTGCTTCGCCTTGCGGAACTCCTCCTTGGCGGCCTTCCAGGACTCGTCGTCCACCTGCGTGGCCGTCGCGGAGGCCGCGGCCCGCATCTCGCGGCGCAGGTCGCCGGCGGCGCCGCGGACGTCGTCGCGGATCTCGGCGGCCAGCTCGGAGACGGAGTCGCGGATCTCCAGCTCCAGGTCCGCGAGCTCCCCGACCCGGTCGGCCAGCTCGGCACGGCCCGACTCGGTGATCGAGTACACCTTGCGCCCGCCCTCGGTGGCGTACGTGACCAGCCCCTCGGCCTCCAGCTTGGCCAGCCGCGGGTACACGGTGCCCGCGGAGGGCGCGTACAGGCCCTGGAACCGCTCCTCCAGCAGGCGGATCACCTCGTACCCGTGGCGGGGCGCCTCGTCCAGCAGCTTGAGGAGGTAGAGGCGGAGGCGGCCGTGGGCGAAGACGGGCGGCATGTCAGAGCACCTTCTTGTCGAGCTGGAGGGGAGCGGCCGCGGCCTCGGACTGCGGGCGGCTCAGCAGGGCGATCGCCCCGGAGACGGTGGTGGCCCGCAGGGTGCCGGCGCCCGAGCCGAGGGTGCCGGTGATCCGCTTGGCGCCGAACTGGCCGGTGACGCGCAGGTCCTCGAAGCCGTTGGAGACGCTGCCGGTGGCGGTGTTGGCCTCGACCTTGGCGTCGGCCGGGTG
This sequence comes from Streptomyces sp. NBC_00158, assembly GCF_045160885.1. Lineage (NCBI taxonomy): Bacteria > Bacillati > Actinomycetota > Actinomycetes > Kitasatosporales > Streptomycetaceae > Streptomyces > Streptomyces sp. NBC_00158. The sequence continues at coordinate 2,270,558 of NZ_CP108161.1, forward strand.
CGGGAGGCGGATGGCCACCTCGCCGGACACGGAGTTCAGGAAGATGTCCACCGGCTTGGCGGCGTCCGGGTCGGGGACGAGGTCGATGAGCATGTCGCCGCTGACCGAGTCGGCCCTTACGCTGCCGGCCGCGCCGTCGACCAGGGTCAGGCCGCCGGAGACGGAGTGGAAGCCGAACTCACCGGTGACGGACTGCGCCTCGACGGCGCCGGACACCGTACGCGCCTCCACCCGCCCGGAGAGGCCGACCAGCGTCGCGTCGCCCGAGACCCCGTTGACCTCGGTCCCGCCGGAGATCCCGGAGACGAAGGCGGCGGCGCTGACGGCGGCCAGCTGGACGTGGGTGCCGGCGGGGACGGTCACCGTCACGGTGACGCTGCGCTCCCAGGCCTTGCGGCCGTCCGGGGAGGAACCGGCCCAGGCCTTCCACGGCTTGCCCTCGATCCACTTCCGGAAGCCCTGGGAGCCGTTCCAGGGGAGGTCCTCGTAGGAGAGCGTGAGCGTGCCGCCGTCCTGGACCACGTGCAGCGGCGGCCCGTCGACCTCGGCGACCTCCAGGCGGGCCGGGCCCTCCTCGGCGGCGACCACGTTCACGGTCCCGCCGACGACGCGTACGCGGAGGTCGTGGACCGGCTGCTCGAAGGCGAGCTTCTGCGGTGCGGCGACGGACCACGTCATCTGCTCTGGCATGTGCTGCTCCTTCTTCAGGCTGACGCACGCAACATATCGCGTCTTCTGTAGACACGATATATCGCGGCACCCCGAAGTCAAGCACCCCCTTTTTGACGCGTCGCTCGCGCGGTGCGGCCGCGGGCGGCCTTACCGGCTTCGCGCCGCTGCGGCGGCCTCCGGCAGTCTGGGCCGGGGCGGGGTCGGTTCGGGCGGGTGGGGCCGGTGGGTTGGGTGCGAGTGGGTGGGCCGCTGCGCGGGGCGAGGTCCCCTACCCGCCCTTCCACCGTTCCCAGGGACTCCGCCCCTGACCCCGTTCCGGGCGCTCCGCGCCCGGTGCGCTCAAACGCCGCGCGGGCTGGATTGCCCGCAGGGCAGTTCCAGCCCCGCCGGCGATTGAGGCGCGGGCGCGGTAGCGCCGTGTCTTGAGCCGCACCGGCTCGGAGCGCCAGCTCTCCCAGCGGCACCGGCACGCAGCGCCGGACTCTTCCCCAGCCCCGCCGGCGCTTGAGGCGAGAACGGTTGAAGGGCGGGGAGGGGCAAGCCCCGCGCAGCGGCACGGCAGCCGCAGACGGCGGGGCCCCGGCCCGGGGGCAGGGCGACAACAGCCCGGCCAGGGCCGAGGCGGCGGACGCGTCCGCCCGGGGGCACCACGGTCCGGCCCCGCCGGGGAGGGGCGAGCCCCTACGCCACCAGCAGCGGGCTTCCGCTTCGGCGGAGCCAGGCTCGGTACGGCGGGGTGCGGAGGGCGGCTTCGCGGTAGGCGTCGCGGAGGTCCTCGAAGACCTCCGCGTGCTCCCCCGGCCGCGTCGCGAGAAGCAGCCGCACCGCCAGCGGGTCCCCCGACAGCGGCCGGATGGCCATGTCGTCGCGCGGCCCGGACGTCGGCTGGCACGGCGCCACCGCCTCGCCGGAGACGATCAGCGAGGTCGCCGTGTGGTAGTCGGCGTGCAGTACGGGCGGGTCGACCCCGGCCCCCGCGAAGACCCGTCTCAGGCCGTCCCACTCACCGTCGACCGATGGGTCCACCGTCCAGCGGTCCCCGGCCAGGTCCTCTAACGCGACCACCGGCGACCGCGCGGCGGGGTGGTCCCGGGACATGGACACGAACTGCGGCTCGCGTTCCATCAGCACCCGGAGCTCCAGCCCGGCCGGCACCCGCAGCGGGCTGCCCTCCACCTCGTGCACGAACGCGACGTCCAGCTGTCCGCCGGCCGTCATCCGCAGCAGCGCGTTCGCCGAGGTGTCCACCACCAGCGAGGTCTCCGTTTCCGGGGCGCGCCGGTGCAGCCGTCGCAGCCAGCCCGGCAGGGCCCGGCTCGCGGTCGAACCTATGCGCAGCCGGGGCCCGTTCGCCGCCGCGCGCGCCTCGGCGACCAGTGCGGCCATGTCCGCGAGCAGCGGCCGCGCCCGCCCGAGCACCGTGCGCCCGAAGGGGGTCGGCCGGCAGCCGGTCCGTTCGCGCAGGAACAGTTCTCCGTCCAGGGCCCGTTCTATGCGGCGCAGCTGGGTCGTCAGGGAGGGCTGGCTCACGCCGAGTTGCCGGGCGGCCTTGTGCAGACTGCCGGCGTCCTCGATGGCACACAGTGCGCGCAGGTGCCTCACCTCGAGCTCCATGTCCCGAGGGTAGGCGGGGCCCGCGTACCGCACCAGCCGCCGATAGCCCCCCGAATCCCGCCATTCTCACGCCAGTTGACCAAGGTGAATCCTGCCGAAACCTGCCCGATAGCTCCGCGCTATCGGGCTCTGACATCATCCCCCGGCCCCCTCGGCTCCCGCAGACTCCTGTGCCGGATGACCCATCCACCCCCCACCGCACCAGCCGAGTAGGAGCCCCCCCACATGCGCCACTCCCGCAGGAACATGCTGTCCGCCGCCGCCGTCGGACTCGGTGTCGCCGCCGCCCTCGGCGGTGTCGTGCCGGCCGCCGGTGCCGCGACGGCCGCCCCGGCCGGCAGCCCGGCGAGCTACGCCGCGTACGAGGCTTCGGCGGAGAACGACGCCGCCACCCGGGCCTTCTTCGAGGCCGTGAAGCGTTCGGTCGCCGAGCAGCGGGCCGCGAACCCGGGCGCACTGGCCGTCACCGTCACCTACAACACCCGCAGCGCGCCGAGCTTCCGTACCCAGATAGCCAACTCCACCCGCATCTGGAACAGCTCGGTCGCCAACGTGAAGCTCCAGGAGGTGTCCTCGGGCGGGAACTTCTCGTACCGCGAGGGCAACGACTCCCGCGGCTCGTACGCGAGCACGGACGGCCACGGCCGCGGCTACATCTTCCTGGACTACCGGCAGAACCAGCAGTACAACTCCACCCGCGTGACGGCGCACGAGACCGGTCACGTGCTGGGTCTGCCGGACCACTACTCGGGTCCGTGCAGCGAGCTGATGTCGGGCGGCGGCCCGGGCACCTCGTGCACGAACGCCACCCCGAACAGCGCCGAGCGGTCGCGCGTCAACCAGCTGTGGGCCAACGGGCTGGTCGCCTCGGGCATGGACACCAAGGGTTAAGAGCCAAGGGCTACGCCACCCTCTACGTCCCCGTCACCCGGCGGGGACGTAGAGGGTGCAGTCCGGGTTCCGGCAGGGACCCGGACTCCACTCGGGGACGAAGATCCCCAGGGACTTGCGCCGGTGGAGCATGGTCTCCACCGCACGCCCGCAGGCCGGACACGCCCGCTGCTCGTGTCCGGCCCGCGGGGCGACCGTCCCGCGCTCGTGCTGCTGCTGTTCACCGGCCATACCTCCACGGTAGGCCGGTTTCGTGCGTTATGGCACGGCCGGCCGCGCGCGGGGTCAGCGCTTGACGTCGTACGAGGTGACGATCTGGCCGCCACCGAGGGCGGTGCAGCCGGTCAGCTCCAGGGGGCGCACCCCGAACCCGGCGCGGGACATCGGCATGCCGGTGCCGACGACGACGGGGTAGGTCTTGACGATGTACTCGTCGATCTCGTCCGCCAGCTGGGCCGCGAGGTCGGCGCCGCCGCACAGCCAGATGCCGAGCCCGTCCCGCGCCTTCATCTCCCGCACGTGGGCGACGAGGTCGCCGCCGATGAGGCGGACCTCGGGGTCCGGCGGGGTGGTGAGGCTGCGCGAGACGACGTACTGCTCGCGCATGTGGCCGTAGGGGCTGGGCAGGCCGGCCTTGAGGCCGGGCTCGTAGGTGTTGCGACCCATGATCACCGCGTCGAAGCGCTTGGGCGCGGCGTCCTCGATGCCGAGCTGCTTGCGTCCGGCGGCGGAGATCGTCTCCGGGTACTCGGCGGTCAGGAGGCCGATGAACTCAGGGTCGACGTAGCTGTAGATGAAATCGGCATCGCCGTCCGGGGCTCCGATGAAGCCGTCGACGGTGGTGGCGATGAAGTACGTGAGCTTGCGCAAGCGATTCTCTTCCGTCCGGGGGTGCCGCCGCTCCGGGGCACGTCAATGAAAGTACTTCACCTGAAGTGCTTTGCCAACCCCCCATTCGTGGGGGGGTCCGTTCAGCCCCGCGGCTTGCGCCACATCGGCCACATCAGGGGCCCCTCCGGCAGTCGCACCGCCTCACCGGTGAACTCCCACCCGAGCCGCTCGTACAACCCCTTGCTGCGCTCGCTGCTCGCCTCCAGGTAGGCCGGGAGCCCGTCCCGGTCGCAGCGCTCCAGTACCGGCCGCATCAGCTCGGTGCCCAGCCCCTCGCCCTGCCGGCCGGGGGCGACCGCGATCATCAGCAGGTACTCGTGCTCCTCGGCGGTGGGGTGCACCGCGCCCGTGAGCCGCCCGACCAGCTCGCACCGCTCGTTGTCGGGGTCGGCGACCGCCCGCATCTTCGCCGGGACCTCGTCCTCGCCCTCCGGCTCGCCGGCCGGGACGCGCACCCACAGCGCCGCCGCCGAGCCGTCCGCCGCGTAGTCGATCCGCCCCTCGGCCAGGGCGACGTCCACGAAGACCCCGAGGAACCTGCCGTGCACGGCGGCCCGGTGCTCCGGGTCGGGGAAGACCCAGCTGCTCACCGGGTCCTCACGGAAGGCCTCGTCCAGCAGGCGCGCGACCGCGTCCCGGTCCGACTGATCCGCCTGACGTATCTCCAGCACCACGGGGAACACCCTTCACTCGCATGTCAACTACCGCGAGTGATCCTAGAGTTGCCCGCCGCTCCTCCCGCCGTCCGCCCGTGAAAAGGCCCGTTCCGGCGCCCCGCAGCGCCGGAACGGGCCGCTCCGCGGCACCGGCCCGGATGTGACCGGACCGACCGGACCGGACCGACCGGACCGGACCGACCGGACCGGACCGACCGGCCGCCGCTACCTGGTGCGCCGCGTCACGAACTCCGCGAGCGCCAGCAGCCCGCCCGCCGCCGCGAGGTCGGGGACCGCCCGGGACAGCTCCTGCACCGCCCGGCCCATCCGGTCGGCGGCTTGGGCCTGCGCCCAGTCGCGGCCGCCGGCCCGCTCCACCGCGCGGGCGGCCCGGGACACGTCGTCCTCCTTGAGCGGCCCCGCGTACAGGAGCGCCAGCTCCTCCCCCGCCCCGGTGCCCGAGGTGAGGGCGGCCACGACGGGGAGGGACTTCTTGCGGGCGATCAGGTCGGCACCGGCGGGCTTGCCGGTGTGCCCGGGGTCGCCCCAGATGCCGATCAGGTCGTCGATCAGCTGGAAGGCGAGCCCCGCCTGCCGCCCGAAGGCGTCCATCGCCTCGACCTCCTCCGGCCCGGCCCCCGCGTACAGCGCGCCCAGCGCGCACGCGCAGCCCAGGAGGGCGCCGGTCTTGGCCTCCGCCATGGTCAGGCACTCGTCGAGGGAGACGTGCGTGCGCTCCTCGAAGGCGCAGTCCGCCTGCTGTCCCTCGCACAGCTCGACGACGCAGGCCGCCAGCCGGGCCGAGGCCCGCGCCGAGGCCGGGTGCGGGTCCTCGGCGAGCAGCCGCAGCGCGAGCGCCATCATGGCGTCGCCCGCGAGGATCGCGTGCGGGGTCCCGAAGACGGTCCACGCGGTGGGCCTGCCGCGGCGGCGGACGTCCCGGTCGATGATGTCGTCGTGCAGCAGCGTGAAGTTGTGCGCGAGCTCCACGGCGGCCGCCGCCCGTACGGCGCCCCGGACGGCCTCCGCGGGCGCGCCCAGCGCCTGCGCGGAGGCGAGCACGAGGGCGGGCCGGATGGCCTTGCCCGCGCCGCCCGCGGCCGGGCCGCCGTCCTCGCGCTCCCAGCCGAAGTGGTACATCGCCACCCGGCGCATCTGGCCGGGCAGGCCCTCGACGGCCCGGCGCAGTTCCGGGTTGACCGTTTCTCTCGTCTCTTCCAGCAGGGCGGCCGCTTCCTGTCCCTCGCCGGCGACGACGGTGTCGGCGGTCACCGGTCCCAGCGGCCGATCTCTACGTTCTCCAGGACGCCGAGCGCGTCCGGCACCAGGACGGCGGCGGAGAAGTAGGCGGTGACCAGGTAGGAGATGATCGCCTGCTCGTTGATGCCCATGAAGCGCACGGACGTGCTCGGCTCGATCTCGTCGGGGATGCCGGGCTGGTGGAGGCCGATGACGCCCTGCTCCTCCTCGCCGGTGCGCATGCACAGGATGGAGGTCGTGCGGGAGGCGCTGACCGGGATCTTGGTGGACGGGAAGATGGGCACGCCGCGCCAGGAGGTCACCCGGGTGCCGGCGACGTCGACCGTCTCCGGGTAGAGCCCGCGCTTGTTGCACTCGCGGCCGAAGGCGGCGATGGCCCCGGGGTGCGCGAGGAACAGCTTGGAGTCGCGCCGCATGGAGAGCAGGGCGTCGAAGTCGTCGGGGGTGGGCGCGCCGTCGTGGGGCTGGATGCGCTGGTCGTAGTCGGCGTTGTGGAGCAGGCCGAACTCCGGGTTGTTGAGCAGCTCGTGTTCCTGGCGTTCGCGCAGCGCCTCGACCGTGAGCCGCAGCTGCTGCTCGGTCTGGTTCATCGGGTGGTTGTAGAGGTCGGCGACGCGCGTGTGGACGCGCAGGACCGTTTGTGCAATGGAGAGTTCGTACTCGCGCGGGCGGGGTTCGTAGTCGGCGAAGGCGCGGGGGAGCACGGCCTCGCCGACGTGGCCGGCGGAGAGCTCGATGGCGGCCTCGCCGTAGGGGTTGGTGCGCCGCTCCGGCCGGGTGCGTACCCGGTCCACGTGCGCCCGCAGCGAGTCGGCCCGGTCGGCGAGGAGCAGGAAGTCCTCGCGGGACAGCACGAGGGCGGTACCGGGGGTGGCGGCGCGGGCGGTGTACTCCCAGATCGCCGCGCCGTCGGTGAGGGAGGCCTCGCCGAAGTAGGCGCCGTCGGCGACGGTCCGCAGGACCGCGTCCTCGCCGTAGGGGCCGGGGCCGATCTGTTCGACGCGGCCGTGGGCGAGCAGGAAGACCTGGTCGGAGGGGCTGCCGAAGGAGGTCAGCTCCTGTCCGGCCTCGAAGTCGACCTGGCGGCAGCGGCCGGCGAGTTCGGTGAGGACCTCGGGGTCCTCGTAGTCGCGCAGCAGGGGCAGTTCGCCGAGCTCGGCCGGGATGACCTGGACCCGGGAGCCGGTCTTGACGAACTCGACGACGCCGTTGCCGACGGTGTGGCTGAGCCGGCGGTTGACCCGGTAGGCGCCGCCCTGGACCGAGACCCACGGGAGCGTCTTCAGCAGCCACCGTGAGGTGATCTCCTGCATCTGCGGCGCGGACTTGGTCGTGGTTGCCAGGTTCCGCGCGGCCGCGGTCCCCAGACTGCTCTGCGGTGTCCGGGTTCCGGCTTCGGAACCTGCCTGGACCGACATGTATTTCCTTCCGATCACTCCATGGTCTGCGGAGCGGAAGCCTTCCAGTGCGCCATGTGGCCGGACCACTACACAAACGGGTGGGACTGGCTCCCGGGACCCGGGGCATGCTCAAAGGTTCAACTGCTTCACATTTCCTCCCGGAGACCTGACCCGTTTCGGCCATCCCGCACGCCCGGCCGCCCTTAATTTGTATCTGCGATGCCAGTTTTCTACGCTGGGGCCATGCGGCTGACGCGATTCACCGACCTGGCGCTGCGCGTGCTCATGCGCCTGGCCGTCGAGGACACGGACCTGCCCACCACCCGGGAGGTGGCGGCGACCATGGAGGTCCCGTACACCCACACCGCCAAGGTGGTCGCCAGGCTGCAGCACCTCGGACTGGTCGAGGCCCGGCGCGGCCGCGGCGGCGGGCTCGCACTCACCGCCGCCGGACGCGCCGCCTCGGTCGGCGGGGTGGTGCGCGAGCTGGAGGGCGCGGGCGACGTCGTGGACTGCGAGGGCACCACCCCGTGTCCGCTGCGCGGGGCCTGCGTACTGCGCGGCGCGCTGCGCCGGGCCCAGGAGGCGTTCTTCGCCGCGCTGGACCCGCTCACGGTGAACGAGCTGGTGGCGGCCCCCACGGGACCCCTGCTGCTGGGCATTTCGAGCGCCGGCGGCCGAGTGGCCGATTGACCGCACCCCCCGGCCCGCTTTCGAACGGATCTCCGTATGGCGGCGGGCCTCCCCGAACCCTTTAATACGAATCTGAAGTACCAATTAAGCGAGGAGCCGCCATGCTGTCGGAGAAGTCGACCGCGACCGTACGCGCCACCCTGCCCGCCGTCGGGGCCGCCATCACGGACATCACGGAGCTGTTCTACTCGAAGCTCTTCGCGGCCCACCCGGCGCTGCTCCGGGACCTGTTCAACCGCGGCAACCAGAACGCCGGGCTCCAGAAGCAGGCCCTGGCCGGCTCGATCGCCGCCTTCGCCACCCACCTCGTGGAGCACCCGGACACCCGTCCCGACGTGATGCTGAACCGCATCGCCCACAAGCACGCCTCCCTCGGCGTCACCCGCGAGCAGTACCCGGTCGTCCACCGGCACCTCTTCGAGGCCATCGCCGAGGTCCTGGGCGAGGCCGTCACGCCCGAGGTCGCCGAGGCCTGGGACGAGGTCTACTGGCTGATGGCGAACGCCCTGATCGCCGCCGAGGAGCGGCTCTACGCCGAGCAGCGGGTCCTCGCCGGCGAGGTCTGGCGGGAGTGGACGGTGGCCGCGCGGATCGAGGAGACGGCCGACTGCACCACCTTCCACCTGGTCCCCGCCGACGGCGCCCCCGCCCCCGGCTCCAAGCCCGGCCAGTACGTCTCGGTCCAGGTCGAACTCCCCGACGGCGCCCGCCAGATCCGCCAGTACAGCCTCTCCAGCTCCCCCGGCTCCCCCGTCCGCGCCATCACCGTCAAGCGGGTCCACGGCCCGGCCGCCTGCGGCGGCCCCGACGGCGAGGTCTCCCACCACCTCCACTCCCGGGTCCGCACCGGCGACACCCTGCGCGTCTCGGCCCCGTACGGCGACCTGGTCCTCCAGGACCCCGACTCGCCCGTACTGCTCGCCTCGGCGGGCATCGGCTGCACCCCGATGCTGTCGATGCTGGAGCACCTGGCCGACACCGGACACACCGGCCCGGTCACCGTGGTGCACGCCGACCGCAGCCCCGCCGACCACGCCCTGCGCTCCGACCACCGCGCGCTGACCCACAAGCTCGCCGACGCCACGGCCCGCTTCTGGTACGAGGCCGGGGCCGAGGCCGGCGACTCCACCGGCCTCGTCGACCTCGCCACGGTCCCGGTCGCCCCCGGCACCCGGGCGTACCTGTGCGGGCCGCTCCCCTTCATGCGGGCGGTCCGCGCCCAGCTGCTCGCCAAGGGCGTCCCGGCCTCCCACGTCCACTACGAGGTCTTCGGCCCGGACCTGTGGCTCGCCTCCGCCTGACGGCCGGCTCGGCGTGACGGCCGGCTCGGCGTGACGGCCGGCTCGGCCTGACGGCTGGCCGAAAGACGCCCTAGCCCCGGAAGGGCCGCCTCCACTACACCGTTAAGTAACCGCATGAACACACACGGTGAAAGGAGGCGGCCGTGTCCGCACCCATGTCCGCTGACCGCTTCATCCAGGCACTGCGCGCCGAAGGGCTGACCGTCGTGGAGGTCGGCGCCTGGCGCAACCGCAACCGCAACCACAAGGGCCCCTGGGGGCCGGTGCACGGGGTGATGGTCCACCACACCGTCACCCGCGGCACCGCGTACACCGTGGAGCTCTGCCGCGACGGCGACTCCGCCCTGCCCGGCCCCCTCTGCCACGGCGTGATCGCCAAGGACGGCCGGGTCCACCTCGTCGGCTACGGCCGCACCAACCACGCCGGCGCCGGCGACTCCGACGTCCTGGCCGCCGTGATCGCCGAGAAGCGGCTGCCGCCGGACCACCACGCCGACACCGACGGCAACCGGTACTTCTACGGCTTCGAGTGCGAGAACCTCGGCGACGGCGAGGACCCCTGGCCGCCCGCACAGCTCGACGCCATCGCCCGCGCGGCGGCCGCCGTCTGCCGGGTCCACGGCTGGGGCGCCCGCTCGGTCATCGGCCACCGGGAGTGGCAGCCCGGCAAGGTCGACCCCAGGGGCTTCGCCATGGACTGGCTCCGCGAACGCGTCGCCGACCGCCTCAAGTAACGAAGCCCCCGGCGACGGTGACCGCCCCGCCCCGCCCATCGCCCGCGTCCTGCCCGCTCACCGCCGCCAGGACCCGGGCCGCGCCCTCCGCGCCCGGACCGACAATGGACGGGTGACCCACCCCGAACTGCGCCCCCGCCCACCGTCCCCCCTCGTCGAGGCGGCCGACGAACGCTTCACCGCGCACGGGGTACGGCTCCTGCTCAAGCGGGACGACCTCGTCCACCCGGAACTGCCCGGCAACAAATGGCGCAAGCTCGCGCCGAACCTCCGGGCAGCGCTGGAGGCGGGCCACGACCGGCTCGCCACGTTCGGCGGCGCCTACTCCAACCACCTCCGGGCCACCGCGGCCGCCGGCCGGCTGCTCGGCCTGGAGACCGTCGGCATCGTCCGGGGCGACGAACTGGCCGGCCGCCCCCTCAACGACTCCCTCGCCCGCTGCGCCGCCGACGGCATGCGGCTGCACTTCGCCACCCGCTCCGAGTACCGCCGCAAGGCCGAACCCGACACCCGGGACGGCCTGCTGGCCGCCGCCGGGGCCACCGGGGCGTACCTGGTCCCCGAGGGCGGCAGCAACCCCCTGGCCCTCACCGGCTGCGCGGAACTGGGCCGCGAGCTGCGCGGGACGTCCGAGGTGGTGGCGGTCGCCTGCGGTACGGGCGGCACCCTGGCCGGCCTCGCGGCGGGGCTCGCCCCCGGGCAGCGGGCGCTGGGCGTACCGGTGCTGGCCGGCGGCTTCCTGGGCGCGGAGATACGTTCCCTCCAGGCGGCGGCCTTCGGCGGCCCGGCCGGCGACTGGACCCTGGCGGAGGGTTTCGACCACGGCGGCTACGCCCGCGTCCCGCCCGCCCTGGACGCCTTCGCCGCCGACTTCGAGCACCGGCACGGGCTCCCGGTGGAGCGGATCTACGTCGCGAAGCTCCTCTGGGCCCTGCACGCCCTCACCGCCGCCGGCGCCTTCCCCCGGGGCACGACCGTCACCGCGGTCGTCACGGGCCGACCGTAGGCCGTCACGCCGACTCCTCCCGGTAGGCGGCGGCCTCCTCCAGGTCCAGGCGGCGCAGCAGCGCGCGGAGCATCTCGTCGTCGATGCGGCGGCCGTCGCGGAGGGAGACGAAGACCTCCCGTTCGGCCTCGATCATCTCCCGGGCCAGCCTCCGGTAGACGTCGTCCGCCGACTCCCCCGTCACCGGGTTGACCTCGCCCAGCCGCTCCCACACCGCGTTGCGCCGGCGTTCCAGTACCGTCCGCAGCCGGTCCGCCAGCGGCGGCGGCAGGGTGCTGTTCTCCGGCTGCCCCAGCAGCTCCGCCAGCCGCTCCTCCGCCGCCCGCGAGGCCTCGCTCTGCGCCTGGGCCTCCGCGAGGGTCTCCGCCTGCACGTCCCGCGGCGGGAGTTTCAGCAGCCGGATCAGGGGCGGCAGGGTCAGGCCCTGGACGACCAGCGTGCCGATGACGGTCGTGAAGGTGAGGAACAGGATCAGGTTCCGGTGCGGCACCTCCATCGGCACGGAGAACGCGATCGCCAGCGAGACGACACCGCGCATCCCGGCCCATCCCACGATCGCGGGGGACTTCCAGTCGGTCTCCGGCTCCCGGAGCCGGATCCGTTCCGACACCCACCTCGGCACGAAGGTCGCCGGGAACACCCACACGAACCGCGACGCCACCACCGCGAGGAACACCGCGAGCGCGTACCAGGCCGCGGCCGCCCCCTCGTACTCGCCGAGCCCCTTGAGGACCACCGGCAGCTGGAGCCCGATCAGCGCGAACACCACCGACTCCAGCACGAAGGCGACCACCTTCCACACGGCCTCCTCCTGGAGCCGCGTCGCGAAGTCGACCTGCCAGTTGCGGTGGCCGAGGTACAGTCCGACCACGACCACGGCCAGCACCCCCGACGCGTGCACCCGCTCCGCCGCCGCGTACGCCACGAACGGGATGAGCAGCGAGAGGGTGTTCTGCAGCAGCGGCTCCCTCAGCCGCTTGCGCAGCCAGTGGATGGGGACCATCAGCAGCAGGCCCACCCCGACCCCGCCCACCGACGCCAGCAGGAACTCCGCGACCCCGCCCGCCCATCCGGCGCTCACGCCGACCGCCGCCGCCAGCGCCACCTTGTAGGCGGTGATGGCGGTGGCGTCGTTCACCAGGGACTCGCCCTGCAGGATGGTCGTCATCCGGTTGGGCAGCCCCAGCCGCCGCGCGATCGCCGTCGCCGCGACCGCGTCCGGCGGCGCGACGACCGCGCCCAGCACCAGCGCCACCGGCAGCGACAGCCCCGGCACCACCAGGTACGCGGCGTAGCCGACGGCGAGCGTCGCGAAGAGCACGTAGCCCACGGAGAGCAGCGCGATCGGCCGTACGTTGGCCCGCAGGTCCAGGTACGAGCTGTCCACGGCCGCCGTGTGCAGCAGCGGCGGGAGCAGCAGCGGCAGCACGATGTGCGGGTCGAGGGCGTACGAGGGCACCCCCGGCACGTACGCGGCGATCAGACCCGCGGCGACCAGCAGCAGCGGGGCCGGCACGGGCGTGCGCCGGGCGATGCCCGCCACGGCGGCGCTCCCGGCGACCAGTGCCACCAGCGGCAATACCTCCATCGAAGATCCATCCCCATCCGTCGTCACCGTCGTCGCGCCCGCACCCCGGCCGTAACCTGGCCATCATGAGCGAGTGCACCCACGTTGCCGAACTGCCGCGCCCCGAGCCGGTCCCGCATGCGTTGACCTGCCCGGAATGCGAGGTGCTCGGGAGCCATCCGGTCCAGCTGCGGATGTGCCTCGGCTGCGGGTACGTGGGTTGCTGCGACTCCTCCCCCCACCGGCACGCCACCGCCCACCACCACGAGAGCGGCCACCCGGTGATGCGGAGCTTCGAACCGGGCGAAACCTGGCGCTGGTGCTTCGTCGACGGTTCCCTCGTCTGAGGACCCGGATTGGATCATCCGTGGACGACGGTTCGATCGGCGGCAGCGGGGTAGGTCAACCCTCCGCCGGTTCCCCCGAATTGGGCCCGCAGACCTCTAGCCACTGTGCGTACTCATGGGCTTACCATCAGTCACCGCACTTGGCGGGGTCGGCCCGGTCGCTCCCAGCGGGCGCCATGAGGGGTGCCGCGACACGATCGCCCGGATCGCGATAGCGTCACCGGCGAACAGAGCTCGTACCACCTTGGAGGTGAGGGTGTCCCAGATCGCAGGCGAGCCCGGGACCCAGGACTTCGTGGAAGTCCGGCTGCCGGCTGCGGGTGCCTACCTGTCGGTGCTGCGAACGGCCACGGCCGGTCTCGCGGCACGTTTGGACTTCACCCTCGACGAGATCGAGGACCTCCGCATCGCGGTGGACGAGGCCTGCGCGATCCTGCTCCAGCAGGCCGTGCCGGGCTCCGTCCTCAGCTGCGTCTTCCGGCTGATCGACGATTCGCTGGAAGTGACCGTCTCCGCCCCGACCACGGACGGGCGGGCGCCGGAGCGCGACACGTTCGCGTGGACGGTCCTGTCGGCCCTGGCCGGCAAGGTCGAGGCTACGGTCGAGGAGAACAAGACAGTGAGCATCAGCCTCTACAAACAGCGCGGCGCGGGGCCAGGCCCGGCGTGAGCGGCGGGGAGATCCCGGTGCGGGGCGGGGATCGGCCCCGGGTGAGGCACGAGGTCGACGGCGGCATCCCGGAACAGCAGCACGCCCGGCCGCACCCGGCTGACGCGGATGCGGAAGACGGCTTTTTGGACTCGGCGGAGCGACGGGCGGGCCCTATGAGCGAGAACCAGCACGACCAACCACAGCCCCCGGAGGCAGCGGCCCCGGAGGTGCCGGCCGCGCCCCCGGCGGTGCCGGACCCGCGGGACCGCAGCGGCGCGCGGGCCCTCTTCTTCGAGCTGCGGCAGCTGCCCGAGGGATCACCCGAGCGGGCGGAGCTGCGCAACCGGCTGGTGCGGATGCACCTGCCGCTGGTCGAGCACCTGGCGCGGCGGTTCCGCAACCGCGGCGAGCCGCTGGACGACCTGACGCAGGTCGCCACCATCGGCCTGATCAAGTCGGTGGACCGGTTCGACCCCGACCGCGGGGTCGAGTTCTCCACGTACGCGACGCCCACCGTGGTGGGCGAGATCAAGCGGCACTTCCGTGACAAGGGGTGGGCGGTACGCGTACCGCGGCGGCTCCAGGAGCTGCGGCTCTCGCTGACCACGGCCACGGCGGAGCTGTCCCAGCAGCACGGCCGGTCCCCGACGGTGCACGAGCTGGCCGAACGGCTGGGGATCTCCGAGGAGGAGGTGCTGGAGGGGCTGGAGTCGGCCAATGCCTACAGCACGCTCTCCCTGGACGTGCCGGACACCGACGACGAGTCGCCGGCGGTCGCGGACACCCTGGGCTCGGAGGACGAGGCGCTGGAGGGCGTCGAGTACCGGGAGTCCCTCAAGCCTCTGCTGGAAGGGCTGCCGCCGAGGGAGAAGCGGATCCTGCTGCTGAGGTTCTTCGGCAACATGACCCAGTCGCAGATCGCGCAGGAGGTCGGCATCTCGCAGATGCACGTCTCCCGGCTGCTGGCCCGCACCCTGGCCCAGCTCCGGGAGAAGCTCCTCGTGGAGGAGTAGTCGAGGGGCGGTGCAGCGCGGGGCTATCGGGCCTGGTCGCCCGGTCCGATGCCCAGCGCCTCGGTCGCCGTCGGGTTGACCAGCAGCGCGGTGACGGCCACCGCGGCCAGGGCCAGTGCCACGGCCGCGGCGGTCATCGCCCCGCCGGTGGTCCACAGGGTCCAGGCCACCGGCAGCGCCATCAGCTGGGTGATCAGCGCCGGGCCGCGGCTCCAGCGGCGGCCCAGGCGCAGACCGCGCGCCGCGATCAGCGGGAGCGCGGCGAGGGCGAGCAGGGTGATCCCGCCGGTCTCGGCCTGCTGCGGGGAGTCGGGGTCGCCCGCGATGCCGACGAACAGCATGTAGACGCCGAGCCCGGCCAGGGCGAGGCCCTCCAGCGCGGTCAGCGCGGCGGCGGCGGTCAGCCGGCCCGGCAGCGCTGCGGGCTCGGGGGCGGCGGGGGCTTCGGGGGTCGGCTTCTTGCTCACCCCAGCAGCGTAGCCGTGCGCCGGGGGGCCCGGACGGTACGGTCGGTATGGGCCGCATATGGAGGGGTGGGTACTCTGGCGACCATGCGTGCTCTTCTCGTGGCCAACCCTGCAGCGACGACCACCAGTGCGCGCACGCGCGACGTCCTGACCCATGCCCTGGCCAGCGAGATGAAGCTGGAGGCGGTGACCACCGAGTACCGGGGGCACGCGCGCGACCTCGGGCGCAGGGCCGCGCGGGAGGGCGTCGACCTGGTGGTGGCGCTCGGCGGTGACGGCACCGTCAACGAGGTGGTCAACGGACTCCTGCACGAGGGTCCCGATCCGGAGCGGCTGCCGGGGCTGGCCGTGGTCCCGGGAGGTTCCACGAACGTGTTCGCCCGCGCGCTCGGGCTGCCGAACGATTCGGTCGAGGCGACGGGTGCCCTGCTGGACGCGCTGCGGGAGAAGCGCGAGCGGACGGTCGGGCTGGGGCTGGCGTCCGGTGTGCCGGGGACCGAGGACGAGTCGGTGCCGGAGCGCTGGTTCACGTTCTGCGCGGGCTTGGGTTTCGACGCCGGCGTGGTGGGGCGGGTCGAGCAGCAGCGCGAGCGCGGCAAGCGTTCGACCCATGCCCTGTACGTGCGGCAGCTGATGCGCCAGTTCTGGGAGGAACCGAACCGGCGGCACGGCACGATCACCCTGGAGCAGCCCGGCGTGGATCCGGTGTCGGGCCTGGTGCTGTCGATAGTCTGCAACACCTCGCCCTGGACGTATCTGGGGAACAAGCCCCTTTACGCCTCTCCGGAGGCGTCGTTCGATACCGCACTTGACGTATTGGCGCTGGACCGTTTGTCAACTCCGGCCGTGGCCAGGTACGCGACACAGCTCCTGACCTCGACTCCTGAGCGCGGTCCGCACGGCAAGCACGCGGTGTCTCTGCACGATCTGACGGACTTCACCTTGCATTCGAAGGTTCCGCTCCCATTCCAGATGGACGGCGATCACCTCGGACTGCGCACCAGCGTTCGGTTCACAGGCGTACGCCGTGCACTGCGTGTGATTGTGTGAGTGGAAGGGCCCAAAGTCCTTTCAGTCGAACGTTTACACGCCAGTCCACCCCCAGGAACTAGGGCTGTGACCTAGTAGACACCGACGAATCCAAAAAAACTTTCCGGAAGGGGTTGTATCCCCGTCCGAGGTTTGCGAATCTCTACATGGCGATCGGGACAGCCCGCAGAACCGGCACCCACACAGACCGCCAGAACCCCACCACGAATCTTCGGACCGCACCAGGCAACTGGGCGTCGGCCCTTCCCTCACGGGGGGATTCGTGAAAGCGTTCACATTCACAAGCAACCTGCCCGCAATACAAGGAGATGGAGCAGCCATGGACTGGCGTCACAACGCCGTTTGCCGCGAGGAAGACCCGGAACTCTTCTTCCCCATCGGCAACACCGGTCCTGCGCTGCTGCAGATCGAGGAAGCCAAGGCCGTCTGCCGCCGCTGCCCCGTCATGGAGCAGTGCCTGCAGTGGGCGCTCGAGTCCGGTCAGGACTCCGGCGTCTGGGGCGGTCTCAGCGAGGACGAGCGCCGCGCCATGAAGCGCCGCGCCGCTCGCAATCGGGCGCGTAACGCCACCGCCTGACATCGACTTTCGAGCCTCGAGCCGCAGCGCGTAGTACCCATATAAGCGCTCAGCAACGTGCTCTTGAGCCCCGGACCGGTAACCCCGGTCCGGGGCTCAGTGCTTTGCCGCCGCAGTGCGCGGAGAACGGCCCGTCACACTGAGTGACGGGCCGTTCGTACTACTTCTGCGGGCTGGCGGGTATGTCGAGGACGACCCGGGTGCCGCGCGGCTCGGCCCGGACCATGTCGAAGGTGCCGCCGAGTTCGCCCTCCACGAGGGTCCGTACGATCTGCAGGCCGAGGTTGCCGGCCCGCTGGGGGTCGAAGCCGTCGGGCAGACCGCAGCCGTCGTCGACGACGGTGATCAGCAGCCGGGAGTCGTTGCGGCCGCTGCCCGAACGGCCGGCCGACACCTCCACCGTGCCGCCCTCCCCGTGGGTGAACGCGTGCTCCAGGGCGTTCTGCAGGATCTCCGTCAGCACCATCGACAGCGGAGTGGCGACCTCCGCGTCCAGGATCCCGAACCGGCCGAGGCGCCGGCACTCCACCCGGCCGGGCGAGATCTCGGCGACCATCGCGATCACGCGGTCGGCGATCTCGTCGAACTCGACCCGCTCGTCGAGGTTCTGGGAGAGGGTCTCGTGCACGATCGCGATCGAACCGACGCGGCGCACCGCCTCGTTCAGCGCCTCGCGGGCCTGGGGCGAATCCATCCGGCGGCCCTGGAGCCGCAAGAGGGCGGCCACGGTCTGGAGGTTGTTCTTCACCCGGTGGTGGATCTCCCGGATGGTGGCGTCCTTGGTGATCAGTTCACGTTCGCGACGGCGCAGTTCGGTGACGTCGCGGCACAGGACGAGGGAGCCGATGCGGGTCCCCTTGGGCTTGAGCGGGATGGCGCGCAGCTGGATGACGCCCCCGTTGCCCTCGACCTCGGTCTCGCGCGGGGCCCAGCCGCTGGCGAGCTTGACCAGGGCCTCGTCCACCGGGCCCCGGGAGGGGGCGAGTTCGGCGGTGGTGGTGCCGAGGTGCTGGCCGACCAGGTCGGCGGCGAGGCCGAGTCGGTGGTAGGCGGAGAGCGCGTTCGGGGACGCGTACGTCACCACGCCGTCGGCGTCGAGGCGGATCAGGCCGTCGCCGACGCGCGGGGAGGCGTCCATGTCCACCTGCTGCCCCGGGAAGGGGAAGGCACCCGCGGCGATCATCTGGGCGAGGTCGGAGGCGGACTGGAGGTAGGTCAGCTCCAGCCGGCTCGGTGTACGCACAGTGAGCAGATTGGTGTTCCGCGCGATCACGCCGAGGACGCGCCCCTCGCGGCGGACGGGGATCGACTCGACGCGGACCGGCACCTCCTCCCGCCACTCCGGGTCGCCCTCGCGGACGATGCGCCCCTCGTCGAGGGCGGCGTCGAGCAGCGGGCGGCGGCCGCGCGGGACCAGGTGGCCGACCATGTCGTCCTGGTAGGAGGTGGGGCCGGTGTTGGGCCGCATCTGCGCCACGGAGACGTACCGGGTGCCGTCGAGGGTGGGGACCCAGAGCACGAGGTCGGCGAAGGAGAGGTCGGAGAGCAGCTGCCACTCCGAGACCAGCAGGTGCAACCACTCCAGGTCGGTTTCACCGAGAGCGGTGTGCTGGCGTACGAGGTCGTTCATGGAGGGCACCTTGCGAGCGTACCCCGGGTACGAGGATGACTTTCCCCACCACGAATACTCAGGAGTATCCAGGAAGGGCACACTCCGCGTACTGTTGGAGGAAGTGACGGGTCAGTAGACCCCGCACTTGGATGGACAGGACAGATTGGTCTAGTCCACAATTGGGTTTCAGACTTCCGCCCTCCCCGCACAGGAGGACGGAGCGAGGTGGCCACGCGTTCTGCCCTGACCGCGCAGGCACCTCCCAAACGGCCGCCGGGCACCGCACACCCTACGGCCGTAAGTACTCCGGGCTACGGTGCCGGGTGGGTTGAGGGTCCCGCCCTGCACCGTGGCCCAGAGGAAAGCGCCTCTCGTGCGGATTCCCCCGGTTCTCCCCGGCGCATCTCCCCGCGCGGATTCCGCTTCACCGTCACGGCCAGGCCAGCAGCGCCCTCTCCGCGACCGCCTCCAGCTCCTCCCGGCTCGCCCCGTCGCGCGACTGCTGGGACATCCCCTGGAGCACCGCCCCGGCGAAGCGGGCCAGCGCCCGCGCGTCGGTCCCGGCCGGCAGCTCGCCGCTCGCGATGTCGGCCCTGATGCGGCTCTCGAACAGCTCCAGGTTGGTGTTGCGGCGCTCGCGCAGGGCCTCCGCCACCTCCTCCGAGGTGGTGTTGGCGGCCGCGCTGATCACCATGCAGCCCGGCGGGTGGGCGGGGTCGGTGTAGATCTCGGCGGCCTCGCGCAGGATGCGGCCGATGGCCGCGGCGGCGGTGGGCTCCTCGGAGAGCGCCACGCTCGCGAAGTCCCCGTACCGGCTGCCGTAGACCACCACGACCTCGTCGAAGAGCTTGCGCTTGTCGCCGAAGGCGGCGTAGAGGCTGGGGGCGCCGATGCCCAGGTTGCGGGTCAGGTCCGCGATGGACGTGGTCTCGTAGCCCTGCTCCCAGAAGGTGAGCATCGCCTTTTCGAGAGCGGCGGCCCGGTCGAAGGAGCGGGGCCTGCCGCGCTGTCCTGTCACCATGGCGTCATTCTATAGCGGCCGCTACGGAATCTGGTACGGTCCCTTTCTGTAGCGACCACTAGTGATTGATGGAGGGGGGCGCGTCATGGGCGTGCTCAAGGGGAAGACGGCACTGGTCACGGGCGGCAGCCGGGGCATCGGGAGGGCCGTCGCCGAGCGGCTGGCGCGGGACGGGGCGCTGGTCGCGGTGCACTACGGGAGCAACGAGACCGCGGCGAAGGAGACCGTCGGGGCGATCGAGGCGGCCGGGGGCCGGGCCTTCGCCATCGGGGCGGAGCTCGGGGTACCCGGGGACGCGCAGGCGCTCTGGGCCGCGTACGAGGCCCACCCCGCGCACACCGAGCGGGTGGACGTCCTGGTGAACAACGCCGGGGCGGCTGCCTTCGCGGGCATCGGCGAGACGGACGAGGAGACCTTCCAGCGGGTCCAGGCGCTCAACGCGCAGGCGCCGTTCTTCGTGATCAAGCACGGGCTGGAGCGGCTGGCGGACGGGGGCCGGATCGTGAACGTGACCGGTACCCCGGACATCGCCCTGCCGGCGATCCTCGCCACGGTCATGGCCAAGGGCGCGGTGAACGCGCTGACGGTGTCCCTGGCCGCCGCGCTCGCCCCGCGCGGGATCACGGTGAACTCGGTGGGCCCCGGCATCACGGAGACCGACCTGAACGCGGCCTGGCTGGCCGATCCGGCGGCCCGCGCGCACGCCGCCTCCCGGTCGGTCTTCAACCGGGTGGGCACGACGGAGGAGGTCGCCGACGTGGTGGCCTTCCTGGCCTCGCCGGACTCCCGCTGGGTCACCGGCCAGCACCTCTCCGCCACGGGCGGCCTCCAGCTGTCGCTGCTGTAGCGGACCGGGCCGGGCGGAGGGGGTGCCGCTGTGCGGGGCGAGGTCCCCTACCCTCCCCCAGACTCCGTCCGGGGGGACCCCCACTTCCACCGTTCCCGGGGGCTGCGCCCCTGACCCCGGTCCTCAAACGCCGGACGGGCCATACATAGCCCCGCCGGCGTTTGAGGCGCGGGGGTCCGGGGGCGGAGCCCCCGGGGGAACGGGCGAAGGGCGGGGCGGGGAGCAGCCCGCGCAGCGGCACCCGCAAGCCGGGCGGGGGGCCGGGAACGGCGGGACGATGGATGTGCCGGAGGCCCGCCGCGGGCGAGCCCACTCTGCTAGATTGGTCTATACCACAACCCCGCACACCACTCAGATCGGCAGGCCCAGCGTGGAAGTTGTCATCGTCCCGGACGCCAAGGCAGGCGGCGAGCTCATCGCGGAGGCCATGGCCGCCCTGGTCCGCCGCAAGCCCGACGCCCTGCTCGGTGTGGCGACCGGCTCTACCCCGCTGCCCATCTACGAAGCCCTCGCGGCCAAGGTCAAGGCCGGCGAGGTCGACGCCTCCGCCGCCCGGATCTGCCAGCTCGACGAGTACGTCGGCCTGCCGGCCGGGCACCCGGAGTCCTACCGCGCCGTGGTGCTCCGCGAGGTCGTCGAGCCCCTCGGCCTGACCGAGGCCTCCTTCATGGGCCCCGACGGCTCCGCCGAGGACGTCCAGGCGGCCTGCGAGGCGTACGACGCGGCCCTCGCCGCCGCCGGCGGGGTGGACCTCCAGCTGCTGGGCATCGGCACCGACGGGCACATCGGCTTCAACGAGCCCTGCTCCTCGCTGGCCTCCCGCACCCGCATCAAGACGCTGACGGAGCAGACCCGCGTGGACAACGCGCGCTTCTTCGACCACGACATGGACCAGGTGCCGCACCACGTCATCACCCAGGGCATCGGCACCATCCTCGACGCCCGCCACCTGGTCCTGCTGGCCACCGGCGAGGGCAAGGCCGAGGCCGTCGCCCAGACCGTCGAGGGCCCGCTGTCCGCGCTGGTCCCGGCCTCGGCGCTGCAGCTGCACCGGCACGCGACCGTCGTCGTGGACGAGGCCGCCGCCTCCAAGCTGAAGCTGGCCGACTACTTCCGCCAGACCTACGCCGCCAAGCCGGCCTGGCAGGGTCTGTAACCCCGGGAACACGAGAAGGCCGGGCCCCCCTCCACGGGGGCCCGGCCTTCTCGTGTCTCAGGCCCGGCCGGCGATGACCTCGGCCGCGGCCCGCCCGCAGACGCGGGCGGCGCCGTGCGTGGCGACGTACAGCGCCCCGCGCGGCTCGGCGCGCGGCAGGCCCATCTCCACGACCACGGTGTCCGGCCTGGCCGCGACCAGGGCGTCCAGGACGTCCGTCATCCACGGGTGCCGGTGCGCGTCCCGGACCACCGCCACGACGGTGCGCTCCCCCGCGGCCGCGAGCACGTCGGCGGCGGCCGATCCCTCGGCGTAGACGCCCGAGCCGGTGCCCGGGAGCAGCTCGGCGAGCTCGGCGGCGACCCCCCACGGGGTCTCGTCGCCCACCGCGATGTTCGCGACGGGGGCGAGCGTGGCGACGTACGGGTCGGAGACCGGAGCCGCCGTGCCCGAGACGACGACCGCGCGGCGGGCCGCCGTGAGGCCGATGCCGGACGCGCCGCTCCCCTCCCGCGGCGCGTCCGGGCGGGACCGGAGGGTCCAGTCGGCGAGGGCGCGGACCCGGGCGGCGGCGTCGGCGAGCCGCTCCTCCGGGAGCACGCCCTCGCGTACGGCGGCGACCAGCGCGTCGCGCAGGCCCAGCACGGTCGCCTCGTCGGCGAGGCCCCCGCCGACGCAGATGGCGTCGGCGCCGGCCGCGATGGCGAGCACCGAGCCGCGTTCGATGCCGTACGTCCCGGCGATGGCGTTCATCTCCATGCCGTCGGTGACGATGAGGCCCTCGTAGCCCAGCTCCTTGCGCAGCAGGCCGGTGAGGACCTGCGGGCTGAGGGTGGCGGGGCGGGTCGGGTCGAGGGCGGGCACCAGGATGTGGGCGCTCATCACGGCCTTGGTGCCGGCCTCGATGGCGGCCTTGAACGGGACCAGCTCGCGGGCCTGGAGGGTGTCCAGGTCGACGTCGATGCGGGGCAGCGCGTGGTGCGAGTCGACGTTGGTGTCGCCGTGGCCCGGGAAGTGCTTGGTGCAGGCGGCGACGCCGGCGGCCTGGAGGCCCTCGACGTACGCGGCGGTGTGCCGGGCGGCGAGCGCGGTGTCGGCGCCGAAGGAGCGGACGCCGATGACCGGGTTGTCGGGGTTGGAGTTGACGTCCGCCGACGGGGCCCAGTTGAGGTTGACCCCGCACTCGGCGAGGCGGCGGCCCAGCTCGCGGGCGACCTCGCGGGTCAGGGCGGTGTCGTCGACGGAGCCGAGGGCGAGGTTGCCGGGGAAGGACGAGCCGCCCCGGACCTCCAGGCGGGTGACGTCGCCGCCCTCCTCGTCGATGGCGACGAGTACGTCCTCCCGGACCTCCCGCAGCTGCCCGGTGAGCGCGGCGAGCTGCTCGGGCGAGGCGATGTTGCGACCGAACAGGCCGACGGCGGTGAGCCCCTCGCCGACCTGGCGCAGCAGCCAGGCGGGGGCGGTGGTGCCCTCGAAGCCGGGCTGGAGGACCGCGAGGGCGTCGCGGGTGAGGCTGTCGACGCGGTGCGCAAGGATCGTCATGGTCCGTTATCCCTTCACGGCGCCGGAGGTCATGCCGCCGACGGCCTTGCGCTGGAGGAAGATGAAGATCACCAGGACTGGGATCGCGAAGATCGAGGACGCGGCCATGGTGGCGCCCCAGTCGTTGCCGAAGGCGGTCTTGAACTGGGTCAGCCACAGGGGCAGGGTCTGGGCGGTCTTGTCCTTGTTGAGGATCAGGACCATCGCGAACTCGTTCCAGGCGGTGATGAAGCCGAAGAGCGAGGTGGACATCAGGCCGGGGGCCAGCAGCGGGAAGATCACCTTGCGGAAGGCCTGGCCGCGGGTGCAGCCGTCGATCTGGGCGGCCTCCTCCAGGGTCACCGGGACCGCGGCGATGAAGCCGCGCAGGGTCCAGATGGTGAAGGGGAGGACCATCGCGAAGTAGATCGCGGTCAGCACGGCGAGGCTGTTCAGCATCTCGGCGTCGCGCATGATCATGTACATCGCGATGACCATGACCTCCCAGGGGGCCATCTGGGCCATCATCACGCCGAGGACGAGGCCCTTGCGGCCCTTGAACTTCATGCGGGCGATCGCGAAGCTCGCGGCGAGCGCGACGAGCAGGGCCAGCAGGACGGCGCCGACGGTGACGACCAGGCTGTTGGTGACGTACGTCCAGAAGTTCTCGACGCCGGTGGCCTTGGTGAAGTTGTCCATCGTCGGGGTGAAGACGAAGACCGGGTCCTTGGTGAGGATCTCGCTGTTCGGCTTGAGGGCCGAGGAGAACATCCAGTAGACCGGGAAGACGAAGACCAGGGCCAGGAGCACCGCGCCCAGGTTCTTGGCGACGGTCGCGGGGCGCAGCGGCTTGCGGGTGCGCAGCTGCTGTGCGGGCTCGTTCGGGGCGGTGGTGGTGCTCACTGCTCCTCCTCCTGCTTCAGGATCAGGCGGAAGTAGAAGGACATGACGACCAGCAGGATCACGATCGTCAGGACGGAGATCGCGGCGGCGAGGCCGTAGTGGGCCTGGCTCTGGCCCTCGACGTAGGCGAAGACCGGGAGGATCTCGGAGCCGCGGTCCGGGCCGCCCTTGTTCATCGCGTAGACCTGGGTGAAGGCCTTGAAGACCCAGATCACCTCGAGGAACGTGGTGACCATGAAGAAGGGCCGGAGGTTGGGGAAGACGACCTTCCAGAAGGTCTGCCACCCGTTGGCCCCGTCCATGCGCGCGGCCTCGTACAGCTCGGCGCCGACCGTGGTGAGGCCGGCGTACATGTTGAGGGCGACGAAGGGGATGGAGCCCCAGACGACCAGGAGCGTGATGATCGTCAGGGTGGAGAAGCCGGTCTCGAACCAGTTGTGCTGCTCGTAGCCGGAGAAGCCGAGGGTGCGCATCACCCAGTTGATGACGCCGAACTGCTCGTCGAACAGCCAGTAGAAGACCTGGACGGAGGCGACGATCGGCATGGCCCAGGCCATCACCAGGGCCATCGAGAGGACCAGGCGCATCCACTTGCCGAGGCGGTTGAGCAGGATGCCGATGAGGCTGCCGATCACCATGATCAGCACGACGTTGGCGAGGGTGAAGGCGAAGCTGCGGACGACGACGGTCCAGAAGTTCGAGTCGCCGAGCAGCTGGGTGTAGTTGTCGATCCCCGCGAAGGGGTACTTCCGCTGGATGAACTCGATCTTGTTGATGTCCTGGAAGGACAGGATCACGTTCTTGATCAGCGGGTACAGCAGCAGGAGCGCGAGGCTGGCCACGGCCGGCAGGACCAGCAGGTAGGGCAGCCACCCCGAGGGGAGCGACCTTCTGCCCCCGCGAGGAGACGTATCACTGGGGCCGGTGGCGGCTGTGGGCGCCTCGGGCGGCCGTCCGGCGGACTTGTGTGGTGCGTCCTGTGGAGCGCTGGTCGTCGCTCCCTGGGAGTGCACGGTCATGGCTTGGCTTCCTCGCGGTTGACTGTGGAGTCAAATGCGCGACCGGGGGCGCGGCGGGCGGCTGGCCGCCCGCCGCACCCCCCGGTGCGTTCACACTGCTGGGCTGTGCGGGTACTGCCGGGTGGGGCTGTTACTTGTTGATGCGGTTCGCGATTTCCTTGTCCGCTTCCGCGCCCGCCTTGGCGGCGTCCTCACCCTTCAGGACCTTGGTCATGAACTCCTTGATGGGGTTCGGCTCGGTCTCGACGTTCGCCCAGCCCGCGGTCACCGGGGTGATCTTGCCGTTGGCGCCGGCCTTGGCCATGGCCTCGGCGAAGGAGCCGGCGGCCGGGGCGAAGTTCGCGCCGGTCTGGTTCGGCAGCAGCGCGCCCTTGACCTCGGCGGCGTACTTGGTCATCTGGTCCTTGCCGGTGGCGAGGGCCAGCCACTCCTTGGCGAGCTCCTTGTTCTTGGAGCGCTCGGCCACGGCGAGGTTGGAGCCGCCGAGGAAGACGGTGCCGGACTTGTCGGCCGTCTTGCCCGGGATCGGGAAGTAGCCGAAGTCGGCCTCCTTGCCCGCGTCCTTGATGGCCTTCTCCGCACCGCCGGCCTCCCAGCCGAGACCGATCCAGGAGGAGACGCCGCCCTTGGGGATGATGTCGGTGGACTGCTGCGGGGTGGCCTCGTCCTTGTCCTTCGGCGCGGTGGAGAAGGACTGGAGCTTCTTGTAGAAGTCCATGGCGGAGGCGGCCTGCGGGGTGGCCAGCTGGCCCTTCCACTTGCCGCCGTCCTTGACGGCGAGGTCGCCGCCCTCGTCCCAGATGAAGCCGGCGAGGATGTACCAGCTCTGGCCGGGCAGGTAGATCGGCTGGGCGGAGGGGTCGGACGCCTTCAGCTTCTCCAGACCGGCGATCCACTCGTCGCGGGTCTTCGGCGGGGTGACGCCGGCCTTCTCGTAGGCCTTCTTGTCGTAGACGACGACGCGGTTGGCGGCGTACCACGGGGCGGAGTAGAGCTTGCCCTCGACCTCGGCGGAGGCGAGCATGCTCTTCTGCCAGGCGTCGGCGCCGAGCTTGGCCTTGTCCTTGGTCAGGTCGGCGAGGCCGCCGGTGACCGCGTAACCGGCGGTCTGGGTGTTGCCGAGCTCGATGACGTCCGGCGGGGTGTTCTCGGAGAGGGCCGTGGTGACCTTCTCCTGGATGCCCGTCCACTTCTGCTCCTCGACCTTGACCGTGACACCGGGGTGCTTGGCCGAGAACTCCTTGTTGACCTGCTCGATCCAGGCCTTCGGCGCGGAACCGTCCATCACCCAGACGGTGATCTCCTTGGCGCCACCCGACGCGTCGGACTTCGGCTTGTCGTCGCCGCCGTTGCCGCACGCCGCGACACCGACCATCATGCCCACGACACCGACCGCCGCAATGAGCTTGCGCTTCACGCCACCCTCCTCAGGGATGCTGCTGCTTTGCACCTTCCCTCGCCCGCCGCGGTGACGTACGTACCAAGTACTGCCGTGGGGCCGGGATCTGATCCACATTGGTTTAGACCAGTACCGGGAGCTTGGCCTAGACCTTTAGGGGTGTCAAGGGTCTAATGAGCGGGTGCTCGGTCCGTTATCGGACCGACACCTGGGGGAGGGGAGGAGGCCTGCCCTCCCGCCCGTGTCACCATGTGACCGCACATATCGGAGGAGCCGGTGACGGCAGCGAAACTGGAGTCGGGAAGGCGGGCGGCGATGGCCACCGAAGGGGCGACCACGGAGCCGGAAGGCGGGCCGGCCACTCGCACGGCACGCGTGCCCAAGTACTACCGACTCAAGCGGCACTTGCTCGACATGACCGAAACGCTCCCCCCCGGCACCCCCGTGCCGCCCGAGCGTACTCTCGCGGCCGAATTCGACACCTCCCGGACCACCGTCCGGCAGGCCCTCCAGGAGCTCGTCGTCGAGGGCCGGCTGGAGCGCATCCAGGGCAAGGGCACCTTCGTCGCCAAGCCCAAGGTCTCGCAGCCGCTGCAACTGTCCTCCTACACCGAGGACATGCGGGCCCAGGGCCTTGAGCCCACGTCCCAGCTCCTGGACATCGGGTACGTCACCGCCGACGACACCCTCGCGGGCCTATTGAAGATCGCCACGGGCGGACGGGTCCTGCGCATCGAGCGGCTGCGCCTGGCCAGCGGCGAACCGATGGCCATCGAGACCACCCACCTGTCGGCCAAGCGCTTCCCCGCGCTGCGCCGCTCCCTCGTCAAGTACACCTCGCTCTACACCGCCCTCGCCGAGGTGTACGACGTCCGGCTCGCGGAGGCCGAGGAGACCATCGAGACCTCCCTCGCCACCCCGCGCGAGGCCGGACTGCTCGGCACCGACGTGGGTCTGCCGATGCTGATGCTCTCCCGGCACTCCCTGGACGCCGACGGGGAACCGGTCGAATGGGTGCGTTCGGTATATCGCGGCGACCGTTACAAGTTCGTTGCCCGCCTCCAGCGACCTGCTACCTGATCACCGGTTGACTCCCCCTCCGACCTGGGTGGACGCTCGTACCGCTATGCGGACGGGGGCTTACATCCAGCGGTAACCCCCCGTAGATTCCCTGCGCTTAAGCAGATGATCAACGAGGGGACGAGGATCATGCCGGAACCGGAAGCAACAGGTACGGACGGGGCTCCGACAGCGGGAGGACCGGCGGGCCCCGGCTCGCCCCCTCCCCTCGGACGGACCTCCCCGCAGTCCATCGCCGTCTGGGTGGGCGTGGCCCTCGTCGGGGCCATCGGCTGGGGCGTACTGGCACTGTCCCGGGGTGAGGAGATCTCGGCCGCCTGGCTGCTCGCCGCCGCGCTGGGCTCGTACGCCATCGGCTACCGCTTCTACTCCCGGTTCATCGCCACCCGCGTCCTGCGGCTCGACAAGACGCGGGCCACCCCCGCCGAACGCCTCGACAACGGTGTCGACTTCCACCCCACCGACCGGCGCGTGCTCTTCGGCCACCACTTCGCCGCCGTCGCCGGCGCCGGCCCCCTGGTCGGCCCGGTGCTCGCCGCGCAGATGGGCTACCTGCCGGGCACCATCTGGATCGTCGCGGGCGTCATCTTCGCCGGCGCCGTCCAGGACATGGTGACCCTGTTCTTCTCCACCCGGCGCGACGGCCGCTCGCTCGGCCAGATGGCCCGGGACGAGATCGGCCCCGTCGGCGGCGCCGCCGCCCTCGTCGCCGTGTTCGTCATCATGGTCATCCTGCTGGCGGTGCTCGCACTGGTCATCGTCAACGCCCTGGCGCACTCCCCCTGGGGTGTCTTCTCCATCGGCATGACCATCCCGATCGCCCTCTTCATGGGCGTCTACCTGCGCGTCCTGCGGCCGGGCCGGGTCACCGAGGTCTCCGTCATCGGCGTCGCGCTGCTGCTCCTCGCCATCGTCGCCGGCGGCTGGGTCGCCGACTCCTCCTGGGCGGCCACCTTCACCCTGGAGAAGGAGACGCTGGTCATCTGGATGGTCGTGTACGGCTTCATCGCATCGGTGCTGCCGGTGTGGCTGCTGCTCGCGCCCCGCGACTACCTGTCCACCTTCATGAAGGTCGGCACCATCGCCCTGATGGCGGCCGGCGTGGTCATCGCGATGCCGACGCTGAAGATGCCCTCGGTCACCGACTTCGCCACGCGCGGCGACGGCCCCGTCTTCGCCGGTTCGATGTTCCCCTTCGTCTTCATCACCATCGCCTGCGGCGCCCTGTCCGGCTTCCACTCGCTGGTCGCCTCGGGCACCACCCCGAAGATGATCCAGAAGGAGACCCAGGTCCGGGTCATCGGCTACGGCGCCATGCTCACCGAGTCGTTCGTCGCCGTCATGGCGGTGATAGCGGCGAGCATCATCGAGCCCGGCCTCTTCTTCGCGGTGAACTCCCCCGGCGGCGTCATCGGCGCCACCGTCCAGACCGCCTCGAAGGCCGTCACCGACTTCGGCTTCGCCATCAGCCCCGAGGCCCTCGCGCAGGCCGCGAAGGACGTCGAGGAGGCCAGCCTGCTGTCCCGTACGGGCGGCGCGCCGACCTTCGCACTCGGGATGTCGGAGATCTTCTCCTCGGTCATCGGCGGCGCCGGGATGAAGGCCTTCTGGTACCACTTCGCCATCATGTTCGAGGCCCTGTTCATCCTGACCACCGTCGACGCCGGCACCCGCGTCGGCCGGTTCATGCTCCAGGACACCCTCGGCAACGTGCACAAGTCCTTCAAGGACGTCAGCTGGAAGCCCGGCGTGTGGCTCGCCAGCGCCATCGTCGTCGGCGGCTGGGGCTACTTCCTGTGGGTCGGCGTCAAGGACCCGCTGGGCGGCATCAACCAGCTCTTCCCGCTGTTCGGCATCGCGAACCAGCTGCTCGCGGCGGTCGCGCTGGCCGTCTGCACCACGCTGCTGGTCAAGTCCGGGCGGCTCAAGTGGGCCTGGGTCACGGGCGTTCCGCTGGCGTGGGACGTGGCCGTCACCCTCACCGCGAGCTACCAGAAGATCTTCTCCGACGACGTGAAGGTCGGCTTCTTCGCCCAGCGCGACAAGTACCAGACCGGCATCGACGCCGGGAAGGTGCTGCCGCCCGCCAAGAACATGGACGACATGCACACCGTGGTCACCAACGCCACGGTCGACGGGGTCCTGTCGGCACTGTTCGCGCTCCTGATCATCGTCGTACTGGTGGACGCGGCCCGGGTCTGCCTGAAGGCCGTCCGCAACCCCGGGGCGGTCAGCCTCTCCGAGGTGCCGTGGACCGAGTCGAAGATCATCGCCCCGGCCGGGCTCATCGCCACCGCCGAGGAGAAGGCCGAGCTCGCGGCCGCCGGCCTCGACGGGAGCGGGGGCAAGGCCAAGGAACCGGTCGCGTGAGCGGCGGGGTGCGCGGGGCGCTGGCGAAGGCCCGGTTCTACGTAAGGGAGTTCTCCGGCGAGGCCGCGTACGACCGCTACGTGGCGCACGCGCGCTCGCACGACCCGGACGCCGAGGTCCTGACCCGGCGCGCCTTCGAGCGGGCCCGCACCGACGCCCGCGAGGCGGACCCGCGCGAGGGCTTCCGCTGCTGCTGAACGGCCAGGAGGGCCCCGCCGGCGCTTCCGGCGGGGCCCTTCACGTGCTCCGAGTCAGCGCACCCAGTCCTTGAGGACATCGGTCTGGAGAGTGATGCCGACGGGCTCGGGGAGGGCGATCTCCGTGCCGTACGGCACGATGTGGATGCTCTTGTACTCGCGGCCGACGGGCTGGCTGTAGACGGAGACCTCACACTTGGCCCGGTCGATCAGCAGGTACACGGGGATTCCCGTCTCCGCATAGGCGCGGGGCGTCTCGACGTGATCCCGCCGACGGGTGTCGGCGTCCCACGAGGTCACCTCGACAGCCATGAGGACCGGCTCGGGTTCGGCCCAGTCGCCCTGGCCGACGAACGCGTCCTCGTGTGCCAGGACTCCATCCGGAATGGCGCGGCCCTGTCGGTACGGTTCCACCTTGATCCCCTGCCCCGGATGCATCCAGAGCTCCGGCCGGTACTGCAGGCAGATCCGGGTGAGCCACTGGACGATCCGCCCGTGGTCCGCGTCCGGCATGGCCTTGCTCCTGATGACCCCGTCGATGAATTCCAGCCGTGTCCCCACCCGCTCGCGGGCCGCTATGCGCGCCACGGCTTCGAAGTCCTCGGTCGTCATGTGGGGACGGTCAGTCATGAGGGTCATGCCTCGCTCGCCTTCCTCGACCGCCTTCCTCGACGGTGCCGTCTCCGACGATAGCGCCGACCACCGACACCCGTCCGGCACACTCGGCGGCATGGACTTCGAGATCAGAACGGCGAGGGAAGACGAGTACGGGCGGCTCGGGGAGATCACCGGAGCCGCCTACACCGGGGATGGGCTGCTGGACCTGAACGAGGACGACACCTACCTGAACGTCCTGCGCGACGTCGCCGGGCGGGCCGACGACGGGGAGGTGCTCGTCGCCGTGGAGGACGGCCGGGTGCTCGGCGGCGTGACGTTCGCCGCACCCGGCAGCCGGCTCGCGGACGTGGCCGGGCCGCGCGAGGCCGAGTTCCGGATGCTCGCGGTGGCCCCCGAGGCGCGCGGCAAGGGCGTCGGGGAGGCCCTCGTACGCGCCTGTGCCGAACGGGCCCGCGCCCTGGGCGTCACGGCCCTGGTGCTGTCGACCCAGCCGGCCATGCTGGGCGCCCAGCGGATCTACGGGCGACTGGGCTTCGTACGCACTCCCGAGCTCGACTGGTCACCCGTCCCGGCGCTGAAACTGCTGACCTACCGTCTGGAGCTGTAGCCGCGCCGACACAACATGTGGTGGGTCGCGCACGGGCGGCCCCCCACATGTATGCTCATCCTCGCTGTCGCCGCAGGGGAATCCGGTGCGAATCCGGAACTGTCCCGCAACGGTATGAAAAGTCCGAGGACCTGCCGACAGTGCGCCCGGA
This sequence comes from Streptomyces sp. NBC_00158, assembly GCF_045160885.1. Classification (NCBI taxonomy): domain Bacteria; kingdom Bacillati; phylum Actinomycetota; class Actinomycetes; order Kitasatosporales; family Streptomycetaceae; genus Streptomyces; species Streptomyces sp. NBC_00158. The sequence continues at coordinate 2,301,850 of NZ_CP108161.1, forward strand.
TCGACCGAACCGGGTGCCGACACGTCCGGGCCTCGCGGTTGGGCCGGTGGACGCCATGTGGTGAGTACGCGATCCCGTCGCGCCCGCATGCGCCTCCCCCCGCCCCGATCCGCCGAAGACCGGGCCGAGCGAGGGAGAGCTCCCGCCGTGACCATCGCGCCTTCCGCACCGCGCGCCGAGTCCGTTTCTGGCGACACCACCGAAGGCCCGGGGGCCGCGCTGCTGCGTACTCTCACCGAGCTGACCGCCGACCTCCCCGACACCGACCCCGGCCGGATCGCCGCCGCCGCCCTGCGCGGCCGCAGCGCCACCGCCGACGAGGCCGAGCTGCGCGGGCTGGCCACCGAGGCCGCGGCGGGCCTGATCTCCGAGGACCCCGCCTACTCCCGGCTCGCCGCCCGCCTGCTGACGCTGGCCGTGGCCGACGAGGCCGCCGGCCAGGGCGCGACCTCCTTCGCCGAGTCCGTCGCCGTCGGCCACCGCGAGGGCCTGATCGCCGACCGCACCGCCGAGTTCGTCGCCGCCCACGCCGCCCGCCTGGACGCGCTGGTCGAGCACGCGCTCGCCGAGGGCGCCGACGACCGCTTCGGCTTCTTCGGCCTGCGCACCCTGCACAGCCGCTACCTGCTGCGCCACCCCATCACCCGCCAGGTGATCGAGACCCCGCAGTACTTCATGCTGCGCGTGGCCTGCGGCCTCGCCGAGGACCAGAGCGTCCAGGCCGTCGAGGAAGTCGCCTCGCTCTACACCTTGATGAGCCGGCTCGACTACCTGCCGTCCTCCCCCACGCTCTTCAACTCCGGCACCCGCCACCCGCAGATGTCCTCCTGCTACCTGCTGGACTCCCCGCTGGACGAGCTGGACTCGATCTACGACCGCTACCACCAGGTGGCGCGCCTGTCCAAGCACGCCGGCGGCATCGGCCTCTCGTACTCCCGCATCCGCGCCCGCGGTTCGCTGATCCGCGGCACCAACGGCCACTCCAACGGCATCGTGCCGTTCCTGAAGACCCTCGACGCCTCCGTCGCCGCCGTGAACCAGGGCGGCCGCCGCAAGGGTGCCGCCGCCGTCTACCTGGAAACCTGGCACGCGGACATCGAGGAGTTCCTGGAGCTCCGCGACAACACCGGCGAGGACCAGCGCCGTACGCACAACCTCAACCTCGCCCACTGGATCCCGGACGAGTTCATGCGCCGCGTGAACGCCGACGCCGACTGGTCGCTGTTCTCCCCGGCCGACGTCCCCGAGCTGGTCGACCTGTACGGCGACGAGTTCGACGCCGCCTACGTCAAGGCGGAGGCGGCCGGCCTCGCCAAGAAGACCATGCCGGCCCGCGACCTGTACGGCCGCATGATGCGCACCCTCGCGCAGACCGGCCAGGGCTGGATGACCTTCAAGGACGCCTCCAACCGGACCGCGAACCAGACCGCGCTGCCCGGCACCGTCGTCCACTCCTCCAACCTCTGCACCGAGATCATCGAGGTCACCAACGACGCCGAGACGGCCGTCTGCAACCTCGGTTCGGTCAACCTCGGCGCCTTCGTCGCCGACGGCGACATGGACTGGGAGCGCCTGGACGAGACCGTCCGCACGGCCGTGACCTTCCTCGACCGCGTCGTGGACATCAACTTCTACCCGACCGAGCAGGCCGGCCGCTCCAACGCCAAGTGGCGTCCGGTGGGCCTGGGCGCGATGGGCCTCCAGGACGTCTTCTTCAAGCTGCGCCTGCCCTTCGACTCGGCCGCCGCCAAGGCCCTGTCCACGAAGATCGCCGAGCGGATCATGCTGGCCGCGTACGAGGCCTCCTGCGACCTCGCCGAGCGCTCCGGCCCGCTCCCGGCCTGGGCCGAGACCCGCACCGCCCAGGGCGTCCTGCACCCGGACCACTACGAGACCGAGCGCCACTGGCCCGAGCGCTGGGACGCCCTGCGCGCCCGCGTCGCGGAGACCGGCATGCGCAACTCCCTGCTCCTCGCCATCGCCCCGACGGCGACGATCGCCTCGATCGCGGGCGTCTACGAGTGCATCGAGCCGCAGGTCTCCAACCTCTTCAAGCGCGAGACCCTCAGTGGCGAGTTCCTCCAGGTCAACGGCTACCTGGTCGAGGACCTCAAGCAGCTCGGCGTGTGGGACGCGCAGACCCGCGAGGCCCTGCGCGACTCCTCCGGCTCCGTCCAGGGCTTCGGCTGGATCCCGGCCGAGATCCGCGAGCTGTACCGCACGGCGTGGGAGATCCCGCAGCGCGGCCTGATCGACATGGCGGCGGCCCGTACGCCGTACCTGGACCAGAGCCAGTCGCTGAACCTGTTCCTGGAGACGCCCACCATCGGCAAGCTCAGCTCGATGTACGCGTACGCCTGGAAGCAGGGTCTGAAGACCACGTACTACCTGCGCTCGCGCCCGGCGACGAAGATCGCCCGCGCCGCGTCCGGCGCCGCCGCCGTCCCGGCCGCCACCACCCCGGCCCAGCTGCCCCAGGCGCTCGACGCCGAGGCGCTGGCCTGCTCCCTTGAGAACCCCGAGTCCTGCGAGGCCTGCCAGTAATGAGCTCCACCGAGAAGAAGAACCTCCTCGACCCGGGCTTCGAGCTCACGCTCCGTCCGATGCGCTACCCGGACTTCTACGAGCGCTACCGGGACGCGATCAAGAACACCTGGACGGTGGAGGAGGTCGACCTCCACTCCGACGTCGCCGACCTCGCGAAGCTGACGCCGGCCGAGCAGCACATGATCGGCCGTCTGGTCGCGTTCTTCGCGACGGGCGACTCGATCGTCTCGAACAACCTCGTCCTGACGCTGTACAAGCACATCAACTCCCCGGAGGCGCGCCTGTACCTGTCGCGCCAGCTGTTCGAGGAGGCCGTGCACGTCCAGTTCTACCTGACGCTGCTCGACACCTACCTGCCCGACCCGGACGACCGCGCGGCGGCCTTCGACGCCGTCGAGGAGATCCCGTCGATCCGCGAGAAGGCGCAGTTCTGCTTCAAGTGGATGGACTCGGTCGAGAAGATCGAGCGCCTGGAGACGGCCGCCGACCGGCGCCGCTTCCTGCTGAACCTGATCTGCTTCGCCGCGTGCATCGAGGGCCTGTTCTTCTACGGCGCCTTCGCGTACGTGTACTGGTTCCGCTCGCGCGGCCTGCTGCACGGCCTGGCGACCGGCACCAACTGGGTTTTCCGGGACGAGACCATGCACATGAACTTCGCGTTCGAGGTCGTGGACACGGTCCGCAAGGAGGAGCCGGAGCTCTTCGACGACGCGCTCCAGCAGCAGGTCACCGACATGCTGAAGGAGGCCGTCGAGGCGGAGCTCCAGTTCGGCCGCGACCTGTGCGGTGACGGCCTGCCGGGCATGAACACCGACTCGATGCGCGAGTACCTGGAGTGCGTCGCCGACCAGCGCCTGGTCCGCCTCGGCTTCCCGCCGGTGTACGGCTCGCAAAACCCGTTCTCGTTCATGGAGCTCCAGGGCGTCCAGGAGCTGACGAACTTCTTCGAGCGCCGCCCGTCGGCCTACCAGGTCGCCGTGGAGGGCACGGTCGACCTGGACGAGGACTTCTAGGCCCCGGCCGCCGTCCGCTGTACGCACGTCCCCGCTCCCGGCACCGTCCGGGGGCGGGGACGTCGTGCTGTGCGGGCGGGGGCGGGCCGGGCCGCGGCGGCGAGCTGGCGGTTCGTGCGGCGGTCGCGGAGGGCGCCGTGGAGGGCGGGGGCGAGGAGGAGGGCGGCGACGGCGAGGACGGTGAGGTAGTCGAGGAACGTGTTCATGACTCAAAGATCGCCCGGCCCGCCGGAACCGGACAGTGGCAGGACTGTCATGGAAGGGCGAATTACTGCCACACTGGCCCCATGCTGAAGAACGTGGCGGTGGCCCTCGTCGACGGAGTGGCGCCCTTCGAGTTCGGGATCTTCTGCGAGGTCTTCGGGATCGACCGGAGCGAGCAGGGACTCCCCGTGTACGACTTCGCGGTGTGCGCGGCCGAGGACGGGCCGCTGGCCATGGCGGACGTCGGCTTCACCATCGCGCCGGCGCACGGGCTGGAGCGGCTGGAGGAGGCCGACCTGATCTGCCTGCCCGCCGACCGGCAGGCGCCGGTGCGGGACTACCCCGAGCCGTTCCTCGACGCCCTGCGCCGGGCCGTGGACCGGGGGGCGCGGGTGCTCAGCGTGTGCAGCGGCGCCTTCGTGCTCGGCGCGGCCGGGCTGCTGGACGGGCGGCGCTGCACCACGCACTGGATGCACTCCGCGGCGCTGGCCCGCCGCTACCCGGCGGCCCGGGTCGACCCGGACGTGCTCTACGTGGACGAGGGGCCGGTGATCACCTCCGCCGGCACCGCCTCCGGCATCGACGCCTGCCTGCACGTGGTCCGCCAGGAGCACGGCGCCGAGGTGGCCAACACCATCGCCCGGCGGATGGTGGTACCGCCCCACCGCGACGGCGGCCAGGCCCAGTTCATCCAGCGGCCGCTCCCCCGCACCTCCTGCGACACGGTCGGCGAGGTGCTCGGGTGGATGTCCCGGCACCTGGACGAGGAGATCACCGTCGAGCGGCTGGCGGAGCGGGCCCACATGTCGCCGCGGACCTTCGCCCGCCGCTTCCTCCAGGAGACGGGCACCACCCCGTACCAGTGGGTGCTGCGCCAGCGGGTGCTGCTGGCGCAGGAGTTGCTGGAGGCCACCGACGACACGGTGGACGCCATCGCCGGCCGCAGCGGCTTCGGCACCGCGGCCGCCCTGCGCCACCACTTCCTGCGCACCATCGGCACCACCCCGAACGCCTTCCGCCGCGCCTTCCGGGGACCCCGCGCGGTGGCCTGAGCACGACCTGACCGGGGCCGGGGCCGGGGCCCAACGGCCGGTTATCGACCGTGACTTGACATTCGGGGAACGGGGGTCTGGCCGGGGTCCGGCGGCGGTGATGTCATCCGAGTGAGCCGTCCGCGCCCGCACCGCGCGCGCCGGCCACTCCCCCCACATGCGAAGGCCCCGCTCCGGTTCGGAGCGGGGCCTTCGTACGCGTGCGGGGCGAGCCCGGGATCAGTCGTTCGGGACGATCTCGTAGCGCGGGGTGTTCTCCGCCATCTGGCGCAGCGCGTCCTTGCGGTCGCGCTTCGAGAGGCGGTCGATGTACAGGTAGCCGTACAGGTGGTCGGTCTCGTGCTGGAGGCAGCGGGCGAAGTAGCCGGTACCGCGGACCTTGATCGGGTTGCCCTGGGCGTCCTGGCCGGTGACCTCGGCGTAGTCCGGGCGGGCCAGCGAGGCGTACGCGGTCGGGACCGACAGGCAGCCCTCGTTCGAGTCGTCCAGCACGCGGGCCGCGGCGGGCAGCTCGACGAGCCTGGGGTTGACCACGACGCCGGTGTGGCGGACGCCGTCGTCGTCCGGGCAGTCGTAGACGAAGACCTTGGCGTCCACGCCGATCTGGTTGGCGGCCAGGCCCACGCCCTCGGCGGTCTTCTGGCTGGCGAACATGTCGTCGATCAGCTTGGCCAGCTCGTCGCCGAACTCGGTGACGTCCTTGCACTCGCTGTGCAGCACCGGGTTGCCGACGACCGTGATCGGGCGGGAGGTACCGCGCTCGCGGTAGGCCAGCTCGCGCGCCTCACAGTCCTCGGTGTCCACGACGTAGCCCTCGTCGTCGATCGGGGTCACCTGGTTCTCCTGCTGCGCCATGTCCGCCGTACGCCTTCCCTCAAGTCCGTGGTGTGCCCGTACAGCCTACGGCCCAGGGTCAGCAGACTTCCTCCAGATCCCGCCACTCACGGCTGTCGGGGCTGTCGGCGACCCAGCCGTCGAGCAGCCCGCGCACCAGGCCGGCCGGCGCGGCGATGCCGCACTCTCGCTCGGGCACCCACAGGGAGCCGGATCCGGCCGTCCGGTGGCCCAGCGGGCCGGGGTGGCCCGGTTCGCTGTGGTCGTGCGGGTCGAGGTGGTCGCCGTTGCCCTCGCCGCTGGGCATCGCGCTCTCCGAACAGGTCCGGCACAGCAGGCGCACCGAGGAGGACCAGTCCTCCGCGGCGAAGCCGGCGTCCGAGGCCAGCTGTTCCAGGGCGTCGCGGTCGGCCTCGGTGGCCGCCTCCAGCAGCACCACCCAGGTCGGCACCGGCGAGGGGGCCCACAGCTCGATCTCGTCGAAGACCGGGTACGAGGGGCCGGCCGCGGTGATCCGCTCGCCGTGCGGCACTCCGTCGTGCAGGACGACCTCGCCCCAGCGCCGTCCGGAGGAGGGCAGCGGGATGGACAGGACTTCCATCCGGGCTGGATCGAGCCTGCGGCCCCACACGACCTCGGCCTCGCCCTCGGGCGACAGCCGTACGGCGGCGCTGCCCAGCTCCATGCCCACCGGCTCACCGGTACCGGCCGTGCTGTGCGGGTCGCCGGGCACCTTCAGCCCGTACGCCTGCCAGGCCCGGCGGGCCAGCGGCCAGTCCTGGAGCGCGGTCGCGGCGATGCCGACGTTCCACCAGTCCGGGGCGCCGGTCTCGCGGTCGAGCAGGGCCACGGCGCGCAGTCCGGCGGACCTGGCCTGTTCCCAGTCGTGCCGGAACTTGTGGAGAAGTGCCAGGTTGAACCAGGACTCGGACAGCCAGGGCTCAAGATCGGCAGCCCTGGTCAGCAGCGCGCCCGCGTCCTCGTACCGACCGTCGCCGATCAGCGTGAACGCGCGGTCGGTGGCCTGCCGCCACGAGGCGGAGGGCCGATGCCGTACCTTCCCGAAGATCCTCACGATTCCCGCCTGCTTGGGGGCACCCCCAGCGGTGGCTGGGGGACAGGTGCAGCCTTGCGCACACCCTCACGGACACTCCTACTGCATCCAACCATGCCCGCTCGGACGGCCGCTCATTACCCATGGGTTACCCCGGCGGAACGGGTACGACTCTGCCGCGTCCGCCCCTGGCCAGAACCCTCGCCAAGGACTCCACGACCTCCGGCTGGTAGTCGCGGCCGGTGCCCAGGCGCAACTGTTCGAGGGCGGCCAGTGAGCCGCCCGGGTGACGGCCGCCGACCGCCAGGTCGTCGTACGCGTTGACCGCGCGCACGATGCGGGCGGCGACGGGCTGCTCACGGTACGGATCCGCCTGGCGTTCCACGATCACCGCGACCTCCGCCGGCACCCCGGTCTGGCGGGCCACCTCGCCGCCCAGCTCGGCGATCCGGCGCGCCTCGGCGGCGGGCAGTCCGGCGGTGGCCCCGGCGGGGACGGGGTCGACGAGCGAGAGCTGGCCGATGTCGTGCATCAGCGCGGCGTACTCCAGGACCGTGAGCTCCCGCTCCGACAGGCCCAGCTCGCGGCCGACGGCGCGGCTGAGGGCGGCGACCCGGCGGGCGTGCCCGGGGGCGGTGTAGCCGGCGATCTCGGTGGCCCGGGCGAGGGAGGTGATGGTCTGGCGGTAGGTGGTGCGGACGGCGGTGATCCGGTGGAAGGACAGCTGGGTCAGCAGCAGCGGCACGCAGAACACCGGCAGGGCCCACAGGCCCGCCACGGCCACCCCGAGGGCCATCACGACGCCGGTGGCGCAGATCGCCGAGCCGGCGCCGGGCAGGGCGCGCAGCTCGTCGCGGAGCAGGGGCCCGTACGGCCAGCCGGTGCGGGCCCCGGCCGTGACGGCGGCGAGGACGGCGTCGCACAGGGCGGTGAGGCCCAGCAGGAGCAGCAGGAACAGGACGAGGTACGGGCCCTGCCCGAGCCGGTCGCCGAGCCTGCCCGAGTTGTGCAGGGGCTGGAAGCAGGCGGCGGCGAAGGCCACGGTGAGGACCCGGCGGGCCACGTGGTCCAGGGCCGGTCCGTGGCCCCGGGCGATGTGCGGGACGGTGCCGGCGAGGGCGGCCGCGACGACGACGGCGACGGTCTGGAGCACCCCGTGGTGGGTGGGGTGCCCGGCGTCGTGGCCGAGCAGGGCGTACGCGAGGGCCCCGGCGGAGCCGAGGGGTGCGGGCCGGCCGGGGCCGGCGGGTCCGGCGGCGTCGCCGGTGCCGTCGCCGGTGCGGGTCGGTCGGTGGTCGCGGCGGGCGAGTTCGCCGAGGGCGACGAGGGTGCCGAAGGCCAGGGCGGTGCCGGGTTCGACGACTCCGGTCCACAGGGTGTGGCCCAGCCCGGCGGCGGTGAGCACGGCCGCGGCGGCGCGTACGGCCCAGCCGGCGAGGGCCCTCACCGGCCGCCGCCGGCCCGCCCGGCGGGATCGCCGGCCCGCGGCCCGGCGGCCCCGTCCCCGACGCCCTCGCCGGCCGCACCGGAGGCCCCTGCCGGGGTCCCGCCAGAGGCCCCGGCGGGGCTTCCGCCGGAGGTCCCGCCCGGGGCGCCGTCCGCGGTCTCCCGGCGCGGCGGGCCCGGGGCTGCGGGGATGACCTGGAGGTCCTCGTCCGAGGTGACCACGGGGTGCCAGCCGTGCCGGCCGATGGCGGCGACCAGGGCCCGCACCATCGCCGGGTCGAACTGCGCCCCGGCGCAGCGCTCCAGCTCCGCGAGGGCGGTCGCCACCGGCCGGGCGCGGCTGTAGGAGCGGGTGGAGGTCATGGCGTCGAAGGAGTCGGCCACCGCCACCACGCGGGCCAGGACCGGGATCTGCTCGCCGCTGAGCCCGTACGGGTAGCCGGAGCCGTCGACCCGCTCGTGGTGGTGCAGGATCGCGGACCGGGCCTCGCCGAGGAAACCGATGCCCCGCACCATCTCGTGCCCGTACTCGGGGTGCAGTTCGATGGTGCGGCGCTCCTCCGGGGTGAGCGGCCCGTCCTTGCGCAGCAGCCGGGTCGGCACGCCGAGCTTGCCGACGTCGTGCAGGATCCCGGCGATCCGGACCACTTCGAGGCGGTCGTCCCCCATGCCCAGCTCGCGGGCGATCATGGTGGAGGCCTGGCCGACCCGTTCGCTGTGCCCGCGCGTGTAGCGGTCCTTGATGTCGACGGCCTGCACCAGGGCGCGGATGGTGGCCCGGTGCGCGGCGCGTTCGCGGTGGTACTGGGCGAAGACCCAGCAGGAGATGTACATCGGCAGCAGGACGAGCAGCGCGGCCGGAGCCCCGTACGGGCCGCGCCACATGACGGCCATCATCAGGCCGGCGAGCCCGTGCACGCAGTGCGGGACCAGGGACCGGCCGGCGAGTCCGCGCCAGGCGGTGGCGGCGGGCCGGCCCTCGGCGGCGGCGAGGACGGCCGCGTCGAGGGCGGTGAGGACCAGGCAGAAGACGACGGCCGCGACGGCCGCGGGGAGCATCGCGTACGGGAAGTCGGCCACCCGGCCGGCGGGTTCGGCGCCCCCGCCGGTGAGGGTCTCCCGGCCGCCGAGGAGCGCGTAGGCCCGCCCGGCCGCCCAGGCGGCGCACGCCTGCTGGGCGGCGTGCCAGATCCGGCGGACCCCGGCGGGCCGCCGCACGACGCCCTGCGCGAGCCCTCCGGGGACCGCCACGAGCGCGGCGGCCGGGGGCGGCAGCAGGAATACGGCGGCCATGACCACCGGGAAGAAGGAACCGATGCCCTCTGGGACCCGGCGGCCGAGGACGGGCAGGTGCCGCGCCGACTCGCAGCCGAGGTAGAGGAGGGCCAGCAGGGCCACGGCGGGCCAGGGCGTCGCGGAGCCTGGGAGGAGGGCCGGGGCGGCGCAGGCCGAGGCGGCGAGGACGGCGGCCAGGACGCAGGCGCGCGCCATCGGCGGAAGTACCCGCATGGCGCTCTCCTCCCCCAGGGGCCGGGAAAACCGGGTACCGGAATGGAGCGGTACCGCGAGGGGAGAATAGGTCGGCACCCGAACGGAGCGGGGCACATTTTCGCATTGCGCCGTACGGGCGCCCCCGGATTAGCACCTTCGAGTGAATGAAGTGTGGTTCCGGGGGCGGTGGTTCAGCGTTCGGACCGGACCGTTCAGCCGGTCGCGGGCCCGGCGGTGATGTCACCCTCCGGGACGGCCTGACCCGAACGGATCAGTTCGATCCGGCCCATGACCTTGGAGCGGAGATCGGTCGGCACGTCGTCCGATCCGCAGCAGCGCTTGACCAGCTTCTTCACGGCCTGTTCCAGGCCGTACTTCTCCAGACAGGGATTGCATTCGCCGAAGTGCGTCTCGAACTTCGTGCAGTCACTGTCGGGCATCTCGTGGTCCAGGAACTCGTATAGATGATCCAGGACCTCGGCGCACTCCGTCTCGTGCGGCTCTCCGCAGCTCATGAGCCCGAGCCTTTCAGGTCGTTCGACTCTCCCGCGCCGGCGGGGACCAGCCCGCGCTCACGGGCATAGTCCTCCAGCATTCCGCGGAGTTGACGGCGCCCACGGTGCAGCCGCGACATGACCGTACCGATGGGTGTACCCATGATGTCCGCGATCTCCTTGTACGCAAAGCCCTCTACGTCGGCAAGATAGACCGCGATGCGGAACTCCTCGGGAATGGCCTGGAGCGCTTCCTTCACGTCCGAATCGGGCAGGTGGTCGAGCGCCTGCGATTCGGCGGAACGCAGACCGGTCGACATGTGCGACTCGGCGCGCGCCAGCTGCCAGTCCTCGATCTCCTCGGCGGCGCTGCGCTGCGGCTCACGCTGCTTCTTGCGGTAGGAGTTGATGAACGTGTTGGTCAGAATGCGGTAGAGCCACGCCTTGAGGTTGGTGCCCTCGCGGAACTGGTGGAAGGACGCGTACGCCTTCGCGTAGGTCTCCTGGACCAGGTCCTCGGCGTCGGCCGGATTGCGCGTCATGCGCAGCGCGGCGGAGTACATCTGGTCGAGGTAGCCGAGGGCGTCCCGCTCGAAACGCGCATTGCGCTCAGCGGTCGTCTCCTGTGCCTGGCCTTCGTCGGTCCCAGCGACAGGACCCACCTCCTCCGACAGCGTGGCGGCTCCGAAAGCGGATCCGCTCGAATCGGAGAATAGTCGACCTTCCCGGCCCTCCGCCGCCCGAAGCGAGTCTCGCTTGGGGGCGGGCAGCACCGTCCATTCCAGGTCAGCGGCCTGCGGGCGGTTCTGGCTGATGACCTGGGTCATGCGCTCCCTCTCCTCCGAAGTCTTTCCCCTGCGTTCCGACACTCCCCACAACAGGCGGCCGGGGCAGCGCATTCCCCGGTGCGCCAAGGGTTTTCGCCGATTTCCGGGGGCCGGGCGGGGCGGGTGAGCGGGGTCACGCCGGAATCTGTCAGGTCCGGACCGCGGAGGGGCCCGTCCGGGGCTCCTTGGGGCGTCCGCGGCGCGGTCCGCGGCTTCCGGGGCTCCGGCGGGAGTCCGTCCGGGCCCGTCCGGGGCTCCGTCCGGGCCGTCCCCGGGTCAGGCCGGGAGCCCGGCGAGCCAGGGGGCGACCGCGTCCGTGATGACCGCCAGGGCCTCCTCCTGGGTCAGGTCGGCCTTCTTCGGCACGGCGAAGCCGTGGTCGCCGAAGGGCACCTCCACGAGCTCGTGCTCCCCTCCCGGGAACTCCTCCGGCCGCCCGAAGGGGTCCCGGCCGCCCTGCACCACGAGGACGGGCCGCCCGGCGCCCAGCAGCTCCTCGGCGCGGGACTTCTCCGGCTTGCCCGGCGGGTGCAGCGGGAAGGCCAGCGCGAGCACCCCGGCCGCGCCCAGGTCTGCGGCGGTCCGGCAGGCCACGCGGGCCCCGGCGCTGCGACCGCCGGCCACCACGGGCGGCCCCGGCCGCTCCAGCGCGGGCCACAGGGCCCGCCAGCCCTCGTCCAGCACCTTGGGCGCGGCGGCGACCTTCTTCCCGGCGACCCGCCAGGGCTGCTCGACCAGGGCGACGGTGACGCCCCGGGCGGGCAGTGCCGCGGCCAGGGCCTGGAGGTCGCGGGCTTCGATGCCGCCGCCGGCGCCGTGGCCCAGGGCCAGCACCAGCTTCGCGGCGCGGGCGGCGTGCCAGGTGATCCGGGCCTCGCCGGCCGGGGTGTCGACGCTCTCGGTACGGGTGCTCATGGGCCCATCCTGCCGGGCGGCGGGCCCCTGGGACGGCAGGGCGCCGCCCTAGAAGAGGGTGGCCTCCTCCGGACCCTCCAGCTCCCGGAGCAGCTCCGGCCCGTTGTTGCGTACGCTGCTCACCGCCGTGGCCACCGGGTACGCCCGCATCAGCCCGCCCGGCGGGGGCGCCAGCAGCGCCCGCAGCCCGTTCTCGTCGGTGCGGGCGGGGTCCAGCCAGGCGTCCCAGCGGTCCGGGGTCAGCATCAGCGGCATCCGGGGGTGGATCTCGGAGAGCGAGCGCGGCCCCTCGGCGGGCGCCACCCCCAGCGGGGTGGTCTCGGCCTCGGCGGTGATCACCGAGCAGGTGGCCCACCAGGCGCCGGGGTGGTCGGCGGGCAGGGTGGCGTCGCGCCAGAACTCGTAGATCCCGGCCATCGCGAAGACCGAGCCGTCGGCGGGGAGCACGAAGTACGGCTGCTTGCGGGCCCGCTTCTTCTTCCCCTCGACCTCCAGCTCCCGCTCGTCGTGCGCGGTGACCCACTCGTAGTACCCGTCGGCGGGGACGATGCAGCGGCGCTGCGCGAAGGGGCGGCGGAAGGACGGCTTCTCGTGCAGGGTCTCGGACCGGGCGTTGATCATCCGGGCCGCGCCCTCGGGGTTCTGCGCCCAGGAGGGGACCAGGCCCCACTTCAGCACCCGCAGCTGGCGAACCGGACGGGGGTCCCGCGCGTCTTTCAGGGGACGGTCGAGGACGACGTGGACCTCCTTGGTCGGCGCCACGTTCCAGTCGGGGGCCAGGGTCTCGCTCGGCTCCCACCTCTCGATCCCGAATATCCCCGCCAGCTCCTGGGGCGTCCGACTCGCCGCAAACCTTCCGCACATGGCTGACACACTGCCATGGACCCGACCTCCGACCGCAAGGAGTCCGCCACTCCATGGACAGCAGCACGACGGCCGGCCTCTGGGACCGGCTCACCGGAATACAGGCCGCGCCCGCCTTCTGGCTGGTGCTGGCGACCGGACTGGCCGCGCTCGCGGTCGTGGCGCCCCGGCCGGTGTGGCTGGTGGCGCGGAACGCGATCACCATCGCGCACGAGGGCGGCCACGGACTGCTCGCCCTGCTGACCGGGCGCCGGCTCACCGGGATCCGGCTGCACTCCGACACCAGCGGGGTGACCCTCAGCTGGGGCAAGCCGACCGGGATCGGGATGGTCCTGATGCTCGCCGCCGGCTACACGGCGCCCGCGCTGCTGGGCCTGGGCGGGGCGGCCCTGCTGGCGGCGCACCGGATCACGCTGCTGCTGTGGGCGGCGACCGCGCTGCTGCTGGTGATGCTGGTGATGATCCGGAACGCGTACGGGCTGCTGACGGTGGTGCTGACCGGCGGGACGTTCCTGCTGGTGTCCTGGAAGGCCCCCGAGGCGGTCCAGGCGGCGTTCGCGTACGGGGTGGTGTGGTTCCTGCTGCTGGGCTCGGTGCGGCCGGTGTTCGAGCTCCAGGCCCAGCGCCGGGGCGGCGCGGCTCCGGAGTCCGACGCGGACCAGCTGGGCCGCCTCACGCACGTCCATCCGGTCGCCTGGCTGCTCATGTTCCACACGGTCACCCTGTGCTGCCTCATCGGCGGCGGGCGCTGGCTGCTCGCCCTCTGAGACGGGGCCGCGATCCAGATCGGGGGCCGTGGGGAGCCACTAAAGTAAGGGCCATGACCGAGACCCCCGCGCTCCATGACCTCTGGCCCGCTCCGTTCGCGGAGCAGGCCGTCCACGCCACCGTCACCGTGCCTGGGTCCAAATCGGTCACCAACCGCGCCCTCGTGCTCGCCGCCCTCGCGGCCGAGCCGGGCTGGGTGCGCCGCCCGCTGCGCTCGCGAGACTCCCAGCTGATGTCGGACGCCCTGCGGGCGCTGGGCGTCGGCATCGAGGAGACCGTCTCCTCCAGCTCCGCCGACGGCGACAGCGGCGAGGCCTGGCGGATCATCCCGGCGGCCCTGCACGGCCCGGCCACCGTCGACGTCGGCAATGCCGGCACGGTCATGCGCTTCCTGCCGCCCGTGGCCACCCTGGCCGACGGCGACATCCGCTTCGACGGCGACCCGCGCTCCTACGAGCGCCCCCTCGGTCAGGTCATCACCGCGCTGCGCGCCCTCGGCGCCCGGATCGACGACGACGGCCGGGGCGCGCTGCCCATGACCGTCCAGGGCGGCGGGGCCCTGGAGGGCGGCACGGTCGAGATCGACGCCTCCAACTCCTCCCAGTTCGTCTCGGCGCTGCTGCTGTCCGCGCCGCGCTTCAACCAGGGCGTCGAGGTCCGGCACGTGGGCGGCAAGCTGCCCTCGATGCCGCACATCCGCATGACCGTGGACATGCTGCGCGCGGCCGGCGCCCAGGTCGACACCCCCGAAGCCGGCGGCGAGAAGGACGTGTGGCGGGTGGCGCCGGGCGCGCTCCTCGGCCGCGACATGGTCGTCGAGCCGGACCTGTCCAACGCCCAGCCCTTCATGGCCGCGGCGCTGATCACCGGCGGCACGGTCACCATCCCGGACTGGCCGCTGCGCACCACGCAGCCCGGTGACGCACTGCGCGAGATCTTCACCGCGATGGGCGGCTCCTGCGAGCTGACCGAGGCGGGCCTGGTCTTCACCGGCACCGGCAAGATCCACGGCATCGACGTGGACCTGAGCGAGGTCGGCGAGCTGACCCCGGGCATCGCGGCCGTGGCCGCGCTCGCGGACTCGGAGTCGGTCCTGCGCGGCGTCGCGCACCTGCGGCTGCACGAGACGGACCGGCTGGCGGCGCTGACCGCGGAGATCAACGGCCTCGGCGGCGACGTCACCGAGACCGAGGACGGCCTGCGGATCCGTCCGCGCAAGCTGCACGGCGGCGTGTTCCACACCTACGACGACCACCGCATGGCCACGGCCGGCGCGGTGATCGGCCTGGCCGTGCCGGGCGTGGAGATCGAGAACGTGGCGACGACCGCGAAGACCCTGCCGGACTTCCCGAAGATGTGGACGGACATGCTCGCAGGACCGACGGGAGCGGGAGCGTAGGGGCCCGGTCATGCGCAGGTACGGCAAGCACACCGACGAGGACGACATCCGCCAGCGCCCGAACCCCAAGGGCAACCGGGCCAGGACGAACATCCGGCCCAAGCACGAGGACGCCTCCGACGGCTTCGTCCTCACCGTGGACCGCGGCCGGCTGACCTGCCTGGTCGAGGACCGCAAGGTCATCGCCATGAAGGCCCGCGAACTGGGCCGCAAGGCGGCGGTGGTCGGCGACCGGGTGTCGCTCGTCGGTGACCTGTCCGGCAAGAAGGACACCCTCGCGCGGATCGTGCGGATCCAGGAGCGCAAGTCGGTCCTGCGGCGGACCGCGGACGACGACGACCCGTACGAGCGGGTGGTCGTCGCCAACGCCGACCAGCTGGCCATCGTCACGGCGCTGGCCGACCCGGAGCCCCGGCCCCGGATGATCGACCGCTGCCTGGTGGCCGCGTACGACGCCGGGCTGGAGCCGCTGCTGGTCCTCACCAAGTCCGACCTGACCTCCGCGGACAAGATCCTGGAGGTGTACTCGACCTTCGGGCTGAACTACGTGGTCACCAACCGCGAGGAGCTGGCGACCGGCGATGCCGCCGACCGGGTGCGCGAGCGCCTGGACGGCCGGATCACGGCCTTCGTCGGCCACTCCGGCGTCGGCAAGACGACCCTGGTGAACTCGCTGGTCGGCGAGGGCCGCCAGCGGGCCACCGGGCACGTCAACGCCGTCACCGGCCGCGGCCGGCACACCACCACCTCGGCGCTCGCGCTGCCGCTGCCCTCCGGGGACGGCTGGGTCATCGACACCCCGGGCGTGCGCTCCTTCGGCCTGCACCACGTGGACCCGTCCCGGGTGGTGCTGGCCTTCCCGGAGCTGGTGCCGGGCACGGAGGAGTGCCCGCGCGCGTGCAGCCACGACGAGCCGGACTGCGCGCTCGACCGGTGGGTGGAGGACGGCCACGCGGACCCCGCGCGGCTGTACTCGCTGCGGCGGCTGCTGCAGACCCGCGAGCGCCGCGAGGGCGACTGACCGCGGGCCGGAGACGGACCGCAGGCGCACCGTGGGCGGACCCGCCGGCGACAGGTTGATCGTCCGGCGGGGTTTGCCACCGCCCATGTCTGGTAAATGCATAATCGCACCAAGTGACGCCGAGTCACCTGACGCGGGGAGGCATACGCCATGGCGTGGCTGCTGGTCGTGGTCGCCGGGATCCTGGAGACGGGCTTCGCGGTCTGCCTCAAGCTGTCGCACGGGTTCACCCGGCTGTGGCCGACGATCGCCTTCGCGTGCTTCGCCCTCGGCAGCTTCGGGCTGCTGACCCTCGCGCTGAAGAAGCTGGACGTGGGTCCGGCGTACGCGGTGTGGACGGGCATCGGGGCGGCCGGGACGGCGATCTACGGCATGGTCTTCCTGGGCGACCTGGTCTCGACCCTCAAACTCGTCTCGATCACGCTGGTGATCCTCGGGGTCATCGGCCTCCAGCTCTCCGGTTCGGCGCACTGAGCAGCCGCAGCAGCTCCGCCGCGGCCGGCTCCTGGCCCGGCTCCCCCGGCGCGACCACGTAGGACAGCGCGAGCCGTACGGCGAGCTCGCAGCGGCGGGCCGGCTCCTGCGGCAGCGCGGCCGCGGCCCGGTCGCGCGCCGCCCGGGTCAGCTCCCCCGGCCCGAGTGCCTGCCGGCCCCCGGGCGGGGGCGGCGAGGGCAGGCCCGGCCCCCAGGAACCGGTGAGCAGGGCCCGTACGAGGACCCGTGCGCGGGCCGCCCGTACGGTCCAGTCGGCGACGGCGGCGAGCCGCTCGGCGGAGCCGCGCGCGGCGGGCGCGGCCAGCGCCCGTTCCACCCCGTCGAGGTACCAGTCGGCGGAGCGGCGCACCAGGGCCCGGCCCAGGCCCGCCTTGCCGCCGAACTCGTTGTAGAGGGTCTGGCGCGACACCCCGGCGGCGGCCGCGACCTCGACCATCCGCACGGCCGGCCAGGGCCGGGCGGCCAGTGCGGCCTCGGCCGCTTGCAGCAGGGACTCACGGGCCGTCGGCATCGCCACCTCCCCGCTGGATTCGCCGGCCGCACATCCCCACCAGGGTTGACGGGCCGCCAGGTCCCGTCAAGGGCGCGTCCCGGCCGCACTGTGGACCTCGTTCGCCGGGACCGGCCGGTCTCGATACTGTTCGGCCATGTCCACGTATGCCGATGACCTGCGCCTCGCCCTCGAACTCGCCGACGCGGCGGACGCCGCCACGATGCAGCGCTTCCGCGCCCTGGACCTCCAGGTGGAGACGAAGCCGGACATGACGCCGGTGAGCGAGGCCGACAAGGCCGCCGAGGAGGTCGTCCGGGCCGGGATCCAGGCCGCGCGCCCCGACGACGCGATCCTCGGCGAGGAGTACGGGCTCAAGGGCGACGGGCCGCGCCGCTGGGTGGTGGACCCGATCGACGGCACGAAGAACTACGTGCGCGGCGTCCCGGTCTGGGCGACGCTGATCTCCCTGATGGAACAGGACGCGGACGGGGTGTTCCGCCCGGTCGTCGGCGTGGTCTCGGCCCCGGCGCTGGGCCGCCGCTGGTGGGCCTCGCAGGGCGGGGGCGCCTTCGCGGGCGGCGCGCTGGGCGAGCCCGCCGGGCCCGTCTCCGTGTCCAAGGTGGCCTCCCTGGGCGACGCCTCGTTCGCGTACTCCTCGCTGAGCGGCTGGGAGGAGCAGGGCCGGCTCCCGGGCTTCCTGGACCTGACTCGCGCGTGCTGGCGTACGCGGGCGTACGGCGACTTCTGGCCGTACATGATGGTCGCGGAGGGCTCGCTGGACCTGTGCGCCGAGCCGGAGCTGAACCTGTGGGACATGGCCGCCATCGCGGTCGTGGTGCAGGAGGCGGGCGGCCGGTTCACCAGCCTGGACGGGGTGGACGGGGTGGACGGCGGCAACGCGGTGGCCTCGAACGGCCTGCTGCACGACGAGATGCTGGGCTTCCTGAACCGCAGGGCCTGAAGCGGAGGGCCTGAAGCGGAGGGCCGCCCGGCGCGCTCGCGCGCTGTGCGTGCCCCCTTGATGACTTTCCGTGTCCGTGGGAGTCTGAGGATCCCCCCGCTTGTGCGCTTGTGAACGGCTTCTCTAAGTGGAGGACCTACGCGTGCCGCACCCCACCCAGGCGGGGGCTCACCCCAGGAGGTGGCTCTCCCCATGCTCGTCCGCGACGCCATGAGCACCGTGATCCTGACCCTCGGACCCGCGCACTCCCTCCGTCAGGCGGCCTGCCTGATGTCCGGCCGGCGCGTCGGCGCGGCCGTCGTCCTCGACCCCGACCACAGCGGCATCGGCATCCTGACCGAGCGCGACATCCTGAACTCGATCGGCGCCGGCCACGACCCCGACCGGGAGTCGGTGGGCGCGCACACCACGAACAACGTCGTCTTCTGCACCCCCGACGCGACCGTGCAGGAGGCCGCGGAGGCCATGGTCCACGGCGGGTTCCGGCACCTGATCGTGCTGGAGGACGGCGGCCCGGTCGGCATCGTCTCCGTCCGCGACGTCATCCGCTGCTGGGTGCCGGCCCGCCGGGCCGTGCACGCGTAGCGCTCCGGCACGGGAACGACAGCGGGCCGGAACCCCGGCGAAGGGGTTCCGGCCCGCTGTCCTGCTACGGCAAGCGGCCTTGATCAGCCTCGGAGGGCCTGGACCGCGGCTTCGAGCCGCTTGCCGAAGTCGGCGTCCGCCCGGCGGAAGTTCTCGACGGCGCGCTCGACGATGTCGTCACGGGAGACCTTGGCGATGAAGCCGGACAGGTTCTCGATCAGACGGGACTTCTCGTCCTCGGAGAAGAGGCGGTAGAGGTTGCCCGCCTGGACGAAGTCGTCGTCCTCGGAGTGCGAGGGGGTGGCGTGGTTGCCGGTGCCGCCGGTGACGGGGGTGGACTCCCACAGCGGGCGGCCGGTCTGGGCGGGGCCGCCGAAGCTGTTGGGCTCGTAGTTCTTGGAGCCCTTGTGGCGGCCGTCGTACAGGTAGCCGTCGCGGGAGTTGGTGCGCGCCTCGGTGGCGTGCGGGCGGTTCACCGGCAGGTGGTCGGCGTTGATGCCGACGCGGTAGCGGTGGGCGTCGCCGTACGCGAAGAGACGGCCCTGGAGCATCTTGTCCGGGGAGGGGCCGATGCCGGGGACGAAGTGCGCCGGGGAGAAGATGCTCTGCTCGACCTCGGCGAAGACGTTCTCCGGGTTGCGGTTGAGCTCCAGCTTGCCGATCTCGATCGGCGGGTAGTCCTCGTGCGGCCACACCTTGGTGAGGTCGAACGGGTTGAAGCGGTAGTTCGCCGCCTCGGCCGCCGGCATGATCTGGACCTGCACGGTCCAGGTCGGGAACTCGCCGCGCTCGATGGACTCGCGCAGGTCGCGCTGGTGGGAGTCCGGGTCCTCGCCGGCGAGCTGGTTGGCCTCGGCCTGGGTGAGGTTCTTGATGCCCTGGTCGGTCTTGAAGTGGTACTTGACCCAGAAGACCTCGCCGGCCTCGTTGCTCCACTGGAAGGTGTGCGAGCCGTAGCCGTTCATGTGGCGGTAGGACGCCGGTATGCCGCGGTCGCCGAACAGCCAGGTCACCTGGTGGGTGGACTCGGGCGACAGGCCCCAGAAGTCCCAGACGTTGTCCGGCTCCTGCGAGCCCGTGTACGGGTCGCGCTTCTGGGTGTGGATGAAGTCGGGGAACTTGATGGCGTCCCGGATGAAGAAGACCGGGGTGTTGTTGCCGACGAGGTCGTAGTTGCCCTCTTCGGTGTAGAACTTCAGCGCCCAGCCGCGCGGGTCGCGGCGGGCGTCGGCGCCGCCGAGGCTGTCCGCGACGGTGGAGAAGCGCAGGAACGTTTCGGTCTGCTTGCCGACCTCGGAGAGGAACTTGGCGCGGGTGTACCGGGTGACGTCCGCGGTCACCGTGAAGGTGCCGTAGGCGCCGGCGCCGCGGGCGTGCACCACGCGCTCCGGGATGCGCTCGCGGTTGAAGTGCGCGAGCTTCTCCAGCAGGAGCTGGTCCTGGACCAGGACCGGACCGCCGACGCCGGCCGTCTCGCTGTTCTGGTTGTCGGCGACCGGAGCCCCGGCCTCCGTGGTGAGCGGTCCCTGCGTCACGTGCGCCTCCAGCGTCATTCGTGCATGTCCTGTCCTTGGCGTTTGCCGTAATCGATCCTACGATGGACTTTGTCTAAGTCAAGCAAGCATCCAAGTCCACACTGGTTCGGGATCTACACGGATTCCCCGCTGTTAGGCTGGCGTGTATGAGTGACCTGCTGGAACGACTTCGCGGACGCGGCTGGCGCATGACGGCACAGCGCCGCGTCGTGGCCGAAG
Organism: Streptomyces sp. NBC_00158; assembly: GCF_045160885.1. Classification (NCBI taxonomy): domain Bacteria; kingdom Bacillati; phylum Actinomycetota; class Actinomycetes; order Kitasatosporales; family Streptomycetaceae; genus Streptomyces; species Streptomyces sp. NBC_00158. The sequence goes on from NZ_CP108161.1 coordinate 2,322,067, forward strand.
TGCTCGACGGTGACCACGTGCACCTGACGGCGGACGAGGTGCACGCACGTGCTGTGACCAAACTGCCCGAGATCTCTCGCGCGACGGTCTACAACACCTTGGGCGAGCTCGTATCGATCGGCGAAGTCCTCGAAGTCTCGACGGACCGGCGGGCCAAGCGGTACGACCCCAACGCCCACCGCCCCCACCACCACCTGGTCTGCGCCCAGTGCGGCGCCATCCGGGACGTCCACCCGGCGGGCGACCCGCTGGCCGACCTGCCCGACGGCGAGCGCTTCGGCTTCACGGTCTCGGCGGTCGAGGTGACGTACCGCGGGGTGTGCCCGAACTGCGCGGGCGCCTGACGCGTCACGGAAGAAGGCCGGGAGCCCTGGGCTCCCGGCCTTCTTCGCGTTCAGAAACGGCCCGGAAACGACTCGAGGCCCGGATCCATGGGATCCGGGCCTCGGGCCTTCAGTAGCGGGGACAGGATTTGAACCTGCGACCTCTGGGTTATGAGCCCAGCGAGCTACCGAGCTGCTCCACCCCGCGTCGGTAAACACGACTCTACGTGAGGCCACCCGGCAGATGCAAATCAGTTGTCGGGAACCCCGGCGGGCGGCGGCTCCGCCGCCCCTACGCGGACAGTTCCTCGGCCAGGGCGTCGCGCAGCCGGGCGGCGCGCTCGGACACCTCGGCCGGACCCAGCTCCATGGCCCGCACGCACCACTTCTGCCCCTCGGCGAGGTCCCCGTGCCGGGCCGCGAGCAGCCCCAGCCGGAGCGCGGCCCGGCCGTGCCCGGCCACCGCCGCGCGGGTCCACCACAGGGCCGCCTCGGGTTCGCTGCCCTCGCGGGCCAGCAGCAGCCCGAGGTTGAAGGCTCCGTTGCGGGAGCCGGCCTCGGCCGCCTCCCGGTACCAGCGGGCCGCCACCGCGAGGTCGCCCCGGGCGGCGGCGAGCATGCCGACCCGTACCTGTGCCCGGCGGTGGCCCTGCTCGGCGGCGCGCGCGTACCACTCCTCGCTCTCGGTGCGGGCGGCTCCGCCGACGGGCTCGCCGAGGGCCACCGGCTCCGGCGGCGGGGCCAGCGATTCCAGCAGGGCGGCCAGCCGGAATGCGGCCTCCGCGCTGCCGCCGCCCGCCGCGCAGCGCAGGTGCCGCTCGGCGGCCCGCTCCTCGCCGTCGCGCACGAGGGCGATCCCGACCTGGAGCGCCGCGTCGGTGTGCCCGGCGGCGGCGGCCCGCTCGTACCACTTCAGGGCGGAGCGGTCCTCGTCCCGGCTGGCGAAGAGGATCCCGAGGTTGAAGGCGGCGTCGACGCTGCCGGCCTCCGCGGCCTTGGAGAACCAGGGCTCGGCGCCGGCCGCGTCCCCGGCCTGGAGCAGCATGATCGCCAGGGCGTTGGCGGCCTCGCGGTGGCCGGCGTACGCGGCCCGGCGGTACCACTGCTCGGCCTGCGCGGTCCGCTCCTGGGCGGCGCAGAGCAGGGCGAGGTTGTAGGCGCCGTTGTGGTCGCCGGCGTCCATGGCGACCCGGTACCACTTCTCGGCGGTCTGGGTCTCGCCGCGGGCGGCGTGCAGCGCGCCGAGGGCGTTCGCGGCGTTGCCGTCGCCGTCCTGGGCGGCGCGGTGCCACCAGGCGGCCGCGCTGTCCTCGTCGCCGGCGTCGCGCAGCAGGAAGCCGAGGGCGCAGGCGGCGCGGGCCTCGCCCTGCTTGGCGGAGCTGAGGTACCAGCGGCCGGCCTCCTTGAGCTCGCCGCGGGCCTCCAGCAGGGCGCCCAGGTGCAGTCCGGCGCGGCGGTGCCCGCGCGCGGCGGCCTGGCGGTACCACTGCTCGGCCTCGGCGGGGTCGCCCTTGCGCAGGTGGCGGGCGAGCCGGTAGGCGGCCTCGCGGTGCCCCTGCTCGGCGGCGGCCCGGAACCAGCGCTCGATGCCCTTGTCCCCGCGGTGTTCCAGCAGGTCGGCCAGGCCGTAGGCGCCCAGGGCATGTCCGGACTCGGCCGCCTGGCGCAGCCAGTACTCGGCGGCGGGCTCGTCCCCGCGCTCGCGGTAGTGGCGGCCCAGGGCGTGCGCGGCGGGGGCGGATCCGGCGACGGCGGCGACCCGCCACCAGCCGGCGGCCTCGTCGGGGTAGCCGCGCTGGAGGAGGAGGACGCCGAGGTTGTTGGCGGCGGCGCGGTCGCCGCCACCGGTGGCGCCGCGGAGGTAGGGTTCGGCGCCGGCCAGGTCGCCGCGGCGCAGCAGCAGGGCGCCGAGCACGCTCATGGCGCCCGGGTCGCCCTTGTCGGCGGCCACGCGGTGGCGGGCCTCCAGCTCGGCGTCGGTGGCACCCTCGGCGTCCCCGAAGGCTTCTGCCGCGCTGTGCCTGTCCAAAAAGTCCGCATCGGTCAGTGCGGTCTGCGCGTTAACGGTCGGAGCGGCCTCGCCCGTTCCCGCGCCCGACTCGGCCTCCGCCCTCACAAACCGCCCTGTCTCCAGCAGAGTTGACCTGTCCCCCATAAATCCCATCGTCGCATCACCTGCTACCCGCGTACACCTGGTATGTCGCAGCCAGTGAGGTCACTACAGCGTTTTGTCGACATGCCCACAGAGAGACAAGTCAAACACGCTCGCCCCCCAACTCACCCGCCCCAGTGACCCCGTGTCTCCCAACAGCACCTTTTCGGTGCTCCGGACATGACGAAGGCCCGGATCCCATTGGATCCGGGCCTTCGTCTTCAGTAGCGGGGACAGGATTTGAACCTGCGACCTCTGGGTTATGAGCCCAGCGAGCTACCGAGCTGCTCCACCCCGCGTCGGTGAAACCACAGTATCACGACGCGGGACGGAACCATTACGGGGTTTTCCGCACCGCCTAGCCGCCCGGCTTGGGCGCCGTCAGCTTCGCCTCCGCGTCGATCGCCCGCTTCAGCGCCGCCTGCAGGTCGCTCTGCGCCTTGCCGTACGCGGCCCAGTCGCCCGCCTTCATCGCCTTGTCGGCCTCCTCCACCGCCTTCTGGGCGTCGGCGAGGGCCGCCTTGACCGTCGGGTCCTGCGCGGTCGGCGGGGTGTTCGGGTTCGTCGGCGTCGTCGGGTTCGTCGGCGTCGTCGGCGGCACCGGCGTGGTCGGGGCCTCGGCTCCGAAGACCACGTTCAGCGCCTTCTCCAGGGTGTCCTCGAAGGCCGTCTGGCCGCCGTAGGTCACCAGCACCTTGCGCAGCAACGGGTACTTCAGCCCGGAGCTGCGCACGTACACCGGCTCCACGTAGAGCATCCCGCCGTCCATCGGGACCGCGAGCAGGTTGCCGTACTCGATCTCCGAGTCGCCGCCGCGCAGCAGCCGGATCGACTCGGCGATCTTCGGCTCCGACTGGAACTTGCTCTGGACCTGGCCGGGGCCGTCCGGCGGCTTGCTGGTCGGCATCTTCAGGATTCGGATCTTGCCGTAGTCCGGGGTCCCGGGATCGGCGTTCACCGCCATGAAGGCGCTCAGGTTGGGCCGCTCGTTCGGCGTGAAGGTCGTCGTGAGCGAGAAGACCTGGTCCTTCTCAGGCTGGCCCGGCATCTTCATCGACAGGTAGTACGGCGGGACCGCCGTGCCGGCCTTGGTCGTCGGGTCGTCCGGGACGGCCCAGGCCTCACTGCCGCTGAGGAAGGTCTGCGGGTCCGTGACGTGGTACCGGGTCAGCAGCTCGCGCTGGACCTTGAAGAGGTCCTGCGGGTAGCGCATGTGGTCCATGAGCGGCTTGGAGATCTCGCTCTTGGGCTTCACGGTGCCCGGGAAGGCCTTCATCCAGGTCTTCAGGACCGGGTCCTTGGTGTCCCACTGGTACAGGTCGACCGTGCCGTCGTAGGCGTCGACGGTGGCCTTCACCGAGTTGCGGATGTAGTTGACCTGGTTCTCCTGGGCGACCACCGCGCGCTGGCTGTTGGTCAGCGAGTCCGCGGTGCTCTGGCCCAGCGTGGTGCGCGAGGCGTACGGGTAGCCGTTCGTCGTCGTGTAGGCGTCGACGATCCACTTGATCCGGCCCTCGACGACGGCCGGGTACGGGGCCCCGTCGATGGTCAGCCAGGGGGCGACGGCCTCGACGCGGTCCTTGGGCGTGCGGTTGTACAGGATCCGCGAGCCGTCGCCGATGGCGCCGGAGTAGAGGATCTGCGGCTCGCTGAAGGCGAGCGCGTACGCGGCGCGGTTGACCGGGTTGTCCAGGTTGACCCCGGAGTTCCCCTTGTAGCTGGTCTCCTTCTCGCCCTTGTCGTCCGAGTAGTCGAGCTCCTTCTGCGGACCGCCGACGATCGAGTACTGCTTCGTCTGCTCGCCGTAGTAGATGCGCTGCTCGAAGTCGGTGCCGAACATGCCCTTGGAGGGCAGGTCGGACTGCGTGAAGTCGGGGGCGCCGTCCTTGACGGTGGTGCCCTTGGCCGCGACCACGCCGTAGCCGTGCGTGTACTTGAAGTGGTCGTTGATCCAGTTGTTCTTCGGGATGCCGCCGATGTTCAGCTCGCGCAGCCCGATGACCGTGTCCTGGCCGTCGTACCGGTCGACCGCCAGCGTGGACGGGAAGCCGTAGTAGCCCTTGACCTGCTGGAGCTGCTGGAAGGCCGGCGAGACGATGTTCGGGTCGAGCAGGCGCAGGCTGGCCGTGGTGTCGGCCACCGAGCGCAGCTTGGTGCGGTCCTCGGTCTGCGGGGCGCCCGGGTAGTCCTTCACGTCGGCCCCGTCGATGCCGTAGGCGTCGCGCGTGGCCTTGATGTTCTTCTCGACGTACGGCGATTCCTTGGCCTGCTCGTTCGGCTGGACCTGGAACTTCTGGACGATCGCCGGGTAGAGCCCGCCGATCAGGATCGCCGAGAGGACCATCAGGCCGAAGCCGATGACCGGCAGCTGCCAGGTGCGCCGCCACAGGGTGGCGAAGAACAGCACCGCGCAGATCGCGGCGATGGCGACGAGGATCGTCTTCGCCGGCAGGTAGGCGTTGGCGTCGACGTAGCGCAGGCCGGTCCAGTTGTCGGCGGCCTTGAAGTCGCTGGACTTCACGGCGAGGCCGTACCGGTCGAGCCAGTACGCGATCGCCTTGAAGGTGACGAAGAGGCCGAGCAGCACCGACAGGTGCCCGGTCGCCGCGGCGGTGGCCCGGGCGCCCGGGCTGGTCACGCGCAGTCCGCCGTACAGGTAGTGCACGACGACGGCGGCGATCACCGAGAGGACGACGGCCGCGAAGCCGAAGCCGAGGAGGAAGCGGTACCAGGGCAGGTCGAAGGTGTAGAACGACACGTCCAGGTGGAACTGGGGGTCCTTGCGCCCGAAGGGCACCCCGTTCACGTACATCAGCCAGGTCTTCCACTGGCCGGCCGCCGAGGCGCCCGCGATCAGTCCGACGATCGCCGCGATGGCCAGGAGCAGCCACTTCTTGTACGGGGCGACGCTCATCCGGTACCGGTCGAGGCTCTGCTGCTCCATCGACATCGCGCTGAGCGGCGGCCGCAGCCGGTACGCCAGCCAGATGTTCAGCCCGACCGCACCGGCCATCAGCAGGCCGAAGACGGCGAAGAGGCCGATCTTGGTCCACAGGGTGGTGGTGAAGACGGAGGAGTACTTGACGGAGCGGAACCAGAGCCAGTCCGTCCAGAACCCGGCGAACATGATGAACGCCATCGCCAGGACGGCAAGGACGCCCAGTGTCGTCAGGAGGGTCCGGGCGCGCCGGGAGGGGCGGCCGACTCTCATCCGTGGCCCGGAGGGGCCTCCGCCGCGGTCCGGCATCTGGAAAGCCAAGGTGCGCACCTCGAAAGTCGCTGTGTCTGGTCCTGGGCCCACGATCGTAGGGCCCACCCATGCAACTTACTGAGGCTTTAGTCAGTTCCCGGTATCGGGGGGAAAGGAGGCAGGATGTTGTCCATGTCCAACCTTTCGCCCTCCCCCGGCACCCCCATGGCGGCCAGCCCGCTGACCCGCGCCGTCCTCGAGATCGACGAGTACGCCTCCACCCTCGGCTGGGACAAGCCGGCCCGCCTCTTCGCCCTGGTCGACACGGCCCGGCTGCGCCGGCAGGAGCCCCGCCTCGCCGGGCAGCTCGGCCTGGACCAGGACGACGCGGGCAAGAGCCAGCTCACCCCGATCGAGCAGGACGAGGTTCCGGCCGGGACCCCGCTGGACAAGTTCCTCGGCACCATCGCCTGGCCCGACGCGGTCGTCGGCTGCGCCCTGACGGTGGAGCGGCTGATGCTGCCGCCGTCCGCCGAGGCCGCCGTGCCGGAGGGGCTGAACGACAAGCAGCTGACCAAGTGGGTCGCGGGCCACCCCGAGCGGCAGGAGGTGCGCCTGACGGTGGGCGTGCTGCGCGACGGCTCGCGGGAGTCGGCCGTACGGCTGCGGGAGAAGGACTCCTCCAGCGAGGTGCTGACCGGCGCGAGCCTGGTGCCGGGGCTGGCCGACGCGCTGGCGGCGACCTTCAGCTAGGGGCGGGAGGGGGGCTCGGTCAGGACGCGGTGCACTTCGGCAGTCCGGCCGTGTCCCCCTTGCCGATCTTCTCCAGTGCCTTGGCGGCGTCGCCGATGGTGGACACCTTCACCAGGGTCAGGCCCTCGGGTGTGTGCTGGGCCGCGGAGGCGCAGTTCTCGGCCGGGGTCAGGAAGTATTCGGCCCCGGCCTTGCGGGCGCCGATGGTCTTCATCTGGATGCCGCCGATGGGGCCGACCTTGCCCTCGTCGTCGATGGTGCCGGTGCCCGCGATGAACTTGCCGCCCGTGAGGTTCTCGGGGGTGAGCTTGTCGACGATGCCGAGGGCGAACATCAGGCCGGCGCTCGGGCCGCCGACGTCGGCGAGCTTGATGTCGATCGGGAACGGGAAGGTGTGGTCGGTCCCGGCCCGGATGCCGACGATGGCGTGGCCGTCGTCCTCCGCCTTGCCCGCGGTGATGGTGACCTTGGCGCTGCCGGTGGGCTCGCGGTTCGCCTTCTCCGCCTCGGCCGCCTCCGCGGCGGGCACGATGGTGAACTCGACGGGCTCGCCGGGCTTGTGCTTGGTGACGAGCTTGGCCACGTCCCCGGGGACGGTGACGGGGGCGCCGTCCACCGCCTTGATCACGTCACCGGCGTGCAGCCTGCCCTCGGAGGGGCTGGCCTTGACGACGGTGGAGACGACGACGCGGGCGGTGACCGGGATGCCGAGCTGCTTGAGGGCGGCCACCTTGGCGCTCTCCTGCGACTGGCTGAACTCCTCGGCGTTCTCCTGCGTCGATTCCTTGTCCGTCTTGCCGTTCGGGTAGAGGTTCTCGTGCGGTACGACGATGTTGTCGCCGGCCACCCAGCCGTACACCGCTTCCAGCAGGTTCATGTCGTAGTCGGCGCCGGTGACGCGGACCGTGGTCATGTTGAGGTGGCCGCTGGTCGGGTACGTCTTGTGCCCCGAGATGCTCAGCACCGGCTCACCGCGCGAGTCGCCCAGCGTGTTCACGGTCGGGCCCGGGCTCATCTCGGAGTACGGGACCTTGATGAAGACCCCCGCGCAGAGCAGCGCGAACAGCACGAGGAAGGAGGCGAGCATCGTCGCGGTGCGGCGTGGCATGGATCGACAGTACGGGACGGCCCGGCCGGGCGGCCCGTGGGGCCGGTCCGTACGGGGTCAGCGGGCGGAGGGGGCTCTCGGGACGGTTCCCGGGACGCTTCAGACGGCGTCGGAACCGGAGTGCGCCTTTTCGTTCGTCCTCGCCCGGTCGGCCCGGTCCATGGCCTCGCGGAACCTGGCGTAGCCGGCCAGTTCGGATATGTCGCCCTGGGTTCGGTCGCGGGCCGCCCAGCTGCCCCATATCGCCGCCCCGATCGCGGCGAACAGCGGAATCAGCAACCACGCCAGTGATGCCATGAACGTGCCTCCCTGCCCCGAAAGTGCGTGTCGTTGGTGGCTTCAACGCTCGTGCCCGGAGGGGGGTTACGCAAATCGAGGGCGTGTTGCGCGGCCGAACGGGGGGAGGCTACCCCCCGCCCGTGAGGACCCCGCACCCGGCCCCCGTACCGGCGGCGTCAGCAGGCGACTGCGCCGGACTCCGTCCGTCGGCCCGGCGCACGCCACGGGTTCAGCAGGCGCCGACCCACTCCTCGGTGCCGTCGGAGAACGTCTGGTGCTTCCAGATCGGGACCTCGTGCTTGAGGTCGTCGATCAGCATGCGGCAGGCCTCGAAGGCCTCGCCGCGGTGCGGGCAGGAGACGGCGACGATCACGGCCAGGTCGCCCACGGCGAGGTCGCCGATGCGGTGTACGGCGGCCAGGGCGCGGACCGGGTACTTCGCCACGACGCGGTCGGCGACGCGGCGCATCTCGGCCTCCGCCGTCGGGTGGCAGGAGTAGCCGAGCGAGTCCACGTCGGCTCCGCCGTCGTGGTTGCGCACCGTCCCGACGAAGAGGGTGGTGCCGCCGGTGGCGTCGTCGCCGACGGCCTTGAAGACCTCGTCGATGGAGAGCGGGGTCTCACGGATTTCGAGCAGCCTGATGGGGTCCTGCGCGGCCTGCTCGCCGGGGTGGTCGAAGTGCGGTGCCATGTTCCCCATCGTGCCCTAGCCGCCGACCCGGTGGAATAGCCGTTTCGCCCGGGGCGCGGCGCGCCGGTTGGGAGCCTCCTACAGGAGACCGGCCCCGCCCCGGACCGGGCCGGTCCGGGGCCGTGTCCCGCAGGTCAGAGCCCGCGGCGGCGCCGGGCGCGGCGTACGGCGGCGGCCGCGCCGAGGAGGGCGACCGTCGCGCCGGCGGCGCCGGCGGCCGTGGCGGCGTCCTTGCGGCCGAGGCGGCGGCCGGCGACGGTGTGCCGGCCCGCGACCTCCTGGAGCAGCTCGGCCAGCACCTCCTCGTTGGTCCAGCGGGGCCGCCAGCCGGCCGCGTGCAGCCCGCTGACGCTGACCACCCAGGGGTGCATGGTGTAGGCGAGGTCCCCGGCCGGGGACGGGGTCAGGCCGATCCGGTGGAGCCGGGCGGCGGCGCCGAGCGCGACGGCGGAGGGCAGCTCCATGCGGCGGATCCCGCTGAGCTCCTCGACCTCCTCCTGTTCCAGCCAGCCCTCGCAGCCGACGGCGAGCTCGCCCTCGGCCTTCTCCAGGGCCGCGTACTCCAGGGCGCTGACCAGGTCCTCGACGTGGCAGAACTGCCAGGTGGGCCGGGATCCGGCGACGACGAGCAGGCGCGGGGACTCGAAGTAGCGGGTCAGGGCGGTGTCCGTGCCGCCGACCAGGACGGCGGGGCGGACCACGGTCACGTTGAGGCCGGGGTGGGCGCGGGGCGCGCGGCGGCCCAGGCGCTCGATCTCCAGGAGGTCGCCGACGCCGGTGGCCTCGGCGGTGGCGCGCAGCTCGGAGTCCTCCGAGAGCGGGATGTCGTTGTCCGGCAGGGCTCCGTAGACCATCGCCGAGGTGCACAGCACGACCCGGTGCACGCCGGCCGCGGCGGCTGCGGTGAGCACGGTCTGGGTGCCGCGCACGTTGTAGGCGGTGCGGGCGGCCGGGTCCGTCTCCAGGTCGAGGTCGAGCGCGAGGTGGACGACGACGTCCGCGCCGCGCAGCTTCTCGGCGATCGCGGGGTCCCGTACGTCCAGGACGTGCCACTGGGCGGCGGCGCAGTCCCCGCGCCGCTCGTCGATGGCCACGACCTGCTTGACCTCGTCGGATTCGACGAGGCGGCTCACCAGGGCGGCGCCGACGCCCGAGGCGGCCCCGGTCACCGCGATCACGGGGCTGGGGCGGCGCGGACCGGCCTGGTTTCGCGGCTGGCGAACGCCGGGGGCGCTGTCGTCGTGCTCAGGGCGGTTTTCGGCGTCGTGCGGCGCGCGAGCCTGCGGATCTGGGGAACTCACCGGGCGTCTCCAGCGGTTGTCTTCAGTGGGGACGCGCTGTGACGCGTACCCACCAGGTGATGTCCATCCTGCCGCAGCCCAGGACCCGGCGGAGCACCGAGCCCGGAAGCGGGAGTGGTGTCTAGGCTGGGTGGTGTTGTCGGACCATCGCCCGCCGGCTCCCGCCGGCGGCCCTACGAGCCGAGGAAACCCGTGAGCGACACCCCATTCGGATTCGGCCTTCCGCCGGAGGAGCCGGAGGACGGCGACAAAGGCAAGAAGGGCGGCCAGGGAGGTCCGGGCAATCCGTTCGGGTTCGGCCCGGGCGGCCTTCCCGGTGGCTTCCCGGGCGGTGCGGAGAATCCGTTCGCCGCGATGTTCGGCTCGATGAACCCGAACGACCTCGGTGCCGCCTTCCAGCAGCTCGGCCAGATGCTGAGCTACGAGGGCGGTCCCGTGAACTGGGACATGGCCAAGGACATCGCCCGCCAGACCGTCGCGCAGGGCACCGCGGACGGGGTCAAGGACGCGAGCGTCGGCATCGCGGAGAAGTCCGCGGTCGAGGAGGCCGTGCGCCTGGCCGACCTCTGGCTGGACGGCGTGACCTCCCTGCCGTCGGGTGCCAACGCGGCCGTCGCGTGGAGCCGTGCCGAGTGGGTCGAGGCGACCCTCCCGGTGTGGAAGGAGCTCGTGGACCCGGTCGCCGAGCGCGTGGGCGCGGCCATGGGCGGCGTGCTGCCCGAGGAGATGCAGGCCATGGCGGGCCCGCTGCTCGGGATGATGCGCTCCATGGGCGGGGCCATGTTCGGCCAGCAGATCGGCCAGGCCGTGGGCACGCTGGCGGGCGAGGTCGTCGGCTCGACGGACATCGGACTGCCGCTGGGCCCGGCCGGGCGGGCGGCGCTGCTGCCGCTGAACATCGAGGCCTTCGGCAAGGACCTGAGCGTCCCCTCGGACGAGGTGCGGCTGTACCTGGCGCTGCGCGAGGCGGCGCACGCCCGCCTGTTCGCGCACGTGCCGTGGCTGCGCTCGCACCTGTTCGGTGCGGTCGAGGGTTACGCGCGGGGCATCAAGGTGGACACGTCGAAGCTGGAGGACGTGGTCGGCCAGCTCGACCCGTCGAACCCGGAGCAGCTCCAGGAGGCGCTGCAGGGCGGTATGTTCCAGCCGCAGGACACCCCGGAGCAGAAGGCCGCCCTGGCCCGCCTGGAGACGGCGCTCGCGCTGGTCGAGGGCTGGGTGGACGCCGTCGTGCACGAGGCGGCGAAGCCCCGTCTGACCTCGGCGGACGCGATGCGCGAGACCATGCGCCGGCGGCGTGCTTCGGGCGGCCCGGCGGAGCAGACCTTCGCGACGCTGATCGGGCTGGAGCTGCGTCCGCGGCGGCTGCGGGACGCCTCGCGGCTGTGGGCCTCGCTCACCGACGCGCGCGGCGTGGACGGCCGCGACGGGCTGTGGGAGCACCCGGACATGCTGCCGACGGCTTCCGACCTGGACGACCCGGACGGGTTCGTACACCGCGAGCACCTGGACTTCTCGGAGATCGACAAGATGCTCGGCGAGGCCGCCCAGCAGCGTGACGAAGAGGGCGACGACAAGAAGTGAACCTGTACGACGACGCGGTCCGGGTCCTGAAGGAGTTCGAGGGTCCGGACGCCCAGCAGGAAGAGCTTCGCGGGGTCTACCTGGACCACCTGGCCGCCCACGCTGACGGGATGTACAAGCCCTGCACGGCCGGGCACGTCACGGGCAGCGCCCTGGTGATCGACCCGGCCGGCGGCCGGGTGCTGCTGACCCTGCACAAGAAGCTCGGCATGTGGCTCCAGATGGGCGGGCACTGCGAGCCCGGTGACACCACCCTCGCCGGGGCGGCGATGCGCGAGGCCGTCGAGGAGTCGGGCATCGCCTCGGGGCTGACGCTGGTGGAGGGCGGGCCGGTGCGCCTGGACCGGCATCCGATCCCCGCGCCGTGCAACTGGCACCTGGACGTGCAGTACGCGGTGCTGGCCCCGGCCGGTGTGGAGGCGGAGATCAGCGACGAGTCGCTGGACCTGCGCTGGTTCCCGTACGCGGAGGTGGCGGCGGTCGCCGACACCTCGGTGGTGCGGCTGCTGGAGGCCACCCGGGCGCGGCTCGGCGCGTGAAGTGACGGGGAAGGGGCGGACCCGTGCGGGTCCGCCCCTTCCCCGTGCCCCGGTCCCGGCCCCGGTCCCGGCCCCGGTCAGTTCCAGGCGTTGTTCTGGTTCTGGGCGTGCGCGCCGTGCTGGCCCATGCCGTACTGGGCCGCGACGCCCTGTCCGAGCTGGGCGTTCTGCGGGGGCAGCACCTCGCTGGGCTGCACCAGGGCGAAGCCGGTGCCGAGGAAGCTGAGCTCCCAGCCCTCGCCGGTGTTGCCGCGGCGCCGCCACACGCCGGTGGAGTGCGTCTGGGCCTGCATCTGCACGCGCAGCGAGGTGGACCAGGCGACGATGGCGTCGGCGTCGGCGTTGACGTACTTGTCGGGGGTGACCTGCATCATCAGCGGCTGGCCGGAGGTCATGAGGGCGACCTTGCCGCGGCCGGAGATGTTGAGCTGGTACTTGCCCGAGCCGGAGATCCCGTACTGGCTGTCGACGGCGATGACCTCGGTGTGCAGGGTGGAGTCCATGGCGAGGACGTAGCCGCTGTCCACGGTGAGGCCGTCGTGGTCCACGTCGACGACGTGGACGTACTGGGCGAGGTTGGCGAAGTAGACGGTGCCCTGGCCGGAGCAGCGCATCAGGTCGAGGCCCTCGCCGGTGCGGCGGCGGGCACCCCGCTGGTTGCTGCTCTGGTACTCGCCGTCGAAGTCGACGATGCCCTGGTAGGCGACCATCGAGCCCTTGCGGGCGAGGATGTCGTCGGAGCCGTTCAGGGTGACCCTCAGGAGCTGGGGGTTCTGGACGGTGTACCGGTCCTGGGACTGCTGCTCGGCGTGGCCGAAAAGTGAGCTCTGCATGGTGTGTCCGCTCCCCCTCAGCCCCGGGTCCGGAGCCGGTCGGTGCTGTCCTCGCTGGGCTGTACGACGACGATGCCCTGGCCGGAGAAGGCCATCTGGTAGGCCTCCCCGCTGCCCCGGCCGATCATCGACGAGGCCTTGAAGCTGCGCTTCCCCTTGACCTTGAGGTTCGGGGACCAGGCGACGAGCGCGTCCGGGTCGACGTACGTCTCGTCGTCGCCGCGGCCGCAGTCGACCACGATCGGGGTGCCGCGCGAGGTGATGGCGACCCATCCGGTGCCGGCGACCTGGACGTTGAACAGGCCCTGGCCGGCGAACTTCGCCATGCCCTTGACCCGCTCCACGCCCCACTGGAGGTGGGCGTCGAAGGCCAGGAGGTTGGTGCCGTTGACGGAGAGGGCGTCGTTGTTGAGGTTGATGCAGACGACGTCCGCGCCGTAGTCGGCGAGGTAGAGCAGGCCGTCGCCGGTGCACTTCATCAGGGGCGCGCCCTCGCCGGTCAGCCACTGGGAGGCCATCTGGCGGACGGCGGGCGGGTTGGGCTCGTACTGGACGAAGCCCTCGTATGCCACCATCGAGCCGGTGCGGGCGAAGAGGTCCTGGCCGCTCTGCATGGCGACCTTGAGCATGGCCCGGCCGTGGTTCTCCATCCGGGCCGTGACGGGTGTCGGGGCGTAGCCCGCGAGCTGCTGGTTCATTGCGTTCATGGCGTTCATGTGGGGCTCCCTCAGACCTCGTACGGCTGGACGACGATGAAGTTGCCGGGGGCGCCGCGGAACTGGAGGTTCACGGTCTCCCCGCTGTGGCCCGGGTAGGCGTTGCGGCGCAGCCGCACCTGGCTGGAGATGATCACCTGCGAGGCGGCCGACCAGGCGACGATGGCGTTGCTGTCGGCGAAGGTGGTCGGGGTGACCGGCAGGACGACGGGCACGCCGTGCGTCTTGACGATGACCGTGCCGGAGCCCTGGAACAGCATCGTGAACAGGGCGCCGCCGGGGATGCCGTGGCCCTCGATGCGGCGGACCTCGTGCTGGAGGGACTCGTCGAAGGCGAGGACGCTCTCGGCGGAGACGCAGATGCCGTCGCCCTGGAGCTCGATGGCGTGCAGGTGGGCGCCGTTCTCGGCGAGGAAGACCTGGCCGCGGCCGGTGCAGCGCATCAGCTGCATCTCCTGGCCGGTGGCGTTGCCGACGATGCGGCCGGCGAAGCCCGCGCCCTTGTAGCTGAAGTCGACCTTGCCCTGGTAGAGGACCATGCTGCCCTGGCGGGCGAGGACGGCCTGGCCGCCCATCGACAGGTCGACGCGCATGAGCTGCTGGTTCTGCGGGGTCCAGCGGGCGCCGGTGGGGGCTTCCTTGTACGGCTGGAGGGCGAGGGCGAGTCCGGCGCCGGGCGCGGCGGCCTGCGGGGCCTGGCCGTAGGGGGCCTGGGGCTGCTGGCCGTACGGCGGCTGCTGGCCGTAGGGGGCCTGCGGGGCGGGCGGCTGGCCGGGGACCTGGCCGTACGAGGGCCCCGGCTGCTGGCCGTAGGGCGCGGGGGCCGGGGCCGGCGGCGGGACCTGGCCGCCGTATGACTGCTGCGGCTGCTGGCCGTGGGCGGGCGGGCCGGGCTGCTGGGGCGGGTGGGGCGGCTGGCCGTACGGGGCCGCGGGGGCGGTCCCGCCGATCGGGCCGACCATGGTCGGGGCCGAGTGGACGGGCACGGGTGCGGGCGCGGGCGCCGGGGGCTGCGGGGCCGGGGGCTGCTGCTGCGGCGGGGCGTACGGCGCGGGGGCGGGCGGCTGCTGCTGGACCGGGGCGCCGAAGGACGGGGCCGGGGCGGCGGCCTGAGGGGGCGGGGCGAACGCGGGGGCGGCTGCCTGCGGCTGCGCCGGGGCCTGCGGCTCGGGCTGCGGCTCGTCCTCGGCGACCTCGCCGCCGAAGTGCTCCAGCAGCGCGCCGAGTCCGCCGTCGAAGCCCTGGCCGACGGCGGCGAAGCGCCACACGTCCTTGCGGTAGAAGTCGCCGATCATCAGCGCGCGTTCGGTGCTGAACTCGGAGCCGGTGAAGGAGTACCGGACGACTTCCTCACCGCCGGCCACGATCCGGATGTAGCCGGGGCCGATCTGCGACATCTGGCCGGCACCGTCGAGGGTGGCGCTGAAGGACAGCTTGTGGATGGACGCGGGCACGTGGTCGAGGGTCACCCGGAAGGACTCGGTGTCCCCGGCCTGCGCGCCGAGCTGCTGGATCGACTCCTCGGGCGACTTCGGCTGGTTGTAGAAGACGAAGTAGCGGTCGTCCGACAGGCGCTCGTCGGCGTCGAGGCCGAAGCAGCTGATGTCGAAGGTGAGCCCGGGCCCGGCGATCTGGACGCCCACGTACAGATCGGTGCCCGCCGTCAGATCACTGATCTTGGCCTTGTGGCCGCGTTGGAATTCCCTGGCCATGTGTCCGACCGTCCCCCATCCCGACTTCGACTGCTCGATGTGTGCCGCTCAGGCTAACGGCTCCTGCCGACATCCGGCCAAGCCGGTACCGACCCGCTCCCGGCCCGGTACCGCCCCGCTTCCGGGCCGGTTCCGGTCGGGGACCCGGCCCCGCTCCGACCCGGTGCGCGTCCGTGCTCCCGTGACGGGAGGTCACTCCTCGCGGGCGGCCGGGACCCGGGGCATCCGCTCCGCCGCGGCCACCCCTTCGAGGAACCCGCGGGCCCGCTCGGTCTTCGGGTAGGCCTCCAGCAGCGCCCAGAAACGGGGGCCGTGGCCGGGCACCAGGAGGTGCGCCAGCTCGTGCAGCAGCACGTAGTCGACGACGTACTCCGGCATCCCCTGGATGCGGTGGGACAGCCGGATGCTGCCCTCCGCGGGGGTGCAGGAGCCCCACCGGGTGTTCTGGTTGGTGACCCAGCGCACCGACAGCGGACGCGCGCGGCCGCTGAAGTACTGCTCGGACAGACGCTCGGCGCGCGCGATCAGTTCCGCGTCGCCGAGGGTGCGCTTGCTCTCCTGGGCGGCGAGCTTGTCGAGCATGACGCCCACCCAGCGCCGCTCCTCGGCCTCTGACATCCGGGCGGGGATCAGGACGACCGTCCGCTCGCCCTCGCGGTAGGCGGACACGGTCCTGCGGCGGCGCGCGCTCCGGCGTACTTCGACGGCGCGCTGTGGCGGGTCGGCTGGCACGCGTCGACGGTACCCGGTCGCCGTGGCGGAAGTCCCGCGCGTCCGCGGTTCGGAACATGATCGGTTCGCCGGGAACCGCAAACACCCCTATTCCTCATCTCATATGCCCAATACCCCTCGCCTGTGGACGAATTCCCGCGCCCGGTCCGGCGGCCGGGCATGGTGGCGGAGACGGGGAACGACGCGGTGGTTCGTCAGGACGGGGAGGCATTGATGTATCCGAAGGTGAAGCCGGCGCTGGCACGGGCGTGGCGGGACCTGCAGACGGTCCAGTTCGGGGTGACGCCGGCCCACGCGGTGGTGCTCGGACCGCTGGACACGGCGACCGGATCGCTCATCGACCGGATCGACGGGACGCGGGGCATGGAGCTGCTGCGCGCCGAGGGGGCCGGGATGGGACTGCCGGAGGGGCAGGTGGACGGGCTGGTCCGGCACCTCGCCGGGGCCGGGCTGCTCGACGACCACACCGCGGGAGGGCCGCGGGCGCAGGCCGTACGGAGAAGGCCCGAGGTGCTGGAGCGGCTGGGGCCCGACCTGGGCTCGCTCTCCCTGGTGCACCGGGAGCCGGGTGGTGATCTGCGGGGGGTCGCGGCGCGCAGGGCGTTACGGGTCCAGGTTCGCGGGAGCGGCCGGGTGGGGGCGGTGATCGCCGCCGTGCTGGCGGGGGCCGGGGTGGGCCGGGTGGACGTGCTCGACGGGGGGCGGGTGGAGCCGGCCGACGTGGCTCCGGGCGGTCTGGATCCGGGGAGCGTGGGCCGGCCGCGGGCCGAGGCGGCGGGGGCGCTGGTGCGGGAGTCGGCACCGGGGCGGGCGCCGGGTGCGGGGGATCCCGGGGGGCCCGGGCCGGAGCCGGCCCTGGTGGTCCTCGCGCCCCGGGACGGCCTCCAGGCGTGGGCCCCCGATCCGGCGACGGCGGCCGACTGGGTGGCGAGCGGCACCCCGCACCTGTACGCGGGGGTGCTGGAGGGTACTGGGCTGGTCGGGCCCCTGGTGCTGCCCGGATCCACGGCCTGCGCGGGGTGCATGGAGCGCGACCGCGTCGACCGGGACCCGGCCTGGCCCAGGATGCTGGTCCAGTGGCGCTCGGCGCACCGCCGGCGCGGGCCGGGGGCCTGCGACCTGGGGCTGTCCACGGCGGTGGCCGGCCTGGCCGCCGCGCACGCCCTGGCCTTCCTCGACGGGCAGCTGCCCGCCTCGACGGCCACCCGGTGGGAGGCCGCCCTGCCCGGCCTGCACTGGCAGCCCGCCGCGCTGCGCCCTCATCCGGACTGCCCCTGCGCGGCCGCTGCCCCCGAGCCGGCGGCGGGTCCGGCCGCGGAACCGGCGGCGGGTTCCGGGGCGGTGCGGTCGTGAGCCGCCGGACTCCCGGCGGAGCCGGGGCGGGTGCCCCGGTCCGGGTGCCAGGGGGGCCATGGCAGGATGCGACGAGGGCCGAGCCGCGCCCCGAACCGCCGCTCGCGGCACAGCAGTCCGGAAACTGGAGGGGCTCATGTCCGATCTTCCCCGGAAGGCGGTCACGCGCACCGTCAAGCTGGCCGCGCTCCCACTGGGCATCGCGGGCCGGGCCACCTGGGGGCTGGGCAAGCGGATCGGCGGCAAGTCGGCCGAGATCGTGGCCCGGGAGCTCCAGCAGCGCACCGCCGAGCAGCTGTTCCGCACGCTCGGGGAGCTGAAGGGCGGCGCCATGAAGTTCGGGCAGGCCCTCTCGGTGTTCGAGTCGGCGCTTCCCGAGGAGGTCGCGGGCCCCTACCGGGCGGCGTTGACGAAGCTCCAGGAGGCGGCCCCGCCGCTGCCGGCGGCGCGGGTGCACGAGGTGCTGGCGGAGCGGCTCGGCGAGGACTGGCGGGACCTGTTCGAGGAGTTCGAGGACAAGCCGGCGGCGGCCGCCTCGATCGGGCAGGTGCACCGGGCCGTGTGGCACGACGGCCGGCAGGTGGCCGTCAAGGTCCAGTACCCGGGGGCCGGGGAGGCACTGCTGTCCGACCTCAAGCAGCTGGGCCGGTTCGCGGGCCTGCTGGGGCCGCTGGTCCCGGGCATGGACCTCAAGCCGCTGATCACCGAACTGCGGGACCGGGTCGCGGAGGAGCTTGACTACGAGCTGGAGGCCGAGGCGCAGCGCACCCACGCCGACGCCTTCGACGCCGACGAGGACGTGGTCGTCCCGGACGTCGTGCACCAGGGCGACCAGGTGCTCGTGACCGAGTGGCTGGAGGGCGTCCCGCTCTCCGAGGTGATCGCCGACGGGACGCGGGAGGAGCGCGACCGCGCCGGACAGCTGCTGGCCCGGTTCCTGTTCTCCGGGCCCGCGCGGACGGGGCTGCTGCACGCCGATCCGCACCCGGGCAACTTCCGGCTCGTCACGGGGGCGGACGGCCGGATGCGGCTGGGCGTACTGGACTTCGGCACGGTGGACCGGCTGCCGGGCGGCTGGCCCAAGCCCATCGGCCGGTCACTGCGGCTGACCCTGGACGGGGACGCCGAGGGGGTCTACGGGCACCTGTGCGCCGAGGGGTTCGTCAAGGAGAGCATCGAACTCGACCCGGACGCGGTGCTGGACTACCTCAAGCCCATCATCGAGCCCGCCGAGGCGGACGAGTTCACCTTCACCCGGCCGTGGCTGCGCGGGCAGGCGGCGCGGATCGCCGATCCCCGCTCCCCCGCGCACCAGTTGGGGCGGCAGATCAACCTGCCGCCGTCCTACCTGCTGATCCACCGGGTGACGCTGAGCACCATCGGCGTGCTGTGCCAGCTGGGCGCGACGGTGCGGCTGCGCGACGAACTGGAGTCCTGGCTGCCGGGGTTCCTGCCCGAGGACTGACCGCGGGCGGGCGTCACCACCAGGAGGAGTCGAGCCGGCCCTCGATGGCCCGGAGGTTGGCTCGCGCGCAGTCGACGCAGAAGTACTGTCTGGCGCCGTTCTCCACCGAGCACGTCCAGGTGGGCGGCGGCGGGGCGCCTTCCGGGGGGCGGGCACCGCAGCGCGCGCAGACGACGGGCTGGGCCTCGGGCCCCGGGGTGGGTTGGGGGGTCGGCTGGTCCACCACCAGACGATATCCCCGCCGGCACTCGCGGGGCCCCGCAACGCACCGGGGGGACCGGTCCGTTCGGACCGGTCCCCCCGGTGCTGCCGTCGCCCGCTGTGTTCAGCGGGCGCCGACGGTGTTCATGCGGCTTTCAAGTCGCTTTCGAGCGGCTCCGGACCCGGTCGGGCCCGTCGGCGCTCAGTGCATGACGGCCATGGCCAGCGCGCGCCGGGCGCGCATGGAGACGCGCTCGGCCCTTCGCTGCATGCGCCGCGCGGCGACCAGGCGCAGGGCGTGACGCTCGGCGTCGACCTCGCGCATCCGGTCCTCCATATGGGCACGGGCCAGGGCTTCTGGGATGAGTTGCATTTCGCGGGTCCTGTTCTGACGCGAGGTGATCGCGCCTGCGGTGATGAAGTCTGCGGTGGCGGAGCCGTGCGGCTGCTCGCTCGTGGTGGCGTGGGGGGACATGGGGGCCTGCTTCAAGGGGTCGTGCGTGAGGGGACGGTCGATGGTTCCGATGGCGGTCATGCCGCTGCAACCGGGTTCTTGCGCGGACGGCCACGGGGCCGCTTGCGGGCCACGACCACGCCCTGGACGAAGAGCTCGCCGCCCCAGACGCCCCAGGGCTCGCGGCGCTCCTTGGCGCCGGCGAGGCAGGCCTCGACCAGCGGGCAGGTGCCGCAGAGGGACTTGGCGTACTCGACGTCCGCCGGGGACTCGGCGAAGAAGACCTCGGGGTCGAAGGTCCGGCACGGTACGGGGACGCCGAGGTTCTCGATGGCGTCGTCGAGCGCGGTGAGCGCGGTGAGGGGGGTCAAGGCGTGGTCCTCCGGGACTGCGGGCGGGGAGATCGTTTGGGTCTGCGGTACGGACGGGGCGTGCGCTTCGAGTTGCACGGTGTTTTCTTCCTCGTCTTGTTCGGCTAGTCGTTCCGGCCGGTCGGCCGGGTGGCGGCTGTGGTACCTGGTCTTGCCAGTCCCGAGGCCCCTTCGCTCCGTCGTCCCCGTTCGGGGACAAACAGAAGGGCCGCGGATCCCGGGTGGGGTTCCGCGGCCCTGAAGGCGCCGGCCTGATCATGCGATCAGGCTGGATCACTCCAGGGTTCGAGCCCGCGGAAGGCCCACATCAGGTGGTGCTGCGTCGTCTGCTGCTGCGTCTTGGATCCGGCACCGGCCGCGGCCGCGGCGCCATAGGCGCCATGCGCCTTCTGGGCTCCCGCTACTGCTGCCAGTGCCTTGGTCGGTCGCTCATTGCGCTCGCTGACCGGGAGGGTCGCCAGCAGGGCCGCGGGGCTGACAGCGGAAATCGCGGACAGACCGGTGCCCCGGAGGGAGACGGAACCGAGCAGGCAGGAAGCGGCGACCGAGCGATCGGTCATTTTGGTGAAGGTCATGAAGCTGGTCACTGGTCTCGCCTCCTCTCGGCGTCTCGGGGACTCGGCCCGGGGGCCTGTCCCATGTATTCGGATAAGTACAGCACGGATCCGGAGCTTCGGAGAAGCCACCGTTTCCGTTGCTAAGAACCTATGGGGCTTCGCCGGGCATGTGCAAACTATTTTTCCGACGAGTTTCTACGCGTCGTCAGGATCCTCACCGTCAGTCCCCTGACCAGTACAGATGGCCAGGACTTCGGCCCCGTACCGGTCGAGCTTGCGGCCCCCCACTCCGGAGATCATCGCGAGCTCTCCAGGCTCGGAGGGCGCGGCCTCCGCGATCGCCATGAGGGTTTTGTCAGTGAACACGCAGTATGCGGGCATTCCCTGGAGCTTCGACTGTGTTGCGCGCCACTCGCGCAGCCGCTCGTAGAGTCCCTCGTCCATGTCGGAGGGGCAGTCCCCGCAGCGCATCAGCTTGATGTCCCCGGCCTCGGTCAGGGTCCGGCCGCAGACCCGGCACAGCACCGGCCCCCGGCGGCCCCGCCCCCGCGCCGCCGCCTCGGCGGGGACTCCCGACCGGGCGGCGGGGGCCGCGGAGCCCGGCCGCAGCCCGTTCAGGAAGCGGCTGGGGCGACGGGAGGCCCGGCCGCCCGGAGCCCGGGAGAGCGCCCAGGAGAGCGTCAGGTGCAGCCGTGCGCGGGTGACGCCGACGTAGAGCAGCCGGCGTTCCTCCTCGACCTGGTCGTCGGTCTTGGCGTAGGTGATCGGCATCATGCCGTCGGTGAGGCCGACCAGGAACACGGCGTCCCACTCCAGGCCCTTCGCGGCGTGCAGCGAGGCGAGGGTGACGCCCTGGACGGTCGGCGCGTGCTGCGCGGCCCGGCGCTCGTCCAGTTCGACGGTGAGCTCGGCCAGTCCCGCGCCGGGGCGGGCGCGGGCGAAGTCCTCGGCGAGGCGGACCAGCGCGGCCAGCGATTCCCACTGGTCGCGCGCGGCGCCGGAGCCGGCCGGCGGCTCGGAGGTCCAGCCGGTGGAGCTGAGCACGGCCCGGACCTGGGCGCCGAGCTCGACGAGGTCGTCGAGCAGCGGGTCGTTGCCCGCGGAGCGGGCGGCTCCGCGCAGCGCGAGGACCGCCTTCTGCACCTCGGCGCGCTCGAAGAAGCGCTCCGCGCCGCGCAGCTGGTACGGGACGCCGGCGTCGGCGAGGGCCTGCTCGTAGACCTCGGACTGGGCGTTGATGCGGAAGAGCACGGCGATCTCGCCGGCCGGGACCCCGGCCGCGATCAGGTCGCGGACCCGGCGGGCCACGCCCTCGGCCTCGGCGGGCTCGTCCGGGTACTCGGCGTAGACGGGGTCGGGGCCGGGCTCGCGCTGGGAGACCAGCTCCAGCCGGTGTTCGGCGGCCCGGCCGCGGGCCTGGTTCAGCAGGCCGTTGGCGAGGTGGACCACCTGGGGGGTGGAGCGGTAGTCGCGGATCAGCTTGACCACGGTGGCCTGCGGGTAGCGGGTGCGGAAGTTCAGCAGGTGGTCGGGGGTGGCGCCGGTGAAGGAGTAGATCGTCTGGCTGGCGTCGCCGACGACGCAGAGGCTGTCGCGGTCGCCGAGCCACAGGTCCAGCAGGCGCTGCTGGAGCGGGCTGACGTCCTGGTACTCGTCCACCACGAAGTGCTGGTACTGGGCGCGGATCTGCTCGGCGATGTCGTGCCGGTCCTGGAGGATGCCGACGGTGAGGAGCAGCACGTCCTCGAAGTCGATCATGCCGCGGTCGCGCTTGAGCTGCTCGTACGTGCCGTAGATCTGGGCGATCTCGGCCGTGTCCCGGGGGGCCTCGCGGCCCGCCTTGAGGGCGGCGGCCGGGTAGTCGGCGGGGACGGTCTGGGTGACCTTGGCCCACTCGATCTCGCCGGTGACGTCGCGCAGCTCGTTGCGGTCGAGGCGGACGCGGCACCGCGCGCCGGCCTCCGCCACGAACTGGATCTTGCGCTCCAGGAGCCGGGGCACCTCCCCACCGATCGCCCGGGGCCAGAAGTACTGGAGCTGGCGCAGGGCCGCGGAGTGGAAGGTGCGGGCCTGGACCCCGCCCGCGCCGAGGGCGCGGAGGCGGCCGCGCATCTCGCCCGCGGCCCGGTTGGTGAAGGTGACGGCGAGCACGCTGGCCGGCATGAGCTGGCCCGAGCGGACGCCGTAGGCGATCCGGTGGGTGATCGCGCGGGTCTTGCCGGTACCGGCACCCGCCAGCACGCACACCGGGCCGCGCAGGGTCGTGGCGACCTCGCGCTGCTCAGGGTCGAGGCCCTGGAGCACGGCGTCGGCGTCGACGTCGGGCGCGCCGCCGCCGGCCGGTACGGATGAGGAGTGCGTTGCTGCTGTCACCCCGCCATGCTGCCAGGTCGGGTGCGCCGGACGGGAAACCCGTCCACAGGCCCGCGGCATCCGTCGTACCGGCCGGACCGGTGGAGCAGCAGGTCCGGCGGGAGTGGATCAGCCGGCAGTCGGATCGGTCACACCGGGCGGCCCGGCGGGAATGGCCCGGCGGGGCCGGACGTTCGACTCCTCGGATCATCACCGGCACCACGGTCCACCGAGACCTCACAGAGGAGCGAGCATGCAGGACACCGGCACCGTCACGATGTACAGCACCACCTGGTGCGGCTACTGCCGTCGGCTGAAGACCCAGCTGGACCGGGAAGGCATCGCGTACAACGAGATCAACATCGAGCTCGACCCGGAGTCCGCGGCGTTCGTGGAGAAGGCCAACAACGGCAACCAGACGGTCCCGACCGTGCTCGTGAAGTCCGCCGCAGGCAGCGAGTCCGTCATGACGAACCCGAGCCTCGCCCAGGTCAAGCAGGCCCTCGCCGTCTGACCGTCAGGGACGCGCGCTTCCGGAAAGGCCCCCGCCGCGGCGGGGGCCGTTCCGCGTCCCGGGCCGGTACGCAGGCGGCTCAGACCGCCGCCGGCCCCTTGGGCAGCGGCTGCCCGTACCAGAGCTCGACCAGGCGGGCCGCGATGGAGATCCCCGACGGGGGCAGGACCTCGCCCGCCTCGATCGCGGCGCGGTAGTCCTCGCGGGAGAACCAGCGGGCCTCCTGGATCTCCTCGCCGTCGACCGTGATCTCCGAGCTGACCGCGCGGGCGTTGAAGCCCAGCATCAGGCTGTACGGGAACGGCCAGGGCTGGCTGGCGACGTACTCGACCTCGCCGATCCGCACCCCCGCCTCCTCCCACACCTCGCGGACCACGGACTGCTCTATCGACTCGCCCGGCTCCACGAAGCCCGCCAGCGTCGAGAAGCGGCCCTCCGGCCAGTGCACCTGGCGGCCCAGCAGCGCCCGGTCCTGCTCGTCGGTGACCAGCATGATCACCGCCGGGTCGGTGCGCGGGTAGTGCTCGGCGCCGCAGCCCGGGCAGCGGCGGATGTGGCCGGCCGCCGCGACGACGGTGCGCTCGCCGCAGCGGGAGCAGAAGCGGTGCATCCGCTGCCAGTTCTCCAGCGCCACCGCGTGCACCATCAGCCCCGCGTCGCGCGGGTTCAGCAGCAGCCCGGCCTCGCGCAGCCCGGCCGGGCGGGCCGACTGGTCCATGCGGCCCGGCAGGGAGTCCTTCTGCAGCGCGAAGTACCGTACGCCGTCGTCGTCCGTCCCCAGGAAGTACCGGTGCGTCTCGGTGACCGGGGCCTCGAAGGCGGGGGTCATCACGATGCCCGTGCCGCCGTCGGGCGTGTCGTCGATCAGCACCTGTCCGCCGGAGACGACGAAGACGCGGGTCGTCGGGTGGCTCCAGGCGGCGGCGAGCCACGCCTCGTCGAGGCGGTGGTGCGCGGCTCGGTCGATGCCGCTGGGCGCGGTGAGCGACAGAGGACGCTCGGTGTGGGTGCTCACTGGTACTTCCAACTCCCCCGGTGGTGGGACAAGGCAGGCGTACGGGACGTGCTTCAGTCGGTGGTGGCGGTGGCCGCGGCGGGCTGCGGCGGCGACCAGTTCGCGGCGAGGTCGCCCCACAGGTAGGCGGTGGTCTCCACGCCCTTGAGGAGCAGGTCGAGCTCGACCTTCTCGTTCGGCGAGTGCCAGCCGTCGGACGGGACGGAGATCCCGAGGAACAGGACGGGCGCGTCCAGCACGTCCTGGAGGTCGGCCGCCGGGCCGGAGCCGCCCTCACGGGTGAAGCGGACCTGCTGTCCGAAGGCGCGGCCCATGGCGCGGACCACGGACTGCAGCGCCGGGTGGTCCAGCGGGGTCAGGCAGGGGCGGGTGGGCGCGCCGAAGGTGACGGAGTACCGGATCCCGGCGGGCACGCGGGCCCCGAGCCAGTCCCGGAAGGCCGCCTCGACCTCGTACGGGTCCTGCCCGGAGACCAGGCGGAACGACAGCTTCAGGTGGGCGGAGGCGGGCACGATGGTCTTGCCGCCGGGGCCCTGGTAGCCGCCGCCGATGCCGTTGACCTCGGCGGTCGGGCGGGCCCAGACGCGCTCCAGGGTGGAGTAGCCGGCCTCGCCGGCGGCCGCGTACGACTTGGCCGTGCGCAGCCACTCGGCCTCGTCGAAGGGCAGCTCGGAGATCAGCCGGCGCTCGGCGTCGGTCAGCTCGGCGATGCCGTCGTAGAACCCGGGGAGCGTGACCCGGCCGTCCTCGTCGTGCAGCGCCGCGACGACGCGGGCGGCGACCGTCGCCGGGTTGGGCACGGCACCGCCGAAGGCGCCCGAGTGGATGTCCTGGTCGGGGCCGTGGAAGTCGATCTCGCAGTCGGCGACGCCGCGCATGCCGGTGCAGACGGTGGGGGTGGTCTCGGACCACATGCCGGTATCGGAGACGATCACGACGTCGGCGGCGAGCTCGGCGGCCCGGGCCTCGACGAGGCCGCGGAAGTTCGGGGAGCCGGACTCCTCCTCGCCCTCGATGAGGAGCTTGAGGTGCACGGCGGGGGCCTCGGCGCCGGTCCCGGCGAGGTGGGCGCGCAGGCCGAGGGTGTGGAAGAACACCTGGCCCTTGTCGTCGGCGGCGCCGCGCCCGTACATCCGGCCGTCCTTGACGACCGGCTCGAAGGGCTCGGTGTGCCAGCCGTCGGCGAGGGCGGCGGGCTGGACGTCGTGGTGGCCGTAGACGAGGACGGTGGGGGCGGCCGGGTCGGCGGCGGGCCAGTGGGCGAAGACCGCGGGGGCGCCCGGGGTGTCCCACACCTCGGTGACCGGGAAGCCGGTCTCCTTGAGCTTCGCGGCGAGCCAGTCGGCGCTGCGGCGTACGTCGTCCGCGTGCTCGGGCTGGGCCGAGACGGAGGGGATGCGCAGCCACTCGGCGAGGTCGTCGAGGAAGGCGGCGCGGTGGGCGTCGATGTACGTGCGGACGACGTTGTCCGGGGTTTCGCTCATGGCCACGAGCCTAGCCGTCCGCCCTGGGGGCGCCGTCCGTGCCCGTTTCGCCTTGGAGGATCCACTCAAGCCGGTCCCGTCCGGGCAGGTCACGGGGGCGGATCACGCGGCCGCTGCGCACGTGCAGGAAGGCCGCCGTGACCCGGTCGAGGGGGGTACCGGTGGCTTCCGCCCAGGCGAGGCGGTACACGGCCAGCTGGAGGGGGTCGGCCTGGGTGGTCCGGCCGGTCTTCCAGTCGACCACCTCGTACGAGCCGTCGGGGTTGCGGTACACGGCGTCGATCCGGCCGCGGATCACCCGGCCGGCGAGGGTCAGCTGGACCGGGGCCTCCATCCGGTACGGGGTGCGCTCGGCGTACTCGCTGCGCTCGAAGGCGGCCTTGAGGGCGGCGAGGTCGGCCTCGTCTGCGACCTCCTGGTCGGAGCCGGGGAGGTCGGCGGCGGGGTCGAGGAGGTCGTCGAGGAGCGGCAGGGGCAGCTCGTCGAAGCGGGACTCCACCCAGGCGTGGAAACGGGTGCCCTGGCGTGCCGCGGGCTGCGGGGGCTTGGGCATGGGGCGGGCGAGATCGCGTACGAAGCCCTGCTCGTCGGCGGCCAGCCGCAGGAGCTGGCTCGCGGACAGGGCGGAGGGCAGCTCGACGTCCCGCACGGCTGCGCGGGCGCGGCGGAGCTCGCCCTCCAGGGCGTCGAGGTCCCGGTCCCAGGAGGCGACCGCCCGCGCCTCCTCGGGGGTCAGGTCCCCGACACCGCTACGCGGCGGGGGCCCCTCCGGGCGGGGGGCGTCGGGGTACGGCCGCGCCGGTCGCTCCGCGCGGTCCGGCGTGGTGGCGTACGGGTACGGGTACGGCCGCGCCGGGCCCCCGGCCGAGGCCTCGCCGGCCCAGAGGTCGTCGTCCCGCTCGGCGGTACCGGGCGCGCCCGGACCGCCCGCGGCCAGGGCCTCGCCGGCCCAGGGGTCGTCGGCGGGGTCGTCGCCGCGGGGCGTGCCCGGGTGGGCCGGTCCGGGGCCCGAGGACACGGCTTCCCCGGCCCAGGGGTCGTCGGCCGGACCGTGGTCCGTCGCCCGGGGGGCCGGTCCGGCTGCGCCGGGGGCGTCTGCCAGTGCTTCGCCCCACGGGTCGACGGGCACGGCTTCGCCCGCCCAGAGGTCGTCTGCGGCAGGGGCGGCGGCCTCGGGCCGGGGGTTCGTTTCCCCCACCCCGCCCCTTCCCGAAACCGGGGCTCCGCCCCGGACCCCGTCCCCGGCTGCGCCGGGCCGCGCGCGCACGGCTCCGCCGGCCCGGGACGCGCCGGGGGCGCCCGCCGGGGCTTCGCCCCACGGGTCGACGGGCACGGCTTCGCCCGCCCACGGGTCGTCCCCCTCAGGGAACGTCGCGGGTGCGGCACCCCCCGGCCGCGGGTCCCGTCCCGCTGGGCCGGAGGAACCGGCCGGGGCTTCGCCCCACGGGGCGGCCGGCACGGCTTCGCCGGCCCAGAGGTCGTCCTCGGGGGACACCGGCCCGGGGGCCGGGCCGGCTGTGCCGGCACGGTCCGGCGGGGCTTCGGAGCGCGGATCGTCCGCCGGAGGCAGGGGTTCCTCGTCGTACGACGGGTCCTCGCAGTCCGGGGGCCACAGGTACGGGTCGTCGGACGGCTGCGGGGTGCCGGGGGCGGTCAGGTGGGCTTCCACCAGGGCGGCCGCCTCGCGGCGGAGGGTGAGGGAGGCCGGGTCCAGGGGCAGGGGCCAGGAGTGGTCCGGGGTGGCGTCGGCGGCCAGGGCCGGGTTCTCGGCGTCGGGCTCGGGCTCCTCCGCCCAGGCCTCGATCTCGCCGAAGCCGGCCTCGCAGTGGGCGTACAGGGACTGCAGGAACGCCGAGGGGCCCCGGCGGCGCTTCTGGGTGGGGCCCCACCAGTGGCCCGAGGCGAGGAGGAGGGAGCGGGGGCGGGTGAAGGTGACGTAGCCGAGGCGGAGCTCTTCCGTCTCCTTGTGGGTCTTGAGGGCCGCCTTGAACGACTTCAGGCCCGCCGAGGTCCACGCCGGGACGTCCGGGAGGGTGTCGGCGTCGCCGCGCAGGGCGTACGGGAGGACCTTCGGGTACGAGGTCCAGGCCTCGGGGGCCTTCTCCTTCGGGAAGGAGCCCGCGCACAGGTCGGGGACGACCACCACGTCCCACTCCAGGCCCTTGGACTTGTGGGCGGTGAGGACCTTCACCGTGTTCTCCCCGCCCGGCAGGGCGTGGTCGAGGCCCTTCTCGTACTGGGCGGCCGTGCGCAGGAAGCCGAGGAAGGCCAGCAGGGTGGCCTCGCCGTCCAGGGCGGCGAAGCCGGCCGCGACGTCCAGGAAGTTGGAGAGGGTCTCACGGCGGCGCGCCGCGAGGGCGTGGGGGG
Source organism: Streptomyces sp. NBC_00158 (assembly GCF_045160885.1). Classification (NCBI taxonomy): domain Bacteria; kingdom Bacillati; phylum Actinomycetota; class Actinomycetes; order Kitasatosporales; family Streptomycetaceae; genus Streptomyces; species Streptomyces sp. NBC_00158. The sequence continues at coordinate 2,350,113 of NZ_CP108161.1, forward strand.
AGGCGGAGAGTTCGACGTCCAGGCCGGTGGTCGACAGGACCCGGTGCAGGACGTCCATCAGCGGGTCGGAGAGCGAGCGGCGCAGGTCGCGGAGCTCCTGCGCGAGGTGCGCGAAGCGGACCCGGGCGGCTGCCGAGAAGGGCAGGTCTTCGGGGGCCGAGCCGTCCAGGAAGGTCTCCAGCGCGTCGGCCAGGGAGACGACCTCGGCCGGGTCGACGCCCTCGACCGCCGCCGCGAGCCGGCGGTCGGGGCCGTCGGCGGCGTCGGGGCGGGCGACCAGCTGCCGGGCGAGGCGCCCCAGCAGGGCCAGGTCGCGGGCGCCGATCCGCCAGCGGGGGCCGATGAGCAGGCGGACCAGGGCGGCGTTGGCCCCGGGGTCCTGGAGCACCTCGCAGACGGAGACCAGGTCGGCCACCTCGGGGAGGTGCAGCAGCCCGGAGAGGCCGACGACCTCGACCGGGACGTCCCGGGCGACCAGCACCGCCTGGATCCGCGCGAAGTCGGCGGCCGAGCGGCACAGCACGGCGATGTCGCCGGGCTCCCTGCCCGTGCGCACCAGGTGGGCGATGGAGTCGCCGAGCCACTCCAGTTCCTCGGCGTGGGTGTTCAGCAGGGCGCAGCGGACCAGGCCGTCGCGCTCGGCGCCCGGGGCGGGGCGCAGCGCCTCGACGCCCTCGTGCATGGCGCGCAGCGGGGCGGCGAGGCCGTTGGCGAGGTCGAGGAGGCGGCCGCCGCTGCGCCGGTTCTCGCTGAGGGAGAGCCGGGTGGCGGGGCGGCCGTCGGCGTGCGGGAAGTGCTCGGGGAAGTCGTCGAGGTTGGCGACGGAGGCGCCGCGCCAGCCGTAGATGGCCTGGCAGGGGTCGCCGACGGCGGTCACCGCGTGCCCGGTGCCCCCTCCGAAGAGGCCGGACAGCAGCAGCCGCTGGGCGACGGAGGTGTCCTGGTACTCGTCGAGGAGGACCACCCGGAACTCCTCGCGGAGCAGGGCGCCGACTTCCGGGCGGGTGGTGGCGAGCCGCGCGGACAGGGCGATCTGGTCGCCGAAGTCGAAGAGGTCGCGGGAGCGCTTGGCGGTTCGGTAGCGGGAGACCAGCTCCAGCAGCTCCAGGCGGCCTCGTACGGCCTCGGGGACCTTGCGCAGGTCCTCGTTGGTGAGCTTGGTGCCGGCGAGGACGTCGAGGAGTTCGGTGTCGTGGGCCCGCAGCGCGTCCGGCTCGACGAGGTGCTCGGAGAGTTCCCCGTCGAGCGCGAGGAGGTCGCTGACCAGGTCGGGGACGGACTTGGTGAGGGACGGGTAGGGGCCGGGTGCCTCGCGGAGCACCTTCGCGGCGAGCTGGAAGCGGGTGGCGTCGGCGAGGAGGCGGGCGCTGGGTTCCAGGCCGATGCGCAGGCCGTGGTCCTTGAGCAGCTGTCCGGCGAAGGCGTGGTACGTGGAGATGCGGGGCTCGCCGCCGGCCGTCCCGGCCTGGACGTCGGCCGGGGAGGGGTCGGGGTCGGTGACGCCGGCCTGGGCGAGGGCCTTGCGGACGCGCTCGGCGAGCTCGCCGGCGGCCTTGTTGGTGAAGGTCAGGCCGAGGACCTGCTCTGGGGCGACGGTGCCGGTGCCGACCAGCCAGACGACGCGGGCGGCCATGACGGTGGTCTTGCCGGAGCCGGCGCCCGCCACGATGACCTGGGGGGCGGCGGGAGCGGTGACGCAGGCCAGCTGTTCGGGCGTGAACGGGATCCCGAGGAGCTCCTTGAGCTGCTCGGGATCGTCGAGGGCGGGGGCGCGCCCGTTCACGTACGCGGTCATCTCAAAAGGCTAGCCGGAGCCGCCGACACTCCCGTCCGGCGTCTCACTCGACGGTCTGGCGGCCCTCGGGGAGGGCGCTGCACGCGCTGCGGAAGGTGCAGCGGGCGCAGTGTTCGCCGGTGGCGGGGGCGAAGCGTTCGTCGAGGACCCGGCCGGCGGCGGTGGCCAGCAGGTCGCCGACCCATTCGCCCCCGCCCTCGCCGGAGCCGGTGCCGGAACCGGTGCCGGTGACGGGCCCGGACAGTGCTTCCTGCGCCTGGATCTTCGGGACCTCGTCGCCGCCGTCGCGCTTGGCGGCGCCCTGGCGCAGCTGGACGAGCTCGGCGCCGCCGGGTTCGGGGCGGCGTCCGTCGAAGACCTCGTCGACGGCGCCCTCGCGGACGGCGAGCTGGTAGACGGCGAGCTGCGGGTGGCGGGCCACCTGGTCGCGGGTCGGGGCGTTCTTGCCGGTCTTGAAGTCGACGACGTACGCGCGGCCCTGCGGGTCGGCCTCGACGCGGTCCATGGAGCCGCGGATCCGTACGGCGTACTCGCCGGCGTCGAGGGTGACGTCGAAGTCGTGCTCGGTGGCGACGGCGGAGCGGCCGCCGCGGTCGGTGGTGTGCCAGCGCAGGAAGCGTTCCAGGGCGGCGCGGGCGTTGTCCTTCTCCTGGCGGGACTTCCAGGGGGCGTCGAAGGCGAGGGCGTCCCAGACGGAGTCGAGGCGTTCCATGAGGACGGCCAGGTCGGCGGGGGTGCGGCCGGAGGCGACCTCGTCGGCGAGGACGTGGACGACGTTGCCGAAGCCCTGGGCGGCGGTGGAGGGGGCGTCGGCCTTGACCTCGCGGCCGAGGAACCACTGGAGGGAGCAGGTGTTGGCGAGCTGGTCCAGGGCGCTGCCGGAGAGGGTGACGGGCCGGTCGCGGTCGCGCAGGGGCACGGCGGAGGCGGTGGGCTCGTACAGGCCCCACCAGCGCTGCGGGTGCGCGGCGGGGACGAGCGGGCGGTCCTCGTCGTCGGTGAGCGCGGCGAGCCGGGCGAGGCGGCGGGCGGCGGCGTCGCGCAGGGCGGGCGAGGCGTCGGGGTCGACGGTGGTGGCGCGGAGCTCGGCGACGAGCGCGGGGACGGCGAGGGGGCGGCGGGGGCGGCCGGTGACGTCCTTGGGGGTGACGCCGAGTTCGGTGAGGAAGCGGGAGGGCTGGTCGCCGTCCTCGGCGGGGGCCTTGACGGCGGTGACGACGAGGCGGTGGCGGGCGCGGGTGGCGGCGACGTAGAACAGCCGGCGCTCCTCGGCGAGGAGCGCGCCGGGGGTGAGGGGTTCGGCGAGGCCGTCGCGGCCGATGCGGTCGGCTTCGAGGAGGGAGCCGCGGCGGCGCAGGTCGGGCCAGAGCCCTTCCTGGACCCCGGCGACGACGACGAGGCCCCACTCCAGGCCCTTGGAGCGGTGGGCGGTCATGAGGCGTACGGCGTCGGTGCGGACGGCCTTGCCGGTGAGGGTGTCGGCGGCGATGTCCTCGGCGTCGAGCTGTTCGAGGAAGTTGAGCGCGCCGCGGCCGCCGGTGCGTTCCTCGGCGCGGGCGGCGTTGTCGAAGAGGGCGCAGACGGCGTCGAGGTCCCGGTCGGCGTTGCGGCCGCCGGTGCCGCCGCGGCGGGCCTGGCGTTCGAGGCGCTGCGGCCAGGGGGTGCCGTCCCAGAGGGTCCAGAGCGCCTCCTCGGCGGTGCCGCCGCCCTGGAGCAGCTCGCGGGTCTTGCGCAGCAGCAGGCCGAGGCGCTGGGCGCCGCGGGCGTAGGCGGGGTCGTGGGCGGTGAGCCGCTCGGGCTCGGCGAGGGCGCGGGCCAGCAGCACGTCGGAGGGTGCGGGTACGGCGACGCCGGCGGCCCGCTCCTCGTCCCGCAGCGCCCGCCCGAGCCGGCGCAGGTCGGCGGCGTCCATACCGCCGAGCGGCGAGGTCAGCAGGACCACGGCCCCTTCGACCCCGACCCACCCTTCGCCTCCGGCGGTCGCGGGGGTCTCGGGGGTCTCGGGGTCGCCCCCGGGGGCGTCGGCCCCAGCCTCGGTGCCGGAGCCGGTGCCGGTGCCGGTGCCGGTGCCTCCGGCGGTGGCGCGGGCCTCGGGGGCGCCCCCGGGCACGACGGCTCCGTCCTCGGCAGGACCGGCACCGGAGACGGCCTCCGGGACGGTGTCTCCGGCCTCTGCCGACGCCTCGGCGCCGGGGCCCGGGGGAACGTCCCGCCCACCCGCCCCGAATCCGCGAGCGAGCTCGCCCACCCCGGCGCCCGCGGCGCCCGGAACGGCTGGGCCGGGCCCGGCCGGGTCGGGCACGACGGCGGCGCCCGGCGCCACGGCCTCGCCGGGCAGCGGTTCCGCGCCCGGGCCCGGACCGGCGGCGTCGGCGGCGTCCGGCAGGGCGGGCGCGTCCGGCAGGGCGGGCTCGGGCGGCAGGGCGGGCTCGGGCGGCAGGGCGGGCGCGTCCGGGGCCGCGTGAGGCAGGGCGGCACCGGCGGCGCCGGGTCCGTCGGAGCCCGCCGCCTCGGCGGCGTCCGGCAGGGCGGCGGCCGACGCCGCCGGGCCGGGCACGCCCGGGTCGGCGGGGGCAGCGGCTCCGGCCGACGGGGCTGCGTCTTCCCGGTCCCCGCCCGGCAGGGCAGCGGCGGCGGTGAGGCGGAGGGCCGTCAGGAGGGGGGAGACGGCGGGTTCGTGGCGGAGGGGGGTGGAGGCGGCGTCCGTTTCCGCCGGGACTCCCGCCGCGATCAGGGCGCGGCGCATCGCCGGGAGGGTGCGGCCGCCCGCGCGGACCAGGACGGCCATGTCGCGCCAGGGGACGCCGTCCTCCAGGTGGGCGCGGCGCAGGACGTCGGCGATGTTGTCCACCTCGGCGCCGGCCGTCGGGTACGTGTACACCTCCACGCTGCCGCCCTCCCGGGCCGGCGCCAGGTCCCGGTGGGCGCGGACCGCGGCCGCGGGCAGCCGCGGCACCGGCATGCGGGCGGTGAGGAGGCGGGTCGCGGCCAGCAGGTTCGCGCCCGAGCGGCGGCCCGTCGTGAGGGCGCGGACGGCCGCGCCGGGGAAGGCCGACTCGAAGTCGAGGACGTTGTTGATGTCGGCGCCGCGGAAGGCGTAGATCGACTGGTCGGGGTCGCCGAAGGCGATCAGCGTCCCGGCCGGCCCGTTCAGCGCGCGCAGCAGCCGCAGCTGGGAGGCGTCGGTGTCCTGGTACTCGTCCACGAGGATCACGTCGTAGGAGGAGGACAGGGACGGGTTCTCCTCCGCCAGGAGGACCGCGCGGTGCAGGAGCTCCGCGTAGTCCAGGGAGCCCTGGAGGTCGAGGACGTCGAGGTACTCGGAGAGGAAGGCCGCGGCCGCCTTCCAGTCGGGGCGGCCGATGCGGTCGGCGAAGCCGGCGAGGGCCCCGGGGCCCAGGCCCAGCTCGCGGGCGCGGGCCAGTACGGCGCGGACCTCGTCGGCGAACCCGCGCGTGGTCAGCGCGGCCCGCAGGTCGTCGGGCCAGCGGATGGACCGCAGCCGCCGCTGGCCCTCCAGCAGGGTGCGGACCATCACGTCCTGCTCCGGGCCGGACAGCAGCCGCAGCGGGTCCGCGAAGAGCTCGTGGTCCTGGTGGGCGCGGACCAGGCCGTAGCAGAAGGAGTGGAAGGTGGTGGCCTGCGGGGCGCGGGCGCCGCCGAGCCGCAGCGCGGCGCGGTCGCGGAGCTCCACGGCCGCCTTCCGGCCGAAGGTGAGGATCAGGATCCGGGCGGGGTCGGTGCCGGCCTCGACCCGGGCGGCCGCGGTTTCGACGAGGGTGGTGGTCTTGCCGGTGCCGGGGCCGGCGAGGACCAGCAGGGGTCCGCGGGTGTGATCAACCACCGCCCGCTGCGCTGCGTCCAGAACAGGGGGAGCCACCTGGACCGGCCCGGTGCGCACCAGGCGGTACGCGTCAGGCGTGCGCGTACGCCGCTCCGAGCGGCCGGGGGGAGAGGTGATCACGTGGGGTGCCGGTCCTGGTGGGTCTGCGGTTGCTGCGGTCTGGCCGGCGGCCGCGGCGGTCGGGTGGACCGCGGCCGCGTACGCCGAAGAGGCAACGCTACGCCAACCGCGCGGGCCGCCGCAGTCCGTCCCGCGGGGTGCGGAAGTCGCCCGGGAGCGGTCCGGAGCCGTCCTCCGTACGGGCCTTCGACCCGCCGCCCGCGTCTCGGATGCCGGAAGCTGTCAGATGTGAGCCTCGTCGCCCCCGGCCCCCTCGTCGCGCCCGTCCCAGCGCGCCCTGCGCATCGCCAGCCGGGGTTCGCCGGAGGGCGTCTCGCGCAGCGGGGTGCCCTCGGTGCGGTAGTGCTCCAGGGCCCGCCGCTCGCTGCCGGGCAGGGGTACGCCGTCCGCCCGCACCACGCGCCACCAGGGCACGGCTCCTCCGTACAGGGCCATGACACGCCCGACTTGGCGCGGGCCGCCCTCTCCGAGCCACTCGGCGACGTCCCCGTACGTCATCACCCGGCCGGGCGGAATCCGCTCGGCCACCTCCAGTACCCGCTCCGCGTAGGCGGGCAGCTCTTCGCTCATTCGGCACATGGTGCCGGATGCTCCGGCCGGTCCGGTGGAAGCTTTCCTTCCGTACCGGCGCGCACCCTGCTGCCCCGCGCGGCCGCCCGTCCGTGCCACCATCTTCCGGGCGGTGACTGGTGATACGTGATCAAGAAGAGACGGATGTGACGGCGAAGGAGCGGGTTGTGAGCCCTCCGGACGGCGCGGCGAGGGGCGATGACGCGCGCCCGGACGAGGCGCACCCCGACGACCCGCCCGGCCACACGCCGACGGCGGCCGACCGCGTGGAGGTCGACGAGCCGCTGCTCGCCGCCCGCGTGCACCGGCCCTCCGACCTGGTGCGCCTGCTCGCCGGGATCCTCGGCATCGCCGTCGTGCTCGGCATCGCCGCGTTCGCCCACGGCACCACCGCGGGCCTGGAGCAGGACATCACGCAGGGCACCGGCCAGGCGCCGGCCCTGCTGATCAAGGTCGCGGGGCTGGTGTCCAGCATCGCCGTGCTCCTCGTGCCGGTGGCCTTCGCCATCGAGCGGCTGATCAAGCGCGACGGGCTGCGGATCGCCGACGGCGTCCTCGCGGCCGTCCTCGCGCACGGCGTGACCCTGGCCACCGACCTGTGGGTGTCCCAGGCCGCCCCCGAGACCATCCAGGACGCGCTGACCCGGGCCACGGCCACGGCCGGCTCCACGGACCCGGTGCACGGGTACCTCGCGCCCGTGATCGCGTACATGACCGCCGTCGGGATGACCCGGCGGCCCCGCTGGCGGGTCGCGCTGTGGGTGGTGCTGTTGTTGGACGCCTTCGCCATGCTGGTCAGCGGCTACACGACGCCGTTCTCGATCATCCTGACGGTGCTGATCGGCTGGAGCGTGGCGTACGGGACCCTGTACGCCGTCGGCTCGCCGAACGTCCGGCCCACCGGGCAGAACCTCCTCGCCGGCCTGCGCCGCGTCGGCTTCCAGCCGGTCAGCGCGATGCGCGCGGAGGCCGCGGACGGGGACAGCACGGAGACCGGCGACCGGGGCCGGCGGTACCACGTCACGCTGGAGGACGGGCCGCCGCTGGACGTCACCGTCGTGGACCGCGAACAGCAGGCGCAGGGCTTCTTCTACCGGGTCTGGCGGCGGATGACCCTGCGCGGGATCACCACCCGGCGCAGCATCCAGTCGCTGCGCCAGGCCCTCGAACAGGAGGCCCTGCTCGCGTACGCGGCGATCGCGGCCGGGGCGAACGCGCCGAAGCTGATCGCCACCTCCGAGCTGGGCCCGGACGCCGTGATGCTCGTCTACGAGCACCTGGGCGGCCGGAACCTGGACGCGCTCGCCGACGAGGAGATCACCGACGAGCTGACCCGCAACGCGTGGGAGCAGGTGCGCGCCCTGCAGTCGCGCCGGATCGCGCACCGCCGGCTCACGGGGGACGCGCTGGTGGTGGATCGTTCCGGCAAGGTGATCCTCACGGACCTGCGGGGCGGTGAGATCGCGGCCGGCGACCTGGTGCTGCGGATGGACGTCGCGCAGCTGCTGACCACGCTCGGCCTGCGGGTCGGCGCGGAGCGGTCGGTGGCCTCGGCGGTGTCGGTGCTCGGCCCGGACACGGTGGCGGACTGCCTGCCGCTGCTCCAGCCGATCGCGCTGAGCCGCTCCACCCGGGCGACGCTGCGCAGGCTGGCCCGGGAGCGGGCCGACCGGCAGCGGGAGGCCGTACTGGAGTCCTCGCGGGCGGCGAAGGCGGCGCGCGAGGCGGGCTCCGGGGACGCGGCGGCCTCGGCCGCCACGGCTGCGGCCGACCGCAAGGCCGAGAAGAAGGCCCTGGACGACGCCCTCGAAGGGGCGCGGGAAGAGGACCTGCTGAGCCAGATCCGCCAGCAGGTGCTGCTGATCCGCCCGCAGGCGCCGGTGGAGCCGGCCCGGCTGGAACGGATCCGGCCGCGCACGCTGGTGTCGTTCATCGCGGGCGCCTTCGGTGCGTACTTCCTGCTCACGCAGCTGGCCCACGTGGACTTCGCGACGGTCATCTCCGACGCGCAGTGGGGCTGGGTCGGGGCGGCGCTGGCCTTCTCGGTGCTGACGTACTTCGCGGCGGCGATGAGCCTGCTGGGCTTCGTCCCGGAACGGGTCCCCTTCCTGCGGACGGTCGTCGCGCAGGTGGCGGGGTCGTTCGTGAAGCTGGTCGCCCCGGCGGCGGTGGGCGGCGTCGCGCTGAACACCCGGTTCCTGCAGCGGGCGGGGGTCCGGCCGGGCCTGGCCGTGGCGAGCGTCGGCGCGTCGCAGCTGTTCGGCCTGGCCAGTCACATCCTGCTGCTGCTGGCCTTCGGCTACCTGACGGGTACCGAGAAGACCCCGGAGATGGCCCCGTCGAGGACGGTGATCGCGGGTCTGCTGACGGTGGCGGTGCTGGTGCTGGTCGTCACGGCGGTGCCGTTCCTGCGGAAGTTCGTGGTGACGCGGGTGCGGGCGCTGTTCGCGGGCGTGGTGCCGCGCATGCTGGACGTGCTCCAGCGGCCGCAGAAGCTGGTGACGGGCATCGGCGGCATGCTGCTGCTGACCGGCTGCTTCGTGATGTGCCTGGACGCCTCGATCCGCGCCTTCGGGGGCGGCGAGGCCATCAGCTACGCGAGCATCGCGGTGGTGTTCCTGGCGGGCAACGCGCTGGGCTCGGCGGCGCCGACGCCCGGCGGCATGGGCGCGGTGGAGACGACGCTGACGCTGGGTCTGATCGCGGCGGGGCTGGAGAAGGAGGTCGCGATCTCGGCGGTGCTGCTGTTCCGTCTGATGACCTTCTGGCTGCCGGTGCTGCCGGGGTGGGTGTCGTTCAACTTCCTGACCCGCAAGGAAGCCATCTAGCCCCTCCTTCTTGACGCGCCGCTCGCGCGGTGCGGCCCCTGGGGGCCTCCCCGGCTTCGCGCCGCTGCGCCGGACTCCGTCCGTCGGCCTGCGGGGCGGGGCCGGTTTGCGTCGCCGGTGCCTGTGGGTCGTGTGCGGGTGGGTGGGCCGCTGCGCGGGGCTGGGTCCCCTACCCGCCCTTCGCCCGTTCCCCGGGCTGCGCCCGGACCCCTTGCGGGTGCTCCGCCCCCGCACCCCCGCGCCTCAAACGCCGGCGGGGCTATGAATAGCCCCGCCGGCGTTTGAGGCGACGGGGTCAGGGGCGGAGCCCCTGGGAACGGTGGAAGGGCGGGTAGGGGACCTCGCCCCGCGCAGCGGCCACCCACCCGCAGACGACCCACCGGCAGCGGCCACGGGCACCGGCCCCGCCCCGGCTCCACCGGCAGCGGTGTCACGAGACCGCGAGGGTTACCAGCAGGGCGCCCGCGCAGGCGAGTTCCGCCGCGCCGACGGCGGCCGGGCGCAGGCCCCGTCCGGGGAGGGCGGCCGCTCGGGCCAGGTACGCCGTGAAGGGGAGGGCCAGCCAGGGGGAGAGCAGCGCGGCCAGCGCGAGGGCCGCGGCGTGGTAGGCCACCGAGCCCCGCCGGTACGCCCGGGAGCCCCGTTCGCGGATCATCGTCTTCACGTACGGCACCGTCCCCGCGAAGTACAGCAGGCAGGCCAGGGCCGCCGGCCACGCCCGGCCGGGGCCGAGGCCCCCGAGCCCGGCCGCGACCAGCGTCATCCCGCACGCCGGGACCACCGCCGCGAGGCCGTTGGCGAGGGCCCGTTCCCGGCCCCGCCACGCGTACCAGGTGTTGACCGCCAGGAACGGCGCCGCCGCCACCGCCGCGAGCAGCAGCCAGGGGTGCCGGACGGCCGGCGGCAGCGCGGCCGCCGCGCAGGCCCCGCCGAGGACCAGCGCCGGCCGGGTGTGCCGCCGCGCCGAGCGCAGCCCGCGGGCGTGCAGCCGCAGCCACTGCTGGCCGTGGAAGACCGCCGCGTACCCGAGCAGCCACGCGGCCAGCAGCAGTACGTGCTCCCAGCCGGGGCGCGGGGCCAGGAGGGTGCCCGCGAGGAACGGCACGACGAGCATCGCCCACGCCCCGTGCTGGTCCGGGATCCAATTCCTTTTCCGAGCCATGGAATCCATCCTTCCACGAATGAGAAGTGGAATTTTTCCGCGTGATTTGATTCCGCCGACTTCCGGACGGTCGGCCCGATGAAAAGCGGAAGTTGGTCACCCGCCCCCGGGACCTTTGCCGCCCTCCGGGCCCGCCCCACCGGCGTAGCGTCGACGAGTGGTCCGGTTTTCCACGGCCGCCCCGCCCACTCCGTTTCCGGTCGCCTGGAGGGTCACCTTGAACGCGCGTGATTCCGTCGATTCAGCCGTCGAGTCAGCAGTCGAGTCCGCCGTCGATTCGCTCGTCCGGGCGGGCGGTTTCTTCACCCGCGCCGAGGTCTCCGACGACCTGCGCACGGTGCACCGGACCGGCGGCCGGGCCGCCGAGGCCTTCTACCGGGACCGGTGGAGCCACGACAAGGTGGTCCACTCCACGCACGGCGTGAACTGCACCGGTTCCTGCCGCTGGAAGGTGTTCGTCAAGGACGGGATCATCACCTGGGAGACCCAGGCCACCGACTACCCCTCCGTCGGCCCGGACCGCCCCGAGTACGAGCCCCGCGGCTGCCCGCGCGGCGCCTCGTTCTCCTGGTACTCCTACTCCCCCACCCGGGTGCGCTACCCGTACGTGCGCGGGGCGCTGCTGGAGATGTACCGCGAGGCGAAGGCACGGCTGGGCGATCCCGTGCTGGCCTGGGCGGACGTCCAGGGCGACCCGGAGCGGCGGCGCCGCTACCAGCGGGCCCGCGGCAAGGGCGGACTGGTCCGGGCGAGCTGGGACGAGGCGCTGGAGATCACCGCCGCCGCGCACGTGCACACCATCAAGGAGCACGGCCCGGACCGGGTGGCCGGCTTCTCGCCGATCCCCGCGATGTCGATGGCCTCGCACGCCGCGGGCGCCCGTTTCCACTCCCTCATCGGCGCGCCGATGCTGAGCTTCTACGACTGGTACGCGGACCTGCCGGTGGCCTCCCCGCAGGTGTTCGGCGACCAGACCGACGTGCCCGAGTCGGGGGACTGGTGGGACGCCGCCTACCTGATGATGTGGGGTTCGAACGTCCCCGTCACCCGTACGCCCGACGCGCACTGGATGGCCGAGGCCCGCTACCGCGGGCAGAAGGTCGTCACCGTTTCCCCGGATTTCGCGGACAACACGAAATTCGCCGACGAGTGGATGCACCCGCACCCCGGTACGGACGGCGCCCTGGCCCTCTCGATGGGGCACGTCATCCTGAAGGAATTCTTCGTGGAGAAGGAGACCCCTTTCTTCACGGATTACGTCCGCCAGTACACGGACCTGCCTTTCCTGGTCTCCCTGCGGGAAACGGAGCACGGCCTGGTCCCGGGAAAGTTCGTCACCGCCGCCGATCTCGGGCAGGACACCGAGAACGCCGAGTGGAAGACCGTCCTGGTCGACGACGTCACCGGCGAGCCCGTCGTCCCGAACGGCACCCTCGGACACCGCTGGGGCAAGAACGAGACCCCGGAGTGGAATCTGGAGCTCGGCGCGACCGTCCCCCGGCTGACCCTGCTGGAGGAGGGGGAGAGCGCCGAGATCGTCCTCCCCCGCTTCGAGGACGACGAGCGGGACGACGAGCGGGACGGCGGGCGGGGCGGCGGGCGGGGCGGCACCGTGCGCCGCGGGGTGCCCGTGCGCCGTATCGGCGGCAAGCTCGTGACCACCGTCTTCGACCTGATGCTCGCCCAGTACGGGGTGGCCCGCGCGGGCCTGCCCGGCGAGTGGCCCACCGGCTACGAGGACGCCTCCCAGCCCGGCACCCCCGGCTGGCAGGAGTCCCTGACCTCGGTGCCCGCCGCGCAGGCGGCCCGGGTGGCGCGGGAGTTCGCGCGGACGGCCGAGGCCTCGCAGGGGCGCTGCATGATCCTGATGGGGGCCGGCACCAACCACTGGTTCCACTCGGAGACCATCTACCGCTCGTTCCTCGCCCTGCTCACCCTCACCGGCTGCCAGGGCCGCAACGGCGGCGGCTGGGGCCACTACGTCGGCCAGGAGAAGTGCCGCCCGGTCACCGGCTGGGCCACCCTGGCCGCCGCCTCCGACTGGTCGCGCCCGCCGCGCCAGATGATCGGCGCCGCCTGGTTCTACCTGCACACCGGCCAGTGGCGCTACGACACCCTCCCGGCCGAGGCCCTGGCCTCCCCGCTCGCCGAGGGCGCCTTCGAGGGCATGAGCGGCGCGGACTGCCTGGCCGCGAGCGCCCGGATGGGCTGGATGCCCTCGTACCCGACCTTCGACCGCAACCCGCTGGAGCTCGGCGAGGGCGCCGACCCGGTGGCGGACGCGGTGCGCGCGCTGGAGGACGGCACGCTCGGCTTCGCCGGCGAGGACCCCGACGACCCGCGCAACTGGCCGCGCGTGCTGAACGTGTGGCGGGCCAACCTGCTCGGCTCCAGCTCCAAGGGCAACGAGTACTTCCTCAAGCACCTGCTCGGCACGCACTCCAACCTCCCCGACGACGGGCCGCGCTGCACGCCCCGGGACGTCGCGTACCGGGAGGAGGACGTGGAGGGGAAGCTCGACCTGCTGATGTCGATGGACTTCCGGATGACGTCAACGACGCTGCTGTCGGACGTGGTCCTGCCGGCCGCCACCTGGTACGAGAAGCACGACCTGTCCTCCACGGACATGCACCCCTTCCTGCACGCCTTCACCCCGGCCGTGGACCCGCCCTGGCAGGCCCGCTCCGACTACGACGCCTTCCGCGGCCTCGCCGAGCGCTTCGGCGAGCTCGCGGCCACCCACCTCGGCGTACGCCGGGACCTGGTGGCGACCGCCCTCCAGCACGACACCCCGGGCGGCGAGATGGCCCAGCCGGGCGGGGTCGCGCTGGACTGGTCGAAGGGCGAGTGCGAGCCCGTACCGGGCCGGACGATGTACGGCCTGTTGGTGGTCGAGCGGGACTACGGGGCGGTCGGCGAGAAGTTCACCGCGCTCGGCCCGCTGGTCGACCGGCTGGGCGTGACCACGAAGGCGATCACCTTCGACGTGGCCGAGGAGGTCGCCCACCTCGGCAAGAAGAACGGCCTGGTCCGGGGCGGGGCCGGCGACGGCCGCCCCCGGCTGGACACCGCGCAGCGGGCCTGCGAGGCGATCCTCGCCCTGTCCGGGACGAGCAACGGCCGGCTCGCCACCCAGGGCTTCGAGACCCTGGAGAAGAAGGTGGGCACGCACATGGCCCACCTGGCCGCCGAGGCGGAGGGCAAGCGGATCTCCTTCGCCGACACCCAGGCCCGCCCGGTCCCGGTGATCACCTCGCCGGAGTGGTCGGGTTCTGAGTCGGGCGGGCGCCGCTACACCGCCTTCACCGTCAACACCGAGCACCTCAAGCCCTGGCACACCCTCACCGGCCGCCAGCACTTCTTCATCGACCACGACTGGCTGCACGAGGTCGGGGAGTCGCTGCCCGTCTACAAGCCGCCGCTGAACATGCACACCCTGTACGGGGAGCCCGAACTCGGCACCGTCGACCAGAAGTCGGTGGCCGTCCGCTACCTGACCCCGCACAACAAGTGGGCGATCCACAGCCAGTACCAGGACAACCTCTACATGATGACCCTGGGCCGGGGCGGGCAGACGGTGTGGATGTCCCCGCAGGACGCCGCGGCGATCGGGGTCGCCGACAACGACTGGATCGAGGCGGTCAACCGCAACGGCGTGGTCACCGCCCGCGCGATCGTCTCCCACAAGATGCCGCCCGGCACCGTCTACATGAACCACGCGCAGGAGCGCACGGTCGGCGTGCCGAAGACCGAGAAGACGGGCCGCCGCGGCGGCATCCACAACTCGCTGACCCGGGTGATGCTCAAGCCCACCCACCTCATCGGCGGCTACGCCCAGCTGACCTGGGCCTTCAACTACCTGGGCCCGACCGGCAACCAGCGCGACGAGGTGACGGTCATCCGCCGCCGCGACCAGAAGGTGGAGTTCTAGATGAAGGTCATGGCGCAGGTCGCGATGGTCATGAACCTCGACAAGTGCATCGGCTGCCACACCTGTTCGGTCACCTGCAAGCAGGCGTGGACCAACCGGCAGGGCACCGAGTACGTCTGGTTCAACAACGTCGAGACCCTCCCCGGGCAGGGCTATCCGCGCCGCTGGGAGGACCAGGAGAAGTGGAAGGGCGGCTGGGAGCGCACCCGCTCCGGCCGGCTGCGGCTGCGCGCCGGCGGCCGCCTCGCCAAGCTCGGCAAGATCTTCGCCAACCCGGAGATGCCCGGGATCGACGACTACTACCAGCCCTGGAGCTACGAGTACAAGAACCTCACCGACGCCCCGGCGGGCGACGACCTCCCCACCGCCCGGCCCGTCTCCCAGCTCACCGGCGAGCCCCTGGACACCATCCAGTGGGGCCCCAACTGGGACGACAACCTCGGCGGCGCCCCCGCCCACGCGCCGAAGGACCCGGTCGTGGAGAAGATCCGCGAGGAGGTCGGGGAGAAGATCCGCTTCGAGTTCGAGCAGAGCTTCATGTTCTACCTCCCCCGGATCTGCGAGCACTGCCTCAACCCGGCCTGCGTCTCCTCCTGCCCGTCGGGCGCCATGTACAAGCGGGAGGAGGACGGCATCGTCCTCGTCGACCAGGACCGCTGCCGCGGCTGGCGCATGTGCGTGACCGGCTGCCCGTACAAGAAGGTGTACTTCAACCACCGCACCGGCAAGGCCGAGAAGTGCACCTTCTGCTTCCCGCGCGTCGAGGTCGGCATGCCCACCGTCTGCTCCGAGACCTGCGTGGGCCGGATGCGCTACCTCGGGGTCATGCTCTACGACGCCGACAAGGTCGCCGGGGCCGCCGCCGTCGAGGACGAGCACGACCTCTACCCGGCCCAGCTGGAGTGCTTCCTCGACCCGCACGACCCGGCCGTGGTCGCCGCCGCCCGCGCGGCCGGCCTGACCCGGGAGTGGATCGAGGCCGCGCAGCGCTCCCCCGTCTACGACCTGATCGCCACCTACCAGGTCGCCCTGCCCCTCCACCCGGAGTACCGGACCATGCCGATGGTCTGGTACGTGCCCCCGCTCTCCCCCGTCGTCGAGGCGGTCGCCGCCACCGGCAGCGACGGCGAGGACGCCGGGAACCTCTTCGGCGCCATCGACGCCCTGCGCATCCCCGTGGAGTACCTCGCCGAGGTCCTCACGGCCGGCGACACCCACGTCGTGGAGGCCGTGCTGCACCGGATGGCCGCGATGCGCGCCTACATGCGGAAGATCAACCTCGGTGAGGAGCGGGACGAGTCGATCGCCTCCGCCGTCGGCCTGACCGGCACCGAGATGGAGGACATGTTCCGCCTGCTGGCCATCGCCAAGCTGGAGGACCGCTTCGTCATCCCGACGGCGGCCCGCGCCGACGCCGACGCCCTCGCCGCCTCGCACCCGCTGGACGCGGAGTGCCCCGTCGGGGAGCGGGCCGGGAAGCCCCGCGTGACGCTCAACCTCGGCCCCACCAGGAGGAGCTCGTGACCCCCGACGCCCTCGTACGCCTCGTCGCTGGCTGCGTCCTGCAGTACCCCGGCGACCGCTTCCACGACGAACTCCCGCGGCTGCGCACGGCCCTCGCCGCGGCTCCCGCCGAACCGGCGGCGCTGCTCGGCTCGTTCCTCGACGAGGCCGAGGAGCTGACCCCGATCGGGCTGTGCGAGCGGTACACCTCCACCTTCGACACCCGCAACCGGCGCTGCCTCTACCTGACGTGGTGGACCGACGGGGACACGCGCCGGCGCGGACTGTCCCTCGTACGGCTGAAGCGGATCTACCGGGACTTCGGGCTGGAGTACGCGGGCGAGGAGCTGCCCGACTTCCTGCCCGCCGCCCTGGAGTTCGCCGCCCTGCGCGAGGAGGCCGGCACCCGGCTGCTCCAGGAGCACCGGGCCGGGCTGGAGCTGCTGCGGCTCGCGCTCACCGAGTCCGCCAGCCCGTACGCCCGCGTGCTGGAGGCGGTGTGCACGACGCTGCCCGGCCCCTCCCCCGCGACGAAGGCCGAGGCGAAGGCCCTCGCGCGCAGCGGGCCGCCGCAGGAGCTGGTGGGCGCCGGCTCCCCGCTCGAACCCTTCGGGCCTGGGGGTCCCCCCAGCGGTAGCTGGGGGAGCATCGACCGGCCCGTGGACCTCCCGTGGCCCACCTCCCCGGAAAGGAAGACGGCCTGATGGACCTCATCCTGTGGGGCGTGCTGCCGTACGTCTCGATCGCCCTGCTCGTGGCCGGCACGGTCTGGCGGGCCCGCTACGACGCCTTCGGCTGGACCACCCGCTCCTCCCAGCTGTACGAGTCGCGGCTGCTGCGGATCGGCTCCCCGCTCTTCCACTTCGGCATGCTCTTCGTGGTCCTCGGCCACGTGGTGGGCCTGCTGGTCCCGATGGAGTGGACCGACGCCGTCGGGCTGAGCGACCACGCCTACCACCTGCTGGCCGTCTCCACCGGCGCCGTCGCGGGCGTCGCGGCCGCCGCCGGCATCGGGATCCTCGTGTACCGGCGCCTGAAGGTGCCCGCCGTGCGCCGGGCCACGCTGCGCGGCGACCACCTGATGTACACGGTCCTGCTGGGTGCGATGCTGCTGGGCCTGACGGCCACCGTCCTCAATTCCACCGGGCAGACCGGGGACTACAACTACCGCGAGGGCATCTCGGTCTGGTTCCGCGGCCTGTTCGCCCTCTCCCCCGACTACCACCTGATGGCGGGCGCCCCGCTCGCCTTCAAGCTGCACGTCCTGTTCGGCTTCACCCTCTTCGCGCTGATCCCGTACTCGCGGCTGGTGCACATGTTCTCCGCACCGCTGAAGTACCTCTTCCGCCCGTTCGTGGTCTACCGCAAGCGGGACCCCGAGCTGACCTCCAACCGTCCGGACCGGCGCGGATGGGAGCGGGTGTCATGACCGCCCGCCCCGCGCGCGCGGTCGTCCGCACCCCCCGCCACGACGTCGCCGAGCGCCCCTTCCTCGTCATCTGGGAGGCCACCCGGGCCTGCGAACTGGCCTGCCTGCACTGCCGGGCCGAGGCGCGGACCGCCCGCGACCCCCGCGAGCTCGACGGGGCGGACGCCCGCCGGATGATGGACCAGACCGCCGCCTTCGGCAAGCCCGCACCACTCTTCGTGATCACCGGCGGCGACCCCTTCCAGCGCCCCGACCTCACCGACCTCATCGCGTACGGCACCTCGCTGGGCCTGCGCGTCGCCGTCTCCCCCTCCGGTACGCCCACCCTCACCCGGGAGAACCTCCTCGCGGTGCGCGACGCGGGCGCGGTGGCCCTCTCGCTCTCCCTGGACGGCTCCACACCCGAGCGGCACGACTCCTTCCGGGGCGTCCCCGGAGTCTGGGAGCGGACCCTGGAAGGCTGGCGGGCCGCCCGCGACATCGGCCTCAAGGTGCAGGTCAACACCACCGTCAGCCGCCGCAGCCTGGAGGACCTCGCCGATGTCGCGGCGCTGGTGCGCCGCGAGGGCGCGATGCTCTGGTCCGGCTTCCTCCTCGTCCCGGCCGGGCGCGGACAGCAGCTGGACTCCCTCACCGCCGGAGAGACCGAGGACGTACTGGACTTCCTCTACGACTGCGGGGCCGTCCTCGCCACCAAGACCACCGAGGGCCACCACTTCCGCCGGGTCGTGCTCCAGCGGACCGTCCTCGAAGCACGCGGCGAACGCCCCGCCCCGGGACCCCTGTACGAGCGGCTGCGCGCCCGCGCCGGCCGGCTGGGGCTCTTCGACGGGGAGCGGCGGGCGGTGCGCAGGCCCCCGCTCGACGTCTCCTCGGGCCGCGGCTTCGTGTTCGTCTCGCACACCGGCGAGGTGCACCCCAGCGGCTTCCTGCCGCTGTCGGCGGGCAGCGTGAAGGACCGGCCGCTCACGGAGATCTACCGCCGGGCGCCGCTGTTCACCTCGTTGCGCGACCCGTCGCTGCTGCGCGGCCGGTGCGGGGCCTGCGAGTTCAAGTCGGTGTGCGGGGGCTCGCGCTCGCGGGCGTACGGCGCCACCCGGGACGTGCTCGCCGAGGACCCGTACTGCGCGTACGAGCCCGGCAGCTTCCCGTACCAGGAGGAACTGCGGCACCTGATCCGGGGCGCCGCCGGAAGGAGCACCCAGTGCGTTCGCTGATCATCGTGGGCGGCGGCATCAGCGGTCTGGCCGCCGCCTGGGAACTGCGGGGCGCGGCCGACGTCACCGTCCTGGAGGCCGGCCCCCGCGTCGGCGGGAAGCTGCGTACGGGCACCGTCGGCGGCATCCGCGTCGACGAGGGCGCGGAGTCCCTGATGGCGCTGCGGCCGGAGGCCGTGGAGCTGGCCTCGGCCGTCGGGCTCGGCGACGCCCTGTGCGACCCGGCCCGGTCGGCCACCACCGTCTGGACCGGCGGCGCGCTGCGCCCGCTGCCGCCGGGCCACGTCATGGGCATCCCCGCCGACCCGGCGGCACTGGCCGGCACCGGGCTGCTGTCGGCGGCGGGCCTCGACCGGGTCGAGCGGGAGGAGACCGTGCCCGCCCGGGCCGTCACCGAGGACTGCTCGGTGACGGAGTACCTGGCCGCCCGCCTCGGCCCGGAGGCGGTGGACCGGCTGGTCGAACCGCTGCTCGGCGGGGTGTACGCGGGCCGCGCCGACCGGCTCTCGCTGCGCGCGGCGATGCCCCGGATCGCGGCCCTGGCGGAGCGGGGCGAGCCGCTGCTGCCGGCGCTGCGCCGGATGCGGGCGGCCGCCGCGGCCCGGGCGGCGGGCCCGGCGCCCGCGGCCGTCCGGGGCGTGAGCGGCGGCACGGGCCGCTTCCCGGAGGCGGTGGCCCGGGCCTCGGGGGCGCGGATCCTCACCGGGACGGCGGCCCGCTCGCTGGAGCGGCTGCCGGGCGACCGCTGGCGGATCTCGGCGGTGACCGCCGACGGGCCGCTGACCCTGGAGGCCGACGCCGTGGTCCTGGCGGTGCCCGCCTTCGCGGCGGCGGAGCTGCTGCGGCCGCACTCGCCGCTCGCGCGGGAGGAGCTCGCGGCGGTCCCGTACGCCTCGACGGCGGTCGTCACTCTGGTGTTCTCCCGCGGCCGGGCCCGGGCCCTGCCGGAGGGCAACGGCTTCCTGGTCCCGCCCTCGGACGGGCACACCCTGAAGGCGGCGTCGTTCCTGTCGAACAAGTGGGCCTGGCTGCGGGAGGCGGCGCCAGACGAGTTCGTGGTGCGCGCCTCCGTCGGCCGCTTCGGCGAGGAGGGCCTGCTGGACCGCCCCGACCGCCATCTGATCCGTACGGTCACCGCCGAACTCCGCCGGGCGGCCGGTGCGATGGGCGAACCGCACGCCGCCCGGGTGACCCGCTGGGACCGGGGCCTGCCCCAGTACGGCGTGGGTCACCTGGACCGGGTGGCCCGGATCCGCGAGGCCGCCGGGAAGCTCCCGGGCCTGGCCCTGTGCGGGGCGGCGTACGAGGGCGTGGGCGTGGCCGCCTGCGTCGCCACCGGCCGCACCGCCGCCCGGCAGGCCGTCGCGGCCTAGGAGGTGTTCCCGCCCCCCGAACGGGTCAGCGCGGGGGCGGGGCCGGGGGCGGGCCCACAGGATGGGGGCATGCCGAGAAACGTCCTGCGGGCCACCACCGCCGCCGCGCTCGCCGCCACGCTGCTCACCACCGGTGCCTGCTCCGACGGCGGCGGCAGCCGGCGGACGGCCGGTACCGGAGCCGCCAAACCGGCCAAGCCGCTGTCCTGGGGCGGCTGCAACGCCCCCACGGCCGCCGAGGGCGGTGGTCAGGCGCCCGGCCAGGACTGGCAGTGCGCCACCCTCGACGTGCCGCTCGACTACGCCGAACCCGAGGGCGAGACCATCCCCATCGCACTGATCCGCGCGAAGGCCCGCGACAAGTCCAAGCGGCTCGGCTCGCTGGTGTTCAACTTCGGCGGGCCCGGCGGTTCCGGGATCTCCACCCTGCCCGGCGCCGCCAAGGAGTACGAGGCCCTGCGCACCCGGTACGACCTGGTGAGCTTCGACCCGCGCGGGGTCGGCCGCAGCGCCCCCGTCCGCTGCGAGGACGACAAGCAGCTCGACGCGTACTACGCGCAGGACTCCTCCCCCACGACCCCGGAGGAGGAGAAGGCGTTCGTCGACTCCATCCGCAAGTACCAGCAGGCCTGCCGGACCAACTCCGGCAAGGTGCTCCCGTACGTGGGCACCGAGAACGCGGCCCGCGACCTGGACCGGATCCGCCAGGCCCTCGGCGACGAGAAGCTGAACTACTTCGGGATCTCCTACGGCACCGAACTCGGCGGGGTCTACGCCCACCTGTTCCCGAAGAACGTGGGCCGGGCGGTCTTCGACGCGGTCGTGGACCCCACCAAGGACGCCGAGCAGGGCGCGCTGGGCCAGGCGAAGGGCTTCCAGCTGGCCCTCGGCAACTTCGCCCAGGACTGCGTGAACCGCGGCGACCAGTGCCGGATCCAGGGCAGCACCGCGAAGGAGATCGAAGCCAACATCATCAAGCTGCAGAAGGAGCTGGCGGCCAAGCCCATCGCCGGCATCGGCGACCGGAAGCTCACCGAGTCCCAGGCCACCAACGGCATCGCCCAGGCCCTCTACTCCAAGGAGCTGTGGCCGCTGCTGGAGCAGGGCCTGGACGAGGCCGAGGGCGGTCAGGGACAGTTGCTGATGGCCCTGTCCGACGCCCTCAACGGCCGTGACCAGAACGGCCGCTACAGCAACATCGGCGCGGCCAACACCGCCATCAACTGCGCCGACTCCAAGGAGCGCTACACCCTGGAGGAGACCAGGGCCCGGCTGCCGGAGTTCCGCAAGGCCTCGCCCGTCTTCGGGGACTTCCTCGGCTGGGCGATGCTGAGCTGCACCGACTGGCCGGTGGCCGGCGCCTGGCAGACCCCGGACGTGTCCGCGCCCGGCGCCGCCCCGATCCTGGTGATCGGCAACACCGGCGACCCGGCGACCCCGTACGAGGGCGCCCGCAAGATGGCCGAGCGGCTGGGCAAGGGCGTGGGCGTGGAGCTGACCTACAAGGGCGAGGGCCACGGCGCGTACAACAGCGGCGACAAGTGCGTGCAGGGCGCGGTGAACGCGTACCTGCTGGACGGGAAGGTGCCGGGCGCGGGCACCGTCTGCACGGCGGCGTAGGGCAGGCATGCGGAAGGGGCCGTACCCGGCGGGCGGGTACGGCCCCTTCGGGCACTTCTAGTAGACCGGCTTGTCGGGCTCGATCTGGTGGACCCAGCCGATGACGCCGCCGCCGACGTGCACCGCGTCGGCGAAGCCCGCGGACTTCAGGACCGCGAGGACTTCCGCACTGCGGACACCCGTCTTGCAGTGCAGGACGATCTTCTTGTCCTGCGGCAGGTCCTGGAGGGCGGTGCCCATCAGGAACTCGCCCTTGGGGATCAGCTTCGCGCCGGGGATCGAGACGATCTCGTACTCGTTCTTCTCGCGGACGTCGATGATCTCGATGTTCTCGCCGTCGTCGATCCACTCCTTGAGCTGCTTCGGAGTGATCGTGGAGCCGGCCGCGGCCTCCTGGGCCTCCTCCGACACGACGCCGCAGAAGGCCTCGTAGTCGATGAGCTCGGTGACGGTCGCGTTCGGACCGCAGACCGCGCAGTCGGGGTCCTTGCGGACCTTGACCTGGCGGTACTGCATCTCCAGGGCGTCGTAGATCATCAGGCGGCCGACGAGCGGCTCGCCGACGCCGGTGAGGACCTTGATGGCCTCGGTGACCTGGATCGAGCCGATGGACGCGCAGAGCACGCCCAGCACGCCGCCCTCGGCGCAGCTCGGGACCATGCCCGGCGGCGGGGGCTCCGGGTACAGGCAGCGGTAGCAGGGGCCGTGCTCGGACCAGAAGACGGAGGCCTGGCCGTCGAAGCGGTAGATCGAACCCCACACGTACGGCTTGTTGAGCAGCACGCAGGCGTCGTTGACCAGGTAGCGCGTGGCGAAGTTGTCCGTGCCGTCGACGATGAGGTCGTACTGGCTGAAGATCTCCATCACGTTGTCGGCTTCGAGCCGCTCTTCGTGCAGGACCACGTTGACGTACGGGTTGATGCCCAGCACGCTGTCCCGGGCGGACTCGGCCTTGGAGCGGCCGATGTCCGACTGGCTGTGGATGATCTGGCGCTGCAGGTTCGACTCGTCGACCTCGTCGAACTCCACGATGCCCAGGGTGCCGACGCCGGCCGCGGCCAGGTACATGAGGGCGGGCGAGCCGAGGCCGCCCGCGCCCACGGCCAGCACCTTGGCGTTCTTCAGGCGCTTCTGGCCGTCCATCCCGACATCCGGGATGATCAGGTGGCGGGAGTACCGACGGACCTCGTCAACGGTGAGCTCAGCAGCTGGCTCTACCAGGGGTGGCAGCGACACGGGGACTCCGTAGATGGGTAAGTCTGAACGTTGGTTCTTCCCGTAACACTGCCACGCCCTTCTTCATTCCGAGACACCCGGTCCGATACGTGAGACGAATTCGTCCCAGTACGCGGGCATCGACGCCCAGGGGTCCCGGTCCGGGGCGCCCCGGCGGTCCGTGAACCAGATGGTTCCGGCGCCCTGCCAGCGGGCGATCCGGACCGCCTCCTCCAGGTGGGTGCGGGGCACGCCGTGGACCAGGTGGCAGAACCGCTCCGGCGGGTGGTCGGCCGTCCACTCCGCCACCTGCGACCAGCGGTAGTCGGCCCAGGCCCCGGAGAAGGTGACCAGCTGGTCGGCGGCCTCCACGTAGCCCTCGTAGGGGTGCGTGCCGTGTCCCAGCACGATCCGCAGCCCCTCGCCGAGCCCGCGCAGGGCGTCGGTGACCCGGCGTACGGAGGGCAGGTCCGCCCGGCCGGCGGGGGCCCCGGCCAGGTAGAAGCCGCCGACGCCGTACCAGTCCCGGAACCGGTGCGCGTCCGAGACCAGCTCCCCGAACGACCGGGAGCCGTCCCGCATCGCGAGATGCCCGAGGACCGTCCCGCCCGCGTCCCGCAGCTTCGCGGCCGCCTCGGTGCAGTGCGGGTCGGGGCGGCCGCCGGGGCCGTCCGCGACGTTGAGCACCGCCCAGTGCAGCGGGGTCCCCGGGCGGGTCAGCTCGGCCCACTCCACCGGGGCGACCAGCGGGTGCGCGTAGCCGGGGATGCCCAGGCCGAGCCGGCCGGCCTCGGTCGCGGCCGCCGCCGTGGCCCCCGGCGGGGTGGTCAGATACGGCACGCCGCCTCCATCCAGATGTCCGCGAGGGACTCCTCCAGGTTGATCCGGGGCCGCCAGCCGAGCCGGTCCCGGGCGGTGCGCACGTCGGCCTGCTGCCAGGCGCCGCAGCCGTCGGGGTACGGGTACGGCTGGGGGGCCGCGGCGAGCTGCTCGGGAGTGGCCTCGGAGCGGGGTGAGCCGATGGCGGAGAGGCCCTGCGGCCTGCCCCCGTGCCCGTGGCCGAGCCGGTCGTTGCCGTGCGGCACGTCCAGCTCGTTCAGGGCGCCGCCGTATCCGGCGACCCGGGCGAGTACGGCGGCCGCGTCGCGCAGCCGGACCGCGCGGCCGGTGCCGATGTTCACGACCCCCTGGGCGGCGGACAGGGAGGCGGCGTGCACGGCCCGCGCGACGTCCCGTACGTCGACGAAGTCGCGCTGCACCCCGAGGCCGCTGAGCTTGAGCTCGCCGTCCCCGGACTGCATGGCCCGCCGCATGGCCTCGGCGAGCCGGCCCAGCGGGGAACC
The DNA here is from genome assembly GCF_045160885.1 of Streptomyces sp. NBC_00158. Lineage (NCBI taxonomy): Bacteria > Bacillati > Actinomycetota > Actinomycetes > Kitasatosporales > Streptomycetaceae > Streptomyces > Streptomyces sp. NBC_00158. The sequence continues at coordinate 2,374,063 of NZ_CP108161.1, forward strand.
GGCCGGGGTGCCGGGCCCGACGGGCGAGAACACCCGCAGCACGACGGCGTCCAGCCCTGAGCCGAGGACCAGCTCGGTGGCGGCGAGTTTGCTGACGCCGTACGGTCCGCCGGGTCTCGGGACGGCGTCCTCGGCCGTGGAGGAGCCGGGCTGGCTGGGCCCGTACTCGGCGGCGCAGCCGAGCTGGACGAGCCGGGCCCCGCAGCCGCTGCGGCGCAGCGACTCGCAGATGGTGGCGACGGCGACGGTGTTGTGCCGGGTCAGTTCCCGGGCGCCGCCCCGGGTGGCGCCCGCGCAGTTGATGACCACGCCCGGGTGGACGGCGTCCAGGAACCGGGTGAGCGCGCCGGGGCTCCCGGTGGCGAGGTCGAAGCGGACGTCGGCGTCGTCGCCGCGGCCGAGCGCGGTGAGCTGCACGGCCGGGTCGGCGAGCAGCCGGTCGGCGACGTAGCGGCCGAGGTATCCGTTGGCTCCGATCAGCAGCACCCTCATCGCGCAACCCCTTGGTCGATTGGCTGGCCGGTCATGCTGTTCCTCCTTGGTTTCGGTGGGGCCGGTGACGCGCGTGTGCGGAGGCACGGGACAGCGCGAGGAAGGCGTGTACGAGGAGTCCCGCCGCGGCGGCGGGTACCGCCGCCGGGTCCGGGACGAGGGCGAGCGCGAGGGCCGCGGCGACCGGCGTGCGGTGCGCGCCGTGCCGCAGCAGCAGCCGGGCCAGGAACAGCAGCACCGCGAGCGGCACCGCCGTCCCGGGGGCGGCCGCCGTGACCGTGGCCGCCCCCGCGGCGGCCGCGGCGAACAGCAGGAGGACCCCGGCGAGCAGCGGCCGCGCCCCGGCGGCGAAGTCCTCCAGGGCCCGGCTCCCGGCGAGCCGGCGGCGCGCCCGGGCGGCGTAGAGGGCCGCGGCGAGGTGTCCGGGGGCGACGGCCAGCGCGAGGGCGGCGCCGAGGGCCGGGCCGTGCCGGTGGACGGCCCAGCCGACGGCGGCCGCCGCCAGCAGGTGGGCGGTGTAGGGGAAGCGCCCCCCGGCGCTCCGCCCGGGCCACACCAGGGCGGCGGCGGTGAGGAGCGCCGCGAGGGCTCCCGCCCCCGGCACCCCGGCGGCGGCCGCCCCGAGGGCGAGCGCACCGGGCAGCAGCGCGTACCCGAACCCCCGCACCACCCGGGTCCCGGCCGGGGGCCGCACGGCCACGTCGTCGGGGACCTCGCCGCGCGGGGTCCGGGCGTACAGCTCCTCGGCGAGGGTGAACACGTCCCGGTGCCGGAACCGCGCGGCGGTCCGGTCGGTGATCCCGTGCGCCTCCAGCCCGGCGGCGATCTCCAACGGATCGACGGCCCGCTCACAAAGCTCCCGGTGCCGGTGCAACAACGCCTTGACGGGATCCCCGCCGGCCCGGCCGCTCCGCCGCCCGGCGGCGCCGACCGCCGAGACGCCGGGTCCGGGAAATCCAGCCCCGCCGGCGTTTGAGGCGCTGGGGGCACCCCCAGCGGTGGCTGGGGGAGGGTCCGGGGGCAGAGCCCCCGGCAGCGGCGCCGCACCCGCGATGTCCGAGGTGGTCATACCGCCGCCTCCGAACCCGACGTGGCCCGGGCGACCCACGGTCCGGGGACCACCGCCTCGGCGGGCCGCGCGAACGGGACCTCCCCCTCGACCCGTGAGGAACCAACGGCCAGGAGCCGCAAGTAGCTCTCCCCGAAGGCCCCCACGTTCTGCTCGACGGTGAACAGCTCCAGCGCCCTGGCCCGGGCCGCGGCGCCCAGCCGCTGGGCCCGCTCGGGGTCCTCCAGCAGCGCGGTGCAGGCCTCGGCCAGCGCCCGGGGGTTGCGCGGCGGGACGACGAGCCCGGTGCCGCCGATGACCTCCCGTACGGCCCCCACGTCCGTGGAGACGGTGGCCCGGCCGCAGAACATGGCTTCGGCCAGGGTGATGGGGAAGCCCTCGATCACCGAGGACAGCAGCACGATCCGTCCGGCCCCGTACGCGTCGGCCGGCGACGGCGCCTCGGGCCCGCCGATCTCCTCGAAGGTGACGGGGCACTCCCCCACGGTCCGCGCGTCGGCGGCCTCGTCGGGGAAGAGCTGCGCGGCCAGCGCCCGGCAGTCCGCCAGGTAGCCGGGGGCGGCGGCCGAGGCGAAGATCCGCAGCCGGGTGTGCGGGGCGGCCCGGCGGACCTCCGCGAAGGCGTGCAGCAGGGCGATCAGGTCCTTGGACGGCTCGATCCGCCCGACCCACACCAGGGTGTCGGGGTCCCCGCGGTCGGGGTCCTCGCCGACGGCGGCGAATCGGTCCGCCTCCATGCCGGGGTAGACCGTCCGCAGCCGTTCCCGGGGCGCCCCGCAGCGTTCCTGCCAGCGGCGGGCGTGCGCGTTGCCGGGGGTGAGGAGGTCGGCGCGGGCGTAGATCTCGCCGGCGAGGCGGATGTGGAAGGCGGCGAGGAGGGCGCGTACGGCGGGCCGGGTGTCCTCGCGCTGTTCCAGGTAGTGGGCGCGGAGCTGGACGCCGTACTCGGTGACCAGCAGCGGAACCCCGAAGAAGCGTTTGGCCAGCAGGCCGGGGACGGCCGCGACCCCGCCGGCGGCGGCGTGGCAGACGTCGGCCCGGCCGAGGCCCTCGGCCTCGTCCTCGTACCAGTCGAGGGACAGCGGCCGCAGCGCGCGTTCCAGTTCGTCCACGAACTCCAGCAGGTCGGGGACGCGCGCCGCCTGGAGGGCCCGGCCCGCTCCCGGGGCGCGGCAGCCGGACTCGACCGCCCGCACGGCCGTCTCGGAGCGCAGGGCGGCGTACATCCCGCCCTGGTCGCGGGCGAGTCCGGCGAGTCCGTACAGTCCGGCGGCGAAGGCGTCGGGCTCGCCGGCGCAGACGCCCCGGACCAGCTCGGCGAAGCACTCGGCGAAGCGCCGACGCTCGCGGCGCGAGTAGGAGCGCCCGTCGTCGGCGGGGGCCCACAGCGGGGCCGTGCGGACGCGGGTGACGTGCGGCGGGAGGGTGACCCGGCCGCTCTCCTCCTGCCCGGCGGTGCGGCTCAGCGCGTAGAGCTCGAACTCGTGCTGGGGCAGCCCGCGAACGAGCCGGTCGCACCAGAGCCTCGCCTCTCCCGACGCATACGGATAACCACCTTCCGTGACCAGTCCGATCCGCACGAGTGGCACCCCCGATCTCCCGTTCCAGGCGGTCGCCGTCGGTCCGGCGACCCGCCGCGGGAGAACTCAAGCGGATGCGCCGGTGGCGCGACGGACGGTTGTCCGTCGCGCCACCGGAAGGGGTGAAGAGTCGTAACTTTCCCGTACGGTTCGCGTTCGAGCACGCTAAGAAGGGCGTTACGCGGAGGCCTCCTGGCGTTCGGTCAGCCGCGCGGAGCGGCGTTCAACGGCGAGCACGGGATCGAGTGCGGGGACGGCGTCGAGGAGCTGTCGCGTGTACGCGTGGGCGGGCCGGCCGTACACCTCCTCCACCGGGCCCTCCTCCACGACCACGCCGCCGCGCATGACGGCGACCCGGTCGCTGACCTGACGGACCACCGCGAGGTCGTGCGCGATGAAGACGAGGGCGATGCCGAGCTCCCGCTGGAGTTCCGCGAGCAGGGCGGTGACCTGCGCCTGGGTGGTGACGTCGAGGGCGGACACGGGTTCGTCGCAGACGATCAGCCGGGGCCGGGGCGCCAGGGCGCGGGCGATGCCGACGCGCTGGCGCTGCCCTCCGCTGAACTCGTGCGGGTAGCGGTCGTAGTGGGCGGGCTCCAGGCCGACCCGGGTCAGGAGTCCGTCGACGCGGGCACGGATCACGGCCTCGTCGCGTTCCCCGGCGGCGCGCAGCGGGTCGGCGATGGACTCTCCGACCGAGCGGCGCGGGTTGAGGGAGGAGACGGGGTCCTGGAAGACCATCTGGGCGCCCCCGGCGATGCCGGAGACCTCGGTCCCGGCGTGCCGGACCTGCCCGGAGGTGGGCTCCAGCAGTCCGACGAGCATCCGTCCGAGGGTGCTCTTGCCGCTGCCGGACTCGCCGACGATGCCGAGGGTCTCGCCGGCCCGTACGGCGAGGGAGACCCCGGCCACCGCGCTGACCCTGCCCCTGCCGCGGCCGAACTCCCGGCGCAGGCAGACGGCTTCGACGACGGGCGGCTCCGGTTCCGGCCCGGGACCGCCCGGGGCGGCGACCACCCGCAGCCGGGGGCTGCGCGGGGCGTCCAGGCGGGGTACGGCGGCCAGCAGGTCCCGGGTGTAGGGGGCCTCGGGGGCGGCGAGGACCCGGCGGACCGGGCCGTGTTCCACGGCGGCGCCGTCCCGCATGACCAGGAGTTCGTCCACGCTCTCCGCCGCGACGCCCACGTCGTGGGTGACCAGCAGCAGCCCGAGGCCGTGTTCCCGGCGCAGTCCGTGGAGGAGGTCCAGGATCTGGGCCTGGACGGTGACGTCGAGGGCGGTTGTCGGCTCGTCGGCGATCAGCAGCCGGGGTTCGCAGGCCAGGGCCATGGCGATGAGGGCCCGCTGGCGCATGCCGCCGCTGAACTCGTGGGGGCGGGCGCGGGAGCGGCGCACCGCGTCGGGGATGCCGACGCGGTCCAGGACCTCGACGGCCCGGGCGCGGGCGGCCCGGCGGGAGGCGGTGGTGTGGACGCGGTACACCTCGGCGATCTGGTCGCCGACGGCGAGGTAGGGGTCGAGGGAGCTGAGGGGGTCCTGGAAGACCATGGCGGCGGTTCCGCCGCGCAGGGCGCGCAGCTGTGCCGGGCCGGCTTCGGCGAGGTCGGTGCCGTCGACCCGTACGGTGCCGGAGATGCGGGCGCCGGTGCCGTGGTGCAGGCCGAGCAGGGCGGCGGCGACGGTGGACTTGCCGCTTCCGGATTCGCCGACGATGCCGAGGGCGCGGCCGGGTTCCAGGGTGAAGGAGACCCCGTCGACGGCCCGTACGTGCTTGCCGGGGCCGCCGACCGGGAAGTCGACGACGAGGTCGGTGACGTCGACCAGCGGGCCGGTCATACGAGGGCCACCCTTCGGTCGGCGAGGGCGTGGAGCAGGTCGGCGCCGGCGCCGGCGATGACGACGGCGGCGCCGATGGCGAGGACGACGCCGACGACGACGGGCAGGTCCACGACCCGGACGCCGTCGATGAGGGTCTTGCCGAGGCCGGGGATGCCGAAGAGGGACTCGGTGAGCACGGCGCCTCCGATCAGGGTGCCGAAGTCCACGGCGCTGAGGGCGATCACGGGTCCGAGGGCGCCGCGTACCGCGTGCCGGGTGACGACGGCCCGCTCGCCGACGCCGTAGGCGCGGAAGGTGCGGATGTGGTCCTCGGCGAGGGTCTCCAGGGTGGAGCTGCGGGTGAGGCGCGCGTACTTGGCGCTTTCGAACAGGCCGAGCGTCGCCCAGGGCAGCAGCAGGTTCCAGGCCCACTGTTCGGGGTCCTCGCCGAAGGGGACGTACGTCGGGAAGGGCAGCCAGCGCAGGTAGGCGCAGACGGTCATGAGCAGCAGCAGCCCGAGGATGAAGACGGGGGTGCCGGTGCCGGCGAGGGTGAGGACGGTCAGTGCCCGTTCGGTGGCCCCGCCGCGGCGCAGTGCGGACAGCAGGCCGGTGCCGACCCCGACGAGGAGCCAGATGGCGAGGGCGCCGAGCGCGAGGGAGAAGGTGGCGGGCAGCCGCTCCAGGAGCAGCTGGGTGACCTCCCGGTCGTTCTGGTAGGAGAAGCCGAGGCAGGGCGCGTCGCAGTGCAGCGCGATGCCGGCGCCGGCGGAGTAGTCCCGTCCGGCGAGGAGTCCTTCGAGGAAGCGCAGGTACTGGGTGACGACGGGGTCGTTCAGTCCGAGCTGTTCGCGCACCTGGGCGATCTGCTGCGGGTTGCAGCGTTCCCCGCAGGCGAGGCGGGCGGGGTCGCCGGGGGCGACGTAGAAGAGGGCGTAGACGACGACGGACAGGGCGAGCAGCACGAGCAGTGCGCCGCCGGCCCGTTTGAGCACGAACCTGGTCACGGTTTGCGCTCCTTTCCGGTACCGACCCGCAGGCGCGAGTCCTCGCGCGGGTCGAGGGCCGAGCGGACCGCGTCGCCGAGGACGGTGAAGGCGAGCACGGTGGCGAAGAGCAGCCCGGCGGGGAGCAGGACGTAGGCGGGGTCGGCGCGGAACCAGGTCTGGGCGCTGGAGAGCATCTGGCCCCAGGAGGGGGTGGGCGGTTTGACGCCGACGCCGAGGAAGGAGAGGGAGGCCTCGGCGACGATGGCGGTCGGGACCTTGATCGCGGCGAGGGTGATGACGGGTGCGGCCAGGGAGGGCAGCAGTTCCCGGCGGGCGACGCGCAGGGGTCCCCAGCCGGAGAGCCGGGCGGCTTCGACGAAGTCGAGGCCGTTCAGGGCGAGGGTCTGGGAGCGGACCATCCGGGCGGTGCCGCCCCAGTCGAAGAGGCCGATGACGAGGACGAGCAGCAGCGGCCGGGGGAAGCCGGGCGGTACGACGGCGGTGAGGGCGATGGCGATCACCAGCATGGGCAGGGCGATCATCACGTCGGTGAAGCGGCCGATGAGCTGTCCGACCCAGCGGTTGCCGAGCGCGGCGGCGATCCCGACGCTCACTCCGACGGAGATCTGCACGGCGACCGCGCCGAGGGCGACGAGCAGGGAGACGCGGGCGCCGTGGAGGAGCCGGGTGAACAGGTCTCGGCCGGTGCCCGGTTCGACGCCGAGCCAGTGGTCGGCCGAGATCCCGCCGAAGGAGCCGAGGGGGACGCCGCCGCGCGCCGAGTCGACGAGGTCGTCGTGGTAGGTGTTCGGGTCCTGTCCGGTGAGCTGGGTGAAGAGGGGGGCGGTGAGGGCGAGGAGGACGAGGAGGGCCAGGACGGCGGCGGCCGCGAGCGCGGACGGGCGCCGGCGCAGCCGCCGCCAGACCTGGCGGCCGGCGCCGACGGCCGGGGCGGGGGCCCCGTCCGCCGGTGCCGGCTGGTCGAGGAGCAGGGTCACTTGACCGCGACCTGGGAGATGTCGAGGACGCCGGTCCAGTCGCTGATGACGACGTTCTTGACGTCCTTGCCGACGAGCCGCTTGTAGACCGGGTGGAAGAGCGGGATGTCGAGGGCCTGCTCGCCGATCTTCTTGTCGAGGGCGCCCCAGCGCTTGCCGGCCGCGGCGAGGTCGGTGAGCTTGGCGATCTCGTCGATCTCGGTGTTCACGGCCGGGTCGTTGAGCTGTGCGTGGTTGTAGTTGGAGCCGTTGGTGACGATCTGCCGGCCGTCGAAGATCGGCGCGAGGAAGGGGCCGCCGGAGGGCCAGTCGGCGCCCCAGCGGGAGAGGAAGAAGCCGGGGGTGTTCTTGGCGTCCCAGCGGCGCTCGTTGAAGGCGTTGTTCTCCAGGCCTTCGAGCTTGACGGTGATCCCGGCGGCGGCGAGGCCCTGCTGGACGGCGGTGGCGACCTCGGGGCTGGTCTGGCGGTTCTGCGCGTTGGAGTGGGTCAGGGTGATGGTGAGGCCGTCGGGGTGGCCGGCTTCCTTCAGGAGCTCCTTGGCCTTGGCCGGGTCGCCGGTCTTGCCGGCGGGGAAGTGGTCGTAGGGGGTGAAGCCGAAGGCCTCGCGCTCGGGCAGGAAGGTGGTGGCCGGCTCGGCGAGGGCGGAGCCGCCGGCGGCGTTGACGACGCTGGTGCGGTTGATCGCGTACGCGATGGCCTGGCGGACCTTCGGGTTGTCGAAGGGGGCGACCTTGGGGTTGAAGGCCAGGTAGTTGACGTAGCCGAAGTGCCCGGTGCCGACGCGGCCCGCGAGCTCCTTGTTGTCGCCGATCTGGGCGAGTTCGGCGGGGCCGAGGTTGGTGTCGGTGGTGACGGCGGCGGCGTCGGGGCCGGAGCTGGTGGACAGCCGCTGGTTGACGACGGCGGCGTCGAGCCCGGAGCGGACGTCGATCTTGTCCGGGTAGGCCTTGCGCTCCTCGTCGGTCCCGGGGTCCCAGTGCTCGTTGCGTTCGAGCAGCAGGGTCTCGCCGTCGCCGGTGTTCTTGACGACCTTGTAGGGGCCGGAGGAGACGGGGTGCTCCTCGTACTTGGTGCCGGTGTCCTTGGCCTTGGGGACGGGGGCGAACTGCGTCTGGGTGGCGAGGAAGGGGAACTCTCCCTCGGGCTTGCGGAGTTTGAAGACGATGGTCTTCGCGTCGGGGACCGCGATGGAGTCGAGGCCCTTGCCGCCGTCCTTGTAGGGCCCCTCGTAGGTCTCTCCGCCGACCAGCCAGTCGCGCAGGTAGGGGGCGCCGCCGGAGAGTTCGGCGGCGAAGGAGCGCTCGATGCCGTACTTGATGTCGGCGGAGGTGATCGGGCTGCCGTCCTCGTACTTCAGCCCGTCCTTGAGGGTGTAGGTCCACTCGGTGGCGTCGGCGTTGGGCCGGCCGGTGTCGGTGGCCAGGTCGGGCACGACCTTGGCGCCGGCGGGGCCGTCCTCGCGGTTGCGGGTGGTCAGCGTGCGGAAGACCAGCGAGGGGACGTTTCCGCCGCCGGAGGTGTAGAGCCGGGCCGGGTCGAAGTCGTTCTGCGGCTCGGTGTTGAGGACGGTGAGGGTGCCGCCCTTCTGCGGGGCCCCGGGGGCGCCGGGCTTGCCGCCGGTCTCACCTCCGGCCTTGCCCGACGCGTCCTCGGGCCCGCACGCCGCGGCGCCCCCGGCCAGGACGAGGCTGACGGTGACCGCGGCGATGCGGCGCGATATGCGGGACTGGCGGGATGAACCGGCGGAAAGCATGGGAGAACGGGACCTCTCGGCGTGGAAGGGGATGCGTCGGGGGCCACGCGGGGTCGGCGTCCGGCACCACTACCGGCACACGAGGTGCCGGAAGGGCCGGTGGGGGAAATGCAGGAAGCCGCGCCCGCGGGCAGGGGAAGTGCCCGGGCGCGGCGAGGCCAGAGGAAAAGACGAGGGTGGTCGCGCGCTCAGGGCAAGCGTCAGCGACAGAAGATGTCGGCCACGCTGTGCGCGGCCACACCGAGGAGCGCCAGCTCTATGGCGGCGCTCGCGGCGGAGGTGTGGCGGTGCGACATGCGGAGAACAATTACCGATGATCGGACGGCTTGTCAACGGAGGAACGAGCCACCCGCCCGCACCCTTCGGTCAACTCCCGGGATACACCCATGGGTTGGGCTTGCAGTGAATGCCGTCGATGTCGAGGGACTTCGTCTGCTGCTGCATGATCGGCGCGAGGGCCCCCGGGGTCTGGCAGCTGACGTGCCCGTGCCCGAGCCGGTGTCCGACCTCGTGGTTGATGAGCATCTGCCGGTAGGCGAGCATCTGGTCGGCGCCGTAGGTCTGCGAACCCTGGCCCCACCGGAAGGCGTTGATCATCACGCGCTCGGTGGAGGCGGAGTCGCAGGAGACGTTGTCGATCGTGGTGTCGAGCCCCGACTTCGCGCACCAGACGCCGGTGGTCCCCGGGCTGGCCAGGGTCACCACGAACTCGGCCTCGCCGCCCGGCACCCGCTCGAAGGTCATCGCGTCGCCGTGGGCCCAGCTGCGCGGGTCGTTGAGGGTGCGCTGCACGGCGTCGGCGAACAACTGCGCGTCCATGCCGAGGCCCTGCTCCACGTCGACCCGGTAGCGCACCTTCTTCCCCTTGCCCGGAGCCTTGGCGACGCCGGGCACGGTGTCGAAGGCCCCCGGGCCGGCGAGCTTGGCTTCGATGGGCAGCTGCTGCGCCATCTGCTGCTCGTACGTCGCCGGCTGCGCGGGCGCGGCCGGCGGGACGGAGGGGGTGGGGCGGCCGTCGGAGCGGGAGGCCGGGGAGCTGTCGGTCTGGGTGCGCTTCGGGGTGTCGTCCCCGGCAGCGCGGGCGGCGGTGTCGGAGTCCCCGTCGGCGGCGACCTGTCCGGCGACGACGACGGCGAGCACGGTGGTGACGGCCGCCGCGGCCATCCCCGTGTACGTACGGATCTTCGTGCCGCGCCCGGTCACCGGCTCGGCGGCGGCCGCCACGGGCTTGCGGGGGCCGGGCACCCGGCGGTGCGAACCGGTCGAGGTGAAGGGGTCGCGCGGGGCGGGCTCCGCCGCCGGGGCGGGCGCGGGGGTGCCGAAGGGCGGGGTGTCGGCGCGCGGGACCGCGGCCGGAGCGGGCGCGGCGGCCGGGGCCCCGGTGGCGGCGGCGCGGGGGGCGCCGCGCCAGTCCCCGTAGACGGCGGCGGCAGCGGGGGCGGGGGCGGTGCCCCAGGCGCCGCCGTCCTCCCGGTGCCCGGGGTGGCCGACGGCGCGGGCGCCGCGCGGGGGGGCGTACCCCTGGTGGACGACGGTCGGCTCGGCGTTCGGGCGCTCGCCGCCGGGCCGGGACCCCGCGTGCGGCGCAGCCGCGGGCTCGTACGGGTCGGGGGTGTACAGCCCGTCCCCGTAGTAGGGGTCGGCCGCGTACCCCTGCGGCTCGTACGGCGCCTGCGGCTCGTAGTGCGCCTCGGGCTCCGGCTGCGGACGGACCGGGGCCGGAGCCTTGCGACTATGTCGTCCCACGTCTCAGCCCTTGCCGTCTTCGGTACTTCGGTCGGTTGCCCGCCCGGCGGTGTCGCGCAGCAGCTCCTGGAAGGCCGCGGCCACCACCTCGGGGTACTCCATCATCGCGACGTGCCCGGCCTCGGGCAGGCTCAGCAGCCGCGAGCCGCGGAAGTGCGCGGCCGCCTTGCGCGCCATACGGTACGAGACCAGTTGGTCGCGCCCACCGTAGACGAGGAGGGTCGGCGCGAGCACGCGCTGCGCCTGGCGCCACAGTCCGTGTTGCCCGCCGAGGGTGTAGGCGTCGACGATCCCCCGCGAGGAACGGGTCATCGCGTCCCAGAAATAGGGCAGCGCCATGCGCCGCTCCATCTCCTCGACGGCGGCGCCGAAGCCCTCCGCCGTCACCCGTGAGGGGTCCCCGTAACAGAGGTCCGTCACTCCCCGGGTGCGTTGTTCGGCCGTGAGGCCGACCGTGAGCCGCCCGAACAGCGCGGCCACGCCCGGCAGCGCCAGCAGGGCGGTGGGCACGGCCGACTTCTGCACGCGCAGCTCGGGCAGCGCGGGCGAGACGAGCGTCAGGGTCCGCACCAGGTCGGGCCGGACCGCGGCGACGCGGGTGGAGACGGCTCCGCCGAGGGAGTTGCCGAACAGGTGCACCGGCCCGCGGCCGGCGGCGTCGAGGTGGCGGATGACGGCGCGGGCGAGCGCGGTCACCGAGTAGTCCCGGTCGGCGGGCGGCGGGGACCAGCCGAAGCCGGGCAGGTCCAGGGCCTCGCCGTCGACGGTGCCGGCCAGCAGCCCCATCAGGGCCGACCAGTTCTGGGAGGAGCCGCCGAGTCCGTGCACGAACAGCGCGGGCGGCAGGCCCTCCCGCAGCGGTGGCCGGAAACGTACGTTCATTTCCAGGCCCGGCAGCGCGACCGTGCGCAGCTGCTCCCCCTCGGCCACCCGGACGCCACCCACCTGGGAGGCCGCGTCGGAGGTGGACCGTACGCCCGGCGGCTCGGTCGAAGACATGGGCCAATGTTACGAGACGATCACGCCCGGCCCCTTGCGTTCTCTTGTGTTCGCGGTCACAGGACCGTCTGGCGTCGCACTCCCGATCCTCCTAGGCTCGTAGTGAGTACGAGCGAAGGCGAGGGGAGCGGAATGACTGTCGACCCCGCGGAGCCGGACACCTTCCGGGAGCGGTTCCGGGACGGCCTCGATACCGAGGCTCCTGAGGCGGACGCCGCCGAGCAGCACATCGAGATCCAGCCGCAGGAGGACGACCCGCTCGTGGGTCTGGATCCGGGCGAGGCCCCCGAGGCGGACGCCGCGGAGCAGGCCCGGGTGGTCCCGCTGGACGAGGAGGACTACCGCTGATCGCCGCCACCCCCGCTCCGACGGGCGCTGACCAGCGTGTCAGGCGTGTGTCCGAGCGGTCCGTACCGCGAGAAAACTCGGCTTGAACCCACCAGATTCGGTTACCGAAAAGTACGATGGCGGCGCGGCGCAGAGCGCACTGTGTTCATAGAGAAAGTGGGAGGCGGCGTGACAGCCATCGAGCAGACCGAGGCAGCGCGTCCGCGGGGTACGCGGCTGCCGCGCCGTGCCCGGCGCAACCAGCTGCTGGGCGCGGCCCAGGAGGTCTTCGTCGCCCAGGGCTACCACGCGGCGGCGATGGACGACATCGCCGAGCGGGCCGGCGTCAGCAAGCCGGTGCTGTACCAGCACTTCCCCGGCAAGCTCGACCTGTACCTCGCGCTGCTGGACCAGCACTGCGAGAACCTGCTCTCGGCGGTGCGCGGGGCGCTGGAGTCCACCAGCGACAACAAGCTGCGCGTGGCGGCGACGATGGACGCCTACTTCGCGTACGTGGAGGACGAGGGCGGTGCGTTCCGCCTGGTCTTCGAGTCGGACCTGACGAACGAGCCGGCGGTGCGCGAGCGCGTGGACCGGGTGTCGCTCCAGTGCGCCGAGGCCATCTCGGACGTGATCGCCGAGGACACCGGCCTGTCGAAGGACGAGTCGATGCTCCTGGCGGTGGGCCTGGGCGGGGTCTCGCAGGTCGTGGCCCGGTACTGGCTCTCCAGCGAGAGCCCGGTGGCCCGTGACACCGCGGTGGGGCTGCTGACCTCGCTGGCGTGGCGAGGCATCGCCGGCTTCCCGCTGCACGGCACGGAGGCCTGACCGGCGCTGTTCGCTGCGAGCGTGTCCGCCACGAGCCGATCGTGTCCCCTCTCCGGGCTAATGTGGACCGGGTACGGCGCGGCTGATCGCGCGAACCGGACCGTCGGAGGGACAAAGCCGTGGAGGTCAAGATCGGCGTGCAGCACGCACCCCGGGAGATCGTGCTGGAGAGCGACCTGAGCGCCGAGGAGCTGGAGGCCATCGTGGCCGCCGCGCTGTCCGGTACGGCGCCGCTGCTGAGCCTGACCGACGTCAAGGGCCGCAAGGTCCTCGTGCCGTCCGACCGCCTGTCGTACGTCGACCTGGGCGAGCCGAGCGTGCGCAAGGTCGGTTTCGGGGCGCTCTGACGCTCACAGCAGCACCTGGGAACGAAGGAAACGGCCCGGCGGATGGTTCCGCCGGGCCGTTTCCCTTTCTTCCGCTTCGGGTAGGACGGCAGTGACCCGGTTCGCCCTGACGCATGGGAGTGACCAGATGCTGCTGATGGAGGCTCTCGGCTCCGGGCTGCTCGGCCTCGCACTGGCGGGCGCCGCCTCGCGGCTCCTCGCGAAGCGCTTGCCGTCCACCAGGACGGTGCTGGTCAGCGGGGTGGTCGGGGCCCTGTTCGGGGCGTACCTGACGCACATGTCGCTGGGTCCGGGGCACAACACCCTGTTCGCGACGCTGCTGGGCGGCGTCGGCGTCTCGGCCGTCGTGCTGTCGCTGCTGCTGCGTCCCGCCGACGGCTCCGGGAGGTCCCCCCGGCGCGCTCCGTTTTCGCTCTCGTCGGGGGGCTGAGCGGCGCTCGCGCCGCGCTTGAGCGGCGCGAGCCGTGCGGCGCCGACCGGGGTGATGCCGGATTGCCCGCGCGGGCGGTCACGGGCTCCCCGGGCCCGGGGCGGGCCCCGACGCCCCGCGCGGCGGAAGCCGAACGGGGCCGGGGGAAGCCCGCCCGGCCCACGTGGTCCCGCAAAACGCCCGGCCAGGGCTTACGCGGCGAGGCCCAGGGCCGCCATGCGCTTGGTGTGCGCCTTGGTGATGCGGGTGAACATCTCGCCGACGGCCGCCAGGTCGAAGCCGGCCGCCATCCCGTCGACGCCGCCGACCAGCATGGTGGACAGCGCGTCGCGCTCGGCGACCACGCGCTGCGCCTGCGAGAGGGCCTCGCCCATGAGCCGGCGGGCCCACAGCGCGAGCCGGCCGCCGCAGCGCGGGTCGGCCTCGATCGCGGCCCGGACCTTCTCGACGGCGAAACCGCCGTGGCCCGTGTCGTCGAGGACGCCGACGACCAGGGCGCGGGTGTCGGTGTCGAGGTGGGTGGCGACCTCGCGGTAGAAGTCGCTGGCGATCGAGTCGCCGACGTAGGCCTTGACCAGGCCCTCCAGCCAGTCGGAGGGGGCGGTCTGGCGGTGGAAGTCGTCCACGCCCTTGGCGAAGGGCTCCATCGCGGCGGTCGGCTCGGCGTCGATGGCCGCCAGACGGTCCCGGAGCCGCTCGAAGTGGTGGAATTCGGCGGAGGCCATCTTCGCCAGCTCGGCCTTGTCACCCAGGCTGGGCGCGAGCTTCGCGTCCTCCGCCAGGCGCTCGAAGGCCGCGAGCTCCCCGTACGCCAGCGCGCCGAGCAGGTCCACGACGGCGGCACGGTACTGGGGGGAGGCGGAGGCCGTCGCCCAGTCCTGGGCGGCGATGCCCTGCGGCTGCTCCTGGGCGTCGTCGTCGGCGGGAGATGCGTTTTCTACGGTCGACATGCTCCGCACAATAGCCCGCCGAAAGGCCGCACAAGTCACCACACCCGCACACTGTCGGCCCCGGTAAACACGCCTACCTGGTGAATTCACCCGACACACCTGCGCGATTCCGGGGTACAGTGGTAATGCGCCTGCCGAATACTCGGCGGGCCATCCGAATGAGGATGCCCGGTCGGTGGCCCGATCGGCTCCACCCGACCGCCCTCTGTGTGGTGGTGCGTCCATGCGCACCGATCCGCACGAGGGGCCCCCTCAGCGGCAGAAGCGCTTGAGCGAAGGCCAGTGGTCCCGCGCAGCTTTGTATGTACACAGCAGTACTGCAAGCCCGGCACGGTAGGACCCCCCTCGCCGCCTCGCGCCGCGTCTCACAGAAGAGGCAGCACCCTGACTACGTTCCGAGAACTCGGGATCTTTCCCGAGACCGCCGAGGCCCTGGAAGCCGTCGGCATCGTGTCCCCCTTCCCGATCCAGGAGATGACCCTCCCCGTCGCCCTCTCCGGCACGGACGTCATCGGCCAGGCGAAGACCGGAACCGGCAAGACGCTCGGTTTCGGCCTTCCGCTGCTGGAGCGGGTCGTCGTCCCCGCGGACGTCGAGGCCGGCCGGGCCAGGCCCGACCAGCTGACCGACGCCCCGCAGGCCCTCGTGGTGGTTCCGACCCGCGAGCTGTGCACCCAGGTCACCAACGACCTCCTGACCGCGGGCAAGGTCCGCAACGTCCGCGTCCTCGCCATATACGGCGGCCGCGCGTACGAGCCGCAGGTCGAGGCCCTCAAGAAGGGCGTCGACGTGATCGTCGGCACCCCGGGCCGCCTGCTGGACCTGGCCGGGCAGAAGAAGCTCGACCTGTCCCGCGTCAAGGCCCTCGTCCTGGACGAGGCCGACGAGATGCTCGACCTGGGCTTCCTGCCCGACGTCGAGAAGATCATGAACCTGCTGCCCGCGAAGCGGCAGACGATGCTGTTCTCGGCGACCATGCCGGGCGCGGTCATCGGCCTGGCCCGCCGCTACATGTCGCAGCCGACGCACATCCGCGCCGTCTCCGAGGACGGCGAGGGCGCCACCGTCGCCAACATCACGCAGCACGTCTTCCGTGCGCACAACATGGACAAGCCGGAGCTGGTCTCCCGCATCCTGCAGGCCGAAGGCCGCGGGCTCGCGATGATCTTCTGCCGCACCAAGCGCACGGCGGCCGACATCGCCGAGCAGCTGGAGCGGCGCGGCTTCGCCTCCGGCGCCGTCCACGGCGACCTCGGCCAGGGCGCCCGCGAGCAGGCGCTGCGCGCCTTCCGCAACGGCAAGGTCGACGTGCTGGTGTGCACCGACGTCGCCGCGCGCGGCATCGACGTCGAGGGCGTGACGCACGTCATCAACTACCAGACGCCCGAGGACGAGAAGACCTTCCTGCACCGCGTCGGCCGCACCGGCCGCGCGGGCAACAAGGGCACCGCCGTCACCCTGGTCGACTGGGACGACATCCCGCGCTGGCAGCTGATCAACAAGGCGCTGGAGCTCGACTTCCACGAGCCCGAGGAGACGTACTCCACGTCCCCGCACCTGTACGAGCAGCTGAACATCCCGGCCGGCACCAAGGGCATCCTGCCGCGCGCCGAGCGCACGCGGGCCGGCCTGAAGGCCGAGGAGCTGGAGGACCTGGGCGAGACCGGCGGGCGCGGTGGCCGTGGCGGCCGCGGCGCCGCTGCCGCCGCCGTGGTGACGGAGGAGCGCCCCGCGCGCACCCGTACGCCGCGCCAGCGCCGCCGCACCCGTGGCGGTGCCGAGCTGGACGCCGAGTCGGGCGTCGAGTCCCCGGCCGTGGCCGAGGCCCCGGCCGCCGAGGTTCCCGCCGCCGACGAGGCGCGCCGGCCGCGCCGCCGCCGGACCCGCGTGACGGCTTCGGCCGTCGCCGCGGTCGCCGAGGCCGCCGTGGTCGAGGCGCCGGTCACGGTCTCCGCCCCGGTCGCGGAGGTCGTGGTCGAGGCACCGGCCGTGGTCGAGGAGGCCCCGGTCAAGCCCAAGCGCACCCGGACCCGCAAGACCGCCGCCACGGTGGTCGAGGCCCCCGTCGCCGAGGCCCCGGTCGCCGTCGAGGCTCCGGTCGCCGAGGAGGCCCCGGCCAAGCCGAAGCGGACGCGGACCCGCAAGGCCGCCGCCGCTCCCGTCGAGGTCGTCGAAGCCGCCCCGGCCGCCCCGGCCCCGGCGGCCCAGGCCCCGGCCGCCGAGGCCGCGCCGAAGAAGCCGCGCCGGGTCCCGACCCGCAAGGCCGTGGCCACCCCGATCCCCGACGTGGTCACCGGCACGGTCACCGAGGCGCCCGCGCCCCGGCGGACCCGGTCCCGCAAGGCGGCCGCCGCCGCGCCGGAGCCGGACTTCCAGATGGCCCCGCCGTCCGAGCCGGCCCGCACCACCCGCCGGTTCCGCTGACCCGGCCGGGCACGCGCCCGCAGAACGGCCCCGGTCCCCTTTCGAGGGGGCCGGGGCCGTTCCCGTATCCCCCGGCGGTGCTACGGGCCGGTAACCTCGGGCCATGAGCAAGCCGCCGCGCCTCACCCTGCCGCCCGCCGCCCGCGCGTACCGCCTGACCACCGCCCGCGGCGAGTTCGCCGTGCACGAGGCGGGTGAGTCCGTACGCGGAACGGCCCTGCTGGTCCCCGGGTTCACGGGCAGCAAGGAGGACTTCATCGCCCTCCTGGAGCCGCTCGCCGCCGCCGGCTACCGGGTGGTCGCCGTCGACGGGCGCGGCCAGTACGAGAGCCCCGGCCCGCGCGAGGAGACCGCGTACGAACTCCAGGAGCTCGCCCTCGACGTGCTGGCGCAGGCCGCGGCCCTGGACGCCACGGGCCCCCTGCACCTGGTCGGCCACTCCCTCGGCGGGCTCGTCTCGCGCGCCGCGGTGCTGCGCGACGCCTCCCCCTTCGCCTCCCTCACCCTGATGAGCAGCGGGCCCGGCGCGATCGCGGAGGAGCAGCAGGCCCGTACGAAGCTGCTGGTCATGGCCCTGGAGGAGCTGCGTGAGGACATGCAGACCGTCTGGGCGGCGATGCGGGCCCAGGACCCGGCGGACGCGGAGCCGGACTCTCCCGAGCTGGCGGAGTTCCTGCACCGGCGCTGGCTGCGGACCGTTCCGGAGCAGCTGATCACCACCGGGCGGGTGCTGGTCTCGGAGCCCGACCGGGTGGCGGAGCTGGCGGCGGTGCCACTGCCGAAGCTGGTGCTGTCCGGGGTGGTGGACTACGCCTGGCCGGTGCCGCTCATGGACGAGATGGCCCTGCGGCTGGCTGCTTCCCGCGTGGTGGTGGAGGGCGCCGAACACTCCCCCAACGCGGAGAACCCGCAGGTCACGGCGGGTGCACTAGTGGACTTCTGGCGATCCTTGAGTGGCCGGTAGTTAGCTAAGGAAAAAATTTCCTTAGCGTAGGGAATGTTTCTCACGCGGCCCCTGTTGAACCCTGTGCAAGGAGAACACCGACGAAGGGAGAAGCCGTGCGCTTCGAGATTCTGCGCCTGGACGACGTCGACGGAACCGCCGTGGACAGCACCGTCGTGGACGCGGCCTCCGTCAACCGGATCGTGCAGCAGGCGGCCGCCATCGGCCAGCGCATCCTGATCCGACCGGCCGAGAGTGCGTCCTCCTGACGATGTCACGCGCGAACGCCCCCGCACCGGTTGGGTGCGGGGGCGTTCGTACGTCGGGGCGAAGGCGGCTCAGGCGCCGCGGACGACCTGGAGCACGCCGTTGATGATCTGCTGGACGGCGATGGCCGAGAGCATCATGCCGGCGAGACGGGTGACCAGGACGACGCCGCCGTCCTTGATGATCCGGATGATCACCAGCGAGTAGCGCATCGTCAGCCACAGCACGACGTGCATGGCGGCGATGGCCGCCCAGACCGACAGCTGACCGCCGAAACCGTCGGCCTTCTGCACGGCCAGGATGACGGAGACGATCGCACCGGGACCGGCCAGCAGCGGCATGCCCAGCGGGACGAGCGCGACGTTGACGTCCTTCGTCTGCTTGGGCTCGTCCGTCTTGCCCGTGAGCAGGTCGAGCGCGATCAGCAGGAGCAGCAGACCACCGGCGATCATCAGCGCCGGGACGGAAACGTGCAGGTAGTCCAGGATCTGCTGGCCGCAGAGGCCGAAGACCGCGATGACTCCGAAGGCCACGCAGACGGCCTGCCAGGCCATGCGGCGCTGGACCTTGGCCGGACGGCCGGAGGTCAGGGCGAGGAAGATCGGCGTGATCCCCGGGGGGTCCATAATCACAAAAAGCGTGAGAAAAAGGGATCCGAAGACGGCGAAATCAAACACAGTGATGCCTTGCAGTGAGGGGTGTTACCAAAAAGCGGGAGGGGGACGTGTGGGCGCGGCGCTTACGCGCGGGCGTCTCCACCGGCGCCGGGCACGGGGAAGGCCCCCGCCGCGCGGCGCGTGATCTCGCCGTAGATCTCGGGGTCGGTCGTGTACTCCCCGAGACGACAGGTCTTGCGGCTGCCGTGGTAGTCGCTGGAGCCGGTCGTCAGCAGACCCAGGTCCCCGGCCAGTCCGCGCAGCCGGGCGCGGGTGGCGGTGTCGTGGTCCATGTGGTCCACCTCGATGCCGTCGAGGCCGGCGGCCGCGAGCGCGGCTATCGCGGACTCGGGCACGCACTCGCCGCGCTTGACCGCGGCGGGGTGCGCGAACACGGTGACCCCGCCGGCCGCCTTGACCAGGCGGATGGCGTCGAAGGGGTCGAGCTCGTGCTTCTCGGCGTACGCGCGGCCGCCGTCGGCGAGCCAGTCCGCGGTGAACGCGTCCGACACGGTGGGGACGACCCCCAGCTCGACCATCGCGGTCGCGATGTGCGGGCGGCCGACCGAGCCGTTCCCCGCGATCCGGGCCACCTGCTCCCAGGTGACGTCCACGCCCAGCCCCTGGAGCTTGCCGATCATGGCCTGCGCGCGGGGGGTCCGGTCGTCCCGCACGAGCTCCCGCTCGCGGGCGAGCTCGGGCTCCTCGGGATCGAACAGGTACGCCAGCATGTGCATCCCGACGCCGTCGAGGCGACAGGACAGCTCGGCACCCGTGACCAGCGTCAGCCCGGCGGGCAGCGCGGCGATCGCCTCGGCGTATCCCCCGACGGTGTCGTGGTCGGTCAGCGCGACCACGTCCAGCCCGGCCGCGGCGGCATTGCGCACCAGCTCGGCGGGGGTGTCGGTACCGTCCGAAGCGGTGGAGTGGGCGTGCAGGTCGATGCGCACAGCCGGACTCCAGGGTTCACGCGGACGGGGGACACTCCAGGGTACCGCCCGCACGAAGCGGAACGGTCCCGCTGGGCGGGGCGTACGGGGATTGCGGCAGGGGGGCGCACGGGTCTCGCGGCGCGGGCCCGCTATCTCCCCCTCGAGGGGCGAGGGCGGGTCGGTAGTTGCCCACCCGCCCCCGTCTGCGGGTCCGGGGGCCAGGGGCGGCACCCCCTCGGGCGGCCTCAGAGAAGGCATGGGGGTTTCCCGTCAGTCCCATCGTCCTTCCGCGTCGGGCCGGCCTGTCAAGGGCGCTCCTTCGTCGCGTCGCTACGCGATCGCCTTCGGCGACCCTTGACAGACCGACCCGCCACGGAAAGCCGAAGAACTGCCGGGAAACCCCCAAAAGAACGGCACGGTCCAGAGGAGAAGGGACGGCCGTATCAGCGATGAGGCGACGGGCCCGGGCCCCGGCCCGCCGGGCATCCGGGCCCATGCAGCCCTCGGCCCGGGTCGGGCGCGCGGCTACCTGCACGAGAGGTCGATCAGAGCGACCAGCGGAGCCCCCAAAGCGCGATAGATCGCTACGCGCCCCTCTCGTCTCGGCGTCCGACGACCGCCCTGGGCTGATACCCACACCAAAGGACAAGCAGAGCAGCCCCGGGCGCCGACGGGCGCGTCAGATCGCTACGCGCTGCCCGGATTTCGGCGTCCGGCGGCCGTCTCGGGCTGATCGGATCGTCGGGAGAACAGGGTTGCGCGCTGACGCAGGCCACGTAGGCCCCCTCCCGGGACATCCCGCCCCCACCCGCCTTACTGTCTGCGGACCGGTGGGTGGAGGCTCATTTTCGTTCCCCTGCACCGGTTCCCGGCCATACGCTGAAGAAATCGCTGTGGTCCAGAACGGAGCCCCGCTCATGCCCTCGTGGTCCTCGTACAGCACTGGCGAACGCATCAAAATCCTTCGGGGAAAGCAGATCTCCCAGGAGCGGCTTGCTGCTATGACCGGCCTTGCCCTGGCCACCATCCAGGCCGCCGAGCAGGACCGGCGCCTCACCCTCCAAACCCTCATGAAGATCTCTGCCGCCCTCGGCGCGGACCTCTCCGTCATCGAAGGCCAGCAGCCTCCCCGCCGCGCGATGGATGCCGACGACCGGATGATGATCCGCGCACTCTCGGCAGCCGTCCACGACACGGCCGCCGGCATCCTGCCGGACGCCGCCGAGTCAGCCACGCTCGAAGACCTCGAACGCGCTACCGACAACTGCTGGGAGCTCTACTGGCGCGGCCGCTACACGGAGGCCGGAGCCATAGTGACGCCTCTCCTCGTCGCAGCTGCGGCCACCCTGAGGGACCGCCCCGTGGGGCAGAAAAGCGTCATGTGGGGCGCCGTCTCGGACGCCTACCGGATCGCTGCCTACGTCGCCAACCTTGTCGGCGTCCGTGACCTCGCGTACGCCGCGATCGGCCATGCCCGCGCGGCGGCAGAGAAAGGGCCGGATGGCCTCCGGCCGGCGCTGGTGGACTCCGGGCGAGCCTGGGTCTACCTGCGGGACGCCCGGCTGGAGGACGCTGCGCGGCTGGCGGAGAAAGCCGCGGTGGACATCGAGCCGCGGTTCTCCAGCGCCACTCTGGAGGAGCTGACGGTGTACGGGAGTCACGCCAACTTCGCTGCGGTCGTCGCCTCTCGGGCTGGAGACAAGGAGCGCGCGGCCGACTTCCTTTCCCAGTCCAACGCGACGGGGGCCCGCATGGGAGCGGAGCACCGTGCCCAAGGCACATTGTTCGGCCCCGTCACCGCGACGACGCAGGCAGTCGACATCAACGTCGCGATGGGTCAGACCGGCAAGGCCCTTACTCTCATTCAGTCCATCACCGAAGGCGAGGCCGGACACACCGCTCAGCTCACCCAGGCCGCCCGGAACCGATACGCCATGGCTAAGGCAATGGCACAGGCCGACGCGAAGATGTGGGACGCGTCCCTCACGACACTGGAGGACGCTCTCAGGGCAGCCCCGGATTGGGCCCGCCACCAGACCTTGCCCGGCGTGATCGCGGAGAAGGCAGGACGGCAGTCGACGGCGCGGCTGGCCAGGGTTTCGAAGCTGATCGGTATCCGGCCGCCGGTGGACGCGGGGTTCGCGGCGGCCGACCGCCGGACCGCCCTGTAGGTCCCACGAACCACACGACCGCGCGCCATCAAATGTTCAACAGTCCTACGTCCCGTACGAGTTGGGCGCGATCTCGCCGCCCGAGTCGTACGGGGCGTTTCTGTTCCTGACCACCCATCAGCGAGACCCTCATCGGTATGAACCGAAGTCCTCAGACTCGCGAGCGGCGCCGGAACATCGCGGACGGTGCACTCGGCCTCACCCGCATCAACGTGGCCGTCTACGCCAACCTCCGCAGCGTCTCCGAGCCCTCTCCTTACACGGTCCTCGACGCGCTACGGCGGTACGCCGAGGCCAGGGACTGGACGGTCCGGCCCGGCGCGATCCTCTGTGACGTCGGCCCCGCCGACACCCCCCGTGAGGAACGCCGGGTCTGGCCGCGCCTGGCGCAGCTCATCGAGGACCGGCAGGTATCCGGCCTCGTGGTCCCTGCCGTCTCCCACCTGGCTTCCGGCCCGACTGCGCAGGCCCGCTGGCGGAACTGGCAGGAGCAACACGGCCTCTTCGTCGTGGTCCTGCCGGACGCCCTGACGGCGAAGGACGACTCGTGACGGGGCGCGAGGTCCGGGGCGTGCTGTGTCTTGACACCCCTGACGACCCCGGGTTCGGGCTCGCCGAGGTTCCGCAGCCCAGCGCCGACCTCCTCGCCCGTGCACTGGTCGGCTGGCAGCGCTTCGCCCTCACCGCTCGGGAGGTGTCGGATGAGTGAGTGCTACGAGTACGTGCCGCACCGCCTGCTGCGCAAGCGAGTCCGCGACATCGCCTCCGGCACCGAGGGCGTGCTGATGGCGGTGGTCAACGAGAACGTCTCCGACACCGGCATCGAGCGCTGGGTGGAGCTCGCGTACATCCGGGGCGCGTCCGGGCGCGAGTTCACCACCGCCGTCGGCAACGTCGAGCCTGCGATGGGCCGGTGACCGCCTCGCCCCCGGCCGGGCCACCCGTCGCCACAGCCCCTGCGGGTCAACCCATACACGTGGGCGGAGCCGCCTCCTCCCTGCCCTCTGGTCGAGCCCAATCCATAGAGGCCAGCCCCTGAGAACTCCCGTCCGACTGCACGTCTGCCACGTCGAGCCGGAACGGGCAGCACCACCCCCGCACTACTCACACTCCATCGAGAGGAGCACCACCATGCGCACCGCAACCTTCACATCCTCGTCGCCGTGGGCGATGCGGCTGGTCACCGACCGGCTTCCGATCGGTTCGCCGGCCTACGCGACGGTGACGCTGGATCCGTCCACGCAGACCGCGCGCTACACCGACGCCACTGGTCAGCGCGTGGGGATGGGCCAGCACGGCACCAACCAGACGAACCCCACGACCTCCCAGTCCGGCGGCAGCGACGGCAACGCCCCGCAGCCGCAGACCGCCGACGACTCCAACCCCGACTACAGCACGGACTGACCGATGACCTCCACCGTCCTGGTCCTGACCGCGCTTGAGGACGTCACCGCGGATCTCGTCATCGGCGCACTCAACGAGCGCGACGTGCCGGTGGTCCGCGCGGACCCGGCCGACATCGGTGCGGGTGTGTCCTTCGCCGCCCACATCGGCGGCGGCACCCAGTCCTGGGGCGGGCGCCTGGCCACGGGCAGCCGGGAGGTGGAGTTAGGGGAGGTGGCGGCGGTGTACTACCGCCGCCCCACCCCGTACGCCGCCCGGTACGAGCACTTGCCCACGCAGCAGCGCGACTTCGCGTCCGCCGAAGCCCGCCATGGACTGAACGGCGTCCTACACAGCCTGACTGGCGCCTTGTACGTCAACCACCCGCTGGCCGTCGCCCGCGCCGAGTACAAGCCCGCCCAGCTCCAACGGTTCACCGAACTGGGCCTCACCATCCCAGCGACGCTGATCACCAACGACGCGGGGCAAGCGCGGACGTTCGCCGCCGAGCACGGCCGCATCATCTACAAGCCCTTCCGCGGCCTGCCCGCCAGCGAGGACGTCCATGCCGGAGCGATCTGGGCGCAGCGTGTTGACCCCGACACCTTCGACGACTCCCTCACCTGTTCCAGGTGGAGATCCCCAAGACGGGTGATGTCCGCATGACCGTCGTCGGCCACCGGGTGTTCGCCAGCCGCGTCCAGGCAGCGGACGGCGCCCTGGACTGGCGCCGGGGCGACTGGAACAAGCTGGTCCACACCCCGATCGGCGTTCCCGCGCCCATCGTCACCGCCGTGCTCGCTTACCTGGAGTCCTTCGGTCTGGTCTTCGGCTGCTTCGACTTCGCCCTCACCGGCGACGGGCATGCTGCGGAAGACTGGACGGCCATCGAGTGCAACCCGAACGGACAGTGGGGCTGGCTCCCCGACGCGCCCGCCATCACCAAGGCGTTCGCCGACATCCTCACCAGGAAGGAGGCGGCAGGCCATGTTCACGCCCGCCGACCTTGAGAACGACGCCACCCGGCTCCGGCACAAGATGGCCGACGCGCTCGCCAAGACCGGCGTGCTGAACGATCCGACGTGGCGGGCGGCGGTCGAGGCGGTGCCACGACACCGGTTCGTTCCCGGCTTCTACGCGTCCGCCGACGCCCCCACCCCCCAGGGGCTGACGGTGTGGGAGCCCGTCACCGCGGAACGCGACCGCTCCCGATGGCTGACCGCGGTCTACAGCGACAACACCCTGATCACCCAGTTCGACGGCGACGAACCCAACTGGAAGCAGGCCGGCCCCCGCCACGGAGGAGCCCCGACGTCCTCCTCGACCTTGCCGTCCCTCGTCGTGCAGATGTGGGCTGACGCCGACCTCCACGACGGCCACCGAGTCCTGGAGATCGGCACTGGAACCGGCTACTCCACCGCGATCGCCTGCGAGCGGCTCGGCGCCACGGCGGTCGCCTCCATCGAGGTCGACGGACACCGCCTCTCCCAGGCTGCCGGAGCCCTCTACGGCCTGGGCTACACACCTGCCCTCGCGGTGGCGGACGGCATGTACGGGTACTGGCCCGAGGCGCCTTTCGACCGGATCGTCGCCGCATGTTCCTTCCGATCCGTACCGCCTGCCCTCCTCACCCAGACCCGGCCTGGCGGCAAAATCCTCCTCACCCTGTCCGGCTGGCTCTACGGATACGCTCGCGTCCTCCTCACCGTCGCCGAGGACGGCACCGCAATGGGCGCGCTGCTGCCCGGCACAGTCTCCTTCATGGCCGCCCGTGCTCACGCCGCCCCCGCGTTCGGCAACCCCGCCCACTGGATGCCCCGGGCAGACAGCGCCGCCCGACCGGCACGGCACGCGCCGCAGCGGATCACCGCGCCCACCGCGGAAGCGTTTCACCTGCGCTTCCTCGCCCAGACCGCCATCCCCAACGCCCAGATGACCACGCTCGGTGAGAGCGTGCTCCTGGTCGACACAGTCACCGGATCCGCAGCCGTCCTCGCCCCGCAGACCGACGGCTGGCAGGTTCGCGAGGGCGGACCGGTCCGGCTGTGGGACACCGTCGAGGGCATGCTCGATGCCTTCGACGCGGCCGACGCCCCGGCTCCGGAGTCCTTCACCGTCCACGTGCACGCCGACGGCCAGCACCTGAGGCATCCACGGATTTCCCGTCTCCCGCTGCCGCGCCCCTAAAGCCCTGGAACCATGACCCCATGGCCAAGCACCGTCGCCCCGGACCGCCGAATCAGCCGTCCCGTGCCGTCCCCCGCATCGACAGCACCGACCCGCTCGCCGCCTACACCAAGCGCCGCCAAGCGCCGCAGGATGTCATCCGACGGCATCGACCGCTTCACGGCGGCGGCAGCCATGTGAACCCGGACGCACCGCGCGTGCTGGAGGAATGGGACGGCTTCGTCTACGCCGTGGCTGGTACCGCCCCTGATCTCGCGGCGGCAAAAGCCTGGGTCAACGGCTAACCACACACCAGCGTCCTCCGTTACTGCAACCGCCGGACGCCGAGATCAGAGGAGCGCGTAGCGATCTGACGCGCCCGGCCGCTTCCCACAGCGCTCTGAGCAACATTTGGTGCAGGTATCAACCAAGACGGTCGCAAGACGCCGAGAAAAGAGGAGCGCGTAGCGATCTGTTGCGTCTGGGGGCTTCCCGGGCTGCTTGGGTCGCCTTTTGGTGCGGGTAGCCGCGCCCCTGGCTCGGAATCGGGACTCTGAGGGCCCGGATGCCCGGCGGGCCGGCCCCCGGCCCGTCGCCTGCTCCCTGATACGGCCGTGCCTTCTCCTCTGGACCGTGCCGTTCTTTTGGGGGTTTCCCGGCAGTCTTTCGGCTTTCCGGGGCGGGTCGGTCTGTCAAGGGTCGCCGAAGGCGATCGCGTAGCGACGCGACGAAGGAGCGCCCTTGACAGGCCGGCCCGACACGGAAGGACGATGGGACTGACGGGAAACCCCCAAACCGGCGATGAGACCGCCCGAGGGGATACCGCCCACTCGGCCACCGCCCCGCAGACAGGGAGGCGGGTAGGCAGCCACCGACCGGGCCCGGGAAGTCGAGGGGGAGATGGCGGGCCCGCGCCGCAGGCCCCGTACGCCTGCCCCCGCCCTACCCCAAGATCCGCGGGCTCAGGGCGCCGCACGGGAGGAGTTCCACCTCCGAGCCCGCGTCGCGGAGGTCGGTGAGGACCAGTTCGTCGTACATGAGGAGGCCCGTCTGTTCGGGCCAGACGATGGCCCACAGCCAGAGGCCGCGGGCTTCGCCCGCGAAGACGGCGCGGTCGTCGGGGGCGCCCTTGACGTGCCACAGGGGGGTGGGGCGGCCCGCGGCGACGACCTTGGCGTGGGGTGGGGCGGAGACGTTGATGTAGGGGCCCGGGTCGGGGGCGTCGATGCCGGCGAAGCGGGAGCCCAGGCCGACGCCGAGCTCCTCGGCGATGAGCAGCAGCTCCCCGAGGCCGCCGAGCGGCCCCGGGCCGGTGCAGGCCACGGCGGTGGCGCGGCCGCCGCTGCGGTCGTCACCTGCGCTGGCGACGCCGGTGAACAGCCAGCCGACCGGCAGCGGCCACGGCATCCACACGGGCACGTTCGCCCGGTTGACCACGACCTCCAGCCCTTCGACGCTGGGCGGGATCACAGGCTGTAGCGGGTGGACGGCGCCGTGCACCGCGCACTGCCAGGAGTCGGAGAAGAGGCCGGGCGCGCGGACCCGGCCACCGCACTTCGGGCAACTCGGTTCGCCCCTCATAGGAAGCACGCTCCTCCCCGCCCGGGGCGTCGTCAAGACGCGATCACCCGTCCGGGCTCACTCCGGGCTCACTCCGGGCTCAGTCCAGTGCGACGGCCGTACGCAGAGGGTCCCGCAGATCGGTGCCGCGCGCGAGCCAGCGTTCCTGGAGCGCGGCGGCTCCGTGCACGCGCTTCCAGGCGGCTTCGTTCGCCGTCATGGGGAGCAGGGGGAGGAAGCGGACGGGGTCCATGGGCTCGTCGAGGTCGAGGTCCTCGACGAGTCCGCCGGGTTCGGCGACGAGTACGGAGCTGAACGGGGCTCCTTCCCACAGGGGTTCGCCGACGTCGAGTGAGGCGCCGGGGGCGACGACGAGCCCTTCGACCATCGGGGAGGCGGCGAGCACGGCCAGTGGCCGCAGGAGCTTGTCGGTGGGGGCGAGGCCGGCCCGTACGGTCAGTACGAGTTCGGCTCGCGGGCCGCGCACCGGGTCGGCGACGACGGCGGTGGGGTCGGTCATGGGGTGGGCGGACATGCCGAGGGTGGCGTAGCGGACGAGGTCGCCGTCGGCGAAGCGGAGGACCTCGATGCGGTCGGTGCCGAGGAAGGTGACGGAGGCGCGGGCGTCGGGTTCGCCGAGCGTGCTGCGCAGCCGGGCTTCGACGAGGGCCAGAATTTCTGCCATGGAGCGAGCATAGAACTCGTATCCGCCGGGTAAAGGGCGGGTCTTGACCATCCGTCGGCTGATAGTGTTGACAGCTGGTCGGGGCCGCACTCAGAAGAGTTGTTTCAGGGCTCCGGCGACAGGACGTCCCCCACGGGGGACCGGCCGGAGGAGGTGGGGCTGCGATGGATCGAAGTCGATCGTGCAGTACCAGCCGCTCTTCGGCGTCCTTCCAGGGCTCCTCCAGCCCTCTTTGATCTTCTGATCAGCAGAAGAGCGACGGCAGAACTTTGTCCTCCCGTCCTGTTTCCCTCCGTGGGCCCCGGGCTGCCAGCCCCCGGCCGTCACAGGGGGCCTCCCACCCGTGCGGTCCGCAGCCGTGCGCGAGAAGGAGCCTGCCATGTCGATGCTGCCCTACCTCCGTGCCGCCGTCCGTCCGGCACTGCGCAAGTCCACTCCCGTCCAGCCCGGCTACGACACCACCCGCGACCCCTCCGCCAGCAGTGCGGTGGTCGACTGCGCCGTGTACCGCGACGGGCGGCGTGCGCAGGGGGACTGTCTGACGCCGCGTGAGGCCCTGCGCCGGGTGCGCGAGGACGGCGGTTTCGCCTGGATCGGGCTGCACGAGCCCACCCACGAGGAGTTCGCCGGGATCGCGGCGACCTTCGGGCTGCACCCGCTGGCGGTGGAGGACGCGGTGCACGCGCACCAGCGGCCGAAGCTGGAGCGGTACGACGAGACCCTCTTCACGGTCTTCAAGACGATCCACTACGTGGAGCACGCCGAACTGACCGCGACCAGCGAGGTGGTGGAGACGGGTGAGGTGATGTGCTTCACGGGCCCGGATTTCGTCATCACGGTCCGGCACGGCGGCCAGGGGTCCCTGCGGAGCCTGCGCCACCGCCTCCAGGACGATCCGGAGCTGCTGTCGCGGGGGCCGTCGGCGGTGCTGCACTCGATCGCGGACCACGTGGTGGACGGGTACATCGCGGTCGCGGCGGCGGTGCAGGACGACATCGACGAGGTGGAGAGCGCGGTGTTCGCGGCCCCGGCGAAGGGGGTCGCCCGGGGTGGTGACGCGGGCCGGATCTACCAGCTGAAGCGGGAGGTGCTGGAGTTCAAGCGGGCGGTGTCGCCGCTGCTGCGGCCGATGGAGCTGCTGAGCGAGCGGCCGATGCGGCTGGTGGACCCGGACATCCAGAAGTACTTCCGGGACGTGGCGGACCACCTGGCGCGGGTGCACGAGCAGGTCATCGGCTTCGACGAGCTGCTGAACTCCATCCTCCAGGCGAACCTGGCGCAGGCGTCGGTCGCACAGAACGAGGACATGCGCAAGATCACCTCCTGGGCGGCGATCATCGCCGTGCCGACGATGATCTGCGGCGTGTACGGGATGAACTTCGACCACATGCCGGAGCTGCACTGGAAGTACGGCTATCCCCTGGTGATGGCCGCCATCGTCGGCAGCTGTTTCGCGATCCACCGGACGCTGCGGCGCAACGGCTGGCTGTAGCGGCCGGGAGCGCACCGCCTACGCTGTGCGCATGACTCTCAGCGCGCTCGACCTGGCCCTCGTCGAGGAGGCCTCCAAGAAGTCCGGCCTGATCTGGGTCCGCGGCACCGGTGCGGACCGGGCCCTGTGGCACGCCTGGGTGGACGGCGCCGCGCACGTGCTCGGCGACGGCCCCGGCGAGCAGCCGTTCCCCGGGCTGACCGACGGCGCCTCGGCCGAGGTGACCGTGCGCAGCAAGGACAAGGGCGGCCGGCTGGTGGCGTGGACGGCGGCCGTACGGGAACTCGTGCCCGGCAGCGAGTCCTGGGAGGCGGCCGTGGCCGAGCTGAAGGGCAAGCGGCTGAACGCGCCCGACTCGGAGCGGATGACGGAGCGCTGGGCCCGTGAGTGCCGGCTGCTGCGGCTGGAGCCGGTGGCGGTGGCGGACGGGCTGCCGACGGGTTCGCTGGCGGCGCGGCCGGTGGGTTCCCCGGCGGTCACCCGCAAGCCGATCCCGGCGGGTCTGCCGAAGCTGCTGCTGAAGCGGAAGAAGGCCAAGCAGTAGCGGTCGCCGCCGCTCAGCTCTTGGGGTCGGAGCCCTGGCCGCCCTGGCCGCTCTGCCCGGAGGACTTCGAGGGTGCCGGGGAGGCACCGGGGGTGGTGCCCTTGCCGTCCTTGGTGGTCGGCAGCTGGCTGCCGTAGTCGACGGTCTGGTCCTGCGCGGGCGCCTCCAGCGGGAAGGGCTTGCCCCACTCCGTCAGCTCGACGCGGCCGGCGCCGCCGGCGCGCTCCATCAGCAGCGGGTACGGGGTGCCCTCCAGGGACACCGACAGCTTGCCGCCCTTGCCCGCGTCGGCGGAGACGGGGACGGCGCGGGTGTTCGCGACGGTGGTGTAGGCGCCCTTGGTGAGCTTGCCCTGGAGGCCGAGCAGGCCGTCGAGCAGGACGTGCATGTCGGTGAACCCGCGGAACTGCTTGTAGGAGGGGTCGCCCTCGGGCACCTTCACGTACTTGTCGCCGAGCTTGCCCGCCGAGTCCGACTTGCCCCAGAAGGCGGCGCTGGCCTTCAGGTAGAGCTGTTCGCCGACGCGCAGCAGCTGGAAGGTGTCCTCGGCGGACTTGACCTCGCCGGAGCCGCCGTCGGACTTCAGCCGCATGTTCAGGGTGAAGGTCTTGCCGCCGGTGACGAGGGTGCCGGCCAGGTGGACGGAGTTCGCGGCGGTCGCCGCGGCCTTCGCCTGGCCCTCGATCTTGTCGGGGGCGAGCTTTCCGACGCCGTTCGTGCCCTTGTCGGGGTCCTTCTTCTCCGCGCAGCCCGTCCCGGCGACGGCGAGGCCCGCGCAGAGGGCACCGATGAAGGCGGCCCGGCGCAGCCGTACGGCGGGGGTGTGGGCGGTCACGGGCGTGTGCCTTCCGTCGGGGGTCTGCGGCAGCAGGCAGCGTACCCGTCCGGTGGCACCGCCCCGGCGGACCCCCGGACACGCCCCGGCCGGACGGCCCCACCAGGACGCCTTCCGCCGCCACGGGCTAGCCTGAGGCTCGGCACGACTGTTGATGGACGCTCTAGGAGGCGCACGGATGGCTGCAGGCGCCCCGCGGATCTTCGTCTCGCATCTGTCGGGTGTGCCCGTCTTCGACCCCAACGGCGACCAGGTCGGCCGCGTCCGCGACCTCGTGGCGATGCTGCGGGTGGGCGGCCGTCCGCCCCGGCTGCTGGGCCTGGTGGTCGAGGTCGTCAGCCGGCGGCGGATCTTCCTGCCGATGACGCGGGTGACGGGCGTGGAGTCCGGGCAGGTCATCACCACCGGTGTGGTCAACATGCGGCGCTTCGAGCAGCGGCCGACGGAGCGGCTGGTCCTGGGCGAGCTGCTGGACCGGCGGGTGCGCCTGGTGGACGGCGGCGAGGAGGTCACCGTCCTGGACGTGGCCATCCAGCAGCTGCCGGCCCGCCGGGACTGGGAGATCGACCGGATCTTCGTGCGCAAGGGCAAGGGCGGTGCGCTGCGCCGGCGCGGCGAGACGCTGACGGTGGAGTGGTCGGCGGTCACCGGCTTCTCCCTGGAGGAGGAGGGCCAGGGTGCCGAGAACCTGGTCGCGACCTTCGAGCAGATGCGCCCGGCGGACCTGGCGAACGTCCTGCACCACCTGACGCCGAAGCGGCGCGCCGAGGTGGCCAACGCCCTCGACGACGACCGGCTCGCGGACGTCCTGGAGGAACTGCCCGAGGACGACCAGGTGGAGATCCTCGGGAAGCTGAAGGAGGAGCGCGCGGCCGACGTCCTGGAGGCCATGGACCCCGACGACGCGGCCGACCTGCTCTCCGAGCTGCCGGAGGAGGAGAAGGAGCGGCTGCTGACGCTGATGCAGCCGGACGACGCGGCGGACGTGCGGCGCCTGCTGTCGTACGAGGAGAACACCGCGGGCGGCCTGATGACCACCGAGCCGATCGTGCTGCGCCCGGACGCCACCGTCGCGGACGCGCTGGCCCGCGTGCGCAAGTCGGACCTGTCGCCGGCGCTGGCCGCGCAGGTCTACGTGTGCCGGCCGCCGGACGAGACGCCGACGGGCAAGTACCTGGGGACGGTGCACTTCCAGCGGCTGCTGCGGGACCCCCCGTTCACCCTGGTCAGCTCCCTGGTGGACGCGGACCTGCCGCCGCTGCGCCCGGACGCCTCGCTGCCCGCGGTGACCAGCTACCTGGCCGCGTACAACATGGTCGCGGCGCCCGTCGTGGACGAGAGCGGCTCGCTGCTGGGGGCGGTCACCGTGGACGACGTACTGGACCACCTGCTGCCCGACGACTGGCGGGAGACGGACTTCCACTCCGAGGAGGCCCTGCGTGGGCACTGAGCGCGGGCGCGGCGATGCGGCGCGCGAGCGGCGCCGGGAGCGGCGCGAGCAGGCCCGGGAGGGGCTCTCGGAGCGCCTGGAGGAGGCTGCCGAGCGGCTCCGCAACGAGCGGACGGAACGTTCCTCCGAACGGGCGAGGAGCGCGGCCCCGGCGGGGGCGAGCGCGCTGACGCGGTCGCGCGTACGGCTGGACCAGCCGCGCCCGGACCGCCGCAAGCTGCTGCCCGAGTACGACCCGGAGGCCTTCGGGCGGCTGTCGGAGCGGGTGGCGCGGTTCCTCGGCACGGGCCGGTTCATCGTCTGGATGACCCTGGTCATCGTGGTGTGGGTGCTGTGGAACGTGTTCGCGCCCGACCCCCTGCGGTTCGACCAGTACCCGTTCATCTTCCTGACGCTGATGCTGTCGCTGCAGGCCTCGTACGCCGCCCCGCTGATCCTGCTCGCGCAGAACCGGCAGGACGACCGGGACCGGGTCACGCACGAGCAGGACCGCAAGCAGAACGAGCGCTCCATCGCGGACACCGAGTACCTGACCCGGGAGATCGCGGCGCTGCGGATGGGCCTGGGCGAGGTCGCCACCCGCGACTGGATCCGCTCGGAGTTCCAGGACCTGATCAAGGAGATGGACGAGCGGCGGCTATTCCCCGGTGAAAGTGACGAAGGCGACCGCTGATCGGCTTACCTGAGCCCTGCTACCGAGCCGTACCATCGGGGCATGGCTACCGAGACACCCTCCGCCGCCGTGCCGGAGCAGGACGCGATCCTGGACGCGCTGGCGACGGTCAACGACCCCGAGATCCACCGGCCGATCACCGAGCTCGGCATGGTCAAATCGGTGGAGATCGGCGAGGGCGGCGACGTCGCCGTCACGGTCTACCTCACGGTGTCGGGCTGCCCCATGCGCGAGACCATCACCAAGAACGTCACCGAGGCCGTCGAGAAGGTCGCGGGCGTCACCTCCGTCGCCGTGTCCCTGGACGTGATGAGCGACGAGCAGCGCAAGGAGCTGGCGGCCACCCTGCGCGGCGGCACCGCCGAGCGCGAGGTCCCGTTCGCCAAGCCGGGGTCGCTGACCCGCGTCTACGCGGTGGCGTCCGGAAAGGGCGGCGTCGGCAAGTCGTCCGTCACGGTGAACCTGGCGGCCGCGATGGCGGCCGACGGCCTGAAGGTCGGCGTGGTCGACGCGGACATCTACGGGCACAGCGTGCCGCGGATGCTCGGCGTGGACGGCAAGCCCACCCAGGTCGAGAACATGATCATGCCGCCGTCCGCGAACGGCGTGAAGGTCATCTCCATCGGCATGTTCACCCCGGGCAACGCCCCGGTGGTGTGGCGCGGCCCGATGCTGCACCGCGCCCTCCAGCAGTTCCTGGCGGACGTGTTCTGGGGCGACCTGGACGTGCTGCTGCTGGACCTGCCGCCGGGCACCGGTGACATCGCGATCTCGGTCGCGCAGCTGGTCCCGAACGCCGAGATCCTGGTCGTGACCACCCCGCAGCAGGCGGCCGCCGAGGTCGCGGAGCGGGCCGGTTCGATCGCGGTGCAGACGCACCAGAAGATCGTGGGCGTCGTCGAGAACATGTCGGGCCTGCCGTGCCCGCACTGCGACGAGATGGTGGACGTGTTCGGCTCGGGCGGTGGCCAGAAGGTCGCCGACGGCCTGACCAAGACGGTCGGCGCGACGGTCCCCGTGCTCGGCACCATCCCGATCGACGTCCGGCTGCGCGAGGGCGGCGACGACGGCAAGCCGGTCGTGCTGTCCGACCCGGACTCCCCCGCGGGCGCGGCCCTGCGCGCCATCGCCGGCAAGCTCGGCGGCCGCGCGCGCGGCCTCTCGGGCATGAGCCTGGGCATCACGCCGCGCAACAAGTTCTAGGAGAGGGTGCGGGCATTCGTTCCGCTGGGCTGGGGGTCCCCCCGGACGGAGTCTGGGGGAGGGTGGGCACACCGGCACACGCGCCCGCAGGGGCCGCGCAGCGTAAGGGCACCGCCGCCGGGCGGTGCCCTTTCCCGTACCCCGGCTACCCCTACTCGTACGCCGCGAGGTCGATGGCCGAGAAGCCCAGCCCGTACGCGCTCATCCCCCGTCCGTACGCCCCCAGGTGCACCCCGCTCCCGGTGGAGCCGGCCAGTACCCAGCCGAACTCCGACTCCCGGTAGTGGAACGGCGTCGGCTCGCCGTCCACCGGCAGCGACAGCGTCGACCAGTCCGCCCCCGCCAGGTCGTCGGCGAGTTCCCAGGCGGCCTCGGTCTGCTGGTCGAGCCAGTCGGCGCGCCGGGTGTGGTCCATCTGCGGCGGCCAGCTGTAGGACAGCAGCCCCGAGCCGGCCAGCCAGGCAGCCGAGGAGACCGAGTTGGCCTCCAGGACTCCGGTGCCGTCGCCGCTGCGGCGCGGGGGGTTGCCGGCGACGGTGATCACCACCGCGAAGCGGTCCTTCTCACCGGTGGCGATCTCGCCCCGGGCGGACGGCTCGTCGCCGTGGCCGGTGGAGCCGTGCTCCACGCTGCCGTCGGCTCCGGTGCCGACCTGCATGAGCCAGCGGGGGCCGGTGAAGGCCCCGTCCAGGCCGTACCAGGGGAACTCGGCGTTCAGGTAGCCCGCCGCCCCCCGGCGGGCCTTCGGGACCGGCGCGGCGGCTTCCGGGGATTGGCCCGCGGCGGCCTGGCCGCCGGTATGTTCCGGGGGCTCGGTCTGCGCGGGCGGTGCGTCTTCGGGGGCCTCGGCGGGCTGTGCGCCCACCCGGCTGCTGCTCGTCGTCTCCATGGGCGGCCTCTCGTTCCGTGGGGTCCGGAACGGCCCTCCCCCTCGCCTGTCAGAGGGGACCCCCCTCCGCGGGCGGCCTGGGTCCGGACAGATGGAGGATAGCCATCCGGTCCCGGATCGACGGGCAGGCTGCGGATCAGGTGGCGTCGGCGTCGAAGGGGGTGCGGGGCTCCTGGGCCGGTGCGGCGGGCTTCTTCAGCAGGTCCTGGCCGGTCCCGGCGGTGGGCGTGGCGGACGGCGCCGAGGCGGCCGCGTCGGCGTCGGTCTCGCGGCCGTTCACCGCGTCCGTGACCTCGTTCAGCTCCTTGCGGAGGTCGAAGCTGCTGCGCAGCTCCTGGAGGTCGTCGTTCTCGGAGAGCTGCTTGCGGATGAACGTCTTCGGGTTCAGGTCCTCGAACTCGAAGTCCTTGAACTCGGGTCCCAGTTCGGAGCGGATGTCCTGCTTGGCACTGTCCGAGAACGCGCGGATCTTCCGGATGAACCCGGAGACGTCCTGGATCACCTTCGGCAGCTTGTCCGGGCCGAAGACGAGGATGGCGAGCACCACGATGGTCACCAGCTCGAGTGCGCCTATGTCGTTGAACACCTTGCCGCTCCTCGGCTCTCTCCACATCCGGCCCGGTCAACGGTACCCGGCGTTCCTTGCGCTCCCCTACGCCGGTACGCGACCGTTCACGGATTCACCCGGGCGTCATCCCGTGTTCGTGTCGCGGACCGGCCGACCGGAAGCGGTTCCCGGGCCGCCGGGGGGCCGCTGAGGAGCCGCTCGGGGAGACCGCTCAGGAGCCGCTCGCCGAGCCGAGGACCACGTCCAGGGTGCGTTCCTTGCCGTCGCGCAGCACGGTCAGGCCGAGGCGGTCGCCGGGCCGGTGGGCCCTGATCTTGATGATCAGCTCGTCGCCGCCGTGCACGCGTACGCCGTCCACCTTGGTGATCACGTCACCGGGCCGCATCCCGGCGCGGGCGCCGGGGCCGTCGGCGACCACGGAGGGCTTGCCGTCCTCGCCCTTGGCGTCGACCCGGGCTCCGTCGCCCTTGTACTCCATGTCCAGGGTGACGCCGATGACGGGGTGGGTGGCGCGGCCGGTGCGGATGAGTTCCTCGGCGACGCGCTTGCCCTGGTTGACGGGGATGGCGAAGCCTAGGCCGATGCTGCCGCTCTGGCGGGTGGGATCGTCGCCGTCCTCGCCCTTGTCGGCGCCGCGGATGGCGCTGTTGATGCCGATCACGTGGGCGCGGGAGTCGAGGAGGGGGCCGCCGGAGTTGCCGGGATTGATGGGGGCGTCGGTCTGGAGGGCGTCGACGTAGCTGATGTCGCTGCCGTCGCGCTTGCCACCGCCGGCGGTGATGGGGCGGCCGGTGGCGCTGATGATGCCCGAGGTGACGGTGTTGGAGAGGTCGAAGGGGGCGCCGATGGCCACCACCGGATCGCCGACGCGGACGTTCTCGGAGTTGCCGAGGGCCAGCGGGCGCAGGCCCCGGACCCCGTTGACCTTCACCACGGCCAGGTCGTAGCCGCCGTCGCGGCCGACCGGCTCGGCGGCCACGCTCTCGCCGGTGCTGAAGGTGACCGTGATGTCGCGGGCGTCGGCGACCACGTGGTTGTTGGTCAGGATGTGGCCCTGCTCGTCCAGCACGAAGCCGGTTCCGGTGCCGC
Source organism: Streptomyces sp. NBC_00158 (assembly GCF_045160885.1). NCBI lineage: Bacteria > Bacillati > Actinomycetota > Actinomycetes > Kitasatosporales > Streptomycetaceae > Streptomyces > Streptomyces sp. NBC_00158. The sequence goes on from NZ_CP108161.1 coordinate 2,410,320, forward strand.
TGCCGCCGCCCCCGCTGACGTGCAGGGTGACCACGCCCGGCAGCGCGGTGGCGGCGATGCCGGCCACGCTGTCGGGGGCCCGGCCCTTGTTGTCGGCGGCGGCCTGCGGGAGCTCCAGACGGGTGCTGGTGCGCCGCTCGGAGAGGATGCCGAGGTAGCCGCCGACGCAGCCCGCGAGGAGCGCGATGACGGCGCCGACGACCGCCAGCTGCCACAGGGCGGGCCCACCGCGCGGCGCCCTGCCCTGGTCGACGACCTGGAGCGGGCCGGCGGCCCAGGGGTCGTAGCGGGGGCCGGAGCCGGCGGCCGGGTCCGGGGCGGTGGCGGGCTCGTCCGGCGTCCGGTCGGCGTCCGCTCGCGGGCCCGGTTCCGGAACGGCGGCGGGCCGGCTCCACCACGTCGGAGCCGGACCGTTCTGCTGGCTGTCGGACATGGGCGCTCCCCCGCGGGCCTGGCGCACCGCGGGGCGGCGCGTGTGCCGCAGATTCAACCAGGTACCCGGACCCGTCGGGGGCCCGGGTCAGCGGGAGAGGGAAACCGGCTGCGCCGTGGCCGGGGCCGAGGAGGCCGCCGTGGGCAGTTGCCCCACCGGGACCGGGCGGGTCGTCACGCCGGGGGTCGGGACCCGGTCGCGCACGAAGGCGTCGGTCAGCGGCACCGCGGGTCCGGGCCTGGTCGCGGGCGCCTCGCCGCGGGCGTTCGGCTCGATCGCGTCCAGCGGCAGCGAGCCGCCGAGCGCGATCGCCGCCAGCGACACGGCCCCCGCCGCCACGAAGGCGAAGCGGCGTCTGGGACGGCCCACCTCGTGGATGCGGAAACCCTCGCGCGGGGCGGCCGGGGCGGAGTACCCGAACGAGGAGAACGGGTCGACGCCCGGGGCCGGGGGCGCGAGCGGAGCCCCCGGTCCGCCGCCCATCCCGCCCATGGAACCCGGACCGGCGGGCCCGGCAGGCCCGTCCGGGCCCGCTCCCGGCAGCCCCTGGAGCCGGGCCAGCAGCCCGGCGGACAGCGGCGGCGGGGCGCTCTCCACGAACATGGTCTTCAGCCGGCGCTGCGCGTCGGCCTCGGCCTTGCACTTGGCGCAGGTCGCCAGGTGCGCCAGCACCCGCTCGCGCGCGTCGTGCTTCAACTCCCCGTCCACCAGGGCGGCGAGCCGGTCGCCCAGGTGCTGTTCGGCGGGGGAGGGACTGGCTCCGCTCACTCGGCTCCGCCCTCTCCCCCGGCGCCCGGCGCGCCCACCGCCACGCCCGCCAGCGCGCGCTGCTCTGCGCGGGCCTCGGGAGAGCGGTGCTTGAGCGCCTTGCGCAGGTGCGAGCGGCCCCGGTGGATGCGGCTGCGGACGGTGCCGAGCTTCACGCCGAGCGTGGCGGCGATCTCCTCGTAGGACAGGCCCTCGATGTCGCAGAGCACCACGGCGGCGCGGAACTCGGGCGCGAGGGTGTCCAGGGCCTGCTGCACGTCGGCGTCGAAGTGCGTGTCGTGCAGGACCTGCTGGGGGGACGGCTCACGGCTCGGGAGCCGCTCGGCGGCGTCGTCGCCGAGGGCGTCGAAGCGGATCCGCTGCTTGCGGCGCACCATGTCCAGGAAGAGGTTCGTGGTGATGCGGTGCAGCCAGCCCTCGAAGGTGCCCGGCGTGTAGGTGGACAGCGAGCGGAAGACGCGGACGAAGACCTCCTGCGTCAGGTCCTCGGCGTCGTGCTGGTTGCCCGTCAGGCGGTAGGCGAGGCGGTAGACCCGCGCACTGTGCGTGCTGACGATCTCCTCCCATGAGGGAGGGGTCCACGCCTGGGAGCCCGCGTCAGCGGCAAAGGTCGCGGTGGTCGCGGTGTGGGCGGAGTGGAAGCGGTCAGCAGTGTAGGTCACGGATTTCGGCTCACCCGCCGACCAGAAGAGACGTCTGAGGACGCCTCCACGATCCACAGGCGCAGCCGCACCTCCCCTGTCGGCTCTGGTGGTGTCCAGTGGAGCCCCTACCATAGCCACCCCTCCCGTCAGCTCTGGATAAGCATTTTTGCAGTAACTTTGCACGGGCCTCGGGGTCCGGACCGCCGATCTGCCCGCAGCCGTCCCCTCTATCCCGCCTCTCACCCTCCCAACGCCCGGTCCCATCTGCGGGTTCCCGACGTCAGCGGATACAGTCACCGTTGCGCCAACTATGGGGACAGGAGAGGGTCATTAGCGGCAACCGGCAGACGAGCTGGGCGTTCGCCGACGCGTTTGTCGCCGAGGACGACGCCCTGCGATGGGCCCGAGACCGGTCCAGGGAAGCGGGCCTGCGGTCCGTGTCCCCCGGCACCGGGGCCGCGCTGCGCCTGCTCGCCGCCACCGCGGACGCCAAGGCCGTCGCCGAGATCGGCACCGGGACCGGCGTCTCGGGGATCCACCTGCTGCACGGGATGCGGCCGGACGGGGTCCTGACGACGGTGGACCCCGAACCCGACCGGCAGGCCTTCGCCCGCCAGGCCTTCCGCGCGGCCGGCTTCGCGGGGAACCGCGCGCGGTTCATTCCGGGCCGGGCGCTGGACGTGCTGCCGCGGCTCGCCGACGGCGGGTACGACCTGGTCTTCTGCGACGGCGACCCGGCCGAGTCCCTCGACTACCTCGCGGAATCGTTGCGGCTGCTGAGGCCCGGGGGGCTGGTGTGCTTCGAGGGGGTCTTCGCGGACGGGCGGACGGTCGACTCCGCGGCGCAGCCGGTGGAGGTGATCCGGGTGCGGGAGCTGCTGCGCAGCGTGCGGGAGAGTCCGGCGCTCGAAGCCGCGCTGCTTCCGGTGGGCGACGGGCTGCTCTGCGCGGTCCGGCGGTAGCCCTGCCGGGCGGTGCGCGGGTTCCGCTGCGCGGGGCCGTCCCCCACCCGCCCTTCGCCCGTTCCCCGGGCTGCGCCCGGACCCCTCCTGGGGGCTCCGCCCCCAGACCCTCCCCCAGCTACCGCTGGGAGGTGCCCCCAGCGCCTCAAACGCCGGCGGGGCTACAGATAGCCCCGCCGGCGTTTGAGGCGACGGGCGCGCAGCGCCCGTACCGGGGTCAGGGGCAACGCCCCTGGGAACGGTGGAAGTGGGGGTCCCCCCGGACGGAGTCTGGGGGAGGGTAGGGGACCTCGCCCCGCGCATCGGCCCACCACCCGCACCAGGCCCACCGGCCCCAGCCACCCGAACCGGCCCCGCCCGGCGGACCGACGGACGGAGTCCGGCGCAGCGGCGCGAAGCCGGTAGGGCCGCCCGCGGCCGCACCGCGCGAGCGGTGCAGTGAGAAGGAAAAACCCCGCCCCCACCGCGGGGCGGCAGGGGCGGGGCAAAGATCTAGTGGCCGAGGCTCAGCCGACGACCTTCTTCAGGGCGTCACCCAGGGCGTCCGCCTCGTCCGGCGTCAGCTCGACAACGAGCCGACCGCCGCCTTCGAGCGGTACGCGCATGACGATGCCTCGCCCCTCCTTGGTGACCTCGAGCGGGCCGTCGCCCGTCCGCGGCTTCATGGCCGCCATGCTCGTTCCCCTTCCTGAAACCAGCTCATCGTCAGCCGACGGCCCCGTTCAGGCGCCTAGTACCCGGCATCGAACACATTGCTTCCCAGCCATTATCCCGCATGTCAGGACCCGATGACCAACATCGGAAGGGAACGCTTGCGCAACGCGCTCGGCCAAAACCACTCATTTCGGGGATCGGCCTGCGATACTTCGCCGTCGCCCCCGGGGGTGGGGCTCCGCTTTGTTTGACGCACATCACATGCCCGCCCCCGGTCCCGTCCGCCATGCTGGCCCTTGCACCGGCCGGTACCGGCCGGTAGCCAAGCCCGCGACGAAGGGGGACCCCCGCCATGGCAGACAGCGTGCTCTACGAAGTGACCGACGGACTCGCGACCGTCACGATCAACCGGCCCGACGCGATGAACGCCATGAACACGGAGGCCAAGGTCGCCCTGCGCGACGCCGTCCGGGCGGCGGCCGAGGACACCGCCGTACGGGCGGTCCTGCTCACCGCCGCCGGGGACCGGGCCTTCTGCGTGGGCCAGGACCTCAAGGAGCACATCGGCAACCTCGCCGCGGACCGCGAGAGCGGCTCGACGCTCACGATGAGCACGGTCTCCGAGCACTACAACCCGATCGTGCGGGCCCTGACGGAGATGCCCAAGCCCGTCGTGGCCGCGGTCAACGGCGTCGCCGCCGGGGCCGGCTTCGGGTTCGCGCTCGCGGCGGACTTCCGCGTCGTCTCCGAGACCGCGTCCTTCAACACCTCCTTCGCCGGGGTCGCGCTGACCGCCGACTCCGGGGTGTCCTGGACCCTGCCGCGGCTGATCGGCGCCTCCCGGGCCTCCGACCTGCTGCTGTTCCCCCGTTCCGTCAAGGCGCGGGAGGCGTACGAGCTGGGCATCGTGAACCGGCTGGTGCCCGCGGAGTCGCTGCGCGAGGAGGCCGAGAAGGTGGCCCGCACCCTCGCCTCCGGCCCGACGGTGGCCTACGCGGCGATCAAGGAGTCCCTGGCGTACGGGGCCTCGCACACCCTGTCCGAGGCCCTGGAGCGCGAGGACGTCCTCCAGACCCGCGCCGGGGCCTCCGAGGACCACTCCATCGCCGTGCAGGCCTTCCTCGCGAAGCAGCCGCCCCGGTACCTGGGCCGCTGACGCCTCACCCCTCGCGGGAGACGCATCCCGCGAGGTGGTCGTTGACCAGGCCGCACGCCTGCATCAGGGCGTAGGCCGTGGTCGGCCCGACGAAGCGGATGCCCGCCTTCTTCAGGGCCTTGGCCAGGGCCGTGGACTCCGGGGTCACCGCCGGCACGTCGGCGGTGCTCCTCGGGGCCCGGCCGGGCTCCTGCGGGGCGTGGGACCAGATCAGCTCGTCCAGCTCCCCCGCCCCCCAGCCGGCCAGTACCTTCGCGTTGGCGAGGGTGGCCTCGATCTTGGCCCGGTTGCGGATGATCCCCTCGTCGCCCATCAGCCGTTCGGCGTCGGCCGGGCCGAACTCCGCGACCGCCGCGATCTCGAAGTCCGCGAAGGCCTTCCGGAAGCCCTCGCGGCGGCGCAGGATCGTGATCCAGGACAGCCCGGACTGGAAGGCCTCCAGGCAGAGCCGCTCGTACAGGGCGTCGTCGCCGTGGACGGGCTTGCCCCATTCGGTGTCGTGGTAGGTGACGTAGTCCTCCGTGGACAGCCCCCAGGGGCAGCGCAGGCCGCCGTCCGGGCCCGCCAGCAGTCCCGCGCCGCTCACCGCCCGTCCTCGTCCTTCGTGAGGTCGACCCGGTCCGCCGGGGCCGTCTGGGGGGCTCGCGCGGCCGTCAGTTCCGCGATCCGGGCGTCCCGCTCGGCCAGCTCGGCCGCGAGCCGGTCCAGTACGTCGTCCACCTCGGCCATCCGGTAGCCGCGCGGCGCGACCGGCAGCCGCAGCGCGTCGATGTCCGCCCGTACGACCGGCCGGCTCTCCGGGAGCGCGTCGGCCACCCGGTCCGGCTCGGCCTCGGGCAGCACGGCTTCGCTGCCGCCGCCGACCACCGCGAGGGTGACCGCGGCCACGACCACGACCAGCGCGATCAGCAAGAACCAGAACACGATCAACTCCCCTGAGAGACTCCTGCCCCTCAGGTTAAGGTCGCAGACGAGGCGCGAGGGTCGCCGAAGGAGGAAAGAGCAGGATGCTGCGACTGGGCAGGCGCGAGTTCGACACCCACGAGCCGGTGATCATGGCCATCGTGAACCGCACCCCGGACTCCTTCTACGACCAGGGCGCGACCTTCCGCGACGAGCCGGCCCTCGACCGGGTCGAGCAGGCCGTGGCCGAGGGCGCGGCGATCATCGACATCGGCGGGGTGAAGGCGGGCCCCGGTGAGCACGTGGACGCGGCGGAGGAGGCCCGGCGCACGGTCGGCTTCGTGGCGGAGGTGCGCCGCCGCCACCCGGACGTGGTGATCAGCGTGGACACCTGGCGGCACGAGGTCGGCGAGGCGGTCTGCGAGGCCGGGGCCGACGTGCTGAACGACGCGTGGGGCGGGGTGGACCCGAAGCTGGCGGAGGTCGCCGCGCGCCACGGCGCGGGCATCGTCTGCACCCACGCGGGCGGGGTCGAGCCGCGCACGCGGCCGCACCGGACCTCGTACGAGGACGTGATGGACGACATCCTGCGCGTCACGGTCGGCCTCGCGGAGCGGGCGGCGGCCCTCGGGGTGCCCCGGGAGTCGATCATGATCGATCCGGGCCACGACTTCGGGAAGAACACCCGGCATTCGCTGGAAGCCACCCGGCGGCTCGCGGAGATGACCGAAACCGGTTGGCCGGTACTGGTGTCGCTGTCCAACAAGGACTTCGTCGGCGAGACCCTCGACAAGCCCGTCAAGGAGCGCCTGCTGGGCACCCTGGCGACCACGGCCGTCTCGGCCTGGCTCGGCGCGCAGGTCTACCGCGTCCACGAGGTCGCGGAGACGAAGCAGATCCTCGACATGGTCCGCTCGATCCAGGGGCACCGGCCGCCGGCGGTGGCCCGCCGCGGGCTGGCCTAGGCGGTACCGGAGGGGCGGCCGCGCCGCCGCCTCCGGGCGGGCGGCGCGGCCGGCCTCCGCTACTTGCCGACTTCCTTCGTCACCAGGGCGATCGCCTCGTCCACGTCGTCCGTGACGTGGAAGAGGTACAGGTCCTTCTCCGAGGCCTTGCCCTGGGCGATGACCGTGTTGCGCAGCCAGTCGATCAGGCCGCTCCAGTACTCCGTGCCGAAGAGCACGATGGGGAACCTGGTGATCTTCTGCGTCTGGACCAGGGTCAGCGCCTCGAACATCTCGTCCAGGGTGCCGAGTCCGCCCGGCAGGACCACGAAGCCCTGGCTGTACTTCACGAACATCGTCTTGCGGACGAAGAAGTACCGGAAGTTCAGCCCGAGGTCTACGTGCTGGTTGAGCCCCTGTTCGAAGGGGAGCTCGATGCCCAGGCCTACGGAGATGCCGTTCGCCTCGCGGGCGCCCTTGTTGGCCGCCTCCATCGCGCCGGGGCCGCCGCCGGTGATCACCGCGAAGCCGGCCTCGACGAGCGCGCTGCCGATCCGTACGCCCGCCTCGTACTCGGGCGAGTCCACCGGCGTGCGGGCCGAGCCGAACACGCTGATCGCGGGCGGCAGCTCCGCCAGGGTGCCGAAGCCCTCGATGAACTCCGACTGGATGCGCAGGACCCGCCAGGGATCGGTGTGCACCCACTCGGAGGGCCCGGCCGAGTCCAGCAGCCGCTGGTCCGTCGTACTGCCCGCCTGCACCTGGCTCCGCCTGCGCAGCACCGGCCCGAGCTGCTGCTCCTCGGGCCGACGGCGCGAGCCTTCGGGGTTGCCCATGATGTGCTCCCTCCTGCTGATCGTTGGATCAGGTTAGGCGCACGAAGGTGGCCGGAAGGGGAATTTACGAGGTCAGCCAGGCGCGGAGTCGTTCCTCGCAGTGCAGGATGGCCTTCGTCTCGACCCGCTCGTCGACCTTGTGGGCCAGCAGGGCGTCACCCGGACCGTAGTTGACGGCCGGGACGCCGAGCGCGCTGAAGCGGGAGACGTCCGTCCAGCCGAACTTGGGCATCGGGCGGCCGCCGACGGCCTCCATGAAGGCCGCCGCGGCCGGGTGGGAGAGGCCGGGCAGGGCGCCGCCGGAGGAGTCGTCGACCACGAACTCGGCGATGTCGCAGTCCGCGAAGACCTCCCGGACGTGGGCCAGGGCGTCGGCCTCGCTGCGGTCGGGGGCGTAGCGGAAGTTCACGGTGACCGTGCAGGCGTCCGGGATGACGTTGTTGGCGACGCCGCCCTCGACGCGGACCGCGTTGAGGCCCTCGTGGTACTCCAGGCCGTCGATGACCGGCTTGCGGGGCTCGTACGCGGCCAGCTTCGCCAGGATCGGGCTCGCGGCGTGGATGGCGTTGGAGCCCATCCAGCTGCGCGCGGAGTGGGCGCGCTCGCCCTTGGTGCGCAGGAGCACGCGCAGGGTGCCCTGGCAGCCGCCCTCGACCTCGGCGTTGGAGGGTTCCAGCAGGACGGCGAAGTCACCGGCCAGCCAGTCGGGGTGGGCGTCGGCGACCTTGCCGAGGCCGTTGAGGTCGGCGGCCACCTCCTCCTGGTCGTAGAAGACGAAGGTGAGGTCGCGGTTGGGTTCGGGGACGGTCGCCGCGATCCTCAGCTGTACGGCGACCCCGGACTTCATGTCCGTCGTGCCGCAGCCCCACAGGACGTCGTTCTCGTCCAGGCGGGACGGGACGTTGTCGGCGATCGGCACGGTGTCGAGGTGGCCGGCCAGGACGACGCGCTCGGCCCGGCCGAGGTCGGTGCGGGCGACGACGTTGTTGCCGAGGCGGTCGACGGTGAGGTGCGGGAGGGCGCGCAGCGCGGCTTCCACCAGGTCGGCGAGCACCTTCTCGTCGCCGCTCACGGAGGGGATGTCGACGAGCCGGGCGGTCAGCTCGGCAGCGTCCAGGGTGAGGTCCAGCTCGGATTCGGACATGGAACTGACCCTAACGCCCCGGGATGGGCGGGAAGCGGGAGCGTCCGGCCGGTGGACGGTTAATCGGCCTCAAGTACGGTGGGCCGCGTGTCCGAGACCGATCGCTCCCGCCCCCGCCGCCGCCGGCCGTTCCGCAAGGCCGTCGGCCTGGTCGTCCTGCTCGGGGTGATCGGGTACTTCGTCGTCCAGCGGGAATCCGACAACGGCCCTTCCTACTGCACGGCTTCGGCGACCGGCGCGGCGGGCTCCGCGGGTGCGGGGACCGTCCAGACGTACGAGATGACCCACGAGCAGGCATCGAACGCGGCGACGATAGCCGCCGTCGGGATCTCCAAGGGGCTGCCGGACCGGGCGGTGACCATCGCGCTGGCGACGGCGATGCAGGAGTCGTCGCTGCGCAACCTGGACCACGGGGACCGGGATTCGCTGGGGCTGTTCCAGCAGCGGCCCTCGCAGGGCTGGGGCACCCCGGAGCAGATCATGGACCCCGTCTACTCGGCGGGGATCTTCTACGACCGGCTCGCGGAGATCAAGGGCTACACGCGGCTGCCGCTGACGGTGGCCGCGCAGAAGGTGCAGCTCAGCGGCTTCCCGCAGGCGTACGCGAAGCACGAGCCGGACGCGACGGTCCTGACGGCCGCCTTCGGCGAGAACGGCACGCCGGCCTCGCTGGTCTGCTCCGGCCCGGCGCCGTCGGCGGGTGATCCGGAGAAGGTGCGGGCGGAGCTGGCGCGGGACTTCGGGGCGCCGGCGCGGGAGGCGCTGGGCGCGGGCCGGGCGGGTGCTCCGGCGGGGCGGTCGGCGGCGGGCGGTGCCGTGCCGGAGGCGGAGGTCGCGCTGCGGCTCAAGGAGGGCGGCGGGCCGGCGGAGGCGCGGCGCGGGCGGGCGATGGCCCATTGGGCGGTGGCCCGGTCGAAGGAGCTGGGGATCGCGCGGGTGTCGTACGACGGTTCCTCGTGGGTGGCCGGGCGGGACGGCGGCGCGTGGCAGGGCAAGGGCGGCGGCCGCAAGGGCGGCGGGGACCCGCACGACGCGGCTCCGGGCGAGGTGCGGATCTTCATGGCCCGCGCCACCACCCGCTGACCACCCGCTGACCACCCGCGCACGCCCCCGGCGTGCGGGTGGCCCGGCGTGCTGCCTCGGCGGCACGGTCACGCGTACGCCCCGTCACCCGGGAGGGGTGTCCACGCGTTCGGGCCGTACACCCGGAAGACGGAAAGAACCGCAGGTCGGGGCGGGTCCGGTGCTCTTGTCACGGAAGCCGATTAAACGATGCGTTACTGATCCTTTACCCAGCGGGTCCGCAACTCCCCCCACCCCGGGAGCGGTTGTACACGACGTACTCAGCCGCTACCGCTTAGGAGCATCATGACCCTCCCCCTGACCCGTCGGATCGCCCGCGCCGCGCTTCTCCTCGCAGCCGGTACCGCTCCCGTGGTCGGTGCGGCAGGCGCCGCCAGCGCGGCCGACGCCGTGGGCCTGGAGTCCCTGCCGAAGCTGAACACGCTCACCGCCCCGGACGCCGGAGCGGCCACCGACACCGCGCACACCGCCACCGAGGCCCTCCCGGCCGCCGCCCCCGTCGCCGCTCCCGCCACCGACGCCGTCGGCGGCCTCGGCGGCGCCACCCAGACGCTGGGCGGCCTGCCGGTCGCCGGGCAGGCCCTGGGCGGTGGCCTTCCCGGCGGCGGCCTGCCGGGCGGCCTGCCGCTGGGCTGACCCCCGCCGGACGCGCGAACGCCCGAGGGGGCCGGGAGCTGATGCTCCCGGCCCCCTCGGCGCGTTTCCGGCGGGCGGCCGCGGTCAGCCGAGGCGCTTGACCGCGGCGGCGACCCGCTCGTCGGTGGCGGTGAAGGCCACGCGGACGAAGTTCGCGCCGGCCTCGCCGTAGAAGTCGCCCGGCGCCACCAGGATGCCGAGGGACGCGAGGTGCGCGACGGTGTCCCAGCAGGGCTCGTCGCGGGTCACCCACAGGTACAGGCTGGCCTCGCTGTGCTCGACGCGGAACCCGTGCCCCTCCAGGGCGGTGCGCAGCGCCTCGCGGCGGGCGGCGTAGCGCCCGCGCTGCTCCTCGACGTGGGCGTCGTCGCCGAGGGCCGCGACCGTGGCGGCCTGCACCGGGGCGGGGGTCATCATGCCGCCGTGCTTGCGGATCTCCAGCAGCTCGCCGAGGACGTTCTCGTCGCCGGCGATGAACGCGGCCCGGTAGCCGGCCAGGTTGGAGCGCTTGGACAGCGAGTGGACGGCGACGAGGCCCTCGTACGAGCCGCCGCACACGTCGTCGTGGAGGACGGAGACGGGCTCGGCCTCCCAGCCCAGCTCCAGGTAGCACTCGTCGCTGAAGACGAGGATGCCGTGCTCGCGCGCCCAGGCGACGATCCGGACCAGCTCTTCCTTCGGGATGACCTTCCCGGTGGGGTTGGACGGGGAGTTGAGCCACAGCAGCTTCACGCCCGCCGGGTCCAGGTCCGTCGGGTCGTCGTAGACGACGGCCTCGGCGCCGCACAGCCGCGCGCCGACCTCGTACGTCGGGTACGCGAGGCGCGGGTAGGCGACCTTGTCCCCGGCGCCCAGGCCCAGCTGGGTCGGCAGCCAGGCCACCAGCTCCTTGGAGCCGACGACCGGGAGGACGTTGCGGTGTCCGGCGGCGCTCGCGCCGAGGCGGCCGCGCACCCAGCCGGTGATGGCGTCGCGCAGGGCGGGGGTGCCCCACACGGTGGGGTAGCCCGGGGAGTCGGCGGCGGCGACCAGGGCGTCCTGGATCAGCTGCGGCACCGGGTCGACGGGCGTGCCGACGGACAGGTCGACGATGCCGTCCTCGTGGGCAGCCGCCGTCTTCTTGTACGGCTCCAGCTTGTCCCAGGGGAACGTGGGAAGACGGTCGGAAACTGCGGCCACGGTGCTCTGCTCTCTCTCAGGGGCTGGACGGGTGCGGGAAAACGGCTCGGTCCCGCGCGGCGGGCGTGCCGTACGGGACCGAGAAGCGCGTCTGCCGTGGAACGGTCAGTGCTCGCCGGCGTTGATGTCGGCGGGCAGCGCGGCGACGAAGGGGTGGTCGCGCTCGATCAGGCCGAGCTTGGAGGCACCACCGGGCGAACCGAGCTCGTCGAAGAACTCGACGTTCGCCTTGTAGTAGTCCTTCCACTCCTCCGGAGTGTCGTCCTCGTAGAAGATGGCCTCGACGGGGCAGACCGGCTCACAGGCGCCGCAGTCGACGCACTCGTCCGGGTGGATGTACAAGGACCGCTGGCCCTCGTAGATGCAGTCGACGGGGCACTCTTCGATACAGGCCTTGTCCTTGACGTCGACACAAGGCTCCGCGATGACGTAGGTCACGCTCTCGTTCCTCCTCGGTAGGGCTGTCCATTCGCGCGGGAGCGCGGCGTCGTCGATGCCCGCACCTAGTATCTCCGTTCCCGGGCACGATCCGAACAGGAGGGGCGGACAGAGCTGTGGAAATCACTGCCGGTGGGCTGCTGGAGATCCGTATTACCCCGGCTGACGTGGGTAAACGAGTCTCTGTACGACGGGTGGAGGACGGCGGGAGCGGTGCTCCGGCGTTCGCGGACGCGGTCGGGGTTCTCACATCCTGGACCGGGGGTGTGCTGACGATCACACGCAAGGACGGCGTGTCCGTCCACATCCCGGAATCGTCGCTGGTGGCGGGCAAGATCGTGCCCCCCGCGCCGGCCCGGCGCAGGGGTCCCGCGACCTCCTTCGAGGAGCTGGCGCGGGTCACGGCGCGGGCCTGGCCGCCGCTGGAGAGCGAGCCGCTCGGCGAGTGGACGCTGCGGGCCGCCGCCGGGTTCACCCGGCGCGCCAACTCCGTGCTCCCGCTCGGCGACCCCGGCATACCCCTGGACGAAGCACTCGCGCGGGTGACCTCCTGGTACGCGGAGCGCGACCTTCCGGCGTACGTGCAGGCCGCGACCGGCGCCGCCGGGACGCAGGAGCTGCTCTGCGCCGAGCTGGAGCGGCGCGGCTGGGCCAACGAGGTCTCGGCGGAGGTCCGCGTCGGGGGCCTGGCCCCGGTGGGCGACCTGGACGCGGACGCGGCGGCGGTACGCCTGACCCGCGAACCGGACGAGCGGTGGCTCGCCCGCTACGGCAGGGTCCGGGAACCGGAGCTCGCCCGGCGGATGCTGGTGGCGGGCCCGTCGGTGTGGTTCGCCTCCCTGGACGACGGCCGGGCGATCGGGCGCTGCGTGGTCGACGGCCGCTGGGCCGGGTTCGCGGCCGTGACCGTCGCCCCGGAGGACCGGCGGCGGGGGCTGGCGACGGCGGTGATGACGGCGCTGGCCCGGCGGGCGCTGGAGGAGGGCGCGTCGGCGGCGTGGCTCCAGGTGGAGACGGACAACCCGGCGGCGCGGGCCCTGTACGACGGGATGGGCTTCGCCACGCACCACTCCTACCACCACTTCCGGGCGGTGCGGTGAACACGCGCGAGCTGTTCGCGGCGGAGGCCCGCGCGGAGCGGCCCGACCTGGCCCGGCTGTGCCTGCTGCTGGCCGCGGAGGCGGATCCGGAGCTGGACGAACGGGCCATGGACCGGGCCGAGATCGAGCTGGACCGGCTCGCGGGGATGCTGCCGTACGGGCTGCGGGACGCGAGGTCGTGGGCGACGGCGGTGACGGAGCTGCTGGGCGGCCGGCTCGGCTTCCACGGCACCCCCAAGGACTACGACCGGCTGTCGTCCTCCCTGCTGCACGAGGTGCTGCTGCGCCGGCGGGGCCTGCCGATCCTCCTCTCGGTGGTGTGGCTGGAGGTGGCCCGGCGGGCCGGTGCGCCGGTGTACGGGCTGGCGCTGCCGGGGCACTTCGTGGTGGGCTTCGGGGACCCGGAGGACTCGGTGGTGGTGGACCCCTTCGCGGGCGGCGCCTCGCTGGGCGCGGGCCCGGCGGAGCTGGCGGCCGCCCCCAAGACACCGGCGCGCACCCTGGACATCGTGCTGCGGATCCTGAACAACATCCGCGTCTGGGCCTCCGCCCGGCCGGAGCACTCGGCGGTCGCCCTGTGGTCCCTGGACCTGGCCCTGCTGCTGCCCTCCCACCCGGCGGCCCTGCGGTACGAGCGGGCGCGGCTCCTGGTGGAACGGGGTGCCTTCCGGGAGGGCGCGGCCGAACTGGAGGGCTACGCGGAGGTCATGGACGCGGTGGACAAGGACGAGGCGGCGCGCATCCGCGGCGAGGCCGTCGCTGCTCGCGCCCTCCTGAACTAGCCGCCGGGTCCCCGGAGGGCCGCTGCGCGGTGCCGAGGCCCCCGCCCCGCCCTTCGCCCGTTCCCCGGGGCTGCGCCCCGGACCCCCGCGCCTCAAACTCCCCCAGCTACCGCTGGGAGGTGCCCCCAGGCGGGGCTGGATTTGCCGCTGCGCGGCAACTTCCAGCCCGCGCGGCGTTTGAGCGCACCGGGCGCGGAGCGTCCGGTACCGGGGTCAGGGGCGGAGCCCCTGGGAACGGGCGAAGGGCGGGTAGGGGACCTCGCCCCGCGCAGCGGCAACGCCACCGGCACCGGCTACAGCCAGCCCTTTTCGCGGGCCACGCGGACCGCTTCGGCTCGGTTGCGGGACGCGAGTTTCTGGATGGCCGTCGAGAGGTAGTTGCGGACCGTGCCCTGGGAGAGGCAGAGGCGCGCCGCCAGTTCGGCGTTGGTCGCGCCGAACTCCGCCGCCCGCAGGACCTCGCGTTCGCGGTCCGTGAGGGGGTTCGCGCCCTCCGCCAGGGCCGCCGCCGCGAGGGTGGGGTCGATGACCCGCTCCCCCGCCAGGACCTTGCGGACCGCGTCGGCGAGCTGGGCGGCCGGGGCGTCCTTGACCAGGAAGGCCGAGGCGCCCGCCTCCATCGCGCCGCGGAGGTAGCCGGGGCGGCCGAAGGTGGTCAGGACGACGATCTTGAGGGCGGGCAGGGCGGCCCGCAGCTGCGCGGCCGCCTCGATGCCCGTCATGCCCGGCATCTCGATGTCGAGGAGGGCCACGTTCACGTCGTGGGAGCGGGCCGCCGCGAGCACCTCGTCGCCGCGGGCGACCTGGGCCAGGACCTCGATGTCCGGCTCCAGGCCGAGGAGGGCCGCCAGGGCCTCCCGGACCATCGACTGGTCCTCGGCGAGGAGGATCCGGATGGGGGCGGCGCCAACTTCGCTCATGACCCGGATCCTAGGGGAACCCGCGCCACCAGGCGGAAGCCGGTCTTGCCCGCAGGTCCGGCCGACAGGCTGCCGCCGACCGCCTCCAGACGCTCCGTCAGGCCGGTCAGGCCGTTGCCGGGGACGGCGGCGCCCCCGGCGCCGTCGTCGGTCACGGACAGTTCGACGACCGGGCCCGCGAGGGTCTGGCGGGTGGCCAGGGTGACCGTGCAGCGCCGGGCCCCGCTGTGCCGGACCACGTTCGTCACGGCCTCGCGCAGCGACCACGCCAGCGCGGATTCCCTCTCTTCCGGGAGCGCGTCGTCCTCGAACTCGGCCGGCAGGTCGCCGGCCACGCCCGCCGCGGCCAGCGCCGTGCGCGCGCCCGCGAGTTCGCCGGGCAGCGTCGGCCGCCGGTAGCCGCTGACGGCCTCCCGTACGTCCACCAGCGCCTGCCGGCTGACCCGTTCGATGTCGGCCACCTGCTGGGCGGCCCGCTCGGGGTGCTCGGGCAGCATCCGGCCCGCCAGCTCGCTCTTGAGGGTGATCAGCGACAGCGAGTGGCCCAGCAGGTCGTGCAGGTCGCGGGCCATCCGCAGGCGCTCCTCGTTGGCCGCGAGCTCGGCCACAGTGGCCCGCGCCTGGCGCAGCTCAATCGTGGTCCGGATCATCGCCCGGACCCCGACCATCGCGAAGCCGCCCATCAACGCGGGGATCAGCAGCCCGGCCAGGTACTCGGTACCGCCCGGGACCGCGAAGGCCACGGCCGTCAGCAGCGCGGTCGCGCCCGGGACGGTCCAGCGGGACACCTCACCCGGCAGGGCGGCGCCGGAGGAGATGGACACGTACACGAAGAGCACCAGCCACTCGCGGCCCAGGGTCAGCGAGAGCACGGTGGCCTGCGCGGCCAGCACCGCCAGGGAGACCAGCACCCGCGGCACCGGCATCATCCTGACGGTGCGGAAGACCAGCACCAGGTACCAGCAGGTGAAGGCCAGCAGGCCCAGGCCGCCGAGCAGCCGGGCGCCGGTGCTGTGCCCGCCGCTGACCAGGTCGGTGACGGGGGCGCTGAGGTAGAAGAGCCAGATGCCGATCCACAGGCTCTTGACCACCTTGTGGGTGGTGCTCTCCGGTCCCCGGCCGATGCGGTGCAGACCGTCGGCTTCCTGCGTCAGCGCCACTGTCTCAGGCCTTCAGTGAGTCCTTGCGGTACAGCCAGGCGGCCGCACCGGTGAACAGTACGAAGTACGCGGCGAGGATCGCCACGTCCTTCGCGTGCGGCGCGCCCCCGAGCTCGATGGCCTGGCCGAGGCCGGCGTAGGCGTGGGTGGGCAGCCACTCGCAGATGTTCCGGAGCCACTGGGGGAAGTTCGCGGTGGGCATCCACAGCCCGCCGAGGATGGACAGGCCGAAGTAGAACAGCATGGTGATGGGGCGGACGTTGTCCCCGCTGGCGAGGTAGCCGATGGCCACGCCGAGCGCCGCGAAGACGAGGCTGCCGGCCCAGATCGCGCCGGTGAGGGCGAACCACTGCCAGGCGTCGAACCGTACGCCCTTGGCCGCGGCGGCGACGGCGAAGACGACCAGGATGGAGGGCAGGGACAGGACGCCGGCGCTGGCGGTCTTGGCGAGGACGTAGCCGTGTCCGGGCAGGGCGGTCAGCCGCAGCTGGCGCACCCAGCCCTTCTCGCGCTCCTTGGCGATCCGCTCGCTGTTGCCCATCAGCACGGCGGTCAGGGCGCCGAAGGAGGCCATGGCGACCATGTAGAAGGCGGGCATGGTCAGTTCGGTGCCCATGACCTTGGTCGTGCCGTCCAGGGTGCCGCCGAGCATCAGGAAGAGCGCGGCCGGGTACATGACGGTGAAGAACAGGTACTTCTTGTTGCGCAGGGCGCGGGAGATCTCCAGCTTGACCAGCCGCAGGGTGCCGGCGTTGACCGTGTTCATCATCGGGTGGCCTCCTCGGCCTCGGTGAGGGCGATGAAGGCCTGCTCCAGGCCGAGGCCCGCGACCTCCAGGTTGCGGGGGTGGAGCCCGAGTCCGTACACGGCGCTCACGGTGGCGTCGGCGTCGCGCGACTGGAGGCGTACGGAGCGGCCGGTGAGGTCGAAGGCGGTCAGGCCGGGCAGGGCGCGCAGCGCCTGCTCGTCGACGGGGCCGTCGAGGTCGAAGGCGACCTTGCGGGCGCCTGCCTTGGCCTTGATCTCGGCGGCGGTGCCGTCGGCGAGGAGCCGGCCCTTGTTGAGGACGAGGACGCGGTCGGCGATCGCGTCCGCCTCCTCCAGGTAGTGGGTGGCGAACAGGACCGTGCGGCCCTGGGCGGCCTGCTCCCGCATGGTGGCCCAGAAGGCCTGGCGGGAGGTGACGTCCATGCCCGTGGTCGGCTCGTCGAGGACGATCAGGTCGTTGTGACCGGCGGTGGCGAGGGCGAAGCGCACGCGCTGCTCCTGGCCGCCGGAGAGCTTGTTGACGAGCCGGCCGGCGATCTCCTCGATCCCGGCCCGGCTGAGGACCTCGTCGACGGGGTGCGGGCGCGGGTGGAGGGCGCAGCCGAGGGCGACGAGCTCGCGTACGGTCACGTCCTCCATCAGGCCGCCGCTCTGCAGCATGGCGCCGACCCGGCCGGAGGCGATGGCCTCGCGGGGGGTGGTGCCGAAGAGGGTGACGGTGCCGGAGTCGGCGGGGCGCAGGCCGAGGAGGAGGTCGAGGGTGGAGGACTTGCCGGCGCCGTTGGGGCCGAGGAGCGCGACGGTCTCGCCCGGGTGGAGTTCGAGGGAGAGGCCGTCGACGGCCCGGACCTTGCCGTAGCTCTTGGTCACGTTCTGGAAGGACACCACGGTGCCGGTGTCGCCGGATCCGCCTGCGGGGCCCGGGGCGGCGGGGTGTGCCGCGGTCGTCGTCGTCATGTACCGAGGTTCGCCCGTACGGGGGTGGGCGCGGCAGTGTCGCGGGTCGTGACTCCCGCATGACGGATGTCATGCGGTGGAGGTGACAGTCCTGGTGGCGGGGGGTGCCGGGGATGCGGCGAAGCCCCTCTCCGGGGCCGGGGAGGGGCTTCGCGGCGCGGTCGCGGGACGGTCAGTTCGCGTTGGTGTCGATCGTGACGGTCCGTTCGGCGGGGGTCTTGCCGATGAGGGCCTTGCCGAGGGCGCCCGCGACGTCCTGCGGGGTGACGGGGGTCTTGGCGCCGGTGCCCCGGGTGATCAGGACCCCGTCGAAGGCGTTCCCGTAGGTGGCCTTGAGGGCCTCCAGGTCGTACTTCTCGACGAGGCGGCCGTCGACGGCCGTCATGCTGAGGATCTTCGGCAGGGACTTGGGGCCGAAGGGGATGGACTTGGTGCCCGCCTTGACCGTGGCGACGCCGGACATCGCGGGCTCCGCGAACTCCTTCATGGCGCGGTCCAGTTCGGTCTGCGTGACCGTGGGCTCCTTCTTGCTGACCGGGAGCTGGACGGCGGCGGCCTTGCCGTTGGCGACGAGCTCTCGGAAGGCCTTGGTGACCTTGTCGACGGAGCCGTCGACGTCGAGCCCCTCGCCGGCCTTGCCGGGTACGGCCACGGCCTTGCCGGTGTCGAACTTGATGGTGCCCTCGGAGGAGGAGCCGGCGGCGCCGGCCAGCTCCTGGAGGGAGACCCGCAGCTTCTCCTCGTCGACCGGCATGACGGCGGTGGCCGTGCGCTCGACCCCGAAGAGGGAGCCGATGACGCTGACGGGGTTGTAGTCGCTGCCCGTGGCGTTGCGGACGGTGGTCTGGCTGTCGAGGGTCAGGCCGGCCTTCTCGGGCTTCAGCTCGACCTGCTTGCCGCCGATGCTGAGCTGCAGCGGGGCGGCGGCGCGCTTGCCGAAGGCGGCCTGGAGCTTGGCGACGGCGTCGTCGCGGCTGCCGCTGATGTCGACGCCGAGGACGGTGGTGCCCTTGGGGACGTCGGAGTGGTTCATCAGCAGCCCGGCTCCGTAGGCCACGCCTGCGAGGACGACGATGCCGCCGCCGAGCAGGACCAGCTTGGAGCGGCCCTTCTTCTTGGCGGCCTTGCCGGCCGGGGCGGACTTGCCGGCCTTGGCGGACTTGCCCGCGGGGGCGGGCGGCGGCGTCATCTGGCGCGGCGGCTTCGGGCCCGGCGGCGGGGCGGCCGGACCGGGCGCGGGCACCGGCGCGGGGGCCGGGGTGTCGAAGGCCTCGGGGCCGGGCCAGCTCGGGGGCGCCTCGGCACCGACGGGTACGGTGCCCAGCGCGGGTCCGCCCGTCGGCCCGGCGGGCTCCGGGAAGGCGGGGAAGGGCTCGGTGACGGGCCCGTTGTCGTACCCCGTGTAGCCCTGGGGGGCGCCGACTCCGGGGCCGCCGACGACGGGGGGCGGCGCGAAGCCGGCGCCGTTGCCGTGCGCGGCCGGGGGCTGCGGGTGTCCGGGCTCGGCCGGGGGCGCGAAGCCGGCCCCGGTGCCGGGCACGCCGGAGCCGTAGCCGGCGCCGGGGCCGCCGGGCGCACCGGGGCCGCCCTGGCCTGCGGGCATGCCGGGGCCGCCCGGGCCGCCGACGGGCACGCCGGCCGGGGGCGTCGCGGTGGGCGGGGGCGCCGCCGACTTGCGCGGGGCGAACCATCCGCCGGCCGGCGCGTCGCTCTGCGCGGGGGCCGGCTCGGGCGCGGGTGCGGCGGGCGCGGGAGCCGGCGTCGTGGCCGCGGGGAGTGCGGGGGCCGAGGCGGCGGGCCGGGCGGGCGCGGGGCGCCGCTCGGGCGTGCGCGGGGCGGCGGCGGGCCCGGCGGCGGCCGGGGACGCGTCCTGGGCACCGTCCTTGACGGGCTTGCGCACGACCACGGGCGGGATCGGCCGGGATCCGGGGATGTTGATCCGGATCCGGGTCGTCAGGTGGGTCTCGGTCTTCGGCCCGTCGGTGTCGGTGTCGGGCGTGGACGGGTTCGAGGTCACAGGGTTCTCCTCCGGGACGGTCGCGGCGCCGGGACCGGGTGGCACGGACGGATACTGGCCGGTTCCATACGGCGGCGTACCCGAGGGGTAGGCGGCTCCACCGTGCCCTTGGGGCCCGGGGGACGAACTGTCGGTTTCACGACTCAAGGCAGGTTCTCCCGGTTGGCTCCGCCGCCCGTCATTCCGTGCGCGGGCAGCTCGGCGGCCCGTCCACCATACTGGCCGCCGCCCGGGCACAACTGTCGGCCAGGAATCCCAGGTTCCTCTTCTGCTTCCGCGCGCCCCCGCGCGAGGGCCCGTCAAACCCCCGCAACCCGTCCCCGATCGGCGGATGCGGGAGTTCAGCGGCCCTTCATCCGCGGGACTTGGAGGCCTGATCCGGCCTCTCCACGGGGCCGCGCATCGTGGCGCAGATCACAGCGGCCGCACTTCCCCCCAAAAGGTATGCGTACATGCCGATTCCGGAGGAACCGAGCAGGAAGTCCCCTTCGGGACGGGGGAGGCTGAGGAGGACGTAGGAAAGGAACCAGCCGGCCGCCGGGGCGCCCACCCCGAGGCCCCCGCCGACCGTCAGCCGGCCCGCGAGGAACAGCCCGAGGAGGGCCAGCAGCGCGAGCAGCAGCCCGGCGGGGAACCACAGGTCGACGACGAGCCAGCCGGCCGCGCCGGTGAGCGCGCCGAGGACGAGAAGGCCGAGCAGGGCGGCGATCCGCCCCGGGGTCAGCGCGGTGGTCACGCCTCCACCCCCGCGAAGAGGTCCCGCTCGCGCTCGCCCGCCGGGGCGCCGGAGCGGCCCGCGGCCAACTCGTAGTACTCCCGGGCGAACAGCGGCTGGCCCAGGTCGTTGGAGAGGGCGAAGAACGGGCCGTCCACGGCGATCTGGGTGACGTGCGCCCGCATGGCGGCCGCCTTCGCCGCCGCCAGTGCGGTCGCGCCGCCCTCGTCGCCGATCTCGGCGGTGATCCGCTCGTCGGGGACCACGCCCGGCACGTCGTCCGGGGTCGCGATGCCCGGGAAGGCGGCGCCCGCCGCGCGCAGCCGCTCGAAGCCCTCGTCGACGACCGAGGCCGGCACGCGGTTCCAGTAGAGCTTCGCGATGGCGTGCGGGGCGCCGAGCTCGGGGCGGAACGCGGGGTCGGCGGCCAGTTCCGCGCCGCGCGTGGCGACCCGGTGGGCCTGGATGTGGTCGGGGTGGCCGTAGCCGCCGTCGGGGTCGTAGGTGACCAGGACCTGCGGGCGCAGCTCCCGGATCACTGCCACGAGGTACCCGGCGGCCTCGTCCAGGTCGGCCGACCAGAAGGAGCCCGGGCGGGCGTTCTGCGGGGCGCCCATCATCCCGGAGTCCCGGAAGCGGCCCGCGCCGCCGAGGAAGCGGTGGTCGGCGACCCCGAGTTCCTTCATGGCGGCGGCGAGCTCGCCGACGCGGAAGGGGCCGAGGGCGTCGTCGCGGTCCGGCGCCAGGTGGGCCAGCTCGGCGGGGATGACCTCGCCCTCCTCGCCGAGGGTGCAGGTCACCAGCGCGACGTGGGCACCCTCGGCCGCGTACTTGGCCATGGTGACGCCGTTGTTGATCGACTCGTCGTCCGGGTGCGCGTGCACGAGGAGCAGACGACGGGCGGGAAGACCGTTCATGGGTCCCACCCTAAGAGCACCACCTACAACTTGAGGCCACTGATCATGCTCGCCACGTTGGAGGTGAGCTGGCTGAGGGTGGGCGCGACCGTGGAACTCGCCAGGTAGAACCCGAGCAGTACGCAGACGAACGCGTGCCCCGCCTTCAGACCCGACCTCCGGACCAGAAGGAAGACGACGATCGCCAGCAGCACCACGGCCGAGATCGAGAGTGCCACGGCGTTTCACCTCCACGTCGAGCGGACATCGGTATGCGTACTCTTGCTCGGCGAATTCATACCCACCGTGCGCTACGGATCATAACTATCCGTACCAGCGCATCGATCGAATTCCGGCAGCACGAGGGGCGCATGCCGCGCACGGCCGGGGGCACACGGAGGCCGGCCGGGAGGGCTCCACGCCCTCCCGGCCGGCTGTCGACACCCGCACGGCCGCACATGGCCCAGACTGCATGCCCCAGATCTCGGGGCAGAAACGGTCAAGTTGCCCCTGTGTTAACCGTGTTGGGTCAAAGCCTGCCCGACCGGGCACCCGTACGCGGGGTGGCTGGAAATGATCGCTCACCCGGCCGTCCGAAACCGTTCGGACCTGCGGGAGCGCCTGTTGTACTGCCCCCATGAGCGATCTTGGAATACAGGAGTGCGCGGTCGTCCGCAGCGGCGGCTACGAGGGCGTGCAGGGCGGTTCCTTCGGGGCGGGGATCAGTGCCCAGTCGGCCGGGGCGCAGGGCCTGTGCCTGCACCGGCTGGTGATGCCGGCGGGCTCCCGGGGCCGGCCGCACCTGCACGAGGGACACGAGTCGGCCATCTTCGTCCAGTCCGGCGAGGTCGAGGTCTGGCACGGCGAGGACTTCGCCCGGCACCTCGTCCTGCGCGCCGGCGAGTACCTGTACATCCCGGCGGACACGCCCCACATGCCGGTGAACACGGGCACGGAGGACATGGTGTGCCTGGTGGCCCGGACCGACCCGGACGAGCAGGAGGGTGTCAGGCTGCTGCCGCTGCCGGAGCGGCTGGCCGCGCTGGTGGGCTCCCTCCCGGTCGGGGCGGGCTGAGCGCGCCGGTCACCGCTCCTTCGCCAGGGGGGCCGGTGGGGGCGGGAGTTCGCCCGGGGGCGGGACCACCCGCTTCTCCGCCGCGAAGTGGCAGGCCGAGGGGTGGGCGGCCGGGCCCGGCGGGAGGGCCTGCGGGACGGCCAGCAGGGGGACCTCCGTCGCACAGCGGGATTCGGCCTTCCAGCAGCGGGTGCGGAAGGGGCAGCCGGACGGCGGGTTGGCCGGGGAGGGCACGTCGCCGGTGAGGATGATCCGCTCCCGGTGGTCGCGGGCTCCGGGGTCGGGCACCGGCACGGCGGAGAGCAGGGCCTGGGTGTAGGGGTGGGTGGGGTGGTCGTAGATCTGGGTGTCGGTGCCGATCTCGACGACGCGGCCCAGGTACATGACCCCGACCCGGTCGGAGATGTGCCGGACGATGGACAGGTCGTGCGCGATGAACACGTACGAGAGGCCGAACTCGGCCTGGAGGCGCTCCAGCAGGTTGACCACCTGGGCCTGGACGGAGACGTCGAGGGCGGAGACGGGCTCGTCCGCGACGATGATCTCGGGCTGGAGCGCGAGGCCGCGGGCGATGCCGATGCGCTGGCGCTGGCCGCCGGAGAACTGGTGCGGGTACCGGTTGATGTACTCCGGGTTCAGGCCGACCACGTCCAGGAGCTCCTGGACCTTGCGGCGCCGGTCGCCCTTCGGGGCCACCTCGGGGTGGATCTCGTACGGTTCGCCGATGATGTCGCCGACCGTCATGCGCGGGTTGAGCGAGGTGTACGGGTCCTGGAACACCATCTGGATGTTGCGGCGGACGGCCTTCAGGGCGCGGCCCGAGAGCTTGGTGATGTCCTCGCCCTTGTACGAGATCGCGCCTGCGGTGGGGCGTTCGAGGTTGACCAGCATCCGGGCGACGGTGGACTTCCCGCAGCCGGACTCGCCGACGATGCCGAGGGTCTCCCCCGGCGCCAGGGAGAAGGAGACGCCGTCGACGGCCTTGACCGCGCCGACCTGCTTCTTGAAGAGGATGCCCTGGGTGAGCGGGTAGTGCTTGACGAGGTCGCGGACCTCCAGGATGGGCTCAGGCACCGATGCACTCCTTCCAGAAGAAGCAGGCGCTGGCCCGGTCCGGGGCGACGTCGGCGAGCGGCGGAACCTCGGCGCGGCAGACGGCCTGGGCCATCGGGCAGCGCGGGTTGAAGGCGCAGCCGGGCGGGATGGCCAGCAGGTTCGGCGGCAGGCCCTTGATGGCGTAGAGCTCCTGGCCCTTCTGGTCCAGGCGCGGGATCGAGTCGAGCAGGCCCCGGGTGTAGGGGTGGGCGGGCGACTTGTAGATCTCGCGCACGGGCGCGGACTCGACGATCCGGCCCGCGTACATGACGGCGATCTTGTCGGCCACGTCGGCGACGACGCCGAGGTCGTGGGTGATCAGGATGAGGCCCATGTTGAGTTCGCGCTGGAGCTCGGCGAGCAGGTCCATGACCTGGGCCTGGACGGTGACGTCGAGGGCGGTGGTGGGCTCGTCGGCGATGATCAGGGAGGGTTCCAGGGCCAGCGCCATCGCGATCATGATGCGCTGGCGCATGCCGCCGGAGAACTGGTGCGGGTAGTCCCCCACGCGCTGTTTCGCGGCGGGGATCTTCACCCGGTCCATCAGCTCCACGGCCCTGGCCCGGGAGTCCTTGCGCGACATGCCCCGGTGGACCTCGAACATCTCGCCGAGCTGGGCGCCGACGCTGAGCACGGGGTTGAGGGAGGACAGGGCGTCCTGGAAGATCATCGCCATTTCGGCGCCGCGGATCTTCCGGCGTTCCTCCTCCTTCGCCTTCAGGAGGTCCTTGCCCTTGAAGAGGATCTCGCCGCCCGCGATCCGGCCCGGAGGGACGTCGAGGATCCCCATCACGGCCTGGGCCGTCACGGACTTGCCGGAGCCGGACTCGCCGAGCACGGCGAGGGTCTCGCCCTCGTCCACCGAGTAGTCGACCCCGTTGACGGCCTTGGCGACCCCGTCGCGGGTGGTGAACTCGACGTGCAGGTCCCGGACTTCGAGCAGCATCTGGCGGCTCACACTCCTCAGCGCAGCTTGGGGTCGAGGGCGTCGCGGACCGCGTCGCCGAGCATGATGAAGGCGAGCACGGTCAGGCTCAGGGCGCCCGCCGGCCAGAGCAGCATGTGCGGGGCGTTGCGGATCTGGGTGGCGGCGTTGGAGATGTCGATGCCCCAGGAGACCGTGGGCGGGCGCAGGCCCACGCCGAGGAAGGACAGGGTGGCTTCGAGGGCGATGTAGGTGCCCAGGGCGATGGTGGCGACGACGATGACGGGGGCGACGGCGTTGGGGGCGACGTGGCGCAGCAGCATGCGCCCGTTGCCGGCGCCGAGGGCGCGGGCGGCCTGGACGTAGTCGTTCTGCTTGGCGGTGATCACCGAGCCGCGGGCGATGCGGGCGAGCTGCGGCCAGCCGAGCAGCACGATGAAGCCGACGACGGGCCAGACGGTGGTGCTGGTGACCACGGACAGGAAGACCAGGCCGCCGAGGACGACGGGGATCCCGAAGAAGATGTCGGCGACGCGGGAGAGCAGGGAGTCGCCCCAGCCGCCGAAGAACCCGGCGAGCCCGCCGAGTACGGAGCCCAGCAGGGCGGCGCCGACGGTGGCGCAGACGCCGACGGTGATGGAGGCGCGGGCGCCGTAGACGGTGCGGGTGTAGACGTCGCAGCCCTGGGTGTCGTACCCGAAGGGGTGTCCGGGGGCGGAGCCCTGCTGCGATTTGGACAGGTCGCACTGGAGGGGGTCGCCGCTCGCGATGAGCTGGGGCCAGATGGAGATGGTGACGAGGAAGAGGATGAGCAGGGCGGAGACGATGAAGACGGGGTTGCGGCGCAGCTGGTGCCAGGCGTCGGACCACAGGGAGCGGGCCTTCTCCCGGGGGCCTGCGGCTCCGCCCGCTGCGGATTCCTTGGCTACGGCGACGCCTTCCACGCTCTCGGCCTCCTGGAGGGCCAGGTCCATGGCCCCGCCCTGGCCGGTGGGCGACATGGCCTCGCCGGGGCGGGGGCCGACCGGGTCGTAGCCGCCGGGGCCTTCGGGGCGCTCGGGCTCAGGCATAACGGATCCTCGGGTCCAGGACCGCGTAGAGCAGGTCGACGAGCAGGTTCGCCACCAGGAAGACGATGACGAGGATGGTGACGAAGCCGACCACCGTGGGCGAGTTGTTGCGCAGGATGCCCTGGTAGAGCTGGTAGCCGACGCCGTGGATGTTGAAGATTCGCTCGGTGACGATGGCGCCGCCCATGAGGGCGCCGATGTCGGTTCCGATGAAGGTGACCACCGGGATCAGGGAGTTGCGCAGCAAGTGGCGGGTGATGACCCTGCGGCGCGGCAGGCCCTTGGCCACGGCGGTGCGTACGTAGTCGGCCTTGACGTTCTCGGCGATGGAGGTCCGCGAGAGCCGGGTGACGTAGGCGAGGGAGACCAGGGCGAGGACGATGCCGGGGAGGATCAGCTCGTTGAACGGGGCGTCCGGGGAGACGGTGGGGCGTACCCAGCCCCATTTGACGCCGAAGACGAACTGGAGGAGGTAGCCGGTGACGAAGGTGGGCACGGAGATGACGACGAGGGTGAGGACGAGGAGGGTGGTGTCGATCGCCTTGCCCCGGCGCAGTCCGCTGACCACGCCGAGGGTGATGCCGACGAGGATCTCGATGACGATGGCGACGATGGTCAGGCGCAGGGTCACGGGGAAGGCCGTGGCCATGAGCTCGGTGACCTTCTGGCCGTTGAAGGCCGTGCCGAAGTCGCCCTTGAAGATCTGCCCCATGTAGTGGACGTACTGCTCCCACAGGGGGCGGTCGAGGTAGAGGTCCTTGCGGATCCGGGCGGCCGTGGCGGGGTCGGGGGCCTTGTCGCCGAAGAGGGCCGCGACCGGGTCGCCGAGCGCGTAGACCATGATGAAGATCAGGAAGGTGCTGCCGATGAACACGGGGATCATCTGGAGCAGCCGCCGGATCACGTAACGTCCCATGGACTGCTCCAGGATCGATCCGTCGGAGGGGTCAGCTGACCTTGATCTCGTTGTAGACCGGGACGCTGAACTGGTTCAGGGCGACGTCGGAGATCCGCTCGGAGTGGCCGGCGCTGCCGTTCTGGTACCAGAGGGGGATGGCCGGCATCTGCTCGGCGAGGATCTTCTCGGCGTCCTGGAAGGAGGCGGTGGCCTTGGCGGCGTCGGTCTCCTGGTTGGCCTGGTCGACGAGCTTGTCGAAGTCCGGGCTGCTGAACTTGCCGTAGTTGGAGGAGGCTCCGGTGTAGTACAGCGGCTGGAGGAAGTTCTGGATGAGCGGGTAGTCGGCCTGCCAGCCGGAGCGGAAGGGGCCGGTGAGCTTGTAGGCGCTCTGCTGGTTGCGGAAGTCCGCGAAGGTGCCGACGGGGTTGACCGTGCAGACCGGGCCTTCGCCGAGGGCGTTGTTGACGCTGTTGCAGACGGCGTCCATCCAGTCGCGGTGCGAGCCGGTGTCCACGTTCGAGGTGAGGGTCATCTTGCCGCCGGGCAGGCCGCCGCCCTCCTGGATGAGCGCCTTGGCCGCCTTGGGGTCGTACTTGCAGGCGTCGCCGCAGAGGGTGGACTTGAAGCCGCCCTTGTCTCCGAGGGCCGGGGAGGTCCAGTCCTTGGCGGGGGTGCGGGTCTCGCGGAAGATCTGCTGGGTGATCTCGTCGCGGTTGATGGCCATCGAGATGCCGCGGCGGACCTTCTCCATGCCCTCCTTGCCCCACTGGGCGTCGTAGAGGGGGAAGGTGAGGGTCTGGATGATGAGGGCCGGCTGGTTGATGTAGCGGTCGCCGAGGTCGTTCTTGACGTTCTTCAGCTGCTGGGCGGGGACGTCGTCGACGAGGTCGAGGTTCCCGGAGATCAGGTCCGTGTAGGCGGTGTTGTTGTCGGTGTAGACCTTGAGGTCGACGCCGCCGTTCTGCGCCTTGTCCTCGCCGGGGTAGCCCTCCCACTTGCGCAGCTTCATGCCGGTGCCCTTGGTGTACGAGTCCACCGTGTACGGGCCGTTGCCGACGGGCTTGTCGAGCCAGGCGGTGTGGTCGGTGAAGAAGGCCTTGGGCAGCGGGGCGAAGGCCTGGTAGCCGAGGGTCTCGGGCCAGGTGGAGAACTTGGACTTGAGGGCGACGGTGAAGGTCTTGGGGTCCTTGACGACCAGTCCGGACATGGTCTTCGTCTTGGGGTCCCCGGCGGCGGGGTGCAGGTCGGCGTAGCCCACGATGTCGGCGAAGAAGGGCGCGTTGTTCTGCTTGTTGCGCACGTCCGCCGCGTAGTTCCAGGCGTCGACGAAGGACTGGGCGGTGACCGGCTCGTCGTTGCTGAACTTCCAGCCGTCCTTCAGGGTGATCGTGAAGTTCTGGCTGTCGGTGGTCTCGATCTTCTCGGCGACCATGTTCTTGGCCTCGCCGGTCTTCGCGTCGTAGCGCTTGAGGCCCCGGAAGAGCATGTCGAGCACCTTGCCGCCCTGCACCTCGTTGGTGTTGGCGGGCTCCAGCGGGTTCTGCGGGTCACCCCAGGAGGAGCTGACGATCCCGGCCGCGCCGCCGCCCCCGCCGCTGTCGCTCCCGCCGCCGCAGGCCGTCGCCGCGAGGGCGACGGCCACCGCACATGCGGCCCACTTGGCGTGGGTGGCTCCGCGCATGGACTGCCTCCTAGAGATACCAAGACTCACTTAGGGGCAATGTCACCCCATGTCGGGTCTCGTGCACTCCTGGTTGGCCCTTTTGCACCCTCGCGTCCCCCGGCTGTCACCCCTGGGGGTGCAACTTGAGCTCCCAGGTGTCGACGGCGTAGTGCAGGGCCATCCCGTGCGCCTCGTACAGGGCGAGGGCACCGGTCTCGTTGAGGGTGTCCACGCCGAGGCCGAGGGTGTCGCGGCCGCGGGCGGCGTAGGCGGCGAAGGCGTGCCGCAGCAGGTGGGAGCCGAAGCCGTACCCGCGCAGGTCCTCGCGTACGCCGAGGTGGCTGACCCAGCCCATGCTGGTGCGGTCGTCGCGGGTGACGAGCACGGCGACGTCCCCCTCGGCCGGGAGGCTCGCGAGCCACACGAGCGACCAGTCGAGGCCGCGGCCGTCGATGTGGTCGAGCCAGGACTCGTACGGGCGGTGCGCGTGGCCGAAGTGGGCGGCGAAGGTCTCCTCCACCAGGGCGTGGGCGCGGCGGCGGTCGGCCTCGTCTTCGGCGCAGTGGCGCAGGGCGAGGCCGCCGAGCGGGGCGGGCGGCAGGTCGGCGGCGGGCGAGAGCCGGCGGGTCATCACCTGGTAGCGGCGGACGCTGCGGTAGCCGCGGCCGGTGAGGAGGGTGAGGTCGAGGGTGGGCCGGACGTTGAGCTGGATGCGCAGCCGGGCGTCCGGGCCGGTGCCGGAGGCCATTTCGCGGGCGCGCTCCTCCATCCGGTGCAGGAGTGCCAGGGCGGCCCGGCCGTGGCCGGGCAGGACGTAGTGGTCGCCGTCGACGCGGCCGGGGCCGGAGTCGGCCCAGACGAGGGCGTAGGCGACGAGCCCGCCGTCCTGGAAGGCGAGCCAGGAGTCGGCGGCGAGGTCCACGTCGGGGTGGTTGAGGTCGGCCTCGACGGTGCCGAGGTCGGTCTCGGGTCTGCCGATCTCGATGACGTCGACGGCGTTGAGCAGTGCGCAGATGTCCCGGGCGTCCCCGGGCCCGGCCGGGCGGACGGTCAGCGTCTCGGTGGTCATCCGTCCACTGTCGGCGGCCGCGGGGCGCGGCCGCAACGGACTTTGGACCTCCGGGGCCGGGCCGGGCGGCCCGCCGGGCGGCTCGGCCGGGCGCGCCGGGGAACGCCGAGGGCGCCCGGCCCGGAGCTGGTGCTCCGGGCGCGGGCGCCCTGGGACGCGTACGCCGTACGGGAGGTCAGCCGGCCAGGACGGCCCGGTCCTCCGCGAAGTGGCACGCCGACTCGTGCGCGGCCGGGGTGTCGACACCCTGGAAGCGCGTCGGGATCGCCAGCAGCGGCTCCTCCGTGGAGCACTTCTCCTCGGCCTTCCAGCAGCGGGTGCGGAAGCGGCAGCCCGACGGCGGGTTGGCCGGGGAGGGGACGTCACCGGTGAGGATGATCCGCTCGCGGCCCTCGCGGGCCTCCGGGTCCGGCACCGGCACGGCGGAGAGCAGGGCCTGGGTGTACGGGTGGGTGGGGTGGTCGTAGATCTCGGCGTCGGTGCCGATCTCGGCCATCTTGCCCAGGTACATGACGCCCACGCGGTCCGAGATGTGCCGGACGATGGAGAGGTCGTGCGCGATGAAGACGTAGGAGAGGTTGAACTCGTCCTGGAGCTTCTCCATCAGGTTGATGACCTGCGCCTGCACCGACACGTCGAGCGCGGAGACCGGCTCGTCGCAGATGATGATCTCGGGCTGGAGCGCGAGGCCGCGGGCGATGCCGATGCGCTGGCGCTGGCCGCCGGAGAACTGGTGCGGGTACCGGTTGATGTACTCCGGGTTCAGACCCACGACGTCCAGGAGCTCCTGGACCTTGCGGCGCCGGTCGCCCTTCGGGGCCACCTCGGGGTGGATCTCGTACGGTTCGCCGATGATGTCGCCGACCGTCATGCGCGGGTTCAGCGAGGTGTACGGGTCCTGGAACACCATCTGGATGTTGCGGCGGACCTCTTTGAGGGCCTTGCCGGACAGCCTGGTGATGTCCTGGCCCTTGTAGAAGACCTCGCCGGCGGTGGCCTTCTCCAGGCTCATGAGGAGCTTGGCGACGGTGGACTTGCCACAGCCGGACTCACCGACGATGCCGAGGGTCTCGCCCTGGTAGAGGTCGAAGGAGACCCCGTCGACGGCCTTGACCGCGCCGATCTGCTTCTTGAACAGGATGCCCTGGGTCAGCGGGAAGTGCTTGACCAGGTTGCGCACCTGAAGGATCGGCTCGCCCTTGGGCTTGGTGAGATCAGCCATGGATCTGCTCCTTCCAGAAGTGGCACGCGCTGCCGCGGCCCGGCAGCTCGGTGCCGTCCTGCTCGGTCACCTGGTGCAGGACGGGCACGTCGGTGCGGCAGATGTCCTGGGCCTTGGGGCAGCGCGGGTTGAAGGCGCAGCCCGTGGGGAGGTCGAGCAGGTTGGGCGGCAGACCCTTGATCGCGTAGAGCTCCTGGCCCTTCTGGTCCAGGCGCGGGATCGAGTCGAGCAGGCCGCGGGTGTACGGGTGCGCCGGGCGGCTGTAGATCTCGTGGACCGGGGCGGTCTCGACGATCCGGCCGCCGTACATGACGGCGATCTTGTCCGCGACGTCGGCGACGACGCCGAGGTCGTGGGTGATCAGGATCAGGCCCATGTTCATCTCGCGCTGGAGCTCCGCGAGCAGGTCCATGACCTGGGCCTGGACCGTCACGTCGAGGGCCGTGGTCGGCTCGTCGGCGATGATCAGGTCGGGCTCCAGGGCCATCGCCATGGCGATCATGATGCGCTGGCGCATACCGCCGGAGAACTGGTGCGGGTAGTCGCCCACGCGCGCCTTGGCGGCGGGGATCTTCACCCGGTCCATGAGCTCGACGGCCTTGGCCAGCGAGTCCTTCTTGGACATGCCGCGGTGGACGCGGAACATCTCGCCGAGCTGGGCGCCGACGGTGTGCACCGGGTTCAGCGAGGACAGGGCGTCCTGGAAGATCATGGCGATCTTCGAACCGCGGATCTTGCGGTAGTCCTCGGCCGGGAGCTTCAGCAGGTCCTGCCCCTGGAAGAGGATCTCACCGGAGGGGATCTTGCCGGGCGGCATGTCGAGGATGCCCATGATGGCCTGCGCCGTCACGGACTTGCCCGAGCCGGACTCGCCGAGGACGGCGAGGGTCTCGCCGGCGTTCACGGAGTACGAGACGCCGTTCACGGCCTTGGCGACACCGTCGCGGGTGTGGAACTCGACGTGCAGGTCGCGCACATCGAGGAGGGGGGTCCCCTCCGGCGCCGAGCGGGGCGCGGGGACGTTCGAGGTCTTGTCGATGGTGGTCAACGTACGCCCTTCCTCAGCGCAGCTTCGGGTCGAGGGCGTCGCGCACCGCGTCGCCGACCATGATGAACGCGAGCACGGTGACGCTCAGCGCAATGGACGGGAACAGCAGCACGTGCGGTGCCTGGAGCCAGCGGGCCGAGGCGTCGCTGACCATCAGGCCCCAGGAGATCTCCGGGGGCTGGACACCGATGCCGAGGTACGACAGGGCCGCCTCGGCGGAGATGTACACACCCAGGCTGATCGCGCCGACCACGATGACGGGGGCGACGGCGTTCGGCAGGATGTGGCGGATCGTGATGCGCATGGTGCCGGCGCCCAGGGCGCGGGCGGCCACGACGTAGTCGTTGTTCTTGTTCTGCAGCACCGAGGACCGCATGATGCGGAAGATCTGCGGCCAGCCGAGGACCGCGAGGACCAGGGAGACGGTCCAGGCGTTGCCGGGCATGGCGGACATGATCAGCATGCCGCCGAGCAGCAGCGGGATGGCGAAGAAGATCTCGGTGAACCGGGACAGGATGCTGTCCACGAAGCCGCCGACCCAGCCGGCGATCAGGCCGAGGGCGCCGCCGACGAGCAGGACGAGCGTCGTGGTGACGACGCCGACGATCACGGAGTTGCGGGCGGCCCACACGGTACGCGTGTAGACGTCGCAGCCCTGGATGTCGTAGCCGAACCAGTGGGCCGCGCTCGGGGTCTTGAGCGAGTCCTCCAGCTTGCAGGCGCCGGCGTCGAACGGGCTGCCGTCGGTGAACAGCTGCGGCACGGCCGCGACGATCAGCAGGAACACCACGAGCACTGCACCGATGATGAAGATCGGGTTGCGGCGCAGGTCGTCGATCGCGTCGGACCAGAGGCTGGCCTCGCGGTCCTTCTTCTTCTTGTCCTGGACCTTGCCGGCCTGCTTGCCCCCGGAGGTGGCCGCGGCCGTCTGGGTGTCGGTCATCGAGTCCTCCACCGTATTCGTGTCACGCATAGCGGATCCTCGGGTCGAGCACGGCGTACAGCAGGTCCACAAGGAGGTTGGCGACGAGGTAGATGAGGACCAGGAGGGTCACACCACCCACGACGACGGCACCCTGCTTGAGGTAGACGGACTGGGCGAGCAGGCCGCCGAGGCCGTGGATGTTGAAGATGCGCTCGGTGATGACCGCACCGCCCATGAGGGCACCGAGGTCGGCGCCGAGGAAGGTGACGATCGGGATCAGCGCGTTGCGCAGCGCGTGGTTGACGACGACGCGGCGGCGGGGCAGGCCCTTGGCGGTCGCGGTGCGGACGTAGTCCGCGCGCATGGTCTCCATCAGGCTGGTACGGGTGAGTCGGGCCACGTACGCGAGCGAGGTCGAGGCGAGCACCCAGGCCGGGAGGAGGTAGGCCTGGAGTCCGTCGTTCTCGTTGAAGGAGACGGAGAAGAGCTCGATGCCCCAGCTGTTCTTCAGCTGGACGCCGAGGGTCAGCTGGAGGACGAAGCCGGTCACGAAGACGGGGATCGAGATGACCATCAGGGTGGAGATGAGGACCAGCTGGTCGAGGAACTTGCCGCGGCGCAGGGCGGCCATGATGCCGGCCGCGACGCCGACGATCGCCTCGATCACGAAGGCGAAGATCGCGAGGTTCACCGTGTACGGGAACGCCTCGCCGATCAGGTCGGTGACCTTGCGCCCGGTGAGGGTCTCGCCGAGGTCACCCTGGAACACACCGGTGATGTAGTTCCAGTACTGCAGCAGGAACGGGTCGTCCAGGTGGTACTTCTCGCGCAGCATGGCGGCGACGAGCGGGTCTGCCTTCTTCTCGCCGGCGAGGAGCTGAATCGGGTCAGCGCCGGGCATCGCGAAGGTGAGCAGGTAGATCAGGAACGTGGCGCCGATCAGCACAGGGATCGCCTGTATGAGTCGGCGGATGAGGTAGCGGCCCATCAGACCTCCAGCAAAGAACAGGGGGAAAGGGCGGGCAGACGGAAACCTGATTCCGTCTACCCGCCCCCGCGAACTCCCCTAAGTGACGAGGGGTGTTAGTTGCGCTCGACGTTCGCCAGGTCCATCTGGCCCTGGGCGTCGACCTCGACGTTCTTCACGGACTTGGAGTAGGCCGCGGAGGACATGTACGTGAACACCGGGATGTACGGAAGGTCGCGGATGATGATGTCATCGGCCTTCTGGTACAGCTTCAGGCCCTCGGCGGCGTCGGTCGCCTTGTCGGCGTCCGCCATGACCTTCTCGAACTCGTCGTTGCGGTAGTGGCCGTAGTTGGAGCCCTGCTCGATCGCGACCTTCGAGAAGACCGGACGCAGGTAGTTCTCCGCCGCCGGGTAGTCCATCGACCACGCCATGCGGAAGGCACCCTTGTACTTCGCCGCACCGAGGTCGTCCAGCATGTCACCGAACTTGGCGTACGGCTTGGCGGTGACCTCGATGCCGAGGTTCGCCTTCAGCTGGTTGGCGACGGCCTCGATCCACTCCTTGTGGCCGCCGTCGGCGTTGTAGCCGAGCTCGATCTTGTTGCCGGGAACACCGCCGGCCTTCTCGAAGAGCTCCTTGGCCTTGGTCGGGTTGTACTGGCCGACCTCGCCCAGCGCGCCCTTGCGGT
Organism: Streptomyces sp. NBC_00158; assembly: GCF_045160885.1. Taxonomy (NCBI): domain Bacteria; kingdom Bacillati; phylum Actinomycetota; class Actinomycetes; order Kitasatosporales; family Streptomycetaceae; genus Streptomyces; species Streptomyces sp. NBC_00158. The sequence goes on from NZ_CP108161.1 coordinate 2,444,063, forward strand.
AGCCCGGGATGATGGGGCTGATGAAGTCGTCGGCCGGCTTGCGGGTGCCGTTGAAGATGGTCTTCGTCAGCGTGTCCCGGTCGATGGCCATGGAGATGGCCTGTCGGATCTCCAGCTTGCCGAACGCCTCGGGGTTCGTCTCCAGCGGGAGGCCGATGTAGCCGACGGCCGACTCGGGCTTGTAGATGTAGCGGTCGCCGAACTCCTGGGAGACGGTGGCCATCGCCGAGATCGGGAGCTTGTCGACGATCTGGATGTTGTCGGCGCGCAGGTCGTTGTACGCCGTGTCCATGTTGTCGTAGATCTTGAAGGTGACGCCCGCGAGCTTCGCACGGCCCTCGGCCGGGTACTTGTCGAAGCGCTTGACCTTGATCTGCTTGTTGTGCTCCCAGGCGCCGTCCATCTGGAAGGGGCCGTTGCCGATCGGGTTCTCGCCGAACTTCTTCGAGTCCATGGTCTCGAAGGCCTTGGGCAGCGGGAAGAAGGCGTTGTAGCCCAGCATGGTCTTGAACTGGGAGAAGGGCTCCTTCAGCGTGACGGTGAAGGTCTTCTCGTCAACGACCTTGAGGCCCTTGAGCTCCTTGGCGGTGGGCTTCTTGTCCTTGCCCGGCGCGAGCTCGTCGGAGCCCTCGATCTTGGCGAAGAACGGCATGGCCTCGGCCACGTTCTCCTGGTTGGCGCCCCAGTTCCAGGCGCGGACGAACGACTGCGCGTCGACCTTCTCGCCGTTGTGGAAGGTGAAGCCGTCCTTGACCTTGATGGTCCAGGTCTTCGAGTCCGTGCTCTCGATGGACTCGGCGACGTCGAGCTTCGGCTCGTTGGTCTTGGTGTCGTACTTGACCAGACCGCTGAAGACCGCGTTCATGACCTCGGAGCCCTCGGACTCAGCGGTGTCCTGACCGATCAGGCGGTGCTGCGGCTCGCCGAGCACAACGGTGATGTTGCCGCCCTTGCCACCGGCGTCGTTGCTACCGGTGCTGCAGGCCGTCGCGGCCATGGCCACGATCACGGCACCCGCGACCCACTTGGCGCTCGTTGCTCCGCGCATGGGTATTTGCCTCCTCAGGAGTCACTGTCGATTCGTGAAGGACCCGGTTCCCGCTGACACCCCTGACAGCGAAATCCGGTCCCATCGTGTGTGCTCGTGAGTCGACGCTCCCCACAGCGTGTGACCCATTGACCCGAGCTCAATGGAGCCAATCCTCAGGGACTCCCAGGCCGTAAACCACACTTAAGTGGTCTCGTTTTCACAACATCACCGCATGGCGAAAACCCGAAATCCGGACAAACGGATAGGAGACAGACACGTGCGAAACGGACGGTTAGCTCATCATCCGGAGCGTCACGGTCGGTATGCGGACACCTGAACTCAACAATCCGTTTGACAAACGCGAACGGCCCCTCCTCGCACCGGGACGGTGCGGGGAGGGGCCGTTGTCAGCCGTACTGCTTTCGGCCAGAGTCCGACTCGCGGACTACTTGGCCGACTTGGCGCGCGACGCGGTGCGCGAGCGCTCCTTCTGGTCCAGGACGACCTTGCGGATGCGGACGGCCTCCGGGGTGACCTCGACGCACTCGTCGTCGCGGCAGAACTCCAGGGACTGCTCCAGGGACAGCTTGCGGGGCGGGATCACGTTCTCCGTGTTGTCCGCCGAAGCCGCACGCATGTTCGTGAGCTTCTTCTCCTTGGTGATGTTCACGTCCATGTCGTCGGAGCGCGAGTTCTCGCCGACGATCATGCCCTCGTACACCTCGGTGCCGGGCTCGGTGAACAGGACGCCGCGCTCCTGCAGGTTGATCATCGCGAACGGCGTGACCGCGCCGGAGCGGTCGGCGACCAGGGAGCCGTTGTTGCGGGTGACCAGCTGGCCGAACCACGGCTCGTGGCCCTCGTGGATCGAGTGGGCGATGCCCGTACCGCGGGTGTTGGTCAGGAACTCCGTGCGGAAGCCGATGAGGCCGCGCGACGGGACGACGAACTCCATGCGGACCCAGCCGGAGCCGTGGTTCGACATGTTGTCCATGCGGCCCTTGCGGACGCCCATGAGCTGCGTGACCGCACCCATGTGCTCCTCGGGCACGTCGATGGTCATGCGCTCGACCGGCTCGTGCGTCTTGCCGTCGATCTCCTGCGTGACGACCTGCGGCTTGCCGATGGTCAGCTCGAAGCCCTCGCGGCGCATCTGCTCGACCAGGATGGCGAGCGCGAGCTCACCGCGGCCCTGGACCTCCCAGGCGTCCGGGCGGTCGGTGTCGAGGACGCGCAGCGAGACGTTACCGATCAGCTCGCGGTCCAGACGGTCCTTGACCTGGCGGGCGGTGACCTTGCGGTCCTTGACCGCGGCCTTGGCGTCCGCGCCCTTGCCCGTACCGCCGCGGCCGACCATCGGGGAGGTGTTCGTACCGATGGTCATGGAGATCGCCGGCTCGTCGACCGAGATCAGGGGCAGCGCGACCGGGTTCTCCGGGTCGGCCAGGGTCTCGCCGATCATGATGTCGGGGATACCGGCGACGGCGCAGATGTCACCGGGACCGGCGACCTCGGCCGGCTTGCGGGTGAGCGCCTCGGTCATCATCAGCTCGGTGATGCGGACGTTGGAGATCGAACCGTCGCGCTTGATCCAGGCCACGGTCTGGCCCTTGCGCAGCTCGCCCTGCTCGACGCGGAGCAGCGCGATGCGGCCGAGGAAGTTGTCGGCGTCCAGGTTGGTGACGTGGGCCTGGAGCGGGGCCTCCTCGTCGTACACCGGGGCCGGGACGTGCTCCAGGATGGCCGAGAAGAACGGCTCCAGGTTCTCGCTGTCGGCGGGGACGGTGCCGTCCTCCGGCTTGGTCAGCGAGGCGACGCCGTCACGGCCGCAGGCGTAGACGATCGGGAACTCGATCTGGTCCTCGTCGGCGTCCAGGTCGAGGAACAGGTCGTACGTCTCGTTGACGACCTCGTCGATCCGGGAGTCCGGGCGGTCCGTCTTGTTGATGCAGAGGATGACCGGCTTGCGCTGCTGGAGGGCCTTGCGGAGCACGAAGCGGGTCTGCGGCAGCGGACCCTCGGAGGCGTCCACCAGGAGGACGACGGCGTCCACCATCGACAGACCGCGCTCGACCTCGCCACCGAAGTCGGCGTGGCCGGGGGTGTCGATGATGTTGATCGTGATCGGGGCCCCGCCGTCCTTGGGGTGGTACTTCACCGCCGTGTTCTTGGCGAGGATCGTGATGCCCTTCTCACGCTCCAGGTCGTTCGAGTCCATCATGCGGTCGTCGAGCTGCTGGTGGGCGGCGAAGGCACCGGCCTGCTTGAGCATGGCATCGACGATGGTCGTCTTGCCATGGTCGACGTGGGCGACGATGGCGACGTTACGGATGTCGTGGCGCGTGGGCACTTCGGCGCTTCTCCCGGGATCGTGGATGGCGTCGCGTACGGCCTGGCACGCGAGCCTCTGCCGGGCGGAAACCTGCCACGGCCTTACCCCATCGTACGTCGAGTGGCGGGAACCGCCTGCCGGGGGGTCTGTCAAGAGGCCGGACGGCTGAGGAGCGCCGGGATTCGGGTGGGGGGTCCCGGCGCGGGGTGCGGCCTGTGTTCATGCGGGTCAATGGGTACGTACGACCTTGCCCGCCGGGGATCCGGCGGGCAAGGAACTTGAGTCACTTCTGAGCTTGCTACCCGGGGGTCAACCTGACAGGCCCCGTTTTTTCACCCGATGTCCGCGGCTACTTCTTCTCGCCGTCCTTGGCGCCCTTGGTGTCCTTGGCGGTCGGCGGCTTCTTCCAGCCGATGTCCTGGTAGCGGGGCGCGCCGAGGCCGAAGGCGCCGGCGTTGGCCAGGCCGGGCTTGACGGCGACCAGCTCGGGGCGCTGGTAGAGCGGGATGGAACCGGCCGCGGCCCAGATCCGGGCGTCCGCCTTGCGCATCAGCTCGCGGGCCTGCGCCTCGTCCAGCTCGCCGGCGGCCTGGTCGAAGAGCTGGTCGATGTGGTCGGTGCCGACCCGGGTGTAGTTCTGTTCGACGAGCAGGGAGCCGTCGGCGGCCGGCTCGGGCTTGGCGAAGATCGGGCGGGCGTCGGTGGCCGGGAAGGCCGTCGCGGGCCACGAGTACAGGGCCAGGTCGTACTGGCCCGAGGCGATGTGGTCCTTGAAGAAGCTCTCGTCGGCCACCTTCTTGATCTCCGTGCTGATGCCGATCTTCTGGAGCATCTGGGAGATCCGCTCGCCGACCGAGCGCAGGGCCTCCGAGCCGGGACCGGCCGGGAGGACGAAGCGCAGGCTGAGCGGCTTGCCGTCCTTGGCGAGCATCGCGCCGGAGGTGCGGGCCTGCTTGGCGGGGGCGGGCACGGGGGCCGGGCTGGCGGCGGCCGCGGGCTCCTTGGCGTCCGTGTCCTCCTTGGCCTCCTCGCCCTCCGCCGGGGCCTTGGCGTCGTCGGCGGCCGCGGCGGCCGCCTTCGCGAGGGCCTCCGCCTGGGCGAGCAGGACGTGCTCCTGCTGCGCGGCGAGGGAGGCCGGCGCCAGGGCCGGCGAGGGCCCGTCGGTGCGGCCGAAGGAGGCGACGCCCTCGGCCGCGTCGGCCCCGAAGCCGCGCACCGGCGTCTGCGGCAGGACGCGCAGCCCGGCGGCGGGGGCGGGGGCGCCGGGCAGGCCGGGCCGGGTCCGGCGGATGCCCAGGTCGGCGGTGGCGGAGCGGAGGTCGCCGTTGCGGCCGTCTTCGTCGCCCACGATGTAGAGGCCGTCGTCGCCGGTGCCGTCGCCCGGTCCGGGCTTGGCGCCCGCCGGGGTCTTGGAGTCGTCCTGCGAGCTCTCCGCGCTCTCGGCCCCCGCCTTCGCCGGCTCGTTCAGCTTGCCGCCCTTGCGCCAGCCCGCGTCCGCGAGCAGGGCCTGCGCCGCCTGGGTGTCCTGGCCGCCGAGGGCGTCGCTGTTGTCGGCGTACGCCTGCTGCCCGGCCAGCGCCAGGTGGCTGCCGACCGGCTTCGCGGGCAGGCCCAGGGGCTTCAGGACGATCTCGGCGAGGGTCTTGCGGTCCAGGGCGCGGGCGACGGCCCGGCGGACCCGCTCGTCCGACAGCGGGCCGGAGGCCCCGTTCATGGCCAGCTGCGTGTAGGCGGCCTCCAGCGACTTGCGGACCGTGAAGCCGCGCAGCGCGGACTGCTCCTCCGCGTACTTCTTGACGGCGTCGGCGTTCTTCTGGCGGGTCTCCTGCTCCTCCTTCGCCTTGGCCTCGTCGGCCCCGTGGGCCAGCGCCCAGGAGAGGGTGGCCTGCGCGGGGGTGAGGGAGGCGCCCGGGCCGTGCGTGCCGTCCACCCGGCCGGCGTCCCGGTGGGCGAGGGCGATGCGGTCGGCGCCCGAGCGGTCGATCTCGGCCAGGTCCACCTTCCCGGCGGCCAGCGCCGCCGGGCGGCCCGCCCGGGGCACCGCCGTCAGCACGAGGGTGTCCAGCTTCGCGGGCCGGCCCCACCAGCGGGGGTTGCGGGTGAGCGCGGCGGTGCCGGTCTTCTTGTCGATGGCCCCCAGGCCGAAGGGCCCGGCGGTGACCTTGAGGGCGCCGCGGGCCCCCTCGTTGAAGGCCTCCGGGGTGCCCATGACCTGCTTGGGGTAGAGCGGGCTGAACAGGGAGCGCCAGTCGGAGTACGGCCTGACGAAGGTGACCTTGACCTCCAGGTCGGTCTTGCCGCGCTCGATCTTCTCGATCCGGTCGTAGCCGGCGTTGCGGGCGGTCCAGTACGCCGAGTCCTTGCCGTTCAGGGCCCGCCACTGGGCGACGAAGTCGGCGGCGCCGATCTCGCGCCCGTCGCTCCACACCGCCTGCTGGTTCAGCTTGTACAGGACGACCTGCTTGGGCTCGCGCTCGACGACCTCGGCCTTCTCCAGGTAGTCGGGATTGGCCACCGGCCGGCCCTTGGCGTCCAGGGTGAACAGCTGCGGCAGGACCGCGCCTGCGATGCGGCCGGTGGTGGCGTCCGCGTCGGCCTGGAAGGTGTTCAGGGTCTCCGGCAGGGAGTCCACGGCCCAGCGCAGCACGCCGCCGTCGGCGACCTGCTCGCGGACGGTCGTCGCGACGTCCGGTCCGGCGGCGGCCGGGCCGCCCTCGTCCTCGCCCGCGCCGCAGCCCGCGAGGAGCGGCAGTGCGAGGACTCCCGAGGTGAGGAGCGCCAAGGACCTGCGCCTTCTCTGGGTCATGGGTGGTACCTCCGGGGCGGGGCGCGAGGGCCGTGAGACGAGGGTCTTGATCACGTTCGGCGGTATATGGAGCTGATCACACCGGTGTGGAAACCCACTGAAATCGACCACCGCCCGCGTCCTCCGCAGCGGCCCCTCGCCACGCCGCGAACCCCACCCGTGCGGACCAATCCCGCTTGCGCCCCCGGGCACGCCCCCCGCCCCCGGCCGCCGCCGGGCTCCGCGCCCAGCCGCGCGTTCCCTCGTTCGAGGGATGAAAATGGGGGCAGGGAGGGGCGCACGGTTTGCGCCTGCGCGCCCGGAATCGCTGCACGTCCCTTCACAACCGGGGACGGGAGGCGCGACACTCGCAGGCGCCCGTGAGCATTGCCACCGCACCCTGCGGAAGTGAGGGCAAGTCATGTCCCTGCAAGACGATCTGACCGCCGTACGGCGCAGTCTCGACCAGCTGGTCCGCTCGGTGGAGCAGCTGGAGAAGGACGTCGCCCGGCAGTCGCCGGCCGCCGGCTCCGGGCCGCCGGAGAAATCCAGGATGGTGACCATCCCGGACACCCCGTACGACAACGCGCTGTGGACGGACACCGACGACGAGGGCCTCGGCGCCCGCGACCGCCGCGCCCCCTAGGACCCGCCGCCACACGTCCCCGCGCAGCACCCCCATCTGGCCCGGCCGCTCCGGCGGCCGGGCCTCCTGGGCCACCCCTCGACCACTCCACCCGGAGTCCCCTTTGGCCACAGGCACGGAACCACCCCAGCAGCGGCCCGGCGGGGTCCACGGCCCCTCGCGGGCCGCGATCACGGCCCGGCACCTGCGGACCGACCGGTGGTGGCTGTCGCCCGCCGGCACCGCGGCCGGGCTGCTCGCCTTCATCGCGTACTCGACCTGGCGGGCCTTCGCCAACGACCACTACTACGCGGCCCCGTACGTCTCGCCGTTCTACTCCCCCTGTCTGGCGGAGAACTGCCAGACCATGCGGGGCGGCCCCAACCTCGACCTGTTCGGCAGCTGGTGGGGCCTGTCCCCCGCCCTGCTGATCCTGGTCTTCCCGCTCGGATTCCGGCTGACCTGCTACTACTACCGCAAGGCCTACTACCGGGGCTTCTGGGCCTCGCCGCCCGCCTGCGCCGTCGCCGAGCCGCACGCCTCGTACACGGGTGAGACCCGCTTCCCGCTGGTCCTGCAGAACCTGCACCGGTACTTCTTCTACGCGGCGGTGCCCGTCGCGGGCATCCTCACGTACGACACCGTGCTGACCTTCCGCGACGAGCACTACGCCTGGGGCCACATGGGGCTGGGCACACTGGTCTTCCTGGCCAACATCGTGCTGATCTGGGCCTACACCCTGTCCTGCCACTCCTGCCGGCACATCATGGGCGGCCGCCTCAAGCACTTCTCCAAGCACCCGGTCCGCTACCGCCTGTGGGGCTGGGTCAGCCGGCTCAACGCCCGCCACATGCAGCTCGCCTGGGCCTCCCTGATCAGCGTGGCCCTCTGCGACTTCTACGTGTACCTGCTGGCCAGCGGCACCATCACCGACCCGAGGATCTTCTGAGATGGCTCAAGTGGAACGGCAGCAGTGGGACGTGGTCGTGGTCGGCGCGGGCGGTGCCGGACTGCGGGCCGCGATCGAGGCCCGGGAACGGGGCGCCCGTACGGCCGTGATCTGCAAGTCCCTCTTCGGCAAGGCCCACACGGTGATGGCGGAGGGCGGCATCGCCGCCTCCATGGGCAACGTCAACGAGGGCGACAACTGGCAGGTCCACTTCCGCGACACCATGCGCGGCGGCAAGTTCCTCAACCAGTGGCGGATGGCCGAGCTGCACGCCAAGGAGGCCCCCGACCGGGTCTGGGAACTGGAGACCTGGGGCGCCCTCTTCGACCGCACGCCCGACGGCCGGATCTCCCAGCGCAACTTCGGCGGCCACGAGTACCCGCGCCTCGCGCACGTCGGCGACCGCACCGGCCTGGAACTGATCCGCACCCTCCAGCAGAAGATCGTCCAGCTCCAGCAGGAGGACTTCGAGGAGCACGGGGACCACGAGGCCCGGCTCAAGGTCTTCCAGGAGTGCACGGTCACGCGGGTTTTGAAAGATCGCAGCCTGAAGGACCGCGGTCCCAAGGACGGGGAGAGGGTCTCGGGGACCTTCTGCTACGAGCGCGAGACCGGCCGCTTCTTCGTCCTGGAGGCGCCCGCCGTCGTCCTGGCCACGGGCGGGATCGGCAAGTCCTTCAAGACCACCTCCAACTCCTGGGAGTACACCGGCGACGGCCACGCGCTGGCCCTGCTCGCGGGAGCCCCCCTCCTCAACATGGAGTTCGTCCAGTTCCACCCCACGGGCATGGTCTGGCCGCCCTCGGTGAAGGGCATCCTCGTCACCGAATCCGTGCGCGGCGACGGCGGGGTGCTGCGCAACTCCGAGGGCAAGCGGTTCATGTTCGACTACGTCCCGGACGTCTTCAAGGAGAAGTACGCCGAGTCGGAGGAGGAGGGCGACCGCTGGTACGAGGACCCCGACCACAACCGGCGCCCGCCCGAGCTGCTCCCCCGCGACGAGGTGGCCCGCGCCATCAACTCCGAGGTCAAGGCCGGCCGCGGCTCCCCGCACGGCGGGGTCTTCCTCGACGTGTCCACCCGGATGCCGGCCGAGAAGATCAAACGCCGGCTGCCCTCCATGTACCACCAGTTCAAGGAGCTGGCGGACGTGGACATCACCGCCGAGCCCATGGAGGTCGGCCCGACCTGCCACTACGTGATGGGCGGCATCGCGGTCGAGTCCGACACCGCCGCCACCGTCGGCGTACCCGGCCTGTTCGCCGCCGGGGAGGTCGCCGGCGGCATGCACGGCTCCAACCGGCTCGGCGGCAACTCCCTCTCCGACCTGCTGGTCTTCGGCCGGCGGGCCGGACTGCACGCGGCCGAGCACGCGGCGGCCGCCGGTGCCGGCCGGGCCGCCGTCTCCCAGGCGGAGATCGACGCGGCGGCCGCCGAGGCCCTCGCCCCGTTCCACGCCGAGGAGGGCGCGGAGAACCCGTACACCCTCCACCAGGAGCTCCAGACGGCGATGAACGACCTGGTCGGCATCATCCGCCGCGAGGGCGAGATGGCCGAGGCCCTGGAACGGCTCGCGGCCCTGCGCGTACGGGCCTCCCGCGCCGGGGTCGAGGGGCACCGGCAGTTCAACCCGGGCTGGCACCTGGCGCTGGACCTGCGCAACATGCTGCTGGTCAGCGAGTGCGTGGCCCGCGCCGCCCTGGAGCGCACCGAGAGCCGCGGCGGGCACACCCGCGAGGACTGCCCGGCGATGGAACGGCAGTGGCGGCCGGTGAACCTGCTGTGCCGCCCGGTCGTGCCGGCCCCCGCCGATCCCGGCGCGGCGCGGATCGCGCTGGAACGGGTCCGCACCGAACCGATCCGGCCCGACCTGCTCGCGCTCTTCGAGAAGGAAGAGCTGGCCAAGTACCTCGCCGAAGAGGAGCTGTACGGGTGACCACATACGACGCACGCTTCCGGGTCTGGCGGGGCGACGCGGAGGGCGGCGGGCTGCGGGACTTCACCGTCGAGGTGCACGACGGCGAGGTGGTCCTGGACATCGTGCACCGGCTCCAGGCGACCCAGGCGTCCGACCTCGCCGTCCGCTGGAACTGCAAGGCGGGCAAGTGCGGCTCGTGCAGCGCGGAGATCAACGGCCGGCCGCGGCTGATGTGCATGACGCGGATGTCCGTCTTCGGCCGGGACGAGACCGTCACGATCACCCCGCTGCGCGCCTTCCCCGTCATCCGGGACCTGGTCACGGACGTGTCCTTCAACTACGCCAAGGCCCGCGAGGTCCCGGCCTTCGTGCCCCCGCCGGGGGTCGCGGCGGGCGAGTACCGGATGCAGCAGGTGGACGTGGAACGCTCGCAGGAGTTCCGCAAGTGCATCGAGTGCTTCCTGTGCCAGGACACCTGCCACGTGGTGCGCGACCACGAGGAGAACAAGGCCGCGTTCGCCGGCCCCCGCTTCCTGATGCGGGTCGCGGAGCTGGACATGCACCCCCTGGACGCGGCCGCGGACACCGGCCTGGACCGCAAGCGCACCGCCCAGGAGGAACACGGGCTGGGCTACTGCAACATCACCAAGTGCTGCACGGAGGTCTGCCCCGAGGGCATCAAGATCACCGACAACGCCCTGATCCCGCTGAAGGAGCGGGCCGTCGACCGCAAGTACGACCCCCTGGTGTGGCTGGGGAACAAGATCCGGCGCCGTTCGGCTTCCGACCCCCGTTAGTTCACTTCGCGGTGGACAATGCCCCCTGGATGACCGTCGGACGACGTGATCTCAGGGGGCTTCGCGGTGCGGGTGGGGGAAGTACTGGCGGACCGGTACCGGCTGGACCGGCGGCTCGGCGCCGGAGGCATGGGCGAGGTGTGGCACGGCCACGACCAGGCCCTGCACCGGGCCGTGGCGGTCAAGGTGCTGCTGGACGCGGCGACCAACGAGGAACTGATCGCCCGGTTCCGGCGGGAGGCCACCATCGGGGCGCGCCTCCAGCACCCGGGCATCACCGTCGTGCACGACGTGGGGCAGCACGAGGGGCGCCTGTTCATCGTGATGGAGCTGCTCTCCGGCGAGGACCTGGGGGCACGGCTGGCCCGCTCGCCGGGCGGACTGCCGGCGGGCGAGGCGGTCGCGCTGGCCGCGCAGACGGCGGAGGCGCTGGCCGCCGCGCACGAACAGGCCGTGGTGCACCGGGACCTGAAGCCCCAGAACCTCTTCCTGCTGCCCGGCGGCCGCCTGAAGATCTGCGACTTCGGCATAGCCCACTCCGCCGACGCGACGGCGGGGTGGACGGTGACCGGGCGGATGTTCGGCACCCCGCCGTACATGGCGCCCGAGCAGTGGCGCGGCGAGCACGTGGACGCCCGCTGCGACCTGTACGCGCTGGGGTGCGTGCTGTACGCGCTCCTGAGCGGGGAGCCGCCCTTCGGGTCGGCGGAGCCGATGTACGTCCTGATGCGGCGTCACGTGGAGGACGCGCCCGCGCCTCTGGAGGTGCCGGGGGTGTCCGCGGAGCTGGGCCGGCTGGTGCTGGCACTGCTGGCGAAGGACCCGCGGGACCGTCCGGAGTCGGCGCAGTGGGTCGCGGGGGCGCTGCGGGGGCTGGAGCGGATCGCGGCCGGCGGCGCGGCGGGGGGTTCCGTCCCCGCCGACGGGCGGCGGGCGGAGCCGGAGGCCGAACCGGGGCCGGGGCTGGAGCCGGGGTCGGGGCCGGGGCCGGAGCTGGAGCCGGGGTCGGGGTCGGGGCCGGGGCCGGAGCTGGAGCCGGGGCCGAGGCCGGGGCCGGAGCTGGAGCCGGGGTCGGGGCCGGGGCCGGAGCTGGAGCCGGGGCCGAGGCCCGAGCCGGGGTCAGAGGCCCGGTCCGAGGCGGGGCCGGGGCGCGAACCGGGGGCGGGGCCCGAGCCGGGGCCCGAGCCGGGGCCCGAGCCGGGGCCGGAGGCCCGGTCCGAGCCGGGGCCGGGGCCCGAGCCGGGGCCGGGGCGCGAACCGGAGCCGGGGCGCGAGCCGGGGCCCGGGGGCGAGCCGGGGCCGGGGCCCGAGCGGGAGGTGGGCGGCTTCGTTCCCGCCCCGGTACGGGACTTCGTACGGGAGCTGCTGCTGGAGGCCGAGGAGACGCTGACCTCCCTGCCGCCCGGGGCCGGCGAGGCGCGCACCGAGGGGCTCGCCCTCGCGGCGGAGGCCGCGGCGCGCTTCGACGCGGGCCTCGCGGGCCGGCTGCTGGCCGACGCCGAGCTCTGGGCCTGGACCGACGGGGACGGCGACGGCGCCCGGGTGGCCGCGCTGCTGACCGGGCTGGCCCGGCGGATCTCGCGGGACGCCCCCGCCCGCACCGAACGGGTGCTGACCGACGCGCAGCAGGCCCTCTTCCCGGTGCCCGACCCGAAGCGGACGGCCCGGCTGCGGAAGGTCGCGGAGGAACTCGCCGCGGTCGCCCCCGAACGCGGGGTCCGGCTGGCCCGTTGGTACTTCGGCGGCAGCCCGGCCGAGGAGGCCGTACTGGCGCGGGCCGCGCTGGCGAGCGCCCCGGCCGACCTCCCCCGGGCCGAGGGGTACCTGTCCCTGATCCAGAGCCCGGTGGTCCGGGCGGCCACCGAGTCCAGGGCCGTCACCGCCGTCGCCCGGCGGGACCTGCCCGCCGCGCTCCGGCTGGCCGCGCGGATCCCGGGCGGCGGGGCCCGGGTGCGGGCGCTGTGCCGGGTGGCGGGCGAACGCTCCGCCGTCGGGGACCGGGCGGGCGCGGCCGAGGCCCTGGCCCTGGCGGAGCAGGCGCTGGCCGACACCGCGGACGAGGAACTGGACGCGGCCCGCGCGGCCCTCGACGCCGCCCGGGACCTGAGCGCGCAGGGCCGCCCCTCCGTACTGGACCCGGCCGTCGCGCAGGAGCGGGCCGCCGCCGCCCGCCGGCTGGCCGAACCCGCCGAGCGGGGCCGGGAGCTGGCCTGGATCGCCCGGGACTGCACGGCGGGAGCGCCCTGGCTGGCGGCCGCCGCGGCCGACCCGGGCACCCCGCCCCCGCGCGCGGTGCCCCCGCGCCCGCGCGCGGCCGGTACCCGGCCCGCGACGGGGTGGCGGACCGGGGACCGCCCGGACGCGCTGCACGCCGCCGGGGAGCGGGTCGTGTGGACGGCGGGGTCCGAGGTCGGCTGCGTGGACGCGGCGACGGGTTCCGGACGCTGGACGGCGTACGCCGACGAGGGGGTGCGGGCGCGGCCGCTGCCGGAGCCGGAGTGGGTGTGGTGCAGGGCCGACGCGGACACCGTGTGCGTGGTCGTGGGGTCGGGCGCCGGGTCGCGCGAGCGGCTCGTGGTCCGGGATCCGGCCGACGGGCGGGTGCGGTGGTGGCGGGAGCTGACGAAGCCGGCGGGACTGGTCCCGGCGCCGGGGCTGGTCCTGCACAGGACGCAGGACGAGCTGACCGCCCTGGACAAGGCCGCCGGGGAACCGGTGTGGCGGCACCCGCTGTCGGGCGTGACCTCGTTGACGGTCGCGGGCGAGTGCCTGGTCCTCGGGGACGGCCGGCAGCTGCGGGCGCTGCACCTGCCGAGCGGGACCCCGCTGTGGTCCTGGCCGCGCGGCTACGACGCCGGCGCGCGGCCGGCCCCCGACCACCTGCCGGGCGGGCCGGTGCACGTGCTGGCCGGCGGTGTGCTGCGCGCGCTGGACCGGCGCAAGGGGTACGAGCTGTGGCGCTTCGAGCCGGGGACGCCGGCGGCGGGGCTGCTCGTCGAGGACGGGGTGGTGTACGCGGCCGCGTACCGGGCGGAGCAGGGCTGGGACGTGGTGTTCGCGCTCGACGCGGAGAGCGGGGCGGTGCGGTGGCAGCGGCCGGTGACCCGGCGGGAGGGCACGGAGTGCGTGCTGGAGCTGCTGGGGGTGCGGCGGGGGGTGCTGTACGTGAAGTCCTCCCACGGCGGGCGCCGGGGGCTGCTGGGGAGGGCGGCGCTGCCGTTCGTGACGGGCCTGGACGTCGCCACGGGGCGGCCTCGCGGGCACTGGGACCATCCGGCGGGCGGTCCCGCCCCTGTCGTCGCCGCCGGCACCCTGATCCAGACCCAGCCGACCCTGACGGGTCTGCCGATGCCCTGACGCGCCGCCCCTCTTCACGCGCCGCTCGCGCGGCCGGTGGGTCGTGTGCGGGTGGGTGGGCCGCTGCGCGGGGCGAGGTCCCCTACCCGCCCTTCCACCGTTCCCAGGGGCTCCGCCCCCTGACCCCGTCGCCTCAAACGCCGGCGGGGCTATCCATAGCCCCGCCGGCGTTTGAGGCGCGGGCGCGGTAGCGCCGTGTCTTGAGCCGCGCCGGCGATTGAGGCGAGAACGGTTGAAGGGCGGGTAGGGGACGGCCCCGCGCAGCGGCCGGCCAGCCGCAGGCGGCCCACTGGCCCCGGCCCCGGAAGGCTCCGGGTGCGGAGGGCCGGAACGGCCCATAGCCTCCGAAATGTGTATCCGCTGAGAGGCACCGCCGCCCTCCGGGGCCTGATCCTCGCCGCCGCGCTGCTCGCACTGCTCGCACTGCCGACGCAGTCGGCCCACGCCGAGGACCCCGTCGCCCTGTCGAGGCAGGGACAGGTCACCGACCGCGTCGGCGCCCTCGGCGACCGGGCGCCCGCCGTGGCCGCCGCGCTGGAGCGGCTCTACGCCGACCGGAAGGTCCAGCTCTTCGTGGCGTACGTGCGTGACTTCTCCGGCCGCGCCCCGCAGGGCTGGGCCGACGCCACCGCGCAGAAGAACGGCCTCGGCCGGGACGACGTGCTGCTCGCGGTGGCGACCGGCGACCGCCAGTACGCCTATTCGGCCGACGTCGACTCCGGTTTCACCGAGGCGCAGCTCGCGGACGTCGCCCGTACCGCCATCGAGCCCGCCCTGCGCCAGAACGACTGGGCGGGTGCCGCCATCGGCGCGGCGAACGGCTACGACGCCGTGCTCGGCGGGAAGCCGGTGCCGGTGCCCGTCGTCACCCCCGGCCCGGCCGACCCCGGCGGGGCGGCGGAAGGGGTGGGCGGGGCAGGGGACTTCGTGCTGCCGGTGGTCGCCGTCGGTGCGGCGGGGGCGCTCGGGGTGTACGCGTACCGGCGCCGCCGCAAGCGCGACGGGACGGGCCGGGGCACGACCACCGCCCACGCCGGCTGGGACGGGGCGCGGGCCGAGCCCACCCCGCTGCCGGAGCTCGACGCCAGGGCGAAGGCCCTGCTGGTGGAGACGGACGACGCCGTCCGCACCAGTACCGAGGAGCTGGGCTTCGCCACCGCGCAGTTCGGCGACGACGCGGTCGGCACCTTCACCGCGGCGGTGGCGTACGCCAAGGACGAGCTGACGCACGCCTTCCGGCTGCGCCAGCAGCTGGACGACGCCTACCCGGAGGACGACGCGACCCGGCGCCGGATGCTGGAGGAGATCGTGGCCCGCTGCACGGAGGCGAACCGCAGGCTCGACGCCGAGTCGGCGGACTTCGACCGGCTGCGGGACCTGGAGAAGAACGCCCCGCGGGCCCTGGCCACGGTGGAGGCGCACTTCCGCGCCCTGACGGGCCGTACGACGACCGCCGAGGCCACCCTCGCCGCGCTGACGGGCCGCTACGCGGACTCCGCGGCGGCGCCGGTGGCCTCCAACCCGGAGCAGGCGAAGGACCGGCTGCTCTTCGCGACGACCAGCCTCGGCGGGGCGCGGGCCGCCCTGGACACCGGTGACAACGGCCGGGCCGCCGTGCACGTACGGGCCGCCGAGGGCGCGGTGGACCAGGCGGCGACCCTGGTGGACGCGGTCGAGCGGCGGGCGCAGGAGCTGGCGGAGGCGGCCGGGAAGCTGCCGGGCGCCCTCACGGAGACGGAGACGGACCTCGCCGACGCGCGCGGCCTGCTCACCGGTACGCAGGCGGGCTCCGCCACGGGTGACCTGCGGGGCCGGATCGGCCGGGCGGAGTCCGTACTGGCCGACGTACGGCGGGAGCAGGCGGCGGGCCGGTACGACCCGATCGACGCGCTGCGCCGGGTGGAGGAGGCCGACGCGGCGCTGGACGAGGCGCTGGCGGGGGCGCGGGAGCAGGAGTCGGGGCGGCGGCGGGCGGCGGCGCTGCTGGACCAGGCCCGGTTGTCGGCCCGCAGCGCGATCGGCGCGGCGACGGACTACGTGACCACCAGCCGTGGCGCGGTCGGCAGCCAGGCCCGGACCCGGCTGGCGGAGGCGCAGCGGCACCTGGAGCGGTCGGCGTCACTGGCCGGACAGGACCCGGCGGGGGCGCTGGCGGAGGCGCAGCAGGCGGACTCGCTGGCGCGGCAGGCGCAGCAGCTGGCGGAGGAGGACGTACGGGCGTACCGGAACCCGTACGCGGGTCAGCGCGCGGGCGGCGGCCGGGGCGGTGCCGTGCTCGGCGGGATCATCCTCGGCGAGATCCTCCGGGGCGGCGGCGGCCGGGGCGGCTTCGGCGGGGGCGGAGGCGGAGGCGGAGGCGGCTTCGGCGGCGGGCCCGGCTCCTACGGGGGCGGCGGGACCCGCGGCCGCATGGGCGGCGGCGGCCGCTTCTGAACGACGAGGCACCAGACCCCATCAGGAAGGACCCCGATGAGCAAGCAGACGATCCTCGGCCGTGTCACCCAGCTCGCGAAGGCCAACATCAACGCGCTGCTGGACCAGGCCGAGGACCCGCAGAAGATGCTCGACCAGCTGATCCGCGACTACTCGAACAACATCTCGGAGGCCGAGCAGGCGGTGGCCACGACCATCGGCAACCTGCGGATGCTGGAGGCCGACCACAAGGAGGACGTGGACGCGGCCGCGGAGTGGGGCGGCAAGGCCCTCGCGGCCAGCCGCAAGGCGGACGAGCTGCGCGCGTCCGGCGCCGCGGCGGACGGGGACCGCTTCGACAACCTGGCGAAGGTGGCCCTGGGCCGGCAGTTGCAGTCGGAGAAGGAGGCGGCGACGGCGGAGCCGGTGATCGCGGCTCAGACGGAGGTCGTGGACAAGCTCAGGGCGGGCCTGGGCGCGATGAAGGACAAGCTGACGGAGCTCCAGGCCAAGCGGGACGAGCTGGTGTCGCGGGCGAAGACGGCGCAGGCGCAGAACACGATGCTGGACGCGGTCGAGAACATCGACGTGCTGGACCCGACCAGCGAACTGCACCGCTTCGAGGAGAAGGTGCGCCGGGAGGAGGCGATGGCCATGGGCAAGTCGGAACTGGCGGCCTCCTCCCTGGACGCCCAGTTCGAGGCGCTGGACGACCTCGGCAGGTCCTCGGAGATCGAGGCCCGCCTGGCCGCCCTCAAGTCCCGGGCGGCCTGAACGGGTTCCTCCTCGGCCGTACGTGCTCAGCCGTACATGCTCAGCAGCTGTTCCGCCGACAGTTCGGTGACCGCCTCTCCCGGTGCGCCGCCCGGCATCGGGAGCGGGAGCTCGAACCAGACGGTCTTGCCCCGGTGGGTGCGGCGGGTGCCCCAGCCGGCCGAGAGCAGGCCGACGAGCTGGAGGCCGCGGCCGCCCTCGTCGGTGTCCCGGGCGCGGCGGCGCCTGGGCTGGGCGAGGTTGCCGTCCCAGACCTCGCACACCAGGGTCCGGTCCAGCAGCAGCCGCAGCCGGATCTCGCCCTCCCCGTACCGCAGGGCGTTGGTGACGAGTTCGCTGACGAGCAGTTCGGTGGTGTCGAGCAGGCCTTCCAGGCCCCAGCCGGGCAGCTTGGCCCTGGCCAGTTCCCGGGCCCGGCCCACCGAGCGGGCCTCGCGGGGGAGCTGCCAGTCGCCGACGGCTCCGGCGGGCAGGCCCTGGACGCGGGCCATGAGCAGGGCGATGTCGTCCTCGCCGTGCCGGGTGTGGAGGGTGTTCAGGACGTGGTCGCAGACCTCCTCCAGGGGGCGGGACGGATCGGCGACCGCCCGGCGCAGGCCCCGCAGGCCCTCTTCCAGGGGGTGGTCGCGGGATTCGACCAGGCCGTCGGTGTAGAGGGCGAGGAGCGCGCCCTCGGGGAGTTCGACCTCGACCTCCTCGAAGGGTTCGCCGCCCACCCCGAGCGGCATTCCGGTCGGGATCTCCAGCAGCAGCCCGGGGCGCGGTTCGGCGCCGTCCTCGGCGGGTTCGACGAGGACGGGCGGCATGTGGCCGGCGTTGGCGATGGTGCAGCGCCGGGTGACCGGGTCGTAGACGGCGTACACGCAGGTGGCGAGGTAGACCTCGGAGCGGTCGGCGTCGCGGGAGTGCAGGGCGGCCCGCGAGGCCTGCTGGGCGCCTCCCGGGGCACCGAGGCCGCGGGCGACCTCGTCGAGGGCGGTGAGCACCTCGGCCGGTTCGAGGTCCAGCAGGGCGAGGGTGCGTACGGCGGTGCGGAGTTCGCCCATGGCGACGGCGGCGCGCAGGCCGCGGCCCATGACGTCGCCCACGACGAGGGCGGTGCGGTGCCCGGGGAGTTCGATGACGTCGAACCAGTCGCCGCCGACCTCGGTGGCGGCGTTGCCGGGCAGGTAGCGGCAGGCGATGTCGAGGCCGGCGGCCTCGGGGTCGCCGGGCGGGAGCAGGCTGCGCTGGAGGATCAGCGCCCGTTCGTGCTCGCGCCGGTAGAGGCGGGCGTTGTCGATGCAGACGGCGGCCCGTGCGGCGAGTTCCACGGCGACGGCCCGGTCGCGTTCGCCGAAGGGCTCGCTGCCCTTCGTACGGGAGAACTGGGCGAGGCCGACGACGGTGTCGTGGGCGACCATCGGGACGATCAGGGTGGACTGGACGAGGTCGTCGGGGCCGGCCGCGTCGACCAGCCGGGGCCGTGCCGTGCGCAGGACCATCGCTCCGGGCGAGGCGGCCGGGTAGCGGTGGGTCTCGCCGACGGCGACAAGTGCGCCGGGTCCCGAGAGGGGGGCGTCGGAGACGGCGGAGGCGAAGGCCACCCGGCGCAGTTTCGCGGAGGGTGCGCGGCGGGCGCCCTGGTCGGGCAGGGAGGGCACGCCGGGGCCCTGCGGGCGGGCGGGGCGGTCGTCGTCGCCGAGCAGCAGCCCCTGGTAGAGGTCGACGGCGGCGAGGTCGCAGAAGCCGGGGACGGTGACGTCGAGGAGTTCGCGGGCGGTGGTCTCCAGGTCGAGGGAGTTGCCGATGCGGTGGCCGGCCTCGTTGAGGAGGGCGAGGTTGCGGCGGACCCCGGCGGCCTCGCGGGCGGCGAGGTGGCGGCGGGTGACGTCGGTGCCGAGGCCGGCGACGCCGATGGGGCGGCCGGTGCCGTCGTGGACCCGGTAGAGGTTGATGGACCAGTGGCGGTCGTCGCGGCTGCGGGGGGTGGCTCCGGTGATCCGCAGGTCGGTGACGGATTCGCCGGTCTCCAGGACCCGGCGCAGGGCCTCGGCCATCCGGTCGGCCTCGTGGGGCGGCAGGTAGTCGTGGACGGTGCGGCCGCGGTGCTCGGCGACGGTGCCGCCGAAGACGGTCGCGAAGCGCCGGTTGGCGCGCTGCACGGTGAGGTCGGTGCCGAAGAGCAGGAACCCGAAGGGAGATTGGCCGAATATGGCCTGTGATGCGGCGAGGTCGGATTCGATGCGGCGCAGCGCGCGCACGTCGACGACGACGCAGAGTGCGGCCCGCTCGGCGCTCTCGGTCTGGGTGGGCATCACATAGATCTCGGCCACCCCGTGGGCGCCCTTGCCGCCGGGGATGCGGAAGGGGATCAGGCCGGTCCACTCCTTGCCGTCGAGGATCTCGCCGACCTTGCGGTGCCCGCCCTCGCGCAGCTCGGGCGGCATGAAGGCCTCGACCGGGTCGCGGCCGACCGCCTGCGCCGCGCCGAGCCCGAACAGCTCCTCGGCGCGCAGGCTCCACTGGTCGATGAGCCCGTCAGGGCCGATCGAGAAGGAGGCGACCTTTATGTAGTCGTATATCGAGCCAGGCGGACTGCTGTGCCACAGGGAGTCGTGCAAAGGCTCCCCGGGCACGCGGGCCTGATGTGTCTGCGCAGGTATCTCGCTCACGCGACCGTCCCCTCCAGCTCACCGCAACCGGACCGGCCATGACCGAAGTATTCAGCACCACGGCCCCGTACGGCACGGCGTTCACGATCACAAAAGGGTCCCGTTGTTTTCCGGCCATGTCCGGTGGTCTCCCCAGACGCCGCCCGGGAGACCCACTGCCGCCCTTCTCCTTGTTACTCACCAGGAAGAGCCAACTCGAACCACACGGTTTTCCCCGTCTTGCCGTGCCGGGTCCCCCACCGGCGCGCGGAGACGGCGACGAGGTGCAGGCCGCGCCCGCCCTCGTCGTCCGGCTTGGCGATGCGCTCGCGGGGCGGATCCGGAAGCGGATCGGAAACCTCCACGAGCAGGGCCGGGCCGCCGGCCAGGTCCGGAGCGGCCGGATTGCGCCGTACCAGGCGGACCCCGATGGGGCCGGAGGCGTACCGCAGGGAGTTGGTGACCAGCTCGCTGACCAGCAGGACGGTCACGTCGCCGACGGAGTCGAGGCCCCAGGAGCGGAGGGTGCCGCGCACGGCGTGGCGTGCGGTGCGGACGGCACCGGGCTCGGCGGGGAAGGCCCACTCGGCGCACTCACCGTCTGTGTCGATCACGCCGATCACTTCCCGGGCCACCAGCGACCCCTGTCCGGTTCGTCGGTGACGAAAGGGGGGCGAGATAGGGACTAATAGCGACATACCCGATATTCGGGGCGCCGTACCACCCGATCCCCCACGCACCGGCGCACTGTGGCGCAGACGGCCTACAGCGGGAGCGTCACGCGCCCCGGTGCGCCCCGCGTGCGACGCGGCGCCCGCCCCGCCTCCCGTCCGGGGCCCGCCCGACCGCCCGACCCGACCGCCCGACGCGCGCCTACCCCGCGTCCGCCCCGGCACGCAGCCGGCGGCCGGCCTCCTCGACGAAGGGGCGGTCCTGGTCGAGCCAGTCCACCGAGTCCAGCTCGTGCGGGGCCAGCCAGCGCAGCTCGTCGTGGTCCTCCAGCGGCTCGGGCTCCCCGGAGACCAGCCGGGCCGTCCACACGTGCAGGACCAGGCCGGGCTTGAGGGGCCACTCCCCCGGGATCCGCTCCAGCGCCTCGGTCTCCACGCCGAGCTCCTCGCGCAGTTCGCGCACCAGCGCCTCGGGCACGGTCTCGCCCGGCTCGGCCTTCCCGCCGGGGAGCTCCCACCGGCCGGCCAGCTCGGGCGGCGCGCTGCGCCGGGCGGCCAGCAGGCGCCCGTCATGACAAAGGGCTCCGCCCACGACCACTCGTACAGTCATGGGCGGAGCCTATGCCAGCGCCTTCAGCCGATTCAGTTGGTGGTGGCGGTCTGGCTTTCCTGTCCGATCCGCTCGACCCAGTAGAGCTGCTTGTGTCCGCGGTCGTCGAGGCTGTCGACGACCTTCTGGGCCTCGGCCCGGGTGGGGTAGCGACCCACCCGGTAGCGGTTGCCGTTGTCGTCCTGACGTATGACCAGCCATGGAAGCAGGGCACCGCTGTCGGTCATCGCGCTTCACCCTCCGCCGCTGTACCTGCCCAGGAAACCGCATTGCGCATATGCCCGAGCTTACGCCCGACCTTTACTGAGCGGATACGGTTTTTCACGAAGAGGTACCTGGGGGGCGTACGCATCCGGCCAGGCGTACGAGCGGGCCGTGCGCGCCGGTCCGGACCCGGCGCACGGAGCGCACCCGCGGGTGGGCCGACGTGGGGGTGCCCGCCGCGCCGCGCGGGCCGGACTCGAACAAGGGTCCGGGGCGCGCCCCGGACCCTTGCGGAACGACCGAAAACCCCGCGCGTGCCCTGTTACCGGACAGGCAGGTGGTACGAGAGGCGGTAGCGGTCCGCCGGCACGACCACGTCCGCGGTCTCCACGGCGCGGCCCGAAGCGAAGTACGTACGGCTCACCACCAGCACCACGTGCCCCGGGACCCCGCCCAGCGACATGATCTCCTCGGCCAGCCCCGGCCGGGCCCCGACCTCCTCGACCACGTTGTCCACGACCACGTCGATGGCGGCCATCCGGTCCACCACCCCCGAGCCGCCCAGGGGCCCCTCCTCGGGCAGCATCACCGGGGTCCGGCCGGTCACGGAGAGCGGCTCCCAGGAGGTGGAGAGCATCATGGCCTCCCCCGCGTCGCGGAAGACGTACCGGGTGCGCATGACCCGGTCCCCCGGCTCGATGCCGAGGCGCTCCGCGATCCGGTCCGGCGCGGCCGTCTGCTCGCTGCTGGACTCCCACGTGCCGCGCGCGCCCGCCTCCGCCTGCTCCTGGCGGAACGGGGTCGAGGCGCCGGCGGAGCGGTAGCCGGAGCGGGCGACCCGGCGGGGCACGGGCTGCTCGCGCACGTACGTACCGGAGCCGGAGCGGCCCTCCACCAGGCCCTCGGCCATGAGGACCTTGCGCGCCTCCAGTGCCACGGTGTCGGAGACCCCGTACTCCTCGCGGATCCGGGCCTGGGAAGGGAGCCGGGCGTGCGGGGGCAGGGAGCCATCGACGATCTTCCGTCGCAGATCCCCGGCCACGCGGAGATAGGCCGGCTGCTCACCGAAAGTCACGAGCCACTCCCATCAGGTTGACAGACAGCTACACCCTGGCAACCGACGGTTGGGCAGCGCAAGCACGGGCCAGAGTTTCACCCGATGTGATGAACCCAGGTCACTCAAACCGTTCCTGATCAGTGAACAGGAGTGGGTCTTGGACCCACGTCCCGGCACTGCGCGCGTCCCGAACGGTTTTGGATGCGCCGGTCGCCCGCGTTCTTTGTTTCATCCCTGTTCGGGCACGTGCATCGTGTGCACGCTCCGCGGCAGGGCGGCGGGTTCCCTCACGCTCTGGGGTGCCTCGGTGGGCCTGGGCGGTCCGATGCCCGCGACGATCGCTCTGGTCGTCGCGGGGCGGTGCCGTCCGTCGCCGGACCGGGTGCCCGAGGGCGCGTCGCCCGATCGCGATGCCGGCGGCATCGTGACGGGACATCTTTCGGTGTGGGGTGGCCAGCGGCTTGCGCCAGTGCTGGGCGCCCCACTGGGAGGTGTGGGCAGGATCGACCGCGACGACGGCGAGGCCGGTCTCGGCGGCCATGGAGACGAGCCGGGCCTTCAACTTGCCGGTGGGCATGCCGCAGATGAGCTGCCGGAACCGCTTCTTGCGGCCGCGCTTCTCGCGGGTCTTCTCCGCCTGGAAGTCCAGGTCCTCGATCGCGATCGCGGCGACGCCGACCCGCTTGGCCCAGTGAAGTACCCGGGTGATGGCGTGCCGGATCTGCGCGTCCCGATGGTCCGCGGTGCCCGACAGGTCGTAGAGGAACCGGTGGGGCTCGCCCACCGGGTTGCCGTGGACATCGAGCCGGTAGGCGGCGAAATGGTCAGCGTTCGTGTCCACGCCGATCACACCCCTGGCCCGTGCCGCATCCAGCGGGACCGTCCGCACGACGGGGCGTTGCCAGGATGCGGTGAGGTACCAGCGCCCGCGCGGAACGTCGTAGTGGATGCGGTAGGCGACGGCCCGGTTGCCGTCGATCCGGTCCCGCCACTCCTGGCTCCGGTGCACGAAAGCGATCCGGGAGGCCAGGACGTACCGGCCGTGCTTCGCGTTCGCCAGGTGTGTCAGCGGCGCGGGCAGCTTGAGCGACACCTCGCCGTCCGGGGTGACACGGATGGTCTCGTTGCCGAAGCGCTTGCCCGACTCGCCGTCAGCGGCCAGGAACCAGCGCTCCGCCTCCCACAGCTGTCGCCACTCGGCCTCGGTGAGCTGCGCTGCCTGGAGGTTGTGCCGGGTGCCCAGCAACCGGCGGCCGCCGCGCACCACGTGCACGACACCGTTCTCCCGGTCGGCCCGCGCCGCGTCGAGTCGGTGTTCCAGGGTGTGCAGACGCCGGGACTTGTGGAACCACTCGCCCCTGGAGCGGTATCCGCCCGGTGCCCGCTTGCTGCCCTTGCCCCCGATGGGCTGGGACAGGCGGTGCGTCAGCGTGCGGATGCCGGTCTCAAGGTTCTGGATGTGCGCGAGCTGACCACGGCTGGAGAGCGCCCACTGATCGTGCGTGGCCTTCGTGATCGACCCGGCCCAGCGAGAGGACGACTTGGCCGTCAGCGCACGCTTTCGGGCGGCCCACGTGTCCGTGGCGTGCCCCAGGCCGTCCGCACACCGCTGCCTGGGGTCGCGCGACGCGAGAACCCCCAGGTACTCCCCCACGCCACGCAAAACCGTCTCGTCCTGGCTGGTCAGCCCCTTGAGGCGGTCTCGTACCGCCACGTCGGAGGGGCCGGCAGCCACGAACGGCGCGTCGATGGTGCGCAGCTTCTTCCTCTGCTGCTCAGTCATCGGCGGCCGCCGCTGCCAGAGCCCTCTTCGCCCGGCTTCCCGCAGAACGGCGGCCGTACAGGCGGACACAGAAGAAGGTCAGAACCTCAGCCATCTCCTGTGCCAGGTCGTCTTCGGCTTCGCCCTCGTTCAGGACCACCAGGCGGCGGCCGGTCGCGGACAGGGCGGCTTCGACGAGTTCGACGTTCATCCGGCCGAGGCGGTCTTCGTGCTCGACCACCACGGTGGTCACCGCGGGATCGGCCAGCAGACGACGCGCCTTCGCCCGGATGCCGTTCACGCCCGATGCGATCTCGGATTCGACCCGCACCACTCGATGCCCGGCCTTCGCCGCCCACTCGGTCAGCCGGGCGACCTGACGTTCCAGATCCTGCTTCTGATCGTGGGAGGAAACGCGAGCGTACAAGCCCACGCCACCCGTTACGGACACTGACGAGTTCGCCTCGACGTTCACCAGGATCGTGCGCGGCCCCACCCGTTCCGCAGGGACCGGCAATGTGCCCTCACGGAACCAGCGATACGCAGTCTGCGGATGCACACCCTGCGCCTTCGCCCACTCCTTGAGGTTCATGCACCCGACCGTAACGACACTCATCCAAACGCACTATCACTCACAAGAGCGAACCAAAGGACCAGCAGCGCTCACCCCCTTACCGCGCGTTACCCACCGGACTTCAGACGGACTCCGACGAAGGCCCCCGCCCGGACCCCGACCCCGACCCGTCCGGACCCGGCACCACCCACTCCGGAACCCGCGTCGAGAGCCCGTACGACCCGCGCAGCGCCTTCTCCGTGTCCACCGACAGCGCCGCCAGCGCCGTGTCCCACGCCCGCCGGAAGTCGGCCGGCCGGGTCGCCCGCGCCGCCCGCTGCCACTCCTTGCGCGCCGCGGCGACCTCCCTGAGCCGGTCGCCCGCCGCCGGCCCGGTGCCCTGGCGCGAGGTGACGCCCTGGAGCATCCGCTCCTCCGCGGCCAGCGCCTCGTCCACGCCCCGCGCCCACTTCTGGTGCTCGGGCAGCGCCTCGTCGAGGTCCCGGTCGGGGGCGCGGCCCAGCGCCTGGTCCACCGTGTTCAGCGCGGTCAGCAGGGTCACCTGGTCCGGCGTCAGCATGCCCGCGTCCTTGCGCAGACTGCCCTTGTGCTCCTCCGTCGACGTGCCGATGAGGCACAGGAGCCGCCGGTCGCCGTTCTGCCAGCTGTCCGGCGAGGGGGTGAAGTAGAACATCTCCGCGTACCCGGGCAGCGCCCACGAGTCCATCGCGTACGCGTCCTGCGCCTTCCAGCAGGTGTCCGTGGCGGTCTCCTCCAGCCACCCCTTGCTGGGATAGGCGCTCTGCCCGATCGCCGTCGCGGCGGTCACCTCCGCGTCGTGCACCCGGTCGCAGCCGACCCGGTACGTGAAGCGGGTCTCGTCCAGGAGGTCGCCGCCGGGAACGTTGAAGCAGTCGCCCACGCGCAGCTCGTCCATCCCCGTCAGCCGGCCCTCGACCTGCTCCGCGTACCGTCCCCCGCCCAGCGCGCCGGTGAAGTGCTCCGCGTACCGGGTGACGCCGGTGACCAGGACCGCGGTCGCCAGCAGCGAGACCACCAGGCCCGTGACGGCGAGGGCGCGGCCCCGCTCCCCCTTGCGCGAGATCTGCACCAGCGCCACGACGCCGAAGACGATCCCCAGCGGCGGGAAGCAGAGCAGCCCGACCAGCAGGGAGGCCAGCGCGAACCCGTTGAGCGCGGGCGGGTGCCCGTACGCGGGCTGCGGCCCCCACACCGGCGGCGGCGACGGCGGGGGCCAGGAGCGGCCCGGGCCGGCGGGGGGATGTTGCGGGGGCGGGGTGGTCACCGGGCGAGTGCTCCATCAGGGGCGGCGCGAACGAATGCGCGAAATACTACGCAGCGGGGGCGACCGATCACTCGGTCGCCCCCGCGTTCATCGCGCGATCCAGCCTGTTATCGCGCCCCTCGCCGCCCGGTCGCCCGGGCGGAGGACCTCATGCGGTGCACGTCCTGCCGCCCGGCGTCAGAACTGCAGCGCCCAGGAGTCGATCTTGCCGGTGTCGACGTTGGCGTTGTCGTTCACCCGCAGCTTCCACACCCCGTTGGCCACCTCGGACGAGGCGTTGACCGTGTAGGAGCGGATGATGTTGTCGGCGCTGCCGCCGCTGCGGTTGTGCAGGTTGTAGACCGAGCCGTCGGGGGCGACGAGGTCGACCTTCAGGTCGCCGATGTAGGTGTGCTTGATGTCGACCGAGACGCTCAGCGCGGCCGGGGCGTTGCCGGAGATCCCGCTGACGGTGACCGGCGACTCGACGGTGGCGTTGTCGTTGACCGCGTAGTCGGCGGTGTTCTCGAACTTGGTGCCCGGGTTCGGCGGCGTGGTGCTCGCGCCCACGTTCAGCAGGCGGTTGGGGGACCCGGTGCCGGGGCCGGTCACCACGTTCGGGGTGGCCGCCGCGACGAGACCGTCGCGGACCTGCGCCGGGGTGCTCGCCGGGTTCTGCGAGAGGTAGAGGGCCGCCGCGCCGACGACGTGCGGGGTGGCCATCGAGGTGCCCGAGATGGTGTTCGTCGCGGTGTCCCCGGTGCCCCAGGCGGAGGTGATGGAGGAGCCCGGCGCGAAGATGTCCAGGACGGAGCCGTAGTTGGAGAAGCTGGACTTCGCGTCGGTGTTGGTGGTGGAGCCGACGGTGATGGCCTCGGCGACGCGCGCCGGGGACTTGCTGGAGGCGTCCGTGGACTCGTTGCCGGCCGCGACGCCGTAGGTGATGCCGGCGGCTATGGAGTTGCGTACGGCGGTGTCGAGCGCGGAGTCCGCGCCGCCGCCGAGCGACATGTTGGCCACGGCGGGCTTGACGGCGTTGCGGGTGACCCAGTCGATGCCGGCGACCACCTGGGCCGTGGTGCCGGAGCCCTGGTTGTTGAGCACGCGGACGCCGACGATCTTGGCCTTCTTGGCTACGCCGTACGCGCCGCCCGCGACGGTGCCGGCGACGTGCGTGCCGTGGCCGTGGCCGTCCTGGGCGGTGTTGTCGTTGTCGACGGCGTCGTAGCCGTCGGAGGCGCGGCCGCCGAAGTCCTGGTGGGTGATGCGGACGCCGGTGTCGATGATGTAGGCGGTGACGCCCTCGCCGGCCTTGTCCGGGTAGGTGTAGCTCTGGTCGAGCGGGAGGGCCCGCTGGTCGATGCGGTCCAGGCCCCAGGACGGCGGGTTGGGCTGGGTGGCGTCGACGGTGAAGGTGCGGTTCTGCACGACCGACGCCACCGCCGGGTCGGCCGCGAGCTTTCTGGCCTGCGCCTCGGAGACCTCGACGGAGTAGCCGTTGAGGGCCGCGCTGTAGGTCCGGTCGATCTTCGCGCCGTACCGCTTGGCGACGGCCTTGCCGCTGTCGGCGGTGGAGCGGGCGGCGGAGTCCTTCAGGGTCACGATGTAGCTGCCGGGGACGGCCCCGGCGGCGCCGGCGTTCTCGATGACGCCCTGGGGGCCGTCGGCCGCGGAGGCGGGAAGCGCGGCTGCCGCGCCGAGCGCGAGGGCCACGACTGCGGTCGCGCTGACGCCGGCGATCCTCCGGCGGGTGTGACGCATCACGGACATGTGGGGGGTCCTCCTCGTAGGGGGTGGTCTGCGGGTGCCGAGCGGCGGTGCGCGGACACGCGGAAGAACTTGTTTTAAGCATGTCCATGACAACGAATCCCGCCCCAACGGGCCGCCGTCCCCGAAAGGTTGACCCACCCCCGCGCCATCCCACAAGAGCACAACGGCCGCACCATGGACGCGTAACATCCGTGCCATACAACGGCCATGAACGAGCAAAGGCGCTCCGCACATGACGCACGCACTTCCTGGTTACGTCTGCCCCGAGGACGGCACGCACGCCGACGTGCGGACCGCGCCGTGGTGCTGCCCGCTGTGCGGCGGCCCCTGGGACCTCGACTTCGCACCCGATCCGGCCATCCCCCTCGAACCGGCGGCCGGCCCCCACTCGCTGTGGCGGTACGCGCCCGCACTGCCGCTGCCGGGGGCGTTCTCCGTCTCGCTGTCGGAGGGGCACACCCCGCTGGTGCCGCTGGCGGAGCGGATTCACGCCAAGCTGGACTTCCTGATGCCGACGCTGTCCTTCAAGGACCGGGGCGCGGTCATGCTCGCCGAACTGGCCCGGCGGCTGGCCCCGGAACGGGTGGTCGCCGACAGCAGCGGCAACGCCGGGACGTCGGTGTCGGCGTACTGCGCCCGGGCCGGGCTGAGTTGTGAAGTTTTCGTGCCGGAGGGCACCTCGGAGAAGAAGACGGAACAGATGCGGGCCCACGGCGCGTCCGTACGCGTGATCGCGGGCGGCCGCGAGGCCACGGCGCGGGCCGCGCGGGCGGCGGCGGACGAGCCGGGCACCTTCTACGCGAGCCACGTCTTCAACCCCTACTTCCTGCACGGCACCAAGACGTACGTCTACGAGGTCTGGGAGGCCCTCGGCGGGCGGCTCCCGGAGGCGCTGGTCGTGCCGGTGGGCAACGGCACCCTGCTGCTGGGCGCGGCCCTGGCGGTGGAGGAGCTGGCCCGGCGCGGGGTACGGCCGCCCGCGCTGATCGGCGTCCAGGCGGAGGCGGTGTCCCCGGTGGCGGCCGCCTTCGCGGCGGGCGCGGAGGAGGCCGCGCCGGTGCCGCAGCTGCCGACGGCTGCGGAGGGCATCGCCATCCCGGCTCCGCCGCGGGCCCGGCAGATCCTGGCGGCGGTCCGCAAGTCCGGCGGCACGTTCGTGACCATCCCGGACGACCGGCTCCGCGAGGCGCAGCGGGACCTGGCGCGGCGCGGCCTGTTCGTGGAACCGACGGCGGCCGCCTGCTGGGCGGCGGTGGCCCCCACCGCCCCCGGCGACCCCCTCCGCGGCCGCACGGCGGTCATCCCCCTGTGCGGCGCGGGCGCCAAGACGGGCCTGGCCCCGTCTCCTTCTTGACGCGGTCCTCGCACCGCTCAGCGCCGGGGGCGCTTCCCGGGCTTCGGGCCCGCTGCGTCGGCCTCCGGCCGTCGCATGCGGGGCGGGGCCGGTTCGGGTGGCTGGTGCCGGTGGGTCGGGTGCGGGTGGTGTGCCGCTGCGCGGGGCCGGGGTCCCCTACCCGCCCTTCCACCGTTCCCAGGGGCTCCGCCCCTGACCCCGGGTACGGGCGCTCCGCGCCCGGCGCCTCAAACGCCGGCGGGGCTATGAATAGCCCCGCCGGCGTTTGAGGCGCTGGGGGTCCCCCCAGCGGTAGCTGGGGGAGGGTCCGGGGGCGGAGCCCCAGGAGGGGTCCGGGCGCGGCCCGATAGGGCTTGGTGTCGGAAAACCGCCAGCCCGGCGGTGGGGCGGTCTGGTCAACTGGGGGCATGACCACCAACCTTGAGCGTGCCGCCCAGGCCGCCGCCTTCGCCGCGCTGCACACCCCCGCCGCCCCGCTCGCCCTCGCCAACGCCTGGGACGTCGCCAGTGCGCGGCTCGTCGAGGCCGCCGGGGCGGCGGCCGTCGCCACCACCAGTGCCGGGGTCGCCTGGTCGCTCGGGGCGCCCGACGGGGACGCGCTCGCGCGGGAGCGGGCGCTGGAGCTGATCGCCCGGGTGGCCTCGGCCGTCTCCGTGCCCGTCACCGCCGACATCGAGGGCGGGTTCGCCGCCGACGCCGCCGGGGTCGGGGAGACCGTCGCCGGGGTGCTGGCCGCCGGGGCGGTCGGGATCAACATCGAGGACGGCCGCCGCGCCCCCGCCGAGCACGCGGAGCGCCTCGCCGCGGCCCGGGCCGCCGCCGACGCGGCCGGGGTGCCGCTGTACGTCAACGCCCGGGTGGACACGTACCTCTTCGGCCTCGGCGAGAGCTCCGCCCGCCTCGACGAGACCCTCGCCCGCGCCGCCGCCTACCTCGCCGCCGGCGCCACCGGCGTCTTCGTGCCCGGGGTCACCGACCCGGCCACCGTCGCCGAGCTCGCCAAGGGGATCGACGGGCCGCTCAACGTGCTCGTCGGCCCGGGCGCCCCCTCCGTCGCCGAGCTCGGTGCCCTCGGGGTGGCCCGCGTCAGCCTGGGCTCCTGGGTGGCCGAGGCCGCGTACGCCGTGGTCCGCCGCGCCACCGAGGAACTGCTGGCCGGCGGCACGTACGGGTCCCTCGCCGGGTCCCTGCCGTACGGGGAGCTGAACGCCCTGCTCAAGGGCTGAGATATCCGGAAGCGTGCATCGGGCACCGACCGTAGGATCCGGCCATGGGCACCTCGACTCCGATAGGCGGCAAGGACACGGGCGCGGGCGCGGCGACGGACTCCGCGCGCCGCAGGACCACGGGGGCCGTGTGGTTCGCGCTCGCGCTCGTGTACGTGGTCTGGGGCTCGACCTACCTCGGCATCCGGATCGTGGTCCAGACGATGCCGCCCTTCCTGTCCGCCGGGGCCCGCTTCATCACCGCGGGCCTGGTGCTGGCCGGGATCGTCGCCTGGCGGTACGGGCCGTCCGCGCTCCGGATCACGGCCGCGCAGGCCCGCTCGCTGGTGCTGGTCGGCCTGCTGCTGATCCTGGGCGGCAACGGCCTGGTGGTGCTGGCCGAGACCTCCATCCCGTCCGGGCTGGCCGCGCTGCTGGTCGCCTCGGTGCCGATGTGGGTGGTGGTGCTGCGGGCGGCCACCGGTGACCGGCCGCCGCTGCGCACCCTGGCCGGGGTGCTGGTGGGCCTCGCCGGGCTGGCCGTGCTGACCAGCCCGGGGCTGAGCGGGGAGGTCCACCTGGGCGGGGTGCTGCTGGTGCTGGGCGCCGCGCTGCTGTGGTCGCTGGGCTCGTTCTCGGCCGGGCGGCTGCCGATGCCGGCCAACCCCTTCACCGGCTCCGCCTACCAGATGCTGGCGGGCGGGGCCGCCGGTGTGGTGGTGGGGCTGCTGCGCGGCGAACAGCGCGGCCTGGACCCCGGCTCCTTCTCCACCTCCTCGTGGGTGGCCCTGGGCTACCTGGTGCTGATCGGGTCGGTCGTCGGGTTCACCGCGTACGCGTGGCTGCTCCAGGCGGCGCCGCTGTCGCTGGTGGCCACGTACGCGTACGTCAACCCGGTGGTGGCCGTGGCACTGGGCGCGCTGATCCTGGACGAGCCGCTGACCCTGCCGATCGTGCTCGGCGGCGCGATCGTGGTGGCGGCGGTCGGGGTGATCGTCAGCACCGAGCGCCGGAAGAAGTAGCCCCGGGCGCCGCTCAGCCCTTGGCGGCCCGCTCGTAGAGGGCCTTGGCCTTCTCGTCGTACAGCGCGGCCGTGGAGTCCACGTCCGTGTCCCCGCCGCTGAGCACCCCGATCAGCCGGCCCGGCTGCCCCGTGCCGCCGCGGTCGGCGATCCAGGGGCTGCCGCTGGTGCCGGTCCAGAAGCCCGAGCAGCTGATGTACAGCATGTCGGGGTCGTCGAGGTCGTGGCGGGTCTGGGTGGTGCAGGAGACGGGCTTGTTCTGCGGGTTGTGCTCGGACTCCGGGTAGCCGACGACGGTGACCTCGCGCTCGTAGCCGGAGGTCCAGTCGGGCGCGGGCGCCTCGCCCTTGCCGCCGACGGCTTCCTGCACGCTGCGGCCGTCCTCGTCGGGCTCGATGGTGAGGAAGGCGAAGTCGGCGGTGTCGTCGCCCCACTTCGTCCAGCGTTCGTCGACGTGGATCGAGCGGACCTTCCACACCCCGAGGGGCTGGGTGCCGGAGCCCTCCCCGGAGAAGGCGGGCGCGAAGGAGAGCTCGCCGATGGCGAGGCCGTCGTGGGCGACCTCGCCGGGCACTCCGTCCTCGCCCGCCGGGGCGACGCAGTGCGCGGCGGTCGCGACGACGTTGCCCTCGGGGCTGTCGACCACGCTCGCCGTGCACCAGTGCTCCCCGTTGGCCATGAGCACGCCGACGGTGGGGAAGGGGTGCACCGGGCGGTCGCCGGGCGCCTTGAGGAACGCGACGGCGCACACCATCGCGATCCCCGCGGCGGCGGCCGCCGTCGCCCCCTTCACCGCGGGGCTCATCGCACGGCGGGGTCGGGTGTCGGTCCCTGCATCACCTTGCTGATCCACTCCAGGGAACCCTCCCTCATTCCTCGTACGTACGACTTTCCGTTGTGCTCACCATCCTGGATCACCTGCAGCCGGGTGTGCACGGGGCCCCTCCCGTATTCGCGCATGAACCGCTCGGCCAGGTCGCGGCCGCTCTCCTTGGTGCCGATCTGGAAGTTGATCCAGACCTCCGGACCACCCTCCTTGATCAGCTTCTCGGCGAGCTTCTCGGGGTCGTTGGCGTCCATGGCCTGCCGGTTCCCCTTCCACAGCGGGGAGTCGGGGACGATGTCGACGCCGCTGGCGATGACCGCCTTGAAGCGCTCGGGGTACTTGAGGACGTGCTTGAAGGCGCCGAAGCCGCCCGAGGAGGAGCCCATGAAGGCCCAGCCGTCGCGGGAGGTGAAGGTGCGGAAATTGGCCTTCGTGAAATCGGGGACGTCATCGGCCATCCAGGTGCCCATCTTCGGCTGGCCGGGGATGTCCGATCCGTCGAAGTGGTGCTTGGTGTCCGCGTTGATCACCGGCATGACGAGGATGAACGGCAGGCTGGTGCCCGCCTTGACCCCGTCGATCACGGCCTGCTGGAGCCCGAGGCCGGGGCCGGTGCCCCAGTAGTTCTTGGGGTAGCCGCGGCCGCCGGGCAGGGAGATCAGCACGGGGAAGGCGCTCTTGGCGTACTTCGGCTCGTCGTACTCCTTGGGCACCCACACCCACACGTCGCCCGTGAAGCCGGACTTCTGGCCGGTCAGGGTGGTCATCGCGATCTGCGTGCCGTCCGGCAGCCGGCTCGTGCGGGTGAACTCGGCCTTGGGGCCGGTGGGCATCAGCACCCCCGGGCGGATGTCCTCGGCTGCGGCCGACTCCTGGATCTTGCCGAAGGAGACCGGATCCCCTATGTCCGAGAAGAGTCCCGCCTTGTACGCCGCGCCGCCCCCTGCGGCGAGGGCGAGGGCGACTCCGCCGCCGATCAGGACGTGGCGCCTGCGGGGGCGCCGGGGGCGACGGCCGCCCTTGGTCGTGGGGCCGCCGTCGCCTTGGTGGTCATACTGCACGGATTCGTTCCCGTTCCTTCTCCGGCGCCCTGGTTGGGCGCGGGTCGGACCGATTGGTCCCCCTTAACACCTGTACAGAGGTGTGAACGACCGTATGGGTTGCCTGGGACCGGGGCGACGTGGCGAGGGCCACGTGGCGGAGTCCGGCGACGGGCCGGGGGCGGGTCCTGCCTGCGGGAACGGGAGGTCTTCGAACGTACGGGGCCCGGGTCGGCCGGGCGGGGCGGACGGGGGCGGGCGGGGACGCGGGCGGGCAGCGGACGGGGGCGGGCCCCGGTCAGCCCGCCTCGGGCCTGGGGCCCTTCAGCACCTTGCTGACCCACTCCAGCGAGCCCTCCCTCATGCCGCGCACGTAGTGCCAGCCGTTGTGCTCGCCGTTCTGGATGTCGCGGATGGTCGTCTTGACCGGGCCCTTGCCGTACTGCTGCACGAACCTCGTCATCCGGTCCTTGCCGGACTCCTTCGTGCCGACCTGGAAGTTGACGTAGACGTCCGGGCCGCCGCTCGCGATCAGCTTCTCGGCGAGCCGTTCGGGGTTGTTGGCGTCCATCTCCGCCTGGTGGCCCTTCCAGAGCGGGGAGTCGGGGGTGATCTCGCCGCCGCTGGCGATCACGGCCTTGAACTTGTCCGGGTGCTGGAGGAGCGTCTTCATGCCGACGAAGGCGCCCGAGGAGGAGCCCATGAAGGCCCAGCCGTCGCGGGACCTGTACGTACGGAAGTTGGCGCGGGCGAAGTCCGGGACGTCCTCGGCGATCCAGGTGCCCATCTTGGGCTGCCCGGGTATGTCGGCGCCGTCGTAGTAGTACTTGTCGTCCGGGTTGAGTACCGGCATGACCAGGACGAAGGGCAGGCTGGTGCCGGCCCGGACGCCCTCGGACACGGCCTTCTGGAGGCCGAGGCTGCGGTCCGCCCAGTAGTTGGTGGGGTAGCCGTTGCCGCCGGGGAGGGCGATGAGGACCGGGAAGGCGCTCTTGGCGTACTTGGGCTCCTCGTACTCCTTGGGGGTCCAGACCCAGACGTCGCCCTCGAACCCGGATTTGGCTCCGGCCACGCGGGTCTTGGCTATCACCGTGCCGTCGTCGAGCTTGGCGGTCTGCCTGAAGTCGGACCTGGGGCCGGCCGGCAGCTGCACGTCCGGGTCGCCGGTGGGCGTGGGCGGGGCGGAGGGGGCGGCGGCTGTGGCCGAGGCGGTGGCCGAGGCGGTGGCCGAGGCGGACGGCGGGACGGGACCGCCGAAGCTGACGGCCTCGCTGTTGCCGGAGAACCAGTCCTTCTCGTAGGCGACGAAGCCGCCCCCGCCGAGGAGCAGCGCGCAGGCGGCGCCCGCGCCGGTCCACACCGCGCGCCGGGACCTCCTGCGCCCCTGCCCGGGCCCGGGCTCGGGCTCGCGACCGGACGGCTGCTGGTGCTGCGGGTTCTCGTGCACGGACTTCGCTCCGAACGGTCGGGCTGCCCCGGGCGGGACAGTGCGGGTGGAACTCCCCCCATGTGGGATGCGCGGATCCCGCGGGAAGTTCCGGGCCCGTGCGGGAACGCGGGCGGAACTCCGCGTTTCCGTCAGCTCACCTGAGGGTGTCGAGCACCTCGGCACACCGTCCCAGCAGCTCGATGAGCTGCGTCCGCTCCTGGTCCGTGAGGGCGGCGGCGAGGGCGGTCTCGACGCGGACGGCGCCGGCGTCGGCCAGCTCCATCGCGGCGCGGCCCTCCGGGGTGAGCCGGGTCTCCAGCACGTTGCGGTGCCACTCGTGGGGGGTCCGCTCGATGAGGCCGCGCTCGTGGAGGTTCTTCAGGACGGTGTTCATGGTGGGCGGCGTGACCCCGCAGAGCCGGGCGAGGGCGGCCGCCGAGATGCCCGGCTTCTCGGCGAGCCAGAGCAGGGCGGCGTACTGCGGAACCGTTACTGCGGCCGGCTTGCACGCGGCGTTCTTCGCCGCGAGGAGCGCCTGCTCGGCGCGCTTGATGTGCGCGCCGATGCGTTCCTCGGGAGGCATGGAGGTCATTGCGGCATCCTACGACCCTTGCCAAGCATTAGACCTCTAACTACTCTGCGAACACACCGATCAAGAAGGGTTCACCCATGCGCATGTCCTCTAATACCCTGGTGACCGCGGCCGCCGTCGCCCTGGCCGCGGCCCTGACCACCGCCGCCGCCCCCTCGCCCGCCCCCTCCTCCCCGGTCGGGACGGCGTTCACCCTCCCCGGCTCGAAGGTCTACCCGGAGGGCATAGCCTCCGACCCCCGCACCGGCACGGTGTACGTCGGCTCGTACGCGGACGGCACGGTCTACCGCGCCCGCCCGGGGGCCCGTACCGCCGAGGTGTTCCTCCCGTCCGGCACCGACGGCCGGCGCACGGCGAACGGGCTGCGCGTCGACGCGCGGGGCCGCCTGTGGGTCACGGACTCCACGGCCGGGGTGTCGGTGTACGACACGGCGACGGGGGCCCGCCTGGCCCGCTTCGAGGTGGACCCCGCCACCCCGCACTTCGTCAACGACCTGACCATCACCCCGGACGGCACCGCCTACCTGACGGACAGCGTCCGCGCGGTGATCTACCGGGTCACCCCCGCGCAGCTGCGCGCCGGCTCCGGCCCGCTGACCGTGGCGTACGACCTGGGCCGGCACGTCACCCCGCCGCCGCCCGGCAAGTTCACGCTCAACGGCATCACCGCCGACCGGGACGGCCGCTACCTGCTGACGGTCGACATGACGGCGGGCGAACTCCACCGCGTCGACCTGCGCACCGGCGCCCTGAGCCGGGTCGCCCTGACGGGCGGCGACCTCAAGGCCGCCGACGGCCTCCAGCTCTCCCCCACGGGCACCCTCCGGGCGGCCCACAACGTCACCAACACCCTGACCCGCTGGCAGCTCACCCCGGACGGCACCCGCGCCCGCCTGACCCGCACCCTCACGGACCCGTCCCTCCAGATCCCCACCACCCTGGCCCACACCCCGGGCCGCACCCTGGTGGTCCGCTCCCAGTTCGACAAGGACGGCCCCCTCACCCCCTCCACGGGCACCCCCACCACCTTCTCGGTGGCCGCGGTCCGGGGTCTGTGACAGCCGAGCCCGCGGGCCGCTACCGTGAAGCCATGACCGGACTGCCCGACTGGATGCGCCCGCCGCGCGCGGAAGGCTGGTTCGCGGAGGACCTGGACCGCCTCCCGGAAGCACCGCGCCATACCGAGCTGATCGACGGAGCCCTCGTATTCATGATGTCGCCGCAGCGCTGGTGGCACGGCGAGGTCGTCACCGACCTCACGCTCGCCCTCAGGACCCAAGCCCCGGACGGTTTCAGGGTCGGCAGGGAAATGACCATCCGCCTCGATGCCCGCAACCGTCCGGAGCCGGACGTCGTGGTGACCACAGCCCCTTACGATCCTGACTGCACGTGGTTCGCCCCGGAGGACGTGAAGCTCGTCATCGAGGTCGTCTCCCCCGAATCGGCCCACCGGGACCGCACGGTGAAGCTCCGCAAGTACGCGGAAGCCGGCATCCCCCACTACTGGTGCATCGAGGACGAGGACGGGGCGGCCGTCGTCCACGTCTACGAACTCGACGAGCCGACCGGCGCCTACGCGCCCGCCGGCATCTTCCGGGGCGCCCTCCGGCGCCCGGTGCCCTTCGAGATCAGCCTGGACCTCGACAAGCTCACCCCGCCCCACGGCGGTTGACCGGTGTGCCCGGGGCGGCCGCTCGCGCCGCCCCGGACGCCACCTGTCAGAGGCCCGTCAGGTGTTCCGGGCGGATCGGGGTCTTGTCGAGCTCCAGGCCCGTCGCGTTGCGGATGGCCGCCAGGACCGCCGGGGTGGAGGAGAGGGTCGGGGCCTCGCCGATGCCGCGGACGCCGTACGGGGCCTCCGGGTCGGCCAGTTCGAGGTAGTCGACCGGGATCGTCGGGGTGTCGAGGATGGTCGGGAGCAGGTAGTCCGTGAAGGAGGGGTTGCGGACCTTCGCGGTCTTCGGGTCCACGATGATCTCCTCCATCACCGCCACGCCCAGCCCCTGCACGGTGCCGCCCTGGATCTGGCCGACGACGGACAGCGGGTTGAGGGCCTTGCCCACGTCCTGGGCGACGGCCAGCTCCACCACCTTGACCAGGCCGAGTTCGGTGTCCACCTCCACCACCGCCCGGTGCGCGGCGAAGGCGTACTGCACGTGGCCCTTGCCCTGGCCGGTGACCCGGTCGAAGGGCTCGGTGGGGAAGTGCCGCCACTCCGCCTCGATCTCGACGACCTCGTCCTCCAGGACGTCGGCGAGGGCCGCGAGGACCTCCCCGCCGGAGGTGAGCACCTTGCCGCCCTCCAGCAGCAGCCCGTCGGAGGCCCACGCCGGCTGCTGCGCGCCGAACCTGCGCCGGCCGATCTCCAGGACGCGTTCCCGGACCAGCTCGCAGGAGTTCTTCACGGAGCCGCCGGTCATGTACGTCTGGCGGCCCGCGGAGGTCGAACCCGCCGAGCCGACCCGGGTGTCGGCGGGGTGGATGGTGACCTGCTGGACCCCGAGTTCGGTACGGGCGATCTGCGCGTGGATGGTCACACCGCCCTGGCCGACCTCCGCCATGGCCGTGTGGACCATCGCGACGGGCTCGCCGCCCACGACCTCCAGCCGCACCCTGGCCGTCGAGTAGTCGTCGAAGCCCTCCGAGAAGGCGACGTTCTTGATGCCGACCGCGTAGCCGACCCCGCGGACGATGCCCTCGCCGTGCGTGGTGTTGGACAGGCCGCCCGGCAGCGCGCGCAGGTCGGCCGGAGCTCCGGCCACCTCCCACTGGCGCGGGGGCGGCATCGGGCGATCCTTGACCATGCGCAGCAGTTCGGCGACCGGGGCGGGGTGGTGCACGACCTGCCCGGTGGGCATGACCGTGCCCTGCTCCATCGCGTTGAGCTGGCGGAACTTCACCGGGTCCATGCCCAGTTCGTCGGCGAGCTTGTCCATCTGCGCCTCGTACGCGAAGCAGGCCTGGACGGCGCCGAAGCCGCGCATCGCGCCGCAGGGCGGGTTGTTGGTGTAGAGGCCGACCGCCAGGATGTCCACGTCCTCGATGACGTACGGGCCGGCCGAGAGCGACGCGGCGTTGCCGACGACCGAGGCCGTGGAGGAGGCGTACGCGCCGCCGTCGAGCACGATCTTGCAGCGCATGTGCGTCAGCCTGCCGTCGCGGGTGGCGCCGTGCTCGTAGTACAGCTTCGCCGGGTGGCGGTGGACGTGGCCGAAGAAGGACTCGAAGCGGTTGTAGACCATCTTCACCGGCTTGCCCGTGCGCAGGGCGAGCACGGAGGCGAGGATCTGCATGGAGATGTCCTCGCGGCCGCCGAACGCGCCGCCCACGCCGGCCATCGTCATGCGGACCTTCTCCTCGGGCAGGCCTAGGACGGGGGCGATCTGCCGCAGGTCCGAGTGCAGCCACTGGGTGGCGACGTACAGGTCGACGCCCCCGTCCTCGGAGGGCACGGCGAGGCCGGACTCGGGGCCGAGGAAGGCCTGGTCCTGCATGCCGAAGGTGTATTCGCCGGTGACGATGACGTCGGCCCGCGCGGCGGCCGCGTCGGCGTCGCCGCGGACGATGGGCTGGTGGTGGACGATGTTGGGGTGCGGGACGTGGGCCGAGTGGTGGTCGCCGCGGTTCTCGTGGACGAGCACGGCGTCCGGGGCGAGCGCGGAGGCCTCGTCGGTGATGAGCGGCAGCTCCCGGTACTCGACCTTGATCTTCGCGGCGGCGCGGCGGGCGGTCTCGGGGTGGTCGGCTGCGACCAGGGCGACCGGCTCGCCGTGGTGGCGGACCTTGCCGTGGGCGAGGACCGGGGTGTCCTGGAACTCCATGCCGTAGTACTTCATCGGGGCCGGCAGGTCGTCGTACGTCATGACCGCGTGGACACCGGGGAGGGCCAGGGCCTCGGCGACGTCGATGGAGACGATCTCGGCGTGGGCGACGGTGGACCGCAGGGTCTGGCCCCAGAGCATGTCCTCGTGCCACATGTCCGAGGAGTACGCGAACTCGCCGGTGACCTTGAGGGTGCCGTCGGGGCGGAGCGTGGACTCGCCGATGCCGCCCCTGGTCCGGGAGCCCTGGGTGACGTTGGTGGGGATTCCGCTGGTGCTGCCGGCCATCTTCGGACCGCCTCTCTGCGTGACGTGCCGGTGCCGCGACCCCCGTGCGCGGCATCCGGCTCCCGCGTGGCCCGAACCGCTGCCGGCCACGCGGAGCAGTAGACACAGCCGCCGAGGGGGCGGGGCAGTCACCGATCACTCAGAACAGCCCGCTCCGCCGCCTGTGGAGGACCGTGCTTTCGCACCGTCACGAGCCCCTGAACTGTGGTGATCCGTGTACGGGAAGGGCGGGCGCGGCGTGAGAGTCTGACGGTCATGCGGCTGCGCGAACTCCTGGACACCGACGAGCTGGGGCTGCTGCTGCTCGTGGGCGCGGACGCCGGCGACGAGGTGCTCGACCGCGCGGTCCGGGCCGTTCCGGTCATCGACCTGGCCGACCCCGGGCGCTTCCTCTCCGGCGGGGAGCTCGTCCTCACCGGGCTGGCCTGGTGGCGGGGGGACGGGGACGCCGAGCCGTTCGTACGCGTCCTCGCGCGGGCGGGCGTCACGGCCCTGGCCGCGGGGGAGGTCGAGCACCGGCTCGTCCCGCACGACCTCGTACGGGCCTGCCGACGGTACGGCCTGCCGCTGGTCGCGGTGCCGCCGGAGACCTCGTTCGCGTCGGTCACCGAGTACGTGCTGCACCGCCTGCACCGCCGGGAGGTCGGCAGCCTCGCCGCCGTGGTCGAACGCCACCGGCGGCTGCTGGCCGACCGGGCCGCCCCCGACTCCGTACTGGAGCTGCTGCGGCAGAGCCTCGGCCTCGACGTGCGCGTGCTGTCGGCGACCGGGCGGCAGATCGCCGGGGCGCACCCGCCGCCGCACCCGCGGACGGCGGCTGCGCTGGCCGCGCGCTACCTGGCGGCGCGCCGGGCGGGCGAACCGGTCCCCCACCGGGTCACGGTCGGGGACCGCGCGTACTCCCTCCTGCCGGTGCCCGGTGCCACCGGGCCGGCCTGCGAGCTGGCCGACTGGCTGGTGGTGGTGGAGGCCGACGTCTCCGGCTGGCCCGCGCCGGACGCGGAGCTCCTGGACCGGGTCGGCGAGCTGCTCGGCGACGCGCGGTTCGCGCACGAGGGGGCGAAGGCGGCGCTGCGCGACCTGGCCCGCCGTTCCCTCGACCTGGTGCGCGGCGACGTCCCGGCCGAGGAGATCCCCGTACGGCTGCGGAGTACCGCGCAGTCCGTGGTCAGCGGGGTCGTCCACTGGCCGCGCTGCCAGTACGTGGTGGCCGACGGGGTCCCGGCCCGGGCCCTGCGCGTCCTGCTGGAGGAGGCGCTGGTCGAGCCCGACGGCCCGGCGCCGGTGTCACCGCTGGACATCGCCGCCACCGTGGAGGCCGAACGGGCGGTGCTCATGGTCCTGGTGCCGGAACCGGCGCCCGGCGTCGACTGCGCCGCCCTCCAGCGGCGGCTCGCCGCGGCCCTCGCCCGCTGGCTCGGCCCGGGAGAGGCGGTGTCCGTCGGCGTGAGCACCCCGGTGGACGACCCCGGCAACGCCCGCCGTGCGCTGGACGAGGCCCACAACGCGCTGCGGGTGGCCCGCCAGGCCCCGGACCGGGTGACCGTACGCGGCCCCGGCGACCTCACCGCGCACGTCCTGTCGCTGCTCCCCCTCATCCCGGCGGACGCCCGCCGGGCCTTCGCGGACCGCCACCTCGGGCCGCTGCGCGAGCACGACCGCCGGCACCGGACGGAGCTGCTGGCCACGCTGGAGGCGTT
Source organism: Streptomyces sp. NBC_00158 (assembly GCF_045160885.1). Lineage (NCBI taxonomy): Bacteria > Bacillati > Actinomycetota > Actinomycetes > Kitasatosporales > Streptomycetaceae > Streptomyces > Streptomyces sp. NBC_00158. Next base: position 2,484,864 of record NZ_CP108161.1, read on the forward strand.
CCTCGACTGCGACGCGTCCTGGTCCCGGACCGCGGCCCGGCTCCACCTGCACGTGAACTCGCTGCGCCACCGCGTCGCCCGCATCGAGGAGCTGACCGGCAGCGACCTGGCCCGGCTGGAGACCAGGCTGGACTTCCTCGCCGCCCTGCGGGCGGTCTGAAGGGCCCGTCAGGCGGCGGCCACGCGCAGGACCACCGACAGGGAGCTGACGACCAGCAGGCCGAGGACGACCCGGCGGAAGCGCTCGGCGTTCAGGCGGTGGAAGACCTTCTCGCCGGCGAATATCCCGATGAACAGGGCCGGTACCCCGACGAGGAGCATCTGCCCCACGGTCGCGGTGAGCTGGCCGCTGATGCCGAAGCCGACGAGCGCGGCCAGGCTGGTGCCGGAGAACACCACGCCCAGGGTGGCCCGCTGGACCCGGGGCTCCAGCCGCATGCTCTGGAACGCGGCGACCATCGGCGGGCCGTCGATGCCGGTGGCGGCGAAGGAGGCTCCGGAGAACAGGCCCACGGCCATGACCATCTTCAGGCCGCCGCCCAGGGTGATCTTCCGCCACACGATGAACGTGCCCATCAGGACCACCGCCGTGATGACGAACAGCAGCACCCGGGAGGAGAGCGTGGCCAGCAGCCACACCCCGAACGGCACGCCGGCCAGCCCGGACAGCAGGGTGGCCGTCATCAGGCGGCGGTCGACGTGGCGCCAGTCGCGCACGGCTATCCACAGGCTGAGCGGGGCGGCCATGATCCCGGCCACCACCACCGCGCTCGCCGGGTCGATGAGCAGCGCCAGGGGCGGGACGGCCACGAGGGAGAAGCCGAAGCCCGCCGTGGTGCGTACGACGGAGGCGGCGGCCAGCACCAGGAAGGCGCCGAGGAGGATCAACATGGGGCAGGGGTCTCCAGGTCGGGCGGCGCGGTTCAGACGACGGGGTTGGTGAGCTCGCCGATCCCCTCGACGGAGACCGTGACCCGATCGCCGCGCCGCAGCGGTCCGACACCCGCCGGGGTGCCGGTGAGTACCACGTCACCGGGGTGCAGGGTCATGGCCGAGCTGATGTGGCTGATCAGGCGGTCGACGGGGTGCACCATACGGGAGCTGTTGCCGTCCTGGCGGATCTCTCCGTTGACCGTGGCCCGGACCGCGAGCGCGCGGGGGTCGAGTTCGGTCTCCACCCAGGGGCCGAGGGGGCAGAAGGTGTCCGAGCCCTTGGCCCGCCACCACTGCCGGTCCGGGCCCTGGAGGTCGCGGGCGGTGACGTCGTTGGCGCAGGTGTAGCCGAGGAGGTGGTCGGCCACCTCCTCCGGCTTCAGGTCGCGGCAGGTCTTGCCGATGACCGCGGCGAGCTCGGCCTCGTGGTGGAGCTCGTCGGTGTAGGAGGGCTTGACGACGGCCTCGCCGGGGCCGATGACGGCACTGCCCGGCATGAGGAAGACGAGCGGCTCCTCGGGCACCTCGTTGCCGAGCTCCGCGGCGTGCTCGGCGTAGTTCCGGCCGATGGCGAGGACCTTCCCCGGGGTGACGGGGGCGAGCAGCCGGACCTCGGCGAGGGGGAAGCGGGGCGCGTCGTCGGACACGTCCAGGGGGCCGAAGGGGCCGTTGACGAGCGGTACGACCTCGTCGTCGGCGAGGAGTCCGTAGCGGATCGTGCCCGCCTTCTCGAACCTTACGATGCGCATGATCCACTTCCGTTCCGGGAGTTCTTGCCGGGGGTGTTGCCGCGGGCGTTTCCGGGCAGGGCGCGCAGCAGCAGCTCCGCGAGGTGTTCGGGGCGGTGCGAGCCCTCCTGGGAGATCTGCGTGCGGCAGGAGAAGCCGTCGGCCACCACGGCGGTGTCCGGCCCGGCGGCCCGCAGCTTCGGGTAGAGCTCGCGCTCGGCGGCGCCCTGGGAGACGTCCCAGTGCCCCGGTTCGTAGCCGAAGTTGCCCGCCATGCCGCAGCAGCCCGCGGAGACCACGTCGGCGGTGACGCCGAGCCGGCGCAGCACCTCGGTCTCCGGCCCGTGGCCGTGGCCGGCCTCCTGGTGGCAGTGCGGCTGCATCACGGCGTCCTGGTCGAGCGTGCCGAAGGGCCAGGGGCCCTCGTGCTCCGCGACCACTTCGGCGAGGGTGCGCACCTGCCGGGAGAGCCTGCGCACGACGGGCGAGTCGGGCAGCAGTTCGGCGGCCTCCTCGCGCAGGGTCTGCGTGCAGGAGGGTTCCAGCCCGATGATGGTCCGGCCGGCTTCGAGGTGCTCGCGCAGGGCGCCCACCGAGCGGCCGAGGACGGCCCGGGCGGTGCCGAGCTGGCCGGTGGAGTGCCAGGTCAGGCCGCAGCAGACGGGGCCGTCGGGCAGGACGACCTGGTATCCCATGGCTTCCAGGACCCGGGTGGCGGCCTGGGCTCCGCGGGGGTCGAGGAGGTTGCTGAAGGTGTCGGGCCACAGGACGACGGTGCCGGCGCTGCCCGGCTCGGCGGCGGCCGGGGCGGAGGCGGGTGCCGGGGCCGGCTTGCGGTAGTGGAACCACTGCCTGAAGGTCTGGGACGGCAGTTCCACCAGGGGCCGGCGGGTCTCCAGCCCGGCCAGGGCGCTCAGCCGGGCGGCGACGGGCGCGCGCCGCGTCAGCCGGTTGAGCGTACGGGGGGCCACGGAGGCGAGCCGGGCGAGCACCGGCAGCCAGCCGAGGGTGTAGTGGGCGCGGGGCCTGAGGCGTCCCTCGTAGTGCTTGCTGAGGAACTCCGACTTGTAGGCGGCCATGTCGACGTTGACCGAGCAGTCGCTCTTGCAGGCCTTGCAGGAGAAGCAGAGGTCGAGGGCTTCCAGGACCTCGGTGGAGCGGTAGCCGTCGGTGATCGTCTCGCCGCGCAGCATCTCGCTCAGCACCCGGGCGCGGCCGCGGGTGGAGTGCACCTCGTCGCGGGTGACCTGGTACGAGGGGCACATGTGGCCGGTGTCGTTGCGGCAGCTGCCGACGCCCGTGCAGCGGTGCACGGCGTTGGTGAGCGAGCCCTGGTCGGCGCCGAAGCGCTGCACCAGGGGCAGTTCGTTGCGGTCGCGGCCCGGTCCGGGGCGGATGTCGGCGTCGAAGGGTGCCGGATCCACGATGATGCCGGGGTTGAGCAGGTTGCGCGGGTCCCAGATCTCCTTGAACGCGGCGAAGGCGCCCATGAGTTCGGGCGAGTACGTACGGGCCAGCAGCTCGGAGCGGGCGCGGCCGTCGCCGTGCTCGCCGGAGGCGCAGCCGCCGTGCGCGACGACGAGGTCGCCGGCGGCGGTGATGAACTCCCGGTAGGCGGCGATGCCCTGTTCGGTGCCGAGTTCCCAGTCGACGCGTACGTGCAGGCAGCCCTCGCCGAAGTGCCCGGTGATGGTGCCGGTCCGCCGGTGTTCGGCCATGAGGGCGTGCAGGTCCCGCAGGTATCCGGAGAGCCGCTCCGGCGGGACGGCGGAGTCCTCCCAGCCGGGCCAGGCCTGGCGGCCGTCGGCCATGCGGGTGGCGATGCCGGCGCCGTTGCGGCGGATGGACCAGATGGCGGCGGTCTGCACGGCGTCGGCGGTGACGAAGCTGGTGGCCCCGGTCTCGCGGGCGAGGCGTTCGGCGTTGGCGATCGCGTCGGCCTCGTCGGTCCCCTCGATCTCGCAGTACAGCCAGGCCTCGCCGCGCGGCAGCAGGTCGATGCCGGGGGCGCGGCCGCCGCGCGAGCGCAGCGCCTCGACCAGGGGGGCGTCCAGTCCCTCCACGGTCAGCGCGCCGGCCTTGGCCAGCGAGGCGCCGCAGTCGGCGGCCGCGTAGACGTCGGGGAAGCCGAGGACGAGGAGCACCCGGGCGGCCGGGAGCGGGGTGAGGGCGATCTTCGCGCCGAGCAGGACGCCGCAGGTGCCCTCGGTGCCCACGAGCGAGCGGGCGACGTGGAAGCCCTTCTCGGGCAGCAGGGCGCCCAGCCCGTACCCGGACACCTGGCGGCCGAAGCGGCCGAGTTCGGTGCGCAGCGGTGCGAGGTGGTGGTCGCGCAGCCGCTTGAGCCGGCGGTCGATGTCCGGGTCGCCGCTGGAGCCGTGGCCGGCGTGGATCCGGCGGCCGTCGGCGAGGAGCAGGTCGACCTCCTGGGTGATGTCGGCGGTGGTGCCCCAGGCCACCGAGTGGGCACCGCAGGCGTGGTTGCCGATCATTCCGCCGATGGTGCAGCGGGAGTACGTGGAGGGGTCGGGGCCGACGGTGAGGCCGTGGGCGGCGGCCCGGTCCCGGAGGGTGCCGAGGACGACGCCGGGCTGGACGGTGGCGGTGCGGGCCTCCGGGTCGAGTTCGTCGATGCGGTTCATGTACCGGGAGAAGTCGAGGATCAGCCCGGTGCCGATGGAGTTTCCGGCGATGGAGGTGCCGCCGCCCCGGCAGGTGATGCCGACGCCGTGTTCGGTGGCGATGCCCACGGCGACGGCCACCTGTTCCTCGTCCCGGGGCTCCAGCACCGCGGTCGGCATGACGCGGTAGATCGAGGCGTCGGAGGTGTAGGCGGTACGGGTCCGCACGTCGGTGCGGGCGGCGGGCAGCCGTGACTGGAGGTGCCTGGTGAAGTCGTTCATGGCGTCTTTCCCGGGTGGCGGGGAGGGGCGGGGCGGCGGCGGTCAGGGGTTGCGGTCGGTCAGCCGGCGGAGCCGTCGGCCGGGAGCGGGAAGTAGTCGATCAGCAGCATGTCGCGGACACCTTGCCGGACTCCGGAGGCGGGCTCGATGGCGGAGACCCCGTGGAAGACCCTGCGGTCGTCGATCACGATCGACTCGAACCGCCGGAGCAGCGTGGTGCTGTGGAGGGGGCGGCGGTCGCGGTCGTACAGCTGCGATTCGCCCCCCTGGACGTCGGTGCGGCGCATCAGGACCTGCGCCACGTAGTGGTGGCCGTCCTCGTGCACGCCCTCGGGGGCCGGGAGGCCCTTGGCGTCGCGGGTCGCGGTGATGCGGATCTGGTGGACGCCGACCCCGGTGGTGGCCGGGTCCAGGTCGCCGGGTACCCGCTCGGCGAAGAAGCGGATGAGGGTGTGGAGCACTCCGCCGGCGGCCACGTCGTCGGCAAGCGGGGGGAAGTGCCGGTCGACGCCGCCGTGCAGGGAGTTCACCTCGGCGGACTGGTGGAAGGCGCGCGGCGGGTCCTGCACGAGTTCCCCGCCGGAGAAGTGGAAGAGGCCGTGACGGCAGCGGCGGTAGTCCGCGCCGTCCTTCATGTAGGCGTCGACGGGCATTTCCTCCCAGGACTCCAGGAAGAGCTTGATCTCGCTCGCCGTGTGGACGTCCAGGGCCTGCGCCAGCTCCTCGTCCGAGAAGTACCTGTACGGAGGGTTGATATCAGCGGCCGGGCTCTGTGAACGTATTGCCTCGGTCGTCACCACGAACTCCCTTTATCGGTTTCTTCGACATTGCCGCGATGAATGCGGCAGCACCGATGCTGGCCGGGATGGGAGCGCCCGGACAAGGCCGGAAACAGGTTCGGAAACCTGCACCGCAGGAACACGCGGAAGAACTGGAATCACACCCTCCGGCCGAATTCACATCCCCGCCCGAAGACGTGATCAAAGTCTCCAGCCGGCCTGGATGCCGGTCGAGTTTGAGTCAACTAGCCTGGTAGGGAGCGCCAGTTGCCAGCATGGGGGAAAACCCGATGACGCCTACGTTTGGTACACCTCTCGAATCACTCCGATCCCAGGACATTCAGCTCTACCGAGAGCTGCTCGCGCAGGATTCGGCGTCCTATCCGCCTGCGGCTCCTGATTCCGCCTCCGGGGAACGGTCCCCCGAAGCCCGCGAGGATTCCCTGGAAAGACTCCTCTCGTCCGGCCTCGCCGTTCCGGACGACCGGAGCAGCAGCGGCTTCACCCCCGTGAATCCCGAGACGATCGGCAGCCACGTCGTGGCCGAGATCCTGGAGAACTCCGCCCGGTCGGCGATCAACCTGCTGCGGCTCCGGGACGAATTGGGTCCGGTGGTAGCCGAATACCGGAACAGCCGCCTGCGGAACACCTACGGGTACGTGACGCACACCGACCACCCGAACATCAACGCCGCCATCCGGCTCGCGGCCCGGGAATGCCGCTTCGAGGTGCTCACCTCACAGCCCGGCGGGGGCAGGTCCGAAACCGTCCTGAGCGAGTCGCTGCCCGCCACGCTGGAGATGCTGGACCGCGGGGTGCGGATGAAGACGATCTACCAGCACAACGCGCGGTCCAGCGCGGCGACGCGCAGGTTCGTGCACACCGTCCAGCAGCGCGGCGCCCGGGTGGCCACGCTGGACGAGAACTTCGACCGGCTGATCGTCTTCGACAGAACGGTGGCGTTCATTCCCGAGGACGACGACGGCCGGGTGGCCGCGGAGATCCGCGCCCCGGCCGTGGTCTCGTTCCTCGTGGCCCTCTTCGAACGCTCGTGGACCAGGGCCGTCCCCTTCACCCCGCCCGGCCGCGACCGGGCCACGACCCGCATCACCGACGACCTGGAACGGGCCATCATGCGGCACATCGTCGCCGGTGACACCGACTCGGTGACCGCCGCGCGGCTCGGCATCAGCGTGCGCCGCTGCCAGGAGTACGTGGCGAGGATGTCCGCGCGGCTGGGCAGCCGCAGCCGGGCCCAACTGGGCTACCTGATAGCCAAGTCGGCGCTCCTCGACGGCGCCCCGGAGGAGCCGGCCCCGGCCCCGGCCCGCTCCGCCTAGGCCGCCATGCGGGCGCCGCGGCGCCCGGCCGGACTCGTCACGCCCCACCCGATGTCACTGGCCGACGGGGCGATCAGTACCGCGGCGGGAACGGGGGCGATGGCGAAGCGGCGCATGGTGCCTCTCTCATGGATACCGAACCGGACTGGTACCGCCATGTTCACGCGGCAAGGGCCACCCCTTCAACACCCGGAGGGGGTGGTGAACCCGCACTGCGGGAACACGCAGGGGTACGTGTCAGACGGGCGGCAGCAGATCGCTGCCGCTGACGGTGTACGCGAGCGGCGGGTACCGGAAGTCCGTTTCCTGGTTCTCCCGCCGCCGCAGCCGGTAGAACTCGCGCGCCTGCTCGTCGTCGGCCGCCACCAGGCGCGCACCCTCCGGCAGGTACGCGTGCCCGTCCCGGAACCGTACGAGGGTCTTCGAGGTCCGGAAGGTCACTCCCAGCCACTCGTTCTCCGCCGCCGGGGCGGCCGCGTCCAGCACGATCCTGTGCCTGAGCCGCCGGTTCGCGCCGACGGAGAACACGACGACACCGTCGTGGGCGAGGGGCACCTCGAACTCCTGGCCCCCGTCCCCCTTCTCCTCGAAGACCAGCTTCCGGAGCGGACCCGTCCCGGGATTCCGGTAACAGGAATACACGGCGATGAAGGAACCACCGGCCAGGTCGAGGGCCTGGTCGGAGTGGGCTCCCATCTTCCGGTAGGCGTCCGTGTACCTCTCGACGAGGGCGTTGTTGAAGCCGGCCGGAAGCCCCGCGCACTCCTGGATCCGCCGCGCCAGCCGCTCGTGCACCGCCCCGAAACGCTGCGCCGGGCTGCCGTAGCGGGTGGTGGTGCGTACGAGGGGCACCCCGCCCGCCTCGTCGACCCTGGTGAGGACGCCGCCCCGCCGCCCCTTCCCCAGCTCCTCCCAGCGGACCGACGCGGACAGCTCCGCGAAGGGGTCCTCCCCGGCCGGCAGCGCATACGGGACGACCCCGTCGGGGAGCCTAGATCCGAGGGGCAACGTAGTCTCCCGCGTTCATGCTGAACAGCAGCTCCGGACCGTAGTCGACGAAGGCCGAGCTCCTGTTCTCCTCGGCGTACAGCCGCCGCAGCTCGTCCATGCCCTCCGGCGTGGGCGGCCCCAGCTCGACGAGACCGCCCGCCCCCTTGAGGAACGTACCGCCGTCCTTGTGCACGGCTTCGGCGCTCGAACAGCGCACCACGTACCCGAGGCGCGTCGGGAGCAGCCCGGCGTCCAGGGCCGAGGGCCGGATCTCGTGCGTGTACAGGCGGTTGGTGGACAGCGGCATGAAGAACACGGAGCCCGGGTGGAGGGTCACGGTGAACCGCTCGGGCAGCGCGGCCCCTCCACCCCCTCCTGCCGGGTCCTTGAGGCGGAACCTGAGGCTGGTCAGCCCGTCCTCGTCCAGGGGACCCGGCCGGTCGTAGAAGGTGCAGAAGGCCATGACCCCGTTGGCGGGCATGTCCTTGGTCTTGTCCGCGTGCGCCGATATCCGGGCCTTGGACTGCTTGCGCCCTTCCGCGGCACGGGTGTTGTGGTAGACCTGCGCGAGGACGTGGTTCAGCGGCGCGTGGCCGCGGAACACGGTCGCGGCCTCGCGGTTCAGGGCGTCGACGATCTCCGTGTCGGTCGGGCGGAAGCCCTCGGTCGGCCCGGAGAGGTTCGTGGAGCAGCGCAGCAGCCGGAAGTGCAGCTCCTCGCCCTCCTGCGTGACGGGCGTCAGGTAGATCCCGCTGCGGTGGGCCGTCCCGGGCTTGGTGGACTCCGTCAGCGCCTGGAACTCGTGCTCGGCCCGGATCCGCCCGAAGTGACCGTCGCCGGGCTCGAAGAACCGCCGGTAGTACACCCCGGCCCCGTGCACCCGGACCGGTACCCGGCCGGTCCCGACGGAGGTCCACGCCCCGCCCGCGTCCCCGTACGCGTCCCCGTACGCGTCCCCGTACGCGTCCCCGTACGCCGGCTCCCGGACGACGAACACCCGTTCCGCCCCGTCCAGCCGGCGCTCCCCGATCGCGGACACGTCACCGCACAGGTACACGGTCTTCCCCGCGAGGTCGCACGCCCCGGAGACGACCTCCTCCGGCGTGACCACGGCCCCGAAGAAGTCCCGGCCCAGATCACCGCCCCGCAGCTCCGCGGGCACGACGAGCACGTTGCCCGCGTCCTCGATCCTTGCCTCTGCCGACCCTGCCGCGTTCATCGGACGGTCCCCCCTTCGCGAGGAATTCGGTTACTACCCGCACCACATGAGCGGTCAGTAGCGGTACCGGGCCGCGAGGATGACGATCTCCTTGTCCGTGACCAGATAGACAAGGCGGTGCTCATCATCGATCCGTCGCGACCAAACCCCCGGCAAGTGGTACTTCAGCGGCTCGGGCTTGCCGATTCCCGAGAACGGGTCACGCTTGACGTCCTCGATGAGCTTGTTGATCCTGGCGAGCATCTTGCGGTCGTTCTTGAGCCAGGACGTGCAGTCCTCCCAGCCCTGGCCCTCGAAGACGAGCCTCACGCGGCACCCGTACCAGCGTCCACCGAGTCGGGATCGATCAGTTCGCGCTCCGACACGTTGATGTCGGCCAGGGCGTTCTCGTACGCCTTGAGCAGCCGGCGGGCGTTCGCCGGGGAGCGCAGCAGGTACGAGCCCTCGCGCAGCGCCGCGTAGTCCTCGGCCGAGACGAGCACGGCATTGCCGTGCTTGGAGACGATCTCGATGGCCTCGTGGTTCTCGTTGACCTTCTTGATCAGCGGAAAGAGTTCCTTGCGGGCTTCACTCGCCGTTATGGACATGTCCTCACCCCTTCCCTCAAGTGGTACCTGATAACGTACCACTCTCGACACCCTCCAGCAGGGTCGAGCGACTGCCCGGATGGCCGGATGTCCCAGCACGGGTAAACAGCAAGGGGTCGACTCCCGACGGTGTCGACCCCTTCTGACCTGCATGTTTTCCACGTCAGCGACGTGGTGTCAGTTCATCCGCTCATACGTTGAAGCGGAATGCCTGCGGCCCGATCCTGACCTGCGGCGGAGCCCCCATCCAGGGCTCTGACCAGCCATTTCTCCGTTGGCATGCGTTGGCTCCCGATGACTGTTTACGAGTGTCCTGCGGACTGGCTGCGGACCGGGCGGTCCCGCAAGGCGGAGGACGGAGTGCCCGAGCCGCTTCTTCCGCGCCGCCGCCGCGACCATTCACACCCACGGAGTTACGACCGCCGGTAGGATCGACACCATGAGCGGTAGCAGAAAGTACTCCGTCAGCCTGCCCGAGGACCTCGCCGAAGCCGTACGCGCCCATGTCGGGCCCGGCGGCTTCTCCGCCTACGTCGCCGAAGCCCTGGAACAACGGGTCGCCATGGACAGGCTTCGGGAGATCGTCGCCGACTTCGAGACCGACAATGACGAGCTCACCCGCGAGGAGGTCGAGGCCGCCCGCGCGCTGCTGCGCCATGACCACCGACAGGTCGGCGGTGCCGCCGCCTGATGCCTGGCACCCTGCTGCTCGACAGCGAAGGACTCTCCAAGCTCTACCGCAAGGACCGCACCGTCGTGGCGATGGTCCAGGCGGCATCGGAAGAGGGCGTCCGCGTGGCCACAAGCGCCATGACCACCCTCGAAGCCGACTACGAGCGCGTCCACCCCGCCCGCATCAAGTGGGTCCTCTCCCGCATCGACGTTCACGACGTCACCAGGGAGATCACCGACGAGGCTGCCGCCCTCCTGCGCACTCACCACCTTCACGGCCACAAGTACGCCATCGACGCCGCCTTCGCCGTCATCGCCCGCAACGCGCCGCAGCCGGTCACCGTCCTCACTTCCGACCCCGAGGACCTGACGCTTCTCTGCGGCCCCGCCGTAGAAGTCATCAAGGTCTGAAACGCCCGCCGCGCCCAGTCGGCCGGCGCGCCGCCGACACCCCGCGCTCGACAGGCGAGGACCCCAAGCGGACAGGAGAACGTGCCTGACCTGCCAACTGGCAGGTCAGGCACGTCACTTGATGAATGGTCAGACGTTGAAGCGGAACTCCACCACGTCGCCGTCCTGCATGACGTAGTCCTTGCCCTCCATGCGGGCCTTGCCCTTGGCGCGGGCCTCGGTGACCGAGCCGCAGTCGACCAGGTCCGCGAAGGAGATGATCTCGGCCTTGATGAAGCCGCGCTGGAAGTCGGTGTGGATCACGCCGGCCGCCTCGGGGGCGGTGGCGCCCTGCTTGATGGTCCAGGCGCGGGTTTCCTTCGGGCCGGCCGTCAGGTACGTCTGGAGGCCCAGGGTGGCGAAGCCGACGCGGCCGAGGGTGGCGAGGCCGGGCTCGTCCTGGCCGACCGACTGGAGGAGTTCGAGGGCCTCGTCGTCGTCCAGCTCCGCGAGGTCCGCCTCCAGCTTCGCGTTCAGGAAGATCGCCTCGGCCGGGGCGACCAGGGCGGCCTGCTCCGCCTTGAAGGCCTCGTCCGTCAGCTCGTCCTCGTCCACGTTGAAGACGTAGAGGAAGGGCTTGGTGGTCAGGAGGTGGAGCTCGTGGAGGAGGTCGCCCTGCTCCGTGCCCTTGGTGATGCCCTTGGAGAAGAGGGTGTCGCCGGCTTCGAGGATCTTCTTCGCCTCGACGACCGCCGCCAGGACCGCGACCTTCTCCTTCTGGAGACGGGACTCCTTCGTCAGGCGCGGCTCGGCCTTCTCGATGGACTGGAGGTCGGCGAGGATCAGCTCGGTGTTGATCGTCTCGATGTCGTCCTTGGGCGAGACCTTGCCGTCGACGTGGACGACGTTCTCGTCCTTGAAGGCGCGGATGACCTGGCAGATCGCGTCGGACTCGCGGATGTTCGCCAGGAACTTGTTGCCCAGGCCCTCACCCTCCGAGGCGCCGCGCACGATGCCGGCGATGTCGACGAAGTCGACCGTGGCGGGGAGGACCTTCTGGGAGCCGAAGATCTCCGCCAGCTTGCCCAGGCGGGGGTCCGGGACGCCGACGACGCCGATGTTCGGCTCGATGGTGGCGAACGGGTAGTTGGCCGCCAGCACGTCGTTCTTGGTCAGGGCGTTGAACAGGGTCGACTTGCCGACATTCGGCAGGCCGACGATTCCGATCGTGAGCGACACGTTGGCGACTTCCCGTAGCTGGAGGGGGCGGCGGCCCGGAGGTGGGCCACCGGACAGTTTACTTTCCGATGAGCGGCACTCGTTGTACGCGTGTCCGGGCCCGGGTTCGGGGCCCTTCCCGCCTAGTTTGGTGGGGTGGAGCAATACAGGATGCGTTCGGTACGTCACCCGCAGGTGCCCTCCCGCGTTCCCGCCCGGGTGCCCGCCCAGTCGCGGCGCCCCGCCGCGCCCCGCCGGCTGCCCCGGCCCATGCTGACCGGGTTCGGCGCCGGGCTGTTCGCCTGCCTGGCGATGCTGCTGGTGGCGGGGGTGTGCCGGCTGCTCTTCGGCTCCTCCCTCTTCGCGTACGGGCTGCTCTTCCTGCCCGTCGCCGCCGCGGTCGGCGTGTGGGTGCGGCCCGCGGACCTGGTCACCGCCCCGATCTCGGCCCCCATCGCCTTCGCCGCCGGGGTGTGGCCCGTCTCGGGCGGCTCCGGCGGCCTCGGCGGGCAGCTCATGGGGGTGGTGTCCGCGCTGTCCCTGCACGCCGGGTGGCTGTACGCGGGCACCCTCGCCGCCGGGCTGATCGCGCTCGTGCGCCGGGCCGCCCTGAGCGGGCGCAAGCGGGCCGCCCGGCAGCAGCGCAGGACGGCCGGCGCCGCCTACTGAGCCCCGGACGCCCCTGAGGCCCCTGAGGCCCCTGTCGCGCCGTCCGCGCGGTCGCGGGCGGCCATCGCCGCGCCGACGATCCCCGCGTTGTTCTGGAGCTTCGCGGGGACGATCTCCGCCCGGATCCCCTTGACCAGCGGCAGGAACTTCTCCGGCTTGCGGCTGACTCCGCCGCCCAGGATGAACAGGTCCGGGGAGAAGAGCATCTCCACGTGGGCCAGGTACTTCTGCAGCCGGTGCGCCCAGCGCTCCCAGCTGAGGTCCCCGTCCTCCTTGGCCTTCACCGAGGCCCGGGTCTCCGCGTCGTGGCCCTTGAGCTCCAGGTGGCCCAGCTCCGTGTTCGGCACGAGCCGTCCGTCCTGGAAGAGCGCGCTGCCGATGCCCGTGCCCAGGGTGAGCAGCAGCACCGTGCCGGGCACCCCGCGCCCCGCCCCGTACGTCATCTCGGCGACGCCCGCCGCGTCGGCGTCGTTGAGGACCGTGACCGGCCTGCCGTCCAGCCGGGCGGAGAGCAGGGCCGCCGCGTCGAGGCCGATCCAGCCGGGGTCGACGTTGGCGGCCGTGCGGGTGACGCCGCCCGTGACCACTCCCGGGAAGGTGACGCCGACGGGGCCGTCCCAGGAGAAGGCGCCGACCACCTCCGCGACACAGCCGGCCACCCCCTCGGGGGTGGCCGGCTGTGGGGTGAGTACCTTGTGGCGCTCCTGTGCCAGCTCGCCGCGGGCCAGGTCCACGGGAGCGCCCTTGATGCCTGAACCGCCGATGTCCACACCGAAGATCTGCATGGACATACGGTACGAAAGGACTTACTTCTCGGCGACCAGTTCCGCGGCCTCCGCGCGCAGGTCGCGGCGCAGCTCCTTGGGCAGGGAGAAGACGATGTGCTCCTCGGCCGTCTTGACGATCTCCACGTCCGCGTAGCCGCGCCGGGAGAGCCATTCCAGGACTTCCTCGACGAGGACCTCCGGGACGGAGGCGCCCGAGGTCAGGCCGACGGTGGTGACGCCGTCCAGCCAGGCCTCGTCGATCTCGCTGGCGAAGTCGACCAGGTGGGCGGCCTTCGCGCCGGCGTCGAGGGCGACCTCGACGAGGCGGATGGAGTTCGAGGAGTTCTTGGAGCCGACGACGATGACGAGGTCGGAGTCGGCGCCCATCACCTTGACGGCGGCCTGCCGGTTCGAGGTGGCGTAGCAGATGTCGTCACTGGGCGGGGAGACGAGCAGCGGGAACTTCGTCTTCAGCGCGTCGACGGTCTCCATGGTCTCGTCGACCGAGAGGGTGGTCTGGGAGAGCCAGACGACCTTGGACTCGTCGCGGACCTCGACCTTGGCCACGTCGTCGGGGCCGTCGACGATGGTGATGTGGTCCGGGGCCTCGCCGGAGGTGCCGATGACCTCCTCGTGGCCCTCGTGGCCGATGAGGAGGATGTCGAAGTCCTCGTTGGCGTAGCGGACGGCTTCCTTGTGGACCTTGGTGACCAGCGGGCAGGTCGCGTCGATCGTCGCGAGCCTGCCGCGCGCCGCCTCCTCGTGCACCACGGGCGCCACGCCGTGCGCGGAGAACATCACGATGTTGCCGGGCGGGACCTCCTCCGTCTTCTCGACGAAGATGGCGCCCTTCTTCTGCAGCGTCTGGACGACGTACTTGTTGTGCACGATCTCGTGGCGGACGTAGACCGGAGCACCGTACTGCTCCAGGGCCTTCTCGACGGCGATCACGGCACGGTCCACACCCGCGCAGTAACCGCGGGGGGCGGCGAGCAGGACGCGGCGGGAGGCGGGAGCAGGGGCGGCAGCAGTCATGTGCTCCATCGTACGGGGGTCTCCAGCAGGCCGTACGTCGCCCGTTCGGCACAGACTTGGCCGAACGTACGTACCGACCGTCATCCGGAGGACCGATGGCATCCGCTACGGATTCCAGCACGGCGGCCCCCGCGGCGCTGCGCCGGAACCTGGGCTTCCGCGACCTGGTGGTCTACGGGCTGCTCTTCATCGCCCCCATGGCCCCGGTGGGGGTCTTCGGGACCCTCGACGCGAAGTCGCACGGCGCGGTCGCCCTGGTGTACCTCGTCGCGACCGTGGCGATGGCCTTCACGGCCTTCTCGTACGCGCAGATGGTGCGGGTGGCCCCGCAGGCCGGCTCGGTGTTCACGTACGCCCGCAAGGGGCTCGGCGAGGGGGCCGGGCTGATCGCGGGCTGGATGGCGATGCTCGACTACCTGCTGATCCCGGCGGTGGCGTACCTGTTCTCCGGGATCGCGATGAACGCGCTGGTCCCGGAGGTGTCCCGGTGGGTGTGGACGGCGCTGGCGGTGGTGGTCACCACGGCCCTGAACCTGTGGGGCGTACGGGCGGCCGCGCGGGTGGGCTTCGCCGTGCTGGCCATGGAGATCGTGGTGCTGCTGGTGTTCCTGGTGGCTGCGGTGACCGTGCTGGCCCAGGGCGGGGCCCGGCGCGGCTGGCTCTCGCCGCTGACCGGGGACGGGTCGTCGGCCTTCTCGGCGGCGGCCGTGCTGGGCGCGGTGTCCGTCGCCGTCCTGTCGTACCTGGGCTTCGACGCCATCGCCTCCTTCGCGGAGGAGGTCACCGGGGGCAGTGCCCGGGTGGCGCGGGCCGTGCTGTTCTGCCTGGCGCTGACCGGGGTGCTGTTCGTGGCGCAGACCTACCTGGCGGCGCTGCTGTCGCCGGCGTCCTCGGCGGAGCTGGCGGCCGACCCGGGGCGGCAGGGGCCGGCCTTCTACGACGCGGTGGAGGCCTCGGTCGGGCCCTGGCTGCACGACCTTGTGGCGGTGAGCAAGGCGGTCGGGGCGGCCTTCGCGGCGCTGGCCGGGCAGGCGGCGGCGGGGCGGCTGCTGTTCGCGATGGCCCGGGAGCGGCGGCTGCCGCGGGTGCTGGCCCGCACCTCGGGCGGTACCCCGAGGGCGGCACTGCTGGTGGCGGCCGCGGTGACGCTGGTGGCGGCGGTGTGGGCGGCCCGGCGCGACGCCGGCCTCGGCCACCTGGTCTCGGTGGTGGACGTGGGGGCGCTGGTGGCGTTCACCCTGCTGCACGCCTCGGTGGTGGGGTGGTTCGTGGTGCGGCGGCGGGCGGGGGCCCCGGTGTGGTGGAAGCACCTGGTGGTGCCGGTGCTCGGGGCCGCCGTGACGGTGGCCGTGATCGTGGAGGCCTCCTGGACGGCCCAGCTGGTGGGGGCGGTGTGGCTGCTGGCGGGCCTGGGGCTGCTCCTCGTACAGCGCGGGCGTACGGGCGGCGACACCCGGCACGCGGCCTGAGACGCTGTCAGCGGCTGCGGTTAGCCTGCGTGCATGGGTCTGAATACGTCGGCTGATGCGCCGCTGCCGGTCGGTCAGGTGTCCCGGCTCATCGGGGGCTGGATCGACCGCCTGGGCCAGGTGTGGGTGGAGGGGCAGATCACGCAGCTGTCCCGGCGGCCGGGGGCCGGGGTGGTGTTCCTGACGCTGCGCGACCCCTCGCACGACATCTCGGTGAGCGTGACCTGCTTCCGCCAGGTCTGGGACGAGGTCGCGGACGTGGTCTCCGAGGGCGCCCGGGTCGTCGTACTGGCCAAGCCGGAGTGGTACGCCCCGCGCGGGCAGCTGTCCCTGCGGGTGACCGAGATCCGCCCGGTCGGCATCGGCGAGCTGCTGGCGCGCCTGGAGCGGCTGAAGCGGTCGCTGGCCGCCGAGGGGCTCTTCGCCCTGGACCGCAAGAAGCCGCTGCCGTTCCTGCCGCAGCTGATCGGGCTGGTGGTGGGGCGGGCCTCGGCGGCCGAGCGGGACGTGCTGGAGAACGCCCGGCGGCGCTGGCCGGCCGTCCGCTTCGAGGTGCGCAACGTGGCGGTGCAGGGGGTGCACGCGGTGCCCCAGGTGGTGCAGGCGGTCAAGGAGCTGGACGCGCACCCCGGCGTGGACGTGATCATCGTGGCGCGGGGCGGCGGCAGCGTGGAGGACCTGCTGCCGTTCTCCGACGAGGAGGTCGTGCGTACGGTCGCGGCGGCCCGCACCCCGGTGGTCTCGGCGATCGGGCACGAGCCGGACTCCCCGCTGCTCGACCTGGTCGCGGACCTGCGGGCCTCCACGCCCACGGACGCGGCCAAGAAGGTGGTCCCGGACGTCGGCGAGGAGCTGGAGCGGGTGCGCCAGCTCCAGGGCCGCGGCCTGCGGGCGCTGCGCGGGCTGCTGGAGCGGGAGGAGCGGGGCCTGGCGAACGCGCTGGCGCGCCCTGTGTTCGTGCACCCGCAGCGGATGGTGGAGACCCGGGAGGCCGAGCTGGAGGCGCTGCTGGCCCGCAGCCGGCGCACGCTCGGGCACCTGCTGGACCGGGCCGACTCGGAGCTGGAGCACACGCTCGCCCGGGTGGTCGCGCTGTCGCCGAAGGCCACCCTGGAGCGCGGGTACGCGGTGCTCCAGCGGGCCGACGGGCACGTGGTGCGGGCGCCCGGGGAGGTCGTGGCGGGCGAGGTGCTGCGGGCCCGGGTGGCGGCGGGCGAGTTCGCGGTGGAGGTGGCGGAGCCGGAACCGGCGAACGCCCCGCCGCAGGTCCCGGAGCCGGCGGTGGAGACCGGCTCGACCGCCGGTCCAGACCCTCTCGAAAACTGACACATTCCACGCTAATCAGACGCACCGCATACCTACGATGGGACCCAAGGAATGACCGACACCGATACGGCGCTGGGGTACGAACAGGCACGGGACGAGCTCGTGGAGGTCGTCCGCAAGCTGGAGGCCGGAGGCACCTCCCTGGAGGAGTCGCTGGCGCTCTGGGAGCGCGGCGAGGAGCTGGCGAAGGTCTGCCGGCACTGGCTCGAAGGGGCCCGCGCCCGGCTGGACTCGGCACTGGCCGCCCGTGAGGCGGCGGCCGGGGACGACGGGGACGGCCGCGAGGAGTGACCCGCACCACCAACCCAGCTAGTAGTTGAAATTTCATCTACTTTGGCCGTAGAGTCGGAGCCACCGCTTCACCTCCGCATAGAAGAAGGCTTACCGATGTCTCTCGTGCTCGACGCCGCTGCCCAGGACCTGCTGTTCCGCGAGGCCCGCACCGCCAACTCGTTCTCCGAGGAGCCGGTGACCGAGGAGCAGGTCCAGGCCATCTACGACCTCGTGAAGTTCGGCCCCACCGCCTTCAACCAGAGCCCGCTGCGCGTCACCCTCGTCCGCTCCCCCGAGGCCCGCGAGCGCCTCGTGAAGCACATGGCCGAGGGCAACCAGGCCAAGACCTCCGCCGCCCCGCTGGTCGCGATCCTCTCCGCGGACAACGAGTTCCACGAGGAGCTCCCCCAGCTGCTCCCGCACTTCCCGCAGGCCAAGGACGCCTTCTTCTCCGAGCGCCCGGTCCGCGAGCAGAACGCCCTGCTGAACGGCGCCCTCCAGGCCGCCTACTTCATCATCGGCGTCCGCGCCGCCGGTCTGGCCGCCGGCCCGATGACCGGCCTGGACTTCGACGGCGTCCAGAAGGAGTTCCTGGACGCCGACCACACCCCGCTGATGGTCGTCAACATCGGCAAGCCGGGCGAGAACGCCTGGTTCCCGCGCTCCCCGCGCCTGGACTTCGACCAGGTCATCACCACCGTCTGAGCCCCCCGCGCCGCCTGAGCACCGGCACGGACACGCACACGACGTACGCGAAAGGCCGCCCTCCCCGGATCCCGGGGAGGGCGGCCTTTCGCCGTACCTGCGGCCATGCCCGCGGCGGCTACGGGTCTGCGCGCTACGGGGCCTGCGGCCCCTGCTTGAACTCCAGCGCCGCCGCCATCGCGGCGAGCCCGTCGAAGTCGGCCGTGCCCGTCACCACGGTCACGTAGCCCTGCTCCTGCCGGACGAGCGCGTCGTACTTCTCGCCGTCCCAGCGCTCCCACGCCCGGTCGCCGACCTGCTGGGTCTGCCCGGTGGCCTTCGCCTGCTGGGTGAGCTTGGCCACGTTCTTGGCCGAGGCGTCGGTGGACTGCTCCACCGCCACGTACTGCTTGTCCGGATCCTGGAAGCCCAGGTGCCAGGCGTTCGCGTCCTTGCGCTCGAAGGTCACCGAGGTCGCCCGCCACTGGTCCGGGAGGCCCACCGGGGCCGCCACCGGGTACGGCGCGGCGCGCCGGGCCGTGATGGTCTCCACCCGGTAGTCCACCGTGCGCGTAGGGTCGGCGTCCTCGTCATGGGGGATGAATATGTAGATGCCCGCCACGACCACGCCGATCACCGTCAGCGACCGGACCATGTCCCAGACCGTCTGCTTGCCTTTCATACCTGCCACCGCACCATCGTCCCGCATCGCCCTCCGCGATCACCGGCCGGGGTGGGCGTGGCGGGCGTGGCGGGCACACCACCGGAGGCGCACGATGTCCGCTCAGCCGTACGGCATGACCGATATGCCGCTCATACGTGACCCGGTCTGCTCAATATGTCGATGAACCGATAGAGTTCCAGCACCCTCACATCCCGGCCGTCGTCGTACAGAAAGGTGCGCTCCGATGACCGAGCACAACCTGCCGCCCCAGCTCGAAGTCGCCCCCGATTCGCCCGACCGCAACCTCGCCCTGGAACTCGTACGGGTCACCGAGGCCGCGGCCCTCGCCGCGGGCCGGTGGGTGGGCCGTGGCGACAAGCTCGGCGCCGACGGCGCCGCGGTCAACGCGATGCGCACCCTGATCTCCACCGTCTCGATGAACGGCGTCGTCGTCATCGGCGAGGGCGAGAAGGACGAAGCGCCCATGCTCTTCAACGGCGAGCGCGTCGGTGACGGCACGGGCGCCGAGGTCGACATCGCCGTGGACCCGATCGACGGCACCACGCTCAACGCCAAGGGCATGCCCAACGCCATCGCCGTCCTGGCCGCCGCCGACCGCGGAACCATGTTCGACCCGTCCGCGGTCTTCTACATGGACAAGCTCGTCACCGGCCCCGAGGCCGCCGACTTCGTCGACATCAACGCCCCCGTCTCGGTGAACATCCGCCGCGTCGCCAAGGCCAAGCGGGTCGCCCCCGAGGACGTCACGGTCGTCATCCTGGACCGCCCGCGCCACGAGGGCATCGTCAAGGAGATCCGCGAGACCGGCGCCCGGATCAAGTTCATCTCCGACGGCGACGTCGCCGGCTCGGTCATGGCCGTCCGCGAGGGCACCGGCGTCGACCTGCTCATGGGCATCGGCGGCACCCCCGAGGGCATCATCTCCGCCTGCGCCATAAAGTGCCTCGGCGGCACCATCCAGGGCAAGCTGTGGCCCAAGGACGACGCCGAGCGCCAGAAGGCCATCGACGCGGGCCACGACCTGGACCGGGTCCTGACCACGAACGACCTGGTGTCCGGCGAGAACGTCTTCTTCGTCGCCACCGGCATCACGGACGGCGAGCTGCTGCGCGGCGTCCACTACCGCTCCGAGACCGCGACCACGTCCTCGCTGGTCATGCGCTCGAAGTCGGGCACGATCCGGCAGATCGACTCCACGCACCGCCTGTCGAAGCTGCGCGCCTACAGCGACATCGACTTCGACCGCGCCCAGTAGGAGCGGTCCGGCCGGCGACGGCACGGCGAAGGGGCGGCCCCTGTGCGGGGGGCCGCCCCTTCGGCGCGTTCACCACCGGTCCGGCCGAGACCGGTCGACGCGTGCGTACGTGCGCGGCGCCGCGCGCTCCGGTCAGCCCGCCGCGGCGACCGGTCCGGGCGCGCCCGCGCCCGGGAGCAGTTCGGCGGCCCGGCGCCGCCTGCGGCCCAGCACCACCCGGCGCTCGGCGGCGGTGAGCCCGCCCCAGACCCCGTACGGCTCCGGCTGGAGCAGGGCGTGCTCGCGGCAGGCGACCATCACCGGGCAGCGGGCGCAGACCCTTTTGGCGGCCTCCTCGCGGGCGAGCCGGGCCGCGGTGGGCTCCTTGGACGGTGCGAAGAAGAGACCCGCCTCGTCCCTGCGGCAGACGGCCTCGGCGTGCCATGGGCCGTCCTCTTCCCTGGCCGGATCCCGCGGCTTCGGCACGGCCGTCGGGCGCGTCGGAAGGCTCTGGACGGCGGCTGCATGCAGGGACTGATGCGGCGGATGCGGCACGGTCTACTCCTGACGACGTATACGCGAGCGAGAGACGATGCACCAGTCCCTACCCGCTGCGCGTGCCGCTATGCACCGCGTGCCGCCGGGGCGGCCGGGTTCGTCCGAAACCGGACGCAGCCCGGTCGTGTTTCAGTCGAGGTGCTTGCGGAGCTTCGCGGCCAGGTCGACGAGGCGGGAGCCGCGCTTGGGGCGGGCCTCGATGTTGCCGAGCAGGGCGAAGCCGCGGACGATCACCACGGGGGCCTGCGGGTCGGCGGCGACGCCCTCGCCGCGCACTTCGAAGTTGCCGAGGACGCCGCTGCCGTAGCCGCGCAGGGTGACGTTCTCGGGGACGAGGACCTCGATGTTGCCGAGGACGCTGGTCGCGGTGATCTCGGTGACCTGCTGCTCGAAGACGGCCTCGCTGAGGTCGATGGTGATGTCGCCCATGACCGATACCGCACGCGTGCGGGCGCCGGGGCGCCAGCGGCCCTTGCGGGCGGAGCTGCTGCACACCGCGACGACCGTCTCGGCGGGTCCGCCGGCGGCCGGCGCGGCGGGGGTGTCGGTAGCGGCGGACGCGGCGGGCCGGTGGCCGCCCGTGCCCGCCGGGAGGTCGCGCACCAGCAGGTCCAGCTCCCCGACGGTCTTGACCGCGTACAGGGTGTCGAGGCGCTCGGAGTGCTCCTCGGCGGTCAGGCGGCCCTCCGCGAGGGCGTCGGAGAGGATCTGCGCGATCCGGTCCCGGTCGGCGTCGGAGGCGCGCAGCCCGGAGGGTCCGGCGGCCCCGTCGCCGGGCGCGGGGGCAGGGGAGGCGGTGTGCTTTTCCATGTCCACGCCGCCCAGCATAGCGAGACACGATAGATCGCGATACTGCTGGGTGAGCCTTACCTCACAGACACAGCCGGCGCGAGAGGTCCTACGCTTGATGTCCGCGCTGCCAATTGGTCGCCAGCGCTGTCTGCCGAGTGAGGAATGGCTACCCAAATGCCGGAGTTCGCGTACACCGACCTGCTGCCCCTGGGCGAGGACACCACCCCCTACCGGCTGGTGACCTCGGAGGGAGTCTCGACGTTCGAGGCCGACGGCCGTACGTTCCTCAAGGTCGAGCCGGAGGCGCTGCGCAAGCTCGCCGCCGAGGCCATCCACGACATCCAGCACTTCCTGCGCCCCGCGCACCTCGCGCAGCTCCGCCGGATCATCGACGACCCGGAGGCCAGCTCGAACGACAAGTTCGTCGCGCTCGACCTCCTGAAGAACGCGAACATCGCGGCGGCCGGCGTCCTGCCCATGTGCCAGGACACGGGCACGGCG
The DNA here is from genome assembly GCF_045160885.1 of Streptomyces sp. NBC_00158. Classification (NCBI taxonomy): domain Bacteria; kingdom Bacillati; phylum Actinomycetota; class Actinomycetes; order Kitasatosporales; family Streptomycetaceae; genus Streptomyces; species Streptomyces sp. NBC_00158. Next base: position 2,506,616 of record NZ_CP108161.1, read on the forward strand.
ATCGTCATGGGCAAGCGCGGCCAGAACGTGCTGACGCAGGGCGGCGACGAGGAGGCCCTCTCGCGCGGCATCTACGACGCCTACACCGAGCTGAACCTGCGCTACTCGCAGATGGCCCCGCTGACCATGTGGGAGGAGAAGAACACCGGCTCGAACCTGCCCGCGCAGATCGAGCTGTACGCGACCGACGGCGGCGCGTACAAGTTCCTCTTCATGGCCAAGGGCGGTGGCTCCGCCAACAAGTCCTTCCTCTACCAGGAGACCAAGGCGGTCCTCAACGAGGCCTCCATGATGAAGTTCCTGGAGGAGAAGATCCGCTCGCTCGGCACGGCGGCCTGCCCGCCGTACCACCTGGCGATCGTGGTCGGCGGCACCTCCGCCGAGCACGCGCTCAAGACCGCGAAGTACGCCTCCGCGCACTACCTGGACGAGCTGCCGCGCGAGGGCTCCGCCCTGGGCCACGGCTTCCGCGACGAGGCCCTGGAGCAGCAGGTCTTCGAGCTGACTCAGAAGATCGGCATCGGAGCGCAGTTCGGCGGCAAGTACTTCTGCCACGACGTCCGCGTCGTCCGCCTGCCGCGCCACGGCGCCTCCCTCCCGGTCGCGATCGCCGTGTCCTGCTCGGCGGACCGCCAGGCGGTCGCCAAGATCACCGCCGAGGGCGTGTTCCTGGAGCAGCTGGAGACGGACCCGGCGCGCTTCCTGCCCGACACCACGGACTCCCACCTGGACGAGTCCTCGGACGTGGTCTCCATCGACCTGAACCGGCCGATGGACGAGATCCTGGCGACCCTGACCGAGCACCCGGTCAAGACCCGCCTGTCCCTCACCGGACCCCTGGTCGTGGCCCGCGACATCGCGCACGCCAAGATCAAGGAGCGGCTGGACGCCGGCGAGGGCATGCCGCAGTACCTCAAGGACCACCCGGTGTACTACGCCGGCCCCGCGAAGACCCCCGAGGGCTACGCCTCCGGCTCCTTCGGCCCGACCACGGCCGGCCGCATGGACAGCTACGTCGAGCAGTTCCAGGCGGCGGGCGGCTCCAAGGTCATGCTGGCCAAGGGCAACCGCTCGCAGCAGGTGACGGACGCGTGCGGCGCGCACGGCGGCTTCTACCTCGGCTCGATCGGCGGCCCGGCGGCGCGCCTGGCGCAGGACTGCATCAAGAAGGTCGAGGTCCTGGAGTACGAGGAGCTCGGCATGGAGGCGGTCTGGAAGATCGAGGTCGAGGACTTCCCGGCCTTCATCGTCGTCGACGACAAGGGCAACGACTTCTTCCAGAACCCGGCCCCCGAGCCGACGTTCACCCACATCCCGGTGCGCGGCCCGGGTCTGTAGTACGCGGCTCCGAGGGCCCCTCCCCCGTTCGGGGGAGGGGCCCTCGCGCGTCTCCGCCCTTCGGCAGATGGCAGGGGCGCCGGCTCCCGGCGAGGCTGTTCCCGTACCCGAAACGGCCTACCCCAAAAGGGAGTTCATCATGAAGCCCCGTACGCGTGCCCTCGCCCTCGCCGGAACCGCCGCCCTGCTCGCGGCCGTGGCCCTGGCGTCCCCGGCCCCGGCGGCGCCGGTCGCGCCGAAGACCGCCTCGGTGCACGGGGGCGGCGCGATCTTCTTCCCGTACTCCCCCAAGGACGACATCCGCTTCACGGTCGACGCCGAGTCGGCCCCGTGGACCAAGCCGTACCCGAACACCCCGGGCCTGGAGAAGGGCCTGCCGACGGACGCGCGGGGCCGGGTGACCATCTCCCACCACTTCAAGGAGTCCGGCTTCACCGGCACCGCCGAGGCGGAGATCGACTGCCTGGTCACGGGCGGCAGGACCGCCACCCTGACGGCCGTGGTCAAGACCTCGAACGTCGGCTGGGAGGGCAAGCGGATCGGGATCAGCGTCCAGGACGGCGAGCACGGCGCCCCTGACCGGGTCGGCTTCTCCTGGGCGGTCGCCAACGTCGACGTGAACGCGGACGGCTCGGTGGTGGAGCCCCGGGTGGGCACCTGCATGGCCCCGGCCCCCTTCACGGAGGTGGTCAAGGGCGGCTACAAGGTCACCCCGGCCCCGCTGGCCCCCCAGCCCGCGAAGCCGTAGTTCCCCGCCCGCGGTTTCCGCTCCCGGGCACCGGGGTTAACGTCGGGTACGCCGCCCTGCGGCGACCCGTTCACCCCGGTTCGCAAGGATCCCCGTATGACAGCGTCGACGCCCTCCCTCCGCACCGCCCGCACCGTCCGGGTCGTCGCGCACCGCGGGGCCTCGCAGGAACACCCCGAGCACACCATCGAGGCCTACCGGCAGGCCGTCGCCGACGGGGCGGACGCCCTGGAGTGCGATGTGCGCCTGAGCCGGGACGGACGGCTGGTGTGCGTGCACGACCGGACCGTGGAGCGGACCTCCGACGGGCGCGGGGTGGTCTCGGCGATGACGTACGAGCAGCTGTGCGCGTTCGACTTCGGCGGGTGGAAGGGCGAGAAGCACCGGGGGGCCCGGGTGCTGCTGTTCGAGGACCTGCTCCAGGAGGCCCTCGCCGCGGACCGGCCCGTCGGGCTGGCCGTGGAGACCAAGCACCCCACCCGGGCCGGCGGCCGGCTGGAGGCCGAGCTCGTCCGGGTGCTGAAGGAGTACGGGCTGGCCGACGGAGCGGACGGCCGCGTCGAGGTGATGAGCTTCTCCCGGAACGCGCTGACCCGGATGCACCGGCTGGCGCCGGGTCTGCCCGCCGTGTACCTGATCGAGCGGGCCGTGCGGCCGCCGCGTCCGCCGTTCGCGGGGCACGCGGGTCCCGGTATCGACCTGGTGCGCCGGGATCCGGGACTGGTGGGCCGGCTGCGGGCCAAGGGGCTGCGGGTGCGGGTGTGGACCGTGGACGAGCCCGAGGACGTGGAGCTGTGCGTGCGGCTCGGGGTGGAGACGATCATCACCAACCGGCCCCGGCAGGTACGGGAGCAGCTGGAGGCCATTTAGCGGGCCGGGTCCCGGACGTGGGAACACCCGGCCGGAGCGGTCCGGCCGGGTGTGGGGGGTGCGGTGGCGGTGCGGGGACGGGCGGCTTACGCGAAGCGCTGGTTCGCGGAGCCGTTGCAGGGCTGGAGGCGCAGCTGCTCGTGGGCGGCGGCGACGGTGAGGCACATGCCGGGGGCGGCCGCGGGGCGCAGGGTGGCGCCGTCGCGGACGAACTGCTGGTTGGCGCCGCCGTGGCAGTTGTAGAGGATCATCCCGGTGCCGGCGCCGTAGTTGGCGCCCGGGGCGTCGAGGCAGCGGTCGTGGGTGAGTTCGACGTGGAGGGACTTCCTGGCGGAGTCGTACCACCAGCCCTGGTTGCGGCCGCCGTGGCAGTCCCAGCCGACGACCTTGGTCTCGTTGGCGCTGGAGCCGCCGAAGGAGTCGAGGCAGTTGCCGGTGGCTTCGTTCTTCAGGGGCTTGTAGAGGGAGTCCCAGGCGCCGGCCTGGAGGACGGGGGTGCCGGTGCTCGCCGGGTCGGCGCAGGAGGCCTCGCGCAGGCCGGAGGCGTAGAGCTGGGTGAGGCAGGACGCGAAGGCGCCGTGGCCCCGGTAGTTGGGGTGGAAGGACTGGCGGGCGGTGTTCTCGTCCCAGGGGAAGTGGTCCCCGAGGTCGAGGTAGAGGCCGCGGGCCCAGGTGTCCTCCATGCAGACCTCGTGGCCGTGGAAGAGCCGCGAGTTGTCGAGGTAGACCGCGCCGGAGGCGAGGGCCGCGGCGCGCATGCCCTTCTCGAAGGTGGGCACGGCGTAGTTGCGGCCCCAGGTGGCGTCGGAGTCGTAGCCGGCGCAGCCGCCGGGGAGCTTGCCGGGGAAGTTCGGGTTGTCGTTGAAGTCGGGGCCGATGGGGCTGGGGTAGCCCATGACGACGAGCTTGTAGTCGGTGTCGGCGTAGCCGGCGTCGCGCATGACGGTCTTGAGGTCCGCGACGGTGGCCTCGACCTTGGGCTTCAGGCCGTCGACGCGGGACTGCCAGCCGGGGCCGTACTTGGGTTCGCAGGTGCCCTGGCTGAGCACCCAGCGGGTGACGCAGTCGGTCATGACGGGGCCGAACTGGAGGTCGTCGTTGGCTCCGGCGACCAGCAGCACCATCTTGATCTTCGTGTTGCGCGCCTTGACGGCCAGGCTGTCGCTCTGGACGAGCTCGTCGGCGTACTGCTTGCTGCCGCCGATCCGGATGTTGCCCGTGTAGCCGCCGGAGCAGGCGACGTTGAAGGTGAGGTCGGCGGGGATGCCGGTGCGGTGGATGGCCGCGTCGGGCGAGCGGTGGCACTGGTTGGACGGGGTGTTGGTGGCGGGGTCGTAGTTGCCGACGCCCTCGCCGGAGATCTCGCTGTCGCCGAGGGAGATGAGGCCGGTCTTGCGCTCGGCGAGCGGCCGGATCGCCGGGTCCCCGTAGATCTTGACGGCCTCGGCGGCGCGTACGGCCTCCAGCTCGGGCGACAGGGGTGCGATCGAGCCGGAAGCGGCGGGTGCGGCCTGGGCCATGGGGGTGACGGCGGTGACGCCCCCGAGGGCGGCCGCGAACGCCGCGACGGCGGCGAAGGTACATCTGAGCCTGGGTTTCGTGCGGGCACGTGCCATGAACGCCTCCCCGATATCGGTGTTACCACCGGTATTTACTGGCCGGTAGGGGAGATGGGAACAGTTCGAACAAGACAATTGCTCAAGTTTCTGAGGAGGCTACAAAGATGACCGACGATCAGCAGCCGCAGGCGTTCCGGACCGAGCACGACTCCATGGGCGAGGTCCGCGTCCCCGCGCACGCCAAGTGGCGCGCGCAGACCCAGCGCGCGGTGGAGAACTTCCCGCTCTCCGGGCAGCGCATCGAGCGCGCCCACATCGAGGCCCTCGCCCGGATCAAGGCCGCCGCCGCCCTGGTCAACGCCGAGCTGGGAGTGGTGGACGAGGACGTCGCGCGGGCGATCCGGTCCGCCGCCGCCGAGGTCGCCGAGGGGCGCTGGGACGAGCACTTCCCCGTCGACGTGTTCCAGACCGGGTCGGGGACCTCGTCCAACATGAACACCAACGAGGTGATCGCCACCCTGGCCACCGAGCGGCTCGGGCGCGAGGTCCACCCCAACGACCACGTCAACGCCTCGCAGAGCTCCAACGACGTCTTCCCCTCGTCGATCCACATCGCGGCCACCGCCGCCGTCTCCCGCGAGCTGGTCCCGGCCCTGGAGCACCTCGCCGCCGCCCTGGAGCGCAAGGCGGCCGAGTTCTCCGAGGTGGTCAAGGCCGGGCGCACGCACCTGATGGACGCCACTCCGGTCACCCTGGGCCAGGAGTTCGGCGGGTACGCCGCCCAGGTCCGCTACGGCGTGGACCGGCTGCGGGCCGCCCTGCCGCGGCTGGCCGAGCTGCCGCTGGGCGGTACCGCGGTGGGCACCGGGATCAACACCCCGCCCGGGTTCTCGGCGGCCGTGATCGCCGAGGTGGCCCGCGCGACCGGGCTGCCGTTGACCGAGGCCCGCGACCACTTCGAGGCCCAGGGGGCCCGGGACGCGCTGGTGGAGACGTCCGGGGCGCTCCGTACGATCGCCGTCTCGCTCACCAAGATCTGCAACGACCTGCGCTGGATGGCCTCCGGCCCGCGCACCGGATTGGCCGAAATCAATCTGCCGGATCTCCAGCCGGGGTCCTCGATCATGCCCGGAAAGGTCAATCCGGTCGTCCCCGAAGCCCTGTTGATGATCGCCGCGCAGGTGATGGGGAACGACGCGACGGTCGCCGTCGCGGGCGCCGCCGGCAACTTCGAGCTCAATGTGATGCTCCCGGTGATGGCCCGGAACCTGCTCGAATCGATCCGCCTGCTCGGCAACGGCAGTCGGCTGCTGGCCGACCGCACCGTGGACGGGATCACCGCCAACTCCGAGCGGGCCAGGGAGTACGCCGAGTCCTCGCCCTCGGTGGTGACCCCGCTCAACCGGTACATCGGCTACGAGGAGGCGGCCAAGGTGGCCAAGCGCGCCCTCGCCGAGCGGAAGACGATCAGGGAGGTCGTGCTGGAGTCCGGCTACGTCGACCGGGGCGCGCTCACCCTCGCGCAGCTGGACGAGGCGCTCGACGTGCTGCGGATGACCCGGCCCTGAAATCGGTTCCGGCCAGGGGCCGAATCCGGTCGTTTACCGTCCCCGGCCCCCTCCGTGACCTGCACCGCAGCGTCCCGCGGGGCCGCCGCCCTAAGATCTGCGCATGACAGGTACCTACGGGGGGCCCGGGGGCGGCGCGGCGCGGCCCGCCGCGGGTGACGCGGCGTCGGCGCCGCACTGGGCGCCCGGGGAGCAGATCCTCTGGCGCTACCGCGACCACGCCCCGGGGCAGGCCGGCCCCATCCACATCGCCCGCCCGGTGACGGTGGTGCGCGACACGGACGAGCTGCTCGCCGTGTGGATGGCGCCCGGCACCGAGTGCGTCAAGCCGGTGCTGGCCGACGGCAGTCCGGTACACCGGGAGCCGCTCGCCACCCGCTACACCGCGCCCCGCACCACCGCGCGCTCGCGCTGGTTCGGCGGGGGCGTGCTGAAGCTGGCCCGGCCCGGGGAGCCGTGGTCGGTCTGGCTGTTCTGGGACGACGACTGGACCCTGCGCAACTGGTACGTCAACCTGGAGGAGCCCCGTACCCGGTGGGCCGGCGGGGTCGACTCCGTCGACCACTTCCTCGACATCGCGGTCTACCCCGACCGCAGCTGGAAGTGGCTGGACGAGGACGAGTTCGCGCAGGCGCAGCGGATCGGGCTGATGGACCAGGACCAGGCGCGCCGGGTGGTGGACGCGGGGCGCTCGGCCGTGGAGGTCGTCAAGGCCTGGGGGGCTCCGTTCAGCGACGGATGGCAGGACTGGAGGCCCGATCCGGCCTGGGGAGTTCCGGTTCTGCCCGAGGACTGGGACCGCACCCCGGCGCATATGACCTCATGAGACCCTTGATGCGCCCCCGGGGGTCAACCGTAGGATCGTCCTCCGCAGGTCGTGCACGAGGGGCCCCACCGGTCCCGCACCCGTAAATGACCTGCGGCGACCGGGACTTGACCGGAGGTCGACGCGAGCGAAAGGTAACGAGCGGGACGCGGTACCCGGGGGTGATGGTGCCCCCGCCGCTGAGCGGGTATACCGCGACTGACCGAGTTGAGTGCAGCGCACATCGAGCGCAAACGGACGGAATTCCACGCGTGACGGAGTACCCCACCTCCCAGGAGGGCCCGCAGCCCACCGTCGCCTCCGGCGGAGGTACGGATGAGCTCGGCCACGGCAAGGCCCCCATCGCGGCCGCCGAGGCCGTACGCACGCATGCCGACTTCCCGCGCCCGCGCGGCACCACCGGCGAGGGCTCCGGGCACGGCCCCGCGGACACCGGCGCGGCCGCGGCACGCGGCCGGGACGGCGAGGCCGCGCGCAACGCGGGCCGGCGCACCCCGGCCGACGGGGCGCCGGGCGAGCCGGCCGCCGCCGAGGCCGCCGCGGCCGTACGGGCGGTCCCGCTCCCGGCCTCCGGCGCCGGTTCCGGCCACGGCCCCGGCTTCGGCGAGGTCGGCGTGGCCCGCCGCGAGGGCGACCGGCTGCGGTTCGTCGGCGCCGCCACGCGCCGGATCGCGCGCGGCATCGACCTCGACGAGATCGTGCTCGGCCTGTGCCGGGCCACCGTGCCGACGTTCTCCGACGCCATCCTCGTCTACCTGCGCGACCCGCTGCCCGTCGGCGACGAGCGGCCCGTCGGCCCGGTCGTTTTAAGGCTGCGCCGCACCGACCGGCTCCGGCCGATCGACGACCTTACCGACGCCGACGGGGGCGCCGGGGCCGCGGGGGCCGCCGGCGAGCTCGACTTCAGCCAGCTGCCGCTGGTCGGCCCGCAGGGTGACCTGCCCGCGGCCGAGCTGTGCGAGATCCGCCCCGGCGGGGCCCTCGCCGAGGTGCTGCGCGGCGTGCGCCCGGTCTTCGGCTCGGCCGCCGGGGCCAAGGACGCGCTCCCGGAGCTGCTGGGCACCGACCATCCCGTGCCGCGCGGCCAGCGGGCCATCCTGGCCCCGCTGCGGGGCCGCCGCCGGGTGATCGGCGCGGCCGTGTTCCTGCGCACCCCCGACCGGGACGCGTTCGAGCAGAACGACCTGCTCGTCGCCGCGCAGCTGGCCACGCACACCGCGCTCGGCATCGACAAGGCCGTGCTGTACGGGCGCGAGGCGTACATCGCCGACGAGCTCCAGCGCACGATGCTGCCCGACGGCCTCCCCCAGCCCACCGGGGTCCGGCTGGCCTCCCGCTACCTGCCCGCCGCCGAGACGGCCCGGGTGGGCGGCGACTGGTACGACGCCATACCGCTGCCGGGCAGCCGGGTCGCGCTGGTCGTCGGCGACGTCATGGGCCACTCCATGACCTCCGCGGCGATCATGGGCCAGCTGCGCACCACCGCGCAGACCCTGGCCCAGCTGGACCTGCCGCCGGCCGAGGTGCTGCACCACCTGGACGAGCAGGCCCAGCGGCTGGGCTCCGACCGCATGGCCACCTGCCTGTACGCGGTCTACGACCCCGTCTCGCACCGGATCACCATCGCCAACGCCGGCCACCCGCCGCCGGTGCTGCTGCACCTGGGCGGCCGCGCCGAGGTGCTGCGCGTGCCGCCGGGCGCCCCCATCGGGGTCGGCGGCGTGGACTTCGAGGCCGTGGAGCTGGACGCCCCGGCCGGGGCCACCCTGCTGCTGTACACGGACGGGCTGGTGGAGTCCCGGCTGCGGGACGTGTGGACCGGCATCGAGCAGCTGCGCGAGCGCCTCGCGACGACCGCGCAGCTGACCGGGCTGGACCACTCGCCGCCGCTGGAGGCCCTCTGCGACGACGTGTTGGACATGCTCGGCCCGGGTGACCGGGACGACGACATCGCGCTGCTCGCGGCCCGCTTCGAGGGCATCGCGCCCAGCGACGTGGCGTACTGGTTCCTGGACCCGGAGGAGACCGCTCCGGGCCGGGCCCGCCGGTTCGCCCGGCGCGCGCTGGCCCGCTGGGGGCTGGAGGAGCTGAGCGACTCGCTGGAGCTGCTGGTCAGCGAGGTGGTCACCAATGCCGTCCGTTACGCGGAGCGGCCGGTGACGCTGCGGCTGCTGCGCACGGACGTGCTGCGCTGCGAGGTCGGCGACGACTCGCCGCAGCTGCCGCGCCAGCGGCGGGCCCGGGACACCGACGAGGGCGGGCGCGGCCTGTTCCTGGTGAACCGGCTCGCCCGGCGGTGGGGCGCGACCCGGCTGAGCAGCGGCAAGGTGGTCTGGTTCGAGCTCCCGCTGCCGGGGGCGCACGAACGGCGCTGACCGCCCGGAGCACGCGGAAGCGGAAACGGGAACGGGAACGGGACGGCCCCGCAGCGGAATCGCTGCGGGGCCGTCGTCGTCGTGCGCCTACCTGTCGTCCAGGTTCGGACCCGGCGGGACGGGCGGCGTCGGGTCCTTCGTCGGCGGGGTCGGCTTGCCCGTCGGCGTGGTCGGCTTGCCGGTCGGCGTCGTGGGCTTGCCGGTCGGCGGGGTCGAGCCGCCGGAGCTGCCCGAGGGGTCCGGGGTGCCGGTCGGGCGGGTGCTGCCGGAGCCCGACGGCGTCGGGGTGCCGGAGCCGCTCGGGGTGCCCGACGGGGAGGGCGCGCGGGAGGGCGCCGGGGTGCCCATCCTGGCGTCGTCCAGGTCGAACTGGCCCGTGGTCTGGCCCTTGAGCGCGGCCGTCGTGTACGCCTGCCAGATCTGCGCGGGGAAGCTGGAGCCGCCCGCGCGGCCCTTGCCGGCGGTACCGGTCAGGGTGACCTGGCCGTGGGTGTTGGGGTCCTCGCCGAACATCGCGACGACGGTGACCAGTTCGGGGGTGTAGCCGGTGAACCAGGCGGCCACGTTGGACTCGGTGGTACCGGTCTTGCCCGCGGCCTCGTAGGCGGAGCTGCGGACGGCCTTGCCGGAGCCGTTCTCGACCACGCCGGTGAGGACCTTGGTCACGGTGTCGGCGGTGGTGCTGGTGAGCACCTGGGAGCCGATCGGGGTGACGGGGGTGAACTCGCCGTCCTTGTGCTCGGCCTTCTTGATGATGCTCGGCGTGACCTTCTTGCCGTGGTTGTCGAGGGTGGCGTAGACGGCGGCCATCTCGACGGTGTTGGCGCTCATCGTGCCGAGCGACATGGCGGGGCTCGTCTGCGGCCAGCCCGGACGGTCGGTCATGCCCATGGAGAGGGCGGTCTTCTTCACGTTCGTCGGCTTGGCGTCCACGATCATCTGGGCGTAGACCGAGTTGACGGAGGAGTTGGTGGCCTCCTGGACCGAGATCATCGGGTCGCCGTAGTTCTCGTTGTCCTGGTTCTGCGGGGCGAACGGGGTGTCGCTGCCGACCACGGGACGCTTGCTGGTGCCGTCGTAGAGGGTGCTCGGGTTGATCGGGCGGCCGTCCTGGGTCTTCGACCCGTTCTCCAGGGCGGAGGCCAGCACGATCGGCTTGAAGGTCGAGCCCGGCTGGAAGTCGGTGCGCAGGGCGTTGCTCGCCGCCTTCTCCGTCAGGCCCACGCCGCCGTACATGGCGACGATGTGGCCGGTCTTGGCGTCGACGGAGGTGGCGCCGGCCTGGACGCTCTGGTCCTGGGGCCGGTTCTTGGTGTCCTTGCGGTCGAGCTTGGACTCCAGCTCGTCCTGGACGGCCTTCTCCAGGGCGGCCTGCTTCTTCTTGTCGATGGCGAGGGTGATCGTCCAGCCGCCGGCGTTGATCTGGGCGTCCTTGATCCCCTGGCGGTTCATCTCGGCCTCGGCGGCCTGGATGAGGTAGCCCTTCTGGCCGTCCATGCCCGGACGCGGCTTGGGCTTGATCGGCTCCTGGAACTTCAGGGTCTGGCGCTTGGCCTGGTCCAGCTTGCCCATCTCGACCATGTTGTCGAGGACGGCGTTGAAGCGGATCATCACGAGGCGCTTGCCGTTGGGGCCGGCGGTCGCCCAGTCGTACTGGCTGGGGGCCTGGATGACGGCGGCGAGGTACGCGCCCTGCTCCAGGGTCAGCTTGTCGGAGTCGACGCCGTAGTAGGCCTGGGCGGCGGCCTGGATGCCGTACGCGTTGCGGCCGTAGAAGTTGGTGTTCAGGTAGCCCGCGAGGATGTCGGGCTTCTCCATCCGCTGGTCGACCTTGAGGGAGATGATCAGCTCGCGCAGCTTGCGCGTCGGCGACTGGTCCTGGGTCAGGTAGTAGTTCTTGACGTACTGCTGGGTGATCGTCGAACCACCGGCCGTGCCCTTGCCGCGGACCGTGTTGACGAGGCCGCGGACCACGCCCATGACGTCGACGCCGCGGTCCGTGTAGAAGGTCTTGTTCTCGATCGCGATGAACGCGGTGCGGACGTCCTCGGGGACCTTGTCGATCGGGACGATCTCGCGGTTCATGTCGCCGGTGCGGGCCATGATCGAACCGTCGGCGTACTTGTACGTGTTGCTCTGGAGCGTCGCGGTCTTGTTCGGGTCGGTCGGCTCGTCCACGGAGAAGTAGAGGGCTATGCCCGCGACCACCAGGAGGAGGATGCCGCCGAGGAAAGTCCCCAGCAGCGTCTTCCAGTTGAGGAAGCGGCGTATGCCACTGCGCTTCTTCGTCGCCTTGCCCGCGCGCCCGCCGGCGCGCCCGCTCGGCGCATTCCGCGCACCGCGTTGCTGCTGCGCCCGTCGCGCATCTGCTCGGCCCATCGCTCCCGCTCCGCTCGATTACCCCCCCGACGTCAGCTCAGAAAACTAACACCGCAGGCTGTGACAAAGGTTGATCAACCCAGATCAATACCGGTCAATTCGGACGTGAGAATCAGCACCCACTCCGATGGAACCGACGCCAACGATGCCGGAAGGGTTGCGGTGTCCGCAAAAAGTGATATCACTTTGATAGAGCGACGCGGTCGACGACGGCCGGACGCAACACACCAAACGGGGGCATTCCATGGCAATCGAAGCGGACGCACGGCCGAGTGCGGTACGTGAGTTCACGGCGCGCAGCGTCGGCGGCGGACCCGCCCTGCTCTTCGGGCTGGTGGGCGTGGCGGCCGGGGCGGGTCTGCTGGCGGTCGCCGCCGTGTCCGCCGCGACGGCGGTCAAGGCGACCCTGATCCCGCTGGGCGCCCTGCTGGTCCTCTCCGCCTTCTTCGCGATGACCGGCCTCAACACCGTGGCCCCCGGCGAGGCCCGGGTGGTCCAGCTCTTCGGCCGCTACCGGGGCACGGTCCGCGCGGACGGACTGCGCTGGGTCAACCCGCTGACCTCGCGCCAGAAGATCTCCACCCGGGTGCGCAACCACGAGACGGCCGTCCTCAAGGTCAACGACGCCTACGGCAACCCGATCGAGCTCGCGGCGGTCGTGGTGTGGAGGGTCGCCGACACGGCGCGCGCCGTCTTCGAGGTCGATGACTTCACCGAGTTCGTCGAGACCCAGACCGAGGCGGCGGTCCGGCACATCGCGATCGAGTACCCCTACGACGCCCACGACGAGGGCGGCCTGTCGCTGCGCGGGAACGCCGAGGAGATCACCGAGAAGCTCGCGGCCGAGCTGGCGACCCGGGTCGAGGCGGCGGGCGTGGAGATCGTCGAGTCCCGCTTCACGCATCTCGCGTACGCTCCGGAGATCGCCTCCGCGATGCTCCAGCGCCAGCAGGCGGGCGCGGTCGTGGCGGCCCGCAAGCAGATCGTCGAGGGCGCGGTGGGCATGGTGGAGCTCGCCCTGACCCGGCTGGCCGAGGAGGACATCGTGGACCTGGACCCGGAGCGCAAGGCCTCCATGGTCTCGAACCTGATGGTGGTGCTCTGCGGCGACCGCGCGGCCACGCCCGTCATCAACACGGGCACCCTCTACCAGTGACCCCCTCCGCCGCCCCCCGCCCCGGCGGGCCCCAGGGCCAGGGTTCCGGGTCCGGTCCCGGGTCCGGTCCCGCCCCGGACCCCGCCGAGGGCAAGACCGCCCGGGTGGCACGGCAGGCGCGCAAGCAGGTGCTCCTGCGGCTCGACCCGCAGGTCTACGACGCCCTCGCGCGCTGGGCCGGCGAGGAGCTGCGCAGCGCGAACGCGCAGATCGAGTTCCTGCTGCGCAGGGCCCTGTCCGAGTCGGGCCGGCTCCCCGGCGGCGCCGCCCCGATCCCCCCGCGCGGCCGCCCCCGCAGCGCACCGGACCCCTGAGCCCGTGCGCCCGTGATCCCGCAATCCCGCAGGACCCGTCCGGGCCCGCCGACTCCGCGTCGGCGGGCCTTCGGCGTATCCGCTGCGGGCATCCGCGCGTATCCGCACGTCAGAGACCTATACACCATGCGTATACACGACGTGTATAGTCGCGGCCATGTCCATCGGCCACACCCTGCTCGGCCTCCTCGAGGCCGGCCCGCGCCACGGCTACGACCTCAAGCGCGCCTTCGACGAGACCTTCGGCCACGACCGCCCCCTCGCATACGGGCAGGTCTACTCGACCATGTCCCGGCTCCTGAAGAACGGCCTCGTAGAGGTCGACGGGGTCGAGAGCGGCGGCGGTCCCGAACGCAAGCGGTACGCGATCACCGACGCCGGCATCACCGACGTCGAGCACTGGCTCTCCGAGCCCGAGAAGCCCGAGCCGTACCTCCAGTCGACCCTGTACACCAAGGTGGTCCTGGCGCTGCTGACCCACCGCAGCGCCGACGGGCTCCTCGACACCCAGCGCGCCGAGCACCTGCGGCTGATGCGCATCCTGACCCAGCGCAAGCGCAAGGGCGACATCGCCGACCAGCTGGTCTGCGACCACGCCCTGTTCCACCTGGAGGCCGACCTGCGCTGGCTGGAGCTCACCGCCGCCCGCCTCGACCAGCTCGCCCGGGAGGTCCGCCGATGACCCCCGCCGGCACCCTGCTCGCCGCCGCGGACCTGCGCAAGTCGTACGGGCCCACCAAGGCCCTGGACGGCGCCGGGTTCTCCATCCACCCGGGCGAGGTCGTCGCCGTCATGGGGCCCTCCGGCTCCGGCAAGTCGACGCTGCTGCACTGCCTCGCCGGGATCGTCACCCCCGACTCCGGCACCGTCACCTACGCCGGCCGCGAGCTGTCCTCGATGAAGGACGCGGAGCGCAGCGCCCTGCGCCGCAGCGACTTCGGCTTCGTCTTCCAGTTCGGCCAGCTCGTCCCCGAGCTGACCTGCGTGGAGAACGTGGCCCTGCCGCTGCGCCTCGCCGGGACCCGGCGCAGGGAGGCCGAGGCGACCGCGCTGCGCTGGATGGAGCGGCTCCAGGTCGAGGACCTCGCCGCCAAGCGCCCCGGCGAGATCAGCGGCGGCCAGGGCCAGCGGGTGGCCGTGGCGCGGGCCCTGGTCACCGGACCCCGGGTGATCTTCGCGGACGAGCCCACGGGCGCCCTGGACTCCCTCAACGGCGAGCTGGTGATGCAGCTCCTCACCGAGGCCGCCCGGTCGGCGAACGCCGCCGTCGTCCTCGTCACGCACGAGACCCGGGTCGCCGCGTACTCGGACCGCGAGATCGTCGTGCGCGACGGCCGCTCCCGCGACATGGAGCCGGTCGTATGAGCGCGCCCGGCAGGACCCGCGCGTGGTCCCGGGACCTCGCCATGGGCGCCCGGTTCGCCCTCGGCGGCGGCCGCGAGGGGTGGCTGCGGACCCTCTTCACCGGTGTGGGCGTCGGCCTCGGCGTCGCGCTGCTGCTGATCAGCACGGCCGTCCCGAGCGCGCTCGCCGCCCGGCAGGAGCGCGGGAACGCCCGCTCCCTCCTGGGCGCGCCCACGGCCGCGGCACCGGGCCCCGACACCCTGCTCATAGCCCGCGCCGACATGACGTACCGCGGCCAGGACGTCGAGGGCCGGCTGCTGAAGCCGGAGGGCCCCGGGGCCCCGGTCCCGCCGGGCCTGAAGGCCTTCCCCGCCCCCGGTGAACTGGCCGTCTCCCCCGCCCTGCGCGAGCTGCTGCGCTCGCCGGAGGGAGCGCTGCTGCGCGAGCGCCTCGACGGCAGGATCGGCGCCGTCATCGGCGACGCCGGCCTGACCGGCCCGGCCGAGCTCGTCTTCTACCGGGGCGCCGAGAGCCTCCCGGCGACCGAGCCGGGCGAGTTCCGCGTCCGGCGCGTCACCGGCTTCGCCCCCGCTCCCGAACGGGCGGAGCTCAGCCCGGTGCTGATGCTCACCGTCCTGCTGACCTTCGTGGCCCTGCTGCTGCCGGTCGCCGTGTTCATCGCCGCCGCCGTCCGCTCCGGCGGGGAGCGGCGCGACCAGCGGCTCGCCGCGCTGCGCCTGGTCGGCGCCGACGGGCGGACGGTCCGCCGGATCGCGGCCGGGGAGGCGCTGGCCGGAGCCGCGGCCGGGCTCGTACTGGGCTCCGCCTTCTTCCTGGTCGGGCGCCGGCTGGTCGGCTCCCTCTCCCTCGGCCAGCGCAGCGTCTTCCCGGCCGACCTGGCCCCCGCGCCGGGGCTGGTCGCCCTGGTGGCCCTCGCCGTTCCGGTCGCGGCCGTGGCCGTGACCCTGTTCACGCTGCGCGGGGTGGTCATCGAGCCGCTGGGCGTCCTGCGTACGGCGCCCCCGCGCCGACGCCGCATCTGGTGGCGGCTGCTGCTGCCGCTCGGCGGGCTCGGCCTGCTCGCGCCGCTGGCGGGCCGCCGATACGAGGGCGGCCGGTTCAACGAGTGGCTGGTCGGCGGCGGCGTGGTGCTGCTGCTGGTCGGGGTCACCGCCCTGCTCCCGTGGCTGCTGGAGCGGTGCGTCGGCCGGATGCGCGGCGGGCCCGTCTCCTGGCAGCTGGCGGTCCGCCGCCTACAGGTCTCCAGCGGTCCCTCCGCCCGGCTGGTCAACGGCATCACGGTGGCCGTCGCCGGGGCGATCGCCCTCCAGATGCTCTTCTCGGGCGTGGAGGCGGACACCACGCGGGAGACCGGGCAGGACCCGTCCCGGGCCTCGGTCGCGGTGCTGATGCACGGTGGCACCGAGGACGGTCTGGAAGAACTCGGCCGGCAGCTCGCCGGGACCCCGGGCGTGGTCCGGGCCGTCCCGCTGACCGTCGTGGGCGTCGCCCGGCAGGTCCCGAGCCCCGGCTCGCCCGACGTGACCATCGGCAGCTGCCGGGCGCTCGACGAGGTGGCGGAGCTCGGCCCCTGCCGGGACGGTGACGTCTTCCTCCTCAGCGGCGGCCCCCTGGAGGAGGCCGTCGCTCCCGGGGACCGGGTGTTCGCCGGGGACGTCAGGATCTCCGCCGCGGAGTCGGCCGCCCTGGGCGGGAAGACCGTCGAGTGGACCGTCCCGGCCGGCGCCCGTACCGTCCGCCCCCGCGAGGACCCGACCGGCAAGCTCCGCACGGGCCTGCTGGCCACCCCGTCCGCCGCGCCCAAGGACGTGGGGCGGGCCCGGTTCGCGCAGGTCTACGTCCAGCTCGACGACTCCGTGCCGGACGGGCTGGAGCGGGTGCGCACCGCCGCCTTCAAGGCGGACCCCCTGGCCACGGCGATGACCCTGCGGGCCACGCAGGAGGACGGCGCCCTCCCCGGGATCCGGGCCGGGCTGTTCTTCGGCGCGGCCGGGGTCCTGGTCCTGATCGGCACCAGCCTGCTGGTCGGCCAGCTGGAGCAGCTGCGCGAGCGCAGGAGGCTGCTGGCGGCCCTGGTCGCGTTCGGCACCAGGCGCTCGACGCTGTGCCTGTCGGTGTTCTGGCAGACGGCGCTGCCGGTGGCCCTCGGGCTGGTCCTGGCGGCGGTGGCGGGCACCGGGCTGGGCTCGCTGCTGATGGGGCTGGCGCAGGTCCCGGTGCGGGTCGAGTGGACCCAGGTGCTCCTGCTGACCGGCGCCGGCGCGGGGCTGGTCGCGGCGGTCACCCTGCTGAGCCTGCCGCCGCTGCTGCGCCTGATGCGCCCCGACGGGCTGCGCACGGAGTAGCGGGCGGAGCCGTACGCCCCAGGGGGTGTCCGCGAAGTCGCGCCGTCCGCCCGGGGGGCGGGGCAGGCGCTACTCCGCGGACACCCCCTACTCCGCGGGCCACACCGGGAGGGGGCGTACGGCTTCGCGGAGCGCCGCGGCGATGGCCCGGAACTCCTCCTGCCGGGCGGTCCCGGTCCGCATGGCCAGCGCGATCCGCCGCGAGGGCGCGGGCTCGGCGAAGTAGCCGGTGGCCAGGTACTCGTTGCGCGCGGTCTCCAGCCGCAGCGCGGTGCGCGGCAACAGGGTCACGCCCAGTCCCCCGGCGACCAGTTGTACGAGGGTGGACAGTCCTGCGGCGGTCGTGGTGACGGCGGCCCCGTCGGACCGGCCCGCCTCGCGGCAGATGTCGAGGGCCTGGTCGCGCAGGCAGTGCCCCTCGTCGAGCAGCAGCAGCCGCAGGTCGCGCAGTTCCTCGCGCGGGATGTCGCGGCGTCCGGCGAGCGGGTGTTCGCGGGGCGCCAGCAGGACGAAGTCCTCGTCGAAGACGGGCAGTTCGGTGACCCCGGGGACGCCGAGCGGCACCGCGAGCAGCAGCAGGTCGAGCCGCCCGCCGGCCAGTCCCTCCAGCAGCGAGGAGGTCTGCTCCTCGTGCACCTGGAGGTCCATGCGGGGGTAGCGCCGGTGGAAGAGCCCGAGGACGGTCGGCAGCAGGTACGGGGCGACCGTGGGGATCACCCCGAGCCGCATGATCCCGGTGAAGGGGGCCCGTACGGCCTCGGCCTCCTCCAGCAGCCCGCCCATGGCGTCGAGCACCGTGCGGGCCCGGGCCGCGATCCGCTCGCCCGCCGGGGAGAGCAGCACCTTGCGGGTGGTCCGCTCCAGCAGCTGGACGCCGAGGGCCTCCTCCAGTGCGGAGACGGCGCCGGAGAGCGCGGGCTGGCTCATGCCGATCGAGGCGGCCGCGTCCCGGAAGTGCAGGTGTTCGGCGACGGCGGCGAACGCCCGCAGCTGTGCGAGCGTCGCCTGCTTCGCTCCCCTGTTGCCGACAGCCACTGATAGGTACCTCCGATCGCCCAGCACCAGACTAGGCCGTGCGCGCTGCGGGCGGCCCGGTGGTGCGTGAGAGTGGAGGGAGGGACGAAGGGCCCGGCCACGGGCCGAACCCTGGAGGCAACCATGAGGAACAAGTTCCTGCGGATCGCCGTTCTGACCCCTCTGGCGGTCTCACCGCTGGTCCTCGGCCCGACGGTCATGGCCCACGCCGCACCGGCGGCCCCCACGGCCGGCACCTGCGAGGTCATCAAGGGCTACGGCAAGCCGCCGAACGAGTGGGCGGTCCAGGGCAAGGGATTCACCGAGGACGTCGTCTCCGTCAAGGGCGACAACGGCTACAGCAACCCGGACTACAAGCCCACCAAGGGCAGCGTCGCGATCGGCAGCGTGCCCGCCGGCCACTACACGGTCGGGGGCGTGACCTGCACGGGCGGCACGGACCCCGTGAAGACCGGAACCGACACGGGTACGGACGCCGACGCGAAGGCCCAGTACGACAAGGGCTTCCAGAAGGGGTTCCAGGCGATCAGGGCACAGTGCGGCGCGAAGCCGCCGCAGAACCTGGCCCAGGTCGACCCGAACTGGCAGAAGGGCTACGACGCGGGCGCGGCCCTGGCCGCCAAGACGTTCTGCGGCGGCACGCAGGACGGGCAGACGGGCACCACCGAGTACGACAAGGGCTACCAGCGCGGCTACGACTCCACGAAGACCACCTGCAAGACCGCTCCCCCGCAGACCGCGGTCCAGCCCGACCCCGAGTGGCTGCGCGGCTACGGCGAGGGCGCCGCGAAGGCCCTGGCGGAGTTCTGCAAGTAGGCGCAAGCAGGCGGGTCTCCCCGCCGGACCTCCCCCACGGAGATGATTGATAGGGAAGCCTGATCAGCGGGACCGCCCTTAGCGATTTCCGCGATCAATGTCACTGTGCCAGCATGTGAGACCGTCCAACCCCTTCGGAAAGCCCCCAAAAGGGCCCCTTTCCGCTCTGCAAGGAGTCAGTGTGCTCACTGTCGGTGACAAGTTCCCCACCTACGATCTGACCGCCTGCGTCTCCCTCGACGCCGACAAGCAGTTCGCGCAGATCGACCACAAGTCCTACGAGGGCAAGTGGCGCGTGGTGTTTTTCTGGCCCAAGGCCAGCGTTTAACCCACCTGCGGAACCAACGGTTCCACATGTGATAATCGCTCCTTGGCATATGGCTCGAAGCCGCTGACCAGCCGGGTTGGACACCTGCGTCAGCGCGCAGCGAGCGAGCAAGGGAGCACCACTTGATACCCGTCGGCATGTACCGGCGCGTGTCCGAGGACAAGGCCATGAAGGGCCTCGCCTCGACATGGCGTGAGGTCGAGGAGCAGGTCAAGGAACAGGAAGACGCGATACGCGCCCTGGCCTCTGTCCTCCCCGACGACGTGACGATCGTCCGCGATTACTGCGACAACAACACGCCTGCCTCGGACCCCTTCATCGTCCGCCAGGACTTCGAGAACATGTTGAAGGATCTCGAAGCGGGCATCATCCGAGGCATTCTCTTCCTGCACTCCGACCGGCTTGCGCGCCTCGTCTATGACGCCGCCCGCGTGTGCCGGGTCTTCGAGATGAACCCCGAGTACATCGGCCTGAGCGTCGAGGGCAGCGTGAACCTCGCGACCGTCGAGGGTCGGGGCATGTTCGTCATGCAGGCCACCGTGGGCAACATGGAGATCGGCAACACGCGCCGCCGTGTGGCCCGTACGAACCGCCGTGTCGCCGAGAAGGGCGTCATGCACGGAGCGCCTCGCGCCTTCGGCTGGGGTGAGGACCGGCGCACCCTGGATGACGTGGAAAGCAAGATGATCCGCGATGCGATCCTCGCCATCCCTGGCGGTTACAAGGTCGCCGACTTCCGCCGGGCCCTGATCGAGTACGGCTACGAGCCGAAGCGGAACAAGAAGTCACACGACGGTATCCGCAAGATCCAGCACACGGCCGCCGAGGCGATCCTCATAAGCCCGCGCGTTGCTGGCTATCGCTTCCACGTCCCCGAGTCCATGCGCCGGGCGGCCTCGGGGCGCTTGTGGCTGCCGGACTTCATCGTCTACAAGAACGGTGAGCCGGTCCGGGGTGACTGGGAAGCTCCCTGCTCGCCGGACGAGTGGCAGGCCGCGGTGGACGAGATCAAGCGGCGCAAGGAGGCGAACAAGGCCGGACTCAAGAGCGGGAAGCACGACACCACGGCGTCGCACTTTCTGTCTGGGATAGCGCGGTGCGGGAAGTGCTCGTCGCCGATGTGGTCCAACCCCTACAAGAGAGGGACGGGCGCTTACGAGAAGTACAGGTTCCGGTACGCCTGCCTCTCGAACCAGGGAGGGTGCGGCGGGATCACCCGCGTCGGGCCGCCGATTGATGAGCTGGTCGAGACCGCGTTCCTGTTGGAGACGCGGGTGACGCTCGGCTCCGATGTGGCGAAGGCTGCGGAGATCGACGAGACGGTCCACGACAGGCGGCTCTCGGAGATCGCGAGCGAGATCGAGGACGTGAACGCGCGGCGCAAGGCAGGGCGGATCTCTACCTCGTCGGCTCTCGACATGATCGAGGACTTGGAAGGCGAGCGGGAGAAGCTGACCTCGAAGCGCGGACAGCTTGCCCTTCAGAAGCGGAAGAAGGCAATGCTGACGCCGGACGCGCTCGCGGACTGGGAAGGGCTGACGATGACGGAGAAGCGCACGCGCCTGAAGGCTGCTGTGCGGGCCGTGATCGTGCATCCCGCCGGCAGAGGGAAGCGGTTCGATCCGGAGCTGATCGAGGTTGTCTGGCAGAAGAACCAGGCGGCGACGTAACGGGGAAAGTCCCCCTCCCTACACGGGGAGGGGGACTTCTCTCTTGGCGGGCCGTAGACCCCAGAGCTTCATGACGTAGTGCCGGTGGGCCTCGTCCCGTACGGGCGCCTTGGCCAACTCGCGCTTCAGCCACTCCTCTTTCGTCACGGGGCGACTCTCCCGTTCGCCTCGAAGGCCGCGTGGGTCACGGGCATGAGGTCGGCGAAGATCGCTTCGGCCTTCTCGGCGCACATCTCGATCTCGCGCTGAGGGTTGGAAACGAATGCAGCGTCCTCGCGATGGGTGCGGAGGCTGAGGAAGTTCATCAGTCCGCGGGGGTTCATGGTGACGTACATCGAGGTGTAGATGCCGACCGGCAGGGCGGCGCGGGCGACCTCGCGGGCGATGCCGGCGGAGAGCATCCGCTCGTAGGAGCGATAGGTGGTCTCGTAGGCGTTGACCAGCTCGGCGTCCACGATGGCGAACTGCTCTGTCGTGCCCGGCTCGAAGCGGTAGCTGCCTGCCTTGCCGACCTGGACGAGGTTGCGGCCTACTGCGGGGAGGTAGAAGTCGGGCCGCAGCTCGCGGTAGCGGGCGGACTCCTCGTTGTACGAGGCGATGCGGTGGCGCTGCCATTCACGGAAGACGAAGATCGGGGCCTCGACGTACAGGGTGAGGCTGCCGTGTTCGAAGGGGCTGCCGTGCCTCTCGCGCATGAGGAATCCGATCAGCCCCTTGTCTCGGGCTTCCTCGGTCGTCCGGGCGCCGCCGGAGCTGCGGCCGAGGGTGGAGACGCGGGCGGCGCGCACGACCGCTTCGTCCGACAGGTTGTGGTCGACGAGCTGGACGGTCATGTCGGAACGGAGGTTGATGGGGGTCACGACGAGCCTCTCTGGTTCAATCTTTACACTCAGGCCGCGTAGTGGGCGGCCTGCTCTTCATAGGAGCGGCGGGACTGCTTCGTGAGGTGCCACATGCCGAAGTCGCACTGGTAGACGCGGTTTTCGCGGTCGATGGCCCGGCGCTGTCCTCGACGTTCGGCATTGCGGTCGCGCTTGGCCTGAGCCCGGCCGAGCGCCTTCTCCGCTGCTCGCTCGTCGGCAAAGGCCCGCTTGCCGGAGCACTCGCAGGTGTGGAATTCGACGGTCTTCATGGTGATGGCTCCTTCGGCGGGTCAGTGGCGGGTGAGTCCGAGGCTGCGGCTGCGGTTGCGGATGATCCGCATGTAGACAAGGACGGCTGGGCGCTGGACTCCGAGGTACTCGGCGAAATGGCGGGCGGGGTTGATGACACCTTCCGCCTCGGCTTTCGCGAGGTGAGCGGCGAGGCGAACGAGGAAGGCATCGGATACCCGTGCCGTCTTGCCGCGCAGGGCCAGCAGTTCGGCGATCTCGTCCTCGGTGATGCTCGGGGCGCGGAGGATGTCGGCCGGGTCGGTGCTGGTCATTCTGCGTCCGTCTCTCTGATCACTTCTGCTGGAACTTGCCACAGGGGCAGGTGGGGATCTGGCAGGCGCCTCGGGCGGCGCCGGCAAGGGAGTGAGTGAAGGGGGCGTGGCCGCATTCGGGGTGGAAGCAGTAGCCCTTCCACCCCTTCTTGCCGTCCACGTTGGCCAACATCGCGCCGGGGCTGTAGAGCTTGACGACTCGGCCGGTCCCCCCGAAGGCCATCTTCGAGGCGAAGGTCTTGATCTCGGCTTCGCTTCCGAACGGCCCGAAATTCAATCCGCGGTGCCCGTCCTTCCAGGTGTGCACGAGGGCGAACAGGTCGCGCATCTGGAGGAGTTCGGCGGCTGTCTTGTAGATCGCCTTTGCCATCTGGTCGGCGCTCTCGAAGGTGGGGTCCTCCAGGAGCGCCTTGATAGCTTCGACCTCTTCCTTCCGGGGGGTCAATCTCATGGCTTCACCTTAACAGGCGTGTTCCATGTTTACATCTGCCGCCCTGATGGTCTGCATCACACGCGCGTACATCTCCCACAGGGTGCCGTCATTGCGGACCACTGCGTCGAAGGCGTATCCGGTCAAGGCGTTCTCGCTCGCGTGCCCGGTCTGCGCGATGGGGCTTGAGCCCGGCCGCTCCACGAGGATGACCAGGCCGCCGCGCTGGCGGATCGCGTCCGCCTCGTTGGGAAAGCGCACGTCGGTGATGACGGTGGGGCCCCAGGTCTCGTAGTCGCGGAAGAGAGCGTCGACCCACACGTTCTCCCCCAGGGCTGCCCGGCCGCCCTCAGTGCCGAGCCTTTGGAGGTACTGGCGCACCTCGGGGTAGACGTCTTTCGTGGTCTCCCACCCGTAGCCGTCCACCTCGTAGCGGAGGCTGGTCACGCCCTCGGCGTACTCCTTTTCCACCATGAGGGGGTCGAGGGCGTACAGCATCTCCTTGACCTTGTCGGCGAACGCCTTGCGCTGCCACCCGGCGCTGAGGAGTACGTCGGCGGCGGTGTCCTTGCCTGCGCGTGCGGCGCCCGCGAAGCCGACGAGCGGCGCTGGCTCCCTGCCGGATTCCGCGGTGCCGGCGGGCTTGAGTTCGGCGATCGAGGTGTTCATCGTGTTCATCCTTCGTGACTGTCGTGGAGTCGGTTCAGGCCGGGGGCGTGCACGTGTCCCTCGCAGACGTCGCAGTCGCAGTCGTGGAGGCATAGGTCGCATCCGGGCCAGTCGCAGAGTGGGTCGGGACCGTGCCAGTGCTGCGGGTCGGGCTCGTCGCAGCCCCACCCTCCACAGGTGCGGTCGCGGGCCCACGTGGGGTAGACGAGGTGTTCACGCTGGCCGGAGAGGCCGTGGGCGAGGTGCTCGCCTGGGCAGGTGAAGCGGGAGCGGCTGGCGCTCTCGCGGTCCCGGAAGGCCGCCCGGCACAGGGTGCACTGGAGGCGGCCTTCCGGACGCTTGCGGAGCTGGTGCCTCACGCCGTCATCGTGCCGAAGGCGGGGACGGCCGGGCCGAGCGTCCACGTGCCTCCGACCTTCGGGGCGGCCTCGCCAATCGCGGTCTCGAAAGACCACTCCTCAGACATCAGAGACTGACGCATGAGCAGCTCGGCGTGACGGCCCTGGAGGGCGCGGAGCTGGATCTCGACATCGCGGGCCTCGCGCTCAATGGCTGTCAGGCGGGCGTTCCGGCGGCTGCGGAGGAACTCAACAGCCTTCTCGTGGACGAGCTGAGCGTCGCGCCGATGCATCTCGATGAGGGCCTGGACGATCTCGCGGGTCCGCTTGGTCGCCCCCTCGGGGGCCTCATAGTCGCCTATGCCGGTCTGCACGCGGCGAACGTGGATGTGCCAGTCAGTCTGACCAGGGCGGACGACGGTGTACTCCGCCAGGCGGGAGCCGCAGACTTCGAGCGTCCCGGACGCCCCGGCGCGGTTCCACGTGCTGCGGCCGTAGGCGACCGTGAAAGCCGTGGGGAGGAACTCCCACGCACTCTCGGAGTCGGAGACTCGCAGCTCGTGGAACTCGGGTGCGATTTCGACCGTCCCTCGGACTCGCGGGCCAGTCAGCTCGTAGGCGGTAATCCAGGGCTTCGAGGCTTCAGTTCGCTCGACCGTGACGGAACCGAAGGACAGGTTCAGCGTGCTCATGTTGCGCTCTCTTTCGTCTGCTGAAGGGTGGCTGCCCCTGCCCTCTCCCTGTGTGAACAGGGGCAGCCGATGTGCTGTGGTGGGTCAGGCCGTGGTGCCGGCGGACCGGGCGGCGTAGAAGCGGAGGGCCTCTCGGGCCTGCGCTCGGGCGAACGAGCCGCTGTAGAAGCCGGAACGCGTGGCGACCTGGGACCACTCGGGCTCGTCGGCGTCGGGCTCGCTCGTCTCCTCGACGACGACCCCCCACACGTCTCCGGCGAGCCAGGCTTCGTACTCCTCCATCTCGGCCTCGACATAGCCCTCAGTGAGGAGGCCGCCGTCGATGGCTCGGGCCTCCTCGCCGGTCACGTACCAAAGGGAGCGCGGGCCGTTGTCGGGGGCGGATTCGAGGACGATTCCGCCGTGCATGATCGCCACATACCGGGTGAAGGTCTCTATGCCCTTCCAACGATTCCAGGCGAGGCGTCCCCAGGCGTCGGCGAGCGGGCCGCCGTCCTCGTCGACCGCCGCGTACTGGCCGAGGTAGGTGTCGATCGTGATCACGTGGACGAGCGTGTCCGGGTCGTTGCGGGGGTTGTCGGCGCGTGCGTCGCGGACCAGGCGCGCGCGGAAACGACCGTCTTCGGTGGTGGACAGAAAGTCGGACATGCTGACTCCTTCGAGTTGATCAGGCAGCGTGGGCGTCTGCGTCCCAGGCGGGCAGGTCGAGGCCGAGTTCGGCGTAGCGGGCGGCTCGTGCCTGGGCTCGGCTGGGGCCGGAGAACTTGCAGCCCTTGTGGCGGCGGGGCGGAGCGGGGTTCTTGCCGGTGCGCTCGCGCATGTGGCTGTAGAAGATCTCGATGTCAACGCTGCACAGCAGGCAGCGCAGGGCCCATCGGTGTTCACTGCCGGGGTAGCCCTCGTGGACTCCGGCGCACCGGGTGCGGGTGCAGTTGTCGGGTTCGGCGACCGGCTCGGTGCGGGTGGTGTAGCCGAGTTCGAGCATTCGGGCCCAGGCGGCCTTGAGGCTGTCCAGGTTGCGCGGGTTGGCACGCAGGAAGGAGGAGAGGAACGGGGCGGTCATGTGTCCTGCCTTTCGGGCGAGTTGGGGAGGTCAGGCCCTGTCGGGCGCGCGGAGGTAGCCGAGGGTGCCGGCGGAGTCGATGGCCCAGACCTCGCCGGGGTCGAGCACGAGATCGCGGGTGCTGATCTCGGAGGCGCAGTGGTCGCAGCGGAAGAGGCCGGAGACCGTCACCCCGAAGGGGGCCTTGCTGCACTCGGCACAGATGATGGTGATCACGGGTAGCCTTTCTGGGGTGGCCTCCTCCCCTCTCCCTGTGGGGAGGAGGCCGCTCGCGTCAGCGGGCGAGGATTCCGATCAGGCCGAGCGCGTTGCAGACGACGAGGGTCAGTACCGCGGTGAGGGCGCCGGTCACAATGTCGTACGGGTCGCCGTTCACTTCGCGCTGACCTCGTCGAGGATCGCGAGGATCTCGTCGCAGGCCGCGTACTCGGAGGGGCTCACGTGGCGCCATTCCGAGTCGGGGAGCATCTCGACCGGCAGGGACAGGGCCAGGCTCTCGGCGGTCTCCGCGAGGTTGCATAGCGTGTACCACTCCTGCGAGCCGGGGTCGTAGTCGTTGCGCCACTCGTTGACCTCGCGCACGGTCTTGAGCACCTCGGCGACGAGCATCTTGATCCGGTCGAGTCCCATCGACTCGGCGTTCCGGATGGACGGCATCATGTCTCTCTCTTCTCTGTGCGATCGGGGGGCCGCCCCCGCTCTCCCTGTGTGCAGAGGCGGCCCGAGGTGGGGTGGATCAGGCCGCGATCGCCCGACGACCACTCACGCGGGTCTGGCCGAGGTCTGCGCGGCGTCCGGCCTCGCGACCGGCGTTCATGCCGCTACCGCGTCGGCGGTGCGTTCCGGCGTTCCGCTGGTTCGGGTACGCCTGCCGGAAGCGAGCGAGGGTGACGGCCCTCCGGTCCGCGACGACCAGCTCTGCGGATCGCCCGGACGCGCTCGGAGCGGCCTCCTGACGGGCGCGGGCCTCGATCTCCTTCAGCCGCTCGTGGACGGTCAGGATGAACCCGGCCATCCACGACTTGCGGTAGGTGACTGTGGCCTCTCCCAGCCGGGGGCGGCCCTGGCGCATCCCGTTGAACATCTGGAGGAGAAGGCTGGTGAACAGCAGCTCCACCCGGTCGAGGTCGGACTCGTGGCCGAAGAGGTGGATCTCGCCGTTCCGGAGGTTGATCCCCTTGCAGCCGAGCGCATCGGCGATGTAGCCGAGGAGGAGTATCCGGTCACCGGCATACGTGCCCTGCACCTTGATCATGCGGTCGCCGGGGCGGTCGGTGTTCGGGTTCAGGTCGGCGAGCATCGCCCGCTCGACCCCGTACTTCGCCATCAGCTCGGCGGCCTTCGCGAAGTACGCCTGAGCCTCTTCGGGGGTGGTGGCCGGATCCTCGGCCTTCGCCAGGATGGCGCGGATCTTGGCGAGCTTGCCGTCTTCAGGCATGGGGGTAGCCATGTCGGAACCTTTCGGGGGTTCGATGCGGGCTGGCATCGTCAGAGGGGAGGGACCGCCTCCCGCTGACCTCCCTTCGGGAGGTTTCGCCTTTGCATCTGGGGGTCAGGCGGAAATCAGGTCCCAGCCGTTGAGGATGTGAGCGATGGCGAGGGCGTCGATGTGGGCCTTGGCCGCTGCCTCGCGTTCCTCGTAGGTCGGCAGGTCGTACGTCACCGTCAGCTCGGCGAGGGGGTCGATTGCGAAGGGCTCGAAGAGTCCCGTCACCAGCACGTCGCCGAATCGAAGAGCGAGAGAGTGCGCGCCGCAGTCGGGGGCGCGGAAGGTGATCTCGTCGTCGGGCTTGATCATGGTTGGGCTCGCTTTCCGGAAGGGCCTCCCTGCTCTCCCTGTGTGCAGGAAGGCCCGAGGGTGGAGGGTCAGACGGAAGAGGTGCGGAAGGCGTCACGCACGGCGGTGAGCTTGATCTTCAGTTCGGCGAGCTTGGCCGCGTTCTTCGTGGCCCGGTCCCGCTCCCAGCGCCAGATCTCGCGGTACGTCGGATCGTTCGGGTTGTCGGCGAGGAGCTTCCCCGCCCGCTCCTTCTCGACCAGCTCGTACGCTTCTCGGCGGACGACCGCGCCCAGGAGCGGTTCCCAGTGCGTTGTGATCAGCTCGTCGTCGGTCACGTACTGCCAGAAGACGGCGTGGTGCAGTCCGGCCGCGAGGTCGGCGCGCTGGTGGTACTCCTCGGCCATGTGCGCAAGGCCCTTGTCCTCGAACTTGCGGGCCATGAGGCGGAACTCTTCGCGGTCGTAGGCCAGGGCGAGGCCGTAGATCGTGCTGTGCGAAAGCAGGGTGCCGGCGACAGCCTTGACCGCGGATTCGGTCTGCGGGTGCATGTGTCCTCGTGTTTCAGTGATCGGTTGCTGACGCTGGTTGGCTCGTCAGAGGGCAGGCCCCGCCTGCCGCTGACGCCCGGAGGGCGTTTCGCCTTTGCGTTGCTGGGGTGGCTGTCCCTGCCCTCTCCCTGTGTGGGAAGGGACAGCCGGGAGGGATCAGGCCCGAGCGAGGTCTGAGTTGCTCGTGACCTCTTGCAGGGAAATCCCGTGGGGGTGCAGGACGCCGCAGTCGTCCTCGCCGCACTCGCACTCGTCGCGGAGGGTCTTGGCGTGCATCTCGGCGCAGCCCTGGGCGTACTGCCAGGCGGACCACAGCGAGGTGAAGCGGGACTCCGCGTCGCGCTCGTACCCCTCGCGCTGAGTCACGAGGACTCGGCCGGTCCCTTCAGGCTGGACCTCCCACAGACCCACCAGGTCGCCGTTCTCGCGCCAGACTCGGACCTCGTGGTTCGGCTCGCACTCGCCCTCGAAGGCGCAGTCGGAACCGTCGCAGTAGCCGGTGAAGCAGTGCCACGAGTTGGCCGGGTCGCAGTCTTCGTTCCGGCAGGCTTCACACTCGCGGGCGTTCATGATGTGCATCCCGCAGCAGTCGCAGTCGTGGGCGCCTCGGATGATCTCTTCGGACTCGTCTTCGAGAAGCTCCCACCCATCGGGTACGAACAGCTCGACGTCGTCCGGTTCCTCGGAGAGGTACTCCTGCACGTACGTGGTCTGCGTGGCTCCGGGGACACCCTTGTATGGCTGCCCGATGACCAGCATCAGGTTGAACTTCGCGTCGCTCGGGGCGACGACCTTCGCGCTCATGAAGACCTCGAATTCATGGGTTGGACTGACGGGCTGGCTCGTCAGGGGGGAGGCACCGAACCTCCCGCCGACACCCCCCACCGCACCCAGACCAGGGGCACGGTGGGACCGCAGGGCGTTTCGCCTTGTAGGGTCAAACTTCACACTTAGGCGTCGAGGTCGACCGCGATGAAGACGACCTCCAGCTCCTCTTCCGTCTTCGGTTCGATGCCGTTCAGGCGGTCGATCTCGGCAGCCTGCTGCGCTATGAGGCGGCGTGCCTGGTCGAGTTCGAGTGACAGGTCTTCCACGCGGCGGCCGAGGTTGTAGGCCATGGTCAGGAGGGGGAAGCGCTGGACATCGGTCTTCGCAAGGTTCACCGGACGCTTCGGCCGCTCGATCTCTGCGATGGCCTCGACCGTGAGGAATACGGGGCCGGCGCAGTAGGTGCACTTCTCCCCTGCGTCCTGTGCGGTGACAGCTCGCTCGTAGAAGCTGAAGTCGACGCACTGGTAGCACCGGAAGTCGCCATCCGCCCGCTTGATTCCCACGGCCTTGCCGTACTGCCTGTCGTGGGCGGAGAAGACGTACTCGCTCATGTGGCCTTACCTTTCGGTACCGGCGTGTTCAAAGTTTACACTAGCCGGAGAGTTTCGCCGAACCGTTTGGCTCGGCGTCTGTTCTAACTTTACACCATTCATCGGGTGGAGTTTCGCGTTTGGCCTGGTCAGCGGTAGGCACTCCCATGTCCTACCGCCAGGACCCTTGGCCTAGCGATCTCCGGGACCGTGGTCCGTTCGATGTGGCTACATCTTAACACTATCCCCCGGCTTCTCTGCAACCCCCGTTGTGGGCTGCGGTTTTACCGGTTCTGCATGTCGTTCCGTCCGTCCCGTTGCCGGTCCGTTCGGTGCGATGTGGCTACACCTTAACACGCTGCCCAGGCTGCGCCGCAACCGTGCCCACTGCGGAGGGCTGGAGTCCTTAGCCTCTTACGCGTGTGCGTGCGCGCCCGCTGTGCTCTGGTATGCCGTGTGTGCCCTGATTCATCACATTGCATGGGCTTCTATCTCGTATCGGCCTGTTCAGTACTCACGTGAGCTTATGTACTGAGGTGAAGGCAATATCCACAGTTGTGGAAAACATCCGATGCACACCCTAAACAGTTGGTGTGTCCGCATTGGCCAGACATAGCCCGGGGGGTGGGGGTATGACCCAGCCGGCGGCGGGTTCCTGGCCGCCATGTGTTAGCAGCTCGGATTCCGCCACGGTTCCAAGGTCGACGGGGGCCGTCGCGCGCCGCGTCAAGCCACGACATACGTGCAGGTCAGCGCCGCTATGACCGTTCTGCAGCGCCTCCGCCGGCACTGCACAGGAATGAAGGCCGCGGCGAGGTCAGCTCTTGCCGTCGCCGAGGATGCCGCGCGCCTCGTTCGGGGTCAGGACATGGCGCACACGGTGCTCGATGTTCCGGTCGGACAGGCCGTCGAACCGCCTCGCGTCCTGCATTGCCTCGGCAAGCTCCTGGCGCTTCACGTCGTGGGCAAGGTCGGCCATCTGCGCCTCTTCGATCGCGCACTCAAGGGCGAGCGTCGGCCCGTGAACCGGTGCCGGGTTGTCGATCACCGCGTGACGCCCGTTCTCGCTGTGCACCTCGACGACAGCGGGAAGGCCCTCGTATTTCGCCGGGCACGTCTCGCGCCAGCGGGCGAGGACCAGGCGGCCGAGGTCGTGAGCCGTGCCGCCCCAGGTGGTCATCTCACCACTGTGCGCAGGCTTCTCCCAGCCCTCGTCGGCGTTGGCTGCCGCTGGCACACGAAGCTCGTACGTGAAGGTCGTCTCGTCCATGCCGCCGACTGTATCGGCGCTCTCCTGCCCTGAAGTACGTCTTCGCGTCTTCAGGAAGGGGCGGCCTCCGGCCGCCACATCTGCTTGCCGTCTTCTCGCCGTCGCCCCTCCGGGGCGCCTTCTCCCTTCGCCTCTTCGCCGCCGCTGCTCAACACCGCCGCCCTTCGGGCGCCGCCGGGAAGTGACCGAGGTCACAAGTCTTCGTCTTTCCGGAATCAAGATCAATTAGCGACTTCTATATGTAAGTACGTAAGTCGCAAGGCTCGCGAGGCTTGAGCCCCTGGCGGGGCTCGCCTGCATGAAGACGCCTTGCGACTAGCGCGTTGCAGGCTTGGCCCCGGAGGGGCCACCTGGGGATGACGAAGTACGTATGTACGTACTTCGGGGTGGGGGTCTTTCTGGAGATCCTCGAACTCTGCGCGGGGTACGGCGGCCTGGGAATGGCAGTCGCCCCGCTCATCGGCGGACGCATCGCGTACGTAGCGGAAAGCGCCCCCGGGCCGAGCGCAGTCCTCGCCGAGAGGTACCCGGACGCTCCGAATCTGGGCGACATCCGCGAGATCGACTGGACACAGCTCGTCGGCAAGGTCGACGCGATCACGGCGGGCTTTCCCTGCCAGGACATCAGCATTGCGGGGTCACGGGTTGGAATTCGAGGCACTCGCTCTGGAGTTTGGGTCAACGTCCTTGACGGCATTCGCACGGTACGACCGCGAATCGTCTTCCTGGAGAACGTGTCGAACCTCCGGACGCGCGGCCTCGAAGTCGTCCTCCGTGACCTGGCCGAGGTCGGGTATAGCGCGCGGTGGATCTGCATACGAGCTACCGCAGCTAGCGCCCCTCACCTCCGTGACAGGTGGTTCTGTATCGCGACCCCTGAAGACTCCGACCGCGAATTTGGGGTCCAACGGCGGCGCTCGCCCACCTGCTGAACGTCGCGCAGGCGGCCACGGGCCGACTCTCGATGACGAGGTCTGCTACCTCCTCCCCTACTCGGAAGCGATCCGGGAAGGCCGCGAGCCCGAAGCCGCGGTGGACGGTCCCCGCTCCCCTGCTCACTGGTGGGGCGAGTATCTCGCTGCCATTCGGCAGTGGGAGGACGTGACTGGCCGCGCCGCTCCGCCTCCTACCGAGGTGGGCCGCAAGGGCGGGCCGCGAGTCACGGTCGAGTGGGTTGAGTGGCTGATGGGTCTTCCCCTCGGCTACGTGACCGGCGTCCCCCGCCTCACGCGCGGGCAGCAGCTCCAGATCCTCGGTAACGGCGTCGTGCCCCAGCAGGCCGCGACCGCGTTTGCGGCGCTCCTCGACCTGGGGGTGTGAATGCCGAACTGGTCGGGCTCGGACAGGCGCGAGCGCCTGCCGGCGGACTGGCCGAGAACACGAACCCGCATCCTGCGGCGCGACGGACATCGCTGCACTGCCCGCGATCAGTACGGGAATCGCTGCGAGGAACCCGCCACAGATGTGGACCACATCGTGCCTGGTGACGACCACCGAGACGCCAACCTGAGATCGCTCTGCGGGTGGCATCACCAGGCCAAATCGTCGCGCGAAGGCGCACTCGCCCTGGCCGCGAGGCGCAAGCGCATAGATCGGCGGTTCCGCAGGACCGAGGGGCACCCCGGCCTGCTGTAAGCCGAAGGGTCGATAGCTCAACTGGAAGAGCGCCGGTCTCCAAAGCCGGCGGCTGGGGGTTCGAGTCCCTCTCGGCCTGCATGGACATCTGGTCATGGCTGTGGGTCGCGTGGCTCGCGGCCTTCGGCGTAATCGAAGGAGTGGCCCTTGCACGAGACGACCGAGGAGACACCTTCTCCGAACACGTCTGGAAGTGGTTCGGCATCGGACGACACGATGAGCCTCGGCCTGCCGTCACGGGCTCGGTGCGGCTGCGCCGCTTCGTGCTCCTCGCCTTCTGCACCTGGCTGTGGACGCACTTCCTGACCGGCGGCGCGTTCTGATCTGACTCGAAGGAGGTGAGCCAGTGCCCGGCCCCGTACCCAACCGTGAAGCCGACCTGGCTCGCCCTCGCGAGCGCAAGGGCAGCGACGTTCAGCCTGTGACGCGAGGCGTTGCCCGGCCCACAAAAGTGCCCAACGGTGACCGTTCCTGGCATCCGATCGCGAAGCGCCTGTGGGACTCCCTGAAGGAGTCCGGTCAGGCCGACTACTACCAGGCGAGCGACTGGGCTCTCGCCTACTCCCTCTGCGAAGACCTCTCCTTCTACAAGAAGTCGGGGAAGCGGTCGGGCCAGATGCTCCAGACCATCTACTCGGCCTTCGAGCGGCTCCTCGTCGCCGAGGGCGACCGGCGCCGTGTGCGCATCGAACTGCACGAGCCCGAGCCGGAACAGCAGTCCGCGGCCGTGCTCGCCATCGCCGACTACAAAAAGGATCTCGGACTCGCCGAGTGAGGTCATGCCCACGCTGGGCGGACCGATCACCGAGGGGAGGTGAGTCCCATTTCAGCCCTTACAGCAGAAGAGATCGACGCCCTGGAGCCGAGCTTCCTCGGCCCCACGTGGCAGAAGGCCCCGGACGGGTCCTGGCTACTGCCTGAGCACACACTCGGGTGGCAGGTCGCCGGATGGTGCGCGGAATACCTGCGCGCCGAAGACGGCGGGCCCTGGCGCTTCACTCGCGAGCAATTGCGCTGGACGCTTTGGTGGTACGCGGTCGACGAGAACGGTCGATTCCTTTACCGAAAAGGCGTTCTCCAGCGCCTCAAGGGCTGGGGTTGAATGGCAAGGACCCCCTCCTTGCCGTCATCAGCCTCGTCGAGTTCGTAGGGCCGAGCCGGTTCTCTCATTGGGATGAGAACGGGCATCCGGTCGGAGTTCCGCACCCGCAGGCGTGGGTACAGGTGGCGGCTGTCAGCCGCGACCAGACGCGGAACACGATGACTTTGATGCCGAGCCTCATGAGCGACAAGCTGATCGAGACGTACGGCATCAAGGCAGGATCTGAGCTGATCCGCGCAAACGGCGGCCGTCAGCGCCTTGAGGCGGTGACAAGTAGTTATCGCGCCCTGGAAGGGGCGCGGTCCTTAGCGGTCCACGTTTGTTGTACTTAACGAATCCCACCACTGGGTGCTCGGCAATTCCGGCGACAAAATGTACGCCACGATCGACGGCAACGCGACTAAGCGCGACAGCCGCTATCTGGCCATTACCAACGCGTTTCTCCCGGGCGAGGATTCTGTCGCGGAGAAGATGCGCGAGGCGTTCGAGAAGATCCTCGAAGGCCGCGCGGCTGACATCGGCTTCATGTACGACAGCATCGAAGCGCACCCGGCAACTCCCCTGACGCCCGAAGCAATCCGGATCGTCCTGCCGAAGATCCGCGGAGACGCCACCTGGCTCCGCGTCGAGACGATCCTTCAGTCGATCCTCGACACGACCATCGAGCCCAGCCGCTCGCGTCGCATGTGGCTTAACCAGATCGTCGCGTCGGAGGACGCGATCTACGGCCCGGCCGAGTGGGATGTCCTGCGGGATGACTCAAAGATCCTCCAGCCCGGCGACGAGATCACCCTCGGCTTTGACGGCGGCCTCCGCGACGACAGCACTTGCCTGCTGGCGCTCCGCGTCAGTGACGGCTTCGCCTGCGTCTTGGGCCTCTGGGAGAAACCGGATGGCCCCGCCGGCAAGGACTGGGAAGTCCCGCGCGAGCAAGTGAACTCGGCCGTGCACGAGGCGTTCGCCGCCTTCAGCGTGCAGGGCATGTACGCGGACGTGGCTCTCTGGGAGAGCTACATCAGTGAGTGGTCCGCAACGTACGGCGAGGGCCTGGCCGTGAAAGCTCCGGGCAAGGACGCGATCGGCTGGGATATGCGGTCGAGCTTGAAGGCGTCAACCATGGCGCACGAGCGTCTGGTTCGCTCGGTCCTCGACCGGAAGCTCGTGCACGACGGCGACCGGAAGCTGCGCCGGCACGTGCTGAACGCGCGCAGGAGGACCAACAATTTCGGGCTGTCCTTCGGCAAGGAGAGCCGCGAGTCCCCGAAAAAGGTGGACGCGTACGCAGCGCTCATGCTCGCGCACGAGGCCCTCGTCGATCTCCGAGCCCGTGGCAAGCAGGTCCGTAAGCGGACTGGCCGGGGCTTCTTCCTGTAGCAGTGTAAACATTGAACAAGGGTGGTGAACCATGGCCGACCCCACGGCGCCTGCCGCCCTTGCGGTGCAGCTCCTCGCCATCCTCAGTAGAGACAAGGACCGGCTGACCCGGATCGACGACTACCTTCACGGGCGGCACGACGATCCGTACATGCCGGCGATGGCGGACGACGAGTACAGGCTCCTCGCCAAGAGGGCCGTCTCGAACTGGACCCCCCTCCTCGTCAACACACCAGCGCAGGCCCTCTATGTGGACGGCTACCGCGCAGGTGACGAAGAGGGCCAGGGCGCGGCAACAGACCTTGCCTCTCCGCAGTGGCGACATTGGCAGCGGTCCCGCCTCGACGCACGGCAGTCGGCCGTCTACAAGGGCGCACTGACCTACGGGCACTCCTTCACCCTCACCGAGCGGGTGAAGGGCCTCGTTCTCACGAAGGGGCTGAGCGCGCTCCGCACAGCAGCCCTGTACGAAGACCCGGCCAACGACGACACCCCCCACTCCGCGGTGACCGTGACGGCCTGGCCCTCGGGCGACAAGCCCGGCCGGGCCCGGATGTGGGACAGCCACTTCGAGTACGCGGTCACCTTCAAGGCGCTGGACGACGAAGACGGCGTCCGTGTCGGCAAGGGCAAGCGCCACGGCGCTTCGGAGTGCCCTGTCACAAGGTTCGCAGCGTCGGTCGACCTCGAAGGCCGGACGGTCGGTGTGGTTGAGCCGATGATCCCGCTCCAGAACCGGATCAATCAAACCGTGTTCGATCTCCTCGTCGCGCAGACCTACGCCTCGGTGAAGGTCAGGACGGCTACGGGCATGGCCCCGCCGGTCCAGCGCGATCCGGAGACGGGCGAGATCGTCTATGACGCCCAGGGCAACCCGATCCCGTTGCCGATCAATCACAACGCGAAGCGCTTCTTGTTCGCGGAGGATCCGGACGTCCGCTTCGGCAGCCTCGACGAAACCCCTCTGTCGGGATTCATCGAGAGCATCGACATGAGCATCCGGCACCTCAGTGCGTGCGCGCAGGTACCCCCTCATCACCTGCTTGGTCAGATCGCGAACCTCTCGGCCGAGGCCCTCCAGGCTGCCGAGACTGCGCTCAGCCGCAAGATCCAGGAGTTCAGAACCCTGTTCGGCGAAGCGTGGGAGAGGGTGTTCAGGCTCGCGGCCGAACTCGAGGAGCTGCCGGCGGCTGACGACTTCACGGGCGAAGTCCTGTGGCGTGACATGGAGCAGCGCTCCCTTGCGCAGGCCGCTGACGCCCTGGGCAAGCTGCGCGAGCAGCTCGGCATCCCCGCGAAGGGGCTGTGGAAGCGTGTTCCGCAGGTCACTCAGACCGAGCTGGACGAGTGGGACGAGCTTGCCGAGGAGGAAGACTCCGTCGGTCAGCTCGCTTCTGCGCTGACGCGGGCAACCGCTGAACCGGTCACCGCGGAATCGCTTCCGGTGGCAGCGTGACGCGCAAGAAGGGGCAGGCCGAGACCGACGAGGTCTCGGCAGCTTTTCATGTCGCGCTGACCCAGATCGGAGCGCAGACCACAGCTGAGGCGCTGGCCCTGTGGGCGGATGTCCCGGTCGACCGGCGAGCGGCTACGGCTGGCTCATGGTTGCGCCGGGCTATCACGCTCGTCATGGGACGCAGGCGCCAGTCGCGCGACCTCGCGCGGGCCTACTACCGGCTCGCGCGGGCGCTACAGACCGGCAAGACGACTGCTGACCCCTATCACCCCGAGCCCGCGTACGTGACCCTGGCCGACCTTCGGCGAGAGTTCGCGGAACTGGCGGGCTCCTACAGCCCGCCGGCTGAACCGGCGGGTGAGGCCGCGACCGTCGAGGACGGGGAAGCCTCGCCCGCGCCAGTCGTCGAGCAAGACCGTGAAGACGAGCCGGGCCAGGCGCCCCGCAACGATCCCGGTCCCGACAGCGACGACCAGGAGGACGAGCCCGACTGGGACCGCATCCTCGTCGAGGAGCTGGAAGGGCTCCGTGAGGAAGAAGAGCGGATCGAGCGTGAGGCCGAGGCCGAACTTCGGATCGTGCTTGAGGCCCTCGGCCCCGCGAACCTCGACCGTCGCCTGACCGTCGAGGACGCAGACCCCGAGGAAGCCCACCGCCAGGCAGGCTCCCGGCAGGCCGCAGCCGCAGCCCGCGTCGCGATGAACGGCGGCCGGTCAACGAACTGGTCGCACATGCGCCGCGACCGACGCGCCCTCGGATATGTGCGCCTGTCGCGCACGGGAACCCCGTGCGGCTGGTGCGCCATGCTGATCAGCCGGGGCCCGGTCTACAAGTCCCGCGAGTCCGCCACGTTCAACGACGGCGACAAGTACCACGACAACTGCCACTGCTACGCGATGCCGGTCTGGAACCGGGATCAGTACCAGTCGAGCGAGCTGACCGCCCTGTCGCGGCAGTACGAGGCCCTGTGGCCGAAGGTCACGAAGGGCCACACCGGCAAGGACGCGGTGAGCGTCTGGCGCCGGTTCATCCGCACAAAGCAGAGAGCCGCAGCCCAGGAGGCGCGGCCCCCCACTGACACGACCCCGGAGGCGTGAAGTGCCCGAAGAGAAGCCCGAGGCCACGGCCGAGAATCCGCCCGCCCCGCCTGCTGGCGAGGAAGTCCCGTCCGGCGAGAAGCCGGACGACAAGGGCGGTGCCGGCGCCGAGTCCACCAGCGAGGAAGACGCGCTTCCCGATTGGGCGCGTAAGGAGCTGGCCAAGGTCCGAGGCGAGGCCGCTGGTTACCGCACGCGGCTGCGTGACGCCGAGACGAAGCTCTCGGGGGCGAAGACTCCTGAAGAGGTGGAGGCCGCCCTCGCTGACGTGAAGGCGAAGAACGCCGAGCTGGAGCACTCGCTCGTCGTCGCCACGGTGGCCCGCAAGTTCGACCTGCCCGAAGCGCTGGCGGGACGGCTGCGCGGCGCGACTTCCGAGGAGCTGGAAGCCGACGCCAAGGCCCTTCAGTCACTTCTCACCCCTGTGCCCCCGCCCGCTCTCGGCGGCGGGCTGGACCCGTCCGACGAGGACGACGGAGAGATGGACCCGCGCAAGCTCGCGCGGCGCACCCGGCGCTTCTAGCGCCCCCGATGACCCCCCTTACTCAACCCCCGTGCTGACCAGCCGGGGGTTTTTCCATGCCCCCGGAGGTTCCACCCTTGCCCACCGCACAGCACCAGGTAGTCAAGCCGCAGAAGCTCGTCAACGCGGCTGTCGGAATGCTGGAGCAGGAGCTTCTCATTCCCAACCTGTTCACCAAGCAGGGCGTCGACCAGTTCAAGGGCGCCGAGAACGACACCATCTCCATGAAGGTGGAAGGCATCCTCCCGTTCCACGACTACGCGTGGCGTAACGACCGCTCCAACCCGATCGTCTTCGACGAGTACGCGGAGCGGACCCTCGCTGTGACCTTCGGCGGAAATGTGTACAGCGCCGTGAAGCTCACCGACGAGCAGAACGACTTCGACATCGACAACTGGTCGAAGCTCCTGCGCCCGCAGTCCAAGGCCATCGCTCGCGGCCTTCAGCGCCGGGCGGTCAACATGCTGACCAGCCAGGCGTACAACGTCACCATCGGCAACGCCGGTCAGGCCCTTCGCGGCGCCCTCATTGAGGCCCGGCGCGTGCTCAACGCGTTCCACGCCCCGAAGGAAGGCCGCTACCTCCTGGTCGGCACCGAGTTCGAGTCGGCGCTTCTGTCCGACGAGAAGCTCAACTTGGCGCAGAACGTCGGTGACTCCGAGGCCGAGACCGCGCTGCGTACCGCTTCGATCGGTCAGCGCTTCGGCTTCAACATCGTTGTCGACCAGACCATCCCGGCGGACGCGGCCTACGCCTTCTCCTCGTCCGGCTTCATCTTCCTCTCCGGTGCCCCGAGCGTGCCGCAGTCCGTTCCGTACGGCGCGACCACCTCGTTCGAGTCGATCGCCCTGCGGTGGGTCCGCGACTACGACCCGCTCTACATGCAGGACCGCTCCGTCGTGAACACGTACGCCGGTTTCCGCAGCGTGCCTGACGTGCTGGTCGGCTGGGACAAGGTCAACGAGAAGGAAATCGTCTCCACGCAGGAGCACTTCGTTCGCGGTATCAAGCTCACCCTCGACGGCGCCTCGAACTACCCGGCTGCCGCGTCCGAGCTGGCCGTGATCACCGGCGTCTCCGACGCGAAGGTGTGGACCCCGACCGGCATGAAGGCAGAGACCGACCCGGCCAACGCCTGATGAGACGGCAGGCCGCGTGACCTGGAACCACCGGGAATCGCGGCCTGCCGGCCTTTCGGAAAGGAGGTCGAGCGATGGCCTACGCCACCCTCGACGAGCTGAAGGGCCGCCTCGACTGGGAGCCGGACGCGGACGAGCTGCGGATCGCAGCGGGGGCGCTGGAAGACGCCTCGGACCTGGCGGTCACCTATGGCCGCGACTGGCCCGAGGCCACCCCGCCCCGCCTCGTTCGAACGCTGGTCCTGAAGGCCGCGGCGAGGTACCTGCGCAACCCGAACGGCTACACGCAGAGCCGAGCGGGGGACGAGACGCTCGCCTGGTCGGACGCCCATGGCCGAGACGCCGGCAGCGTCTACTTCACGCGCGAGGAGATCCGGCTCCTGGAGGAGCTTGCCGGCCGCAAGCGCGGCATCACCAGCGTGGTCGTCTCGGCCTGGGGCACGAAGCCGCAGCGGGCAGACACCAGCGGGCTCGTTCCCGTCGACTACTCTCCCGCCTCCCCCTTCCCGCTGTTCGGGAACGAGGGCCCCTGGTGAGCGTGCAGCGCAGGCGCGGCCAGACCGCGCGCGTGTGGCGGACAACCCAGACCGTCGACCGGCGGGGCAACACGGTCATCGCCGTGGACGAGGACAACCCCGTGACCGTCAGGGCCGCCTTCATCCCCCAGCGCAGTGGCAAGGCCGAGGTCCCCGGCCAGCAGCAGATCAACGTGACGCGCATGATCGTGGACGCCCATGTCGAGGGCGTCACCCTGTGGTCCCGCGTCGAATACCAGGGCCGCTCGTGGGACATCGTGACGCCCCCCGCCTACCACCACGGGGACCGCCGGACCCGTCACTGGAGCATCGACATACGGGAGCGGCCCTGATGGCAGAGATCGAAGACGAGGTCGGCGGCAAGAAGCTGGAGGAGTTCATCGCCCGTATGCCCGGCGTGCAGCGGTCACTCGACGAAGCCCGCTTCGAAGTCGCCGCGCGGGCCGAGGCCCTGCTTCTCCAGCATCGCCAGGAAGGCCATGCGTCGATCGACGTCGAGGACGGCCGGATCGACAAGTACGTGATCCTCGACGACGAGCGCGGCAAGGACGCCGCCCTCTCAATCGAGTACGGCCGCGCCGAACAGTTCATCGTCCGTAAGCGCAAGGACGGTCAGACCTACCTCGACATCATCCCGGCGGCAGAGGGCCTGTTCATCCTCGCTCGCGCTGCGAACCTCCCCAAGCGCCGGAAGGGGAAGGTGCACCTCGACTGATGGCAGGACTCCCCGACCACATCAAGGCCATGGCGGAGCTGTCGCCCGTCGAGGATCTTCTCCTCGCGGTACTGCGCGAGGGTCTGCCCGGCGTACGGGTGAAGTCCCTGGTCGACCTGCACGAGGAGTTTCCTCTCGTCCTGGTCCGCCGCGACCCGACCTGGGGCCAGTGGCAGGGCGACACCCGTTTTACGGATGCCGCCCGCGTCGTCATCAACTGCTTCGTCCCCGACCCCAACGGCGACGAAGAAGCGGCGATTCTCTCCGAGGCCGTTCGCGTCGTACTGCGCAATGCCTGGCTGAACCAGAAGGTATATCCCCGCCGAGGCCACATCATCCGCGTGGATCTGAATTCCGCTCCCAGACGTGCGACGGACTGGGCGACAGCTACTGGCCCAGTGCAATACGCGGACCTCCCGACCGGAGTTTGGCGTTACGAGTCGATCTACGACGTACAGATCCGCAAGCCGCGGACTCGCCCTTACACCCCCTGACACTTTCCATTACGCAAGGCCCGGACCCCACTCGCGGGGCGCCGGGCCTTTTTGCGTGCGCGAGTAAGGATTCAGCCTCTTGGCGATCAATGACCTGGCCACCCTCGTTGTAGGCAGTGGTAACTATCTGACCGCGCCTGTCGGCACGACCATGCCAGCGGATCTCCTGACGCCGCTCAGCCCGTGGCAGAACGTCGGTCACACCTCCCTTGAAGACATCTTCGGCATTACGTCGGAAGGTGGCGAGGCAACCACAATCGGCAGCCTCCAGAACAAGAGCCTTCGCACCAAGTATTCGGCGCGAACCGAAACGATGACTTTCACTTTGCAGCAGTTTGATACTGCTGGTCTGAAGCTCTACTTCGGTTCCAACGCGCCGATCCTCCCTGACGGTTCCGTGGGCGTTCCGACTAACCCCGAGCCGACTCAGTCTGCGTTCCTCGCGGTATTCGTGGATGGCGACAACCATTTCGCTTTCTACGCTCCTCGCGCGGAAATCTACCGAGCCGACGACATGGCGATCTCGGACACCGAGTCTCTCGCCGGACTGCCGATCGGCGTCAAGCCGATGGTCCACGGCAACAACACGTGGACGTACGCGATCACGCCCCTGGGCGGGGTGCTGGCGACCGGCGCGACTGCTGGCTCCCCGGGCTCCTTCACCCCGGAGGGTGCTGTCGTCCCGGCCAACCTGGCTGCTCTGGCCGGTGTGATCGCGACCCCGACCACGAAGTGGACTACGGGCCAGCACGTGAACCTCGGCGACGGCTCGAAGGCGTACTGGAACACCACGGTCTGGGCCGCCGGCACCGCCACCTGATCCTCCCTCACTCCCGGCGCGGGCGCCTTGCGGACCCGTCCGCGCCGGGCTTCTCCCTTTCGGTCCGCTCCCCCTTTCATCTCATTCCCGGAGGTCCGCAACCCCATGGCTTCTTACTCTCTCGACGACATCCGCGCCGCCGCGGAGCGCAAGTACGGCAGCACTGACATCCAGATTGGCGAAGAAACGGTTCGCCTCCTCAACCCGCTGCGTCTGCCCAAGGCCCGGCGTGATGCGCTGATGTCTCTTCAGGAGCAGATGGGCAAGGAGGAATCCGACCAGGCCGAACTTCTGTCGGAGGCAATCCTCACCATCGCCGCATCCGAAAAGGCAGCCGAGAAGCTGCTCAATGAGGTGGACGGCGACCTTGCGATCCTCGCTGAAATCTTCGGCCACTACGGCGAGAGCACCCAGGTGGGGGAAGCCTCGGCCTCGCAGGACTGATCGACGAATACGCAGAGGGCCTTTACCCGGACCTCCTCTTCCACTTCGGCGTCGATCTCGCTGACGTGATCGAGGGCCGGGGGCCCTCGCCTGCGCTCGTCCTTCTGCTTGTGCAGAGGCTTCCCGACACCTGCCTAACGGTCGCCCTCGCGTCTGGCGGCCGTGAGCATTTCGGCTGGGGTCAGGACCGGCATTTGTCGGCTGATCTCTTCGACGCACTGAACCAAAACACCCGTGCCACCGGCCAGTGGGGCAAGGGCAAAGCCCCGAAGATCCCGCAGTACCCGAGACCGCAGGCAAAGAAGGCCGAGAAGAAGGCCAAGAAGCCGCGCTCGGTCGCGGAGATTTACAAGCACTTCCGGAGGTAAGCGCCCGTGGCGTCGGAACCGAATATCGTCGGCCGGATCGCGGTCAAGGTCATGCCGGATACGTCTGGCTTCAAAGAAGACCTGAAGAAGAAGCTCGAAAAGATCGAGCATGATCTCGCGATCACCATTCGCACCAAGGCCGATGCAACCGGCGCCCGCAAGGATGTCCTCGAAGCGGTCCGCGCGATCAACGCCGACAACAAGAAGACCGACACCCGCAAGATCCGCTTCTACACGAAGCTCGACCTGGCCGGGATGTCCAGCGAGGTGACCCGGGCCGTACGGGAGTACCAGTCTCGCGCGAACCAGCACCGGATCACCTTCTCCGCTACCGGCCGCCAGGTCGTACAGGAAGCCCGCCGGACCCAGCGCCAGGCGCAGGCCGAACTCTCCGACCTGCGCATCGGCGTGAACCTCGACAACCAGGGCTCCGTCCTGGCTGCCATCGGCCGGGTGAAGGCCGCGCTCGTCGCGATCGGCGAGACGGACATCGACATCGACCTCGACGAGGGCTCGCTGAACGCGGCGATCGACATGTTCGAGGAACGCCTCGACGAGATCGGGCACATCAAGCTCCAGGTCGACCAGGAGAGCGAGTCGTCGGTCAAGGCCGCTGTCGCCGCGATCGACCGCGAGTTGCAGCGCCTCGCCGAGACCGAGCTGAAGGTCACCCTCGACCGGGACTCCCTGGAAGAGGCCAAGCGGAACCTCGTCGCGGAGTCCCGCGCGGCGGCTGTGCAGGCTGCCGGCGAAATTCAGGACCAGCTCGACGCCATCCAGATTCGCCCGAAGCTGGACGAGCAGAAGGTCGTCCAGGTGAAGCGGCAGCTCGAAGCAGCCTTCGAGCAGATGCGGAACCTGCGGGCACAGCTCACGCCCGAGCTGGACGCGCTCGCCACCCAGAAGGTCAAGCGGGATATCGACGACCTCCAGGACCGCATCGACGGCCTGAAGGCGGAGATCGAGCCGGAGCTGTCGCGTACCGGCGTCATGGCCACCATCGCGCACATGGCGGTCCTCACCCGGGACCGCTTCGTGGACCTGATCCCGCGCGTCAAGCTGTCTGCTGCGGCCACCGCAGCGGCGATGCTGCAAGCCCTCAGCGGCGCACGAGTCCTTGGCGACATGTTCGAGCGCCTGGGCAACATGGTCCGCAACCTGGACCGGTCCGCGCCGATCATCGGCACCCTGGCGACCGCGATAGCGGGCCTCGCCGGCTGGGGCATCACCGCGGCTTCCAACCTGTTCACGATGTCCGCCTCGCTCGCGCAGATCGGGGCAACCTCCCTGGCCCTGCCGGGAATTCTCGGCGGCATGGCGATCGGCATCGGTGCCACCGTTGCCGCCTTCAAGGATTTCAACAAGGTGTTGCCCGGGGTCAAGGGGCAGCTCTCCTCCCTCCAGGACCTCATCAGCGAGAAGTTCTGGGCAGAGGCGAAGAAGCCGATCAA
Source organism: Streptomyces sp. NBC_00158 (assembly GCF_045160885.1). Classification (NCBI taxonomy): domain Bacteria; kingdom Bacillati; phylum Actinomycetota; class Actinomycetes; order Kitasatosporales; family Streptomycetaceae; genus Streptomyces; species Streptomyces sp. NBC_00158. Next base: position 2,550,039 of record NZ_CP108161.1, read on the forward strand.
GGAACTGATCGACACCGTCATGCCCGAGCTGACGGCAGGCTTCAAGACCACCTCCACTCAGCTCGGCCAGTTCTTCGGCGGCTTCGCCGACTCCCTCAAGAGCAGCCTCGCCCCCGCCCTGGGCGGCATGTTCGAAGACCTCTCCAAGTCGATCGACATCGCCACGACCGGCACGGGCGCCTTCGCCAACATCATCAAAACTCTCGGCGAGGTCGGCGCTGGCTACCTCCCTCAGCTCGCGCAGTGGTTCGTGGACGTCGCCACCAAGGCGTCGACCTGGCTGAACCAGAAGGGCGAGTCCGGGCTCCGCGAGGAGATCAACGCGGGCATCACGGCCCTCAAGGATCTCGGCGGGATCCTGTTCGAGACGGGCGGCATCTTCGCGGGCCTCTCCCGCGCGGCCACCGCGGCCGGCGGCTCCACCCTCGGCATGATCCGCCAGACGCTTGCGGGGGTCCACGAGGCCGTAGACAGCAGTGGCGTACAGGCCAAGCTTGTCGGTCTGTTCACGGCCGCCCACGACGCCATGTCGAACATGGCCGCCAAGGGCGGCGGCGAGGTGAAGGCGTTCTTCGGCCAGTTTGTCGGACTGCTGACGGAGATTCTTCCCCAGGTCGGAACGATCCTCGGTACCGCGCTCGGCGCTATCGCTGGCGCACTGAATCAGGATCAGGTATTCGCCGGGGTCTATGCCCTATTCAACGGAATCCAGGCTGCGGTAAATGCCTTGGCTCCTGCCATGGCCCCGCTCGGCCAGGCATTCGGGGCAATTCTGACTCTGGTCGGATCTTTCCTCACAATGCTAGGCCCTCTGGTCGCTGCCGTTCTCACGCCGCTTTCGCAGGCTTTTACAATGCTGGTTCCTGCGATCGAGCCTTTGATCGGTTTGCTTGGCGAAGGCTTGATGGGAATTGTCGCTGCGCTCGCTCCGCTCATTATGACCGTGGTCGAAGCCTGCGTTCCGCTTATCGAGGCGCTCGTCGCCGGGCTGGCCCCGATCATTCCGCTGATCTCGGCAGCGCTCGCCGTAATGTCGGCTGCGCTACAGCCTGTGATCGAAATTCTGATGCAGATTTTGACGGCTGCGATTCTGCCACTTATTCCCGTGGTGCAGTCGCTCGCCGCAGAGTATCTGCCTCTGATTTCAGAAGCCTTCTCGGCGGTAATGGAAGCCATTCAGCCTTTCCTGAACGCCCTGCTCCAGGTCGTCAATTTCCTCATGCCGATCTTGGCCCCGGCGATCGAGTTCATCGCCGGACTGCTCCTAGGTTCCCTGGTCGGAGCCATCAACGGCGTGGCCGACGTATTCACTGGACTCTGGAACGTCTTCAAGGGCGTCTGGGACATGATCGTTGGCTACTTCAAGTTCGTCATCGGCTTCTTCGTCGGCTCCATAACGGGCGACTGGAGCATGTTCGAGGACGGCCTGAAGCAAATGTGGGAGGGAATCAAGTCGTTCCTGAGCGGCCTTTGGGATGTCATCAAGGGCGCCTTCATGATCTTCCTGAACATCGGAATTCTCGGTGTCGGAAAGAAGATCCTGGCGGGCATCAAGAGCCTCTGGGACAACGCCTGGAACAGCATCAAGGGCGCAGCGATTTCCATCTGGAATACAACGAAGGCGAACTTCTCGTCCTTCATGACCTCGCTGCGAAATGCCCCGGGCGCCGCACTCCAGTCGATCAGGAAGTTCTTCTCGGACACCTGGAACACCATCAAGTCCGAGGCGGGTACGGCCTGGGAAGCGGTGAAGCGCGTCTTCTCTCAGAAGATCGATGAATGCGTGAAGTTCGTTCGGGACATCCCGAGCAACGTCAAGCAGATTTTCGGTGACGCGAAGTCGCTCCTGATGGACGCAGGCCGGAAAATCATCACCGGTCTGATCGACGGCTTGAAGAGCATGATCGGCTCGGTTAAGAGCACCCTCGGCGACCTCACCAGCAAGATCAAGGACTGGAAGGGTCCTGCCCCCAAGGATGCCGTCCTGCTGTACGACGCCGGTCGGCTGATCATCCAGGGCCTCATCAAGGGTCTGGAGTCGCAGTACGACAAGGTCAAGCAGAGCCTCAACGAGCTGACGGCGAAGATCCCCAAGGGCGCGTCCAAGGGCCTCAAGGACCGGATCAACCATGACCGGGCCGTGCTGCTCAAGCTCGCCGCCCAGTGGGAGGCGGGATCGAAGCGGCTCCAAGCCGCGCGGGACAAGCTCGACAAGCTCCGCGAGGAAGCCAGCCGCTACGCGAAGTCCGTCGCGGACAAGGTCATCAGCACTGGCGACGTCACGAAGATTCAGGACACGTCCTTCACCGGGATCTCGTCGGAGCTGAAGAACGCGGTCGAACAGGCGAAGCGATTCGCGGACGTGCTCAAGAGGCTCAAGACCCTGGGGCTGAACACCACCTCGTTCGACCAGATCGCCTCCGCAGGCCCGGAGGCCGGGCTCGCTGCGGCCGAGGCCATCGCCAACGCGGGTGCGTCCGGAGTCGCAGAGATCAACGCCTTGCAGAAGGAGTTGGAGAAGTACGCCGGCAAGGCCGGGGCCACCGCGTCGCACTACATGTACGACGCCGGGGTCAAGGCGGCCGAGGGCCTGGTCAAGGGCCTTGAAGCACAGCAGAGCGCGATCGAAGCGCAGATGCTCAAGATCGCGGACGCGATGGTCAAGGCCATCAAGAAGGCCCTCGACATCCACAGTCCGTCGCGGCTGTTCAGGAAGCTCGGCTCCTTCGTCGGCAAGGGCTTCGGCCTCGGCGTCGAGGACGAGCGGGGGCGCGTCGAACGCGCCACCAATGCGCTCGCTTCGAGCGCGACCTCGGGGGCGTCTCGCGAGGTCACGGCCGCTGTCTCTGGCGGTCTGGCGGCGGCCGACTCCGGCCGGTCCGTGACGAAGGTCTTGAACTACTACGCGGGCTCGGCAAGCAGCTCCCTCTCGTCCGAGGAGGAGCTGTTCGCGGCTGCCTCGCGGGCAAGGATGGTCGGCTGGTGAAGCTCGAATTGGCTTCGGCCTCAGACAGGCTGGACCTGGACGGCTTCGAGAAGAACGGGCTTGGGTTCCAGGCCCTCGCCGGGATAACCGGCCTGGGCCTGCCCCAGCTCTCTGTTCAGTGGCTCGAAGGAGCCGGGGACGGCGCCGCCTATCGCGGGCGGCGCGTCCTTCCCCGTGACATCGACATCCCCCTCGACATCGTGGGGCGTGACCGGGTGCACCTCGCCGAGCTGGTGAACCGGCTCGCGCGGGTCCTCGCCGCGGATTGCACCCTGACGTATGTCGATGCCGAGGGCGTGCGCTGGTCCACGCCCGTCCAGTGGACCGGCGGAGGAGACATCGACCCCGGCTCGGGCGAACGCGACGTGCAGACCGTCATCACGCTCCGGGCCCCCTCCCCGTACTTCCTGGCTGAGGCGGCACAGACGGTCTCGATCGGCGGCGCCACGGCTGCGCCGTTCCTCTCGTCGCTGTCGGCGATGCCCCTCGCGTCGTCGCAGGCGATCGGCGACGTGCAGCTCTCCAACGAGGGCGATGTGCCGGCGTTCCCCGTCTGGGAGGTGACCGGGCCGGGCGACAACTTCAAGGCGATCAGCCCCGAGGGCAAGGTTCTGCACTGGACCGGCACCCTCGCGGCCGGGGAGAAGCTCGTCGTCGACATGGGGGCAGGCACGGTCAAGAGCGGCACCGGAGTCAACCGGTACTCGCTCCTGGCTGCGGCCCCCGCCTTCTGGTCGGTAGCGCCGGGCGCCTCTACCGCGACGGCCTCGCTGCTCAACATCACGACCGCCTCTCGCATCGTGTGCTCCTGGCGTCCCCGGAAGTGGGTGGTGATCTAGTGCGGCAAGAGGATCTCCTCGTCGAGGTACGCGACAAGACCCTGACGCGCGTCGGCGCGATCCCTGCGGATCTCCTGACCATGGACGCGGAGGACGTACACAACAACGTCGGCACGTGGAGGCTCAGCATCAACGCCGAGCACCCTCTCGCGTCGGTCCTCTCTACGCCGGGCGCCGGCATCATCGTGACCGGTCCGGCGGACGTCCTGTTCTCGGGGCCGGTGACGAAGACGGAGAACGCCTCCACGGCAACGGACCCGCTCGGCACGCTGAAGGTCGAGGGCGTAGACGACACGATCATCCTGTCCGACATGCTGGCCTGGCCCGACCCGTCCAACGGGAACGCGGCCAGCCAGAACTTCGCCTTCGACGAGCGGGTAGGCCCCGCCGAGACGCTCATGCACGCGTATGTGAACGCGAACTGCGGCCCCTCGGCTCCGGCAAACCGGCGCCGGATCGGCCTGGTCATGGGCGCCAACGGCGCGCGCGGAGCGGAGGTCTCCAAGGCTGCCCGGTTCCAGCAGCTTGGCGAGCTGTGCAAGGAGCTGGCCGAGCCTGCCAGCCTGGGGTTCCGAGTGGTGCAGCGCGGGGCGAACCTGGTGTTCGAGACCTACGCGGTGCAGGACCGCACGAAGGAAGCCCGGCTCGGCGTCGTGAACAACACGCTCGCCGGTCAGCGCGTAAGTACCTCCACCCCGCTGAAGACCCGGGTCATCGTCGGCGGTGACGGCGATGGGTCGAACCGGCTGTTCGTCCCCGTCGACAGCGCAGACTCGATCGCCTCCGAGACTGACTGGGGCCGCCGGATCGAGACGTTCATCGACGAGCGGTCCTCGACGGATACGGTCGAGCTGACGCAGAAGGGCACCGAAGCCCTGGCCGATGGCGGCAAGACGGTCACCGCGGCCCAAGCCGTTCCAATGGAGGATTCCGCGCTCGACTTCGGGCGGGACTGGTTCCTCGGCGACAAGGTGTCCGTCATCGTCGGCACCGCCGAGATGGCGGCCGTCGTCACCGGCATGGTCCTGAAGGTCGACTCGGACGGGTACCGGCTCGGCGCGACACTGGGCGACCCCAGTCCGCTCAACCCTGCAATGGCCGACGCCAAGGCCGTCAAGGAGCTGGAGTCCCGCGTCTCTTCCCTGGAACGAACAGCGGAAGCCTCGCCTGCCGGCGCTCGAGAAGTGCCAGCGGGCACCCTGACCCAGTCCAGCCCCACAGACGCCTACCCCGAACGCGCGAGCGTCATGTACCTCACAGCGGCGGACGCGACCGCTGGCGGCTGGGACTTCGGCGGCAAGTACGGCTTCGTCACGACCCGGCGCCAGGCGAACGGCGATGCGTACCAGACCTGGAGCCGCGTGCACGCAGCCGCGACAACCCACGAGGAATGGGTGCGCGGCGGCAACCGGTCCTCGGGCTGGAGTGCTTGGCGGCAAGTCGGCTTCGACAACCAGCTGGTGCCGGCGGACTTCACCTCGGCCTCGTTGCCGAGCGCCTACCCCTTCGGCACGTCGACGCTCACCATGAACGAGACGCAGGCGATTGCAGGCGGCTGGGCGTTCGGCACGGGCGGCAAGTACGGCGTGGTGCGCACGGTTCATCCCGTGGGTTCCACGTTCGCACACCAGACGTGGCTTCGGCTGAGTCCCACGGTCACGGAGGAATGGACCCGCTCGGGCAACGACGCGGCGGGCTGGACGACGTGGCGCACCTCGGCACACAACGAGAAGGCCGCTAAGGGCGTCGTCGCGATCCAGGGCCTCACCACCTCGGCCTACATCGGCGACACGGCAACCGTGATCTACACGCAGCAGTTCACCGCTGAAGCGGGCCGTTGCTACAAGGTCGTCGTCCGGATCGCAGCCATCGACACAGACGGCACCGGCGATAACGCCAACACGAGCATCCGCTACGCGAAGCAGGGCGCATACACCTGCGTCCGATGGGCCGCCGGCACAACGGTCAGCACGTCGAGCACGCTCGCAGCCGACTTCTTCAGCACGACCTTCGACGACGACTCGAACACGTCGAGCGGCCTGAACATCACCTGCTACATCAACAACCCCCCGGCCGGACCGGTCACGGTCGGCGTCACGCTCAACACCCGCCGAGCCGCTGCGACGTACGGCATGGTCCGCTACCTGCCCGGCGGCCTGTCGACCCTCGCTGTCGAGGACGCTGGCGCGGCAGTTTAAGGAGCTTCCCTCTTTGGCTATCACCTCATACCCGTTCGACGGCCAGGCCGTCACGGAGACCCAGTTCTCCCAGATGTTCCGCGAGTTCCAGGACTCCGGCGTCGTCACCTCGCTCGGCGGCTCAGGCTTCGGCGTAAACCCTTCGGCTGGCATGACGCTGACCGTGAGCGCGGGCCTCGCCTTCCTACGCGGCCACATGGTGCAGTCCACGGCGACGGAGAACGTAACCATCGCGGCAGCCAGCGCCCAGGCCCGCGTCGACCGGGTGGTCCTCAAGCTCGACCCAGCAACGAACTCGATCACCCTCGCGGTGAAGGCCGGCACCGCGGGCTCGACCACGCCTGCGGCCCTCACTCAGACGGACACCGGGATCTACGAGATGGCCCTCGCGTCCGTCACCGTCGGCGCGAGCGTCACCTCGATCACGGCCGGGGACATAACGATGACCCGCCCGTTCGTGGGACACCGCGTCGGCGCATGGATTACCGCCACCCGCCCGACATCTCCGCGCATCGGTCAGCTTGGCTACAACAACACCACCGACTCGTGGGAATACTGGTCCGGCTCCGTCTGGGCACCCCTGCTGTCGACCGTGGACTGGTCCAACCTGTCCGGCAAGCCCGCGACGTTCACCCCGTCCACCCACACGCACACCTGGTCCCAGATCAGTGACCGGCCGTCGACCATGACCCCGACTGCGCACACGCACGACTGGACTCAGGTCACGGGCAAGCCCACGAGTTTTGTCCCGAGCGCCCATGGTCACGCCTGGTCGGAGCTGACCGGCGTCCCGGCCACTTTCGCCCCGAGTTCCCACTCCCACTCGTGGGACAGCATCACCTCGAAGCCGAGCACATTCACCCCGAGTTCCCATTCCCACTCCGGCTATCTGGGGTCTGGGGACACGATCCACCGTGCCAACGGGTCGGATCGTCCGCACTCTTACACGCCGACCGGCGCCACCTGGTACGCGGTGTGGGTGGACGGCAATCACAACTTCTGCCGCAACACCAGCGCGCGCCGGTTCAAGGAGAACATCCGGGACATCGACATCGACCCGGAAGCAGTTCTGTCCCTGCGCCCGCGCATCTACGACCGCAAGCCCACCGTGAACGACGAGGGCGAGACGGTCGAGGGACGCCGGGACGAGTTCGGCCTGATCGCCGAAGAGGTCGAGGAGACACTTCCCGAGATCGTCATCCGCGACGAGGAGGGACAGATCGACAGCGTGCGCTACGACCTGATCGGGGTCGCGCTCCTGTCCGTCGTGCAGGACCAGGCCGAGCGCATCGAGCGTCTGGAGCAGCTCGTCAGGGACATGTCCCGATGAGTTTTGACCCCGCCGTACAGGTGGCGATCGTCTCAGCCGGCGGCATGGTTACCGCAGCTCTGGTTGGCGTTCTGGTCGAGCTTGTGAGACGCCAGGGGACAGCGCTGTCCGAGGTGCGCGCGCACGCGCAGGAAGCGCGCGACCAGGTCTCCAACGACCACAGCACGAACCTGCGAGACGACCTGGACAAGGTCATCTCGGGACTCGATCGCGTCCTGGAAGGGCAGGCCCGGCACAGCCGGGACATCCGCGACCTGCGCGCCGACCTGTCCCACGAGCGCAGCGAACGCCTGGCTGTCTCGGAGCGTCTCGACACGCACATCTCGACCTCCGCTCCCTAAAACCCACCACCCCCCAAGGCCCTGTCCCCCATCGGACGGGGCCTTTCGCATGTCCCAAAGGAGGACCCCGTGAGCAATCAGGCTCAGAAGATCCTCGGCATTGCACGCGCCGAGAAGGGCTACCAGGAGGGCCGGAAGTCCGGCCACTGGAACAACGACCAGAAGTACAGCAACGGGGTGCCCGGCCTGGAGTGGAGCGACTTCCAGGCGTGGTGCGCGACCTTCGTCTCCTGGTGCGCGCTGAAGGCCGGGGTCGCCGACCTCTACCCGCGCACCGCGTCCTGCCTGACCGGCGTCTCCTGGTTCAAGCAGCGGAACCGGTTCTCGGCCTACCCTGCGATCGGTGCCCAGGTGTTCTTCGGCAAGGGCGGCGGCACGCACACCGGTCTCGTCTACGACTACGACGACGAGTTCGTCTACACCATCGAGGGCAACACCAACGACTCGGGCAGCCCCGAGGGCGACGGCGTGTACGAGAAGAAGCACCGCCGGAAGGACTCGTACGTCTTCGGCTACGGCTACCCGGCCTTCGCCGAGGGGATCAAGTCGGCTGACCCGGCGTGGAAGGACAAGGCGCCGAAGCCTCAGCCGCCGGCACCGCAGCCTTCCTCGCAGATAGTCGCGCTGAACCCGGCCGTGAAGCCTGGCGCCAAGCACGCCCAGGTGCGCGACCTTCAGCGGCTCCTGATCAAGGCCGGTTACGGCCCGATCAACGGGGCCGTGACCGACTTCTACGGCCCGGAGACTCAGCGGGCAGTGGCCCGATTCCACGACCGGAACCCCGCTTACCGCAGCGGCCTGCACGACCCGCGGATTGGCCCGAAGGGCTTCGTCGCCCTCCAGAAGCAGGCGGGCCGCCGATGAGCAAGATGCTTCTGCCCGGCTCGAAGCCGCCGAGCCTCCTGTCCCTGCTGCCTGTCCGATACCGCTCGCGCGCTGGGGCGTTCCTGGCCGCGCTCGGCGTGGTCGTGAGCGTCTGCGCCATCGTCTACGCCGACAAGCCCGAGGTCGCTGTCATCGTCCAGATCGCAACCGCCCTCGGCCTGGTCGAGTCTCCCGACTCGGACGCCACCGAGTGAAGCACGCCCCCCTGCCGGTCCTCATGGGCTGGCAGGGGGGCGGCTTTCGTCGTCTCAGGACTCGTCGTTCTTCCCGGCTTTCCCAGCCTTCAGCGCCTCGATCTCATCCATCGTCATGACGGGGGTCCTCGAACGGCGCACCGGAGCCTCGGCCGCCTTCCTAGCCTTGGGCCTCCTTGCCGGCGGCGCCTGCTGCCCAGGCACCTCGGCCTTCGGGTCCTCGACCGCCGCGATGATGGCCGCAGCCGCTCGTTCGAGGGGGGCCAGCTCCGGAGGACCCTGCGCAGCAAGGTCGTCACCGAAGAGATCCCGCAACGGCGCCGCGTCCTCGTCGCACAGGTCACGCTCGCGAGGCTTGGAACCCGCAAGGGCGAGGGTGTACCGGGTCGTGGGGCGGTCCTTGCTCTTGCACTGGTCGCATAGGCGCACGGTGATCGTTAGTTCCATTTCGGCGCCCCCTCGCGCTGCGTGACTCTCTATGTGTTGATTGTCGCTCATGGAGGGGGCACGGGTCGAAGTTGTCAGAGTGAGGCGGATTCGAGCCGCTGAAGGTAGCGGCTTCCGGTGCGCCGGTCGCGGCCCATGAGTTCGGCCAGGGCGGGACCGGTGACCTCCTTCTGCTGCTCCTTGAGCTTCGCGACGGCCTGGCGGATCTCCGCGATGCTCGCGGTCGGACGGCCGGGGCGGCGCCGGTTTCGGGCCTTGGCCACCTCGTCGACCGGCGGCTCGAAGCCGTCAAGGGTCTCCTGAACGGGCTCGGCTTCCTGGTCCTGGCGCTCGTCGTCGACATGCTCCTCGGCGATCAGCGCGGCTTCCGCCGGCATAGCCCTGGTCGCTCGGATGATCATGTGTGCCACGTGCCCGGCGACGACGCCCGGAACGGTGGAGACAGCGGCGGTCAGCGCCATGGACGACTGCATGTACCCGGCGGCTATCCAGTGGGCGACGATCTGGCCGACCACGGTCATGGCCAGGGCGCCGATCGCACCGACGACGGCAGTTCCGCGACCCTTCTCGCCCTTCTTGCGCGTCTCGACGAACCAGACGGCGAAGCAGGCGTACACGCTCATGCAGACCGGCATACCGGCGGCAGCGATCTCTCCCCATCCGGCAGCGCGGGCGAGCTGGTACTCGCCGGGAGCAGACATGGCGAGAGCGACGGCGAGAACGAGGCCGCCCAGGACGTAGGCGTACCAGGGCATACGGACAGACGAAGACATGGCTGTGCCTTTCAGAGGCAGTGCGAAAGTGGAGAAAGTTCGAGGGGGCCGTCAGGCCCGGGACGGCCGCGCCATGGCTGCGCGGGCCTCGGCGGCACGCTCGCGGTAGTCCGCGATGAAGCCGTTCTCTTCCGGCTGGGCCAGGTCGGCGCCGGTCTGCGATGCGGCGATCAGCTCGCGGGCGAAGTCGCTCAGCTCGACGCCGGAGCACACGCCGCAGATGCCGGAGTCCTGGCCAGCGGGCAGGAGGCGGCCACAGCCGTCCGTCGCGCAGTCGGTGTACGTGCGCCACTGGCGCTTGCGCTCGGGGCGCTTGCGGTCGAGGCGGTCCTCGATCAGCTTCGAGGCGCTGTAGAGCTTCCTGGGAAGCCCCTGCGTCACTGCGTCGGTGATCTCGGCGATGGTCGCCCCACGGTCCAGCCAGTCCGCGAGGGACGGGACGAGCTTGCTGACCTGGCGCTCATTGAGCTTGAGGCGGGAGTCGATCGCGGCAAAGCGCCGAAGGAGGCGGGCAGCCTCGATCTCCTGCTTGCTGTCTTTGGGGCTCTCGCCCTCCCTCTCCTTGTCGGCGTCCCGCTCGGACGGCGCAGGCTCGGCCTCGGCGGGAGGGTTGGGAGGGTTCTTTCGCCCGTACTTAGAAGAGTCCTTATCCCCGTAAGGGGACGTGCCCGTCTTCTGAGTGGCCGGGGCGCTGGTGACCGGACGGGCGGGAACCGGGGACGAGGCCATGTTCGGCTGCTCGTACACGTCCACGCTGGAGACGATCTGGTTCGTCTCGTCGTCGCGGCTGGTCTTCGTCACCCAGTACCCGAGCTTGCGCAGCTCCTCGACGGCCTTGGCCACCGCGGATCGCCCTTGCGGGTAGTTGTCGGAGAGGGTGCGGACGTTTTCCTTGACCCCGCTGGGCATGGAGAGGACGAGGGCGAGGATGCCCCGCGCGGTGTGCGACATGCGCGGGTCCTGGATCGCCTTATTGGCGATGATCACGAAGTCCCGCTCATGCGTCGGGATACGATGGATCTGCATAGGGAGTGCGAGCTCCTGGTGCCGGACCCCGGGGTGTTAGCCGCACCGCCGGGGTCACCTGTCTTGTTACGCCCTGACCAGGCACTTTCGTAAACCTGTGACTAGGCGGATCAGCTTCGCTGTCGGGTTCAGCTTGACATGATCACTAGTCGTTGGTCAATCTTTACTCGAACAAGACAGGTTCGGGGTCATCCTGGGGGATGAGCGCGGACAGCGCAGACCAACACCCGAGGGGGATACATGCCCGCGTCGAAGATCGTCAACGAGCAGGAAGTCATCCAGTGGTTCCGGGAGGGCAAGACCTACCCGGAGATGATCCGGCTCTACGAAGAGATGTACCAAATCACGACCACCGCCCCCATGTGGTCTTCCTTCCGCCGACGCAGGGGTCTCAGCCGGCGGAACCTACGCGCCGATGACCTGCTGCCTTGGAAGATGAAGGAAGAGCATAGGCACCAATACCCGCCCATCATGCTTCGGATCGAGGCTCGTCTACGCGAGGAGAAGGCAGCCCTGGAGCGGGGCGAGGAGCCCGAGCGCCCCGTCAGCGACCGCGACAAGAAGCGCCTCGCGTCCTGGAAGAAGGGCCTCACGGCGGACGGGCAAGACCTCGTCGTCCACTACGACGCCGAGACCGAGGAGGGGTTCTTCCTCGTGCCGCGCAGGCCCGAAGACACTGATCTCATTCGCACTCCCCCTCGCAAGACCGGCAACCAGGCTCGGGACTGACCCTACACCCGAACACTCGAACGCGCATTCGAACAACGCGCTACCCTTCCCGCACAGAAGGGTTGCCCTACCCCCGTCGCATCTCGGCGGGGGTTTTCTCGTCCTCAAGTCGTATGCGCCTCTGACCTGCGCATGAGTAGGGTGTGTTCACCCGGCGTTCACTTTCTGCGCACAAGTGCGGCCTGCCGTTCCGCATGTGCGCACCGCCCGCGACAGTCGGTTGACACACCGTGCACCGGCCACGTAGAAACAAGCCAGACGAGTTCAATGTTTACACCTGGGGGGTCGAGCTGTGCCGCTGAACCTGAGCGAGCCTGTCTCGGATGAAGGGCCGACGAAGTACGGCGACACGAAGTGCTTGTTCGTGAGGGACAAGGAAGACGTGCCGCATGAAGCAGGACTCCCCGACCTGTACGCCCTGGCCGTCAGCGAAGACGGCACTCATGCAAGGACCGATAGCGTGCTCGGCGGTATCAAAACGACTCTTCCTGCTGGCGTCGAGCTGGTCGGAGACCCCGCGGCCTGGGACTGCGCGCTGATCGTGCACCCGAACACTCCTGCCTCACAGATGGTCAAGGTTTATGCCGCGCTCCGCGCTGCGAACCTGGAGCCCATGAGCGACGAGGAGCAAGAGCCAGAGCTGCTCGACAACGGCATGGTCCGCATATGGCTGGTGCCCACTGATCCGGGAGACCCGTTCGACGAGGACGACTCCCCTGTTCGAAACCTGGAGATCGCAGCTTGAGAATCGTCGACCTGGCGCCGACACCGACAGTCCCCCGCGACGGCTGGGACCGGCCGCTCGTCGTCCCCAAGCAGGGCGGCAAGCCCGTCCCGCTCACCCGCACGACGACGTACATCGACTGCATCGAAGACAAGACCGCCCTGTCCGGTTGGAAGTCCCGGATGACTCTGGTGGGGGCCGCGAAGCGCCCCTCCCTGCTGGACGTGGTCAGGCAGCTCGATCCCGAGGACACCGAAGACAAGCGCAGGCTGAACGTCCTCGCCGAACAGGCTATGGACATCTCCGGGGCGAATGCCAAGCGGGAGAAGGGCACGCACCTTCACACCCTGTCGGAGTACGTAGACCGCGGTGAGCCCCTGCCCGCCGGCACCGCCGTACGCGACCAGCTCGACATGGCCGCCTACATGGGTGCCACCGTCGAGTTCGACGTGAAGGCCGTGGAGAAGTTCGTCGTCGTGCCCGAGCTGGGCACGGGCGGAACGTTCGACCGGCTCCTCGAATACGCCGGGCCGGGCCCGGACGGCGAGCCGATCGAGGGCTCCTTCATCGGTGACCTGAAGACAGGCAGCATCCAGTACGGCGCCCTCAAGATGGCGACACAGCTTGCCGTGTACTCGCGCGGTGAGCTGTACGACTACAGCCGCTTCCCCGTAGACCCGTCGAACAGGAAAGAGTTCGCTGCATGGAAGAAGCGAGAGGTGCCGGCGGACGAGGCCGCACATGCGTATAACGCCCTGCCCGACGTGTCGCAGAAGTGGGGCATCATCATCAACCTGCCTGCCGGTTCGGCCGAGTGCACCCTGCACTGGGTGGACCTCGAAGTCGGCTGGGCTGCGGCCAAGCTCGCCCGAGAGATCCGCGCCATGCGCAGCGTGAAGGGTGCGATGCGCCCGTGGGTGACCGGCCTCACAAATTCGAAGGTCGCCTAATCGCCGGCACGCGTGTTAAGTTTGACCCAGAACTGAGGGAGTGAAGTGAAGGCAGATCAGGCAGAACTCGTGACGTCCTTCCCGGACGGCTCGATCGGAATCACCATCAAATACGGCAAAAGCTACGAGGACACCTGGGCCGTCTTCCGTGGCTCCGTGAGGCAGGTCCGCGAGCTGCTCTGTGACTACTTCGGGTTCGAGTGTAAAGATGTAACAAGCCTCTCTCTGAGCGACCTCGTTGTCAACGCAACGAGCCTCGCTCACGGCAAGGGGAACATCGCCTCGATCCTCGACGCACGGATCATCCCGGACGACACCGCAACCGCGGCGCCGGCAGACGATCCCTGGGCGGCTGCCTCGGCCGTTCCGTCCCAGCCCCAGACCGACAACGGCTCCGCCTGGATCCTCGGCGAGATCGAGAAGCAGACCAGCGTGGCCGACCTGCAAAAGCTCTGGGCGGCGAACCAGTCCCACTTCGCCGACCCCGCCGTGATGACCGCCTACAAGGCCCGTGGCCGGGCCCTGAAGACCGGCTGAGCATCATGCCCGTCATCATCCTCTGCCTCGTCCTGGCCCTGTCCGCAATGGGCGCGGTCATCACCCCACGGCTCTCTGAGCCCACCCCCTATTACCGAACCGAAGGAGAAACCGAGTGCCCCTGAACCTCGTCGAGATCGCGACCGCTGGCGGCGGCTGGCTCAAGCCGAATGACGTGAAGGACGCCCCCGCCCTGCTGATCGAGGTCAACTCCTACGAGGCACAGCGCCCCACCCCGAACGGGCCGAAGGACTCGGCCCTGTGCGATGTGACGGTCTTCAAGGACCGCGCCGCCCTCGACGCCCTGAACCCCGAGATCAACAAGGGGATGCGCATCGAACAGACCCTCCTCGCCCGCGACCTCGCACCGCTCGTGGGCAGCGCAACCATCGTCACCCTCGCGCAGATCCCGCCCAAGCGGCCGGGTGCCTACCCGGCGTGGGTCTGGCGTCCTGTCGCCGACGCGAACACCCGCCAGGCGGTCATCAAGTACGCCGAGCAGCGCGAGGCCGCCGTCGAGGCCGCCGTCGCCGAGGCCCCTTCCTTCGACTGATCGCGACGAGCTGGGGGCCGGTCACGCGGCTGGCCCCCGCTCTCGCGGGTCTGGAGGACCCGTGAACCGTCCCTCCTGGGACTGCTGGGCGATGGGCATCGCTCAGGCCGTGGCCACCCGTGCGGACTGCACCAGGGCCCAAGTCGGAGCCGTCGTTCTCTACGCCAACAAGCGCGACATGTCGCCGGGCTACAACGGCTTGCCGGCGGGCGTGCCCGGCTGTGCGACGGCAGGCAACTGCCCTCGTGGCCGCCTGTCTGTCGAGGACTGTGCGCGCGACTCGGACTATGCGAACTGCGCCGCGAGCCACGCGGAGAGGAACGCGATCGAGCGCGCGGACCCGAAGGAGCTTCCCGGCTCCACCTTGTACGTCACCCGCAAGCCGTGTCCGGCCTGCCTGACCTTGATCGAGGCGGTTGGTATCCGCCGCGTCGTCTACAGAGAGGAGATACCCCAGTGCTGACACCCGCTAGGTCACTGGCCTTGCACGCCGAGTCCGGCAAGGAGCTGCCGCGCGTCGAGGCGTTCGAGGCCCTGTACGCCATGGGATGCCGCCCGCGTCACGGAGAGGTCGTGATGATCGCGGGCAGGTCCGGCACGCAGAAGTCCGGCTTCGCGCTGTACTGGACGGCGCAGATGGGTTTGCCGACGCTGTACTTCTCCGCCGACATGTCGGCCTTCACCGCGAGCAGCCGTCTGGCGTCGATGATGACGGGCGACACGACCGAGATGGTGGAAGCGGGCATGGGTGCCGGCGGCCGTCACCGCATGGAGTACCTCAACGCGCTGTCGGGCCTGCCCTTCACGTTCTCGTTCGGCTCGCCGATCACGTGGCACGCGGTCGACGAGGAAGTCGAAGCATGGGTCGAGCTGTGGGACAACTACCCGGCCGTCTTCGTCTTCGACAACCTGATGGACTTCGAGGGCGCCGAGTCGGACTACACCGAGCAGATGGCCGTGATGAGCGGCCTGACCGAACTGGCCCGCGCGACCGGCGCGACCGTGATCGTCCTGCACCACGCGAGCGACAAGTCGTGGGAGGCGAAGAGCGACCCTTGGGCTCCCCCCTCCCGAGATCAAATCAAGGGCGGGTTGTCGGAGAAACCGGAGCTGAGCCTCTCCGTGGCGCTGGATCCGAACTCGCACGAGTACCGGGTCGCAGTGGTCAAACAGAGGATGGGCGCCTGCGACCCGACAGGCAAGCGGTACGCCTCGATGCGTTGCCACCCCGAGGTGACGCGGTTCTCGAAGCTCGAACGCCTCGCCCCGGTCACCCCGCCGGCACAGCCCTGGTCCCCGACCGCCATTCTTCAGAAGCAGGGAGTGTAAAGATTGACCACGATCACTGAGCGGAACCGCGCCAACCGGCGCAAGGGCGCCGCCTGGGAGACGGAACTCCTCGCGGGCCTGCGCTCGGTAGGCGAGGACGCCGAGCGGCTGCGGCTGACCGGGGCCGAGGACGAAGGAGACCTCGTCGTCCGCGAGGACGGCGGCCTGTTCACGGTCATCGAGACCAAGAACGCCCGCTTCGAACCAGGGCCGTTCCTCGACGAGGCCGAGCGCGAGCGCCTCAACTTCGCCAAGCACCGAGGCATCGACCCGCACAGCGTGGAGTCGATCGTCGTCGTGAAGCGCAGGGGCAAGGGCTGGCGCAAGGCGTTCGTGCTGACCACGGTCGAGGCGTACTTCGGGCTGGACGCCGCGTGATCACGGTGACGTTCGAGGAGGAGGCCGAACGCGACCGACTCATAGTCGAGTTGGGCAGGTTCGACCTGAGCACGGCTGCGGGACAGGGCCTCGACGACCTCGGATACGACGACGACAAGGGCTGGTTCGTCGGCAGGCGGTTGCCGTGAGGTTCAGCCGGATCGACAACGACGACCAGGACCACGAGAAGCCAACCCTCGAATCGGTCCTCGAACACTACGGCGTCGACTTCAACGACCAGCGCGCCACGGGCATGGCGGAGTGCCCGTTCCACGACGACCAGACGCCGTCCTTCTCGTGGAACACAGACCGGCAGCTCTGGAAGTGCCACTCCTGCGGCAAGGGCGGCGACTCATTCACTTTGATCATGGAAAAGGAAGGCACAGACTTTGTCGGAGCGCGAGCCATTGCGGCCTCTCTCTCCCTCGCAACGCGAGATGCTGGAGGAAGCGACCGCGACCTATCAGGCAGCGCTTACGGCGGACGCCGCAAGGTATCTCCTCGGCCGGGGAATCGGCCGCGCGGAGGCGGCTACGTACCGGCTTGGCGTCGTGGGTGACCACCCGTTCCCCGGCCACGAGAGGTACAGGGGGATGCTCGCCATCCCCTACCTCGACCGCAACGACGCGCCGCTGACCATCCGGTTCCGCTGCCTGCAAGACCACGACCACCGCACCTTCGGCCACGGCAAGTACAACACCATCAAGGACGACCCGCCGCGCATGTACGGCGTCGGCTCCGTCCACAAGGCCGACAGCGTGATCGAGGTGACCGAGGGCGAGCTCGACCGGATCATCCTGGAGAAGCTCGGCCTCCACGCAGTCGCCATCCCCGGCGCCTCCATCTGGCAGGGACGCCACAGGCGGATGCTCGCGGGCTTCAACAGGGTCCGGATCTGGGGTGACCCCGACGATGCCGGCGCCGAGTTCACCGCCCGCATCTGCCGCGCCCTGCGCTCCGCAAAGGGGATGCGGCTGCGGGCCGGAGACGTGACCGAGACCTACGTGCAGGAGGGGGCTGAAGCCCTGCTCAGTTTGATCAAGGAGGACGAACAGTGACCCAGACCACCGCAAAGAAGGCCGCCCCTCGCAAGGCGCCGGCACGAACGGCCGACCCGCTGACTGCCGTCCTGGCCGAGGTGCAGGCAGCCGCGAAGACCGTGGGCCCGCTGCCCGGCCATCTCGTCGGCGGCGTGCACCCGGACCGGGGAACCGACGCCTACCGCAGACGCGGCGAGGAGTGGGCCATCATCAACGCCGACCGGGGAGAGGCCGGGGTGCTGGGCGTCGATGGCCTGGCGATCGAGGTCGCCTTCGCCGCATTCGGCGGGCGCACGCCTGGAGAGATCCGCGGTGGCCTTGTCCGCCTCAGCTCGCTCGCCGTGGCCGCTGTCACGCAGATCGACCAGGAGGGCAAGTGATGGCCGCCGCGATGAGTGCCGAGCACTACCGCCAGGCCGCCGCAGAGCTGGACGCGTGGGAGCCGAAGGACCCGTGGGGAGCCGACTTTTACACCGGCCTCGGCATTGGCGAGGCCGCCAAGATCCTGCGCGCGCGGGCTGACGAGCTGGAAGGGGGTGCCGAGTGAGCGAGGCCCTGCCGGGCGACCCTGGCCCGACCCTCACCCGCCTGTACGAGGAGCTGGAGCCCGACGTACGGGAGACCGTCGTCCTCCGCCTTCTCGACATCGGCTCCTCCGCCGAGCGCCTGGCCCTCGTCCTGCGCAAGCACGGGCACTCCGTCTCCGCTTCCACGATCCGCACGTACCGCCGATCTCTTCGTGATGGAGTATAAAGTTTGAACAAGACTGAGCTGCTGAACGACCTTCTCGCGACACCGACCGCACCGGCCATCAGCGGACGCCAGACCGACCCCGACAAGGATTTCACCCGCCAGATCGAGGTGTCGGGCGACGCGGCCGAGGTGACCGTCCGGGGCCCCGAAGGCATCGACCCCGAGTCGACGGCGGCCGACGTGCTCCGCGCGCACCAGCTCGACCCCGCCGAGTGGGAGGTCACAGGCTTCCGGTCCTCCGAGTGGACCATGGCCAACGGTGAGCCGGGAGTCTCCGCACGGTTTTCCTTCGGCCGCCGCAAAGTGCCGGCGGTTCTCGAGCGGCCGAACATCGACGAGCTTCTCGCTCTCTTCGACCAGGCGCCCGGTTTCGTCCAGGAGGGCGAGAAGGGCGAGTTCACTTTCATAGTCGCCTTGGGTGACATGCAGTTCGGCAAGATCGATGGCGACGGCTACGCGGGCACGCTCACGCGGGCGATGCACTGCATCGACCAGGCGGTCAGTCGCCTCGCCGACTACCAGGAGCGCTTCGACATCGAGCACGTCCACCTCGCGTGGCTCGGCGATCACGTCGAGGGCTTCGTCTCTCAGGGCGGCGCGAACGTCTGGCGCACTCAGCTCACCCTCACGGAACAGATCCGGCTCACCCGCCGACTGATGGCGCACGCGATCATCCGCTTCGCGCCGATGGCCAGCCGCCTGACGGTCGTGGCGGTCCCCGGCAACCATGGCGAGGCCGTGAGGCCGGGCGGGAAGGGCGTCACCCGCTACGACGACAGCCACGACACGGACGCCCTGATCTCCGTCAGCGAGGCCCTGGCCCTGGCGGGCGAGGAGTTCGCCCACGTCGAGGTGTACGTCCCCGATACGGACGAGCTGACCGTCGTCGTCGAGTGCTCGGGCACGGTCGTCGCCCACGCGCACGGCCACCAGTGGCGACCTGGCAAGCACTTCGAATGGTGGAGGTCGCAGGCGTTCGACAAGACGAGCGCGATGCACACCGCCGACCTTCTCCTCGCCGCCCACCTGCACCACGAATTCGTGGACACGGACGGACCGAGGACGTTCATCCAGATCCCGGCCATGGAGTCCGAGTCGACGTGGTGGCGGCACCTGAAGGGCACGCGCGGGGCGCCGGGCCTGATGGTCATGGTCACGAAGGACGGGGCCGTGCCGGTGAAGGAAGTGGTCCGGTGACCGGCCCGGCCGACTGGCGGGTCCTTGAGCTGCCGGATGTGGTGGCCCTCGCAGGCCGTGCCGCCCGCCGTATCGCGGACGGGTACGAGGACACCCTGACGCTGGAGTACGAGGACGCCCGGCAGGAGGCGCTCATCATCCTGGCAACGAAGCCGGACATGGTGAACGAGTGCCTCGCCGACCCCTCGCTCGGCCTCGGCGTTCTCTATCACCGCCTGGTCCTCGACCTTATGGACCGTGTGAAGACCCAGGCCAAGTACCGCTGTCGCCACATCTCCTACGAGGCGGCCTGCGAGGCGGCGGAGAGGGGCCGCCTGTGAGCGGGTACGACCGGCGCCTGGTCGAACACCTGCTTCCGGCCGTGTGGGACGTGGAAGCCGCGTACGGCGTCCGTAACCCCACGGCCCCTGACCCGGACATGCCGAAGGGGACCGTCGACAAGAAGGCCGCGGGGACCTTGTTCGCGCACCTCGCCGACATCCGGCGCGGCTGGAAGACGGCCCCCCTGTCCCGGGTCGAGAAGCGAGCGCTGTTCATGCACTTCGCCCTCGACTGGGAGGACCAGCGAATCGCGGCCCGCGAGGCGGTCACCGACAGGGCTGTCCGCTACCGGCTGGAGCGAGGGGTCGGCAAGCTCGCCGCCCACCTCAATGGCACCGACTACATCGACAGCTACGACGAATTGGAGACCGCAGCGTGAGCGAACCTCTGCCCGAGGAACCGCCTGCCGAGGAGCCTCAACCCTCTGAGCCGCCCGCCGGCATGGGCCCGGAGGACTTCGAGTTCTGGGACGACTCGACCCAGACCTTTTACGAGCGCCGGGCAGACGGCGCAGTCATCGCCCGCCCATTTACCGAAAGGGAAGTCACCCAGCAGCAGGACGAGTTGGCGCTTGACAGCCTGCACTCGGAAGCCGCCTTCGCGATCGGCTACCTCGACGAGCGGATCGACTCTTGCCTCGCTTACCTGGCGCTGCCCGCGCCCACGGGCGAGGAGTCGGCGGCACAGATCAGGGTGCTGTCCGACCTCTCCGCCTACAGCGCCGGAACCCTCAAGCGCCTGATCAAGGTGCTGGCCGTCATGTTGAACAAGCCGGTCTGACCTTGGCCAAGCCGCAGACCATCCCCCATCAGAAGGAGAACCTCATCACCACCGCAGTTCCGTTCGGTCCCACCGGTCAGACCGTGTACGAGCGCACCTACAGCCGCACGAAGGCGGACGGTAGCCGGGAGACGTGGCCCGAGACGGTCCGCCGCGTTGTCGCAGGGAACCTCGGCCTCGTCTACGGCCCCGCCGAGGGCTGGAGCGAGGGCGTGCGAGCCGAGCATGACGAGCTGGTCGAACTGATGGACCGCTTCGCAGTCCTGCCCGCAGGCCGCCACCTGTGGGCGAGCGGAGTCAAGGGCAGGCAGTACCTCTTCAACTGCCACGTCAGCGGGTGGGGCGAGAAGCTCAGCCGACACTTCGAGTTCAGCTTCCTTCGGCTCATGGAAGGGGGCGGCGTCGGGGCCAACTACTCGACGCGCTTCCTGAAGCCGTACGGACCCCCTCGTCGACCCCTGACCGTGCACATCGTGTGCGACCCCGCCCACCCCGACTACGAGGACATGAAGGCCGCGGGCGTCCTCTCGATGGACTACGACTCGGACTGGACCGGGGCGTTCGAGGTCGAGGACTCCCGCGAGGGCTGGGCCGCCGCGCTGGTCGACCTGATCGACACCTTCATGACCGACGACGAGGTCAAGCACAGGGACCGCGTGTACGACGTGAGCCGCGTACGCGGGAAGGGCGCCCGCCTGAAGACCTTCGGCGGCGTGGCGAGCGGCCCGGCCCCGTTCGCCCGCATGATGCAGGAGATCGGCCGCGTCCTAAGCCGGGCTGCGCGCTGCCAGTCCTGCGGCGACACGGGAGCGGTCGAGGACTACCGGGGTTGCGACTGCTGCGAGTCCTCGTTCCCTTGCGTGGACTGCCCCGAGCACCTGACCCCCGTCGAGGCGATGGAAATCGACCACGCCATCGCCGAGTGTGTGGTCTCAGGCGGAAACCGCCGGTCCGCCCGCATGGCCATCTGCCGCTGGGATGATCCGTACATCGACGAGTTCCTGTCGTGCAAGGACGACCCGGCGCAGCACTGGACGACGAACATCTCCGTCGAGATCGACCAGGACTTCATCGACTACCTGTCCGGCGAGAAGCACGACGACTTCGGGCCCGGTGGAAACGAGTGGGCCCACATGGTGCACCGCAAGGTCGTCGAAGGGATGCTGAAGAACGGCGAGCCCGGCTACTGGAACTCGACCGCCTCGAACGTCGGCGAGCCCAGCGAGGTCGTCGCCACGAACCCGTGCGGCGAGATCGCGCTCATGCCGTGGGAGAACTGCAACCTCGGGCACGTCAACCTCGACACCTTCGTGCTCGACGGGCACGAGGCGTACGACGAGACCGGCCTCAAGAGGGCGCACGAGCTGATGGCCCGCTTCCTGGTGCGGGCGACATACGGAGACGTGAACGACGCCGAGCAGGCCGAGCGCCTGGCCGCACAGCGCCGAATCGGCGTCGGCCACCTGGGCGTGCAGGGCTTCCTCGCGAAGCAGGGCATCCGCTACAGCGAAGCGCCGGCACACACCCGCTTCCGGCTCCTCCTCGGACGCCTGAAGAGGGTCGTCCGCCAGGCCGCCCGCGACTACGCCTTCGAGCTGCGCATCCCGGAGCCGGTCAAGGTCACGACGGTCGCCCCCACGGGCACGATCGCGAAGATGCCGGGTGTCACGGAGGGGATTCACCCCGTCTATGCCCGCACCTTCCTGCGGCGCGTGCGCTTCTCGATAGCCGACCCGGACCAGGCCGCCAGGGTCGCCGCCTTCGAGTTCGAGGGGTACAAGGTCGAGCCGTGCGTCTACGACCCCAGCGGGAACACGATGGTCGTCGAGTTCCCCACGCTGGACAAGCTCGTCGCCGAGGTCGAGGCGCGCGGCTATCCGGCCGACCTGGTGGAGTCGGCCGACGAGCTGTCTCTGAACCAGATGCTCGCCTTCCAGGCCATGTACCAGACCGAGTACGCCGACAACGCGGTGTCGTTCACGGCGAACGTGCCCGAGGGCCTGGACCTCGACGAGACAGCGGAAGTGATCGAGTCGTGGCTCCCTCTCCTGAAGGGCACCACGATCATGGTCGACGGCACTCGGCCGCAGGCTCCGTACGAGCGGATCACCCGCGACCAGTTCGACGAGTACGAGTCGTTCCGGGTCGAGGACTCGACCGACGAGGAGTGCTCGACCGGCGCCTGCCCGGTGCGCTAATCGTCCTACGCCATAAGCGAGTTGGGCCCCCGGGAGGGGGCCCTTCTGGCGTTTCCGCAGGTAGAATGCCTGCATGACGTTCAAGATGACGTGGGCGCTGGTCGCCGAGCACGTAGACCAGTGGACCGGCGACGACTTCACCGAGGCCGCGTCGGTGCTGGACAGAGAGGTCGGCGCCACGGTCTCGGCGAGCGGCATGAACGAGGGCGCCCAGGCTCACTTCCGCGAGACCTTCCTCGTTCCGGTCCGGGACGGGATCGCAGGCGCCGGCAAAGAGGCGGTTGAGGCCGGACGTGGCTGGGACCGCGCCGCCGGGCCTCTGCTCGTCGTGCTCTCTCCGGCTGCCTGACTTGCAGGCCCCCGCGATCGACGCGGGGGCCTGCGTCCGTTTGGTCAGGCCGCCTCGACGAGGGCCTGTGCCCGCTCGTTGAAGTCGGCGACGAGCCGGTTCTGCCCGAAAGGCTGCATCCGGCGGCGTAGATCCTGAACGGCCTCGATGGCGCGCGTGCTCTTGACCTGTGAGGCCAGCGTCAGTGTGCGCAGGCCCGCAGCGTACGCGGAGTCCACGTCTCGACGCTGAACGTGGCTGACCGCGAGGGCTGCCTGAGACATCGCGCCCCGCCGGGCGCGCTTCTGCTGGTGTGCGTGATCGATGGACCGTACGGCGTGGGCCTCGGAGGACTTCGGGTCATTGAGATCCCGGAAGGTCATCGCGTGCTCGCCGTGCAGGTAGGCCGGGTCAATGAACTCCGCCCACGCCTGCTCTTGCTCCGGACGCACCCGCTCGAACGCTTTCTCCGATTCGATCACGGCCCGGCTGGCCGCTTTGATGTCGCCGAGCTTGGCGAGGGCCCGCGCTTCGAGGCACCACAGGTCAGCCAGGCAGGCAGCGGAATCGGCCTTGGCCAGCCCGTGTCGACCGGCCTGCGCAAGGCGGCGACCTTCGTTCGGGTCGCCCAGTAGGGTCGCCTGGTCGGCCATGCCGGCGAGGACATGCGCCCCGAGGGCCGCGTTCTTCGACTCCTCGGCGAGCCGAAGTGCCTGGATGAGGTAGCGCTGTGCCACGCCGTGCTCTCCGGAGTCGTACGCCATCCAGCCGAGGAGATAGGTCTGCTCGCTGGCGGCCTCGCACAGCGCCCGGCGCACCTCTTCCGTCTTCGCACGGGGCAGGAGCGGCAAGACGTGCTGGGTCATGTACTCGGCCAGGACCAGGCGGCCAGAGCCTCCGCCCTGGAAGATGTCCATCCGCTGGAACTTTTCGAACATCGCCTTCACGGACGTCACGTCCTCCAGGCGGACGCGCGGTCCAGCGGACGGTTCCTGATCGAGGGTGTTCATCAGCCAGTCGCGCGAGGGCCCAACCCCGGCGACCGCAGCGAAGGGTGCGGCTGCAAGCAGTTTGCGTCGGTCCACGTCAGCTCTCCCGAGTTCGGCAACTGCCTTCACGGTAGCCGTGAACGAGGTGTCGTAGACGAGAGCGGAATCAACCGATGTGCCGGCGCCGAAGCCGATGTCGTATGCCGTGACGCGATACCCGAAGTGGTCGGAGAACACGTCGGCAACGATCTGCGGGACAGGCTCGCGAGGCTGTTCACCTTCGATCCAACACCTGATCCGGGACACACCAGGCGCGATGTGGGGCTCCCTGTACTCCAGCGCCTTCGCCTTGATTCGGCGCGCTAGCTCACCGCGGCTCATTCTGGAGCGGGCGAGATGGCTCTCCAGTCCCACATTGCGCGTCTTCATCCCCAGGGCCTCCGGTTACCTCGGGCCGAAAGCGACACCTTTCGACACCCCCTCGTACGGTACCCAACTCCTCACGCTGGGTGTTGCCTTGACGTACCAATTCGCCGACCAGGAGCGCACCCCCGCAGCCAGAAACTCGCGAAGGAGACGGGACCGCATGCCCGACGAGAACACCCGGATCGAGGAAGTCTCAGATCACCGCCTGATCGGACGGGAGGTTGCGCACCTGCGAGACGGCCGACGCGGTACCTGCGCAGCGGTGTTCAAGCACATCAGCAAGGCAAACAACAGGACCCTCCGCACAGTGGCTCACATGCGTCCGCTGGACGCCTCCGGCAGGGAGTGGGAGGCGGACCCCAACAGCCTCCAGCCGATCAGCCCCATCGGCTCCGAGGCCCGCACCAAGGCGTTCGTATGACCGGGCAGGCATGGGTCGGCGACGAAGTCCGCGACCCCAACGGCCACACCTGGGTGGTCACCGATGTCCGAGCAAGCAAGACGTGGGTGTTGCGTCCGCTCTCCGGCGGCCTCGCGACTCAGCACGAGACCGACGACCCGGACTCCCTTGAAGTGCTCGTCCGCAGGGAGCATCGCACCCAACCCTGACCAGCGTCCCCGGCGGACGAACGGCCTCTGCGGCCCGGCGCACGCCCCGCACGCGCCCTGGCCATCCCCGCGCCCCAGGGCGCAGACCCCCTTCGCGGGGCGTGTCCCAGGCCGCAGAGCCCATCGTTGCCACCCGTTCAGCCCGAACCGAGAGGATGCACGATGCTCCCTGCCGCCCGCCTTGCCACCCGTCCGCGTTCCGTGATCATGCAGCCGACCACCAAGTGCTTACCGATGGACTGCACCTACTGCTACCTGCCGTTCCGCAAGCTAAACCACCTCATGCCCGTCGAGGTCGCGGAGGCAGTAGCCCAGGTCGTCAACGTTTGGGCGGCCGACGACCCAGCCTTCGAAGTTGTATGGCACGGGGGTGAACCGATGGCCACTGGCCGGGAGCGCCTGGCCGCCCTCATGGCCCCCTTCCAGGGCGTCAGGCACAGCATCCAAACGAACGCCGCTCTCGTGGACGACGCGTGGTGCGAGTTCGTGATCAAGCAGGGGATGCACGTCGGTGTCAGCATCGACGGCCCCGAGGACATGAACACCCACCGCATCACCCTTGCCGGCCACCCCGGCTTCCGCGTCACCATGCGCGGCATTGAGCGCCTCCGCCGCCACGGCATCCCCTTCTCCGCCATCGCCGTCGTCTCCAATCCCGACCCGGCCGACGCCGCCCGCTTCTACGAGTTCTTCGCCGAGCTGGGCGTAACCACCCTCGGCGTCAACGTCGAAGAACAGGAGGGGGTCAACACGGGCCAGCAGGCGGCCGACCCGCTACGGGCAGCGGAATTCTGGGAGGCCCTCGCGGACGCCTGGCGGGCCAACCCCGCCGTTCGGCTCCGGGAGGTACAGCGGGTCCTCAACTTCGCCAGTGCCGTCCTTCAGGGCCACGACGTCACCCCCTTGCCCGCATCCTCCCCCTGGGACCCGCTGCCGACCATCGCCTACGACGGCAGCGTGATCATGCTCTCCCCGGAGCTGGCCGGATTTACAGATCCCCGCCTCGGAGACTTCACCACCGGCAACGTGCTCAAGGACGGCCTCGACGCCCTGGTAGCCGAAGCCGAGCAGCGCACCCCATGGATCGCCGAGTTCTGGGACGGCGTGGATGCCTGCCGCGCCACTTGCCCCACCTTCGCCTTCTGCGGAGGGGCACACCCCGCGAACCGGTACTTCGAGCACGGGGGCCGCATGGACGGCACCCGTACCTCGTACTGCACCACGTCCAAGATCGCCCTTCTCGAAGGAGTCACGCGACATGTCCGCAGCCACCGCCCCTGATGCCACCGCGCTCGTGATGGACTCGGCACCGGGATTCACGTCCCTCCTGGAAGCCGCCGGCACCTCGTCCGTCGCCCGCTGGGAGAACGCCTGGACTAACGCCACCTGGAGCAACCAGCCCACCTCGCAGGCCGCGCACGCCCAGCCCTTCGCGACCGCCTTCGACAACCGGCCCACCTGGGATAACCCCACCCCGGCCTTCGACAACCGGCCCACCTGGGACGACTGGAACAAGAGCAAGTAGTCCCACCCCCGACCGGGGCGGCCCCGTCAGCCGCACAGGGCCGCCCCGGCACCACCATGAAGGAGTAATCCATGGCCACCCGCACGTTCGGCCACGTCACCGTCACCCTGCCCGAGCTGGACGAGCCCGGCCTCTACCTGTCCCACGTCGACACCCTCGACAGCCCCCGAGGCGCCGTCCAGGACTTCACGTACGGGGACGCGGACCTGCGCTCGCTTGACCTCGCCGACACGCAGCTCATTACCGGCCGCATCACTGGTGTGCATTCCAAGAAGGTCGAGTTCGAGGGGCTGAGCCTGCACGGTGTGGAGATCACCAGCAGCGATCTCGGAGCGGCCCGGTGGAGCGAGAGCAAGCTGACCCGCGTCCACCTCCGCGACTGCAAGCTGATGGGCGCCGCCTTGGACGGCGTGGTGCTCGACGACGTGTTGTTCGAGGGCTGCAAGCTCGACTTCGCCACCTTCGAGAAGGTCCGCGTCACCGGGCCCGTGGCCTTCATCGGCTGCGTCCTCACCGAGGCCACCTTCACCGACTGCGACCTGTCGGACGCCGTGTTCAACGACTGCACTCTCCGGCTCACCGAGTTCGGCACTGGCCGATACCGCAACACCGACCTTCGCGAGAACGACCTGTCGGCACTCCGCGGCGTCGCGAACCTCTCCAAAGTCCGCATCGACCACGGCCAACAGGCCGATCTCGCCGAGGCCCTGGTGGGCGAGCTGGACATCGCGCTCGGAGACGACTGAACCCGGAGACCCCAGTGCCCCTGCACATCGCCTGCGCCGACCTGGACGCCCTCCGCGAGCGGTGCGACTTCGCCACCGTCCGCACCATCAAGAACGAGCCCGAGTACGAAGACGGCGCCGTCGTCCCGTCCGGGCTGTGGCAGCCGCTTCCCGAGGCGGTGGGGCTCCTGCTGACCGCGCCACAGTGGGCCCCGCCCAGCACCCTCGTGGAGATCGTCCGCCCGCCTGTGCCCAAGGGCGAGGAGTTGGAGGTCTTAGCCGCCCGCATGGGGGACTCGGACGCCGTGTACCTCGGCCAGGCCCACGCCAAGCCCGACATGATGACGACGACGGAGAACTACGCCGCCGGCAAACTGCTCGGCCTGCACCTCGACAACTGGGACAAGCTGCTTTACGGCGCGAAGGCGCGGGGACGGCGGAGACTGGCCGTCAATCTCGGCCCCGGCAGCCGATACATCATCCTGGGCGCCCTGGACGCTCAAGCTGTCTGCCGGGCCGTCCATCCCACTGACTACAACCTCCGCTACCCCCACACCAACGACTACCGGGAACACGTCGCGGCGGGGCACCCGGTACAGGTCATCCGTATCCGGCTGGCACCCGGCGAGGGCTACATCGCCCCTACTGAGTACCTGCTGCACGACGGCTCCACCGAGGGCCAGGAGGAGCCGTCCACCGCAGCCTTCTGGCTAGGTCGATGGGCAAGGGGTGCCCTGCCGTCCCTGATCGAACCCACCTAGTCCGATGGTGTCGGCCCCGGCTGGTCTGCCTCCCTGCGGGCAGCGAGGTCGGGGCTGTCGGCCGCCTCAGGCGCGGTCGGCTCGGGCAGCACTCCCAAGACTGCCAAGTCCGGGGCTCGGCTCTCCTCGTGGGCTTCGAGGACCACGTCAACTGCCTGCCCGATCGCGACCCCGGACGCAGCGTCGGCACTCGGGCAGCGCTGGGAGCCGTGCTCAGCGACGACTGCGCCGGTCTCAGTGTCCGTGATCACAGTCTCTACAAGAGGCTGCACGTCGGCAGTTGCCGCCATCGGCGCCGAGAAGGTGGTCGTGAGCGACAGGTCCGCCGAGATGGGCGCCTCCACCTGGATCTTCAGCAGGTTGCCGCTCTGGACGGGCCCGATCACCACGGCCTCACCGGGAGAGGCGGCACCCAGCCAGTCAGAGAAGCTGTCAGCGCCCTTGACGAGGTCTTCCAGGGGCTCGGGCACCACCTTCTTCAGCTTCTCCCCCAGCCGCTTTTCCTTCTTCTCCTTCTTGGCCTTCTCCTCCGCGTGGAGGTTCTTGCCGGTCGCGGGGTAGTACGGCTTCCCCTTGCCGGCGGGAGCCGTGGGCGCTTGGCCCGCCTGCCCCTCAGTAGCCACGGGGGCGCCTGGTGTTTTCGGCGTGGCCGTGACCGAAGACTCGGCGCTACCAGCGGGCGAGGGGGGCAGCTTCGCGTAGACCGGCCCGTTGGGGACCGCCACATCTTCGGTGTGCACGTGCACGGTCCCGTCCGGGTGGACGTGTATCTGGGTCTTGTCGCCGTAGGCCAGGGCGTACGCGTCTTCGGTCGAGAGGCCACGCCTCGTCGCTTCCCGAATGAGCGCCTTGCGCTGTTCTCCCGTCAGCGGGACGCCTGCGATGCCGCCTCCGCCGTCCAGGTAGGTAGGGAAGTAGCCGGGCAACGGTGCGGATTCGAAGGCGTCGTCGATCTTGGTCCCGTGCGGCTTGTCGGGCTGCTTGGGGGCGGCCCGATCATCGTGGCCCATGGTGCTCAGGGTGAGGCACGTGAAGGTGCCGCCGACCAGGAGTCCCCAGGTGCCGATGGCGAGCTTCCGGTCACGTTGGCCCTTAGCGGGCAGGGCAAGGAGCTTCCCAATGGGATGAGTGCTGATCTCATCCTGCGACGCCTCATTGCGTCGATTCACGGGTCGACTCCCCTCAAACGGAATATGAACTTCCGGTATCAAATCACGAACAGAAGATCGATTTATCCCTATACTGTTGAACCTTCAGGTCACGATGTGGAGTCAGTCACCTACCGCCAAGTAACCCCGGACACCGCGCCCCGTTAATCGGACACGCCTATCAATCCGGTCGGAAGTAGCGATTTCACCCATCAATGCCGCTGTGCCAGGGTGATCACGTCCAACCCCTCAGTACGACCCGAAGGACAGAGCGTGCTCACTGTCGGTGACCAGTTCCCCGAGTTCGACCTCATGGCTTGCGTATCCCTGGAGAAGGGCAAGGAGTTCCAGCGGATCGACGCAGAATGGCTTAAGCTCAACCGGGAAAAGAAGGGTTGGTTGGTGGCCTTCTTCTGGCCTGCCGACTTCACCTTCGTGTGCCCGACCGAGATCGCCGCGTTCGGCAAGCTGAACGACGAGTTCGCGGACCGCGACGCGCAGGTCCTCGGCGTCTCCGGTGACTCCGAGTACGTGCACCACGCCTGGCGCAAGGACCACGCCGACCTGCGCGACCTGCCCTTCCCGATGCTGGCCGACGTCAAGCACGACCTGATGCAGGCCTGCGGCGTCGAGGGCGAGGACGGCTTCGCCAAGCGCGCCGTCTTCATCGTCGACCCGAACAACGAGATCCAGTTCGCCATGGTGACCGCCGGTTCCGTCGGCCGTAACCCCAAGGAGGTCCTGCGGGTCCTCGACGCCCTGCAGACCGACGAGCTGTGCCCCTGCAACTGGAACAAGGGCGAGGACACCCTGAACGCCGGCGCCCTGCTGGCCGGTGAGTGACGGATGTCCCTCGACACCCTGAAGTCGGCCATACCGGACTTCGCCAAGGACCTGAAGCTGAACCTCGGTTCGGTCATCGGCAACCAGGACACGCTCACCCAGCAGCAGCTGTGGGGCACCGTCCTGTCCTGCGCGATCGCCGCCCGCTCCCCGCGCGTCCTGCGTGAGCTGGAGCCGGAGGCCAAGGCCGCGCTCTCCCCGGAGGCGTACAACGCCGCCAAGTCCGCCGCCGCGGTCATGGCGATGAACAACGTCTTCTACCGGACGCGCCACCTGCTCTCCGACCCGGAGTACGGCACGCTGCGCGCGGGCCTGCGGATGAACGTCATCGGCAACCCGGGCGTGGAGAAGGTCGACTTCGAACTGTGGTCGCTCGCGGTCTCCGCGATCAACGGCTGCGGCCAGTGCCTGGACTCGCACGAGCAGGTCCTGCGCAAGGCGGGCGTCGACCGCGAGACGGTCCAGGAGGCCTTCAAGATCGCCTCGGTGATCCAGGCCGTCGCCGTCACCCTCGACGCGGAAGCGGCCCTGGCCGCCGAGTAGTCGCCCCCAGGGGTGCTCCCGAGCACCGCCGTGCCCCCGCAGCCCTTCCGGGCGGCGGGGGCACGGCGCGTTCGCGGGTCACTTCTCGCGCAGCCGGGCCATCAGGGCGCGCATGTCCTCGATCATCGCCGCCTTGACGGCGTTCTCGTCGAGGTCGCCGCCCTTGCCGTCCTCGCCCGGCCACCACTCGACCCTGATGGTGAGGACGGCCCCGCCGTCGAGCACCTGGAGCCGGGGCGCGGAGTCCTCGCCGGTGAACACCGCCCGCTCGCCGAGGCCGGGGACCAGCTGGGGCTCCACGGACGGGGACCTCAGGTTCAGGTTGATGCCGGGCCCGTGCCCGAACTCCGCCTCCGGGTCGGTCTTCTTGTGCAGTTCGACCTGCACCTGCGCGTCATGGGTGAAGGGGCGGTCCTCCCGGCCCCCGGTGGAGAAGCAGTGGGACCAGTCCAGCGCCGGGCTCTCTCCGTGGCTCGGCATGCCCACGCCCAGGTTCCCGGTCACCGCGCCGACGGCCTTCAGCGGCGTCTCCGTGCACAGCTGCTCGCTGTGCCGGTACGCGATCGGCGGCCCGGCGGCGGCGTGGCGTTCCTGCGCGACCAGCACCCCCGCCCAGACGGCGGAGGCCAGCACGGCCCCGCCCAGGGCCCAGAGCCAGGGGGCCCGTCCGCGCCCCTCCCGGCCCCCGGGCCGCTCCTGCGGGCCCGCGAGCTCGGCCGGAGAGGCGTCGGCCCACTCCCCTTCGAGCTCAGGCTCGCTGATCATCCCCGGCCTCCAGCGCGGCGGCCCGTACCGCCGTGGCCCCGTGCGGGCCCGGACCCGTGGCGGAGACGGCCCCGTTGTGCCGCTCGCGCGAGTACGCCCTCAGGTAGACCACCACCGTGTTGGTGACGGCCACCAGCGGCACGGCGACGACGGCCCCGCCGATGCCCGCGATCATCCCGCCGGCCGCCACCGCGAGCACCACCGCGAGCGGGTGGACCCGTACGGCCCGGCCGAGGATGAAGGGCTGGAGCACGTGCCCCTCGATCTGCTGGACCGCCAGCACCACGCCCAGCACCGCCAGGGCGATGACGGGGCCCTGCGTCACCAGCGCCACGACCACGGCGAGCGCGCCGGAGATCACGGCGCCGACGAGCGGGATGAAGGCGAACAGGAAGATGAACACGGCCAGCGGCACGGCCATCGTCACGTCGAGGAAGTACAGCCCGAGGCCGATGAAGACGGCGTCGATCAGCGCGACGAGCACCGTGCCGCGCACGTACGCGGTCAGCGTGCGCCAGGCGCGCGGACCCGCGCCGGCGACACCGGGGCGGGCGGCGGCCGGGACGAGGCCCAGCACCCAGCTCCAGATCCTCTGGCCGTCGTAGAGCAGGAACAGCGTCGAGAACATCGCGAGCAGCATGCCCGTCATCACCTCGACGAGCACCGTCACGCCCTGGAGGCCGGC
Source organism: Streptomyces sp. NBC_00158 (assembly GCF_045160885.1). Lineage (NCBI taxonomy): Bacteria > Bacillati > Actinomycetota > Actinomycetes > Kitasatosporales > Streptomycetaceae > Streptomyces > Streptomyces sp. NBC_00158. The sequence goes on from NZ_CP108161.1 coordinate 2,581,894, forward strand.
GGAGGTGATCTCCTCGGTGTTGGTGCCGATCGTCTCGCTGAGGTTCTTCGCGATGTCGTTGATCTGCTTCTCGGTCACGTGGAACGGACTGTCCAGTGCCCAGCTCTTGAGTTCGTTGATGCCCTCGCGGAGCCGGTTGGAGAGGTCGTCGAGGTTCTCCATGACCTGCCAGACCACGAACCAGCCGACGAGCCCGATGACGACGAAGCCGAGGATCGCGGTGACGGCCGTGGCGAGCCCGCGCGGCAGGCCGAGCCGGCGCAGCCGCACCACGAACGGCTGGAGCAGCGCGGTGACGAGCAGGGCGGCGGCGAAGGCGAGGACGACCAGGCGGACTTCGCTGATCACCTTCATCAGGACCCAGACCATCCCGGCGAGCAGCAGCAGCCGCCAGCTCGCCTCGGCGGCGACCCGCACCCCCCACGGGATGACGGTCACCGGGTCGGGGCGGACCGGCGGCGGGACGGCCACGGGCCCGCCGGGCGTCGCGGCGCCCGGGGCCACCGCCGTGGAGGCGGAGGCGGAGGTGGCGGCGGGCAGCGGCGGTTCGCCGGCGGCCTCGGCCTCGACCTCGGCCCGCCGTTCGTCCAGGGCCGCCTCCATGCGGCTCAGTCTGCTGCCGAGCCGGCCGAGCCAGCCTGCCCTCTTCGCCATGTCGTTCCTTTCCCCCCGCCCAGCGGTGACACCTCGCACGACCGTACACGCGAGGAACCCCACACCGTTGGACGGTGCGGGGTTCCCCGAGGTTGTACGCGGGCCCTATGCCAGGGCTCTAGTACCAGCCGTTGGCCTGGTGGAAGCTCCAGGCGCTGCACGGGCTGCCGTAGCGCTCGTTCATGTAGCCCAGGCCCCACTTGATCTGGGTGGCCGGGTTGGTGCGCCAGTCGGAGCCGGCCGAGGCCATCTTCGAACCGGGGAGCGCCTGGACCAGACCGTAGGCTCCCGAGGAGGAGTTGACGGCCTTGTAGTTCCAGGTGGATTCCTGGTTGATGATGTTCGAGAAGCACTGGAACTGGCCCGCCGGGACCAGCTGCCGGGCGATGTCCTTGACCTGGGCGACGGTGTAGGAGCCCTGCACCGGGAAGTCGCCCGCGTCGCGGGTGGCGGAGCGGCTGGCGACGCCGCCCTCCTCCTCGCGCTGCTCCTTGAGCTTGGCGTCGGCCTCCGCCTTCTTCGCCTTCTCGGCCTCGGCCTTCTCGGCCTCCGCCTTCTTGGACTTGGCGTCCTCGGCGGCCTGGATGCGGGCGGCCTCCTCCACCGAGCGCTTGGCGTCGGCGTCGGCGGCGTGGGCGATGGTGTCGGCCTGCTGCGCCAGGGTGGCGCTCTGGACCTGGGCCTGCTCGCCGACCGGGACGTCTGTCAGGAGAGTCGCGCCGGAAGCGGTCGTCTCGATGTCGTTGGAGGCGGCGTCGCCAGTGGCGACGCCCACGACTGCGCCGACGGTGGTGACCGCGGTGGCCGAAGCCACTGCGAACCCCCGGACCGAGATCCGGCTCACACGGTGTCCTTCCAGCAGCGTCCGCAGTGACCGCGCGGTCGCAAGAGTGCCCCTTCGACACTGGTCTCCGTGGTGTTGAGGTCACTGGAGACGCTGGCCCGTGGGCAACTCCCTTGCGGGGGATGCCGGCTGTACCGGGCGGCATACGGACATCGGCTGTGGAGTTGTTCGTACTGCGTATCCCGGAAGGGGATACAGGTATTCCGTATGCGGGGCCTGACGGAGAACAGACTCTGCCGGACCTCGACGCCGCAGGGCAATTCCGCGTTGCGTGTGAAAGGTCACACCTGCTGTGATGCCGGTGATTCGGGGAAACGCCTGTGCAGCAGGGCGCCGCCCGGCTAGGCTCCTGGGCCTTTGCCGGGCGGCGCCAACTGACCGTCCCGCTATGGGGGTTTTACCCCGTTCCCTCCTAGAGGGTCTCCAGCATCTCCGTCACCAGTGCGGCGATCGGGGAGCGCTCGGAGCGGGTCAGCGTCACGTGGGCGAAGAGCGGATGCCCCTTCAGCTTCTCAACGACGGCGACCACTCCGTCGTACCGGCCGACGCGCAGATTGTCGCGCTGGGCCACGTCGTGGGTGAGGACCACCCGCGAATTGGCCCCGATCCGGGACAGAACGGTCAGCAGGACGTTGCGCTCCAGGGACTGGGCCTCGTCCACGATGACGAACGCGTCGTGCAGCGAACGTCCGCGGATGTGCGTGAGCGGCAGGACCTCCAGCATCCCGCGCCCGAGCACCTCCTCGATGACCTCGCGCCCGGCGACCGCCGAGAGGGTGTCGAAGACCGCCTGCGCCCAGGGGCTCATCTTCTCGGCCGCGTCTCCGGGCAGGTACCCGAGGTCCTGGCCGCCGACCGCGTACAGCGGGCGGAACACCATGACCTTCTGGTGCTGCCTCCGCTCCAGCACCGCTTCCAGGCCCGCGCAGAGCGCCAGCGCCGACTTGCCGGTGCCGGCCCGGCCGCCCATCGAGATGATCCCGATCTCCGGGTCGAGGAGCAGGTCGAGGGCGATGCGCTGCTCGGCGCTGCGGCCGTGCAGCCCGAAGGCCTCGCGGTCGCCCCGCACGAGCTTCACGTTGCCGTCGGCCGTGACCCGGCCCAGGGCCTTGCCCCGTTCGGACTGGAGGACCAGCCCGGTGTGCACGGGCAGTTCCGCGGCCTCGGGCACGTGGAGCCGTTCCTCGGAGTAGAGGAGGTCCACCTGCTCCCCCGAGAGGGCGAGCTCGCTCATGCCGGTCCAGCCGGTGTCCGTGATGGCGAGTTCGGCGCGGTACTCCTCGGCGAGCAGGCCCACGGAGGAGGCCTTGATGCGCAGCGGGAGATCCTTCGAGACGACCGTGACGTCGTAGCCCTCGGCCTGGAGGTTGCGGGCGACCGCGAGGATCCGCGAGTCGTTGTCCCCGAGCCGGAAGCCCGCCGGCAGGACGCCGGGGTCGGAGTGGTTGAGCTCGACGCGCAGCGTGCCGCCCAGATCTCCCAGCGGGATGGGGGCGTCGAGGCGACCGTAGCGGACCCGGAAGTCGTCGAGCAGGCGCAGGGCCTGACGGGCGAAGTAGCCGAGTTCGGGATGGTGCCTCTTGGCCTCCAACTCGGTGATCACCACGATCGGGAGCACGACCTCGTGCTCGTCGAAGCGGGAGAACGCGTTGGGGTCTGCCAGCAGGACGCTGGTGTCGAGGACGTAGGTCCGCCTGTCGGGCAGGCGGCGCTTTGTGCTGGTCACCACGGAAGGACGTACCCCCTCGGAAGAGGTCGGGCCATGAAGACCGGACCGGTCATCGGCGCCAGTGCCAGGGCCGAATTCCGGCCCTCCAATCCGTCCGTGCGAACCGCACGCGCGTCCTGGTGCAAAGGGCCTCCCGGGCGGACGGCCCTGTGCCGTCCGCTGAGACTCGACACCCGTGGATCGGGCGTCGACCTGCCTGGGTTATGCCCTCGAACGTGCGGTGCCATGCCATGGCATATGACGGACGCTCGGTGAATCCCTGGTGAAGGGTTCGCGTGGGGCCGAGGGGGTCGGGGTGTCTTCCGGTCAGGTGCCGTAGCGCCGGTGGCGGGCGGCGTAGTCGCGGAGCGCGCGCAGGAAGTCGACCTTGCGGAAGGCCGGCCAGAAGACCTCGCAGAAGTAGTACTCGGAGTGGGCGCTCTGCCACAGCATGAACCCGGACAGCCGCTGCTCGCCGCTGGTGCGGATCACGAGGTCGGGGTCGGGCTGGCCGCGGGTGTAGAGGTGCTCCGCGATGTGGTCGATGTCCAGGACCTCGGCGAGCTCCTCGAAGGAGGTGCCCTTCTCGGCGTGCTCCAGCAGGAGCGAGCGGACCGCGTCGGCGATCTCCTGGCGGCCGCCGTAGCCCACGGCGACGTTGACCAGTATCCCGTCGATGTCGTGGGTGGCCTGCTCGGCCTCCTTCAGGACCGTCTGGGTCTGCGCGGGCAGGATGTCCAGGTTGCCGACGTGGTGGACGCGCCAGCGGCCGTCCTCGGCGAGGCCCCGGACCGTGTTCTCGATGATGTTGAGCAGGGGCCGGAGCTCGACCTCCGGCCGGTCCAGGTTGTCCGTGGAGAGCATCCACAGGGTGACGACCTCGACGTCCGTCTCGGTGCACCAGCCGAGCATCTCGGAGATCTTGTCGGCGCCGGCCTGGTGGCCCTGCACCGTCGTGCCTCCGGACGCCTTGGCCCAGCGCCTGTTCCCGTCCAGGATGACGCCGATGTGCTTGGGCGACGCGTCATGGTCGAGGCGGCCTTCCACCCGGCGTGCATAGAGCCTGTACACCAGGTCGCGCAGCTTCACGATCTTCGAGCCCCTCCGTGCAATGCCCCCGTGCGAATTGCGGTCTCCCCCGAGTCCGCCACATTACTGCGCGTCGGGATCGGGTACCCAACTCGGTCTGTCACAAGTCCGTGATAGCAAGGACAACATGACTGATAACAATCCCTATCGGGCAGAGCCCTCGCGTTACGACTCCATGCCCTACCGGCGCACGGGTCGCAGCGGCCTCAAGCTTCCCGCGATCTCCCTGGGTCTCTGGCACAACTTCGGGGACGACCGGTCCCTGGAGTCCCAGCGCGCCATCCTGCGCCGCGCCTTCGACCTCGGCGTGACCCACTTCGACCTGGCCAACAACTACGGCCCGCCGCCCGGCTCCGCCGAGCTGAACTTCGGCAAGATCTTCGCCCAGGACTTCGCGCGCTACCGCGAGGAGCTGGTGCTCTCCACCAAGGCCGGCTACTTCATGCACCCCGGCCCGTACGGCGAATGGGGCAGCCGCAAGTACCTGCTCGGCTCGCTCGACGCCTCGCTGAAGCGGATGGGCGTGGACTACGTCGACGTCTTCTACTCGCACCGCTTCGACCCGGAGACCCCGCTGGAGGAGACCATGGGCGCGCTCGCGTCCGCGGTCCAGCAGGGCAAGGCGCTGTACGTCGGCGTCTCCTCGTACACGGCGGCGCAGACCGCCGAGGCCGCCCGGATCCTGACGGACATGGGCGTGCGCCCGCTGATCCACCAGCCCTCGTACTCCATGATCAACCGCTGGACGGAGGAGGACGCGCTGCTGGACACCCTGGAGGAGGCCGGCATGGGCTGCATCTCCTTCGCGCCGCTCGCGCAGGGCATGCTGACCGGCAAGTACCTCCAGGGCATCCCGGAGGACTCCAGGGCGGCCGCGGGCAAGTCCCTGAACCCCGCGCTGCTGTCGGAGGACGTGGTCCGCCGCCTGCGCGGCCTGAACGACATCGCGGCCCGCCGCGGCCAGTCGCTGGCCCAGCTGGCGCTGACCTGGGTGCTGCGCGACGAGCGGATCACCTCCGCGCTGATCGGCGCGTCGAGCGTGAAGCAGCTGGAGGAGAACGTCGCCGCGCTGGCCGGTGCGCCGCTCACGGAGCAGGAGCTGAAGGAGATCGACTCCTTCGCGGTGTCGACCCCCGGCACCAACATCTGGGCCCAGCGCGGCTGACCTGCACTTTTGCCCTGAGGGCGGGTGGAAAGAAAAACGGGCCGGTCCGTGGGGGGGATACGGACCGGCCCGAGGGGGGGGTTCCACCATAACCCTTCGTAAAGCGTCCTGCGTGCATTGCCGCAAAACGATTACGCTCCGAATCCGCCCAGCAGCACTCCGGTGAGGGTTCCGGCGGCCATGAAGGGGCCGAAGGCGAAGCCCTGGTCACGGGCCGCGCGGCCGCTCAGCAGCAGGCCGAGGCCGTATACGGCGCCGTAGAGCAGCCCCAGGAAGGCCCCGGCCACCCATACCCCCCACCCGTACCACCCAAGAGCGACCCCCAGGGCGAGCGCCAGCTTGACGTCGCCCAGCCCCATCCCGGCGGGGTTGATCAGGAACAGCACGAGGTACGCGGCCCCGAGCGCGAGCCCGCCCAGCAGCGCGAGCCGCCAGGACCCGGCGGCCCCGGGCAGCAGCGCGGCCGCGCCGAGCAGGGCGGCGCAGGCGGCGGCGAGGGGGAGGGTGAGCACGTCGGGCAGCCGGTGCACGGCCCGGTCGACGAGCCCCAGCAGCACCGGCACGGGCGCGAGACCGACGAACACCACCGCCTCGGGGCGTGCGCCGACGGCCGCCGCGAGGGCCGCGCAGACGGCCGCGGTGAGGAGGGCCGCCCCGCGGGCGCGGGGGCCGTAGCGCGGGGCCGTAGCGCCGCTTCCCCGGGGGCACTGGGCGGGCCCGAGCCAGCCCCGCAGCGGGTGCCCGTCGGGGCAGCGCGCGCGCCAGGGCTCGCCTGGTTGCACCGAGAGGCGGTACGCGGCGCGGGGCAGCGCCAGGCCGGCGGTGCCGCCGTACGCGGCGGCGGCGAGGGTGATCACGGTGGTGCCCATCCGGCGACGTTAGGCCGCCGCCGTCCCGGCCGGATGGGCCCCGGGACCCAACCCCGCCGGTCGGCGTCGCCGCTGCGCGGGGCGAGGTCCCCTACCCGCCCTTCCACCGTTCCCAGGGGCGTTGCCCCTGACCCCGGTACCGGACGCTCCGCGCCCGGTGCGCTCAAACGCCGCGCGGGCTGGATATTGCCGCGCAGCGGCAATATCCAGCCCCGCCTGGGGGCACCTCCCAGCGGTAGCTGGGGGAGTTTGAGGCGCGGGGGTCTGGGGGCGGAGCCCCCAGGGGGTCCGGGGCGCAGCCCCGGGGAACGGGCGAAGGGCGGGGCGGGGAGACGGCCCCGCGCAGCGGTGCGGCGGGCTTCCGCCCTAGGGTGACCCCCATGGCGTACAGGGACGGCACCGGCACCCTCCTCATCGGCGGCACCACGGTCCCCCTGGAGGTCGCCGCCTCCTACCGGGCCCGGACCCGGGGGCTGCTCGGCCGGGACGGTGTCGAGGGGGCGCTGCTGCTGACGCCGGCGGGCAGCGTGCACACCTTCCGGATGCGGTTCCCGATCGACGTGGCCCACCTCGACCGCCGCATGCGCGTCATCGCGCTGACCACCATGCCCCCGGGCCGCCTGGGACTGCCCCGGCTCCGCTCCCGGCACGTGCTGGAGGCCGAGGCGGGGGCCATGGCCCGCTGGGGCCTGGCGGTGGGGAGCCAGGTGGCCGTGACCGTCTCGACGGGTGGACCTCCCGGCGCGGGGCGGTAGGTTGGGGCGGTTGAGCTGGGGTCTCAGGGGAGCGGCATGACGGAGAACGCGCGGATCAAGGCGCTGGAGCAGATCATGCCGGCGACGCACGGCGCCGACGAGGACGTCGACTGGCAGGCGGCGGAGGCCGTCTGGGGGACCCGTTTCCCCTCCGACTTCGTGGCGTTCATGGGGCGTTACGGGGCCGGGTCCATCAATGGCGAGGCCACCGTGCTGCTCCCGCTGCCCAAGCCCGGTCTCCAGTGGGACCCGGCCGAGATGGCCGAGGAGACCGCCAACGCCCGGCAGCTGTGGGAGGCCGGGGGCGGCCGGGCCGCCTTCGGCGTGGACCCGGAGTCGATCATCGCCTGGGGCGTCACCGGCGGGTCCGACATCCTGTGCTGGCTCACCACCGACCCGGACCCGGACCGCTGGCCGGTCCTGGTCGCCGGCCGGCACACCGCCGACGCCTTCGCCGTCCACCCGTACGGGATGGCCGAATTCCTGCTGCGGCTCTGCTCCGACGAGTTCGACGTGAGCCCCGTGAGCATCACCTTCTGGGACGCCGGGCACCTCAGCTTCGTCCACTGGCGCAAGGCCCAGCGCCGTTGGCAGGAGGGCCGCAACCCCGAGACCGGCGAGCCGGACCCCTACGCCGGCGAGTTCGCCGACTAGCCGGCCGCCGGGGCCCGCCGCCCGACCGCGCCCGAAATCACACCGAGCCCGTTTCCCCTGCCGGAAACGGGCTTTTCGGCATGTCTACGCGCGTCGCATATCCCGTACCCATATCGGAAAACACAATTTCGAAAAGCATTGGTTGGAGCATTGAACACAAGTGCCGACCCAATGCATTCCAGCCGACCGCCCTCGGGAGAGAATTCCGGCCAGACGGGCCACGGCGGGACACCCCAGCCCGGAGCAACTCATAAGTAATAACGGGAATCAAAAGAAAATCAGGGGTATCCACTCGTGCGACGAAGAATGTTCGGCGCGGCCGCCACGGCCACCGTGTTCGGTCTGCTGATACCGCTGTCCGGCTGCGGAACTTCCTCCGGTGACGGCGGCGGCGACACGCTGCGCCTGGTCGCGGCCGAATACGGCAACACCCCCGCCACCAGTTCCAAGGCTTTCTGGGACAAGGTGACGGCCGATTTCACGAAGGCCAACCCGGGCATCAAGGTCAAGGTCGAGCTGCTTCCGTGGGCCGACATCGACCGCGAGGTATCCCGTATGGTCGCCTCCGGCAAGGCGCCGGACATGGCCCTCATGGGCTCGTACTCGGACTTCGCCGCGCAGGGCAAGCTGTATTCCGCGGAAGAACTGCTCTCGATCAGCGCCGAGGCGAACTTCCTCCAGCCCCTCGCCGAGGCCGGTTCGGTCGGCAACACCCTCTACGGCCTGCCCTTCGTGGCGAGCAGCCGTCTGCTCTTCTACAACACCAAGCTGTTCGCGGACGCCGGCCTCGTCGCCAAGGACGGCTCGCCCACCTGGCAGCCGAAGACCTGGGCGGACCTGGAGAGCGCCGCCAAGGCGCTCAAGACGAAGGGCGTGAAGTACCCGTACGCACTGCCGCTGGGCCCCGAGGAGGCGCACGCGGAGGCGATGATCTGGGAGCTGTCCAACGGCGGCGGCTACGCCGACAGCAGCGGCAACTACAGCCTGGCCTCGGACCAGAACGTGGTGACGTTCAACTGGCTCAAGACCAAGATGGTGGACCCCGGGCTGACCGGACCGACCCCGCCCTCGCAGCTGAACCGCGCCGACGCCTTCGCGGCGTTCCTGCGCGGCGAGGTCGGCATGCTCAACGGCTACCCGTCCCTCTCCCACGAGGCGCGCGCCAAGGGCATCACCGTCGGCGCCGTGGCCATGCCGGTCTCGGACTACCTCGGCACCGGCGAGAACCCGCCCACCGTGGGCGTGGCCGACTGGATGATGGCCTTCAAGCAGAACGGCAAGCGCGAGGAGATCGGCAAGTTCCTGGACTTCGTGTACCAGGACAAGAACCTGGCGGACTTCGCGGGCCGCTACCACCTGCTGCCCTCGACCGTCACGGCCTCCCGCACCCCCTCGGGCGGCGGCCTCGACAAGAACGACGAGCAGTTCCTGACCGCCCTGCGCGGCGCCCAGCTCTACCCGGTCAACAACCCGGCCTGGATGTCGGTCAGCGACACCATCAAGCGCAACATCGGGCGGGCGGTGGAACCGGGCGTGAGCCCGAAGGCCGTCCTGGAGGACATCGCCGCGAAGGCGAGCGCCGCCTCGAAGAGGAACCACTGAAAGTCCCCCGCAACGAGGGACCTTCGCCTCCCTGCCGCACGTCATCCCGTACGGCAGAATGGCTGTCGGCACTTGATCCAAGGCCGCGGCCCCGTCGCCCGTCGGGCACCCACAAGGTGCACGGGGCGACAGGCCTCCTCCTCTCCCCCTCTCCTCCCCGGCTCCCGCTACGCCTTGCCGTTCTCCGCGGAGAACGCCTTGCGGTACTGCCCGCAGCCGGAGTCCCAGCGCAGGGTGCCCGTCAGCGTCCCGTAGTGGGTGCGCGTGACCGACCACTCCACCGTGTACTCGCCGGTGTCGCACGCGATCTTCTTTCCGCCCGGGACCTTCTGACGCCCCGTCGCGGGCTGCCCCGTCAGCTTCCGCTCCACCTCGGCCCGCGCGACCCCCTTCGCGTCGCGCAGCACGGCGTGCACGACGATCGGGTGCGTGCCGTTCTTGGTGGTCAGCCCCTTGTTCACCAGCACGTCGGACACCGCCCACGCGAACTCGTACGAGGGCTGCCAGGAGAGCGTGTCCGGGTCGGCGACCTTGCGTTCGCCCCTCGGGTCGTGGGGGTGCGAGGGGCGGGAGACCGTCCCGTACTGGATCCCCGGGTGGAAGCGGACCTGCCCCTCCAGCTTGTGCTTCTGGTCCTTGGTCCACGTGGACTTCATCTCGTGCTCGCCCCCGGCCGGGTCCTGGAGGAATCCGGTGCCCGGCGCGGCGGCGGCGGAGGCCTGGCCGAGGGCGGGGGCGACGGCCGCGGCGGCCGCGGCGAGGGCGAGGGCGGCGGTGCGAGTGCGCTTCATGCCCGGACCAACGGGCCCCCGCGGCGGGCCGGAACGACGCCGTGCGCGCGTTCACCCGTACGGAGCGGCCGGCGGACGCACAGGTGACAGATTCCCGGCCGGGCCGGCACGCGCCCCTGACGCCTCTGGTTGCCTGTGGCCGAACGGACGGGGAAACGGTCCCCGCACGACCACGGGGGATGGCATGGGCACGATGATCGATGGGACGGTCGCACCGGGCTGGGAGGCGGTACGGGAGGAGTTCGAGGCGTTCGTGGCAGCCGAGCCGAACCCGCCGGAGGCCCAGCTGGCCGTGCGCCACCACGGCCGGACCGTGGTGGACCTGTGGGGCGGCGAGGACACCGACGGGTCCACCCTGAGCGGGGTCTTCTCCCTCACCAAGGGCGCCGCGCACCTGGTCGTGGCGCTGCTGGCGCAGGAGGGCGTACTGGACCTGGAGCGCCCGGTGTCGGCGTACTGGCCGGAGTTCACCGGGCACGGCAAGGAGCGGCTGACGGTGCGGCAGCTCCTCGCGCACCGCTCCGGGCTGATCAGCACCGGCGAGGGCTTCTCGTACGAGGAGATCGCGGACGACGCCCTCATCGCGGCCCGCCTGGCGGCGCAGGAGCCGTTCTGGGAGCCGGGCACGGCGTACGGCTACCACGCGTTCGTGATCGGCGCGCTGACGGGCGAGGTGGTGCGGCGGGCCACGGGACGCTCGATCCAGGAGCTCTACGAGGAGCGGGTGCGGGCGCCGTACGGGCTGGACCTGTACATGGGGCTGCCGGCGGAGCTGGAGGGCCGCTGGAAGCCGGTCCTGGAGATGCTGCCGACGCCGGCGCAGCTGGAGCTGCTGGCGGCGGGCGGGCCGCCGCCCGAGCTGCTGAGCACGGCGTTCAACTGGCACCACGAGCCGCCGATGGACTTCGTCGCGTACGCCAACCACCCGAAGGTCAAGGCCCTCGGCCCGGCCTCGGCGGGCGGCAGCGGCACGGCGCGCGGAGTGGCCGCCCTGTACGCGGCGGCCATCAGCGGGCTGGACGGGCGGCCCGCGCTGCTGGAGCCGGCGACCGTGGCGGACGTGGCGCGGCTGCACACGCCGGGGCAGGACCGGGTGACCTCGGAGCCGGACCACTTCGGGCTGGGCTTCGAGACGCAGCCGGCGGTGGGCCCGGAGGCCTTCGGGCACTGCGGCGCGGCGGGCGGCAACGGCTTCGCCGACCCGGTCACGGGGATCGCGTACGGGTACACGCGCCGCCGCTTCGGCTTCCCGGGCGGGCTGGCCCCGGAGAACGGGCGCCTGACGGCGGCGGTGCTGGGAGTGGCGCGGGGGCTGTAGGCCGCGTCCTTCGGACCGGGCCGGGCCCGCGCGCGCCGGGCGCTCAGGCCTGGCCGGTCTCGAAGCGGCTGATGTGGCCGTCGGAGACGGTGAACCGCCAGGCGGTGCGCATCTCGCCCCAGGTGTCGTTGCGGTAGGAGACGACGAGGGAGCGGCCGTCGTCGGTCTGCTTCTCGACCGACATGTGGCCGCGGGAGGAGAAGATCTCGCGGTCCGTCCAGTCGGTCACGTCGCGGTCCGAGCCGTCGTCGGACATGGTCGCGCCCGGGGTCAGGACGGCCCGGAAGGCCTCCTGGTCGCCCGCGTTGACGGCGGTGACGAAGGCCCGGACGGCGGGGTCGGCGAGCTGGTCCGGCTTGATCATGGGGTCTCCCGGTCGTGTGCGTGGTCGTCGTGCGTCCTGTGCTGCGCGCGCGACCAGGGAACACCCCCGGCGGGGCCCGGCGGCCGACCCTCACCCGTTCGCCGCCCGGCGGCGTGTCAGTGCCGGCGCCGGAGCAGGCTCCGGCGCCGGTGTCAGGAGGCGTCGGGGGCGGTGCGCACCGGGAAGCCGGTGGGCCGGCCCTGCTCCTCCAGCCAGGTCAGGACCTGGTCGAGGGCGGCGACGGTCTGCTTGCGGTCGCCGCCTCCGTCGTGGAAGAGGACCGTGGGGCCGTTGCCGATCTCGCGCTTGACGGCGTCGACGATGGCGGCGGTGCCGGGCTTGCCGAAGTCCTTGGTGTCGACGTTCCAGCCGAGCGGGCGCATGCCGTTGGCGGCGGCGATCCTGCGGCTGTCGGGGGTGAAGGCCCCGCCCGGGGCCCGGTAGTACTCGACCTTGGCGCCGGAGCCCGCGGCTTCCTCGATCAGCTTCTTCGCGTCGAGGATCTGCGCCTGCTGGTAGGCGACGGGCTTCTTGTCCATGGACGTGTCGTGGTCCATGGAGTGGTCGCAGAGCCGGTGGCCGGCCGCGACGACCTTCTTGACCAGGTCGGGGTGGGCCCTGGCCTGCGGGCCGATCATGCAGAAGACGGCCTTGACGTCGTGCTCGGCCAGCACCTGGAGGACCTGCGGGGTCCAGCGGGGGTCGGGGCCGTCGTCGATGGTGATGTTGACGGCGTTGCCGCCGGCCTCGGAGGCGTGGGCGATGCTGTCGGGCAGCCCGGCCGGCTGCGCCGGCGGCTGGGCGGCCGGCCCGTTGCCGCCCGCAGGGGTCTGCGTACCGCCCTGCCGGGCGGCGGGGCCGTCGTCGGTGGTGACGAGGGCCGTCACGCCCCAGATGGTGGCGGCCACGGCGGCGGCCGAGGCGCCGACGGCTATCCGGTTCCGGAGGCTCTGCTTCTGCGTGCTCGTCATGTGTCCACTCCCCGTCCGGCCTTGCAAGGGTTCTGTGGGTCATGACGCCTCGATACCTGGAGGGGTTCCACCGAATTGCCCAATAAATTCCAGGTAATACGGACTTTGGTCCTCAATAACCTCAGTTGTCACATCTGTTGGGGACATGAAAAAGGCGGGTGCGGTCCGGGGGGATCCCGGGCCGCACCCGCCGCGCCTTCAGGCGGGGAGTGACCGGTGGCTCAGTGCGCGAAGGAGTCCTGCGGGGCCTGCGCGGCCTTGGCCTGCTCGCCGCCGGCCGGGGCCGGACCCGCGCCCCGCAGCGGGACCTCCTTGACGAACCAGGCGAGCACGAAGCCCAGTACGGCGACCGCCGCGCCCAGCAGGAACGCCGAGTGGGTACCGGCGGCCACGGCGTGCTGGTAGGCGTCGCGGACGGCCTCGGGCAGCTTGGCCAGGCTCGCCGCGTCCAGCTGGGCGGAGCCGGCGGCCTGCGCGGCCTGCGGGCCGAGCCGCTCGGACATGGTGTCCGTGACCTGCGAGGTGAACAGGGAGCCCATCAGGGCCACGCCGAAGGAGCCGCCGAGGGTGCGGAAGAGGGTGGCCGAGGAGGAGGCGACGCCCATGTCCTTCATGTCGACGCTGTTCTGCGCGACGAGCATGGTGATCTGCATCAGGAAGCCGAGACCGGCGCCGAGGACGGCCATGTAGAGGCCGGAGACCAGGCGGGTGGTGCCGGTGTCCATGGTGGCGAGCAGGAAGAGGCCGACGACCATCAGCGCGCCGCCGACGATCGGGAAGACCTTGTACTTGCCGCTGCTGGTGGTGATCCGGCCCGCGACGAGCGAGACGGCCATCATCGAGAGCAGCATCGGCAGGAGCAGCAGGCCTGAGTTGGTGGCGGAGGCGCCCTGGACGGACTGCTGGAAGAGCGGGAGGTAGAGCACGCCGCCGAACATGGCGAAGCCGACGAGGAAGCCGATCACCGACATGAGGGTGAAGTTGCGGCTGCGGAAGATGTGCAGCGGCATGACGGGCTCGGCGGCCTTGGTCTCGGCGTAGAGGAACGCGGCGATGGAGAGGACGCCGACGACGATCAGGCCGATGATCTCGGCGGAGCCCCAGGCGTACTCGGTGCCGCCCCAGGTGGTCACGAGGACGGTGGAGGTGATGGCGATGGTCAGCAGGGCCGCGCCGATGTAGTCGATCCTCGGGCGTTCCCCCTGTCCCGTCTTCTTGGGCAGGTGCAGCACCGCGGACACCATCGCGAGGGCGACCGCGCCGAGCGGGAGGTTGATGTAGAAGGACCAGCGCCAGCCCATGTGGTCGGTGATGGTGCCGCCGACCAGCGGGCCGCCGATCATGGCGAGGGCCATCACGCCGGCCATCATGCCCTGGTACTTGCCGCGCTCGCGGGGCGGGATCAGGTCGCCGATGATCGCCATGACGCCGACCATCAGACCGCCGGCGCCCAGGCCCTGGACGGCGCGGAAACCGATCAGCTGGCCCATGTCCTGGGCCATGCCGCTGAGCGCGGAGCCGATGAGGAAGATGATGATCGAGGTGAGGAAGGAGCCCTTCCGCCCGTACATGTCGCCGATCTTGCCCCAGATCGGCGTGGAGGCGGCGGTGGCCAGCGTGTAGGCGGTGACCACCCAGGAGAGGTGCTCCAGGCCGCCGAGCTCACCGACGATGGTCGGCATCGCGGTACCGATGATCATGTTGTCGAGCATGGCCAGCAGCATTGCGATCATGAGGGCCATGAGGACGACACGTACGCTGCGCGGCTTCACCTCCTCGGCGCCGGCTGCTTTCGTGATGTTCTCCGCCATGTCCACTCCCCGTTCACATCCAACCGCGCCGGGCACTTACTTGCCGCCCGGCTAGTTCACTACACTGGGGAAGGTAGACCCGTCACTAGCCGGGCGTCAAGTAAGTACTCGGGGAGATCCATGTCCAGCACCGGTCCGCAGCAGCCGCGACGTGGCAACACGCGCCAGCGCATCCAGGACGTCGCACTGGAGCTCTTCGCCGAGCAGGGGTACGAGAAGACCTCTCTGCGGGAGATCGCGGAGCGCCTGGAGGTCACGAAGGCTGCGCTGTACTACCACTTCAAGACCAAGGAAGACATCATCATCAGCGTCTTCGACGACCTCACCCGGCCGATCGACGAGCTGATCGGGTGGGCGCAGGAGCAGCCGGGGACGCTGGAGACCAAGCGGGAGATCCTGCGCCGCTACAGCGAGGCCATGGCGGCGGGCGCGCCGCTGTACCGCTTCATGCAGGAGAACCAGGCCACGATGCGGGAGCTCAGCATCGGGGAGACGGTCAAGCGCCGGCTGTTCACCCTGGTGGAGCTGCTGCGCAACGACGAGGGGCCGCTGGCGGACCAGGTGCGCTGCGTGAGCGCCCTGTTCACCCTGCACGCGGGGATGATGTTCCTCCAGCACGTGGAGGGGGACCCGGAGGAGACCCGGCTGGCGGCCCTGGACGTGGCCACGGACCTGATCACCCGCGCCCACCGCGGCGACGCGTAGTCACCGGCGGGCGGGCGGCGGGCGTCACCGGGCGGGGCGGCTCAGGGCGGGGCGGCTCAGGGCGGGGCGGCTCAGGCGCCGTCACCGCCGCCCGGCCGGGTCGCGGAGCGCCTCGCCGCGAGGGAGCGGCGCAGGACGGGGAGGGTGAGCCCGAGGGACATGCCGATGGCCAGGCCCGCGCCCACGTTGTCGAACACCAGGAGCCCGAGAAGGATGCCGACGGACATGCCGGCCGACAGGCCGACGCCGACGTCCTTGCCGTAAGTGCCCTCGTCCGCGGTGGTCTTGCTGTCTTCGTGTGCCATGCACACATTCTGTCAGCCGATCACTTGTCCACGGCCATGGCCAGCTCGAACATGCCGCTGCTCATGTCCTCGCACAGGGCCCGGCAGGCGCCGAAGAGCTCGGTGAACTGGGGCATGGCCTGCCAGTCCTCCATGGCCTGCGTACCGGTCCAGCGGGACACGGACACGAAGTGGCCCGGCTCGTTCAGGTCGCGGATCAGCCGGGCGTGCAGGAAGCCGTCGGCGGACCCCTGGGTCCAGGTCAGGAACTCCGTCCAGCGCAGGATGAACTCGTCCTCCTCGCCCGCGCGCACCTGCCAGTTCCCCGAGGCCCAGTACCTGCTCGTCGTGTCGGACATCGCGCACCACCTCGGGAGTCGGCCCCTCCCCCAGATTAGGCCGGTACGCGCGCACCGGCCCGTCCGGGGCGCGGCCGCTCAGGCGCGGAGGCGCCGGTCGGACTCCTCGATGGGGACGTCGTTGATGCTGGCCTCGCGGCGGCGCATCAGGCCGTCGTCGTCGAACTCCCACTGCTCGTTGCCGTGGCTGCGCCACCACTGGCCTTCCGCGTCGTGCCACTCGTACTCGAAGCGGACGGAGATGCGGTTGCCGGTGTACGCCCACAGCTCCTTGCGCAGCCGGTAGTCCAGCTCGCGCTCCCACTTCTCGGCGAGGAAGGCGCGGATCTCCGGGCGGCCGGTGAGGAAGCGGTCGCGGTTGCGCCAGACGGAGTCCTCGGAGTAGGCGAGCGCGATGCGCTCGGGGTCGCGGGTGTTCCAGGCGTCCTCGGCGGCCTGCACCTTGGCGCGGGCGGTCTCCTCGGTGAACGGGGGCTTGAGCACGGTGAATTCCTCTCGGATCGCAACACGGAGAAGCTCGGAGAACGTTCGTTCTCAAAGTAGAGAACGAACGTTCTCGGCGCAAGCGGTTCTGAATTACCCTTCACCCCATGGACGACGAAGAGGCCCGCACCCGACTGCTCGACGCGGCGGAGTCGCTGTTCTACGCCGAGGGCCTCCAGGCCGTCGGCATGGACCGCATCCGCACGGAGTCGGGCGTCCCCCTCAAGCGGCTCTACCGGCTCTTCCCCGCGAAGGAAGCCCTGGTCACCGCCTACCTGGAGCGGCGCGACGCCCGCTGGATCGGCAGCCTGCGGGAGGCGGTGGCGCAGGCCCGGGAGCCGGTGCCGGCGGTGTTCGACTGGCTGGCGCGGTGGTTCTCGGAGCCGGACTTCCGCGGCTGCGCCTTCCTCAACGCGTACGGGGAGCTCGGCACGGGCCCCGCGGCCGTGCTGGACGTCGTACGCCGCCACAAGTCTGAGCTCCGCGCCCTGCTGGGCTCCCTGACGGACTCCCCCTCCCTGGCGGACCAGCTCCTGATCCTGGCGGAGGGCGCCACGGCCGTGGCCGCCCTCACCCCGGGCCCGGAACCGGCCCACACCGCCCGAGAGGCGGCCCTGCGCCTGCTGGAGGCGGAAGCGGGCCGGGGGACCGGCGCGCGGCGCTAGCCTGAGGGAGCACCAACGCCGCCCAGTGGACCACGGTGAGAGCCATGAGCTTCGAGGACATGCTGCGCGCGGTCGAGGAGATGGACACACCCGAGGGCTACAAAGCCGAGCTCATCCGGGGGAAGATCATCGTCTCGCCATGGCCGGAGCTGCGTTGCATGCGGCCCATGCTCAGCCTGCGGGAGCAACTGGAGCAGCACGCCCCAGAAGGCCATGTGGCGGAGAGCGCCCCCTTCCTGTTCAGCCTCCCGTCAGCCTGCCGCGCCTACGGGCCAACCCTCTACGTCGTCGACCGGTCCGCCTTCCTGGCAGAGGGGCGGCACGGCGACGGGGAAGCCCTGCACCTCGTCGCGGAGTTCACGTCGACCTCCACCAGGGACGCGGACTGGCAGGAGAAGCTCCAGGTGTACGGACAGCTGCTGCCCGTGTACCTCGTGGTCGACATGCAGGCGGAAGAGATCACCTGCTTCTCCGACCCGTCCCCGCAGGGCTACCGCGCCCACAAGACGGTCTCCTTCGGCACCCCCCTGCCGGTGCCCGCCCCGTTCTCGTGCGAGATCGACACGACCGCGTTCCAGCCGGCGGGCTGAGCCGGCTCGTCAGCGGCAGTCCACCCCGTGCAGGGACGGCATCACGGGGTCGCCCTCGCGGCCGTGGACTTCCAGGACGCCCGCCCGTTCGCCCCAGTGCAGCTCGTACTGTCCGGCGGCGATGGGGCGCGTGCCGTCGTCGGCGATCCAGGTGCTGCCCGGGAAGGCGAACCCGACGCCGTTCACCGCGTACACGGTTCCGTCGCCGATCACGAGGAACGCGTTCTCCCGCACCACGGCCCGGCAGCCGTCCGGCCCCGCCGGGTCCAGCACCCGGTACTCCGACCCCAGGTCCCCCGCCCCGCCGAGCGCGGTGCCGGCCACGGCCGCCAGCGCGGGGAGGGCGAACGCCGCCCGCCAGGGCCCGGAGGGCCGGGAGCGGGGGCGGATCCGCAGGAGCGCGGCCGCGAGGAGCGCGGTCCCGGCGACCGCCCAGTGCGGCAGCACCCACCCGGGGACGACCAGGATCGGCTCGGTCCAGCTCACGACGGCGGCGAGCAGCGCGCACAGGACGGCGAGGAGCAGCCGCCGGTCCACCGCCGATACCCGCCGCTCCGGTTCCACTCGCGCCTCCATCCCCCCACCCTACGCGGGCCGTTGGGCCAAATGATCATGACCTGCGGTAACGCCTTACGGTCGGTCGCGACCACACGCGCGCACCGCATGACGCATGGCGCATGGCGCATGACGCGTGAGCAACATCGGCGGCAGTGGCCGCCACGGGGAAGCGCGGCCCTCGCGGGCCGCGTCGTAAGGAACGCATG
This sequence comes from Streptomyces sp. NBC_00158, assembly GCF_045160885.1. Classification (NCBI taxonomy): domain Bacteria; kingdom Bacillati; phylum Actinomycetota; class Actinomycetes; order Kitasatosporales; family Streptomycetaceae; genus Streptomyces; species Streptomyces sp. NBC_00158. The sequence continues at coordinate 2,600,339 of NZ_CP108161.1, forward strand.
TTTCAGCACGTCAAACAGAAGACCGTCGCCCTCCTGACCGCCCTGTGCCTCACCGCGGGCGCGGGAGTCGGGTCGGCCGCGGCCGCCGAGCGGCCCGAGCGCGAGCCCACGCTCCTGGAGATGGCCTCCAAGGTGTCCCAGTACGCGAACTGCCGGTCGCTACCGCTGCACCAACGGCCGCAGTGCGTAAAGGAGTTCGCCCTCAAGTCGCTCAAGATCAGCCTCGCCGTGGGCACGTACCTCTACATCTCCCAGCCTGCGATGAAGGACAAGGGCGCGGCCTTCGCCGAGGTCAACAAGGAGATGGAGAAGCTCGCCGGCCAGCTCCGGCCGCTCCTGACCCAGGCGAACCAGGAGGCGGACCCCGCGCGGAGGCGGGAGATATTCAAGCAGCTCGCCAAGACGTACAAGGCGGGCAAGCCGCACCTGGAGAAGTTCCGCAGCCAGCTGTTCCAGGCCTCGGAGCTGCTGGACTCGGTCGGCGAGCCGTCCGCCGAGCTCACCGCCCTCCTCTCCGTCTACCTGGGGGACTACTTCCCCGAGCGGAAGCCGGTCGAGCCGGTGCCGGACGGCCCGAGCATCTTCGACGCGCTCGACGAGCTCAAGGGCATCGGCAAGGACATCGACCAGATCATCAAGGGCCTCGACCAGATGAACGAGGCACTCGACGAGATGAACGCCACGATGGTCCAGGTCAACGAGAGCATCGACGGGATCAACAAGGGCCTGGAGCAGGCCAACCGGGGCATGGACAAGCTCAACGAGGGCGTCCGTGAGATGAACGAGGGCCTGGGCCAGATGAACACCGCCGTGCGCGGGTTCAACAAGGCCGCCGACAAGATCGTCTCGGTGCCGGACATCAAGTTCGACTTCTCCCACGTCAACGAGAAGGTCGGCGCGAACCAGACCCCGCCCGAGGTGCTCGCCGCCCAGGACCGCAGGATGGGCTCGCTGCTCAACCTGCTCCCCGGCATCGGCGACGGCAAGGGCGTCGTGGAGGCCCTCCGCGGCAAGGACCTGGCCACCGGCGAGGAGCTGAGCGTCACCGACCGCGCCCTGGGCGCGCTCGTCGTGCTGCGCTGGGTGCGCAACGGCGGGACGCTCACCGCCGACGCCATCCGCGCCGCCCGCAAGGGCGAAAGGGTCGCCGGCTGCTTCAACAGCTTCCCGGCCGGCACCCCGGTACTGATGGCCGACGGGACGGCCCGCCCCATCGAGCAGGTCGGGCCCGGTGACAGGGTCCTCGCCACCGACCCCGAGTCGGGCGTCACCGGCCCCCGCCCCGTCGAGGCGACGATCCACACGCCCGACGACATCGACTTCACCGGCATCACCCTCAGCGCCGACGCCGGCCGCGGCACGCTCACCTCCACCGACCACCACCCGTTCTGGTCGGACAAGCGCGGGCAGTGGACGGACGCGGCCGACCTCAACTCCGGCGACACCCTCCGCACGCCGGACGGCGCCACCGTCGGGATCGAGGAGGTCGTCCACTGGAAGGAGATCCGGGGCGCCTACAACCTCACCGTCAACGACCTCCACACCTACTACGTGCTCGCGGGCGCCACTCCGGTCCTGGTGCACAATTCCAACGGGCTGTGCAGCAGGCCGGCGGCCATCGCGAAGGCGACGGGCTACTCCGTCAAGCAGATCAAGGACGCGATCCACAAGGTGAAGGCCCAGGGCGGTTGGCGCGGTATCGGCGGCAACAAGAACCCGGACATGCTGATCGACCCCAAGACGGGCGAGGTCCATCCGCAGATGCCCGACGGCAGCCCCGGCGACAGCATCGGCAACATCTTCGACCACCTTCCGGACCTGCCGTGATCGAGGAACACGAAGACCGCTGGGTCATCGGGCTGCGGGGCACCGCCGTGGTGGCCGTCGACTACGTCGACCTCCCCCGGGACGTCCTCACCGTCGCACTCGCGGACGGCGCGCTGCTCACCGTCTCCGGGCCGGTGCTCCTGACCGACGGCCCGGCGTCCGCGCCGGGCGCGGTCGCGCTGCCCGTCAGGGAGGCGGGCCTGCTCGTCGGCGCGACCGTCCGGTCGGCGGTCGCGTTCAAGAACGGCTCCCTGCGGATGGTGTTCGGCACGGGCCACCACCTGAACGTCCGGCCGACGGAACCCGCGACCCGGATCCGCCTGTGGAAGCCGGGCGCGTACTGCTGGTCGTGGGAACGGAACACGGAGACGGGCACGGGCACGGGCCACATGCGGGTTTGACCCTCGACCTGGTCGAGGGACCAGAGTGCGGGACGTGGGGAACGAGATGCGCAGTATCGGCGAAATGGCCCGGGACAGCGGACTGGGCGTGAGCGCGCTGCGGTTCTACGACGGAGCCGGAGTGCTGGTCCCGGACCGGGTGGACCCGGTGAGCGGGTACCGCTGGTACGGGCCCGGCCAGCTGGACGAGGCCCGCCTGCTGGCGCACCTGCGGCGGGCCGGCATGCCGCTGGCCGACATCCGGCTGGCGGCCGCCGGCTGGGCCGGGTCCGACAGGGCCCTCGTGCTGAAGCTGCTCGCCGAACACCTGCTCCGGCTGGAGCGGGGGCTCGGCGAGGCGCGCCGCGAGTTCTCCATGGTCCGTGCCCTTCTCGATGCCAGGGAGATCCCGATGAGTTCCACCACCGCCGCCGACGCCACCGCCGTACGCCTGACCCTGTCCGGGGCCGGGCTGGCCGCCGCGCTGGACGCGGTCCGGTTCGCCGCGAGCACCGATCCGGAACTGCCGGTGCTCGGCGGCGTCCTGTTCGACTTCGACGCCGAGGGCGGGGCACTGCGGGTCGTCGCGACCGACCGGTACCGGCTGGCCGTCTCGGCGGCCGCCGTCACCGCTTCCGAGGGCCTGGAGGCGGCGTCCCGCGTCCAGGCCGTCGTACCGTCACCGCTGGTCGACGCGATGCGGGCGCTGCTCGGCGCCGAGGGGCCCGCGGAGCTGCTGGTCGAGGGGGACAGGGTGGCCCTGGAGGCCGGGGAGCGGCAGGCGGGCGGGCGCTGCCTCGGCCCCGGCTTCCCCGACTACCGCCGGCTCGTACGGCTCCCGGCCGGGCGCCGGGCCGTGGTGGACGTGGCCGCGTTCCGGGAGGAGCTGCGCAGCGGTCCCGTACGCGGCCAGGTGCGGGAGCAGGACGGCGCCGCGTACGAGGTGAGCGTGCTGGAGGTGACGGACGGCGGCGCCGCGACGGTCCGCGGGGACGGCGCGGCCGGGGAGGACGGGATCGGCGTCAACCGTGCCTTCCTGCTGGACGCCCTGGCCGCCGGCGACCGGGACCGCCTGGTCCTGGAGGCCGGGGCGCCCAACGCCCCCCTGACGGTCCGGCGGACCGACGACGAGGACACGTACTCGCTGCTCATGCCGGTGCGCGTGGAGGACTGAGCCCGGCCGTCCCGTTCCCGGGGCGGACGGCCGGAGCCGGCCGCCCCGGGAACGGGAACGGGAACGGGGATCAGGCGAGGGCCAGGCTGATCTGGTCGTTGAAGACCACCCAGTTCTGCCCGCGGTCGGCGGAGTCGCAGGGCTTCGAGGAGACGGTCGTGGCTCCCCAGGTGTTGGCGAGGCAGTACGCCGGGGCGAAGGCGAGGGAGATCTTCTGGCCCGAGACGTTCCAGTACTGCCCCTGGTCGTTGGGGTCGCACGGCTTCGTCTGGACGTCCGGGGTGCCCCAGTTGTTGGCCAGACAGTAGCCGCGCGCGTTGGTGAGGGAGATCTGGTGGCCCGAGACGGTCCAGTGCTGGCCCCGGTCGGCCGCGTCGCAGGGCTTCGAGGAGACGTCCGGGGCGCCCCAGGTGTTGGCGAGGCAGTACCGGCCCGGAACGGCGGCCTGCTGGACGGCGCCAGCGGCCCCGGCGGTACCGGCCGGCAGGAGGGAGGCGGTCAGGGCGAGGGCGGCGAGGGCGAGGGTCTTGCGGAGGGCGATTGCCATGATGCGGATTCCGTTCTCACGCGGGCAGGAGTGATTCACTCAGGCCAAAGGGAGGGAGTTATCCGGCTCGGATCCGAGCACATGGAGATTGATATCAGCGATCACCGGCCGATTAATTGGCTTGACCGACCCCTTCACCCGTAACGACCAGTCGACGGATGATCGGATCACCGCCGACTGGCGGATTAGCCCCCCTCAAGTCTCAAAACACACCTATCCCCACCTGCAAGAATGGCCAGAAACCCACGACCCGGCACACCGGGTCCGCCCTGCTCCACACCCCTGCGCAGGGCGGACCCGAATTTCGAACCCGGCACCCCTGATGCCGAAACGTTCCTCATCATCGCTTTCACGCCGAATACCTACAGCGGGTGAATCGGAGTGGAATTCTCAGCCAGCTCGCAGAGCCGCGGAGAATGCGGCGAGGGAGTCGGCCGAGGCGTACACGGTCACGGCGTCGACGACCCCGGCGGCGCCCATGTCGAGGCGTACGGGCGGGTCCAGGCGCACGGCCACCTCCAGCGAGTCGCTCACCGAGCAGGCCACCGCGTCCGGCTCGTCCGGCACGGGCCGCACCCCCCGGCCGTCCACGGTTCGGATCACGGGCGACACGGACCGGACCGCGGAGCGCGGCAGCGCGACCTCCCCGAGGAACCCGGTTCGCAGGACGAGCCGCTCGGCGTCGACCTGGTGCGGATGCCGGAGCAGCGCGGCCACCAGCGCGAGCCCGCCGACGATCAGCAGCACCTCCAGCGCGGCGTGGGCGGGCCGGAGCGGGGGCGGGACCATCGAGGACACCAGGAACGAGGTGACGAACTCGATGGCGACGAGCGGCAGCACCAGCTGCCGCACCCCGCCAGAGTGCCGCACCCCCGGCACCGCCGGCCGCCGCACGGCCACCTCCACCAGCGACCGCACCAGCACCTTCACGGCACCGGCCCTGCCCGGCCCGGCCGTCACCGTCCCCGTCACCCACTCCGTAGCGGCCACGCACCCGCCCCCGTTCTCTCCGCTCTCATCTCCCCCCACCTTCAGCCGAGTTGAGACAGGACGAAAGTGACAAACGTCAGCGACGCGGCAACGGCACACGGCTCGACATGCACGCCGACGCACCCGGAGAGAAGATGAACAGACAGGAAAGGGCCATCCGCATGCCCGCGCGCGCGGCGACCGCGCGCACCTGCCCCACCAGGAGGTGACCTCATGGCATGGGACCTGACTTCCCCCTATTACGTAGGACCCAAGGGCACCGTGCCCGTCTGGGTGACGTTCGGCTCGCCCGGCCAATGGCGGTACACGTACATCCAGGCACGTCCCTACCCGAACACCCTCAAGCAGCCGTTGTTCGTCATGAACCAGGCCGTGAGGGTCGACAGCTCATCACTGGGCGGGCCGGTGGGCTGGGGCTTCGGAGCGGACGTCTACAACCCCAATGACGTGTGGATCCAGTTCACCCTGCACGGGGTCTGAAGGAGGACTCATGGGCGCCACACCACTCAACCCGTCCGCCGCGGTCTTCGTGGACGAACACGGCACGATCCGCGGAGCCGTCGTCTTCGGAGAACCGCAAAGGGGCGAGGACGAAGTCCGGCACAGCCCGGCCTCGTCCCAGGACCTGACGGTCCACGAGGTGGACCTGCCGCCGGAGCTGCGGGGCCGAGACCTGGCCCCTGACGCCTTCGAGGCGTACCAGGTGGTCGTGGAGGGCGGCAACGCCACTCTGAGGCGGCGCGAAGGCTAGGGCCGGCAGGGGAGGGTGGCCCAGGTCCGCGTCCCGCCGCCGGGCTCCCGGGAGGGCCCGACCCCCCAGTCCCCGCCGTGGTCGCGGACGAGCGCGGCGAACACCCGGAGGGTGGCCCGGCGGCGGGCCTCGCAGAGGGCGGCGAGGCGGGGGTGGGCGTGCGCGGAGTGGCCGTCGTAGACGATCAGGCGGAGGGCGTCGTCGCGCTGACGGAGGGAGAGGTACGTCTCCCCGTACGGGTCCATCCGCCAGGCGGAGCCCATGAGTTCGGAGGCCGCCTGGACGGCGGCGGGTTCGAGCGGATCGAGCGCGTAGGCCCGCAGCGCGGCCCGGACCACCTGCCGGGCGATCCCGGCGGACCGGGCGGAGGCGGGCAGCGTGACGCTGCACGACAGCCCGGCCGCGGGGTCGCCTTCGGGGGCGACGGGGCAGGAGGCGGGGGCGGCGTACAGGTCGGCGGTGAACGGGCTGAGCGGACTGAGCATCTTCGGCTCCCAAGTCGTCTGCGGTGACGGCGGATTGGCATCGGAAGCTCGACGCGCACAGGGGCTCACGCGGGCGGGGAGGTGGCCCGTCGCCGAGGCCGAGGCATGCTGCGGCGGTGCGCTTCGACTCCCCTGGGTGAGCGGTGCGCTACCTAAAGTAGCGCGAGAAGTGGGGTATCCACCACCTGGTCCGTGGAGTTGAACCACGGGATGGATCTGCTGGGCCGTGACGCGGCAGACTGCACCCATGCCGCCGCGCACCTCACCGACTGAACGTCAGAAGCGACTGGGCGCCGAGCTGCGCAGGATGAGACTGGCCGCCGGCGTATCGGCCGAATCCGCCGCCGGCCTGCTCGGTGTCGACCGGGCCAAGGTCTCTGCCATGGAGCAGGGCGTCCGGGCCATAAACGAGGAACGCCTTCGCGCCCTGGCCTGCCACTACGACTGCGCGGACGAGGACTACATCCACGCGCTCGTCGCAATGGCCCAGACTCGGAAGCGCGGTTGGTGGGAGCGCTACCGGGGCTCACTGTCATCGGCCGTGCTCGACATCGCCGAACTGGAGGCCCACGCGACGCGCATGCGGTGCGCGCACTCGGTACACATCCCGGGCCTGTTGCAGACCAGCGAACACGCCCTTGCACTCTTCCGGTTCGTCGTACCGAGACTGCCGGAACAGCAGGTCGCCCTGCGCCTGGCGCACAGGCTGGAGCGGCAGCAGGTGCTGGAGGGCGCATCGGCGCCCGAGTACGTCGCGGTCGTGCATGAAGCCGCACTGCGCATGCGGTTCGGCGGCCCCAAGGTGGCACGGGCTCAACTCGATTACCTGACGCACATGTCCGCCCGGGACAACGTCGTCCTGCGCGTACTACCTTTCGAAGCGGGAGGGTTCCCCGGCGCGGGCCAGACGGTCAACTACCTGGAGGGTCCGGTTCCGCAACTCGACACCGCGCAGGTCGACAGCACACACGGCCCCGACTTCCTGCACACCGAAGCGCAATTGGCCAAGTACCGGGCCCAGCTGGACTGGATGGAGCGGCTCAGCCTGACCCCCGCTGATTCAAGGGACTTCATCCAGGCCCTGGCCCGTCAGCTCTGAGAGGACCCGATGACCGACATCGACTGGGAAGACGCCTTCTGTGGCGAAGGCGCGAGCTGCTACCGCATAGGCGTGGACGCGAACGGCAACAGTTACATCGCCGTCGCCGGACAGGAAGACCGCCCGCTCACGGACAGCCGGGCGGCCCTGTCGGCCCTGATCCGCGACATCAAGGCAGGCAAGGCGGACCACCTCCTCGACGGCTGACCCGGACCGTCTCGCCGCGCGGCGCCCGGCGGCGTAGCGTCGTAACCGGGGGCGATCAGGAAGCGAGGGGTCGCCATGGCCGTTCTGGTGCAGAACACCGGCACCGGCTGGGACCGGGAGCTCTACCAGACGCTGCACGACCGCGTCATCCCCGACGTCACGAAGCCGCCCGCCGGACTCATCGCCCACGCGGCGATGCCCGGCGACCCGGACGGGTGGGTGGTCATCGACGTCTGGGAGTCGGAGGACGACTACCAGCGCTTCCTGGAGGAGGTCCTGATCCCCGCCTCGCAGGAACTCGGGACGCCGCAGTTCGACACGAAGATCGTGGAGATCTACAACCTGATGGTCCCGCCGCACCCCATCTGAGGTCCCCCGTACGCGGCGTGCCGTGCCGGTGGTCCGGGCACGGCACGCGCTGACGGGATCAGTGGCGGCGCTGACCGCTCTTCGCGGGGCCCTTGCCGGTGGATGCGGCGGCTCCCGGGACCCGCTTGGCGAGGGGAGGCGGCGGGGTGGATCCCGGCGGCTGCGGAACGGCCGCGGTCCAGATCCGGGTGGTGGGGCAGACGAGGAGGTCCGGCTCGCCCCGGGCGACGGTGCAGGTGGTCTCGTAGATCTCCCCGGTCGTGGTCACCACCTCGACGATGACGTCGTTGCCGGTCTCCGCGATGGTGATGCCGCAGGGGTTCGGCGGGTAACCCGTCGAGTTCCCGGAGAGGTTGTACCAGGTGAAGGCGGGCTGCGTGGGGTTGTTGGCGTTGAAGTCGTAGACGCCGGCCAGCGCGGTGCCGTTGGGGAGCAGGACGGCCTTGTACTTGACCTCGGACTCGTCCCAGGAGGTCGACACGTCGACGCACGGCCCGGTGGGCCCGGTCGGACCGGCCGGCCCTTGCGCCCCGGTCTCGCCCTGGGGGCCCTGGGCACCGGTGGCACCGGTCTCGCCCTGCGGACCCTGCGCGCCGGTCGCGCCGGTCTCACCCTGCGGGCCCTGCGCACCAGTCTCACCCTGAGGGCCTTGGGCACCGGTCGCACCCGTTTCACCCTGCGGACCCTGAGCACCGGTCTCACCGGTCTCGCCCTGCGGGCCCTGAGCACCGGTCGCACCCTGCGGGCCTTGGGCGCCGGTGGCACCCGTTTCACCCTGCGGGCCCTGGGCACCGGTCGCACCGGTTTCGCCCTGCGGGCCCTGGGCACCCGCCGGACCCTGCGCACCCGCCGGTCCCTGGGGCCCCGGCGGACCTGCGGGGCCAGCCGGTCCCGGCGGGCCAGGGGTGCCCTTCGGCGGGCACTTCGTCTGACGCCAGGTGCCGTACTCGTCGTCGCCGTCCTCGACGTGATCCTTCGCGCCGTCAGGGTGGCCGTGTGAGCCGCACGGGTTGCTCGCGGCGGCTGCCGCCGGGGCGACCGGCGTGCCCGCCGCCACAGCGGGGCCCGCCATGCCCACGAGCACGAGCGAGAGGGAGGCCAGTGTGCTCCCCGCCGCCCAGGCCCGACTGCGGGCCACCGGGCCCAGGGGGGCCTTGCCCCTGTGCTCACGACTCATAGAAGCGCTCCTCCGGAACGAAAGGGTTATGAACGTCCTTGGGATAAACGGACAACAACCCCAACGCCTTGAGTCCAGAGCGGCCGACATCAACCCAATGGCCTACCCGCCCCCCACGAACGGCCGCACCGACACCCACTCGCGATATCGCGGGTCTACGCGCTGCGGCCTCTCGGCCGCCACCCCGACCCCGTCCGGGCTACGGGGTCGGTGAGCAACGATCAATCGAGGCGGTAGCCCTCGACGTCCAGCACGTCCTCGCCGCAGTAATACCGGACGGCATTCGGATATGCGACATGCTCCTCATAGAGGATTACGTAACCGGCCAGCGCGGTGATCTGCCACGCATTCCCGAGGTGCCGGGCGAGGAGCCGGAACGCGGCGTCGGCCGTCAAGAGTCCGGCGGGAACCTTGATCGTGTCCGCCTCGCGCCCGGGGTCCAACTTGAACCTGAACCTGTAGGGCAGGTGCGACTTCAAGTAGTCGGCAAAATGCCGAACCGTCATCAGGCGAGGAGTCGGATCGAACGGAAATGGCCAGTCCAGGTCAATCGGATGAAGGAGATCGAAGTGTCCTTCTTTGAGCTGGACCAAGTCCCGCGCGCGACCTGGATCAGAATTACCGAATCCATTATTGTTCCAGGACGGCCAGCCACTCAGCTGCTTGATGACAAGCCTCTCAGGGGCGATAACAGACATGTCATCCTCGATGTATACATAGGAGAAGAACAGCTCGGATGAGGAAACGTGCTTCCTTCCGAGGATCTTCACTCGAAGTCGATCCAGACGCTTCTGCATCGCGAAGTCGGTTTTCCCGACGTACAGCAACTCGTCGCCCCAACCAGAGACCCGGCGGGTCAGCTGGAATACTCCGGGCCTGGGCAGCACCCCACGAAGCCCCTCTTCGGTCAAAGGAACAGGCTCCTGACCCAAGAGGGAGTCTGCAAGCCGTCGGCCCAGGTGGGCATCAATACCGAACGCGAAGCTGACGCTGTCCCCGCTCGTGGTCACCACGGCTGTGGCGTCGGCCGTGCGGCCGGCGTCTTCCTCGGCCTCGCGTCCCTCGGCACGATCCTCGGCGAGCTCCAGCTGCTCTTCTAGATCCGCGCACCGTGCTTCCGCTTCCCAGGCACGCCGCTCGGCATCCGCGAGCTGCGCTGTCAAGCCAGCTATCGTCTCGAGGAGTTCGTTCCGCTCAGCGCTCAGCGCTTCGAAATCCGAAGACCACCGGACCATCTCAGCACGATGCACGAGTCGGTCCGCTGCGCCCGCGTTCTCCAGCTTGCGGAGCTGGGCCTGCTGCTCGTCCAACTTCTCGTGAGCGGTCCGAACCACCTCCTGAAGGAGCCGGACCTCCTGCTTGAGCCGCACGCTCTCCCTGTCCGCCTGGGCGAGCTCGTCCCGCAGCTCCTGAAGTTCGGCAGCCAAGGGGTTCGCGGCACGGAGAGCAGCCCGATGCAGCTCGCGTACATGGGCCCGGACGGTGGGGGTCAGCTCTACGCCGGTCGCCTGGTCCCCGTGCTCGATGAGCTGCTCCACGAAGTCGGCCTGCGGTACCAGGACGCCGCTGAAGAAGCGGGACAGTGTCGAACGGTCCCACAAGACGCGTGCTGCGTAGCGGCTCAGGGTCAACCCCAGACGTTGTGCCAACTCCCGCAGCGCCACGGCCAAGGCATGGCGCTCAGGCCCGACCTTCAGGCGATCGACATCCTTCTGAAACACCATCCTGCGCGGCTCTCTCGGAACCAGCTCCCCCTGCGACATCCGCTCCCCTCCCTACGCCTGCCGGCTGTTGCGTGAAGTCGCAACGGTGTGCGCGTGCGGCAACACGCGGCCTCCTTCCATGATCGGTGGAACGTGCCGACCCACCAAGGGGGACCCCGTGACCACAACCACCGCGCTGCTCATCCTGCTGCTGGCCGTGCTCACCGCGCTGCTGGGCGGAGCCTTGTTCCACCTCGTCCTGACCCGGCCACGCCTCGCCACTCCGCTCACCGTCGCCATGGGAGGAATGGCCTTGCTGGCGACCTTGACGTTCGGCGTCGTCAGCCGCTGAGGACCGAGCGGAAACACCTCAGCCGACCGCGCCGCGGGGGAAGGTGATCTCGACCCGGCGGTTCTTCTTGCGGCCTTCCTCGGTGCTGTTGTCGGCGATCGGGTAGTCCTCGCTGTATCCGCGTACGTCGTAGGTGACGCCGGGGTTGGTGACGGTCTTGGCCAGCTCGGCCTGGACGGCGTCGGCGCGCTGCTTGGAGAGCTCCTTGCCGTGTTCGTAGCTGCCCTGGTCGTCGGTGAAGCCGAAGACGCGGATGCGGGTGGCCTTCTGGGTGTTGATCTCCTGCGCGATGGCCTGGATGCGGGAGGCGGCCTGGGCGTTGAAGACGGCGCTGTTCTCCGGGAAGAGGACCTCGGACTGCAGGGCCATCATGACGTTCTGGTTGGTCTCCTGGCGGCGCTGCTCGCCGCCGAGGTCTTCGACCACCTCGGCGATGTCGAGCACCTTGATGGGTGCGAGGGTGCCGCCCTGGGGGATCTTGAGGCCGGGGGCGTTCGGGTCGATGGGCACGGGTGCGGCGGCCGACGGCTCCGTGCCGGGCGGAACGGAGGGTTTGGGGTCGTCGGCGTGGGCGCTTGTCGCGCCGAGGAGGTGGGCGCCGGCGATGACGAGCCCGGCGATGGCTGTGGCTGCGGCTACGCGGTGGCGTTTTGTCATGGGGTCACCCGGAGAGTTTGACGGTGGCCGTGGCGAAGGTGGGAATGCTCATCTCCACCTCCATGGTGGCAGCAGGCGGCGCTGGGAACTGCGCAAAGAACGGGACCGACTGGCCTGGTTCGATAATGGCCAGCCCCGTGGTGCACAGGCACCTTCCATCGGTGTCCCGGAGCACGTAGTAGCGCTTCTTTCCGGCCTTGTCGACCAAGGTCACGCCGGCAACGGAAACACCACTGGAGTTGAGTTCGTTTCCTCGCCATGGCGCCGTGTTGACGTAGGGAGCAGTGCCGGTGTTCTTCAGCTGACCTTCCACGGTCAGGAATCCACCGGCGTCACGTGCCGCCTTGTTGATGGTCAACGTCATACCGGCCTCACCGTTGGCGGTGGCGAGCACCACCGTCGGCGTGGGCTTGGAACCACCGCTCGGTGCCTGCGACTTCGGCGCGTCTCCCTGAGGCGCCGACGAGGGGTCCTGGGCGGACTTGGGCTTGTCGTCGCCTCCCCCACCGCAACCCGCCACCGCGAGCGCCAGGACGGCCGCGGTTACGGCAGCCGCTCCCCCACGGATCTTCGCCGAGCGCCGAGTGCTCATCTATGCAGCTTCCTTTTCTCGCGTCTTTGTCAGTCGACCAGTCGTACCGTGAACAGTGCCTTCGCCAGCTTGCTCAGTGAGCCCGGATGCGCCAGATCCAAAGTGAGCGACTCCCCGTCACAGACGAACTTGACGCTTCCCGGCCCCGGCGTGGAGCTCGGGCTGGGACTCGGGCTCGATGTCGGGTCCGGGGTCGGTGTGGGCGACGGAGGGGCCGGGGCCGAAGCCAGTGAACAGCGGGGCTTGATACGGGCCTTGGCAGTGGCCTTCCCGTGAACACCCTCGGTGCCCGGCACCACTGACTCACCGACGGTCCCGTTCGTCGTCACAGTGACGCTGACTACCGGGATGGCTGCTTCACATTCGGCGACGGCATCGTTCAGAGCCGCGAACTCGGCCGCCTTGGCACACGCGCCTCGCCCTGTGAGCAGGTCACCATGCACGAGCTTCGCCCAGTCCGCGGGCGTGAGGCTGAGCAGGTCGAGCCCCGAGAAGGTTCCGTCCCTGGCCTCTCCTGCTGCGGCGAGGGCAGCAGCATCAGCAGCACCCTGCGCATTGCTGCGCGTCACCCCTGCCTGCCCCACGACGAAGAAGGCCAAGGCCGCGAAGAGCAGGCCCACCACCACGATGATGTAGACGGGGAATGCCTGCCCCCGCTCGTCCCTCAGCCCCTGCCGGCTCACTTCCCCGCAGTGATACTCGCGACCGCCCCTGTGATCTTGGTGGTGATGGCCTGCCCGATGCCCGTACCGACGATCGCCCCGATGATCACCACGACCACCAGGATGATCCCCAGGTACTCGAACGCCGTCTGCCCGCGATCCCTCGCACCCTTGCCCGCGTACCGCTTCCGCAACCTGCTCAGCGTGTTGTTCGACATAGGGGGTCCCTCCCGGTCCGGTTCCGCTGTCGATCTGCGGACGGTACGGGGAGTGACGAGAGATAACCAAGGGTCCCGGGGCCCAAATACGGTCCCATTGCGCACGGCGTCTACCCATGACCGGTCACCCCCGGACGGGCTGTTCCCAGCCAGCGGGCTATCGCCTCGCTGCGGCTCGCGCTCTGGAGCTTCGCGAAGATGCGGTTGATGTGGTTCTTGACCGTCTTCTCGCTGATGAAGCAGGCGCCGGCGATCTGCTGGTTGTTCATGCCGGACGCGATCAGGTCCATGATCTCCACCTCCCGCGAACTCAGCCCGAAGACAACGGAGTTGTGCACGCGCTCCGTCGACTGTGCCACAGAAGGTTGCGTCTGCGAAGAGGACCTCAGCTCCGCGAGGACCGCGGTGGCCGCCGTCGGGGTGAAGTGGGCGCGGCCTTCGCGGACGTCGCGGACCGCCCGGACCAGTTCGTCCGCGCTGAACTCGCCGTGGATCAGGTAGCCGCCCGCCCCCAGGAGCAGGGCCTCGCGGATCTGGTCGGCCTCCTGGCTGTACGTCAGCATGAGGACAGGGGCCAGGCACACCAGGTGCGGCAGCGCCGAGATGCCGTCCACCCCCGGCATCCGGACGTCCAGCAGGATCACGTCCGGGGCGTGGGCCCGGGTCAGGTGCAGGGCCTCCCGGCCGTCGCGGGCCTGGGCCACCACCCGGAGGTCCCCCGCGGTGGCCAGCAGCGCGCTCAGCCCGGCCCGCACCACCGGGTTGTCGTCGGCGATCAGGACGTCGATCGGGGTCATCGGATCCCCTCCAGCGGGAGCGAGAGACGGACACGGGTGCCCGGGCGGCCGGCCGGGCGGGGGCCGAGGGAGAGGGCGGCTCCGATCGCCGCCGCGCGTTCCCGCATGCCGCGTACGCCGAAGTGGCCCGCGGACGGGAGCTGCGCCGGCAGGCCGCGGCCGTCGTCCTCCACCGAGACGGTGAGGTGCGTGCCGGTCACCGAGACGGTGAGCAGGGTCTCGGAGGCCTCCGCGTGGCGGCGTGCGTTCTCCACCGCCTCCGTGGCGATGGACAGCACGTGGTGGGAGACCGGGGCCGGCAGGGCCGGGAGCGCGCCCGTCACCCGGACCTCCGCGTCCAGCGCGTGCAGCGCCGGCAGGAGGGGGAAGGGCTCGGCCCGCAGGTCCGTCAGGAGGGCGCGGGACTCGGTGGCCGCGCGGCGGGCCGCCGAGGCCACCTGCTCCGCCAGGGCGCGGATCGAGGCCGGGTCCGGCGTGCGCGCGAGCGCGTCGGCGGCGAGGGCCAGGCCGTGCAGGGTCTTGGAGACGGAGTCGTGCATCTCCCGCGCCAGGCGCTCCCGTTCCTCCCGGACCGCTTCGGCCGCCGCCAGCCGCGCCCGGGTCTCGGAGAGGCGGAAGAGGAAGTCGCGGACCGAGGACCCGGCCGCGCCGGAGAGGACGCAGAGGAAGGAGAGGACCAGGCCGCCTCCGAGGGCGGCCACCACCACCGTCTGGGCCGCCGCGAAGACCGCCGAGCCGCGCCAGCCGTACACCAGGCCGGAGAGGAGTGGGGTGCCCAGGGCCACCAGGCCCAGCGGGGACGACGGGGTGGCCGTGACCAGGAGCAGCGCGCCCACCGCCATGTCGGCCGCCAGCAGCCACCGGTGGCGCAGCAGCAGCGGCCCGAAGCGCTCCCAGTCGCGGAAGAGGGCGTACGAGAGGAGGAAGGTGAGGGCCGCGGAGGTCGCCACCAGGTACGTGGGGGCGCCCGGTGCCGTCCGGCCCAGGGCGAGCGGGGCGCCGAGGGGGATCATGACCAGCCGGACGGCGAAGACCTGCCTGCACAGGGCCTGGAGGGCGTTGGCTTCCAGGCGCATGGCTCAGCCGCCTCCCAGCAGGGCGCCGAAGTCGACGTTCGCGCCGTAGACGAAGCCGCAGACGAGGAGGATCAGGGTCCCGGGCAGCATGAACATGGTCACCGCGAAGGTGGCCTTCGGGACGGCCCGGGCGGCGCGCCGGCGGGCGTTCTGGGCGTCGGTGCGCCGCATGTCCTCGGCGATCGCGATCAGGGTCTCCACGATCGGGGAGCCCAGCTCCTCGCCCTGCTGGAGGGCGGTGACGAACTGTGCGACCTGCTCGGAGTCGTTGCGCCGGCGCAGCTCGTCGAAGGCCTGGCGGCGGCTGACGCCCATGTCCATCTGCTGGAGCGTGATGCGGACCTCGTCCGCCCAGGGGCCCTCGTACTTGGCCGCGACGCGTTCGAGGGCCTGCCGGAAGCCCAGTCCGGCGCTGACGACGACCGCGAGGACGTCCAGGAAGTCCGGCAGGGTCCGCTCGATGTTGTCCCGGCGGATCCGGATCGCCGACCAGAGCCCGGCCTCGATCCAGAACAGCCCGAAGGCCACCATCAGGAGGGCGGGGACGAGCTTGCCGTTCATCAGCATCGCGAGGGCGCCGAGGCCGCCCAGGAAGCCGTACACCGCGCGGCGGGCGGCGTAGCGGTCGATGGTGAGGCCGGCCGGGTTGCCCGCCATGTCGATCTGGCGGCGCTTGCGGGCCACCTGCTTGGGACCCATGAGCCGCAGCACCATCGGCGCCCAGCGGATGCCGAGGCGGTCGACGAGCGAGCCGACGGCGGTCGTACGGGTGGCGCCGACCTCCAGGGCGAGGGCGAGGTCGGTGGGGAGTTTGACGTCGGCGCGGTAGAGCCGGACGCCGTACAGGATCCCGAAGACGGAGAGGGCGGCGGCCAGGGCCAGGAGGAGGGGCAGGTAGGTGTTCATCGCAGCGGCCGGCCCCTCAGACGTCGATCTTCGACAGGCGGCGGATGAGGACGAACCCGAGGGTGAACAGGCCGAGCGCGATCAGCACCGCCGTCTGCCCGATCCAGGCGCCGGTCATCCGGTCCAGGGCGCCGGGCATCATCGTGTCGACGAGGAGCAGCGAGCCGAGGCCGATCGCCGGGACGAGGTACGCGGTCACGGTGACCTGGGACAGCTGCGTACGGATCTCCCTGCGCGTCTCCTTGCGCTGCTCCAGGGTCACGGTCAGGTTCCGCAGGCTGCCGACGATGGCGCCGCCGGCCCGCGCCGACAGGACGAGGGTGGAGACGAGGACGACCAGCTCGCGGGACGGGAGCCGCTCGACGATCTCCCCGAGCGCCTCCTCGATGGAGTGGCCGACCGCGAGCCGGTCCGCGACCCGGGACAGCTCCTCCCCGGCCGGGGCCTCCAGTTCCTCGGCGGCGATCCCGATGGCGGTGCGCAGGGCGAGTCCGGCCTGGGTGGCGTTGGCGAGGATGCGGGCGAGCTCCGGGAGCTGGTTGATGAACCGCTCGGTGCGCCGGGCGCGCTGCCAGTTGAGGAAGGCGTTGGCGGCCCAGAGCCCGATCAGGCCGGCCACCGGGCCGAAGAAGGGTGCGAGGAGGGAGGCGGAGACCAGCCATATGCCGGCGACGGCCATCAGCATGTACGCGAAGAACTCGCCCGGGGTGAGGTCCAGGCCGGTGGTGGCCAGCTTCAGTTCGATGCGCCGGCCCAGCCGCGTCCTGCGCAGGCGCCGGTCGAGGCCCTGGAAGCGGCGCCTGCGGCCGGTGGCCCGGGGGGCGCCCTCCGCGGAGAGCCGGTCGATGAGGGCGGCGCGCTGGGCGAGCCCGGCCGAGTACGCGTGCACCCCGAGGGACACGAACAGGCCCGCCAGCAGCGTGGCGCCGAGGGTGAGGAGGACGAGGTTGGTCACAGCACGGTCCGGGAGGTCAGCGGGTCGAGGTAGTCCTCCGGCGGGGCGACCCCGAAGGCCTGGGGGATGGGCTGGTTGCTCATGTAGAGGCGCTCCGCGATCCGGCGGGGCAGCGGGGCGTAGGCGAAGTAGCCGTGCACGCGCCCGTCGGCCCCCATGGGCTGGGCGAGGTAGCGGCACACGGTGGTGATCCGGAACGGCTCGCGGCCGTGGGAGTCGAGGATGGAGATCTCCGTGATGCGGCGCGAGCCGTCGCCGAAGCGGGTGAGCTGGACGATGACGTTGACGGCGCTGTTGATCTGGTCCTGGAGGGCCTCGAAGGGGATCTCGACCTCCGACATGGAGGCGAGGGTCTGGAGGCGCATCAGGGCGTCCTGCGAGCTGTTGGCGTGGACGGTGGCGAGGGAGCCGTCGTGGCCGGTGGACATCGCCTGGAGCATGTCGAGGGTCTCGCCGCCGCGGACCTCGCCGACGATGATGCGGTCGGGGCGCATGCGCAGGGAGTTGCGGACGAGGTCGCGGATGGTGATCTGGCCCTTGCCCTCCACGTTCGCGGGCCGGGATTCGAGGCGGATGACGTGCGCCTGCTGGAGCTGGAGCTCGGCGGAGTCCTCGATGGTGATGACGCGCTCGCCCTCGGGGATCAGTCCGGAGAGGGCGTTGAGGAGGGTGGTCTTCCCGGTGCCGGTGGCGCCGGAGACGATCACGTTCATCTTCGCCTGGACCAGCCCGGAGAGCAGGAGCAGCATCTGCTCGTCGAGGGAGCCGAGGGCGATCATCTCGTGCAGGGTGAAGGCGCGCGGGAAGCGGCGGATGGTGAGGGTGGCGCCGGTGAGGGAGAGCGGCGGGATGATGACGTTGACGCGTTCGCCGCTGGGCAGGCGCGCGTCGACCATCGGGTTGGCCTCGTCCACGCGCCGGTTGACGGTGGAGACGATGCGCTCGATGGTCTGCATCAGCTGCTCGTGCGAGGCGAAGCGGATGGGGAGCTGTTCGACGCGGCCGGAGCGCTCCACGAAGATCTGGTCGGGGCCGTTGACCATGATCTCGGAGATGGAGGCGTCTTCGAGGAGCGGTTCGAGCACGCCGAGGCCGAGCGCCTCGTCGACGACCCGGCGGATCAGCTGGGCGCGCTCGGCGGTGGAGAGGACGGGGCCCTCGCGGCTGATGATGTGCCCGAGGACGCGTTCCAGGCGCGCGCGGCGCTCGGCGGGCGCGAGCGCGGACATCTCGGCGAGGTCGATCTCCTCCAGCAGCTTGGCGCGGTAGGAGGAGACGAGCCGGCCGTCCTCGCGGGGGCTGTGGCGGTCGTCGGGGGTGTTGACCCGGGAACGCAGGCTCATGGTCACGGTCCCTTCGGGTCGTCGTTGGGCATGACAGCGGTGGCCCTGGCCGGGTCGACGGACAGGCCGGGCACGATCGTGTTGATGGGGATGGTCACGGTGGCCGTGACGGCGTCGGCGCTCTTGCTGATGGCCACGTCGGCCGTGAGGCCGCCCCGGACGGCCGCCTGGCCGGCGGCCGCGCCGCCGGAGCCCTTGCGGGCCTCCACGCGGGCCGCCGTGCGGGCGGCGGTGTCGGCCTGTTCGTGGACGTACGCGATCCAGCCCAGCTGGATCCCGCACAGTGCGACGAACAGCAGGATCGGCACGAAGCCGATGTACTCCAGGGCGACCTGCCCCCGGTCGCCCCGGCGGCCCGCCCTGGCCGCGGGACCGCCCGCGCCGGGCGCGGGCGGCCCGCCCGGCGCGGGCCCCGGGCCGGGCCGGGCGGCTCGGCCGGGCCGCTGATCGCAGTGGCGGGGCATCTCAGTTCTCCCTCTCCATGGCGGCACCGGCCTCGCCGGTGATCCGGCCGAAGCTCAGGCCGGGGTAGAAGACCGGGATCTCCAGCTGGACCGTGGCCCTGTACACGTCGCCGGACGGCCCGCACTCGGTCGTGAGGTTCCACGCACCGCTGATGTGCTCGGCGGCAGCCGTCTGGCAGGCCCCGCCGCCCTTGACCGCCCCCGCCCGCGCCGCCTCGTCGGCCGCGTTGCCGGCCAGGGAGAACGCGTAGCCGATCAGTACGCACTCCCAGACCGCCGCGACGAGCAGCAGGATCAGCGGCACCATGCCCACGAACTCCAGGGCCACCTGTCCCCGGTCCCCGCCCCGGTACCGCCCCCGGCGCACGCCTCAGCCCTCCCGGCCGCGCCGCAGCCGGGCCACCGGGCCGGGCGGGCGGACCGCGAGGGCCGCGCCCGTGCCCGCGACCGCGCGCGTGCCCCGCCGGTGGTCCGGGGCCGGTGCCCCGTCCGGTGCCGAGAGGAGGCCGAGTTCGCCCGCCACCGCCCACAGGGCCTGTTTCACCGTCGAGCGGTTGTCGAGGTCCTGGACCCGGCCCGCGTCCACCACGGCCTGGAGTTCCTTGAAGGCGGCGGGGACGGAGGTGCGGACCGGCCGGGTCTTGGTGATCTTCTCGATCAGCGAGGGCTGGATCTCGGTGTGCTTGCTCCAGCGGTTGACGACCATCGCGGTGTCCTCCGCCTTGCGCACCTGGAGCCGCTCCCACATGCGGACCATCCGCTTGGCCGCGCGTACGGAGACCACGTCGGGCGTGGTGACCAGTACGGCCGTGTCGGCCTGTTCCACGGCGGCGGCGTTGGCTCCGGTGACCTGGGTGCCGCAGTCGACGACGACCAGTTCGTAGCGGGCGCGCAGGGCGCCGATGACCTGGCGGGCGGCGCGTTCGTCGACCTCCTCGCCCCGCTCGCCGTCCGCCGGGGCCAGCAGCAGGGCCAGGCCGGTGCGGTCCTCGTAGACGGCGTCCTGGAGGACGCGGGGGGAGATGTCCTGGATCCCGGCGAGGTCGGCGATGGAGCGGCGGAACTGCACGTCGAGGTAGGAGCCGACGTCCCCGGCCTGGAGGTCGAGGTCTACCAGGGCCGTGCGCCGTCCCGAGGCGGCGGCGGCGAGGGCGAACTGGACGGCGGTGAAGGTGGTGCCGACGCCGCCCTTGGCCCCGGTGACGGTGACGACCCGGCCGCCCGGGCCGGTGAAGACCTCCGCGCCTCCGCCCAGGTGGCGGCGTACGCCGACGGCCCACAGCGCGGCGGCCTGGACGCGGGCGCTCAGCTCCTCGTACGAGAGGGGCAGGGCGATCAGGCCCCGCGCGCCGGAGTCCATGGCGGCGGAGAACAGGCCGGGGCCGGCGTCGGAGGAGAGCAGGACCACGCCCACCGCCGGGAAGCGCAGGGCGACTTCGCGGATGAGTTCCAGGGCGGGGACGGGGCCGATCCGCTCGTGGACGAGGACGACCTCGGGGAGTTCGTCGACGGACTCGGCGGCCATCCGGCCGAGCATGTCGAGGAGGGAGGTGGAGTCGGGGACGGGAGGGGCGGGCTCGGCGTCGGGCAGCTGGCTGAGCAGGGCCGTGATGGAGCGGGCGGCGTCCGGGTCGCCGGCCGCGGGGAGGATTCGAGTGGTCATCCGCGCCTCACTTGTCCCCGTCGAGGGTGTACGTGCGGTCGGTGGGGCCGGGGGCCGAGTCGGTGCCGGGGGCGACCAGGGCCAGCCGGACGTGTTCCGCGAAGGACTCGGCGTAGGCGACGCGCTGGGTGTCCTTCGTGTTCAGGGCGAAGGTGATCGGGACCGCCTCGGCGGGGCCCTTGCGGTCGCTGTCCTTGTCTAGGGCGGTGAGCTTGCCGACGCCGAGGACGCGGGCGTTGGCGACGATGATCACCGAGCGGGAGGGGTCGGTCTCCTTGGCGCCCTTGAAGGTGGCGATGATGTTGACCTTCGCGCCCGAGGTGATCTTGCCTGCCACGCCGGTGGCCGCGTCGATCATGATGGCGATCTCCTGCTCCCCGGCCTGGAGCTGCGGCTTGTCGACGAACATGTCGCTCTGGAGCAGGGAGCCCTTCTTCAGGGTGGTGAGCGCGATCTTGCCCTGGAGCGCGCCCAGGTCGTCGACGGCGGTGTCGGAGAGCCACCGCTTGGGGACCTTCACCTCTTCGAACTGGCCGGCCGTCAGGGCGCTGTACGGTGCGATGTCGCCCTTGACGCGGTACGCGACGACCTCGGCCCCGACCTTGGAGTTGACGTCGCCGATGACGACGAGGACCCCGGCGAAGGCGGCGAGGGCGCACAGGACCGACAGCAGGAGCAGGATGACGCCGCGGCGCTGGCGTGAGTTCATGAGCCGTACTACCTCGCCGTTCTTCGTTCGTTCGGGCGGTCAGGATCCGGTTCTGGAGCGGGCGGCGGGCACCTCGGGCGGTGGTGCGGCCAGGGGGGCGGCGCAGAAGCCGCAGCGGTCGCCGATGAGCTCGAAGCCGCACCAGCCGCACTCCTCGCGGCGCACCGAGGAGACCAGCTGGTGGAGCACGGAGACGTCGGGGATGGCGGCGGCGAACTCGACGAGCTTGGGGGTGGCCCACCAGCGGGCGGAGTCGGCGGGCAGCGGGTTCTCCATGACGCCCTGCACCTGCCAGGCGGGGGCCAGTTCGGCCGCCACCCAGTCGGAGGAGAGCTGGCCGCGCGCGAAGGTGAGGTGGGTGGCGAAGGCGGGGCCGGCCGGGACCACCCCGGTGGCGGCGGTGCCGAGCCGGGCCAGGTGCGGTGACGGGTGCGCGAGTACGGCGAACTGGGCACTGGGCGACCAGGAGCGGGCGTGCGCCTTGAGGCCGACGGGGATCCGGTCGAGCTTGGCGACGGAGCCCAGCAGGGCGCCCGCGTACACGTAGTGGGAGAGCAGCCGGGCGGCGGAGGCGATCACCCCGGGGCTGAAGTCGCAGACGGTGAGCTGGCGCAGCTGACGCACCAGCACGGCGGTGCCCAGCGGCGGGAGGTCGGTGTCGACGATCGCGATCCGGTCGGTCTCCAGGATGGCCCGTACGGTGCGCACCCGGTGCGCGGTGGCCGGGGGCAGCCAGGACGGTACGACGGCGACGAGGTGGCCGTGCCGTTCCAGCAGGGCGCCGGTCTCGGCGAGGGCGGCCTCCAGGCCGGCTTCGGCGGGCGGGTGCAGTACGGCGGCGCCGGGGGTGTGCCGGTCGGGGGCCGGCAGCACCAGGTCGGCACTGGTGACAGCGATGGCGGTCGGCACGCGAATCCCCCCGTTCACCCTCCGCGCGGCGTCCGTTCGCCCGGCCGTCGGCCGGACTTCCGCACGCGCGCATGCTGCGCGACCGCAAACGATCGGCGCCCTTCCCCCTTGCCCGAGCACCATATCCGCGACGCCCCTGACAGGGCAGGGGCTTGAAGATTCCCGTGCCGGAAGCACATGTCACAGGAGGCGGGAAACCCGGACAACAGGGATCGGGGCCGGGTCCATTTCAAGCCACATTGCAAACACTCTTGACACGGGGATTGGTCTGGACCAACTTGGCTGGCGCCTGCTTTCGGTCCGGGGGACCCCACTCCCCCCTCACAGCTCCCCCCTTCCGCTTCTCCCCTTCCTCCCCCCACGGAGCCCACGTGAACCGCATACGCTCCCTCGCCCTGCCACTCGCCGCCACCCTCGCCGCCGGCGGCCTCACCGCCCTCGCGGCGGGCCCCGCACAGGCCGCCGACGTCAACGTCGTCCGCAACGGCGGCTTCGAGTCCGGACTCGCCAACTGGTCCTGCTCGAACGGCAGCGGCGCTTCCGTCTCCTCGCCCGTCTACGCCGGGGCGGGCGCCCTGAAGGCCACCCCTGCGGGCTCGGACAACGCCCGCTGCTCCCAGACCGTCACGGTCAAGCCGAATTCCACGTACACGCTCAGCACCCAGGTGCAGGGCTCGTACGTCTACCTGGGCGCGACCGGCACCGGCGCCCAGGACGCCTCCACCTGGACCCCGGGCTCGGGCGGCGGCTGGCAGAAGCTGTCGACCACCTTCACCACCGGCCCGAACACCACCCAGGTCACCGTCTACACCCACGGCTGGTACGGCCAGCCGGCCTACACCGTCGACGAGTTCAGCGTCTTCGGCCCGGACGGCGGCGGCCCCACCGACCCCGGCCCGGGCCTGCCCGGCGCTCCCGCCGGGGCCGCCGTTTCCGGCCAGAGCCAGAACGGGCTCACCCTTTCGTGGAACGCGGTCAGCGGGGCGGCCGGCTACCACGTCTACCAGGACGGCGTGCGCGTCCAGACGGTGGCGAACACCTCCACGCCGGTCACCGGGCTCGCGCCGGGCACCTCGTACTCCTTCCAGGTGAGCGCGTACAACGCGGCCGGCGAGGGCCCCAAGTCGGCGCCGGTCACCGGCACCACCACCGGGGGCGGCGGCCCGAACCCGAACCCGTCGGTGCCCAAGCACGCGCTGACCGGCTACTGGCAGAACTTCAACAACGGCGCGACCGTCCAGAAGATCTCCGACGTCTCCGCGCAGTACGACATCATCGCCGTCTCCTTCGCCGACGCCACGACCACGCCCGGCGCCATCACCTTCAACCTCGACTCGGCCGGCCTCGGCGGCTACACCGTGGACCGGTTCAAGGCCGACGTCGCCGCGAAGAAGGCGGCCGGCAAGTCGGTCATCCTCTCCATCGGCGGCGAGAAGGGCACGATCTCGGTCAACGACTCCGCCTCGGCGACGAATCTGGCCAACTCCGCGTGGGCGCTGATGCAGGAGTACGGCTTCAACGGGATCGACATCGACCTGGAGAACGGCCTCAACCCGACCTACATGACGCAGGCGCTGCGCGCCCTGTCGGCGAAGGCGGGCCCCTCCATGGTCCTGACCATGGCCCCGCAGACCATCGACATGCAGTCCACGCAGGGCGGGTACTTCAAGACCGCGCTGGCCGTGAAGGACATCCTGACGGTCGTGAACATGCAGTACTACAACAGCGGCGCGATGAACGGCTGCGACGGCAAGGTCTACTCCCAGGGCTCGGTGGACTTCCTGACGGCCCTGGCCTGCATCCAGCTGGAGGGCGGCCTCGACCCCTCGCAGGTGGGCATCGGCGTCCCGGCTTCGCCGAGCGGCGCGGGCAGCGGCTACGTCTCCCCGACCGTGGTGAACAACGCCCTGGACTGCCTGGCCAGGGGCACGGGCTGCGGGTCCTTCAAGCCGTCGAAGACCTACCCCTCGCTGCGCGGGGCGATGACCTGGTCGACCAACTGGGACGCCAAGGCGGGTAGCACCTGGTCCAACGCGGTGGGTCCCAAGGTCCACGGGCTGCCGTAGGCGGTAGAGGTGTGGGGGTGGCTGATTCGGTCCGGTGAGCCCGCCGGATACCCCCGGGGCTATTGACCGGGACATGCCACAAGAGCACGCTGTGCGCGTCCGCACGGCTACCCCCACACTCCCACCCAGGAGAACGCATGCGGCTCCACACCCGCCGGAGGGCCGCCGTCACGGCGGCCCTGCTGGCGCTCGCGCTCGGCGCACCCGCCTACGGCATGAGCGCGACGGCAGCACCGCCGCCCACCCCGTCCACGGCGACGCAGGACGAGGCCATCGCCCAGTACGAGATCCAGGGCCCCTCCACGGCCGCCGAACGCACGGCCCTGCTGCGCACCGGGGCCTCGATCGACGAGGTGGACGCCCGCTCGGTCGTGGTCAGCGCCGACCCCATGCAGGCCAAGAGCCTGCGGGCGCTCGGGTACGCGCTGACCCCGCTGCCCGGCCCGCCGGACCGCGGCGAGCGCGGGGTCGCCGCGACCCCGATGGACTTCCCCTCCGCCGACTCCCGGTACCACAACTACGCCGAGGCGAAGGCCGAGATCGACCAGCGCATCGCCCAGTACCCCGGGATCATGAGCAAGCGGGTCATCGGGAAGTCGCACGAGGGCCGCGACCTCATCGCCATCAAGATCAGCGACAACGTCGGCACGGACGAGGCCGAACCCGAGGTGCTCTTCACGGCCCACCAGCACGCCCGCGAGCACCTGACCGTGGAAATGGCCCTGTACCTGCTCAAGGAGTTCGGCTCCAAGTACGGCACCGAGAGCCGGATCACCAACATGGTCAACCAGCGCGAGATCTGGATCGTCCCGGACCTCAACCCGGACGGCGGCGAGTACGACATCGCCACCGGCTCCTACCGCTCCTGGCGCAAGAACCGCCAGCCCAACAGCGGCTCCTCCTACGTCGGCACCGACGAGAACCGCAACTGGAACTACAAGTGGGGCTGCTGCGGCGGCTCCAGCACCAGCAAGAGCTCCGAGACCTACCGCGGGCCGGCCGCCGAGTCCGCGCCCGAGGTCAAGGTGGTCTCCGACTTCGTCCGCAGCCGGGTGGTCGGCGGCAAGCAGCAGATCACGGCCGCGATCGACTTCCACACGTACAGCGAACTGGTGCTGTGGCCGTTCGGCTACACCTACAACGACACCGCACCGGGCCTGACGGCCGACGACCTCGCCGTGTACAAGAAGATCGGCACGAGCATGGCCGCCAGCAACGGCTACACGCCCGAACAGTCGAGCGACCTGTACATCACCGACGGCACGATCGACGACTGGCTGTGGGGCAACCAGAAGATCTTCGCCTACACCTTCGAGATGTACCCGGCGAACGGCGGCGGCGGCTTCTACCCGCCCGACGAGGTGATCGACCGCGAGACGGCGCGCAACAAGGAAGCCGTGCTCCAGCTGCTGGAGAACGCGGACTGCATGTACCGCTCGATCGGCAAGGAAGCCCAGTACTGCGCCTAGCGCGCACCCGCTGAGCCGGGGCGCCCCACCGCCAGGGGGGCGCCCCTCCGCCCGTGCCTCAGCCCAGCACCGCCAGGGCGTCGATCTCGATGAGCAGCCCGGCGGGCAGACCCACGTACACCGTGGTCCGGGCGGCGGGCACCTTCACGCCCTGCTCGTCGAAGTAGGCGTTGTAGATCTCGTTCATCTCGGCGAAGTGGCCGGTGTCGGTCAGGTAGACGCGGATCATCACCACGTCGTCCCAGGTCGCGTCGCCGGCCTCCAGCACGGAACGGACGTTCTCCAGCGTCTGGAGGGTCTGCTCGCGCAGCGACGGCCCGGCGGTGGTGGGCGGCTGCCCCTCGACGTGCGGGAGGTAGCCGACCTGGCCGGCGACCTGGAGGATGTTGCCCTTGCGGACGCCGTGCGAGAACTTCGCGGGCGGGGCGGGGTGGGACTCGGGGGTGACGGCGGTCTTCTCGCTCACGTCGGGGTCCTCTGCGTTCGTATCGGTACGGGGGTGTTCTCCCCCCGCTGATGGTGTCAGCGGGGGCCGGCCCCCGTGGCCCCGGTTCGACCGGTTCGCGAGGACGGGCTACCCGTACCGGACGGGGCCGGGCGGGCGGGGCCGCTGCGCGGCGGCCGGCCGACCCCCGGCGGAACCGGGGGACGTTGACCCGCCGTCCCTGCCGGTGTAGACCACAGGCAACGCGCAGCGCATCCGCACCACCCCCCAGGAGGACCCCATGGGCAGCGACGCAGTCCGACGGCTCGCCGGCGAACCCGTCGACCACCGCTTCAAGGGCCTGCCCCCGGACGCCCAGACGGCCGGCCTCACCGTCGGGGAGCTCGCCGCGCAGGGGCGGGACCTGTACGCCGGCGGGTTCACCACCCCCGTCCTCACCCTCGACGCCGACGCGCTCGCGCACAACCTCGCCGTGCTCGGCGAGTACTCCGCCCGGCACGGCCTCGCCTTCGCGCCCCACGGCAAGACCTGCATGGCCCCGCAGCTGTTCGAGCGCCAGCTCGACCACGGTGCCTGGGGCATCACCGCCGCCGTCCCCCACCAGGCCCGCGTCTACCGCGCCTTCGGGATCCCGCGCATCTTCCTCGCCAACGAGCTCGTCGACCCCGCCGCCCTGCGCTGGGTCGCCGCCGAGCTCGTCGCCGACCCCGGCTTCCGGTTCGTCTGCTACGTCGACTCCGTGCGCGGGGTCCGGCTCATGGACCGGGCCCTCCGGGGCCACGGCGCCGTACTGGACGTCGTCGTCGAGCTCGGCGCCGGCGAGGGGGCGCGCACGGGGGCCCGTACCGACGAGGACTGCCGGGCCGTCGCCGACGCCGTCGCCGCCACCGACACCCTCCGCCTCGTCGGCATCGCCGGCTACGAGGCCGAGGTGCCCGACGCCGACCCGGAGAAGGTGCACGCCTGGCTGCGCCGGCTCACCGGGCTCGCCGCCGAGTTCGACAAGGCCGGACGGTTCGGCCCCGACGTCGAGGAGATCGTCGTCAGCGCCGGCGGCTCCGCCTGGTTCGACGCCGTCGCCGACGTGTTCGCGGAGCTGCCCGAGCTGTCCCGGCCCGTGCTGAAGCTGCTGCGCTCCGGGGCGTACGTCTCCCACGACCACGGCTGGTACGGCCGCCTGACCCCCTTCAACCGGGTCCCGGAGGAGGGCGGACTGCGCCCCGCCTTCCGGCTCTGGACGCAGGTCGTCTCCCGCCCCTCCCCCACCCAGGCCTTCGTCAACGCCGGCAAGCGCGACATCGCCTACGACCTCGGCCTGCCCGAGGCCGAGCTGGTCCGCGACGCCCTCGACGGCACCGAACGCCCCGCCACCGGCATCCGCGTCGTCAAGCTCTCCGACCAGCACGCCTGGCTGGAGACCGGATCCGCCGAGGACGTCCAGGTCGGCGACTGGGTGGCGCTCGGCATGTCGCACCCCTGCACCATCTTCGAGAAGTGGCCGCTGATCCCGGTCGTCGAGGCCGACGGCAAGGTCACCGAGTACGTCCGGACCTTCTTCTAGCCGTGGACCTCGTCATACGCGGCGCCCGTGTCGTCGACGGCACGGGCGGGCCCTCGTACACCGCGGACGTCGCCGTGCACGGGGGCCGGATCGCCGCCGTCGGCCGGATCCCGGCCGGCGGGCGGCGGACCCTCGACGCCCACGGGCTGGCCCTGGCCCCCGGGTTCGTCGACATGCACGCCCACAGCGACCTCGCACTGCTCCGCGACCCGGACCACTCCGCCAAGGCCGCCCAGGGCGTCACCCTCGAAGTCCTCGGCCAGGACGGCCTGTCGTACGCGCCCGCCGACGAGCGGACCCTGGCCGGCGTACGGACCGCCATCGCCGGCTGGAACGGCCCCGGGGACGACGTCGACCTCGACTGGCGGACCGTCGGCGAGTACCTCGACCGGATCGACCGCGCCCACGGCGGACGGGGCACCGCAGTCAACGCCGCCTACCTCGTCCCACAGGGCACCGTCCGCGCGTACGCCCTCGGCTGGGACGACCGCCCGGCCACCCCCGCCGAACTCGACCGGATGCGCCGGCTCGTCGCCGAGGGGCTGGAACAGGGCGCCGTCGGCCTTTCCTCCGGGCTCACCTACACCCCCGGCATGTACGCCACCGGCGCCGAACTCACCGAGATGTGCAAGGTCGTCGCCCGCTACGGCGGCTACTACTGCCCGCACCACCGCTCGTACGGGCGCGGCGCGCTCGCCGCCTACGCCGAGATGCTCACCCTGGCCCGCGAGGCCGGCTGCGCCCTGCACCTGGCGCACGCCACCATGAACTTCGGGGAGAACGAGGGCCGGGCCCCCGAACTGCTGGCCCTCCTCGACGCGGCCCTCGCCGACGGCGCCGACGTCACCCTCGACAGCTACCCGTACACCCCCGGCTGCACCACCCTCGCCGCGCTGCTCCCCGGCTGGGCCCACGAGGGCGGCCCGGACGCCCTGCTGGCGCGGCTGCGCGACGAGGACACCTCCGAGCGGATCCGGTACGCGCTGGAGGCGGAGGGCTCCGACGGCTGCCACGGGGTGCCGGTGGACTGGGCGACCGTGGAGATCTCCGGTACGAACGACCCCGCGTACGGGAGCCGCGTCGGCACCCGCCTCGACGGCTGGGAGACCGCGCGGCGGCTGCTGATCGACGACCGGCTCGGGCCGACCGTCCTCCAGCACGTCGGCCACGAGGAGAACGTCCGGGCGATCATGCGCCACCCCGTCCACACCGGCGGCTCCGACGGCATCCTGCACGGCGCGAAGCCGCACCCCCGCGCGTACGGCACCTTCCCGCACTACCTCGGCCGCTACGTGCGCGAGTTGGGCGTGCTCTCCCTGGAGGAGTGCGTGGCCCACCTGTCGGGCCGCCCGGCAGCGCGGCTGCGGCTGCCCGACCGGGGGCTGGTCCGCGAGGGCTTCCGCGCCGACCTGGTCCTCTTCGACCCGGACACGGTCGCGGCCGGGTCCACGTACGAGCGGCCGCGCGCACTGCCCACGGGCATCCCGTACGTACTGGTCGACGGACGGTTCGTCATGCGGGACGGGAAGCGGACGGACGTCCTGGCCGGGCGGGCGGTGCGCAGAACCCCGTTCGCGGGCTAGGACTTTGGTCCCACCGGGTGTTCACGGCCGACACATACGATGAACGCCATGGCCGTCTTCATCCTCCCCGCCCTCTTCTTCCTCGCCTTCTGCGTGAGCGTCTTCAAGGACCGCCGCCGCTTCAGCAACGCCGTACTGCTCGGCCTGACCTGCATCACGCTGGCTGCGACGCTGCTCTTCAAGGTGGCGGCCCTGCCCGCGTGGGCGGCCCTGGCGATCTTCGCGCTGGCCTTCGCCGCGCCCGCGGTGGGCACGGTGGTGATCGGCGGCCTGCTGATCGCCAACGGCATCACGATGATCCGCAAGGAGGGCCGCAGCCCGCGCAACCTGCTGTCGATGCTCGCGGGCCTCGGGATCTTCGGGATGATCGCGCTGCTGGTCGCCGTCCCGTTCTCCGGCTCCGCCCTGCTGAACGGCATGGCCGCGACCCTGACCCTGGTCGTCGCGTACGTCGCCTTCATCTTCGTGTGCTTCCTCGGGTACGCGTTCCTCTACGGCCGGATCAAGGTCCGCGGGGACGTCGACCACGTGGTCATGCTGGGCTCCGGCCTGATCGGCGGGGACCGGGTGCCGCCGCTGCTGGCCTCCCGGCTGCGCAAGGGGCAGCAGATCTACGAGGCCCAGCTGGCCCGCGGCTCGCGCCCGCCGGTGCTGCTCACCTCGGGCGGCAAGGGGTCCGACGAGCGGGTCTCCGAGGCGCGGGCCATGGCCGACTGGCTGATCGCGGAGGGGGTCCCGGCGGAGCACGTGCGGCTGGAGGAGAACTCGGCCACGACCGAGGAGAACATGCTCTTCTCGAAGGGGATCATGCTGGCGGACAAGCCGGGCTACCGGTGCGTGGTCGTCACCAACAACTTCCACGCCTTCCGGGCGGCGATGCTGGCCCGCAAGACCGGGGTCAACGGGCAGGTGGTCGGCTCGCCGACGGCCCGCTACTTCCTGCCGAGCGCCACCCTGCGCGAGTTCGTCGCGGTGTTCTGGGAACACCGCGTGGTCAACCTGTCGATCTGCGGGGTCCTGGTGGCGATCGGTGCGGTGGCGACGCTCTCGGCCGTGACCTACTTCTGACGCGCGTTCCGTGCGGGGGTGCCGCGACGCCCCCCTTGGTCGTCACGGCACCCCCTGCTCGCGGGTCCCCCGCGGTTGGAGCTGCGGTTACAGCTTCTGCCAGAGCGCCGGGACCACCGAGGGCTCCCAGCCCGTCTGGGCCTGGTGGCCCTGGAGGCAGCGGTAGGTGGCGCCGCCGTAGGTGACGGTGTCCCCGGCCGCGTAGACGGTGCCGGCCTTCCAGGTGCCGCCGGGCTGCGGGCCGGGGCCCGGGCCCGGGCCCGGGTCGGAGCCGGTGACCTTGAGGGTCAGGCCGTACGCGGACAGGATCGGGTTCAGCGGCTGGAAGAAGGTGGTGCCGCCGCTGGTGCAGTCGCCGGAGCCGCCCGAGGTCACGCCCTGGGCCTGGCTGCCGGAGATGTAGGAGCCGCCAGAGTCGCCGGGCTCGGCGCAGACCGTGGTGCGGGTGACGCCGGAGATGGTGCCCTCGGGGTAGGTGACGCTGGTGTTGTGCTGCTGGACGGTTCCGCAGTGCCAGCCGGTGGTCGATCCGGAGCGGCAGACGGAGGCGCCGACGGGCTGCAGGACGGAGCCGGTGACCTGGACGTTCGTACCGCCGCTGCCCTTGACGTAGGGGGTGGCGGTCCAGTTGGTGTTGGCGGCGACCCAGGCCATGTCGTTGCCCGGGAAGACCGACGCCTGGAAGGAGCCCTGGGCGACCTGGTTGAAGCCGCTGGTGCTGGTCCCGGCCCGGCCGCAGTGGCCGGCGGTGGCGAAGCCCTGGGTGGTGCCCCTGGTGATCGGGAAGCCGACGGAGCAGCGGCCCTGGCCGTTCATGTAGTACGCGTCCCCGCCGCGCAGGTCGTACAGCGGGCGCGGGGCCTTCTCGGCGGCGGTGCGCACGACCGTGGCGAGGGCGGGGTCGGTGCCGGTGGCGGCCAGCAGGGCGGCGGCCGCGCCGGGCCGGGTCTCCTCGATGACGAGGGTGTTGGTGCGCGGGTCGACGTACCGGACGGGGGTCTCGGCGGTGGCGGCCCGGTCCAGTCCGGCCTTCACGGCGTCGAGGTCGGCCAGGGAGCGGGTGACCAGCTTCGCCTCGGCCCCGGCCGCGCGTATCGCGGCGGCGTCGGCGGCGCGGGTGGTGGCCACCGTCAGGGTGGCGGAGTCGGCCCCCTCGACCCAGGCGCCCGCGAAGGCGGCGCCGAGCCGGGCGTGCAGCCGGGCGGCGGTGGCGCCCGCCTCGGCCTCGTGGGCGAGCCGGTCCTTGGCCTGCGTGGGGGTCAGGCCGAGGTCGCGCCGGAGGGCGGTGAGCAGCTCGGCGGGTGCGTCGCCGGGGCGCAGGGTGGCGGTCGCGGACTTCTGCGGGGCGGCCGGGTCCGCGGTGGGGGTGGCGGCCCCGGCGGCGGTGGTGCCGGCCAGCAGCAGCCCGGCGGCGGCCAGGGCGGTACACGCCGCGCGGGCGTGTCGCTTGAGCATGGTGGATCTCCTCGGTTCAGTGGGGGTCACCGAAACCGTAGGAATCCGAACCGGCGTACGGGAGCTGCCGGTTGGCCCCTCCCCCGGTGTTATGGCCGGGCGTCCCCGGTCCCCGGGGTGCGTTCATGGGGCGGGGGCCTCACGATGGGGGCCTGGGGGGTACGGCAGGAGGTATCCGATGGACAGTGAAGCCAACGAGCAGCCCACCCGGTCGGACCGGCTCTTCACGGGTGGAGAGCGCGCGTACGACCCCGAGGACCTGGTGATGGCGACCGGCCACGACCCGACTCCGGAGCGGGTCGAAGCGGCGCGGAAGCTGATCGAGAAGGAGGGCCCGCAGGTCATCGAGCGCTACCTCCCGTAACGCCCGCCCGACCGGTCGGCGCTGCCTGTGTTCCACGGCCCGGGGCCACCCCCCGGGCCGCGGCCTACCCCTTTCAGCCCCGCCGCCCCCTCCAGCCCCGCCGCCCCCTCCACCAGCCTCGCCTGGGGGCACCTCCAGCGGTAGCTGGGGGAGTTTGAGGCGCGGGGTCCGGGGCGGAGCCCCGGGGAACGGTGGAAGGGCGGGTAGGGGACCCCGCCCCGCGCAGCGGCCCACCCACCCCGCCCCGCACACGGCGGCCCCCGCCCCCCCCACCCGGCCCTGGGCAGTGGCCCGCCCCTCACCCTCTGCGAAGCTGAGAGGCACGTTTCGCACCCGAAGGGACCGGACCCCCTCATGCCCCAGGTGAAGCTGACCACCACCCTCGGCACCATCGTCATCGACCTCCACGAGGAGGCGGCGCCGGCCACGGTCGCCAATTTCCTCGCGTACGTGGAGAGCGGCCACTACGACGGCACGGTCTTCCACCGGGTGATCCCCGGGTTCATGAACCAGGGCGGCGGCTTCACCGCCGACATGCGGCAGAAGCCGGTGCGCGAGCCGGTGCGCAACGAGGCGGACAACGGCCTGCGCAACACCCGGTACTCGGTGGCGATGGCCCGTACGAGCGTCCCGCACTCGGCGACCTCCCAGTTCTTCGTCAACACCGCCGACAACCCGGCCCTGGACCACACCGCCCCGACCCCGTCCGGCTGGGGCTACGCCGTCTTCGGCACGGTCAGCGCGGGCCGGGAGGTGGTGGACTCCATCGCCGCCGTCCGCACCGGCCGGGCCGGCGGACACGGGGACGTCCCGCTGGTCCCGGTGGTGATCGAGAAGGCGGCCGTGGAGGGCTGACCGGCGGGGGCCCGGCGGGCCGCGGCCCCGGAGGAGCGGGCCAGCGCCTCCGCGTGCGCGGACCTGGCGTGCGCGAGTACGCCCGGCGCCCCGGCCGCGGCCGGCGCCGCCGGGTGCCAGCCCAGCAGGTGCCGCCAGACGAGCGGGCTCCCGGCGAGCGGCCGGGCCACCACCCCCGGGGTCACGGGGAACGTGGCCCGGCACAGCCCGACGGCCCGGCCGACCTGGACCAGGTGCACGCAGGACGCGGTGTCGGTCTCGTAGACGCAGGCGGGGGTGAAGCCGGCGCGGACGCAGGCGGCGGCGAAGCAGTCCCCGAAGCAGCCGTCGCCGGGTACGTCGGTCCAGGCCTCGGCGGCCAGCTCGGCCAGTTCGATCTCCGCGCGGTGGGCCAGCGGGTGGTCCTCGGCCAGCATCACGTGGACCGGGTCCCGGGCGACCTCCAGCCAGGCGAGCCGTCCCGGCTCCGGCGGGGCGCTCTCGCCGCATGCCCCGACCAGCGCGAAGTCGAGCCGGCCGGCGGCCACGCCCTGGGCGATCTCCCGTTCCGACCAGGACGTGTACGTGGTGACCGGCGCCCCGGGCTCCTGGTGGGCGATCCGGTCGACGAGCCCGCCGAGCAGTGGTCCGTGGGTGCCGCCGAGGCGGTAGCCGGCGGTGCCGCTGCGGGCGAAGCGCACCGCCTCCTCCTGGAGCTCGGACAGCGCGGGCAGCAGGACCCGGGCCCGCTCCAGTACGAGTTCTCCGAGCGCGGTGGCGCGTACGCCGTCCCGTCCGCGTTCGAAGAGCTCGCCGCCCAGGGCCCGCTCGATCCGTTTGAGCTGGCCGCTCAGGGCGGGTTGCGCGAGCCCGAGGGCGGTGGCGGCGCGGGTCAGGCTGCCGGCGTCGGCGACGGCCCTGACGATCTTGAGGTGTCTCAGCTCCAGATCCATGGTCCGAGCTTGGTCCAGACCTGCGGGCGTGCGCTACGGGTCCGGCGCATCCAGAATCGGTAAAGGCTCGTTAGCGCTCCGGGGGACGCCCTACGGAGGTCAGATGAACAGTGTTGCCGCGCCGCTCGCCCCGGCCGCCCCGGTGTCCCGGGCCGACTGGGACCACCCCACCGACCCGCACCCCGGGCCGCGGCTCGACCACGTACGGACCTACGTGGCGAGCAGCGGCGCCGACGGCCACCTGTGGCACGGGGTCCCGACCCTGCTCCTGACCACCCTCGACCGCGCCACGGGCCGGCCGGTGCGCACGCCGCTGATCTACGCCGAGGACGAGGGCCGCTACCTGGTCGTCGCCGCGGACTCGGGCGGGCCCCGCCGCCCCGCCTGGTACGGGAACCTGACCGCGCACCCGGAGGTCCGCCTCCAGGTCGGCGCCCGGACCTTCGCGGCGTGGGCGCGCACGGCGGACGCGGTGGAGCGGGAGACGTACTGGGAGGCGCTGACGGCGCTGTGGCCGCTCTACGAGGACTACCAGGCGCTCGCGTGGCCGCGGGAGCTGCCGCTGGTGATCGTGGAGGGCTGACCGGCGGCCCCTGGGTCCCGCGCCGGAGGCGAATCGATCCGCCGCCGGATGCCTCCGCCGCGGATCCCCTCCGGCCGGAACCCCTCCGGCCGGAACCCCTCGGCCCGCAGCCGCCCGGTGCGCCCGGCAGGCCGGGCGGCCCTTACGCGGCCGGCTGCCCGGCCGGGGTGGCGACGGCCGTGTAGGTGCGGCCGGCGACCGTGTACTCGCCGAGCGGGGTCATGCCGAAGGCGTCGACGTGCACCCGCCAGGAGGGGGCGTTGCCCGCCTCGATGAAGGCGACGAGCGCCTCGGTGCGGCCCGCCGAGGCCTCGACCGCCATCCCGAACAGGCCCCGGGCCACGCCGTGCCCCCGGAAGGCGGCGTCGACCACGACCGGCCCGTACAGCAGCCACGGCACCTCGGCCAGCGGGCGCCCCCGCCAGGCGAGCGAGGCCTGGGCGCGCAGCAGCCCGAGGACCGCCGCCGGCGGGTCGTCCATGTCCTGGGCGACCGACAGCGCGAGCAGCCCGGCGACCCGCCCGTCACCGGCGTCGGCCACGAGCAGCTCCCCGTCCCGCGCCATCCCGCGCAGCGCCTCGACCCCGAAGCCCCCCTGCACGAACCCCTGCGCGGCCCGCTGCTCCTCGCTGAGGGCGTCATGGTGGTTGGCGGCGAACAGCCGCGCCATGGCGGGCGCGTCGCCCTCGGTGGCGTATCGGAAGCGCATGCCGCGATGCTGCCACGCGGACCCCGTCCCGGCCCCCGCCGACAGGCCCGCATGTCACCTCACGCCGACCTCACGCGTGGTCGTACACCGTGACGGCCACGTCCCGCGCGCAGAGCGCCTCGGTTATCAGCGGTTCGACGCGGGACCACTTCCCGCCGGCGAGCCCGCACCCGATGCGGGGCATGTGGACGCTCGCCCCCAGCTCCTGGGCGTGGTCCGCCAGCTTGCCGAGGCAGCGCTCCATGGCTTCGTAGCGGACGGGCGGGCCGCCGCTGCCGGTGCGTATGCCGCGCTGGCCGACCATGTTGGCCACCCACACGTCGGGCTTCACCCGGACGACCTGCACGGCGCCGAGGCCGAAGTCGTTGCCGCTGCGCGCCCGGTGCCAGGCCCTGAACTCGGCCTCCGGCTCGGGCCAGCGGCGGGAGAGGGCGAGCACGAAGCCCTTGCCCCAGCCGCCTATGTCGTTGCAGACGTGCGCGATCAGCTTGGGGCCCTTGGCCTGCGGACTCGTCGCGTCCCCGGAAATGATCGTGAGCGGCTTCATGCGCCCACGGTAGGCGGTGGGACCGACAACGGGCCGGGCCCGGGTCAGCGGTTGGTGTTGAGGAAGCCGATGACGACCGCGCCCCACCAGCAGGCCTGGGAGACCAGGGCGGTGGCGCCGCCCCAGAGGAGGAGGCCGCGGCCGGGTTCGTCCGTGGCGGCTTCGAGGCGGCGGCCCAGCAGGCCCGCCTGGAGGCCGTTGACGGTCAGCAGGGCGACCAGGCCGATCTTCGTCAGGGTCAGCGTGGAGGTGAGGTCCGGGTGGAGCATCAGGCCGCTCACCACGAGGCCGCCGAGGCCCGCCCAGATCGGGACGTGGAGCCGGGAGGTCGCCGCGACGACCTCCGCCAGGCCGCAGCGGCCGGTGGCCCAGAGCAGGCCGTAGTAGTCGGCGGAGAGCACCGCGCCGAAGCCGAGGACCAGCGAGGCGAGGTGCGCGAACAGCGCGGCGGAGTGCATGGCCGCGTCGGCCCGCATGTGGAGCGAGCACCACAGGCCCGCCGCCAGGACGACCAGCGCACAGAGGGCCCCCGCCGCGACGGTCCACCACGAGTCGTAGAGGCGGACGGGGCGGGGGGAGAGTCTGGCTGCTGGGGAGGACATGGCGGCGGGCTCCGGGACGAGGGGGCACGGCTCCGTCAGCCGCGCCAAAGCAAGGTAAGGCTCACCTAAAGAATCCTTTCCGTCAATCCGGGTCCACTGGCCGGAACCGTGACCCGGGACACAGCTCGGACGCAGCCCGGACGCAGCCCGGACACGAGTCCGGACGGGCTCCGGAAGCTACTCAGGGGTAGATC
Source organism: Streptomyces sp. NBC_00158 (assembly GCF_045160885.1). NCBI lineage: Bacteria > Bacillati > Actinomycetota > Actinomycetes > Kitasatosporales > Streptomycetaceae > Streptomyces > Streptomyces sp. NBC_00158. Next base: position 2,636,784 of record NZ_CP108161.1, read on the forward strand.
AGGCGGGTGTTGATGTGCCGCTTCAGCTGCTTGGCGTCGGCGCCCGTACGGGCCACCTCGCGGTCCCAGCCCGTGGTGAGGACGGCCTCCTCCGGGCCCAGGTCGACGCAGGTGACGTACGGGTCCGGACGGAACAGCGCGAAGGGCTCGCCGGTCAGGTCGGCGACCGCGTTGTGGCCGGCGGTGGCCCCCGAGGGGATGGCGTACTGGCAGCTCTGCGTCGCGGTGCGGCCGCCCTCGACCTCGGCGGCCGCGGTGTCGCCCGCCGCGAAGACGCCCTCCACCCCGGCGACGCGCAGCTGCCCGTCCACGAGGAGGCGGCCCAGGCCGTCGCGGGTGCCGGGGATCCGGTCGGTGAGCGGGCTCGCCACCAGGCCACCGGTCCACACGACCGTCGCGGCGTCCAGGTACGTGCCGTCGCTCAGCTTCAGCACGCTCCCGTCGTAGGCGTCGACCGAGCAGCCGGTGCGGTGCTCGACGCCCGCCCCCTCCAGGGCTCCGAGGATCAGCGGGCGGGCCCGGTCGCCGAGGCCCGGCGCGGGCAGCGCCTCCCGCTCGACCACCACCACACGCGCCCCGGGGTACGCGGACAGCCGCTCCGGCAGGGTCCCGGCGAGCTCGATGCCCGCCAGGCCCGAGCCGACCACGGCCACCGTGAACCGGCCCGGCCCCTGGGGCAGTTCGGCCAGCGAACGCAGCCGCAGGTCGAGGGCGTGCGCCTCGGTGAGGGTGTCGATGTAGTGCAGCGCCCCTCCCCCGGGCAGCGCGGGCTTGCGCACCCGGCTGCCGGTGGCGAGGACGAGCCGGTCGTACGGCAGCGGGCCGTCCGCGCCGGCGAGGGCCACCCGCCGCTCGCCGGTGTCGACGTCGGCGACCTCGGCGCGCACCCGGCGCACCCCGAGCGGGGCGAGTACGTCGTCCAGGGCGACCCGCATCCGCTCGGGCCGGGGCTCGTACAGGCGCGGCCGCAGGACGAGGTCGTCGCCGGGGGCGACGAGGACGATCTCGACGCCCTCGCCCGCCCGGCCGGCCTGGCGCCGGATGCGGGCCGCCGCCTTGGCGGCCCACACTCCGGCGAACCCGCCGCCCGCGATCACGATCCGGGACATGGTGCTGTGCTCCTTCTGGTTCTCACGGGACGGCGGTCGGCGCGGCCGGTCAGGCCGCGGCCAGGCCCTTCTTCAGCGCGGTCGCGATCTCGTAGGCCCGGCGGGTCTGGAACTCGATCGCGGCGAGGTTGTCGTCGGTGGGCGGGGTGGTGCCGGTGCCGCCCGAGACGCTGCTGGTGCCGTACGGGTTGCCGTTGGACTCGGCGAACTGGATCGGGTCGGCGTAGCCGGGCGGGACGATGATCGAACCCCAGTGGGTGAACACGTTGTTGAGGGAGAGCAGGGTCGACTCCTGGCCGCCGTGCGTGGTGTTGGAGGAGGTGAAGGAGGTGACGACCTTGTTGACGAGCTTGCCCTGGTACCAGAGCCCGCCCGCGGTGTCGAGGAAGCCCTTGAGCTGCGCGGCCGGCAGTCCGAAGCGGACCGGGGTGCCGAAGACGATGACGTCGGCCCAGTCGAGGTCGTCCAGACTGGCGGTGACGACGTCGGCGGTGGCGTCCAGGTGCTCGCCCCAGGCCGGGTTGTAGGCGACGGCCTCGGCGGGGGCGGTCTCGGCGACGCGGCGCAGGCGGACCTCGGCACCGGCCTTCTCGGCGGCCGCGGCGGCGGTGGTGGCGAGCTTGTGGACGTTCCCGGTGGAGGAGTAGTAGACGACGGCGACGTTGGTCACGGCATTGCTCCCTGAGGTGAAGGAATCGTTGGACTCGGTGAACTGGGCAGTGGAAACAGGGGTGTTCTTACGGCGCCACCAGGTCATTTGATCTCCATCTGCGCCATCATTCCCATGGCGGCGTGGTCGAAGAGATGGCAGTGGTAGAGGTACTTGCCGCGGTGCGAATCGAAGGTCGCCTGGACCTTGACGGTCTCGCCGGGCATGACCCGGACGGTGTCCTTCAGTCCGGCCTCCGCGGGGCCGACCGGTCCGCCGCCCCGCTCCAGCACCCGGAACTGCACCAGGTGCATGTGGAAGTTGTGCGGGACGAACCGGTTGGTGTTGGTGACGGTCCAGATCTCGGTGCTGCCCCAGGCGATCGTCTGGTCGATGCGCGCGGCGTCGTACACCTGGTCGTTCATGTACGCGCCGGGGTTGGCCCGCCCGTCCTCGTCCATCCGCATGCTGATCTGGCGGTGGACGGTGGCCGGCGGGAGCGGGGGGAGGGTGCGCAGCCGGGCGGGCACGGAGCTGGGGTCGGATGCGGTGCGCGTGACGTCGAAGCGCAGCACCTTGCCGACCTGCTCGGCGGGCCCGGGGCCCTCGGTGTTCTCCAGGACCAGCTGCGTGCCGAGCGGGTAGCGGGAGAAGTCGATGACGACGTCGACGCGCTCGCCCGGGGAGAGGCTGAGGGTGCCGGTGCGGTGCGGGGTTTCCAGGAGTCCGCCGTCGGAGCCGACCTGGATGATCTCCCCGCCGTCGGAGAGCCGCAGCGTGAAGAAGCGTATGTTCGTGGAATTCAGTATTCGGAAGCGGTACTTGCGGGCGGCGACCTGGAAGTAGGGCCAGGGCTTGCCGTTCGCGAGGATCGTGTTGCGGTTCTGGAAGTCGTCCATGACGTAGAGGAGCTGGCCGGCGTCGTCGAAGCGGGCGTCGCGCAGCGCGATCGGTACGTCGTACTGGCCCGAGGGCAGCGGCAGGGCGCGTTCCTCGTCGTCGCCGAGCAGGTAGAAGGCGGACAGTCCCCGGTAGACGTGCTCGGACTCCATGTGGTGGGCGTGGTCGTGGAACCACAGCGGTGCGTGCGCCTGGTCGTTCTCGTAGCGGTAGAAGCGGGCCGAGCCGGGGGCGATGGTGTCCATCGGGTCGCCGTCGTTCTCGGGGGTGACGTGGCCGCCGTGGAGGTGGATGGCGACGGGCATGTCGAGGCGGTTCTTCTGCCGGATGACGACCGGGCGGCCGCGGCGGGCGCGGACGGTGGGGCCGGGGAAGGAGCCGTTGAAGGTGATGACCTCGGTGCTGACGCCGGGCAGGATCTGGGCGCTCGTGCGGCCGACGTACATCTCGTAGGTGTCGGTGCCGTTGAACGTGGACACGGGCTGGAGGGTCGCCGGTACGGGCATGGCGGCCTGGAAGGGCTGGAGGGCCGGGGCGGCGCTGGCGCTGGTGGCCGTGAGCACCGGGGTCAGGGCCGCGCCCGTGAGGGCGGTGCCCCCGGTGGCGAGGGCGGCGCCGAGCAGGCGTCTTCTGGTGAGCATGGGGGTCCCCCTGGGTGTGGCGGTGGCGGCCGTGGCGGCGGCAGCGGTGGCTGTGGTTTCAGCAGTGGCTGTGGCGGCGGGTTCAGCGGTAGTGGGCGAGGGCCCGGTCGACGAGGGCTCCGGCGGCGCCGGTGTAGCCGGCCGGGTCGAGGAGTCCGTCGATCCCTTCGGCGTCGAGGACGGCGGTGACCCGCAGGTCCTCGGCGAGGAGGGCGGCGAGACCGGTGCCCTCGGCGGCGGAGCGGCGGGCGCAGGCGGTGACGAGGCGGCGGGCCTCGGCCTTGCCCAGGGCGGGTGCCAGGGCGGCGGCGACCCGTTCGGAGGCGGTGAGGTCGCCGGTGAGGGCGAGGTTCTCCCGCATCCGGTGCGGGTGCACGCCGAGCCCTTCGAGGAGTTCGGCGGCGGTGGCCGCGGCCCCTCCGGTCAGCCGCAGGCACTCGCGCAGGGGCTGCCATTCGGCGTGCCAGGCCCCGGCGGGCCGCTCGTCCTCGGCGAGCATGCAGTGGGCCAGTACGGAGGCCTGCGCGGGCACCTGCAGCGCGGCCGAGCGGATCATCGTGGCGAGTACGGGGTTGCGCTTGTGCGGCATGGCGGAGGAGGCGCCGCGTCCGGCGGGACCGGGCTCGGCGACCTCGGCGACCTCGGTGCGGGCCAGCGACAGCACGTCGACGGCGATCTTCCCGAGGGCCCCGCAGGCCAGGGCGAGTTCGGCGCCGAGTTCCGCGACCGGGGTGCGCACGGTGTGCCAGGGCAGGACCGGTGCGCGCAGTCCCGTCTCGGCGGCGAACGCCTCGGTCAGGCGTAGGGCGTAGTCGGCGCCCACCGCCTGCGGGGCGTCGAGCCGGGCGTACTCCAGGTACCCGGCGAGGGTCCCGGCGGCGCCGCCGAGCTGTACGGGCAGGCCGGTGCGTACGCGGCGCAGCCGGGCGGCGGCGACCGCGACGGCCTCCAGCCAGCCGGCCGCCTTGAGTCCGAAGGTGACGGGCACGGCGTGCAGGGCGAGGGTGCGGCCGGGCATCGGGGTGTCGCGGTGCTCGGCGGCGAGCCGGGTGAGGGCGGTGCGGCAGCGCTCCAGGTCGGCGAGGACGGCGTCCAGGGCGCGGGCGGCGACCAGGACGGCGGCGGTGTCCATGATGTCCTGGCTGGTCGAGCCGCGGTGGACGTAGTCGGCGGCGGCCGGGTCGACGGCGGCGACGGCCTCCGTCAGGGCCTCCACGAGGGCGACCACCGGGTTGGCGGACTCCCTTGACCGGACGGCGAGTTCGGCCGTTCCGAGGGGTGCGGTGCGGGCCACGCGGGCGATGGTGTCGGCGGCCGCGTCCGGGACCACGCCCAGGCGTGCCTGGGCCCGGACCAGTGCCGTCTCGGCGTCGAGCAGGGCGCGCAGCCAGGCCTCGTCGTCGGTGAGGGCCTCGGCGGGGGTGCCGGCGCGGACCTGGCCGAGCAGGCCGGTGTCGCCCGCGGTGGTGCGTACGCCGACGGCGGCGGGGTGCGGGGTGCCCGTCACGGGGTCCGGGGCGGGTTCGCCCAGCCCGAGGAGCTGCCGGGCCAGCGCGTCGGCGTCGCCGACGGTCACCGAGTCGACGCCGGGGCGGACCCCGGCCGCGGTCACCCAGTGGACCCCCTCGGTCGGGACCCCGAAGGCGTACAGGTTCGGGTGCGGCCGGCCGGCGGCGTCGACGACCCGGTAGGGGCGCGGGGTGACCGCGAGCCCGCCCGTCTCGTACTCCATGCCGCCCGTGCCGCCCCCGACGCGGAACGGGCGGGCCTGGCCGCTGTCGAGGAGCTGACGCAGCAGCGGGTCGGCGGTGCGCCGCACGTCGCCGTCGGGCAGCCGGGCCTCGATCAGCACCCGGGCCAGGATCCGTGAGCCGGGCACGTCGGAGCGGGCCGCGAAGGCACCGGAGACCTGGTCGACGTCGATGCGGGTGCCGGGGCCGAGGACGCTCAGCACGCCCGCCTCGATCAGCGCGATCATCTCGGCGATCCGCCGGGCGGGCGGGCCGATGGACAGGAACGCGTTGAGCGGGGTGTACCAGCGCTCCAGGTCGTCGCGGTGCGAGCGGGCGGTGAGCCCGCCGTGGTCGACGACGAGGCGGACCTCGTTGCGCAGGTCCCGCAGGACGTCGAGGGCGGCCTTGAACGGTCCGTCGACGTTGCCGGCGCGGGCCTGGGCGAGGTCGCCGCGGAGCCGGCCGAGCAGCCAGGCGCGGTGCTGGGCGGTGCCGGTGAAGCCCCCTTCGGGTCCGGTGGCGGCGAGCCTGTCCCAGTCCCAGCGGGCTTCGGCGGGGATGGCGTAGGCGTCGAGCGCCTCGGCCTCCTCCGGTCCGTGCCAGGGCAGTTCGAGCCAGCCGCGGCGGAAGGCGTCGCCGGCCTCGCGGCCCTCGCGGGCGGTGACCAGGCCGGTGTAGTAGACGGTCTCGGTCTCCTTGGCGATCAGCGGCCACAGGTCCTGGCGGAAGTCGAGCCCGCCCTCCGCCGCCGACCGCTTGACGAGGCCCTCGACCACCTCGGGGCGCAGCACGCGCGGGGTGTGCCGGCCGCGGGGGCCCTTCTGGTTCTCGCCGCGCGCCTGGTACGGGAGGCCGCGCCGGGAGCCGGCGTACAGCCGGGGCTCGCGCCCGGAGCGCTCGTACACCAGCCGGCCGCCGCGTTCCCGGAAGGTGCCGCCGCGGCCCTGGGTGAGGAGGGTCATGTGGTCGAAGAAGTTCAGGCCGAGGCCGCGCAGGAGCACGGGCTCGCCGGGGGCGACCGCGCCGAGGTCGAGTTCGGCGGGGTTGGCGGGCGGGAAGTACAGCAGTCCGCGGGCGGCCGCGTGGTCGGCGAACCGGCGCTGGGCGGCGTCGGGTTCGGTGTCCACGTGGCCCTGGGCGAGGACGAGTCCGTCGAGGCCGGGCAGCCGGGTGCCGTCGGCGAGGCGGGCCCAGGGGCGGCCCGTGTCGGTGTCGGTGCCGCAGGCGACGGCCGCCGAGCGGTGGGTGACCAGTTCGACCTGCCGGGGGGCGCCGGCCCGGATCCGGGCGGCGGCCCAGCGCAGGTAGGCGCCGTAGAAGGCCCGGCTGGGGTACGAGTCGGGGGTCAGTTCCCGCGCCTCGGCGAGGACTTCGGGGCCGGGGGCCGGCTCGGCGCCGGATGCGAGGTCGCGGGCCCAGGCGTAGAGGCTGGGTCCGGGCTCGACGGGGCCGGCCATGGTGACGCTGGCGTCGGAGAAGACGGTGACCTGGGAGGCGACGGTGTTCATCAGCAGCCGGCGGTCCTGGCCGGTGGCCCAGACCCGGCCGGGGCCCTGCTCGGCCGGGTCGACCAGGTGGACGGTGACCCTGGCGTCCTCGGGCAGCAGCCGGGCGTTGGCGCACAGCCGCTCCAGCAGGCTCAGTCCGCGGGGCCCGACCCCGACGACCGCCGTCTCCAGCGGCCCGCCCGGGGGGCTCAGTCGAGATATGTCCATCCTTCCTCCCTCGCATCGGCCGCCTCGTACAGGAAGCGGGGCTTGACGAACTGGTCCTCGCGCAGCAGGGCGCCGGGCGAGATCAGGGTTCCGGGTCCGCCGACGGTGACCTCGACGGGTATGCCGAGGGTTTCGGCGGCGCCGGCGCGCAGCTTCTCGGCGATCTCCTCGTGGCCCTCGCGGGCTTCGACGACGAGGCGCAGCCGGTCGGCGTCGGCGACGCCGCGCCACATGTGGGCTCCGTACTCGACGGGCAGCCGGTAGACGAGCTCGTCGACGTCGTGCTGGCGCAGGGCGCGTCCGGCGGCGGTGATGCCCGCGCCGTCGCGGCCGTGCACGCGGACGGTGGGCAGGGTCCAGCCGCAGGGGCAGTCGCGTTCGGTGAGTTCGACGAGGTCGCCGGTGTCGTAGCGGAGCAGCGGCATGGCCTCGCGGTAGAGGGTGGTGACGAGGAGGCGGCCGCGTCCGGTGGGGGCGATGTCGCCGGTGGCCGGGTCCTGCACCTCGAAGAGGAAGCGGTCTGCCCAGGCGTGGAGGGTGCCGTGGGCGCATTCGCCGGCGAGGGAGGTGGTCTCGGTGGAGCCGTAGTCCTCGATGACCTTGGCGCCGCCCCACAGTTCGCTGATCCGCTGCCGCTTGGCGGTGCTGAGCGGTTCCCCGGCGACGACCAGGGCGCGGGGTCCGTGTCCGGCGGCCGCGGCGGCGCGGGTGCCGGCGCCGAGGGCGTCGTCGGCCGCCGCCCACAGCAGGGGTTCGCTGGGCAGGGACCAGGTGACGGTGGGGCGGACGTCGCGGATCAGCCGCAGCAGCCGGCGGTAGGGCATCATCGACGTCCGGTTGTCGGCCGGGACGACCATGGCGCCTGCGGCGCGGGCCGCGTGGTGCATCTGGTGGGCGGTGGTGGCCATCGAGTACGGGGTCTTGACGAGCACCCGGTCCTCGGCGGTGAGGGCGGCGGCGGAGCGGTTGAAGCGGTCGGCGGTCTCCGCCCAGTCGTTCTCGGTGAGGTAGGAGGCGGTGGGCTCCCCGGTGGTGCCGCTGGACTCGTGGTAGCTGGCGACGTCGCGGCCGGGGACGGCGAGCATCCCGAAGGGGTAGGCGTCGCGCAGGTCGGACTTGAGGGTGGGTCGGAGCCCGTCGAGGGTGGTGCGGCCGATGCCGACGCGGGTGGCGTAGAAGGGGCTGCGCTGGGCGCGGGAGAGGGTGGCCGGGAGGGCGGAGAGCTGGAGCCGGCGCAGTTCGGTGAAGGTGGACCAGTCCCCCGGGCGGGGCCAGGCGCCGCCGCCCGCGGGGGCCGCCGCGGCGGTCACCGGTCGCCCGCCGGCTGGAGGCCGGGCTTGCCGGCGGCGGCGGGGCGGGCGGCGGGGACGCCGAGGGCGGGGCGGGCGACGGCCAGCAGGACCAGGAGCAGGCCGATGACCTCGCCGCCGGCGGCGACCCAGCCGAGGCCGCCCGGGGAGGCCCAGGAGACGATGGCGCCGCCGACGGAGGCGCCGAGCGCGGAGCCGATGTAGATCGCGGAGTTGTTGAGGGCGAACGTCAGGTGCATGTGCTCGGGGTCGATCTGGGCGAGCCGGGAGAACTGGGCGGGGGTGAACGCCCAGCCGCTGACCCCCCAGACGGCGATGACGACGGCCAGGGCGACGTACGCGGTCATCCCGTCGAGGGTCTGGGCGACCAGGGAGACGGCGGCCAGGGCGACGGCGAGGACGGCGATGGTGCGGCGGATCGTGGAGGTGCCGCCGACGCGGTCGGCGCTGCGGCCGCCCAGGATGTTGCCGAAGACGGCGGCCACACCGAAGACCAGCATGATCAGGGTGGTGGCGAACTCGCCGTCGCCGCCGACGCCGGTGCCGTGGACCAGGGTCGCCAGGTAGGTGAAGACGATGAACGTCGAGCCGATGACGGTGACGGACTGGAGCAGGGTCAGGCCCACCGCCGGGCGCAGCATCGGCCGGAACCGTTCGGCGATGCCCGGTCCGGGGTTGCCGGGCAGCCTCGGCAGGGAGGCGGCGGTGGAGACGGCGGCGACGAGGGCGAGGGCGGCGACGAACCAGAAGGCGCCGCGCCAGTCGGACAGGGCGGAGATCAGGACCCCGATGGGGACGCCGAGGACGATGGAGACGGTGAGCCCGCCGGTGACGATGGAGATGGCCCGGCCGCGGAACTCGGGCTCCGACTGTTCGGCCGCCGCGGCGGTGGCGACGGGCCCGAAGACACCGGCGGCGATGGCGGCGACGATGCGGGTGGCGAGCAGGATCCCGAAGGTGGGGGCGACGGCGGTCAGTACGTTGGCCACCGCGAACAGGGCCATGCTGCCGACGAGTACGGCCCGCCGCTCGGCCTGCTGGGTCAGCGCCGACAGCAGCGGCGAGCCGAGCGCGTAGACGAGGGAGAAGACGGTCACCTGGAGGCCGGCGGCGGCGAGGGAGACGCCCAGGTCGTCGGCCATCGCGCCGAGGATCCCGGCGACGATGAAGTTGTCGGTGCCGATGGCGAAGGTACCGATCGCCAGCGGCGCGATCCTGCGCATGTTCATGAGGTTTCCCCGGGGTCGGTTGCGGTCAGGGCGTCGGCGAGCTGGAGGCGCAGGTGGCGTTTGAGGACCTTGCCGGAGGGGCCGAGCGGCACCTCGCCCGCGGTGCGGGCGACCCGTACGGCGGCCAGGGCGGGCAGTCCGGCCTCCGCGAGGGCCTTCGCGGCGGCGGTGCGCAGCCGCTCCGCGTCGGCGTCCGGGTCGCGGGGGCGCAGTACGGCGACGGGGCTCTCGGCGCCTGCGCCGTCGGGGACGCCGACGACGGTGCAGTCGTCCAGGTCGGGCAGCGCGCCGAGCAGGGCCTCCTCCATGAGGAGGGAGTACGCGGGCCCGTGCGCGGTGTGGATGACGTCCACGGCCCGGTCCAGGTGGAAGTACGTGCCGTCCTCGCCCTCGCGGACCACGTCCCCGGAGACGAACCAGCCGCCCAGCCGCGAGCGGTAGTAGCGGTCCTGGTCGTTCCAGTAGCCGGGGGTCAGCGTCGGGCCCCGCACGCCCAGCAGGCCGGCCTCGCCGCGCGGGGCCTCGGTGCCGTCCTCGCGGAGCACCGCCACCCGCGCCCACGGGTGGGGGCGGCCGATGCAGCGGTCGTGGCGGACGGTGTCGGCGGTGGTGACCTGGCCGAACTGGGCGAAGCCGAGCTCGGAGGAGCCGAGGCCGTCGATGAAGACGGCGCCGGCCCGGACCAGCGGGGCGATGTGCCGGCCGTGCGCGGAGTCCCCGGTGTTGAACCAGCGCTCCACGGAGGCGAGGACCTCGTCGGAGGGCTCCAGCGCGGCCAGTTCGGCGTACGTCTGGGCGAACGCGACCACCGTGTGCGGCCGGTGCTCGGCGATCGCGGCGGCCACGTGCGCGCCGGAGCGGTCGGCGAGGGCGATCAGGCGGGCCCCGAAGAGCAGCGCACCGGCGGCGAAGCTGGCCCCGGCCTGGTGCGACTGGGGCACCGCGGAGAGCATCACCTCCCGCTCGGCGGGCTGTGGCAGGAGCAGGAGTTCGCGCAGCGCCGCGACGCTGCCCTCGTGGGTCCAGATCACCGCCTTCGGTACGCCGGTGGTGCCGGAGGAGTGGCTGATCAGCACCGGGTCGCCGGGGGCGTGCCGGAAGCGGTCGGCGTCGGCGAGCGGCCCGGCGCCCGTGCCGAGGGCGGACATCTCGTCCGAGACGCCGAGGACGGTGAGCCCGTCCAGGACCCCGGCGGTGCGCAGGGCGTCCCGGTGGACGGAGTCGGTGAACAGGCCGGCCGCGCCCGTGCGCTCGTACAGTCCGGCGGCGGTCTCGGCGGCGAGCCTGCCGTTGACCAGGACCGGGATCGCGCCGATCTGGCTCAGGGCGAGGAAGTGCAGGACGTCCTCGAAGCTGTCGGTGAGGTAGACGGCGACCCGGTCGTGCGGGCCGATGCCCCGGTCCAGGTACCAGGCGGACCAGGTCCGGGCCAGGTCGTCCAGTTCGGTCAGGGTGAAGTCGCGGCGGCGGACCCCGTCCGGGCCGAGCAGGGGGTGCTCGCTGTGCAGGAAGGGCGCGCCGGGGTCGGCGCTGACGGCGAGCGCGTGGTGGAGCAGGCTGCCGCCGCCGAGGGTGCTCGCGCGGGCGAGTTCTTCGCGGGTCATCCGCGGGGCGGGCGGCGCGGTCGGCGCGGTCTGGGGCGCCGTCGCCGTGGGGGCGTTCATCGTATGGGCTCCGCTCTGGCGGCCTCTGCCGCGTCGTATCCGAACAGCCAGTCCTGTGCGGCCAGCTGGTGACTGTCCGCGAGGGCGGCGTCCCGGTGCCGGCGGGCCGCCCCGTCCGACAGGTGGAGGGTCTTGGCGTTGTTGCGGGAGATCTGCTGGATCCGCCCGGTACGGGTCATCCGGATCCGCTCGTAGCGGCGCAGCCGCCCGGCCAGGTCGGTGCCGCCGTGCTCGGTCAGGCACACCACCAGTGCGGCGGCGTCCTCCAGGGCCTGGTTGGCGCCCTGCGCCCGGAACGGCAGCATCGGGTGGGCGGCGTCACCGAGGAGGGTGACCGCGCCCCGCGACCAGTTGTCGACGGGGTCCCGGTCGTGCAGCGCCCAGCAGCCGACCTCCTGGGCCGCCGACAGGATCTCGACGACCTCCCGGTGCCAGCCGTCGGAGTAGGCGGCCCGCAGGTCCTCGACGCGGCCCGGGGTGTTCCAGGACTCCTCCGGGACCTCGTCCCGGGGGGCGGTCGCCGCGAAGCTGATCTTCCGGCCGCCGGCCACCGGGTAGCTGACGAAGTGCCGTCCCGGGCCCAGCCACAGCCGCACCCGGGGGTGTGCGCTGTGGCCGGGCAGCCGGTCCGCCGGGATCAGGCCCCGGTACATGACCTGCCCGGAGTAGCGGGGACGGTCCTCGACCAGCGTGTCCCGGGTGACCGAGTGGATGCCGTCGGCGCCGACGACCACGTCCGCGGAGCGGGTGGAGCCGTCGGCGAACCGCAGGACCACCTCGCCCTCCCGCTGCTCGACGCCCGTGCACTTCAGGCCGAGGCGCAGGGTGCCGGCGGGGAGCCGGGAGAGCAGGATGGAGTGCAGGTCGGCCCGGTGGAGCGCGTAGTGCGGGGCCCCGTACATCTCCTCGCAGGCGTCGCCGAGCGGGGTGCGGGCGATGAGCCCGTTGTCGTCCCAGCGGCGCAGCTCGATCGCGGCGGGCCGTACCGCCACCTGGCGGAGGGCCGGCTCGATGCCGAGGCGGTGCAGGAGCCGGGACGCGTTGGGGGCGATCTGCAGACCGGCGCCTATCTCCCGGAGGTGGCGGGTCTGTTCGTACACATCGCAGGCCAGGCCCGCCCTGGCGAGCCCGAGGGCGAGGGCGAGGCCTCCGATGCCCGCGCCCACGACCGCGATCCGTGGCTGTTCCATAGTCAACTCACAGGGTGTCCTTCAGGCCCAGCAGGTCCGCCGCGTTGTGCCAGAGGATCTGCTGGAGCTGCCAGTCCGCCAGGCCCAGTGCCGCGTACTTGGCGAGCTCGACGGTGGGATGTTGGAGCGGGTACTCGGAGCCGAAGAGCAGCCGGCGGGCGCCGAGCCGCTCGATGGCGAGCCGGATGACGGCCGAGTAGCCGCCGGAGGTCTCCAGCAGGATGTTGTGGCTGTCCTTGATCAGCCCGATCCCGTGGAGGTCGATCTCGCCGACGCCCGAGTGGCCGAGTACGAAGGTCACCCGGGGGAATCCGGCGGCGAGTTCCACCAGGTCGGCGACGGTGGCGCCGGGGCGGTGCAGGCAGACGGTGTAGACCGGGTGGCGGTGCTCCTCGGCGATCCTGACGAGGGAGTGGGTGCGCTCGTCCGGGAACGGCACCCCGTGCACCGCCGGCGATATCTCCAGTCCGCGGAACTCCGCCGCCCGCACCGCGTACGCGCAGGGTCCCCGGTGGGGGTTGGCGAAGTGGAAGGGGACCAGCCGGCCGCCGGAGGCCCGGCAGCCCGCGAGCACCGCGTCGTTGTCGGCGTCGGTCTCGATGTGGCCCCCCTCGACCAGCTGCCGCGACAGCCGGTCGAGGGAGATCGTGCCCCCGGCGGAAACGGCCGCCCGGGCGATTCCGTGCGCGTCCATCGTGTCGAGGAGCCGTCGGGCGGCGCCCTCCTGAGGGGTGAGGCGCGCGTGGAAGTCGAAGACGGGCGGGGGCGCTTCCGCGGGGGTCACGTGGATCACTTCTCCAGGCAGAACTCGTTGATCGGGTAGCCGACGTGGCGGTCCTCGGTCGGCAGGTAGCCGAGCACCTTGTCGCCGGGCTTGAGCTCGGTGGAGTTCAGGACCACACCGCCGGGGCCGAGGACCCGCACGTGCCAGTCGTCCTGGAGGATCAGGTTGGCGGTGCGCCCGTCGGGGCCGACCGCGTCGATGGAGATCAGCGGACGCGTCTCGATCTTGACGCGGCCGACGGTGACCAGGCGGGTGTTGCCGTGGATGTCGACGGCGGTGACGCGGGAGCCGGACTTGAGCTCGCTGAGGTAGTTCGTCCGCTCGTTGTTGCCGATGGTGTACGAGTGGATGCCGCCGGCGTTGACGCGGAACGGCCGGGTCGGCATGTACGGCAGCGGGTGGGTCTCGCTGACGCACAGGATCATGCCCTTGGAGTGCGAGCCGATGAGCAGGCCCTCGTCCTCGCCGAAGTGGGTGGCGGTGTCGACGCAGGCGCGCTCTCCCATGCCCACGTGCGCGGTGGCGGTGACGGTCAGCTCGGTGAGCGTCAGGTTCGGCACGCCGGCCTCGGCCGAGGCCTTGAGGGCGGTGGCGTCGCCGACCTTGGCCGGGGCCATGAGGACGCCGTCGGAGCCGAGCTCCAGGACGCCGAAGATGATCTCGGCCTCCTCCACGTCCTGGGCGACGGTGATCAGGGAGCCCTCGGCGCGGGCGGCCGCGGCGATCACGATCTCCAGCGGGATCTTGGTGGGGTCGCGGAAGAGGAGCAGGCTCCACTTCTCGGTGCGGCCGGACTGGCAGGCGTCCTCCAGCGTGTCCGCGTCGATGATCTCGACGAAGCGGCCGAACTCGACCTCGGGGTGACGCAGCGCCAGCTCGGCGGGCTGGCCGTGCTTGGCGGGGTCCACTATGACCACGTCGGCCGCGCCGAAGCTCTCCGGCAGCGCCTTGCCCTGCGGGAAGAGGACCTTCTTCACGGTCGGCGGCAGGCCTTCGAAGTCGGCGGCGTCGTCGGCGAGGATGCCGTCGACACGGGCGTGGAGGGCCTCCTGGACGATGGCGTCCTTGGCGGAGCCGACGGAGCGGATGTCTACCCAGCTGAGCTTCACTTCAGTGACTCCTCGTGGATGTAGGTGTATGAGGGCATGCACGGGTACGGGACGGCGTACCCGGAGGTCCGCGCGGGGAGGCGCGTGAGTGTGCGGGGGTCGTGCACGGGCTCGGTACGGATACGGGGGGCGGGTATGTGCGGGCGCGGTCCACGTGCGCTCGCACCGCCCCGGGGAAACGGCCGGGCCCCTCTGGAGGACCGGTCGGGACCCGGCCGGATCAGACGCGGGCCGGCATCCGCAGGACCGGCGGCGCCACGGGCACCTGGCCGGCGGTGGGAACCGCGTCGCAGTGGATCAGGTCGGCGAGCCTGCGGGCCATGGCCGCCGGATCGGCCGCCTGGAAGACGTTGCGGCCCATGGCGACACCGGCGGCGCCGCCCTTCAGGGCGTCGCTGACGTAGCCGGCGACCAGTTCCGGCGTGTCGAGGCGGGGCCCGCCCGCCACGATCACCGGCACCTGCGCGCCGCTGACCACGTCGGCCATCTCCGACGGGTTGCCGACGTAGACGGTCTTGACGATGTCCGCGCCCAGGTCGGCGGCGAGGGTGATGGCGTGCGCCACCAGCTCCGGGTCGTAGGGGTTGGTCACCCGCGGACCGCGCGGGTACATCATCGCCATCAGCGGGACGTTCCAGCGGTCGCAGGACTCGGCCACCGTGGCCAGGTCCTTGATCTGGCCGCGCTCGTCGTCCGCGCCGACGTTGACGTGGACGCTGACCGCGTCGGCGCCGAACCGCAGCGCCTCCTCCACGCTCGCCACCAGGTACTTGGCGTCGGGGTCGGGGGCGTGCCGGGTGCTGGCGCTGAGGTGGACGATCAGCGAGGTGTCGGCGAAGTGCCGCGGGTCCACCCCGCGGACGCTGCCCTTGTGGAGGACGATGGCGTCCACCCCGGAGCCGGAGAGCTGCCCGGCGAGCCGGTTCAGACCGCCGGGCACCTGGAGCGGCCCGTCGCTGATCGAGTGGTCCAGCGGGACGACGAACAGCCGGCGGCTGCCCTCGTGGTAGAGCCTGTTGAGCCGGGCCTCTCGACCGTATGCGTGGTGCAGCGTCGTCATCGTGACTCCTCCCGTTAGGCGGCTGCGTGGCTGCCGGCTGGTCCAAACCTTGCCAAGGGAGGGGGTGGTCCCCCATCACGCGAACACGGGATCCGGGGCGGTATCACGTACGTGAGGGGGGCGCGGGAGGGGCGTCCCCGCGAGGTCGGGAGGGGCGTCTTCGCGCGGGCGGGCTGGGCGTCCTCGCGCGGGCGGGCTGGGCGTCCTCGCGCGGGCGGGCGGCTTTCCTCACGCCCCGTCACATCACCTGGAGCGGGACCTGAGAGAGACCCGCAGCCCGGCTTTACCTGGCGCGATGTGTCCGTCTTGTGGACGTCCCGACACCGGGACCTACTCGCCGGTTCGGGTTAGCGTCTGGGCTGCCCCCGGCCCAGCGGCCGCGGGAGAAGTCGAAATCCGTGAGGGCCCGCGGCGCGACAGGGCCTTCGTGTCGGGCACATGCCCGACGGGGGAGGGATTACACACAGTGTCCGAGCACGAGAGTCCACTCGTCGGCCGGAGCAACGAACTCACCACGCTGCACCGGGCCCTGCTCAGGGTCCGCGCCGGCACCGGCGGCTGCGTCGTCATCGAGGGGTACGCCGGCCTCGGCAAGAGCCGGCTCCTCGCCGAGAGCGAGCGCCAGGCCGCCCGGCACGGCATCGCGGTGGCCCGCGGCCAGGCCACCGAACTCGACCACGTCGTCCCCATGGCCAGCCTGCTGGGCGCCCTCAGCAGCGGCCCCGAACCCGTCCTGGACCGCGAGACCCTCAGCTCCCTCGCGGCCGGCGGATTCACCGAGTCCGGAAGGTTCTGGCTGGTCCACCGCATCGCCGAAGCCATCGAACAGGCGGCCCGCCGCCGCCCCCTGGCCGTCGTCCTCGACGACATGCACTGGGCGGACGAACTCACCGCCCAGGCCCTGCGCATCCTGCTGCCCACCCTGCACGCCGCCGAGGTGCTGTGGCTGCTGGCCCTGCGCCCGGCCCGCGCGCCCAGCCCCAGCCCCGTCCACGACCTCGCCGACCGGCTGGTCGCGGACGGCGCCCAACGCCTCCCCCTGGCACCGCTGTCCGGGCCCGAGGTCGCCGAACTGTGCACCCGTACGCTGGGCAGCGCACCCTCCGCCCAGCTGCTGGCCCACGCCGAACGCAGCGACGGCAACCCGTTCCTGCTCGTCGAGCTGCTGTCCCGGCCCGACTCCGAACAGCCCTCCGCCGCCCTGCCGCGCGGCTGGCTCGCCGGGCTGTCCGAACCCGCCCGGCGGCTGCTGGAGGTCGGCGCCGTACTGGCCCGCCCCTTCAGCGTGGCCGAGGCGGGCGGACTGCTGGGCCTGGCCGTCGCCGAGCTGAACACCGCCGTCCGCGAGGCCGTCGCCGTGGGCATGCTCATCGGCACCGGCTCCGAACTCCGCTTCCGGCACGACCTGATCCGCGAGACGGTCTACGGGACGCTGCCCGGACCCGTCCGGCACGCCCTGCACCAGGAGGCCGCCGGCGTACTGCGCGCCACCGGCCGGCCCGCCGCCGAGATCTCCCAGCACCTCGCGCGCGGCGGACAGCGCGGCAACCGCGAGGCCATCGCCACCCTGCACCTCGCCGTCCGGGAGGCCGCCACCCAGTCCTCCGGGATCGCCGCCGACCTGATGCTCCAGCTCCTCGACCTCGTCGAGGAGGACGCCCCCGACCGGCCCGGCCTGCTCACCGAGGCGGTCCAGCTGCTGGCCAACGCCGGACGCCTGGACCAGGCCCGGGAGCTCGGCGAACGCGCCCTGCACAGCGGGCTCGCCCCCGGGGAGGAGACGTCGATGCTGCTGGCCCTCGCCGAGGCCCTCAAGCACGCCGGACACGACCGGCTGGTACTGGACTACGTCGGCCGGGCCCTCGCCGCGCCGACGGCCCTCGGGGCGGTACGGGCCGAGCTGTACGCCGTACAGTCCCACGCCCTGCTGTCCTTCCCCGGCATCGAGGCGGCCGAACGGGCCGCGGTCGCCGCGGAGCGGGCCGGCCGGGCCGCGGGCGCCGCCTCGGCGGTGGTGTTCGCGACGGTGGCCCGCAGCGTGACCGCGCGCGGCCGCGGGGACATCAGCGAAGCGCTGGCCGTCGCGGGCGAGGCCGTGCAGATCGCCGAGACCGGCAGCCCCGAGGCGCGCCGGCGCCACCCCCGGCTGTGGCTGGCACGGGCCCTGGTGTCGGCCGACCGGTTCGGGGAGGCCGACGCCGTCAACGAGCTGGGGCGGCGCGAGGCCGAGCGGATCGGCAGCGCCTGGTCGCACCCGCTGTGGTCGCTCAACCGGGCCGCGCTCAAGCTGGCCGGCGGCTTCCTGGAGGACGCGCAGGCCGAGGCCGAGGCGGGCGCGCGCGTCGCCGACCAGCTCTCGGCGCGGGCCGTCGCCCCGCACCTGCTGGCCCTCCTCGCGCGGATCGCGCTGCTGCGGGACGAACACCGGCTGGCCGCCGAGCTGGTCCGCGAGTCCCGCCGCCACGCCATGGCCTCCCTCGGCGCGATCCCCTACTTCGTCGACTGGATCTCCGCGCTCCAGCTGGAGGCCGACGGGCGTCCGAAGGAGGCCCTGCGGGCCGCGTCCGGGGTGGTGTCCTCGCTCGACGACTCGCTGCTGTTCCTGTCCGAGGAACCCTGCGCCTCGGTGCAGCTGGTGCGGATCGCCCTGGCCGCCGACGCTCCCGAGGCGGCCCGCACCGCGGTGCGCGCCGCCGCGCGGCTCGCCGCCGCCAACCCGGGCACCGGCACCCTCGCAGCCTTCGCCGACCAGGCCGCGGGGCTGCTGGACGGGGACGCCGCCCTGCTGCGCAAGGCGGCCGACGCCATGCGGGACGGCCCGCGGCGGCTGGCGGCGGCCTCGGCCCTGGAGGACGCCGCCGTCGCGGCGGGGGCGCGGGGGGTGCCGCTGCTGGAGGAGGCACTGGCCGCGTACACGGGGATGGGGGCCCGGCGGGAGATCGCCCGGGTCCGGGCCCGGCTCGGGGGCCTGTCCCCGGCCCCGGCCGCGGCCCCGGCGGGCGCGGGGGGCTTGGGAGTGGGGTCGGGGTCGGGGTCGGGGTCCGGTGTGGGTTCGGGTTCGGGCTCCGGTGTGGGTTCCGGTTCGGGTGTGGGTGTGGGTGCGGGTGCGGGTGAGCAGGGGGCGGAGCTCACGCCGTCCGAGCTGAGGGTCGTACGGCTGGTGGTGGAGGGGCTCACGAACCGGGGCGTGGCCGACCGGCTGTTCCTGTCCCCGCACACCGTGGACACCCACCTCCGGCACGCCTTCGCGAAGTACGGGGTGAACAGCCGCGTGGAACTGGCGCGGGCCTTCCTGGCCGTCGGCTAGGCGGGCGTCCGGCCCTCCCGCCCCGGGGTGACGAGCGCAACACCGGGGGTGGGAGGGCCGGGGCCCGTTCACCCATTCCGCAGGCCGGACGGGGGCCCCGCCGCCGTTTCAAAGGGTGGACGGGGGCACCACCCCTACATCGCTCGAAATAGGGCATATCGCTCGATGGATTTCCGCCGGAACGGCCGAGCGGGCGGGCGGCCGGGCCCGTAAGCTCCCGTCATGCAGGTGATCCAGTCAACGAAACTCGCCAATGTCTGCTACGAGATCCGCGGACCCGTCCTCGAAGAGGCGATGCGGCTCGAAGCGGCAGGTCATCGCATCCTCAAGCTGAACACCGGCAACCCCGCGGCCTTCGGCTTCGAGTGCCCGCCGGAGATCCTTGAGGACATGCTCCGCAACCTGGGCAACGCCCACGGCTACGGGGACGCGAAGGGCCTGCTGTCGGCGCGGCGCGCGGTCATGCAGCACTACCAGACCAAGGGCATCCACCTGGACGTCGAGGACATCTACCTCGGCAACGGCGTCTCCGAGCTGATCCAGATGTCCATGCAGGCGCTGCTGGACGACGGCGACGAGGTACTGGTCCCCGCCCCGGACTACCCGCTGTGGACCGCGTCGGTCTCGCTGGCCGGCGGCACCGCCGTGCACTACCGCTGCGACGAGCAGTCCGACTGGATGCCCGACCTCGCGGACATCGAGCGCAAGGTCACCGACCGCACGCGCGCGATCGTGATCATCAACCCGAACAACCCGACCGGCGCCGTCTACGACGACGAGATGCTGCGCGGCCTGACGGACATCGCCCGCCGGCACAACCTGGTGGTGTGCTCGGACGAGATCTACGACCGGATCCTCTACGACGGCGCCACGCACACGAACACCGCCGCGATCGCCCCGGACCTGCTGACGCTCACGTTCAACGGGCTGTCCAAGAACTACCGGGTCGCCGGGTACCGGGCGGGCTGGATGGCGGTCTGCGGACCGAAGAAGCACGCCTCGTCGTACATCGAGGGCCTGACGATCCTGGCCAACATGCGCCTGTGCGCGAACATGCCCTCGCAGCACGCCGTGGCCACCGCGCTGGGCGGCCGGCAGTCGATCGTCGACCTGGTGCTGCCGGGCGGGCGGCTGCTGGAGCAGCGCGACACGGCGTACGACCTGCTGACCCAGATCCCGGGCATCACGTGCGTGAAGCCGAAGGGCGCGCTGTACCTGTTCCCGAAGCTGGACCCGGCGGTCTACAAGGTCAAGGACGACCGGCAGATGGTCCTCGACCTGCTGCGGGCCGAGAAGATCATGGTGGTGCACGGCACCGGCTTCAACTGGCCCGAGCCCGACCACTTCCGCATCGTGACCCTGCCCAACGCGAAGGACCTCGCGGACGCCGTCACCCGGATCGGCCGCTTCCTGGACGGGTACGGCCAGCCGTAGGTCCGGTCCAGTCCGGTCCGGTCCAGTCCGGTCCACTCGGGCTCTACCAAGATTCAACTCAACCTTAGACCGGATCCAATGTAGGATGGCCTCCTGACCAAGCAGGAGGCCTCCTCATGTACGAACCGAGCCGTCCCAAGTCGGTCGTCCAGCGAGTGGACGCCCACCGCGCCGACACCGCCTCGTACCCGCACAGCAGCCGGGGCGAAGCCCTCGACATCCAGCTCGCCGGGCACCTCGCCGCGCTGCTCGCCGTCACCGACGAGCTCGGCCTCGACGACGACGGTGCCGTGCGCATCGCGGCCCAGGTGACCCGCCTGCGCGGCTCGCACCCCGTCCGCGTCGCCTACCCCGCCCTGGCCGACGGCGCCGACGCCCGCACCCTGCACCGCCGCGCCCGCGACCTCGCCGCCCGCGCCCTCCTCGTAGCCGCCTCCCGCGCCGACACCGCCGCGGCGATCCTCGCCGCCCAGCGCATGGACGCCCACACCGCCGCCCTCGAAGCCCCCGACCGGGCCGGCGCCCAGGCCGGCGCCCACTGACCGGCCCCGGTCCGGGACCGCGCAGGCTCCGGACCGGGCGCCATGACTTGCTCTGGGGGGATCCGGCGCGGGTTTTCCCGCCTCGGGCCCGCTATCTCCCCCTCGACCTCCCGGGGCCGGGCGGTAGTTGCCCACCCGCCTCCCCGTCTGCGGGCCGGTGGGTGGGGAGCGGTGCACCCTCGGGCGGGATCAGGGTTGGTTTGGGGGTTTCCCGTCAGTCCCATCGTCCTTCCGTGTCGGGCCGGCCTGTCAAGGGCGCTCCCTTCGGTCGCGTCGCTACGCGATGGCCTTCGGCCACCCTTGACAGACCGACCCGCCACGGAAAGCCGAAAGACTGCCGGGAAACCCCCAAAAGAACGGCACGGTCCAGAGAGGGAGGGACGGCCGTATCAGCGATGAGGCGACGGGGCCGGGCGTCGGTCGGCTGGCGTCCGGGCCCGCCCGGTTCTGGTCCCGTGCCGGGGGCGCGGCTACCTGCACGAGAGGTTGACCAGAGCCCCCGGGGCAGCCGACAAGCGCGTCAGATCGCTACGCGCTCCTCATTTCTCGGCGCCCGACGACCGCCCTGGGCTGATACCCGCACCAAAAGACGAACAGAGCAGCCCGGGAAGCCGACAGGCGCAGCAGATCGCTACGCGCTTCTCTGATCTCGGCGGCTGACGGCCGTCCTGGGATGGTCCGGGGCCGGTTCGACGTTGGTGGCGGCGGTGGTGAATTCGCGGCCGGAGGCGCCCCGGATGTAGGCCAGTTCCAACCAGCGCTCGATGCCGGTGTCCGAGACGTTTTCGTTGATCACGGCCATGAGGACGCCTTCGGCGCCGGAGGCGATGTCGCGCACGCGCTGGTGGAGGAGCCGGTGGGGGACGTACTCGTAGCACTCACTCATCGGACGCCGCCTCGAAGGTGCCGAGGAAGCGCTCCCAGCCGACGAGCGCCCGGTCGAGGAGTTCGGCGCTGAGGTTGCTGGTTTTTTGCGCCCTCGACCACGGGTTGTCCGGGTCGAGCCGGTCGGTTGGTGTCGCTGCCATGTTGCATCCCTCGTGTTGTCTGCCGGACGGCTTGATGTTCTCGTCGGCTGACGACGGGTCACAGGGATGCAACGTCCCACTTTCGATCGCTTAGTTGGTGATGCCGAGGAAGTCCTTCAGCTGTCGCAAGCCCGGCGGGTGGTGCGGTCCTGCCCACAGGTCCGTGACGATCGCCACGGCCAGGGTGTGGTGCCTCATCCACCCCGGGGCGACCTTCCGCAGGCTCTCCAGGGCCTTGAGCGCTCCGGCGGCATCCCCCAAGTCCGCGTGAGCTCGCGCCAGGTCCAGGAGCAGCCACGTTCGCCAGGAGGGCGGGGTGTCCTTGCTGAGCCTTATGCCCCTCGCGAGGGTCAGGGCCTCCTCCGGGCGCTCGTGCTGGACCGCGAGGCGCACCCGCTCGATGCGCACCGACGACCGGCTGAACACCGAGACGAGTTTGCCGTCGGCCGGCGGAGGCAGGGTGGCCAGTCGGGCCGCCGCCTTCTCTGCCGTCACCATCATTTCGTTGGCCGTTGCGTAGTCGTCGCTGCGCGCGTACGAGGTCGCTGCGGACATCAGCAGTCCGCCCCAGACGCGAACTCCCTCTGAGGTGGAGGTGTGTTCGCGTTCCACCGCGTCCGCCGCGTGCACGGCCAGGTTCCGCGCGTCGTCCAGCCTGGCCTGCCTCTGGTAGGCCCATGCGACGGAGTTCGACAGCATCGGAGCCAGCAGGGGGTCCGAGGAGTCTCCGGCTGCGGCGTACGCCCGCTCCAGCGCCGAGAGGGCGAGGTCCGTCTTGCCCAGGCGGATGGCGAGGTGTCCGCCGAGCTGCAGCGCCTTGCCGAGAGCCGCCTGACCGGCCGCCCGCTGATCCGCGTTCCCCACGGCGGCGAGGAGTCTGGCATCGGCGATGATGCCCGGCAGCACCTCCATGAGGCGCCCGAAGTGCGCCGCGTGGTACAGGGTCCATCCGGCCGCCAACTCGGCCCGCAGGAGCGGGAGTGACAGCCGTTCCACTCCGGTTGGCTCCACGGGCGGTGCGAACAACGGCGGCATTATGGCGCGCCGCACGGCCACGAGCGCCGGGGAATCCGCCTCACCGTTCGAAGGCACCCCGGGCGGGTCGCCCAGCAAGCTCGTCAGCTCTACGCCGAGCCCCTTGGACAGGGCGTGCAGCGTGGGCAGTCTGGCGCTGTGCTTGCGCTTCTGCTCCAGCTTGCGCACCACGTCGACGGAGACGCCGGACCGCTCGGCCAAGCCCTCTTGCGTCAGTTCGGCGAAGCGGCGGAGACGACTCAGACGGTCACCCAAGTGCTCAGAGGCCATACCGCCAAACTACGCCTTGCCCGTTCAAGGCACCGCTGTTTCAGCCGGGCTGAGGGTACGCTCCGGCGCACCGACGAGAGGGGTTCTCATGTTGCAGACCGAAGGCGCGCGACTGTTCCGGGAGGCCTGGATCGCGGGGGTGCGGCAGCACTTCCCGGGTGAGCCCAAGGCCGGTTACGTGACCCCGTGGGAGCACATGCCCCAATGGGAGCGCGAGGCCGCCGGGGCCGTGTACGCGCAGGTGCGTCAGTTCGTGGAGGTTGCCACCACCGCACGGCTCTCCCGGGAGCAGAAGGGCCGTTTCGTCGCCACCTGTTGGACCGCCCAGATGTTCAAGCACTTCGAGGACCCGAAGCCGGGCTACGTGGCCGACTGGCCGGACCTTCCTGCGTGGCAGCAGGAGACGGACGCGGACACCTTCGAGGCGATTGAGAAGGCGATCGCCTGAGGGCCGTCATGCCCCCTGGACGTGCGTCGAGCAGGTGAGGCGGAGAACATGGGCGTCGACGACGAAGGGTGTGCGATGGAGCGGTCTCCGCTGATCACGCGGGTCTCCTGGGGGAAGATGGAGGTCGAAGGGCTGCCCCCGGGGAAGGACTTCGTGCTGTATCCCGGTGGTGGGAGCGGCTGGGACTGGGGTGTGCACGGGACCCGGCACGAGCCGGGGATCCAGCCGGGGGACGTGCGGGAGCTGCTGGGGCGCGGGTGTGCGGTCGTCGTGCTCAGCCAGGGGATGGAGCGGCGGCTGGGGGCGACCCCGGAGGCGCTGGAGGTGCTGCGGGACGCCGGGGTCGACGTGTACGTGGACGGGACCAGGGGCGCCGTCGAGGTGTACAACCGGCTGGCCGGGGCCGGAGAGGCCGTCGGCGGGCTGTTCCACTCCACCTGCTGACCGGTCAGGCGAGGGCCGTCACCAGCAGGGCGAAGGCGGCGATGATGACGGCGACGCGGACGTAGTGGAGGCGGTCCCAGCGGTTCGACTGCTCCTTCCAGTCTGCGGGCCGGTTCTCGGGGGTCCACGTCTTGCTCCGGTTGTTGATCGGGACGAGCAGCAGGATCGACATGATCACGCTGAGGATCAGCAGCGCGCCGGCGGTGACGACGAGGCCGGTGCCGGGGAGGTGCCATCCGGCGATGGCCCGGATGGCGACGAGGACGAGCGAGCCGATGTACCAGACCGGCATCACGGCGCCGAGCATCCGGCCCCCGTGGGCGCGGCCGAGTTGGCCGCTGTCCTCGGGGAGCGCGGCGAGGATCCGGTTGACGACGAAGGCGACGGAGAACTCCACCCCCACCATCACTCCGATGACGACGGTGGTGACGACCTCAAGTGCGTCGAGCATGACGACCCTCCCGGGACCTAGCGTTGCTAGCTGATGAGGCAACGCTAGTACTGCTGTCGCTCTCTTGTCTAGCAGTGCTAGGATCGAATCATGTCGGTACAGGAACGCAAGCAGCGCGAGAGGGCGGTCCGCGAGCGCCTCATCGTGGCGACGGCCCGCGAACTCGCGGAACAGCAGGGCTGGGACGCGGTCACCACCCGTCGGCTCGCCGAGCGCATCGAATACAGCCAGCCCGTCCTCTACAGCCACTTCCGCGGCAAGCGCGAGATCATCGGTGCCGTCGCCCTGGAAGGTGCCGCCGAGATGGCCGTGGCGGTGCGGGCCGCGACCGCGGGCGCGAGCGGCCCGCGCGAGCGGGTCACCGCCCTCGCCCGCACCTACCTCGACTTCGCCGCCCGCAACCCGGCGGTCTACGACGCCCTGTTCCAGCTGGACGGCGGGCTGGCCTTCGCGGTCGAGGAAACCCCGGAACCCCTCAAGGACGCCTTCGCCTCGCTCCTGGAGAGCCTGGGCGAGGTCGCCGGGGACGGCGTCAGACCGGGGCTGTTCACCGAGGTGTTCTGGGCCTCCCTGCACGGCCTGGCGACCCTGACCCGCGCGGGACGGCTGCTGCCGGAGGACGTCGAGTCGAGGGTGGAGCTACTGGTGGACCGGCTCGCCGTGGTCTGACCCCGTCGCGCACGGCGGCACCCTCGCGCACATCGCGGAGCAGGAGGACGCGGCCGCGCTCACGCCGGCGCCGGCTGACCCCGCCCGCCGGCGGGGTCGGCCACCGGCGCCTCGTCGTCCTCGTCCCCGTCGTCGCAGTACGGACACCACGGCGCCAGACGGTTGTGCGCCGGGTCGCCCAGTTCATCCCGACGCCGAGGAGCAGCAGGAGGCCCGGGAAGAAGTCCGACCTGCGCGCCGCGCCGTCCATGCCGGCAGCGCCGCAGAGGAGGCCGCGTTGCCGTAGTGGCGGTGCCTCAGCCTGGAGGCCCGTCTGCGCCAGGTCATCACAAAGCGACCACCTCCGCGGCCTTCTCCGCCTCGCGCGGCACGAGGCGCACGGTCAGGTCGGCGCCCATGGCCTCCGCGACCCGGTTCAGAACGTCCAGGCTCGGCAGGCTCCTGGCCGCCTCCAGCCGTGAGACGTGCGGCTGCCTCATCCCGGCGGCCTCCGCCAACTGGCGCTGCGACCAGCCCAGTTCCATCCTCCGGTCGTACACCGCCTGGGCGATCCGGTAGGCGAGGTCCCGCTCCTCGATCTCATCGTCAATCTTCCTTGGCATACCCCCGATGGTATGTATACCTTGAACGGGATACCAGGGGCCGCCCGAAAGGAAGTCGAATGCTCGAATCCCTTGCCCGAAACCCCTTCCTGCGCCCGCTGTGCACCACCGTGGCCTTCGTCGGCGCGGTCACGATGGCGGCGTCACAGTCCGGCCACCAGACGCTGTGGACCGTGTCGGCGGTCCTCTCCGGCCTCGACCTGGCCCTCCAGGGCTGCACGGCCCTCCTCGGACGGAAGAAGACCGCATGACGATCGACCTGCTGGTCATCTACACGAACCGCCTGGACGAGTGCCGCGACTTCTACGCCGGCCTCGGCCTGGACCTCGTCCCCGAGCGCCACGGCAACGGCCCGGACCACTACGCCGCGACCCTCGCCGACGGCACCGTCCTGGAGCTCTACCCCGCCACCCGCCGCCCCGAGACGGGCTACCTCCGCCTCGGCCTGACGGGCGACTCCCCCCGCACCCTGACCGACCCCGACGGCCGCACGGTCGTCCTGACCGCCCCGGAGCCGACCCCCGTGCCCCGCGAGACCGTCCGCCGCATCCTCGGCGGGACCGCCCGGACCGACGTACGGGTCCACCCCGGCGGCAGCACGTCCATCAGCATCACCATCGGCGACGACTTCGCGGTGGTCGACGGCAAGGACGCGACGGGCTGGGGATGGAGCCTCAACCCGGCCCCCCACGCCGGCTTCACGGGCCACGACCACACCGCCAAGACCCTCGACGAAGCCCTCCACGGCGTAAGCGCGGCAATCGCCGCCAACGCCTGACCTGCTCCGCAACCCGGTACGGATACCAGCCCCGGACGGCCGTCCGACGCCGAGCCGGGAGGAGCGCGTAGCGATCTGACGCGCCCACCGGCTCCCTGGGCTGTCCTGTTCGTCCTCTGGCGCAGGTACCAGCCCAAGGCGGCCGCCGGACGCCGAAACGGGAGGAGCGCGTAGCGATCTGCTGCGCCTGGGTGCTCCGCAGGGGCTCTGACCGGCCTTTCGTGCGGGCAGTCGCACCCCTGGCCCGGGATCACGGACATGGGGCCCGGATGCCCGGCGGGCCGACGCCCGGCCCCGTCGCCCCATCCCTGACGGACCCGTCCCTCACCCTCTTCCCCGTGACCGTTCTTTTGGGGGTTTCCCGGCAGTCTTTCGGCTTTCCGGGGCGGGACGGCCTGTCAAGGGTGGCCGAAGGCCATCGCGAAGCGACGCGACCGAAGGGAGCGCCCTTGACGGGCCGGCCCGACACGGAAGGACGATGGGACTGACGGGAAACCCCCAAACCAACCCTCATCCCGCCCAAGGAGCTACCGCTCCCCCGGCGCCCCCGTCTCCCCCACCACCCCCGCCACCCCGCACCAAACCCCCGCCCCCGGCGCCCACACGGGCCCGACGGCCTCGGGCCGGGCCGGGGGGCCGGACGGTGTCAGGCCCGGGAGGCGGACCAGGGTGCGGGCCTCACGGGCGTCCGGGGCCTCCGGCTGCCGGTCGCGGAACTCGACCGTGGCGACGTACGAGCCCTCGCCCCGCGCCTCCAGGACCGCCACCACGCGCCGGCTCGGCGGGTCGATCCGGCACCCGGTGACCCGTACCTCCGGCGGAGCGGGGGGAGGGGCGGCAGGGCTCCCGCTGGCCCAGACGTACAGCCCCAGCGGGGCGAACACCAGCAGCCCGGACAGGCACACCATGCCGACCACCCAGCCCTGCCAGCCCTGCCACCGCAACCCGCCCGCACCACCCGAGCCGTTCACACCCATGCCCCAGATCCTCCCGCCGCCCGCCCCCGCCCACCAGCACCCGCCCACCCGGACAGCATTTCGAAGCGGGACCGTCTGGACACCCCGCGTTCACCCAACGCCGCGCGGAATGTGGGTTTCCGTGAGCAGGCTGCCCCCCGTGAGACGCATCCTTGGAATCGCTCTGGCGGTCCTCCTGGTGGGCGGCGTTGTCGCCGTCATCTTCCTCGGGGGAACCGGTACATCAGAGGGCACGGCAACGAAGACCGTGCGTGGCGTCATCGGATCGGAGAAGTCCGAGTTCTTCCGCGATCCCGACGTCGTCAAGGCCCTTGCAGCCAAGGGCTACACCGTGAAGACCGAGACCTCGGGCTCCTGGGCCATGGACCAGCTGGCCCTCAAGGAGTACGACTTCGCCTTCCCCAGCAGCAGCGAGCCCGCCGACGAGATCGCCGCGAAGGCCGGGGTGAAGGGCGCGCAGAGCGCGAAGCCCTTCTTCTCCCCGCTCGTGGTCATCGCCCGCGCCAACGCGGCGCGCGTCCTCGCCGACAACGGCCTCGCCAAGATGAACGGCAAGAACACCGGCACCCTCCTGATGGAGCCCTTCCTCAAGGCGGCCGGCGAGGACCGCACCTGGCAGCAGCTGCCCGGTGCCTCGGCGCACGCCGAACTGACCGGCACCGTCTTCATCAAGACCTCCGACCCCACCACCTCCAACTCCGGCGCCCTGTTCATCGGCGCCACCTCGAACGTCGCCAACAACAAGACGGTCGTCTCCGACGACGCCGGCATCGAGCGCACGGCACCCCTCCTCAAGAAGCTGATCTCCGTCCAGGGCTCCCTGGAGCCCAGCACCGACGGCCCCTTCCGCTCCTTCGTCAGCGGCAGCGGCGAGCCGCTGGTCCTCGCCTACGAGGCCCAGGTCGCCGCGCTGCTGCTGCAGAAGCAGGCCACCGGGGAGGCCGCGAGCATGGTCGTGCTGTACCCGGACACCACCGTGAACTCCCCGCACACCTTCGTGCCGCTCGGCGAGAAGGCCAAGGACCTCGGCACGCTCCTCGCCACCGACAAGAAGCTGCGCGAGCTGGCCGTGCGGCACGGCTTCCGCCCCCAGGAGGGCACCGCCGAGTTCTCCGCCGCCACCAACCAGTACGCCGGGTACCTCAACCCGGAGCTGACCGGGATCCGCCAGGTCAGCGCTCCGACCGTGAAGGTCCTGACGGCGCTGGCGGGCCGCGCCAAGGGGCAGGGGGGCACGCCGTGACGCTGACACCGCCGCCGCTGACACCGCCCGAGGAGAGCCCGCTGGTGCTGACCGCACCCGAGCCGGTACCCGCCGTCCGCCGCGAGCAGGCCTCCGGCCTCGTGCCGCTCCAGGACGGCGTCCAGGAGGAGATGGCCCGCCGGGCCGACGAGTACGTCGGCCAGCTCGCCGGCATCGACGCCCGCTCGCCGGAGTTCGCCTCCCGCATCGGCGACATCACCGCGCTCGGCTCCGCCGACATGCGCACCGCCGCCAACCAGTCCAACCGGATGCTGGAGCGGGCCGTACGCTCCCTCGGCGCGGACGGCGGCACGGACGGCGGCGGCGACGCCCAGGCCCGGGTGGCCGCCTCACTGGTCGAGCTGCGCCGCACCGTCGAGGACCTCGACCCGCGGGACGCGCCCGCCAAGGGGGCCCGCAAGCTGCTGGCGAAGCTGCCGGGCGGCAACCGGCTGCGCGACCACGTGGCCAAGTACGCCTCCTCCCAGACCACCCTGAACCGGATCGTCGGCGCGCTGCGCGGCGGCCAGGACGAGCTGCGCCGCGACAACGCCGCCCTGCACACCGAGCGGGCCCGGCTCTGGGAGACGATGGGCAAGCTCCAGGAGTACGCGGTGCTCACCGAGGCCCTGGACGCGGCCGTCGAGCAGCGGATCTCCGAAGCCGGACGCACCGACCCCGCCCAGGCGGACGCGCTCCGCGCCGACGTCCTGTTCCCGGTGCGCCAGAAGCACCAGGACCTGCTGACCCAGCTGGCGGTGTGCGCGCAGGGCTACCTGGCGATGGACGTGGTCCGGCGCAACAACGAGGAGCTCATCAAGGGCGTGGACCGGGCGGCGACGACGACCGTCTCGGCGCTGCGCATCGCGGTGATGCTGGCCTCGGCCCTCGACAGCCAGCGCAAGGTGGTCGAGCAGGTCAACGCCCTGCGCGGCACCACCGAGGAGCTGATCCGGGGGAACGCGGAGATGCTGGCCACCCAGAGCGGCGAGATCCAGCGGATCGCCGCCGACCCGGCGGTGGGCGCGGAGACGCTCCGTACGGCCTTCGCGCAGATCTGCAAGACGCTGGACGCGATCGACGGCTTCAAGGTCCAGGCCACCGAGAACATGGCGGCGACGGTGGAGTCCCTGACGGGCGAGCTCCAGGCGGCCTCGGCGTACCTGGCCCGCACCCGCACCACGAACGCCCTGGAAGGCGGGGACCGATGAAGCGGCACACCACGGCGCGCACGGCCACGGCGCGCACGACCACGGCCCGGCTGCGCAGGCGCCTGGCCGCGACGGTGGTGCTGGCGGCGACCCTGCTGGGCGCCACGGCCTGCACCTCGGACGAGCCGGCGGGGCCTTCCGCGTCCGGCGACGCCAAGCCCCAGGAGTACAAGGAGGGCAGGCTCCGCGTGCTGGCCTCCAGCGAGCTCTCCGACATGGCGCAGATCCTGAAGGACGCCAAGACGGCCACCGGGGTCTCCGTCGACTTCACCTGGTCGGGGACGCTGGACGCGGCCGAGCAGGTCGCCTCCGGCAAGGCGGACGGCAAGTACGACGCGATCTGGCTGTCCTCCAACGACTACCTGCGGCTGCGCCCCGAGGCGGCGTCGAAGCTCGCCAACGAGACCCCGGTGATGTCCTCGCCGGTCGCCGTCGGCGTCAAGCCGGAGGCGCTGGCCCGCCTCGGCTGGAAGCCGGAGGAGGTGACCTGGTCGGCGGTCGAGGAGGCGGTGGCGGCCGGGAAGCTGACGTACGGGATGACGGACCCGGTGCGCTCGAACTCCGGCTTCTCCACCCTCGTCTCGGTCGCCTCGGGCCTGTCCGGCGCGCAGTCGGCGCTGACCGACGCGGACGTGCAGAAGGCCCGGCCGCGGCTGAAGGAGTTCTTCAAGGGCCAGAAGCTGACCTCCGGTTCCTCGGGCTGGCTCGTGACCGCGTACGCCAAGCGCGACGACGTGGACGCGCTGGTCAACTACGAGTCGGTGCTGCTGTCGATGAACGACCGGGCCAAGTCCCCGCTGAAGGTGATCCGCCCGAAGGACGGGGTGGTCACCGCGCACTACCCGCTGACGCTGCTGACCTCGGCCCCGGCCGGGGCGCGGGAGTCGGGCCGGCTGCTGACGGAGTACCTGCGGGGCGACGCGGCGCAGAAGGCGATCACGGAGAGGACGTTCCGGCGGCCGGTGGCGCCCGGGGTGGCCCCGGCGGCCGGGCTGGACCCCGCGGTGCGCCGCGAACTGCCCTTCCCGGGCGCCCGGTCGGTGGCGGACGGCCTGCTGGCCTCGTACGAGAACGAGCTGCGCCGGCCCTCGCGCACGGTGTACGTGCTGGACACCTCGGGCTCGATGGAGGAGGCGGACCGGATCGGGCGACTGCGTTCGGCGCTCACCGACTTGACCGGGACGGGGAGTTCGGGGACGGGGCAGCGGTTCCGGGACCGTGAGGAGGTGACGCTGCTGCCGTTCGGCGACAAGGTGAAGCGGGTGCTGACGCACGTCGTCGAGCCGGGCAACCCCGGGCCGGCGCTGGAGGCGATCCGGGGTGACGTGAAGTCGCTGCGCCCTGAGGGCGGTACGGCCGTCTACGCCAGCCTGAAGGCCGCCTACCAGCACCTGGGGCAGGGCAACGCGGACGCGTTCACCTCGATCGTGCTGATGACGGACGGGCAGAGCGGTGACAAGGTGAAGGACTTCGACTCCTTCTACGCCGGGCTGCCGGAGGCGCAGAAGCGCACCCCGGTGTTCGCGGTGCTGTTCGGGGATTCGGACCGCAAGGAGCTGACGCACATCACGGAGCTGACCGGTGGCCGGCTCTTCGACGCGACCGACGGGAACGGCTCCCTCGACGGGGCCTTCGAGGAGATCCGTGGCTACCAGTAGAGCGCTCGCGTACCTGGAGTCGAAGAAGAACCTGTGGGGCAGCGCCTGCGGGCTGCTCGGGCTGGGCCTGACCCTGGCCGGGGTGGCGGGGGCGTACTGGCCGGCGGTGGTCGCGGGGCTGTACGCGGCGGGCGCGCTGGTCGCGCCGCCCGAGCGGACGGTGCCGCCGCCGTTCGCCGGCCCTGCCGAGCAGCTGGACCTCGTACGGGAGGACCTGGGGCGGCTGCGGGAGTACGTGGCGGAGGTGGAGCTGCCGCCGGCCGCCGAGGGGAAGCTGAGCGAGCTGCTGGACACGTACGCGGCCCTGCTGGACCCGGGCTGGGTGTCGCAGGTCCTGGCGACGG
Organism: Streptomyces sp. NBC_00158; assembly: GCF_045160885.1. Taxonomy (NCBI): domain Bacteria; kingdom Bacillati; phylum Actinomycetota; class Actinomycetes; order Kitasatosporales; family Streptomycetaceae; genus Streptomyces; species Streptomyces sp. NBC_00158. Next base: position 2,668,318 of record NZ_CP108161.1, read on the forward strand.
AGCCGGAGGCGGTGCACTCGCTGGCGCGGGCGGTGCGGCTGGACGTGCCGGAGTGCGTGGACACGTACAACCGGACCCGCTGGTGGACGCGGCTGACGCCGGGCGGCGAGTCTCCGGAGCGGCACCTGGAGCGGCAGCTGTCGGTGCTGGCGGAGGAGGCGGAACGCCTGACGGCGGACCTCCAGGACAGGGAGGCCCGCCGTCAGCAGACGCACACGGCCTATCTGGAGGAGCGCGGACGCTCCTGAGGCGGGGCGGCGACCGGGACAGTGGCGCCGGCCCGTCGGCCAGTCAGGCGTGTGCTGCGATGGGAAAGCCTTGGTCGGGGATTCCCACAGCGGTGGGAGCACCTTGGTCGGGGACTCCCACGTTCGTGTGCCCTGTCGTGTCAGGGCTGCCCTGTCGTGATCAGGGCGGGCCCTGTCGTGTCGGGGCGGGCCGGCCCGGTCGTGCCGGGCCGGCGGTGGTGGTGGTGGCGGCGATCAGCCCAGGCGCTCGACGAGCGCGTGGTACTGGTCCCACAGCTCCTTGGGGGTGTGGTCGCCGTAGGTGTTGAGGTGCTCGGGGACCAGGGCGGCCTCCTCGCGCCAGACCTCCTTGTCGACGGTGAGGAGGAAGTCGAGGTCCTCGTCGGCGATGTCGAGGCCGTCGAGGTCGAGGGCGGCCTTGGTCGGCAGGACGCCGATGGGGGTCTCGACGCCCTCGGCGGTGCCGTCGAGGCGGCCGACGATCCACTTCAGGACGCGGCTGTTCTCGCCGAAGCCGGGCCACACGAACTTGCCCGCGTCGTTCTTGCGGAACCAGTTCACGTAGTAGATCTTCGGGAGCTTGGCCTGGTCCTTGTCGGCGGCGACCTTGACCCAGTGGGCCATGTAGTCGCCCATGTTGTAGCCGCAGAAGGGCAGCATCGCGAAGGGGTCGCGGCGGAGTTCGCCGACCTTGCCCTCGGCGGCGGCGGTCTTCTCGGAGGCGATGTTCGAGCCGATGAAGACGCCGTGGTTCCAGTCGAAGGACTCGGTGACCAGCGGGACGGCGGAGGCGCGGCGGCCGCCGAAGAGGATCGCGGAGACCGGGACGCCCTTGGGGTCCTCCCACTCGGGGGCGATCGTCGGGCACTGGGCGGCCGGGACGGCGAAGCGGGCGTTGGGGTGGGCGGCCGGGGTCCCGGACTCCGGGGTCCAGGCGTTGCCCTTCCAGTCGATGAGCTCGGCGGGCGCCTCTTCGGTCATGCCCTCCCACCAGACGTCGCCGCCGTCGGGGGTGAGCGCGACGTTGGTGAAGACGGTGTTGGCGTACATGGTCTTCATGGCGTTGGCGTTGGTGTGCGCGCCGGTGCCGGGGGCGACGCCGAAGAAGCCGGCCTCGGGGTTGATCGCGTAGAGGCGGCCGTCCTCGCCGAAGCGCATCCAGGCGATGTCGTCGCCGATGGTCTCGACCGTCCAGCCGGGGATCGTGGGCTCCAGCATGGCGAGGTTGGTCTTGCCGCAGGCGCTCGGGAACGCGGCGGCGACGTACTTCGCCTCCCCTTCGCCGGCCGGCGGGGTGAGCTTGAGGATCAGCATGTGCTCGGCGAGCCAGCCCTCGTCGCGCGCCATGACGGAGGCGATGCGCAGCGCGTAGCACTTCTTGCCGAGCAGGGCGTTGCCGCCGTAGCCGGAGCCGAAGGACCAGATCTCGCGGGTCTCGGGGAAGTGCGAGATGTACTTGGTGGTGTTGCAGGGCCACGGCACGTCGTCCTGGCCCTCGGCGAGCGGAGCGCCGAGGGTGTGGACGGCCTTGACGAAGAAGCCGTCGGTGCCGAGCTCGTCGAGGACGGCCTTGCCCATGCGGGTCATGGTGCGCATGGCGACCGCGACGTAGGCGGAGTCGGTGATCTCGACGCCGATCGCGGAGAGGTCGGAGCCGAGGGGGCCCATGCAGAACGGGACGACGTACATCGTCCGGCCCTTCATGGAGCCGCGGAAGATGCCCTTCTCACCGGCGAAGATCTCCTTCATCTCGGAAGGAGCCTTCCAGTGGTTGGTCGGGCCCGCGTCCTCCTCCTTCTCGGAGCAGATGAAGGTGCGGTCCTCGACGCGCGCGACGTCGGAGGGGTCGGAGGCGGCGTAGTAGGAGTTCGGGCGCTTGGTCTCGTCGAGCTTCTTGAACGTGCCCTTGGCGACGAGCTCCTCGCACAGGCGCTCGTACTCGGCCTCGGAGCCGTCGCACCAGACGATGCGGTCCGGCTGGGTCAGGGCTGCGATCTCCTCCACCCAGGAGACCAGCTCTGTGTGTTCGGTGGGGAGGGTCGAACCGGAAGTGGGAGCCGCGTTGTCGCGCGCCACGATTGCTCCTTGTTGAGGGGTTTGTTTGGTGTATGCCCCGTGGGGGCTGCGACCCGGACGCTTCGCGCTCCGCTCATCCGGTGCCGACCGCACTCATCTGATCATCCGGTGGATGTGCGCATATGTCCAGGGGGCCTCTCACGTGAGCATCGCCACGTCCGTCAATCTTCCGTAAAGAGGAAAACCGGAACCTACGGACCCGTAGGTAGCATGTGGACCATGACTTCAGACGCCGCCGCCGTGTCGAGCGCCGCACCGGTCGCACCGGCCGTAACGGCAGGTCCGGAGGCCAAGCCGCTGATGCGCGGCTGGCTGCACACCGGGATGTTCCCCGCCGTGGTGATCGCCGGCCTGGTACTGATGGCCTTCACCGACTCGACGAGGGCCCGCGTCGCCTGCGGGGTGTACGTCCTCACCGCCTGTCTGCTGTTCGGCGTGAGCGCCGTCTACCACCGCGGCACGTGGGGGCCGCGCGGCGAGGCCGTCCTACGGCGGCTCGACCACGCGAACATCTTCCTGATCATCGCGGGCACCTACACCCCGCTCGCGGTACTGCTGCTGCCCGACTCCACCGGCAAGCCCCTGCTGTGGGCGGTGTGGATCGCGGCCGCGGCCGGCATCGCCTTCCGCGTCTTCTGGGTCGGCGCCCCGCGCTGGCTGTACACCCCGTGCTACATCGCGATGGGGTGGGCGGCCGTGTTCTTCCTGCCCGACTTCATGCGGACCGGCGGTATCGCCGTCCTCGTCCTGGTGATCGTCGGCGGTCTGCTCTACAGCGTGGGCGGGGTCATCTACGGGATGAAGCGCCCCAACCCCTCCCCCCGCTTCTTCGGCTTCCACGAGGTCTTCCACTCCTTGACGCTCGCGGCCTTCGTGGCCCACTACGTCGGCATCTCGCTGGCCGCGTACCAGGCCGCGTAGGCCGCTTAGGCCCCACGACACGGCCGGACCCGCCGTCAGCGGTGGCCGGAGACCGCCGTCCGCACGGACGCCGTGCCGTTCGGGGCGACCGGGTCGAAGGTGGCCGACGCCGCCTTCGCCACCGCCTCGACGGAACCCCCGGCCTTCGGGCGCACCGTGACGCGGAAGGTCCGCTTCTCCCCCGCGCGCAGCGTTCCCACGTCCCAGGTCAGCTCGTCGGCGGTGGGCCGCTTCGCCTGCGGGTGGGCGGAGACCGTGTACGCGCCGCGCGGCTTGGCCAGCCGTACGACCGTGCGGGCCGCGGCGGAGCCGCCGTGGTTGGTCACCGTCACGATGTAGGTGTACGCCTCGCCCGCGCGGGCCCTGCCCGGGGCGGCCAGCCGGACGGCCAGGTCGGCGGCCCGGCCCCCGACCTTCACCCGCCCGATCCGGTTGCCGAGCAGTTCCGTGAACCACATGTTCCCGTCGGGGCCGGCGGCGATGTGGAAGGGCGTGCTGTCCGGGTTCGGGTTGGGCACGGGGAACTCGGCGATCTTGCCGCCCGTGCCGATCCGCCCGATCCGGTTGACGTTGGACTCGCCGAACCAGAGGTTCCCGTCGGGGCCCGCCGCGATGCCGACCGGACCGCTGTTGCCGGTGGGCAACGGGAACATCCTGACCTGGCCGTGCCGGGTGATCCGCCCGATCGCGTTGGAGTTCGGGTCGGTGAACCAGAGGTTCCCGTCCGGCCCGGCGGCGATGTTGAAGGGGGCGCCGTCCGCGTTCGGCAGCGGGTACCCGGTGACCTTCCCGGACGGGGTGATCTTCCCGACCCGGTTGGTGGCGGGCTCGGTGAACCACAGGTTCCCGTCCGGACCGTTGGCGATCCGGTACGGGGCGCTCTCGGTGGCCGGCAGCGGGAACTCGGTGATCTTCCCGCCCGGGGTGATCCGCCCGATCCGCCCGGCGCCCGCCTCGGCGAACCACACGTTGCCGTCCGGCCCCCCGGTGATCCCGACCGGGTAGGAGTCGGACCGCGGCAGCGGGAACTCCTTGAGCTCGCCGCCCGCGGCGATGCGGCCGATCCGGTTGGTGCCGGGCTCGCTGAACCACAGCCGGTCGTCGGCCCCGGCGGCGATGTCGTCCGGGAAGCTGCCCTTGGGCAGGACGAACTCCTTGACCGCTCCCTCGGGGGTGATCCGCCCGATCCGGTCGGCGCCGTTCTCGGTGAACCACACGTTGCCGTCGGGCCCGGCGGTGACGCCGACCGGACCGCTGCCCGCGGTGGGCGGCTCGTACTCCGTGATCGTCCCGACGCCGTCCGCGGCCCGCGCCTCCCCCGCGAGCCCCGGCGGCCCGAGCAGGGCGCAGGCCAGCAGCACGGCGGAACACCGGCGGCGGCGCGGGGCGGAGGGAGCGGACGGGGCGGTCGCGGGCATGGGCGCGGAACCTTTCGACCGGAACGGGACGGGCCGGAAGAACCCAGCGCTCAGCGTAGGAGGACGGCCCGCCTCCCTCGCGGGACGACGGGCCGTCAAACGGGTGCACTTGGGGCGCTACGCGCTCAGCACGCGTAGCCGTCCTTGTCCGGGTCCAACCGCAGCGGATCGCTGCCGTTGACCTTCATCCGCTTCGGGAACTGGTGGGCGGCCAGCCACTCGCAGCGGTCCTTGGTCGTCTTCTTCACCTCCGCCGGGAAGGTTCCCGGTACGCAGACGCTCGCCGTTCCGTAGTGCCGGTCGCAGCCGGCCACGGTGGGCGCGACCGGGGCCGAGTCCCGCTGCGCGGGGTTGGCCTTGGGCGCGGCGAGCTTGTCGGCGAAGGAGTGCTCGTGCGGGGCGGGCAGCTGCTTGCCGTCCGTCTTGGCCGCCGCCGCCAGGGCGGGGGCCCCGCCCAGGTGGACCCAGGTCGCGACCGACGGGACGCCGTTCGCGTCGACCCCGAACAGCATGTACCAGCCGGGCGGCGCCAGGTTGGGGTTGCTGGTGACGTTGAGGTCGATGGTCTTGTTGTCGATCACCGTCATCGGCAGGTCCACGAACCGCTGGTTGGGGTCCGAGGAATGGGTGACCGCCGCCGGGCGGATCAGTTCCGCCTTGGCGATCGGCCGGTCGACGGTGATCCGCTGGGTGTCCCCGTACACCCACTCCGTGTCGATCACGGAGGTGAGCTTCGGGCGCGGCCCCTTGAACAGGTAGGGCGGGCTGTAGACGGACACCGCGTGGTTGTACGTGCCGTTGCCCGGGTTGTCGCCGACCGACATGACCCGCCCGTCGGGCAGCAGGAACGCCCCCGAGTGGTAGGTCCGCGGGATCGGGTCGGTGGCGAGGCCCGCCTGGTAGGTGTTGCTCGCCGGGTCGAAGAACGAGGACTCGAAGACCGGGTCGGCCCGGTCGTGGAGGCCGCCGCCGGTCTCCAGCACCTTGCCGTCGGGCAGCAGCACCGCCGAGACGTACATCTTGCCCTCGGCGCCGGTCTGCGGGCGCTTGCCCGTGCCGGTGTCGACGAGGCCCTGCGGGAGGTCGGGGCCCGCGGTGTAGGCGGGGCTCGGCTTCTTCAGGTCGATGATGTCGGTGAGCCGGTTGGCGGCCGGGTTGGTCTCGTTGTTGCCGCCGCCGACGGTCAGCACCCGCTGGTCCTGGGCCGGGGGCAGCAGGACGCTCGCCGACTCGTCCCTCTCGTCCTTCTTCCGCAGGCCGGGCACGTCCGTGATGGTGTTGGCGTCGTAGTCGTAGACCGAGGCGCCGGAGCCGGGCGTGCCGTTGCCGAAGGTGTGGCTGCCGGAGTAGAAGAGCCGGCCGTCCTGCATGAGGATCATCGACGGGTACAGGCCCCAGTACGACCAGGTCTGGTTGACCTCGTTCATCGGCAGCCACTTGTTCTGCGCCGCCGAGAACTTCTCCGCGGTGACGTTGCCCGTGGAGTCCTCCTTCAGCCCGCCGAAGGAGATCACGTCACCGTTGCCGAGGATGGTGGCGGACGGGTACCAGTGGCCGCCGTTCATGTCGTTGGTCTTCGTGTACGTCTCGGTGGCCGGGTCGAAGACGTAGCTGTCCTTCAGCCCCTGGTAGCCGATCTTCCCGTCGGCCGACGGGTAGCCCTTGTTGCCGCTCATCACCAGCACCCGGCCGTCGGCCAGCTGCACGTGACCCGAGCAGAACATGTCCACCGGCGTCGGGATCGTCTTCACGCTGCCCGCCACCGGGTCGTAGACGGCGGAGGTGAAGGTGCCCGCGTTGAACTGGGAGATGTCGTTGCCGGAGCCGGCGATCAGCAGCACCTTGCCGTTCTTGAGGACCACCGCGTGCATCGAGCGCACCGGGTTCTGGGTGCCCATCACCTCCCACTTGCCCTTGGCACACTGCTCGGCCGTGCCGGTGCAGGCGGGCCCCGGCGGGACCGCGCCCACCTCCTCCAGCGCGTAGTCGTCGGTGGTGAGGGTGCCCACGCCGTAGACGGACAGACCCCACGCGATCTTGTCGGTGTTCGGCGGTACGGCGGGCGTACGGACCTCCGTGCGCGCCCACGCCGCGCTGACCGGCGGGTTCTGCAGGTCGGTCCAGTACTGCCAGCCGGCGGTGGTGTCGTGCCGGAACACCGTCACCGACACGTCGGGGGTGTTCGACTTGTACCAGGCCGACAGGTCGTACTGCTTCCCCGGCACCACGGTCGGCGCGCAGGCCGCGTTCTCGGTGACCAGGGCCTTGCGGTCGCCGCTGACCCGGCGGGTCACCGACACCTTCATGGCCTTGGTGCCGCTGTGGGAGTCGGCGACGGTGGCGAAGGTGAAGTCGTTGTCGCCCCAGCCCGATTTCGACCAGCAGGAGGGCATGTCGGAGCCGGCCGGACCCGCGGTCTCGAAGCCGGGGTTGGTCAGCAGGTTCGGCGCCCCGGCCGTGGCCTGCTGGGGTGCGGTCAGGAGCAGGCAGGCGGTCATCGCGCCGACGGCGGTCAGGGCGGCCCGCCCCGACCCCCGTCGGATCTTCCTACGCATACACGGGTCCTTTCGGTACGGCTCAACTCCTGGTGGTGCGCGCCGCGCGTGGCCCGCGCGGCAGGTAGACGAGCGCTTCGGTGGCGGCGAAGCGCAGGACGAAGGTGGTGACCAGCGCGAGGGCGGTCGCGGGCAGCACCTCCATGCCGAAGCGGCCCACGAACAGCGCGATCACCGGGATGCGCAGCAGCAGGTCGGCGTTGGCGAGGAGGGCGAAGCGGCCGAGGCGGTCCGCCCAGTGGCGGTGGCGGCGCCGGTCGCGGAAGAGCAGCGTCTCGATGAAGAGGAAGTTCCACAGCACCCCGGCCTGGTTGGCGAGCACCTCGGCGGCGAGGTACTGCATTCCGGCGTGGGTGAGCAGCCAGAGCGCCAGCAGGTTGGGCACGAAGCCGGAGAGCCCGATCAGGCCGAAACCGATCATCCGCGCGAGGGGGCTCGCGGAGCGCAGGGCCGCGAGGTGCGTCAGGAAGCGCAGCCCTTCCCGGGCGGTGGACTTGGACTCGCCGACGAAGCGGTCCTGGAAGACGAAGGGGACCTCGGCGCGCCGCTCGGGGCGGCAGCGGACGGTGAGCTCCAGCAGGATCTTGTAGCCGAGGGGCTGGAGCGCCGCACTCGTCACGGCCGTGCGGCGGACGGCGAAGAAGCCGCTCATGGGGTCGCTGATGCCGCGCAGGGCGCGCGGGAAGAGGCCCTTGGCCAGCCAGGTCGCGGTGCGCGAGACGGCGACCCGGTAGCCGCCGGCGAGTCCGGCGCGGCTGCCGCCGGGCAGGTAGCGGGAGGCGACGACGAGGTCGGCGCCGGTGCGCTCGCCCTCGCCGACGAGTTCGGGGACCAGGTGGGGCGGGTGCTGGAGGTCGGCGTCCATGACGACGATCCAGTCGGAGCCGACCCGTTCGATCCCGGCGGCCACGGCCCCGCCGAGGCCCCCGTCGGGGTTGTCGCGGTGCAGTACGGAGACGGGGAAGGGGCAGTCGGCGGCGGCCTTGTCGATCGCGGCGGGGGTGTCGTCGGTGGAGTCGTCGACGAACAGCACCTCGAAGGAGTGCCGGTCGCCGACGGCCGCGCGGAGCCGGGCGAGCAGCTCCGCCACGTTCGCGGACTCGTTGAAGGTCGGGACGATCAGGGTGACGCCGCCGCCGGCCTCGTGACCATGGGCACGGGCCGGCGGAGCGTCGACTTCCGGATCATCCAGGGCATGCGGGGGCCACAGGTCCTCGCTCATCGTGGTTCAGCTCCCACTCTCGCGGTCGGTCCGGCGGATCTCGATACGGTCCTCGCCCGTACCGAAGACGGCGACCGCGGTCGAGTGCTCCAGAGCAGCCTTCACGTTGGGGAGGTTCGCCGCGTCGCGACGCACGGTGGGCGAGGAGACCACGTAGTCGATGTCCCGCCACCCCCGCGGCAGGGTCTTGGTGACGGCCGGGTCGAGGTCCGCCTTGTAGAACCAGATGGCGCCGTCCCCGGGTGCAAAACCGTGGTGAACAGCGTCGAGCCAGAGCGCGTCGTCGACGAGGACGCGGGTGTTCGCCGGGTCGGCGACCTCCCGGCCGAGCCAGGCCGCCGCCTGCCGGTAGGGGGCGTTGGCGTCGACGGTGAGGGCGGTGTGGTTGCCCTCGTACCAGCGCGGCAGCACGAACGCGGCGGCCGCCACGGCGAGTACGCCGACCAGCGCCCGGCGCGCGTACACCGCGCCCCGCCGCTCCCCCGGCGCACGCCGGCGGCGCAGTACGGCGTGCGTGACGCTGGCCGCGCCCCCGGCGAGGACCAGGGCCAGGAACGGCAGCGCCTGGATCACGTACATCGCCGGGAGGTAGCCGGAGGGCCGCATCGCGACCACGGCGAGGATCACGACGGCCAGGGCCGGCCCGGCGAGCGCGCGGGCGGTCACCGACCAGCGGTGGGTGGCCAGCAGCAGCACGGCACCGGCGAGCCCGCCGAGCGGCAGGACGGCGTCGTAGTACAGCCAGGACCGGAAGACCCCGTTCGAACCGGTGCCGGGGTCGAGGATGAAGCCGGAGCCGGGGCGGCTCATCTGGTAGGTGATGCCGTCGATGAGGGAGACGTGCCCGGCGCCGGGCAGCAGCTCGTTGTTGAGCAGCGCGAACAGCGGGTACGAGAGCCCTATCATCGCGCAGGCCGTTATCGCCCCGGTCACGGCGAACTTGCGGGTGTCGCGGTGGCTGTGGCGCCACATCGTCACCAGCAGCGCCGGGAGCACCACCAGCATCGTCTCCTTGGTCAGGACGGCGGTGGCGGCCGCCAGTCCCGAGCCGAAGTGGTGCCACAGGTGGCGGCTGGGGGACGCGGCCAGGCAGAAGGCCAGCAGCATCCACATCACGGCGAGGTTGTCGAGGAAGATCTCCCGCTGGAGGACCACCGACAGCGGCGACAGCCCGAACAGCCCCATCGCCAGCCCCGCCGCCCAGCGCGGCAGCCACAGCCGGCGCGCCAGCACGTACATCAGCACCGAGCTGGCGGCGGAGACGGCCAGCATCGAGAAGCGCATCGGCGCGACCGTCATCCAGTCGGGCACGAAGAGGGCGGGCAGGTACGTCAGGCCCGCGACCTGTATCCAGCCCAGCGGCGGATGGTCGTACCAGTACGTGTAGTGGGCCAGCCCGTCGCCCTGCTGGACCGCCCACGCCTGGGCGAGGTACGTGCCCTCGTCGTCGCTCAGGGTCGGGAAGTTGGTGATGTTCCAGCCCTGTACGAGGACGATCGCCAGCAGGATCACCCCGCACAGCAGCAGGTCCGGCCTGGAGGAGCGGAAGCGCACCATCGGGCGCGCGAACGCCGCCGGGCGCACCCCGAGACCGCCGCCGCCCCGGCCCCCGGGACCCGCAGGACCGGAGCCGCCGGAGCCGGGCGGACGGCGTACGGGCAGCAGCTGGGCGGTGTCGGTGCCGGTGGGGTCAGCCGGCTGGGGATCAGTGGCCGTGGGCAGGGTGGCGGTCACCGGAGGCTGTCCTCTCGGATCGGAGTGGCGGAGGCGGTGGCGGCGGAGCCGGCGGAGGCCCCGGGCACGGTGGAGGCACCGGAGGTGGCGGAGGTCAGGTGCGCGCCGGTGTGGCTGGTCAGCTCCCACTCGTTGCGGCCGCGCTGCTCGCGCCAGACCGCGCGGATCGCGGCGCCCGCCAGCAGCACCTGGTAGAAGGGGCCGCCCACGATGAGCTTCAGGTAGTGCGAGAACCGCACGCGCAGGCCGTACTGGCGGCCGAAGTCGTGCAGGCCGACGATCTCGAAGACGAACGTCACCATCGCCGTGATCATGGGGAGGAAGGTGATGATCGCGATGCCCACGGGCACGTCGAGGAAGAACGCCACCGCGAAGTTGACCGGGATGATCACCCCGGTGGCCGCCTGCATGAACGGGGTCATCAGGGTGTAGCGGGCCAGCCAGCGCTGCCCCCGGCCGGGCAGCTGCTGCCAGTCCTTCTTCCGGTAGACCTGCAGGAAGCCCTGGTTCCAGCGGGTGCGCTGCTTGAGCAGGCTCATCAGCGAGCCCGGGGTCTCCTCCCGCGTGACCATGTCGGAGTCGTACGCGACGACCACCTTCTTGCCCACCGACGACAGCCGCACGCCCAGGTCGCAGTCCTCGGCGAGGCAGTTCTGGTCCCAGCCCCCGGCCTCGCGCAGCACCGCGGTGCGCACGAAGACGGTGTTGCCGCCCAGCGGGATGAAGCCCTTCTCGGCGTGCAGGTGGAGACGGGAGCGGAACCAGAAGAAGTACTCCAGGCAGTTGCGCAGGCTGTACCAGCTGGAGTGGAAGTTGATCAGCTGCACCCCGCCCTGGACCACGTCCGCGCCGGTGGAGCGGAAGGCGTGGTCGACGTGGGTGAGCAGCTCCGGGTGGACCTGGTCCTCGGCGTCGAAGACCCCGACGATGTCGCCCCGGCAGTGCGGCAGGGCGGTGTTGAGGGCCTTCGGCTTGTTCTTGGTCTCGTTGTGGTCGACGACGACGCGCACCCGCTCGGGCGCGCGGACGGCGGCGCGCTCCGCGACGGCGGCCGTCTCGGGGTCGTCGTGGCCGACGATGACGATGATCTCGTAGTCGGCGTGGCTCGATTCGAGCAGCCGGTCGATGGTGTGCTCCAGCACGGCCTGCTCGTGGCGGGCCGGCAGCAGCAGCGAGAAGGCCAGCCGCCCGCCGCCGTCGGGGCTGTCGAAGCGGGTCGAGGCGAGCGTCTCGGGCGTCCGCCAGGCATGCATCTGCCACCACAGCGTGAACGCGGCCATCCAGAAGAGCGCCAGAGAAATGGCGGCAATAAAGACAGAGGTGAGCAAACTGTCCCCCACAGCCGAGCCGCACCCCAGGCGGCGATCGAAAACCCCCCGGTGACGACCCGGCCCCCCGGCCTGCCGCCCCCGCATCCCCCACGCGCGCACCCTCCGGCGCGCCGTCTCGTTGCTACCGAAGAACACGAGACTAGACAGTGAAAATGAAACTCAGGCGCCACTCGAATAAAAACCAAGTTTCCAAGTGACGCCCGAGCAACCGGAATTGACGCTACTCTGCCACAATCACGGATGAACCACACCCAACTGCTCAGCCAGTGAGACCAGTTCCGTCGTAGGCCGCGCGCAGACGAAGTGACGGCACACATACGCCGTCGGAAGGTCGCGCACGAGTGTGCGCTCGGCCAGAAGTGGGAACTCACCGCCGCTGCCGTCCGCCTTGCGCGGCAGACCGACCGCCACCACCGCCCCGGGAGCCGTCGCCAGCAACGCCGTCCGGTGCAGCGCGGCCGTCGCCGGATCCTCCGGATGACCCACCACGGCCACCTCGCGCGGCCCGTCGACCAGCGCCTCCGCGACCGCCAGTCCGTGCCCGATGAACCGCGGGGCGCGCGGCCCGAGCGCGTGCACCACCCCGAGCGCCCGCTCCGCCGCCTCCCGGTGCGGCGCCGAACCGGTGTGCGCGGCGTACGAGAGCAGCGCGCCGGCGGCCGCCGTCCAGCCCGACGGGGCCGCGGTGTCGGTGGGGTCCTGCGGCCTGCGGATGAGCTGCTCGGCGTCGTGCGCGGTGTCGTAGAGCGAGCCGTCCTCGGCGGTGAACCGGGCCATGACGAGGTCGACGAGGAACCCGGCGAATTCCAGCCACACCCCTTCCCCGGTGACGGAGGCCAGCGCCAGGAAGCCCTCGGCGACGTCGCCGTAGTCCTCCAGCACCCCGGCGTTGGCCCCGACCCGCCCGTCCTTGCTGGTCCGCGCCAGCCGGGCCATGCCGTCCATGTGCACGCGTACGAGCAGGTCGGCGGCCTCGATGGCCCGCTCGACCAGGTCGGGCCGCTCGAAGAAGGCCCCGCACTCGGCGAGCGCCGCGACGGCCAGCCCGTTCCAGGCGGCGACGACCTTGTCGTCCCGCCCGGGCGCCGGCCGCCGGCCGCGCGCGGCGAGCAGCCGCTCCTTGATGGAGTCGACCTTCCCGGCCTCCACCACGGGCCCGTCCTGGGGCAGTTGCAGCACGGACTTCCCGTGCTCGAAGGTCCCCTCCTCGGTGACCCCGAAGTACGCGGCGGCCAGCGCCCCGTCCTCCTCCCCCAGCACCTCGGCCAACTGCGCGGGCGTCCAGGCGTAGTACGCCCCCTCGACGTGCCTGCCGCTCAGCGGCTCCTCGCTGTCGGCGTCGAGCGCGGAGGCGAACCCCCCTTGCTCCGTCCGCAGTTCCCGCACCATGAAGTCGGCGGTCTCCAGCGCGACGCGCCGCGCCAGGTCGGAACCGGTGGCCCGCCACAGGTGCGCGTACACGCGGCACAGCAGCGCGTTGTCGTACAGCATCTTCTCGAAGTGCGGCACGACCCACTCCCGGTCCACGGAGTACCGCGCGAACCCGCCGCCGAGCTGGTCGTAGATCCCGCCCCGGGCCATGGCCTCACAGGTGTCGGCGGCCATCTGCAGGGCCCCCTCGGACCCGGTCCGGGCGTGGTGGCGCAGCAGGAACTCCAGCACCATGGACGGCGGGAACTTCGGCGCCCCGCCGAACCCGCCCCGCGCGGCGTCGTACTCCCGCGTCAGCCCGAGCAGCGCCCGCCCCAGCTCCTCGGGCCCGGGCAGCCCGGCCTTCCCGTAGTCCAGCTGCCGCCCGGCGAGGTCCCGCACGATCCGCTGCGCGACCTCGGCGACCTCCTCCCGCCGCCCGGTCCAGGCTGTCCGCACGCCTTCGAGGACCTGCATGAAGGAGGGCATCCCGTGCCGGGGCTCGGGCGGGAAGTAGGTCCCGAAGTAGAAGGGCTCGGCGTCGGGCGTGAGGAACACGGTCATGGGCCACCCGCCCTGCCCGGTCGCCGCCTGCACGGCCTCCATGTAGACGGCGTCGATGTCGGGGCGCTCTTCGCGGTCGACCTTGATGTTGACGAAGTGTTCGTTCAGATAGGCAGCGGCCAGCTCGTCCTCGAACGACTCGTGGGCCATGACGTGGCACCAATGGCAACTCGAGTAACCGACGCTGAGCAGCACCGGCACGTCCCGGTCCCTCGCCTCCGCGAACGCCTCCGGCGACCAGGGCCACCAGTCGACCGGATTGTCGGCGTGCTGGAGCAGGTACGGCGAGGTCTCGTTCGCGAGGTGGTTCGGCATGGGCCCAATCTAGCCCTCGGGGCAGGCTCCCCAGGCATCGCCGTGAGACAACGAAATCCGTAGCCGTCCAGCATCTGGATACCGATTTCCGTCACCTGATCGACAGTTGACGAAAGAAACCGAAGAGTAGGGCTTGTATCTCCACTTCGGCGTCGGCAAGATCGGCCCCCTGTGACACGGCCGGAAGGGGCAGCGCGTTGGGCAGGAGGGGCGGGAACGGTGGCGGGGGTGAGCTGCGGGCCGGGGCGTTCGGGACGTTCGACGCCGTCGTCATGGCCGTCGGGGGGTGCGGGCCCGCGTACACCGTCGCCGCGACGGTTCCCGCACTCGTCGCCACCGTCGGCCTCGCCGGGCCCGCCGTGCTGCTGTACTGCGCGCTCCCGACCATCGGGATCGCGCTGGCCTTCCGCCACCTCGGGCGCCTCGACGTCAACGCCGGGGCCAGTTACGCGTGGGTGGCGCGGGCGCTGCACCCCTTCCTCGGGTTCCTGAGCGGCTGGGCCCTCGTGGTCTCCGCGACCGTGTTCCTCGTCGCCGCCACCCGGCCCGCCGGCAGTGCCGTGCTCGGCCTGGTGGTGCCCGCTCTGGCCGGGCGGGCGGGGCCGGCGACGGCGGTGGGTGCGGGGCTGTTCGTACTCATGGCGGTCGTGGTGGCGCTCGGTGCGCGGATCGGCCCGTACGCGCGCAGGATCATCACCGGTACGCAGCTCGCGCTGCTGCTGTCCTTCGCCGTCGCGGCGCTCGCCACCGACCGGCCCAGGACGGAGTTCTCGGCGTCCTGGTTCGGCTTCGGCCACTTCGACACCGCGCACGGCTTCGTCGCCGGGGCGCTGGTCGCCGGGGTGATGTACGCGGGCTGGGACGTGGAGAGCAACCTCAACGAGGAGACGCGCGGCGGCCGTCGGGGGTTCGGGCTGGGCGGGCTGATCGGGGTGGTGGTGTCGTTCGTGGTGTTCTCGCTGTTCACCGTCGCCACCGTCCGGCTGATCGGCGTGGACGCGGTGCGCAGGAACCCCGACGGGTTCCTGTCCGAGCTGGGCGAGGCCGTGTGGCCCGGCTGGGGCGGGCGGCTGCTGGTGCTGGCGGTCGTGCTGTCGACGGTGGCCACGCTGGAGACGGCGCTGCTGCAGGCGACGCGGACGCTGTTCGCGATGGGCCGCGACCGTACCCTGCCTTCCGTGCTGGGGCGGATCCACCGGGAGTGGGGGACGCCGGCCGTGGCCACCGGGTGGATGGCGGGTGTGGCGCTGCTGGTGGTGGCGGTCGCCGCCACGGCCGGTTCGGGTGCGCAGTTCGTGCGCGACGCGGTGAGCGGGATCGGGCTGCACATCGCCTTCTACTACGCGATGGCGGGCCTCTCGGCGGTGGTGGCGTACCGCAGGGTGCTGTTCCGGTCGGCCGGGAACCTGCTCTTCGTCGGGGTGTGGCCGCTGGCGGGGGCGCTGTTCATGGGCTGGGTGTTCGTGGTGTCGCTGCCGGAGCTGACGGGGAGCGCGCTGGCGATCGGGCTGGGGGCGCTGGCGCTGGGGCTGGTGCCGATGTTCGCGGCGTGGCTGCGGGACCTGCCGTACTTCGGCCCCCGGCCGCTGGATCCCGGGCAGCCGGCCGTCGGGGGCGAGCTGCACGCGGCCGCCCATGCGGGGCGCCGGCGGGACGGCGTCCTGAGCGACTTCTGACGTACCGCCCGCGGCCCCCGGCCCGGCCCCTTATCGAGGAGTACGCATGTCAGCGTGGCTGCGCCGTCGGCGGTCCGGTGCCCCGGACTACGATCCGGCGTTCGGTGACCGGGCCCTGGAAGAGGGCTGCCAGGACATGGCGATGGGCCGCTGGGAGGGTGCCCGGGACCTGCTCGCGGGGCATCCGCGTGAGGACTGGGACCGGCGTGCGCACCGCATCCGGCTGCTGGCGGACGCGGCGGCGGACCGGCACACGGTGGACGTGTGGCACGCGTCGGACCCCTCGGACCCGGACGCGGCGGTGCTGCGGGCGGAGACCGAGGTGATGCGGATGTTCGCGGTGGCGCGCGGCGGGGCGCTGCCGGCGCGCGGGGCGCTGGACCGGGCCTCGGAGCTGTGCCTGCGGGCGGCGGGGCTGGCTCCGGGGGACCCGCACCCGTACGTGTCGCTGGTGGCGCTGGCGCGGCTGTACGAGGGCGGTGACCCGAACCTGGGGCACTGGTGGAGGGAGCTGCGGGCCCGGGATCCGTTCCACCGGGAGGGTCATCACCAGGCGCTGCGGTACTTGTCGGCGCGGTGGCACGGTTCGCACGGGGAGGCGTACAACTTCGCCTGGGACACGGCCGTGTACGCGCCGGTCGGCTCGCCGCTGGCGGTGCTGCCGCAGGTGGCGCGGGCGGAGCAGTTCCGGTACGCGCAGGAGGAGCAGGGGCGTTCGGCGATCGGGCTGGCCACGCACTGGAGCGGGGGGCGGGCGCAGTGGGACCTGCGGGAGGCCCTGGAGAAGTGGCTCGGGGGCCGGGCGGTGGCGTACGCGCAGGACGTGGCGGACCTGAACCATCTGGCGCACGGGCTGGTGCACGCGGGGATGGAGGCGGAGGCGGGGCCGGTGTTCGCGTTGCTGGAGAACCGGGCGACGCGGGTGCCGTGGTCGTACACGGGGGACGCGGAGGGCTCGTTCGTCCGGTGGCGGGACCGGGTCCTGGGGTCCTGAGGAGGATCGCGCGTCCGGCTCGTCCCGCGCCGGGGGCTCCGGGGCGTACATATATGCACGCGGTTGTCCGTCGGGCCTCCAACTCCCTCTGAAATAGCTCAGATTCCTCGCGCTCCGGACTGTCCCGCAGGACACTTGGCGCACGTTTCCGGAGCTCTCCGAGGAGGATGCCGATGCGGGACAGCCATCGTGTCGAGGCCGAACGGGTGCTGGCCCGGGCCGTCGAGGAGGAGGTCCGGCGGGCGGGTTCGGGGGATCCCGAGGCGTTGCTCGCGCGCGGGCGGGAGGCGCTGGACGGGATCGCGGCGGCGGCCGGCGAGGAGTACGCGGCGTACGTGGCGGCGCTGGACGAGGCCGCCGCCGGGGAGCAGTCCCTCGGGGAGGCGTTCCGGCGGGGCAACACCGGGGCGTCGCTGTTCGTGACGGGCGTCGCCGCGGCCGCCGCCGTCGGGGCGGACCTGGCGTTCGGGGTGGACGCGGGGACGGCGTTCAGCGCGGGCATCGTCGTGGGCGTCGCGGGGGCGGCGGCGACGGTGGCCAAGGTGACGGCCCTGCACGTGCCCGCGGCGAACCGCCGTGCCGGGGCGGCCGGCCGGCCGGGCGGGCCGGAGCAGCTGCGGTTGCAGTGGCTGACGGCGCTGGAGGTGCGCGGGATCCGGCCGTTCCTGGAGCAGGAGCGGGCGGTGGCGGCGGCTTCGGTACGGGGTCCCGTGCGCGGGCGCGTCGCGAACGGGGCGCCGGTCAACGGCACCGGCACCGGCGCGGCGGCGAAGGTGCGCTCCGGGGACCGCAGCGCGGAGGCGCGGCGGCGCAGCATGCTGGAGCAGTCGTTCGGGCAGCTCCCGGACGCGGACGCGCTGTTCACGGGCCGGCGTGCCGAGCTGACCCGGATCGCGCAGTGGGTGCAGGCGGCGCGGGCCAGTACGGAGACCCGGCCGGTGGTGGTCGTGCTGCACGGCGAGCCGGGGGTGGGGCGTACGGCGCTGGCGCTGCGGGCGGCGCACGCGCTGCGGGACCAGTTCCGCGGGGCGTGCGCGGTGGACCTGCGGGGCGGGGCCACGGGTGCGGGCGAGGCGCCGTTGTCGACGCGGGAGGCGCTGCTGCACCTGCTGAACCGGCTGGGGGCGCCGCGCGAGCAGCTGTTGTTCCGTGAGGGGGCGTCGGCCCAGGCGCAGGTGCGCCGGCTGACGGAGCTGTACCACCAGCACCTCCAGGGGTTCCCGGTGACGGTGGTGCTGGACGACACGGTGGACGTGCGCCAGGTGCGGGCGCTGGTGCCGGAGCGGTCGGAGAGCCTGGTGCTGGTCACGGCGCGGGAGCCGCTGGAGCTGCCCGCGGACCTGGGGGCGTGGGTGTACCAGCTGCCGGTGGTGCGCCTGGCGCAGGCGGAGGCGGCCGAGGTGCTGCGGGCCGGGGCGCGGGCGGCGGGCGAGGCCGCTCCGGAGGGGGCGGCGCTGGAGGGGCTGCTGGAGCTGGGGGCGGGGCTGCCGCTGGCGTTGCGGGTGCTGGCTCCGCTGGGGTCGGCGCGGGCCTCGGACGGTGGTGGGGGCGGCGGGCTGGAGCACGCCCTGGAGCTGGCCTACGTACGTCTGCCGGAGGAGCGGCGCCGGCTGCTGCGGCGCCTGACGCTGGCGGGGCGGGCCTCACTGGGGGCGGCCGCGGCGGCGGCGCTGGCGGGCGCGGACCGGGTGGAGGCCGGGCGGCTGCTGGGCGAGCTGGCCCGGGCGGGCCTGCTGGACCTCGTGCGCGGGGAGCGGTACCGGATGCACGACGCGGTGCGCTCGTACGCGGCGGCGCGGCTGGCGGCGGACGAGGACCGGGCGGAGGCGGCGGCCGCGCACGAGCGGCTGGTGCGGGACTACGCGAAGCTGGCGGACTCGGTGATCCGGATGGTCGACGGGAAGATGTCGACCCGGGCCAACCACTTCGGGGGGCACGGTTTCTCCTCGCTGGACGCGGCGCTGCGCTGGCTGGACGAGGAGTCGAGCTTCATCACGGCGGCGCTGCGGCATTCGGAGGGGGTGGACCAGCAGGCGGTGCTGGACCTGCTGGGGGCGCTGTGCGACTTCTGTCTGCTGCGCGGGGACCTGTACCGGCTGGGTGAGATCAACGAGCTGACGCGGGCGGTGGACCAGGGGCGGCTGAACCGTTCGGTGCAGTGGCGTACGGGTATCGCGGCGCGGCAGCTGGGCGAGCTGGACAAGTCGCGTACGACGCTGACGTCGCTGGTGGACCAGTACCGGGAGGCGCAGCAGGAGGCGGGTGCGGGGATGGCGCTGGTGTCGCTGGGGATCACCCTGCACCACCAGGGCAACCTGCCGGAGGCGGCGGCGCGGATCCGGGAGGCGCTGGTGCTGCAGGAGCCGGAGGAGCTGGCGGGGGACCGGGCGTGGGCGCTGCACGCGCTGGGGGCGGTGGAGCGGGACCGGGCGCGGCTGGGGGAGGCGGTGGCGCTGCTGGAGCGGTCGCTGGAGCTGCACCGGGAGAGCGAGAGCGTGCACGGTGAGGCGTGGGCGCACTTCCAGCTGGGGCAGGTGTACCTGCGGACGGGTGAGGTGGTGCGGGCGGAGGAGGAGCTGCGGCTGGCGCTGGGTCTGTACGGGCGGACGCGGGACGACCGGGGCGAGGCGTGGGCGCTGACGCAGCTGGGGCGGGCCCGGGTGGTGGACGGTGATCCGGAGGCGGCGCTGGAGCGGCTGCGGGACGCGCTGGCGCGGCACCGGCTGGCGGAGGACGCGCGGGGCGAGGCGTGGACCCTGTACTACCTGGGGCAGGCGCTGGAGGAGGACGGGGAGCGGGACCGGGCGGTGCGGGAGCTGGAGCGGGCCCGGACGATGTTCTCGCGGATGCGGGACGTGTACGGGCTGGCGCACGCCCGCTACCACTCGGGGCGGGTGACGCGGGACCAGCGGGCGGCGCAGACGGGGAACCTGCGCAATTCGGGGTTCGCGCGGCAGCTGCTGGTGGACGCGCGGGCGGACTTCCGGCGGATCGGGCTGGCGCACGGGGAGGGGTGGACCTGTGTGGAGCTGGCGGTGATCGACGCGGGGAACGGGCGGGTGCCGCAGGCTGTCGGGCTGTGCGAGGACGCGGTGCGGCTGTTCGTGTCGTACGGGGACCGGCGCGGGGAGGACTGGGCGCGGTTCCTGAGGTGCACGATGCTGCCGTACGCGGGCGCGGGCGATTCGGCGGTGGAGGAGGCGCGGGCGGAGCTGGCCCGGCTGGCGGCGGCTCCGCATCCGCTGCGGGACGGCCGGCTGGAGGACTGCCTGGAGACGTACGGGGTGGTGCTGGCGCGGGGGGTGGACCCGGCGGAGGGCTGGCAGGCGTGGCGGCTGGGCCTGGTCCCGAACCTGCGGGC
Organism: Streptomyces sp. NBC_00158; assembly: GCF_045160885.1. Classification (NCBI taxonomy): domain Bacteria; kingdom Bacillati; phylum Actinomycetota; class Actinomycetes; order Kitasatosporales; family Streptomycetaceae; genus Streptomyces; species Streptomyces sp. NBC_00158. Next base: position 2,688,143 of record NZ_CP108161.1, read on the forward strand.
CCGCGAGATCATGGGCGTGTCCCTGCCAAGGCCCTAGCCGGGCGGGCGCCGGAGGTCACGGCCGCGCCGGCCGCCGCGACCCCGGCCGGGCGGTGTCGGGCGGTGCCGGGCGTGCGCGTGCCGGTCCGCGGCGCGGCCACCCGCCGGGCGGTGCGGCCCGCGCCCCGGCTCCGCCGGCGGCGCGGCGGCGTACGCGCGAGCGCCGTCCCGCCCGGTCGTGCCGGGCGGGACGGCGCCCGCGCGCCGTGTCGCGGGGTCCCTAGGGGGTGTCGGCGGCGGGGGCCGCCGGGGCGGCGGCGCCGCGCTCGGGGGCTTCCTCGAAGTCGACGCGGCCCATGTGCTTGCTCATCGACTTCATCAGCACCCACACGCCAAGGGCGAGGGCGGCGAACACGACGAACCCGAGGAGGCCCGGGGTCACCTTGTTCTTGTCGAAGGTGTCGGCGGCCAGCGGAAGGAGCTGGGTGACTGCTGCCTGCGTAGCGCTCATGGCTAAGCATTCTCCCGGATGCCCGCGAAGAGGTCGGACTCGGGGAGGGAGGTGTCGACGAACGACTTGGCGAGCTCGTACTCCTCGGTGGGCCAGACCTCCTTCTGGATCTCCATGGGGACGCGGAACCAGCCGCCGTCCGGGTCGATCTGGGTGGCGTGCGCGATGAGGGCCTTGTCGCGGATCTCGAAGAAGTCGGAGCAGGGGACGTGCGTGGTCAGCGTCCGCTCCTTGCGCTCGAACTCCTTCCAGCGCTCCAGCCACTCGCCGTAGGGGGATTCCAGGCCGCGGGAGAGGAGGGCCTCGTGGAGCGCGACGGTGCGCGGCTTGTTGAAGCCCTGGTTGTAGTAGAGCTTCTGCGGCTGGTACGGGGCCCCGTACTCGGCCTCGGGGAACTTGTCGGTGTCGGCCGCACCGTCGAAGGCCACCATCGTGATCTTGTGGGTCATGATGTGGTCGGGGTGCGGGTAGCCGCCGTTCTCGTCGTAGGTGGTGACGACCTGCGGCTTGAAGGCGCGGATCTTCTTCACCAGCTCGCCGGCGGCCTCCTCCACGTCCGCGAGGGCGAAACAGCCCTCGGGGAGCGGGGGCAGCGGGTCGCCCTCGGGGAGGCCGGAGTCGACGTAGCCGAGCCATTCCTGGTCGATGCCGAGGATCTCGCGGGCCTCGTCCATCTCCTTGGCGCGCACCTCGTGGATGTTCTCCTCGATGTACTTGTCGCCCTGGAGCTTGGGGTTCAGCACGGAGCCGCGCTCACCGCCGGTGCAGGTGACCACGAGCACCGGCACCCCCTCGGACACGTACTTGGCCATCGTGGCCGCGCCCTTGCTCGACTCGTCGTCGGGGTGGGCGTGGACGGCCATCAGTCGAAGCTGCTCGGTCAAGACAGGATCCTCTGTGATTCGGCGCGACGGTCAGCCTCTATATTGACCGAATCGGGGGTTGGAAAATTCCTGGGTGCCCCACCCCTCCCCGACGAGAGGAAACGATCATGAGCGCGGTGCGCGAAGGCCTCCCCGAAGGCCGGTACGGCCGGTCGGCGGACGAGCGCGCGGACCGGAAGCTGAAGATCGTCGGATCGGTCCTCGGGGTCGGGCTGCTGGCCGTGGTCGGCTGGATCGGCTGGGACTACGTCGGCGGGCAGAGCGTCAGCGCCGAGGTGATCAAGTTCCAGATCGTCTCCGACAGCGAGGTCAAGGTGCACCTGGAGGTCCGCAAGGAGGCCTCGGTCACCGGCGTGTGCACCCTCAGCTCGCAGGACGAGCAGCACGGCGAGGTGGGCCGCGCGGACTTCACGTTCGGGCAGGACGCGAAGCGGGTGGACGAGATGGTCACCCTGAAGACCACCGGGCGCGCCACGATGGTGGAACTGGTCGGCTGCCAGCCGGCCGGCACCAAGGGCTGACGCCCCCGGCGCCGCGCACCCGGCGCGTGAGGCCCGGGGCCCGGAGCCACAGGACCCTGCCGCCGGCCGGCCCGGCGGCCGCGGGCTCGGGAGGCCGGCCCGTGAAGGACCCAGGGGCGGAATCCGGCCCACAGGGCCCGGCGCGCGTCTTTGATCATGCCGAGCGCCCCCGCCTAGCATGGACATGCCACTCCCCCGCGCCCTGTCCAGCCGACGGAAGACATCCATGCGCCTCCAGCGGATATTCACCGCGACCGCAGCCCTCGCCGCGCTCACCACCCTCGCCACCGCCTGCGAGGACTCCGCCAAGCCGGCCAAGGCGGCCGCGAGCCCCGCCGCGAGCCCCTCGGCGACCGCCGGAGCCTCCGCCGCCCCCACCGCCACCGCAGCCGGCGCCGGCGCCGGCGCCGCGCCGGCCACGCTCGCCGAGGCCCAGGCGTACGTGCAGAAGTACACCTCCTGCGAGGACCTGAGCAGCGACCCGAACGACAGCCGGGTGAACCTCAACGGGTACACCCCTGTCGGCACCTCGGGCATCACCGCGCGCGGCGTCTGCTCGGACAAGAAGCAGCAGGGCGAGATCGTCCTCTCCATGGTCTCGGACATGAAGGCCCACCAGCAGGCCGAGAAGGACCACGTCACCAAGCGGCTCGACGAGGGCTACTGGGACGCGGGCCTCTACGACCCGGTCCTCTACGGCAAGACCTTCACGGTCACCGCGCAGAAGACCGGGACCAACCTGGCCCTCGTCAAGTCGGACCTGCGCGCGCTGGTCTGCAACCCGGACTTCACCGTGCCGGAGGGCTACAAGAAGGAGAAGGCCCTCGTCGAGGGCTGCGTCCTGACCGACTTCGTCAACACCCGGGACGGCAAGGGCAGCCCCGTGAAGGGCCCGGCCCTCCCGCGCGCGGGCAGCATCGAGGAGCTCCGCAAGCTCGTCAGCCCGAAGGCGGTCGACTGCACGGAAATGCTGGTCACCAACGAGCACGTCGCGTCCATCGACTACCTGCCGGTCGTCGGCCGCGACGTCCAGGGCGCGGGCGTCAAGCAGCGGGCGGTCTGCGGGCAGCTCGGCGGGGCGACGCGCGCGCACAACCTGAACTGGCTGGACCTCGTCGCCGACATGAAGGCCCTCCAGACCGTGTCCAAGGATTCACAGCTCGCCGAGGTGGGGCACCAGCGCAAACTCACCCAGAGCAAGCTGATGGTCGGCACGAACATCGCCGTGGAGAGCAACAACCCGGCCGTCCGCAAGGAGCTCTACAAGCTCGGGTTCCTGCGCGTGGACTGCGAGCCCGCCTTCAGCGCGCCCGCCGGCTCCCGGATCCAGAAGGCCCAGGTCGACGGCTGCGTCCTGACCGACTTCGAGCGCCCGACGAGCTGACAGCTGACAGACGGCCGCCCGGAGCGTGCACGGCGCGCCCCGGGCGGGGTATCGACTGGGGTGTCACGCCGACCGCGCACCAGCAGCGCCGGCAGCGAACCCCAGGAGCCGCCATGTCACTGTTCATCCCGGATTTCGACGACTCCGTCGTCGTCCGCGCCGCCGACGCGGAGGATATCCACTACGGGCCCGACTCCTCCCTGCGGCTGCTCGCCGACAGCTCCACGGGCGGCGGGTTCCTGTCCACCATGCGCGTGAGCCTCAAGGCGGGCTCCGACGGCGCCCGCCCGCACCACCACGGCCGGTCCGCCGAGATGTTCTACATGATCGACGGGACGGCCCAGCTGCTGGCCGGCGACAAGGTGGTCACCGCCGAGGCCGGCGACCTGGTCATCGTGCCGCCGGGTCAGCAGCACGCCTTCGCCGCCGCGCCCGGGGAGAGCGCCGAGATGCTGGTGGTCATCACCCCGGGCGTGGAGCGGTTCGAGTACTTCCGCCACCTGGAGCGCATCAGGTACGGGAAGGTGCCGCCGGAGAGCCTGCTGGAGGTCCAGGACCTCTACGACACGTACTTCGGGACCAGCACCGTCTGGGAGGGCGCCCGCACTCCAAGGACCCAATGACACACTTCATACACATGGTGTCCTCCCCCTTTTCTTCCCGAATTGTTAGGCTCGTGGTTTCGCCCGCCGCTGGCGGCTTTGTAGTCCCCTGTACCGACGAGGAGCACCCGTGACCCAGACGAGCGAGAGCGTCACCTGGCTGACCCAGGCGGCGTACGACCAGCTGAAGGCCGAGCTGGACTACCTCTCTGGTCCCGCCCGCACGGAGATCGCCATGAAGATCGCGGCTGCCCGCGAGGAGGGCGACCTGCGCGAGAACGGCGGTTACCACGCGGCCAAGGAGGAGCAGGGCAAGCAGGAGCTGCGCGTGCGCCAGCTCACGCAGCTCCTGGAGAACGCCAAGGTCGGCACGGCCCCCGCCGCGAGCGGCGAGGTCGCGCCGGGCACCCTCGTCACGATCGCCTTCGACGGCGACGAGGACGACACCCTGGAGTTCCTGCTGGCCTCCCGCGAGTACGCGTCCTCCGACTTCGAGACGTACTCGCCGCAGTCCCCGCTGGGCGCGGGCGTGAACGGCAAGAAGGTCGGCGAGGACGCCCAGTACGAGCTCCCGAACGGCAAGAAGGCCACGGTCAGGATCCTGGCCGTCAAGCCCTTCAACGGCTGATCACCCCCCCTCTTCACGCACACCGACGCGCGAGCCCCTGCCGGACCCGGTCCGGCGGGGGCTCGCGTGCGTTCCGCGCCGGTCAGCTGTCCGCCCGGCGGTACTTGCGGACGGCGAGGGTGCGGAAGACCGTGATGATCAGAGCTGACCAGATGAGCGAGGCCCAGACCGGGTGGGCCATCGGCCAGGTGTCGGACGGAGAAACGCCGGGGTTGCCGAAGAGCTGGCGAGCCGCCTGAACGGTCGCGCTGAAGGGGTTCCACTCGGCGATCGGCTGGAGCCAGCTCGCCATGTTCTCGGTCGGAACGAAGGCGTTCGAGATGAACGTGACGGGGAAGAGCCAGATCAGCCCGCCCGAGGTGGCCGCCTCCGGGGTGCGCACGGACAGGCCGATCAGGGCGCCGATCCAGGAGAAGGCGTAACCGAGCAGGAGCAGCAGGGCGAAGCCGGCGAGCACCTTGCCGAGGCTCTCGTGCGTCCGCCAGCCGACCAACAGGGCGACGATGGCGAGCACCACCATGGTCAGGGCGGTCTGCACGAGGTCGGCGAGCGTACGGCCGGTCAGAACCGCGCCGCGCGCCATGGGCAGCGAGCGGAACCGGTCGATCAGGCCCTTGTGCATGTCGTCGGCGATGCCCGCGCCCGCGCCGGCGGTGGCGAAGGTGACGGTCTGGGCGAAGATGCCGGCCATCAGGAACTCGCGGTAGGCGCTGGCGCTGGTCGAGCCGCCGATCATCATCGAGCCGCCGAAGACGTAGCTGAACAGCACGACGAACATGATCGGCTGCACCAGGCCGAACACGACCATTTCCGGAATCCTGGTCAGGCGGATCAGGTTCCTGCGGGCGATGACCAGGGAGTCCCTGACGCCCTGGGTGATGCCGCCGCCGGGGCGGGGGGCGGTGAGCCGCGTGTCCGAAGAGGTGATGGTCACTTCGCCGCCTCCTTGGGGGTCCGGCCGGGCCCCGGGGTGCCGTTCTCCTCGCGGGTCAGCTCGGCCGCGTGGCCGGTGAGGGAGATGAACACGTCGTCGAGGGTGGGCCGGCGCAGGCCGATGTCGTCGATCTCGATTCCCCGGGAGTCCAGCTCCCGGATGACCTCGGCGAGCAGCTTGGCGCCGCCGGTCACCGGGACGGTGAGCTTGCGGGTGTGCTCCTCGAAGGTGGTCTCGCCCTTGCCGAAGCCGGCGAGGACCTCGCGGGCGGTGGCGATGTGGCCGCGTTCGTGGACGACGACCTCGACGCGTTCGCCGCCGGTCCGGGCCTTGAGCTGGTCGGAGGTGCCTCGGGCGATGACCTTGCCGTGGTCGACCACGCAGATGTCGTGGGCGAGGCGGTCGGCCTCCTCCAGGTACTGGGTGGTGAGCAGGAGGGTGGTGCCGCCGGCGACGAGTTCCTCGATGACGTCCCACAGGGCCTGGCGGTTGCGCGGGTCGAGGCCGGTGGTGGGTTCGTCCATGAACATGACGGGCGGGCGGACGACGAGGGCGGCGGCGAGGTCGAGGCGCCTGCGCATGCCGCCGGAGTAGGTCTTGGCGGTGCGGTCGGCGGCGTCCGCGAGGTTGAAGCGCTCCAGGAGCTCCACTGCGCGGGCCTTGGCCGCCCTGGCGTTCATCTGGTAGAGCCGGGCGACCATCTGGAGGTTCTCGCGGCCGGTGAGGTATTCGTCCACGGCGGCGAACTGGCCGGAGAGGCCGATGGAGCGGCGGACCTCGTTGGGGTGTTTGAGTACGTCGATCCCGGCGACGACGGCGCGGCCGCTGTCGGGCTGGAGGAGGGTGGTCAGTACGCGCACGGTCGTGGTCTTGCCCGCGCCGTTCGGGCCGAGCAGGCCCAGGACGGTTCCTTCGGGGACGTCGAGGTCCACGCCGTCCAGTGCACGTACTTCGCCGAAGGTCTTGACCAGGCCTTCGGCGTATATGGCGCCTGGCATAGGGGTTCTCCCTGAGCGATGGGGCCGGTTGTTCCTGGACATTCCTAGGCAAAAGCCTAGGGGCGTCGGGCAGCGCTCGCCCGGCGCACCGGCACCGTATTGCGTCATATCGCGTCCCCGCCACGGTTTTCGCGGAGGGCTCAGCCGCAGGGCCCGGTCCGCAGGGCCCGGCCCGAGGGGTCAGTCCATGACCCGGTAGCCCGCCGCGTGCAGGGAGCGGGCGACCTCCGCGCAGTGCTGGGGCCCCTTCGTCTCCAGTTGCAGCTCCACCTCGACCTCGGTCAGCCCGAGCCGCGGGTCGGTCCGTACGTGGCTGACGTCCAGGACGTTGGCGTCCACCGTCGACAGCACCGCCAGCAGCCCGGCCAGGGCCCCCGGCCGGTCCGCGACCCGCAGCCGCAGCGACAGGTAGCGGCCCGCCGCCGCCATGCCGTGCCGCAGGATCCGCTGGAGCAGCAGCGGGTCGACGTTGCCGCCCGACAGCACGGCGACCACCGGGCCGTTCCCGTACAGCTCCGGTTCGCTCAGCAGCGCCGCCACCGTGCTGCACCCGGCCGGTTCCACGACCAGCTTGGCCCGCTCCAGGCAGAGCAGCAGGGCGCTGGACAGGGCGTCCTCGGAGACGGTCCGTACGTCGTCCAGCAGCTCCCCGATGATCGCGAAGGGGACGTCGCCGGGACGGCCGACCTTGATGCCGTCCGCCATCGTGTTCGGGTTCTCGATCGACACCGGGTGCCCGACGCGCAGCGAGGGCGGGTACGCGGCGGCGCCCGCCGCCTGCACGCCGATCACCTTCACGTCCGGGCGCAGCGCCTTGACGGCGACCGCGACGCCGGCGGCGAGCCCGCCGCCGCCGATGCCGACGAGGATGGTGCGCACCTCGGGGCACTGCTCCAGGACCTCCAGGCCCACGGTGCCCTGGCCGGCGATGATGTCGCGGTGGTCGAAGGGGTGGATGAACACGGCCCCGGTGCGGTCGGCGTGCTCCTGGGCGGCGGCGAGGGTCTCGTCGACGACCTGGCCGTGCAGGCGCACCTCGGCGCCGTACTCCTGGGTGGCGGCCACCTTCGGCAGCGGGGCGCCGACCGGCATGAACACGGTGGAGCGGACGCCGAGCAGGGAGGAGGCGAGGGCCACGCCCTGGGCGTGGTTGCCCGCGCTGGCGGCGACGACCCCGGCGGCGCGCTGTTCGGGGCGCAGGCCGGCGATGCGCACGTACGCTCCGCGGAGCTTGAAGGAGCCGGTGCGCTGGAGGTTCTCGCACTTGAAGTGGACGGGGGAGCCCGTGAGGGCCGAGAGGTGCCGGCTGCCCTCCATCGGCGTCACCCGGGACACGCCCGACAGCATCTTCTGGGCCCCCCGGACGTCGTCGAGGATGACCTGCGGGACGGGCACGGGCACGCGGTAGTTCATGCGGCCAGTCTCGCAGCCCGCGGGGGCCCCGGCTCAGGGACGGAGGCGGGCCCGGCGGGGCGCCGGGCGGGGCGTCGCGCGGGCGCACCACAAGGGGCGCATAAGGGGCACACAACCGGCGGAATCTCGCCATGCGGGACACTCCTCCAGCGGTCGTCGGCACGGGCCGTATCAGTTATCAAACGCGGCGTACGAGCCGCCGCATGGCCGCGTACTCTGTCCCCCATCCCTGTCGGCCCCACGCGAAGAGAGCCCACGGCCATGCCCTCGATCCCGGCCAGTTCCGACCTGCCCACGGCGGCCGAAGCGCCCGCCGGAGCGGGACTCCTCGACGCGCTCCAGCACCAGGTGGCGGTCTTCGCCCGCCGGGCCGAGCAGACCCGCCTGGGCGGCGTCGGCCAGGCCCGCAACTCGATGGACCGGGCCGCGTACCTGCTGCTGAACCGGCTGGACCTGGAAGGCCCGATGGGCGTGAAGGCGCTCGCGGGCGGGATGGGCATCGACTCGTCCACCGTGACCCGGCAGGTCGCCCCGCTCGTGGACGGCGGCCTGGTCAAGCGGACCTCGCACCCCGAGGACGGCCGGGCCGTGGTGCTGGCGCTGTCCCCGCGCGGACTGGCCCGGCTGGAGGAGGTCCGCTCCTCGCGGCGGGAGCTGATGGCCCGGGTGACGGAGGGCTGGGCGGAGGACGAGCGCGAGGTGTTCACCGCGCTGCTGACCCGTTTCAACGGCTCGCTGTCGGAGCTGATGTCCGCGGCCTCCGAGGGCGGCCCGGCCTCCTGACCCGGCGGCCGCCGGACCGTCGGGTCCGGCCGTTTCCGAACCGTCGGATCCGGCCGCGTCCGACCCCTTGACCGGGGTGGTGGCCCCGGCCCCACCATGTGTGCTGTGGACCGGCGTTCGGGGCGGGATGCGGAGTTCGAGGCCTTCGTCGCGGGCGCGGCGGGGCGGCTGCTGCACGTCGCCGCGCTGCTGACGGCCGAGCCCCCGGACGCGGCGCCCGCGGCCCGGCGGATCCTCGCGGGCGCGCTGGCCCGTACGTACGCGCACTGGGCGCGGCTGCGCGACGACGACCCGTACGACCGCACCCGCGCCGAGCTGTGCGCCGCGTACGCCCGCACCGCCCGCCGGCTGCCCGCGCGCGGCGGGGTCCTGGCGCCGCTGGGCCCGCTGGAGCGGCTGGTGCTGGTGATGCGGATCTACGAGGGCGTCGCGGAGGAGGTCACGGCCGCGCAGCTGGGGCTGCCGCCGGAGCGGGTCGAGGCGGTCTGCAACCGGGCGGTGGCCGCCATGCGGGCCGCTGCCGCGCAGTCCCCGGCGGAGGCGGCATGAGCCCCCTCGACCGGAAGGAGACGCAGGTCAGGCAGCTGCTCGACGGCCCGCACCCGGCGGTCCCGGCCGATCTCGCGGCGGCGGCCCGGACGCACGGCAGGCGGCTGCTGCGCCGCCGGCGCGCGCTGCGCCGGTTCGGCTGGGCGGTGCTGTGGGCGGCGGCGGTGGCCTTCACGGTGTGGGCGGCGATGACCCGGCCGTGGGCGGTCCCGCCGAGCGACGTGTCGCCGCCCCTGGAGGGCTGGTAGCGCTCCGGGGGCGGCGGCGTACGTCCTAGCCGAGGGCCTGGACGAGGTCCGCGACGAGGTCGTCGGCGTTCTCGATGCCGACGGAGACGCGGATCAGGTCGGCGGGGACCTCCAGGGCCGAGCCGGCCACCGAGGCGTGGGTCATCCTGCCCGGGTGCTCGATGAGGGACTCGACGCCGCCGAGGGACTCGGCCAGCGTGAAGATCCTGGTGCGGCCGCAGACCGCGACGGCCTCCTCCTCGCCGCCGGCGACCTGGAAGGAGACCATGCCGCCGAAGTTGCGCATCTGCTTGGCGGCGATCTCGTGGCCCGGGTGCTCGGGCAGGCCCGGGTAGAGGACCTTGGTGACCTTCGGGTGACGCTTGAGCGCCTCCACGACCTTCGCCGCGTTCTCGGCGTGCCGGTCCATGCGCACGGCCAGCGTCTTGATGCCGCGCAGCACGACCCAGGAGTCGAAGGGGCCTGCGACCGCGCCCATCGCGTTCTGGTGGTAGGCCAGCTCCTCGCCGAGGGCCTCGTCGGCCGTGACCAGGGCGCCGCCGACGACGTCGGAGTGGCCGCCCATGTACTTGGTCAGCGAGTGCACGACCACGTCGGCGCCGAGCGCCAGCGGCTGCTGGAGGTAGGGGGAGGCGAAGGTGTTGTCGACGACCAGCTTCGCGCCGGCCTCGCGCGCGATCTGGGCGATCATCGCGATGTCGGTGATGCCCAGCAGCGGGTTCGAGGGGGTCTCGACCCAGATGACCTTGGTCTTCGGGGTGAGGGCCGCGCGCACCGAGTCCGCGTCGGAGGTGTCGGCCACCGACCACTCCACGCCCCAGCGGGAGACGACCTTCGCGAACAGGCGGAACGTGCCGCCGTACGCGTCGTTGGGGATGACCACGTGGTCGCCCGGGGAGAGCAGCGTACGCAGCAGGCAGTCCTCGGCGGCGAGCCCGGACGCGAAGGCGAGGCCGCGGCGGCCGCCCTCCAGCGCCGCGAGGTTCTCCTCCAGCGCGGTACGGGTCGGGTTGGCGCTGCGGCTGTACTCGTAGCCGCCGCGCAGTCCGCCCACGCCGTCCTGCTTGTAGGTGGACACCTGGTAGATGGGCGGCACGACCGCGCCGGTCTGCGGGTCCGCCGTGTTGCCCGCGTGGATCGCGCGGGTCTCGAAGCTCTGGTGCTCGTGGCTGTCGTCGCTCATGAGGCAGATGCTATGCCCCGTCAGCGCCGCGGTCCTCTCCTGGCCTGACCGCACGCTGACCTGCACCCGCTCGCCATTCGGCCGCCCGGTCTGGTTCGCTTGGCGGTATGCAGATTTTCTGGGTCCTGATGGGGCTGGCCCTGGCCGCCGCCATGATCTTCTCGTTCAAGCGGGCCAGGCGGGGCGGTCTGACGCTGGTCTCGCCGGGCAGCCCCGACGCCGCCGACCCGGCGGACTACGGTTTCGCGCGCGAGGAGGAACTGGACGTCCGGGTGCCCGGACCCGACCACGACCTGATGGACGCTCTGGAGAACGTCCAGCGCACCGGCCACTGGCGGGCCGCGTCCGCCCTGCTCGCCGGCACCCCGAAGGACGGCGAACGGCGCTGGCAGCGCGTGCAGGCCTTCGGCGGCGCGGCGGCCCTGGAGCTGTCGCAGCGCCCCGGCGAGGGCGCGCAGTGGCTGAAGGCCTGGCGGCTGGAGGCGGAGAAGGACGCGGGCGGCGCCCAGGTCCACGCGGAGCTGCTGGTGCAGCAGGCCTGGCGGTCCTCGGGCGGGGTGGGCTCGCAGGACCACCGGATCATGCTGGAGGAGGCCCGTGACGCCTGCCGCAAGGCCTCGCTGCTGGCACCCGGCGACCCGGTGCCGGTCATCACGGAGCTGGCGATCGCGCGGGGGCTGGGGTACTCGGAGGCGGAGTTCGACGCGCTGTGGGCCCGGGTGATCGACGTGGCGCCCGCCCACATGGGCGCGCACCTGGCCGCCCTGCACTACTGGTGCGAGAAGTGGCACGGCTCCCGGGAGAAGGCCGACGCGTTCGCGCAGACGGCCGCGGCCCGCGCCCCGCAGGGCTCGCTGCTGGCGGCGCTGCCGCTGTTCTCCCTGTACGAGAACATGCCCGACACGGTCCTGGTCAGCGACTTCGGCAGGACCGCGGTCGTCTCGCGGGCCCTGGAGGGCGCCCTGTACGCGGTGCACCAGGCGCGTGCGGACGATCCGGTGCTGGCGCACGTACGGCACCTGCTGCTGTGGTTCCTGGTCGGCGCGGGCCGCTGGGCGGAGGCCATGGAGCAGGTCCGGCACGTCGACGGGTACGTGGGCGCCCTGCCGTGGTCGGCCACGGACGGGCCGGCCGCCGCGTACGCGGTGGCCCGGGCGATGGCGGTGGCCGGCTACGAGGCCAACGGCGGTTCCCCGGCGACGCTGCCGCACTGACGGCCGCCGGTCCGCGAGGGGCGGCGGGGGTCCGCGAGGGTGCGTGCGGCGGGCGCCCCCGGCCCCCCTCGCTCCGGATATCGGTACCCCCGCTCCCGGTATGTCGGCGCCGGGTCATAAGGTGCGCGTAAACATTGCACCATGTGCGCGTCAAAAGCCGCACCATCCCGTGGGGGGACCCCAACCATATGGGCGCTTCGCTGCGCGCTCTGCGCGCCCTCGTCCTGCTCGCCGGCTTCTACCTGCTGAGCGTCTTCCTGCTCGCCCTCCTCGGGCTCGCCGACTGGGCCGCCGTCTCCTGGCTCAACGGGGCCGTGGGCGGCAAGATCGTCATCGGTACGGTGGTCCTCGCCATCCCGATCATCCGCGGCATGTTCATGCTCCGCACGCCCAAGGCCGACCCCATGCCCGGCGTCCGCGTCACCGAGGCGCAGGAGCCCGCCCTGTGGCAGGCCGTGCGCGAGATCGCCGCCGAGGTCGGCACCCGCGCCCCCGACGAGATCGTGCTGATCGACGAGGTCAACGCGGCCGTCTCCGAGGACTCCCGGCTGCTCGGCCTGGTCTCCGGCACCCGCCGCCTCTACCTGGGCCTGCCCCTGATGACGGGCATGGACGAGATGCAGCTGCGCGCCGTCCTCGCCCACGAGATGGGCCACTACGCCAACTTCGACACCCGCCTCACCCCGCTGATCGCCCGCGGCCGCGCCCAGCTCGTGCGCACCATCCGGCACTTCCACGACCGCGCGGACAACACCGAGGCCAAGGAGCGCGCCAAGCAGGAGAAGCGCGCCGAGAAGCGGATCGCCAAGGGCAAGAAGGCCAAGGAGATCGACACCGACGGCGCGGGCTTCTCGTACCGCGCCATGGCCGCGATCTACACCGGCTACGCCCACTTCTACATGCGGGCCACCCTCTCCTCCTCGCGCCGCCAGGAGCTGGCCGCCGACCTCGCCTCCGTCCGCATCGCCGGCCGCGACTCCGCCGCCTCCGCGCTGCGCCAGCTGAACGCCCTCGACTCGGCGCACGGCTTCTACATGAGCTCGTACGCCACCCTCGGCGTCGGCGCCGGCCTGCTGCCGCGCCCCGGCCAGGTCTTCGGCGGACTGCGGCACCTGCTCGACGCCCGCCCCGGCGAGCTGGAGAAGATGCGCCACGACCTGTCCACCGAGCCCGCCTCCCCGTACGACTCCCACCCCGCGCTCGCCGAGCGCGTGGCCCGCATCGAGGCCCTGCCCGACGACGGCCGCGCCGGCCAGAGCGCCCGCCCGGCGCTGGAGCTGCTCTCCTCCCCGCAGGAGGCGCTGGCCGCGCTGGAGCAGGTCGTCCTCACCCCCGAGGCGCTCGCGCTCACCCGCGTGGACTGGGACGAGCTCGTCCACCGGTCGATGACCACCTACGTCGGCCGGGGCGCGGAGGACGTCCGCGAGGCCCTCACCGCCGAGGGCGCCGGCCCCGGCCTGGGCGACCTGCTCGACGCGATCGACGCCGACCCGGCGGTGCGCTGGCGGATCGCCGACCGCTTCCCGAAGTCCGACGAGGCGCAGGCCGCGACCGGCCGCACCGCCCGCGAGTTCGCCCGCCCGGTCGTCCGGCGGGCCCTCGGCCAGCTGGTCACCGTCGAGCTGCTGGCCCGCGGCGCCGCCCGCTGGGAGCTGTCCTGGTCGGACTCGGCCTCCCTGTCCTACCCCGTTCCCGGTTTCGAGGACGAGCTCGGCCCCGCGCTGGACGCGGCCGTCGCCGACCTGCCCGACACCGAACTCCTGCGGAAGCTGGTGCTCGCCCCGTGACCGTCGTGCTCGTCGTCATCGGCGCCCTGCTGCTGGCCGTCGCCTGCTGGGTGCTGCGCGGGACGTACTACATCCGCAAGGCCAAGCGCCTGGAGGCCGAGATCGGCGTCCTGGACGCGCAGGCCGAGGCCGGGAAGGCCGAAGCCGAGGACCGCAAGGCTGCGGCCGCCGTCGCGCAGGGCTTCGTCTCGGAGGCCGACCTCGACACCGGGAACCCGGCGCCGGTCCCGGCCGGGCGGACCGCCGTCCTGGAGGCCGTCCGCTCGGGCGACTGGGAGGCGGCCGCCGCGTACCTCGACGCCGCCGGGCAGGACTGGCAGGAGCGGCTGGAGCGGGTGCGCCCGCTGGCCGAGGCGGCCGCCGAGGACGACGCCTGGCTGCTGGCCTGGCGCGCGGCCAGGCCCGGGGACGCCACGGCGGCCCTGGTCAACGCCGACACCAGCGTGATGGTCGCCTGGAACGTGCGCGGCAGCCAGTCCGGCCGCAGCACCACCCAGGAGCAGTTCCGGATCTTCCACCAGCTGCTGGGCAAGGCCCGGGCCGACGCGCACGAGGCGCAGGAGCTGGCCGACCCCGCCGACCCCTCCCCGTACGTCGTCGAGCAGGCCATCGCCATGGGCCTGGGCTACTCGCACGAGCAGTACCGGGAGCTGTGGGGGAAGATCACCGAACGCGCCCCGCGGGTGCTGTGGTCCCACGTCGCGGGCCTGCAGTACTGGTGCGCGAAGTGGCAGGGCTCGCACGAGCTGGCCATGGAGTACGCCCGCGCGTCGGCGGCCGCCGGGAAGCCGGGCGACCTGCTGACCCTGCTGCCGCTGATGGCGTACTTCGAGCAGGAGACGTACGAGGACGACCTGCTGCCGGAGACGTACTACAAGGAGCCGGAGATCGTCGCCGCGACCGACGCGGCCCTCGCGGACCTGGCCGCCGCCGGCAACGCGCACCCCGGGACCCCGCGGATGCGGCACATGCTGGCCTACCTGCTGTTCTGGCAGGACCGGGACGCGGAGGCGGTCGAGCAGTTCCGGCACGTGGACGGGTACATCGGCGCCGTGCCGTGGACGTACGCCGCAGAGCCCAGGCGGCGCTACCTGTACGCCCGCGACTGGGCGGTGGACGTGAGCACGCCGGACGAGTAGGTCCGGGCGCGGCAGACCGGGGCGGGCGGGGAGGGAATCCCCGCCCGCCCCGATCCGTTGTCCCTCCCACAAGGAGGGAATCCATGTTCTCGTACCGCCGCACGCCCGAGCTCCCCACCCGCGAGGAGGCCCTCAAGGGCCGCGCCGAAGCACCGTTCCCGGTGCCCGAGCGCCACACGGTCCTCGGCAACCCGCTGTCCGGCCCCTACCCGGAGGGCCTGGAGGTCGCCGACTTCGGCCTGGGCTGCTTCTGGGGCGCCGAGCGCAAGTTCTGGCAGACCCCCGGAGTGTGGACCACCCTGGCCGGCTACCAGGGCGGCTACACCGAAAACCCGCTGTACGAGGAGGTGTGCTCCGGCCAGACCGGCCACACCGAGGTGGTCCGCGTGGTCTTCGACCCGGCGCAGGTCTCCTACCAGACCCTCCTGAAGCTCTTCTGGGAGTCCCACGACCCCACCCAGGGCTTCCGCCAGGGCAACGACGTAGGCACCCAGTACCGCTCGGCCGTCTACACCCACTCCCCCGCCCACCAGGCGGCCGCCGAAGCCTCCCGCGACGCCTACCAGCGCGTCCTGACGGCCTCGGGCCACGGCACCATCACCACCGCCGTCCTCCCGGCCGAAGACCGCCCCTTCTGGCCGGCGGAGCCGTACCACCAGCAGTACCTCGACAAGAACCCCGGCGGCTACTGCGGCATCGGCGGCACGGGCGTCTCCTGCCCGATCGGCGTGGCGGCGGCGGAATAGCGCAGCGGCGCGGCGGCCGCGGGCCCGGCCCCGGCCGGTGCGCGGCCCGCGGACGCCCCACGGGCGGCCGCGGGCCCGGCTGCCGCGTCAGATCGTCGACGCGTCGATGACGAAGCGGTAGCGGACGTCGCTGGACAGGACGCGTTCGTAGGCCTCGTTGACGTCCTCCGCGCGGATCACCTCGATGTCCGCGCCCAGGCCGTGCTCCGCGCAGAAGTCCAGCATCTCCTGCGTCTCGGCGATGCCGCCGATCATCGACCCGGCGAGGGTCTTGTTGCCGCCGATCACGGAGAACAGGTTCAGCTCCACCGGCTCCTCCGGGGCGCCCACGTTCACCAGCGCACCGCCGACCCGCAGCAGCGACAGGTACCGGTCCAGGCCCAGCGGCGCGGAGACCGTCGAGAGGATCAGGTCGAAGCGTCCCTTCAGCTCCTCGAAGGTGGCCGCGTCGCTCGTCGCGTAGTAGTGCGTGGCGCCCAGCCGCAGACCGTCGTCCTTCTTGCGCAGCGACTGCGACAGGACGGTCACCTCGGCACCGAGCGCGGCGGCGAGCTTCACGCCCATGTGGCCCAGTCCGCCGAGGCCGACCACCGCGACCTTCTTGCCCGGGCCCGCCTGCCAGTGCCTGAGCGGCGAGTACAGGGTGATGCCCGCGCACAGCAGCGGCGCGGCCGCGTCGAGGGAGAGGCCCTCGGGGATGCGGACGGCGTAGTTCTCGTCGACGACGAGGTGCGTGGAGTAACCGCCGTACGTGGGGTCGCCGTTGCGGTCGAGGGCGTTGTACGTGCCCGTCATGCCCCGCACGCAGTGCTGTTCCTGCCCGGCCAGGCAGTACTCGCACTCGCGGCAGGAGTCGACCATGCAGCCGACGCCGATCCGGTCGCCGACCGCGAACCGCGTGACGCCCGCGCCGACTTCGGCGACGACACCGGCGATCTCGTGGCCGGGGACCATCGGGAAGATGCCCTCGCCCCAGCCGTCGCGGGCCTGGTGGATGTCGGAGTGGCAGATGCCGGCGAACTTGACCTCGATCAGTACGTCGTGCTCGCCGACCGGGCGGCGCGGGACCGTGGTGCGCTCCAGCGGGGCCTTGGGGGCGGGGGCGGCGTAGGCGGCTGCCTGGGTGACGGACATGGGGTGCTCTCCTCGGACGAGGACGCCTGGGGGGCCGTACCGCGCGGTGCTGCGGGCGGGCCGTGGCGTCCGTTCTTCGACGTCACCCACCTTGCCCCCTCCCGCGCCGCCCACCCAGACCCCTGCGGAGCCTATGACCGCTGGACCTACCCCTGACGGGGTCAGGCTGAGCCCGGCGCCGGCCGCGCGGGCCGGGGATACTTGCGGTATGGACCAGCTTGATCAACGAGCCGAACTCGGGGACTTCCTGCGCAGCTGCCGCGCCCGCCTGCGGCCCGCCGACGTGGGCCTGCCCGACCACGGGCGCCGTCGCCGGGTCCCGGGCCTGCGCCGCGAGGAGCTGGCCCAGCTCGCCGGGGTCTCCGTGGCGTACTACACGCGCCTGGAACAGGGCCACGGCCAGAACGTGTCGGCGGAGGTCCTGGACGCCATCGCACGGGCACTGCGCCTCGGCGCCGCCGAGTCGGCGCACCTGAACCACCTGGCCAGCCCCCGCACCCGCCGCTCCGGCGGCCGCACGGCCCGCCCCCAGCAGGTCCGCCCGGAGCTGCGCGCGCTGCTGGCGGCGATGGACGGCGTACCGGCGTACCTGGTGGGGCGGCGGCAGGACGTGATCGCCTGGAACCCGCTCGCCGCGGCCGTCTTCGGGGACTTCGGGGCACTGCCGGCGGCGGAGCGCAACCTGGTGCGGCTGGTGTTCCTGGACCCGGCGACGGCCGAGCTGTACGCGGACTGGGAGTGCCGGGCCTGCGAGGTGGTCAGCAACCTGCGCCTGTACGCGGGCCAGCACCCCGACGACGAGCGGCTGTCGGCGCTGGTCGGGGAACTGTCGGTGAAGAACGAGGAGTTCCGGCGGCTGTGGGCCGCGCACACCGTGGCCGACAAGACGCACGGCGTGAAGCGGCTGCGGCACCCCATCGTCGGGCAGCTGGACCTGGCCTTCGAGACGCTGACGCTGCCCGACGACCCGGCACAGTGCCTGGTGACCTTCCACGCCGAGCCCGGCTCGCCCTCGGCGGACGCCCTGCGGCTGCTGTCGTCCTGGACGGCCCCGCCGGTGGCCCCGCCGTCCGCGCCGCAGCGGGCCGCCGAGGAACCCGCGTAGGGGCGGAGGGGCGGAGGGGGCGGCGGCAGGGGTCAGAGCTTGAGCTGGAAGACGCCCGCGCCGCGCTCGCGGCGGTAGCCGAGGGACTCGTTCACCGCCAGCATCGGGCCGTTCTCGTCGGCCACCGTGGTGCCGATCCAGCGCAGCCCCGGGCAGTGCTCGGCCGCGTACGCCTCCATCCGCAGCTTGACCGCGCGGCCCAGGCCGTGGCCCCGGTGCGCGGGGACGACCACGGTGTCGTACTGGAGGGCGCGCGGGCCCGCCGGATCCGGCAGCACCAGCACCGTGTACGCGGCCACCTCCCCGGCCGGGGTGACCGCAGCGGCCAGGGCGATCTCGCCGCCCCGGTCGAGGACCAGCTGCTGCGCACTGTGCACCCGCTCGGGGGTCCAGGCCACGAAGGCCTCCTCGCTGTCCCCGCTCGGGGCGTCCTCCATCGCCCCGTGGGCGACGGCGGTGGCCGGGGCCCACGCGTCGGGCACGAGGCCCGGCCAGACGTGGAACTCGTAGCCGGGGGTGGCGGGCACCTCCGGCGGGCCGTCCGCGCCGAGCTCCCGCACGTACCAGCCCATGGAGAGCACGTTCTCGAAGCCCAGGGACTCCGCGAAGGCCTGCCCGGGGCCGCCGAGGTCGGTGACGGTGGCGACGGAGGTGCGGCCCTGGTCGAGGAGCTCGCGGCGGACCCGCTGCCACAGGGCCGTGCCCACACCGCTGCGGCGCGCGTCGGGCCGCACGGTCAGCTCGTCCAGGAACGCGGTGTGGGTGTTGCCCCGCTCGGTGAAGAGCAGCAGGGCGGCCTGTCCCGCACCGTCCCCGGCCGTCCAGTGCGCGAAGCGGCCGCGCGACGGCGGGACGCGCAGCCGTCCGGCGGCCTCCGTCCGCGAGGGGGCGGGCACGGCCGGCAGGGCGGCGGCGTCGGTGGCGTGCGCGGCGGCCTGGACGGCCCACCATGCGTCGACCTCGGCGTCGGTGGGGGGAACGGACAAGGTGTTGATCTTCGTCATGGCTGGACTGTAGGCGCTGCGGCCCTGAACCGGGCTCTCTTTTCAGCCCGGTTCACGGAGGACCTCCGCGAACGCCGGAAGGCGGGGAGCCCTTCCGGGCTCCCCGCCTTCCGTCCGTACCGCTGCCGTGGCGTCAGGCCGACGGACCGGCCTTCCACTCGGCCCACGGCATGTTCCAGCCGTTGAGGCCGTTGTCCGGCTTGATGGTCTTGTCCGGGGAGTTCACCACGGTGACGACGTCGCCGATGAGCGAGTTGTCGAAGAACCAGGCACCCGGCTGGTTCGGGTCGTTGGCGCCCTGGGCGTCGTTCAGACCGACACAGCCGTGGCTGGTGTTGACCTTGCCGAAGATCGAGTCGGCGCCCCAGTAGTTGCCGTGGATGAACGTGCCCGACGTGGACAGCCGCATCGCGTGCGGGACGTCCTTGATGTCGTACTCGCCCTTGCCCTCGCTGTTCTTGAAGCCCACGGTCGAGCCGTCCATCCGGGTCTCCTTGAACTTCTCGGAGATCACCATCTGGCCGTTGTACGTGGGGTTCTCGGGAGAACCGGCGGAGATCGGGATGGTCTTGAGGACCTGTCCGTCACGCGTGACCGTCATCGTCTTCGCCTTCACGTCGACGGTGGAGACCTGGCTCCGGCCGACCTTGAAGGTGACGGTCTTGTTCTGCGCGCCGACGATGCCGGGCGCGCCCTGGACGCCCTGGAGGGCGAGCTTCAGGGTGACGGTGGAGTTCGCCTGCCAGTACTGCTCCGGGCGGAAGTCCAGGCGCTGGTTGCCGAACCAGTGGCCGACGACCTCCTGGCCGCTGCTGGAGGTGACGCTGATGGCCGCCTGGACGGCCTTCTGGTCCTTGATCGGCTTGTTGAAGGTGATCGAGACCGGCATGCCCACGCCGACCGTCTCGCCCTCCTCCGGCACGAAGGAGCCGACGAAGCTGTTCTCCGGGGAGAGGGTGGTGAAGGAGGCGTTCTCGTGCGCCTCGCGCCCGGCCTCGTCCTTCGCGGTCGCCGCGAGGGCGTACTTGGTGGAGCGCTTCAGCGCGGCGTCCGGCTTCCAGCTCTTGCCGTCGGCGGCGATCTTGCCCGTGACGGCCGTGCCGTCGGAGCTCTTCAGCTCGACCTTCGTGAGCGTGCCGTCGCTGACGGCGACGTTCGTCCCGTCGTTCAGCGGGACGTTGGTGGAGCCGTCCTTGGGCGTGATGGCTATTCGGGCCTTCGAGGCGTCCTTTGCCGCCGCCGCGTCGACCTCCGCCTGCGACTTGCCCGCGTCCGAGCTGCCCTGAGACTTTTCGCCGCCCCCGTCATTGCAGGCCGAAAGCATCAGTACGCCACCGAGCACGGCGGACACGGCCACCAGGGACCTTCTCCGCCGCATGCTGTACGTCCTCACACGTCACTCCATCGTTGCCGTGAAACCCCGGGCTGCGATCCCGGGATCGGGCCGGGCAGGGGGCGTCGCCCCCTGCTCGTCCTGACAACGCGTTAACGACGCGGTTCGGTTCCACATCCCGTTCGAATGTGTGCAACCCCACGGTCAGGCGTTGTCGGCCCCTTCTTCGAAAGCACCATCTTCCCCGTCGAGGTCCCACTCCAGGGACTCGGGGTCGTATTCGACCGGTTCGCTGCTCCAAGAGGCCTGTGCCAGCTCGACTCCGGTCAGCTCCGCGACCAGGTCAGTGGGGTCGACGAGGTAGGCCAGCGCCTCCGATTCGTCCTCCCTGACCGCCGACTCCGCGTGCGCGCGCTCCTCGTCCGGCATGAACTCGTCGGCCTTGATGTGCGCGAGGGCCGCGCCGATGAG
This sequence comes from Streptomyces sp. NBC_00158, assembly GCF_045160885.1. NCBI lineage: Bacteria > Bacillati > Actinomycetota > Actinomycetes > Kitasatosporales > Streptomycetaceae > Streptomyces > Streptomyces sp. NBC_00158. Next base: position 2,708,693 of record NZ_CP108161.1, read on the forward strand.
GGCGTCGGAGTCCGACACCTCCAGCACCAAATCAACCCGAAGCCGTACGTATCGTGATTCATCAGAAGGGTTCATACGACGGAGAGTAAGCCCGCGACAGCCTCGACTTTCCCGCGACCCGCCCCTTTCACTAGCATCTGCGCACACGGCCAATTCGCTGCTTCCGCAAGGGGGATCGCACCGTGTCCGCACGTCGACCTCTGCTCACCGCCCTCGGGGCGACCACCCTCCTCGCCGCCCTCTGGTTCGTCCCGTCGGCGAACGCCACCGCCCCGGGCCTGTCCGCGGGCACCCCGGGCGCGCCCGCCGCCGCCAACACCGGAACCGTCTCGGACACCGGTGCGGACGACGAGGGCGCCGCTTCCGTTGCCGGCACGGGGACCGGTAACGGAACCGGGACCATCGCCGGCGTCTCCGACGAACGGCCCGCCGGCATCACCGTCCTCTCGCTCGCCGACACCGGCAGCATCGACACCACCCCCTACGTCCTGGGCGGCACCGTCTGCCTCGGCCTCGGCGCGGGCTTCGTCGCCTTCTCCGTACGCCGCTCCCGCAGCCTCTAGAAACGGCGGAAGGGCCGCACCCCCTCGGGGTGCGGCCCTTCCGCCGTTCTCTACCGCCGCGGGTCAGGCGAGGGGACCCGTCACCGGCTCCACGGCCGCGACGAGCCCGCCCGCGCGCACGAAGGCGTCGGCGGCGGCCAGGTCCGGCGCGAGGAAGCGGTCCGGGCCGGGGCCCTCGACACCCGCCGCACGCGTCGCCGCGATGGCGGCCTGGCTGGCCGGCGCCGGGGTCAGCCCGTGCCGCAGCTCGATGGCGCGGGTGGCCGCGTACAGCTCGATGGCGACGATCCGCGTCAGGTTGTCGATGGCGGTACGCAGCTTGCGCGCCGCCGACCAGCCCATGGAGACGTGGTCCTCCTGCATGGCCGAGGAGGGGATCGAGTCGGCGGACGCCGGGACGGCCAGCCGCTTCATCTCGCTGACCAGGGCGGCCTGCGTGTACTGGGCGATCATCAGACCGGAGTCGACACCCGCGTCGTCCGCGAGGAACGGCGGCAGGCCGTGGCTGCGGTTCTTGTCGAGGAGGCGGTCGGTGCGGCGCTCGGCGATGGAGCCGAGGTCCGCGGCGGCGATGGCCAGGAAGTCCAGCACGTACGCCACGGGCGCGCCGTGGAAGTTGCCGTTGGACTCCACGCGTCCGTCGGGCAGCACGACCGGGTTGTCGACGGCCGCGGCCAGCTCGCGGGAGGCGACGAGGGCGGCGTGCGCCATGGTGTCGCGGCCCGCGCCGGCCACCTGCGGGGCGCAGCGCACGGAGTACGCGTCCTGCACGCGCGGCGCGGACTCCTCCTGGAAGTGCCCGGTGAGCCCGGAACCCTTCAGCACGGCGGCCATGTTGGCGGCGGAGGCGCCCTGGCCGGGGTGCGGGCGGATGGCGTGCAGCTCGGGCGCCAGCACCTTCTCGGTGCCGAGCAGCGCCTCCAGGGTCAGCGCGGCGGTGATGTCGGCGGACTTGTACAGCGTGTCGAGGTCGGCGAGGGCCATGACGAGCATGCCGAGCATGCCGTCGGTGCCGTTGAGGAGGGCGAGGCCCTCCTTCTCGCGCAGCTCGACGGGCTCGATGCCGTGCTCGGCGAGCAGCTCGCCGGCGGGGCGGACGGTGCCGTCGGGACCCTCGGCGTCACCCTCGCCCATCAGCGCCAGGGCGCAGTGGGAGAGCGGCGCGAGGTCGCCCGAGCAGCCGAGGGAGCCGTACTCGTGGACGACGGGGGTGATCCCGGCGTTGAGCAGGTCGGCCATGGTCTGCGCGACCGAGGGCCGCACGCCGGTGTGCCCGGAGGCCACCGTCTTCAGACGCAGGAACATCAGGGCGCGGACGACCTCCCGCTCGACGCGCGGGCCCATGCCGGCGGCGTGCGAACGGACGATGTTGCGCTGGAGCTGCGCGCGCAGCTCGGGGCTGATGTGCCGGGAGGCGAGCGCCCCGAAGCCGGTGGAGACCCCGTAGACGGGCTCGGGCTTGGCGGCGAGCGCGTCGACGATCTCGCGAGCGCGGCCGAGCGCTTCCAGCGCCTCGGCGGACAGCTCGACCCGCGCGTTGCCGCGGGCGACGGCGATGACGTCCTCGGCGGTGGTCCCGGACGTCCCCACCACGACAGTGTGCATATCCATATTCAGCACCCTACGGACTGAATCCCTTCATGTCACCCCTCCATTTCCGACCGATTTCCCCCCGCCCCGCGGGGCGGGGTCCGGCGGGGCCGCGTGTTCGGGGGCGGGGGCTGCGAGGCTCCCGGTGCGGGCGGGCCATCTCCCCCTCGAGGGGGTGGGGGCGGGTCGGTGGCTGCCCACCCGCCTCCCTGGGTGCGGGGCGGTGGGGTGGGGGGCGGTGCACCCTCGGGCGGTCTCACAGCCGGTTTGGGGGTTTTCCGTCAGTCCCATCGTCCTTCCGCGTCGGGCCGGCCCGTCAAGGGCGCTCCCTTCGGTCGCGTCGCTACGCGATGTCGCTTCGCTCCACCCTTGACAGACCGACCCGCCACGGAAAGCCGAAGAACTGCCGGGAAACCCCCAAAAGAACGGTCACGGGGCAGGAGGAGAGGGACAGCCCCTCGGTGCTGAGGCGAGGGGCCGGGGCCCGGCCCGCTGGGCATCCGAGCCCTCAGAAGTCCCGGTTCCGGGCCAGGGGCGCGACTACCCGCACCAAAAGGCGACCCGAGCGACTGCGGAGCCCACAGGCGCACCAGATCGCTACGCGCTCCTCAAATCTCGGCGTCCGGCGGTCGTCCTGGGTTGATACCTGCACCAAAGGACGGACAGAGCGGCCCGGGAGGCGTCCGGGCGCAGCAGATCGCTACGCGCTCCTCTCGTCTCGGCGTCCGGCGACCTCCTGTGGCTGATACCGGCACCAAAAGACGAACAGAGCAGCCGGGGAGCCGGTGGGCGCAGCAGATCGCTACGCGCTGCCCGAATTTCGGCGACTGGCCGCCGTCTGGGGCTGATACCGGCACCGGATGGTGCGCTGGACCCCATCGGGTACGGCAGGCGCGGGAGATCGCTACGTGCTGCCCGGATATCGGCGTCCTGCAGCCGTCTGGGGCTGGTGCGGGCGGGGAACGGGCCGGAAGGCCACCTTCGAGGCGCGAATCAGCCCTCCCACAGCGTCTTTGACCGCCCGTCGGACCCTGCGGACATCTCCTTCAACCGCAAACTCCGACAGAGACCCTCACGCGCCCCTCCCGACCTCACCGCAGCCCCAAGAGACGGACAAAGAGGGCGCATGAGCCTTCTTTCCGGCCCATGACCGGCCCAAGACGACCGCCGGCCGCCAAGCAATGGGCAGCGCGTAGCGATCTGCCGCGCCCACTGACCGCCTTGGTCGCTCTGCTCGTCTTCTGGTGCGGGTGCCAGCCCCAGGCGGCGGCCGGTCGCCGAGACGGGAGGAGCGCGTAGCGATCTGTCGCGCCCACCGGCACCCTGGGCTGTCCTGTTCGTCTTCTGGTGCGGGTATCAGCCCCAGACGGCCGCCGGACGCCCAAACCTGGTCAGCGCGTAGCGATCTGACGCGCCGGGGCTCCGGGAGGCGCGCTGACCGATCTCTCGTGCAGGTAGGCGCACCCTGGCTCGGAATCAGGACTTCTGAGGGGTCGGATGCCCGGCCGACCGGCGCCCGGCCCCTCGCCTCAACGCTGACGGAGCCGCTGTCCCTCTCCTGCCCCGTGACCGTTCTTTTGGGGGTTTCCCGGCAGTCTTTCGGCTTTCCGGGGCGGGACGGCCTGTCAAGGGTGGCCGAAGGCCATCGCGAAGCGACGCGACCGAAGGGAGCGCCCTTGACAGGCCGGCCCGACACGGAAGGACGATGGGACTGACGGGAAACCCCCAAGGCTGCTCTGAGGCCGTCCCAGGGTGCACCGCTCCCCACCCCACCGCCCCGCATCCGAAGCCGCCACCGCCCGGCGCCCCTTCGAGCCCCCGCGCCCCGCGACCGCGCACACTGCGCACCCCGGCACGGCCGGGGCCGACGCCGCCCCGCCCCGATCCGGCCGCGCCGTCAAAAACCGCCCGCCACGACCCGACGTACCCACTCACCCGCACCCGGGGAGGCGGGTGGGCAGCCGCCGACCCGCCCCCGACCCCTCGACGGGGAGATAGCGCGCCCGAGCCACGAGCCGAGCCCCTACTGCCGCCCCCGGAACCGCCGCCGCTCGCCGCGGCCCTCGCGGGCGGCCGCGGCGTCGGCCAGGCGGACCACCGCCGTGTCGCGGCCCGCCACCACCGGCTCCGCCGAGCGGGCCGCCTTCGCCTTGTACTGCGCCGCGTCCGCCAGCCGGAACAGCCGCCGGGAGGACTTCACCGGCCCGATCGGGTCGCCCGTGGAGGCGACCCCGCACGCCACCCCCTCGCCCAGTTCCAGCTCCGCGGCCCGTGCGCAGACCTCCCTCGTGACCCGGACCACCTCGTCCGCCGACGGTCCCGCGCTGACCAGGCAGAACTCGTCCCCGCCCAGTCGTGCGACCAGCGCCCCCGGGAGCATCGCCCCGCACAGGCTCAGCACCGAGCCGAACCGTTCCAGCAGCCGGTCGCCCGTCGCGTGCCCGAGGGTGTCGTTGACCCGCTTGAGGCCGTTCAGGTCGCACACCACGAGGCTGACCACCACCCCGCCGCGCCGGTGCTCCTCCAGCGCCTCGTCCAGCCTCATGTCCACGGCCCGCCGGTTGGCCAGGCCGGTCAGCGGGTCCGTGAAGGCGAGGCGGCGGGCCTCCTCCAGGCGCTCGTTCTGCGCGAGCCCGGCCGCGACCACCGCCGCCAGCACCGCCGCGAACTCCGCGTCGTCCTCGTCGAAGTCCGGTAGCCCCTCGTCCCGGGCCACGTACAGCTCGCCCCAGGCCCGCCCGCTGAGCACGATCGGCGCGACCACGCACGTCCCGCGTCCGCGCCGGCGCAGCGCGTCCCCGCGCCGCCCGGGGCGGTCGCCGACGGCGCTCTCGACCCAGGCGTGCGGGCCGCCGCCGCCCACCCAGCGTTCGTGCAGGAACTCGGTGATCTCGGGGAAGTCGTGCACGGGGTAGGACTCGTCCTCGGGGAACTCCTCCTCCCCGGCCCGCCGCTCGCCCTCGTTCACCAGGACCCGCAGCCGTCCCCGCTCGCGCTCCCAGGCCGAGATCGCGGCGAACGAGCCGTCCATCGCCAGCCGGGCACCCCGCGCGGCCGCCCGGACGCTGTCCCGCGGCGCGCAGGCCGCCGCCATCGCCTGCGCGAGTGCCACGACGGCCCGTAGCCGCCCGTCAACTCCCATCACCCCAGATTAGGGAGTTTTATCCGATTTAGTGACGGTAAGACCAACTTGGGGTGACCGGAAGTCACCCCGGGACGCGCCGCCCTACTCCCCCGGCCAGTTCGGCTTGCGCTTCTCGTTGAAGGCCGCCACGCCCTCGGCCCGGTCCCCGGAGAAGGCCACCGTCCGCCAGGCCGCGTCCTCGATCTCCAGCCCCGCCGCCAGGTCCATGCCGTGCCCCAGCCGCAGCGCCCGCTTGGCGGCGCGCAGCCCGACCGGAGAGTTCGCCGCCATCGTCAGCGCCAGTTCCAGGGCCCGTGCGCGGTCCCCGCCCGCCGGGGCGACCTCGTCGACCAGGCCCAGGGACAGGGCTTCGGCCGCCTCCACCCGGCGGGCGGTGAAGATGAGCTCGGCCGCCCGCGCCGCGCCGACGCGGCGCGGCAGGAGCTGCGTACCGCCGCCGCCCGGGATCACGCCCACCGACACCTCGGGGAGCCCGACCACGGCCGTCTCGTCGGCCACGATCACGTCGCAGGCCAGGGCCAGCTCGAAGCCACCGCCGAGCGCGAAGCCGTGCACCGCCGCGACCGTCGGCATGGGCAGTTCCAGCACGCCCCCGTACGCCCCGCGGGTGGTGGGCCGCTGCCGGACGAGCTCGGCGTCCGAGAAGGAGTTGCGCTCCTTGAGGTCGGCGCCGACGCAGAAGGCCCGCTCGTGGGTGGAGGTGAGTACGACGACCCGTACGCCGGGGTCCGCGGCGAGCGCGTCGCACGCGGCGGAGACCGAGCGCGCCATCTCCGTGGAGACGGCGTTCATCGCCTTCGGCCGGTCCAGCACGAGCTCGGCGACCACGTCGCCGCCGCCGTGCCGCCGCACCGCCACGAACTCTCCGAAGCGCTGCTCAGACATGCTGCCACCCTCCCGGTTAACGATCGTTACCCCGGGATCTTAGGTGTCCTCCGCGTCAGCGACCAGGGCTCGACGACTCCCAGGCCGCGGACCGGCCGCTGCCACATCGGCTGGAGCGCGAAGCGGTACGTGCCGCCGCCCTCCTCGTTCTCGGCGTCCTTCTCGGACTTCGGCGCGGCGCCGGTCCGGCTCAGCTCCTCGGCCATCGCCCCGTCGACCAGCACCGCGTCCTTCGGGGCTATGGAGGTCAGCCGGCTCGCGAGGTTCACCGTCGTGCCGAAGACGTCGCCCATGCGGGTCGTCACCGTCCCGAAGGCGATGCCGACGCGCAGTTCGGGCATCTGCGGGTCGGCCTCCATGGTCTCGATCAGCCGCAGCGCGATCTCGGCGGCCGTCGCCGCGTCGTCGGCGCAGTACAGGACCTCGTCGCCGAGGGTCTTGATCAGCCGGCCGCCGTGCGCGGCGACCAGGTCGGCCGCCGTCGTCTCGAAGGCCTCGACCAGCTCGCCGAGCTCCTCCTCCTCCAGCCGGCGCGTCAGCCGGGTGAAGCCGACCAGGTCCGCGAAGCCCACGGCGAGGCGCCGGTCGACCATCTCCTCGTCGTCCGCGACCTGTACGACGCGGCCGGTCGCGGCCGCGAGCTGGCGCCGCCACACGTAGACGAGGAACTCCTCCAGCTCGGGCAGCAGCAGTTCGACGAGCGGGTACGTGACCTCGGTGCGGGTCATGCCCGGCTCGGGCGGCTCCGTCAGGCCTTCGAGGAAGGAATCGATCTGCCATTCGGCCAGCCGGGCGGTGGTCTGCCCGGTGGACCGGGCCACCTGTACCGCCATGGGCTCGCTCAGCAGTCCCGCCTCGACCAGGCCGGCCAGGCGCCGCAGGGCCAGTACGTCGGCCTCCGTCAGGGCCTTGGCCTGGCCGATGTCGGCGAAGCCCATGGCCCGCCAGAACCGTGAGGCCAGCTCCATCGAGACGCCCGCGCTCCGGGCCGCCTGGAACGGGGTGTACCGCCGTTCGGCGCCCAGGATCAGCTGCTCCAGGCGGATGGCGAGCGGGTCGGCCGTCGGCTGGGCCGCGTGGTCGACCTCGTGGAAGGGCGTGTGCTGGTCCCGCCCGATCGGGGTGCCCGGGTTCCCGGAACCCGACCCGGAACCGGACCCGGACCCGGGCGAGGAGCCGGACGGGGAACCGGAGCCGGACGCGGACGCGCTGGACGTAGGGTCGTCGACGGTCAAGGGCCGCCTCCTGTCCATTCCGTGCGCGCTGCCGAACCGGGTGATCACCGGGAGGACCGGGATCGCCTAAACCATACGGCAGGTGTGCCGTAGCTCACTCCCCCAGTTCCGGCCCCGAAGTGCGGAAAGCGCCGCGGAGGTCCGGGGGCGGGCCCCCCGGACCTCCGGTACTACCTCACCGACCTCAGGTGCACCACGTCCCCCGCACCCACCGCCTCACGGGCGTCGTCGGCCGTACGGATCACCAGCCGCCCGTCCGCGTCCAGCGCTTCGGCCGTTCCGGTGAGCTCGCGCCCTCCGGGCAGGTCCGCGCGCACGTGGCGGCCCAGCGTCGCGCAGCCGGCCGCGTACGCCTCCTGGAGCCCGCTGTCGGCCGGGTCGCCGGCCGCGTCGCACCAGCGCCCGTACCACTCCTCCAACGACCGCAGCACGGCCTTGAGCAGCGGCTCCCGGTCGGTCACCGCCGCCTTGGCCAGGGCCAGCGACCCGGCGGCCGGTACGGGGAGCTCGTCCTCCGTGAGGGTGACGTTGAGGCCGATCCCGAGGACCACCCCGTCCTCGACCCGCTCGGCGAGGATGCCGCCGGCCTTGCGCTCCTCCCCGTCCACGCTGACCAGCAGGTCGTTCGGCCACTTGAGCGCGGTGTCCACGCCCGCGCCCCGCGACAGCCCGGCCGCCGTGGCCACCCCGGCCAGCAGCGGCAGCCACCCCCACCGCTCCTGCGGTACGCCCGCCCCCGGCTTGAACAGCACGGAGAAGAACAGCCCCGACCGGGCCGGCGCGACCCAGCTGCGGTCCAGCCGCCCGCGCCCGGCCGTCTGCTCCTCGGCGACCAGCACGGCACCCTCGGGCAGTTCCGCGGCCCGGGCCGCGAGATCGGTGTTGGTGGACCCGGTGGCGGCGACGACCTCCAGGGAGGTCCACAGACCGTCCGGCGTGACGAGCGCCTTGGAGAGCGCGGAGGCGTTCAGGGGCGGGCGGTCCAGGCTCGACCAGCGGCCCTGGCCCGCTCCGGCTGGAGCATCTTGTGGAGTCATGCAACCCAATGTAGGTGTGTCAAACGCCGCACTGCCGAGCGCCATGCCCGCCGATACGCTACGCACCAGTAGCCAGCAGCAGTCAATCAATTGACCAGGCAGTTGACACCACACAGGGAGCCGCGACCCCGATGTCCCAACCCTCAGAGCCGATCGACATGCACACGACCGCGGGCAAGCTCGCGGACCTGCGGCGCCGCGTCGACGAAGCCACGCACGCCGGTTCCGAGCGCGCCGTCGAGAAGCAGCACGCCAAGGGCAAGCTGACGGCACGTGAGCGCGTGGCGTTGCTGCTGGACGAGGGGTCCTTCGTAGAGCTGGACGAGTTCGCCCGGCACCGTTCGACCAACTTCGGCCTGGAGAAGACCCGCCCCTACGGCGACGGCGTGGTCACCGGCTACGGCACCGTGGACGGCCGCCCGGTGGCCGTGTTCTCGCAGGACTTCACCGTCTTCGGCGGGGCCCTCGGCGAGGTCTACGGCCAGAAGATCATCAAGGTGATGGACTTCGCCCTGAAGACCGGCTGCCCGGTCGTCGGCATCAACGACTCCGGCGGCGCCCGCATCCAGGAGGGCGTCAGCGCGCTGGGCATGTACGGCGAGATCTTCCGCCGCAACGTCCACGCGTCGGGCGTGATCCCGCAGATCAGCCTGGTCGTGGGGCCCTGTGCCGGCGGCGCCGTGTACTCCCCGGCCATCACGGACTTCACGGTCATGGTCGACCAGACCTCGCACATGTTCATCACCGGCCCGGACGTCATCAAGACGGTCACCGGCGAGGACGTCGGCTTCGAGGAGCTGGGCGGGGCGCGCACGCACAACAGCACGTCCGGCGTGGCCCACCACATGGCCGGTGACGAGAAGGACGCGATCGAGTACGTCAAGTCACTGCTGGCGTACCTGCCGTCGAACAACCTCTCCGAGCCGCCCGCCTTCCCCGAGGAGGCGGACACCGAGGTCTCCGACACCGACCTGGAACTCGACGTCCTGATCCCGGACAGTGCGAACCAGCCGTACGACATGCACACTGTGATTGAGCACGTGCTGGACGACGCGGAGTTCCTGGAGACCCAGTCCCTGTTCGCGCCGAACATCCTCACCGGCTTCGGCCGGGTCGAGGGGCACCCGGTGGGCGTCGTCGCCAACCAGCCGATGCAGTTCGCCGGCTGCCTGGACATCAACGCCTCCGAGAAGGCCGCGCGGTTCGTCCGCACGTGCGACGCCTTCAACATCCCGGTGCTGACGTTCGTGGACGTCCCGGGCTTCCTGCCCGGCACCGACCAGGAGTACAACGGAATCATCCGGCGCGGCGCGAAGCTGATCTACGCGTACGCCGAGGCCACCGTCCCCCTCATCACCGTCATCACGCGCAAGGCCTTCGGCGGCGCCTACGACGTCATGGGCTCCAAGCACCTCGGCGCGGACCTGAACCTGGCCTGGCCGACCGCCCAGATCGCCGTCATGGGCGCGCAGGGCGCGGTGAACATCCTGCACCGGCGCACCATCGCGGAGGCCGCTCCGGAGGAGGTGGAGGAGACCCGGGCACGGCTCATCACCGAGTACGAGGACACCCTGCTGAACCCGTACACGGCCGCCGAGCGCGGATACATCGACGCGGTGACCATGCCGTCCGAGACCCGCGCCCACGTGGTGAAGGGGCTGCGGCAGCTGCGTACGAAGCGGGAGTCGCTGCCCCCGAAGAAGCACGGCAACATCCCCCTCTAGGCCCTCCAGGAGGACTCTGTGGTGATCAAGGTCGTCAAGGGCAACCCGACCCCCGAGGAGCTGGCCGCCGCACTGGCGGTGGTCCAAGCGCGCGCGGCGGCGCTGGCCTCGGCCCCGTCGGGCGCGCCCCGGATCCCGGACGAGTGGGCCTCGCCGAGCCGGGTGGCCCGGCGGCGCCAGATGCTGCCCGGGCCCCGCGCGTGGGGCCGTACGTACTGGCCCGGACGGGGCTGAGTCCCGGGTTCCGGAAGATGGCGCGAACGGACGGTGGCGCCTGAGTACCCGTACTCAGGCGCCACCGGCGCACCGGGGGCCAGGATCGGAGCATGCTCTGGTCAGACCCGAAGGACGAGCCCCCGAAGGACATGCGCGACGCCCAGGCGATGCTCCGGCGGATGCTCGTGGTCCTCGTACTGGCGATGGTGGTCGCGGTGTACGTCCTCGGCGTGCCCCCGTTCTAGGACACGGCCCGGCGGCGGCCCCGGGGGCCGCCCTACGATGGCCCCCATGACCGTACGCACGCTCGTCCTCGCCTCCGCCTCGCCCGCCCGGCTGAACCTGCTGCGGCAGGCCGGGCTCGCCCCGCACGTGATCGTCAGCGGCTTCGACGAGGACACCCTGGACCACGACGAACCGGCCGGCCTGGCGCTGGCCCTGGCCGAGGCCAAGGCGGGCGTGGTGGCGGGCCTGGAGGAGGCCGCGGGCGCCCTGGTGATCGGCTGCGACTCGGTGCTGGAGCTGGACGGCGAGGCGCTCGGCAAGCCGGCCGACGCGGCCGACGCCACGGCCCGCTGGAAGTCGATGCGCGGCCGGGCCGGGGTGCTGCGCACGGGCCACTGCGTGATCGACACGGCCACCGGCCGTCAGGTCTCGGCGACGGCCTCCACGACGGTCCGCTTCGGCGAGCCGACGGACGCGGAGGTGGCCGCGTACGTGGCCAGCGGCGAGCCGCTGCACGTGGCCGGGGCGTTCACCCTGGACGGCCTGTCGGCGCCCTTCATCGACGGGATCGACGGGGACCCGGGCAACGTCATCGGGCTGTCGCTGCCGCTGCTGCGCTCGCTGCTGGGCGAACTGGACGTGTCCATCACGGACTTGTGGGCCTGAGCCCCTTACGGGAAGGCCCAGACGGCCCGGCCGGCCCGGCGTGGAGCATCAGGGTCAGCACGAGCAGGCACAGGATCACCATCGTCGCCGCGAAGGCGCCCCAGCCGACGAGTCCCACGGCGAGGGCGCCGAGCACCCCGTGGGTGACGGCGGCGGCGACGAGCACGACGCGCGCGGGCCGGCCCGGCGGGCGGTCGCGCAGGGCGGCGACGGCGGCCAGGACGGCGCACAGCAGGAGGAAGGCGCCCATCCCGGCACCCATCGCATAGGTTGCCGTGGACATGACATCCGGATCCATGCCCGCGATGGACATCGACTGGGCCTCGGTCGCCCGGCCCAGCACCACATGGACGAGCACGAGCACGGCGGCCTCCGCGACGAGCGCGATCGCGGCCAGCCCCGCCACGAGTCTGCGCAGCACGACGCCCCCATCCCTCCCACGCCACAAGCGTGTTCGACGCCAGGGAGGCTACTAACGAGTAAACCTTCGGACAAGAGTCCGGACCGGCTTCGTTACGGGAAAGCGCCGCGCGGGCGACAGTGACGGCTCTCACTCAAAGAATGCATAGGCCGTTCGTAGGGACTCCACAAAGAATCGACGGGGGCCGCTGACCCGCCGAACAGAGACCTTCCCCTCCCAACGGGGTTACTGTGCAGTCGGGGATCTCCCTGACCTGGGGCGACACACGGGATTTCACACTCAAGGGGCACTCGAATAACGCTCCGTGTGGGCAAGGTCACCACCGGGGAAGGGTCGTAAGGCCGTGTCGGCAGTCCCTAAACTCAGCTTGTTTCAAGGAGGGAGCCATCGTGCGCAAGGTGCTCATCGCCAACCGTGGCGAAATCGCTGTCCGCGTTGCTCGGGCCTGCCGGGATGCCGGGATCGCGAGCGTAGCCGTCTACGCCGATCCGGACCGGGACGCCCTGCACGTCCGCGCGGCAGACGAAGCTTTCGCGTTGGGCGGTGACACCCCGGCATCCAGCTACCTCGACATCGCGAAGGTCCTGCAGGCCGCCGCGGACGCCGGTGCGGACGCCATCCACCCCGGATACGGCTTCCTCTCCGAGAACGCCGAATTCGCCCAGGCCGTGCTCGACGCCGGCCTGACCTGGATCGGCCCGCCGCCGCAGGCCATCCGCGACCTCGGCGACAAGGTGGCCGCCCGCCACATCGCCCAGCGCGCCGGCGCCCCGCTCGTCGCGGGCACCCCCGACCCCGTCTCCGGGGCCGACGAGGTCGTCGAGTTCGCCCGGGAGCACGGCCTGCCCATCGCCATCAAGGCGGCCTTCGGCGGCGGCGGCCGCGGCCTCAAGGTCGCCCGCACCCTCGAAGAGGTGCCGGAGCTGTACGAGTCCGCCGTGCGCGAGGCCGTGGCCGCCTTCGGCCGCGGCGAGTGCTTCGTCGAGCGCTACCTCGACAAGCCGCGCCACGTCGAGACCCAGTGCCTCGCCGACTCGCACGGCAACGTGGTCGTCGTCTCGACCCGTGACTGCTCGCTCCAGCGCCGCCACCAGAAGCTGGTGGAGGAGGCCCCGGCCCCCTTCCTGACGGAAGCCCAGAACGCCGAGCTGTACGCCGCGTCCAAGGCCATCCTCAAGGAGGCCGGCTACGTCGGCGCGGGCACCGTCGAGTTCCTCGTCGGCACCGACGGCACCATCTCCTTCCTCGAGGTCAACACCCGCCTCCAGGTCGAGCACCCGGTGACCGAGGAGGTCGCCGGCATCGACCTGGTGCGCGAGATGTTCCGCATCGCCGACGGCGAGGAGCTCGGCTACGGCGACCCGGAGCTGCGCGGCCACTCCTTCGAGTTCCGCATCAACGGCGAGGACCCGGGCCGGGGCTTCCTGCCCGCCCCCGGCACCGTCACCCTCTTCGCCCCGCCGACCGGCCCCGGCGTCCGCCTGGACGCGGGCGTGGAGACCGGCTCGGTCATCGGCCCCGCCTGGGACTCGCTGCTCGCCAAGCTGATCGTCACCGGCGCCACCCGCGAGCAGGCCCTCCAGCGCGCCGCGCGCGCCCTGGCGGAGTTCAACGTGGAGGGCATGGCCACCGCCATCCCCTTCCACCGCGCGGTCGTCTCCGACCCGGCCTTCGCCCCGACCGACGGCACCCCGTTCAAGGTCCACACCCGCTGGATCGAGACGGAGTTCGTCAACGAGATCAAGCCCTTCGCCGCTCCGGCGGCCGAGGAGACCGAGGACGAGCCCGGCCGCGAGACGGTCGTCGTCGAGGTCGGCGGCAAGCGCCTGGAGGTCTCCCTCCCGTCCTCGCTGGGCATGACCCTGGCCCGCACCGCCGCCGCGGGCGGTGCCAAGCCGAAGCGCCGCGCCGCCAAGAAGTCCGGCCCGGCCGCCTCCGGCGACACCCTCGCGTCGCCGATGCAGGGCACGATCGTCAAGGTCGCGGTCGAGGAGGGCCAGCAGGTCAACGAGGGCGACCTGGTCGTCGTCCTGGAGGCCATGAAGATGGAGCAGCCGCTGAACGCGCACCGCTCCGGCACCATCGTCGGCCTCACCGCCGAGGTCGGAGCCTCCCTCACGTCGGGCGCCACGATCTGCGAGATCAAGGACTGACGCCCCCGCACGTGACGAAGGCCCCCGCCCCGGGTATCCCGGGGCGGGGGCCTTCGCACTTCCGGCCGTACCGCGCCCCGGTTCCCCTGCGGGGCAAGTCCCCTACCCGCCCTTCCACCGTTCCCAGGGGCTCCGCCCCTGACCCCGTACGCCTCAAACGCCGGCGGGGCTATGGATAGCCCCGCCGGCGTTTGAGGCGCTGGGGGTCCCCCCAGCGGTAGCTGGGGGAGGGTCTGGGGGCGGGGCCCCAGGGGGTCCGGGGCAACGCCCCGGGGAACGGGCGAAGGGCGGGTAGGGGACAGCCCCGCAGGGCGGCCACCACCGAGCGGCTAGCGACGCCGCATGTCCGCGACCCGCGCCCGCTCCCCCGCCTGCTGCTCCAGCAGAGACGCGGGCGCGCTCCGCAGCTGCGCCGTCGGCCCGCCCCGCCGCTGCACCGGCAGCGGGGACTCCCGCCGCGCCCTGCGCCCCGGCATGCCCTCACCGTGCCCCCCGGCCCCGCCACCGGCACCGGCACCGCCGCCCGCCCCGCCCCCGGCCACCGGCGCCGACCCGGCCACGGTGATCTGCACACCCTGGTCTGCCAGCGCCTGGAGCTCCGTCGCGGCCCGCTCGTCGTGCTGCGGGGGCTCGTCCGTCACCAGCCGCGTCATCACGTCGGTCGGCACGGTCTGGAACATGGTGTCCGTGCCGAGCTTCGTGTGGTCGGCCAGTACGACGACCTCCGCCGCCGCCTGCACCAGCGCCCGGTCCACGCTCGCGGAGAGCATGTTGGAGGTGGAGAGCCCGCGCTCGGCGGTCAGGCCGCTGCCGGACAGGAAGGCCCGGGAGACCCGCAGCCCCTGGAGGGACTGTTCGGCGCCGCTGCCCACGAGGGCGTAGTTCGAGCCGCGCAGCGTGCCGCCGGTCATCACCACCTCCACCCGGTTGGCGTGCGCCAGCGCCTGGGCGACGAGCAGCGAATTGGTGACGACGGTCAGGCCGGGCACCCGCGCGAGCCGGCGGGCCAGCTCCTGGGTCGTGGTACCCGCGCCGACGACGACGGCCTCGCCTTCTTCGACGAGGCCGGCCGCGACATCGGCGATGGCGGTCTTCTCCGCCGTCGCGAGATGGGACTTTTGCGGAAAGCCGGACTCCCGCGTGAAACCGCCCGGCAATACCGCACCGCCGTGTCGGCGGTCGAGGAGTCCTTCTGCCTCCAGTGCCCGCACGTCCCGCCGTACGGTCACTTCGGAGGTCTGGACGACGCGGGCGAGCTCACGGAGCGATACCGCACCGTTGGCCCGCACCATTTCGAGGATCAATTGGCGACGTTCAGCAGCGAACACGAAACTGACAGTAACCCCAACGACCGTCTGCTTTCAGCTCTTTGCGCCGGAATACCGAAGTTGTCCATACGACGGCCCGGCGAGTGGTATACGCCGCGGGCCCGCTGCCGGTCCGCGCCACCACGCTCCCCCGCCCCACCTAGGCTTCCGCCCCAACCCGCGTACGGGAAGGGGCGGTTGAGCCTCGGGGCGGGGCTCGCTACGCCTCGCCGCCCGCCTTGCGGGTGTGCAACTGGCGGGCCACTTCGGCGATCGAACCGGACAGCGAGGGGTACACGGTGAACGCGTTTGCGATCTGCTCGACGGTCAGGTTGTTGTCGACCGCGATCGAGATCGGGTGGATCAGCTCGCTCGCGCGGGGCGAGACGACGACGCCGCCCACCACGATCCCGGTGCCCGGGCGGCAGAACAGCTTCACGAACCCGTCCCGGATGCCCTGCATCTTCGCGCGCGGGTTGCGCAGCAGCGGCAGCTTCACCACGCGGGCGTCGATCTTGCCGGCGTCCACGTCGGCCTGGGTGTAACCGACGGTGGCGATCTCGGGGTCGGTGAAGACGTTCGAGGAGACCGTCTTCAGGTTCAGCGGGGCCACCGCGTCACCGAGGAAGTGGTACATCGCGATGCGGCCCTGCATGGCGGCGACGGACGCGAGCGCGAACACGCCCGTCACGTCACCGGCGGCGTACACGCCCGGCGAGGACGTGCGCGACACCTTGTCGGTCCAGATGTGCCCGGACTCCTTGAGCCGGACCCCGGACTCCTCCAGGTTCATGTTCTTGGTGTTCGGGATCGCGCCGACCGCCATCAGGCAGTGGGTGCCCGTGATCACGCGGCCGTCGGAGAGGGTGACCTCGACCCGGTCGCCGACCCGCTTGGCGGACTCGGCGCGCGAACGGCCGATGACGTTCATGCCGCGGCGGCGGAAGACGTCCTCCAGGACGGCGGCCGCGTCCGGGTCCTCGCCCGGCAGCACGCGGTCGCGCGAGGACACCAGCGTCACCCGGGAGCCCAGCGCCTGGTACGCGCCGGCGAACTCGGCACCGGTCACACCGGAGCCGACCACGATCAGCTCCTCGGGGAGCTCCTCCAGGTCGTAGACCTGGGTCCAGTTCAGGATCCGCTCCCCGTCGGGCATCGCGTCCGGGATCTCGCGGGGGGTGCCGCCCGTGGCGATCAGCACGGCGTCGGCGGTGAGGATCGTCTCCGTGCCGTCGGCGGCGGTGACGATGACGTCGCGAGTGCCGTCGATGCCCTGCGGGCCGCCGAGCTTGCCGCGGCCGCGCATGACGCGGGCGCCGGCCCGGGTCACGGACGCGGTGATGTCGTGGGACTGCGCCAGGGCGAGGCGCTTCACGCGCCGGTTCACCTTGCCGAGGTCCACGCCGACGACGCGCGCGGCCTGCTCGATGTGCGGGGTGTCGTCCGCGACGACGATCCCCAGCTCCTCGTACGACGAGTCGAAGGTCGTCATGACCTCTGCGGTCGCGATGAGGGTCTTCGAGGGCACGCAGTCGGTCAGCACCGACGCCCCGCCCAGACCGTCGCAGTCGACGACGGTCACCTCCGCGCCGAGCTGGGCCCCCACCAGGGCTGCCTCATACCCGCCGGGTCCACCGCCGATGATCACGATCCGGGTCACGAAAAGTCCGCCTCACGTCTACCCGGCCGGCTGCCGCCCCGGCCGGTGTTCCGGGGGTTCTCCCCGGGGGATGCATTCCGTGCCCCATTGTCCCGCACGCATCAAGGTGCTCGCACCATCCGGACACGCGGGCCGGGGCGCGCCTCCCGTACCCTCGACCTCATGTCGCTCTACGCCGCGTACGCCGGCAACCTCGACCCGCGGCTGATGACGCGCCGCGCTCCCCATTCGCCGCTGCGCGGCACGGGCTGGATCAACGACTGGCGGCTGACCTTCGGCGGCGAGCAGATGGGCTGGGAGGGTGCCCTCGCCACCGTCGTGGAGGCCCCCCGCCACCAGGTCTTCGTCGCGCTGTACGACATCGCCCCGCTGGACGAGGACTCGATGGACCGCTGGGAGGGTGTCGGCCTCGACATCTACCGCCGCATGCGGATCCGCGTCCACACCCTGGACGGCGAGGAGGCGGCCTGGTGCTACGTCCTCAACGGCTACGAGGGCGGCCTGCCCTCGGCGCGCTACCTGGGCGAGATCGCCGACGCCGCCGAGTCGGCCGGCGCGCCCCACGACTACGTCATGGAACTCCGCAAGCGCCCCTGCTGAGGCCCATGGGGTGCCCGCCCGCACGGGCGGAGGGGGACGATTCGGCGGAAACGACAAGGCAACGATCCGAACACCGTGAGCTGCGCCATCTACGCGCGTAGGCGATAAGCGGCTACGCTCGTCTGCGTGAACGCATCTGTTACCGACCCCTTCGCCGCCGCCGACGCCGCCGCCGCCCGCCTCCGCGAGCTCACCGGCGTCGAATCCCACGATGTCGCCCTCGTCATGGGCTCCGGCTGGGCCCCCGCCGCAGAGGCGCTCGGCGCCCCCGAGTCCGAGTTCCTCGTCACCGAGCTGCCCGGCTTCCCCCCCGCCGCCGTCCAGGGCCACGGCGGCAAGGTCCGCTCGTACAAGATCGGCGACAAGCGCGCCCTGGTCTTCCTCGGCCGGACCCACTACTACGAGGGCCGCGGCGTCGCCGCCGTCGCCCACGGCGTGCGCACCGCCGTCGCCGCCGGCTGCAAGACCGTCGTCCTCACCAACGGCTGCGGCGGTCTCCGCGAGGGCATGAAGCCCGGCCAGCCGGTCCTGATCAGCGACCACCTCAACCTGACGGCCACCTCGCCGATCGTCGGCGCGAACTTCGTCGACCTCACCGACCTGTACTCGCCGCGCCTGCGCGCCATGTGCAAGGAGATCGACGAGACCCTCGAAGAGGGCGTCTACGTCCAGTTCCCCGGCCCGCACTACGAGACCCCGGCCGAGATCAACATGATCCGCGTCATGGGCGCCGACCTGGTCGGCATGTCCACCGTGCTCGAAGCCATCGCCGCCCGCGAGGCCGGCGCCGAGGTGCTCGGCATCTCCCTCGTCACCAACCTGGCCGCGGGCCTGTCCGGCGAGCCGCTGAACCACGAAGAGGTCCTCCAGGCCGGCCGCGACTCCGCCGCCCGCATGGGCACGCTGCTGACGCAGGTCCTCGACCGCATCTGATCGAACCGGTCGGCACCCGACGTTCGATCGGTCTATCGATCGAACGGCCGGCCGGCCGACATCGACGACGCACGACGTACGAGAGGTAAGGCGGAAGCAGTGCAGGAACAGGACGACCTCCTCACCCGGGCCCGCGCCTGGCAGGCCGAGGACCCGGACCCGGAGACGGCGGCGGAGCTCGCGGCCCTGATCGACGCCGGCGACACGGCCGAGCTCGCGGACCGCTTCTCCGGCACGCTCCAGTTCGGCACAGCCGGACTGCGCGGCGAGATCGGCGCCGGCCCGATGCGGATGAACCGTTCCGTGGTCATCCGCGCCGCGGCGGGCCTCGCGGCCTACCTGAAGGCCCAGGGCCACGACGGCGGCCTCGTCGTCGTCGGCTACGACGCGCGCTACAAGTCCGCGGACTTCGCCCGCGACACCGCCGCCGTGATGACCGGCGCCGGACTGCGGGCGGCCCTCCTGCCCCGGCCGCTGCCGACGCCCGTCCTCGCGTACGCCATAAGGCACCTCGGCGCCGTCGCCGGCGTCGAGGTGACCGCCAGCCACAACCCTCCCCGGGACAACGGCTACAAGGTCTACCTCGGCGACGGCTCGCAGATCGTGTCCCCCGCGGACACCGAGATCGCGGCGCAGATCGCGGCCGTCGGCGCCCTCGCCGACGTACCGCAGCCCGCCGACGGCTGGCTGCAGCTCGACGAGGAGGTCCTGGAGGCCTACCTGACCCGCACGGACGCCGTCCTCACCCCCGGGTCCCCCCGGGGCGTGCGGACCGTCTACACGGCCATGCACGGCGTCGGCAAGGACGTCGTCCTGGCCGCCTTCGCCCGCCACGGCTTCCCCGAGCCGGTGCTCGTCGCCGAGCAGGCCGAGCCCGACCCGGCCTTCCCGACGGTCGCGTTCCCGAACCCGGAGGAGCCGGGCGCCATGGACCTGGCCTTCGCGAAGGCCGCCGAGGTCCAGCCGGACATCGTCATCGCCAACGACCCGGACGCCGACCGCTGCGCGGTGGCCGTCCCGGACAACGGCGGCTGGCGCATGCTGCGCGGCGACGAGGTCGGCGCGCTGCTCGCGGCCCACCTGGTCCACAAGGGCGCCCAGGGCGTCTTCGCCGAGTCCATCGTCTCGTCCTCCCTCCTCGGCCGGATCGCGGAGGCGGCCGGCGTCGGCTACGAGGAGACCCTGACGGGCTTCAAGTGGATCGCCCGCGTCGACGGCCTGCGCTACGGCTACGAGGAAGCCCTCGGCTACTGCGTGGACCCCGAGGGCGTCCGCGACAAGGACGGCATCACCGCCGCCCTGCTGGTCGCCGAGCTCGCCTCGGTGCTGAAGGAACAGGGCCGCACCCTGACCGACCTGCTGGACGACCTGGCGATGGCCCACGGCCTGCACCACACCGACCAGCTGTCGGTCCGCGTCTCGGACCTGTCGGTCATCGCCAACGCCATGGCGCAGCTGCGCGCCGAACCCCCGGCCTCCCTGGCGGGCCTGCGGGTGGTCTCGGCGGAGGACCTGTCCCGGGGCACCGAGAAGCTCCCGCCCACGGACGGCCTGCGCTACTACCTGGACGGCGACTACAAGGCCCGCGTCATCTGCCGCCCCTCCGGCACGGAGCCCAAGCTCAAGTGCTACCTGGAGGTGGTGGTCCCGGTGGCGGAGGCCTCCGACCTGGCCAGCGCCCGCACCCGCGGCCAGGAGATCCTGGACGGCATCAAGAAGGACCTCGGCGCAGCCATGGGCCTCTGACCCTCCCGGCCCGCACCACGCAACGACGGCCCCCTCCGCCCCGGGCGGAGGGGGCCGTCGGCGTACGGGGGGGGGTACGCGGCCTGCGGTGCGGGCCGGCCATCTCCCCATCGAGGGGGTGGGGGCGGGGCTGGGTGCGGGGCGGTGGCCGGGTGCGGGGCGGTGGCCGGGTGGGCGGGGTCCCCTCGGGCGGTCTCGGAGCAGGTTGGGGGCTTCCCGTCAGTCCCATCGTCCTTCCGCGTCGGGCCGGCCTGTCAAGGGCGCTCCCTTCGTCGCGTCGCTACGCGATGTCGCTTCGCTCCACCCTTGACAGACCGACCCGCCACGGAAAGCCGAAAGACTGCCGGGAAACCCCCAAAGAAACGGCACGGTCCAGAGGAGAAGGGACGGGTGTCGCAGCGATGAGGCGAGGGGCCGGGCGCCGGCCGACCGGGCATCCGAGCCCTCAGACGTCGAGATTCCGGGCCGGGCGCGCGGCTACCCGCGCCAAAAGGCGACCAGAGCAGCCCGGGAAGCCCCCAAGCGCACCAGATCGCTACGCGCTCCTCCCGTCTCTGCGTCCGACGACCGCCCGGGGCTGATACCCGCACCAAAGGACGAAGAGAGCAGCGGGGAGCCGATGGGCGCACCAGATCGCTACGCGCTCCTCCTTTCGCGGCGTCTGCGGCCCGTCTTGGGCTGATACCTGCACCAGAGGACGACCATGGCGGCCCGGCATGCGCACGGGCGCGTCAGATCGCTACGCGCTCCTCTTTTCTCGGCGTCCCACGGCCGTCCGGGGCTGATATCCGCATCGCAGGACGGACGATGGGTGGGGACCTCGGACGGTGTCACATGTGGTCGACGTGCAGTTGGGAGCGGGATTCGAGGCTGCGGAGGTAGGTCAGGCCGGGGCTGCCGGCGAGCTGCGTCTCGTCGGTGACGATGAATCCCGTGCGGGCCAGCACGGTGCGGGACGCCTTGTTGCCGAGCGTGGTGGCGGCCCGCAGGGTGGTCAATCCGTAGTCCTCGGCAGCGAGACGGCACACTTCCCGCACGGCCTCGGTGGCCATCCCCCGACCCGTGGCCCGCTCCGCGATCCGGTAGCCGAGTTCGGCCCCGCCGTCTGCCACGTCGACCAGGTTGACCCGCCCCAACACCTCGCCCGCAGGGCCCACCAATACATGGAAGCGGCAGACCCCGGCCTCCTGCTCCGCGAGCAGATCACGCTGCCGATCGTCGAACCGGGCGAAGTACTCGTCACCTCGGTCAGGGACGGACGCTGCGAAGTAGGCCCGGTTCTCCTGCTCAAAGGCGAGCAGCGCGGAAGCATGGTCCGGACGAAGCAGTTGCAGCTCAACCATGATCAGAACGCTACCCGCTACATGTACACGGCCAACGGGGCGATTCATCCTCGTCGGATCGTCAGACCGCCGGGCGGGCGGGGGTCTCCGAACAACTACGCGCCATGGCCGCGTATGGCGCACACGCCCGATCCTTGGCGGTGAAAGCGATCGAGACCCTTGGACCAGGAATGACACCCAAGACGACCGCCGGACGCCGAGAAAAGAGGAGCGCGTAGCGATCTGACGCGCCCGTGCGCATGCCGGGCCGCCATGGTCGTCCTCTGGTGCAGGTATCAGCCCAAGACGGGCCGCAGACGCCGCGAAAGGAGGAGCGCGTAGCGATCTGGTGCGCCCATCGGCTCCCCGCTGCTCTCTTCGTCCTTTGGTGCGGGTATCAGCCCCGGGCGGTCGTCGGACGCAGAGACGGGAGGAGCGCGTAGCGATCTGGTGCGCTTGGGGGCTTCCCGGGCTGCTCTGGTCGCCTTTTGGTGCCGGTAGCCGCGCACCCGGCCCGGAATCTCGACATCTGAGGGCTCGGATGCCCGGTCGGCCGGCGCCCGGCCCCTCGCCTCATCGCTGCGACACCCGTCCCTTCTCCTCTGGACCGTGCCGTTTCTTTGGGGGTTTCCCGGCAGTCTTTCGGCTTTCCGTGGCGGGTCGGTCTGTCAAGGGTGGAGCGAAGCGACATCGCGTAGCGACGCGACGAAGGAGCGCCCTTGACAGGCCGGCCCGACGCGGAAGGACGATGGGACTGACGGGAAGCCCCCAACCTGCTCCGAGACCGCCCGAGGGGACCCCGCCCACCCGGCCACCGCCCCGCAGACGGGAGGCGGGTGGGCAGCCACCGACCCGCCCCCACCCCCTCGCGGGGGAGATAGCCGGCCCGCACCGCAAGCCCCGTACCAGCGCGCCCCCGCCCCCTACGAAGCCGAAGGCGACGGGCTCGGCGTCGGCGTCGGGCTCGCCAGGTCGCCCAGGGTGGGGACCGACTCGGGGCGGGAGCGGACCGCGTCCGTGCATTCCCAGGCGCGGGGCGGGTCGGCGTTCGGGCCGCCGAGGACGACCGGGCCCGGGCCTGCCGAGACGGCGTCGCTCGCCGAGAGGGTGCAGACGACCTGCGCCAGGGCCACCGGCGGGAGGTCCTCCGGCTTGCGGCTGAGCCGCAGCGTTCCCGCCGGGTCGCCGGGGCGGGCCGGGGCGGCGGCCAGCTGGTCGGGGACGCTGGTGGTGAAGCCGCCGTCGCGTTCCTCCGCCGAGGGGCTGCGTTCCAGTTCCTCCAGCAGCGCCTGCGCGACCAGTACGACCGCATCCCGCGTGGCGCGCTTCTCGGGTACCGGCACCACGCGCTCCACGCCGACCAGCTGCGATCCGCAGACGAGTTCCACCGTGGCCCGGAAGCCCTGTACGCCGCTCTGGCCCGCCGGCTGTCCGGCGGTCTCGCAGGACACCCGGGACGGGGCCGCGCCCACGTCGACGGGGACGGTCGTGGCCCGGATCCCGCACCCGGAGAGAAGGGCCGCACCGACCACCAGCACCGCAGTCCTACGCTTCCACGCCGCCACCGGCGATCACCGCCCCCACGTCCATCGGGAGCCGCAGTGTGAACACGGCTCCGCCTTCCGGCCCGTTCGCGGCGGTGATGTCACCGCCGTGGATGTGGGCGTTCTCCATCGCGATCGACAGGCCGAGCCCGCTGCCGTCCGACTTGGGCCGGGACGCGCTCGCCTTGTAGAAGCGGTCGAAGACGTGCGGGAGCACTTCCTCGGGGATGCCCGGGCCGTTGTCCCGGACCGCGATGACCAGCCATTCCCCCTCCACGCGCACCGACACCCGCACCGGCGAGCCGCCGTGCTTGAGGGCGTTGCCGATGAGGTTGGCGAGGATGACGTCGAGGCGGCGCGGGTCGAGGCGGGCCACGATCCCGCGGCCGGCGTCGAGTTCGACGGCGTCGAGCCAGGCGCGGGCGTCGATGCAGGCGGTGACCTGGTCGGCGACGTTGACGTCGTCGAGGACCAGGCGGGCCGTTCCCGCGTCGAAGCGGGTGACCTCCATCAGGTTCTCCACGAGGTCGTTGAGCCGGCGCGTCTCGCTCACGACCAGGCCGACCGCCGGGGCGATCATCGGGTCGAGGTGCTCGGCCTCCTCCTCCAGCACCTCGGCGACCGCCGTCAGTGCCGTCAGGGGCGTGCGCAGCTCATGGCTCATGTCGGCCACGAAGCGGCGGCTGGCCTCCTCGCGGGCGCTCATGTCGGCGACCTTCTTCTCCAGCGCCTCCGCGGTCCGGTTGAAGGTCCGTGACAGGTCGGCCAGTTCGTCCGTCCCGGACACGTCGAGCCGGTGGTCGAGCTCGCCCTCGCCGAGGCGGCGCGCCGCGTCGCCGAGGCGCTGTACGGGTTTGAGGACGGTCCGTGCCGCGCCCTGCGCGAGCAGCGCGGATCCGAGGAGGGCGAGGCCGGTGGCGATGGTCAGGGACCAGCCCAGTGCGTTGAGGTCGTCGCGTTCGGTGGCGAGGGACTTGTACATGTAGCCGGTGGGGCCGCCGCCGACGATGCGGGTGCCGCCGACCAGGTACGGGTTGCCCTGGGGCTTCGTCCGCTGCCAGTACATGTGGTACTCGGAGTCGTTGGCAGCGGTGGTCTTCTGCCGGTCGTTGACGGCGTACTGGAGGGACTTCGGTACGTCGTTCAGTCCGAAGGGGACCGCTCCGGAGGCGCCGATGACCTTGCGCCCGTCCTTGCGTTCGTGGACGAGGAGGACGCTGTACCCGGGGCTGCTGCCGGCCATGAGCTCGGCGGTGCGCTGTATCTCCTCGGGCGTCGGGTCGGCGGGCAGTGCCGCGGCCCGGTTCTGCATCTCCTGGCGGAAGTCGCCGAGGGCCGCGTCCTGGGTACGGGTGAGCACGGCCTCGCGGTTGAGCCAGTACGCGATGCCGGACGCGGAGACCGCGGCCACCAGGGCGACCAGGGCAAACACCACGAGCAGGCGCAGCCGCAGGCTGGTCCAGCGCCGGCCCGCGAAGAGGGCCTTGGTCACTGCGGGGAGTCCAGCCGGTAGCCGACACCCCGGACGGTACGGATCAGCGTGGGTGAGGAGGGCACTTCCTCGACCTTGGCGCGCAGCCGCTGTACGCAGGCGTCGACGAGCCGTGAGTCGCCGAGGTAGTCGTGTTCCCACACCAGGCGCAGCAGCTGCTGGCGGGACAGGGCCTGGCCGGGGCGGCGGCTGAGTTCGAGGAGGAGGCGCAGCTCGGTCGGGGTGAGCTGGAGGTCCTCGCCGTTCTTCGTCACGGTCATGGCGGCCCGGTCGATGACCAGGGAGCCGAACGTGGCAGAGTCGCTCGCCTCGCGCTCCCCGCGCCGGAGCACGGCTCGGATGCGCGCGTCGAGCACGCGTCCCTGGACGGGCTTGACGACGTAGTCGTCCGCTCCGGATTCCAGGCCGACGACGACATCGATGTCGTCGCTGCGCGCGGTGAGCAGGATGATCGGCAGCTGGTCGGTGCGGCGGATCCTCCGGCACACCTCGAAGCCGTCGATCCCGGGCAGCATGACGTCGAGCACGATCAGGTCCGGCCGCTGCTCGCGCAGCAGTTTCAGGCCGTCCTCGCCCGTCGCCGCGGTGGCCACTCGGTGGCCCTGGCGGGTGAGGGAGAGTTCGAGGGCCGTGCGGATGGCGTCGTCGTCCTCGATCAGCAACAGGAAAGGCACGGGCTCATTCTGTCCCATCGGCCGTGCGCACTTCGACCGTCGGGACGGTGGCAATCGTGAGGGGCGTGATCGCGCCACTGTCTGGCGCACGGGTGGCTGTGACAGGCCTGTGACAGTCGGCGGACACCCTGGTTATACCGGCCGGGCAGTCTTTTCTCATCGACACGACGGACCGAAGCAGACTCCACGACGGGGGGCGCGAGATGAACACGCTGCACAGCACCACGACCAGCGCGGTTGTCACGCGGCTGCACGATGTGAACCGCCGGGCGGGTGTCCGTACGGTGACGGTCGCCCGTCAGCGGCCGGCACACGTCACAGCCATTGACGCGAAGCAGTACCAGGCGGTTCCCGCGCAGCGCACCGCGCCGGCCCCGTCCTCCTCCTCGGAGGCGGAGTTCACGGCGTACGTGCAGGAGCGGCGGGCGGCGCTGTACGCGACGGCCTTCCACCTCACCGGCGACCGCCACGAGGCCGAGGACCTGTTGCAGAGCGCGCTGTTCTCCACGTACCGCGCCTGGGACCGGATCAGCGACAAGGCGGCGGTGGGCGGGTACCTGCGCCGGACGATGACGAACCTGCACATCAGTGCCTGGCGTCGGCGGAAGCTGAACGAGTACCCGACGGAGGAGCTGCCGGAGACGGCGTCGGACACGGACGCGATGCGGGGTACGGAGCTGCGCGCGGTGCTGTGGCAGGCGCTGGCCCGGATTCCGGAGCCGCAGCGCACGATGCTGGTGCTGCGGTACTACGAGGGCCGTACGGACCCGGAGATCGCGGAGATCCTGGGCATCAGCGTGGGCACCGTGAAGTCGAGCATCTGGCGCTCGCTGCGCCGGCTGCGGGAGGACGAGGTGCTGAGCTTCGGGCGTGACGAGGCGGAGTCCTTCGGGGAGCTCGTCGCGTAACCGGGAAAGACCATGGGGCCAGGGGGCCCGTCCTACGGGGGTGGGACGGGGGCCGCAGGGGGAGAAGAGGCGGGATCAAGCGGCCGGGGGTCCGCGTGATCCCGCCTTTTCACTGTGTCCGGGGTCGGGCCGGGTCAGGTCGGACCGGGTCCGCCCGTCAGAGGGCGGTGGGGGTGCGGTGGCGGCCGGCGGCCGCGGCCGCGAGCCGGCCGAGGGCTTCGTCGCGTGCGCAGGCGTGGGCGCCGAGGGCGACGTGGCGGGCGACGATTCCGCGTTCGGCGCGCATGAGGCGGTAGCCGCGGCGCAGCAGGAAGGGCACGGACTTGCGGCCTTCGCGCAGGTCGCGCAGGAAGCGGCGGCGGAAGGTGGTCGAGGGGCGGCCGCGCAGGCAGATGGCGTCGGCGAGGAGTCCCAGTTCCTGGCAGCGGGCCGCGATGTCGGCGGCGAAGATGCCCTCGGCGATGAACAGCGGGGTGCGGTCGATGTCGAGGGTTTCCGTGCCGGTCCGGGAGGACGAGGCGATGGAGTAGACGGGGACCTCGGTGCGGCCGGCGGCGCAGAGTTCCGCGATGGCGGCCACGGCGGTGTCGGCGTCCCAGGAGAGCGGGGAGTCCCAGTCGATGTCGGAGCTGCCTTCGACCAGGGGGAGGGTGGGGTCCGTCGCCTCTTTGTAGAAGTCGTCCAGCCGCAGTACGGGGAGGCCCGACCGGGCCGCGAGCGAGGACTTGCCGGAACCCGAGGGACCGGTCAGCAGCACGACGCGCGTGGGAAGGGGAGATGAACAGCTCACGGGAGACCAGTGTGAGGCATTACCCGGCGTATCAACACACTGCCGACAGGCCCTGCGACCGTTCTCACACGGCGGGTGGCCAGTAGTTGATTCGGCGGTTGGTCATGGCTGGCCGTCGGCTGCCTCGTTTGGGTGAACGGGAGGAGTTGTAGGCACGGTGGCTTCGTTGAGACGTCGGTCTGCGCGTGTCTGCTGACGATGCCCGGGTCTTGCGGGTCGTCGGTGAACATCTGGGCGGGTGCGCCCGTGCCGATCTGGCTGAGCGGGTGCGGATCGGCAGGGTGGCGGTGAGGGAGAATCGGCGGGAACTACACGATCAGCGTGGGCCCGGTCGAGGGCACGGTCACGATCGTTCTTCCCGAACCCTTGCGGCACCTGGCGAACGCGCCGCGCGGCCGTTACCGCCTCGCCTGCACCGTCACCTTCAACCACCGCCGGGGCGAGTGGCTGGACCGGGTCACCGCCCACCAAGCGGTGCGCTACGACATCACCCACGACCCCGAACGTGGCCGCTGGCATCTCGACGCGTCCTGGTCCACCCCGGAAACGGTCCTGCCCACCCCGGCCGAGCTGGCCGCCACTGGTGTGCGGCTGCTGGCCGTGGACCTCAACGCAGGCCACCTCGCCGCATGCGTCATCGACACGCACGGCAACCCGGTGGGCCAGCCCGTCACCGTCCCCGCCGACCTGACCGAACCCACATCACAACGCGACGGACGACTGCGGCAGGCGATCAGCGAACTCATCCACCTCGCCAAGGCGAACGACTGCACCGGTCTGGCGATCGAGAACCTCGGCTTCGACGACGCCCGCGCGATCGGCCGCGAAACCATGGGCCGCGGCAGTCGCGGCAAGGCCTTTCGCCGCACCGTGGCCGGACTCCCCACCGCCGGCTTCCGGGAACGCGTGCGCGGCATGGCCCACCACGCGGGGCTCGTCGTCGTTGCGGTCGATCCCGCCTATATCTCCCGTTGGGGAGCACAGCACTGGAAGCAGCCTCTCCAGCAGCAGTCGAAGACCGTCGTCGTCACCGGCCACCACGCGGCCGCGGTGGCGATCGGCAGGCGCGCCCTCGGACACGGGCTACGGCGTCGGCCAGGTGTGACCGCACACGACCAGAGGATCGTGGCGCGGAGAGCTACCGGCCAGACCGTCCCCCACCCGAGGACGTGCGGGACCGCGAGCCCGCCAAGGACCACAGGCACGCCCCACCAAGGCAGCAAGACCTGCCGGGACCGAAACGACCAGCTCGCGCTGCTCCCCGTTTCCCAAGACCGTTCGGGGAGACAACCGGCCGGCCCGGTTTACGGCGATCCGGCCAACAGCGGCCAACATCGCTGGGAACGGTTGGAATCCGGGATGCCGCCTCCACTACTCTGTGTGCGCACGCGACTACGACCACAGGCAGGAACCCATGGCCCGTCACGCAGCATCCGACCCCTCTCCGCACCGGCTCCGCGCCGCCGGCCTGAGCCTGTCCATGGCCGGGGCGGCCCTGGCGATGGCGGCCGGCGGGGCCCAGGCCTCGGAGACCCACCTCCAGGCGGCCGAGACCGACCTCAACGCGGCGGTGGCCGGGATCGCCAACCCGCTGGGGGACCTGAAGGTGAACCCGCTCGCCAAGACCGGGGTGGACCCGCTGGACAACGGGGTGGCGACGAAGGTCGCGGACTTCCCGGCCGTGGGCACGACGATGGTGACGGGGATCCTGACGCAGGGCCCGTCGGTGAAGGAGCTGCCGACGGCGGCGGTCACCTCGCTGCTGGGGCCGGTCCTGCCGAAGTAGCAGGGCGTACGCACGTGAAGGCCCTGGCAGCACGGGGGTTTCGCTGCCAGGGCCGGTCTCACGGGGGCGGTACTAGTAGGAGGAGCCGCCCGAGCCCAGGGAGCCCGTGGGGTGCCAGACCGTCTTGGTCTCCAGGAAGGCCGTCATGCGGTGGGTGCCGGGGTCGGCGGCCCAGTCGTCCACAGGCTGTGGACGCAGGACGCGCTTGAGGTTGTCCGCCGCGGCGATCTCCAGCTCCTTGGCGAGGGCCGCGTCGGCGCCCGCCAGGTCGATGGCGTTGACGTCCTGGTGGGCCGCGAGGTGGGGGCCCATCTCGGCGGCCTTGCCGGAGAGGATGTTGACGACGCCGCCGGGCAGGTCGGAGGTGGCCAGCACCTCGCCCAGGGAGAGGGCGGGGAGCGGGGCCTTCTCGCTGGCGATGACGACGGCCGTGTTGCCCGTGGCGATGACCGGGGCGATCACCGAGACGAGGCCCAGGAACGACGACTGCTGCGGGGCGACGACGGTGACGACGCCGGTCGGCTCCGGGGTGGAGAGGTTGAAGAACGGGCCCGCGACCGGGTTGGCCCCGCCCACGACCTGGCCGATCTTGTCGGTCCAGCCCGCGTACCAGACCCAGCGGTCGATGGCCGCGTCGACGACCGCGGCCGCCTTCGACTTGGACAGGCCCTCGGCCTCGCCGACCTCGCGGACGAACTGCTCGCGGCGGCCCTCCAGCATCTCGGCGATGCGGTAGAGGATCTGGCCGCGGTTGTAGGCGGTGGCGCCGGCCCAGCCGCCGAAGGCCTTGCGGGCGGCGACGACCGCGTCACGGGCGTCCTTGCGGGAGGACAGCGGGGCGTTGGCCAGCCACTTGCCCTTGCCACCCGACGATGTTTGCGCGCTCACCTCGTACACCCGGCCGCTCTCGGAGCGGGGGAACTTGCCCCCGACGTACAGCTTGTAGGTCTTGAAGACGTTCAGACGGGTCGACTCAGACATCGAGGTAGCCCTCCAGGCCGTGGCGGCCGCCCTCGCGGCCGAAGCCCGACTCCTTGTAGCCGCCGAAGGGCGAGGTCGGGTCGAACTTGTTGAACGTGTTGGCCCACACCACACCCGCGCGGAGCTTGCCCGCGACCGCCAGGATGCGGGAGCCCTTCTCCGTCCAGATGCCGGCGGAGAGGCCGTACTGACTGTTGTTGGCCTTGGCGACGGCCTCGTCGGGGGTGCGGAACGTCAGCACGGACAGGACCGGGCCGAAGATCTCGTCGCGGGCGACGGTGTGCGCCTGGCTGACGTTCGTGAAGAGCGTCGGGGCGAACCAGTAGCCGGCGGACGGCAGCTCGCAGGCCGGGGACCAGCGCTCGGCACCCTCGGCCTCGCCGGTGTCGGCCAGGGCCGTGATCCGGGCGAGCTGCTCGGCGGAGTTGATCGCGCCGATGTCGGTGTTCTTGTCGAGCGGGTCACCCAGGCGCAGCGTGGAGAGGCGGCGCTTGAGGGAGTCGAGGAGCTCGTCGTGGATCGACTCCTGGACCAGCAGGCGGGAGCCCGCGCAGCAGACCTGGCCCTGGTTGAAGAAGATGCCGTTGACGATGCCCTCGACGGCCTGGTCGATGGGGGCGTCGTCGAAGACGATGTTGGCGCCCTTGCCGCCCAGCTCCAGGGTGACCTTCTTGTCGGTGCCGGCGATCTGGCGGGCGATGGCCTTGCCGACCGCGGTGGAGCCGGTGAAGGCGACCTTGTTGACGTCGGGGTGGGCGACGAGTTCGGCGCCCGCGTCCCCGTAGCCGGGGATGATGTTGACGACGCCCTTGGGCAGGCCGGCCTGACGGCAGATGTCCGCGAAGAACAGCGCCGAGAGCGGGGTGGTCTCCGCCGGCTTGAGGACGACGGTGTTGCCGGTGGCGAGCGCCGGGGCGATCTTCCAGGCGAGCATCAGCAGCGGGAAGTTCCACGGGATGACCTGGCCGGCCACGCCCAGGGGGCGGGGGTTCGCGCCGAAGCCGGCGTGGTCGAGCTTGTCGGCCCAGCCCGCGTAGTAGAAGAAGTGCGCCGCGACCAGGGGGAGGTCCGCGTCGCGGGTCTCCTTGATCGGCTTGCCGTTGTCCAGGGTCTCCAGGACGGCGAGCTCGCGGCTGCGCTCCTGGATGATCCGGGCGATGCGGAAGAGGTACTTGGCGCGCTCGGAGCCGGGCAGCGCGGACCACTTCTCGAAGGCGCGGCGGGCGGCCTTGACGGCGCGGTCGACGTCGGCGGCGCCGGCCTGGGCGACCTCGGCCAGGACTTCCTCGCTGGAGGGGCTGACGGTCTTGAAGACCTTGCCGTCGGCGGCGTCGGTGAACTCGCCGTCGATGAAGAGCCCGTAGGAGGGGGCGATGTCGACGACCGAGCGGGACTCGGGGGCCGGTGCGTACTCGAAGAGGGATGCCATGGTGATCAGTCCACCGTCACGTAGTCGGGACCGGAGTAACGCCCGGTGCTCAGCTTCTGGCGCTGCATGAGCAGGTCGTTCAGCAGGCTGGAGGCGCCGAAGCGGAACCACTCGTTGGTCAGCCAGTCCTCGCCCGCGGTCTCGTTGACCAGGACCAGGAACTTGATGGCGTCCTTGGTGGTGCGGATGCCGCCGGCCGGCTTCACGCCGATCTGGATTCCAGTCTGCGCCTTGAAGTCGCGTACGGCTTCGAGCATCAGCAGGGTGTTGGCGGGGGTGGCGTTGACGCCGACCTTGCCGGTGGAGGTCTTGATGAAGTCGGCGCCTGCGAGCATGCCGATCCAGGAGGCGCGGCGGATGTTGTCGTACGTCGACAGCTCGCCGGTCTCGAAGATGACCTTGAGGCGGGCGGCGGTGCCGTCGGGGCGGACGCACGCCTCCTTCACGGCCTTGATCAGCTCGTACGTCTCCAGGTAGCGGCCGGCGAGGAAGGCGCCACGGTCGATGACCATGTCGATCTCGTCGGCACCGGCGGCGACGGCGTCCCGGGTGTCGGCCAGCTTGACCGGCAGGGCGGCGCGGCCCGCGGGGAAGGCGGTGGCGACGGAGGCGACCTTGACGTCGGCGCCGTTCAGGGCCGCCTTGGCGGTGGCCACCATGTCGGGGTAGACGCAGACCGCGGCGGTCATGGGCGTCGTCCGGTCGGTCGGGTCGGGGTTGGCGGCCTTGGCGGAGAGCGACCGGACCTTGCCCGGGGTGTCCGCACCCTCGAGCGTCGTCAGGTCGATCATCGAGATGGCCAGGTCGATGGCGTACGCCTTGGCCGTCGTCTTGATCGAGCGGGTGCCGAGCGAGGCCGCGCGGGCCTCCAGGCCGACTGCGTCTACGCCGGGCAGCCCGTGCAGGAAGCGGCGCAGCGCGCTGTCGGACGTCGTCACGTCAGCGAATGCGGTGAGGGTGGTGGGCATGGTCACCAGGTGAGCATATCTACGCGCGTAGCGCCTGTCACCCCCCTCGGTGCACATATGGGCGTGAGATCCGTCATCGGAGCTCGCGGCCCCGCTCGCCCGTACCTCCCGGCGGGCCATGCGGCAGAATCGGCGGCATGACTACGCCCTCCCCCCACGAGCCGGTCTACGCCGACCGCGTCTACCGCTCCCCCATGGCCGTCGTCTCCGGGGTGCTGCTGCTCGCGCTCGTCGCCTGGCTGTGCGGGGACGCCGTCGTACGGGGTGAGGGGGGCGCACGGTGGACCGGCATCGCGGTCGCGCTGCTCGCCGTCCCGCTGATCGTGGCGTTCACCCTCCGCCCGGCCGTCTTCGCCAACGACGACCGCATGCGGATCCGCAACCCCTTCCGGATCATCGAGCTGCCCTGGGCCGCCGTGGACGCGGTGCGCGCCGGGTACTCGGCGGAGGTGCTGGCCGAGGGTGCGAAATACCAGATGTGGTCGGTGCCGGTGTCGCTGCGCGAGCGCAAGAAGGCCGGCCGGCAGTTCAGCCGCCGGGAGGCGCTGCGCGGCAAGGGCATGGCGCCCGAGGACGCCGGGGCGGAGCCGGCCGCGCCGACGCGGGCCGCCGCCGACCGGGCCGTGGACGAGCTGCGCGAGCTCGCCGAGCGCGGGGCGGGCCGGCCGGGCGCGCAGGGCACGGTGCGGGTGCGGTGGGCGTACGAGATCATCGCGCCGGCGGTGGTGGGCGCGGTGCTGCTGGCCGTACTGCTGGCCACGGGCTGACGGGGCCCTTGCCCTGCCGGGCGGCTCGGCGGGCGGGGCCCTTGCCCTGCCGGGCGGGGCTGCGGCCCGGCGGGCCCGGCTCCGGCGGGCCGTGCTGCCGCAGGCGAGGCTCCGTGGGCCCAGCTCCGGCAGGCCGTGCTGCCGCAGGCGGAGCTCCGTGGGCGAGGCTCCGGCAGGCCGTGCCGCCGCGGGCGAGGCTCCGTGGGCCCAGCTCCGGCGGGCGGAGCTCCGTGGACCCGGCTCCGGCAGGCCGTGCTGCCGCAGGCGGAGCTCCGTGGGCGAGGCTCCGGCAGGCCGTGCCGCCGCGGGCGAGGCTCCGTGGGCCCAGCTCCGGCGGGCGGAGCTCCGTGGACCCGGCTCCGGCAGGCCGTGCTGCCGCAGGCGGAGCTCCGTGGGCGAGGCTCCGGCAGGCCGTGCCGCCGCGGGCGAGGCTCCGTGGGCCCAGCTCCGGCGGGCGGAGCTCCGTGGACCCGGCTCCGGCGCGCCGTGCTGCCGCAGGCGGAGCTCCGTGGGCGAGGCTCCGGCAGGCCGTGCCGCCGCGGGCGAGGCTCCGTGGGCCCAGCTCCGGCGGGCGGAGCTCCGTGGACCCGGCTCCGGCGCGCCGTGCTGCCGCAGGCGGAGCTCCGTGGGCGAGGCTCCGGCGGGCGGAGCTCCGTGGGCCCGGCTCCCGGCGGCGCTGCCGGGCGGTCGGCCGGGTGGGTCCTGCCCCGGTGGGCGGAGGGCCGGTGGGCCGGACGCGGGTGTTGCGGGCTGCCCCGCGGGGTGGGGCGTCCGTCCGATGATCGGGGCATCCGCTGAGCTGCCGTAACCGGTACGTAACGGCCGCGGGCACCGGAACCGGGCCCGCCGGGGGGTGCGTCCTCGGAGGTGTGCACCGTCATGAGGGCAGCGGCAGCGCCGCCACCGCCACAAAGCTCCCGGTCCGGTCCCGGCTCCTGAGCGGGTCCCTGCTGGCCGCGCATCTGCTGCTCGTCGGATGGCTGACGCTGAGCCCCCTGGACGTCCCCTGGGCGGCGGCCGCGAACCTGACCCCGCTGGAGGGGATCCGGGCGGACCTGGCCTACGGCCCACTGGAGGCCGCGCGGCGGATCGGCGAGGGGCTGGCGCTGCTGGCCCCGCTGGGGGTCCTGCTGCCGCTGGCCGGGGGGCGGCTGACGCCCGGGCCGCTGGCGGCCTGGGCCTCGCTGGTCCGGACGGCGGCCGCGGCCGTACTGATCTCGCTCGGCATCGAGATGCTCCAGACCGCCGTCCCGGGCCGGGTGCTGGACGTGGACGCGCTGCTGCTGAACACCGCCGGGGTGGTGATCGTCCACCTGGCCGTCGTCCCCGTGCTGCGCGCCCGGATGCGCCGCGCGCACGCGTCTCAGGGGCCCACCCCGAGAATTACCAGGGTCGGCATCGGACCCTGGACCGAGGTCCTGTCGGCGGTACCGCGCGAGTATTGAGGCATCGCGGAAGGGAAGATCCCGGAGCGCGATCCCATCCGAAGGAGAAGAAAATGAGCGCGATTACCCGCCCCCGTGACGGACGGATGATCGGCGGCGTCTGCGCCGGGCTCGCACGGCGTTTCGGCATCAAGACCCGCACGATGCGGATCATCTTCGTGGCCTCGTGCCTGCTGCCCGGACCGCAGTTCCTCATCTACCTGGCCCTGTGGCTGCTGCTCCCGAACGAGAAGGCCGGCGCGGGCTCGGCGCAGACCGCCTGGTGAAGCAGACCGCCGGAGCGCCCTAGCGGTGCTCCGGGGGCGCTCCAGCCGGACTCAGCCCGCCTTCTTGACCTTGTCGAGCTGCTTGTCGGCGACTTCCTGCGGGACCAGCGCCTTCTGGTCCGCGGCGGCCACGTTCAGGGCCATCAGCCGCACGACCCGGTCGCCCTGGCGTACGACGACCAGGTGGACCGGCGCCGAGACGCCCTCGGCGGTGGCGGTCGTGGTCCAGCTGACCGTCTCGTCGCCGGCCGTCTTGTACGGGACGGTCTTCACGTCCCGGTAGCGGCCGGTCTGCTTCTCGACGGTGGCGGTGAAGCCCGTACCGCAGGCCGCGACGGCCTCGCGCAGCCGGGCGACGACCCGCTTGGCCTCGGCCTCCGCGTAGGAGCTGACGGAGGCGGAGACGGCGAGGCCCACCTGCTTCTGGGAGCCGATGCCGCGGTTGACGGTCTCGTGGGCGGCCGGGTCGGGCTTGTCGCCCATGATGTCGGCGAGCGGCTGGCAGGCCTTCTTGTCGGCCTGCGGCTGGCCGTCGGGGGCGTTCGGGTTCTTGCCCTGCGCGGAGATCTGGTACCCGGCGAGGTCGCCCTGGACGAGGGCGGCCCGCTCCAGGCTCGCGTCCTTGGCCTTGGGCGCGGCGGGGGCCGCCGGGGCGCCGGGCGCGCCCGAGGGACGGGCGGCCGCGGAGCCCTTGGGGTCGGGGGTCTTCCCGGGCGCGGGGGCGTCCGTACCGCCGCCGCAGGCGACCGCTCCGAGGAGCAGGGCGGGGAGCAGCGCGAACCTCGTCGCGGGCGCCGTGAATCGTGCCGTGATGCGCATGACCGAACCTCATACCCCGTACGTCGGCGGGCAGTTGGTGGTGATCGTGGCACACCGCGCGACACGGCGCACACCTCCTCGAAGGGGTGTGCGCCGCGTGCGCGTGCGTGCGATTTCCCGGGCTGCGGTCAGCCGAGGGCGCCGAGCGGGCCGGCCACCGGGGCGAGGCCGCCGAGCAGGCCGGTGACGGGGGCGGCGGCGTCGGTGGCCTCGCCCCCCTGCGCACCCTGCTGCTGCGTCTGGTCGGTGAGGGAGCTGGTGGCGCTGGTCAGGGAGCCGAGGGTGTCCGTCAGGCTGGCGGCGGGGAGCGCCGAGGCGGAGGCGGTACCGGCGGCGCCCGCGGCGAGGGCGGCACCAATCACAGCGACACCGAGGGACTTGGCAGCAGACTGCTTCATGAAAAATCGTCCTTGCGACGGGGAACTGAGCGGCTCCGCAAACTAGCCACTTCAAACCCCGTCCCGCAAACATCCTTAAATACGAGAAAGCGCCCGGGAGTTGAATCTCCCGGACGCTTTCCGTGGGTCATTCCGTGGCCTAGGCCGAGACAGTTCCGCTGGTGGAAGCGGTCTGCCGGAACAGCCATTCGGACTTCAGCTCCGCATAGCCCGGCTTGATCACGTCGTTGATCATCGCGAGTCGTTCATCGAAAGGAATGAACGCGGACTTCATCGCATTGACGGTGAACCACTGCATGTCGTCGAGCGAGTAGCCGAAGGTGTCGACCAGGTGCTCGAACTCTCGGCTCATGCTGGTGCCGCTCATCAGGCGGTTGTCGGTGTTGACCGTCAGCCGGAAGTGCAGCTTGCGCAGCAGGCCGATCGGGTGCTCGGCGTACGAGGCGGCCGCGGCGGTCTGCAGGTTGGAGGTCGGGCACATCTCCAGGGGGATGCGCTTGTCCCGGACGTACGAGGCCAGGCGGCCCAGCTTGACGGAGCCGTCCTCGGCGACCTCGATGTCGTCGATGATCTTCACGCCGTGGCCGAGGCGGTCGGCGCCGCACCACTGCAGGGCCTGCCAGATCGACGGGAGGCCGAAGGCCTCGCCCGCGTGGATGGTGAAGTGGTTGTTCTCGCGCTTGAGGTACTCGAAGGCGTCGAGGTGGCGGGTGGGAGGGAACCCGGCCTCGGCGCCGGCGATGTCGAAGCCGACCACGCCGTTGTCGCGGTAGCGGTTGGCCAGCTCGGCGATCTCCAGGGCGCGGGCGGCGTGGCGCATGGCGGTCAGCAGGGCGCCGACGCGGATGCGGTGGCCGTTGGCCTTGGCGCGGCGCTCGCCCTCGCGGAAGCCGTCGTTGACGGCCTCGACGACCTCTTCGAGGGTCAGGCCGGCTTCGAGGTGCTGCTCGGGGGCGTAGCGGATCTCGGCGTACACGACGCCGTCCTCGGCCAGGTCCTCGGCGCACTCGGCGGCGACCCGGAAGAGGGCCTCCTTCGTCTGCATGACGGCGCAGGTGTGCGCGAACGTCTCCAGGTAGCGCGGGAGGGATCCGGAGTCCGCGGCGTCACGGAACCAGACGCCCAGCTTGTCGGCGTCGGTCTCGGGCAGCTTGTCGTAGCCGACCTCGGCCGCCAGCTCGATGATGGTCCCGGGGCGCAGTCCACCGTCGAGGTGGTCGTGCAGCAGCACCTTCGGGGAGCGGCGGATCTGGTCCGGCGTGGGCAGGTTGGGGGTCTCGCTCGTCATCCCGGCACTCTACTCCTACGCGCGTAGAGCAGCGCGGCGGCGGCAGGGGTCGATATGTAACAGAGACCGTACGGACGGGTGGCGTACACCTGTCAGTCTGAGACTGTTCCGCCATGGCACAGCATGCGCCGCCGGCGCGCGGGGCCCGCCTGGGGCGGGCGGCCGGCGCGAACGGCTCGGTCTCGACGGTCAGTGGTGTGGTGCTCCTCCTTCCCGGAGCGTCCAGATTCGCCCCCGGTCCGGTACGTCCGCTCGCGCGGGCGCTGGCCCGGGCGGGCGGGGCGCAGGGGCTGGTGGCGCACCCGGTGGTGCACGGGGCAGGGCCCCGGGAGGAGGCCGCCGGGTGGGCGGTGGACGAGGCGGTCCGGCTGTACGGGGACGTCCCGGTGTGCCTGGCCGGTTTCGGCGCGGGCGGCCGGGCGGCCCTGCTGGCGGCGGGGCACGGTGCCGTCAACTCGGTGGTGGCGCTGGCCCCTTGCTTATCGGAGGACGCGGACGCGGACTCCCCTGAACCGGTGAAACAGCTCGCGGGGCGGCAGGTGCTGATCGTGCACGGCACGAACGACGCGCGCAGCGACCCGGAGTCCTCCTTCCGGCTGGCGGCGCGGGCGAAGAAGGCGAATCGTTCTACTTGCCGGTTCGAGGTGCACTCGGACGGCCACGGGCTGCGGGACCACCGTGCGGAAGTGGTGGCACTGGCGGTGGACTTCGTACTCGGCGCGATGCTCTCGGACCGGTACTCGCGGCCAGTCGTTGACGCGCTGGCGGCGCCGCCCCCGCTGGGTCTGAGGATGCCGCTGGCCTCGGGCTTCGGGCGGTCGCTGCGGGGCTGAGCGGATGCGGGGGCGGGCGTATCGTGAAGAGTGGACTCGGGGTCGGCTCGGGGTGCTCTCCGGGAGGCGATCGGCCATGGCCGGGATGGTGCGCAGGAGCTTCGACAGCGCGGACGAGACGCGGCCGTTCGCCGATGGCAAGGGCCGGCTGGACCTGATCCAGACGGATGGCGGGCCGGTGGGGCGCGCGGTGTTCGAGCCGGGCTGGAAGTGGTCCGAGCACATCAAGCCGCTGGCGGGCACCGACAGCTGCCAGTCGGCGCACACGGGGTACGTGGTCAGCGGCCGGATGCAGGTCGTCATGGACGACGGCGAGGGCGCCGAGTACGGCCCGGGCGACTTCATGCAGGTGGCCCCGGGGCACGACGCGTGGGTGCTCGGCGACGAGCCGTGCGTGGCGGTGGACTGGACGGGCTTCGGCAGCTACGCCAAGCCCGCCTGAACGGGCCCGGCCGGGCCGCCACGGGCCGCGCCGGAACGCGGGGCCTGCCGCTCCGCCCCCTCACGGTCGGATGGCCCCGGGCGGCGCGGCCGCGCGTCGTGGGTCCCACTGTGCCTGTTCGGCATATGCCGGGGGCCGTAGTCCGGGCGTCGACTTGTCGCCTTGCGGGAACCTGAGGGGTTTACGAAGGGGCACAGGCAGGGACGAATGTGCATATGCCAGACCCAGCCAATGCCGCTGCTGCTCCCGCTCCCGCCGCCGAAGCCGCTGCCGATGCCGGCTCCAGTGGCCGCGAGGACCCCGAGGACCTGAGCCCCACGGCCCGGCGCCTGTACGCGTACGCCGTCGACCGCCACGCCTTCACCGCCGCCGAGGCCACCACCGCCCTCGGGGCCCGCGCGGGCGCGGCCGTGACCGAGCTGGCCGCCGCGCACCTGCTCCAGCGGGTGCCCGACGGCGAAGGCCCCGAGCGCTGGTGCGCGGTCGCGCCCCGCGCGGCGGCGGCCCGGGCGCTGGCCCCGCTGGCACTGCTCGTACGGGAGACGCACGACGAGATGGACCGGCTGCGCGGGCGGCTGGAGGCGCTGGTCCCCGCGTACGAGGCGGGGGCCGCGCACCGGGACCTGAGCGGGTCGGGACGGCTGGAGCTGGTCACCGACCTCGGCGCGGTGCGCGGGCTGATCACCGAACTGGTGGCGGGCTGCGAACGCGAACTGCTGACCTCCCAGCCCGGCGGCGGCCGCCCGCAGGAAACCCTGGAGGAAGCGGTCGGCCGGGACGAGTCGCTCCTGGCCCGCGGCGTCCGGATGCGCACCATCTACCAGCACACCGCCCGCTACTCCCGCCCCACGGCGGCCTACGTCGAACGGGTCACGGCCCTGGGCGCCCAGGTACGCACCCTCGGCGACGGCCTGATGCGCATGCTGATCTTCGACGCCCACACCGGCCTGATGGCCGTACCCGACCGCCAGGGCGCGGCACTGGTCGTACGCGAACCGAGCGTCGTCCACTTCATGACGGCCGCCTTCGAACGCTCCTGGCTCGGCGCCCGCCCCTTCCCCACCACCGTCACCCCGGAAGCCGCCAAGTCCCTCTCCGACGAGCTGCGCCAGACCATCGTCCGCCTCCTCTCCGACGGCCTGGAGGACAAGGTCATCGCCCGCCGCCTCGGCATGTCGGAGCGCACCTGCCAACGCCACATCGCCGAGATCATGCGCGCCATCGGCGCCAAATCCCGCTTCCAGGCCGGGTACTTGCTGTCGGCCGCCGCAGCCGGCCGGCCGCGGGAAGAGCCCGGGACCGACTGCCCGTCCTGACGTCAGATCAGCGAGGGCAGGGTGCCCCGCGGCCACCGTCCGAGCCAGAAGGCCGCCGCCGAGGGGTGCTCCTGGCGTTCGGTCGATCCGTCGTGCAGCAGGTACTCGGTGGGGGCCAGGTAGCCCTCACCCGGATCGATGCGCATCCGGGCGAGCTGGAGGGGCCGCCCTCCGGCGACGTAGGCGCGGTAGTCGTCGGTGTGGGGGTAGCGCCGGAGGTGGTCGGCGGGGTGGACGGCCCGGCACACCGTCTGTGCGTCTACGGCCCCGAGGACGATGTACCTGGTGCCGGGGCCGAGGTTCAGGCAGAGCCTTCGGCGCGCGGTGTGCTTCTCGGCGTACGGGAGCTTGTCCCAGTTGTCGAGGTGGAGGCCGAGCAGGCGGCCGTCCGCGCGGTTGTCCGTGGTCGTCGTCATGTCGGCCTTGGATAGGGCCTGCCCGAGGTAGACCGCCTCCGGATCGCCCATCGGCCGTGTGAGGTCTTCGAGCGGGAGGCCGTCGCAGAACGGCGGACGTACGATCTCCACCAGGGTGCTGTCCAGCGGCCTGCGCGGCGCGGTCACGGCCCTGACGTCCGACTCGGCCATGGCGCGCCACTGCCCGGCCGGGACGACCGATCCCGCCTCGTAGTCGTTTTCCTCCGGGTGTGCGCTCCGGGCAGTGGAGATCTCACAGCGTGCGCGGAGCGCGGCCGGGTCGCCGTAGGCGATGTGCAGGGGCACGGGTCCTCCGGGTCAGTCGTCGCCGATGGAGACGTCGAGGTCGTTCACCAGGGCCTCGGCCAGTTCGGCTTCCTGCCCCGGACCGATGCGGACCTTGGACAGGTTCGCGACGCCACGGACGGCGGAGAGGTCGTTGCCCCGCAGGTCCGTGTCCCGGTACCGGCCGACACCGAACTCGGTGAGCCTCAGGGTGCAGTCGGTGAACACCGCGCCGGAGAAGTCGCAGTCGGTGAACGCGGCCTCAGTGAAGGAGCAGCCGACGAAGGCGACGGGACCGGTGGCGCGTACCCTCTCGAAGGTGGCGTAGTCGAACCGGCAGCCCTCGAAGAGGACGTTGTCCAGCACCAGGCGTTCCAGCGCCGCGCCCATCAGCTTGCATTCGCGGACCAGCACGCGGGTCAGCTTGCTGTCGCTCCACCGGGCGGAGCCGAGGTCGCTGCCGGTGATCTCGACGGCGTGGAGGTTGAGGGATTCGAGCCCGACGCTCCGGGAGCGCAGGCCGGTGACGCGGCCGGTGATGAGCTGGGCGTCCACGAGATCGAGTGAGCGCAGGTCGGCGTCTCCGTACGTGAAGTCCTGGATCGTCCCGCGCGGGCTGTCGAGCGTGTCGACGTTGGTGAGGTAGAGGCCGGGTTCGTCGAGGTCGGGGGTGGCGACGGTGATACGGCCGAAGGTGCGATTGGCCATGTGGCGCTCCTTGAGGTGGTACCAGGGGTGGCCCCGCCATGCGCGGGGCCACCCCTGATGTGGTGGGTACTACTTCTCCGCCTTGCTCCAGTCGTCCCACGTGGGCCGGTTGTCGAACGGGGCGGAGCTGGGGTTGTCCCACGTGGGCCGGTTGTCGAACATGGCGAGCGCATGGGTGCCGACAGCCGGCAGGAGGGACTGGAATCCGTCGGCCGAGTCCATCACGAGGGTGATGGCGTCAGCGGGCGTGTGTGCGGACATGTCGGGTGACTCCTTCGAGTAGGGCGATCTTGGCGGTGGTGCAGTACCGGGTCCTGGTCCCGTCGAACCGGCCACCGTGTTCGAAGTACCGGTTCGCGGCGTGGGCACCCCCGCAGAAGGCGAAGGTGGGGCATGCGGCTCGGCAGGCGTCCACGCCCCGCCAGAACTCGGTGATCCAGGGGGAGCGCTCCTCGGCCTCGGCCACCAGGACGTCCAGGCCGTCCGTCAGCACGTTGCCGGTCGTGAAGTCGCCGAAGCGGTCGTCGCGGAACCCGGCCAGTTCCGGGGAGAGCATGATCACGTCGCCTTCGTACGTGATGGTCGGGAGCGGGTCCCAGGGCGCCGTGACCGGAGTGGGGGCGGTCTCCCGGGCACCCAGGACCGCGCCTGCGAAGTTCAGGACGCGCTGGACCTCGCGCAGGCGCACCACCGGGTTGGCCCGCCACGCATCCGTGAGGGCGGCCCAGAACTCCACCGCACGGGTGTGGTCGGCCCGACGGGGACCCGTGTTGACGCCTTCCTCCTCCTCGACGTTCACGCCGAGGACCGTCACACCGAGTTCGGCGAAGAACTCGTAGAAGCGGCGGGCGTCCGCCGGCTCGGGATCGGAGACGACCGCGATGGCGGAGAACGGAATGCAGTGGAGCCGAAGACGCTCGATGCCGCGCAGGGCCACGCCGAAGCCCGGACGGCCGGCGAGCGTGACGCGATGGGCGTTCATGTCCTCGGGGCCGTCGATGCTCACGCCCACGTGTACGTCGTGCTCCAGGAGGAACTCGCACCATGCGGTGTCCACGAGCGCGGCGTTCGTCTGGACGCTGTGCTTCACGCCCTCGAAGGGGGCCATCAGCGCGGCCAGGTGCTCGCGGCCGGTGGCCAGCGGTTCCCCGCCGTGCCAGACGACCTCGAAGCCGGGGCGGGCGGCGGCCCAAGCGTTGACCGACACAGCCGCTGCTTCCGCCACTGACAGGGGCATGAGGTTCCGCGTCTTGCGGAAGGGGAGGTAGCAGTAGGTGCAGTCCATGGGGAGGCACTGCGTGGTCGGCTGCATGATCACCGAGCGGGGGACGGTGGCGAGTCGGGGCGGGCTGGGCATCGTGCTCCTCTCGATCGCGTTCGAGTGCTGTGGGGGCGGGACCTTCACCCGTCGCCGGCCCGGCGGGGGACGTCGGGGGCGACGATCCGTTCCCGGCCACCTCCTTCCGGCCTCAGGAACACCGCGCACGGCATGACACGTCGGCTGCACGGGTCCTCGTACGGGCCGATGAACTGCACGACGGCTTCGCGGTTCTGTCCGGGGTCGAACACCCGGGCACCCTCGTGGAGCCAGTCCGGCAGGTCCTGGTGGGACGCGGGGCGGGGTGGAAGGTTCACGCCTGCTCCTGCTTCTAAGGATCGGGACCGACGGCTGTCGGCCTTGTGGAAATCCGTGATGCTCACAGTCAACCGCCGCGTACGGAACGTGAGTACGGTGGTGACGGCAGCAGACCGTGAAAGCCGTGAAATCCGGGGGACCACCATGACGGCAGGCACACGGAACATCGCATTGGCCGCGCTCTTCGAAGAGACGGGCTGGTCGCGGGGCCAATTCATCCGGGCCATCGCACGTGTGGGCACCGAGAGCGGCATCGCCTTCGGCTACGACGAGTCGGCGGTACCGAAGTGGGTGGCAGGAAGTCTGCCGAGGAAGCAGGTTCGCCCGCTGGTCCTGGAGGCCCTCTCCCGCAGGCTCGGCCGGCCCGTCACCGCGTATGCCGCAGGGTTCACGAATTCGCCCGAGACCTCGGGCCGGCCGCCGGATACCGTGGCGGGACTGGTCGATCTCGGGAGCGCTGACATGGATCCCTCACGCAGAAGTGTCCTCGGCGCCGGGCTGTTCTCGGCTGCGGCGGTGATTCCCGGCTGGCCGGACGTCCGCGACCGGTTGCGACGTGTACAAGAAGATCCACACACCCGGATCGGACTGCCCGAGATCAGCGCCATCATCTCCATGACCGAGTACATGAGCGATCTCGACGACAAGTTCGGCGGTCGGATGGCCAGGCCGATGGCAGCCGCCTTCCTGGTGAACACGATCGTCCCCGCACTCAGGGCGACGGCTGGGGACGAGGTGAAGAACGCACTGCGCTCGGCTGCGGCCGATCACCTCTACCTGACCGGGTACATGGCCATGGACGAGCGACAGGACGGACTGGCGCAGCAGTACTACACCAAGGCCCTGGAACTGGCGGGATCGGCGGGCGACCACCTGACCTACTGCACCACCCTGCGGGGGATGAGCGTCCAGGCCGTCGACCTCGGGCACGGCCCCCTCGCGCTCCGCCTGGCTGACGCCGCTGCCGCGGCCTCGCCGCAGGCCGGTCCCCGGATGCTCGCCTTCCTCACCGGGCAGCAGGCGCACGCAGCCGCACAAACGGGGGACCGGACCGGGGCACTGCGGCGGCTGAAGGCAGCCGAGACGGCGATGGACAAGGCGGAGTCGAGGGCGAAGGCGTTCGGGTCCTACGATCCCTCAGCGATGAACTACCACGTCGGGCAAGTCCGGTACGAGCTCGGCGACGTCGCCGGTTCCATCGAGTCCATGGAGCTCGCGGACCGGCTGCGCGAGCCCGTCTACCGGCGGACCAGGGTCCGGTACAACGCGATGATCGCCGAACGGAAGCTGGCCGTGGGTCGCCTGGAGGAGGCCTGCGTGGACTGGAACCGGGTCCTGGACGACTATC
This sequence comes from Streptomyces sp. NBC_00158, assembly GCF_045160885.1. Taxonomy (NCBI): domain Bacteria; kingdom Bacillati; phylum Actinomycetota; class Actinomycetes; order Kitasatosporales; family Streptomycetaceae; genus Streptomyces; species Streptomyces sp. NBC_00158. The sequence goes on from NZ_CP108161.1 coordinate 2,752,660, forward strand.
CGCACGTGCAGTCCGGCCGGTGCGACGACCGCGTCCGGATCATGCTCTCCTCCCTCCGTCCCCACCTCGGCAACGTGCACGCCCGCGAGGCGTACGAACGGGGCAGGACGCTGCTCCGTACGGGCTGACGCTGCCCGCCAGGAGCCCCGGCGGCACGACGGACGGAGTCCGGCGCGGCGGCGCGAAGCCGGGGAGGCCGCTCGCGGCCCAGCCGCGCGAGCGGCGCGTCAGGAAGGAGGCTCCAGCTCGGGGATGAGGCGGCCCCGGCGGGAGAGGAGGAAGCGTTTGAAGGCGGCCACCGGTGGGGTGTCCGGGTGGCCGTCCAGCCAGGCGACGCCGATCTCGCGGACCGCGCGCGGTGCCGTCACCGTCAGTTCGACCACCCCCGGGCGGGGGACGGCGGGCGGGGGGAGGAGGGCCACGCCCAGGCCCGCCGCGACCAGGCCGCGCAGGGTCTCGGCCTCCTCGCCCTCGAAGGCCACCTTCGGGGTGAACCCGGCCTCCGCGCACAGGTTGTCGGTGATGCGGCGCAGGCCGTAGCCGGGTTCCAGGGTGACGAAGGTTTCCTCCGCGGCCTCGGCGAGGCGGATGCGCTTGCGGGTCGCGAGGCGGTGGTCGTCCGGGACCACCAGGCGCAGCCGCTGCTCGTCGAGGCGGCGCGCGGCCAGGTCGGGGGCGTCGGGGACGGGCGAGGTCAGGCAGAGGTCGAGTTCCCCGGTGCGGAGCTTCTCCAGCATGGCCTCGCCGTAGTTCTGGACGAGGGCGAAGCGGACCCGGGGGTGGTCGGCGCGGAAGGCGCGGATCAGGCCGGGCACGGTCTCGGGGCCCAGGGTGTGCAGGAAGCCGAACGCGACCTTGCCGGAGTTCGGGTCGGCGTCCTGCTGGACGGATCCGGCGGCGCGGGCGATCCCTTCGAGGGCCTGTTCGGCGGAGGCGAGGAAGGTGCGGCCGGCGGTGGTGAGGGCGACGGTACGGCCCTTGCGGGCGAACAGCGAGACGCCCAGGTCCTGTTCGAGGCGGACCATCGCCCGGGACAGGGTGGACTGCGGTACGCCCAGCTCGTGGGCGGCGCGGGTGACGTGCTCGTGCCGGGCGACGGCGACGAACTGGGCGAGGCGGGGGGCCAGCCCTTGTGTCACGGCCATGTCTTCTTCGTAACGGTTCATTGATATCCGAGGCCCTGGGCTGCGGTGATGCACTGGTGGATTGATTATCCCTCGTTTGTGCATTGGACGCATGAAAAAGAGTGGGCGTAGCTTCGATGCATGCCTCCCGCTCATACCGGGGCACCCGTCACCACGGGTGCCTCCACCCCGTCGTCCCCTCAGCCCGAGCCCCACTCCCCCGGCCGCCCCGGCTACCGCCGGATGAGCCTCGCGCTCTTCGCCGCGGGCCTTGCGACCTTCGCGCTGCTCTACTCCACCCAGGCCCTGCTGCCCGCCGTCTCCGCCGGATTCGGCGTGACCGCCGGTCAGGCCAGCTGGACGGTGTCGGCGGCCACCGGCGCGCTCGCCCTGTTCGTCCTGCCGCTCAGCGCGCTGTCCGAGCGGTTCGGGCGGACCCGGACGATGACCTGCTCGATGGTGGTCGCCGTCGGCATCGGCCTGCTGGTGCCGTTCGCGCCGAACCTGGAGTGGCTGGTGGCGCTGCGCGCGGTGCAGGGCGCGGCGATCGCCGGGATCCCGGCCTCCGCGATGGCGTACCTCGCGGAGGAGGTCCGGCCCAAGGCGCTGGTCGGGGCCATCGGCCTGTTCGTGGCCGGCAATTCCATCGGCGGCATGAGCGGCCGCATCGTCACCGGCTGGGGCGCGCAGCTGTGGGGCTGGCGCGGCGGGCTGCTGGCCGTCGGCGTGATGGCGCTGGTCTGCGCGGTGGCCTTCCTGGTGCTGCTGCCCCGGGCGCGGTTCTTCCGGCCTGCGTCGCTGAATCCGCGCGCGGTGGGGCGTACGGTCTCCGGTCATCTGCGGGATCCGCTGCTGCTGCGGCTGTACGGGATCGGCGCGCTGTTCATGACGGTGTTCGGGGCCGTGTACACGGTCATCGGGTACCGGCTGGTGGAGGAGCCGTTCTCGCTCGGTCAGGGCGTGGTCGGGTCGGTCTTCCTGGTGTACCTGGTGGGTACGGTCTCCTCGGCGGCGGCCGGGCAGCTGGTGGCCCGGGCGGGCCGGCGCGGGGCGCTGTACCTGGCGGTGACCACGACCGCGCTGGGCCTGCTGCTGTCGCTCGGCGACTCGCTGTGGCTGATCCTGCCGGGGCTGGTGCTGATCACGGCCGGGTTCTTCGCCGGGCACGCGGTGGCGTCGGCTGCGGTGAGCCGGACGGCGAAGACGGGCCGGGCGCAGGCCTCGGCGCTGTACCAGTCCGCGTACTACCTCGGTTCCAGCGCGGGCGGCACCCTGGGCGCGCTGGCGTACCACGCCTCGGGGTGGGCGGCCACAGTCGGGATCGCGCTGCTCGCGGTGCTGGGCGTCGTCTCGATCACCCTGTACGGGTCCCACGCGGCCCGTGCCGAACGGCGCCGGCTGCTCGCCCCGGGCACCCGCGCGGCGGCGGCCCGCTGACCCCTGCCGAACGCCCCCGAACCGGTCCGCCGGCGGACGTCGGCGGACCCGCACCGGCCAACTCCGTTCAAGGTCTGTGCGGCGTGCGCAACTCGCTCTAGCTTGGGAGGCATTGGCGCCCCCACAGTGCGGGCGAGGCAGGGGAGGACCGGATGGCGGCGATACGCGTGCGCGCGCGGCGGCGGGCTGCGGTGGTGTTCGGCGGGGCTCTGGCGCTGGCAGCGCCCCTGGTGGTCGTGGGGGGCGGTCCGGCCCAGGCCGCCGCCTGCAACGTGACCACCGGGCCCTACCAGCGGCAGGTCGAGCAGTTCCTCGGGCGGCCGGTGGACGGGGTGCAGTCGGCGGCCGACTGCACGGCGATCCAGTCCTTCCAGGCCACCCACGGGATCACCCCGACCATGGGGTACGCCGGGCCGCTGACCTGGCAGACGATGAGCACGATGCTGGCGCAGCGGGCGGCGGGCAAGAACCCGAACGCCGAGGGCAAGTGCCCCACCAACCTGGGGCGGATCGCGTGCGTCGACCTGACCCGCCAGCTGAGCTGGATCCAGGACGGGTCGACGCTGAAGTACGGTCCGGTGCCGGTGCGCACCGGCAAGGCGGAGACGCCGACGCGGACGGGCCTGAAGAAGATCTACTACCGGTCCATCAACCACTGGTCGACGATCTACAACGTCTACATGCCCTACTCGCAGTTCTTCGACGGGGGCATCGCCTTCCACTCGGTCACCAAGAGCATGTGGAACCCGCCGGGTTCGGGCGGCTGCGTGAACATGACGACGACGGACGCGAAGGCGTACTGGAGCATGCTGACCAACGGGGAGGACGTCTTCGTGTACGGGCGCAAGCCCGGGACCTGACGGTTGCCCCCGCTCCGGCTGCCGTTGTCGGACCCCTCGGGTAGTTTCCGAAGGGACGGACAACCACCTGGGGGACGGCGGCCATGAGCGACCTTGCTACCTCGTCACCGGAACTCGACGCGGCGATGGACCGCTACCGCGTCGAGCTGACCGGCTACTGCTACCGGATGCTCGGCTCGTCCTTCGACGCCGAGGACGCGGTCCAGGACACGTACGTCCGTGCCTGGCGGGCCCACGAGAAGTTCGAGGGGCGGGCCTCGCTGCGGTCGTGGCTGTACCGGATCGCCACCAACGTCTGCCTGGACCTGCTGAAGGCGGGGAACAGGCGGGCCCGTCCGATGGACCTGTCCGCGCCGCAGCACCAGGCCTCCGCCGTGCTCAACGAGCGGCCCGAGGTGACCTGGCTGGAGCCGGTGCCGGACGGGCGGGTGCTGCCGCAGACAGCCGACCCGGCGGAGCTGGCGCTGGCGAAGGAGTCCGTGCGGCTGGCCTTCGTGGCGGCGCTCCAGCACCTGCCGGCGAAGCAGCGGGCCGTGCTGATCCTGCGGGAGGTGCTGGCCTGGAAGGCGGACGAGGTCGCGCAGCTGCTGGAGACCTCGGTGGCGTCGGTGAACAGCGCGCTCCAGCGGGCGCGGGCGACGCTGTCGGGGCAGGCACTGCGGCCGAGCGAGCCGAAGGACCCGCTGGACGCGGAGCAGTCGAAGCTGCTGGAGCAGTACCTGTCGGCCTTCGAGGCGTACGACATCTCGCGGCTGACCGAGCTGCTGCACGAGGACGCGGTGCTGTCGATGCCGCCGTTCGACCTGTGGCTGCGGGGGCCGGCGGACATCGCCGCGTGGCACCTGGAGCAGGGCATCGGCTGCAAGGGCTCGCGGCTGGTGCCGACCACGGCGAACGGGCTGCCGGCCTTCGGGCAGTACCGTCCGCGGGAGGACGGCCTGCCCGGGCACGTGCCGTGGGCGCTCCAGGTGCTGGAGGTGTCAGAGGGGCGGATCGTCGGGCTGAACGCCTTCCTGGACACCGCGCGGTGGTTCCCGCTGTTCGGGCTGCCGGAGGAGCTCTCCGAGTCCGACGAGGTGTAGCAGGGCGCGGAGCGCGGGGGGCGCGCCGGTCACGGTGAAGCGGGTGCCGTGGCGTTCGGCCGTGAGGGCCAGGCGGGCGAGGGCGTCGACGGTGGTGAGGGTGGGTGGCTCGGCCGCCCGCGCGTCACAGGTCACCGGGCTGCCCGGGCCGTCCCGGCACAGCTCGCGGAGGCGGGCGCAGAGGGCGGGGACGTCGGGCTGGGGCCCTTCCAGGGCCAGGGTTCTGTCCACGGGGGGATGACCGTCCGCTGCCGCGGAACTCATCGGCGGTGGCCGTTGCGCTGCCGCGCGGGCCTGGACCGGGGGCGGTACGGTGCCGCGCGGGCCGGTGGCGGGGTTGGTACGCCGACGCCGGCGCGCCTGCGCGGGGCCGGCGCGCCTGCGCGGGGCCGGTGCGGTGCGGCGGTGCCGCTGCGGTGCGGCAGTGCCGCTGCGCGGGGCCGGTGCGGGGCGGCGGGGGTGGTGCTGCGCGGGGGGGGGAGGTCCCCTACCCGCCCTTCCACCGGTCCCCGGGCTGCGCCCGGACCCCTTGCGGGGGCGCCGCCCCCGCACCCCCGCGCCTCAAACGCCGGCGGGGCTGGATGTCTCCAGCCCGCGCGGCGTTTGAGCGCAACGGGGTCAGGGGCGGCGCCCCTGGGAACGGGCGAAGGGCGGGGAGGGGCAGGCTCCGCGCAGCGGGACCACGGCCCTCCCCCGGCCAGGGGTTACGCGATGCGGTCCAGGACGATCGGGTTCGCCGAGAACGCCGTGCCCGACGGGGAGACGTCGTAGCAGCCCTCCAGGGAGGACAGGGCGTACTCGAACTTCTCCGGGGTGTCCGTGTGGAGCGTCATCAGCGGCTGGCCGGCGGTGACCGTGTCGCCCGGCTTCGCGTGGAGCTCGATGCCCGCGCCCGCCTGGACCGGGTCCTCCTTGCGGGCGCGGCCCGCGCCCAGGCGCCAGGCGCCGACGCCGACCGCGTACGCGTCGAGGCGGGTCAGGACGCCCGAGGCGGAGGCGGTGACCACGTGCTGCTCGCGGGCGACCGGCAGGGCCGCGTCCGGGTCGCCGCCCTGGGCGGAGATCATCCGGCGCCACACGTCCATGGCGGAGCCGTCGGCGAGGGCCTTCGCCGGGTCGGCGTCCTTGATGCCGGCGGCCGTCAGCATCTCCTGCGCGAGGGCGATGGTCAGCTCGACCACGTCGGCCGGGCCGCCGCCGGCCAGGACCTCCACGGACTCGCGGACCTCAAGGGCGTTGCCCGCGGTGAGGCCGAGCGGGGTGGACATGTCGGTGAGCAGGGCGATCGTCTTGACGCCGCTGTCGGTGCCCAGGGCCACCATGGTGGAGGCCAGCTCGCGGGCGTCCTCGATGTTCTTCATGAAGGCGCCGGAGCCGACCTTCACGTCGAGGACGAGGGAGCCGGTGCCCTCGGCGATCTTCTTCGACATGATCGAGGAGGCGATCAGCGGGATGGCCTCGACGGTGCCCGTGACGTCGCGCAGGGCGTAGAGCTTCTTGTCCGCCGGGGCCAGGCCGTCGCCGGCCGCGCAGATGACGGCGCCGGTGGTGTCGAGGACGTTCAGCATCTCCTCGTTGGAGAGCAGGGCGCGCCAGCCGGGGATGGACTCCAGCTTGTCGAGGGTGCCGCCGGTGTGGCCGAGGCCGCGGCCGGAGAGCTGCGGCACGGCCGCGCCGCAGGCGGCGACGAGCGGGGCGAGCGGGAGGGTGATCTTGTCGCCGACGCCGCCGGTGGAGTGCTTGTCGGCGGTGGGGCGGGAGAGGGAGTCGAAGTTCATCCGCTCGCCGGAGGCGATCATCGCGGCGGTCCAGCGGGCGATCTCGGCCCGGTTCATGCCGTTGAGCAGGATGGCCATGGCGAGCGCGGACATCTGCTCGTCGGCGACGATCCCGCGGGTGTAGGCGTCGATGACCCAGTCGATCTGCTCGGGGCTCAGCTCACCGCGGTCCCGCTTGGTCCGGATGACGGAGATGACGTCCATGAGGTGACTTCCTTCTACGCGCATAGAGATGAGGGAGGGAGGTTCAAGGAGTTTTCGAGGAGGGGGCGAGAGCGGCGACGGCCCTCCGCCCGGCAGGGCGGAGGGCCGTCGTGCGGCTATCTCAGGTGGTCGGGCCCGAAGGCCTGCGGCAGCATCGCGCTCAGCGGCAGGATCCCGTCCGGTGTCTCCACCAGGAGCTCCGGGCCGCCGAACTCGTAGAGCAGCTGGCGGCAGCGCCCGCACGGGACGAGGATCTCGCCCTTGCCGTCCACGCACGTGAAGTGCGTGAGCCGGCCGCCGCCGGTGGCCTGGAGGGAGGAGACCAGGCCGCACTCGGCGCACAGGCCGAGGCCGTAGCTGGCGTTCTCGACGTTGCAGCCGGTGACGGTCCGGCCGTCGTCGACCAGGGCCGCGACTCCGACCGGGAAGCCCGAGTAGGGGGCGTACGCGCGGGTCATCGCGGCCCGGGCGGCCGTCCGCAGGGCTTCCCAGTCCACCGCCGGGGCCGGGGTCACTTGCCCTGGCCCTTGCGGTACGGCATGCCGTCCGCCTTCGGCATCCGCAGGCGCTGCGCCGACAGTGCGAGCACCAGCAGGGTGGTGACGTACGGGGCCGCGTCCACGAACTGGCTGGGCACCTGGTCGGTGGCCGCGTACCAGGCGAAGAGCCCGGCGGCGCAGACGCCGGCGATGGCGGCCTGCGGGTACTTCTTCTTGTACAGCTGCCAGCCGACGGAGATCACCAGCAGGATGGCGATCAGCAGCAGCATCGCGTGGACGTTCTCGGCGCCGCCGCGCAGCTTGAGGCTGTCGGTGAAGCCGAAGAGGCCCGCGCCCAGCGCCATGCCGCCCGGCATCCAGTTGCCGAAGATCATCGCGGCGAGACCGATGTAGCCGCGGCCGCCGGTCTGGCCCTCCTGGTAGATGCCGGTGGAGACGATCGCGAGGAACGCGCCGCCGAGGCCCGCCAGACCGCCGGAGACGACCACGGCGATGTACTTGTACTTGTAGACGTTGACGCCGAGGGACTCCGCCGCGACCGGGTTCTCACCGCAGGAGCGCAGGCGCAGGCCGAAGGCGGTGCGCCAGAGCACCCACCAGGTGGCGGGGATCAGCAGCACGGCGACGACGGTCAGCAGCGACAGGTGGGTGACCAGGCCGCCGAGGACGCCGGCGATGTCCGAGACGAGGAACCAGTGCTTGGCCTGGAGGCTTTCCAGTCCGCTGGAGAGCCCCGGGATGGTGATCTCGGTGATGGGCTCGATGCGCGGGGACTGCTTGGAGGAGCCGCCCTCGGCCTTGTCGAAGGTGAAGTTCGACAGGTACTGGGTGAAGCCCGTGGCCAGGATGGTGACCGCCACACCGGAGACGATGTGGTTGACGTTGAAGGTGACGGTGATGATCGCGTGCAGCAGGCCGCCGAGGGCGCCGCCGACGATGCCCAGCAGGACGCCGGTCCAGGGGCCCCACTGGTAGCCGGCCCAGGCGCCGAACCAGGTGCCGAGGATCATCATGCCTTCGAGGCCGATGTTGACCACGCCGGCCCGCTCGGCCCAGAGGCCGCCGAGGCCCGCGAGGCCGATCGGCACGGCGAGCTGGAGGGCTCCGGAGACCTGGCCGACGGAGGTCAGGTCGTTCGCGCCGGAGATGACCCGGACCAGCGAGACCAGCGCGAGGCCGCCCGCGATGATCAGCAGGATCCAGGGCAGGGTGAGCTTGCGGCGGCCGCCCGGCTTGGGCGCGGCTTTCGTCGTGGAAACGGTGCTGGCGCTCACGCCGCGACCTCCTTCTCGGTCTTGATGGCGTGGCCCGCGGCCAGCTCTTCGCCGACCTTCTGCTGCTGGCGGCGGATGCCGTAGCGGCGGACGAGCTCGTAGCTGACGACCACGGCGACCACGATCAGGCCCTTCATGATCGTGCCGATTTCCTTGGCGTAGCCGGCCGTGTCGAGGCCCGCGGACGCCTTGTCGATGAAGGCGATCAGCAGCGCGGCGAAGAAGATGCCGACCGGGTTGTTGCGGCCGAGCAGCGCGATGGTGATGCCGGTGAAGCCGATGCCCGCCGGGAAGGACAGGTTGTACGTGTGGGACTCGCCCAGCAGCAGCGGCATGCTGACCAGACCGGCGACGGCGCCCGAGAGCAGCATCGAGGTCATGATCATCTTCTTGGCGTCCACGCCGGAGGCCTGGGCGGCGGACTCGCTGGCGCCGGTGGCGCGCAGGTCGAAGCCGAACCGGGTGCGGTTGAGCACGAACCAGTAGACGATGCCCAGCGCGAAGGCGATGAAGGTGAAGCCGTAGACCTCCAGGCCGTCACCGATCTCGACGCCCGGGAACCAGCCCGACTCCGGGATGTCGCCGGTGGTCAGGTCGTTGGAGCCGACGGGCTGCACGCCGAGGTTCTTGGGCAGGATCAGCCAGGCGATCAGCGAGGTCGCGATGGCGTTGAGCATGATCGTCGAGACGACCTCGCTCACGCCGCGCTTGGCCTTGAGGATGCCCGCGATGCCGGACCAGAAGGCTCCGACGAGCATGGCGACGAGCACGATCACCAGGATGTGCAGCGGGCCGGGCAGCGTGACCGCCGCGCCGACCAGGGCGCTGATCATCGCGGCGAGGCGGTACTGGCCGTCCACACCGATGTTGAAGAGGTTCATCCGGAAGCCGATGGCGACGGCCAGGGCTGCCAGGTAGTACGTGCCGGCCTGGTTCACGATGAGGACCTGCACGTCCTCGTAGCCGGACTGTTCGATCATGATGCGCAGCGGCTCGATCGGGTCGACGCCCGACGCGGCCAGCACGATCATGCTGAGTACGAAGGCGCTGACCAGTGCCAGCGCGGGTCCGGCGAAGCCGAGAAGCAGCCGGTCCTTGTCGAATTTCTTCATCGGGCCTCGTCCTCCGTCGTGTCGCCGGCGGCGTCGGCGGAGTGGTCGTCAGTGGCTTCCAGGTGCCCGGTGGCGGCGCCGGTCATGGCGGTGCCGAGCTCCTCGGGGGTGATCGTCGCCGGGTCGGCGTCCGCGACCAGGCGGCCGCGGTAGATGACGCGGAGCGTGTCGGACAGGCCGATCAGCTCGTCCAGGTCGGCGGAGATCAGCAGCACGGCGAGGCCCTCGCGGCGGGCCTCGCGGATCGCGTCCCAGATCTGCGCCTGCGCGCCGACGTCCACACCGCGCGTGGGGTGGGCGGCGATGAGGAACTTCGGGTTGTGGCTCATCTCGCGGCCGACGATCAGCTTCTGCTGGTTGCCGCCGGAGAGCGAGGCCGCGGTGACGTCGATGCCGGGCGTGCGGACGTCGTACTCGCGCACGATCCGCTCGGTGTCCTTGCGGGCCGCCTTCGGGTCGAGGATGCCCTTCTTGGAGTTGGGCGCCTCGGTGACGTGGCCGAGGATGCGGTTCTCCCAGAGCGGGGACTCCAGCAGCAGGCCGTGGCGGTGGCGGTCCTCGGGGATGTAGCCGATGCCGCCCTCGCGGCGCTTGCGGACCGCCATCTTGGTGATGTCGGCGCCGTCGAGGGTGATGACGCCCGCGTCGGGGCTGATCATGCCCATGAGGGCCTCGATCAGCTCCGTCTGGCCGTTGCCCTCGACGCCTGCGATTCCGAGGACCTCGCCCTTGTGGATCGTGAAGGTGATCCCGTCGAGCAGCAGGCGGCCGGCGACGGCGGGCTCGCGCAGGTCGGTGTCGGAGTCGCCGAGGGCGCTCGTGGCGGTCTCGGGGGTGACGACGGCACCCGCGTCGGCGACGGTCAGGCCGTCGACCTGGAGCATGGGCGTCGTGGTGACCGTGGACTCGCGGGTCTCCGGCGAGGGCAGCTCGCTGCCGACCATCAGCTCGGCGAGCTGCTTGGTCGTCGCGGTCTTCGGGTCGGCGGTGCCGACCGTGGTGCCGCGGCGGATGACGGTGATGTCGTCGGCGACCTTCAGGATCTCGCCCAGCTTGTGCGAGATGAAGATGACCGTGAGGCCCTCTGCCTTGAGCTCGCGCAGGTTGTCGAAGAGCGCGTCCACTTCCTGCGGCACGAGCACTGCGGTCGGCTCGTCGAGGATGAGGGTCTTGGCGCCGCGGTAGAGGACCTTGAGGATCTCCACGCGCTGGCGGTCGGCGACGCCGAGGTCCTCGATCAGGGCGTCGGGGCGCACGCCGAGGCCGTACGCGTCCGAGATCTCCTTGATCTTCTTGCGGGCCTTGGAGCCGATGCCGTAGAGCTTCTCGCCGCCGAGGACGACGTTCTCCAGGACGGTGAGGTTGTCGGCGAGCATGAAGTGCTGGTGCACCATGCCGATGCCTCGGGCGATGGCCTCACCGGGGTTGTTGAAGGAGACCTGCTCCCCGTCGATGGCGATGGTGCCCTCGTCCGGCTTCTGCATGCCGTAGAGGATCTTCATCAGGGTCGACTTGCCGGCACCGTTCTCGCCGATGAGGGCGTGGACCGTGCCCTTGCGGACGGAGATGGCGATGTCCTTGTTGGCGACGACGCCGGGGAAACGCTTGGTGATGCCGTGCAGTTCTACGGCGAGAGGGGGGCTGGACGCGTTGATGACGCACTCTCCTTGGCGCGGAAGGAGCTGGAAAAGCCAAGTGGCTCGGCAGGAGGACAGGGCGGGGGTCGGCCGGGCGGGTGGGCGGGAAACGGACGGTATCGCGTCCACGATGCCTCTACGCGCGTAGCACTGTCGGAAGTGAAAACTTGCGGCCAAGTGGCCACAAGTAGTCACGGACTAGAAGCGAAGACGCGGTGCGGGGTCCGGAGCGGTAGAGACCGCATCCGGACCCCGGAGACCGCGACTATTCGTCAGACAGGGCCGTTACGGCGTGGTCTTGACGGTGATCTTCTTCGCGATGATGTCGGCCTTCGCCTTGTCCACCGCGGCGATGACCTCGGCCATGTTCTTGTACTCGGGGTTGGAGTCGGCCAGGCCGACGCCGTCCTTGTCCAGGCCGTAGCGGATCTCGCCGGACTGCGGCGAGCCGTCCTTGACCGACTTGATCAGGTTGTAGACCGCGTCGGACACGTCCTTGGTGACCGAGGTCAGGATCTTGTCCTTGTACTTCGACAGGCCGGCCTGGTTGTACTGGTCGGAGTCGACGCCGATGGCCCACTTGCCGGAGGTCGCGGCGGCCTCGATGGCGCCCGAGCCGGCGAGGCCGGCGGCGGCGTAGATCACGTCGGCGCCACCGTCGATCTGGCCCTTGGCGGCGGCCTTGCCCAGGTCGGGCTTGGCGAAGCCACCGAAGTCCGGCGGCTGGGAGAGGTACTTGCTCAGTACCTTGGCGTTGGGGTTGGTGTCCTTGACGCCCTGGGTGAAGCCCGCCTCGAACTTCTTGATCAGCGGAACCTCGACACCGCCGATGAAGCCGACCGTGCCGCTCTTCGACGCCTTGGCGGCGGCGACGCCGGCCAGGTAGGAGCCCTGCTCCTCGTTGAACACCAGGTTGGCGATGTTCTTGTCGGTCACCGAGGTGTCGTCGATGATGCCGAAGGTGGTCTTCGGGAACTTCGCCGCGACCTTCTTGATGGCCGGCGCGTAGGCGAAGCCGACGCCGATGACCGGGTTGTTGCCCTTGCGGGCCAGCTCGGTGAGGCGCTGGACCTTGTCGGCCTCGCTCTCGCCCTCGGTGGGCTCCGCCTCGGCGCCCTTGATCTTCAGGTCCTTCTCGGCCTTCTCAAGGCCCGCGAAGGCGGCGTCGTTGAACGACTGGTCACCACGACCGCCGATGTCGTACGCGATGGCCGCGCCAGCGGCCGAGGACGACGCGCTGCCGTCGGAAGAGGGGCTGTCCGAGGACTTCTTTCCGCCACAGGCGGTGGCCGAGAGGGCCAGCGCCGCGGACGCGATGCCCACGGTGGCGATCCTGGTGATCCGGCGCAAGGGGAGGCTCCTTCAAAACCTGACCGAAGCGCCACGACCGGCGCTGGTTTCGCGGCGATCGTAACGCGCGTAGATGTCAGTTAAAGGCCCGTTCATGAGTCGTTATCGGATCGTCGCGAACCGGACAGTGACCGATCGGTAACGGGACAGGCGTCCAGCCCTTGTGTACCAAGGGCCGGACGCCGCCGACAGGAGACCGGCCGGTGATGTATGGAGCTTTACCCGATCTTTGACGTGACGGGGCCGTTTCGGCGTCCGTCGAGCAGCGCGGCGGCCGTGAAGAACTCGACGCCGTAGCCGATCGAGGACTCGTCGACGTCGAAATCGCCGCGGTGCAGGTCCCGCTTGGCCGTGTCGCCGGGGCGTCGGACGCCGAGGCGGGCCATGGCGCCGGGGACGTGCTCCAGGTACCAGGAGAAGTCCTCGCCGCCGAGGCTCTGCTCGGTGTCCTCCACCGACTCGGGGCCGCGCCGGGCGCCCATGGCCTCCCGGAGCAGTTCGGTGACCACCGGGTCGTTGACCACCGGCGGCACGCCGCGCACGTGGTTGATCTCGAACTTGGCCCCGTGCATCGTGGCGACCTCGTCGATCGCCGCGTGGATCATGTCGGGGGCCTCGTACCAGGCGTTCAGGTCCAGGCAGCGGACGGTGCCGGAGAGCTCGGCGTGCATCGGGACGACGTTGCAGGCGTGCCCGGACTCGATCCGGCCCCAGGTGACGGACATGCCCGAGCGGGCGTCCAACCGGCGGGCCAGCAGGGCGGGCACGTCGATGGCGACCCGGGCGGCGGCCGTCACCATGTCGGTGGTCAGGTGCGGGCGGGCGGTGTGGCCGCCGGGGCCGTCGAGGGTGACCTCCAGGCGGTCGCAGGCCGAGGTGATGGGGCCGGGCCGCAGCCCGATCATGCCCGCGTCGACCCGGGGGTCGCAGTGCACGGCGATGATCTTGCCGACGCCGTCGAGCACCCCGGACTCGATGGCCTCGGTCGCGCCGCCCGGCAGCACCTCCTCGGCCGGCTGGAAGAGCAGCCGCACCGGCCGGGGCAACAGGCCCTGCCGGTCGAGCTCGGCGAGGACCAGGCCGGCGCCGAGGACGACGGTGGTGTGGACGTCGTGCCCGCAGGCGTGGGCGCGGTCCGGGTAGGTGGAGCGGTACGAGACGTGGGTCTTGGCGTCCGGGATGGGCAGGGCGTCGATGTCCGCGCGCAGGGCCAGCATCGGCCGTCCCCCGTCCCAGGTGCCGACGTCACAGATGAGCCCGGTGCCGGACTTCAGGACGCGTGGTCGCAGGCCCGCCTTCTCCAGCCGGGCCTTGATCGCCGCGGTGGTACGGAACTCCTGGTGTCCTAGCTCGGGGTGCATGTGCAAGTCCCGGCGGAAGGCGATCAGTTCGGCACGGAGCCGGTCCGGCAGCTTGCCGGGCAGCTCGGGCCGGACAGGCTTGCCGGGCAGGGCGGTCTGGGGCTCGCGGGACATCAACTGGTTCACCCGTTGAAGGGTAGGCGCACGGATGGGTCAACTGTCCGGAGATCACCAAAAGTTCATGCCCTTAGGGGAAAGAAAAGCGACCTCTGGACGCATGACCGGATGCGGCCGGGGGTAAACTCGCGCGCTCATCCGGCCGTGGGGGCGCTCCGCGCGGGGAGTCTGCGCACATCACGGGCGGTGTCGGTGACGCCCGCGAGGAAGCCGCGGGCGCGCGGGGATGCGCCGGGGGCGAGCCAGGCGGGGTCGATACCGCATACGGCCACCGTCACGCCAGTGCCGGTGAGGGCGTACGGCAGCGTGTGGACGACCGTGGACGGAAAGCTGACGATCGTACGTCCCACGGGTCCCCGACGGGCGATCAGTTCCAGCGGCAGGTCCGGCCGTACGATCTCCAGCCCGGTCGCCGCGCTCAGCGCGCGCAGCTTCTCCGGCGTCTCGCGGCGGTGCGCGAAGTACCGGGTCACGCCGTGCTCCCTGGCCAGGGCGGTCACGGCCTCCAGGTAGCGGGCCGGGTCGACGACGCCGGTCTCCACGAGGGAGGTGCCGACGAGGTCGGTGCCCCTGGTCAGGCGGGGCGGGCCGAAGCGGGCGCGGGTCCAGGCGAAGTCGTTGACCCGCAGTGCGGTCCCGGGCAGCGGGGTGACCGGCATCGAGGTGAACAGCTCGACGCGGCGCCCCTCCCCCGGCCGCAGCCGGCGCCGGGCCGCGCCGGAGACCGGCGCGTACGCGAGTTCCCGCGCCCGGGACAGGGGGCCGCCGCCGGTGCGGTGCCAGCGGCGCAGCCGTTCGCCGCGGCCGAGCTGCGCGACGAACTCCATGGTGGCGGTGCCGTCGTCGACGACGACGAGTTCGGCGGCCCGGGACGGGGTCAGCAGCAGCTGGACGAAGCGGGAGAAGGGGTCGCCGACCACGATCCGTTCGGCGCGGCGCACGGCCGGGCCGAGGGCGGCCAGGGCCCGCAGGGGGGCGCCGGAGCCGCCGCGGGCCTCCTGCCAGTGGACGGCGTACCCCTCGTCGCGGGCGATGGCGGCGACCCGGCGCAGCTGGCCGCGGGACATGGGGTCGGTGGGCGGCAGGACGACGATGCGCAGCCGGTCGGCGACGGTGCGCGGGTCGGGCCGGCGGCGTTCGGCGAGGGGGCCGGGCTGGGCCGGGACGGCGGTCAGCAGGGGCTCGCGCCCGCGCCGGGTGTGGGCCCACTCCAGCACGTTGAGCAGCTGGACCGGGCTCTCCACGAGGGCCAGGGTGGGGGCGGAAGGGTTCACCACGTGCTCCGCTCGGGGGAGGAGGGGCGGGGGCGGCGGGCGGGGGGCGGCGGGCGGGGGCCGGCTCAGACCGTCGCCGGGGCGGGGAGGGGGCTCTGGACGCGGCGGAGCTTCTTCATGGGGGCGAGTTCGGAGTCGTAGACGCGCTTGACGCCGTCGCCGAGGGCGGTCTCGATGGTGCGGATGTCGCGGACCAGGCGGGCGAGGCCGCCGGGTTCGACGGAGGCGGCCTGGTCGGAGCCCCACATGGCGCGGTCGAGGGTGATGTGCCGCTCGACGAAGGTCGCGCCGAGGGCGACGGCGGCCAGGGTGGTCTGGAGGCCGGTCTCGTGGCCGGAGTAGCCGATCGGGACGTTGGGGTACTCGTCCTGGAGCGTGTTGATGACGCGCAGGTTGAGCTCCTCGGCCTTGGCCGGGTAGGTGGAGGTGGCGTGGCAGAGCAGGATGTTGTCGCTGCCGAGGACCTCGACGGCGTGCCGGATCTGCCGGGGGGTGGACATGCCGGTGGAGAGGACGACGGTGCGGCCGGTGGCGCGCAGGGCGCGCAGGAGTTCGTCGTCGGTGAGGCAGGCGGAGGCCACCTTGTGGGCGGGCGGGTCGAACTTCTCCAGGAAGGCGACGGCCTCGGTGTCCCAGGGGGAGGCGAACCAGGCGATGCCGCGCCGGGCGCAGTGTTCGTCGATGGCGAGGTAGTCGGCCTCGCCGAACTCGACGCGGTGGCGGTAGTCGATGTAGGTCATCCGGCCCCAGGGGGTGTCGCGTTCGATGTCCCACTGGTCGCGGGGGGTGCAGATCTCGGGGGTGCGCTTCTGGAACTTGACGGCGTCGCATCCGGCTTCGGCGGCGGCGTCGACGAGGGCGAAGGCGGTGCCGAGGTCGCCGTTGTGGTTGATGCCGATCTCGCCGACGACGTAGACGGGCCGGCCGGGGCCGGCGACGCGGGGGCCGAAGGTGCGGAGGCGGGGTTCTGCGGTGGCGGCGGTCATGGCGGGTGGTGTCCTTCGCTCGGTGCGTGGGGTGCCGGTGCCGGTGTCGGTGTCGGTGTCGGTGTCGAACAGGGGCGCGAGGAGGCGTGCCCTGGCGAGGTCGTGCGGGTCGTCGATCTCCAGGACCCGCGCGGGGTCGGCGGGGACGGGGAGGGTGCGGCCGAAGAAGCGGTGCCGGGCGGCGCGGAAGCCGGCGGCGGTCATGGCGTAGGCCGCGCCGGTCTCCAGCAGTTCCTCGGGGCGGTCCTGGCGGCGGGGGCGGTACGCGGCCTCGTGGTTGACCCCGCTCCCGGAGCCGTCGGCGGCGCGGCGCCAGAGGAAGCCGTGGAAGGGGGCGGCGGTCAGGGCGGAGTCGGCGTCGCCGCGGGCCACGGCGGAGGCGACGGACTCGACGTCCCGGGTGGTGAGGAAGGGGCTGGTGCACTGGACCAGGAGGACCACGTCCACGGTGAGGGAGTTCAGTTCCTCGAAGGCGTCCAGGGCGTGCAGTACGGCGGCCTCGCTGCTCGCGGTGTCCCCGGAGAGGGCGGCGGGCCGGGTGATCACGTGGGCCCCGGCGGCGCGGGCGGCGGCGGCCACGGGCCCGGAGTCGGTGGAGACGGCCACGTCGGTGACGGTGGGTGCGGCCAGGCAGGCCCGTACGGCGCGGGCGACGAGCGGGGTCCCGCCGACGGTCGCGGTGTTCTTGCCCGGCACCCCCTTGGACCCGCCGCGGGCCGGGATCACGGCCAGGACCCGGCGGGGCGTTCCGCCGTGGTGGGTCGCGGGGTCGCCGGGCCCGGCGGGGCCGGTGACCCCGCGGTGGCCGGCGGCGGCCCGGGGGCTCACAGCTCGCCCAGCCGGCGGATGACCGGGGCCACGCGCTGGACCCCGTGCCGGTAGGCGCCCCGGGCGGCCTCGCGCAGGTGGCCCCGCAGCCACCGCCGGGCGGCGGACCCGTCCTGCCGGACGGCGCCCGGCAGCGGGGTGCCGTCGGGGGCGAGGTGCTGGCGGGCCAGGATCCCGGGGAGGTATCCGGGGGCGGTGCGGAGCGTGTAGTACGGGTCCACGGGCGGCAGCCGGTCGGCGGCGAGCAGCCCGCCGAGGCGCTGCCGCGCGGTGGCGTACGGGTCGGCGGGGCCGGGGCCCGGTGCGGTGTCCGCCCGGCCGGCGGGGGTCCCGGCGGACGGGCCCGGCGCGGTGTCCGCCTGGCCGGCGGGGGCCCCGGCGGCGGGTTCCATCGCGGTGTCCGCGCGACCGACGGGGCCGGCGGCGGCCGGGTCCGGCACGCGGGCCGCGCGGCCGGCCGGGTCCGGCGCGGGGCCGGCGGGGGCGGGGACACCGGGTTCGGGTGCGGCGGGTCGGCGGGGGGCCGGGACGCCGTGGGCCGCTGTCCAGGCGGGGTCGCCCTGCGGCAGCAGCCCGGCGTCCAGTTCGTCCCACGAGGTCAGGCAGCCGGAGCCGAGGAAGTGCTGGTTGCCGAGGGCCTCGCGGATGCCGAGGTCGGTCAGGACGGCGGTCGGGACGCCCCGGTGCAGGGATTCCAGGGCGGCGGTGGAGGAGACGGTGACCAGCAGGTCGGCGGTGTCCAGCACCTCGCCCATGTGCCCGTAGACCAGTCGGCAGTTGGGCGGGAGTCCGCCGGGGAGGCGTTCGGCGAGGCGCTGGTAGGGGTGCTCCTCCAGGTGGGTGGTGTGCTCGCCCGGCCGGCTGCGGAGTTTGACCAGCACCTCGCGGTCGGGGTGCAGCCGTGCGTGGCCGGCGGCGCGGCCCAGCAGGTAGGCGCGGTCGGCGCGGCCCTCCGGCACGGAGGGCTGTACCGCGAAGACCACCCGGTGGGTGCGGTTCCCGGCGGGTGCGTACGGAGTCCCGTCGAGGAAGGGGAGGGCGGTCTCGGTGACGGCGTCCGGGCCGGCGCCCGCTCCCTCGTAGACGGCACGGAAGCGGTCGGCGTCGTGGCGGGAGTTGGCGAGGACCAGGTCGGCCCCGTGCCGGAGCAGCAGTCCGTCGGCGAGCTTCTCGTAGACGACGCCGACGTAACCGGTGACGAACACCGGCCGGGCGGCGGGTTCCGGCCACAGGGCGCGGGCGCCGTGCAGCACGGCCTGGACGGCGCCGCCGACGAGGGCCAGTACGACCACGTCGTACCGTTCGCGCCCGCCCGCGATCTCGGCGAGGAACTCGGCGCAGGTCACCTCGGCCGGCGGGGCGTCCGCTCCGACTCCCGCCTCGCCGAGCTGGCGGGCGGTGGGGGTGGCCCGGCCGCGCAGCAGGTAGCCGGTGATCCGGTGGTCCCCGGGGGCGAGGCGGCGGGCGGTGAGGGCGCCCCATTTCCAGCGTGTGTCGGAATCGGCGAGTACGGCGATGCGTTGACCGGCCGGGCTGCTTCTGAATGGCACTGGCACCCGGCAGAAGCTATTCGCCATTTCCGGTGTCCGGCCCAACGAGCGCACAACGGTGGGTTAACAACCCGTCGACGAAATGCGAAAGCGCGCGGGTTAACGCGCCCGCCCCGTTTCGTTCACATGGAATCCGCGTCCGGGCCACGGTGAATGCCGGGGCGCGTCCTATTGTCTCGCGGGTGCTCAAGCTCTCTGTTGTCGTGCCGTTCTACAACGTGCGGACGTACGCGCCGGATGCCCTGAAGAGTCTCGAACTGAACGCCCGCGCGGATTTCGAGTTCCTGCTGGTGGACGACCGTTCCACGGACGGTACGCCCGAGCTGCTGGAGCGGGCGGCGGCCGGCGGGGTGCCGGGGGCGGTGCACCTCAGACGGGACCGCAACGGCGGGCTGGCCACCGCCCGCAACACGGGGCTGGACGCGGCGCGCGGGGAGTACATCGCCTTCCTGGACGGTGACGACTGGCTGGCGCCGGGCCACCTCGCCCGCACCCTGGCCGCCATCGAGGCGCTCGGCTGCGACTTCGTGCGCACCGACCACGTGCAGGTGACGGGCCGGACCCGGGCCGTGCAGCGGGTGCCGTACGGGCCCGCGATGGTGGTGGGCGATCCGCGGGCCGGGATCCTGCCGGTCTCGCGGGCCACGGCGGTGGACTATCCGTACGCCTGGGCGGGGATGTACCACCGGCGGCTGCTGGACCGGGGGCTGCTGCACTTCACCGACGGGCTGCGGACGGCGGAGGACCGGCCGTGGATCTGGCGGCTGCACCGGGAAGCCGCTTCCTTCGCGGCGGTGGGCCTGCCGGGGGTGTTCTACCGGCGGGGCATTTCGACCTCGTTGACGCAGATCGGGGACGAGCGCCAGCTCGATTTCATTCGCGCATTCGACCAGGTCCTCGCGGATCTGGCGACCGACCGTGAATACGAACTGTTGATCCCCAAGGCCGTTCGAACGTATTGCGCGATTATCGCGCACCACATCGGATCCAGTGAGAGGTTCGAACCGGTCGTGGCGAAAAAACTCCGCTTCATGAGCGCGGCCGCCCTCGGCCGCATGCCCGCCCCGGTAGTGGACCGGGTCGTCGACTCGATGGGCGCCGAACGCTCCGCCCTGCTGCGCGGGCTGCGGCGCCGACGGCGGCGGCGGACGGCGGGGGCCCACGTGGCGGGGGCGGGCTCGTGAACGTCACGCAGGTCTTCCTCGCCTCCACGCTCTACGGGACGGCCACCCTCGCCGCCGCCCTCGACTCGGGCGCCTTCCCGCCGGCCGGCCGGCGGATCCTGCTGACCAGCAACCACTCGCCGGCCCCCGAGATCACCCCCGGGCTCGACGCGATGCCCGGGTTCGGCGCCCTGCGCACCCGCTTCGACGAGGTCCTCGACTGGAACGCGGTCGTCGCCCCGCAGCACCCCAGCACCTGGGCCCCGCGCCCGGAGGACGTGCCGATGTGGGAGCGGCAGCTGCGCGCGCTGTGGGGGCTGGGCGACGACCGGGTCGAACTGGTCGTGGAGTCCCTCCAGGTGCCGCCCGCGCAGAGCCTGTGCCGGCTGTTCCCGGGGGCGGCGGTCGACGTGTACGCCGACGGTCTGATGTCGTACGGGCCCACCCGCTTCCGGCTCGACCCGCAGATCGGCATGCGGGTGCGCCGCGTGCTGCACCCGGACCTGGTGCCGGGGCTGGAGCCGCTGCTGCTGACGGAGTTCGGGGTGCGGGGGGAGGTGGTCCCGGCGCCCGCGCTGCTGAAGGTCCTGGCGGAGCTCGCGGACCTGCCCGAGGCCTCGGCCGGGGGCTACGAGCCCCGCGAGGAGGAGCCGCCCGCGCTGCTGCTGGGCCAGTACCTGTCGGCACTGGACCTGATGTCCCCCGACGAGGAGGAGGAGCTGCACGCCGACATGGTCCGCGGCGCCTTCGAGTGGGGCCACCGCGAGCTGGTGTTCAAACCGCACCCGAGCGCCCCGGCGGCGTACTGGCGGCGGGCGCGGGCCGAGGCGGAGCGGCTCGGGGCGCGGCTGACGGTGCTGGACGCGCCGCTGCCGGCCGAGGTGCTCTACCAGCGGCTGCGGCCCGCTCTGGTGGCGGGCTGCTTCTCGACCGGGCTGCTGACGGCGCGGGCGCTGTACGGGATCCCGGTGGCGCGTACCGGGACGGGGGCGCTGCTGGCGCGCCTGGACCCGTACCAGAACAGCAACCGGATCCCGCTGACGCTGGTGGACGCGCTGGTCCCGGACCTGCACGGGCCCGCGCAGGACCCGCCGGCGGACCTGGCCGGGCTGGTCGCGGCGGTGGGGTTCACGATGCAGCCGAAGGTGCTGGCCGGGCGCCGGGCGGAGGCGGAGGCCCACCTCGCCCGGCACCTGACCCCGCACGCCCGGCGCTACTTCGGCCGCCGTCGGCTGACCACGCTGGGGCTGCCGGGCGGGATCCCGGCGCAGCTGTCGTTCCTGCCGCGGAGCCCGGCCGTCCGGCGCACCGTGCACCGGCTGCGCAGGGGGCTGGGCAGGAGGCTCGGCAGGACCGGCTGAGTCGGCCGACTCGGGCGGCTCAGCTGACGGCGAGCTTCGCGGCGAAGCCGAGGAAGATCACGCCGGCCGCCGAGGTCGCCCCGGCCGACAGCCGCTTGCGGCGGCGGAAGGCGGCGGACAGACGGGTGCCCGCGAATATCAGGGTGGACAGGTACAGGAAGCTGACCAGCTGCGAGACCGTGCCGAGCAGCAGGAACGACAGCGCCGGGTAGGAGTACCCGGGGTCGACGAACTGCACGAAGAAGGACAGCAGGAACAGGATGGCCTTCGGGTTGAGCAGGCTGACCAGCAGCGCCCGCCGGTAGGGGTGCTCGGCCGCACCGGCCGGCTCCTCCCCGGTGAGGAGCTCCTCCTGCCGGTCCCGGCGGCTGCGCCACATGCCCCAGGCGGCCCGCATCATGCCGACGGCGAGCCAGCCGAGGTAGCCGGCGCCGAGCACCTTGACCACGGTGAACAGCACCGGGCTGGCCTGGAGCAGCGCGCCCGCGCCGACCGCCGCGAGCACCATGAGCACGGTGTCCCCGGTGAACACGCCGCAGGCGGCCTTGTAGCCCTCCTTGACCCCGCGCCGGGAGGCGACGGAGAGCACGTACAGCGAGTTGGGCCCCGGCAGCAGCACGATCAGCACGACGGCGGCGAGATAAGTAGGAAGATCTGTCACACCCAGCATGAGCAGGAGTGTCCCATGAGGACACACCTGTCGCGCCAGTCCGTTTCAGTGGGCGGACCGGGACGGTTCGTAGCTGCCCCAGACCTCCCGCAGCACCCCGCACACCTCCCCCACCGTGGCCCGCGCCCGCAGGGCCTCCTTCATCGGCGGCAGGACGTTCTCCCGGGTCCCCTCCGCCGCCGCCCTCAGCCCCGCCAGTGCCGCCGAGACGGCGCCGGCGTCCCGCTCCTCCCTGAGCCGGGCCAGTGCGGCGCACTGGCGGGCCTCGATCTCCGGGTCGACCCGCAGCGGTTCGTACGGCTCCTCCCGCTCCAGCGCGAAACGGTTGACGCCGACCACGATCCGCTCCCCGCTCTCCTGCTCGCGGGCGATCCGGTAGGCGCTGGCCTCGATCTCCTCCTTCTGGAACCCGGCCTCGATCGCGGCGACCGCACCGCCCATGTCCTCGATCCGCCGCATCAGCGCGAGCGCGGCCGCCTCGACCTCGTCCGTCATCCGCTCCACCGCGTAGGACCCGGCGAAGGGGTCGACCGTCAGCGGGACGTCCGTCTCGTACGCGAGCACCTGCTGGGTGCGCAGCGCCAGGCGGGCCGATTTCTCCGTGGGCAGCGCGATGGCCTCGTCGAAGGAGTTGGTGTGCAGGGACTGGGTGCCGCCCAGTACGGCGGCCAGCGCCTGCACGCCCACGCGTACGAGGTTCAGCTCGGGCTGCTGCGCCGTCAGCTGCACCCCGGCCGTCTGGGTGTGGAAGCGCAGCATCAGCGACCTGGGGTTCCGGGCCCCGAACTCCTCGCGCATCACCCGGGCCCAGATCCGCCGGGCGGCCCGGAACTTGGCCACCTCCTCCAGCAGGGTGGTCCGGGCGACGAAGAAGAAGGAGAGCCGGGGCGCGAACTCGTCGACCTCCATCCCGGCGGCGAGCGCGGTGCGGACGTAGGCGATCGCGTCGGCGAGGGTGAAGGCGATCTCCTGCACGGGCGAGGCCCCGGCTTCGGCCATGTGGTAGCCGGAAACGGAGATGGTGTTCCAGCGGGGGAGCCGCTCGCGGCAGTAGCGGAAGGTGTCGGCGGTCAGCCGCAGCGAGGGGCCGGGCGGGAAGATGTACGTGCCGCGCGCGATGTACTCCTTCAGGACGTCGTTCTGCACGGTGCCCGTCAGCTGCCCGCCCGAGATGCCCTGTTCCTCCGCGACCAGCTGGTACATCAGGAGCAGCAGGGCGGCCGGGGCGTTGATGGTCATCGAGGTGGAGACCCGGTCGAGGGGGATCCCGGCGAGGAGCACCCGCACGTCCTCGACGGAGTCGACGGCGACGCCGACCTTGCCGACCTCCCCGTGCGCGAGCGGGGCGTCGGAGTCGTGCCCCATCTGCGTGGGCAGGTCGAAGGCCACGGACAGGCCGGTCCCGCCGCCCGCGATGAGGGCCCGGTAGCGGGCGTTGGACTCGGCGGCGGTGCCGAAGCCGGCGTACTGGCGCATGGTCCAGGGCCGTCCGGTGTACATGGTGGGATGGATCCCCCTGGTGAAGGGGTACTCGCCCGGGCTGCCGAGACTGGTCCGCGGGTCCCATCCCGTCAGGTCGTCGGGGCCGTAGACCGGTTCGACGGGGATTCCGCTTTCGGTTCGTGCCGTGGGACGGGCCATGGGGTGGTGCCTCCGTGTCCGTGGAGCCGACGGGCCCCGGGGCTGGTACAACCGCACCGAGCCCGCGACGGCCTGGTCACAATGGGGCAACATCGCGCGTTCGTCCGCAACTGTCCACGCCCTTCAGGCATCACCTAGGTACACGACGTTGAACTCGGGGGAACCGCCATGCACCGAAAGAAAGCATTCATCCGCACGCTCGGCCTGGCCGCAGCCGTCGCGCTCGCCGCGACCGCGTGCGGTCCCCAGGGCGCCGGGGCCGGTCCGGCCGCCCCGTCCGCACCGGCCGGCTCCCCCTCCAAGCAGGACGACAAGCCCGCCTCGCCGTCCGCCCCGGCCGCGCAGCCGTCCGCCTCCGCCCCGTCGGCGTCGGCCGCCCCGGGCGCCAAGCCGCTCATGGCCAACGGCGACGAGAGCGAGCAGGTCCGGGAGCTCCAGGCACGGCTGCGCCAGCTCAAGCTGGTGTCGACGGCGCCGACCGCGTTCTACGGCTCGAAGACGACCGCCGCGGTCAAGACCTTCCAGTCGCAGCACGGTCTGCCCGCGACCGGTTCGGTGGACGAGGCCACCTGGCAGAAGGTGCAGGGCCTGACGAAGAAGCCGACCGATGACGAGCTGCGCCCGCCGACCACCAACGAGGTGGACGCCCCGGACCCGCGCTGCATGCAGGGCCGGGTGATGTGCATCAGCAAGGAGAGCCGCACCCTGGCCTGGATGATCGACGGCAAGGTCGTCTCCACGATGGACGTGCGCTTCGGCTCGGAGAACACGCCGACCCGCGAGGGCCTGTTCCAGGTGGAGTGGAAGGCGAAGGAGTGGACGTCGACCATCTACCACACGTCGATGCCCTACTCGATGTTCTTCAGCCAGGGCCAGGCGGTGCACTACTCGTCCGACTTCGCGGCCCGCGGCTACGACGGGGCCTCGCACGGCTGCGTGAACGTCCGGGACAAGAAGAAGCTGTCGGAGCTGTTCGACCAGGTGAAGGTGGGCGACAAGGTCGTCGTCTACTGGTGAGCCCGGCCCACCGGCGATCCGGTGGACCGGCGATCCGGTGGTCCCGCAGAGGTGATCCGGTGGTCCCGGAGAAGAGAGGGGGCGCGGGCAGGGCCGGGGGAACGTGCCCCGCCCGCGCCGGGTGCGCCGAGCCCAGGGGTACGGGGGGAACCCCGGCTCGTGCGCGGCCGATGACCAGTCGGCTCGTTACGTACTGCGTCAGCGGTTCGAAAAGTGTTACTGCCCCCGCCCGGGAATCTTGAAGAAGCGTTTCAGCGAGTGCGGAAACCCAGGCCGCCGCTGGTCAGCGGGGTCATGGAGGGCAGCGGCAGCGGGGCGCTGCCCTGGTCGGCCCCGCTCCGCGGGACCGTGCCCTTCGTGGCCCCGTCCAGCAGGGTCGCGCAGAAGCGCTGGACCTTCGAGGCGCCGCCGGCGAGCTTGGAGAGGTACTCGCGCCGGTCCTCGGCGAGCTTCTTCGCCTTGTTGTCCCGGCACAGGTCCTGGGGCCGCGGCTTCTCCGCCTCGATGCCCTGGTTCTTCCCGCTGTCGGTGGTGCTGCCGCCGGTGGACTTGTCGCGGGTGCCGTCGGTGCCCGCCGCGCCACCGCCACCGCCCGCGGCGGCCGTGCCGGGCGGTACCGGCAGGATGGGCGCGACGTCGGGGAGCGTACGCATGCCCGTGCCCGGCGTGGGCGAGGCGTCCGGGCCGTGCGAGAAGCCGTCGACGCCCAGGGACGGGGTCGGCCGCAGCTGCGGTACGAGGGGCGGGCCGGCGGTGTCCCCGGCGGGTGCCGGGTCCGAGTCGGCGCTGACCGAGACGGCCGGGGCGGGGCCCGCCGTCAGGTGCGCGGCGCGGTCCAGCAGTCCGGTTCCGGCGACGGCGGCGATCCCGCCGACGGCGACTCCGGCCAGCGCGGCCGCCAGCCCGAACCGCGCGGCGGTGACGGGACGCCGCTGGGCGGGTATCCGTACGGGGGGTATCGGCGCCAGGTCGACCAGGGGTTCTGCGGCCCCGGCCGGGGTGGCCCCGGGTACGCCGGCTCCGGCCGCGGCGGGAGCCACTGCGGGCGCCGTCGCGGGCGCCCCTGCGCGGGCCGCGCGGAACGCGGCCAGGGCGGCTTCCTCACCGGGCAGTTCTGCCCCGGCTGAGCGGGGCTTCAGGGCGTCGAGGGCGGCGCGCATCCGGGCGGCCTCCGCCCGGGCGCGCGGGTCGGCACCGGATCCGACCGGGCCGGGGGTCCCTCCGCGCAGCAGCTCGTCCGCCGTGGCCCTGTCCAGCCACGCGTTGTGCTCGTCGGCCATCACATGTCCTTCTGCGTCCGCCAACGTGAATGCGTCACACCGGTTCGCTCCACCAGGCCCCCCGCCCGACCGCGCTGCGCGGGCACCGCGTCGAGATCGCGCTCCCGTTCCTGGTCCCCGGCATTATGGCCGACCCGGGCACGGGGTTCCGCTTCGTTTTCCGTCCCGCCCGCCGCACCGGCCCCGCCGGCGGGGCCGAACTCCGCGCTGAGCAGCTCCGCGAGCTTCTTCAGCCCGCGGTGCGCCGCCGTGCGGACCGCGCCGGGGCGCTTGCCGAGGGTCTCGGCCGCGCTCTTGGCGTCCAGGCCGACGACCACGCGCAGCACGACGGCCTCGGCCTGGTCCTGCGGCAGCTGGGCGATCAGCTTCATGGTCCGTCCGGTGGACAGGGCCTCCATGGCCTCGCCGTAGGTGTCGGAGTCCGCGGCGCGGCCGGTCAGCTCGGTCTCGTCACCGCCGACGGCCGGCCGGCGGCCGCGCATGCGGATGTGGTCGAGGGCCCGGTTGCGGGCGATGCGCGCGGCCCAGCCGCGGAAGCGGTCGGCGTCTCCCGTGAAGGTGCCGAGGTCGCGGGCGATCTGCAGCCAGGCCTCGGAGGTCACGTCCTCCGCGTCGGCGTCCCCGACGAGCGTGCGTACGTATCCGAGCAGGCGCGGGTGCACGGCGCGGTACACAGTCCGGAACGCGCTCTCGTCGCCGTCCTGTGCCGCGAGCACCGCGGCGGTCAGCTCCGCGTCGTCCCCCAGCAAAGTCCCCAACCCGTTCAACGTCCTGTACGTGTGGCGCAAATCCGCACGTTACGGCTTTCATGTACCTCTCGTCCACGAGTTGTACAACCAGCAACCAACCCTGCGCGGAGCGGGGTGTGACAGAAAACGCACTCCATACGCTGACATGAATACGGGCTTGTCGCACGAGCCCGTGACGGATGGCGACCGGGGCCTCTCCTGTGGGGGGTGGCGGCCTCGGTCGTCCTCCCCCCTCCAGCCGGGGCAAACCCCCCGGCCTCATCCTTTCGGCTCACTTCCGGGTGAAATCCCCGTTCGAGCAGGGCACGACCACTCCGAGATCGCTAGCGTGGCGGTACACCCGCGCCGCGCCCCGAGGAGTACTCCGCTGTCCAGCCATCTTCCGGCACAGGTCCGCGGTCCGGCCTCCGCCCCCGGCGCCGGACTGGCGCGATTCAACTCCCTGCCGCCCGAGACCGCCCGAGCCGTCCTGCTGCGCTGCTGCGGCAGCGGGCGCTGGGCCCACCGGGTGGCCGCCCACCGCCCCTACCCGGACACCGCCGCCCTCCTCGCGGCCGGCGAGGAGGCCTCGTACGACCTCTCCCAGGGCGACCTCTCCGAGGCGCTGGCCCGGGAGTCCTCGGCCGAGCTGGGCCAGGGCGCCCCGTACGCCGCGCTCCTCGCCCTCGACGCGGCGCGGGCGGAGTACGAGCGGACCTTCGGGCACGCCTTCGTGATCTGCCTGGACGGGCACCCGCCGGAGGAGCAGGTGGACCAGCTGCTGGCCGCGATCCGCCGGAGGATGGCTCACGAGATCGACGAGGAGCGCTCGATCTCCGCCGAGGAACTGCGCCTGGTCGCGCGCTCCCGGACCCTCCGGCTGCTGGACCGACTCGCCGGTGCGCGGCCCTGGGACCCGGACGACGGTCTGCCTGCTGCCGATTTCGGGCTATTTGCCCCTGTGGGATAGCCCGTCCGTGCCTGTTTGATCACACCGACGGACCCCGGGCGAGGGAACCGACGAAGCGTCGCTACGATGTCCGGGGCCGGTGGACCGTACCCGGCCGGGCCCGACCGACAAAGAAGCCGGCTGGCCCCCGCCCCGCTTCCGGAGGGTTTTCCGTGCCGGCTGGAACGTTGTACCGCGGCCGGGAAGGAATGTGGTCCTGGGTGGCTCATCGAGTCACCGGCGTCCTCATTTTCTTCTTCCTGTTCGTACACGTCCTCGACACCGCTCTCGTCCGCGTCTCCCCCGAGGCGTACGACGATGTCGTGGCTACCTACAAGACTCCGATCGTCGCGCTGCTGGAGTACGGCCTCGTCGCCGCAATCCTGTTCCACGCGCTCAACGGTCTCCGTGTCATCGCCGTGGACTTCTGGTCCAAGGGCCCGCGTCACCAGAAGTCGATGCTCTGGTGGGTCGTGGGTATCTGGATCGTGCTGATGATCGGGGCCCTGTACCCCGTTCTCGGCCACGCCTACCTCGAACTGTTCGGGAAGTGACACGCATGTCTTCTGACACTTCTTCCGCCCAGGCGATCGGCGACGTGGAGGGCGTTTCCCTCTACGACACCGACAACCCGGCGCCGTACATCGAGGCCCCGCGCAAGCGCACGGGGAAGACCCCGCGCTCGACCCGCGGCAACTTCGAGATGGCCGCGTGGCTCTTCATGCGCCTCTCGGGCATCGTGCTCGTCGTCCTCGTCATCGGCCACCTGCTGATCCAGCTGGTGCTGGACGGCGGCGTCTCCAAGATCGGCTTCGCCTTCGTGGCCGGCCGCTGGGCGTCCCCGTTCTGGCAGGTCTGGGACCTGCTGATGCTGTGGCTGGCCATGCTGCACGGCTCCAACGGCCTGCGTACCGTCATCAACGACTACGCGGAGCGTGCCAACACGCGGCTGTGGCTGAAGGGCCTGCTCTACACCGCCACGGTGTTCACCATCCTTCTGGGCACGCTGGTGATCTTCACCTTCGACCCGAACATCCGCTAGGCAACGGGGCTGAGGCGAAACAAGATGAAGATCCACAAGTACGACACCGTCATCGTCGGCGCAGGTGGCGCGGGCATGCGCGCCGCCATCGAGTCGACGAAGCGCAGCCGCACCGCCGTGCTGACGAAGCTCTACCCCACCCGCTCCCACACGGGCGCCGCGCAGGGCGGCATGGCCGCCGCGCTGGCCAACGTGGAGGACGACAACTGGGAGTGGCACACCTTCGACACGGTCAAGGGCGGTGACTACCTGGTCGACCAGGACGCCGCCGAGATCCTGGCGAAGGAGGCCATCGACGCGGTCCTCGACCTCGAGAAGATGGGCCTGCCGTTCAACCGCACCCCGGACGGCACCATCGACCAGCGCCGCTTCGGCGGCCACTCCCGCAACCACGGCGAGGCGCCGGTCCGCCGGTCCTGCTACGCCGCGGACCGCACGGGCCACATGATCCTCCAGACGCTGTACCAGAACTGCGTCAAGGAGGGCGTGGAGTTCTTCAACGAGTTCTACGTCCTGGACCAGCTCCTGGTCGAGGAGGACGGCGTCAAGAAGTCGGCCGGTGTGGTCGCGTACGAGCTCGCCACCGGCGAGATCCACGTGTTCCAGGCCAAGGCCGTCATCTACGCCTCCGGCGGCACCGGCAAGTTCTTCAAGGTGACCTCCAACGCGCACACCCTGACGGGTGACGGCCAGGCGGCCTGCTACCGCCGCGGCCTGCCGCTGGAGGACATGGAGTTCTTCCAGTTCCACCCGACGGGCATCTGGCGCATGGGCATCCTGCTGACGGAGGGCGCCCGCGGTGAGGGCGGCATCCTCCGCAACAAGGACGGCGAGCGCTTCATGGAGAAGTACGCGCCGGTCATGAAGGACCTCGCGTCCCGTGACGTCGTCTCGCGCTCCATCTACACGGAGATCCGCGAGGGCCGCGGCTGCGGCCCCGCCGGCGACCACGTGTACCTGGACCTGACGCACCTCCCGCCGGAGCAGCTCGACGCGAAGCTCCCGGACATCACGGAGTTCGCGCGCACCTACCTCGGCATCGAGCCCTACACGGACCCGATCCCGATCCAGCCCACCGCGCACTACGCCATGGGCGGCATCCCGACCAACGTCGAGGGTGAGGTCCTGTCGGACAACACCACCGTCGTCCCGGGCCTGTACGCGGCCGGCGAGGTCGCGTGCGTGTCGGTGCACGGCGCCAACCGCCTGGGCACCAACTCGCTGCTCGACATCAACGTCTTCGGCAAGCGCTCCGGCATCGCCGCGGCGAAGTACTCGCAGGAGAACGACTTCGTCGAGCTGCCGGAGAACCCGGCGCAGCAGGTCGCCGACCTGGTCGAGCACCTGCGCAACTCCACGGGCAAGGAGCGGGTCGCCGACCTGCGCCTGGAGCTCCAGGAGACGATGGACGCGTGCGTGATGGTGTTCCGCACCGAGCAGACCATCAAGACCGCGGTCGAGAAGATCGCGGAGCTGCGCGAGCGCTACAAGAACGTGTCCGTCCAGGACAAGGGCAAGCGCTTCAACACGGACCTGCTGGAGGCCATCGAGCTGGGCAACCTGCTCGACCTGGCCGAGGTCATGGCCGTGTCCGCCCTGGCGCGCAAGGAGTCCCGCGGCGGTCACTACCGCGAGGACTACCCGAACCGCGACGACGTCAACTTCATGCGCCACACCATGGCGTACCGCGAGGTCGACGCCGACGGCAAGGACTCCGTCCGCCTGGACTACAAGCCCGTCGTCGTCACCCGCTACCAGCCGATGGAGCGTAAGTACTGATGGCCACCCCCACCCTGGACAAGGTCGAGGCCGAGGCCGCGGCCTCGCACAACATCACGGTCACCTTCCGGATCCGCCGCTTCAACCCCGAGGTCTCGGCCGAGGCGGAGTGGCAGGACTTCCAGATCGAGATCGACCCGAAGGAGCGCGTGCTCGACGGTCTCCACAAGATCAAGTGGGACCTCGACGGCACGCTGACCTTCCGCCGCTCGTGCGCGCACGGCATCTGCGGCTCCGACGCGATGCGGATCAACGGCAAGAACAGGCTCGCCTGCAAGACGCTGATCAAGGACATCAACCCGGAGAAGCCGATCACCGTCGAGGCCATCAAGGGCCTCACGGTGATGAAGGACCTCGTGGTCGACATGGAGCCCTTCTTCCAGGCGTACCGCGACGTCATGCCGTTCCTGGTCACCAAGGGCAACGAGCCGACGCGTGAGCGCCTGCAGTCCGCCGAGGACCGCGAGCGCTTCGACGACACCACCAAGTGCATCCTGTGCGCCGCGTGCACGTCCTCGTGCCCGGTGTTCTGGAACGACGGCCAGTACTTCGGCCCGGCGGCGATCGTCAACGCCCACCGCTTCATCTTCGACTCGCGCGACGAGGCCGGCGAGCAGCGGCTGGAGATCCTGAACGACAAGGACGGCGTGTGGCGCTGCCGCACGACGTTCAACTGCACCGACGCGTGCCCGCGTGGCATCGAGGTCACGAAGGCGATCCAGGAAGTCAAGCGCGCCCTGATCACGCGCCGCTTCTGATCCCTTCCGGCTGAGCCCGAGCCCGAGGCCCGCACCCCGTTCAGGGGTGCGGGCCTCGGGTGCGTTCGGGGGTGCCTCAGGGTCGGGTCAGGGGTGGTCCCGATGGTCCGGCGATCTTCCGCACGGCAGGCTTACGGGCATGACGAACCCCGCGAACTCCGCTTCCCGCAAGGCCCGTTGGGCGACCGCGATCGCCGCCGGCGTGGCGCTCGCCGCCATCGGCGCCGGTACCCTGCCCGCCGTGGCCTCCGCCGCCGAGCGGCCCGCCGGCGCCCCTGTCACCGGCGTCGTTCACACCCACGACCGGCTGGACCGCGCCGCCCTCCAGGACTCCCTCGACGGGCTCCCGGACGTGGCCGTCAGCGGAGCCCTGGCCCGGGTGAGCGGCAAGGACGGCCGCTGGAGCGGGGCGGCCGGGCCCACGGTGCCGTCGGCCGACGCGAACTTCCGGATCGGCAGCGTCACCAAGGTGTTCACCTCGACGGTGACGCTCCAGCTGGTCGCGGAGGGCCGCCTGGGCCTGGACACCCCCGTCCAGCAGGTCCTGCCGGGCGCCCTGCCCGCCGACTGGGCCCCGATCACGATCGGGCAGCTGCTGAGCCACACCAGCGACCTGCCCAAGCCGGTTACGCCGGGCCCCGGCACCACTCCGGCCTCGGCCGTCTCCGACTCGGTGCGGGCGGCCGGTGCGTGGCAGCCCGCACCGGGGTCCAAGCAGCAGTACAACGGCCTGAACTACCTGCTGCTCGGCATGGCCATCGAGAAGACGACCGGCCGTACGTACGCCGAGGAGGTGCAGCGCCGCATCGCCCGGCCGCTGGGGCTGCGCCACACCTACGTGCCCGCCGCCGACGACCGGTCGCTCCCGGCCCCGCACACCCGGGCCCTGTGGGACGCCTCCGGGAAGGGCACCGGCGAGCTCGTCGACAACTCCCGGCAGAGCCCGTGGGCCTGGGCGGAGGGCGGGATGATCTCCAACGCCCCCGAGCTGGACCGGTTCTTCACCGCCCTGATGAACGGCCGGCTGCTGGAGCCCGCGCAGCAGAAGCTGCTGACCGAGGCGGTCCCGGGCTTCGAGGGGACCCGCACCTTCAGCCGGGGCGGGCTCCAGCACTGGGAGCTCGGCCCGGGTACCTGGGTCTGGGGCAAGACCGGCTCGTACGACGGCTACACCAGCGGGCTCTTCATCAACGAGGACCGCAGCCGGGTGCTGGTCTACTCCCTCAACCCGACGAACCGCAGCCCCCAGAAGAAGGAGGACGGCCTGACGGAGCGGGACCACATCTTCAAGATCGCCGGCGCGGCCTTCTGATCCCGCCACGGAGGAGTGAAGCCGCGCCACGGCACGTCGACACGGGCGGCCCGGCGCGGGAGCATGACCGGATGTGACGAGGCTCGCCAAGACCGCATGTCCGGACCGGAGTTCGCACCACCTCGGGCGGCGGACGTTCCTCACCGCCCTGGGGACCGTCGCCGCCACGTTCGCCACGGGGGTCCCCGCCCACGCCACCGCACACGCACGGGACGCCGCCACCGCCGCCGAGTACGTGGACGTACAGCTCCTCAACATCACCGACCTGCACGGCTACCTCCAGGGCGCTCCCGGCGGCAACGCCGTGATCAGCGGCAACGGCGGCCGGACGTACACCGTCGGCGGGGTCGCGTACATGGCCGCACACCTCGCCCGGCTCCGGGACGGGCGGGCCAACTCCTTCTTCTTCACCCCCGGGGACGCCTTCGCGGGCTGGGAGTTCGACGCCGCCGCCTTCGCCGACGAGCCCACCATCGAGGCCCTCAACAGGATGGGGCTCGACTTCGCGACCGCCGGGAACCACGAGTTCGACAAGTCCCCCGCCATGCTGCGGCGGCACATGGAGCAGGGCGTGCCGTTCCCCGTCGAGGGCCGGGACGCCTCCTTCACCGACTCCTCCGGCGCCCGCTTCCACGGCGCCGACTTCCGGTACCACAGCGCCAACGTGGTCTGGGGTGCCGACGGGCGGACGGTGCTGCCCGCGTACAACGTCGAGACGGTCCGCACCGCGGCCGGCCAGGAGCTGCGGATCGGGTTCATCCACCTGACCGCCCTCGGCACCGAGCTGATGCCCGGCTCCTACCAGCCGGGGCTCGCCACCCTCGACGAGGTCGCCACCGCGGACCGGTACGCGGCCCTGCTCAAGGCCCAGGGCGTGGGCGCCATCGTGCTCAGCGTCCACGACGGGGCGGTGGCCGGGGCCGACTTCAACAGCGGCGCCGACCCCTCCGGTCCGGCCCTGGACCTGGCGCTGCGGGTCTCCCCCGACATCGACGCCATCGTCACCGGGCACTGGCACACCCGGTTCAACATGATGGTCCCCGACCCCGACGGCGTTCCCCGCCCCTTCGTCGAGGCGGGCTGCCACGGCCAGCTGATCAACGAGATCAGCCTCCGCCTCGACCCGGCGACCGGCAGGGTGGTCCGGGAGCTGACCGTGTCCGTCAACCACCCCAACACCCGCGACGTCGCCCCCGATCCGGCCCTCAAGGCGGTGGTCGACTACTGGGCCGGGCAGGCCGCCGCGCGGGACGCCACCCGCATCGGCCGGCAGACCGGCTCGTTCTCGCGTACGCGCAACACTGCCGGCGAGTCCACCATGGGCGACCTGGTCGCCGACTGGGCGCTGTGGGCGGGCCGCAGGCCGTCCGACCCGGAGAACGACGCCAACGTCCACCCCAACGTGCCGGCCCAGCTGGCGCTGGTCGCGGCCGCGCCCCGGGTGGGTCAGGCGGTCATCGCGGGGGACCTGCCGCGCGACGCCGCCTCCGGCGGGGCGGTCACCTTCGGCCGGGCGTGGCGGGCCGTCGGCTTCGGCGACCCGGTCGTCAGCGCGACGGTGACGGGGCAGCAGATCCACGACGCCCTGGAGCAGCAGTGGACGACGGCGGCGAGCGGCGAGCTGCTCTTCGCGCCGCTGGCCGTGTCCGGGAACGTCCGCTACACGTTCGACGCCCGGGGCGCGGTCGGCGACCGGGTCGGCCCGGCGGACGTGTTCGTCGACGGCGTCCCGCTCGAACCGGCCCGGAGCTACCGGCTCGCGGCCCCCTCGTACACGTTCCTGGCGTACGACGGGTACGCCGCGCTGCGCGGGTTCCAGGCCCCGTACCGCCACCAGCGCGACTTCGAGAGCTTCGTCGCGTACGTCCGCGAGAGGCAGACCCTCGCCCCCGCGCCGCTGAACCGGGTGACGGCCGCGAACACGGCCCGGCGCGGCGCCGATGTGGGCACCGTCCTGGAGCCGGGCCCGTACCTGCTGGCGGACGGCTCCCCGATGCCCCGGCCGGAGGCGGCCCTCGTCGCGGCGGACCGCCCGCCCGCGACGCCCGGGGGGTTCCGGCCGCCCTGCTGAGCACACCGCCGCCCACAGAGAACCCTTGAACCTGTTCAAAAACAGGTCTACAGTCAGTCCTGCCAGGATTTGAACACGTTCAAGGGGGCTGGGGCAATGGACCTCACCGTGGTCGCGTACGTCATCTACCTGTTCATCAGCATCGGCCTGACCGTCTGGGTCGCCCGTACGCTCAGCCGCAACGGCCGCGTCTTCATCGCCGACGTCCTCCAGGGCAACGAGAAGCTCGCGGACGCCGTCAACCACCTCCTGGTGGTCGGCTTCTACCTGGTCAACATCGGCTTCGTGACCCTGTACCTGCGCTCGGGCGAGACGGTCCTCGAAGCCCGCGGCCTCTTCGAGGCGCTGTCGGTCAAGCTCGGCGTCGTCCTGCTGGTCCTCGGCGTCATGCACCTCGGCAACGTGTGGGTGCTGAGCCGGATGCGCCGCCGCGGGATCATGGAGCGGCAGGCCGCGCAGCTGCCGCCCGTGCCGCCGGTCGCCCCCCAGGGGTGGACCGCGCCGGCCGGGGCCTGAGCGTGGCGCGGGCCGCGCGGGAGGCCGGGCCCGGCGTCCGGTACCTGACCGTCCTCTACGACGCCGACTGCCCCGTGTGCACCGCCATCCGGAACTGGCTGATCAGGCAGCGGCAGCTGGTCCCGCTGCGGCTGGTGCCGGCCGCCTCCGCCGAGGCCTGGCGGAAGTTCCCGAAGCTGGCGCACTCCGAGACGCTGCGCGAGATCACCGTCGTCGGGGACGGAGGCCAGGTGTGGCGGGGCACGGACGCCTTCATCGTCTGCCTCTGGGCGCTCGCCGAGCACCGCTCGAAGGCCGAATGGCTCGCCACCCCGGCGGGCCGCCCCTTCGCCGGGGCGGCCATGAACACCGCCGCCGCCGTCCGGCACGCGGTACGTACCAATTCCGAAGCGGAGTCCGGGGAACCGGCCTGTGACGATCACTGCTCCGCGCCCCGATAAGGTCGGACACCGTGACAGATCAGAAGGCGCCCAAGAGCGAGCAGACCCGCACGCTCATCCTCGAAACCGCCCTCCGGCTCTTCCAGGAACGCGGGTTCGACAAGACGACCATGCGGGGCATCGCCAAGGAGGCGGGTGTCTCGGTCGGCAACGCGTACTACTACTTCGAGTCGAAGGAGCACCTCGTCCAGGGCTTCTACGACCGGATCGGCGCGGCCCACCAGGCGGCGGTGCGGCCCGTCCTGGACCAGGAGGCCGATCTCCAGAAGCGGCTGGCCGGCGTGCTGACGAGCTGGCTGGACATCGCGGAGCCCTACCACGAGTTCGCCTCCCAGTTCTTCAAGAACGCGGCGGATCCGGAGAGTCCGCTCAGTCCCTTCTCGGTGGAGTCGGAGCCGGCGCGCAAGGCGGCCATCGGCATCCACCGCGAGGTGCTGGCCGGGGCGAAGACCAAGGTGCCGGCCGAACTGGCCGACGTGCTGCCGGAGCTGATGTGGCTCTCGCAGATGGGCCTGGTCCTGTACTGGGTCTTCGACCGCTCCCCCGGCAGCGAGAAGACGCGGCGGCTCGCCGAGCGCGGCGCCCAGCTGACCACGCGGGGCATCGTGCTGGCCCGGTTCCGGGTGCTGCGCCCGCTGGTGCGCGAGGTGCACGAGCTGTTCGCGGACTTCCTGCCGGGCATGGCCCAGACGGCGGCCGCGCGCGGCGGCAGGCGCGCCTCGGACCCCCACCCCGGCGAGGAGTGAGGGTCCGGGGGCAGGGGCGGCGGGGGCCGTCTCAGCCCAGGACGAGGAGGGTGGCCACCGCCGGGCCGAAGGCCCCGCCCAGCTGGTAGCAGAGGGTGAAGAGGCCGATGGCGCCGGGCCGGTGGGCCTCGTCGGGCGCGGCCGAGACGGCGTGGGTCGACAGGACCGCGTTCGCGGCGGTGGCGGTGAACACGCCCACCCCGGTGGCCAGGACCAGCAGGAGGCCCGAGTCCGCGAAGACCCCGATGAGCGCGGCGGTGGCGCCGGCCGCGACGAGGACCGTACGGACGGCCGCGCGGCCCATCCGGGCCGAGGCGGCGGCGAGCAGCCAGGACAGGGCGGCCCCGGCCAGCAGCGCGACCAGCTGCCCGGTCCCGGCGGAGGCCGCGTCCCAGCCGGCCCGGTCGGCGAGCAGCCGGGGCGCCGCGAAGAGCAGGGTGAAGTAGGAGGTCGACAGCACCAGCGCGAGCAGGGCCGAGACCACGAAGACGGGCCGGCGCAGCAGCGCGG
Organism: Streptomyces sp. NBC_00158; assembly: GCF_045160885.1. Taxonomy (NCBI): domain Bacteria; kingdom Bacillati; phylum Actinomycetota; class Actinomycetes; order Kitasatosporales; family Streptomycetaceae; genus Streptomyces; species Streptomyces sp. NBC_00158. Next base: position 2,789,117 of record NZ_CP108161.1, read on the forward strand.
TGGGCACGAACCCGTCGGGGCGGCGGCGCACGTGCAGGGTGAGCAGCACGGCGGCGGCCAGGGCGCCGGCGAGGGCGGCGAGGGGCTGGGTCGGCAGCAGCACCAGGGCGGTGGCGAGGGCGGTCAGCAGGGCGGCGCCGCGCCCGTCGAAGCGGCCCGCGGGGTCCGGTGCGGTCCCGCTCCCGGCGTGCCGGAGCACGGCGGGGACCGCCAGCAGGGCGCCGGCCTGGACGGCGAGGGCGAGCCGCCAGGAGGCGCCGTCCGCGAGGGTCCGGCCGAGCAGCGGGCCGGCCGCGCCGAGCATGCCGAAGCCGGCGCTGATGACGCCCATCCGGCGGGCGGTACCGGCGAGGCTCATCGCCGCCGCGACCAGTCCGGCGCCGCCCGCGGCCTGGGCGCAGCGGCCGAGGAGGGTGAGCGGGAGCCAGGGGGAGACGGCGACGAGCAGGGTGCCGCCCAGGACGAGGGCGGCGGCGAGGCGGAGCACCGCGGCCAGGCCCCGGCGGCGCAGGAGTCCGGCCATGAGCGGGGTGCCGGTGGCCATGGCCCAGCCGAAGGCGGTGAGCAGCCAGGCGGCGGTGGCGTCGGCGACGCCGAGCGAGCGGGCCATGTCGGGGAGGATCAGCACCGGCGCGTTGGCCCCGGCGGCGACGGGGGTGGCCAGCAGGGCGAGCCAGAGGACCGGGACGGGCGTCCGGCCGGCGGCGGCCGCCGGCGCCCCGGTCCTGCTGCTGGTGGTGGCGGTGACCGTCATGGACGACCCACTCCCCTTCATCTCTGAACCTTGACAATCTCAACGTTGAGATAAAAACAGAGAGACTGCCTCAACGTCAAGTGTCTTAACGTTGAGGTATTCTCGGGGCATGGAAGAGGACAACGCTCAGGACATCGTGGCCACGATCGTCGGCGAGTGGGAGAAGGAGCGCCCCGACCTCGCGGAGGCGCTGTGGCCCGTCGACGTCCTGGCCCGGATCCAGCGCATGAACCGGATCATCGACAAGTACCTCAAGACCTTCACCGCCGAGCACGGCCTGGAGGTCGGCGAGTTCGACGTCCTGGTCAGCCTGCGCCGGTCGGGCCCCCCGTACGCGCTGACCGCCGGCGCGCTGATCCCGGCCGCCATGGTGACCTCGGGCGCGATCACCAACCGGATCGACCGGATGGAGGCCAAGGGCCTGGTCGAGCGGGTCCGCGACGAGGCCGACCGCCGCTCGGTCCGCATCCGGCTGACCGAGGCGGGCGCCACCCTGGCCGACACGGTCATGGAGCAGCACCTGGGGCACTACGCGCGCCTGCTGGCCCCCCTCGACCGGGAGACCTGCGAAGCGCTGGCCGGCCCCCTGCGCACCCTGCTGCTGGCGCACGGGGACACCCTCGCGCCCCCTACAGCCAGTTGAGCTCCCACAGCCGCCACACGCCCGTGCCGTCGGAGAGGAACTGGGAGCCGGTGACGGCCTCCCGGGAGAGCACGTAGTCCTTCTTCTGCCAGATCGGCAGCATCGGCACCTGCTGGGCCACCACCCGCTGGAGCTCGCGGAAGTCGGCGGCGGCCTCGGCGCGCTCGGAGTGGGCCTGGGTGCGGGTGATCAGCTCGTCGACGTACTTGTCGGAGAAGCCGTTGTTCATGCTGGAGTCCCGGCCGACCAGCGGCGCGAGGAAGTTGTCCGCGTCCGGGAAGTCGGCGATCCAGCCGATCGTGTAGGCGTCGAACTGCCCGGCCGCGTAGGCCTTCTGGAAGTCCTCCCAGGCGTCGACGGACTTGATCCTCACCTGGAACAGGTTCGTCGACTCCAGCTGCCGCTTGATCTCCTCGGCCTCGGCGAGGTTCGCGCCGCGCGCGTTCACCCCGAGGGTGACGGTGACGGGCGCGGTGGTCCCTGCGTCGCGCAGGAGCTTGCGGGCGGTCGTGCCGTTGGGCGCGGGGTACGCGTCGAAGAAGGGCGTGCTGTGCGCCGGAACGCCCGCCGGGACCAGGGAGTAGAGCGGGGTGACCGTGCCCTTGTGGACGTCCCCGGCGATCTTGGAGCGGTCCAGTACGGCCGCCACGGCCTGGCGCACGGCCGGCTTCTCCACCGCCGACCCCGGGCGGACGTTGAAGACGAGGTTACGGGTCTCCGTGCCGCCGGTGGCCTGGTAGCGGGTGTCCTTCAGGCCCGGGTTGAGGCCCGCGAGCACCGCCGGGGGCATGTCCCGGTGCGCCACCTCGACCTCGTGGTCCCGCCAGGCCTTGTCGAGCTGCGCGGAGTCCTTGAAGTACCGGACGGTGACCAGCGCCCGGGCGGGGCCGCCCTGCCCCTTGTACGCCGGGTTGGGCCGCAGCTCGGCGCTGGTGCGCGGGCGGTACCCGGCCAGGGTGTACGGGCCCGAGCCGTCGGCCTTGCCGTCCTCGCGCAGCGCCTTGGCCGGGTAACGGTCCTTGTCGACGATCGAGGCGGCGCCCGTGGCGATCTTGAAGGGGAAGGTGGCGTCGCGGGAGGAGAGGTTGAAGGTGACCGTGCGGCCCTCGGCCTTGACCGACTGGAGGCCGGTGAAGAGCGGGGCCGGCCCCTGGTCGGAGTTGATCTGCTTGATGCGGTCGAAGGAGAACTTCACGTCCTCCGCCGTGACGGCGCGGCCGTTGGAGAAGGTCAGGTCGGGGCGCAGCTCGCACTGGTAGGTGGTCAGCTTCTGCCCGACGAACTTGCAGGAGGACGCGGCGTCCGGGACCGGGGTGGCGGAGCCGGGCCTGATGGTCAGCAGCGACTGGTAGATGTTGCCGAACAGGGCCCAGGAGCCCGCGTCGTAGGCCCCGGCCGGGTCGAGGGCCGAGACCACGTCGGTCGTGCCGACGCGGATGGCGCCGCGGCCCTCCTCGTCGGAGGGCAGCAGCTGCCAGGCGCCGACGCCGGCCGCGCCGAGGACCAGCCCGGCCGCGATCACCTTCGAGCGGACAGACCGCATCCCCGAACCCCGTCCATCGATGTCCGATATCCGAACGACCTCTCCGACTATCGGTCACTGAACCACGGAAAATCGGCCGCGGGAAGGCCCGCGATGCCCGGTCGGGCCCGGTCAGGCCTGGTATGAGGCGAGTTCGACGACGGTGATGTCGGACGGCGCCCCGACCCGCACCGGCGGCCCCCACGCGCCCGCGCCCCGGGACACGTACAGCTGGGTGTCCCCGTAGCGCTCCAGGCCCGCGACGGTCGGGTTCGCCAGCTCGGCCAGGTACTTCCCGGGCCACAGCTGGCCGCCGTGGGTGTGCCCGGAGAGCTGGAGGTCCACGCCGTGCCGGACCGCCTCGTCGATCACGATCGGCTGGTGGGCGAGGAGTACGGAGGCACGGGCGCGGTCCCGGTCCCCGAGGGCCGCCCGGAAGTCGGGGCCCTTGCCCTCCTTCTCCCCCTGGACGTCGTTGACCCCGGCGAGGTCGAAGTGGGGCAGCTCGCGGCGGGCGTTCTCCAGGGGGGTGAGGCCGAGCTCGCGGACGTGGTCCACCCACTGCTGGGCGCCGGAGAAGTACTCGTGGTTCCCGGTGACGAAGAAGGAGCCGAGGCGGGCGCGGAGTTCGCGCAGCGGCTCGGCGGCCGGGCCGAGGTCGCGGACGTCGCCGTCCACGAGGTCGCCGACGATGGCGATGAGGTCGGGCTGGGTGCGGTTGACGGTGTCGACGATGCGGCGGGTGTGGGCGCGGCCCAGCACCGGGCCGAGGTGCACGTCGCTCACGACGGCGATCCGGAACCCGTGCGCGGCGCGCGGCAGCCGGGCGAGGGGCACCTGCACCCGCTTCACGCGGGGGCCGCGGAGCACACCGTACGTCCCGTTCCCCACGACCCCGGCCGCGGCCACGGCAGCCGCCCCACCGAGCACCCGCGCCACGAACACCCGCCGAGTGGCGACGCCGGCCGCCGTCCCGGCCGCGGTGGCGACACCCGTCTCCGTCGCCGGACCGCCCGCGGTGGCGGTACCGGGCGCCGTCGCCAGACCGGGCGCGGTGGTGTCGGCCCGGGCGGGCGCGCCGGGGGCGGGAGCGTTGGTCGGCCGGTCGGCGGAGGCGGGGCCCTGCGGGGCCGTTCCCCCACCCGCCCCTTCCCGCAACCGGAGCTCCGCCCCGGACGCCCCGCCCGGCTCCGCCGGGGGCTGGGGCTGCGCCCCGGACGCCCCGCTGGAAACGGCGGGCACCAGATCGAGCCCCTCCGGCGATTGAGGAGCGGGGCCCGCGGCCACACCGCCCGGCGCAGCCGGCTCGGTCGGGGGCCGGGGCTGCGCCCCGGGTGCCGGGTCGAGCCCCTCCGGCGATCGAGGAGTCGGGGGCGACGGGAGCCGGCGGAGCCACAGGCGGCGGATCGGTTCCGCCACGGCCATCGCCATCGTGAGATACAGCAGCACCGCCAGCCACATGTACCCCGGCCACGCCACCAGCCGCTCCAGCCAGAACGGCGCGCCCGCCCGGCCCGCCGTCAGCGCGGCCAGCGCCAGCAGCGGCAGCGCGAAGGCCAGGACGGTGCCCGCCCTCCGTGCCGGCCCGCCCGCACGGGTCGTGTCGCGGACCAGGCGGACCCACAGCCACCGGTGGACCAACGCAAGGAGCGCCAGTACCGCAACGACCGCCACAATCACCACAAACACGGTCATCGCGATTCACGTCGCAGAGCGAGGACGCTGCGCAACCCGATCACACCAACGGCGGTCCCCAGGAGAAAGGACGTGACCGCCAGGAGAAGGTGGACCCAGAAGTAGGCCGTGGGCTGACCGTCGTCGAATGCCAGACCGCTGGCGTCATTGAAGAGGTTCTTCACGAACGTGGACCAGATCACCCAGGACCAAGCGCCGAACGCTGCGAGGAACCAGGACGCGGTACGGCTCAGTTTCATGTCCCCAGTATCGGATTCGTCCCCAGGACGGACGCGCCGGGGTGGGCCGTACCGGGGGTGGTTGGGCCCGGTTGGCCGGTCCCGGACGTCCGGCAGTCCATCGGGATGTACGTTCACCTGCGTGTCTGCCAAGAAGACCGCACTGACGGTCCTTTCCGCCGCACTGCTGGTCCCGGCGGTGCTCGTGGCACCCGCGAGCACACCCGCGCTCGCCGCGCCCACGCCGCCCCCGGCGGCCGACGGGAAGGGGCAGCCCCCCAAGGCGCCGAACGCCCCCGCGCCGCCCCCCTCGATGTCCACGGTCGGCGGCGCCCGCCTCGGCCAGCCCGGCACCCAGGTCAACCCGCTGCCCGGCGCGCCCGCCCTGCCCGCCAACCTCAGCGGCCGGTCCTGGATCGTGGCGGACGCCGAGACCGGCGAGGTGCTCGCCGCGCACAACGCGCACTGGCGGCTGCCCCCGGCCTCCACCATGAAGATGCTCTTCGCCGACACCGTGCTGCCCGGCCTCCCCAAGGACCAGGTGCACCACGTCACCGACCAGGACATGGACGGCGTCGGCCCCGGCAGCAGCCTGGTCGGCGTCAAGGAGGACCACGACTACAGCGTCCACGACCTGTGGCTCGGCGTGTTCCTGCGCTCCGGGAACGACGCGGTGCACGTGCTCTCGGCCATGAACGGCGGCATCGACAAGACCGTCAAGGACATGCAGGCCCACGCCGAGGAGCTCCAGGCGCTGGACACCCACGTGGTGTCCCCGGACGGCTACGACGCCCCCGAGCAGGTGTCGAGCGCGTACGACCTCACCCTCATCGCCCGCTCCGGACTGCAGAAGCAGGACTTCCGCGAGTACTGCGGCACGGCCGAGGCGAAGTTCCCCGGCCGGCAGGAGGCGGGCAGGCCCCGCGAGTACTTCGAGATCCAGAACACCAACCGGCTGATGACCGGCGCCGGCGGCATCACCCCGTACAAGGGCATCGCCGGGGTGAAGAACGGCAACACCACCATGGCCGGTTCCACCTTCACCGGCGCCGCCCAGCGCGGCGACAAGAAGCTGCTGGTGACCGTGATGAACCCGGACAACGGCGGGGTCAACTCGGTCTACGAGGAGACGGCCCAGCTCTTCGACTGGGGGTTCGAGGCGGCCGGGAAGGTCAGGCCGGTCGGCGAGCTGGTGCCGCCGAAGAGTGCGGACACCTCCCCGCTCGGCTCCCCCGCCACGACCCACGAGAAGGGCCGGCCCGCGGCGGGCGGCGAGGCCTCCGGCAGCGGCGGGCTCGGCACGGCGCTCGGCATCGCGGGCGGGGCGCTGGCCGTCCTGGCCGGCGGGGCCTACGTGGTCAACCGCCGCTGGCCCCGGGGCCGCCGCGGCCCGGGAGGCGGCACCGCCTCCTAGGCCGCCTCCTCCTGCCTCTCGTCCTGCTGCTCGTCCTGCTGCTCGTCCTGCCGCTCGTCCTGCTCCTCGTCCTCGTCCCGGGTCGCCGTCCAGGCCGCGCAGAAGAGCAGCAGCTTCGCCGTGAAGCTGATCCACAGCAGCAGGGCGATCGGCACGCCGAAGGCCCCGTACATGCTCTTGGCCGCGACCCCCCGCATGTAGCCGCTGAGCAGCAGCTTCAGCAGTTCGAAGCCCGCCGCGCCGATGAGCGCCGCCTGGATCAGGCGGCCGCGCGGCGGCTCGACCCCGGGCAGCAGGGTCAGCAGGTACAGCAGCAGCAGGAAGGCCGCCAGTACGCCGACGACGAAGGCCGCGGCGCGCAGCAGCGCCCCGCCCGCCCCCTCGCGCGCGATGCCGAGGAGTTCGGCGGACTTGCCGACCGCGCTGGCCCCGATGATCGACGCGGCGGCCGAGGCGAGGGCCGCGCCGCCGAGGCCGAGGAGGACCAGGGCGTCCTTGCCCTTGCGCAGGAAGGGGTTGCCCTCGTCCTCGTCGTCCTTCTCCCAGACGGCGCGCAGGCAGTCGCGCATCGACCCGATCCAGCCGATTCCGGTGAAGAGGAGCACGGCGCCGGCGACGATGCCGACGGTGCCCGCGTTGGCGACGAGCCCCTCCAGGTCGAGCTGGTCGGAGATGCCGGGGACCTGTTCGGCGAGGCTCTTCTGGAGCTTGTCCAGCTGCTCCTGGCTGAGCAGGGCGGCGCCGACCGCGGCGGCGACGGTGATCAGCGGGAAGAGCGCGAGGAAGCTGATGAAGGTGATCGCGGCGGCCAGCCGGCTCCAGTGCACGCGGTCGAGGCGCTCGTAGGAACGCCAGGCGTGGGTCCGCGTGGCGGCGGAGACCGCCGGCCCGACCACCGGGAGTTTCTTCAGCCAGTCCATGGGGGCCACCGTAAATGAGCTCAGCGAAATAGCGGGGATTGCCGGTTTCGGGCGATACGGTCGTCGACTGTGACTTTTCGCCCTACGGATCGTCCCCAGGCCCACCCGTTCCATGCCCTGCTACTGCGGGGTTTCCGCTTCCGCGCGCGCCGGGCCGCCCCGCGGCTGCTGCGTCAGGGGCGCGGCACGGCCGCGCCGGCCGGCGGGGCGGGCTGCGCGGGGACGCCGACGGCGCCGGTGCCGAAGGGGTACTCGCGCAGCTTGCGCCAGACACCGTCCGAGCCCTGCTCGTAGAGCGCGAAGCCCTCGCACAGCCAGCCCGCCGCGTAGTCGGCGAGCTCGGCGAAGGCGCGGTCCATCGCTTCCTCGGAGATCCCGTGGGCGACGGTGACGTGCGGGTGGTACGGGAACGCCAGCTCGCGGGCGAGCGGTCCCTCGGGGTCGCGCACCTCGCCCTGGAGGCGGGTGCAGCCCGGGGTGCCCTCGGCGAGGCGGACGAACACGACCGGCGAGAGGGGGCGGAAGGTCCCCGTCCCCTCCAGCCGCATCGGGAAGGGCGGGAAGGCCCGCGCGACCTCGGCCAGGTGGGCGCGGATCGCGGGCAGCCGGTCCGCCTCCACCTCGGTGGGCGGTACGAGGGTGACGTGCGTGGGGATGCCGTGCGCGGCGGCGTCCCCGAAGCCGGCGCGCAGCTCCTGGAGCTGGCTGCCGTACGGCTCCGGGACCGCGATCGAAACGCCGAGCGTTACGGTCCCCACGTGTGTCTCCTTGGTGTGTGTACGAGGTGCTGCCGCTCAGTGTGGCGGCAGCACCCCCTCGGCCGCCAGGGGCCCGAAGTCCGTCAGTGCTTGGCGGGCAGGAAACCGAGGTGGTCGTAGGCCTGCGCCAGGGTCTCCGCGGCGACCGCCCGGGCCTTCTCCGCGCCCTTGGCCAGCAGGGAGTCCAGGGTCTCCGGGTCGTCCAGGAACTCCTGCGTGCGCTGCCGGAAGGGTGTGACGAAATCGACCATCACGCCTGCGAGGTCGGTCTTGAGCGCTCCGTAACCCTTGCCCTCGTACGAGGCCTCCAGGGCGGGGACCGACTCGCCCGTGAGGGTGGAGAGGATCGTGAGCAGGTTGCTGACGCCGGGCTTGTTCTCGGTGTCGAAGCGGATCACGGTGTCGGTGTCGGTGACCGCGCTCTTGATCTTCTTCTCGGTGACCTTGGGCTCGTCGAGGAGGTTGATCAGGCCCTTGGGGGAGGACGCGGACTTCGACATCTTGATCGCCGGGTCCTGGAGGTCGTAGATCTTCGCGACCTCCTTGACGATGTGCGCGGCGGGGAGGGTGAAGGTCTGGCCGAAGCGCTGGTTGAAGCGCTCGGCCAGGTCGCGGGTCAGCTCGATGTGCTGGCGCTGGTCCTCGCCGACCGGGACGGCGTTCGCCTGGTAGAGCAGGATGTCGGCGACCTGGAGGATCGGGTACGTGAACAGGCCGACGCTGGCGCTGTTGACCCCGCCCTTGGCGGACTTGTCCTTGAACTGGGTCATCCGGCTGGCCTCGCCGAAGCCGGTGATGCAGTTCATGACCCAGCCGAGCTGCGCGTGCTCCGGGACGTGGCTCTGGATGAAGAGCGTGCACCGCTCGGGGTCCAGGCCGGCGGCGAGGAGCTGCGCGGCGGACAGCCGGGTGTTCGCGCGGAGGTCCTTCGGATCCTGCGGCATGGTGATCGCGTGGAGGTCGACGACCATGTAGAAGGCGTCGTGCGTCTCCTGGAGGGCGACGTACTGGCGGATCGCTCCGAGGTAGTTCCCGAGGTGGAACGAGCCGGAGGTGGGCTGGATGCCGGAGAGCGCGCGAGGACGGTCAGAAGCCATGCCCCCCATTCTTCCACCTGCCGAAGCCGCCTCCGTGCGGTGGGCCGGTGCCGGTGCCGGTTGGTCGGGTGCGGGTGGGTGGGCCGCTGCGCGGGGCTTGCTCCCCGCCCCGCCCTTCGCCCGTTCCCCGGGCTGCGCCCGGACCCCTCCTGGGGGCTCCGCCCCCAGACCCCCGCGCCTCAAACGCCGGCGGGGCTGAGATGTGCTGCGCACATCCAGCCCGCGCGGCGATTGAGCGCACCGGGCGCGGAGCGTCCGGTATCGGGGTCAGGGGCAGCGCCCCTGGGAACGGTGGAAGGGCGGGTAGGGGACCTCGCCCGCGCAGCGGCCCACCACCCGCACCCGACCCCACCGGCACCCGCCACCCGAACCGACCCCGCCCAACGGGCCGGCGGACGGAGTCCGGCGCAGCGGCGCGAAGCCGGAGAGGCGCCCCGGCGCCGAGCCGCGCGAGCGGCGCGTCAGAGGGGGAGCCCCGGGGCCGGGAAGGCCGACATGAGGGACGAGACCTCGGCGCGGATGCCGGCAAGGGCCGGCTCGTCGGCCTTGGCGGCGGCGTCCACCGCGCGGGAGATCCAGTCCGCCACCACCGGCATGTGCGCGGCGGTCAGGCCGCGCGAGGTCAGCGACGGCGTGCCGATGCGGATCCCCGACGGGTCGAACGGCTTGCGCGGGTCGAACGGCACCGTGTTGTAGTTGACCACGATCCCCGCCCGGTCCAGCGCCTTCGCCGCGACCTTGCCCGGGACGTCCTTGCCGGTGAGGTCGATCAGGATCAGGTGGTTGTCCGTGCCGCCCGAGACCAGGTCGAAGCCCCGCTCCAGCAGCGCCGCGGCCAGCGCCTTCGCGTTGGCCACGACCGCGTGCGCGTACGAGACGAAGGACGGCTGCGCGGCCTCGTGCAGGGCCACCGCGATGCCCGCCGTCGTCTGGTTGTGGGGGCCGCCCTGGAGGCCCGGGAAGACCGCCTTGTCGATGGCCTTCGCGTGCTCCTCCTTGCACATCAGCATCGCGCCGCGCGGGCCGCGCAGGGTCTTGTGGGTGGTCGTGGAGATGACGTCCACGTGGCCCGCCGGGGAGGGGTGGGCCCCGCCCGCGATCAGGCCGGCGATGTGGGCCACGTCCGCGACGAGGACCGAGCCGGCCTCCTGGGCGATGGCGGCGAAGGCCTCGAAGTCGATGGTGCGGGGCAGGGCCGTACCGCCGCAGAAGATGATCTTCGGGCGTTCGGCCAGGGCCAGCGCCCGCACCGCGTCGTAGTCGATGAGCCCGGTGCCGGGCTGCACCCCGTACTGGACGCCGCGGAACCAGGAGCCCGTGGCCGAGACGCCCCAGCCGTGCGTCAGGTGCCCGCCCATCGGCAGGGCCATGCCCATCACCGTGTCGCCGGGCTTCGCGAAGGCCAGGTAGACGGCCAGGTTGGCCGGGGAGCCGGAGTACGGCTGGACGTTGGCGTGGTCCACCCCGAACAGGCCCTTGGCCCGCTCGATCGCGAGGGCCTCGACGCGGTCGATGTTCTGCTGGCCCTCGTAGTAGCGGCGGCCCGGGTAGCCCTCGCTGTACTTGTTCTGCAGGACCGTGCCGGAGGCCTCCAGCACGGCCGCGGAGACGTAGTTCTCGCTGGGGATCAGCCGCAGGGTCTCCGCCTGGAGGGTCTCCTCGGCGGACACGAGCGCGGCGAGCTCGGGGTCGGTGGCGAACAGGGCGGGCTGGCGGTGGTGCGCGGTCATCGCGGCTCCTCCGGGGTCGATGTCGAATCTCGTCCCCGCGAGGCCCAGGCGAGCGGCCCTGTGTGCGGTCGTGCGCGCACGACTCCCCCGGAGTTGGTTCTCCGTACGCCAGTCGCCGTGCGTACCGAACACCATAGCGGGCGCGGCACCGATGAGGTTTCCGGTTCCACGATCCGAGCGACGATACAAATGACGTCACCCACGTCACCCGCGCCACCAGCCAGACGGACGATCGGAGACCCCGTGTCGAGAACTGCTGATGCCATCCGCTCCGCCGACGAACACAGCGCGCACAACTACCACCCCCTGCCGATCGTCGTCGCGTCGGCGGACGGGGCGTGGATGACCGACGTGGAGGGCCGCCGGTACCTCGACATGCTCGCCGGGTACTCGGCGCTCAACTTCGGGCACGGCAACCGCAGGCTGATCGACGCCGCCCGCGCGCAGCTGGAGCGGGTCACCCTCACCTCCCGCGCCTTCCACCACGACCGCTTCGCCGACTTCTGCGCCGAACTCGCCGCGCTGTGCGGCAAGGAGATGGTGCTGCCCATGAACACGGGCGCGGAGGCGGTGGAGACGGCGGTCAAGACGGCCCGCAAGTGGGGGTACGAGGTCAAGGGCGTCCCGGACGGCCAGGCCAAGATCGTCGTCGCGGCGAACAACTTCCACGGCCGTACGACGACCATCGTGTCCTTCTCCACCGACCACGAGGCCCGCGACCACTACGGCCCCTACACGCCCGGCTTCGAGATCGTCCCGTACGGGGACCTGACCGCCCTCGACGCCGCCGTCACCGCCAACACCGTGGCCGTGCTGCTGGAGCCGGTCCAGGGCGAGGCCGGGGTGCTGGTCCCGCCGGCCGGGTACCTGGCGGGCGTACGGGAACTGACCCGCGAGCGGAACGTGCTGTTCATGGCGGACGAGATCCAGTCGGGCCTGGGCCGCACCGGCCGGACCTTCGCCTGCGACCACGAGGGCGTCGTGCCCGACGTGTACGTCCTCGGCAAGGCGCTCGGCGGCGGTGTGGTGCCGGTGTCGGCCGTGGTCGCCGACCGGGACGTGCTCGGGGTGTTCCGGCCCGGGGAGCACGGGTCCACCTTCGGCGGGAACCCGCTCGCCTGCGCCGTCGCGCTGGAGGTCATCGCGATGCTGCGCACCGGCGAGTACCAGCAGCGCGCCGCGGAACTCGGCGACCACCTGCACCGGGAGCTGAACCTGCTGATCGGCGGGGGCGCGGTGACCGCCGTCCGCGGCCGCGGGCTGTGGGCGGGCGTGGACGTCGACCCGGCGATCGGGACGGGCCGCGAGGTCTCCGAGAAGCTGATGGAGCTCGGCGTCCTGGTGAAGGACACCCACGGCTCGACGATCCGGATCGCGCCGCCGCTGGTGATCTCCAAGGAGGACCTGGACTGGGGCCTCGACCAGCTGCGGTCGGTGCTCTGCGCGTAGTGGTCCCGGCGGCGGGTACGGCCGTACCCCGGCCGTGCCCGCCGCTGCGGTGGACACGGGGAGCGGCCCGGCGGACGATGGAGGGACCCGTACGGGTGCGCGTCCCCGGCTCGCGCCGGGCCGACCCTCCGATGGGAGCACCCCCATGCACCGACGCGACCGACACATCCTGCTGTGCGCCGCCCTGGCGTCCTCCGTCGCCCTCGGCGGCGCCGCGGCCCTCGCGGCGCCGGCCTCCGCGGCGCCGACGGCGGTCCCCGCCGCCAGCTGCACGGTCACCCCCGACCCGTCGGGGAACTTCGTGGTCATCACCGGCGAGGGGTTCACCGCCCCGCGCAACCTCAACGACGGCGAGTCCACCGAACCCCTGAACATCGACGCGAACGGCAACTTCCGCGTCCAGCGCTTCCAGAAGAACGTCGACTACACCGTCCTCGCGGTGAACGAGGACCAGAACTTCGTCTTCGTGAACTGCCAGGTCAAGCAGGCCACGAAGCCGACGGGCCCGTCCACCACCGCCCCCACGAACTCGCGGGAGTACAAGCACGGCTACGCGGACGGGTACTTGGCCGGCGTGAAGGCCGCGTCCCGGTCGGACTGCACCGTCCCGCCCCAGCCCGACAAGAGCCGGGACCACTCCAAGAACTACTGGCAGGGCTGGACGGCGGGCGCCGAGGCCTCCTACGACAAGCAGTGCCCCAGCGGCTGACGGCCGACGGCCGACGGCCCTAAAGAATGACGTGCGGCAGGAAGCGGGCGTACTCGTCCGTGACCGGGCCCGCCGATTCGCGGATGCCCAGCCCCGCCGCCTCCTCCTCGACGACCCACGCGCCGAGCACCGTGCGGTTGCCGTCGAAGTCGGGCAGCGGGGCCAGCGCCTGGAAGACGTACGTCTCCCCCTCGGCCGGGACGAAGGGCTCGCCCTCCCCGCCCGCCTCGTGCAGCGTGACCCCGGCGCCCTCCCGGCCCAGCAGCGGCTTGGCGACGTACCCGCAGGTGTCGGCCAGCTCGCGGGGGCCGTCGAGATAGGCGGGCAGCAGGTTGGGGTGCTCGGGGAACAGCTCCCACAGGATCGCCAGCAGCGCCTTGTTGGCGAGGAGCATCTTCCACAGCGGCTCGATCCAGGCGGTGGTGCCCGAGCCGCCGCCGTGGTCGTAGGTGCCCAGCACCTGCGGGGCGAACTCGTCGGTGGCCAGCCACTCCCACGGGTAGAGCTTGAAGCAGCTGCGGATGAAGCGGAGCTTCTCGTCCACGAACCGGCCCGAGAGGCTGTCCCAGCCGATCGTCTCCACCGACAGCGCGTGCGTCTCCAGCCCGGCCTGCTCGGCGGTCTCCTGGAGGTAGGCGACCGTCATCAGGTCCTCGCCGAGCTCGTCGGTCTCGGAGTGCGCGAAGTGCACCGGGCCCGGCGGCAGCAGCTCGGCCTGGCGGCGCCAGGCCTCGACGAGCCGCTCGTGGAGGGAGTTCCACTGGTCGGCGCCCGGGAAGCGCTCCTCCATCCAGAACCACTGCGGGCTCGCGGCCTCGACCAGGGAGGTGGGCGTGTCGGCGTTGTACTCCAGCAGCTTGGCGGGCTCGCCGCCGCCGTCGTAGCGCAGGTCGAACCGGCCGTAGAGGGAGGGCTGTTCGGCGCGCCGGCGCCAGGACTCGGCGATCAGCGCGGCCAGCTTCGGGTCCGTGATGCCGAGGTCCGCGAAGCGGTCGTTGTCGACGATGTGCGCGGCCGCGGCCAGGCACATGGCGTGCAGCTCCTCGACCACCTCCTCCAGCGCCTCGACCTCCGGGAGCGAGAAGGAGTAGTAGGCGCTCTCGTCCCAGTAGGGGCGCAGGGAGTCGTCGGGGTAGCGGGTGAGGGGGTAGATCAGCCCCTGCTCCTCGACGGTCTTCTGCCAGTCGGGGCGCGGTTCGATGGTGTGCCGCTGCATCTGCGCTCAGCCGCCGGAGGAGCCGGAGCTGCTGTGGCCGCCGATGCCGCCGCGGGTGACGGCGGACTTGTCGAAGCTGCCGCCGGTCACCTTGCCGTTGCTGACCCTGCCCCCGTAGTAGTACGAGCCGCGGCCGCCGCTCTTGCACTCCTTGGAGTTCAGGTGGTCCAGCGTCGAGCGGGAGGCGCAGCGCTTGTCGGGCTCGTCGCTGCTCCCGCAGGCCACGAGGGTGGCGGCGAGCAGGCCCATGCCGCCGAGGGCGACCGCGCCGGAGCGCATGCGTCGTCTGGTCGTGTTGCCGGTATCCATGGCCTGCACCCTAGAGCGGGGGCGCGGGGGGATGGAATCCGGCCGCCGTCACACCCTTGTCACGACGGTTGACTTACAGTCGGTTCGTGCTGATTGGGATGGTTTGCGCGCTGGGTGCGGCGGTCTGTTTCGGTACCGCGACCGTGCTCCAGGCGATGGCGGCCCGCGCGGCGGCGGCGGACGGGGCGGCCGGGGCGGGGACGCTGCTCCTGAAGGCGGTGCGGCAGTGGCGGTACCTGGCGGGGCTCGGGCTGGACGCGGTCGGCTTCGTGCTCCAGATCATCGCCCTGCGGCACGTACCGATCTACGCGGTGGGTGCCGCGCTGGCCGCGAGCCTGGCGGTGACGGCGGTGGTCGCGGCCCGGCTGCTGCGGGTGCGGCTGTCGCGGCTGGAATGGGGCGCGGTGGCGGTGGTGTGCGCGGGGCTGCTGATGCTCGGGCTGGCCTCCGGCGAGGAGGGCTCGGGGACGGGCACGCCCGCGCTGGAGCTGGGCCTGCTGGTGGTGGCGGGGCTCGTCCTGGTGGTCGGCGCGGTGGCGGGGCGGATGCCGGAGGGCTCGCGCGCGCTGGTGCTCGGGCTGGCGGCGGGGACGGGCTTCGGGGTGGTGGAGGTGGCCGTCCGGCTCATCGACTCCGTCTCGCTGCGGGAACTGCGCAACCCGGCGCCGTACGCGCTGCTGCTGGGCGGGGCGGCGGCGTTCCTGCTGCTCACCTCCGCCCTGCAGCGCGGCTCGGTGACGGCGGCGACGGCGGGCCTGGTGCTGGGCGAGACGATCGGCCCGGCGGTGGTGGGCGTGGCCTGGCTCGGCGACCGCACCCGCGAGGGCCTGACGTGGCTGGCGGTGGCCGGCTTCGCCGTGGCCGTGGCCGGCTCCCTGGCCCTGTCCCGCTTCGGAGAGCCTGCGGAGACCCGGGCGTCCCTCACGGATCCCGCCTGACCCGCGCCGCCGCGCGGGTGCTGATGCGGTCGCCACGGGCTCCGCCGACAATGGTGGAACCAGGGCTGTGAAGCTCAGCCCACCCATCCAGGGGTGGATGTATGAACCGCAGACTGTGTATCGCTCTCCTGGCACCACCGCTCGCCGCGTCCTTCGCGCTCGGCACGGCCTCCGGCGCCCACGGGATGGACGAAAGGACTCCCGGGACCGGCACCATCGCCCCGGCGGCGGTGTGCGCGGTCGTACGGAACACCGACGCCGCGGGCGCGCCCACCTTCTCGCTCATGGGCGAGGGGTTCAAGGAGGGGCAGAAGGTCGCCTTCATCGGACCAAGCCACTCCGGCACCGGATTCACCATCGACGCCGATGGCGCCTTCGTCGTGAAGGACGCCAAGGACGGCCAGTACCACATCACGGTGGACGACGGTGCCAGCGTCATCAAGTGCGCCAAGGCCAAGACCCAGCAGTCACAGAAGAACGAGGAGAAGGCCAAGGGCTTCGCCGACGGCTTCAAGGCGGTCAAGGCCAACTGCCAGGCCAAGCTGCCGCAGGGGATCGCACCCCCCACCGCCACCTACGAGAAGGCCTGGAAGGACGGAGCCGCTGCGGCTGCCGCCCAGTTCTGCTGAGGAGTCACCCCGGCTCGGCCCGGGCGCCCTCAGACGGCTTTGACCCCGGCCACGAACGCCGCGAACGCCGCCGCCCTGAAGGTCAGCACCGGGCCGCCGGGGGTCTTCGAGTCCCGGACGGGGACGGTGGCGGGGAGGTTGAGGGCGACCTCGACGCAGTTGCCGCCGTTGTCGCTGTAGGAGGACTTGAACCAACGGGGGGAATCGGACCTGGTCGTCACGGGGTGCCCTTTCGTACCTCATTGATCATGGCCACTGATGCCGCCTGGGACAGGGCTTCGGCCTGAAGTTGATGGTAGGCCGTCAGCATGGGCAGCACCGAGACGGTTTCGCGGTCCAAGTGGCCCTGTGACTGGGACTCGGCGTAGGCGACGACCGACCGGTCGGCGAGCGTCAGCAGATTGACCGGGAGGTTGAACGTCCGCCGCTCCCCGATCTCGAACGGCGCCACTTGCAGCATCGTGTGCGGCCGAGCTGCGAACTCGACCAGGCGCTCCAGTTGGGCGCCCATCACCTCCAGGCCGCCGACGGGCCGCCGGATGCAGCTCTCGTCCATCACCACGAACACCATGGGTGGCCGTACGCGTTCCAGCGCCTCCTGCCGCTCAGCGAGGAACGCGACCCGCTCGGCGGCGAACTCTGGCGAGATGGCCCCTCGTTGCACGGCGCTGTCCGCCAGGACCCGCGCGTACTCGGGCGTCTGCAACAGTCCGGGGATGATCCCGATCTCGAAGAGGCGGAGCTCCACCGCGCGGCCCTCGTAGCCGACGTACTCCGGGAAGCCCTCCAGCAGCGCGCCGTGACGGACCTCCAGCGACAGGCGCTCGAACGTGTCTCCGCCCCCGAGAGCCGCGTCCAGACTGCGCGAAAAGCGCAAGGTCGGAACTTTGCGACCGGTTTCCACGGCGGAGATGTGGGTGCTCGAATACCCCATCCGCTCGCCCAGTTCCTCCTGCCTCCAGCCGCGGGCCGTCCGCATACCGCGCAGGCGCGCGCCGTACGCGGCCTGCGGCGAGCTGTCCGGGTTCAACTCCTTGATGTTCACAGGGCTCCCACCGACCTTTCGTCCTCCCCTGACACGTTGAATGCTTCCCGGCAACCAGCCACGCTGAACCCGCTTGGTAGTGAGACGGCTACGGAGAGGAGCGGCAGCATGCCCAACCCGGGAAACGAATGGCGGCAGCGGTTCAGCAGCACACGACGAGGCGCCCGCCTCGCCCGGCATCTGGCCGAGCTCGAACTGTGCCGGTGGGACTTCCCGCTCGGCGGGGACGAGTCCGAGCGGGTCGCGCAGGTCGTCGCCGAGCTGGCGGCCAACGCCGTGACCCACGGCTGCGTGCCGGGGCGGGACTTCGAGCTCGGGCTGCGGGAGCTGGACGGGGTGCTGCGGGTGGAGGTGTCCGACGCGCACGCCGGGAAGCGGCCCGACCTCCGGCCCGCCGGTGACGGCCACGGCTACGGGCTGCGGATCGTCGAGGAGCTCTGCGTCGCCTGGGGCGTCACCGGCCGGGTGGTCGGCAAGACCGTCTGGGCCGAAGTACCCAAGCGGCGGCGGCCGACCGCTACGGCAGCGCGGCCGTGAGCGCCGCCAGGGTCGGGGCCCAGGCGCTCGTCGACGGGGTGCCGTAGCCGACGACCAGGGCCTCCCTCGGCGGCATCTCCGTCTCCGGGTGCCGGAACCGCGCGAGCCCCTCCAGCGCGAGGTCCTGCCAGACGGCGGCCTGGACGAGGGAGCGTTCCGTGCCCGGCGGGAGGTCCAGCACCGCGTGCAGCCCCGCCGCGATGCCGGACACCGGGACGCGTCCCGCCACCGCGGCGACGAGCTCGTCCCGGCGGCGCCGGTACCGCAGCCGCATGCCGCGCACGTGGCGGTCGTACGCCCCCGAGGTGATGAACTCCGCCAGGGTCAGCTGGTCCAGCGCGCTGGACGTCCAGTCGACCTCGCCCTTCGCCGCCAGCACCTCCTCCAGCAGGTCCGGCGGGACCACCATCCAGCCCATCCGCAGCGCCGGGGCCAGGGACTTGCTCGCGGTGCCGAGGTAGACGACCCGGTCCGGGTCCAGGCCCTGGAGCGCGCCGACCGGCTGGCGGTCGTAGCGGAACTCCCCGTCGTAGTCGTCCTCCAGGATCACCCCGCCCGCGCTCCGCGCCCAGTCCACGGCCGCCGCCCGCCGCTCGGGGGTGAGGGCCGCGCCCGTGGGGAACTGGTGCGCCGGGGTCAGCAGCACCGCGCCCGCGCGGGGTCCGAGCCGGGCCAGGTCGGGGGTGCGGGCCCCGGCTCCGTCCACCCACAGCGGGCGGGTCACCAGTCCGGCACCGGTCAGCAGGTCCCGGTGCACGTCGAGGCTGTACCCCTCCACCGCCACCTCCCGCACCCGCCGCTCCCGCAGCACCCGCCCCAGGAGCTGGAGCGCGTGCGCGAACCCGGCGCACAGCACGATCCGGTCCGGGTCCGCGTACACCCCGCGGGCCCGCGCCAGGTACCCGGCGAGCGCCTCCCGCAGCTCCGGCCGGCCGCGCGCGTCGGCCGCGTACCCGAAGGCCTCGTTCGGGGCGTCGGTCAGGGCCCGGCGGGCCGCCGCCAGCCAGGCCCCGCGCGGGAAGCCGCCCAGGTCCGGGGAGCCGGGGAGCAGGCTGTACGCGGGACCCCGGCGCGCGGGGCGGCGTACGGTCTGCCGGGCGCCCGGGGCCCTGCGCACCCTGGCCCGCTCGGCGACGCGGGTGCCGGAGCCCTGGCGGGCCGTGAGCCAGCCCTCGGCGACGAGTTCCGCGTACGCCTCCGCGACGGTGTTGCGGGCGATCCCCAGGTCGGCGGCGAAGGAGCGGGAGGAAGGCAGCCGGGTCCCGGGCGCGAGCCGCCCGCTGCGCGCGGCCTCCCGCAACGCCTCCGTCAGGGCGGCCCGCAGGCCCCGGCCGCCCGCCGCCGCGGCGAGGTCCACGTGCAGGTCGGCTCCGAAAGTGGCCCACGATCCCGTCATGGAGTTGGACCATACAGGCGGGCCGCCCGACCCCTACGGTTGAGACATGACCAACCAGAACGGACATCACGCCCACACCGCCGAACTCGCCGCCGAGCACGCCCCGCGCATGCAGTTCGCCAAGGTCGCCCCCGAGGTCTACAAGGCCGTCATCGGGCTGGAGCTCGCGGCGAAGAAGGGCCTGGACCCGAGCCTCGTCGAGCTCGTCAAGCTCCGCGCCTCGCAGATCAACCACTGCGCCTTCTGCATGGACATGCACAGCAAGGACGCGCTCGCCGCCGGCGAGAGCGTCGAGCGCGTCCTGCTGCTGGGCGCCTGGGAGGAGTCGCGGCACTTCTACACCGAGAAGGAGCTGGCCGCGGTCGAACTGACCGAGGCCGTCACCGTCCTGACGGACGGGTTCGTGCCGGACGAGGTGTACGCGCGGGCCGCGAAGCACTTCGAGGAGGCCGAGCTGGCCCAGCTGATCGCCGTCATCGCGACGATCAACGTTTGGAACCGGATCGGCGTCACCACCCGCATGGTCCCGGGCCACTACACCCCGCCGGCGGCCAAGAAGGCCTGATCAGTCCGGCCGGAACGACTCCAGGGCCGCCGTCAGGTTCGTGCGCGTCGTCGCGGCATCGGCGGCCGGTCCGGCCGCCAGCAGCGCCCAGCGCCGGCCGTCGGGGGTGGTGACGATCCGCTCCATGCCCCGGCGGCGTCCGTTGGACTCCGAGCTGTCGTACTCGTAGACCAGCTCGCAGCCGGTCCCCGCGGTCGGCTCGATGGAGACCTGCCGGTAGCCGGGGTTCGCCTTCAGCTGGTCCGAGGAGATCTGGAGCAGCGTGCAGGAGCCCATGGCGCCGCTCTCCGTGACCCGGAAGATCTGGAGGAGGGCGCTGCGGTCCCCGGGCCGGCGGTAGAAGGAGCCGCTGCCCGTCTCGTCGGTGCTGGGCTCCCATCCGTTGGGGACGGCGACCGAGAAGCCGCTCTCGTTGTGCACCACCGTGTGGCCGCCGCCGGTGCTCGGCGACGGGCTCGCCGACGGGCTCGGCATCGTCGGCGTCGGGCTCGACGGCGTCGGGCTCGACGGCGCGGGTGAGGAGGGGCCGGATTCCGGGGCCGTCCGCTGCCCCGACGGGGACGCGGGCGGCCGGACGGCCGCTTCCGCGACGTCCTCGGCGCCGAGCAGCGTCCACGCCGCGATGGCGGCGCCACCCACGACGGCCGCCGCCAGGCCGACCAGCACCGGGGTGCGCCACTGCTGCCCGCCGCCCGGCGGGGGCGGCGGCGGGGGCACGTACGCGGGCGCGGACGGCATCGGGGGCCACGGCTCGTGGTACCCGGGGGCGGTCGGCGGGGGCACCGCGGGCAGCGGGGACCGCTCGGTCGGCCCCCACTCCCACCGCTGCGACTGCGGGTCCCGGCGGGCGCCGTCGGACGGGGACACCGGTCAGCCCCCCAGCGGGGCGAGCAGCCCGCCCGGCGCGGTGGCCGCGTGGACCCGTACGAAGAGGGAGGCCGACGGCCGGCAGGAACACGCACTCGTCGACGGCCGGCTCGCGCGGCCGGTCAGATGGTCGGTCACCGGGTGACCATATTTTCGGCCTGCACGGATGGACAGGCGCATTCACGCCAAAGCGCCCCGACCGGGTTCGGTCGGGGCGCTTCGGGTTCCGTACTGGTCAGGCCTTCAGGTGGAGGGCCCGGTCAGGACGGGTGGATCAGATCAGGCCGAGCCCGCGCACCGCGTCGCGCTCCTCGACGAGCTCCGCCACGGACGCGTCGATGCGCTTGCGGGAGAACTCGTTGATGTCCAGGCCCTGGACGATCTCGTACTTGCCGTCCTTGGTGGTGACGGGGAAGGAGGAGATGATTCCCTCCGGGACGCCGTAGGAGCCGTCCGACGGGATGCCCATCGAGGTCCAGTCGCCCGCGGCGGTGCCGTTGACCCAGGTGTGCACGTGGTCGATGGCGGCGTTGGCGGCCGAGGCGGCCGAGGAGGCGCCACGGGCGTCGATGATCGCGGCGCCGCGCTTGGCGACGGTCGGGATGAACTTCTCGGCGAGCCACACCTCGTCGTTCACGACCTCGGCGGCGTTCTTGCCGGCGATCTCCGCGTGGAAGATGTCCGGGTACTGGGTCGCCGAGTGGTTGCCCCAGATGGTGAGGCGCTTGATGTCGGTGACGTCCGAACCGGTCTTCTGGGCCAGCTGCGTGATCGCGCGGTTGTGGTCCAGGCGGGTCATCGCGGTGAAGCGCTCGGCCGGTACGTCCGGGGCGGCGGCCTGCGCGATGAGCGCGTTGGTGTTGGCCGGGTTGCCGACGACCAGGACCTTGATGTCGTCCGCGGCGTGCGCGTTGATCGCGGCACCCTGCGGCTTGAAGATCCCGCCGTTGGCGGCGAGCAGGTCGCCGCGCTCCATGCCGGCGGTGCGCGGGCGGGCGCCCACGAGCAGCGCGACGTTGGCGCCGGCGAAGCCCTGGTTCGGGTCGTCGAAGATGTCGATGCCCTTGAGCAGCGGGAAGGCGCAGTCGTCGAGCTCCATGGCGGTGCCCTCGGCGGCCTTCATGCCCTGGGGGATCTCCAGGAGGCGGAGCTTGACCGGCACGTCAGCGCCGAGCAGGTGGCCGGACGCGATGCGGAAGAGCAGCGCGTAGCCGATCTGGCCGGCGGCGCCGGTGACAGTGACATTCACGGGAGTGCGGGTCATGGCCTTCTCCGTTAGACAGCTGGCGGTGGGGCGTCCCCGCCCCATGTGCTGGACCCCAATGACTGGGGAGGACGCCGCTTCCCTGTCCTTACGAATCTTGACGTGAAGAGACATCCGCGGTCAGGCTATCCGACCCGCGGGGCCCCCAATCCCCCGGACCCTGTGGTCCACGGCACACGGGCGGCCGGCTGCGGTGGTTTCGAAGGTCCGAACGGGTGTGCGCCCCCACCTCCGGCCGTTACTCCACCCGGAAGACCTCGCCCGTCCGGTGCCCCTCCACCGACTTGACGTAGGCGTTGGCCGCGCGGGCGACCGGTACCGGGTCGAATCCGGCGAAGGCGTCCCCGTACGCGTCGAGGGACTCGGTGAAGACGGTCGGGCTGACGGCGTTGATCCGCTGGCGGCCCGGGAGCTCGATGGCGGCGGCCCGCACGAAGGCCTCGACGGCGCCGTTGACGAGGGAGGCGACCGAGCCTGTGAGCAGCGGTTCGCGCGCGAGGATGCCGGTGACCAGGGTGAAGGAGGCGTGCGCGGGGAGCCGGGCGGCGCCCTGGCGGACCAGCTCGATCTGGCTGACGGCCTTGCCCTCCAGGCCCTCGCGGACGTCGGCGGTGGTCAGCTCGGACAGCGGGCGCCACGGGACGCTGCCGGCGGCACTGGCCACCGCGTCGACGGGGCCGACCGCGTCGTACATCGCCCGGACGGACTCGGGGTCGGTGATGTCGACGTGCACGTCCGCGTCCTTGCGGGAGGCGGTGACCACCTCGTGGCCGCGCTCGCGCAGGGCCGTGCGGACCGCGCTGCCGAGGGTTCCGTTGGCTCCGACCAGGAGCACCTTCAGGGGAGCGTTCATACGACGAGCATCCGCCCGGCCGATCGTGAAGTCCAGCTACTTCAGCTACACCCGTCGTTAAGCTGAACTCATGCTTGATGTGAAGCGGATGGTGATCCTGCGGGACCTGGCCGAGCACGGGAAGGTGACCGTGGTCGCCGAGCTGCACCGGGTGACCCCCTCCGCGGTCTCCCAGCAGCTGCGCGCCCTGGAGGCCGAGGCCGGGGCCGCCCTCGTCGAGCGGGAGGGGCGCGGGCTGCGGCTCACCCCGGCCGGCGCGGCACTGGCGGCCGCCTGCGAACCGGTGCTGGCCGCGCTGGAACGGGCCGAGGGGGCGGTACGGGCCCTCGACAGCGGGCCGGCCGGCGAGCTGTACGTCGGCTGCGCCCCGAGCGCGCTGGCCACGGTGGCCGCGCCGCTCGTGGCCCTGCTGGCCCGGCGCCACCCCGGGCTGCGGCCCCGCGTGGTCCAGGCCGACCCCGAGGAGGCCGTGCCGCGGCTGCGCGGGCGGCGCCTGGACCTCGCGGTGACGTACGCGTACCCGCTGCTCGGCGCCGCGCCCGCGAGCGGGACCACCGCCGTCCCGCTGTTCGACGACCCGCTGTGCCTGGCGCTGCCGGAGGCGCTGCTGCCGGCCTACGAGCGGGAGGGGCCGGCGGCTCTGCGCGACGCCGACTGGGTCTCGGCGCCCGCCCCGAGCAGCTGCCGGGAGATGCTGGTGCACACCTGCCGCAACGCCGGGTTCACCCCGCGCATCGCGCACGAGTGCTCCGACCTGCGGGCCGGGCTGTGGCTGGTGGCCGCCGGGCGGGCCGCGTCGGTCCTGCCGAAGCTGCTGTGCGACGCGCCGCCGCCCGGCACGGCGGTGGTGGAGCTGCCGGGCCGGGGGCGGGTCCTCCAGGCGGTGGTCCGGGCCGGTACGGAGACCCGTCCGGCGGTCGCCGCGGCCCTGGACGCCCTGCGGGAGGTCGTCAGCGGACGGTGAAGCGGACCGCGCTCTCCAGGAAGGGGAGGTGCAGCCACGGGTGGGGCTCCATGACCAGCGCGAGCAGCGTGATGGCCACGCCCAGCACCCCGTACGTGATCATGTCCGTGAAGCGGGAGCGCACGGCGAGCATGCCCACCGAGGGCAGGACGCGCCGCATCACCGCCGCCGCGATCAGCGCGACGCCGATGATCAGGCAGCCGATCCGCGGGTGTCCCACCGCCGTGGTCAGCAGCCCCACCGCGGTGGCACCGAGGACGCTGAGCATCGGCCACTGACGGGCCGGCGTGGACACCGCCCCCGGGATGGCACGGCCGCCGCCCTCGGGGCGGGCCGTGTCCTGGGTGACGGTGGGGAACCGCCGGGACCGCGCGGCCGCCACCCGCCCGGCCCCCGCCGGCTCCCCGGCACCGGCCCCGGCTGGGGCTCCGGTCTCCGGGGCGGCGGGTCGGTCGGCCGCGCGGTCGCCGTCCTGCGGGCGGGACGCGCCGTCCGGCGTCCCGCCCGTACCGCTCACGTCGTGCTCAGCCCGCACTGGTGGTCCGCTCCGCCGCCTCGACGACGTTCACCAGCAGCTGCGCCCGCGTCATCGGGCCGACACCGCCCGGGTTCGGGGAGAGCCAGCCCGCCACCGCGGCGACGCCCGGGTGGACGTCCCCGACGATCTTGCCGTTCTCGTCGCGGCTGACGCCGACGTCGAGCACCGCCGCCCCCGGCTTCACGTCCTCCGGCTTCACCAGGTGCGGGACGCCCGCCGCCGCCACGACGACGTCCGCCTGGCGCAGCAGCCCGGAGAGGTCGCGCGTACCGGTGTGGCACAGCGTCACCGTGGCGTTCTCGGACTTGCGGGTGAGCAGCAGTCCGATGGAGCGGCCGACGGTGATGCCCCGTCCGAGCACGACGACGTGCGCGCCGTTGATCTCGACCCCGTGGTGGCGCAGCAGCTCGACGATCCCGTACGGGGTACACGGCAGCGGGCCCTGCTCGTTCAGGACCAGCCGGCCCAGCGACATGGGGTGCAGGCCGTCCGCGTCCTTGGCCGGATCCATCAGCTCCAGGACGCGGTTGGTGTCGATTCCCTTGGGGAGCGGGAGTTGGACGATGTAGCCCGTGCAGTCCGGATTGTCGTTCAGCTCGCGCACGACCGCCTCGATGTCCTCCTGGGAGGCCGTCGCGGGCAGTTCGCGCTGGATGGAGGCGATGCCGACCTCGGCGCAGTCCTTGTGCTTGCCGTTGACGTACCAGCGGCTTCCCGGGTCGTCGCCGACCAGGAGGGTGCCGAGTCCGGGGGTGACGCCCCGGGCCTTCAGCTGCTCCACGCGGGCCTTCAGTTCGGATTTGATCGCGGCCGCGGTGGCCTTGCCATCGAGAATCTGGGCGGTCATGGGGGCATCCTCCCGGATGGGGCGGTCCGGCTTCCACTCGGGCGTCGGCCGGATCGCACTCTTGATTGCACTTGCACAACAAGTCTGGCCCGCCCCCGCAACCAACTGGACAAGCCCGGTACGGGCCCACCACGATGACGGGCAGCAAGACGATCGGAAAGAGTGCCGCGGGCAGTGCCGGGGGGCGTACCGCAGAAGCAAGTGTCCTCCAGCGTGCCGTGCGTCCCCGCACTTCACGGAGGAAAGACCCAGATGAGCTTCGGCGACCCGAACAACCCCTACGGGCAGCAGCCTCAGCAGCCGCCGCAGGGCCAGCCCGGCTACGGCTACCCGCAGCAGGCCCCGCAGGGCGTCCCGCCGCAGGGCCAGCCCGGCTACGGCTACCCGCAGCAGGGCCAGCAGCCCTACGGCGTTCCTCCCCAGGCGCCGGGCACCCTCCAGGCCAACAACGGCTACATCAACGTCGCGGGCCTCGGCACCGTCCAGGTCGCCACGATGGGCCGCCGCTTCGGCGCCCGCGTCATCGACGGCCTGATCATCGGTGTCCTGTACTTCATCCTCAGCTCCGTGGTGTTCGCGGGCGCCTTCGGTGCGGCCAGCGACATCAAGGACTGCTCGGGCATCGACCCGCTGTCCCCCGAGTACAGCACCTGCCTCAACGAGGCGTCGGCCCAGGCGGGCGAGGCCGCGGGCGGCATCTTCGCGGCCTTCTTCGGCGGTCTGCTCATCCTCGGCCTCGCCACCCTGCTCTACGAATGGCTGATGATCGCCTTCGTCGGCGCCACCGTCGGCAAGATGGCCCTCGGCCTGAAGGTCGTCAAGGAGAACACGGGTCAGGTCCCCGGCATCGGCGGCGGCTTCATCCGCTGGATCATCCCGATGGTCGGCTCCGTCCTCTGCGGCATCGGCCAGCTCCTGGTCTACCTCTCCCCCTTCTTCGACAACTCGGGCAAGCTCCAGGGCTGGCACGACCGTGCCGCCGGCACGATCGTCGTCAAGAAGTAAGCAGCACGAGCACCACCCGTTCAACGGCGAAGGCCGCGTCCCGCAGTGCGGGACGCGGCCTTCGCCGTCGCTGCTCTACTACCGGGTCGCTCAGTGGAAGAAGTGGCGGGTACCGGTGAAGTACATCGTCACGCCGGCCTTCTTCGCCGCCTCGACGACCTGCTCGTCACGGACCGAACCGCCCGGCTGGACCACGGCCTTCACACCGGCGGCGGTCAGGATCTCCAGCCCGTCCGGGAAGGGGAAGAAGGCGTCCGAGGCCGCGTACGAGCCCTGCGCGCGCTCGGCGCCCGCCCGCTCGACGGCGAGCTTCGCCGAGTCGACGCGGTTGACCTGGCCCATGCCGACGCCGACCGAGGCGCCGTCCTTGGCGAGGAGGATCGCGTTGGACTTGACGGCGCGGCAGGCCTTCCACGCGAAGGACAGCTCGGCCAGCTCCTCGGCGGACAGGGCCTCGCCGGTGGCCAGCGTCCAGTTCGCCGGGTCGTCGCCCTCGGCCTGGAGGCGGTCGGTGACCTGGAGCAGCGCACCGCCGTCGATCGGCTTGACCTCGACCGGGTTGGCCGGGGCGCCCTCGGCGCGCAGCACGCGGATGTTCTTCTTGCGGGCCAGCACCTCGACGGCGCCGTCCTCGTACGCCGGGGCCACGATGACCTCGGTGAAGATCTCCGCGACCTGCTCGGCCAGCTCCACCGTCACCGGGCGGTTGACGGCGATGACGCCGCCGAACGCGGAGAGCGGGTCGCAGGCGTGCGCCTTGCGGTGCGCCTCGGCGACGTCGGCACCGGTCGCGATGCCGCACGGGTTGGCGTGCTTGATGATCGCGACGCAGGGGTCGGCGTGGTCGTACGCGGCCCGGCGCGCGGCGTCGGTGTCCGTGAAGTTGTTGTACGACATCTCCTTGCCGTGCAGCTGCTCCGCCTCGGCCAGGCCGCCGGTGCCGTCGACGTAGAGCGCGGCGCCCTGGTGCGGGTTCTCGCCGTAGCGCAGCACGTTCTTCCGCGCGTACGTGGCGCCCAGGAAGTCGGGGAAGCCGGAGTCGTCCGCGGCGGCGTAGTCGTCGGCGAACCAGGAGGCGACCGCCACGTCGTACGCGGCGGTGTGCTGGAAGGCCTCGGCCGCGAGCCGCTTGCGGGCGGTCAGGTCGAAGCCGCCGCCCTGGGCCGCCGCGAGGACGTCGGCGTAACGGGCGGGGCTGGTGACGACCGCGACCGAGGGGTGGTTCTTGGCGGCGGCGCGGACCATCGAGGGGCCGCCGATGTCGATCTGCTCGACGCACTCGTCGGGGGTGGCGCCGGAGGCGACGGTCTCCCGGAACGGGTAGAGGTTGACGATCACCAGGTCGAACGGCTCCACGCCCAGCTCGGCGAGCTGGTTGCGGTGGTCCTCCAGGCGCAGGTCGGCGAGGATGCCGGCGTGCACGCGGGGGTGGAGGGTCTTGACGCGGCCGTCGAGGCACTCGGGGAAGCCGGTGAGCTCCTCGACCTTGGTGACGGGCACCCCGGCGGCGGCGATCTTCGAGGCGGTGGAGCCCGTGGAGACGAGCGCGACGCCCGCCTCGTGCAGGCCGCGGGCCAGCTCTTCCAGTCCCGTCTTGTCGTAGACACTCACGAGCGCGCGGCGGATCGGCCGCTGGGTCGTAGCCGTCGTCGTTTCGTTGGCGGTCACTGGATTGTTACCTTTCGTCCCTCAATGCGGTAGCCGTGCCGGGCCAGGCGCCCCACGACGTCGACGAGCAGCTGACGCTCGACTTCCTTGATGCGCTCATGGAGCGCGGCTTCGTCCTCCCCGTCCCGGATCTCCACGACACCCTGGGCGATGATCGGACCGGTGTCCACGCCGCTGTCCACGAAGTGGACCGTGCAGCCGGTGACCTTCGCCCCGTACGCGAGGGCGTCGCGCACCCCGTGCGCGCCGGGGAAGGCCGGGAGGAGGGCGGGGTGGGTGTTGACGAACCGGCCGCCGAAGCGGTCGATGAAGCTCTTCCCGACGATCTTCATGAAGCCGGCGGAGACCACGAGGTCCGGCGCGTGGGCGTCGGTCGCCCCGGTGAGCGCGGCGTCCCACTCCTCACGGCTGCCGTAGTCCTTCACCGGACACACGAAGGTGGGGATCCCCGCCTTCTCGGCCCGCTCCAGACCGGCGATGTTGTCGCGGTCGGCGCCGACGGCGACGACCTCGGCCCCGAAACCCTCGGCTCCGCCGGGGTGGGCCTCGATGGCGTCGAGCAGGGCCTGGAGGTTGGTGCCGGAGCCGGAAACCAGCACGACCAGGCGGGAGGCGGCCATGGGAGGCCCTTTCTCACAGGATTTGCGACGTTCGTCTTGTGCGGTCATACGAAACTTCGGGGTACCGATATACGGGGAACCATACGAAGCCACCGACCGCCTGCAACGATACCGGCACACCGGACCGCCCCCGAGGGACGGGGGGACGGCCGGACGGTAGCGTCTGGCGTACAAGCCGCGAACGACGCGGAACGCGCCCTCGTACGCGGGGCGCGCGCCGCCCACGACTCAGGGGAAGTCACAGACTCGATGCCGGACCGCCGCCAGCCCGACCCCTCGACCGACGACAACCCCTTCGCGGCGCCCCCGGAGGGCCGGCCCGACCAGCCGTGGCAGCCCCGGCAGCCGCAGCGGCCGCAGGACGGCGGCGGTCCGGGCGGCGGCCCGGGCGAGCCCGGCGAGGGCGGCCCGGCCCGCTGGGACCCCATGGACCCGGTCCAGCGGCGCGCCCGCTACGCGCTCCTCTCGGGCATGTGGGGCTTCTTCTTCGGCATCTTCGGCATCCCCTCGGTGGGACTGCTGCTGGGCGCGCTGGCCATGTACTGGGGCATCAGCGCCCTGCGCGGCCGCCCGGCGACCGACGCGGAACCCGGCGGCCTGTCCGCCCTCGGCCCGGCGGCCCGCCCGCAGCGCGCGGCGGCGGTGAGCGGCCTGGTCACGGCCACGCTGGCGCTGATGCTGGCGGCCGGCTCGTACGCACTGCAGCTGGCGTACAAGGACTTCTACGTCTGCCGCGACGACGCGCTGACCCGCACGGCGGAACTGGAATGCAACACCCTCCTCCCGGACAACGCGATCGGCAAGATCCTCCGCGTCCAGCGCTGACCCCCTCCCGGGGCGGGCGCCGACCGCTGCGCGGGGCCGGGGAAGTTCTGGCGCAGCGCCGGCCCGGCCGGTGGTCCGGCGCTGCGCGGTGGTGCGGCTGTCAGTCTGGCGCTGCGCGCCGGTGCGGCTCAAGACACGGCGCTACCGCGCCCGCGCCTCAATCGCCGGCGGGGCCGGAGTTGCGCCTGGCGGGGCTGGACGGCCTCGGGCGGAAGTGCGCTGCGCGCACTCCAGCCCGCCGGGTGATCTCCGGCCCCAGCCGGCAAATTCCAGCCTCGCCGGCGATTGAGGCGCTGGGGGCCCCAGCGGTAGCTGGGGAGGGTCTGGGGGCGGAGCCCCCAGGGGGTCCGGGGCGCAGCCCCGGGGAACGGGCGAAGGGCGGGTAGGGGACCTCGCCCCGCGCAGCGGCACCCCGGTCAGGGCTGCGGGCGGCGCCGCGCCAGCACCCGCGCCCCCACCACCGCCGCGGGCAGCACCGGCGGAGCCACCGGCACCACGACCACCGGCGGAGCCACCGGCCCCGCAGGAACCGGCTCCACCGGAGCCACCACCGGCGGAGCCACCACCGCGGGAGCCACCACCGGCGGAGCCACCACCGCGGGAGCAACCAACGGTTCCGCCGCCCTCCGCAACGCCTCCCACCGAAGCTCCCGCACCCCCGAGTCGTGCCACGCGTCCTCCGCCTCCACCCCGCCCCCCGCGGAGCGAACCGGCCGGGTCCGCCACACCTGCACCCCCACCGCCAAGGGCACCGCCAGCACCAGCGTCCACCCCGCCGCCGCGCCCCCGACGGCCCACCACACCGGCCCCACGCCCGCCAGCACCCGCGACCCCAGCGGCCCCGCCGAAGCCGCCGCGAGGCCGGCCATCGCCAGCCCGCACACCACCGCGCCCAGTGCCGCCGTCAGCGCGGTCTCCCCGTACGAGACCTCCCGCGCCCGCCGCACCGCGAACCACCCCACCGCCAGCCCCGCCGCCACCGGCAGCCCCAGCGCCGCCCAGGTGAGCGGCGTACCCGGCCCCGGCGCCGGCAGCGCCGCCAGCAGCGGGAACCTCGGCAGCGCCGCCGCCCCCTCCAGCCCCAGCGGGGTCGCCACCGCCCCGGCGCCCAGCGCGAACCCGGGCCCCAGCCCGTACGCCGCGCCCCACACCATGGCGTTCGGAATCAGCGCCAGCGCGAGCAGCAGCACCGCGAACCGCCCCGACCACACCCCGGTCAGCGCGAGGAAGGAGTTCTGCACCTCCGGCCCGTGCCAGGCCAGCGACACCCCGACGAGCAGGGCCCCGCCGCCCAGCAGGACGAGCACCCCGGCCGCGCCGGAGCGCAGCGCCAGCGCGTACCGGGGGCGGGCCACGGCCCGGCGTACGCTTCCCGGAACCCACCCCGGCAGGGGGCCCGTCGGCTTGCCCTTGGCCGCCCACACCCCGCCTGCGGCGGAGAGCACCGCCACCAGCGGCACGTGCCAGGCCGCGCTGAGCGGGTCCGCCGGCATCGGCCCGCCGGCCGCGTACACGGTGGCGAACGCACCGACCGTCAGATAGCCGCAGGTCACGGCGGAGAACACGGCGGCCGCAGGCAGCACCTCGTCCCCCTCCGCCCCGGCGGCGTCCCCCGAGGCGCTGCCCAGCCGGGCCGCGCGCCGCATGAGCAGCACGGGCAGCGCCACGAGCAGCAGCGGGACCAGGCCGACGGGTGCGGGCACCCCGGAGAGGGTCTCGTAGCGGACGAGTTCGGTGCCGTGGGCCATCAGCCACAGCCCGGCGGCGAGGTGCAGCGCGCCGCCCGGGCCGCTGTCGGGGTAGGGGGAGCTGATCCACAGCACGATCACGAGCACGGCGAGGAAGCCGAGCCCCAGTCCGGCGGCCACGGCGCCGCCCAGCACGCAGGCGGCGGCCGCCGG
The DNA here is from genome assembly GCF_045160885.1 of Streptomyces sp. NBC_00158. Lineage (NCBI taxonomy): Bacteria > Bacillati > Actinomycetota > Actinomycetes > Kitasatosporales > Streptomycetaceae > Streptomyces > Streptomyces sp. NBC_00158. The sequence continues at coordinate 2,820,013 of NZ_CP108161.1, forward strand.
TGAACGGCGCCGCGGGGCCGCGTGCCTCGGGGCCTCCTGCAACGGCGTCCCGCGTTCGGTCACTTGGGTCACGTGGCCATGGTGCCCTCGACACGCGCTATGTCCTGGTAACAACCGATTTTCCGTTGTGTCGTCCAAGATACGTTTATGTACTTTATTGCCCAGAGCAGCCGTGTCGCGGGGAGAGTGGCATGACACAAGACGTCGAAGCGTCCTCCGGTTCGGAGCTGGGCCTCCCGTCCCCCAAGGAGCGCCGCTGGCTGCGCGAGTCGGGCGGGCTGACGTACGAGGAGGTCGCGGCGGAGCTCGGCGTCACCGCGACCACCGTCCGCTCATGGGAGTGCGGCCGCACCGAGCCCCGCGGGCGCACGCGCGAGGCGTACGCGGCGCTCCTGGACCGGCTCGCGGCCACCGGCGCCGCCCCGGCACGGCCCGTGGCGGCGGGCCCGCCCACGCACCGGCCCCGCCCCACCGGCAAACGCGGCGCGAAGCCGGCCCCCCACCGCCCCCACCCGACCCCGCCCCAGGACGCCCCGGCCGCCGCGGCTCCGACCGGCGCCGCCGCCACACCCGTCGCCTCCGCCCCTCCGAGCACCCCGGCCGACCCCGCCCCACCCCTCGGCCCCGCCTCACCCGCCCGGCCCCGGCCCCACCCGGACGCGGACCCCGCCGCCCACACCGACGCCGGCACACCCGCCGCACCGGCCTGGGCCCGGCCGCACCCGGCCGCGGGCTCCACCGCCCACACCGACCCCGGCGCACCCGCCGCCGCGCCCCCGGCCCCCGGCACACCGACGGCACCCGTCACCTCCGGCACCCCCGGCGGCCCCGACGCACCCATCGGCCCCGACACCCCCGCCACACCGGCCTGGGCCCGGCCGCACCCGGCCGCGCCTCCCGCCTCCGCGCTCCCCGCCGCCGCACCTCCCGCCCCGGCCGAGCCGGACCCCGACCCCGCGCCCACCCCTGAGGAACCGTTTCAGCAGGCCGGTCCCGGCCGGCCGGACCCCGCGCGGGGGGAGCCCGCCCCCGAGCCGGACCCCGCCCCGCCCGGGCCGGTGTACGGGCCCCGCCCGAGACCGCCCCGGGACCCCGTCGAGGCCTTCGACACCCTCTACGACCACACCGCGGCCGCGCTCGTCCGCCAGGCCTACCTGCTCACCGGCCGCCGCGCCCTCGCCCTGCACTCCGTCGAGGTGGCGTTCCGTCAGGCCTGGGGGCGCTGGCCCGAGGTGGCCACCGACCGGGACCCCGTCGGCTGGGTGCGCTCGGCCGCGCACGAGTACGCCCTCTCCCCCTGGCACCGGTTCCGCCGGGCCCACCGCCACCCCGACAAGCCCCCGGCCGACCCCGCCGACCGGGTCCTGCTGGACGCCCTCCTCGCGCTGCCGCCCGTGCACCGCCGTACGGTCCTGCTCTACGACGGCGTCGGACTCGACCTGCCCGACACCGCCGCCGAGACCGAGGCCAGCACCCCGGCCACCGGGCACCGCCTGCTGCGCGCGCACGCCGAACTCGCCCGCCGGATCCCCCTGCTGGCCGGGGTGACGCCCGAACGGCGGTCGGCCATGCTGCGCGAGCGGCTCGGCGCGGTACGGCCCGCCGTCTCCCTGGAGCCGCGCCCGGCCGCCACCGTCCGCACGGTCAGCGAGCACCGGGCCCGGCGGCTGGCGCGGGCCGCGCTCGTCCTGACCGCCGTGATCGCCGCCTCGACGGGCTACACCACCGTCACCGCCCCCGACCACTACGAGCCGCCCGTCGCCCCCGGCACGAGCGTCTCCGGGGTCCCGCCGCTGAGTGGCCCCCCGAGGCTCACCGAGACGAGCCGCTACCTCCAGGACAAGCTCCGCGCCGACCCGGCCGCCGGCCCCCACCGGCTCCATCCGAAGCTCGAATAGCAAAAGGGCGTGGCCCGCACCCCGAAGGGTGCGGGCCACGCCCGTACAACGGTCCTACCAGCGCTTACTTGGCGCCTTCGAGGATCTCGCGCGCCAGCTTGGCCGTCTCGGTCGGCGTCTTGCCGACCTTGACGCCGGCGGCCTCGAGGGCCTCCTTCTTGGCCTGTGCGGTGCCAGAAGAGCCGGAGACGATGGCGCCGGCGTGGCCCATGGTCTTGCCCTCGGGGGCGGTGAAGCCCGCGACGTAGCCGACGACCGGCTTGGTGACGTTCTTCGCGATGAAGTCCGCCGCACGCTCCTCGGCGTCGCCGCCGATCTCGCCGATCATGACGATGAGCTCGGTCTCCGGGTCGGCCTCGAAGGCCTCCAGGGCGTCGATGTGCGTGGTGCCGATGACCGGGTCGCCACCGATGCCGACGGCGGAGGTGAAGCCGATGTCGCGCAGCTCGTACATCATCTGGTAGGTCAGCGTGCCGGACTTGGACACGAGACCGATCTTGCCGGGCTTGGTGATGTCGCCCGGGATGATGCCGGCGTTGGACTGGCCGGGGGTGATCAGACCCGGGCAGTTCGGGCCGATGATGCGGGTCTTGTTGCCCTTGGCGGTCGCGTACGCCCAGAAGGCGGCGGAGTCGTGCACCGCGATGCCCTCGGTGATGACGACGGCCAGCGGGATCTCGGCGTCGATGGCCTCGACGACGGCGGCCTTGGCGAAGGCCGGCGGGACGAAGAGGACGGAGACGTTGGCGCCCGTCTTCTCCATCGCCTCGGCGACGGAGCCGAAGACCGGGACCTCGGTGCCGTCGAAGTCGACGGTCGTGCCGGCCTTGCGCGGGTTCACGCCGCCGACGATGTTCGTACCGTCAGCCAGCATCAGCTTGGTGTGCTTCAGGCCCGTGGCACCGGTCATGCCCTGGACGATGACCTTGCTGTCCTTGTTGAGGAAGATAGCCATGTGAGTCTGTGACCTCTGCCCTTACTTCGCAGCCGCGAGCTCGGCGGCCTTGTCGGCCGCACCGTCCATGGTGTCCACGCGCTGCACCAGCGGGTGGTTGGCGTCCGAGAGGATCTTGCGACCCAGCTCGGCGTTGTTGCCGTCGAGGCGGACGACGAGCGGCTTGGTGACCGCCTCGCCGCGGTCCTCGAGCAGCTGCAGCGCCTGGACGATGCCGTTGGCGACCTCGTCACACGCGGTGATGCCACCGAAGACGTTGACGAACACGGACTTGACGTCCGCGTCGCCCAGGATGATCTCGAGGCCGTTGGCCATGACGGCGGCGGAGGCGCCACCGCCGATGTCGAGGAAGTTGGCGGGCTTGACGCCACCGTGGTTCTCACCGGCGTACGCGACGACGTCCAGGGTGCTCATGACGAGACCCGCGCCGTTGCCGATGATGCCGACCTCGCCGTCGAGCTTGACGTAGTTGAGGCCCTTCTCCTTGGCAGCGGCCTCAAGCGGGTTCGCGGCGGCGTGGTCCACGAACTCCTCGTGGCCCGGCTGGCGGAACTCGGCGTTCTCGTCGAGCGAGACCTTGCCGTCGAGCGCGATGACGTCACCGGAGGCGACCTTCGCGAGCGGGTTGACCTCGACGAGGAGCGCGTCCTCGGCGATGAAGGTCTTCCACAGGGTCACGAGGACCTCGGCGACCTGCTCGGCGACCTCGGCCGGGAACTTCGCCAGGGCGACGATCTCGCGGGCCTTCTCGATGGTCACGCCCTCGTTGGCGTTCACCGGGACCTTGGCGAGCTTCTCCGGGGTCTCCTCGGCGACCTGCTCGATGTCCATGCCGCCGGCGACCGAGGCCATGGCCAGGAAGGTGCGGTTGGTGCGGTCGAGGAGGTAGGAGACGTAGTACTCCTCCAGGATCTCCGGCGCGGTCTCGGCGATCATCACCTTGTGGACCGTGTGGCCCTTGATGTCCATGCCGAGGATGTCCGTCGCGCGGGCGACGGCCTCGTCCGGGGTGGCGGCGAGCTTCACGCCACCGGCCTTGCCGCGCCCGCCGACCTTCACCTGGGCCTTGACGACCGACTTGCCGCCCAGCTTCTCGGTGGCCTCGCGAGCCGCCTCAGGCGTGTCGATGACTTCACCGGCCAGCACCGGTACACCGTGCTTGGCGAAGAGGTCCCTCGCCTGGTACTCGAACAGGTCCACGCGCGTCCGTCCCTTGTCTTCAAAGATTCGCAGTGATTCGCGGTTTGTCTGCTATCTGCGTGGGCGTGCCGCGGAGGGCAACGTGACGGCGCTGTCACTAGGAAGGCGCACACGGTGACCGTGGACGCGGCATGTCCGTCTCGCAGGTTATCCCCGTGGGACGTAGGTCCCTAAATCAGGGATCACACCTGAGCGGTGATACCTGTCACAGATCGCCTCACGGTTGAACTGCGTCTTCGTGTGATCTGCCGATGGCGTGCCCGTCAGGGGACCGGCAGTGGGCGCTTCTCCAGCGCGGCCGCCATCACCTCCGGAAACAGGTCGGGCGTGCAGGCGAATGCGGGCGCGCCCAGTGCCGCCAGGGCCGCGGCGTGCTCGTGGTCGTAGGCGGGAGCCCCTTCGTCGGACAGGGCCAGCAGGGTCACGAACTCCACCCCGGCCGCCTTCATCGCGGCCACCCGGCCCAGCATCTCGTCACGGATCCCGCCCTCGTAGAGATCGCTGATCAGGACGACGACCGTGTCGGCCGGTCGGGTGATCTTGGACTGGCAGTAGGCCAGGGCGCGGTTGATGTCGGTGCCGCCGCCCAGCTGGGTGCCGAAGAGGACGTCCACCGGGTCGTCGAGCTGGTCGGTGAGGTCGACGACGGCCGTGTCGAAGACGACCAGCCGGGTGGCGATCGACCGCATGGAGGCGAGGACGGCCCCGAAGACGGAGGCGTAGACGACCGAGGCCGCCATCGAGCCCGACTGGTCGATGCAGAGGACGACCTCCTTCTTCACCGCGCGGGAGGCCCGGCCGTAGCCGACGAGCCGCTCGGGGACGACGGTCCGGTGCTCCGGGAGGTAGTTCTTCAGGTTGGCCCGGATGGTCCGGTCCCAGTCGATGTCGTGGTGGCGGGGACGGCTGGTCCGCGCGGAACGGTCCAGCGCGCCCGTCAGGGTGGCCCGGGTACGGGCCGCGAGCCGCTGCTCCAGCTGCTCGACCACCTTGCGGACCACGGCCCGCGCCGTCTCCCTGGTGGTGTCGGGCATGGCCTTGTTCAGCGACAGCAGGGTGCCGACGAGGTGCACGTCCGGCTCGACGGCCTCCAGCATCTCCGGCTCCAGCAGGAGCGCGGCCAGCCCGAGCCGCTCGATGGCGTCCCGCTGCATGACCTGGACCACCGGGCCGGGGAAGTACGTACGGATGTCCCCGAGCCAGCGCGCGACGCGCGGGGCCGAGCCGCCGAGCCCGCCGGAGCGCTCCCCCTGCGCCCGCCCGCCGCCACCGCCGTAGAGCGCGCCGAGAGCCCCGTCCATCGCCGCGTCCCGCCCGCCGAGGGTGCATCCGGTGCCGTCGCCCTCCCCGCCGAGCACCAGCCGCCACCGCCGCAGCCGCTCGTCTCCGGCGGTTCCCGTACCGCTCTCCGTCATGTCCCGATCCCCTCTCGTTCCGCGTGCCCCGCCGCCGCCCCGAGGAGCAGCCGGGCCAGGCCGGCCACCGCGTCGGCGCGGGCCGGGTCCAGGTCCGGGGCGAAGCCCGGCGGGGCGGTGGTGGACGCCGTGCGGGCGCCCGGGACGCGCCGGGCCAGCTCGCCCAGGGTCCGCTTCACGCCCGGCTCGTACGCCCCGAAGGTGCGCCGCAGCAGCGGCAGCACGTCGATGAAGGCGCCCTCCGGCACCGACACCAGCCAGGCGTCGACCAGGCCCAGCAGCCGCTCGTCGTGAACCAGCAGCGTCCCGCCACCGGCGCCCCCGGCGAAGCCCTCGATCCAGCCCGCCGAGTCGGCCGGGGAGGCCGCCGGGGACAGGGCGAGCCCCATCAGACGCGCCGTCTCCCCGGCCGGGAGCCGGCCCTCGTCCAGCAGCAGCCGCGCGGCCCGCCCGCGTATCCGCCCCGGTACGGTGTCCCGCCCGGCCAGCGTCCGCAGCACCGCCGACCAGCGCTCCCGCAGCCCCGGGGCCGCGTCGGCCAGCAGCCCGACCGCCCCGTGCACCCCGTCGACGTGGCCCTGCAGCTCCGCCGCCCCGTCGGCGTCGAGCCCGGCCGCGCAGGCGGGCGGCAGGGCCACGCAGATCCGCTCCGCCAGCCCGGCCGCGACCGTGCCCAGCGCCGACGCGTCCGTGCCCCGTACGTCCCCGTACCGCAGCGCGCGGGCCAGCGCGGGCAGCGCCCCGGCCAGCCGGGCCACGTCCGTGTCCAGCGCGGCCCGGTCGGCGAGCGCCCGCAGCACCGCGGGCAGGGCCCCCGACAGCCCAGCCAGCAGGCAGCGCTCGGCCAGCGCGGTGACCTCCCCCAGCTCCCCGGCGGCCGCCGCGTCGGCCTCCGCCTTCGCGGTGGCCGCGCCCGGCACCGTGGTGCCCCAGATCCCGGCCTCGGCGACCCGCACCGACAGCTCCGGCTCCCAGCACAGCCGCCAGGTCTCCCGGAAGGTGCCCGTGCCGCCGCGGGAGGCCGTCGGGGTCCCCCAGTCGATCCCGAGCAGCCGCAGCCGGTGCAGCAGCAGGGACTTGGCCGCGTCGGAGTCCTTGCGCAGGTCCAGCTCCAGCTCGCGCCGCTGCGCCTCGGCCTTGAGCCGCAGGGTGCGCTGCCGGCGCGTCAGGTCCCGCTGGAGCGGTACGACGGGCGCCGCGTCCGGGACCTCGCCGAGCACGTCCCCGACGACGAGCCGGTCCTCGACCAGCGCGAGCGGTACGTCGGAGCCGTCGCACATCACGGCCCGGACCGCCTCCAGGGTCTCCGTGAGGCCGGGCAGCGGGCGGCCCCGCACGGCGGCGAGCGTCTGCGCCAGCCGGACCGCCTCGATCACGTGCGCGGAGGAGACCTGCCGGTCCTCCTCCCGCAGCAGCCCGGCGACCTTGGTCAGCCAGCGCTCGACGGGCCGGTCCCGGGCAGCGAACAGGTGCGCGTACCAGCCGGGCGAGGTGACGCCCGCGCCGTACCCGCCGGCGCGGGCGAGCCTGCGGTGGCTCCACGGCACCCAGGTGGTCTCGACCTTGACCTTGGGCAGCCCGGTGAGCAGTGCCCGGTCCGCGGCCACCGTGGACCGGGCCCGCAGCGCCGGGACGTGCCAGGCCCCGCACACCACGGCGTAGTCGTCCCCGAACTCCCTGCGGGCCGCCCGCATCCGCTGCCGCATGTGCGCCTCTCGGACCAGGTCGCGGGCGTGGCCGCCGTCGCCGTAGGTCTCGCGCAGGACGGCCATGGCCTCCCCCAGGGCCTCGAAGACGGCCAGCGGGTCCCGCGCCTCCCCCGTGCCCCGGTGCTCGACCACGTCCTCCCACCAGTGCTCGGGGTCCTCGTACCCGGCGGTCTCCGCGAGCACGGCGAGCGGGTCGACCCGGACGGCGCCGGCCTCGCGGGCGTCCGGCTCCTCCTCCCGGGGCCCGGCCAGCGTGTGGGCCGCGGGCAGGTCGATGAAGCGCACCGGCACGTCCCGGGCCTGTGCCCAGCGGAGGGCGGCCCACTCCGGGGAGAAGGCGGCCAGCGGCCAGAACGCGGCCCTGGCGGGGTCGTCCGCCGCGTGCGCGAGGAGGGCGACGGGCGGGCGCATCCCGGGGTCGGCGGCCAGCGGCAGCAGCGCGTCCCCCTCGGGCGGCCCCTCGATCAGCACGGCCCGCGGCCGCGCCCGGTCCAGCGCGGCGCGTACCGCGCGGGCCGAGCCGGGCCCGTGGTGGCGGACGCCCAGCAGCAGTGGTCCCGCGGCCGCCGGGCTCATGCCGTCACCTCCCGGCAGGCGCGGTAGAAGTCCTTCCAGCCGTCCCGCTCGCGGACGACCGCCTCCAGGTACTCCTGCCAGACGACGCGGTCGGCGGCCGGGTCGCGGACGACGGCCCCGAGGATCCCGGCGGCCACGTCGGAGGGGCGCAGGACGCCGTCCCCGAAGTGCGCGGCCAGGGCGAGGCCGCCGGTGACGACGGAGATGGCCTCGGCGGTGGAGAGGGTGCCGCTGGGCGTCTTGACCTTGGTGCGGCCGTCGTCGGTGACGCCTTCGCGGAGCTCGCGGAAGACGGTGACGACCCGGCGGATCTCCTCCAGTCCCTCGGGGGCGGCGGGCAGGTCCAGGGCGCGGCCCATCTGGTCGACGCGGCGGGCGACGATGTCGACCTCGGCGTCGGCGGTGGCGGGCAGCGGCAGGACGACGGTGTTGAAGCGGCGGCGGAGCGCGCTGGAGAGCTCGTTGACCCCGCGGTCGCGGTCGTTGGCGGTGGCGATGAGGTTGAAGCCGCGTACGGCCTGCACCTCCTGGCCGAGCTCCGGTATGGGGAGGGTCTTCTCGGACAGGACGGTGATGAGGGTGTCCTGGACGTCGGCCGGGATGCGGGTGAGTTCCTCGACGCGGGCGGTCATGCCCTCGGCCATGGCCCGCATGACGGGGCTGGGGACGAGGGCCTCGCGGCTCGGGCCGTGGGCGAGGAGGCGGGCGTAGTTCCAGCCGTAGCGGATGGCCTCCTCGGGGGTGCCGGCGGTGCCCTGGACGAGGAGGGTGGAGTCCCCGCTGACGGCGGCGGCGAGGTGTTCGGACACCCAGGTCTTGGCGGTGCCGGGGACGCCGAGCAGGAGGAGGGCGCGGTCGGTGGCGAGCGTGGTGACGGCGACTTCGACGATCCGGCGCGGCCCGACGTACTTGGGCGTGATGACGGTGCCGTCGGCGAGGGTGCCGCCCTGGAGGTAGGTGGCCACGGCCCACGGGGAGAGCTTCCAGCGGGCCGGGCGGGGCCGGTCGTCCTGCGCCTCCAGGGCTTTCAGTTCGTGCGCGAAGGCGTCCTCGGCGTGCGGTCGCAGGGCCTCGGTTCCGGTGCTGCTCTCGGGCGTGCTCATGGTCCCCCTCCAATGCTCGGCAGCCGCTCCCGGCCGCTGGAACCACGGTGCACCATGCCACTGACAACGCCCCTTGTTCCGGGCGTCGTTGCAGGTCAGAGCGATTGTCAGTGGGGGTCTCTACGGTGGTTCACATGACTGAGCAGGGGGTCCGCTGGACGGCGGAACAGGTACTGGCTCTGGCTCCTGACGAGGCGTCGCGCAAGGCGGGGGGCAGGCTGGGCGGGGCGGGTCCGTGGTCGCATACCGGAGGTTCCGCTTCCGGTGCGGTGTGGGGGTCGTGCAAGGGCAGCGGCAGTACGCCGTACCGGACGGTCGTCGACCTGACGGGGCCCGCGTACAAGTGCTCCTGTCCGAGCCGGAAGTTCCCGTGCAAGCACGCACTGGGGCTGCTGCTGCTCTGGGCGGCGGAGGGGTTCGGCGATCCGGCCGAGGCCCCCGACTGGGCGGGGGAATGGCTCGCGGGGCGCGCGGCGAAGGCGGCGCGTCCGGCGGCCGGCCCGGTGGACGCGGAGGCGGCCCGCAAGCGGGCGGAGCGGCGGGCCGGGCGGATCGGCGCGGGCGTCATCGAGCTGGAGCAGCGGCTGACGGACCTGCTGCGCGGGGGGCTGGCCGGGCAGCAGCAGGCCGGCTACGCCCCCTGGGAGGAGGTCGCGGCCCGCATGGTCGACGCCCAGGCGCCCGGACTGGCCGCATGCGCAAGGGAGTTGGGGGCAATACCCGGTTGCGGCCCCGGCTGGCCCGCCCGGATGCTTGAGGAGTTCGCGCTGCTGCACCTGCTGGACAGGGCGTGGCTGGGGGTTTCCGGGCTGCCGGAGCCGCTGGCCGCGACCGTCCGGAGCCGGGTGGGGCTGCCGTCCCCGGCGGAGGGGGAGACCGTCCGGGACCACTGGCTCGTACTGGCCCAGTACGACTCGGTGTCCCCGGACGGCCGGCTCACCACCCGCCGGATATGGCTGCGCGGGCTGGAGGGCGGACGCCCGGCGCTGGTCCTGGACTTCGGTCCGCCCGGACGGCCGCCGGGGCTGGCGCTGCCCGTCGGGCTGGTGCTGGAGGCGGAGGCCCGCTTCCGGCCCGGGTCGGCGGGGCTGCGGGCGGATCTGGGGGACCGTACCGCGGCCGCGGTGCCGGCCGCCGCCCGCACTCCGCCCGGGGTGAGCACCGGCGAGGCCCTGGAGGCCTACGGGGCCGCGCTGCGGGAGGACCCGTGGCTGGAGTCCTGGCCGGTGGTCCTCGGCCCCGTGGTCCCGGTACCGGGCGAGGGGGACGGGGCGGCCTGGCAGGTGGCGGACGCGCGGGGGGCGTCCGCACTGCCGGTGGCGCTGCCGCAGGGCCGCTCGCGGTCCGGGCTGTGGCAGCTGGCCGCCCTCTCGGGCGGCGGACCCGTCACGGTCTTCGGCGAGTGCGGCCACCGCGGCTTCACCCCGCTGACGGCCTGGCAGCCCGGCTCTCCCGAGCCGGTGCCGCTGCTCTGACGGGGCGGGCCCGGCCGGACGGCCGGACGGACGGACCAATCGAAAACGCAGGGGGCCTGGGGGGATCCATGCCGTCTCGCAGACCGACATGGAGGACGCGCGGGCGCGGGGGCGCCGGCGCGGACACGAGGAGCCGGGGGGCTTTCATGAACGACAACCACGCCAGCTGAACACGCCCGTACGGCGGTTCCGGTGCCGCGGCCCCGCACAGGGGGCCGGGCCGCGGCCGGGCCGGCACGGCGCACGACTCGCGACGCACGACTGACCGCGCACGACCGACGGGGACTGGAGAGGGAGGGATTGCGATGGCCCAGGGTGACGAAGGGACCGGCATGGACCGGGACTGGGAGGAGCTGGTCACCGCCGCGCTGCTGGGCACCGGGCGGCGGGGCGGCTCGCCGGAGGCGCTGCTCGACGCGGCGGCCGTGCAGACGCTGCGGCGCCGGGCCGGGCTGCGGCCCGGCGAGGCGGCCCGGCGGCCCCGGCCCGCGGCGCACGATCCGCGCCCGGAGCCCCCGGAGGCCGCCCGGCGGCGGCTCGCGCAGCTGCTGGCCGGCCGGACCGCGGCGGGCAGCGGCGGCGGACGGCGCGGGGCCGCACCGGATCTGACGGAGCTGCTCCCGCAGTGGCTGGCCGCCGCCGCACGGCACGGGTACCGGGCGCCGTCGGCCCTGGTCCCGGCGCTGCTGGACGCGGGCCGGGCGCGGACCGACCTGCGCCCGCAGGCGCTGGCCCTGGCCGGGGCGCGGGGGCTGTGGCTGGCCCGGCTGAACCCGGAGTGGCGGTTCGCCCTGCGCGGCGCGGCCGGAGGCGGCGGGGAGATGCCCGACCCGGCCGACGGCGAGGCGGTGGCCCGGCTCTGGGAGGAGGGGCTGTTCGCGGAGCGGGTCGCCCTGCTCGGCGCCGTCCGGGCCCACGAGCCGGCGGCGGCGCCCCGGCTGCTGGCCACGACCTGGGCCACGGAGCGGGCCGAGGACCGGCTGATGTTCCTCGACTCCCTGCGGTCCGGGCTGTCCGGTACGGACGAGCCGTTCCTGGAGGCGGCGCTGGCCGACCGCAGCCGCAACGTCCGGGCGACCGCCGCCGAACTGCTGTCCGCGCTGCCCGCCTCGGCGCTGGCCGGGCGGATGGCGGAGCGGGCACTGGCCTGCGTCGGCCCCGGGACGGTGGTGCCGCCGGCGGAGTGCGACGCGGGCATGCTGCGCGACGGGGTGGTCAAGCGGCCGCCGGCCGGGCGCGGGGAGCGGGCCTGGTGGCTCGGCCAGCTGGTGGAGGCGGCCCCGCTGTCCTGCTGGCGGGACCGCTTCGGCGGGCTCTCGCCGGCGGAGATCGTGGCGCTGCCCGTGGCCGAGGGCTGGGCGGAGGAGATGCACGCGGCCTGGTGCCGGGCGGCGGTGCGCCAGCGCGACCCGGTCTGGTCGAAGGCCCTGCTGGGCCCCGCGTCCGCGCCGCCGGCGGCGGGCCCGGGCACGGCTTCGCTCGCGGAGCGGGCGAAGCTGCTGGAGACGCTGGCCGAGGAGGAGCGGGCCGCGTGGGTCGCGGAGTTCGTGCGCGCCCACGGGTTGTCGGAGGCCTTCCAGCTGCTCGGCGTCTGCCTGGTCCCCTGGGCGGGGGAGCTGGGCCGGGCGGTGGTGGACGCGCTGGACGCGGCACGCGGGGCGGGCAGTTACCCGTGGAGCTTCAGCGGGGTGATGGGCCTGGCCGAGCGCTGTCTCGACCCGGCGGAGGCGGACCGCCTGGAGGCGCTGACGGGCACCGCCGAGGACCCGTCGGAGGCTTCACCGGGAGCCGCCGCCTACTGGGCGGAGGCCTTCCAGCGCCTGGTGGCCACCCTCCGGCTGCGCGCGGCGATGCTCGCGGAACTGGCCCCGGCCGCCTGAACGGGCGGCGGGGCCGACGCTGTCGCGGGGGGGGCGGGTCAGCCCTGGCGGACGTGGGCGTTGACCCAGTCCACGATGGAGGTGGTGGTGGCGCCGGGGGTGAAGATCTCGGCGACGCCCTTCTCCTTGAGCGGGGCGATGTCGTCCTCGGGGATGATCCCGCCGCCGAAGACCTTGATGTCCTCCGCGTCGCGCTCCTTGAGGAGCTCGATGACGCGGACGAAGAGCGTGTTGTGCGCCCCGGAGAGGATGGAGAGGCCGATGGCGTCCGCGTCCTCCTGGATGGCGGTGTCCACGATCTGCTCGGGGGTCTGGTGGAGGCCCGTGTAGATGACCTCCATGCCCGCGTCGCGCAGCGCCCGCGCGATCACCTTGGCGCCGCGGTCGTGGCCGTCGAGACCCGGCTTGGCCACCACCACACGGATCGGACCGGTCACACCCATCGCACTGCCTCCCGAGTGAACGAACGTTAAGTACAGCATTGCGCACGGCACCGTTTCGCGGTCAACGGGGAGGGGGAAATCACACGTGGGACGCCGTTGATTCACCACCGCCCCGTCGCCCCGCCACCGCGCCGACAGCCGCACGGCACGGTGGCGGGGCAGCGCAGGCGGTACGGCCCCGCACCCGAATGGTCCAGGGGGAGGCCGTCCATGGGGCTGACGATCGCGCCGCTGCCCGTGCCGCGCACGGGTGCCGCCCTGCGGGCGGCGGTCCTGGAGGCAGCGGTGCTCGCCGGGCACCTCCTCCTCTACCCCACCGGGATACGGGAGGAGCGCCCGCCGGAGCTGCCCGCCGCCCGGACGCCCGGACAGCCGCCGCCGGTGCTGCTCCTGCACGGCTTCACCGACAACCGCTCGGTCTTCGTCCTGCTGCGCCGCGCCCTGGGCGCGGGCGGCCTGCGGCGCGCGGAGACGTACAACCACTCCCCCTTCACGCGCGACCTGCGCAGGACGGCCCGTCACCTCGCCCGGCGTGTCGAGGAGCTGTGCGAGCGCAGCGGCCAGGAGCGGGTGGACATCGTGGGGCACAGCCTCGGCGGCCTGGTCGCGCGGTACTACGTCCAGCGGCTCGGCGGCGACGCGCGCGTGCGCACCGTGGTCACCCTGGGCACCCCGCACGGCGGCACCCGGGTCGCGCCGTTCATGGACGCGCACCCCCTGGTGCGCCAGGTGCGCCCGGACTCCGAGGTGATGGCCGAGCTGGGTGCGCCCGCGCCCGGCTGCCGGACCCGGTTCGTGGCGTTCTGGAGCGAGTTCGACGCGCTGATGGCGCCCACCGGGACGGCCCGGATCGAGCACGCCGACCTGGACGCGACGAACGTACAGGTCACCGGTATCGGACATCTCGCCCTCGCCGTCCATCCCGCCGTCATCACCGCCGTCCGGCGCGCCCTCGACGGTCCGCTGCGCGCGGCGGACGGCGCTCCCCGCCCCGCGGAGTCCGCCCGCGCCGCGGGAACCGGGGGTCGGAGCCTGGTCGTCTGAGACGGCCGGGACCGCGTGCCCGCCCGGCCGCCGCGCGGGCCCGTGCGTACAACATCGGTCGACCGCCAGTCGAACGAATTTCGAACTCAAGGCCAAGGCTCGGTCTTCCGGCGACCGAAAGACGGCCGAATGCCCGGTTCCGCTGAGGACGAAACACTCGGAAGATTGTCGAGGCGAGTAACCGCCGGGTACAGTCACGCCACTGCTCTCCTCCGGTGAACCTTGAGTTCCCCGGCCACCCAGGCCCCACTGCCGAGGCGAAAGAGAAGTTGGTGAACGACCGCCCGACGTCGGGCCAGTACCCCGATTACGGGTACGACGGCCTTTCCACCACCACTTTCGCTGGTGACCAGGCATATGCGTCCTATGAAACGCAGGGCCAGGGCTACCAGTTCGTCACGGACTACGCCGCTTCCGGCAGTTACGGAACGTACGACGCGTACGCGGCGTACCCGTCCGCGGGCGACACCGGCTCGTACGACACCACCGGGTGGTCCGCTCCGGAGAGTTACCTTTCCAGCGTTCCGGCCCAGACCGTCCCCGAGGACACCACGGGCCAGTACGACGCGAGCGCCTGGAACGCCGCGACCGCCGAGTACCCGTCGGCCCCCCTCGGCTACGACCCGGCCGGCGCGGAGCAGACCGGGCACTGGACCCTCCCCGGCTACGGCCAGGAGACCGGCACCTACGACGCCACCGCCTGGAACGGCGGCGCGGCCGAAGGCTTCGCGGACACCGAAGGCTTCGCGGACACCGACCCGTACGCCGACGACGAGACCTCCGTCTTCGAGCCCGTGCCCGCCACGGCCGAGGGGGAGGAGCCGGACTTCCCGGACGCCCCGGTGCACGACATGCCCACGCAGGCCGTGCCGCTCACCCCGTCCGCCGCCGCGTCCGCCCCCGGACCCCGCGCCGGCCGCAGGGCCAACGGCAAGGGCGGCTCGGGCCGCGGCAACGCTGCCAAGGGCGGCGGCAGCGCCGCCGCAGGCAGCCGCCGGCGCAGCCCGGCCAAGCGGTCCGCCCTGCTGACGGTGGCCGTGCCCTCCGCGTGCGTGATGGGCGTCGCGGGTGTGGCCGCCGCTTCCGTCGGCGGACTCACCGGCTCCGACAAGCCGTCCGAGGAAACGACCACGATGGCCGCCCCGGACCCGTCCTCGGTGAAGCCGGTCGAGGCGAACAACAAGCTCGACACGCAGCTGGCGGCGCTCAGCGCCGACGCGGGCGACTTCGCGGACCGCGCGAGCCGCACGCAGGAGCGCATCGACCTCAAGCAGCGCCAGGAAGAAGAGAAGAAGAAGCGCGCCGAGGAGGCCGCGGCCAAGGAAGCGGCCCGCCCCAAGTTCGCGGTTCCCGTCGCCCAGCACGGCCTGAGCGCCAGCTTCGGCCAGGCCGGCGGCATGTGGATGTCGGTGCACACCGGCATCGACTTCCCCGTCGGCTACGGCACCCCGGTCATGGCCGCCACCGACGGCACCATGCGCACCCAGTGGAACAGCGCCTACGGCAACATGGCCATCCTGACCTCCCCCGACGGCACCGAGACCTGGTACTGCCACCTCAGCAGCACCAAGATCCGGTCCGGGCAGGTCAAGGCCGGCGACGTCATCGCGTACTCCGGCAACTCCGGCAACTCCACCGGCCCGCACCTCCACTTCGAGGTGCGCCCCGGCGGCGGTTCCGCGATCGACCCCGCCGCCTGGCTGCGCAGCCACGGCCTGGACCCGAGCTGAGCCGAGACGGACGACGGCAAAGGCCGGGGCCCGAAGGCCCCGGCCTTTGTCACTCCTACAGCTTCTGCACCGGCGCGTAGCGCAGCAGCAGCCGCTTCGGCTTGGCGTCCCCGAAGTCGATGGTGGCCTGCGCGTCCGCGCCGGCCCCCCGGACCTCCATGACGGTGCCCAGACCGAACTGGTCGTGGGTGACCCGGTCCCCGACGGACAGCGCGACGACCGGCTTGTCGGCGGCCCGGCGCGTGGCGAAGCCGGACGGGCCGGACTTGGTCCGCGAGGAGGACAGGAACGCCTCGGGCGAGGTCCCGAAGGTGGCCTTCCCGGAGGACGAGCCGTACCCGGAACCGCGCACCGGCCCCGCCGGCTTCTGCGCGGCGCCCGTCCGCTTCCACTGGAGGTACTCGGCCGGGATCTCCTCCAGGAACCGCGAGGGCGGGTTGTACGAGGGCGTCCCCCACGCGCTGCGCATGCCGGAGCGGGTCAGGTACAGCCGCTCCCGGGCCCGGGTGATGCCCACGTAGGCGAGGCGGCGCTCCTCCTCCAGCTCCTTGGTCTGGCCGAGCGCGCGCATGTGCGGGAAGACCCCGTCCTCCATGCCGGTCAGGAAGACCACCGGGAACTCCAGACCCTTGGCGGTGTGCAGGGTCATCAGCGTGATGACGCCCGAGCCGTCCGTGTCCTCGTCCGGGATCTGGTCGGAGTCGGCGACGAGCGCGACCTGCTCCAGGAACTCGGCGAGCGTGCCCCCCGCGCCGCCAGGCGCTGATGTCGCGGCCTCCTCGGTCCTCGCCTGCTCGAACTCCAGGGCCACGGCCGCGAGCTCCTGGAGGTTCTCGATCCGGGTCTCGTCCTGCGGGTCGGTCGACGCCTGGAGCTCGGCGAGGTATCCGGTGCGCTCCAGCACCGCCTCCAGCACGACGGCCGGGCCCGCGCCGGATTCCGCGATCGTGCGCAGCTCCTCCATCAGCACGTTGAACCGCTTGACGGCGTTGGTGGAGCGGGCGGCCATGCCGAAGGCCTCGTCGACGCGGCGCAGCGCCTGCGGGAAGGTGATCTTCTCGCGCATCGCGAGCGCGTCGATCATCGCCTCGGCGCGCTCGCCGATGCCGCGCTTGGGCACGTTCAGGATGCGGCGGAGCGGGACGTTGTCCTCGGGGTTCGCGAGGACGCGCAGGTAGGCCAGGACGTCCCGGACCTCCTTGCGCTCGTAGAAGCGGACGCCGCCGACGACCTTGTAGGGGAGGCCGACGCGGATGAAGATCTCCTCGAACACGCGCGACTGGGCGTTGGTCCGGTAGAAGATCGCGACGTCGCCGGCCTTGGCGTCGCCGGCGTCGGTGAGCCGGTCGATCTCGTCGGCGACGAACTGGGCCTCGTCGTGCTCGGTGTCGGCGACGTATCC
Organism: Streptomyces sp. NBC_00158; assembly: GCF_045160885.1. Classification (NCBI taxonomy): domain Bacteria; kingdom Bacillati; phylum Actinomycetota; class Actinomycetes; order Kitasatosporales; family Streptomycetaceae; genus Streptomyces; species Streptomyces sp. NBC_00158. The sequence continues at coordinate 2,836,843 of NZ_CP108161.1, forward strand.
GGTGATGACGGCGCCGGTGCCGGCCTGGGTCCACAGGTTCTTGGCGCGGCGGTTCTCGTTGCGCTCGATGACCGCGTTGGCCGCGGACAGGATCGTCTGCGTGGAGCGGTAGTTCTGCTCCAGCAGGATCGTCGTCGCGTCCTTGTAGTCCTCCTCGAACTGGAGGATGTTGCGGATCGTCGCGCCGCGGAAGGCGTAGATCGACTGGTCGGCGTCACCCACCACGCAGAGCTCCGCGGGCGGCAGGTCCGGGTAGCCGGGGCCGACCAGCTCGCGCACCAGCGTGTACTGGGCGTGGTTGGTGTCCTGGTACTCGTCGACCAGGACGTGCCGGAAGCGGCGCCGGTAGTGCTCGGCCACGTCCGGGAAGGCCTGGAGGAGGTGGACCGTGGTCATGATGATGTCGTCGAAGTCGAGCGCGTTGGCCTCGCGCAGCCGGCCCTGGTACATCGCGTACGCCTGGGCGAGCGTCTTCTCGAACCCGTCGGCCGCCTGCGCGGCGAAGGCGTCCTCGTCGATGAGCTCGTTCTTCAGGTTCGAGATCTTGGCGTTGAAGGACTTGGGCGGGAACTTCTTCGGGTCCAGGTCCAGGTCCCGGCAGACGAGCGCCATCAGGCGCTTCGAGTCGGCCGCGTCGTAGATCGAGAACGAGGAGGTGAAGCCGAGCCGCTTCGACTCGCGGCGCAGGATCCGCACGCAGGCGCTGTGGAAGGTGGACACCCACATGGCGTTCGCGCGGGGGCCGACGAGGCCCTCGACGCGTTCCTTCATCTCGCCGGCGGCCTTGTTGGTGAAGGTGATCGCCAGGATCTGGCCCGGGTGGACGTTCCGCGCGGACAGCAGGTGGCCGATGCGGTGGGTGAGGACGCGGGTCTTGCCGGAGCCGGCGCCGGCCACGATGAGCAGCGGCGAGCCCGCGTGCACCACGGCGGCGGCCTGCTGCTCGTTCAGCCCGTCCAGGAGCGTCGCGGGGTCGATGACGGGGCGCGGGGCGCCGTCCCGGTAGTACGCGTCCCCGCTCATGGGCACGTCGAAGGCGCCCCCGAAGAGGTCGTCCGCGCCGTGCTCCGGCTCGGCGTGCTCCTCGGGCGGCGGCGGGACCTCGTCGGAGGGGGTGAGGTCGGCCAGGAAGCTGTCGTCAAAGAGGCTGCTCATCGCCTTCCGAGTTTAGAGGGCGGGACCGACAGCCGGTCCCGCCCCCGGAAAACAGGGCGCGGAAGGCGCCCCGTACCCTCGGCGGCATGACCGTTCTGACCAACATCTTCGTCGGCCTGCACATCATCGGCATCGCCTCGCTCCTCGGCGGGTTCCTGACCCAGATGAAGGCGATGGGCGCCGGTACGGCGCGCTTCGTGCCCGCGATGCTGCACGGTGCGCTGACCATGCTGGTCACCGGTGTGCTGCTGGTGGGCTTCCGCGAGATGGGCGACGGGGCCCCGCTCGACCACGTCAAGATCGGCGTGAAGCTGGCGGTCCTGTTCGTGATCCTGGCCCTCGTTTACGTCAAGCGCGACGAGGAGCACGTGGAGAAGGGGCTCTTCGCGGCGGTCGGCGGCCTGACCGTGGCCAACATCTTCATCGCCGTCCTCTGGCACTGAACCGCCGTCCTCCGGCACTGAACGGCCGTCCTCTGGCACCGACCGGTCCCGCTCGGACCAGTCCCGGTCGGAGGAAGCCACTTCCGATCATCTCGTCATCTGCCCGTTACCTTCGGGTTTAGCGTCCTCCCCCGAGACCTCCCCCAGACCTGCGGGACGAGCGGAAGGACGTGAGGCCCCCGTGGCCAGTCATCGAAAGCCCAGGCAGCGCCCGTTCTCCGGCGGCACCGTACGGACCGCCGCCACCCTCGCCCTGGCGGGCGCTGCCACCGCCACCGCCTTCGAAGGCACCTCGCACGCCGAGCCGCAGCTCGGCCCCGCCCAGGTGAAGGCGGAGGTCGACCGGCTCTACGGGGAGGCCGAGGCGGCGACGGAGAAGTACAACGGGGCGAAGGCGAAGTCGGAGGAGGCCGAGCGGGAGCTGACCGGGCTGCGCGAGGAGACCGCCCGCAAGACGGACCGGCTGAACACCGCCCGCAGCGCGCTCGGCTCGCTCGCCGCCTCCCAGTACCGCAGCGGCGGCCTGGGCCCCGCCCTCCAGCTGGCCATGGCCCCCGACCCGCAGGAGTACCTGGACCGGGCCGGCATGCTCACCCGGGCCGGCGACCGGACCGCCTCGGAGGTGGCGGCCGTCAAACGCGGCCTCGACGAGGTCGGGCGGCTGCGCGACCGGGCCGCCGGCCGGCTCGCGGACCTGCGCGCCCGCCGGGACGAGCTCGCCGCGCAGAAGACCGTCATCGAGGACAGGCTCGCCACCGCCCGGCAGCTGCTGGCCCGGCTCACCGCCGAGGAGCGGGCCGCGTACGAGGCGCGGTCGGGCACCGCCGCCGCCGTCGGGGCCGACCCGGCGAGCGCCCCGCACACCCCGCCGCCGGCGACCGGGGCCTCGCGCGCCGCCCGCGCGGTGGCCTTCGCCTACGGGGCGATCGGCAAGCCGTACGTCTGGGGCGCGACGGGACCGGGCTCGTACGACTGCTCCGGCCTGACCCAGGCGGCGTGGCGCGCGGCCGGGGTGTCCCTGCCCCGCACCACCTACACGCAGATCAACGCGGGCAGCCGGGTCTCCCGGGACCAGCTGGCCCCCGGCGACCTGGTCTTCTTCTACTCCGGAGTCACCCACGTCGGCATGTACGTCGGCAACGGCCAGATGATCCACGCCCCGCGCCCCGGGTCCACGGTCCGGCTGGCACCGGTCGACTCCATGCCCTGGGCCGGCGCCTCCCGCCCGGCGTGACCCCCGCTACGGCGTCTTGACCTGCTGGCTGAGCCATCCGAAGGTCTGCGGCAGCTGCTTCGACCAGGCCTCCAGGTTGTGCCCGCCGGTGATCTTCTCGGCGTGCACGGTGGTCGGGCTCTGCGCGAGGGCCTTGAGGTCGGTCCCGGACAGGTAGCCGTCGTGCTCGGCGCCCGACATCCACAGCGCGACCGCGGGCGGCGCGGGCTGGGCCTTGAGGAGTTCCTTCAGGTTGTGGGTGCGGCGCAGCTCCGGGTCCTTGGCCACCAGCGAGCTGGGCTCCTGGCCGGGGTCGTTGTAGCCGGACAGGGAGACGGCGGCGCCGTAGCGGTCGGGGTGCAGGATGGCCAGCTTGGCGGCGCAGTACGCGCCGGCGGAGTAGCCGGCGACGCCCCAGGTGCGGGCCTCGTCGGAGGCCCGGAAGTTGTCGGTGACCATCTTGCGGACGTCGACGCTGAACCAGCTGTCGGCGTTGACCTTGCCGGGTATGTTGGCGCAGCCGGTGTCGCCGTTGCCGAGCAGCATGGCGCGCGGGGAGACCAGGATGAAGGGCTGGACCTTGCCCTCCTTCATCAACGGCTCCAGCACCTCGTGCGCCTTGAGCCCCTGGAACCAGGACTTGCCCGTGCCGGGTATGCCGGGGATCAGCTCGACCACCGGGAACTTCTTGTCCTTGTACGCGGGGTCGTCGTACTGCGGCGGCAGCCACACCATGACGTCGCCCTTGACGCCGGAGATCTTCCCGTCGAGCTCGGTCTTCTTCACCCGCCCGCCGAGCCCCTCGACCGGTACGAACTCCTGGCGGACCTTCGGCTCCTCCCGCACCTGCTCGGCCTTCTTCCCGCCGAGCCCGTCGGCACCCAGGTCGGGGGCGGCCTGGACGTACTTCCCGGTGCCCATCAGATCGCCCCAGGAGACGTAGAAGTTCATCTCCCGGTTGAGCGCGAGGAACACCAGGGCGACGGCGGTGACCTGGGCGAACAGCACCATCAGCGCGCGGGTGGCGACGCGTGCGACGGCAGGGCCGCGCACCTTGCTCCACACGGCCAGCGGCAGCACGACGGCGGTCACGGTCAGGACGACCGCCGTCGCGAAGAGAGGGGTCCCGGTCAGGCTCATCACGCCACCCAAGACCCGCCGCGATGCCTCCCGGTTGCCCTCCACGCCTGCGGCGTGGATCACACCCCGGGGGGCCGGCCCCGGGGCGTCACCCCCGGTTCATCCGCAGGTCAGACCAGCCGGCGGGCCGTCGCCCAGCGGGTCAGCTCGTGCCGGTTGGAGAGCTGGAGCTTCCTGAGCACCGCGGAGACGTGCGACTCGACCGTCTTCACCGAGATGAAGAGCTGCTTGGCGATCTCCTTGTACGCGTACCCGCGCGCGATCAGCCGCAGCACCTCCCGCTCGCGCTGGGTGAGCCGGTCGAGGTCCTCGTCGACCGGCGGGGCGTCGGTCGAGGCGAAGGCGTCCAGCACGAAGCCGGCCAGGCGGGGCGAGAACACCGCGTCCCCGTCCTGGACCCGGAAGACGGAGTCCACCAGGTCGGTGCCGGTGATGGTCTTGGTGACGTAGCCGCGCGCGCCGCCGCGGATGACGCCGATGACGTCCTCGGCGGCGTCCGACACCGACAGCGCGAGGAACCGCACCGGGTTCTCGGCGGCCGCCATCAGCGGGGCGCAGCGGCGCAGCACCTCGACGCCGCCGCCGCCGGGCAGGTGCACGTCGAGGAGGACCACCTCGGGGCGGGTGGCGGTGATGACGGTGACGGCCTGGTCCACGTCGGCGGCCTCGCCGACGACCTCGACGCCGGTCCGGGCGGTCTCGCCGATCTCGGCCTGGACCCCGGTGCGGAACATCCGGTGGTCGTCGACGAGGACCACCCGGACCCTCCTGCCCGCGCCGCCGGTGGTCGCGTTGTCCTCGGTCATGCTGATTTCGCCGCCCTCTCCATCTCCAGCTCGACTACCGTGCCGCCGTCGGGCGCGGACCGCAGCACCGCGGTGCCCCCGTTGCGCTGCATCCGGCCGATGATCGATTCTCGTACGCCCATGCGGTCGTCCGGTACCGCTTCCATGTCGAAGCCCGGTCCGCGGTCGCGCACGGACACGAACACCGTCTGCCCCTCGACCTCCGCGTACACCTGGACGGGCCCCTCGCCACCGTACTTGGCGGCGTTGACCATCGCCTCGCGCGCGGCCTGGACCTGGGCGCCGAGGCCCTCGTCGAGCGGGCAGTCGCCGACGACGACCACCTCGATCGGGACGCCGTGGTGGTCCTCCACGTCGGCGGCGGTCTTCTTCACGGCCTCGGCCAGCGTGGCCGGCTCCTCCGCCTCGTCCTTGCCGGTGCCCTCGGGCTTGTAGAGCCAGTTGCGCAGCTCGCGCTCCTGGGCGCGGGCGAGGCGGCGGACCTCGCCGACGTCCTCGGCGTTGCGCTGGATCAGGGTGAGGGTGTGCAGCACCGAGTCGTGGACGTGGGCGGCGACCTCGGCGCGCTCCTGGGCGCGGATGCGCATCAGGCGCTCCTCGGAGAGGTCCTGGGTCATCCGGATCAGCCAGGGCCCGGCGAGCAGGGCTATGCCGACGAGGACGGCGAGGACGGCGGTGAGGAGGTTGCCGAGCTGGGCCGCGGAGCCGCGCACGACGATGAACACGGTCAGGCCGACGCCGACGAGGACGACCCCGGCGAGCGCCCGGCCCGCCTGGAACAGCCGCTTCTGGCGGTCGCCGGCCGCGCTCCAGTGGGCTCGGCGGGCGTTGTCGGCCTGCCGCCAGACGAGGACGACGCCGGCCCCGACGAGCAGGGTGGGCCAGATGTAGCGGCCGTTCTCGCCGCCGAAGCGGAGCTGGGAGACGAAGATGCAGGCGCCGACGGCCAGCGCGATCAGGCCGGAGACCGCTCCCTTGTCGGGCTTGCGCACCCGGCGGGTGCCGTCGGCGAGGGTCTCGAAGAAGGAGTGGTGCCCGGTCTTGCCGCCCTGGCCGAGCGGTACGAAGACCCAGAACGCCGCGTAGAGCAGTACACCGAGCCCGTCCCCGAACATGAACATGCCGAGGAAGGCGAGCCGGACCCAGATCACGGGCAGCCCGAGGTGACCCGCGAGGCCGCGCGCGACCCCGCCGAGCATCCGGCCGTCGGCGCTGCGGTAGAGCTTGCGCTGCGGGACGTCCTCCGGTTCGGGTGCGTGCGGAATGCGTGGAGCGGCGGCTACGGGCATGCCACCAAGGGTCACACGTCCGGCAGCGGCCGGGCATCAGGGCATCCCCCCAGTTCTGTAGGGGGGATATCAGGGTTGCGCCAGGGTAGGGCCCGGTGCCGGGGGGCCGCACCGCCCGTCACCATGGACCCATGACCGACGTACAAGACGCCCCGCCCGGGGATCCCGGGGCACCGGCCCCCGCCGAGCGGCCACCCCTGCGCCGCAGCAAGCGCGACAAGGTCCTCGCGGGCGTGTGCGGCGGCCTCGGCCGGTACTTCGACCTGGACCCGGTGGTGTTCCGGATCGTCCTCGGGGTGCTCGCCGTCACCGGCGGCGTCGGCCTGATCTTCTACGGCTTCGCGTGGCTGCTGCTCCCCCTGGAGGGGGACGAGGACAGCGAGGGCAAGCGGCTGCTGACCGGCCGCGTCGAGGGCGCCACCCTCGCCGCCGTGTTCAGCGCCCTGGTGGGCTGCGCCCTGTTCCTGTCGATGCTGGACAACGGGGTGATGGGGGCCTTCTCGGTCCTGGTCATCCTGGCCCTCGGCGGGGCCTCCTACTGGTCCCGGCGCCACCGCGCCGCAGCCGCCCCCGAGGTGCGGGCCCCGGCCTCGCACCGCCCGGCGCCGCCCGAGACGCAGGCGCCGCCGGTGCCGGGCAGCCCCTCCTGGTGGCGGGACCCACTGGTCAAGGACGGCACCACGGGCCCGGTCGGCTCGGCCGGCTACCTGTGGGGCCCCGACGACGGGGACTCCGGCCGGGACCGGCCGGGCACCGCCCCGGAGAAGCCCCGGCGCGGGGTGCCCGCACGGCCGCGCGGCGGCATCGGCGGCCGGGTGTTCGTACTGGCCGTGCTGGCGGGAGGCATCGGCACCGCTTCGGTGTGGGAGGGCAGCACCCTCGGGCACGCCCTCCAGGTGGGCCTCGCGTCCGCGCTCGCCGTCTTCGGGCTGGGTCTGGCCGTCAGCTCCGTCAAGGGCCGCACCGGCTTCGGCACGGTCCTGCTCGGCCTGCTCACCGCCGTGCTGCTCGCGGGTGCGGTGGCCATGCCGCGCGAGATCGGCACCGACTGGCGGGACACCGCCTGGCGCCCGGCGGCGGTGGCCGACGTACGTCCCGCGTACGAGGCGGGGACCGGGCTGGCGACCCTGGACCTGAGCCGCCTGGACGTGCCCAAGGGCGCGACCGTGGCCGTCCGCGCCTCCATCGAGGCGGGCCGGCTGAAGGTGGTCCTCCCCCGGGAGGTCACCGCGCACGCAGACGTGTCGATCCGGCTCGGCGACATCGAGCTGCCCGGGGACACCGGCCCCGGCATCCGGATCAGGAGCGAGGGCGAGAGCCGGCGGGCGACCCTGCCCCCGGCCGCCGGCACCGAGGCCGGCGGGACGATCGAGCTGCGCCTGGAGGCGGGCGTGGGACAGGTGGAGGTGGCCCGTGCGGCGTCATGAGTTCCAGCCGGGACGGCTGCTGGCGGGGCTGGTCCTGACCGCCGCGGGCGTGCTCTACCTGCTCGACGCGGCCGGCGAGACGGACGTGCCGTGGTTCCTGGTGGTCCCGTTCGCGGTGGGCGGGCTGGTGCTGGCCGCCCTGGTCGGGATGGTCACGTACGCCGTGCGCCGGGATCAGCGCGACCGGATCATCGAGTCGAAGGACCAGTAGGGCGCCCCCGCGAGGACCAGTGGGGTCCAGGCCATCAGGTACGCCAGGTCGTTGCCGTAGTAGTACGGGGTCACGGCCCAGGAGACGGTGAGCCACAGGCTGAGCGAGATGAGCAGGCCGCCGGCGGCGGCGAGCCGGGTCAGCACCCCGGCGAGCACGCCGAGTCCGACGAGGAGTTCCCCGATGGCGATGGCCACGCCGAAGCCGACGGGGGCCTTCAGGGCGAGGTCCACCAGGGCGGGGATCGCGGAGGTGTCGCGCACCCCGCGCATCATCTCGCCGATCGAGCCGCTGCCGGTCTCCGCGAGGAAGCCCCCGGCCGTCAGCTTGTCGATGCCTGCGTAGACGAAGGTCACGCCGAGGAAGATCCGCAGCGGGAAGAGCGCGTAGCGGGTGGCCAGCTCCTTGAGCGGGGTGGTCGTCCGCTGCCCGGATGGGGCGTCAGTTCGGGTCACGCCCCCATGTCTACCCCGTTCACTCGGCCACGTCGATGACGCAGCGGTTGGATTCCACCCCCGCGGCCGTGACCACCTGGACGTCGACGCGGCCCGGCTCGACCTCCGCGGGCACCGGAACGGTGAGCACCGAGTCGGAGGGGTTGGTGAACCCGCCCGCCACCGGGACCAGCGGCACGTGCACGTGGACCGCCCCGACCCGTACGACCAGCCGGGCGAGCATCTCCGGGGTCCGCGCGCCGGGCGGCACGAAGCCGACGCCGCGGATCTCGATGTCGTCGCCGGGCCGGACGGCCGCGTCGATGTCGCCGGGCTCGCGCCTGCGGACCACCGAGAGCACCAGCGGGCGGCTGCCCTCGGCGTACTTCGCCGCGAGGTACACCGCCGCCGAGAGGGCCACCAGCATGGCCAGCGCCCACGGCAGCTGCGGCAGCCGGTCGGGAAACCGGGCCAGCGACACCGCCGCGTAGGCCAGCACGACGGTGGAGACGAGCACGTACTGCGCGTCCGGGAAGCTGCCGCGGCCGTCGTCGTCCGTCAGCAGGTCCACCCCGCGCGGCCGGTCCGCCGGCAGCTTCTGCAGCCGCTGCCCCATGATGCGTACGCAGACCACGCGGCGGACCAGCACCGCCACCGCGGAGGTCAGCGCGACCACCGACAGCAGCGGCAGCGCCCGCTCCAGCGCGAACCCCTGGTACAGGGTCTCGCGCTCGGGGCCGGGCGAGGAGGCGGCCAGCCGCAGCGCGGGCAGCAGCGCCGCGAACGCGGTCAGCACCAGCCAGGCGCTCGGCACCGCCTTCGAGGTCGACAGCCGGTTGTCCTCCCCCACGACCGGGGCCAGCAGCCCGCCGCGCAGCGACTGGGCGCGGGCGGCGGCGGTGAGCAGCCCGGCGAGCAGCACCGCGGCCAGCAGACCGGCGGTGCGGGCGGCGGACCAGCCGGTGCCGAGCGCGGTGCCGACCTGGACCAGCAGGAGCACCCCGGCGGCGATCCACAGGGTGAGGACGGCCCGTCGGGAGAACAGGTACAGCCAGGAGTTCCCGGCCTCCCGGCCCCGGTCGGCGACCGTGCGGGCGGACAGGGCCAGCTCGTCGGAGACCCACTGGCGGGAGGCGCCGAGGGAGTGGGCCACCGCGGCCGGCACCCCTTGCCCGGCGGCGAACTCGTCCCGTTTCTCCAGGAACGCGGCGACCGCTCTGCGGTGCCCCTCCCGTGCGCAGTCGTCGCAGGCGCAGACGGCGGTGTGGGTACTCCGGGACATCTCTTGGACAGCCACGTGCGTGCCGCCTCTCTGAACTACGGTGCAATGCCAGCGAATTGTGCACCACTGCGGCAGTGCTCCGGATTGCGCACGATGTCAGAGCAGGTGATTAACGGTTCATGATGTTGACGCCACGTCCTCGACGGTCTGCCACAGCGGCTGGTAGCTCACCCACGCGGCGAGATCACCGCCGAACCGATCCCGCGTGGCCACGGCCGCGCGGTGGTCGACGGGCACCGGTTTCCCGGCCGCCCGAGCGATCAGCTGCACCTGCGCGGCCCGCTCCGCCGCGATGAACCACCAGGCGGCCGCGTCCACCGATCCGCCGACCGTCAGCAGTCCCTGGTTGCGCAGGATCAGCGCCTTGTACGGGCCGAGGGCGCGGGCCACCCGCCACGGGTCGGCGACGCCGCCGCCGGGGTACTCGTCCAGCAGCGCGTGGTCCTCGTAGAAGGCGCAGGCCTCCTGCGTGACCGGGGCCAGCAGCTCGCCGAGGCAGGCCAGCGCCCTGCCGTACGGGCCCTGCGCGCGGACCACGGCGACGGCGTCGGGCCGGGCCCGGTGGACGGCGGCGTGCACGGCGAACGCCAGCTCGTTGAGCCGCCGGCCGCCCTCCAGCACCCGGCCGTCGCCGTCGGCGAGCAGCAGGTCCTCGGGGCGGATGCCCGCGAAGGCCCGGCCGAAGGGGTTCACCCAGTAGCAGTCCGCGAACTCGGGGTCCCGCGCGGTGACGTGCCCCGAGACGCCGTCCTCGTACCCGAGGCGCCCCAGCAGCCGCAGCGTCCCGGCGAGCCGCTCCTTGCGGTGGGCGCGCTCGCGGGCCGGGTCCTCGTGCACCGGCGGCATCTCGAAGGCCAGCCGGTCCACCGGCACGGGCACGGGCTGGTCCGGCACGGCTTTCCCCTCCCCCTTGACCACGTTCGCGGCGCAAGGTACCGGCGCGGCCGCCAACTGGCCATAGGAACGACGGAGCCGCCGCCCCCCGTCGAGGGGTGCGGCGGCTCCGTCAGGGCCTGCGGGTGGGTACTACTCCCACTCGATGGTGCCCGGGGGCTTGCTGGTGCAGTCCAGGACCACGCGGTTCACGTCCGGCACCTCGTTGGTGATGCGGGTCGAGATGCGGGCGAGGACCTCGTACGGCATGCGCGTCCAGTCCGCGGTCATCGCGTCCTCGGAGGAGACGGGGCGCAGCACGATGGGGTGGCCGTAGGTGCGGCCGTCGCCCTGGACGCCGACGCTGCGGACGTCCGCGAGGAGGACGACCGGGCACTGCCAGATCTCGCGGTCGAGACCGGCGGCGGTGAGCTCGTGGCGGGCGATGGCGTCGGCCTCGCGCAGCAGGTCCAGGCGCTCCTTGGTGACCTCGCCGACGATGCGGATGCCGAGGCCGGGGCCGGGGAAGGGCTGGCGCTGGACGATCTCCTCGGGCAGGCCGAGCTCCTGGCCGACCATCCGGACCTCGTCCTTGAAGAGCTGGCGCAGCGGCTCGACGAGCTCGAACTCGATGTCGTCGGGGAGGCCGCCCACGTTGTGGTGCGACTTGATGTTCGCGGTGCCGGTGCCGCCGCCGGACTCCACGACGTCCGGGTACAGGGTGCCCTGGACCAGGAACGCGACCGCCGGGCCGTCCTCCTGGAGGATCTCCAGCTGGGCCTGCTCGAAGACGCGGATGAACTCACGGCCGATGATCTTGCGCTTGGTCTCCGGGTCGGAGACGCCGGCCAGCGCGGTCAGGAAGCGCTCCTGCGCGTCGACGACCTTCAGCTGCACGCCGGTGGCCGCGACGAAGTCCTTCTCGACCTGCTCGGTCTCGCCCTTGCGCATCAGGCCGTGGTCGACGTACACGCAGGTCAGCTGGGAGCCGATGGCCTTCTGGACGAGGGCCGCGGCGACCGCGGAGTCCACGCCGCCGGACAGGCCGCAGATGGCGCGCTTGTCGCCGACCTGCGCCTTGATCGCCGCGATCTGCTCCTCGACGATGTTGCCGGTGGTCCAGGTGGGCTTCAGGCCCGCGCCCCGGTAGAGGAAGTGCTCCAGGACCTGCTGGCCGTGCGTGGAGTGCATCACCTCGGGGTGGTACTGCACGCCGTACAGCTTCTGCTCGTCGTTCTCGAAGGCCGCGACCGGGACGACGTTCGTCGACGCGGTGACGGTGAAGCCCTCGGGGGCGGCGGAGCAGGCGTCGCCGTGGGACATCCACACCGACTGGTTCTCGGGGGTGCCCTCGAAGAGGGTGGAGCCGGACTTGGAGACGGACAGCGGGGTGCGGCCGTACTCGCGCGCGCCGGTGTTGTCGACGGTGCCGCCGAGGGTCGTCGCCATCAGCTGGAAGCCGTAGCACATGCCGAAGACCGGGACGCCGGAGCCGAAGAGGGCCTGGGCGTCGTCCAGGCGCGGGGCGCCCTCCTCGTACACGGAGGACGGGCCGCCGGAGAGGATGATCGCCTTGGGGTCCTTGGCGAGCATCTCGGCCACGGGCATCGTGCTGGGCACGATCTCGCTGTAGACGCGGGCCTCGCGGACGCGGCGGGCGATGAGCTGGGCGTACTGCGCGCCGAAGTCGACGACGAGGACCGTGTCCGGGGCGCTGTCGTGGGCGGCGGAGGGTGCTTCTGGCACGGGGCGGCCTTCCGGCGGAAAGTGGTGGCTGTTTTGTCGATTCTACCGGTGGCGCCGGCCGCCGTTTTGTCGCACCATCCGAGGCCCACGTCACGCCCGGGCCGCCCCGGCGCCCGGGAGCGGGTCACCGCGGGGGCGTCTCAGCATCCGGGCCCGGTTGGCCGGGGCCCGGCCGGGGGGCCATAATCCACACCATGCGCAAGCAGCTGAGCTTCCTCTTTACCTATGGCACCGGCCGGTCCGGTCGCCATGGGTCATCGTGATGCTCGCTTGAGCCGCTGACTTCCCAGAGCGCCCCGGTCCGACAGGACCGGGGCGCTCCGCGTTTCCGCTCCTGCCGGGCCACCGCCCACCACCCAGCACAGGAGAGACGCCATGACCACGATCGCCACCACCCCCGAGCAGCTGATCGCCGGCTCCCGCGAGCGCATCGACGCCCTCGACGACCGCATCATCGGGCTGATCCAGGAGCGGATGGCCGTGTCGGCCGTCATCCAGGAGGCCCGGATCGGCGCGGGCGGCCGGCGGGTGCACCTGTCGCGCGAGATGGAGGTGCTCTCCCATTGGAGCGATGCCCTCGGCAAGCCGGGGACCGCCCTCGCGATGACCCTGCTGGAGCTGTGCCGGGGCCGCGTCTGAGCGCGCGGCCGCCCGTTCGTCACCCGTCCGGAGCGTGACCGGGGCGGGGGCCCTTCGTTGGTGAGGTTGTCCGTGCCAGCCAGGCGCGGGACGAAGCAGCACCACGCGTGGCTCCACGGGAGCGATGAGACGCGACGCCCGACGGCGCGCGTCGTGGGACCTCGCTCCCTCGTGTGACCGGACGGCAGGGGACAGCAGCCCGGTCACCCCATGAGGACGGCCGGCCCGGGGGACGCCCCGGGCCGGCCGTTCGTCATTCCGTGTCCCGCAGGCCTACGCGTGCGCGCCGCCGTTGTTGCCGCGGCGGCGGAAGGACAGGTACAGCGCGGCGCCGACGGCGAACAGCCCGGCCCCGGCGATGCCGACCAGGCCGGCCGTGCTGCCGGTGGAGGCCAGCGGGCCGCCGTTGCGGCCGGCGGCCCCGGTGGCGTTGTTGCCCGTGGTGGAGCCGTTGCCGCTGCCCGCGGTGGGCGAGGCGGTCCCGGAGGTGCTCGGGGAGGCGCTGCCGGAGGCGGAGGGGCTCGGCGACTTGGTCGGGGTGGCCGTCGGGTTCGCCGTGAAGTCGGCCTGGTTGTTGGTCAGCACCTTGTCGAAGGTGTGCCGCGTGAACTCGCCCTTCGCGTCGAGGGTGCCGACGGAGACGGCGCCCTTGGCGTCCTTGACGGCCTTCTCGATCTTGAGCTCGAAGGGGAACTCCAGCTTCTCCTTCTCCAGCACGGACGTCCCGGTGGCGCAGCGGTACTGCGTCGGCTGGACGGCGCGGCAGGCCGCCGGGGCCGTGAGGACCTTCACGCCCTTCGGGAGGACCACGTCGACCAGGGCCGCGGGCCCCGTGCCGGTGACCCAGGCGGGGCCGTTGTTGCGGGCGGCGACGACGGCCTTGACCGTCGTGCCCGCCGCGCCCTTGACGGTGAGGGCCTCGGCCGCGAAGTCGGCGGTGTTCTCCACCGTGAAGGCGGCTTCGAGCTTGTTGTCGGCCTCGTTCAGGTCGGGGGCGCGCAGCGGGGCGGCCTCCGCCTTCTCGCGGGCGACCAGCTTGCGGCCCGTCCCGGGCGCGGCACCGGCCGCGTCGGTCTCCTTGGTGTCGGGCTTCTTGGCGTCCGGGGCCTTGGCGTCCGCGGCCTTCTGCGGGGCGCCCGCCGGGTAGATGCCGTACGTGAACCGCTCGTGGAAGGCGTTCGCGCCGGCCTTCAGGTGCAGCGGGCTGTCGCCGGCCAGCTCGTAGGTGGCCTTGGCCTTGAACTCCCCCTCGACCGTGCAGACGACGGTGTTGGAGGTGCGGTCGGTGCGGTAGGCGCAGTTGTCGTAGCGCTCCGGGAGCTCCAGGCCGCGGGTGGCCTCCAGTTCCAGGATCACGCCCTTCGCCGGCTCCGTGCCCTCGTTGCGGAACGCGAGGGGCAGGGTCTGGCTCTCGCCCGGCTTCGGGTCCGTCTTGAGGGGCAGCTTCCGCATGATCAGGTCGGGGCCGCCGATGCTCAGGGTGGTAACGGCGGGGGTGATGGTGGCGCCGGCGGCCGTGCCGGTCACCGTGACCGCTGCGGAGGCCCGTTCGGCGGCCCCCTTCTCGGCGGTGGCCACCAGTTGCAGGCCGGGGTTCGGGCCCTTGTCCTTGCAGACGAGCTTGGTGCCGTTCTCCACGCACTTCTGGGGTGCGGCGGCGCTCTCCTTGACGGAGGCGATGCCGGCGACCGCGGTCCGGTCGACGGTGAAGGTGAACTCGCCGGCGAAGGAGCCGACGCCTTCCAGGCGGAAGGACATGGCCACCGGCTGCGGGGCACCCGTCGCCGGGTGGGGGCGGAGGGCGAGGGCGGACTGCCCGGCCAGGTGGAAGACGGGGTCCGCGGATTCGGCGGCCATCGCGGTGGGGGTGGTCAGCCCCACGGCCACCAGGCCGCACGCGGCCAGCAGGGAGATGCGCTGTCTCATGCCCCCCTTGACCGCCGGACCGCCGCCCCGGTTGCACTGTTCCCCGTGTGACCGACACCACAGCTTGCCGCAAAGGATTCCGGTACAACCTTTTTCGGCAACCGCCTGTCCACTCTTGTACTGCGGCGGGTACCGCGCTCGGAGGGGGAGCGCGGTACCCGCCGCGGTCGTCTTCCCGGGGTCAGTGCTCCGGTTCCGGTTGCCTGGGCGGGATTTCGGGGACCGCGAGGAACGGCAGCCGCAGGGCGCCGAAGGCCTCCTTGGGCACGGCCGGTGCGACCGGCTCCACCGCCTCCAGCCTCCGGTACGCCTCCCCCTGCGCGGGCCGCCGGTCCGCCTCGCCCTTGTTGGGCCAGTACGACATGGCCCGCTCGGCCTGCGCCGTGATCGTCAGGGACGGGTTGACCCCGAGGTTGGCGGAGACCGCCGAGCCGTCGACCACCGAGATGCCCGGGTGCCCGTACAGCCGGTGGTACGGGTCCACCACGCCCTCCTCCGCGGAGGCGCCGATGGGGCAGCCGCCGAGGAAGTGCGCGGTCAGCGGGGTGCCCATCAGCTCGCCGATGTTGCTGCCCGGGAATCCGTTGATCTCCTCGGCCAGCAGCGTGGCCGCCTCGGTGGCCTCGGCGATCTGCACCGGGTTGGGCGCCCCGTGGCCCTGCCGGGCCGTCAGCAGGCCCTTGCCGATGCCGCCGGGCTTGCGGTAGGTGGTCAGGGAGTTGTCCAGGGACTGCATGACCAGGCCGATGATGGTCCGCTCCGACCAGCGCCGGTTCGACAGGGAGCGCAGCAGCTGCACGGGGTGGGTGGCGGTGCGGGCGAACCAGGCCCGGACCCGGTGCCTGGCGTGGGGCACCTGGAGGATCGTCATGAACCCCATGGCGTTGGAGCCCTTGCCGTAGCGGACGGGCTCGATGTGGGTGTCGGCGTTGGGGTGCACGGACGAGGTGATGGCCACGCCCCGGGTGAAGTCCGCGCGGGCCCCGGCGCCGTGCCGCCTGCGGTAGCGGCGGTCGTCGGTCTGGGCGCCGACCAGGCCCTCGGAGTTGGTCCGGGTCAGGTCGCCGAGCCGGGCGGAGATCCGGGGGAGCTCGCCGAGGTCCTTCATGGTGTGCAGCAGGGTCTGGGTGCCGTACGTTCCCGCCGCGACGACCACGTGCCGGGCGCGCAGCACCTGCGCCCTGCCCCTGCGGCGGTCGGCGGTGGGGACGATGCGGACCCGGTATCCGCCGTCGGGGTGTTCGGAGAGGGCGGTGACGGTGGTCATGGGGCGGATCTCCGCCCCGGCCTTCTCCGCGAGGTGCAGGTAGTTCTCGCCCAGGGTGTTCTTCGCGCCGTGCCGGCAGCCGGTCATGCACTCGCCGCATTCGGTGCAGGCCTTGCGGGCGGGCCCGGCGCCGCCGAAGTACGGGTCGGGGACCTCCTGGCCGGGGCGGACCGCGGGCTGTCCCGCCGCGTCCTCGCCGTCGCCGAAGAACACGCCGACCGGCGCCATGTGGAAGGAGTCCCCGACGCCCATCTTCTCGGCGACGGCCTTCAGGTGGACGTCGGAGGGGGTGAGCGTCGGGTTGAGCCGTACGCCCAGCATCCGCTTGGCCTGGTCGTAGTACGGGGCGAGTTCCTCCCGCCAGTCGGTGATGGAGGCCCACTGCCGGTCCTCGAAGAACGCGGCGGGCGGCACGTACAGGGTGTTGGCGTAGTTGAGCGAGCCGCCGCCGACCCCGGCGCCGGCCAGCACCATCACGTTGCCGAGCAGGTGGATGCGCTGGATCCCGTACAGCCCGAGGGCGGGCGCCCACAGGTAGTTGCGCAGGTCCCAGCTGTTGCGGGGCAGGTCCTCGCGGGTGAAGCGGCGTCCTGCCTCCAGGACGCCGACCCGGTAGCCCTTCTCGGTCAGGCGCAGCGCCGAGACCGAGCCGCCGAAACCCGATCCGATGACGATGACGTCGTAGTCGTACGCGTGGTCCTGCTCGTGGTCGTGCTCGTGGTCGCGGTCGTGAGGCACGGGTTCCCCTTAGCGCAGTCGGAGGGCCTTGAGGACCTTGAGGCTGCTCGTCATGAAACGGGCGTACTGCTCGTCGTCCATGCCGAGCGAGGGTGCCATCGGGAGCAGCCGCTGGTGGGCGACGGTCTGCGCCTCGGTGTACTTGAGGATGCCCTCGGAGCCGTGCCGGCGGCCGAGGCCGGATTCCTTCATGCCGCCCATGGGGGCCTGGGCGCTGCCGTAGGCGGGGGCGTAGCCGTCGTTGATGTTGACGGTGCCGGTGCGCAGCCGGGCGGCGACGGCGTGGCCGCGCCGGGCGTCCTTGGTCCAGACGCTGGAGTTGAGGCCGTACGGGGTGGCGTTGGCCTGGGCGACGGCATCGTCCTCGTCGGTGAACCGGTAGATCGAGACGACCGGGCCGAAGGTCTCCTCGGCGCAGACCGACATGGGGGCCTCGACCCCGTCGAGGATGGTGGGCTCGTAGAAGAGCGGGCCGATGTCGGGGCGGGCGGTGCCGCCGGCGACGAGGGTGGCGCCCTTGGCGACGGCCTCGTCCACGTGCCGCCGCACGGTCTCCAGCTGGCGTTCGCCGACGAGGGAGCCCATGTCGGCGCCGTAGGCGAGGGAGGCGCCGAGCCGCATGGCCTTGGTGCGGGCGGCGAAGCGCTCGACGAAGGCGTCGGCGATCGAGGCGTGGACGTAGAGCCGCTCGATGGAGATGCAGAGCTGTCCGGCGGAGGAGAAGCAGGCGCGGACGGCGCCGGCGGCCGCCTTCTCGACGTCGGCGTCGTGCAGGACGAGCATGGCGTTCTTGCCGCCGAGTTCGAGGGAGACGCCGACCAGGCGGGCGGCCGCGCCCTGGGCGACCTCTCGGCCGGTGCGGGTGGAGCCGGTGAAGGAGACGTAGTCGGCGTGCCGGACCACCTCGGGGCCGACGACCGGGCCCTCGCCGAGGACGACCTGGAAGACCTCGGCGGGCAGTCCGGCCTCGATGAGCAGGTCGCGGGCCCACAGGGCGGTCAGCGCGGTCTCGGTGTCGGGCTTCATGACGACGGCGTTGCCCGAGACGAAGGCGGGCAGGGCGTCGCCGACGGAGAGTTCGAGGGGGTAGTTCCAGGGGGCGATCTGGCCGACGACCCCGCGCGGCTGGCGGAGCTCGGTGACCTTGGTGAGGGTCGGCATGGCGCCGGTGTGGCCCTTGGGGCGCAGGTACGAGGGTGCCTTGCGGCCGTAGTGGCGGGCGGCGACGGCGACGGCCTGGACCTCCTCGTGGGCGTGCAGGCGGGCCTTGCCGGTCTCCAGCTGGATGAGGTCGAGGACCTCGGACTGGCGGGCGAGGACCAGGTCGTGGAAGCGCAGCAGAACGGCGGCGCGCCGCCGTACGGGGACGGCGGCCCAGGCGGCCTGGGCGGCGCGGGCCTCGGCGAAGGCGGTGGCCACGTCCTCGGGGGTGGCCTCGGGCAGGTCCGCCAGCTTCGCCCCGGTGAAGGGGGTGTGGTTGGCGGTCCGGCCGGAGCCGATCACTCCGCGGGTGAGCCGGGTGACCAGGGCGGGGGTCACCACGTCGGCGGCGGTGCGGGCGCCTGCCGGGGCCGTGGCGACCGGGTTGGTGGGCTGCGGTGCGGAGCGGAGGGTGGCGGCGGGGGCCTGCGAGTCCGTCATGGCGGTGAGCGTATTGGGCGGGCGCGCCTTTGGGTACCCGTGGGTAACCGGATTTTGCCAAATCTGCCAGCAATCGCTGGCAGGATGGCCGGGGACGGCGGCCCGCCCCGGCCCGGCGCCCCTGCCCGGCCGGCCTAGCTTCCCTTGCCGGCCGGCTCCCAGCCACTGAGCACGATGTCGAACCGCTGGCGGGTCGTGGCCCAGTCCGACACGGGGCCCGTCATGTAGATCGCGTACTCGGTGCCGTCCGGGGCGTAGTACATCTGCTCGATGGCCCGGCGCGGCCCGGCGTGCACCCCCTTCTCGGTCCACGTGAAGTCCCACAGCGCGGCCTGGGTGCTCTCCCGGAAGGTGTTCGGGGCGAGCTTCTGCCGCTTGTAGTCCGTCCGCTTCGCCACCTGCTTCTCCAGGTCGAGCACGTGCGCGTACGGGTCCTTGAAGTCCGGGGTGGGGTCGGCGGCGATCCGGATGTAGTGCTTGCCGTCGTCCCCCGTGTAGTCGATCTGGTCGCCGAACACCTGGCGCTTCCAGCCCTTGGGGACGAACAGGGTGAAGCCGTCCGGGTCGGTGACCTTCTCCCACCCGTCCGGCGGGGTGGCGGCCTTCTTGCCGCTCTGGCCGGTCTGGCCGGTCTGGCCCTCGGTGGCGCTCGTGTTCTTGTCGGAGCCGCCGCCCTTGTCCGCTTCCCCGTCGTCGCCGGTGTACTTCAGCAGCCCGAAGACCGCGCCGCCGCCGAGCAGCGCCGCGACCACGGCCACCACGGCGGCCCGGCGCAGCCGGCCCTGCGGGCGCCCGGCGGGGGCCGCCGGCCGCTCGGGCAGGGCGGTGGTGGCGGCCGACGCGGGTACCGGGGCGGGATCCGCCGCCGGGGCCGGGGCCTGGGCGGGGGGCTGGGGCGCCTGCGCGGAGGCCCGCTCCTCGTCGCTCACCGCGCGGGTGGGCACGTACGCCTGGGCGGCCTTCGGCTCGCGGCCCTCCATCGCTTCCAGCAGCATCCGCTCGGCCTCCGCGGCCGAGGGACGCTCGGCCGGGTCCTTGCGCAGCAGCGCCGTGATGACCGGACCGAGGGCACCGGACTGGCGGGGCACGGGCGGCTCGTCGTTCACCACGGCCTGGAGGCTGGAGATCGGCGAGGTCCGGCGGAAGGGCGAACGGGCCTCGACGGCCGTGTACAGGGTGGCGCCCAGCGACCACAGGTCGGAGGACGGGTCGGGGGCGCCGCCCGTGACCCGCTCCGGGGCCAGGTAGTCGATGGACCCGACGAGTTCACCCGTCCGCGTGATCGACGAGTCGCCCTCGATCGCGGCGATCCCGAAGTCGGTCAGCAGTACCCGGCCGTCCTTGGCCAGCAGCACGTTGCCCGGCTTCACGTCCCGGTGCATCACGCCGACCGCGTGCGCGGCGCGCAGCGCGCCCAGCACGTGCAGGCCGATCCGGGCCGCCTCGCGGGGCTCGATCCGGCCGGCGGCCTTGGCCGCCTCGGCGAGGGAGGGGCCGTCGATGTGCTCCATGACGATCCACGGCCGGTCGTCGTGCTCCAGCACGTCGTGGACGGTCACCACCGCCGGATGCTGGATCCGGGCCGCGGCCCGCGCCTCCTTCTGCGTCCGGGCGTGCATGACCTCCCGGTCGGCCTGGGACACGTAGAGCCCCGCCGTCAGTTCCTTGACCGCGACCGTTCTGTGCAGCAGCTCGTCATGCGCGCGCCACACCTTCCCCATGCCGCCGCTGCCGATCGGCTCCACGAGCCGGTACCGGCCTGCGAGCACCGCACCCGCGCCTGTCTGCTGTTCCACGAATTCCCGCCGCTCTGTGCACTCCACGCCAGATTACGGAGCCTGCGGGCGCTGCCGGAACAAGGCGGGGCCCGTAAACCGGCACTGTGACGCAATCGCCGTACTGATCGTCCGTCAGCCTCCGGCTTTGTAACTCGCCGTCGCCCTCTCGAAGACGTCCGTGACCTTGTCCTGGTTGTCCTCCGGTCCCGTGACCATGACGACGTGGTAGGCGCCGCCGAGCACGACGACGAAGTTCCGGGCGAACAGGGACCGCCCCGCCGCGTCGATCCAGGTGTAGCGGCCCGTCACCCGCAACTGCTGACCCACCTTCGTCGATTTGACGTCCCCGCCCGACGCCCAGGTGGAGTTGCGGTACGGGGCCAGCTCGGGCTCCTTGTCCTTCTGGTAGCCCAGCGGGTCCGGATCCCCGCCCTCGACCCGGTCCCGGCCCGGTACGACGATCAGGGTGAACTGGCCCTGGGTGTAGCGCACCTGCCCGGCCTCGTTGATGGAATGGCGCTCCCAGCCGTTCGGCACGGCGATGCTGAAGTGCGCCGGGTCCTGCTGGACGGTGTAGCCCTCCGGCGCGGGTGCGTCGCCCTGCGGGGCGGGCTTGGACTCCGGGGCTCCGCTCGGGGTGCGCCCGGGGGTCTGCGCCGGCTTGGACGCCGGGCCCTGCTGGGGGCTCCCCGGGCCGGAGGGGGAGGCCGCCGGGCTCTGGGCGGCCGTGGGCTGCTGCCCGGAGTCCGCCGCGCGGGGCAGGAAGAGCATCGCGTACGCCACCCCGCCCGCGAGCAGGGCCAGTACGCCGACCAGCAGCAGCCGGCCGAGGGAGCGCGGCTCGCCGGGGGCGGCGGGGTTGCGGTGGCGTCCGTGCAGCTCGCCGCGCCGGCGGGGGACGGGCAGCCGGGCGGGGTCCGGCTCGGGCAGCGGGAGGCCGGCGAAGTCGCCGTCTGGCTCGGGCGCTGAGCGGATCAGCGAGCGCAGCCAGCCGCGCAGCTCCTCGAAGTCGGGCCGCTCGGCCGGGTCCTGGCGCAGCAGGGACTCCACGACCGGGCGCAGCGGGCCGCAGTCCTCGGCGAAGGCGGGCGGCTCGGCGCAGACCATCTCGACGAGCTCCGCGACGCTGTCCTCGGGGTACGGGGCGTGCCCCTGGACGGCGCGGTACAGCAGGGCTCCGAGGGCCCAGAGGTCGGCTGCGGGGCCGACGGGCGCGGCCAGCTGCCAGTTGCCCTGCACGGGGCCGGCGGCCTGCTCGGGCGCCCAGCGCTCGGTGAGGGGGCCGACGACGGCCATCCGGGTCTGCCGGGCGCGCTCGGCGTCGAGGCCGGTGCGGGGGCCGCCCCAGGCTCCGCCGGTACGGGGGCGGTGGACGGGCGTTGGGGCGGGGACGGGTGCGGGGGCGGGCGCGGGGGCAGGGGCGGGCGCGGGGGTGCGGCCGGCTGCGGGGGCCGGGCGCGGGGCCGGGACCGCGGGGGGCTCGGCCTGGCGGTAGCCCTGCGGGAGGGCGAGCTGGGCGGGCAGCGCGGGCCGGGCCGGGGCGGGTTCCGGCTCCGGCTCCGGCTCCGGCTCCGGCTCCGGCTCCGGGGTGTGGGCGGGCTCCGACTGCTCGGGTTCCGGCTGCGGCTCCGGCTGCGGTTCGGGCGGTGTCTGCGGCTCGGCCGGGCGACGGGGGGCGACCCCGTGCCAGGGCGTGGCGGCGGCGGTGTCCGGCCCCCCGTACGGGTACGCGTACTCCTGGGGCAGGTTGGCCCCGGTCGGCGGCAGCACCGGCACCACCACCGGGCCGCGTGCGCCGCGCTGGCGCGCCACCTCGGCGGTGGCCGCCCGGGTTCCGGCCCGCAACGCGGCGATGGTCCCGGCGCGGGCGGACGCCTCGGCGGCGGCCGGGTCCTGCGCGGGCGGCGGGGCGGGCCGGGCCTGCGGCGGCTCCGGGGCCCGTTCGGGGGTGATGTGGTCCGAGTAGCGGGGGCCGGTGTCGTACCCGGGCGCCACCAGCGGCGCGTACCGGGGCCCTTCGTCGGGGGCTCCGGCGGGCGGGGACGGCGGCGCCGGGTCGGGGGCGGGGTGCGGGGGCGGCGGGGTGCCCCAGGCGGCGTCCGCGCCCGCGTCCCCGCCCGGCTCCCCGGTGTCCGGCGGCGGCACCGGGTCGTACCCGCAGAGGGCCTCCTCGGCGGCGCCCGCCGCCAGGCCCGTCAGGACGACCCGTCCGTCCTCGCATATCAACACGGTCCGGGCCGTGATGTTGCGGTGCGTCCAGCCGTGCGCGTGCAGTACGCGCAGCGCGGTCAGCACGTCGGAGGCGACCTCCGCCGCCCTGTAGGGGCTCAGCGGCTCGTCGGCGATCAGCGCGGCCAGCGGCCTGGCGGGGACGAGTTCGCTCACTATCCACAGCGAGCCGTCCTCCGCGAACACGTCGAAGACCTGGTCGAGACGGGGATGGTCCGGTACGGAGGCGGCCGCCTGGGCGGCGGCGATCGCCCGCCGGACGGCGGGGAGTTCCCCGGCGGCGACGGTGTGCGCGCCCGTTCCGTCGAGGAGTTCGGCGTCCACGACCTCGGGCAGCGGCACCTGCCGGACGAGGACCTCCTGCCCGCTGCGCGTGTCGAAGGCGCGGGTCTCTATCAGCTCGTACTCGTCGGACGGCGGAATCGGCAGACGGTAGCGGTCGGACAGGATCCGGCCGGCGTAGTCCTCCACATCGCCTCCCCCGAGTGCGGTCCCCCATGGCCCCCGCTGGACACGATACGTCGCCGGGGCCGCCCGCGTCCCGGGCTTGCGAGGCCCGTCAGCCCAACGGCTGGAAGGTCTGGAAGGCGGTGTCGCGCAGCTGGGTGCACTCGGGGCCGTCCCACTGGTCGGCGGCGCAGCTGATCATGATGGCGTAACCGTGGGTGGCGTCCGCCTTGAAGCCGCGGTTGAGGACGCGGACCCGGGTGCCCTGCTGGTCCCGCTCGAACTCCCAGTCCGCGACGGTCGGGTAGTTGCGGTAGCTCACCGCGTCGAGGCGTATCTGGCGGTAGTTCTTGCTGCTGCCCGCGACGGCCGGGGCGAGCTTGGACCAGGCGAGGCGGGCGTCGTTGCCCGGGCTGCCGGTGTAGTCGACCTGGATCCTCGGGAAGCCGCCGTCGCGGCTGTATATCGCGCCGGAGTTCTCGCCCGCGGTGCCGGTCTGACGGAAGCCCTCGGGCATCGCCATCGAGAAGTGGAACCCGAGGTCCGTCACGGTGGCGAAGCCGGCCGGGAGTCCGCCGGAGCCGCCGGGGCTGGCGCCCTGGCCCTGGCTCTGGCTCTGCTGCTGCGCCGGGTTCTGGCCCTGACCCTGACCCTGGCCCGGGTCGGTGCCGCCGGGGGTGCCGCTGGGCTCGGGCGTGCCCGGGGTACCGCTGGGGTTCGCGCTCGGCGAGGAACCGGCCGACGCGGCCGGGCCGTTGCCGGCGGAGCTGCCGGGCGAGGGGCTGCCGGAGACGGCCGGGCCGCCCTTGCCCTCGTTCTTGCGGCCGCCGTCCTTGCCGTCGCCCTTGATCATGTACGCGATGAGCGAGCCGACCACCGCGAGGACCACGACCACCGCGGCTATGGCGAGCACGATGGTGCGGCGCGGCACCACGTCGGTGAGCGAGGGCCCGGGCTGCGCGGGCCGGGCCGGGGGCGCCTCGGCCGCGGCAGCGGCGGCGGCCTCGGCGGCGGCCGCCTTGCGGGCGGCCTTCAGCGCGGCGCGGGTCCGCTCGCGCTGCTCGCGCTCGCGGCGCTCGCGTTCCTTCTTCGCGGCCTTCTCGGCTGCCGCGTCGGCCTTGGTGAGGGAGATCGGGCGGGTCTCCTCGACCGGCGGGACCGGCTGCGGCTCCGGGGCCGCGACCGGCTCGGGGGCGTTGATCACGGCGGTGAGCATGGCCCGCGCCTGGTCCTCGCCGAGGCGCATGGCCGGGTCCTTGACCAGCAGCCCGTAGATGACCTCGGTCAGCGGGGCGCCGGCGTTCTGCGGCGGGTCCACGGGCTCGGTCATCACCGCGGTGAGCGTGGCGAGGGCGTTGCCCTTGTCGTACGGGGGTACGCCCTCGACGGCCGCGTACAGCAGCCCGCCGAGGGACCACATGTCCGCGGGCGGGCCGGGCTTCTGGCCGCGGGCGCGCTCCGGGGAGATGTACGAGGGGGCGCCGACGAGCATGCCGGTGGAGGTGATGGAGGGGTCGCCCTCCACCTGGGCGATGCCGAAGTCGGTGAGCACGACGCGGCCGGAGGCGGCGATCAGCACGTTGGACGGCTTCACGTCGCGGTGCAGGATCCCCTGGCGGTGCGCGGCACGGAGCACGTCGAGCACGGCGAGGCCGACCTCGGCCGCGCGGTGCGGGGTCAGGGGGCCGTTCTCCCGGACGAACTCGGCGAGCGAGGGGCCCTCGATGAGCTCCATGACGATCCAGGGGCGGGCGTCCTCGTCGACGACGTCGAAGACGGTGACGGCGCCTTCGTTGCGGATCCGGGCGATGGCCTTGGCCTCGCGGAGGGTCCTGGTGATGAGGCGTCGCTTCTCGTCCTCGTCGACGCCGTTGCCGAAGCGGAGCTCCTTGACGGCGACGGTACGGCCGAGGACCTCGTCCTCGGCGCGCCAGACGGTGCCCATGCCGCCCTTGCCGAGCACGTCCCCCAGCCGGTACCGCCCGGCCAGCAACCGCCCCTCGCGCCGCGCCTCTTCGGCTCCGCCCCCTTCCGGATCCCCCGCCTCGGCGGACCCGTCCTCGACGGCCTCGCCCTTGGCGGACCCGCCCTTCTCCACGCTCACCTTCACGGGCGCGTCCTTCTTGGGCTCGCCCCCGGCGGACGCCGCCTCGGCGGGCCCGTCCTCGACGGGTGCCGCGTCCACGGGCGCGCCCTTCGCGGAAGCACCCTCCGCCACGGCCGCCTTGGCGGGAGCGCCCTTCTCCGCGCTCGCCTGCGCGGGCGCGTCCTTCTCGGCCGCCGCCTCGGCAGGCTCGCCGATGGCGGACGCCGCCTTCGCGGGCTCGTCCCCGGTTCCGTCCTTTGCGGGAGCGGCCCCAGCAGGCTCGGCCTTGGCGGAAGCGGCCTTCGCCACGGCCGGTTTGGCGGGCGCACCGTCGGCAGGCGCGTCCTTGGGCGGCGCCGCCTTCACGGGCTCGTCCGCGACGGGATCGCCCTTCGGGGGTGCGGCGTCCACGGGCGCGTCCTTCGCGGAAGCGGCCTTCGCCACGGCCGCCTTGGCGGGGGCGTCCTCGGCGGGGGCGTTCTTCGACGGGGTGCCCTTCGCGGGAGCGTCGCCGGCGTCACCGGCGGGAGCGTCCTGCTCGGGGGCGTCGACGTCCCCGGACGGAGCCGGCTTCGCCGGGGCGGCGGCGCGCGGCCGGGGCACGGCCGTGGCCTCGGTGCCGCCGGCCGACGCGGCCTTCGACACCTTCGCAGTGGAAGCGGAACCGGCGGAGCCGACGCCTCCGTCATCCAGCTTCGCCGTAGGCGCCCCGGCAGACGACTCGGTGTGCTCCGGCTTCGACATGCGTCCCCTCTGCGATCGTGCAGCCTGCCCCGGCTGCCTCGGCAGCCGCCGGGGGGCACGGTAATCCACCCCGGCAGAAACCTCATTGTTGCTCACTCCGCATCCGACGGGAGCCCCGGGTCCGCCGGTTCCCCCTCCTGTATCTCGGAGTTACAACGGGACGATGTCGGGCGCCCCCAGCCGTGCCGCGTCCGCCGTCTGGTCGTCCGGCTGGCGCTGTGATTCCCGCTCCGCCTGGACCCGCTTCTCGTAGTGCTCGACCTCCTTCTCGATCTGCTGCTTGTCCCACCCCAGCACCGGAGCCATCAATTCCGCACACTCGCGCGCCGATCGCGTCCCCCGGTCGAAGGTCTCGATGGAGATCCGGGTCCGCCGGGTCAGCACGTCGTCCAGGTGCCGGGCGCCCTCGTGCGAGGCGGCGTAGACGATCTCCGCGCGCAGGTAGTCCTCCGCACCGGTCACCGGCTCGGCGAGCCCCGGGTCGGCCTCGATCAGGCCGAGCAGTTCCTCCGTCAGGGATCCGTACCGGTTCAACAGGTGTTCCACCCGCACCACATGGAGTCCCGTCCGCGCGGCGATGCGGGCGCGGCCGTTCCACAGGGCCCGGTAGCCCTCCGCCCCCACCAGCGGCACGTCCTCCGTCACGCACGCCGCGACCCGCTGGTCCAGCCCGTGCACCGCCTCGTCGACCGCGTCCTTCGCCATCACCCGGTACGTCGTGTACTTGCCGCCCGCCACCACCACCAGCCCCGGCACCGGATGGGCGACCGTGTGCTCGCGCGAGAGCTTGCTCGTCGCGTCCGACTCCCCCGCCAGCAGCGGCCGCAGGCCCGCGTACACGCCCTGGACGTCGTCCCGCGTGAGCGGCACGGCCAGCACCGAGTTCACGTGCTCCAGCAGGTAGTCGATGTCCGCGCTCGACGCCGCCGGGTGCGCCTTGTCCAGGTCCCAGTCCGTGTCCGTGGTGCCCACGATCCAGTGCCGGCCCCACGGGATCACGAACAGCACCGACTTCTCGGTCCGCAGGATCAGCCCGGTGCTGGAGTGGATCCGGTCCTTCGGCACGACCAGGTGGATCCCCTTGGAGGCCCGTACGTGGAACTGCCCGCGCTCCCCGATCAACGCCTGCGTGTCGTCCGTCCACACCCCGGTCGCGTTCACGATCTGCTTGGCGCGGATCTCGTACTCGCCCCCGCCCTCCACGTCGCGCACCTTCGCCCCGACCACCCGCTCGCCCTCGCGCAGGAAGCCGACCACCCTCGCCCGATTGGCGCAGTGCGCCCCGTACGCCGCGGCCGTCCGGACGAGCGTGGCGACGTAGCGCGCGTCGTCCATCTGGGCGTCGTAGTACTGCAGCGCGCCCACGAGGGCGTCCTTGCGCAGGGCCGGGGCGATGCTCAGCGCCCGTTTGCGCGTGAGGTGGCGGTGGGTGGGCAGGCCCCGCCCGTGCCCGCTGGAGACGGACATCGCGTCGTACAGGGCCACGCCCGAGCCCGCGTAGAAGCGCTCCCAGCCCTTGTGCTGGAGCGGGTACAGGAAGGGCACCGGCTTCACCAGGTGCGGGGCGAGCCGCTCCAGCAGCAGCCCGCGCTCCTTGAGCGCCTCCCGGACGAGGGCGAAGTCGAGCATCTCCAGGTAGCGCAGGCCGCCGTGGATCAGCTTGCTCGACCGGCTCGACGTCCCGGACGCCCAGTCACGGGCCTCCACCAGGCCCGTGGACAGGCCTCTGGTCACGGCGTCCAGCGCGGTGCCCGCGCCGACCACGCCCGCGCCGACCACCAGAACGTCCACTTCCCGTTCGGCCATCCGGGCGAGCGCCTCCGTGCGCTGTGCCGGTCCCAGTGTCGCTGTCCTCACGGCTGCCTCCCGTTGGTGCGGGCCGTACCCGCTCGGTGCGGGTGATCCCGCTCACATCCCCCGCTTCTCGATTCTGACCGGCCGCACCCACATCAGCCACCGCCTGTGGACAACACAACGGCGACCACCACCCCACAATGCGACATATCTGTCATATATACGCCTAGTCTGACATTGCGCCAGCTCCAGTCGTCCACAGGACTTGCGCACACCGCCCCCTCATGCATGCCAGGGAAGGGAAGGGACGGCCCCCCATGCCCGCAGATCTCGCCGTCATCGGACTCGGCCACCTCGGCCTCCCCCTCGCCCAGGCGGCCGTAGCCGCCGGAATCGAGACCGTCGGCTACGACAGCGGCCCCGCCACGGACAGCACCCTCACCGCCGCCGAGATCCGCCGCATGTCGGCGGCCGGCTTCCGGGTCACCACCAACCCCGCCGAACTCGGCCGGGTCCGCACCGCCGTCATCTGCGCCCCCACCCAGCTCGGCGCAGACCGCGCGCTCGACCTCGGGGCCGTCGGCGAGGCGGGCCGCACCCTCGCCGCCCGGCTGCGCCCGCACACCACCGTGATCCTGGAGTCCGCCGCCCACCCCGGCGTCACCGAGGACTACCTGCGGCCCATCCTCGAGGAGGGCTCCGGCCTGCGGGCCGGCCGGGACTTCCACCTGGCCTACTCCCCCAGCCGCCTCGACCCCGGCAACCGGACCCACACCATCTCCAACACCCCCAAGGTGATCGGCGGCCTCACCCCCGCCTGCACCGAGTCCGCGCAGGCCTTCTACGCCCGCCTCACCGAGAAGGTCGTACGCGCCCGCGGCCTGCGCGAGGCCGAGACCGTGCAGCTCCTGGAGACCAACTACCGGCACGTCAACATCGCCCTGATGAACGAGATGGCCGTCCTCTGCCACGACCTCGGCGTCGACCTGTGGGACGTCATCCGCTGCGCCGAGACCAAGCCCTACGGCTTCCAGGCCTTCCGCCCCGGCCCCGGCGTCGGCGGCCACGGAGTCCCCCTCGACCCCAACTACCTCCCCCACACCACCCGCACCCCCGGCCACCCCCTGCGCATGGTCGGCCTGGCGCAGGAGATCAACAACCGGATGCCGCAGTACGTCATCCAGCGCTGCGCCACCCTGTTGAACGAGCACGGCAAGTCCGCGCGCGGCGCCCGCGTCCTCCTGCTGGGCGTCACCTACAAGCCGGACCTCGCCGACCAGGAGGGCTCCCCGGCCCGGGAGATCGCCAGCCGGCTCCTCGACCTCGGGGCCCTGATCAGCTACCACGACCCGTACATCGCGGGCTGGCGGGTCCGCGACCAGCCCGTGCCGCGCGCCGACTCCCTCTACGAGGCGGCGGCCACCGCCGACCTGACGATCCTGCTCCAGCACCACCGCACGTACGACATGCAGGGCTTGGCCGTGAAGGCCCAGCTCCTCCTCGACACCCGCGGCGCCAGCCCGGCCGGCGCGGCCCACCGCCTCTGACTCCGACTCCGACCCAGGCCCAGGCCCAGGCCCAGGCCCCGGCCCCGGCCCCGGCCCAGATCACAGCCGGATCCCATTCCGATCACCCGACCGAAATCCCCAGGTGGAAATCGACCGCCCCCTGTTAGCCTGCGGCGTCACTTATCCCGCACTTACGCCCTCCGGGCCCCGTGCGCCGAATCCCTGGGGGGGATTTCCCAATGAGCCAGAACTTCCAGCCGCCCGCACCCGCGTCCTACACCGAGGCCCCGGCGCCGGCCCCGGCCCGCCGCGGCAACGTGGGCCTCGCCGTCGCGGCCGCCGTCGTGGCGGCGCTGGCCTCGGCGGCCGCGTACGGCGGCATCATGAACGCCATCGACCGCGAGATCGGCTACGCGGCCGCGGGCGTGGGCCTGCTCGTGGGCCTGGCCGCGGGCAAGCTCGGCGGCCGCAACCCGGTCCTGCCCGTGGTCTCCGCCCTGCTCTCGCTCGGCGCCGTCTACCTCGGGCAGCTCTTCTTCATCGCGCTCGCGATGGCCAAGGTCGGCGACATGGGCGTGCTCGACGTCCTCGACAAGATCGGCGTGTCCGGTCTGAACACCGTCTGGAAGGACGGCATGGACTTCATGACCCTCGTCTTCCTCGGCCTCGCCGCGTTCGTCTCCTTCGGCGCGGCCAAGAAGGCGAGCGACTGAGCGGGCACCCCGCACGCGCCGGAGGGCCGGCACCCCGTGCGGGGTGCCGGCCCTCCGGCGTACCTACCGGGACGGGTCAGCGGCTGTGCTGCGAGTCCGCGATCGTGACCTCGACGCGCTGGAACTCCTTGAGCTCGCTGTAGCCGGTGGTGGCCATCGAGCGGCGGAGCGCGCCGAAGAAGTTCATCGAGCCGTCCGGGGTGTGCGACGGGCCCGTGAGGATCTCCTCGGTGGTGCCGACGGTGCCGAGGTCCACCTTCTTGCCGCGCGGCACGTCCTCGTGGACGGCCTCCATGCCCCAGTGGTTGCCCTTGCCCGGGGCGTCGGTGGCGCGGGCCAGCGGGGAGCCCATCATCACGGCGTCGGCGCCGCAGGCCACGGCCTTCGGGATGTCGCCGGACCAGCCCACGCCGCCGTCGGCGATGACGTGGACGTAACGGCCGCCGGACTCGTCCATGTAGTCGCGGCGGGCCGCGGCCACGTCGGCGACGGCGGTCGCCATCGGGACCTGGATGCCGAGCACGTTGCGCGTGGTGTGCGCCGCGCCGCCGCCGAAGCCGACGAGGACGCCCGCGGCGCCGGTGCGCATCAGGTGCAGGGCCGCCGTGTAGGTGGCGCAGCCGCCGACGATGACCGGGACGTCGAGCTCGTAGATGAACTGCTTGAGGTTCAGCGGCTCGGCGGCGCCGGAGACGTGCTCGGCCGAGACGGTGGTGCCGCGGATCACGAAGATGTCCACGCCCGCGTCGACGACGGCCTTGGAGAACTGCGCGGTGCGCTGCGGGGAGAGCGCGGCGGCGGTCACGACGCCCGAGTCGCGCACCTCCTTGATCCGCTGGCCGATCAGGTCGGCCTGGATCGGCGCGGCGTAGATCTCCTGGAGACGGCGGGTGGCCGTCGCCTCGTCCAGCTCCGCGATCTCGTCGAGCAGCGGCTGCGGGTCCTCGTAGCGGGTCCACAGGCCTTCGAGGTTCAGCACGCCGAGGCCGCCGAGCTCGCCGATGCGGATCGCGGTCTGCGGGGAGACCACCGAGTCCATGGGGGCGGCCAGGAAGGGGAGCTCGAAGCGGTACGCGTCGATCTGCCAGGCGATCGAGACCTCCTTCGGGTCCCGCGTACGCCGGCTGGGGACGATGGCGATGTCGTCGAAGGCGTACGCCCGGCGGCCGCGCTTGCCGCGCCCGATCTCGATCTCAGTCACGTGTGGTGGCCTTTCCTCAGGGTCTGCCCGTCCAGTATCCCCGAACGGCGGGGGGCCGCGTTCCGGTGACCGCTGTACGGACGACCCCGGGCACGCCCGAGGGGGCGGGCCCGGCCGGGCCCGCCCCCTCGGGCGGTCTTCGCGCTCAGCGCTTGCGGCTGTAGTTCGGTGCTTCCACCGTCATCTGGATGTCGTGCGGGTGGCTCTCCTTGAGGCCCGCCGAGGTGATCCGGACGAAGCGGCCCCGGTCCTGGAGCTCGGGGACGGTGCGGCCGCCGACGTAGAACATCGACTGGCGCAGGCCGCCGACCAGCTGGTGGACGACCGCGGACAGCGGGCCGCGGTAGGGCACCTGGCCCTCGATGCCCTCGGGGATGAGCTTGTCGTCGCCGCCCACGCCCTCCTGGAAGTAGCGGTCCTTGGAGAAGGACTTGCGGTCGCCGCGGGACTGCATCGCGCCGAGCGAGCCCATGCCGCGGTACGACTTGAACTGCTTGCCGTTGATGAAGAGCAGCTCGCCCGGGGACTCCTCGCAGCCCGCGAGCAGCGAGCCGAGCATCACCGTGTCGGCGCCCGCGACGAGGGCCTTGGCGATGTCGCCGGAGTACTGGAGGCCGCCGTCGCCGATGACGGGGACGCCCGCGGCCTTGGCGGCGAGGGAGGCCTCGTAGATGGCGGTGACCTGCGGGACGCCGATGCCGGCGACGACGCGGGTGGTGCAGATGGAGCCGGGGCCGACGCCGACCTTGATGCCGTCGACGCCCGAGTCGATCAGGGCCTGGGCGCCGTCGCGGGTGGCGACGTTGCCGCCGATGACGTCGACGGAGGAGTTCGACTTGATCTTGGCGACCATGTCGCCGACCAGGCGGGAGTGGCCGTGGGCGGTGTCGACGACGATGAAGTCGGCGCCCACCTCGATCAGGGCCTGGGCGCGCTCGTACGCGTCCCCGGCGACGCCTACGGCGGCGCCGACCAGCAGGCGGCCGTCCTTGTCCTTGGCGGCGTTCGGGTACTTCTCGGCCTTGACGAAGTCCTTGACCGTGATGAGGCCCTTGAGGATGCCCGCGTCGTCGACCAGCGGAAGCTTCTCGATCTTGTGGCGGCGCAGCAGCTCCATGGCGTCCACGCCGGAGATGCCGACCTTGCCGGTGACCAGCGGCATCGGGGTCATGACCTCGCGCACCTGGCGGCTGCGGTCCGACTCGAAGGCCATGTCGCGGTTGGTGACGATGCCGAGGAGCTTGCCGGCGGGGTCGGTGACCGGGACGCCGGAGATGCGGAACTTGGCGCAGAGCTCGTCGGCCTCGCGAAGCGTCGCGTCCGGGTGCACCGTGATCGGGTCGGTGACCATGCCGGACTCGGAGCGCTTGACCAGGTCGACCTGGTTGGCCTGGTCGGCGATGGAAAGGTTGCGGTGCAGAACGCCGACGCCGCCCTGACGGGCCATGGCGATGGCCATGCGGGACTCGGTGACCTTGTCCATGGCGGCGGACAGCAGCGGAACGTTCACCCGGACGTTGCGCGAGATGAGCGAGGAGGTGTCGATCTCGTCCGGAGCCATGTCCGACGCGCCCGGCAGCAGCAGCACGTCGTCGTAGGTCAGTCCGAGCGAGGCGAATTTGTCGGGTACTCCGTCGGCGGTCATGACACCTTCCAAATGGTCTTGCTCAGCGCGGATGTCCATGCTAACGGGATCCCGGAGCGTCTCATTCCACGACGAAGGTCAACCACGATTTTCGTTGTTTCCTACGACAGAAAACGGCACGAAAGGGGATCTTCGCCTCCGGCGCAGGTCACTGCTCGGCGAGCGCGCGGAGCCTGCTGAGGGCCCGGTGCTGGGCGACGCGCACAGCTCCCGGGGACATGCCGAGCATCTGCCCGGTCTCCTCCGCGGTCAGCCCGACGGCCACCCGCAGGACGAGCAGCTCGCGCTGGTTCTCCGGCAGGTTCGCGAGGAGCTTCTTGGCCCAGGCCGCGTCGCTGCTGAGCAGCGCCCGCTCCTCGGGGCCGAGCGAGTCGTCCGGCCGCTCCGGCATCTCGTCGGAGGGCACGGCCGTGCTCCCCGGGTGCCGCATGGCGGCCCGCTGGAGGTCGGCGACCTTGTGCGCGGCGATGGCGAAGACGAAGGCCTCGAAGGGCCGGCCGGTGTCCCGGTAGCGGGGCAGCGCCATCAGTACGGCGACGCAGACCTCCTGCGCGAGGTCCTCCACGAAGTGACGCGCGTCACCCGGGAGCCGCGACAGCCGGGTGCGGCAGTAGCGCAGGGCGAGGGGGTGCACGAAGGCCAGGAGATCGTGCGTGGCCTGCTCGTCCCCCTCGACGGCACGGCGTACGAGCGCGCTGACGGCCCCGGCGTTGCCGCCTTTGGCGGCGCCGGTGGGGCCTGTGGCCGCGGGTGACCCCAGGGCCTCGTCGTCGCGCATCAATCCATGGTGCCTTGGCGCGGGAGCGTTCGCGGCACCGCGGTCCGTGTTGTGCATCGAAGCGTTATGAGCGGGTGCGCCGGAACCCATCATCTGCGCCCTCCCCTCCGCTCGGCCCGAATCGTCGCCCCGCGGGACTCGATCTCTCCAAGAATGCGGCACACCATCAAGCATGCGGCATCGCGCCCGAAGCGACACGTCCCCCGGATTGTGCCCCGCCAATCCCCGGTGTGACACCGGTTGCGGCGGGACTTCCACGGCTTCCGTGACTTCCGGGGCTCCGGCCGCTCCCGGGGCCCGCGCCCCGGCGGCGCCGGCGGACACCTGCCGCCCCGTCCGCCTCGGCGGACGGGACCGCGGCCGCCGCCGGCCGCCGGTGTGGACGTCAGCGGACGAGACCCCAGCGGAAGCCGAGCGCCACGGCGTGCGCCCGGTCCGAGGCACCGAGCTTCTTGAACAGCCTGCGGGCGTGCGTCTTGACCGTGTCCTCGGAGAGGAAGAGCTCGCGCCCGATCTCCGCGTTGGACCGGCCGTGGCTCATGCCCTCCAGCACCTGGATCTCGCGCGCGGTCAGGGTGGGGGCGGCCCCCATCTCGGCCGAGCGGAGCCGGCGCGGGGCCAGTCGCCAGGTGGGGTCGGCGAGCGCCTGGGTGACCGTGGCCCGCAGCTCGGCGCGCGAGGCGTCCTTGTGCAGGTAGCCGCGGGCGCCGGCGGCGACCGCGAGGGCCACCCCGTCCAGGTCCTCGGCGACCGTCAGCATGATGATGCGGGCACCCGGGTCGGCGGACAGGAGCCGGCGGACCGTCTCGACACCGCCCAGGCCGGGCATCCGTACATCCATCAGAATCAGGTCGGAGCGGTCGGCACCCCAGCGGCGGAGGACTTCCTCGCCGTTGGCGGCCGTCGTCACACGCTCGACGCCGGGCACGGTGGCAACCGCGCGACGGAGCGCCTCTCGGGCAAGCGGGGAGTCGTCGCAGACGAGGACGGAAGTCATGACCGCCCTCCGCAGCTGCTGATGCGCGTCACCTTGAGCCTCCAGGCTGGTACGTATCGTCACCTGTGCGGTCGATGCCCTCGGACACCTGTCCGGGAACCTCTCGTTTCAACCGCACTCGCTCTCTCAACGATGGTCACTCGAAAGAGTTACGGGTCGGACGGACACCTTCGGCACTCTACGTGAGGAAGCGATCACCACGCCGGAGCCACGAGCCAACTGCCCTCCATCTGGAGCTATGCCCTATTTGGCGGCTTTCCTTCCGTTTGCCATGTGTCTGAGGCTAGGGTCCCAATGAGTCATATTTACATCTACTACGACAGTAGGTGTGGAGACATGGACCGTATCCGCGTAGTACCCGGCACCAAGAGGACTACCAATGGCAGATTTCTCCCGCCTCCCCGGACCGAACGCCGATCTCTGGGACTGGCAGCTGCTGGCCGCCTGCCGTGGGGTCGACAGCTCCCTCTTCTTCCACCCGGAAGGCGAGCGGGGTGCGGCCAGGAGTGCGCGCGAGGCCTCGGCTAAAGAGGTCTGCATGCGCTGCCCGGTGCGTTCGGAATGCGCCGCGCACGCACTCGCCGTCCGAGAGCCCTACGGGGTGTGGGGAGGGCTCACCGAGGACGAACGCGAGGAACTGATGGGCCGGGCACGGCACCGGCTGATCCCCGCCTCCAGCACGATCGGCCCCGTCCCGCCGCACTGACGGCCAGAAGGAACGTACGCCCCCCGTACGGTCAGCGGGCGGCGGCCCGGACCAGCTCGCCCAGGGTCGCCGCCACCGCCGGTACGCGCGCCAGGTCCGGCAGGGTCAGCGCCACGACCTCCCGCTCCACCACCGGCTCCACCGCCAGGGTGCTCACGCCCTTCGCGCGCACGGACTCCACCGCCAGCTCCGGCAGCACCGCCACCCCCAGCCCCGCCCCGACCAGCCCGACCACGGCGGGGTAGTCGTCGGTGGCGAAGTCGATCCGCGGGGTGAAGCCCGCGCCCTCGCACACCTCCACCAGATGGCGGCGGCAGCGCGGACAGCCCGCGATCCACGGCTCCTCGGCCAGCTCGGCCATCTCCACCCGCCCGGCGCCGGCCAGCCGGTGCCCCTCGGGCACCAGCCCGACGAGCCGGTCGGTCAGCAGCGGGGTGACCACCAGGTCCTCCCACTCGGCCACGGTCGACGCCCCGGCGTACCGGAAGGCCAGCGCCACGTCGCAGTCGCCCTCGCGCAGCATCTCCACCGACCGCGGCGGCTCCGCCTCCACCAGGGAGATACGGGTGCCCGGGTGCTCGGCGCGCATCGCCGCGAGCGCGGTGGGCACCAACGTGGAACTGCCGCTCGGGAAGGAGACGAGCCGCACCCGGCCCGCCCTCAGCCCCGCGATGGCCGCGACCTCCTCCTCGGCGGCCGTCAGCCCGGCCAGGATCCCGGCGGCGTGCCGCACCAGGGCCTCGCCGGCCTGGGTCAGCCGCATCTCGCGGCCGGCGCGCACCAGCAGCGGGGTCCCGGCCGACTGCTCCAGGGCCTTCATCTGCTGGGAGACGGCGGGCTGGGTGCAGCCGAGCTCGCGGGCTGCGGCGGAGAAGGATCCGGTCCCGGCGACAGCGCGCAGGATCCGGAGGTGGCGTGCCTCGATCACCCTTCGAGCATAAGGCCGACTTTGACCCCGACGCCAATCCCCCAGCCGCCACTTTGGGAAGAGGGCCGGGGGAACGCGGGATCGCACGCACGTGCCCGCGGAGGTACGCGAGTCGGCACGGTGCGGCTATTTTGCGCACATGACGACTGCGCTGATCACTGGATCCACGGCGGGCATCGGCGCCGCCTTCGCCCGGCGGCTCGCCTCCCAGGGCCACAACCTCGTACTGGTGGCCCGCGACACCGAGCGGCTGGCCGAACAGGCCACCGAGCTGCACGACCGGCACGGCATCGAGGCCGAGGTGCTGGCAGCCGACCTCTCCACCGAGGAGGGCATCAAGGCCGTCGAGACCCGCCTCGGCGACCGTACGCACCCGGTGGACCTGCTCGTCAACAACGCGGGGTTCGGCAACAGGGGCCGCTACCTGGAAGTCTCCATGGCCGACGAGCTGACCATGCTCAAGGTGCACATCGAAGCGGTGCTGCGGCTGACCTCGGCCGCCACGGAGTCGATGCGCTCGCGCGGCCGCGGCGGGGTGGTCAACGTGGCCTCGGTCGCCGCCTTCGTGCCGCGCGGCACCTACGGCGCCAGCAAGGCCTGGGTCGTGCAGTTCACCCAGGGCGCGGCGCGGGACCTCGGCGGGTCCGGGGTCCGCCTGATGGCCCTGTGCCCCGGATTCGTGCGGACCGAGTTCCACCAGCGGGCCGGCATGGGCACGGACAACATCCCGAACTGGCTGTGGCTCGACGCGGACAAGCTGGTCGCGGCCGCCCTGGCCGACCTGGCGCGCGGCAAGACCGTCTCGATCCCGGACCCGCGCTACAAGGCGCTGATGGGCGTGGTGAAGCTGACGCCGCGCGGGCTGCTCGGTGGCGTGTCCTCCCGTACGGGGCGCAAGTACGGGCCCCAGTAACCCTTCGGCATACCAGGCTGAACGGGTGAATTCTCCCTAAACTGGACACGTTCCATCCAGCACGGGAGCCCACCATGACATTCGTACAACTGGTTGATTACAGGACCCACCAGCCCGAGGCGATGAACGACCTGCTGGACAAGTACGTCGCCCAGAGCCAGGGCAAGCGCACGGTCACCCACAGCGTCGTGGGCAAGGACCGCGACCAGACGGACCACTACGTGAACTTCGTCGAGTTCCCTTCGTACGAGGAGGCCATGAAGAACTCCAACCTCCCCGAGACGGACCGAATGTTCCACGAGATGATGGCCTTGTGCGACGGCATGCCGACGTTCACCAACCTCGACACCGTCCGCGACGAGCACCTCAACACCCTGATGGTGAACCGGATGTACGACGACATCGCGATGAAGGGCGACATGTCCGTCATCGAGGAGATCTTCGCCCCGGACTACCACGACCACGACATCTCCAACCCCGAGGACAAGCACGGCTACGCCGCGATCAGCGAGGACGTCGAGATGTGGCGCGCCGCCTTCGACTTCTCGTTCACCCGTGACGCCCAGATGGCGCAGGACGACTACGTCACCACGCTGTGGACCTGGACCGGCACGCACAAGGGCGAGTTCATGGGCGTCGCCCCCACCGGCAAGACCTGCACGATGACGGGCACCACGGTCTTCCGATGTCAGGACGGCATGATCAAGGAAGGCTGGTGGCACTACGACGCCATGGCGCTGATGCGGCAGCTGGGCATGATGAGCTGACGTCCGCGACCCCTCGTCGGGCGGCCCCTCGTCGAGCGACGCTTCGTCGAGCGGCCCCGGAGAACGGGAAGGCCCCCGCCCCGCCGTGTGAACGGCGGGCCGGGGGCCTTCTCGTCGAAGCGCGCGGACGCGTCAGTGGCTGTGGCCGTGACCGTGGCCGTGACCGGCGTCGGCCTCTTCCTCGGCCGGCTTCTCGACGACCAGGGTCTCGGTCGTGAGCAGCAGGGAGGCGATGGAGGCGGCGTTCTCCAGGGCGGAGCGGGTGACCTTGACCGGGTCGATGACGCCGGCCTTGACCAGGTCGCCGTACTCGCCGGTGGCGGCGTTGAAGCCCTGGCCCTTGTCGAGCTCGGCGACCTTCGAGGTGATGACGTAGCCCTCGAGGCCTGCGTTCTCGGCGATCCAGCGCAGCGGCTCGACGGCGGCGCGGCGGACCACGGAGACGCCCGTGCCCTCGTCGCCGGTCAGGCCGAGGTTGCCCTCCAGGACCTTCACGGCGTGGACGAGCGCGGAGCCACCGCCGGAGACGATGCCCTCCTCGACCGCGGCGCGGGTGGCGGAGATGGCGTCCTCAAGGCGGTGCTTCTTCTCCTTGAGCTCCACCTCGGTGGCGGCGCCGACCTTGATGACGCAGACGCCGCCGGCGAGCTTCGCCAGGCGCTCCTGCAGCTTCTCGCGGTCCCAGTCGGAGTCCGTGGACTCGATCTCGGCCTTGATCTGGTTGACGCGACCGGCGACTTCCTCGTGGCTGCCGCCACCGTCGACGATGGTCGTGTCGTCCTTGGAGATGGTCACGCGGCGCGCGGAACCGAGGACGTCCAGACCGGCCTGGTCGAGCTTGAGGCCGACCTCTTCGGCGATGACGGTGGCACCGGTGAGGGTGGCCATGTCCTGGAGCATCGCCTTGCGGCGGTCACCGAAGCCGGGGGCCTTGACGGCCACCGCGTTGAAGGTGCCGCGGATCTTGTTGACGACGAGGGTGGAGAGCGCCTCGCCCTCGACGTCCTCGGCGATGATCAGCAGCGGCTTGGAGCCACCCGCCTGGATGACCTTCTCCAGCAGCGGCAGGAGGTCCTGGATCGAGGAGATCTTGCCCTGGTTGATCAGGATGTACGGGTCGTCGAGGACGGCCTCCATACGCTCCTGGTCGGTGACCATGTACGGGGACAGGTAGCCCTTGTCGAAGGCCATGCCCTCGGTGAACTCGAGCTCCAGGCCGAAGGCGTTGGACTCCTCGACGGTGATGACACCGTCCTTGCCGACCTTGTCCATCGCCTCGGCGATGAGCTCGCCGACCTGCGAGTCCTGCGCGGAGAGCGCGGCCACGGCGGCGATGTCGGACTTGTCCTCGATCGGGCGGGCGGTCGCGAGGAGCTCCTCGGACACGGCCTTGACCGCGGCGTCGATGCCCTTCTTCAGGGCGGCCGGGGAGGCGCCGGCGGCGACGTTGCGCAGACCCTCGCGGACGAGCGCCTGGGCCAGCACGGTGGCGGTGGTGGTGCCGTCACCCGCGATGTCGTTGGTCTTGGTCGCCACCTCCTTCACCAGCTGCGCGCCGAGGTTCTCGTACGGGTCGTCCAGCTCGACCTCGCGGGCGATGGTGACACCGTCGTTGGTGATGGTGGGGGCGCCGAACTTCTTGTCGATGACGACGTTGCGGCCCTTGGGGCCGATCGTCACCTTGACCGTGTCGGCAAGCTTGTTGACGCCGCGCTCGAGGGCGCGACGGGCATCCTCGTCAAACTTAAGAATCTTCGGCATGGGAGCGGTTCAGCCCTCTCGTTGCGATCCCCGGCCGCTCACCGCGACCGCCTCTAGCTGGAACGAACTACGCCCCTCGCCGCCCGGCATCAGCAGGGGTGACCAGGGGCGTAGCTCAGGCAAAACTGGAGAAGCGAATTACTTCTCGACGATCGCGAGCACGTCGCGCGCCGAGAGGACGAGGTACTCCTCGCCGCTGTACTTCACTTCGGTGCCGCCGTACTTGCTGTACAGCACGATGTCGCCGACGCTGACGTCCAGCGGGAGACGCTGGCCGTCCTCGAAGCGGCCCGGGCCGACCGCGAGGACGACGCCCTCCTGGGGCTTCTCCTTCGCGGTGTCCGGGATGACCAGGCCAGAGGCCGTGGTCTGCTCGGCATCGAGCGGCTGGACCACGATGCGGTCCTCAAGCGGCTTGATGGCAACCTTGGAGCTGGTGGTCGTCACGATCCGACCTCCCCCTTCGGAGATCCGGGGTTAACTGTCTGAGGTGGCGACCAGGTCGATCCGTCGTCGCGGGTGCCGGACCAGCCTGTCGCTGTGTTGGCACTCACCGGGGGCGAGTGCCAGGTGCGACACTATTCCGGCGATTAGCACTCGGTCAAGCGGAGTGCCAACACGGTCCGCTGGTTCCACGTATTCCGGCCGCTGAACCCCCCGTTCAGCTGAACCCCGACCCGTCGGGAACCGGACCGCCGCGCCCGGGGGCCCGGGGAGCCGCTGCCCGGTATGTGAGGCTTGGGGCGTGCGCATCCTCGTGGTCGAAGACGAAGAGAACCTGGCCGAATCCCTCCGCCAGGGCCTGTCCGCCGAGGGCCACCGCGTCGAGGTCGCCCACGACGGCCACCGCGGCCTCGATCTGGCCCTCACCGGCGGCCCGTACGACGTCGTCCTCCTCGACCTGATGCTCCCCGGCCCCGGCGGCGCCGAGATATGCGCGCGGATGCGGGCCCACGGCGACCGGACCCCCGTCCTGGTGCTCACCGCCCGGGACGGCGAACACGACGAGGCCGAGGGCCTCGACGCCGGCGCCGACGACTACCTCACCAAGCCCTTCTCCTTCCTGGTGCTCGCCGCCCGGCTGCGCGCCCTCGCCCGCCGCGCCGCCGCCCCCGAACCCGCCGTGCTCCGCGCCGGGGACCTCTTCCTCGACCCGCTGGACCGCCGGTGCCGCCGCGGCGCCCGGGACATCGAGCTCACCGCCCGGGAGATGGGCGTCCTCGCCTGCCTGATGCGCCGACCCGGCCGGGCCGTCGCCAAACAGGACGTCCTCGACGAGGTCTGGGACGCCCCGCACGGCATCGACCCGAACATCGTCGAGGTCTACGTCTCCTCCCTGCGCAAGAAGATCGACGCCCCCTTCGGCCGCCGCTCCATCCTCACCGTCCACGGCACCGGCTACCGCATGGCGCCCGACGGTGGGTAGGGCGCCGGGGACGGACGGCGGGAGCCCCGACGGCCGGAGCCCGGACGACGGGAGCCCCGACGGCCGGAGCCCGGACGACGGGAGCACTGACGGCGGGAGCCCGCGCGGCCGCGGCCGCCTCGTCGGCAACCTGCGCGCCCGGACCGCCCTCGCCGCCGCCTTCGCGATGGCCGCGGTCCTCAGCGCCGGCGGGCTGTGGCTCTACAGCCTCATGCGCACCAACCTCCTAGACAACACCACCGGCCGCACCGAACTCGCCGCACGCAAGGTCGCCGCCCAGCTCGACACCCGGACCCTCCCGCCCGGCGGCCGGCTGCCCGCACCCGACGGCGGCGTCGACCTGGTCCTCGTACGCGACGCCCGCGGACGCGACGTCGCCAGCACCGCCGCCGGAGCCCCCAAGGACCCCCCGCGCCTCGACGGGCTGCGGCCCGGCCCCGGCCAGGACTCCCGCTCGGCCGTACTCCCGCCCGCGCACCCCGGCGCGCAGCGGCGCCTGGTCGTCGCGGTCGAGGCCCCCGGCCCGCCGGACGCGCGCGATCCGCACACCGTGTACGCGGTCACCGTGCTCGGCGACGTCGACGACGCCACCCGCGCCGTCGCCACCGGCTTCCTCGCCGGCGCTCCCCCGCTCACCGCCTTCGCTGCGGCCCTGGCCTGGTGGGCCACCGGCCGCGCGCTGCGCCCCGTCACCGCGATCCGCACCGGGCTCGCCGCGGTCACCGCGAGCGAGCTGGACCGGCGCGTCCCCGACCCCGGCGGCGGCGACGAGATCGCCCAGCTGGCCCGGACCGTCAACGACACCCTCGACCGGCTGGAGCGCTCCGACGCCCGGCAGCGCCAGTTCACCGCCGACGCCTCGCACGAGCTGCGCAACCCGCTCGCCGCCGTCCGGTCCCGGCTGGAGGTGGCCCTCGCCATGGAACGGCCCGACCGGGCGTCGGTCGCCGCCGCGCTGGCCGACACCGAGCGGCTCCAGCGCATCGCCGCCGACCTGCTGCTCCTGGCCCGCCTCGACGGCGGACCCGCGCCCCGCCCCGAGCCGGTGGACCTCGCGCTGCTGGCCGCCGAGGACGCGGCGCGGCGGCCCGCGCCCCGGGTGCCGCTGCGGCTGGAGGCGCCCGCGCCGGTTCCGGCGTACGGGGACCCGGCGCGGCTGGAGCGGGCCCTGGCCAACCTGGTGGACAACGCCCTGCGGTACGCGGACACCGGGGTCGTGGTGCGGGCGGCCGCGCGGGACGGGCGGGCGGTGCTGGAAGTGGCCGACGACGGCCCGGGGATCCCGGGGGCGGACCGCGACCGGGTCTTCGAGCGGTTCGTACGCCTCGACGCGGACCGGGGCCGGGCCAGCGGCGGGACCGGGCTGGGCCTGGCCATCGCCCGGGAGATCGCGCGCTCGCACGGGGGCGACGTACGCGCCCTGGCCGCGCCTGGCGGGGGCGCCCTGCTGGAGCTGCGGCTCCCGGCGGGGCGGGACGGCGGCTGACGGGGCCTTCGGGCTCGGGATCCGGGCTCGGGATCCGGGTTCA
Organism: Streptomyces sp. NBC_00158; assembly: GCF_045160885.1. Taxonomy (NCBI): domain Bacteria; kingdom Bacillati; phylum Actinomycetota; class Actinomycetes; order Kitasatosporales; family Streptomycetaceae; genus Streptomyces; species Streptomyces sp. NBC_00158. The sequence continues at coordinate 2,879,023 of NZ_CP108161.1, forward strand.
GGATTCCTTCAGCGCGGCTGCGTCAGGATCGAGCGGTATGAGCGCTGCACGGACACGGAGCAAGACCGGCCACCGCAGGCCCTCACGGCGCCGGAGGCTCGGGCGCACGCTGCTGATCACCGGCTGCGCGCTGACGGTGATGGCGGGCGGCGGCGCCTGGTACGTCTACCACGACCTCGCCTCCGGCATCGCCAGCTCCAAGGCCCTGGACGGCGCCGAGAAGTCGGCGCACGGCGACGTGAACATCCTTCTCATGGGCCTGGACAGCCGGCGCGACCAGAACGGCGACCCGCTGCCCGAGGAGATCCTCGACAAGCTGCACGCGGGGAGCTCGGACATCGGCGGCTACAACGCGAACACCATGATCCTGCTGCACGTGCCGGGCGACGGCGGCGAGGCGAAGGCGTTCTCGATACCGCGCGACGACTTCGTACAGCTGGCCGGACAGGGGCCGGGCCACAAGGACAAGATCAAGAAGGCTTACGGGCTGGCGAAGGCCGCCAAGGAGGAGCAGCTCTCCAAGGAGGGCGTGCAGGACCGCCGCCGGCTGGAGCGGGAGGGGCGCGAGGCGGGGCGCAGGGCGCAGATCGAGACGGTGCGGGGCTTCCTGGGCGTCCCGGTCGACCACTTCGCCGAGCTGAACCTGGCCGGCTTCTACCACCTCGCGGACACGCTGGGCGGCGTACCGGTGTGCCTGAAGAAGCCGGTGAAGGACCCGTACTCGGGCGCCGACTTCCCGGCGGGCCGGCAGACCCTGAACGGTCAGCAGTCCCTGGCCTTCGTACGGCAGCGGCACGGACTGGAGATGGGCGACCTGGACCGGACGAAGCGGCAGCAGGCCTTCCTCGCGGGTGCGACGCAGAAGCTGAACTCGGCCGGGACCTTCACGGACCCGGTGAAGCTGCTCAAGCTGATCGACACGGCGAAGGAGGACGTCGTGACGGACGCGGGGTGGGACCTGATGTCCTTCGTGAAGCAGGCGAAGAACCTGTCCGGGGGCAAAGTGCGGTTCACGACACTCCCCGTAGAGGGCTTCGGAAGGAACCATGGGGAGGACATCAACGTCGTAGATGATATGAAGATAAAGCGCCTCATTGCCGAGCAGATCGGTCCCCGGTCGACCACTGCGACGACCCCGGGTGCGCCGGACGCCGCGCCGTCCTCTTCTCCCTCTCCTTACCCCTCCTCGTCACCGTCATCCGCCCCGCCCCCGCCGCAGCCGGAGCCCGCGCCCGAGAAGGGCGCCATCGACGGCGGCGGTATCCCGTGCGTGGACTGAGGCCCCTGACGATGGCGGGCGCCCGCCGCCGCACCGAAGCGCTGCTGCTGCTCCTGGTCATCGGCATCGCCGTCTTCGGCCACATCGGCGCCGGGCTGGCCATGAACGGCGAGCTGCCGCAGCACCTCACCAGCTTCGTCATCAGCCTGACGCTGCTGTCCCTGGTGGGGCACCTGGGCATCCGCCGGTTCGCCGCGTACGCGGACCCGCTGATCTTCCCGCTCGCGATGCTGCTGACCGGACTGGGGCTGGTGCTCATCCACCGGCTCGACCAGGGCTACATCGAGCGGTACAACTCCGAGGCCAACGCACCCGACCAGCTGATGTGGACGGTGGTCGGGGTCGCCGCCTGCATCCTGGTGGTGGCGCTGCTGCGCGACCACCGGCTGCTCCAGCGCTTCATCTACATCACGATGGCCGTCGCGCTGGTGCTGCTGATCGCGCCGGCGTTCTTCGGCGCGGACACGTACGGCGCCAAGCGCTGGATCATCCTCTTCGGCTTCTCGCTCCAGCCGGGCGAGTTCGTGAAGATCATGATCGCGATCTTCTTCGCGGGCTACCTGGTCGTCCACCGCGATTCCCTGGCCCTCACGGGCCGGAAGTTCCTCGGCATGCGGCTGCCGCCGATGCGGCAGCTCGGGCCGATCATCACGGTGTGGATCATCTCGCTGCTCGTCCTCGTCTTCGAGCGCGACCTCGGCACCTCGCTGATCTTCTTCGGCGTCTTCGTGGTGATGCTGTACGTGGCCACCGAGCGCACCAGCTGGATCGTGTGCGGCCTGCTCATGGCGGCCGTCGGCGCCTTCGTCGTGGGCTCGACGGAGCCCCACGTCAAGGCGCGCGTCGCCGCCTGGCTGAACCCCCTGGCCGTCTACTCCCCGAACCCCCCGGCGGGCCTGAACTCGGAGCAGTCCGCACAGGCCCTGTTCAGCTTCGGCACCGGCGGGGTCTCGGGCACCGGCCTGGGGATGGGTCACCCGGAACTGATCAAGTTCGCGGGGCGCAGCGACTTCATCCTGACGACGGTGGGCGAGGAACTCGGCCTGGCCGGCGTCATGGCCGTACTGATCATCTACGCCCTGCTCGTGCAGCGGGGCCTGCGCATGGCGCTGGCCGCGCGGGACCCGTTCGGCAAGCTGCTGGCGGTGGGCCTCGCGGCGGCGCTGGCGCTCCAGGTCTTCGTGGTCGCCGGCGGCGTGACGGGCCTGATCCCCCTGACCGGCAAGGCGCTCCCCTTCCTGGCGAAGGGCGGCTCGTCACTGCTGGCCAACTGGATCATGATCGCCCTGCTGCTGCGGATCAGCGACAGCGCGGAACGCCAACGCGAAGCCGACGCGATGGGCCCGGCGGAAACCACCATCACCCCGGTGGTGACGGCGGGGGCGGGGCTGGGCGCGGGGGTGCGCTGAGGGGGCGGGGTGCGGGCCCGCCGTCTCGCCCTCGACGGGCGCGTCAGACCGCTACGCCGTCTTCGTCCGGCGGCTCGGCCGTCAGGATGGCGAGGAGGCCGGGGAAGCGGGACTCGATGTCGGCTCGACGGAGACCTGCCATCCGGCTGTTGCCCCGGTCGACCTGGTGGATCAGGCCGGCCTCCCGCAGGGTGCGGAAGTGGTGGGTGACCGTTGCCTTCGAGACCGGCAGCGAGAAGGAGGCGCAGGTGCGCGCCGCGCCTTCCGGGGCAATGGCCAGCTCGCGCACCACGCGGCGGCGCAGGGGGTCGGCGAGCGCGGACAGCACCCTGCCGAGCTCGATCTCCTCGACGGTCGGGTGACCCTCGTCGTCGGGCATGGTGGCGAGCTCCCTCCTCAGGTATGGATTGGATCTTACCTCTGGCGGCTGCTAGCGTCCGATAGGTACGAAGCCAGTCGTACCTATCTGTGGGGGAGAACCTTGATGGACCAGCTCGTCACGCTCGTCGGCGTCGCCCGCCCCAAGCCCGAACGCGCCCAGGAGCTCAGGGAGCTCCTGCTCTCCTTCGTCGAACCCACCCGGCAGGAACCGGGCTGCCTGGAGTACCACTTCCACGAGGACCACGAGGAGCCCGGCGTCTTCGTGTTCTACGAGGCGTGGCGCAGCCAGGCCGACCTGGACGCCCACCTGGCGCTCCCTCACCTGCGGGACTTCTGGGAGCACCGGATGGACTACCTGGCCACCGATCTGGAGATCCGCTTCCTGGACATGCGCAGCCCCTACGGCCACTAGCCGCCCCGCCGCAAAGCCCCCGGAAGCGGTCCGTACCCCTGCCACCTGGGGAAACGTGATTGCGAAAGGTTGCGGCGGCGGGTGATACTCCGTCGCCGTTCCATCGATCATCGGGGGCTCCAGCCTTGGAAGTCGCACGCTTCATCGTCATCGCGCTCGTCGTCGCCGTGTCGGTCGGCTTCTACCGCCGGACCACCGGCGACGCCCCGGGCCGGGGTGCGTCCCGGGCGGCCGGGAAGCTGGGGCTGCTGCCGGAGGACCGGCAGGACACCAGGCGGGCCGCGCCGGATCCCAAGCTCGACGCGGCCTCCGCCGCGGCCGCGCGGGGGCGGTGGGAGCCGGCCGCACGGCTGCTGGCCGGGACCAGGGAGCGCCGCGACTGGGCGCGGCGCAGCGCCTACGCCGGCGCCCTCGGCTCCCACCGGGCCATCGCCCCCAACGGCTGGCTGCACGCCTGGGAGGCGGCCGTCGGCGCGGACGACCCGGACCTCGCGCTGGTACGGGCGAAGGCGACGGTCAGCCTGGCCTGGCACCAGCGCGGCGGCGCCTGGGCGAAGCACACCAGCGACGAGCAGTTCGCCGGGTTCCACTCCACCCTGGTGCGGGTGCCGCGGGAGAACGAGCGCGCGGCCGAGCTGAACCCGGACGACCCGAGCCCCTACGTCAACGAGATATGGGCGGCGCTGGGCCTCGGCTACCCCGAGACGGCGATGGACCGGATCTGGGAGCAGATCACCGACCGCGACCCCCACCACTACGTCGCGCACTACGCCGCGCTCCAGTACTGGTGCGCGAAGTGGCGCGGCTCCGAGGAACGCGCGGTCGCCTTCGCCCGCGAGGCCGCGGCCGGTGCGCCGGCCGGGAGCCTGCTCACCGCCCTGCCCCTGATCGCCTGGTACGAGCACCGCCACGGGAAGGACACTGCCGCCGCCTACCGCTCGCCGCACGTGGTCTCCATGGTGGACGCCGCCCTGGCCGATGTCGGCGCGGCCGCACCGGACAACCCGAACACCGCCGACGTCCGCCATCTGCTGGCCTACTTCCTGACCCGCCAGAAGCGGTACGACCTGGCGCTGGCGCAGTTCCGCCTCGTCGACGGCTACGTGGACGCGCTCCCGTGGAGGTACCGGACCGACTCGGCGGCGATGTACTGCAAGTGGCGCGACCTCGCGGCGCGCAAGGCCCGTACGCGCTGACGCGGTCACCCCCCGGTGCCCGTCCGGGCCCCGTACTTGCCCCCTCGGGACGCGAGCTCCTTGATCACCACGGCGGTGCGCCCGGTGAGGCAGGAGCGGCGGAGGGTGTCGTCGGAGCGGGTGAACTGGGCCACCGCGCCCTTGCGGCCGAGCGTGACGGCCCGGGCCACGTACCGCGGCGCGTACGGTTCGGGCTCGCGGCCACCGATCAGGCGGACCAGGGTGTCGGCGGCGTGGGCGGCCTGCGGGCCGGCGAGGGCGCAGGCGAAGCGGGCGCCCGGCACCGCCGCGCAGTCGCCCACGACGAAGATCCGGCCGTCGTCGACGCTGCGCAGGCACTCGTCCACGAGCGCCCGCCCCCGCGCGTCGACGGTGAGCCCGCTGCGCGCGGCCAGGTCGGGTACGTCGGCCACGATCGCCCACAGGGTCAGGTCGGAGGCGGCCGCCGCCCCGGAGCGCAGGCGCACGACGCCGTCGGTGACCTCCGTGACCGCGTCGTCCACCACCTCGACCCCCAGGCGCTCCAGTCCGGCGCGGGCCTTGGTCCGCGCGCGGTCGGAGAAGCCGTCGGCGACCGACGGGCCGATGATCCGTACCCGCAGGTCGGGCCGGGCCTCGGCGACCTCGGCCGCCGTCTCGATGCCCGTCGCACCGCCCCCGACCACCGTCACCGCGCTGCCCGCGGGCAGCGTGCCGAGCTCCGCGCGGGCCTGCTCCGCACCCTCCCAGGTGCCGACCGGGACCGTTCCGGCCATGGGCCGGACCGTGCTGCCGACGGCCAGGAAGGCGTGGTCGAAGTCGAGGGTCTCCCCGCCCGCGAGGCCGACGTGGCCGTCGCCCACCTTCTCCACGGTGGCGACCCGGACGGTGATCCCGGGGCGGAGCATCGACGCGAGGGGCGCAACCACGGAGGCCGTCCCGGCGATCTGCTGGTGGAGCCGTACGCGTTCCACGAAATCGGGGCGCGGGTTGACCACCGTGATCTCCGCGTCCCTCACCTTCTTGGCGATCCGGTTCGCCGCGAGCATCCCCGCGTAGCCGGCGCCCACCACCACGACCTTCATGTCGTCCTCCTCGTCAACGCGACTGGTCGGACATGAGATGCCGGCCGCCCGGCGCCTGTGACAGGCGGACCGCTGTGACGCGCGTCACGGGGCGGGCCTGCGCGGGGGCTGTCACAAAGCGGCGCGGTCCGGCGTCGTATGCGCGACATGGCCACGCACGAAGGAATCAGGAGACCGCACATGAGTGAGGACGGCCGTCCCGACCCCGCCACCGAGGCGTTCGTCAGGCACCGCAAGCTGCTGTTCACCGTCGCCTACGAGATGCTCGGCTCGGCCTCGGACGCGGAGGACGTCCTCCAGGAGACCTGGTTGCGCTGGTCGGGGGTCGACCTGGACACGGTGCGGGAGCCGCGCGCGTACCTGGTCCGGATCGCGACCCGGCAGGCCCTCGGCCGACTGCGCACGCTGAGCCGGCGCAAGGAGAACTACGTCGGCCCCTGGCTGCCGGAACCGCTGCTCACCGCACCGGACGTGGCCGAGGACGTCGAGCTGGCCGACAGCGTCTCGATGGCGATGATGCTGGTGCTGGAGACGCTGGCGCCGACCGAGCGGGCGGTGTTCGTCCTGCGCGAGGTGTTCGACCTGGGGTACGAGGAGATCGCGGAGGCCGTGGAGAAGAGCCCGGCGGCGGTCCGCCAGATCGCGCACCGGGCACGCTCGCACGTCGCCGCGCGCCGGCCGCGCGGGGTCGTCTCCGCGACCGAGACCCGCGCCGCCCTCGACGCCTTCCGGCGGGCGCTGGAGACGGGCGACCTCCAGGGCCTGCTCGACCTCCTCGCACCGGACGTCGTCGCCCTGAGCGACGGCGGCGGCATCAAACAGGCCATGCCCAGGCCCGTCATCGGCGCGGAGAAGGTGGCCCGGCTGCTGGCCGCGGGCGTCGCCGCCTTCGGCCCCCTGATGACCGCGGAGCCGACCCGGGTCAACGGCCACCCGGCACTCCTCATGCGGATCGACGGGGAGGTCGAGATGGTCGTGGCGATGCGGATCGACGAAGGCCTCGTCACCGGCCTCTACACCGTCCGCAACCCGCAGAAGCTGACCCGCATGGAGCACGAAACGGCGCTGGGGCGCTGACGGGGGGGGTGGCGGGGGCGCGGGGCGCGGGCTCGCTATCTCCCCCTCGTGGGGGTGGGGGCCGGGCGGTGGCTGCCCACCCGCCTCCCTGTCTGCGGGGCGGTGGCCGGGTGGGCGGGATCCCCTCGGACGGTCTCAGAGCAGGTTGGGGGCTTCCCGTCAGTCCCATCGTCCTTCCGCGTCGGGCCGGCCTGTCAAGGGCGCTCCCTTCGGTCGCGTCGCTACGCGATCGCCTTCGGCGACCCTTGACAGACCGACCCGCCACGGAAAGCCGAAAGACTGCCGGGAAACCCCCAAAAGAACGGCACGGTCCAGAGGAGAAGGACGGCCGTATCAGCGACGAGGCGAGGAGCCGGGCGTCGGCCGCCGGGCATCCGAGCCCTCAGGAGTCGCCGTTCCGAGCCAGCGGCGTGCCTACCTGCACGAAAGGTCGATCAGAGCAGCCCGGGGAAACCGGGAGACGCAGCCGATCGCTACGCGCTCCTCATCTCTCAGCGTCCGGCGACCGCCTGTGGCTGGTACCCGCACCCAAGGGCGAAATGACCAGCCCAGGAAGCCGCCAGGCGCGGCAGATCGCTACGCGCTCCTCCCGTCTCGGCGGCTGGCGACCGCCTTGGGCTGATACCCGCACGGGAGGCCGAACAGGGCAGCCCGGGGAGCGGACGGGCGCGGCAGATCGCTACGCGCTTCGCAGGTCTCGGCGGCTGACGGCCGTCCTGGGCTGGTGGTCGGCGGGTTGGATGTTGGTGACGGCCGTAGTGAACTCACGGCCCGAGGCGCCCCGGATGTAGGCGAGCTCCATCCAGCGCTCGTGGACGGGAGAGTCCGAGACGTTCTCGTTGATCACGGCCATCAGCTCGCCCTCCGCACCGGACGCGATGTCGCGCACGCGACGGCGCAGGAGGCGGTGAGGGACGTACTCGTACCGCTCACTCATCCGACACCTTCTCGAAGGTGCTGAGGAAGCGCTCCCAGCCGAGCAGCGCACGGTCAAGCAGTTCCGCACTGGGTGTGACTGTTGCGGCGACCCCTTGCGAAGGCCTCGTTTGCCGGGTCAATGAGAGTGATTTCACTCATGTGTGCCATTCCTGTGCAGCGGGATGGGGTTCGCCGTCCGGGTAGGTGGAGGGACGGAGGGGACGGCAGCCGGGCAGGAGGGCGAAATCAGCCGCCGTCCGGGCCTGCTGATGTCCAGTCAATGACGGCCCTCACAGTGGGACCATCGGGGACCCGCTTTCCGCATGTGCGTATGCGGAAAGCGGATACGCACATGCGGCATTGACGATCGAAACTCGTAACGTGGGTGATCTGGTGGTGGGCTGGCAGGCACCAAAGGTTCGAGAAGCATCCCGAGCAGGGGACTACGGCAGGGTCATCGAGCTGTGCCGTAAGGCTGCCGGGCTCACGCAGAAACAGGTGGGCCAGGCCTGCGGGCTTTCGCAGTCGGCGGTGTCACGTCTGGAGAACCACGGGGCAAGGTCCTACGGGACGGATCTGCTTGCGGCCGTGGCCGCGTACCTGGGGATCCCGGCTGGGCTTGTCGGCCTCGCCGAGCAACACGCCTTACGGGACGGATCTGAGCGAGTGGAACGACGTGAGTTCCTTGGGGGTGTGGCCGCAGCAGCGGCTTCACCCCTTCTCGGTGCCCTGTCACAGGGCGACGGTGATGGGGGGCAGGTGGCGGCCTTGCGGATGAACACCACCGGATACCGGCGCCTGGACAGCACCACCCCTTCCCGGGATCTGTCCGATGCGGTGCAGTCCCACATCCGGCTGATCCAGAGCGTGACACGCAGCGCAGGCACGGACCAGATGCGCAGCCGCCTTGCGGCCGTGGGCAGTGAGGCAGCCAGCCTGGCCGGGTGGCTGGCGTGGGACATGGGCGACCATGGATCGGCGCGGTCCTGGTACGGCGCGGCAATCCGCGCCGCGCGGTCGGCCGGTGACCCGCTGCTGGCCGCCTACCAGACCGGCAGTCGCCGACGCGTGGCTGTCCTCGGTCGAAGCCCTCGCCCATGCGGCAAACGGGGACCATCGGGAGACCGATCGAGCGCTCAACCGCAGCCGCGCCGTGGCGGAGTCTCTGCGCGGTGAGGAACCACCTCCGTGGCCGTGGGTGTTCCGGTTCGACGGAGCCAAGGTCGCGGCGTGCCGGGTGACGTGCGGGGCACGGCTCGGCCTCCCGGACTGGGTGTTGGCGGATGACACGGAGGCGCTGGCCACAGGCCATGCGAAGCAGCGCGCCCTCGTGGTGCTGGACGTGGCTGCCGGGCATCTGTCCGCCGGACGCATCGAGGCGGCGTTCGCCTTCGCGTCGAAGGCAGTCGAGACCGGCGTGGCCTACCGCTCCGGCCGGATCGTGGAACGGGCCCGCGCCCTACGCCGTTCTCTGTCCTTGACCTCGCCCCCCAGAGTCGTGCGTGAATTTGATGAACGGCTGCAAGACGTCTATCTGTAGGAGGAGCACGAGATGCGTGTGGGGATCACAGGTCACCGCAGGTTGAGCCCGGAAGTGGAGAAGCGCGTGCGCGGCCTTCTTGCGGCGGCCGTCGGAGACCTGGAGGCGGCGGAGCTGACGGGGGTCTCCTGCATCTCGGACGGCCCCGACGCCTGGTTCGCCCAAGCCGTGCTCGATCACGGTGGCCGGCTGGAGGTCGTCATTCCCGCCGAGGAGTACCGAGAGGGCCTGCCGGACGCGCACTGGCCCGTGTACGACGATCTCGTCCGCCGGGCCTCCGATGTGCACCGCACGGGCATGGCCGCGTCCGACTCTGCGGCTCACATGGCGGGCAGCGAGATCCTAGTGGGCCTGGCCGATATGCTCTTCGCGGTGTGGGACGGAAAGCCGGCGTGGGGCTTCGGCGGGACGGCCGATGTCGTGGCGTACGCCGAGAGGGTCGGGGTACCGGTACGCGTGCTGTGGCCGGAGGGTGCAGAGCGCTGACGCGCCTGCCCTCTCCTACAGGCCCTCGTGTGCATATCAACCCAAGGCCAGCGGCAGACGCCGAGAAAGAGAAGCGCGTAGCGATCTGACGCGCCCGTCGGCTCCCTGGGCTGGTCACTTCGTCCTCTGCTGCGGGTACCAGCCCAAGGCGGTCGTCGGACGCCGAGATAAGAGGAGCGCGTAGCGATCTGACGCGCTTGGGGGCTCCGCAGGGGGCTCAGATCGACGTTTCGTGCAGGTAGTCGCGCCCCAGGCCCCGAATCTCGACTCCTGAGGGCTCGGATGCCCAGCTGGCCAGCGCCCGGCCCCTCGCCTCATCCCTGACGGACCCGTCCCTTGTCCTCTGTCCGGTGACCGTTCTTTTGGGGGCTTCCCGTCAGTCTTTCGGCTTTCCGGGGCGGGACGGCCTGTCAAGGGTGGCCGAAGGCCATCGCGAAGCGACGCGACGAAGGAGCGCCCTTGACAGGCCGGCCCGACACGGAAGGACGATGGGACTGACGGGAAACCCCCAAACCGTCCCTGATCCCGCCCGAGGGTGCACCGCTCCCCCCACCCACCGCCCCACGTCCTGACCCCGCCCGCCGGAACCCCCGCCCCCGCCCCACCCACCCGCACCCAGGGAGGCGGGTGGGCAACCACCGCCCGGCCCCGGGGGGTCGAGGGGGAGATAGCGCGCCCGCACCGCGAGGCGACGTACGACCGCGAGGCGAGACGGCGCGCCCGCACCGCGAGACCCGCACCGCGAGACCCGCGCCGCGAGGCCCGCGCCGCGCGCCCGCGCCGCCGCCGCGGCGGCTACAGGTAGTCCTCCAGGCGGCCGATCCTGTAGCCCTGGTCCTGTATGCGCTGGAGCATCTTGGTCGTCATCTGGGTTTCCGTCTCGCCCTTGAGCTCCGACGGGCCGCGGAAGTGGGCCAGGATGATGTCGCCCGGCTTGAGGGCGGAGCCCTCCGCGTACTGGAAGTCGTTTATCTGCATCGACGCCCGCCACAGGACCACCGTCTGGGCGCCGCACTCGGCAGCGGCCTTGAGGGTGTCGTCGTTGTAGTTGCCGAACGGCGGGCGGAAGAGCGGGGGCCGCTTGCCGAAGCGCTTCTCCAGGTGGTCCTGCTGCCCGCATATCTCCTTCTTCTGCGCCGCGAAGGGCAGGGTGCGGAGGTTCGGGTGGGTCAGGGTGTGGTTGTTCACCGTGCTGCCGGAGCCGTTGTCGCGGAGCTTCTCGAAGTGGCCGTAGTCCGAGGAGGCCACGTTGTCCGTCAGGAACATGCTGATCGGCAGCTTCAGGTCGGCCGCCATCTTCAGGAACTCGGGGTCCTTCTCCGCACCGTCGTCGAAGGTCAGGAAGACGACCTTCTCCGTCGGCGCGACGGGTATTCGGTCCAGCACGGCCGCCTTGCCCGGGGCGGCCTTGGGGAGTTGGGGCTTCTGCGCCGGCTTGGGGGCGTACTGGACGGGGGTCTTCAGACCCCACTTCCGGTACGCCTCGTCGCCCGCCGAACCGGCCTGCGCGGAGCTCGCCGCGGAGGCCGGGGCGGACGGGGCGGACGACGGGGACGCGCTGTCCGGCGCGGTCTTGCGGCCCAGCCGTTCGATGGGATCCACGCTGTTCCCGCATCCCGACAGGGACAGCGCGAGCGCGCCGGCCGTCAGCGTCCCGGCTACCAACCGGCGCGCGTACCTCACAAGTAGTCCTCCAGGCGGGCCACGGCATACCCCTTGTCCGTGACGGTCTTCATGACATGACGGATCATGTCAGGCATCGTGCCCTTCCAGTCCTCCCGGCCCCGGAAGTGCGTGAGGATGATGTCACCGGGATGCAGGTCGCGGTCCCATTCGCGGTAGTCCATCCGGTTCACGAACGCCTCGGCGTTCCACAGCGGGACCGCCTTGATGCCGCAGGACTTGGCGGCCTTCAGGGTGTCCTGGTTGTAGTTGCCGTACGGCGGGCGGAAGAGCGAGGGCCGCTTGCCGAACTGCTTCTGGATGGTGTCCTGCTGGCCGCAGATCTCCTCGCGCTGCTGCTCGTACGAGAGACCGGGCATGTAGCGGTGGTTGAGGGTGTGGTTGTTCAGGGTGACGCCCGCCGCCTGCATCTCCTTGAAGTACGGGTAGTTGTCGCGCACGAGGTAGTCGCTGAGGAACGCCGTGTACGGGATCTTCAGCTCGCTCATCATCCTGATGAACTCGGGGTCCTTCTCGGCCCCGTCGTCCACGGTCAGGAAGACGACCTTGTCCTCGGTCGGGACGGTGGTGAAGACCGGGGGCAGTTCGTCCTGGTCCTCGACCTCGAAGCCCTCGCGCGTGGTGATCTCGGGCTTCGTCTTGGGCGCGGCCGGGGCCAGGAGCGGCGTCTTGGCCAGCCGCCACTTCTTCGCGGCGGCGATCCGGGCCTGCTGGGCGGCCTTGAGCTTCTCGGCGGAGTTGGCGAGCGCACCGGCCGCGCCGCCCGCCTCCGTCCCCTGGCCCGGCTTGGCCTTGGCCGGCTTCTCGGACTCCGTGGCCCCGCACCCCGTACCCAGGGCGGCGACCAGCAGTGCGGCCAGGGCCACCCCGTACCGGCCGCGCGGGCGCCGCGCGGACCGGTGACCAAACTGCGAACTATTTCCCTTTTGTCGTACAAGCTGCATAGCAGCGGATCTTTTCACCACGCGGCTCCGCACCCCGGACGACACCACGGCCGGACGCCCGCCTTCCACCGGCTGGCCCACAATGAACCGGTGACCCCCGAAGACTTCGCCGCGCTCCTCACCCCCGAGGGCCGCGCCCTCCTCGACTCCCTCCGCGACTACGACCCCGCCCAGGAGCTGGCCGTGGCCACCCGGCTGCGCCGCGAGCACCCCGCCGGGCTGGTGTCGGCCGCGCTGGGGCAGGCCCGGCTGAGGCAGCGGGCGGTGGCGAAGTTCGGGGCCGAGGACGCCTTCCGGATGTACTTCACCCCCGGCGGCGGGGAGATGGCCACCCGCGCGTCGGTGGCCGCCTACCGGGCGCGGCGGCTCGAAGCGCTGGGCGTGCGGAGCGTCGCGGACCTGTGCTGCGGGATCGGCGGGGACGCGCTGGCGCTCGCCCGGCGCGGGATCCGGGTGCTGGCGGTGGACCTCGACCCGCTGACGGCGGCCGTCGCGCGGGCCAACGCCGAGGCGCTGGGGCTGGCGGACCTGATCGAGGTCCGGGAGGCGGACGTGACGGCGGTCGACGTGTCCGCGTACGACGCCGTCTTCATCGACCCCGCTCGGCGGGGCGGGCGCGGGCGGATCTTCGACCCCGAGTCGTACTCGCCGCCGCTGTCGTGGGCGGTGGAGGCGGCGCGGGCGGCGGAGCTCGCCGCCATCAAGATCGCGCCCGGGATCCCGCACGAGGCGGTGCCGGCGGAGGCGGAGGCCGAGTGGATCTCCGACCACGGTGACGTGAAGGAGGCCGTGCTGTGGTTCGGCACCGCCCCCGGCACGGTACGGGCCACCCTGCTGCCGGGGCCGGTCGGGCTGGAGACCGCCGACCCGCTGCCGGACCCTGAGGCCGGGCCGGTCGGGCGCTGGCTGTACGAGCCCGACGGGGCGGTGATCCGGGCGCACCTGGTCGCGGAGGTGGCCGAGCGGCTGGACGGGCGGCTCATCGACCCGACCATCGCGTACGTCACGGCCGACGAGCTGCGTCAGACGCCGTACGCGACGGCGTACGAGATCACGGACGTGCTGCCGTTCGGGCTGAAGAAGCTGAAGGCGCTGCTGCGGGAGCGGGGGGTCGGGATCCTGACGGTGAAGAAGCGGGGGTCCGCGATCGAACCGGAGGAGCTCCGCAAGAAGGTGAAGCCGCAGGGGCCGAACTCCGCGACGGTGTTCCTGACGCGGGTGGCGGGGGCGCCTGCGATGCTGATCGGTCACCCCGCCCCTTCCCCTGGCCGGGGGTAGTCGGGGCCCGTACCGCGCCGCCGCGCTAGCGGCCCCGGGCTACGCCCTTCCCCTGGCCGGGGGTGGTCGGGGCCCGTGCCGCGCCGCCGCGCGAGCGGCCCCGGGCTACGCCCGGGCTTTCTGGGGGCTCCGCCCCCAGACCCCCGCGCCTCAAACGCCGGCGGGGCTGGATTCGGCCGGCTGCGCGAAATGGCGCGGCTGCGCCGGGGCTTTCGGGGCTCCGCCCCGGACCCCGCGCCTCAATCGCCGGCGAGGCTGGATTCGGCCTGCCGGGGTGTGGGTCCAGCGGAGGTACGCCGTGGCTTTGGCCAGGCCCAGGAGGGCGGTGATCCACAGGATCATGCCGAATCCCGTGAAGTACGCGACCTCCCCGTACGTGTCCGTGCCCGGCCGCGCCCCGGACGCCGAGGCGAACGCCAGCCAGAGGCCGAAGCCGCCCAGGGCCAGGGAGGCCGTGAACCACACCGCGCTGCGGGCCGGGGCGCGCAGGCGGGCGTCGGCCTCCGGGTCGGTGCCCGCCACGACCCAGGCGCAGAGCAGCTGCCGTACGCGCCGCTCCTGCCGGGCACCCCGCGCGAGGCGGAGGCCGGCCCACAGCAGCACGGCGGCGGCCGCAGCGGAGCAGAGGGCTCCGACGGGCCCGCCGCCCGCGGCGAAGGCCGTCACGGCCAGGCCGACCAGGGTCCAGCCCAGCGCGAAGGCCGCCGCGACGCCCCAGAGGGACAGCAGCCGCCCGAGGCCCAGGCTGCGCCGGCTCAGGTCCGTGAGGAAACGCGCGCGGTCGGCCCGTACGACGCCCTCGTCCAGCCACTCGCGCAGGTGCGCGGGCGGCGGCGGGGGCGGTAGCTCACGGGCGGGCAGTCTCGGCATGGGCATGACCCTAACCGCGAGCCTTCGAGCATCGCCGCAGCACTCCTCGACCACTGCCCCGACCAGCGCCTCCGCCGGCTTCGCAGCAGGCCCTCAGCCCGTGCCCGTGGTCTCCACCGACTCGAACCGCCAGCGGTGCACCGCCCGGGTGATCAGGTCCGCGGCCGGCTCGGGCAGCTCGGGGAGTTCCGCCGCCAGGCCCTCGGGGGACTCCCACCAGGTGATCACGAGCACCCGGTCCTGCGCGGCGCGCAGCACCTCGCGGCGCACCGGCTCCCGGGCCAGTACCTGCGCCCGGGCCCACTCCATGAGTTCGTTGCCCCGGCCCTCGACGGCCCGGGCCTCCCACATCAGCGCGACGGTGCTCACGAGTAGAGGTTGTCCTTGCTGAGTTCGTGCACGTGGTCGTGGGAGTGGGAATGCCCGTGGCCGTGGTCGTGGCCGTGGTCGTGCGACGTGCCCGGGACGTGCGGGTCCGTCACCGGCAGCGAGGAGTCCGCCGACAGGTCCCAGTCGGAGGCGGGCCGGTTGCGCTTGACCATCTCCGCACCCAGTGCCGCCACCATCGCGCCGTTGTCGGTGCACAGCTTCGGCCGCGGCACCCGCAGGATGATCCCCGCGTCGTCGCAGCGCTCCTGCGCGAGCGAGCGCAGCCGGGAGTTGGCCGCCACGCCGCCGCCGATCATCAGGTGGTCGACGCCCTCGTCCTTGCAGGCGCGGATGGCCTTGCGGGTGAGCACGTCCACCACGGCCTCCTGGAAGGACGCCGCCACGTCGCGCACCGGCACCTCCTCGCCCGCGTTGCGCTTGGCCTCGATCCAGCGGGCGACGGCCGTCTTGAGGCCGGAGAAGGAGAAGTCGTACGCCGCGTCGCGCGGGCCGGTCAGGCCGCGCGGGAAGTTGATCGCCTTGGGGTCGCCCTCCTTCGCCAGCCGGTCGATGACCGGGCCGCCGGGGAATCCGAGCTGCAGCACGCGCGCGATCTTGTCGAAGGCCTCGCCCGCCGCGTCGTCGATGGTCGCGCCGAGCGGCCGTACGTCGCTGGTGATGTCCGGGGCGAGCAGCAGCGAGGAGTGCCCGCCGGAGACGAGCAGCGCCATGGTGGGCTCGGGCAGCGGCCCGTGCTCCAGCTGGTCGACGCAGATGTGGGAGGCGAGGTGGTTGACCCCGTAGAGCGGCTTGCCGAGCGCGTACGCGTACGCCTTGGCCGCGGAGACGCCCACCAGCAGTGCTCCGGCGAGGCCGGGGCCGGCGGTGACGGCGATGCCGTCGAGGTCCCGGGCGCTGACCCCGGCTTCCTTCAGGGCGCGCTCGATGGTGGGGACCATCGCCTCCAGGTGGGCGCGGGAGGCCACTTCGGGCACGACGCCGCCGAAGCGGGCGTGCTCGTCGACGCTCGACGCGATCGCGTCGGCCAGCAGGGTGGTGCCGCGGACGACGCCGACGCCGGTCTCGTCGCAGGAGGTCTCGATGCCGAGGACGAGCGGTTCGTCAGCCATTGCTCTCACTGCTCTCAGGGTTTTCGGTTCTGGTCTGTGCCGGGTCGGTCAGGCGCATCACGAGCGCGTCGACGTTGCCGGGCTGGTAGTAGCCGCGCCGGAAGCCGATCGGCTCGAAGCCGAACCGCTCGTAGAGCCGCTGGGCGCGGGTGTTGTCCACCCGTACCTCCAGCAGCACCTCGTCGCATTCGAAGGCGCTGGCGGCGCGCAGCAGGTCGGTGAGGAGGCGGGCGCCGAGGCCCGTGCCCCACTGGTCCTTGGCGGCCGCGATGGTCTGTACGTCGCCGAGGTCGCCGGCGGCGGCCAGTCCGGCGTAGCCGACGAGGCGGCCGGTCTCCCGGTCTTCGGCGACGACGTAGTGGCGGGTGGCCTGCGGGCCGCGCGCGTGGGCGAGTTCGGACCAGAACATCCCGGCCGACCAGGCGTCGTCGGGGAACAGCTCGTGTTCCAGTTCCAGCACCGGTTCGATGTCCCACCAGCGCATCTCGCGGAGCACTGCGGTCGGGGCCGTCACTGCGGGGTGACCACCTTGTAGTTCTTGGGCACCTGCGCGTCGGGGCGGCGCAGGTAGAGCGGGGTCGGGGGCAGGAACTCCGCTCCCGCCGCGAGGCGTTCCGCGGCCAGGGCGGCGAGGGACGCGGCCGACTGGTGGACGGGGCCGCGCGCGTCCGGGAAGACGTCCGGGTAGAGGGCGGCGCCCTGGCCGACGGCGGGCAGACCGGCGACCCGTTCGGCGATGTCGGCGGGGCGGTCGACCGCGGGCTCGCCGGTGCGGGTGCGGGGGTCCTCGTAGCGCGCCCAGTAGACCTCCTTGCGCCGCGCGTCGGTGGCGACGGTGAAGGGGCCCTCGATCCCGGCGGCGCCCGCGGCGTACGCGAGGCCGTCGAGGGTGCACAGGCCGTGCACCGGGACGCCGAGGACGGCGGCGAAGGTGGAGGCGGTGACGAGGCCGACGCGGAGCCCGGTGTAGGGGCCGGGGCCGACGCCGACGACGATGCCGGTGACGGCTTCGAGCTTGACCCCGGCGTCGGCGAGGACCTGGTCGACGGAGGGCAGCAGGAGCTCCCCGTGGCGGCGGGCGTCGACCTGGTTCGACTCGGCGAGGACGGATTCCCCGTCGTGCAGGGCGACGGTGACGGCGGGCGTGGCGGTATCTACGGCGAGCAAGAGCACGCGAACAGCCTACGACTCCCCGGCCCCAGGGCCTTGCGGCCGGTCGGTGCGGGGCCCGGCTGCTACCTTTCGACCGGGTACACACGCGGGTCGTCCGAGAGTTCGACGGTCCGAGGCGCGGAGAGGTGGAGCAAGGTGGCACGCAGCAGCTCGGGAATCGTGGCCGGGCTCACCGTGGCGGCGCTCGCCGCGATCGGATTCCTGGGTTACCAGGCTTCCGCGACCGCACCGGCGGTTCCCGCGAAGCCCGCCGGGCAGGCCCCGGCCGCGGCGCAGAACCAGCCCCCGGCCAAGCAGGAGCCGGCGAAGCCGACGGCGCTGCCGGCCGACTCGGGGGCGGGCGTGCGGGTGGTGTACTCGGTGTCGCAGAAGCGGGTGTGGCTGGTCTCGGAGGACGGCAAGGAGCCGAGGACGTTCACGGTGATGCCGAGCACGGTGCACCCGGCGCCCGGCAGCTACATGGTCGTCTCGCGTTCGGCCACGGTGACCGGCACGGACGGGGTGCCGATCGAGCACGTCGTGCGGTTCACGACGACGGACGGGATCGCGGTCGGGTTCAGCGCCCGCGTGGACGGCACGATGCCGGAGCCGGACTCCACGAAGAAGACCGGCGGGATCCGCATGTCGCGCGGCGACGGTGACGCGATGTGGGCCTTCGCGACGCGCGACACGAAGGTGTTCGTCGTCGCCTGACGATGCTCCCCAGGGGTTCCGGACGGGTGTCCGGACCGGTTTCCCCGGACGGGAACGCGGAGCGTGATTCACCCGAACGTGGGTATCAGGCCGCCTCGGGCTCCGGGGCGGCCCGTTCCGCGTCCGCCTCGGGCCCGGCCGCCGGGCCGGGCTCGGCCTCCGCGCGCGCGGGCGGAGGCGTGGACACCGCCGTGGCGGCCACGCCCGCCGCGAGCAGGGCCCGCATGGACACGACGGGCGCTCGCTCTGCTCCTGCTGCCGACATGGCTGCCTCCTGAGACCCCGGGACGCCGCACTTAGGCACACCTAACCAGCGCTCGGTACCATGTCATCACGCGGGCCTGCGCCAACGCAATATCTTCCCGACGACTTGTCGGTACGTTGTCGGAACGGTGGCCGGAACCACGGCGGCCCAGCGGGCCCGGTGTCCGGGCGGCCTGGGCGGCTACCGCGCCGCCAGCCCCGCCAGCTCCGGGCCGGCCCAGCGCGCGCCGACGCCGCGCAGCGCGACCTCGCGGACGTCGTCCAGGACCTCCTCGTGCCCGACGGCGCGGCCGATCACCACGTGCAGCCGGTCGTCGGACAGCTCCTCGACCTTGCCGTCGCCCCACTCCACGACGACCACGGAGTCGGGGAGCGAGACGTCGAGGTCCAGGTCCTCCATCTCGTCGAGCCCGCCGCCGAGGCGGTACGCGTCCACGTGGACCAGCGGCGGACCGTCGCCCAGCGACGGGTGCACCCGGGCGATCACGAAGGTCGGCGAGGTCACGGCCCCGCGCACGCCCAGGCCCTCGCCCAGCCCCCGGGTCAGGGTGGTCTTGCCCGCGCCGAGTTCGCCGGTCAGCAGGACCAGGTCGCCGGGGCGCAGCAGGCCGGCGATCCTGCGGCCCAGCTCCTGCATGGAGGCGGGCGAGTCGACGGTGATCAGGGTTTCTGCGGCGGCCTCGGCCAGGGCCTCAGCGGCCGGGCTGCGCGGCGCTTCCCGCGGTACTTCTTCCATGTCCCCCAACGTTAGCCGCTGCGGGGACGGCCCCGGTGCGCGCCAGCAGGCCGGTCAGCAGCCCGGTCACGATGTCGGGGCGCTCCAGCATCATCAGGTGCCCGGTGTCCTCCAGCACCACCAGCTCGGCGGCCGGGAGTTCCTCCTTGATGGTCACGCTGTGCGCGGCCGGAGTGATCATGTCCCGGTCCCCGGCGACGACGGTGACGGGGATGTCCGCGAACCGCTGGAGGGCGGCGGTCTTGTCGTGGGTCTGGAAGGCCGGGTAGAACTCCGCGACCACGTCGATCGGGGTGGCCTCGATCAGCCGCTCGGCGAAGCGCGCCACGCCGGGATCGACGTCGCGGGAGCCGAACGAGTACATCTTGATCATCCCGGCGAGCAGGTCGGCGGTGGCCCGGCGGCCCTTCTCCACGAGCTCGACCTGGGAGCCGAGCGCCTTCAGGACGCCGGGCAGGATGCGGCGCACCGCGCCCAGTCCGACGGAGGGCAGCCCGTACGTCACCTCGTCGAGGCGGCCGCTGGAGGTGCCGACCAGGACCACGCCGAGCACCCGGTCGCGGACCAGTTCGGGGAACTGCTCGGCGAGGGCCATGACGGTCATGCCGCCCATGGAGTGGCCTACGAGGACGAGCGGGCCCTCGGGTGCGGCCGCGTCGATGACGGCCTTCAGGTCGCGGCCGAGCTGGTCGATGGTCACCGGCTCGCCGTCGGCCTGGGCCAGGCCCCGGTCGCTGCGGCCGTGGCTGCGCTGGTCCCAGTAGACGGAGCGGACGACCCCGCGCAGGGCGGCGCGCTGGAAGTGCCAGGAGTCCTGGGAGAGGCAGTAGCCGTGGCAGAAGACGACGGTGGTGCCCTCGGCCGGGTTCCTGCGCCGCAGCCGGCGCTTCTTGCCGTCGGCGGGCGGTTCGTCGACCTCGTAGTGGAGCTCGGTGCCGTCCTCGGCGCGGCAGACGCCCTCGGTCCCGCGCAGGGAGCCGAAGTCCCCGGCGGCGTCGAGGGCGAGGCGCGCCTTCATCCGGATGCCGCGTCCCACGGTGATGCGTTCGACCGCGACACCGGCCGCGGCGCCCGCCGCCAGCACACCGATGGCGGCGCCGGCCCAGCCCGCCTTGCGCCAGTTCTCGCTCACGACGTCGCCGTCCTCACTCGGCCGCGTCAGCCGCCGAGGTAGACCCGGGGCACCCTGCCTCCGATACGTGTGACGATCTCATACGCGATGGTGTGCGCCGCTTGAGCCCAGTCCTCGGCGGTCGGCTCGCCGCGCTCGGCGTCGCCGAACAGGACGGCCTCGTCCCCGGCTTCGGCGAGGTCCTCGCCGAGGTCCACGACGAACTGGTCCATGGCGATCCGCCCGGCGGCCTGCCGGACCTTGCCCGCCACGAGGACCGGGCCGCGGCCGGAGGCGTTGCGCGGGACGCCGTCGGCGTAGCCGGCGGGGACGAGCGCGAGGTGCGTCTCGGACTCGGTGACGTAGTGGTGCCCGTAGCTGACGCCGTGCCCGGCGGGGACCGTCTTGACCAGCGCGAGGGAGGCCCTGAGGGTCATGGCGGGGCGCAGCCCGAGCTGGGCGGGGGTGCCGAGTTCGGGCGAGGGGGAGACGCCGTAGACGGCGATCCCGGTGCGCACGAGGTCGAAGTGGGTCTCGGGGAGGGTGAGCGTCGCGGGCGAGTTGGCGATGTGCCGGACCTCGGGGTCGACGCCCTCCTTCTCGGCGTAGGCCAGCATGTCGCGGAAGGCGTCGAGCTGGAGCCGGATGGAGGGGTGGCCGGGCTCGTCGGCGCAGGCGAAGTGCGACCAGACGCCGGTGACCTGGACGGTGCCCTCGGCCTGCGCGGCGACGGCCGCGCCGACGAGCTCGGCCCAGTCGGCGGGCTGGCAGCCGTTGCGGCCGAGGCCGGTGTCGGCCTTGAGGTGGATGCGGGCGGTACGGCCGGCCGCGCGGGCGGCGGCCCGGACCTCGTCCAGGGCCCACATCCCGCTGACGGACACGTCGATGTCGGCCTCAAGGGCCTCCCGCCAGGGCCCGCCGGGGGTCCAGAGCCAGCACATGATCCGCCCCTGGATCCCGGCGGCGCGCAGGTCGAGCGCCTCCTCGGGGGTGGCGGTGCCGAGCCAGGTGGCACCGGCCTCCTGGGCCGCGCGGGCGCACTGGACGGCACCGTGCCCGTAGGCATTCGACTTGACGACGGCCATCAGCTCGGCCCGGGGCGCCCGCGCGCGCAGGGCGCGCACGTTCTCCCGTACCGCGTCAAGATCGATCTCGGCGTACACGCGCATCGGAGTCTCGTTCATCGCCCACAGTCTCTCAGAACCGGCACGGCCCGGTGATCGGGCACGGTTCGCCGGACTTGCCCGACTCGCCCGCGTATCCCCCGCCCGGCAAATCCAGCCCGCCCTGTTTCCGCCTCACCCTCCAGCCCCGCCCGGCAAATCCAGCCCCGCCGGCGTTTGAGGCGCGGGGGTCTGGGGGCGGAGCCCCCAGGGGGGTCCGGGAGCAGCCCGGGGAACGGAGGAAGGGCGGGTAGGGGACAGCCCCCGCAGGGCCGCCCGGCCCCACCCGGCCGGGGTCAGGCCCGCACCGACCGCCACGCCTCCGGCAGCGCGGCGGCGACCTCCTGGGCCACCACCGGCGCACCCCCGGCGGCCAGCCGACCGGCGGCCAGCCGCCCGGCCAGCCCGTGCAAATAGGCGGCCACCGACCCGGCGTCGACACCGGACAGCCCACCCGCCAGCAGCGCCCCCGCCAGCCCGGACAGGACGTCCCCGCTCCCGGCGGTGGCCAGCCACGGCGTCCCCGTCGGGTTCACCCTCACAGCCGCACCCCCGCCGGAGGCGACCAGCGTCGTCGACCCCTTCAGCAGCACCGCCGCCCCGTACCGCTCCGCGAGCTCCCGGACGGCGGCCAGCCGCCCGGCCTCCACCTCCTCGCGCGCCACCCCCAGCAGCGCCGCCGCCTCCCCCGCGTGCGGGGTCAGCAGGGTCGCCGCCCGGCGCGCGCGCACCACCGCCGGGTCCAGCCCGCGCAGCCCGTCCGCGTCGACGAGCACCGGCACGTCCCGGTCGGCCAGGGCCCGTTCGACCTCGGCGGCACGCCCGGACCCCAGCCCGGGGCCGACCACCCAGGCCTGCACCCGCCCCCGCCCGACCAGCACCTCCGGGTACCGCGCCAGCACGGCCTCCGCCGCCGGGCCCACGTACCGCACCGCGCCCGCGCCGCCCCGCAGCGCCCCCGCCACGGCGAGCACGGCCGCGCCCGGGTACTGCTCCGACCCGGCGACGACCCCGACCACGCCCCGCCGGTACTTGTCGCTCGACGCCCCCGGCACCGGCAGCAGCCGGGCCACGTCGGCGTGCTGGAGCGCCTCCAGCCCGGCCGGGGCGGGCAGCTCCAGCCCGATCGGGACGAGCCGGACCGCGCCCGCCCGCGAGGCCCCGGGGTCGATCAGCAGGCCGGGCTTGTACGCGCCGAAGGTGACCGTCACGTCGGCCGACACGGCCGGGCCGGCGACCTCCCCGGTGTCCGCGTCGACCCCGCTCGGCAGGTCCACGGCGACCACGAGCGCCCCCGCCGGGATCCGTTCCGCCAGCGCGGCCGCCGCCGGCCGCAGTCCGCCGCGGCCGCCGATCCCGGTGAGCCCGTCCAGTACGAGGTCCGCCCGTGCGGGCACCGACTCCGCGACCCGGCCCCCGGCCGCCCGCAGCGCGGCCAGCGCGCCGGGGTGGATCCGTGCCGGGTCCATCGGCACCGCCGTCACCGCGGCCCCGCGGCGCGCCAGCCGGGCGCCCGCGTACAGCGCGTCGCCGCCGTTGTCCCCGGGGCCGGCCAGCAGCACGACCCGGGACCCGTAGACCCGCCCCCGGCGCCGCGCCAGCAACTGCGCGCACACGGCCGCCAGTCCGGCCGCCGCCCGGGCCATGAGGGCGCCCTCCGGCAGCCGTGCCATCAGCTCGCGCTCGGCGGCCCGTACGGTCTCCACGCTGTAAGCAGTACGCATGGCCCCAGCCTGCCGCACCGGGCCCGTCCGGGCCGTCAGCCCTCGGCGATCACCACCGCCGACGCGACGCCGGCGTCGTGGCTGAGCGAGATGTGCCAGGACTTCACGCCGAGCGCCCGCGCCCGCGCCTCGACCGTGCCGGAGACCCGCAGCCGGGGCTGCCCGGTGTCCTCGACGTACACCTCGGCGTCGGTCCACAGCAGCCCGGCGGGCGCGCCCAGGGCCTTGGCCAGGGCTTCCTTGGCCGCGAACCGGGCGGCGAGCGAGGCGGTGCCGCGCCGCTCGCCGCTCGGCAGCGTCAGCTCGGATTCGAGGAAGAGGCGCCGGGCCATCTGCGGCGTCCGCTCCAGCGCCGCGCCGAACCGCTCGATCTCGGCAACGTCAATCCCCACTCCGACGATCACAACGCCAACCCCAACTACTCCACGGTCACCGACTTGGCGAGATTACGCGGCTGGTCCACCTCGTTGCCCCGCGCGGTCGCCAGCTCGCACGCGAACACCTGCAGCGGCACCGTCGCCACCAGCGGCTGGAGCAGCGTCGGGGTCGCCGGGATCCGGATCAGGTGGTCGGCGTACGGGACCACGGCCTCGTCGCCCTCCTCCGCGATGACGATGGTCCGCGCCCCGCGCGCCCGGATCTCCTGGATGTTCGAGACGATCTTGTCGTGCAGGACCGAACGCCCGCGCGGCGACGGCACGACCACCACCACCGGCAGGTCCTTCTCGATCAGGGCGATCGGCCCGTGCTTGAGCTCGCCCGCCGCGAAGCCCTCGGCGTGCATGTACGCCAGCTCCTTGAGCTTGAGCGCGCCCTCCAGCGCCACCGGGTAGCCGACGTGGCGGCCGAGGAACAGCACGGTGTCCTTGTCGGCGAGGGAGCGCGCCAGGGCCCGTACCGGCTCCATCGTCTCCAGCACGGTGTCCACCGCCGCGGCGATGTCCGACAGCTCCCGGATGACCGCCCGGATCTCGTCGCCCCACTTCGTGCCCCGCACCTGCCCGAGGTACAGCGCGACGAGGTAGCAGGCGACCAGCTGGGTCAGGAACGCCTTCGTGGAGGCGACGGCCACCTCCGGACCGGCGTGCGTGTACAGCACGGCGTCCGATTCGCGGGGGATGGTCGAGCCGTTCGTATTGCAGACGGCCAGCACCCTGGCGCCCTGCTCGCGCGCGTGGCGCAGCGCCATCAGGGTGTCCATGGTCTCGCCGGACTGCGAGATCGCGATCACCAGCGTCCGCTGGTCGAGGATCGGGTCGCGGTAGCGGAACTCGCTGGCCAGCTCGGTCTCGCACGGAATGCGGGTCCAGTGCTCGATGGCCAGCTTCGCGATCATGCCCGCGTGGTAGGCCGTACCGCAGGCCACGATCACGACCTTGTCGACCTCCCGGAGCACCGAGGCGGGGATGCGCACCTCGTCCAGGGTCAGCAGGCCGCTCGCGTCGATCCTGCCCAGCAGCGTGTCGGCGACGGCCTTCGGCTGCTCGGCGATCTCCTTGAGCATGAAGTAGTCGTAGCCCCCCTTCTCGGCCGCCGAGGCGTCCCAGTCCACGTGGTACGCCCGCACGGTCGCGGGCGCACCGTCGAAGCCGGTCACCGTGACCCCGTCGCGGCGGAGTTCGACGACCTGGTCCTGCCCCAGCTCGATCGCGGACCGGGTGTGGGCGATGAACGCGGCCACGTCCGAGGCGAGGAAGTTCTCACCCTCTCCAACGCCCACCACCAGGGGGGAGTTCCGGCGCGCGCCGACCACCACGTCCGGCTCGTCGGCGTGCACCGCGACCAGGGTGAACGCGCCCTCCAGCCGCCGGCACACCTGCCGCATCGCCTCCGCGAGGCCGCCTCCCCCGGCGCCCCCGGCCGCCTCGAAGCGTTCGGCCAGCAGGTGCGCGACCACCTCGGTGTCCGTCTCGGACTCCAGCCGGTGCCCGCGCTCGGCGAGTTCGGCGCGCAGCTCGGCGAAGTTCTCGATGATGCCGTTGTGCACGACCGCCACCCGGCCGGAGTTGTCCAGGTGGGGGTGGGCGTTGACGTCGGTGGGCCCGCCGTGGGTCGCCCACCGGGTGTGCCCGAGGCCCGTGGAGCCGGCCGGCAGCGGCCGACTGACCAGCTCCTTCTCCAGGTTGACGAGCTTTCCGGCCTTCTTGACGTTGGCGAGCACCCCGTCGGCGAGCACGGCGACCCCGGCCGAGTCGTAGCCGCGGTACTCCAGCCGCTTCAGTCCGGCGATGACCACATCGAGCGCAGACTGCGCCCCTACGTAACCCACAATTCCGCACATAGGCGGCAGCGTACGCCGTGGCCGCCCGTCTGCCCCGTACCCGAACAAGACGAAAACCCCGCCCCGGCGAATCCACCGGATCGGGGTTGACGATGTTTTCGAATCGGCCGTTCGAGGCCCTGGGCCCGCCCTCGGCCCGCCCCCGGCCTGCCCTCGGCCCGCCCTCAGCCCAGCTTGCGCAGCTGCGCCTCGACCACCGGAGCCGCGAGCTCCGCCGCCCCGGAGGTGCGGCCGGCCAGGAAGTTCGCGAGCGTGCCGCCCTTGCGGACCACCACGAGCTCGGTGGCGTAGTGCTCGCCGTCGTGCTCGGCCTCCACCGTGTAGCCGACCGCCTCGTCGCCGCCGTGCGCGGCGTGCGGGACGACCCGCGTCACCCGGACGGTCTCCCCGTTCGCGGTGGCGGAGTAGCCGTCCGTGCAGGCCTCGCCCGCGGCCCGCACCTCGGCGAAGTGCCCGCCGGCCGCGTTCCCCGCGTACGTGCCGAGGGTCACCACCGTCACGGTGGAGCTGGCCGCGTCCTGCGCGGCCGCCCGCCTCTGCCGGTCCGTGGCCTCCTGCGGCAGCGGCGCCGGTACGGCGACCACCGACGCCTTGGCCCAGCCGGTCCGGCCCGTGGGCAGGAACCCGGAGGCCGCGTGGGCCAGCTCCCTGCACTCCGGCCGGTCCACGCTCACCAGGGCGCTGTCCGCCCCCTCGGGGCTGACCCGGTGGTCCACGAGGTCGCCCTGCGCCAGGATCAGCCGGGCCGGCACCTCCTGCCCCTTGCCCTTCGAGGCGTGGTCGGCCGTGCCGGCGGGCAGCTCCGCCGGCGGCACGATCTCCATCACCATGCCCGGCCGGGCGGTCCCGCATCCGGTGACCAGCAGGGCCAGCGTCAGACCGGAGGCCGCCGAGGCACTCACTGCGGCGAGGCGCCGCGCGCGCGGTGGTCTCATCCGAGCTTCTTGACCTGGGCCTCCACGACCGCCTTCGGCGGCTGTGCGGCTTCACCGGTCACGCTCAGGCCCTCGAAGGTGACCAGCGTGGCGCCCTTGCGCACGACGATGAACTGCATGCTGCCCTTCGCGCCGCCGGCGGGCAGGGCCACCACCAGCTGGAACGCCAGGGACTCGTCCCCGGCGGTGACCGGGGCGGCGGGCGCGACCTTCTCGACCTTGGTGGTCCTGGCGCCGTCGATGGAGGCGTACCCGCCGGAGCAGGCCGCAGCGGCGGCCTTCAGCCCCGCGAAGGCCTCCTCGGCGCCCTTGGCGCCGTACGAGTCGAGGACGACGGACGTCCCCGAGACACCGGCGGTGTCCTTGAGCTCGGCGATCTGCTCGTCCAGGGTGGCGCCCGCCCCCAGGGGCTTGCGCTTCTCGCTGACGGTGGCGATCACGGTGCCGGCCGGCTTGCCGATCGGCACGAGGCCCTGGAGCTGGACCAGCGGCTTGCAGACGGCCTTGTCGGAGTCGACCTTCCTCGTCGGGTCGTCCTTCGGGGAGTCCGGCTCGACCTTGTACTGCGGCAGGTCCGCCTGGTTCACCAGCAGCGGGGCCAGCTCGGCGGCCGACTTCCCCGCGGCGGCCGACGCGGAGGCGGCGGCCCCCGCCTCCGGCTTCCCCCCGGCGCCGCCCTTCGCCCCGGAGTCGCCGGATCCGCAGGCCGTCACCAGCAGACTCAGCGACACCGCGGACGCGGCCAGGACAGCACGACGGACATGACTCTTACCCACGAAGACTTCCCCCCAGAAAACCGAACACCGCCGGGACGCTGGTCGACGCCACGGTGATGTTCAATGTACGACTCGATCGATCACCTGATCGGCGTTCGCGGCGCGCGGGCCGAATTCGTGATCCGCACGAGACCGCGCGGGCCTCCGATCGAGACGTACTCGTGCACAACCCGCCTCCGCACCGCCCGACCGCCGCAACCACCCGTTCTCCCGGCAGCCACCCCTCACGTGACCGACCCCACCACCCACGAGGGCCCCGGAGCCCCGACAATGGCGGTGTGATCACCTCGCCGACGCGTTGTACGCCGGACCGCGCAACGGAGCGCCCCGGTCCCCGCCGGGCCCAGGACCCGTCTCCGTACGTCGACCTCACCCGGGCCGAGTGGAGCGCCCTGCGCGAGCGGACCCCGCTGCCCCTGACCGCCGAGGAGGTGGAGCGGCTGCGCGGCCTGGGCGACGTCATCGACCTCGACGAGGTCCGGGACGTGTACCTGCCGCTATCCCGCCTGCTGAACCTGTACGTCGGCGCCACCAGCAACCTCCGCGGCACCCTGAACACCTTCCTCGGCGACGCCGGCAACGGCCACGGCGCCCAGCAGGGCACCCCCTTCGTCATAGGGGTCGCCGGCTCCGTCGCCGTCGGCAAGTCCACCGTGGCCCGTCTGCTCCAGGCCCTCCTGGCCCGCTGGCCCGAGCACCCCCGCGTCGAGCTGGTCACCACGGACGGCTTCCTGTATCCGATGAAGGAGCTCCAGCGCCGCGGCCTGACCTCCCGCAAGGGCTTCCCCGAGTCCTACGACCGCCGCGCGCTGACCCGGTTCGTCGCCGACATCAAGGCGGGCAAGGACGAGGTCAAGGCGCCGGTCTACTCCCACCTGATCTACGACATCGTGCCGGGCGAGCAGCTCGTCGTCCGCCGCCCCGACATCCTCATCGTCGAGGGGCTCAACGTCCTGCAGCCCGCGCTGCCCGGCAAGGACGGCCGCACCCGCGTCGGCCTCGCCGACTACTTCGACTTCAGCGTGTACGTGGACGCCCGCCCCGAGGACATCGAGCGCTGGTACCTCAACCGGTTCCGGAAGCTGCGCGAGACCGCGTTCCAGAATCCTTTCTCCTACTTCCGCAAGTACACCCAGGTCTCCGAGGAGGAGGCCCTGGAGTACGCGCAGACGATGTGGCGGACCATCAACAAGCCCAACCTGCTGGAGAACGTGGCCCCCACCCGCGGCCGCGCCACCCTCGTCGTGCGCAAGGGACCCGACCACAAGGTGCAGAAGCTGAGCCTGCGCAAGCTGTAGCACTAGGGTGCGGCCATGCTGCACCTGAGGATGATCGCCCCGCACCACCTCACCGAGCAGGTGGTGGAGCTGATCGGGCAGACCGTCGGCACCACCCACCTGGTCGTCCTGGAGGGCGCCGCCCGAGACCCCGAGGGCGACCTGGTGCTGTGCGACGTGGCCCGCGAGTCGGCCGACGAGCTGCTCCAGGAGATGCGCTCCCTCGGCATCGACCGGAGCGGGTCCATCGCCGTCGAGAACATCGACCTCTCCATCTCCACGCGCGCCGACGAGGCGGAGGAGGAGGCCCCGGGCGAGGCGGCGGACGCGGTGATCTGGGAGCAGCTCTCCGAGTCCACCCACGAGGAGTCGACCCTCACCATCACCTACAGCGCGTTCATGATCGTCGCCACGATGATCGCCGCCTGCGGCGTGGTGCTCGACAACGCGATCCTGATCGTCGGCGCAATGGCCGTCGGCCCCGAGTTCGGGCCGCTCGCCGGGATCTGCACGGGGCTGGTGCAGCGCGCCCCGAAGGCGGCGTGGCGCTCGCTGATCGCCCTGCTGGTCGGTTTCGCCGCCGCGATCGTCGCGACGACCGCGTTCAGCCTGGTCATGGACGCGCTCGGGCTGTTCCACCCGGGGATGCTCGACAAGCCGCGGCCCAACACCAGCTTCATCTGGCAGCCCGACCCGTTCTCCTTCGTCGTGGCGGTGCTCGCCGGTGTGGCCGGGATGCTGTCGCTGACGTCGGCGAAGTCGGGGGCGCTGGTGGGGGTGGCGATCTCGGTGACCACCGTCCCGGCCGCCGCGAACGCGGCCGTGGCGCTCGGTTACGGGGAGTTCGGCCAGATGTGGGGCTCGGCGGAGCAGCTGCTGCTGAACCTGCTCGGCATCATCGTCTCCGGCTCGCTGACCCTGATCGGGTGGAAGCTGCTGTGGCGCACCCAGCACGCGCGGATGACCCGCCCGCCGGGTGCGCCACGAGGCAGCGGCAGCGCTTAGCCGAGCGCCGACTTCACCGCGTCCGCGAGCCGGCCGGCGATCGTGCGGGCCTGCTCGATGTCGGCGGCCTCCACCATCACGCGTACGAGGGGCTCGGTGCCGGACGGGCGCAGCAGCACCCGGCCGGTGGAGCCCAGCTCGCGCTCGGCGTCGGCGACGGCCGCGGCCAGCTCGCCCGAGGTGGCCACGCGGGACTTGTCCACGTCCGGGACGTTGATCAGGATCTGCGGCAGCCGCTGCATGACCCCGGCCAGCTCGGCCAGCGAGCGCCCGGTCGCCGCGACGCGCGCCGCCAGCATCAGGCCGGTCAGGGTGCCGTCGCCGGTCGTCGCGTGGTCGAGGATGATCACGTGGCCGGACTGCTCGCCGCCCAGGGCGTAGCCGTGCTCCTTCATGGACTCCAGCACGTAGCGGTCGCCGACGCCGGTCTGCACGACCTGGATGCCCTCGGCCTCCATGGCCAGCTTGAAGCCCAGGTTCGACATGACCGTGCCGACCACGGTGTCGCCGCGCAGCTGCCCGGCCTCGCGCATGGCCAGCGCCAGGACGGCGAGGATCTGGTCGCCGTCGACCTCGGCGCCGGTGCCGTCCACGGCCAGGCAGCGGTCCGCGTCGCCGTCGTGGGCGATGCCGAGGTCGGCGCCGTGCTCGACCACGGCCTGCTTCAGCAGGTCCAGGTGGGTGGAGCCGCAGCCGTCGTTGATGTTCAGGCCGTCGGGCTCGGCGCCGATCGTGACGATCTCCGCACCGGCGCGGGTGAAGGCCTCGGGCGAGACGTACGCGGCCGCGCCGTGGGCCTCGTCCAGGACGACCTTCAGGCCGTCGAGGCGGTTGGGGAGGACCCCGATGAGGTGGGCGACGTACTTGTCGAAGCCCTCGTCGTAGTCGGAGACGCGGCCGACGCCGGAGCCGGTGGGGCGCTCCCAGGGCGCGCCCGTGCGGTGCTCCTCGTAGACGGACTCGATGCGGTCCTCCAGCTCGTCGGCGAGCTTGTGGCCGCCGCGCGCGAAGAACTTGATGCCGTTGTCGGGCATGGCGTTGTGGCTCGCGGAGAGCATCACGCCGAGGTCGGCGCCCAGCGCACCGGTGAGATACGCCACCGCCGGGGTGGGCAGCACACCGACGCGCAGGACGTCAACGCCGGCGCTGGCGAGGCCGGCGACGACCGCGGCCTCCAGGAACTCGCCCGACGCGCGCGGGTCGCGGCCGACCACGGCCGTCGGCCGGTGGCCCTCGAAGGTGCCCGCCTCGGCCAGTACATGTGCGGCCGCCACGGAGAGGCCGAGCGCGAGCTCAGCCGTCAGATCCGCGTTGGCGACGCCTCGTACACCGTCCGTCCCGAAGAGTCGTCCCACTGTTGTCCTCCCGAGTTCAAGCTTCGCTTGGTGACCGCTAGTGACAGTTGTTTGCCGCTTTTGGCGGTAAACGAACCGCCCCGACAGCACAGAGAGTGCTGCCGGGGCGGTTTCGTTGCTGAACAGCAGGCGCAGATTAACGCTTGCTGTACTGCGGAGCCTTACGGGCCTTCTTGAGACCGGCCTTCTTGCGCTCGACCGCACGGTCGTCGCGGGAAAGGAAGCCGGCCTTCTTCAGCGCCGGGCGGTTGTTGTCCACGTCCGCCTCGTTCAGCGCGCGGGCCACGCCGAGGCGCAGGGCGCCGGCCTGACCGGAGACGCCGCCACCCGAGATGCGGGCGATGACGTCGTAGCGGCCGTCAAGCTCCAGGAGCTTGAAGGGCTCGTTGACTTCCTGCTGGTGCACCTTGTTGGGGAAGTAGTCCTCAAGGGTGCGACCGTTGATCTTCCACTTGCCGGTGCCCGGAACGATCCGGACGCGGGCGATGGCGTTCTTGCGACGGCCCAGGCCGGCGGCCGGCTGGGGGTCACCGAAGCGACCGGCAAGCGACTCGGAGGTGTAGTCGCCCTCGACGACGACGTCCGACTCGGTGGTGTACTCCTCGACGCCCTCGAACTCGTCGACGGGGGTCTCGGCGGTGGTCTCGGCCACGATGCTCCTCAGAATTCTCTACGTCTTAGGGGGTGGCCGGAACTACTGCGCGACCTGGGTGATCTCGAACGGCACCGGCTGCTGGGCAGCGTGGGGGTGCTGGTCGCCCGAGTAGACCTTCAGCTTCGAGAGCATCTGACGGCCCAGGGTGTTCTTGGGGAGCATGCCCTTGACGGCCTTCTCGACGGCCTTCTCCGGGTTGTTCGCCAGGAGGTCGTCGTAGCGCACGGAGCGCAGACCGCCCGGGAAACCGGAGTGGCGGTACGCCATCTTCTGGGAGGCCTTGTTGCCGGACAGGTGAACCTTGTCGGCGTTGATGATGATGACGAAGTCGCCCATGTCCATGTGGGGGGCGTAGGTCGGCTTGTGCTTGCCCTTCAGGAGGGCAGCGGCCTGGGTCGCCAGACGGCCGAGGACGACGTCCTGGGCGTCAATGACGAGCCACTGGCGCGAGATGTCGCCGGGCTTGGGGCTGTACGTACGCACGCGTATGCCTTCGCTTCTTCAGTGGTGGGTCATCCCATAGGGTGCGAGCCCCGAGGGAAGGGTCCTGACAGGGTCACCACGGACGATCACGACAGCCCTCGTTCGCATCGGGACGCAACCCGCGCGAACGGTTCGAACTGCTGGTCATCGGTCCGGTGGACCGGCGTAAGGCCCTTTCACGTGAGAATGAGAAAGCCAATACGCATAACAAACCAGCAGGATACCCAAGCAGACCCATACGGGTCAAAACGCGGTCCGCGATGCCGATTCTGCTGGCGTCGCGGCGCACTCCGGTTCGGTCCTGGGAGGGGACCCCGCAGTTGTTACGGGTTCCAGAGTAACCCGACCGGAGCGCGATGCACGACGCACCAGCAGAACCGCGAGCCCGCAGAGGGTGGCGCAGTCCTTGAACGCGCGCCGTTTGCGGGACAGCTCCTCCGGCCACGGGACCAGCGCCAGCTGGGGCGTCAGGGCCAGCCAGAACCAGGGCGAGCGGGGCATCGAGCCCTCCCGCACCCCCGACGCCAGCAGCAGCGGAAGCACCACCAGCAGGTAGTGGTCGAAGGACGGCCGCGAGACCAGGAATGCGGCGAGCATCACCATGCAGGCCGTCTCCACCAGCCGCAGCTCACCGCCGTCACCCTCCGGATCCGGCCGCCGCCAGCGCGTCCACGCCGCCCACAGCCCCGCCCCGGCTCCCGCGAAGGCCACCGCCACCGCCACCGGCTGCGGCACCCCCAGCCGCGGCAGCACCGCGATCGGCGAGGCGTCCCACGGCAGCGCGTACGCGTCCTGCCCCTGGAACAGGAACGGCAGCGTCTTGGTGAAGAACAGCGACGGGCTCGGCATCACCAGCGCCCCCGCCAGCGACGCCCCCAGCGGCACCAGCACCGCCACCGCCAGCCCCCGCCACCGCCGGGCCAGCACGAACAGCAGCCCCACCGGCACCAGCATCGGCTTGCAGGCGATCGCCAGCCCCACCACCACCCCGGCCGCCACCCACCTCCCCCGGTGCGCGAGCAGCAGCGCGAAGGGCAGCGCGGCCGCCGAGAGCGCCGTCCAGTTACCGATCAGCACCAGGTTCACGTACGGCTTGTACGCCAGGGCCAGCACCGCGAACCCGCCCACCGCGAGCCGCGAGCACAGGGGCACCGAGAACAGCTTCAGCGCCGCCAGCCAGCCCGCGCCCAGCAGCCCGGAGATCCCCGCCGGCAGCAGCCAGCGCAGTACCTCCCGCGGCAGCAGCGCCTCCGGCACCGCCATCAGCACCGCGCTCGGCGGGTACAGGAACCGCTTGTCCTCGTACGGCGAGCCGCCGTCCAGCAGCGTCCGCGCGGCCTTGACCACGAACGCGTTGTCGGAGCCCCAGTTCGCCCGCAGGCTCGTGGAGACGGCCAGGAACACCAGGACCCCCGCCGAGACCACCCGCCACGCCCGCGGGGCCGGCCCGAGCAGCCACCCGGTCACCCGGACCCCCGTGGACGGCTGCCGCCACCGCATGAGCCAGATGCTCGGCCGCAGCCCCACGGCAGTCCCCCTCAGCGCTTGCGCTCGACCCTGCGTTCGTCCCGGACGGGCTCCTGAGGCCCCATCCACACCGTCGCCCTCGTACCCCTCGGCCCCAGGGGGCCTCGGCGGCTTCGGCCGACTGCGTCGGACTCCGTCCGCCGGACACACGGTCCGCGCGTCAGCGCTTGCGCTCGACCCTGCGTTCGTCCCAGACGGGCTCCTGAGTCTCCCTCACGACACCGTCCGAACCGAAGACCAGATACCGGTCGAAGGTCCGCGCGAACCAGCGGTCGTGCGTCACGCACAGCACGGTCCCGTCGTACGACTCCAGACCGTCCTGCAGTGCCTCCGCCGACTCCAGGTCCAGGTTGTCCGTCGGCTCGTCCAGCAGCAGCGCCGTCGTACCGGCCAGCTCCAGCAGCAGGATCTGGAAACGCGCCTGCTGGCCGCCCGAGAGCTTCTCGAACTTCTGCTCTCCCTGACGCTCCAGCTCGTACCGGCGCAGCACCGCCATCGCGGGGCCGAGCGGCTTCGCCGCCTCCGTCCACAGGATGTCCACGAGCGTGCGCCCGAACAGCTCCGGGTGCGCGTGCGTCTGCGCGAAATGGCCGGGAAGCACCCGCGCGCCCAGCTTCCAGTCACCGGTGTGCTTGACGTCCTCGCCCGCCAGCAGCCGCAGGAAGTGCGACTTGCCGGAGCCGTTCGAGCCGAGCACCGCGACCCGCTCGCCGTAGAAGACCTCCAGCGAGAAGGGCTTCATCAGCCCCGTCAGCTCCAGGTTCTCCACGGTCAGCGCGCGCACGCCCGTACGCCCGCCCTTGAGCCGCATCTTGATCTCCTGCTCGCGCGGCGGCTCCGGCGGCGGGCCCGCCTCCTCGAACTTCTGGAAGCGGGTCTGCATCGCCCGGTACCGCGAGGCCATGTCCGGGCTGCTCGCGGCCTGGTTCCGCAGCCGCAGCACCAGCGCCTTCAGCCGGGCGTGCTCCTCGTCCCAGCGCCGCTTGAGCTCCTCGAAGCGGGCGAAGCGCTCCTTGCGCGCCTCGTGGTACGTGTCGAAGCCCGCGCCGTGCACCCAGACGTCCGTACCCGTCGGGCTCGGCTCCAGGCTGATGATCTTCTCGGCGGCCCGGGACAGCAGCTCCCGGTCGTGCGACACGAAGAGCACCGTCTTGCGGGTGGCCTTCAGCTGCTCCTCCAGCCACCGCTTGCCCGGCACGTCGAGGTAGTTGTCCGGCTCGTCGAGCAGCAGCACCTCGTCCGGCCCGCGCAGCAGCGCCTCCAGCACCAGCCGCTTCTGCTCACCGCCCGACAGCGTGCGCACCTCGCGGTACTGGGCCCGGTCGAACGGGATGTCCAGCGCGGCCGTGGTGCACACGTCCCACAGGGTCTCCGCCTCGTAGCCCTGGACGTCGGCCCAGTCGCTGAGCGCCTGCGCGTACGCCATCTGCGCGGCCTCGTCGTCGACCGTCAGGATCAGGTGCTCGGCCCGGTCCACGGCCTTCGCCGCGTCCCGGATCCGCGGCTGCGCCACCGAGACCAGCAGGTCCCGTACGGTCGTCTCGTCCCGGACCGAGCCCACGAACTGCGACATCACGCCGAGCCCGCCGCTGATGGCGACCCCGCCGCCGTGCGGCTGGAGCTCGCCGGAGATCAGCTTCAGCAGGGTGGTCTTGCCCGCGCCGTTCGCCCCGACCAGGGCCACCACCGACCCCTCCCCCACGCGGAAGGAGACGTCGGGGAGCAGGACCCGCCCGTCGGGAAGGTAGTACTCCAGGTGGCTGGCTTCGAGATGTCCCATGCCGGGCATTCTCCCGGTCGGGCGGTGATCCGCCCAACCGGTTTGCGCCCGCCCGGCCGGACGGAGGGCTCAGCAGCCCGCGCAGCCGCCGCCCGCGCCCGGCAGCGTCCGCATGTTCCGCGCCTCCTTGCTGCGGGCGGCCAGCAGCTCGTCCGCCGGGTAGCCGACCTCCTCCAGGGTCAGCCCGTGCGGCTTGACCACGTGCACCGAGGAGTCCCGTACGGCGGCGGCCAGCACCTGTCCGGGCCACTCGACGGGCCGGTGCCCGTCGCCGACGTGGAGCAGGGCCCCGACCAGCGAGCGGACCATGTTGTGGCAGAACGCGTCCGCGCGGACGGTCGCCGTGATGACGCCGTCCTCGCCGCGCTCCCAGCTGAGCTGCTGGAGCGTACGGATGGTCGTGGCGCCCTCGCGCTTCTTGCAGTACGCGGCGAAGTCGTGCTCGCCGACCAGCGCACCGGCGGCCTCGTTCATGGCGTCCACGTCCAGCGGCCACTGGTGCCACAGCACGTGCCCGCGGCGCAGCGGGTCCACGCCCGCCTGGTGGTCGCCGACGCGGTAGGCGTAGCGGCGCCAGATGGCGGAGAACCGGGCGTTGAAGCCCTCGGGGGCCTCGGCGGCCTTCCACACCCGTACGTCGTGCGGCAGCCGGCCCGCGAGGCGGCGCAGCAGCTTGTCGTGGTGCTCGGCCCACACCTCCTCGGCCAGGTCGAACTGGGCGACCTGCCCGCGCGCGTGCACCCCGGCGTCGGTGCGTCCGGCCACCGTCAGTTCGACCGGCTCCTTGAGCCTCATCACGGTCTGCAGGGCGCTCTCCAGCTCGCCCTGGACGGTCCGCAGCGTGCGCTGCTTCGCCCAGCCGGAGAAGTCCTTGCCGTCGTAGCTCAGGTCCAGCCGTACCCGGACGTGCCCGGGCTCCACCTCGTCACTCACGTGACAGATCCTCTCAGAAGCACAGCAATGCAGAACGGGCCCGCCCCCGGGAAGGGGCGGGCCCGTTCAGAGCCGATCAAGCAAGCTCGATCCCGGGACGGGATCAGGCCTCCTTGGTCTCCTCGGCGGCGGGAGCCTCGGCCACGGCCTCGGCGTCCTTCGCGGCGCGCTTGGTGGCGGCCTCGGCCTCACCGGTGG
Organism: Streptomyces sp. NBC_00158; assembly: GCF_045160885.1. Taxonomy (NCBI): domain Bacteria; kingdom Bacillati; phylum Actinomycetota; class Actinomycetes; order Kitasatosporales; family Streptomycetaceae; genus Streptomyces; species Streptomyces sp. NBC_00158. The sequence continues at coordinate 2,915,128 of NZ_CP108161.1, forward strand.
CCTGCTGGGCCACGGTCAGGGCCTCGACCAGCTCGATCACGGCCATCGGGGCGTTGTCGCCACGACGGTTGCCGATCTTGGTGATGCGCGTGTAACCACCGGGGCGGTTCTCGTAGCGCGGGGCGATCTCGGTGAACAGCGTGTGCACGATGCTCTTGTCCGTGATCGTCTGCAGCACCAGGCGACGGTTGTGGATGTCGCCCTTCTTGGCCTTGGTGACCAGACGCTCGGCGTAGGGACGCAGGCGGCGGGCCTTGGCCTCGGTGGTGGTGATGCGGCCGTGCTCGAAGAGCGCCTTCGCGAGGTTCGCGAGGAGGTGCTTCTCGTGCGCGGCGGAGCCGCCCAGGCGGGCACCCTTTGCGGGACGCGGCATTGTTACTCCTTCAAATCTGCACCGGCCGTGTCAGGTACCGGTGTCAGTTCCCCCAAGCGGTCGCGAGGGGGTGGGTGCGGGGGGCGCGAGCCCCCCGCAAGCTTTCTCAGTACTGCTCGGTCTCGACGAAACCGGCGTCCGCGTCGTCGTCGGCGCCGAAGGCGTCGGCGGCGGCGGTCGGGTCGAATCCGGGCGGGCTGTCCTTGAGGGCCAGGCCCATGCCGGCCAGCTTCGCCTTGACCTCGTCGATCGACTTCGCACCGAAGTTGCGGATGTCGAGCAGGTCGGCCTCGGAGCGGGCGACGAGCTCACCCACGGAGTGGATGCCCTCGCGCTTGAGGCAGTTGTACGACCGAACGGTGAGCTCCAGCTCCTCGATCGGCAGCGCCAGGTCGGCGGCCAGGGCGGCGTCCGTCGGGGACGGGCCCATGTCGATGCCCTCGGCGTCGATGTTGAGCTCGCGGGCCAGACCGAACAGCTCGACCAGGGTCTTGCCGGCGGACGCCATGGCGTCGCGCGGGCGCATGGCCTGCTTGGTCTCGACGTCGACGATCAGCTTGTCGAAGTCGGTGCGCTGCTCGACTCGGGTCGCCTCGACCTTGTAGGTGACCTTGAGGACCGGGCTGTAGATGGAGTCGATCGGGATGCGGCCGATCTCCTGGCCCAGCTGCTTGTTCTGGACGGCGGAGACGTAGCCGCGACCGCGCTCGACGGTCAGCTCCATCTCCAGCTTGCCCTTGCCGTTGAGCGTGGCGAGGACCAGGTCCGGGTTGTGGACCTCGACACCGGCCGGGGGCGCGATGTCGGCAGCGGTGACCAGGCCGGGACCCTGCTTGCGCAGGTACATCACGACCGGCTCGTCGTGCTCCGAGGAGACGACCAGCTGCTTGATGTTGAGGATGATGTCCGTGACGTCTTCCTTGACGCCCGGCACGGTGGTGAACTCGTGCAGGACGCCGTCCACGCGGATGCTGGTGACAGCGGCACCCGGGATGGAGGACAGGAGGGTACGGCGCAGGGAGTTGCCGAGGGTGTAGCCGAAGCCCGGCTCCAGCGGCTCGATCACGAACCGCGAGCGGTACTCGTCGACGACCTCTTCGGTCAGCGAAGGACGCTGAGCGATAAGCATGTCTGTTCCTTCAGTCGTGGACGCCCACTATTTGACGCCCGACGGGTGCGGCCCGGGGGCCGCGGACTTACAAGGGTACGGGCGGTACGTCCCCCGGAGGGGGCGCACCGCCCGGACACTCAAGAACGCACAGGTGCGTCCGCTGCGTCAGACGCGGCGGCGCTTCGGCGGGCGGCAGCCGTTGTGCGGGGTGGGGGTGACGTCCTGGATCGAGCCGACCTCGAGGCCGGTGGCCTGGAGGGAGCGGATCGCGGTCTCACGGCCGGAGCCGGGACCCTTGACGAAGACGTCGACCTTGCGCATGCCGTGCTCCTGCGCGCGGCGGGCGGCCGACTCGGCGGCCATCTGCGCGGCGAAGGGGGTGGACTTGCGCGAGCCCTTGAAGCCGACGTGGCCGGCGGAGGCCCAGGAGATCACGTTGCCCGAGGGGTCGGTGATCGAAACGATGGTGTTGTTGAACGTGCTCTTGATGTGGGCGTGCCCGTGAGCGACGTTCTTCTTTTCCTTGCGGCGCACCTTCTTGGCAGCGCCCTGACGACCCTTGGGGGGCATCTCTTACTCCTACGGGAGGTGGTCGGTCCTACAGCGCAAGACCGCTGAACAGGACTACTTCTTGCCCGGCTTCTTCTTACCGGCGATCGCGCGACGCGGGCCCTTGCGGGTACGCGCGTTCGTGCTGGTGCGCTGACCGTGCACCGGCAGGCCACGACGGTGGCGGATGCCCTGGTAGCACTGGATCTCGATCTTGCGGCGGATGTCGCCCTGGATCTCGCGGCGGAGGTCACCCTCGGTACGGAGGTTGGCGTCCACGTACTCGCGGATCTTGACGAGGTCCTCTTCGGCCAGGTCACGAACGCGGGTGTTCGGGTTCACGCCGGTGGAGGCGAGGATCTCCTTGGACCGGGTGCGCCCGATACCGAAGACGTAGGTGAGTGCGATCTCCACACGCTTTTCGCGCGGGATGTCAACACCGGAAACGCGTGCCATTCAATGGCTCCTGTGTGTTCGGGGGTCTGCAACAGAACCGCTCCCGACCGCCGACCGCCCTTGTGGGCGGTGGTACGTCCGGGTCCCCGGCCCCCGCCGGAGGTGCCGCCGGCCCCTGAGGGCTGGGCGGGTTCTGCTTATGTACGTTTTCTTACGTCGCGCGAAGAACTGCGTAGTGCAGGTCGGTCGGCGTGCGTCAGCCCTGGCGCTGCTTGTGGCGCAGGTTGTCGCAGATGACCATGACCCGACCGTGGCGGCGGATCACCTTGCACTTGTCGCAGATCTTCTTGACGCTCGGCTTGACCTTCATGTTGGTGAGGTTCTCCGGGTCAGTGCCACCACCCGCACCGGGACGGATGCCCAGGCAGGAGTGAGGACAAGATCTACTTGTATCGGTAGACGATCCGGCCACGCGTCAGGTCGTACGGAGACAGCTCCACAACGACCCGGTCATCGGGAAGGATGCGGATGTAGTGCATACGCATCTTGCCGCTGATGTGCGCGAGGACCTTGTGACCGTTCTGGAGTTCCACCTTGAACATGGCGTTCGGGAGGGACTCGATCACGGTGCCCTCGATCTCGATGGCACCTTGCTTCTTGGCCACGCTTCGCCTTTCGAATCGGCTACCTTGATCGGCTCCGCGCTCATGCAGGGCATGGAAATGCACGAGAGCCGACGAGTCAGTCTACGTCAGGGCACCCAGAAAGACGAATCCGGAAAGTTTGCCCATGAGTCTAGATCATTAACCGACGACTACCCGAGGGGGTCCGGGGCCGTGGTGATGCCGTACTCCGCCAGCTTCGCCTTGCCGCAGACCCAATCCCGGACGCCGCCCTCGCGGGCTCGGCGCTGGCGCGCCTCACATGCTTCGGACGGCTGCGCCGGACTCCGCCCGTCGTCCGGCCCGCGGCCGCCGCCCCGCAGGTGGCTCGCCTTGGCCGCCCGGCTCAGCCCAGCGGGTCCGGGGCCGTCGTGATGCCGTACTCCGCCAGCTTCGCCTTGCCGCAGTCCGGGCTGGTCAGGACGATCGGGCCGGCTTCCGTCAGGGCGACCGAGTGCTCCCAGTGCGAGGACCAGGTGCCGTCCGTGGTGATGACCGTCCAGTCGTCGGACAGGACCTCCGTCTGGGCGGTGCCCAGGGAGACCATCGGCTCGATCGCCAGGCACAGGCCCGGGACCAGCTTGACGCCCTTGCCGCGCTTGCGCGAGACGTAGTTCAGCAGGTGCGGGTCCATGTGCATCTCGGAACCGATGCCGTGGCCGCCGTAGTCCTCGATGATCCCGAACTTGCCGAGGCTGTGCTCACCGGTCGACGGCCGCGGCTGGCGCTTGATGTAGCCCTCGATCGCCTTCGAGATGTCCACCAGGCGGTTGCCGAGCTTCATGGCCGCGATGCCGGCCCACATCGACTCCTCGGTGACCCGGGACAGCTCGATCAGCTCCGGAGCGTGACCGGTGCCCACGAAGGCCGTGTACGCCGCGTCGCCGTGCCAGCCGTCCACGATCGCGCCGGCGTCGATGGAGATGACGTCGCCGTCCTTCAGGACCGTCTTGTCGTCCGGGATGCCGTGGACGACGACCTCGTTCACCGAGGTGCAGATGGTCGCGGGGAAGCCGCCGTAGCCGAGGAAGTTCGACTTCGCGCCGGCGTCGGCGATCACCTTCCGGGCCACCATGTCCAGGTCCCGCGTCGTGGAGCCCGGCACGGCCGCCTCACGGGTCGCCGAGTGGATCGCGGCGACGACCAGCCCTGCCTCCCGCATCTTCGCGATCTGCTCGGGAGTCTTCAGCTGAACCATGAACGGGGACCTTCCACCTTCGAAAACGGGTCTTCTCAACAGTAAGGCCGCGATGCCCGAGGGACACCGCGGCCGTACTGTCGGTCACGAACTGGAGTGACTACTTCTTGAGGGCGTCCATCGCCCGCTTGGTGATCTCGTGCACCTCACCGAGGGCGGAGATGGTCACCAGCAGACCCTGGGCCTTGTAGTAGTCGATGATCGGCTCGGTCTGCGTGTGGTAGACCTCGAGCCGGTTGCGCACCGTCGACTCGGAGTCGTCGTCGCGCTGGTAGAGCTCGCCCTCGCACTTGTCGCAGACGCCCTCGACCTTCGGCGCCGCGTAGATCACGTGGAAGACGTGCGCGGAATCCTTGCGGCAGATGCGACGCCCGGCGATCCGCTTGACGACCTCGTCCTCCTCGACCTCCAGGTCGAGGATGGCGTCGAGCTTCATGCCCGCTTCGCCCAGCATGGCGTCGAGCGCCTCGGCCTGGGCGACGTTGCGCGGGAAGCCGTCGAGCAGGAAACCGCCCGCGGCGTCCGGCTGCTGCATCCGGTCCTTGGCCATGCCGATGGTGATCTCGTCCGGGACGAGCTCACCGGCGTCCATGAACGCCTTCGCACGGCGGCCCAGCTCGGTGCCCTGGCTGATGTTGGCGCGGAAGAGGTCGCCCGTGGAGATGTGCGGGATCGACAGGTTCTTGGCGAGGAACGCGGCCTGCGTTCCCTTGCCCGCCCCGGGGGGTCCGACGAGGACGATTCGCATCAGCGGAGGAACCCTTCGTAGTTGCGCTGCTGGAGCTGGCTCTCGATCTGCTTCACGGTTTCCAGACCCACACCCACGATGATGAGGATGCTCGTCCCGCCGAACGGGAAGTTCTGGTTCGCTCCGAAGCCCGCCAACGCCATTGTCGGCACAAGAGCGATGAGACCCAGGTACAGCGACCCCGGCCAGGTGATCCGGTTGAGTACGTAGCTCAGGTACTCGGCGGTAGGCCGGCCGGCGCGGATGCCCGGGATGAACCCACCATACTTCTTCATGTTGTCCGCAACTTCCTCGGGGTTGAACGAGATCGCCACGTAGAAGAACGCGAAGAAAACGATCAGGAAGAAGTAGGCGGCGATGTAGTACGGGTGGTCGCCCTTGACGAAGTGCTTCTGGATCCACGTCGCCCAGCCGGCCGTCGAACCGCTGAACTGCACGATCAGCGCCGGGATGTACAGCAGCGACGAGGCGAAGATGACCGGGATGACACCGGCCTGGTTCACCTTGAGCGGGATGTAGGTGGACGTACCGCCGTAAGCACGGCGGCCGATCATGCGCTTCGCGTACTGGACCGGGATCCGGCGCTGCGCCTGTTCGACGAAGACCACCAGGGCCACCATCGCGAGGCCCACCAGGATGACGACCGCGAACTCCACCCAGCCATCAGCGATCTTGCCCTGGAGCTTGATGGTCCAGAGGGCGCCGACGAAGCCGGCCGCGATCGAGATGAACATCAGGATGGACATGCCGTTGCCGATGCCGCGGTCGGTGATGAGCTCACCGAGCCACATGACGACACAGGTACCGGCGGTCATGGTGACCACCATGGTGATGGTGGTGAAGATCGAGTGGTTCGGGACGATCTCGCGAGCGACCGGGCAGGTGCCGAAGAGGGCGCCGGTGCGCGCGGTGGCGACGAGACCGGTGCCCTGGAGGATCGCGAGCGCGACCGTCAGATAGCGCGTGTACTGAGTGATCTTCGCCGTGCCGGACTGGCCCTCTTTTTTGAGGTTCTCCAGCTTCGGGATGACCACGGTCAGCAGCTGCAGGATGATGCTCGCCGTGATGTAGGGCATGATGCCGAGCGCGAAGATCGTGATCTGCAGCAGCGCACCGCCACTGAACATGTTGACCAGACCGAAGAGGCTGTTGCTGCTCCCCATCTGGTCCACGCAGATCTGGACGTTCTTGTAGCTCACGCCGGGTACCGGGATGTGGGACCCGAGCCGATACAGCACGATGATGCCGAGTGTGAAGAGCAGCTTCTTGCGCAGGTCGGGCGTCTTGAACGCCCGGGCGAACGCGGTGAGCACGGTGCCTCCTGCGACCCCCGCGCTACTGCGTCAGAGGTGACGGTCTGAAGGATCGACGAATACGTACAAGCAAAGGTGCACGCCACCTTACCGGCGAGTGCACCCCCCGTGGAACGACCAACCGGGGATGCCCCATATGTGAGGCATCCCCGGTCGGGTTTCTAGCTATTTGTCACAAGAGTTTCGTCTTAGACGAGCTCGGTGACGGTGCCGCCGGCGGCGGCAATCTTCTCCTTGGCGGAGGCGGAGACGGCGTCAACCGAAACCGTCAGCGCCACGGAGATCTCGCCCTGGCCCAGGACCTTGACGAGGCTGTTCTTGCGAACCGCGCCCTTGGCGACCAGGTCGGCCACCGTGACCTCTCCACCCTCGGGGTAGAGGGCACCGAGCTTGTCCAGGTTGACAACCTGGAACTCGGTGCGGAACGGGTTCTTGAAGCCCTTCAGCTTCGGCAGGCGCATGTGGAGGGGCATCTGCCCACCCTCGAAGCGCTGCGGAACCTGGTAGCGGGCCTTCGTACCCTTGGTACCACGACCAGCCGTCTTACCCTTCGACGCCTCACCGCGACCCACACGGGTCTTCGCGGTCTTGGCGCCGGGGGCCGGACGGAGGTTGTGAGCCTTCAGCGGGCTGTTCTCAGCCATGATTAGTCAACCTCCTCAACCGTCACGAGGTGGCGGACGGTGTGCACCATGCCGCGGAACTCGGGACGGTCCTCCTTGACGACCACGTCGTTCAGGCGCTTGAGCCCGAGCGAACGAAGGGTGTCGCGGTGGTTCTGCTTGCTGCCGATGTACGACTTCGTCTGCGTGATCTTGAGGCGGGCCATCAGACACCCGCCCCAGCGCGCGCACGAAGCAGGGCCGCGGGGGCGACGTCCTCGAGCGGCAGACCGCGGCGGGCCGCGATCTCCTCGGGACGCTGCAGGCCCTTCAGGGCCTCCACGGTCGCGTGCACGATGTTGATCGCGTTGTCGGAGCCGAGCGACTTCGACAGGATGTCGTGAACGCCGGCGCACTCCAGAACGGCGCGCACCGGGCCACCGGCGATAACACCGGTACCGGGGGAAGCAGGCTTCAGCAGGACAACGCCGGCCGCCTTCTCGCCCTGGATCGGGTGCGGGATGGTGCCCTGGATGCGGGGAACCTTGAAGAAGTTCTTCTTGGCTTCCTCGACGCCCTTGGCGATGGCCGCGGGAACTTCCTTGGCCTTGCCGTAACCGACACCTACGGTGCCGTCACCGTCACCCACCACGACGAGCGCGGTGAAGCTGAAGCGACGACCACCCTTGACAACCTTGGCGACACGGTTGATCGCGACAACGCGCTCAACGTAAGCGGTCTTCTCGGCGGCAGCGCCACCGTCGCGACCCTTCCGGTCCCGCCGCTCGCCGCCACCGGCACCGCTGCCGCGGCGCTGGGGTCCAGCCATTGGATTACCTCTCTCTGTTACGTCCGTGAGTCCCGGAACCGGGGCTTAGAACTTCAGCCCGGCTTCGCGGGCGGCGTCAGCCAGAGCGGCAATGCGCCCGGCGTATCGGTTGCCACCGCGGTCAAAGACGACGGTCTCGACACCCGCGGCCTTGGCGCGCTCGGCGACGAGCGCGCCGACGGCCTGGGCCTGGGAGCTCTTGTCGCCCTCGCCACCGCGGATCGAAGCGTCCAGGGTCGACGCCGACGCAAGGGTGTGACCCTTGAGGTCGTCGATGACCTGAGCAACGATGTTGCGGTTCGAACGCGTCACGACGAGGCGCGGACGCTCCGCCGTACCCGAGACGTTCTTGCGGATGCGGATGTGGCGGCGAGCCTTGGCAGCGCGCTTGTACGCGTCGCCCTTGGCGATCTTCACACCGTATGCCATGGCTACTTACCAGCCTTTCCGACCTTGCGGCGGATGACCTCGCCGGCGTACTTGACACCCTTGGCCTTGTACGGGTCGGGCTTCCGCAGCTTGCGGATGTTGGCGGCGACCTCGCCGACCTTCTGCTTGTCGATGCCCTCGACCGAGAACTTGGTCGGGGACTCGACCTTGAACGAGATGCCGTCGGGCGCCGTGACCAGGATCGGGTGGCTGTAGCCGAGCTGGAACTCCAGGTCGGAGCCCTTCGCGGCCACGCGGTAACCGACACCGCTGATCTCGAGGGCCTTGGCGTACCCCTGGGTCACGCCGGTGATCATGTTCGCCACCAGCGTGCGGGACAGGCCGTGCAGGGCCTTGTTCTGACGCTCGTCGTTCGGACGGGTGACGTTCAGAACGCCGTCCTCACCCTTGACGATCTCGATCGGCGCGGCGACGGTGTGGGTGAGCAGACCCTTGGGGCCCTTCACCGCAACCGTGCGGCCATCGATGGTGACGTCCACACCGGCGGGAACCTGGATGGGGAGCTTGCCGATTCGCGACATTGCTTTTCCTCCGTTCCCGACTACCAGACGTAGGCGAGGACTTCCCCACCTACGCCCTTCTTGCCTGCCTGCTGGCCGGTCAGGAGACCGTGCGACGTGGAGATGATCGCCACGCCGAGGCCGCCGAGGACCTTGGGCAGGTTGGTGGACTTCGCGTACACGCGCAGACCGGGCTTCGAGATCCGCTTGATGCCCGCGATGGAGCGCTCACGGTTCGGCCCGAACTTCAGCTCGAGGACGAGGTTCTTGCCGACCTCGGCGTCCTCGACCTTCCAGCCGGTGATGAAACCCTCCTGCTTGAGGATCTCCGCGATGTGCGACTTGATCTTGCTGTGCGGCATCACGACGGTGTCGTGGTACGCCGAGTTAGCGTTACGCAGACGGGTCAGCATGTCTGCGATCGGGTCAGTCATGGTCATGAAGTGGCCTTCGGCCTCTCTCGCCGGGGTTTCCTGTATGCGCCATCCCTCTCCCCGCTCAGAGGCGGGACGGGTGCGGTGCGGGGACCTACGGCGTAGTAAGTCGTTATGGGCGGCGGACGCCCAACCACACAAGCCTAAGGCATGCGCGGCCGGGCATCCGCCGACCAGATGCTTACCGAGAGTCTCTGGAACTTCCCCAAGTCCTTACGGACCGGAGGGAATTACCAGGAGCTCTTGGTCACGCCCGGCAGCTCGCCACGGTGAGCCATCTCACGAAGGCACACGCGGCACAGGCCGAACTTGCGGTACACGGAGTGGGGGCGACCGCAGCGCTGGCAGCGGGTGTACGCACGCACACCGAACTTGGGCTTGCGGGCAGCCTTCGCGATGAGAGCCTTCTTCGCCATCTCGCTTACGCCTCCTTGAAGGGGAAGCCGAGGTGACGAAGGAGCGCGCGGCCCTCGTCGTCGTTGGTCGCCGTGGTCACCACGGTGATGTCCATACCCCGGGTACGGTCGATCTTGTCCTGGTCGATCTCGTGGAACATGACCTGCTCCGTGAGACCGAAGGTGTAGTTGCCACGGCCGTCGAACTGCTTCGGCGACAGACCACGGAAGTCACGGATACGCGGCAGCGCGAGCGACAGCGTACGGTCCAGGAACTCCCACATGCGGTCACCACGGAGGGTGACGTGGCAGCCGATCGGCTGACCCTCGCGCAGCTTGAACTGCGCGATGGACTTGCGGGCCTTCGTGACGGCCGGCTTCTGACCGGTGATCGTCGTCAGGTCGCGGATGGCGCCGTCGATCAGCTTCGAGTCACGGGCGGCGTCGCCGACACCCATGTTCACGACGATCTTGACGAGGCCGGGGATCTGCATGACGTTCTCGTAGGAGAACTCCTCACGCAGCTTGCCCGCGATGTCCTCGCGGTACTTCGTCTTCAGACGCGGAGTGGTAGCCATCAGATGTCCTCACCCGTGCGCTTGGCAACGCGGATCTTGTTGCCCTCGTCGTCGAAGCGGAAACCGACGCGGGTGACGACCTTCTTGCCGTCCTTCTCCACGACCAGCTGGACGTTGGACACGTGGACGGGGGCCTCGGTGATCACGATGCCGCCGGCCTGGTTCTGCCCAGCCTTGGTGTGCTTCTTGACCCGGTTGACACCCTCGACCAGAACACGGGACTCGGTCGGGAAGGCCGCGATGACCTTGCCCTGCTTGCCCTTGTCCTTACCGGTGATGACCTGGACCAGGTCGCCCTTCTTGATCTTCATGCTTACAGCACCTCCGGCGCGAGCGAGATGATCTTCATGAACTTCTTCTCGCGCAGCTCACGGCCCACGGGGCCGAAGATACGGGTGCCGCGAGGGTCGCCGTCGTTCTTCAGAATGACGGCGGCGTTCTCGTCGAAGCGGATGTACGAGCCGTCCTGGCGGCGGCGCTCCTTGACGGTGCGAACGATGACCGCCTTGACGACGTCACCCTTCTTCACGTTGCCACCGGGGATCGCATCCTTGACGGTGGCGACGATGACGTCACCGATGCCCGCGTAGCGGCGACCGGAGCCACCGAGAACACGGATGCAAAGGATCTCCTTGGCACCAGTGTTGTCGGCGACACGCAGTCGCGACTCCTGCTGGATCACGTCTATCTCCTGTTTGTCTGCCGGTTCCCGGCCGGGGCTTCAGAGAAGCCCCGGCCGAGCCTGGCGGAACGAACCTGAAGGGTTACCCCTTCAAGTGATTACTTGGCCTTCTCGAGGATCTCGACGATGCGCCAGCGCTTCGTCGCCGACAGCGGACGCGTCTCCATGATGAGGACGCGGTCGCCGACGCCGGCAGCGTTCTGCTCGTCGTGCGCCTTGAGCTTGTTCGTACGGCGGATGACCTTGCCGTACAGCGCGTGCTTCACGCGGTCCTCGACGGCGACGACGACGGTCTTGTCCATCTTGTCGCTGACGACCAGACCCTCGCGGGTCTTGCGGAAACCGCGCTCGGTCTTCTCAGTCACGTTGTTCTCGCTCATCAGGCGTTCTCCACCGTCTCGATACCGAGCTCACGCTCGTGCATCAGGGTGTAGATGCGAGCGATGTCCTTACGGACGGACTTGAGCCGGCCGTTGTTCTCCAGCTGGCCGGTGGCCGCCTGGAAACGGAGCTTGAACAGCTCCTCCTTGGCCTCGCGCAGCTTGGCAACGAGCTCCTCGTTGCCGAGCTCGCGGAGCTCGGACGCCTTGGTTCCCGTCGCCATCACGACTCACCTGCCTCGCGCTTGACGATGCGGCACTTCATCGGCAGCTTGTGGGCCGCACGAGTGAGAGCCTCACGCGCAATCTTTTCGTTCGGGTAGGACAGCTCGAACATGACCCGACCCGGGTGCACGTTCGCGATCCACCACTCGGGGGAACCCTTACCGGAACCCATGCGGGTCTCGGCAGGCTTCTTCGTCAGCGGACGGTCCGGGTAGATGTTGATCCAGACCTTGCCGCCACGCTTGATGTGGCGGGTCATCGCGATACGAGCCGCCTCGATCTGGCGGTTCGTCACGTAGGCGGGGGTGAGCGCCTGGATGCCGTACTCGCCGAACGAGACCTCAGTACCGCCCTTGGCCATACCGCTGCGCTTCGGGTGGTGCTGCTTGCGGTGCTTGACCCTACGAGGGATCAGCATGTCGGTCAGGCCTCCGTTCCGGTGCTCTCAGCCGGAGCGGCGGCGGGGGCGTCGGCCTTGGGGGCCTCGGCACCAGCAGCCTGCTGCGGCTTGCGGCCACCACGGCCGCCGCGCTCGCCACCACGGCCACCACGGCCGGCGGGACGGTCGCCAGCGCCGGCACCACGGGCCGGGCGGTTACCCGCACGGGCCGCAGCGTTCTCGGCGCGAACCTCGGCGATGTTCTTGACGTCGCCCTTGTAGATCCAGACCTTCACGCCGATACGGCCGAAGGTGGTCTTGGCCTCGAAGAAGCCGTAGTCCACGTTCGCGCGCAGCGTGTGCAGCGGCACACGACCCTCGCGGTAGAACTCGGAGCGGGACATCTCGGCGCCGCCGAGACGGCCGCCGCACTGGATCTTGATGCCCTTGGCGCCGGCCTTCATGGTGCCCTGCATGCTCTTGCGCATGGCACGACGGAAGGAGACGCGGGAGGAGAGCTGCTCGGCAACGGCCTGGGCAACGAGCTGAGCGTCGAGCTCGGGGTTCTTGACCTCGAGGATGTTCAGCTGGACCTGCTTGCCCGTGAGCTTCTCGAGGTCACCGCGGATGCGGTCGGCCTCGGCGCCACGGCGGCCGATGACGATGCCGGGACGGGCGGTGTGGATGTCCACACGCACGCGGTCACGGGTGCGCTCGATCTCAACCTTCGAGATGCCGGCGCGCTCCATGCCGGACGTCATCATCCGACGGATGGCGACGTCTTCCTTGACGTAGTCCTTGTACAGCTTGTCGGCGTACCAACGCGACTTGAAGTCGGTGGTGATGCCGAGTCGGAACCCGTGCGGGTTTACCTTCTGGCCCATTACCGGGAACCTTCCTTGCTGCTGACGACCACGGTGATGTGGCTGGTCCGCTTGCGGATCCGGTAGGCACGGCCCTGGGCACGCGGACGGAACCGCTTCAGGGTCGGGCCCTCGTCCACGTACGCCTCGCTGATGACCAGCGTGGAGGCGTCCGGGTGGTTGTAGTTGTGCGCGGCGTTGGCAATGGCGCTGTCCAGCACCTTGCCGACCGGCACGCTCGCGGCCTGCGGGGCGAAACGCAGGACCGCCTGAGCCTCCGTGGCATCCATGCCACGGATGAGGTCCACCACTCGGCGGGCCTTCATGGGCGTGACGCGGATGTACCGCGCCTGGGCCCTGGCTTCCATGGTTGTCCCTTCGGTGTTAGTCATAGTCGTAACCACCCCGCGATTAGCGGCGCTTCGACTTCCGGTCGTCCTTGACGTGGCCGCGGAAGGTGCGAGTCGGCGAGAACTCGCCGAGCTTGTGGCCGACCATCGACTCGGTGACGAACACCGGGACGTGGGTCTTGCCGTTGTGCACCGCGATGGTGTGACCCAGCATGCTGGGGATGATCATCGAGCGACGGGACCAGGTCTTGATGACGTTCTTGGTGCCGGCTTCGTTCTGGACGTCCACCTTCTTTACGAGGTGGTCGTCGACGAAGGGCCCCTTCTTGAGACTGCGCGGCATCTAAACCCGCTCCTAGCGCTTCTTGTTCGTCTTGCGGCGGCGGACGATGTACTTGCTCGAAGCCTTCTTCGGCGAGCGAGTACGACCCTCCTTCTGACCCCACGGGGAGACCGGGTGGCGGCCACCACTGGTCTTGCCCTCACCACCACCGTGCGGGTGGTCAACCGGGTTCATCGCGACACCGCGGACGGTCGGGCGGACGCCCTTCCAGCGCATGCGGCCGGCCTTGCCCCAGTTGATGTTCGACTGCTCGGCGTTGCCGACCTCGCCGACGGTGGCGCGGCAGCGCGCGTCGACGAGACGGATCTCACCGGACGGCATGCGGAGGTGGGCCATCACGCCCTCCTTCGCGAGCAGCTGCACGGAGGCACCGGCGGAGCGGGCGAACTTCGCGCCGCCACCGGGACGGAGCTCGATCGCGTGGATCGTGGTACCGACCGGGATGTTGCGGAGCGCGAGGTTGTTGCCCGGCTTGATGTCGGCCGTCGGGCCGTTCTCGATCCGGTCACCCTGCTGCAGACCGCGCGGCGCGATGATGTAGCGCTTCTCGCCGTCGGCGTAGTGCAGCAGCGCGATGCGCGCGGTGCGGTTGGGGTCGTACTCGATGTGCGCGACCTTGGCCGGCACGCCGTCCTTGTCGTGACGACGGAAGTCGATCACTCGGTAGGCGCGCTTGTGTCCGCCACCCTGGTGGCGAACGGTGATCCGGCCGGTGTTGTTACGGCCGCCCTTGCTGTGCAGAGGGCGAACCAGCGACTTCTCCGGCGTGGACCGCGTGATCTCGACAAAGTCGGCGACGCTGGAGCCACGACGGCCCGGGGTCGTCGGCTTGTACTTGCGGATACCCATTTCTCAGTCCTCGTCCGATTCCGGACGACTAGACCTCCGTTAGGAGGCCTGGCCGCCGAAGATGTCGATACGGTTGCCCTCGGCAAGGGTCACGATGGCGCGCTTGGTGTTGGCGCGCTTGCCGAAACCGGTCTTGGTGCGCTTGCGCTTACCCTGACGGTTGATCGTGTTGACCCCGGTGACCTTGACCGAGAAGACCGCCTCGACGGCCTGCTTGATCTGGGTCTTGTTGGCGCCGGGCGCGACGATGAACGTGTACTTGTTCTCGTCCAGCAGCGCGTAGCTCTTCTCCGAGACGACCGGCTTGATCAGCAGGTCGCGCGGGTCGGTGAAGGTCTTGCTGGTAACGGTCGCCTCAGACATCAGGCCTCGTTCCCTTCGGTCTCATCGGCCTTGGGGCCAGACACGAAGGACTCGAGCGCGGCCTGGGTGAAGACCACGTCGTCAGAGACGATCACGTCGTACGTGTTCAGCTGGCCCGGCTCCAGGATGTGAACCTGGGGCAGGTTGCGGGCGGACAGCCACGCCAGCTCGTCAGAGCGCTCGGCGACCAGGAGCAGGTTCTTGCGCTCCGAGATCTTGCCGAACAGCGTCTTGGCGGCCTTCGTGGAGGCGGCACCCTCGACCACGCCGGTGACGACGTGGATGCGGGAGTGACGCGCACGGTCCGAGAGGGCACCGCGGAGGGCGGCGGCCTTCATCTTCTTGGGGGTCCGCTGCGAGTAGTCACGCGGCTGCGGGCCGTGGACGACGCCACCGCCGGCGAACTGCGGAGCGCGGGTCGAACCCTGACGGGCGCGGCCGGTGCCCTTCTGGCGGTAAGGCTTCTTGCCACCACCACGGACTTCGCCACGGGTCTTGGTCTTGTGCGTGCCCTGACGGGCAGCAGCCAGCTGCGCGACGACGACCTGGTGGATCAGCGGAACGCTGGTCTTCGCGTCGAAGATCTCCGCGGGGAGCTCGACGGTACCGGCCTTGTCGCCTGCCGGCGAAAGGATGTCAATGGTGCTCATTACCTCAAGCCCCCTTGGCCGCGGTACGGACCAGGACGAGGCCGCCGTTCGGACCGGGGACCGCACCCTTGATCAGGAGCAGACCCTTCTCCGCGTCAACCGCGTGGATGGTCAGGTTCTGGGTGGTGACGCGCTCGTTACCCATGCGACCGGCCATGCGCATGCCCTTGAAGACACGCCCAGGGGTGGCGCAGCCACCGATCGAACCGGGGGAGCGGTGCTTGCGCTGCACACCGTGACCGGCGCCGAGGCCCCGGAAGTTGTGCCGCTTCATGACACCGGCGAAGCCCTTGCCCTTGCTGTTGCCCGTGACGTCAACCTTGACGCCGGACTCGAACACCTCAGCAGTGATCTCCTGGCCGAGCGTGTACTCGCTGGCGTCGGAGGTGCGGAGCTCCACCAGGTGGCGGCGGGGGGTCACGTCGGCCTTGGCGAAGTGGCCCTTGAGGGGCTTGTTCACCTTGCGCGGGTCGATCTCGCCGAAGGCGATCTGGACCGACTCGTAGCCGTCGATGTCGTTCGTACGGACCTGGGTCACGACGCAGGGTCCGGCCTTGACGACGGTCACCGGGACGACACGGTTGTTCTCGTCCCAGACCTGGGTCATGCCGAGCTTCTCGCCCAGGACGCCCTTGATCTGCTTTGCCATCTTCTCGACGCCTCTCAGAGCTTGATCTCGATGTCAACGCCGGCCGGAAGGTCCAGGCGCATCAGCGAGTCAACGGTCTTGGGCGTCGGGTCGAGGATGTCGATCAGGCGCTTGTGCGTGCGCATCTCGAAGTGCTCGCGCGAGTCCTTGTACTTGTGCGGCGACTTGATGACGCAGTACACGTTCTTCTCAGTGGGCAGCGGCACCGGGCCCGCGACCGACGCACCAGTGCGCGTCACCGTCTCGACGATCTTCTTCGCCGAGGAGTCGATGACCTCGTGGTCGTAGGCCTTGAGCCGGATGCGGATCTTCTGTCCCGCCATGGCTACTCCGTAGTCCTGTCTGTGTGTGGAAACGCTCTGGCCCCCGGGAGGCTGCGGAACGGGGTTCCGCGGCTTCTCTCCGACCCACGCGGTCGGGCGTGTCGCACACCCTCTACAGAAAATTCCCATACGGAAATTCCCTCGTCCAAGGGGATGCGGTCCTGACCGCGCTTCGGGGGAGAAACACCCACCGAGTGCCTGGTGGGCACCGTGCTGACACTTCCCAGAAGATTCCCGTACGTCCGTCCTCATTGCTGCCCCGAAAGGCAGATTAAGGACGACGAGTACTGTGGGACTCGCTTCCGGTCCTCCCGGCGGGAGGCGCACAGCATCGGCACTCAACCGAGCAACTTGAGTAGTCTGCCATACGAGACACGTACCTGGCCAATCGGGCCGAAGAGAATACCCCGCCGCGCGGACACGTCAAACCGCGCCACGCGACGGGGATCCCAGGTCAGGACCGGGTCACGGTCCCGCAGCCGTCGCCCTGAATGTCCCCGCTGCGGTCGTACGGGTCCCTCGGTGTCCCGGAGGGACGGGTTCCTCCCGAAGTGTCCTTCGGGAAGTCCGGGTGCAGGAAGCCCCGGGTCGCCTCGCACTGCACGTTCGACCACTCCGACTTGTACGTGTGCAGCTGCAGCCGGCCCTGGGTGGCCTGCCAGCGCGACGGGTCGAGCACCGAGAAGGTGATCTGCCGGCGCACGATGGTCCGCTGCACGCTCCGGTCCGCCCTCGTCATGGGGTGCACGAAGGTGTAGTCGGTCACCAGCAGCACCTCCCCCGGCTCCCCCGCCGCCACGCGCATGCTCCCGCGCACCTTCACCACGTCGCCGACGGGCTGGGCCTCCGCGGGGTCGAAGCGGGTGAACAGCAGCACCGGACTGTCCGCGCCGTCCGGCTGCGCCAGGCTGCGCTCCACGCGCTCCGGCACTTCCGGCTGCCGGGGGTCCAGCAGGGCCAGGGCCCCCTCGGGGCGCCCGCCCTTCAGGTTGGCCGGGTCCAGGTCGGCCGCTACCAGGAACCGCTTGGCCTTCGACAGCGCGTCCGCGACCTGCTCCTTCGACATCCAGCCGACCGCGGCGGCCTCCGGCACCTCGATCCCGGCGGCGCCATCGGCCCACTGTGCGGCCGGCGAGCCCCGGAACGGCTCCTTCAGGGTCGGGGAGTCCGGGTACGCGGCCTCCGGGGCCGCGGTCGGGCGTACCGACTCGGCGGGCAGCGGCGGGGCCCCCGCGGCCGCCTCACGGGCTTCGGTCTTCCCCGTCAGCCGGTCGATGAGCAGCTCCGGCCGTACGACGATCAGCGCCAGGGCCGCGATGCCCACGATCGCGGCGGTGGCCTTGATGCCCCGCCGACGGCGGCCCCGGCCCTCCATCTCCTGCCAGGCCGGGCCCGTCCGCCAGCCCGGGGGCTCGCTCGGCACGGTCCGCCGGCGGCCGGAGGGGCCGTCCCGGCCGGCCGCCCGGGAGCGTTCCTCCTCCTCGCGCCGCAGCCGCTCGGTGACCATCCGCGCCCGCGCCGAGGGCTCCTTCGGCGCGTCGGCGGCGGCCTCCCGGCCCTCCCGGCCCTCCCGCGCGATCTGCTCGCCGAAGCGCTCCCACTCCTCGTCGGAGATACCCGACCCGCCGGCGTCCTGCCGCCCCATGCTTCCCCACCCCGAACATCCGTACGTCGATCCGAGCCGGAGCCTCTCACGGCCCCGCTCCCATCATTACCGGGGGGTACGACAAGGGCCCCTCCCCCACCGCCGGAGCGGTGGGAAAGGGGCCCTCGCCTCAAACATGGTGCCCGCTGCTGCGAGCTACCAGGTCAGAACACGAATTACTTCGTGATCTTGGTGACCTGGCCGGCGCCGACGGTGCGACCACCCTCACGGATGGCGAACTTCAGGCCCTCCTCCATGGCGACCGGCTGGATCAGCGCGACCGTCATGTCGGTGTTGTCGCCCGGCATGACCATCTCGGTGCCCTCGGGGAGGGTCACGACGCCGGTCACGTCCGTGGTACGGAAGTAGAACTGCGGGCGGTAGTTGTTGAAGAACGGGGTGTGACGGCCACCCTCGTCCTTCGACAGGATGTACGCGGCGGCCTCGAACTCGGTGTGCGGCGTGACCGAACCGGGCTTGATGATGACCTGGCCGCGCTCGACGTCCTCGCGCTTGATGCCACGGAGGAGCAGACCGACGTTCTCGCCGGCCTGGCCCTCGTCGAGCAGCTTGCGGAACATCTCGATGCCGGTGACCGTGGTGGTGGTCTTCTCGGTCTTGATGCCGATGATGTCGACGGTCTCGTTGACCTTGAGGACACCACGCTCGATACGACCGGTGACGACGGTGCCACGACCGGTGATCGTGAAGACGTCCTCGACGGGCATGAGGAACGGCTTCTCGGTGTCACGCGGCGGGGTCGGGATCGACTCGTCGACGGCCTTCATGAGGCCGAGGAGCTTCTCGCCCCACTCCTTGTCGCCCTCGAGCGCCTTGAGCGCGGAGACCTGGACGACCGGCAGGTCGTCGCCCGGGAAGTCGTACTCGGAGAGCAGCTCACGGACCTCGAGCTCGACGAGCTCCAGGATCTCCTCGTCGTCCACCATGTCGGCCTTGTTCAGGGCGACGACGATGTACGGAACGCCGACCTGGCGGGCCAGGAGCACGTGCTCCTTGGTCTGCGGCATCGGGCCGTCGGTGGCGGCGACCACGAGGATGGCGCCGTCCATCTGCGCGGCACCGGTGATCATGTTCTTGATGTAGTCCGCGTGACCCGGGCAGTCGACGTGGGCGTAGTGACGCGCCTCGGTCTGGTACTCGACGTGCGCGATGGAGATGGTGATACCGCGCTGGCGCTCCTCAGGAGCCTTGTCGATCTGGTCGAAGGCCGAGGCCTCGTTCAGGTCCGGGTACGCGTCGTGCAGCACCTTGGTAATGGCGGCCGTGAGGGTCGTCTTACCGTGGTCAATGTGACCGATGGTGCCGATGTTGACGTGCGGCTTAGTCCGCTCGAACTTCGCCTTCGCCACGGGGGTCCTCCTGGAGAGTGGTTCTGTACGCCTTACAGATCGGCGCCAGGTGATCTTTGCTGGATAGCCGGGTTCCCCGGGGCAACGGGAGTGGTTGCTCCTGTTGCCCCAGAGGCTCCGGTGACAAGCCTAAAGCGTGTACTCGGAAGAGTTACTCGCCCTTGGCCTTCGCGATGATCTCCTCGGCGACGTTCCGGGGAACCTCGGCGTAGGAGTCGAACTGCATCGAGTAGCTGGCGCGACCCGAGGTCTTGCTGCGGAGGTCTCCGACGTAGCCGAACATCTCCGAAAGCGGCACGAGGCCCTTCACGACGCGAGCGCCGTGACGCTCCTCCATGGCCTGGATCTGGCCACGGCGGGAGTTGATGTCACCGATGACGTCACCCATGGACTCCTCGGGCGTGGTGACCTCAACGGCCATCATCGGCTCGAGCAGAACGGGCGAAGCCTTGCGCGCGGCCTCCTTGAAGGCCTGCGAACCGGCGATCTTGAAGGCGAGCTCGGAGGAGTCGACCTCGTGGTAGCCACCGTCGAGAAGCGTGACGCGGACGCCAGTCATCTCGTAGCCGGCCAGGATGCCGAACTGCATGGCTTCCTGCGCACCGGCGTCGACCGAAGGGATGTACTCCTTCGGCACGCGGCCACCGGTGACCTTGTTGACGAACTCGTACGCCGGACCATCGGCGTCCGTGATCGGCTCGATCGCGATCTGCACCTTGGCGAACTGACCGGTACCACCGGTCTGCTTCTTGTGGGTGTAGTCGTGACGCTCGACGGCCTTGCGGATCGTCTCGCGGTACGCGACCTGCGGCTTGCCGACGTTGGCGACGACCTTGAACTCGCGCTTCATACGGTCGACCAGCACCTCGAGGTGCAGCTCGCCCATACCGCCGAGGATGGTCTGGCCGGTCTCCTCGTCCGAGTGGACGTGGAACGACGGGTCCTCTTCCGCGAGACGCTGGATGGCGACACCCAGCTTCTCCTGGTCGCCCTTGGAGGCGGGCTCGATGGCGACCTGGATGACCGGAGCCGGGAAGTCCATGGACTCCAGGATCACGGGCGCCTTGTCGTCACACAGCGTCTCACCGGTGGTGGTCTGCTTCAGGCCCATGACGGCGACGATGTCGCCGGCGCCCACCGCGTCGATCTCCTCACGCTTGTTCGCGTGCATGCGGTAGATCTTGCCGATGCGCTCCTTCTTGCCCTTGACGGAGTTCAGCACCGCGGTGCCGGCCTCCAGGCGGCCCGAGTAAACCCGGACGAAGGTGAGCTTACCGAGGTGCGGGTCGCTCATGATCTTGAACGCGAGCGCGGCGAGGGGCTCCTCGTCCGACGGCTTGCGCTTGACGACGACCTCGGCGTCCTTGACGTCGTGGCCCTCGATGGCCTCGATGTCGAGCGGCGACGGGAGGTAGCGCACGACGGCGTCGAGCAGGGGCTGGACGCCCTTGTTCTTGAACGCCGTACCGCAGAAGACCGCGGTGATCGTGGGCTCGCCCTTGCCCTTGCCGGAGCCGAGGATGATGCGGCGCACGGCCGCGTGCAGCTGCTCCTCGGTGGGCTCGACGCCCTCGAGGAAGAGCTCCATCATCTCTTCGTCGTTCTCGGCGACCTTCTCGACGAGGGTGGCGCGCCACTCCTCAGCGAGCTCGGTGTGCGAGGCCGGGATGTCGACGACGTCGTACATCTCGCCCTTGGTGGCCTCGGCGGACCACACGAGGGCCTTCATGCGGACGAGGTCGACGACACCCTGGAAGTCGGCCTCGGCACCGATCGGGAGCTGCATGACGATCGGAACCGCGCCGAGGCGGCTCTCGATCATGTCGACGCAGCGCATGAACTCGGCGCCGGTGCGGTCGAGCTTGTTGACGAAGCAGATGCGCGGAACGCCGTAGCGGTCGGCCTGACGCCAAACGGTCTCGGACTGCGGCTCTACGCCGGCGACGCCGTCGAACACGGTGACGGCGCCGTCGAGGACGCGGAGCGAACGCTCCACCTCGACGGTGAAGTCGACGTGACCCGGGGTGTCGATGATGTTGATGGTGTGGTCAACATCTTCGAGCGGCCAGTGGCAGGTGGTAGCGGCAGACGTGATGGTGATACCACGCTCCTGCTCCTGCTCCATCCAGTCCATCGTGGCAGCGCCGTCGTGGACCTCACCGATCTTGTACGACACACCGGTGTAGAACAGGATGCGCTCGGTGGTGGTCGTCTTGCCCGCGTCGATGTGGGCCATGATGCCGATGTTGCGCACCTTGGCCAGGTCAAGCGAAGTGGTAGCCATATCGGCTCAGTCTTCTCTCGGTCTCGATGTGGGTTGGGACTACCAGCGGTAGTGCGCGAAGGCCTTGTTGGACTCGGCCATCTTGTGCGTGTCCTCACGCTTCTTGACGGCAGCGCCAAGACCGTTCGAGGCGTCGAGCAGCTCGTTCATCAGGCGCTCGGTCATGGTCTTCTCGCGGCGGGCGCGGGAGTAACCCACGAGCCAGCGGAGGGCCAGGGTCGACTGGCGACCCGGCTTGACCTCGACGGGGACCTGGTAGGTCGCGCCACCGACACGGCGGGACTTGACCTCGAGGGACGGCTTGACGTTCTCCAGCGCGCGCTTCAGCGTGATGACCGGGTCGTTGCCGGTCTTCTCGCGGAGGCCTTCCATGGCGCCGTAGACGATGCGCTCGGCGGTGGAGCGCTTGCCGTTCAGCAGGATCTTGTTGATGAGCGAGGTCACCAGAGGAGATGCGTAGACCGGGTCGATGATGACCGGGCGCTTCGGGGCGGGGCCCTTACGAGGCATTCTTACTTCTCCTTCTTGGCGCCGTAGCGGCTGCGGGCCTGCTTGCGGTTCTTGACAGCCTGGGTGTCAAGCGCACCGCGGATGATCTTGTAACGAACACCCGGCAGGTCCTTCACACGGCCACCACGCACGAGCACGATCGAGTGCTCCTGCAGGTTGTGTCCCTCACCCGGAATGTAAGCGGTGACCTCGATGCCGGAGGTCAGACGCACACGCGCGACCTTACGGAGCGCCGAGTTCGGCTTCTTCGGGGTGGTCGTGAACACACGCGTGCAGACGCCACGACGCTGGGGCGAAGCCTCGAGCGCGGGGGTCTTTGTCTTCTCGACCTTGTCCTGCCGGCCCTTACGGACCAGCTGCTGGATCGTAGGCACTACTTCTCCGGTTTCTGTGTGCCGTGTAGTGAAGCTAACCTGGAACTTTGCCGACCCACGCGGTCGGGTGTGTCGGATCCGGCGAACCTCTCCGCAAGCGCGGAAAGACGCGTGGATCGCAGTGGCCGTTGACTCTCGCGTGCGGTTGATGGACACGCACGGGAGCCCAGGCACACCCCAGGCACAAGGTCTGAGCGTACCCACCGCATCCACTCCGGTCAAAACATGAGCCGCAGCGCCACCGCCGCGACGACCGCACAGCTCAGGCGCCGCACGGGCGGAACGGCCCGGGACGGGGTGGCCGCGCGGACCGCTCACCGGCGTGGTAGGGAGGGCGAACTACACTGCCCAGCGAATCCCAGCGAGACAGCCCAAAACGTACGAGCGCCAGGAGCAGGACATTGGGGACGGTCACACCGGAGCCGACGACGGCGGAGAACCCGCCCCCCGACGGCGGCCGAACCCCCTCGTCACCGCGGCGCGCCGCCCTCTCCCGGCTGTACGGCCCGCTGCTGGCCTTCCTCGTCACCTCGGGCGCCTTCTGCGCGGCCTGGGTGGCGCGGGGCACCTTCCCCTTCGGGGACAGGGGCCGGGCCATCAACGACCAGGCCAACCAGTACGTGCCCTTCCACCGCGCCCTGTGGGACCTGGTCCACGGCCAGGCCGCCGGCGACGTGCTGTTCACCTGGCGGGGAGGCTTCGGACAGCAGTTCCTGTCCGACTACTACACCTACCTGGGCAACCCCTTCTCCTGGCTGGCCGTCCTCGTCCCCCGCGAACACGTCGACCTCGCCGTCTTCGTGATCACCCCGGTGACCATGGGCACCGCGGCCGCCGTGATGGCGGTCTACCTCGGCAAGCTGCACCCCGGCCCGTGGTGGCAGCGCGGGGTGCTCGGCTCCTGCTACGGCCTGTGCGGCTGGGCGCTCAGTGACGCCTCGTACATCCCGATGTGGCTGTGGGGCCTGGTCGCGCTCCCCCTCCTCGGCATCGCCGTCGAGTGGTGCCTGGAGGGGCGCCGCTGGCCCGGGGTGGCGCTGCTGGTCGCCCTCGCCTGGTTCGGGAACTTCTACACCGCCATGATGGCCACGATGGCCGCCTGCCTGCTCCTGGCCATCCGCCTGATCACCCTGGACCTGACGGGCGCGCAGCGCCTGCGCGCCCTCTGGCGCGCGGCGACCGCGGCCGCGGCCGGCATCCTCCTCACGCTCCCCCTCCTCCTGCCGTCGTTCCTGTCCAGCGGGGCGGCGCAGCCCACCAAGGCCGGCGCCTTCGACCCGGTCCGGATCGAGATCTTCCTCGCGGGCATGCTCCCGGCCACCCACCTGTGGGGCGGCCGCCCGCGCCTGTACGTGGCCTCGCTCGGCCTGATCCTGGCGGGCAGCTTCCTCCTGAACACCCGCATCGCGGCCCGTACCCGCCTGACGTGGGCGGCGGCCACCCTCGTCGTCCTCGTCTCCTTCCAGTTCCCGCCGACGCAGTACGTGTGGCACGGCCTGGCGGTGCCGAACGGCAACCCGTACCGCGAGGCGTTCGTGTTCAGCGGGATGGTCGTGGTCCTGGCCTGGCTCGCCCTGGCCAACCGCCCCCGCCCCCTGCACCTGGCCCTGTCGGCGGCCCTGCTGGTGCTCGCCACCTTCGTGCTCCGCCACACGAACGACTTCGGCGGCTGGACCTGGCCGGCCGTCCTGGCGGGCGGCGCGGCCTCCCTGCTCGCCCTGCTCCTCCTCACGAGGGCGGACGAGCACCGGGCCCTCCTCCCCCTGGCTGCCCTCCTCATGACCGGCGTCGTCTTCGCCGAGTCGACGGCCGCGGCGGCCAACGCGGACGCCCGCCGCTCCCGCGAGCGCTGGGCGGCACCCGTCCCGACCTCGAACCGCTCGATCACGAACCACTTCGAAGCGGTCCGGAACGTGGACGGCTGGCCCGCCTACCGGACGGACTCGGGCGCGCCGCAGACCTCGTACAACGACGCGCTCGCCCTGCGGGCGGAGGGCCCGCAGTACTACAGCAGCTACCTCCCGGAAGCCACCTACAAGGCCCTGGAACCCCTCGGCTACGGCTTCAAGAACGACGGCCGGACCTTCTTCGGCGCCGACAACCCGGTGCTCGACGCGATCTTCTCGATCGGCGCCCGCGTCCGCCCGGGCACGGAGCCGAACACGTGGACGGCGACGAAGCGGCCCGCCCCTCCCCTGGTCACCCTCCGCACCGCTCCCTACACCTCCCCCAACCCCGCCGACTCGGTCTACGCCCACCAGGAGAACGTCCTGGGCGCCACGGTCTACGAGGTCCCCGGCACCACCCGTACGGGCACCCCCACCACCCAGACGTACGCCGCCCGCTGCACCCCGGGCTCCGAGGCCTACTGGTACTCCCCCTCCCTGTACGGCACCCTCCGCACCCCGGCCTCCGAGCTCCCCCTGACGGACCGCATGACGGGCGTCGTCCCCCTGGGCCCGGTCCCCGCCTCGGGCGAGGTCACGGCGACGGTGGAGACCCGCACGGAGAACGCCACGGCCGGCCCGAACCCCATCGGCTGCCTGAACCGCACCGCCCTGGACACCCGGGTCCGGGACCTCACCACCACGGGCGCCGCGTCCGTCCGCATCGGCGGCCACACCCTGGAAGCCACCCTCCCCCCGAACACCACCGGCACCGCGGTCCTCGCGGTCACCAACATCCCCGGCTGGCAGTGCTCGGCCCCGATCCGCGACTTCCACGGCCTCCTCTCCCTCCCGGTCACCCCGACCACGCGCACCCTCTCCTGCACCTTCACCCCGAAGGGCCTCACCCCGGGCCTCGCAGCAGCCGCCCTGTCCCTCCTCACCCTGGCGTCGGTCACAACGTCGGGCTACCTCAGGCGCCGCCGCGAAATCCGCTGATCCAGCGCCGCGCCTCCCCGGTGGCCAGTACATTGACCGCCCGCGATTGATCGGGGGCCCAATGGATCCGGCATACCTCCCGGGCGACGGTGGACTGGACGACCGCGTCCCGTTCCTGGCCCGTCTGGAGAACGAGGACAGTACGGCGTTACGCGAGCTGGGGCGCGAGCTGCACTTCGAGCCGCGCACTCCGCTGATCCAGCAGCACGAGCCCTCGACGCACGTGCTCCTCATCCTCACCGGCTGGACCAAGGTCACCGCCTCGGCGGCCACGGGCTACCAAGCCCTGCTGGCGCTGCGCGGCCCGGGGGACATCGTCGGTGAATCGGCCGCCGTCACCGGCCGCCCGCGGTCGGCGACCGTCACGGCGCTGGAGCGGGTCCGGGCGCTGGCCATCGACCACCGTGCGTTCCGCGAGTTCCTGGTCCGCTGCCCCTCCGTCGCCTTCACCCTGATCGGGCTCACCGCCGACCGCACCCGCGCGGCGGACCAGCGCCAGCTGGCGCACGCCTCGATGAGCGTGCGTGAACGTCTGGCGACCCTGCTGCTCGATCTCGCCCGCACGCATGGCCGACCCACGGCCGGCGGGGTCGAGATCACCGTGCCGCTGACCAAGCAGGAGCTGGCCGGAGCCGTCGGAGCCTCTCGCGAGATGGTCCAGCGGCAGCTCAAGGACTTCCGCGACCGGGGAGTCGTCTCCACCGGACGCCGCACCGTGGTGATCGTCCGACCAGCGGTCCTGCAACGGATCAGCCGACTCGACTCCTGAGCGGAGCCGCGGCACCGATCTCGCGGCCGTCGGACGCCTCACCCTCCAGGTACCGGGCGCCCTGTTCAGCCTGCTGCTCATCGGCTTGCCGGCACGCGGGCTCCAGTCCGCCACCGGTATCCCGTACGGGATACCCGTCGCCCTGTGGCTGGCGGCCGGAGCCCTCGCCTTCCACCCGCCCGCCGAGGCCCTGCTCGCCCGGTACCTGCTGCGCCTCGGACGGCCCTTGCCGCACGAGCTCGCCGTGCTGGTCCCCGTATGGCGCGAGATCACGGCCCGCGCCGGGGTGGACGGCAGCCGCTACCAGCTGTGGATCGAGGAGAGCGAGGAGCTGACGGCTTCGGGCGCCGGAGGACACCTCGTCATCGTCACCAGGCATGCGCTGGAGACGCTGCCGAGCTCCCAGCTGGCGGCGGTCCTGGCCCATGAGCTCGGGCACCACACGGCGGGGCACTCCTGGGCCCAGCTGCTGGGCTGGTGGTACGCGCTGCCCGGCAGGCTCGCCGCCCGGGCACTGGCCTCGGTCGCCCGTTCGTGCCGGCTCGCGATCAAGGCCGTGCCCCCGTACGCCGTCGTGGCGTCGGCCGTGCTCCTCGCGCTGGCCGGCTACCGGGTCCTGGCCCTCACCTTCGGCCTCCCGCTGCTCCTGACCGCCCTGCCCTTCCTGATCGCCGCCGTCGGCCGCCGCACCGAACTGCGGGCGGACCGGTACGCCGCCGCCCTGGGCTTCGGACCCCAGCTCGCCCGGGTCCTGGCGACGGAGCCCGCGGAGGACGGGTCCGGTCTCCTGCGGCTCCTGCTGTCCCCGCACCCCCATCCCCGCACCCGCCTCCACCACCTCCAGCGCCACCTGGAGCTCCGGGGCTAGGAACGCCGCAGGGCGGCCACCCTCTCGGGTGACCGCCCTGCGGTTACTGCTCTTGTCCGACTCAGCCGTTGTACGGGCCGTAGTCGTAGTCCTCCAGCGGGACAGCCTGGCCGGAGCCGGTGCCGAAGGGCGAGTAGTCGATGTCGTCGTAGCCGACGGCCGAGTACATCGCGGCCTTGGCCTCCTCGGTCGGCTCGACCCGGATGTTGCGGTAGCGGGACAGACCCGTACCGGCCGGGATGAGCTTACCGATGATGACGTTCTCCTTGAGGCCGATGAGGCTGTCGGACTTGGCGTTGATCGCCGCGTCCGTCAGGACTCGGGTCGTCTCCTGGAAGGAGGCGGCCGACAGCCAGGATTCCGTCGCCAGCGAGGCCTTGGTGATACCCATCAGCTGCGGACGGCCGGAGGCGGGGTGACCGCCCTCGGTGACCACGCGACGGTTCTCGGTCTCGAACTTCGAGCGCTCGACGAGCTCGCCCGGCAGGAGCTCCGCGTCGCCGGACTCGATGATCGTCACGCGGCGCAGCATCTGCCGGATGATGATCTCGATGTGCTTGTCGTGGATCGACACGCCCTGCGAGTTGTAGACCTTCTGGACTTCGCCGACCAGGTGGACCTGGACGGCACGCTGGCCGAGGATGCGCAGCACGTCGTGCGGGTTGGTGGCACCCATGGTGAGCTTCTGGCCCACCTCGACGTGGTCGCCCTCGTGCACGATGACCTTGGCGCGCTTGGAGATCGGGAAGGCCGTCTCCTCGCTGCCGTCGTCGGGCGTGATGACGATCTTCTTCGTCTTCTCGGTCTCCTCGATCCGCACGCGGCCGGCGGCCTCGGAGATCGGGGCGACACCCTTCGGGGTACGGGCCTCGAAGAGCTCGACGACACGCGGCAGACCCTGCGTGATGTCGTCACCGGCCACACCACCGGTGTGGAAGGTACGCATCGTCAGCTGGGTACCGGGCTCACCGATGGACTGGGCGGCGATGATGCCGACCGCCTCGCCGATGTCGACGAGCTTGCCGGTGGCCAGCGAGCGGCCGTAGCAGAAGGCACAGGTGCCGACCGCGGACTCGCAGGTCAGGACCGAGCGGGTCTTGACCTCCTCGACGCCGTTCGCGATGAGGGCGTCGATGAGCACGTCGCCGAGGTCCACGTTCGCCGGCGCGATGACCTTGCCGTCGATGACGACGTCCTCGGCCAGCATGCGGGCGTACACGGAGGTCTCGACGTCGTCCGCCTTGCGGAGGACACCCGCCTCGTCCTTGACACCGATCTTGAGCTTGAGGCCGCGCTCGGTGCCGCAGTCCTCCTCGCGGATGATGACGTCCTGCGAGACGTCCACCAGACGACGGGTGAGGTAACCCGAGTCGGCGGTACGCAGGGCGGTGTCCGCCAGACCCTTACGGGCACCGTGCGTGGAGATGAAGTACTCCAGAACGGTGAGGCCCTCACGGAAGGACGCCTTGATCGGACGCGGGATGGTCTCGTTCTTCGCGTTCGACACCAGACCACGCATACCGGCGATCTGTCGCATCTGCATCATGTTTCCTCGGGCACCCGAGTCAACCATCATGAAGATGGGGTTCGTCTTGGGGAAGTTCGCGTTCATCGCCTCGGCAACCTCGTTGGTCGCCTTGGTCCAGATCGCGATGAGCTCCTGCGTGCGCTCGTCCTTGGTGATCAGACCGCGCTCGTACTGCTTCTGGACCTTCTCGTCCTGAGCCTCGTAGCCCGCGACGATGGCCTTCTTGGCCTCGGGCACGACGACGTCGGAGATGGCCACGGTGACGCCCGAACGGGTCGCCCAGTGGAAGCCGGCCGCCTTCAGGTTGTCGAGCGTCGCCGCCACGATGACCTTGGGGTAGCGCTCCGCCAGGTCGTTGACGATCTCGGAGAGCTGCTTCTTGCCCACCGAGTAGTCGACGAACGGGTAGTCCTCGGGCAGCAGCTCGTTGAAGAGCGCGCGACCCAGGGTCGTCTTCAGACGGAAGCTGTCGCCCGGCTGGAACTCCTGCTCGCCCTCTTCGGCGACCGGCGCGACCCAGCCGCGCGGCGGGATGGTGCCCACCGGGAAGCGGATGTCGACGGACGACTGCAGCGCGAGCTCGCCGGCGTCGAACGCCATGATCGCCTCGGCGGTCGAGCCGAACGCGCGGCCCTCGCCCTTGACGTCACGGAGCTCACCGTCGGTGGTCAGGAAGAACAGACCCAGGACCATGTCCTGCGTCGGCATCGTGACCGGACGGCCGTCGGCCGGCTTGAGGATGTTGTTCGAGGACAGCATCAGGATGCGGGCCTCGGCCTGCGCCTCCGCGGAGAGCGGCAGGTGGACGGCCATCTGGTCACCGTCGAAGTCCGCGTTGAACGCGGTGCAGACGAGCGGGTGGATCTGGATGGCCTTGCCTTCGACCAGCTGGGGCTCGAAGGCCTGGATGCCGAGGCGGTGCAGCGTGGGCGCACGGTTCAGGAGAACCGGGTGCTCGGCGATGACCTCTTCGAGCACGTCGTACACGACCGTGCGGCCGCGCTCGACCATGCGCTTCGCGCTCTTGATGTTCTGCGCGTGGTTCAGGTCGACCAGGCGCTTCATCACGAACGGCTTGAAGAGCTCCAGCGCCATGGCCTTGGGCAGACCACACTGGTGCAGCTTCAGCTGCGGACCGACGACGATCACGGAACGCGCGGAGTAGTCCACGCGCTTGCCGAGAAGGTTCTGACGGAATCGACCCTGCTTGCCCTTCAGCATGTCGCTGAGGGACTTCAGCGGACGGTTGCCGGGGCCCGTCACCGGGCGACCACGACGGCCGTTGTCGAAGAGGGCGTCGACCGCCTCCTGGAGCATGCGCTTCTCGTTGTTCACGATGATCTCGGGGGCACCGAGGTCGAGAAGGCGCTTCAGGCGGTTGTTGCGGTTGATCACGCGGCGGTACAGGTCGTTCAGGTCGGAGGTCGCGAAGCGGCCACCGTCCAGCTGCACCATCGGACGCAGGTCCGGCGGGATGACCGGGACGCAGTCCAGGACCATGCCCTTGGGGCTGTTGCTGGTCTGCAGGAACGCGGAGACGACCTTGAGGCGCTTGAGCGCACGGGTCTTCTTCTGGCCCTTGCCGGTACGGATGATCTCGCGGAGGCGCTCGGCCTCCTCCTCGAGGTCGAAGGACTCCAGGCGCTTCTGCAGGGCAGCCGCACCCATGGAACCGTCGAAGTACGTGCCGAAGCGGTCACGCAGCTCACGGTAGAGGAGCTCGTCGCCCTCCAGGTCCTGGACCTTGAGGTTCTTGAAGCGGTTCCACACCTCGTCGAGGCGGTCGATCTCGCGCTGGGCGCGGTCGCGGAGCTGCTTCATCTCGCGCTCGGCGCCTTCGCGCACCTTGCGGCGCACGTCGGCCTTGGCGCCCTCGGCCTCGAGCTCGCCCAGGTCGCTCTCGAGCTTCTTGGCGCGGCCTTCGAGGTCCGCGTCACGGCGGTTCTCGATCTGCTGGCGCTCCACGGAGACGTGGGCCTCCAGCGACGGCAGGTCGCGCTGACGGCGCTCGTCGTCGACGAACGTGATCATGTACGCGGCGAAGTAGATGACCTTCTCGAGGTCCTTCGGCGCGAGGTCCAGCAGGTAGCCCAGTCGCGACGGGACGCCCTTGAAGTACCAGATGTGGGTGACGGGAGCGGCGAGCTCGATGTGGCCCATGCGCTCACGACGCACCTTGGCGCGCGTGACCTCGACGCCACAGCGCTCACAGATGATGCCCTTGAAGCGGACACGCTTGTACTTGCCGCAGTAGCACTCCCAGTCCCGGGTAGGACCGAAGATCTTCTCGCAGAAGAGTCCGTCCTTCTCGGGCTTGAGGGTGCGGTAGTTGATGGTCTCCGGCTTCTTGACCTCGCCGTGCGACCAGGTTCGGATGTCGTCCGCGGTGGCAAGGCCGATCCGCAGCTCGTCGAAGAAGTTGACGTCGAGCACTGTGCGTCAATCCCTCTTTCGGGGTCGAGTCTCAATCATGGTCTGAACGGTCCCGGGGGCGACGGGGGCTCCGTGAGGAGCCCCCGTCAGGCCCGTCAGACCTCTTCGACGCTGCTCGGCTCGCGCCGGGACAGGTCGATACCGAGCTCCTCCGCCGCGCGGAAGACGTCCTCGTCGGTGTCGCGCATCTCGATGGACATGCCGTCCGAGGACAGCACCTCCACGTTGAGGCAGAGCGACTGCATTTCCTTGATGAGCACCTTGAAGGACTCGGGAATGCCCGGCTCGGGGATGTTCTCGCCCTTGACGATGGCCTCGTAGACCTTCACGCGGCCGGTCACGTCGTCGGACTTGATCGTCAGGAGTTCCTGGAGCGCGTAGGCGGCGCCGTAAGCCTCAAGCGCCCACACCTCCATCTCACCGAAGCGCTGACCACCGAACTGCGCCTTACCACCCAGCGGCTGCTGCGTGATCATCGAGTACGGACCGGTCGAACGGGCGTGCAGCTTGTCGTCGACCAGGTGGTGCAGCTTGAGGATGTACATGTACCCGACCGAGATCGGGTCCGGGAACGGCTCGCCGGAGCGGCCGTCGAACAGGCGCGCCTTACCGGTCGGGAGCACCATGCGCTCGCCGTCGCGGTTCGGGATCGTGTGCTGGAGCAGGCCGGCCAGCTCGTCCTCACGCGCACCGTCGAAGACGGGGGTGGCGACGTTGGTGCCGGGGGCGACCTGGTCGGCGCCGATCGCCTGGAGGCGCTGCGCCCACTCGTCCGCGAGGCCGGAGACGTCCCAGCCGCGGCTGGCGAGCCAGCCGAGGTGGATCTCCAGGACCTGTCCCGGGTTCATTCGGGACGGGACACCCAGCGGGTTCAGGATGATGTCGACCGGAGTTCCGTCCTCGAGGAACGGCATGTCCTCGATCGGAAGGATCTTCGAGATAACACCCTTGTTGCCGTGACGGCCGGCGAGCTTGTCACCGTCGGTGATCTTGCGCTTCTGGGCGACGTAGACGCGGACCAGCTGGTTCACGCCCGGGGGAAGCTCGTCGCCCTCCTCGCGGTCGAAGACGCGGACGCCGATGACCTTGCCGATCTCACCGTGGGGGACCTTGAGCGAGGTGTCACGCACCTCGCGGGCCTTCTCACCGAAGATCGCGCGGAGCAGGCGCTCCTCGGGGGTCAGCTCGGTCTCGCCCTTGGGCGTGACCTTGCCGACGAGGATGTCGCCGGCGACGACGTCCGCACCGATGCGGATGATGCCGCGCTCGTCGAGGTCGGCGAGGACCTCCTCGGAGACGTTCGGGATGTCCCGGGTGATCTCCTCGGGGCCCAGCTTGGTGTCACGGGCGTCGACCTCGTGCTCCTCGATGTGGATCGAGGAGAGGACGTCGTCCTGCACGAGGCGCTGCGACAGGATGATCGCGTCCTCGTAGTTGTGGCCTTCCCACGGCATGAACGCCACGAGCAGGTTCTTGCCGAGGGCCATCTCGCCCTCTTCGGTCGCCGGGCCGTCGGCGAGGACCTGGGCCGCGATGATGCGGTCGCCCTCGTTGACGATGACCTTCTGGTTGACCGAGGTGCCCTGGTTCGAGCGGGAGAACTTGGCGACGCGGTACGTGGTGTACGTGCCGTCGTCGTTGGCGACGGTGACGTAGTCGGCCGAGACCTCCTGGACGACACCGTCCTTCTCCGCGCGGATCGAGTCGCCGGCGTCGACCGCACAGCGGTACTCCATGCCGGTGCCGACGAGCGGGGCCTCCGCCTTGATGAGCGGAACGGCCTGGCGCATCATGTTCGCGCCCATGAGGGCACGGTTGGCGTCGTCGTGCTCGAGGAAGGGGATCATCGCGGTCGCGACGGACACCATCTGGCGCGGCGAGACGTCCATGTAGTCCACGTCGGACGGCTCGACGTAGTCGACCTCGCCGCCACGCTTGCGGACCAGGACGCGGTTCTCGGTGAAGCGCAGCTCGTCGTCGAGCTTGGCGTTGGCCTGCGCGATGACGAAGCGGTCTTCCTCGTCGGCGGTGACGTAGTCGACCTCGTCGGTGACCTGGCCGTCGACGACCTTGCGGTACGGGGTCTCGATGAAACCGAACGCGTTGACGCGGCCGTAGGACGCGAGCGAGCCGATCAGACCGATGTTCGGGCCTTCGGGGGTCTCGATCGGACACATGCGGCCGTAGTGCGACGGGTGCACGTCACGGACCTCGAAGCCGGCCCGCTCACGGGAGAGACCGCCGGGACCCAGTGCCGAGAGACGACGCTTGTGCGTCAGACCCGACAGCGGGTTGTTCTGGTCCATGAACTGCGACAGCTGGCTGGTGCCGAAGAACTCCTTGATGGAGGCGACGACAGGCCGGATGTTGATCAGGGTCTGGGGCGTGATCGCCTCGACGTCCTGGGTGGTCATGCGCTCGCGCACGACGCGCTCCATACGAGCCAGACCCGTGCGGACCTGGTTCTGGATGAGCTCGCCGACGTTGCGCAGACGACGGTTGCCGAAGTGGTCGATGTCGTCGGTCTCGACGACGATCGAACGGCCCGACTCACCGATGGTCTCGGTCTCGCCCGCGTGGAGCTTGACGAGGTACTTGATCGTCGCGATCACGTCGTCGGTGGTGAGCACACCGGCGTCGAGCGGCTCGTCGGCGCCGAGCTTCTTGTTCACCTTGTAGCGGCCGACCTTCGCGAGGTCGTAGCGCTTCGGGTTGAAGTAGAGGTTCTCGAGCAGCGTCTGAGCGGCCTCGCGGGTCGGCGGCTCGCCCGGGCGCAGCTTGCGGTAGATGTCGAGCAGCGCGTCGTCCTGGCCCTGGGTGTGGTCCTTCTCCAGGGTGGCGCGCATGGACTCGTACTCGCCGAACTCCTCGAGGATCTGCTCGGTGGTCCAGCCGAGAGCCTTCAGGAGGACGGTGACGGACTGCTTGCGCTTGCGGTCGATGCGGACGCCGACCATGTCGCGCTTGTCGACCTCCATCTCCAGCCAGGCACCCCGGGACGGGATGATCTTGGCGGAGAAGATGTCCTTGTCGGACGTCTTGTCGATGGAGGAGTCGAAGTAGACACCCGGGGAACGGACGAGCTGCGACACGACGACGCGCTCGGTGCCGTTGATGACGAAGGTGCCCTTGTTGGTCATGAGCGGGAAGTCGCCCATGAAGACCGTCTGAGACTTGATCTCACCGGTCTCGTTGTTCGTGAACTCGGCCGTGACGAAGAGCGGCGCCGCGTACGTGAAGTCGCGCTCCTTGCACTCGTCGACGGAGTTCTTCGCCGGCTCGAACCGGTGGTCGCGGAACGTCAGCGACATCGACCCGGAGAAGTCCTCGATCGGCGAGATCTCCTCGAAGATCTCTTCCAGACCGGACTTGGTGGGGACGTCCTGTCCACTCTCAAGCGCCGACTCGACGCGGGACTTCCAGGCGGCGTTGCCGAGCAGCCAGTCAAAGCTCTCGGTCTGCAGCGCCAGGAGGTTCGGAACCTCGAGGGGCTCCTTGATCTTTGCAAAGGAGATGCGCAGCGGGGCGGTGCTGGCACCGTTGTTCGTATTGGTCGAGGCGTTGCGCGAGGCGGCCAAGAGGGGGTCCTTCCGAGGGCTCGGACTCACTACGCGCGTACCGGTCCCAGCCGACACAGAAGACAAGGTGCTCCCGATCTGGCCAAAAGGCCAGGTCAGAGGCGGTCAGTCAGATGTGCTCTAGCGTGGGCATGCCCCTGGCGACGGGCAGGGGACAGCTAACAGGCAGCGCAAAGGGTCAGTGTAGCCACTCGGCTCACTGATGTCCAGACCAGGTTTCCGGAAACCGGCAACAGGCCCTTCCCTACCGTTGTTCAACCAACACGCTGCGGCTCTCGTACACAGAGCGCGTATCAGTACTGCCCTCTTCGTAGTCGATCCATGCCTCGATCCGTGCCTCGGATCTCGGATCGAACCGGCCGACCTCACGACGGGACTGAGAATTGCGCGCCGCTGGCCGTTCGTCAAGGCCCCGTGCTCCGAGCGGATCATCTCCGGACCCTGCTTCGGGACAACGAAGATCACCCTACTCCCCAACGAGAGGAGGGCAAGTCAGGCACTGCGGATACGCCAAAGGGCGACCACCCTTACGGGTGATCGCCCTTCGCAGAGGCCGTCAGACGGCCTCAGGGGTGTTACTTGACCTCGACGCCCGCACCGGCGGCCTTGAGGGCCTCGGCGGCCTTGTCAGCGGCCTCCTTGTTGACCTTCTCGAGGACCGGCTTCGGGGTGCCGTCGACGAGGTCCTTGGCCTCCTTCAGACCCAGGGAGGTCAGCTCGCGCACGACCTTGATGACCTGGATCTTCTTGTCGCCGGCACCGGTGAGGATGACGTCGAACTCGTCCTTCTCCTCCTCGGCCTCGGCGACGGCGCCCGGGGCACCCGGGGCGGCAACGGCGACGGCCGCGGCGGCGGTGACGTCGAACTTCTCCTCGAAGGCCTTCACGAACTCGGAGAGCTCGATGAGGGTCATCTCCTCGAACTGGGCGAGGAGGTCGTCCTGAGAGAGCTTCGCCATGATGGGCGATCCTTCCACTAATTCGGCAGGTGCCGATGTGTCTATAGAGGCGGGCGTAACGGCCCGCTACGACCCACGCACTAGGCGGCGTGGATCAATGCGCGAGCCGAATTACTCGGCACCGCCCTGCTCGGCGAGCTTGACGCGAAGCGCTTCCGCGGTGCGGACGAACTTCGACGGCAGCGCCTGGAAGAGCGAGGCAGCCTGGGACTGCTTGCCCTTGAACGCGCCGGCCAGCTTGCTGAGCAGAACCTCGCGGGACTCGAGGTCCGCAAGCTTCTTGATGTCATCGGCGGAGAGCGCCTTACCATCAAGGACACCCGCCTTGATGATCAGGTTGGGGTTGTCCTTGGCGAAGTCACGCAGGCTCTTCGCCGACTCCACCGGGTCACCGGTGATGAAGGCGACCGCGGTCGGACCAGCGAAGTGCTCGTCCAGCGCGGTGATCCCGGCCTGGTTGGCCGCAATCTTGGTCAGCGTGTTCTTCACCACGGCGTACTGGGCGTTCTCACCAAGGGAGCGACGCAGCGTCTTGAGCTGCGCGACGGTGAGACCCCGGTACTCGGTCAGCACGGCGGCGTTCGAGCTCTGGAACGCGTCCTTGAGCTCGGCTACCGATGCAGCCTTGTTGGGCGTCGGCATGGTGCGTTCGCCTCCTTCCGGGTGATGAGGACCGCTCAGAAGGGGCTGAAAAACGAAACGCCCCGGCGCAGGCGCCAGGGCACGGCTCAACCGGAGCGAAATCCGGGAACCTTCCACAGTCACCTACGCGGGTCGTCCGCACTCAGCGGATCCTTCGGCCACCGCACCCTTCCAGGCACGGCAACGACCAGCGGTCTTTGGCTTCTCGGGAAGCGTACGCGAACCATCCGTTGCAGAGCAAATCCGCCCGTACGGCGGACCCGCTCCACGCGTCGTGCCTGGTCAGCCCTGCTGGCTGCCTGCGCCCTTCATCATCTCGGCGAGGTCCACGACCTGGTCGGCCGGCGGGGCGACGATGTCGACCGGCTTGTTGAAGTCCAGGAACTTGATCGTCGTGTCCAGCGGGCCGCTGTTGCCCTCGCCGCGGGTGCGGACCTGCTTGGTGTGACCGGACTCGTCGATCCACATGTCGACGTTGAGGCTCTTGATGCCCTCGTCCTCCAGCTGCTTGACGCTCTTCTCCCGGCGCTCCTTGGCCCCGGGGGCGGAGTTCGTGCCGATGCCGGCGCGCATCTGCTCCGTGGTGACGGTCCCGGAGACGTGCGTGGTCTTCACGCCGTCGACGGTCTCCTCGCCGACCGTCTTGAGGTCCTTCGCCCCCATCAGCTGGTCGGCCCGGTCGCCCGGGTTCTCGCCGGAGGTGTTCGCGGCGCCCTGCGCCTTGCCCATCTTCTTCGCCGTCGCCTCGTCGAGGGCCTTCGTGTCGAACTTCAGGAACTTGCCCTCGGAGCCCATGTACACGGCCCCGTCGATCATGCGGATCTCCCCGGTGCCGCCCTCGGGGCCCTGTGCGGTCGCCTTCATCGACATCGCCGGGGTCGGCTTGAAGCGCATGGACACCTCCGCGGAGACCTTCTGGCCCCCGGTGGTGCCGGACATCGTGTAGCGGGCGGAGGTGATCTCCTCCGACGTCTTCTTGGTCTTCTGCAGGAACGCGGCCGGCGCCGCGTCGGCGGCTCCCCCGGCCGCCTTGGAGGCGGACGGAGAGGCCGGCGCGGACGGCGCCGGCGCCGCCTTGCCGCCCTCGGCCTTCTTCCCGTCCTCGCACGCCGTCGTGGCCCCGCCCACGAGCAGTACGGCGGCCAGAGCGGCGCCTGCGGTCTTCTTGCGGTACGTGAGCATGGAGTCCCCACCCCTGGTGTGATCGTGTAACCGTCAGACCATATGGCAGATACACCGAAAAGTCGCCCGGGTTATCGGCCGGAGGGCGGAAACGGAAACGGGCCCCCCGCTCCCGAGGGAGCGAGGGGCCCGTTCAGCCACTCAGGCGAGCCGTGAGGCTCAGACAGCAGCCGGGTCTTCCTCGACGAGGAGGTTCCGGGTGCGGTTGGAGTCCAGCTGGATGCCGGGGCCCATCGTGGTGCTGAGGGCGGCCTTCTTGATGTAGCGGCCCTTGGCGGCGGACGGCTTCAGACGGATGATCTCGTCCAGAGCGGCCGCGTAGTTCTCGACCAGCTGCTCGTCGGTGAAGGAGACCTTGCCGACGATGAAGTGCAGGTTCGAGTGCTTGTCGACGCGGAACTCGATCTTGCCACCCTTGATTTCGGTGACAGCCTTGGCGACGTCCATGGTGACGGTGCCGGTCTTCGGGTTCGGCATGAGACCACGCGGACCGAGCACGCGGCCGAGGCGGCCGACCTTGCCCATGAGGTCCGGGGTCGCCACGACGGCGTCGAACTCGTTGAGGCGGTTGCCCTTGGCGATCTCGTTGATCAGCTCGTCGTCGCCGACGATGTCGGCGCCGGCGGCTTCCGCGGCCGCAGCACGGTCACCGGTCGCGAAGACCAGGACCCGGGCGGTCTTGCCGGTGCCGTGCGGGAGGTTCACGGTGCCGCGGACCATCTGGTCGGCCTTGCGCGGGTCGACACCCAGGCGGAAGGCAACCTCGACGGTGGCGTCGAACTTGGTGGTGGAGGTCTCCTTGGCGAGACGGACGGCCTCGAGCGGGGCGTACAGCTTCTCCCGGTCGATCTTGGCGTCCGCAGCGCGGAGAGTCTTGCTGCGCTTCACTTCTGCTCCTGTGTAAGTGCTTCAGGCATGGAGTCGTGGTACGGACCAGCGCTTGGCCCTACCACTGGGGAACTGCGAGGGGCTGGATCAGCCCTCGACCGTGATACCCATCGAACGGGCGGTGCCGGCGATGATCTTCTCGGCGGCGTCGATGTCGTTCGCGTTGAGGTCGGGCATCTTGATCGTGGCGATCTCGCGGACCTGGTCACGCGTGAGCTTCGCGACCTTGGTCTTGTGCGGCTCGCCGGAGCCCTTCTCGATGCCCGCGCTCTTCAGGATGAGGCGCGCGGCCGGCGGGGTCTTGGTGATGAAGGTGAAGGAACGGTCCTCGTAGACCGTGATCTCCACCGGCACGACCATGCCACGCTGCGACTCGGTCGCGGCGTTGTAGGCCTTGCAGAACTCCATGATGTTGACGCCGTGCTGACCGAGCGCGGGGCCGACCGGCGGAGCCGGGTTGGCCGCACCGGCCTTGATCTGGAGCTTGATAAGCCCCGTGACCTTCTTCTTCTTGGGAGGCATTGCTCTCTCCGGGTCCTAGTGAGAGTTTTCAGCCGTCCTTCCGGTCATCCGGATGGAGGCATACCGCACCACGATAACGGGTATGGGCGCGGGGCTAAAAACCGAGCAGGTCAGACCGCCCTTTACGGGCTGGTCTGACCTGGTTCGGAAGCTTTGAATCCGGAAGATCAGTTCTTCTGGATCTGGTCGAAGCTCAGCTCGACCGGGGTCTCGCGGCCGAAGATCTCGACGAGGCCCTTGACCTTCTTCGAGTCCGGGTTGATCTCGTTGATCGTCGCCTGGAGCGTGGCGAACGGGCCGTCCGTGACGGTGACCGAGTCGCCGACCTCGAAGTCCAGGACCTCGATGGTGCGCTTGACGGCGGGCGCGGGCAGACCGGCCTCTTCCGCAGCCTGCTTGGCGGCCTTCTCCTGCGCCTCGGGGGCGAGCATCTTGACGATCTCGTCGAGGGTCAGCGGGTACGGGTCGTACGCGTTGCCGACGAAGCCGGTGACGCCCGGCGTGTTGCGGACGACGCCCCAGGACTCGTTCGTCAGATCCATGCGGACGAGAACGTAACCGGGCAGCTTGTTCTGCCGGACGTTCTTGCGCTCGCCGTTCTTGATCTGGACGATCTCTTCCTCGGGCACCTCGGCCTGGTAGATGAACTCCTCGACGTTCAGCGAGACGGCGCGCTGCTCCAGGTTGGCCTTCACGCGCTTCTCGTAGCCCGCGTAGGTGTGGATCACGTACCACTCGCCGGGCAGCAGGCGCAGCTCGTCGCGCAGGGCCTGGATGGGGTCGACGGGCTCGGCGGGCTCGGCCGGGGCGGCCTCCTCGACGGCCTCGATCTCGACGTCGGCCTCGTCCTCGATGTCGCCCTCGTCCTCGGCGTCCTCGTCGGCGTCCTCGTCAGCCTCGGCGTCGACCTCGTCCTCGACGTGGAGCGCGGCTTCCTCGGCGGCGATGCCGGCCTCGGCGTCGGCGAGCTCGACCTCGTCGGGGTCCACAGCGTCCGCCGCCTCGACGATGTCGAGCTGGTCCTCGACGGACTCGACGGAGTCGTGGCTCGCGTTCAGGTTCGGGTCAGACACGGTGGCTGCTTCTTCCTGGATACAAAAGGTGGTGGAACATGCGAAAAAAGGCGGCACCCATCAAGGCGCCGCCCTCCGCGGGGATCAGCCGAAGACGAACTTGATGGCTTCCTGGAACCCATAGTCAATCACGGTCACCAGACCGATCATGATGACGACGAAGACAATCACCACGGTGGTGTACGTCGTGAGCTGGTTGCGGGTGGGCCATACGACCTTGCGGAGCTCCGCGACGATCTGGCGGTAGAACAGCGCGAGACGCCCGAAGGGGCCCTTCTTTCCGCGCTTGCCGCCCTTGCGGGCCTTCTTCTCGCGAGTGTCGCTGTCGGCGTCAGGCATGTCGATGGAGCCCAGGGCGTCCGTCACGTCTCTCACCTGAATCCGGGTCGTGGCCGTAGCCGCGCCCGGTTGCGCCGCACGGCGTTGCATCGAAGTACGTACCTGCGCACACATCCGAGAAGGAGTGTGAAGCAGGGCCGGAGGGACTCGAACCCCCAACCGCTGGTTTTGGAGACCAGTGCTCTACCAATTGAGCTACGACCCTTTGTTGCGTTCCCCAACCTACCGCATCCGGGCGAGTGCACGGAGTGCTCACGCTCTGGGGCGGCTGTTGAGGACCAACGACAGGTGAGTGTACGTGGTCCGGGCCGTGACGTCGAACAGAAGACATCCGGATCTGCTCCGTCCGGTGATTGAAACGGTGTGCGGGCCTTCTCGGCCGTCTGGGACGATTGGCCCCATGACCTCTGCAACGCCTTCCTCCGAGCGCCGGGTGTCTGCCCGCATCGGCGCCATTTCCGAGTCCGCCACCCTCGCCGTCGACGCCAAGGCCAAGGCCCTCAAGGCCGCCGGGCGCCCGGTGATCGGCTTCGGCGCGGGCGAGCCCGACTTCCCGACGCCGGACTACATCGTCGAGGCGGCGGTCGAGGCCTGCCGCGACCCCAGGTTCCACCGCTACACGCCGGCCGGCGGCCTTCCCGAGCTCAAGAAGGCCATCGCCGCCAAGACGCTGCGCGACTCCGGCTACGAGGTCGACGCCTCCCAGGTCCTGGTGACCAACGGCGGCAAGCAGGCCATCTACGAGGCCTTCGCCGCGATCCTCGACCCGGGTGACGAGGTCATCGTCCCCGCCCCGTACTGGACCACCTACCCGGAGTCGATCCGCCTCGCCGGCGGCGTCCCGGTCGAGGTCGTCGCCGACGAGACCACCGGCTACCGCGTCTCCGTCGAGCAGCTGGAAGCCGCGCGCACCGAGCGCACCAAGGTCGTCCTGTTCGTCTCCCCCTCCAACCCGACCGGCGCGGTCTACAGCGAGGAAGACGCGAAGGCGATCGGCGAGTGGGCCGCCGAGCACGGCCTGTGGGTCCTCACGGACGAGATCTACGAGCACCTCGTCTACGGCGACGCGAAGTTCACCTCGCTGCCCGTGCTGGTCCCGGCCCTGCGCGACAAGTGCATCATCGTCAACGGCGTCGCCAAGACGTACGCCATGACCGGCTGGCGCGTGGGCTGGGTCATCGCCCCGCAGGACGTCATCAAGGCCGCGACCAACCTCCAGTCGCACGCCACCTCCAACGTCTCCAACGTGGCCCAGGTCGCCGCGCTGGCCGCCGTCTCGGGCGACCTGGACGCCGTCGCCGAGATGCGCAAGGCCTTCGACCGCCGCCGCCAGACGATGGTGAAGATGCTCAACGAGATCGACGGAGTCTTCTGCCCGACCCCGGAGGGCGCGTTCTACGCGTACCCGTCGGTCAAGGAGCTGCTCGGCAAGGAGATCCGCGGCAAGCGCCCGCAGTCCTCCGTCGAGCTGGCCGCGCTGATCCTGGACGAGGTCGAGGTCGCGGTCGTCCCGGGCGAGGCCTTCGGCACCCCGGGCTACCTGCGCCTGTCCTACGCCCTGGGCGACGAGGACCTGGTCGAGGGCGTGTCCCGGATCCAGAAGCTCCTGGCGGAGGCCAAGGCCTAGGCCTCCGGCGGTTCCGCTGCGGTACCCGGAGCGGCGTCACCCCCACGGGGGCGGCGCCGCTCCGGCGCGTCCCGGCCCCGCCGGACCGCGGCCCCGCCTGCCCGGGCGTCAGATTCATGTTCGGGCAACGTCCCGTTCAGGTAATCCGCTGCCAATCGGGTGACCGATGCGGCAGGATCACCAGATGGAGCACGTACGCGATCTCACGCTTCTGCCGAAGGCCCACCTCCACCTGCACTTCACGGGCTCGATGCGCCCGTCGACCCTGCTGGAGCTCGCCGACAAGTACGGCGTCCGCCTCCCCGACGCCCTGACCGCCGGGGAGCCGCCCAAGCTGCGGGCCACCGACGAACGCGGCTGGTTCCGCTTCCAGCGGCTGTACGACGCCGCCCGCAACTGCCTGCGCGAGCCCGAGGACATCCAGCGGCTGGTCCGCGAGGCGGCCGAGGAGGACGTCCGGGACGGCAGCGGCTGGCTGGAGATCCAGGTCGACCCGACCTCCTACGCGCCCCTCCTGGGCGGGATGATCCCGGCCGTCGAGGTCATCCTCGACGCCGTCGACAGCGCCTCCCGGGAGACCGGCCTCGGCATGCGGGTCCTGATCGCCGCGAACCGCATGAAGCACCCCCTCGACGCCCGCACCCTGGCCCGCCTGGCCGTCCGCTACGCCGACCGCGGCATCGTCGGCTTCGGCCTCTCCAACGACGAGCGCCGCGGCATGGCCCGCGACTTCGACCGCGCCTTCGCCATCGCCCGCGACGGCGGCCTGCTCGCGGCCCCGCACGGCGGCGAGCTGACCGGCCCCTCCTCCGTCCGCGACTGCCTGGACGACCTGCAGGCCTCCCGCATCGGGCACGGCGTACGCGCGGCCGAGGACCCCCGGCTGCTCCAGCGGCTCGCGGACCGGCAGATCACCTGCGAGGTCTGCCCGGCCTCCAACGTCGCCCTCGGCGTCTACGAGCGGCCCGAGGACGTGCCGCTGCGCACCCTCTTCGAGGCCGGGGTGCCGATGGCGCTGGGCGCGGACGACCCGCTGCTCTTCGGGTCCCGGCTGGCGGCCCAGTACGAGATCGCGCGCCGCCACCACGCCTTCACGGACGCGGAGCTGGCCGAGCTGGCCCGTCAGTCGGTGCGGGGTTCTGCCGCGCCGGAGGAGGTCAAGGCGAAGCTGCTGGACGGGGTCGATCACTGGCTGGCCGGGTGAGCCGCAGGTCGCCCTCGTGGCAGTCGGCCCGTACCCGGTGACCGTCGGGGAAACCGATCTCCAGGTGGGTGCGCCCCTGCTCGGGCAGCGCGAACTCGGCGACCGATTCGACGGTCTGGCCGAGGTGGCGCAGGAAGGGGTGCTCGCCGAGGTCCTCGCCGACCTCGATCCGGCCCCATTCCCCCAGGTCGTACGGCTCGTGCGGCTCGGCGCACTCGACGATGAGGCACTGGTCGGACCCGGTGGTGATGCGCGTGCACTCGCCGACGCTGTCGATCAGCCAGACGTCGAGGGGCGCCTCGGAGCGCTCGCCTTCGCAGATGTGCCAGGACGCGACGACCCGGCGGATCTCGCGCCCCACCAGCCGTGTGGGGTCCGTACCGGCCCCGTGCAGGGGGCAGTGCATGTCAGAGGTCGACGCCCACCGTCACCGGCTCGTTGACGAGGGTGACGCCGAAGGCCGCGTGGACGCCCGCGACGACCTCCCGGGCGAGGGTCAGCAGGTCCTCGGTGGTGGCCTCGCCCCGGTTGGTGAGGGCGAGGGTGTGCTTGGTGGAG
The DNA here is from genome assembly GCF_045160885.1 of Streptomyces sp. NBC_00158. NCBI lineage: Bacteria > Bacillati > Actinomycetota > Actinomycetes > Kitasatosporales > Streptomycetaceae > Streptomyces > Streptomyces sp. NBC_00158. Next base: position 2,958,560 of record NZ_CP108161.1, read on the forward strand.
ATGCGGGCCCGGCCCGTGCCGTAGCCCTTGGTGAAGCCGGCCTTGTCGATCAGCCAGGCCGCGCTGGTCTTCGTACGGCCCTCGCCGGCCGGGTAGGCGGGCGGGGCGGTTTCGGCGCCGAGGCGGTCCTGGACGCGGGCCAGGAAGGCCGCGTACGCCTCGTCGGTCAGGATCGGGTTGTGGAAGAAGGAGCCGGCCGACCATGTGTCGTGGTCGGCGGGGTCCAGGACCATGCCCTTGCCGGCGCGCAGGCGCAGCACGGTCTCGCGGGCCAGGGCGGCCGGTACGCGGTCGCCGGCCTCGACGCCGAGGGCGCGGGCCGTCTCGGGGTACTTGATCGGGGCGGAGAGGCCGCCCGCGTCCTCCAGCGCGAAGCGCACGCGCAGGACGACGTAGCGGTCGGGCTGGTCCTTGAAGGTGCTGTTGCGGTACCGGAAGGCGCACTCGGCGGCGGTCAGGGTGACCGTCTCGCCGGTGGTGCGGTCGTAGGCGACGACCTCGGTGATCGTGTCGCAGACCTCCTGGCCGTACGCGCCCACGTTCTGGATCGGGGTGGCGCCGGCCGAGCCGGGGATCCCGGCGAGGCACTCGACGCCGGCGAGCCCGGCCTCGACGGTGCGGGCGACGGCGTCGGACCAGTTCTCCCCGGCGGCGAGCTCCAGGGTGGTGCCGTCGAGGGTGAACCCGGTCGTGGCGATGCGCAGGGCGGTTCCGGCGAAGCCCTGGTCTCCGATGACCAGGTTGCTGCCGCCGCCGATGACCAGGAGCGGCGTACCGCTCTCGTCCGCGGCGCGCACGGTTTCGACCACTTCGGCGTCGGTGGTCGCGGTGACCAGCCGGGCCGCGGGGCCGCCGAGGCGGAAGGTGGTCAGCGGGGCGAGGGGGGCGTCGTGGAGTTCCTGCACGTGGACAAGAGTACGGTCCGTCCCCCTCGCATCCCGGCGGGGCACTCAGTAGCCCTGCTTCTGCTCCGCCAGCCGGCGCTCGGCCTCGTCCCAGGTGATGGGGAGCGCGGAGGCCGGGACGGTCCAGAAGGTGAAGGCGGATTCCTTCATGTACGCGCTGGCGGCGCGGGAGCTGGAGCGGTGCGGCTCGCTGCGGGCGAAGCGGTAGAGGGCGTCCCGGTCCTCCCAGGCGGAGAGGGTGAGGAAGGTCCGGCCGAGGACGCGGGCCCGGAGGGCGGCTCCGTGGGCGCCGGGGGCCTTGCGGATCTGGCCGATGATGCCGGGTGCCTTGAGGAAGAACCTGACGGCGCCGAGGAGGGTGGAGGTCTCGAAGCGGGAGGCCATGACGTAGACCTCGGCCCCGGGGGCGGCCTGGGTGGGCGTGAGCCAGGGGATGTCGGGCATGAGGGTGTCTCCGTTCTCTTCTCGGGTCAGGCGACGGGGGTGGTGGCGGGGGCGGCCGCGGTGACCGGCTCCGGCGCGGCGGTGACGGTGACCGCCTTCGCCCGGCGCGGGAGCAGCAGGGCCAGGGCGGCCGCCAGGGCCACCGCGGCGGCGCCGATCCACAGGGCGGGGACGGTGCCGTCGGTGAAGGTCTGCGGGGTGTCGTAGCCGCCCCGGGCGGAGAAGACGGAGGCCAGGACGGCGACCCCGAGGGCGCCGCCGACCTCGCGGAGGGCGCTGTTGACCCCGGAGGCCCGGCCCTGGTCGGCGGGGGTCACCGTGGACATGAGCACGTGATTGGCCGGGGCGAAGTAGAGGGACATCCCGATCCCGCTGAGGACGAGCGCCGGGAGCTGCGCGGCGTACGAGACGTCGGTGTCGAGGACCGTCGCGAACCAGCCGAGACCGAGCGCCTGGAGCGCCAGCCCGGCGACGACGACCGGGCGGCCGCCGATCCGGTCGGACAGGATCCCCGCGAGCGGGGCCACGACGATCCCCATGCCGGTCCACGGGAGCATGCGCAGCCCGGCCTCGGTGGGCGAGTATCCGGCGACGCCCTGGAGGAACTGGCTGAGCAGGAAGATCGACCCGAACATGCCGAGGTACATCAGCAGGCTGGCGAAGTTGATCCCGAAGAAGCCGCGGCTGCGGAAGAGCCGCATGGGGAGCATGGGGTTCGCGTTGTGGAATCCGTGGTGGACGAAGCCGCCGACGAGGGCGGAGCCGGCGATCAGGCCGGTCAGGACGGGGGCGCTGGTCCAGCCTTCGGCGTTGGCGTTGACCAGGCCGTAGACGATGCCGAAGAGGCCGCCGCTGATGAGGAGGGTGCCGGGGAGGTCGAGACGGGAGTCCGGAGCCTTGGACTCGGCCAGCCGCAGCCGGGCGAGGGGGATCACGGCGAGGCCGATGGGGACGTTGAGCCAGAAGATCCACTGCCAGGAGATGTGCTCGGTGAGGCTGCCCCCGATGAGGGGGCCACTGGCGACGGCCAGCCCGCTCACGGCCCCGTAGATCCCCAGGGCCATACCCCGCCGGGCGGCGGGGACGGCGGCGGTGAGCAGGGTGAGGCTGAGCGGCATCATGACCGCCGCGCCCACGCCCTGTACGGCGCGGGCGGCGATGAGCTGGTCGATCCCGGACGCGAGGGCGGCCGCCGCGGAGGCCCCGGTGAAGACGGCGAGACCGGCGATGAACAGCCGGCGGCGGCCGAAGCGGTCGCCGAGGGCGGAGCCGAACATCAGCAGGACGGCGAAGGTGAGCGTGTAGGCGTTCACCGTCCACTCCAGGTCCTCCAGCCCACCGCCGAGGTCTGCGCGGATGGCGGGGAGGGCGGTGGTGACGACGAGGTTGTCGAGGGCGGCCATGAAGCTGGCGGCCCCGGTGAGCACGAGCGCCCAGACGGCGGGCCGGTCGAGCTTCGCTCCTGCTTGCTGGGTCACTGGTTCCCCCTGAGGTTTGTTAGTTATCAGTTACTAACTTTCGCGGGCCAGCAAAGACGGCGGAGCCGTCAGTGGTGGCGCTACGCCCTGGGCGGGGTCTCGGACGGGGTCTCGGGCTGGGTCTCGGACCGGCCCGGCGTGTGGAACCCCTCCCAGATGCGGTGACCGGCCGGGAAGCCCATCGCCGTGAGGGTGTTGATGAGCATGCCGTAGGCCATGAAGGTGGTCGTCTCGCCGACGTCCCCGCCGAGCGGAACCCGCACGGTGTCCCAGAGCTCCAGCCAGCCCGCCCGTACGAGCTCGCCGAACTCCCGGTCGCCGGCCGCCTCGGCGGCGGCGACGGTGACGTACATCTGCAGCTGCATCAGCACGACCTGCGGGTCCTCGGTGATGTGCCGGTGGTACGCCGCGGCCATCGCCTTCCCCGCCTCTTCCCCCACGAGCCCGTCCGCGGCCCGGGCGAACACCTCTCGCGTCCGCTCGATGCACCGCGCGGCGGCGGCGAGGAAGATCGCCTGCTTGCCGGGGAACAGCCGGAAGAGATACGGCTGCGAAACCCCGACCCGCTTGGCGATCGCCTCGGTCGAAGTCCCGTAGTACCCACCGCGCGCGAACTCATGGATCGCCGCGCGAACGACGCTCTCGCGCCGCTCGTCCGCACTCATCCTTGCCATGCTTGGAAGTTAGTACTCAGTCACTAACTTGGCAAGGGGTGGGGTGGGGTTTCGGCGGGGCTGAGCGGGGTGGGGGTGGGGGTGGGGGTGGGACGCCGGGCGGGGTACCGGGGGGCGGTAGCCCCTGGAACGGCCTCTGAGCGGCCTTGGGAGTACCGCTCCCCCACCCCACCGCCCCGCGTCCTGATCCCGGCCCCGGACCCGTACCCAAAGAGGCGGGTGGGCAGCCGCCGACCCGCCCCCACCCCCTCGCGGGGGTGATAGCGCGCCCGCACCATTCCCCCCGCCCCGCGCCGCCCCCGCCGCACGGGCCGCAGCCCCCGCCCAGCCGGGCCTCGTACCACTGAGACCCCGGCCCCGAGGGGGCCGCTGGTCAGGCCAGCTTCACCACTGCGCGGGACATGCCGAGGACCTTCTGGCCGGCGCTCATGGCCGTCAGGTCGACCCGTACGCGGTTGTCGTCCAGCTTGGCGGCGACCTTCGCGGTGACCTCGATCAGCGCGCCCTGGTCGTCGTTCGCGACGACGACCGGCTTGGTGAAGCGGACGCCGTACTCGACGACCGCGCCCGGGTCGCCCACCCAGTCGGTGACCACGCGGATCGCCTCGGCCATGGTGAACATGCCGTGCGCGATCACGTCCGGCAGTCCGACCTCCTTGGCGAACTTCTCGTTCCAGTGGATCGGGTTGAAGTCACCCGAGGCGCCGGCGTAGCGGACGAGCGTGGCGCGGGTCACGGGGAAGGACGCCGCGGGGAGCTCGGTGCCGACCTCGACGTCGGCGTAGTGGATCTGCGCGGTCATCTCAGGCCTCCTCGGGGGCGCGGGACACGAGCTTGGTCCACGCGGTCACCACGTGCTCGCCGGACTCGTCGTGGACTTCGCCGCGGATGTCGATGATGTCGTTGCCGGCGAGGGACTTCACGGCCTCGATGGTGGAGGTCACGGTGAGCCGGTCGCCCGCGCGCACGGGGCGGACGTACGCGAACTTCTGGTCGCCGTGCACGACGCGGCTGTAGTCCAGGCCCAGCTGCGGGTCCTCGATGACCTGGCCCGCCGCGGCGAAGGTGATGGCGAACACGAAAGTCGGCGGGGCGATCACGTCCTGGTGACCGAACGCCTTGGCGGCTTCGGGATCGGTGTAGACGGGATTCGCGTCACCCACCGCGACGGCGAATTCGCGGATCTTCTCCCGGCCGACCTCGTACGGCTCGGTGGGCGGGTAGGTCCGCCCCACGAAGGTCTGATCGAGGGCCATGACTCACTGCCTCCTGTTGCAGGGACACGTTGAAGGGCCGGATCAAGATCCGGTGCGGAAACGACACAAGGCCGCCCCCATTGAAGGGGACGACCTCATGACGGTGCCTATATTCGAGACTTCGCCAGTGACTAGCGGGTCTCGCGGTGCGCGGTGTGCGAGTTGCAGCGCGGGCAGTGCTTCTTCATCTCCATGCGGTCCGGGTTGTTACGCCGGTTCTTCTTGGTGATGTAGTTCCGCTCCTTGCACTCCACGCAGGCCAGCGTGATCTTCGGGCGGACGTCGGTGGCAGCCACGTGAGTGCTCCTTGACGGATTGGGACGGATGAACGCATAAAAGAGTAGCCGATCGGGAGACCGACCCCGCAATCGGCTACTGGGTGTAGCGGCGACCGGACTTGAACCGGTGACACAGCGATTATGAGCCGCTTGCTCTACCGACTGAGCTACGCCGCTTTGATGAGATCCTCCCCCCACCCGAGGGTGGGGGGACTCTCTCACCAGAGCCCCAATGCGGAATCGAACCGCAGACCTTCTCCTTACCATGGAGACGCTCTACCGACTGAGCTATTGGGGCGAGCGAGGAAGACATTACACGGTTGCCAGCCGATCGCCCAAATCCTTTGGGGGGACTGGGCTCCGAAGCCGCGCCCCCGCCTTTCCACGGGACTCCCGCGCCCCTCCCGGCCCGGAAACGGCCCGTTTGTGCCCGGGGTCACACTCCCGCCGCGCTCCTGCCGCACCCCCGCCGCGCTCCCGCCCCCGCCGGGACCACACCGGTACGACTATTGCGCTCCTCCGCGAACCCGGGACCCCCGCGCCCTAGGCTCGGGGCACGCTGCGTGATCTTGGGCCGCCGGCTGCGGCCACGGCACAGGAACCGCCCGAGCCACCGCAGGAGCGCGATGTCCGACAGCCAGCCGCAGCAGCCCTCCCCCTCCCCTTCCCCGCGCAATCCCGCCGGCGGGCCCGCCCCCGAGGCCGCGGGGCTGCTGCTCACCGGAGCCCGGCTCACGGACGGCCGTACCGTCGACGTCCGGCTCAGCGGCGGCCGCATCCAGGCCGTGGGCACCGCGGGCAGCCTGCCCGCCCCCGCCCTGTCCCGGGTCGACCTGCGGGGGTACCTGCTCCTGCCCGCCCCCGCGGAGCCGCACGCGCACGGGGACACCGCGCTGACCGCCGACGGCGAGGGGCCGGTCTCGTACGCGCCCGACGAGGTGCAGCGCCGCGCCACCGAGGCGGCCCTGCTCCAGCTCGGCCACGGGGCCACCGCCGTGCGCTCCCACGTCCGGATCGGCGACGTGCACGGGCTGGGGCCCCTGGAGGCCGTCCTGCAGGCCCGCCGCTCCCTGCGCGGGCTCGCGGACCTGACCGCGGTGGCCGTCCCCCGGCTGCTGACGGGCGTGGCGGGCGCGGACGGGCTCGCCATGCTGCGGGACGCGGTCAAGATGGGCGCCTCGGTGATCGGCGGCTGTCCCGACCTCGACCCCGACCCGACGGGCTTCCTGGAGGCGGTCCTGGAGCTGGCCGCGGAGCACGGCTGCCCGGTGGACCTGCACACCGACGGTGACGACCCGGGCCGGCTGGCCCGGCTGGCGGCCATGGCCGGGGGGCTGCGGCCCGGGGTGAGCATCGGCCCGTGCGGGGGCCTGTCCCGGCTCCCGCTGGACTCGGCCACCCGCGCGGCCGACCGGCTCGCGGCCGCCGGAGTACGCGTGACCTGTCTGCCCCAGGGCGACTGCGCGGCCCTGGAGCGCCGCGGGCTGCGCACCGCCCCCGTCCGGCTGCTGCGCTCGGCCGGGGTCCTCGTCGCGGCCGGGAGCGGGGCGCTGCGGGACGCGGGGAACCCGGTCGGCCGGGGCGACCCGCTCGAAGCCGCGTACCTGCTGGCCTCCCAGGGGGGTCTGCGCGCGGGCGAGGCGTACGAGACGGTGAGCGCCGCCGCGCGGGAGGCGATGGGGCTGCCGGAGGTGCGGGTGGAGGCCGGGTTCCCGGCGGAGCTGCTCGCGGTGCGCGGGGAGCGGATCTCCGGGGTGCTGTCGCTGGCGTACAGCCGGATCGTGATCCACCGGGGGCGGGTGGTAGCCCGTACGAGTGCCGTGCGGGAGTACTGCGACTCGGCGGTCGCGGTGGCCCTGGACCTGCCCCGGCAGGGCCGTACGGAGCCGGGGCCGTAGCGGTTCGCGGGGTGTTCGCGGGCGTGAGCGGGCGGGTCGTCGTACGGTCGGGACATGCGCATCGTCATCGCGGGTGGACACGGTCGGATCGCGCTGCGGCTGGAGCGCCTGCTCGCCGCGCGCGGGTACGAGGTCGCGGGGATCATCCGTGATCCGGAGCAGGGCGGCGACCTGCGGGAGGCCGGTGCCGAACCGGTGCTGTGCGACCTGGAGTCGGCTTCGGTCGAGCACGTCGCGGGGATCCTGCAGGGTGCGGACGTGGCGGTGTTCGCCGCGGGTGCCGGTCCCGGCAGCGGTGCGGCGCGCAAGGACACCGTGGACCGGGCTGCGGCGGTGCTGTTCGCCGACGCCGCCGAACGGGCGCGCGTGCGGCGCTTCCTGATGGTCTCCACGATGGGCGCCGACCCGCGGCACGAGGGGGAGGAGGTCTTCGACGTGTACCTGCGGGCGAAGGGTGACGCCGACGCGCACCTGCGGACCCGGCTGGGGCTGGAGTGGACGGTGCTGCGTCCGGGGCAGCTGACGGATGCGGCCGGTACGGGTCTGGTCCGGCTGGAGGCGGACACGGGCCGGGGGCTCGTGCCGCGCGACGACGTGGCGGCGGTGCTGGCGGAGCTGGTCGAGACTCCGGCGACGGCGGGGCTGACGCTGGAGCTCGTCACGGGATCGGCTCCGGTCCCGGTGGCCGTGAAGGACGTGGCGGGCAACTGACGCGGGGTCCCCGCCGGCCTGCCCGTACGCCGCTGCTCGTAGGCCGCGGCCCGTACGCCACCGCCCGTACGCCGATGCCTGCCGACCGGGTGTCAGAAACCGGCCTGTACCTCGCCGTCGGTGCGCCGGACGGCGTGCTGCCGGAACTGCTTCTCGTACTGTCGGCGGATCCGCTCGACGTGGGTGCCGCGCTCGTCGGCCTCCTTTCGGGGGTAGAGCAGTACGACCTCGTAGCCGGGCTCGCGGACGATGGCGCCGTCGTCTCCGCGCCATTGTCCGTACGCGTCCCGGAAGGTGAGCCCGTCGGGGAAGGCGGGGGTGACCTCGTGGTCCAGGAACCGGGTGAACTCCCCCTTGGTGACGGGCTCCCGGCCGTCGGGGCGCTGCGCGGCGAAGTGCAGCCGGGTCTCCCGGTAGGGCTCCCCCGTGTGGCCGTGCAGGGCGGCTCCGACCAGGGCCGGGATGCCGGCGCCGAGCAGGGCGAGGAGTACGCCGCCTCCGGCTTTGCCGCGTTTGTCCGAAGTCCATGTCATGCCCCGTGAAACGACCGGCCGACCGCTTCGGTGCGTGGCGGGGGGCCGATAGGGTCACCCGGAAATCGGGCGCAGGGGGCGGCCGTACGGGGTTCCGGGGTGGGGCATGGGCGACGGCGAGTGGCGCGTCAGCGCGGCGGAGGGCGGCCGGCTCGCGGCCCGGTGGTGGCGGTGGGCCCTGTCCGCGCCGGACGAGGAGAGCCCGGTGGGGGACACGACGGGCGCGTACGCGGGGTGGCGTCAGCCGCGGGACGTGTGGTTCCTGGCGGGGACCTACGGCGGCCGGGTGGTGCGCCGGTGCAGCATCCCGTCGGGCCGGCCGCTGTTCTTCCCGGTGCTGAACACCAAGCGGGCGGCGGTGCCGTTCCTGACGAAGCCGTGGCGGCTGGAGGTGGCCCGGGCTTCGGCGGCCCTGAACAGTTCGCCGCTGGAGTTGCGCGAGTTCTCCTCGAAGCCCTTCCCGCTGCGGGCGATACCGCAGGTGGCCTGGGGGTTGTGGTGCGCCCTGGAGCCCCTGCCGCCGGGGCAGTTCGTCCTGGAGGTGGAGGCGGCGGCGGCGAACGGCTTCTGGATCGACACGACCTACCACCTGACGGTCACCCCGCCGGGGGCCTGAGCGGGGAATGCGAAGAAACCCCCGCCCACTGCGTTTCCGCAGATGAACGGGGGTTCCACTCGCGTGGCGGCGCCAGGATTCGAACCTGGGTAGGCTAAGCCGACGGATTTACAGTCCGCTCCCATTGGCCACTCGGGCACACCGCCATGGGACGTCGCTTCGGTTCCTCCGCCTTTCGGCGTTGTTCCCTGGCAACGACGTAAACGATACCCGATGCTCGGGGGTGGTTCGCCACCGGATTGATCAGCGCCCCACGTGGGCGTGGTGGCTAGGCTTTGCGGAGCGGTCCGGGGATGTCCGGCCGCGGCCCTCCGGGGCCCATCACAGCCGACTTCAAGGAGCCACAGCACATGGCCGACTCCAGTTTCGACATCGTCTCGAAGGTCGAGCGGCAGGAGGTCGACAACGCCCTCAACCAGACCGCCAAGGAACTCTCGCAGCGCTTCGACTTCAAGGGCACCAACGCGACCATCGCCTGGTCCGGCGACAAGATCCTCATGGAGGCGGTCTCCGAGGAGCGCGTCAAGGCCGTCCTCGACGTGTTCGAGACCAAGCTGGTCAAGCGCGGGATCTCGCTGAAGGCGCTGGACGCCGGCGAGCCGCAGCTGTCCGGCAAGGAGTACAAGATCTTCGCGTCGATCGAGGAGGGCATCTCCCAGGAGAACGCCAAGAAGGTCGCGAAGATCATCCGTGACGAGGGCCCCAAGGGTGTCAAGGCCCAGGTCCAGGGTGACGAGCTGCGCGTCAGCTCCAAGAGCCGTGACGACCTCCAGGCCGTCCAGGCCCTCCTCAAGGGCAAGGACCTGGACTTCGCGATCCAGTTCGTGAACTACCGCTGAACCACCGCTGAGGCGCGCGAGCGTCACTGAGCGGACCCGTGGGGCACAACGGGGGCGGATCGCCGGGCGCACCGGCGGCCGCCCGCGTTGTGCCCTTCGTCATTCGCCGCGGGCGCCCGGCGGGGAGCGCAAGGTGTGTGCGGGGCGTGAGCGGCGCGTGCTCCTGCCCGGCCTCCCGGTGGTGACTGGGCGGGGGCGGATGCGCCCACCACGCTGGGTGACATCCATCACCGCGTGACGAGGGGGTTCCCGCATGCCCGGGGCCGGCAATTTCCGAGCGGACTTCGGCGCGTCCGTCGTCGTCGCGCTGGTCGCGCTTCCGCTCTGTGTGGGGGTGGCCGTCGCCTCGGGCGTACCGGCCGAGCTGGGGATCGTCACCGGGATCGTCGGGGGGCTGGTCACCGGCTGGTTCCGGGGCAGCGCCCTCCAGGTCAGCGGTCCGGCGGCCGGGCTGACCGTGCTGGTCTACGAGGCCGTGCAGGGCTACGGCCCGGCCGCGCTCGGGGTGCTGGTGCTGGCCGCCGGGGTGCTCCAGCTGGGCATGGGGGTGCTGCGGCTCGGGCGGTGGTTCCGGGCGATCTCGGTGGCCGTGGTGCACGGGATGCTGGCCGGGATCGGGCTCGTGCTGATCGCCGGGCAGCTCTACGCGGTCGGCGGGGTGGAGGCTCCCGGCCGGACCCTCGCCAAGATGGCCGCGGTGCACGAGCTGGGGGCGGAGGCCGACTGGGCGGCCGTGGCGCTGGGCGCGGGGACCATCGCCGTGCTGGTGCTGTGGCGCCGGGTGCCGGCCCGGGCGCGGCTGGTGCCGGGCGCGCTGGTCGGGGTGGCGGCGGCCACCGCCGTGGCCGCGGTGCTGCGGCTGCCCGTGGAGAAGGTCCGGGTGACGGGGGTGCTGGACGCGGTGGCGCCGCCGGGTTGGTCCGGCTTCGGGGTGCTGGCGTCGGTCGGAGCCGTCGGGACCGTGGTCGCGCTCGCGCTGATCGCCTCCGCCGAGACCCTTTTCAGTGCGGCGGCCGTCGACCGGATGCACGACGGGCCGCGCACCGACTACGACCGGGAACTGGTGGCGCAGGGCGTCGGGAACACGGTGTGCGGGCTGCTCGGAGCGCTGCCGATGACCGCCGTGATCGTGCGCAGTTCGGCGAACGTGGAGGCGGGGGCCCGTACCCGGGCGGCCCGGATCATGCACGGCGGCTGGCTGCTGCTGTTCGCGGTGGCCTTTCCGCAGGTGCTGGAGGTGGTTCCGCTGGCGGCGCTCGCCGGGGTGCTGCTGCACGCGGGCTGGAAGCTGTTGCCGGCCCGGGCGGTGGCGGCCTTGTGGCGGACGCACCGGGGCGAGGCGGTGGTCCTGGTGGTGACCGCCGTGTCGATCGTGGCCACCAGCCTCTTCGAGGGGGTGTTGATCGGGCTGGGCCTGGCGGTGGCCAAGGCTGCCTGGGAGACCTCGCACGTGCACATCGAGGAGGTCTGGGAGGGCGACGAGCTGTGCGTCCGGGTCGTGGGGAACGCAAGTTTCCTGCGGCTGCCGAAGCTGCTGGACGCCTTGGAGGCGTTGCCGCACGGGCCGTCGGTGCGGCTGGACCTCAGCGGGCTGCGGCACCTGGACCACGCCTGCCTGACCGCTTTGGAGGGGTGGGAGCGCGGGCGCGTGCGGCTCCCGGGCCGGGAGGGCGTCAGCTAGGCGGAGCCTCCCCCCAGCCGGCCCGTAACCCGGCGCGGCTACCCTCCGCCCGTGGAGAACGAGCTGAAGCGCACTCTGGGGGTCTGCGACGCCGTCGTGGTCGGACTCGGCGCCATGGTCGGTGCGGGGATCTTCGCCGCTCTCGCCCCGGCGGCGGGTGCGGCGGGCGGCGGGCTTCTAGCCGCCCTCGCGGTGGCGGCCCTGGTGGCGTACTGCAACGCCTGGTCCTCGGCCCGGCTGGCCGCCCGGTACCCGGCCTCCGGCGGGACCTACGTCTACGGCCGCGAGCGGCTGGGCCCGTTCTGGGGGTACCTGGCCGGCTGGGGCTTCGTGGTCGGCAAGACGGCTTCCTGTGCGGCGATGGCGCTGACCGTCGGGGCGTACGTGTGGCCGGGACGGCAGCACGCGGTGGCCGTCGCGGCGGTGGTGGCGCTGACCGCCGCGGGTTACGGCGGGGTGCAGAAGTCGGCCCGGATCGCCCGGCTGATCGTGGCGGCCGTACTGGCGGTGCTGGCCGGGGTCGTCGTGGTGTGCCTGAGCTCCGGTGCGGCGGATCCGGGTGCCCTGGCCGGCGGCGGGTGGGGGGCGGCCGGGCTGTTGCAGGGGGCGGGGCTGCTGTTCTTCGCCTTCGCGGGCTATGCCCGGATCGCCACCTTGGGCGAGGAGGTGCGTGATCCGGCGCGCACGATCCCGCGCGCGGTGCCGCTCGCGCTGGGGATCGCGCTGCTGGTGTACGCCGCCGTGGCGGTGGCGGTCCTGTCGGTGCTCGGCACTGACGGCCTGGCGGCGTCGGCCGCGCCGCTGGCCGATGCGGTGCGTGCGGCCGGTTGGCCCGGACTGGCCCCCGTCGTCCGGGCGGGCGCGGCGCTGGCCGCGCTGGGCTCTCTGCTGGCCCTCGTGCTCGGGGTGTCGCGGACGGCCCTGGCGATGGCCCGGGACGGCCATCTGCCGCGCGCGCTGGCGGCCGTGCATCCGCGGCATCAGGTGCCGCACCACGCGGAGCTCGCGGTGGGTGCGGTGGTGGCGGTGCTCGCGGCCACCGCCGATCTGCGGGGCGCGATCGGCTTCTCCTCTTTCGGAGTGCTGGTCTACTACGCGATCGCGAACGCTTCCGCGTGGACTCTCGGTTCAGCTGTCAAGGACCGGGCCGTGGCAGCGGTGGGGCTGTCCGGCTGTGTGGTGCTGGCGTGTGCGCTGCCCCTCGCGTCGGCGGTGTCGGGGGCTGCGGTACTGGCGGTGGGCGCGCTGGTCTACGCGGTGCGGCGGGGTGGGCTCAGGCCGCGCACCGGGAGCTGAACTCCGCCCAGGGGGTCACCTCCATCCCGTCCTCGTCCCATTCCTCGCGGAACCAGCCCGTGCCGTCGAGCCAGTCGCGCAGCCAGCCGGCCAGGCTCGGGGACTTGAGGTACCAGGCGAGGTCGCGCTCCCCGGGGTTGGGCTCGAAGAGCAGTATCCGCGCGGTGTCGGAGCGGCAGTCCACGCAGGCGGACATGCCGCAGCCCAGGTCGGCTATCGGCAGGACGCCCTCGGGCCAGCCCCAGTCGGACGCGCGACCCGCCTCGTACTCCGCTATGGCCTGACGCAGCGGCAGCAGGCCGTACTCGGGGCCGAATCCGCCGTCGCCGATGCGCGTGTAGAGCGCGGTGAGGAGGGGCGGGAGGGCGAAGCCCAGGGCCTGCGCGGCACGTTCGGCCTCGCCGTCCGCCAGGGGTTCGGGAAGGGCCTCGCCGTCCTCGCGCACGGCAGCTCGTACTCGGTCGGCGACTTGCTCCAGCAACTGCTCGGTTTCGTTCATGTGTTCATGGTGACGCACCCCACTGACAGCCGCCGGGGCCTGTGGACAACTCAGGCGAGGACGACCTCGACGCCCTCTCCTGCCAGGAATGCGAGGAGTTCGTCGAAGGTGGCGGGGCGGCCGACCAGCGGCTGGAGGCCGAGGCTGCGGCGGGCCACCTCGTGGTCGTGCCAGACCAGGGTGAAGGGGAGCTTGGCTCCGAAGCCTCCGCACAGGGCGTCCGCGACACCGTTCATACAGCGTCCGAAGTAGCCGCCCGGGCCGTTGACCGCCTCGCCGAGGGCGCAGAAGAAGCCCTCGGCATCGGTGACGTGTCTCCCGTCGAGGTGGTAGGTGCCTCCCGCGGGCCGGTCGGGGCCCTCTCTGTGTGCCAGGGCGGGGTCCAGCCAGAGCTCACGGCCGGTGCTGTCGAAGGGCGCCCACAGGTTGGGGACGGCCGGACGGCCCTCGCGCCACAGCGACCAGATGCCGGCGACGACGGGCGGCTGGGGGTCCATGCGGACGGTCAGGTCGTACAGGCCCGGCCCGCGTGCCGAGGGCTGCCGGTCGACGACGTGCGGGTGGCCCGCCCGTGAGAGGAGCCCGCCCGACGCGTCCAGGGCGTCCAGGTACCGGTACCCGAGCGGCCGGTCCTCCCTGCCCTCCAGCACGTCCAGCAGTGGTCCGCGCACCTCGCAGCCGAGGAGGCGCACCATGTGCGGCGGAGGCTCTTCGGCGTGCGGCACCTCGGCGAGGTCCTGGAAGTGGCCCAGGAGCCGGTCCTGGCGGTCCGACAGGCTGAAGCCCACGGCTGCGGCGGAGCCCGCCGGGTGGGGCGGCTGGTGATCGGAGCGGACGGCCTCGACGGTGACGTCCTGCCGCGACGCGCCGCGGGCGCGGGTGGTGAGGACCCGGGCGTGCTCCAGGTACCACTCCCGCGTGGGTGCGCCGTCCTCGTGGAGCGGTTGCACCACGAGGAATCCGAGCGCGGCCGGGATCTCGCCCTCCGCGGTAAAGCCGCGCAGCTCGTACCGTCGCCGCACCGGTTCCGGCGGGTCGGCGAACAGGTTCTCCGCGTCCTCGCACAGCGCCCAGAGCTGCTCGTCCTCGTGGTCCTCGTCCTCGCCCCACAGGGCGAAGCGGATGCCGGCCGTCACCGGGAGGCGAAGGGGGCGTCCGTGGGGACGATCTCGCGGCCCAGGGGGAGGAGGGAGAGGGGGACCATCTTGAAGTTGGCGATGCCGAAGGGGATGCCGATGATCGTGACGCAGAGCGCGATGCCGGTGACGATGTGACCGAGGGCCAGCCACCAGCCGGCCAGGACCAGCCACAGGACGTTGCCGACGCAGGACGGCGCGCCCGCGTCGTGGCGTTCGACGGTGGTGTAGCCGAAGGGCCAGAGGGCGTAGAGGGCGATGCGGAAGGCGGCTATCCCGAAGGGGATGCCGATGATGGTGACGCAGAGGATGAGGCCCGCGACGCAGTAGCCGAGGAACAGCCATATGCCGCTGAGCACGAGCCAAATGATGTTGAGGATGGTTTTCACCGGCTGTGTCCTGCCATCTGTTCGAGCCGGGCGATGCGCTCGGCCATCGGCGGGTGGGTCGAGAACATCCTGGAGAGCCCCTGGCCGGGCCGGAAGGGGTTGGCGATCATCATGTGGCTCGCGGTCTCCAGTCGGGGCTCGGGGGGCAGCGGGAGCTGCTTGGTGCCGGCGTCGAGCTTGCGCAGGGCGCTGGCCAGGGCGAGCGGGTCGCCGGTGAGCTGGGCGCCGGAGGCGTCGGCCTCGTATTCGCGCGAGCGGCTGATGGCGAGCTGGATCACGGAGGCGGCCAGGGGGCCGAGGATCATGATCAGCAGCATGCCGAAGATGCCGGGGCCCTCGTCGTCGTTGGAGCGGCCGATCGGGATCAGCCAGGCGAAGTTCACCAGGAACATGATCACGGAGGCGAGTGCTCCGGCGACGGACGAGATGAGGATGTCGCGGTTGTAGACGTGGCTCAGCTCGTGCCCGATGACCCCGCGCAGCTCGCGCTCGTCGAGGATGCGCAGGATGCCCTCGGTGCAGCAGACGGCGGCGTTGCGCGGGTTGCGGCCGGTCGCGAAGGCGTTGGGGGCTTCGGTCGGGGAGATGTAGAGCCGGGGCATGGGCTGGCGCGCGGAGGTGGAGAGCTCGCGGACCATGCGGTAGAGCTCGGGGGCCTCGAACTCGCTGACGGGACGGGCGCGCATCGCGCGTAGAGCCAGCTTGTCGCTGTTCCAGTACGCGTAGGCGTTCGTCCCCAGGGCGACGAGGACGGCGACTATCAGGCCGCCCCGTCCGAAGAAGCTTCCGATGAGGATGATGAGTGCGGACAGCCCGCCGAGGAGTACGGCGGTCTTCAGCCCGTTGTGCCGGCGGTGCACGGTACGCCCTCCAAGTGGTGCGGCAGGGGAGCCCCGTCGTGGATCTGAGGGACTTCGGTCCAGTGGACCCTCCCTTCCTGGTCAACGCGAGGTGGCGGCGTCTGGTTCCCAGGGCAGGGCGGGGCCACCGCCCCCGTGGCACGGGCCGGGGGACGGCGGCGGGCGTTGCTCCGTACGGGTGAGCCCGGCCGGGGGGCGCGGCCGCGGGCGCGGCCGGACGGGCTACAGCGGGAAGAGGCTGCCGGAGGCGAAGCGCAGGACGAGCTGCGGGGCGCCCGAGAGGACCAGGGCGACGACGGCGGTGAGGGCGATCGCGGCCGCGACGGGCCAGGGCGCCTTCGTACGGGCGAACGTGTCCCCGGCGCCCTGCGGCTCCGTCCCCGGCTCCGGGGTGCGGAACAGGAGCGCGGTCCAGCGCAGGTAGTAGTACAGGGCGACGACGACGTTGACGGCCATGAGCACGGCCAGCCAGCCGAGGCCGGCGTCGACGGCCGACCGGAAGACGGCGACCTTGGCGAACAGGCCGATGATGCCCGGCGGCAGTCCGGCCAGGCAGAGCAGGAAGAAGGCCATCGCGAGGGCGGCGGCGGGCCGCTGCGCGTACAGGCCTCGGTAGTCGCTGATCCGGTTCAGCGGCTTCGTACGGGCCACCAGTGCGGCCACGGCGAAGGCGCCGAGGTTCACGGCCGCGTACATGAGCGCGTAGGCGACGGTGGAGCCGATCTGGTCGCGGTCGGTGTACGCGGCCGCGGCGATCGGGACCAGGAGGTAGCCGGCCTGGCCGACGGAGGACCAGGCGAGGAGGCGTACGGCGCTGTGGGCGCGGTCGGCGGACTGGCGCAGGGCGGCGGCGTTGCCGAGGGTCATGGTGAGCGCGGCGAGCACGGCCAGGGCCGGACCCCAGATGTCGGAGTACGCGGGGAAGGCGATCACCGTGACGAGGATGAGGCCGGTGAAGCCGACGGCCTTGCCGATCACCGAGAGGTAGCCGGCGACGGGCAGGGGGGCGCCGACGTAGGTGTCGGGGACCCAGAAGTGGAAGGGGACGGCCGCGGTCTTGAAGGCGAAGCCGACGAGGGTGAGCGCGACACCCGCCATGGCGAGGGTGTCGAGCTGCCCGGGTACCTCTTCGAGCCGTCCCGCGACCTGCGAGAGGTGCAGGGAGCCGGTGGCGGCGTAGACGAAGCTGACGCCCATCAGGGAGACGGCGGTGGCGGTGACCGAGGACAGGAAGAACTTGAGGGCGGCCTCGGAGGAGAGCCGGTCCCCGCGCCGCATGCCGACGAGGGCGAACGCGGGCAGCGAGGCCACTTCGAGGGCGACGATCAGGGTGGCGAGGTCGCGGGAGGCGGGCAGCAGCGCGGCGCCGGCGGCGGAGGAGAGCAGCAGGAACCAGTACTCGCCGGCCGGGGTGCGCGCGTCGCGGACGGCGGTGACCGACAGCAGTGCGGTGACCAGGGCTCCGGCCAGGACCAGGAACTGCACGACGAGCGCGAAGTGGTCCGCGGTGTAGCTGCAGGCGGCCGGGTCGCCGGTGAGGCAGAAGGTGGAGCGGTCGCCGGCGCGCAGCGGGAGCAGGGAGGCGGTCGCGGCGGCCAGGCCGACCACGGAGATCCAGCCGAGGACCGGCTTGCGGGCCTCGGACATGAACAGGTCGGCGACGAGGGCGAACACGGCGACGGCGGCGGTGATGACCACGGGCGCGATCGCGAGCCAGTCGACGGACTGGACGAGGCTGGGGGTGGCGGCGGCGAGGACCGTCGTGGCCGTCATGCGTTGCCTCCTGCGAGGAGCTTCTGTACGGCCGGGTCGGTGAGGCCGAGGAGGACCGCCGGCCACAGGCCGGCGAGGACGGTGAGGGCGACGAGCGGGGTCCAGGCGGCGAACTCGTAGCGCTGGACGTCGGCGACGGTGATCTCGGGTCCGGCCTTCGGGTCGCCCATGCAGACGCGCCGTACGACGATCAGCAGGTAGGCGGCGGTGAGCAGGGTGCCGAACGCGCCGACGGCCATGTAGGTGAGGAAGGCCGGGCGGGAGAGCCCCTCGGCGGGGTCGAAGGCTCCGAAGAGGGCGAGCATCTCGCCCCAGAAGCCGGCCAGGCCGGGCAGGCCGAGGGAGGCGACGGCGGCGAAGGCGAGGAGCGCGCCGAGGCGGGGGGCGCGGCCGTAGAGGGCCGCGCCGGTGGCTCCGGCGAGGGTGTCGAGGTCGCTGCTGCCGTAGCGGTCCTTGAGGGCGCCGACGACGAAGAAGAGGAGGCCGGTGATCAGGCCGTGGGCGATGTTGGCGAAGAGGGCGCCGTTGACCCCGGTGGGGGTCATGGAGGCGATGCCGAGGAGGACGAAGCCCATGTGGCCGACGGAGGAGTACGCGATGAGGCGCTTGAGGTCGCCCTTGCCGTTCTTGCGGGTCAGCGCGAGGCAGGCGAGGGATCCGTAGACGATGCCGACGGCGGCGAAGGCGCCGAGGTAGGGGGCGAAGGTGTGCATGCCGTCGGGGGTGACGGGCAGCAGGATGCGGACGAAGCCGTAGGTGCCCATCTTCAGCATGACGCCGGCGAGGAGTACGGAGCCGACGGTGGGGGCGGCGGTGTGGGCGTCGGGCAGCCAGGTGTGCAGCGGCCACATCGGGGTCTTCACGGCGAGGCCGATGCCGATGGCGAGGACGGCCAGGAGCTGGGTGGTGTGGCTCAGTCCGCGGCCGTTGTCAGAGGCGAGTGCCACCATGTCGAAAGTGCCGCTGTTCAGGCCGATGAGCAGCAGCCCGAGCAGCATGACCACGGAGCCGAGCAGCGTGTAGAGGATGAACTTCCAGGCGGCGGCCTGCCGCTGGGCACCGCCCCAGCGGGCGATGAGGAAGTACATCGGGATGAGGACCATCTCGAAGGCGAGGAAGAAGAGCATCAGGTCGAGGACGGCGAAGGTCGCGAGGGTGCCGGACTCGAGTACGAGGAGCAGTGCGACGAAGGCCTTCGCGGAGGGGCCTTCGGGGAGCTTGAAGTAGCTGTACACCGCGCAGAGGAAGAACAGCAGCGCGGTCATCAGGAGGAGGGGGAGCGAGATGCCGTCGATGCCGAGGTGGATCCGGATGTTCAGCGCCTGGATCCAGCTGATGTCCGTCGTCGCCTGGAAGCGGGACGGGGCGTCGTGGTCGAAGCCCAGGGTGAGGGCGACGGCCGCGGCGAGGACGACCGCGGTGACGGTGACGCCGTGGCGGAGCACGGCCTGTTCGGGGCTCTTGCCCTTCAGTCCGGGCGGGGCCGGCAGGAGGGCCGCGACGGCGCCGAGGAGCGGTGCGGCCACGGTGAACGCCAGGAGGAACTGCATCACGGACGGGCTGATATCGATCACGGCTGACTCTCGGCTCACGATCCGGCGTTGACGTTGGCGAGGACGGCGGTGGCGATGGCCAGGACCACGGCGCCGGCGAGCAGGGCGCTCAGGTAGCTCTGCACGTTGCCGGTCTGGGCCCGGCGTACGAGGCTGCCGAGCAGCCGGGGGCCGGTGCCCGCGCCGCGGACGTACGTGTCGACGACCTCGCGGTCGAGGAAGCGGACGAGGCCCGCGGCCGCCCGGGTGGGGCGGACGAAGAGCCGGTCGTAGACGGCGTCGAGGTGGAAGCCGTCGGCGGCGTGGCGGTGCAGCGGGCCGAGGAGTGCCCGGCCGGGGTCGGCCGCGGGGGTGGCCGGGACGGCGGGGTGGTCGTGGGTCACCTCGGCCACCTCGGGGGTCTCGGCTGCGGATTCGGCGGCGGCGACGGAGGCGGGCACGGCGGCTCCGCCCGGGATGCCGGCGGCGGCGCGGGCGGTGGCCCGCTGCCAGAGGCCGTAGGTGAGCACGATGCCGATGAGCGCGGCGCCGGTGCCGAGGACCGAGGTGGTCACGGACGGGGTGAGTTCCTCGCCGTCGAACCAGTCGGCGAGGGGGCCGGCGGCGAGGCCGAAGGCGGTCGAGGGGACCGCCAGCAGCCACAGCACGCCGGTCATGGCGACGGGTTCCCTGCCGTGGTCGGGGGCGGCGGCGCCGCGGCCCCGGAAGGCCATGAGCCACAGGCGGGTGGCGTAGGCGGCGGTGAGCAGGGCGGTGAGCACTCCGGCGGTGAGGACGATCCAGCCGGCCGCGCCGGGCGCGAGGTCGGAGTGTCCGCCGGCGGCGTGCTCGGCGGCGACGAGGACGGCTTCCTTGGAGAAGAAACCGGCGAAGGGCGGGATGGCGGCGAGCGCGAGCAGCGCGACCGTCATCGTCCAGAAGGCGTCGGGGATGCGCTTGGCCAGGCCGTCCATCCGGGACATGGCGGCCAGGGAGTTCGTTCCGGCGGCGTGGATGATGACGCCCGCGCCGAGGAAGAGGAGCGCCTTGAAGGCGCCGTGGGACAGGAGGTGGAAGACGGCGGCGCCGCGGTCGCCGACGGCGAGGGCGCCGGTCATGTAGCCGAGCTGGCCGACCGTGGAGTAGGCGAGGACGCGCTTGATGTCGTCCTGGGCCAGGGCCGCGAGGCCGGAGCCGACCATCGTGACGGCGGCCATGACGGCCATGACCACGAGGGCGGCCCGGGAGGCCGTGAAGACCGGCAGCAGGCGGGCGATGAAGTACACGCCGGCGGCGACCATCGTCGCGGCGTGGATCAGCGCGGAGACCGGGGTGGGGCCGGCCATGGCGTCGGGGAGCCAGGTGTGCAGCGGGAACTGCGCGGACTTGCCTGCGACGCCGGCGAGCAGGAGCAGTGCGATGAGCGTCGGGTGGTCGAGTCCGCCGGCAGCGACCGTGCCGAGGATCTTGGTGATCCGGAAGGAGCCGGCGTCGGCGGCGAGCGCGAACAGTCCGATGAGGAAGGGGACGTCGCCGAGCTTGGTGACCAGGAAGGCCTTGAGGGAGGCGGAGCGGGCTGCTTCGGTCTCCCAGTAGTGGCCGACGAGGAAGTACGAGCAGATGCCCATGATCTCCCAGCCGACCAGCAGCACCATCAGGTCGCCGGAGTAGACGACGAGCAGCATGGCGGAGGTGAACAGGGAGACGAGGGCGGCGTAGGACGGGTAGCGCGGGTCCTCGCGCAGGTAGGCCGTCGAGTAGAGCTGGACGCAGGTGGCGACGACCCCGACGAGGGCGGCGACCAGTACGGCGAAGCCGTCCAGGTGGAGCGACAGCTCGATCGGCACCGAGCCGGTCGGGGTGAGCTCGGTCGCGGTGTCGATGGCCGGGCCGCCTCCGTGGCGGACGGCGACGAGCACGGCGAGGACGGCGGCGGCCAGCGTCGGCAGGACGGCGAGCGGCCTGACGAAGCCGGGGGCGGTGCGGCCCAGGAGCAGGCCGGCGAGGGCGCCGAGGAAGGGGAGGACGGGGACGAGGACCGCGAGGGTCGTGGTGCTCACGCGGCGACCTCCGGCCGGGCAGTGACGGCAGTGGTGTCATCGGGCCGGCCGGGCTCGTGGCCCTCGGCGGTGTCGCGCAGCTTGTCGACGTCCGAGGTGCCGCGGTTGCGGTACACCATCAGCACGATGGCGAGGCCGATGCCGATCTCGGCGGCGGCGATGGCGATGGTGAAGAGGGTGAGGGCCTGGCCGGCGTGCAGGGTGTCGCGCAGCCAGACGTCGAAGGCCACCAGGTTGAGGTTGACGGCGTTGAGCATCAGCTCGACGGACATCAGGACCAGGATGGCGTTGCGGCGGGCGAGCACTCCGTAGAGGCCGGTGGCGAAGAGGAGGGCGGCGAGGACCGCGGGGTAGGCGAGGTGCATCAGCTCTGTCCCTCCTGGCCGGCCGCGCGGGCGGCGGCGTCGGCCGCGTCGGCGGCGTCCTCGGCGGGGGTGTTGCGGCGGGAGAGCACGATGGCGCCGATCAGGGCGGCGAGGAGGAGCACGGAGAGCGCCTCGAAGGGCAGCACCCAGTGCTGGAAGAGGATCTCTCCGGAGACCTTGGTGGAGCCCCGGGCGGGTCCGTCGAGGTCGATCCAGGTGGTGCGGAAGGCGTCGGCGACGACCCAGACGAGCGCGGCCCCGGCGGCGCCGGCGACGCCGAGGGCGACCCAGCGGTTGCCGGAGTCGGCGTCCGGGGAGCGGCCGATGGGGGCCTTGGTGAGCATCAGCCCGAAGAGGAGGAGGACGACCACGGAGCCGAGGTAGATCAGGACCTGGACCCAGGCGATGAACTCGGCGGTCAGCAGCAGGTACTCGACGGCGATCCCGCCGAGTGCGACGACCAGCCAGAGGGCGGCGTGCACGAGCTGCTTGGTGGTGACCGTGATGACGGCCGCGCCGAGGGTGGCGATGCCGACGAGGAGGAAGGCGATCTCCACACCGGTCGGCGAGAGGAAGCCGGGGCCGGGCGCGGGGGCGCCGGCGGCCACGGCGGCTGCGAGGTGGGCGGGGTGGGCGGGGTACATCAGGCGGTGCCTCCCGCCGGGGTGTCGGGGGTGCCGTCGGCGGGCGGGGCCGCTTCGGCCTGGGCCGCGGCGGCCGCCGCGGCGGCGGCAGCGGCGGTGGCTTCGGCCTTCTCCACGGCCTTGCGGGCGGCGGCGATCTCCTTGGGCTCCTCCGCCGCGGGGTCGAGGGCGGGCGGGGCCGGCACGGTCCACATCCACTCGCGCAGCTTGTCGCGCTCGTGGGTGAGCTCGTGGATGTCGGTCTCCGCGTACTCGAACTCCGGCGACCAGAAGAGGGCGTCGAAGGGACACACCTCGATGCAGATGCCGCAGTACATGCAGAGGGAGAAGTCGATGGCGAAGCGGTCGAGGACGTTGCGGCTGCGCTCGCGGCCGCCGGGGGTGGCGGCGGGCACCGTCTCCTTGTGGGAGTCGATGTAGATGCACCAGTCGGGGCACTCGCGGGCGCACAGCATGCAGACCGTGCAGTTCTCCTCGAACAGGCCGATGACCCCGCGGCTGCGGGGCGGGAGCTCGGGCTGCACCTCGGGGTACTGGGCGGTGTGCGCGCGCTTGGTCATCGTGCGCAGGGTGACGGCCAGGCCCTTGGCGAGGCCGGATCCGGGAATCGGGGGCATTACTGGATCGCCACCTTCACGATGCCGGTGAGCGCGATCTGGGCGAGCGCGAGCGGGATGAGTACGGTCCAGGCGAGCTTCTGGAGCTGGTCCTCGCGCAGGCGCGGGTAGCTCACCCGGAGCCAGATGACGACGAAGGCGAGGACGGCGGTCTTGAGGAGGGTCCAGAACCAGCCGAGGCCGTCACCGCCGAAGGGGCCGTGCCAGCCGCCGAGGAAGAGGACGGTGGTGAGGGCGCACAGGACGACGATGCCTGCGTACTCGGCGAGCAGGAACAGCGCGAAGCGCAGGCCGGTGTACTCGGTGTACGCACCGAAGATGATCTCTGAGTCGGCGACGGGCATGTCGAACGGGGGCCGCTGGAGTTCGGCGAGGCCGGCGGTGAAGAAGACGACCGCGCCGATGATCTGCCAGGGCAGCCACCACCACTCGAAGGCGCCGACGATGCCGGGCAGGGACACGGTCCCGGCGGCCATCGCGACGGACGCGGCGGCGAGCAGCATGGGGAGCTCGTACGCGAGCAGCTGGGCCGCGGTGCGCAGGCCGCCGAGCAGGGAGAACTTGTTCGCGGAGGCCCAGCCGCCCATGAGGCTGCCGAGCACGCCGACGCCCATGACGGCGAGTGCGTAGAAGAGGCCGGCGTCGATGACCTGGCCGATCCAGCTGTCGCCCGGGCCGATGGGGATGGCGATGAGGACGAGGAGGTACGGCAGCAGCGCGACGGCGGGGGCGAGCTGGAAGATCCGCCGGTCGGCGTTGGCCGGGACGATGTCCTCCTTCTGCGCGAACTTCACGCCGTCGGCGACGAGCTGGGCCCAGCCGTGGAAGCCGCCGGCGTACATGGGGCCGAGGCGGCCCTGCATGTGCGCCATCACCTTGTGCTCGGTCTGCCCGATGACGAGCGGGAGCACGAGGAAGACGGCGAAGACGACGATCAGTCGCAGGGCGACGTCGAGGACGTCGTTCACGCGTCGCCTCCGGTGGTGTCGGTTTCGGGTTCGGCCTCGGGCCTGGGCCTGGGCTTGGGTTCGGCCTCGGGGGCCGGGGGCTCCTCGAAGGCGGGCTTCGGGTTGTGCCAGGGCGCGTCGGCGCTCCGCGGTGCCGGGCGCCTGGGAGCCTCCGGCTCCGGCGCCGTTGCCGTTGCCGTTGCCGTTGCCGTTGCCTCCGGCGGGGTGTCCGGGGCCGGGGGCGTCTGGCTCGCCGAGCCGTCGGAGGCGGAGCGGGTGCGCCGGGCGGGGCGCGGGGTCTCGGGGGCCTCAGCCGGGGAGTCGGGGGTGCCCGGCTCCGGCGGGGCCGCCTGGCTGGCCGAGCCGTCGGAGGCCGAGCGGGTGCGGCGGGGCGGGCGGGCGGGGCCGGGGGCGGCAGCCGGGGGCACCGGCGCGCCGGTCTCCGGGGTGCCGGGCTCGTCGGCCGTCTCCGGGGCGTCCGCGGCCGGGGTCGCCTGGCTGGCCGAGCCGTCCGTCACCGAGCGGGTGCGGCGCGGTGGGCGCGGGGTCTCCGGTGCGTCCGCCGGGGTCGTCTGGCTCGCCGAGCCGTCCGTCACCGAGCGGGTGCGACGGGGCGGGCGCGGGGCGTCCGGGGTGTCGTCGGGCGTGGTCTGGGTGGCCGAGCCCTCCGCCACCGAGCGCGTGCGGCGCACCGGGGCGCCCTCGCGCGGGGCGCGGGCCGGGCCGGCGCCGGCGGCGCGGGGGGCGCGGGCCGGGCGGCTGGGGGCCGGGGGCAGCTGGCCCTTGAGCGGGCCCCAGTCGTTCGGGTCCGGCACGCCGGGCGGGAGCATCTGGCGGCGCTTCGGCGCGTCCGGGTCGTGCGCCTCGCCCGGCTCCTTGGCCCCGGGCCACGCCTTGGCGACGCGCGCCGCCAGGACGAAGTCCTTGCGCAGCGGGTGTCCCTCGAAGTTCTCGGGGAGGAGCAGGTGGACGAGGTTCGGGTGGTCCGTGAAGGTGACCCCGAACATCTCGAAGGTCTCCCGCTCGTGCCATTCCGCGCCCGCGTACACGGCGACGGCCGACGGCAGCGAGGGCGCCGAGTGCGGGACGGTCGTGCGCAGCAGCAGCCGGCGTACGCGGTGGTTCTCCAGGGAGACGACGTGCGCGCAGACGCGGAAGCCCGTACCGGGCTCGTCGACGGCGCTCAGCCAGTCGAAGTAGGTGCAGCCCAGCTTGTCGCGGGCGATCTCCAGCGCGGAGATCCAGGAGCCGACGGGGACGTCGACGGTGAGGAGCTCGTACGCGGACGAGGCCACGGCCTCGGCGCCGAAGACCGTGCCGGCCGCTTCGGGGAGGGAGTCGTAGAGGTTCACGCGCCGGCCCCCGGTGCGGGCGGCGCCGCGACGAGGCCGCTGGTGAGCTGGGCGACGGAGGGCGATGCCGCGTAGCGGTCCGCGAGGGACTCCCGGGCGATCTTCTCCTGGAGCTTGAGGATGCCCTGGAGGAGGGCCTCCGGGCGGGGCGGGCAGCCCGGCACGTAGACGTCGACCGGAATGATCTGGTCCACGCCCTTGGTGACGGAGTACGAGTCCCAGTACGGGCCGCCGCAGTTGGAGCAGGCGCCGAAGGAGATGACGTACTTCGGCTCGGGCATCTGCTCGTACAGGCGCCGGACGGCCGGGGCCATCTTGTCCGTCACCGTGCCCGAGACGATCATCAGGTCGGCCTGGCGCGGGCCCGGCGCGAACGGAATGACACCCAGGCGGATGAAGTCGTGTCGGGCCATCGACGCCGCGATGAACTCGATAGCGCAGCAGGCGAGGCCGAAGTTGAAGACCCACAGGCTGTAGCGGCGGCCCCAGTTCAGGACCACCTTCATGGGTTCGGGGGCGAGGCGGGAGAGCACGCCCAGCCTCTTCGGCTCCGGCAGCAGCTGGGGCTCCGGGGTGACGGCCGGTGTCACGTCCATTCGAGGACGCCCTTCTTGTACGCGTAGAGCAGGCCGACGGCCAGGAACCCCAGGAAGATGAACATCTCGACCAGGGTCGTGGCGCCGTAACCGGCGGCGGCGAACACCGTCGCCCACGGGAAGAGGAAGATCGAGTCGACGGCGAAGATGACGTACAGGAACGCGTAGACGTAGTAGCGGACCTGGGTGTGCGCCCAGCCCTCGCCCACGGGGTCCACGCCGCACTCGTACGTCAGCAGCTTCTCGGGGGTCGGGACCACGGGCCGCAGCAGGCGGCCGGCGCCGAAGGCCACGGCGACGAAGAGCACGCCGAGGACCGCGAGCAGGCCGACGACCGAATAGCTCCGGAAGTAGTCCGCTGCGATCACGGTTGCTGTCGATACCGTTGGGTCGGGCACGTCCGTTCCTCGCTCCTCGGCCACTGTCGACGATCAGGTTGATCTGGTACGGCAGGGAGTCTAGGGCCTGGGCTGTGCAGGGTGGGGTTACCCCCCGTTCACTGGCGCCTGGCTGCCCCATGGCGTCGGCGGGGCGGAATTGGCAGGCTGAGCCGCATGACCGCGAACGATCAAGCTTCGGCTCCCCCTCCCGTACGCCCCGCTTTCGACGCGGCCACGTGGAAGGAGCTCGCCTACCTCCTGAGCAACCTGCCGGTGGCGTTGATCGGATTTGTTTACACGGTTTTCATGATTGCGACGGCGGGCGGCCTGTCCGTGACCGCGATCGGACTTCCGCTGCTCGCGTGCGGTCTCCTCGGCTCGCGGCAGCTCGGAAAGCTCGAACGCGCGCGGGCGCGGGCCCTGCTCGGCGTACGGGTGGACGAGCCGACCCCGCTGCCCCCGCCGTACCGGGCCGGTGGGTTCTTCCCCTGGCTGTGGGCCGGGATCAAGGACCCGGTGGGCTGGCGGACCGTCCTGTACGAACTGGTCCGGCTGCCGTGGGGGGTGCTGACCTTCAGTATCGCGCTGCCCGGCCTGATCGTGCTGTGGCCGGTGCTGCCGTACCTGGCGCGCGCCCTCGCGAACGTGGACCGCGCGATGGTACGGGGCCTGCTGTCGCCCTCCGACGAGCTGGAGCGGCGCATCGCGGAGCTGGAGTCGGGGCGCGGGGTGGTCGTGGACACGGCGGCCGCCGACCTGCGGCGGATCGAGCGCGACCTGCACGACGGGGCGCAGGCCCGGCTGGTGGCGCTGGCCATGGGGCTGGGGCTGGCGAAGGAGAAGCTGCTGGAGGACCCGGAGGGCGCGGCGGCGATGGTCGACGAAGCGCACGGCGAGGTGAAGCTGGCCCTCCAGGAGCTGCGGGACCTCGCGCGGGGCATCCACCCGGCGGTGCTGACCGACCGGGGGCTCGACGCGGCGCTGTCGTCGGTGGCCTCGCGGTGCCTGGTGCCGGTGAAGGTGCACGTGGAGCTGGCGGAGCGGCCGGCCGAGGCGATCGAGGGGATCGCGTACTTCGTGGTGTCGGAGCTGCTGCAGAACGTCAGCAAGCACGCGGGGGCGACGGCCCGCGGTGCGAGCGTCGAGGTGTGGCGGGAGGGGGCGCGGCTGCTGCTGCGGGTCGCGGACGACGGGCGCGGCGGAGCGGACGTCTCCGGCGGGAGCGGGCTGGCGGGGCTCGCGGAGCGGCTGCGGGCGGTGGACGGGGTGTTCGTGGTGGATTCCCCCGAGGGGGAGGGGACCGTGGTCACCGCCGAGCTTCCTTGGCGCGGGCGGGGTTAGCGGCGGGGGTGGGGTTAACCCCAGGGGGGAGACGCCGACCTGCCGCATGGTTCGGGCAGAGGGGTGGGCGGCAGGGTTGAGGGGTCAAGGGACGAGCTGAAGGGCGGGGCGGGATCATGGGCAACGGCAAGTGCATCGGCCGGGCGGTGCTGCGGGCGCCGGTGGCGGCGCAGACCTGGCGCGAGTTCGCGTACCTCCTGGTGGGCCTGCCGCTGAGCACCCTGTACTTCTCGCTCGCCGTCACCGGCGTGTCCATCGGGGCCGGGCTGCTCGTGACGTTCGTCGGGGTGCCGGTACTGGCCGGGGTGCTGGCCATGTGCCGGGGCTTCGGGCGGGTGGAGCGGGCCCGGGTGCGCGGGATGCTGCGCGTGCCGGTCGCCGATCCGGCGCCGGTCCGGGCGGCGAAGGACGGGGCGGTGGCCCGGGTCGGGGCGCTGCTCAAGAGCGGCAGCGCCTGGCGCCACGTGCTGTACTCCGTGGTCCACCTGCCCTGGGCGGTGTTCACCTTCTCGACGGCGCTCACGCTGTGGACCGCCGGCTGGAGCATGCTGCTGTACCCGCTGTGGTTCTGGGTCTTCCCGGCCTTCACCGACCTGCCGGGGCTGCCGGTCCTCCAGAACGACGACTACGCCTTCTACCTGGACTCCCCCGTCACGGTGATCGGCTCCTCCGTCATCGGGCTGGGCCTGACGCTGGCCACCCCGTGGGTGCTGCGGGCGCTGACCACCGCCGACCGGGTGCTGGTCAGCGGGCTGCTCGGCCGGTCCCGCCTGGACGACCGGGTCATGGAGCTGGAGTCCGACCGCGGGGCGGTCGTGGACACCGCGGCGGCCGACCTGCGGCGGATCGAGCGCGACCTGCACGACGGGGCGCAGGCCCGGCTGGTGGCGCTGGCCATGGACCTGGGCCTGGCGAAGGAGAAGCTGGCCGAGGATCCGCGGGCCGCGGCCCGGATGGTGGACGAGGCGCACGGCGAGGTGAAGATCGCCCTCCAGGAGCTGCGGGACCTCGCGCGGGGCATCCACCCGGCGGTGCTGACCGACCGGGGGCTCGACGCGGCGCTGTCGTCGGTGGCCTCGCGGTGCCGGGTTCCGGTGCGGGTGGAGGTGGACCTCCCGGCCCGGCCGGCGGCGGCGATCGAGGGCATCGCGTACTTCACGGTCTCCGAGCTGCTGCAGAACGTCAGCAAGCACGCGGGGGCGACGGCGCGGGGCGCGAGCGTCGAGGTGTGGAAGTCGGGGAACCGGCTGCTGATCCGCGTCGCGGACGACGGGCGGGGCGGAGCGGATGCCTCCGGCGGGAGCGGGCTGGCGGGGCTCGCGGAGCGGCTGGACGCGGTGGACGGGGTGTTCGTGGTCGATTCCCCCGAGGGGGAGGGGACGGTGGTCACGGCGGAGCTGCCGTGGCGGGCCTGACGCTTCCCTGGCCGGGCCGGTTGGGTGGGGTGCGGGTGGGCGGAGGTGGGGCGGTCCGGGTGCGGGTGGGTGGGTGGGGTGCCGCTGCGCGGGCCGGTCCCCTACCCGCCCTTCCTCCGTTCCCCGGGCTCCGCCCCGGACCCCGCGCCTCAAGCGCCGGCGGGGCTGGAGGGTGCCGGTCAGGGCTGGAGGGCCCGGCTTGATTTGGCCATGTCTGCTCGCCTTGGCCGGGATCCGCCCCCGGGGGCTCGTCCGGCTGGGATGCTTGGCCCTGCCAAGTGGTCGACGAGTGGACGCGGGAGCTGCGGGAACGTGGAAGACAGGGTGCGGGTCGTCATCGCCGAGGATTCAGTGCTGCTCCGTGAGGGCCTGACCCGGCTGCTGACCGACCGGGGGCATGACGTCGTGGCCGGCGTCGGGGACGCGGAAGCCCTGATCAAGACGGTGGCGGACCTGGCGGCCGAGGGGGCGCTGCCCGACGTGGTGGTGGCGGACGTGCGGATGCCGCCGACGCACACCGACGAGGGCGTACGGGCGGCCGTGCGGCTGCGCCGGGACTACCCCGGCATCGGCGTGCTCGTGCTGTCGCAGTACGTGGAGGAGCAGTACGCCACCGAACTGCTGGCCGGTTCCAGTACCGGCGTGGGGTACCTGCTGAAGGACCGCGTGGCCGAGGTGCGGGAGTTCCTCGACGCCGTCGTCCGCGTCGCGCGGGGCGGGACGGCCCTGGACCCCGAGGTCGTGGCACAGCTGCTCGGCCGGAGCCGGAAGCAGGACGTCCTCGCCGGTCTGACCCCGCGCGAGCGCGAGGTACTGGGCCTGATGGCTGAAGGACGCACGAATTCCGCTGTAGCCAAGCAGCTCGTGGTGAGCGATGGGGCCGTGGAGAAGCACGTCAGCAATATCTTCATGAAGCTGGGTTTGTCCCCGAGTGACGGGGATCACCGGCGTGTACTGGCGGTCCTCACCTATCTGAGGTCTTGATTAACTGACAATCTGTCAGGTAAGGCGCGCCGTTCCGGGGCGTCACGGCGACCGCCGGGTGATTTGGAATATTTCGAGTTGTGCACGACGTCTGTCGGACAGACTGCCCCGCGAGGGGCGGTCCAGAATGCGGGCGACCCAGGGCCGGACGACCTCACGGACGTAGGGTTGGTTCTGGGAACGAGCGCCCCCGCCTCGAAGGAGGTCCAGTTCAGTGACCAGCCAGGTCAGTAGCCCGGCCGAGCAGGCCGACGGGGCCGGCGGGTCCATCGGGGAGCAGCGCAGCGCGACTGCGCCCCATGGAGCCGGCAAGGAGATCCGCCGTGTCGACCGGGTGATCATCCGTTTCGCGGGTGACTCGGGTGACGGTATGCAGCTGACGGGTGACCGTTTCACCTCGGAGACGGCGTCCTTCGGCAACGACCTCTCGACGCTGCCGAACTTCCCCGCCGAGATCCGGGCCCCCGCCGGGACCCTGCCGGGCGTGTCCTCGTTCCAGCTGCACTTCGCGGACCACGACATCCTCACGCCCGGTGACGCGCCGAACGTGCTGGTCGCGATGAACCCGGCGGCGCTGAAGGCGAACATCGCGGACGTGCCGCGCGGCGCGGAGATCATCGTCAACACGGACGAGTTCACCAAGCGCCCCATGGCCAAGGTCGGCTACGAGACCTCCCCCCTGGAGGACGGCTCCCTCTCCGCGTACAACATCCACCCGGTGCCGCTGACCACCCTGACGGTGGAGGCCCTGAAGGACTTCGGGCTCTCCCGCAAGGAGGCCGAGCGCAGCAAGAACATGTTCGCGCTGGGCCTGCTGAGCTGGATGTACCACCGGCCCACGGAGGGCACCGAGAACTTCCTGCGGCAGAAGTTCGCGAAGAAGCCCGACATCGCCGAGGCGAACATCGTCGCCTTCCGCGCGGGCTGGAACTTCGGCGAGACGACCGAGGACTTCGCCGTCTCCTACGAGGTGGCCCCGGCCACCAAGGCCTTCCCCACGGGCACCTACCGCAACATCTCGGGGAACCTGGCCCTCTCCTACGGCCTGATCGCGGCGGCCCAGCAGGCCGACCTGCCCCTCTACCTGGGCTCGTACCCGATCACCCCGGCCTCCGACATCCTGCACGAGCTGAGCAAGCACAAGAACTTCGGCGTGCGGACCTTCCAGGCCGAGGACGAGATCGCCGGCATCGGCGCCGCCCTCGGCGCGGCCTTCGGCGGCGCGCTCGGCGTGACGACGACCTCCGGGCCCGGCGTGGCGCTGAAGTCCGAGACCATCGGGCTGGCGGTGTCCCTGGAGCTGCCGCTGCTGATCGTGGACATCCAGCGCGGCGGGCCCTCCACCGGGCTGCCGACCAAGACCGAGCAGGCGGACCTCCTCCAGGCCATGTACGGCCGCAACGGCGAGGCCCCCGTCCCGGTCGTCGCCCCGCGCACCCCGGCGGACTGCTTCGACGCCGCGCTCGACGCGGCGCGGATCGCCCTCACCTACCGGACCCCGGTCTTCCT
The DNA here is from genome assembly GCF_045160885.1 of Streptomyces sp. NBC_00158. NCBI lineage: Bacteria > Bacillati > Actinomycetota > Actinomycetes > Kitasatosporales > Streptomycetaceae > Streptomyces > Streptomyces sp. NBC_00158. The sequence continues at coordinate 2,989,568 of NZ_CP108161.1, forward strand.
GCTCTCCGACGGCTACCTCGCCAACGGCTCCGAGCCGTGGCGGATCCCCGACGTGGCGGACCTGCCCGACCTGAAGGTCCAGTTCGCGACCGGGGCCAACCACACCCTGGCGGACGGGACCGAGGTGTTCTGGCCGTACAAGCGGGACCCGGAGACCCTGGCCCGTCCGTGGGCGGTGCCGGGCACGCCGGGCCTGGAGCACCGGATCGGCGGCATCGAGAAGCAGGACGGCACGGGCAACATCAGCTACGACCCGGCCAACCACGACTTCATGGTCCGCACCCGGCAGGCCAAGATCGACGGCATCCGGGTCCCCGACCTGGAGGTCGACGACCCGGACGGCGCCCGCACCCTCGTCCTGGGCTGGGGCTCCACCTACGGCCCCGTCACCGCCGCCGTCCGCCGGCTGCGCCAGGACGGAGGGGCGATCGCACAGGCCCACCTGCGCCACCTCAACCCCTTCCCGAGGAATCTCGGAGAGGTCCTGAAGCGTTACGACAAGGTAGTGGTGCCGGAGATGAACCTCGGGCAGCTGGCCACCCTGATCCGGGCGAAGTACTTGGTCGACGCCCAGTCGTACAACCAGGTCAACGGAATGCCCTTCAAGGCGGAACAGCTCGCGAAGGTTCTCGAGGAGGCCATCAATGACTGAGGTGACCGACGCCCCCACCGACTCCCCCATCGATGTCCCCACCCTGCTCTCCCTGGTCCCCAAGGCCGAGGCGAAGCAGTCGATGAAGGACTTCAAGTCGGACCAGGAGGTCCGCTGGTGTCCGGGCTGCGGGGACTACGCGGTCCTGGCCGCCGTCCAGGGCTTCATGCCCGAGCTCGGCCTCGCCAAGGAGAACATCGTCTTCGTCTCCGGCATCGGCTGCTCCTCCCGCTTCCCGTACTACATGAACACCTACGGGATGCACTCCATCCACGGCCGCGCCCCCGCCATCGCCACCGGCCTCGCCACCTCCCGCCGCGACCTCTCCGTCTGGGTCGTCACCGGCGACGGCGACGCCCTCTCCATCGGCGGCAACCACCTCATCCACGCCCTCCGCCGCAACGTCAACCTCAAGATCCTCCTCTTCAACAACCGCATCTACGGCCTCACCAAAGGCCAGTACTCCCCCACCTCAGAACTCGGCAAAATCACCAAATCCACCCCCATGGGCTCCCTCGACGCCCCCTTCAACCCCGTCTCCCTCGCCCTCGGAGCCGAAGCCTCCTTCGTCGCCCGCACCGTCGACTCCGACCGCAAACACCTCACCGAGGTCCTGCGCCAGGCAGCCGACCACCCCGGCACCGCCCTCGTCGAGATCTACCAGAACTGCAACATCTTCAACGACGGCGCCTTCGACACCCTCAAAGACCAGGAACAGGCCAAAGAAGCCGTCATCCGCCTCGAACACGGACAGCCCATCCGCTTCGGCACCGACGGCAACAAGGGCGTCATCCGCAACGAACGCACCGGCGACCTCGAAGTCGTCGAGGTCACGCCCGCCAACGAAACACGGATCCTCGTCCACGACGCCCACGCCCCGTCCCCCACCAACGCGTTCGCCCTCTCCCGCCTCGCCGACCCCGACACCCTCCACCGCACACCCATCGGCGTCTTCCGCAGCATCGAACGGCCCGTCTACGACACCCTCATGGCCGACCAGCTCGAAACCGCCGTCGACCAGCGCGGAAAGGGCGACCTGGCGACCCTGCTGGCCGGCTCCGACACCTGGACCGTGATCGGCTGAACAGGTCGGCGGACGACCGCCGAGCCCGAGCCCGGACCCCGCTACGGGGTCCGGGCTTCGTCGTACGCCGCCCGGGCCCGCTGCACCTCGCCGGTGCGGCGTTCCGTCCAGCGGGCCAGGGCCCACACCTGTTCGGCGGCCTCCCGGCCCAGGTCGGTGAGGGTGTAGTCCACGTGCGGCGGGATCACCGGGTGCGCGTGGCGGTGCACGAAGCCGTCGCGCTCCAGTGTCTGGAGGGTCTGGGCGAGCATCTTCTCGCTGACCCCGCCCACCTCCCGGCGCAGCTCGCTGAACCGGTACGAGCGCTCCACCAGGGCGGCGAGGACCAGTACGCCCCAGCGGCTGGTGACGTGCTCCAGGATCCCGCGCGAGGGGCACGTCGGGGCCTTCACGTTGGCGGGCTTCACGTCCGGGGGCGACTGCACACTTACGTCCATACCAGTACCTTACTTTGAAGTGGGTACTTACGAATAGTTAGCGCTCTCCATACGCTGGTGTCATCACCCCGCAGGATCCCGCAGGACCCCGCGAACCCCACGCACCAGGAGCGCATCATGAGCATCGTCGTCACCGGAGCCACCGGATCCCTCGGCCGTCTCGTCGTCGAGGAGCTGCTGGCCCGGGTCCCCGCCACCGAGCTGGCCGTGGTCGTCCGCAGCGCGGAGAAGGCCGCCGACCTGGCCGCGCGCGGCATCGACGTACGCGTCGCCGACTACGGCGACCCGGCCGCCCTGGCCGGCGCCTTCCGGGCCGGCGACCGGGTCCTGCTGATCTCCGGCAGCGAGGTCGGGCGGCGGATCCCGCAGCACACGGCCGTGATCGAGGCCGCGGCGGCGGCCGGGGTCGCCCAGCTGGCGTACACCGGCATCCTCGGCGGGCCAGAGGCGGACTTCGAGCTGGCCGCCGAGCACAAGGCGACCGAGCGGGCGATCCTCGACTCCGGGCTCCCGCACACCTTCCTGCGCAACGGCTGGTACCACGAGAACTACACCGCCCAGCTCCCCGTGGTCCTGGAGCACGGCGCGGTCGTCGGCAGCGCGGGCGAGGGCCGGATCGCCTCGGCGGCGCGGGCCGACTACGCGGCGGCCGCCGCCGCGGTGCTGACCGGCGAGGGCCACCTGGGCAAGGTCTACGAGCTGTCCGGGGACACCGCCTGGAGCCTGGCCGAGTACGCCGACGAGGTGGCGCGGCAGTCCGGCCGCGAGGTCTCGTACGCCGCCGTCGGGGCCGACGCGCACCTGACGGTGCTGACCGGCGCCGGGGTGCCCGAGCCCTTCGCGGCGATCCTCGTCGACGTGGACGCGGCGATCTCGCGCGGCCGGCTGGCGGGGACCAGCGGCGACCTGTCGCGCCTGATCGGGCGCCCGACGACTCCGGTGTCGGCGGCCATCGCCACCGCCCTGGCCTGATTCCGACCCTCCGGCCCCCGCGGTGTCATGAGTATCTCTCCAGAACGGGCATGACAGGACCGCCGTCCGGCGATACCGTCGTGAGGTTGTGAGATTGGCCGGAAGTCGCACTGGAGGGCCCGTGAAGGCGGAGAACGAACAGCGCACGGGTTTGCTCTACGGATTCGGCGCGTACGGAATGTGGGGGCTCGTCCCCCTGTTCTGGCCACTGCTCAAGCCCTCCGGGGCGATCGAGATACTCGCCCACCGCATGGTCTGGTCGCTGGCCGTGGTCGGCGTCGCGCTGCTCGCGCTGCGCCGCTGGGGCTGGATCGCCGAGATCGCCCGGCAGCCGCGCAAGCTCGGGCTGACGGCCCTGGCCGCGGCCGTGATCAGCGTGAACTGGGGCCTCTACATCTGGGCGGTCAACAACGGCCAGGTCGTCGAGGCCAGCCTCGGGTACTTCATCAACCCGCTGGTCACCATCGCCATCGGCGTCCTGGTCCTGGGCGAGCGGCTGCGCCGGTCGCAATGGGCGGCGGTGGGGATCGGCTTCGCCGCCGTGGTGGTGCTGTCCGTCGGTTACGGGCGGCTGCCGTGGATCTCGCTCACGCTGGCCTTCTCCTTCGCGACCTACGGGCTGATCAAGAAGAAGCTCGGCATGGGCGGCCTGGAGTCGCTGGCCGCCGAGACGGCCCTGCAGTTCCTGCCCGCCCTGGGCTACCTGGTGTGGCTGGGGGTCCAGGGGCGGTCCACCTTCGCCACAGAGGGGCTCGGACACTCGGCGCTGCTGGCCGCGACCGGGCTGGTCACCGCGCTCCCGCTGATCTGCTTCGGGGCGGCCGCGATCCGGGTGCCGCTGTCCACGCTGGGCCTGCTCCAGTACCTGGCGCCGGTGTTCCAGTTCGCGCTCGGGGTCGTCTACTTCCACGAGGCGATGCCGCCCGAGCGGTGGGCCGGCTTCTCGCTGGTCTGGGCCGCGCTGCTGCTGCTGACCTGGGACGCGCTGCGGACCGCCCGGCGCTCGCGGGCTCTGCTGGCCAAGGCGTCCGCCACGGCGGCGGCCGAGCCGGTGCCCGGCGGCGATCCGGCGCCGAGCCGCGAGCCCGCGTAACCGCGCACCGATACACCACACGATCCCCGGTACGGAACATCCGTACCGGGGATCGTCCGTTTTCCGAACTACCCTGACCGGATTGTGGTCTTGACGGATAGTCATACTCTCGCTGAACATCAGGCTCGCACTGACGCACCAACGCTCACCTGCACGATTCCCGCACGTTCCGTCTCATCCCCAACGGATCATCCCAACGGAATCCCGGAGCCCCCACATGAGCCTGTCCGTCTCCCGGCGTCTTGCCGCCGCGACCGCGATCGCGGTCGCGGGGCTGCTGGCCGCCACCTCTCCCGCCGCGCTCGCGGCCCCCACGGCCGTCACCGCGGCGCCGACGCCGCCGGACATCCCGCTGGCCAACGTCAAGGCGCACCTGACGCAGCTCCAGACCATCGCCACCACCAACGGCGGCAACCGCGCCCACGGCCGGGCCGGCTACAAGGCCTCGATCGACTACGTGAAGGCCAAGCTGGACGCGGCCGGCTTCACGACCAGCCTGCAGACCTTCACCTCCAGCGGTGCGACGGGCTACAACCTGATCGCCGACTGGCCGGGCGGCGACCCGAACTCGGTCCTGATGTCCGGCTCCCACCTGGACTCGGTGACCTCGGGCCCCGGCATCAACGACAACGGCTCCGGCTCGGCGGCCGTCCTGGAGGCCGCACTCGCGGTGTCCCGCGCGAACCTCCAGCCGACGAAGCACCTGCGCTTCGGCTGGTGGGGTGCGGAGGAGCTGGGCCTGGTCGGCTCGAAGTACTACGTGAACAGCCTGCCGGCGGCGGAGAAGGCGAAGATCTCCGGCTACCTGAACTTCGACATGATCGGCTCGCCGAACCCGGGCTACTTCGTCTACGACGACGACCCGACGATCGAGCAGACCTTCAAGAACTACTACGCGGGCCTCGGCATCCCCACCGAGATCGAGACCGAGGGCGACGGGCGCTCCGACCACGCGCCGTTCAAGAACGCCGGGATCCCGGTCGGCGGCCTGTTCTCCGGCGCCGACTACACCAAGACGGCGGCCCAGGCCCAGAAGTGGGGCGGCACCTCCGGCCAGGCCTTCGACCGCTGCTACCACTCCTCCTGCGACACCACGGCGAACATCAACGACACCGCCCTGGACCGCAACGCCGACGCCATCGCCTACGCGATCTGGAACCTCGGGGCGGCCACCCCGGTCCCGCCGGGCCCGTCCTTCGAGAACACGGCGGACGTGAACATCCCGGACTCCCCCGCCGCCGCGGTGACCTCGCCGATCACGGTCTCGGGCGTCGCGGGCAACGCGCCGGCCACCACCAAGGTCGACGTGAACATCGTCCACACCTACCGCGGTGACCTGGTCATCGACCTGATCGCCCCGGACGGCACGGCGTACCGGCTGAAGAACTCCAGCTCGGACTCGGCCGACAACCTGGTCACCAGCTACACGGTGAACGCCTCCAGCGAAGTCGCCAACGGCGTCTGGAAGCTCCAGGTCAAGGACGTGGCCGCGCAGGACGTCGGCTACATCAACAGCTGGAAGATCACTTTCTGACCGCGAACCGGCGGATCCGACCAGAATGGTCTAGACCTCTAGGGCTCCGGCGTGATCTGATCGGATCATGCCGGAGCTGATCGCCGCCCTGTTCACCCTGCTCGCGCAGGCCGCCGCCGCCGTCAACCCCGCACTCCTGGTGCGCAGACGGCGGCGGCTGCGGCGTCTCGCGGACCACGCCCGGGGCCTCGCCGTACGCGTCCCCTGCGACCTGTGCGACCGCGGACTCACCGCCGGCCGGTGGTGCGAGGGGCACCTGGAGCTGCCGCCGGGCGGCGCGGGCGGCCCCGTCCGCTGGTACGCCGAGGGCGCCCCGGCCGCCCTTCCGGCCGGCTTCCCGCCCCTGGAGCCGGTCTCCGCCGACGAGCTCAGCGTCGCGTTCCGCTCCGAGGACGGCGCCACCGAGCTGCGGCTGCACCCCGACGAGGCCCCGATGGTGCTACGCGTCCTCCGCGCCGGGCCGTAGCGAGGCGGGCAGGGGCTCCTGGATGCGGACGCGCAGCTGCTGGGCGACCTCGGAGACGTCGGCGCGGCCCAGCTTCGCGGCCTCCACGAGGTCGCCGAGCTCCTCGGGCGAGGGCAGCCGCTTCGCACCGGCCACCCGCAGGTAGGAGCGGGTCGCGGCGGCGGCGTAGAACTCGTTCATCGGGGATTCCAGCGCGGGGCAGACGGCGAGCGTGTGCAGGAAGGCCGCGGCCCGCCAGGCGGTGTCGGGGGCGGGCTGCTCGGGGACCATGACCAGGTCGTTCTGGTGCCGGGCGACGGCGGCGGCCACCCCGGAGGGGTCCCACACGGCGGGGTCCGACGGCAGATGGTGGGCCAGCGCGGTCCAGGCCCACTCCATTGTGATCTTCAATTGCCGAACCGCTCCTGGAAGTAGCCCCAGTGGTCGGCGAACTCCTCGATGCCGGTGAGGAACGTCTTGCGGTCCTCGTCGAGTTCGCGTTCGGTGACCTCGGTGATGAGCGCGGTGACCGTCGTGCCCAATGCCGCCGCGCGCGCCTTGAGGCGTTCGTGGAACTCTTCGTCCAGGCGGATGGTGACGTGTCTCGACATGTCCATCACCGTACAGCGGGACCGCTGTACGCAGGAGGGGAACGGCAGAAGGGTGGTCCGGGACACAGGTCCCGGGCCACCCCCCGTGCCGCGGCCGCTACTTGGCGGAGTCGGCCGTCTTCACCAGCTGGTCCTTGGTGACCGCGCCGACGTAGACCTTGCCGTCGTCGGTGATCAGGGCGTTGACCAGGCGGGTGGAGAAGACCCGGCCCTCGCCGAACTTCCCGGTGACCTTGTCGCCGAGGGAGTCCAGGAACTGCTTGGCCTCCTTGGGCGCGTTCTTGTCGTTCTCCAGGTCCTTGAGGGACTTGCCGGCCTGGCCGGCGCCGCTGTCGATGCGCGCGACCGTGGACCAGCCCTCGCCGAGGACCTTCACGTCGCCCTTGCCGTTCGCCCCGCCGGCCAGGTCGCCGAGGCCGGGGAAGGACTCCAGCGCCTTGAGCGGCTTGTCGTCCTTGCCGCCCTTGCCGTGCTCGGTGCCCTCGGTCACCTTGGCGCCCTTCGGCGGGGTGAAGGCGAAGGCGTCGGCGGCGGGCTTGGCGAAGGTCACCTGGGTGAAGCCGGCGTCGACGATCGGCTTGCCGCCCTGGCTGGACAGCAGCTGGACGCGGAGCGGCACGCCGTTCTTGGCGTCGACCGCGATCTGCACGGAGCCGACGGTGGAGCCGCTCTGCTTGGGCTTGAGGACCAGCTGGTAGGCGTCGCGGCCGGCGACCTGCGCGGTGTCGCCCACGCTGATGTCGGTGGTGGTGCCGGCGGCCTTGAGGACCTCCTGGGCCATCTCCTGCGGGGAGGCCGCGAGGCGCTCGGCGGTCTTCTTGTGGTCCTGGCCGGCGTTGCCGGCGTCCTTCTCGTGGAAGACCTCGTTGGACTTGGAGTCGTAGCCCCAGACGTCCTGGCCGTTGTGGACGAGGGTGTACTCGTCCTTGCCGTCGAGGAAGGTCAGCTTCTGGCGGTCGGGGCCGTCGGCCGCGACGCGGAAGGTGTGCGTCCCGTTCGCCAGCTGCGCGATCTTGTCCTGCGGGTCGGCCGAGCCTCCCGCGACCCCGCCGCCGCCCAGCAGGCCGGAGGCGATCTTCGGCAGGCCGAGGTCGGTGGTGATCTTGGCGGTGCCGGAGAGCTGCTCCACGTCGGAGGCCGCGACCTTCTCGATCAGCTGCTGCGCCGTCACCTTGGGCAGGTCCGGGCCTCCGGCGTTGGCGAAGGCCGGGACCATCGCGACGGTTGCCGCCGCGACACCCGCCACGGCTACCGGTACGGCGTACCGGGCGGCCTTGCGCGAGGTCTTCGTGTTCGCTGCCATCTGAATGCCCTGCCCTCTGTGTCTTCGGCGGCGGCCCCCGTGGCGCCGCGCTCACCCGATCCGGTGGGGTTCGATGACTCCATCTGACCAAATCGGGGGGTCCGGGGCGTCAGTCCCCGGAATCAACTCCGCGTACGACCGTGGGATGACACGGGAAGGGCCCCTCCACCCCGACCCGTAGGGGTCGCGGAAGCGGAGGGGCCCATTCCTCAGGTGCCCGTTTCACGGGTGCCCGTACCGGAAGCGGTGCCGCGGCGGTCAGCCCGCGCGGTGGACCACCGCGTCGCACAGCTCTTCCAGCGCCGACTTCGCGAAGCACTCCGGCAGCGGGGCGAGCGTGGCGCGCGCGTCCTCCGCGTACTGGACGGTGTCGCGGCGGGCCTGCTCCAGCGCGGGGTGCACCCGCAGCCGGGCGAGGACCTCGGCGTGCCGGGCGTCGTCGGTGAGGTCGCCGTCCAGCAGGGCGACGAGCTCCAGGTCCTCGGGGCGCCGGTCCCGCTCGGCCATCTCGCGCAGCCGCAGCACGGGCAGGGTCGGGATGCCCTCGCGCAGGTCGGTGCCCGGGGTCTTGCCGGACTCGTGCGAGTCGGAGGCGATGTCGAGGACGTCGTCCGCGAGCTGGAAGGCGGTGCCGAGGCGCTCGCCGTACTGGGTCAGGATGTCGACGACGGACTCGTCGGCGCCGGACATCAGCGCGCCGAAGCGGCCGGAGACGGCGATCAGCGAGCCGGTCTTGCCGGCGATGACGTCCAGGTAGTGGGCGACCGGGTCGCGGCCGTCGCGCGGACCGGCCGTCTCCAGGATCTGGCCCGTCACGAGCCGCTCGAAGGCCTCGGCCTGGATGCGCACGGCCTCCGGCCCGAGGTCCGCGAGGATGTGCGACGCACGGGCGAACAGGAAGTCACCCGTCAGGACCGCCACGGAGTTGCCCCAGCGGGCGTTCGCGCTCTCCACCCCGCGGCGCACGTCCGCCTCGTCCATGACGTCGTCGTGGTACAGCGTCGCCAGGTGCGTGAGCTCCACGACCACCGCGGACGGCACGATGCCGGGCGCGTAGGGGTCGCCGAAGCGGGAGGCCAGCATCACCAGCAGCGGCCGGAACCGCTTGCCTCCGGCGCGCACCAGATGCTGCGCGGCCTCGGTGATGAAGGGGACTTCGCTCTTGGTGGCCTCCAGCAGACCCGCCTCGACGGCGGCCAGTCCGGCCTGGACATCGGTCTCAAGAGCCTGGTCCCGCACGCTCAGTCCGAACGGCCCGACGACGGTCACGAGGGGTACTCCTGTCTGCTGACGATCACGCTGACGATCACCTGGATTGTCGATGTGTCGCTGCCATCACTCAAGCCAGCGTATCCGGTCTGTTTTCGATCACCGAGAGCGGCTGTCCGGTTGCCGCGCACGCATAGTCCGATCCACCCCGGTATGTTCGGTGAGAGCCGAAACAACCGGAGAATGCGTTTTGTCCAGAACTGCCACCGATATAGACGAGCCCGCGGAGCCCGGGGCGGACCGGCCGCCGTCCTCCGACGACCACTCCTTCCTCGGGCACCCCAGGGGCCTGGCCACGCTCTCCGGGCTGGAGGTCTGGGAGCGGTTCTCCTTCCTGGGCATGCAGGCCATCCTCGTCCTCTACTTCGCGGACACCGTCGCGCACGGCGGCCTCGGCATGGACCCGGCCACCGCCGCGTCCGTCTCCGCGGCCTACGGGACCATGGTCTACCTCGTCTCCGTGGCCGGCGGCTGGCTCGCCGACCGGATCCTCGGCTCCTACCGCGCCGTCCTGGCCGGCGGCATCCTGATCGCCTGCGGCCACTACGCCATGGCCGTGCCCACCGCCGCCATGACCTGGACCGGCCTCGGCCTGATCAGCGCCGGCACCGGCCTGCTCAAGCCCAACGTGGCCAGCATGGTCGGCAAGCTGTACCGCACCGACGACGAACGGCGCGACGCCGGATTCGCCCTCTACTACACGGGCATCAACATCGGCGCCTTCGCCGGACCGCTGGTCACCGGCTGGCTCGGCGAACACCAGGGCTGGCACTGGGGCTTCTCCGCCGCCGCCGTCGGCATGACCGCGGGCCTGGTCCAGTACGTCCTCGGCCGCCGCCACCTCGCCGGACGCAGGCACTCCGCCGAGTACGCGCTGGCCCCCGACGCGATGCGCGCCGCCGTCCGGCGGATCGTCACCGGATGCCTCGCCCTCGCCGCACTCGCCACCCTCCTGGCGGGTACCGGCTGGTTGACGATGGGCCGTTTCGTCGACCTGCTGACCCTCGTCTCGGTGATCGCCCCCGTCGTCTACTTCGCGCTCATGTTCCGCAGCCCACGGGTGACGCCCGAGGAGCGCGGACGCCTGCGCCCGTACGCGGTGCTCTTCCTCGCCTCCGTCGCCTTCAACTTCGTCCTCTTCCAGGCCTACTCCACGATGATGCTGCTGGCCTCGACGAACGCCCGGACCGAGATCCTCGGATTCCACTTCCCCGCCGGCTGGTACGCCTCGGCGCTCGGCGCCTTCGAGGTCGCGCTCGCCCCCGTGGTGGCGGCCCTGTGGGTGCGGATGGGCCGCCGCCAGCCGCACGCCTCCAACAAGATCGCCATCGGCGTCGTCCTCGGCGGACTCTCCTTCCTCCTGATGGTCTGGCCCACCTCCGGCCACGACGGCGACACCTACCGGATGGCCGCCTGGTGGATCGTCGGCTCCTACCTGCTCCTCGGGCTCGGGGACGTCCTCCTGGAGACCTCCGGGATGTCCGCCACCACCAAGCTCGCCCCCAGCGCGTACGCCAGCCAGACGATGGCCCTGTGGTTCCTGTCCCTGGCCCTCGCCAACGGCATCCAGGCCCAGGTGGTCAAGGCGTACGGCCACGTCTCCAACCCCGTGTACTTCGGCGTCAACGGCGCCGTCGCGGTCGCCGCCGGCCTGGCCGTGATCGCCGCCGCGCCCTGGCTGCGCCGCACGATGCATCCCGTCCACTGAGGGGCCGGTGAAGGAACCCGATGATCATCCGTACCGACTTCCCGTACGCCACCACCCACGAGGATGTCCGGATCCCGATGCCGGACGGCGTCGAGCTGTACGCCCGGATCTGGCGCCCGGTGACGGACGGGCCCGTGCCCGCCCTGCTGGAGTACCTCCCCTACCGGCTCACCGACTGGACCGCGCCCCGCGACCGCCAGCGCCACCCCTGGTACGCCGGACACGGCTACGCCTCCGTACGCGTGGACGTACGCGGCCACGGGTGCAGCGGGGGCCGGCCCGGCGACGAGTACGACGCACGGGAACTGGCCGACGGGGTCGCGGTGGTGGAATGGCTGGCGGCCCAGCCCTGGTGCACGGGGGCGGTGGGCATGTTCGGGATCTCCTGGGGCGGCTTCAACAGCCTCCAGATCGCCGCCCTGGCGCCCGAGGCGCTGAAGGCCGTCGTCACCGTCTGCTCCACGGACGACCGCTACGACAACGACGTCCACTACATGGGCGGATCGGTACTGGCCGTGGACATGCACGCCTGGGCCGCCACCATGCTGGCCTTCGCCTCCCGCCCCCCGGACCCGCGCTACGCGGGCGACGGCTGGCGCCAGATGTGGCTGGACCGGCTGGAGGGCGTGGAGCCGCTGATCCACACCTGGCTCTCGCACCAGACCCGCGACGCCTACTGGCGGCACGGCAGCGTCTGCGAGGACTACGCGGCCATCGGCGCGGCCGTCCTCGCCGTCGGCGGCTGGCACGACCCCTACCGGGACACGGTGCTGCGGCTGGTCTCCCGCCTGCCCGCCTCCCGGGTACGCGGCCTGATCGGCCCCTGGTCGCACCAGTACCCCGACCGGGGGCTGCCGCCGGGACCGGCGATCGGCTTCCTCCAGGAAACCCTGCGCTGGTGGGACCACTGGCTCAAGGGCGCCGACAACGGGGTGATGGACGAACCCCTGCTGCGCGCCTGGATCAGCGGCTCGCACCCGCCCGCGACCACGTACGAGCGGCTCCCGGGGCGCTGGGCCGGCGAGAAGGCCTGGCCCTCCCCCTCCGTCGTCCCCGTCTCGTACGGGCTCCAGGGCGCGCCCGTGAGCGTCGCCTCGCCGCAGCACACCGGGCTGGACGCCGGGCGCTTCTTCCCCTTCGGCAACGACGCCGACCTGCCGCCGGACCAGCGGGAGGAGGACGCGAAGTCGGCCTGCTTCGAGTTCCCGGTGCCCGACGGCGAGCCCGTGGAGATCCTCGGCCGGCCCTCGGTCACCCTGCGGCTGCGGATGGACGTCCCGTACGGGCAGGTCGTGGCCCGGCTCTGCGACGTCGCCCCCGAAGGGGCGTCCACGCTGGTCACCCGGGGCGCGCTGAACCTGTCGGCGCGGCAGGGGCGGGACCGGGCGGTGCCGTGGCGGGCGGGCGCGTACGAGGACGTCACCTTCGAGCTGAACGGCATCGGCCACGCCTTCCCGCCGGGGCACCGGATCCGGCTCGCGGTGTCCTCCGCGTACTGGCCGTGGATCTGGCCCCGGGCCGGCTCGGAGGCCGGCTGGACCCTCGACCCCGCGGACAGCACCCTGGAGCTCCCCGTCCGCGGCGCGGACTCCCCCCTCGACGCGGGGATCGCCTTCGAACCGCCGGAGCAGGCCGAGCCGCTGGGGGTGGTGCACCCGGAGACGCTGGACGCGCCGCGTCCGGAGCGGGTGGTCGTACGGGACGTCGCGCGCGGGCTGTGGCGGCTGGAGGTGGACCCCCGGTACGGGGGGACGCGGGTGTACCCGGACGGGCTGGAGTACGAGGAGGACGCGGCGGAGGTCTACGAGATCCAGCAGTCGGACCCCCTCTCCGCCCGCACCCTCTCCGAATGGCGGATCCGGCTGCACCGGCCGGAGGACGGCTGGGACGCGCGGGTGGAGACCCGGTCGGAGATCTCGTGCGACGAGGGCGGCTTCCTCACGTCGAACGAGGTCGTCTGCCGCGAGGGCGAAGAGATCGTCTTCCACCGCACCTGGCAGCGCCGCCTGCCCCGCGCGGCGGGCTGAGCCCTTCTTGACGCGGTCCGGGTTCCGTGGCCTGTGCCGGGTGCGGGCCGCGTGCCGGGTGCGGGCCGCGTGCCGGGTGCGGGCCGCGTGCCGGGTGCGGGCCGCGTGCCGGGTGCGGGCCGCGTGCCGCTGCGCGGGCTGCACCCCGCCCCGCCCTTCGCCCGTTCCCCGGGCTGCGCCCGGACCCCTTGCGGGGGCTCCGCCCCCGCACCCCCGCGCCTCAAACGCCGGCGGGGCTACTTATAGCCCCGTCGGCGTTTGAGGCGACGGGGTCAGGGGCGGAGCCCCTGGGAACGGCGGAAGGGCGGGTAGGGGACCCCGCCCGGGGCCCGGCGGCCGGAGGCCGTCGCAGCGGCGCGAAGCCCGGGAGGCCCCCCAGGGGCCGAGCCGCGCGGGCGGCGCGTTCAAAAGGCGAACAGCCGCTCCAGGACCACCGCGATGCCGTCCGCCTCGTTCGAGAGGGTGACCTCGTCCGCGACGGCGACCAGCTCGCGGTGGGCGTCGGCCATGGCCACTCCGTGGGCGGCCCACTCGAACATCGGGATGTCGTTCGGCATGTCGCCGAAGGCGATCGTCGACTCCGCCGCCAGCTCCAGGACCGACGCCGCCCGCGCGAGCCCCGTCGCCTTGTCGACGCCCGGCGGCTGGAGTTCCACCGTGTGCTCCCCCGCCATCGTGACGTTCACCAGGTCCCCGACCACCGACCGCGCCACCCGCGTCAGTTCGTCGTCGTCCAGCCGCGGGTGCTGGAGCAGCACCTTGTTGATCGGCGACGACCACAGCTCGCCGCGCCCCCGGACCCGGACCATCGGCAGGTGCGGGTGCGGCATCCGGTAGCCCGGACCCACCAGCATCTCCGCGTCCAGCCCCTCCTGGTTCACGGCCACGTACACCTCGCCGATCTCCGCCTCGATCTTCCCGAGCGCCACCTCGGCCAGGCCCCGGTCCATCGCGACGGAGTGCAGCAGGATCCCGCGCGCCGCGTCGTACACCTGCGCGCCCTGCCCGCACACCGCGAGCCCCGAGTAACCAAGGTCGTCCAGGACGTGGCGGATCTGTGGGACGGGGCGCCCGGTGACGACGATGTGCCGGGCGCCGGCCGCGTGCGCCGTCGCGAGCGCCGCGCACGAGCGGGCGGAGACGGTGTCACCGGCGCGCAGCAGAGTCCCGTCCAGGTCGGTGGCGATCAAGGCATAGGGGAGGGCGGAAGTCACGGCGCCAAGGATACGGACCCCCTCGGACAAGTCCTATGAATATGGCCCTAATCCGGCCTCCCACAGACCCCACCAGCCACGTAACGTGTCAGCCAGCCCCCGGGACACCCCCGGACCCCCTCGAAAGCGAGGCAGCACCCCATGCCCCAGCAGAGCCCCCTCGATGTTCCCGAGGGCGACCCGTTCGGGCCGCACAACCTCCCCTACGGCGTCTTCTCCACCCCGGCGGAGCCGGAGCGCCGCCGGGTCGGCGTGCGCATCGGCGGGCACGTGCTCGACGCGGGGGCCGTGGCCGTCGCGCTCGGGTCCCCGTACGCCGGGCTGCTCGCCCAGGGTTCGCTGAACCCGCTGCTGGCCGCCGGCCGCACCGCCTGGCGCGACGTGCGCCGCGCGCTGACCGCCTGGGTCACCGACCCCGGTCACCGCGAGACCGTCGAGCCGCACCTGCTGCCGCTCGACGCGGTGGAGCTGCACCTGCCGTACGAGGTCGCCGACTACGTCGACTTCTACGCGAGCGAGCACCACGCCACCAACGTCGGGCGGATCTTCCGCCCGGACGGGGACGCGCTCACCCCCAACTGGAAGCACCTGCCGATCGGTTACCACGGCCGGTCCGGAACGATCGTGGTCTCCGGCACCGACGTGGTGCGGCCCTCCGGCCAGCGCAAGGCGCCCACCGACCCCGCGCCGGTCTTCGGGCCGTCCGTGAAGCTCGACATCGAGGCCGAGGTCGGCTTCGTCGTCGGCACCCCCTCGCAGATGGGCCGTCCGGTCGCGCTCGGCGACTTCGAGGACCACGTCTTCGGGCTGTTCCTCCTCAACGACTGGTCCGCGCGCGACATCCAGGCCTGGGAGTACGTGCCGCTCGGCCCCTTCCTCGGCAAGTCCTTCGCGACCTCCGTCTCCGCCTGGGTGACCCCCCTGGAGGCCCTGGACGCCGCCCGCGTCGCCCCGCCCGCCCGGGACTTCCCGCTGCTGCCCTACCTGGACGACTCCGAGGTCGACCGCCCCGGCGGCTTCGACCTGCACATCACGGTGTCCATCAACGGGCAGGAGGTGGCCCGGCCGCCGTTCGCGTCGATGTACTGGACGGCCGCCCAGCAGCTGGCCCACATGACCGTCAACGGCGCCTCGCTGCGCACCGGCGACGTGTACGGCTCCGGCACGGTCAGCGGCCCCGAGGTCGACGAGCGCGGCTCCCTGCTGGAGCTCACCTGGAACGGCCGTGACGCCGTCGAGCTCGCCGACGGCAAGCGCACCTTCCTGGAGGACGGCGACACCGTCACCCTCACCGCGTGGGCGCCCGGCGCGGACGGCACCCGCGTCGGCCTCGGCGAGGTCACCGGCCGCATCACGGCCGCCTGACGGACGGACAGGGGGGCCGCGGACGCGCCGGCCCCCTACTCCGCCCGCTCCGCCCGGGTGGCGGGGGTCCGGGGCCGAGGCGACCCTGCTCGCATGGCCCCTCGTACCGCGAAGCTCGCCCCCCTCGCCCTCGCCGCCACCGCCTCCCTCACCCTCGGCGCGGCCCCCGCCACCCCGACGGCCACGCCCACCGCCCAGCTGGCCGCGACGTTCATGGCGACCGCCAAGTACCGCGACCACCGGCTGGCCGTCGCCGCCGGCTACGTCCCCGACCAGTACTGCGTGGTCAACCCGGGTGAGGGCGGAGGAGCCCTCGGCTACCCGCACTTCAACCATGCCTACGACGGCTCCACCGACCCCAAGAAGCCCACGGCCCTGCTCTACGAGGGCGACGGCGCCGGGCACTGGAAGCTGGCCGGCCTCGAATGGATGGTCGTGGACCGCGACGGCCGCACCGACACCGACGACGACCGCCCCTCCCTGTTCGGGCAGCCCTTCCGCGGGCCGCTGCCCGCCCGGTACGCGGGCCAGAAGGTGCACTACTCGCTGCACCTGTGGCTGTGGAAGCGGAACCCCTCCGGGCGGTTCGAGCCGTTCAACCCGAAGGTCGTCTGCCGCCCCGGCACCACCCGGCCGCGCCCCGCCGCACCCGCCACCGCGCCCGCCGCTCCCGGTGCCGCCGCGCCCGCCGCTCCCCCGGCCGCCGCGCCTTCCTGACCCCCCGTTTGGCATCCCGCCGCGTGCACGCCCGCGGCCCCGCCGCGAAGGTGGACGAACGACAGCCCCTCCGGGACAGGCCCCGAACCACCAGGAGCTCCCATGTCCGTGCACCGCAGCCCGAAGGCCCTGCTCGCCTGTGCCCTCGCCGGCGCGTCCCTGGTCCTGGTCGCCCTGCCCCCGGCGGCGCAGGCGGTCGACGGCCCCGCGCCCGACCCCCGCAACGCGAAGGCGATGCGCGACATGGCCACGGCGATGGCGGTGACCGCCAAGTACGTGGACGAGCGGGAGGCCCTCAAGGACGGGTACGTCCCGCACGGCGAGGAGTGCATGAACAACCCGTTCGGGGTCGGCACCATGGGCTACCACTACGTCAAGGAGTCCAACTGGGGTTCGACGGACCCGGCCAGGCCGACCGCGCTCCTCTACAGCACCGCCAAGGACAGCAAGGGCCGCCGCAAGCTCCAGACGGTGGAGTGGATGTCCGCCGACCGGGACCAGGACCTGAAGACCACCGACGACCGGCCCACCATGTTCGGGCTGCCGTTCGACGGCCCGATGCCCGGCCACTGGGCGGGCATGCCCAAGCACTACGACCTCCACATGTGGGCGTACGCGGACAACCCGGCCGGCCGCTTCCACAACTGGAACCCCGCGTTCACCTGTCCCCCGAAGAAGACCCCGGCCACCGGCACCGCCGCCACCCCGGCGCACGCGCACGGCCACTAGCGGCCCCGCACACACGGCGAAGGGCCCGGCCCCCCGAGGGGGCCGGGCCCTTCCGTACGCGAAGGCGGGTACCGGATCAGCGCACGAACGTGCTCGCCTGTCCCGCCAGGTCCAGGAAGTACTGCGGGGCCAGACCCAGGACCAGGGTGACCGCGACGCCCACCGCGATGGTGGTCATCGTCAGCGGCGAGGGCACGGCCACCGTCGGCCCGTCGGCCTTCGGCTCGCTGAAGAACATCAGCACGATCACCCGGATGTAGAAGAACGCGGCGATCGCCGACGAGATGACACCGACGACGACCAGCGCCCCGGCCCCGCCCTCCGCCGCCGCCTTGAACACCGCGAACTTGCCGGCGAAGCCGGAGGTCAGCGGGATACCGGCGAAGGCCAGCAGGAACACCGCGAAGACGGCCGCCGTCAGCGGCGAACGCCGCCCCAGGCCGGCCCACTTCGACAGGTGCGTCGCCTCGCCGCCCGCGTCGCGCACCAGCGTGACCACCGCGAAGGCGCCGATCGTCACGAAGGAGTACGCGCCCAGGTAGAACAGGACGGACTTGACTCCCTCCTCCGAGGTGGCGATCACGCCGGCCAGGATGAACCCGGCGTGCGCGATGGAGGAGTACGCCAGCAGCCGCTTCACGTCCGTCTGGGTCACCGCGATGACCGCGCCCGCGAGCATCGTGACGATCGCGACGCCCCACATCACCGGCCGCCAGTCCCACCGCAGGCCGGGCAGCACCACGTACAGCAGCCGCAGCAGCGCGCCGAACGCGGCCACCTTGGTCGCCGCCGCCATGAACCCCGTGACGGGGGTCGGGGCGCCCTGGTAGACGTCCGGGGTCCACATGTGGAACGGGACCGCGCCGACCTTGAACAGCAGGCCCATCAGGATCAGCGCGCCGCCGATGAGCAGCAGCGCGTCGTTGCCCATGGTGGAGGCGAGCGCCGGGTCGATGCGCGCGACGGTGCCGTCGACGACGTCGGCGATCACCGCGTAGGAGACCGAGCCGGCGTAGCCGTAGAGCAGCGCGATGCCGAAGAGGAGGAAGGCCGAGGAGAAGGCGCCGAGGAGGAAGTACTTGACCGCGGCCTCCTGCGACATCAGCCGCTGGCGGCGGGCGAGGGCGCAGAGCAGGTAGAGCGGGAGGGAGAAGACCTCCAGCGCGATGAACAGGGTCAGCAGGTCGTCGGCGGCCGGGAAGATCAGCATGCCGGAGACCGCGAACATCGCCAGCGGGAACACCTCGGTGGTGGTGAAGCCGGCCTTGACGGCGGCCTTCTCGCTTTCGCTGCCCGGTACGGACGCGGCCTGGGCGGCGAAGGAGTCCACCCGCTTGCCGTGCGCCTTGGGGTCGAGGCGGCGCTCGGCGAAGGTGAACACCGCGACGACGGAGGCCAGCAGGATGGTGCCCTGGAGGAAGAGCGCCGGGCCGTCGACGGCGATGGCGCCCATGGCCGCGACGTGCGCCTTGGTGCTGCCGTAGCCGCCGGCGGCGAGGCCGACGACCGCCGCGAAGGCGGCGGCCAGTGCGGCGACGGCGAGGAACACCTGCACGTAGTAGCGGGACTTACGGGGGACGAAGGCCTCGACGAGGACTCCGAGGACGGCCGCGCCCACCACGATCAGCGTGGGCGCGAGCTGGGCGTATTCGATGTGCGGGGCCGGGATCCGGTCGGCCGGTCCTTCGGCCGCCAGGGTCAGCAGGCTCTGGGCAGCGATCACTTGGCCGCCTCCACGTTCTGGACGGTGACCTCGGGCTTCGGGTCCGTCTGCTTCACGTCCGACATGGTGTGCTCCACCGCCGGGTTGACGATGTCGGTGAGCACCCTCGGGTAGACGCCCAGTCCGATCAGCAGCGCGATCAGCGGGGCGACCACCAGCAGTTCCCGTGCGCGCAGGTCCGGCATGGTGCGGACCTCCTCCTTCACGGGGCCGGTCATGGTGCGCTGGTAGAGGACCAGCGTGTACAGGGCGGCGAGGACGATCCCGACGGTGGCGATGATCCCGACGACCGGGTAGCGGGCGAAGGTGCCGACGAGGACGAGGAACTCGCTGACGAAGGGGGCGAGGCCGGGCAGGGACAGGGTGGCGAGGCCGCCGATCAGGAAGGTGCCGGCGAGGACCGGGGCGACCTTCTGGACGCCGCCGTAGTCGGCGATGAGGCGGGAGCCGCGCCGGGAGATCAGGAATCCGGCGACGAGCATCAGGGCCGCCGTGGAGATCCCGTGGTTGACCATGTAGAGGGTGGCTCCGGACTGGCCCTGGGAGGTCATCGCGAAGACGCCCAGGATGATGAAGCCGAAGTGGGAGATCGAGGCGTAGGCGATCAGCCGCTTGATGTCGCGCTGGCCGACGGCGAGCAGTGCGCCGTAGACGATGCTGATCAGCGCCAGTACGAGGATCACCGGGGTGGCCCACTTGCTGGCCTCGGGGAAGAGTCCGAGGCAGAAGCGGAGCATCGCGAAGGTGCCGACCTTGTCGACGATCGCGGTGATGAGCACGGCGACGGGGGCTGTGGACTCCCCCATGGCGTTGGGCAGCCAGGTGTGCAGCGGCCACAGCGGGGCCTTCACGGCGAAGGCGAAGAAGAAGCCGAGGAAGAGCAGCCGCTCGGTGTTGGTGGCCATGTCGAGGGTGCCCGCGGCGCGGGCCTCGGCGATCTCCTGGAGGGAGAAGTTCCCGGCGACGACGTACAGCCCGATGACGGCGGCGAGCATGATCAGGCCGCCGACGAGGTTGTAGAGGAGGAACTTGACCGCCGCGTACGAGCGCTGCACGGCGGCGTTCTCGTCGGTGCCGGCGTGGGCGCGGTCTCCGAAGCCGCCGATGAGGAAGTACATCGGGATGAGCATGGCTTCGAAGAAGATGTAGAAGAGGAAGACGTCGGTGGCCTCGAAGGAGATCACCACCATCGCCTCGACCAGCAGGATCAGGGCGAAGAAGCCCTGGGTCGGGCGCCAGCGGGAGGACTGGGTCTCCAGCGGGTCGGCGTCGTGCCAGCCGGCCACGATCACGAAGGGGATCAGCAGCGCGGTGAGGGCGATGAGCGCCACGCCGATGCCGTCGACGCCCAGTTCGTAGCGGACGCCGAAGTCGGCGATCCAGGCGTGGGACTCGGTGAGCTGGTAGCGGTCCCCGCCGGGTTCGAAGCGGACGGCGACCAGTACGGCCAGGGCCAGTGTCGCGAGCGAGAACAGCAGCGCGAGCCATTTGGCGACGGTCCGGCGGGCGGCCGGGACGGCCGCCGTGAGGATCGCGCCGGCCGCGGGGACCGCGGCCGTCAGTGTCAGTAGCGGGAAACTCATCTCACACCGCCCTCATCAGCAGGGTCGCGGCGATGAGGATCGCCGTGCCCCCGAACATCGACACCGCGTAGCTGCGGGCGTAGCCGTTCTGCAGCTTGCGCAGTCGGCCGGAGAGCCCGCCGACCGAGGCGGCCGTGCCGTTGACCACTCCGTCGACCACGCTGTGGTCGAGGTAGACGAGGGAGCGGGTCAGGTGCTCGCCGCCGCGGACGAGGACCACGTGGTTGATGTCGTCCTGGAACAGGTCGCGGCGGGCGGCCCGGGTGAGGAAGGAGCCGCGCGGGGCGACGACCGGGACGGGCCGGCGGCCGTACATCGACCAGGCGATGGCGACGCCGGCGATGAGGACGACCATGGTGGAGGCGGTGACGGCCATGGCGCTGACCGGCGGGTGGCCGTGTTCGTAGCCGGTGACGGGCTCCAGCCAGTTCAGGAAGCGTTCGCCGATCTCGAAGAAGCCGCCGGCCAAGACCGACCCGAACGCCAGGATGATCATCGGGATGGTCATGGACTTCGGGGACTCGTGCGGGTGCGGCTCGTGGCCCTCTGCGTCGGGCTGCCAGCGCTTCTCGCCGAAGAAGGTGAGGAGCATGACGCGGGTCATGTAGAAGGCGGTGATGCCGGCGCCGAGCAGGGCGACCCCGCCGAGGATCCAGCCCTGGGTGCCGCCCTTGGCGAAGGCCGCCTCGATGATCATGTCCTTGGAGAAGAAGCCGGACAGGCCGGGGAAGCCGATGATCGCGAGGTAGCCGAGGCCGAAGGTGACGAAGGTGACCGGCATGTACGTGCGCAGGGCGCCGTACTTGCGCATGTCGACCTCGTCGTTCATGCCGTGCATGACCGAGCCCGCGCCGAGGAAGAGGCCGGCCTTGAAGAAGCCGTGCGTGACCAGGTGCATGATCGCGAAGACGTAGCCGATAGGGCCGAGGCCGGCGGCCAGGATCATGTAGCCGATCTGCGACATCGTCGATCCGGCGAGGGCCTTCTTGATGTCGTCCTTCGCGCAACCGACGATCGCACCGAAGAGGAGCGTGACCGCGCCGACGACGGTGGTGACGAGCTGGGCGTCGGGCGCCCCGTTGAAGATGGCCCCGGAGCGGACGATCAGGTAGACGCCGGCGGTGACCATGGTGGCCGCGTGGATCAGGGCCGAGACCGGGGTCGGGCCCTCCATCGCGTCACCGAGCCAGGACTGCAGCGGCACCTGCGCCGACTTGCCGCAGGCGGCGAGCAGCAGCATCAGGCCGATCGCCGTCAGCGTGCCCTCGCCCGTCTCGCCGACGGACGCCAGCACCGGGCCGAAGGCGAAGGTCCCGAAGGTGGTGAACATCAGCATGATCGCGATCGACAGGCCGATGTCGCCGACCCGGTTGACCAGGAAGGCCTTCTTCGCGGCGGTGGCCGCGCTGGGCTTGTGCTGCCAGAAGCCGATCAGGAGGTAGGAGGCGAGGCCGACGCCCTCCCAGCCGAAGTACAGCAGCAGGTAGTTGTCGGCGAGGACGAGCAGCAGCATCGCCGCGACGAACAGGTTGAGGTAGCCGAAGAAGCGGCGGCGGCGCTCGTCGTGCTCCATGTACCCGATCGAGTACACGTGGATGAGCGTGCCCACCCCGGAGATCAGCAGGACGAAGGTCATCGACAGCTGGTCCAGCTGGAAGGCGATGTCCGCCTGGAAGCCCTCCACCGGCACCCAGCTGAACAGCCGCTGGTGCAGGGCCCGGTCCTCGGCCCCGCGCCCCAGCATGCCGGCGAAGAGGACGACGCCGATGCCGAAGGAGACGGCCGCGAGCAGGGTGCCGATCCAGTGGCCGGCCTTGTCGAGGCGCCGGCCGCCGCACAGCAGCACCGCCGCTCCGAGCAGGGGCGCCGCCACCAGCAGCGCAATCAGATTCTCCACTGTGAACGCCCCTTACAGCTTCATCAGGCTGGCGTCGTCGACCGAGGCCGAGTGGCGGGTACGGAACAGCGACACGATGATCGCGAGGCCCACCACGACCTCCGCGGCAGCGACGACCATCGTGAAGAACGCGATGATCTGGCCGTCGAGGTTGCCGTGCATCCGGGAGAAGGTCACGAAGGCGAGGTTGCAGGCGTTGAGCATCAGCTCGACGCACATGAACAGCACGATCGCGTTCTTCCGGATGAGCACGCCGGCCGCGCCGATGGTGAACAGCAGGGCGGCCAGGTACAGGTAGTTGACCGGATTCACTTCGATGCCTCCTCTCGGCCGAGGCGCTCCGCGGAGGCCTGCTCCAGCGCCTTGAGGTCGTCCAGGGCCTGGCCGGACACGTCGCGGATCTGGCCGCGGGCGCGCAGCGTCTTGTTGACGGTCAGCTCGGACGGGGTGCCGTCCGGGAGCAGGCCTGCGACGTCCACGGCGTTGTGCCGGGCGTAGACGCCGGGGGCCGGCAGCGGCGGGAGCTGCACGCCCTCGCGTACGCGCTTCTCGGCGAGCTCGCGCTGCGTGGCGGCCCGCTCGGTGCGCTCGCGGTGGGTGAGCACCATCGCGCCGACGGCCGCCGTGATCAGCAGGGCGCCGGTGATCTCGAAGGCGAAGATGTAACGGGTGAAGATCAGTTCGGCGAGGCCCTCGACGTGCCCGGCGGAGTTGACCTTGCCGAGTCCGTTGAAGTGGGTGAGGCCCGCGTTGCCGATGCCGGCGATCAGCAGGATGCCGAAGCCGAGCCCGCACAGGGCGGCCAGCCAGCGCTGCCCCTTGATGGTCTCCTTCAGGGAGTCCGCGGCGGTGACGCCGACGAGCATGACCACGAAGAGGAACAGCATCATGATGGCGCCGGTGTAGACGACGACCTGGACCACGCCCAGGAAGTAGGCCCCGTTGGCGAGGTAGAAGACCGCCAGGATGATCATCGTCCCGGCGAGGCACAGGGCACTGTGCACGGCCTTCTTCATCAGGATCGTGCACAGCGCGCCGACGACGGCGATCGTGCCGAGCACCCAGAACTGCACGGCCTCGCCGGTGGAGGTGGCGGTGGCGGCCGCGGCGATGGCGCTCATGCCCCGACCTCCTCGGCCTGGCCGGCCCCGGCCCCCGCCGTGTCCCCCTCGGGCGTCTCGCCCTTGGAGACCGCCACCTGCCGGACCGTGCCCGGGGCGGCGCCCGTCACCAGACCCCGGTAGTAGTCCTGCTCGTCGGTGCCCGGGAAGACCGAGTGCGGGGCCTCGACCATGCCCTCGGTCAGCCCGGCGAGGAGCTGCTCCTTGGTGTAGATCAGGGACTCGCGGCTGGCGTCGGCCAGTTCGAACTCGTTCGTCATCGTCAGCGCGCGCGTCGGGCACGCCTCGATGCACAGCCCGCACAGGATGCAGCGGGCGTAGTTGATCTGGTAGACCCGCCCGTACCGCTCGCCCGGGGAGTAGCGCTCCTCCTCGGTGTTGTCCGCGCCCTCCACGTAGATCGCGTCGGCGGGGCAGGCCCAGGCGCACAGTTCGCACCCGATGCACTTCTCCAGACCGTCGGGGTGGCGGTTGAGCTGGTGCCGCCCGTGGAAGCGCGGAGCGGTGGTCTTCTGCTGCTCCGGGTACTGCTCGGTGAGCCGCTTCTTGAACATGGCCTTGAAGGTCACGCCGAAGCCGGCCACCGGGTTCTGCCACTTCTCGCTCTGGTCCGCGTCAGACATTGTCAGCACCCTCCTCTCGGTCACTGTCAGTATTCGCCCCGCCACTGACAATCAGCTCCCGCTCGCCGCGGGGACGTCGGCGCGGTACGGGTGCCAGGTGCTGGCCGGGCTTGGGCGGTACGGGGAAGCCGCCCGCCATCGGGTCGAAGGGCTCGGCCGCGGCGGCCTTCCCGGCCTCGGCCGCGGCCGTCTTCTCCCGCCGGTCCCTGAAGTGGTCGGCGACGGAGGAGATCAGCAGGATCGCGATGACCGCGCCGCCGACGTACAGGACGATCTCGCTGAAGTCGTAGCGCTCGTTGCGCAGCGCCCGGACGGTGGCGACCAGCATCAGCCAGACCACGGAGACCGGGATCAGCACCTTCCAGCCGAGCTTCATCAGCTGGTCGTAGCGCACGCGCGGGAGGGTGCCGCGTAGCCAGATGAAGAAGAACAGCAGCAGCTGCACCTTGAGGACGAACCAGAGCATCGGCCACCAGCCGTGGTTCGCGCCCTCCCAGTACGTGGAGATCGGCGCCGGGGCCCGCCAGCCGCCCAGGAACAGGGTGACCGAGACCGCGGAGACGGTGACCATGTTGACGTACTCGGCCAGCATGAACAGCGCGAACTTGATGGAGGAGTACTCGGTGTTGAAGCCGCCGACGAGGTCGCCCTCGGACTCCGGCATGTCGAAGGGGGCCCGGTTCGTCTCGCCGACCATGGTGACGACGTAGATGATGAAGGACACCGGCAGCAGCACGATGTACCAGCGGTCCGCCTGCGCCTCCACGATCGCCGAGGTCGACATCGACCCGGAGTAGAGGAACACCGAAGCGAACGCGGCGCCCATCGCGATCTCGTACGAGATCATCTGCGCGCAGGAGCGCAGACCGCCGAGCAGCGGGTACGTGGAGCCCGAGGACCAGCCGGCGAGGACGATGCCGTAGATGCCGACCGAGGCGACCGCGAGGACGTACAGCATCGCGATCGGCAGGTCGGTCAGCTGCATCGTGGTGCGCTGCCCGAAGATGGACACCTCGTTGCCCGATGGGCCGAACGGGATCACCGCGATGGCCATGAACGCCGGGATCGCCGCGATGATCGGCGCCAGGACGTAGACGACCTTGTCGGCGCGCTTGACGACGAGGTCTTCCTTCAGCATCAGCTTCACGCCGTCGGCGAGCGACTGGAGCATGCCCCAGGGGCCGTGCCGGTTGGGGCCGATGCGCAGCTGCATCCAGGCGACGACCTTGCGCTCCCACACGATGGAGAAGAGCACGGTCACCATCAGGAAGGCGAAGCAGAACACCGCCTTGAGGAGGACCAGCCACCAGACGTCCCTGCCGAACAGGGACAGGTCCTCGGCGGCCAGGAGGTGCTGCGGCTGGGCCGCGAGCTGGGCGAGGTGGGTCACGGTCGTACCTCCGCTCCGGCCGCGGCGGCGGTCCCGGCCGGGCCGATCCGTACGAGGGTTCCGGGGCGGGCCCCGGTGTCGGCGAGGACGCCGGAGCCGGTGGAGTTCAGCGGCAGCCACACCACCCGGAAGGGCATCTCGGTGATCCGGAGCGGGAGTTCCACCACACCCGCCGGGCCGGTGACGGCGAGCACGTCGCCGTCCTTGACGCCGGTCTCGGCGGCGGTGTCGGCCGAGAGGCGGGCGCAGGCCTCGTGCCGGGTCCCGGCGAGGGCGTCGTCGCCCTCCTGGAGCCGGCCGAGGTCCAGCAGCAGCCGGTGTCCGGCGAGGACCGCCTCGCCGGTGCCGGGCCGGGGCAGCGGCTCGGGGGCGGTGGACCGCTCGGGCGCGAGCTCCCCCTCCCACGGGCCGAGCCGCTCCAGCTCCCGGCGTACGGCGTGCACGTCGGGCAGTGCGAGGGGCCGGTCGGCGGCGTCGGCCAGCATGTGCAGCACGCGGGCGTCGGCGGGGGCCAGGCGGCGGGTCATCTGGTCGGGCTTGAGGGCCGCCTCGAACGGGCGGACCCGGCCCTCCCAGTTGATGAACGTGCCGGCCTTCTCCACGACGGCGGCGACCGGCAGCACCACGTCCGCGTGATCGGTGACCTCGCCGGGGCGCAGCTCCAGGGAGACCACGAAGGCCTCCTTCAGCGCGGTGCGGGCACGCTCCGGGTCGGGCAGGTCGGCGACCTCGACGCCCGCGACCAGCAGGGCCGACAGCTCCCGGGTGGCGGCGGCCTCGACGATCTGCCCGGTGTCGCGGCCGTAGCGGTGCGGGAGTTCCTCCAGCCCCCAGGCGGCGGCGACCTCCTGGCGGGCCCGCGGGTCGCCGGCCGGGCGGCCGCCGGGCAGCAGGGACGGCAGCGCGCCCGCCTCGACGGCGCCCCGCTCCCCGGCCCGGCGCGGGATCCACACCAGTCGGGCGCCGGTGGCGGTGGCGGTGCGCACGGCGGCGGTCAGCGCGCCGGGCACGCCGGCGAGGCGCTCCCCGACGACGATGACGGCGCCGGACTGCCGGAGGGCCTCGGCTGCCTCGGAGCCGCCCGCCTCCAGCCCGGTGCGGGTGGCGAGGGCGTCGAGCCACTCCGGCTCGGTGCCCGGGGCGGCGGCGAGCAGGGTGCCGCCGGCCTTGGTGAGGCCGCGGGTGGCGAAGGGGGCGAGGGCGAAGGTCCGCTGCTTGTGCTTGCGGTGGGCCTTGCGCAGCCGCAGGAAGACCCCGGGGGCCTCCTCCTCGGCCTCGATGCCGACGAGGAGCACCGCGGGGGCCGCCTCCAGGGAGGCGTACGTGACGCCCGTGCCGTCGAGGTCCTTGCCGGTGCCGGCGACGGCGGCCGCCAGGAACTCGGTCTCCTCCGCGCTGTGCACCCGGGCCCGGAAGTCGATGTCGTTGGTGTCGAGCACCACGCGGGCGAACTTGGCGTAGGCGTACGCGTCCTCGACGGTCAGCCGGCCGCCCGTCAGGACGCCCGCCCGGCCGCGCGCGGCCGTGAGCCCGGCGGCCGCGGCCTCCAGCGCCTCGGGCCAGCTCGCCGGGGCGAGCACCCCGTCGGTGCCGCGCACCAGCGGGGTGGTCAGCCGGTCGGGGCGCTGCGCGTACCGGAACGCGAAGCGGCCCTTGTCGCAGACCCACTCCTCGTTGACCTCGGGGTCCTCGGCGGCGAGGCGGCGCAGGACCTTGCCGCGCCGGTGGTCGGTCCGGGTCGCGCAGCCGCCCGCGCAGTGCTCGCACACGCTCGGGGAGGAGACGAGGTCGAAGGGGCGGGAGCGGAACCGGTAGGCGGCCGAGGTGAGGGCGCCGACGGGGCAGATCTGGATGGTGTTGCCGGAGAAGTACGACTGGAACGGGTCGCCCTCGCCGGTGCCCACCTGCTGGAGCGCGCCGCGCTCGACGAGTTCGATCATCGGGTCGCCGGCGACCTGGTTGGAGAAGCGGGTGCAGCGCGCGCACAGCACGCACCGCTCGCGGTCCAGGAGCACCTGCGTGGAGATCGGGACCGGCTTCTCGTAGGTCCGCTTCTTCCCCTCGAACCGGGATTCGGCGTTGCCGTGGGACATGGCCTGGTTCTGCAGGGGGCACTCGCCGCCCTTGTCGCAGACGGGGCAGTCCAGGGGGTGGTTGATGAGCAGCAGCTCCATCACCCCGCGCTGGGCCTTGTCGGCGACCTGCGAGGTCAGCTGGGTCTTGACGACCATGCCGTCGGTGCAGGTGATGGTGCAGGAGGCCATCGGCTTGCGCTGGCCCTCGACCTCGACGATGCACTGCCGGCAGGCGCCGGCCGGGTCGAGGAGGGGGTGGTCGCAGAACCGGGGGATCTCGATGCCGAGCTGTTCGGCCGCCCGGATGACGAGCGTGCCCTTGGGCACGGAGAGCTCGATCCCGTCGATGGTCAGCGAAACGGTGTTCTCCGGCGGAGGGGCCGGCTCTCCGGCGGAGGGGCCGGCGGACGTGGTGACGGTCATGCGGCCACCTCCTGGTGAGTCGTGGGGGCTGGGGTCGCAGCGGCGGGGCCGCTGCCGCGTGCCTGGGTCATCGCGCCGCCTCCGGCTGGGCGTCGGCCCAGAGCGTGGACCTTCGAGGATCGAAAGGGCAGCCCTTGCCGGTGACGTGCTGCTCGTACTCCTCGCGGAAGTACTTCAGCGAGGAGAAGATCGGGCTGGCCGCGCCGTCGCCGAGCGCGCAGAAGGACTTGCCGTTGATGTTGTCGGCGATGTCGTTCAGCTTGTCGAGGTCGGACATGACGCCCTTGCCGGCCTCGATGTCGCGCAGCAGTTGGACGAGCCAGTACGTGCCCTCGCGGCAGGGGGTGCACTTGCCGCAGGACTCGTGGGCGTAGAACTCGGTCCAGCGGGTGACGGCTCGGACCACGCAGGTGGTCTCGTCGAAGCACTGGAGCGCCTTGGTGCCGAGCATGGAGCCGGCGGCGCCGACGCCCTCGTAGTCGAGGGGGACGTCGAGGTGCTCGTCCGTGAACATGGGGGTGGAGGAGCCGCCGGGGGTCCAGAACTTCAGCCGGTGCCCGGGGCGCATCCCGCCGCTCATGTCGAGGAGCTGGCGCAGGGTGATGCCGAGGGGGGCCTCGTACTGGCCGGGGCCGGAGACGTGCCCGGACAGCGAGTAGAGGGTGAAGCCGGGGGACTTCTCCGTCCCCATCGCCTTGAACCAGTCCTTGCCCTTGTTCAGGATCGCGGGAACCGAGGCGATGGACTCGACGTTGTTGACGACAGTGGGGCACGCGTAGAGCCCCTCGACGGCGGGGAAGGGGGGACGGAGCCGGGGCTGACCGCGTCGGCCTTCGAGGGAGTCGAGCAGTGCCGTCTCCTCGCCGCAGATGTACGCGCCCGCGCCCGCGTGCACCGTGATGTCGAGGTTGCGGCCGGTGCCGTCGATGTCCTTGCCGAGGTATCCGGCGGCGTAGGCCTCCCGCACGGCCTCGTGCAGCCGCCGCAGCACGGGGACCGTCTCGCCGCGCAGGTAGATGAAGGCGTGCTCCGACCGGATCGCGTAACAGGCGATGATCATTCCCTCGACGAGGGAGTGCGGATTCGCGAAGAGGAGGGGGATGTCCTTGCAGGTACCCGGCTCCGACTCGTCCGCGTTCACGACGAGGTAGTGCGGCTTTCCGTCGCCCTGCGGGATGAACTGCCACTTCATTCCGGTGGGGAAGCCCGCGCCGCCGCGTCCGCGCAGACCGGAGTCCTTGACGTACGCGATCACCTCGTCCGGGGTCATCGCGAGGGCCTTGCGCAGGCCCTCGTAGCCCTCGTGGCGCCGGTAGGTCTCCAGCGTCCAGGACTCGGGTTCGTCCCAGAACGCCGACAGGACGGGCGAGAGCAGCTTCTCCGGACTCGTCCCTCCCCCAGCCTCCGGCTGGGAGGTGCCCCCATGACTTTCCTTGGATGACACGGTCATCCCTCCCCTCCTTCGGTACGCGCCTCTCCGCGCGGGTGCACGATCGGTGCGTGCGCGGACTCGCCGCGTGCGATGCGCAGGCCGATCAGGGAGGCGGGGCCCGCTCCGCCGCTCGCCTCGACCGCGCCCTCGCGCTCGTCGGGGAAGCCCGCCAGGATCCGGGCGGTCTCCTTGTACGTGCACAGCGGCGCGCCCCGGGTCGGCTCGACCGGGCGGCCCGCGAGCAGGTCGTCGACGAGCGCCTTGGCGGACTCGGGGGTCTGGTTGTCGAAGAACTCCCAGTTGACCATCACCACGGGCGCGTAGTCGCAGGCCGCGTTGCACTCGATGTGTTCCAGCGTCACCTTGCCGTCGGCGGTGGTCTCGTTGTTGCCGACGCCCAGGTGCTGCTTGAGCTCGTCGAAGATGGCGTCGCCGCCCATCACCGCGCACAGGGTGTTGGTGCACACGCCGACCTGGTAGTCCCCGGAGGGCTTGCGGCGGTACATCGTGTAGAAGGTGGCGACGGCGGTGACCTCGGCCGTGGTCAGGCCCAGCGTCTCGGCGCAGAAGCGGATGCCGGTGCGGGAGACGTAGCCGTCCTCGGACTGCGTCAGGTGCAGCAGCGGCAGCAGCGCGGAGCGGCTGTCGGGGTAGCGGGCGATGACGTCGGCGGCGTCGGCCGCCAGCCGCTCGCGCACCTCCGCCGGGTAGTCGGGGGCGGGCAGCTGGGGCATGCCCAGCGAAATCTCGGTCATCGGTCGACGCCTCCCATCACGGGGTCGATGGAGGCGACGGCCACGATGACGTCGGCGACCTGGCCGCCCTCGCACATCGCGGCCATGGCCTGGAGGTTGGTGAAGGACGGGTCGCGGAAGTGGACCCGGTAGGGGCGGGTGCCGCCGTCGGAGACGACGTGCACGCCGAGTTCTCCCTTGGGGGACTCGACGGCCGCGTAGGCCTGTCCGGCGGGGACCCGGAAGCCCTCGGTCACCAGCTTGAAGTGGTGGATGAGGGCCTCCATGGAGGTGCCCATGATGTTCTTGATGTGGTCGAGGGAGTTGCCGAGGCCGTCCGGGCCCATGGCGAGCTGCGCCGGCCAGGCGATCTTCTTGTCGGCGACCATGACCGGGCCCGGCTCCAGCCGGTCCAGGCACTGCTCGACGATCCGCAGCGACTGGCGCATCTCCTCCAGGCGGATCAGGAACCGCCCGTAGGAGTCGCAGCTCTCGGTGGTGGGGACGTCGAACTCGTAGTCCTCGTAGCCGCAGTACGGGTCGGTCTTGCGCAGGTCGTGCGGCAGGCCGGCCGAGCGCAGGATCGGGCCGGTGGCGCCGAGGGCCATGCAGCCGGTGAGGTCGAGGTAGCCGACGTCCTGCATGCGGGCCTTGAAGATGGGGTTGCCGGTGGCGAGCTTGTCGTACTCCGGCAGGTTCTTCTTCATCGTCTTGACGAACTCGCGCAGCTGGTCGACCGCGCCGGGGGGCAGGTCCTGGGCGAGGCCGCCGGGGCGGATGAAGGCGTGGTTCATGCGCAGGCCGGTGATCAGCTCGAAGACGTCGAGGATCAGCTCGCGGTCCCGGAACCCGTAGATCATGATCGTGGTCGCGCCGAGCTCCATGCCGCCGGTGGCGATGCACACCAGGTGCGAGGAGAGCCGGTTGAGCTCCATCAGCAGGACGCGGATGACGGTGGCGCGGTCCGGGACCTGGTCGGTGATGCCGAGGAGCTTCTCGACGCCGAGGCAGTACGCCGTCTCGTTGAAGAACGGCGTCAGGTAGTCCATGCGCGTCACGAAGGTGGTGCCCTGCGTCCAGTTCCGGAATTCGAGGTTCTTCTCGATGCCGGTGTGCAGGTAGCCGATGCCGCAGCGGGCCTCGGTGACGGTCTCGCCGTCGATCTCCAGGATCAGCCGGAGCACTCCGTGGGTGGAGGGGTGCTGCGGGCCCATGTTGACGACGATGCGCTCGTCGTCCGCCTTGGCCGCCGACCGGACGACCTCGTCCCAGTCGCCGCCGGTGACCGTGTAGACGGTGCCCTCGGTCGTCTCGCGGGAGGACGCGTGGTTTGACGTTGACATCAGCTGTACGACCTCCGCTGGTCGGGAGCCGGGATCTGGGCGCCCTTGTACTCGACGGCGATGCCGCCGAGCGGGTAGTCCTTGCGCTGGGGGAAGCCCTGCCAGTCGTCCGGCATCATGATCCGGGTGAGGGCCGGGTGGCCGTCGAAGACCAGGCCGAAGAAGTCGTAGGCCTCGCGCTCGTGCCAGTCGTTCGTCGGGTAGACGCTGACGAGCGAGGGCAGGTGCGGGTCGCCGTCCGGGACGGACACCTCCAGCCGCAGGATCCGGCCGTGGGTGAGCGAGCGCAGGTGGTAGACGGCGTGCAGCTCGCGGCCCTTGTCGCCGGGGAAGTGGACCCCCGACACCCCGGTGCACAGCTCGAAGCGCAGCGCCGGGTCGTCGCGCAGGGTGGCGGCGACGCGGACGAGGTGCTCGCGCGCGATGTGGAGGGTCAGTTCCCCGCGGTCGACGACGGTCTTCTCGATCGCGTTCTGCGGGAGCAGGTCCTGCTCCTCCAGGGCGCCCTCCAGCTCGTCGACGACCTCGTCGAAGTACGAACCGTAGGGGCGGCTGCTCGCGCCGGGCAGGACCACGGTGCGCACGAGGCCGCCGTAGCCGCTGGTGTCGCCGCCGTTCCCGCTGCCGAACATGCCCTTGCGGACGCCGATCACCTCGGGTCCGGAGCCGGCCCGGGGAGCGGGGACGTTGTTGCCGTTCTCGACGGCCGGGTCGTCGCTCAACGGAGGAGCCCCTTCATCTCGATGGTGGGGAGGGCCTTGAGGGCCGCCTCCTCCGCCTCGCGCGCCGCCTCTTCCCGGTTCACGCCGAGCTTCGAGCCCTGGATCTTCTGGTGGAGCTTGAGGATCGCGTCCATCAGCATCTCGGGGCGGGGCGGGCAGCCGGGCAGGTAGATGTCCACCGGGACGATGTGGTCGACGCCCTGGACGATCGCGTAGTTGTTGAACATCCCGCCCGAAGAGGCGCACACGCCCATGGAGATGACCCACTTGGGGGCGGGCATCTGGTCGTAGACCTGGCGCAGCACCGGCGCCATCTTCTGGCTGACGCGTCCCGCCACGATCATCAGGTCGGCCTGGCGCGGGGAGCCGCGGAAGACCTCCATGCCGAAGCGGGCCAGGTCGTAGCGGCCGGCACCGGTGGTCATCATCTCGATGGCGCAGCAGGCGAGGCCGAAGGTGGCCGGGAAGACGGATGACTTGCGCACCCAGCCCGCGGCCTGTTCGACGGTGGTGAGCAGAAATCCGCTCGGCAGCTTCTCTTCCAGTCCCATGGGAAATTCAGCCCCTCAGTCCCATTCCAGGCCGCCGCGGCGCCACACGTATGCGTAGGCGACGAAGACGGTGAGCACGAAGAGCAGCATCTCGACGAGCCCGAAGATCCCCAGGGAGTCGAAGGTGACCGCCCAGGGGTAGAGGAAGACGATCTCGATGTCGAAGACGATGAAGAGCATCGCCGTCAGGTAGTACTTGATGGGGAAGCGACCGCCGCCGGCGGGCATCGGGGTGGGCTCGATGCCGCACTCGTAGGCTTCGAGCTTCGCCCGGTTGTACCGTTTTGGGCCGATCAGCGTGGCCATGACCACGGAGAAGATCGCAAACCCTGCGCCGATGGCGCCGAGCACGAGGATGGGTGCGTACGCATTCACGCTCCTCGCTCCTTCCAGTCGTCCTTGACCGTTGGACCGCTGCGCCGGCACCGAGTGCCCCGCCCCCTCGAAGGGCCGCCCCTTCGAACAGGGACCGATCGCATGTGAGGCAGTTCACAAGCCGGACTGGTGCGCATCTTATGCCTGCCGGTCTGTGATCTGCGACACGGGTAACAACACCGAGTTTGTGATCTCCACCACCTGACGAACGATCATGAAGCCCGATGAGTGGTGATCTTCGCACTCAAGGCATCCACATGATCACCAAAGGTGACATCCGGGCCCGTAGGTGCAGGTGAAAGGGGTGGTGCCCTATCAAATGATGGGCAGTGCAGGCAAATTGGCGGCTCCGCCGCCCAAGTGATAAGGGAACGCGGGTCCCTCGCCCGGGGGACTCCGTACGTACGGGAGTGGACAGGGTGGCCGGAAGTCACCGCCGGTCGGATCCGGGGAGGGATCCTGTGCATCCGTTCACGAACCGCGCGGCAAGTTCACGGTCGGATCACGGACGGGCCACGACCACCTCACGGCGGCAGGTAACTGTGACCTGCGTCACGTCGGAAGGGGCCCGCGAAAAGGGGGCTTGGCCAACTGTGCGGGTCGATGGTAGGCCGTGGATCAATTCGGACTTATTGCTGAAACCCCATGATCACAGGCTTGTGAAAGCGTGTCCGTTACGTCCGTTACGGCGTCAATAAGGAGCGCGACGCGCCCGGTTCGCGGCCTCGGCGGGCAACTGTGGCGCAGACCACGTTTCTTGAAGGGAACCCGGCTCCACTGATAGCGGTTGTCCCATGTCCCACACCGCTCACATACCCAGCCACCGGAAGCCCCGCCGCAGCGCCTCGAAGCTCGCGGTCCGCGCCGGAGTTGCCGGTGGCGTCCTCAGCACCCTGGCCATGGCCGGAACCGCGAGCGCGTCCCCGTCCGAGCCCGTGGCCGAGACGACGCTCGAGATGCCGGTCCTCAACCTGGACCTCGGCACCGAGGTCTCCAACGCCGTCAACACGGCCGCGGAGAACACCCGCGTCGCCGCCGTCGAAGCCGCCGTCACCGGCGAGCTGAACGCCCAGGAGGAGAGCGCCCGCACGGGTGCCGCCGCCGAGGCGAAGCAGGCGAAGGAAGACGCCACCAAGGCCGCCGAGCTCAAGGCGAAGCAGGAGGCCGACCGCAAGGCCGAGGCCGAGCGCGCGGGCCGCGACAGCGACCGCACCGAGCTCACCAACGCCTCCGCGTCCGCGGGCGGCGGCTCCTCCGCCGTCACCGGCTCCGGCAGCGGCTCCACCGCCTCGAAGCCGGCCACCGGCTCGGCCGCCGCCATCATCGCCTTCGCCCGCGCCCAGATCGGCAAGCCGTACGTCCTCGGCTCCACCGGTCCCACCGCGTACGACTGCTCCGGCCTCGTCCAGGCCGCGTACCGCCAGGCCGGCATCAAGCTGGACCGCGTCTCCCAGGACCAGTCCATGGCCGGCCGCTCGGTCTCGCTGAACGCCCTCCAGCCCGGCGACATCGTCTACTGGGGTGCCAAGGGCAGCGCGTACCACGTCGCCATCTACTCGGGCAACGGCAAGTTCATCGGTGCGCAGAACCCCAGCACCGGCATCGTCGAGCGCAGCCTGAGCTACGACATGCCGACCGGCGCCGTCCGCGTCCTCTGACGCACGGCCGCACGATCGCCCGCAAGGTCCGGTACTCCCCCGCTCGGGGGTGGAGTACCGGACCTTCGGCATGCTGAGAAGATGGCGGGTGTCCGTCGCCCGGCAGTTCGAGCAGACCCTGGAGGTGGTCCCGTGAGCAGACCGTCCTACGAGGACCACGGCTACGGGGGCCACGGCTACGAGGACCCCCGCGCCGCCGACCCCACCGCGGTCCCGGCCGCCCTCGGGCTGGGCCTCCTGTCGGTCGGCGGCTGGCTGCTGACCACCACCCGCCCGTGGCACAAACCGGGCAACCCGCTGACCCTGGGCCTCGGCTGGACCGTCTCCGGCGCACTGCTGCTGTCCGGGCTCGTCCTGCTGGCCCGCTGCGTCCGCACCGTCCACGGCGCCCCCGAGGCCGCCGAAGGGGCCGAGGGGGCCCTGCGGGGGCCCGGGAACGGCTGAGCCGCTCCCGGACGTCCGGGAGCGGCTCAGGGGTCCGCTCAGGCCTTCGGGGCCTCAGGCCTTCGGGGCCACCTTCGACAGGCCGTTGATGATGCGGTCCATCGCGTCGCCGCCCGTCGGGTCGGTCAGGTTCGCCAGCATCTTCAGCGTGAAGCGCATCAGCACCGGGTGCGTCAGGCCGCGCTGCGTGGCGATCTTCATGACCTTCGGGTTGCCGATCAGCTTCACGAAGGCGCGGCCGAGGGAGTAGTAGCCGCCGTAGGTCTCCTTGAGCACCTTCGGGTAGCTGTGCAGGGTCAGTTCGCGCAGGGCCGGGGTGGCGCGGGAGTGCGCCTGCACGATGACGTCGGCCGCGATCTGCCCCGACTCCATCGCGTAGGCGATGCCCTCGCCGTTGAACGGGTTGACGAGCCCGCCCGCGTCACCGACCAGCAGCAGGCCCTTGGTGTAGTGCGGCTGCCGGTTGAAGGCCATCGGCAGCGCCGCGCCGCGGATCGGCTGCGTCATGTTCTCCGGGGTGTAGCCCCAGTCCTCCGGCATGGACGCGCACCAGGCCTTCAGCACCTCGCGCCAGTCCAGCTCCTTGAAGGCGGAGGAGGAGTTGAGGATGCCGAGGCCGACGTTGGACGTGCCGTCGCCCATGCCGAAGATCCAGCCGTAGCCGGGCAGCAGCCGGTCCTGCGGGCCGCGCCGGTCCCACAGCTCCAGCCAGGACTCCAGGTAGTCGTCGTCGTGCCTCGGGGAGGTGAAGTAGGTGCGCACCGCCACGCCCATCGGGCGGTCCTCGCGCCGGTGCAGGCCCATCGCCAGGGACAGGCGCGAGGAGTTGCCGTCGGCGGCGACCACGAGCGGGGCGTGGAAGGTGACCGGGGTCTTGTCCTCGCCGAGCTTGGCCTGCACGCCGGTGATGTGCCCGGTGCGGGGGTCGCGGACCGGCTCGCCGACGTTGCAGCGCTCGTACAGGCGGGCGCCGGCCTTCTGCGCCTGGCGGGCGAGGGTCTCGTCGAAGTCGTCGCGCTTGCGGACGAGTCCGTAGTCCGGGTAGGAGGCGAGTTCCGGCCAGTCCAGCTGGAGGCGCTGGCCGCCGCCGATGATGCGCAGGCCCTTGTTGCGGAGCCAGCCGGCCTCTTCGGAGATGTCGATGCCCATGGAGACCAGCTGCTTGGTGGCGCGCGGGGTCAGACCGTCACCGCAGACCTTCTCCCGCGGGAACGCCGTCTTCTCCAGGAGCAGGACGTCGAGCCCCGCCTTGGCGAGGTAGTAGGCGGTCGTGGAACCGGCGGGCCCGGCCCCGACGACGATCACGTCCGCGGAGTGTTCGGTGAGGGGCTCGGTCACTGCGGGGTCTCCTGAAGGCTCGGTGGAAAGTGCCCAGCGGCACAGGACATGACGCAGTCTATGCAGGCGCGTGGCCCTCGCTGGGGTTCGGGTGCCGGGGCGCTGACGCGCGGAACCCGGGCGCGAGGCGGTACCGCTGCGGGGCGGCGCAGGTACCCGGGGCCGGGGCGCGGGTGCGGGTGCCCGGGTGCGGGTACGGGTGCGGGTGCGGGTGCCCGGGTGCGGGTGCCCGGGTGCGGGTACGGGTGCGGGGTGCGGGGTGCCGCTGCGCGGGGCGAGGTCCCCTACCCGCCCTTCGCCCGTTCCCCGGGGCTGCGCCCCGGACCCCCTGGGGGCTCCGCCCCCAGCCCCCCGCGCCTCAAACGCCGGCGGGGCTGGATTTTGCCGCTGCGCGGCAATACCCAGCCCGCGCGGCGTTTGAGCGCACCGGGCGCGGAGCGTCCGGTATCGGGGTCAGGGGCGGAGCCCCTGGGAATGGGCGAAGGGCGGGTAGGGGACCTCGCCCCGCGCAGCGGCCAACCACCCGCACCCGACCAACCGGCACCAGCCACGCAAACCGGCCCCGCCCCGGGCCCGACGGCCGGAGGCTGTCGCAGCGGCGCGAAGCCGGGGAGGCCCGCCAGGGCCGAGCCGCGCGAGCGGCGCGTTAAAAAATGCTCAGGCCCGTCAGCGTCGTGAAGCGGTCGAGGGCCGCCACGCCCGCCACCGAGTTGCCCTGGGTGTCGAGGCCCGGGCTCCAGACCGCGAGGGTGCAGCGGCCCGGGACGACCGCGACGATGCCGCCGCCCACGCCGCTCTTGCCCGGCAGGCCCACGCGGTACGCGAACTCCCCCGCGGCGTCGTACGTCCCGCACGTCAGCATCACCGCGTTGATCTGCTTCGCCTCGCTGCGCGTCAACAGCCGCGAGCCGTCCGCGCGCAGGCCGTGCCGGGCCAGGAAGCGGCCGGCCAGGGCGAGGTCCGCGCAGCTCATCTCGATCGAGCACTGCCAGAAGTAGTGCTCCAGCAGCGCCGGCACCGGGTTGTCGATGTTGCCGTACGAGGCCATGAAGTGGGCCACCGCCGCGTTGCGGTCGCCGTGTTCCTGCTCGGACGCCGCCACGTCCGGGTCGAAGCCGAGGTCCGGGTTGCCGCTCTCCTGCCGGAGGAAGTCCAGGAGTTCGCTGCTCGCGTCGCCCGTCAGGGTCAGCAGCCGGTCGGTGACGACCAGCGCGCCCGCGTTGATGAAAGGATTCCGCGGGATGCCGTTCTCGTACTCCAGCTGCACCAGCGAGTTGAACGGGTTGCCCGACGGCTCCCGGCCCACCCGCTCCCAGAGGCTGTCCCCGCCCTCCGCGAGGGCCAGCGCCAGGGCGAAGACCTTCGTGACGGACTGGGCGGAGAACGGGACGCGCCAGTCGCCGACCCCGAAGACGTTGCCGTCGAGGTCGGCGACCGCCATGCCGAACCGCCGCGGGTCGACCTTCGCCAGCGCCGGGATGTACTCGGCGGGCGTGCCGCTCCCCACCAGCGGGGAGACGTCGGCCGCGATCCGCTCCAGCAGCCCCTGGTAGTCCATGGACATGCAGGGTTACGCCTTGACCCCGCGGTGCAGCGCCACGATGCCGCCGCTCAGGTTCCGCCAGGCCACCTTCGACCAGCCGGCCTTCTGCAGCAGGGCCGCCAGCGCCGGCTGGTCGGGCCACTCTCGGATGGACTCGGCCAGGTACACGTACGCGTCCGGGTTGGAGGACACCGCGCGGGCCACCGGCGGCAGGGCGCGCATCAGGTACTCGGTGTAGACCGTCCGGAAGGGGGCCCAGGTGGGCTGCGAGAACTCGCTGATCACGACCTGGCCGCCGGGCTTGGTCACCCGGTACATCTCGCGCAGCGCGCCGTCCGTGTCCTGGACGTTGCGCAGCCCGAAGGAGATCGTCACGGTGTCGAACGTGTCGTCCTTGAAGGGGAGCTTCGTCGCGTCGCCCGCCGTCAGCGGCAGCCACGCGTGGCGCTTCTTGCCCTCGCGGAGCATGCCGAGGGAGAAGTCGCAGGGGACGACGTAGGCGCCGGTCGCCGCGTACGGGAGGGACGAGGTCGCGGTGCCCGCGGCCAGGTCGAGCACCTTGTGCCCCGGGCGGGCGGCGACGGCCTTGGCGGCCGCCTTGCGCCACAGGCGCGCCTGGCCGAGGGACAGGACGTCGTTGGTGAGGTCGTAGTTCGCGGCCACTCCGTCGAACATGGAGGCGACTTCGTGCGGCTGCTTGTCCAGGGAAGCCCTTGTCACTGGCGTTGGCCCCTCGGTGCTCGGTGTTCCTGCGGCGGACGGGTGGTGCGACCCGGCGGTGCACGGGTAGTACGCCGTCATCCTCTCAGGCCCGCGGGCCGCCGACCTCCCCGCCCCGGCCCCGCCGCGATTCCGGCGGAACCGGACCGGATCCGTACCGGAAGCGGGCAGACTGGCCGGACATTCCTAGCAAAGGGACTGCGGATGCCGGCAGGGCGATCAGCGGGCGCGGGGCGGCGCGGACGGCGGCTGCTGCGCACGGTCGCGTGGTCGGCGGGGCTGGCCGCCCTCTCGGTGGCCGCCTTCCGGACGGGCGGCCACGAGGGCGGGGCCACCGCCGCCCCGGCCGCACCGCCCCCGGCGGCCGCGCGGACCGCCCCGGTGCCGGTGGGGTTCACGGCGTCCTCCACCGCGGGCCGGGCCCGGGGCCAGGGGCACCCGCTGCGCTGGCGGGTGGAGGTGGAGAACGGCAGCGGTGTGGATCCGGACGCCGCCGCCCGGACCGTCGAGGCGATACTCGGGGACCGGCGCGGCTGGATACGCGACCCGGCGTACGGGTTCCGGCTGGCCGGGCTCGGGGAACCGGTGGACTTCACCGTGAAGATCGCCACGCCCGCCACCACCGACCGGCTGTGCGAGGTGGTGACCCCCGAGCTGATCGGCGAGACGAACTGCCGGTCCGGCCACACGGTCGTGGTGAACCTCAAGCGCTGGCAGGAGGGCTCGCCCCAGTTCCGCGGCCCGCTCGCCGAGTACCGGGCGCTGATCGTCAACCACGAGGTGGGCCACGAGCTCGGCCGCGAACACGAGGGCTGCCCGCGCCCCGGCGCGCCCGCCCCGGCGATGATGCAGCAGATCAAGGGCCTGCAGGGGTGCACGTCCAACGCCTGGCCGTACGCCGCCGACGGGACCTACCTGGGCGGCCCGCCGACGCCGTGAGGGACGTCAGCGCCGCCGGTGCAGCAGCCGGCCCGCGATGACCGTGGCCACGCAGGTCGTCGCGCCGCGTTCCAGGAGCTCGGCCTCGTCCGCCACCGCGAAGACCGCGAACCGGGCCGCCGCGCCCGCCTCCAGGACCCCGTGGAAGGCCTGCCCGGCCGAGTCCCGGCCGGTGAGCGGGTCCAGGGCGGGCGCGCCCTCGTACGGGGCGGGCGGCACCACGGTCAGGCCCGAGCGGGTCACCGCCGTGCGGACGGAGGCGATGGTGAAGCGGCCCGCCACCGCCACCACCCCGCGCGCGAGCAGCTTCTGCGTGCCCCGCCGGGCGCTGTTGCCCCAGCGGGACTCGGTCATCTTCAGCGCGTCGAGCGCCTCGGCCCCGCTGATCGGGTCGGCGCCGAGCTCGGTGACCTCGTACGGGTCGTCCGGGTAGTACGTGCGCTCCAGCAGCTCGTCCGCCCCGCGCGCCAGCAGCCCCGGGGTCAGCACCCCGGGCCAGCGGCGGACCCGGGCGTGCGGGGCGCCCGCGGCCAGCTCCTCGTACGGGCCCGTGCCGACGATCCGGTCGCCCTCGACGAGGACCGCGCCGCCCTCCAGCGGTACGGCCCCCGGTCCGGTGACGAGGAGGTCGGCGGTGTGCAGCGTCAGCATCGGGCGTCAGTTCGTGGAGATGAGCTTCAGCTCGGGGTGCGCGGTGCCCCCCTCGATGGCCGTCGAGGAGATGTGCGAGACCACGCGGTCGTCGACCGGGTCGTTCGCCGGGTCCTCGTGCACCACGAGGTGCTCGTACGTGGTCGCGCGCTGCGCGGGGACGCGGCCGGCCTTGCGGATCAGGTCGATGATCTCCTGGCGGTTCGAGCGGTGCTTGGCACCGGCCGAGGAGACCACGTTCTCCTCCAGCATGATCGAACCGAGGTCGTCGGCGCCGTAGTGCAGGGAGAGCTGGCCCGCCTCCTTGCCGACGGTGAGCCAGGAGCCCTGGATGTGGGCGATGTTGTCGAGGAAGAGCCGCGCGATCGCGATCATGCGGAGGTACTCGAAGACGGTCGCCTGGGTGCGGCCCTTGAGGTGGTTGTTCTCGGGCTGGTACGTGTACGGGATGAACGCGCGGAAGCCGCCGGTGCGGTCCTGCGTGTCCCGGATCATCGCGATGTGCTCGATGCGCTCGGCGTTGGTCTCGCCGGTGCCCATCAGCATGGTGGAGGTGGACTCCACGCCCAGCCGGTGGGCGATCTCCATGATCTCCAGCCAGCGCTCGCCGGACTCCTTCAGCGGGGCGATCGCCTTGCGCGGGCGCTCCGGGAGCAGTTCGGCGCCGGCGCCGGCGAAGGAGTCGAGGCCGGCGGCGTGGATCCGCTCGATGGCCTCCTCGGCGGAGACGCCGGAGATGCGGGCCATGTGCTCGACCTCGGACGCGCCGAGGGAGTGGATGACCAGCTGCGGGAAGTCCTTCTTGATCGCCGAGAAGTGGTGCTCGTAGTACTCGACGCCGTAGTCCGGGTGGTGCCCGCCCTGGAACATGATCTGGGTGCCGCCCAGCTCCACGGTCTCCGCGCAGCGGCGCAGGATGTCGTCGAGGTCGCGCGACCAGCCCTTCTTCGTGTCCTTGGGAGCCGCGTAGAAGGCACAGAACTTGCACGCCGTGACGCACACGTTGGTGTAGTTGATGTTGCGCTCGATGATGTACGTCGCGATGTGCTCCGTACCGGCGTACCGGCGGCGGCGCACCGCGTCGGCGGCCTGGCCGAGCGCGTGCAGCGGGGCGTGCCGGTAGAGGTCGAGGGCCTCTTCCTTGGTGATCCGGCCCCCTGCGGCGGCGCGGTCGAGGACGGACTGGAGTGCGGCCAGGTCGGTCACCGGTGGATCACCTTTCGGCGGTGTGTCAAGGGTCCGGACCGATCCAGCCTACGCCAGGGTCCCCGCGCCTCTTCCAGGGCGGGGGTCACGGGCTGCGCGTGAGGTCCCCTTCGGGGTTCCCGGCGCCCTTGTCGCCGGACTGGTAGTGCAGCGAGCCGCCGGTGTTGAGGGTGAAGCGCTCGTTGGCGGAGCCGCCCGCGCAGATGCCCGGGTGCGGGTTGGGCCCGCCCGCCGTGTCCAGGACCAGGGAGCGGTCCGTGGCGGAGGCGAGCTTCCAGTCGCCGCTGCAGTCGGTGCCGAAGACCGGCAGGACCGACTTGTCCCGGCCCACGACCTCGCCGACCTTTCCGGCCTTGATGGTGATCTCGAACTCGGCGGTGGCGCCGAGGTTGGTGGTGACCGTCCCCTTCCAGGTGCCGACGAGCTCCTTGGGCACGTCGCCCCGGGTCCCCTTGGGCGGGGCCGGGGAGGAGGCCGACGGCGACGGCGCGGCGGAGGCCGGCGCGGAGCCGGCCGGGGCCGG
This sequence comes from Streptomyces sp. NBC_00158, assembly GCF_045160885.1. Taxonomy (NCBI): domain Bacteria; kingdom Bacillati; phylum Actinomycetota; class Actinomycetes; order Kitasatosporales; family Streptomycetaceae; genus Streptomyces; species Streptomyces sp. NBC_00158. Next base: position 3,031,742 of record NZ_CP108161.1, read on the forward strand.
GGTGACCTGCTGGTCGTGGCTGCCCGAGGCCGAGTCCCGGGCCTGCCCCTGGCCCGGCAGCAGGTCCAGCGCGTACAGCCCGCCGGTGGTCATCGCCAGCACCGCGGCGGCGGCGCCGAGCACCAGGGTGCAGCTGAAGCGGCGCCCGGCCGCGGTGAGGGTGACCCCGCGCCCGGCGCCCTCGGGGGCGGTGCGCGGCTGCGGCACCCCGGTGCCGCCGGCCTGGCCGCCCGTTTCGGTGGGGGCCCCGTACACCCCGCCGGTGGCGTACCCGCCCGGGGTCCCGTACGAGGGGTCCGGCGTCCCGAACCCGACCCCGGCGGGCCCGCCGAGGGACCCCTGCGTGAACGGCACCGGCCCGGACGCGGGACCGGACGCGGGACCGAACCCGGACCCCGCACCGGCCCCGGAGGAATGGCCGGACCACGCACCGGCCGAGGCGTCGGCCGCCGTGGCAGGTCCGGCGGCGTGGCCCGGCCCGGCCGGCGCCCCGGGGCCGTACCCGGCACCGCCCCCGGAGGAATCGGCGTCCAGGTCCAGCAGGGCCACCGCCGCGCGGCTCGCCTCCTCGACCAGCGGTGCCGGGAGCCAGCCCGGCGCGCCGAGGGCGCCACCCAGGGCCGCCGCGAGGGCCTCGGGCGCCGGGCGGTCGGCGGCCGTCTTGGCCAGGCAGGAGCCGATCAGCTCGCGCAGCTCCCCGGCGGGGACGCCGTCGAGCTCCGGCGGCTCGTGGACCACCTTGTAGAGGAGGGTCGCGGAGTTGTCCCCGCTGAAGGGCGGCCGGCCGGTCGCCGCGAAGGCCATGACCGCACCCAGGGAGAACACGTCCGAGGCGCCCGTGACGCCCTTGCCGAGGATCTGCTCGGGGGACATGTAGCCGGGCGAGCCGATGGAGACGCCGGTGGAGGTCAGCGAGGCGGTGCCGTCCGTGGCCCGGGCGATCCCGAAGTCGATCAGCCGGGGCCCGTCCAGGGTGAGCATCACGTTGGAGGGCTTCACGTCCCGGTGTACGAGGCCCAGCCCGTGCACCGCCACCAGCGCGCGGGCCAGCCCCGCGCCGATCGCCCGTGCGGAGGCCTCGGGCAGCGGCCCGTGCCCGGCCACCGCACGGTCCAGCGAGGGGCCCGCGACGTACCCGGTCGCCACCCACGGCACGGCCGCCTCCGGGTCGGCGTCCAGCACGGGCGCGGTCCACTCCCCGCCCACCCGCCGCGCGGCCTCCACCTCGCGGCGGAACCGGGCGCGGAACTCCGCGTCGGAGGCGAAGTGCGGGTGCACGATCTTGACGGCGACCGTCCGGCCGCCGGCGCTGCGCCCCAGATAGACCCGTCCCATACCGCCCGCGCCGAGCCGGCCGAGCAGCCGGTAGGCGCCGACGGTGCGCGGTTCGCCGGCTTCGAGCGGCTGCATCGCGTCCCCCGTCCCCCGAGATCCGTGTTCGTGTGAACAGACAGCACCTTAGGGGGTGACGGGGGCGCGTTCCCGTCGAATAGCTTCCGCTTCCCCCGCTCCCGTTCGCATTCGTCTTCGAGTGACGTGAATACGAAAGGGGAACGAATTCCCGGCAAACGGAACATTCCCGGGATAGACCTCGGGGAGAAGCGGAAGATCGTTGCGGATTTCGCTATCAGCGATCCGGAGCGGCGGCCTTCAGCAGCTCCACGGTGACGTCCGCGTCGTAGCCGGTGTCCGCTCCGGTCCGGCGTGCGAATTCCCGTACGCCGGCCAGTTGGTCCGGGCCGAAGCGGAAGTCGAGCGTGGTGAAGTAGCGCTGGAGCAGCCCGGCGTCGAAGGCCTCCCAGCGGGCGGCCTGCTCGGCGACCTTGACGACCTCCTCCAGGGAGACGTCCCGGGAGGCGAGGAAGGCCTCGTGGATCTCCCGCACGAGCACCGGCTCGCGCTCCAGGTAGTCCTTGCGGGCGGCCCAGACGGCGAAGACGAACGGCAGTCCGGTCCAGTCCTTCCACATCTGGCCGAGGTCGTGCACGGCCAGCCCGAGCCGGGGCGCGTCGTGCAGCGAGGCGCGCAGCGCGGCGTCGCCGATCAGCACCGCCGCGTCGGCCTCCTGCATCATCAGCCCCAGGTCAGGGGGGCAGGTGTAGTAGTCGGGGCGGACTCCGTACTGCTCGGCGAGCAGCAGCTGGGCCAGGCGCACGGAGGTGCGGGAGGTCGAGCCGAGGGCCACGCGGGCGCCGTCCAGCTGCTCCAGCGGGACCTGCGAGACGATCACGCAGGACATGACGGGGCCGTCGCAGCCGACCGCCAGGTCGGGGAAGGCGACGAGGTCGTCGGCGTTGCGGAGGAACTCCACGAGGGTGATCGGGGCGATGTCCAGGTCCCCCTGGACGAGCCGCTCGCTCAGCTTCTCGGGGGTGTCCTTGGTCAGCTCCATGTCCAGCAGCGTGCCGGTTCGGGCCAGCCCCCAGTAGAGGGGCAGGCAGTTCAGGAACTGGATGTGGCCGACGCGGGGCCGGCTGCGATAGACGTCCACATCGCGAGACTAGCCGCGGTTCTCCGTCAGCGATCGAGCGGGTCTCAAACGTCCGGGTGACGTGATCTTTCCCTCTGGTCTCGGCCCGAGGGTGCGTGCTAGGCTCGACGCAAGTTGCAGTTTGGTTTCCCTTGCAGTACGAGGCCTGCGGAGCATGTAACCCGCAGGCTTTTGTAGTTTTCAGACTTCTTAGCAGGTTCTGGAGCAGGGCGACCCTTTGGCCCATAGGAGGGCTCATGGCTACCGGAACCGTGAAGTGGTTCAACGCTGAAAAGGGCTTCGGCTTCATCGCCCAGGACGGCGGCGGCCCGGATGTCTTCGTCCACTACTCCGCGATCAACGCCTCTGGCTTCCGCTCCCTCGAGGAGAACCAGCAGGTCAACTTCGACGTCACGCAGGGCCCGAAGGGTCCGCAGGCGGAGAACGTCACCCCGGCCTAGTCGCCAGGCCGGCCGGATCGCGGTCGGATAAGCAGTACCCAAGGAGCCCTGCCTCCTCCGTGCGAGCGGAGGGGGCGGGGCTCCTGCCTTTTTCCCGCCGCCCGGGGCGTCCCGCCGTTCGGGGCGCACCACTGGTTCCCCAGAGTGACCGTTCATCACGTTGTGTGTATATCTCCCGGGGCTCGGGGATGGTCGGTCCTGGTACGAGGCCGTCACGGGAAAGGACGCACAGCACATGAGGAAGCTCGCTTGGGCCGCACGAGGTATCTCCGCCGCTACGGGGGCCCTGCTCCTCGGAGCCCTGATGGTCCCGTCAGCGGCGGCCAGCGGCGGTCCGACGCCGGAACCGGAGCACGGCAAGAAGAAGTGCGGGCCGGTCGCCCGGCACGTGGCCTCCGCCGCTCCCGACTTCTCCTTCGCGCTCGGCACGGTCTTCCGCCTGGCGACCGACCGGGACGGTCACGCCTTCCTGAACGACAGCCGTAACCAGGGCGTGTGGATCGACCTGAAGGTGGTCCCGAACGCCCCGAAGTGCGTCGTGGACGTGGCGGTCTCCGTCGAGGAGAACAGCGGCGGCCGGCTCACCCTCAGCCTGCTCAGCAAGAGCGGCGTGATCTACGAGGCCCGCTGCACCACCAGCTCGGTCGCCTTCAGCCCGACCAACCTGCCGGGCACCTGCGGCGTCGGCTTCCAGGCGCTCCAGGCCACTCCGGTCTGATCCGCCCGGACGCCGTGACGGGACACGGCCGGTCACGCAGGGGCGACCGGCCGTGTCCCGTCATGTGCGCGTACCCGGGTCAGGCCTTCGGGGCGGCGGGGGTGGCGGGGGTGGCGGGGGCTGCGGCGGTGACCTCGATGGTGAGGATCAGCTCCGTCTTGTCCGCCGTGAGCAGCCGCAGGTGGTACGTGCCCGCGGGGACGTCCGCGGTGAGCAGCGCGGGCAGGGCCACCTTGCCGTCGGCGCCGGTCCTGAACGCCTTCGTGAACAGCTTCTCCTCGGCCGTTGCGCCCTGGAACCACGGACCCTTGGCGGTCTTGGCGTCCACCGGGGTCCAGGCGCCGCCGGTCTTCTCGACGAGCGTGGCGGTGAGCTCCGCGCCCTCCACGGGCTTGTCGCCACGGGCGAGCAGGTACTGCAGGCCCGTGACCGCCGTACCCGCGGCGACCTTCACGCTCTTGGTGCCGGTGAGCACGACGGGCTTCTCGGCCGGCTTCTCGGTGGTCCTGCCGTCCAGGGCCACGGTGAACTGGCTCTTGGCGTCGTAGGCGGTGGCCCGCAGGGTGAAGGTGCCCGCCTTCGGGCCGGCCTTGAGCCTCGGGGTGGTGGCGATGCCCTGGGCGTCGGTACGGACGATCACGCTGGACTCGTTGCCGAAGACGAAGCCCGTGCCGCCGGTGGTGTCCTGCTCGACGGCGACCACGACGGCCTGGCCGACGGCCGGCTTGCCGTCGCTGAGGACCGCCTTGAAGCGGGTGCCCTCCGCGAAGAGGCCTCCGGCCTCGGCCTCCAGCTTCGTGTCGCCGACCCGCTCCAGCTTGGCCAGGGTGGCGGGCGCCGGGGTGGGCTTGGAGGGCTCCGGGGTGGGCGTCGGCTTCGACGGCTCCGGGGTGGGCTTGGGGTTCTGGTTGCCGTTGCCCGGGTTGGAGGGGTTCGTCGGGTTGTTCGGCCGGGTGGCGGGCGGCTGCGGGGCCGGAACGTTCGGGGTGGGGATGGTCGGCGTGGGCGGCGTCGGGTAGTTGCCGACGGGCGGGTTCGGGATCCCGGCCGTGCCGTCCTGCTGGTACTGGCGCATGTAGCCGAGCACGGAGTTCACGTACTCGCGCGACTGGTTGTAGCCGAGGATCGCCTTGTCGAGGTCGGCCGGGAGGGAGAGGTCCTTGCCGCCGGAGCAGAGGTAGAGGCCCGCGCCGAGCGACGCGTCGTAGATGTTGTTCGCGTCGCGCTTGCCGTCCCCGTTGCCGTCGGCCTTCCAGGTGGCCCAGGTGGAGGGGATGAACTGGAGCGGGCCGAAGGCGCGGTCGTACTCGGTGTCGCCGTCGAACTCGCCCTTGTCGGTGTCGAGGATCTTCGCGAAGCCGTTGCCGTCCAGGCGGGGGCCGCGGATCGGCTTCTCCGTGGTGCCGTCGGTCTTGAGCCCGTAGCCGGAGGCGTGCACGGACTCGACCCGGCCTATCGCCGCGACCAGCGCCCAGGGCAGCTTGCACTTGGGCAGGGCGGCGGCGACGGCCACCTCGGAGCGCTTGTAGGCGTCGAGGGCGGTCGCGGGGATGCCGGAGGCGCCCTCGGTCGTGTTGCCGCCCGCGCCGGCGGCCGGCGGGACGACCGGGTCCGCGAGCTGGCCCGGCAGGTCGAGGCGGGCGTCGCCGCGGTCGGTGGCCTGCGGGCTGTCGGGCGTGGGCTCGGCCTCTCCGGCGCCGGCGACCGGGGTGTTGGTCACGACGGCGGCCGTGGTCAGGCTGGCCGCGAGCGCGGCCGTGCAGAGTACCTTGCGTGAGGTGTTGACTACGTGGCGGTGAAGCGGCTTCACGGTGCGGCGATCCCCCCAAGGCGGCCGTCAAAGGCGTACGGCCGGTCGGGCCGCGATTGTTCTGTCTATCAGGTATTCCGACACGACTCACCGTCGCCCCCGGAGATATGACGCACCATTCGTCTCGGCTTCACCCGGCTGTGGCCCAGGACGTCCAGCCCGGCTCCGGCGGCCCTCCGGCCCGGCCCGGGAGGGGACCTTCGGCCCTGTCCGAAACACCCCAAAGACCCGTACTGGCACGACTCGTTGGCCTTTACCCTGGTCTGCATGGCGAGCAGCAGCAAGAAGGACCACCGCCGCGAGGCCCGGGAGCGGCTCCGGGCGGAGCGGGAGGCCGGGGCCCGGCGGGCGCGGCTGCGCGGACGGCTGCTCGTCGGCGGGGCGCTGGCGGCCGTACTGGCGGTCGCCGTCGGGGTGGGCTCGTATGCGGCGGGGCGGGCCGGTCCGGGGAAGAGCGAGGCGGCCGGCAAGCCGTTCCTGCGCCCGGCGAACACCACCGGCGAGGACGGGGTGGTGGTCCCGTACGGCAGGGCGGACGCGAAGGACGTGGTGTCCGTGTGGCTGGATCCGCGGTGCCCCTTCTGCGCGAACGTGGAGACGGGCCTCGGCCCGGCCCTCAAGGAGCAGGCGGACGCGGGGACCTACCGCGTCGAGTACCACTTCGCGACCTTCCTGGACGGGGGCCTGGGCGGCAAGGGCTCCAAGCGCGCGCTGAACGCGCTGGGCGCGGCGGTGAACGAGAGCCCCCAGAAGTTCGTGGAGTACCTCCAGGTGCTCTACGAGAACCATCCGGCCAGGGAGACGGACGACGAGTTCGGCTCGACGGACACCCTGCTGGACCTGGCCGGGCGGGTGCCGGGGCTGCGGACACCGGACTTCGACCGGGCGGTCGAGGGGCTCTCGTACATGCCGTGGGTGGACGAGGTGTCGAAGGCGTTCGGCGGGAGCGGCAAGCGGGGCACCCCGGTGGTGGAGGTCAACGGCAAGGAGGTGGGGGTGCTGTCGGGCCGTGGGGAGGCGATCGCTCCGGACGCCTTCGCCCAACTGGTCGCGGCGAACCGGAAGTCCTGAAACGTAACAGGCGCTGTGACACGGGCCTGGTACGTTTCAGGCCAATCGAGCGCACTGGTGTTCGGCACCCCTCTTCCGTGGGCCCTTCCGTGAGAACGCCCGGAAGCGGAAACGGAATCGGAACCGGAACCGGTCCGAGGGGTCCCGCCGGTCGCCGTTGCCTGCCTGCCGCCGATCCCGAAGGCCCTCCCATGAGCACTCCGCCGCCGAACCCCTACTCCGGAGCCCCCGTCCCGCCCGGCCCGCACCCCGGCGCCGCCCCGGCCGGGCAGAACCCGTACGGGCAGCCCCCGGCGGGCGCGAACCCGTACGCGCAGCAGCCGGGCGCGGGGCAGAACCCGTACGGCTACCCGGCCCCGGGCCACCCCGCCCCGGGCCACCCGCAGCACCCGCAGTACGCTGCGCCGTACCCGCACCCGCACGCCCAGGCGCCCGGCTGCCGCCAGTGCGGGGCCCCGGAGACGGCGAACTTCGCGGTCCGCGCGCACGTCGGCGTACTGATCCTGATGCGCTTCCACACCCTCAACGGCCCGTTCTGCCGCCGGTGCGCCCGGTCGCTGATCCGCACCATGACCACCAAGACCCTGTGCCAGGGCTGGTGGAGCCCGTTCTCCCTGGCGATCTTCACGCCGTTCACGCTGCTGTGGAACCTGTTCGCGGCGATGAAGTACTCCAAGCTCCCGGAGCCCACCCCCGCGCCGGGCCGGCAGCCGCTGGAGGAGGGTCCGCCGGTGCACGCGCGGCCGCTCGCCTACGTGGCGATCATCCCGCTGCTCTGGGCCACCTGGGTCGCCGTGAACATCTTCCTGGACGTGAGCGGCCGCCGCTGAGCCCCGCCGGGCCCGGCCCCTGGCGCCCGGGCCCCGCACCCCTTCACACCGGCGCCCCGCACCCCTACCCTGACGGCCCGTCAGATCCTTTGATCCGAGCCGCCAGGGGGCACGTGATGCTGCTGCGAGGGAAGACCGTCGTCGTCTCCGGTGTGGGGGCCGGTCTCGGCCACCAGGTGGCCGCCGCCGTGGTCCGCGACGGCGGCAACGCCGTCCTCGGCGCCCGCACCCAGGCCAACCTGGCCAAGTCCGCCGCCGAGATCGACCCCGACGGCGCCCACACCGCCCACCTGCCCACCGACATCTCCGACGAGCGGCAGTGCGAGGCCCTCGCCGCGCTCGCCCTGGAGCGCTTCGGCCGCATCGACGCCGTCGTGCACGTCGCCGCCTGGGACTCGTACTTCGGCGGCCTGGAGGACGCCGACTTCGGGACCTGGCAGCAGATCATCGACGTCAACCTCCTCGGCAGCCTGCGCATGACCCGCGCCTGCCTGCCCGCCCTCAAGGCCGGCGGCGGCTCCGTCGTCTTCATCGGCACCCAGTCCGCCGTGGCCGCCCCCAACGAGGTCCGCCAGGCCGCCTACGCCGCCTCCAAGGGCGCCCTGACCTCCGCCATGTACTCCCTGGCCCGCGAGCTCGGCCCGCACCGGATCCGCGTCAACACCGTGCTGCCCGGCTGGATGTGGGGCCCGCCCGTACAGGCCTTCGTCACCTTCACCGCCCACACCGAGGGCGTCCCCGAGGCCGAGGTCCACCAGCGCCTCGCCGACCGGATGGCCCTGCCCGACCTCGCCACCGACGGGGACGTCGCCGACGCCGCCGTCTTCCTCGCCTCCGACCGGGCCCGGGCGATAACCGGCCAATCCCTGCTGGTCAACGCCGGTGAGCTGATGCGATGAGGCCCTCCACCGGAATCCGGACGGATCGTATGCTCGCCACATGACCACTCCGAGTGACGCCCCGACCGACAACGCGATGCGCCGTGCGCTGCGGCGAGCCCGCGACGGCGTCGCGCTCGACGCTGCCGAGGCGGCCGTCCTCCTCCAGGCCCGCGGCGCGGCCCTGGAGGACCTGACCGCCTCCGCCGCCCGGGTCCGCGACGCGGGGCTGGCGGCCGCCGGCCGGCCGGGCGTGATCACGTACTCGAAGAGCGTGTTCATCCCCCTCACCCGCCTCTGCCGCGACAAGTGCCACTACTGCACCTTCGCCACCGTCCCCGGGAGGCTGCGCCGCGCGGGCCACGGGATGTACATGTCCCCCGACGAGGTCCTCGACATCGCCCGCCGCGGCGCGGCCCTCGGCTGCAAGGAAGCCCTCATCACCCTCGGGGACAAACCGGAGGACCGCTGGCCCGAGGCTCGGGAATGGCTGGAGGCGCACGGCTACGACGACACGATCTCCTACGTGCGGGCCATCTCCATCCGCATCCTGGAGGAGACCGGGCTGCTGCCCCACCTCAACCCCGGGGTGATGTCCTGGTCCGACTTCCAGCGCCTCAAGCCCGTCGCGCCCTCCATGGGGATGATGCTGGAGACCACCGCCACCCGCCTGTGGTCGGAGCCCGGCGGCCCGCACCACGGCTCCCCCGACAAGGAGCCGGCCGTCCGGCTGCGCGTCCTGGAGGACGCCGGCCGCTCCTCGGTGCCCTTCACCTCCGGGCTGCTGATCGGCATCGGCGAGACGTACGAGGAGCGCGCCGAGTCGCTCTTCGCGCTGCGCCGGATCTCCCGCGCCTACCACGGCGTCCAGGAGCTGATCATCCAGAACTTCCGCGCGAAGCCGGACACGGCCATGCGCGGGATGCCGGACGCCGAGCTGGACGACCTCGTCGCCACGATCGCCGTCGCCCGCCACATCATGGGCCCCTCGGCCTGCCTCCAGGCCCCGCCCAACCTGGTCGACGGGGAGTACGCGCGCCTCATCGGCGCCGGCATCGACGACTGGGGCGGCGTCTCCCCCCTCACCCCGGACCACGTCAACCCCGAGCGGCCCTGGCCCCAGATCGACCTGCTGGCCGAGCAGTCGGCCGGGGCCGGTTTCGAGCTCCGCGAACGGCTCTGCGTGTACCCGGAGTTCGTGCAGCGGGGCGAGCCGTGGCTGGACCCGCGCCTGCTGCCCCACGTACGGGCCCTCGCCGACCCGGAGACCGGTCTCGCGAACCCGGACGCGGCCGTCGTCGGGCACCCGTGGCAGGAGCCGGACGACTCCTTCGCCTCCTACGGGCGCACCGACCTGCACACCGCGATCGACTCCGAGGGCCGCACCGGCGACCGCCGCGAGGACTTCGACGAGGTGTACGGCGACTGGGAGGCCCTGCGCGAGGCCGCGGCGCCCGGCATGGTGCCCGAGCGCATCGACACCGACGTACGGGCGGCCCTCGCGCAGGCCGCCGACGACCCGGAGGGGCTCTCCGACGAACAGGCGCTGGCCCTGCTGCACGCGGACGGACCGGCGCTGGACGCGCTGTGCCGGATCGCGGACGACCTGCGCAGGTCGGTGGTGGGCGACGACGTCACGTACATCGTCACTCGCAACATCAACTTCACCAACGTCTGCTACACCGGCTGCCGGTTCTGCGCCTTCGCGCAGCGCCGCACCGACGCCGACGCCTACACGCTGTCCCTGGAGCAGGTCGCCGACCGCGCGGCCCAGGCCTGGGACGTCGGCGCGGTCGAGGTGTGCATGCAGGGCGGCATCCACCCGGACCTGCCGGGGACGGCGTACTTCGACATCGCGCGGGCCGTGAAGGAGCGGGTCCCGGGCATGCACGTGCACGCCTTCTCCCCGATGGAGGTCGTCAACGGCGCCACCCGCACCGGGATGTCCGTACGGGACTGGCTGACGGCCGCCAAGGAGGCCGGGCTGGACTCGATCCCGGGCACGGCGGCGGAGATCCTGGACGACGAGGTCCGCTGGGTGCTGACCAAGGGCAAGCTGCCCACGGCGGACTGGATCGAGGTCATCACGACCGCGCACGAGCTGGGCATCCGCTCCTCGTCGACCATGATGTACGGGCACGTGGACCAGCCCCGGCACTGGCTCGGCCACTTCCGCACCCTGTCCCGCATCCAGCAGGAGACCGGGGGCTTCACCGAGTTCGTGACGCTGCCCTTCATCCACACCAACGCCCCCGTCTACCTGGCGGGCATCTCCCGGCCCGGCCCGACGGTCCGCGACAACCGGGCGGTCACGGCGATGGCGCGGCTGCTGCTGCACCCGCACATCCCCAACATCCAGACGAGCTGGGTGAAGCTGGGCGCGGAGGGCGCGGCGGAGATGCTCCGCTCCGGGGCCAACGACCTGGGCGGCACGCTGATGGAGGAGACGATCTCCCGGATGGCGGGGTCGAGTTACGGCTCGTACAAGTCCGTCCAGGACCTGGTCGCGGTCGCGGAGGCGGCGGGCCGGCCCGCGAAGCCGCGCACGACCCTGTACGGGGAGGTCCCGCAGGAGCGCCAGGACGCGGCCCGCGCCTCGGACGGCCACCTGCCGGAGCTGCTGCCGGTCCTGGAGCCGTAGTGCGCGCGGGAGCGGGGCCCGCCGGCGTGCGGGCCCCGCTCCCGTGTTCCTCCCTCCCGGTCAGCCGACCAGGAGGTCCTTCTTCAGCTCGCGCAGCTCGCGGGCGTCGACGCCGAGGCCGTCCTTGAGGTAGCGGTCGAAGGTGCCGTACTCCGCCTTGACCTCGTCGTAGCCGGCGTTCAGGTACTCGGGCCGGACGTCGAGGAGCGGCTTGTAGACGGCCGCCTGCTGGGCCGGGAGGTGCGAGAGGATCGCGTCGTTGGCGGCCTTGCGGTAGTCGTTGCTGGCCAGGTAGTCGGCCATCACCGTCTCCTGGGGGACGCCGAGGGCGGTCAGCAGGGCGGCGTTGGCCCAGCCGGTGCGGTCCTTGCCGGCGGTGCAGTGGAAGAGCGCGGCGCGGCCGCGGTCGCTCCGTATGCCGTCGAGGACCTGCGTGTACGCCTTCTTGCCGCCTTCGCCGCTGACCATGGTCTTCTCGGCGTCGACCATGGCCTTGACGGCCTCGTCGGGGGACTTGGGCAGGGTCTGGAAGGAGCCGGAGCCCGCGAAGACGTCGGCGACGACGTGGTTCGCGCCGGCCGGGACCTTGTCGGCGTCCTTGGTGCGCTCGTCCTGCGTGCGCAGGTCGAAGACGGTGCGGACGCGCAGCCGCTCCAGCTTGGCGAGGTCGTTCGGGGTGAGCTTGTTCAGGGCGTCGGAGCGGTAGACCTCGCCCATCTTGACCCACTGGCCGGGGGCGGTGCGGTAGCCGCCGGCGTCGCGGAAGTTGGCCGTGCCCTCCAGCTTGATCAGCCGGTCGGCTAGGCGCAGGCCCTGGCCGTGGTCGGGCTGGAAGTCGAACCACTGGCGGTCGGCGGCGGGCAGTCCCCTGACCACGGCCTCGCCGCGGGCGCCGCCCTTGGCGACGACCTTGCCGCCCGCCTTGACCGCGACGCGCTTGGTGCCCTTGGTGTTCCACTTCAGGGTGTACGAGCCGTCGGCGGCGGCGGTGACGGTGGCCTCGGTGAAGGGGATGGCGGAACGGTCCTGGTGGCTGCCGAACCACTCCCAGTCGGCGGCGGAGGCGGTGGGGACGGCGACCAGGGAGGCGGCGAGTGCGGAGGCGACGACGGTCGCGGCGAGGAGGGCCTTCTTCATGCCTCCGAGGCTGTGGGCGCCCGGCGAACGCCGAATGAACGATGCGTGGCCGAAAACGACCGGGTCGGAGGCGAGTGGCAAAACGTGCCACCTGGCTGGGTGCTGGCCGGAACCATTCGCATTCCGGCCGTTCTCCGGTCAGTTACGGGCGACCCGCCAGAGCGCTTCCGAATCCGACCGAACCCGTCCACTACAGTGCGCGTCCTGAGCCTGGGGGGACGGCATGGACACGACGACGGATGGCTCCGCGGATGGCTCCGCCGGTGACACGGGGGCGGGGGCGGCCGCGGTCGGCAGCGCGGTGGGCCGTACGGCGGCGCCCGGCGCGGCCGACGCGCGGGGCGGCGGTACGACGGACACGGCGGTGCTGCGGGTCGTCACGGCCGGGGTGACCGGGTCGGCCACGACGGGCGTCGCCGCCCGGGCGGCCTCGGCCGGAGCGGCCCGAGCGGCAGCCGGCATCGCGGCGGCGGCCAAACCCTCCGGGGGCTCGGACGCCGGGCACACCGGGGTCCCGGACCCCGGCCCCGGAGACCCCGCAGTCGCGGCCCGCGGACACGCGGGAGCCACCGCCGGGGGCGCGGGCGGCGGCCTCGCGGGAGCCGCCGGGGGCGCGGGCGGCGGCCTCGCGGGAGCCGCCGGGGGCGCGGGCGGCGGCCTCGCGGGAGCCGCCGGGGGCGCGGGCGGCGGGCCCGGCTCGGGCACCGGACCCGCAGGAGCCCCCGGAGCCACCGCACCGGGACACGCGGGAGCCACCGCCGGGGGAGCCGCCGGGGGCGCCGGCGGCGGGCCCGGCTCCGCGGGAACGGCCGGGGCCGGGCACCCGGGGGCCACCGCGGGGGCGACGGCAGGCACGGCCGCCGGGCACACCCGGCGTGGGGAACCCGGCTCCACTCCAGCCACCGCCGGAGGCACAGGCGCGGGGCTGCGGTCCACCGGGGCCGGGCTGTGGGGGCGGATCGAGCAGCAGGACTTCCGGAGCCGGGTGCGGGGGGTGCTGCTCGGGGGCGCGCTCGGGGACGCGCACGGCCGCCGGGGGGCCGTCACCGCCGCCACGCAGCTGACCATGTTCACCGTCGACGGCCTGATACGGGCCCACGTGCGCCGGGACACCGGCGGCTGGCACCCGCCGACCGACGTGCACCGCGCCTACCGCCGCTGGTACGCCACCCAGCACGACTGGGGCCCCGACGAACGCCGCGAGGACAACGGCTGGCTCGGCAACGAGGAGTGGCTCTACGTCCGCCGCGACCCGCAGCGCGCCTGCCTGACCGGCTTCGGCGACGACACCCTCGCCACCTTCGACCGCCCCAAGAACCCCACCGCCCGGGACGCGGCCGCCGCCCTCCGCTCGGCCCCCTTCGGGCTGCTGGTCGGCTGGGAACCCGCGCTGGTCCTCCAACTGGCCGCCGAGTGCGCGGTCCAGAGCCACGGCCACCCCGCCGCGTACCTGTCCGCCGGGGCCTTCGCCGTGATCGTGCACGGCCTCGCCCGGGGCGTCTCCCTCGACACCGCCGTCCGGCGCGCCCTCGCCCTGCTCACCGCCCGCCCCGGCCACGAACCCGTCACAGGGGCCCTGCACCGCGCCCTCGCCGCCGTCACCCGGGGCGAGCCCGGACCCGACGCCGTCGAAGCCCTCGCCACCGGCACGGACCGCACCGCCGAGGACGCCCTCGCCGCCGCCGTCTACTGCGCCCTGGTCGCCGAGGACGTCCCCCACGGCCTGCGCCTGGCCGCCTCCGGCGACGGCGGCCCCCTGTGCGGGGCCCTGCTCGGCGCCCTGCACGGCGAGACGGCCCTCCCGGCGCCCGCACTGGCCGAACTGGAAGGCCGGGCCCTCCTCCTCCAACTGGCCGACGACCTCGCCCTGGAGCTCACCCAGGGCCCGTCCCTGCACGGCCCCGCCATCACCACCTCGGCCTGGCTGACCCGCTACCGTTCCTAGCGATGTTGGCCGCTGTTGGCCGGATCGCCGCGAACCGGGCCGGCCGGTTGTCTCCCCGAACGGTCTTGGGAAACGGGGGACAGCGCGAGCTGGTCGCTTCGGTCCCGGCAGGTCTTGCTGCCCTGGTGGGGCGTGCCTGTGGTCCTCGGCGGGCTCGCGGTCCCGCGCGCCCTGGGGTGGGGGACGGTCTGGCCGGTAGCTCTCCGCTCCACGATCCTCTGGTCGTGTGCGGTCACACCTGGCCGACGCCGTGCCCCGTGTCCGAGGGCGCGCCTGCCGATCGCCACCGCGGCCGCGTGGTGGCCGGTGACGACGACGGTCTTCGACTGCTGCTGGAGAGGCTGCTTCCAGTGCTGTGCTCCCCAACGGGAGGTATAGGCGGGATCGACCGCAACGACGACGAGCCCCGCGTGGTGGGTCATGCCGCGCACACGTTCCCGAAAGCCGGCGGTGGGGAGTCCGGCGACCGTGCGGCGAAAGGCCTTGCCGCGACTGCCGCGGCCCATGGTTTCGCGGCCGATCGCGCGGGCGTCGTCGAAGCCGAGGTTCTCGACCGCCAGACCAGCGCAGTCGTTCGCCTTGGCGAGGTGGATGAGTTCGCTGATCGCCTGCCGCAGTCGTCCGTCACGCTGCGATGTGCGTCCGGTCAGGTCGGCGGGCACGGTGACGGGCTGGCCCACCGGGTTGCCGTGCGTGTCGATGACGCATGCGGCGAGGTGGCCTGCGTTGAGGTCCACGGCCAGCAGCCGCACACCAGTGGCGGCCAGCTCGGCCGGGGTGGGCAGGACCGCTTCCGGAGCGGACCAGGACGCGTCGAGATGCCAGCGGCCACGTACGGGGTCGTGGGTGATGTCGTAGCGCACGGCCCGGTGGGCGGTGACCCGGTCCAGCCATTCCTCGCGGCGGTGGTCGAAGGTGACGGTGCAGGCGAGGCGGTAGCGGCCGCGTGGCGCGTTCGCCAGGTGCCGCAAGGGTTCGGGAAGAACGATCGTGACCGTGCCCTCGACCGGGCCCACGCTGATCGTGTAGTTCCCGAACGGCGCCCCCGACTCCCCATCAGCGGTCAGGAACAGTCGGGCCGCCTCCCACCGCTCCCGCCACCCGGCCTCACTGACACCGGCGTCCGCGAGGTGGTGCCGCACCTTCGCCAGACGGCGGCCGCCCACAACGACCGCCGGACGCCCGGTCTCGATACGAGCCTCCACAGCGGCCAAACGTGCGGTGAGCACCTGCAACCGGCTCTGCTTCTGCGCGCGTTGGGCCGGGCTCGGATAGCCCCGGACACCGCCCGCCCGCTGCCCACACGGCACCGCAAGACGCTGACGGATCCCAGCGATGGCCCGGCGCAGGGAGGCCTGCTCATCGAACAGACACCGCAGGGAAAGCTGGTACTGATCCTCACTGGCGCGGGTGATAGCCCCCGCCCAGCGCGAAGACGACACCCTCGTCAGCGCCCGCTTGCGCTCCGCCCGCCGATTCCCCTTCACCGGCACCCGGCCAATCCGCACCCGCTCAGCCAAATCGGCCCGGGCACACCCGCCCAGATGTTCGCCGACGACCCGCAAGACCCGGGCATCCTCGGCGGAGACGCGCAGGCGATCCCTGATCCGCGCACCCGCGGGAGCGGACACGATGAATGGCGCAGCCAGCGCACGCAGTACACGCTTCGGCTCCCGCTCTCTCCCACCGCGCGCCACCGGCCACCCCCTCCCCATCCCCTACACCAGTACGGACGTTCCCCAATCAGACTGACGTCTCAACGAAGCCATCGCGCCTGCAGCGCCTCGCGTTCACCCGTACGAGGCAGTCGACCGCCAACCACGGCCAACAACCGAATCAACTGCCGGCCACCCGCGCACCTGAGCGGACGCGCCACGGAGTCCCCGTACGCTCCGGCGCCCTGCCCTCCGCACGCCCGAGCCCGTACCTTGGCCCTCCCGACGTCTCGGAGGTGTCCTCACCCATGCGGATCGCCACGACCATCTTCCTCACCGACCGCACCGTCTCCCCCACCCGCCTCGCGCACTCCCTGGAGGAACGCGGCTTCTCCGGCCTCTACCTCCCCGAGCACACCCACATCCCCGTCAGCCGGGACACCGACGCCCCCATGGGCGGCGAACTCCCCGCCCAGTACGGCCGCACCCTCGACCCCTTCGTCGCCCTCGGCCAGGCCGCCGCCGTCACCGAACGCCTCCACCTCGGCACCGGCATCACCCTCGTCGCCCAGCACGACCCCATCGGCCTCGCCAAGCAGGTCGCGACCGTCGACCACCTCAGCGGCGGCCGCCTCACCCTCGGCATCGGCTACGGCTGGAACATCGAGGAGGCCGCCGACCACGGCGTCGACTGGCCCACCCGCCGCGAACGCGTCCGGGACCACATGGCCCTGATGCGCGCCCTGTGGGCACCAGAACCGACCGCGTACGAGGGCCCGTACGGCTCCGTCCGCGCCAGCTCCGCCCACCCGAAGCCGGTGCAGGCCCCGCGCGAACTCGCCCCCGGCAAGCCGCTGTACGGCCCCCGCACCATGATCGGCGGGGCGGCCGGCCCGAAGCTGTTCGCCGCCATCGCCGACCACGCCGACGGCTGGCTCCCCATCGGCGGCCGCGGCCTCACCGAGTCCGTCCCCGTACTCCGCCGGGCGTGGGAGGACGCCGGCCGCGACCCCAAGGACCTCCAGGTGGTCCCGTACGCCGTCCAGCCGACCCCCGGCAAGCTCGGCCACTACGCGGAACTGGGCATCGAGGAGGTCGTCCTCCAGCTCCCCTCGGCACGGGAGGCGGAAGTCCTGCGCACCCTGGACGACTTCGCCCAGTACCTCTGACGGAACCGGACGACCCCGCCCCGGCGTGTCTGCGGGTGGCCGCCACCTGCCCGGACGGCTGCCAGACTTGGCCCGCCCTGCAACCGACTCGCCCCTGGGGGACTTCCCGTGCACAGCAACCTGCGTATCTCCGTCGCCGCCGCAGCCGGAGTCGCGGCCGTCCTCACCCTGACCGCCTGCGGCAGCGACAGCAAGCCGGCCGACGCCAAGAAGCCGGACACCACCTCCGTCCCGCCGGCCTCCGCCCCGGCGGCCACCCCCAGCGCGGGCGGCGGCGCGGCGGTCCCCTCGGGCAGCCTGGACGGCGGCTGGATCGCCATGGCGACCCCGGGCAAGGGCGTGGTGCTCACCGTCAAGGGCCAGAAGGCGTTCGTGGTCGAGGCCGCCACCGGCCTCACCTGCGAGGGCACCGCGAGCGGCTCGGCCCTGGACCTGAAGTGCCCGGCGGGCGCCACCCGTTCGAAGGGCAAGGTCGACTCGGTCGACGCCACCACCCTGAAGGTCACGTGGGAGGGCGCCGGCCAGGACACCTTCCAGAAGAGCGAGCCGGGCAAGCTCCCCTCCCTCCCGGCCCTCCCGAAGTCGTAACCCGTCCGGCCCGCACCGCCCCGCCACCGCCCCGCCACCGCCGCCCCGCGCGCCGGTGGCGGGGCGGTCGCGCGATGCGGGCGGCCGTGCCCCGTTCTACGCTGGAAGGGTGCCGGTGAACCCGGGGCGCGCAGCGCTGGGCTTCGCGACGACCGCCGGGACCCGCGCGCCCCGGAAGGGGCTTAAGCGGGAGGCGCACCGCTCACCCGCACCCCACGCATCGGAACGACTCCACGCTTGGAGTATTCGATGACCACTCTCCGAGAAACCCCCGGCCTCCGCAGGCGCGTGGCCGGCATCCTCGTCGTCTGCGGTGCCGTCGGCGGCATCACCGCCATCGGCGACAGCGGCACCGCCCTCGCCGATTCGGCCTCTGACCGTCCGGCCCACGTGACCGGCGCCCCGCCGTTCGCACCGCTACCCGGTCCGGACACCCCGGTGGCGGTGACCCCGCCCCCCGAGCCCCCCGAGCCGAGTCCCTTCGACGAGGACACCTGCCTCAACGGCAAATTGCCGGACTCCACCGTCAGCACGGAGGTGCACGACATCGCGGAGGTCCCGTGCTCCGCCCCCGACGCCCACTACCGCGTCATCCAGCGCTTCCACCGCACCACCGACATGGACCTCTGTAAGGCCAACCCCAGGAACGAGTACAGCTTCTCGCACAGCTACACCCGCAACGGGGTCCCGGTCACGGACATGGAGTACGTCTACTGCCTCGTCGGTCTCGGCAGCTACGCCCGTCCCGCGTCCTGAGCGGCCTCACCCCCCGAGGTCCAGCCAGGCCGTCTGCACGGCCACCCGCACCACCTCACCGGACGCCGACCGGCCCACCCACACCGGGTAGACGCCGTCGCCGCCGGTGCAGAACACCGCCAGGTCCGCGCCGAGGCTCCCGCCGTCCAGGTTCATGCCGGCCAGGGAATCGGAGAGCCGGTCGTGCTCCGCCGAACCCTGCCACCGCGCCCGCTCCAGCAGGTCGCACAGGTCCGGCCAGGCCTCGGCGTCGCCGAAGGCACCGCCGGCCGCGTCCGTGCCGAACCCGAAGGCCTCGCCCTCGCGGAGCCGGATCGTGTCGTCACCGGGCCCGAGGGCCATCTCCCACACTGCCACCGGGTCGTCGCCGATCCGCAGCCGGACGGCCGCCACGTCCTCGTACGCCCCCCAGTGCTCCTCCGCCACCCGGACCAGGGCCGCCTCCATCGGGTACGCGCCCGGCGGCACGTCCACCGTGATCCGGGACAGCCCCTCCCCCGTGTCCGGGCAGGCCACCGCCAGCACCCCGCTCGGCACGCGCACGCTCCCGCACGGCACCGGGTCCAGGACCTCCAGCCCGGGCAACTCCGTCCCGGCCCGGAACACCCGGTCGAAGTCGGCGGGCCCGCGCAGCCGCGACGGCTCCCGCCGCCACCCGGGCGCCTCCGCCCCGGGCAGCGCGCCGACCCACTCCGGGAGCACGTCCGCCACGGGCAGCCCCGCCCAGTCGTCGAAGCCCGGCCGCACCGTCCACAGGTCCGCCTCGGCCACCTCCACCTCGGCCTCCAGGGAGTCACCCCGCATCCCGCCCGGCTGGTGCGAGATCCGGGCCGTGCCGTCGGAGGACAGCTCGACCGCCGTACGGGGGCAGTCCGGGTCGAACTCGGCCGTCCGGGCGTCCGGGAACCGCCGCACGAACAGCCGCCGCACCAGCAGCCGCCCCGCGTCCTCCCGCAGCCGCAGCTCCGCCTCGGCGGTCCCGCGGCCCTGCTCGTCGTACGCCCAGGCTTCGACGAAGCCCGCCTGCCAGGCCACCATCCGCACCCCGAGCGGCACTTCACGCCCCGGAGCCCGGTAGACCACCGCGTACGGCAGCCCCTCCGCGTCCCGCGCCCGCGCCTCGTCGGGGGTCAGCTCCCGCCCGCCGGTACGGGACCCCGCGTGCCAGGACTCCTCGTACGTCACGTACGCCGTCTCAGGCATCGGCGGCGACCCCGTCCGGCTCGGAGAGGATCTCGGGCATCCCCTCGACCAGCACCACCACGCTGACCAGCTCGCCCGTCTCGGAACGGCCCAGCCAGACGGGGTAGGTGCCGTCCCCGGTCGTCGCGAAGGCCATCAGCTCGCCGCCGGTGGCCGCGTCCCGGGTGCGGTGGATGAACATCGACCCGTCGTCGAGGTCCTCGTACCCGTCGAGGTCCGGCTCCCCGTCGATCAGCCCCCGCTCGAAGAGCGAGAGGAGGGCCTTGAAGGACCCGCCGTCGGCGAAGCAGCCGGTGGCACCGTCCGTGCTGAACCCGGCTATCTGGTCCTCGATGAAGATCCGGAGGTCGTCGTCCGCCCCGAGGGCCATCTCCCAGGACGCTGCGGGGGTCTCGCCGAGGAGCAGCCGGACGGCGGTGGGGTCCGTGGTCTCGACCTGGGCGTCCCGCCACTCGCAGTGGTAGCCGTACTCGACCCTCGCCTCGTCGAGGACGTACTCCCCCGGCGGGACCGGGACCGTGATGTGCGGTCCGCCGTCCGCGTCGTCCGGCCCGGAGACCGCCAGCAGCCCGCTGGGCACGCGCAGGGTGCCGACGCGGTGCGGCTCCACGACCGTCTGCTCGGGGTGGTACCCGTCGGTGACCCGCACCCCGGGCCGGAACAGCTCACCGATCCGGCCGGGCTGCGCGGGACGCGGCGCCCGCCAGCAGGTGGCGGGTGCCTCCCCGGCGTCGCCCTCGGGGACCTCGGCCGGCTCGAAGAGCGGCGGCTCCGTGAGCCCGTGCACCTTCGCCGAGAGCAACGGCCACTCCCCGAAAGCGGGCCGGTCCATCCAGCGCTGCTCCTCGGTGAGGCCCGCCACGGTGGAGTACCCCCGGGGCTCCTCCCTCCGCAGGCCCCTCCCGTCCGGGAGGAGGTCCAGGACGATGCGCGGGCACTTCGGGTCGAACTCCGCCGTCTCCGGGCCCGGGTACCTCCAGGCGACGGCGTACCGGTGGAACAGCCGCGCGGGGTCGTCCAGCAGCCGCATGTCCAGGTCGTTGGTGCGGCGCCCCTGCTCGTCGTAGACCCACAGCCCGACGTGGTGGTCCCGCCAGGAGACGAGCCGGACCTCCAGCGGCGCCTCCCGGCCCGCCGTCCGGTACACCACCACGTACGGCAGCCCGGCCGCGTCCCGCTCCCGGGCCTCCCCGACGGACAGCGGCCGCCACGCAGTACGGGACTCCGGGTCCCACGCCTGCGCGTACCCCACCTCGACGACCATGACCGCTCCCTGCCCTTGCGCCCTTGCATGTGCCAGAGCAAGGTAGCCGCCCTCTGTGACAGCGCCCCTAGGGGGCCGGGCGGCGGGCCAGCTCGGCCCAGACGGTCTTGCCGATGATCCGGTCCATGACCCCCCAATCGGTCGCGAGGGCGTCCACGATGCGCAGCCCGTACCCGGACTCCGCCTGGTACGCGTGGGGCCGCACGGCGGGCCGCCGGTCCCTGCGCGGGTCCGACACCTCCAGCCGGAGCACGCCCTCAAGCAGCGTCATCCGCAGCTCGAAGTCCCGCCCGAGGACGCGGCCGTGGGTGACGGCGTTTGAGGCGAGCTCGGCTACGAGGAGCCCGGCGTCGGTAGAAAGCCCGGTCCCTTCGGGGACGCCCCAGTCGTGCAGCGAGACGAGGGCGAGCTGCCGGGCGAGGCGGGCGCCGCGGGGGGTGCAGCTGAAACGCTGAGTGAACACGCGTACGAAGGCCTGGGGGTGGCCGGAGGTTGCCGTCATGGCTAGAACGTCCCGTGTGGGCAGGGGAGTTCCCAGCAAGGCGACTACTACTGTTGAAGAGTAGTAGTCCAGTGGCTGGACAGGCGCAGTCACCGACCGTGAGCATGATTGGTCGGGAGGTGACCGTGATGACGGCTGGCGAGGGCAGCAACGGTGACAACCAGGTGGAGCCGGATCCCGACCTGCGGAACTTCGGTGATGTGCTCAAGGCGTCGCGCAAACGCGCCGACCTGACGCAGGAACAGTTCGGCCCACGGGTCGGCTACTCGGTGCAGTACGTGGCGTCCGTGGAGCAGGGCCGACGACACCCGTCCGTGAAGTTCGTGAACAAGGCGGAAGAGGTGCTGGACGCCTTCGGGGTCATCCAGATCGCGGCGAAGCAGCTGACGCGCAGGCGCGGGATCGCGTCGTGGTTCAGGCGGTGGGCCGAGCTGGAGGAAACGGCCGTCGCACTCAATACGTACGAGTGCAGGGTGGTCCCGGGGCTGCTCCAGACGGAGGCCTACGCGAGGGCCCAGATCCAGAACGTGCCGCCCATGCCCACCGCTCAGGAGGCGGACGACCGGATAGCACGCCGCTTGGAGCGACAGAAGCTGCTCACTCGGACCCCCTACGCGTCCTTCAGCTTCATCATCGAGCAGACGGTGATCGAGCGGCAGACGGGAGGCCCTGAAGTGTCCCGAGGACTGATCGACCGCCTGCTTGAATGCGCCCGGCTCCCCAATGTGGACGTCCAGCTCATGCCGACGGTCAGCCCGGAACACTCGGGCACCGATGGCCCCTTCCAGCTCCTGGAAACCCAGGAGAACGAGTGGTGGGGTTACAGCGAAGGACAGCAGTCGGGCCAGGTCCTGTCCGACCCGAAGGACATCAGCATGCTCCACCAGCGGTATGCCAAACTTCGCATCCAGGCCCTCAATCCCGCAGACTCTGCGGGCCTGTTGATGCGAATGCGAGGATCCCTGTGAACAGCTCCCAGCTCCGGTGGTTCAAGAGCAGCTACAGCGGCAGCCAGGGCGACAGCTGCGTCGAGGTCGCCGTCTCCTGGCACAAGTCCACCTACAGCAGCGGGGACGGCGACAACTGCGTCGAGGTCGCCACCTGCGCCGACACCGTCCACGTCCGGGACTCGAAGCTCAGCGCCAGCCCCGAGCTGGCGGTCAGCCCCGCCACCTGGACCGCGTTCCTCGGCGGTGTGACCGCCTAGGCCCGTACAGCAGCCCGCCGTTCGCCGAGCGGCGGGCTCCTGCACGCGTGTTTCAGCTCAGCGGCAGGTCCAGCCGGGCCTCGCTCCCGCTCACGGAGGCGACCGTGGTGGTGGTGAGGGCCGGGAGGTCCGAGCCCGCGTAGGAGTAGAGCGGGTCGCGGCTGTTGACCACCAGGGCGAGGCGGTGCCCGGCCGGCAGGTCGTAGGACGCGGCCTGGAGGGACCAGGTGATGGTGGTCTCGGCATTCGGGGTCAGGCCGGTCGCCGTGTACGGCTCGTGGGTGATGATCCGGGCGGTGCCGTCCGGGGCGACGTCGTACAGGTACGCGATCACGGTGGCGGCGTCGACGCCGCTGCGCACCGACAGCCGCACGGTGGCGGTGCCCCGGATCCGGCGGGCCACCTCACCGGGGCCGGTCAGCGGGTCGGTCGACCAGACCAGCAGCTGGGCGCGCTCGAAGTCCGCGAGCTTGTACTCGTTGGGGTTGCCGAACCACTCCCGCTGCCCGGTCTTGAGCAGCTCGCCCGCGCGGGAGGAGGTCAGGGCGCCGGCCTCGAAGTCCCGGGACCACCCGGAGGTGGGCTTGTCGGTCAGCGCGCCGTCACCGGAGCCGCCGGTACCGGTGAGGTACCACGACTCGCTGCCGGTGGTGGCCTCGGACCAGGAGTCGTACGTCTCACGGAGCG
This sequence comes from Streptomyces sp. NBC_00158, assembly GCF_045160885.1. Taxonomy (NCBI): domain Bacteria; kingdom Bacillati; phylum Actinomycetota; class Actinomycetes; order Kitasatosporales; family Streptomycetaceae; genus Streptomyces; species Streptomyces sp. NBC_00158. The sequence continues at coordinate 3,054,734 of NZ_CP108161.1, forward strand.
CCGGGACGGTGATCAGGTTGGAGCCGCCCGGGATCGCGATCGTCTTGTAGGTGAACATGCTCTGGCTCTTCACCACCTGCCAGTTCGGCACCTCGTTGTCGGCGCCGAGCAGGTGGTGGTCCAGCCACTCGTAGGCCTCCCGCGTCGGCTCCGCGAGCCCGGGGAACGGCAGCCCGGTCACCAGTCCGGCCAGGCCGGGGCCCTCGGGGGCGCCGTGGTCGCCGATCCACAGGTTCAGCCGCTTCGGCACGGTGAGCCGCTCGAAGTGGTCGAGCACCGGGTTGACCGGGAACAGCGTCTCGTGCCAGGTGTTCGAGATGAACGTCGGGACGCCCCGCGCGTTCGTCTGGTCGACGTACGTCTCCGGGGAGCGCTCGGTGCCCCACGCGACCACCTCGTCGAGGTTCCGGCCGCTCAGGAAGTCCTTGAGGAGCTGCTGGGTCCCCTCGTCGAACTTCTCCTCCAGCGGGCCGCCGGTGAAGGCGATCAGCGCCTCCACGGCCGCCAGGTGGCGGGTGCCGTTGTCGTACAGGCTGGTGGCGAGGTTCCCCCAGGTGCTCAGCGCGACCACGGCGGAAACGCGGTCGGCCGGGTCGTGCGCGGCGACCAGCTGGCTGATCCCGGAGCCGTAGGACTCGCCGAGGAAGCCGACCCGGCTGGGTTCGAACGCCTCCTGCGCGTAGTCGATCACGGAAGAGCCGTCGGTCCAGTCGTCGGGCCCGGCCACGTTGACGAAGCCCTCGGACGTCGACGGCCAGCCCTTGATGCCGATGCCGCGCGGGGAGTAGGCGAGCACGTGGTAGCCGCGCTGCGCCAGCTTGAGGTAGGCGTAGAGGAAGGGCAGCCAGCCGTACGGGTTCCAGCCGGCGGGCACGATCACCACGGGGCGCGGGGCGTCGCCCTTCAGCTTGATGCCGAACGCCGACAGCCGGACACCGTCGTTCGCGGTGATGCGGGGGAGCGTGATCGTGGCGGTCCGCCGCACCGCGGCCACCAGCTCCGCGAGCTCCGCCGGGAGTTCGACGCCCTCCTCGCCCTGGAGGGAGGCGAGCAGCGCCCGGGACACGTCGACGACGGCCTCGCTGACGCTGTGGCCCGGGCCCCAGATGCCGTTGGTGGCGATGTCGGTGAGCGTCGCTTCGGTGACCGAGGGGGACTGGTCACTGGTCATTCGGAAACCACCTTTGCTCTAAACGGATACCGATCGGCATCCTGATCAGATCGAGGCGGACCAAACTGATACACAGTCAATCTTCATCATAAGCAGTGGATTTACCGCAATACGCCCTCTCGTGCGCCGCATCTGGGCTAGGGCGGCGGGATCGGGCCCGGCGCCGCCACGCCCGGGGCCGGACGCCAGAAGCGCCCGTCAGGCAGGGCCTGACGGGCGCCGAGGAAGTAGTCGGCATCGCGCTGGAACCGGACGCCCGGCACGGCGCCGCGTACGTGCGCCCAGATACCCGGCGCCACGCGGTACTCGCCGCACACCATCCAGGGGTCGTCGCCCAGCACGAAGAGGTGCCGGATCTTGAGGAACTGGTCCCGGGAGAGGGACACGGACTCGACTATCTCTTCGTCCACGTCCCCGAAGCCGGTCAGGTCCCAGACGAGGTTGTACCCGTCCGCGAATGGATAGTCGCTGCTCATCTCGCTCAAGCTAGGCGGCCCCCACGGGCCGCCGCACCTGCTTTTCCCGGCGCTCAGGCGCCGAACACCGCGTCGATGAGCGTGCCCTGGACCTTGGTGAAGGACTCGGCGGTCTTCATCATGTCGAGCCGGGCGTCGCTGGAGGTGAGCGAGGCGGTCAGCGTCGTCCGGCCGTCCGGGGAGCTGTACATCAGGGCGCCCCAGCCCCAGAAGCCGCCGTTGTGGGTGTAGAGGGTGCCGTGCTCGGTCTCCTGGACGATCAGGCCCAGGCCGTAGGCGAACTTGGTGTGCGGGTCGCGCATCTGGTCGAGGAGTTCGGCGGGCAGGAGCTCGCCGCGCATCAGGGCGGAGAAGAAGGTGTGCAGGTCCTTGGTGGTGGAGATCATGTCGCCGGCGGCGGAGATCCAGGAGGGGTTGGCGCGGGTGACGTCGGCCGTCTTCCACTCCTCGCCGTCCTGGTAGGCGTAGTAGCCGTGGGCGTGCGGCTCGGGGATCTCGGGCGAGGCCTCGGGGAGGAAGGTGCCGGTCAGGCCCAGCGGGGTCAGGATCCGCGCCTGCATCTCCTCGGCGAAGGGGCGGCCGGTGACCTTCTCGACGAGGAGGCGGAGGAGGACGTAGTTGGTGTTGGCGTAGCTCCAGTCCGTGCCCGGTTCGAAGCGGGCGGGCTTGGCGAGGGCGAAGCGGACGAGTTCCTCGGGCCGGTAGGTGTGGAGGAGCTTGTCCACCCATTCCCGGCCCTGCCAGTCGATGCCCGGGGCGATGGTGCCGTCCTCGTAGTACTCGCCGGTGAAGTTGAAGAGGCCGCTGGTGTGCTGGAGCAGCATCCGGACGGTGATGCGGCGGTCGAGCCCGTACTCGGGGAGGTGGTCGTCGACGGTGCTGTCGAGGCCGATCCGGCCGTCGGCGACCAGCTGGAGGACGAGGGTGGCGGTGAAGGTCTTGGTGTTGCTGCCGATCCGGAAGTGGCCGTCGGCCTGCGGGGCGGTGCTCCCGCCGAGCTCGCGTATCCCGGCGGCGCCGGTCCACTCGCCCCGCTCGTCGTTGACCCGCACCAGGACCCCGGCCCAGGCCTCGTCCGCGGCGATCTCCTCGATGGCCTTCTGCAGTTCCGGACGGTCGTTGTTCGGCGTGACGGACATGGTGGTGTGCTCCTTCGGGTGGGTGTGGGTGGCTGCGGGGCGGGCGGGATCAGACGGTGCGGGCGGTGATGTCGCCGGCGGCGGTGGTGGCGTGGATGGTGAGGGTGTCGCCGCCGCCCGCGTTCTGGAGGGCGTTGCTGATGCGGCCGTAGGAGGTGCCGGCGTCGAGGGTGGCGGAGACTCCGCGGGCGGCGCCGACGGTGATGTCGCCGTGCTCGGTGCGCAGGGTGACGGTGCCGGTGGTGGCCTCGGCGATCGTCAGGTCGCCCTTCTGGGTGCGGATGTCGGCGGAGCCGGTGAGGCGGCCGACCGTGATGTCGCCGGCGGCGAGGGCCAGGCGGACGCCGGCGGCCTCGTCGAGCTTGACGGTGCCGTGGGCGCTCTCCAGGGAGACGTCACCGAGGCGGCCGGTGGTGGTGAACTCGGCCGAGGCCGTCTTCGCCTCGACGCTGGACCCGGCGGGCAGCTGGACGGTGACGCTGACGGAGCCGGAGGCGCCGAACGCCTCGTTCTTCTGCGGGGTGCTGATCCGCAGGACGCCGCCCTGGAGCTCGACGGTGGTCTCCTCGGCGGCCTTCACGTCGCGGCTCTTGCCGGCGTTGGCGGGGAGGACCTCGACGGTGGTGTCGGCGCGGTCGGTGGCGATGAAGCGGATGGTGCCGGCGGGGATGTCGAGGATGGTGGCGATCGCGGTGGTGGTGGCGAAGTTCTGCATGGTTTCCGTTCCTTCGGGTTTGTGTCGCTCGCTGTTTCCGATGACCTGAACGCTACGTCGCGTTCACAACCTGAGCAACAACTTCGTTGCGAAGAATCCATATCACCGCAGGTCAGACAGCAAATTTCGTTGCACCGAACCTAAATCTAACGCAACGCCAGCTCTACGATCGTTGCAACAGCTTGGATTTGAACGCTACGCTGGGCCCGCAGACGGAGCATCAGCAGCGCGAAGGAGACCGCACATGCCGGGAGGCAGGCTCACCCCGCAGGAACGCCAGCAGATCGCACTGGGCGTGGCCGACGGCCTCGCCTACGCCGAGATCGCCCGGCGCCTCGACCGCCCCACCTCGACGGTCACCCGCGAGGTCATGCGCAACGGCGGCCCCGCCGGCTACCGCGCCGACCTCGCCCAGCGCGCCACCGAACACCGCACCCACCGCCGCAAGCAGGCCGCGCCCCGGGGCCCCCAGGCCCCCGCCCTGTCCCACGGCCGCGACCCGGAGGCGGTGGCCGAGTACGAGGAGATGTTCGCGACCGTCCTGATCCAGTCGGGCCTGCCCAAGATGACGGCCAAGGTCCTCGTCGCCCTCTACATAGCGGACTCCGGCACCCTCACCGCGTCCGAACTCGTCCAGCGGCTCCAGGTCAGCCCCGGCTCCATCTCCAAGGCCGTCGCGCTGCTCGAAGGCCAGGGCCTCATCCGCCGGGAACGCGACGACCGCCGCCGCGAGCGCTACATCGTCGACGACGACGTCTGGTACGAGTCGATGATGGCCAGTGCCCGTTCCACCGCCCTGCTCGCCGAGACCGCGCGCAAGGGCGTCAACGTCCTCGGCCGCAACACCCCCGCCGCCACCCGGCTGGAGAACATCGGCCGCTTCGTCGACTTCGTCTCCGAGAGCATCGTCCGGGCCGCCGACCAGGCCCGCGAGATCCTGCACACCAAGCCCGAACAGACCCCGTAGGGACATCGGGCAAACCAGCGTGTCGGCGGGCGATGAGTTCCGCCGGCGCGTGCAGTCTCAATCCTCGTCCGCACCACGCGGGACACGGAGGAGGAGACAGACCATGGCACGGCAGCAGCTGCTGAGGGTGCAGAACTTCAACGTCTCGAACGACGGGTTCGGCGCCGGCGAGAACCAGAGCCTGGAACGGCCCTTCGGCCACGCCGACCCCGGAACCATGTTCGCGTGGGCCGGCGCCACCGCCAGCTGGCCGGGCCGCACCGACCCCGGCGGCAGCCGCGGACTCGACGACTACCTCACCCGGGACTTCGCCAACAACATCGGCGCCGAGATCATGGGCCGCAACAAGTTCGGACCCCAGCGCGGCCCCTGGCAGGACCACGAGTGGCAGGGCTGGTGGGGCGACGAGCCGCCCTTCCACACCCCGGTGTTCGTGATGACCCACCACGAACGCCCGTCCTTCACCCTCTCCGACACCACCTTCCACTTCACCGGCGCCGAACCGGCCACCGTCCTCGCCCGGGCGAAGGAGGCCGCGGACGGCAAGGACGTGCGCCTCGGCGGCGGGGCCACCACCATCCGCGAGTTCCTCGACGCCGACCTCGTCGACACCCTCCACGTCGCGGTCTCCCCCGGGATCGAGATCGGCTCCGGGACACGGCTGTGGAAATCACCCGACGAACTCCTCGACCGCTTCCACCTGGACGTCGTCCCCAGCCCGGGCGGCAGCGTGATCCACCACCTGTTCTGGCGGAAGTGACGACCGCGCCCATATGCGGTGGACAGGGGTCGGAGCCTGATCGATAGTGCCGCCATGGCATCTCTCGTGCGACACGTGACCTTCGACTGCTCCGACCCCTACGCCCTCGCGCAGTTCTGGATCGCCGCCCTCGACGGCAAGCTCGGCGACGGCGACCAGCCCGGCGACGACGAGGTACTCGTCGAGTCGGCCGGCGCCGGACTGCTCTTCATCCGGGTCCCCGAGGGCAAGACGGCCAAGAACCGCGTCCACCTCGACGTCCAGCCGCAGGACCGCACCCGCGACGAGGAGGTGGAACGCCTCAGCACCCTCGGCGCCACCGTCTCCGGCGACCACCGCAACCCGGACGGCACGGGCTGGGTGACCATGACGGACCCGGAGGGCAACGAGTTCTGCGTGGAACGCAGCGCCGCCGAACGGGCGGACCGGTAGCGGCCGGCGGCGACCCGACCCGGCCCGACCCCACTCAGCCCGACCTGACTCAGCCCGAACCGACTCCCAGGAACCGCGCCATGGCAACACGACTCGTACAGATCAACATGAAGGCCCACGACGACTCGGCGCTCGGCCGGTTCTGGGCGGAAGCCCTCGGCTGGGGCATCGACAGCGAGGGCCCCGGGGTCACCAACCTCGAACCCGTCGGCGTCACCTACCCCGACCCCGCGTTCGTCTACGTCGACCTCATCGCCCGCCCGGAACCCAAGACGGGGAAGAACCGGGTGCACCTCGACCTGGCCACCACCTCGGCCGCCCACCAGGCCGAACTGGTCGCCCGCCTGAAGGACCTCGGCGCCACCCTCGCCGACGTCGGCCAGGGCGACGTCCCCTGGACCGTCATGGCCGACCCGGAGGGCAACGAGTTCTGCGTCCTGGAACCCCGCGAGGTCTACGGCGACACCGGGCCGGTCGCCGCCGTGGTCGTCGACTGCGCCGACCCCCGGGAGATGGCCCGCTTCTGGGGCAGCGCGACGGACTGGACGGTGCACGAGGTCACCGACACCCAGGCGACCCTGCGGTCCGCCAAGGGAGTCGGCCCCTACCTGGAGTTCATCCGCACCCCCGACGCCAAGACCGGCTGGAACCGCGTCCACCTCGACGTCGCCCCCTACAAGGGCGACGACCTGGAGACGGAGGCGGCGCGGCTGCACACCCTGGGAGCCGTGGACGCCGCCGACACCGACTTCGACCCGTCCGCGATCCACTGGAGGGTCCTGACCGACCCCGAAGGCAACGAGTTCTGCCTGCTCAGCCCCCGCTGACCCGCTCCCACCGGACCTCGCCGTCCTGCCACCGGCCGGTGGGGGCGAGGCCGGCCGCAGCGGCGACGGCCGCCGACGCCGCGTGATCGGGATGGACGTGCGCGACGACCGTCCCCACCCCCTGCTCCCCCAGCCACCCGACGAGCCCCCGCGCCGCCTCGGCGGCGATCCCCCGGCCCTGCCAGGGCGTCCCCACCACCCAGGACACCTCGGCACCGCCGCCGCCGACCGTCGCCTGAACGGTCCCGACGAGGCACCCCTCCGCACGCAGCCGCACGGCCCAGTTGCACCATGAGACGGCCGGATCCGGCGACCCGGCGGCCCACCGCACGTAACGGGCCCGCAGCTCCGCAACGCTCTCGGGCTCACCCCCGATGAACACGTGCAGGGCGGGATCCCCCAGCACGACGGCCATCTCCTCGGCGTCCTCAACCCGCAGCGGCACGAGGTCCAGCCGCTCGGTACGTACGATCTCGACCTTGATCACCCGCCGATTATGCGCGGGGGCCCCGGGGCAGAGCCGTAGCGGGGCGGTCTCAGGGGAGGGTTGGGGGCTTCCCGCACCGGCCCCAGACGGCCGCCGGACGCCCAAATCCTGGCAGCGCGCAGCGATCTGACGCGCCCACCGGCTCCCTGGGCCGCCCTGTTCGTCCTCCCGTGCGGGTATCAGCCCAGGACGACCGCTGGACGCCGAGACGAGAGGAGCGCGTAGCGATCTGGCGCGCCTGGGGCTCCGCAGGTCGCTCTGATCGGCCTGTCGTGCGGGTAGCCGCGCACCCGGCCCCGAATCGGGACATCTGAGGGCTCGGATGCCCAGCTGGCCAGCGCCCGGCCCGTCGCCTCATCGCTGACTGACCCGTCCCTCGCCCTCTGTCCGGTGACCGTTCTTTTGGGGGCTTCCCGGCAGTCTTTCGGCTTTCCGTGGCGGGTCGGCCTGTCAAGGGTGGCCGAAGGCCATCGCGAAGCGACGCGACCGAAGGGAGCGCCCTTGACGGGCCGACCCGACACGGAAGGACGATGGGACTGACGGGAAACCCCCAAACCGACTCAGAGACCGCCCGCCGGAACCCCGCTCCCCGGCCCACCCACCCGCACCCGGGGAGGCGGGTGGGCAACCACCGCCCGGCCCCGGGGGGTCGAAGGGGAGATGGCGCGCCCGCACCGCGGGGACCCGTACGACCGCGAGGCGAGACGGCGCGCCCGCACCGCGCGGGGAGACGCCGCACCCGCACGCCCACGAAGCCCCGTACGCTCCCCGCATGATCAACTCAGAGACCCACATACGTGTCGCCCGCCCCTCGCGGGATCTGAAGGCCGCCGAGCGGTTCTACGTCGACGGGCTCGGGCTCGACGTCGTGTGGCGGAGCACCGAGCGGGTGCCCGGGGAGCACGACCTGCTGATGGTGGGGCCGGCCGGGGGCGGGTGGCACTTCGAGCTGACGCTCGACCCCGACGCCCCGGTCGAGCCCTCGCCGACCGTGGACGACCTGTTCGTCGTCTACCTCGGCGAGGCCCCCGACGAGGAGCTCGTGCGCCGGCTCGTCGAGTGCGGCGGGACCCGGGTCCCCTCGCACAACCCGTACTGGGACGAGTACGGCGTCACGGTCGAGGACCCCGACGGCTACCGGCTGGTGCTCTGCTCCCGCACCTGGGGCTGAGCGTCCGCCGCCCGGGCTAGCCCTTGATCTTCGGCGCGTCGGGGACGCCGGAGTCCAGGGCGCCGCCGGCGCCCGCGAGGGAGCTGTTGGTGGAGTTGGTCGCGCTGCCGACGGCCGCGCCGGTGATGGCGACGGCGGTGCGGGTGTCGTCCACGGCCTGCCCGGGGTGGTTGACGATGCCGACGACGCGCTTGACCGGGGGCTGTCCGCCGAGGGTGGCCCCCGCGTCGCCGTCGGCGGCGTGGGCGGTGAGGGGGGTGAGTGCGAGTGCGGCCCCGCCGGTGAGGGCCAGGGCGGTGAGGGTTCGCTTCATTGCCTTCATGCCCCGCCCAACGACCTCCCGGCGCCCCGGGTCACCGCCCGCCCCCGCCGTTCCGCGCATCGGATGACCCGCGCACCGGATGACCCGCGACCCGGATGACCCCGGGCCCGCGTACACCGGCGGCCCCGGATCGGGGGATCGATCCGGGGCCGCGGGTCATGACACAGCGGTGAGGGAAGGCGTCAGGCGGTCAGTCCTCCACCACCAGGGCCGGGGTGGACTTCGTGAGGACCTCGCCGCGGAAGAAGGCGGGGCTGCGGCGTCCGGTGACGAACATGACGACCAGGCCGAGGGCCAGCAGGCCGACGCCGATGACGAAGACGCTGCCGACGCCGAGGACGTCGGACCCGGAGCCGTAGGAGGGGTCCCACGCGTCGGCCAGGGTCTTGAAGAAGACCGCGGCGAGCAGCAGGCCGCCCAGGACCGGGAAGACGCCCTTGAAGAACAGGTCGCGGGCGGAGCGGCGCAGGTCGCCGCGGAAGTACCAGGCGCAGGCGAAGGCGGTCAGCGAGTAGTAGAAGCAGATCATCAGGCCGAGCGCGAAGATCGTGTCGGTCAGGACGTTCTCGCTGACGAGGGTCATCACGGTGTAGAAGGCGCCGGTCGCGATGCCCGCCATGACGGTGGCGCGGCCGGGGGTCTTGAACTTGGGGTGGACCTTGGCGTACGAGGGCGGCAGGGCCTCGTAGGTGGACATGGCCAGCACGGTGCGCGCCACCGGGATGAAGGTGGTCTGCAGGGAGGCGGCGGCGGAGGCGAGGACCGCGACGAACAGCAGGATGCCGAGGACGGGGCCCATGACGGGGCCGGCGAGGGCGGCGAAGACGTTGCCGGAGGTCTCCTCGTTGCCGAGGCCGAGGCCCGTGCCGCCGGAGCCCACGGCCATCTGGGCGGCGATGCCGGTGGCCAGGTAGGAGCCGACGAGGACGACCATGGCGATGAGGGAGGCGCGGCCGGGGGTCTTGGCGGAGCCGGTGGTCTCCTCGTTGGTGGCCAGGCAGGCGTCCCAGCCCCAGTACATGAAGATCGAGAGGGAGAGTCCGGCGGTGAAGGCGCCCATGGACTCGACCGCGAAGGGGTTCATCCACTCCCAGGAGAAGTCCATGCCGGTGTCGAAGGTGCCGGCGGAGGCCTTCTGGAGGGCCATGGCGACGAAGACGGCGAGGACGACGAGCTGGAGGCCGACGAGGGTGTACTGGACGCCCTTGGTGGCGGTCATGCCGCGGTAGCTGATGGCGGTGGCGACGGCGATCAGCGTCAGGCAGGTGGCGATGTGGGCGAACTTGTTGTCGTCGAGGGCGGCGATCGACGGGTTGCCGGTGATCTCGCCCGCCAGCAGCCAGAAGTAGGAGGTGGCGACGCCGGCGAGGTTCGACAGGACGATGATCGTGGCGATCACCAGGCCCCAGCCGCACATCCAGCCGATCCGCGGGCCGAAGGCCTTGACGGTCCAGGTGAAGGAGGTGCCGCAGTCCGGCATGGCCTTGTTGAGCTCGCGGTAGGCGAAGGCCACCAGGAGCATCGGGAGGAAGCCGGCCAGGAAGACGGCGGGCATCTGGACCCCGACCTCGCCGGCGGTGGAGCCGAGGGTGGAGGTGAGGCAGTAGACGGGGGCGACGGTGGAGATGCCGATGACGGCGCTGCCCAGCAGGCCCACGGAGCCCTTGCCGAGGCCCTTGCCCCGAACGTCGGTGTCCTGTGCGGCGCCGCCCTCGGCGACGCCGCTTACCGTGTCTCCGACCCGAGGCCGCGTGTCCAGCTGTGTCATGAGTCAGGACGGTAGATGCTGCGGTTTCCTGATCCGGAAGACTTAAGTCCAGTAATCCACAGGGCTAAATTCCTTGGATTGCGAAGATCGGAACCGTTCACGAACTGGCAATACAAGGTTCACGCGGGCAACCATCCACGGTTCACGAGGTATCGAGACTACGGTTCCGGAATGCGGAAACCGCAGGAGTACCCCATATGTCCGTTTCGAAACTTTCCCGTGCCAATTTCCGAGGCCCCGGAACCCACCCCGGAACCCACCCCGGACCCCCAAACGACTGCGCCCCGTGAACCCTGCCGGACGGCGCGTGACCACTGCCGGCGGGCTCCCGGGACGACCTACGGAATCACGTCGTCCAGACCACCGACTGCACCTCGCTGTACGCGTGCAGCGCGTACGAGCCCACGTCCCGGCCCACCCCCGACCGCTTGAACCCGCCGAACGGGGCCTCCATGTTCCGGCCGATCGTGTTGACCCCGACCCCGCCCGAGCGCAGCCGGCGCGCCACCCGGAAGGCGCGGGCGGAGTCGCCGGACCACACGTAGCTGATCAGTCCGAAGTCGCTGTCGTTCGCCAGCCGGACGGCCTCCTCCTCGTCCCCGTCGAACGGGACCACGACCACCACCGGCCCGAAGATCTCCTCGCGCACCACCCGCATGTCGTTCGTGCAGTCCACCAGCAGCGTCGGCGCCACGTAGAAGCCGCGGCCGTCGCCGACCACCGGACGCCCGCCGCCGTACGCGATCCGCGCGCCCTCCTTGCGACCCAGCTCCACGTACGACTCCACCCGGTCGCGGTGCGCGGCCGAGATCACCGGGCCGACGACCGTGCCGCGCTCGGCCGGGTCGCCGACCTTCATGAAGGCCAGGTAGCCGCGCAGCTTCTCCACCAGCGGTTCGTACACCGACCGGTGGACGATCACCCGGGTGGGGGCGGTGCAGATCTGGCCGCTGTAGAAGGAGAAGGTGGTGCCGATCCCCATCACCGCCGCGTCCAGGTCGGCGTCCTCGAAGACGATCGCCGCGCCCTTGCCGCCCAGCTCCATCAGCTGCCGCTTCATGGTCCGGCCGCACACCTCGGCGATGCGCTGCCCGACGCCGGTGGAGCCGGTGAAGGAGACCATGTCCACGTACGGGGAGTCCACGGCCGCCTCGCCGACCTCCACCGAGGCGCCGGAGACCACGTTCACCACCCCGGCCGGGACCCCGGCCTCGTGGAGGGCCTCGGCCATCCGGAACACCGACAGGGGGTCCTGCGGGGCCGGTTTCACCACGACCGTGTTGCCCATGGCGAGGGCCGGGGCGACCTTGCCCGCCGGGTTCGCCCACGGGTTGTTGTACGAGGTGACGCAGGTGACCACGCCGACCGGCTGGCGGACCTCCAGCGCGCCCAGGACGGACGCCTTCCCCATCGGGCCGGCCTCGGTGACCTGTGGCGGGAGTCCCTTCTCCACCGGCTCCAGGGCGCCCTTCGCGTACCGCCGGAAGCGGGACACGCCGACGCCGACCTGCATGCCGCGGGCGATGCCCGTCGGCGCGCCGGTCTCGGCCCGCGCGAGGGCCGCCCACGGTTCGAACTCCCGCTGGATGACGTCCGCGGCCCGGTCGAGGACGGCCGCGCGCTCCTCGGGAGCCGTACGGGACCACGTGCCGAAGGCCTCGGCGGCGGCCCGGCACGCCTCCTCGACCTGGGCGCGGGAGGCCTCGGGGGCCAGGCCGACGACGGACTCGTCGGCCGGGTTGACCACCTCGTAGTGCCCGCCGTCGGGCTCGACCCACTCGCCGCCGATGTAGAGACGCTGCGTGCCCTCGTTCATCGGGTGCTCACCGTCCTCGTGTCGCGGCCGGAGCGGAGCACGGTGCCCGGGACCGCGCCGGTGACCTGGTCGTCGCGGATGGTCTCGACGCCGTTGACGCGTACGGACACCACCCCGGTCGCCCGCGCGTCCAGCCGGGGGCTGTCGCCGGGCAGGTCGTGGACGAGGGTCGCCGGGCCCGCGTCGATGCGTTCGGGGTCGAAGAGGACCAGGTCGGCGTGGAAGCCCTCGGCGATCCGGCCGCGCTCGCGCAGGCCGAACAGCCTGGCGGGGTCGTCGGTGAGCATCCGTACGGCCTGCTCCAGCGGGACGAGTCTGCGCCCGCGCAGGCAGTCGCCGAGGAACCGGGTCGTGTACGGGGCCCCGCACATCCGGTCCAGGTGGGCGCCGGCATCGGAGCCGCCGAGCATGACGTCCTCGTGCTGCCAGGTCTCGGCGCGCAGGGCCCAGGTGGCCGGGTCGTTGTCGGTGGGCATGGGCCACAGGACGGTCCGCAGTCCGTCGTTGGCGCAGATCTCCACGAGGCACTGGAAGGCGTCCTGGCCGCGTTCGGCGGCGATGTCGTCGACGACGCGGCCGCTCAGCCCCTCGTTCTCCTCGCTGTACGTGTCGCCGATGACGTAGCGGCCGAAGTCGGCGAGGCGGCGGAAGACCCCGGCCTCCTTGCTGTCGGCGCGGCGCAGCATCTCGGCGCGCACGTCCGGGTCGCGGAGCCTGGCGATGCGTTCGGGGACGGGGAGCGCGAGGACCTCGCCCCAGCCGGGGATGAGGTTGAGGGCGCAGAACGTGCCGAGGGACATGTTCATGGGGGTGAGGATCGGCATGGTCAGTGCGACGATCCGGCCGCCTGACTTGCGGGCGCGTTCGCTGGGGACGAGCTGGCGGGGGACGCGTTCGGGGACGGCGGCGTCGATGGTGAGGACGTTCCAGTTGAGGGGGCGGCCGGCGGCGGCGCTCATCTCGACGAAGAGGTCGATCTCGTCGTCGGAGAACTGGTCGAGGCAGCCGGCGACGATGGCTTCGAGCTGGGTGCCCTCGTGTTCGCCGACGGCGCGGGAGAGCGCGAGGAGTTCGGCGGGCTGCGCGTGGCGGGAGGCGACGGGGGCGCCGGCGCCGTCGGAGTGGGTGGAGGACTGGGTGGTGGACAGCCCCCAGGCGCCGGCGTCCATGGCCTCGTGGAGGAGCGCCAGCATCCGCTCCAGCTGGGCGGGGGTGGGCTGCCCGCCGGTGGCGTCCTCGCCCATGACGTGCCGGCGCAGGGCGCAGTGGCCGACCATGAACCCGGCGTTGACGGCGATGCGGCCTTCGAGGGCGTCGAGGTACTCGCCGAAGGTGGACCAGGACCAGTCGACGCCTTCTTCGAGGGCGGCGAGGGCCATGCCCTCGACCTTGCTCATCATGCGGCGCGTGTAGTCGGCGTCCTCGGGGCGGTCGGGGTTGAGGGGGGCGAGGGTGAACCCGCAGTTGCCGCCGGCGACGGTGGTGACGCCGTGGTTCATGGAGGGGGTGGCGTAGGGGTCCCAGAAGAGCTGGGCGTCGTAGTGGGTGTGCGGGTCTATGAAGCCGGGGGTGAGGACGAGGCCGGTGGCGTCCTCGGTGGTCGCCGCCGCTGTTTCTGTGCCGGGTGGGGCTATGAGGGCGATGCGGCCGCCCTTGATCCCGACGTCGGCGACGTATCCGGGGGCGCCGGTGCCGTCGACGACGGTCGCTCCGCGGATGAGGTGGTCGAGCATGGCGGTTCCCCTCCTGGGTGGTTCCGTGGCCCGTGCCGTTGCCCTGGCCGGGCGTGTCCGTGTCCCCTGCCGGGCCGTACCCGGTCGCCGGGCGGGGTGCGGCCCTGCGGGGCTGTCCCCTCCCCGCCCTTCGCCCGTTCCCCGGGCTGCGCCCGGACCCCTCCTGGGGGCTCCGCCCCTGGGAACGGTGGAAGGGGGGGTAGGGGACCTCGCCCGCGCAGCGGCCCACCCACCCGCACCCGACCAACCGGCACCGGCACCGGCACCCGTTAAGAAGCGGCCTGGCGGAAGCGGGTCGTGCGGTGGACCGGGTCGGTGTCGATGTGGGGGATGACGTGTTCGCCGATCAGCTTGATCGTCGTCATCGTGTCCTCGTACGAGACCCCCGTCGGCAGGCCGAAGGACAGCTGGTCCGCCCCCGCCTGCTCCCACCGCTTGCACTGGGCCCGTACCTCCGACGGGTCCCCGCAGATCAGCAGCTCCTCCGCGATGAGCAGCTCGATGATCTCCGCGTTGTACTCCGGCAGGGTCTCCGGCCACTCCGGGATGGCCTCCGGCCGCGGGAAGGTGTCGTGGTAGCGGAACACCAGCGACTGGAAGCGGTTCATGTTGGCGTTGACGGCGATCTCCACGGCCTTCTCGTGCGTCTCGGCGCAGATCGCGGTCGAGGTGACCATCACGTTGTCGTTCACGAAGGCCCCGATCGCCTTCGCCTCCTGGATGGCCGTCTTGTACTGCTCCAGGACCCACTCCATGTCGGAGACCTTCTGGACGCTGAAGCCCAGCACCCCCAGGCCCTTCTTCGCGGCCATGGCGTACGAGGAGGGGGAGCCGGCGGCGTACCACATGGCCGGGTGGGCCTTGCCGTACGGCTTGGGGAAGATCTTGCGCGGGGGGAGGGACCAGTGCTTGCCCTGGAAGCCCTCGTACTCCTCCTGGAGGAACATCTTGGGGAATTCCGCGATGGTCTCCTCCCAGATCTCCTTGGTGTGGTTCATGTCCGTGATGCCGGGGAGGAAGCCGAGGATCTCGTGGCTGCCGGCGCCCCGGCCGGTGCCGAACTCGAAGCGTCCCTTGGAGAGGTGGTCGAGCATGGTGACCTTCTCGGCCACCTTCACCGGGTGGTTGACCGGGGCGAGCGGGTTGAAGATGCCGGAGCCGAGGTGGATGCGTTCGGTGGCGGCGGCGAGGTAGCCGAGGAAGACCTCGTTGGCGGAGAGGTGGGAGTACTCCTCCAGGAAGTGGTGCTCCGAGGCCCAGGCGTACTTGAAGCCGGACTTGTCGGCCTGGATGACGTACTGGGTCTCCTCGAGCAGCGCCTTGTGCTCCGCCTCGGGGTCGACCTTGGACCGCGCCTCAGGCACGTATCCCTGCACGAAGAGCCCGAATTCCAAGGGGTTCACCGTCCTTAGGTTTCTGACGTTGCGTCAGATTCTTCGATGGGTCGACTGTTCCACCGCCGGGGCGGGACCGTCAAGAGAGCCGTACCGGGTTATCTGACGAACCGTCAGAGAATGCTGACGCCCGCCATCCAGCCGCCGTCCACCACGAACGGCTGCCCGGTGATGTACGAGGAGTCGTCGCCGGTCAGGAACAGGGCGAGCTTCGCGATCTCCTCCGGACGCCCGACCCGGCCCAGCGGGACCACCCGCTTGTACAGCTCGGCCATCGCGTCCCTGGCCTCGTCCGTCATCCCCGCCGGGTCCAGCAGCCCGGGGTTGGCCATGGGGGTGTCCACCGCGCCCGGGCACATCGCGTTGACCCGGATGTTCTTCGCGGCCAGCTCCAGCGCCGCCACCCGGGTCAGCCCGAGGATCGCCGCCTTGGTCGCCGCGTACGCGCCCACGTACGCCATGCCCGTCAGGCCGGTGTAGGAGGAGGTGTTGACGATGGTCCCGCCGCCGGCCGCCCCGATCTCGGGGGCGAGCGCCTTGATGCCGAGGAAGGCGCCGATCTGGTTGACCTCGACCACCTGGCGGAACTCCTCCAGCGGGGTGGAGGCCAGCTCGTTGAAGCGCAGGATCCCGGCGTTGTTGACCAGCCCGTCGACCCGGCCGAAGGCCTCCTTCGCCGCGGCCACGGCGGCCGCCCAGTCCTCCTCCCGGCTCACGTCCAGCCGTACGTACCGCACCCGGTCCGCGCCCGCCTCCGCGGCGATCTCCTTGGCGACGGCGGCGCCCTGCTCGTCCAGCACGTCGCCCAGCAGCACCCGTGCGCCCTCGGCGGCGAAGAGGCGGGCCTCCTGCTCGCCCTGGCCGCGCGCCGCGCCGGTGATGACGACGACGCGCCCGTCCAGCTTGCCCATCCCGTGCTCCTAGTCGTTGAGGAGGGGGGCCACCTCGGCCCCGAATGCGGTGATCTGGTCCACGAGTTCGGCGCGGTCGCGATTGCGGAAGCGGACCTGGACCTGGTCCACGCCCAGCGCCGCGTACTCCCGGAGGGATTCGGCGAGCCGCTCCGCCTTGCCGGTCAGGGTGCGGCGGCCGGTGTCCCAGCCGGGCTCGCCGACGTACAGCGGCTCGGTGATCGCGCCGACCTCGAACGGGCCCCGGACCCCGGCCGCCTCCCGCAGCTCCCGGATCCGGGCCACCTGCCCCGGGATCCGCTCGCGCGGGTCGCCCTGCGGGAGCCAGCCGTCGCCGCGCACGGCGGCCCGGCGGACGGCCGCCGGGGAGGAGCCCCCGACCCACACCGGGATCCGCTCCTGCGCCGGGCGGGGCAGCTGGCCGAGGTCCCGGAAGGAGAACCGCTCCCCCTCGAACTCCGGGTACTCCTCCGGGCCGAGGGCGGCGCGCAGCGCGTCCAGGCTCTCGTCCAGGACGGCCCCGCGGCGCTCGAAGTCGACGCCGAGCACCTCGAACTCCTCCTGGACGTGCCCGGCCCCGACCCCGAGGACCAGCCGGCCCCCGGAGAGGTGGTCGAGGGTCGCGTACTGCTTGGCGGTGAGCAGCGGGTGGCGCAGGCCGACGATCGCGACGTGGCTGAGCAGCCGCACCCGCTCGGTGATCCCGGCCAGGAAGGCGAGGGTGGCCACCGGGTCGTACCAGACGGTGCTCATGGGGCCGGCGAGGCGGCGCGGGATGGCGACGTGGTCGCAGGTGGCCACGTACCCGAAGCCGGCCCGGTCGGCGGCGCGGGCCACCGCGGCGAGGTCGGCCGCGCCGGCCGAGGCCTCCCAGGGCTCGGCGTAGATGGTGCTCTGCGACTGGACCGGGAGCTGCATCCCGTACTCCAGCCGGCCTTCCGGAAACACGCGTGCCATGCCGGGCCCGCCTCGCCTTCGTATGCCGGTTCGTCGTGCGGTGCCGGGCCATCGTCGTAGCTGACGGTCCGTCAGGCAAGGGGTGGGCGGGGTGCACCCGATCGGGTGAACGCCGGTGAATACGGGTATGGGTACGGGTACGCACCCATACGCTGCGGGAACGGGAAGGAGCACGACGATGCCCGACGCGAACATCCGGATCCCCGAGGAAGCCAGGGACAGACTCGCCGCCATAGCGGCCGGCGAGGGGCTGTCCCTCCGCGCCTACCTGGCCCGCCTGGCCGAGACCCTGTTCACCCCGGCCGAACGTGCCGAACGCGCCGAACGCGCCCGCGTGCTGCTGCGCGACTGGAACGGCTACGCACCGACGGAAGCCGAACAGCAGGCGCTGGACGACGAGCTGGACCGCCGACTGCACGGGGCGAGGCCCCGGTGACCGAGCCCGTGCACATCGTGCTGGACGAGACGGCCATGACCGCGGCCGGCCGGGGAAACGTCCTGGCCTCGCGCCTCATCCACCGCGCTCACGCCGAGTCCGGCTGGTTCCTGTACGCCCCGTCCTGCGCGCTCGTCGAGGCCGATCGGACCCGGCCCGGTACGGCGGAACACCTCGCGGCCCTGCCCGGCATGATCGTCCTCGACCTGGACCTGCCCGCCGCTCTGGCCGTCTCACGGCAGGAAACCTGGGCCGCCGCCCACTGCCTCCACGCCGCACAGCCCGCCCCCGACCGGCCGGACGGCGCGATCGTCGCGACCACGGAACCGAAGCGGTGGGACGGCGAGCCGGTCCGGATCCTCGACCTCAACCCGTAGACCGGGGCTGTCCCGGCGGGGCGCGGAGCGCCTAGGGTGCGCCTGTGGAACTGGTGTTGACGCTCATCAGCGGGGTCGCCTGGACCGTCGTGTACGTCGAGGCCGTGCGGGTCGGGCTGCGGGACCGGACGTACGCCATGCCCGTCGCCGCGCTCGCGCTGAACTTCGCCTGGGAGGTCGTCTACGCCGTCGACGACGTCCGTACCGGGCTCTCCCCGCAAGGCGTGGTCAACGTGGTGTGGGCCGTCGCCGACACCCTGATCGTCTACACCTGGCTCCGGTACGGCCGGGCCGGGCTGCCCGGCTTCGTCACCCGGCCGCTGTTCGCCGCCTGGGGAGCGCTGCTCCTCGGCGCCGGCTTCACCGTGCAGCTTCTGTTCGTCGCGCACTTCGGGACGCACGACGCCAGCCGCTATTCGGCGTTCCTGCAGAACCTGCTGATGTCCGGCCTGTTCATCGGCATGTACGCCGCCCGGCGCGGCCCGCACGGGCAGTCGCCGCTCATCGCGGTCGCCAAATGGCTCGGCACCCTCGCGCCGACCGTGCTGTTCGGGGTGCTGGAGGGGAACGGGTTCGTGCTCGGGCTGGGCGTGCTGTGCTCCGTCTTCGACCTCGTGTACGTCGGGCTGCTGGTGCTGCGGCCCGGAGTCGGGAGCGGCGCGGTCAGAAGCCTGCCGGGCCCATCACGATGACCGGCTTCGCCGCAGGGTCGAGGGTGCGCAGCAGCTGTTCCATCGCCTGCCTGGGCAGGCCCACGCAGCCCTGGGAGGGGCCGTCGTGGTCCACGTGGAGCCAGATGTTGCCGCCCTTGTCCTCGCCCTCCGGCATGCGCGGGTCGAGCGGGGAGACCCCCTTGCGGCGGTTGTAGTCGATCGCCACGACGTAGTCGAAGGAGCCGTCCAGGGACTCCCCGTTCACGCCCCGGCCCGAGGGGACGAAGCCGCGGTCCTGGTCGTACGGGAGCTTCGTGCCGGGCGGGGGCGGCAGCAGGCCGCCCGCGTCGGTGAGGGAGTACACGCCCTCCGGGGAGGTCAGGTCGCCGTACTCGCGCTCGCGCTCGGCGGACCAGCCCTTGGCGCCGTTGCGGGCCGGCCACTTCCCGGCCGCGGTCCAGTCCTTGCCCGCGGCGGGGCGGGTGTAGAAGGTGACGGTGGAGTCGGAGGAGTCCTTCGCCCGGCCGGTGACGAGCACCAGCTGGCGCGCGGCCGCCGGGATCCGGGCGCGGGTCGCCGCGCCGAGGGTGTCCGGGAGGCCCTGGAGGGCGTCCGCGCGGGGCGTGCCGCGCGTGGCGTGCCCGGGGGCGCCGCCCTGTGCCTGCGGCTGCTGCTTGGGGGCCTGGGCCTGCGGCCGGGCGTCCGAACGGGCCGCCGGGACGGGCGCGCCGGGCTGCTCGTAGAGGGCGTGCACCCAGCCGGCACCGAAGGCCAGCAGCCCGAGGGCGGCCACGACGATCAGCGCCGTCGGCGGGCGTCCCGGGGAAACGGAACGCCGGCGGTCGGCCGTACGGGCGCGGGAGCCGGAGCGGGCTCGGGCGTGCTTGCTCATCCACCCGAAGGTACATCAGGTGATCATCGTTCCCCGCGAACGGCGGTCTGGGGCGCCTCGTGGTGCGGCGCGGGGAAGCGGACGCTGACGGTGAGCCCGCCGTCGGGCTCCGGGTTGGCCTCGGCGAGCAGCCGGGCGCCGTGCGCGCGGGCGATGGAGGCGACGATGGACAGGCCGAGCCCGGCGCCCTCGCCCGGTGTGTGCCTGCGTTCCGCGCGGCGGCGGAAGGGCTCCAGCAGGCGGGGGACGTCGCCGGGCTCGATGAGCGGGCCGGTGTTGGACACCGTCAGCACCCCGTCGGCGGAGGTCGTCACGCGCACCCGGCCGCCGGGCCGGTTGTGCCGCACGGCGTTGGCGAGGAGGTTGCGCACGAGGTGCCCGAGCAGCGTGGCGTCCCCGGTCACCGTCAGCGGCGCGAGGTCCCGTACGACGGTCAGGGCGGCGGCGGGTGCCGCCTGCGGGTCCGGGTCGGGGGCGGGGCCCGCGTGCGGGTCCGGCGCCGGAAGCGGAACCCCGCCTGGGGCCGGGGCCGAGCCCGGGGCCGAGGCCGGAGCCGAGGCCGGAGCCGAGCCCGGGGCCGGAGCCGGAGCCGGAGCCGAGGCCGGGGCCGGAGCCGGGGCCGGGGGTCCGCTCTGAGCCGGGGTCGGGGCCGGGGACGGGGCCGGAGCCGGAGCCGGAGCCGAGGCCGGAGCCGGAGCCGAGGCCGGGGCCGGAGCCGGAGCCGGAGCCGGAGCCGGAGCCGAGGCCGGAGCCGGAGCCGAGGCCGGGGCCGGAGCCGGAGCCGGGGCCGGGGGTCCGCTCTGAGCCGGGGTCGGGGCCGGGGACGGGGCTCCGGCCGGGGGCTGGGGTGGGGGCGGAAGGCCCCCGGAGGGGACTGCCGTCGCCAGTTCCGTTGCCGTCAGGGTCGCCAGGTCCACCGGGTGCGCGGACTCCAGGCCCT
This sequence comes from Streptomyces sp. NBC_00158, assembly GCF_045160885.1. Taxonomy (NCBI): domain Bacteria; kingdom Bacillati; phylum Actinomycetota; class Actinomycetes; order Kitasatosporales; family Streptomycetaceae; genus Streptomyces; species Streptomyces sp. NBC_00158. The sequence goes on from NZ_CP108161.1 coordinate 3,075,078, forward strand.
CCTCCGACACGGCGAGCAGCAGCAGGGACTCCACCAGGTGTTCGCTGGAGTCGGCCACCGCGATCAGCCGCTCGCGGATCCGCGCCACCTTCGCCGGCTCCGGGTCCCCCGCGAGCCCGATCTCGGCGGCGGCCCGCTGCACGGCGAGCGGGGTGCGCAGCTCGTGGGCGGCGTTGGCGGCGAACCGGCGCTGGGCCCCCACCAGGTCCTGGATCCGGTCGAGCATCCCGTCGAAGGTGTCGGCCAGCCGCTTGAGCTCGCCGGGCGGGGCCTGGAGACCGATCCGCTCGTGCAGGTTCTCCCCCGACAGGCGCCGGGCCGTCGCGGTGATCACCGCGACGGGGCGCAGCACGCGGCCCGCCATCCACCAGGCGAGCCAGACCGACAGGACGGCGAAGAGCGCGAGGGCGACGAGGGAGACCAGGGTCAGTTCCTGGAGGGCGGCCCGGGAGGCGGCGTCGGACAGGTTCTGGGTGACGCGCCACTGTGCGAGCTGCTCCGGGGTGGGGGCGGTGCCGGGCGGGAGCCTGCGCGCGGGCTCGAAGCTGCGGCCGCTCGGGAGGGGCGTGACCCCGTCCGGGGAGACGGGCAGGCCGGGCATGACGGTGGTGACGGCCCCGTTCACGCGGGACTGGAGGCCGGTGCGGAGCAGTACGTTGACCAGCGCGACCAGACCGCCGCCCGCGAGGAGCAGCAGCGCGCCGTACAGCGCGGTGAGACGGGTGCGCTCGGATCGGAGCACCGCTCTCATCGCGGACCGCTGCTCTGGCCGTCGCCGGAAGGCCCGGCCGCCGCGATGCGGTAGCCCTCCCCCGGCACAGTCTCGATCAGCGGCGGCTCGCCCAGCTTGGCCCGCAGCTTGCTCAGCGTGACCCGGACGGCGTTGGTGCGGTAGCCGGTGTCCTCCTCCCACACCCGCTCGATCAGGTCGTCGCTGCTCAGCACCGCCCCCTCGGCCCGCAGCAGCGCCTCCAGCACCGCGAACTCCTTGCGCGACAGGGCCAGCCGGTGCCCGTCGCGGGAGGCGGCCCGGCGCGCGGTGTCCAGCGCGATGCCGGCCCGCTCCAGCACCGGCGGCAGCGCCGGGTGGGCGCGCCGGCCGAGCGCGAGGACGCGGGCGAGGAGCTCGTCGTAAGCGAAGGGCTTGGTGAGGTAGTCGTCGGCGCCCAGGCCCAGCCCCTCCACCCGGTCCCGCACGGTCCCGGAGGCGGTCAGCATCAGCACCCGGGTCAGCAGGCGTTCCCGTACGACCTGCCGGCACACCTCGTCGCCGTGCAGGCCGGGCAGGTCGCGGTCGAGGACGAGGACGTCGTACTCGCCCAGCCGCAGCCGGCGCAGCGCCTCCAGCCCGTCACCGGCCTCGTCGACGGCCAGCGCGTCGCGGCGCAGCCCTTCGGCGATCATCTCCCGCAGGAACTCCTCGTCTTCCACCACCAGAACTCGCATGCCGTCCTCTCTACAGGAGGTGCGCATTTCGCCGTTGTAAGCGGACTGCGAGAGGGAAGCGAAACACCGCTTTCGCGCACGCTCGGCCCCATGAAGCGATCCCTGACCATGACCACGGCCGCGGCCCTCACCGGGCTGGCCCTCTTCGTCACCGCCTGCACGAACGGCGGCACCCAGGACGGCGGCAAGGACGGCAAGGAAAGCTCCGCGAGCGGCGGCGGGGCCGGGGCCGACGCCGACAACGCCGTGAAGATGCGCCAGTGCCTGCGCGAGCACGGCATCGACGCCCCCGATCCCGAGCCGGGGCAGGACCCGCGCGGGATGACGGTCGGCGGCGGGGCGGACCCGCAGAAGATGCAGGAGGCCATGAAGGCCTGCGGGATGAAGGGACCCGGCTCCGGGGAGGGCCCGACGCAGGAGCAGAAGGACAAGGAGCTGCGCTGGATCCGCTGCATGCGCGAGAACGGCGTGGCCCTGAAGGACCCCGAGTACAGCGGCGGCGTGAAGAGCGCCACGGAGATCCCCAAGGGGCAGGAGAAGGCCTTCGAGGAGGCCCAGAAGAAGTGCGAAGCGGCCTGATGGGGGCCCGGCGGCGCGGGACGTGGCTGGTGGCCGCCCTGGCGGCCGTCCTCGCGGTCTCGGGCGGCGGCTACGCCGTCCTCGCGCAGTCCCCGCAGGACGGCGGCCGGAGCCGGGACGCGGCCGACGCGCTGCCGTCGGCGACGGCCCCGGTGACGCGCGGCGACCTCTCCTCGGGCCTCCAGGTCGACGGCACCCTCGGCTACGCGCAGGAGCGCAGGCTGGGCACGGCCGGGGCGGGGGTCCTCACCTGGATCGCGGGCGAGGGGGCGGCCGTCGAGCGGGACGGGCGGCTCTTCGAGGTCAACGGGAAGGCGGTGCGGCTGATGTACGGGGCGGTGCCGATGTACCGGGCGCTGAAGGCCGGGGACAAGGGCGAGGACGTCCGGCAGCTGAAGCGGAACCTGATCGCCCTCGGGTACGGGACGGGGCTGGACGCGCGGGACGGCACCTTCACCGCCGGTACGTCGGCGGCGGTCAAGCGCTGGCAGAAGGCGCACAAGACGCCGGAGACGGGCGAGGTGGCGCGGGAGGACATCGCCTTCGCCTCGGGTCCGCAGCGGGTGAAGCGGACGGAGGCGGCCCTCGGTGACGAGCCGGGGCCCGGCAAACCGGTGCTGACGGTGACCGGCACCGAGCGGATCGTCCGCTTCCAGCTGGACGCGGCGAAGGCGGGGGCCGCGAAGACGGGGGACAAGGTGACGGTACGGCTGCCGGGCGGCGGCAGCGCGACCGGGAAGGTCGACTCGGTGGGCGGCACGGCGGGCACGGACGACCAGAACGGCGGGTCCGGGAGCGGATCCGGCGGCGGGAGCGGAGGGGGAGGCGGCGGAGGCGACAAGAAGGCCAAGGTGGACGTGAGCGTCGTCTTCGACGACCCCGGCTCGGTCAAGGGCCCCGAGCAGTCCCCCGTATCGGTCGAGCTGACCGGCGAGACCCGCACCGGCGTGCTCTCCGTACCCGTGAACGCGCTCCTCGCCCTGCCCGGCGGCGGCTTCGGCGTCCAGGTCGTCGAGGACGGCCGGGCCCGCGAGGTCAAGGTGGAGCTCGGCATGTTCGGCAAGGGCCGCGTCGAGGTCGGCGGCGGCGGGCTCGCGGAGGGCATGCGGGTGGGGGTGCCCAAGCTGTGAGGCGGCACGCGCACCCGGTGGTCGAACTGGCCGGGGTCACCAAGGAGTACCCGGGCGGGGTCACGGCCCTGCGCGGGGTCGGCCTGACCGTCCTGAGCGGGGAACTCCTCGCCATCGTCGGCCCGTCGGGGTCCGGCAAGTCCACCCTGCTGCACATCGTCGGCACCCTGGACCGGCCGAGCGCCGGCACCGTGCGGATCGCCGGCCACGACGTCGCGGCGCTGTCCGACCGCTCCCTGTCGGCGCTGCGCTCGCGCCACATCGGCTTCGTGTTCCAGTCCTTCCACCTGGTGCCGGGCCTCAGCGCCCGCGCGAACGTCGCCGAGGGACTGCTGTACTCCGGGCTCCCGAGGGCCGAGCGCGGCCGCCGGGCGGCGCGGGCGCTGGAACGGGTCGGGCTCGGCGACCGGATGGACCACCGGCCCCACGAGCTGTCGGGCGGGCAGAAGCAGCGGGTGGCCATCGCCCGCGCGGTGGCGGGCGAGCCGGACCTGCTGCTCGCCGACGAGCCGACGGGGGCGCTGGACACGGCCTCGGGCCGGTCGGTGATGGAGCTGCTGCACGAGCTGAACGAGGACGGGGCCACCATCGCCGTGATCACCCACGACAACGAGATCGCGTCGAGCCTGCCCCGGCAGGTGCGCGTCCGCGACGGCGAGGTCGTCGAGGACACCGGCCCGGCGGGAGCCGCGTGATGGCCTGCGACGGTACGGAGCCCCGTGCGCGCAACGGCACGAAGACCCGTACCCGGGACCGCGCGAAGACCCGTACCCGGGACCGTACGCGGCTCCGGCCGCCCGGGCTCACCCCGCGCGACGTCCTGCACGCCGGGTCGGCGGGGCTGCGCTCGCGCCCGATGCGGGTGTTCCTGTCGGCGCTCGGCATCGCGATCGGCATCGCGACGATGATCGCGGTGGTCGGCATCTCCTCCTCCAGCCAGGCCAAGCTGCTGCGGGAACTCGACCGGCTGGGCACGAACATGCTGGTGGCCACCCCGGCCCCCGCCATGTTCTCGGGACAGGACACGAAGCTCCCGAAGGAGGCCCCCGGGATGGTCTCGCGCATCGCGGGCGTCGAATCGGTCGGGACCACGGGCGACGTCGGCGAGTCCGTCCGCCGCTCGGAGAACATCCCGAAGGAGGAGACCGGCGGCATCGCGCTCAAGGCCGCCAGGGACGACCTCCTGGGCACCCTGCGCGCCTCCGTGGCCCGGGGCGCCTGGCTGAACGACGCCACCGCCCGCTACCCGTCGGTGGTGCTCGGGCACGTCTCGGCGCGCCGGCTGGGCATCACGGAGCCGGGGCAGCAAGTGTTCATCGCAGGACGCCACTTCACGGTCACCGGCATCCTCGCCCCCGTCCCCCTGGCCCCGGAGATCGAACGCTCGGCCCTGGTCGGCTGGGAGGCGGCCGAGCGGCTGCTGGGCTTCGACGGCCACCCGACGGCGGTCTACGAACGCTCGGCGGACGACCGGGTCGCCGCCGTCCGCGCCCTGATCGCGCAGACGGCCAACCCCCGCACCCCGAGCGCGGTCTCGGTGACCGACCCGTCGGCCGCGCTCCAGGCGAAGGCGGCCACGGAGGGCGCGTTCAGCACCCTCCTGCTCGGCCTGGGCGGCATCGCCCTCCTGGTGGGCGGGGTCGGCGTCGCCAACACCATGATCATCTCGGTGCTGGAACGCCGCCACGAGATCGGCCTGCGCCGCTCGCTCGGCGCCACCAAGGGGCAGATCCGGATCCAGTTCGTCACCGAGTCCCTGCTGCTGTCCGGCCTCGGGGGCCTGGCGGGGATCGCCCTCGGCGGGGCCGCCACGGGCGTCTACGCCCGGGCCGGCGACCTGCCCTGGGTGGTCCCGCCGTGGGCGGTCACCGGCGGCTTCGCGGCCACCCTCGCCATCGGCACCCTGGCGGGCCTCTACCCGGCGGTCCGCGCGGCCCGCCTCAGCCCGACGCTGGCGCTGCACTCCGCGTAGGGGAGAGGGAGGGGCCGGCAGCACCACGCGGGGTGCAGCCGACCCCTCCCGTCCCGGTACCGCCCGACTTACCCTGATCTGATGAGAACTCCACGTCAGGCAGCGCGCATTGTCGTCCTCTCACCCAGCGGATCGGTGTTCCTGTTCCGCGAGAACAACGTGGAAGTCGGTATCCACTGGCTGCCCCCGGGCGGCGGCATCGACCCGGGCGAGACCCCGGAGCAGTGCGTACGGCGCGAACTGCGCGAGGAAACCGGCTGGACCGACCTGGAGCCGCAGCGGCTCCTGTGCACCTGGGAGCACGACTTCACCCACCAGGGCATCCCCGTCCGCCAGCACGAGCACATCTACGTCACCACCGGCCCGCACCGCGAGCCGGTCCTCGAAGAGCCCGGCATCCACTGGCAGTGGCTCTCCCCGGAACGCCTGGCCGGCCTCGGAGAACCCCTCTGGCCCCCGCGCCTCCCGGAGCTCCTCGCCCGCACCCCCGCCGAACCGGTCCACCTGGGCCTGATCGCCTGACCGCTCCCTCCCGTCAGCGGTCGCGCCCGCCCGTGCGCACCGCGCCCGCGCTCGCCACGACGACGAGCGCGATCGCGGCGCACTGGACGGGCGAGAGCCCCTGGTCCAGCACCAGGTAGCCGGCCGCCGCCGCCACCGCGGGGGACAGGCTGGCCAGCACCGCGAAGGTGGCCGCGGGCAGCCTGCGCAGGGCGAGCAGCTCCAGCGCGTACGGCACCACCGAGCTCATCACCGCGATCGCCAGGCCCAGGGCGAGCACCCCCGGCTCCAGCAGGGCCGCGCCCGCGGAGCCGATGCCGAGCGGCAGGCTGACCAGGGCCGCGACGGCCATCGCGATCGCGAGACCGTCCAGCCGCGGAAAGCGCGCTCCCGCCCGGGCGCCCAGGACGATGTACGCCGCCCACATCGCGCCGGCGCCCAGCGCGAACGCCACGCCCGCCGCACCGAGCCCGTCGAAGCCGCCCCGGCCCAGCAGGAACACCCCGGCCAGTGCGAGCGCCGCCCACAGCAGGCTCGCCGCGCGCCGCGAGACCACCACCGACAGCAGCAGCGGCCCGAGCACCTCGAAGGCCACCGCCGCGCCCAGCGGGATCCGGTCGACGGCCTGGTAGAAGAGCAGGTTCATGGCGCCCAGGGCCAGGCCGAAGCCGACGGCCACCGCCCGGTCCCCGCGCGAGTACCCGCGCAGCCGGGGCCGGGCGACGGCCAGCAGCAGCACCGCGGCGAACCCCACCCGCAGCGCGACCGTCCCCAGGGCCCCGGCCCGGGGGAACAGCAGCGCGGCGAAGGCGGACCCGAACTGCACGGACAGCGTCCCGGCCAGCACCAGCCCGACCCCGCCGAGGGTGCCGCGGCCGGCGGGGTGGCGCAGGAGGCTGGGGGCGGACGGCGTCGTGGTGGGCGGCGTGGTGGGCGGCGTGGTGGGCGGCGTGGACGTCGTGGAGGTCATGGGTTCCACGCTAGGAACCGGGCCGCGCCGTGTGAAATGCCGAGATTCCCGCCGTTATGCTCCACAGGCATGACCATCGAGCTGCGGCACCTTCGCGCCTTCCTCGCCATCGCCGACGAGGGCAACGTCACCCGCGCCGCCGCCCGCCTCCACATCGGCCAGCCCGCACTGTCGCGCACCCTGCGCCAACTGGAGGACCACCTCGGCGCCCGCCTCGTCGACCGCTCCACGCACCACCTCGAACTCACCGCGCAGGGACGTACGTTCCGCGACAAGGCCCGCGCCGCCGTCGCCGCCGTGGACGCCGCCCTCGACCCCCGCGGACTGCGCAACTGGCCGCTGCGCCTCGGCCACACCTGGGCGGCGCTCGGGGACCACACGGTCCCCCTGCTGCGCCGCTGGGACGAGTCCCGCCCGGACGTCCCGCTGGAGCTGCTCCGCGTCGACGACCCCACCGCCGGCCTCACGCAGGGCAAGGTCGACGCGGCCCTGCTGCGCGGAGCCGTCACCGCACCCGGACTGCGCACCGCGCTGCTGCTGGAGGAGGAACGCGTGGTGGTCATGCCCGCGGACAGCCCGCTGGCCGCACTCCCCCGCGTCACCCTGGCCGACCTGACGGGCCGCCCCATCGCCCTGAACACCGTCTCCGGGACCACCACCCTGGACCTGTGGCCCCGGGCCGGCCGCCCCGCGCCGGTGATCGAGGTGACCAACACCGACGAGTGGCTCATGGCCATCGCCGCCGGGCGCGCCCTGGGCGTCACCACCTCGGCGACCCCCAGCAACCACGCACACCCGTCACTGGTCTACCGCCCCCTGGCCGACGCCCCGCCGGTCCCCGTCGTCCTCGCCTGGCGCGAGGGCCCGGTCCACCCCGCCGTACCGGACCTGCTGGCGCTGGCGCGCGAGATCCTGGGCAGGGCCTAGGCGCTGGCACCCCTGTCCGCCAAGTCGGCGGGTCCGACGAACCCTCACCCGATCAGGACATCTCAGCGAGAGGCCATTCGAACAGCTGACGGTCAGCCCGACGGCACGCACCTCTTGGCATTCAGGACCAACTGCCGTCCACAGGGCTTCCGTTCGCGGCTTCCTGGCCGCGCGAGTGGCAAGTCGGCGGATGGCGGAGCCTCACGACTGGATGTCTAGAAATGGCCGCTATGACCGATCGGATCTTGAGGGGTGCTTATCTCACTCATATGGTCATTTCCGACTGCAGCCGGTGAACAGCCACGACAAGGGACGCAGATGGAAGACAGGCGCACAGCAGGATCAACCCTGGGAATCGCAGGCTTCAACGCGGTTCTCACCATCGCGGCGACGGTGGCCACATGGGACAACGGACCAAGCCCCTGGGCCGCCGCAGCCGCAGGCTCCGTACTCGTCTTCGTCGTCCTGCTTCGCAAGCGCTGAGCCTTTCACCGGTACGAGCAGCAGCACTCATCCCTGTTCCCGAAGGAAACGCTCTCTTGAAGCTCTCTTACCGCATAGCCACCGCCACACTGGCCGGCCTGGCTCTCGTCGGCACGACAGCGGCGCAAAGCCATGCGTTCGCCCCGTCCACCTTCACCCCGGGGTCCACCGCAAGCACCGTCTCCCCCGAAACGGCCGCACTGGTCAAGAACATCCAGACGCTCCAGAGCCAGTCCACCGTCATCGACGGAGACCAGGCCCGGACCTGGGTGGCCAGGGTCGGCGCCGATGTGGACGCCAAGAAGATCGCCACGCACCTGAAGGCCGACTCGTCGCTGGTGACGCAGGGCGCCACGGTCTACAAGTTCAAGAACGGCAACACCCAGATCTCCGTCCCCATCAGCGGTCAGGTCGTCGGCGCCAGCCTGAACGCGGTGTACGACGCCTCCGGCAAGCTGGTGGAGACGCTGGAGATGCAGCTCACCCACGACGACAAGACCGGTCACGCCCAGGTGTGGCGCAATGGCACGCTGACGGCCGACAAAATCATCAACGCGGCGGATCTGCCCGAGGACCTGAGCATCAAGCAGCCTCAGCTCTCGACCTTCGGTTTCAGCTGGAGCAAGCTGAACAACTGCCTGGCCGGCGCGGGCGTCTCGTCGTGGACCCTCGCACTCATCGGTACCGCGTGCGCCGCCGCCTGCGTGGGAACCGCCGGCGCTGCCTGCGTACCCTGCATCACCGCAGCCGGAGGACTCGGCGCGGGGACCGTGTGGTTCTGCATCGGCAAGGCCACCACCTGACAAGCCCCACCCCGGATACAAGACCCGCGGCCATTCGCCCTCAATGTCAGTGAGGGCGAATGGCCGCAGGCCATGACACCAGGTTAACCACGCTCCTGAGCCCCGCCGGCCAAGCCCCCACCGACGCCCCAGCCGATCCGGCCTGACCCAGAAGCCACCGCCCGGGGTCAGCGCTGGCCGGAGGCCCGCGCGTAGAGCTTGGCGGCGTAGTCGCCGAGGACCGTGCTCGTGGACACGTCGTCCGTGTCCCCGCCGGTCAGGATGCCGATGATCTTCCCGTCGCGGCCGATCCAGGCACTGCCGCTGGTACCGCCCGGGAAGTCGGAGCAGTCGAAGCGCTGCTGCCGCTCGCCGGTGCGGACGGCGACGGCCGTGCACGTACGCGGAACCTTGCGGTCGGCGGGGTAACCCGTCACCGTGACCTCCTCGCCCGCGCGGCCGGAGGTGTCCAGGGGAGCGCCGCCGGTGACGGCCTCCACGGTGCGGCCCTTGTCGTCGGGGGCCAGGCGGGCGAAGGCGAGGTCGTAGTCGTCGTCGGTGCCCTCGGCCCAGCGCTCGTCCTCGAAGACCTCCTCGATCTTCCACACCCCGTACGGGGCCGTCCCGTTCACGTACCCGGGGGCGAAGACGGCACCCTTGCCGCCGGTCTGCTTGCCCTCCATCAGGCAGTGGCCGGCGGTGACGATCAGGTTCTTGCCGGGGCTGCGCACGACGGTGGCGGTGCAGAAGTGCTCCCCGTCCAGGCCGCCCGTGAAGAGGGCACCGGTGAACGCGACGGGTCCGCCGGGCTGGGGGCTCGCGGCGGCCGGCGGGGGCGATGCGAGCTGCGGCTTCGACACCTGCGCCCGCGACGGCCCGGTCGGCGAAGCCGAGGGCAGCGCCGACTTGGCCCGCACGGGCGCGGCCGCCTCGGGGGGCGGAGCCAACTCGGCCACCGCCGCCGATGCGCCGAGCGCCGCCAGTGCGCACAGCACTCCCGTCACCACGGACCGTTTGTCCACCGCCATGATCCCTCCCGCTTTGCCCTGGCGAGCATGCCCCGCGGACATGCCAAGGTGCAAGGCCGGAGGGCTGGGCAGGGTGGTGTTGGCGGGATTCAGCCTGGCCGGATCAGAGCAGGTCCGGGGGATTCCCGTCAGTCCCATCGTCCTTCCGGGGCGGCCCGGCCTGTCAAGGGCGCTCCCTCCGGTCGCGTCGCTTCGCGATGGCCTTCGGCCACCCTTGACAGACCGACCCGCCCCGGAATGCCGAAAGACTGCCGGGAAGCCCCCGAAGGAACGGTCATGGGGGAGAGAGGGGACACCAGCCGTATCAGCGTTGAGGCGAGGCGCCGGGGGCCGGTCGGCCGGGCATCCGAGCCCTCAACAGTCCCCGTTCCGGACCGGGCGCGCTCTACCCGCACGAGAGGACGAACAGGCCGGCCGAGGGGGCCGATGGGCGCGACAGATCGCTACGCGCTCCTCTCGTCTCGGCGTCCGGCGCCCGTCCGGGGCTGATACCTGCACGAGAGGACGAACGGAGCGGTGTAGGAATCCGATAGGCGCGGCAGATCGCTACGCGCTCCTCTCGTCTCGGCGTCCGGCGCCCGTCCGGGGCCGATACCCGCACGAGAAGACGAACAGAGCGCCCTGGGGAGCCTCCGGGCGCGGCAGATCGCTACGCGCTCCTCTGGTCTCGGCGGCCGGCGGCCGTCTGGGGCCGATGGCCGCCCTGGGGAGGACAATGGGCTCGTGAGCGCGACATACGACGACCTGGACGGGGTCATGGGGATCGGGCAGGACGCCGGGGGGACGGTCTTCTACCTGCGCATCACGGCGGGCGAGCTCACCTACGACCGGAGCGGGGAGGCGTTCGACCACATCCAGGTCGTCCTCCACCGGCAGGACGACGCCCACGACATGTTCGAGACCGACGAGCTGGACCAGCTGGCCGCCGAGCTCCGTCGCGGCGTCCTCGACTGGTACGGCGAGCGCCTGGAGTTCCGCCTCCCCACTCCCGCAGAGCGTGACCTGATCCACGCCGCCACCGGCTGGCCTCAGGTGGCGCCGAAGCCGAGATAGGTCCAGGACACCCCGGGCCGTCCGTGCGGGTCCTCCCGCTCCGCGAGGTGCAGGACCTCCAGCCCGCACGTCCGGGCGAGCTCCACGGTCTCCCCTGCGGTGACGGCGAACATCCGCCGGCCCGCCGGAACCGGCCCGTGCCGCAGCGAGAGCACCACCCGCCCCCCACTCGCGAGCAGACCGGCCAGCCGGCCCATCCCCGCCGCGCGCTCACCTTCGTCCAGGTGCATCCAGACCGCCGTCAGGAGGACCAGGTCGAAGCGACGCGCCTCCAGGCCCGGCAGCCCGGGGAGCTCGTCATCCACCCACTCGATCCCCCGCCCGGCATGGATGCGCATCCCCACAGCCCGCAGTTCGGCGGTCGGTTCAACCGCGACCACCCGATGCCCTCGCCCGGCCAAGGCCGCCGCGTCCCGCCCGCTGCCCGCCCCGACGTCCAGGACCGAGCCCGGCCGGGTCGGAAACAGGTGCAGGACCTCACGGTGCACCTCTTCGAAGGTCACGCTCTCGTACTGCTCGGCCAGCACCTCGGCCGCCTCGCCATATCCGGCCGTACTGGCCAACACCGGTCCGTCGAAAGCCTCGTCATCCATGGCACCGGACCTTACGACGCTCCAGATCAACCTCTGGTGCGGGTATCAGCCACAGGCGGTCGCCGGACGCCGAGACGAGAGGAGCGCGTAGCGATCTGTCGCGCTTGGGGGCTCCGCCGGGCGCTCTGATCGGCCTCTTGCGCAGGCAGGCGACCCCCGGCCCCTCGCCTCATCGCTGACACGGCCGTCCCTTCAACCATGGACCGTGCCGTTCTTTTGGGGGTTTCCCGGCAGTCTTCGTTTTTCCGTGGCGGGACGGCCTGTCAAGGGTGGCCGAAGGCCATCGCGAAGCGACGCGACGAAGGAGCGCCCTTGACAGGCCGGCACGACGCGGAAGGACGATGAGACTGACGGGAAAGCCCCATACCTTCTCTGAGACCGTCCGGCCGGAACCCCGTCAGCCCGTCACGCCGCCGAGGAAGGCCGTCCAGGCCGCGGGGGCGAGGGCCAGCTCGGGGCCGGCCGCCACCTTGGAGTCCCGGACGTGGACGGCCTGCGGGCAGGCGGCCACCTCGACGCAGTTGTCGCCGTCGCTGCCGCTGTACGTCGACTTGTGCCAGGAGAGGGCTACTTCGACGCAGTTATCGTTGTCGCTGCTGCTGTAGCTGCTCTTGAACCAGTGCAGATCGGCGTTGCTCATAGCGTCCCTCGCGTTCTCTCCAACAGGCCCAAGGAGTCAGCCGGGTTGAGAGCCTGCGAACGCAGTTTGGCATACCGCCGCTGGAGGATGCTGACCTCTTTGGGGTCCGAGATGAGGACGCCCGTGCGCTGACCTTCGCTGTAGCCGAACCACTGGTGGTCGGGGGTTTCCAGGAGGCAGATGGGGCCAGCGTGACCGGCATGCTCCGACTGATCCCTCGGCATGACCTGAATCGTCACATTGCGCAGCTGGCCCATCGCGATGATGTGCTCGATCTGATCCCTTATAGCTCCTTCCCCGCCGAACCTGCGATCGAATACCGCCTGCTCGACGATGAAGCTGAAGGAGGAGTTGGGCAGGGCACGGAAGATGCGCTGACGATCGAGCCGAGACGCCACCTGGCTCGCCATCTCTTCATCCTCCAGGGGCGGGACTCGCTCCGCCATCATTCCCCGCGCATACCCCTCCGCCTGCAACAGCCCCGGCACCATCCGGCACTCGTACGTGTACAGACTCAGCGCCGTGGGCTCCAGCAGTGCCCACTTCCGGAACCACGACGCCACCTGCCTGGGCCGCGTCAGGTAGCGGGCCGCACCCCTTACAGCCCCGAAGCAGTCGAGCCGCTCTTCCACCAGCTCCACGAACTGCTCACTCGGGTAGCGACGGATCTGCTCCACCGAGCCGACGTACTGCGCGGAGTAGCCGATCAGCTCGGCCAACCCCTCCTGGGTGACGCCGGCACGTTTACGGAAGGCTTTGAGTACTGCCGCGAAGCCGCGGAGGGCCCCGTTCGGGTCCTCGACATCGTCGCCACCCTCTTCGGTCTCACAGTCGGCGTCGTTCACGCGCTCCACCTCTGACACCCCCAACTCACGCACCTCCGCGCCATGTTCCGGGCACCCCATCCCCCCGGACCAGTACCTCCACTCGTACAGCGCGAGGAGTAGCAGCAGCTCGGTCGAATCCGACCGCTCCCGATCACCAACGGCCTTTACAAACAACCGTTTTCACGTAAGCTCCCCCTCAACAGCCAAACAGTGTCCGGGGGAAACAGTAATGCTGATCGCCACCACCACAGCCATCGCCACCGCCGCCGCCCTCACCACCCCCCTCGCCGCCCTCCTCACCCACCGCGCCCTCCGCCGCGCCGCCAACGCGCGCCTGATGCGGATCACGACCCCGAACGGCATCGACGAACAACACTTCGTCCGCATCGGCGGCATCGACCAGTGGATCTCCATCCGGGGCGAGGACCGGGCGAACCCCGTGCTGCTGGAGATCCACGGCGGCCCGGGCGCGGCCAACTCCCCCTACGGCGCCCGCACCCGTTCCTGGGAGCGGCACTTCACCCTCGTCCGGTGGGACATGCGCGGAGCCGGCCTCACCTTCGCCAACGGCGGCGCACCCGCCCAAGGCCCGGGCCCGGCCACCTTCGAGCGGCTCTACGCCGACGCCCTCGAAGTCACCCACCACGTCCGCGAGCGCCTCGGCGTCGACCGGGTCGTGCTCCTCGCAAGCTCCTTCGGCACCGTCTTCGGGCTCCGCCTGGCCCGCAACCACCCCGAGCTCTACTCCGCGTACGTCGGCACCGACCAGAACGTCCTGGAGGCGGGCCGCGACACCACCGCGTACGACGCCACCCTCGACCGGCTCCGGGCGGCGGGCAAGACGGCGCAGGCGGCGGAGATCGAGGCCATGGGCCCGGACCCGCGACGCTGGACCTCGAAGCAGCGGACCGCGTACGACAAGCTGTGCGCGGGCAGCGACCCGCTGACGCTGGACACCGTGAAGAAGGTGGTCCTGGGTTCGATGTGGCTGTCGCCCCTGTACTCCCTCCGCACGATCGCGGCGTACTTCAAGGCCCAGGCCTTCTCGGAGACCGTCACCCCCGGCTCCCACGACATCGACGTCTGGGCCGACGGGACCACCTTCGAGATCCCCTTCTTCGTCTTCCAGGGCGCCCAGGACGTGATCACCCCGGCCGCCCGCGCGAAGGCCTACTTCGACGCGGTCGACGCTCCCCGCAAGGCCTTCGCCCTGATCGAGGACGCGAGCCACTTCGCGGCCCTGCGCCACCCGGACCGCTTCCTGAACCTGCTCCTCACCCACGTCCACCCGGCCGTCACGGCCACCCCGGCCGCCACCGCCTGACCGCGAGGTGAGTCAGTCCGCCGTCCCGCGCGGCACGACCCACCGCATCGGCTGGCCCGTGACCTCGGCGATCATGTCGTAGTCGCCGTCGTAGTGCAGGACGGTCGCGCCGTGCCGCTCGGCGGTCGCCGCGATGACCAGGTCCGGCAGGGAAACCGCCTTCCAGTTCCCCGCCACGATGAGCTGCTTCTGCACGTCCAGCGCCCGGTCCCACACCTCGTCCGGGGTCGAGAGCCAGGCGAAGGCCCCCAATCCGGCCCGCACCCGGTCGGCGTCCCCCTTGGAGCGGGCGCTGTACAGGACCTCCAGCTCCACCGCCCCGCACACACCCAGCACTCCCGCCACGTGCAGCGGATCGATGACGGCGCGGACGGCAGGCTTGGGGTAGCGGGCGAGGGCCGACTTGTCGATCAGGAAACGCCCGGTCATGCCGCCCTGGCCTGCACATCGCCCGCCTCACCTGCGGGCTGATCCACCGGGCCCGTCAGGTCCGGAAGCCCACCCTCGGCGAGCCAGCTCAGGAACTCTTCCCGCTTGCGACGGTTCACGGCATCTTGAAGGGCCGCGTTCACCGTGGCGACCTTCGTCTTCGTGCCGAAGAGCTCGGCGGCCTCCGCCAGCAGGGCATCGTCCACATCGATGACGGTTCTGGCCATGATGACCTCCTCGGCGCGGGGCTACCTGCCTCCGCCCACTTAAACGATATCAAGATCGACGACAAGAGATATCGTTTCTGCGGTCAGAGGCAGGCCGCACCCACCTCCCCTACGCCCCCGGCCCCGCCCAGAGCCCCTCCGGCGTGAGCCCCAGCAGGTCGATCGCGTTGCCGCGGACGATGCGGTCCACGACGTCCGGGGCCAGGTGGCCCATCTGGGCCTCGCCGACCTCCCTCGACTTCGGCCAGGTGGAGTCCGAGTGCGGGTAGTCCGTCTCGTAGAGGACGTTGCCCACCCCGATGGCGTCCAGGTTGCGCAGCCCGAACGCGTCGTCGAACAAGCAGCCGTAGACGTGCTCGGCGAAGAGCTCGGACGGGGGGCGGTGGACCTTGTCGGCGACTCCGCCCCAGCCGCGGTTCTCCTCCCAGACCACGTTCGCGCGCTCCAGGACGTAGGGGATCCATCCGATCTGACCCTCGGCGTACATGATCTTCAGGTTGGGGAAGCGCTCGAACTTGCCGCTCATCAGCCAGTCCACCATCGAGAAGCAGCAGTTGGCGAAGGTGATGGTGGAGCCGACGGCCGGCGGGGCGTCCGCCGAGGTGGACGGCATGCGCGACGAGGAGCCGATGTGCATGGCGATGACCGTGCCGGTCTCGTCGCACGCCTGGAGGAAGGGGTCCCAGTCGTCCGTGTGGACCGACGGCAGCCCCAGGTGCGGGGGTATCTCGGAGAAGGCGACGGCGCGCACGCCCCGGGCGGCGTTGCGGCGGACCTCCGCCGCGGCCAGCCGGGCGTCCCACAGGGGGATGAGGGTCAGCGGGATGAGGCGGCCCCCGGCCTCCGGGCCGCACCACTCCTCCACCATCCAGTCGTTGTAGGCGCGTACGCCGAGCAGTCCGAGCTCGCGGTCCTTGGCCTCGGTGAAGGTCTGGCCGCAGAAGCGCGGGAAGGTGGGGAAGCAGAGGGCGGACTGGACGTGGTTGACGTCCATGTCGGCGAGCCGCTCGGGAACCGAGAAGGAGCCCGGACGCATCTGCTCGTAGGTGATGACTTCCAGCTTGATCTCGTCACGGTCGTACCCCACCGCGGTGTCGAGGCGGGTGAGCGGCCGGTGCAGGTCCTCGTACACCCACCAGTCGCCGACCGGGCCGTCGTCGCCCTTCGCGCCCATGACGGGCGCGAACTTGCCGCCGAGGAAGGTCATTTCCTTGAGGGGGGCGCGGACGATCCGGGGGCCGGTGTCGCGGTACTTGGACGGGAGCCGGTCCCGCCAGACGTTGGGGGGCTCAACCGTGTGGTCGTCCACCGAGATGATCTTCGGGAAGGTCTCCATGCGTTCTACGGTAGCGCCGAACTGACGAACCGTCAGCTATTCGCGCCGCAGTCCGGCCGCAGTCCCGCCGTGGTCGTGCTTCGGCCAGGAGTGGTTGGCTCCGCCGCGGGCTGACTTGTACGTGCAACACAGGGCAGACTGACCCTTAAACCGACGGAAGGCAGGGGGGACGACAGATGGACGGCGTACCGCCCATCCCGCAGCAGCGGAACAACCCCGACGCGGCCCGCTCCCGCAGCGGCACCAGCACGAGCACCGAAGCCGCCACCGACACCACCCCCTCACCGGACTCCCCCGCGCCCGCCCCCGCCGACAACCGCTTCGCCGTCCTCGGCCCCGTCCGCGCCTGGCGCGGCGCCGAGGCGCTGCCCTCCGGCAGCCCCCAGCAGCGCGCCCTGCTCGCCGTACTGCTGCTGCGCGACGGCCGCACCGCCACTGCGCCCGAGCTGATCGACGCCATATGGGGCGAGGACCCGCCGCAGCAGGCCCTCGCCACCATCCGCACGTACGCCTCCCGGCTCCGCAAGGTCCTCGAACCCGGGCTGCTCGTCAGCGACGCCGGCGGCTACGCCATCCGGCTGCGCCGGCAGGAGGCCCTCGACCTCGGGATCGCCCGCAGCCTCGCCGCCGACGCCGAGAAGGCCCGCGCCGCCGGCGACCGCGCCCTCGCCCGTACGCTGCTGGCCCGCGCCCTGGAGATGTGGGACGGCGAACCCCTCGCCGGGGTCCCCGGACCGCACGCCGAGACCGAACGCACCCGCCTGTCCGAGTGGCGCCTCCAGCTGCTGGAGACCCGCCTCGACCTCGACCTCGAAGTCGGCCAGCACGCCGAGGCCGTCTCCGAGCTCACCGCCCTCACCGCCGCCCACCCCCTCCAGGAGCGGCTGCGCGAGCTGCTGATGCTCGCCCTCTACCGCAGCGGCCGGCAGGCCGAGGCCCTCGCCGTCTACGCGGACACCCGCCGCCTCCTCGCCGAGGAACTCGGCGTCGACCCGCGCCCCGAGCTGTCCGCGCTCCAGCAGCGGATCCTGAACGCCGACGCCGAACTCGCCCGCGCCGAGGACCCGGCCCCCACCGCCGCACCCGTACTCGTGAGGCCCGCCCAGTTGCCCGCCACCGTGCCCGACTTCACCGGCCGCGCCCCCTTCGTCGCCGAGCTCGGGGAGATCCTCGCCGGCGCCGACGGGCAGGTCATGGCCGTCTCCGCACTGGCCGGCATCGGCGGCGTCGGCAAGACCACCCTCGCCGTGCACGTCGCCCACGCCGCCCGGCCGCACTTCCCCGACGGGCAGCTCTACGTCGACCTCCAGGGCACCGAACCCCGCCCCGCCCTCCCCGAAGCCGTCCTCGGCTCCTTCCTGCGGTCCCTCGGCACCCCCGACAGCTCCATCCCCGACTCCCCCGCCGACCGGGCCGCGCTCTACCGCTCGATCCTCGACGGCCGCCGCGTCCTGGTCCTGCTCGACAACGCCCGCGACGCCGCCCAGGTCCGCCCGCTCCTGCCCGGCACCGCCGGCTGCGCCGCCCTCGTCACCAGCCGGGTCCGGATGTCGGGCCTCGCCGGGGCCCATCTCGTCGACCTCGACGTGATGAGCCCCGAGGAGGCCCTACAGCTGTTCACCCGCATCGTCGGCGCCGAACGGGTCGGCGCCGAACGGCAGGCCGCCCTCGACGTCGTCGGCGCCTGCGGGTTCCTGCCGCTCGCCATCCGCATCGCCGCGTCCCGGCTCGCCGCCCGCCGCACCTGGACCGTCTCCGTCCTCGCCGCCAAGCTCGCCGACGAGCGCCGCCGCCTCGACGAGCTCCAGGCCGGCGACCTCGCCGTCAAGGCCACCTTCGAGCTCGGCTACGGCCAGCTGGAACCCGCCCAGCAGCGCGCCTTCCGCCTCCTCGGCCTCGCCGACGGACCCGACGTCTCCCTCGCCGCCGCGGCCGCCGTGCTCGACCTCCCGGAGCACGACACCGAGGACCTCCTGGAGGCTTTAGTCGACTGCTCCCTGCTGGAATCCGCCGCGCCCGGACGCTACCGGTTCCACGACCTCGTACGGCTCTACGCGCGTGCCTGCGCCGAACGGGACGAGCAGCCCGCCGGCCGCGCCGACGCCCTCGACCGGCTCCTCGACTTCTACCTCGCCACCGCCGCCCGCGTGTACGCGGTCGAGCGCCCCGGGGACCGGCTCCCCGCCCACCTCAGCACCACCCGCCACCCCGGCCTGGTCCTCTCCGACCCCCGCGCCGCCCTGGACTGGCTCTTCGCCGAGGCCGACCCGCTGCTCGCCTGCGTACGCCAGTCCGCCGGCCGGCCCGAGGCCCTGCGCCGGGCCGTGGACCTGCTGTGGGCGGCCAAGGACCTCGCCGAGTCCGGCGCCAACTCCAAGCAGTACGAGTCCGCCGCCCTGACCCTGTGCGAGGCGGCCCGCGCCGCCCGGGACGCGCGCGTGGAGGGCCGGGCGCGCACCACCCTGACCATGGTCCACCTGTTCGCCGGCCGGTTCGCCGAGGCCGACGAGCAGGCCCGCCAGGCCATGGAGCTGGCCCGCGAGGCCGGCGACCCGCTGCCCAGCTGCTGGGCCCCCAACGACCGGGGGATCATCGCCCTCTACGAGAAGCGCTACGAGGACGGCGAGCGCTACCTGCTGGAGGCCATAGAGAGCTTCCGCGCCGACGACAACCACATCGGCGAGGCCAGCGCCCTGTGCAACCTCTCCCGCATCCACGTCGGCCTGGGCCGGCTCGGCAGCGCCATAGACCTGGCCCGGCAGGGCATCGCCGTCTACGACCGGATGGGCCTGACCCTGCGCCTGGCCAACGGCCGCTACGCGCTCGGCATCGCCCTCACCCAGGCCGGCCGGCTCGGTGAGGCACTGGCGCAGCTCGGCGAGGCCCTGGCGCTGTTCCACGACAACCGGCAGCCGCTGTGGGAGGGCGTCACGCACTTCCGGCTCGCCGAGGCCCACCTGGCGGCGCAGCGGCCCACCCTGGCCGCCAAGCACGCCGAGCAGGCGATCGCGCTGCGCGGCATCGGCGGGGAGTGGCGGCGGGCGACCGTGCTGACGGTCCTGGGGAAGGCACTGCGGCGGCTGGGCCAGCCGGACCGCGCGCGGGCGTGCTGGCGGGACGCGGAGACGGTCTTCGCGCAGCTGGGGTCGGCGGAACTGGCCGAGGTGCGGGCCCTGCTGGCGTCGGAACTGGCCGCCTGAACCGCCCCGTTCGGGGTGGGCGGTGGCCCGTCCGGTGATGGACGTGGACGTTCATCGTTCGTTTATCGCCGCGCGCCACGATAGGTACATCGACCCGGCGCTTCGGGGGGCTACCGGGCCGGTTGGAGGACTACCCGTTCGGCGGTCCACGGGGGAACCGCCGAACGGGCCCGCCCCAGCACGGGCCCGACTCAGGATCAGGAGAGCCGAGATGACGACGAACGAGAACAGCCTTCCGCTCGACGGGGACATCAGACCGTTCGACAACCACGCCTCGGGCGCCGAGATCGACCCGCGGGAGCTCCCGGTGGAGCCGCCCGTGGCGAAGCCCGGCGAGACTCCGGACGACAACCACGCCTCCGGCGAGGAGATCGTCTCGCTGGACAACCACGCGTCCGGCCCGCGCCCGTAGCACCGGGAGCAGGCACGGCGCAGTACGGGGGAAACGTACGGGGGGAACGCGTACGGGGGGCCCTTGAGCGGCCGTACGGGGGACGTACGGGGGAGCCGCTCGGGGGGCGTACGGGGGTACGGGGGAAGAACGCGAGGACGGACGGCCCACGGGGGATTCGGGGGAATTCGGGGCCGTCCGCACGGGGGAACGAGCGCGGCGGTCGCGGTGGCCGGAGGGGGACCACCGCGGCCGCCGCCTTTCCGCGTCCGGTACGCCGTAGGGTGTGACCGTGTTCACTTCTCAGGGGCCCAGCCTGCGCGAACTGGCCGTCCAGGCACTGTCGTCGGTCGAGCACGGCTACGACCTGCTCGCGCCCAAGTTCGACGGGACGCCCTTCCGGACTCCGGACCGGATGCTAGACGCCGTCGAGGAGACCCTGGCCGCGCGGGAGGGTTCCTTCGGGTCGGGGCTGGACGTGTGCTGCGGTACGGGTGCGGGGCTGGGGATGCTGCGCCGGCTGTGCCGGGACCGGGTGACCGGGGTGGACCTCAGCGCGGGCATGCTGGCGGAGGCCGCGCGGGCGCACCCCGAGGGCGTGGACCTGCTGCGGGCCGACGCGCTGGCGCTGCCGGAGGCGCTCGCGGGCGCGTACGACCTGGCGGTGAGCTTCGGGGCGTTCGGGCACTTCCTGCCGTCGGAGCGGCCGGCCCTGTTCGCGGAGGTGTACCGGGCGCTGCGGCCGGGCGGGGTGTTCGCCTTCCCGGTCGGCGCCCCGATCCCGCTGACGTCGCCGCTGTGGTGGGCGGTGGCGGGCTTCGACGCGGCGATGCGGGTGCGCAACGCGGTGTGGCGGCCGCCGTTCGTCATGTACTACCGCACGTTCCCGTTCGGCCCGGTCCGGGCCGACCTGGAGGCGGTGGGCTTCGGGGTGGAGACGGTCCCGCTGGAGCACTTCGGGCACCGGGAGGACGGCACCCCGCGCTGGCGGCTGCTGCTGGCCCGCAAGGGCGTCTGAGCGGCCCGTCCGGTCACCGGATCCGGTCGAAGGGCAGGTGCACCCGCAGCCGGTCGGTGAGGTCGTTGCCGGCGCGGAGGCGGGCCTTGTCGTTGCCGGACAGGGAGCGGCCGTAGACGCGTACGTCGTCCAGGGCGCCCGCGTAGAAGGCCTTGTAGTCGGGCTGCGTGCCGAGGTGGACGGTGAAGGCTCCGGTGGGGCGGAAGTCCATGTGGTCCGGGGCGAGCGTGGTGGCGGCGGGCGGGCCGCCGTCGACGGAGAGTTCGAGGCGGGTGCCCTTGCGCTGGAGGACGACGTGGTGCCAGGCGTCGTCGTCGGTGCGGGCGGGGGCGGTGAGCGCGGCGGGGCCGGTACCGGCGTCGAGGGTGGCTTCGAGTCGGCCGGTGGCGGGGTCGGCCTCGATGCGGAGCTGCTTGGCGGCGGGTCCCTGGCCGTAGGCCCAGAAGAGGGGCTGGCGCTGCCCGCTGTCCCGGTCCTGGCCGCGGGTCTTGTACTTGACCCAGGTGGCGACGGCGAAGTCACCGTCCCCGATGCGGAGTTGGTCGGGGCAGTCGATCAGGCGCAGGAAGTCGTCCTTGCCGTCGAAGCGCATGGTCTTCCCGCCGTCGGGGCGGTTGCCGAGCCTGGGGGCGCCGTGGACGACGGCGTCGGCGTGGAAGGGGGTGGCGTCGTCGGTGTGGCGCGGGGTGAGGTCCTCGGCGGCGGCCTGGAGCTCGTGGGGGCCGAAGGCGGTGAACTTGACGTAGCCGTGCGGGGTGCCGTTGGCGGTCTCGTAGAGCATGCCGACCCGGCCGCCGGGCAGGACGGCCATGTCGGAGTAGCCGGCGCGTTCGCGCAGGACGACGGCGCCGCTCCTGGACCAGGTGCGGCCCTCGTCCTTCGAGGTGCGCACGGCCAGGGTCCAGCGGTCGGAGAACTCGGCGCCGGGCCGGCTGGGTGCCGACAGCAGGAGGGGGCCGCCGGGCAGCTGGAGCACGGATCCGGCGGCGGGCGGGGCGGGGAGGCCGGTGACGGGGAGGAAGCCGGGGTCGGGGACGGTGGGGGCTGCGGCGTCCTCGACGATGGCGGCGACGCGGTGGTCGGGGGTGCCGCAGGTGGCGGTGGAGCGGGCGTTGACGTAGATCCGGCCGTCGGGCAGCTGGGTGAGGGCGGGTTCGTTGGGGGCGGGGGTGCCCTGGGGGGCGCCCCAGCGGGCTCCGGGCTGCCAGGTGAGGCCGCCGTCGTCGCTGTAGAGGAGCTGGGCGCCGGATTCGCCCGGCTCGGTGCGGTAGTCGGCGCTGACGACGAGCCGGCCGGGGCGGTCGGGGCGGGTCGGGGTGAGCTGGATGCCGTGGCCGGGTCCGACGGAGACCCAGGCCCAGTCGGCGCCCTTGAGCTGGGGCTGCGGGGCGGGGTCGGTGGTCCAGCCGGCGCCGTCGTCGGTGCTGTGGGCCAGGCGCAGTTCGCGGGGGCCGCGTACGCGGTTGCCGTCGGCGTCGGGGGCCCAGGTGCTGTAGGCGTGGAGGAGGGTGATGCGTCCGGAGGCGGAGTCGACGACGGGGACGGGGTTGCCGTAGGCGCCGGGGTCGCCGGCGCCGCGCACGACCTGCATGGGGCCCCAGGTGCGGCCCTCGTCGGTGGAGCGCTTGAGGACGATGTCGATGTCGCCGATGTCGTCGCAGCCGGCGGTGCGGGCCTCGGCCATGGCCAGCAGGGTGCCGTCCTTGGTGGTGGTGAGGGTGGGGATGCGGTAGCAGTCGTAGCCCTCGGTGAAGGCGCTGAAGGGTGCGGAGACGGCGGCGGTGAGGCCGGCCTTCTTCTTCCCCTTCGCGGTTCCGCCGTCGCCGTCGGCCGGGTCGGTCGACGAGGGGGCGAGGGTGAGCCAGCCCGCGGCGCACAGGCCGAGCGCGCCGGCGGCGGCCCACGCCACGCCCGCCACGCCCGCCCTGCCCGCCGGCCGGCGGGGCCGGAACGGCAAACGGAATCGGACACCTGACTGGTTTGACCTCACCCGTGCAGGCTAACGCCCCCGTCGGGCCGGGACCCGGCCGCCGCGCGGCGGTCAGCGCGTGCGGAGTTCCGTCTTGAGGACCTTGCCGCTGGCGTTGCGCGGGAGGGCGGCGACGAACTCGACCTGGCGCGGGACCTTGTAGTTGGCCATCTCCCGCCTGGACCAGGCGATCAGGTCGTCGGCGGTGAGGGTGGAGCCGGGGCGGCGGACCGCGTACGCCTTGCCGACCTCCCCGAGCCTCGGGTCGGGCACGCCGACGACGGCGACGTCGGCGATGTCCGGGTGGAGGCCGAGGAGTTGCTCGATCTCGGCGGGGTAGGCGTTGAAGCCGCCGACGATGAACATGTCCTTGATCCGGTCGGTGATGCGCAGGTTGCCCGCGGCGTCGAGGACGCCGACGTCGCCGGTGCGCAGCCAGCCGTCGGGGGTGATGGCGGCCGCGGTGCCCTCGGGGTCCTCGAAGTAGCCGCGCATGACGTGGTGGCCGCGGACCAGGACCTCGCCGGGCCGCCCGGCGGGGAGGGCGGCGCCGTCGGCGGCGGTGACGCGCACCTCGGTGTCGGGGATGGGCCGGCCGGAGGTGGCGGCGACGGTCTCGGCGGGGTCGTCGCGGCGGCACATGGTGACGATGCCGCCGGCCTCGGAGAGCCCGTAGGCGGTGAGGACGGTGGCGATGCGGAGTTCGGCACGGAGCCGTTCGACGAGCTGGAGGGGGACGACGGCGGCGCCGGTGACGACCAGGCGCAGTGCGGACAGGTCGTGGTGGTCGCGCTGGGGGTGGTCGAGGAGGGACTGGTGGAGGGTGGGCGGGCCGGGGAGCACGGAGATCCGCTCGGCGGCGATGTTGGCGAGGACGGTGTCCACGTTGAAGACGGGCTGGGGGACCATCGTGGCGCCGCGCATCAGGCAGGCGATGATCCCGGCCTTGTAGCCGAAGGTGTGGAAGAAGGGGTTCACGATGAGGTAGCGGTCGCCCTCGCGGAGTCCGGCGAGCTCGCTCCAGACGGCGTAGCAGCGCAGGGTCTGGGCGTGGGTGATGACGGCGCCCTTGGGGCGGCCGGTGGTACCGGAGGTGAAGATGATGTCGGAGGGGGTGTCGGGGCGTATCGCTCCGGCGCGTTCGCGGACGGCCGCGGCGGGTACCGCGTCCCCGCCGGCGAGGAAGTCCTTCCAGGTGCGGAAGGCCTCGGGGGCGTCGTCGGCGAGGACGACGACCTGGTCGAGGTGGGGCAGGCCGGGCAGCGGGCCGGTGCCGGTGCCTTCGGCGGCGGCGCGGCGCAGGGAGGCGACGTAGGAGGTGCCGAGGAAGGTGCCGGTGACGAAGAGCAGGCGGGCGCGGCTGCGCGCGAGGACGTAGGCGGCTTCGGCGCCCTTGAAGCGGGTGTTGAGGGGGACGAGGACCGCTCCGGCGGTGACGGCGCCGAGGGCGGACACGATCCATTCGAGGGTGTTGGGGGCCCAGACGGCGACCCGGTCGCCGGGTCCGGTGCCGGCGGCGATGCAGGCGGCGGCCGCCCGTTCGACGCGGGCGCCGAGTTCGGCGTAGGTGATCCGGGTGCGCCCGTCGACGACGGCCTCGCGGTCGCCGTACCGCTCGGCGGCGTCGCGCACGAGGGCGGCGACGGTGCCCCAGCGCAGGTCGCCGCGGGGGTCGGGGGTGCCGGGCGGGGGGGTTCCCGGGCCGCCCGCGCCCGCTCCGGGGTCCGTTCCGGATGCGGCTCCGGATTCGGCTCGGGGGTCCGTTCCGGATACGGCTCCCAGGTCCGCTCCGGGGGCCCTTTCGGAGTCCGTTCCGGCCTTTTCGGTGCCGTCCGCGCCCGCGCCCTCGTACATCCGCCCGCCCCTCCCTGGATCCCAGTAGCTGACTATCCGTCAGATTAGCTGTAGCCTTCGCGGCTGTCAGTACTGGTGCACCCGGAGGTGGCGATGGCCGCAACGCTCAAGGACGCTACGGCAATCGTCGGCATCGGCCAGACCGCCTTTGCCAAACGGCTGCCGCAGACCGAGAAGGAACTGGCCTGCCGGGCGATCCTCGCGGCCCTCGCCGACGCGGGCATCGCACCCTCCGAGGTCGACGGCTTCGCCTCCTACACGATGGAGGAGACCGACGAGGTCGAGGTCGCCAAGGCCATCGGCGCCGGCGACGTCACCTTCTTCTCCAAGGTCGGCTACGGCGGCGGCGGTTCCTGCGCCACCGTCGGCCACCTCGCCGCCGCCATAGCCACCGGCCAGGCCACCGTGGGCGTCGCCTGGCGCTCCCGCAAACGCGGCTCCGGCCCCAGACCGTGGAAGAACACGGCCGTCCAGCTGCCCACCCCCGGCCAGTGGACCCGCCCCTTCGGACTGCTGCGCCCCGCCGACGAGATCGGCATGCTGGCCCGCCGCTACATGCACGAGTACGGGGCCACCCGCGACCACCTCTTCAACGTCGCGATGGCCTGCCGCAACCGGGCCAACGAGAACCCCGCCGCGATGATGTACGAGCGCCCGCTGACCCGCGAGATGTACATGAGCTCCCGCATGATCAGCGACCCGCTCTGCCTCTTCGACAACTGCCTGGAGACCGACGGCGCCCTCGCCTGCGTGATCGTCTCCGCCGAGCGCGCCCGGGACTGCCGGCAGAAACCCGTCTACGTGCACTCCACCGCCCAGGGGCTGCCCGCCCAGCACCACGGGATGGTCAACTACTGGAACGACGACCCGCTGTCCGGGCCCGCCTGGACCGCCGCCCGGCACCTGTGGAAACAGGCCGACTTCGGCCCGTCCGACGTGGACGTCGCCCAGATCTACGACGCCTTCACCCCCCTGATCCCGCTCTCCCTGGAGGGCTACGGCTTCTGCGGGCGCGGCGAGGGCGCCGCCTTCACCGAGGGCGGGTCCCTCGAACTCGGCGGCCGGCTCCCGATCAACACCGGGGGCGGCGGGCTGAGCGAGGCGTACGTCCACGGCTTCAACCTGATCAACGAGGGCGTCAAGCAGCTGCGCGGCACCTCCACCGCGCAGGTGCCGGACGCCGCCACCTGCCTGGTGACGGCGGGCGAGGGCGTCCCGACGTCCGCGATCCTGCTGCGCGCGTGAGGAGCCGACCGATGACCACTGCCGAAGAGACCACCGCATCCGCCGGGGAATCCCTCCTGCTGCCCGTGCCCGACGAGGACGGCGCCCCCTTCTGGGAGTACGCCGCCCGGGGCGAACTCCGCGTCCAGGGCTGCACCGCCTGCGGCCGGCTGCGCTTCCCGCCCCGCCCCTGCTGCCCGCACTGCCAGTCCTTCGACGGCGAGTGGCGCCGGATGAGCGGCCGGGGCCGGATCTGGTCCTGGGTCCGGCCGCACCCGCCGCTGCTGCCCGCGTACGCCGCGCAGGCCCCGTACAACGTCGTCCTCGTCGAGCTGGCCGACGCCCCGCAGATCCGGCTCGCCGGGAACCTGGTCACCTCCGCCGACGCCCCGCTGAACTCCGTCGACCCGGCGCGGCTGCGCGTCGGCGCCCGGGTGCAGGCGGTGTTCACCGAGGTCGGCGGGATGAGCGTGCCGCGCTGGGTACTGGAGAAGGCATGACCCTGCGCGTCGAACGGGACAAGGCCGCCGGGGTCGCCGTCGTCACCCTGGACCGGGAGCGCCGGCACAACGCGATCGACCTGGAGACGGCCGCCGCCCTGGCCGGGGTGTGGCGGGAGCTGCGCTTCGACGGGGACGTGCGGGCGGTGGTGCTCACGGGCGCGGGCACCGCCGCGTTCTGCACGGGGATCGACCGGTCGGCCGAGGTCCCGCAGCCGGAGTCCCCGTACTCGGCCGACGACCCGCTGATCGCGATCGGCCCGAAGGCCAACGACCTGTGGAAGCCGGTGGTCGCCGCCGTCAACGGCATGGCTTGCGGCGGGGCGTTCTACCTGCTCGGCGAGGCGGAGTTCATCGTGTCGTCGACCAGCGCGACGTACTTCGACCCGCACACCTCGTACGGGATGGTCAGCGCCTACGAGGCCGTGTACATGGCGCAGCGGATGCCGTTCGGGGAGGCGGCCCGGATGTCCCTGATGGGGACGGCCGAACGGCTCTCCGCGCGGCGGGCGTACGAGATCGGGCTGGTCTCGGAGCTTGCGGAGCCCGGGGAGCTGCTGGAGGCGGCGCTGCGTTCGGCGCGGACGCTGGCCGGGTTCCCGACGGATGCGGTGCAGGGCACGGTGCGGGCCCTGTGGTCGGCGAAGCGGGCGGCGCTCCAGCAGGCGCTGGACCAGGCGCCGGCACTGATCGCGCTGGGGAACCTCCCGGCGGAGCGCCAGGCGTCCCTGTTCGCGACCCGCCGCCCGGGGGCGGAGTTCCGACTGCGCTGAACCGGGCACCGGGCGGGCCGGGGCATCGGGCCGTCGGCTGCGTCCCGCCCGGGCCCGCCACCCGGGCCCGCCGCCCGGGGCGGCCGTCCGCGGGGCCGGGAGCGCGGCCGACCGGTTCCCCGCGCCGGAGCGGGCCGGGGCCGCCCGACCTGTCGGCATTCACCACCCCACACCCGGAACGCACTCCTCCACTCTCTGCGCCACCAGCGAAGACGCCGCCCGCGCCGTACTTTGCCGACGTGAACCGTGGTTGCATCCGACGACCGAACCCGGCGGCAGCCGCACACCCCCCGCGTCCCTTCGGTGAGCACCGCATCACCAAGAGGAGCACGGAACAGTGCGACGCACCATCAGCACCGAGATCAGCATCGACGCGACCCCCGAAGAGGTCTGGGCGGTCCTCACCGACCTCCCCCGCTACTGCACCTGGAACCCGTTCATCCGCGCGGCCGCCGGGGAGGCGGTGCCCGGCGAGAGGCTCACCCTGACGATGTACCCGGAGTCCGGGAAGCCCACGACGTTCCGGCCGACCGTCCTGGTCGCCTCCCCCGGCACCGAGCTGCGCTGGCTCGGGCACTTCCTCGTCCGCGGCCTCTTCGACGGCGAGCACTACCTGCGCCTGTCCGAGGGCCCGAACCGCACCACCCGGCTGGTGCACGGCGAGCGCTTCCGCGGCCTGCTGGTCCCCTTCCTCGGCCGGCTCCTGGACGGCACCGGGCGCAACTTCACCGCGATGAACGACGCCCTGCGCGCCCGGGTGGAATCGGCCCGCGCCACGTCCTGACGCGCCCGGCGTGCGGCCGCGGGAATCCGGACATAGCGTCGGGATCATGACCCCCTGCCCCATGACCCCTACCCCGGAGGGCCGGGCATGATCCGCAACGCAATCGGCTCGATCATCGGCCTGATCGGGGCGGCGGCCGCCGTCTGGAGCCCCTTCCGCGCCTGGTACGACGGCCGCCCCGGCCGCGACTACCGCATCGAGGAGCTGTTCGCCGGCTCCGGCGTCACCGACGACGGGGCCGCCCTGCTGGGCTCGCTGCTGCTGCCGTCCCTGTTCGCGGCGCTGCTGACGCTGCTGGCGGTCGTACGCCGCTCACGGCTGCTTATGGCGTTCGCGGGGGTCGTCGTACTGGGCTTCGCGGTGCTGTGGATGGTCCGCCAGGGCCAGGCGGCGGGAGGGCTGTCGGTCGGCGTCGAGGGCACCGGCATCGGCTCGGGCGTCGCCACCGCCTTCGGCGCGGGCGCCCTGCTGCTGCTCGCGGCGGCCGTCATGCGCGGCCGCCCCCGCCGCTCGCGACGCGAACTCCCGCGCGACGCGGTCGACCCGGTGGACCCCCGCCGATGGGCCCCCACCTCCCCGCAGGACCACTGAAACGACGTCGGCCCCGCACCACCACGGACCACCTCCCGGTCCTGGCGGTGCAGAGCCTCCCGGTGGTGTGACGCCGGCTCGGGCCCGCCATCTCCCCCTCGAGGGGGCGGAGGCCGGTCGGCGGCTGCCCACCCGCCCCCGCCTGCGGGCCCGGGGGCCTGGGAGCGGGATCCCCTGGGGCGGTCTCAGAGCAGCCTGGGTTGATCGGAGCTCCCTGGGAAGCCCCCCAGACGCGACAGATCGCTACGCGACTCTTCGTGTCTCGGCGACCCCCGCCCGTCGCGGCACGAGCTCCCACACGATGCGGTCGACCCCGTGGACCGCGCCCCGCAGGTCAGACGCGCCATGACCGGTCGGGGTCGGCGAGCCAGGCGCTCTGTCCCGCGTCGGTGACCGTCAGCCCGAAGCCTTCGAAGCCCGGCCGACCAGCGTGGTCCCACCAACGGAACGCCCTCTCGACCTCGTCCCACAGCCTCCGGGGCCCGGACTGGACGACCTCGAACTCACGGGATCCCGGAACGTGGTC
Organism: Streptomyces sp. NBC_00158; assembly: GCF_045160885.1. Taxonomy (NCBI): domain Bacteria; kingdom Bacillati; phylum Actinomycetota; class Actinomycetes; order Kitasatosporales; family Streptomycetaceae; genus Streptomyces; species Streptomyces sp. NBC_00158. The sequence continues at coordinate 3,104,155 of NZ_CP108161.1, forward strand.
CGCCGTGGCCCAGGACTCGGTATCGGTGCTGTAGAGCCAGAGCGTGTACGTCCCGTCCTCGTACGGCTCCGACCGCCAGAAGACGCCCGGAACCCGCAAGCCGATGACGAACTGGGCGATCCAGCTGCCGGTGTCGGCTGGGGAGAGCCTGGTGGTGCTCCTCGCCCCACCGGCCGGCCACTCCTCGCCCTTCAAGTACTCCTCGAACGGGGGCCGTGCAGCCCGCTGCTGCCGCAGTCTCATGAAGGCCGAAGAGCGGGTGAAGAACCCCGAGGCCGCACCGCCGCGGACGATCAGACGCACGATGGCTTCTCCGCCGTATTCCGTGGCCCAGGGGGCCACGATGACCCCGCCGTCACGCGTCTGCTCGATCCACGGCCGAGGAACACTCCCGATCGGGCAAGTGGCGATCACCCGGTCATAGGGGCCACCGCCCACGTGTCCGAGGCGGCCGTCACCCACGAAGACCAGCGGACGCAGCCCGGCACGGCGCAGGTTCTCGCCCGCGGCCCGCGCCACGTCCTCGTCGTACTCGATGCTCACCACGTTCTCGTGCCCAAGGCGATGGGCGAGGAGTCCGGCGTTCCAGCCCGTGCCGGTGCCGATCTCCAACACCTTGACGCCGTCGCACACATCGAGGTCGGTGAGCATGGAGCACACCATGCGGGGCATGGAACTGGAACTCGTCGGGGTGGTGCCGAGCCCATCGCCCTGGTGGAGGCCGTCGTCCCATTGGGTCGTCAGCGGAATGTCGGAGTACACGGCTGCCCGCCATGCGGCCGGATCGCCGTCGCGGGACACGAGCGCGTTCTGGCGCGTTCCGTCTGCGATCCCGGGCCAGATGCGGTCAGGAAGGAACAGCTCGCGTGGGACCGCCTGAAAGGACGGCAACCAGTCCGATGTCAGTGCGCCCGATTCCACGAGCGCGGAGGCGAGCCCGTTGGGGCCCGCCTCCTCTGCACGCACGGCCATTGCGCCGCTACTCGCCGCTCGCCGGGCCGGAGCCGTCGGACGTATTGCCGCCCTCGTCGGAGCCACCGCCTCCGTGCTTGGCACCGCTCTGGCTGTCGTCCTGCTGACTACCGCCCTGCCCGGATCCGGTGCCTCCACCGTGCTTTCCGGTCATGGTCGTCTCCTCGTCGTTGTGTGGTCGAGTGCCGACAGAGCACTCCAAGGCGCGCTGGAAGTGTGTGATCACCCTGCGGTAGCCGGTGTGGCCCGTGCGGCGGGCGTGGCGGAGGGACCACATGGCCGGGGCGGCCTCGTCATCCGCCGGGCCGGAGCCCTCGAGGCACGAGGTGCACTCCGACTCGTGGATCGGCCCACTGCCGGCACGGTCACAAAAGAGGAGCCATGCCGACGATTGCACCACGCCCGGGATCACGCCCGCCCTCCCTTGACGGACAGCTCGGCCCAGACACGCTTCCCGGGCCCGACCCGTTCGCCCACGGCCCAGCGGTCAGCGATCGCCGACACCAGGAACAGCCCCCGCCCGCCTCCGAGTTCACGGCGGTCACCCGGACCCCGGGCCGTACGGCGCAGGCGTCGTGAACCTCGATCCGCACTCCGCCCGGCTGCCGTACGTACCGGGTCTCGATCTCCCGGTCCCGGGGGCCCGCGGCATGCCGTACCGCATTGGTGACCAGCTCGGACGCCACCAGCAGCGCGTCCCCCTCCAGCTCGGAAAGCCCCCACGCCGCCAGGGTCCTGCACAGCTCCAGCCTCGCGAGGGGTACGCACCGCGCTTCCCTGCGCCATCGCCGCACGACTTCGGCATCTCCCACCGGCGGGCCGATAAAATGCTCCATGCTGACGCTCCTTCGAAGCGTTGGCCACGCCCCCGGACCGTTGGCGCGGTCGCGGGGGTATCTGCATTCACGGAGAGATTGGACCGGTGGACCGGTCCAGTCAACCCCCTTGATTCAGCGAATAGTTGTCCACCAACTCCCACAGCCCCTCAGGCGTGACCCCTTCCTCGCAGACCAGGGCCCCTTCCGCCTCGTCGTAGGCGATGTGCAGGACCACTGCGACCGCGCATGGACGTTTCACCTGAAGGAGTTCGGCCTCCGCGCTCGTTGCCAACCGAACCGAGGTCGTGTCCGTGCCGCGAACCGAAAGCCGTCCCGTCATGCGCCGCACGTAGTGCGTCGTCCCCTCGGCGATCGGGCCGTTCTGATGCAGTCGAGGGCAAACGTCCGCGATCTCCGGCGGAAACCATGCGGTCACATACGAGTGCGCCCCGCCCTCCTCCGTGAGGACCAACCGGGCTCGCTGAAGGGCTCGCCGGCCCGCCGCCAGGTGGAGGGCTTCGGCGATGTGGGACGGCGGCACCAGCATCTCGGGCACGCCGATCCGGCGGTACGGAGCACCCGTCTGCACCCGGCTGGTGCCGGAGCCCCTGCCTCCTGCGGGCCGAGCGACCGGAACCTGCGTCACTGAGAATCCGCGGCCTTGATGGGGCACCACAAGCCCGTCAGCCCTCAGCACCTCCATGGCCCTGATGGCAGTCGCACGCGAAACCGCCCACTGCTCGCACAGGTCGCGGCTGGACGGGAGGAGGTCGCCGGGGCCGAACTCACCGTCAGCCACGCGCCGACGCAGGCTCTCCGCGATCTGTTCGTACTTCAGAAGTGACATGTGCGTTCCTTGAAGCGAAGTGGGGCTAACCGGTTGACCGGTCACGCTAGGGGCTACCGCCCGATACGGCCAGCAGCCAGAATCGCCCCATGCCCGCATACTCCGTAGGCCCAGAGATCATCGCCTTCTACAGCGAGACGATCAGCGAATCCGACCGGCTGAGCAGCAGCGCGGACGGGCTACTCGAAATGGTCCGCACGCAGGAGCTGCTGCGGCGCCATCTCCCGGCCGCGCCCGCCCGCGTCATCGACATCGGTTCGGGCCCCGGAGCGCACGCACGGTGGCTCACCGAAGACGGGTACGACGTCGACCTGGTCGACCCCGTACCGCGCCATGTCGACGAAGCCGCAGCCGCCGGATTCCGCGTCTCGCTCGGCGACGCCCGCGAGCTGGCCGCTGCCAACGCCTCCTACGACGTCGCGCTCGTCCTCGGCCCGCTCTACCACCTACTCGACCCCGGTGACCGCGTCCGGGCACTCCACGAGGCTGCCCGAGTCGTCCGCCCCGGGGGTATCGTCGCGGCCGCCGCCATCGGCCGCTACGCCTCCCTCTTCGAGCACGTCGCCACCACGATGCTCACCGTGGATCGTGTGCGCGGCGCCGTTGCCGACATCCTCGTCAGCGGAATCCATGAACCGGGCCGTAAGGGCTTCACCAGTGCCTACTTCCACACCGGCCAGAGCCTGGAGGACGAGATGCGCGAGGCCGGCCTCGAAGCACCGGTCGTCTACGGCGTGGAGGGCCCGGCGTGGTCCGCCCTGAAGGCGACCGAGCAGCACACCGGAAGCAGTCTGGCCGACTCGAAGATGTTCGAGGCCGCGCTGACGGCGGCCCGGCTCGCGGAGCCCCACCCCGACCTGCTCGCCGCCAGCTCCCACATGCTCGCCGTGGCCACCGTCCCGGACCGTTCCGCGTAGAAACGACGGCGGCCCCGCACCCCGGAGAGGGGGCGGGGCCGACCGGCGCGTGCTGGGGATCAGGCCTCGACGGTGCCGGAAGCGGCGATCTCGACCTTGGCGCGGGTGGCGCCGGACTGGGTGCCCAGGGACTCGATCTTGTCGACGATGTCCTGGCCCTCGACGACCTCGCCGAAGACGACGTGCTTGCCGTCGAGCCACGAGGTGACGACGGTGGTGATGAAGAACTGCGAGCCGTTGGTGTTGCGGCCGGCGTTCGCCATCGACAGCAGGTACGGGCGGTCGTGCTTCAGGTCGAAGTTCTCGTCCTCGAACTTCGCGCCGTAGATGCTCTTGCCACCGGTGCCGTTGTGGTTGGTGAAGTCACCGCCCTGCAGCATGAACTGCGGGATGACGCGGTGGAAGCCGGAGCCGGCGTAGCCGTAGCCGTTCTGGCCGGTGGCCAGCTGGCGGAAGTTCTCGGCCGTCTTCGGGACGACCTTGTCGAACAGGCTGAAGACGATGCGGCCGGCCGGCGCACCGTCGATGGTGATGTCGAAGAATACGTTGCTCATGGGTCCCATCCTGTCACTCCCGGTACCAACCGCACCCCGGCGGGGCCGGGGACCGGCCCCCCGGCGCGTCGCGAAGGCCCCCGCCGCGGACGGCGGGGGGCGGTTACGTCGCAGGTCAGGCGCTCGTGCGGGTGCCCGTGCCCTTCGCGGCGTCCAGGGCGTAGACGCAGCGGTCCTTGCTGCACGCGTACACCACGCCCGCCTCCGCCACCGGGGCCCCGGTGATCTCGCCGCCCGTCGCCAGCTTCCAGCGGAGCTGGCCGCCGACCGCGTCCAGGGTGTACAGGCAGTGGTCGGCCGAACCGAAGTGGACGCGGCCGTCCGCGACCACCGGCGGGCCGGTGATCTCGCCGCCCGCCGCGAACCGCCACTTCGGGGTGCCGGTCACCGCGTCCAGCGTGTACAGGGCGCTGCCCGCGCCCAGGTGGACGCTGCCGTTCGCGACGAGCACCGGGTCCGACGCCGGGCGCGGCTCGGTGGCGATGCGCCAGCGGTCCTTGCCGGTGGCCGCGTCCAGGGCGTAGACGGTGCCCAGGTAGTCGGCGAGGTAGACCCCGCCGCCCGTGACCGCGGGGCCCGGAGCGAAGGCCGGCGGGGCCAGGAAGACCGCCGGGGCCTCGAAGTGCCAGCGGACCCGGCCCGAGGCCCGGTCCACGGAGAGCACGCGGGTACCAGCGCAGACGTAGACGTTGCCGTCGGGGGCGGGCGTGACGCGGACCGGGACGTTGCCGCAGGAGGCCGCGTCCCCGACCGGGTACGACCAGGCCTCCTGGCCGGAGCGGGCGTCCAGCGCGCGCAGCCGGGCGTCCTGCCAGACGTACACGGTGCCCTCGTGCAGGACGGGGGCCGCCTCCGGGGTCTCGAAGTCGGACTGGGCGCCGCTCAGCTCCCACAGCTTCTGCCCGTTCGACGCCTCCCAGCCCTGGACGCCGCCGCCGCGCGTGGCGGTGATGACGGTGCCCCGCTCGGCGCGCAGCGCGTACACCCAGGCGTCGGCGTTCAGCCGCCACCGCTCGGAGCCGTCCTTCGCGTCGAGGGCGAACAGGGACGGCCCGTCGGAGGCGTGGATGCGGCCGTCGGCGACCGCCATCGACCAGGCCACGTCCCGCGTCTTGAACTGGCGCCGGCCGCTGCCGACGTCCAGGGCGTGCACCTCGAAGGAGGTGACGTAGAGGAGGTCTCCCGCGACGGTCGGGGTGCCCCACACCTCGTTGGACATGCGGAAGCGCCACGGCCGCCAGCGACCGCTGTCGGGCGACGGCCCGGGAGCCGGTACGGACGGGGTCGCCGCCGGGGCCGCCGACGACGCCGGGGTCCCGGCCGGCGGGCGCACCCAGCCGGTCGCCGAGTCCGCCGCGGCGTGCCCCGCCGGGGCGGAGGCCGTCGCGCGCGGCCCGGGCCCGATCGGCACCGGCGCACCGCCGAGCCGTACGGGCGTCCCGGGCATCGAGGACACCGGCACCGGAGCCGGGCCCCGCACCGGCGGCGGGGTCAGCGGCGGCCGGTCCGGACGCGGCGGCACGGCCTGCCCGGTACGCGGGTCGACGAACGGGTCGACGGTGCCGCGCGCGGGCCTGCGGTGCGTGGACGGGCCCGGGGGCGGCGGCGAGGAGACGACGGGGGACGGGGTGGTCCCCGTACGGTTGCCCGCGCGCCGGGTCTCGATCATCGCGACGGCCCGCTCCGGCAGCCACGCCGAGGCCGTCCCGCTGTCGTCGCCGCCGTCGAACAGGTGCGGGGCCAGCTGCGCCTGGAGGTCGGCGGGGGTCGGGCGCTGCGTGGCGTCCATCTGCATGCAGGAGTCGATCAGCGGCCGCAGCTCGTCCGGCAGCCCCTCCAGGTTGGGGCCCTCGCGCAGCAGCATGAACACCGTCTCGACCGGGTTCGCCCCGTGGTACGGCGGGTGCCCGGTCGCGGCGAAGACGAGGGTCGAGCCGAGCGAGAACACGTCGCTGGCGCCCTTGACGCTGCGCGAGTCCTTCGCCTGCTCGGGCGACATGTACGCCGGGGTGCCGACGGCCACGTTCGTCATCGTCAGGCGGGTGTTGGACACGCCGCTCGCGATGCCGAAGTCGATCACGCGCGGGCCGTCCTCGACGACCAGCACGTTGGACGGCTTCAGGTCGCGGTGGACCAGCCCCGCGCCGTGGATGGACTGGAGCGCCTCGGCGATGCCGGCCGCGAGCCACCGCACGGCCTGCGCGGGCATGGGCCCGCACTCGTTGACGATCTCCTCCAGCGAGGGCGCCGGTACGTACGCCGTCGCCAGCCACGGCACCGCGGCGCGCGGGTCGGCGTCGACCACGGCCGCCGTGTAGAAGCCGGACACGGCGCGCGCCGCCTCCACTTCGCGGGTGAACCGCACGCGGAACAGCTGGTCCTCGGCGAGTTCGGTACGCACCGTCTTGATCGCGACCCGGCGTCCGGACGCCGAACGTGCGAGATAGACCAGCCCCATGCCGCCGGCGCCGAGCCGTCCGAGCACCTCGAAGGGGCCGATCCGTCTCGGGTCGTGCTGCGTCAGCTGCTCCACCACTCGCCTCCACTACCTCCCCGTACGGGCCCCTGCCGGACCCGCTTCCACCCGGGCGCGGCTGCCAAGGGCGCGCGCACCGGTACGACCCGATTCTGTCAGGCCCGCGCCTGGTCCGGCCCCGGCTACGGGTGTGCGTTGGGACGCGGCTGCGACGGCGGGTCCGACGCGGCTACGACGACTGCTGCGACGGCGGCTCCGACAGCAGCGCGAAGACCGCCCCCTGATTGTCCGCGACGACCGCGATCCGCCCGTACGGGGTGTCGAACGGATCGGCCGTGACGCGCCCTCCGAGCCGCTGCACGGTGGCCACGGCGCGGTCGCAGTCGGGGACGGCGAAGTAGACGAGGAAGTGCGCCGGCATGATCTCCGGGAAGGCGTCGGTGATCAGGCTGCGGCCGAGGACGGCCGTGTCGGGGCCGGGCGCGCTGCCGGGCGGGGACCAGACGCGGTACTCGACGCCGGTCCCGGAGTCGTCCTGGTCCTGGGGGACGTAGCCGAAGACGTTGGCGTAGAAGACGTCGACGGCGTCGCGGGCCCGGGTGTAGACCTCGGCCCAGCAGTAGGTGTCCGGCTCGTCCTGGGCGTCGAAGCCGTGGTGGGTGCCGGGCTGCCAGAGGCCGAAGACGGCTCCGCCGGGGTCGGCGGCCATCGCGGCGGTGCCGTACGGGCCGACGGGCTGCGGGTCCATCACCATCTGGCCGCCCGCGGCGCGGATGCGGGCCGCGCAGGCGTAGGCGTCCGAGGTGTACAGGTAGACGCCCCAGACGGTGGGCATGCGGCCGTCGGGCTTGGGGGCGAGGGCGGCGACGTTGCGGCCCCGGCTGTAGGCCTGGGTGTAGCCGCCGTACTCGGCGCCGGCGGGGTCGGCGAAGGTCCACCCGAAGAGCTCGCCGTAGAAGCGCTTGCCCGCCTCGACGTCCGGGAGGGAGGCGTCGACCCAGCAGGGCGAGCCTTCCGCGAATGCGGCTGCGGCCATGGGGCGGGTTCCTTCCGTCGTGCGGGTGGTGCGTGGCGGTGCGGGTGGTGCCTGTGGTGCTGGTTCGGTCCGGTGGTGCGGGTTCGGTCCGGTGGTGCTGGTTCGGTCCGGTGGCGCGGGTGGTGCGTGGCGGTGCGGGTTGGGTCCGGGGGCGGGGCGTTGGGTAGCTTGGGGGGCTTGTCCGGACAGCGGGCGTTTCATGCCCATGAACCATGGTCCGCCCGAAAACTTGTCCACAGCCTGTTGATAAGACTATTCGGGGGATACGCACCGGTACGTACGAGGTCCCCCGGGGCGGAACGGCGGCCGGAATCCGCCCCCGGCCCCCGCCCCGAAGGCCTCCCGGGCAGGTCGACGGCCGGGTAACCCCATTTGCAGGCGGCCGAATAGCGCGCCGATCGGCCCTCGGTAAGCTGACGGCATGACAGGACAAGTACGCACCGTCGACGGGCGTGTCGCCGGCCGGCGCGGCCAGGCGACGCGGCAGAAGCTGCTCGACTGCCTCAGCGAGATGCTCAGCTCCTCGCCGTACCGCGACGTCAAGGTGATCGACGTCGCGCGCAAGGCCGGCACCTCCCCCGCGACCTTCTACCAGTACTTCCCGGACGTCGAGGGCGCCGTCCTGGAGATCGCCGAGCAAATGGCCACGGAGGGCGCGCAGTTGACGGCGCTCGTCGAGGGCCGGAACTGGGTCGGCAAGGCCGGCTGGGCCGCCGCCGAGGAACTCGTCGAAGGATTCCTGGAGTTCTGGCGCAGCAACGACGCGATCCTGCGGGTCGTCGACCTCGGTGCCGCCGAGGGCGACAAGCGCTTCTACAAGATCCGCATGAAGATCCTGAACTCCGTCACCAACTCCCTCACGGAGTCGATGAAGGAGCTCCAGGCCAAGGGCAAGGTCGACAAGGACCTCAGCCCCGCCGCGATGGCGGGCTCGCTCGTCGCGATGCTGGCGGCGGTCGCCTCGCACCAGAAGGGCTTCCAGACCTGGGGCGTCAAGCAGGCCGAACTCAAGCCGAACCTGGCCCTGCTCGTGCACCTGGGCATCACCGGCAAGAAGCCGACCAGGTGACGGCGGACCCCCTGGAGGGTCCGCCGCTCCCCGCACCCGCCGTCGGCCGAGCCGTTGCCGGCACCGCCGTCAGCACAGTCGTCGGCGCCGCCGTCAGCGCCGCCGTCAGCGCCGCTCCAGGCGGAACAGCCTGATCTCGCGCTCGATGCGCGCCTGGTACGTCGCGTACGGCGGCCAGAACTTCAGCACCGCCTGCCACGCCGCCGCCCGCTCGGCCCCCTCCAGCAGCCGGGCCCGTACCGCGATGTCCTGCCCCTGCCAGCTCACGTCCGCGTCCGGGTGCTTGAGCAGGTTCCCGGTCCAGGCCGGGTGGCCGGGGCGGCCGAAGTTGGAGCCGATCAGCAGCCAGCTCACGCCTCCGTCCTCCGGCATGCACGCGAGCGGCGTGGTGCGCGGCTCCCCCGTCTTGGCACCCCTGGCGGTGAGGATCACGCCCGGCAGCATCCGGGCACTGAGCAGCACCTTTCCCCGGGTGAGGCGGTGCACGGCCTTGTCCATGGCGGGGATGAAGTGCGGTGCGACCTTGGCGAAGAGGAGCGTCGAGGAGACCTTCTGCATGAGCTTGACGCCCAGCGCGGTCGCGGTTCCGGGGCCTTTGGAAGCGGTGGGAGCCATCAGACGGCCGCCCTCTCTGGGGTCGCGGACGGGTCGAAGAGCCCTGCGTGCTGCGCGGCGTGCGCGCGCAGGCGGTGGACGGGGCCGAAGAGCAGCTCGTCGGCGGCCGCCCGCTTGAAGTAGAGGTGGGCGTCGTGCTCCCACGTGAAGCCGATGCCGCCGTGCAGCTGGATCGCCTCCCCGGCGGTGGTGCGCAGCGCCTCCAGCCCCTGGGCGAGGGCGAGGCCGCCCTGGTCCGGGTCCCAGGCGGCGTAGTAGGCGGCCGAGCGGGCCGCCTGTACCTGTACGTAGAGGTCGGCGAGGCGGTGCTTGACCGCCTGGAAGGAGCCGACGGCCCGGCCGAACTGCTCGCGCTGGCGTACGTACTCCACGGTGCGGGACAGCGCCCGGTCCGCCGCGCCGACCGCCTCGGCGGCCAGGACGGCGGCCGCGCCGCAGCCGGTGGCGGCGAGGGCGGGGAGCGGGTCGGCCAGGTCGTCGTCCCCCAGCAGTTCCGCCGTCACGTCACGCAGTTGGACGCGGCCCTGCGGGCGGGTCTCGTCGAGGGTGGCCTGCCGGTCCCGGACGAGGCCGGGCGCGTCCTCGCGTACGAGGAACAGCAGGGTGCGGGCGCGGGCGAAGCCGCCGGTGTGCGCCGCGACGAGGAGCAGGCCGGCGCTGTGCCCGTCGAGCACCTGGGGCACCTCCCCGTACAGCCGCCACCCGTCGTCGGTGCGGCGCGCCTGGACCCCGCCGGCCCGGCCCCCGCCCGCCCAGTCGCCGGGGGCGTTGTCGCCGGTCAGGGCGAGCGCGGCGGCCAGGGCGGGGCCGGGGACGGCGAGGGCGGCGGTCAGCTCCCCGGCGGCGAGCGGCGGCAGCAGGGCGGCACGCTGCCCGGCGGTGCCGAGGGCGGTGATCAGCGGGGCGGCGAGGACGGCGGTGGCGAGGAGGGGCGAGGGCAGCAGCGCGCGCCCGGTCTCCTCACAGGCCAGCGCGAGGTCCCCGGGGGCACAGCCGACACCGCCGTACTCCTCGGTGACGGCGATGCCCGGCAGACCGAGCTGCCGGGAGAGCTGCTGCCACAGCTCGCGGTCGTGTCCCGCGGCGGTCCGGACGGCGGTTTTGACCTCGTCCGGCCCGCAGCGTTTGGCCAGGATCTCGCGCAGGGTACGGCGCATCTCGTCCTGCTCCGCGGTGAAGGCGGCATCCATCGTCGGGCTCCTCCCCGTATCTGACGGGGCGTCATGTTAGGGCGGCGGGGGTGAGATGCACAGGGGGCGGAGGCCGCCCTTTGCGGGCGCGGGGGCGGGCGGACTGCCGGTTGCCGGGCGGGGGCACACCGTGGCCGGGCGGGGCCGCGCCGGAGCCGCGCCGGCGCCGTGGTCTAGCATCTGACTGGGCGTCAGATGTACCGTCCCCCCATGCCTGGACCCCTTTCTGCGCCCGTCTCCCCCGCCACGCCCCGCCGCCGGGTCGCGGTGGTCGGCGTCGCCCTCTCGGACTGCGGCCGGGTCGACGGCCCGACCCCCTACGCCCTGCACGCACAGGCCGCCCGCCGGGCCCTGGCCGACTCCGGCCTCGACCGCTCCGTCATCGACGGCTTCGCCTCGGCCGGCCTCGGCGTGCTCGCCCCGGTGGAGGTGGCCGAGTACCTCGGACTGCGGCCCACCTGGGTCGACTCCACCTCCGTCGGCGGCTCCACGTGGGAGGTCATGGCCGCCCACGCCGCCGACGCCATCGCCGCCGGCCACGCCAACGCCGTCCTGCTGGTCTACGGCTCCACCGCCCGCGCCGACATCAAGGCCCGGCGGCGCACGTCCAACCTGTCGTTCGGGGCCCGGGGGCCGCTCCAGTTCGAGGTCCCGTACGGCCACACGCTCGTGTCCAAGTACGCGATGGCCGCGCGACGGCACATGCACGAGTACGGCACCACCCTGGAACAGCTCGCCTCGGTGGCCGTCCAGGCGAGGGCGAACGCCGCGACCAACCCGGACGCCATGTTCCGGGACCCCATCACGGTGGAGGACGTGCTGACGTCCGATGTGATCGCCGACCCCTTCACCAAGCTCCACTGCTGCATCCGCTCGGACGGCGGCTGCGCCGTACTGCTGGCCGCCGAGGACTACGTACCCGACACGGCGAAGTCCCCGGTGTGGGTGCTGGGCACGGGCACGTCGGTGTCCCACACCACCATGTCGGAGTGGGAGGACTTCACCGTCTCCCCCGCCGCCGCCTCGGGCCGCCAGGCCTTCGCCCGCGCGGGGCTCACTCCGGCCGACGTGGACCTCGCGGAGATCTACGACGCCTTCACGTACATGACCCTGGTGACGCTGGAGGACCTCGGCTTCTGCGCCAAGGGCGAAGGCGGAGCCTTCGTCGAGAAGGGCCGCCTGCTGCGGGACGGCGAACTCCCGGTCAACACCGACGGCGGCGGCCTCTCCGCCTGCCACCCGGGCATGCGCGGCCTCTTCCTCCTGGTCGAAGCCACCCGCCAACTCCGCGGCGAGGCGGGCCCGGGCCAGGTCACGAAGCCGGACGGCACCCTGCCGGAGGTAGCCCTGGCCTCGGGCACGGGAGGCTGGTTCTGCTCGGCGGGGACGGTGATCCTGGGGCGGGGGTAGGGGGTACTCCCTTGGGCGGGATCAGGGTTGGTTCGGGGGTTTCCCGTCAGTCCCATCGTCCTTCCGTGTCGGGCCGGCCTGTCAAGGGCGCTCCCTTCGGTCGCGTCGCTTCGCGATGGCCTTCGGCCACCCTTGACAGACCGGCCCGCCCCGGAAAGCCGAAGAACTGCCGGGAAACCCCCGAAAGAACGGTCACCGGACAGGAGGAGAGGGGCAGCCCCTCAGTGCTGAGGCGAGGTGCCGGGCGTCGGCCCGCCGGGCATCCGAGCCCTCAGAGGCCGCCAGTCCGTGCCAGGGGCGCGGCTGCCCGCACCAAAAGGCGACCCGAGCGGTCTGCGGAGCCCCCGAGCGCCCCAGATCGCTACGCGCTCCTCTCGTCTCGGCGTCCTGCGACCGCCTGTGGCTGATACCTGCACGAGAGGACGAACAGGGCAGCCCAGGGAGCGGAGGGGCGCGCCGGATCGCTACGCGCTTCTCTGATCTCGGCGGCCGGCGGCCGTCCTGGGCTGATCTAGCCGTCGATGTCGAGCGCCGTGCCGTACAGGCGGTTCACCTTCAGGCGGATGACCACGCGGTTCTCCGCCACCAGCTGCTCCAGGAAGGCGGCTTCGTCCTCGGGGCGCGCAGCCGCCGGGATCATGCCGAGCAGTTCCCGGCCGACGGCGTCCCCGGCCACCGTGGTGCGCTCGGACACCTCCGCGTCGCCTTCGGCCACGGCGAACGACCACACGTTGCCGCCCTGTACGTGAAGGGCCGCGCTGGGGTTGCGGCGCAGGTGCCCGACCTTGACCCGGTCGGCCGTCGTCGAGAACCGCACGGTGCGGCCTTCGGGGTCCCAGCTGTAGAGCATGGTGGTCAGGTGGGGGTGGCCGCTCTGCTTGATGCTGGCGAGCGTGCCGAACTGCTGCCGGCCGAGCAGGTCGGAGAGTTCTTCGTCGGAGAGCGGGCGCGGCGCCGCGGGCTTGGTCATGCAGTGATCAACTGCGTTCCCCGTGCGGCAATTCCTGTCGCATCAGATCGCACGTTCCGGCCGCGACCGGTGGAAGGAGGCCCGCTTCTTCAGCGAGGGGCCCGGCACGCCGGGCGTGCGGGCCCCTCAAACGTCCCTGATCCGGGCCAGGGGCGCGACTACCTGCACGAAAGGTCGATCAGAGCGCCCTGCGGAGCCGGATTCCGGGGTCAGGCGAGGTGGATCGTGAAGCGCCTCACGACCGTGGGGGTCGTGGGGGGCGTGGAGACCGTTACGGAGTGGACCGAGCCACGGGCCTTCTCGTACTTCCCCGTGCCGCCGGTGATCGCGCTGTCGAAGGGACCCTGGTCGAGGTAGTTGAAGTACACCCCCTGCGTGGTGATCTGGCCGCCCGGGAGGATGTAGGTCACGAGGCACTGCTCCGCTTCATCGGCGCCGCCCCGGGTGGTGACGCAGCTGCCGTGGGTCTCGCCGATCTGGTTGTGCTCCTCGTCGAAGAGGAGCGAGCGGACGACGACTTGATCGCCCTGCTTGGGGCTGCCGGGGGTTTCGGGGAGGACGGGGAAGCGGGTCAGCTGCTGCACCTCGGCCAGGACCGTGATGGTCCGGCCCTTGTCCCCGGCCGGGGCGGAACCGGTGTCCGTCGCGGCGGCCGCGACGGGGGTGCAGGTGAGGAGGGTGACCAGCGTGGCCGTGCCGAGGCAGGCCGCTCTGATGGGGCGCATCGTGCGACTCCTGAGGTTGATGTTCGGGAATGGCGGGATAGCGAACTTCCATCCGATTTGGTTCGATTTCATTCATAGCCCTGCCTCCGCCGCGCCTCGGAGCACCCCGGCACGAACCACCGGCACATCCAGCCGGTCGGACCAAAACGGTTGCCGTTCCTACGGGTCCTAGGTTTAACCTAGGACCCCTAGGAACAGGAGTGTGTGCATGGGACGGGCCGGACTGACAACAGAACGGGTTACGGTCGCGGGCGCCGAGTTGGCGGACGAGGCCGGGCTCGACCGGGTGACCATGTCGCAGGTGGCCCGGCGCCTGGGCGTGAAGGACGCGAGCCTCTACACGCACGTCCGGAGCCTGGAGGATCTGCGCGGACGGATCGCGCTGCTGGCGGCGGACGAGAAGACCCTCCGCATCGCGGAGGCGACTGCCGGCCGCTCGGGCAAAGCCGCACTGGTCGCGTTCGCCGACGCGTGGCGGGCGTACGCCCACGAGCACCCGGGGCGCTACATGTCGACGCAGACCTCGATCAGGATCGACCCCGAACTCGCCGCGAAGGCGTCCGGACCGCGGCGCGCGGTCGAGCTGACGTACAGCATGCTGCGCGGCTACGGACTGGCCGAGCCGGACCTGACCGACGCGGTCCGGCTGCTGCGCAGCACGTTCCACGGCTTCGTCGCCCTGGAGGCCTCGGGCGGCTTCGCCCACGAGCGTTCACCACAGGACTCCTGGGTGCGCACGCTCGACGCCCTGCACACGCTCCTGGAGCACTGGCCCCCGTCCCGAGAAGGAGACCCCTCATGACCAGCCTGCGCGTGAACGGCGCGACCCTGCACTACGAAGTGCGGGGCCAGGGCCCGCTCCTGCTGCTGATCCCCGGAGGGTCGGGCGGCGCGGCCTCCCTCGACGGCATCGCCGACGCCCTGGCCGCCGAATACACCGTCGCGGCCTACGACCCGCGCGGCATGGCCCGGAGCACGCTGGACGATCCCGGGGCCGAACAGCGGGTGGCCGAGCACGCCGACGACGCGTTCCGGCTACTGGAACTGCTGTCGCCCGGTGAACCCGCCCGGGTGTTCGGCGCCAGCTCGGGCGCGATCACCGCCCTGCACCTGCTCACCGCCCGTCCCGAACGCGTCGAGCGCCTCGTGGCGCACGAACCGCCGGTGGTGGAGGTCCTGCCGGACGCCCCCGAACACCGCGCGCTGATCGCACGCGTGCAGGAAACCTTCCACGCCGAGGGCCTCATGCCGGCGATGACACTCTTCGCCGCGGGCCTGCGGACCACCCCGCCGAAGGCCGAGATCAAGCTCCCACCTGCACGTGCCGAGCAGACGATGGCCGACCTTCCTTACTTCCTCGGCCGGATCGTGCCCGCCTTCATGTCCTACGTACCGGACGTCCCCCGGCTGGAATCCCTGTCGGACCGCCTCGTACTCGCCGGCGGCGAGGATTCACGCGGCGAGCTGCCCTACCGCCCGGCCGCCCTCCTGGCCGAGCACCTCGGCACGGAACTCCTCCACTTCCCCGGCGGCCACACCGGCACGACGACCCATCCCACCGAGTTCGCCGAGACGCTCCGCAAGGCCTTCCGCCCCTAGCTACACGTCCGTGCTCGGCTGTCGCCGCCAGTCCCAGTCGGGACTGCGCTCGACCAGGGCGAGGAACTCGCTCGCCCGCAGGATCTCGAAGTGGTTGGTGTCGAGCAGTCCGTCGATGCCGGGTAGGACATCGCGGAGGAAGGCCCGGGCCGCGTCCATGGACTGGCACGAGACGTACACCGCGTACGGCTCGCCGATCCGGGTCTTCACCTCCTCGAGTTCTTCGCCCTCATAGTCGGCCAGGATCCCGCCCGAGAGGTCGATGTAGTACGAGTACCCGCGCCAGTGCAGCTTGTCGTCACCCGTCACAGGGTCTGCGACGAGCTCGAAGGAACGGATTCGTCCCTCGAGCAAGGAACGTCGGCCCACGGGAACGAGAATGATCACGGAGGGCCAGGACACGTGTCTAGCCCTTCGGCTTCCAGTCCTTGGCGAGGAGGCCGAGGATGACCTCGTCCAGGAACTCTCCCAGCACCCACGCCGAGGAGCGCAGTACGCCCTCGCGGACGAAGCCGTTGTTCTCGGCGGCGCGGAGCATCGCCGTGTTGTCGGCCAGCGTCTCGATCTGCATGCGGTGGAAGCCGCGCACCACGAAGCCGTAGTGGCAGAGGACCGCGACGACATCGCTGCCATAGCCCTTGCCGCGTGCGGCCGGCAGCAGTCCCAGGCCGATGTGCGCGGCCCGGCTGTGGGTGTCGATGCCCCAGAACGTCGCGTCGCCGACGAGCGTGCCGCCCTCCAGCTCCACCACGGAGAACTGGACGCTGGTCTCCTTGGTGTCGTCCACCACCAGCCGGGGGTCCTTCGAGCCGGGCGTGATCGGCTTCCACGGACCGGCTTCGGATCGCGAGCCGTTGACGACGTCGTCGTACAGCTCGGTCCGCAGGATCGGGATGTCGTCCTCGTGCCGGGCCCTGAGCCCGACCTTGGCACCTATAAGCATGCGAGCTTCCTACCCGCCCGGCCTGACCGACGGCAAACGAATAAGCGATGCTGGACCCATGCAGTGGAAGATCCACGGAGAGCGTCCGATCTACGAGAACCAATGGCTCGACCTCTGGTTCGCGGACGTGGAGACACCTGACGGAAACCGCTTCGAGCACCACGTGGTCAAGCTGAAGCACCTGGCCGTGGCGGCCGTGGTCAACGAGCGCCGCGAGGTCCTGATGATGTGGCGCCACCGCTTCATCACGGACACCTGGGCCTGGGAACTCCCCATGGGTCTCATCGAGTCGGACGAGACCCCCGCCGAGGCGGCCGCCCGCGAGGTCCTCGAAGAGACGGGCTGGCGCCCCGGACCGATGAAGCCGCTCGTCTACGCCGAGCCGGCGGCCGGCATCACGGACTCCCAGCACCACCTGTTCCGCGCGGACGGCGCCACCTACGCGGGACCGCCGACCGAGAAGAACGAGTCCGACCGCATCGAGTGGATCCCCCTGACGGAGATCCGGGGCATGATCGACCGCCGCGAGATCGTCAGCAGCGGCTGCCTGGTCCCCCTCCTCTACGTCCTCATGGACGAGGGCATCCGTTAGCGACTCCCCATCCCCCGTGATCGCGGATACCAGCCCAGGACGGCCGCCGGCCGCCGAGATCACAGAAGCGCGTAGCGATCCGGCGCGCCCTCCGCTCCCTGGGCTGCCCTGTTCGTCCTCTCGTGCAGGTATCAGCCACAGGCGGTCGCAGGACGCCGAGACGAGAGGAGCGCGTAGCGATCTGACGCGTCTGGGGGCTCCGCAGACCGCTCTGATCGACCTTTCGTGCAGGTAGGCCCGCTCCTGGCCCCGAATCGGGACTTTGAGGGCTCGGATGCCCGGCGGGCCGACGCCCGGCCCCGTCGCCTGCTCCCTGACACGGCCGCCCCTCCTTGCTCTGCCCCGTGACCGTTCTTTTGGGGGTTTCCCGACAGTTCTTCGGCTTTCCGGGGCGGGACGGCCTGTCAAGGGTGGCCGAAGGCCATCGCGAAGCGACGCGACCGAAGGGAGCGCCCTTGACAGGCCGGCCCGACACGGAAGGACGATGGGACTGACGGGAAACCCCCAAACCAGCCCTGATCCCGCCCCAGGGAGCACCGCCCACCCGGCCACCGACCCACCCCCACCCCCACCCCCACCCCCCACGCGCCCCCCGCGCCCCAGCCGCGCCGCCCGCCCCCCTCCGGGGCGCTCGCGCCGCTTGGGTTCGCGCTCGGCGCGCCCCCGCGCGCGACCGGCGCGCCTGTTGCGCGCCGGGTCGGAGGGTGTCTTGTTATGGCTCCCGCGGTCGCCCCGCGTGCATCATTGATGCGGGTAGTTCTTCATCTAAGTTTTCATCTGCGACCGAAATCCTTCTGCTTCAACCCACATTCTGGCTGCGGAGGTTCGCGATGGCGGTACGGACACGCGTCCACCTCGTGCTGGTGCACGGTCTGTTCTCCTCCGCCAAGGTGTGGGCGGCCTTCCACGCCCTCCTCACCACCGACCCCGAACTGGCCGACTGGGTCAGCGTCCACCGCTTCGAGTACGACTCCCCGCTCGTCCGTCTGCGCCCCGACCGGCGGGTGGCGGAGACCGACGACGTCGCCGACCAGCTCGGGACCTTCCTGGAGACCGAACTCGCCGACGCCGAGCGGATCGTGCTGGTCACCCACAGCCAGGGCGGGCTCGTCGTACAGCGGTTCCTCGCCCGCAAGTTGTGGAACGGGGAGGGCCGGGAGCTGTCCCGGATCAAGCACTTCACGATGTTCGCCTGCCCCAACACCGGGTCCGGGTTCTTCCTCACCGTCCGCAGCTGGCTCAAGGTCTGGAACAACCCGCAGGAGAAGCAGCTGCGCCCCTTCGACCGGGCCGTGACGGAAGCGCAGCGCACCGTCCTCAGCGCCGTCGTGCACGGGCGGGCGTACGGGGACCAGGAGTGCCCGATACCGGTGCGCGCGTACGGGGGTTCCGCCGACGAGATCGTGCCGCCCGTCGTCGCGCGCGGGGTGTTCCCGAAGGGCGGTGTGGTCACCGCCGACCACTTCTCCATCGTGCAGCCCGCCGACCGCGCCGCCGCCCCCTACATGGCGGTCCGCGCCGCGCTGCTGGAGGCGGCGCAGGCGCCGGCGGAGGGGGCGCCGGACGTGGCGGGCGGGATGCTGGCGCCGCGGTCCCCCGCCGAGGCGGCCGGGCGGCCCTCGCTGCCGCCGCCCGCGGCCGGGGAGCTGGACCTGGCGCCGTTCCCGCCGCCGCCGTACGGGCCGCTGGAGGAGGGCAAGCTGAAGGGGCAGGAGCGGCTGGGCCTGGTGGCTTCGCTGCTGTCGGACCAGGCGCGCCAGCGGGTGCACGTGCTGTCCGGGCTGGGCGGGTCGGGCAAGAGCCGGGTGGCGCTGGAGGTCGCGGACCGGGCGCAGCGGGCGGGGTACCGGGTGTGGTGGGTGTCGATGCCGGAGCTGAGCCTGCGCATGCGGATGATCGCCCGGGACCTGGGGGCGCCGACGATCACGGTGCAGCGGGCCTGGCTGCTGGGGACGGCGACGGACCTGGTGTGGACGCTGCTGAACGCGTGCCCGGACCCGTGGCTGCTGATCTTCGACAACGCGGACGACCCGGAGCGGCTGGGTCCGCGCGGCGGCCAGGTCGCGGACGGCACGGGCTGGCTGCGCCGCCCGCAGAACCCGAACGGCAGGGTGGTGGTGACCAGCCGGGTGCGCCGTCAGCAGACGTGGGGCGAGAGCAGTGCCGTGCACCACGTGGTGCCGTTGGGCGAGGACGACGGGGCGTCGATGCTGCTGGAGCGGACGGGCGGCCTGGGCGGTACGAACGAGCAGGCGCGGCGGCTGTCGCAGCAGCTGGGCGGGCTGCCGCTGGCACTGCGGCACGCGGCGGACGTGATCAGGGCGGTCAGCGAGAGCCAGATCTCGCTGGACAGTGACGTCCGGGACTTCGAGACCTTCGGCCGGGCGGTGGCGGCGCGGGTCGAGGCCGCGCCGGGGCAGGCGGGTCCGGACCTGAGCGAGCTGCTGGGCCGGGAGATCGTGGAGAAGGTCTGCGGGATCGCGATGGACCTGCTGAGCAGGCAGGAGCGGGCGCAGGCGGTGAGCCTGCTGAAGGTGTTCGCCTGCCTGAGCATCGCTCCGGTCCCCTACCGGTGCCTGCTGATCGATCCTCCGCTGTCGCAGTCGCCGCTGTTCCCGGGGATCACCCCGGCGCGTACGCACGCGGCGCTCTCGGGCCTGGAGGAGTTCGGGCTGGTGGACTTCTACGAGCGGGAGGGGGTGGCCGAGCGCGATCTGGCGCACGTGCTGACCCTGCACCCGGTGGTGCACGGGGTGCTGCGCGAGGACCGGGAGGTGCGGGACCGGCCGGCGGACTACTACGGGCTGGCCGTGCGGATGGTGATCCGGGCGACCCTGCACGTCAACCCGGACCATCCGGCGAACTGGCCGTTGTGGGCGGCGCTGGCCCCGCACGCGCTGGAGGTGTCGAGGGCGTGCCTGCTGGGGGACCTGAAGCTGTCGGACCGGACGGTGCGGACGGAGGCGCTGGAGCTGGCGCGGCTGACGGCCCGGTACCTGATAGCGACGGGGTTGCTGGGTCCGGCGTACGACCTGGTGGTGCCGATGGTGGAGCGCTGCTCGTCGTTCGGGTTCGACATCGACGACCGGGAGATCCTGGGGCTGCGGCACGAGCAGGGGCGGATCCACCTGGACCGGGAGCAGCTGTCGCAGGCCGAGGAGGTGCTGGCGCGGGTGGTGCTGGCGCGGACCCGGATCCTGGGGGAGAACCACGCCGACACCCTGGCCAGCCGGCACAAGCTGGCCCGGGCGATCAACGAGCAGGAGGGGCGGGAGGCGGAGGCCGAGGAGATGCTCCGCTCGATCGTGGAGGCGGAGAACGAGGTCCGCGGGCCGGAGCACTACGACACGCTGGTGGTGCGGCACACGCTGGCGCGGGCGATGCGGGCGCTGGGCCGGTACGCGGAGGCGGAGGCGGAGGCCTGGCAGATCCAGGACATCAGCCGGCGCAACCACTGGCCGCCGTCGACGCCGGAGATCCTGCGGGTGCGCGAGACGCTGGCGCACGCGCTGCTGGGGCAGGGGCGGGCGCAGGAGGCCGAGCAGGTGATCCGGGAGGCGCTGCGGGACGCGTCGCAGCCGCCGGATTCGCACATGGTGATGCGGCTGCGGCTGACGTTCGTGTGGGTGCTGCTGGGGATCGTGGGGCGTACGTCCGATGCGGTGAACGAGTTGAAGGCCCTGGTGCGGGACCTGGACCGGGTGGTGCCTTCGGAGCATCCGCTGTCGGTGCAGGCCAGGGCTCTCCTGCAGAAACTTCTGCGGGAGCTTCCGGGCTGAAACCCCATGCTTTTCATACCAGTTGGGCGGAACTCCAACGGCCGGTGCAGGGTTGCGCGTAGCCTGACGTTGCCTCACCCTGTGTGACGCGTCCCACACCGAAATGCGCGGAGGTCCGCCGATGACTGCTGTCCCGACCGATACGAACGACGACCAGTCCCTCAGATGGGGCGCTCCGGGGAGCGTCCTGGAGCAGGAGCAGGCGGAGGTCGGCCGGCGGATCGCGATGGAAGCGCTGGAGGCCGGACGGCAGGCACTGGAGCTCGACGCGAAGACCGCGTTCCGCGCGACCAGCGGGACGCATCCCGGATAAGCGCCATTGGTTTCTGTTGTCTTTCCGACGCCGGGGGGCGATCGAATGACGTCAGGGCAATCCTCAGGGCGAACCACTCAGAGTGCGTTACCGGTCCCACCGCACGATCCGTTCTTCCGCGCCGTGACCGCGCCGGCGTTCACCCACGAGCTGCTCGCCGGGCTGGCCGCCGGGCGGTACGCGGCGGTCCGGGTCCCCTCCTTCCTGCCGCGCGAACGGTGCGACGAGGTGCTCGGCGCGCTGCGGCAGCAGGTGTTCGATTCGTACGGGAAGGCCCGCGTCGATCCGCCGGTGATGCGGTTCGGGGTGGGCGTCAGCGACCACATGGCGGACGGCGGGGTCGCGGACACCTACTGGAAGGCGCTGCAGGGGCACCACGAGGCCTGGCAGGGCCTGGGCCTGTCGTTCGATCCGTTCCGCACCTGCCGGGAGGCGCTGGCCGTGGCCTGGCCGGGCGGGGTGTCGGTGGGCCGCAGGGGCGGCGTGGAGATGGGCGACGGGGTGGCCCGGGAGCCGAACCAGGGGTTCCAGGTCCATTTCGACGACGCGCTGCGCGAGTACGACGGTGATCTGCTCGACGAGCCGCTGATCGGGCAGTTCGCGTTCAACCTGTACCTGAGCGTGCCGCCGGAGGGCGGCGAGACGGTGCTGTGGAGGCACCGTTGGCAGCCCGAGGACGAGGCGCACCGGCTGTCGGCCCGGTACGGGTTCGCCGAGTCGGTGGTGGCGGGTGCCGAGTCGATCGAGCTGGCTCCGGAGGTCGGCGAGGCGCTGCTGATCGATCCGCGGTTCTTCCACGCGGTCCGGCCGAGCCGCGGGGACCGCAGGATCGCGCTGGGGTTCGCGGTGGGGCTCGGCGGCACGTCGGGGCAGCTGCTCACCTGGGCGTGACGGCCCTGCGGGGGCGGGGTCCGCGTCCGCGACGCGGGCCCCGCCCCCATGCCCGGGAATCATCAACTCCCGTACACCTCACGCATTTTGACGATCCATTACGGGCCCGCTACGTTCGGGTGATGGACCTCTTGCGCTACGTGGCCTTCAGCACCGACCCGCTGGGCGGGAACCCGGCGGGTGTGGTGCTGGACGCCACCGGCATCGACGAGGCGACGATGGCCGCGGTAGCGGCGGACGTCGGTTACTCGGAAACGGCCTTCGCCGTGCCCCGCCAGGACGGGGCGTTGGACATCCGCTACTTCAGCCCGCGGACGGAGGTGCCGTTCTGCGGGCACGCCACCATCGCGACGGCCGTGGCGTACGCGCAGCGGCACGGTGTCGGGGACCTGCTGCTGCACACGCAGGCGGGTCCGGTGCCGGTGACGACGGCCGCCTGCGCGGACGGCGGGGTCGTGGCGACGCTGGTGAGCGTGGAGCCGCGTACGGAGCCCATCGCGGACGCCGATCTGGCGGAGCTGCTGGTGGCGCTGCGCTGGTCGGCGGCCGACCTGGATCCGGCGCTGCCGCCGCGGACGGCGTACGCGGGGGCCTGGCATCCGGTGATCGCGGCGGCGAGCCGGGAGCGGCTCGCCGACCTGGACTACGACATGCCGGCGCTGAGCGGGCTGATGGCGCGCTGCGGCTGGACCACGATCACCCTGGTGCATCGGGAGTCGGCGGACGTCTTCCACGCCCGCAACCCGTTCCCGCCGGGCGGGGTGGTCGAGGACCCGGCGACCGGTGCGGCGGCGGCGGCGTTCGGCGGGTACCTGCGGAGCCTGGGCCTGGTCGAGCTGCCGGCCGTACTGACCGTCCACCAGGGCGTCGACATGGGCCGCCCGAGCCTGATCACGGTGGGCGTCCCGGCGGACCCGACGGCGGGCATCGAGGTGACGGGCACGGCGGTCCCGATCGCCTGACCCCTGCCCCTGCCCTGGCCGGGCGGTGACCAGGGAGCCCAGGCGGGCAGGCCGGGACCCCGGGTCGCCCTGGTCGCAGGAGCGGCTGGTGCCGCCTGCGGCGCCGGTCGGCCCGGGGCCTGGGGGTCGGCGGGCCGGACGCGGTCCTGCGGCGGCCAACCGGCCGGGCCGGGGTCAGGGGTGGGGCTCGACCTCCAGGACGACCTCGATCTCCACCGGGGCGTCCAGGGGGAGGATGTCCATCCCCACCGCGCTGCGGGCGTGGCGGCCCGCTTCGCCGAAGACCTCCACCAGGAGCTCGCTCGCGCCGTCGACCACCCCCGCCTGGCGGGTGAAGCCGGGCGCGGAGGAGACGTAGCCGACGACCTTCACCACCCGCACCACGGACTCCAGCGGGGCCACCGAGTCGGCGGCGGCCAGGGCCGCCAGCGCGCACTGGCGGCTCAGTTCGCGGGCCCGCTCCGGGGAGACCTCGGCGCCGACCTTGCCGGTCAGGGTGAGTTCCCCGCCCGTCAGCGGGATCTGGCCGGCGACGAAGACGTGGATGCCGCTGCGGACGGCGGGTACGTAGGCCCCCTTGGGCGCGCTCACCTCCGGCAGCCGTAATCCGAGCTCGGCTAGCCTTTCGCGGACGTCGACGCTCATGGCACCCCCTGGTGACCTCGACCTGACCTCTACGGCTCGCACCATCGTCCCACCGCACAGGGCTCCTTGGGGCGGGCTCCGCCCTTGTGGCCCCGGCCGGGGCGGCGGTCTGCTACCAGTCCAGCCGGCCCAGCGGGCGGCCGTCGGGAGCGATGGCCAGGTCGCGGTGGGTGTGGTCGAGGTCGACGATCCGGATGTGGTCCGCGTCGGGCCAGTTCGCCTCCAGTACGCCCTTGGTGAAGTCGAACTCCGGGTCCAGCCGGTACTCGGCGACCGGCCAGCGGCGGGCCGTCGGGAAGGTCCCCGCGTCGACGTAGATCCGCCAGACCGGGTCGGTCAGCGCCGAGGTCTGCTCCACCACCAGCCGCCGGGCCGAGCCGTCCGGGGCGGGGACGTCCCACTCCGTCATCGGCATCGGATCGGTGACCACCCCGTACGCGGGCACCGCGAGCACCCCGAGGACCACCGCCCCCGCCAGCCCCGCCCCGGCCGCCTTGCGCACGTCCGGGCGGCGCGAACGCAGCAGGGCGGCCCCCGCGAGCGCGAGGACCGCCAGGCCGGACAGCAGGACGGGGTGGTTCAGGTCGGCCACCAGGGCCGGGCCGCCGGGGCGGTCGTACAGCGGGGCGGCGACCGCGGTGGCGGCCGCGGCCACGGCGAGGGCGACCAGCCCCCACCCGACGGCGGCTCTGAGCGTGTTCATGACCCCGCACCCTAGCCGCGGGCGCCTCACACCGGCGGGTTGGCCCAGCTCCAGCCCCGCAGGGCCGGGTTGGCGAGGGTGCCCGCGAACGTGGCGTGCGCCGCCTCCTCGCTGGTGCCGGCCGGCGGGGTCAGCCGCAGGGACACCGTCCCGCCGGGGAACTCGGGCGCGTAGCCCCAGTCCGCCGGCAGTAACGAGATCAGCCGCACGGCCGCCAGTTCCGGGGCGCCGCCCTCGGGGCCGCGGCCGTCCGGGGCGACGACGAAGTGGTACGTGGTGGTGGTGCGCATCGGGGTCTCCTGACGGGTCATCGGGGGCCCGGCGCGAGGAACGGCAGACCGGGGCCAGCATCGCCCAGCGCGGCCTCGACCGCGAGGAGCACACCCGCCGAACCCGTCGCCAGGTCGGCGGACAGCCGCAGGGTGTGGTCGCCGAAGAAGGCCAGGTGGCCGTCGCAGCGCACCGCGTGCCAGCCGAGGGCGTCCAGGTGGCGGCGTACGGCCCGGTCGGTGGCGGCGGAGCCGTCGTGCAGGTGGCGCAGGGCCAGCAGGGCGCCGGCCCGGCCGTGGAAGAGCCCGGCGTTGAGCATGAAGGACGGGCCGGCCTGCTCGCGCAGCGCGTCCCGGGCCCGGGCGAACTCCGGCTCGGGCAGCAGACGCGCCGCCTCGTGGAGCACCATGGCCAGGCCCGCGCCGCCGAAGGCCAGGAACGGCACCTTCCAGGCGGCGTCCTCGGAACCGGCCGGGTCGCCGTCCTCGGACCAGCCCGCCTCCGCGAGGTCGTGGCGCAGCAACTCCCCCGCCACGTGCAGGTACTTGGGCCCGCCGGTGGCCTCGTGCAGCCGGAGCATCAGCAGCGCCCCGCCCGCGGCGCCGCGCAGCAGGCCGGGCCGGGCGCGGCCGGCGGCCCCGCCGGGGCCCTGGTCGGCGATGAGCGCGGCGATGCGCGCGGCCTCGTCGGTGTCGCCGAAGTGGAGGTGGGTCAGGCCGATGCCGGCGAGCCCCCCGAAGAGGCCGTGGTCGAGGTCCTCCAGCGGGGCCCGGCGGACCCGGTCCAGTACGGCGGCGGCCTCGTCGGTGCGGCCGAGCCGGTCCAGGGCGAAGGCGACGCCGCTGAGCCCGTCGTAGAAGCCGGGGCCCATGTCCGCGGCGCGGGTGGTGGCGTCCGTCAGCCAGGCCAGGTGCTCGTCGGCGGGGGCGTGCCCCAGCTCGGCGAGGGTCCACAGCACGCCGGCCGCGCCGTAGGCGAAGGTGGCTCCGCCGCCGGGTACCGAGAACTGTTCGACGTCGCCGGGGAAGAGCCGGTCCTCCCGCTGCGGGGTGGCGCTGGCCAGGAGGTCGGCGGCGAGGGTGGTGCGCAGCGCGGGCCAGCCGGCGGCGGTGGGCGCGGCCCACAGGGGTGCCGGGGCGGGGTCGGGGAGCTGCCCGGGGTGCGGGTCGGGGCCGAGGTCGGCGTGGACCTGGCCGGCGAAGCCTTCGGGGACCGGGAAGTGTTCGGTGACCAGGCCGATCAGCTGGTCGACCTTGGCGCGGGACCAGGTGGCCATGACCGTCAGCGGCAGGAAGACGCCGATGCGGATGCAGCCGAGGGCGTACCGGTCGACGGCGGTGCCCCTGTAGCCGGCGGGGGCGCGGAAGCCGGGGGCTCCGATGGCCTGCGCGGACTCGTCCTCGACGGGGCTGGCGGTCTCCAGGTCGATGAAGGAGATCGTGTCGTCGGGCCTGACGAGGATGTTGTTGGGGTGCAGGTCGCCGAAGACGACGCCCTTGGCGTGCATGGCCTCGACGCCCCGCTCGACCTGGTCGACGATCTTCAGCGCCCAGTCGGCGTAGGCGGCGTACGCGCCTTCGGTGCGGTCGTCGCCGACGAGCGGGTTGCGGGTGAGGAGCTCGCGGGCGAGGGGCTTGCCGTCGACGTACTCGCGGGCCAGGAACCAGTGTTCGTTGCCCTTGCGGTAGTCGGCGACGGGCGGGATGCAGTCCAGTCCGGCGAGCTTGTCCAGGGCCCAGTGCTCGCGCTGGAGGCGGGCCACGGCGTCGGCGCCCTCCTCGTCGAGGCCGGCCAGCGGGCGGGCCTCCTTCAGCAGGACGGTGCCGCCGTCGCGGGTGTCGGTGGCCTGGTAGACGCCGCCGCCGTTGGAGAAGTGCAGGGCCTTGGTGGCGCGGAACGGGAAGTCGGTGAGGGTGGCCGCGTTGCGGGCGGCGAGGGCCTCGCCGAGGAAGGCGGGGAGTTCCACCCAGGACGGCGGCCGGAAGGACGGGCCGCGGACGTCGGGCACCAGCCGGCCCTCGGGGTCCTCGATGCAGTGCACGAGCTCGCCGGTCTCGGAGCGGCCGAGCCGGGAGACGAAGCCGCCGTAGCGGACGTACAGCGGGCCGGAGCGCCAGCGCAGGTCGCTGAGGATGGTGGGGCCGGTCTCCCCGTCGAGGAGGTCGCCGAGTCCGCGCAGGATCCGCTCCAGCTGCGCCTCGTCGCCGGGGTAGATGGTGAAGAACTTGCCGCTGCTGCCGCGGTCGCCGTACTTGCTGTTGCGCATCTTGAGGATGCCGGCGCTGCGGATGAACTTGAAGGTGACCCGCTCGGCGACGCAGAAGTCCCAGACGGTGTCGAGGACGCGGTCGGCGTTCTCCAGGGTGGCCGACACGTGGATCTTCCAGCCCTGACCGGGGAGGACGGTGCCGGGCGGGGTCATCAGCAGCCAGTGCGTGTTGTCGTTGCGCGTCCAGCCCTCGGGGAGGGGGCCGGTCGCCGCCGGGAAGACGCTGGCGTCGGCGGCGGCGGTGGCCGGTACGTCGTAGAACGGATTGCCGGGCTGGCAGTAGTTCATGTAGCGGAGGTCCATGGTGCGCTCCGTTCGTGACAGGAGGGACAGGAAGGGAAGAAGAGGGGGGCGGTTCCTACCGGCGCCAGAGCGGGGCGACGTACTTCGCGTACAGCCATTCGCCCAGCGGGAGTTCGCCGAGGTCGACCTGTGCGGCTCCGACCCGGTCGGCGGGGGCCTGGCCGACGGTCAGCGGGAGGCTGACGACGGGCATGCGCACCGGGGTGGCGGCGACCGGGAAGAAGGCCGACATGGGCGCGGTGGTCTCGGTGCGGGTGGTCGCGGCGACGCTCGCGGTGCCGGTCTGCTCGCGGGTCATCAGTCCGGCCCGGTAGAAGCGGACGGCGGAGTCCGGGCGTACGGATGACAGGTCGGCGGTGTTCGGCAGGACCAGGTCGACGCGGCCGCCGTCGTGGGCGACGTATCCGGCGGCGACGGTGTGCGGCGCCTTGACGAGGACCAGCGCGGCCCCGGCGGCCCCGGTGAGGAGCACGGCCGCGGCGATGACCCGCCACAGCGGGGCGCCGGCGGTGCGGCCCTCGGTGGCGAGCTTGCCGAAGCCGAGTCCGAGGCGGTAGACGAGGTAGCACAGGGCCATCAGGACGGTGCTGGTGCCGACGGCGCCGAGCCGCTGGAGCAGGTCGGACCAGAGGGTCAGGGCGCCGGCGATGACGTAGAGGGGAAAGGCCGTGCAGGCCAGTCCGAAGGCGACGGCCCAGCGGCGGCCGTCCAGTTCGCGTGCGTGGTCGCGGCCGCCGAAGAGGATCCGGGCGAGGAAGCGGCGGGCGTCGGTCATGGCCCGGTCGCGCAGGTGCGGGACGTCGAGGTGGCTCATCAGGGCGATGTAGCCGTCGAGCTTCACGAAGGGCAGCAGGTTGACGACGCCGCTGAAGTAGGTGGCGACGGCGAAGACGAGGACGGCGTCACGCAGGTCCGAGGGGCCCAGGAACAGGGCGCTCAGGGCAGCGGCCCCGGCGATCACGGTCTGCGTGGCGATGCCGGCGAGGGCGACGCGGACGCGCTGTTCCTTGCGGGAGAGCCGCCAGCCGTCGGAGACGTCGCAGAAGAACGCGGGCGACATGTAGAAGAGCATGAAGCCCATCCGGCTGGGCCGGCCGCCGTAGTAGGTGAGGACCGCGCCGTGGCCGACCTCGTGGACGGCGGTGGTGGCGAGGACGCCGGCCATCACGCCGAAGTAGGCGTAGAAGGGGAGCGGCCTGCCGAGCGCGGCGTCGACCTCGGGGGTGAGCAGCGCGAGGGCGAGGATCCCGCCGAGGACGAACAGCGCGGCGACGGCGGCCGAGGTGCGTCCGGCGAGGAGGCGGATCACGGGGGCGAGGCGGGCGAGGACCCGCTCGGGGTGCAGCACCGTGAACTGGAGGGTCATCGGCGGCACGAAGCGGAACCAGGTGCTTCGGCGTTCGGCGGGCTTGCCGTCGTCGAGGACCTTGGAGTCGGCGAGCTTGTGGACGGCGGTGCCGACGTGCTGCGCGGTCCACGGTGGGCCGAGGACCTCGGCGAGGCCGGTGTGGTCGAGGGTGCCGTCCATGGCCCGGACCAGGCGCGCCATGTCGGGCTGGAGGCGGAAGTGCTGGTGGTTGCCGCGCTGGAGGACCCAGGGGGCGCCGCTCTCGATGGGCTCGTGGATCTCCACGTTGGCGGCGATGCGGGGGCGTTCCAGGAGTGCGGGGTCCCAGTCGTCCGCGGCGGAGGCCGTCGGCTTGGTGGCGGCCGGCTTGGTGGCGGCCGGGTTCGGGGCCGCCTTCCGGATGAGCGTCTTGGTGGACATGGTGGGATCACGCCTTAGATGACGTCGCGGGAGAGCAGCAGCTGGCGGGAGGCGGTCCCGGCGGCGGCGAGCCAGCCGGCGAGGACCAGGAGCGCGAGCGGTACGGAGAGCAGCTCGGGCTTGCCGTCGAGGTAGACGGAGCTCATCGCGATGGTCGGCAGGTAGGCGGCGACCTTCGGGGCGAGTGCCTGCAGGCCCGGCTCGACGAGGAGGGTGAGCGCGATGACGGTGACGACACTGGCGAGCTGGTTGCGGATGATCCAGCCGAGGAGCGCGCCCCAGGGCGCGGCGATCACGTTGACGGTGACGACGCCGAGGACGATGCGGGTGGTGTGGCCGGTCCAGTCGCCGTCGTAGCCGAAGTGGCCGGGGAGGGTGAACGCGCACAGTACGGCGAGGCCGGCGGCGAGGACTCCGTTGAGGAGTCCGACGGCGGTGGCGACGAGGGCCTTGGCGGACAGCAGGCGCAGCCGGCCGCCGCTGAGGAGGACCGAGCGGGCGATGGAGCCGGTGTTGTACTCGCGGGTGACGAGGATGGCGCCGAACACGGCGGACATCAGGAAGGTCATCATCCACGCCTGGGCCATGTCGTCGGTGACGGCGGCGGCGGTGGTCTTGCCGAGGGTGATGGCCTCGTCGCCCGTGGAGGCGTAGCCGAAGCAGGTGAGGAGGGACATGAAGATCCCTGCGGTGGCGAGGATCAGCCAGGTGCGGCCGGTCCAGGCCTTCAGCCACTCGCCGGCGAGGACGTTACGCATGGGTCAGCCTTTCGGTGCGCGCGGCGGTCTCGGCGTCTGCGTCCACCAGCGAGAAGAAGCGGTCCTCGAGGCGCTGGGCGCCGTCGGAGGTGAGTTCGGCGAGGGAGCCGGCGAAGCGCAGGGTGCGCTGGATGACGACGATGTCGTCGACGGTCTGCTCGACCTCGGCGAGGAGGTGGCTGGAGACCAGGACGGTGCGGCCTTCGGCGGCCAGGGCGCGCAGGGTGTCGCGCAGCCAGCGGATGCCGTCCGGGTCGAGGCCGTTGGCGGGCTCGTCCAGGATGAGGAGTTCGGGGTCGGCGAGCAGGGCGGTGGCGAGGGCCAGGCGCTGCTTCATGCCGGTGGAGTAGCCCTTGGCGGCGCGGTCGGCGCCGTCGGTGAGGCCGACGCGGTCGAGGACCTCGTCGACGCGGGCGTTGGAGACGCCGAGGGTGCGGGCCCAGATCCGCAGGTCGCGGCGGCCGGAGGCGCCGGGGGTGGGGCCGATGCCGTCCATGCAGACGCCGACGCGGCGGGCGGCG
Source organism: Streptomyces sp. NBC_00158 (assembly GCF_045160885.1). Lineage (NCBI taxonomy): Bacteria > Bacillati > Actinomycetota > Actinomycetes > Kitasatosporales > Streptomycetaceae > Streptomyces > Streptomyces sp. NBC_00158. The sequence continues at coordinate 3,134,070 of NZ_CP108161.1, forward strand.
TCGGGGAGTTCGGTGTAGGGGCGGCCGAAGATGGTGGCGGTGCCGGAGGTGGGGCGGACCAGGCCGAGGAGCATGCGCAGGGAGGTGGACTTGCCGGCGCCGTTGCGGCCGAGCAGTCCGGTCACCCGGCCGGGGCGGACCTCGAAGGTGACGTCCTGCACGGCGGTGAACGGGCCGAACTCCTTGGTGAGGCCCGAGGCGCGGACGACGCCGGCGGCGCTCATCGCTTGCCCGCGGCGACGTTGGCGCCGACCTTGGCGGCGCAGGCGACGAGACCGAGGCCGATGACGCTCATGACGGCGATGAGCGCGGGGCCGGTCAGCTGTGCGTTGGCGACGGCCAGTGCCAGCGCGAGCAGCGCGGCGGTCGTCCCCAGCTGTCCGTTCGTCCCCTTGCGGGGGTTCTCCTTCGGCATGTTGGCTCCCTCTTCCTTCTGCTCGGTGCGTGTGGTGCGTGTGGTGCGGGGGTGGGGGTTCAGGGGGCCCGCGGCGGTGGCTTCCGCCACCGCCACGGGACCAAGTCACCCTGGGGGACCGGGAGTCCGGTCAGCTGTGAGCTCGGCAGCCGCTCGGGCTACCGGTGGGATCAGGTGGCGAGCGTGGCGCTCGCGACGGCGACACCGCTGATGACGAGGCCCTGCTTGAAGCCGGACCAGAAGGACGGGGCCTCCATGGCCTCCAGCTCCTGCATGCCCAGCTCCAGGTTGTCGGTGGCGATGTCCTGCTTCAGAACGTCCTGCATGGGGTTCTCCTGTTTCCGTGGGTGTTTCTCGGGTGGGTGGAAGGCGTACCGCCGTGTGCGGTACGGGCTTCTCAGGTGGCGATGATGGCCGCGGAGGCGACGTACGAGCCGTAGCCCGCCGCGGAGGCGACGACGACACCGGCGCTGACGCCGATACCGGTCCACCAGCCCGGGGCCTCCATGGCCTCCAGCTCCTGCATGCCCAGCTCCAGGGCGGGGAAGGTGTCGATCGCGAGGTTGTCCTGCATGGGTGTTTCTCCTTGTCCGTGCGGTGCGTTCAGTGGGAGGTGCGGGGTGTACCGCCGTGTGCGGTACGGGCTTCTCAGGTGGCGATGATGGCCGCGGAGGCGACGTACGAGCCGTAGCCCGCCGCGGAGGCGACGACCACGCCGGCGCTGACGCCGATACCGGTCCACCAGCCCGGGGCCTCCATGGCCTCCAGCTCCTGCATGCCCAGCTCCAGGGCGGGGAAGGTGTCGATCGCGAGGTTGTCCTGCATGAGAGGTACTCCTGTTCCGGATGTGTTGATCAGGGCGTGCTCTGTGCGTGGGATGTGCTCTGTGGGAGGCGTGCTCCCGCCCGCACCGCGCGGCCGTGCCTGCGGGTGCGGAAGCTGTCGGTCGTTCAGGCGGCCGCGTCGGCCAGCAGGCCGTACACGTCGTCGGTGCGCAGGCCGCCGAGCATCGGCAGTCCGGCGCCCCAGGCGCGGACGGTGCGGTGGGCGATGCCGGCGAGCCGGTCGGGGCCCGCGTCGATGCCGCGGTGGATCCCCCAGGAGTCGACGAGGGCTTCGATGCCCGCCGCCGGGTCCGCGGGGAGGTTCGCGGGGTCGGTGGCCCGCAGCCGGGTCCACAGGCGGTGCAGCCGGTCGGCGGAGCCGAGCCGTGCCTCGCCCGCGGAGATCGCCCGCCACAGGTGCGGCAGGATCGCCGCGACCGCGGTCATCTTGCGCACTCCGAGGGCGGAGGACAGTTCGTTGGCGATGAGCCAGCCCTTGACCGCGTACAGGTCGCGGCCGAGGTGGGCCCATTCGGCGTGGCTGAGGCCGCTGAGTTTGGCGATCTCCAGCCGCAGCCGGTCGTCGGTGGGGCGGCCGGCGCGGCGCGCGTCGCGCACCTCGTGTCCCAGCAGCACCAGCCGTTCGGCGATGGTCTCCACCAGCGCGTCCTCGGTGGGCAGGTCCCCGTGGTCGCCGACGTACGGGCTGACCACGCGGTGGAGTGCTTCGAGGACCCCTTCGGCGACGAGTTCGTCGTCGAGGGTGGCGGTGGCGAGCGGGTCCAGGACGGCTGCCCTGGGCCGCAGTGCGGTGCCCATCACCAGCCGCTTGCCCTGGCCGGGGTAGCCGAGGCAGGCGACGCCGCTGGACTCGGTGCCGGTGCCGACCGTGGTGGGTACGGCGACCAGCGGGAGTCCGTGCCGGGTGGTGTGGCCGAGGACCAGGAGTCCGCTGCGCTGCGGCACCGTGAGGCGGGCGTACGCGTCGGGGTTGGTCCGGATCAGGGCGGCCAGCTTGACCTGGTCGAGGAGGGAGCCGCCGCCGATGCCGACGAGGAGCTCGGCGTCCGCGAGCCGGCCGGCGAGCGCGGCCACCGATCCGAGGTCGCCGGGGCCGGGCAGCTCCAGCAGCGTCGTCTCGTACCGGTCCCCGGCGAGCAGGGTCCGGATCCGGTCGGTGACCGGGGCGGCGGCGACCGCCGGGTCCACGAGGACGGTGATCCGCCGCTCGGGGCGGCCGGTGAACCAGGCGCCCAGGCTGTCGCAGCCGATCAGCTGCTGCGCCGGGGCGTGCCAGCCGGCGCTCACGCCAGGGCCCCGGCCGGGGCGGCGGTCCGCGCCAGGTGGAGGTCCAGGCCGGCGGTGACGCAGGCGAGGAGTTCGGTGAGGTCGGCGTCGGTGCAGGTGAGGGCGGGGAAGAGCTGGATGCCGTTCACCCCGGGGTGGACGATGGCGCCGGCGTCCCGGATGGCGCGGACCAGGGCGTGGACCTGGTCCTGCGGGAAGGGGGTGCCGTCCGGGTCGCACAGCCGGACGGAGCGGAAGCAGCCGAGGCCGGTGGTGGCCGCCACCCGGGGGTGGTGGGCGACGAGCGCGTCGAGTTCGGTGTCGAGGCGCTGCGCCAGCCGCCTGCCGAGGGCGACCGCGTCGAGGCGGCGCATCTCGTCGAGGGTGGCGGTGATGGTGGCGCAGGTGACGGGGGTGCCGGCCTGGGTCTCGCCGTGGGTGAGCATGGCGCCGGCGTCGGTGAAGGCCTGCGCCACCTGGCGGGAGGCGATGACGACGGCGGCGGCGCTGGTGCCGTTGGTGAGTCCCTTGGAGGAGACCAGCAGGTCGGGCTGTTCGGCCCACTGCTGGGAGGCGAAGAGGCTGCCGGTGCGGCCGAAGCCGGTGGCGACCTCGTCGGCGACCAGCAGGAAGCCGTGTTCGCGGCGCAGCTCCAGCAGTGCGGCGAGGTACTCCTCGGTGAGGGGTACGGCTCCGCTGCCGAGGACGGGTTCGACGACGACGGCGGCGATCTGGGCGCCCTGGCGGGCCATGAGCGCGTTGAGCTCGGCGGGGTCGTTGGGGGCGACGTGGCGGACGAACCGCTGGTCGACTCCGTACAGCTGCTGGCCGAGGTCGTCGCCGGTGAGGGCGAAGCTGCCGAAGGTGAGGCCGTGGTAGCTGCCGCGCAGGCCTACGACGACCTTGCGGCGGGGTTCGTCGCGCAGGGCGTGGTAGTGCCGGGCGACCTTCATGACGAGGTCGTTGGCGGCGCCGCCGGAGGTGGAGAACAGCACCCGGCCGTAGTGGGCGGGGCCGGCCGCTTCGACGAGGGCTTCGGCGGCGCGGCGGGCGTAGGTGTTCTCGTAGCGGAAGACGGAGAGGTAGGAGGCTTCGCGGAGGGCTTCGGCGGCGGCCGCGGCGATGGCCTCGTTGCCGTAGCCGATGTTGGTGTTCCACAGGCCGCTGGAGCCGTCGAGGAGTTCGCGGCCGTCGGCGAAGCGGACCCGTACGCCGTGCGCGGAGACGGCGCAGGTGTCGTCGCGGCCCTGGTCCTGGGGGGCGGTCAGGGACGGCCACAGGGGGTGGTGGCCGGGGGGCGTGGTCGTGGTGTCGTTCACCGGGTCACCTCCGTTTCGAGCAGTACGTCGTGGTGGCGCTCGCCGACGGCGGGCAGCGGGTGGCGGGAGCGGACCGAGAACCCGGCGGCGGCCAGTTCGGCCTCCAGGAGTTCGGCGGGCAGGACGCCGATGGTGGTGGTGCACACCTGGACGGGGCCTTCGTCGCCCGCGTCGGCGGGGAAGAGGGTGACGGTGCGGCTGCCGGAGTCGGGCGTCCAGTGCTCGAAGAGCCGGTAGGCGCGTCCGCTGTCGGTCACGATCTCCATGTCGACCTCGGCGGGTCCCTCACCGGTGGCGGCCATGTCGACCGTCGAGAGCAGGAACCGGCCGCCGGGCTCCAGGTGTTCGCGGACGGCCCGGTAGAGGCCGGCGCGTCCTTCGGCGTCGAGCAGGGAGATGGTGGTGGTGCCGAGCACGATCGCGCCGAAGCGGCGGCCGAGGTCGAAGGCGCTCATGTCGGCCCGGACGGGCAGGCAGCGGGCGCGCAGTGCGGGCGGGGCGGCGGCGAGCCGCTGGTCGAGCAGCTCCAGCATGTAGGAGGAGAGTTCGAGGGCGGTGACCTGCCGGCCCAGGGCCAGCAGGGGCAGCGTGAGGCGCCCGGAACCGGCGGCGAGGTCGAGGACGTCGCCGGGGATGCGGCGGACCAGGGCGAGCAGCTCGCGCACCTCGTGGGTGCCGGTGCCGGCGAGGTCGTGGTAGACGGTCGCGCCGACCTCGTCGTACAGGTCGCACAGGACGGCCCGGCCGGCGAGGGAGGCGAGGAGTTCGCCGGCGCGTCCGGGGACGTCGGCGGGGGTGGGGACGCGGTGGCCCGCGTCGGACATCGGCTTGGTGATCGTCATCGTCGTCGTCATCGTCGTCATGGCGGTCAGTGCCCCGCCGTCACGAGTTCGGCCGCGGTCCGCAGGGTGACCCCGGCGTCCTCGAACCAGGCGGCGACCTGCTCCAGGCCCGCCCGGTCGGCGTAGGAGGCGCCCGCCTCCACCGAACCGGCGACGAGCAGCACCTCGGCGAGGCCGGCGGCGACCGGGTCGAGGCCGAAGGTGCGTCCGCTCGCCGGGTCGTGGACGAAGGCGTCCTCGCCCGACCAGAGCAGCAGCGGCAGCCGTGCGTCGGCGGTGTCCGCGGCGGTTTCGGCGGGGACCGAGGCCGCGGCGGCGTTCAGCCGTCCGCCGAAGCCGGAGACCCGTACGTCGGCGGCCAGGCCGCGGGCCCGCAGGTCGCGGATGGCGGAGACGGCCGTGAGGTAGCGCCCCAGCCAGGGGCGTTCGGCGGCCGGTCCGCCGTCGGCGGCGGCGGTGTCGAGGAGCCAGCGGGTGTCGAGCTGCTCCAGCGTGTCCTCGCCGAGGAAGCCGAGCGGGGTGCCGCCGGGGGTGGTGGACAGCCGGCCGTCCTGGTCCGCGTAGAGGCGGCGGCGGGGGCCGTCGCCGGCCGGTCCGGCGCCGAGGGCGGGCAGGTCGGCGAGCTGGATGACGGGGTTGGTGAGGAAGTCGGGGAAGGCGCCGGTCTGCCGGGCCTGGTCGGCGTCGGCGAGGTAGGCGTCGAGGTCCATGTCGTCGGCGACGCGGATGAGCGTCGGGCCGACCACGGACATGTAGGCGCTGACGCCGTAGTTCTGGATCTGGAGGTAGAAGTCGGTGCCGAGGGAGCATTCCAGGCCGGGTTCGCTCAGCGAGCCCTCGTATCCGGCGACGACGGGGCCGTCCGGGATTCCCGCGTCCGGGGTGTGGCCGGGGGCGAAGACCACCGAGTGCGGGCCGACGAGGTCGGAGCCGAGGAGCGTGGAAAGGTGGTCCGGATTCTCCAGGACGACGGTCGCGGAGCCCGTCGCGGAAAGCTCCGCTCCCGGCTTTCCGGTACCCCAGAGCATCAGATGCCGTTTGATTCCCGCCATGACTCCCCCTTCAAGGAATGCGAAGCAATGCGAAGCAATGCGAAGCGATGTGAAGCGATGTGAAGCGCTGTGAAGAGATTCGGTGGACGACCCCGGCCGGGGCCGGGTCGGGGCACGCCGGATCGGGGTCCGGCCGTGCTTGCAGCCGGACCCGGGTGTTCCGGGGTCAGGCCAGGGCGGACAGAATCGTCCTGAGTTCTTCGGAGGCCGCCTGCGGGCCGTGGCAATTGGCCACGCCGGTGACGTTCAGGACGACTTCGTCGACGCCCGCCTCCTCGTACTCCTTCAGCTGTGCGACGAGTTCCGTGATGTCGCCGCTGAGGAATCCGCGCCCTTCCACGAGGGCGCGTGCGTCCAGCTCCCGGTCGGTGCCGGTGATGCCGATCCCGGACTTGCGCAGCATGTCGATGTAGTGCGGCAGCCCCAGGTGCGCGGAGTTGCTGGCCAGCGCGATCTCGGCGGCCGTGCGGTCCTTCCTGGCGAGCGCCAGCGGCACCATCGCCGTCAGCCTGGGCACCGGCCGGCCGGCCTTCGCCGCGCCTTCGCGCAGCGCCGGCAGGACGGTGTCCCGCAGGTAGGCGGCCGGGGTCAGCCAGGTGATCGCCACGTCGGCGACCTCTCCGGCGAGCCGGGCCATCGCGGGCCTCAGCACTCCGAGCCCGATCTCCACCGGGGCGGAGGGGAAGGGCGCGAGCTGTGCGTCGCAGGTGACGTAGTCGCCTTCGACCTGCACGTGTTCCCCGGCCAGCAGGCCGCGCACGGCCGTCAGGTACTCGCGGGCCGCGGTCAGTGGACTGCGGTACGGGGCCCCGCGCAGGGCCTGCTGGAGGGAGGGCGCCCCGGGTCCGAAGCCGGCGGTCACCGGCTGCCCGGTGGCCAGGGCCAGCGAGCGGGCCTGGAGGGCGGCCTCGTAGGGGTGGCGCAGCGGCATGAGCGTCACGCCCAGCCCGGCCGGGACCCGGAAGCCGGCTCCCGCGGCGTGGACGAACCCCTGGTGGGGTTCGACCATCAGGGACTGTCCCTGCCAGAGCCGCTCCGCCTGGGTCCAGTGGACGAGGCCGGCGTAGGGGAGGATCTGTTCCGGCCGGGTCGGCAGGAACGGTATGAGTACCGAGTGGGTGGTCATGGTGTGGCTCCCTTCTTCCTTCCTCGTGCTCTGTTTCGGTGTGGCCGTGTGGCCGTGTCGTGGTGTGGCTCTCGTGTTAAACCCAGTCGAAGGTTTCGCGACGGTCGACGGGGAGCTTCACCTTGGTTCCGCAGTTCGTGAAGTCGATCTCGTCGAGTTCCACGACGGAGAGGAAGCAGCGGGCCTTGTCGGCCGCCTGACCGGACGCGGTGAGCTGGTCCTGGGCCGGCGGGTGGATGAAAGGCCCGGAGAAGGTCAGTCCGGCCGCGATCGCGAATCCCGCGGTGAGAGCGGCGATTCGGGTGCGCCCGCCGAGCTGGTTCTTCTTCATCGTTTCCCCCTGTGTGGATCGCCGTTGTTCCGACACAGAGAAGACTGCCGTTCGGTGGACCCGCTTTCGAGCGTTTCCGGACGCAGCTTCCTGCGTCGGCGTGTGCAACAAGCTGCACGGATGCTGGAACCAAGACCGGTGGGAACGCTTCCGTTACCCATGGCCAGCCAGTGTCGGCGTTCGTATGATCAGCCCACCGTGCTGACCACACGGGGCACCATCACTAGGGGGAACCATGCGCGCCGGAAGCCTCATCCACTTGGGGATGTCAGCCGAGGACGAAGACCTGTACAGATGCCTGCTCCGCCTGACGGAGGGCACGCCCCCCGTACTGGCCGAGCACCTCGGGGCGCCGGTGGACGAGGTGGAGGAGTGGCTGGGGCGGCTGGAGTCGATGGAGCTGACCTCCCTGGCCGACAACGGCAGCATCCGGCCGGCCCCGCCCGCGATCGCCGTGCAGCGGCTGATCGACCTGCGGCTGCGGGAGCTCCAGGAGGAGCTGCGGCGGGTGGCCGCCGAGCAGCGGGTGGTGGAGTCGCTGCTGGCTGAGCGGGACGCGGTGCGCCCGGCCGTGCGCGAGGCGTCGGAGCGGCCGGCCATCGAGCGGGTGGAGGGGACGCCCAACGTCCGGGCGGTGATCGACGAGCTGACCTTCTTCACCCGGGAGGAGGGGCTGACCACGCAGCCGCACGGGGCGCTGAGCGAGGCCAGCATCGAGGCCTCCCGGCCCCTGGACGCCCGGATCCTGCGGCGGGGCATCAAGATGCGCACGATCATGCGCCCGGCGGCGGTGGAGGACGCGCCGACGCTGGCCTACCTCCAGGAGATCTCGGCGATGGGGGCGGACATCCGGATCTCGGACAAGCCGCTGGAGCGGATGCTGGTCTTCGACCGGGCGGCGGCGCTGACCCCGATCGACCCGCAGAACCCGCGCCTGGGCGCGCTGGTGATCCGCGAGACGGGGCTCGTCGCGAACCTGGTGTCGCTGTTCGAGCGGATGTGGTCGGACTCGGTGCCGCTGGCCGAGGCGGTCGCGGCCCGGCAGGGCCCGGAGGGCGGGCTGAGCGAGATCGAGCGCAAGGTGCTGGCCACCATGTACCAGGCGGAGAAGGACGAGAGCGGGGCCCGCGAGGTCGGCGTGTCGGTCCGGACGTACCGCAAGTACGTGGCGGACCTGATGCAGCGCCTGGGCGCGACGAACCGCTTCCAGGCGGCTCTGCTGGCGCGCGACCACGGCTGGATCTGAGGGCCCCGGCCCGTACCGGCCCGTACCGGCGCTCACGCCGGTGCGGGCCGTTCCCGTCCGCCGACGGGGTCCCCGGCCGGGTCCTCTTCCTCGTCACCGTCGCCGTCGTCGTCGCAGTACGGACACCACGGCTCCAGCCGCTTGTGCGTGCGGCACGCCCAGCTCAGGGTCAGCGAGTAGAGCAGGGCGAGGCTGAGGAAGACGTTCGCCCGTTCCGCCGCGCCGTCCATGCCGAGCATCGCGTACACCGGGCCCGCGCCCAGCACCCACAGGGTGAGGGTCAGGACGGCGCCCAGCCAGAACCGCGGGTACGTCCCGGTCATGGAGTGGAACGCCCGCAGCGCCCAGCGCGCCCTGCCGGGCTCCCTGGCGGACTCCGCCGGGTTGAGGGGCATCTCCCGGACGCACTCCAGGCAGTGCGGCCCCTTCCGGTGCCGGCGCTGCATCACCAGGGGAACGACGATCAGGTACTGGGCGACCAGGACGACGCCCACGCCGGCGTCCGTCCCGTAGGTGGCGAAGAGTGCGACGATCAGGACGCCGAAGACCACGGTCTCCAGCGCGTCCCCGTAGTGCCGGTGCCTCAGCCCGGCCGCGCGCCTGAACCAATACGTCATGGAGAGACCACCTCACAGAACCCCCGCCCCCGCGGCATACCCCTGATGGTATGTATACCTCCAGTGGGATACAAGGGTGCTCGGTGATCTTCATCCGCACCCGCCCCGGCGCTCTTAGCCTGGGCGGCATGACGAACGACGACAGCGACGCCAGCAGCAGCAGCAGCAGCGAGTTCCACGGGGTCCTGCACTCCCTGCGGGTGTGGGACGTCCCGCTCCCCGGCTTCGACCCGGCGGGCGCGCCCGGCGCGCCGCTGGAACTGTTCCGGGAATGGTTCCTGCACGCCGCGCGGGCGGGGCAGCCGGAGCCGCACACGATGACCCTGGCGACGGCGGACGCCGGGGGGCGGCCCGACGCGCGCGTGCTGATGCTGCACGACGCCGACGAGCGGGGCTGGCACTTCGCCTCGCACTCCACGAGCGCCAAGGGCCGCCAGCTGGCCGGCCGGGCGGACGCGGCGCTGGTCTTCTACTGGCCGGCGGTGGCGCGGCAGGTACGGATCCGGGGCCGGGTCGCGGCCTGCGGGCCCGAGGAGAGCCGGGCGGACCTGGCGGTGCGCTCGCGCGGGGCGCTGGCGGCCGCGCTGACCGGGCGGCAGAGCGAGGTGCTGGGCTCCGCCGAGGAGCTGGCGCGTGCCTCGGCGGCGGCGTGGGAGCGGGCGGGGGCCGAGCCGGACGCGCCGGCGCCGACCTGGACCCGGTACGTACTGGAGCCGGCGGAGGCGGAGTTCTTCCAGGGCGACGCCGCGCGCCGGCACGTCCGCCTGCGCTACCGCCGGGCGGACGGCGGCGGCGGCTGGGTTCGGGAGCTGCTCTGGCCGTAGGCCGTTGCCCCCGGATCAGGCCGGGCGGAACACCGCCACCCACACGCCCTCCGCCGCCTCGCGGAAGGTGACGCGCAGGGGCATGCCGATGCGGAGGTCCCCGTACGGGCAGTCGACGACCTCGGTCATCATCCGGGGCCCCTCCGCGAGGTCGACGACGGCCGCCGCGTAGGGGACCCGGGTGCCGAAGGGCGGGAGGTCGTTGCGGTGGACGACGGACCAGGTGTAGAGGGTGGCGCGGCCGCTCGCCTCCTCCCAGGTGACGCGGTCCCCGCCGGCCCAGCAGGAGGGGCAGAACTCGCGCGGGTAGTGGTGGGCCCGCCCGCAGTCGGCGCAGCGGCGCAGCAGCAGCCGGCCCCCGGCCGCCGCGTCCCAGTAGGGGCGGGTGAACCCGTCGGTCTCGGGGAGGTCGTACCGTGCGGCGGTCACGGGAAGAGTCCGATCGCCGCGTCGAGGGACCAGGTCTGCCAGGACATCGCGCCGAGCGCGACGAGGGAGATGAGGGCCATCATCGAGTTCTGACCCTGCTCGGCCCAGTCGTGGATCATCAGGACCAGGTAGAGCAGGTTGAGCAGCAGGCCGCCGACGAGGGCGACGGGGGTCAGGAAGCCGAGCACGAGGCCCAGTCCGAGGGCGAGTTCTGCGTAGACGACGACGTACGCCATCAGCCGCGGCCGGGGCCGGACCACCTTCTCGAAGCCGCCCTTGACGAAGCCCCAGCGGTGTTTGCCGGCGACGTCGGCGGCCCAGGCGATGCCGGTGCCGCGTTCGAACCAGCCCTTCTTGTCCTTGTGCCGCCAGCTCTCCAGCCACCACAGGCCGAGGCCTATCCGCAGCACGGCGAGCCATTCGGCGCCGGTGAGCCAGATGGTCTGCACGGTTCGCCCCTCCACCCACTCGTCGATCTGACGGTACGTCAGTTGAGCGGATCGGCGGCGATCCCGCAAGGGGCCCGACGCGAAGGGCCCGGACCGGGCGGGGGAAGGCTCAGGGGACCGAGAACAGCCTCCCGTACCCGCGGACCCCGTCCACCGGCTCGCCCGCCGCGCGCAGGGCCGCCCACAGCAGCACCTGGTTCGCGGTCAGCACCGGCCGCTCCAGGTCCGCCTCCAGGGCCTCGATCACCCCGACCGCCCGGAAGCCGTTGCCGCCGACCACCACCGCCTCCGCCGCGTCGGGGACCTGCTCCAGCACCCAGCCGTACAGGGCCTCCGGCCGGATCAGCGCCTGCCCGCTGGGCAGCCCGCACGGGGCCGCGTACGGGACCTCGAACCCGGCCTCCTCGTAGTAGCCCCGCCCCAGGTCGCTCAGGGTGGTGTCGAACCACGGCGGATCGACCAGCGCGAGCCGCGAGATCCCGAGCGCGCGCAGCGCCCCGACGGCGGCGGCGCAGGTGGCGACCACGGGCAGGCCGCCGGCCCGCTCGGTCAGCCGCTCCAGCATGTACGCCTCCCCGCGAGCGCCGATCACGTACGCGGAGCTGGTGAAGGCGTACGCGATGGCCGCCACCGGCGCGGCGGCCAGCAGCCCGGCCGCGTCGTCCACGTGCGGCGGCTCGGCGAAGGCCCGGACGGGGGCGAGCGGCACGGTCAGGCCCATGGTGCCGCCGGGGCCCATCGCGGCGAACGGCACCCGGGCGGCGTGCAGGCCCACGTCCGCCGGGGCCATGGCGCGCAGCTCCGACTCGGGGCCGACGTCGGCGTGGGGGGTGAGGACTCCGAGGCGGACGCGCACGTCCCACCCGTCGGGCTGCCACATCGCGTACGCACTCCTCTCGGGGGCCGGATGTCCCACTTTGTCACTGCCCGTGCCGTGCGGGCGGCGGGCCGCGCCGGGCCCGGGCGGGCCCGTGATCGATCCGCAATCGATTCCCTCCTCGTCCGAGACCCATCAACGCCGTGTGTCGATACGCTCACTGGCCATGCCCGAGCCCGACCTGACCTCCACCGAGCCCCGTCCCGTGTACGTGATCGGCGCGGGCCCCGGCGGCCTCGCCGTCGCCGCCGCACTGCGCGCCCGCGGGGTGCGCGCGGTGGTCGTGGAGCGGACCGGCGCGGTCGGCGCCTCGTGGCGCGGCCACTACGACCGGCTGCGGCTGCACACCACCCGGCGCCTGTCGGGCCTGCCCGGCCTGGCGATCCCGCGCCGGTTCGGGCGCTGGGTCGCGCGGGCCGACGTGGTCCGGTACCTGGAGAAGTACGCCGAGTTCCACGAGCTGGAGCTGGTGACCGGGGTGGAAGTGACCCGGATCGAGCGCGCCGCCGACGGGGCCGGCTGGACCCTGCACGCCTCCGGCGGGCGGCTGCTCGCGGCCCGCGCGGTGGTGGTGGCGACGGGCTACAACCACACCCCGGCGCTGCCCGACTGGCCGGGCCGCGAGGGGTACACCGGGCGGCTGCTGCACGCCCGCGACTACCGGAACCCGGCCCCGTACGCCGGACAGGACGTGCTCGTCGTCGGCGTCGGCAACACCGGCGCGGAGATAGCCGCCGACCTCGCCGAGGGCGGTGCCGGGCGGGTGCGGCTCGCCGTGCGCACCGTCCCGCACATCGTGCGCCGCTCCACCCTGGGCTGGCCGGCGCAGCGCACCGGGATCCTGGTGCGCGGGCTGCCGGTGCGGTTCGTGGACCGGCTGGGGGCGTACGCCGCCAAGGCCGTCCCCGACCTGTCGGCGTACGGTCTGCCGCGCCCGGCCTCGGGCCTGTACAGCAGGGTGCTGGAGGGGGCGGTGCCGGTGCAGGACGTGGGCCTGATCAGGGCCGTGCGCCGGGGCCGGGTGGAGCCGGTGGCCGCCGTGACCGGCTTCGACGGCGGCGAGGTGGTGCTGACCGACGGTACGCGGATCAGCCCGGACGCGGTGGTGGCGGCGACGGGCTACCGGCGCGGGCTGGAGGGGCTGGTGGGCCACCTGGACGTGCTGGACGAGCGCGGCCGGCCCATCGCGCACGGCGCCCGCGCCCCGCGCAACGCACCGGGGCTGTACTTCACCGGGTACACGAACCCGATCAGCGGGATGCTGCGCGAGCTGTCCATGGACGCGGTGCGCATAGCGAAGGCGCTCTCGCGCGGGTAGACGGCCCGGAGGGCCGAAATCCCCCCTGTACCGGAGCGAACGCCTCTGACACCGTTCAAGCACACCACCTCCACCACCTTTCCTGCGCATCCCTGTTCCTGACGGCGCGTCAGTTCAGTAATCTGACTACGCGTCAGCTATGGACTCTTCGAGCAGGGCGGGCGAAGCGATGCTTGGATCTACTCACGGCACCCTGACCACCGACTTCCGCGCACGCGTCGAGGCCTGCGGGGAGACCCCCAGGACGGCCGTCCACTCCACGGCGACACCCGAGGACTCGGACGCCCTGGACGTCAGCGGACGGCCCCTGCACTCCGACGTGCCCGACCTCGACCGGTTCTTCCGGCCCGAGTCCGTGGCGGTCATCGGCGCCTCCGACGCCGAGGGGAGGCCCAACACCGGCATCACCCGGCAGCTCATCGCCTGGGCCGAACGCGTCGGCGCCCGCGTCCACCCCGTGCACCCGACCCGCACCGCCGTCTTCGGACTGCCCTGCCACGCCTCCGTGGCCGAGCTGCCCGAACAGGTCGACCTCGCCGTGCTCCTCGTCGCGGACCCGCTCCCGGTCATCGAGGAACTGGCCGACACCAAGGTCAAGTTCGCCGTCGCCTTCGCCTCCGGCTTCGCCGAGACCGGCGACGAGGGCGCCGCCGCCCAGGCCCGCCTGGCCGCCGCCGTACGCCGCTCCGGGCTGCGGCTGCTCGGCCCGAACACCAACCTCAACGCCTTCGAGAGGTTCCGGGACGACCTCGACGGCCCCGCCATCGCCCTCATCACCCAGTCCGGGCACCAGGGCCGGCCCGTCTACACCCTCCAGGAGCTGGGCATCCGCCTCTCCCACTGGGCGCCGACCGGCAACGAGGCCGACCTGGAGACCTCCGACTTCATCTCGTACTTCGCCGAGCGGCCCGAGGTCGGGGCCATCGCCTGCTACGTCGAAGGCCTCAAGGACGGCCGCGCCTTCCTGCTCGCCGCCGACCGCGCCGCCCGCAACAAGGTCCCCGTCGTCGCCGTCAAGGTCGGCCGCACCGAGACCGGCGCCCGCATGGCCGCCTCCCACACCGGGAAGCTCACCGGCGCCGACACCGTCGTGGACGCCGCCATGCGGCAGTTCGGGGTCATCCGCGTCGACGGGCTCGACGAACTCCAGGACACCGCCGCCCTCCTGGCCCGGGCCAGGCCGCCGCGGGCCGACGGGGTCGTCGTGTACTCCATCTCCGGCGGCACCGGCGCCCACTTCTCCGACCTCGCCACCGAGGCCGGGCTCACCCTCCCCACCCTCTCGGACTCCAAACAGGCCGAGCTCCACCAGTGGATCCCCTCCTACCTCAACGTCGCCAACCCCGTCGACAACGGCGGCCACCCGGTCGGCGACTGGCGCGGCCGCAAGATCATCGACGCGATCCTCGCCGACCCCTCCGTCGGCGTCCTGATCTGTCCGATCACCGGCCCCTTCCCCCCGATGAGCGACAAGCTCGCGCAGGACCTCGTCGACGCCGCCGAAGCCACCGACAAGCTGGTCTGCGTCATCTGGGGCTCCCCCGTCGGCACCGAGGAGGCCTACCGCACCACCCTCCTCGGCTCCTCCCGCGTGGCCACCTTCCGCACCTTCGGCAACTGCATCACCGCCGTCCGCGCCTACCTCGAACACCACCGCTTCACCGCCTCATACCGCTCCCCCTTCGCCGACGCCCCCCGCACCCCGTCCCCCTCCCACCGCAAGGCGCGGGCCCTGATGCGGCCCGGCCAGCAGCTCAGCGAACACGCCGCCAAGCAGCTGCTGCGGGCGTACGGCATCCGCGTACCGCGCGAGCAGCTGGTGACCAGCGCGGCGGCGGCCGTCCGCGCGGCGGGCCTGGTCGGGTACCCGGTGGTCATGAAGGCCTCGGGCCCCCAGCTGGCCCACAAGACCGAACTCGGCCTGGTCAAGGTCGGCCTCACCTCGGCCAGCCAGATCCGCGACGCGTACCGCGACCTGACGGACATCGCCCGCTACGAGAACGTCCCGCTGGACGGGATCCTGGTCTGCCAGATGATCGAACGCGGCGTCGAGATGGTCGTCGGCGTCACCCAGGACCCCCTCTTCGGCCCCACCGTCACCGTCGGCCTCGGCGGCGTCCTGGTGGAGGTCCTGCGCGACGCGGCGGTCCGCGTACCCCCCTTCGGGGAGGACCAGGCCCGCACGATGCTCCGCGAACTGCGCGGCGCCGCACTGCTGGACGGCGTACGGGGCGCACCCCCGGCGGACGTGGACGCACTGGTGGAGGTCGTCCTGCGGGTCCAGCGGATGGCCCTCGAACTGGGCGACGACCTCTCGGAACTGGACATCAACCCCCTGATGGTCCTCCCCCGCGGCCAGGGGGCGGTGGCCCTGGACGCCCTTGCGGTGTGCCGCTGAGGTCTCGGGGTGCGCCGCGCCGTCCGGCGGGGCCGCGGGGTGCGCCGCCGCGCGGGCCGCGAGCCCCGGCGGAGGCCGTACGCCGCCCGCGGGTGTCCGGCCGCTGCGCGGGCAAGTTCCCCTACCCGCCCTTCGCCCGTTCCCCGGGGCTGCGCCCCGGACCCCCTGGGGGCTCCGCCCCCAGACCCTCCCCCAGCTACCGCTGGGGGGGACCCCCAGCGCCTCAACCGCCGGCGGGGCTGGAATTACCCGGCGGGCAGCACCCGGCGGGCAGCACCCGGCGGGCAGCACCCGGCGGGCAGCACCCGGCGGGCAGCACCCGGCGGGGCTGGAGTGCGCGGAGCGCACTTCCAGCCCCGCCGGCGATTGAGGCGCGGGCGCGGTAGCGCCGTGTCTTGAGCCGCACCGGCGCGCAGCGCCGGACCATCCCCGAGCCGCGCCGGCGACTGAGGCGAGAACGGGTGAAGGGCGGGTAGGGGACGGCCCCGCGCAGCGGCCGAACACCCGCACCCACCCCACCCCACAACCACCCGCACCCCGAACAGGAGCAGTCAGCCATGGACGAGATCCTGCACCGCACGGACGCCGGCGTCAGCTGGATCACCCTCAACCGACCCGACGCCATGAACGCCCTCACCTGGGACCAGCGCGAGCGCGTCATCTCGCTGCTCGACGCCGCCTCCGGCGACCCCGGCGTCCGCGCCGTCGTCGTCACCGCCACCGGCAAGGGCTTCTGCGCCGGCGCCGACCTCCGGGGAGGGAACACCACCGGCGAGCGCGTCGCCGGCGACGTGGCCCGCATGATCCGGCTCGGCGCGCAGCGCCTGATCACCGCGGTCCTCGACTGCGAGAAGCCCGTCATCGCCGCCGTCAACGGCACCGCCGCCGGCATCGGCGCCCACCTCGCCCTCGCCTGCGACCTCGTCATCGCCTCCGAGACCGCCCGCTTCATCGAGGTGTTCGTCCGCCGCGGCCTCGTCCCCGACGGCGCCGGCGCCTACCTCCTGCCCCGCCTCCTCGGCCCCCAGAAGGCCAAGGAGCTGATGTTCTTCGGCGACGCCGTCCCCGCCGCGGAGGCGGCCCGGCTCGGGCTGGTCAACAAGGTGGTCCCCGCCGACGGGCTGGAGGCCGCCGCCCGCGAGTGGGCCGAACGGCTCGCGCAGGGCCCCACCCGCGCCCTCGCGCTCACGAAGCAGCTGGTCAACGTCTCCCTGGACGGCGACCGGGCCACCGCGCTGGCCGCCGAGGCCACCGCCCAGGAGATCAACATGACCACCGCCGACGCGAACGAGGGCGTGGCGAGCTTCGTGGAGCGCCGCACCCCGAAGTACCTGGGCCGCTGACCTCCGAACGACTGAAATCGATCACCCGTGAGGCAGCAGTGATCAACCGATAGAACTCCTGACGCCCCGTTCATGTGAATAGCTGACCGCATGGGTCCTACCTGGCGAGCGAAAACCCGCCTGCCGCGCGCACTGTCCACCCTGTCCGCACTGTGCGCGGCGGCGGCCTCCGTGTTCCTGTCCGCGGCCCCCGCCCGTGCGGGGGCCTCACCCGTGCCGGAGGAACCCGCCGACCTGACCGTCACGGCCGCCGTACGCCCGCAGCGGGCGACCCGCGCGACCGAGACGTACGACTACCTCGTGACGGTGACCAACCACGGCCCCTCCACCGCCCGCCGGGTCACCGTCACCGACCGCCTCCCCGCCGCGCTGGAGTTCCTGGCCTCCCGCGACGGCTGCACGGCGGCCGGCCGCACCGTCACCTGCGGCCCCCTCCCCGCCCTCGCCGTCGGCGCCTCCCACACCTGGGTGGTCACGGTGCGGCTCGCGCCCGGCTACCGGGGCGAGGGCGAGGACATCGTCAACGAGGCCCTCGTCGACGCCGCCACCACCGACCCCCACCCCGCGAACAACTCCACCTCCCTCACCGGCCTCGTCCTCCCGCCCAGCGCCCGCCTGGCCGACCTCTCCCTCTCCAAGACGGCCGTGCTCGCCAAGGGCCGCAAGGACGTACGGCCGGGCGAGAAGTTCACGTACCTGATCTCGGTGCACAACGCGGGCCCCGCGACCGCCCGCCAGGTCGCGGTCACCGACCGGCTCCCGGCCGGGCTGGCCCTGCTGTCCTCCCCCGACGACTGCGCGTCCGCCCCGGGCGAGGAGCCCCTCGTACGGTGTCCCGCGCTCGACCGGCTCCCGGCCGGGGAGACGGCGGAGTTCCGCCTCACCGTGCGCGCCCTGACCGGGGACGAGGACCGGGCGAATCCCCCGGGCGGGCGCTGCACCCCGATCGAGAACACCGCCCGCGTCACCTCCGCCGTGCGCGACCCGGACCCGTCCGACAACGCCAACCCCCCGGGCACCACCGGCCCCGACGGCGGTCGGCTGTGCCTGGTGCGCGACACCCGGCCGCAGCACGACGACCACCACGACCACCCCCGGAAGCCGGACCACCACGACCACGACGGGGAACACGGCGGGCCCGCCCCCGACCGACCCGACCACCAGGTCCACGCGGAACGCCCCGCCCCGGCCGGCGAGCTCGCCGACTGCGGCACCCGCCTCCCCCGCGGGCTCGCCTGGGCCTCCGCCGCCCTCCTCGCCTGCGGCACCGCCCTCCGCGCCGCCGCGCGCCTCCGCCGCCGGTGAGGGCCGCCGCCCGGTGGCTCACGGCCGCCGCCGCCCTGCTCTGCACGGCCGCGCTCACGGCCGCCGCCCCGGCCGAGGCCCCGCCGCGCCCCCGCGCGGCCCTGGCCTTCCCCGTGAACGAGCCCTTCGACAGCTCCACCAACCTCGGCACCACCAGCGGCAACGCCTCCTACCCCACCGGCGGCGGCTGGCTGCGGCTGACGTCCGCGAGCAACAGCCAGGCCGGCACCTGGAAGATGAAGGACACCTTCTCCACCAACCTCGGCATCGTCGCCGAGTTCCGCTACGCCGCCTACGGCGGCACCGCGTTCGAGAACAAGCGCGGCGACGGCCTGTCCTTCTACCTCACCGACGGCTCCGCCGCCGACGGCGTGGGCCCCTCCGGCGGCAGCCTCGGCTACGCCTGCTCGGGCGTGGCCAACCGCTGCACCACCTCCGGCGTGCCCGGCGCGTACCTCGGCATCGGCCTCGACGAGTTCGGCAACTTCTCCTCCAACTCCGTCGGCAACGGCGGCCCCGGCGCCCAGTCCAACAAGATCGTGGTGCGCGGCGGCGGCAGCGGCACCACCGGCTACCGCTACGCCACCGCCGCCGACGGCCCCGGCTCGACCGTCGAGACCGGCAGCCGCGCCAAGGAACGCCGCGTACGCGTCTCCCTGCTCCCCAGTGGCAGCAAGCTGCTGCTGTCGGTGTGGTCGGACAGCGGCCCGGACACCGCCCTCACCCAGCTGATCAGCGACTACGACGTCACCACCATCGCCAACCAGCCCGCCCTCCCCTCCACCCTCAAGGTGGGCTTCTCGGCCGGTACCGGCGGCGCGACGAACATCCACGAGATCGACGACCTGACGATCAACGTGCCCGCCGACCTGAAGGTGGTGAAGTCGACCCAGCAGTCGACGGTGCCGGCCGGCGACCCGGTGACGTACACGGTCACCGTCTCCAACAGCCAGGCCAACGACGTGACGGGCGCCGTCGTACGCGACACCGTGCCCGGCCTCACCGACGTCACCTGGACCTGCCGGGCGGGCACCGGCGGCACCTGCGGCACGGCCTCCGGCAGCGGCAACGCCCTCGACACCAGGGCCGACCTCAGACGCGGCGGCTCCGTCACCTACACGATCACCGGAAACGCGCCCGCCCAGTCCAGCACCGTCTCCAACACGGCGACGGTCACGGCCCCGGCCGACCGCACGGACACCAACCCGGCCGACAACACCTCCACCGCCTCCGACGTCACCGTCACGGCCCGCGCGGACATCGCCGCCGAGAAGGAGGGCCTCGGGGCCGGGCCGGTGGCCCCGGGCGAGGAGTTCGAGTACCGGATCACCGTCCGGAACCTGGGGCCCTCGCACACGCAGACGGTGCTGATGTCCGACACCCTGCCCGACCAGCTGCGGTTCGTGTCCTCGTCCAGCGGCTGCACGGCCACCGGGCAGCGGCTGTCCTGTCCGCCCCGGGGGCCCGTCAACGCCGGTACGAGCGCCTCGTGGACGGTGCGCGTACGGCTGGACCCGGCGTACACGGGCGACGGCAGCGACCTCGGCAACGTGGCGTCGGTCCGCCAGGGCCTGCCCGACCCGCGGCCGGAGAACAACACCAGCGCGGCGGCCGGCCCGCCCGGCGGGCTCGCCCCGCCGCGGGCCGACCTGTCGCTCGCCAAGGCGGCGCAGGACCGTACGCCGGTCGCACCCGGGGAGACCTTCACGTACACGGTGACCGTGCGCAACGCGGGCCCCTCGGTGGCCCGGAGGGTACGGGTCACCGATCCGCTGCCGACGGGCCTGGCGTTCGTGTCCGGCGACGGCTGCACCGCCTCCGGGCAGGACGTGACCTGCGGGACGGAGCCGGCCGTGGACCCGGGCGGCAGCCGCTCCTGGACGTTCACGGTGCGGGTCGACCCGGCGTTCGCGGGCGACGGCACGGCCCTGCGCAACACCGCGACCGCCGTGTCGGACACCGCCGACCCGAACCCCCGGGACAACAGCGGCTCGGCCGGTCCCCCGGGCGGCCGGACCGGCCCGCCGACCGCCGACATCGAGCTGTCCAAGCACGTACGCGCGGGCTGATCCCCGTACCCCCGCAGCCCCCGCAACCCCCCGAACTCCCGTACAGCGCTCTGTACGGTCTCTCACGCACGAAACGGAACGATGCGCGATGACGACGACCCCAGGCCGGCGGTCGGTGGCGCGGGCCCTGGCCCCGCTGCTCTGCGCGGCCGCACTGTGGGCCGCCCCGGCCCCCGCGACCGCACAGCCCAGGGCCGCCCAGCCCGCGACCGCACGGCTCGCCCCGGCCGAGGTGACCACCCACCTGGCGGTGGCCCGGGCGGCCAAGGCCCCCGGTGACCTGATCACCTACACCCTCACCGCGCGGAACAAGGGCCCGTCGGTCGCCCGGAACGTGACGGCCACCGACCGGCTGCCCGACGGGATCACCTTCGTCGACTCCTCCGACGGCTGCACGGCCACCGGCCAGACCGTCACCTGCGGGCCCGAACCGCAGCTGGCGGCCGGGCAGAGCCGCAGCTGGCGCTTCCACGCCCGGCTGAGCGCCTCGTACCAGGGCAACGGCTCCGACCTCGGCAACAGCGCCTCCGGCAAGTCGGACGCCACCGACCCGGACCCGGGCAACAACAAGCCCGACCCGGTGCTGCCGCCCGGGCCGTTCGACCCGGTGTCGGACCTGGCGACCGTGAAGACCCCGCTGGGGGCCGGTCCGACGGTGCCGGGCCAGGAGTTCGAGTACGAGATCCGCACCTCCAACAAGGGCCCCTCGGACGCGCGCAACGTGACGGTGACGGACTCCCTGCCCGACGGGCTGACGTTCGTCTCCTCCGCCGACCCGTGCTCGGCGTCCGGCCGGACGGTCACCTGCGGCCCGCTGGCCCGGATGATCCCCGGCGGGGACGTGGTGTGGACGTTCAAGGTGAAGCTGGACGCGGCCTACTCCGGTGACGGCGAGAACCTGCGCAACACGGCCACCTCGACCTCCGCGTCGAAGGACCCCGAGCCCGCCGACAACACCTCGCAGCCGGTGCTGCCGCCGGGCGGGGTGACCGAACCGCAGGCCGACGTGTGGACGACGAAGCGCACCGCGAACGACACGGTGATCGCCCCCGGCCAGACCTTCGAGTACGTGGTGACGACGACCAACGACGGCCCGTCGCGCGCGGTGGACACCACGGTCACCGACAAGCTGCCGTCCCAGCTGGCCTTCGTGTCCTCGCCCCCGGCCGACGGCTGCCGGGCCACGGACGGCACGGTCACCTGCGGCCCGCAGGCCGTGCTGGAGCCGGGGGCGTCCCGGACGTGGCGGTTCACGGTCCGCCTGGACAGCAACTACACCGGGGACGGCTCCGACATCCGCAACACGGCGACCTCCACCGCGCGGACCAAGGACCCCAAGCCGGAGAACAACACGAGCAGCCCCGCCGGCCTGCCCGGCAGCCGCGTCAACAAGCCGACCGCGGACCTCGGAGTGCGCAAGGAGGCCGTCGGCACCAGGCCGCCGGTCCCGGGCGAGACCTTCGACTACCGGATCCGGGTCAGCAACTACGGCCCGTCGGCGGACGCGTTCAACGTGAAGCTCACGGACAACCTGCCCGAGGGCCTGTCGTACGTGTCCTCCACGCCGTCCGGCTGCACCGCCGCCGGGCGTCTGGTGTCCTGCAGGCGGACGGCCCCGCTGAAGGTCGGCGAGACCGTCGAGTACCTGCTGACGGTGAAGATCGACCCCGGCTACAAGGGCACGGGCTCCGACCTGAAGAACACCGCCGAGGTCACGGCCGACAACATCGACCCGGCGTCGGAGAACGACAAGGGCACCGCGACCGTCCCCGGCGGTCACGTGGCGGAGCCCTCGGCCGACCTGGCCATCGCGAAGCGGGCGGTGCAGACCGCCGCCATCGCCCCGGGCGAGACCTTCGACTACTCCCTGACGGTCACGAACAACGGCCCCTCGCAGGCCGACCAGGTCACCGTCACCGACACCCTGCCGACGGCGCTGAGCTTCGTCTCGGGTGACGCGACCTGCGTCTCGGGCCGCACCGTCACCTGCGGCCCGCTGGCCCACCTGGCCCCGGGCGCCTCGGTGACCTGGGTCATCAAGGTGAAGCTGGACCCGGCGTACACCGGCAACGGCTCGGACATCGGCAACACGGCGACGGTGGACTCCCTGACCGCCGACCCGCGTCCGGCCAACAACACCAGCGCGGCGGCCGGCCCGCCCGCGGGCACGGTCAAGGAGCCGACGGCCGACCTGGAGGTGGGCAAGACCACTCCGTGAGGACCGCTCCGTAAGAACCATTCCGTGCACGGGTCCGGCCGGCGGGGCGCACGCCCCGCCGGCCGGACCCCGTCGGCGGCTAGCCGCGGGGGTTGGGCTTGAGCAGCGCGAACACGGCCCCGGCCGGGTCGGAGGCCCAGGCGATCCGGCCGACGTCGGGCACGTCGGCGGCCGGCATCAGCACCGCGCCGCCGTTCCCCTCGACCGCCGTCACGGTGGCGTCGACGTCCGCGACCTGGAAGTACGGCACCCAGCGCGGCACCATCGTCGAGGCGCCGCCCGCGCCCTCGCCCTGCGGGGCGACCCCGCCGAAGGACCCGTCCTCCTGGTCCCCCTCGCCGATGCTCAGCACCCGGTACGTCATTCCGGGCACCTCCATCTCCACGTACCGCCAGCCGAACACCCCGGCGTAGAAGCGGATCGCGGCGACCGGGTCCGGTACGTGGAGCTCCGCCCACACCAAGGTGTTCACCTCGGAGGCCACCTCCAGCCCGCCGGTCTTGCCGGGCTGCCAGGAGGCGAACTGGGCGCCCTGCGGGTCGGTGAACTGGGCCAGCCAGCCCTCGCCCATGACGTCCGTGGGATCCATCCGCACCAGTCCGCCCCCGGCGACCACGGCCGCCGCGGTGGCCTGCATGTCGGCGCTCTGGAAGTGCACCATCCACGCCGATGCCGCGCCCTTCTCGGTGAGCGGGCCGAGGGCGGCCACGGTCTTCCCGCCGAGCCGGAAGAACCCGTACCCGCCCGCCTCGGGCCCGGCGGAGACGTACTCCCAGCCGAAGACCGACGCGTAGAAGGCGGCGGCCGCCTCGGTGTCGGGGCTGCCGAGGTCGAGCCAGTTGGGCGATCCGGTACGGAAGGCGGTGCCGAGCATGGGTCCTCCAGCGGGTGGGGCGACACGGTCGCTGGCCACCATGCCCACCCCCGCCCACACGCACGGCCCACGCCCGCCCGGGCCCGGACGGATTCACCCGTTCGGGGGGTGCCAGGCCGGTCCTCAGCCCGCGATGAGGAACCCGGTGCCGAAGAGCAGCAGCACCAGCAGGAGGCCCGTGGTCACGGCCGCGCCCCGCGCCAGCGTCCGAGCCGGGCCCGTGTCCCGCGCCCGCGCGTACAGCGCCCCGGCGACCGGCAGAACCGCGAGCCCCGCGACCCACGCCCAGGTCGCCCCGAAGGGCAGCCCGCGCCGCCATCCCTCGACGGCGTAGAGGGCCGCGAGGGCGGCGCCCAGCAGGACGGCCAGGACCGGTGCGGGCAGGCGGGTGCGCCGGCCGAGGGCCCGGGCGGCGGCGGTGACGGGCAGGGCGAACAGCGCGGTGTGGAGCAGCCCCAGCAGCGGGAACAGCAGGGGGGCCACGCAGAGCAGGACCATGAGGCCGAAGGCCCCGCCGCTGGCTGACTCGTAGTGCGACTGCCGGAGGGAGAAGAAGACGGAGACCGCCACCAGCAGCAGCGGCTGTCCGGCCGCGAGGGCCAGGGCCCCGGGCAGCTCGCGGTTCCACACGCTCGCCGGCTCGCGGACCTGCGGCACCTGCCCGCGCACCCGTATCGCGTACGCCATCACGCCCCACCCACCCCACGCTTGAACGTGTTCAATACGCTCGCACCCTACACCCGGCCCGGGCCCCGCCCGCACGCCTCTTCACATCTGACGCACCGTCAGCTTCAATCGGCAGGGTGATGGGACACGCAGGGATGGCGGCCACCGTCGTCCGATACCTCAGGTCAGCCGGCTCCCCCACCTCGGCCGGACACGTCGACGCTCTGCCCCGCCCCGACCTCCGGGCCGTCGGCGAGGACGAGCGCGCGCCCGTCAGCCCCGCCGAGTTCCGGGCCGTACTGGGCAACTTCGCGAGCGGGGTCACGGTCATCACCGCCCCGCCCGCCGAGGGCGAGGAGGGCCCGGCCGGCTTCGCCTGCCAGTCCTTCGCCTCGCTCTCCCTGGACCCGCCCCTGGTCACCTTCATGGTGGCCCGCACGTCGACCACCTGGCCGCGGATCGCCCGCGCCGGGGTGTTCTGCGTCAACATCCTCGGGGCCGAACAGGGCGAGCTGTGCCGGGGCTTCGCCGTCAGCGGCGCCGACAAGTTCGCCGGGGTCCCCCACCGGCCCGCCCCCGCGACCGGCTCCCCGCAGCTGGACGACGTACCGGCCTGGATCGACTGCCGGATCCACGCCGTGCACACCGGCGGGGACCACCTCATCGTGGTCGGCCGGGTCGAGGCCATGGGCGCCGCCGGCGAGGGCGACCCGCTCCTCTTCCACAAGGGCCGCTTCGCCCGCCTGGCCGACTGATCCCCTCGCCCTGAACGGCAGTTATCCTCCTGCGGTCGACGTCAGGGCGGGGGCCGTGGTGGGGAACGCGTACGGGCCGGGGCGAACCCGGTGGACCAGCAGCACCGGGTGGCTGATGGTGGGGAGCGCCGCGGCCGCGGTCCTGTGCTCCCTCATCGGAGTGAGCCCGTACCCGCCGCTGGCGGTGGAGGCCGGCCTGGCCGGCGCCTCCGCCCTGTTCGCCGTGTGCTGGGTGGCGGCCTCCCTGCACGCCCGGCGCACCCCGCCCCGGGCCGACCTGCGCAAGCGCCCGCCGGGACGGCCGCGCGGCCGCCTGCTGCGCATCGTGCTCGCCTTCGGGATCCCCGTCGCCACCTTCGCCGCCCTCGTCGTGTGCTTCACCGGGTCCGGCGAGGAGGGCAGGCGCAGCGAGCGGCTGGAGCGGGCCGGCTACGACCGCCACGAGGCCCGGATCGCCCGGCTGACCGGCGAACCGGAACACCACCCGGCCACGGACGACGACGACGAGTCCTACACCACCGACGTGGTCCTCAGCGTCCCGTACCACGGCGGCCCCCGGGACGTGGCCGTCGAGGGCGTGACCACCGGAAAGTACCCGGAGCCGGGCACCACGGCCGAGGTCTACTTCGCCCCCGCCCACCCCGAGGCGGGCGTGGGGATCCGGCCCGCCCGCTCGTACCGCAAGGTGTGGATCACCGTGTTCCTCGCGGTCGTCCTCACCCCGTGGCCCTTCATGGCGGGCGCCGCGATCAAGTCGTACATCGAACCGAGGGCCCTGGAGAAGATGCGCCGCTTCGACGCCGGCACGCACCTGCCCGCCCTCGGCATCCTGCTGCTCGGCGTCCTCGCGCTGCTCCCACTGGCGCTGGAGGTGCCGGTGGCGGGCTCCACCCGGCTCTGGGCCCTGCTCGCCCTCCCCGCGCCCGCGCTGGCGCTGGCCTGGACGGCCCGCCGCGCGTAGTGCGGCGGGCCACCCCTGCCACCCGGCTCAGAAGGTGAGCACCCCGCGCGCGACCCGCCCGTGGTGGGCGTCGTCCACGGCCTTGGCGAAGTCCTCCACCGGGTAGACCTCGGTCACCAGCTCGTCCAGCAGCAGCTTCCCCTGCCGGTACAGCTCGGCGTAGAGCGCGATGTCCCGCTGCGGGCGCGAGGACCCGTACCGGCAGCCCATGATCGTCTTGTCCAGGTACACGGAGGACACCAGGAAGGACGCCTCCTCCTTGAAGCCCGGCACCCCGAGCAGCACCGCCTGCCCGTGCCGGTCGAGGAGGTCGACGGCCTGCCGGATCAGCTTCACGTTGCCCACGCACTCGAAGGCGTGGTCCGCGCCCGTCGGCAGGATCTCCCGGACCGCCGCCGAGGTGTCGGCGACGGCCGAGGCGTCCACGAAGTGGGTGGCGCCGAACTGCCGGGCCACCGCCTCCTTCGCCGGGTTCGCATCCACCGCGACGATGGCCGACGCGCCCGCGATCCGGGCGCCCTGGATGACGTTGAGCCCGATCCCGCCGGTGCCGATGACCACGACGGTCTCCCCGAGGCCCACCCTGGCCCGGTTCAGGACCGCGCCCACGCCGGTGAGCACCCCGCAGCCGATCAGCGCGGCCGAGGTCAGCGGGACGCCGTCCGGGATCTTCACCGCCTGCACGGCCTTGACCAGGGTCCGCTCCGCGAACGCCGAGTTCGAGGCGAACTGGAACAGCGGCTGCCCGGCCCGCGAGAAGGGCCGGTCCGGCATCCCGATCGCCTTGCGGCACATCGTCGGCCGGCCCCGGTCGCAGTCCGCGCAGGCCCCGCAGTTGGCGAGGGTCGACAGGGACACGTGGTCACCGGGCGCCACGTGCGTCACCCCGGCCCCCACCGCCTCGACCACGCCGGCGCCCTCGTGCCCGAGGACCACCGGCGGCGGGAACGGGATCGTCCCGTCGATCACCGACAGGTCGCTGTGGCACAGCCCGGCCGCCGCTATCGCGACCAGCACCTCCCCCGGCCCCGGGTCCCGGATCTCCAGATCCGCGACCACCTGGGCCTGCTTGCCGTCGAAAACGACGCCTCTCACCTGGGCTCCTTAGGCAGGCCGAGCACCCGCTCGGCGATGATGTTCCGCTGGATCTCGTCCGAGCCGCCGTAGATCGTGTCGGCCCGGGTGAACAGGAAGAGGCGCTGTTCCTCGTCGAGTCCGAGTTCGTACGGGTCCCCCTGCGCCCAGAGCCCCGGCCCGGCCGACGCGACCGCGCCGCGCACCTGGACGGCCAGTTCGCCGAGCCGCCGGTGCCAGCCGCCCCACAGCAGCTTCGCCACGCTGGGCGCGCCGGGGTCCCCGGCCGCGCCGCCCAGGGTCCGCAGGGCGTTCCAGCGCATGGTGCGCAGCTCCGCCCACTGCCGTACGAGGCGTTCGCGCAGGACCGGGTCCGGGGCGCCCGAGGCCGCGTACGCCTTGACCACCCGTTCCAGTTCGGCGGCGAAGCCGATCTGCTGGACGAGGGTGGAGACGCCGCGTTCGAGGGCGAGCAGGCCCATGGCGACGGCCCAGCCGTTGCCCTCGCCGCCGACGACCTCCTGTGCGACGGCCCCGTCGAAGAAGACCTCGTTGAAGTCGGCCGTCCCGGACATCTGCCGGATCGGGCGGACCTCGACGCGGCCGGGCTGGTCCATGCGTACGAGGAGGAAGGACAGCCCCCGGTGGCGGCGGGAGCCGGCTTCGGTGCGGGCCAGGACGAAGCACCAGTCGGCCTCGCGGGCCAGGGAGGTCCAGATCTTCTGCCCGGTGACGCGCGGCAGCCCGTCGGCCGTGTCCCGGACAGCGGTGGTGCGCACCCCGGCGAGGTCGGAACCGGCGCCGGGCTCGCTGTAGCCCTGGCACCACAGTTCCTCGCCGCGGGCGATGGCGGGCAGGTAGCGGTCCTTCTGCTCGCGGCTGCCGTAGGCGATCAGGGTGGGGGCGAGGAGGTTCTCCCCGATGTGGCCGACCCGGGCGGGGGCGCGCAAGGCCGCGTACTCCTCGGCCCACACCACCTGCCCGGTGAGGGAGAGCCGCCGGTTGCCGTAGCCCTCCTCCTGCCAGCCCTGGCCGATCCAGCCGCCGCGTCCGAGTTCGCGTTCCCAGTCGCGGCGGGCCCCGACCCCTTCGTGCTCGCTGCCCGGTCCGCCGAGGCCGACGGCCTGCGCGTACGGGCCGACGAGGTGCCCGGTGAGCCACGCGCGAGCCCGGGCGCGCAGTTCCCCGTCCTCGGCCCCGAAGCTGAAGTCCACGCCGTTGCCCCCTTCTAGGCGTTGGGCCGGTCCTTGGCGGCGGCGGCCTTGGCCATGGCTTCGAGCTGGGCGAGCATCGGCATCGGGTCGGTGCCGACGGTCCCCGGGAGGAAGTCGGCGATCTTCTCGGGGGTCCAGGCGCCCTCGGCGTAGCCGGCGCGGAGCTCGC
Source organism: Streptomyces sp. NBC_00158 (assembly GCF_045160885.1). Classification (NCBI taxonomy): domain Bacteria; kingdom Bacillati; phylum Actinomycetota; class Actinomycetes; order Kitasatosporales; family Streptomycetaceae; genus Streptomyces; species Streptomyces sp. NBC_00158. The sequence goes on from NZ_CP108161.1 coordinate 3,162,072, forward strand.
GCGGCTGGGCCCAGACGGCGATCTTGGGGCCGGCGATCGTGTAGACCTGCCCGGTGATGTTCTCGGCCCTGGCACGGTCGCTGAGCAGGTACGTGACGAGCGCGGCGACGTCCTCGGGGTCGCCGATCTCCTTGAGCTCCATCGGCACGTTGGCGGACATCCGGGTCCGGGCGACGGGCGCGACGGCGTTGGCGGTGACCCCGTACTTGTTGAGGCCGAGGGCGGCGCTGCGGACGAGGGAGATGATCCCGCCCTTGGCCGCGCTGTAGTTGGCCTGGGCGACGGATCCGGTGTGGTTCCCGCTGGTGAACCCGATGAGGGTCCCGGAGCCCTGCCGCCGCATGACGGCGGAGGCGGCCCGGAACACGGTGAAGGTCCCCTTCAGGTGTGTGGCGACGACGGGGTCCCACTCCTCCTCGGACATGTTGAACAGCATCCGCTCGCGCAGGATGCCCGCCACGCAGACGACGCCGTCGACGCGCCCGTACTCGGCGAGGGCGGTGTCCACGATGCGCTGGCCGCCGGCCATGGTGGAGATGTCGTCGGCGACGGCGACGGCCTCGCCGCCCGCGGCCTGGATCTCCTTGACCACGTTCTGCGCGATCTCGCTGGTGGGCTCGCCGCCCTCGATCCCGACCCCGTAGTCGTTGACGACGACCTTGGCGCCCTCGGCGGCGGCGGCGAGCGCCACCGCCCGGCCGATGCCCCGGCCCGCGCCGGTGACGGCGACCACCTTTCCTGCCAAGAAGTTCCCCACGGCCGACCCCTTCCCGTGTTTTCTGACGGACCGTTAGATTCTATGACCAGTCAGATCCCTTCACACAAGCCCTAGGAGCTGATGGCCGGTGACCCTCCCTCCCGAGTTCCACGAGATCGCCAAGCGGATCAACAACTGGGGCCGCTGGGGCGCCGACGACGAGATCGGCACCCTGAACCTGATCACCGACGAGGTGGTGCGCGCGGCCGCGGCCGAGATCCGCACCGGCCGCCGGATCCCCCTGGCCCTCCCCCTCAAGGAGGACGGCGTCCAGGCGGGCCTCATCCCGGGCCGGGTCAACCCCCTCCACACGATGGTCCAGATCAACCAGGAGCTCTTCGGGCCGGGCACGGTGGCGTGCTCCGACGACGCCGTGACGATGGGCCTCCAGTCGGCCACCCACTGGGACGCCCTCACGCACGTCTCGCACTCGGGCCGCATCTACAACGGCCGCCCGGCCTCGACGATCACCGCGCACGGGCGCGCCGAGTTCAGCGGCATCGACAAGGCCCGGCACATCGTCTCGCGCGGGGTCCTGCTGGACGTGGCCCGCGCCAAGGGCCTGGACCGGCTCCCGGGGGACCACGCGGTCACCCCCGGGGACCTGGCGGAGGCGCAGGAGTTCGGCCGCGTCACGGTCCGCGCGGGGGACGTCGTACTCGTCCGCACCGGCCAGATCCAGGCCTACCTGGCGGGCGACAAGCACGGCTACGGCTTCCCGTCCCCCGGCCTGTCGGTCCACACCCCCCAGTGGTTCCACGCCCGGGACGTGGCGGCCGTCGCGAACGACACCCTGACCTTCGAGATCTTCCCGCCGGAGATCGAGAACCTGTGGCTGCCGGTGCACGCGCTGGACCTGGTGGAGATGGGCATGCACCAGGGCCAGAACTGGAACCTGGAGGAACTGTCCACAGCCTGTGCGGAAGCCGGCCGCTACTCCTTCCTCCTGTCGGCGATGCCGGAACCCTTCGTAGGCGGCACCGGCACCCCGGTGTCCCCGGTGGCGGTGCTCTGACCCCTCCCATCGCGCCACACCTGCCGGTCCGGGTCCGCGGATTCGAACGGACCCGGCCCGGCCAGCGAAGACGATGCATTGACCACACACCTGCTCGGATACCCCTGTGCCACGTGGGACTGAGCCGCACCCGTGTTATCCACAAAAGAGCTGCAACCAGGCCGAATCCCCCCTTCATACCCAGACGCGACTTCGGAACGATGAGTCCCGCGACTCGGCGGCCGCCGTCACGAGCGGCGACCGCACGGCTGCCGAAGCAGAAGAAGGGGAACACCCATGTCACCGCGCAAGATCCTCGCGACGATGACCGCCACCGCGGCCCTGATCGCGGGCCCGGTACTGACCGCCGAAGCCTCGACGACCGCCGCCTTCTCCCAGCAGACCCGCGCCGCCGGCCTCACGGCCGCGCAGACGACCGAACTCCAGCAGCAGGTGGACGCGTTACTCGCCACCGAGCCCGGGGCCCGCCAGGTCTCCGCGAACAAGCTGTCCACCGCCGGCGGCAACGTGGTCCTGCGCGCCCCGGGCCAGACCGAGACCCGCGACCTCGCCTCCCCGGACACGGCGCTGGCCTGTAACAACGGCCACCTGTGCATCACGGACGGCAACGGCAACAACTACGACTACTACCGCTGCGGCTACTACGACTTCAACGGCGTCGGCAACGGCACGTTCAACAACAACCAGACCTCCGGCACCCGGGCCCGCTTCTACAACAACGACGGCAGCGAACGCTGGTCGCACGTGGCCAAGGGAACGGGCACCGCGAACTGGACCCCCGTCTTCCACATCCGCCCCTGCTGAGACGCTCCGCTCCGCCGACGAGGCCGCCCGATCCCGCCCGCGGGGCCGGGCGGCCTCCCCCCTTTCCGCCTCCGCAGGGGGCAAGTGGTGGTCAAGGGCGGCGCCGACAGCGCTGGAACGTACACCGGCCGTACGATCCAACCGTTCGGCATCGGCAAGCGACAGGGGGAAGACGTGACGGACATCGTGGAAGGCCGTGCCCGGCCCAAACCCGAGAGCGCGGACCGGGTCAGGAGCCAGGCGGCCCCGCACGTCCAGTCCCCGTACCTCCTCGAGCGCTCCTGGCTCGGAGAGTTCGAGATCTGATGCCCACGGACGACAAGGCCCCCCGCATCCGGGAATGGCGCGACGGAAACCACGCGAACGCCCGCGGCATCGCCGACATGCTCGGAGTGCCCCCCGAGGCGTACGCGGCCGACCCGCTGATCCTGATCCCGGCCCTCCAGGACTACGTGGACCGGGCCCCGCTCGACGAGTTCGAGCAGTCGGACTGGATCACGTTCCGCTGCGACCTGGTCTCGTACCTCGCGGACGTGATCATCCGCCGCCACGGCGCCGCCTGGCGCATCGCCGACGATCCCAGACACCCGCGCGGCTACTGCTACGTACTCGAAGCCCGCGGCCAGGAGGGCAACATCCACCGCGTGGACCCCTTCGACGTGATCACCCTCGAACTCCGCGAGCCGCGCATCGAAATCGTCAGCCTGATCGCGACCGCCGAATACACCCTGCACCTGTGCCCCGAATTCCTGCGCGCCGAAGCGAAGACCGGAAACCCGCCGACGCCGCTGCTCGCCTCCGTCATGACCGAGCTGGCCGGCCTGGAGGACCCGAAGATCCGCGCCGCGAACGAGCGGCACGGCGACGACCACGCCGTGAACCTCACCGAGCTCCGCGCCCTCGCCGATCGCCTCAAGACGCAGCAGGACCTCGCCCGCGAGCTCTGGGCCACGGACAACAGCGCCGCCCGCCTGCTCGCACTCCTCACCTGCCGCCCGGAGGCGTACGACCGGGCCGAGCTCGACACCATGCTGCGCGAGGCCCGCACCCCCACGGTGCACGACTGGCTGGTCGGCAACGTCGTCAAGAAGAGCCCGCACGCCGAGGAGCTGCGCCTGGCCTGGTCCGCCGACCCGGACCCGGTGGTCCGCCGCGCCTCAGCCCCCTGACGGCGGACCGAGGTCGTCCAGCATCCGCACGAGCGGCCGTCGCAGCGCCACCGCGACGGGGCTGGAATCCGTACGCGCGTACTCCACCAGGGCCGCGCGGGCAGCACCCACCGCCGGCCCCGGATCCGCACCGCCCAACGCGTCCTCGACGACCCGCACCACCAGCGCCGCGAGCTCCGCCAGCGGCGCCCGGGCCCGCGCCAGGTCACCCGCCAGCTCCTCCCGGCCCGCGAACGCGACGACCTCCCCGGCCAGCACCACCACCTCCCCGGCGGCCCGGTCGACGGCGGCGATCCCGCTCGCCCGGGCCCGTACGTCCTCCCGGTGCCGCCCCCTCACCGGGTTGAACCGCATGGCGCGCTCCGCCTCCCGCGCCCGGACGGCGCCCCCGTGCACGGCTTCGGCGTGCGTGGTCACCAGGGCGAGGCTGTCCCGGGCGGCACCCGGCCCCCCACCCAGCACGGCGGCGGTCCCGCCCAGGGACCGGGTGACCCTCATCCGGCAGTCCTCGGCGATCCCGGCCAGCGTCCGGTACGGGTCGGGCGGCCACAGCAGCGGCGCCAGCCCGACCGTCACCACCGCACCGGCGGCCGTCTCCCACACCCGGTGCCAGGCGTACGCGTCCGGCGACGTACTGGCGAACACCAGCAGCGAGGACGCCGCCACCTGGATGTTCAGCCCGCCCGAGGCCCGCAGGAACATCCCGACCCCGAGCCCCAGCGCCACCACCACCGCCAGCGCGGCGGTCGAGGGCCGCAGCAGGTTCACGACCGCGATCCCGATCAGCACCCCCGCCACCACCCCCAGCGACCGCTGCACCGAAGCCCCGAGCGCCGTCACCGGATCCCCGCGCAGGGCCACGAGCGGCACGACGGCCGCGTACACGGGCGGCTGATCGGCCCCGAGCCACAAGGCCACCTGCCAGGCGACGACGACGGTCACCACGATCCGCGCGGCCCCGGCCACCTCCCCCCGGGGCACCCGCCCGGAAACCCACTCCCGCACACCGCGCAAAGAAGCCCCTGACCCGAAGAGCCGACCCGAGACCCCCCAGCCTCCGCCACCCGCCCCCGCTCCCCCTCCATTGGACCGAATGCAGCATGTCCGGTAACGGGATGCCCGACGCCGGCGCTACTCGTTCTCCGCTGACACCCCCGCCCCCGCCGCGTACGCCGTCAGGCCCGCCGAGGGCGTCGTGCCCGCCCAGGCCACGTAGCCGTCCGGGCGGATGAGGAAGACGCCGTCGCCGTACGCCTCGTACGCCGGGATGCGGAGCGTACGGGCGCCCGGGAGGGTGGCCTCCGGGGCGGTGCCGACCGTCAGGAGGGTCCAGTGCGGGCCGCGGAAGGCGTCGAAGAGGCGGGTGCCGGCGCGGGTGCCGTCCGGGGCGCGGTCGCCGGCGCGGAGGGCGTCCGCCGGGAGGCCGGGGCGGGTCTCCACCGCCAGGGAGGAGTCCCGGTAGCCGAGGCCGAGCTGCCGGGTTGCCGCGCCGCGGCGGGCCTCGCCGCGGTGGATGCGGGTCGACAGGCCCAGCATCTCGGCGGCGACCGGGAGGCGTTCCTCCTCGTACGTGTCGAGAAGCGCGGAGGGGGCCGTCCCGCGCAGCACCGCGGCCAGCTTCCAGCCCAGGTTGTACGCGTCCTGCACGCTGGTGTTGAGCCCCTGCCCGCCCGCCGGGGAGTGGACGTGCGCCGCGTCTCCGACGAGGAAGATCCGCCCCTCCCGGAACCGGTCGGCCATCGCCGCGCGCGGGCGGAAGTCCGACGCCCAGCGGACTTCCGTGACGTCGTCCGGGGCGATGTGCGTGCGGGCGGCGATCAGGGCGCGGACTGCGGCGGCGGAGAGGTCCACGGGCCCGTCCGACTGCGGGAGCGCGGCCGTGACCTGGAAGTCCTCCGTGCCGGCCAGCGGGCAGATCGCGAGGAAGCCGCCCGCGCCGTCGGCCGGCGGGAAGACGTGCCAGTTGTCGCGGTCGAGGCCGGTGATGCGTACGTCGGCCACCAGCATCGGCGTCGGGTCGACGGTCTCCCCCGTCATGCCGATGCCGAGCGCGCGCCGCACCGTGGAGCGCCCGCCGTCGGCGGCGACCGCGTACCGCGCACGGACCCGCGGGCCCGAGGCGAACTCGGCGCTCACCCCGTCCGCGTCCTGCGCGATGCCGACCAGCTCCCGGCCGAAGGCGACCTCGCCGCCCAGTTCGGCCAGGCGCGCGAGGAGGATCTCCTGGGTGCGCCACTGGGGGACCATCCACGGCTCGGCGTAGGGGGTGGCCTCGTCGGCCGTACCGGTCTCGTCGGGGTCGAGGATGGCGTGCTCGCCGACCCGCTTCCCGTCCTGCCAGATCATCCCGACCGGGTACGGGCCGCCCGCCGCGCGGACCGCGTCGTACACGCCGAGGTCGTCGAAGACCTCCAGCGTCCGCGGCTGGACGCCCTTGCCGCGCGATCCGGGGAAGAGGCCTGCGGAGCGTTCCACGACCACCGCCCGCACCCCGTGCCGGGCGAGGTCCACGGCGAGGACGAGGCCGGCCGGGCCGGCGCCCACGATCAGTACGTCCGTGTTCATCCCACTTCTCCTTAACACTGTTAAGTAGCTGGCCCCACGAGAGTGCACTTAACACTGTTAAGCTGTCAAGCGTGGCTACCCGCAGATCCCCCAAGCTGGACAAGAAGCAGGCCGTCGAGACCTCCCTCCGCCTGCTGAACGACCTCGGCCTCGACGGCCTCAGCCTGCGCGCCATCGCCAAGGAGCTGGACGTCCAGGCACCCGCCCTGTACTGGCACTTCAAGAACAAGCAGGAGCTCCTCGACGAGATGGCGACGGAGATGTACCGCCGCATGACCGCCGACGCCGCCCTCCCCCCGGACCTCCCCTGGCAGGACCGCCTCCTCGCCACCAACCGCGCCCTGCGCGCCGCCCTGCTCCGCTACCGCGACGGCGCCAAGGTCTTCAGCGGCTCCCGCTTCACCGGCACCGAGCACGCCACCCAGATGGAAGAGCACCTGCGCGCCCTCACCGGCGCCGGGTTCACGCTCCCCCAGGCCGTCCGCGCCACCACCACCGCGTACTTCTTCACCCTCGGCTTCGTCACCGAGGAACAGGGCGTCGAGCCGCTCCCCGGCGAACGCCGCGAGGGCTACGACGTCGCCGAACGCGCCGAACGCCTCGCCGACTTCCCGCTGTCCGCCGAAGCCGGAGCCGACCTCTTCCAGGACTACGACCAGGGCTTCGAGGAAGGCCTGGCCCTCGTCGTCGCCGGCATCGAAGCCAGGTACGCCGCCCCGCACGGCGCCGCCCGGTGACCGGACGCGCCTACGGCTTCCTCGTCGCCGCCCCGCCCGACCCCGCCACCCTCGGCCCGGTACTCGACGCCGTCTTCGGCGCGGGCGAGGGGGCCGTCGAGGTCGGGATCGACGGGGACGCCGACGGATGGCGGTGGGACACCCCGGTCCAGTGCGCGATCCTGTGGTTCGAGCCGCTGAACCTCTCCTGCCAACTCAACGTCTACGCGGGCCCGGACGTCCCCGACCCGCCGCCCGCCGAGACCGTCGCGCGAGCCCTGGCCCGGGGGCTGGACACGGCCGTACTGATCGACCACGCGGCCCTGCCGTGGCTCTACCACGCGTTCACCCCCGGCGGCGGATCCACCATCGCCAGCGTCGAGCACCTCGACGGCGAAGACCTCGACGGCGAGGACCGCCCCGCGCTCCGCGTCACCACCACCCAGGCCGGTGTGGCCGCCTTCCCCGACGCCGCCGTGAGCGGGCTCCCCGAGGCCGTCCGGGCCGTGCCCTTCGCGCCCCGCGGCACCGACCCCCGCCTCTGGGCCTGGACCGACCTGATCGGCCGCATGGAAGCCGGGTGGGCCCCGCTGCGCTGGTACGGGCCCGACATGTACGCGGAGGACCTCGACGCCCGGGACGCGCTGCTCGGCAGCGACCTGGAGGGCGACCCCCGCCTCGAAGCCCTCGACGCCCGCTTCCGGGCCGCCACCGTCGACGACGGCGGCCACGAGCTCGGCGCCGACCCGGCCACCGCGCCCTGGTACCGGCTGCGGCGGCCCGCCGTACTGCCGTGGCGGGTCCTGCTGCCCGCCGACCCGGAGGCGGCGGGCTGGCTGTGGAAGTGGGTCGAGGAGGGCGCCGAGGGCAAGCCCGGCGGCACCGACATGACCGGCCTCGACCTCAGCGGCGCCGACCTGACCGGGGCCGACTTCTCCTCGTCCCTGTTCATCGACACCGGGCTGGCCGGCGCCCGCCTGGCCGGCACCTGCTTCCACCGCACCTGGCTCCAGCGGGCCGACCTGTCCGGGGCCGACGCCACCGGCGCCTGCTTCGCACGCGCCGGACTCGACGAGGCCGACCTGCGCGGCACCGTCCTCGACGGCGCCGACCTCGTACGCGCCGAGCTGTACGGGGCCGACGCGCGCGGCGCGAGCCTGCGCGGCGCCCGCATCCTGGGCGCGGACCTCCACCACACCGACCTGCGCGGGGCCGACCTCAGCGGCGCGGTGCTCCGGGAGAACGGCTTCAAGGTGACGCTGGACGACACCACCCGCGTGGCGGGCCTGACCGGCACCGTCTTCGGCCCGGCGGAACACGTGGCGGCCGACGGCACCCGCACCCCCCTCGCCGGCACCGCCCTGGAGGACTGGATCCGGGCGGGCGGGGGCGACGTACGGGTCATCGCACCGCGCGGCCGCCGCCCCTGACGGTCAGCGGCAGCCGGTCGCGACGCGGGCTTCCCCGTCGTCGGCGAGGTCGTCCTCGGCGTACGGCTCCATGTGGTCGCGGATCAGCGCGAGCACCGGTTCCGGGGCGGAGGCGTCGAGGTCCAGGGCGAGTTCGAGTGCGTAGAGGGCTGCCACGGGCCGAGCCTGAGCAGCAGCAGCGGCAGCGGCAGTGACGGCGACAGCGGTGGAACCTGCGGGTGGCGGCGTGCGGTCGTGCACACCCCGAGCGCGGCACGGCAGCCGCCACCCCACGACCCGCACTCGTCAAGGCACAGGACCCTTGGCGTCCCCTCGCGACGAATCGCTCAACACCAGGGTGATCAACAGGTGACGAACCGTCAACACCTCGTTAGAGGTACACGCGCGGTTCCCGCATAAGCCCACAATTTTTCGGAGCCCGCTCTGGAGCCTCCGCCGCCCCGCCCGCCGCACGGTCGACCTCGCACCAGATGCGCTTGCCGGCGCCCTCGCGCTGCCAGCCCCACCGGTCCGCGAGCCCGTCCACCAGCTCCAGGCCGCGCCCGCCGGTGTCCTCCCCGCCGGCCTGCCGCCGGGCCGGGGCGCGGTCGCTGGTGTCGGCGACCTCGACCCGCACCCCCGGGCCGCCGAAGAGCATCCGCAGCACGGCCGGGCAGCCCGTGTGCACGACCGCGTTCGTGACCAGCTCGGAGATCAGCAGGATCAGCGTCTCGGCGAGCGTTTCGTCGTCACCCATCCCCGAGCCCGCCAGCCGGGACCGCGCCCACCGGCGCGCCCGGCCGACCTCGGCGGGGTCGGGTCCTACCTCAAGCTGTACCTGAAGCACCTGCACCGCTCACACCATCCGAACCGGCGGACACTTCGCCTCGCGACAGGACGGGATCACCGACTGTGATCCCCGTGCCGAGCAGCATGGTTGACATACAGTCACCACAACAAGCGCTTCGGGCATATTCCAGCGCGAAGGAGTAGGCGTGGTGCATACTGTGCGACGCTCACGCCGCTGAACCACTCGCATCGTGGGAGCGTATCGCGGTGCGCCCCCGCCTCCGGGCCGCATCGAGGCGGGCGAAGGACACAAACCGATATCAACTCTCCGTAATCGGACATGCGTCCCGCGCCGTCCCTCCCGTGCCCTCCCGTAACAGAGCGCCATGTGCCGCTATGACGCCGACGCCTCCGCCAGCAGCGCCTCCGCGAGGAGTTCCTCCGCCCCCGCCGCCGTGCGCCACTGCTCCGCCCGCACCCAGGCCCGCTTCAAGTGCAGGTGCACGTCCGCCTCCCACGTGAAGCCCATCCCGCCGTGCACCTGGAGGCAGTCCCGCGCCCCCCGCACCGCCGCCCCGTCCGCCAGCAGCTTCGCCGCGGCGATCTCGGCGGGGTCACCGGTGACCGCCGCCGCGTAGACCGCGGTACGCGCCACCTCCGCCCGCACCAGCATCCCCGAGCAGAGGTGCTTGACGGCCTGGAAGCCCCCGACGGGCTGCCCGAACTGCTCGCGCTCCCCCGCGTACCGCACCGCCAGCTCCACCGTCCGCAGCGCGCTCCCGACCTGGAGCGCCGCCGTCAGCAGCGCCCCCGTGTCCCGGTACCCGGCCGGGAGCACGCCCGGGGCCCGCCACAGCGGGGTCAGCGGGTCCGCCGAGCGCACCGGCACCCCGGCCGGGACCCCCTCCATCCCCAGCACGGCGTCGGCCCCGCCCAGGTGCGCCACCAGCGGCCCGTCCAGGTCGAACGCGGTCACCACAGCCGAACCCGACGCCGCCCCCGGGACCACTCCGGCGGCCAGGTGCGTGGCCACCAGCGGCCCCGGCAGCAGCACCCGCCCGGCCTCCTCGAAGACGAGCACCGCCTCGGGCAGTCCGAGGCCCACCCCGCCCTCGGACTCGGGCAGCCGGAGGGAGAAGAAGCCCGCCTCCCCCAGCTCCCGCCAGAGCCCCCGGTCCACCCCCGCCCCCCGCTCCACGTCGGAGCGCAGCGCCTCGCGCCCGTACCGCCCCGCGAGGAGGTCCCGTACGCCCGCCCGCAGGTCCCGCTGGTCCCGCGTCAGCCGGAAGTCCACGGCCGCTCACCGCCCCTTCGGCAGGCCGAGGATCCGCTCGGCCACGATGTTGTGCTGGATCTGCGAGGTGCCCGCCGCGATGGTGTACGACAGCGAGGAGAGCCGCTCCGCCGTCCACTCCTCCTCCAGGGACAGGGATTCGGCGCCCAGGACCTCCGCGGCCGCCTCGTACAGCTCCTGCCGGGCGTGCGAGTACGCCAGCTTGAAGACGCTGCCGCCGGTGCCTGGGACGCCGCCCGAGCCCTGCGCCTCGCTGACGTTCCACTGCGTGAGCCGCCACAGCGCCCCGAACTCCCCGTACAGCCGGCCCAGCCGGCGCCGCAGCACGGGGTCGTCCCAGCGGCCGTTGGCCTTCGCGGCCCGGGCCAGCGCGCCCAGGGTCCGCCGGCAGGCGACGACCTCGCCGACGAAGGCGGTGCCGCGCTCGAAGGACAGGGTCACCATCGTGACCCGCCAGCCGTCGTTCTCGGCGCCGACCCGGTTCGCGACCGGCACCCGCACCTCGTCCAGGAACACCTCCGCGAACTCCGCCGACCCGGCGAGGGTGCGCAGCGGCCGGACCGTGACGCCGGGCGCGTCCATCGGCATCGCCAGCCAGGTGATCCCCCGGTGCTTGGGCGCGGCCGGGTCGGTGCGCACCAGCAGCTCGCACCAGTCTGCGACCTCGGCGTGCGAGGTCCAGATCTTGGAGCCGGTGACCACGTACGCGTCCCCGTGGCGCACCGCCCGGGTGCGCAGGGAGGCCAGGTCGGAGCCGGCGCCGGGCTCGCTGAAGCCCTGGCACCACACCTCCTCCCCGCGCAGCACGGGCGGCAGCCAGCGCGCCCGCTGCCCGGCGGTGCCCTCGGCGGCGATGGTCGGGCCGGCGTGCAGCAGGCCGACGAAGTTCGCGCCGACGTACGGGGCGCCCGCGCGTTCGGTCTCCTCCAGGTAGATCAGGTGCTGGGTCGGGGTGGCGCCGCGCCCGCCCGCGTCGACGGGCCAGTGCAGGCCCGCGTAGCCGGCGTCGTACAGCCTGCGCTGCCAGCCCAGGTCGTAGGCGCGCCGGCCGGGCCAGTCGTCGGGCGAGGGCTTGGCGGGCAGCTCGGGCAGCACCTTGCCGAGCCATTCGCGCAGCCGGGCGCGGAACTCCTGCTCCTCCTCGGTGTGGGAGAGGTCCATGTCAGACCAGGTCCAGGCCGAGCATGCGGATGGCGTTGCCGCGCATCAGTTTGTGGACGGTCTCCTCGTCGAGGCCCTTGACGTGGTCGAGGGCGACTTCCTTGGTGTGCGGGAAGGTCGAGTCGACGTGCGGGTAGTCGGTCTCGAAGGTGGCGTTGTCGCGGCCGACGACGTCCAGCGAGGCGATGCCGTGCTTGTCGCGGAAGAAGCAGCAGTAGATCTGCCGGTAGTAGTACGTGGACGGCGGCTCGGGGACGATGTCGCGGACCCCGCCCCAGGCGCGGTGCTCCTGCCAGACGTCGTCGGCGCGTTCCAGGGCGTACGGGATCCAGCCCATCTGGCCTTCGCTGTAGGCGAGCTTCAGCGTCGGGAACTTGACCAGCACCCCGCTGAAGAGGAAGTCCATCATCGAGGCCATGGCGTTGTTGAAGCTGAGCGAGGCCTGGACGGCGGGCGGCGCGTCGGGGGAGGCGGCGGGCATCTGGGAGGAGGACCCGATGTGCATGTTGACGACGGTGCCGGTCTCCTGGCAGACGGCGAAGAAGGGGTCCCAGTAGCCGGAGTGGATGGACGGGAGCCCCAGGTAGGTGGGGATCTCGGAGAAGGTGACGGCCCTGACCCCGCGGGCGGCGTTGCGGCGGACCTCGGCGACGGCGAGGTCGATGTCCCAGAGCGGGATGATGCACAGCGGGATGAGCCGGCCGCCGCTGTCGCCGCACCACTCCTCGACCATCCAGTCGTTGTAGGCGCGCACGCAGGCGAGCGCCACTTCCTTGTCGTGTGCCTCGGCGAAGGTCTGCCCGCAGAAGCGCGGGAAGGTCGGGAAGCAGAGGGAGGCCTCGACGTGGTTGAGGTCCATGTCGAGGAGCCGCGCCTTGGGGTCCCAGCAGCCGCGCCGCATCTCCTCGCGGGTGATGCCCTCCAGGGTCATGTCGTCGCGGTCGAAGCCGACGGCGGCGATGTTGCGCTTGTACGGGAACTTCAGGTCCTCGTAGATCCACCAGTCGGTGGGCGGGCCGTCGGGGTCCATGGAGATCACGTACTTGCCGCCGGTGTACTCCAGCTCCCCGATCCCGGCGGTGAGGGCCTTGGGGCCGCGATCGCGGTACTTCGCGGGCAGCCACACGTCGAAGAGGTGGGCGGGCTCGATCACGTGGTCGTCGACGCTGATGATCCGAGGCAGTTCCAGTGCCATGGGCTCGCGCTCCTTCTCCCCAATCTGATGCATCGTCAGAAACAAGCTAGCCCCGCCACCCCTGGACCGACAAGCGCCGGAGCCCTACGCTCTGCCCTTGATCTGACTAACCGTCAGTTGGCACCCGGCCGGCAAGCCCAGGGAGGTCCGCGATGACGACCACGGAAACGGCGGCGGGAGCGCCCGCGGAACCGGGAGCGGGAACAGCCACGGGAACGGCCACGGGAACGGCGGACGACGTCACGGCCACCGCCACCGGCCTCTCCCGGTCCGCGACCCTGTGGGAGCTCATCGCCCGCCGCGCCGCCCTCACCCCCGCCGCCACCGTCCTCATCGAGGCCGCCGAAGACCCCTCCGCCGACCGCACCCTCACCTTCGGCGCCCTCCGCGACCGCGCCGAACGCGTCGCCGCGGGCCTGTACGGCATGGGCGTGCGCCCCGGCACCGTCGTCGCCTGGCAGCTCCCGACCCGCATCGAGACCGTCCTGCTGTCCGCCGCCCTCGCCCGGCTCGGCGCCGTCCAGTCCCCCGTGATCCCCTTCTACCGCGACCGCGAGGTCGGCTTCGCACTGCGCGAGTCCAAGGCCGAGTTCTTCGCCGTACCCGGCTTCTGGCGCGGCTTCGACCACACCGCCATGGCCCACCGGCTCGGCGCCCGCGGGGTCTTCGAGGCGTACGCGAACCTCCCCGACGGCGACCCGGCCGTACTGCCCCCGCCGCCCGCCGACGGCACCTCCGTACGCTGGATCTACTGGACCTCCGGCACCACCTCCGACCCCAAGGGCGTCCTGCACACCGACCGCTCCCTCATCGCCGGCGGCTCCTGCCTCGCCCACGCCCTGCGCCTGACCCCGGCCGACGTCGGCTCGATGGCCTTCCCGTACGCGCACATAGCCGGGCCCGACTACACGGTGATGCTGCTGCTGTACGGGTTCCCCGCCGTCCTCTTCGAGAAGTTCGCGATGCCGGACGCGCTCGCCGGCTACCGCCGCCACGGGGTCACCGTCGCCGGCGGCTCCACCGCCTTCTACTCCATGTTCCTCGCCGAGCAGCGCAAGGACCCCTCGGTCAAGCTCCTCCCGAGCCTGCGGCTGCTCGCGGGCGGCGGCGCCCCCAAGCCCCCGGAGATCTACCACGCGGTGGTGCGCGAGCTGGGCTGCCGGCTCACCCACGGCTACGGCATGACCGAGGTCCCGATGATCACCATGGGCTCCCCGGACGACACCCCGGAGAACCTCGCCACCACCGAGGGCCGCCCCCCGCAGGGCATGTCCATCCGCATCACCACCCCCGACGGCACCCCCCTGCCCGCCGGCACCGACGGCGAGGTCCGGCTGCGCGGCGAGGCCGTCTGCCAGGGCTACCTGAACCGTCCGGAGACCGGCGAGGACACCTTCGACGCCGACGGCTACCTGATCACCGGCGACCTCGGCCACCTCACCGCCTCCGGCCACCTCGTCCTCACCGGACGCAGCAAGGACGTGATCATCCGCAAGGGCGAGAACATTTCGGCGAAGGAGGTCGAGGACCTCCTCCACCAGCTCCCCGGCGTCGCCGACGCCGCCGTCATCGGCCTGCCCGACGAGGAACGCGGCGAACGCGTCTGCGCCGTCGTCGAACAGCCGCCCGGCGCCGCCCCCCTCACCCTGCCCCAGGTCACCGCGTACCTGCGCGCCCAGGGACTCTCCCCGCACAAGCTCCCCGAGCAGCTGGAGGTCGTCGACGCGCTGCCCCGCAACGACGCCCTGCGCAAGGTCCTGAAGTACCGGCTGCGCGAGCGCTACAGCTGAACCCGAGCCGGACTCCAGCGGCGCCTGACACCAAGGTGTCAGGCCCCTTGGTGCCGGGCCGAAAGCCTTCCCGGGCCCCTGGCGGCCGAGCAGGATGGTGATCACCGGAACGGCGGCGGGAACGAAAACCCGAAGCCGGGGCCACGGGGGCGACGACCTCCCCCGCGGCCCGGACAGCCGCCTTCCGGATCCACCGCAACAGCCGTCGCCAGGGGGCACCGCCATGTCCAGAAGCACTCAGCTCACCGCGCTCCGCACCATCGCGATCCGCAACGCCGCGGACCGCTCCATCGGGTGGGACTGAGCGACGTGCTCCTCGTCCGACTGCCCCTGATCAGCCACACCGGGGCACCGGGTACGGAGAGCGGGGCGAGCCTCCTCCAGGACGCCCTCTGGGCCCACGCCGGCCCGCAGCACGCCCTCGAACACGTACGGGTGCGCCCCCTCCCGGAGGGGATGAGCGTGGCCCTGTTCGTCCGGGCCGAGAACGACGCCCAGGCCCGTGACAAGGCCCGCGCCCTGCTCGCCGCCGTCATCGGGACCGGCGCGGCCCGCCACTACTCCATGGGCCCCCTGATCCCCAACTGACTTACCGCACCACCTTCTTCGGCCCACCGGCCACCCGGTTCACCGACCGCTGTTCCTGCAGGGCAGCCGTCCCACCGGCACCACGGTGCGCGCCCCACCCCTTCCGGCCTCGACCAGGCCCGCCCGCGGCACACGCACGCGGGCACCGAAACCTTCCCCGGCCCTGACGCCCCGGGCCGCCATGTCCTCTTGGAGACCCCACCATGACCTCGCGCCGCTCCTCCCGCATGCTCACCGTCGCCCTCACCTCCTTCGTCGCCGCACCGCTGCTGGCCGTCGCCCTGCCCGCGGTATCGGCGCAGGCCGAGTCGACGACGGTCGCCACGATCGCCCGCGCCCAGGTCGGCAACACCTGCGGCGACTACAACTGCCAGTACCCCGGCGCCTGGTGCGCCGAGTTCACCAAGTGGGTGTGGAACAAGGCCGGCGCGAACACCTCCGGCATCAGCCCGGCGGCCGTCAGCATCTACCAGTACGGCAAGAACAAGGGGACGCTGCACGGCACCCCGCAGGTCGGTGACGCGGTCCTCTACGACAGGGACGGCAACCTGAACGACGGCGAGGCCGACCACGTCAACATCGTCGTCGCGGTCAGCGGGGACGACATCCAGACGGTGGGCGGCAACGAGAGCGGCGGCGTCCGCTTCCGCTCCTGGTTCAACTGGAAGACCAACTCCAGCCCGGTGGGCGCCGGCCGCGCCCTGGCCTTCATCGGTCCGGCGGGCCTGGCCGAGACCCCCTCGACCCCGGTCAGCAAGGCCGGTGACCTCTTCCACGCCACGCGTCTCGTCGACGGCAGCTGGGAGGGCTTCGCACCGCTGAACGGCTTCGGCGGCGCGGCGTTCTTCAACGCCTCGCAGGAGTCCATCGCCGCCACCCCGGACGGCTCGACGCAGACCCTGGCCACCGGCAACGACGGCAAGCTCTACCACACCGCCCGTTACGCGGACCGCACCTGGACGGGCTGGGCCCCGCTCGCCGGCTACGGCGGCGCCGCCGACTTCGCGGCCAAGGACCAGTCCATGACGGGCATGTCCAACGGCGACGCCAACGTCATGGCGATCGGCAACGACGGCAAGATCTACCAGAACACCCGCTTCAAGAGCGGCACATGGGCCGGCTGGAGCCCCGTCGGCAACTGGCAGGCGAAGAAGATCGCCGTCGCCGGCCTGCCCGACGGATCCACCCAGACCCTCATCATCGGCAACGACGGCAACGTCTACCACGCCATCCGCGCCACCGACGGCACCTGGACCAGCTGGAACGCCCTCCCCGGCACCGGCACCGCCACCACCTTCCAGGCCGGCAACATCGCCATCACAGGCCTCCCCGACGGCAGCACCCAGATGCTCGCCACCGGCAACGACGGCCTCGTCTACCACAACATCCGCAACGCCGACGGCACCCTCCAGGGCTGGGCCAAGGTCGACGGATACGGCGGCGCCCCCGGCTTCGCCGCCACCAGCCTCGCCATCGCCGCAATGCCCAGCGGCGACACCCAGATGCTCGCCGTCGGCAACGACGGCAAGGCCTACCACGCCGCCCGCTACGCCGCCGGCAACTGGCAGGGCTGGTGGGCCACCGGAATGGGCGCCCAGAAGGTCGCCATCGCCGGCCTCGGCGACGGCAGCGCCCAGATGCTCGCCACCCGCAACTGATCGCCACCACCCCGTACGCGGCTCCGGGCCACCGGAGCCGCGTACGCGTGTGCCGCCCGGCCGCCCTACAGGCGGCTCAGCGACGCCGCCGCGAAGAGGACGTCGCGGATCGCCTCCCGGTCGCCGGTCTGGCCGACCGCGGCCTCCTCCGGGGAGATGTGCCCGGCGGCCAGCTGGCAGAACTCCAGTCCGTCCAGCGCGACTTCCGCCACCGTGTGCTCCCGCGAGGGCCTCGCCGCCGGGGAGTCCAGGGCGATGTCCCAGCCGCCTCCGCCCGCGCCCTCGATCTCCAGGTGCAGGGTCCGCCCCGGCGCGCCCGCCGCGACCAGGCCGCGCGCCGGCGCCGCCAGTCCCGAACGGCGCCGCCCCGCCAGGGCGCCGGGCAGCAGCCGGGCCGCGAGGTCGATCATCCGGTGCAGGTGCGGCCCCGAGGGCGGCTCGTACGGGTAGTCCACCGCCTCCGCGATGTCCCAGGCGTGCACCCAGCACTCGAAGGCCCGCTCCAGGAAGGCGTCCCCCAGCGGCAGCGCGAACCCGCCGTAGTCCACGGACAGTTCGGCCACGCCCCGGCCCGCGAAGGACACCGTGCGGACCAGCGTGTGCCCCTGGGCCCGCCAGGGGTCGCGGACCTTGCGGGTGACCGGGTAGGGGGAGGAGTTCCAGAAGTGCTCGGTGCGGTCGGCCGGGCCGCCGCCCGGCGGCGCCCCGGGGCCCAGCGGGTCGTCCAGCCCCAGCGCGGTCGCGATCATCCCGTCCACCGTGAGGAGGTGTCCGATCACGCCCGCGACCGTGGTGCGGTGCGTGCGCCGGCGTTCCTCCTCGAACCACTTCAGCCGCACCGGGGTGTGCCACTCCGAGTCGCCGAAGTCCCGCAGCAGCGCGTCGAGCCGCGCGGTCTCCGTGTCGTACGGGTTCGCCCACACCGGGACGGGGATGCGGGCCGGCCTCTTGCCCAGGCAGTCCTCCAGCACCCGCGAGCGCAGCAGCGGCTTGAGGTCGAGGCTCTCCTCGGGGTGCAGCAGGCCCACCGCGTCGCGCAGCCGCAGCGCCTCCTCTGCGCAGGGCGCGCACTCGGTGAGGTGGTCCTCGACGGCCTGGGTCTCCTCCGCGGAGCAGGCGGCGAGCGCCCACGCGCCGAGCAGGGACTTGAGCACGGCGTGCGAGGGCGGAGGGGCCGGCAGGGTCTCGGGGGCGTTCAGGTCGTCACCGGCCGCGCGGGGACCCGGTATCCGTGCGCGACCGCCCGCCCGCTGCTCGTACGCGTCGTCGGGGGTGTCTTCGGAGGGTCCTGTCATCGGGGCGTTCCGTATCCGCGTGGGCCGTATCCGGGCGGGGCGGTGTCCTCCCGGGGGAGGACGTTGGCGGTCGACAGCAGCTGGAGCCCGAGCCGCAGCCTGCGCCGTGCCTCGTCCTCGCTGATCTGGAGGTCGGCGGCGGCCTGGCGGTAGTCGCGGCGCTTGAAGTAGGCCAGCTCCAGGGCGGCCCGCAACGGCGCGGGCATGGAGGTGACGATGTAGTCCGCGCGGGCGGCCGCGTTGGCGCTGCGCACCTTCTGCTCCAGCTCCTCGCGCGAGCCGCGGCCCAGTTCGGCCTGGCGCAGCCGGGCGACGGCCTGGCCCTGGGTGATCCGGGCGACCC
Organism: Streptomyces sp. NBC_00158; assembly: GCF_045160885.1. NCBI lineage: Bacteria > Bacillati > Actinomycetota > Actinomycetes > Kitasatosporales > Streptomycetaceae > Streptomyces > Streptomyces sp. NBC_00158. The sequence goes on from NZ_CP108161.1 coordinate 3,180,620, forward strand.
AGGAGCGCATGGAGCCCTGCTTGGGGTCGTAGGCGTCCGGGTTCTCCCAGATGTAGCCGAAGACCTCGCGGGTGATGCGGTCCGCGGCCTTCTCGTCACCGAGGACCCGGTGGGCCAGGCTGTGGACCAGCGAGGCGAAGCGGTCGTAGAGCTCGCCCAGCGCCGCGGCCTCACCGCGTGCGAGGCGCTGCTGCATGCGACGGTCCCAGCGCGGTGGAACGTCCTTCGCCATCGTGCCTCCAACCGTGTGTCGACCCGTCAAATGTAGTGGGCAACGGACGGAACGCGCCGGTTTTGCGAGAACCTCCCCCCGTAAGCGGGACCGTCGTGCTAGGTCGCGTCCAGGTCGGCGCGTGGGCACAGGCGTACGCGCCCCGGCGCGCTCCCCGTGCGCGGGTTCGATGCGGCCACCTCCTTGACCGCTTCGCTTAACGCGCAGGCCACGAAGGGCTTACGCTCCTGCCTGTCTTGATCTGAACCCCGACCGCAGCCCAACGCACCCGTGAAGGTGGAACGCCGAACATGGACAGCGCAGAGTACGAGCGCAAGATCGCCGCCCGATTCGCGACCTTCGACCAGGACGGGTCCGGCTACATCGACCGGGAGGACTTCAGTACGGCGGCCAGGGCCGTGCTGGCCGAATTCGGTACGGCCGCGCGCTCGGAGAAGGGCCAGGCCGTCTTCAACGGCGCCGAGGCGTTCTGGCAGGGCATGGCCGGGATCGCCGACGTGAACGGCAACCAGCGCGTCTCCCGCGAGGAGTTCGTCACCGGCGCGGCGAAGCGGCTGCGGGACAACCCGGAGCGGTTCGCGGAGATCGCCCGCCCGTTCCTGCACGCCGTGATCGCCGTCGCGGACGAGGACGGCGCGGGCGCGAGCCCCTCGGCGGCGGCCCGCGTGCTGCGCGTCCTCGGCACCGAGCCCGGTCTGGCCGCGCAGGTGGCGGCGGCCCTGGACGCGGACGGCGACGGCCGCATCTCGGAGGACGAGATCCTCAGGGCCTTCGCCGGCTACTGCGGCGTCGACCCCGACGCCTGAGGCCCGGCACCCGCCCGACAGCCGCCCGACAACCGCCCGGGGCCGTCACCCCGGGCACTGTCCGAGCGCGCTGATAGCGTGCCGCCACCGGCCGGAACGATCACGGGAGGCGGCTCGGCATGCAGCACGTACGGGAAGTGGCACGGCACTCGACGAGCGGTGAGCGGACGTCCGCGGCCCTCCGGGACATCGCCCTGCGGACGTGGATGCGCCACGCCCGCCTGGAGTGCGACCCGTCCCCCGAGCGGCTGTGGAGCCTGGCCGAGGAGATCCTCGACCACGTCGCCGCCCGCACCACGGAGGGCGGACGGCTCGGCGAGGAGCCCCGCACCGCGCTGCACACCGCCGCGGAGTGCGCCATGGGCGCCCTCGGCATCGGCTGCTTCCCGAACGGCGACCAGGAGGTCCCGCTCCCGCTGATCGGCGAGACCCTCAGCAGCGGGGACCTCGACTTCGCCGGCGCCGTCACCGCCGCCCCCACCGCCCGGACCTGGCTCGACGCCTTCGAGACCAGCGTGGTCAGCGGTCTGGTGTGGGACTGGCAGAAGGTCATCGGCCTGCTGCTGCGCAACGACTACGCGCCCGCCCTCCGCAAGGGCGTGCCGTACTCCCGCCACACCTCGCACTCGGAGCCCGGGGACCTCGCCGCGATGGACGCCCTGTGCGGCTACCTCACAGGGAGCACGGGCCACCGGCCGAGCGACTGGCCGACCGTGCCCCTGTGCAAGCCCGACGCCGCCACGCGCGCCGCGGCGGCCGCCGGCCTGGACGCCGCCGGCCCGCTGACCGCGGACCAGCGGCTGCTGCGCGTACTCCTCGACGACGACCGGGCGGCCTTCGAGGCGGCCCTCGCGGAGCGGCTCGCCGCCCACCGCGAGAGCGCGCAGGCCGAGAGCGACCCGGCGCCCCGGACCCTGCTGCCGCTGGGCGCGCTGGCCCTGGCCGCCCTCGCCGTCCAGACGCACCAGTGGGAGCTCGGCGTCCGCTCCGGCTACCTGCCGCCCGAGCTGCTCGGCTTCACCGACGCGATGCGCCTGGCCGGCCGGACCCGGGTCAACGGGCTGGGCGGCTGGGTCGCCGAGTAGCGGCCCGGGGCTGCGCGGAGGGCTACCCGAAGGACTACGCGAAGACGACGGTCCGCGAGCCGTTGAGCAGCACCCGGTGCTCGCTGTGCCACTTCACGGCCCGCGCCAGCGCCTGGCACTCCACGTCCCGGCCGATGGCGACCAGCTGGTCCGGGGTGACCTCGTGGCCGACCCGCTCGACCTCCTGCTCGATGATCGGGCCCTCGTCGAGGTCGGCCGTCACGTAGTGGGCGGTGGCACCGATCAGCTTCACACCGCGCGCGTGCGCCTGGTGGTACGGCTTCGCGCCCTTGAAGCTCGGCAGGAAGGAGTGGTGGATGTTGATGATCCGCCCGCTCAGCTCCTTGCACAGGGTGTCCGACAGCACCTGCATGTAGCGCGCGAGCACCACGAGCTCGACGTTCTGCTCGCGCACCAGCTCCAGGAGCCGCGCCTCGGCGTCCGCCTTGGTGTCCTTGGTGACCGGGATGTGCACGAAGGGGACGTCGTACGAGCCGACCAGCTCGGCGAAGTCGGTGTGGTTCGAGACCACCGCCGCGATCTCCACCGGCAGGGCGCCGATCCGGGAACGGAAGAGCAGGTCGTTCAGGCAGTGCCCGAACTTCGACACCATCAGCACGATCCGCATCCGCTCGTCGGAGCGGTGGATCTGCCAGTCCATGCGGAAGGAGTCGCCGATCGCGGCGAAGCTGGCGCGCAGCTTGTCCACCGTCAGGGCGGGCTCGGCCTCGAAGTGCACCCGCATGAAGAAGAGCCCGGTCTCCCGGTCTCCGAACTGCTGACTGTCCACGATGTTGCAGCCGGTCATGAAGAGGTAGCTCGACACGGCGTGCACGATGCCCTGCTTGTCGGGGCAGGAGACGGTCAGGACGTACTGGGCCTGGGCCTGGGACTGTGGGTCTGCGCTCATGACGGCACAGCCTTTCACACCACGCGGGTCAGCGTTTTCAGCACGTCGACGGAGCTCGGGCGGTCGTCCGGGTCCTCCCCGTCCGCCGCCGACATCCGTACGTGCGCCTCGCGCGCCGCCCGGACCGCCTCGGGCCAGTCCTGGTGGCCGAGGTACGCGGAGACGGCCGCGTCGGGGCCGACCTGGTGCAGGATCCGCAGCACCCGCAGCACGGCGTGGTCGACCAGGGCGGCCTCCTGCGCGTCGCGGAAGATCGTGCCGACGTACTTGTCCGCGGACCAGCTGTCGAGCCAGGTGTCCTCGACGAGCCGGTACACGGCGTCGGTGACGTCGCCGTAGCCTTCCGCGCCCGTGAGCCAGACCTCCTCCTGGAACACCGGGTCGGAAAGCATGTGCAGCGCCGAGCGCACGTTGCTGCGCCAGCGCCACCACGGCATGTCGTTGAGGGGCATGCCGCCCATGGTGGAGGAGCGGCCGCCGCGGCGGGAAGAGTTCTTCGAACCTTGGGCGAATGTCACGCTTTCGATCGTACGTTCCCGACTGGTGCGATCTTGAAGCACCTGTGCGCGCCCGCGCCCCCGCAATTCACCTCGACGTCACCGTTTGTTGTGTCCATCTCATCGCCGAGTTACCCACGGGGCGGAAGGGTCGGTGGACATGACCAATCACCGACGCGCAACTGCCCTTTCCCGCCTGATTGTTGCCACGGCGGCGGGCGCGTGTCTCATCACAGCGTGCGGGGTGGTCCCCGGTGGCTCGGGGGGCTCCGGGGACTCCCTCACGGTCATGACCTTCGCACCCATCGGAACAAAAGCGACCAACATGGCCGGAATGCCGGGAATGGCCAAGGCCTACGAGCGGTGGGTGAACGCCAACGGCGGCATAAAGGGCCGCAAGCTGCGCGTGATCACCTGCAACGAGAAGAACACCGCCACCGGCGCCGCCGACTGCGCCCGCAAGGCCATCACCGAGAAGGCCGTCGCCGTCGTCGGCTCCTACAGCCAGCACGGCCGCGCCTTCATGGCCCCGCTGGAGGCCGAGGGCATCCCGTTCATCGGCGGCTACGGGGTCTCCCCCGAGGAGTTCCAGAGCCCGCTGTCCTACCCGGTCAACGGCGGCCAGCCCGCGCTGCTCGCCGGAGCCGGCCACCAGCTCGGCAAGGCCTGCTCCCAGGTCTCCCTGGTCCGCCCCGACACCCTCGCCGGCGACACCATGCCGGTCCTGCTGAACGCGGGCCTGAAGACCAACAACACCCCGGAGGCCTCGGACATCCGGGCGGCCGAGGACTCCGCCGACTTCAAGCCGCAGGCCCGCGAGGCACTGACCGGCAGCCCGGCGGCCCCGGCCGCCACGCCCGCCCCACCGGCCACGACCCCGGGCGCCACACCCGCCACGACCCCGGCCACGCCCTCCGCCCCCTCCACTCCCTCCCCCTCCCCGGCCAAGGACCCCAAGGACCCCAAGTCCGCGAAGGGCCCGGCCGCCGACACCGCCAAGGACAAGAGCTGCGTGACGGCCGTCCTCGGCGAGCGCACCGAGATCTTCTTCGACGCCTTCCGCCGCGTCGACACCCAGCGCAAGACGCAGATCTCCTCCGTCCTCGGCAGCATCAGCCAGGCCCTGGTGGACCGCACCGGCGGCAAGGAGAGCCCCTTCGAGGGCGCCTACGTCACCAGCTGGTACCCCGTCTCCACCGACCCACTGTGGGCGCCCATGCGCAAGGTGATCTCCGAGCAGGCCTTCGGCGACGACACCGTGGACCCCGACGACAGCGGGGCCCAGACCACCTGGATCGCGTACAGCGTCCTCAACCAGATCGTCCAGCGCTTCAAGAGCGACGAGGAGATCACCGCCCGCAAACTGACCCGGGCCCTCAACCAGTCCCCGGGCGTCCAGACCGGCAACCTCACCCCCGAGCTCAGCTGGCGCTACCAGGACATGCGCGCCGTCGCCGGGTTCCCGCGCCTGGTCAACGGCCGGGTCAGCTTCCAGACCGTCCAGGCCGGGCGCCTGGTCGCCCAGCTCGGCGAGCAGAACCTCGACATGACCCCGACCCTGGAGCAGGCCCCCCGCTCGGCCTAGCGGTGCCGGTCAGAGCTGGGTCTTGTCCCGCTTCGTGAGCCCGTACTTGGCGGCGATCGTGTTCCACATGGTCGCCGCCGACTCCTTGGCCTTGGTGGCCTCGGCGCTGGACTTGTTGCCGTCCTGGGCGTCGTCGGTCACCTTGGCCCGGCCGTCCTTGGCGTCCTTGTCGTCCTTGTCGTCCTTGTCCCCCTTGCAGGCGCCCTTGTCGCGGGCGAGGTCGTCCGCCCAGTCCGCGTAGCTGTTGTCGGCGTCCGCCGAGGCCTTCCACGCCTTGGTCAGGCTCGCCGACAGACGGGCGTGGTTCGGGAGCAGGTCGATCTTGAGCTCCTGGAGCCGGGTGACCAGGCCCTCGCGCTGCTGGGCCGCCTCGCGCAGGTCCTGGGCCGCCTGGGACAGGTTCTTGCAGTCCTTGATGTCGTCGACGGCCTTGATCACCGTGGTCCGGCTGTCGCTGGCGTCCGCGAGCAGCTTGTCGAGCTGGACGGCCTGCGGGCGGGCCGGGTCCACGGCCTCCTCGCCCGGCTTCGCGCCCGAGTTCGCGGAGCCGCTCGCGGCGGGGGCAACCGCGCCCGGGTCGGTGTTCTGGGCCTTGCCGTCGCTGAGCATGGCGCCCACCCCGAGCCCGGCCACGACCAGCCCGAACACCGCCGCCGCGATGACGGCCGGCGGGATCCGGCGCGCGGGCGGCGGGGGCGCGTACTGCTGCTGCGGCTGGGGCTGCTGGGGCGGCTGCGGCTGCTGGGCCCGGCGCGGGCCGGACCGCTGCGGCGGCGCGGGCGGCGGGGTCCTGCGAGGTCCCGGGTCCTGGACCGGCGGCAGCTGCTGGGTGTGCCCGGCGGCCGCGTCGGAGTCGCCGTCGGCCCGGAACAGCGCGTCGAAGCCCTCGGCTGCCCCCGCCGCGGGGGCCTGGACCTGGGCCATGTGCTGCGTGGCCTGCTCGTGCAGCCCGACGGCCGGCACGGGCGGGATGTACTGCGTGGCCGCGTCACCGGCACCCGCCCCCGGCACGGGCGGGATGTACTGCGTGGCCGCGTCACCGGCACCCGCCCCCGGAACGGGCGGGATGTACTGCGTCGCCTGCTCCTGCGGCGCCCCCGGACCCGCCGGGACCGGGGCCATGTACTGCGTGGCCTGCTCGTGCGCAGCCGGGCCCGCCGGGACCGGCGGAATGTACTGCGTGGCCGCGTCACCGGCACCCGCCCCCGGAACGGGCGGGATGTACTGGGTCGCCTGCTCGTGCGCAGCCGGGCCCGCCGGGACCGGCGGGATGTACTGCGTCGCCGCGTCACCCGCGCCCGCCCCCGGAACGGGCGGGATGTACTGCGTCGCCTGCTCCTGCGGGGCCGCCTGCACCGGCGGGATGTACTGGGTCGCCTGCTCGTGCTCCGCCGGGCCCGCCGGGACCGGCGGGATGTACTGGGTCGCCGCGTCCGGCAGCGGCGGGTAGCCGTAGCCGTGCGGGTCCCCGGGCCCGTCGAAACCGGGGCCGACGACGTGACCGGCCGGCGGCGGGTACCCGTACGCGGGCTGCCCCGGCTGCGGCGGCGGCTCGTACGCGGACTCGTACGGCCCCGCGTACGCCTGCGGAGCCGGCGCCGGCTGCCCGTCCTGACCGGGCGGGTACCCGTACGCCGGGGGCGTGCCCCACGCCTCGCCGGCCTGCGGCCCCGGCTGCTGCGGGTAGCCGGGGGCCGGCACCGGCTGTGCCTGATGCGGCGTCCCGGGCTGGGGGACGCCCCCTTGTCCGTTCTCCGTCACCGGGACTCCTTCTGCCTTCTCCGACCGGCCCGAACGCACGGAACCGTCGGATCACGCTACCCGGTGACGCCGTGATCACGTCAGGCCGCCTGGACCTCCAGCCTCGCCCCGAACTCCCGGACGGCCGGTTCCTCCCGGTACGGCTCCAGCCGCGCCCGGAAGTCGTCCAGGTACTCCGCGCCCCGGCGCGAGCGCAGCGAGCCCAGCAGTTCGGCGGCCTTCGTCGCCGTCTGGCAGGCCTGCTCCACCTCCCGCTGCTGCACCTGCGAGGCCGCCAGCAGCAGCAGCCCGATCGCCCGGCGGCGCGCCTTCGTCTCGGGCAGGTGGCGCAGCGCCTCCTCGGCACGGCGGCCCGCCGCGTCCGCCTGCCCGAGGTCCCGGTGGCAGTGCGCCAGCTCGTCCGCGAGGTAGGCCTGGCCGAAGTGGCGGATCCACACCGGGTCGTCGCCGGACTCCGGCTCGGCCCGCTCCAGCGCCGTCACCGCCCGTCCCGACAGCACCGCCGTGGCCCGGGCGTCGCCCAGCAGCGCGTGCCCGCGCGCCTCGGCGGCGTAGAACATCGCCTCCACCCGCGGCGTGACCTGCCCGCGCGTGCCCTCCTGCGCCGCCCGCGCCAGCTGCGCGATCTCCCGCGGGTTGCCCAGCTCGGCGGCGAGGTGGCTCATCGAAGCCGCCAGTACGTAGCCCCCGTACGCGCGGTCGCCCGCCGCCTGCGCCATCCGCAGCGCCTGGATGTAGTAGCGCTGGGCCAGGCCCGGCTGCCCGGTGTCCACCGCCATGTAGCCGGCCAGCTCGGTGAGCCGGGCCACCGCCGCGAACAGGGCCCGCCCCACCGGCTCCCGGTACGAGCCCCCGATCAGCCCGGAGACCACGGAGTTGAGGTAGTGCACCACCACCGGCCGCACGTGCCCGCTGCCGAAGCGGTGGTCGAGGTCGGTGAGGGCCTCGGTGGTCGCCCGTACCGCGTCCACGTCCGACATCCCCACCCGCGCCCCGCCGCTGCGCGCCACCTGCGGGTCGGCGCCGGTGATCAGCCAGTCGCGGCTCGGCTCGACCAGGGCGGAGGCCGCCACGCTCGACCCGGACAGGAAGTCGCGGCGCCCCACGTCGCTGCGCCACAGCTCGCAGACCTGCTCGATGGCGCCGACGACGGTCGGTGAGAACTGCAGGCCCACCCCGGAGGCGAGGTTCTTCCCGTTGGCCATGCCGATCTCGTCGATGGTGACGGTCCGGCCCAGCTTGCGGCCGAGGGCCTCGGCGATGATGCCGGGGGCCCGGCCGCGCGGCTGCTGGCCGCGCAGCCAGCGGGCCACCGAGGTCTTGTCGTAGCGGAGATCGAGGCCGTGCTCGGCCCCGCACATGTTGACGCGCCGTGCGAGCCCGGCGTTGGAGCACCCGGCTTCCTGGATGAGCGCCTGCAGCCGTTCGTTCGGCTGGCGCGCTACGAGAGGCCTGGCTGCCATGAAAACCCCCTGAGGCCGCGGGTGATCGTTCGAATGATCACTTCCCGCCTGAAGTGCCGAGAATCTTCCGCTCTGCGACGTGTCGTTACCCAACGACCGCGCCCCGGCCTCCCACGCGCCCCCGCACGTGCACCCGTGCGCCCCGTATGCAGGATCGATGCAGCGCCCACCGGCTGGTTTACGCCCGTAACCCGCCGTGACCCCGGGAGTTGTGATGGGCGTGGAAGAGACCATCACAGTCACGGAGACCGCGCCCATCCCCCAGCAGCGCGGGGAACAGCTGCTGGACCACGCCGTGCGGTACGTGGAAGAACGCCACTGGGACGTCTTCGCCGGCACGTGGCTGGAGCCCGGCGACGGCCGGGAGGTGTGCTCCTGCGGGGTGGCCGACTGCCCGGCGCCCGGCGCCCACCCGTCGGTCAAGGACTGGCAGTCGCTGGCCTCGGGCAGCGCGGTGGGCGTGCGGCGGATCTGGGGCAAGAACCCCGCCGCCTCCATCCTGATGCCGACGGGCCGCACCTTCGACGCGCTCGACGTACCGGACTCCGCCGGCTTCCTGGCGCTGGCCCGGCTGGAACGCCACGAGCGGACCCTCGGCCCGGTCGCGCTGACCCCCGACCACCGGATGCTGTTCTTCGTACTGCCGGGCGCCGGTGCGAAGGTGCCGGACCTGGTGCGCAAGCTGGGCTGGCTGCCGCACGCCATCGACCTGGTCACCCGGGGCGAGGGCCAGTACGTGGCCGCGCCGCCGACCCGCTTCGGCGGCAAGGGCCCGGTGCAGTGGGCCCGCAAGCCCACGCCGGCGAACCGGTGGCTGCCGGACACCGAGGAGCTGATCGACGCCCTCGCGTACGCCTGCGGCAGCGAGGCGGCCGCCGCCCGCAATCGCCGCAAGGCATGACCCCGTCCCCTCCCGCCCCGCCTGCCTCCCGCCCTCCCGCCCGCCCGCTGACATACGTGTCCGCAAGTTCATGACATTCGTAACTGCTGGTGCCTCTCCCCCTCCTCCTATGGTGAGGAAAGTACGACCACGGGGAACAGAACGAGAGGCAGGCGCATGCCGGACCAGGGTTATGCGGCGGGCGGTACGGACGGCGGGACGGGTGGTGGCGCGCGATCCGCGCAGCCCGCGGCCGCGGTGCGGGTGGAGGGACTGTGGAAGCGGTTCGGTGAGCAGGTGGCCGTCGCGGGCATCGACCTGGAGCTGCCGGCCGGCCGCTTCGTCGGGCTCGTCGGCCCGAACGGCGCGGGGAAGACGACCACCCTGTCCATGGTGACCGGGCTGCTGCGCCCGGACTCGGGCCGGGTGTTCGTCGCCGGACACGACGTGTGGGCCGACCCGGTCGAGGTGAAGACCCGCATAGGCGTGCTGCCCGAGGGGCTGCGCATGTTCGAGCGCCTCTCCGGCCGCGAACTCCTCGGCTACATGGGCCGGCTGCGCGGACTGCCGGGCGAGGAGACCGACAAGCGGGCCACGCAGCTGCTGGACGTCCTCGACCTCGCGGGCTCGCAGCACAAGCTGGTCGTCGACTACTCGACGGGCATGCGCAAGAAGATCGGCCTCGCCGCCGCCCTGCTGCACAACCCCGAAGTCCTCTTCCTGGACGAGCCGTTCGAGGGCGTCGACCCGGTTTCGGCGCAGACCATCCGCGGGGTGCTGGAGCGCTACACGGCGTCCGGTGCGACCGTCGTGTTCTCCTCCCACGTCATGGAGCTCGTCGAATCGCTCTGCGACTGGGTGGCCGTCATGGCGGGCGGCAAGATCCGCGCCGCCGGCCCGCTGGCCGACGTACGGGGTTCCGCGCCCTCCCTCCAGGAGGCCTTCCTCGAACTCGTCGGCGCCCGCGACCAGGCCGCCGGCGACTCCCTCGACTGGCTCGGCGGCGCACGATGAGCGCCACCACCGACACCCCGGCCGCCACCGCCACCACCTCGGGGCCCTCCGTCACCGCGCTGTTCGTCCGCCTCAAGCTCTCCCTGATGCGCAACGGCCTCAAGGGCTCGTCGAAGCGCAAGGCCGTGTGGATCACCAGCCTGGTGATCTCCCTGCTGTTCTCCCTCTTCGTCACCCTGTGCCTGGCCATGCTGCACGGCCACGTCCACGCCGGGACCGTCGTCGTCCTGCTGTCCGCGATCCTCGCGCTCGGCTGGACCGTGATGCCGCTGTTCTTCCCGACCGGCGACGAGACCCTCGACCCGAGCCGGCTGGTCATGCTGCCGCTGCGCCCGCGTCCGCTCGTACGGGCCCTGCTGGCCTCCTCGCTGGTCGGCACCGGCCCGCTGTTCACGCTCTGCATCGCCGCCGGGTCGGTGGCCGCGGTGGCGCGCGGCGCGGCGGGCATCGCCGCCGCCGTGGTCGGCGCCCCGCTGCTGCTGCTGGGCTGCGTGGCCCTGGCCCGCGCCGTCGCCACGGCGAACGTACGGCTGCTGTCCAGCCGCAAGGGCCGCGACCTCGCGGTGCTGAGCGGCCTGCTGATCGCGATAGGCGCCCAGGTCGTCAACTTCGCCGCCCAGCGCCTGTTCCAGCAGGGCGGCCTGACCGCGCTGGAGCCGGTCGAGGCGGTCGTGCGCTGGCTGCCTCCGGCGACCGCCGTCGGCATGGTCGACTCCGTCAGCGAAGGCGCGTACGGCACCGCCGCGGCCCAGCTGGCCCTCACCCTCGCCGCCCTGGCCGCCCTCCTGTGGTTCTGGGAGCGCAGCCTCACCAACCTGATGGTCACCCCGGACGGCTCCACCCTCGCGGCCGCCAAGCCCGAGAAGGACCGCAGCGGCGCCGGCGGCGGCCTCTGGTCCCTGCTGCCGGGCGGACGCACCGGCGCGGTCATGCAGCGCACGCTGCGCTACGCCGTGCGCGACCCGAAGACGAAGTCGGCCTGGGTGTCCTCGCTGGCGGTCGGCGCGATCGTCCCCGTCTTCAACGCCCTCCAGGGCACCGGCTCGGTCTACCTGGCCTGCTTCGGCGCGGGGATGCTCGGCGTCCAGATGTACAACCAGTTCGGGCAGGACACCTCCGCCTTCTGGATGGTCGCCCAGACGATCTCCTCGCCGCGCGACGCGTACGGGGAACTGCGCGCCCGCGCCGGCGCGCTGTCCCTGGTCACCATCCCGTACACGGTCCTCGTCACGGTGGCCACCGCCGCCCTGGTGGGCGACTGGTCGGGCTTCCCGGCCGCCCTGGGCCTGGGGCTGGCCCTGCTGGGCTCGATGCTGTGCACGGGCGCGCTGGCCTCGGCGTACTTCCCGTACTCCATCCCGACGGAGGGCGCGTTCAAGAACGTCGCCCCGGGGCAGGCCGGCCTGGCCTGGCTGGGCATCGTCGGCGGCATGGTCTCGTCCGCGGTGATCTGCTCCCCGGTGATCGCCCTGACCGTGTACATCAGCCTGGCGGACGCCCCCGGCGTCCTGGCCCTGCTGGCCCTCCCGGTCGGCATCGCCTGGGGTGTCCTGGCCACCTGGGCGGGCCTGCGCCTGGCGGCCCCGGTGGTCTTCCGCAAGCTCCCGGAGATCCTGGTGGCGGTCAGCAAGGGCTGACCGCGTCCGACCCCGCGCGGGGGGCGGCGGGCCGATGGCCCGCCGCCCCCCGCGGCGTTCCCCGGGGCGCCCGCCCCGGGCTGCCGGGTCACGGGCAGCTGATGCGGGTGTCGCCGGGGTCGGTGGTGCAGGTGTCGGTGTTGAAGCCGCCGTTGGCGGTGTCGTTGCCGGAGACCCCGTCGACGGTGTCGAGGCGGTCGCTGCCGTAGTAGCCGGTCAGGGTGTCGTTGCCCGGGCCGCCGATGAGGGTGTCGTCGCCGAAGCCTCCGTCGACGTTGTCGTTGCCGGGGCCGGCGTGGACCGTGTCGTTGCCGTAGCCCGCCCGGACGGTGTCGTTGCCGCTCAGGGCGCAGATGACGTCGTTGCCGAAGCCGCCGGTGAGGGTGTCGGTGCCGCTGGTGCCGATGATGGTGCAGCCGCGGGCGTTGTTGACGGTGCTGGCGGCCGTCGCCGTGTTGTTGGCGGTCGCCGGGTCCGTCTGGGTGGCGGAGACGGTGGCCCTGTCGGACAGGGTGCCGGTGGCGCGGGGTTCGGCGGTGAACCTGACCGTGGTCCGCGCACCGGGGGCGAGGGTGCCGAGGGCGCAGGTGGCGGTGGTGGCGGTGAGGGTGCAGGTGCCCTGGCCCGGGGTGGCGGACAGGAGGGTGCCGGGGCCGGTGAGGGTGTCCGCCAGGGAGACGCCGGTGGCCGTGGTGGTGGTGCTCGTGTTGGTCACCGTCACGGTGTAGGTGGCCTGGTCGCCGATGCTGACGGAGGCCGGGCCGGTCTTGGTGACGGCCAGGTCCACGCCGGGCGGGGGCGGCGGGGTGGTGACCTGGTAGCGGACGAGGCCCCGGTCGTCGCCGGTGTTGCCGGAGACGACGATCTTCCCGTCGGACTGCAGGGCCACCGCGTTGGCGGTGTCGAAGTAGCCGAAGGAGACGTCGGTGCGGACCTTCCCGCCGGTGGCGAAGCCGCTGTCCAGGGATCCGTTGGCGTTGTAGCGGGCCACGCCGAAGTCGGCCAGGCTGATGCCCGCGGCGACGATCTTGCCGTCGGGCTGGAGGGCCAGGTCGGCGGCGCCGTCCAGGGTGTTGGTGCCGAAGTCGGTGGTCACCTTGCCGTCGCCGTCGAAGGAGCCGTCGAGGCTGCCGTCGGCCGGGTTGTAGCGGGCGAGGGCGAAGTCGAAGCCGCTGTTGCCCGCCGTGACGATCTTCCCGTCGGGCTGGATCCGGACCCCGTTGGCCCTGTCGGCGCCGGCGAAGGGGGTGGTGACCCGGCCGTCGCCGTCGAAGGTGGTGTCGAGGCTGCCGTCCGCGTTGTAGCGGGCGAGGGCGAAGTCGGATTCGTTGGAGGGGTAGTTGTACCCGGAGCGGCCCGCGACGACGATCTTGTTGTCGGACGGCTGGAGCGCCACGTCGTACCCGCTCGCGGAACCCCCGGCGAAGTCGGTGGTCACCTTGCCGCCGTCGCCGAAGGTCGTGTCGGGGCTGCCGTCGGCGGCGTTGTAGCGGGCGACGGCGAAGCCGGTGCCGCTCTCGCCCGCGGCCACGATGGCGCCGCCGGGCTGGATCACGAGCCCGAAGGCCTCGTGCGGGCCCGTGCCGGTGCCGAAGTCGGTGGTGGTGAAACCGCTGCCGCCGTCGCCGAAGGTGGTGTCGGGGCTGCCGTTCGTGTTGAAGCGGGCGACGGTGAACGCCCCGCCGCCGTCGGGGTCCGCGCTGTAGCCGGCCACGACGAGCTTCCCGTCCGGCTGCACCGCCACCGCGTCGGCCACGTCGTCGCCGCCGCGCAGGTCGGTCGTGATCCGGCCGTCGTTGTCGCCGTCGCCGTTGAAGGTGGGGTCGAGGCTGCCGTCGGTGTTGTAGCGGGCCAGCGCGAAGTCGGAGTAGCCGCCCGCCGCGGGGACGGTCAGGCCGACGGTGACGATCCTGCCGTCCGCCTGGATCACCATGCCGCGGCTCTCGTCGTAGCCGCCGCCACCGAAGTCGGTGGCGACCCTGCCGTCCCCGTCGAAGGCCGGATCGAGGTCGCCCGGTGCGCCGAGCGCGGTCGCGGGCAGGGCGAGGACGAGCGCGAGGCCGGCGGCGACGGCTGCGGCGGCGTTGCGCCGGGGGGCTCTCCTGCGGCCCGGGGCGGACGCGGGGACGGGCGTGTCCGGGGGCTCGCAGGGGGAGGCGGAGGATGTGGACGGGGGCGTGGGCGGGGACGTGGACATGGAGACCCTTCGTCGGCTCACCGCCGGGGCGCAGTGGGCCGGCGGCTCCCAGTGGACAGGCCACAGCCTGTTGGGGCCGCGGCGGCCGGCCGCGCGCGGCGGGCCGCGCTGGGCTCACTGGAGGGCCGCGATCCACCCCATCAGGTGAGCGCCGGGCCGGCGAAGGGTCCGGGGTCTCATCGGGAGGCCATGTCCGAGACCTCGTCGAGGAAGGGTTCCAGGGCGGTGCGCAGGGCGGCCGGCTGGTCGTAGTGGACGTAGTGCCCGGCGTCGGGGATCTCGGCGTACTGGCCGGCCGGGAGGACGCGGACCATTTCCTGGGCTTCCGCGCGGCCCAGCTCGCCGTCCAGGCCGCGTACGACGAGGGTGGGGCAGCGGACCTGGGCCAGTTCCTCCCAGTGCGCGTCGTGCACCCAGGTCTCGCGGACGGTCAGCATCTGGCTGCGGGAGAAGAGCGGGCGCCAGCCGTCCGGTGCCCGGTGCATCACCTCGGCGAAGAAGGCGCCGCGGCCGGGGTCGGGGCGCTCCACGCGGGGGTCGTCCTCGCCGAACCAGCGGCGGGCGGCGTCCTGTGTGGGGAAGGGCAGCGGCCAGCGGCGGAACCATTCCTCCCATTCCTGCTGCGAGGCCTCGCCGAGCGCTGAGGCCCGCATGTCGCAGATGACCAGGGCCTGGACCAGGTCGGGGCGGCGGGCGGCGAGCTGCCAGCCGGTGAGGGCGCCCATGGAGTGGCCGATGAGGATGACGGGACCGAGCCCGAGCTCTTCGATGACGGCCTCGGCATCGGCGACGAAGGCCTCGCGGCCCAGGCGGGCGGGCCGGTCGGGGCCGGGGGCCGGGTGGCCGCTGTGGCCGTGGCCGCGCTGGTCGAGGGCGATGACGCGGCGGTGCTCGCCCAGCCAGCGCGCGGTGCCGGCCCAGTGGAGGGCTCGGCCCATCAGACCGTGAAGTAACAGGACCGCCGGTTTCCGGGGCTCCGCGGGCGGGTCCCGGAACTCCCAGGCGGCCAGGCGTACGCCGTCGGCACCTGTGACATCGATGCGCTGTACCACCGGAGATGCACCCCCTTCGCTCCCGGCCAGACTATCGAACCCGCATTCGAAAACGGGCGTCTCGCCGACAACACCGCTCTTTCGAGTGACCTTGCTCAAGGATTGGCCGCCGCTGCCGATGGAGATCCTTTCAACAGGGAGGCGGGCCGATCGGGGAAGACGGTCCGAAGGGGATGACCTTGAGAGCTCGGGGCTCCAGGTCAGCAAGGGGAGGAACGGTCCCGGCGCCGAAAGGCGCCGGGACCGCCTTGCTTCCGGTCAGGCCGGCGGCGCATGGCCGCCGGCCGTCAACACCCTCGGGCGTCGGCCTGACGGCCTCAGCGCTTGGCGACGAACACGTGCGAAGCGATGTCCGGGTCCAGCTCCGCGGCCTCGCCACCGCTGCCGACCAGCACCCCGCCCGGGGACTCCGTCACGCTCACGACCGAGCCGGGCTGCACGCCCGCCCGGCGCAGCGTGTACATCAGCTGGGCGTCGGTCTGGATCGGCTCCCCGATCCGGCGGACGACCACCGTCTTGCCCTCGGTGCCCGGGTCCAGGTCGGACAGGCTGAGCATGCCGTCCTCCAGGAACGGGTCCGCCTCCGCCTTCTCACCCAGCTCCTCCAGGCCCGGGATCGGGTTCCCGTACGGCGACTCGGTCGGGTGGCGCAGCAGCTCCAGCACGCGCCGCTCCACCGCCTCGCTCATCACGTGCTCCCAGCGGCAGGCCTCCGCGTGCACCTGCTCCCACTCCAGCCCGATGACGTCGACGAGCAGGCACTCCGCGAGGCGGTGCTTGCGCATCACCCGCGTCGCGAGCTTGCGGCCCTCGTCCGTCAGCTCCAGGTGCCGGTCGCTGGCCACCGCGACCAGCCCGTCACGCTCCATGCGCGCCACGGTCTGGCTCACCGTCGGGCCGCTCTGGTCCAGCCGCTCGGCGATCCGGGCGCGCATGGGGACCACACCTTCCTCTTCCAGCTCCAGGATGGTGCGGAGGTACATCTCCGTGGTGTCGATCAGTCCGGACATTCGTGCCCCTCGGATTGCGTGCGCTGGCCCTGTCCCCAATTCTGACGCATCGGGCCGACAACCGTCCCGCGTCAAGCACCGTCGACCGTCAAGGCATGTACGGGACATCCGGCCGGAGCCCGGCCCGGGCCCGGCCGTAGCCCTCCCGGAGCCCGGCCGCCGTCCGGATTGACGGCCGTATTGACACGCCCTTGGTCCAGACCGCACGGTGAGCGGCGGACCACGGCGGCACAGCCGCCGCACACCCGACACCCCACACCCTGGAAGGGCCTACGGCGTATGAGCGAGAGCAAGCTGGCCGGGCAGTTCTTCGACGCGGCCATCGGCCTGCTGGAACGGGTGCGCGACGAGGAGGGCTCACGGATCACCGAGGCCGGGACCGTGATCGCCGAGGCCGTCGCCTCCGGGAACCGGCTCTTCGCCTTCGGCGCCGGACACTCCTCGCTGCCCGCGCAGGACGTGGTCTACCGGGCCGGCGGGCTCGCGCTGATGAACTTCCTCGCCGTCCCCGGCACCGCGGGCGTCGACGTCATGCCGGCCACCCTCGGCAGCGCCCTGGAACGCGTCGACGGGCTCGCCGGAGCGGTCCTGGACAGCAGCCCCGCCTCGGCGGGGGACGTCCTCGTCATCATCTCGCTGTCCGGGCGGAACGCCCTGCCCGTCGAGATGGCGATGAACGCCCGCGCCATCGGCCTGAAGGTCATCGGCGTGACGTCGGTGGCCTACGCGACGGAGACGAAGTCGCGGCACGTCTCGGGCACCTACCTCAAGGACCACTGCGACATCGTCCTCGACAGCAAGATCTCGGTCGGTGACGCCGAGCTGTCGCTGGACGGCATCGACGCGCCGTTCGCCCCCGCGTCGACGGTGGTGACCAGCGCGATCATGCAGGCGGTGATGGCGGCCGCCGCCGGGGAGCTGGTCGCCCGGGGCGTGGAGCCGCCGCTGCTGCGCTCCGGGAACGTGGACGGCGGGCACGAGTGGAACGGCCGGGTCATGCAGGAGTACGGGGACCGGATCTTCTTCCGGCACTAGCCGTCGCCGCTGCCCTGCCCTGGCCGGGCGGGGTGCCGGGCCGGGGCCGAGGGGCCGGGGCCGGTGGGTCGGGTGCGGGTCGTTGGCCGCTGCGCGGGGCGAGGTCCCCTACCCGCCCTTCCACCGTTCCCAGGGGCTCCGCCCCTGACCCCGTTGCGCTCAAACGCCGCGCGGGCTGGAATTTCGCTGCGCGAAATCCAGCCCCGCGCGGCGTTTGAGGCGCGGGGGTCTGGGGGCGGAGCCCCCAGGGGGGTCCGGGGCGCAACCCCGGGGAACGGGCGAAGGGCGGGTAGGGGAACCGGCACCGCGCAGCGGGATCGCGCAGCGCGGGTCAGGACGGGCGGGCGGCCAAGTCGAGGTCGGCCGCGACCCGGGCCGCCACCTCCTCCGCGTACAGGGCGTCCGCGCGCTCGAACGCGGAGCGGGACGGCCCGCGCAGGAAGGTCAGCGCGCCCAGGGTGCGGCCGCGGCTGCGCAGGACCGCGCACAGGGCGTGCGTGGCGCCCGGAGGCCACTGGCGGGCCCGGGCCCACACCTCGGCCGCCTCGTCGGCCCGGGCACTGGCCCGGACCGGGCCGATCCGGTCCAGGGCCTGGAGCGCCGGGTGCGCGGCCTCGTACCGGACCGGAATCGCACCCGGCCCCGGCAGCACCAGCGCCAGCCCCGACGGGGACACCGCCGCCCGGACCAGGCGCCCGCCCGGCCCGGGTTCCAGTACGTCGAGCAGCGCGTGCTCCGCGAAGCCGGCCAGCGCGAAGTCCAGCCGTACGGCGGCCGCCTCCGCCGGGTCCTCGCACTCGGCGGCCGCCCGCCCCGCCCGGTACAGCTGGTTGGCCCGGAACCGCAGCTGCCCGGTGTCCAGCTCGGCCTGCCGGGCCTCGGTGACGTCCTGGAACAGCCAGCCCACGCCCAGCGGCACCGGCTCCTCCGCGAGCGGCGACCCCAGCCGCAGGAACCCGCACCGCCAGCACCGCCGCCGCACCCCCTCCGGGGTCCGCACCGACACCCACAGCTCCAGCGGCGCCGGCGGGGCCCCCTCGGCCAGCACGTGCTGGAGAGCGCCCTCCAGCTCCTCGACGCCCTGTTCCAGCAGGTCCCCCAGCGGTCGGCCGAGCAGCGCGCTGCGCCCCGCCCCGAAGGCGCGGGCGGCGTGCGCGTTGACGACGGCCGGGCGCAGGTCCACGTCGACGAGGACGACCCCCCAGGAGGCGTCGTCCATCAGCGCCTCGCTGAGGGCGATGGACCGCTCCAGGTCGATCTGGGCGTGGACCTCGCTGAAGGCGCAGTAGACCCCGGCCGGTTTCCCGTCGGCGCCGGGCACCCCGGCGGACTGGGTGCGTACGAGGATCCGCCCGCCGTCCTTGGTCAGCAGGGCGAACTCGTGGACCTGCCGGCCTGGCGCGTCCTGCGCGGACATCAGCCGGTCCTCCACGTCGTCCGCGTCGGCGGCCCGGACCGCCCAGCCGGCGAACCCGCGCCGCCCCACCGCCTCGGCGGCGCTCCAGCCGAGGATCCGCTCGGCCTCGCGGTTCCAGTGGGTGATCACCCCGTCGGCGTCGAACGCGCACAGGGCGGCGTCCATCCCGTCGAGCAGCGCGGCGAGCAGATCGTCGGCGGTGTCACTGCGTCCGGTAGCACTCACCTGGCACCCCCTGCAGGTGTTCGCGTGTGCGGCACGTCAGATCATTGAACTGGAACGTGACCCAGGCCACACCCGCTTCCCCGAATCCTCCCGGAAACCTCCCGGAATGTCCGCCCGGAATCCCGCTCATTAAATCGCTTGAGGGCTCCGGGACGCCGATCTAGGCTCTGCCGTACACGAGAAGGGAGGTGGTTCCCGAAATGTACGGAAACCGGACGCGTGAGGTGGCTGCGGGCTAAGGGCCCGTCGTCAGCAACGCACCCAGTGCGGTGCCCGGCGGAACGCCCGGCGCCAATCCCAGCAGTCACCCGACCCGCGGTCTCGCCGGCACGTCCGGCCGGCTCCTCTCACTGCAGGAGAGGAACCCGAGACCGCGGGTCGCCTGCGTTCAGGCCCCGCCGGATCCCGGCCCCAGGCCTCGGCCCCCGGCCCCCGGCCCCACGACCGCGGCACGGCTACGGGCAGAGCCGCTCCACGCGCCACTTGTCCCCGTCCAGCACGTACCGCAGCCGGTCGTGCAGCCGGTTCTCGTGCCCCTGCCAGAACTCCAGCGCGTCGGGCAGCACCCGCAGCCCGCCCCACTCCGGCGGCACCGGCACCTGCTCCCCCTCCGGATACCGCGCCTCCAGCTCGGCATAGCGCCGGTCCAGCTCCGCTCGCGAACCGATCACCGTCGACTGCGCGCTCGCCCACGCCCCCAGCTGCGAGCCGTGCGGACGCGACCGGAAATAGGCGGCCGTCTCGTCCCGGCCGATCCTCTCCGCCCGGCCCGTCACGATCACCTGCCGGGCGATCGGATGCCAGGGGAACAGCAGCGAGACGTACGGGTTCTCGTCGATCTCCCGCACCTTGCGGGACCCGTAGTTGGTGAAGAAGACGAAGCCCCGCGAGTCGAACTGCTTGAGCAGCACCGTGCGCGAGCTGGGCCGCCCCGCGGCGGTGGCGGTCGAGACGACCATCGCGTTGGGCTCGAAGAGGTGCGAGTCGGCCGCCTGCTGGAACCACAGGGCGAACTGCGCCATCGGGTCGTCGGCGAGGCCCGCCTCCTCGACGATCTCGGAGCGGTACTGCTTGCGCATGACGGCGGGGTCAATGTCCTGATCGGTCACACGGTCATCCTGCCGCAGTACGCCGGGTGCCGGTGTGCCGTATGTCACGCTTCCGCAGGCCCACCGGAACGGACAAAATCTTGGGGCCGGTCCGAGGGTCCCCGCACGGATGACCTTCGGCCGTGCCGGGCATCAACGGGGATGACCGCGCCGGACCGCGAATCACGCCGGGAACCGCGCGTGTTCGCACTACCTGAGGAGCCGCCTGATGTCCGATTTCGTACCCGGACTCGAAGGTGTCGTCGCGTTCGAGACGGAGATCGCCGAGCCTGACAAGGAAGGCGGATCGCTCCGCTACCGGGGGGTGGACATCGAAGACCTGGTCGGCCACGTCTCCTTCGGGAACGTCTGGGGCCTGCTGGTCGACGGTGCGTTCAACCCCGGCCTGCCCGCCGCCGAGCCCTTCCCCATCCCGGTCCACTCCGGCGACATCCGCGTCGACGTACAGTCCGCGCTCGCCATGCTCGCGCCCGTGTGGGGTCTGAAACCGCTCCTCGACATCGACGAACAGACCGCCCGCGACGACCTCGCGCGGGCCGCCGTCATGGCCCTGTCGTACGTCGCCCAGTCCGCCCGCGGCCAGGGCCTGCCCATGGTGCCGCAGCGCGAGATCGACAAGGCCGAGTCCGTCGTCGAACGGTTCATGATCCGCTGGCGGGGCGAGCCCGACCCCAAGCACGTCAAGGCCGTCGACGCGTACTGGACCTCGGCCGCCGAACACGGCATGAACGCCTCCACCTTCACCGCGCGCGTCATCGCCTCGACCGGCGCGGACGTCGCCGCCGCCCTGTCGGGTGCCGTCGGCGCCATGTCCGGACCGCTGCACGGCGGCGCGCCGTCGCGCGTGCTCGGCATGATCGAGGAGATCGAGCGCACCGGCGACGCCGTCGCGTACGTGAAGAAGGCCCTCGACAAGGGCGAGCGGCTGATGGGCTTCGGCCACCGCGTCTACCGCGCCGAGGACCCGCGCGCCCGCGTGCTGCGGCGCACCGCCAAGGAGCTGGACGCCCCGCGCTACGAGGTCGCCGCCGCCCTGGAGAAGGCCGCGCTGGAGGAGCTGCACGCCCGCCGTCCCGACCGGGTGCTCGCCACCAACGTGGAGTTCTGGGCCGCGATCATGCTGGACTTCGCGGAGGTCCCGGCGCACATGTTCACCTCCATGTTCAGCTGCGCCCGCACCGCCGGCTGGTCGGCGCACATCCTGGAGCAGAAGCGCACGGGTCGCCTGGTGCGGCCGTCGGCGCGGTACATCGGCCCGGGCCGCCGCGACCCCCGCGACATCGAGGGCTACGCGGACATCGCCGCCACCGCCTGATCCCGTCGTCCTGGGCGCCGCATCCCGTACGGGGTGCGGCGCCCTCGCGCGTTCGGGGGTCCGGTCAGCCGAGGGGCGCGTCGAGGGCCGCGTCGAGGAGCTTCGACCACTGCGCGACCACGCGGGCCCGGCGGGCCGTGTCGTCGGTCAGGACGTTCGCCAGGCCCAGGCCCCGGGCCATGTCGAGCAGGCCCTGCACGGTCTCCCGTACGCCCGGCACCGACTCGTCCGCGCCCAGCAGCTCCACGGCGATCCGGTGGGTCTCCCGGCCGACCCGGGCCTCCAGCTCGATGACCTGGGGGCGCAGCTGCTCCTCGTTGGAGGCCGCCACCCACAGCTGGAGCGCGGCGCGGAACAGGGCGCCGGTGTACAGGTCGACCAGGGCCTCGACGACCGCGGCGCGCGGGCGCGGGGCGGGGGCGGTCTGGAACAGTTCGCGCAGGGCGGTGGAGCGTTCCTCGGCGACGTACTCGACCGCTGCGGTGAAGAGGGACTCGCGGGTCGGGAAGTGGTGCTGGGCCGCCCCGCGCGAGACGCCGGCGCGTTCGGCGACGACGGCGACGGTGGAGCCGGCCCAGCCGTGCTCGGCGAGGCAGGACACGGCCGCCTCCAGCAGGTGGCGCCGGGTGACGCGGCTGCGGGCCTGCTTGGGGACGGCGCCGGTCACCGTACCCATGACGGGTCCCGGCGCTCGAAGCGGGCGGTGATGCCCTCGCGGGCCTCGTCCGAGGCGAAGAGCCGCGCGGAGAGTTCCGTCAGGCGGGCGCCGTCGCGGTCCAGGGCCTCCCGCACTCCGGCGGCGACCATGGCCTTCGTCTCGGCGAGGGCCTGCGGGGACGCCTTGCGGAGTCCTTCGAGGACGGGGGCCAGGACCGTGTCCACGTCGGCGTCGGCGTCGGCGTGGGTGGTGAGGAGCCCTATGCGGGCCGCCTCGGCCGCGTCGAAGGTCTCGGCGGTGAGGAGGTAGCGGGAGGCGGCGCGGGGGTCGAGGCGCGGCAGCACCGTCATGGAGATGACGGCGGGGGCGAGGCCGAGGTGGGTCTCGGTGAAGGCGTACGAGGACTGCGGCCCGGCGGCGGCGATGTCGCAGGCGCCGAGCAGGCCGAGGCCGCCGGCGCGGACGTGGCCGGTGACGCGGGCGACGACCGGCTTGGGCAGGGCGGTGATCTCGCGGAGCAGGGCGAGGAAGTCGGCCGGGTCGCAGGGGGACTTCAGGTCGGCGCCGGCGCAGAAGGTGTTGCCGGCGTGGGTGAGGAGCACCGCGCGGGTGCCGGGGTCGGCGGCGGCCCCGGCCAGGGCCTCGCGGAGCTCGGCGACGAGCCGGGCGGAGAGCGCGTTGCGGTTGGCCGGGGAATCGAGGGTGAGGGTGGTGATGCCGGTCGCCGCCCGGGCGGCGTGCACGAGTGGGGCCATGTCTCCTCCGGAGGGGTCATCGGGTGGACCCGGCCGGGCCGGCCCCTTCGGGGGCAGGGTACGTGGTGACACGCCCCTTGCCGTTGCCCTGGCCGGGCGGGGTGCCGGGTGGGGTGGCTGCGTGAGGGGGTGGGGGCGGGGTGGGGTGTCGTCCGGGACGGGCTTCGATGTTCGGCGCCTGATCCGGATTGCATTCGTACGGGGTACCGCGCGCCGAATTCATCTCGTTTTAGTCCCGGACGACACCCCACCCCACCCCCACCCCCTCACGCAGCCACAGATTCAGCCTCGCCGGCGTTTGAGGCGCGGGGTCCGGGGCGGAGCCCCGGGGAACGGGCGAAGGGCGGGTAGGGGACCTCGCCCCGCGCAGCGGCCAACCACCCGCACCCGACCCACCGGCACCCGAACCGGCCCCGCCCGGCGGTCCGACGGACGGAGTCCGGCGCAGCGGCGCGAAGCCGGTGAGGCGCCCCGGCGCCGCACCGCGCGAGCGGCGCGTGAAGAAGGGGTCAGTATGACTTGGGCAGGCCCAGGGACTGGTGCGAGACGAAGTTGAGGATCATCTCGCGGCTGACCGGCGCGATCCGGGCCACACGGGCCGCC
Organism: Streptomyces sp. NBC_00158; assembly: GCF_045160885.1. Lineage (NCBI taxonomy): Bacteria > Bacillati > Actinomycetota > Actinomycetes > Kitasatosporales > Streptomycetaceae > Streptomyces > Streptomyces sp. NBC_00158. The sequence continues at coordinate 3,203,866 of NZ_CP108161.1, forward strand.
GTGATCAGGGCGCCGAGCCCGTACTCGCGGGTGAGCCCGTTGCCGCCCAGGGTGTGCACCGCCTGGTCCACCGCCCGGACGCACGCCTCCCCCGCCGCGTACTTCGCCATGTTCGCCGCCTCACCGGCCCCCGCGTCGTCCCCCGCGTCGTACAGCCCGGCGGCCTTCCGCATCATCAGGCGGGCGAGTTCCAGGTCGATGTGCGCCGCCGCCAGGGGGTGGGCGATGGCCTGGTGGGCGCCGATCGGCTCCTTCCAGACCTGGCGGGTCTTCGCGTACTCCACCGCCCGGCCGAGGGCGTAGCGGCCCATGCCGATGGCGAAGGCCGCCGTCATGATGCGTTCCGGGTTGAGGCCGGCGAAGAGCTGGAGGAGGCCCGCGTCCTCGTCGCCGACCAGGGCCGATGAGGGCAGGCGTACCTCGTCGAGGGTCAGCTCGAACTGCTTCTCCGCCGCCTGGAGTTCCATGTCGATGACCGAGCGGGAGAAGCCGGGGGCGTCCCTGGGGACGATGAACAGGCAGGGCTTGAGGCGGCCCGTGCGGGCGTCTTCCGTGCGGCCGACGATGAGGGTGGCGTCGGCGATGTCCACGCCGGAGATGAAGACCTTGCGGCCGGTGAGGATCCAGTCGTCGCCGTCGCGCCGCGCGGTGGTGGTGATGCGGTGGGAGTTGGAGCCGGCGTCGGGTTCGGTGATCCCGAAGGCCATGGTGCGGCTGCCGTCCGCGAGGCCGGGGAGCCACTCGCTCTTCTGGGCGTCGGTGCCGAAGCGGGCGATGACCGTGCCGCAGATGGCCGGCGAGACCACCATCATGAGGAGGGGACAGCCCTCGGCGCCCAGCTCTTCGAGGACGATGGAGAGTTCGGCGATGCCGCCGCCCCCGCCGCCGTACTCCTCGGGGAGGTTGACGCCGAGGTAGCCGAGCTTGGCGGCGTCGGCCCACAGTTCGTCGGGGTGGCGGCCTTCGCGGGCGACGCGGGCGAGGTAATCGCGGCCGTAGCGCCGCCCGAGGGCGGATACGGCTGCGCGCAGGGCCTGGTGCTCTTCTGTCTCGATCACGGCTGGTCCTCCTGGACTACGGCGAGCAGGGCGCCGAACTCGACCTGGTGGCCGGTGACGGCGTGGAGCGCGGTGAGCGTGCCGGAGGCCGGGGCGAGGATGCGGTGCTCCATCTTCATGGCCTCCAGCCACAGCAGGGGCTGCCCGGCGGTGACGGTGCTGCCGGGGGCGAGGCCCTCGGCGATGCGGACGACGGTGCCGGGCATGGGGGCGAGCAGGGAGCCCGGTTCGGTGCGGTCCTGGGGGTCGGGGAACCGGGGGACGGGCACGAGGGTGTGGGAGCCGAGCACGGAGTCCACGTAGAGGGTGTTCGATTTGTGTTTCACGTGGAACATCCGCCGGACGCCTCCGACTTCGAGGATGACGGCCTCGCGTGTGGCGGCCAGGACGCGGACGTCCGGGTCCGCCGGCGGGTCGTACTGGGCCTCGTACGCGGTGCCGGCGACGGTGTAGCGGCGGGTCCGGGGCTGGGAGCGGAGGTTGCGCCAGCCGCCGAGGCGGGCGGCGAGGGGGGCGCCGGGGGCCGGGGCCGCTTCGGCGAGGGCCGCGGCCAGGCAGGCGAGCGCGGGGTCCGGGGCGGCTTCGACGAGGGTGTCGAGGTGGCGTTCGTAGAAGCCGGTGTCGAGCCGGGCGGCGGCGAACTCCGGGTGGCGCAGGGAGCGTACGAGGAGGTCGCGGTTGGTGGTGAGGCCGTGGATCCGGGCCCGGGACAGGGCGTCCGCGAGGATCCGGACCGCCTCGGCGCGGGTCGGGGCGTGGGCGACGACCTTGGCGAGCATGGGGTCGTAGTGGACGCCGACCGTGTCCCCGGCGGTGAATCCGGTGTCGACGCGGACGTGGCCGGGGAGGTCGAGGGTGTGCAGCACCCCGGTCTGCGGGCGCCAGTCGTGGGCCGGGTCCTCCGCGTAGAGGCGGGCCTCGACGGCGTGTCCGGAGGGCTGGGGCGGGGTGAGGGGGAGGGCGTGGCCCTCGGCGACGCGCAGCTGGAGGGCGACCAGGTCGAGGCCGAAGACCGCTTCGGTGACGGGGTGTTCCACCTGGAGGCGGGTGTTCATCTCCAGGAAGTACGGGCGGCCGTCGGCGCCGACGAGGAACTCGACGGTGCCGGCTCCCCGGTAGGAGACGGCGCGGGCGGCCGCGACGGCGGCGGTGTGGAGGGTCTCGCGCAGGGGTTCCGGCAGGCCGGGGGCCGGGGCCTCCTCGATGACCTTCTGGTGGCGGCGCTGGAGGGAGCAGTCGCGGGTGCCGAGCGCCCAGACGGTGCCGTGTGCGTCGGCGAGGACCTGCACCTCGACGTGCCGGCCGCGCTCGACGTACGGCTCGGCGAAGACCTCGTCGTCCCCGAACGCCGAGAGTGCCTCGGCCCGGGCCGCGTCCAGGGACTCCTTGAGGGAGTCGAGGTCGCGTACGACGCGCATCCCGCGGCCGCCGCCGCCCGCCGCGGCCTTGAGGAGCAGCGGCAGGTCGGCGACCGTGGCCGCGGCCGGGTCGACGGGGTCGAGGAGGGGGACGCCGGCGGCGCGCACGAGCTCCTTGGCCCGGGTTTTGGAGGCCATAGCCTCGATGGCCTCGGGCGGCGGGCCGACCCAGGCCAGGCCTGCTGCCAGGACCTGCCGGGCGAAGCCGGCGTTCTCGGAGAGGAAGCCGTACCCGGGGTGCACGGCGTCCGCACCGGCGGCGGTGGCGGCCGCGATCAGCAGGTCGCCGCGCAGGTAGGTGTCGGCGGGCGCGGCCCCGGGCAGGCGGACGGCCGCGTCGGCGTGGCGGACGTGGAGGGCGTCGGCGTCGGGGTCGGAGTGGACGGCGACCGTGGACAGGCCCAGGTCGCGGGCCGTGCGGAAGATCCGGACGGCGATCTCGCCCCGGTTGGCGACGAGGAGGGAGGTGATCGGTGCGGTCATCTGGGGGCTCACATCCGGAAGACGCCGAAGCCGCCGCGGGCGCCCTCGACGGGGGCGTTGTGGAGGGCCGACAGGCACAGGCCGAGGACGGTACGGGTGTCGCGGGGGTCGATGACGCCGTCGTCGTAGATCCGCCCGGACAGGAAGAGGGGCAGGGACTCGGACTCGATCTGGGCCTCCACGAAGGCCCGCATCCCGGCGTCCTGTTCCTCGTCGTACGGCAGTCCCCGGGCGGCGGCGGACTGGCGGGAGACGATCGACAGCACGCCGGCGAGCTGCTGGGGGCCCATGACGGCGGACTTGGCGCTGGGCCAGGCGAAGAGGAACCGGGGTTCGTAGGCCCGTCCGCACATGCCGTAGTGACCGGCGCCGTAGCTCGCGCCGATCAGGACGGACAGGTGCGGGACGCGGGAGTTGGACACCGCGTTGATCATCATCGAGCCGTGTTTGACGATGCCGCCCTGCTCGTACTCCTTGCCCACCATGTAGCCGGTGGTGTTGTGGAGGAAGAGGAGGGGGATGTCGCGCTGGTTGGCGAGCTGGATGAACTGGGCGGCCTTCTGCGACTCGGCGCTGAACAGCACGCCCTGCGCGTTGGCGAGGATCCCGACCGGGTAGCCGTGCAGGGTGGCCCAGCCGGTGACCAGGCTGGTGCCGTAGAGGGGCTTGAACTCGTCGAAGTCGGAGGCGTCGACGATGCGGGCGATGACCTCGCGCGGGTCGAAGGGGGTCTTCAGGTCCGGCGGGACGATCCCGAGGAGCTCCTCCGGGTCGTACAGCGGCTCCTCGGCCCGGGGCGGGTCGGCGTACGGCTTGCGGTGGTTGAGCCGGGCCACGATCCGGCGGGCCTGGCGGATGGCGTCGTACTCGTCGAGGGCGTAGTGGTCGGCGAGACCGGAGACGCGGGCGTGCATGTCGGCGCCGCCGAGTGACTCGTCGTCGCTCTCCTCGCCGGTGGCCATCTTGACCAGGGGCGGCCCGCCGAGGAACACCTTGGAACGGTCCTTGATCATGACGGTGTGGTCGGACATCCCGGGGATGTACGCGCCGCCTGCGGTGGAGTTGCCGAAGACGACGGCCACGGTCGGGATGCCGGCGGCGGAGAGCCGGGTCAGGTCCCGGAAGATCGCCCCGCCCGGGATGAAGATCTCCTTCTGGGAGGGCAGGTCCGCGCCGCCCGACTCGACGAGGCTGATGCACGGGAGCCGGTTCTGCAGGGCGATCTCGTTGGCCCGCAGCGCCTTCTTCAGCGTCCAGGGGTTGCTGGCGCCGCCGCGGACGGTGGGGTCGTTGGCGGTGATCAGGCACTCGACGCCCTCGACGGTACCGATGCCGGTGACCATCGAGGCGCCGACCGGGTAGTCGCTGCCCCAGGCGGCCAGCGGGGACAGCTCCAGGAACGGGGTGTCCGGGTCGAGGAGCAGCTCGATCCGCTCACGGGGCAGCAGCTTGCCTCGGTCGCGGTGGCGGGCGGTGTACTTCTCCCCACCGCCGGCGAGGGCCTTGGCGTGCTCGGCGTCCAGCTCCGCCAGCCGCTCCAGGGCGGCGGAACGGGCCTTCGCGTGCTCGGCGGCGAGCGGGTCGACGGTGGTTCCGAGGCGGGTCATCGGGTCCCCTCAGGAGCGGCGGATGGCGGGGTGTCGGGAAGGAGGCGGGCCGGGACGTCCACGAGGCGGGCGCGCAGCCATTCGCCGAGGGCCTTGGCCTGCGGGTCGAAGCGGTGCCCGGAGGCGACGCCGTCGCCGAGGAGCCCGGTGACGGTGAAGTTCAGGGCGCGCAGGCTCGGCAGCTCGTGGCGGGTGACCTCCAGCTCCCGCGTCTCGGGCAGCAGCTCCTGGAACGCGGCCACGGTGAGGGTGCGGTGCAGCCACCGCCAGGCCTCCTCGCCCTCCACCCACACCCCGACGTTGGCGTCGCCGCCCTTGTCCCCGCTCCGGGCCCCCGCCACCGCCCCGAGGGGCGCCCGCACGGTGCGGGCGGGCGCGGCGGGCGGCACCGGAGCGGGATCCGGAGCGGGATGCCCGGTCGGGGCCGGCGCGGTGGGGGCGGTGGCCGCGGGCGGCGGCGCCGGGGGCTCCGGAGCCGGGGCCGGGTCCGGCCCGAGGGCCTGCGCCGGGTCCGGGTCCGGCCCGAGGGCCTGCGCCGGGGCCGGCGGGGGCGGGACCGGCAGGACCGGCGGGGGCGGGACCGGCAGGCGGGTGCCGTCCTCCAGGACCGCCGCGTGCGGCACGGAGCCGGCCGGGACCAGGGCCGAGGCGAACACCCCGTAGGGCTGGGCCGGTCCCGGCGGGGCCGTCACGTGGAAGCCCGGATGGCTGCCGAGGGCCAGCTCCACCGCGGCCGAGGTCAGCGCCCGCCCCACCCGGTCCGGGGACGGGTCGCGGACCACCAGCCGCAGCAGGGCGCTCGCCTCCTCCTCCGTGCCCGCGTCGGGGTGGTCCGTGCGGGCGAGGGTCCAGCGGACGGACTCCACCTCGCGCAGCGCCCCCGCCAGCTGTGCCCGCACCAGGGCGGCCTTCGCGTCGATGTCGAGGCCCGTCAGGACGAACACCACCTCGTTGCGCCAGCCGCCGACGCGGCTGACGCCTACCTTCAGGGTGGCGGGCGGGGCCTCCCCCCGGACCCCGCTGATCCGGACCCGGTCCTCGCCGTCCGGGGCCAGCCGGACCGTGTCCAGGCGGGCCGTCACGTCGGGGCCCAGGTAGCGCACGCCCTGGGTTTCGTAGAGGAGCTGCGCGGTGACCGTGCCGACCGTGACGGCCCCGCCGGTACCCGGGTGCTTGGTGACGACCGAGGAGCCGTCCTCCGCGATCTCCGCCAGCGGGAAGCCCGGCCGGGAGACGTCGTGCCGCGTGAAGAAGGAGTAGTTGCCGCCGGTGGCCTGCGTACCGCACTCCAGGACGTGGCCCGCGACCACCGCCCCCGCCAGCCGGTCGTACTCCCGCGGTCCCCAGTCGAACCACCAGGCGGCCGCCCCGCTGACCAGCGCCGCGTCCGTGACCCGGCCGGTCACCACCACGTCCGCGCCGGCCCGCAGGCAGGCGGTGATGCCGGCGCCGCCCAGGTAGGCGTTGGCGGTCAGCGCGTCCTGCCCGTACGGCATCAGGTCGTCGCCCTCGACGTGCGCGACGGACACGGGCACCCCGGCCTTCGCCGCCAGCGCCCGCACCGCCGCCGCCAGCCCGGCCGGGTTCAGCCCGCCGGCGTTCGCCACGATCCGCACGCCCCGCTCGTGCGCGAGGCCGAGGCCCTCCTCCAGCTGCCTCAGGAAGGTCTTGGCATAGCCGAGGTCCGGGTTCTTCAGCCGGTCCCGGCCGAGGATCAGCATGGTGAGCTCGGCGAGGTAGTCCCCGGTCAGCACGTCCAGCGGGCCGCCGGTCAGCATCTCGCGCACCGCGTCGAACCGGTCCCCGTAGAAGCCGGAGGCGTTCCCGACGCGCAACGCCCGGCGCGTCACCGCCCGCTCGCCGGTCACCGCCCGCCCGCCGGTCACCGCCCGCCCGCCCGCGGCTCGCGGCCCTGTCCCGCCGGGCCGGCGAAGGCCTGGGCGATGTCGAGCCAGCGGTCGGCGTCGGCACCGGTCGCGGTGAGGGCGAGGTCGGCGCGGTGGGCGCGCTGGGTGACCAGCAGGCAGAAGTCCAGCGCCGGCCCGGTGATCCGCTGCGGGGCGTCGGCCGGCCCGTACGCCCACACGCCGCCCCCGTCCGGAGGGGTCAGCTCCACCCGGAACTCCCCCTCCGGCGCCGGGAGTCCCCGGACGGCGTACGCGTAGTCCCGCGCCCGCACCCCGATCCGCGCGACGTGCCGCAGCCGGGCCGTGGGGGTGCGGGGTACGCCGAGCGCGTCGGCCACGTCCTGGCCGTGCGCCCAGGTCTCCATGAGCCGGGCGCTCGCCATCGACGCGGCCTTCATCGGGGGCCCGTACCAGGGGAACCGGGCGTCGGGCGAGGCCGCCGAGAGCGCCGCGTCGAGCGTGGCCCGGCCCTCGCGCCAGCGGGCGAGCAGCTCGGCGGGCTCCAGCGCGGCCCCCTCCGCCGCGCCCTCGTCGACGAACGACTCGGGGGCCTTCAGCGCCTCCTCCACCATCCGCGCGAAACCCTCCGCGTCGGTGAGGGCGAGCAGCGCGGCCCGGTCGGTCCAGTGCAGGTGGGCGATCTGGTGGGCGACGGTCCACCCGGGCGCGGGCGTCGGGCGCGCCCAGTCCGGCGCGGGCGACTCCCCGACGAGCGAGTCGATTTCCCGCCCCTCCTCGCGGAGGTCGGCGAGGAGACCGGCGAAAACGGCGGCCCCGCTTGCGCGTTGGCCTTCGGCGGACGGATCGGGCACGGCGTGCTCCCCTCTCGGCGTGGGGGGAAGCCTGGCAGCCTCCGCTAAAACAATCAAGCGTGCTTGCATTATTTTTGCGAGCGGCGACCGATTCCCGCCACTCCGCTCAATTCCGCTCCGTCCAAGGGGACTTGATCACCCAGGACATCCCGCAAGGCCCGGCCGAGGACACCGCGGGCGCGCACCACCCCGCACCCGGAACGATCAGGGGCGGTTCCGGCCGTACGCCGGGAACGCGCCCTGCACGCGCCCTCCGTGCGCCGATACTGGGGACTCCCCGCCCGCCCAGCCGCCGCACCGGGCTCCGCACCGCCTCCCTCCACGCGCCCCTCCACGCCACTCGACGACGAGGACGGTCCGCCGTGAACCCCGCAGCCCCAGACGCGCCCCACTCCCTCTACCCCGAGCTCGACGCCACCGCCCTCACCGCCTTCGCCACCGCCCTGGAGAGCGGCGACACCGCCGGCCTGCCGCCCGCGCGCGCCGCGGAAGTACGGGCCGCCCGGGCCGCGGCCACCTTCAGCCGGGGCAAGGTGGCCGGCACCGGTGGGGACCTGCTCGACGCCGCGCTCTGGCGGCACACCGGCCCCGGGCCGCGGCCGGCGGTGGTGCTGCCCTCGCCGTGGACGGGCCTGGGCTGGACCGCGTACGCCGTCCAGGCCACCGCGCTCGCGGCGCGCGGCTACGACGTACTCGCCTACACCGTCCGCGGGTTCGGCCGCTCCGACGGCCACGCCGACTTCGCCGGACCGCTGGACGTCGCCGACGGCAGACGCGCCCTGGAACACCTCCTGGAACGCGCCGCCGGGCCGGTCACCAGGATCGGCTTCCTCGGCGTCTCCTACGGCGCAGGCATCGGCCTGCTCGTCGCCGCGCACGACCCCCGGGTCGACGCGGTGGCGGCGCTCGGCGCGTGGGGCGACCTCGGCGAGGTCCTGTACGAGAACTCCACCCGCCGAGCCGCCGCCGTACAGGTCCTGCTCGCGTCGGCCGGACGGGCCCGGCTGAGCCCGGAGACGGAACGCACCCTGGAGGACGTCCTCGCCGACCGGGGCGCCGAGGGCGCCCTGCGGTGGGCGCAGCAGCGCTCTCCGTCCGCGCACGTCAAGGAGTTCAACCGCAGGCGGGTGGCGGTCTTCCTCTCCCACGCCTGGCACGAGACGGTCTTCCCCGCCAACCAGACGCTGGGCCTGTTCGGCGAACTCACCGGCCCCAAACGGCTAGACCTGTCCGTAGGCGACCACTGCGGCCCCGAGAGCGCGGGGCTGCTGGGGCTCCCGAGCCCGGTGTGGACGGACGCGCACCGCTGGCTCGACCACCACCTGTGCGGCACCGCCAACGGCGTGGAGGGGGAGGCCGAGGTGCTCGCCGAGGTGATGTGGAGCCGCGCCCTGGAACCCTCCGCCGACCTGCCGGCCCCGGGCGGGAACGTCCGCCGGCTGTACCTGACCGGGGGTGGGGGGCTCGCCGGGGCCGGGGGGATCGCCGGGGCCGGGAGGCTCGCCCCGGAGCCCGAGCACGGCTGGACGGCGGGCGTGCTGTGCGGGGTGGACACCCCGGCCGCCGTGGCCGACGCGGTGGTGCGGTCCGGGTACGCGGAGCTGGCGGGCCGCCCCAAGCCGTACCCGGGCGACGAGATCGGCTCCGCCACGGCCGCCTCCGTCACCGCCGCCTGGTGCGGCGCCCCCGCCGGGGAGACCCTCCGCGTACGGGGCGTGCCGCGCCTGCGGGTGACGTACCGCGCCGCGAACTCCGGCTCCACGTTCGTCGCGTACCTCCTGGACCTGGCCCCGGACGGCTCGGCACGGCTGATCACGCACGCCCCGTTCAGCGACCTGACATCGCCGCCGGACAGCCTGATCAGCGCGGACATCGACCTCCAGGCCACGGCGTACGACGTCCCGCGGGGGCACCGCCTCCTGCTGGTGGCGGCCGCCCGGGACCCCTTCTACGGGGACGCCAACCTGCCGCGCGCGACGCTGGCGTTCACCTCGCCGGAGCCGGTGCCGTCGTACCTGGAGGTGCCGGTGGGCTGATCTTGAACAACTGTTTTAGACGAGCGTATTGAACAACCGTATGGATCCTGGTTATGGTTCTTCACGTCAAGGCGCGAACGAACCACGAAGGGACCCGACCACCATGGCCGCGAACGGCACCACCGCCCCCGCCCCCGCCACCACCGCCACCACCACCGCCATCCGTTCCGAACTCGCCGTCGAAGGCCGCCGGTTGTCCTACCTCGACTTCGGCGGCACCGGCCGCCCGCTGGTCGCCCTGCACGGGCACCTGTCCGAGGGCGCCACGTTCGCCGACCTCGCCCGCGCCCTCGGCCCCGAGTGGCGGGTGATCGCCCCGGACCAGCGCGGCCAGGGCGAGTCCGACAGCGCCGCCGACTACACGCGGGAGGGCTACCTGTCCGACATCGCCGCCCTGCTCGACCACCTGGGGCTGGAGCACGTCGTCCTGCTCGGCCACTCCCTGGGCGCCGTCAACGCCTACCAGTTCGCAGCCCGCCACCCCGGGCGCGTGAGCGCCCTCGTCAACGCCGAGGGCCCGGCCGCGCTCGGGCTGGACGGCTCGAACCCGCTGGGCTTCCTGCTCCAGCTGCCGTACGAGGCCCCGACCCGCGAGGCGCTGATCGCGGGCCTCGGCCCGGCCGCGCCGTACTTCTCCGACCGGCTCCGGCAGAACCCCGACGGCAGCTGGCGCCTCCCGTTCCGCCCCCGGGAGATGTACGACTCCGAGCACCACGTCCACGGCGACCACTGGGCGGACTGGACGGCCTCGACCTGCCCGGCCCTGCTCGTACGCGGCACCAAGGGCGTGATCCTGGCCGACCAGGCCCACGCCATGAAGGAACACCGCCCGGCCACCACCCTGACGGAACTCGACACCGACCACTTCGTACACACCGCCGCCCCGGAGGCCTTCGCGGCGGCGGTGGCGGGGTTCCTGGAGGGGGTGTGAGCGGGGCGGGGGTGGGGGGCGGGGTCCCCTCGGACGGTCTCGGAGCAGGTTGGGGGCTTCCCGTCAGTCCCATCGTCCTTCCGCGTCGGGCCGGCCTGTCAAGGGCGCTCCTTCGTCGCGTCGCTACGCGATGTCGCTTCGCTCCACCCTTGACAGACCGACCCGCCACGGAAAGCCGAAAGACTGCCGGGAAACCCCCAAAGAAACGGCACGGTCCAGAGGAGAAGGGACGGGTTTCGCAGCGATGAGGCGAGGGGCCGGGCGCCGGCCGACCGGGCATCCGAGCCCTCAGCAGTCCCCGTTCCGGGCCGGGGGCGCGCCTACCCGCACGAAACGTTGACCAGCCCCCCCGGGGAAGCCCCCAGACGCGACAGATCGCTACGCGCTCCTCCCGTCTCAGCGTCCGACGACCGCCTTGGGCTGATACCCGCACGGGAGGACGAACAGGGCAGCCCGGGGAGCGGATGGGCGCGTCAGATCGCTACGCGCTCCTGCCGTCTCGGCGTCCGACGACCGGCCGGGGCTGATACCCGCACCAGAGGACGAACAGGGCAGCCCGGGGAGCCCACAGGCGCATCCCGCTAGGGTGGACGGCACATCGTGAACCGGAACAAGGAGCAGACGTGAGCGGCATCGCCCTGCAGCAGGAGATCGCCCGGGAACTCCAGGTCGCCGAGACCTTCGAGGCCGAGCGGGAGATCGAGCGCCGGGTGGCCTTCCTCGCCGAGCGGCTGACCTCCACGGGTCTGCGTTCCCTCGTGCTGGGCATCAGCGGCGGCGTCGACTCGACCACCTCGGGCCGGCTCTGCCAGCTCGCCGTCGAGCGGGCCCGCGAGGCGGGGCACGAGGCGCAGTTCTACGCGATGCGGCTGCCCTACGGCGTCCAGGCCGACGAGCACGACGCCCAGCTCGCGCTGTCCTTCATCCAGGCCGACCACGTCCTGACCGTGGACATCAAGCCCGCCAGCGACGCGGCGCTCGACGCCTCGGTGACCGCCGGTGTCGCCTTCCGCGACGCCCACCACCAGGACTTCGTGCACGGCAACATCAAGGCCCGCCAGCGCATGATCGCCCAGTACGCCGTGGCCGGCGCGCACGCCGGTCTGGTGGTCGGCACCGACCACGCCGCCGAGGCCATCTCCGGTTTCTTCACCAAGTTCGGTGACGGGGCCGCCGACGTGGTCCCGCTGACCGGCCTGACCAAGCGCCGGGTGCGCGCCATCGCCGACGTCCTGGGCGCGCCCGCCGAGCTGGTGTGGAAGACCCCGACGGCCGACCTGGAGACCCTCGACCCGGGCAAGGCCGACGAGGACGCCCTCGGCGTCACGTACGACGACATCGACGACTTCCTAGAGGGCAAGCCGGTGGACGCTCGCGCCTTCGACACGATCGTCAACCGCTACCGCCTCACCGAGCACAAGCGCCAGCTCCCCATCGCCCCCTGACCTGCGTCCATCAGCTCCCTGGGCCGCCCTGCTCGTCCCTTTGTGCGGGTATCAGCCCCGGCCGGTCGTCGGCCGCCGAGACGGCAGGAGCGCGTAGCGATCTGCCGCGCCCGGCGGCTCCCTGGGCCGCCCTGTTCGTCCTCTGGTGCGGGTATCAGCCCCGGGCGGTCGTCGGACGCCGAGACGGCAGGAGCGCGTAGCGATCTGGTGCGCTTGGGGGCTTCCCGGGCTGCTCTGGTCGCCTTTTGGTGCCGGTAGCCGCGCCCCTGGCCCGGAATCGGGACATCTGAGGGCTCGGATGCCCGGTCGGCCGGCGCCCGGCCCCTCGCCTCATCGCTGCGACACCCGTCCCTTCTCCTCTGGACCGTGCCGTTTCTTTGGGGGTTTCCCGGCAGTCTTTCGGCTTTCCGTGGCGGGTCGGTCTGTCAAGGGTGGAGCGAAGCGACATCGCGTAGCGACGCGACGAAGGGAGCGCCCTTGACAGGCCGGCCCGACGCGGAAGGACGATGGGACTGACGGGAAGCCCCCAACCTGCTCCGAGACCGCCCGAGGGGACCCCGCCCCCGCCCCCTCAGCCGGCGTCCCTCGGCTCCTGCTGCGACCGGACCGCCCCCATGCTGGCCGCGATGACCAGGGCGATCGCGAGCGCGTCCAGCCCCGACATCGCCTGGCTCAGGATCAGGAAGCCCGCGGTCGCCGCGATGGCCGGTTCGAGGCTCATCAGGATCGCGAACGTCGGGGCCGGGAGGCGGCGCAGGGCGAGGAGCTCCAGTGTGTACGGGAGCACCGACGACAGCACCGCGACGCCGAGGCCCAGTGCCAGCGTGCTCGGGGTGAGGAGGTCGGAGCCCGCCTCGACCACGCCCAGCGGGAGCGAGACGACCGCGGCCACTGCCATCGCCAGGGCCAGTCCGTCCGCCTGCGGGAACCGGCGGCCGGTACGGGCGCTGAAGACGATGTACGCCGCCCACATCGCGCCCGCGCCCACCGCGAAGCCCGCGCCGAGCGGGTCGAGGCCGCCGAGGCCCCCTCCGCCGTGGCCGGCCAGCAGGGCGACGCCGGCCAGGGCGAGTCCGGCCCACAGCAGGTTCACCAGACGCCGCGACACGATCACGGACAGGGCCAGCGGGCCGAGCACCTCCAGGGTGACGGCGGGCCCGAGCGGGATGCGGTCGATGGCCTGGTAGAAGAGGCCGTTCATGCCGGCCATGGCCACGCCGAAGGCGACGACCGTCCCCCAGTCGGAACGCCCGTACCCGCGCACCTTGGGCCGGCACAGCACGAGCAGCACCAGCGCGGCGGCCGCGAGCCGCAGCGTGACCACGCCCGCCGCGCCCACCCGGGGCATGACCATCACCGCGAGGGCCGCCCCGAACTGCACCGACACCCCGGCCGAGACCACCAGCGCGACCGGCCCGAACCGGGAGGACCGGGCGGGGGCGGAAACCGGACCGGAAACCGGACCGGAAACCGAACCGGAAACGGGACCGGAAACCGGACCGGAAACGGGAGCGACGGTCGTCGGGGACGAAGAGGATGGCGCGGGCATGAATCCAGACTAAGGGGTGCGTAAGGCCCATCAACGAGTGTTCTGCCTTACAACCCCCTCCCACCTGGGCCCGGCGTCTCACCGGGTGGACGCGCCTCCGACACGCGGTCCGGGACCCGATACGCTCCGCTCGTGGCTGAGATCCAGATTCCCGCTGACATCAAGCCCGCCGACGGACGCTTCGGCGCGGGCCCCTCCAAGGTGCGGACCGAGGCGCTGGACGCCCTCGCCGCCACCGGTACCTCCCTGCTCGGAACCTCGCACCGCCAGGCCCCGGTCAAGAACCTGGTCGGCTCGGTGCGCCAGGGTCTCCGGGACCTCTTCTCCCTGCCCGAGGGCTACGAGGTGATCCTGGGCAACGGCGGCTCCACCGCCTTCTGGGACGTCGCGACCGCCGGTCTGATCGAGCGGAAGTCCCAGCACCTCACCTTCGGCGAGTTCTCGTCGAAGTTCGCCAAGGCCGCGAAGCTCGCGCCGTGGCTGGACGAGCCGACCGTGATCTCCTCCGAGCCGGGCACGCACCCCGAGCCGGTCGCCGAGGCGGGCGTGGACGTGTACGCGTACACCCACAACGAGACCTCGACGGGTGTCGCGGCGCCGGTCAAGCGCGTCGCGGGCGCGGACGCCGGGTCGCTCGTCCTGGTGGACGCGACCTCGGGCGCCGGCGGCCTCCCGGTGGACATCACCGAGACCGACGTCTACTACTTCGCCCCGCAGAAGTCCTTCGCCTCGGAAGGCGGCCTGTGGCTGGCCGCGTTCTCCCCGGCCGCCCTGGAGCGTGCCGCGCGCGTGCACGCGTCGGGCCGGCACATCCCGGAGTTCTTCTCGCTGCCGACGGCGATCGACAACTCCCTCAAGAACCAGACGTACAACACCCCGGCGCTGTCCACCCTCTTCCTGCTGGACCAGCAGCTGCGGTGGATGAACTCGCAGGGCGGTCTGGAGTTCACGACGGGCCGTACGGCGGCCAGCGCGCGGAACCTGTACGGCTGGGCGGAGGCGTCGAAGTACGCGAACCCGTTCGTGCAGGACGCCGACAAGCGTTCCGCGGTCATCGGCACGATCGACTTCTCGGACGACATCGACGCGGCCGCGGTGGCGAAGGTGCTGCGCGCCAACGGCATCGTGGACACCGAGCCGTACCGCAAGCTGGGCCGCAACCAGCTGCGCGTCGCGATGTTCCCGGCGATCGACCCGGCGGACGTGCAGGCGCTGACGGCCTGCATCGACTACGTGATCGAGCAGCTCTGACCCGAGGGCCTGACGGCCTGACGGCCTGAGGACCTGAGGACCTGACGGGCCCCACCGCCCCTCGTCCCGTACCTGTGGAGCCCCCGGCGCCTTCCCGGCGCCGGGGGCTCCCGCGTTCTCCTTCACCCCCACCCCCACCCCCACCCGGGACTTTGGTCCTAAAATTCGGGGCAAAAACCCCGTAAACGGACCCCCACCACCCCGCCCCCACCTGCACGTCCCCCCTCCGGGACCTTCGGCCCGCCCCTCCCGGCACCGCTCGGACCCCGAAACCAAACACCCGTGATGCCCCTCTTGTCCGGTGTGCCGGGAACGACCCCCGGCCGGTCCGTTCCGTTCAGGAGGAACCCATGCGCAAGGCACTCACCCTCACCGCCGCGGCCCTCACCGCGTCGCTGGCCCTCGGCGGCGCCACCGCTTTCGCCGCCGGCACCCCCTCCCCCGCTCCCTCCCCCACCGCGAGCACGCACCCCGCCGCCTCCGCCCGCGTGGAGGTGCCCTCCTCGCCCGTGAAGCCCGGCGACGCCATCAGCGTCACCGTGACCGCCCCGGCCGGCTCCAAGAACCTCGCGGTCTCCTCCGCCGCCCTGGGCGACGTCAAGCTCACCCCGGGCAAGGACGGCAGCTGGAGCGGCACCGCCAAGGTCGCCGACGTCAAGGACGGCTCCTACGGCGTATCCCTCACCGGCAGCGCCCCCGACGGCACCAAGCTCCAGGCCACCGCCCAGCTCACCGTGAAGAAGGGCGACGCCCCGAAGCCGCCCACCCCGGCCTCCTCCAGCCTCCGCCTCTCCACCAACTTCGGGCGCCCCGGCGACAAGGTCACCGTCACCGTCAAGACCACCGCCAAGGACGTCAAGGACGCCTACGTGAAGTCCGACGCCTTCGCCGGCGGCCGCGTCGACCTCAGGAACGACGGCCACGGCACCTTCACCGGCACCGCCGTCGTCGCCAAGGACGTCAGGACCGGCTACTACGGGGTCGACGCCTTCGCGGGCGGCAAGAAGTTCGACACCGTCAAGTTCTCCGTCGAGGCCAAGGGCGGCCCGGACGTGAAGCCCGCACCGCTGAAGCCCTCCGAGCACAAGACCCCCAAGGGCTCCGTGAACACCGGCCAGGCCCCCGCCGATGCCTGAGACCGCCCCCTCCCGCCGCCGGGGCGGCCGCGTACGCCGCGCGGCCGCCCTGGCGGGGGCACCGGCCCTCGCCCTGGCCCTGGCCACCGGCTGCTCGGCCGGCGCCGAAGCGCACGGGACCGGCCCCACCCCCCGGACGCCCGCCTCCGCCCTCCCCGGCTCCGTCCTCCCCGCGTCCGTCCCCGACCGGATCGAGATCCCCGGCATCAAGGTCGACGCCCCGCTCGACACGGTCGGACTCGACGCCCAGGGCATCATGCAGGAACCCGATTTCGCCAAACCGAAGGACGCCGCCTGGTACAAGGAGGGCCCCACCCCCGGCGAGGCCGGCGCGGCCGCGATCGTCGGGCACATGGACACCCCGCAGGTCCCCGAGGCCGTGTTCTACAACCTCAAGACCCTCAAGAAGGGCCAGGAGATCGAGGTCCACCGCGCCGACGGCACCACCGCCGTCTTCGCCGTCGACTCCGTCGACACCTTCAAGAAGGACGCCTTCCCCACCGGCAAGGTCTACGGCGACACCCACGGCAAGGCCGAACTGCGCCTGATCACCTGCGGCGGCGACCTCACCGCCGACCGCCACTGGGACTCCAACGTCGTCGTGTTCGCCCACCTCACGGGCAGGGCGTAGCCCCCCACGCGATACCTTCAGCACTCCAGAGGCAGTACGCGGTACAGCGTGGAGGCATGCGGCGTGAACGTACGAGTGACGGCGGCCCAGAGCGGCACGGACCCCTTCAGTACCGCCCGGCTGCGGCGCGGGGTGCTCGACTCGTGGGGCGCGGGCCCGGCCCGGTTCCGCGAGGACGCCAACGCCGAGGAGGACCTCGCGCTCGGCGGCTACCGGGACCGGCTCGTCGTCGAGCTGGCCCAGAACGCCGCCGACGCCGCCGCCCGCGCCAAGGTCCCCGGCCGGCTGCGCCTGACCCTGCACCCCGCCGGACCCGAGGGTCCCGCCGTGCTGGCCGCCGCCAACACCGGGGCCGCGCTGGACGCGACGGGCGTGGAGTCCCTGAGCACCCTGCGCGCCTCCGCCAAGCGGGAGAACGACCAGGGCTCCGTGGGCCGCTTCGGCGTCGGCTTCGCCGCGGTGCTGGCCGTCTCCGACGAGCCGGCGGTGCTCGGCCGCCACGGCGGCGTCCGCTGGTCCCTCGCCGAGGCCCGCGAGCTGGCCCGGGAGGCCGCCGCCTTCAGCCCCGGCCTCGGCGACGAACTCCGCCGCCGCGACGGCCACGTACCGCTGCTGCGGCTGCCGCTGCCCGCCGAGGGCACCGCCCCCGAGGGCTACGACACCGTCGTCGTCCTCCCGCTGCGCGACGCCGCCGCCGAGGACCTCGCCGAACGCCTGCTGGCCGGCATCGACGACGCCCTGCTGCTGACCCTGCCCGGGCTGCGCGAGGTCGTCGTCGAAACCCCGTCCGCCGGGCACCGCGTCCTCTTCCGCCGCATGGACGGCCCGTACACCGTCATCGAGGACTCCGCCTCCGGCACCCACCGCTGGCGCACCGTCCGCCACACCGGCCCCATCGACCCCGCCCTCCTCGCCGACCGGCCCGTCGAGGAGCGACTGCGGCCCGACTGGACGGTCACCTGGGCCGCCCCCGTCGACCCCGACGGGGCCCCCGTACGCCCCCGCACCGCGCCCGTCGTGCACGCCCCGACCCCCACCGACGAGCCCCTCGGCGTACCCGCCCTGCTCATCGCCTCCCTGCCGCTGGACACCACCCGCCGCCACCCGGCGCCCGGCCCGCTGACCGACTTCCTCGTGGAGCGCGCCGCCGACGCGTACGCCGAACTCCTGGGCGCCTGGGAGCCGGTGAGCACCGGCCTGGTCGACCTCGTGCCCGGCCCGCTCGGCGGGAGCCCGCTCGACGGCGCCCTGCGCGCGGCCGTCCTCCAGCGGCTGCCCCGCACCGCGTTCCTCGCCCCGGCCGCCCCCACCGAGGAACTCCCCTCGCTGCGGCCCTTCGAAGCCGAGGTCGTGGAGGGCGCCGGCGCCGACACCGTACGGGTCCTCGCGGAGGTCCTCCCGACGCTGCTGCCCGCCGGGCTGGAACGGCGCCCCGAGCTGCGCACCCTGGGCGTGGGCCGGCTGCCGCTCGGCGACGCCATCGAGCGGATCGCCGGCATCGAGCGCACCCCGGACTGGTGGCACCGCCTCTACGACACCCTGGCCGGCGTGGACCCCGACCGGCTGTCGGGCCTGCCCGTGCCGCTCGCCGACGGCCGCACCACCATCGGCCCGCGCCACGTCCTGCTGCCCGGCCCGGACACCCCCGCCGACCTGGCCCGCCTCGGCCTGAAGGTGGCCCACCCGGACGCCGCGCACCCGCTGCTGGAGAAGCTGGGCGCGCTCCCCGCCACCGCGCGCGCCGTCCTGACGACCCCGCAGGTCCGCGCCGCCGTGGCCGCCTCCCTGGACGCCGGCGAGATCTGGGACGAGGACGCCCCGGACCCGGAGGAGCTCGCCGACACCGTCCTGACCCTGGTCCGCGCGGCCGGCCTGGCGCCGGGCGAGGAGCCCTGGCTGGGCGCGCTGGCCCTGCCCGACGAGGACGGGGAACTCGCCCCGGCCGGGGAGCTGCTGCTCGCCGGGAGCCCGCTGGCTTCGGTGCTCCGCGAGGACGAGGTCCCTTACCTGGACGCCGAGTTCGCGGCCCGCTGGGACGCGGACACGCTGGCCGCGTGCGGGGTGCTGACCGCGTTCCAGCTGGTACGCGCCACCGACGTGGTCCTGGACCCGGACGAACTGGAGCCCCGCGAGGGCGACTTCGCCGAGCCGGACGACGCCGGTCTGCTGGACGCCGTCGACGTGTGGTGCGAGGACCTCCTCGACCAGTTCCCCGACACCCCGGTGCCGCCGGTGGCGACCGAGCTGGTCGCCGTCCGGGACCTGGACCTCGTCGACGACGACCGCTGGCCCCAGGCGCTGGCGATGCTGGCGCAGCCGCCGCTGCGCGACGCCCTGACGCAGCCGGTGCGGATCCTGCTCCCGGACGGGACCACGCAGTCGGTGCGCTCGTACACCGCCTGGTGGCTGCGCGACCACCCGGTGCTGGACGGCCGCCGTCCGGCCGGTCTGCGGGCGGCGGGCGGCGACCCGCTGCTCGCGGGCCTGTACACCCCGGCGGACGCGACGGGCTTCGAGGACGAGCAGGTGCTGCGGGCGCTGGGCGTACGCACTTCCGTGCGCGCCCTGCTGGAGGAGCCCGGCGGCGCGGCCGAGCTGCTGGGCCGGCTCGCCGACCCGGACCGGGAGGTCACCGGGCACCAGCTGCACGGCCTGTACGGGGCGCTGGCCGATCTGGACCCGGAGCAGGTGACGCTGCCGGACGAGGTGCGGGCGGTGGTGGACGGCGAGGTGGTCGTGGTGGACGCGGCCGACGCGGTCGTGGCCGACGCCCCCGACCTGCTGCCGCTGACGGCGGGCCTCCCCCTCCTCCCGGTCTCCCCGTCCCGCGCGGGGGACCTGGCGGACCTGTTCCAGGTGCGCCGCCTGTCGGAGACGGTCCCGGCGGAGGTGAGCACGCCGGGCGAGGAGCACGAGGTCCCGGAGTCGGTGCGGATCCTGCTGGGTCCGACGACCCCGGCGACGTACGTGGAGCACGAGGAGCTGGTGGCGGGCGGCTCGGAGCTGGACTGGCGGCTCACCCCGGACGGGGTGCTGCACGCGGCGACCCTGGAGGGCGTGGCGGCGGGCCTGGCCTGGTCGGCGTCCCAGTGGCCGCGCCGCTTCGAGGTGGCGGCCCTGCTGGAGGACCCGTCGCGGACGGCGGAGCTGGCCCGGGACCGGTGGTTCGACTGACCGGCCGGGCGGCCGCTACGCCTGGAAGCGCCGGTCCACCCACCGGAAGGTGAACTCGATCGCGGCGGAGGCGGCCGCCGCGATCGCGACGGCGATCCACGGCATGGTGACGCCCTCCAGCTTGAGCTGGAAGAAGTCCTGGAGCCAGGGGACGACGAGGACGACGAGGAAGGCCGCGCCCATCGCGGCGACCAGGGCGACGCGCCACCACGTGTAGGGGCGGGCGATGATCGCGAGCACCCACATGGAGGTCAGGAACAGGGCGAGCGTGGCCGCGCTGGTCTCGGCCTTGAGGGAGTCGGGGCCGCTGTAGTGGGCGCGGGCGATCAGGTAGGTGGCGAAGGTGGCCACGGCCGCGATCGTGCCGCCGGGGATCGCGTAGCGCATGACCCGTTTCACGAAGTGCGGCTTGGCGCGTTCCTTGTTCGGGGCGAGCGCCAGGAAGAAGGCGGGGATGCCGATGGTGAGGGTGGACAGCAGGGTGAGGTGGCGCGGCAGGAAGGGGTACTCGACCTGCGAGCACACCACCAGGATGGCCAGCAGCACCGAGTAGACCGTCTTCGTGAGGAAGAGCGTCGCGACGCGGGTGATGTTGCCGATGACGCGGCGGCCTTCGGCGACGACCGAGGGGAGGGTGGCGAAGCTGTTGTTGAGCAGCACGATCTGGGCGACGGCCCGGGTGGCCTCGGAGCCGGAGCCCATGCTGACGCCGATGTCGGCGTCCTTGAGGGCGAGGACGTCGTTGACGCCGTCGCCGGTCATGGCGACGGTGTGGCCGTTGGACTGGAGGGCGCCGACCATGTCCCGCTTCTGCTGCGGGGTGACGCGGCCGAAGACGGAGTTCCCGTCGAGGACCTCGGCCATCTCGGCGCGTTCGGCGGGCAGCTCGCGGGCGTCGACGGTGTTGTGGGCGCCGGGCAGGCCGAGCTTGCCGGCGACGGCGCCGACGGAGACGGCGTTGTCGCCGGAGATGACCTTCGCCT
Source organism: Streptomyces sp. NBC_00158 (assembly GCF_045160885.1). Lineage (NCBI taxonomy): Bacteria > Bacillati > Actinomycetota > Actinomycetes > Kitasatosporales > Streptomycetaceae > Streptomyces > Streptomyces sp. NBC_00158. The sequence continues at coordinate 3,224,287 of NZ_CP108161.1, forward strand.
TGACGTTCTGTTCGTCGAAGTAGCGCAGGGTGTCGGCGGCGTCGGGGCGCAGCCGCTGTTCCAGGACGACGAGGGCGGTGGGGCGTACGCCGGTGGCGACGGCGGGGTCGTCGAGTTCGCGGGCGGAGCGGGCCAGCAGTAGGACCCGTAGTCCTTGTTCGTTGAGGCCGTCGATCTCTTCGAGGGCGGGGTCGCCGGCGGGCAGGAGCACGTCGGGGGCGCCGAGCAGCCAGGTGTTGTTCTCGCCGTCGCCCTCGCTGAAGCTGGCGCCGCTGTACTTGCGGGCGGAGGAGAAGGGCAGGGACTCGGTGCAGCGCCATTCGGCGCTGTCGGGGTAGGCGTCGATGATGGCCTGGAGGCTGGCGTTGGGGCGGGGGTCGGATTCGCCGAGGGCGCCGAGGACCTTCTTGACGTACGCGGGTTCCGCGCCGCCGAGCGGGCGGAGTTCGGTGACGTCCATGCCGCCTTCGGTGAGGGTGCCGGTCTTGTCGAGGCAGACGACGTCGACGCGGGCGAGGCCCTCGATGGCGGGGAGTTCCTGGACGAGGCACTGTTTGCGGCCGAGCCGGATGACGCCGATGGCGAAGGCGACGGAGGTGAGGAGGACGAGCCCCTCGGGGATCATCGGGACGATGCCGCCGACGGTGCGGGCGATGGAGTCCTTGAGGTTGGAGTCCTTGACGACGAGCTGGCTGATGATGAGGCCGATGGAGGTCGGGACCATCATCCAGGTGACGTACTTGAGGATGGTGGAGATGCCGGAGCGCAGCTCGGAGTGGACGAGGGTGAAGCGGGAGGCCTCTTCGGCGAGCTGGGCGGCGTAGGCCTCGCGGCCGACCTTGGTGGCGGTGAAGGCGCCGCCGCCGGCGACGACGAAGGAGCCGGACATGACCTGGTCGCCGGGCTTTTTGAGGACGGGGTCGGCCTCGCCGGTGAGGAGGGACTCGTCGATCTCCAGTCCGTCGGCCTCGCCGACGACGCCGTCGACGACGACCTTGTCGCCGGGTCCGAGTTCGATGACGTCGTCGAGGACGATCTCGGAGGTGGAGACCTCGGCGGTGGTGCCGTCGCGGCGGACGCTGGGTTTGGCCTCGCCGATGACGGCGAGGCCGTCGAGGGTCTTCTTGGCGCGGAGTTCCTGGATGATGCCGATTCCGGTGTTCGCGATGATCACGAAGCCGAAGAGGCTGTCCTGGATGGGCGCGACGATCAGCATGATCACCCAGAGGACGCCGATGATGGCGTTGAAGCGGGTGAAGACGTTGGCCCGGACGATGTCGGCGGTGGACCGGGAGGACCGGACGGGGACGTCGTTGACGTCGCCGCGCGCGACGCGTTCGGCGACCTCGGCGGTGCTGAGGCCGGCCGGCTTGAACCGGGGGGCGGGGGGTTTCACCGGGTGTACGGGGTCGAGCTCGGCGCCCGCGTCGATGGCGGCGCCGCCGGCCCGTTCCGGCCCGTCATGGTCGATCCTCGCCCGCTGCGTCATGTTTTCGACGGTAAGGGCGGTTCGAACGGTTCACCCGCCGAGCGGTCGGAAGATCCGACTTCAGGATGACCCGAATCGTCCCGAGGTCGACCGTGGCGGCGGCCATCCCGGCGCGGCCGGGCGGAGCCACCTCGGGCGCCCGCGCCGGGGCCGCTCCGAGGTCCGCTCCGGGGCCGCTCCGAGGTCCGGTCGGCCGGCCCTACGCGCCGCCGCCCGCCTGCGGGGCCGGTCCGGCCTCCGTATCCGCCGCCGCCCGGGCCGCCTGTTCCGCCGCGTGAGCCCTGAGGGCGGCGTCGCGGCCGCGGACGTACCAGATGCCGATCAGGCCGAGCCCGCCGCCGGCGGCGCAGGTCCACACCCACCACAGCAGGTCGCGGTCGGCGAACCAGCCGTAGAAGGGCAGCTGGACGAGGAACACGGCGAACCAGAGGATCGTGCCGCCGGTGATGGTGGCGACAACCGGGCCCTCCAGGGGCTCGGGCGCCTCGTGCTTCGCAGTCCACTTCGCCATGGAGCCAAGTCTAGGTGGCCGGTTTTCGGGTCTACGCGCGGAGATGGACGACCCTTCGTTCATGTGTTCATACTGAAACGGTTTGTCTACGACCGGATTCGTTCGTATGAACCGCCCAATAGACCCGTTTGAGGACCGCATGAGCACCTCGGCACCCGCCGCGGCCCCCACCACCGGCCTGGACCGGTACTTCAAGATCTCCGAGCGCGGCTCGACCGTCGCCCGCGAGGTCCGGGGCGGCTTCGCCACCTTCTTCGCGATGGCCTACATCATCGTGCTGAACCCGATCATCCTGGGCAGCGCGAAGGACATGTACGGGCACCAGCTCGACGGCGGCCAGCTCGTCACCGCGACCGTCCTGACGGCCGCCTTCTCCACCCTCCTCATGGGCGTCATCGGCAACGTCCCGATCGCCCTGGCCGCCGGCCTCGGCGTCAACACCGTCGTGGCCCTCCAGCTGGCCCCGCGCATGAGCTGGCCCGACGCCATGGGCATGGTCGTCCTCGCCGGCTTCGTCGTGATGCTGCTGGTCGCCACCGGCCTGCGCGAGCGCGTCATGAACGCCGTCCCGCAGGGCCTGCGCAAGGGCATCGCGATCGGCATCGGCCTGTTCATCATGCTGATCGGCCTGGTCGACTCCGGCTTCGTCACCCGCATCCCGGACGCCGCCCACACCACGGTCCCGCTCCAGCTCGGCGGCAACGGCCACCTGCACGGCTGGCCCGTCCTGATCTTCGTCGTCGGCGTGCTGCTCACGCTCGCGCTGCTGATCCGCAAGACCCCCGGCGCGATCCTGATCTCCATCGTCGTCATGACGGTCGTCGCGGTCGCCGTGCAGCTCGTCACCGACCTGCCCGACCTCGCCTGGGGCCTGACCGTGCCGCAGTGGCCGGGCAACCCCGTGGCCGCGCCCGACTTCGGGCTCGTCGGCCAGGTCAGCCTCTTCGGCGGCTTCGACAAGGTCGGCCTGCTCACGGGCGTCCTGTTCGTCTTCACCGTGCTGCTGTCCTGCTTCTTCGACGCGATGGGCACCATCCTCGGCGTCGGCGACGAGGCCAAGCTGACGAAGCCGGACGGCACCTTCCCCGGCATCAACCGGGTCCTGCTGATCGACGGCCTGGCCGTCGCCTCCGGCGGCGCGACCTCCTCGTCCGCCACCACCTGCTTCGTGGAGTCCACGGCCGGCGTCGGCGAGGGCGCCCGTACGGGCCTGGCCAACGTGGTGACCGGCGCCCTCTTCACCGTCTCGCTCTTCCTGACCCCGCTCGCCACGATGGTCCCCTCGCAGGCCGCCACCCCCGCCCTCGTCGCGGTCGGCTTCCTGATCCTGGCGGGCTCGGTCCGGGACATCGACTGGAGCGACTTCACCATCGCCGTCCCGGCCTTCATGGCCATGGTGATGATGCCCTTCACCTACTCGATCACCAACGGCATCGGCATCGGCTTCGTCAGCTTCGCCGTGCTGCGGCTGGCGACGGGCCGGGGCCGCGAGGTCCCGGCCGCCATGTACGCCGTCTCGGCGGTCTTCGTCTTCTACTACGCGATGCCGGCCCTCGGCCTCACGTAAGCCCGTAGAACTTCTCCGTCTCGTCGACGGCGGCCTTGAACCGCTCGTCGAAGTCATCGCGAATGAGCGTCCGGACCACATAGTCCTGGACGCTCATTCCGCGTTTGGCGGCATGGTGCCGGAGCCGTTCCAGCAGCTCCCCGTCTATGCGCATGCTCAGCACATGTGTCCCCATGCCCGAAAGGGTCGGGCCAGAGGGTGCGCACGCGTGTCACTTTCCGCCGCTCACTCACCCGTACGAGTGAGACGGCGGGCCCCGGAAACCGTTTTTCCTTAGACAGAGTAATGAGTTATTCTAAAGACATGCATGACCTCTCCCATGGCGACGACGCCGCCGCCGTGAACGATCTGCGCTCCGCCGTGATGCGGCTGGGCCGACGCCTGAAGCACCAGCGCGTCGACGAATCGCTCAGCCCGACCGAGATGTCGGTGCTCGGCACCCTCGCCCGCTGCGGCCACGCCACCCCCGGTGAGCTGGCCCGCCGCGAGCACGTCCAGCCCCCGTCGATGACACGCATCGTCGCCCTGCTGGAAGCCAAGGGACTGGTCACGCTGGAGCCGCACCCCGAGGACCGCCGCCAGAAGGTGGTCCGCCAGACCGAGGAGGCCGAGACGATGCTCGAAGAGAGCCGTCGCAAGCGCAACGCCTTCCTGGCCGGGCTCGCGGCCGAGCTCACCGAGGACGAATGGGCCAAGCTCCGCGCGGCCGCACCCGTCCTGGAGAAGCTCGCCCACCTATAGGAACGACGCCAGGAGGCGAACGCTTTTGAGTACGGGAACCGGAGCAGACTCCGCACCCGGCCATACATCCACCACTACCACCACCGCGAGCAGAAACTCGATGTTCAGCTCGCTGAAGATCCGGAACTACCGGCTCTTCGCCACCGGCCAGGTCGTCTCGAACACGGGCACCTGGATGCAGCGCATCGCACAGGACTGGCTGGTCCTCTCCCTGACCGGCTCCGCCTCCGCCGTCGGCATCACCATCGCCCTGCAGTTCCTGCCGATGCTGCTCTTCGGGCTCTACGGAGGCGTACTCGCCGACCGGCTGCCCAAGCGGCCGCTGCTGATCGCCACCCAGAGCGCGATGGGCCTCACCGGCGTCGCACTCGCCGCGCTGACCCTGGCCGGGAACGTCCAGGTCTGGCACGTCTACCTCGCCGCCTTCCTGCTCGGCCTGGTCACCGTCGTGGACAACCCGGCCCGGCAGACGTTCGTCTCCGAGATGGTCGGCCCCGCGCAGCTCGCCAACGCCGTCAGCCTGAACTCCGCGAACTTCCAGTCCGCGCGGCTGGTCGGCCCGGCGATCGCCGGCGTGCTCATCACCGCCGTCGGCTCCGGCTGGGCCTTCCTGCTGAACGGGCTGTCCTTCGCCGCGCCCATCGCGGGCCTGCTGCTGATGCGCACGCACGAACTGCACCCCGTCACCCCGCAGCCGCGCGCCAAGGGACAGCTGCGCGAGGGACTGCGGTACGTCGCGGGCAAGCCCGAGCTGGTCTGGCCGATCGTCCTGGTCGGCTTCATCGGCACCTTCGGGTTCAACTTCCCGATCTGGCTGTCGGCCTTCACCGACGACGTCTTCCACGGCGACGCGGGCACGTACGGACTGTTCAACACCCTCATCGCGGCCGGCTCCCTGGCCGGCGCCCTGCTCGCGGCCCGCCGCGGCCACTCGCGCCTGCGGCTGCTGGTGGCGGCGGCCGTGCTGTTCTCGGTGCTGCTGCTGGTCACCGCGTTCGCGCCGGGCTTCCGGCTGTTCGCGGTGCTGCTGGTGCCGATCGGGATGTTCGGCCTGACCGTCAACGTCGTGGCGAACTCCAGCGTCCAGATGGCCACCGACCCCGAGATGCGGGGGCGGGTGATGGCCCTGTTCATGATGGTCTTCACCGGCGGCACCCCGGTCGGCGCCCCGCTCGTCGGCTGGATCACGGACACCTACGGTGCGCGCCTGGGCATGGCGGCCGGCGGCCTGATCTCCCTCGCGGCGGCGGTCGCCGTGGGCCTGGTCCTGTCCCGCGTCGGCAACCTCCGGCTGCGCCTGAACCGCCACGGCGTCGTCTTCGTCCCGGCCGTGGCACGACGCGAGCTGGCCCCCGCCGCGTAAGCCCTGGCCGGGCGGGGGGGGAATGGCCGCGCGTGCTGCGCCCGGACCCCTCCTGGGGGCTCCGCCCCCAGACCCTCCCCCAGCTACCGCTGGGAGGTGCCCCCAGCGCCTCAAACGCCGGCGGGGCTACAGATAGCCCCGCCGGCGTTTGAGGCGACGGGCGCGCAGCGCCCGTACGGGGTCAGGGGCGGAGCCCCTGGGAACGGTGGAAGTGGGGGTCCCCCCGGACGGAGTCTGGGGGAGGGTAGGGGACCTCGCCCCGCGCAGCGGCCAACGACCCGCACCCGACCCACCGGCCCCCGCCACCCGAACCGGCCCCGCCCGGCGGGCCGACGGACGGAGTCCGGCGCAGCGGCGCGAAGCCGGTAAGGCGCCCCGGCGCCGCACCGCGCGAGCGGCGCGTCAGGGAGGGGACGGACGGAGTCCGGCGCAGCGGCGCGAAGCCCGGGAAGCGCGCCAGCGCCGAGCGGTGCGAGCGGCGCCTCGCGGATAGGGTCGGAGACGTGAGGGTCTTCGCCGCCGTGCTGCCAGAGGCAACCGCCGTCGCCGAGCTGCGCGACGCCGTCGCAGTGGCGCCGCGCCCCGACGGCCTGCGGTGGACCGCGGAAGCGGGCTGGCACTTCACGCTCGCCTTCATGGGCGAGGTCCCCGACCCCCTCCTCCCCCACCTGCACGCCCGCCTCGCCCGCGCGGCCCACCGCAGCGCCCCCTTCCCGCTCCGCCTCCACGGCGTCGGCCACTTCGGCGACCGCGCCCTGTGGACCGGCGCCGCCGGCGGCATCGACGCGATGCGGATGCTCGCGGAGCGGGCCGACGCCGCCGCCCGCCGGGCCGGGGTGCCCATGGAGCACCACCGCCGCTACACCCCGCACCTCACCCTGGCCCGCGGCCGCCCCGGCACCGACCTGCGGCCCTGCCTCGACGCCCTCGCCGGCTTCGAGGGCACGCCCTGGCAGGTCGACACCCTCAGCCTGGTCCGCAGCAACCTCCCCGCCTCCGGCGTCCCCGGCGAACAGCCCCGCTACGAGGTCGTCGAGGCCTGGCCGCTGCGCGGCTGAGCGTTCGGGGACGGTTCATCCCCCGGTGGCCCGCACTTCGGGGCCCGGAATCCGGATTCCGGTGAAACAGAAGCAGTAGAGGCGGCCCCGGCATGCTCCGAGCAGTACCTGGCCAGCCGCCCGCTGACGCACGCACGCCGCACCACCGCACCGACGGCCGCCCCGCCACCACCCCGCGGGGCGGCCCGGAGTCCCTCCGGCCACCCTCGAAGGAGTTCCCGTGCCGCTCACCGAGCCGACCACCGCGACCGCCACCACCACGACGGCCACCGCGCGCACCGCCACCCGCCGCAGGCTGCTGCTGTGCCGACCCCGGCACTACGACGTCACGTACTCGATCAACCCCTGGATGCACCCGGAGAACAGCACCGACCCCGCCCTCGCCGTCCGCCAGTGGGAGCGGCTGCGCGACCTGTACCGCGAACTCGGCCACTTCGTCGAGGAGATCGACCCCGTCGAGGGCCTGCCCGACATGGTGTTCGCCGCGAACGGCGCCACCGTCGTCGACGGCAAGGTCTACGGCGCGCGGTTCCGGCACGCGCAGCGCACCGCCGAGGGGCCGGCGTACCTGAGCTGGTTCGAACGCCGCGGCTACCGCGACGTGCTGTGGCCCGAGTACATCAACGAGGGCGAGGGCGACTTCCTCACCGTCGGCCGCCGGATCCTCGCCGGCACCGGCTTCCGCACCGACCCGCGCTCGCACGCCGAGGCCCAGGAGTTCTTCGGCCTGCCGGTGACGAGCCTGACCCTCGTCGACCCGGAGTACTACCACCTGGACACGGCCCTGGCCGTGCTCTCCGACGACGAGGTCATGTACTACCCGGCCGCCTTCTCCGAGGGCAGCCGGGCCGTGCTCCGCACGATGTTCCCCCACGCGATCCTCGCCACCGCCGAGGACGCCGCGGTCTTCGGGCTGAACGCCTTCTCCGACGGCCGCCACGTGCTGCTGCCGGAGGCGGCGACCGGCCTGAAGGCCCAGCTCAGCGCGCGCGGCTTCGAGCCCGTCGGGGTCGGGCTCTCCGAGCTCCTCAAGGCGGGCGGCAGCGTGAAGTGCTGCACCCTGGAGCTGCGCGACCGCTGAGTCACCACCGACGTAGTTTCCGGAAAGGACAGTTGTGACCTCTGCGACCGCGATCGCGGACAGCCACGCCCGCCTGCTCGACCTCCTGGCGGACGCGGGAGCCGGCTACCGGCTGCTGCGCCACGCCCCGGAGGGGCGTACCGAACTCGCCAGCCTGATCCGCGGCCACAGCCTCGAACAGGCCGCCAAGTGCCTGGTGATCAGAGTGGCGCTGGGACGCAAACAGCGCCGCTACGTGATCGCCGTGGTGCCCGGCCACTGCCGGGTGGACCTGGAGGCGGTGCGGGCCGAGTACGGCGGCACGAACGCCTCCTTCGCCGTCCGCGAGGTCGCCGAGGAGCTGACGGGCTGCGTCAGCGGGTCGATCATGCCGGTGAGCTTCGACCCGGCCGTGGAGGTGGTCGTCGACCCGGCGCTGCTGGAGCACGAGGAGATCTGGTTCAACGCGGGCCGTCTCGACGTGTCGGTGGCGCTGCGCACCGCCGGCTACCTGGCGCTGGCGCGGCCGCGCGTGGCCCCTGTCAGCGAGGAGCCCGCGCTGGTCTAGGACGTCCCTTCCACGCCGCGGGTGAGGGTGACGTACAGGTACTCGTCGAGGAGCTTGGCCAGGCTGACGCCCGGCCTGCCCAGGGCGGCGGTCAGTACGTCCTCCTCCTGCCCGCTCTGCGCGAGCGCGGCCCCGGCCCAGGCCCGGCCGGTACGCAGGTGCCGGCCGAAGGCCCGCTCGTCGCGGGCGCCGTGCAACCGTACGGCGATGGCCTCGTCCCACGGCATCACGGTCCGCGGCCGCAGCGCGAACAGGGCCTTGGCGGCCGCCGTCGGCCCGAGGGTGCGCCGGCCGACCGGCAGCGCGGCAAGTTCCCCGTACGCGGCGGCGAGCGCGCCGATCTCCCGGTCGGTGAGGGCCGCGATCGGGGCCCCGGGCAGGGTGTGCCGGGTCCACCAGGAGGCGAGCCCGGCGTCCAGCGGGTCGGGCTCGCCCTCGCGCGGGTAGCGGATGCGGCAGCCCCAGGCGTTGAGCCAGCGGTGCAGGGCGGTGCGGTGCGCGGCCTCGGAGAGGTCGATGCCGGGTGCGGTGGCGGTGAGGAGGGCCTGCCAGCTGCGGTCCGCCCGGTAGCCGGCGAACACCTCGGCGGCGGCGCGCAGCCCGTCGAGTCCGGGCGCGGGGGGCAGGGTGCCGTCGTCCAGGTGGGCGCGGGCCACCTTGGCCGGTACGCACATCCGCCAGGCGTCGGTGACCAGTTCCGCGAGTTCCCCGGCGTCGAGGGCGGCCATGCGGGCGTGCACCCAGTGGTAGCGCATGTCGCCGGCGCCCGGCAGGGAGAACTTCTCCGGCTCGGAGGCGACGAGCGCGGCCCGCTCCTCCTTGGGGAACGCGAGGCCGAGCTCGGTCTCGTCGCGGGAGAGGGCGAGGTAGACGATCCGGCCGATGCGGAACTTCACCCGGTCCCGGATCAGGTGTTCCTCGGTGCGCGGCAGGGCGAGCGCGAGCCGCCGGACGTCTTCGACGGTGACCATGACGCAAGTCTCGCAGCCCCTGGCGAAGGGCGTGGGCGGGATCGCGTTAGTCTCGACGGGTGGACCCGAAGACCAGAAACCGTGTCATGGCCGGTGTGCTCGTGCTGATGTTCGTCGTCGTGGCGGTGGCCGCCGCGGTGGGCCAGTAGCCGCCGCGCCCGACCGCCCCGCGTACGCCCGTACCCGGCACCGCCCCGCCCGCGCTCGAAGCGCGGGCGGGGCGGTGTGCTGTGGCGGGCGTGCGGGGCGCCCGGCTACCGCGCCGCCCGGCTACCAGGCGAAGGCCTCCGGCGACGGGCCCGTACCGGGGAAGATCTCTTCGAGGGAGCCCAGCAGCTCCTCGGAGAGTTCCAGCTCGACGGCGCGCAGCGCGCTCTCCAGCTGCTCGGCGGTGCGCGGGCCGACGATCGGGCCGGTGACGCCGGGGCGGGTCAGCAGCCAGGCCAGGGCGGTCTCGCCGGGCTCCAGGCCGTGCTTGTCGAGGAGGTCCTCGTACGCCTGGATCTGCGCCCGTACGGCGGTGTTGGCGAGGGCGTCGGCCGAGCGGCCGGAGGCCCTGCGGCCGGCGGTGGCCTCCTTCTTGAGGACGCCGCCCAGCAGGCCTCCGTGCAGCGGGGACCAGGGGATGACGCCGATCCCGTACGCCTCGGCGGCCGGGATGACCTCCATCTCGGCGCGCCGCTCCGAGAGGTTGTAGAGGCACTGCTCGCTGACCAGGCCGAGCGTGCCGCGCCGGGCGGCCGTCTCGTTGGCCTGGGCGATCTTCCAGCCGGGGAAGTTGGAGGAACCCGCGTAGAGGATCTTGCCCTGCTGGACCAGGACCTCGATGGCCTGCCAGATCTCCTCGAAGGGGGTCCGCCGGTCGACGTGGTGGAACTGGTAGACGTCGATGTGGTCGGTCCTGAGCCGCTTGAGGCTGTCGTCGACGGCCCGGCGGATGTTCAGGGCGGAGAGGCGGTCGTGGTTGGGCCAGGTGTCGCCCTCGCGGGACATGGAGCCGTAGACCTTGGTGGCGAGGACCGTCTTCTCGCGGCGGCCGCCGCCCTGCGCGAACCAGGTGCCGATGATCTCCTCGGTGCGGCCCTTGTTCTCACCCCACCCGTACACGTTGGCCGTGTCGAAGAAGTTGATGCCCGCGTCGAGGGCCGAGTCCATGATCGCGTGGCTTTCCGGCTCGCCCGTCTGGGGGCCGAAGTTCATGGTGCCGAGTACGAGGCGGCTGACTTTGAGACCGGTGCGTCCGAGCTGCGTGTACTTCATGGGGCCCTAGCCAACTGCTTGGAGTGCGCTCCAGGCAAGACCCTTTCGCAGGACGGGATTTACCGGTCGCGCGCGGGCCGGTAGGGGCCTCCGACGCCCCAGGCCTGGTGCAGGACGGCCGCGAACTCGCCCGCGAGGCGGTGCTCGCCGGAGGCGTTGGGGTGCGTGCCGTCGTAGGTGTCGCGGTGGATGTCGTACGCGTCGGGGCGGGCGGCCAGCAGGATCGGGGAGGCGTCGGTGGTCAGGTCGGCGACCGCCTTGGCGAGGAGTTCGTTGAACCGGGCGACCTCGGCGGCGAAGGGGGGTTCGTCCTCGGCGCGGACGTTGGGGATCACCGGGAGGAAGACCATCCGGACCGCCGGGCGGGCCGCGCGGGCGGCCTCGACGAAGGCGCGGACGTTGCCGGCGGTCTGCTCGGCGTTGGTGTAGAAGCCGAGGTCGATCAGGCCGAGGGAGACGAGCAGTACGTCGGCCCGCGCGTCGGCGGCGGCGGGCCCGATGAGGGGGGCCATGTGCTGCCAGCCCTCGCCCCAGCCGGCGAGGTGCCGGCGGGCGTGCGCGGGGAAGTCCGGGGCGGCGTACTCCTGGCCGGCGGGGCCGCCGGAGCCGGTGTCCTCGTACAGGGCGGTGCGCGGGCCGACGATCTCGAAGGAGCCGTCGCCCAGGGTGGCGCCGAGGTGCTGCCACATCCGGTAGCGCCAGGTGTAGTCGCCGGCGCGTCCGATGGTCATGGAGTCGCCGACGAACATGAAACGCATCCGGTCATCATCGCGGATCACGCGACGGGAGCCCCTGTGATGCCGGACACGCCAGGGGGTGTCTTGTGGATCAGGCCGGATCAGGGAGCGGTGTCTGGTGCCGTGCATCGCAAGGCCGAGGAGGGAGTCAACGCGGAGCGTTGGCGACCGACGAGAACGCGGCGAGGCGCGGTGCCAGACGCCGCGAGCCCGGCCTGATCCGCAAGACACCCCCTACCTGGTGGCAGGCTTGTGGGATGCGCCTGCTGCCCCGGTCGACCGCCGTTACCGCCGCCCTCGTGCTCGCCCTGCTGCCGGGGGCCGCCCTCGCCGCGGAGACCCCCGCCGCGTCCGGGTTCACCATCACCGACCCGCGGATCAAGGAGTCGAGCGGGCTCGCGGCCAGCCGGATCCACCCGGGCGTGTACTGGACGCACAACGACAGCGACGACGGCCCGTACGTGTACGCGGTGGACTCGGCGACGGGAAAGACGGTGGCGCGGGTGAAGCTGGCCGGGATCGGGACCCCGCGCGACGTGGAGGCCATCTCGCTCGGCCCGGACGGGCGGCTGTACGTCGGGGACATCGGCGACAACAGGGACGGCACCTGGGAGCACGTGTGGATCTACCGCTTCCAGGAGCCGAAGGAGCTCGGCGACCGGACCGTCGAGGCCGAGCAGTTCACCGTCACGTACGCGGACGGGCCGCGCAACGCCGAGGCGCTGATGGTGCATCCGGTGACGGGCCGGGTGTACATCGCCAGCAAGAACGAGCAGGGCGGCGGCCTGTACGAGGGCCCCGAACGGCTGTCGGCGGACGGACGCAACGTGTTCCGGCGGGTCGCCGAGGTGCCGTGGGTGACGGACGGGGCGTTCTCCCCGGACGGGACCCGGCTGACGCTGCGCGGGTACCTCACGGCCCGTACGTACGCCTGGAAGGACGGCCGCCCGGACGGGGCGGGCGAGCGGGTGGACGCGCCGTGGCAGGGGCAGGCGGAGTCGGTGACGTACACGCCCGACGGCAGGACGCTGATGTTCGGGGCGGAGGGCGCGAACAGCAGGGTGGTCGCCGTACCGGTGGCCCCGGCGGCCCCTCCGTCCGGCCCCCCGGCCCGCAGCGGCGCCCCGCAGCAGCCGGGCGGCGGCCCGACGGGATCCGCCGGGGCGCAGGGGGCGCCCGCCGGGCAGGACTCCGGCAGCTTCGCCAAGGGGGCGCTGGTCCTCGCGGCGGGAACGGCCCTGGTGCTGGGCGGCAGGCGCCTGTTCCGCCGCCGCCCCAAGGCCTAGCCCCAGGGTCTGGCTCCAGGGCCTGTGCGGGGCGCGCCAGTTCCCCCGCACACCCGTCACATGTGATCCGGGTCACGTCGTGTCACAGGTTCGCGGGGCCGGGTGTCTTGTGTCCGAAACCCCGACGGAGGAGGACACGATGAGCGAGAACAACACCAACGTGGTAGTGATCGGCGGCGGTTACGCGGGCGTGATGGCCGCCAACCGGCTGACCCTGCGCGGCGACGTGACCGTGACCCTGGTCAACCCGCGCCCCTCGTTCGTGCACCGCATCCGCCTGCACCAGCTCGTCGCGGGCAACGACCCGGCCGTCGTCGAGTACCGGGACGTCCTCGCCGAGGGCGTACGCCTCGTCGTCGACGCCGTGGACCGCATCGACGCCCCCGCCCGCACCCTCGGACTCGCCTCGGGCGACAGCCTCGGCTACGACTACCTCGTCTACGCCGTCGGCAGCACCGGCGCCGACCTCCGCGTCCCCGGAGCGGCCGAGCACGCCCACCCCATCGCCACCCTCGAAGACGCCCAGCGGCTGCGCCCGGTCCTGGAGGCCGCCCCCGCCGGGGCTCCCGTGACGGTGGTCGGCGCCGGCCCGACCGGCATCGAGACCGCCGCCGAACTCGCCGGCGACGGCCGCCCCGTCACCCTCGTCTGCGGCGGCGCCCTCGGCCCGTACCTCCACACCCGCGGCCGCCGCTCGGTCGCCCGCCGCCTCGCCCGCCTCGGCGTCACCGTCGTCGACGGCCCCGACAGCACCGTCACCCACGTCACCGCGGACGCCGTCCGCCTCGCCGACGGCCGCGAACTCCCCAGCCGGGTCACCGTCTGGACCGCCGGCTTCGCCGTCCCCGACCTCGCCGCCCGCAGCGGCCTGGCCACCGACACCGCCGGCCGCATCCTCACCGACGAGACCCTCACCAGCGTCGACGACGACCGCATCGTCGCCGCCGGCGACTCGGCCGCCCCCTCGGGCCTGCCGCTGCGCATGAGCTGCCAGGCCGCCATGCCCATGGGCGCCCGCGCCGCCGACACCGTCCTGAGCCGCCTCGCCGACGAGAACCCCGAAACCCTCAACCAGCCCTTCGGCGCCCAGTGCATCAGCCTCGGGCGGACCGACGGCATCTTCCAGTTCGCCAAGGCCGACACCGCCATCTGGTTCCACGTCGACGGCAAGCCCGGCGCCAAGCTGAAGGAAACCGTCTGCACCGTCGTCGTCAAGCACCTCGCCGACGAGGCCCGCAAGCCCGGCGGATACCGTCTGCACCGCGGCTCGGGCGCCGCCACCCGCCAGAAGAAGCTCCAGGCCGTGCGGGGACAGACCACGGCCGCCTGACCATCGGGGGACCGACCGCATGACCGACCACGCGCACGACGCCGACCGCACCACCGGCGCCGCGACCGAAACAGCCGCCGAAACAGCGGCCGAAACGACGACCGACGCCGCGACCGACGCCTTCGTCGCCCACCGCAACCTGCTCTTCACCGTCGCCTACGAGATGCTCGGCTCGGCCTCCGACGCCGAGGACGTGCTCCAGGAGACGTGGCTGCGCTGGGTGAAGGTCGACCTCGGCCAGGTCGAGGACAAGCGCGCCTACCTGGTCCGCGTCACGACCCGTCAGTCCCTCAACCGGCTGCGGGCGATGAGCCGCCGCAAGGAGTCCTACGTCGGCGAGTGGCTGCCCGAACCCCTGCTCACCGCACCCGACGTGGCGCAGGACGTGGAGCTCGCGGAGAGCGTTTCCATGGCGATGATGCTCGTACTGGAGACGCTCTCCCCCACCGAACGCGCCGTGTTCGTCCTGCGCGAGGCCTTCGACGTCGGCTACGACGAGATAGCCGCCGCCGTCGACAAGACCCCCGCCGCCGTACGCCAGATCGCCCACCGGGCCCGCAAGCACGTCGACGCCCGCCGCCCCCGGCAGTCCGTCTCGGCGAGCCAGACCCGGGCCGTCATGGAGTCCTTCCAGCGCGCCCTCGACGGCGGCGACCTCCAGGCGCTCCTGGACGTGCTCGCCCCCGACGTCGTCCTCGTCGGCGACGGCGGCGGCTTCAAGCAGGCCGCGCTGCGCCCCGTCGCGGGCGCCGACAAGGTGAGCCGCTACATCATCGGCGGCGTCGGGAAGAAGGCGGGCCGGTTCGCCGTCACCCCCACCGTGGTCAACGGCAGTCCGGCGCTCCTCGCCCACCTCGACGGCGAACTCGACGGCGTCATGGCCTTCCACGTCGAGGACGGCCGCATCGCCGGCATCTACTTCGTCCGCAACCCCGAGAAGCTGGGCGCCATCGCGGCCGAGGCCACGATCACCCTGAAGTGAACCGAGGGCGGGCGCCGGACTCCGGCGACCCGCCCCTCACCACCCGGTGACTACGAGTGCCCCAGGTCGGCGGACGGAAGGTCCGCCGAGGGCACCGAGCCGGTGTCCGGCGCCGGGCGCAGCGGGAACTCGTCCGTCGCCATCGAGTCCAGCACCGGCGGCGCGGGCCGCGGCGGCTTCGGCATCACGGCGGCCTCCGAGTGGCCGCCGCAGCCGTACGACAGGGAGACGAGCCGGCCGTCCGCCGGACCGAACTCGTTCGCGCAGATGCCGAAGGCCTGCCCCAGCGAACCGCCGATCGCCACGAGGAACCCGCACGAGACGCACGACGCGGGCGCCGCCTGCGCCATCGGCGTCTTCGCCCCGAAGGACTCGTCCCAGCGGTCGGCCGCCGTGTGCAGCCCGTACCGCGACAGGACGCGGGCGCGGCGCATGCCGAGCTCCTCCGCCACCGCGGTGATGGAACCGCGCTCCGGTACGACCACCCGGTCGGTGACGTCCGCGTCCTCGGCCTCGACCAGTTCGGCCATCTCGGTGGAGACGACCGAGTTCGGCGGCGGCACGTCCTCCCCGGACCAGCCCTGCTCCAGCCGCAGGTCGTCGGCGTCCGTGGGCAGCAGGTCGCCGGGGCCCATGTCGCCCGGGCGCAGCCGGTCGCTCCACGGCACCCATTCGGGGGCGAGGAGCGCGTCGTCGCCGGGAAGGAGCACCGTTTCGTCGAGGGTGACGTTCTTCGCGCGGGAGGCGCGGGTCACGGTGACGGCCCAGCGCCAGCCGCGGTAGCCCGGCTCCTTGCACTCGAAGAAGTGGGTGACGACCCGGTCGCCCTCCGCTACGGCGGAGACGTGCTCGCCCACCACACCGGGGTAGGCGGCCTCTTCCGCCGCCCCTCGGGCGAGCTCCACCGCCTCGGCGCAGAGGCGGTCCGGGGCGGGCGTACGCGGGGTACGCGGGGTACGGCTTCGCGTCGTCGCAGCACTCACAGGTCTCGTTCTCTCCTACGCCGTCTCACGAGTGCGCCGTCCGTACTGTCGTTCACAACGACCCCGCCGGTCTCGTCCGTACGTAGCGCGGGCGGAGCGGACCAGAGGGCCGCGTCGACGTCCGCGCCCCGATCGGTCTCGGGCGCACCCCACTGTGATCCATTCTGCGGGATCACGAAGAGGCGCGCGGCCAAGTGCAACCGCCGGTGGCGCGCTACGCACGCTACCTCCTCTGAAGCCTCCGGCCCACATGCGAGGTCCGATTCGCGGACAACACACGCGCACGCGGACCCCCCGCAGACCTCCCGCAGACCTCCCGCAGACCCCCCGCAGACCCCCCGCGGACCTCCCGCGAGCCCCGGAACGCCCCCCCGGAACCGCGCCGGGAACGCGCCGGGAGGGGTCCCCGACGGACTCGTGGGGCACTATGGCCACGTGGCTCCCGCACGGTCGTCCGCAGACGGCTCGGGACCGGCCAGGCGGGCCGGCCGGGCGGTCGGGCGTGCCCTGCACCTCCCCATCACCGGCACCGCGCGCGGGATCCGCCGCGCCACGCACGCCCACGGAGCGGGTGAATCCGGACTGGGCCGTCTGATCGAACTGCACGCGATCAACGGCGCCGGCGACGTCATGATCACCGTCGCGCTCGCCTCGACGGTGTTCTTCTCGGTCCCCACCGACGAGGCCCGCGGACGGGTCGCCCTCTACCTGGCGATCACCATGGCGCCCTTCACCCTCCTGGCCCCCGTCATCGGCCCCCTCCTGGACCGGCTCCCCCACGGCAGGCGGGCGGCGATGGCGGGCGCCATGCTGACGCGGGCACTGCTGGCGCTGATGATGTCCGGCGCAGTCGCCACCGGCGGCCTGGAGCTGTACCCGGCCGCCCTGGGCGTCCTCGTCGCCTCGAAGGCGTACGGAGTCGTGCGCAGCGCCGTGGTCCCCCGGCTCCTCCCGCCGAAGTTCTCACTCGTCAAGGCGAACTCCCGGGTCACGCTCGCCGGCCTGCTCGCCACCGGCGCGGCGGCACCCGTGGCCGCCGGACTCCACGCCATCGGACCACCCTGGCCGCTGTACGGAGCCTGCGCGATCTTCGTGTGGGGCACCTTCGCGGCGTTCCAGCTCCCGCACAAGGTCGACGACGCCAAGGGCGAACGCCGCGCCCGCCTCTCCACCCACGAGGCGCACTCCAAGCGCCCGGGGCTGCGCACGGTCAGCCGCCCCGTCCTGTGCGGGCTGCTGGCGAACGCGGCGATGCGCGGGCTCTCCGGGTTCCTGATCTTCTTCCTCGCGTTCCTGCTGCGCGAGCACCCGCTCGCCGGGCAGAGCGCGGCCGTGTCACTGGGCATCGTCGGCGTAGCGGCGGGCATCGGCAACGCCGCCGGGACCGCGGTCGGCGCGTGGCTGCGCGCCCGCGCCCCGGAAGCGATCATCGCGGCGGTCCTCTGCGCCACCCTGGGCGTGGCCATCCTCTCCGCCGTCCTCTTCAGCGGCCTGCTCATGGCCGTCCTGGCCGGCACGGCCGGCTTCTGCCAGGCCCTGGCGAAGCTCTCCCTCGACGCGATGATCCAGCGCGACGTCCCCGAAGCCGTCCGCACCTCGGCCTTCGCCCGCTCCGAAACCCTGCTCCAGGTGGCGTGGGTCCTGGGCGGCGCGATCGGCATCGCCCTCCCCCTGAACGGCGTCCTGGGCATGGCGGTGGCCGCCGCCGTCGTGGCCTCCGGCACCCTCATGGCGGTGCGCGGCCTCCTCACCACCCCCGGCGGCCACCACCCGGGCTCAGCCCGCCCCCGGGTGGCATAGCGGGTCCGCCCTGCGGGGCGAGGTCCCCTACCCGCCCTTCCACCGTTCCCAGGGGCTCCGCCCCTGACCCCGCCGGCGTTTGAGGCGCTGGGGGTCCCCCCCAGCGGTAGCTGGGGGAGGGTCTGGGGGCGGAGCCCCCAGAAGGGGTCCGGGCGCAGCCCGGGGAACGGGCGAAGGGCGGGTAGGGGACCTCGCCCCGCGCAGCGGCACCGGCGCCCGCACCCGCCCACCCCCACCCGCCCCGGCGGCCCGCCGAACGGCACCCCCCGCCCCCTCCGCCACGCCCGGCCAGGGCACCGGCACCCCCGTGCGGCGGCGCAGCCCACGGGCCCGATAGCCTTCGGCTCATGACCGCACCGCTTTTCCCGGGTAGGGCCCGCCGCAGCGTCGCGGCCCTCGGAGCCGTGTCCGCCGGCCTCCTCCTTCTGTCCGCCTGCGACAAGCCGACGCCGCTCGCGACGGTGACCGTCGGCAGCTCGTCGGTGTCCGCCGAGTCCGAGGGCGACTGCAGCGCCAACGGCCAGGACCTCACCATGGACAAGGTCCAGAGCTGCCTCACGGACCCCAAGAACGCCAAGACCGTCGAGTACGGCCGCGGCGACACCCTGCGCCTGGGCGTCGAGCCCGAGATCGTCGAGGACGGCAAGAAGTGGCAGGCGGTCCTCGACGGCCAGCCGATCACCGAGCCCTCCTCGAACACCTACCGCAGCTTCCAGGGCGCCGACGTCTTCGCGACCGGCGGCCAGGGCGAGGCGCCCCAGTCGAAGCTCCTGGGCTTCGTCCAGGTCGGCGAGGACGGCAAGCCCCTCTCCGTCTGGACCTTCAAGCTCCAGCTGAAGAAGTAGCGGCAGGCCCAGCGGCGTGCGCGCGCTGATCGTGACCGCGGTGGCCGCGGAGGCCGACTCCGTGGCCGCCGGTCTCACCCCTCATCCGGACCCGGTCACCCCCGAACCGCGCACGCTGCCCTGGGGGTACCCCCGGACGAAGTCTGGGGGGGGATACCCCGTCACCCGCCGGGACCTGCCCGGCCTCGCCGCCGACGTACTCGCCGGCGGTGTCGGCCCGGCCGCGGCCGCGGCCGCCACGGCCACCGCCCTCGCGCTGGCCGACTACTCCCTCGTGATCTCCGCCGGCATCGGCGGCGGGTTCGCGCCCGCCGCCCCGCTCGGCTCGCTGGTGGTCGCCGACGCGCTCGTCGCCGCCGACCTGGGGGCCGAGACCCCCGAGGGATTCCTTCCGGTGCAGGAGCTCGGCTTCGGCCGCGGCGTGCACCTGCCGCCCGCGGAGCTCGCCGCCCGCGCCGCCGAGGCCACCGGGGCACTGCTCGCCCCCGTCCTGACCGTGTCCACCGTCACCGGCAGCACCGCCCGCGCCGCCGAGCTCGCCGCCCGGCACCCGCTGGCCGGGGCCGAGGCCATGGAGGGCTTCGGGGTGGCGGAGGCCGCCGCCGCGCACGGACTGCCCGTACTGGAGGTCCGCGCCGTCTCCAACGCCGTCGGACCGCGCGACCGGGCCGCCTGGCGCATCGGGGACGCGCTCGCCGCCCTCACCGCCGGATTCCGCGCCCTGGGACCCGTACTCGTCAACTGGGGAGAACGCCATGAGCGCCATGAGCACCACGAACACGGCTGAACCGCTCGCCATCGCCTACTCGCCCTGCCCGAACGACACCTTCGTCTTCGACGCCTGGGCGCACGGCCGCGTCCCCGGCGCCCCCGCCCTCGACGTGACCTTCGCCGACATCGACGTCACCAACGGCATGGCCGAGCGCGGCGAACTCGACGTGCTGAAGGTGTCGTACGCCGTACTGCCCTGGGTGCTGGAGGAGTACGCGCTGCTGCCCTGCGGCGGCGCCCTCGGCCGCGGCTGCGGACCCCTCGTCCTCACGCGCGAACCCGGCGTGGACCTGTCCGCCGGCACCGTCGCGGTCCCGAGCGAACGCTCCACCGCCTACCTGCTGTTCCGGCTGTGGGCGGCGGACGTGCTGCCGGACGGAGTCGGGAAGGTCGTCGTCCTCCCGTTCAACGAGATCATGCCGGCCGTGCGCGACGGGCGGGTGGACGCCGGACTCGTCATCCACGAGGCCCGGTTCACGTACCAGGACTACGGACTGCACTGCCTGGCCGACATGGGCGAGCACTGGGAGTCCACCACCGGACTGCCGATCCCGCTCGGCGCGATCATCGCCAAGCGCTCGCTGGGCGCCGAGAAGCTGCGCGCCCTGGCCGAGTCGGCCCGTACCTCGGTACGGATGGCCTGGGACGACCCCGAGGCCTCCCGGCCTTACGTACGCGCCCACGCGCAGGAACTCGACCCGGCGGTCGCCGACCAGCACATCGGCCTGTACGTCAACGAGTTCACCGCCGACCTCGGCGACGCCGGGTACGCGGCCGTCCGCGGCCTGCTGACCCGCGCCGCGGCCGAGGGCCTGGTTCCGGCCGTCCCGGCGGACGCGCTGCGCTTCCCGTGACCCGGCACGCCTGACGTGCCGGTGCCCCGCCGCTCCGGGAGAGCGACGGGGCACCGGTGTGCGTTCCCGTCCGACTACACGTCGAGCTGGTCGGCCACCGCGCGCAGCAGGCCCGCGATCTTCGTGCCGTGCGACTTGTCGGGGTAGCGGCCGCGCTCCAACATCGGGGTGATGTTCTCCAGCAGCGTCGTCAGGTCCTGCACGATGGAGGCGAGCTCGTCGGGCTTGCGGCGCTGGGCGGCCGCGACCGAAGGCGCCGGATCCAGCACCGTCACCGAAAGGGCCTGGTCACCGCGCTGTCCCGCGACGACTCCGAACTCCACCCGCTGCCCGGGCTTCAGGGCGTCGACCCCGGCCGGGAGCACCGACGAGTGCACGAAGACGTCGCCGCCGTCGTCACGGGAGAGAAAGCCGAAGCCCTTCTCGCTGTTGAACCACTTGACCTTGCCGGTAGGCACGTCCGTCCTCTGTCCTTGTGCTCGTCGGGTCCGGACGACCGTGGTGAACGGCTCCGGATAGCAGTACAGCGGGTCCTTCGACCCGCCACCTCCAGGCTAATGGTCAAGAAACCGCTGACAAGACGTTCCCCGGTCCTTCCCGGTTCACCGCTTCGGCCAGGGAACTACCCTGGTGGGGTGACTGTTACTCCTCATCCCGACGAAGCACGGCCCGGCGACGGCCTGATCAAGGCCGGCGGCATCGTGTTCATCGCCGGCGCGCTGGCGACCCTGGCGACGATGGCCCCGCTGTTCCTCGACACCGACCCGTTCCCGTCGTACGCGTGGGCCGTGTGCATGCTGATGGGCGTCGGCTTCGCCATCTCCGCGGCGGGCGTGCTGCGCTCCGCCGCCGCACAGCGCAAGGCGGCCCGGGCGTCCCAGGCCGCCTGACGCGCACCGTCCTCAGACCGCGCGGGTCCGCTCGTACTCCGCGAGCCACTGCGGCAGCTCCGTGAGGTCGGCCAGCACCACGTCCGCGCCGGCCTCGCGCAGCTCCGACTCCGCGCACGGCCCGGTCGGCACCGCCACCGAGAGCGCGCCGGCCGTCCGGGCACCGCGCACGTCGCCGATGTGGTCGCCGACGTAGACCTGCGCCCCGTACTCGCGCAGCGCCTTGGCCTTGGCCTCGGCCCAGAGCCAGCCGATGACGGCGTCGGGCTCTATCCCCAGGTGTTCCAGGTGGTGCCGGGCGTTGGGCTCGTTCTTCGCCGTCACGACGATGGCCCGCCCGCCGAGCGCCTGCACCGCCTTGACCGCCTCACGGGCCCCGGGCATGGCGGGGGTCGGCTCGATGGCGTGGTGGACGTACAGCTCCCGGTAGAGGTCCCGCATCGCCGGGATCTGCTCCTCGGGGAACCAGTAGGCGAGCTCCTCCTCCAGCGGCGGCCCGAGGCGCGTGATGGCCTCGTCGGCGTTGATGTACGCCCCGGTCTTGGCGGACAGGGCCTCGTAGGCGGCCTTGATGCCGGGCCGGGAGTCGATGAGCGTCATGTCGAGGTCGAAACCGACGGTGAGCTGCGGGGGGACGGTGCTGGGGCTGGCGCTGCCTGAGGTCATAGCGCCATTGTGCCGAGGCTCCACCGGGGTGAGTAACCGTGAGCGGAGGTTGGCTGGCCTGATACCGTTTTTTGGCGGAATGTCGACTATGTACCGATTTACTTGACGCGGACTTGACGCGAAGCCCGCAGTCCGGGGGCGGGGGCGGGTCGGCGGCTGCCCACCCGCCTCCCCGCCTGCGTGTGGGCGGGTACGCCGGGTCGTGGCGGCCGGCCTCAGCGGCTGGACCGGATCGGGGCGGGGCAGCGCCGACCCCGGCCGCGCGAGGGCACACAGCGCGCGGCCTCGCAGCGCGGGCTCTCCCTGCACCGCCAGATGAAGGCCGACTCCGGATGCGGGGCGGTGGGGTGGGGTGGGCGGGGTCCCCTCGGACGGTCTCAGAGCAGGTTGGGGGCTTCCCGTCAGTCCCATCGTCCTTCCGCGTCGGGCCGGCCCGTCAAGGGCGCTCCTTCGTCGCGTCGCTACGCGATGGCCTTCGGCCACCCTTGACAGACCGACCCGCCACGGAAAGCCGAAAGACTGCCGGGAAACCCCCAAAAGAACGGCACGGTCCAGAGGGCAAGGGACGGGTCCGTCAGCGATGAGGCGAGGGGCCGGGGCTCGCCCCGCCGGGCATCCGGGCCCTCAAGAGCCAGGATTCCAGGCCGGGGGCGCGGCGACCCGCACCAAATGCCCCACAGGGAGGCTGAGGGAGCGCCCAGGCGCCCGAGATCGCTACGCGCTTCTCATTTCTCAGCGTCCGGCGACCGCCTTCGGCTGATACCCGCACGAGAAGACGAACCGAGCGACCCGGGAGGCGTGTGGGCGCGACAGATCGCTACGCGCTCCTCCCGGCTCGGCGACTGGCCGCCGCCTGGGGCCGAGATGGCCGAGGAATGGGACGGAAGGGCACGTTCGAGGGCCAAATCACCCCTCTCGCAGGACCGTTGGCGCCTTGCCGGAGCCTGCGGATGTCTTTCTCAACCGCAGACTCCGACAGGAGACCTTCCACCCTCACCACAGCCCCCAGAAACGGATAGAGGGGGCGCTCCGGTCTTCTTTCTGACCCATGACCGTCCCAAGACGGCCGCCAGCCGCCGAGATCAGAGGAGCGCGTAGCGATCTGGGGCGCCCGGCGGCTCCCCGGACCGCCCTGCTCGTCCTGTTCGTCCTTTGGTGCGGGTATCAGCCCAAGACGGGCGCCGGACGCCGAGACGGGAGGAGCGCGTAGCGATCTCGGGCGCCTGGGCGCTCCCCAGGCATCTCTGCGAGGTATTTGGTGCGGGTCGCCGCGCCCCCAGCCCCGGATCTCGACTCTTGAGGGCCCGGATGCCCGGCGGGCCGGCCCCCGGCCCCTCGCCTCAGCACTGAGGGGCCGCTCATGCCCTTCTCCCCCGTGACCGTTCTTTTGGGGGCTTCCCGTCAGTCTTTCGGCTTTCCGGGGCGGGACGGCCTGTCAAGGGTCGCCGAAGGCGATCGCGAAGCGACGCGACGAAGGAGCGCCCTTGCCAGGCCGGCACGACGCGGAAGGACGATGGGACTGACGGGAAACCCCCAAGGCTGCTCTGAGACCGTCCCAGGGTGCACCGCTCCCCACCCCACCGCCCCGCATCCGAAGCCGCCACCGCCCGGCGCCCCTTCGAGCCCCCGCGCCCCGCGACCGCGCACACTGCGCACCCCGGCACGGCCGGGGTCGACGCCGCCCCGCCCCGATCCGGCCGCGCCGTCAAAAACCGCCCGCCACGACCCGGCGTACCCACCCACCCGCACCCGGGGAGGCGGGTGGGCAGCCACCGACCCGCCCCCACCCCCTCGAGGGGGAGATGGCGGGCCCGCGCCGCAAGCCGCGTACGCGTACCGGCACGTGTACCCCCTACCGCCGCCGGGACCGCCACAACAGGTACGCCGCCGTGACCGTGCCCGCCGTGCGGGCCAGCGTGGGCCAGAGGGACTGGAAGGTCGGGCCGAGCTGGTCGGAGGGGATCGGGGTGCCCCAGTTGCCGGCGGCTCGGCCCCAGAGCCAGAGCATGGCCAGGGTGAAGACCGCCGCGGGCAGGCCGAGGAGCACCCACTTGCGCTCGCGGGGGCCGAGTACGCGGGAGGCGTACGCCACCAGTGCGCCGGCGCCGAGCAGCAGCCAGTACGCCGTCAGCGCACCCGCCAGGAGCAGGACCGCCGCCAGTACGAGGAACGCGTGGGGGCGGGGCCTGGGTTCCGCCTCCGGGGCGGCGGCCTTCTTCTTCTCGCGCCGGTCGCGCAGGAAGCGTACGAGGCCTCCCGCGGCGGCGGCCGGTCCGGCCGCGGGGTCCCCCTCCCCGGCTTCCTTCTTCGCCCGGGCCTCCCGGGCCTCCCGGGCCTCCCGCTCCTCCTCCGCGTCCTCCCCGAAGAGGTCCGGGATCTCGATGCCGCCGGCGAAGCCCTCCACCTGCGGCCCCCTCCGGGATCCGCCGGGGGAAAGGCTCCACCAGTCGGGTTCGGCTCCGCCGGAGGGGCCGAGTTCGTCGAGCCCCGCCAGGTGCGGCGGGACGTTCCCCGGGACGTTCCCGGCGCCCCGCTGGGTCGGCACCACCGGTACCACCGGCACCGCAGACACCGTCGGCTGGGCCGCCGCGCGGGCCGCGCCCACCGTGTCGAGGACCTCCTCCGGCGTGCCGATGCGTTCCAGGATCCCGCGTACGGCGGCCGGGGTGTCGGGCTCGTACTTGGCGCGGCGCCGGTCGATCTCGTCCCGGAGCCCCGAGACCAGCCGCATCCGGTCCCCGGACGAAAGCTGCCGCCGGGCCGCCAAGTCCCCGACGCGGCTCAGATATTCGTAGACCAGATGGTCGCTCTCGATCCCCACGCCCCCGACGGTAGCGCGTGCGTCCGTGGAGCGGCCGACGACGCAGCGGATACCGTTGGCCGGATGGGGACCGGCCCGCGGTCCGGCCGGCGTGACCAGGAGGCGACCAACGTGCCCGAGGCAAGTACCGCTGCGGCGAACGCCCCGCGCTCCCTCGCCGAGGCGCTCCGCGCCCGCGACGACGTGGCGCTGGCCGCCCTGCTGCACGCCCGCCCCGATCTGCTGAACCCGGTGCCGGGCGACGTGACCCAGCTGGCCACCCGTGCCGGGACCCGGGCGTCGGTGGTGCGCGCCCTGGACCGGCTGGACCGGTTCGCGCTCCAGACGGCCGAGGCCCTCGCGGTGGCTCCGGACCCGTGCCCGTACCCGGTGCTGGAGGAGCTGCTCACCGGCAGCGGGGGCGAGGACGCGCAGGACGCGGCCGCCCGCGAGGCGCTGCCCCGGGCCCTGGGGACGCTGCGGGACCAGGCCCTGGTGTGGGGCGACGACGAGCGGCTGCGGCTGGTCCGCACCGCCCGGGAGCTGCTGGCGCCCTCCGCGCAGCGGCCCTCCCCGACGGGGCTCGGGCCCACGGTCGCCGAGGCGACGGCGGGGATGTCGCCGACCCGGGTGCAGGAGATCGTGGCGGCGGCCGGGCTGCCGGCGACGCACGATCCGGTGTCGGCGGTGTCGGCGCTGACCGGGCTGTTCACCGACCCGGAGCGGATGTCGGCGCTGCTGGACGGGGCTCCGGCGGAGGCGCACCAGGTGCTGGGGCGGCTCGTGTGGGGGCCTCCGTACGGGGAGGTGACCCCGGATCCGACGCCGCCGGTGCGCTGGCTGCGCGACCGGGGGCTGTTGCTGCCGGCTTCGGCGCGGACGGTCGTGCTGCCGAGGGAGGTGGCGCTGCACCTGCGGGGCGGGCTGGCGCACCGGCGTACGGAGCCGGTCGCGCCGGTGGTGGGCGTGCACCAGGAGCACCGTCCACAGCTTGTGGACGCGAACGCGGCGGGGCAGGCGCTGGCGGCGCTGGCCACCGTCGAGGAGCTGGTGAAGTCCTGGGAGCACGCGGGTCCGCTGGTGCTGCGGGCGGGCGGGCTGGCGGTGCGGGACCTGAAGCGGACGGCGGCGGCGCTGGACGCGTCGGAGTCGGAGGCGGCTTTCTGGGTGGAGCTGGCCTACGCGGCGGGGCTGCTGGCCAGTGACGGGGAGGCGGACGAGCGGTACGCGCCGACGCCCGCGTTCGACGACTGGCGGGAGCTGCCGCCGGCGGAGCGGTGGTCGGTGCTGGCTGCGGCGTGGCTGCCGGCGACGCGTACGCCGGGGCTGGTCGGGGAGCAGGACGCGAAGGGGCGGACGCTGTCGGCGCTGGGCCCGGACCTGGACCGTTCGGCGGCGCCGGAGGTGCGGCGGCGGGTGCTGGACCTGGTCGGGGAGCTGCCGGAGGGCGGGGTGCCCGATCCGGAGGCGGTGCTGGAGCGGCTGGCGTGGGAGCGGCCGGCGCGCGGTACGAGCGATCTGCGGGCGCGGCTCGCGCGGTGGGCGTTGCACGAGGCCGAGGTGCTGGGTGTGACGGGGCGGGGTGCGCTGAGCACGTTCGGCCGGGCGGTGCTGGAGCACGGGGATCCGGCGGGGCTGCTGGCGCCGCTGCTGCCGGAGCCGGTGGACCACGTGCTGTTGCAGGCGGACCTGACGGCGGTGGCGCCGGGGCCGCTGCTGCGTCCGCTGGCGGAGATGCTGGCGGTGCTCGCGGAGGTGGAGTCCAAGGGCGGGGCGACGGTGTACCGGTTCACTCCGGGGTCGGTGCGGCGGGCCCTGGACTCGGGGCAGGCGGCGTCGGACCTGCACGCGTTCCTGGCCGAGCACAGCCGTACGCCGGTGCCGCAGCCGCTGGCGTACCTGATCGACGACGTGGCGCGGCGGCACGGGCACCTGCGGGTGGGGGCGGCGTCCTCGTACGTGCGCTGCGACGACGACGCGATGCTGGGCGAGATCCTTGCGGACCGGCGGTCGGCGGGGCTGGGGCTGCGGCGGCTCGCGCCGACGGTGCTGGCGGCGCAGGCGGACCCGGCGGCGCTGCTGGACGGGCTGCGGGCGATGGGGTACGCCCCGGCGGCGGAGTCCCGTACGGGCGACGTGCTGGTGGCGCGGGCGGACGCGCACCGCACCCCGGCGCGTTCGGCGCCGGTGCCGGTGCCGGACGGGCCGCCGGTGCCGGACGCGACGCTGCTGGGCGCGGCGGTACGGGCGGTCCGTGCGGGCGACCTGGCGGCGACGGCGGTCCGCAAGGAGCCTGCGTCGGCGTCCCCGGGCGTGCCGGGGGAGCTGCCGCGTACGAGCGCGGCGGAGACGCTGGCGACGGTGCAGGCGGCCGCGCTGACGGGGTCGGCGGTGTGGATCGGGTACGTGAACGCGGACGGGGCGGCGAGTCAGCGGGTCATCGCCCCGGTGCGGGTGGAGGGCGGCTTCGTCACCGGCTACGACCACACGGCGGACGAGGTCCGCACGTACGCCCTGCACCGGATCACGGGGGTGGCGGAGCTGGCGGAGGACCAGGTCTGAGCGGCGGTGTCCGGTACGGAAAACCGCTGGTCGCCGCCCACGGCGAACGGGCACCCTGACGGCATGTCCGAAGCCGCGCCCACACCGCCGACCGCACCCGCACCCGCACCCACGCCCGCACCCGCACCGCCCCGGCACCAGATCCGCGCCCTCCACACCGCGACCACGGTCACCGTCTACCAGGCCTACGCCCCGCACCTCGGCGTGCCGGCGGCCCGCGACGGACGGTTCCCGCCGGCCTGGAAGCGGGAGCGGATGACGTGGATCAAGCCTTCGTTCCTGTGGATGATGTACCGCTGCGGCTGGGCGGCCAAGCCCGACCAGGAGACCGTCCTGGCGGTCGAGATCACCCGCGCGGGCTTCGACTCGGCCCTCGCCGGGGCCTGCCTGTCGCACTACGTGCCCGGCGTCCACGCGGACCGCGAGGCGTGGAAGGCGTCCCTGTCCGGCTCCCCGGCCCGGGTGCAGTGGGACCCGGAGCGGGACCTGCACCTGAACGCGCTGCCGCACCGGTCCCTGCAGCTGGGCCTGTCGGGGCCGGCGTCACGGGCGTACGCCGACGAGTGGACGGTGTCGATCCGCGACGTCACCCCGCTGGCCCGCCAGGTCCACGGCCTGGTCCGCGCGGGCGACGTCGACGCCGCCCGCGCGCTGCTCCCGGCGGAGACCCCGTACCCGGCGGGCCCGCTGCCTCACCTGGGCGCGTAGTCGACCAGCCCGGTCTCGAAGGGCCACACCTCGCGCAGCCAGGCGCTGACCGCCCCGTACACGACGGCGTCGAGGTGCGCCCGGTCCTCGCGCACCCAGGAGCTGACGTGCACCCGCCCGTCCTGCTCCTTCGACGGGTACACGTACAGGCAGCCGATGACGTCGGAGTCGCCCTCCAGCACGCTGTACGTGAACCCGCGCCGCTCGGCGAAGTCCCGCGCGTGCCGTTCCAGGTCGGCGAGGTTCGCCTCGGCGGACATCCCCTCCGGCGGCGGCCACTTGCGGCCGTCGAAGCCGGGGGTGGCCCGGACGTGCGCGATGCTCCCGCTCCAGGCGGCGAGGTCGCGCTCGTTGTGCTCGCCGCCGAGGGGCTCCAGCCGGAACCCGTCGCCGGCGAACGCGAGCGGCACGTCGAAACCGTCGGGCACGAAGGGCTGCTGATCTTCACTCATGCCCGGAAGGTACGCCGCGGGCGCGGGGGCGTCAGCGGGTTTTCCCCGGCCCGGCCCGGCAGGACCCCCACACCAGCGGCGGGATGCGGCAGACTGGAGGTTTGGCCGCCCGCGTCCGGGCGACCATTTCACCGCCGGAAAGGGACGTGCTGCGTGAACGGGCCTCTCATCGTCCAGAGCGACAAAACCCTCCTCCTCGAAGTCGACCACGAGCTCGCCGGGGCGGCGCGGCGGGCCATCGCCCCGTTCGCCGAGCTGGAGCGGGCGCCCGAGCACATCCACACCTACCGGATCACCCCGCTCGGTCTGTGGAACGCCCGGGCCGCGGGGCACGACGCCGAGCAGGTCGTCGACGCGCTCGTCGAGTTCTCCCGCTATCCCGTGCCGCACGCGCTGCTGGTCGACGTCGCCGAGACGATGGCCCGCTACGGGCGGCTGACCCTGTCCAAGCACCCCGTCCACGGGCTGGTGCTGACCAGCACGGACCGGCCGGTGCTGGAGGAGATCCTGCGTTCGAAGCGGATCGCCCCGCTGGTCGGGGCGCGGCTCGACGCCGACACCGTGGCCGTGCACCCGTCGGAGCGCGGGCAGATCAAGCAGACGCTGCTGAAGCTGGGCTGGCCGGCCGAGGACCTCGCCGGGTACGTGGACGGCGAGGCGCACCCGATCGAGCTGGAGGAGAACGGCTGGGCGCTGCGCCCGTACCAGGCGCAGGCCGTCGAGGGGTTCTGGCACGGCGGGTCGGGCGTGGTCGTGCTGCCGTGCGGTGCGGGCAAGACGCTGGTCGGGGCCGGTGCGATGGCCAAGGCGAAGGCGACGACGCTGATCCTGGTCACCAACACCGTCTCGGCGCGGCAGTGGAAGCACGAGCTGGTCAAGCGCACCTCCCTGACGGAGGAGGAGATCGGCGAGTACTCGGGTACGCGCAAGGAGATCCGGCCGGTCACGATCGCCACGTACCAGGTGCTGACGACCAAGCGGAAGGGCGTCTACCCGCACCTGGAGCTGTTCGACTCCCGGGACTGGGGTCTGATCCTGTACGACGAGGTGCACCTGCTGCCGGCGCCGGTGTTCAAGTTCACCGCCGACCTGCAGGCCCGGCGGCGGCTCGGCCTGACGGCCACTCTGGTCCGTGAGGACGGGCGGGAGTCGGACGTGTTCTCGCTGATCGGGCCGAAGCGGTTCGACGCTCCGTGGAAGGAGATCGAGGCGCAGGGCTACATCGCGCCCGCCGACTGCGTCGAGGTCCGCGTCAACCTGACCGAGTCGGAGCGGCTCGCGTACGCGACCGCCGAGACCGAGGAGAAGTACCGCTTCTGCGCGACGACGGCGACGAAGCGGAAGGTCACGGAGGCGCTGGTGCGCAAGCACCGGGGCGAGCAGACGCTGGTCATCGGGCAGTACATCGACCAGCTCGACGAGCTCGGCGAGCACCTGGACGCGCCCGTCATCAAGGGCGAGACGTCGAACGCGCAGCGGGAGAAGCTGTTCAACGCCTTCCGCGAGGGCGAGATCAACGTGCTGGTCGTCTCGAAGGTCGCGAACTTCTCGATCGACCTGCCGGAGGCGACCGTGGCCATCCAGGTGTCCGGCACCTTCGGGTCCCGGCAGGAGGAGGCGCAGCGCCTGGGCCGGGTGCTGCGGCCGAAGGCGGACGGGCACGAGGCGCGGTTCTACTCGGTCGTGGCGCGCGACACGATCGACCAGGACTTCGCCGCGCACCGGCAGCGGTTCCTGGCGGAGCAGGGCTACGCCTACCGGATCATGGACGCGGACGAGCTCCTGGCGTCCGACTGACCGGTGCTTCTGCGGGCGGCCGCGGGGCCGGGAGCCGGCCGGCCGCCGACGGGCGGTGGCCGTCGTGGAGGACGCGGGCGCGGTGGCGGTAGCGGGTGCGGCGGCGGTGGGCCGCGCCCGTCAGGGCGGTCAGGAGCGGTACGGCCCACACCCACAGCTGCGGCCACTCCCGCATCAGGGCCCGGCCGGTCACCGGGACGTGGTGGGCCCAGAAGTCGGCGGAGGCCTCCGGGAGCACCAGCAGGCCGAGCAGGGCGGTGCCGCAGAGACCGGCCAGGGCCGTCAGGGCGGCCCGGACGCGCCGGGTCAGCAGCAGGTACGGGATGAGGAGCGCCGGGGTCAGGGTGATCCCGGCGGCGACGCCCAGAGCGAAGCCCTTGCCGAGGGCTGCGCGGGACCGGCCGAGGTCCCAGACGGCGAGGCAGGCGAACGCGAGGTTGACCTGGCCGGGCAGCGGTCTCTGGAACAGCGGCTCCAGCCACAGCCCGGCGATGGTGGCGGCCATGACCGGACCCCGCCGGGCCCGTACTCCGGCGAGGCGGCAGGAGAGCACGATCAGCAGGGCGAGCAGGCCGGCGTTCCCGAGGACGAGGACGGCCTTGAGCACACCCGCCGGCAGCCAGGCGGCGGGGGTGAAGAGGATCGCGGCGAACGGCGGATAGGCGCTGGGCGGGTGCCACTCGGCGGCGGAGAAGCCGCTGAGGACGGCGTCGGCCGTCGGGATGCGAAGGGCGATGCACAGGACGCCCAGAGCGAGCAGCGAGCCTGTGACCAGCACAGCTGCGAGTGTGGGGGGTGAGGAAGCGGAATCGGGGCTGCGGGTCACGCGCGTGACCCTAGTGGATCGGTGCCCGGCTACCGCCGGGTTCAGGCCAAGGCTTTGCACGTAGCCGTGTGGGAGGCGCGCGGCATCGGCCGGACCCATCGGGGGCGAACGCGTTGTCCGCCGGAGGCGTCTGCGTCGGCCGGGGCTCAGCGGCCGGAAGTTCCGGCCTCGGCTTCGGCTTCGGCGGCATCCGCCGGAGGCATCGGCGTATGACGCCCGCGTCCTCGGCGTACTCGCCGAGGACGACCACGCTCATGGCGGCAGCGGCGAAGACCTTCGCGGCGCGCAGGACATCGCCGACGCGGTGGCGCGGACGGTGGTCGGAGGTGGCGGTGGCCCCGCTCGGGAGGCCGCCCTGGACCGGGGCAAAGGTTGCGGTGCTCATGTCTCCATGGTGCGTTTTCTCCGCTCCGCGCACATCGCCCTCGGGACGGAACCCGCAGCCCTTCCCTGTCCTCCTCGGGACCCATGGCAACCCCTAGTGGCTCTGCCGAAGGTCTGACACTCCGCGGTATGACACCCGTACGGGGGTACTGCCCTCCCGGGACTTACGGCCCCCGATATCCATTCGCGCCGTCCCGTCCGGCTGACTACAATCTCCGCTCTTGCCGCCTCCCCACGTCCCATCGGGGAGAGCTGCCTTCCGGCCGGAAACCGGGGGCTTTCCGTACCGCCCGTACCCCGTGTACCGCACGTACCGCTGGAGGCTTTTCCGTGTCCGCGCACGCCCCCGACACCGCCCCCGACTCCGACGCCGCCGATCTCCTCGGCCGCGAACGGGCCCACCTGGCCGCCTCGCGCTCCGCCCTGCGCGCCATGCGCGAGGACGTCGAGGCCCTCGACATCCGCGACGTCACCGCGAACTGGGTCAACGCCATCGTCCTCCAGGCGCAGATCGACGACCGCATCAAGGCCCTCGCCGACCTCGCCCACACCCCGCTCTTCTTCGGCCGCCTCGACTACCTGCACGCCCCGGGCGCGGAGCTGGCCGAGGGCGCGGAGGGCGAGCAGTTCTACATCGGCCGCCGCCACGTCCACGACGCCGGCGGCGACCCGATGGTGATCGACTGGCGCGCGCCGGTATCCCAGCCCTTCTACCGCGCCTCCAAGGCCGACCCGCAGGACGTCGGGCTACGCCGCCGCTTCGGCTACACCGGCGGCGAGCTGACCGCTTACGAGGACGAGCACCTCTCCGACCCGGCGGAGTCCGCAGCCGTCAGCAAGCTGCTCCAGCAGGAGATCGAGCGCCCCCGCGTCGGCCCCATGCGCGACATCGTCGCCACGATCCAGCCCGAGCAGGACGAGATCGTCCGCTCCGGCCTGTCCGGCTCGGTCTGCGTGCAGGGCGGCCCCGGCACCGGGAAGACCGCCGTCGGCCTGCACCGGGTCGCGTACCTGCTGTACGCGCACCGCGAGCGCCTCGCCCGCACCGGGACGCTGGTCATCGGGCCGAACCGTTCCTTCCTGCACTACATCGAGCAGGTCCTGCCGGCGCTGGGCGAGCTGGAGGTCAAGCAGGCCACCGTCGACGACCTCGTCGCCCGCGAGGGCCTGGAGGTGCGCGGCGCCGACGCCGCCGCCACGGCGGTGGTCAAGGGCGACGCCCGGATGGCGGAGGTGCTGCGCCGCGCGGTCCGCTCGCACGTCACCGCGCCCGCCGAGCCCCTGATGGTGGTGCGCGGCTCGCGCCGGTGGCGGGTGCCGGCGTACGAGCTGGAGGAGATCGTCACCGAGCTCCAGGAGCGCGACATCCGCTACGGCGCCGCCCGCGACGCGCTGCCGCAGCGGATCGCGCACGCGGTCCTCGTACGCATGGAGCAGGCGGGCGAGGCGCCGGACGACCGGGTGCAGGACGCGGTGGCCCGCAACGCGGCGGTGAAGGCCGCGGTCAAGGCGGTCTGGCCGGCGGTGGAGCCGGCGAAGCTGGTGCTGCGGCTGCTGTCGGATCCCGACTTCCTGGCGGAGCACGCGGACGGGGTGCTGACGGAGGACGAGCAGAAGCTGCTGCTGTGGCCGAAGCCGTTCCGGAGCGTGCGGGCGGCGAAGTGGTCGGCGGCGGACCTGGTGCTGATCGACGAGGCGGCGGACCTGGTGGAGCGGACGCATTCGCTCGGCCACGTCGTCCTCGACGAGGCGCAGGACCTGTCCCCGATGCAGTACCGGGCGGTCGGGCGCCGCTGCACGACGGGCTCGGCGACGGTCCTGGGCGACCTCGCGCAGGGCACCACGCCGTGGGCCACGCGCAGCTGGGACGAGGCACTGGGGCACCTGGGCAAGCCGGAGGCGGTGCTGGAGGAGCTGACGGCGGGATTCCGCGTGCCGCGCGAGGTGATCGCGTACGCGTCGCGGCTGCTGCCGGAGATCTCGCCGGGGCTGGCGGCGGTGTCCTCGGTGCGTGAGGCTCCGGGGTCGCTGACGGTGACGCCGTCGACGGCGGACGCGCTGACGGCGGACGTGGTCGCGGCTTGCCGGGCGTCGCTCGCGCACGAGGGCTCGATCGGGCTGATCGCGGCGGACGCGCGGGTGCCGGTGCTGGCGGAGGCCCTGGCGGAGGCGGGCCTGGCGTACCTCGCGCCGGGCGAGGAGACGACGGCGGAGTCCCGCCTCACCCTCGTCCCGGCCTCCCTGGCCAAGGGTCTGGAGTACGACTACGTGGTCCTGGACGAGCCGGCGGCGATCGTCGACGGCGAGCCGGACGAGCGGACCGGGCTGCGGCGGCTGTACGTCTGCCTCACCCGAGCCGTCTCCGGCCTCACGGCGCTCCACGCGACGGCCCTGCCGGCGGCGCTGGCCGCTTGACGCGCCGCGCCCCCTTTTCGACGCGCCGCTCGCACGGCTCGGCGCCGGGGCGCCTCCCCGGCTTCGCGCCGCTGCGCCGGCCTCCGGCCGTCCCCTCCCTGACGCGGTCCTCGCACCGCTTCGCGGGCTTCGGGCCCGCTGCGCCGGACTCCGTCCGTCGGCCCGCTGGGCAGGGCCGGTTTGCGTGGCCGGTGCGGGTGGGCGTGTGCGAGTGGGTGGGCCGCTGCGCGGGGCCGGGGTCCCCTACCCTCCCCCAGACTCCGTCCGGGGGGACCCCCACTTCCACCGTTCCCAGGGGCTCCGCCCCTGACCCCGATACCGGACGCTCCGCGCCCGGTGCGCTCAAACGCCGCGCGGGCTGGAATTTCGCTGCGCGAAATCCAGCCCCGCCGGCACCCTCCAGCCCCGCCGGCGTTTGAGGCGCTGGGGGTCCCCCCAGCGGTAGCTGGGGGAGGGTCTGGGGGCGGAGCCCCCAGGGGGGTCCGGGCGCAGCCCGGGGAACGGGCGAAGTGGGGGTCCCCCCGGACGGAGTCTGGGGGAGGGTAGGGGACCTCGCCCCGCGCAGCGGCAACGCACCGCCCCGCCGCCGCAGCGACCCCGCACCGCCCGGCCCGCGCCCGCAGGCCCCGCACCCCGGACCGCCCGCCCGGCGACGGCCCCGCCAACCGACGGCCCCGCCAGGCAACGGCACCGGCTACGCCAGCGCGGCGCGCCATTCGGCGACCGCCGCCGCGGAGACCGGCCGGTCCCACCCGGAGGGACGGGCCGCGCCGCCGATGTGGAACCCGTCGATGCCCGCTTCGCGCAGCACCGGCAGGTGCGAGAGGGCCAGCCCGCCGCCGACCAGGATCCGCGGCCCGTACCCCGGCTCGCCGCGCCGGCCCGCCGCGGCTTCCGCCAGCAGCACCGGGAGCCCGTCCGCGACGCCGGTCGCCGCGCCCGCCGTCAGGTACGTGTCCAGCCCCGGCAGGTCCGCGAGGGCCTTGCGCAGGCCGTCCCGGTCCGCCGCGCGGTCGATCGCCCGGTGGAAGGTCCAACGGCAGCCGTCCAGCTCCGCGAGCACCGCCTCGACCGCGTCGAGGTCGGGGCTGCCGTCCGGGTGCAGGAAGCCGAGGACGAACTCCTCCGCGCCCTCCGCCCGCAGCCCCCGCGCCGCCTCGGCCAGTAGGGAGACCTCGCCCGCCGCGAACCCGTCCGACTTGCGGAGCATCACGCGCAGCGGGATGTCGACCGCCGCCCTGATCGCCGCGAAGGTCTCGCGCGGCGGGGTGAGCCCGTCGGCGGCCATGTCGGTGACCAGTTCGAGTCGGTCCGCTCCACCCGCCTGGGCGGCGACCGCGTCCTCCACGTCGAGGGCGATCACCTCCAGGAGTGCACGGTTGCTCATGTGATCCCATCCTTATGCCCATATGGAAAATAGGTCTAGTCCAATATCCAGGGTACGGGCCCCACCCCGAGCTCCACCAGCAGAATCACGTCACCCGCACAATGTCCGCATGAACACGCCCGAGACGACGCCCGCCCCGGCACCCGACACCGCCGCCCTCCGCGCCCGCTGGGACGCGACCGCCACCGCCGCCGGCGCCACCCGCGACCCCGCCCCCTACGCCGACCGGCTCCTCGCCGCCTGGGCCGAGCCGCAGCGCCGGTACCACACCACCGCCCACCTCGCCGACGTACTCGCACGCGTCGACGTACTCGCCGGCCACGCCGCCGACCCCGCCGCCGTCGAGCTCGCCGCCTGGTTCCACGACGCCGTCTACCGACCCGACCGCTCCGAGAACGAGGAACGCAGCGCCGCCCTCGCCGAGCGCGCCCTGCCCGAGCTGGGCGTCGGCCCGGACCGCACCGCCGAGACCGCCCGCCTGGTGCGGCTCACCGTCACCCACGACCCCGCCCCCGGCGACACCAACGGCGAGGTCCTCTGCGACGCCGACCTCGGCGTCCTCGCCGGCACCCCGGACGCGTACGCCGCCTACGCCGCCGCCGTCCGCGCCGAGTACGGCTTCGTCCCCGACGAGGCCTTCCGCACCGGCCGAGCCGCCGTGCTGCGGCAGCTCCTCGCCCTCCCCCGCCTCTTCCGCACCCCGTACGGCACCGCCCACTGGGAGGCCCCGGCCCGCCGCAACCTGGAGGCCGAGCTGGCCGCCCTGACCTGACATACGGGACGACGGCCGGGAATGCGCCCCACTTCGAGGCGGTTCGGGTAGAACATGCCCGCAGCCTCCGAAAGACCCCCGTCCCGCATGCCCGTGGCCGTCTACGTCCTCGGCCTGTCCGTCTTCGCGCTCGGCACCAGCGAATTCATGCTGTCCGGCCTCCTCCCGCCCATCGCCGAGGACATGGACGTCACCATCCCCCAGGCGGGCCTGCTGATATCCGCCTTCGCGATCGGCATGGTCGTCGGTGCGCCGCTGCTGGCGGTCGCCACCCTGCGCCTCCCGCGCCGCACCACCCTCATCTCCCTCATCAGCCTCTTCGGCCTCGGCCAGGTGGCGGGCGCGCTGGCACCCTCGTACGCGTTCCTCTTCGCCTCCCGCGTGGTGTCCGCCCTCGCCTGCGCCGGCTTCTGGGCCGTCGGCGCGGCCGTCGCCATCGCCATGGTCGACAAGGACCAGCGGGCCCGCGCCATGTCCGTCATGATCGGCGGCCTGTCCATCGCCAACGTCCTCGGCGTCCCGGCCGGCGCCTTCCTCGGCGAGCACTTCGGCTGGCGTTCCGCGTTCTGGTCGGTCGGCGCCGCCTCCGCCGTCGCCCTGGCCGGCATCCTCGCCCTGATCCCGAAGATCCCGCTGCCCGCCGAGAAGCCCCGCCTCGGCCGCGAGCTGCGCATCTACCGCGACCGCCAGGTGTGGCTGTCCATCGGCGTCACGGCCCTGGCCGCCGGCGGCGTCTTCTGCGCCTTCAGCTACCTGTCGCCGCTGCTCACGGACGTGGCCGGGCTGGACGCGAAGTGGGTGCCGTGGATCCTGGGCCTGTTCGGCGTGGGCGCGCTGATCGGCACCACCGTCGGCGGGCGGATCGCCGACGCGCACCTGTTCGGGGTGATGCTCTGGGGCATCACCGCCTCGACGGTGTTCCTCGGGGCCCTCACCGTGCTGGCCTCCAGCGCGGCCGCCGCGATCGCCCTGTCGTTCCTGCTCGGCGTCTCGGCGTTCTTCACCGCGCCGGCGCTGAACGCCCGGCTGTTCAACGTCGCCGGCGCCGCCCCCACCCTCGCCGGAGCCACCACCACGGCCGCGTTCAACCTCGGCAACACCGGCGGCCCCTGGTTCGGCGGCACCGTCATCGACGCCGGCTTCGGCTTCTCCGCCCCGGCGTGGGCGGGCGCGGCCATGACCGTCACCGCCCTTGCCCTCACGGCACTCGCCCTCCGCCTGGAACGGCGTACGCCGTCGGGTGCGACCCGGGTCGTCGCCGGGTCGTCGGAGCCGCGCGAGGTTCCGGCGGACGCCGTCAGTAGGTGAAGGGGATCGAGTGGCCTCGGACCGGGGTGGCTTTCGCGTTCAGTTTCCCGGGCCCCTCCAGGGTGCTGAGGTGGACCTCATACCTGGAGCCGGACTTCAGCAGCCCGGTGTCGATCTGCTCGTCGAACCGCTGGAGGTCGTGGCCGGCCTCGGCCGGCCACGTCTTCGGCCCGCTGGCGGGAAGGACGTAGGTGCCCGTCGGCCCGACCAGCCAGAGGTTCACGGTCACTGCCTTCGGAAGGGACGTCGACCGCACGTAGGCCCGCATGCTGATCCGCCCGCCGTTCCGCACGAAGCAGACCGTGTGCAGGACGTCGCCGACATCGGTCGAGTGCTCGGATCCGCATGACTGCCCGGGGACGCTCGGCACCGGCGCCGCCACCTTCTGCGGAGCGGACACCGCACCGGACGGCGACGCGGAAGCCGAGGCCGGAGCCGACGGAGACGGCGACGGCGACGGCGCGGCGATCGCGTTCCCCGGCGCCGCCGGGGCGGCCTCGGGGGCGGGCTGGTCCCGCTCCCCGTCGCCGCCGGTCTTCGACAGGAACATCGCCACGATCGCGACCATCGCCACCAGCGCCAGCACCCCGCCCCCGGCCCACACCCCGGCCGCGCCGGACCGGTCGGCCGGCGCGCGCTTCGCCCGCTTCACCGCCGGAGGGTCGGGGCGCTCCCAGATCTCCACGTCGCCGCCACCCAGCGGCTTGATCACCAGGGTGACGGGGGTCTGGAGCTGCCGGTTGCCCAGGCGGTGGCCCGTGAAGTGCTCCTTTACGTGCGCTACCAGCGCGTCGAGGTCCGTGTCCAGGCCCGGCGAGTGCTCCTCCAGCCAGTCCATGACGGCCGTCGAGAAGGCCCCGGTCCGCTGGGCACCGCGCTGCGTCGCCGCCTGTCCGGCCGCCGCGGCGAGCAGCAGGAACTGTTCCACCGCCGCCCGTCCACCCGCCGGCAGGGCGGCGACGTCCGGTCTCCTGTCGCCCGCCTGAACGAAGGTCGCGCAGGCGTCCACGAGGAAGACCTGGCGGCGGCAGCGCGCCACGTCCGGCCTGGTCAGGTAGTCCCTGAGGTCCATCAGGTCCAGGCTGCGCCGCTCGGCCGAGGCGTCCGGGCAGACCAGCAGCCTGCGGTCACCGCGGTCCAGTACGCCGTGGCCTCCCCAGTACACGTACAGCACGTCGCCCTCCGGCACGGTGGGCGGCGATGCGAGCCTGTCGATGATCTGGTCGCGGGAGGTGACGGGCTCGATGGCGACATCCAGTTCCCTCGCCCGGGTGTTCAGCTCGGGCCACGAGCCGGGCAGCGGTGCCAGCAGCAGCCTGATGTTCCCGCCCGGGACGCCGCGCCTGCGCAGCCAGCGGGCGAGCCGCATAGCGTCAGCCGAGGCACCGGGCAGCTGCCCGTCCCCCATGTGCGGGTACTGCTCGATGCCGACCAGCAGCGCGTGCACGCGCTCCGGGTCGGGGGCGGTCAGCTCAGCCATGCGTCGACCGCGCTCCAGACGTCGGGGTTGGACCAGTACGTGGTGTGCGCCCAGGGGAAGGGCTGCCGGTTGTCGACGCGGTGGTCGTCGGCCCGCCCCGGGAACACCTCCGAGGCCCGGTACGAGAGGAGGTCGCGGTCGTCGTAGACGTTCAGCCAGCGCGCCGGGAAGCCCGCCGGCAGGGCCTGCGGGTGTTCGAGCGAGACCAGGGCGCCGATCTCGTAGAAGTACGGCGCCTGCGAGC
Source organism: Streptomyces sp. NBC_00158 (assembly GCF_045160885.1). Lineage (NCBI taxonomy): Bacteria > Bacillati > Actinomycetota > Actinomycetes > Kitasatosporales > Streptomycetaceae > Streptomyces > Streptomyces sp. NBC_00158. The sequence continues at coordinate 3,263,154 of NZ_CP108161.1, forward strand.
CGACGGTGATCAGCTGGTCCACCCGCGCCAGCCGCTCCCGCACCAGCAGGTCGACGCAGGCGACCCCGCCCAGGCTGTGCGCGATCACGGTGACAGCGTCCCCGGGGGTGTTCTCGACCGACCTCTTGATCAGGTCGCGTACGCCCTGCCCCCGGGCCTGGTAGCGCAGGATGTCGCCGATGGCGGGCAGGGCGGCGTCGCCCCACGCCCCCGGCGGTGGCGGCCGCGCCAGCCGACGGGCCGGGCGAGCGCCTTGGCGAGGAAACCGCCCACGGACCGGCCCTCGGCGTACAGCTCGGTGCCGAGGACGGCGAGCAGCTCGTCGCGCACCATGCCGGAGACCTCGCCGCCCCGGTCGAAGGAGAGGGCGAGGGTCATGGCCACCACCGCGAGGGCGAAGGCGCGCCGGTGCTCGGTGCCGTCGGCGTCCGCGGTGGCGGCGGCGTCGTGGAGCTCGGGCGCGCCCGCCACGGCCTTCAGCGCCTCGGCGAGCTCGCCGTCCAGGCCCCGCGCGGCGAAGGCCCCGACGACCGCGGGCCCCGGCACGTACCCGGTGACCTCGGCGAGGAACTCGTCGGAGGGCGGCAGCCCGAAGCCGAACCCGGCGTCGGGGGCGGGCTGGAGCCCGAGCAGCCGCAGTTCGTACCAGGGGTCCTCGTACAGGACCTCCCAGATCTCGATCTCGTCGTCCTCCGGCGCGCCGCCGCGCGACCGCCGGTAGTGCGGGACGGAGGCCCCGTCGAGCGTCATGGACGCGCCCTGCTCCCTGCCCCAGAAGCAGCCGCGGACGTCCAGACCGGGCCTGATGTCCGCGAGCCGGGCCCGGACCGCGCCGAAGGTCTCCTTGTAGGACGCCTCCCGGACCCCGGTCCCGTGTACGAACAGCACTGACCGACGCACGATCCCCCTCATGCCCAATGCCTATGCGAGTGGCCGAACCGCGGTCATCCTGGTCCAGCAAATCGCCCTGAAAACAGGAGAGATGACGGGCATTCAGGCCACAGGCGGGCGATGTTTCGGCCGTCGCAGCCCCGCCGCGGTCAGGCGGCGGACCAGTTCCTTGCTGCCGATCTCCACCGCACCCGCCGCGACGGCGTCCGCGTAGCGGTGCGAGGGCAGGTCGTAGTGGTCCCGTTCGAAGGCGCGCGGCGGGCAGCCGATGCCCGCCGCGAAGGCGTGCAGCTCCTCGTACGAGACGTCGCTGACCAGGTGCGACCACAGGCGGCCGTGGCCCGGCCAGACCGGCGGGTCGATGTACAGCGTCACCGGCGACTCACCGGCCCGGGTGGAAGACGGGGCCGAGACCGCCGACGGCCGCCACCTTCACCCCGGCCTCCGAGCACACCCAGTGCGGGTCGGGCCCCAGCTCCGGCTCCACGTCCAGCGCATGCGGATCCCCGTGCGCGCATACGGGACACAACGGCCAGCGCCCGTACTTCTCCAGCAGGGCGTCCTTCACGTCCTGCGCGACGAGTCCGGCGAGGTAGTCGACTCCCTCCGGCCACTGCTCCACCCACCACCGGCGGTGCGTGACCGAGTCCTCGACGAGGGATACGACATCGGCATCGGCGACCTCACCGGCGGCGAGATCGGCGAGAACGAGCGCACGGGCGACATGCAGCGCCTGCTCCAGGGGGGTGGCGTGGTCCATGGGGACATTGTGAACCCGGACCGGGCCCCAGACGAAGAGCCTCTTTACATGTAATTTGCTCAGATTTTCTATTATTTGTCCTCCTGCCTCGACACCGCACCGGCACCGGGGGCGTGCCTTCTTGCCCCCGGCCCCGCCGGGAAATACGTTCCAGCCGTGAGCGAGAACCGCACCACCGCGTACGCCGACCTCCGCGCGCAGCTCGAAACGCTGACCACCGAGGCCTTCCGCCCCGAGCTCGCGGAGATCGACCGGCTCCCCACGCTGGAGATCGTGCGCCTCATGAACGCCGAGGACGCCACCGTCCCCGCCGCCGTCGCCGCGCGGCTGGAGCCGATCGCCGCCGCCGTCGACGCCATCGCCGAACGGATGGCCCGCGGCGGCCGGCTGGTCTACGCCGGCGCCGGTACCGCCGGACGGCTCGGGGTGCTGGACGCCAGCGAGTGCCCGCCCACCTTCAACACCGACCCGGCGCAGGTCGTCGGCCTGATCGCGGGCGGCCCCGGGGCCATGGTGCGAGCCGTCGAGGGCGCCGAGGACTCGCGGGAGCTGGCCGCCGACGACCTCACCGCCCTCGGCCTGACCGGCGACGACACCGTGGTCGGCGTCTCCGCCTCCGGCCGCACCCCGTACGCGGTCGGCGCGGTCGAGTTCGCCCGCACCCGCGGCGCGCTCACCGTCGGCCTGTCCTGCAACGCCGGATCCGCGCTGGCCGCGGCTGCCGAACACGGCATCGAGGTGGTCGTCGGGCCCGAGCTGCTCACCGGCTCCACCCGGCTGAAGGCCGGCACGGCGCAGAAGCTCGTACTGAACCTGATCTCGACGGTCACGATGATCCGCCTCGGCAAGACGTACGGGAACCTCATGGTCGACGTGCGCGCCACGAACGAGAAGCTGCGCGCCCGCGCCCGCCGCATCGTCGCCCTGGCCACGGGCGCGCCCGACGCGGAGATCGAGGCGGCGCTCGCGGAGACGGGCGGAGGGGTCAAGGACGCGATCCTCGTCCTGCTCGCCGGGGTCGACGGGCCGGAGGCCGCCCGCCTGCTCGCCGAATCCGGCGGGCACCTCCGCGAAGCCCTCGCCCGGACCCGGTAGGACCCGGTAGGACCCGTTCGCCATCCCCCCACGCAAGGCGAGTACATGTCCGCTGAACCCACTGAATCCACTGACAAGAACCGCGCCACCGCCGCCGCGCTCCTCCCCCTGGTCGGCGGCCCGGACAACATCACCTCCGTCGCGCACTGCATGACCCGGCTGCGGATCGGCCTGCGCGACCGCTCCCTCGTGGACGACGCGGCCCTGCGGGCCGTGCCCGGGGTGCTGGGCGTGGTCGAGGACGACACGTACCAGGTCGTGCTGGGGCCGGGGGCCGTCGCCCGGGTCACGCCCGAGTTCGAGGCGCTGGTGGAGGCAGGACGCTCGGCCGCCCCGCGGCCCGTCACCGCCGGGGGCCTCGCCGAGCGGGGCGCGGCGCTGAAGGAGGCGCGGAAGGCGCGGAACGCCACCCCGTTCAAGCTGTTCCTGCGCCGCATCGCGAACGTCTTCGTCCCGCTGATCCCCGCCCTGATCGGCTGCGGGGTCATCGCCGGACTGAACGGCCTGCTCACCAACCTCGGCTGGGCCCCGGCCGTCGTCCCGGCGCTCGCCGCGATCGCGTCCGGGTTCATGTCGCTGATCGCCGTTTTCGTCGGCTTCAACACCGCCAAGGAGTTCGGCGGCACCCCCGTCCTCGGCGGGGCCGTCGCCGCCGTCATCGTCTTCCCGGGCGTGGCGAAGATCGACGCCTTCGGCGAGCACCTCTCCCCCGGCCAGGGCGGGGTCCTCGGCGCGCTGGCGGCGGCCCTGCTCGCCGTGCGCGTGGAGCGGTGGTGCCGGCGCCGGGTGCCGGAAACCCTGGACGTGCTGGTCACGCCGACCCTCACGGTCCTCGTCACCGGGCTGGTCACCCTCTACGGGCTGATGTTCCTCGCCGGTGAGGCCTCCGCCGCGATCGGCGCCTTCGCGAACTGGCTGCTGGCCGCGGGCGGGGCCTTCGCCGGGCTGGTGCTGGGCGGGCTGTTCCTGCCGCTGGTGATGCTCGGGCTGCACCAGGCGCTGATCCCCATCCACACCACCCTCATCGAGCAGTCCGGCCACACCGTCCTGCTGCCGATCCTCGCCATGGCGGGCGCGGGTCAGGTCGGTGCGGCCCTCGCCGTCTACTGCCGCCTCCCGCGCAACGGCTCGGTCCGCAGCACCATCAGGTCCGCGCTCCCGGCCGGGCTCCTGGGGGTGGGCGAGCCGCTGATCTACGGGGTCTCGCTGCCGCTGGGGCGTCCGTTCGTCACCGCCTGCGTCGGCGGCGCGGCGGGCGGGGCCTTCGTCGGGCTGTGCAACCAGCTGGGCGTGGCGTTCGGCTCGACCGCCATCGGCCCGTCGGGCTGGGCGCTGTTCCCGCTGCTGGACGGTACGGCGGGGATGGGCGTGACCGTCGCCGTCTACGGGGGCGGGCTCCTGGTCGGCTACCTGGCCGGCTTCGCCGCGACGTACTTCTTCGGGTTCACGAAGCGGATGCTGGCCGACCTGGACACCGACGCGGAGGCCGGCGCCCCGCCCGCCCCGGCCGGCCCCGCCTCCGCGAAGGAGCCGGTGCCGGCCTGATCAGCCGCCCCGGCGCTGCTGGAGCACGGCGGCCAGCCGCAGCGCGGTGTCGATGTTGCAGCGCCCGAGGTCGACGAGCGGCAGCCCGTACGATCCGGCGGCCGAGACCCGCTCGACGTCCAGGGACGGGAAGACCACCCCCACCCCGTGGAGGGCGTCCTTCAGCTGCGCCACGGCCTCCTCGGCCGCCCGCATCCGCTCCTGCGGGGTGAACGTCATGACGTGCCGCCTTCCACTCCGGGTGTTGGGGTCAGGCACACAGAGTGGCGATCATGGGCCCGGCGTTCAACCGGGCCCGTGCCCGCACGCGGTGTTCCGCCCGCGGGCCCGGGCCACCTTCGCCGCGGCCCCCTGGCAGGTCAGAGCTCGCCGGTGTACAGCAGCCGGTTCGGGCTGCTCTTGCTGATGCTGCCCAGGACGTCCTTGGTGGACTCGTCGTCCAGGAACTCGGCGATCTCCGCCGGGGTCGCCGTCGGGTGCGCCTGCTTGTAGAGGGCAGCGACGCCCGCGACGTGCGGCGATGCCATTGACGTGCCGTCGAGGGCCACGCTGCCGCCGCCGAGCTTGGCTGACACGATGGCCTGGCCCGGTGCGTAGAGGGACACGCACCGGCCGTAGTTGGAGAAGTCGGTCTCCTCGTCGTACTTGTTGCTCGCGGCGACCGTGACCACCCGGGCGGCGGAGGCGGGGGAGACGTTGCAGGCGTCGAGTGCGGAGTTGCCCGCCGCGATGACCGGCAGCACGCCCGCGTCGGAGAGCGCGGTCGCGGCGTTGTTGACCGCGTCCGACCGGTCCCCGCCCAGCGAGCCGTTCAGCACGGCAGGCTGCTTGGCGTTCTTGGCCACCCAGTCCATGCCCGCGAGGATCCCCGACCACGCGCCCTTGCCGTCGCACCCGAGAACGCGCACGCTGACCAGGGTCGCCTTGCGCGCCACCCCGTAGGTCTTGCCCGCGACCGTGCCCGCGACGTGCGTGCCGTGCCCCTGGCAGTCCTGGCCGTTGCGCCCGTCGTTGATCGCGTCGAAGCCCGGCTTGGCGCGGCCCCCGAACTCGGTGTGCGCGTAGTCGATGCCGGTGTCGAGGATGTAGGCCGTTACGCCCGCGCCGTTGCCCTGGGTGGCGAAGACGTCGTCGAGCGGCAGCTCCTTCTGGTCGATCCGGTCCAGCCCCCAGGACGAGGACGGGCCCCTCATGGTGCCCGCGGAGGACTGAACCGGCACGGACTGCACCTGCGCGTCCTCCTCGACCGACTTCACCCCCAGGCTGTTGCGGACGATCGTCAGCTGGAGCGCGGTCATCGGGACCGCGAAGCCGTTGATCGCCGAGCCGTAGACGAACGACGGCTTGAGGCCCAGCTTCTGCGCGGCCTTCACCGCGTCCACCCCCTTCTCCAGGGTCACGATGTACTGGCCGGGCACGGCGTTCGCCGAGGTGTGCAGCGGTGCCGGGGTCGGTTCCGGCGTGTCCGCGGAGGAGGCCGTACCGGCGGCTACCGGTGTCACGGTGAGGAGGGCGGCGGTGGCCAGGCGTGCGAGCAGGCGCATGAAGAGGACTCCCTGAAGGGGAAGGTCGGCATGGGTGAGCCGCCTCCGCACGATGCGAGAACTCGTTCCGGAAGGCGGCCGTCCACTTCATCGGTCTCCGTCCGCGCGGAACTTGAACCGCCCGCCCCGCTTGGCCCATGGGCTGGGTGGCGTCCGTCGGCAGCCGTCCGCGCCCGATGCAAAAAGGATCCTCCCCGATTGACGCCCACGTCCCGCCACCTGCCGGGACGGTCATATGACGGCCCGGCAAGTTCACCCGTACGGGGAACGGGGCACGCAACCGCCGAGGGGGCGCACGCGCACTCGGGCTTCACTCCCGCCCCCGATTCCGCCACGCCGCAGGGTCGTTGACCCGGCGGAGCCCGCGTGATGGCCTCGCGGGCATGCGCACCCGCCCGAGCTGGACCCTGCCCACCGCCGTCGCCGCCGCCGCGCTGGCCGCCGTAGCCGTACTGCCCGCCCTGCCCGCGTGGGCCGTCGCCGATCCCGAAGCCGCGGCCGTCTCCCCCGCGGCCCCGGCCGCCGACCAGCCGTCGTACCTCGTCACCGTCCACGAGGGCCTCGACCCGGCCGCCGTCGCCGACGCCTACGGGATCCGTCCGACCCACGTGTTCCACGAGGTGGCCAACGGCTTCGCCGCCCGCCTCTCCCCCGAACAGGTCGAAGCCCTGCGGGCCACCCCGGTCGTGGTGGCCGTCGAGGAGGACGGCCCCGTCGTGGGCGTGCCCGCCTGACCGCCGGGGCCCCTGAGGCCCGGCCCTACGCCCGGTGGACGCGCAGTTGCGACACCTCGTACGACATCTCGGTGACGCCCGGCCGGGGGGTGGGGTGGTAGCGGCCGGCGCAGACGGACAGGTTGACGATCAGGTACGCGTGCCAGCCGCGGCCGACGCCCCGGCCGTCGGAGTAGACGCGCAGGCCGTTCACCCACCAGATGACGGACCTGCGTCCGAACTCCACCTTCAGGTCGAGCCAGGCGCCGGGGTGGACGGTCGGGTCGTGGAGGTAGCGGTGGGCCTCGCGTACGTGGTTGGACAGTTCCAGCAGGTCGGGGTTGTCGGGGTGGTACTCGAAGACGTCGATCTCCTGGCCGCCGTCCCGCCAGGTCCAGATGGCGGGCCAGGCGCCCATCTCCTCCGGCAGCCGGACGCGGGCCTCCAGCACGTCGCCGGTGCGGACCTCGAAGCCCTCGTCACTGCCCTCGGTGGTGAGCAGCCCGGCGTCCCAGTTCCCGTCGGGGCGCAGGGTCGCGCGGAAGGTGCCGGAGCGGCTGTAGGCGGGGTCGGCGGTGAGGTGGTCGAGCTTGTTGTCGCCGGGGTTGACGGGCCCGCCGTGGGGATAGGCCCAGGAGCGGCCGGCCACCCATTGGGTGGTGGAGGTGAAGTCGGCGGTGAAGACGGGGGTGGGGCGCGGGGTGAACACGGGGAGCAGCCCCCCGCCGCCGCCCGCGGGGGCGAGGCGGCGGGTCAGGCGGCGCAGCCAGCCGTGCGTTTCCGGTTCCGGGTCCATGCGGCGGTTGTGCCCGCCCGGCCCGCCCCGAACCCCCCGTTCTCACTCAGAGTAATCATACGATCGCGCGCGCGGCCTCGATGAAGGCGCGGATCAGCTCGGGGGACTTGACCCCGCGTTCCCGCTCGACCCCGCTGGAGACGTCCACGCCCCAGGCGCCGGTGGCGGAGAGGGCCTCGCGGACGTTGGCCGGACTGAGCCCGCCGGCCAGCAGCCAGTGCCCCTCGGGGGCCGTGAACTGCGCGGATCCCCAGTTCCAGGGCTTGCCGGAGCCGGGGTCGGGGGCGTCGATGAGGAGCAGGTCCTCCCCGTACTCGCCGCAGCGCTCCACGTGCTCGGCGGTGGCGCGCAGCAGCGTACGCCCGGGGGCGCGCAGGCGCGCGTAGTAGTCGGCGGGTTCGTCGCCGTGCAGCTGTACGCCGCGTACGCCGCTCTCCTCGGCGAGCCGGCGCACCTCTTCCAGGGGCTGCCCGCGGAACACCCCGACGGTCAGCACCCCGTCCGGCACCCGCGCGGCCAGTTCCCGAGCCTCGGCGGCGCCGATGGTGCGGGGGCTGCCCGGGGCGAACACGAACCCGACGGCATCGGCCCCGGCCTCCACGGCCACGTCGACGTCGTGCGGGGTCTTCAGCCCGCAGATCTTGACGAACACGCTTTTCCCGTCGCTCATGCCGTCAAGTCAACCAAACGCCGCTCTGCCACGCCGATACGTCCCACGTTCCGGGCGCCCGCCCGGCCCCGGGGCTCAAGCCCCGAGAGTCCGAGCGCTTTGTCTGTGGAATGGGTGGTGGGCGGAGCCCACCACCACCCACCACCCTCCCCAACCCCCGCCCATACCAGGCCGGATGACGATCCGTGACCGGCTTGCCACGCAGGGCCATCAGGCCCTACCTTGCGGCTGGAAACGAAAATCGGCCCCCGCCGGTGCGCCAACACCGAACGAGGGCCTGACCAAACGAGATCGGACCAAACGATCCCCATGGATGACAGCCAGCTTAGTGCTGCCCCGCACCCCCTCGCCAAGCCCGGCTACGGCAAAATCGCCGCACCGGAGCAAGCGCCGCGCACCGCCCGCGACTTCGCGCACCTCCCCGCCCGCGAGGCGGCCGTCGCCGGGTACCTCGACCGGCTGCCGGACGGCGCCGACATCAGCGTGAAGACCCTCGCCGCCGTGCTGCCCCTGTGGGGCCAGTGCGCCCTGCGCACCGCCCTCAACCGGCTGGCCACCGCCGGGCACCTGCACCGCGTACGGCAGCGGCTGCCCGGCCCGGTCACCCGCTGGGTCACCCGTACGTTCTTCTCCCGCACGGCCCGCGACGGCGCCTGGTGGGCCCGGTTCACCCAGAGGGATTCCCCCGCACCGACCGCCCCGCCACCACCCTCACCGGTACCCCCGGCACCGGCACCGGCCGCCGTCGGCCCCGACGCGTACGGCATCCTCACCTCGCTCGGCCGCACCGCCCCCGCCCTGGCGCTGTCCAAGGCCGACTGCACGACCCTCGCCCCGCTCCTGGTCCCCTGGCTGGCCCGCGGCGCCACCCCCGACCGCATCCGGCTCACCCTCACCGCCGGCCTGCCGCCCGTGGTCCACCACCCGGCGGCCCTGCTCCGCAAACGCCTGGAATCCAAACTCCCCGCCGCACCACCCGACCCGGCCCCGGCCCTGCCGGAAGAAGCCCCACCCCCGGTCCGCGCCGAGTGCACCGAATGCCGCGCCCCCGGCCCGCCCGGCGCCTTCGTCGAAGGCCGCTGCCGCGCCTGCCGCCCCGAAGGCCCCCGCCCGCCGGTGTTCACCCCGTCCCTCACCCCGGACGAGGTCCGCGCCCACGCGACCCGCATCCGCGAAAGGAACCGCCGATGACCAGTCCGCCGCTCCACCGGCGCCGAACACGGGCACCATGGAGTCGAGGAGGCGACCCCATGACCCCCAGCACCGCCGCGCACGCCCAGATGCCGCTGAAGGACTTCGAGACTCTGGCAAGTCGCGCACCCGAGACCGTCACGCTCGAATTCATCAACGGAAAGCTGGAGGTCAAGCCGGTGCCCGACGGCGACCACGACGAGATCATCATGTGGGTCGCGGACCAGTGCATGGCGCACCGCCCCGACCTGCGCCTGTACCGCGAGCGCGGCCTCCGCACCGAGCACTACCGCAACGGCCGCGCCCGGCCCGATGGTGCACTCGCCCCGCAACGGCACTTCGCCGGGCACGGTGAGTGGTCCGATCCCGCAGGGGTGCTGATGACCGTCGAGGTCACGTCACATGACCATGACACCGAGGCCCGCGACAGGCAGGAGAAGCGTGACGGTTACGCGCAGGCGGGCATCCCCGTGTTCCTGCTGATCGACCGCGACAGCGACACCGTCACGGTCTACAGCGCGCCGGAAAACGGACGCTACCGCCTGCGGGAGTCCTGCCCCTACGGCCGAACCCTCGCCCTCCCCGAGCCGGTCGGGTTCGCCCTCGTCACCGAGGCGCTCAAGGACTACGCGCACTGAGCCCCCTCCCCGCAAACGCCCGAGGGCGGCACCCCCTCCGTCGGGAAGGGGTGCCGCCCTCGTTCGAGAACAGCCGATCAGCGCGGGGCCGATCAGAAGTCCATGTCACCGCCCGGCATGCCGCCCGGAGCGGCGGCGGCCTTCTCCGGCTTGTCGGCGATGACGGCCTCGGTGGTCAGGAACAGCGCGGCGATGGACGCGGCGTTCTGCAGCGCGGAACGCGTGACCTTCGCCGGGTCGATGATGCCCTCGGCGATCATGTCGACGTACTCGCCGGTGGCGGCGTTCAGACCGTGGCCGACGGCCAGGTTGCGCACCTTCTCCACGACGACGCCGCCCTCGAGACCACCGTTGACGGCGATCTGCTTCAGCGGGGCCTCCAGCGCGAGCTTCACGGCGTTGGCGCCGGTCGCCTCGTCACCCGTGAGCTCCAGCTTCTCGAAGACCGAGGAGGCCTGCAGCAGGGCCACGCCACCGCCGGCGACGATGCCCTCCTCGACGGCCGCCTTCGCGTTGCGGACGGCGTCCTCGATGCGGTGCTTGCGCTCCTTGAGCTCGACCTCGGTCGCGGCACCGGCCTTGATGACGGCCACGCCGCCGGCCAGCTTCGCGAGGCGCTCCTGGAGCTTCTCGCGGTCGTAGTCCGAGTCGGAGTTCTCGATCTCGGCGCGGATCTGGTTGACGCGGCCGCCGACCTGGTCGCTGTCACCGGCACCGTCGACGATGGTGGTCTCGTCCTTGGTGATGACGACCTTGCGGGCGCGGCCGAGCAGGTCGAGACCGGCGTTCTCCAGCTTGAGGCCGACCTCCTCGGAGATGACCGTGCCGCCCGTGAGGATGGCGATGTCGCCGAGCATGGCCTTGCGGCGGTCGCCGAAGCCCGGGGCCTTGACGGCGACGGACTTGAAGGTGCCGCGGATCTTGTTGACGACCAGGGTCGACAGGGCCTCGCCCTCGACGTCCTCGGCGATGATCAGCAGCGGCTTGCCGGACTGCATGACCTTCTCCAGGAGCGGCAGCAGGTCCTTGACCGAGCCGATCTTGGAGTTGACGATCAGGATGTACGGGTCGTCGAGGGACGCCTCCATACGCTCCATGTCGGTGGCGAAGTACGCCGAGATGTAGCCCTTGTCGAAGCGCATGCCCTCGGTGAGCTCAAGCTCCAGACCGAAGGTCTGGGACTCCTCGACGGTGATGACGCCTTCCTTGCCGACCTTGTCCATGGCCTCGGCGATGAGCTCGCCGATCTGGGTGTCGGCGGCGGAGATGGAGGCCGTGGAAGCGATCTGCTCCTTGGTCTCGACATCCTTGGCCTGGGCCAGCAGGGCGGCGGAGACGGCCTCGACGGCCTTCTCGATGCCGCGCTTGAGGGCCATCGGGTTGGCGCCGGCGGCGACGTTGCGCAGGCCCTCGCGTACGAGCGCCTGGGCGAGGACGGTCGCGGTGGTCGTACCGTCACCGGCGACGTCGTCCGTCTTCTTGGCGACTTCCTTGACCAGCTCGGCGCCGATCTTCTCGTACGGGTCCTCGAGCTCGATCTCCTTGGCGATGGAGACGCCGTCGTTGGTGATCGTGGGGGCGCCCCACTTCTTCTCAAGGACGACGTTGCGACCCTTGGGGCCAAGGGTGACCTTGACGGCGTCGGCGAGCTGGTTCATGCCACGCTCGAGACCGCGCCGGGCCTCCTCGTTGAACGCAATGATCTTGGCCATGTGAAGTGGTCCTCCCGGACAGGGGTGGATTGCTCCGGACCGCGCCCGCGCCCGCGACGGACGGCCTGCGGATCCGGCGGTTCCGTCCCGCCGGGTCCTGCGGGCCTCACCGGCCCGGTCCTCGTTTTAGTAGCACTCTCACCGGGAGAGTGCTAACGCCAATGATTAGCACTCGACCCCCACGAGTGCAAGCGGCTTCAGGCAACACGCGGGCGGCGCGGCGGCGACACGGCGGTGACGCGGGGCGACACGCAGGAGGGGCCCACATCCCTGTCCAGGATGTGGGCCCCTCAAGCTCGTGCGTGCGTCGGTGGCCGATCGCGTTCGCTCCGACTCAGCCGGCCGCGAGCTTGACCATGTCCGCCTGCGGACCCTTCTGGCCCTGCGAGATCTCGAACTCGACCCGCTGACCCTCTTCAAGGGTGCGGTATCCGTCCATCTGGATGGCGCTGTAGTGGACGAACACATCCGCACCACCGTCGACCGCGATGAAGCCGTAGCCCTTCTCCGCGTTGAACCACTTGACGGTGCCCTGAGCCATGCCTAACTCCCCTATTACTGGCCCTTGCGCGGGACCGCACTTCGCGGTCCCGGGTCAGAACTTGCGCCGGAACGCCTCGACCGCGGCTGAATGTATCCGCACCGGTGCTGTCTGCAACAGGTCAATCCGACGAGAAATCTGGACACACGGAAAGCTGGAAATAGGGTGAAATCCAGGGGTATTCCAGGGCAACTCGGGCCAGACAAGAGGCACCAAAGGCCCAAAAGGCGCGCTCATGTTGACTCAATGTCAACCATCCGTCGGCCCGCTCATATGCGGCGGGCAAGAACAGCGGAGGGGACTGCCCCAACTCTACCGCGCCCAATCAAGCAGAATTGCCCCCTCCACTTTTAGCGGAGGGGGCAATTCTGATCTGAACGCGTCAGCCGCGAAGCCGGCCGGGGATCAGCGGATCAGCGGATCAGCAGCCGCCGGCCACGGCGGGGATGATCGAGACGCCGGCGCCGTCCGGCGTCGCCGCCTCCAGGCCGCCCTCGAAGCGCACGTCGTCGTCGTTGACGTAGACGTTCACGAAGCGGCGCAGCTTGCCCTGGTCGTCCAGGACGCGCGCGGCGATGCCCGGGTGGCTCTTCTCCAGGGACTCGATGACCTCGGCCAGGGTCGCGCCCTCGGCCGTGACCTCGGCGGCGCCGCCGGTGTAGGTGCGCAGGATGGTGGGGATGCGGACGTTGACGCTCATGGCGCTACCGCCTTTCCGGATGTGTCAGGTCAGGGGGGAAGGGTCAGGCCAGGCCGGCGGCGCGGAACGCGTCCAGGCTCGGGCGGATGGTGGCGGTCTGGCCGCTGTCGGCGGCCACCGCCTCCAGGGTCTTGAGGCCGTCACCGGTGTTCAGGACCACCGTGGTCAGCGCCGGGTCGAGCTGCCCGTTCTCGATGAGCTTCTTCGTCACGCCGACGGTCACGCCGCCCGCGGTCTCGGCGAAGATGCCCTCGGTGCGCGCCAGGATCTTGATGGCCTCGACGACCTGCTCGTCGTTGACGTCCTCGACGTAGCCGCCGGTGCGCCGCGCGATGTCCAGGACGTACGGGCCGTCCGCCGGGTTGCCGATGGCCAGGGACTTGGCGATCGTGTTCGGCTTCTGCGGGCGGACCACGTCGTGGCCGGCCTTGAATGCGGTGGACACCGGGGAGCAGCCCTCGGCCTGGGCGCCGAAGATCTTGTACGGCTTGTCCTCGACCAGACCGAGCTTGATCAGCTCCTGGAGGCCCTTGTCGATCTTCGTCAGCTGGGAGCCGGACGCGATCGGGATGACGATCTGGTCGGGCAGCTGCCAGCCGAGCTGCTCGCAGATCTCGTACGCCAGGGTCTTGGAGCCCTCGCCGTAGTAGGGGCGCAGGTTGACGTTGACGAAGCCCCAGCCCTCGCCCAGCGGGTCGCCGATGAGCTCGGAGCAGAAGCGGTTCACGTCGTCGTAGTTGCCCTCGATGCCGACGAGGTCGCCGCCGTAGACACCGGCCATGACGACCTTGCCCTGCTCCAGGTCGTGCGGGATGAACACGCAGGAGCGGAACCCGGCCCGGGCGGCCGCGGCGCCGACGGCGCCGGCCAGGTTGCCGGTGGAGGAGCAGGAGAGGGTGGTGAAGCCGAAGGCGCGGGCGGCCTCGACGGCGATGGCCACGACGCGGTCCTTGAAGGAGTGCGTCGGGTTGCCGGAGTCGTCCTTGACGTAGAGCTTGCCGGTGACGCCCAGCTCCTTGGCCAGGTTCTCGGCGTCCACGAGCTTGGTGAAGCCGGGGTTCAGGCTCGGCTTGGAGGCCACGTCCACCGGGACGGGCAGCAGCGGCGCGTAGCGCCAGATGTTGTTCGGACCGGCCTCGATCGCGGCGCGCAGGGCCTCCGGGTCGCCGAGCGGGAGCTCGTAGGCGACTTCCAGGGGGCCGAAGCACTCGACGCAGGCGAAGATGGGGCCGAGCTCGAAGCGGGTACCGCACTCGCGACAGGAAAGTCCGGTGGCGGGTCCGAGGTCGACAGAGGTGGCGACAGTCTGTGCAGCCATGATGGCGAGGCCCTTTCTCCTCATCTTCCCCATGGCGCACTTCGCCATGAGACGGAATTGGCACCTTCCCTAGCCGGGGCCTCGCGCTTGCGAGAACCGACTGGAGGGTTGCCGGGGCTTCAACGGGCCGTGTCCCTCTGCCCCTCTGGATGAGCGGTATGGCACCGGCACACGCGCTCTGTGGCGCGCCGGTGCGTTTGTTCCGCGGGACCCCCGGCATGCGGTGGTCTCTCGCGTTGTTCAAGACTGTAACCGAAGGGACGGGTGGTTGAGACAGCCGTCCGAACCGCGAGATGGATCACAATTCGGCGCAAATCCGCCGAGCGTGAGCCGAGCGTGAAGTGTCTGGGTAGTGCCGCAGAGAAGCGCAGGGAGTGCTGAGAGTGCTGGATGAGGTGGAGCGCTGGCTGGCAGACCGCTCCTGGTCCGCCGCCGACCGACCGCTCGACCAGCTGCTCGACCGGAAACGGGCGGCCGGGACGACGGTGAGCGTGGTGCTGCCCGCGCTCGACGAGGAGGCCACCGTCGGGGAGATCGTCGAGATCATCCGGCGCGACCTGATCGAGGCCCCGCCCGTCCCCCTGGTGGACGAGCTGGTCGTCGTCGACTCCGGCTCCTCCGACCGTACGGCGGAGGTCGCCGCGAAGGCCGGCGCCCGCGTGGTGCACCGGGACTCGATCCTGCCCCGCATCCCGACCCTGCCCGGCAAGGGCGAGGTGCTGTGGCGCTCCCTGCTGGCCACCACCGGGGACGTCGTCTGCTTCGTCGACGCCGACCTGCGGGACTTCGACTCCGCCTTCGTCTCCGGGATCGTCGGACCGCTGCTCACCGACCCGCAGGTGCAGTTCGTCAAGGCCATGTACGACCGGCCCCTCGGCGACGCGCCGGGCCAGGGCGGCCGCGTCACGGAGCTGGTGGCCCGCCCGCTCCTCAACCTCCACTGGCCCCAGCTGGCCGGCTTCGTCCAGCCACTGGGCGGCGAGTACGCCGTACGCCGCTCCCTGCTGGAACGCCTCCCCTTCCCCGTCGGGTACGGGGTCGAGCTGGGCCTGCTGGTGGACGCGCTGCACACGGTCGGACTGGACGCGCTGGCCCAGGTGGACGTGGGGGTCCGGCTGCACCGCCACCAGGACGGGCAGGCCCTGGGCCGGATGGCCGCCGCGATCTACCGCACCGCCCAGCTGCGGCTCTCGCGCGGGCACCTGGTGCGGCCGGAGCTGACCCAGTTCGAGCGGGGGCCGGACGGGTTCGTGCCGCGCACGTACGCCGTGGACACGGAGGAGCGGCCGCCGATGGCGGAGGTCAAGGAGTACGCGGGGCGGCGCGTGGCGTGACGCGGCCCTGCTCTGCCCCACCCTTGACCAGTACGTGACGAACCGGACATTTCCCGGACGTTTGAGCGAGCGGGCCCCGGGCTAGGTTCGCGACATGGCTTCTCAGGTACTCGTCGCCGCCAACCGCGGCCCGCTCTCGTACGCCCTCGACGCCGACGGCACCCTCAGCGCCCGGCGCGGCGGCGGCGGCCTCGTCTCCGGACTCTCCGCCGCGCTCGCGGCGCAGCCGGAGGCCCTGTGGATCTGCGCGGCCCTCTCCGAAGCCGACCGGGAGGCCGTCCGCCGCGGAGTCTCCGAGCCGGGCGTCCGGATGCTGGACATCGACCCCGAGGTGTACGACGACGCGTACAACGGCATCGCGAACTCCGTGCTCTGGTTCACCCACCACCACCTCTACGACGTCCCCCGCGAACCCGTCTTCGACGCGGGGTTCCGGCGGCGCTGGGCCTCGTACACCGCCTACAACCGCGCCTTCGCCGAAGCCCTGGCCGAGGAGGCCGCCGAGGGCGCGTCCGTCCTCGTCCAGGACTACCACCTCGCCCTGGTCCCGGGGCAGCTGCGGGAACTGCGGCCGGACCTGCGGATCGCGCACTTCACGCACACGCCGTGGGCGTCCTACGAGTTCCTTCGGATGCTGCCCGACGACGTCCGGTCCCAGCTCATGTGGGGGATGCTCGGGGCGGACGTGGTCGGCTTCCACACCTGGCCGTGGGCGCACGCCTTCATGAACTGCGCGAACATCGACGACGAGCGGGGCATCGCCTCCTCGAAGTTCCCCTCCGGGGTGGAGCCGGCGAAGGCCCGCTACGTCGACAAGCACCCGCTGGGCCCCGTACGGCACAAGCGGACCTACGTCAGGGTCTTCGCCCTCGGGGTGGACGCGGACGACCTGCGGGAACTGGCCCACCGGCCGGAGGTCGACGACAAGCTCGCCGGGCTGCGGGCGGAGGTGGGCGACCGCAGGACCATCGTCCGCGTCGACCGCACCGAACTGTCGAAGAACATCCTGCGCGGGCTCCTCGCCTACCGAGAGCTCCTGACCACCCACCCCGAGTGGCGCGGCCGCGTCGTCCACCTGGCCTCCGCCTACCCCTCCCGGCAGGACCTGAAGGTGTACCGGGACTACACCGAGTCGGTGCGCGAACTGGCCGGGGAGATCAACACGGAGTTCGGTACGGACGACTGGCAGCCGGTCCTCGTCTCCGTCCAGGACGACTTCGCCCGCTCCCTGGCCGCGTACCGGCTGGCGGACGTGGCCCTGATCAACCCGGTGCGGGACGGCATGAACCTCGTTGCGAAGGAGATCCCGGTCGTCTCGGAGGCGGGCTGCGCCCTGGTCCTCTCCACCGGGGCGGGCGCGTACGCGGAACTCCGCGCGGACGCCCTGACGGTCAACCCGTACGACGTCACCGCGACGGCCGAAGCCCTCCACGAGGCCCTCACCATGCCCGCGCACGAACGCGCGGAACGCACGAAGCGCCTGGCCGCATCCGCCACGACCCTCCCCCCGGCGGCCTGGTTCGAAGCCCAGCTGGAGGCCCTGCGGGGGTAAGGGGCTCGCGGTGGGGGCCCGCTATCTCCCCCGCGAGGGGGTGGGGGCGGGGGCGGGTCGGTGGCTGCCCGCCCACCTCCCCGTCTGCGGGGCGGTGGGGTGGGCCGGCGGGGTCCCCTCGGGCGGTCTCAGAGCAGGTTGGGGGCTTCCCGTCAGTCCCATCGTCCTTCCGCGTCGGGCCGGCCTGTCAAGGGCGCTCCCTTCGGTCGCGTCGCTACGCGATGTCGCTTCGCTCCACCCTTGACAGACCGACCCGCCACGGAAAGCCGAAAGACTGCCGGGAAACCCCCAAAAGAACGGCACGGTCCAGAGGAGAAGGGACGGGTGTCGCAGCGATGAGGCGAGGGGCCGGGACCCGGCCCGCCGGGCATCCGAGCCGTGCGATCCGCGATTCAGGGCCGGGGGCACGGCTACCCGCACCAAAAGGCGACCCGAGCGGCCTGCGGAGCCTCCAGACGCAACAGATCGCTACGCGCTCCTCATTTCTCAGCGTCCGACGCCCGTCTAGGGCTGAATACCCGCACCAAAGGACGATCAGAGCAGCGCCGGAAGCGGACGGGCGCGTCAGATCGCTACGCGCTTCTCTGATCTCGGCGGCCGGAGACCGTCCAGGGCTGATACCCGCACCGATCGCCTGTTGCATCACTCCGAAGGTTGGCTGTACCTCTTCAGGGCGTTGGTCTCCATGTCATGTCCTCCCTTCCCGTCTGCGCGGACTCGTGCCATCGGTACCGGCAGAGCGAATCCCAGGGCCTCGGAGTACCGGCCCACTAGGCCGTTTCAGTCCAGGGGGAGGGACTGGTGGGCGGCGACGATCGCGTCGATGCGGTGGGCGAGGTCGAAGTCGGCTGCGGTGAGGCGGTGACCGGCGTCGTGGGTGGTGATCGTCGCCCGCAGGTGGTCGATCCGCAGGTCGAGGTCCGCGTGGTGCTGGATGCGCCTGGACCGGTCGGCGATGGTGACGATGGCTGCCACGGCGGCGTGGTAGCGGATCTCGTAGGTGCGGGTGATCTCGTCGCCCTTGCGTTCCCAGCCGGGCAGCCCGGCCAGGTTCTCGGCGATCTGCTCGTCGGTCAGGACCGTCGGTACGCCCATGTCAGCTCCCCTTGCCAACCGGCGCCAGGATCTCTGCGAGGTCCCGGCCTACGGGGGCATCGTGCCACGGACGCATGGCCCGCTCCAGAGTGAGCAGTTCGCGGAACATGCGGGCGGACCGGGTCTCGATGGCGATGTCGACGGCTTCACGGGCGATCTCCACCGCGTGGTCGGGTTCCCGTGCGGTCGCGGCGGAAGTGGCGTGCCGGGCGAGGTACACGCCCCGGTCCCGCCGTGCGCTCGTGGGCACGACGGAGAGGACCTGTGCCCAGAGCGAGTCCGCCTCCCTGCCCAGGCCCAGCCGCCCGTAGCAGGTGGCGCGTTGGACCTCCAGGTAACCGGGTGTCCTTCGGCAGGCGTTGCCCCAGGGCAGGTCGTCGTCCACGCGGGCCAACAGTCCGTCGGCAGTGTCGATGAGACGATCCACGGTGGTCCGGTCGCCGGTGAGGCTCGCGCCGTGCGCCTGTTGCTGCATGGCCATGACTCGGATCTTGGGCAGGACCACGTCCGACACGTCCAAGGCTGCCTCGCACAGGTCGATCACTCCGTACCCGTCCCGTAGGTCCGTCCGTACGTGTGCCTGGTTGACGAGGCTGTAACCGATGAGCTGAGGGTCACGGGACCGTACCGCCATCTCCTGCGTGACACCGCGCCAGAACGCGGCGGCACCGAGATCGCCCGCGTCCTGGTACAGCCAGCCGACCAGCGCGGCGTAGGCGGCCCCCACCCGCAGAAGGCCACGGCGCGCCTCGCCCCTCGCGGAGCGGATCAGCTTGTCGATCAGCTGGTACTGCGCGCTGACGGTACCGATCAGGTCGTGAGGACCGAGATACATGTCAGCTCGGTAATGCCCTTCGAGCTGCTGCTCGAAGTAGTCGACGAGTGCCGGATCCACGTGCTGGGGCGACATCGGCCCAGGGACAAGCGCGGCGGCGGTGACGGAGACGAACTGTCTTCTGTTCACGTCCTTCTCCTGACGGGCCTCGGGGCGGATCCATCCGGCGGGCACGGTGAATCCCAGATCCTCGGGCCAGCGGCCCAGCACGTCGTGCAGCACGATCGCGGTCTCCTCGGGAGGCCAGCCCGGCCGCTCGCCCTCCCAGCGACGCCAGGTGCGCGGCGACACCTCGAAGTGCCGGTCCTGGAGTAACCGCTGCCCGTGCTCGGACAGGCTCTTCGCCGCCTGGTCCATCGTGCGCCAGCCGACGCGCAGCCTCGCAGCTCGCAGTGCGTCATTGCGTTGACTCATGGACCCAGGTTGAGGCGTCATCGCGTCCATCCGCTCCTGTGGCCGCCACATGGCCACCGATGGCCACACGACGACCTGTCGACCGCCGCGCCTGCCCGCCCGTCATCTCGGCATGACGACGAACAGCGCAGAGGAACGACCCGAGTTGCAGGGATGCTGCCGTCCCAGCCCCGGACTGATCGCCCGCGCGGAAGCCGGCTGGGCGAGGTTCCTGCGCAGCGCACCCGAAGAGGCGGAGCAGGACGATGAGTGAGCAGTACGAGTACGTCCCCCACCGCCTCCTCCGCCGACGCGTCCGCGACATCGCCTCCGGCGCCGAAGGCGTCCTCATGGCCGTGATCAACGAGAACGTCTCGGACACGGGCATCGAGCGCTGGATGGAGCTCGCCTACATCCGTGGCGCCTCGGGCCGCGAATTCACCACCGCCGTCACCAACGTCGAACCCGCCCCGGACCAGCCCAAGACGGCCGTCGGCCGCCGAGATCAGAGAAGCGCGTAGCGATCTGACGCGCCCGCAGGTTTCCCGGCTGTCCTGGTCGTCCTTTGGTGCAGGTATCAGCCCAGGACGGTCGCCGGACGCCGAGGAATGAGGAGCGCGTAGCGATCTGACGCGTCAGGGGGCTCCGTAGGCCGCTCTGATCAACCTCTCGTGCAGGTAGCCGCGCACCCGGCCCGGAACGGCGGCATCTGAGGGCCCGGATGCCCGGCGGGCCGGGCCCCGACGCCTCGCCTCATCGCTGACAGGGTCGTCCCTTCAACCATCGACCGTGCCGTTCTTTTGGGGGTTTCCCGGCAGTCTTTCGGCTTTCCGTGGCGGGTCGGTCTGTCAAGGGTGGCCGAAGGCCATCGCGAAGCGACGCGACGAAGGAGCGCCCTTGACAGGCCGGCACGACACGGAAGGACGATGGGACTGACGGGAAACCCCCAAACCGGCCGTGAGACCGCCCGAGGGGACCCCGCCCACCGGCCCGCAGACGGGGAGGCGGGTGGGCAAACACCGCCCCGCCCCCACCACCTCGAGGGGGAGATAGCGGGCCCCCGCCGCGAGCCCCCGCCCCTACCCCCGCAGTGCCCCCGCCAGCTGGGCCAGGAAGGCCGTTACCGCTGCCGGGCCCGGGAGGACGAGGTCGGCTCGGGATGCCAGTTCGGGGACTTCCGCCGAACCGCTGCACACCAGGAGGCCCGGGAGGCCTTCGGTGCGGCGCTTCTCGACCGCCGAGTACGCCGCGAGGTCGCCGAGGTCGTCGCCCGCGTACAGGACGGCCTCGGCGCCGCGCTCGGTGAGGAACTCGGTCAGGGCGACGCCCTTGTCCATGCCCGGCGGGCGGAGTTCCAGGACGGCTCGGCCCGGCTCGACCATGAGGCCGTGGCGGGCGGCGAGCTCCGCGAGGGGTTCGCGGAGGGCTTCGAAGGCCGCCGCGGGGTCTTCGGCGCGGCGGGTGTGGACGGCGAGCGCCTGGCCCTTCTCCTCGATCCAGGTCCCGCGCCACGCGCCGATGGCGTCGAGGAAGCCCGGTAGCTCGGCCCGTACGGCGGCGACGCCCGGGTGCTCGGCGGGGGCGCGGACTATGCCGGTGACGGCGTCCCAGCGTTCGGCCCCGTAGTGCCCGAGGACGACGAGGTGTTCCAGTCCGGGTACTCCGGCGAAGCCGCCGTGGCGTACGGCGACGCCGGCGGGCCGGCCGGTGACCACGGCGACGGCTTCGACCTGGGGCGCGAGCGCGGCGAGCGCGGGGACGGCGTCGGGGTGGGCGCGGGCCTGGTCGGGGTCGGGGACGATCTCGGCGAGGGTGCCGTCGAAGTCGAGGGCGATGACGGCTCTGCGGGGTGCGCGGAGGAGGGCTTCGAGTCCCTCGCGTCCGGCTGCGGTGGCGGGCACGGGCATCGGCTGCGGCTTCGGCTGCGGGTCGTGCGGCTGGCTCCCCATACGGACGACCCTACCGGCGTGGCGCGAGCCCCGCCCAGCCTTCGCGGAGGCCGCTCCAGGCGGGCTCATGCGGGCCCGGCCCGGCCCGGCCAGTGCCGGCGTCCGGCCACCGGGCGACCAGGGCGGCGCACGGGCCAGGGCACGGGCCGACCGGGGCCGGTGCGTCGGGCATCGGGCGGCCGCGGGGGCGCGGGGCGGCTCATGCGGGCCCGGCGCACCACTGGCCCCGCCCCGAAGCCCGCCCCGGAGCTACCGCCGGGCTCGCTGGGCCGCGCGGATGCGGCGGAGGCGGTTGATGGTGCCGGGGGCGTGGGCGAGGGCTCGGGGGTCGTCCATGAGGGCGTTGAGCAGCTGGTAGTAGCTGACCGGGGTGAGTCCGAGGGCCTCGCGTATCGCGCGTTCCTTGGCGCCGGGGCCGGGCCAGCTGCGGCCCTCGTAGGCGAGTACGGCGGCCTCGGCGGCGGTCAGCGGCCCGGGGGCCGCCTCCGCCGCCGCGCCGCTCGTGTCACCCGCCTGCCCGCCGTCCGTCATACGGCCAGATTAACGCCGCCCACCGACACCCCGTCGGGGACGGGTCAGCGCTCCCCGTCGGCCTTGCGCGCGGCCACGGCGATCTCTTCGAGGACCTTGGCGGGCTGTCCCCCGGGGGCGACGGCCTTGCCGATGTTCTGCTTGACGTCCTCGCTGACCCCGGCCCAGGACTTCTTGCCGACCGGGTAGAGCCGGGCGTTGGGGAGGGCGGTGAGGAAGGTCTTCAGCTGGGTGGCCGAGCCGCCCGTGCTGTTGGCCATGGCCCGGTAGCCGCTGGTGGTGACGGGGAGGAGGTCGTACTGGTTGGTGAAGGTGGTCACGTTCTTCGCGGAGAAGAGGTGGTCCAGGAACTTCCCGGACTCCTTCTTGTGGCCGTTCTTGAAGGCCATGACCCAGTCGGCGACGCCCATGGTGGAGTGGTCGGTGCCGTCGATGGTGGGCATGGCGACCATGCCGAACTTCACGCCCTTGCCGGCGGCCTGCTTGAGCAGGGTGGGGTGGCCGTTGAGCATGCCGACCTCGCCGCGCGTGAAGGCGTCGAAGGCGGTCTGGCGGTCGAGCTTGCCCGGTTCGACGGGGCCGGTGAGCTGCTGGCCGACCATCTTGTCGCGGAGGAACTCCAGCGACTTGACGTTCTCCGGGGAGTCGATCGAGTACGCCTCCTCGTTGTCGGTGTAGCCGCCGCCTCCGGAGAGGAGCCACATCATCGTCTCGGCCTGGGCCTCCTCGCGGCCGAGGGGCAGCGCGAAGGGGGTGGGGACGTTGGCGGCCTTGAGCTTCTTGGCGGCGGCTTCGACGTCCGCCCAGCTCTTGGGCTGCCAGGGGGTGTTGCCGTCCTTGGGGATGATGCCGGCGTCGCCGAGGAGCTTGGTGTTGTAGAAGAGCAGCCGGGTGCTGGCGACGAAGGGCATTCCGTACTGGACGCGCTTGACCTTGCCCGCGTCGGCGAGGGGGGCGAGGAAGTCGGCCTCGGTGGTGACGGAGAGCAGTTCGTCGGCGGTGTAGAGCTTGCCGGCTTCGGCGTAGTCGGCGTAGGCGCCGATCTGGGCTATGTCGGGGGCCTTGCCCGCCTTGACCATCGCGGCGACCTTGGCGTCGACCTCCGACCAGGAGTAGACGCTGACCTCGACGTGGACGCCGGGGTTGTCCTTCTCGAAGGCGGTGGCGAGGTTCTTCCAGTAGCCGGCGGAGGAGTTCTGCGGATTGTCCCCGTAGTCGGCCGCCACGACCCGGAGGGTCACCTCGTTGTCCCCGGTGAGGCCGGACACGGTTCCACAGCCCGCCAGTGTCGCCACGGCCAGGCACAGTGCGGCGCCGGTCGCGGCCGGCCTCAGGTAACGGCCCTTCACAGTTCTTGATCCACCCCTGGTTGTACGTACGATCCGACGTAAGGTCTACACCACTTTGGCGGCTCCTCCACATCCGGAACGGGGTGTGCCGCGGACTGTTTCCGGACTGTGTCCGTAAGGCGGTCCTGATTTGTATGCCCGGTCAACAATCCCCTCCAATGGACTAGACCTTTCCCCGCCGAGCACGCGAGACTGTCTGCTGTGAAACCCGTGAAACACGTCATCGCCCTCGATGTGGGCGGCACCGGGATCAAGGCCGCCCTGATCGGGGCGGACGGAACCCTGCTGCACGAGGCACGCCGCGCCACCGGCCGCGAGCGGGGCCCCGAAGCCGTCGTCGAGACGATCCTGGACTTCGCCGCCGAGCTCCTCGACCTCGGCCGGGAACGCTTCGGCGCGCCCGCCTCGGCCGCCGGCGTCGCCGTCCCCGGCATCGTCGACGCCGAGCGCGGCCTCGCCGTGTACGCGGCGAACCTGGGCTGGCGGGACGTACCGATGCGCGACCTGCTCACCGCCCGCCTCGGCGGGATCCCGGTCGCCCTCGGCCACGACGTCCGCACGGGCGGACTCGCCGAGGGCCGCATCGGCGCGGGCCTGGGCGCCCAGCGCTTCCTCTTCGTCCCGCTCGGCACCGGCATCGCCGGCGCCATCGGCATCGCCGGCCGCATCGAGGCCGGCGCCCACGGCTACGCGGGCGAGATCGGGCACATCGTGGTCCGCCCCGGCGGGCCCGCCTGCGGCTGCGGCCAGCACGGCTGCCTGGAGACCCTCGCCTCCGCCTCCGCCGTCAGCCGCGCCTGGGCCGCCGCCTCCGGCGACCCCGAAGCCGACGCCGCCGACTGCGCCAAGGCCGTCGAGTCCGGCGACGCGGCCGCCCGCGAGGTCTGGCTGGCCGCCATCGGCGCCCTCGCCGACGGCCTGGTCACCGCGATCACCCTGCTGGACCCGAGCACGCTGATCATCGGTGGCGGGCTCGCCGAGGCGGGGGAAACCTTGTTCACACCACTGCGGACGGCCGTCGAGGAGCGCGTGACGTTCCAGCGGCTGCCCGAGATCGTTCCGGCTGCCCTCGGGGACACCGCCGGATGCCTGGGCGCAGGGCTCCTCGCCTGGGACCTACTCGCCACGGAGGTACCTGCCTGATGTCCGGAAGCGCACAGAGCACCGTTCTCTCAGGCGCGAGGGTGGTGCTGCCCACCGGGACCGTGGCGGGCGGCCGCGTCATCGTCGACGGCGCCCGGATCGCGGGCAGCGCCCCCGAGGACGCCACCGTCGTCGACCTGTCCGGGCACTGGCTCGTCCCCGGCTTCGTGGACATGCACAACCACGGCGGCGGCGGCGCCTCCTTCACCTCCGGCACCGCCGAGGACGTCCTCAAGGGCGTACGCACCCACCGCGAGCACGGCACCACCACCCTCGTCGCCTCCACCGTCACCGGCGACCTGGACGAACTGGCCCGCCGCGCCGGACTGCTCGCCGAGCTCACCCAGCAGGGCGAGATCGCCGGCATCCACTTCGAGGGCCCCTTCATCAACCCCTGCCGCAAGGGCGCCCACAAGGCCGACCTGCTGCGCGACCCCGACCCGGCGGAGGTCCGCAAACTGGTCGACGCCGCGCACGGCGCCGCCCGCATGGTCACCCTCGCCACCGAACTCCCCGGCGGCCTGGACTCCGTACGGCTGCTCGCCGAGCAGGGGGTCATCGCCGCGATCGGCCACACCGACTCCACGTACGACCAGACCCGCCAGGCCATCGACGCCGGAGCGACCGTCGCCACCCACCTGTACAACGCCATGCCCGGCCTGGAACACCGGGCGCCCGGCCCGATCGCGGCGCTGCTGGAGGACGAACGGGTCACCGTCGAGCTGATCAACGACGGCACCCACCTGCACCCGGCGATGCTGGAGCTGGCCTTCCACCACGCGGGCGCGCACCGCGTCGCACTGATCACCGACGCCATGGACGCGGCCGGCTTCGGCGACGGCACCTACCACCTCGGCCCGCTGGAGGTGGAGGTCAAGGACGGCGTCGCCCGGCTCGTCGAGGGCGGCTCCATCGCCGGCTCCACGCTGACCCTGGACACCGCGTTCAAGCGGTCGGTGACGGTGGACCGGCTGCCCGTCGAGTCCGTGGTCCAGGCGATCTCCGCCAACCCGGCCAAGCTGCTCGGCCTCTACGACGAGGTCGGCTCGCTGGAGCCCGGCAAGTACGCCGACCTGGTGGTCCTCGACGCCGCGTTCGACGTGAAGGGCGTCATGCGGCGCGGCGAATGGATCGTCAGCCCGCTGGGCTGAACCGGCCTTTCATACGGCGCAAAGGGGGCGGTCCGCCCACGGGACTGGGCCGACCGCCCTCGATTTGGCATGATCCCGGCACACACCAAGACCGGGGCTGGCCATGATCCTCACCGTGACGCTCAACACCGCGCTCGACGTCACCCACCGGGTGCCGCGCATGCTGCCGCACACCTCCCACCGGGTCACCGCCGTCACCGAACGCGCGGGCGGGAAGGGCCTGAACGTGGCCCGGGTGCTCGGCGCGCTCGGCGAGGAGGTAACGGCGACGGGCTTCGCGGGCGGCCCCGCCGGCCGGACCGTGCGCGAACTCCTCGCCGGCGCACCCGGGGTGACCGACGCCCTCGTCCCCTGCGCGGGCACCACCCGGCGCACCCTTGCCGTCGTCGACGAGAGCACCGGCGACACCACCCAGTTCAACGAGCCGGGCCCGCAGATCTCCGCGGCCGAGTGGGCCGCCTTCCTGGAGCGGTACGCCGAACTCCTCACCCGTGCCCGCGCGGTGGCCCTGTGCGGCAGCCTGCCGCCGGGGGTGCCGGTCGGGGCGTACGCGGTCCTCGTGCGGGCGGCCCGCGCGGCCGGACTGCCCGTGCTGCTCGACACCAGCGGCGAGGCCCTGCGCCGCGGGGTCGCCGCCCGGCCGGACATCATCAAGCCGAACGCGGCCGAGCTGGCGGAGCTGACCGGCGCCCGGGACCCGCTCCCCGCCACCCGCGACGCCCGCCGCAGGGGCGCCCAGGCGGTGGTGACCTCCCTCGGCCCCGCCGGCCTGCTCGCCGCCACCCCCGACGGCACCTGGGAGGCGGCCCCGCCCCGCCCGCTGCGCGGGAACCCCACCGGCGCGGGCGACTCGGCGGTGGCGGGCCTGCTCTCGGCCCTGACCCGGGGCCTGGACTGGCCCGAGCGCCTGGTCCGTGCGGTGGCCCTCTCCGCGGCCACCGTGCACGCCCCGACGGCGGGGGACTTCGACCCGCGCACGTACGAGGAGATCGCCCCGCAGGTCAGGGCCGTGGCGCTGCCCTCCCCGTAGGCGCGCGGGAACGGCCGAGGGGGAGACGCACCCGGTGCGTCTCCCCCTCGTGGCTTCCGCCGCGTCGGCCGCGTCCGCCGCGTCCGCCGCGTCCGCCGCCGTCCTTCCGGCCGTCAGCCCTTGGCCCAGCCGGAGGTGAGCCGCAGCTGATCGAATATGGCATCGCACTGGTTGCCGGCCTCGCACGAGATCTTCATCGTGTTCGTGCCCTTCTTGAGGGTGACGAAGGCGTAGGTCCGGGTCCAGCCCTTGTCCCAGGCGCCCGCCTCGGCCTTGGAGAAGTTGGCGAGGTTCAGGGACTGCGTGGGGGTCTGCCCGTTGATCGTCAGCGTGACCTTCGCGTCCTTGCCCGGCACCGCGTAGTTGACGTTCAGCGTGTAGTCGCCGGCTTCGGGCAGCTCGGCCGTCCAGGTCAGCGCGGCGCCCGTCTGGTTGAAGTTGCCGACGTACTGGCCGCCCGAGCTCTTGGAGCCGGAGACGCTGTTCTGCAGCGTCGCCCCACCGGTGAGGGCCATGCCGGCACCGGCCGCCTCGCCCTTGGGCAGCGGGCTCTTCGAGGGCTCCGGGGAACCGCTCGGCTCCGGCTCGGCCTTCGTCGAGGGCTGCGCCGCCTGGGTCGGGCCGGTCGCCTGGTTCTTGTCGCCCTTGTCCTTGTCCTTGCCGAAGACCACGGCCGCGCCGATGCCGATGGCGACGGCCGCCACCACCGCGACCGCCGCGATCAGCATGCCCCGGCGGCTGGAGCCACCGCCGCGGCTGCTGCCGCGACCGCCGCCGCGGCCCGGCTGGGGCTGCATGCTCGTCGTCTGCGCGGACGGCTGCTGCGGGACGCCGTAGCCGCCCGCCTGGAGGGCTTCGGGGGCCTGGTACTGGGCCTGGTAGGCCTGCGGGGGCTGCTGCTGCGGGACGGCGCCGCGCTGGCCGCCGTACGTCCGCTCGCCGACCGTGCGCACCTGGTTGTACGAGGTCCGGGGGACGCCGGGCTGCGCGCCGGGCGGTCCGCCGGCCGTCGGGCCGGGGTAGCCGTATCCGCCGCCCTGACCGGGCGGGGTGGCTCCGGCGGCCTGGCCGTCCGCGTAGAGGTAGCCGAACGGGTCATCGTCCCCGGGCTGGTTCGCCCCACCGTGCGGGCCGTTGTTCGCGGGCGTCGTCATCGCAGGTCACTCCTTTCGACCCACGGGAGCCTACCCCGAACACGTGCGCACACGGGTGGCGCACGGCCTCAGCCGGCCCGCCGGTGCGCCTTGGAGCGGGACCTCTTCTCGATGTACATCCGCTGGTCGGCGGAGCGCAGCACCTCGTCCGCGGACATTCCGCAGCTGGCCCAGCCGATGCCGAAACTCGCTCCCACCCGTACCGCGCGGCCGTCGACCCGGATCGGCGGGATGATCGCGTTGCGCAGCCGGACGGCGAGGTCGGCGGCGTCGGCTGCGCCCAGGCCGTCGGCGAGGACGACGAACTCGTCACCACCCAGCCGGGCGACGGTGTCACCGTCCCTGACGCACGTCGTCAGGCGCCGGGCCACCTCGATGAGGACGGCGTCGCCGGTGTGGTGGCCGAACCGGTCGTTGATCGACTTGAAGCCGTCGAGGTCGCAGAAGAGCACCGCGAGCCCCTTGGTGCCGTCGTCGACGTCCGTGGCGGGGGCCACCGTGTGCACGTGGTGGTCGTACGGGCCGTCCGGGCTGCCCGGGAAGGCGCCGGGGAAGTCGAAGGCGTCGGCGGCCTGCCCGGGGGCGGGGGCGGCGGGGTAGCCGGCGTCGTAGCCGTGGTGCGGCGCGTGCGGCGCGTGGGGCTGTCCGTCGGGTGGAAAGCCGTGCTCGCCGGCACCACCCGCCTCGGGGCGGCCCTCGTACGCCGCGTCGAGGGCCTCGACCGCGCTGGCCCGTACGGACTGGGGGCGGCGGCAGAGGCGGGCGCCGAGCCGGGAGCGCAGTTCGGCGCTGTTGGGCAGGCCGGTGAGGGAGTCGTGGCTGGCGCGGTGGGCGAGCTGGAGCTCGTGGCGCTTGCGTTCCTCGATGTCCTCGACGTGCGTGAGCAGGAAGCGGGGGCCGTCGGCGGCGTCGGCGACCACCGAGTTGCGCAGCGAGACCCATACGTACGTGCCGTCGCGCCGCCCGAGGCGCAGTTCGGCGCGGCCGCCCTCGGCGGAGGTGCGCAGCAGGGTGCCGATGTCCTCGGGGTGGACGAGGTCGGAGAAGGAGTAGCGGCGCAGTACGGAGGCGGGCCGGCCGAGCAGGCGGCAGAGGGCGTCGTTGGTGCGCAGCAGCCGGCCGTGCTGGTCGCCGCCCATCTCGGCGATGGCCATGCCGCTGGGCGCGTACTCGAAGGCCTGCCGGAACGACTCTTCGCTGGCCCGCAGCGCCTGCTGCTCGCGTTCCAGCCGGACGAGGGCGCGCTGCATGTTCGCGCGCAGTCTCGCGTTGCTGATCGCAATGGCCGCCTGGAAGGCGTACATCTGGAGCGCTTCACGTCCCCAGGCGCCCGGGCGGCGTCCGTTGCGCGGCCTGTCCACCGAAATGACACCCAGAAGTTCCCCGCCGGTCGCGTACATGGGGGCGTAGAGGCGGTCCTCGGGGTGCCACTCGTCCAGGAAGCGCGGATCGGGGCCGTCGGTGTGCCATTGGGGGACGTCGTCCTCCATCAGGACCCAGCCCTCGGTGTGCGGGATGAAACGCAGGCCGTCCCAGTCCTCGCCCATGGTCAGGCGGCGTTCCCAGGCGGCGCGGGAGCCGACGCGGCCGGTGATGAGGGCTTCGGCGGCGGAGTCACCTGCGAAGGCGGCCACGACGAGGTCCCCGTCGGGGCGTACGAGGTTGACACAGGCGAGCTCGTAGCCGAGTCCGCGGACGATGCCGTCGACGACGGTCTGCAGGGTGTCGGCCAGGCTCCGGGCCGTGTTGAGCTCGGCCACCACCTGGTGCAGCTGCCGCAGGGTCGCAAGACGGACGTACGGCTCCGACTCGGTCTCCATTGCTCGCTCTCCCCGAGACCTCGACAGCAACTCCAGGTTTGTCATCGGCGTTTCGTTGCGGTGTCCCGTCCACTGAATCACAGTGAGCTGTGCGGCAGGTACACAGGGTCAACAAATCTTGCCCTCTGTGACTCAAGTCACATGAGATGAACAAGGGCGTGCTGGGAGAGGGCCGCGGAGTGGGAGCGCTCCCCCTCCTTCCCGGCAGCAAACGATACGCGGCGACCTAGTCCGCGGGGCGGGGACGCGGCTCGGACCAGGGCCCGATGTGCGCCGCACGGGGACGGGACTAGCGTTCGGTACGTGCCCAAGACGACCCCCGCAGACCCGGCCCCCGTGCTCACCACCCCGCATCCTGAGGGGGTGAGCAACGACGAGTTCCGGGCCGCCATGTCCCGGCTGGCGGCGGGCGTGTGCCTGATCACCGCGCAGGAACCGCCCCTGAGCGCCGACGGACCGCGCGGCGAGGACGTCGGCATGACGGCCACCGCGTTCATGTCGGTCTCCCTCGACCCGCCGCTCGTCCTGGTCAGCGTGCGCGAGGGCTCCCGGATGGACGACCTGCTCGCCGAGCAGCCGCTGTGGGCTGTGTCCCTCCTCGCGGACAGCCAGCTCCAGGTGGCGTCCCGGTTCTCGATGAAGAACCGGATCAGCGACCGGCTGCTGTTCGAGGGGCTGCCGTACGTACGCGGCGCCCTGTCCGGCGCGCCGCTGCTGACGGGCGCGCTGGCCACCCTGGAGTGCCGCACCGAGTCCCGCGTCACCGCCGGCGACCACACCCTCGTCGTCGGCCGCGTCCTCGGCGCCGGCCTGCCGGTCCCGGACGCCCCGCCGCTGACGTACTTCCGCGGCCGCTACCGCCACCTGGCCCCGTAGGACCCCGGGCGCGTACCGCGGACCGCGGCTACCAGTCGCGCGAGCTGCGGTTCCGCTTGGTCTCGCCGCGGGCCTTCTTCTCCCGCAGGCGGCGCTCGTTGATGCCCCGCGGGATCTTCGTCGCCCGGCGCGGCTTCGGCGGCGGGGTCGTGGCCTCCGCCAGCAGCGAGGCCAGCCGGACCAGCGCCATCTCCCGGTTGCGCAGCTGCGAGCGGTGCTCGGAGGCCCGTACCGTCACCACCCCGTCCACCAGCCGCGACGCGAGCCGCTCCAGCGCCCGTTCCTTCCACACGTCCGGCAGCGCCTTGGTAGCCGCCAGGTCGAACAGCAGCTCCACGCGCGAGTCGGAGGTGTTGACGTGCTGCCCGCCCGGCCCCGAGGAACGCGAGAACCGCCAGGCGAGCTCCGCCTCGGGGAGCACGACCGAACCGCGGATGACATGAGGACCAGGCATGGCCCTATGATCGGCCCCCGCCCGCGCCCCCGTCACCCCCATTTCCGGGTCCTGGAACCTCCGCGCCCCCTCGCCGCGTTATGAAGGGCAGCGGTAACTTGACCCCATATCGCGGTCAACCGTCGAGGAAGGACACCAGTCAAAATGGCAGTAAGCCTGTCCAAGGGCGGCAACGTCTCGCTCTCGAAGGAGGCCCCGGGCCTCAGCGCCGTCACGGTCGGCCTCGGCTGGGACGTGCGCACGACGACCGGTGTCGACTTCGACCTCGACGCCTCGGCCATCGCGGTCAACGCGATGGGCAAGGTCGTCTCCGACGGCCACTTCGTCTTCTTCAACAACAAGTCCACCCCGGACCAGACCATCGTCCACACCGGCGACAACCGCACGGGTGCGGGCGCCGGCGACGACGAGGCCATCAACGTCAACCTCGCGGGCCTGCCCGCCGACGTCGACAAGATCGTCTTCCCGGTCTCGATCTACGACGCCGAGAACCGCAGCCAGAACTTCGGCCAGGTCCGCAACGCCTACATCCGCGTCGTGAACCAGGCCGGCGGCGCCGAGATCGCCCGCTACGACCTCTCCGAGGACGCCGCCACCGAGACCGCCATGGTCTTCGGCGAGCTCTACCGCAACGGCGCCGAGTGGAAGTTCCGCGCGGTCGGCCAGGGCTACGCCTCGGGCCTCGTCGGCATCGCCCAGGACTTCGGCGTCAACGTCTGACCCGCGTCCCACCAACCCGAAGCCCCCTGCCCGGCCACGCCCGGGAGGGGGCTTCGGCTTGCCCCCCCGTCCGGCACCACTCCCGCCACCCGGCCTGCGCCTCGGGGCCCCGGCCTACGCCCTGGGGCGGCCCTCCCCGTACAGCCACACGTCCCACACCTTCTTCAGGTCGTGGCCCGTACGCCGCTGCGCGTACGCCGTGAAGTCCGCGGTGCTCGCGTTGCCGTACCGGTGGTCGGCGGCCCAGCCGCGCAGCAGGTCGAAGAACTTCTCGTCCCCCACCTCCTGCCGGATCCGGTGCAGGACCATCGCACCCCGGTAGTACACGGGCGAGTCGGAGACGTGAGCGGCACCGGGCGGAGAGGCGGGCGGGAACGCGGCCCAGTCCCCGCCGGCCTGGTCGTCGACCGAGGTGTCACCGGCCAGGAACGCCTCGAAACGACGCTGCGCGCCCACCCCGCCGTGGTCCTCGGACCACAGCCACTCCGTGTACGTGGCGAATCCCTCGTTCAGCCACATGTCCTTCCAGGACTTCGGCGAGACCGAGTTCCCGAACCACTGGTGGGCCAGCTCGTGCAGCACGAGCTCCTCGTCGGGCGCACCGGAGTAGACCGGCTTGGTCTGCGTCTCCAGCGCGTACGCGAGGGTCCGCGCGGGCATCACGATCGACCCGGCGGTCCCGAAGGGGTACGGGCCGAACTTGCCGCTGGCCCACTCCACGATCTCCGGCAGCCGCTTCAGCGCCGGCTCGCTGCCCGCGGCCTCGGCGGGGGCGACGGCGTCGTACACCTCGACCCCCGAGGGGGTCCGCCCGGTGGTCACCTCGAACCTGCCGATGGCGACGGTCGCCAGGTAGCTCGCCATCGGCTCCGGGCTGTGCCACGCGAACTCGGTCCGCCCGCCCTCCACCGCCCGGCGGGAGCGCAGCCGCCCGTTGGACACCGCCTCGTACCCGTCCGGCACGGTGACCGTCACGTCGTACGAGGCCTTGTCGCTCGGGTGGTGGTTGCCGGGGAACCAGCCCATCGAGCCGACCGGCTCGCCGACGGCGACCGCACCGTCCTCGGTGGTGATCCACCCCTCGTGCGAGCCGTCCGGATCGACGACCGGCTTCGGCCGCCCGGTGTAGTCCACCGTCGTACGGAAGACCTCGCCCTTCTTCAGGTCCTTGGCCGGGCGCACCGTCAGCTCGTTGCCGGTCCGGTTGTACCGGGCCCCCGCGCCCTGCACGTCCACGCCCTCGACCTTCAGCCCGCTCAGGTCGAGGTTGAAGGAGCTGAGCCCCTGCTCGGCGCGGGCGGTGATGACGGCCGTGCCGTGCAGCTGCCCGTCGGCGGGGTCGTACGCGAGGTCGAGCGCGTAGTGCTCGACCTGGTAGCCGCCGTTGCCCGCCCGGGGGAAGAACGGGTCCCGCAGCCCGGACGCACCGGGCCGCCCCTGCACCGTCGCGCCCGTACATCCCGTCGCGAGGACGAGCAGGGCGGTGACGGCGGGGACGGCCAGGCGCTTGAGTTCCACGCCCCGATCCTAAGGAGCGGAGCCGGAACTCACTTCTGCAGGGACTCCACGCCGGCCTTGGCGAACTTCTCGTCCAGGTCGCCGCTCGGGGCGCCTGCCACGCCGATGCCGGCGACCGGGGCGCCGTTCGCCTGGACGGGGGCGCCGCCGCCGAGGAAGAGGGTGCCGGGGATGTCCTTCAGGTTCGGGGCCTGCGCGAGGCGGCCCGCGAGGACGGAGGTCGGGGCGTTCCAGGACACGGCGGTGAAGGCCTTGCGCTGCGCCGACTCGTAGGACTGCGGGCCCGCACCGTCGCCGCGGAGGGTGACGACGGTGTTGCCGTTGCGGTCGACGACGGCGACGGTGACCTTCTGGTTCTCCTTCTCGGCGGCCTCCAGCGCGGCCTGCGCGGCGCGGGTGGCGGCACCGATGGTGAGGTGCGTGGAGGTGGTGAAGTTCTTGTCCGAGTCCTTCTTGGCCGGCGCGGCGGGGGTGGCGCTGGCGCTGACGGCTCCGAAGGTCCCGGCGCCGAGGACGACGGCGAGGGCGGTACCGGTGAGAACGCGGGTGCGGGTGTTCATGTCAGCTCCTGTTGGGACGTCGGCTTGGCTCCCTCCAAGACTCGCCCCGCCGCCCGCCCCGACCCGTCGCCGTACCGGCTGGGGCCGGCGACCGCACCGGTTGACGCGGGGGTCATCCGATCGGTCGATGCGGTGGGGCTGGCCGCCCGTTTTGCTGGTCGGGGGCCGTCCCCCGGGCCGCGCCCGGACCCCTTGCGGGGGCTCCGCCCCCGCACCCCCGCGCCTCAAACGCCGGCGGGGCTACTTATAGCCCCGCCGGCGTTTGTGGCGACGGGGTCAGGGGCGGAGCCCCTGGGAACGGGCGAAGGGCGGGTAGGGGAACCGGCCCCGCGCAGCGGCACCCGCGGCGCCGGACCCCGCCCGGCCAGCGCAACGCCCTCACCCGCAACCGCCCGGCCAGGGCAAAGGCAGTATGGATACCACCACCCCCTCCCCAGGAGCCACGCCGTGACCCGGCACCCCGCGACCACGTCCGACACCCGCGCCCTCGCCACCGTCATGCACACGGCGTTCTTCCTCCTGCTCGGCGCGTCGGTGGCCCGGTTCCTGCTCCGGCACCCCGGCGAGCCCCGCACCCCCTGGGTGATCTCCCTCGGCATCGCGCTCGCCCTGCTGTACGTCCTCGGCCCCGCCGTCGGCGTCACGCAGGCCACCCGGGCCACCGAGGCCACCGACCGCCACGCCCCGGCCCCCACCCTGCGCCGCAGGCTCTGGCTGGGGCTGGTCGTCGTCACCTGGGTGGTCCTCGTCGTGCTCGCGCCGAGCTTCGCCTGGTGCGCCGTGCCGCTGTTCTTCACCGCCCTGCGCACCCTCCCCCCGCGCGCCGCCGTCGCCCTGGTCGCCGTACTCACCGTCTTCGTCGTCGCCGCCCAGATGAAGCTCTCCACCGCCTTCGACCCCAACCTCCTCCTGGCCCCGCCCGCCATCGCCGCCCTGGCCACGGCCGTCTTCGTCCACATGGAGCGCCAGGCCGGCGCCCAGCGGGCGCTGATCGACGACCTGATCCGCACCCGCCGGGAGCTGGCCGCCACCGAACGCCGCGAAGGCACCCTCGCCGAACGGCAGCGGCTGTCCATGGAGATCCACGACACCCTGGCCCAGCACCTGTCCAGCCAGCAGATGCTGCTCCAGGCCGCCGACCGCACCTGGGACAGCGACCCGGCCACCGCCCGCGCCCACGTCCGTACCGCCAACGGCATCGCGGCCCGCGGCCTCGCCGAGGCCCGCCGGCTGGTGCACGACCTGGCCCCGCCCGAGCTGGACAACGGCGCCGGCCTCGCCGAGGCCCTGCGCGCCCTGGACGCCGGCCCCGGCGTCGAGGTCCGCTTCCACCTGGAGGGCGTACCCACCCCCCTCCCGGACCGCACCGAGTCGGCCCTGCTGCGCATCGCGCAGGGCGCCCTGGCCAACATCCGCGAGCACGCGCACGCGCGCAACGCCGCCCTCACCCTGAGCTTCCTCGGCGACCAGGTGGTCCTGGACATCGCGGACGACGGCGCGGGCTTCGCCGAAACCGGCACCGGCACCGTCCCCGGCAGCGGCACCGGCGACCCCGCCCGCGGCCACGGCCTCCCGGCCATGCGCGCCCGCGTGCGCCAGCTCGGCGGCACCCTGACGATCGAATCCACCCCCGGCGAGGGAACCGTCCTCTCCGCCGCGATCCCCCTCTCGACCCCCCTGGAGCCAACGGGATGACGACGATCCTCCTCTGCGACGACCACGTGGTGGTCCGCGCCGGACTCCTCGCGCTCCTCGGCAGCGAGCCGGACATCGAGGTGCTCGGCGAGGCGGGCAGCGGCGAGGAGGCGGTCGCGCTGGCCGCCAAGCTCCGCCCGGACGTGGTCCTGATGGACCTCCAGCTCGGCGAGGGCATCGACGGCGTCGAAGCCACCCGCCGGATCACGGCCCTCCCCGGACCGCCGCACGTCCTGGTCCTCACCACGTACGACACGGACGCGGACATCACCCGGGCGATCGGCGCGGGCGCGACCGGCTACCTGCTGAAGGCGGAACGCCCCGAGGAGCTGTTCGCCGCCATCCATTCGGCGGCGGCCGGCCGCACCACGCTGTCCGCGCCCGTCGCCAGCCGGGTCATGGCCCACATGCGCGGTACGCGGCCCACCCTCACCGACCGCGAACTCGACATCCTGGGCCAGCTGGCCCGGGGCCTGGGCAACCGCGACATCGCCCGCGCGCTGTTCATCAGCGAGGCCACGGTCAAGACCCACCTGGGCCGCATCTACGACAAGCTCGGCGTCGACACCCGCGCGGGCGCCGTGGCGGTGGCCAAGGAGCAGCGCCTGCTGCCCTCCTAGGAGGGCCCTTCGGCGGCGGCGCGCTCGGCCAGCCTCACCCGCCACTGCTCCACGGCCCCGCGCAGGGACTCGTTCACGAGCGTCAGCAGCTCGACGGAGGCCTCGAAGCGCGCCCCCGCCGGAGTCGAGGCCCCCAGGACCTCCGCTCCGCGCCGCGACTCCGCCACCAGCAGGTCGTTCATCCGCGCGGCCGCGAGCAGCGACCGCAGCCAGAGCTCGTCGTCGATGGCGTAGCGCTCGCGGCGCGCGCCGGTGGTCCGTTCCCGTCGGAGCATCCCCTGCCCTTCGAGCCAGGCGACGGCGTGGGAGACGGACGCCGGGCTGACGCGGAGCCGCTCGACCAGCTCGGCGGCGGTGAGGGCGCCGGAGTCCGTCGTGTACAGGCAGGCCAGGACCCTGGACACCATCGGGGGCAGGCCCTGCCCGGCGAGGAGCCCGGTGAAGGACTCCGTGAAGTCCCGCACCTCCTGCGGGTCCCGCCCGTGGCCGCCGTCGGGGACCGGCGGCGGCGTCGGCCGCACCTCCTTGCGCCGGAGCGCACGGTGCCGCGTGGCCTCCTGCGCCCGGTCCGCCCCGTAGTCCTCGGGGCCGCCGTTGCGATGGACCTCCCGCATGACGGTCGAGGCGGGCCGGCCCAGCCGCCGGCCGATCTCCGTGTACCCGAGACCTTCGGCCAGCCAGGTGGCGATGTGCCGGCGGTCCTCGCCGGTGAGCCGTCCTCCGGGCATCGGTGCTCGTCTCCCCTCGTCGACAGCCGCAGTATGCATCCGCCCCCACCCCATTGCAATCCACTCTGCGGCCCGCCATTGCGTTCAGCACCACAGCCATTGCAATCTCAACCCCCAATCCCCCAATCTGTCAGGTCTACTTGGCCCCACAAGTTCGTTGACGGATCCATAAACGCAATGTAGCTTCGAGCGAGTTCAGAGGTTCTCAAACACTCACGGGGAGATTTGACGATGGGACAGAACGGCTTCACCGAGGCGGGCCTGCGCCGGATGCGCGACGTGCTGACCCGGCACGTCGAGACGGGGAAGATCCCCGGCGTCGTCGCCCTCGTCAGCCGCGGCGACGAGACGCACGTCGAGGCGATCGGGACCATGCGCCACGACGGCGGCGCCCCGATGCGCCGGGACACGATCTTCCGGATGGCCTCCACGTCCAAGCCGGTCGCGATGGCGGCCGCGATGGCCCTCGTCGACGACTGCGAGATCCGGCTCGACGACATGGTCGAGCAGTGGCTGCCCGAACTCGCCGGCCGCCAGGTGCTGGCACGGATCGACGGCCCGCTGGACGAGACCGTCCCCGCCCGGCGGCCGATCACCGTACGGGACCTGCTGAACTCCACCTTCGGACTCGGCATCGACCTGACGGCCATGGGCTCCCCGATCACCGCCGCCCTCTTCGAGCGGGGCGTCTTCACCCAGGGCGGGGAGCCCGCGCCCGAGCAGGACGAGTGGATGCGCCGCCTCGGCACGCTCCCCCTGATGCGCCAGCCCGGAGAGCAGTGGCAGTACCACATCAGCCACGACGTGCTCGGCGTCCTCGTCTCCCGGGTCACGGGCAAGCCGTTCGAGACGTTCCTGCGCGAACGCGTCCTCGACCCGCTGGGGATGAAGGACACCGGCTTCCACGTGCCCTCCGACAAGATCGACCGGCTGCCCCCCAGCTACGCCCCCGACCCGCAGACCGGGGAGTTCCACGTGTGGGACGAGGCGGAGGGCGGCCGGTACAGCGCGCCCCCGGAGTTCCAGTCCGGCGGCGGCGGCCTCGTCTCCACCGTCGACGACTACAACGCCTACTTCCGCATGCTCCTGAACCAGGGCACGCACGCGGGCGAGCGGATCCTGTCCCGCCCCGCCGTCGAGCTGATGACCACCAACAGCCTCACGGCCGAGCAGGAGGCCACCCGCTCCGCCCTGGCGCGGGGCAGCGTCCACGTGTCCTTCGGCCAGGGCCAGCAGGGCGGCTGGGGCTTCGGCATGGCCGTCCGCACCTACCGCGGCGACTACGCGCCCGTCGGCCAGTTCGGCTGGGACGGCGGCACCGGCACCTCCGCCTACGCCGACCCGCAGAACCAGCTCACCGGCGTCCTCCTCATGCAGGTCGGCCTCACCAACCCGGCCCCGGCCCGCGTCATCCACGACTTCTGGACGACCACGTACCAGGCCCTGGAGGACTGACGCGCTCCGCTCCCGGCCCCTCCGAGCGCAGGGGCCGGGAGCGGCCGGGAGCGGCCGGGAGCGGCCGGGAGCGGAACCCCCGCCAGGGGACCGGATCCGGACAGTCCGCCCCGCTCTTCGGACAACCCCCCGCCGCACACCTGCCCCGCCCCCGCCCCCCGATGGCACGCTCGGCCCCGCCGCCACCCGGCCACACCCCGGCCACCGCGAAGGAGCCCGCGTGTCACACCCCCACCGCCCCCGCCGCCTCGCCCTCACCGCCGCCACCGCCGCCCTGCTCGCCGCAGCGGCCCTGGCGACCCCCCAAGCCGGCGCCGCCACCGGCAGAGCCGCCGCCCCCGCCACCGGAACCGGCCTCACCCAGTACTCCGGCACCGTCCCCCTCGGCACCACCCACACCGGCACCGCCTACCAGCTCCAGGACCCCACCCGCGGCGGCCAGCGCACCCTCGACGCCCTGAACCAGACCGGCAACCCCGGCGTCCCGTTCACCGACGCCGACAACACCTGGGGCGACGGCACCCCCGCCCACCGCCAGACCGCGGCCGCCGACGTCCACTACGCCACCGCCGTGACCTGGGACTTCTACAAGGCCGCCTTCAACCGCAACGGCGTCCGCGGCGACGGCGTCGGCACCACCTCCCGCGTCCACTACGGCAGCGGCTTCGGCAACGCCTTCTGGAGCGACAGCTGCGCCTGCGTCACGTACGGCGACGGCACCACCCCCGGACGCCCGCCGACCTCCCTCGACGTCGTCGGCCACGAACTCGCCCACGGCCTGACCGCCTCCACCGCCCGCCTCGGCTACAGCGGCGAGGCCGGCGCCCTCAACGAGGGCACCTCCGACATCCTCGCCACCGCCGGCGAGTTCTTCGCGGAGAACAAGGCCGACCCCGGCGACTACCTCCTCGGCGAGCGCGTCTTCGACGGCCCGCCCCGCCGCATGGACCGCCCCAGCGCCGATGGCACCTCCCGCGACTACTGGTCCCCCGACATCGCCGGCCTCGACCCGCACGCCGGCTCCGGCCCCGCCCGCCACTTCTACTACCTCCTCGCCGAAGGCAGCGGCCCCAAGGTCATCGACGGCGTCGCCTACGATTCCCCCACCCACGACGGCTCCAAGCTCC
Source organism: Streptomyces sp. NBC_00158 (assembly GCF_045160885.1). Taxonomy (NCBI): domain Bacteria; kingdom Bacillati; phylum Actinomycetota; class Actinomycetes; order Kitasatosporales; family Streptomycetaceae; genus Streptomyces; species Streptomyces sp. NBC_00158. The sequence continues at coordinate 3,302,357 of NZ_CP108161.1, forward strand.
TCGGCATCGGCCGCGACAAGGCCACCCGCGTCTGGTACCGGGCACTGACCCTCTACATGCGCTCCACCACCAACTACGCCGGCGCCCGCACCGCCACCCTCCGCGCCGCCGCCGACCTCTACGGCCCCTCCGCCCCCGAAACCGCCCGCGTCGCCGCCGCCTGGACCGCCGTCAACGTCCGCTGACGACGACCCCCGCACCACCACCGCACCGCCCCCCGCGCCGGGAGAGGCGCACCCGTGACACCATCGGGAACGTGCTCGACATCGGCTACTCCCTCTCCCGGCGCTTCCCCGACCCCCCGCAGACCGACTACCGCTCCGCGGACGTCCACACCCTGCGACACGACCTGTTCTGCGGCGACGTCTACCTCGCCGACACCGAGAAGGACACGGAAGTGTCCACAGCCTGGGGATGGGTACCCGTACTCGACTTCGCCTGGGCGCTGTGCGACATCGTCGAGCAGCTCGACGACGACCCCCGCGGCAGCCGCTCCGCCAACCGCCAGTACGCCGAACTCGACTTCACCGAGTCCGCCGACCGCATGCTCTTCGAACGCCGCTTCGGCTGGGTCGACATCGAAGCCGACTGGATGGCCCCCGAGGAAGAACCCCTCACCTTCAGCCACCGCCTGCTGCGCCGCGAAGCCCGCGACTTCCTCCACGACCTGATCGCCGACCTCGTCGACATGCACGAGGGCCTCGGCGACAACCCGATCATCTGGACGCTCCAGTCCCGCTTCCCCCGCGTACCCGCCTGAGGCGCGCCCGGCGCCCCGCGCCCGACAGCCGGCCGGGGACGGCGTTGGATACCCTCTCCCGGTTGGCTTCGGGCATCGACGGGCTTTGAACTGCCTGACGGGGGACGGTTCTTTCATGAGCGACAGCGGTACGCATCCGGCCGACCTCTTCCGGCCGCTCGCACCCGACGACCCCGCCAGCGTCGGCGGCTACCGGCTCAGCGCCGTCCTCGGCTCGGGCGGCATGGGCAAGGTCTACCTCTCGTACACCCTCGGCGGACGGCCCGTCGCCCTCAAGGTGATCCGGCCCGAGTTCAGCGAAGACCCCGAGTTCCGGCGGCGGTTCCAGCAGGAAGTACGCGCCGCACAGCGGGTCCAGGGCCTGTACACGGCCCCCGTCATCGACTTCGACACCGACAGCGCGCAGCCCTGGCTGGCCACCGCGTACGTACCCGGACCCTCCCTCGCGCACGCCGTCTCCGCCCACGGCCGGCTCCCGCTGCGCAGCGTCCTCCTCCTGACCATCGGCGTCGCCGAAGCCCTCCAGGTCATCCACGGCGCGGGCATCGTCCACCGCGACCTGAAGCCGGCGAACGTGCTCCTCGCCTCCGACGGCCCCCGCGTCATCGACTTCGGCATCGCCCGCGCCGCCGACGCCACCTCCCTCACCGGCAGCGGAGTCAGCGTCGGCACCCCCGCCTTCATGGCACCCGAACAGGCCTCCACCGGCACCGTCACCGCCGCCACCGACATCTTCGCCCTCGGCCAGATCATCGCCTTCGCCGCGATCGGCGCACCCGCCTACGGCGACGGGAACTCGCACGCGATCCTCTACCGCATCGTCCACGAGGACCCCGACCTCAGCGCCCTGCCCGCCGAGCTGAAGCCCCTCGTCACCCGCTGCCTCAGCCGCGACCCCGCCGCCCGGCCCGCCCCCACCGAGATCATCCAGATGTGCCACGCCCTCTCCCCCGCGCCGCTGCGCCAGGGCGAGGACTGGCTCCCCCAGGCCGTCGCCGGTTCCATCACCGAACGCCTGCGGCTGCCCGAACCGGCCGCGACCCCGCCCCCGCAGCCCCCCGCAACACCCACCCCGACCGCGCTCTCCGCACCCGCGCAGCCCCCCACCGCACCGGCCGCGTACCCGCTCCAGCCCCCGGCCCCCGCGTACGCGCCGACGCAGACGGCCCCGCCGTCACCCGCGCCCAACCCCGCATACGCACCGACGGCCCCGGGCTACCCCACCCCGCCACCGGGCTACCAGACGCCCCCGCCCGGCTACCCCACCCCGCCGCCCGGCTACCAGACGCCCCCGCCCGGCTACCCGACCGCCACCCCGCAGAAGTCCGGGCCCAACGGGCGGATCATCGCCGGAGCCGTCATCGGCGCGCTCATCGGCATCGCCGTCATCGTCTCCCTGCTCCCCGACGGCTCCGCCAAGGACAAGGCCGGCAGCTCCGGCAGCAACCGCGGCAGCGCCACCGCCCCCAGCCCCGCAGGCTCCGGCACCCAGAACAAGAACCAGAAGCGGCCCGACCCCACCCCCGCCTCGTACCAGGGCATCGACATCACGGCCAACTACCAGGTCATGCTCGCCGACAACCCGCCCCGCCCGGGCACCGGCGGCAACGCCGGCGTCCTCTACAACGGCGGCGACTTCTTCTACTACTACGACACCCTGTTCGGAGAGACGAAGGTCGGCACCAACAACGGCAAGCTCGTCGTCCTCAACAACGCCCAGAAGGGCTCCCTGGAAACCTGCCGCACGGAGACCCGCTACACCGAGAAGATCGGCCTCGACCAGCTCACCAACGGCTCCGAGATCTGCGTCCTCAGCAACGCCGGACACATCGCCGTGGTCACCTACCGCGGCAAGTCCGACGGCAAGGACGCCAGCAACTACATCACCGTCGACCTCACCGTCTGGCGGGGCGCCGAGGACCCCAAGAAACACTGACGCCACCCCCGCCGCCGCCCGGCCCGTACGACCCCCGTCCGTACGGGCCGGACCCGCGCCCCGAAGCCCCCGCTACGCCACCACCCGCAACCCCAGGTGCGACGCCAGCAGCGGAGCCAGCTCGAACAACTGCCCGGGACTGATCACCGCCCCCGACAGCGCGTCCACCCCCCGCGCGATCCCCAGCTCGGAAGCCCCCCGCAGATCCACGTCCGTCAGCCGCGCACCCGACAGGTCCACCCCCCGCACCACGCAGTCCCGGAACTCCACCCGCTCCAGCACCGCACCCCCGAAGTCCGGCTCCACCAGCACGCACCCCTCGAACACCACGTCCCGCAACCGCGCCATGCGCAGGTTCAGGTAGTCGATCTTCCCGCCGCGTACGAGGACCCGCTCCAGCACCGAACCGTGCAACTGCACCCCGCCCAGGCGCGCGTCCACCAGCTCCACGTCCCGCAACGAAGCCCCCGACAGGTCCGTCCCCACCCCCCGGACCCCCTCCAGCACCGCATCCATGAACCGCGCCTTCGACAGCCGCGCCTCGTCCAGCCCGCACCGCCGCAGCGCGCAGTCCATGAACCGCACCCCGATGCCGTCCTGCCCCGCCAGATCCAGGTCCGCGAACTCCAGCCCGTCGTAATCCCCGTCCGGCTCCAGCCCACCGCCCTCCCACGCCACCAACTCCGGCAGCCGCACCTCCGGCCGCCGGGCCTCCTTCACCTTCACCTGTCCGTTTCGCGCCATACGACCATCCTGGCCCACCGCACTGACAACGCCCCCGCCCCGCCCAGCCGCGCCAGCGCCCCGTCCGTCAGCCGGTACACCGACCACTCCTCCTGCGGCCGCGCGCCGAGCGCCTCGTAGAACCCGATCGTCGGCGCGTTCCACTTCAGCACCGACCACTCCAGCCGCCCGTACCCGCGCTCCACGCACGTCCGCGCCAGCTCCGCCAGCAGCGCCTTCCCGTACCCGCCCCCGCGCACGCCCGGCCGCACGTACAGGTCCTCCAGGTAGATCCCGTGCACCCCGCGCCACGTCGAGAAACTCAGGAACCACACCGAGAAGCCCACCACCTCCCCCGCGTCCGACTCCGCGATGTGAGCGAACACCGCCGGCCGCTCCCCGAACAACGCCTCGCGCAACTGCTCCGGCGTCGCACGCGCCTCGTGCGGCACCCGCTCGTACTCCGTCAACTCGCGGATCATGGAGTGGATTTCGGCAACATCGTCGACAACCGCGGCACGAATCATCCCGCCACCCTAGGCCGTGCACCCACCCTCACCGCCGCCCCAGCAGCAGCCCCGCCACCGCCACCTCACGCCGCGGCAGCCGCCGGCACCCCTCCTCCACCTCCCACAGACAGTTCTGCAGCACCCGCCCCAGCGTCCACGCCCGCGCCCGCTCCCGGTCCGCCCCCACCGCCTCCGTCAGCAGGTCGAACCGCCACCGCACGTCCCGCTCCCGGTACTCGTTCACCAACGACGGCAGCAGCTCGAAACCCGGATCCCCCGCCAACGGCTTCGGATCGATCGCCAGCCACGGCTCACGCTCCCCCGCCAGCACGTTCCCGAAGTGCAGGTCCCAGTGCAGCAGCCGGTCCCCCGGCTCCCCCGCCACCTCCGCCAGCGCCCCCGCACAGTCCCGCAGCACCCGCCGGTCCGCCGCCGAAGCCAGCCCCGCCGCCGCCCCCGGCACCCGCTCCAGCATCCCCGCCGCGATCGCCCCGAGCCCCCGCAGCCCCTCCGGCGCCGGCACCGCGCACAGCCGCGCCAGCAGCTCCCCGATCACCCCGACCGCCACCCGCGCGTCCCGCCGGGCCAGCCCCGACAAGGGCCGCTTCTCGTCCAGCCGCTCCAGCAGCAGCGCCCCCGTCGGCGGGTCCCACTCCAGCAGCCGCACGCTGCCCCGCCCGCCCCACGCCCGCAGCGCCAACGGCTCCCCCACCGTCTCCTCGTCCGGGGTCAGCACCTTCAGCGCCGCCGCCGTACCGTCCGCCCGCTCCACCGGCAGCACCACCGCCGTCATCCCGCGCATCCCCGGCCCGGTCACCCGCAGCCCCCAGCGCTCCAGCAAAGCCTCCGCCACCACCCGGACACCCCTCCCGAACCAGCACGAAACCCCCCGCCACCCTACGGCGCACCACCCCGCCCGCACATCGCACACCCCGCCGCGCAACCGGGCCCCGACCACGACATCCGGTACCTGGACACCCCCGCGCGGGCCCGTGTACCAACACCCCCATGACGATCAACGGCGGTATCTCCTTCTGGTACGCGACCGACACCACGGCCCCCCAGCCACCCCGCGCACCCCTCACCACCGACGCCACGGCAGACGTCGTCATCGTCGGCGGCGGCTACACCGGCCTGTGGACCGCCTACTACCTCAAGCGCGCCGCCCCCGACCTCCGCGTCACCGTCCTGGAGCAGAAGTTCTGCGGCTACGGCGCCTCCGGCCGCAACGGCGGCTGGCTCTACAACGGCATCGCCGGCCGCGACCGCTACGCCACCCTCCACGGCCACGGAGCCGCCCGCCGCCTCCAGCACGCCATGAACGACACCGTCACGGAGGTCATCGACACGGCGGCCAAGGAGGGGATCGACGCGGACATCCACCGCGGCGGAGTCCTCGAAGTCGCCCGCACCCCCGCCCAGCTCACCCGCCTCAAGGCCTTCCACGCCACCGAGCTCTCCTTCGGCGAGACCGGCCGCGAACTGTACGACGCCCCCGCCACCCGCGCCCGCATCGACATCGCCGACGCCGTCGGCTCCAGCTGGACCCCGCACGGCGCCCGCATCCACCCCCTCAAGCTCGTCCGCGGCCTCGCCGCCGCCTGCGACCGCCTCGGCGTCGTGATCCACGAATCCACCCCGGTCACCGAGATCGCCCCCCGCCGCGCCGTCACCCCGTACGGCACCGTCCGCGCCCCGTACGTCCTGCGCTGCACCGAGGGCTTCACCGCCGCCCTCAAGGGCCAGAAGCGCACCTGGCTCCCCATGAACTCCTCGATGATCGTCACGGCCCCCCTGCCCCCGTCCACCTGGTCGCAACTCAACTGGGCGGACGCCCCGCTCCTCGGCGACATGGCCCACGCCTACATGTACGCCCAGCGCACCGCCGACGACCGCATCGCGATCGGCGGCCGCGGCGTCCCGTACCGCTTCGGCTCACGCGCCGCCCACGCCGAGAACACGGGCCGCACCCAGCCGGCCACCGTCACGGCCCTGCGCGACCTCCTGTTCACCTTCTTCCCCCTCCTCACCGGCACCGAGATCACCCACGCCTGGTCGGGCGTCCTCGGCGTCCCCCGCGACTGGTGCGCCACGGTCACCCTGGACGCCACCACGGGCCTGGGCTGGGCCGGCGGCTACGTCGGCTCCGGCGTGGCCACCGCCAACCTCGCCGCCCGCACCCTCCGCGACCTGGTCCTCGGCGACCGCACGGAGCTGACCACCCTCCCCTGGGTCCACCACCGCGTCCGCCGCTGGGAGCCGGAACCCTTCCGCTGGCTCGGCGTCCACGCCCTCTACGCCGCCTACCGCGAAGCGGACCGCCGCGAAACCGCCACCCACCACCCCACGACGACCCCCCTGGCCCGCCTGGCCAACCACATCTCGGGCCGCACCTGAGGCACGCGGAGAAGCCCCCGGGCACGCGGAAGGCCCCGGACCGACACGGTCCGGGGCCTTCACCAGCAGAGCCCCCTGTCGGATTCGAACCGACGACCTACGCATTACAAGTGCGTTGCTCTGGCCGGACTGAGCTAAGGAGGCGGGGCCGCACTCACTCTACACAGGGCCCGATTCCCCGGGCCATCACATTGATCCGCCGCCGGATCCCCGGGCCGCCGCCCCCGTCCACAATCCGGGTCGTCAGATTGCTGACAGGAGGCGTACCGCCAGGTAGCGTCGGGCGGAGTTCAGGTGACTGGACTAGACCTTCCACTCGGATCGTCCGGCACGTTCCTGCCGGTAGAAGGGATTCACCACCATGGCTTCTGTCACCTTCGACAAGGCGACCCGCCTCTACCCGGGCGGCGACAAGCCCGCCGTCGACCAGCTGGAGCTGGAGATCGAGGACGGCGAGTTCCTCGTCCTCGTCGGCCCCTCCGGCTGCGGCAAGTCCACCTCCCTGCGCATGCTCGCCGGCCTGGAGGACGTCAACGGCGGCGCCATCCGCATCGGCGACCGCGACGTCACGCACCTGCCGCCCAAGGACCGGGACATCGCGATGGTGTTCCAGAACTACGCGCTGTACCCGCACATGACCGTCGCCGACAACATGGGCTTCGCGCTCAAGATCGCCGGCGAGGACAAGGCCACCATCCGCCGCAAGGTGGAGGAGGCGGCGAAGATGCTGGACCTCACCCAGTACCTCGACCGCAAGCCCAAGGCGCTCTCCGGCGGTCAGCGCCAGCGCGTCGCCATGGGCCGGGCCATCGTGCGCAAGCCGCAGGTGTTCCTCATGGACGAGCCGCTGTCGAACCTCGACGCCAAGCTCCGCGTGTCCACCCGTACGCAGATCGCCGCGCTCCAGCGCGACCTCGGCATCACCACCGTCTACGTCACCCACGACCAGGTCGAGGCGATGACCATGGGCGACCGCGTGGCCGTGCTGAAGGACGGGCTGCTCCAGCAGGTCGACACCCCGCGCAACATGTACGACCGGCCGGCGAACCTGTTCGTCGCCGGGTTCATCGGCTCGCCCGCCATGAACCTGGTCGAGGTCCCGATCACCGACGGCGGCGTGAAGTTCGGCGAGAGCGTGGTCCCGGTGTCGCGCGAGGCGCTGTCCGCCGCCGCGGACTCCGGCGACAAGACCGTCACCGTCGGCGTGCGTCCCGAGCACTTCGACATCGGCGACACCGGCGGCCTGACGATCACCGTGAACGTGGTCGAGGAGCTGGGCGCCGACGGCTACGTGTACGGCAGCCGCGACGGCCAGGACATCGTGGTCCGCGTCAACGGCCGCCAGGTGCCCGAGAAGGGCTCTTCGCTGCACGTGGTGCCGCGTACCGACGAGATCCATGTTTTCTCGACGTCGACCGGTGCACGGCTGTCCAACTGAGTGACGGGCAGGGGCGTTCCGCCAAGGGACGCCCCTGCCCCGGCAGTTGCGGGGCGGGGTGCGCGAACCCGGCAGACCGGGCCATTCGGCCGCACCCGTCAACCCTTGAATCGAAAAGCCACGTCGAACCATCCCCCGACCGGGTGACTAAATGTCGCCAAATCCTCACCGAGCGCTACTCTCGCCCTCGTGACCCACACTGCCCGCCGAATCGGCCGTTCCCTCGCCCTGGTCCTGCCCGTCGTCCTGGTCCTGTCCGGGACCCTCGCGGTCACCATGGTCCCCTGGGCGGACAACTCCTCCCAGATCCTGACCGCCTCCGCCGAGGACGTCTCCGTCCCGAAGAAGCCGGCCGCGCCGCAGGACCTGCTGCGCGACAAGCTCCTCGGCGAGCTCCAGCAGGGCGAGCAGCCGGGCGCCGTGCTCACGCACCTCCAGCAGGAGGTGAACGGGCGGCCGTCGCTGGCGGAGCACTGCGTGAGCATCGCGCGGGCGCTGGGCCGGGCGGCCGTGGAGGCGTACGGGCCGACGAAGGCCCAGTCGTACGCGCGCCCCGTGTGCGACACCTCGTACGCGACCGGCGTCGCCTCGATGGGCTGACCGCCCGTCGCGCCTGCCCCGTAGGGGGCGGGGGCCGTCCCTACGCTGGCGGCCATGACCGAGACCGTCCCCGAGCCACCCCAAACCACCGATGACGCGGCCGCGTTCCCGGCCCCTCCCACCCAGGCCGTCGTCCTGGCGGGCGGGCAGGGTTCGCGGCTGCGGCCGTATACGGACGACCGGCCGAAGCCGATGGTGGAGATCCCCGGTACCGGACTGCCCATCATCGGGCACCAGTTGGCGTGGCTGGCGGCCGAGGGGGTGACCGACGCGGTGGTGTCCTGCGGGCACCTGGCGGAGGTGCTCCAGGAGTGGCTGGCGACGGCCGTACTGCCGTTGCGGGTGACGACGGTGGTGGAGGAGGAGCCGCTGGGGCGCGGGGGCGGGCTGAAGTTCGCCGCGCGCCGGCTGCCGCGTCCGGACGGGGCCTGGTACGCGACCAACGGGGACGTGTGGACGCGTTTCCCGCTGCGGGAGATGGCGGCGTTCCACGCGGAGCGGGAGGCGGTGGCGACGCTGGCGCTGGCGCGGCCGCGGATGCCGTGGGGGGTGGTGGAGACGAACGGGCTGGGGCAGGTGCTGGACTTCGTCGAGGCTCCGCCGTCGCCGTATCCGGTCAACGCCGGGGTGTACGTGTTCGCTCCCGGATTCGCCCCGCTGCTGCCGGACTTGGGGGACCACGAGCGGACGACGTTTCCGCGGCTGGCCCGGGAGCGGCGGCTGGCGGGCTTTCCGCTGCCGCAGGGGGCGTACTGGCGGGCGATCGACACGGCGAAGGACTTGACCGAGGCGGCGCGGGAGTTGGCGGCGCAGGGCGCCGTCTGAGCGGTTTCCGTGTTGCTACGTCGCCGCGTGCCGTCGGCAGCGTGCGGTCGGCCCCGTGCGGTCGACGGCATGCGGAAGGGCCCGGCGCGCCGTACGCGCGCCGGGCCCTTCGGACGGTGGGTGCCGCTCGGCCGGGGCTCAGCCGAGGAGGCCTCCGACGAGGCCGGGCTTCTTGGCGGTGGTGTCCCCGCCGGAGCCGCTGCGGGTCCCCGAGGAGGTGGCCGGCGGCTGCTGCGGGCTGGACTGCTTCGGGGTGCTGCCGCGCGGGGTCTGGCTGCCGCCTCCGGAGCTCTTGGTGGCGCTGGGCGCGGAGCCGGTGGTGGAGCTGTCGCGGGTGGGGGCGCTGCTGCCGGTGCGGCCGGACTTGGCCGCGGGCTCGGAGGGCGCCGCGGAGGGGGAGGCCTGCTTCGAGGGCTGCTGCTGCCTGCCGGTGGCGGGCTGCTTGGCGGGGGCCTGCGGGAGCGGGCTGCCGGGGAGGTAGTTGCTGGGGGCCTGGCCGGGGCCGGGGACGGTGACGACGGTGGAGGAGCGGACGGCCCCGCCGAGGAGGGAGCCGATGAGGAGGGTGAGTCCGCAGACGACGGTGGCCATGACGGCACCGCGCCGCAGGACGCGGCGGCGCAGCCGCCAGATCTCGGAGCGGGGGCCGAGGGTGCGCCAGGCTTCGCCGGTCAGGCGCGCGTCGAGGGAGTAGACGGGCGCGCCGGCGATGACCAGCGGGCTCCAGGCGGCGAGGTAGATGATGTCGGGCGCGTCGTAGGCGGGGACGGTCTTCCAGCTGACCGTCATGAGGAGGGCGGCGGAGAGCAGGGCGCCGATGCAGGCGGCGAAGCGCTGCCAGAGGCCGAAGACGGTCAGGACGCCCACGATGACCTGGAGGAAGGCGACGCTGAGGCCTGCTCCGACGGGGTGGGCGAGGGCGAAATCGCGCAGGGGTTCGGCGAGGGCCCAGGGGTGCAGGGTCTGGAGCCAGGTGACCATGGAGCCGCGTTCGCCGCCGTCGAAGTAGACGGGGTCGCACAGCTTGCCCATGCCGGCGTAGATGGAGATGAACCCGAGGAAGACGCGCAGCGGGAGCAGCACGACGCCGAGGTTCATGCGGCGGCCGGGGTAGTAGGAGGCCTGGCCGCGGGTGTCGGCGGCGGGGCGCCGGCTGTCGGGGCCGGTGTCGGGGCCGGGGTGGCCGCCGTCGTGGGCGTCGTACGGCGGGTAGGGCTCGCGCGGGAGGTCGCGTACGGCGGCGAGGGGGCGGGTCTCGTCCGGGTCGCCGTAGGTGCGCTGGCCGATGACGGTGGGGGTGGCGAGGGTGTCCTCGCCCAGGTCGTGTGCCAGGTCGACCCGGGGGATGGTCTGGGTGGCGGCTCCGCCGTCGTAGTCGTCGTGGCCGCGGCCTGCTTCGCGTACGGCCTGGAGGAGTCCTCCCATGGCCGCGGCGTCGCCGGGGGCGGACTTGCCGCTCCAGACGACGGGTGCGCGGCGGCGGGTGGCTCCGGCGGTCGCGACGGCGGCGGCGCCGAGGAGGGGCGCGCGGCCGGGGGCTTTCGCGGGCTTGGAACGCGCGCTCGGGCTCGGTGCGAGCCGCACGCGGAAGCTGGCGTGGTTGACGATGACCTGTGCGGGGTCGCACGGCACCTTGACCATGCTCAGCGCGGGCTGGTCGTCGAACCCTGACGTTCTGGTGTCCACACTCATCTAACCGAGTGATGAGTGTTTAGGACACTGCCTTGACACGAGGGATCTGTCCGAGACCCGTCAAGATCAAGTCGCCCCGCCCCTGACGGGCGGGGCGACACGCTCACGGGTCATGTCCCGTGGGCCAAGTGGATCAGGCGCCCGGGGGCGCGTGCGGCCGTCCGGGTCAGACGCGGCCGCGCTGGGCGCGCTTGCGGGCGGCCTCGTAGAGGACGACGCCGGCGGCGACACCGGCGTTGAGGGACTCGGCGCCACCCGGCATCGGGATGCGGACGAGGTAGTCGCAGTTCTCGCCGACGAGGCGGCCGAGGCCCTTGCCCTCGGAGCCGACGACGATGACGACCGGGCCCCCGAGCGCGTCGAGGTCCTGGACCTCGTGGGTGCCCTCGGCGGCGAGGCCGACGACGGTGATGCCGGCCTTCTTGTAGTCCTGGAGGGCGCGGGTGAGGTTGGTGACGCGGGAGACCGGGGTGCGGGCGGCGGTGCCGGCGGAGGTCTTCCAGGCGCCGGCGGTCATGCCGGCGGCGCGGCGCTCGGGGATGACCACGCCGTGGCCGCCGAAGGCGGACACGGAGCGGACGATCGCGCCGAGGTTGCGCGGGTCGGTGACGCCGTCGAGGGCGACGATGAGGGCGTCCTCGCCGTTGTCGTGGGCGGCGTCGAGGAGGTCCTCGGGGTGCGCGTACTCGTACGGCGGGACCTGGAGGACGAGGCCCTGGTGGTTGAGCCCGTTGGTCATGCGGTCGAGCTCGGGGCGCGGGGCTTCCATCAGGTTGATGTTGCCGCGCTCGCCGGCGAGCTTGATGGCGTCGCGGACGCGCTCGTCGTTGTCGATGAACTGCTGCACGTAGAGGGTGGTGGCGGGCACGCCGTCGCGCAGCGCCTCGAAGACCGGGTTGCGGCCGACGACCATCTCGCTGGTGCCCTTGGGGCCGCCGCGGCGGGGCGCGGGGCGGCGCTTGGCGGCCTGGCGGGCCATGGCGTTGGCGATGCGGTTCGCCTTGTGCTTCTTGCGGTCCTCGGCCTTGGGCGTGGGGCCCTTGCCCTCGAGGCCCTTGCGCCGCTGGCCACCGCTGCCGACCGTGGCGCCCTTCTTGTTGGACGTGCGGCGGTTCCTGCGCTGGCTGTTCCCGGCCATGACCTCTACCTGTTTTCGTTCGTGCTGCGATATGTACGTATGAAGAGTGTGCCGCCCGGAAGCCCGGGCGGCACAACACGGCTGGTCCGGGTGGGTCCGGATCAGCGGGGGCCGAGGGTCCAGCGCGGGCCGCTGGGGCTGTCCTCGATGACCAGACCGGACTGGTTCAGCTGGTCGCGGATGGCGTCGGCGGTCGCCCAGTCCTTGCGGGCGCGGGCGGACTCGCGCTGCTCCAGGACCAGGCGTACGAGGGTGTCGACGGCGCCGTGGAGGTCCTCGCCGCGGTCGGTCTCGCCGGCCCAGTGCGGGTCGAGCGGGTCCAGGCCGAGGACGCCGAGCATCGCGCGGACCTCGGACAGCCGGGCGATGGCCTCGTCCTTGTCGTCGGCCGCGAGGGCGCTGTTGCCCTGGCGGACGGTGGTGTGGACGATCGCCAGCGCCTGCGGGACGCCCAGGTCGTCGTCCATCGCCTCGGCGAAGGCCGGCGGGACCTCGGCGGCGGCCTCGACGGGACCGCCCGCCTTCTCGATGACGCGCTGGTAGAAGCCCTCGATGCGGGCGAAGGCGGACTCCGCCTCGCGCAGCGCCTCCTCGCTGTACTCGATCATCGACCGGTAGTGCGGGGTGCCGAGGTAGTAGCGCAGGACGATCGGGCGCCACTGCTTGACCATCTCGGAGACGAGCACCGAGTTGCCGAGCGACTTCGACATCTTCTCGCCCGACATGGTGACCCAGGCGTTGTGCACCCAGTAGTTCGCGAACTCGTCGCCGAAGGCCTTGGCCTGGGCGATCTCGTTCTCGTGGTGCGGGAAGATCAGGTCGAGCCCGCCGCCGTGGATGTCGAAGGCCTCGCCGAGGTACTTGTGCGCCATCGCGGAGCACTCCAGGTGCCAGCCGGGACGGCCGCGGCCCCAGGGGGTCTCCCAGGAGGGCTCGCCGGGCTTGACGGACTTCCACATGGCGAAGTCGCGGGGGTCGCGCTTGCCGGTCTCACCGGTGGACTCCGGCTGGCGGATGTTGTCCAGCTCCTGGCGGGAGAGCGAGAGGTAGCCCGGGAAGGACTTCACGTCGAAGTAGACGTTGCCCTCGGACTCGTACGCGTGGCCGCGCTCGATGAGCCCGCGCATCATCTCGACCATCTCGGTGACGTGCCCGGTCGCGCGCGGCTCGTAGGTGGGCGGCAGGCAGCCGAGGGCGGTGTAGCCGTCGTTGAACGCGCGCTCGTTGTCGTAGCCGATGGACCACCAGGGGCGGCCCTGCTCGGCGGACTTCGCGATGATCTTGTCGTCGATGTCCGTGACGTTGCGGATGAACGTGACGCCGTAGCCGCGGTAGGTGAACCAGCGGCGCATCATGTCGAAGTTGAGGCCCGAGCGGATGTGCCCGATGTGAGGGGCGGCCTGCACGGTCGCGCCACACAGGTAGATCGAGACGCAGCCCTGTTCGAGCGGGACGAAGTCGCGGATCTGCCGGGCGCTGGTGTCGTACAGGCGAATAGTCACGGCATCCAGGGTAGTGCGCCCACGGCAGTGCCCAGCGACCGTTTGAGGCCGCCCGAACGGTTTGTTGCCGAAGAGGTGACATCCGTAACGGGCGGCCCGCGGCCGTGCGTCGTACTCAGTCCCGGTTCGTCCGGTAGACGAGGGCGGTGGCGATGGCGGCGAGGCCTTCGGCACGGCCGGTGAGGCCGAGTCCGTCGGTGGTGGTGCCGGAGACGGAGACGGGGGCGCCCACCGCCGCGGCGAGCGCCTTCTGCGCTTCCTCGCGCCGCTTGCCGATCTTCGGGCGTACGCCGATCACCTGGATCGCGATGTTGCCGATCTCGAAGCCCTCGGCGCGGACGATCCGGGCGGCCTCCGCCAGGAGGGTGACCCCGGCGGCTCCGGACCACTCGGGGCGGGAGGTGCCGAAGTGCGCGCCGAGGTCGCCGACGCCGGCGGCGGAGAAGAGGGCGTCACAGGCGGCGTGGGCGGCGACGTCGCCGTCGGAGTGGCCGGCGAGGCCGTCCTCGCCCTCCCAGAGCAGGCCGGCGCACCACAGCTCGCGGCCGGTCTCGAAGGCGTGCACGTCGGTCCCGATCCCGACGAGCGGGATCAGGGGCAGGTCAGTAGACATCGGTGGCCCTCCTGCGGGCGAGTACGGCCTCGGCGAGGACCAGGTCGAGCGGACGGGTGACCTTGAAGGCCTCCTCGTGGCCGGGGACGGTCACGACGGTGACCCCGGTGCGTTCCACCATGCCGGCGTCGTCGGTGGCGCCCTCGCCGCTGACGGCGATGGCCTCGTGCGCGCGCAGCAGGGTGGCGAGGTCGAAGCCCTGCGGGGTCTGCACGGCGCGCAGCCGGGCCCGCTCGGGCGTGGCGACGACCGGCTCGGGCGCGCCGGGCTCGCCGGGCTCGACCTCCTTGACGGTGTCGGCCAGGGGCAGTGCGGGGACCACGGCGGGGGCTCCGTCGCGGACGGCCTCGACGACGGAGTCCACGGTGTCGACGGGGACCAGCGGGCGGGCCGCGTCGTGGATCAGTACGGAGGTGATGTCGGCGGGCAGGGCGGCCAGGCCGGCGCGTACGGACTCCTGGCGGGTGTCGCCGCCGGGGACGACCCGGATCTCGGTCCGCTCGGGCAGGGCGTGCTCGTCCAGGAGGTTGCGCACCTCGGCCGCGCCGTCGGGCGGGGCGACGACCACGACGAGGGCGACCGCGCGGGAGCGGGCCATGGCGCGGACGGCGTGGATCAGCATCGGGGTCCCGCCGAGGGCCCGCAGGGCCTTGGGGGCGCCGGGGCCGAGGCGTACCCCGCGGCCGGCGGCCGGGATCACCGCGGCGGTGCGGTGGGGGCGGGATTCGTCAGACATCAGTAGCTCCGAGCCAGGTTTGTGACTTCGGCCGACATGGGTATGGCCTTGGGCGTACCCCGGCTCCGGCCGGGGGGAGTGCCGGGTGCGAAGCCCTCGCCCCTTCCGTGACGACCGGTCGAGCCGGCTGCCCGGACCCGGCACGCCAGTACGTGACCGTGCGGGTGTGCACACGCAGGGTACGGCGGGATGAGCGCAGGGTACGGCCGCCGGGGTACGGCTGTGCGACCCGGGGCCGGCTGGGCGTGGTGGGCCGGGCGGGTGTGGTGAGGGTGCCCGGACGCAGACATGCCGCAGCGCCCGGCAACAGCCCTCTCGGATCGAGATCGAGAGGGCGGGTCATCGGGCACCGCGGCACACTGTGGCCGGTTCGTGCGTCAGGACGCAAGAACCTCGTCGAGGAGGGCCTCGGCCTTGTCCTCGTTGGTGTTCTCGGCGAGCGCGAGCTCGCTCACCAGGATCTGGCGCGCCTTCGCGAGCATGCGCTTCTCTCCTGCGGAGAGACCGCGCTCGCGCTCACGACGCCACAGGTCGCGCACCACTTCGGCGACCTTGATGACATCGCCAGAAGCGAGCTTCTCCAGATTCGCCTTGTAGCGACGGGACCAGTTCGTGGGCTCTTCTGCGTACGGTGCGCGGAGCACCTCGAAGACCCGGTCCAGCCCGTCCTGGCCGACTACGTCGCGAACGCCGACGAACTCTGCATTGTCCGCAGGCACACGAACCGTCAGGTCGCCCTGGGCGACCTTGAGCACCAAGTAGGTCTTGTCCACGCCTTTGATCTGGCGAGTTTCGATGGCCTCGATCAGCGCGGCCCCGTGATGGGGATAGACCACGGTGTCGCCAACCTTGAACGTCATGTGACAGGTACCCCTTCCGTGGCTATCCAGGGTAACACGAGAACTGACTGTTATGAATGGCGTTTTCGCAGGTCAGGGCACATCTCGGGGCTTGACAACAGCGACACGAACGTGCTGCGAAAGGGTTCCGGAGGGGGGTATTCGCAGGTCGGAGGCGCTGTGCGGACCGGGCGAAACGACCACGTTACACCTGGCGGACGCGCCCACCAGTGTGACGTACGTCCCGTTTTGCCGGGTTCCCGGACATGAAACCGAAGTACTCCGTTCGACTGGCGGCCACCCGTACGCAGCGGGTTCAGGCCCAATCTGCAATTGATCAAGCAACGGCGTTCGAGGGAATCCAGGAATTGATCACGGAGCCGCTCCGGACGGGATAGCGGAATGCAAGATCGCGGGACCGGCGGAGCGCGGTGCGCGCACTGCGGAGGGTCGGGTGCGGGGGCGGGGCGGCGGCTCGGTAACCTAAGCGCGCTGACACACCCTTAGGGCGGCTTTACCTCGGTCGCCCTGAGCCTGTACCCGTCCCGTCCGTACGTCCAAGGAGTTGCCGCCGCCGTGAGCCGCAGCCTTCGACGCGGCGCTCTCGCCGCTACCGCCGTCGTGTTCTCCCTTGCATCGCTCGCAGCGTGCGGTGCGGGCAACGACGCGCAGACTCTCGAGATCAAGCCGGACAACGCCGCTGTCACCAAGGGCGACATCAAGATCCAGAACGCCCTGGTGATCACCAAGGGCGAGAAGGACAAGAAGGGCCCGGCCGCCGTCTCGGCGACCGTCTTCAACACCGGCACCAAGGCCCAGACCCTGGACGGGATCACCCTGAAGGGTGGCAAGTCCAAGGTGGTCCTGAAGGCCGCCGAGGGCTCCGGCAAGATCACCGTGCCGGCCGGCGGCTCCGTGGTGCTGGGCGGCAAGGGCAACGCCTCCGCCGTCATCGAGGGCGGCCGCGAGGCCGTCCAGAACGGCAACGTCCAGGACGTCGTCTTCCAGCTGAGCACCACGGGTGACGTGGAGCTGGACGCCTTCGTCGTCCCGGCCACCGGCATGTACGCGGGCTACGGCCCGACCGAGGCCCCGGCCGCCGCCCCCGCCCCGGCCCCGTCCGGCAGCCCCTCCGGCTCCCCCTCCCCGGGCGCCTCCGGCTCCCCGGCCGCGTCGGGCTCCCCGGCCGCCGGCGCCACCCCGTCGGGCTCCGCGTCGGCCTCGCCGTCGCGCAGCGCCGGCCACTGAGCGCAGCAGCACCAAAAGGGGAGGGCCCCCGCCGCGATGCGGCGGGGGCCCTCCCCTTTTACCCGGGAACCACTGGAGCCCCGATGCCCTACGGCTCGAACCTGTAGCCCGGGCCACGGACCGTGACCAGGTAACGCGGGGCCCCCGGGTCCGGCTCGAACCCCGTCCCGCGTGCGCCCCTCGCGCGACTCGGCCCCAGGGGCCTCGCCGGCTTCGGGACGCTGCGCCGGCCTCCGGCCGGACGTGGGGCCCACCCGTACGCCGTCGGCCTACGGCTCGAACTTGTAGCCCAGGCCGCGGACCGTGACCAGGTAGCGCGGGGCCCCCGGGTCGGGTTCGATCTTGGCGCGGAGGCGCTTGACGTGGACGTCCAGGGTCTTGGTGTCGCCGACGTAGTCCGCGCCCCAGACCCGGTCGATCAGCTGCATGCGGGTCAGCACGCGGCCCGCGTTGCGCAGGAGCATCTCCAGCAGGTCGAACTCCTTCAGCGGGAGGTCCACCTTGGCCCCGGCGACGGTGACCACGTGCCGGTCCACGTCCATGCGGACGGGCCCGGCCTCCAGGGCCGCCGGGGTGACCTCCTCCGGCTCGCCGCGGCGGCGCAGGACCGCGCGGATGCGGGCGACCAGCTCCCGGGAGGAGAAGGGCTTCGTGACGTAGTCGTCCGCTCCTATCTCCAGCCCGACGACCTTGTCGATCTCGCTGTCCTTGGCGGTCACCATGATCACGGGGACGTTGGAGCGGCCGCGCAGCTGCCGGCAGACCTCGGTGCCCGGCAGGCCGGGCAGCATCAGGTCGAGGAGGACGAGGTCGGCGCCGTTGCGCTCGAACTCGTCGAGCCCGTCGGGCCCCGTCGCGGCGATCGCGACCTCGAAGCCTTCCTTTCGGAGCATGTAGGACAGGGCGTCGCTGAAGGATTCCTCATCCTCGACGACGAGCACTCGGGTCACGGAAGGACCTCCGGGGCAGGAATGACTGGTTCTGGGTCAAGCTGGGGTCTGGCGGGTTCGGGGGCGGTCGCCGGGGCCGGCGCGGCCGCCTCGGGGAGTCGCAGGGTGAACGTGGAGCCCTGGCCCTCGGAGCTCCATACCGACACCTCCCCGCCGTGCGAGGCCGCCACGTGCTTCACGATCGCGAGGCCCAGCCCGGTTCCGCCCGTGGCGCGGGAGCGGGCCGGGTCGACGCGGTAGAAGCGCTCGAAGATGCGCTCGCGGTCCTTCTCCGGGATGCCTATGCCCTGGTCGGTCACGGCTATCTCGATCAAGTCTCCGCCCGGCGCGGTCACCCGGCGAGCGGCGATGCCGACGCGGGTGCGGGCGGGGCTGTAGTTCACGGCGTTCTCGACCAGGTTGCCGAGGGCCGCGGCCAGCTGCCCCCGGTGTCCCCATACCCGCAGGTCGGCGGTGCCGCCGGCGGCCATGGTGATGTGCTTGGAGGTGGCCGTGTGCCGGCAGCGGTCGATGGCCTCCGCCACGAGCGTGTCCACCCGTACCGGCTCGGCGTCCTCCAGTGCCTCGTCGTTCTGCACCCGGGAGAGGTCGATGAGCTCCTGCACGAGGTTGATCAGGCGGGTGGACTCGATCTGCATGCGGCCCGCGAAGCGGGTGACCGCCTCGGGGTCGTCCGACGCGTCCATGACCGCCTCGGAGAGCAGCGAGATCGCGCCGACCGGGGTCTTCAGCTCGTGCGAGACGTTCGCGACGAAGTCGCGGCGCACCGCTTCGATGCGTCGGGCCTCGGTGAGGTCCTCGACCAGCAGCAGCACCAGGCGGGAGCCCAGCGGGGCGACGCGGGCGGAGACCGCGAGGGCCTCGCCGCGGCCGGTGCCGCGCCGGGGCAGGTCGAGCTCGATCTGCCGTATCTCTCCGTCCCGGCGGGTGTCGCGGGCCATGTGGAGCATGGGCTCCACGGCCAGCTTCCCGCCGCGGACCAGCCCGAGCGCGTACGCGGCCGAGCTGGCCTTGACCACCGCGTCGCCCTCGTCGAGGACCACGGCGGAGGAGCGGAGCACGGAGAGGACCGTGTCCACTCCGGGCGGGAGCACCGCGTTGATGTCGGGGCGCATGGAGCTCCGGGTGGGGCGGGCCTGGTCGCGCTCGCTCCAGCGGAACGCCAGCATGGCGATCACACCGGTGCAGAGACCGGCGATCGCCGCAGCTGCGGCGACCGCCGCGTTCACGTCCATGTGTCCAGGTTAAGCAGGCCCGCGGACACTTCCACAGCCGTTCGGGTGGCACCTCGAACAGTCGTCGCCCAGAGTTCACCCTGACGACGGGGTTGATTCATTTGTGGTGCCGGAGTCGGACGCGTTGGCGACCGAACGTGTAAACGTGGGGCCGAACACCCCGCACGAGCAGTAGTGAGCAGACGAGCAGTAGCGAGCAGCAGGCAAGAAGGCCGGAGAGGGACACCATGCGCGACGCGTACCACGAGGAACTGGACTCGATCGGAGAGAGCCTGGTCGAGATGGCCCGGCTCGTCGGTTCCGCGATCGGCCGGGCCACGACCTCCATGCTGGACGCCGACCTGAAGCTCGCGGAGAGCGTCATCGCCGCGGACCAGAAGGTGGACGACCTCCAGCACGACCTGGAGGCCCGCGCCATCGCCCTGCTGGCCCGGCAGCAGCCGGTGGCCACCGACCTGCGCATCGTCGTCACCTCGCTGCGCATGAGCGCCGACCTGGAGCGCTCCGGCGACCTGGCGCAGCACGTGGCGAAGCTGGCCCGGCTGCGCTTCCCGGACACGGCGGTCCCGCGTGACCTGCACGCGACGATCCTGGAGATGGGGCAGCTGGCGCAGCGCCTGATGGCGAAGGCTGCCGAGGTCATCATCACGAAGGACGTGGACCTGGCGCTCCAGCTGGAGCAGGACGACGACGAGATGGACCAGCTGCACCGCACGCTGTTCCAGCACCTGATGGACGACCGCTGGAAGCACGGCATCGAGACGGCCGTCGACGTGACGCTGCTGGGCCGCTACTACGAGCGGTTCGCGGACCACGCGGTGTCGGTGGCGAAGCGCGTGGTGTACCTGGTGACGGGCGAGCACGCGGACGAGCTGCAGCAGCCGACGCAGGTCGAGGGCGTCTGAGCCCCTTCGCGCGGCGCTCGGCGCGGCACGCCCCAATGCGCCGTTGACGCGCCGGTGTGGCTGGGCATGAATGAGGCGAAGGCACCACGACTTCCCGTACGCCGCCTGCGAGGAGGCACCATGCCCGAAACCCCTGTCCCCATCACGCCGGAACAGGAGCAGCCGCCCCGCCCGGAGCCGCTGCGCCTCCCGCTGCTCGCGGCCTGCGGCTGCGGCTCGGGCTGCGGCTGCGGCTGCCAGTCCGGCGCCCCGTGCCAGTGCGGCGGCTGACCCGCCCACGACACCGAGAGGGCCCCGTCCGATCCGGACGGGGCCCTCTCGCGTCTGCGGACTGCTACTTCTTGCCCTGGTTCTTGACGGCTTCGATGGCGGCCGCGGCGGCCGTCGGGTCGAGGTAGGTGCCGCCCGGGTTGAGGGGCTTGAAGTCGGCGTCGAGCTCGTAGGAGAGCGGGATGCCGGTGGGGATGTTCAGGCCCGCGATGTCGGCGTCGGAGATGCCGTCGAGGTGCTTGACCAGGGCGCGCAGGCTGTTGCCGTGGGCGGCGACCAGGACGGTGCGGCCGTCGAGGAGGTCCGGGACGATCGCGTCGTACCAGTACGGCAGCATGCGGACGACGACGTCCTTGAGGCACTCGGTGCGCGGGCGCAGCTCCGGCGGGATGGAGGCGTAGCGCGGGTCCTCGGACTGCGAGAACTCGGTGCCGTCCTGGAGGGCCGGCGGCGGGGTGTCGTAGGAGCGGCGCCACAGCATGAACTGCTCCTCGCCGAACTCGGCGAGGGTCTGGGCCTTGTCCTTGCCCTGGAGGGCGCCGTAGTGGCGCTCGTTCAGGCGCCAGGAGCGGTGCACGGGGATCCAGTGGCGGTCGGCGGCCTCCAGCGCGAGCTGGGAGGTGCGGATCGCGCGCTTCTGGAGCGAGGTGTGCACGACATCGGGGAGCAGGCCGGCGTCCTTGAGCAGCTCACCGCCGCGGACCGCCTCCTTCTCGCCCTTCTCGTTGAGGTTGACGTCCACCCAGCCGGTGAACAGGTTCTTCGCGTTCCATTCGCTCTCGCCGTGGCGGAGGAGGATCAGCTTGTACGGTGCGTCGGCCATGCGTACGAGCCTAGTGGACGCCGTGGGGCGCCCGCGCGCCTCCGATTGACGGCCGGCGTCAATCCAGTGGACGGCGCCGGACCCCGTTCGTAATGTGCCAGCAGATCCAGTGGTACTTACATCATCGGGGGAATCCGTATGTCCGCTGCCAGTTTGAGACGGGCTGCCCGGGAGAGCGTCTCGGGGCTGCCGCGCGCGTTCTGGTGGCTGTGGGCCAGCACGCTGGTCAACCGGCTCGGGGCTTTCGTCGCGACGTTCATGACCATGTACCTGACCCTGGACCGGGGCTATTCGGCCTCCTTCGCGGGACTCGTGGTCGCCCTGTACGGGCTGGGTGGTGTGGTGTCCTCGCTGGTGGCAGGGGTGATGACGGACCGGCTGGGGCGGCGTCCGACGATGCTGGCGGCGAACGTTTCGACGGCGCTGTCGACGGCGCTGCTGGGGTTCATGGAGCACCCGGCGGCGATCGCGGCGGTGGCGTGCCTGGTGGGCATGGCCTCGAACGCCTCGCGCCCGGCGGTCTCCGCGATGATGGCGGACATCGTCCCGCCCGAGGACCGGGTACGGGCCTTCGCGCTCAACTACTGGGCGATCAACATGGGCTTCGGGGTCAGCTCGGTGGTGGCGGGCGTGGTGGCGGAGTACAGCTACCTGGCCGGCTTCCTGGGCGAGGCGGCGCTGACGCTGGTGTGCGCGGTGCTGGTGTTCGCGAAGCTGCCGGAGTCCCGTCCGGTGAAGGAGGAGGCGGAGAAGGGGGCCGAGCCGGAGATCGGGCTGGGGACCGTGCTGCGGGACGGCCGGTTCATGGCGGTGGTCGGGCTGTCGTTCCTGGTCTCGCTGATCTTCACGCAGGGTTCGGTGGGCCTGCCGGTCGCGATGGGGCAGGCGGGCTTCTCGCCCGGGGACTACGGGCTGGTCGTGGCGGCGAACGGGCTGCTGATCGTGCTGCTCCAGATCCCGGTGACGCGGTTCATCGAGCACCGCGACCCGAGCCGGCTGCTGGTGGTCTCGGCGCTGCTGGCGGGGTACGGGTTCGCGATGACGGCGTTCGCGGGGTCGCTGTGGGCGTACGCGCTGACGGTGTGCGTGTGGACGCTGGCGGAGATCGTGAACTCGCCGACGCAGATGGGGCTCGTGGTGCGGCTGTCCCCGGTGCACGGGCGGGGGCGGTACCAGGGGATGTACACGATGTCGTGGGCGGTGGCGGCGCTGGTGGCTCCGCTGATGGCCGGGCTGGTGATCGACCGGTACGGGGCGGGGTGGCTGTGGGGGGCCACCGGGGTCCTCGGGACGGTGGCGGCGGCGGGGTACTGGCTGCTGATGCGGGGGCTTCCCGGTGGGGCGGAGGCCGTCTCCGGCTCCGCCGGTGCGGGGGCGCCTGCGGCGAAGCCGGCTTCGGAGGCCGTCCCCGCCGAGGCCTAGCCGGCCGGGCGGACGGGGTGCGGTGCCGCTGCGGCTGGGCGGGGCGGTGGGTGCGCGGGGTACCGCTGCGCGGGCCGGTTCCCCTACCCGCCCTTCGCCCGTTCCCCGGGCTGCGCCCGGACCCCTTGCGGGGGCTCCGCCCCCGCACCCCCGCGCCTCAAACGCCGGCGGGGCTGATTTCAGCCACGCGTCAGGAAGGCTGCGTCAGGTGCTTGAAGGCGTCCAGGTTGCGGGTCGATTCGCCGCGGGCGACGCGCCACTCGTACTCGCGCCGGATCGCGCTCGCGAAGCCGAGTTCCAGGAGGGTGTTGAAGGCGCCGTCCGCCGCCTCCAGGACGGTGCCCAGGAGGCTGTCCAGGTCCTCCGGGGTGATGACCGACAGCGGGAGCCGGGCCGTGAGGTAGACGTCGCCGAGCTGGTCCACCGCGTACGCCATGCCGTACAGCTTGAGGTTGCGTTCCAGCAGCCAGCGGTGGACGCCGGACTCGTTCTCGTCGGGGTGGCGGATGACGAAGGCGTTGACCGACAGGGAGTGCCGGCCGATGCGGAGCGAGCACGTGGTGCTCAGCTTGCGGGTGCCGGGGAGCTGGACGACGTACGTGCCCGGTTCGGGGCTCTCCCAGCTCAGCTCGGCGCCGGCCAGCGTGGACTCGATGATCGCGGCGGTGTCAGCGTCAGCCATGGTGGGAGCGTACGCGACGGCGATGATCATGCATGGCGGCGGTGTAGACGTCGGCCGTGCCGCCGGCGGCGGTGTCCCAGCCGAAGAACTGCGCGTGCCGTGCGGCCTCGGCGCCCATCCGGTCGGTGAGGCCGGGGTCGTCGACGAAGCGGCGCAGCTCGCGGGCGTAGTCCACGGGGTCGTGGCCGGGTACGAGGATGCCCGTGACGCCGTCGTTGACGGCGACCGGCAGTCCGCCGACCTCGGCGGCGAGGACCGGCGTGCCGGTGGCCTGGGCTTCGATGGCGACGAGCCCGAAGGACTCGCTGTACGAGGGCATGACCAGTACGGACGCGGCCCGGAACCAGTCGGCGAGGCCGTCCTGCGCCACCGGCGGGTGGAAGTGGACGAGGTCGGTGATGCCGAGCTTCGCGGCGAGTTTCTGGAGGCCTTCGGGCTTGGCGAGGCCGCTGCCACTGGGGCCGCCGACGACGGGGACGAAGAGGCGGCGGCGCAGCGAGGGGTCGCGGTCGACGAGTTCGGCGACGGCTCGGAGCAGGATGTCGGGGGCCTTGAGGGGCTGGATGCGGCCGGCGAAGAGCGGTATCACCGCGTCCTGCGGCAGGCCGAGGCGGGCGCGGGCGGCGGCGCGGCCGTCGCCGGTGGTGAAGCGGTCGAGGTTGACGCCGGGGTGGACGACGGCGACCTTGCCGGGGTCGGCCTCGTAGTGTCGTACGAGTTCCTCGGCCTCTTCGGCGGTGTTGGCGATGAGCCGGTCGGCGGCGGCAACGATCTGGGTCTCGCCGATGACGCGGGCGGCGGGCTCGGGGGTGTCGCCTTCGGCGAGCGCGGCGTTCTTGACCTTGGCCATGGTGTGCATGGCGTGGACGAGGGGGACGCCCCAGCGTTCGGCGGCGAGCCAGCCGACGTGGCCGGAGAGCCAGTAGTGGGAGTGGACGAGGTCGTAGTAGCCGGGTCGGTGGCGGGCCCAGGCCTGCATGACGCCGTGGGTGAAGGCGCACAGCTGGGCGGGCAGCTCTTCCTTGGCGAGGCCTTCGTAGGGGCCCGCGTCGACGTGCCGTACGAGGACGCCGGGCGCGAGCTCGACCACGGGCGGCAGGCCGCCGGTGGTGGCGCGGGTGAAGACCTCGACCTCTATGTTGATCGCGGCGAGGCGCTTGGCGAGCTCGACGATGTAGACGTTCATGCCGCCGGCGTCGCCGGTGCCGGGCTGGTGCAGCGGTGAGGTGTGCACGCTGAGCATGGCCACGCGGCGGGGCTTGCGGTGGTGGCCGACGGCCGGGAGGCGCAGGCGGGGGGCGTCGGGGCGGGCGCCGCGGGCGGCGGCGATGCGGCCGCTGATGCTGCCGCCGAGGCGGGACACGTACTGGCTCAAGGGAGCAGTTCCTCTCGCTCGGACGACGGTCGACGGTCCTCTGCGGCCCGCTCCGGCGGCGGGTCGGCAGCGCCGGTGGGGCGGCATGGCTGCGGGAGCGCGGTCGGCGCCCTGCAAGGAGTGCAACCCGGATGGCGGTCCGCCGCATTCCGGGAGCCCGGAAGTTCCTGGCCGTTTGCCGGATTTTTATCTTGGGCGCGTGCTCCGCTTACGCTCGGCTCATGGTCTCCCGCAGTACCCCGCCCTCCCCGAAGCGCCCCGTGGGCACCGTGACGCGCGGGACGACGAACCCGAACCGGCTGCGCCGCATGGACCGCTGGATCGCCGCCGCTCACGGGGCGGCGCTGCGCCGGGCGGACGCGCCGGTGGCGGTGGACCTGGGGTACGGGGCCGCGCCGTGGACGGCGGTGGAGCTGCTGGCGCGGCTGCGGGAGGCGGCGCCGCGGGTGCGGGTGGTCGGGATCGAGATCGAGCCCGCGCGGGTGGCGGGGGCGAAGCCGTACGAGCGGGAGGGGCTGAGCTTCCGGCACGGCGGTTTCGAGGTGCCGCTGGAGCGCGGGGAGCGGCCGGCGCTGATCCGGGCGGCGAACGTGCTGCGGCAGTACGACGAGGAGCAGGTCGCGGAGGTGTGGCAGCGGCTGTGCGGGCGGCTGGCGCCGGGCGGGCTGCTGGTGGAGGGGACGTGTGACGAGATCGGCCGGCGGCACGTGTGGGTGGCGCTGGGGCCGGAGGGGCCGCGGACGGTGACGTTCGCGACGCGGCTGGGTTCGCTGGAGCGGCCGTCGGACCTGGCGGAGCGGCTGCCGAAGGCGCTGATCCACCGGAACGTGCCGGGTGAGCCGGTGTACGCGTTCCTGCGCGACTTCGACCGGGCGTGGGCGGCGGCGGCCCCGTACGCCTCGTACGGGGCGCGGCAGCGGTGGATCCGGACGGCGCGGGCGCTGGCCGTGGACTGGCCGCTGGCGGACGGTCCGGTGCGGTGGCGGCAGGGGGAACTGACGGTGCGGTGGGAGGCGTTGCGCCCGGCGGGGTGAACCTCGCGCGGTGGGGAACCGGCTTCGGGGGCGGCCCGTTGAGTCGGCTGGGACGGTCGGGGGGTGGGCGGTCATGATCGGGGAGGCACCCGGAGGGTGTTGGAATTCACCGAGTCGTGGCACCATCCCGGTGACAGTGCCAAGTTACTGATGAATAGTCAGATGTGATGTCCGGTCCGGTTAGCCCGACTTGTCCGGTGACGTCTGTCTGACCCGGGGTGCCTGGGGGAGCCATGGGGACCGTGAAGCGAGCGTCGTCGCGTCGGCAGGGGTGGCAGGGGCGGCAGGGAGCGTCCGCCCTCACGCTGCTGTGCGCCATGGCGATACTGGCGGCCCCGGGGCTCGCGGGCACCGCGTACGCCGCCCCGGGCGCGCCCTCCGCCCCCTCGGCCCCCGCCGCGCCGGCGGCTCCCGCGCCCGAGCCGGGCGCCAAGTCCCTGGAGCAGGTCCGCAAGGAGATAGAGGGCCTCTACCGGCAGGCCGGCGCCGCGACGGACGCGTACAACCTCGCGGAGGGCGAGACGAAGGCGCAGTCCGAGCGGATCGTCCAGATCGCCAACCTGGTGGTGGCGGGCCAGGACCGGATCTCCTCCCTCAAGGACCGCGCGGGCGCCGCCGCCCGCGCCCAGTACCGCTCGAACGGCCTGCCGCCGGGTGCGCGGCTGGCGTTGAGCGACAGCCCGGCCGACTACCTGGACGGGACGGGACGGTTGCGGCAGGGCGAGAAGGCCACGACCGACCTGCTGTCCGAACTGAACCGCACGCAGACCGACTTGGAGCGGTACGCGAAGGAAGCGGGCGCGCTCTGGCAGAAGATGGAGGACAACAGGGCCAAGAAGGAAGCCGCCAAGAAGGAGATCGAGGAGAAGATCAAGACGGCGGAGGCCCTGGAGAACCGGCTGGCGGCCGAGGAGAAGGCCCGGCTGATACAGCTGGAGCAGGAAGCGCAGTACAAGGCGCAGACGGCGTGGCTGTCGTCGGGCGGGATGAAGGACGTCAAGGGCGCCGCCACGGACGCGGGCAAGCGGGCCGTGCAGTGGGCCACGGCGCAGATCGGGAAGCCGTACGTCTGGGGCGCGACGGGCCCCGACTCCTTCGACTGCTCCGGACTGACCTCGCAGGCCTGGCTGGCGGCGGGGCGGGGGATCCCGCGCACCTCGCAGGAGCAGCTGCGGCTGCTGCCGAAGGTGGCGGTCAAGGACATGCGGCCGGGGGACCTGATCATCTACTTCGACGACGCGACCCACGTCGGGATGTACGTCGGCGACGGCGCGATGGTCCACGCCCCGCGGCCGGGGCGCACGGTGACGATGGCGGGCGCGGGCTCGATGCCGATCAAGGCGGTGGTCCGGCCCGACGCGTAAGCCCTGGCCGGGCGGTGACCGGACCCGGGGCCGCACCGGCCCCGGGAACCCCGCCCCCGGGCTCCCGCCCCGGCCCCCACACGGGGCAGACCCCCGCACCCCGGCCAGGGGCTCCGCCCCGGACGCGGGTTACGGGGCTGCCCCGGACCCCGGTTACAGGGCTGCCCCCCGGCCCCGGTTACGGGGCTGCCCCCGGACCCCGCAGTGCGCTCCGCGCGGGTGCGGGTCACCGCACGGCGCTACCGCGCCCGCGCCTCAAACGCCGGCGGGGCTGAGAATGCCGGTCCGGGGTCTCGGTGGGCGGGACCGGGGGTGGGCGGGCCGTGACGTTGGTCATTTCGGCGGCGCGGTTTTCCCCCGCGATAAGGGCATATGACGGCGGCCCTCCCCCGCCTCCCATTCCGCTCGCCCGCACCCGCCCGCTAGGGTCTGCCGCATGAGCGCACCTTCGGGGGGAGGCAAGGAACCGGAGACGATACCCGTACCCGTACCGCGGCAGCGGGACACCCCGGCACCGCAGGCAGCCGCGGCAGCAGCCGCCGCCGCTGCGGCGTCGCTGACGCTGCTGGTGGTGGAGGACGACCCCGCGGGCGGCCTCACCGTCCCCGAGATCCTCGACGCCGACGGCCACCGGATCCGGATCCGCAGCGCCCGCAACCTCACCGAGGCCGCGCGGCTGCTCACCCCCGACGTGCACTGCGTACTGCTCGACCTGGCCCTGCCCGGCCCCGACGAGGACGGCCTCGGCGCCCTGCGCGAGGTCCTCCGCATCGCCCCGCGCCACGCCGTGCTCGTCCTGACCGGCGAGGCCGACGCCGACCGCGCCGCCGAGGCCGTACGCGTGGGCGCCCAGGACTTCCTCTACCGCGACGAGCTCGACGGCCGGCTGCTGAGCCGTGCCATCCGCTACGCCGTGGAGAGAAAGCGGGCGGACATCGCCCAGTACAAGCTCGCAGAATCGAAACTTCGCGCCCAGGAGAACGCCCGCCTGGAGCGCGGCCTGCTGCCCACCCCGCTCCTGGACGGCTCCGACCTCCGCTTCGCCGCCCGCTACCGTCCCGGCCGCAGCCGGGCCCTGCTCGGCGGCGACTTCTACGACACCGTCCGCACCCCCGACGGCACCGTCCACGCCATGATCGGCGACGTCTGCGGGCACGGCCCCGACGAGGCTGCCCTCGGCGTCGAGCTGCGCATCGCCTGGCGCGCCCTGACCCTGGCGGGGCTGTGCGGGGACGACCTGCTCGCCACCCTCCAGCAGGTCCTGGAGGTGGAGCGGCCCTGCGAGGAGATCTTCGCGACGCTGTGCACGGTGGACATCTCCCCGGACGGCCGACGCGCGGGCCTGTGCCTGGCCGGGCATCCGGCCCCGCTGATATCGAGGCCGGGCAAGCCGGCGCGACTGCTCCCGTACGAGAACAGCGGCCCGGCGCTCGGGCTGCTCCCCCGGGCCCGCTGGCCCCGCCGCCAGGTCGACCTGGGCGGCACCTGGAGCCTGATGCTCTACACCGACGGGCTCATCGAGGGCCGCGTCGGCGACGGCCGCGAACGCCTCGGGCAGGACGGCATGGTCGAGATGATCAACCGGCACATCGAGCGCGGCCTGAGCGGCGAGGCGCTGCTGGAGGCGTCCGTCACCGAGGCCCGCCGCCTCAACGGGGGCGAGCTCACCGACGACGTCGCCGTGGTCCTGCTCTCCCGCGCGGCGGGCTAGGCCGGCTCAGCGGCCGCCGTTGTACGGGCCGTAGGGGCCGTCGCTGCTGCTGCCGCCGCGGCGCGGGCCGCCGCCGGAGACCTGCTTGAGGGCGGGGCGCACGTCGACGAAGAAGACGATGCTCGCGACCAGGCCCGCGATCTGCAGGAACAGCATCCCGAGGAAGAAGTCCACGAGGACGGTCACCCCGAGGATGACCAGCCAGAAGGTCTTCGTCTGCTTGTCGGCGGCGCGGTACGCGTCCTCGCGCGCCAGCAGCGCGAGCACGAAGGCCACGACGGCGAGCGCCAGCATGGCGTAGCCCAGCAACGGGAGCACCCCGTTATCGAACCCCTGCATCAGCATCGTCTCGACCGCCTTCTCGCTTCCGGCACCACTGACTCCACGCTACCGCCGGAGCCGCTTTCCCAAACGACAACGAACCGGGCACCCGTCGGGTGCCCGGCCCGCAATCGGGTGGTTCAGGCCTCTTCGCCGGGCGTGGCGGCGGCCTTCTTGGCCGCGGTGCGGCGCGCGGCGGGCTTCTTCGCGGCGGGCTTCTCCTCGTCGCCGCCCTCGGCCGGCGCCTCGGCGGACGCCTCGGCCGCGGCGGGCTCCTGCGCGGGCTGCTGCGCCGGCTCGGGCTCCACGGCGTCGGCGATGTCCACGATCTCGTCGGCGACCTCGCCGCGCCAGGCGCGTACGGTCTGCTCGCCGTGCTCGGCGACCTTGTCGTAGGTCTCCTTGGCCCGGACGGCGTACTCGGCGGCCACGCCGACCCCGCGCAGCGCGAGGTCCTGGGCGGTCTCGCCGAGCTTCTTCGGGTCGATCGAGCCGAGGACCCCGGTCACCTTGGCGGTGACGGCGTCCTGCACGGCCTTCGGGTCGGTGTTCTTCACGGCCTCGATGCGCGCGGGGGCCTCGGCGCGCAGCTGCTCGATGAGCGCGGGCACCTTCTTGGCCTGCTGGACGGCGAGGTCGGCCGTGCCTGCGGCGAAGTAGAGGGGGGTGGGGTCGGTGAGGGTCTTCTTCAGGTCATCGGCGATGGCCATGTGCGGGTCCTCCCGGATCACAGTCAGTTCGTTGGGGGCATCGCGGCGTCGTCGCCGGCGCTCTCGTCGCTCTCGCGGCTCTCGTCGTCCTCGCCGGAAGCCGCTTCGGCCTCCAGCGCGTTCTCCTTGCGGAACGCGTCGTAGATCTGGAGCA
Organism: Streptomyces sp. NBC_00158; assembly: GCF_045160885.1. Taxonomy (NCBI): domain Bacteria; kingdom Bacillati; phylum Actinomycetota; class Actinomycetes; order Kitasatosporales; family Streptomycetaceae; genus Streptomyces; species Streptomyces sp. NBC_00158. The sequence continues at coordinate 3,332,269 of NZ_CP108161.1, forward strand.
GCACCTGCTTCTGCCGCTCGTTGACCGACGGGTCGGAGAGGATGACGGCCCGCGTCTCCACCTCGTCCCGGTCCCGCTCGTCGAGGATCCCGGCCTGCACGTACAGCGTCTCCGCGGAGATCCGCAGCGCCTTGGCCAGCTGCTGGAGGATGTCCGCGCTCGGCTTGCGCAGCCCGCGCTCGATCTGGCTCAGGTACGGGTTCGACACCCCCGCCGCGTCGGCCAGCTGCCGCAGCGAGAGCTGGGCCTGCCGCCGCTGCTCGCGGAGGTATTCGCCGAGGTTCCCGACGTTGAGCGATGCCATGCCCCGATCCTGCCGCACCCTGCTAACTATTGCAAGCGGTTGCTAGCAACAGCTCGCACCTGTCCGGAGCCCGCACCGTCACCGGCCGCCCCGGCCCGCCCGGTGCTAGCTTGCGGGCGTGGACCTCTTCTCACTGTCGTGGGCGGCGCTGCGCGCGGCGGTCGCCGGACTGGCCGACGAGGACTTCGGACGGCCCTCCGGCTGCCGGGGGTGGCTCGTACGGGACCTGGTGTGCCACCTGGTCATCGACGCCCAGGACGTACTGATCACCCTCGTCACCCCCTCCGACGCGGAGCCCACCCGGGACGCGGCCGGCTACTGGGAGATCGCCGGGCCCCCCGACGCCGAGGACCCGCTCGCGGCGCTGACCGTGCGGCTCGCCGCCGCGTACGGGGAGCCGTGGCTGCTCAGGTTCCACCTCGACGACGTCGGCTCCGCCGCCGGACGCGCCGGCGCCCTCGCCGACCCCTCGGCCCGGGTCGGCACCCGCGACGAGGTGCTCACCGCCAGCGACTACCTGTCCGCGTACGTCCTGGAGTGGACGCTGCACCACCTCGACCTGGTCGCGCACCTCCCGCACGCCCCCCGGCCGCCCGCCGAAGCCCTCGCCGGGGCCCGGGCGCTGCTGGAGCGGGTCGCCGGGGCGGCGTTCCCGGCGGGGTTCTCCGACGAGGACGCGCTGCTGGTCGGCACCGGCCGCCGCGCCCCGACGGCGGCCGAGCGGGCCGCGCTCTCGCAGCCCGGCGGTCCGGGCGCGCGCGTACCGCTCCTCCTCGGCTAGCCCGGCGCCGGAGCACCCCGGGTACCCACAAAAAGGTGGGTACTTGGCGGGCCGCCGACGCCCGGCGAAGCTTGTTCCAGCGGCCGGGAGAAAGGGTTCAGGAAGCCGCGCGGCGGCTCTCCGCCATACGGTCCAGCCGCTGGTGGCCCCAGTCGGACAGCGGCGCCACCGCCTCCGCGAGCGCCCGGCCGAAGTCGGTCAGGGAGTACTCGGTCTTCAACGGCAGTACGTCGTGCACCTCCCGGTGCACGATCTCGTCGGCCTCCATCTCACGGAGCGCCTGGGTCAGCACCTTCTCGCTGAGGCCCGGCATCCGGCGCCGCAGCTCACCCGGACGCTGGGGACCGTCCTCCAGCATCCAGAGCAGGGACGTCTTCCACTTCCCCTCGATCACCGCCATCGCCGCGGTGACCCCGCAGACGTTCGGATCCTGTGCGCGGCTCCGCGTCATCGCCCCGTCCCCCTCCTGCCGGTTCCTTATCGCACCGCCCATGTTTCCACGGGAGTTGATTCCTTCATGTCCACAACCACGTCCACAACCACGTCCACGTCCACCGTCACCGTGCTCGGCCTCGGCCCGATGGGCCGGGCACTGGCCGACGCCTTCCTCGACGCCGGCGTCCGCACCACCGTCTGGAACCGCACCCCCGGCCGCGAGCGGGACCTCGTCGCACGCGGCGCCGTCGCCGCCGCCTCACCGCAGGAGGCCGTCGCCGCCAGTGCGCTGACCGTGGTCTGCGTGGTCAACTACGACGCCTCCGACGCCATCCTGCGCCCCGACGCCGTCACCGCCGCCCTGAAGGGCCGCACCCTCGTCAACCTCACCGCCGACACCCCCGCCCGCGCCCGCGACACCGGCGCATGGGCCGCCGGCCACGGCATCCGCTACCTCGACGGCGCGATCATGACCCCGACCCCCACCATCGGCACCCCCGACGCGGTGTTCATCCACAGCGGCCCCGAGGACCTCTACCGCGAGCACCGCCCGGTCCTCGGCCTCCTCGGCGGCACCCACACCCACCTCGGGGAGGACATCGGCCGGGCGGCCGCGTACGACATCGCCCTGCTGGACGTCTTCTGGACCTCGATGTCCGGCTACGCCCACGCCCTGGCGGTGGCGAAGGCCGAGGGCGTCAGCGCGGGCGAACTGACCCCGTTCGCCAAGGGGATCGCCGCGATCCTGCCGCCGCTCTTCGACGAGTTCGCCGCCGACGTGGACAGCGGCAGCTACTCCGGCCGGCTCAACCCGCTGACCTCGGGGGCCTCCACCATGGCCCACATCATCCACGCCTCCGAGGCGCACGGCATCGAAGCTTCCCTGATGCGCGCCACCGAAGGCCTCGCACAGCGGGCCATCGCCCACGGCCACGGCGGCGACGGCTTCATGCGCGTCGCCGAACTCCTCGGCAGGACGGCCGTGCCCGCCGAGGCGTGAGGCCCGCCGCACCACCCCCGTGACGGCCCGCCGGAAACGAATCCGGAAGCGACTCCGGAAACTCCGGAAAGAAATTCCGGCGGGCTGTCACATCCGCGCGGCGCGGCGGGTCAAAGGGATGTCGCAGCAAGCGAGACCGCCCCGAAGGAGCCCCCGATGTCCACCACCGCCACCGTCTTCACCATCATCGCCGCCGTCCTCGCGATCTACTCGGCGGTCTCCCTGTACACCCGCTCGAAGTACACCGTCGAGCCGCTCGTCCAGTACGGCGTCCCGCAGAGCTGGTGGAACCTGCTCGCCACCGCCAAGCTCGCCGGCGGCCTCGGCCTCCTCGCCGGGTTCGTCGTCCCCGCCATCGGGATCGCCGCCGGCATCGGCCTGGTCCTCTACTTCATCGGCGCCGTCATCACCACGCTGCGGGCCCGGGACTACGCCCACGTCGTCTTCCCGGTGATCTACTCCGCGCCGATGGCCGTCGCCCTCGCCCTGACCGTCTGACGGCCGGGGCGGGGCGGCGGCCCCGCCGCCTCCTCAGCCCTCCAGGGCCGACAGGTCCAGCTCCTTGAGCCGGGCCAGGTCGGACAGCACGTCGATCGCGACGATCTTCCCGCCGACGACCGTGAAGGCCATGACGGCCACCGCGTTCGCCTTCGGCACGACGACCACCCCGGCCGCGCCGTTGACGAGCGCCGGACGGACGAACGGCGTGAGCGCGCGGTAGCCCGCGGCCTGGCTCGCCACCTCCCGCGCACCGCTGAAGACCACCGTCTGCCGGCCCCCCACACCCCCGTCGGAGCGCAGCACCACGTCCGGGTCGAGGACCGCGACCAGCGCCTCGAACTCCCCGTCCCGCGCGGCGGCGAAGAACGCGTCCACCGCCTCCCGCTGACGGGCGAGGTCCGCGTCGGGCGCCGGGGCCTGCCCCTGCACCTTGCGGCGCGCACGACTGGCGAGCTGCCTGGTCGCCGCGGCGGACTTCTCGATCAGCGGCGCGATCTCGTCGAACGGCACCGCGAACATGTCGTGCAGGACGAACGCCAGCCGCTCGGACGGAGCCAGCGACTCCATCACCACCATCAGCGCCAGCCCCACCGAGTCGGCGAGCAGCACCTCCTGCTCGGGGTCGATGCGCCGCGCCGGGCTGATGAGCGGGTCCGGGACCCGCGTCTCCAGCCGCTCGACCGGGTCCTCGCGCCGCGCCTCGCGCGAGCGCAGCAGGTTGAGGCAGATCCGCGAGACCACCGTCGTCAGCCAGCCGCCGAGGTTCTCGACCTCGCTCACGTCGGTGCGGTCCAGCCGCAGCCAGGCCTCCTGGACGGCGTCGTCGGCCTCGCTGAGCGAGCCCAGCATCCGGTAGGAGACCGCCCTCAGATGGCTGCGGTGCTCCTCGAACCGCTCCGTCAGCGCGGACCCCCCGCCGCCCTCGTGCACGTCCACGTAAGCCCCTCCCCTTGTGTCCTCAGGTCCTCAGGCAGCCGGTGCCGGCGCCCGTCCGATGACCACCGTCGCGTACAGCTCCTCCGAGCTGACCGCCCGCACCACGAGGCCGCCCCCGGTCAGCGCGGACGCCGTCAGCGGCGCCTGCCGCGCACTGGTCTCGATCAGCAGGTGGCCGCCCGGCGCGAGCCACTCCAGTGCCCCCGCCGCGACCCGGCGGTGCACGTCCAGGCCGTCCGAACCCCCGTCGAGGGAGACCAGCGGCTCGTGGTCGCGGGCCTCGGGCGGCATCAGCCCGATCTCCCCCGTCGGCACGTACGGGGCGTTGACCACCAGCACGTCCACCCGCCCCCGCAGCCCGTCCGGGAGCGCCGCGTACAGGTCGCCCTCCCACACCGCTCCGCCGTACGGGGCCACGTTGCGCCGCGCGTACGCCAGCGCGCCCGGGTCGATGTCGGCCGCGTGCAGCTCGACCCCGCCCGGCACCTGGGCCGCCACCGCCGCGCCGAGCGCGCCGACGCCGCAGCACAGGTCCAGCACCACCGCACCGGGGCGGGCCAGCTCCACCGCCTCCTGCACCAGGAACTCGGTGCGCCTGCGCGGTACGAACGCCCCCGCGCCCACCTCCACGCGCAGCCCGCAGAACGCCGCCCAGCCCACGACGTGCTCCAGCGGTTCCCCGTCCACCCGGCGGGCCACCATGCCCGCCAGGTGCCCGTCGTCGGTGGCGGCCGCGACCAGCAGGTCGGCCTCTTCCTCCGCGAAGACGCAGCCGGCCGCGCGCAGCCGTTCCACAATCGATGTCACGTGATCAATCCTCTAGGTTCTGCCGGGGGCGACGATAGGCCCCCGACGCCGCCCGGACCCGGCCGGACGGCCCGGTCCGTCATGTCCCCGCCCGTCCGGGCCTCAGAAGACGTCCGGGCACCACGGCCGGCGCGCGGTGCGGAACACCGCGTCGGCGAGCGCGACGGCCCCCGGCTCCAGCTCGGCGACCCGGCCCAGCGCGGCCAGCCGCACCGCCGACGCGTCACCGAGGTACAGGGACCCCAGCGCCGACGCGTCCAGCCGCACCCCGGCCGGCTCCTCCGTACGCGCGCACGTGCCGGCGCCCGCGTCCAGCCGGTAGCGGCCGCCCGCCGGACCGGTCGGGTCCTCGACCTCCAGCACCAGCACCCCGGGCACCTCGTACGTCCGCGCGCCCAGCGCCCGTACGACGTCCAGGACCCGCACCCACAGGAAGTCGGCGGCCGACACCGGCCGGGCCGCCCGCGCGTCGGGCAGCAGCTCCGGCAGCAGGTCGTCGGGGGCACGGTTGCCGGTACGGACCTTCAGCACCCAGTCGACGGAGCACAGGAAGTGCCACAGCGCCCGCTCGGCCTGCGGGGTGGCCGCGAGGAAGTCGACGACCTGGACCGTGTTCAGCGGGGTCTTGGCGTCCGTCCAGTGGTCGTCGGCCTGGTAGACGGCCAGCCCCGCCACCTCGCCGGCCGCGTCCCGGTACACGGCCTGCATCTTCTCCCGGTACGGGCGGTGCGACATCTGCTCCAGGCCCGTCTTCAGGCTCCACCAGCGCGCGTCCCGGTCGACCATGCCGTGCCGGGAGGCCCGCAGCCGGTCGTGCAGCGCGGGGCCCACGCGCCGCACCTCGTCGGCGTCGACCAGGTCGATCCGGCCCCCTTCGACCGGCGCCGGACGGCTGCGGTCCAGGCCGGTGCGGGCGACGTCGACCTCCCACTCGGCGTGCACGGTCGCGGCGCCGTAGCCGTAGCGCCCGTAGATCGGGTACTCGGCGGCGATCAGGGTGGACAGGACGTCACCGCGTGCGTGCGCGGCGGCCAGTTCGGCCTCCATCATGCGCGTCAGCAGGCCCTGGCGGCGGTGCGTGGGCAGCACGGCCACGTTGGAGATCGCGCTGCTGCCGACGGCCGCGCCGCCGGGGACGGTCAGCTCCTGGGCGAAGGAGCGGAAGGTGGCCACGCACCGGCCGGTCTCCTTGTCGAAGGCCCCCTGCACGCGCGAGAGATCGCTGTGCGCGGCGCGCTGGGCCACGTCGGATTCCGTGGGGGCGCCCGGAGTCAGGAAGCCCGTGTTCAGGGTGGTGAGCCAGGCGGGTAGTTCGGATGCGGCGATCGGCCGCACGTCAGCGCTCATAACCGGCCACGCTAACCGCCGCTCCCGGCACCGGTCGCCCCAATTTCCGGCGCCCGGTCCACGCCCCGGCCCACGCCCCGGCCCGCGTCCCGTCCGCGTCCCGCACCGCGCCGCCCGGCGGCCGCCCTACGCCAGCAGGTCGTCCACCTGCGCCTCGCCCTCGCGGTAGCGGCGGGTGATCTCCGCACTGGAGTCGTCGGCCATCCGCTGCAACTGCTGCCGGCGCCGCGACACCTGCTGCTCGTAGCGGACCAGCCGGCCCATCGCGTCGTGCAACTCCCCGTCGGTGCGCGCCTCCAGGTCGGACAGCTCCACGTCGGACAGCATCTCCGCCGCCAGCAGCCGGAACTCCTCGTTGTGCGGGGTGCCGAGGGTGACGTGCCGGGCGGAGGCGCTGCGGGTCGACGGGGCGTCGGCGAGGATCTCCGAGAGCCGGTCCACCACCGGCGCCTCGGTGTCCGTACGGCGGGCCAGTTCGGCGCGCAGGATGTCGATGCGGCCCTGCAGGAGTCTGCGTACGTAGCTCAGGTCGGCCTCGTCGCGCTGCGCGTCGCGCCGCAGCGCGCGCAGCTCGGGCAGGCCGAGGGCGGTGGCGGGGGTGGTCGGCCCCAGCGGCTCGCCGGTGCGCTGCGCGGGAGGCCGTCCCGTGGTGCCCGCGGGGGTGTCCGGAGCGGGTGACGCGGGTGCAGGTGCGGAGGTACCAGAAGTGTTCATGACGTTGTGTCCGTCCCCTCGACCGGTGCTGGGGGCACCGCCTGCGTGCATGGTGCCACTCTCCGTGGTGCGTACGCAGTCCCAGTCCACCCGATCGGCCCCGGACGGGTGCACTCCTGGTACACAGGTGGTATGCGAGCAGTGGTGCAGAGGGTGGACGGCGCGAGCGTCGTCGTGGCGGGCGAGACGGTCGGCGAGATCGTCGGCGAGGGGCTGTGCGTGCTGGTGGGGGTGACCCACGACGACACCCCGGAGAAGGCGGCGGTGCTGGCGCGCAAGCTGTGGTCCGTACGGATCCTGGAGGCGGAGAAGTCCTGTAGCGACGTGGACGCGCCCCTGCTGGTGATCTCGCAGTTCACGCTGTACGGGGACGCCCGCAAGGGCCGCCGCCCCACCTGGAACGCGGCCGCGCCCGGGCCGGTGGCGGAGCCGCTGGTCGACGAGGTCGTGGCGCAGCTGCGGGCGCTGGGCGCGACGGTGGCGACGGGCCGGTTCGGCGCGGACATGCGGGTCTCGCTGACGAACCACGGCCCGTTCACCATCGTCATCGACGTCTGAGCCGTCTGGCCGGTCAGGGCGCTACGACGACCTCCTGCGCGGCCGCCGTGTTCCCGGCCAGCAGCGGGGCGTCGACCGGGACGTTCCGCTTGACCAGGGCCAGGGCGATCGGGCCGAGCTCGTGGTGGCGGACGGCGGTGGTGACGAAGCCGAGCTGGCGGCCGTCCTCGCCGTCCGCGGCCAGCCGTACGGGCGTCCCGTGCGCCGGGAGCAGCACCTCGGAGCCGTCCAGGTGCAGGAAGACCAGGCGGCGCGGCGGCTTCCCCAGGTTGTGGACGCGGGCCACCGTCTCCTGGCCCCGGTAGCAGCCCTTCTGGAGGTGCACGGCGGTGCCGATCCAGCCCAGCTCGTGCGGGATGGTGCGGTGGTCGGTCTCCGAGCCGACGCGCGGGCGGTGCGCCTCGACGCGCAGGGCCTCGTAGGCGAGGAGCCCGGCGGCGGGGCCGTGGGCGGCGGCGAAGGCCTCCAGGTCGGCGCGGGGCAGGAAGACGTCCCGGCCGTACGCGGTCTCGCGTACGACGTGCTCCTTGCCGGCCTCGGCGATGGAGCCGGCCGGGAGGTGGACGACGGCGAAGTCGTCCGTGCGGTCGGCGACTTCGACGCGGTAGAAGAACTTCATCGACTCCAGGTAGCCGAGCAGGGCCTCCTGGGTGCCGGGCTCCACGTGCGCCCAGACGGTCTCGCCGTCGTCGACGAGGTAGAGGGCGTGCTCGATGTGCCCGTTGGCGGAGAGGATCAGCGCCTCGGTGGCCTGTCCGGCGGGGAGGTCGCTGACGTGCTGGGTGAGCAGCAGGTGCAGCCAGCTCAGCCGGTCCGCTCCGGTGACGGTGACGACACCGCGGTGGGAGAGGTCGACGAAGCCTCGGCCGTCGGCGAGGGCGCGCTGTTCGCCGTAGAGCTCTCCGTAGTGGGCGGCGACGCCCTCGTCACGGCCTTCGGCCGCTACGGCGCCGGGGAGATGGAGCAAGGGGCTGCTGGTCATGCCACCAGCCTACGACCCCGCTACGCGGAGCCCTCCTGGCCCGCCCGGCGCTCGGCCGCCGCGCACTTCTTGCACAGCCCGAAGATCGCGAAGTGCTTCATGTCGGTCTCGAAGCCGAAGGTGGCGCGGAGCTTCGCCGTGAACTCGTCGGCGATGTCCACGTCGGCCTCGATGACGCCGGTGCACTCGCGGCAGACGAGGTGGATGTGGTGGTGCCGGTCGGCGAGGTGGTACGTGGGCGCCCCGTGCCCGAGGTGGGCGTGGGAGACCAGGCCGAGCTCCTCCAGGAGCTCCAGGGTCCGGTAGACGGTGGAGATGTTCACGCCGGAGGCCGTCTTGCGGACCTGCACGAGGATCTCGTCGGGGCTGGCGTGCTCCAGGGCGTCGACCGCTTCGAGCACGAGCTGGCGCTGCGGTGTCAGCCGGTAGCCGCGCTGCCGCAGATCGCTCTTCCAGTCGGTGGTCACCACCCGGCCAGTGTAAGCGCGGAAAGGGGACCGCGGTCAGTCCGCGGTCCCCTCCGTTCGTTCGCCCGCCGGCTCAGCGGAAGAAGGCGATGCCGTCTTCCGGGAGCTCCGGGAGGTTGCGCGCCATGTCGGCGATCTCCTCCGGGGTGACGACCTTCTTGAGCTGGGCCGACATGTACGGGCGCAGCTCGACGTCGGGCGTGGCCTTCTCGCCGACCCACATGAGGTCGCTCTTCACGTAGCCGTAGAGGCGCTTGCCGCCGCTGTACGGGCCGGACGCGGCCGTGCGCGCGACCGCGTCGGTGACCAGGTCGATCTGCGGCTTCTGGTCGGCGAGCTCGCCGTACCAGACCTCGACGACGCCCTGGTCGCGGACCATGACGATCTCGACCTTGCGGTCCTTGTCGATGCGCCAGTAGCCCGACTCGGACTCCAGCGGGCGCACCTTCTTGCCCTCGGCGTCGAGCACCCAGGTGTGGGAGGTGTACTCCAGGAAGTCCCGGCCGTCGTGGCTGAAGACGACTTCCTGGCCGAAGTTGCACTTCTCCTCGCCGGGGAAGTCGAACACGCCGGCGCCTTCCCAGGTGCCGAGGAGGAAGGCGAGGGGGACGAGGCCCGGGTTCAGGTCGGACGGGATCTGGATCATGGTTGGCTGCTCAGGCGATCTGTGGGAGGGGTTCCGGGGCGGTCGGCTGGGCGGATGCTCAGCGCTGACCCTGGTACAGCTTCTTGACGGCCAGACCGGTGAAGGCGAGTACGCCGACGCAGACCAGGACCAGCAGGGAGGTGAAGACTGCCTCAAGCACGGGGTGCTCCTCGGAGGATTCGGTGCGGGTGGACGGGGCCGGTCCCCAAGCCTACTGGCCCGGGGCCCGGCGCACGGTGTGAGGTAGGCCGTAGCGGTTCAGTGGAGCAGCTGGTCCTGGAGGATCACCGTCTGGTGGAAGGGGACGGCGGCCACCTTCCCCTTGCGGGTCTGGAGTACGACGGCCTGCACGTCTCCGCCCCTGACGCACCCGGCCTTCAGCTCCTCGTCGCCGGCCGGGGCGGCCTCGGTGAACAGGGACACGTCCGCGAGGTCGGGCGGGTTCTGGCCGTTCTTGGCCTTGCTCCAGTCACTGTCGTGCTCGATGCGGTTGATCCCGTTGAGGTTCATGCCGATGCCGCAGCCCTCGAAGGCGTCGACGAACCCGGACGAGTGGAAGCGCAGCAGGTAGATACGGGTACGGGTGCCGTCGGGCATGGTCCAGCCGCGGGCGGCGATCTGGCGCAGGCCGTCGTCCGTGAAGGCCTGCTTCAGCTTGGTACGGACGGTGGCCTCGTACTCGTCCAGGAAGGTGTCCACGGACACCGCCTGGTCCTTCTCCAGCTTCAGCGCCGCGTCCGGGGCGGAGCCCTTGGGGGCGGGCAGCAGGAGCTGGGACAGCGCGGCGTAGTGGATGCCGTCCTTGTTGTCCGGGGCGAAGGGCTGCGCGGCGCCGGGGGCCAGGGCGGGCTTCGCCAGCGCCGGGTAGGTCCAGCGGCCGTCGTCCAGGGTGGACAGGCCCGGCAGGTCGGTGCGCTCGGCCCGCGTGATCCCGTACGCCGCTCCGGTGCCCACGGCCGCGAAGGCGAGGACGGCGGCGGTCCAGCGGAGGACGGCGAAGGGCCTCCGGCGGTCCTTGGGGGCCGGCGGGGCGGACGGCGCGGGGGTCTCGGCTACAGGTGTCCCGGTGGATTCCGGGGCGGTGGCGGTCTGCTCGGTCACGCGGACTCCCCGGGGGACTTCAGGTGGTTCAACTGCTGCTGGAAGAACTTGACGGCGTCGGCGGACGAGAAGGGCTGGGGCCCGTACGCGCGGAAGTTGACGAGGACGTCGCCCTGGAGCGCCACGCACTCCATCGAGTCGATCCGGTCCTTCTGGTCGTCCTCGCCGAGGGTGACCACGGCGCACTTCGCGTCGGGGAACCCGTCCACCCTGGGGGTCTCGCGCCCCTCCGAGACCGCGTCCATGAGCTTCTTGAAGACCTCGGAGGTCTTGCCCAGGTACTTCGGGTCGGCCTGCATGAGGCGGATCTCGATGACCGACCGGCCCGTCCCGTGCGTGTAGCTGCGGCCGGCCCGGCCATTGAGCTTGAGCTCGGCGAGCGCGTCGTCGCGCTTCTTGCGCTGGCTGTCGGACAGGCCCTTGCGGGCGTCCTTGAAGCTCTGGACCGTGTTGTCGCCGGAGACGAAGAAGTCGTTGCCGTCCTTGCCGAGGTCCGGGCCCGGGAGGTGGCTTCCGGGCACGGGCAGCAGCCTGGCCGCCAGGCCGTGGGGCGGCACGGCCGCGGGTACCTCGGGGCCGCGGGGGCTGACGCCCTCGGCGCTCCAGTAGCGGGTGTCCGCTGTCCGGTCGGCACCGTCCAGCGCCCAAGCGGCCCCGATCCCGCCGGCCGCCACGAGGGCGACGGCGGTCCCGGCGGCGACGTAGGCGCGGGTCCGGCGGCGGGGCGCGGCGACGGCCTCGGCGGGGGCGGAGGTCCCGGCCGGTGCGGCGTCGTTCAGCGGCTCGGTCACAGTCGCTCCAGCTGCTTCTTGGCGAGGTCGATGACGTCGGCCTCCGCGATCTTGCCGCGGTCTTCGTAGTAGTGGATGTCCACGACGATGTCGCCCCGGCGGGCGAGGGCCCGGGCACCGTGGACCCCGTCGGCCTTGACGTCCACCCAGACGTGGCCGAGATCCGGAGCGACACCCGGGATGGACACGCCCCGGTTCCCCGCGAAGTCCGCCTCGGGCATGTATTCCGACTGCCCGCGCTGGAACTCCTGCGCCCCGGCACGCTCGCGGAACTGCAGGAGCTGGACCTCGACGTGCACCTGACCGTTGGTCCACGAGGTCGACGCGACACGCCGGATCTGCTCCTCGGCGAAATCGGCGAGCGCCCCGCCGGGCTCCTGGAAGTAGCCCACGGTGAAGACGTCGAGCGGTATGTAACCGGCACCCTCGGCCTTGGCCCCGTCCGGCGCCGGGAGCAGCAGCTCGACCAGGTCGCCGTCGGTCTTGTGCCAGCGGTTGGCGTTGACCGTCCTGGCCGTCGTCGCGTCGTCCGGCGCCAGCGCCTTCGGCGTGTCCAGCTTCTGCTGCGCCAGTGGCGGGAGGGCCGTCGGCGGGCGGTGGTACTGGACGGCGTAGCCGGTGGCGGTGCCGGCGACCGCGCCCAGGACGAGGGCGGCGGCGATCAGGAGCGTCGTACGGCCGCGCCGGCGCGCGGCGGCACGGGGCGGAACGGGTGCGTCCGGAATGGCCGGGTCAGTCGGCGGAATTTCCGGAGTGCCCGATTCCTGGTTTTCGTTTTCCAAGACGGGTTCCCCCCACGGGAATGGAGCCGCGGGATCGTTCGCCCGCGCACATCCAAGACACCCTGGGGCGGGGAGCCGTTGTACGCATCTTTATTACGCTTTTATATAGACGGCTTTCAGTCTTCCGGCCGCCGCTTTCCGTCCAGTTCGTCCCACCACTCGTCCGATTTCGGATCGCCCGAGGGGTCGTCCCACCAGCGGTCTTCCGGTCCCCGCCGGTTCGCGACCATCGCGGCGACCGGCGGAATGACCATGGCGACCACGCACAGCGCCACCGCCGCCTCCACCGAGAAGAGGCGCACGAAGGACCAGGCGGAGACGAAGAGGAACAGGCATCCGCCCATGAGCCAGAAATAGGCGCGTCGACGCCGCGCGTACATGACTCCAGCGTAGGGCGGGCCCCTGCGAACACAAGGGCGGACGGCGCGAAGGGCCGCACCCCGTTCCAGTGGCGTCCAACCCCCGGGGGTGCGGCCCTTCGGCCGGTTCAGCTGTCGGTCTGGAGTGTCAGACCGCGATGGCGACGTCCGTCACGCCGCCGGCCTCGGCGACGACGACGGCACGGTCGGCCTGGGCACCCGGGACGAGCGCCCGCAGGGTCCAGGAGCCGGTGGCCGCGTAGAAGCGGAACTGGCCCGTCGCGGAGGTGGGGACCTCGGCGGTGAACTCGCCGGTCGAGTCCAGCAGGCGGACGTAGCCGCTGATGGGCTCGCCGTCCTTGGTCACCTGGCCCTGGATCGCGGTCTCACCGGGCTTCAGCGTCGCGAGGTCGGGCCCGCCGATCTGTGCTCCACACATGTTCTCTGTCCTGTCCTAGAGAGGTTCTGCTGCTACGAGGGGCGGGCGTCGCGTGCCCGGCCGCCGGGATTACTTGTTGGGGCCGAGCTCGATCGGCACGCCGACCAGCGAGCCGTACTCGGTCCAGGAGCCGTCGTAGTTCTTGACGTTCTCCTGGCCCAGGAGCTCGTGCAGCACGAACCACGTGAGCGCGGAGCGCTCGCCGATGCGGCAGTAGGCGATGGTGTCCTTCGCCAGGTCCACCTGCTCGGCCTCGTAGAGGGCGGTCAGCTCCTCGTCGGACTTGAAGGTGCCGTCGTCGTTGGCGTTCTTCGACCACGGGATGTTGCGGGCGCTCGGCACGTGGCCGGGGCGCTGCGACTGCTCCTGCGGGAGGTGCGCCGGGGCGAGCAGCTTGCCGGAGAACTCGTCGGGCGAGCGCACGTCGACCAGGTTCAGGGAGCCGATCGCGGCCACGACGTCGTCGCGGAAGGCGCGGATCGAGGTGTCCTGGGCCTTGGCCTTGTACTCGGTGGCCGGGCGGTTCGGGACGTCCTTGCCGTCGACCAGGTCGCGGGAGTCGAGCTCCCACTTCTTGCGGCCGCCGTCGAGGAGCTTCACGTCCTGGTGGCCGTAGAGCTTGAAGTACCAGTAGGCGTAGGACGCGAACCAGTTGTTGTTGCCGCCGTAGAGGACGACGGTGTCGTCGTTGGAGATGCCCTTGGCGGAGAGGAGCTTCTCGAAGCCCTCCTGGTCCACGAAGTCACGGCGGACCGGGTCCTGGAGGTCCTGCTTCCAGTCGATCCGGACGGCGTTGGTGATGTGGTTCTTGTCGTACGCGGACGTGTCCTCGTCCACCTCGACGATCACGACGTTGGCGTCGTTCAGGTGGGCTTCGACCCAGTCGGCGTCTACGAGGACGTCGCTGCGGCTCATGGTGTTCTCCTCCGGGGCAGTTGCGGCGGGGCTGTGCTGGGGCTGCTGCGAAGCGGGCTGTGCTGGTGCGTGCCGTTCCGGGTGCGGCTCTCGGACCCTGCGCGGGGAGGCGTCAGGGGGGCAGGAGGCTGGTGCGCGGCGGTGCGGTCACGCGGATGAAGGGCCGTCGGTCCGGCCGGTGGAGCGGAAGGCTCACACCTCACATGGAGCGACAGAGCATGGCGGCGACGCGACACAGGTCTACTGCCCGCCGCTTCGTGAGGTCCGCCTGCTGATGCTTCATAGCCATGGATCGTAGGGACGAACCGGCCACCCTGTCACCGGCGTGTCATATGTCGAGACAGGATCGTCCGTATTCCGGGATGAGAAAGCCCCGGACGGCCTTCCCGAGGCCTTCCGGGGCTGGTCGCGCGGCCCGTCCTTCTGCGGATCGGACCGCTCCGTCTCACGATCCGGCCAGAGACACGTCCGAACCGCTCAGGGCGAGGTGCACACCGGACTCGTCCGAGGTCAGCGAGGAGAGCTTGAGCCCGGCCGGCAGCCCGTCGTCGATGCGGCGGTCGAAGTCGGTCCGCTTGCGCACCGCGCTCTCGATCCCCGGGATGCCCTCGCCCGGGACGGAGTCCGCGCGGACCCGGACGACCTTGGAACCGCCCGCGTCGACGAGGGCGACGGTGGACACCACGCTGCGGGTCATGGTCTTGCCGAGGAAGTCCAGGGTCGCGGTGACCTTCACCTTGTTCGGCGCCCCGCCGTAGGTGAGGACCACGCCGTTCTGGGAGGCCTTGGTGAGGTCCGCGTACGAGATCAGCGCGGAGCCCTCGGCCCGCTTGGCCGTACCGCCGTTGTAGCCCTCGTTGAGCTTCACCTCGTGGAACGAGGCCTTGAGCTCCGACAGCCGCGTCTTGCGGCCGTCGGCGGTGACGTCGACGCCCCCGAGCTTCAGGTCCACCTGCTCCAGGTCGCGGCTGAGCGCCTGGGTCAGGAAGGGGAACCCGTGGATCTCCACCTCGGCGCTGCCCGCGAGGCCCTGCCGGGACCGGACCTGCTCGGCCAGCCGGTCCTCGGCGTAGCCGACCGCCCAGCGGTCGACGCCCACGAACAGCCCTCCCAGCACCACGCCGATGATCACCACGACACGTATGAAACGCACGTGCCCCTCCCCCAACTAGTCGGTACGTACGTTCTAGTGGACCATGATCGGCCGTGAGGGCGGTGTCAGCGGCGGGGCGGGTTCCCCCCGGGGCCGTCAGCCGACCACCCGGCCCATCAGGTAGACCGCCGGGGCCGCGGCGGCCAGCGGCAGCGCGACACCGGCCGTCATGTGGACGAACTTCGACGGGTAGTCGTACGCGGCCACGCGCAGCCCGATCAGGGCGCACACGCCCGCCGCGAGGCCCACCAGGGCCCCGCCCGCGCCCAGCCCGGTCAGCCCGCCCACCGCGATGCCCGCACCGGCCGCGGCGGCCAGCGAGACGCCGACGGAGGCCGGGGTGGGCAGCGGCAGGGCCCGCGCGAACACGGCGACCGCGACGGCGGCGGCACCGGTGGTCACCGGCTCCCAGTCCGCGGCGAGGAAGCCCGTGCAGACGATGGCCAGCGCGGCGGACGCCACCGAGGCCATCAGCCCGTACATCCGCTCGTCGGGGTCCGCGTGGCTGCGCAGCTGGAGCACCAGCGTCAGCAGCACCCAGGCCCCGAGCGTGCCGATGATCGCACCGGGGGCGTACGTGCCGTCCAGCGCGAGCACCGCGCCGTCGGCGACGAGGGCCCCGGCGAAGGCGAGGACGATGCCCTGTCGGGCCGGCCACATGCCGTTGAGGCGGAACCAGCCGGCCGCGGTGAGCCCCTGGAGGGCGATCAGCGGCACGAGCAGCGCCCACTGGCCGATCACGGCGGCGCCGGCCATCAGCAGGCCGAGGGCGGCGGTGAGTATGGCCGACTGCGGACCGGGGTCGATGATCGGCGACCGGCCCTCGGCGCGGGCCTGGGCCGGGTCGACGGCGCGCAGGGTGTTGCCGCCGAGGGTCGGCGGCGAGTACTCGCCGGACTGACCGGGCACGGCGGCCTGCGGCTGCGGCTCCGCCGGGACCGGGGGGAGGTACGCGGTCTGCGCGGCGGCGTCGACGCCCCCGGCGGGCTCGCGCACCGGCGGCAGGTACGCCGTCTCGGCGGCGGCGGAGGCACCCGCGCCCCACGCGTCCGGCGCGGGCCCCTGGGCCTGCACCGGCGGCAGGTACGCGGTCTGCTCGGCAGCGGAACCGGCGGGCTCCCGCACGGGCGGGAGGTACGCCGTCTCGGCGGCGGCCGCGGAGGGCACACCGCCCCCGGTCGCGTCCGGCCACGGCACGGCCGGGGCCTGGGGCTGCTGCGGCTGGACCGGCTCGTCACGGAACCAGCCGTCGGGCACGGCGGACTGCTGCTGGGGCTGCAGCGGCTGCTGCTGCGCCGGCACGGGCGGCAGGTACGCCGTCTGCGCGGCCGCGTCGGCGCCCCAGCCGCCCTGCACCGGAGCCTGCTGCTGCGGCTGCTGCGGCTGCTCGTCGCGGAACCAGCCCTCGGGCGCGGCGGGCTGCTGCTGCGGCGGCACCGGCGGCAGGTACGCGGTCTCGGCGGCGGCCGCGGCGGGCACACCGCCCCCGGTCGCGTCCGGCCACGGCACTCCACCGCCGGTCTGCCCCCACTGCCCCTGCGGGGCCGCGGCCGGGGCCTGCGGCTGCGCCGGGGCGGCCGGCTGGCCGGGCACCGAGCCCAGCGGCGGCTGCACCGGCTGGTACCCGGTCTCCCAGGTGTCGGCCTGCCAGGTCTGGGTGGAGTACGGGTCCTGCTCCGCGGCCTGCTGCTGCCGCTGCCGCTGCTGTTCTTCGGGAGTGCTCATCGGTTTCCGCTCACCCGCCCGCGAACGGCGGGAGCACCTCGACGGTGCCCCCCTCGGTCAGCAGGACGGCATCGTGCGGGCGCTTGCCCACGGGCTCGTCGTTCACGAGGAAGGAGCAGCGCTGCAGGACCCGGGTCAGTTCCCCCGGATGGCGGTCCCGCACGGCGTCGAGCGCCTCGGCCAGTGTGTGCGCCGAGTACGGCTCCTCCGCCGTCTCGGCCGCGGCCTTCGCCGCCGCCCAGTAGCGGATGGTTCCGGTTGCCACTGCAGCTCCTATCGCTCGGCCGACCGGCCGGTCCCGTGGTCGGCTCCGTCGGCTCTCTACCGTCGGCCTCCATGATGACCCCTCCGGCCCGCCACCCCGGCGTGCCTCAGCGCGCCGTCCGTGCGCCCGGAGGCCCCGCAGGACCGGTCGGCGGACCGCTCGATCCGGCGAAACCAGGGCATACGCAGGAGGAAGGCGTGGCGCGAACCACAGAATGCGGTGCACGGCAGCCCTCGGCCCCCGAAGGGCCGGTGGGCTATTCTGGCGGCGTAGAGGATCCGGGCAACGTAGCCCCCGGGTCCTTTTGTGCTTTCAGCACGTTGAACGGACCGAGAACAGTGGTATCCATCCGGACCCCAGGGCGCGGGGGCCGCGACGGATGCCAGGCAAGGCGTACGAAGCAGTACAGCGCACGTCCTCGACGGGACCGAGGAGGAACCGACGTGATGGACCAGCGAAGCAAACAGGAGCACGGCCGCCCGAACCGGGCAGGTGGCCGGGCATGAGCTCTCTCCTCCTGTTGACCAATGCCCTGCAGCCGTCGACCGAGGTGCTGCCCGCACTCGGCCTCCTGCTGCACAACGTCCGGGTGGCCCCCGCCGAGGGACCGGCCCTGGTGGACACCCCCGGCGCCGACGTGATCCTCGTCGACGGCCGCCGCGACCTGCCGCAGGTGCGGTCGCTGTGCCAGCTGCTGCGGTCCACCGGACCCGGCTGCCCCCTGATCCTCGTCGTCACGGAGGGCGGCCTCGCCGCCGTCACCGCCGACTGGGGCATCGACGACGTGCTCCTCGACACCGCCGGCCCCGCCGAGGTGGAGGCACGGCTGCGGCTGGCCACCGGCCGCCAGCAGCTGGGCTCGGACGACTCCCCGATGGAGATCCGCAACGGCGACCTGTCGGTCGACGAGGCGACGTACAGCGCGAAGCTGAAGGGCCGGGTCCTCGACCTCACCTTCAAGGAGTTCGAGCTGCTGAAGTACCTCGCCCAGCACCCCGGCCGGGTCTTCACCCGCGCCCAGCTGCTCCAGGAGGTCTGGGGCTACGACTACTTCGGCGGCACCCGGACGGTCGACGTCCACGTACGCCGGCTGCGGGCCAAGCTCGGCCCCGAGCACGAGTCCCTGATCGGTACCGTCCGCAACGTCGGCTACCGCTTCGTCACCCCGGAGAAGGTGGAGCGCGCGGCCGCCGAAGCCGCCGCCAAGCAGGCCTCCGGGAAGGCCCCGGCGCAGGCCGCGGACCGTACGAGCGGATCCGTAGGCCGTTCGGAGGAAGCTCCTGTGACCATTCAGTCGGCCAAACACCCTGCCCAGAGGTAGGTCACCCCGCGTAGACTTCCGCGCGTGGCCAAGGTGACGCGGGATGACGTAGCGCGACTTGCGGGTACTTCTACCGCCGTCGTGAGCTACGTCATCAACAACGGACCCCGGCCGGTCGCCCCGGCCACGCGCGAGCGTGTACTCGCCGCGATCAAGGAGCTGGGGTACCGGCCCGACCGCGTGGCCCAGGCCATGGCGTCGCGCCGCACCGACCTCATAGGCATGATCGTCCCCGACGCCCGCCAGCCGTTCTTCGCGGAGATGGCGCACGCGGTCGAGCAGGCCGCCGCCGAACGCGGAAAGATGGTCCTGGTCGGCAACTCCGACTACCGGGACGAGCGCGAGGTCCACTACCTCCGCGCCTTCCTCGGCATGCGGGTGTCGGGGCTGATCCTGGTCAGCCAGGGCATGAGCGAGCGCGCCGCCTCGGAGATCGACGCCTGGGACGCGCGGGTCGTGCTGCTGCACGAGCGCCCCGAGGCCATCGACGACGTCGCCGTCGTCACGGACGACATCGGCGGCGCGCAGCTCGCCACCCGGCACCTGCTCGAACACGGGCACGCGTACGTCGCCTGCATCGGCGGCATCGAGAACACCCCCTCGGTCGGCGACCCGGTCGCCGACCACGTCGAGGGCTGGCGCCGGGCCATGCTGGAGGCCGGCCGGTCGATCGAGGGCCGGCTCATCGAGGCCCCGTACAACCGCTACGACGCGTACCGGGTCGCCCTGGAGGTCCTGGCCCGGCCGGACCGCCCGACGGCGATCTTCTGCGCGACGGACGACCAGGCCATCGGCGTGCTCCGCGCCGCGCGCGAGCTGCGCATCGACGTCCCCGAGCAGCTGGCGGTGGCCGGCTTCGACGACGTCAAGGAGGCGGCCCTGACGGACCCGCCGCTGACGACGATCGCCTCGGACCGCCCGGCGATGGCCCGCGCGGCGGTGGACCTCGTCCTCGACGACGCCCTCCGCGTGGCCGGCTCCCGCCGCGAACGCCTGAAGCAGTTCCCCTCGGCCCTGGTCATCCGCCGCAGCTGCGGCTGCCGCTAGGGCCTGGCCCCCACCGGTCCCGGGCCTTATTCCGGGCATACGCGGTTCTGTCGGGCTTCTCAGCCGGGACTCAGAAAGCTCTCATGATCCGGGGACAGGGTCATAGACATGACCGAGAGCTTCCGCCGCGAAGGCGAGTACCCCCAGGAGAACGGCCCGGCCCAGAACGCGCCCTTCGGGGACGACTGGCAGCGGGGACGCGACCGGCTGGCCCGGGACGCGGGGGCCGCCGCCTATCCGCCGCCGCCCGCCTACCCGCCGGCCGCCCCGGCCCCCGGCTGGCACGAGGCGCACCAGCCCCCCGTGATCCAGGGCGAGACCGTCCCGTCGGGCGGCGGCGGCGGTAGTGCAGGCGGCAACGGCGGCGGGTGGGACGCCTGGGGATCCACGGCCGCCGCCGGCCCCGCAGGCCCCGCGCACGCGGCCCGCGCCAAGCGCCCCGTCGCGCTGCTCGCCGCCGTCGCCCTCGCGGCGGCCGTGGTCGGCGGCGGTACGGCCGTCGCCGTGCAGCAGTTCCTCGGACAGGCCGGCGCCGTCGTCGGCGGCGTGAACGGCACCAACGTCTCGCAGTCCAGCAACGGCACCGTCTCCGGCGTGTCCGAGCAGGTCAGCCCCTCCGTCGTCCGCATCGACACCCGCACCGCCTCCGGCCAGGGCACCGGCTCCGGCATCGTGCTCACCGCCGACGGCGAGATCGCCACCAACAACCACGTCGTCAACGGGGCCTCCGAGATCCAGGTGACGATGAGCAACGGGAAGAAGTACAACGCCAAGATCGTCGGGACCGACCCCGGCAAGGACCTCGCCCTCATCAAGCTCCAGGGGGCCAGTGGCCTGAGGCCCGCCAAGCTCGGCAACTCCGACCGCCTCAAGGTCGGCGACCAGGTCGTCGCCATCGGCTCCCCCGACCGCCTCACCGGCACCGTCACCAGCGGCATCGTCTCCGCGCTGAACCGCGAGGTGAGCGTGCCGAAGTCCGAGAGCCGCCAGCAGCAGAGCCCCCAGCGGCAGCGCGGCGGCGGCTGGCCGTTCTCGTACGACGGCCAGCAGTTCAACGGCGACACCGGCTCCAGCACCACCTCGTACAAGGCCATCCAGACCGACGCCTCCCTCAACCCCGGCAACTCCGGCGGCGCCCTCGTCAACATGAACGGCGAGATCGTCGGAATGCCCTCCGCGATCTACTCGCCGTCCAGCGACGGCTCCAGCGCCGGCAGCGTCGGCCTCGGCTTCGCCATCCCCGTCAACACGATCAAGGCCGACCTCGACTCCCTCCGCAAGGGCGGCAGCGGCGGCACCGGCAGCACCGGCAGCAGCAGCCAGAACGGCGGCTCCGACAACGGCGCCACCGGCTTCGGCACCTCCTTCTGACACCCTGGGACCAGCCCCGCCCACCGACCACCACCCCAAGGGGACGCACGCATGAATCCCGCCGAAGGCGACCCGCAGCGGATCCTCGTCGTCGACGACGAGCCGGCCGTACGCGAGGCCCTGCGCCGCAGCCTCGCCTTCGAGGGGTACGACGTGCGGACCGCCGTCGACGGGCTCGACGCCCTCGACCAGGCGGCCGCGTACGCCCCCGACCTGATCGTCCTCGACATCCAGATGCCCCGGATGGACGGACTGACGGCCGCCCGCCGGCTGCGCGCCGCCGGCAGCGTCACCCCCGTGCTGATGCTGACCGCCCGCGACACCGTCGGCGACCGCGTCACCGGCCTCGACGCGGGCGCCGACGACTACCTCGTCAAGCCGTTCGAGCTGGACGAGCTCTTCGCCCGCGTCCGCGCCCTGCTGCGCCGCAGCTCCTACGCCGTCCCCGCCGCCGGCCCGGAACCGGCCGGGGAGGCCCTCGCCTTCGGCGACCTGCGCATGGACCTCGCCACCCGCGAGGTCACGCGGGCCGGACGCCCGGTGGAGCTGACCCGTACGGAGTTCACCCTGCTGGAGATGTTCCTGGCGCACCCGCGCCAGGTCCTGACCCGCGAGCAGATCCTCAAGACGGTCTGGGGCTTCGACTTCGAGCCCAGCTCCAACTCCCTGGACGTGTACGTGATGTACCTGCGCCGCAAGACCGAGGCGGGCGGCGAACCGCGCCTGGTGCACACCGTGCGCGGCGTCGGGTACGTCCTGCGCTCCGGCGAGGGCGGACCCGAATGACGGGTCCCGCCGCCCGGTTCCGCGCACTGCCGCTGCGCTCCCGGCTGGCCCTGCTCGTCACCGTCGCCGTCGCCGTCGCCGTCGCGGCGGTGGCGGGCGTGTCCTGGGTGATGGTGCGGGCGCAGCTCAACGACCAGCTCAACCAGTCCCTGGTGGCCACCGACCCCAGCGAGCAGGTGCTCCGCACCCTGCGCGAGGGCTGCGTCCTGCGCCCGCCGCCGAACCAGATGGACATCGCCGGCGACCTGAACGCGACCGTGCAGATCGTCACCGCCGAGGGCGGCCGCTGCTGGGTGAGCGGACGGACCGACCTGCCCGCCACGCAGATCGACAAGGACGTCGCGGCGGGCCGCAGCACCGCCAGACTGCACGACGCCACCACCGCCGACGGCGACCGGATGCGCGTCTACACCATCGGCCGGCGCCTCACCACCGGCGGACCCACCTTCGGGATCTCCATCGCCAAGCCCCTCGCCGACATCGACAAGCCCCTGTCCACCCTGGCCTGGGTGCTGCTCCTGGTCTCCGGCATAGGGGTCGTCGGCGCGGGCGCGGCCGGCCTGTGGGTGGCCCGGACCGGCCTGCGGCCCGTGGACGAGCTCACCGGCGTCGTCGAGCACGTCGCCCGCACCGAGGACCTGACGGTGCGGATCCCCGACGAGGGCGACGACGAGATCGCCCGCCTCTCGCGCTCCTTCAACGCCATGACCGCGGCCCTCGCCTCCTCCCAGGAGCGCCAGGCCCAGCTGATCGCGGACGCCGGGCACGAGCTGCGCACACCGCTCACCTCGCTGCGCACCAACATCGAGCTGCTCGCGCGCAGCGAGGAGACCGGCCGGGCCATCCCGCCCGAGGACCGCCGGGAGCTGCTCGCCTCGGTCAAGGCCCAGATGACGGAACTCGCCGCGCTGATCGGGGACCTCCAGGAGCTGTCCCGCCCGGACGCGGCCCCGCACGCCCCGCTCGGGGTGGTGGCCCTGCACGACATCGCCGCCTCGGCGCTGTCCCGGGCCCGGCTGCGGGGACCCGAGCTGCGGTTCGGCTCCGCCCTGGAGTCCTGGTACGTACGGGGTGAGGCGGCGGCGCTGGAGCGGGCGGTGGTCAACCTGCTGGACAACGCCGTGAAGTTCAGCCCGCCGGGCGGCGCCGTCGAGGTCTCGCTGCGGGCGGGCGAGCTGACCGTGCGCGACCACGGGCCGGGCATCCCGGCCGAGGACCTCCCGTACGTCTTCGAGCGGTTCTGGCGCTCCGAGACGGCCCGCGCCCTGCCCGGCAGCGGGCTCGGCCTGTCCATCGTGGCCCGTACGGCCGCCCGCTCGGGCGGCAGCGCCGAGCTGCGCGCGGCGGCGGACGGGGCGGGCGGCACGGAGGCGGTGCTGCGCATCCCGGGCGCGCCGGCGCCGCCGCCGTCGCAGCAGCCGTCGCCGCCCGGGGCGCCGCGGCCGTCAGTTGTGCCGGAGCAGTGAGGCGACGAGGCCGGAGCGGGTGTTCGGGAAGTCCATCGGGACGATGCCGAGGCCGGTGCGGCCGCTGAGTTCGGAGCCGTCGACGAAGCCGTGGACCTGCGGGTTCAGCCGGTCGGAGTTCCAGCGCGGGGGCATGTAGGCGGCGGTGCTGACGTAGTTGACGAAGAGCCTGCCGGGCTCCCGGACCGCCTTGCGGAAGTGGTCCTCGATGCGGACGCGCTTGGCGAAGGGCTCGGTGTTGTAGTCGTCCTGGATGTCGAAGACGCCGTCGCCGTAGCGCAGGCCGGGCAGGCCGGCGTTGTCCGCGAGGAGGACGACCCGGCCGCGGGCCTGCCCGAGCGCGGGCAGGGTGTCGGCGATGCGGAAGAGCGGGCGCCAGCCGCGGTTGTCGAGGTAGTCGTCGAAGACGGCGCGGAAGGTGGCGTCGGAGTCGGAGGAGTACTCCTGCTTGACGCGCATCAGGACCGTCTCGGAGGGGTGCGCGGCGAGGAAGTTCCGGCAGGCGGCGAGGACGTCGCCGAACATCAGGTCCTGGAAGAACGAGCCGTGGTGGATGGCGAACGAGCCGCCCGTGACCCGGCAGCGGACGTCGAGGAAGCGGATGCCGGAGTCGAGCTGCTGGGCGATCGTGGTGTTCTGGCAGGCGACGTAGAGGCCGCCCTTGGTGGCGCCGGAGTCGTGGGTGCCGGGGATGGTCATCCGCTGGAGGGCGGTGGAGTCGGCGAGCCCGGCCATCCAGTCCTGGGTGCCGAGGGTCCGCGCGGGGGCGGGGGCCGCCGATGCGGGGGCCGCCGCGCCGAGTCCGAGGAGCGCGCCCGCGCCCACGGCCGCGGCCCCGGCGAGGAAGGCCCGCCGGTCCGGTGCCGTGCGCGTGCCCTTACGCGTGCCCGTACCCGTACCCTCGCCCGTACCTCTGCCCACGCGCATGCCCCGCCCCTTCGCCGACCCGGTGATGGGACGGGATTATGGCGTGCGGGACCGGCGTTTGCTACCCGTCGGTAGGCGCGGGCTCCTCCAGCAACTCCACCATCCGGCGCAGCCCTTGGGTCAGCTCGCCCCCCGTCGGTGCCTGCCCGGGGTCTGTCAGGGCCTGCACCATCACCCCGCTCAGCAGCGCGAGGTGCACCGACCCGAGGGCCCGTACGTCCTCGTCCGTCACCGCCTCCTCCGGCACCCCGGCCAGGTGCGCGGCCACCATCCGCCGCGAACGGCGCTGCCCCTCGGCCAGGACCGCCAGCAGCTCGGGCGAGGACTGGGCGTGCACGAAGGCCTCGATGTTGGCGATCCACAGCCAGCGCATGTCCAGGAAGTCGCGGGTCTTGCGGTCCCAGGTGTCGGCGTACCGCTCGGCCGCGGTGTCACCCTCGCCCGCGAGCCGCCCGGAACCGGCGGCCCAGTCGTCCATGGCGGCGAACAGGGCCTGGTTGAGCAGCGCCTCGCGGGACCCGAAGTGGTAGCCGATCGCGGCCATGCTCACCTGCGCCGCCGTGGCGATGTCGCGCACGGTCGTGCGCGAGTAGCCCTTCTCCTCAAGGCAGCGGCGGGCGCCGGCCAGCAGGTCCTCGCGATTTCCCATGCTCGGGATGGTATCCGCCCAGGCTTGTTGGGCATCTGCGCAAGACAGATGTATTGCACGCTTGCCCAACTCCTGGCAGAGTGATGCCCGTACCCACCGCAGGCCACGAAACGGGGAGATACGAACCATGCGCGACACGCTGAGCACCGACGGCCGCACGCTCTCGTACCTGGACTTCGGCGGCACCGGCCGACCGCTCCTCGCCCTCCACGGCGGCATGTCCGAAGCCGCGGCCTTCACCGGCCTCGCCGCCGCCCTCGGCGACGAGTGGCGGGTCATCGCCCTCGACCAGCGCGGCCACGGAGACTCCGACCGCGCCCCGCACTACCGGCGCGAGGGTTACGTCGCCGACGCCGTCGCCCTCCTCGACCACCTCGGCCTCACCGAGCCCGTCGCCGTCCTCGGCTACTCCCTCGGCGGGCTCAACGCCTACCACCTGGCCGCCGCCCACCCCGACCGGGTGAGCGCCCTGATCGGCGTCGACGCCACCGTCGCCATCGACATCCCCGCCGGCCCGCAGTGGTTCGACTTCCTCGGCGCCCTCCCCTACTCCGCGCCCACCCGCGAGGAACTCCTCGGCGCCGTAGACCCCGCCGCCCTGCCCTTCGTCGCCGACGGGGTCCGCCCGCTCGCCTGGGGGTCCCCCCAGACGGAGTCCGGGGGAGGCAGCGGCTGGCGGCTCGCCTTCCACGGCCAGGACATGCTCGACTCCATCCACGCCTGCGCCGGCGACCACTGGGACACCTGGACCGCCGGCACCTGCCCCGCCCTGCTCATCCACGGCCGCCACAGCCGGGCCCTCACCCAGGACGTCGCCGACGCGATGGTCGCCCGGCGCCCCGGGACCGCGTACACGGCCCTGGAAGGCGACCACTTCGTCCCCTTCACCGACCCGGAGGGCTTCCACTGCGCCGTCGGCAAGTTCCTGGCCGCCCTCTGACACCGCACCGCCAAAGCCCGAGGGGGCGGCGGGCCGACTCCGGCCCACCGCCCCCTCGGGGACGTACGTACTGCTCGTACTACTCGTACTACTTGACGACCTTGATGCGGTCCGCCGCCGGCGGGGCGATCGGGGCCGCCGCCGACGACTTCGCCAGGAGGGCGTTGAAGGCGTCCAGGTCCGACGCACCCACCAGCTTGTTCTTGTGCTCCTTCAGGACGGTGAAGCCGTCACCGCCGCCCGCGAGGAACTCGTTCATCACGACCCGGTAGGTCTTGGCGGGGTCGATCGCCGCGCCGTTCAGCTTCACCGAGTCCACGACGATCCGGTCCGCGCCCGCCTTCGTCATGTCCAGCGTGTACGTGAAGCCCTTCGAGACCTGCAGGATCTTCGGGTTCGGGCCGTTGACCGTACCGCTGACCTGCTGCTGGAGAGCCGTGATCAGCTGCGCGCCGGTCAGGTCCACGACGTTCATCAGGTTGTTGAACGGCTGGACCGTGTACGACTCGCCGTACGTCACCACACCGTCGCCCTCGTCACCCGAGGCCTTGTACGCCAGGTCGGAACGGATCCCGCCCGGGTTCATGATGGCCAGCTGCGCGCCGCCCTTGTCCGCCGGGGCCGTGGCCTCCAGCTGCGCGTCCGCGATCAGGTCACCGAGGGGCTTCTCCGGCGACTCCGAACCACGGCCCGGGATGTCGGCCGAGATGTAGCCCATCGGACGGTTCGCCACCGGAGCGGCCAGCGCCTTCCAGCGGGTGATCAGCTCGGACATGTCCGCGGCCTTCGGCTGCTCGCGGCCGACGACCTTGTTCACCGGCTTCGGCGACAGGGCCGCCGTACGGACGATGTCCTTGGTGGCCCGGTCGTACGTCAGCGTGGTGTCCGTGTACAGCCGGCCCAGCGAGGCGGCCGAGGTGACCGTACGCGGGTTGCCCGCCGGGTCGGGGATGTTGCACGAGTACGCCTGGTGCGTGTGGCCCGTCACCAGCGCGTCGACCTTCGGGTCCACGTTCTTGGCGATGTCGACGATCGCACCCGAGATGCCGGCGCCGGCACCCGGAACGTCGCAGTCGTAGTTGTACGCGCCGCTCGCGGGCAGACCGCCCTCGTGGATCAGCGCCACGATCGACTTCACGCCCTGCTTGTTCAGCTCGGCCGCGTACTTGTTGATCGTCTCGACCTCGTCGCCGAACTTCAGGCCCTTGACGCCCTCGGCGGTGACGACGTCCGGAGTGCCCTCCAGGGTGACGCCGATGAAGCCGATCTTCACGTCCCCCTTCTTCCAGATGAAGGTGGGCGACATCAGCGGACGCTTGGTCTTCTCGTCCGTCACGTTCGCGGCGAGGTACTGGAACTGCGCCCCGGTGAAGGTCTTGCCGTACTCGAAACAGCCTTCGGTCGGGTGACAACCGCCGTACGCCATCCGGCGCAGCTCGGTCTTGCCCTCGTCGAACTCGTGGTTGCCGACGCTCGACACGTCGAGGTTCAGCTTGTTGAGCGCCTCCACGGAGGGCTCGTCGTGGAAGAGACCGGACAGCATCGGGCTGCCGCCGATCATGTCACCGGCCGCAGCCGTGACGGAGTACTCGTGACCCTTGCGGGCCTCGCGCAGGCTGGTGGCGAGGTACTCGACGCCACCTGCGGGTATGGCCTTGGTGGTGCCGTCTGCCTGACGTTCGCTCACGGTGCCGGACGAACCCTGCGGGGGCTCCAGCGTGCCGTGGAAGTCGTTGAACGAGAGCATCTGTACGTCGACGGTGCGGCCCTTGGGAGGCGTACCGCCACCACTCGCGGCACCGGCCGGCAGTGCGGCGGCGACCATCGCGCCGGCCCCCGCCGTGAGGGCGAGAGCGCCGAGGGTCAACCGGCGGGCCGTACGGGGCCGTTGTGGCTTCGCTGACATTTATTCCCCTTTGTGGACAGCGAGACAACATTTGGGAGGTGCCCGCAGCCTATGGTCAACGCGCGTAGCTACGACAGGGGGTAGCGGGTTGCGAGCTGGTTACGCGCGGCCGTCGGGCAGTCGCGCCGTAGGCTCGGAGCATGACTGACGCAGCAGCGGCCCTGGAGCCGGGACGGCAGATTGAGATCCTCGACGAGCTGACGGAGGAGCAGGCCGACTCCGTACTGGAGCTGATCGGCGAGGCGGCCCGCACCGACGGCACCACCGCCGTCTCCGAACAGGGACGCCTCCAGCTGCGCGGCGGACCGCGCGAGGGGATCCGGCACTTCCTCCTCACCGACGGCGGGCGGCTGAGCGGGTACGGACAGCTGGAGGACACCGACCCGGTGGAGGCCCCCGCCGCCGAACTCGTCATCCACCCCGCCCTGCGCGGCCGCGGCCACGGCCGGGCCCTCGGCACCGCCCTGCTGCACGCCTCCGGCAAGCGGATCCGGGTGTGGGCGCACGGCGGCAAGTCCGCCGCGCGGCACCTAGCCCAGGTACTCGGCCTGACCCTCTTCCGCGAACTCCGGCAGCTGCGCCGCCCCCTGGGCCCCGACGCGCCGCCGCTCCCCGAACCCGCCCTCCCGGCCGGCGTCACCGTCCGCACCTTCGTCCCCGGCCAGGACGACACCGCCTGGCTCGCCGCGAACGCCGCCGCCTTCGCCCACCACCCGGAGCAGGGCGCACTCACGCAGCGGGACCTGAACGACCGGATCGCGCAGCCGTGGTTCGACGCCAAGGGCTTCTTCCTCGCGGAGCGGGAGGGCGAACTGGTCGGCTTCCACTGGACGAAGGTGCACGCCGAGGAGCAGCTGGGCGAGGTCTACGTGGTCGGCGTCCGCCCCGGCGCCCAGGGCGGCGGCCTGGGCAAGGCCCTCACCGCCATCGGCCTGCGCCACCTCGCGGAATCGGGCCTCCCGACGGCGATGCTGTACGTCGACGCGGACAACCCGGCGGCCCTGGCGGTGTACGAGGGCCTGGGCTTCACGACGCACGAGATCGACCTGATGTACCGCACGGAAAGCTGACGGCTCGGGGCGTACGCGTGCGGCGCGGGCCCGCTATCTCCCCCGCGAGGGGGCGGGGCGGGTCGGTGGCTGCCCACCCGCCTCCCCGTCTGCGGGGCGGTGGCCGGGTGGGCGGTATCCCCCCGGGCGGTCTCATCGATGGTTGGGGGCTTCCCGTCAGTCCCATCGTCCTTCCGCGTCGGGTCGGTCTGTCAAGGGCGCTCCTTCGTCGCGTCGCTTCGCGATGGCCTTCGGCCACCCTTGACAGACCGACCCGCCGCGGAAAGCCGAAAGACTGCCGGGAAACCCCCAAAGAAACGGTCGCTGGACAGAGGGCAAGGGACGGGTCCGTCAGGGACCAGGCGAGGGCCGGGAGCCGGCCCGCCGGGCATCCGAGCCCTCAGAGTCCGCCATCCCGGGCCAGAGGCGCGCCTACCTGCACCAAAGGTCGACCAGAGCCCTCGGGGAAGCGGGCAGACGCGCCAGATCGCTACGCGCTCCTCTCGTCTCAGCGTCCGACGACCGCCTTGCGCTGATACCTACACCCAAGGGTGAAATGACCAGCCCAGGAAGCCGAAAGGCGCGGCAGATCGCTACGCGCTCCTCATGTCTCAGCGTCCGACGACCGTCTAGGCCGTGTCTTTCGGATCATCGGATCGTTGGTTGATGTGTGTCGTTGACTGATGCCCAGTGGGCCCGCATCGAGCCGTTGCTGCCGGATCGGGCGCCTCGGCGGGGTGGGCGGTGGCGGGATCACCGGCAGGTGATCGACGCGATCGCGTTCAAGTACCGCACCGGGACGCCGTGG
Source organism: Streptomyces sp. NBC_00158 (assembly GCF_045160885.1). NCBI lineage: Bacteria > Bacillati > Actinomycetota > Actinomycetes > Kitasatosporales > Streptomycetaceae > Streptomyces > Streptomyces sp. NBC_00158. The sequence continues at coordinate 3,361,547 of NZ_CP108161.1, forward strand.
ATGGATCTGCCCGAGCATTTCGGGTCGTGGAAGGGCGCCCACAACCGGCTGCGGATGTGGGCGGCCGACGGGACGTGGGCGAAGGTCTTCACCGCTCTCCTTGCGCAGGCCGACGCCGAGGGCGACCTGGACTGGGTTGTCGCGGTCGATTCCACGATCGTGCGAGCACATCAGCACGCGGCCGGGGCCCGCCAAAAGGGGCCCCGGCCGGCGAGCCCGCCGACCATGCCCTCGGACGCTCCCGCGGCGGACTGACCACAAAGATCCACCTCGCCGCGGACAGCCGCTGCCGCCCACTCGCCTTCGTCGTCACGCCCGGCCAGGCCGGTGACGCACCCGCGTTCCCCCAGGTCATGGCCCAATTACGAGTACCCCGACGGACCGGCCGCCCCAGGACCACGCCGGACGTGGTCCTGGCCGACAAGGCCTATTCATCCCGGGCGATCCGCCGTCATCTGCGGCGGCGCGGGATCCGGGCGGTGATCCCGCAGCCCGCCGACCAGGCCGCGAACCGCAAGCGCCTCGGCCGACACGGCGGCCGCCCGCTGGCCTTCGACCGCGAGGCCTACAAGCAGCGGAACACCGTCGAGCGGTGCATCAACAAGCTCAAGCAGTGGCGCGGCCTGGCCACCAGATACGACAAGACCGCCACCATCTACCTCGCCGGACTCCACCTCGCCGCCATCTTCATCTGGTCAGCAAGGTGATCCGAAGGAAACGGCCTAGGGCTGGTCTGGGGCGGGTTCGACGTTGGTGACGGCGGTGGTGAATTCGCGGCCGGAGGCGTTGCGGATGTAGGCGAGCTCCGCCCAGCGCTCGATGGCCGTGTCGGAGACGTTCTCGTTGATCACCGCCATCAGGATGCCTTCCGTGCCTGAGGCGATGTCGCGAACACGGCAGCGGAGGAGGCGGTGCGGGACGTACTCGTAGCACTCACTCATCGGGCGCCGCCTCGAAGGTGCGCAGGAAGCGCTCCCAGCCGGCCAGCGCGCGATCGAGCAGATCAGCGTTCGGCTCGGCCAAGACCGCTGTCCTTGCCGAGGAGTCGGCAGGTCTGTCGATACTCAGCACGTCGCGGCCACAACTGCGCATGATGCGGCTCGTCATGGGGGCACTCCCTACCGTCGTCTGGGTGGTGGAACGGAACTTCTGGCGGTGTGAACCACCATGTCGGGTGCCTCCCGGAGCGATCCACTGCCGCGTCCTATAGGGCCGTCCTATATTTCGGGCATGGAGCCCGAGCTGGATGCATGGGTACACCCCGAACTGCGAGCAGCCGCAGCGGCTGAGGACTGGGCTGCTCTGTTGCGGACGTGGCGGAAGTTGACGCGCAGCAGCCAAACCCGGCTCGGCGCCCTCGTGGGCCTGGCGCAGCCGGACGTTTCCGCCATCGAGAACCGACGCCGCGAGGTGACCTCGGCCGAAGTCCGGCAGCGCATCATCGACGGTCTCGGTGTGCCTCTGGAACTCCTCGGCGCCCGGCAGGAGGGCCTGCCGCTGCCCTCGCTCGTTCTGCCTGGGGTGGTGTCGGAGGCCGACGGTGAGCGGTTGGCCGGGGTGAGGAGGGGTGGGCTGCGGCTGGATGCCGCCTCGGTCGATGCCATGGACGCCTTACTGGCCGCGCACCGGCGGGCTGAGGACACGGTGGGGTCGCGCGTCGTTGCGCCTTTGGTCACCGCGCAGTTCAGGGAGGTGGTCGGGCTGCACGGGCAGGCCCGGGGGGCACTGGCGGACCGGGTGGTGAGGCTGCTCGCCGAGTACGCCCAGTTCCTGGCGTGGATGGCGCAGGACCAGGACGACGCCCCGGTCGCACTGGGTTGGTTCGACCGGTCCTACGACTGGGCGTTGGAGTCCGGGTACGGCGACCTGGCCGCCACCACGATGAGCATGAAGGCCCATCTGGCGTGGTCCGGCGGGAGCGGTCGGCGTTGTGTGCGGCTGGGGGAGGCCGCCGCAGCGATGCCGGGTGCGAGCGAGGCCACGAGGGCCATGGCGGTACAGATGGCCGGCCGAGGATACGCCCTGGAAGGCGAGGGCGACGCGGCGTACTCAAAGCTGGACGAGGCGCAGCGGATCATCGGGAACGCCACCGACGCCCCACCCTGGCTGTACTTCTACGGGGAGTCCTGGTTCGCCGCTCAGCGCGGCATGGCCCGCCTGCACCTGAGGGACTGGGAGGGTGCGGTCGCGTACCTCACTTCGGGGCTGGCCGGCTTCGCACCGGCCTTCCGCCGGGACCGGGCCTGGTACGGCTCCTGCCTGGCCCACGCGTACGCGGGCGCCGGAGAGGCCGAGGCAGCCCTGACCACGGCACTCGGCGTAATCGGCGACGCCTCGGAAGTCGGCCGCCCGCACGCCTGGGCCGAGCTGCACAAGGTAGCGGGTCTCCTGCTCCGTCGAGGCGCCCTCGAAGGCCGGACGCTGGTGGACATGCTCGCCCAGCTCGACTGACATCCCTGACCACCCCCTGGTGCAGGTATCAGCCCCAAGCAGTGGCCGGCCGCCGAGATGAGGGAAGCGCGTAGCGATCTGCCGCGCCCACCAACACCCTGGGCTGCTCCGTTCGTCCTCTGGTGCAGGCATCAGCCCCGGACGGTCGCCGGACGCTGAGACGAGAGGAGCGCGTAGCGATCTGGGGCGCTTGGGGGCTCCGCAGGTCGCTCGGGTCGCCTTTTGGTGCGGGTAGCCGCGCACCCGGCCTCGGAATGGCGACTCCTGAGGGCCCGGATGCCCGGCGGGCCGGACCCCGGCCCCTCGCCTCATCACTGACTGACCCGCCCCTCCCCTCCTCCCCCGTGACCGTTCTTTTGGGGGTTTCCCGGCAGTTCTTCGGCTTTCCGTGGCGGGTCGGTCTGTCAAGGGTGGCCGAAGGCCATCGCGAAGCGACGCGACCGAAGGGAGCGCCCTTGACAGGCCGGCACGACACGGAAGGACGATGGGACTGACGGGAAACCCCCAAACCGGCGATGAGACCGCCCGAGGGGGTCCCGCTCCCCACCCCACCGCCCCACGTCCTTGCCCCCGCCCGCCGGGACCCCGCTCCCCACCCCACCGGCCCGCAGAGAGGGAGGCGGGTGGGCAGCCACCGGCCCGCCCCCACCCCCTCGCGGGGGAGATGGCGGGCCCCCACCCCGCGCCGGCGTACCCCCGCGTCCGGCTTGCCGCGCCGCAGGCCCCGTACCCCAGGCGGAGACAGGAAGCCATACGCCATTAACCGGGCATTCAGACGCGCTTGCGAGTCTCCCGACATGCAGCCCCGACTCCGCCTGACGGCAGACACTTCCGACGCGCCTGTCCTGCCGCGTGCGCGGAAGAATGGAGTCATGAGCCACCAGCCCAGCGCAGGCCCCACCGAGGTCCCCGCCCAGCACACGTCTCACTCCTCCGCAACCGGAAGCGGCACCGGTCCCCGCACCGCCACCGGCGCTGGAAGCAACACCGAAAGCGGCACCACCACCGGCACCACTGGCACCACCACCGGCACCGGCACCGGCGGCAAGGCCGGCCGCGACGCGAAGGAGCAGGCGCGCCTCGGTTCCATAGCCGCCCACCGGCCCCACGCCGCCCGCGTGACCGGGCACGTCGACCTCGATCCCGACCTCGACGCCGATCTGGACGCCTACGAGGACAAGGACGACACCGGCGAGCTCCCCGCGAACCGGTTCCTCGACCGGGAGCGCAGCTGGCTGGCCTTCAACGAGCGGGTGCTCGAACTCGCCGAGGATCCCGCGACCCCGCTGCTGGAGCGCGCCAACTTCCTGGCGATCTTCGCGAGCAACCTCGACGAGTTCTTCATGGTCCGCGTCGCCGGCCTCAAGCGCCGCATCGCGACCGGTGTCGCCACCCGTTCGGCCTCAGGGCTCCAGCCCCGTGAGGTCCTGGACCTGATCTGGACCCGCTCGCGCGAGCTCATGGCCCGGCACGCCGCGTGCTTCCAGCACGACATCGCCCCCCAGCTCGCGGAGGAGGGCGTCCACCTCATCCGGTGGCCCGACCTCACCGAGAAGGAGCAGGCGCGCCTCTTCACCCTGTTCCGCAACCAGATCTTCCCGGTGCTCACCCCGCTGGCCGTGGACCCCGCGCACCCGTTCCCGTACATCTCCGGCCTCTCCCTCAACCTGGCCGTCGTCGTGCGCAACCCGGTCAGCGGCCACCGCCACTTCGCCCGCGTCAAGGTGCCGCCGATCCTGTCCCGGTTCCTGGAGGCCTCCCCGCAGCGGTACGTCCCCCTGGAGGACGTCATCGCCGCGCACCTGGAGGAGCTGTTCCCCGGCATGGAGGTGCTCGCGCACCACATGTTCCGCGTGACCCGCAACGAGGACCTGGAGGTGGAGGAGGACGACGCCGAGAACCTCCTCCAGGCCCTGGAGAAGGAGCTCATGCGGCGCCGCTTCGGGCCGCCCGTGCGCCTGGAGGTCGAGGAGTCCATCGACCCCGGCGTCCTGGACCTCCTCGTGCAGGAGCTGAAGGTCAGCGCCGCCGAGGTGTACCCGCTGCCGGGGCCGCTCGACCTGACGGCCCTCTTCGGGATCGCCTCCCTGGACCGGCCCGAGCTGAAGTACCCGAAGTTCGTCGCCGGCACGCACCGTGACCTCGCCGAGGTCGAGTCCGCGTCCGCGCCCGACATCTTCGCGGCGCTGCGCGAGCGGGACGTGCTGCTGCACCACCCGTACGACTCCTTCTCCACCTCCGTGCAGGCCTTCCTGGAACAGGCCGCCGCGGACCCGGACGTCCTCGCGATCAAGCAGACGCTGTACCGCACGTCCGGCGACTCCCCGATAGTCGACGCGCTGATCGACGCCGCGGAGTCCGGCAAGCAGGTCCTCGTCCTCGTCGAGATCAAGGCCCGTTTCGACGAGCAGGCCAACATCAAGTGGGCGCGCAAGCTGGAGGAGTCCGGCTGCCACGTCGTCTACGGGCTCGTCGGCCTCAAGACGCACTGCAAGCTCTCCCTCGTCGTCCGCCAGGAGGGCGACACCCTGCGCCGCTACAGCCACGTCGGCACGGGCAACTACCACCCCAAGACCGCCCGCCTGTACGAGGACCTCGGCCTGCTCACCGCCGACCCGCAGGTCGGCGCGGACCTGTCCGACCTCTTCAACCGGCTGTCCGGCTACTCGCGCCGCGAGACCTACCGCCGACTGCTGACCGCACCCAAGTCCCTGCGCGACGGTCTGATCGCGCGCATCGACAAGGAGGCCGACCACCACCGGTCCGGCCGCCCGGCATCGGTCCGGCTGAAGATGAACTCGATCGTCGACGAGGCCCTCATCGACTCCCTCTACCGGGCCTCCCAGGTGGGCGTGCCCATCGACATCTGGGTGCGCGGCATCTGCGCCGTGCGCCCCGGTGTCCCCGGGCTGTCGGAGAACATCCGGGTCCGCTCGATCCTCGGCCGCTTCCTGGAGCACTCCCGGGTCTTCGCCTTCGGCAACGGCGGCGAGCCCGAGGTGTGGATCGGCAGCGCCGACATGATGCACCGCAACCTCGACCGCCGCATCGAGGCGCTGGTCAGGGTCACCGACCCGGCCCACCGCGCGGCACTGGACCGGATGCTGGAGACCGGCATGTCCGACGCCACCTCCTCCTGGCACCTGGGCCCGGACGGCGAATGGACCCGGCACAGCACCGACGCCGAAGGCCAGCCGCTGCGGCACGTACAGGAGATGCTCATAGACGCCCGGAGGCGCCGGCGTGGCTCTGCCAAACCATGACGACCTGACCGCAGGTGACGTGCTCGGCGTCTACCTGCGCTCCCAGGCCACCGCTTTCCTGCGCGCGCTGCGCCTGCACGACGCGGGCGCGGCGGGCGGCTCCGCCGCCGACGCGGCGGAGAGCAGCGAGGCGGCGTACGGCCTGCGGGGCGCGGCGCGCCGGATCGCCGGTTCGCTGAGCACGTTCCGGGCGGTGACCGAGACGCGCTGGGCGGATTCGCTGCGCACGGAGCTGGTCTGGCTGTCGTCGACGCTGGCCGACGAGCACGCGTACGCCGCTCGGCTGTCGCGGCTGATGGAGGCGTTGCAGCGGCTGTCGGGCTCCCCCGACCTGCCCTCGCCGCGGGGCGGCGGGGCGGGTTCGGCGGGCGCGCTCACGGTGGGTTCGGCGCGGGCGGGCGCCCTGCTGGAGCGGCAGCTCACGCTGGCGCGCACCCGGGCGCACTCGGCCACCCTGCAGGCGCTGGGGTCGTCGCGCTTCCACGCGGTGGCGGACGCGGTGGCGGTGCTGGCCTCGGAGGTGCCGCTGGACGCGGTGGCGGCGCGGGGGCGGGTCGGGGACGTGCTGGAGCCGCTGGCGGAGGTGACGGGGGACCGCCTCGCGGGGGCCGTTTCCGCGCTCCCCGCCGCGCAGGGCACCCCGTACGCGGCGCACGAGGACGCCTCCTGGCACGAGGTGCGGCGGCTGCTGCGGGTGCACCGGTACGCGCGGGAGGTGCTGGGCGGGGACGTGGCCCGGCTGTCGGCGGCGGGTGAGGCGCTGGACCTGCACCGGGACGCGTCGGAGGCCGCGACGGCCTCGGCGGCGGCCGCCCGTACGCCGCGGATCGCGCCGGCGACGGCGTACGCGCTGGGCGTGCTGCACGCCGACCAGCGGCACGCGGTGGAGGCGGCCCGCCTCTCGTTCCACCACATCTGGCACCCGGCCCCCGCCGTCCCGTAGCGCGGCCGCGTGGGCTGGATGTGCGCAGCACATCTCAGCCCCGCCGGCGTTTGAGGCGCGGGCGCGGTAGCGCCGTGTTCGTAGCCGCGCCGGCGATTGAGGCGAGAACGGTTGAAGGGCGGGGAGGGGCCGGCCCCGCGCAGCGGTACCCCCGGCGCCGCCCGCCCGGGTCTGAGACGCTGGACCGGACGGGCCGAGAGGCCGAGGGGCCGACCCCTGCCCCCTCCCCCGCCCGGCAGGGCCACCGCCGAAATCCGGCCACCCCGCCCGGCAGGGCAACGGCCCCGAGAGGGTAACGGCGTCATAACGGGCGGATAACGCCCGATTGCGCCCAGGTACAAACCACCCCTTCCGCACCGCTCCGTCCGCCATGGTTCACCCCCCGTTCACCAAGCGCGGTCGACCGCTTCACCTGTTCTGCCTAATTTCGGTATCGCACGGTGCGAGCCGATCGGGAAAACACGGCGCCGCACCTCAGCAGCCCCGTAGTCCTCTTCGCACGCCGCCCCGAAACAGAAAGCGGCCGGCGGCTCCTCGGAAGGAACACCCGAAAGTGAAGCTTCAGCGCAAGAACCGGCTTCGTGCCTCCGCCCTCGGGGCCCTCGTCGTGTCCGGCGCCCTGGTCCTCACGGCGTGCGGCTCGGACGACAACACGAAGACCGGCGCCGACGGCACCACGAAGGCCTCGGCCCCGGCGCCCGGCGACGTCAAGTGCGACGGTGCCAAGGGCAAGCTCCTCGCCTCCGGCTCCTCCGCGCAGAAGAACGCGGTCGACCTGTGGGTGAAGAACTACATGGCCGCCTGCTCCGGCGTCGAGGTGAACTACAAGTCCTCCTCCTCCGGCGAGGGCATCGTCGCCTTCAACCAGGGCACCGTCGGTTTCGCCGGCTCGGACTCCGCGCTGAAGCCCGAGCAGGTCGAGGAGTCGAAGAAGGTCTGCACCGGCGGCCAGGGCATCAACCTGCCGATGGTCGGCGGTCCCATCGCGCTCGGCTTCAACGTCTCCGGCGTGGACAAGCTGAACCTCGACGCCGCCACGCTCGCCAACATCTTCAACGACAAGATCAAGAAGTGGGACGACGAGGCGATCAAGAAGCTGAACCCCGGCGTCAGCCTCCCGCCCACCGCGATCCAGGCCTTCCACCGCTCCGAGGACTCGGGCACCACCGAGAACCTGGGCAAGTACCTCAAGGCCGCCGCCCCCGACGCCTGGTCCTACGAGGCCTCCAAGAAGTGGCCGGCCCCCGGTGGCCAGGCCGCCTCCGGCTCCGCCGGTGTCGCCTCCCAGGTCAAGGCCGTCGACGGCGCGATCGGCTACTTCGAGCTCTCGTACGCCACCTCGCAGAGCATCAAGACGGTCGACGTCAACACCGGCGCCGGCGCCCCGGTCAAGGCCACCCCGGAGAACGCCTCCAAGGCCATCGCCGCCGCCAAGATCGCCGGCACCGGCTCCGACCTGGCCCTGAAGCTCGACTACACGACCAAGGCCGAGGGCGCGTACCCGATCGTCCTGGTCACCTACGAGGTCGTCTGCGACAAGGGCAACAAGGCCGAGACCCTCGGCACCGTGAAGTCCTTCCTGGAGTACACCTCCTCGGACGCGGGCCAGAAGGTCCTGACCGAGAACGGCTACGCGCCGATCCCGGCCGAGATCAACACCAAGGTCCGCGAAGTCATCAAGTCGCTCGCCTAGTCCCACCCCTCCCGGCCCGGGCCGATCCGCCGATCGGCCCGGCGCCCGGGACCTTCCCCCGCCAGCCGGGGGAGATCCGGTGCACCGCCGCCAGGGGGCCCGCCCCCCACACAGACCGGAAAGACCATGGCTTCCACCACACCCACCCAGATAGACGCGGCTCCGCCGGTCTCCAAGAGCGGAAGGTCCACCGGTCGCGCCGGTGACAAGATCTTCGCGGGGCTCTCCAAGGGCTCCGGCGTCCTGCTCCTGGTGATCATGGCGTCGATCGCCGCCTTCCTCACCTACCGGGCCACCATCGCCCTGTCGAAGAACCAGGGGAACTTCCTCACCACCTTCGACTGGAACGCGTCGGCCAACCCCCCTGTCTTCGGCATCGCCGTCCTCCTCTTCGGCACCGTCGTCAGCTCGGTCATCGCGATGGCCATCGCGGTCCCGATCGCCGTCGGCATCGCCCTGTTCATCTCGCACTACGCGCCGCGCAAGCTGGCCGCGCCCCTCGCCTACGTGGTCGACCTGCTGGCCGCCGTGCCGTCGATCATCTACGGCATCTGGGGCGCCCTCTTCCTGGTGCCGCAGCTGAACGGGCTGAACCTCTGGCTCGACGAGTACCTCGGCTGGACCTACGTCTTCGACAAGACCCAGGTCGGCGTCGCCCGCTCGCTCTTCACCGTCGGCATCCTGCTCGCGATCATGATCCTGCCGATCGTGACCAGCGTCAGCCGCGAGGTCTTCCTCCAGGTCCCGCGCATGAACGAGGAGGCCGCCCTGGCCCTCGGCGCGACCCGCTGGGAGGTCATCCGGATGTCGGTGCTGCCCTTCGGCCGCTCCGGCGTCATCTCCGCCTCGATGCTCGGCCTCGGCCGCGCGCTCGGCGAGACCATGGCCGTGGCCACCGTCCTCTCCCCGAGCTTCCTGATCTCGCTGCACGTCCTGAACCCGGGTGGCGGCACCTTCGCGCAGAACATCGCCGCGAAGTTCGACGAGGCCAACGAGTTCGGCCGTGACGCGCTCATCGCCTCCGGCCTGGTCCTCTTCCTGCTCACCCTGCTGGTCAACGGCGCAGCCCGCCTGATCATCGCCCGTCGCAAGGACTTCTCGGGGGCGAACGCCTGATGAGCCACGCACTCCAGGACCAGCGCCCCGTCCGGGCCCGCAAGTCCTCCTCCCCCGCCGGCCTGACCCGCGGCGGCCTGCCCCGCTGGGCGCCCGCCGGCACCGCCGTCGCCTCCGCCGTGCTCGGCACCGTCATCGGCATCGTCTTCGACCTGCACAGCAAGGTCCAGTGGGGCCTGATCGCGGCCCTGCTGTTCGTAGGGATCACGTACACCTCCAGCGCGGTCGTCGAGAACCGCCGCCAGGCCAAGGACCGCGTCGCGACCTCCGTCGTCTGGGTCTGCTTCGTCCTCGCGGTCGTCCCGCTGCTCTCGCTGATGATCACCACCGTCAGCCGCGGCATGAAGGTCCTCGACGGCGACTTCCTGGGCCACTCCATGAACGGCGTGACCAGCTTCGAGCAGGGCGGCGGCGTCTACCACGCCCTCCTCGGCACGCTGGAGCAGGTCGGCCTCGCCACCCTGATCGCGGCGCCGATCGGCCTGCTGACCGCCGTCTACCTGGTCGAGTACGGCAAGGGCCGGCTCGCCAAGGCCGTCACCTTCTTCGTCGACGTCATGACCGGCATCCCCTCCATCGTCGCGGGCCTGTTCATCCTCACGACCTGGAACCTGATGCTCGGCTTCGGCCCCTCCGGCTTCGCCGGCGCGATGGCCCTGTCGATCCTGATGATGCCGGTCGTGGTCCGCTCCACCGAGGAGATGCTCAAGCTCGTCCCGAACGAGCTGCGCGAGGCCGCCCTGGCCCTCGGCGTGCCGAAGTGGCGCGTGATCCTCAAGGTCGTGCTCCCCACCGCCATCGGCGGCATCTCCACCGGTGTCATGCTGGCCGTGGCCCGCATCGCCGGCGAGACCGCGCCGATCATGCTGCTGGTCTTCGGCTCCCAGCTCATCAACGGCAACCCCTTCGAAGGCGCCCAGTCCTCGCTCCCCCTCTACATCTGGGAGCAGTACAAGGTCGGCAGTGAAGCCTCCTACGACCGGGCATGGGCCGCTGCGCTCGTCCTGATCGCCTTCGTCATGATCCTCAATCTGGTGGCCCGCGGCATAGCCCGCTGGAAGGCCCCGAAGACCGGTCGCTGACGCGACTGTATGAAAGCGAAGTGACCCCTCATGGCCAAGCGAATCGACGTCAGCGGCCTCTCCGCCTTCTACGGCACCCACAAGGCCATCGATGACATCTCGATGACCGTGGAACCCCGCTCCGTGACGGCCTTCATCGGCCCCTCCGGCTGCGGCAAGTCCACCTTCCTGCGGACCCTGAACCGCATGCACGAGGTCACCCCCGGCGGCCGCGTCGAGGGCAAGGTGCTGCTGGACGACGAGAACCTGTACGGCCCCGGCGTGGACCCGGTCGCGGTCCGCCGCACGGTCGGCATGGTCTTCCAGCGTCCGAACCCCTTCCCCACCATGTCGATCTTCGACAACGTGGCGGCGGGCCTGCGCCTGAACGGCAGCTACAAGAAGTCCGAGCTCACGGACATCGTGGAGCGGTCCCTCAAGGGCGCCAACCTCTGGAACGAGGTCAAGGACCGCCTGAACAAGCCCGGCTCCGGCCTCTCCGGCGGCCAGCAGCAGCGTCTGTGCATCGCCCGCGCCATCGCGGTCGAGCCGCAGGTCCTGCTGATGGACGAGCCCTGCTCCGCCCTCGACCCGATCTCCACCCTCGCCATCGAGGACCTGATCGGGGAGCTGAAGGAGCGCTTCACGATCGTCATCGTGACGCACAACATGCAGCAGGCGGCCCGCGTCTCGGACCGCACCGCGTTCTTCAACCTCGCCGCCGTCGGCCAGCCGGGCAAGCTGGTCGAGATCGACGACACGGACCGGATCTTCTCCAACCCGTCCGTCCAGGCGACCGAGGACTACATCTCGGGCCGCTTCGGCTAAACACCGGACCCCGCCTGGACGTCCTGCGGTGCTGCATGGCGGTGCCACCGCAGGGCGAAAGAAAAGGGCCGGCTCCCCCTGGGTGGGGGGAGCCGGCCCGCTTTCACATCCGCGCTCAGACGAACGCCGGGTTCACGATCCAGAAGCTGACCGCGGCCACCAGCGCCGCGGCCGGCATCGTGATGCTGCATCCCCCGGGGGACGACCCCCGGACCCCCAGCAGGGGGGCGGCTCCGGCTAGACGAACGCCAGGTTCACGATCCAGAAGCTGACCGCGGCCACCAGCGCCGCGGCCGGCATCGTGATGAACCAGCCGAGGATGATGTTCTTGGCGACGCCCCAGCGGACCGCGTTCACCCGCTTGGTCGCGCCCACGCCCATGATCGCCGAGGTGATCACGTGGGTGGTGGAGATCGGCGCGTGGAAGAGGAACGCCGAGCCGAACATGATCGAGGCGCCGGTGGTCTCCGCCGCGAAGCCCTGCGGCGGGTCCAGCTCGATGATCTTGCGGCCGAGCGTGCGCATGATGCGCCAGCCGCCCGCGTACGTACCCAGCGACAGCATCACGGCACAGGCGATCTTCACCCACACCGGGATCGGGTCGCCGGCCGCCGATACGTCCGCGATGACCAGGGCCATCACCACGATGCCCATCGTCTTCTGCGCGTCCTGCAGACCGTGGCCGAGCGCCATGCCCGCCGCCGAGACCGTCTGCGCGATGCGGAAGCCGCGCTTGGCCTTGTGCGGGTTGGCCCGCCGGAACATCCACAGGATGACGACCATCACCAGGTAGCCGACCACCAGGCCGACGACGGGCGAGACGAACATCGGGATGACGACCTTCTCGACCACGCCCGACCAGATCACATCGGTCCCGCCGGCCAGCGCCGCACCCACCATGCCGCCGAACAGGGCGTGCGAGGAGGACGAGGGAAGACCGAAGTACCAGGTGATCAGGTTCCAGACGATCGCGCCGATCAGGGCGGCGAACAGGATCCACATGCCCTTGTTGCCGTGCGGCGTCTCGATCAGGCCCTCACTGACCGTCTTCGCCACCCCGCTGCCGAGGAAGGCACCGGCCAGGTTCATCACCGCGGCCATCGCCAGCGCCGCGCGCGGGGTCAGGGCCCGCGTCGAGACGGACGTCGCGATGGCGTTCGCGGAGTCGTGGAAGCCGTTCGTATACGTGAAGCCGAGCGCGACACCGATGGTCACGACCAGCGCAAAGGTGTCCACGAGGTTCAGGACTCCTTGACGGCGATGGTCTCCACCGTGTTCGCGACGTGCTCGAACGCGTCGGCGGCCTCTTCGAGGACGTCGACGATCTGCTTGAGCTTCAGCACCTCGATGGCGTCGTACTTGCCGTTGAAGAGCTGCGCGAGCAGCTTGCGGTGGATCTGGTCGGCCTGGTTCTCCAGCCGGTTGACCTCGATCCAGTACTCGGTGAGGTTCTCCATCGTCCGCAGGTGCGGCATGGCCTCGGCGGTCAGCTCGGCCGCCCGCGCCAGGACCTCGATCTGCTGCTCGACGCCCTTGGGCAGCTCTTCCACGTTGTAGAGGACGACGAGGTCGACCGCCTCCTCCATGAAGTCCATGATGTCGTCGAGCGACGAGGCGAGGCTGTAGATGTCCTCGCGGTCGAACGGCGTGATGAAGGACGAGTTCAGCTGGTGGAAGATCGCGTGGGTGGCGTCATCGCCCGCGTGCTCCGCCGCCCGCATCCGCTCCGCGATCTCGGCCCGGGCGGAGGGATCCGCTCCGAGCAGTTCCATCAGGAGCTTGGAGCCCGTGACGATGTTGTCCGCGGATGCGGCGAACATGTCGTAGAAGCTCGTCTCCCTGGGGGTCAGACGAAATCGCACGTGAGGTCCTCGGGGTGCATTGGATTCGGTCAGGCTGATGCTAGGCGCATCCCCCGGCCACGGCTAACCGGCGGTTCCCCAGTGTCCTCCATCAGGCAGAGTGGGCGTTACGGACCCCTGTCCCCCCGGCCTGGGCGAAGTACCCTATACCCATGAGGGGTATAACCCCTCTTTCCGGACCACGGGAGGACCGATGACCACCATCGAGGCGGAGGGCTCCGGAGCCGTCCACGGCTACCACCACCAGAAGGACGAGCACCTCAAGCGGCTGCGCCGGATCGAGGGCCAGATCCGCGGCCTCCAGCGCCTCGTCGACGAGGACGTCTACTGCATCGACATACTCACGCAGGTTTCGGCCAGTACGAAGGCCCTCCAGTCCTTCGCCCTCCAGCTGCTGGAGGAGCACCTGCGCCACTGCGTCGCGGACGCCGCGGTCAAGGGCGGCACCGAGATCGACGCGAAGGTGGAAGAGGCCACCAAGGCCATCGCCCGCCTGCTGCGCAGCTGACGACCGGACCCGCCGTCGGCACCCCCGGACCCGGTCCGGGGGCCGAGCCCCACAGGGCCGCACGTCCCGCGGAGGCCGTCGGGACTAGGGGCAGACGCTCATCAGCACTTCGTCGATCCGGTCCTGACTCAGCCGGTCCTCGGCCGCGGCCGAGGCCGCGATGATCAGCTCACCGCACAGCTCGATCTCGGCGAGCGCCACGTGGTCCTGCACCGTCATGCCGCCTGCGGGAGTCACGCGTGTCACCTCTCTCTGCCGTCCTCGCCCGTCGGCGCTCGGCATCCCAGCCTAGGGAGCGGGCCCCGCGCCGCGCATGACACGGATGGACCATTTCCGGATAGCGGGGCCATGGCCCGGAGGCACCGCCTCACCCCGCCCGGCCGACTACTCGGCGATCTTCCCGGCGTAAATGTCCCCGGTTGGGGGCAATACGACGGTCACCGGAGTCCCGAACCCGTAGAGCAGCGTGGTCGAGGAGACATCGATCACGCCATTCTTGACGTAGGTGAAGCGGTGCTGGACCTTGCGCAGCCGCCCCTCCTCGTCGAGGTAGGCGTCGAACGGAACGCTGTCCTTGCTGAACCCTTTCGCCGCCGCCTCCAGGGCCCCCTTGATGCCCGGTGAGGCGCTCTGGGCGGCCCGCGCGATGTCCGTCGTACCGCGGTAGTGGCGCACCTTGGTGCCGGACAGGTCGGTCTCGCCGACGTACGTCACCTGCTGCGCGCCCCGGAGCAGCTCGGCGGCGGCCACCGGGTCGGTGGCGCCGCCGGTGACGAGGTTCCCGTCGGAGAGGGTGGTGGTGTCGAGGCGGACCCACTTGTCGTCGGGGACGCCGGCGCCGCGGTTCTTCATGTAGAGCGCGCCGGGGACGAGCAGCTCGGTGATGGGCCGGTGCTCGGGCTGTCCCTTCACGTCGGCGGGGAGCATCACCAGCAGCTGGCCCATCCGCTTGCGGAAGTCGACCCCGCCCTCGCCCCGGATGGTCACCCGGGTCCCGCCGGTCGCCATCTCCATGGCCGTACGGGTCCGCGCGCTCCCGGCGGCGGTCAGGGCGTCGGCGGCGCCGCGGACCGCGGCGGCCGGGTCGCCCGGCGGCCGGTCGTCGCGGACGCCCTTCGCGCTGCCGCCTCGGCCGCCGCCGGGGCCGCTGCCGCCGTCGGTGCCCGTGCCGCTCGCCGCGCCGCACGCGCTGAGCGCCGCCACGGCCACCGCCGCACAGACGGCGAGCACCGCCTCACCCGCACGCCTTCTCCGTCGCCTGTGCTGGTGCACCACCATCGCCTGCCAACCCCCAACGCGTGACCGCTGTTTGTCCGAGGTCCCCACCCGCTCCGGTTAACGAGGTCCGGGGTTTCCCGTAACGGGCCGCCGGGTTCCCGGGGCCGTACCGGACGCGGCCGGACCCGGGTACCGTGGAGGGGTGGATCCGCACACCAAGGCGACTGCGGTCGCTCCGTTTACCGCTGCGCCCCTCCCGCGGGATCCTGCGGAACCGGCTCAGCCGCCCGTCGGCCACTCCACCAGCACCGCGGAACGCGGCTCGTTCTGCCTGGCCGTGTGCAGCTGCGGCTGGACGGGGCCGGCCCGCCGCTCCCGCGACCTGGCCCGCAGGGACGCGGGCAGACACACCGCGCCCTAGCCCCTCCCGTCCTCCTCCCCTCCTCCGTTCGGCCGTCCCGGCTGGCCGGGGGCCCGGCGAGCGGTTGCGCTGGTTCCATGCGTTCCATGCCAGGTTCCGCACGCCCCCTCGCCGCCCTGCTCTGGGCGCTGCTGCTCGTGCTCACCCCGGCCGCGGCGGCCTGGGCCCGCCCGGTGGGCTCGGCCGACGGGCCGGCCGACGTGGCGCTGGCCATCGGGGTCACCGCCGCGGCCGCCGTGGCGACCGGGCTGTGGCTGCGTTCCCGCTACCGCCGCGACGGTACGGAGCCGGAGCATCCGGGCAGGGGCGGCGAGGGCGGCGACCCGTGACCCCGCGCTCCCGGCCGACGGCGGTGCGGCTGTGTTTCGGCGCGGCGGGGCTGTGCCTGCTGGTGGCGCTGCTGCTGGCGCTCTGGAACCCGTAGGGGAACCCGCTACGCGGCGAGGTCGCTCTCGGCCGGCCGCTGCGCCAGCTCGACGGGCCGGGCCACCACGCGCTCGCGGGCCCGTACGAGCACCCCGAACCGGGGCGAGCGGGCGACGGCCCGGACCACCGGGGCGAGCGCGGCCATGGCGAGCGGGGCGAGGAGCAGGACGACGGCGGTGCCGAGCGCGAAGCCCCCGATGACGTCGGTCGGGTAGTGGACGCCGAGGTACACGCGGCACAGCCCCTCGGCGAGCGCCAGGCCGAGCCCGACGAGCCCGAGGCGGCGGTTGACGAGGAACACCCCGACGGCGAGGGCCATCCCGAGGGTGGCGTGGTCGCTGACGAAGGAGAACCCGGAGCCGGGCGCGCCCGCGCCGCCGAGCACTTCGAGGCCGTCGTACTGGAGGAACGGCCGGGGCCGGGCGACGAATCCGCGCAGCGGCACGTTGACGAGGAGGGCGACGCCGGCGGCGAGGGGCGCCCACACCAGCGCGGCGAACGACTCGACGGCGGTCGCCTCGTCCTGCCGCCGCGCCGCACGCCAGCACCAGAGCACGAGCAGGACCATGGCCAGCGGCAGTCCGTACGACCCGGCGAAGGTCACGCCGCGGTCGAACCAGCCGGGGGCGTGCCGGGAGAGGGAGTTGATCCCGTACAGCAGGCTGACATCCACGTTCGGCCCACCGGTCGTGAGTCCAGCCATGCGCCACGGCCCCTTGCCTGCCTAGGTCCCCTGCGGGCGCACGACGGTGTGCGCCCCCTTCAGCCCCCCAGCCGATCGACCCCCCGTGTTCATGGAACGCCCGTTCTGCCTGGACCGTTCCACTCTCCACCGAATGATCACTCCAACGTTATCCAAGAGAGACTCATCGCCGCAGCTCAGGGCCTGCGCTTCACGGAGAGTGGCTAGGGCTTGGGAGTTGACCCCGACCGCTCCGGAAGGGCCGCGGCCCCATCCTTGGTCACCCGGGTCGCTCCGAAGTAGTCAGGCGTGTCGATCTTGTCAAAACGGATGACCGCGCCGGTGAACGGAGCGTTGATCATGTAGCCGCCGCCCACGTACAGCCCGACGTGCCGGATCGCCCGAGAGTTCGTCAGATCGTCGGAGAAGAAGACCAGATCACCGGGGAGCAGCTCCGCGCGCGAGGGGTGCGACCCGGCGTTGTACTGGTCGTTCGCCACGCGCGGCAGCTCGATCCCGACGCTCTCGTACGCCGCCTTGGTCAGCCCGGAACAGTCGAACCGCCCGTTGTCCTCGGCCGTCCCGTCCCCACCCCACAGGTACGGGGTCCCGAGCTGCTTCTGCGCGAAGTACACGGCCCCGGCGGCCTGCTGAGCGGGCGCGACCCGGCCGACGGGCCGTTCGAAACTCTTCGCCAGATCGGTGATCGACTTCACGTACCCCTGGGTCTCCTTGTACGGCGGCACCCCGCCGTACTTGATGACCGCGTACGCGCCCGCGTTGTAGGCCGCGAACATGTTCGACGTCGCGTCACCCGGAACGCGCGCGACGTCCTTGGCCAACTGGCAGTCGTACGAGGCTGCCGACGGGATTGCGTCGTTGGGATCCCAGATGTCCCGGTCCCCGTCACCATCACCGTCGATGCCGTGGCCGGCCCAGGTCCCCGGGATGAACTGCGCGATCCCGCGAGCGTCCGCCGGACTGACCGCGCGCGGGTCCCAGCCACTTTCCGAGTAGAGCTGGGCCGCCAGCAACGCGGGAGTGAGCGCGGGACAGAGGGTGCCCCACTTCTGCACAAGGCCCTGGTACTGCTGGGGCACGGCACCCTTGGCGAGTCCGAGCGGCCGGCCGCCACCCGCACCACCAACGAGCCCGGCCGCGGCCGAGTAGGTCCCCACCACGATGAGCACGAGGAATCCCAGACAGAGCCCGAACCCGATTCCCCCGACCATCCAGAATCTGCGCATCCGTCAACACTCCCCCATCCCATCCGCTTTCACGTGCGAACCGCCCGTGTCGTTGACCGGACTACCCCACTCGGAAGCCGGAGCAGTTGATGCTCGCGTACTTCTTGGGGTCATCCTCGACGTGATAGAAGACCAGCGTCCAGTCCCCCGGGTCGTTCGTCAGGGGCACGGCGGGGTACGTCTTGCCGTCCAGATGCTCCGCGAAGTCATCCGGGTACTTGAGGCTCAGGAACTCGCCGGAGGGCCAGTTGCCGTAGATGTCGACCGGCTTGCTCGTGAACCCCACCGCCTTGTTGTCCACCTTGAACGGCTTGCCTGACACTCCCAGGTCATGGGGGGCTCTGACGGCCACCGACACGTAGTACGGCTCGGGCTTGGTCGGGCTCATCTCCGCGTACTTGATCCGCATCTCGATGGTCGCCGAGTCGCCCGTGGCCTTGGCGGACGTCTGCATGTCGGCGCCCGGCGGCTTCTGGTCCGCGGAGATGTTGCACTGGCCCACTCCGTGGGAGGCCAGTGCCGGATCCGCCGAGGGCTTCCAGAAGTAGTGCGAGATCTGGTTGCCCTCGATGTACTCGGCCGGGGGCTTGACCGCTCCCTTGGACGCCGAGGGCGTCGCTGCTCCCCCGCCGGCGTCGGAGCCCGCCGGCCGCTGGGCGGGCGATCCCGTGGCACCCGTGTCGGCGCCCCGGGCCGGCCCCCCTCCGCCGCCGTCCCCGTCGAGCGGCAGAAGCTTCCACGCCGCCAGGGAGAGCGCGACGAGCACCCCTGCACCCGCCGCCGCCCACACCGCGGTACGGCTCCCACGGCGCGTGACGGCAGTAGCGGACGAAGCCTGCGTCGGCACGTACTGGTACCCCGGCCCCTGCGTACGCATCTCGTGTAGGGGTACCGGCTCCCCGAGCGCGAGGAGCGCCGTGTACACGGGGTCGTCGACGAGGGCGTCCCGCACGCCACACCGTCGGATCACCTCCGGCGGGTCCGGCCGCGCGGCCGGATCCTTCGCCACACAAGCCTCGATCAGTGCTGCAAGTCCCGGCTCCACACCGGCTACGTCGACCGGTTCGTGCACCGCGCGGTAGCCGACGGTCGAAGGCACTCCGGTACCGAACGGCGGGCGGCCGGTGGCCGCGTACGCGAGCGTCGCCCCCAGCGCGAACACATCGGCCGCCGCCCCGGCTTCGCCGCCGAGCAGCACCTCGGGAGCGGTGTAGCCAGGCGTACCCGGCGCCTGTCCGTCCTGGGTGAGGGCCGTTGCGCCGATCCCGCGCGCGATACCGAAGTCGATCAGCTGCGGCCCCTGCGCGCCGAGGATCACGTTCTGCGGCTTGAGGTCGCGGTGGGTCACCCCGTACGCGTGCACGCTCGCCAGGCCCTCGGCCAGTGCCGCCCCCAGGCGCCGGCACGTCTCCACGGGCAACGCCCCGCGCACACCGATGGCGTTGCCGAGCGTCGGTCCCGCTACGTACTCGGTGGCGAGCCAGAACGGGGCCGTCTCCAACGAGGCGTCGATGAGGTTGGCCGTGTACGCCGAGCGGACGGCCCTCACTGTATGGGCCTCACGCCGGAAGCGGGCCAGGGCCTCCGGGTGCCCCGTGATCTCCTCGCGCACCACCTTGACGGCCACGAGCCGCCCGCCGGGCGACCGCCCGAGGTACACCTGCCCCATTCCACCGGCCCCGAGCCGGGCCAGCAGCGCGTGACTGCCTATATAAGCGGGATCGGTGTCCCTGAGCGCCTCCATCCGCCTGAGCCTGCCATACCGACTCCCCTCATTCGAAAGGGGGTTGACACAGCGGTATATAGGATCACCGGATCGCTCCGCACCCCTTAGGAGAGTTGTGAGCCGTATCCGGCGCGTTCTCGCCCGCTCAGCCACCGTGTCCGCGCTGATCCTTGGCGGCATGACGATCTCGCCCGTCGCCCACGCGGGCGGATACGGCTGTGCCGGAAACCTCATCGATCAGCACCGCGCCGTCGCCTATCCAGGCCAGGTCCTCTACGGCTACTTCTACCTGTACTACGACCCGGCGACGGGACGGAACTGCGGGGTGATGGTGTCGAACACCGACGGTGGCTCCGGGGTGTCCAAGCCGATGGTTGCCGGGATCTACGTGTGCAACACCCCGCCCGGCACACTGTGCAATTCGGCCAGCACGTGGGACGAGGACGCCGGCAACTACAAGACCTTCGCAGGCCCCGTATCGGTCAACGCGGCCGGCAAGTGCATCTCCGTCGGCGGCTCGATCGAGTACGCGGGCCGCAAAGCCATCGTGGACACCGACAGCTACCACTGCGGGTAGCCCGCTCAGCGTCTTGGCGACCGCCGGCCCCCGGTGATCAAGCCCCGGCTATCCGATCAGCGCTCCGCCACGTAGAGGCTCTGCGCCCCCCGCCCGATCGGCCCCTTCTCGTCGTGCAGCCGGGAGTCCGCGAGGCCGATCCCGGCCGCGTCCACGCTCGTACGGGCCTCCACGCACACCCACTCGCCGACCGGGTGCCGGTGCAGGTGGACGGTGAGGTCGCCGTTGACGAAGACGAACCGGCCGAAGTCCATCACCGCGCTGATCCCGTTCCCCGAGTCGGCCGCCACCAGCACCCGGTCCAGCGGACGGACCTCCTCCCCCGCCACCAGCGGCACCCGCATCCGCATCCAGCAGGTCCCCGGCCCCTGCTCGACGAAGGCCCCCTCCGTGAAGCGGGTCTCCATCGAGGAGTGGTAGCCCGTCTCCCACGGCACGGGGAAGAACGGCGTCACCCCCACCTCACCCGGCGGCGGCAGCACCGCCGCCGGAACCACCGCCGGAACCGGCTCCGCGGCCACCCGGATCCGCAGCGCCCGCGCCAGCATCACCGGCGCCCCGCCCGCCGGAGCCAGCGCCGCCTCGATCACCTCGGTGCCGCGCCCGGAGCGCAGCACCGAGGTGGTCACCTCCAGCTCCGCGATCGGCACCGGGCGCAGGATCTCGTACGTGATGCGGGCGATCCGCATGTCCGCCCGCGCCCCCGGCCGCTCCTCGACGACCCGCCCGAGCAGCGCGGCCGGCGGGCCGGCGTGCTGGGAGCCCGGGTCCCACGGCCCGCGCGTCGCCCCGGTGGCCAGGAAGCGGCCTTCGCCGAGCCGCTCGTAGAACCCGTCTTCAGCATCCATGCCGCCGCACGCTACCCACAGGTAACCCCGGGCACCAGCCCCTCCGGACCCTCCCGCCGGCTCAGCGCGCGAAGCCGAGCCCGACCCCCAGCCCCACCAGCACCGACCCGATCGCCCGGTTCAGCGCCTTCTGCGCCTTCAGCATCCGCTCCCGCAGCCGCGAGTTGGAGAAGAACAGCGCCACCGCCCCGAACCACACCAGGTGCGCCGCCGCCATGAACAGCCCGTACCCCGCCTGCTGCCACCCGGACGTGCCCGGATCGACCACCTGCGTGAACGTCGACACCACGAACAGCGTCGTCTTCGGATTCAGCACGTTCGTCAGGAACCCCGACCGCAGCGCCCCCACCCGCGTCAGCCCCGGACCCGCCTCCAGGTCCACGGTCAGCTCCGCCCGCGCCCGGAACGTACGGATCCCGATCCACACCAGGTACGCCGCACCCGCCAGCTTGATCGCCGTGAACAGGGCGGTCGACGAGGCGATCAGCAGACCCACCCCGAGCATCGTGTACGACACGTGCACCAGCACCCCGGCCGCGACCCCCGCCGCAGCGAACAGACCCGTGGGCCGCCCGTACAGATAACTGTTCCTGACCACCATCGCGAAGTCCGCCCCCGGACTGATCACGGCGAGCAGGGTGATGACGGCAACTGCGATCACTTCTGTCATGCACGCGATGCTCCCCGCCCCCGCCACGCGGATCAAGAGACTCCGGAGACAATGAAGAGGTGTCCACCACCGCACTTCCCCTCCTCCAGGCCGACTGCTCCAACTGCTTCGCCCTGTGCTGCGTCGCCCTGCCCTTCGCCAAGTCCGCCGACTTCGCCGTGAACAAGGCCGCCGGCACCCCCTGCAAGAACCTCCGGCAGGACTTCCGCTGCGGCATCCACACCCGGCTGCGCGACCAGGGCTTCCAGGGCTGCACCGTCTTCGACTGCTTCGGCGCGGGACAGCAGATCTCCCAGGTCACCTTCGAGGGCCGCGACTGGCGCACCCACCCCGACACCCGCACCGCGATGTTCGAGGCCTTCCCCGTCATGCGGCAGCTGCACGAGCTCCTCTTCTACACCGCCGAGGCCCTCACCCGCCCCGCCGCCGCCCCCGTCCACCCGGCCCTGCGCACCGCCCTCGCCAAGACCGAGGCCCTCACCCGCGCCGACGCCGCCACCCTCACCGCCCTCGACATCCCCGCCCTGCGCCAGGAGGTCAACGCCCTGCTCCTCAAGACGAGCGAGCTGGTCCGCGCCGGGGCCCCCGGCCGCAAGAAGAACCACCGCGGCGCCGACCTGATGGGCGCCCGCCTCTCCGGCGCCGACCTGCGCGGGGCCAACCTGCGCGGCGCCTACCTGATCGCCGCCGACCTCAGCCGCGCCGACCTGCGCGGAGCCGACATGATCGGCGCGGACCTCCGCGACGCCGACCTGCGCGGAGCCGACCTGCGCGACACCCTCTTCCTCACGCAGGCCCAGGTCAACGCCGCCCGCGGCACCCCCGACACCCGCATCCCCGCACACCTCACCCGCCCCGCGCACTGGGCCGCGTAACTCCCCGCACCGGCACGGGCGGGCCCGGCACCCCGGCGCCCGCCCAGCACCCGTGCGCCCCTCACGCCTCCGTACGCTCCCCGGCTGCCCCGGCCTCCCCCTATTAGCCCGAACGGCCGCCCCTCACACGGCCCCGCGCACGCCGGGCCGACAATCATTGCCCGGGGTCACCCCCCGTGATACACAGAGTGACCTGCTCAGGGTGCGCATACGGGGCGCGGGCCGAGAGAACGGGTAAAGAGACCGGCCAAGTCGGCGACGGCGCCGGTTTCATCAGCGAAGATAGTGCGTGACCCCTGCCATCGGGCACGGGCTACCGGAACTACCCATACAGGGGCGGTGAGTTACATGATCCTGGCAGCCGAAAAGGGCGACATCACCACCATCATCGGCGGAATCGCCCCGAACTGGGGGCCGTTCGGCAGTCTCGGCAACGAAGCGAAGGTCATGATCGAGGTGGTCATGGCCGTCGCGATCCTCCTCTGCCTCGGCATCGCCATCTGGGGCGCCGCCAAGCAGCGCATCGGCGCGACCGCCCTGCGCGACACCTTCAGCGCGGAACAGGGCAAGGGCCTGATCGTGGCCGGCCTCACCGGAGTCTTCATCATCGGCTCCCTCGGCACCCTCTTCACGATCGTCTACGGGATGGCCGTCTAGCCGGACCGCAGCACCCGGCCGCACCCTGATGAGGAATCACCACACCGCGCCTGAGCGGGAACGAGCGCTACCGTCGAACGACGCGGAGGGGGCGGACACGCAATGAGCGACGACGACCAGTACGGCGGGGTCGGCGGCACGGGCCAGACCCGCACCCGCCTCCCGGACCCGCCCTCCGACCCCTACGGCGGCCCCCGCCGCACCCCCCGTTCCTCCCGCGGCCTCATCACGGTCGTCGGGGTCGTCGTCCTGCTCATCGCCGCCATCGCCTTCGCGAACCGCTCGGGCGACACCCCGGACACCACCACCTCGGACAAGGCCCCGGACACCACCTCGACGGCCCCCACGGGCACGACCCCGGTCACCACCAAAACGGCCGGCATCCCCAAGGGCTTCGCCCACGACGAACAGGGGGCCCAGTCGGCGGCCGCCAACTACGCGGTGGCGCTGGGCTCTGACGGCATGTTCAACAAGAACACCCGGCACGCCCTGGTGGACGCCATCTACGCACCACAGGCCGCCGCGGCCCTGAAGGGACCTCAGGACGCCGCGTACGGACCCGCCTTCCTCTCCAGGCTCGGCCTCGACGCGAACGGCATGCCGCCACAGGGCAACACCTTCGTGACCCGCACCATCCCGATCGGCACCCGCGTCGAGAGCTACAACCCCTCCTCCGCGAAGATCGCGGTCTGGTACACGGGCGTCATCGGCATGTCCGGCGAGAAGTCCACGGATCCGGTCCGCACCACCTGGAAGACCTGGACCTTCGAACTCAGCTGGGTGGCCGACGACTGGAAGGTCGTCAACGACACGCAGCAGGACGGACCGGCACCGGTTCCCGGCGACGTCCCCGTCTCGACGTCCGACGACATGAGCAAGGCCATCAAGGAGTTCGGAGGGTTCACCTATGCCCGCTAGCTTCCCGCGCAGGCTGGGCGTGATCGCTTCCGTGCACCTAGCCCTCGCCGCCCTGGCCACACGCGCCTACGCCGCCCCGACCCCCAGCCCCACGCCCTCCGGCACGCCCTCGGGCACACCCTCCGGCACCCCCGCCCCTTCGGGTACCCCCAGTCCTCAAGCGAGCAACGACCCCTGCGCCCTGCTGGACGGACCCGCCAAGCAGTACTGCGAAGCCGACAAGGGCACCGGCAGGGGAACAGGATCGGGGCTGGCCCCCAGTGACGGCGCGGGTGACGCCATCAACCCCCTGGCCTCCCTGGCCAAGGGCTGCGCCGAAGCCGCCGCCTGGATCGTCGGCAAGCTCAGCGAAGCCGTGAAGTCCACCGCCAACGTCGACTTCACCAACGCCGCCTTCCTCCAGCAGTACGCCGTCGTCTTCGCCGCCTCCACCGTCCTGACCCTCGTCCTGTGGCTCCTGGCCGTCGCCAAGCGCGCCATCCGCGGCGTCCCCCTCAGCACCGCCCTCTCCGAAGCCATCGGCTTCCTCTGGCTGACCGTCCTCGCCTCCGCCTTCACCCCCCTCATCCTCTACACCGTCGTCTCCGCCACAGACGGCATCACCGAGGTCATCGCCTCCGCCACCGGCAGCAAGACCGACGTCTTCTTCGGCTCCTTCTCCGACGCCCTCAAGAAGGGCGAGGACATCGGAGGCGGCCCGATCATGCTGATCGTCGTCGCCCTCGTCACCGTCCTCGCCGCCGGCGTCCTCTGGCTGGAGCTCGTCATCCGCGCCGCCCTCCTCTACGTCGGCGCCCTCCTCGGCACCGTCGTCTACGCCGGACTCGTCGACCGCAACATGTGGGGCCACGTCCGCCGCTGGGCCGGCATCATGATCGCCGTCATCCTCGTGAAGCCGGTCATCGTGATCGTCCTCGGCCTCGCCGGCGCCCTCGCCGGAGACAAGGGCCCCAACGCCTTCTCCGCCGTCGTCTCCGGCCTCGCCATCATCCTCCTGGCGATCTTCGCCTCCGCGATGATCTACCGCTTCGTCCCCGGCTTCGGCGACGAGATCGCCTCCGCCCGCTCCAACCGCAAGCAGGCCACCGACGGCGCCCAGGCCGCCGCCGTCATCAGCTCCCCGGCCTCCCTCGTCTCCCAGGGCATCAAGACCCACAGCAGCCGCGGCGGCGCACACCGCGCCAGCGGCGGCTCCGGCGGCGGCGACGCCAACCAGATCTCCGGAGGCATGGCCGCCCACAGCAGCCGCCGCTCCGGCAGCGGGTCCGGCGGCGGAAATGTCCCCTCCGCCGCACCCCCGCCCCGCACTGGCTCGAGTACGAGGAACACAGGAGGTGACGGGCGTTGACGACCCAGTCCCACCAGCTCCACCCGGTCGCGCCCCGCCGCACGTATCTCATCGGCCGGGCCCGGCCGAACGCGATCGTCGGCAAGAACCGCGAAACCGGCGAAATCGCACTGATCATCACCGGCGCCTTCTTCGGCATGATGAGCGGCCTGCTCGTCCCCGACCTCACCCTCCGCATCGTGAGCCTCGCCGGCTTCCCGCTGCTCGCCCTCGCCGCCGTGTACGTCCCCTACAAGGGCCGCACCTTCTACCGGTGGTTCGAGATCAGCCGCAGCTACAAGCGCACCCTGCGACGCGGCACCACCTACCGCTCCGGCGCCGTCGAAGCCGGCACCCGCGCCGTCGACGGCCGCGAGGTCGAGGTCGGCCCGCCCCCCGGCATCGGCCGCATCAACTGGCTCGCCGCCCCCTTCGGCCCCGACGAGATCGCCGTCCTCCTCCACGCCGACCGCAGAACCGTCACGGCCGCCATCGAGATCGAGGGCCCCGGCGTCGGCCTGCGCGACAGCGAGGACCAGGAAGCCCTCGTCGACCGCTTCGGCACCCTCCTCAAGCACGTCGCCAACGGCGACGGCTTCGTCACCCGCCTCCAGATGCTCGCCCGCACCCTCCCCGCCGACCCCGACGCCCACGCCAAGGACGTCGCCCAGCGCGGAGACACCAAGGCCCCCGTCTGGCTGCGCGACTCCTACGACCAGCTCCAGTCGATGGTCTCCACCTCATCGGAGCAGCACCGCGCCTACCTCGTCGCCTGCATGCACTACACCCGCGAGCTCGCCGCCGAGGCCAACACCATCGCCCGCGCCGGCAGCACCAAGGGCCGCAAGCTCGACCGCGACGCCGGCCTCGCCATCGTCATGGCCCGCGAGCTCACCGACATCTGCGCCCGCCTCGCCGAAGCCGACATCCGCGTCCGCCAGCCCCTCGGCCAGGGACGCCTGTCCTCCCTCGTGCACTCCATGTACGATCCGGACCACCCCATCGACCACATCCAGGCCATGACCAAGCGCAACGCCTGGCCCGCAGAGCTCGACGCCGTGGAGCCCACCTACCTCCAGGCCAAGACCCGCGAATCCTCCACCCGAGCCCCCTGGTGCCACGCCACCGCCTGGGTGAAGGAATGGCCGATGACCCCGGTCGGCGTGAACTTCCTCGCCCCCCTCCTCGTCCACACCCCGGACGTCATCCGCACCGTCGCCGTCACCATGGACCTCGAACCCACCGAGATCGCCATCGAGCGCATGCTCACCGAGAAGACCAACGACGAGGCCGACGCCTCCCGCGCCGCCAAGATGAACCGCACCGTCGACCCCCGCGACATCGCCGCCCACGGCCGCCTCGACCAGAGGGGTGAAGATCTCGCCAGCGGCGCTGCGGGAGTCAACCTCGTCGGGTACATCACGGTGTCCTCGCGTTCCCCCGAAGCCCTCGCCCGCGACAAGCGCACCATCCGCGCCTCCGCCGGCAAGTCCTACCTGAAGCTCGAATGGTGCGACCGCGAGCACCACCGCGCCTTCGTCAACACCTTGCCGTTCGCCACCGGCATCCGACGCTAGCTGGAGGGACCAGCCGCCATGCGAGATCCCATGTCCGCGCTGACGGACGCCTTCACCAGCTTCCTCTTCGGCAAGGTCGAGACCACCCGGCTGCCCGTACGCACCTCCACCGGCCAGGCCCAGGCCGTCTACCTGCCCACCGCCGCCCCCGGCCTCGGCGACTCCGGCGTGATCATCGGACGCGAGGTCTACAGCGGCAAGGGCTACATCTACGACCCCTTCCAGCTCTACGGCCAGCAGCTCCCGGCCCCCCACTGGCTCGTCCTGGGCGAATCCGGAAACGGCAAATCAGCCCTCGAAAAGACCTACGTCCTGCGCCAGCTCCGCTTCCGCGACCGCCAGGTCGTCGTCCTCGACGCCCAGGGCGAGGACGGCGTCGGCGAGTGGAACCTCATCGCCCAGCAGCTGGGGATAACCCCCATCCGCCTGGACCCCATCGCCGCCAACGACGACGGGATCCGCCTCAACCCCCTCGACCCGGCGATCACCACGACCGGACAGCTCGCGCTGCTCCGCACCATCATCGAAGTCGCCATGGGCCACGGCCTCGACGAACGCTCCGGCTTCGCCCTCAAGGTCGCCCACGCCTACGTCGTCGACACCATCACGGACCGCCAGCCCGTCCTCACCGACATCGTCGAACAGCTCCGCCACCCCGAAGCCGAATCGGCCCAGGCCATGAACGTCGACATAGACGACGTCCGGGCCTGGGGCCTCGACGTGGCCCTCGTCCTCGACCGCCTCGTCGACGGCGACCTGCGCGGCATGTTCGACGGCCCCACGACCGTCGGCATCGACCTCGACGCCCCGCTGATCGTCTTCGACCTCTCCCACATCGACCGCAACTCCATCGCCATGCCCATCCTCATGGCGATCGTCGGCGTGTGGCTGGAACACACCTGGATCCGGCCGGACCGCAAGAAGCGCATCTTCCTCGTCGAAGAGGCCTGGCACATCATCAACAGCCCCTTCGTCGCCCAGCTCTTCCAGCGCCTCCTGAAGTTCGGCCGCCGCCTCGGCCTGTCCTTCGTCGCCGTCGTCCACCACCTCTCCGACGTAGTCGACGGCGCGGCGGCCCGCGAGGCCGCCGCCATCCTCAAGATGGCCTCCACCCGCACCATCTACGCCCAGAAGGCCGACGAAGCCCGCGCCACCGGCCGCGTACTCGGCCTCCCACGCTGGGCGGTCGAAATCATCCCGACCCTCACCCCCGGCATCGCCGTCTGGGACGTCAACGGCAACGTCCAGGTCGTCAAACACCTGATCACCGAGACCGAACGCCCCCTCGTCTACACCGACCGCGCGATGACGGAGTCCTCCACCCCCCAGCAGCTCCCCGACGACCTGCTGGCCGCCGAACTCGAAGCGGAGGAACGAGCCCTGTACATCGAACGCCAGCGGGGCTCCGGCCCCGGATCAGCGACCACGGTGGCCTGACCATGCCCGACGCGAGACGTACGGAGCCCCCCGCGCGAGCCGGCGGCATCCCCGACGGGGTACTCGTCGGCCTCCTGGCCTTCCTCCTCGGCCTCGCCGTCCTCGTCTGGTCGGCCACCGGCCTCGCAGCCCTCTTCGCCAAGGGCTCCTGGCCGGCCACCGTCACCTTCACCCGCACCCCGGGGGCCGTCCGCGCCCTGATAACGCAACCCCACGACATCCCCGGCGCCTGGCCCGACACGGACCCGGCGGCGCTGTCGGGCTGGGGCCTGTTCTGGGGCCTGTTCATCAGCCAGCTGCTGGTCATGCTGGTCCTGACGATCTTCACCTTGGGCGTCGTCGCCCGTACGAAGGCCCGCCGCACCCCGGCCCGCCGGTACCCACGGGCCGAGCCCGACACGGACGCCGACGCCGAGCCCGACACAGCCCAGCCGGCCCCGGCGAAGGCCCGCCCCCGCACCCCGGACCGGCTCCCCGGCCCGGCCCGCACGGAGCCCCGCACCCCCTCACCGGCCCACGCCCCCTCACCGGCAGCGGCGCACGCCCCGTTCTCCGCCCCGGCCCCGGCACCGGTCCCCGCACCCGGAGCGGCACACGCCCAGGCACACTCACCCGCCGCCGGCACCCCGCCCCGCAGGCCGTCCCCGGCCCGCTACACCTCGCTCGGCGACACCCCCGCCCCCGCCAAGGACGCCTACCGCTACGGCTTCGGCTACGCCCCGGCGCGGCCCGCCGCCACCGCCCCGACGCCCCGCTTCGCCTACGGCGACCCGGCCGAACGCCACCACCTCGCCGCCCAGGCCCTCGCGGCCGCCGAGGGCGCCGCCCTGGTGGTCACGTCCTCCCCCGCCCTGTGGGCGGAGACCAAGGACGCCCGGGCGAAGCTCGGGCCGGTCCTCCTCTACGACCCCTCGCACCTGTGCGACACCCCGGCCCGCATGCACTGGAACCCCGCCGACGGCTGCGCCGACCGGGACACCGCCGCCGCCCGCGCGGTCGCCCTGCTGGCCCCCGTACGCCCCCAAGCCCGCCTGGACAGCGCCCTCGCCGACACCGCCGAGACCCTGCTGCGCAGCTGGCTCCAGGCCGCCGCCCTCGACGGCCTCCCGTTCAAGCAGCTGGCCCGCTGGGCCCAGGGCAACGGCGCCCAGGACCCCGTACGCACCCTGCGCACCCACCCGCAGGCCGCCCCCGGCGCCGCCGGCGAGCTGGAGAGCGCCCTCACCGCGCACCCCGAACGCCGCGAGCAGGCCCAGCAGCTGACGGCACGCGCCCTGTCCTGCCTGACCTCGATCCACATCCGCGAGGCGTGCAACCCGAACCGTACGGATTCCCTCACCCTGGCATCGTTCGCCGCCGAAGGGGGCACCCTCTACGTACTGGGCGAACCCCTGGAGGATCCGCGCACCAACCCGGGTGCGATGCCCCTCCTGACCGCCCTCGCCGCAGACGTGGTCGAGCACGGCCGCCGCATGGCCGCACGGTCATCCCACGGCCGGCTCGACCCACCACTGTCGCTGGTCCTGGAGGACGTGGCGGCCGTCGCCCCCGTCCCCCGGCTCCCGGACCTGCTCCAGGACGAGGCCCTCCCCCTCCTGGCGCTCTGCCGCAGCCGCGAACAGGCCCGCTCCCGCTGGCCGGAGTGGCCGACCGACGCCCGCTAGGGCCGGGCGATCACGTACTCGCATTCCTTCGCGGTCGGGTCGTCCGGCTTGGGGATCACCAGCCCGCTCGCCCGGAACCCGATCCGCCGGTAGAAGCCGCCGGCCCGCTCGTTGTGCTCGTGCACGAAGAGCCGTACGCGGTCCAGCACCGGCTCCTCCCGCTCCCAAACCCACTCCAGGGCAGCCGCGAACAGCGCGTCGGTCAGCCCGCTCCCCCGCTGCTCGGGACGGACGAACACGCCGACCACGTGCCCCTGGTCGGCCTCGACGACCTGCCCCAGGAAGTCCGTGTCACCCGCGGCCTCGATGAACATGGTGACGGACCCGTCCCACCGCCCGTCGGGCGCCTCGGCGATGAACTGCCGTACGTGCAACCCCTCCGCCGCGCCGGCGGCGCGGTCCTGCCAGAACTCGTCGGGCTTGGCGGCGGCCTCCTCGACGGTCTCCAGGAACGCCATCGACGCCGCGGGATCACTCAGCGCGGCGAGCCGCAGCTCCTTGACCTTCTGCCACTCCTCGGCCCGTACGGACCGGATCACATGCTGGTTCATAGCCGAATCCAAATGCCCAGATCACTGCGGGTCAACGTGATATCCGTGCCATGCATGAACCCTGAACGCAGAAAAGCCCCGCACCATAAGGTGCGGGGCTTTCCCACAATGATTGTTCGGCGGCGTCCTACTCTCCCACAGGGTCCCCCCTGCAGTACCATCGGCGCTGAAAGGCTTAGCTTCCGGGTTCGGAATGTAACCGGGCGTTTCCCTAACGCTATGACCACCGAAACACTATGAAGTTGAACTCAAGCCGGCAAGGCGAGTTCGTTACTTCAGAACTAACACAGTGGACGCGAGCAACTGAGGACAAGCCCTCGGCCTATTAGTACCAGTCAGCTCCACCCGTTACCGGGCTTCCACATCTGGCCTATCAACCCAGTCGTCTACTGGGAGCCTTACCCTCTCAAGGAGGTGGGAATACTCATCTTGAAGCAGGCTTCCCGCTTAGATGCTTTCAGCGGTTATCCTTTCCGAACGTAGCCAACCAGCCATGCCCTTGGCAGGACAACTGGCACACCAGAGGTTCGTCCGTCCCGGTCCTCTCGTACTAGGGACAGCCCTTCTCAATATTCCTACGCGCACAGCGGATAGGGACCGAACTGTCTCACGACGTTCTAAACCCAGCTCGCGTACCGCTTTAATGGG
Source organism: Streptomyces sp. NBC_00158 (assembly GCF_045160885.1). NCBI lineage: Bacteria > Bacillati > Actinomycetota > Actinomycetes > Kitasatosporales > Streptomycetaceae > Streptomyces > Streptomyces sp. NBC_00158. The sequence continues at coordinate 3,392,741 of NZ_CP108161.1, forward strand.
CGAACAGCCCAACCCTTGGGACCGACTCCAGCCCCAGGATGCGACGAGCCGACATCGAGGTGCCAAACCATCCCGTCGATATGGACTCTTGGGGAAGATCAGCCTGTTATCCCCGGGGTACCTTTTATCCGTTGAGCGACGGCGCTTCCACAAGCCACCGCCGGATCACTAGTCCCGACTTTCGTCCCTGCTCGACCCGTCGGTCTCACAGTCAAGCTCCCTTGTGCACTTACACTCAACACCTGATTGCCAACCAGGCTGAGGGAACCTTTGGGCGCCTCCGTTACCCTTTGGGAGGCAACCGCCCCAGTTAAACTACCCATCAGACACTGTCCCTGATCCGGATCACGGACCGAGGTTAGACATCCAGCACGACCAGAGTGGTATTTCAACGGCGACTCCACAACCACTGGCGTGGCTGCTTCAAAGTCTCCCACCTATCCTACACAAGCCGAACCGAACACCAATATCAAACTGTAGTAAAGGTCCCGGGGTCTTTCCGTCCTGCTGCGCGAAACGAGCATCTTTACTCGTAGTGCAATTTCACCGGGCCTATGGTTGAGACAGTCGAGAAGTCGTTACGCCATTCGTGCAGGTCGGAACTTACCCGACAAGGAATTTCGCTACCTTAGGATGGTTATAGTTACCACCGCCGTTTACTGGCGCTTAAGTTCTCAGCTTCGCAACCCCGAAAGGTCACTAACCGGTCCCCTTAACGTTCCAGCACCGGGCAGGCGTCAGTCCGTATACATCGCCTTACGGCTTCGCACGGACCTGTGTTTTTAGTAAACAGTCGCTTCTCGCTGGTCTCTGCGGCCACCCCCAGCTCACGGAGCAAGTCCGATCACCAGTGATGGCCCCCCTTCTCCCGAAGTTACGGGGGCATTTTGCCGAGTTCCTTAACCATAGTTCACCCGAACGCCTCGGTATTCTCTACCTGACCACCTGAGTCGGTTTAGGGTACGGGCCGCCATGAAACTCGCTAGAGGCTTTTCTCGACAGCATAGGATCATCCACTTCACCACAATCGGCTCGGCATCAGGTCTCAGCCTTAATGTGTGACGGATTTGCCTACCACACGGCCTACACCCTTACCCCGGGACAACCACCGCCCGGGCTGGACTACCTTCCTGCGTCACCCCATCGCTTACCTACTACCACCTTGGATCGCCGGCTCCACCACTTTCCTTTCCCCGAAGGGTCCGGAACGGCTTCACGGGCTTAGCATTAATGGATTCGATATTGGGCGTTTCAAAGCGGGTACCGGAATATCAACCGGTTGTCCATCGACTACGCCTGTCGGCCTCGCCTTAGGTCCCGACTTACCCTGGGCAGATCAGCTTGACCCAGGAACCCTTAGTCAATCGGCGCACACGTTTCTCACGTGTGTATCGCTACTCATGCCTGCATTCTCACTCGTGAACCGTCCACAACTAGCTTCCGCTGCTGCTTCACCCGGCACACGACGCTCCCCTACCCATCACAGCGGGCGTTGGCCCTATTGCTGCAATGACACGACTTCGGCGGTACGCTTGAGCCCCGCTACATTGTCGGCGCGGAATCACTTGACCAGTGAGCTATTACGCACTCTTTCAAGGGTGGCTGCTTCTAAGCCAACCTCCTGGTTGTCTCTGCGACTCCACATCCTTTCCCACTTAGCGTACGCTTAGGGGCCTTAGTCGATGCTCTGGGCTGTTTCCCTCTCGACCATGGAGCTTATCCCCCACAGTCTCACTGCCGTGCTCTCACTTACCGGCATTCGGAGTTTGGCTAAGGTCAGTAACCCGGTAGGGCCCATCGCCTATCCAGTGCTCTACCTCCGGCAAGAAACACACGACGCTGCACCTAAATGCATTTCGGGGAGAACCAGCTATCACGGAGTTTGATTGGCCTTTCACCCCTAACCACAGGTCATCCCCCAGGTTTTCAACCCTGGTGGGTTCGGTCCTCCACGAAGTCTTACCTCCGCTTCAACCTGCCCATGGCTAGATCACTCCGCTTCGGGTCTAGAGCGTGCAACTCAATCGCCCTATTCGGACTCGCTTTCGCTACGGCTTCCCCACACGGGTTAACCTCGCTACACACCGCTAACTCGCAGGCTCATTCTTCAAAAGGCACGCAGTCACGAGATACAGCAAGCTGCATCCGACGCTCCCACGGCTTGTAGGCACACGGTTTCAGGTACTATTTCACTCCGCTCCCGCGGTACTTTTCACCATTCCCTCACGGTACTATCCGCTATCGGTCACCAGGGAATATT
>NZ_CP108161.1:3397500-3405000 GCF_045160885.1 Streptomyces sp. NBC_00158
GGCGTTGATTTTTGGCACGCTGTTGAGTTCTCAAGGAACGGACGCTTCCTTTGTACTCACCCTCTCGGGCTTTCCTCCGGGCTTTCGTTCTTCGTTCTTGCGTTTCAGACTCTATCAGACTCTTTCGTGTCCGATTTCCTCTGCGCTTTCGAGGTTCTGCGCTTTCACGCTTTCCCTTTCCGGCGGTTCCGACTCTATCAGAAGTTTTCCACCGGATTTCCCGGCTTCAACGTTTCCGAATGGAGAGTCGAATGCACTCCACCCGGGAGAGATTCCCTGTGGAGTGGTGGTCGCCGAACTTGTCCAGTTCGAGGCAACCGTTTGACTCTACAACCCTGCCCCTGGGGTGTCAAAACGACGCGGGGGCCTCGTGCACGCGCGCCAACAGGGCCATCAGGGTGTCCTGTTCGGCCGGGGTGAGGGGGGCCAGCAGCCGCTCGTTCGCCGCTTCCGCGAGGGCCGCGCAGCGGGCCAGGGCGGCCTCTCCCTCCGGGGTGACGGTGACGGCGTTCTTGCGCCGGTCCGCCGGGTCCGGGGAGCGGAGCACGAGGCCCGCCTCCTGGAGGTGATTGAGGATCCCGACCATGTCCTTGGGGTCCACGGAGAGCCGGCGCCCCAGGTCCGCCTGGGTCACGGGTCCGTACTCGGCGGTCGCGGCCAGCACCGCGTGCTGCATCAGCTTCAGGCCCTCCGCCGCGATCGCGTCGGCGACGAAAGCCCGTCCACGTGCCGCGACGCGGCCGACGAGCCAGGTGGGCAGGGACTGGATGTGGCCGAGGGCTGAGGACATGTGCGCACCCTACCCAAAACCGTTGGACACCCCCACGACTTCCGGCTTATCGTTGGGATGCCCAATGAATTCGATCGGGGGAGGTCCTGTGCTGCGCATTCGCCATGAGGTCAACGGTGGGCCCGAAGTCCTGTTCACCGAGGAGGCCGACCGCCCCGTGGCCGGGCGCGGTGAGCTGCTCGTCCGGACCGAGGCCATCGGGGTCACACTGCCCACCGTCCGCAAGGTGCGCGAGGGGAGCGGGCCCGTGTCGTTCGGCGGGGAGGTGGCGGGAGTGGTCGTCGGCACCGGGGAAGGCGTCACCGACTTCGCCGTCGGGGACCGCGTCACCGGACTCTGCTTCGCCGACGCCTACGCCGAGTACGCGGTGCTGAACACCGCGATGGCCTCACCCGTCCCCGACGGCGCGTCCGCCGTGGACGCGGTGGCGCTCGTCCGCAGCGGGCTGGTCGCCCGCGGGGCGTACGAGGCCGCGCGCGTGCGGCCCGGCGAGTCCGTCCTCGTCACAGCGGCGGCCAGTGCGGTGGGCACGCTCGCCCTCCAGCTCGCCAAGGCCGGCGGGGCGGGGCGCGTGGTGGCCGCCGTCAGCAGCGCCGACAAGGCCGACTTCGTCCGCGGCCTGGGCGCCGACGAGGTCGTCCTGTACGAGGACGCGGACTGGGGCGCCCCGTACGACGTGGTCCTCGACGGCGTCGGCGGCGACCTCCTCGGCCCCGCGGTCCGGGCCCTCGCCATGGGCGGGCGGCTGGTGGCCTTCAGCTCCGGCGGCGGCACGGTCGAGGCGTACGAACTCCTCGTCCGCGGAGCTTCGTTGATCGGCTTCCAGATGCGGGCCATCGCCCTCGGGCAGCCCGAGCTGTACGCCCGCTGGCGGCGCGAGCTCTGGGAGCTGCGCGACGCGGGCACCCTCCGCACCGCCGTCCACGCGCGGATCCCCCTCCCCGAGGCCGCCCGCGCGCACGCCGTCATCGAGCAGCGCCGCAACCTCGGCAAGGTCGTACTGGTCCCCTAGCGCCTATCCGGCGGATCACGGCCGGGCGGTGCGGGTCCGGCCCCGTTCCGGGAGGCCCGGGCCGTCACGGGCTTGCGTGCGGGAAACCCCTCGCTCCGGCGGTGCCGGGCGTGCCAGCCTGCTGATCACGAGCAGAGGCGCCTATGCCCCCGGCCATCCTGGCCACCCCGTCAACCGGGCGCGGTGCCTCGCCGCAGAATGGTTTCCCGACGCCTTGGGCGTGGTCCTCGCGGGCTCCGCTGCTTCCGGCCGCGCCACCGCCGGCAGCGATCTGGACATCGCGGTCCTGATCGAAGACGGGGGTGAGCCCCGTAGGAAGACCCTCCGCTTCGAGGAACGGCTGGTCAAGCTGTTCTGCCGCACTCGGGCTGGTCTCGACGAGCTCTTCGCGGCTGACGTCGTCGAACGCCTCGCCGTGGCCAACGTCGTGCTGAGTACCGCCGCCGACCTCCTCTTCGACCACCGCCGGGCATGCACCGGAACCGGAAAGTGGCTTCCCCGCCGCCTGTTGCAGGCCGACCCCGAGCACGGCAAGGTCCTCCTCGACGGCTTCCGGCGCCTCTGCGAGAACGGCGGGCCGCAAGACTTCGCCGATGCCGCCGTGGAAACCCTCGCCCTCGTGGGCGGGCCCCTCCGCGAGGGCTACGCCCGAACCTGGCGCGCCGCGGCGCAGCCCGCCGCCCGCCAGGTGATCCGTCGGTTCCGGGACCGGGGCGGTGGTTCCGAGGCGTCGTTCAGCCGTGAGCGGGCTCGTCGACCGGCCAGGCGATCTCCACGCGGTTGTCGGCGGAGTCCGGTGTCCCGGTCCACCGGCGGTAGACCATCCGGACCGGGCCCGCGAAGGCGAAGCCGTGCGCGCTGACCCACTCCGCGACGGCGTCGTACACGCCGAGGATCTGCGGGAACCCGGCGGCCGCCCCCTCGGCCTGCGCGCAGGCGAGGGTGGTCCCGGGCAACTCGCGCACGGTCATGCCCTCGGGCAGGTCGGTGGGCTGCGCGCCGCCCTCCCAGAAGGGCAGGCACGCTTCGACTAGCGTCTCGTTCTCGTCGTCGCACACCCCGTGGAAGCGGACGAAAGCGGGCCCGGTGAAGGTGAGCGGGCCGCGGCCGGCGACCGCGTACAGCTCCTGGTAGGCGGAGCGGAGGAAGGCGTCGAGCCCGGAGTTGTCCAGGGTCGCCCCGCGGACGAGGATCCGCTCGGCGGGGCCCTGGCGGACGGTGACGGGGTGGGTCATCTCTGCTCCTTCGGTCAGTCGGCTCAGCAGGCTGTGGACCGTGGTGCGCTGGAGCTCCAGCCGTCGCTCAGCGGCCCGCAGCCGGGCCTTCAGGGCGGCGACCAGCTCCGCCTCGCCGCCGCCGAGCAGCCGACGGACCTCCTCGACCGGGATCTCCAGCTGCCGCAGGGATCTGACGGCCTGCGCCGTACGCACCTGGTCGCGCCGGAAGTAGCGGTAGCCGCTCACGGGATCCACGTACGCCGGCACCAGTACGCCGCTTGCGTCGTAGTGCCGGAGCGCGGTGATCGAGAGGCCGCTGGCCTGCGAGAACTGCCCGATCGGCAGCAGGTTTCTCCTGTCCACGGCCCTGACTGTGCCGTCTCGGGCCACCCGAGAGTCAAGCCCGCCCCTGCCCGGAGTCATCGAAGCGGTGGAGCGGGCGGCGCTGGAGGCCGAGGAACTCGGCGAGGCCGTCCGTGATCCGGTCGAACTCGCCACCGCCCGGCGCCCGGGCCGGTTACTCAACCGAAGAGCAGGAGAACGCCCTTCTCCACGCAGAACCGCAGGACGAGAGCCAGTTGCCGGGCGTCCTCGATGTGTCGTTCCCGGAGCCCGTCAGTGCGGTGCCGGGCGGCCTCCAGCGGGTCCGCGAGCGTGGCGGGGGCCGCGGACAGGGTCCGCAGGCGGGGCAGTCCGGCGAAGGGGCCGAGGCTGATCGGTGTCCCGTCCTGGTGTCGGCTGATGTGGAGGACCTCGTGTGCGGGGTGGGCGGAAGCCCGGACGCCGTCCGGGTCGCCCGTGTGGATCCTGGCCAGGGCCGGAGCTTCGGAAGCCCGGGTGCCCGGGCGGCCCCGGCCGCGGAGGTCACCAGGTCGGTGAGGGAGTCCGCGAGCAGGACGGCGCCGGTGTGCTTCTCGTGGTCGATCAGGACGATCTGCCCGGTGTGGCCGCCCGGCCCCGGCGTCAGGTCGACCGCGATCGGGTCGCCGTAGCCGCTCCCGGCGAAGACGAGCCGGCCCGGGGACCCGACGAGCCCCTGCACCGGTGCGTCGGGCGGAGCGAAGAGCGCCGTACGCGCGGCGGTCTCCCAGTCCGCGGGGCGGGAGGTGACGTCGGCGAAGCAGAGCTCGTCGAGGGAGCCGAGTTCGCAGCCGACGGCCCCGTACGCCGCGTGCGTCTCGCCCTCGTACTCGCCCTCGTCGCCGCCCCCGTCCGCCGACCGTACGCGCGTCACCCGGTACAGCGCCTTCAGCTCCTCCGGCAGCGTCAGGCCGAGCCGTTCCTCCGCCGCGGCGATCTCCGCCCCGGTGGCGCCGGCAGCGCGTCGGGTGTCGGATCGGGGAGGCGGGGCCTCGGCTCGGCGACAGCGCCCTCGACGAGGACGAGGGCCCCTGGCCGGCGATGGCGGCGCAACTGTCCACGGCGGAGACGGGGTTCAGGACATGGACGACCGCCCTGCCGGCCGGCGAGATCTCCGCCTTGAAGGAGACGTCGTCCAGGCCCAGGTCCGCCATGGTCTTCTGCACGCCCTCCACCTCGGCCTCTACGGCTTGGAGCTCCCGCAGCATCTGTAGTGGGTCGCTCCGCGTCCGGTCGCCCCGCGGCTGCTGACTCCGTCGCCACGGGATGGTGAACCCGCCGCTCCGACGGATGCGACCAGCCACGCATCCGCCGAGGCCGGCCAGGACCTCCCGGTTGGCGGCACGGAGCCGGCGCAACACCGGCTCCCAATGGCCAGCCTCAGGCCGGCTTTCGCCACACCGAGACGTGCTTCCCGGAGTCCTGGGTGAACGGGGACCCGTCCCAGTCCGCAACGCGGCGTTCCAGTTCGAGCCCGGCGATGCGTGCCATCAGGTCGAGCTCGGCCGGCCAGGCGTACCGGTGCCGGGAGTTCTCGCGGCGGTAGTGGCCGTCGTCGCCCTCGCGCGTGAAGTGGTGCGAGACGAGGATCTGCTCGACCAGGTCGAAGGTGTCGAAGCCGAGGTGCCGCTGGGAGACGTCGAACGGCACCGCGACCTGGCCGGGCGGCAGGAGCCGCAGCGGCGGCACACCCAGCTCGATGACGAACCGGCCGCCGGGCTCCAGATGCCGTGCGGCGTTGCGGAAGCACTCGACCTGCTCGTCCTGCGTGAGCAGGTTCGTGATGGTGTTGTAGACGAGGTAGACCAGGGTGAACCCGCCCGGAACGACGGTGGTGGCCATGTCCCCGATGACCACCGGGAGGGTGCCCTCGTCGACCTTGCGCCGCAGCACCGCTGCCATGTGCTCGGACAGTTCGATGCCCACCACCGGCACGCCGCGTTCCCGGAGCGGGACTCCCACCCGGCCGGTCCCGATGGCGAACTCCAGCGCCCGGCCGTCGCCGGCGAGCTCGGCAAGGAAGGCGAGGGCCGGCCCGAGAACGGCAGCCGAGGACGCTTCGGCCTCCTCGTCGTCGTAGCGGTCGGCGGTCGCACGGGTCCACAGCTCACTGCTCGTCACGAGTGACCACTGTGCCGGGTGCCGAGGGGCACTGTCGACGCATTTAAGCTCCCCGCGGCTCAGCGCGGCTCAACGTACACCGCCCTAGAAGTCCTTAAACGCAGAAAAGCCCCGCACCATAAGGTGCGGGGCTTTCCCACAATGATTGTTCGGCGGCGTCCTACTCTCCCACAGGGTCCCCCCTGCAGTACCATCGGCGCTGAAAGGCTTAGCTTCCGGGTTCGGAATGTAACCGGGCGTTTCCCTAACGCTATGACCACCGAAACACTATGAAGTTGAACTCAAGCCGGCAAGGCGAGTTCGTTACTTCAGAACTAACACAGTGGACGCGAGCAACTGAGGACAAGCCCTCGGCCTATTAGTACCAGTCAGCTCCACCCGTTACCGGGCTTCCACATCTGGCCTATCAACCCAGTCGTCTACTGGGAGCCTTACCCTCTCAAGGAGGTGGGAATACTCATCTTGAAGCAGGCTTCCCGCTTAGATGCTTTCAGCGGTTATCCTTTCCGAACGTAGCCAACCAGCCATGCCCTTGGCAGGACAACTGGCACACCAGAGGTTCGTCCGTCCCGGTCCTCTCGTACTAGGGACAGCCCTTCTCAATATTCCTACGCGCACAGCGGATAGGGACCGAACTGTCTCACGACGTTCTAAACCCAGCTCGCGTACCGCTTTAATGGGCGAACAGCCCAACCCTTGGGACCGACTCCAGCCCCAGGATGCGACGAGCCGACATCGAGGTGCCAAACCATCCCGTCGATATGGACTCTTGGGGAAGATCAGCCTGTTATCCCCGGGGTACCTTTTATCCGTTGAGCGACGGCGCTTCCACAAGCCACCGCCGGATCACTAGTCCCGACTTTCGTCCCTGCTCGACCCGTCGGTCTCACAGTCAAGCTCCCTTGTGCACTTACACTCAACACCTGATTGCCAACCAGGCTGAGGGAACCTTTGGGCGCCTCCGTTACCCTTTGGGAGGCAACCGCCCCAGTTAAACTACCCATCAGACACTGTCCCTGATCCGGATCACGGACCGAGGTTAGACATCCAGCACGACCAGAGTGGTATTTCAACGGCGACTCCACAACCACTGGCGTGGCTGCTTCAAAGTCTCCCACCTATCCTACACAAGCCGAACCGAACACCAATATCAAACTGTAGTAAAGGTCCCGGGGTCTTTCCGTCCTGCTGCGCGAAACGAGCATCTTTACTCGTAGTGCAATTTCACCGGGCCTATGGTTGAGACAGTCGAGAAGTCGTTACGCCATTCGTGCAGGTCGGAACTTACCCGACAAGGAATTTCGCTACCTTAGGATGGTTATAGTTACCACCGCCGTTTACTGGCGCTTAAGTTCTCAGCTTCGCAACCCCGAAAGGTCACTAACCGGTCCCCTTAACGTTCCAGCACCGGGCAGGCGTCAGTCCGTATACATCGCCTTACGGCTTCGCACGGACCTGTGTTTTTAGTAAACAGTCGCTTCTCGCTGGTCTCTGCGGCCACCCCCAGCTCACGGAGCAAGTCCGATCACCAGTGATGGCCCCCCTTCTCCCGAAGTTACGGGGGCATTTTGCCGAGTTCCTTAACCATAGTTCACCCGAACGCCTCGGTATTCTCTACCTGACCACCTGAGTCGGTTTAGGGTACGGGCCGCCATGAAACTCGCTAGAGGCTTTTCTCGACAGCATAGGATCATCCACTTCACCACAATCGGCTCGGCATCAGGTCTCAGCCTTAATGTGTGACGGATTTGCCTACCACACGGCCTACACCCTTACCCCGGGACAACCACCGCCCGGGCTGGACTACCTTCCTGCGTCACCCCATCGCTTACCTACTACCACCTTGGATCGCCGGCTCCACCACTTTCCTTTCCCCGAAGGGTCCGGAACGGCTTCACGGGCTTAGCATTAATGGATTCGATATTGGGCGTTTCAAAGCGGGTACCGGAATATCAACCGGTTGTCCATCGACTACGCCTGTCGGCCTCGCCTTAGGTCCC
>NZ_CP108161.1:3410000-4505000 GCF_045160885.1 Streptomyces sp. NBC_00158
GGGCTCGTCGGCGGCCAGATCGTCGACGAGAGCCGTCCCGCCAGCTTCACGCTGCTGTTCGGCATCGAGGCCGTGATGTTCCTGGTGCTGGCGGTCGTGATCGCCACCGTGCGGATGCCGCACGTGCAGAACATCAGCGAGGCGATGGCCAAGGACGCGGCGCCCGCGGGTGGTGGCTGGAAGCGGCTGCTGCGCCACAAGGCGATGGTGCAGCTGTGCGTGCTGGGCTTCGTGCTGTTCTTCGCCTGCTACGGGCAGTTCGAGTCGGGTCTGGCGGCCTTCGGCACCGAGGCTGCGGGGATCTCCCCCTCGACCCTCGGGTTCGCGCTGGCCGCCAACACGGGTGCGATCGTCGTGGCGCAGTTCGTCGTGCTGAAGCTGGTCGAGAAGCGGCGCCGGTCGCGGGTGATCGCGCTGGTCGGGCTGATCTGGACCGTGGCGTGGCTGATCGCCGGGTTCTCGGGGCTGGGGCACGGCAGCGCGATGATGGCCGCCGCCGCGTTCATCACCACGTACGCGCTCTTCGGGATCGGTGAGGCGATGCTGTCGCCGACGCTGGCCCCGCTGGTGGCCGACCTGGCCCCCGAGGGTTCGGTCGGGCAGTACAACTCGGCCTTCGCCCTGGTCAAGCAGATGGCGCTGGCGCTCGGGCCGCTGGGCGTGCCGCTGGGTGCGGGGATTCCGATGCTGTACATCGGGGTGTTCGTGCTGGTGTCGCTCGGGATCTCGGTGCTGGCGCTGCGGCTGGGCGGGCGGCTGAGCCCGGTGCAGGACAACCCGTCGGCGGTGAGCCGGGTCGTGGCGCAGGGGCCGGCGGTGGCCTCGGAGCGGGCGGAGCGGGTGTCCGCGTAAGAGGGGTGCGGCGGGAAACGTCGGGGAGAGCCCCCGGTCCTTCGGGACCGGGGGCTCTCCCCTTTCGCTTCCGGCGTCGTCATCTGTCGGGGAGGGCGAACTCGCACCAGACGGCCTTGCCGCCGCCGGGGGTGCGGCGGGAGCCCCAGGCGGAGGCGATGGTGGCGATGATCGAGATGCCGCGGCCGGTCTCGTCGCCCGGTTCGGCGCGGCGGCGGCGCGGGAGGTGGTCGTCCCCGTCGGTGACCTCGACGATCAGGCGGCGGTCGGTGCGGCGCAGGCGCAGGCGCATGGGCGGGGTGCCGTGCTGGAGGGAGTTCGCGACGAGCTCGCTGGCGGCCAGGACGCCGAGGTCGCAGAGCTCGACGGGGAAGCGCCAGGAGCTGAGGACGCCCTGGGCGAAGGCGCGGGCGCGCGGGGCGGCCTCGACGCCGCCGAGGAGTTCGAGGGCGGCGTTGTGGAAGAGCTCGGCGTCCACTCCGGTGCGGGCGGGCTGCTGGAGGACCATGACGGCGACGTCGTCGTCGTGGTCGGCGTCGACTCCGAGGGCGCGCATGAGGCGGTCGCAGATGATCGCGGGGGTGCCCTGGGCTCCGGCGAGGGCGCGTTCGAGGGCGGCGACGCCTTCGTCGATGTCCTCGCCGCGGCGTTCGACCAGGCCGTCGGTGTAGAGGACGGCGGTGGAGCCGGGGCCGAGGGCGATGGTGCCGGAGCTGTGGAGCCAGCCGCCGGTGCCGAGCGGGGGGCCGGTGGGGTCGGCGGCGCGGCGTACGGTGCCGTCCTCGTCGCGGACGAGGATGGGGAGGTGGCCGGCGGAGGCGTAGGCCAGGAGTCCTTCGTTGGGGTCGTGGACGGCGTAGACGCAGGTGGCGATCTGGCTGGCGTCGATCTCGGCGGCGAGGCCGTCGAGGAGCTGCAGGACCTCGTGGGGCGGGAGGTCGAGGCGGGCGTAGGCGCGGACGGCGGTGCGGAGCTGGCCCATGACGGCGGCGGCGCGGACGCCGCGGCCCATGACGTCGCCGATGACGAGGGCGGTGCGGCCGGCGCCGAGGGTGATGACGTCGTACCAGTCGCCGCCGACGGCGGCTTCGGTGCCGCCGGGCTGGTAGGTGGCGGCGACGCGGAGGTCGTCGGGCTGTTCCAGTTCCTGGGGCAGGAGGGAGCGCTGGAGGGTGACGGCGGCTTCGCGCTGGCGGCGTTCGCTGGCGCGGAGGCGGTCGACGGCTTCGGCGTGGTCGGTGACGTCGGCGAGGTGGACGAGGATGCCGGTGTGCTCGGGGTCGGTCTCGCCGTCGGCGGCGGCCTTGGGGAACTCGACGGGGGTGCAGGTGACGGTGTACGAGTTGCCGCCGCCGGGGGCGGTGCGGTTCTTGGCGGTACGGGGCTTGCCGCTGCGCTGGACCTGGTCGAGGAGTTCGAGGAGGCCGAGCTCGCCGAGTTCGGGGAGGGCTTCGCGGGCGGGTTCGCCGGTGGTGCGGGGGCCGAAGCCGGCGGTGTAGGCGTCGTTGACGTAGGCGACGCGGTGCTCGGGGCCGTGGACGAGGGCGACGAGGGCCGGGAGCAGGCCGAGGACTTCCCGTACGGGGAGCTCGTCGAGGGCGGGCGCGGCGGGGAGCGGGGCCGTGCCGGTGCCGCGGACGGTGGCGTCGGCGGGGCTGCCGTCGGAGGGCGCGGCGGGGTGGGCGGCGGCGCCGCGGGCTGCCGGGACGGAGCCCTCACCGCGTTTGGCCTGGGCCGCGGCGTGCTCGTTCCGGGCTGCGGCGCGGCGCGTGCCGGGGAAGCGGGCGCTCCAGCGCGTGAAGTTCACTGCGTTCAAGCCTCGTGGTGTCGCAAGTGGTCGCGGTGTGTCCTCCCGGCGGTGCCGGGAGGTGCCCCTGGGGTCGGGCGCTGGACGGTGTCCCCCGGTGGATTTCACTCGGTGGATGTCACTGTGTGCAGGCGTGAGCCCACCTATGGTCACACGTCCAGTGTGGCCGACGGCACTGACGACGTCAGCCCTGCTTGTCCTGCGGGGGGTCGGGGGCGGGTTTGGGCGGGTGGTGGCGGTGGCCGGTTCCGGCGGCGAGTTCGAATTCCGCCCTGGGGTGTTCGAGGGATCCGAGGGAGACGATCTCGCGCTTGAAGAGGCCCGCGAGGGTCCATTCGGCGAGGACGCGCATTTTGCGGTTGAAGGTGGGGACGCGGCTGAGGTGGTAGGCGCGGTGCATGAACCAGGCGGGGTAGCCCTTGAGCTTGCGGCCGTAGAGCAGGGCGACGCCCTTGTGGAGGCCGAGGGAGGCGACGGAGCCGGCGTATTTGTGGGCGTACTCGGTGAGGAGTTCGCCGCGCAGGGCGGCGACGAGGTTGTCGGAGAGCTGCTTGGCCTGGCGGACGGCGTGCTGGGCGTTGGGGGCGCATTCGCGGCCGGGTTCGCCGGCGGTGATGTCGGGGACGGCGGCGGCGTCGCCGGCGGCCCAGGCGTGTTCGACTCCTTCGACGGTGAGGAAGGAGGTGCAGCTGAGGCGCCCGCGTTCGTTCTTGGGGAGGTCGCTGGCGGCGAGGACGGGGTGGGGTTTGACGCCGGCGGTCCAGACGATGGTGCGGGTGGGGAAACGGGAGCCGTCGCTGAGGACGGCGACGCGGTTCTCGCAGGATTCGAGGCGGGTCTCGAGGCGGACGTCGATATTGCGGCTGCGCAGTTCGCGGACGGTGTAGACGCCCATTTCGGGGCCGACCTCGGGGAGGATCCGGTCACTGGCCTCGACCAGCACCCATTTCATGTCCTCGGGCTTGACGTTGTGGTAGTACCGGGCGGCGTATCGGGCCATGTCCTCCAGTTCGCCGAGTGCCTCGACGCCTGCGAAACCGCCGCCGACGAAGACGAAGGTGAGGGCGGCGTCGCGGATTGCGGGGTCGCGGGTGGAGGAGGCGATGTCCATCTGTTCGATGACGTGGTTGCGCAGGCCGATGGCCTCTTCGACGGTCTTGAATCCGATGCCGTAGTCGGCGAGCCCGGGGACGGGGAGGGTGCGGGAGACGGAGCCGGGGGCGAGGACGAGTTCGTCGTATTCGATCTCGATGCCGCCGGTGCCCTCCTCGGCGGTGGCGAGGGTGGTGACGGTCGCGGTCCGCTTGGCGTGGTCGATGCGCCGGGCCTCGCCGATGACGATGCGGCAGCGGTCCAGGACGCGGCGCAGGGGGATCACGACGTGCCGGGGCGAGATCGCGCCGGCGGCGGCTTCCGGGAGGAAGGGCTGGTACGTCATGTAGGGCTCGGGGGTCACCACGGTGACCTCGGCTTCGCCGGATCTCAGCTTCCGCTGGAGGCCCAGGGCCGTGTACATGCCGACGTAGCCCCCGCCGACGACGAGGATGCGCGTGCGGGGCGGGGTACCGGGGTCGTCGCCCCGGGAGTTAGCAGCCTTCACCATCCCATGACGCAACGTGGCCGGGAGTTTGTCCACAGGCCCGGCAAATTGTGTGACCGGTGGGGGTGGTGGGACCGGCCTGTCAGGAGATCCCGATCACGTTAGAAGTGCGCAGGTCAGCGCTCCGGAGGGGGTGATTCCGGGGAGTTGCGGCGGAAAAGTGGCGGTGAATGCTCCGATCGGGCGGTGCTCGGTCGGGGGCTGCCTCTTCTGAATTGACTCTGGCTCAACTATGTTCGTATCTCGTCGAGGATGTAGGACCAGGGCCCTCATGACCGTGGCCCCCCTCGACACGAAGGCGGGGAGTGTCTCCGGGGGGAGACAAGTGATTACCGGGGGATACATATGAACATTTCCGATTTCCATGGCTCTGTCACCGCTCTGTCCGCGGAGACCGGCGGACGCGTGATGGCGGGCTCGACCACCCACGGCGTGGGCCGCTCCACGCCGCTGCGCGTCGACGCCCAGCGCAACCTGGAGCACGTGCTCCGGGCGGCCCGCGAGGTCTTCGGCGAGCTGGGCTACGGGGCTCCGATGGAGGACGTGGCGCGGCGCGCGCGGGTCGGCGTCGGGACCGTCTACCGGCGGTTCCCCAGCAAGGACGTGCTGGTCCGGCGGATAGCCGAGGAGGAGACCGCCCGGCTGACCGAGCAGGCCAAGTCCGCCCTCGGCCAGGAGGAGGAGCCGTGGCAGGCGCTGTCGCGCTTCCTGCGCACCTCCGTGGCCTCCGGCGCGGGCCGGCTGCTGCCGCCGCAGGTGCTGCGGGTCGGCGCCGCCGCCGAGGAGGACGCGGCCGACGAGGCCGCCGCCCGTGTCCCGCACCAGCGCCAGGCCGCAGCGGGCGGTACGGCGGAGCTGCGGGTCGTCGGCGCGCGGACCTCGGTCGAGGACGAGCCGTCGGAGGACGCCGGAGCGGGCGCCCTGCTGGAGGTCGTCGGCCGCCTGGTGGACCGGGCGCGGGAGGCCGGTGAGCTGCGGACCGACGTCACGGTGGCCGATGTGCTGCTGGTGATAGCGACCGCCGCGCCCGCGCTGCCCGACCCGGCCCAGCAGGCCGCGGCTTCGGCCCGGCTGCTGGACATCCTGCTCGAAGGGCTGCGCTCCCGGTCGGCGTGAGTCGGCGCCCCGGCCCAGCGGGCCGGGGGGTGGGGTGCGGTGTTGAGCCGCGGCCTTGGGCCGAACCGTTGGCGGTCCGGCCCCCGCAGGGGTGGGGGCCGGTTCGTCAACGGGGGTACTCGAACGGCAGGTCGCTCGAAGGGGTGAGGAGCGGTCCGGTGATTCGCCGGATTGTCCTCGGATGAGTGGATGGCGCGAAGAGGGACCCGAGGGGCCATCGCCGTGTGACAGGCTGGATCGGTGGACCGGTTCGAGTGTGTCGTGCGGAGGCTTCCGCGATGAGCGTTGACGGGCGGGACGAGTCCCTCGGTGGCGTCGGTGGAACCGGCGCCGAGGTCGGGGCGGGCAGCCTGCCCGCCCGGCAGGTCCCGGCCCAGCGCGAACGCGGCGGCCGGCACGCCAAGTCCGCCACGCCGGGCACCGAACTCCCTCCGTCCGACGGCGACTTGATCGCCAGGATGCGCTCCGGCGACGACGGGGCGTACGAGGAGCTGTTCCGCCGGCACGCCGACTCGGTACGGCGCTACGCGCGGACCTGCTGCCGGGACGGGCACACCGCCGACGACCTGACCGCCGAGGTGTTCGCGCGGACGCTGCAGGCGGTACGGGGCGGGGCCGGGCCGGACCAGTCGGTGCGGGCCTATCTCCTGACCACCGTGCGGCGGGTCGCCGCGGCCTGGGCGAAGACCGCCCGGCGGGAGCAGCTGGTCGAGGACTTCGCGGTGTTCGCGGAACAGGCGGCCGGGGGTGCGGAGGGCGTTGGCGGGCTGTCCGGGGACGACACCCTCGAACTGGGCGCCGATGTGCGGGCGATGCACGAGGCCGAGCGGTCGCTCGCCATGCAGGCCTTCCGGAGCCTGCCCGAGCGGTGGCAGGCCGTGCTGTGGCACACCACCGTCGAGGAGTCCTCGCCGAGTGCGATCGCCCCGCTGTTCGGGCTGAGCGCCAACGCGACGGCGGTACTGGCCAGCCGGGCCCGGGAGGGCCTCAAGCAGGCCTACCTACAGGCCCACGTGAGTTCCGCGCTCAGCGCGGGCGGCGACTGCGCCCGGTACGCGGACCGGCTGGGCGCGTACGCCCGGGGCGGGCTGCGGGTGCGGGCGGAGCGGGGGCTGCGCAAGCACCTGGAGGAGTGTGCCAAGTGCCGGCTGGCCGCCGGTGAGCTGAAGGACGTCAACGCGGGCATTCCCGCGCTGCTGCCGGTGGCGGTCATCGGGTGGTTCGCCGCCGGGTACGCCGCCAAGGCGGCCGGGGTGGTGGCCGGTGGGGCCGTCGCCGCCGGGGGTGCGGGCGCCGCCGCCGCGGCGGCTGGTGGGTCGTCGGCCGGTGCCGGAGCCGGTGCGGGGGCCGCTGGTGCCGGCGCCGGAGCCGCCGGCGGGGCCGGTGCGGGGGCCGGGGGTGCCGGCGGGGCCGGGGGCGCTGCGGTCTCCGAGGGGCTGGGGCTGCCCGCCAAGGCCGCCATCGCGGCCGGGATAGCGGTCGCCGCTGCCGCCGGGGTGGTGTTCGCGCTGACCGGCGACGAGCCCGAGCCGCAGGCGGCGCCCGCGCCCGGGGTGGTGGCGCCGGTGGCGCCCGAGGTGCCCGCGCCGGCCGTGTCCGCCGCGCCGGAGTCGAGGCCGCCGGGGGCTCCGTCACCGGCTGCGCGGGGGTCGGTGCCGCCCCGGCGGAGCCCGGCGCCGTCGGCTCCCGCGTCCTCGGCGCCGGCTCCGACGGCCGCGCCGCCGTCCGTTCCCGCGAGCCCTCGGCCGAAGCCCTCCCCCACTCCGACGCCCTCGCCCACGCGGGCCCGGCCGACGCCACCGCCGCCGCAGCCGCCGCAGGGGTTCCCGCTCGCCGGGCTCGGGCACTCCGCCGTCGGGCAGCACACCGGCCCCGAGCTGGAGACCTGGCGCAGCAGCTGGGTGTGGCAGCGGTGGGGGCTGATGGTGGGCGGGCAGCGGTTCGGGCAGGGGATCACCGTGCACTCCCGCTCCACGGTGGAGATCACCCTCAACCGGCAGTGCACCGGCTTCTCGGCGCGGGCCGGGGTGGACGGGCTGTCGCTGCCGACCGACGGGACGCTGCGGTTCTCCGTCTACGGCGACGGGCAGCGGCTGTGGCGTTCCGACGCCCTCGGGTACGACGACGCCCCGGTGCCGGTCCAGGTGCCGCTCGGCGGGCGTTCGAAGCTGCGGCTGGTGGTGGAGCAGGCCGGGCAGGGGCACCTGCCGACGCTGGCCAGCTGGGCCGACGCGGTGATCAGCTGCCGCTGAGGCCGAGTACGGCGACGACCTCCGCCGGTGTCAGGGCCCGGCCCTCCGCTTCCGCCCGGGCCCGGCCGGCCGCCCCGAGGGCGGCGAGGTTGCGCTCCGGGAGCCCCTCCAGGGCGGCCTCCTCCGGGACCGAGCGGGGATGGCCCGCGCGCCAGGCGGTGGCCGCCGCGAGGACTCGTACGCTCTCCTCGGCACGGCCGGCGTCGGCGAGGAACAGTGACGCCTTCTCGGCGATGCCCGCCAGGAAGCGTTCCGCGCAGTGCCCGGCCACCGCCCCGGCGAGGGCCGGGCCGATCCCGGCCAGACCCGCCTCCGGACCGTTCTCGCGGGCGTCCAGGACGGTCTCGATGAGGTCCATCCCGGCGTTGAACTGGGCGGGCACGTTGATCCGTTCGGCCGCGGCCCGGGCGGCCGCGCACTCGGTGCGGGCGCGGGCGAGGTCGCCGCGCTGGAGGGCGAGCGTGGCGGACAGGAACCGGCTGAAGGTGTTCACGTCGTACACCCCGCCCTGCTCGTCGGCCTCGCGGTCGGCCTCCGCGAGGAGCTTCTCGGCGGCCTCGTAGTTCCCGGCGCAGTACTCGGTCTCGGCGATGCGGGCGATCGCGAAGGGGGCCTCGATGCGGGCGCCGACCTCCCGGGCCAGGCTCAGGCACTCCTCGTAGGCGGCGCGGGCGGTGCCGTACTGGCCGCGCGAGAGGGCGGCTTCCCCGGCGGCGCTGGCCACCTGGGCGCGGATCCAGCGGTCGCCGACGCGGCGGGCGATCGCGTCGAGTTCGGCCAGGTCCGCGTCCACGGCGGTGAGGCCACCGGTCATGTCGATGGCGAAGTGCGTGCGCATCAGCAGGGGGATGGCGGTCTCCCAGTCGCCCGCGTGGCGGCGGCAGTTGGCGATCGACTCGTCGATGCTCCCGTGGAAGTGCTCCATGTCGCCGGTGAGGAAGCAGATCGCGGGCCAGAGCATGCCGGGGAACCGGGTGGTCTCCGGGGAGCCGTGGCGGAAGACCTCCTTGAGGCGGGCGGCCTGCTCGCGGTGTTCGGGCGTGCGGAAGACGTCCGCGCCGGCGCTCTCGGCGAGCAGGAACATGTGGAGCATGCGCAGCCGCATGTAGGGCCAGAACTGCGGGGAGCCCTCGGCCGGTTCGGCGGGGGTCAGGGCGAGGATCCGGGCGGCCCAGTCGGCGCCCTCGGCGCGGTAGTCGCGCAGCCACCAGAACCAGCCGAGGGCGGCCAGCATGCGCTGGGCGATCAGGGTGCCGGCGGAGCCCCGCTCCCCCTCGACGACGGTGTCGAGGGCGGAGCGCAGGTTGTCGAGCTCGGTCTCGAAGCGGCGGATCCAGGGGAGCTGCTGCGCGGAGCGCAGCAGCGGCTCGGCCCGTTCGGTGAGGGCGAGGTAGTGCTCGGCGTGCCGCAGGGCGGTGGCGCGGGCGTCGGCGGGGTCCTCGGCGAGGCGTTCGGCGGCGTACTCGTGGATGGTCTCCAGGAGCCGGTAGCGCATGCCGTCGGGGTCCGGTTCGGCGCCGACGAGGGACTTGTCGACGAGTGCCGCCATGGTGCCTGCGACGTCGGCGCGGGTGTCGGCGTCGCCGCAGACGGCCTCGGCGGCCTCCAGGTCGCAGCCGCCGGCGAAGACGGACAGCCGGGCGAGGACGGTGCGTTCGGCGGTGTCGAGGAGGTCCCAGGACCAGTCGACGACGGCGCGCAGGGTCTGCTGGCGCGGCAGCAGGGTGCGGGCTCCGCCGGTCAGGAGGCGGAACCGGTCGTCGAGGCGGTCGGCGATCTGGCGCGGGGTGAGCAGCCGCAGCCGGGCGGCGGCGAGCTCGATGGCGAGCGGCAGCCCGTCGAGGCGGGCGCAGATCTCGGCGACGGCGTCCGGGTCGTCGCCGGGGCCGAAGCCGGGGCGGGCGGCGGCGGCACGGTCGGCGAAGAGGCGGTGCGCGGGGCCGGGCGGCAGCGGGTCCAGGGGACGCAGGAACTCGCCGGGGACGCCGAGGGGCTCGCGGCTGGTGGCCAGGATCCGGACGCCGGGGCAGTGCGTGAGGAGGCGTTCGGCGAGTTCGGCGGCGGCGCCGATGACGTGCTCGCAGTTGTCCAGGACGAGGAGCAGGCGGCGGTGCGCGCAGTGCTCGACGAGGGCGGCGGTCGGGTCGTCGTCGGCGGAGGTCTTCTCGCGGGCGACGAGGCTGTTCTCGCGCAGGCCGAGGGCGCTGAGGACGGCGCCGGGGACGGCTGCGGGGTGGTCGAGGCGGGCGAGTTCGACGATCCAGCCGGAGTCGGGGCGGGCGGCGGCCGCGTGCTCGGCGAGGCGCGTCTTGCCGGAGCCGCCGGGGCCGGTGAGGGTGACGAGGCGTACGCGGTCCAGGTCGGCGGCGAGGGCGGCGAGTTCGGGCTCGCGGCCGACGAAGGAGGTCAGGCGGGGGCGGATGTTGCCGCGCGGCTGCGGGGGCGCGGGCGGGGACGCGGACGGGAGCGGGGGCGGGGCGGGAGCCTGGAGCAGCTCCGCGTGCAGGGCGCGCAGCTCGGGGCCGGGGTCGGCGCCGAGGCCTTCGGCGAGGTCGCGCCGGGTGCGCTCGTAGGCGGCGAGGGCGTCGGCGGAGCGGCCGGCGGCGCGCAGGGCGCGGAGCTGCTGGGCGCGCAGGGGTTCGTCGTACGGGTGCTCGTGGATCAGCGCCTCGATCTCCGGGAGGAGTCCGGCGGGAGCGGTGGCGCCGCTGCGGAGGTCGGCCTCGACGCGGTCCCGCAGGGCGCGGGCGCGGCGGGCCTCG
The DNA here is from genome assembly GCF_045160885.1 of Streptomyces sp. NBC_00158. NCBI lineage: Bacteria > Bacillati > Actinomycetota > Actinomycetes > Kitasatosporales > Streptomycetaceae > Streptomyces > Streptomyces sp. NBC_00158. The sequence goes on from NZ_CP108161.1 coordinate 3,420,390, forward strand.
GGGGCGGCGGCGTACACGGTGCGGGCGGGCTCGGGGAGGTCGGCGAGGGCGGGTCCGTGCCACAGGGCGAGGGCCTCGCGGAGGGTGCCGGCCGCGGTGGCGGGGTCGGTGGCGAGCTGCTCGGCGCCGAGGGCCGCGAGGCGGGTGAAGCGGTGCAGGTCGACGTCGTCGCGGGCGGCGGCGAGGCGGTAGCCGCCGGTGGGGTCGGTGGTGAGCCGTCCGGGGCCGAGGGTGCGGCGCAGCCGGGCCACGAGGGCCTGGAGGGCGGCGGGGGCGTCCCGGGGCGGGTCGTCGCCCCAGACCTCGTCGACCAGGTCGGTGACGGACGCGGCGGCCGGGGCGCCCGCGCGGAGGGCGAGGGCGGTCAGGAGGGCGCGGAGGCGGGGGCCGCCGGGGGTGAGGGGGGCGCCGGTGTCTTCGTGGGCCGCCTGGGTGGGGCCGAGGATTCGGTAGCGCACCGGGCAATTCTGCCTTGCCCCTGCCGGGGTGGGTTCGGGTTTTCGGGCGGGCCCGTGTCGCGGGGCGGGTGGGTGGGTGGGTGGGTGGGTGGCGGGCGGGCCCGGGTGACGGGGCGGTGGCCGGGCGCGGGGCGGCAGGCGCGGGAGGGCCCGGGCGCGGGGCCGCCGGGCGCGGGGCGGCTGCGGGTGCCGCTGCGCGGAGCGGTCCCCTAGCCGCCCTTCCACCGTTCCCCGGGCTCCGCCCGGACCCGCGCCTCAAACGCCGACGGGGCTGGAAGACCCTGGGGCTCCGCCCCAGACCCCGCGCCTCAAACTCCCCCAGCTACCGCTGGGAGGTACCCCCAGGCGGGGCTGGGAGGGGGCGGCACGGCTGGGAGGGGCGGGCGCCTCCGGCTCCGTCGGCTGCCGCTGGTAGGCGCGGCCCGGCAGGGCCGGGGTGGTCAGCGGCCGGCTGGGAGGGCGCCCGGGGTGAGGCGGGGGAGGCGGGTGTCCAGGGGCGGGACCGCGCGGCGGCGGGGGGTGGAGGTGCCGGTCCAGCAGGTGCCGCGGCGGGCCAGGAGGCGGCGGAGCCACAGTTCCATCGAGACGAGTTCCGCGAGTCCGTCGAGCGGCACCGGCCGCCCCTCCGCCGCGTCGATCAGGGCCTGTTGCACCACCCGGGCGTCGACGAGGCCGGCGTCCGCGAGGAGCGGCGCCGCGAAGAGGGCCAGCAGTGAGGTGAGGGCGGCCCGCAGCCCCAGCCGGGTGGCGGTGTCGTTCGGGGTGTGCGCCGTGGCGCCCCAGCCGGGCGGGAGTTCGCGCACCCCGGCGGAGGCCAGGACGCTGCGCAGGATCTCGGCGCGGGCCCCGGGCTGTACGCGCAGGGACTCCGGCAGGGCGCGCGCGGCCCGTACGACCTGGTTGTCGAGGAACGGCGCGTGCAGGCGCTGGCTGCGCACCTCCACGGCCTGCTCGAAGACCCGGTGGTCGGCGGCGTGCCGGGCCAGCAGGGCGCGGGCGCGGGCCTCGCCGGGGCGCAGCGAGAGCGGGGGGCGTCCGGCGGCGGCGCGCAGCCGGATCGATACTTCCGCCAGGGCTTCGCCGGTGAGCCAGCCCGCGGCGGGGCCGGGCCGGGACCAGGTGAGGGCGGCGAGCGAGGCGTCGACCGGCCCCGAGGCGGTGGTGACGGCCGCGCCGCCTTCGCGGAGCCGGGCCGCGGCGGCTTCCATGCCCGCGCGGTACGGCGTACGGGCGAGGCGGCGGGCGGCCGAGTAGACGGAGAAGGGGACGAGCAGCGGGTCGGCGGGCGCGGAGCGGGCGAGGGCGGCGACGGGGCGCAGCAGGTGGCGGCGTCTGCGGTCGAGGAGGAGGTCGGCCATGCGGGCGGGGTGCGCGTCGAGGACGCGGCGGGCTCCGTGGCCGGTGAAGTGGTCGGCGGAGCCGGCGGCGAGGCGGCGGCGCTCGCGGGCGGCGGAGACGAGGGAGGGGCCGGGTTCGTCGGTGAGGGGGCCGTCGAGTTCGGCGTAGGGGAGGGCTTCCTCGGCGGCGGCCACGACGACGTGGTGGAGCCGGGGGTCGGCGGCGAGGGCGTGGGCGCGTTCGAGTTCGCCCTCGCGGCCCTGCGGGGTGGCGAGGTCGTTGAAGGTGACGGCGAGGAGCCGGGAGCCGGAGCCCTGGAGGGTGCCGGGGGCGCCGGGCAGGCCCGCGGCGAGGAGGGCGAGCGTCGCGGAGGCGGTGCCGCCGGAGAGGTCGGCGCCGACGCCCGGCGCGGGGGCGCCGCGGGCCGCGCGCCGGTCGGCGGGGCCCATTCCGGGCACGGGTCCGGGGTCCGGGAGGAGGGTCTCGGGAGCATGCCTCGGCGCCGTGAGCCGGGCGCGCACCGCGGCCGTCAACGCTTCCCGTACGCCCTCCACCGCCCGTTCGGGGTCGGCTTCGGGGGCGGCGACGGCGAGGGAGGCCACCGGTTCGTACCCGGTGATCTCCCGGGAGCCCTCGCGCAGGATCAGCGTGTGGCCGGGCGGGATGCGGCGGACTCCCGCGTACGGTGTGCCGTCGCCCAGTGCCTCGGGGCTGTCGGGGCAGGCGAGGAGGGCGGCGAGGTGGCCGACGTCGAGCTGCGCCTCGATGAGGTCGGCGAGCGGGAGCGCGGCGGTGGCGTAGGCGGTGCCGCCGGCCCAGGGGGTGTAGAAGACGGGCCGGGCGCCGGCGAGGTCGCCGAGGACGGTGATGCGGCGTCCGGCCTGGACGACGGCGGTGTAGCTGCCGGGCCATTCGGTGAGGTGGCGCAGGGCGCCGCCGCGGGCGGCGTAGAGGGCGCGGCGGAGTTCGGCGTCGGTGGCGCCGCAGCAGCCGAGGACGGCGAGGCGGGTGAAGGGGTCCGCGGGGTCGGCGGTGACGGTGCGGATCTCGTCCGGGCGCCAGTCGCCGACGGCCCAGAGGGGGTCGGGGTCGCCCCACAGGAGCTGGGCGCCGACGGGGTGGACGGTGCGTTCGGCGTCCTGGGCGGCGGGGTCGTCGGCGTACGCGGCGTCGGCGATGCCGCCGTGCCGGGGCGGCTCGGGGTGGGGCGGGCGGCCGTACGGGGAGCCGGAGCCGTACGGGGAACCCGGGCCGTACGGGGAGCCGGGGCCGTCGTGGCCGGTGCCCGGGCCGGACGGGACCCGTCCTGCCGTGCCGAAGCTCGCGGCGATACTGCTCCAGCCGACCAACCAGCGCACCGCCGCCTCCCCCAGCCCGTGGGCAAATGACCGGGGCAACGGACGGCCGGGACGGCACGGACTGCGTGCGTCGGCGTGCGTCGGCGCTTGGAGGGCGCGGCCGGCGGGACCCCGGGTGGCTCGGGGTCCATGCTGCCACGAGAAGGGCGTGCGAGAGTGGCTTCGGGGGGCGCACATGTAAACGAACACGCCCCGGCCACGCGGTATTTGGCGTTCCGTTCCCAGCGCCCCATAGGTCGGTTTCGGCCATTCTTCGGCCGTACTGAGGGCCGTACGGGCCCTCGCGCGGGGAGCCCGGACAGGCCGCGGGGCGCGGTCCGGGAGGCGTCTCCCACCTCCCGGACCGTTCCGCCACCCGCGGGGATTGAGGCAGCGGCATCCCCCGGCCCACCGGATCCACGCGGCGGGCCGACCCACGCACCGCACATCGAATCGCCGGGCCCCCGGAGCGGCCAGAGCGCACGGCCGGGCGCACGGCCACACGGGCGGAGCACGAGCTGACACGCGCGCCGGGGGCACGACCCCCGGTCCGACTGTGCATACGGACAACAATCCCGCCATACGGAAGTCGGGGCCTTAACGCTTGGGAGGCGGGGAACTACGCTGGGTTTACGAAATGCCGGGCGCCTATGCCCCGGCGGCGTCTGCGTTCCGCGTGTGACGAGGGGTGGCGCATGTCCAGGGAGCTCCGCGAGCCCAACGAGAAGCTCGGCGCCGTCCTCGCCCTGGCGGGCATCAGCAACGCCGGGCTGGCCCGGCGGGTCAACGACCTCGGCGCGCAGCGCGGTCTGACGCTCCGGTACGACAAGACGTCGGTGGCGCGGTGGGTGTCCAAGGGGATGGTGCCGCAGGGCGCGGCCCCGCACCTGATCGCCGCCGCCATCGGGGCGAAGCTGGGCCGGCCGGTGCCGCTGCACGAGATCGGGCTGGCGGACGCCGACCCTGCGCCGGAGGTCGGGCTGGCGTTCCCGCGCGACATCGGGGCGGCGGTGCGCTCGGCGACCGACCTGTACCGGCTGGACCTGGCGGGGCGGCGCGGCGGTGGCGGGATCTGGCAGTCGCTCGCCGGTTCGTTCTCGGTGTCCGCGTACGCGACGCCCGCCTCGCGGTGGCTGATATCTCCGGCCGACAGCTCGGTGGCCCGCGAACCGGGCCCCGCCGGCGACCCGGGCCCCGCCCAGGAGGCACCGGCACCCGCGCCCGGACCCGCACCGGCTTCCGTACCGGCGTCAGTACCGGTTCCTTCCGCCACCGCCGCCCCGCTGCGGCGGGCGCCGGAAAGCCCCGCGCAGGGCGTTGTGCCCGCCCGCTCCGGCCCCGAAACCGCGCCGCCGGCCACCACGGCGGCCACCACCACGGCCACCGGCACCGCCGCGCGGCCCGTGCCGGACGCCTCCCCGCAGCGCGTGGGCCACAGCGACGTGGCGAAGCTGCGCGAGGCCGCCGAGGACGCGCGCCGCTGGGACTCCAAGTACGGCGGCGGGGACTGGCGTTCGTCGATGGTCCCCGAGTGCCTGCGGGTGGACGCGGCGCCGCTGCTGCTCGGCTCCTACACCGACGAGGTGGGGCGCGCCCTCTTCGGGGCGACCGCCGAACTGACCAGGCTGGCCGGCTGGATGGCCTTCGACACCGGCCAGCAGGAGGCCGCCCAGCGCTACTACATCCAGGCGCTGCGCCTGGCCCGGGCGGCGGCCGACGTCCCGCTCGGCGGGTACGTGCTGGCCTCGATGTCCCTCCAGGCGACCTACCGGGACTTCCCCGACGAGGGCGTGGACCTCGCGCAGGCCGCCGTCGAACGCAACCGCGGACTCGCCACCGCCCGCACGATGAGCTTCTTCCGCCTGGTCGAGGCCCGCGCCCACGCGAAGGCGGGCGACTCGGCGGCCGCCGGGTCCGCGCTGCGCGCGTCCGAGGGATGGCTGGAGCGCTCCCGGGAGGGCGACCCCGACCCGACATGGCTGGGTTTCTACTCGTACGACCGTTTCGCGGCGGATGCGGCCGAGTGCTACCGGGACCTCAAACTCCCGCGCCAGGTCCGCCGTTTCACGGAGCAGGCGCTGTCCCGCCCCACGGAGGAGTACGTTCGCTCGCACGGGCTGCGGCTGGTGGTGAGCGCGGTCGCCGAGCTGGAGTCGGGGAACCTCGACGCGGCGTGCGCGGCGGGCACCCGGGCGGTGGAGGTCGCGGGCCGGATCTCCTCGGCGCGGACGACCGAGTACGTACGTGACCTGCTGCACAGGCTGGAACCGTACGGCGACGAGCCGCGGGTGGCGGAGCTGCGGGAGCGCGCCAGGCCGCTTCTGGTGGCCCCCGCGTAGCCCGGTTGTCGGTGGTGGGGTGCAGTATGCAGGGGTGGGAGGTGTCAGCGTGGATTGCGACGTGCTGGTGATCGGTGGCGGGATCGTCGGCTTGTCGACAGCCCATGCCCTGTCACGGCTGGCCCCGGGGACCCGGGTCACCGTACTGGAGAAGGAGTCCGCCCCGGCCCGGCACCAGACGGGCCGCAACAGCGGGGTGATCCACAGCGGCATCTACTACCGCCCGGGATCGCTCAAGGCTCGCTTCGCGGTGACCGGTGCCGCCGAGATGGTCAAGTTCTGCGCTGAGCACGGCATCCCGCACGAGGTGACGGGCAAGCTGATCGTCGCCACCGATCGGTCGGAGCTGCCGCGGCTGCACTCCCTCGTCCAGCGCGGCCGGGAGAACGGCATCCCGGTGCGCGAGCTGGGGCCGGCCCAGATCACCGAGTACGAGCCGCACGTCCGGGGCCTCGCCGCGATCCACGTCGGCACCACCGGGATCGTGGACTACGGGCAGGTCGCGGCGCGGCTCGCCGAGGACTCCGGGGCGGAGATCGTCTACGGCGCGGAGGCCGACCTGATCTCCCGCCGGCCCTCGGCGGTGGCGGTCCGCACCACCTCGGGCCGGGTCTTCCGGGCCCGCGTGCTGGTCAACTGCGCGGGGCTCCAGTGCGACCGGGTGGCCCGCCTGGCCGGTGACGACCCGGGCATGCGGATCATCCCCTTCCGGGGCGAGTACCACGACCTGGCCCGCCCGGACCTGGTCCGGGGGCTGGTCTACCCGGTGCCCGACCCGGCGTTCCCCTTCCTCGGCGTCCACCTGACCCGGGGCATCGGCGGCGGGGTCCACGTCGGCCCGAACGCCGTCCCCGCGCTGGCCCGCGAGGGCTACGGCTGGGGCACGGTCCGGCCGCGGGACATCGCCACCGAGCTGGCTTGGCCGGGATCCTGGCGGATGGCCGGGCGGCACTGGCGGTACGGGGCGGGGGAGATCCACCGCTCCCTGTCGAAGCGGGCCTTCACGGAGGCCGTACGCCGCCTGCTGCCGGCCGTCACGGAAGCGGACCTCACCCCGGCGGCGGCGGGGGTGCGGGCGCAGGCGGTGCTGCGGGACGGCACCCTCGTCGACGACTTCCTCATCCGCGAGGCGCCGCGCACGGTGCACGTCCTGAACGCCCCGTCGCCTGCGGCGACCGCTTCGCTCCCGATCGGCCGCGAAATCGCCGGCCGGGCCTTGGCGCAGCTGCCTTCTTGACGCGCGGCTCGCGCGGCTCGGCGCCGGGGCGCCTCACCTTCTTGACGCGCCGCTCGCGCGGCTCGGCGCCGGGGCGCCTCACCGGCTTCGCGTCGCTGCGACGGCCTCCGGCCGTCGTACCCGGGGCGGGGCCGGTTCGCCTGGCTGGTGCCGGTGGGGTCGGGTGCGGGTGGTTGGCCGCTGCGCGGGGCCGGTCCCCTACCCGCCCTTCCACCGTTCCCAGGGGCTCCGCCCCTGACCCGGTACGGGCGCTGCGCGCCCGTCGCCTCAAACGCCGGCGGGGCTATCTATAGCCCCGCCGGCGTTTGAGGCGCGGGGGTCTGGGGGCGGAGCCCCCAGGAGGGGTCCGGGCGCAGCCCGGGGAACGGGCGAAGGGCGGGTAGGGGAACCGGCCCCGCGCAGCGGCGGCCCGCGGCCCACCGCGTCGGAGCGGCAGGCGGCCGGGGCGGCGGCGCCGACCGAACCGGCCCCGCCCGGCCAGGGCGGCGGTGGCGTCCGACGTAGAATCTCGGCATTGTGTCTGAGCCCCTGAACCCCCAGCCCAGCCTCCCCGACTCCCCGCCGGAGGCGTACACGCCGCCCAAGTGGCGCACCGAGCCGCGGTTCCCCGACGGTCCCGCGCCCGACCCCGCCGGGTCGCACCACGAGCGCCGGATCCGCAGCTTCCAGCCGCGCCGCAGCCGGGTCACCACCGGCCAGGGCGAGGCGCTGAAGCGGCTGTGGGGCACCTGGGGCCTGGACATCGACGGCCGCGAGGTCATCGATCTGGAGAAGCTCTTCGACGGGCTCCCCGTCGTCCTGGAGATCGGCTTCGGCATGGGCGAGGCCACCGCCCAGATGGCCGCCGCCGACCCCTCCACCGGCATCCTCGCCGCCGACGTGCACACCCCCGGCCAGGGCAACCTCCTCGCCCTCGCCGAGCGCGGCGGGATGACCAACGTCCGCGTGGCCAACGGCGACGCGATCATCCTGCTCCGCGAGATGCTCCCGCCGGCCTCCCTCGCCGGGATGCGCGTGTACTTCCCGGACCCGTGGCCCAAGGCCCGTCACCACAAGCGGCGGCTGATCCAGCCCGAGTTCCTCGACCTGGCGGCCACCCGCCTGGCGCCCGGGGCCGTGCTGCACTGCGCGACCGACTGGGAGGACTACGCCGAGCAGATGCTCGAAGTCCTCAGCACGCACCCGGAGTTCGTGAACACCCAGGCGGACGGCGGCTACGCGCCGCGCCCCGAGTTCCGCCCGCTCACCAGGTTCGAGGGGCAGGGCCTGGACAAGGGCCACGTCGTCCACGACCTCCTCTTCGCCCGGCGCGGCGCCGAGGAGATCGAACCGGCAGTCGAACCTGACTCCAAGAACTGACAAACGTCACTCGGAGTGTCCGACCCGCTCGCTAGGGTCATCGTGTGTACCGAGCGCTCTCCCGTGTGCTCGCACGCCCGTCGGGCACGGCCCGGATGTGCGTGCTCGGCGCGCTGCTCACCGCCACCGGGGCCGTGATCCTGGAGCTCGTGCGGGAGCAGACCGGCACGGCCGGGTTCTTCGCGGGTCTGGGCCTGGCCCTGCTGCCGGTGCCGCCGCTGATGGCGGCGTTCCGGTGGGTGGGCCGGGTCGCACCGGGCCCCTGGCGGCAGTTGCTGTTCTGCTTCGGCTGGGGAGCCTGCACCGCGGCGCTGATCGCGATACTGGCCAACAGCTTCGCCACTGAGTGGATGGCCGCGGCCTCCGCCGATCCCTCCGCCGCCGACCGGCTGGGGTCCGTGGTGGTCGCGCCGGTGGTGGAGGAGACGGCGAAGGCGGCGGCCCTGCTGCTCGTCTTCGTCTTCCGAAGACGGCGGTTGACCGGTGCCGCCGACGGGATCGCGCTCGCCGGGTTCACCGCCACCGGCTTCGCCTTCACCGAGAACATCCTCTACCTGGGCAACGCCTTCGAGGAGGACCTGGCCAACGGCACCCGCGTGCTGGACTCCGTGACGGCGGCGACGTTCTTCGTGCGGGTGGTGCTCTCCCCGTTCGCGCACCCGCTCTTCACGGTGCTGACCGGCCTCGGCTTCGGCATGGCCGCGCTCACCTCCCGCCGTGCGCACAGGACCGGGCTGCCCCTGCTGGGCCTGGCCCTCGCCATGGGCGCCCACGCGCTGTGGAACGGCTCCTCGCACTTCGGTGAGTACGGTTTCTACCTGGTCTACGGCTGCGTGATGGTCCCGGCGTTCGGGCTGCTGGTGTGGCTCGCGGTGCGGGTCCGGCGCGAGCGCCTGCGGGCCGTCGCCGCCGAGCTGTCGGTGTACGCGGCCGCGGGCTGGCTCGGTCCGGCGGAGGTGCCGGCCCTGGCTTCGATGCCGGCCCGGTCACTGGCGCGCGCCCTGGCCCGCCGCGGCGGGGGCCGTCCCGCCGCCCGTGCGGTGTCCCGGTACGCGGCGGACGCCGCCGCCCTCGCCCTGCTGCGCCGGCACGCCCGTCGCTGCGGCCCGGGCGGCCGGGACCCCGAGTTCGCCGAGCGGGAGCGCGAGTTGCTGCACCGGCTCTGGCACCGCCGGGCCACGGCCGCGCCCGCGCTGGCCCGGGCGGCCGTACTGGAGGAGCTGCTGCCCGCCCCGCGCCGGACCCCGGGGGCCGCCGCCCCCGCGGCCGCACGGGTCTGCGTACCGGCGGCCAGGACCGCGGAGCTGTCGCCCGCCACCGGCTAGGGAGTGTCCGTCAGACGTCGAGGCCCTTCGCGCCCAGCCACGCCAGCGGGTCGACCGTCGAGCCGCCCTTGCGGACTTCGAGGTGGAGGTGCGCTCCGGTGACGTTGCCGGTCGCGCCGACCCGGCCGATGGTCTCGCCGGCGCCCACGGAGCCGGAGGTCACGGACATCGAGGAGAGGTGGCAGTACCAGATCTCGGTACCGTCGTCGAGCTTGAGCACGATCCGGTAGCCGTAGGCCCCGGACCAGCCGGCGGAGATGATCTTGCCGCTGCCCACGGCCTTGACCGGGGTACCGGTCGGGGCGGCGAAGTCGAGGCCGGTGTGATAGCCCGAGGACCACATGGAGCCGGCGACCCCGTAGTGGGAGGTGAGGGTGTAGGAGGAGGTCGGCAGGAACCAGCCGCCCGCCGACTGCGAACCCGAACCGGAACCGGAGCCCGTCGCCGCCTTGGTGGCGGTCTGCTCGGCGGCGGCCTTGTCCGCGGCCGCCTTCTCCGCCGCGGCCTGCTCGGCGGCGGCGCGCACCGTCTCGGCCTCCTTGTCGGCGGCCTCGCGCTGGGCCTTGGCCTCCTGGGCGGCGCTCTCGCGCGCGGTCCGCTCGGCGTCGGCGCGGGCCTGGGCCTGGTCGGCGTCCTGCTGGGACTCGGCCTGGAGGAGGATCCGGCTGAGCAGCGCCTCGCCCGCGTCGCCGCCCTGCTGCGGCACCGCGGCGATCTCCGTGCCGTCCGCGACGCCGGTACCCGCGCCGGTGCCCGTCTTCGCGGAGTCGGCCGCGGCGGCGGTCCGTACGGTGTCGCCGCCCTTGTCGGAGGAGTGGCCGCCACCGCCGAGCAGGTCGGGCATGGATATGGAGACCTGGGGCCGGTCCTGCGCGGTGGCTATGCCTCCCGCGCCGACCGCCGCGATCACGCCGACACCGAGCACGGTGGAGCTGCGGGCGAGTCCGCCGCGCGCCTTGAGGACGCGGTGCTTGCCACGGAGCGGGCGCGCGGAGTCCTCCGTGGGATTCCACTCGGCCCAGGCTCCGGCAGTGGGCGTCTCCTGGACGTCTGTGCCGTCAGGGGCAGGCGAGTTGGAGGCCACGGGGGCACACTCCTCATGGGCGAGAACGCACACGGGTGCCGTCGTTGCGACGGCTGGGACGACCGCGCTGCGTTATCGAACGGTAATCTACGCGGGGGAATGATTCCAAGCCGAAGCGACTGATCGTTAACACCAATCGGCCACGCCCCGAACAGCTTTGGCCTACACATTCGCCTCACGGGGCGGCAACTCGGGCAATTCTCCCGCCCCACCCCCATCACTTCAGCCACACAGGCCAAATGACGCACTGTCAAGACCCTTGCGCAGAGCGCTCTTTCGGCCACGGCGAGTAACCCCGGGCCAGGGGTCCGGGCCCCGTACCGTTCACGGCTCGTCGCGGCGCACCACCGGGACGGTCCTCCTGCGTTCCGGCTGCCCCTCCGCCGCCCGCCCCACCGCGAGCAGTGCCATGTCGTCGGTCGCACCTCCGCCGGTGTGCCGCCGCACATCGCTGCTGAGCGCGCCCAGCAGCTCGTCCGGCCCCGGGAAGACCCGCCCCCGCAGCCGGGCCGCCGGGTCGTAGAAGGTGCCCGACCCGTCCCGCGCCTCGGTCAGCCCGTCGGTGTAGAGCAGCAGCGTGCTGCCGGCCGGGAAGGGCCACTCGTGCGGCCGGGACGCCCCGTCGGGCGCCAGCTCGCCCAGGCCCAGCGGCAGCGCCGGCTCGGCCGGGGCGAGTACCGCCAGGCCGCCGTCCGCGTACAGCAGCAGCGGCTCGGGGTGGCCCCGGTTCAGCAGCCGGAGCCGCTGCGCGCCGGGCGGGATCTCGCCGAGCACGCACGTGGTGAACCCCTCCACCGCGTCCAGGCTGCCCCGCCGCGTCCCCTCCCGGGCCAGGGCCCGCTCCAGGCGCCGCGCGAGGCCCTCCAGGGTCGGTTCGGTCTCCGCCGCCTCCCGGAAGGCCCCCAGCACCACCGCGACGGCCTCCACGGCCCCCAGCCCCTTGCCGCGTACGTCGCCCACCGCGAGCCGCACGCCGTACGGGGTGTCCTGGACGGCGTAGAGGTCCCCGCCGATGAAGGCGTCGGCCTGGGCGGCCTCGTACCGGGCGCAGACGTGCAGCCCCGCGATCCGCCCGGCCGGGGTCGGCAGCACGGCCCGCTGCGCGGCCTCGGCGATCCCGCGCGCCGAGGCGAGCCGCTCGCCGCTGCGCCGTACGACCAGGTTGATCAGCAGGGCCAGCCCGGAGACGGTCAGCACCGTCGCCAGCTCGGTCAGCGCCTCCACCTTCCAGCTGGTGCCGTTGTGGACGTGCAGGGCCACGACCACGAGCGAGGCGGCGACCCCGGTCAGCGCGGTCGCCCGGAGGGTGAACAGGGGCGCCGCGATCAGCGGGGCCGCGGTGAAGAAGGGGGATCCGGTGAAGCTGGGCGGGGTGGCGAGGTCGAAGAGGGTCCCCAGCACGATCAGCAGCACCGGCAGCATCCGCACCACCCGCCGGGCGGCGCCGTCCGCGCTGCCGTCCTTGCCCTGCCGGCCCAGCCCCACCACGCTGTCTCCTGCCGCCCGGTCGCGCCCCGCCCCTCCAGGCTGGCGGCAGGCGGCCCCGTACGGCGAGCGGGCCGGTCCGAAGGGGTGACGGCCTCCCGGGTCCGCGATCGCGGCCCGGACACGACGAAGGCCCGGTTCCAAGAGGAACCGGGCCTTCGTTCTGAGTAGCGGGGACAGGATTTGAACCTGCGACCTCTGGGTTATGAGCCCAGCGAGCTACCGAGCTGCTCCACCCCGCGTCGGTAAACCCAACTCTACGTCATCCGGGGGACAGCTCCCGCCAATTAACCCGCCCACGACCCTGCGGAACGAAATAACCGCAGGTCAGAGCACATGTAAAACGATTCATCCCGGTGTCCGGAGCAGCGGATCGGGTCCCGTCCCGCGGGTCTGCTCACGGGCCTTGGGACGGGATCAGGCCACCGGCCGGCCCCGGAACGGCCGAGCGCCCCGTCCGAAGGAGTCGGACGGGGCGCTCGGCGCGGGCCCGGAGGGTGTTCCCCCCGGCCCGCGAGCGGTAGGCCATGTCGGACTCGAACCGACAACCAACGGATTAAAAGTCCCGGCAAGATCATGCCGGGCCATGTCGATCGGTCCGCTGAGGTCCGGCAATGCCTGGTCAGAGCGCTGCACCATGTCGCCTCATCCGCTCCGGACCAGTCCATGCCAGCACGTCCGCTCACGCATCGCTCACGCATTTGGCGGTGCTGACCAGGGCTCTCTTGCTGTGGTACGTCCATTTGAGCGTAAGAGCCCGCTCGTCGGAGTCGGCCCTCACGCCGCCTCAGGTCAGACGGCTGCGGCTATCGGCTCGTCCTGTGCGCGCTGGGCGGAGAGGTACCGCTCGGCGTCCAGTGCTGCCGCACAGCCGGTGCCGGCTGCGGTGATGGCCTGGCGGTAGGTGTGGTCGACGACGTCGCCAGCGGCGAAGACGCCGGGGATGTTCGTCCGGGTGGAGGGAGCCTCGACGTTGATGTAGCCCTCGTCGTCGAGGTCGAGCTGGCCGGTGAACAGTTCGGTGCGCGGATCGTGGCCGATCGCGATGAACAGGCCCGTGATGTCCAGGTCGCGGGTCTTGCCGGTGAAGGTGTCGCGCAGGGCGACGCCCGCCAGCATGCCGTTCGTCTCCTTGATCTCGGCGATTTCGCTGTCGAAGGCGAAGGAGATCTTGTCGTCGGTGAAGGCCCGGTCCTGCATGACCTTGGAGGCACGCAGGGTGGAGCGGCGGTGGACGACCGTGACCGAGCGGGCGAAGCGAGTGAGGAAGGTGGCTTCCTCCATGGCGGTGTCGCCGCCGCCGACCACGACGATGTCCCGGTCGCGGAAGAAGAAGCCGTCGCAGGTTGCGCACCAGGACACGCCCCGGCCGGAGAGCTCATCTTCCTTGGGCAGGCCGAGCTTTCGGTAGCCGGATCCGGTGGCGATGATCACCGTCTTGGCGCGGTGGACGGTGCCTTCGGAGTCGGTGACTTCCTTGATCGGGCCGGTGAGGTCGACGGAGACGATGTCGTCGTCGATCATCTCGGCGCCGAACTTCTCGGCCTGGGCCCGCATGTTCGCCATGAGGTCCGGGCCGTCGACGCCGTCCGGGAAGCCGGGGAAGTTCTCCACCTCGGTCGTGGTGGTCAGCGACCCGCCGACGAAGATGGAGCTGCCGAACAGCAGAGGCTTCAGCTGGGCGCGGGCCGTGTAGAGGGCTGCGGTGTATCCGGCGGGGCCGGAGCCGATGATGATGACGTTGCGTATGCCGTCGTCGGCGGTGGTCGCGTCGGCCACGGGATCAGCCCTGCTTCTTGGCGTCGATCTCGGCGATCAGGCCCTCGATGAGGCCCTTGATCTCGTCGCGGATGGGGCGGACGGCCTCGACGCCCTGCCCGGCCGGGTCCTCAAGCTGCCAGTCGAGGTAGGTCTTGCCGGGGAAGTACGGGCAGGCGTCGCCGCAGCCCATGGTGATGATGTAGTCGGACGCCTGGGCAGCCTCGGGGGTGAGGACCTTCGGCTTCTGATCGGAGATGTCGATGCCCAGCTCGGCCATGGCTGCGACGGCTGAGGGGTTGATCTGCTCGCCAGGCACGGAACCGGCGGAGCGGACCTCGACGCGGTCACCCGCGAGGTGGCGCAGGAACCCGGCCGCCATCTGGGAGCGGCCCGCGTTGTGGATGCAGACGAACAGGACGGAGGCGGCAGGAGCGGAGGACATCTGTTCTTCCTTGGGGTGAGGCGACTGCGGTGGGGATCGGTGGGGCTTCAGGGGGCGAGCTGGGTGAGCAGCTCGGTGATGTGGGCGTCGATGGCGTCGCGGATATCGCGGACGACGGCGATCGGCGCTTCATCAGGGTCAGCCACGGGCCAGTCGAGGTAGCGGCGACCGGGCATGACGGGGCAGGCATCGCCGCAACCCATCGTGATCACGACGTCGGCGGCCTGGACGACCTCTTGGGTCAGCGGCTTGGGATAGGCATCTGCTAGGTCCACGCCGGCCTCGGTGAGGGCCTGAGCGATGTGCGGCTCCACTGCCTCGGCAGGGTGGGTGCCCGCGGAGGAGACCGTTACCCGCTCGCCTGCCCGGTGGGCGAGGAGGGCGGCGGCCATCTGGGAGCGGCCGGCGTTCTGGCTGCACACGAACAGCACTCGGGTCGGCCCGCTCGTCAGCCCTTGGGTGTGGGCGAGGGCCTCCAGGCGTTCGGCGGTAAGCCGTTCCGCCAGCACGACCAGGTGCGTGCGGATCCGTGCCTGTTCGGCAAGACGTGCGTAGGAGTCGGCGAGCAGGCCCAACACGGTTTCCGGCGCGAAGCGGCCGGCGTACCGGGAGGCGAGACGTGCAGCCCCCGCGGCCAGGCGTTCGTCCGGCAGGAGGGGCGATGAGGGCGTGGACATGGCGTTCCCGTTCAAAGGAGCCAATAAGGTCAGCTCGGACTGGTGTCAGCCCCAGATGATGTGACAGTATCAGCACATGATGACGTCAGTCGACACTGATCTGATCCGGGTTCTGGCCGACCCGCTCAGGCTCCAGATCGTGACCCTGCTCGCGCGCGAGACGCTGTGCACCACCCACCTCGTGGAAGAGACGGGTGCCAAGCAGACGAACCTGTCCAACCACCTGAAGGTGCTGCGCGAGGCCGGGGTCGTGGAGACGGAGCCATGCGGGAGGTACATCTACTACCGCCTGCGCCCGGAAGTCATCGAAGCCCTCGCCGGTCAGTTCGCCGACCTCGCCACGACCGCGCGTGCCACCGCCGAAGCGAACCTCAAGCGGTCCTGCCCATAGCCCGCTCTGCCTCACCTGCCCGAGGAGAACCCGTCTTGACCGCCACCGAGCCCGTCGCCGCCCCCGCAGCGGAGAGCGACATAGCCGCCGACGAGCCCCAGCCCGCACCTGGCGCGACCCCGCCCCGCACCCCGCTGATCGCCCGCGCCGCCGCCGAGCTCGTCGGCAGCGCGGCGCTGGTCGCGATCGTCGTCGGCTCCGGCATCCAGGCCACGAAGCTCACCCAGGACGTGGCTCTCCAGCTGCTGGCCAACTCCACCGCCACCGTCTTCGGCCTCGGCGTCCTGATCGCCCTGCTCGGCCCGGTCTCCGGCGCCCACTTCAACCCGGCCGTCACCATCGCCGAGTGGTGGACCGCCCGCCGGGGCGGCGCAGGAGTCACCGCCCGCGAGCTGGCTGTTTACGTGCCTTCGCAGATCGTCGGGGCCATCGCGGGCGCGATCCTGGCCGATGCCATGTTCGGCGAGCCGCTGGTGAAGTGGTCGACCCACGACCGCTCCGCCGGTCACCTCCTGCTCGGCGAGGTCGTCGCGACCGCCGGCCTGATCCTGCTGATCTTCGGCCTGGCCCGCACCGACCGGCTCCGCTTCGCGCCCGTCGCGGTCGCCTCGTACATCGGCGCCGCGTACTGGTTCACCTCCTCCACGTCCTTCGCCAACCCGGCCGTCACCATCGGCCGCGCCTTCACCGACACCTTCGCGGGCATCGCCCCCGCCTCGGTCCCGGCGTTCGTCGGCATGCAGCTGGTCGGCGCGATCGTGGGCCTGGCGCTCGTGGCGGTCATCTTCATGCGCGGTAAGAACGACACGGAGCAGCCCGCGGCATGACGCTCAGCACGGATGTGGTGGTGATCGGCGGCGGCCAAGCAGGGCTCGCCGCCGGCTACCACCTGCGCCGTCTGGGCGTCGAGCACGTCATCCTCGACGCCCAGGCGGCACCCGGCGGGGCCTGGCAGCACACCTGGGACTCCCTCCATCTGTTCTCCCCAGCCCAGTACTCCTCGCTGCCCGGGCGGCTGATGCCCGCCCAGCCCGGCCAGACGTACCCGGACGCGCAGCATGTCGTGGAGTACCTCGCCGACTACGAGCAGCGTTACGAGCTGCCGGTCCAGCGCGGCGTGTGGGTCGACGCCGTCCACCGCGACGGCGAGTTCCTCCGCGTCGAGAGCGATTCGGGCGACTGGAGGGCTCGCGCGGTGGTCAGCGCGACCGGCACCTGGACCCGCCCGTTCATCCCCGCCGTCCCCGGCCGCCGAGAGTTCTCCGGCCGCCAGCTCCACACGGTGCAGTACAAAAGCCCCGCCGAGTTCGCCGGTCAGCGGGTGATCGTGGTCGGCGGCGGCAACTCCGGCGCCCAGGTCGCCGCCGACCTCGCCTCCGTGGCCGAACTGACGTGGGCCACCCAGCGTCCGCCCCGCTACCTGGCCGACGACATCGACGGCCGCGCTCTCTTCGACGCGGCCACCGCCCGCCGCCAAGCGCTGGACGCCGGCCGCACCGACACCGGTGGCGTGGCCTCCCTCGGCGACATCGTCGCTGTGCCACCCGTACGCGCCGCCCGCGACGCCGGACTCCTGCACGCGAAGCCGATGTTCACCCGGCTCACCACCAAGGGCGCCGAGTGGGCCGACGGCACCCTCGCGGAAGCGGACGCGGTCATCTGGTGCACCGGCTTCCGCCCAGCCCTCGCCCACTTCGCCTCACTGCGCCTGCGTGGCACCCGCGGCCACATCGCAACCGCCGGCACCCGAGCTCTGGACGAACCCCGCCTGCACCTGCTCGGCTACGGCGACTGGACCGGCCCCGCCTCCGCCACCCTCATCGGCGTCGGCCGCACCGCCCGCGACGCCGCCCGCGAGATCGCATCTCTGCTGTCCTGACGCCCAGCGTGACCCCTGCTGACGCGCCTACCCTGGAAAGGCAAGGCTGTCCGGGGGGCCTGCCGGAAGGCCGTCCGATGCACATGCGCCACCACTTCCACATCGACCACGCGGGGCACTCGGTGAGCGTCACTGTCGAGACTGGCCGCAACCCTGTGGTGGAGGTCCTCGTGGATGGCAAGGAGGTCGCCCACGAGACGACTACCCACGACCGGCCCGTCGTCCTCCCCATTGAACTGCCCACCGACCCGCCGACTCCGGCTGAGGTCAGGACGGCATCGGGGCCCGGCGTTCCGCGCTGCATGCTGCACCTACCTGACGGCGAGCAGCGCGTCATGTCCCCGCGCCCGTACTGACTGGCAGACGGGAAGCGTCAGGCGACGACCGGGCTGCGGCGCTCCAGCAGGACCACGTCGCGCCACACGCCGTGGTGGCGGCCTATGCGTTCACGGGTGCCGATGACCCGGAAGCCGGCCCGCTGGTGGAGGGCGAGGCTCGCGCGGTTCTCGGGGAAGATGCCGGACTGGATCGTCCAGATCCCCGCGGCCTCCGTCGAACCGATCAGTGCGGTGAGGAGCCGCATGGCGACACCCTGCCCCCGGGCGGCAGGGTGGACGTAGACGGAGTGCTCGACCACGCCCGCGTACGCGCACCGGTCCGAGACCGCGCTCGCCGCGACCCAGCCCAGGACCTTGCCGTCCTCCCCGACGGCGGCGAGGCGGTGCTCCGGCAGCTTGCCCGCCTCGAACGCCTGCCAGGTGGGGGCGGTGGTCTCGAAGGTGGCGTTGCCCTCGTCGATCCCCGCCTGGTAGATCGCCAGGACCTCATCCGCGTGCGCTTCGGCCAGCGGCGCGATGGTGATGCTCATGCGGAGGCCGCGCGGGTCAGGAGCTGGCCCATGGCGGCGAGCACCGCGGGCTCGACCCGGTAGTACACCCAGGTGCCGCGTCGTTCGGAGGACAGCAGCCCGGCCTCGCGCAGCTTCTTCAGGTGATGGGAGACCGTCGGCTGGGAGACACCCACGTCGGAGATGTCGCACACGCATGCCTCGCCGCCCTCGTGGGAGGCGACCAGCGAGAACAGCCGCAGGCGGACCGGGTCGCCCAGGGCCTTGAACATGACGGCGGTCCGCTCGGCCTCCTCGGCCGTCAGCGGGCGCTCAGACAGGGGCGGGCAGCACGCCGCCACGGCCTCCGGCTCCAGCAGCGGCAACACCTTCGTAGTCATGCCCCCATCATCTGACGAATTTCGACGGATGTCTATGTTGACGAACGTCGATCCAGGGTCCACTCTGGAGGCGTCAGGACATCGACAGACGTCGAATCAACTGGGGAGCCCGCCGTGAACGCATCCACCGAAGCCCTGCCCGTCGTCGTGATCGGCGCCGGCCCGATCGGACTCGCCGCGGCTGCCCGGCTCATCGAGCGGGACATCGAGCCCCTAGTCCTGGAGGCCGGCCCGGTCGCCGCGTCCGCCGTGCGCGACTGGTCGCACGTACGCCTCTTCTCCACCTGGTCCGAGGTCGTCGACCCCGAGGCCGAGAAGCTCCTCGCCCCCACTGGCTGGGTCAAGCCGGACGGTGCCACCTACCCGTCCGGTGGCGACTGGGCCGAGCTCTACCTCCAGCCCCTGGCCGACGTACTCGGCGACCGCGTCCGCTACAACGCGACCGTCACCGGCGTCTCCCGGGCCGGACGCGACCGCATCGTCGACGCCGACCGCGAGAGCCAGCCCTTCGTCATCCACCTCACCGGCCCTGGCGGCCGCGAGGAGAGGATCTTCGCCCGCGCCGTCATCGACGCCTCCGGGACCTGGTCCACCCCCAGCCCGGCTGGCGGCAGCGGCCTGCACGCACTCGGCGAGAAGAGCGCGGTCGACCAGATCACTCACCGCGTCCCCGACCTCAAGGACCCCGCCGTCCGGGCCCGGTACGCGGGCAAGCGCACTGCCGTCATCGGCTCAGGCGCCTCCGCCTTCACCGCTCTGGCCTACCTCGCCGATCTCGCCAAGACGGAGGACGGCACTGGGACGCACGCGACCTGGATCCTCCGGCGCGGGATCAGCGGCTCCACCTTCGGCGGCGGCACCGCCGACCAGCTCCCCGCCCGTGGCGCCCTCGGCCTCGCCGCCAAGGCCGCGGTCGACGGCGGATACGCCGACGCGGTCACCGGCTTTCGCACCGACGCCATCGAGAAGACCGAAGACGGCCGCCTCGTCCTCGTCGGCGAGGACGGCCGCCGCCTGGACCCGGTCGACGAGGTCATCGTCCTCACTGGCTTCCGCCCCGACCTCACCTTCCTGGACGAGCTCCGCCTCGGCCTGGACGAGCGCCTCCAGGCCCCGATCGAACTCGCCCCGCTGATCGACCCCAACCAGCACTCCTGCGGCACCGTCTACCCGCACGGTGCGAACGAGCTCTCCCACCCGGAGAAGGACGTCTACCTCGCCGGCATGAAGTCCTACGGCCGCGCCCCGACCTTCCTCGCCATGACCGGCTACGAGCAGGTCCGCTCCATCGCCGCCGCCCTCGCCGGCGACCAGGAGGCCGCCGAGCGCGTCGAACTCACCCTTCCCGAGACCGGAGTGTGCGGCGGCGCGGGCCTCTTCGACCAGCCCGAGGCCGCCGAAGAGACCGGCGGAGGCTGCTGCGCCGCCCCGGCCACCCTCACCATCGGAGCCCCCGCCTCCTCCGGCGGCTGCTGACCACCGTGCCCAACACCCAGGCCAGCGTGGCCGCGACCGGAACGGGGGTCCGGTCGCGGCCACGCGCCGCCCTGCCCGCCCTGTGCGCCACCCAGATCACCAGCTGGGGAATCGTCTACTACGCCTTCCCCGTCCTGGGCTCCCGGATCACTGCCGACACCGGTTGGTCCCCGGCCGCCACCACCGCGGCCTTCTCCGGCGCCCTGCTCGTCTCCGCTGTGGCGGGCATCCCCATCGGCCGGATCCTCGACCGCCGAGGACCGCGTGCCGTGATGACCGCTGGCTCCGTACTCGGCACGCTCGCCCTACTGGTGATCGCGACCGCCCCCAATCTCACTGCATTCAGTGTGGGTTGGCTGCTCGCGGGCGTGGCCATGGCCGCCACCTTTTACCCGCCCGCCTTCGCTGCCCTCACCCGCTGGTGGGGGCCCGACCGTGTCCGCGCCCTGACGATCGTCACGCTCACCGGCGGACTCGCCTCCACCGTCTTCGCACCCCTGACTGCAGCCCTCGCCGAGCAATTGAGCTGGCGCGCCACGTACGTGGTCCTCGCAGCGATCCTGGCCGCAGTCACCATCCCCGCGCACGCCCTGGCGCTTCGCGCCCCGTGGCCGGCCGCCCCACCGCCGCCACCCGCCGTCGGCCACACCCCCATTCCCCGCAGCCGCCCCTTCCTCCTCCTGGCCGCAGCCTTCACCCTCTCCAGCTTCGCCATGTACGCCGTCGTCATGGGCCTCATCCCACTCCTCACCGAACGCGGAGCAACGCCCGTTCAGGCTGCCTGGTCCCTCGGGCTCGGCGGAGCAGGCCAGACCCTCGGCCGCACCCTCTACGCGAGCCTGTCCGCCCGCACATCCGTCACCACCCGCACGGCCACCCTCATCGCCCTCGGCGGCGCGACCACCGCAGCCCTCGCCCTCATCCCTGGCCCCGTACCCCTCCTGGTGATCCTCGCGGTCCTGGCCGGAGTCATCCGAGGCAACCTCACCCTCCTCCAGGCCACCGCGGTCACCGACCGCTGGGGCACCACCCAATACGGCCGTCTCTCCGGGCTCCTCGGAGCCCCGGCCCACATCGCCGCCGCGCTCGCCCCGTGGGCCGGCGCCGTTCTCGCAGGCCCACTCGGCGGGCACCAGCACCTCTTCCTGCTCCTCGCAGCCCTCTCCCTCGTAGCCACGATCCTCTCGCTCGGAACCGTCCGATCGCAGAAAAGCACTGGGGGACGGGGGCTGAGCCATTCGTCAGCTGAGTCGGTCTAGTCGGCCACGAAGGTGGATGCGCGGAATGCGTTCCGGACCTCTGTGAGGGGGTCGCGGTCGCGGGTTAGGCGGATCTTGTTCGTGAGGAGGACGGCCCAGCGGCTCTGGGTGGGACTGATCCACATGCCGGTGCCGGTGAAGCCGTAGTGGACCCAAATGTCCTGGGCGGGGTCGGTGCCGGGGGCGGGGTGCCAGAAGAGGCCGCGAGCGGGGGTGAGTGCCCCGGTGTGGAGACGGAGGGACTCCTTGATCCAGGTGGGTCCGAAGGCGGCCGGAGTGGGGGCGAGCATGTGGCCGAGGAAGAGGGCGAGGTCCTCGAGGACGGAGAAGGTGCCGGCGATGCCGCAGACGCCGCCGAGGAGGCGGGCGGAGAAGTCGTGGGCGGTGCCCTTGAGATGGGTGCCGGTGGTCTCGTCGTACTCGGTGGGGGCACAGCGATCGGCCTCGGCGCTGGGGAGGGGGCCAAAGCAGGTGCGGGTCATGCCCAGGGGGCGCCAGACGCGGTCGGTGGCGAGCCGGTCCAGGGGATGGCCGGAGAGGTATTCGACGAGGTAGCCGAGGACGAGAGCGGCTCGGTCCGTGTACTCGACGGCTTCGCCGGGTCGGCGGTGGAGCGCTTCGTGGAGAACTCCGTCGCGGATGTCCTGAGGGTCGGTGCCGTAGAGGTTCTTGAGGTTGGCACGCAGGGGCAGCCCGGCGGTGTGGGTGAGCAGGTGATGGGCCGTGGCCTCGGCCAGGGGGTGGCCCGCGACCTCTTCCCAGAATGCGCCCAGCGGGGCGTGGAGCTGCACTTTCCCCTCTTCTACGAGGGTGCCGATGGTGGACCAGACGGCAAGAATCTTGGTGAGGCTGGCGACGTCGAAGACGGTGTCCAGTCGCATCGGCTCGTCGCGGTGGTCGGGGTCGAGGAGGCCGACGGCTCCGCTGGCCTGGATGCCGTCAGCGTCCCCGACCGCCCACACCGCGCCGGGGTAGACCTCGTCGCGTACTCCGGCCTGCAGGAGGTCTTCGATCCGGTCGCTGGTGTGGGTCATGGTCTCCCGATCGTCGTGGGCCGCGGGTGGTCCACTGGCCAGGTTAGTGACGCGGCCGGGGCGGTGCCTGTTGCGCCACAGGTGGTGTCAGGCGAGCCGTCCGCCGAGGTCGGCGATGGCTGCGACGGTGGTGCTGAGGGGGAAGCGAGCGGCGTTGGTGCGGCCGGATGCCCGGAGCATCTCCAGCAGGCCGGGGGTCGTGCGCAGGCGGTGCAGGTCGTGGGCTGCGGTGGTGGCGTTGGTGAAGTCGGTTGCCAGGCCGGTGCCGGAGAGGGCTTCGCTGAGTCCGGGGACGGGTTGGTAGAGGACGGGGAGTCCGCAGGCTTGGGCTTCGAGCGCGACGAGGCCCATGGCCTCCAGGGTGGTGGACGGCACGGCCAGGACGTCATGGTCGGCGAAGACCTTCCAGAGCTGCTGTCGGCGGAACCAGCCGAGGTACCGGACGTGGACGCCATGATGGCGGATGACCGGCGTGAGGTCGTGGAACTGGGCGCGCGGGGCGGCGATGCTCAGCTCGACCGAGGGGGTGGCCGAGACGGCTTGGAGGAGGGGTTCGAGGCCCTTCTCGGAGCTGAGGCGGCCTGCGAAGAGCACCCGCAGGTGGCTGGTGGGGCGCCGGGCGGGTCGCGGTGGTGGGCTGGTCAGGAGGTGGTCAGGGATGCCCCATGGGATCTTCTCGATCTTGCGCCGGTCTGTCTTGGGGGTGAGCTTGAGCAGGCGGTCGGCCATGGCGCCGGTTGGGACGACGATCGCGTCGGCGGCGGTGGCGGCCTCGCGCAGGACGCGCAGCTGCGTGCTGTGGTTCTCGGCGTACAGGAGGTCGGTGCCGTGGACGAACGCGATCCGCGGGTGGGCGGGCAGTGCCCGCAGGAGGGCGGGTGTGGCTCCGAAGGCCAAGTGGTGCAGGTGCAGGACGCCGATCTGACGCGGGTCGATGGCGGCCGTCATGGCGTGACGCAGGTTCGTGACGTACCGGTTGAAGGCGGGGCCGTTGATGGACTTGCCGGATGCGTGGAGGAGGTCGAGGCCGGTGGGGGTGCGGGGGCGGGGACCGTCGGGAGCGAGCATGAAGGCACGGGCGGGGATGGCGGGTTGTGCACCGGTGTAGAGGTCGAGGAAGAGTTCGACGCTCCCGCCAGGGCTGGGGTAGGGCAGGTCGAGGGCGGTGGCGACGAGGGCGTTCACCGGCGGCCTCCGGGGTTCTCCTCGTAGAGGCGCGAGGTCTCGATGCCTTCGCTGGAGCGGTACTTGAGGCCGTGCTGCTGGTAGCTGGCCGGGGCGCCGTGGGTGCGGAGGAAGACGAGCTTGCCGAAGGTCATGCCGGGTCGGACGCGTACGGGCCGGGTGGCTCGGATCTCCAGGGTCCAGCGGATCGCGTGGCCCTGGTGCCCGAGCGGCGCGGAGACGTGGACCCAGATGCCGAGGGAGCCGGTGGTCCGGTCGCCGTTGAGGAGCTGGGCATAGGTCTCGGAGCCCGTGCGCTCCAGGGTGTGGCCGAGGTAGAGGTGGTCAGGCTCCAGGACGTACCCGTCGTCGGGGAGGGTGAGCTCGTGGAAGGTGGTGGGAGCGGCGGCGTCGAGGTCGCCCTGGCAGACGCGGAGGGTGCTTCCCAGTCGCCAGTCGTACGCGTTGGGAGAGAGGCGCCTCGGGTCGTACGGGTCGATGGTGAGCTGGCCGGCCGCGTGGGCGGCGGCGATGGCCGGTCCGGTCAGGATCACGACGCCACCCCCGACGCGTCGAGGTCGCGCCAGTAGGCGGAGGGCTGGGGACCGGAGGCCGCCTGGTACTTGCCCGCGTACAGGTCCACCGGGCCTTCGGAGACGAAGAACATGATCTGCCCGATCCTCATCCCGGCGTAGACACGGACGGGGCGGGTCGGGGTGAGCATCAGCGTCCACTGCCCGTGGAATCCGATGTCCCCGATCGGTGCGGTGATCTCGACGAAGAGGCCGAGTCGGCCCACGGAGGAACGGCCGAACAGCAGCGGGACGAAGCAGTCGGAGCCCACCTCCTCCAGGGTGTGCCCCAGGTACAGCTCGCCGGGCTGCAGCGTGTACCCGTCGTCGCCGATCTGGATACGGCGCGTGAGGTTGGGGCGATGGGAGTCCAGGACCTCCTCCGTGTAGGTGAGCAGGACCGGTCCGAGGCGGACGTTGTAGCTGTTCGGGTTGACCTGGGCGGGCAGGAACGGAGCGATGCGCAACCGTCCGTCCTGTGACGCGGAGGTGATCTCGGGGCCGGTCAGGATCACTGGTCGTCTCCGTTCGTCAGCATGCTCCGGATCGCCGAGCCGAGGCCGAGGCCGGCGGGGTGGGTGCGGCCGCCGAGGCAGCTGTCGGCCAGGTAGTCGGTGGTCAGCACGCTCGTCAGCCCGGCCGGAAGGGGGTCGGGGGAGGTGACGAGCGGGCCGACCCGTTCGGTGAGGTGGGCGACGAGGGCCTCGGGGTCGTGGCGGTAGGCCGGCGCGACGCGGGCCTCGACCAGCGTGTTCGCGAACGGCTCGATGGCCAGCAGGTCGCCCGTGGTCAGAACCTCGCCCAGCAGTGTCGTGCGAACGGTGGTCTCGTTCAGGACGACCGCCTCCCTGCCCAGTCCGCTGCGGAGCCGGTCGGCCACGTCTTGAAGGACGGTCCGGCGGTCGAGCTGGTGGTTCCGGTAGGGCTTCGCGATCCGTCCGAGCGGTTCTGCCAGCTGAGCGTCGACCGCGGCCATTCGGTCCCGCAGAGAGGCGAGTTTGAGCGGCAGATCAGGTGCTAAGGCCGTGGAGGAGTCCGGGAACAGAGCCGTACGTCCGACCCAGCCGTCGGAAGTGGGCGCCGCGATGGCGTAGCCGACGGCGAGCTCGCGACCCTTGACGACGACGGTGTTGCCGACGCCGGCAGGGCCCGTGTGCTCGCTGTGGCAGTGGCCCGCGAAAATCACGTCCAGGAAGGGGCAGGCTTCGGCGAGCTTGAGATCTTCCTCGAAACCGGAGTGGCTGAGGAGCACCCAGGAATCGACGTCGTGGTGGTGCGCGAGCATCAGCTCACGCAGCGCCTGCACTGGGTCGGTCGCTCGGTGCCCGGACCGCTGGCCGACGGGGATCGAGTCAAACGCCTGGAGACCGATCACCCCGGTGACGGCCGTACGCCGACCTGCGACCTCCACGATGCGCAGCCGCCGGAAGAGGGATTTGCCCTTCACGGCGTCGACCGTGTTCGCGCACACGGTCCGTCGGTGGAGTGCCGGTTCGAAGTAGTGCGGCCAGCCGTGGTTCCCGGGGGCGATGGCGTCGTACAGGCCGAGCAGGATCTCCCTTTCCAGGGAGCCATGGCCCAGGCGGTAGTAGCCGGTGCCCTCGAAGAAGTCACCACAGTCCACCAGGAGACTGTCCGCCCGCGACTGGTGAAGGTGGCTGAGCAGCAGGCCATCGGCACCGAGGGCGGAGTGGACGTCGGTGGTGGCCATGATCTGGCGCAGCGAACGGCTCGTGGTCATGGGGCGACCTCACAGATGTCGGCGCCGAGGTGGAGGAGCTTGCCGGGCAGGTCGGCGTGGCCTCGGCGGAGCTGGTCGACGCCGCCGAGGGTGGTGATCCCGCGGGCGGTCAGAGCGGCGACCATGAGGGCGGATCCGGTGCGGATGTCCGTGGCCTCGACACCGGCCCCGGTCAGTCGCTGCGGCCCGGTCAGCCGGCACTCGGTGGGCGAGATCTCCTCGATCTCAGCGCCGAGCCTGGCCAGCTGGGGAAGCAGGTTGCCGTGTCGGCCGGGGTTGATCGAGTCGGCGAAAAGGTGCGTGCCGGGCTGGCTGAGGGCCAGGGCCATCAGCGGCGGCTCGAAGTCCGCGTCCAAGCCGCCCGGCGACAGGGTGGCGATGGCCCGCAAGGGCTGACCTGTCGGCCGGGCGTTTCCGCCATCAACGAGTAGGGCCTCTCCTTGTACTGAGGTGGGGATGCCCAGCCGCTGGAGCGCAGCCTGCAACGGCACGAGGTCGCGCCCGCGGACGCCCTCGATCCGCGCGTTGCCGCCGGTGGCGGCAACGGCACAGGCCAGGGTCCCCGCCTCGATCTTGTCGCCCGGTACGCGCCAGGCGGGGATCTCGGCGGGGATCGCCGCCGCCCTGAGGTCGAGGATCTGCTCGCTGACCCGGGCCTCCCAACCGACCGAGCCCACGGCGTCGAGCACGGCGAGGACTTCCGGCGACAGGTTCGGCAGACCCAGGCACAAGGCCCGTCCGGCGACGACCGCACGGAGCACGGCGGCGATCGTCGCGCCGCGCGACCGGAAGGGCAGCGCGAGGGTGACCGCGCCGGTACGCCGTTCCCCGGCCTCGACGATGTAACCGGCGTCCTGGACGGTCACGCGGTCACCGAACGCCTCGTACACCTTGAAGTGCAGATCCATCCCCCGCTCCCCGATCCGGCAGCCACCGGGCCAGGGCAGCCGGGCGCTGCCCTGTAAGGCAAGAAGGGCCGGCACCAGGTAGTAGGAGGCCCGGATGCTCGCGGCACGGCCCAGTTCGGCAGCAGCGGGTGCGGTCTCCGGCGCCATGACCAGCAGGCTGCCCTGCTGTCCGACGGCCTGAGCGACATGCCAGCCAGCCCCCTGGAGCAGGGCCAGCATGGACTGGACGTCGGCGCTGGCCGGGACGTTGTCCAGCTGGACCGTCCGTCGCACGGCCGCCGCGGCGGCCAGCATCGGCAGGGCGGCGTTCTTGGAACCGTCGACGGTGACAGAGCCGGAGAGAGG
The DNA here is from genome assembly GCF_045160885.1 of Streptomyces sp. NBC_00158. NCBI lineage: Bacteria > Bacillati > Actinomycetota > Actinomycetes > Kitasatosporales > Streptomycetaceae > Streptomyces > Streptomyces sp. NBC_00158. The sequence goes on from NZ_CP108161.1 coordinate 3,447,228, forward strand.
GCTCCCAGGGCGTACGGCGATCACCTCGGGGTTCGATGCCGAGGTTCGGGTGAGTGCCACGATCAACTCCTTCGAAGGGGACTTTGGTTGGAAGCCGTTCACCTGGCGCGGAAGGGGCCGACGGGCAGATCGAACTCGGCCCAGCAGGACTTGCCCGAGGCGTTCTGCTCGACGCCGTGTCGGTCGGCGAGAGCGGCGATGATCAGTAGGCCGCGGCCGTCCTCAGCGTCCGTACGGGTCCGACGCTCATGCGGGAGGGCCGCGCTTGGGTCGCATACCTCGACGCGCAACCGCCTTCCCTGCAGGCGAGCGGTCACGGAGGCGCCTCTGCCGCTGGTGTGCTGGACGGCGTTGGCGAGCAGCTCCCCGGCCACGGCTTCTGCGCTGTGCAGCTCGTCGTTGCCGAAGTCGCGGTGCCAGCCTCTGACCTCGTTCATCACCTGGCGCCGGGCAGAGGCGGCGCCTTCGGGCGTACCTGCCACCGGCAGGGTGACCTCGTGCACTTCCATGAGCGGCCTCCTGGAGGGGTGCGGTTCCACCAGGCAACCGGCTCATGGACGGGCTCCGCGATGCCCTGTGCGGGCGCGGCATCACTTATGCACGTTGTGCATGGCGGGCAAGTTCCGTGCCGCTAGGCTCGGTTGAGCAGGCAGGATCGGTCTCGGCAGAAGGGCCGTGGCGCAGATGGCCGACACACAGGGCGAGGCGCACCGCATCGGTGAACTGATCCGCCAAGCGCGGGTCTTACAGGGCCGCTCACAAGCGGACGTAGCCGCCGATCTCGGCTACCACCAGTCGAAGATCAGCCGCCTGGAGGGCGGGCGCGGAACCGACGACATCCGAGTCCTCCGCGACGTCGCCCGCATCCTGCGGATCCCGCCGGCCCACCTCGGGCTGGCGGAGACCGCCCTGGAAGCCGAGCCCGACGATCCGGAGACAGAGGACATGCTGCGCCGCCGTACCCTGCTTGCCGCCAGTGTCACCATGCTCGCTACCCCCACGCCGGTGGCGGTGGCGTATCCGGCCCTGGTCCAGGCCCTGCTTCCCGGCGTGCTGCCGGCTTCGGCGACGGAGTCATCCTCCGCGGAACAGCTTCGGCAGCGCGCCATGAACGTGCGGCGACTTCTGACCACATGCGACTACGCGGAACTGGAGCGAACGCTTCCCAGCCTGATCACGGATCTGCGCCAAGCGGCCCGCAGCTCAGCGCAAGCGGAGGAGGTGTCCCGCTTCCTGGCCACCGCCTACCAGACCTCGGCCAGCCTCCTACTCAAGCGGGGAGACGCGGGTACGGCGTGGCTCGCCGTCGGCAGGGCCATGGCAGAGGCAGAGCGCTTCGGTGACCCGCTCGTCCTCGCCGCCAGCGTCCGGCTCCAGGCGCACGTCCTGGTGCGTGAGCAGCACGCTCGCCAGGCGGTCACGCTGATCCAGCACACCGCTTCCCAGCTCACCGGCTCGTACGACCGCCGCTCTTCTCACCATCTCGCCGTCCTCGGCCTGCTCCTGCTGCGCGGAGTCACTGCCGCAAGCCGCGCCGGCGATCGAGCCGCCACCAGCGAGTTCGTCACCGAAGCCAAAGAGGTGGCGCAGTACGTCGCCCTGGACCAGCCGGACGTCTGGGCCAACTTCAGCCCGACCAACGTCACACTGCACCAGATCAGCGCCGCCGTGTCCTTCGGCGACGCCGGCATCGCCCTCGACGCCGCCCGCCCGCTCATGCGCCGCCACATCCCGGTCCCCGAGCGCCGAGCCGCCCTCTGGATCGAGACCGCTCGCGCTTACGCCCAGCAGGGCCGCCTCGCCGACGGCTATCAGGCCCTGCGGATCGCCGAGACCTGCGCCGCCCAGGACGTACGCCGTCCCGCCGTCCGCGAGCTGGTCGCCGACATGGCCGCCCGGGACCGCCGTCGTACGCTGCCAGAGCTCCACCATTTCAGCCGCCGACTGGGAGTACCCGCGTGACCGAGCCGCAGCGCAAGCCCTTCCTGTACGTCGTCGTGTGCGCGGCCGGGGTCGCCGGCGATGTCGGCAGACTGATCACCGCTGCACAGGAGCGGGGCTGGGATGTGGGAGTGGTCGCCACACCCCAGGGGCTCGGCTTCCTGGACGCCGCGGCTGTCGAGGACCAGACTGGGTACCCGATCCGCTCGGCGTGGCGTTCACCCGGCGAGGCGCGGCCGTTCCCGCCGGCCGACGCCATCGCCGTCGCACCGGCCACCTTCAACACGGTCAACAAGTGGGCGGCCGGTTTCGCGGACAACCTCGCCCTCGGGATCCTGTGCGAGGCCAGCGGCATGGGAGTCCCGACCGTGGTGCTTCCGTACGTGAACAGCGCCCTCGCTGCCCACCGGGCATACCAGAGAAGCCTGGCCGAGCTCCGCGAGATGGGCGTCCTGGTCAGCAGCTACCAACCTCACCCTCCCAAGTCCGGCGGAGGGGCCGACCGCTTTCCCTGGCCGGAGGCGGTCGAACTCCTGGCCCCAACAATCCGCACCGAGGCCGAAAGCCCTTGAGATGCCTCACGGCCGGCGTGGCCCGTGTTGGTGCTCGGAGGCTTCGGCGTTACTGGACGAGGCGGAGCACGGGCCTTTGCTCCTGGACACCGAGCAGATCTCGAACCCGCCTGTTGGTCCACGCTAGTTCATGTGCCAGCTCGGAAACGGAGAGATTCGTTTCCTTAGCCGCCAGGTCGAAGGCCTGACCGAGCAGCGAGGGCTGTTCGCCGGGGAAGTTCGAGACCGATTCCGGCGTGAAGCCGGGCTGGCCGTCGAGCGCGCGCAGGCGTTGGTACGTCCTGCTGGCGGTGGCGTCGGAAATCAGTCCCAGCTCGCGGCATCGGTAGACGAGCGACTGGAGGGAGACCCCCCAGACTCCTCGCAGCTCCGCCAGCTTTGCGATATCCATCCGCCTGGGCAGCAGGGGCAGAATGCTGGACTGAGGGGTCAGGAACTCGGCCGCGAAGGCGTCAGCCTCCTTCTCCTGGCGGCTGTCACCAGTTGCGTCGCCGTGAAGCACGAGGTGGCCCAGTTCATGGGCGGCGGTGAACCGGTGCCGGTAGATGTCGTCTGCCCGGTTGGCCGTCAGAACGACGAGCGGTCGCGCGGCCCGGGTGGAGAAGGCGTCCACACTCGCAGCGGAAGGATCACTGGCGGGCGGCATCACCACCACGATCCCGTGGGACTCCATCCGCCTCACCAGGTGTGTGACAGGCCCGTCACCGAGACCCCAGCGCCTGCGCAGCTCACGGGCGGCGGACGCCGGATCGGCGGACAGCTCCTCGCCGGGGTGGACCTCCCCGCCGGCGAAACCGGGCAGATCCACAAGGGGCAACTGGATCCGCTGTTCCAGCGCGTACGTGAGCTCCCAGACCTGCTCGGCGAAGGCGAGAGCGCGCTCTCGCTGGGACTTCGGCGTGCTGCGCAGGCTCCGGAAGTGCGCCATGGAGGCGTCGAGCCGGTTGGCCGGCCTTCCCAGCAGGAAGAACGTCACCGGAACCCCGAGGATCTCCGCGAGGCGGGGGATCAAGTCAGGCCGTGGCTTCGAGACCCCCGTCTCGTACTGACCCACCGCGGCAGGCGTCACCCCGAGCTGTGCCGCCACGTCCTTCTTCGTCATCTCCGCCAACCGACGGGCTTGTGTCAGCCGGGTGGGATCGAAGCCGTCGGAGATGGCACGCGGCGTGGCGCCTCGTTCTTCCGTACCGGGAATCAGGTCTTGCTTAGTGAGTCGCATCGTCTTCGCTGGTCTGGTCCTCGACGGGTTCTGCTTCGGTCTGAGCGGGTACGTGCAGGGCCCGGTCCGAGGCAGTACGAGAGGACAGCGTAAGGGTGGGTTCGGTTCCGTCGGCGAAGCTGGTGTGTGCCGTGATCTGGTGCGGAATGCTGATCGGTCGCGGCGTGTACGAGGTGACCGACTGAGGCAGGTGGAGCGGCTCGGGATCGGTGGTCCATTCCAGCCGGCGGTTCGCCCCGAGCGCCGCGATGCCCCAGTGCGCCTCGAGCAGCTCGGAGGCGTTGCAGGCGAAGGGAACCAGGATCAACTGGGTGCCCTGTGGGACGGTCGCCAGAGCGCCGCGCGGCTCGGCGGTCGGGACGGCCGTCCCGAAGTCGATGTCGAACGGGTCCTGGGTGTGCTTCGGCGCTGGCGCGAAGGTGAAGAGCTCCCGTACCAGCCGCGACTCGCTGGGGATACGCGCGCTGCGTACGTCCGACTTGGTCTTGGAGTACCGGAACGGGTAGAGCAGCCCGTTGCCGATGAGCATCAGCTCGTATGAGAACCCGAACGGCTGGACCGCGCGGGCGCCGGGCAGGTCCTTGAGTTCGTCCTGCAGCCGCTCGTACTGGTTCTCATACCGGCTGGTGCCGTACGTACGGGTGGTGCGGGATGCTGCTTGTTCCTGTGCGGCCTGTGCGTTGGCCTGCATGTTGCGAAGACCTTGTCCGACGCCGAGGCGTACAGCTGCGACCTGATCGCCGAACACGTCTGTCGCCCACGGCGACTGAGGCACACTCATGCGGACGACTCCTAGGGTCGGACTACGCATCGAAGCATTCCAGTGCGGTCCTGACTTTAGTTGATGTCGAAGAATTTGCACAACAGCTTCTGTGGTCGGCGTGTTCGACGACTGTGGGTATCGCTGGGGCTAGCTCTACCGCACCTGACGCGTGGCGTCCCGCGCATGGCCGAACGTCGTTCATCACTGGGCAGCCGTCCACGCCAATGGCGGCTGGCTGCCGCACAGAGACCGCCAACGACCAGGGAGACAGAGCGAAATGATCGAACGAGTCCGCGCCGTCCTCGTCACCGCTGACGACACGATGCTGGTCATCCGCCGCACCAAGCCAGGAATCCCCGAGTACTGGGTACTGCCCGGCGGCGGCGTCGAGGAGGGCGACGAGTCTCGGGAGGCCGCCCTCCACCGGGAGATTCACGAGGAGATCGCGGGGAAGGCCGACATCATCCGCCTCCTCCACATGATGGAGTCCGACGAGGAGCGTCAGCTCTTCTACCTCGCCTGCATTGCGACATGGTCCTTCGAGGACCGGACCGGTCCCGAGTTCAGCGCCGAAGGCCGCGGCGAGTACGCGCTGGAGGAAGTCCCGCTGACGATGGAGGGGCTCGACGGCATCGACCTCAAGCCCGAGGAGATCGCCCACGTTCTGCGAGGCGCCATCGGTGCCGGCACCCTCGGGGCCGAGGTCGCGGTCTAGCACCGTACGACCACATGGGCGCGCCACCGAGCCAACGCTGAGTTGCGGTGGCCCCGGTGACGCGCCGTGTTCCTTCAGGGAACGATCCGACCGTTCCCTGAAGGAACACCTGCCGTGTTCCCTGAAGGAACAGGGCGCCCGCCAGTGGCCGTGGCGTCCTTCGGGCTACCGGCTGCTTCGGCGGGGTGGTTGCGGTCGTGAGGTACCGAGGACCGCTGCGCTCGAACCCAGGCGGGTGGTGCTCGCGGAGTCGGGGTGAGCGGGCCTTTCACCTGTCACGCCGACGAGACGGTGGAGCCGCCAGACGAGGACGTCGCTGATCGAGGTGGCGGTGTCGAGTTCCCGTCGTCGGGTGGCTTCGGCGAGCAGGGCGGTCGGGTCGTGGCCGGCTTGCTGGGCGTCGGTGAGGGTGGCGGCGAGGGCGGGCCAGCTGGGCTCGGTGAGGATCTGCTCGGCCAGGTCGGGGAGTGCTTGGCGGACGAGGGCGGCTTGCCGTTGCTGCACGGTGACGGTCAGGCGGAGGCCGCGCTGGTGGATCACGGTCAGGGGCTGGATGGCGGCGGCCTGGTAGGCGGCGTGCAGGTGTTCGGCTGCTTGGCGGGCGGCTACGGCTTGTTGGTCGTGGTGTCGGGTGTGGTGCCAGTGCTGGGCTGCGACGACGGCCAGGAGCAGGGCGTCGAGGAGGATCGCTAGGAGGGCTCCGTCCTTGGGTGCGGGTTCACGGACGATCGCCTTGATGGCTCGGCGTGTGGCTTGGGCTTGCTGGTGGCGGGTGCGGATGCGGGAGCGGCTGGCTCGCTCGAATGCGGCTGCTGCCTGGGCCAGCTGGGGCTTGTAGCTGGCGGGGGCGATGAGGGGGAGGGCGTCGAGGGTTTCGGCGAGGACGGTGATGTGCGCCTGGCCTACGGCGTCGTCGGCCTGTTCGAGAACGTCGGGGATCTGGTCGGCGGCGTCGGTGACCTGCTGCCATGCCGTTCGCCGGCGGCCGGAGTGCTGACCCATGGAGGCGGCTTCGGTAGTGGCGAGGCGTTCGCTGATCTTGGGGTAGGACAGGTCGGGGCCGAGGGTGGAGCCTGAGAACCACACCGGCTCACCTTGGGCGTTGTTGTCGTCGGCGAAGGCGACTTTGTAGCCGCGGATGTCGCCGGAGGGGAAGCGCTGGATGTCCACCAGCACGCCTGCGCTGCGGAGGATGGTGAAGAACTCTTCGGTGTCCGTGGCAGCGGCCACGGTCGTGCGGACGGTGGTGCGCAGCCTCTCCCGGGGTGTGGCGGTGTGGCCGGCGCGCAGGGCCTTCTCCTGTTCGGCGCGGGTGGGGCGTTTGGCGGCGGTGTGGTCGCCGCGTACGACCTGGCGCAGTCCGTACTCCTGCTCGATCGCGGCGCACTCTTTGTCGGCGCGCGGGTAGTCGTTCCAGTTGCGGGGTGGGGTGAGGTCGCCTCGGACCTTGGTGGCGACGATGTGGATGTGGTCCTCTGCGTGGCGGACCGCGACCCAGCGGCAGGCGTCGGGGTCGCCGGCGGGGGCGATGCCGGTGGCGTTCAGGATCCGGCGGGCGATCGTCGCCCACTCGTCATCCGTCAGGATCCGGTCCTCGGGTGCGGCTCGTACCGAGCAGTGCCAGACGTGCTTGGCGGGTACGCGGTCGCCGGCTTGCTTGACGCGCAGGTCGAGGACGGTGGCGAGCTGGGCGAGGGTGGCGGTCTCGTCGCGGCCGGGGTCGGGGGCGAAGCCGTCCCAGGACGCGACCAGGTGGGGGTCGGTGTGCTCGTTGGCACGGCCTGACCCATAGAGGTAGCGCAGGACACCGTGGGTGTTGGCGCCGGCCTTGCCGATCTTCGTGATCAATCAGGCCGCCTTTGATGTGGCGGCGTTGTCCGCCGCCACATCGATCGATGTGGCGGCGTCACGCGCCAGGCCGAGGACGCGTCGGGCTTCCGCGAGAAGGGCTGTGTCCCCAGGGTGTGGATGGCCGCCGGAGTTCAGCTTGAAGGCGATCTGATTGACGTTCTTGCCGATAGCGGCGACCTGGAACCGCAGGGCAGCGAGCTCGTCGATCAGGTCATCGTGGGAGGTCCGCTGGCCGGGCAGCGCGAGATCACCGTGCAGGTGGGCCATGACGACGGCGCCGACGTAGTGCGCGCCGGCCAGGTTCAGGCGGCGGGCCTCGGCGAGGATCGCCTGCTTCTCGGCGACGCTGTAGCGGACGTCGACGCGCTCCTTGCGCTGCACTTTCTGGCGGGCGCGACGGCGGGCGACCCGGTACAGCGCGGCCTCGTCAGCGGCCCGTACGACGACGGGCAGCCCGGGGTCGGCGGCACCGGCCGCCTCCTGCCCCGGTGCGCCCTCGCGCCGGGGTTCTGCCTCCGCCACCCCCGGGGCGGAGGCTGCGTTGGACCGGCCCTTGGACGGTCCAACGCCATACCTTGCTGCCTGGTCTGGGGCTGGGGTACGGGTGTTGTGCTGCCGGTGGACGGTGAGGTCGGGGGTGCGCAGGTCAGACATGCCGGGCCTTTCTTCGGAGGTGGGGTCGTCTCAGTGGGCGAAGTGCGGGGGAAGGTGCCTGCCCACCCGCAGTGCCGGTACGGGTGGGCAGGCTGGATCAGTGGACGGCGGCGGCGTGCTCGTCCAGTTCGGCCTGGAGGAGGTCCTTGACCTCCTCGGCGAGGTCCTTGTTGATGGTGAAGCCCTTGTCGCGGACGGCGGCCTCGATGCGACGGCGGGAGGCGTGTCCGTCCCGGCCGGGCTGCGCGGTGCGGCCTATCTCGATGGCCTGCTCCAAGGTGGCGCTGGGCTTGCCGCTCTTGCGCTTGGGCGGGGTGTCGATTTCCGCCTCTTGTTTCCCCGCAGGCTCGGCCACATTCCGGCTCGTTTCCACGGGTGTTGGCGCCCCAGCGTCGGCTGCCAGCACCTGGCTAGGTTCGTCCACAACATCGGGCTTGTGGCGCGTGGCGGCTTGGACGTCTGCGGTGTTGTGGCGCGTGGCGGGTTGGCGTTGGACGAGCAGGTAGAAGTGGACCGCGCCTGCCAGTGCGAGCGGGGCGATGGCGGAGATGACGCCCACGGTGATGTCGTCCAGCGGGAGTCCGGTGTGGCGGGCCTGCTGGTTGAGGCGGATCGCGTGGAGCACGTTGGCCCAGATGCTGGTGGCGGTGGCGAGTGCGACCAGCGAAGCCACGTAAAGGCGGGCGCGCAGGGGTCCGGCGTGCAGGACTAGGAGCGCGCCGATCCCCAGGGCGATGAAGCCGTCGACGAGGAGGGGGAAGACGTAGGTGAGGGCTGGGTGGACGTGGCTGGCGGCGGCCATCTGACGCAGGGCGTCGTAGGACAGCGCGAACGCGCCGAGCGCCATGAGCGCGACCCCGGTACGGATCGCTCTGGCCAGTTTGGGCCGAGCCGGGGATGGGGTGGGGGAGGACGGGTTGGCGTGCGAGGGCAAGCGCGAGGCTCCAGGGAGTTGGCGGGGACCGCGGGGGGCGGGTGGCCGTGAAGGGCGCGGACTCGTCCCACTCGTCCCCGCGCAGGTCAGGGCAGGTACGGGTGGGCGGCTGATGTCGACTCGACTCGTTGCACTGGTCGGACAGCCGCCTGCGGCCCGGTTGGCGAGACGAGTGGGGACGAGTCAGTACGGGTGGCGACCCGCAGCAGGGCGGCGAGCCCCCGGGCAGGCGGATGCGAACCTCGTCGGGGGCGTTTGACGAGGTCGACGGGCCTGTTGATGTCGAGTCGACTCGTTGCGGGCTGTTCACCCGTCCCCGCGCTGACCTGCGCGGGGACGGGTGGGACGAGTCGTGGAGGGTCAGGCTCCGGTGGCGGGCGGGGCCTCGGGGGCGGGATTCTCAGGCGGGCAGTACCGCATCCAGGCGTCGGCGAACTGGGCCGGGGTGAATCCCTTGGCCTGGTTCCCGCCCGGGAAGCGGCGGTTGCCCGAGCCGATCCCGTAGTCGTCGAGCAGGATCTGCAGGCCGCGCGAGGTGAGTCCCTTGGGGCTGTGCTCGGCCCACGGCGCCTCGTGGTCGGCGTTGAGGATGTCCAGCAGGCGGTTGGTCCGCAGAGCCGGTGGGTTGCCTTCGCCGGCGAAGGCACGGCGGATGTCCGTGAGGATGCGGATCTTCAGTCCGCCGTCCTCGTCGCGTCCGGACTCGTAGTCCGTCATCGCCTTGCACGCGATGCGAGCCATCCGCGGCCATTCGCCGCCCGCGAGGTCGGCGACGCTGATCAGCGGCTCCCACGTGTCGGCGGCGCGGTCATCGACGGGGAGCTTGGGCTCGAGGGCCCTGGCCTCGTCGTGAAGGCTGCCCAGCCAGGCCGCCAGCCGCTCCCGCAGTTCCCTGACCACCACGTCGTCTCGGCCGTATCGCCAGGCGGTCACCTTCTCGTTGCCGGCGCGGCGGCGCATGCGGATGACCACGGACCGGTCCATGATCGTGTCGGGCAGGTCCCCGATACCGGCCAGGGCGGCCATGGCGTAGGTGGAGAACTTCTGCACCTCGTGGTTGGGCCCGGACACCCGCAGGGTGGGCCGGTTGCGGCTGTGGCCCGCATTCAGCAGGCCGCGCATCTCCTCGTTCTTCTCCGCGACCTTCGCCGACCCGAAGATCGTGTCGACCTCGTCCACCAGGAGGGTGGGCGGGTTGCTGCCGTCGATCGATCGGAAGATCGCCGCCGCTGACGCGTTGACCGTGATCAGCGGATCGTGGACGGTCTCGATCAAGACCTCCAGCAGTCGCGACTTCCCGCACCGCTTCGCGGGTCCCACCACCGCCAGGCGCGGGGCGTGCTGCCACACCGTCTGCAGGTGGGTGGCTGCCGCCCACAGGGTGGTGGCGGTCAGGGCCTCCTCGCTGGGCATGACCACGTAGCGGCGGATCGTGGTCCGGAGCTCGTCCAGGATCCGCTCCCCCTCCGAGGCGGGGGCCAGCGGCTCCGGAGGGACGTCGGCCTCGGCTGGGGATTCGGCGGCTGCGTCGAGTCCCCCGTCCTGTGCGTCGTGCAGGTGGGCGCCCGGCTGGCCGGGGATCGCGGTCACGGGCCAGTCCGTCTTGGCTGGTGCGGCAGGGGGTGTGGATGTCGTAGGTTTCAAGAGGCAGCTCCTTCTCTTGTGGCCGCGTGCGTGCAGGCCACTCGGGTTGACCGTGTGATTGCGGGTGGGGATGTTGCCGGGGCCTCCGACGTTGGCGCGTCGGGGGCTCACTCGTTTCCCGTGAGCCCTTGGTGGAGGCGGGCGACGACGAACAGTACGTTCGACCTCCGGCACAGTCCAGCGTTTCTGTGTCAGCTCCGCGCAGAATGATCTGCTACCTTCTCTCGCCCTCAAGCGGCCAGGCCCAGCAGGTTCACCAGGTCTGCGGTCACCACTCGGTACGCCTTGCCCAGCCGCAGCACCTTGCACGGGTACTCGCCCCGCTTGGCCAGCTCGTAGCCCTTACTCCGACCGAGACCCAGCGCACGGTTACTGGTGTCCAGGTCAATGGCCGCCGGAAGGGCCAGCACTTCCTCGCGACTCATCCCCTTCGACCCGGTCCCCGTCAGGTTCTCCCGCACGCAGCACTCCTCTCGTCACAGCCGTCGGCGAACGCGGTCCTCACGTCCGGCTCCGGGCCTATGAGAACAAGTCTGACCGAGCTACTGTGTCTCCATGACACAACGCGAATTCGATGATGGAGACGAGGACGACGTTCCCGAATGGGCGGACCACGTCATGGCCACCGTCGCAAACGAGGTCAAGCGACGGAGAAAGGAAATCGGTTGGAGCGCACAGCAGTTGTCCGACCGCTGCAAAGACATCGGCCACCCCATCCCTCGCAACGTGATCGCGAACATGGAGTCCGGCCGGAGGACCAACCTCCCCCTGGTTGATGTCATCGTGCTGGCAGAGGCCCTCTGGACTAGCCCGATCTGCCTGATCTACCCCGTCGGGTACGTCCCCGAGGTACAGCGCCTGCCTCTCCAGGAGCGAATCCCACCGTGGGAGGCCCTGCTCTGGTTCTCGGCCCATGACGACGCCGGACTGGACGACCACGAAATGCTCCACCAACAGCGCCAGCACATCTCAGCTCTGTCCCGGGCCGAGAGCGCCATGGCGAGTGAAGGCTACGCAAGGCACACAGTCGAAACCGAGAAGGACCCAGTCCGACGCACCGAAGCCCAACGCGCCCACGCGGTCTTCGCCGAACGAGTCTCCCAAGCCAAGGAGTCCCTCCGTGAGGCCCGCTCCTACATCAGCAGCCACAGCGGGCTCCTTCCCTACCTGCCGCCCGAGCTCGCCGACATCGACCCACCCGACACCGACGAAGAGGACGACATTTGAAGGGCTCCACCCACCGCCGCTGCTACTGCCGTGACGCGAATACCGGCAAGCCGCTCGGCAAGAAGTGCCCCAAGCTCTCCAGCCGGAAGCACGGCTCGTACTCCGTACGCCAGGAACTCTCGCCCCGCGAGGACGGCACCCGCCGCGCGTTCAACCGCGCCGGGTACGAGAGCCTGAAGGCCGCCCAAGCTGACCTGGACCACGTACGAGCACTCCTCGGCATACCCGCGGCGGACGACCCCGAGAGCATCGCCAGCATCGCGGCCCTCTTGGAGCAGGTGGCCGACGAGAAGGCTCCGCTTCCCGACGTCGAGGAGACCCGGCGCCGGCTGCGGGCCGGGACCTCGCTCCTCGGGTCGATCACTGTCGGCGAATGGCTGGACCGCTGGCTCGCGTCGAAGAAGACGCGGAAGACCACGACGAACGGCTACGCCTCCCACATCCGCGTCCACCTCCGGCCCCGGATCGGGCATCTCCGCCTCGACCGTCTGAACGTCGCCCACTTGGTCGAGATGTTCGACGCCCTTGCCGATGCCAACGAGGAGATCGAGTCCCACAACCTGGCCCGGCGCGAGCAAATCGCCCGCTGCAAGCCGAGCAAGGCGGGCAGGCCCGTCGCGGCCGAGCGGGCGCTCCTGGCCGCCGAGCGGGCCAAGTTGGCCGCGATGGGCCCCTTCCGGAAGCCGACGGGCCCGGCGACCCGGCAGAGCATCCGTCGCACGCTGCGTGCCGCGCTGAACGGAGCGATCCGCCAGCAGCTCATCACTTTCAACCCGGCGTCCCACGTCGAGCTGGAGTCGGGCAAGCGTCCGAAGCCGCTCCTGTGGACGGACGCCCGCGTGGAACGGTGGCGCCTCACCGGCGAGAAGCCCTCCCCCGTCATGGTCTGGACCCCGGCCCAGTTCGGAGCCTTCCTCGACGAAGCCGAAGGCGACCGGCTGTACGCCCTCTTCCACCTCTCCGGCACACGCGGCCTGCGCCGTGGCGAATGCGTCGGCCAGGAGTGGTCCGACGTCGACCTGGACGGCGGGCAGATCACGCCGTCCAAGGAGATCGTGGTGGACGGCTGGGACCCGTACGAGTCCGCACCGAAGACGGACGGCAGTGCCAGCACCATCGCCCTGGACAGCCTGAACGTCGCCGCGCTGCGCGAGCACCGCGCCCGTCAGCTGAAGGAGCGGAAGAAGTGGGGGAAGGCCTGGCAGGACACCGGCAAGGTCTTCACCCAGGAGAACGGCGCCTGGCTCCACCCCGAGACCGCCTCGGAGACCTTCCGGCAGATCCTGGCCCGCACCGACCTGCCGCCGATCACCCTTCGTGATCTGCGCCACGTCTCGGCCACGCTCACCCACGGCGGTGGCGGCGACCTCCACACGATCAAGGAGACGCTCCGGCACTCCACGATCACACTGACCTCGGACACGTACACGAGCCTGCTCCCCGAGGTCGACCAGGCGGCTGCGGAAGCGGCGGCGCAGTTGGTGCCTCGTGCTCGCTCGGCGAAGGCCTCGGAAACAAACCAGGTCACATCCTGAGGAAATCCGCGCAGGATTGCTCTCGTGGCAAACGAGAGCACCCTGTCCATCAAGCTGATCACCATGGATCGCGCAGCGGCCTGCACCGTCTTCACCCGCTCTGACGGGAAGGAGGCGCGGTTTCCGCTGGACACCTCCATGTTCGAAGACACGAGCGTCGTGGCCAGGCTCGACTTCACCCCGGCATACGGAGCCCTCCTCGCCACCACCCTGACAGGGGACCAGGTCCTCTTCGAGTTGCCGCTGGAAGGAGCTGGGGACCAGCTCGGAGGGCGACTCGTCGTCTACCTCGACCAGAACCAGTGGAGCCTTCTGAGCAATGCCGACCGGGGCAGCGCTAAGAGCAGCGAGGCGGATCGAGCCGCTGCCCGGAAGCTCAGGGAATGGGTGGACCAACGCCGCATCGTCCTCCCCGCTTCTGCCGGCCACTACTTCGAGACCAGCAAGCGCTTCAGCACGGAGAAGCGATACGCGCTAGGCCTGACGATCTTGCAATACAGCCGTGGCTGGCAGATGCGCGATCCATTGCAGGTCCGGCGGAACGAGCTTCACGATGCCTTCTCCCACCGCATGAACCGCTGCGCCAGCCTGCGCTCCGCCCCGGTCATCACTCTGGACCCGGATGCCCTCTTCTCTCCCACCCGGCGCACTACTCCCGATGGACCGCCAAGGTTCCAGAGCGGATTCACTTTCCAGTACGAGGCACTGCTCGCCGCCTCCGTTTCCATCGACTCGATGCTGGACACCCAGCAGGTGGAGCCAGGACCGGACACCGGGTGGACGGCGCTGAGCCAGCGGTTCAGTGACTGGCTGGACGGGCTGGAGCAGGACGCTCAGCAGAAGCGCAGGGCCATCGATATCCACCTTCTGAAGGATCTACAAGAGGAACTGGCCGAGGAGGCCGCTGCGGCAGACGTCCCGAAGGAACTGTTCGGAGAATGGGGCTTCAAAGGGCTGGTACGAGCCATCGGAGGGTCACGGGCCCTCGGGCTCTTCCGGGAGATGCTGCACAGCCGGCACCTCAACAAGGGCACCAAGTGGCGCCCGAACGATCTGACGGACATGGTCTATCTGTCCTGTGCAGCCGGGTACGCGGACTTCGTCATCTGCGAGAAGCACATGCGCGATCCGCTCCAGCACGGCCTGAAGCGGACGGGACTCTCGACGCAGATCTACCGCCACCTCGCGGTTGCCGTAGAGGCCATCGAAGCTGCGCTGGAGACACCGCCAGTACCGGGCGAGACCGTCTCGTAGCGCCGGATGGCGCCTCGTCACAGGCCGTCCGCTCACGCATCGCTCACGCAGGGGCCCGGAAACGACTGAGCGCCCCACCCGATCGGAATCGGGTGGGGCGCTCAGGAGCAGGTCAGAGGACGTGTCCCCCGCCTGCGAGCAGTAGGCCATGTCGGACTCGAACCGACAACCAACGGATTAAAAGTCCGCTGCTCTGCCAATTGAGCTAATGGCCCTCCAGGTGCTCACCCCAGAGCATAGCCGGAGAGGGGCTGCGGACCGATCGGGTATCGCCGGGTGTGGCTCCGGCGGTTTCCCGCCATCCGGTGCGGGAGGGGCGAAACGGCCGGAAATGGGCTCGGCCCCCACCGCACCGGAGTGCTGTGGGGGCCGATTCCTCGTCAGGTGGCGCTCAGGCGTCAGCCGTTGCGCTTCCAGCGGGGCTTGTCGTCGCGGCGGAAGCCACCACGCTCGCCACCGCGGTCGTCGCGGTTGAAACCACCGGACGGACGGTCGTCGCGGCGGAAGCCGCCCGAGGGACGGTCGTCGCGGCGGAAGCCACCACGGTCGCCACCACGGTCGTCACGGTTGAAACCACCGGACGGACGGTCGTCGCGGCGGAAGCCACCACCACGGTTGTCGCCACCACGGTCATCGCGGCGGAAGCCACCCGACGGACGGTCGTCGCGGCGGAAGCCACCACGGTCGCCACCACGGTCGTCACGGTTGAAACCACCGGACGGACGGTCGTCGCGGCGGAAGCCACCACCACGGTTGTCGCCACCACGGTCATCGCGGCGGAAGCCACCCGACGGACGGTCGTCGCGGCGGAAGCCACCACGGTCGCCACCACGGTCGTCACGGTTGAAACCACCGGACGGACGGTCGTCGCGGCGGAAGCCACCACCACGGTTGTCGCCACCACGGTCGTCGCGGCGGAAGCCACCCGAGGGACGGTCGTCGCGGCGGAAGCCACCACGGTCGCCACCACGGTCGTCACGACGGTTGTCGCGGCGCTCGTAGTTGCCCCGGTCGTCGCGGCGCTCGAAGGTGCGCTCCTGGGCGACCGGCTCGGCGACGGCGGCCACGGCGGCGGCGACCTCGGCCTCGGCGGCCTCGGCGACCTCGGCGACGGCGGCCTCCGGGTCCTCACCGCGCTCACGGGCGGAGCGGGCGACGAGGCGGTCGGCCTCCTCGCGCAGCTCGGCGGCGCGACGGGTCGCGCGCTCCAGCTGCTTGGTCAGGTCGGCGACCTCGCGCTCGGCCTGCTTGGCGGCGTTGTTCGCGGAGTCGGCCTGGACCTCGGTGAGCGAGCGCGCACCGGTGATCTCGGCGACCTCCGGGTCGAAGGCGCCGGCGCCCTGGACGATGTGGCGCGAGGCGTCGACGCCCGCGTCCTCCATCAGGCGGAAGATCTGGCGGCGCTGGTGCGGCAGGGCCAGGGAGACGACGACGCCGGACTTGCCGGCACGGGCGGTACGGCCCGAGCGGTGCAGGTAGTCCTTGTGGTCGCCGGCCGGGTCCACGTTGAGGACCAGGTCGATGCCGTCGACGTGGATGCCGCGGGCGGCGACGTCGGTGGCGACGAGCGCGTTGACGTAGCCGTCCTTGAAGTCGGCGAGGACGCGGGTACGGGCGCCCTGCGTCATGCCGCCGTGCAGCGCGTCGGCCTTCACGCCGGCCTCGATGAGCTGCTCGGCGATGCGGTCGGCGCCCAGCTGGGTGCGGACGAAGATGATGGTGCGGCCCTTGCGGGCGGCGATGGCGGCCGTGACCGGCGCCTTGTCCTTCGGCTTCACGACGAGGACGTGGTGGGTCATGGTCGTGACGTTGCCCTGGGCGCTGTCGACCTCGTGGCTGACCGGGTTGGTCAGGTAGCGCTTGACCAGGGTGCCGATCTCGTTCTCCATGGTGGCGGAGAAGAGCATGCGCTGGCCGCCGGCCGGGACCTGGTCGAGCAGCTCGGTGACCTCGGGCAGGAAGCCCAGGTCGGCCATCTGGTCGGCCTCGTCGAGGACCGCGACCTCGACGTTCTCCAGGGAGCAGGCGCCGCGGTTGATGATGTCGCGCAGACGGCCGGGGGTGGCGACGAGGATGTCGACACCGCGCTCCAGGGCGTAGATCTGGTTGCCCATGGAGGTACCGCCGCAGACGACCTTCATCTTCAGGCCGAGGACGTCGCCGTAGGGCTGGAGGGCGTCCGCGACCTGCATCGCGAGCTCGCGGGTCGGGGTGAGGATGACCGCGCGGGGCTTCTTCTTGTCGGTGAAGCCGCCGGCGAGGCGCGCCAGGGTCGGCAGACCGAAGGAGAGGGTCTTGCCGGAGCCGGTGCGGCCGCGGCCGAGGATGTCCTTGCCGGCCAGGGCGTCCGGGATGGTCGCGGCCTGGATCGGGAACGGGGTGGTGACACCGTTCTGGCCGAGCTTGCGCACGACGCCCTCGGGCAGACCGAGGTCCGCGAAGGTGATGGTGGGCTCGGCGTCGTCGGCGTCGGCCTCGTCCGCCTCGGCGGTCACGTCGGCGACGTCCGCCACGTCCGCCTCAAGGGCCTCGATGATCTCGTCGCGCTCGATGGCGTCCATGGCCTCGGTGACCGCGAGGGTCTCGGCGTCGACGATCTCGGTGGAGTCGTTCTCGGGCATGACGGAACGGTCAGAACTGGAAATGGACATGCGAAATGCGAAACCTTCCGGAGTCTCGGCACGCGCCCAAACTCCGTGAATCGCAAATCGACCGCCTCAATGCGGTCAGCCACGGTTGGGGAGAGTACGCGCCACACGGCGCTCTTCGGATTCGGCGCCGGGCAATGGGATCAAACGATCTATAACCATACGCACCCTCCCGGGGGTCTGGCAAGTCAGCTCCCGGGTTCCGCCCCTGACCTGCGGCGATACCCCGGGGACGAGTTACGCGAACCCCGGAAGGGACACCCAGAACCCCATGAACAGGGGCAGAACGCCCTACGCGACGGCCGACCCGGGACCCGGGTCGGACGACGGCGTCGATGTGGGTTCCGTCACAGAGGGAGTCGGGGTCGGGGGCGTCCCGCCCGATCCACCGGAGCCCGACCCGGACCCGGAGCCGCCGGAACCGGATCCCGAGCCGGAACCCGACCCGCCGGACCCCGAACCCGACCCCGATCCCGAACCCGACCCGGACCCCGACCCGGATCCCGCACCCCCGGCCGCCGACCCCGCGCCGCCGGACCCCGAACCCGACCCGGACCCGCCCGCCGCGGCGCCCGAGCCGCCGGACCCCGTACCGCCCCCGGACGGCACCTGGCCGCCCTGACCGCCCGCGCCGCCGCCGGGACCGGCCGACGGGGAGGGCTGCCCGGGCTTCGCGGGCGCGCCCGGGCTGGGCGAGGCCCCGGTCGCTCCGGAGGCCTTACCGGGTTCGCCGGGCTTGCCCGCCTGGTTGCCCGTACCGTCCTTCACGCCGTGGCCGTTGCCGTGCACCCCGGAGCCGTGGCCGCCGCCGGCCGCCCCGGCGGACCCGCCCGCGTCCTTGCCGCCGACCGATGCGGAGGGGCCCGGCTTCGCGGCGTCCTCACCGACGCTCATGCAGCCGGCCGTCGCCGCCACCGCGAGCGCGGAGACGGCCAGTCTGAGGGAGGCGGACAGGGAAGCGGTCAAAGGGCGCACGGGGGCACCTCCGGAGCACTGCGGCGGGGTCCGCGATGAGCGGGTCAATGAGCCCAACTCCCTTTACCCCGTAAGAGACACGCCCCTTACGCGAACAGCTGTCGCGCCACCTGCGACCCGAGCGTCACCGCACCGAGCCCCGCCAGCACCGACGCCGCGACGTTCGCCGCGGCCAGGAACCGCCGGCCGCGCTCCGCCAGCCGCAGGGTCTCGTACGAGAACGTGGAGTAGGTGCTGAGCGCCCCGCACAGCCCCGTCCCCAGCAGCAGGTCCACCCGCGAGGAGCCGGCGCCTGCCAGCGCGGCCCCCGCCAGCACCCCCAGCAGCAGGCACGCGGCCGCGTTGACCACGAAGGTCCCCCACGGGAAGACGGAGTCGTGCCGCGCCTGCACCGCCCGGTCGGTCAGGTACCGCAGCGGCGCCCCGACGACCGCGCCCGCCACCACCAGCAGCCAGTTCACCGGCGCCACCGCCCGCCGACCGCCAGCCGGGTCACCGAGGCCGCCGCCCACACCGCGCCCAGCGCGGCCACCACCGTCAGCCCGGCGTACGCCAGCGCGGCCTGGGCCGCGCCCTCGTCCAGCAGCCGGGAGAAGTCCACGGCGTACGTGGAGAAGGTGGTGAACCCGCCGAGCACCCCCACCCCTGCGAACGGCCGCACCAGCGGGTGCGGCGCGCTCCGCCCGCCCTCGCTGATCAGCACCATGAGCACGCCGATCAGCGCGCAGCCCACGGCGTTGGTCCAGAAGGTCGCCCACGGGAAGGCCCCGGGCGCGGCCGGCCACAGCAGGGACAGGCCGTACCGGGCCGAGGCGCCGACGGCCCCGCCCGCGGCTACGGCGGCGAGCACCCGGCCCTGCGGCTCGGCGCGCTGGGCGGGCACGTGCAGGTCGACGTCGGGGTCGATGGCCTCCGCGCCCGGGACGGGCCGGGTCACCCGTAACCCAGGGCGTGCAGCCGCTCGTCGTCGATCCCGAAGTGGTGGGCGATCTCGTGCACCACCGTCACCTCCGTCTCGGCGACCACGCTCTCCCGGTCCTCGCACATCCGCAACGTGGGGTTCCGGTAGATGGTGATGCGGTCGGGGAGCACTCCGGCGTACCACTCGCCGCGCTCGGTGAGCGGGGTCCCCTCGTACAGGCCGAGCAGCTCGGGGTCGTCGGCCGGCGGCTCGTCCTCGACGAACACGGCGACGTTGTCCATCAGCCGCGTCAGCTCCGGCGGAATCCGGTCCAGGGCCTCTGCGACGAGCTCCTCGAACTCCTCGCGCGTCATCTCCAGCACCCGGCCATTGTCGCCCCGGCGGGGGCGCCCGCAGCCGGTGGGGGGAAACCGTTTTGGCGATAGCTCCTCCGATCCCATATGCTTCTCACGTCCCCGACGCGCTGCAAAGTGCCCGGCGGGCCTTTAGCCCTCATCGTCTAGTGGCCCAGGACGCCGCCCTTTCAAGGCGGTAGCACGGGTTCGAATCCCGTTGGGGGTACGCAACACCATGTGCAAGACTTGCTCTTGCACACACCAGGTCCTGTGGAGCAGTTGGTTAGCTCGCCACCCTGTCAAGGTGGAGGTCGCGGGTTCAAGTCCCGTCAGGATCGCTGAGGCTGGAAACGGTCTCGTGGCTGGGTAGCTCAGTTGGTACGAGCGATCGCCTGAAAAGCGATAGGTCGCCGGTTCGACCCCGGCCCCAGCCACAAAAGGAAGGCCCCGTCCATCGGACGGGGCCTTCCGCGTTCTACCCCTCCTCCCGCTCCGCCCGGGCGGAGCGCCGCCACCGCACCAGGCCGAAGGCGAGGGCGCCCGCGCCGACGAGACCGAGCAGCGCCCAGTCCAGGACGGCGTCCGCGAGGGAGCCGACCCACCGCTCGACGGCGTACGAGTCGTCCACGTCCAGCAGTCCGGGCAGGGCGCTCGCCCCGTCGTAGGCCAGGAACAGCGCGCCCAGGGTGATGAAGAACAGCCCTGACAGCAGCGAGGTCGTGTGGAGTTCGAAGCGGCCCGCCCGGAAGGCGCGGCCGCGCAGCCACCGCCGGCGGCCGAGGTCGAAGCGCTCCCAGAGCAGGGCCAGCACGAACAGCGGCACGGCCATGCCCAGCGCGTACACCGCCAGCAGCAGGCCGCCGTAGACCGGGCTGCCGCTGACGGCGGCCACCGTCAGGACGCTGCCGAGGATCGGGCCGGCGCAGAACCCGGCCAGCCCGTAGACGGCGCCGAGGGCGTAAACCGACAGGGCGGTGGTCGGGCGGATCCGGCCGGACAGCTCGGAGAGCCGCCTCGGGGCGAAGCCGAGGCCGAGGATCTGGGCGAGGCCGAGCGCGATGATCAGCCAGCCGCCGCCGAGGACGAGGAGGTCGCGGTTGCCGTGCAGGAACCGGCCGGCGTAGGAGCCCGCCGCGCCCATCGGTACGAGGGTGCTCGCGAGGCCCGCGTAGAAGATCCCGGTGCGCGCCAGGAGCCGTGAGCGGGAGTCGATGGAGTACGCGAAGAAGGCGGGCAGCAGCAGGGCGCTGCACGGGCTGAGCAGGGCGAGGAGGCCGCCGAGCAGGGCGGCCAGGTATCCGATGTGGGTCACTGCTTCGCCGCCGCCTTGGCGATGGCGGCGGTGAAGGCGTCGAGGGGCTGGGCGCCGGCGATGGGCTGCCCGTTGACGAGGAAGGAGGGGGTGGACTGGACGCCGATGCGGTAGCCCTCCTCCTGGTCGCGGCGCAGGGCGGCCGCGGCCGGTTCGCCGGCCAGGTCGGCCTTGAAGCGGTCCAGGTCGGGGACGCCCGCCTCGCGGGCCAGCTCCAGGAGGCGGTCCTCGCCGAAGCCCTTGGCCTTGGCGCCCTCTGCGTACGCGGCCGAGTGGAAGGCGGTGAAGCGGTCCTGCTGCCCGGCGGCCCAGGCGGCCTTGGCGGCGGCCTCGGACTCGGCGCCGAAGATCGGGAAGTTGCGCCACTCGATGCGGAGGGTGCCGTCCTCGACGTACCTCTTCACCAGTTCGGGTTCGGTGTCGCGGGCGAACTTGGCGCAGTAGCCGCACTTGAAGTCGGAGTACTCGATGAGGACGACGGGCGCGTCGGCGCGGCCGACGGCGAGCTTGTCGCCGGCCTCGCGGCGGGCCAGCGCCTTGAGCTCGGCGGCGGGGTCGGTGCGGGGGGTGGCGGCCGCGGCGGGGTCGCGGTGCTGCTTCTCCTCGGGGGCGGTGGCCTGCCAGGACACCAGGCCGAGGGTGACGGCGGCGAGGGCGACCCCGGCGGAGATCAGCAGGGGCTTGCGGGACGAGCGGGACATGGGTGTGCTCCAGGACTGCGTGGCTGCGTGTGGTGAGAGGGGGGTGGTGTCCCCCCTACACCCGCATCACGGACAGCTCCACCGGCTTCGGCGCGCGCTGGTCGGGCCCGCGTACGTGGACCCGTGCGCGGGACGCGGCGTACGGGCGCACCTGCTCGGGCGCGTTCCGCCCGGCCGCGAGCTGCGCGTGCTCCGGGACCCCGCCCCGGGGCAGCACCCCGGCCCCGTGCCCATGCCCTCCGGGACCGCAGGAGGGCCCCCGCTCCCCGCCGGGGCCGGAGGCCGCATCCGGGCCACCCGTGGCGGCGGCCGCCCGCGACTCCGGACCGACGGCCACCCCCGGTCCCGGACCCCGGTCCGGGCCCAGGCGTTCCGCCCCGACCGGATCCCGGTCCGCAATACCCGTCGCACGCCCGGCCGGGGCGAGGGCCGTCTCCGTGCCCGGACCCCGGTCCGCGGTCGCCCGTACCGCCCCGGCCTGGGCGGGCGCGGCCGCAGGGGTCGGCCTCCCGCCCGCATACGCGCCGGCGCCCCGCCCGTGGGCGGCTGCC
Organism: Streptomyces sp. NBC_00158; assembly: GCF_045160885.1. Classification (NCBI taxonomy): domain Bacteria; kingdom Bacillati; phylum Actinomycetota; class Actinomycetes; order Kitasatosporales; family Streptomycetaceae; genus Streptomyces; species Streptomyces sp. NBC_00158. The sequence goes on from NZ_CP108161.1 coordinate 3,468,981, forward strand.
GCCCCCGGGCCCGGGGCCCGGTCCAGGGCCACCTGGCGCGGCCCGGCCGGGGCGGTGGCCGCCCGCAGGTCCGGATCCCGGTCCGGGGGTCCCGGCACCCGCCCGGCCAGGGCAAGGGCGAGGCCCAGGAGCAGCACCAGCCCGGCGGCAGCCCGGAGGCGCCACACGCTCGGACGGTAGGACAAGGGTGGGCGGCCTCTCACTGGCACAACTGGGGGACTCGTCCCGAAATGGTACGGGGAGGGGCACAAATGCGTTCGCCACCCGCCCGGCCCAGGTGAGATCCTCGATCAGGTATGTCTACTTCCTTCGCCGCCCTGCAGACGCTTCTCGGTGAGATCTCCCTCCGTGACGCGCACCGCCTCGGCCGCCGCCTCGAGGGCGCCCGCCGCATCCGCAAGCCCGAGGCCAGGCAGGCCGTGCTCGACGAGATCGCCGCGGAGGCCGAGAAGGCCGCCGCGCGACTGGCCGGCCGCGCCTCGCGCATGCCGGAGGTCACGTATCCCGAGAACCTGCCCGTCAGCCAGAAGAAGGACGAGATCGCCGAGGCGATACGCGACCACCAGGTCGTGATCGTCGCGGGCGAGACCGGCTCCGGCAAGACCACGCAGATCCCCAAGATCTGCATGGAGCTGGGGCGCGGCGTCCGGGGCATGATCGGGCACACCCAGCCCCGGCGGATCGCCGCCCGCACGGTCGCGGAGCGCATCGCGGAGGAGCTGAAGTCCGAGATCGGCCAGACGGTCGGCTGGAAGGTCCGCTTCACCGACCAGGTGGACCAGGACGCCACCTTCGTGAAGCTGATGACGGACGGCATCCTGCTCGCCGAGATCCAGACGGACCGCGAGCTGCGCGCCTACGACACGATCATCATCGACGAGGCGCACGAGCGGTCGCTGAACATCGACTTCCTGCTCGGCTACCTGGCCACGCTGCTGCCGAAGCGCCCCGACCTGAAGGTGGTCATCACCTCGGCGACCATCGACCCGGAGCGGTTCTCCCGGCACTTCGGGGACGCGCCGATCGTCGAGGTCAGCGGGCGGACGTACCCGGTCGAGGTCCGCTACCGGCCGCTCCTGGAGGAGGACTCCGAGGAGAGCGACCGCGACCAGATCACCGCGATCTGCGACGCCGTCGACGAGCTCCAGGGCGAGGGGCCGGGCGACATCCTGGTCTTCCTCTCCGGCGAGCGGGAGATCCGCGACACCGCCGACGCGCTGGTGAAGAAGCAGCTGCGTTTCACGGAGGTGCTCCCCCTCTACGCCCGGCTCTCGCACGCCGAGCAGCACCGGGTCTTCCAGGCGCACACCGGCCGCCGGATCGTCCTCGCGACGAACGTCGCCGAGACCTCCCTGACCGTCCCCGGCATCAAGTACGTGATCGACCCGGGCACGGCCCGCATCTCCCGCTACAGCCACCGCACCAAGGTGCAGCGGCTGCCGATCGAGCGGATCAGCCAGGCCAGCGCCAACCAGCGCAAGGGCCGCTGCGGCCGTACCAGCGACGGCATCTGCATCCGGCTGTACTCCGAGGACGACTTCAACGGCCGGCCGGAGTTCACGGACGCCGAGATCCTGCGGACGAACCTGGCGTCCGTCATCCTCCAGATGACCGCGGCCGGGCTCGGCGAGATCGAGAAGTTCCCGTTCATCGACCCGCCGGACCACCGCAACATCCGCGACGGCGTGCAGCTGCTCCAGGAGCTGGGCGCGCTGGACCCGGCCGAGAAGGACCACCGCAAGCGGCTCACGCCGATGGGCCGCCAGCTCTCCCAGCTGCCGGTGGACCCGCGGCTGGCCCGCATGGTCGTGGAGGCGGACAAGAACAACTGCGTCCGCGAGGTCATGGTCATCGCGGCCGCCCTGTCCATCCAGGACCCGCGCGAGCGGCCTTCGGACAAGCAGACGCAGGCGGACCAGAACCACGCCCGGTTCAAGGACGAGACGAGCGACTTCCTCTCGTACCTGAACATGTGGCGGTACGTCCGCGAGCAGCAGAAGGAGCGCGGCTCGTCCTCGTTCCGCCGGATGTGCAAGCAGGAGTACCTGAACTTCCTGCGGATCCGGGAGTGGCAGGACATCTACGCCCAGCTGCGTTCGGTGGCGCGGACGATGGGGATCCACGTCAACGAGGCGGACGGCGCCGAGACCAACATCCACATCTCGCTGCTGGCCGGTCTGCTGTCGCACATCGGCCTCAAGGACACCGACAAGAACGAGTACCTGGGCGCGCGGTCCGCGAAGTTCGCGGTGTTCCCGGGGTCGGCGCTGTTCAAGAAGCAGCCGAAGTTCCTGATGTCGGCGGAGCTGGTGGAGACCTCGCGGCTGTGGGCGCGGGTGAACGCCAAGGTCGAGCCGGAGTGGGTGGAGCCGCTCGCGCAGCACCTGATCAAGCGCACGTACAGCGAGCCGCACTGGGAGAAGGACCAGGCGGCCGTCATGGCGTACGAGAAGGTCACGCTGTACGGCGTGCCGATCGTCGCCCAGCGGAAGATCAACTACGGCCGGATCGACCCGGAGGTGTCGCGGGAGCTGTTCATCCGCAACGCGCTGGTCGAGGGCGACTGGCGGACCCACCACAAGTTCTACGCGGACAACCGCAAGCTGCTGACCGAGGTCGAGGAGCTGGAGAACCGGGCGCGGCGCCGCGACATCGTCGTGGACGACGAGACCCTGTTCGACTTCTACGACCAGCGGATCCCGGAGCACGTGGTCTCGGGGGCGCACTTCGACTCCTGGTGGAAGCACAAGAAGCGCGAGGAGCCCGAACTCCTCGACTTCGAGCGCGAGATGCTGCTGACGGAGAAGGCGGCCGGGGTCACCAAGGCCGACTATCCGGACTCCTGGCGGCAGGGGCAGCTGAAGTTCCGGGTGACGTACCAGTTCGAGCCGGGCGCGGACGCGGACGGTGTGACCGTGCACGTTCCGCTCCAGGTGCTGAACCAGGTCACGGACGAGGGCTTCGACTGGCAGATCCCGGGTCTGCGGGAGGAGGTCGTCACGGAGCTGATCCGTTCGCTGCCGAAGCCGATCCGCAGGCACTACGTGCCGGCGCCGAACTACGCGACGCGCTTCCTGCAGACGGCTCATCCGATGCAGGAGCCGCTGCCGGTGACGCTGGCGCGCGAGCTGCACCGGATGGTGGGCGTGCCGGTGGCGGCGGAGGACTTCGACCTCGGCCGGATCCCGGACCACCTGAAGATCACTTTCCGGATCGTCGACGAGCGGCGCCGCAACCTCGCCGAGGACAAGGACCTGGAGGCGCTGCGGCTGAAGCTGAAGCCGAAGGCCCGCCAGGCCCTCTCCAAGGCCGCGGCCGCCACCGCCGAGCGGGCGGGCGGGGAGTCCCTGGAGCGGACCGGTCTGACGGACTGGACGATCGGCACGCTGGAGAAGGTCTTCGAGACCCGGCGGGCCGGGCAGCCGGTGAAGGCGTACCCGGCGCTGGTGGACGACGGGGAGAGCGTCTCGGTACGGCTCTTCGACACGGAGGTCGAGCAGCAGCGGGCGATGTGGCTCGGCACGCGGCGGCTGATCCTGCTGAACATCCCGGTGAACCCGGCGAAGTTCGCCTCGGACAAGCTGTCGAACCAGCAGAAGCTGGCGCTGTCGCGCAATCCGCACGGCTCCATCCAGGCGCTGTTCGACGACTGCGCGACGGCGGCCGCCGACAAGCTGATCGCCGACCACGGCGGTCCGGCCTGGGACGAGGCCGGCTTCCGCCGGCTGTACGACCGGGTCCGGGCCGACCTGGTGGACACGACGGTGCGTACGGTCGGGCAGGTGCAGCAGATCCTGGCGGCCTGGCAGGCCTGCGAGCGGCGGCTGAAGACCACCGGCAGCCTGGCCCTGATGGCCAACGTCGCGGACGTCAAGGCGCAGCTGGCGGCCCTGATGCCGGCCGGTTTCGTGACCCTGACCGGGCTGAAGCGGCTGCCGGACCTGATGCGCTACCTGGTGGCGGCCGACCGGCGGCTCCAGCAGATGCCGACGGGTGCCCAGCGCGACACCACGCGCATGGAGAAGGTCCACGAGATGCGGGACGAGTACCTGTGGCTGCTGGAGCAGTTGCCGAAGGGCCGGCCGGTCCCGGAGGCGGTCACGGACATCCGCTGGATGATCGAGGAACTGCGGGTCAGCTACTTCGCGCACGCCCTCGGGACGGCGTATCCGATCTCCGACAAGCGGATCGTTAAGGCGGTGGACGCACTCGCCCCGTGATCGGGTTCGACCGCACCCCCTGACCTGCTGTACAGTCTGATTCGCAGCCGAGAGATCGGCAGCGCATCGAGGACCTGTGGAGCAGTTGGTTAGCTCGCCACCCTGTCAAGGTGGAGGTCGCGGGTTCAAGTCCCGTCAGGTTCGCAGAAACGTCAGGGCCCGCTTCCCGCAAGGGATGCGGGCCCTGACGCGTATCCGGGTGCCGGTCGGGCGCGTGGCACCGGCGGGCCGGGCGGGTCTCCCCCGCCGCACGATCGCCCCGGGCCCACAGTGCCGCTGTGCGGCCTCCTGAGGGGCCCCGGCGCCCCCTCGGCGCTTCCCGGTCCACCGACGCGGCCCGCGGCCCTTACAGGGGCCCTTCAGGGGGCCGGATGGACACACCGCCCAGAGGGGAGAAATCCCCCGTACGCGTGAGGCGCTCTGCACCGGACCTCCCTTTACGGGGGGCATTGCCGGATGTACAAGAGTTATCAGCTGTGACGGGAGTCACCACACGAGTTTTTGAGACTCGCACGTTTATCGGACCCCTACGCATGCTCGATTTAATATGTGCAATGGCACCTACCCCGCCGGCGTCCGGGCACGACGGCTCTCCGGACCCCCAGGTTCCCGCGCGGGGATGCCCAGGACATAAAAAGATCGCGCTGGACCCGGCGGAGTCCAGCGCGATCGAACGGCAGTGAGCCTGTTGGGGCAGGCCCAGCCGATGAAGCCATGTGGGTTTCATCGGATTGGGGGATCCGACACGTACCCGTTAATGCGGTGTTGCTGCGGGACCTCAGGCCTCGCTGCGCTGCTGCGGAATTCCCGCGAGCAGTGCGCGAACCTCGGCCTCGCGGTAACGGCGGTGTCCACCCAGGGTGCGGATGGACGTGAGCTTGCCAGCCTTGGCCCAGCGGGTGACCGTCTTCGGGTCCACGCGGAACATGGTGGCGACCTCAGCCGGGGTCAGCAGCGGCTCGGCATCAGGGGTGCGAGCGGTCATGAGCGGCCTCCTCGGGAGAACCGAACCATCTCGGTTCTTTCCTCTAAATTCTGCACCTTGGCCCGCGTTGCCCGAAATGGACATACGCAGGCCGAGTCGGTTATAGGACGAACGGCTTGTCCTCGGCACTACAACTACACCATCCGTCCAGCCTCGACGGCCAAACCGATGGAATTGCCCTCCGAGGTGTTCATCAGCGGCGGAAGCCGATGGACCGTCCCATAACGGACAGTCACCCCACTGTGACGATCAGTCACAGAGCGATCAGGAGTCGTCAGACCCCCCATAGAGTGCAATACCGAGCATTCCGCCCAAAGTTGGGTGGAAGGAACCCTCCCCGGACTCCTTGTCCTATTTTGGCACGAGGGTAGGGGATGGGCGCAAGGGTGTGGATAGTGCGTTCCGTCACGCTTGGGCCAATGGCCCGTATCGGGACGTAGGTCCTGGAACTAAGACCCTAATGCGGTGATCGAACCCCTGATCTGCGTATTGTGACTGATCGGCCGATGACAACCGATACGGGCGATACGCGAGGGGTCCGAACGGGTACCGAACGGGATTCGTACATGATCCCCACCGGCCCCCGGTTCCGAAAGGCCCAAAGCCCCCCTAGTTCGCGAAGAGCCTCTCCCGGACCGCCCGCCACCGCAGCGAGAGCTCCCCGTACACCTCCGAGGCTCCCTCCCGGTCGCCCGCCCGCAGGGCCGCGAGCCCCTCCGCCAGGTCGCGGGCCGACCGGTCCCCGGCCAGGCCGTCAGCCGGCAGCGCGTGCAGCAGCCCCCCGTAGTCCAGTTCGACCATCGAGCGCGGATGGAACTCCTCCAGCCAGCTCCCGACCTCCACCAGCCCGTCCGCCAGCGGCCCGTAGCCCCGGCCCTCCTCCGCGCGCAGCGTCCGCAGCGCCCGCGCGAGGCGCCGCCGGGCCTGCACCATCGGCGTCCGGTAGCGCAGCCGTTCGCCCGGCAGGTACTCCCGCTCCTCGTCCGCCACCAGCACGAACCAGCGCAGCGGGACCTGCCACACCCCGGTCCGGATCCACGGCCTCGCGTCCGGGTTCCGCTCGCGCCACGCCTCGTACGCCTCGACCGCCCTGCGCCGCTGCGCCGGCGGCAGCGCCGCGTCCAGCACCGGGCGCGGGAACTCGGCGACCAGCTCCTGCAGGGCCAGCCAGCCGCGCAGCCGGGTCCGCCAGGGGCACACCAGCAGCACCCCGTCCCGTTCCGCCGTGAAGGCGTCCCCGCTCTCGTGCGCCGGGACCCCGACCACGGGGACCCGTACCAAATCGGAGAGCGAGCGGCGCAGTTCGTCCTGGGCCGTCGGGGCGGTCCCGCGCCGGGCGTACGCGGCCCAGTGCGTGCGCTCGGGCTCCGCGAACGCCGCCAGGGGCTCGTACACGCGCAGGTAGGAGGCGTACGGGACGGCCGGCGCGGGCCGTGGGGATTCGCTCACGCACCGGTCCTCCCCTTTTTGGCGCTCCGGCTCACCTCCGGGGCCGGGGTAACCCGGGAGTGTTCCGATCCCCGGACAGGGGGTACCCCCGCGCGCCGCAGGTCTTACTCTGCTCCCAGTGCGCCCTCCCCCACCCACAGGGCGGGCGTCTTTCCGCCGCATCTCTTCCATGGGAGTCACCACCGTGACCGAAATGACCGACGGCGTCCTGCACACCCTGTTCCGTTCGGAGCAGGGCGGCCACGAGCAAGTCGTGCTGTGCCAGGACCGAGCCACGGGCCTCAAGGCCGTCATCGCCATCCACTCCACCGCCCTGGGCCCCGCCCTCGGCGGCACGCGCTTCCACGCGTACGCCTCGGACGAGGAAGCCGTCCGCGACGCGCTGAACCTCTCGCGCGGCATGTCCTACAAGAACGCCCTCGCCGGTCTCGACCTCGGCGGCGGCAAGGCCGTGATCATCGGCGACCCGTCCACCCTCAAGAGCGAGGAACTCCTGCTGGCCTACGGCCGGTTCGTGGAGTCGCTCGGCGGCCGTTACGTCACCGCCTGCGACGTCGGCACTTACGTCGCCGACATGGACGTCGTCGCCCGCGAGACCCGCTGGGCCACCGGCCGCTCCCCCGAGAACGGCGGCGCCGGCGACTCCTCGGTGCTCACCGCCTACGGCGTCTTCCAGGGCATGCGCGCCAGCGCCCAGCACCTGTGGGGCGACCCGACGCTGCGCGGCCGCAAGGTCGGCGTCGCGGGCGTCGGCAAGGTCGGCCGCCACCTGGTGGAGCACCTGCTGCAGGACGGCGCCGAGGTCGTGATCACGGACGTCCGCGAGGAGTCGGTCCGCGAGATCCTCGACAAGCACCCCGGCGGCAAGGTCACCGCGGTCGCCGACACCGAGGCCCTGATCCGCGTGGAGGGCCTGGACATCTACGCCCCCTGCGCGCTCGGCGGAGCCCTGAACGACCACTCCGTCCCGGTCCTGACCGCGACGGTCGTCTGCGGTGCGGCGAACAACCAGCTCGCCCACCCCGGCGTGGAGAAGGACCTCGCGGACCGCGGGATCCTCTACGCCCCCGACTACGTGGTCAACGCGGGCGGTGTCATCCAGGTCGCCGACGAGCTGCACGGCTTCGACTTCGACCGGTGCAAGGCGAAGGCCTCGAAGATCTTCGACACCACGCTGGCCATATTCGCACGTGCGAAGACTGACGGGATCCCGCCGGCCGCGGCGGCCGACCGGATCGCCGAGCAGCGGATGTCCGAAGCCCTCGCGGAGCGCGCCGCGGCACGCAAGGCGTAGTCCTCCGGGACCCGCCGGAGCGCGGCGAGACGGAACTCACTGCGCTTCGGCGGGTCGGCGGCCAGGAAAGCGTTAAAATCGCAGCTGACCAGCGAGTACGGGGTGCCCCGCTGGTTCTGTGGAGAGGCGCGTCATGCGGGCGGCGTACCGTATGGCCGCGGAAGCAGGTACCGTTAAACCCCTACGGACGGTCTCTCCACGGAGAGCCCGATCCGAACCATGAACGCGTGTCAGACTCTGGGGCCGTCGAGCCCCGTCACCGAGGGGGTCGAGCCATGGGGCGCGGCCGGGCCAAGGCCAAGCAGACAAAGGTCGCCCGCCAGCTGAAGTACAACAGCGGCGGGACTGACCTCTCGCGTCTGGCCAATGAGCTGGGCGCATCGCCGACAGAGCCGCTGCCTATCAGCGCGCCGGTCGAAGTCGATGACGATCTGGACGACGACGACCCGTACGCGAAGTACGCGGATCTGTACGACGATGACGACGAGGACGAGGACGAGCAGTCCGGCCCCTCGGCTCACCGTCGCGGGGCTTGACGCACCGATCCTCTGTTCACGGCGTGCGTACCGCAGGCTGACTGAACTCGTTCCACATGTGCCGAAACCCGGTCCAGGGCATTGCCCCGGACCGGGTTTCAGTGCTGCTCAGACCGCGTAGCTCCCGGTCAGGGTCGCGCCCTCGGCGTGGTCGCCCCGGTCGAGGATCTCCCCGGCGACCCAGGCCTCGACGCCCCGGTCGGCGAGGGTGGTCAGGGCCACGTCCACCGACTCCTGCGGGACCACGGCCATCATGCCGACGCCCATGTTGAGGGTCTTCTCCAGCTCCAGCTGCTCGACGCTGCCGGCCTTGCCGACCAGGTCGAAGATCGCGCCGGGCGCCCAGGTGGAGCGGTCGACGGTGGCGTGCAGGTGGTCCGGGATGACCCGGGCGAGGTTCGCCGCGAGGCCGCCGCCCGTGATGTGCGAGTACGCGTGGACCTCGGCCGTCCGGGTGAGGGCCAGGCAGTCCAGCGAGTAGATCTTGGTCGGCTCCAGCAGCTCCTCGCCGAGGGTGCGGCCGAGCTCCTCGACGTGCTGGTCCAGGGACATCCCGGCCCGGTCGAAGAGGACGTGCCGGACGAGCGAGTACCCGTTCGAGTGAAGGCCGGACGAAGCCATCGCGATGACGGCGTCCCCCGTACGGATGCGATCGGCGCCGAGGAGGCGGTCGTACTCGACCACACCGGTGCCGGCGCCCGCGACGTCGAAGTCGTCCGGTCCGAGCAGGCCCGGGTGCTCGGCGGTCTCGCCGCCGACGAGGGCGCAGCCGGCGAGGACGCAGCCCTCGGCGATGCCCTTGACGATGGCGGCGACGCGCTCGGGGTGGACCTTGCCGACGCAGATGTAGTCCGTCATGAAGAGCGGCTCGGCGCCGCAGACGACGATGTCGTCCATGACCATGGCGACCAGGTCGTGGCCGATGGTGTCGTAGACGCCCAGCTGGCGGGCGATGTCCACCTTGGTGCCGACGCCGTCGGTGGCCGAGGCCAGCAGGGGGCGCTCGTAGCGCTTGAGGGCGGAGGCGTCGAAGAGGCCGGCGAAGCCGCCGAGGCCGCCGAGGACCTCGGGGCGCTGCGTCTTCTTCACCCACTCCTTCATCAGCTCGACGGCGCGGTCGCCCGCTTCGATGTCGACGCCGGCGGCTGCGTAGCTGGCCCCGGTGGTCTTCTCTGTCATGACAGGCGAGAGCTTTCGTGTCGTTGCTGCGTGTGGTGCCGGGCCCCGGGAGAAGCCTCAAAGACAGGGCGCGGCGCAGGTGGAGCCGGGCCGGCCCGGGAAGGGCCGGCCCACGGGCCTACGGGCGGCGGAGCGCGTCGGCGGCGTCGGTGCCGCCCGCGAGCTCGTTCTCCAGGAGCTGCTTGCCCAGGAGCTGCGGGTCGGGCAGCTCCATGGGGTACTCGCCGTCGAAGCAGGCACGGCAGAGGTTGGGCTTCTGGATGGTGGTCGCCTCGATCATCGAGTCGAGCGAGATGTACGAGAGCGAGTCCGCGCCGAGCGACGTGGCGATCTCGTCGACCGTCATGCCGTTGGCGATCAGCTCGGCCCGGGTGGCGAAGTCGATGCCGAAGAAGCACGGCCACTTCACCGGCGGGGAGGAGATCCGGATGTGGACCTCGGCCGCACCGGCCTCGCGGAGCATCTTCACGAGGGCGCGCTGGGTGTTGCCGCGGACGATCGAGTCGTCGACGACGACGAGGCGCTTGCCCCGGATGACTTCCTTGAGCGGGTTGAGCTTGAGGCGGATGCCGAGCTGGCGGATCGTCTGCGAGGGCTGGATGAAGGTCCGGCCGACGTAGGCGTTCTTGACCAGGCCGGATCCGTACGGGATCCCGCTGGCCTCGGCGTATCCGACCGCGGCGGGCGTGCCGGATTCCGGCGTCGCTATCACCAGGTCGGCCTCGACCGGGGCCTCCTTGGCAAGGCGACGGCCCATCTCGACGCGCGAGAGGTAGACGTTCCGGCCGGCGATGTCGGTGTCCGGGCGCGCCAGGTAGACGTACTCGAACACGCAGCCCTTGGGCTTCGCTTCTGCGAAGCGCGAGGTGCGCAGGCCGTTCTCGTCGATCGCGATGAGCTCGCCCGGCTCGACCTCGCGGACGAAGCTGGCTCCGCAGATGTCGAGGGCGGCGGTCTCGCTCGCGACCACCCAGCCGCGCTCCAGGCGGCCGAGGACCAGCGGGCGGATGCCCTGCGGGTCACGGGCGGTGTAGAGGGTTCCCTCGTCCATGAAGACCAGGGAGAAGGCGCCCTTGACCTGGGGGAGGACCTTGGCGGCCGACTCCTCGATGGTCAGGGGCTTGCCGTCGTCGTCGGTCTGGCCGGCGAGGAGGGCGGTGACCAGGTCGGTGTCATTGGTGGCGGCCACCTGGGTGGCACGGCCGTCCTGACGGGGGAGGTCGGCGACCATCTCGGCGAGCTCGGCGGTGTTCACCAGGTTGCCGTTGTGACCCAGGGCGATGGAGCCGTGGGCGGTCGCCCTGAAGGTGGGCTGAGCGTTCTCCCAGACGGAGGCTCCGGTGGTCGAGTAGCGGGCGTGACCGACCGCGATATGACCTTGGAGGGATCCGAGGGAGGTTTCGTCGAAGACCTGGGAAACGAGGCCCATGTCCTTGAAGACGAGGATCTGGGAACCGTTGCTCACAGCGATTCCCGCGGACTCTTGTCCGCGGTGCTGCAGTGCATACAGTCCGAAGTAGGTGAGCTTGGCGACCTCTTCACCCGGAGCCCAGACACCGAAGACGCCGCAAGCGTCCTGGGGGCCCTTCTCGCCGGGGAGCAGGTCGTGGTTGAGTCGTCCATCACCACGAGGCACGCCACCGAGTGTAGGCGAGATCGACCACTGGTCCGAATTGGGGACGGCCGGGAAATCTCACAGCACAGAGGGTGACGGGGCGGCCCCGTCTCGTATTCCGATCACTTTGTTGACAGATACGAGGCAATTCGTACAGGCTCTCGCCCCATGCAGCCTCTCGGTGACCGTGCCGTCACCCTCGTCGAGCGCCGCCACGTAGACCTGGTCCGTGTCGCGAGCGCCATCTGTCGCTGTTCTGCGTAGCCACAACTCTTTCTCCTTTTTCCTGATTTCGCTCGCCCAGCCCCGCCCTGCCGTGCCGCGCGCCGTTGCGCGCCCGCCCGGGGAAGGGGTCGCCGGGCCGCGCCTTGGAGTTCTCGTGTCTTCGTACAACAGCAAGCTGTCCCGCCGTGCCTTCGGGGGCGCCGTCGGAGCGACCGCGGCCACCGCCGCCGTGGGGCTGGGCGCCGCTCCGGCGCAGGCCGCCGACGGCCGTGCGGCAGGCCCGGAGGAGCGCGAGTTCCGCGCCGCCCGGGGCCGGCAGTCGCGCCGTCCGAACATCCTGTTCATCCTCGGGGACGACCTCGGCTGGGCCGACCTCTCCTCGTACGGCTCCCCGCACATCAAGACCCCGAACCTGGACCGGCTCGCCCGCCAGGGGGTCCGCTTCACCGACGCCTACTCGGGCTCCGCGACCTGCTCCCCGACCCGTTTCAGCCTGTACACCGGGCGCTACCCGGCCCGTACCAGGGGCGGTCTGGCGGAGCCGATCGCCGACAAGTCGGCGGGCCTGGACCCGACTCACCCGACGCTGGCCTCGCTGCTGAAGGAGGCCGGGTACGCCACCGCCCTGATCGGCAAGTGGCACGCCGGCTACCTGCCCGACTACAGCCCGACGAAGTCCGGCTGGGACACCTTCTCCGGGAACTTCGGCGGGGCGCTGGAGTACTACTCCAAGCTGGGCCTGGGCGGCGAGTACGACCTCTACGAGGGCGACGCCGCGTACAAGGACCTGCGCTACTACACGCGGATCATCACGGAGCGGGCGAGCGAGTACGTCTCGCGCGACCACGGCGGCAAGCCCTGGCTGCTGAACCTGAACTTCACCACCCCGCACTGGCCGTGGATCGCCGACGGGGACACCGCCGAGAGCGCCGAGATCGTCCGCCGGATCAAGGCGGGCGACGCGCGGGCCCTGTGGCACCAGGACGGCGGCTCGGTCGAGAAGTACAAGCAGATGGTCGAGGACCTCGACCGGTCGGTCGGCGAGGTCCTGAAGGCGTTGAAGCGCTCGGGCCAGGAGGACAACACCCTGGTCGTCTTCTCCAGCGACAACGGTGGCGAGCGGTTCTCGTACAACTGGCCGCTGTCCGGCAACAAGGCCTCGCTCCAGGAGGGCGGGATCCGGGTGCCGAACATCGTCCGCTGGCCCGACCGGCTGGACGGCGGCCAGGTCAGCCGGGTGCCCGTGTTCAGCCCCGACTGGACCGCGACCCTGCTGGAGGTGGCCGGCACCCGACCGCACCGGGCGTACCCGCTGGACGGGGTGAGTCTGGCCGGATACCTGCTGCGCGGCGAGAAGCCGGCCGAACGGGACCTGTTCTGGCGGGTGCGCGGAGAGCGGGCGCTGCGCCGGGGCGACTGGAAGTACTACCGCGGCAAGTCGGGGCGCGACCAGCTGTTCAACCTGGCCGCCGACCTGCGGGAGCAGGCCGACAAGGCGGCCGTCGAGCCGGCCAGGCTGGCGGAGCTGCGCGGGGCGTGGGAGAAGGTGGACGCCGGTCTGCTGCCGTACCCGGCCTAGGCCGTCTCTTTCGGATCTTGCCGGTCAAGCCCGCGCCTCCCCCAGCTACCGCTGGGAGGGGCCCCCAGGCGCCGTGCATCGGCGCCTTGGCGGGGCGCCGCCGTACTGGACGTACTTGGTGCCCCGCCAAGGCGGCGAGGTGCGGTGCCGGGCGGCGCGGGCCGGGCAAGATCCGGAAGAGACGGCCTAGTCGCCGGGCCGGGCTCACTCCGCGGCGGAGGCCGCCTCCGCTGTGGCGGTGCTGCCGTCGGGGGCGGTCAGCGTGAGGGCGGTGCCCTGGATCTTCCAGGTCAGCGGGCCGGAGCCGAAGAGGGCGGTCAGCGCCCGCTCGACCTCTCCCGCCGGGCCCTCGCAGGCCATCCGGGTGCTGGTCAGCGGGCCGAAGGCCACGGTGGCGCCGTCGACCGTGACCGGGGCGCTGAAGCGGTTGCAGCCGAGGCTGCCGCTCGCCTGCCCCTCGTGGGTGAGGGTGAAGCGGGCCTCCCGGTCGCCGGGGGCGGTGGTCCCGGCGACGGTGCGCACGGTCCAGGCGGTCGCGGTGAGCGGGGCGTCCGGGACGGGCGGCGTGGCGGTGGCGGTCTGCTCGGTCAGGGTGGCGTCGCCGCGGTCCTGCCCGGCCGCGCTGCACGCGGTCAGGGCCAGTACGAGGGCCAGGGCGCCGGTCGTGAGGAGCCTGAGGGTACGCATGCCCCTGGGACGGGCCCGGCGCCCGGCCGGTTCCGTCCCGCTCAGCTCATCAGGGGCAGGAGCCCGGACAGGTCGGCCCGCTCGCCGCTGGCGCTGACGCGGGCGGCGTCCAGTTCCGCGGCCCAGCCGGTACGGCCCGTCGCGAGCCGGAGCCAGGTCAGCGGGTCGGTCTCCACCACGTTCGGCGGGGTGCCGCGGGTGTGGCGGGGGCCCTCGACGCACTGGACCACCGCGAAGGGCGGCACCCGTACCTCGACGGAACCGCCGGGGGCCTTGAGCGCGAGGGCGTCGGCGAGCAGGCGCGTACAGGCGGCCAGGGCCTGCCGCTCGACCGGGATGCCGAGTCCGGTGGCGCGGTTCAGGTCGTCGGTGTGGACGACCAGCTCGACGGTGCGGGTGACCAGGAAGTCGGCCAGGGTCATGTCCCCGATCCACAGGTCCAGGACCCGGCTGCCGGGGTTGGCCTCCAGCGCCGCGGCGAGGCGGGCGCCGGCCCGCTCGTACAGCTCGGGGAGCGGGGCGCCGGTCAGGGTCTCCCGGGCGGCCTCGGAGATCTTCCCGGCGAGGGAGGCGGTGGCGAAGGGCCACTCGGCGGCGGTCAGCTCGGGGACGGCGGCGGGCGGCCGTGCGAGGCCGCCGGCCAGCGAGTCGGCGATCCACGCGACGTGCGCGGCCAGCTCGGCCACGCTCCACTCCCCGAGCCCGCTGGGCCGGGCGAGCTGCTCGGGGGTCAACTCCGCGACGGCCCGGGCCACGTGCCCGAACTGCGCGGTGACCGCGGCGCGGATCTTCGCCTGGTCGTAGGTACGCGGCTTCCTCTTGGCGGGCGGCATGCCCCGACCCTACTGCGGTGCGGGCAGTACGAGTCCGGTGCAGCCGTGCCGCTCGGCCGTCGCGGTGGTGTAGGCCGTGAAGAGCTCGTCCAGCAGCGGGCCGAGCACCCGGTCGTACCGGTAGGCCGTGGTCATGCCGAAGACGGCGGGGCGGCCGCCGCAGTCGGCCGACGCGTACAGGACCCGGTCCTCGCGGCCGGCCTGGCCCGCCGCGATGTCGTGGGGCCCGCGGGTGAAGGGCTTGACCTTCGTGCCGTCCGCGTCGTCCCCGAAGTAGGCGTGGGTCTGCAGCCACCAGGGGTTCGTGAGGAGGTCCGAGGGGCCGCCGGCCCGGACGCCCTCGGCGAGGAGCCCGGCCCGGATCCCGCGCCGCGTGTCCGTGTCGAGCACGAGGACGCAGGACTCCTGCGCGGCCCGCTCCGCCGGCGGGGTGCCGAGGGCCCGGTCGGGCAGCCGCTCGCGGTCCCGGCGGCCGTGCAGGTGGGCCGCGTACCAGGCGCAGCCGCCGGTCGCGCGGTCCGCGGGGCCGAGGTCCCGCCCGGGGGCGGGCAGGTCTGCGGGGAGTTCGGGCGGGGTGGTCTCGCAGCCCTTGCGCTGCGCCGCCCGCACCGCCGCCGTGCGGGCGATGGCGGCCAGTGCCCTGCGGTCGCCGGCGGTCGGTTCCCCGTACCGGGCGGTCGCGGTGGCCCTGAAGGAGGTCACCCCGGCGATGTCCTCGCGGCACGCGGCCTCGACCGTGACGGAGCGCGCGGTGTGGCTGCCGGCCCGCCCGTCCCCGAGGGGAGCGGGGAGCGGCGCGGCGATCCGGCCGGTGACGTCCCCGGTGCGGCGCCCCGGGGTCCACGGGGCGACGGGCTCGTCGTCCGGGTCGAGGACGTGCAGGCCGGGCTGGGGCAGGGAGTGGACCTTGAGGGTGAGGTAGTGGGGCCGGTCCCGCTCTCCGGCGCGGCCGCTGCGCAGTTCGCAGAGGTCGGGCAGGTCGGACGGGTCCAGCCGGTGTCCGTACGCGTCCTCGTCTGCGGAGACCCGGTCCCGGCCGCCGTCCAGCCGCAGCACCGCGTCCGGGTCGGCCAGGTCCGCGCACGCCTGCCTGATCGCCGTACGGCTCTCCGCGCGGTGCTGCCCCGACCGGTGGGCGTCGTACAGGGCCCAGCCGCCGAGGAGTACGCCCGCCACGCCGGCGGTGCAGAACAGCGCGTTGACGGCGTTGCGCCGGCGGCCCCGGTCCGGCAGCGGTCCGCCGCCGGACGGCTCCAGTGGTGCGAACATCCGGGCCTCCTGCGGCGACGACGCGATGCGGGCGACGCTACCAACGGGCGGCCGGGGCGGCCGCGGCAACGACGGGCCCCCGCCCGGAAGGTCCGGACGGGGGCTCGGTCGGAGCGCGGGATCAGGCCAGCAGGCCCGGGATCGTCGCCTCGTGCGCCTCGCGGAGCTCGGCCAGGGGGAGGGTGAACTCGCCCTGGACCTCGATCGCGTCGCCGTCGACCACACCGATGCGGGCGGCCGGCAGGCCCCGCGCACCGCACATGTCGGTGAAGCGGAGCTCCTCGCTGCGCGGAACGGCCACGATGGCGCGGCCCGCGGACTCGGAGAACAGGAAGGTGAACGCGTCCAGGCCCTCCGGGACCACCACGCGCGCACCGTTGCCGCCCTTGAGGCAGGACTCGGTGAGCGCCTGGATGACGCCGCCGTCCGACAGGTCGTGCGCGGCGTCGACCATGCCGTCGCGCGAGGCGGAGATCAGGATCTCGCCGAGCAGCTTCTCGCGGCCCAGGTCCACCTTGGGCGGCAGGCCTCCGAGGTGGTCGTGGACGACCTGGGACCAGGCCGAACCGCCGAACTCCTCGGCCGTGTCGCCCAGCAGGTACAGCAGCTGGCCGGCCTCCGCGAACGCCATCGGCGTACGGCGGTTGACGTCGTCGATCACGCCGAGCACGGCCACGACCGGGGTCGGGTGGATCGCGACGTCGCCCGTCTGGTTGTAGAGGGAGACGTTGCCGCCGGTGACCGGGGTGCCCAGCTCCAGGCAGCCGTCCGCGAGACCGCGGGTGGCCTCGGCGAACTGCCACATGACGTCCGGGTCCTCGGGGGAACCGAAGTTCAGGCAGTTGGAGATCGCCAGGGGCTTCGCGCCGGTCGCGGCGACGTTGCGGTACGACTCCGCCAGCGCCAGCTGCGCGCCCGCGTACGGGTCGAGCTTGGCGTAGCGGCCGTTGCCGTCGGTGGACATGGCGACGCCGAGGTTGGACTCCTCGTCGATGCGGACCATGCCCGCGTCCTCGGGCTGCGACAGCACGGTGTTGCCCTGAACGAAGCGGTCGTACTGGTCGGTGACCCAGGACTTGGAGGCCTGGTTCGGGGAGGAGACCAGGGCCAGGACCTGCGCGCGCAGCTCCTCGGAGGTCGCCGGGCGGGGCAGCGCCCCTGCGTCGTCGGCCTGGAGGGCGTCCTGCCAGGAGGGACGGGCGTACGGGCGGTTGTAGACCGGGCCCTCGTGGGCGACGGTGCCCGGGGGCACGTCCACGATCTGCTCGCCGTGCCAGAAGATCTCCAGGCGCTCGCCGTCGGTCACCTCACCGATGACGGTGGCGATGACGTCCCACTTCTCGCAGATCTCCATGAAGCGGTCGACGTACTGCGGCTCGACGATCGCGCACATGCGCTCCTGCGACTCGCTCATGAGGATCTCCTCGGGCGAGAGCGTCGCGTCGCGCAGCGGCACGGTGTCGAGCTCGACCCGCATGCCGCCGGAACCGGCGGAGGCCAGCTCGCTCGTGGCGCAGGAGAGCCCGGCGCCGCCGAGGTCCTGGATGCCGGCGACCAGCTTCTCCTTGAAGATCTCCAGGGTGCACTCGATGAGGAGCTTCTCCTGGAAGGGGTCGCCGACCTGGACGGCGGGGCGCTTGGTGGGCTTGGTGTCGTCGAAGGTCTCGGACGCGAGGACCGAGACGCCGCCGATGCCGTCGCCGCCGGTGCGGGCGCCGTAGAGGATGACCTTGTTGCCGGGGCCGGAGGCCTTGGCGAGGTGGATGTCCTCGTGCTTCATCACGCCGATGCAGCCGGCGTTGACCAGCGGGTTGCCCTGGTAGCACTCGTCGAAGACGACCTCGCCGCCGATGTTCGCCAGGCCCAGGCAGTTGCCGTAGCCGCCGATGCCCGCGACGACGCCCGGCAGGACGCGCTTGGTGTCGGGGTGGTCGGCGGCGCCGAAGCGCAGCGGGTCCACGACGGCGACCGGGCGGGCGCCCATGGCGAGGATGTCGCGGACGATGCCGCCGATGCCGGTGGCCGCGCCCTGGTAGGGCTCGATGTACGACGGGTGGTTGTGCGACTCGACCTTGAAGGTGACCGCGTAGCCCTGGCCGACGTCGACGACGCCGGCGTTCTCGCCGATGCCGACGAGCATGGCGTCGTTCTCCGGGACCTTCTCGCCGAACTGCTTCAGGTGGACCTTGCTGCTCTTGTAGGAGCAGTGCTCGGACCACATGACGGAGTACATGGCGAGCTCGGCGCCGGTGGGACGGCGGCCGAGGATCTCGCGGATCCGGGCGTACTCGTCCTCCTTGAGGCCGAGTTCCTTCCAGGGCTGGGAGGCGTCCGGGGTCTCGGTGGCGTTCTTTACGGTGTCGAGGCTCATGCGCTGACCAGCTTCTTCAGGACCGACGTGAAGAACGGGAGGCCGTCGGTGCGGCCGGTCCCGATCAGCGGCTCGACCGCGTGCTCGGGGTGCGGCATGAGGCCGACGACGTTGCCCGCGGCGTTGGTGATGCCGGCGATGTCGCGCAGCGAGCCGTTGGGGTTCACGTCGAGGTACCGGAAGGCCACTCGGCCTTCGGCCTCCAGTTCGTCGAGCGTGCGCTCGTCGGCGACGTACCGGCCGTCCATGTTCTTGAGCGGCACGGAGATCTCCTGGCCGGCGGTGTAGTCGCCGGTCCACGCGGTGTCCGCGTTCTCCACCCGCAGCTTCTGGTCGCGGCAGATGAAGTGGAGGTGGTTGTTGCGGAGCATCGCCCCCGGCAGCAGGTGGGCCTCGGTGAGGACCTGGAAGCCGTTGCAGATGCCGAGGACGGGCATGCCGGCCTTGGCCTGCTCGATGATGGTCTCCATCACCGGTGAGAACCGGGAGATGGCTCCGGCGCGCAGGTAGTCCCCGTAGGAGAAGCCGCCCGCGAGGACGACCGCGTCGACCTGGTGCAGGTCCTTGTCGCGGTGCCAGAGCGAGACCGGCTCGGCCCCCGCGAGGCGGACGGCGCGCAGCGAGTCACGGTCGTCGAGCGTTCCGGGGAACGTGACGACTCCGATGCGTGTGGTCACCGTCAGGCCTCGACCTTCACGGTGAAGTCTTCGATGACGGTGTTGGCGAGGAACGTTTCGGCCATCTTGTGGATGCGGTCGAGGGCGGCCTGGTCGACCGGTCCCTCCACCTCCAGTTCGAAACGCTTCCCCTGGCGGACGTCGGCGATCCCATCGAAGCCCAGGCGCGGCAGTGCACGCTGCACCGCCTGGCCCTGGGGGTCGAGGATCTCCGGCTTGAGCATGACGTCGACTACGACGCGTGCCACTGGCACTCCCGATGAGGTGGTTGGTGCGAAGGCGGTTCCATCAGCGTACCCGCCCGAAATTTCTACGCGGGTAGATATCGGTGGGGTCCGAACCTCCCGCCGTTTCGGCTTCACCAACGCTTCGCAAAATCCACCGGAAAACCACGCCCCCGGGATTGCGATCGGACACGCGGGGAGAATTAACTGGGCTTCGCAATTCAATGGGAATCGCGGTACAAAGGAATCAGCCGGGACCGAAACATTTGCCGCTTCGCGGCGGGCACGGTTTGCCGCATTCCTCCGAAACCTCCACACAGGCGACATCACCGCACGTCAGGCGGGCGGCGACGGCGCACGAAGGGACCGATATCCGTGGCGCAGCGCGTAGTAGTCACGATCTCCGACGACATCGATGGCGGAGAAGCGGCGGAAACGGTCACGTTCGCCCTGGACGGTAAGTCGTACGAGATCGACCTCAATGCGGCCAACGCAAAGAAACTGCGGAAGAGCCTGGCCCCCTTCGTGGCCGCCGGCCGCCGCCAGTCCCGCTCGGGGAAGGCCTTCAAGACCACGTCGATCGCACCGGACCCGGCGGTCGTGCGGGCCTGGGCGCGCTCCCACGGGCACGACGTACCGCCGCGGGGCCGCATCCCCAAGACCGTCTACAGCGCGTACGAAGCCGCCCACTGACCGCCCGCCGACCGCCCGGTGGCCGTCCGGTGGCCATCGGGCGGCCGGCCGTCCCGCGGTCCGGCGACCCGGATTTGCCATGCACCCCCTCCGATCGGCTAGTGTGTGGATCACGCCGAGGGGCCAGGCCGAAAGGCAAGAACCCCGAAGTCGTGCGGGTGTAGTTCAGTAGCAGAACACCCCCCTTCCAGGGGGGAGGCGCAGTGTGCAATCCCTGTCACCCGCTCTGCACGCTTTACCGGCCACGGTTGTGGATCAGGTAGAGTAGTGCTCGCATCGCAACGGCCCAGGTCGTAGCAGCATGCGGACGTAGCTCAGTTGGTAGAGCACCACCTTGCCAAGGTGGATGTCGCGCGTTCGAGTCGCGTCGTCCGCTCAGTGAACGAAGGCCCCGATCGGAATCCGATCGGGGCCTTCTTCATTTCCACCTCTTCCCCCTTCCCCCCTTCGTGTTCGTGGCGCGGCTCACACCCGATGACAAATGTCATCGCGGGCCATGACAGCGCGCACTGCTCCGCCCGCCGGTCCGCCGCGAGGCTTGAGCCATGACCACCGACACAGTGATCCAGGCAGAGGAACTGCGCCGCGGCTACGCCGGGGGCTTCGAAGCCGTGCGGGGCGTCACCTTCTCCGTGACCCGCGGCGAGGTCTTCGCCCTGCTCGGCACCAACGGCGCCGGCAAGACCTCCACGGTCGAGCTGCTCGAAGGGCTCGCCGCCCCGACCGGCGGCCGGGTCCGCGTCTTCGGCCTCGACCCCCACACCCGGCGGACCGAGGTCCGCCCGCGGACCGGGGTCATGCTCCAGGAGGGCGGCTTCCCCTCGGACCTGTCGGTGACCGAGACCGTCCGGATGTGGAGCGGGCTCACCACCGGCGCCCGCCCGGCGGCCGAGGTACTGGAACTGGTCGGACTGGCCGCACGGGCCTCCGTACGCGTCAAGCAGCTGTCCGGCGGCGAGCGTCGGCGGCTCGACCTCGCGCTCGCCCTGCTGGGCCGGCCGGAGGTGCTCTTCCTCGACGAGCCCACCACCGGGATGGACCCCGAAGGCCGCCAGGACACCTGGGCCCTCGTACGGGAACTGCGGGCGCAGGGCACCACGGTGCTGCTGACCACGCACTACCTGGAGGAGGCCGAGCAGCTCGCCGACCGCCTCGCGATCCTGCACGAGGGAGAACTGGTCCTCTCCGGCACACCCGCCGAGGTGACCGCCACCCAGCCGTCCCGGATCCGCTTCACCCTGCCCGCCGGGGTCCCGGCCGCCCGGCTGCCGCTGGAGCTGCGCGCGGCGGCCGACGGACAGCAGGCCGAGATCCGCACCGAACGGCTCCAGCACGACCTGGGCGCCCTCCTGAACTGGGCCGACACGGCCGGGGTGGCACTGGCCGGGCTCGACGCCCGCCACGCCTCCCTGGAAGAGGCCTTCCTGGAGATCGCCCGGAACCGGCGCCACTCCGGCACCGGCGCTCTTGCCCACGACGACACGATGGCGGGGACCCGATGAACACCATGACCCTGAACCCCGGCCGGCTCGCCGCACTCGGCCGCTCCGAGGTGACCCTGCTGCTGCGCAACCGGGCCGCGCTGAGCGTGGCCGTGCTGCTGCCCGTCCTGATGGTGTTCGTCCTGCGCTCCTCCGTCGGCGGGGACACCGCGGCCGCCGTCGCCGAGGCCACCCTCACCGGCGGCATCGGGATGGTGCTGCTGCTCGTCGTCTACATGAACCTGGTCTCCGCGTACGTGGCCCGCCGCGAGGAACTCGTACTGAAGCGGCTGCGCACCGGCGAGGCCGGCGACCTGGAGATCCTCGCCGGGACCGCGCTGCCCGCCGCCGCCATCGCCCTCGCGCAGATCACCGCGCTCACCGTGGCCGGCGCCTCGGTGCTCGGCGCCCCGATGCCCGACAACGCGGCGCTGGTGGCCGCCGGCGTGCTCGCCGCGATACCGCTGCTCGCCGGAATGGCCGCGCTCACCAGCACGTTCACCCGCAACGTGGAGACCGCGGGACTGACCACGCTGCCGCTGTTCCTGGCGACGATGATCGGCTCCGGAGTGTTCGCCCCGACCGACAAGATGCCCGACGTGGTGGCCTCGGTGTGCGAACTCCTCCCGCTCAGCGGGGTGATGACACTCGTACGGGCCGGCTGGAGCGGCGGGGTGTCCGGTTACGACCTCCTGGGTGCCGCGCTCACCACGCTGGCCTGGATGATCGTCACGGTGTTTGCTGTCCAGCGGTGGTTCCGCTGGGAGCCGCGCCGCTGACCAGAGCGAAGAGCCGGGGGGACGGGACGTGTCGAAGCTGACCGGGTGGTGGAAGAAGCGCAGCAGCGCGGGCAAGGTCGAGCTGTACACGCGCTGGTCCTTCCACATGTTCGTGCTCATCGAGATCGTGTCCTTCGGGCTGGTCGCCGTCATGTCCACCGAGGACAACGACACTCCGCGACCCCTGGCCCTCGCCGCCCTCGGCGTCGTCGTCGCCCACTCCGTCCTCGTCGGCTTCCTCTCCGCCAGGGCCCTCGACGCCATCTGCGGCCGCCGCGAACGCCCGGTCCGGCTCGCGGTGGTGACCACCGCCGCCACCGCCGCGGCCGTGCTCCTCTTCCTCTTCCTGCGCCGCTTCGGCAGCCTCGACGAATCCGTGGCCCCCGGCCTGGTGGTGGGGGTGACCTGCTTCGGCTGCGGATCCCTCGTCCTCGCCGTGGAGAAGGTCCAGCACATGAAGTACCTCCCTTTGGTCGCGGCGGTCGGGACCGCGGCGACCGTCGCCGCCCTGGGCCTTCCGCTGAACGAGGTCATCGGGTACTTCGTCGGCGTCCTGGTCGCCGGCGTCTTCCTCGCCTTCACCTGCGGGTTCTCCGGCTGGCTGCTGCGCACCGTCTACGAACTCGACCACGCCCGGGAAGTCCAGGCGCAGTTGGCGGTCGCCGAGGAGCGGCTGCGGTTCGGCCGGGACCTGCACGACGTGATGGGCCGCAACCTGGCGGTGATCGCCCTCAAGAGCGAGCTGGCGGTACAACTGGCCCGGCGCGAACGCCCCGAGGCCGTGGACCAGATGATCGAGGTGCAGCGGATCGCGCGCGAATCGCAGCGGGAGGTGCGCGACGTCGTGCGCGGCTACCGGGAGGCGGACCTCTCCGTGGAGCTGGAGGGCGCGCGCGGGGTGCTGAGCGCCGCCGGGATGGACTGCCGGGTCGAGTACGCGACGAACGCGCGCCAGTTGCCGGCCGAGGTGCAGTCGGCCCTGGGCTGGGTGGTCCGCGAGGCCACGACGAACGTGCTGCGGCACGGCGACGCGCGCAGCTGCCTGATCCGGCTCACCGCCCCGGCGGACTCGGACACGGTGACGCTGCTGGTGGAGAACGACGGGGTCCCCGAGACACCCGCCGGAATGCCCGGATCCGGGCTCGCGGGGCTGCGGGAGCGTCTCGCGGCCGTGGACGGGACCCTGCTGGCGGGGCCGGCCGAGGGCGGCCGGTACCGGCTGCGGGCCGAGGTTCCCCTGGACACACGACGAGTGGAGGTGCGGGCGTGAGCCCCGTACGCGTACTTCTGGCCGACGACGAGCACCTGATCCGGGGCGCGCTGGCCGCGCTGCTGGCCCTTGAGGACGACCTCGTCGTCGTGGCCGAGGCCGCCTCCGGGCCGGAGGCCCTCGCCATGGCGCGGGCGCACCGGCCGGACGTGGCGGTGCTGGACCTGCAGATGCCGGGCGCGGACGGTGTGAGCGTGGCCACATCGCTGCGGGCCGAACTCCCCGACTGCAAGACCATGATCGTGACCAGTCACGGGCGTCCCGGGCACCTGAAGCGGGCGCTCGCGGCGGGGGTGCGGGCCTTCGCGCCGAAGACCGTCTCGGCGCAGAGGCTGGCCGAGCTGATCCGCACCGTGCACGCGGGAGGGCGGTACGTGGACCCGGAGTTGGCGGCCGACGCGATCTCCGCGGGCGACTCCCCGCTGACGGCGCGCGAGGCCGAGGTGCTGGAACTCGCGGCGGACGGGGCGCCGATCGCGGAGATCGCGGAGCGGGCCTCGCTGTCCCAGGGGACCGTGCGCAACTACCTGTCCTCGGCGGCGACGAAGCTCGGCGCGGAGAACCGGCACACGGCAGTGCGTCTCGCACGGCAGCGGGGTTGGGTATAGTAGGTCTCGCGCTACGGCGCACAGGCGGACATAGCTCAGTTGGTAGAGCACCACCTTGCCAAGGTGGATGTCGCGCGTTCGAGTCGCGTTGTCCGCTCAGCGAACGAAGGCCCCGATCCTTGATCGGGGCCTTCGTCGTGTCAGCTCCAGGTCTGACCGGTGAGGCGCTCGTAGGCCTCGACGTACTTGGCGCGGGTCTGCGCCACGACCTCCTGCGGGAGGACCGGCGGCGGGAGCTCGCCCTTCGAGTCCCAGCCGGAGGCCGGGGAAGCCAGCCAGTCACGGACGTACTGCTTGTCGAACGAGGGCTGCGTGCGGCCCGGCTGCCACTGGTCGGCCGGCCAGAAGCGGGACGAGTCCGGGGTGAGGACCTCGTCGGCGGCGACGAGCGTGCCGTCCTTGTCGAAGCCGAACTCGAACTTGGTGTCGGCCAGGATGATGCCGCGCTCGCGCGCGATGTCGCGGGCCCGCCCGTACACGGCGAGGGTGGTCTGGCGCAGCAGCGCCGCCGTCTCGGCGCCGGTGGTGCGGGCGACCTCCTCGTAGGAGACGTTCTCGTCGTGGTCGCCGACCTCGGCCTTGGCGGCCGGGGTGAAGATCGGGGCGGGCAGCTCGGAGCCGTCCACCAGGCCCTCGGGGAGGGCGAGGCCGCAGACCGTGCGGGACTGGACGTACTCCTTGAGGCCGGAGCCGGTGAGGTAGCCGCGGGCCACGCACTCGACGGGGACCATGTCGAGGCTCTTGCAGACCAGCGTGCGGCCCTCCCAGTCGGCGGGGGCGCCGGCGGGCAGGTCGGTGCCGAGGACGTGGTTGGGAACCAGGTCGGCGAGCTGCTCGAACCACCAGAGGGAGAGCTGCGTCAGGATGCGGCCCTTCTCCGGGATCTCGGTGGGCAGCACCCAGTCGGCGGCGGAGATGCGGTCGCTGGCGACCATCACGAGGTTGCCGTCCTCGTCGCGGTAGAGGTCGCGGACCTTGCCGGTGTGGAGGTGGGCGAGGCCGGGCACCTGCACCGGCTCGGGCTTTTCGACGAATCCGGGCACGGGGTCTCCCTGTGGTTCTGTACGAGCGCGGGACCATTCTCCCGCACGGGCCCCCGTGCCCCGGCCAGGGGGTGGCTCAGTCCCGCTTGCAGATCCGGTCGAGGAGGTTGGCCGTCGCCCGCTGGACCCGCTCGTCCACGTGCCCGGGGCGGTCGAGCGCGGGGGACCAGGCGAAGGTGCCCGACGCGAAGACCAGGGCGCCGCTCGGGGCCCGGTACAGGGAGGTCTCCTGGTGGCGCTTGGCCCCCTCGCTGTCGAGGTAGGGGGAGTGCGCGAGGAGGATGCGGTCCTGGTGCTCGGGGAGCTGGGTGCGCGGGAAGTACCGGTCGGCCTCGCCGGCCACCAGCCCGTCGAGCTCGTCGTTCTCGGCGGCGCCGGTGGAGTCCCAGAGCCAGTGCGTGGCGTTGCGGACGATCAGAGGCGCGGGCTCGGGGACCCGCCCCGCGTACTGGATGCCGAGCAGCTGCTGCTCGGGGCGGTCGATCTCGCGCCACAGGCTGGGACGGCCGGGGCCGCGGCGTTTTCGGCAGGTCAGGAGCCGGTCCTCGACCCCGGAGGGCGAGGGGGACAGCTCGACCTGCCAGTACATGGTGTTGGCGGAGAGGAAGACGAGGGAGGTGCCGTGGTCGCGGGCGCGCTCCACGGTGCGGCGCATGGGGACCGACCAGTACTCGTCGTGGCCGGGGAAGACCAGGCCCCGGTAGCGGGTCGGGTCGACGCGGCCGGCGTGCAGGTCGCGGGTGTCGGCGTAGGCCAGGTCGTAGCCGTAGCGCTCGGCCCAGCGGATGAAGTCGTAGGCGTGGCCCACGTGCAGGGGCAGGCCGGCGCCCGCGTAGGGGCGGTCGAAGGAGACCGTGATGGCGGCGTCGCGCTCGCCGAGCAGCCGGCCCTGCTCGTCCCAGGCGTGGTAGAGGCTGGCGCCCGTGCGGCCGTCCTCGGGGTAGAGGTTGTAGGCCTGCCAGGTGATGTCCGGGAGCAGCAGCAGGAGGTCGGCGGGGTGGTCGTCGCGGACCGTGAAGGGGATGTGGGAACGGTAGCCGTCGGCGGTGGTGAGGACGGCCACGTAGGCGCCGATGCTCCAGTACGAGGGGACCTGGAGCCGCCAGGAGAGCCACCAGTGGTGGCAGGAGACGGTGCGGTCGGCGGTGAGCGGGGGCGGCTGGACGATGCCCGACAGCCGGGGGCTGGTGGTGATCTTGGAGGCGCCGTCGCCGCCGTAGTGGCCGATCCGGTAGACGTCGACCGAGAACTGCTGGGGCGGGTCGACGGTGATGTGGAAGTCGATGGCCTCGCCGGGGGCGACGGCTCCGGTGGAGGCGAAGCCCTTGATCTGGCGGTGGACGTCGTCGGCGGTGCGGGGGCCGCCGCCCCGGGGGGCCTGGGCGGGGACGCCGGGGTTGCGGCGCCGGTCCCGGCCCTGGTCCTGGTCCTGGTCCTGGCCGGGCGCGGTGACGGCCGGGTCCACGTACCAGGGCACGACCTGGCCGGTGTCGTCGAAGTACAGCTCGCTGCCCCGGAACCAGGGCAGCGGGCCCTGGCCGAAGGGATCGGTCACCGCGTGCGCGAGCGCACCCGACTCCCAACGCCGGATCTGGTCCGCACCCATACCGCTCCCCTCCCTCGCTCCCCCGAACGCGTCTGCTCCACTCAGGTGCGCGGCGGTATTTCGGACACCCATCCGCGACCGGTCCCAAGCACATCACATAACGCACTCACTCCGTCACCGTTCGTCGTGAATTGACCTGACCGGAACGCGGGGAGGGGGTTCGGGGGAGGCGGTTCAGGGGAGGCGGTTCAGAGGAGGCGTACGGGCTTCTCGGGGCGTACGCCGACCTCGGCGAGCCAGTCGCGCAGCGGTGCCGGGTCCCCGTCCTCGACGAGGGAGAGGACCCGGGGGGCGAGGTCGGCGCGGCGCTCGCCGCCGACCAGCAGGACGGGGCCGTCCAGCCAGTCCAGGCCCGGGCCCGCGCCGGCCCAGTCCACGGCGGCGCAGCAGACCAGGGCGGTGACGTGTTCGGCGAGCAGGTCCCGGCCGCTGCGCGGGGGCTGGAGCGGGAACAGCGGGAGCGTGTCCGCGCCCCCGCGCGGCTGGGGCCGGCCGGCTCCGGCCGCGCGCTCCTCCCGGGCCAGGTCGCCGCTGAGCCGCCCGGCGAGGGCGTCTCCTGCCGCGCCCTCCCCGGCGGGGTCGGCGAGGTAGCCGAGGACCCGCTCCAGCGTGGGCCCGGCGGGGGGAACCGGTTCGCCCAGGGCGGTCCGGTCGGCGGGCCGGGCGGCGGCCGGGGCGGTGGGACCGCCGGGACCGCCCGGGACGCCGGCCCCGGACGCGGAGGCCTCCCCCTGGGCGGGGGCGCCCGTGGTCACGGGGACCGGCTCCGCCGGGGCCCCGGCGGCGTCCGGGCGGGAGGCGGCTGCGGCGGGCGGTGCCGGGTCCGCCGGGACGGACAGGGCGTCCAGGGCCGCGTGCAGGCGAGCCGCCTCGGTACGCCACTTCCGGTCCACGACCTCCTGCGGGTACGCCGCCCAGTCGACGGGGGACCAGTCCGGCCCCGCCTCGGCCGGGCCGCCGTGGAAGAGGCGGGCCGCCAGCAGGGAGGCGGCCTCGTCCACCACGCCGGGCTGCTCCAGCAGGTCGCAGGCGGGGCGCTCGCCGAGCCGCGAGGTGAAGCCCTCGGCCAGCCGGTCCCGCCGGGACAGCTCGGTCAGGGCGGAGACCACTCCGGCGTCCAGGTGCGCCGGCCAGCGGCCCATCCGCCAGGCGGGCAGCGCGACCCGGGTCAGCAGCCGGTCCCAGCCCGCGTAGGCGAGGCCCACCTGCTCCTGGGCGACGATGCGCAGCGCGTAGTCCACACCCTGTGCACGGTTGGAGGCGGCGGCGGCGACCCCGCGCTCCATCTCGGCGGCGTCCGTCCGGCACAGCCGCAGCAGCAGCCGGGCCGGGCGGCCGATCCAGCCCAGGCCGGGCCTGCCGCCGATGTCCGCCGCCGCGTCGAGGCCGCGTACGAAGCCGCGGGCGTCGGCTATGTCCGGGTGCGCGGAGGGGCCCGTACCGGCGACGACGGGCGCGAGGACGGCCCGTAGCTCCGCGACCCGCATCCACCACAGGAACGGGGAGCCGATCACCAGCACGGGGGCCGCACCGGGCTCGGTCTCCGGGCCGCCCCCCGTGCCGGCGCCGGTCCGGCGGTGGGCGGCGTGGGTGCGGTCCTCCAGCCAGCTGTCGCAGTCCGGGGTCAGGGCTATCGCGGAGGGCGCGGGGACGTCCATCCGGTCGGCCAGGTCCCGCACGAGCCGGTAGAGGTCGGGGGCGGCGGCTTCGGGCAGCGGCACCGTCGGGGTCACGGCGGGACCCGCGCGAAGCACCACCGCGCCGAATATCCCGCCCGCCAGCAGCACCAGCGCGGCCACCGCGCAGACGCCCAGGGTCACCGCCGGCCAGGGGTCACCGGCCAGCCGCCCCGTCATCCGGGCAGCGACGAGCACCACCGCGAGGGCGGCGGGCAGCAGCACGGCGGCCGTGGCCCTGCTGCGGACCCGCAGCACGGCGAGGGCCCGCGAACGCGCGGACGGCGCGCCCACTTCTGCGATCGAACCGGTTCCGGACACGGCCGGACCTCACCCCCTCTGCCCTGCGGCGGCTTTGCTCACTCCCCCACTGTGACACCCGCCACTGACATCGCAATGCCGGTGGGCCATGTGCCGGAATGCTTGCGCCGCACCCTAGTTGGGGCGGGGGCGGACGTCAGGCGGTCTGGGTGACGATCACCCGATGGAATGGCTTTGGGTAAAGGTGGCTGCGTTCGAAGGCGGCCGGATGCAGTCGCACGCGTACGCACGCGCGGGCCCGGTGCGCGTCTTCGCGCTCCGGGCCCGCGTCATGACTGCCGTGCTGGTCAGCGGCCTTCGGCCGCCTTGGCGGCGATGTCCGTGCGGTGCTGGGACCCGTCGAGCTTGATCCGCCCGACTGCCTTATACGCCTTCTCACGGGCCTGCGCCAGGTCGGAACCGGTCGCCGTCACCGAGAGGACGCGACCGCCCGCGCTGACGACGGCGTCGCCCTCGCGCCGGGTCCCGGCGTGCAGCACGTACGCGTCGGGCGCGTCCTGCGCCGCCACCTCGCCGAGGCCCTCGATCGGGTCGCCGGTGCGCGGGGTGTCGGGGTAGTTGTGGGAGGCGATGACCACGGTGACGGCCGCGTCGTCGCTCCAGTTCAGCGCCGGGAGGGCGTCCAGGGTGCCGTTCGCGGCGTTCAGCAGCACGCCCGCGAGGGGGGTGCGCAGCCGGGCGAGGACCACCTGGGTCTCGGGGTCGCCGAAGCGGGCGTTGAACTCGATGACGCGGGTGCCGCGGCTGGTGATGGCCAGGCCCGCGTAGAGCAGCCCGGAGAAGGGCGTGCCGCGGTGGCGCAGCTCGTCCACGGTCGGCTGGAGGACCAGCTCCATGACCTCGTCGACCAGCTTCGGGTCCGCCCACGGGAGCGGCGAGTACGCGCCCATGCCGCCCGTGTTGGGACCCCGGTCCCCGTCGAGCGCGCGCTTGAAGTCCTGCGCGGGCTGGAGCGGCAGCAC
Source organism: Streptomyces sp. NBC_00158 (assembly GCF_045160885.1). NCBI lineage: Bacteria > Bacillati > Actinomycetota > Actinomycetes > Kitasatosporales > Streptomycetaceae > Streptomyces > Streptomyces sp. NBC_00158. The sequence continues at coordinate 3,498,563 of NZ_CP108161.1, forward strand.
GGTGACGCCGTCGGTGATGGCGAAGAGGGAGACCTCGGGGCCGTCGAGGTACTCCTCGATGACGACCCGGTCGCAGGCCAGCGCGTGGTCCCGGGCGGCGGCCCGGTCCTCGGTGACGACGACGCCCTTGCCGGCGGCGAGGCCGTCGTCCTTGACCACGTACGGGGCGCCGAAGGCGTCGAGGGCCGCGTCGACCTCCTCGGCGGTGGTGCAGACGTAGCTGCGCGCGGTCGGTACCCCTGCCGCGGCCATCACGTCCTTGGCGAAGGCCTTGGAGCCCTCCAGCTGCGCGGCCTCGGCGGACGGCCCGAAGACCGGGATGCCGGCCGCGCGGACGGCGTCCGCGACGCCGGCGACCAGGGGCGCCTCCGGGCCGACGACGACCAGGCCGGCGCCGAGTTCGGTCGCGAGGGCGGCGACCGCCGCGCCGTCGAGGGCGTCGACCGGGCGCAGCTCCGCCACCTCGGCGATGCCGGCGTTGCCGGGGGCGCAGTACAGCGCGGAGACGTCGGGGTCGAGGGACAGAGAGCGGCACAGGGCGTGTTCGCGGGCGCCGCCGCCGATGACGAGGACCTTCACGCCGCCCAGGGTAGCCCGGACGGCGCGGCCGGTTTCGTGCGGCCACCCAATCAGCGGGGGCTACTCGTTCGTGTATTCCTCCACAACGGTCGCTCCGAGCTCGCGCACGATCAGGTCGTGTCCGGTCAGGGCGCTGTCGACGAGGTCCGGGTCGTCCTCCTCCGGTACGTCGTCCTCGGGGGCGACCGGCGGCGGGGCCTGCTGCACGGGCGGCTGCTGCGCGGGGGCCGCCTGCGGGGGCGCCGGCTGGTACGCGGACGGCTGCGGGGCCTGCTGGACCGGCGCGGCGGGCGCGGCCTGCGGGGCAGCCGGGGGCGGGCTGTAGGCGGGCGCGGCCGGCGCGGAGTAGGAGGAGTACGAGGAGGGCGCGGCCGGGGCCGGTCCGCCGCCCCCGACGACGGCGTCGATCTTCCAGTTGACCTGGAACTGCTCGGCCAGGACCGCCTTGAGGACGTCCTCGCTGCCGCTGCTCGCGAAGTTGTCGCGGGCGCCGGCGTTGGGGAAGCCGAGCTGCAGGGTGGTCCCGTCGAAGCCGGTGACCTGGGCGTTCTGGCTGAGCAGGATCCAGGTGAAGCGGCGGCGGTTCTTGACGGCCTCCAGTACGCCGGGCCACATCGCCTGGACCTGACCGGCCCCGGCCGCCATCTCGGCGGAGGGAGCGGCGACCGCCGGCGCGGGCGCGGAGGCCGTGGGGGCGGGGGTGGGCGCGGGGGCGGCCGGGGCCGGTGCACCGCTGCCGGGCACGGCGGCGCTGGGCCACGCCCCGGCGACGGGGGCGGCCGGAGCGGCAGGGGCGGCGGATCCGGGCCAGGCGCCGGGTGCGGGCGCCCCGCTGCCGGGCTGGGCGGCCCCGGGCCACGCGCCGGGCGCCTGCGCGGGCGCGGCGGCCGGAGCGGCGGCCTGGACGGGCGCGGGGGCCTGGACCGGCGGCTGCACGGGGGCCGGAGCCTGTACGGGTGCCGGAGCCTGGACGGGCGCGGCGGCCGGAGCCGGGACCGCGGCCGGGGCCTGCGCGGGCGGAGCCTGCGCCGCCACGGCGGCGTCCGGCACGGGACCGCGTACGGCGGCACGCGCGGCGGCGACCCCGCCGCCGGGCCCGGCCGGAGCCATGCCGTGCGCCTCGGGACCGGGCACGTAGCCCATGGCGGGCGGTGCGGACGGCGCGGGGGCGAAGGCGGCACCGGCGGGCGGACCGCTGCGCTCCAGCCGGTCGAGCCGCGCCTGCACGGACCGCTCGTCGTCGAAGGCGGCCGGCAGCAGCACCCGGGCGCAGATCAGCTCCAGCTGGAGCCTGGGCGAGGTGGCGCCGCGCATCTCGGTGAGCCCGGCGTTGACCAGGTCGGCGGCGCGGCTGAGCTCGGCGGCGCCGAACACCGAGGCCTGGGCCTGCATCCGCTCCACGACGTCGGCGGGGGCGTCGATCAGCCCCTTCTCCCCGGCGTCGGGCACGGCGGCCAGGATCACCAGGTCGCGCAGCCGCTCCAGCAGGTCGGCGACGAACCGGCGCGGGTCGTTCCCGCCCTCGACCACCCGGTCGACGACCTCGAAGGCGGCGGCCCCGTCGCCGGCGGCGAAGGCGTCGACGACGGAGTCGAGCAGCGAGCCCTCGGTGTACCCGAGCAGGGAGGTCGCCATGGCGTACGTCACACCCGCCTCGCCCGCACCGGCGAGGAGCTGGTCCATGACGGACATGGAGTCGCGCACGGACCCGGCGCCGGCGCGCACGACGAGCGGCAGCACTCCGTCCTCGACCTTGGCGCCCTCGCGCCCGCAGACCTCGCCGAGGTAGTCGCGCAGCGTCCCGGGCGGCACGAGCCGGAAGGGGTAGTGGTGCGTCCTGGAGCGGATCGTCCCGATGACCTTCTCGGGCTCGGTGGTCGCGAAGATGAACTTGAGGTGCTCCGGCGGCTCCTCGACCACCTTCAGCAGGGCGTTGAAGCCCGCCGAGGTGACCATGTGCGCCTCGTCGATGATGTAGATCTTGTACCGGCTCGACGCGGGCCCGAAGAAGGCCTTCTCCCGCAGGTCACGCGCGTCGTCGACACCACCGTGCGAGGCGGCGTCGATCTCGATGACGTCGATGGAGCCCGGCCCGTTCCTGGCGAGGTCGCGGCAGGACTGGCACTCCCCGCAGGGGTCCGGGGTGGGACCCTGCTCACAGTTGAGGCACCGCGCCAGGATGCGCGCGCTGGTCGTCTTGCCACAGCCGCGCGGGCCACTGAACAGGTACGCGTGATTGACCCGGTTGTTCCGCAGGGCCTGCATCAGCGGTGCAGTGACATGCTCCTGCCCGATGACCTCGGCGAACGACTCGGGGCGATAGCGGCGGTACAGCGCAAGGGACGACACGTCTACGAGGTTATCCGGGCCCACCGACAACAACGGCCCGCCGACGCCCCCGGACCCGCCCCGGAACGCAAAGCGCCCCTCACGCACCCGCCAGAGCCCACTTACCCTTGCTGCCTTCCGGCCCTGGGGGAGTTGGGTGAGATAGCGCCACGTGAGGGGCTGGGCCCCACCCTAGCGGATACGGGCCCCCGGAATCGAGCCGGACCCCTCCCCGGATCCTCACGGGCCCCCCGGACCGGATCGTGTTCGCGAGCACCCCTCAACGTCTTGTATTGTTTGCGGCGGAGGATTCGCCTAGAGGCCTAGGGCGCACGCTTGGAAAGCGTGTTGGGGGCAACCCCTCACGAGTTCGAATCTCGTATCCTCCGCCTCTGCCCGTCAGGGCAAACGAAGGTCCCGACCGCTCAGCGGCCGGGACCTTCGTCGTTCCGCGGTCCCAGTTCCGGGATGGCCGTCGGTGGCGGTGTCACCATCCGGTCTGCGGCTCGCCCAGAACCTCACTGCCGATGCACCCGGCGAGTTTCCGGGCCCGGGGCAGGTCGCCGAACTTGCCCGTGTGCACGAAGACGGTGTGGTGCTCGGTCCACCGGTCCCACCCGGCGTCATCTCCGTGGAACACCACTTGGACCCCGTCGTACTTCGGCGACCCGTAACGGCCGGCCTCCGGTTCGTCCGGCCACGAGCCGTGCCAGTCGATCGCGGCCAGGCCCCGGCCGAGAGCCGCCACGAAGCGTTCCTCCACGCTCCCTCGCGGAACGTCCACCATGACGTCCAGCGGCAGGTGCGGCTCCAGCGCGGCATCGTCCGCAGTCGTGACGTCGAGGTCGAACCAGAGGTCCTCGCCCGCCGGACCGGTACGCATCTCCGAGTAATCGAAGTTCGCCCCGGGCAGGACCTCGGCGATCTTCCGCACGTCCGCGACCGTGCGCAGCTCCGCGAAGAGCCCGATCTCGTCATCGCGCTCCGCCAGCAGGGCGCACAAACGCTTGGCCTGCGCGTACGCCTCGATCGCGTCCGTGGTCCGGAGAACGGGATATGCCCTGGAGTTGCCCATGGACCGAACCGTCGCACGCCCTCGCACACCTCCGCCATCGCGTTTCACGACGAACGGCATCACCACGGGAAGCCCTCGGCGCATCCGTACGCGACGAAGGCGGCGGCCACCAGGACGCCGGTCGCGGCCAGGCCCCGGCGGCGCCAGTCCGGGAAGGTGCAGAGGGCCACCAGGCCCGGGCCGGCGGCGAGGGCGCATAAGGCGAGGAGCGAGGGCTCCGGGTACTGGTGGGGCGAGAGCGGGGCCAGCAGCGTCAGGGCGTACATCTGCAGGGCGAGGCAGGCCGGGACGGTGGCCGTCCTCGGGCGGACGTCCAGCAGGCGCAGGGCGATCACGAAGAAGACCGCCGTGACGGCGAACCACGAGACGAAGCAGAAGAACTGGTACACCGGCAGGCAGATCGCGGGGCCGGATTCGCAGCGGCCGTCCTCGGTGGCGCCCCACCACCACAGCCCCATCGCCAGGTAGCCGGTGAACAGACCGGCGAGGGTGCTGCCCGCCACTGAGTAGATCTTGTCCATGCGCCAGACGCTCGCAGGGCGGGGCAGGCGCGTCCTGAGTACGCGTACTCAGAAACGGCCACTTTCGTAGACAGTGTCTACTCCTTGCGACGCAGGGACTCCTGGGACGCGACGTACTTCAGCATCAGGCGGGCGAAGTCCAGGCGTTCGCGCTCGCTCCAGCCGGCGGTGACGTACTCGAACGCCGAGCGCTGGTGCCGGCGGAAGCGGGCCATCAGCTCCTCGCCCTCGGGGCTGAGGTGGAGGACCGTGCGGCGGCCGTCCCGCTGGGAGGCGGCGCGGACCAGGTAGCCGGCCGAGATGCAGTCGGAGACCATGCGGCTGGCCACCGACGGGTCGGTGCCCAGGTGCGCGCCCACGGCGCCGACGGTGACCTCGCGGGCGCCCTCCTGCCCGATCTCCAGGATGACGTTGAGGACCAGGGTCCGACCGAGGTCCTTCTGGGAGATCGGGTCCTCGACCTCCAGGAGCGAGGAGCGCCGCAGCTTCCCGAACGCCGGCCCGACGGCGTTCAGCAGCTCTTCGTCGCTCATGCCCGCCGCGTTCGCCGTGCTCGCCGTGTCCGCCGTGCTCGCCGCGTCCGGCCGCTGGTTCGTCATGGCCCCGATCGTATATCCGTGACCGTCGGCAAACATGTGTTGACGTGAAAACGTGTGCATGCAAGCATGCATATGTAGGCAGTCAATCAATGAGCGGCTGCCGCCCGCTACGAACGGAGCCCCCATGACCACCCTCGTCACCGGCGCCCGCGGCAAGGTCGGCCGCGCCCTCGTCGCCCGCCTGCACTCCGCCGGCCACGCCGTCCGCGCCGCCAGCGCCAACCCCGCCGGGCTCACCGTCCCGGCCGGCGTCGAGGCGCACGAGCTCGTCCTCGACCGCCCCGGGACCAACGCCGCCGCACTGGACGGCGTACGACAGGTCTTCCTCTATCCCGAGCCCGCCGGCATCCACGAGCTGATCGCCGCCGCCGAGGCCGCCGGTGTCGAGCACGTCGTCCTGCTGTCCTCGTCCTCCGTCCTCGCCCCCGGCGCCGAGGACGACGCGCTCGCCGGCCACAGCCTCAAGGTCGAGCGGGCCCTCACCGCTTCCACCCTGACCTGCACCTTCCTGCGCCCGGACGCCTTCGCCAGCAACTCCTTCGGCTGGGCGTACCCCATCGGCCGGTCCCTGCCGGTCCAGCTCGCCTTCCCCGACGCGCACATCGCGCCCATCCACCCCGAGGACATCGCCGACATCGCCTTCGAGGCCCTCACCGGCGACTCCCTCACCGGCCGCCGGCTCACCCTGACCGGCTCCGAGTCACTCACCTTCCGCCGCCAGCTCGCGATCCTGGCCGACGCCATCGGCCGCGAGATCCCCGTCGAACGCATCACCCGCGCCGAGGCCGAGCGGCAGATGGGCGCCCACATGCCCGCGCCGATGGTCTCCTCGCTGCTCGACCTGTGGGAGGCCGCGGACCACGGTCCCGCCGCCATCGCCGACACCACCCTGACCCTCCTCGGCCGCCCCGCCCGCAGCTACGCGCAGTGGGCCCGCGAGAACGCCGCCGCCTTCACCGCCCGCTGATCCCACCCCCCGAAGGAGCACCGCCGTGAAGCCCATCGGCCACTGGCTGGCCCGCACCGACCAGGCCCTCACCACCGCCATGGACGCCCTGCTGGACGAGTTCGGCCTCACCCGCCTCGGCTGGCAGGTCCTGAACGTCGTACGCGAGGACCCCGCCGCCGGTGACGCCGGCGTGCGGACCGCCCTCGCCGCCCACGCCCCGGCCGCCGAGCTGGACTCCGCCATCGCGGCCGTCCTCGACGGCGGCTGGGCGGCCCGGCCGGAGCCGGACCGCCTCGCCCTGACCGACGACGGCCGCGCCCGCCTCGCGCCGGCCGGCGAGCGCGTCGGCGCCTTCCGCGAGCTGTCGACGGCCGGCATCTCCCCGCAGGAGTACCGGACCGCCGTCAGCGTCCTGGAGCGGATGACCCGCAACCTCACAGCAGGTCGGTGAAGAGCCGGTAGCCGGTCGGGTCGCCCGGCATCTGCCAGTGCAGGCCCTGGAGGAGGAAGCAGGCCACCAGGTTGGTCACCGCGAAGAAGCCGAGGACGGCCAGGGTGAAGCCGGCCGCGCGGCGCAGGGCGGGCGACGTCCGGGCGGCGCCCAGGGGCTGGAACTCGCGGGCCAGGACGAGGTTCACGGCCGCCGCGAGGACCGCGAGCAGGAAGGTGATCGCCGCCCAGGTGTAGAGGTGCAGTCCGAACAGGGCGCCCGCGTAGCCGGGGTCCGGGGGCACGATGTGCATCAGCACCTGCGAGGCGGACACGGTGCTGCCGATCAGCGCCGAGACGATGGCCACGCCCCAGCCGGAGGCGAACTCGGCGGTGCTCACCGCGCCCTTGCGCGAGCGGGCGATGATCATGGCCGGTCCGAGCGCGCTGAGCAGCATGAACATCCGCTGGAGCAGGCACATCGGGCAGGGGTACTCCCACAGCCCGAACTGGAAGACGTACGCGCCGCCGATGGTGGCGCACATGCCCAGCACGTAGGCGTGGGCGAACCAGAGGCCCAGGCGGTGGGAGGGGCGGACGGGGGGAAGGGTGACGGTGGTGGTCGCGGTGGCGGTCATGTCGGGCTCCTCCTCAGAAGCTCAGGCCGAAGGCGCGGTCGAGGTGGGGGAGGAACGCGAGCGTGGTGAGCGCCAGCGTCCCCGCCCACAGCAACAGCCGTGACCTGCGCGGCCAGTCGCCCAGCACCGCCCAGAGGCAGAGGGAGATCAGGAGGAAGAGGAGGGTGTACATGGTGTCCTTGCTTCATCGGAAGGCTCTTGCCACCACCCTCGTCCGGTCCCCCGGCCCCCGGTAGGCCCCGCTGGCGGATGGGGGCATAGGCCGGCCCTATGCCCCGGCCCCCATCCAGCCCCCATCCAGCCCCGTCCCCGCCCGGGGCGGCAGGCCCTAAGCTGCGCCCGTGCCGTCCTACTCGATCGGCCGGGCCGCCGGCCTGCTGTGCGTGAGTCCCGAGACCGTGCGCCGCTGGGCCGATGCCGGCCGGCTGCCCTCGCGGCGCGCCCCCGACGGCACCCGGTCCGTCGACGGGGCGGCGCTCGCCGCCTTCGCCGCGCAGCGGGCCGCCGGGCTGCACCCCGTGCCCGGCCGGGCGGCCGCCACCTCCGTGCGCAACGCCTTCGCGGGCATCGTCACCGCCGTACGGGTCGACGAGGTCGCGGCCCAGGTGGAGATCCAGTCGGGCCCGCACCGCATCGTCTCGGTGGTCACGCGCGAGTCGGTGGAGGAGCTCGGGATCGCGGTCGGCGTCAGCGTCACCGCCCGCGTGAAGTCGACGGAGGTCGTCGTCGACCTCCCGGGGTGAGCGCGCGGGATCAGCACCCGGGATCAGCACGCGGGGGCAGCGCGCGGGGTCAACCGCAGAGCAGCGCCGCGTACAGGTCCAGCTTGTGGTCCAGGCGCGAGAGGTCACGGCCCGTCAGGACCTGAACCCGCTCCATCCGGTAGTGCACGGTGTTCACGTGCAGGTGGAGCGCCTCCGCCGTGCGGGCCCACGAGCAGTTGTTGGCCAGGAAGACCTCCAGGGTCTCCCGCAGCATCCCGTCGCCCAGCGCCCCCAGCGTCGCCGTCCCGAACACCGAGCGGACCTCCCCCGGCACCCCCGACAGCAGCTCCGCGAGGGTGTCCAGCTGCTCGACCGCGCGCACCCGGCCCTCCCCCTCGGCGGCCGCCGTCAGGGCGAAGCGGGCCTGGCCGAGGGAGGCCCGCAGCCCCTCCGGCCCCGCCACCGGCGCGCCCGCGCCGAGGCACAGGTCCGCTCCCGGGACCGCGCAGGCCTGGAGCAGCGGCCACAGTGCGCGCAGCTCGGCCGCGACGTCGACGCGCCCGCACGGGTCCTCGTACAGCACGGCGGCCGTGTCGCCCGCCGCCCACGGAACCCCCTCCAGGTGCGCCAGCGCCTCGGCCAGGGCCGCCCCCGAGGTTGCCGCGAGCACCCGGTACGGGCCCGCGGCAGGCAGTCCGGCCGCGGCGAGGGCCTCCTCCAGCGCCGCCGGGTCGGGCTCCGCCGGGCCGGACAGCAGCCCGGTCAGGGCCTGCCCGGCGGTCCGGGCGGCGGCGGTGTCGCGGCGTTCGCGGCCCTCGCGGTACTGGGCGAGGACCTCGGCGATCTCGTGCAGCACCCGGGGCGGAGCGGCGTCGGCGTCCGGGACGTGCAGCTGCCAGGCGTCGTACGGGGAACTGTCGGCCTCCACGCGCAGGGTGAGCCCGCCGCGCGCGGGGGCGGCCGCCCGCTGGGCGGGTACCGCGGGGGCGGAGGGCGTACGCGCCACCGTGCGGCCGCTCGCGGTCAGCAGGTAGCAGGCCACCCTGCCGAGGTGCGCGCAGGCGCGGTCCAGCAGTTCGGCGGGGCCTGCGCCGCCCTCCAGCAGCCGGCTCAGCTCGCCGCGCACGTTCTCGGGGAGGGCGAAGGGCCTGGTCGGGCGGCGGCTGAGGTCGCCCCACTGGCGCAGGTACACGGCCTCGGTGACGGCCCGGAAGCTGGTGCGCCCCGGAACGGCCACGATCGGCATCCGGTGGGCCCGGCAGGCGGCGACCAGTTCCTCGGGGACCCGCCCGTGGGTCTCCTCGCCGGCGAGGAGGGCGGTGGCCCCGGCGTCGGCGAGGGCGGAGACGAAGCGGTCGGCCTTGGCCGGCTCGCCCTCCGCCCACCACACCAGTCCGCTCAGGACGAGCTCGCCGGGGCCGAGGAAGCGGCCCGGGTCCTCCAGGTCGGTGGCGGTGACACCGCTGATCTCCTGGCCGAGAAGCGCTTCCTCACCCCAGAGCAGGGTGAGGCCGAGATTCTCCGACTGGAGCAGATCGAGGACGTGCATGCGGGGGCTCCTTGCGGTGGGGGGTGTCCCACATTCGCGAGGTGAATACGAGGAATGCCATCGTAAATGCAAGGCTGCTGGCCGCCTATAGCTCTTGGTTGATTCACCAGGAGCGGCCCGTCACGGCCGGATCCTTTCCGTGGCCGGGACCAGTCGTTTCGCCCCCTGCGCCGTTGCTTCACTGGGGCGAACCCCCGATGGCAGGAAGGCTGGTGGCGCGAATTGGACCTCAACACGGTGCTCGACGTGCGCGACGCGCGCCGCCGCGAACCCTGGCGTCCCGGTGACGCCTTCCTCGGCGGCGGCACCTACCTCTTCTCCGAGCCGCAGCCCCACGTCCGGCGCCTGATCGACCTCTCGCGGATGGGCTGGCCGCCACTGTCCCGGCAGCCGGACGGCTCCCTCGACATCGCCGCGACCTGCACGATCACCGAACTGTCGCGGTTCGGCCGGACCCTGTCCGCCACCGCCGCCCCGCTGATCGAGCAGTGCTGCCGCGCCTTCCTGGCCAGCTTCAAGATCTGGAACATGGCCACGGTCGGCGGGAACCTCTGCAACGGCCTGCCCGCCGGCCCGATGATCTCCCTGACCGCCGCCCTCGACGCCACCGTCCTCCTCCAGGGCCAGGACGGCGCCACCCGCCGGATGCCCGTCACCGAGTTCATCCGCGGCGCCGGCGTCAAGGACCTGCGCGACGGCGAGATGCTGCGCTCCGTACGGATCCCCGCCCGAGCCCTGGAGACGCGTACGGCCTTCCGGCAGGCCTCGCTCTACGGACTGGGCCGCTCCGGCTCCCTGGTCATCGGCGCCCTAGACCCGCGGGACGGCTCCCTCGCCGTCACCGTCTCCGCCGCCACCACCCGCCCCTTGCGCTTCTGGTTCGCGCTGCCGCCCACCGCGGAGGGGCTGCGGGCGGCCGTCGACGACGCCGTCCGTCCCGGGGAGTGGTTCGACGACATCCACGGGCTCCCCGAGTGGCGACGGCACATGGCACTGCGGCAGGCGGAGGAGATCCGCCGCGAACTCACCCCGGAGGAGGGCCCCCGATGAGCTACGGGATCGAGATCAACGAGCAGCGTTTCGAGGACGAGCCGCGGGCGGGCCAGTGCCTGCGCACCTACCTGCGCGAACGCGGCTGGTTCGGCGTGAAGAAGGGCTGCGACCAGGGCGACTGCGGGGCCTGCACGGTCCACGTCGACGGGCAGCCGGTGCACAGCTGCCTCTACCCGGCCGTCCGCGCCGAGGGCCGCTCCGTCACCACCGTCGAGGGCCTGGCCAAGCCCGGCGGCGAACTCCACCCGGCGCAGCAGCGGTTCCTGGACGCCCAGGGCTTCCAGTGCGGGTTCTGCACGGCCGGGTTCCTGATGACCACCTCCGCCCTCCAGGCCGAGCGGGGCACCGCCCACGACGACGGCAAGCTCGACGACCTCCCGCGCGCCTTCAAGGGCAACATCTGCCGCTGTACCGGCTACCGCGCCATCGAGGACGCCGTCCGCGGGGTCAAGCACGTCGAGGAGCCCGGGGCGGGCCAGGCCGTGGGCCGCAGCCCGGGCGCCCCGGCCGGACCCCAGGTCGTGACCGGCACCGCCCGCTACACCTTCGACGTGGACGTCCCCGGGCTGCTCCACATGAAGCTGCTGCGCTCCCCGCACCCGCACGCCCGCATCGTCGGCATCGACACCCGCGACGCCCTCCAGGTCCCGGGCGTGCACGCGGTCCTCACCCACCACGACGCCCCGGACCAGCTGTACTCCTCGGCCCGGCACGAGCACCCCACCGAGGACCCGATGGACACCCGCGTCCTGGACGACGTGGTCCGCTTCGTCGGCCAGCGCGTGGCGGCCGTGGTCGCCGACAGCGAGCAGGCGGCCGAGGAGGGCTGCCGCCGCGTGGTCGTCACGTACGAGGAGCTCCCGTACGTGGTCGACCCGGAGGAGGCGATGCTGCCGGGCGCGCCGGTCCTGCACCCCAAGGGCCCCGAGTCGGGGATCTTCCGCGCCGGGAACAACGTGTGCGGCGAGGTCCACGGCACGATCGGCGACATGGAGAAGGGATATACGGAGGCGGACGTCGTCCACGAGGAGACCTTCCGGACGCAGCGGGTGCAGCACGCCAGCCTGGAGACCCACGGCAGCGTCGCCTGGTTCGAACCCAAGGAGGACGGCGAGGGCGAGCGGATCACCGTCCGCTCCTCCACCCAGGCCCCCTTCCTCACCCGGCGGGCGCTGTGCGCGCTGTACGGGCTCGGCGAGGACGAGGTCCGCGTCGTCGCGGGCCGCGTGGGCGGCGGGTTCGGCGGCAAGCAGGAGATGCTGACCGAGGACATCGTGGTCCTCGCCGCCCTGAAGCTGCGGCGCCCGGTGAAGCTCGAGTTCACCCGGGCCGAGCAGTTCTACGGTGCCACCACCCGCCACCCCTTCAAGATCACCATCAAGATCGGGGCGAAGGCCGACGGCACGCTCACCGCGCTGCGCATCCGCATCGTCTCCAACACCGGCGCCTACGGGAACCACGGCCCGGCGGTCATGTTCCACAGCGCGGGCGAGTCCTTCGCCGTGTACAAGGCGCCGAACAAGGAGGTGGAGGCGTACTCGGTCTACACGAACACGGTGCCCGCGGGCGCCTTCCGCGGCTACGGGCTGGGCCAGGTCCTCTTCGCCCTCGAATCGGTGATGGACGAGCTGGCGATCCGGCTCGGCATGGACCCGCTGGTGCTGCGCGAGAAGAACGTCATCGGCGCCGGCGACCACATGGTGACCCCGATCGGCCACGAGGAGGACCTCTTCATCGCCTCCTACGGCATGAAGCAGTGCATGGACGTCGTGCGCCGGGCCGAGGCCGAGGACCGCAGCCACGAGGAGGTCCCCGAGGGCTGGCTGACGGGCACGGGCTCGGCCGTCGCCATGATCGCGACGGGGCCGCCCGGCGGCCACTTCGCCGACGCGCGGGTCAGCCTGCTGCGAGACGGCACGTACGACATCGCGGTGGGCACGGCGGAGTTCGGCAACGGCACCACCACCGTCCACAAGCAGATCACCGCCGGAGCGCTGAACACCACGGTCGACCGGATCGCCGTCCGCCAGTCCGACACGGACGTGGTCCGCCACGACACCGGCGCGTTCGGCTCGGCCGGCACGGTGGTGGCGGGCAAGGCCGTCATGCTGGCCGCCGACTCGCTCGCGGAGCGGCTGAGGACCTTCGCCGCCCGCCACACGGGCGTGGCCCGGCACCTGTGCAGGCTGGAGGCCGAGGCCTTCGACTGCGCGGGCCGCGTCCTCACCCTCAAGGAGCTGTACGAGGCCGCGTACGACAAGGGCGTGCTGGAGGAGATCGCGGCGGACGGCCACTGGGGCGGCTCCCCGCGCTCGGTCGCCTTCAACGCCCAGTGGTTCCGCCTCGCCGTGGACCCGGACACGGGCGAGATGCGGATCCTGCGCAGCGTGCACGCGGCGGACGCCGGCAAGGTGATGAACCCGATGCAGTGCCGGGGCCAGGTGGAGGGCGGCGTGGCCCAGGCGCTGGGCGCCACGCTCTTCGAGACGGTACGGGTGGACGAGCGCGGGGAGGTCACCACGGCCGCCTTCCGCCGCTACCGGCTCCCGCAGTACGCGGACGTGCCGCGCACGGAGGTGCACTTCATGGAGACCTCGGACGCGATCGGCCCGCTCGGCGCGAAGTCCATGAGCGAGAGCCCCTTCAACCCGGTGGCCCCGGCGTTCACGAACGCCCTGCGGGACGCGACGGGGATCCGCTTCACCGAGCTGCCGGTGACACGTGATGTGGTTTGGCGGGCAATCAACCGGAAACTGCAAGGCGGAACCGGCAATTGATCGCACAGATACGGCTCGGGTGACCCTCTCAACCTCGCAGATGAGGTTCCGCTGTCGCTCCGGCGGGGCATGACTGCTCCATGCCCTCACTCCTGCTGCACGGCGACCTCGACCGCCCGGCCTTCCTCACCGTCTCCGACCTGCGGGAATGGCCACAGCACCGGGCCGAGGTCACCTTCGACTGCGCGACGAACGGCCCGCAGCACCACGTCTTCGAGGGCGCGCTGCTGCGGGACGTCGTCTCCGGCGCCGGCCCGGTCTTCGACGCCCGGCGCCGCAAGGACCGCAGCCGCTACCTCCTCGCGGTCAGCGGCGGCGACGGGCACCACACGGTGCTGTCCTGGGCGGAACTGGACGCCGACTTCTGCGGCAGCCCTGTCCTGCTGGCCACCCGCCTGGACGGCGCGGAACTCGACGGTCCGGGCAGCCAGCTGGTGGTCCCCTCGGACCGCTGCGGAGCCCGCTACGTCAGCGCGGTCACCCACGTCTGGTTCGGCACCCTGTCCGTCCCGGCGCTGACCGCGGTCTGAGCGCGCACCGCGCACACCGCGCGCCCCTCCCGCACCACCACACGCCGTGTCACGGAACGTGACCCCCGCCTACCGTCGGTCATGACACCTGGTAGGGCGAGAGGAACGAGGCGGACGGATGCGGATGCGGACGAAGACGAGGTCGCGGGTGCGGGTGCGCAGGACGGCGGGGCTGCTCGGGGCGTGCGCGGCGGCCGCGGCGCTGGCGCTGGCGACCCCCGGCACGGCACAGGCGGCCCAGGGCGTCCTGTTCATCGACGGCGCGCCGAACCCCGCCCCCAACGGCTGCTTCCCGCTCGGCGACTTCGCCCCGTCGGAGGTCGTCAACCTCACGGACGGGGTCGCCTGGGTGTGGAGCGGCCCCGCCTGCGACGGCCGGGTGGTCCACCCGATCCTCCCGGGCCGGCTGGCGATCGGTCACGGCCGCAGCCTCTTCATCGAATAGCCGGCCGCGCGGCACCCTGGCGCTCCCGCGTCAGGGTGCGGATCTCCTCCGTGGCCTCGCGGAAGGCGGGGGCCGCCCGCGCGAAGTAGTCGAAGAGCAGGGCCTGCTGCTCCGGCGTGTACGCGGCCAGCACCTCCGCGATCCTGCGGCGTGCCGGGCCGACCGCCGCCTCGACCTCCGCGAGCGCGCCCGGCACCGCCTCCACCACGACCTTGCGCCGGTCGGCCGGATCGGCGGCGCGGCGCACGTAGCCCGCGCGCTCCAGCCGGTCGATCAGCCGTGTCGTCGCGCCCGTGGTCAGTCCCGTGCCGGCGGCGAGCTCCCCCGAGGTGAGCCCGCCGGCCAGGGTGATCCGGCTGAGCGCGTACCACTCGGACGCCTGGAGGCCCGCGGCCTCCGCGCCCGCCACGCCGTGCAGCCCCACGGCGTCGACGTAGTCCCGGAAGACCAGCCGGCGTTCGTCCTGTTCGGCCATGCGCACACCTCTCCCCTTGCCAATTATCTGCACGCATGCAGATAATGCGTGCATGCAGTTGCTGCACCAGTGTAGTCAATCTGCGGCAGCCGCGCCGTGCCCCGCCCCGAACGAACCCTTCGATCCGAGAGGCACCACCACCATGAACGCCAAGCTCCTGAAGCGCGCCGCCCTCGCCACCGCAGCCGTCCTCGCCCTGGGCACCGGCGCCGCGTACCTCTACCTCGACGCCACCTCCGAGGTCCGCCGCACCGGCGCCACGGCCTGCGCCGACGTCATACCGGCCGACGCCGACCGCGCCGACGGCGAGGCCGTCTGCGCCACCATCGACGCCCTCACCGCCGCCTGGGGGGCCGGGGACGCGGACGCGTACGGCCGCCAGTTCACCGAGAACGGCACCTACACGACCTACGTCGGCAGCCACTACGAGGGCCGCGCCGACATCACCGAGGGCCACCGGGCGCTGTTCCAGGAGTTCGTCAAGGGGACCGAGCTGGCGGCCAGTTACCTGGACATGCGCTTCCCCACCAAGGACGTCGCCGTCCTCACGGGCCGGGGCGACGACTACAGCGGCGACAAGCCGGGCGCCCGCGAGCTGTCGAAGGTCCAGACGTACACGCTGGTCCGCGACACCGACGGGGTCTGGCGGATCGCCGCCTTCCACAACACCAAGCGGCAGAACGTGATGGAACGGCTCTCGTTCCTCTACGCGCCCGCCACGGCCCCCAAGGCGGAGCGGTGACCACCGCACCGACCAGCGATACCGCCCTCACCCAACTCGCTTGTGAGGGACAGTCCCTGATCTCACATCAGGGAAGCCTCAGGGTGGACCCCGGGGCTTCCCGGTGACCCACGGGGCGGGCGGGACGGCACCTTGGAGGCATGCAGACCAACACCCTCCTCCGCCGCACGGCCGCCGGCCTCGGCCTCGCCGCCGCCCTCACCGTCGCCGTCGCCGGGACCGCGAGCGCCGCCCCCGCGCCCACGCCCGCACCCGCGCCGTCGTTCGACTTCACCGACTGCCCGGCCATCCCCGCCGGGGTCGACGCGGCACAGTGGAAGTGCGAGGTCCTGACCGCCACCGGGTCCCTGAAGCTCGGCGACCGCACCCTGCCCGAGTTCGCCCCGATGACCATCACCCACGCCGAGGGCCCGATGCCCGACGGGAGCAAGGGCCAGGTCTGGGGCGCACTGCGCAGCGGCCCGACCGCCGTCCCCGGCGGGCTGTTCGGCAACCCCGCCGGGGACCGCAGCCCCGTACTCGGCCTCTCCGTCCAGCCGGAGTACGGCGGGCGCTCGGACTTCTACAGCGTCGGCGACGACATGGGCCTCTTCACGCTCCGCTACCGCGTGCTGAGCCCGCTCCTCCCGCAGGGCTGCACCATCGGCGCGGGCGACGCCCCCCTGGAGATCCGGCTGAAGCGCGTGGGCAAGTCCGAGCGGATCTCCAAGAACCCGCCCGTGATCAAGTTCGCCGCCGCCGACGACTCCTTCGCGGTGCCGGCCGCCGAGGGCTGCGGACCGCTCGGGAAGGTCCTCAACGACAAGCTCGGCCTCCCCGCCGGGACCGGCAACTCGATCACCCTGTCCGCGCTCTACACCTACAAGACGTACGACCAACTGCCCCCGCGCTGACGGGGTGAACTGGGTACGCGTACTCACGACACCGCGCCCGTCCGGACCGACCCTGGAGGCACACCACGCCCCCGGGAGAACCGATGAACAAGCGCACGCTGATACGCCTGACCTTCGCCAACCCCGCCTCGGCGGTCTACCTCACCCTCGTCGGCGGCGCCATCGCCGTCGCGACGGGCGTCTCCCTCTTCGGCCAGGACCCGGGGTTCATCTGGATCTGGCCCACCCTCTTCACCGCACCCTCGTCCTTCGCCACGATGACCGTCGGGATGCTGGCCTGGGGGGCGTCGAAGCCTCCCCTCTGGTTCTCCGCCGGCCTGCTGGTCGCCTGCGCCCTCGCGCAGTCCGCGGTCCTCGGCGCCGTCTGGGAGGCGGTCCGCCGCGGCCGACGCTCCCCCGCCGGTCCGCAGCACGGCTGACCGGCGGAACCCGGATCCCTCCGGCGGGGGAAGCGGGCCCTCGAATGATCGATTCTGCGGTGAACCCGCTCCGGCAACCGGGTGATCAGGAGTGTCCTCGGCTGGTGGGCGCCATCGGGCGGGCGCTATCCCTGCACGCATGATCAAGAACATCGCCGCCGCCGCGGCGCTCGCTCTCAGCACCGCCCTGTTCACCAGCACCCCCGCCCAGGCCGCGCCGAGCTCCTTCCCGCTCCCGCCCTTCGGCTATCCCGTGGTGTACACCGTCACCTCGACCCCGGCCGTCCTGGACGCCCCGCTGGTCCTCCACCCCGCGTACCACCCGGCGTACCACCCCGCCTTCCGGACCGCGCTCACCGTCCACCCGCTGTACTGACGCCCGCACGCCCCCGTTCCTCCGCCGTGTCGACCGGCGGGGGAACGGCTCCACACACGCGGGCGGCTAGCCGAAGCTCGGCATCTCCCCGACCGTCGTCGACAGGTCGATCACCGCGAACGCCGCGCCCTGCGGGTCGGTGACCGCCGCGAAGCGCCCGAAGGGGCTGTCCATCGGCCCGAAGTGCAGCTGCCCGCCGTGCTTGCGGGTCTTCGCGACCGCCTCGTCGCAGTCCGGCACCGCGAAGTAGACCTGCACGTAAGAGGGAACCTCCGGCGGGAACTCCTCGCCCATCCGCATCCGGCCCAGCACCGGGTTCTGCGGACCGCCGACGCTGAAGACCTTGAAGTCCATCCCGGCCGCCTCCGGGTCGTCGCCCGGGTCCATCTGCTGGGACTCGTACGGGAACACCTGCGACAGGAAGCCGTCCGCCTTCTCCGGCTCGCGCGTGAACACCTCCGCCCAGGCGTACGCACCGGACTCGCCGAGCTTCTCGAAGCCCTTGTGCTCGCCGGGCTGCCAGACGCCGAAGACCGCGCCGCTCGGCTCCTTGGCGATCGCCATCGTCCCGAACGCGCCGACCTGCATCGGCTCCATCATCAGCGCGCCGCCCGCCGCCTTGATCTTCCCGGCGGTGGCGGCGGCATCGGCCGAGGCGAAGTAGAGACACCACTGCGAAGGGGCGTCACCGCCCGGCATCGGCGGCACCACGGCGGCGACCGCCTTGCCGTCGGAGTAGGCCTGCGTGTAGTTGCCGTACTCGCTGCTGGCCTCGCCGAAGGTCCAGCCCAGCACGTCGCCGTAGAACTCCTTGGCGCCCTCCACGTCGGAGAACATCGCGTCCACCCAGCACGGGGCGCCTTCCGGGAACTCAGCCATGGTCGATCGACTCCTGTGTCGTATGCCGTCCGTACGCGTGCTTGTCCGTCGCTCCCACGCTAGGCGGGGGGTCTGACAATCGCGCGCCGACCGGGCGCCGGGGCCCCCGCTGGGGGAGGCTGGGGGCATGGACGACATCACCATCCGGCTCGCGCAGCAGCCCGAGGCCGACGCCCTGCTCGCGCGCAGCCCGCTGGCCGCGCTCACCGGCATGCTGCTCGACCAGCAGGTACCGATGGAGTGGGCGTTCTCGGGGCCCTGGACCATCGCCCAGCGGCTCGGCGCCGACGACCTCGACGCACACGCCATCGCCGCCCACGACCCGGAGGCCTTCGCGGCGCTGCTGTCGCAGAAGCCCGCCGTGCACCGCTACCCGGGATCGATGGCGAAGCGGATCCAGCAGCTCTGCGCGTACCTGGTGGAGCACTACGACGGCGACGCCGCCGCCGTGTGGGCCGACGCCGCGAGCGGAGCCGAGCTGCTGGCCCGGCTGAAGGCGCTGCCGGGGTTCGGGGAGCAGAAGGCGCAGATCTTCCTGGCCCTGCTGGGCAAGCGGTTCGGCGTCCGGCCCGAGGGCTGGCGCGAGGCCGCCGGCGGCTACGGCCTGCCGAACGTCCACCGCTCGGCGGCCGACATCACGGGCCCGGAGTCCCTGGCGAAGGTCCGCGAGTACAAGCAGGCGCAGAAGGCCGCCGCCAAGCGCTCCGCGTCCGCATAGCCGCGGCTCCGCGGCCCGCGCGGCGGCCTGGCTCCGAGCAGCCCGAGGGGCTTGCCACGGAGGCGAGTTGACACATCGCGGGCCGCCCGCTGGCGAAACGGGCCGAGGCCGGTCATAGGGTCGGCCGCATGACCGAGAACCTCACCCGCGCCGACGTGGCCGAAGTCATCTCCGACGGCCCCGGCAGCTTCATCACGCTGCTCACCGACACCCCCGAGCTCACCTGCAACACCGCGTGCTTCGAAGTGGGCGCGGCCGGTGCCCCGGTGCACTTCCACACCAAGGCCACCGAGTTCTTCCACGTCACCGACGGCCGGCTCGACGTCCTGGTCGGCGACGAGGTCCACACCCTCACCAAGGGCGACTTCATCAGCATCGCCCCCGGCGTGAAGCACGCCTTCGCCCCGGCCGCCGGCCACACCGCCGAGGTGTTCGTCGGCTTCACCCCCGGCATGGCCCGCTTCGACTACTACCGCCTCCTCGGACGGGTGCGCGCGGGCGAGGCCACCGTGCAGGACATCATCGACAGCCAGCCCACGTACGACAACCACTACGCCGAGAGCGACGCCTGGGCCGCCCGGCCGCGCAGCACCGAGGCGTAGACCTCGTCGGCGTCGAGCCGTCGCAGCTCCTCCGCGACCAGTTCGGCGGTGCTGCGGATCTTGAGCGCGACCTTGCGGTCGGGCCAGCCGGGCAGCACCAGGGTGGCCAACGAGCCCGTGGGGCGGTCCACGACCACCTCGCCGGCGGAGGTCTCCAGCCGGACCCGGGTGATGACCGGCCCGTCCGTCGCCACCCGGGCCACCGGCACGCCGAGGCGGTCCCCCAGCCAGCGCGCCAGCAGCTCGGCGCTCGCGTTGTCGGGCTCGCTCTCCACCACCGCGGCGGTCACGGGCAGCGGCTTCTGGTCGAACGCGCAGGCCAGCAGGGAGCGCCACGGCGTGAGCCGGGTCCAGGCGAGGTCGGTGTCGCCGGGGGCGTACGAGGCGGCGCGCGCCCCCAGCACGCCGACCGGATCGGGCGCCTCCTGCGCGTCCGTTATCCGGCGCTGCGCCAGCGCGCCCAGGTCGTCGCGGGCGGGATCGGCGGGAGCGTCGGCCGGCCACCAGGCCACCACCGGCGCGTCCGGCACCAGCAGCGGGAGCACCACCGAGCCGGCCTGGGTGGTGAGGTCACCGTGCAGGCGCAGGATCACGATCTCGCCGGACCCGGCGTCCGATCCCACGCGCAGTTCGGCGTCGAGCCGGGTCCGGCGCCGCCGTTCCGGGCCCCGGTGGGTCCGCTTGATCACCGCGATGATCCGGCAGGGGTGCTCCCGCGCGGCCTCGGAGGCCGCGCGTACGGCGTCGTAGGCGTTCTCCTCGTCGGTGACGATGACGAGGGTCAGCACCAGCCCCATGGTCGGGCTGCCAACGGCCCGGCGGGCGTCGAGGAGCGCCCGGCCGATCTTGCTGGACGTGGTGTCGGTGAGTTCGGTCCGCATGCCCCGAGTCTGTCAGCGCCCGCCGGGCACCCGACAGCCGGTTCGCTCGATTCCGTCTGGAGGGGGACCCGGGCGGGCCGGGCTCAGCGCCGGCGGCGCGCGGTCCCGAAGATCGACCGCGAGATCTCCCGCCCCAGCTGCGTCCCGATCGACCGCGCCAGGGAGCGGAACAGCCCGCTCCCCACGACCTGTTCGGCCAGAGAGGGTTCCGGTTTCGGGGCGGAACGCGCGGCCTTCGCCGCCTCCTTGGCCTGCTTCTCGGCCTCCGCGGCCGCGGCCGCCGCCTCCGCCTCGGCCTCCGCGGCGACCTGTTCGGCGGTGATCTTCTCGTACGCGGACTCGCGGTCGACCGGCTCGGCGTAGCGCGGGTACAGCAGCGAGGACCTGACGGCCCGGTCCAGCGCCTCGGCGTCGACCGGCCCCATCAGCGACTGGGGTGCGCGCAGCCGGGTGGCGGCGACCGGGGTCGGGGCGCCGTTCTCGCTGAGCACCGTGACGACGGCCTCGCCGGTGCCGAGCGCGGTGAGCGTCTCCTCCAGGTCGTACGCGGAGTTGGGGAAGGTCTTCACCGTGGCCCTGAGGGCCTTCGCGTCGTCGGGGGTGAAGGCGCGCAGGGCGTGCTGGACCCGGTTGCCGAGCTGGGCCAGCACGTCCGCCGGTACGTCCTTGGGGGTCTGGGTGACGAAGAAGACGCCGATCCCCTTGGAGCGGATCAGGCGGACGGTCTGGGTGATGGATTCCAGGAACGCCTTCGAGGCCCCGTTGAAGAGCAGGTGCGCCTCGTCGAAGAAGAACACCAGCTTGGGCCGGTCCAGATCGCCGACTTCGGGAAGTCCTCCGTAGAGGTCGGCGAGCAGCCACATCAGGAATGTGGAGAAAAGCTGCGGTTTGTCCTGGACTGCCGGGAGTTCCAGTACGGAGACCACTCCGCGCCCGTCGGCGGCCGCCCGGAGCAATTCGCTCGTGTCGAATTCGGGCTCGCCGAAGAATTCCGTGGCGCCCTGCTGCTCGAATGCGGTCAGGGCGCGCAGGATCACCCCGGCGGTCACCGTGGAGAGCCCGCCGATTCCCTTGAGCTCGGGTTTCCCCTTGTCGGACACGAGGAAGGCGACGACCGCCCGCAGGTCCTTGAGGTCGATCAGCTCCAGGCCCTTGGAGTCGGCGTAGTGGAAGATCAGGCCGAGGGACTGCTCCTGCGTCTGGTTCAGCTGGAGCACCTTGGACATCAGCACCGGCCCGAAGGCCGTGACGGTCGCGCGGACCGGGATCCCGGGGCCGATCCCGCCGAGGGAGTAGAACTCGGCGGGGCATCCGGTCGCCTCCCACTCCTGCGCGACCTCGCCGGCCCTGGCGGCGGTCTTCTCGTTCGCCACGCCGGGGGCCGAGATGCCGGAGACGTCGCCCTTGATGTCGGCGAGGAAGACGGGCACGCCGTTCGCCGAGAGCTGCTCGGCGATCAGCTGGAGGGTCTTGGTCTTGCCGGTGCCGGTGGCTCCGGCCACCAGCCCGTGGCGGTTGAGCATGGCGAGGGGGATCCGGATCTGCCGCTCGGGCAGGCACTTCCCGTCCCAGAGCAGGGCTCCGAGGTCGAGCGCGGCACCGGTGAAGGCGTACCCCGCGGCGATCGCGTCGGCCGCGGGGTCGGGCGCCCCGGTCGGTTCGGGCGAGCCGGCCGGAACGGCCGGGTCGGTGCTCTGGCTCATGCATCCCTCCCGGAATAGCCCTGTCTGCCACTTTTGCACCGACGGCGCGAGGCTGCGCCCGGAGGCACCGGCCCGGTAGGCTTTCCGTGTGATCTTCAAGCGCATCGGAAACGGGCGGCCGTACCCCGACCACGGCCGGGAGAGCGTCCGGCAGTGGGCGGACGTCGCGCCGCGCCCGGTACGGCTCGACCAGCTCGTGACGACCAAGGGGCAGCTGGACCTCGAGACCCTGCTCGCGGAGGACTCCACCTTCTACGGGGACCTCTTCGCCCACGTCGTGAAGTGGCGGGGCGACCTCTACCTGGAGGACGGGCTGCACCGCGCCGTGCGCGCGGCCCTCCAGCAGCGCCAGGTCCTGCACGCGCGCGTCCTCGAGATGGACTGATTGCGCCTTTCGGGTCTGCCTTACCCGATCAACAGATCATTTAGTAGGCATCGTTCCGGTACGGCACTACGCTGCGCCCATGAGCATGCTCACTCCCCCCGGCATGGGCGGAAAGTACCGCGTAACGGGAGCTGCCTACCCCCGTATGAGCCGTCCCCGGCGGCGTCGGAAGATCGTCCTCACCCTGCTCGGATCCGTCCTGGCCCTTGCCCTGCTCGGCTACGGGGCGCTGCAGCTCATCGACGTGTTCGGCGGCGGTGACGGCAAGCACGACACGGCGGCGGCCCGAGGGAACTGCCCGACGGCATCCGCCAAGCCCGCGAACGCCGTGAAGCCCGCCACCGCGCCGGACGCGGGCCCCGCGGCCGCCTCCAAGGCCCCCGCGGCCGCCCTCCCTCAGCCCGGCCAGATCACCGTCAACGTCTACAACGCGACCCCGCGCGCGGGTCTGGCCAAGGCCGTCGGCGACGAGCTGAAGAAGCGCGGGTTCGCCATCGGCCACGTCGGCAACGCCCCCGCCGACTTCGACAAGAAGGTCCCCGGCGCCGGGATACTGCTCGGCTCCCCGCGGACCGACAAGGCCGCCTACTCCGTCCTCGGCACCCAGCTCGCCGGGGTCACCACCCAGACCGACGCCCGCGAGGGCGCGGACATCGACCTGATCCTCGGCGACTCCTTCAAGGAGCTCAGCACGAAGGAGGACGCGGACAAGGCGCTGGCCGTCCTGGCCAACCCGCCCGCGCCCACGCCCTCCGCGAAGTGCTGATACCCCGAAGTGCCGACTACTCGGCCGAGCCGTACATGCGGTCGCCCGCGTCGCCCAGGCCCGGCACGATGTAGCCGTGCTCGTTGAGCCGCTCGTCCACGGCGGCCGTCACCACCGTCACCGGCGTGCCCGCGAGCTCGCGCTCCATGATCTCAACGCCCTCGGGCGCGGCCAGCAGCACCACGGCGGTCACGTCGTCGGCGCCGCGCTTGATGAGCTCCTGGATCGCGGCGACCAGCGTGCCGCCGGTGGCCAGCATCGGGTCCACCACGTACACCTGGCGCCCGGAGAGGTCCTCGGGCATGCGCGTCGCGTACGTGGAGGCCTCCAGTGTCTCCTCGTTGCGGACCATGCCCAGGAAGCCCACCTCGGCGGTCGGCAGCAGGCGCACCATGCCGTCCAGCATGCCGAGGCCGGCGCGCAGGATCGGGACGACCAGCGGGCGCGGGTGCGACAGCTTGACGCCGGTGGTCGGGCCGACCGGGGTCTCGATGTCGGACTGCTCGGTGCGCACGTCGCGGGTGGCCTCGTACGCGAGGAGCGTCACCAGCTCGTCGGCGAGCCGACGGAAGGTGGGGGAGTCGGTGCGCTTGTCGCGCAGCGTGGTGAGTTTGTGCGCCACCAAGGGGTGATCGACGACCTGCAAACGCACAACATCCTCCAAGACTCAGCCGGGCTTCGACCTGCGATCAGCGAACTGCGAGACCCTGCTACCTGCGAAACCGGTCGCCTGTTCGCGACCCACTGGCAAAAGGCTACGCGGTGCGAGCACCGCCGCGCGTCCGGCGCGGACCCCTCACGGTCCCGCCGTCCGCCCGGCGCGGGCCCGGAGATGCGGGCCGCGCCGCGGCCCAGCACCCTTGACTGGTGAGCAACGGACTGGTGATCGCGGCCGTCGACGGATCCGAGCACAGCCTCCGCGCCCTGGAGTGGGCCCGCACGGCGGCGCTGCGGCACGGCACCGGGCTGCTCGTCGCCCACGTGCTGCCCGAGGCCACCCAGCTTTACGCGGGCCGCCGCTCGGCCCTGCACGACCCGAACGAGCCCGAGGAGTACGCGGACCCGGTGGGCGACCGCGTGCGCGCCATCCTGGAAGCCTCCCCCGACCGGCCCGCGGAGATCCGCTACGAGGCCCTGGAGGGCTCGGTGCCGGCCGCCCTCCGGGTGATCAGCGGCGAGGGCTCGCCCCGGATGCTGGTGATGGGCTCCCGGGGGCGCGGCGGGTTCGCCGCGCTGCTGCTCGGCTCCAACAGCAGGGCCGTGTCCACCACCGCCTCCTGCCCCGTGGTGGTGGTCCCGCACGCCGACCGCGACGCGGCCGCCGACCCCGCCGGGGAGGCCGCGGGCGCCTCGGCCGGCAAGGTGGTGCTCGGGCTGCACGTCACCGAGACCCCCGAGGACGTACTCGCCTTCGCCTTCGCGGAAGCGGCCGCACGGGGGACCACCGTCCAGGTGGTCTCGGCGTACGCGGTCCCGCCCGGCCCGGCGAACGTGCTCGGCGGCCCCTTCGCGGTGATCCCGCCCGAGGCGCTCGCCGACGGCGGGGACGCCGCGCCCGCCGAACGGGAGACCCTGCGGTCCCAGACCCGGCGGCTGGAGGCGGTGCGGGCCCGGTACCCGGACGTACCCGTCGAGCAGGCCGCCGAGCCGGGCAACGCGGCGGGGCGGCTGGTGGAGGCGTCGCGGTCGGCCGCGCTGGTCGTGGTGGGCCGCCACCACCCGCGCGTCCGGTCGCTGCTGATCGGTTCGGTGGCGCACGCGGTGCTCCAGCACGCGCACGGTCCAGTGGCCGTCGTACCGGCCCTCACGGACGAGGACGCCGGGGTCTGACCCCTGACCTGGGGCGATCTGCGCACCGGTGGCATCAAACGCGCCGCCCGGGGGAAGGTGGGAGCCGGGGGGTCTGCTCCGTGACGGCGGAGGAGGACGACCGGACCAGCCTGGGGTGGTGCCGATGCCCGAGACGCAGCAGCCGAACGACACCGACGGGAGAGAGGCGTACGAGGCGCCGGAGACGGCGGCGCAGCGCAGGGCGCGACGCGCGCAGTTCCTGCGCGATCTGAACGAGGCCAGGGAGCTGCGCGACCGGGTCCAGCCCCGGCGCGCCCGAGCGGCCCGGATGAGGCAGCAGATGCGGATGCGCACCTTCCGCTGGTGACCGGGGGGCGCCGCTGGTGACCGGGGGCGCGGCCGGGCGCGTCGCCGGGCGCACCGGCGTGCGCGCGGACGGCCCCGCGACCGCGCGCGCCTGCGGCGCCGCGACACGGCCGCCGCGCGGAAGACCTCTCGCAAAGCCGCTGTTTCTGCCACGATGCCGATTGGGCGGGGTGCGGACGGCAAGCGTCACGGCCGTACACACCCCAACCTCCGGCCGGGGGGACCTCCAACCGGCACGCCTATGACCAGTGGGAGAGTCACGGTGTATTTCGCCGCACTGCTCGCGCGCACCGAAGACGGGTGGGAAGCGAGCGACCTGGAACTCGACGACGTCGAGTCCCTCAGTGATCTGATCGATCTCGCCCGGTCCGCCGCTGTCGACGACGACACGGTGGTCGCCCTCATCGAGCAGGAGGACGCCTGGTTCGGCGTCATCCGCGTGGACGGAGAGGAGGACCCCCGGTACTTCCTCTCGAACGCCTCCGTGGCCGACCGCAGCTCCTACGGATCGATGCTGACGAAGGAGCTGCTGGGCACCGACGAGGAGGACGACGACCTCGACGAACTGGACCTGGACGGCACCGAGGACGGCGAGGACGAGCCGGTCGCCGCCTACACGGACGAGGACGACGACGCGGACGACGAACCGCGCGCCGGCTCCGAACCCCTGCCGGCCGGACCCCTCGGCGACCCCCGGCTGCTGGACGACCTCGGGGTCGGCCACAAGGAACTGCTGACCCTCGACGGAGACGCCCTCACCGAGATCGCCGACGCCCTCGGTGCCACCGACGTGCTGGAGGCCGTCCGCTAGTGATCACCGAGCACCACATCACGTACGACCCCGATCCCGTACGGGATCCCTGGCGGGACTCCATGCGCCTGGCGCTGGAGGAGGCCGCCCTGGCGGTACCGGCCGGCGACGTGCCGGTCGGTGCCGTCGTGCTCGGACCCGGCGGGGAGCTCCTCTCCACCGGACACAACGAACGGGAGGCCGCCGGAGATCCCACGGCGCACGCCGAGGTACTGGCGCTGCGCCGGGCGGCCGCCCGGCTCGGTGAGTGGCGGCTGACCGGGTGCACGCTGGTGGTGACCCTGGAGCCGTGCGTGATGTGCGCCGGCGCGCTCGTGCAGTCCCGCGTGGCGCGGGTCGTCTACGGCGCGGGGGACGAGAAGGCGGGCGCGGCCGGGTCGCTCTGGGACCTCGTGCGCGACCGCAGGCTCAACCACCGTCCCGAGGTGATCCGAGGCGTGCTGGAGCGGGAGTGCGCGCGGCAGCTCACCGATTTCTTCCGGGAGCTGTGAGCGCCCCGCGGGGGGCTTCCGGGGCCGGTGAGCCAGGCCACGTGCCGCGGATTTGCAAAGCACTCCCCACCTTGGGCTAGGATCTCTCTCGGTGGTGTGTCCGAGTGGCCGAAGGAGCTCGCCTCGAAAGCGAGTATGGGGCAACCCATCGGGGGTTCAAATCCCTCCACCACCGCCATTGAGAGCCCCGGTTCGTACGAACCGGGGCTCTCGTGCGTGCCCGCCGTGACCGGCCGCCCGGTCATGCCGTTGTCACGGCATGACCAAGACCCAGCGCATGCTCGCCGCCTTCGCCCTCGCGGGGGCCGCCGCGGGCCTCGCCGCACCCGCCGCCTCCGCCGCACCCGTGGACGCGGCCCCGCTCAGCCTCCCGGACCTGCCAGCCGCCGCCCCGGGCATGCCCGCCGGCGCCCAGCCCACCGTCCCCGAGATCGGCGCGCGGCTCAGCCAGGGCGCCAACCAGCTCAACCAGCTGATGACCCTGCCCGACCAGCTCTCCCCGCTGATCGCGCCCGTCGAGCCGCTCCTGGGCCTCGCAGGCGCCATCCAGTAGCCTCCGGCGACCGGCCCGCCCCGGCCCGCCCTCGCCCCCGAACACGAAGAAGGTCCCGACCGGAGTCGGGACCTTCGACGGTGGGGACGGGGGAAGTGGCGATCGGGGGGACAAGCCACTTCCCCCGACGGGGACGGACCTGCCAGCCCGAGCCGCAGTCAGGGGGGAAGCTCGCGGCTCGGACCCCGCAGTGAGGTCCTGTCCCTCACCCACCGGTTTCCTGCCAGAACCGGTGGGCTCGTGTTCAATCCTGCTCCCCCTCCGACCGGGCGTGCGGCGGCAAAGGGCCCCAACCGCCGGGTCATTGGTCCTTAAAGGACAGGTGAGTGACCAAACCTGACCGGTTAGACTCACCCGACTTTGCAGCGCCGGTTGGGGAGGCCGACACCGTCCATGGACACCAAGAAGCTCATCACGGGCGTCCTCACCGTGTTCGTCCTCTTCGTGATCATCACCCAGCCCAAGCGGGCGGCGGAGATGGTGGGAATAGGCTTCCAGGGCATATCGGATGCCGCCTCCGGCATCGGCGAGTTCATCACCGAACTGGTGAACTGAAACCGTACGCCGAAGCGATTTCCGGACTTCCGGGTCCCCCACTCCGACGGGGTGGGGGACCTTTCGCGTTCACGGTCGGGGTAGCGGGTAAAAAGAATACCCCTAAATGCCCAACTTGCCCTCAACACGGCTATATACGGTGCTTGCACACAGTGCACATCTCTTGTGATGCTATGACCGCTTTTGACCGATGAGTTGATCGAAGGGGTGGCGTGACCGTGCCGGCCAGTACTGCGCCTCAGGTGCCTCCCCAGCAAGAGCTCCGCCCGCCGCACGAGCCGCGCGCCGAGGTGCACCCCCAGGAGCCGCGCCAGGCGCGTCAGGAGTCCCGACCGGAGTCCCGCCAGGAGTCCCCTCCGGAGCCCCGCCAGGACCGGCCGGAGCCGCAGCGGGAGGCTCCGGAGGCCCGCCCCGGAACGGGCGCGGACGGCCGGGACGTCCCCGAGGACACCCCCGAGGCTCCCGAGGAGCCGGCAGCCCTCCCCGCGAGGCCGCAGGGCCGGGGCGCCGACACCCGGGCGCTGACCCAGGTGCTCTTCGGCCAGCTGAAGGGCCTGGAGCCGGGCACCAGCGAGCACCACCGGGTGCGCGGGGCCCTCATCGAGGCCAACCTCCCGCTCGTCCGGTACGCGGCCGCCCGCTTCCGCAGCCGCAACGAGCCGATGGAGGACGTGGTCCAGGTCGGCACCATCGGCCTGATCAACGCGATCGACCGGTTCGACCCGGAGCGCGGGGTCCAGTTCCCCACCTTCGCCATGCCGACGGTCGTGGGCGAGATCAAACGGTACTTTCGCGACAACGTCCGCACCGTGCACGTCCCGCGCCGCCTCCACGAGCTGTGGGTGCAGGTCAACGCCGCCACCGAGGACCTCACGACCCTCCACGGCAGGACCCCGACCACTCCCGAGATCGCCGAACGGCTGCGGATCAGCGAGGACGAGGTGCTGTCCTGCATCGAGGCCGGCCGCAGCTACCACGCGACCTCCCTGGAGGCCGCGCAGGAGGGCGACGGCATGCCCGGACTGCTCGACCGGCTCGGCTACGAGGACCCCGAGCTGGCCGGCGTCGAGCACCGCGACCTCGTGCGCCACCTGCTGGTCCAGCTGCCCGAGCGGGAGCAGCGGATCCTCCTCCTGCGCTACTACAACAATCTGACGCAGTCGCAGATCAGTGCGGAGCTGGGCGTCTCCCAGATGCACGTGTCCCGGCTGCTCGCCCGGAGCTTCGCCCGTCTGCGATCCGCAAACAGGATCGAGGCTTAACCGGATCGGGTGGAGCCGTTCCCGCGTTTCCCTACAGAATCGGCTCATTCCGCTCGGTCGGCCGTCTGTCGCTGGAGATACTTGTCGACATGACGCTACAGCGTGTTGCCGACATGTGACATTCTGCTGGAACCGCGTTTGCCGCAGCCCCGCCTCCGGTATTCAGGTGGAGGCTGCGTTCCTCCGACGGGCGCAGAGACGCGACCGTCCGCGACCTCAAGGGGGTGGCATGTCCGCAGAACAGGGCAGCTCCAAGGTGCTCACGCTCGACAAGCGTGAGCTGCCGGCAGTGGCCGACCGCTCGGAAGCCATCGACACCCGCACCCTCTCCCGCTCCCTCTTCCAGCGACTCGCCGCCCTGGACGCGGACAGCCCCGAACGGGCGTACGTACGAGACACCCTGATCGAGCTGAACCTGCCGCTGGTGCGCTACGCGGCGGCCCGGTTCCGCAGCCGGAACGAGCCGATGGAGGACATCGTCCAGGTCGGCACCATCGGCCTGATCAAGGCGATCGACCGGTTCGACTGCGAACGCGGCGTGGAGTTCCCGACGTTCGCGATGCCGACCGTCGTGGGCGAGATCAAACGATTCTTTCGAGACACTTCCTGGTCCGTCCGCGTCCCGCGCAGGCTCCAGGAGCTGCGCCTCGCGCTGACCAAGGCCAGCGACGAACTCGCCCAGAAGCTGGACCGGTCGCCGACCGTCCCGGAGCTGGCGGCCGTGCTCGGCGTGTCCGAGGAGGAGGTCGTCGACGGCCTCGCCGTCGGCAACGCCTACACCGCCTCCTCGCTCGACTCGCCCTCCCCGGAGGACGAGGGCGGCGAGGGCTCGCTCGCGGACCGCCTCGGGTACGAGGACACCGCGCTGGAGGGCGTCGAGTACCGCGAGTCGCTCAAGCCGCTGCTCGCCAAACTGCCGCCCCGCGAACGGCAGATCATCATGCTCCGCTTCTTCGCGAACATGACCCAGTCGCAGATCGGCGAGGAGGTCGGCATCTCCCAGATGCACGTCTCCCGCCTCCTCACCCGCACGCTCGCCCAGCTGCGGACGGGCCTCATCGGAGACTGAGCCAGGGAGTAGCGGCGCGCGGGTTCACATTTGACATTGCGTCAGGAACACTGGCGCGATGCGAACGGGACCCCGCGCCGCCCTCGCCCTCGCCCTCTGCTGCACGGCCTTCGCCGCCCTCACCGGCTGCGGGCAGGAGCAGGACGGCTACGTCGTCGTGGGCGCCGCCGCCGCGGGCCCCGAGCGGGGCGCGGGAGAGAACGTACCGCCCCGGGAGCAGGTGGAGTTCCAGCCGCTGGCATCCGGCGGACAGGCCCCTTCCAGCGACGGCCCCGGTTCTACGCCGCCCGGCGCGCCCGGGTCCCAGCCGGACGGAGGCTCCGCCCAGGGCGGAGGGACGGCCGACGCACCGGTCGGCTCCGCACCGGCCCCCGGCACCCCGCCGGACCCGGGCACCCCGGCCACCCCCGGCAGCACCGGGGGCGCGGGCACGGGCGCCACCACCCCGGGCGCGCCCGGCACCCCGGCCCCTCCCGCCCCGCAGAACCCGCCCGGCACCCCGGGCACGCCGGGCGCCCCCGGCTCCCCCGGCACCCCGGCCCCTCCGGCCCCGAAACCGGGCACGACGCCGCCCGCCCCGCCGGCCACTCCGGCCCGGCTCGCGCTCGGCACCCCGGTCCGCTCGGCCGCGTCCGACCGCTGGTGCGAACGCGTCACGGTGACCTTCACCAATACCGGCACCACCGCGGCCCGCTCCGGCACGGTCACCTTCGCGACGCACGTCATGGGCGCCCTCGGCATCGACTGGGCCACGATCACCACGACCCAGCCGCTGCCCGCCCCCATCGCGGGCGGCGGCTCGAAGACGCAGGCCTACACGGTCTGCGTGGAGGCGTGGCGGGTCCCGCTGGGCATGCACGTGGAGACCCGGAACGTCAGCGCCGCCTGGAACTGAGGCCGCCCCCCGGCCGCCCCCGGCCGCCCCCACCCCGTCCCGGTTTTCCGATTCCTTTACCGCCCCACCCCCCGAATTCATTTGCCTGTAGCAACCATGCGCTTCTATGGTTGCCCTAAGCAACAAGATGGGGGCGGCTCCCGGTGACCACGCAGACGGCCCAGCACACCCGCTACGAGGAGCTGGCCCGCCAGCTCACCGGGATCGGCGCGGTCAAACGCGACCTGGCCCGGATGCTGCCCCCGCACTGCCCGCCCGGCTCCGCCGCCGTCCTCACCGTCCTCGACCGGCACGGCGAGATGCGGCTCAGCCGGCTCACCGAGTTCATGGCCGTCGACATCTCGGTCAGCAGCCGGCACGTCGCCCACGTGGCGCAGCACGGCTGGATCGAGCGGGAGACCGACCCCGGCGACGGCCGCTGCCGGATCCTGCGCCTCACCGGGGCCGGCCGCGCCGTGCTCGCCGAGCTCGGCGCCCGCTACACCGACGCGCTGGAGAAGGCCCTGGCCGACTGGTCGGCCGAGGACATCGACGTACTGAACACCCTGCTGGCCCGACTCCGATCGAGCTTCTAGGCAAAGGAAACACATGGCTACGACCACACCCAACGGTGTGCGGGGAGGCGGCCAGTCGGAGACCACGTCCGACGGCGCACCCATGACCCACCCCCAGATCATGAAGGCGCTGTCCGGGCTCATGCTCGGCATGTTCGTGGCGATCCTGTCCTCCACGATCGTCTCCAACGCCCTGCCCCAGATCATCAGCGACCTCGGCGGCACCCAGTCCTCCTACACCTGGGTCGTCACCGCCGCACTGCTGTCGATGACGGCCGCGACCCCGCTGTGGGGCAAGCTGTCCGACCTCTTCAGCAAGAAGCTGCTCGTCCAGATATCCCTGGTGATCTACGTCCTCGGCTCCGTGGTCGCGGGCATGTCCCAGAACACCGGCATGCTCATCGCCTGCCGGGTGGTCCAGGGCATCGGCGTCGGCGGCCTCTCCGCCCTCGCCCAGATCGTGATGGCCGCGATGATCTCCCCGCGCGAGCGCGGACGCTACAGCGGCTACCTGGGCGCGGTCTTCGCCGTCGCCACCGTCGGCGGCCCGCTGCTCGGCGGCGTCATCACCGACACCTCGTGGCTCGGCTGGCGCTGGTGCTTCTACGTCGGCGTGCCCTTCGCGGTCATCGCCCTGATCGTCCTCCAGCGCACCCTGCACCTGCCGGTCGTCCGCCGCGACGTGAAGGTCGACTGGCTGGGCGCCTTCCTGATCAGCGGCGCCGTCTCGCTCCTGCTGATCTGGGTCACCCAGGCCGGGGACTCGTACGACTGGATCTCCTGGACCACCCTGGCGATGACCGGCGGCGCCGTCGTGCTCGGCCTGCTCTTCCTGCTCGTCGAGTCCCGCGCGAGCGACCCGATCATCCCGCTGCGGCTGTTCCGCAACAAGACCATCAGCCTGGCCTCCGCCGCCTCGCTCTTCGTCGGCATCGCGATGTTCTCCGGCACGGTCTTCTTCAGCCAGTACTTCCAGCTGGCCCGAGGCGAGTCCCCCACCATGTCCGGGGTCCTGACCATCCCGATGATCGGCGGCCTCTTCGTCTCCTCGACGGTCTCCGGCCAGGTCATCACCAAGACCGGCAAGTGGAAGGCCTGGCTGGTCTCCGGCGGCGTGCTGCTGACCGCCGGCCTCGGACTGCTCGGCACCCTGCGCTACGACACCCCGTACTGGCACATCGCGGTCTACATGGCGCTCACCGGCCTCGGCCTCGGCATGATGATGCAGAACCTGGTCCTCGCCACGCAGAACCAGGTGGCCCCCGAGGACCTCGGCGCCGCCAGCTCCGTCGTCACCTTCTTCCGCTCCCTCGGCGGCGCCATGGGCGTCTCGGCGCTGGGTGCGGTCATGGCCAACCGGGTCACCCACTACGTCCAGGACGGGCTCGCCGCACTCGGCCCGAAGGCCGCGGCCCTCGGGCACGGCGGCACCGGCGGTGGCGGAATCCCCGACCTCGACAAGCTGCCCGCACCGTTCCGGACCGTCATCGAGTCCGCGTACGGGCACGGCGTCGGCGACGTCTTCCTGTACGCCGCCCCGAGCGCGCTGCTCGCACTGCTGCTGGTGCTGTTCATCAAGGAGGTCGCGCTGAAGTCGAAGCCGGCCCTGCACGACCCGGCCGCCGAGGGCGGTGCGCAGGCCGCCGCGCAGGCCCCGGCGCCGGCCGCCGGTGCCCCGCGGGCCAAGGCCTGACCGGCAGCCCGCCGGAGCCCGCCGTGAGCGGCCCGGGCCCGGACCCCGCTACGGGGTCCGGGCCCGGGCCGCCGCCGTATGCGCGGCCTTCGCCTCGATACCGGCGATCAGGACGTCGAGGGCCAGGGCGAACTCCGCCTCGGGCGCCCGCCGGACCCTGCCCCCGCAGCCGTTGAGGGCGCAGCCGCCGAGGAACTGGGAGACGGCCAGGTGCGCGCCCGTCCGGGCGGCGTCCACCAGGCCGGTGGCCTCCAGCAGCCGGTGCAGGGCGGCGTCGAAGGCCCGCGCGTGCGGGCCGATGTTGGGGTAGGCGACGCTGAGCGGAGCCACCCACGGGTGCTCCGCCAGCAGCTGCCGGTAGCCGCAGGCGAGGGCCCGCAGCCGGGCCGGCCAGCCCTCCCGAGGGGGCGGGCCGGCCGGCAGCCGCTGCTGGCCCAGGGCGCTGTCCAGGGCCAGTTCGAGCAGATCGTGCTTGGTGTCCACGTACCAGTACAGGGACATCGCGGTGACCCCGAGCTCGGCGGCCAGCCGGCGCATCGAGAACCGTCCGAGCCCCTCCGCGTCCAGCAGCCGCACGGCGGCGGCGGTGATCCGGTCCCGGTCCAGCCCCGAAGGCGCCTCACTGCGGCGTCTGGTGGGGGCGGTGGCTCTGGCGGCCAGCCACACGCTGGTCCTGGCCTCGCCCGGATCGGCCTCGGTCACCATGGAGGCGCCCTCCTCACCACAAGGGGATCGGCCCGGAATGCCCGGTCCGCCCTCTTGATGCTAGGGGGTCGTCAGGTCGTAGAAGGTGGCTCCGCCGATGGTGGTGGCCTTGAAGTTCGCCTTCACCCAGCCGTCGATGGCCGTACCCGCCGCTCCGCCGGGACCCCCCGCGCCGCCGGGCCGGTTGGCACCCGTGGCCCCTTCGCCGGAGGCGCCGTCGAGGCTGCTGCCCTGGGCGATGAACCAGTGGATCTTCCCGGCCTCCACGTACGCCTTGAACTGCTCCAGCGTGGGCGAGGGGTCACTGCCGTTGAAGCCGCCGATCGGCATCACGGGCGCGCCGGACGCCAGCTGGTAACTCGCGGCGTTCTGCGAGCCGATGGTGGCCGCCGCCCAGGTGTAGCGGTCGGCGTCGGTGCGCAGCGCGGCCTTGGCCTCCGCGCCGACCTGCGTGCCGCCCAGCAGTCCGCCGGGGCCGCCGCCTGCGAAGACCAGGCGGTCGCGCCCGCCCTGGCCCGCGCCTTGACCCGCGCCTTGACCGCCCTGGTTCCCGCCCTGGCCGCCCTGGCCGCCCTGGCCCGCGCCCTGGCCGCCGCCGGGGACGCCCTGGCCCCCGGGGACACCTCCCGGGGCGCCCTGGCCGTCGGCGCCGCCCGGACGGCCGCCCACCGGGCCCGCGCCCTGCGGCACTCCGCCCGGGAACCCGCCCGGCGCTCCCTGGCCGCCGGTGCCTCCCCGGCCGCCCTGGAACTGCTCGGCGCCGGGGCCGAAGCGCATCCCGCCCGGCCCGCCCCGGCCGCCGGCCACCGCCGGGCCGGCCGTCGGGATGGAGCCGGTGTGGCCCGTGCCGACGGTGGTCAGGCAGTAGGCGAGGGGACCGGCCAGCGCCGCGGCCAGTCCCAGCCCGGCCGTCGCCAGGAGCACCCGGCGCCCGAAGCGGGCCGCGAACGGCAGCAGGGCGGCGGCCAGCAGTCCCCCGGCCAGCACCGCCCAGCGCAGCCACGGCAGGTAGCCGGAGGACCGGCCGAGGAGTACGTACGCCCAGACGGCGGTCAGGGCCAGCGTCCCGGACAGGGTGAGCGCGGCGGCCCTGCCGCCCCGCTCCTCCCACAGCACGGCCGTGCCCATGCCGACCAGAGCAGCCACGAAGGGCGCGAGCGCGACCGTGTAGTACTCGTGGAAGATGCCCTGCATGTAGCTGAAGACGAGCACGGTGATCAGCAGCGAGCCGCCCCAGGCGAGGAAGGCCGCGCGGGCCATGCCCTCCAGGGAGTCGGTGGCCCTGCGGGCCCGCCAGGTGACCACCAGCCCGGCCACGAGCAGGACCAGCGCCGCGGGCAGCAGCCAGGAGATCTGGCCGCCCACGTTCGCGGAGAACAGCCGGTCGATGCCGGTCTCCCCCCAGCCGCCGCCCCTGAGGCCCGGGCCGCCCCCGGGCATCCCGTACGCCCCGGCCCCGCCGGCCGCGGCCCGCCCGCCGCCGACGCTGCCCGTCTCGTTTCCGTTCAGCCGGCCGAGGCCGTTGTAGCCGAAGGTGAGCTCCAGGAAGGAGTTGTTCTGCGAGCCGCCGATGTACGGGCGGGAGGAGGCGGGCCACAGCTCAACCACGGCCACCCACCAGCCGCCCGACACCGCGGCCGCCAGCCCGGCGAGCAGCAGCTGCCCGAGCCTGCGGCGCAGTCGGGTCGGCGCGCAGACCGCGTACAGCAGGGCCAGCGGCGGCAGGATGACGAACGCCTGCAGGGTCTTGGTCAGGAAGCCCAGGCCGATCGCCGCGCCGGCCGCCACCAGCCACCCAGTCCGCGCCCCGTCCAGGGCCCGGAGCACGCAGTACACGGTGATGGTCAGCAGCAGGGTCAGCAGCGCGTCGGGGTTGTTGAAGCGGAACATCAGCGCGGCCACGGGCGTGAGCGCGAAGGCGGCACCGCTCAGCAGGGCGGCACCGGCCCCGAACTGGCGCCGCACGGCCGCGTACAGCACGGCGGTGGTGCCGACGCCCATCAGGGCCTGGGGCACGAGGATCTGCCAGGAGCCGAGCCCGAACAGCCGGACGGACAGTGCCATCGGCCACAGGGAGGCCGGGGGCTTGTCGACGGTGATGGAGTTCCCGGCGTCGGAGGAGCCGAAGAAGAAGGCCTTCCAGCTCTCGGAGCCGGCCTGTACGGCGGCGGAGTAGAAGGAGTTGGCGTAGCCGGAGGCCCCCAGGTTCCACAGCAGCAGCACGGCGGTGGCGAGCAGCAGGGCCGCGTACGCGGGCCGTTCCCAGCGCGGCCGTACGTGACCGGCGCGGTGCGCGGCGGCAGCGGCGGGCGCGGCGGGCGGCCGTTCGGGGAAGGGGGAGTCGAAGGGGGCCGGTGCGGTGGTCATCGGTGGTCGTCCTTCACGGGAGTGGTGCGCCGCTCGGGGAAGACCCAGGCGCGGAAGAGCAGGAACCGCAGCACGGTGGCGGCGAGGTTGGCCGTGATCAGGACGGCCAGTTCGGTGCTGTGGGCGGGGTCGGCGGCGGCCGCGTCGAGGGCGGCGAGCGAACCGCTGGTCAGGGCCAGGCCGATGGCGAAGACCACCAGGCCCTGGGCCTGGTGGCGGACGGCCCGGTCGCGGCCCCGGACGCCGAAGGTGAGACGCCGGTTGGCGGCGGTGTTGGCCACGGCGGAGAGCAGCAGGGCGGCCGCGTTGGCGGCCTGCGGGCCGGCGCCGAGCCGGAAGAGGGAGTACAGGGCGAGGTAGCAGAGGGTGGACAGCACCCCGACCACGCAGAAGCCGAGGAGCTGGCGGGCGAGCCCGCGCGGTATTCCGGGCAGGGCGGTGCGGTCGCGGGGGTCGTCGCCGAAGGGGCGGGCGAGCCGGTCGAGCGGGAGCGCACCGACGGCCAGTGCCCGGCCCACCCGCCAGACGCCCTTCAGGTCCTCGGTGGCGGTCTTCACGATGTGGACCGTGGACTCGGGGTCGTCCACCCAGTCCACCGGCACCTCGTGGATCCGCAGCCCGGCCCGTTCGGCCAGCACCAGCATCTCGGTGTCGAAGAACCAGCCGGTGTCCTCCACCAGCGGCAGGAGCCGCTCCGCCACCTCTCGCCGGATGGCCTTGAACCCGCACTGGGCGTCGCTGAACCGGGCTGCGAGGGAGGAGCGCAGCAGCAGGTTGTAGGCCCGTGAGACGAACTCCCGCTTGGCTCCCCGCACGACCCGTGAGGAGCGGGCCAGCCGGGTGCCGATGGCCAGGTCGGAGTGGCCGGAGATGAGCGGGGCGACCAGCGGCAGCAGTGCGTTCAGGTCGGTGGAGAGGTCCACGTCCATGTACGCGAGGACGGGCGCCTCCGAGCTCGACCAGACGGTGCGCAGGGCCCGCCCGCGGCCCTTCTCCTCCAGCCGGAAGCTGCGTACTCCCTCGACCGAGGCGGCGAGCCCGGCCGCGACCTCGGGGGTGCGGTCGGTACTGGCGTTGTCGGCGATGGTGATGCGGAAGGCGTACGGGAAGGTGCGGGTGAGGTGCGCGTGGAGCCGGCGTACGCAGGGGCCGAGGTCCTTCTCCTCGTTGAAGACCGGGATCACCACGTCGAGTACGGGCTCGCCGGGCGCGGACGCGAGCGGCGCCCGGGCCGGGAGGGCGTCGGGAGAGGTGTCGGTTGGCATGTTCCGACCCTCGCCGGGCGCCCTGTCACCTCGGTGTGGTGAGCCTGTGGGCCGTCTGTGAGTGCGTGCCGGGGGCGGGGGACGCGGTCGGGAGGAGTACTTCGAAGCAGGTCCGGCCGGGTTCGCTGCGTACGTCCACCCGCCCGTCGTGCGCGCCGACCACGGCTTGGACGATGGCGAGGCCGAGCCCGGTCGATCCCGCAGCGCGGGACCGGGAGGCGTCGCCGCGGGCGAAGCGCTCGAAGACGTGGGGCAGCAGCTCGGGCGGGATGCCGGGGCCGTCGTCCTCGATCCGCAGCCGGACGGCGGATGTTTCACGTGAAACAACGGCTGTGACGGTGGTGCCGGGCGGGGTGTGGGTGCGGGCGTTGGCGAGGAGGTTCACCAGGACCTGCTGGATCCGCGCCGCGTCGCCGCGGACGGGTGCGGGCTCGTCGGGGAGGGCGAGGCGCCAGTGGTGGCCGGGGCCCGCCGCGCGGGCGTCGCTGACGGCGTCGACGACGAGCGGGGCCAGGTCGGTGTCCTCGAAGGACAGCGGGCGGCCTGCGTCCAGCCGGGCCAGCAGCAGCAGGTCCTCGACCAGCCCGGTCATCCGGGTGGCCTCGGACTCGATCCTGCCCAGGGCGTGCCGGGTGTCGGGGCCGGGCTCCTCCCTTCCCCGGCGGGTGAGTTCGGCATAGCCCCGGATGGAGGCGAGCGGTGTGCGCAGCTCGTGGGAGGCGTCGGCGACGAACTGCCGGACCTGCGTCTCGCTCTGCTGGCGGGCCGTCAGCGCGGAGGAGACGTGCCCCAGCATCCGGTTGAGTGCGGCACCGACCTGTCCCACCTCGGTGCGGGGGTCGGCCTCGGCGTCCGGGACCCGCTCGTGCAGTGCGGGTTCGCCGCTGTGCAGCGGGAGTTCGGACACCCGGGTGGCGGTTGCGGCGACGCGGCGCAGCGGGCGCAGGGCGACCCCGACCAGGGCCTGCCCGGCGAGGGAGGCGGCGATCAGTCCGGCCAGGGTGACGCAGACCTCGACGGCGATCAGGGTCCGCACGGTGGAGTCGACGCCCTGGAGCGGGAAGCCGAGCACGAGGGTGCCGTCGGGGGCGGCCACCACCCGGTAGGCGCCGAGACCGGGCAGGTCCGCGTCCACGGGCTCGGTGCGGCCGTGTCCGGACTTGCCGTCCACGGGCTCGGTGCGGCCGTGTCCGGACTTGCGGGCGACCGCCGCGAGGGCGGCGGTCTGGGCTTCGGTGAGGGACTCGCGGTGGTCGAGGCTCTGCCCGGACACGGGGACGATCCGGGCGGCTCCGATCACCTTGCCCGCCGGGTCGAGCCGGATCCCGCTGGCGCCCATCGGGGAGCCGGGGGCGAAGACGAAGCCGAGGCCCGCGTCCCGGGCCGACTTGGCCGCGCCGGGACCCCGGACGGCCATCTCGACGGAGGTCCTCAGCTGCGTGTCGAGCTCGCCGACCAGGCGGGTCCGCATCGCAAGGGTGGTGACGGTGCCGATGGCGGCGCCCACGACGGCGATCAGCGCCACCGCCGAGACGACCAGCCGCGTCCGCAGCGACCAGGGACGCCGGAGGACCACTAGTCGGCCGGCTTGATCAGGTAGCCGGCTCCGCGCCGGGTGTGGATCATCGGGGACAGGCCGGTGCCGCCCTCCAGCTTCCGGCGCAGGTAGGAGATGTAGAGCTCGACCACGTTGGCCTGGCCGCCGAAGTCGTAGGACCACACCCGGTCCAGGATCTGCGCCTTGCTGAGCACCCGGCGCGGGTTGCGCATCAGGTAGCGCAGCAGCTCGAACTCGGTGGCGGTCAGGTGGACCTCCTGACCGCCCCGGACCACCTCGTGGCTGTCCTCGTCGAGGCACAGGTCGCCGACGGTCAGGACGGAGCCGCCGCGGGCGGCCTGCGCGGCGCCGGAGCGGCGCACCAGTCCGCGCAGCCGGGCCACGACCTCCTCCAGGCTGAACGGCTTGGTGACGTAGTCGTCGCCGCCCGCCGTCAGGCCCGCGATGCGGTCCTCCACGGAGTCCTTGGCCGTCAGGAACAGCACCGGGAGCTGCGGGATCTCGCGGCGCAGCCGTCCCAGGACGGCCAGCCCGTCCATGTCCGGGAGCATGATGTCGAGGACCACCACGTCCGGCCGGAACTCCCGCGCGGCCCGCACGGCGCCGGCCCCGTCGCCCGCGCTGCGGACCTCGCAGCCCTCGTAGCGCAGGGCCATGGAGAGCAGCTCGGAGAGCGAGGCCTCGTCGTCGACGACGAGGACCCGGCAGGGTCCGCCGTCGGGCCGCAGCAGGGCCGTCGGGCTACCGGTGGACGTGGACGCGTGGGAGGTGGTCGTCGCGGTCATGGGCCCCACGCTGGCGGCCGCCTCTGAGAGCGTTCTTGCCCCTACCTGTGAATCTCCTGAGAAAGGGCGCGGGCGCTCAGGGCGGGGCACTCAGGGGGCGAGGCCGAACAGGCGGGCGGCGTTGTCGTGGCAGACCGCGCGCAGCCAGTCGTCGCCGAGGCCGAGCCGTTCCAGGGCCTCCAGCTGGTGCTCGTAGGGGTAGGGGATGTTCGGGAAATCGGTGCCCAGCAGGATCCGGTCCCCGAGGTCGGCGAGCCGCCCCAGCTCTCCTGGCGGGAAGGGGCCGAGCCGCTCCGCGAAGTCGGTGAAGGCGATGGTCGTGTCGAGGCGCACCTCCGTGTACCGGTCGGCCAGGTCGAGGAATCCGGTGTACTCGGGCATACCCATGTGTGCGACGACCAGGGGCAGCCGGGGGTGGCGGGCCAGCAGCCGGGCGACCGGCTCGGGTCCGGTGTACTTGCCCGGGGCGGGCCCCGAGCCGCAGTGGACGACGACCGGGATCCGCGCCTCGGCCAGCAGGCCCCAGACCGGGTCGAGCCGTTCGTCGTTCGGGTCGTAGTCGCCGACCTGGAGGTGTGCCTTGAAGACCCGGGCCCCGTCGGACACGGCCTGCGCGGTGTACGCCGCCACGTCCTGTTCGGGGAAGAAGGTCGCGGTGTGCAGGCAGTCGGGGGTGCGGGCGGCGAAGTCGGCGGCCCACGCGTTGAGCCACGCGGCCATCGCGGGCTTGTGCGGGTAGAGCATGGAGGTGAAGGCGCGGACCCCGAACTCCCGCAGCAGCTCCACCCGCCGCTCTTCCTCGTGGCGGTAGGTGATGGGCCATTCGACGCCGGTCAGCGGGCCGACCGCGTCGAAGTAGTCCCAGACCTTCGCCAGCACCCGCTCGGGCATGAAGTGCGTGTGGACGTCCACCAGCCCCGGCAGGCCGAGCCGCTCGCGGAAGGCGCGGACCGCCTCAGCCGTTGCGGGCAAAGCCGTGGCTCCGCTCGACGGTCGCGACGTGCAGGGTGTAGCTCTCGTACCAGTGGGCGCGGCCCTGCTTCATGGCCGCCTGGTGCTCCATGTCCTCGCGCCAGACGCGCAGGGTCTCGTGGTCGCGGAAGTAGGCGACGGTGATCCCGAGGCCGCCGGGGGTGCGCGCGGACTCGTAGCCGAGGAACCCGGGGTTCTCCTTGACGATCTCGTTCATCCGGGCGTTGGTCTCCGGATAGCCGCTCTCGTCGGGGGTGCGGACATTGGTGAATACGGCCATGACGTAAGGCGGTTCGAACGCCGGAACGGGCTGAATGCTCATGGCCCCACCCTCGGCGGAAGGCCCTTGGCATGTCCATCAGAATCGGCCCCGGGAGCCCAAAGGGATCCAAGTTTTGACCTTGCCCGGGGTCAGAACAGTCCCCCCTGCTCGGCCCCGGGCTGCGCGGGCGCGACGGCGGCCAGCAGGACGTCGGTGAGCGCTCGCCCGGGGGCGGCGGACAGCTCCCAGCCGGCCAGCAGCCGGGTGTCCACCACGAGCCCGTCCGCGAAGTGCAGATCGGGCCCCGCGGCCCCCGCCAGCCGCCCCACGACGGTCCCGCCGGGCACCAGCTCCGCGACCACCCGGGTCGGCTCCGGCAGCCCGGCCAGCCCGAACGCCCCGGCGTGGTCGGCGATCTCGCACCCCACCCGCTCCAGCGAGTCCGGCCACCCGGGCAGCGCGGCCGCCCGCGCGTGCAGCTCGGCGACCTCCCGGGCCCGCTCGGCCTCCTCCGGCAGCCGGGCCCGTACGGCACGCTTGCGGGCGTACGCGATCCGGTCGGGCACCCCCAGAGCGGCCCGCAGCAGCTCCTCGGTCCGGCGCGCGGCCATCAGCGGCCCGCGCCCCAGCCAGGCCCAGGTGACCGCCCCCTGCTCCAGCAGCCGGACCGGACCGCGCTCCTCGGCGGTGATGCCGACCTTGACCATCCCGGGCCCGAACCACGCCAGGTAGACGCGGTAGGTGCGCGGGTCGGCCGCGTTGGTGTCCGCGGCCACCGAGAACGACCGGTCCAGCCGGGCGCATTCGGGGCACTGGGCGTTCCCCGCACGGCCCGGCACCGGCCGGGCCGCCGGACACGGGGTCCGCCTCCCGGCCCGCCTCACGCCCAGGCAGTGCCGTTCACCGCGGGCGGTGAAGGCCAGCCGCTGCCCCGGGGCGAGCGGGCTGTCGCGTTCCCCCCGCCCGCACCACCCGATGGCGGGACCCCGCACGCTCCAGCGGATCCCGGTGCACCACCAGCCCGCGGCGGGATCGGTCACAGCGGGAGCGGCCGCTCGAAGAACGTCTCCAGGACCACGGTGGCCTGCGTCCCGCTGACGCCGTCGACGGCGTAGAGCCGCCGCAGGACGTCCTGGAGCTGCTCGGTGGTGGCCGTGCGCACCTTGACCAGCACCGAGGCGCTGCCCGCGATGATGTGCGCCTCCTGGATCTCGGGGATGGCCGCGAAGTCCTCCGCCGACTCGCCCATCCACGCGTTGGAGTCGACCATCACGTAGGCCAGCACTCCGCTGCCGACGGCGGCCGGGTCCACGTCGACGGTGGTCCGCCGGATGACCCCGCGCTCGCGCAGTTTCCGTACGCGCTCATGGGTGGCCCCGGCCGAGAGCCCCACGGCCGCGCCGAGTGCGGCGTAGGACTGGCCGGCGTCCTGCTGGAGCCGCCGGACGAGCGCCCGGTCGATGTCGTCCACGCCGTCTTCCTCCCTCGGGCCCGCCGGCCCCTCGGACCCCTTGGGCCGGTGGAGCCCGTCGGGTCTTGCGAAGACGGTACCTGATCCTGCAATCTCACCATCGCACCGAACACAGTTCGGAGCTTCACCAATCTGGGGGAATCATGTCCGGCATTGCCGACCTCACCTTGTACGAGATTCTGGACGAACGCTTCCGGACCGGCCGCTGCGCCAACGGAGACCTCCGCCTGGAGCGGCTCTACGACGACTGCCGCTGGGCCGAGGGCCCGCTGTACCTGCCCGCCTGGCGCCAGCTCCTGTGGAGCGACATCCCCAACGACCGGATGCTGCGCTGGGACGAGGCGACCGGCGCGGTCTCCGTCTTCCGCTCCCCGGCCGGCCACTCCAACGGCAACACCCTCGACCGCGAGGGCCGCCTGATCACCTGTGAGCAGGGCAACCGGCGCGTCACCCGCACCGAGCCCGACGGCAGCACCACCGTCATCGCCGACCGCTACGACGGCAAGCGGCTCAACAGCCCCAACGACGCGGTGGTCCGCTCGGACGGGTCCGTCTGGTTCTCCGACCCGGACTTCGGGATCACCAACGACTACGAGGGCCGGCGGGCGCCGAGCGAGATCGGCGCGTGCAACCTCTACCGGGCCGACCCGGCCACCGGCGAGGTCCGCCTCGTGGCCGACGGCTTCCTCGGCCCGAACGGCCTGGTCTTCTCCCCCGACGAGAGCGAGCTCTACGCGGCCGACACCCGCGCCGGCCACATCCGCGCCTTCAAGGTCGGCGACGACGGCACCCTCCGCGGGGACCGCGTCTTCACGGACTGCCCCTCGGTGGACAACATCCGCTTCGACGACGAGGGCCGGCTGTGGGCGGCCGCGATGAAGTCGGGCGTGCACTGCTACGCGGCGGACGGAGACCTCATCGGCCGCCTGCGCGTCCCGGAGCCCGTCTCGAACATCGCCTTCGGCGGTCCGAAGAACAACCGCCTCTTCATCACCGCCACCACCTCGCTCTACTCGCTGGTGCTCTCGGTGACCGGCCTCCCCCGCGTCCTGCCCGGCCGCCCCTGAGGCCCCGCCCCCGCTCCCGCCCCGGATCCTCCGGGGGACAGATCTTCAGCCGGACGGCCCAGTCCGCAGCCGCCTAGCGCGCGACGAACTGCGTGAGGATCGCCTGCATCTCGTAGATGTCGACCCCCTTGGTGAAGGTCTTCTCGATCGGCGCCGGGCTGCCGGATATCCATATCTTGAGCTCGGCGTCGAGATCGAAGTGCCCGGCCGTCTCCACCGAGAAGTGCGTGATGCTCCGGTACGGGATGGAGTGGTACTCCACCTTCTTGCCCGTCAGCCCCTGCTTGTCGACGAACACCAGCCGCCGGTCCGTGAACAGGATCGTGTCGCGCACCAGCAGGTACGCGGCGTAGACCTGCTCGCCGTTCCCGAGCAGCCGCGCGTAGTCCCGCTGCGCCGACGACGGGTCGACGGTGTGCGCGTTTCCGAAGAGTCCCATGAGAGCCCCCATCAAGGTTCGAACGATCTTCGAAAACCGTATCGGGGCGGCCGTGTGGTCCACGTCCCCCTCAGGAGCCATTCCACCCCTGAGCTCTCCCGGGGGACCCCTCCGCCTTGAGTACCGTCCGGACACACGAAAGAGGCCCTCAGGACTTCTCCTGAGGGCCTCTCGGCTGTGCACTCGGCAGGATTCGAACCTGCAACCTTCTGATCCGTAGTCAGATGCTCTATCCGTTAAGCTACGAGTGCTTGGGCTTCCCGGGTTTTTTTCGCCCCGTTGGCCTTGCGAGAACAACAATACATGGACCTCGCCGGGACGCGAAATCCATTAGCCCCAAGGCCTCTGACCTGCGGAAACGCCCTGGAAGAAGATCGTCCGGAGAGGTCCGCGCCGCAGCGTCCGGCCCGCCGGACTACCCAGACGGGCCCATCCGAAACCCCTCCAAGCCCTGAACGCGCCGGGCCGCACCCCCGCCCGGCGCCCGAGCACCCGGCGCCGCCCCGAACACACCGGCGAGCACCCCCGAAACGCACCGAAGCCCCGGTCCATCAGGACCGGGGCTTCGGTGAGGTGCGGAGGCGGAGGGATTTGAACCCTCGATGGGGTGTAAGCCCCAAACCGCATTAGCAGTGCGGCGCCATAGACCGGACTAGGCGACGCCTCCAGCACACCCTCGCGTACGAAGGTGCGTGCAGATGATGACACAGGCGCGGGGCCGGTCACCAATCCGCTCCCAACGGTACAAGGAGCCGGGGCCACAGGGCAAAGGCTTATGCACGCAACGTCCGAGCGGGAACGTCGTTGGTGAGGCGTACGACGTACGGACGACCTGGAGTGCCCCATGCTGCGTCTCGCCGCCTTCGCCGTCACCTCCGCCCTGGCCGCCGCGGCTGCCGGCCCCCTGCCGCCCCTGCCCCTGGGGCGCCTGCTGTCCGCAC
Source organism: Streptomyces sp. NBC_00158 (assembly GCF_045160885.1). NCBI lineage: Bacteria > Bacillati > Actinomycetota > Actinomycetes > Kitasatosporales > Streptomycetaceae > Streptomyces > Streptomyces sp. NBC_00158. The sequence continues at coordinate 3,543,450 of NZ_CP108161.1, forward strand.
CCGACCGGCTCACCATCGAGATCTCCAAGAGCGGCAACCGCCTCGTCGACGGCACGCACCGGCTGGAGTGCCACCCCGTCGGCGGCGACCACCCCTTCGCCGAGGAGGCCTGCGCCCGCCTCGACACGCTCGCCAAGCAGGGCAAGGACCCCTTCGCCGAGCCGGACTCCAAGAACTGCTCGTTCCAGTACGGCGGGTCGGCCGTCGCCCGCGTCACGGGAACATGGCGCGGACAGAAGGTGGACACCACCTTCCAGCGCAGGAACGGCTGCGACATCGCCCGGTGGAAGAACCTGGAACCTGTGCTTCCGGGGGAGCATTCCTGACCTGGGACGATGCGGCGGATGCGCGTTTTCCCCCGTACATCCGCCACCTCACGGCAGGGCCGTGCCCTTAGACTCCTCCCGTGACATGCCGGTAGTCGTGGTCAGGGAGGAAGCTCGTCGTGAGCAGCAGGCCATCCCGAGGCGCTGCTCGCCTCGCAGCAATACTCGACGCGCTCCCGGACGCGCTGTTGCTCGTCAACGCCAACGGCACGGTCGTCAACGCCAATTCGATCGCCCTCGAAGTCATGGAGAGCCCCGGCACCGGGCTCGTCGGCCGCGGGGTGCTCGACCTCCTGCCGGAGTTCGACTCCAAGCAGATCCCCGGTTCGATGCGCCGTCCCGGCGACCGCGAGGAAGGCCGCTCCAAGCCGAAGCGGATGACCGCGCGCCGCACCGACGGCAGCGAGTTCCCCGTCGAGGTCACCAGCGCCCACCTCGACGGCCGTGACGCCTACCGCGAGCCCCAGCCGTACACCGGCGACGAACTGCTGATGCTCGTCGTCCGGGACCTCTCCGAGACCGTGGACACCGAGGCCGAGCTGGCCCGCTCCCAGCGGCAGACCGAGATGATCCTGCGCGCCGCCGCAGAGGGCGTCGTGGGCACGGACACCGAGGGCCGCGTCGTCCTCGTCAACCCGGCCGCCGCGCAGATCCTCGGGTACCGCGCCACCGACCTCGGCAACCGCGAGCTGCACGGGCTGATCCAGCACTCGCGCGCCGACGGCTCGCCCTTCCCCTTCGACGAGTCCCCGCTCGCCGACACCCTGCGCAGCGGCCGCAAGCACCGGGTCCGCGGCCAGGTGCTGTGGAACAAGGCCGGGCAGTCCGTCGCCGTCGACCTGACCACCTCGCCCGTACGGGACGGGGAGCTGCTCGTCGGCGCGGTGATGACCTTCACCGACCGGCGCCAGTACGACGCCCTCGCCGCCCGCCACGCCCAGCTGCTGGCCGTCCTCGGGGACTCCCTGCGCGGCCCGCTGGAGGAGCTGCGCGGGGAGCTGGCCACCCTGGCCGCCGACGACGGGGGCCAGCTGTGGCCCGAGGCCAACCAGCTGCTGCACCATCTCGCCGCCGGCTACTCGCGGATGACCACCCTCGTGGACAACGTGCTGGAGTACCAGCGCCTGGACGTCGGCAGCGACAAGCTCAAGAAGAAGAACGTCCTGATCAACACGGTCGTCGCGGCGGGTGTCGACGGCGCCGTCGACCTGATCGGCCCCGGTCGGGTGCAGTTCGCCGTCCACGCCCCGACGATCGAGGCCGAAGTGGACGAGGGCCGGATCGCGGCCGCCCTCGCACACCTGATCGCGGACGTCGCCGGAGTGGACGCCACCGGCAAGACCGCCCAGGGCAGCGGCTACGGAGACTCCACGATCGTGGTGGCCGCGGCCCAGCGGGGCGACGTCGTACGGATCGAGGTGCGCGGCCCCTACGAGGGCGGCGACCCCGTGCACGAGCCGATCGTGCGGGGCATCGTCACCGCGCACGGCGGGGTCCTGCAGACGGTGGAGGTGCCCGGTGCGCCCGGCGGGGCGTACGTGCTGGAGCTGCCGCTGGGTTCGGGGGCCGGGACGGTGACCCTGCCCGAGCCCGAGGAGCAGCCCGCTCCGGAGCCCGAGGCCGCCCCCGCGACGGTCTCCGGCGGCCGGCGCGGCCGCCGCGGGGTGGACGCCTTCCTGGAGGACGAGACCGCCGGGCCGAGGGGTCCGGAGGCCCGCGAGGGCGGTGGCGCGCTGGCGCTGCCGTCCGGGCGGCGCCGGGCGGAGGGCGAGGCCCCCGCGCAGGCCGTCACGTCCGGTCCGGCGGAGCTGGCCCAGTCCCCCGTGAACCCGGCGGGGCTCGGTACCGGGCGCCGGCGGGGCCGCGACGGTGACGACGCCCCGCACGACCGGCCCGTGCCGCCGCAGGGCACCGCCATGCCCGCGCTGCCGCCCGTGCCGTCGGTGCCCCCGGTTCCGGTGAGCGAGCACCCGGCGGGCCGCCGCAGGGCGCTGGGGCCGGCCGGGGCCGCCGCTCAGCCCGCCGGTCCGGTGCCGGCGCCCGGGCTCCCTGCGCCCGCCGCGCCGCGGCCCGTCGCCCCCGAGGGCGGCTTCGCCCTGCCCGCCGGCCCCGCTGCGGGTTCCGCTTCCGCCGAGTCCGACGCCGACGGGCCGGGCGGACGCCGTGCCCGCCGGGTGCTCGGCGCGCCTGCCGACCCCGAGCCGCCGCAGCCGGCGGACGGTGCCGAGGGCGCGCTCCCGACCGGGCGGCGGCGTGCGCTGCCCGCAGCCCCCGCGTGGCCGGTGCCCGCCGCCCGCACCGCTCCCGAGGACGGCGAGACCTCCGGTCAGCCCTCCGTCCCCGGCGCCCGGCGGCCCGGCGAGGCCCCGGTGGGTGCGGGGCAGCCGATCAGCGTGCGCGCACTGGGCACCCTGGGCCAGGGCATCGCCGTGGACCCGGGCGGCACGGGCTCGGAGGGTTCCGGTTCCGGCCGGCGCCGACGGCTCGCCGAACCCGCGCCCCAGGGGCGGGCCTTCGCCATAGGGGCCCCCGAGGCTGGTGCGGCCGAGGGTCCGGAGCCGCTGGACGGCCCCGGGGGAGCGGTCGAGGTGGTCAACCGGCACGTGCCGGAGCCCGTGGACGACGAGCTGCCGCCGGAACCGCTGGACAACCCGCGCCGGCTCCTGGTGTGGCCGGCGCCGGACGCGCAGACGCAGCAGGCGCTGAGCGACCGCGGCTACCGCCCGGTGATCGTGCACTCGCGCGAGGAGGTGGACGCGCAGATCGCGGCGTTCCCCGCCGCGCTGTTCGTCGACCCGCTGACCGGACCGATCACCCGGACCGCGCTGCAGTCCCTGCGCCAGGCCGCGGTGGCCGCCGAGGTCCCCGTGCTGGTGACGGCCGGGCTGGGGCACGCCACGCGCGAGGCGGCGTACGGTGCCGATCCGGCCGTGCTGCTCAAGGCGCTCGCGGCGCGCGACAGCGAGCAGCACCCGTCCCGCGTCCTGCTGATCGAGGAGCACCAGGAGATCGCCACCGCGCTGACCGCGGCGCTGGAACGGCGCGGGCTCCAGGTCGGCCGGGCGGGCGCGGACACCGACGCCGTGGAGCTGGCGAGCCGGATGCGGCCCAACCTGGTGGTCATGGACCTGATGCAGGTGCGTCGCCGGCGGGCCGGGATCGTGGACTGGCTGCGCGCGAACGGGCTGCTGAACCGCACTCCGCTGGTCGTCTACACGACCGCCGGGATCGCTCCCGCCGACCTGCCGCGGCTGGCCTCGGGCGAGAGCGTGCTGTTCCTCGCCGAGCGGGCCACCACGGCCGATGTGCAGGGCCGCATCGTGGACTTGCTGGCCAAGATCGGGACCAACTAGCGATCCTGGGGCCCATGGCCATCACCGACACGTCCGAGCACACCGTTCCCGCCGACAACGGGGAGGTCAACCTCCTCATCGCCCGGCAGGTGGAGCCCGGCCACGAGGAGACGTTCGAGGCCTGGGCCCACGGGATCCTGGAGACGGCCGCCGCCTTCCCCGGGCACCTCGGGTACGGGCTGTTCCGGCCCGCCACCGAGGGCGGCCCGTGGTTCCTGGTGCACCGCTTCCGCGACCAGGCGGCGTTCCAGCGGTGGCAGGACTCCCCCGAGCGGGCCCAGTGGTTCTCGAACTGCCTGGGGCACCACCACACGGAGATAGCCCGGCGGGAACTGCACGGGATGGAGACCTGGTTCGCCAAGCCGGGTACGACCCGGCCCGCGCCGCCGCGCTGGAAGATGGCGATCAGCTCGGGGCTGGCCATCTTCCCGATCTCGCTCGCGGGCAACGCGCTGCTCGGGCCGTACCTGGTGGACCTGCACTTCGTGGTGCGGACGGCCGCTTTCGCGGTCGTCTTCAGCACCCTGATGACCTACGTGGCCATGCCCGCCGTCAGCAGGCTGCTGCGGCCATGGCTCACACGCGGCTGACGGCCCCCTAGGCGAGGGTGGTGACGTCCAGGTCGCCGTCCGCGTACTGCTTGCGGATCACCTTCTTGTCGAACTTGCCGACGCTGGTCTTCGGGACGGCCGCGACGACCGTCCAGCGCTCCGGGAGCTGCCACTTGGCGACGGACTGGCCGAGGAAGGCGCGCAGGCCTTCGTAGTCCACCGTGGCGCCCTCCTTGAGGACGACCGTGGCGAGGGGGCGTTCGCCCCACTTCTCGTCCGGGACGGCGACGACCGCCGCTTCGGCCACCTCGGGGTGGGCCATCAGGGCGTTCTCCAGGTCGACGCTCGAAATCCACTCGCCGCCGGACTTGATGACGTCCTTGGCCCGGTCGGTGAGGGTGAGGAAGCCGTCGGCGCTGATCACGCCGACGTCCCCGGTCTTGAGCCAGCCGTCCGCGCTGAACTTGTCCTCGGGCCGCAGGGGCTCGCCGGACACGCCGTTGTAGTAGGAGGCGGCGATCCAGTTGCCGCGGACCTCCAGCTCGCCCGCCGACTCCCCGTCCCACGGCAGGACGTCGCCGGCGGGGCCGATGAGGCGGGCCTCGACGCCCGCCGGGAAGCGGCCCTGTGTGACCCGGTACGGCCACTCCTCCTGGGCGGTCAGGCCGGCCGGCGGGTGGGCCATGGTGCCCAGCGGGGAGGTCTCGGTCATGCCCCACGCGTGGCAGAGGCGTACGCCGAGCTTGTCGTAGGCCTCCATCAGGGAGGGCGGGCAGGCCGCGCCGCCGATGGTGACCTGCTTCATCGAGGTCAGGTCGCGCGGCTTCGCGGTGACCTCGGCGAGCAGTCCCTGCCAGATGGTGGGGACGGCCGCGGCGTGCGTGGGCTTCTCCTGCTCGATCATCTCGGCGAGAGGGGCCGGCTGGAGGAAGCGGTCCGGCATCAGCATGTTGATGCCGGTCATGAAGGTGGCGTGCGGCAGGCCCCAGGCGTTCACGTGGAACTGGGGCACCACGATCAGGCTGGTGTCGTGGTCGGTGAGGCCCATCGACTCCGTCATGTTGACCTGCATGGAGTGCAGATATACCGAGCGGTGCGAGTAGACGACGCCCTTGGGCTCCCCGGTGGTGCCGGAGGTGTAGCACATGGCCGCGGCCTGGCGCTCGTCCAGCTCGGGCCAGTCGTAGCGCTCGGGGCGGCCCGCGAGGAGCTCCTCGTACTCGTGGACCTGGACGCCCAGGCCGTCGAGGGCGGAGCGGTCACCGATGCCCACGACCACGACGTGCTCCACCGTCGGCAGGTGCGGCAGCAGCGGCGCCAGGAGCGGCAGCAGGGTGCCGTTCACCAGCACTATGCGGTCGGAGGCGTGGTTGACGATGAAGACCAGCTGCTCGGGGGGCAGCCGCAGGTTGAGCGTGTGCAGGACCGCGCCCATGGACGGGATCGCGAAGTACGCCTCGACGTGCTCGGAGTTGTTCCACATCAGGGTCGCGACACGTTCGTCCTGCTGGACCCCGAGCTCGTCGCGCAGCGCGTGCGCGAGCTGCGCGCTGCGGACACCGATCTCGGCGAAGCTGCGGCGGTGCGGCTCGGCCTCGCCGGTCCAGGTCGTGACCTGGGACTTTCCGTGAATCGTCGACCCGTGGGCCAGGATCCGCGAGATCAGCAGCGGTACATCCTGCATGGTGCTCAGCAAAGCGTCCTCCCGGTGAGCGCTGCGGCGCTGCGGCGGCTGTCGGATGCTGCCGATTCTGCGCACGTACCGGTCGGCATGTCACTACCCGGGAGTACAAACAGGCTGGCCAATCACTGTCCGGAGCCGTTCCGTGGCCGATGTTTCACGTGAAACACGTCGGCCGCCACCGGAGGGGCGCCGTTCAGCGCACCGGGGTGAGCTCGGGGTCCTCGCGCAGCTTGACCAGCGCACGGGAGACGGCGCTCTTGACCGTGCCGACCGAGACGCCGAGCAGTTCGGCGGTCTGCGCCTCGCTCATGTCCTCGTAATAGCGCAGGACGACCATGGCCCGCTGCCGGTCGGGCAGCCGGGTGACCGCGCGCCACATCGCGTCGCGCAGCGCCTGCGCCTCGGCGGGGTCGGTCCCCTCCGTGGCCTCGCCCTCCGGGATCTCCTCGCAGACGTACTCGTCCACCTTGCGCTTGCGCCACTGGGAGGTGCGGGTGTTGACCAGGGCCCGGCGGACGTAGCCGTCGAGGGCCCGGTGGTCCTCGATGCGGTCCCAGGCGACATAGGTCTTCGTCAGGGCCGTCTGGAGCAGGTCCTCGGCGTCGCAGGGGTTGGCGGTCAGGGAGCGCGCGGTGCGCAGGAGGACGTTGCCACGGGTCCGGACGTACGCCGAGAACGACGGGTACTGCGTCGGATTCGAGGCGAGCGTGCACACAGGCGTGGTCATGGCTCCACGCTAGAAGCGGCGCGCCGTTCTGGGATCGGCCCCAGGTGCCGGAGCCGGGTCACTCTCAGGTTGTACGGCCGGGCCGCGCCCCACCTCCTGAAGGTGGAGGGCGCGGCCTGCCGCCGGGACCGGAGTCAGAGACCGGCCCCCAGGATCAGGCCGGAAGTCGGCACCCCCGTACCGGCCGTGACCAGGACCCGCTCCGCTCCCGGGAGCTGGTTGACGGAGGTGCCGCGCACCTGGCGGACGGCTTCGGCGATGCCGTTCATGCCGTGCAGGTAGGCCTCCCCGAGCTGGCCCCCGTGGGTGTTGAGGGGGAGCGCCCCGGCCGCCGTGAAGTCGGCGGCCTCCCCCGGACCGCAGAAGCCGAACGCCTCCAGCTGCATGAGGACGAAGGGGGTGAAGTGGTCGTAGAGGATGCCCACGTCGATGTCCGAGGGCCGCAGTCCGCTGGTACGCCACAGCTGGCGGGCGACCACGTCCATTTCCGGGAGGCCGGTGAGGTCGTCCCGGTAGAAGGAGGTCATCGCCTCCTGGCGGCGGCCGGCACCCTGCGCGGCAGCGGTGATCACGGCGGGCTTCTGCCGCAGGTCCCGAGCCCGCTCGGCCGTGGTGACGACGAGTGCCTGACCTCCGTCGGTCTCCTGGCAGCAGTCCAGCAGCCGCAGCGGTTCGACGATCCAGCGCGAGGCGGCGTGGTCGGCGAGGGTGATGGGCTTGCCGTGGAAGTACGCGGCGGGGTTGTTCGCGGCGTACTTGCGGCCGGTGACGGCGACGTGGCCGAAGGCCTCGGGGGTCAGGTTGTAGGTGTGCAGGTAGCGCTGGGCCGCCATGGCCACCCAGGAAGCCGGGGTGAGCAGGCCCCAGGGCAGGGACCAGCCGAGGGCGGCGCCCTCGGCGGAGGGTTCGCGCTGCTGCACGCCGGAGCCGAAGCGGCGGCCGGAGCGTTCGTTGAAGGCGCGGTAGCAGACCACGACCTCGGCCACCCCGGTGGCGACGGCGAGGGCGGCCTGCTGGACGGTGGCGCAGGCCGCGCCGCCGCCGTAGTGGATGCGGGAGAAGAAGGACAGCTCCCCGATGCCGGCCGCCTGGGCGACGGTGATCTCGGGGCTGGTGTCCATGGTGAAGGTGACCATGCCGTCGACGTCGGCGGGGGTGAGCCCCGCGTCGTCGAGGGCGGTGTGCACCGCCTCGACGGCGAGCTTCAGCTCGCTGCGGCCGGAGTCCTTGGAGAACTCGGTCGCGCCGATGCCGGCGATCGCGGCGCGGCCGCCGAGTCCGTCGCGCGTGCGGACGCTCATGCCGGGGCCCCCAGGGTGACGGTCACGGTGCCCGTGACGTGGTGTCCGATGCGGTTGGCTCCGACGACCCTGATCTCGGCGGTGTCCCCGTCGACGGCGGTGACCGTGCCCGTGAGGGTCAGCGTGTCGCCCGGGTAGTTGGGGGCGCCGAGGCGGATCGCGACCTTGCGCAGTACCGCGTGCGGTCCCAGGTGGTCGGTGATGTAGCGGCCGACCAGGCCGTTGGTGGTCAGGATGTTCATGAAGACGTCCGGGGAGCCCTTCGCGCGGGCGAGCTCCGCGTCGTGGTGCACGTCCTGGTAGTCGCGGGAGGCGATGGCCCCCGCCACGATCAGGGTGCGGGTGACCGGGATCTCCAGCGGTGGCAGCGCGTCGCCGACGTTCATGCGTGGTCCCCCTCTTCTTCCGCCACGGATCCCACGGGTCCGTCGGACCTCTCGGGTCCCTCGGGTCCCTCGGACCCCTCGGCTATGAGGGCGCCCAGTTCGGCCAGCAGCTCGCTGCCGCAGCCCAGGTAGGCGTCCAGTTGGCGGCCCCACAGGAAGTGCCGGTGGACGGGGTGGTCCAGGTCGGCGCCCATCCCGCCGTGCAGGTGCTGGCCCGCGTGGACGACCCGTTTGCCCGCCTCGGAGGCCCACCAGGCCGCCGTGAGCGCGTGGTCACGGGCCGGGAGTCCCTCGTCGACGCGCCAGGCCGCCTCGTACGCGGTGACCCGGATCGCCTCCGTGTCCATGTACGCGTCGGCCGCGCGGAGCATGACGCCCTGGTTCGTGGACAGCGGCCGGCCGAACTGCTCGCGGGTGGAGGTGTACTCCACGGCCCGGGCCAGCGAGCCCGCGCAGACGCCCGCCTGGAGTCCGGCGAAGGCGGTGCGGGCGGCGCCGAGCACCTGCTTGTAGGCCTCCGGCCCGCCGAGCCGCTCCGCCCGCACCCCGTCCAGGGCGAGGCTCCCCGACGCCCAGGGCGCGGTGGTCTCCACCGGCCGGACGCCGGCTCCGGGCGCGTCCGTCCGTACGAGCCACAGGGCCCGGCCGGTGTCGGGCACCAGGACGTGGGTGGCATCGCGCAGCCAGGGCACGACGGGGGCGGTGCCGGTGACGCGGCCGTCGGGCGTGGCGGTGAACCGGCCGCGTTCGGGGAAGGCGCCGGTGGCCACGGCCTCGCCGGAGCCGAGGGCGGGCAGCAGCCGGGCGCGCTGCTCGGGGGTGCCGTGCGCGGCCACCGGCAGGACGCCGTACGCGCAGGTGGCGGCGTACGGGACCTGCGCGGTGGTGCGGCCCTGCTCCTCCAGCAGCAGGACCAGGCCGAGCAGGCCGACGTCCTCGACGGCGGCGGTCAGCCCGGCGGAGGTCAGGGCCTTCCAGAGTTCGGCGTCGCTGCCGGTGCCCGAGGCGGCGAGGCGCTCGTGGGTGGCCAGGTCGCGGAAGATCCTCGCGGCGAGGCCGGCCGCGGCGGCCTGTTCCTCGGTGGGGTGGAAGTCCACGTCAGCCCGCCTCCCCTCGGAAGACGGGGAGTTCGACGGTGTCGTCGACGCGCAGGAACTCCAGCCGGACGGGCATGCCGATGCGGACCTTGTCGTAGGGGACGCCGGTGATGTTGCTGATGATCCGGACGCCCTCGGCCAGCTCGACGAGTGCCACCGCGTACGGAGGGTCGAAGGCGGGGAAGGGCGGGTGGTGCATGACGACGTACGAGAAGACCGTGCCGGCGCCGCTCGCCTCGACGGTGTCCCAGTCGGGGGATGAGCAGGCGTTGCAGCCGGGCAGCCAGGGGAAGCGCAGGGTCGCGCAGGCCGTGCAGCGCTGGATCAGCAGCCTGTGTTCGCGGACCCCGTCCCAGAAGCCCTGGTTGTCGCGGTTGATCACCGGGCGGGGCCGGGGCGGGGCGGGGGGGCGGCTCGCGGGCCGGGCGGCGGGGGCGTACTTCAGGATGCGGAAGCGGTGGGTCCCGGCGAGTTCGCCGTTCGCCCGGACGTCCATGCGGGTGGTGACGAAGTGCCCGGTGCCCAGCTTGGTCGTCTTGCGGGGGGATACCGACTCGATCACGGCGTCGAAGCCGACCTCATCGCCGGGGCGCAGCGGGCGCAGGTACTCCTGCTCGCAGTCGGTGGCGACCACGGAGGTGCAGCCGGCGCCGTCGAGGAGCTCGAACAGCTCGTCGTAGGCGGAGGAGCGGTCGGTGTGGCCGGAGAGGCCTCCCATAGTCCAGGCCTGGAGCATGGTGGGCGGGGCGATGGCGTCGGGTCCGGTGTAGGCGGGGTTGGCGTCGCCCATCGCCTCGCACCAGTGGCGGATCATCGGCTCGTTGACCGCGTCCTTGGCACGGCCCCCGGTGGCGGCGGGCCGCCCCTCGAAGGCCTTGAGCCTCTCGTGGAACGGGTCGCTCTCCCCGGCGGTCATCGCTTCCTCCCCTTCATTCCGAGCCGCATCATGGCGACGATCTCCCGTTGGACCTCGCTGACCCCGCCGCCGAAGGTGTTGATCTGGGCGGCCCGGTTCATCCGTTCCAGCTCGCCGCCGGCGAAGGCGTCCGGACCGCGTACGAGGGCCTCCTCGCCCACCGCCTCCTGGCAGATCCGGTAGACCTCGACGGTGGACTCGGTGCCGAGGAACTTCACTCCGCTGGCGTCGCCGGGGGCCAGGGCGCCCGCTCCCACGTCCTGGACGAGGCGCCAGTTGAGGAGGCGTACGGCGGCCAGCCGGGCGTGGGCCTCGGCGAGCCGGGACCGCACCCAGGGGCGGTCGGCCGGGCGCTCGCCGGTGGCGGGATCGGGGGTGCGGGCGTGGCGCAGGGCGCGCTCGTAGAAGTCCTCGGCCTGCATTCCGATGGCGGCGAGGGCGACGCGTTCGTGGTTGAGCTGGTTGGTGATCAGGCCCCAGCCGCCGTGTTCGGGGCCGACGAGGTTGCCCCCGGGGACCCGGACGGCGTCGTAGTACGTCGCCGTGGTGGTGAGGCCGCCGACGGTGTCGATCGGGGTCCAGGCGAAGCCGGGGCTGTCGGTGGGCACCAGGACGATCGAGATTCCCTTGTGCTTGGGGGCCCCCGGGTCGGTGCGGCAGGCCAGCCAGATCCAGTCGGCGTTCTGGGCGTTCGAGGTGAAGATCTTCTGTCCGTCGATCACCCAGTCGTCGCCGTCGCGGACGGCCCTGGTGCGCAGTGAGGCCAGATCCGTGCCGGCCTCGGGCTCCGAGTAGCCGATGGCGAAGACGATCTCGCCCCGGAGGATCCGGGGCAGGAAGTACTCCTTCTGGCGCTGGGTACCGTACTTCATGAGGGTGGGGCCGACGGTGTTGAGGGTGACCATGGAGACGGGGGCGCCGGCCCGGTATGCCTCGTCGAAGAAGACGAACTGCTCGTCGGGACCGCGGCCCCGGCCGCCGTACTCGACGGGCCAGCCGAGTCCGAGCAGGCCGTCGGCGCCGATCCGGCGCAGCAGTGCGCGCTGGGCGGCCGGATCCTCGGGGACCCCGTCGGGGAGCAGGTCGCGGAAGTACCCGCGCAGTTCGGCGCGCAGTCGCGCCTGGCCTTCGGACGGGGCGAGGTGCACGGCGCTGGCCTCCCGGCATCGCATCGGACGAGTGAAACTGACTGTCCGTCAGATTCCCCGCGGATGTCAAGGTCGGGAGCGCCGGGGTCCGGACACGCGGGAGGGCGCCCGCACTACCGGACCCCAGCCGGTCCGGTCGTACGGGCGCCCACGACGGTCAAGCGGCTCCTGCGGCGCCGCCTACCACCAGGGGAAGAAGTTCACCGCGACGTTGGAGTTGGCCTGGTGGATCGCCGTGTACGCCGAGCCGTTGACCTGCGCGGTGTTGTTCTGGTTCGACGCTCCGGAGCCGGTGGCCACCTGCTGCGAGGTGGAGGAGTTGCCGCTGTTGCCGCCGCCCACGCCGCTGCCGACGATGCTGGCGACGCTCGCATTCGATCCGTCGTTCGCGAAGGAGCCGTTGTCGGCCGTGGCCACGCCGCCGAAGACGGCGACGGCGAGGGGGAGCGAGGCGATGGCGGCGATGACGCGGGCGGTACGGATGCTTGCCATGTCTGATTTTCCTCCATGAAACCGAAGTCGGTTCTACTCCAAGGCAGTTGGCCGACCGCCTCGGTCGTTCGTGCTGCTGACGACGTCGCGAGACCAGAGTTGCCCACCGAATCCCCGGCGAACCACCCCGCAGGCTGCTATTCCCCCGCAAGCATGACCAACTGCGGATAAACCCCGTTCGCGCCCCTGCCGCCCCACGCGGCGCACGCGCATCGCGCGAGATCCCACGCGCACAAGAGGCGAACCGTTCCGCCAAACCGGCCCGCCCCGGACATGCCGAAAAGGGCCGCGCCGTCCGGGAACCCCACCGTCTCCCGGCCCTGCGGCCCTGCTGTGCCAAGCTTCACGCCCCCCGCGCGCCCCGGACTGACGCCGGTGCGACCCCCTGTGCCCCATCCCCGGAGGCACTGCGCGGCGCGCCTGCGCCGCATCCTGCCGTTCCCGCTGCCCTGCCGTCGTCCCTGCTGTCGTTCCTACGCGGCGAGGTCGAGCCGGTCCCGGTCCGCACCGGGGGCGAGGGACGCGGCTGCGAGGGACGCTGCGGGAGCGAGGGCCGCCGCGGTGGTGGAGCGCCGGACGGACGGCGCCTTGCCGTGGGCCTCGGCCCGGATCCGCTGCTTGATCGTCGGCGGGAGCGAACCGCCCCGCATCACCGCCCGCCAGGTCCGCCGCGCCATCACGGCCGGCCGACGGCGCACCGCCGGAGCCGCCGGTGCCACGACCGCGTCACCCGCGGCCACCGGGGCCGCCTTCCCGCCGAGGCCGAGGGCTGCCAGGAGCGCCACGAGCGCGGCGAGGACGGTGGTCCAGATCGAGGTGATGCTGCGGTGGGTCATGACGGGCCCCTCATTTCGCGATGTTCCGACGGGCGGATCTGCATACATTCGTCATGATGTGGTCGCAACCGCACGACCCCCGCCACGCGCGCCGATCTTCTGACAAACACCACCCGGAAGGCCCAGGGCCCTCTGCGCACCCGTTTCTGTCGCCGCGGTGCCCGCACAGAGAGACGATGGACCCGGCCAGGGACCGGATGATCCTCACGTCCAGCACGGGCCGGGGCGCCGCGTACGGGCCCACGGCCCGGGCTCTCGCGCCCTTGAGCAAGTAGGTGAAATTGCCCTTGGCATCGGCGACGACCGGGATGCTGCCGTCCTGGGGAACCCCAGGACGCGGTAAAGGCCAAACTGGCCGTCCGGAGCTCCGACGGCCAGATCGCGCAGTGCCCGGTCAAGGTCATCGTGCCCGAGGACGCACGGCCGCCCCGAACAGGGCGCTCCGGACGGCTGAGCGGAACCGGCCCGGGAACGCGGGAGGGGCGCCCCGGCATCGGGGCGCCCCTCCTGGTCAGCGCACGCGCTGAGGTGTGGCGGTGGGTGTGGGATTTGAACCCACGGTGACTCGCGCCACGACGGTTTTCAAGACCGTTCCCTTAGGCCGCTCGGGCAACCCACCTGGCCGGTACAGAGTACCGGGATGTGGGGGTGGGTGGGGTTGGACTTTCGGGCGGCCGGGTCAGGAGGTCTGGGCCTTGTCGTAGGCCGCCTTGGCCTCGTTGCCGAAGTAGGGACCGAACATCCTGTTGGGCAGGAAGTTGTAGCCGAAGCTGTTCACCGAGACCTGGGTACCGAGGCCCGTGGACTCGTTGAAGTCCTGGAACCAGGGGCCGCCGCTGGAGCCGCCGGTCATGTTGCAGGCCATGCTGTGGTCCTTGGTCAGCAGGAAGTCCTTGCCCGTGTTGGCGCTGCAGTAGACGAGCTTGGTGCCGTCGTACGGAGCCGCCGCGGGGAAGCCGAAGGAGTACATCCGCTTGTTGTAGCCGCCGTTGAACTGGATGCCCTGGGCGCCGACGACCTCGCTGAGCTTCCGGCCGTTCAGCGGGGCGACGACGGCGAGGCCCACGTCCATGTTCATGTCCTCGCTCGCCGCCCACTGGTCGGTGGCGAAGGTCTTGACCGCCGACCACTGGCCGTACGGGGCGTTGCCGTTGTCGTACGCCGGCACGAAGATCCAGTCGGTGTGCCAGGCGCCCTGGTACTTCACGCAGTGGCCGGCCGTGATCACGGTGCTGCCGTTCTGGCTGGTGACCGAGTCGCCCGAGCAGGAGGCGGTACGGCCCTGGAAGGTGAAGAACACCCGGCCCGAGGTCTTCACCACGGCCCCGCCGCCCGTCCAGGCGCCGCCCGCCTGCGGGAAGGCCATGACGGACGTGGGGGAGGTCGGGGGCACCCGGGTGGGGAGGGCCGTCCTCGTAGGCGCCGTACGGGCTCCGCCCGGGGTCGCCTCCAGGTCGAGCGGGGTGGCCTGGCGCATCCGCTCGGCGGTCCAGAACCCGGGGGTCTGGCCGGGGCGGAACGAGGCGGGCGACTCGGCCGCCGCCGATGGGGAGGCCGCCGTCAGGGCCCCCGCGAGCAGGGCGCCCGCGGCCAGGAGGACGGACGCCGCCGTGCGATGACGATTCACGCAGGACTCCTTCTGCCGTGCCCGTGCCGGAGCGACCCGGGCAGGGGTGGGGGTGCGGAGCTGTCGGTGCGGATCGGCTGTTCGACTTGCGGGGGCAGGGTCGCACGGGGGTCCGGAGATGTCAGGGGGCAGCCCGGACGTTCGGTCGGTTCCGGCCAGGAAATGGCCAACTCCCCTTGGGTGCAACCGTCATGAGGTCACGAGGACTCCCGCGTAGGAGACCCCCGCCACCACCATCCAGGCGCCCAGCCCGAGCAGGGCGGCACGCCCCCCGGTGCGGGCCAGGGTCGGCAGGTGGACCGCGCTGCCCAGCCCGAACAGGGCCGCCGCCAGCAGGGCCTCCTGCGCCGTGTGCGCCCAGTCCAGAGCCACGCCGGGCAGCAGGCCGGTGGCACGCAGGGCCGCCGCCGCCAGGAACCCGGCGACGAACAGCGGCACGGGAGCCGGGCGCCGCCCCGAGGAAGTGCGTACGCCGCGCCGCCGGGCCCGCATCGAGAAGGCCACCGCCGCCACCAGGGGGGCCAGCAGGGCCACCCGCATCAGCTTGACCAGCACCGCCTCGCCGAGCGCCCCGGGGCCCGCGGTCTGGGCCGTGGCCACCACCTGGCCGACGTCGTGGACGCTCGCCCCCACCCACCGCCCGAAGGCCGGGTCCGAGAGCCCCAACGGGTCCTGGAGGAGCGGGAGTACCGCGATGGCCAGCGTCCCGCACAGGGTGACCAGAGCCACCGAGGCGGCCACGTCCTCCTCGTCGCTGCCCGAGACCTCGCTCACCGCGCCGATGGCCGAGGCCCCGCAGATCGAGTACCCGGTGGCGATCAGCAGGGGCTGGTCCCCCGGGAGGCCGAGGCGGCGACCGAGCCAGACCGTACCGAAGAAGGTGGCGGCGACCACGGCGCACACCATCGCCACCGTCGCCCAGCCGAGGCGGAGCACCTGGTCCAGCCCGAGGCCGAGGCCCAGCAGGACGATGCCGATCCGCATCAGCCGCCGCCCGGCCAGCGACAGGCCCGGGCGGGCCGGTCCGCGCACGACGGTCCGTACGCCGGGAAGGTGGGCCACGGCGATCCCGAGCACCACCGAGGCGGTCAGCATCGGCACGCCGGGCACCAGCCGGTGCACGCCCCATGCCACCAGAGCACCCACGGCGGCCATCCCCAACCCGGGCCAGGAGGAGGGTGTTTCACGTGAAACATGGCGGAC
Source organism: Streptomyces sp. NBC_00158 (assembly GCF_045160885.1). Classification (NCBI taxonomy): domain Bacteria; kingdom Bacillati; phylum Actinomycetota; class Actinomycetes; order Kitasatosporales; family Streptomycetaceae; genus Streptomyces; species Streptomyces sp. NBC_00158. The sequence continues at coordinate 3,559,097 of NZ_CP108161.1, forward strand.
CGCCTCGCTCTGGGGGCGGTGGAGGAGGGCCATCAGTCGACGGGGAGCGTGTAGACGCGGCGGATGCTGCTGCCCAGGCGGGAGACGTCGGCACCGTAGACGTGGACCGATATCGCCTTGCCGGTACAGGAGTTGCGCACCTTGTGGATGTCCCCGGGGGGCGCGAACCCGCAGACCTCGCCCTGGGCGTTGACCACGTCCTCGGTGGCCACCAGGCGGGCCACGCCCGCGCCCGGAGCGAGCCGGTAGCGGCGCTCGCTCTCCTCGCCCTGGTGCACGCCGGCCACGCACCACGAGACGTGGTCGTGGATGCAGGTCTCCTGGCCCGGCATCCAGACCAGCGCCACGACCGAGAAGCTGCCGTCGGGCTCCGCGTGCAGGATGTGCTGCCGGTAGTGCTCCGGGTCGCCCTCCTGCTGCTCCGCGGTCAGCAGGTCGGCCGCGCCCAGGTGCGGGGCGAGCCGTTCGCCGACCAGGTAGGAGGTCAGGTCGGGGGCCAGGCCCCGGTCCACGACGCTGCGGATCTCGGTGACGAGGGCGGCCATCCTCGTGGTCGTACGGGCCGGCGTGGTGGTGGTCATACAAGCAGCGTCGGTCGGCGCATCCATCACGTCCAACGACAGTTATGACCTGAAAACCCAAGCAGCGGTTATGGATCGGGGGCGGCGAGGAGTCCCCGGATCAGCAGCCGACGCGGTTCGCGGCGACCCTCTTCAGCTCGTCCAGCACCACCGCCGTCGCCGGGATCCTCAAGTGGTCCCGGTAGACGTACGCGGCGATGTGGCGCCGGGCGGCGGGCTCCAGCACCCTTCCGCAGACCCGGCTGAGGGAGAGCGAGGGGAGCACCAGGGCGGGCATCATCGCCACGCCCAGACCCTGTGCGACCAGGCTCTGCACCACCAGGTTGTCATCGGTCGCGAAGCGGATGTCGGGCACGAAGCCCAGCTCCGCGCACTCGTGCAGCAGGTTCGCCCGGCAGCGCGGACAGCCCGCGATCCACCGCTCCTCGGCGAGGTCGGCGAGGTGCACGGCCCGGCGCCGGGCCAGCGGATGGCCGGTCGGCAGCAGCACCGTGAGCTGGTCCTCCAGCAGCCTGACCTCGGCGACTTCCTCCGGGATCTCCTCGTGCAGCCCCGGGTAGGTGAAGGCGAGGGTGATGTCGCACTCGCCGCGCTGGAGCCTGCGCAGGGACTCCGGGGGCTCGCCCTCCAGCAGCTCGACCTGGACTCCGGGATGGTCCTTGGCCAGGCCGCTGAGGGCTTCCGGGACGAGCGTGACATTGGCGCTGGGGAAACCGCAGACCCGTACGCGCCCGGTGCGCAGCCGCGTGTACGCCTTCAGCTGGGCCTCGGCGGCGGAGAGGCTCCCGAGGATGGACTCGGCGTGCCGGGCCAGGGACTCCCCGGCCTCGGTGAGCTTCATACGGCGGCCGACGCGGGTGAACAGCGGCGTTCCGACGGCGCGTTCGAGCGCCTTCATCTGCTGGGTGATCGCGGGCTGGGTGTAGCCCAGGACTCGGGCGGCCGCCGAGTACGAGCCCGCCGCGACCACTTCGTGGAATGTCCGTATGTGCCGTGAATCGAACACGAGCGAAGCATAAGCAGATGTTGGGAGGGGCCGTAGGCGGAATCCCGCCCACGGCCCCTCCCATCAAGCCACTGTCGAGCGCCTGTTCACCCGGCGCCCGCGGCCCGCCCGCGCTCCGGCGCGGCTACTTGTCGCCGACGCGCGAGCCGAGCGTGATGTCGACCGTGGTCGGCTTGCCCGCGCGCAGGTAGGTCAGCTTCACCGTGTCGCCCGGCTTGTACGTCCAGATCAGGCTGATCAGGGTCGGGCCGCTGTCGACCTGCTTGCCGCCGAACTCGGTGATGATGTCGCCGGGCTTGAGGCCCGCCTTGCCGGCCGGGCCGTTGGGGTCGACCAGCTCGTTGGCGGGGGCTCCCTGCTCGGAGATCTTGGCGCCGTCCGCCTTGGACTGGAGGTCCACGGATACGGAGATCACCGGGTAGACCGGCTTGCCCGTCTTGATCAGGGACTCCGCGACGTTCTTGGCCTGGTTGATCGGGATGGCGAAGCCGAGGCCGATGGAGCCGGCCTGGCCGCCGCCGCCGAAGCCGCCGCCCCCGCCCGCGGACTGGATCGCCGAGTTGATGCCGATGACCGCGCCGCGGCCGTCGAGCAGCGGGCCGCCGGAGTTGCCCGGGTTGATCGAGGCGTCCGTCTGCAGGGCGCTCATGTACGAGTTCTTGCCGCCTGAGCCGTCGCCGGAGGCCACCGGACGGTTCTTGGCGCTGACGATGCCGGTGGTGACCGTGTTGGACAGGCCGAAGGGGGCGCCGATCGCGATGGTCGGGTCGCCGACCGCGACCTTGTCGGAGTCGCCCAGCGGAAGCGGCTTGAGGCCCGCGGGCGGGTTCTTCAGCTTGATCACGGCGACGTCGTAGCCCTGGGCCCGGCCCATCACCTCGGCCTCGTACTTCTTGCCGTCGGAGAAGGTCGCGGAGAGCTTGCCGCCGTTCGCCGCGGAGGCCACCACGTGGTTGTTGGTGAGGATGTGGCCCTCTTGGTCGTAGACGAAGCCGGTGCCGGTACCGCCCTCGCCGTCGCCCGCGGAGGCCTGGATGGTGACGACGCTGGGCAGGGCGGTCGCGGCGAGGCCCGCGACCGAGCCGGCGTCGCGCTTGAGGTCCTTGGGGGTGTTGCCCGCGGTGATGGTGGTGGAGCCGAAGCCGCCGCCGCCGTTCCGCTCGGCCGCCCAGTAGCCCACGCCGCCGCCGACGCCGCCCGCGAGCAGGGCCGCCACCAGGACGGCCGCGATCATGCCGCCCTTGCCCTTCGGCTTGGGCTGCGGGTTGCCGTCGGTGGTGAGGGGGGCGCCCCAGGCGCCGCCGCCGTGGCCGCCCTGGCCGCCGTACGCGGGGACCGCGGGCGGCGGCGGGGGCCACGCCTCGGCACCGTACGCCGTCTGCGCCGTGTGGGCCTGGGGCTGCGCCGGGTCCTGCGCGTGGGCCTGGGTCTGGGTCTGGTCGTAGCCGTAGGCCGGGGGCGCGGCGGGCGGCGCCGCCGGGGCGGGGGGCAGCTGCTGGGTCTGCTCGGCGCCCTGCGCGGGGGCCGGGGCCTGGGCCGGCGCGGCCGGCGCCTCGGGCTCGCCGGGCCCGTAACCCTGATCGGCCGGCGCCGCGGCGGGCGCGGCCGGGGCCTTCGTCAGGTCGGGGGTGGAGGCGGCCGGCGCGGGGGGTACGGACGGGGCCGCGGGGGGCGTCGGGGCCGCGGTGCCCTCGTTCTCGGTGCTCACAGCGCTCTCTCCTCGTCACACACGGCATACAGGCTTACACGGCTGCACAGGCTCTGGGCGTCCCAGGTGCTGGGCATATCAGGCGAAACCGGCCCGACACCCACCTGGCATCGGTCCGACTGAACGTTCGAGGTGCCGTACAAGTTCCAGGACGAAGCCTTTCCCATGGCCCGTCAGGGCACTGTAAGCCGGACCTGTGCATCTCCCCCCATTCTTTATATCCGACATATCAGACGCACCCGCAGGACTCACCCCGACGCACGAGGCCTGCTCGGTGGCACCATGACCGGGTGACCCACGCATCGCCGAGCCCCATCCAGGTAGTCGCCCACCGCGGAGCCTCGGAGGACGCCCCCGAGCACACCCTGGCCGCGTACCGGAAAGCCATCGAGGACGGCGCCGACGCCCTCGAATGCGACATCCGGCTGACCGCGGACGGACACCTCGTCCTGGTCCACGACCGTCGCGTGAACCGCACCTCGAACGGCCGCGGGGCGGTCTCCACCCTGGAGCTCTCCGAACTCGCCGCCCTCGACTTCGGCTCCTGGAAGGACCGCGAGGAGTCGCCCGACTGGGACGCGGACCCCGAGCGCACCTCCGTGCTCACCCTGGAGCGGTTGCTGGAACTGGTCTCCGACGCCGGCCGGCCCGTCCAGCTCGCGATCGAGACGAAGCACCCCACCCGCTGGGCCGGACAGGTGGAGGAACGCCTCCTCTTCCTCCTCAAGCGCTTCGGGCTGGACGCCCCGCCCGCCGCGGGCCCGCACCCGATCCGGGTCATGAGCTTCTCCGCCCGCTCCCTGCACCGGGTCCGGGCGGCCGCGCCGACGGTGCCGACCGTGTACCTGATGCAGTTCGTCTCCCCCCGGATGCGCGACGGGCGGCTGCCCGCCGGGGTCCGGATCGCCGGGCCGGCGATGCGGATCGTCCGCAACCACCCCGGCTTCATCCGCAAGCTCCAGGCCGCCGGGCACTCCGTACACGTATGGACTGTGAACGCTCCCGAAGATGTTCAGCTATGCGCTGATCTGGGTGTAGAAGCGATCATCACGAACAGGCCACGTCAGGTTCTGTCACAACTCGGACGCTGACGTCCCCTTTTGCCCACCCGTCACACCCGTCCCGTGCGTGACAGGGAGTGCACCGGCGCATCCGCTCCGCATCCAATCGTCATGAATGCGTCAGGACGGTGTCAGAGGGCCTCGTCAGGGCGGTTTCCGGTCCAGGCCATTGGGGCATCCAGACCATGGCGTGGGGCTAAGGAGGTTCCGGGGGTGGCGTTGGTGATGGCACAGGAAGTGCCCACGTCGTCGTGCATGGACATACGCCATGGTCCTGCGGGCGTGGGCGAGGCGAGGCGCCGGATGCGCGAACAACTGCGCATGAGCGGCCTGTCCGAATCGGTCGTGGACGATGCGGTACTGATCCTTTCCGAACTGCTCAGCAACGCCTGCCGGCACGGCCGGCCGCTGGGCCGGCACGAGATCGGAGACGGGGAGATACGCGCCGCCTGGCGCGTCGACGCCGCGGGGCGGCTGACGGTCGAGGTCACGGACGGCGGCGGCCCCACCCGCCCGATCCCGGCCACGCCCTCGGTCACCGCGCACGGCGGTCGGGGGCTGAACATCATCAGCGCCCTGGCCCAGGACTGGGGTGTACGGGACGGAGCGGCGGGTGAGGTCACCGTCTGGGTGATCGTCGCCCGGGGGCCCCGGCACGAGGATTTTGCTACGCGCGTCACCGCCCCGGCGATGGACTTCGCATCGGCCTTCGACGACCTGGATCCGTGAAGCGGATCCGACCGCACGACCAGTAGCACCGGCCATCCGCACAGGCGGCCGTCCGGGAGCGCACGCCGACCGTGCTCCCGGCCGCACCCCACCGGTTCCGGCGGTACGAACGGCTAGGCTCGCGCCAGAGACACCGCCGTACCGCCGCAACCGGGAGACACCCACGATGGCCAAGAAGCGCCCCGCCGCGAAGACCGCGAAGCCCCAGCTCGAGAACGGGGAGATCCCGGTCGTCGGCGCGCGCGAGCCCTGCCCCTGCGGTTCCGGGCGCCGCTACAAGGCCTGCCACGGCGCGGCCGCCTCGCACGCCGCGACCGAGCACGTGCAGCGCCCGTTCGAGGGACTGCCGGGGGAGTGCGACTGGGTGGCGCTGCGCGAGCTCGTCCCCGCGGCCACCATCCCGCTGACCCTCAAGGGCGGCCTGCCCGAGGGCGTCCCGTCCGTGACGCTGGTGACCGTACTGCCCATGGCCTGGCCGGCCCTGCGGCGCGAGGACGGCTCCGTCCTGCTCGGCCTCCAGAACGACTCCACCACCGGCGACCTGGCCCGCGACATGGCCGACACCCTGGAGCGCGCGCTCGTCGCCGAGCCCGGCACGCCGGTCCCGGCCCGCCGGGTGCCGGCCGAGGGTCCCCGACTTCAGGATCTCCTCGACCTGGACGGCGTTTTCGAGCCGGTTGTGCACACCGGCTTCGAATTCTGGATTCCGGAGGCGGAGAGCGCCCAGAACGCCTCCCCGGAGATCGCCGCCTCACTGGAACGCGCCAACGCCGCCGCCATCCCGACCGTCAAGCTGACGAGCGTGGACGCGGCCTACTGGTGCGAGACCCCGGACAAGAACCACCTGCGCTGGGTCATGCCGCACCCCGAGGAGAAGCTGCTCGACGCCCTCGCGCGGCTGCACGCGGCGGGCACGTCCTCCCTCGGTGAGGGCACCAAGCTCGTCGGTTCCTTCCGCGCCCACGGCCTCGTGGTCCCCGTCTGGGACCTGCCGACCGGGGTCACCGCGGAGGACGTGGAGAAGCCGGCCGCCGAGTTCGCCGAGCGGCTGGCCGCGGCCCTGTCCGCCGACGCCCCGCTGACCGGCGAGGAGCGCCGGGCGCGCGGCGGGCTCACCAACCGCCAGGTCACGCTCAGCTGACGGGCGGACACGCACGGGTCCGGTGACTCGGGTCACAACTCCCGCTAATCGCCTGCAAATCGATGTCTGAATATCAGAGATCGAATTTGCGAACAGGCGATCTCTTGTTACCGTTCTTGTAGCCCGGTCGCTGGTGCATCCCCCGTCGCCAGCGACCGGGCCCTTGTCTTTCCGGTGGCGCTCAACCTTCGCCCGGTCCCGGTGAGTTGCTCCCGGATCGCAGCAGCAGTCGCCCTTCCTCATCCGGAACTGCAAACTCCGCTACGGCCGAGTAGTCCTGCGGCGCTCCCGCCGAATCACCTCTGGGCGTCTCGCACAGCCCCGGCTCGTCCCCCGCTCCCACCGCGCAGCGGATCTGGACCGTCCGCCCGGCCGGCCCCATCACGGTCAGTACGGCGTCCAGCGCGCGCCCGCTGGTGTTGCGGTAGTAACTGCGGCCCCAGGTCTGCCCCGCGCTCTCCAGGACGCAGGTCTGCGCCTCCAGCCCCTGTGGAGCGGAGAGTTCGGGTCCGCAGCGCGAATCGGTGCGGGGCTGTTCGGCGGGTCCCGGCCGCGCGGGCGCCGCGGCGGGCCGCGCCCCGTCGGGCGCACCGGAAGCGCGGGAAAGGCCCAGCGAGGAGAGCAACCCCCCGCCTTTTCCGTCACCCTCACCGGCGAAATCCGGCCCGGCGATCGCTCCGGCCAGGGGAAGCGACAAGATGATCAGCACACCGGCACCGATACCGATCAGGCGGAGATTCATTCGCCGAAGATAGCGACGCGGGAATGGGGCGCGGAGATCCCCGCGCCCAATTCCCTTGGAAACCCGTCGCGCTGGCACCCGTACGAGTGATGCGGCGGCCCGCTGCCGCCGGCTGACGTTCAGTACGCGAGCCTGCTGCCGCCGCCCGGCGCGCCACTGCTCGCCTCGACGAGCGCGTCCACGACCGTCTCCACCTCCGGCAGCCACGGCCCGTCGCAGCCGGGCCCCGCCCCGGGCTCCCGCACCCAGCGCACCTCGCCGCCGCCACTGGCCGCGGACGGCGGCAGCAGCAGGTACCCGCCCTCACCGTGGAAGCGCAGCGAGGAGGGTACGTGGTCCTTCGCGTAGAGGAGTTCGCCGAGCCGCTCCAGCGAGTACGGAGCGACCAGCAGGGACCACCGGGTGGGGGTGGCGACGACCGGGCCGAGGCGCATGCCCTGCGCGTCCAGCCGTCCGACGGCCCGCGCGGCCGCGCCGGCCGGCAGGCTCACCGCGCACGGCGCCTTCCCGCCGGTGGCCAGCAGGACCGGGGCGGCGGGCCGCCGGGACCACCACCAGGTCACCATCCGGGCGTCGGTGGTCGCGGCGAGCAGCCCGGGGTCGAAGGGATGCGCGCCGGGCACCACGCAGTCGGGGTCGGGGCAGGCGCACCGCGCGCTGTCGGCGCCGGCCCGGCCGACGCCCGGGAGCACGGGCCAGTTCCAGACGCCGGCGCAGGTCAGCGCCCCGTCGAGGAGAGAGGCGGCCGCCGTGCCGTCGGCACTCGCCACGGCCGGGCGGGAGGCGGCCCGCGGGAATTTCAAGCGATCGCGGAGCCGCTGGAGACGCCTTCCGAGGATCTCGCGCATGAGCGCTCGTTCCTTTCCGTTGAACGCCGAAGGGCCACATCACACCATGTAACCGGTGTTTCACCACACGTACACGTTTCGCGTCACTGTCCGCCAGAAGCAGGTTCACACGGTTCGTGCAGTTTTCTTACGGGTCCGTCAAACGTCCGGCGGGGACCCGGAGCGAGCGGTCCGGGCGACCCGCGCCGGTCTCGAAACCGGCTGCCGCCGCTAAGGACGGCTACCCGCGCCGGGTGGTTCCCCGGCGGTGCGCGGGAGGGCGTCAACTGACCCCGGGCACCATCGATTACGTACCCGGAGCCCCTGGAGCGCCCGCCCAGTCGATCGCAAAAACCGTCCGCTTAGCGCTTTTTCCGGCCAAGTTTTAGCCCCGGCTGGACAGTGAGTTGCCGTCCCACGGACACCAGTATTCCCGCCTGGGCAATGCTGGACATCGATCCTCGTGTGCGTGTAGATGTGGATCCATTGATGGCGGCGCAGCACGATCTGGGGGTTTGCGATGCTATATGGCGAATCGCACCAGGTGGAAAGGCGGACGCCATGAGCGCCCCGCATCTGCCGAAAGTGGCTGGAATCGATCCAGCGGTTACAGCGTCAGCGCACACTGCGACGCCCACGCCCGGCTCCACTTCCGCGGCGTCCACGTCCACGGCCGCACCGGGACCTTCCGCCGGCTCCGCCCGGACCGCCCCCGCCCAGGGCGCCTCGCCCGCGGCGAGCAGCGTCATCCAGGACCGGCTGGCGGGCATGGTCTCCGACCTCACCACCCTCCACGAACTCACCGAGCGCCTCGCACGCGCCGGCGACCTCGACTCCTCCCTCAGGGAGTTCCTGCGCGCCGGAGCCGCCCTCGTCGGCGCACGCCGCGGGCTGGTGGTCCTGGAGCCCTCCGACAGTCTCGGCCCCGCCACCACCATCGGCCTCGGCCTCGGCCGCGCGGACCTCGGGCACATCGAGACGGTGCCGCGCAGCGCCACCTCGTACGGCCGCATCCTCGACGGGCTCCCCGACGCCCACGGCGGCTCCGAGGTGCTGCCCGAGCCGGGCCAGGCCGCGGCCGCCGGCCAAGAGCCCCCGGTCGACCCGCGCCACCGGGAGGTCGCGGCCCGGCTCGGTTACGCCGCGAGCTACGCGCTCCCGCTGACCGCCGACGCCACCGGCCGGCTCGGCGCCGCCGTCTGGCTGTACGACGAGCAGGCCGAGCCGAGCGACCGCCAGCGCGACCTGGTCGGGCTGTACGTCCGGCACGCCGCCGAGCACCTGGCCCGGATGGTGGAGGTCACGCGCTCGCGCGACCGGCTGGCCACCATCGCCGAGGAGCTGCTGCCCAGCCGGCTGCCCCGGATCCCCGGGGTCCAGCTCGCCGCCCGGCACCGTACGGGTCCGCGCGGGGGAGGCGACTGGTACGACGCGCTGCCGCTGCCCGAGGGCGCCATGGGGCTGGCCGTCGGATCGGTGACGGGCTCCGGCCCGAGCGCCGTCGCCGCGATGGGGCGGCTGCGGGCCTCGCTGCGCGCGTACGCCGTGATGGAGGGGGAGGACCCCGTCGCGGTCCTGTCCGACCTGGAGCTGCTGCTGCGCCTGACCGAGCCCGCGCGCTCGGCGACCGCGCTCTTCGCGTACTGCGAGCCCGCCGCACGGAAGATCGTCCTGGCCGGTGCGGGGCACACCCCGCCGCTGCTCATCGGCGAGCGCCGGACCGAGTACGTGGAGACCTCCCTCTCCGCGCCGCTGGGGATGCTGGCGTGCTGGGAGGCCCCGAGCGTGGAGATCGAGCCCGCGCCCGGAGAAACGGTGCTTCTCTACACCGACGGGCTGCTGCGCCGTACCGGCGACTCCATGGACCGGGCCTACGCCCGGCTGCACTCGGCCGCCGCGGGGGTTCCGCGCGCCGCGCGGGAGGACCCGGCGGCCATCTGCGAGCACATCCTGAAGACGGTGCTCCCGGAGGAGGGTCCCGGCTGCGCCGAGGAGTCCGAGGACGTCGTACTGCTCGCGGCCAGGTTCGACTGAGGCGCGGGGTCGCCTGAGGGCCGGGTCGGCCGAGGCACGGGGTCGGCTTCGGCCGAGGGCCGGGGTCGGCCGGAGCCAGGGCCCGTCGGAGACGTGCGCCCGGTTTGACTGATATGTCACAGGTCGAGCCGGGAGCCTTCCCTTCGCACATACGATGGACGGGGTCCGCACCCGGTCCTTGCATGTCGTAGCAGCTGAGGAGAAGACGTGGCTGACGAGCTCACCCCGGAGACCCCGGAAGAAGAGCAGCCCCAGAAGAAGCACAAGCAGCGCAAGAACGGGCTGTACCCGGGCGTCAGTGACGAACTCGCGGAGAACATGCGCACCGGCTGGGCCGACACCGAGCTGCACGGCCTCGCGCCCGTCGCCCAGGCCGGCCACACCGCCGACCGCCGCGCCGCGCTGTCCGCGCGGTTCCCGGGCGAGCGCCTGGTCGTCCCGGCGGGCCGGCTGAAGACCCGCTCGAACGACACCGAGTACCCCTTCCGCGCCTCGACCGAGTACGCGTACCTCACCGGTGACCAGACCGAGAACGGCGTCCTGGTCCTGGAGCCCACCGGGGAGACCGGCCACCAGGCCACCGTCTACCTGCTGCCCCGCTCCGACCGCGAGAACGGCGAGTTCTGGCTGTCCGGCCAGGGCGAGCTCTGGGTCGGCCGCCGCCACTCCCTCGCCGAGGCCGAGCAGCTCCTGGGCATCCCCGCCAAGGACGTGCGCGAGCTCCCCGAGGCCCTCACCGAGGCCACCGGCCCGGTGCGCGTCGTCCGCGCCCACGACTCCGTCGTCGAGTCCGCCCTCACCGACAAGGTGACCAAGGAGCGGGACGAGGAGCTGCGCGTCTACCTCTCCGAGGCCCGCGCCGTGAAGGACGCCTTCGAGATCGGCGAGCTGCAGAAGGCCGTCGACTCCACCGTCCGCGGCTTCGAGGACGTCGTGAAGGTCCTCGACAAGGCGGAGGCCACCTCCGAGCGCTACATCGAGGGCACCTTCTTCCTGCGCGCCCGCGTCGAGGGCAACGACGTCGGCTACGGCACCATCGCCGCCGCCGGCGCCCACGCCTGCACCCTGCACTGGGTCCGCAACGACGGCGCGGTCCGCTCCGGCGACCTGCTGCTGCTCGACGCCGGCGTGGAGACCCACTCCCTCTACACCGCCGACGTCACGCGCACGCTGCCGATCAACGGCACGTACACCGACGTCCAGCGCAAGGTCTACGACGCGGTGTACGAGGCCCAGGAGGCCGGCATCGCCGCCGTGAAGCCGGGGGCCAAGTTCCGCGACTTCCACGACGCCGCGCAGCACGTGCTCGCGGAGAAGCTCGTCGAGTGGGGCCTGCTGGAGGGCCCGGTCGAGCGGGTCCTGGAGCTCGGGCTGCAGCGCCGCTGGACCCTGCACGGCACCGGCCACATGCTCGGCATGGACGTCCACGACTGCGCCGCCGCGCGCACCGAGGCGTACGTCGACGGCACGCTGGAGCCGGGCATGTGCCTGACCGTCGAGCCCGGTCTGTACTTCCAGGCCGACGACCTGACCGTGCCGGAGGAGTACCGCGGCATCGGCGTCCGGATCGAGGACGACATCCTCGTCACCGAGGACGGCAACCAGAACCTGTCGGCCGGGCTGCCCCGCACCTCGGTCGAGGTCGAGGCGTGGATGGCGCGGCTGAAGGGCTGACCCCGACGCGTGAGCGTACCGAGGGCGGGAACCGGATGCGGTTCCCGCCCTCCGTCGTACTCACGACGCCTTCAGCAGCGCTCCGTCGCGCCACTTCAGCGTCTTGTCGAAGCTCACCACGGCTCCGCGGCCCGGCCGGTTGCGGAAGCGGACGTGGTCGGAGAGCTGCTCGATCAGGTGCAGCCCCCGGCCGTTCTCGGCGAGGCAGGAGCCGGCGGATCTGGGCCGGGCCACCGTCGAGGGCGGGAATCCCGGACCCGAATCGGCCACCTCGATGCGACAGCGGTCCCCGTCCAGATAGGCCGTGACGCGGTACGCCTCGGTCCCGTCCGCGGCGCCGCCGGCGGGGCCGCCGCCGGGGTCCGTGCCGGGACGGCCGGCGCGGCCGCCGTGCTCGACCGCGTTTGCGCAGGCCTCGCTCAGCGCGACCGACAGGTCGTGGCAGATGTCCGGGTCCACCCCCGCGGTCTCCATCGTCCCCAGCAGCAGCCGCCGGGCGAGCGGCACGCTCGCGGCTTCGCGCCTCAAGTGGAGAGACCACCAGATGCTCATAGGGGTACCTATTGCCGCCCGCACCGGGCCGTAAGCCCCCGGCGGCCGGCACGGCCCTCATTCGGCCGATGCGCATTTCCCGGGCCGCGGTGTATGCGGGGCACGGGGCCGCCGCCCGGCCCCGGCCGGACCCGGTGCTCCGCCCCTGGCCGGGGGCCTCCTCCGCCGTCCCGTCAGGTCGCCGTCGGCGCCCGGTCGGAACCGGGTGCGGGGCTGACGGCGGGCTGACCCGGTGCGGACCGGACGCGTACCGGCGACCGGAACCCAAGGGTCCCTCCAGCACCTGCCGTAGGCAGGGCCGGGGCCCAGTGCGATGATTGCCCGGCCATGACTGCCACCCACACGACACGCGCCGGAGCGGGCCTCCGGATGAGCCGGGCCGCGGTGTTCACCGCGGTCTGCGTCGTGCTGTCCGCGGCCGGCCACGCCGTCGCCTCCTGCGCGACCGTGCCGTGGTGGGCCCTGGCCCTGGCCTTCATCGCCGTCTTCGCGGTCGCGGCCCCCCTCGCGGGACGCCGTCGCCCGCTGCCCGGCATCGCCGCCGGACTGGCCGTCGGCCAGCTCGGGCTGCACGCCGTGTTCGGCCTCGGCCAGCACGGCGCGGCGGCCGCCCAGGCACCGGCCGGCGGCAGCGACGCATCGCTGGCGGCGCTCGCCGCCCAGCTGGTCTGCGGGGGCAACTCCGTACCGATGAGCGCGGCCGACGCCCGGCAGATCCTGGAGGCCGCCGGACTGGACCCGGCCGCCCTGGCCGCCCAGGCCGCCGCTCAGGGCCACATGGCCCACGCCCACCTGGCGGGGGGCGCCGCGGCACCGGCGACCGCCCTGTTCAGCCCGGCCATGCTGATCGGCCACCTGCTGGCCGCGCTCGCGGCCGGCTGGCTCCTGGCCCGGGGCGACGCCGCGCTGTTCCGGCTCGTCGAGCTGTCCCGGCTCTCCCGCGAAGCCGACCCCGTACGTCCGCTGCGCGCCGCGCTGGCCTTCGTACGCGCCCTCGCGGCCGGGCTCCCCGGCGCGCCCTCGCGCGGCCCCCGGGCCCGCCGGAGCGCCGCCGCGCCCGCCGCGTCGACCGGCCGGGACGCCCTGCAGCACACCGTGGTCCGGCGCGGGCCGCCGACGGGACCGCTCGTCCTCGCAGCCTGACGCGGCACCCTCCTTCCCGGAACACCCGGCGGGAGCACCGGTGCCGCGACCTCCGCGCGCGCCCGCGTGCGGAGCCGACGTCACCACCGTTTCCCAGGAGCGTTCCTGCCATGAAGACCTCTCGCGTCTCCTTCGCCGCCGCCCTCGCCGCCGGCACCGTCCTCGCCCTGTCCGGCACCGCCTTCGCGCACGTCAGCGTGCAGCCCGCCGGGGAGGCCGCCAAGGGCGGCTACGCGACGATCAACTTCAAGGTCCCCAACGAGCGGGACAACGCGTCGACCACCCAGGTCGAGGTCAACTTCCCGGCCGACCAGCCGCTCACGTCCGTCATGCCGCAGGAACTCCCCGGCTGGACGTCCACCGTCGAGAAGACGAAGCTCGACAAGCCGCTGAGCGTGCACGGCAAGCAGATCAACGAGGTCGTCACCAAGGTGACCTGGACCGGCGGCAAGATCGAGCCCGGCAAGTTCCAGCAGTTCCCGGTCTCCGTCGGCAAGCTCCCCGAGAACGCCGACAAGATGGTCTTCAAGGCGATCCAGACGTACGACAACAACGAGGTCGTGCGCTGGATCGAGGAGCCCAAGGACGGCGCTCCGGAGCCGCAGACCCCGGCGCCCGTGCTGAAGCTGACCGCCGCCAAGGGCGCCGACGACCACGGCGCCGCAGCCAAGCCGGCCGCCGACGGGGCCAAGAGCGGCGACAAGAACGCCAAGGGCGAGGAGCAGGGCGGTCACGACGAGGCCGCCAAGAGCGCCTCCGACACCACCGCCCGCACGCTCGGCATCGTGGGCATCGTCGTCGGTCTCGCCGGCGTCGCCTTCGGCATCACCTCGCGCCGCCGCGCCGCCAACTGAGGCGGCGGGCCACCGGGCCCGTCGCTCCACCGTCGGACGCACGACATCCGCACCATCCCCGATTCCCAGGGACATTTCCTCATGCGCACCACACGTGTGACGGTCGCCGCCCTCGCGGTGGCGACCGCGCTCGCCCTCACCGCCTGTGGCAGTGAGACGGCCAAGAACACCGGTTCGGTCACCCAGATCACCGGCCAGAAGAAGGCCGGATCCGCGACCGTACTCGACCGCCCCTTCGACAAGCCGGAGCTCGTCCTCACGGACACCACCGGCAAGCCGTGGAACCTGCGCGAGCAGACCAAGGGACGGCCGACGCTCATCTACTTCGGCTACACCAACTGCCCCGACGTGTGCCCCCTGACGATGAGCAACATCGCCGTCGCCAAGAAGGCACTCCCCAAGGCGGACCAGGACAAGCTCCAGGTCGTCTTCGTCACCACGGACCCGGAGCGGGACACCCCCGACTCCCTCGGCGCGTGGCTCAGGGCCCAGGACCCGTCCTTCACCGGACTGACCGGGGACTTCGCCACCATCCAGGCCGCCGCCCGATCTCTCGGCATCGGTATCGAGGCCCCGAAGAAGGAGGCCGACGGCACCGTCGTCTCCATGCACGGGGCCCAGGTCATCGCGTTCTCGCCCAAGACCGACGAGGGCTACGTCCTCTACGGCGAGGGCACGACCGTCGACGACTACACCAAGGACCTGCCGAAGATCATCAAGGGAGAAAACCCGTGAACGCCCGCACCACCCGCACCATCGCCGCCACCCTCTCCCTGACGGCAGCGCTCGCCATATCCGGCTGCTCCTCCGAGGACGCGGCCAAGCCGAAGATGACGGTCAGCGGGGCCTTCATGCCCCAGCCGGTCAACGACAAGATGGCCGGCGCTTTCATGGTCATCGAGAACGACTCGAAGACCGCCGACAAACTTCTCTCCGCCACCAGCCCGCTCTCGGACGATCTGCAGATCCATGAGACCAAGGACCAGAAGATGCAGCAGGTCCAGTCGATGGACGTGCCCGCGAACGGCGAGCTCAAGCTCGAGCGCGGTGGCAACCACATCATGTTCATGGGGCTCAAGAGCACGCCCAAGGTCGGTGACAAGATCACCATCGAGCTGCGTTTCGAGAAGGCCGACCCGGTCAAGGTCGAGCTGGACGTCAAGGAACGGACGTACAACGCACAGAACTCCACCGCCCACTGACGGACCGAGGAACTGACACGCCATGACGGCCATCGCCCCCGCTCCTCCTTCCGCCCGCGTCCGCGCCGCGGCACTCCTGCCGCGTCTCGCGCTGGTTCTCGCAGCCCTGCTGGCCACCCTGTTCACCGCGGCCGCCCCGGCCACGGCACACGCGGCCCTCACGGCGAGCGACCCGCAGGACGGGGCGGTGGTCGCCACGGCGCCCGCCCAGGTCACCCTCTCCTTTTCGGAGCAGGTCGCCATGGGCGACGACTCCATCCGCGTCATGGACCCTCAGGGCAAGCGCGTCGACACCGGCGAGCTGAGGGACATGTGCAGCGGATCGACCATCCGCTACGGAACCGCCCTGCATCCGGGCCTGCCCAACGGCACGTACACCGTCGCCTGGCAGGCCGTCTCCGCGGACAGCCACCCGATCTCCGGGGCCTTCACCTTCTCCGTGGGCGCCCCCTCGGCGACCAGCGTCGCCCTTCCCGACCAGAAGGTGGGCGGCGGCCCGGTCGGCATCGCGTACGGCATCGCCCGCTACGCCGCCTACGCCGGGTTCACCGTCCTCGTCGGCGGTGCCGCCTTCATCCTGCTGTGCTGGCGCCGGGGCTCCGCGGAGCGCCCGCTGCAGAAGCTGGTGGTGCGCGGCTGGGTCACCCTCACCGCCGCCACCCTCGCGATGCTGGTGCTGCGCACGCCGTACACCGGCTCGGGGAAGTTCGCCGACGCCTTCGACCTCGACGGGCTCAAGGCCGTCCTGGACACCAAGACCGGCGCCTCCTTCCTCTCCCGGCTGCTGCTCCTCGGCGCTGCCGCGCTCTTCATCGCCGTGCTCTTCGGTGCTTACGCCCGCCGTCAGAAGGCCGAGGCCGCGGACGCGGCGGGAGCCGACGGTGCCGAGGACCGGGCCGGGGACAAGAAGGAGACGAGCGACCTCGCCTTCGGACTCGGTATCGGCGGCACGGTCGTGGCCGGCGGTATCGCCGCCACCTGGGCCCTTTCCGAGCACGCCTCCACCGGCATCCAGCCCGCGATCGCGATGCCGGCCGACATCCTGCACCTGCTGGCCGTGGCCACCTGGCTCGGCGGGCTCACCGCGCTGCTGGTCGCCCTGCGCAAGGTGCCGGACATCGAGCGGGAGGCCGTCCAGCGCTTCTCCCGGGTCGCCTTCATCAGCGTCGTGGTCCTCGCTGTCACCGGCGTCTACCAGTCCTGGCGCCAGGTCGGCAGCTGGTCCGCCCTCACCGGCACCAGCCACGGCCGACTGCTGCTCATCAAGGTCGCGCTCGTGGCCGTCCTCGTCGGCATCGCCTACCTCTCGCGGAAGTGGACCGCCCGGCTCGGCGAGGTCCGTGCCGAGGAGCCGGCGAAGGTGCTCGCGGGAGGCGATGTTTCACGTGAAACATCGACCGGGAGCGCCTCGGGTGATTCCGCCGGAGCCGGCGAGAGCACCGGGGCCGGTGCGGAAGGCGAAGCCGCCGACAGCGAAGCCGCGGCCACCGACCCGAAGCGGGCCGCCCAGCTCGCCCGGCAGCGCGCGGCCCGCGAGAAGGCTGAGGAGACCCGCGTCCGCGATGCCGATCCCGGCCGTGCCGGCCTGCGCCGCTCCGTGCTGGCCGAGGCCGGTGTGGCCGTCGTACTGCTGGCCGTCACCACCGTCCTGACCAGCACCGAACCCGGGCGCGCCGTGGAGAAGGAAGCCGGCCGGGGCGGAGCGTCCGCCACTGCGGTACCCAACCGCCCGGTCAAGATCACCCTGCCCTTCGACACCGGCGGCCAGAACGGCAAGGGCAACGTGCGGCTGGAGCTCGACCCCGGCCGGGTCGGCGCCAACACCCTCCACCTGTGGGCGGACGGCCCCGACGGCAAGCCCCTCGACCTCCCCGAGGTCAAGATCTCCTTCACCCTGCCGGCCAAGGAGATCGGCCCTCTGCCGCTCGCCCCGGACCGGGCATCGGCCGGACACTGGACCGCGTCCGGGGTCCAGCTGCCGCTCGCGGGTGAATGGCGCATCGACGTGACCGTCCGCACCTCCGACATCGACCAGACGACCGTCCAGAAGAACGTGAAGATCGGCTGAACAGCGTGACCGACAGCACTGGTAGCACCCCCGACATCGAGATCTCCCGGCGCCGACTGCTGGGCACCGTCGGCGCCGCGGGCGCCGCGGGGCTCGCACTCGGCGCCACGGGCGGCGCGCTCGTGCAGTCAGCGGTATCCGACTCCCCGGCCGGCTCCCCCGGAGCCGCCGGGTCCCTCGCCTCCCTCGGTGCCACCGAGGTCGCCTTCCACGGGAACCGCCAGGCCGGGATCACGGACCCGCTCCAGGCCAAGGGCCACGTCCTCGCCTTCGACCTGGCGCCGGGCGCCGGGCGCAAGGAGGTCGCCGCGCTGCTGCGCCGCTGGTCCGACACCGCCCGGCGGCTCATGGCGGGCGAGCCGGCGCCGACCGCCGACAGCGGGATCGCCCTGGACGCCGGACCGTCCTCCCTCACCCTCACCTTCGGCTTCGGCCACTCCTTCTTCGACCGCACCGGCCTCACGGCCCGGCGCCCGGCGGCCCTCGACCCGCTGCCCGACTTCTCCTCGGACCGGCTCGACCCCCAGCGCAGCAACGGCGACCTGTGGGTCCAGATCGGCGCTGACGACGCGCTGGTCGCCTTCCACGCCCTGCGCGCCGTGCAGAAGGACGCCGGGGAGGCAGCCCGGGTGCGCTGGCAGATGAACGGTTTCAACCGGTCCCCCGGCGCGACGGCCTCGCCCATGACCGCCCGGAACCTGATGGGCCAGGTCGACGGCACCGGGAACCCCAAGCCCAAGGACGCCGACTTCGACAAGCGGATCTTCGTGCCGGACGCCGGTCCCGGGCCCGCCGAGCACTCCTGGATGGCCGGGGGCTCGTACGCCGTCGTCCGCCGGATCCGGATGCTGCTCGACGACTGGGACAAGCAGTCCCTCACCCAGCAGGAGCAGGTCATCGGCCGGACCAAGGCCAACGGCGCCCCGCTGACCGGGGGCGACGAGAAGACCGCGATGGCCCTGGACAAGCTCGGCCCCGACGGCAAGCCGGTCATCCCGTCCAACGCCCACGCGCGGATCTCCGCTCCGGCGCAGAACGGCGGTGCCGCCATGCTCCGGCGGCCCTTCTCGTTCCACGACGGCATCGGCCCCGACGGCACCCCCGACGCCGGTCTGCTCTTCATCTGCTGGCAGGCCGATCCGCTGCGCGGGTTCGTCCCGGTCCAGCGCAAGCTCGACCGCGGCGACGCCCTGTCGGAGTTCATCCGCCACGAGTCCAGCGGGCTGTACGCCGTCCCGCCCGGGCCGCGCGACGGGGAGTACGTCGGGCAGCGCCTGCTCGAAGGGTGAACAGCACCACGCCGGCGGGTGGCCCGGCATTAGGCTGACCGCATGTCGGCCACCCGCTTCACGTATCTCGGTCCCGAGGGCACTTTCACCGAAGCCGCCCTGCGCACGCTGCCGGAGGCGGCCACCCGGGAGCTCGTCCCGATGGTGTCGGTCCCGGCCGCCCTGGACGCCGTCCGCAACGGCGAGGCCGCGGCCGCGCTGGTGCCGATCGAGAACTCGGTGGAGGGCGGGGTCACCGCCACCCTCGACGAGCTCGCCTCCGGCGAGCCGCTGATGATCTACCGCGAGGTGCTCCTGCCCATCGCGTTCGCGCTGCTGGTGCGGCCCGGGACCAAGCTCTCGGACATCAAGACGGTCACCGGTCATCCCGTCGCCCAGCCGCAGGTGCGCAACTGGCTGCGGACCCACCTGCCCGACGCGGTGTGGGAGTCGGCGGCCTCCAACGCCGACGGTGCCCGGCTGGTGCAGGAGGGCCGCTTCGACGCGGCCTTCGCGGGCGAGTTCGCCGCCGCCACCTACGGGCTGGAGGCGCTGGTCACCGAGATCCACGATGCCCAGAACGCCGAGACCCGCTTCGTGCTCGTCGGGCGGCCCGCCCGGCCGGCCGCACCCACCGGCGCGGACAAGACCTCCGTCGTGCTGTGGCTCGGCGACGACCACCCCGGTGCACTGCTGGAGCTGCTCCAGGAGTTCGCCGTCCGCGGGGTGAACCTGATGCTGATCCAGTCCCGCCCCACAGGCGAGGGCATCGGCAACTACTGCTTCGCCGTCGACGCCGAGGGGCACATCTCCGACCGCCGGGTCAGCGAGGCGCTCATGGGCCTGAAGCGGACCTGCCCCCAGGTGCGCTTCCTCGGTTCCTATCCGCGTGCCGGTGTCGCGCTGAGTGAGGTGCGCGCCGCGCGGCCGGGAACCTCCGACGAGGACTTCACCGAGGCCTCCGACTGGCTGACACGCTGCCTCGACGGCCGGGCGTAGTCCTTCGTCCACTGTCCACAGAGTTATCCACAGGCCGAGATGGTGACCTGGGGACAAGTCGACAGAGCGGCACGACAAGGTCGACATATCGGCCGGGTGGCCCAGGTTTCGCGCTGGGGAGCGGCAGGTGAACGGCGTCACCCCCGCATCGCCGATCAACTCTTTGGAGCGAGCCATTCCCACCCGAATGAGTGTGTGAGGGCGGTTTGAACCCTGATCGACCCGGACCGGTCCCGGACGCCCATTGATCTAATTCGATGTCCACAGATCCGACTCACAGCCTGTGGATAAGAGCGGTCCGCGGAGAATTCCTGTGGACAAGGATCGCTCCCCCGCCACCCTCCGGCCCTGCTCAGACCCGGCGCGCCGACCGCCGTTGTGCCCCTTTTCGGAGAAAGGGGATGATTTTATCGACCGGTCCCCAGGGTCGGGATCCAGCCGCCCGACGAGTGCGGGACAAGGCCGGAACCACGCCATTTCCATTCGCCCGAATTGGGACATAGCGACACGCAGCGTGATATCGGTGTGATCCCGGGAAGCCCAGCCCGGTAGCCTGGAGGGGTGATTGACCTCCGGCTGCTCCGTGAAGACCCTGACCGTGTCCGCGCCTCGCAGCGCGCCCGTGGAGAGGACGTCGAGCTCGTCGACGCGCTGCTCTCCGCCGACGAGCGCCGCAGGTCTTCCGGCATGCGCTTCGACGAACTGCGCAACGAGCAGAAGTCGCTCGGCAAGCTCATCCCCAAGGCCTCCCCGGAGGAGCGGGCCGAGCTGCTGACCAAGGCAGAGCAGCTCAAGCAGGACGTCAAGGCCGCCGAGGCCGAGCAGAACGAGGCGGACGACGCCGCCAAGCAGCTCCTGCTCAAGCTGGGCAACATCGTCCACGAGGACGTCCCCGTCGGCGGCGAGGAGGACTTCACCGTCCTGGAGACGCACGGCACGATCCGCGACTTCGGTGCCGAGGGCTTCGAGCCCAAGGACCACCTGGAGCTCGGTGAGTCGCTGGGCGCCATCGACGTGGAGCGCGGCGCGAAGGTCTCCGGCTCGCGCTTCTACTACCTCACCGGTGTCGGCGCCCTGCTGGAGCTCGCCCTGGTGAACGCGGCGATCGCGCAGGCCACCGAGGCCGGGTTCATCCCGATGCTGACCCCCGCGCTGGTCCGCCCGCGCGCCATGGAGGGCACCGGCTTCCTCGGCCAGGCCGCGGAGAACGTGTACCACCTGGAGAAGGACGACTACTACCTGGTCGGCACCTCCGAGGTCCCGCTCGCCGCGTACCACATGGACGAGATCATCGACGCCGAGAAGCTGCCCCTGCGGTACGCAGGCTTCTCCCCCTGCTTCCGCCGCGAGGCCGGTACGTACGGCAAGGACACCCGCGGCATCTTCCGCGTGCACCAGTTCGACAAGGTCGAGATGTTCTCGTACGTCGCGCCGGAGGACGCCGAGGCCGAGCACAAGCGGCTCCTGGAGTGGGAGAAGCAGTGGCTGACCAGCCTGGAGCTGCCGTTCCAGGTCATCGACGTCGCGACCGGCGACCTGGGCGCCTCCGCCTCCCGCAAGTTCGACTGCGAGGCCTGGATCCCGACCCAGGGCAAGTACCGCGAGCTGACCTCCGCCTCGAACTGTGACGGCTTCCAGGCCCGCCGCCTGGCGATCCGCTACCGCGACGGCAAGAAGACCGCTCCGCTCTCCACGCTCAACGGCACCCTGTGCGCCGTCCCGCGCACCATCGTCGCCATCCTGGAGAACCACCAGCAGGCCGACGGCTCCGTGTACGTTCCCCCGGTGCTCCGCCCCTACCTGGGCGGGCGCGAGGTCCTGGAGCCGATCGCCAAGTGAGCCCCGCTCCGTTCCCGTACAAGCTCGTCGCGACGGACCTCGACGGCACGCTGCTGCGTGACGACGACACCGTCTCGGAACGCACCCGTGAAGCCCTCGCCGCCGCCACCGCGGCGGGCGCGGCGCACATCGTCGTCACCGGCCGTGCCGTGCCCTGGACCCGGCACGTGCTGGACGACCTCGGCTACCGGGGCATCGCGGTGTGCGGGCAGGGTGCCCAGGTCTACGACGCGGGCGCGCACCGGCTGCTGACCTCGGTGACGCTGGACCGGCAGCTCGCCGGTCTGGCCCTGTCGAAGATCGAGGCCGAGGTCGGTCCGCTGGCGCTGGCCGCCAGCCGTGACGGGGTGGACGGCGAGGTCCTCTTCGGCCCCGGCTACCAGGTGCAGGAGGGCCTGCCGGCCCTCTACCTGGAGGACACCGCCGAGGTCTGGACCGCGCCGCTGAACAAGCTCTACATCCAGCACCCGGGGATGGGCGAGGACGAACTCGTCAGCGTCGCCCGGACACTCGTGGGCAACCTGGTCGACATCGTCATGGCGGGACCGGGGATAGTGGAGATCCTGCCGCTGGGCCTGAGCAAGGCCACCGGCCTGTCGCTCGCCGCACGCCGGCTGAAGGTGAAGGCGGCGGAGACGATCGCCTTCGGCGACATGCCCAACGACATCCCCATGTTCGGCTGGGCCGCGCACGGCGTCGCCATGGCCAACGCCCACGCGGAGCTGAAGGCGGTGGCCGACGAGGTGACGACCTCCAACCAGGAGGACGGCATCGCGGTGGTCCTGGAGCGCCTCCTCGGCGCCGCGTAGGCACCGGGACGCAACCCGCCCGGGACGCAGCACCCGGGACCGGACGTACGAGAGGTCCGGGACGGCCCGCGCCGCGAGGCGCGCTCGAAGTGGCCGTCCCGGACCTTTTGTTACTCCCCGCACCACTCACTGTGCCCCGGCCGCACGGGCCGTACCAGCGAATTTCCGCCGGTCAGCCGCGGAGCGCGCGGCGTCGCCAGTAGGCCGCCGTGACGAAGGCCAGGAGCGGCCCCCACAGCAGCAGGGGGGCGTAGCAGAGGGTCATGAACCAGTACGCGGCCCCACTGGGGGCGGTGGGGCTCTGGGTGAAGTTGGCGTTCCATGCGAACGCGGAGAGCACCGTGATCGCGGTGACGGCGGCCGCCCCGAGCGCCGCGGGAACCACCGCGACCAGCGGCGGGATACGGCGGCCGCCCAGCCGGGGGATCCAGCGCGGCACCTCCTCGCCCCACCGCTGCACGAGGCCCAGGGTCAGCAGGCCCAGGCATTCGGCGAAGGTGCTGAGCGCGATGAGGTAGAGCGATCCGATGCCCGGGAAGTTGTCGGAGTGCAGCGCGTCGCCGGCGCCCCAGCCGACGGGTATCCCGACCGCTATCAGTACGCGCCACAGCCCGCTCGGGAGCAGGGTCAGGGCCGCGGCCTTCGCGGCCCAGCGGACCGGGCGGGAGACGCCCGGGACGACGGAGACGGCCGAGACGCCGGAGACGGTCGGGGCGGGGGCGGTGAGGGTCGTCATGGCTCAAGTCCTTTTCGGGAGAGGGCTGGTGGTACTCCAAGCCTCGTCCGGCGGGGTACGCCCGGCCATCCGCCGATCAGCAGGTTCGGAGCCCCAGGGACCCGGAGCAGCCTCTGCCGAACGGCAGATGGAACGGCCCCGCACCGGCTCGTAGGGTCAGCGGCATGACCCTGGATCCGCGTGCCCTGTACGCCCCGGCACTGGCCTGCGCCTCCGTGCTGTCCCTGGGCGGGAGCTTCGCCCGGGTGCCCGGGGCGTGGACCCTGACGGGGGTGGCACTGCTGCTGCCCCTGCTTGCCCTCCTGGCCCGGTGGTCACCCGTACGGCCGGCCGCCGTGGCCGGCACCCTGGGCGTCGCCGCGGTCTCGCTCTGGCCGGTACCGCTGCTGTGGACGGACGGGGCGTCGTGGCTGGAGTGCAGCGGGGCGGCGGCCTTCTGGGCGGCGCCCGCTCTCGCCGCACTGGCCCTCGGGGGGCACCTGCGACGGCAGCAGGGCAGGACGCGGCGGGCCGTACGGGACGCCCGGCGCGGCCAGCAGCTCGAACTGGCCCGCGATCTGCACGACTTCGTCGCGCACGACGTGAGCGCCATCGTGGTGCAGGCCCAGGCCGCCCGGTTCGTCGCGGGGACCGACCCCCGACAGGCGGTCCTCGCCCTGGAGCGCATCGAGGCGGCCGGCCTGAGCGCGCTGGCTTCGATGGACCGGACGGTGCACGCGCTGCGCGCGGCGGGCGGCGGCCCCGCCGCCCCGGCTCCGGGGCTCGCTGAACTGCCGCAGCTGGTGGCCCGGTTCGAGGGCGGGGTACTGGAGGCCGAGGAACGGGCCCTGGCCGCGCTGTCACGCGAGGCGGACACCACGGCGTACCGCGTCGCGGTGGAGGCGTTGACGAACGTACGCCGCCACGCGCCCGGAGCTGCCTCGGTCCGGGTGAGCGTCCGCCGGGCCCCGGCGGGGATAGAGCTGAGCGTGGCGAACACCGCGCCGCCGCGCGGACCCCGGGGCATCCTCGGCCGCCGACGCGGCGGCGGGACGGGGCTCGCCGGTCTGCGGGAGCGGGTGGAGGCGGCGGACGGCACCTTCGGCGCCGGACCCGACGAGGACGGGGGATGGCGGGTTTCGGCGGTCTTCCCGGCGGCGGGCGCCCTTCAGGGGTGATCATGACAGCGTGACCACCAGCATCCTGATAGCCGACGACCAAGAGGACATCCGCAGCGGATTCCGGCTGATCCTGGACTCCCAGCCGGACATGACCGTGGTGGGGGAGGCCTCCGACGGGGAGAGCGCCGTGGAACTGGCCCGGCGGCTGCGCCCCGACGTGGTGCTCGCGGACATCCGCATGCCGCGCCTGGACGGGCTGGAGGTGACCCGGCTGCTGTCCCCGCAGACCCGGGTCGTGGTGGTGACCACCTTCGACCAGGACGACTACGTGCACACCGCGCTACGCAACGGAGCCTGCGGCTTCCTGCTGAAGCGCTCGGGCCCGACACTGCTGATCGAAGGGGTGCGGGCGGCAATGGCCGGGGACACCCTGATCAGCCCTCAGATCACCGTCCGGCTGCTGAGCCGGCTGTCGGGGCCCGGAACCACGGCGGCGCCGGTGCCTGCCGGGCAGGTACCGGCCGGGGAGGTCCTGACCCCGCGCGAGCTGGAGATCGTACGGCTGGTGGCGCGTGGGCGGACGAACGCCGAGATCGGGACGGAGCTGTTCATCAGCGCCGGTACCGCGAAGACGCACATCGCGAACGTGCAGGCCAAGCTGAGGGCCCGGAACCGGGTCGGGATCGCCGCGTGGGCCTGGGAGCACGGAGTGGTCGGCCCGGAGTAGGGACCGGTGCGGGGCCGGGCCGATGTTTCACGTGAAACAAGGGCCCCGCGAAACAAGGGGTCACGTGGGACGAGGGGTCAGGCGCGTGTTTCACGTGAAACATCGGCCGCCCGCCCGTGGACGTGCTCGTGCCCGTGTGGATCGCGGTGCAGGGTCAACGGCCAGGCAAGGAGTCCGACGGCGAGCGAGATGGCGTGGCCGAGGTCGGTGAAGCTGCCCCCTGTGAGCAGGGGAAGTCCGAAGAAGGCGACCACGCCGAGGAGGTAGAGCCATCTCCAGGGGTTGGGGAGCCGGTAGGTCAGCACCCCCATGGAGGCCGCCAGCCCGTAGCTGACGCCGATGTCGACGACATGGGTCATGCTGTGCGGCGCTCGGTGGTCCTGGATGGCCATCAGGAGCACCTTCTGGCTGACGAGGGTGGCGACGACGTGCGCGGTCGCGACGATCAGGAGCCAGCGCAAGGTACCGAGCCAGCGCTCCACAGGGGCGTGGAAGAACTCGAAGAGCACGGCGTAGAGGGCGAGCGAGGCCGGGTTCTCGATCCAGAAGGCGCTGCTGAGCAGTGCCCGGACGGGATATTTCACCAGCTGGTGGATATTGCTGCTGTTGCGGTGGAGCAGCACGTGGTCGAGCCGGTCGGGGGCGATCGCGACGACGAGGCTGGTGACGGCGACGATCAGCAGCCATATGTGCGTGCCGGGCGAGGAGCGTATCCAGGACCGCAAGGGCCTGGACGGCTCAGGCTCGGGATGCTGGATCATGCACCCGATGATGCCCCGCAAAGCCGTGCCCCGCCCGGCCGGTGGGCCGGGCGGGGCACGGTGGTGGACGCTGCCGAGGGGTTCCTATTCCTCGCCTGCGAGGGTGAGGCGGCGCAGCTTCTGGCCGGCGTACACGGTGGCGCCGACGGTGACCGCGAGGAGCAGGGCCACGGCGGTGGGCAGGCCGACGCTTGCGTCGACGTATCCCTGTCCGGCGACCTTCTCGGCCAGGGCCAGGGCCCACTGCTGGACGCTGAGCGTCTTGGCTCCGGAGACCAGGCTGCCGAAGAGGGACTCCCAGATGAGGGCGTAGACCAGGCCGAAGACGACCGCGTGCCGGCTGACGGTGCCCAGCAGCAGGAAAAGGGCGCTGTAGGCGATCGAGGCGACGAGGGCGGCGACGGTGTAGGCGACGGCGATCTGCTGGCCGTTGCCATTGAGGATGAAGCCCGCGATCAGGGTGGGGATCGCGGAGAAGGCCATCGTGACCGCGATGGCGACGATCAGCTTGGTCATGATGATCGTCGGGCGCTTCACCGGCTTGGAGAGCAGGTAGACGATCGAGCCGTCGTCGATCTCGGGGCCGATGGCGCCGGTACCGGCGATGACGCCGATCAGCGGGACCATCGTCGCGAGGGCGAAGCCGCCGAGGAGGTCGGCCGCCACCTTGTCGTCCACACCTGTGAAGAAGCGGACGGCGAGGGAGATGACGATCAGCAGCGCGGGGAGCGCGAAGAGGATCAGCGCGCGGCGCCTGCCGAGCAAGGCCCGGTAGGTGAGCCGGGCGACGGTGGGGTTGTACATGGTGCCAGCTCCTTCAGGCCGCGACGAGGTAGGAGAAGACCGACTCGAGGGACTCGTCGGAGGGGGAGACCGTCAGCAGCCGGATGCCGTGGGCACGGGCGACGCGCGGCAGCAGCTCGGTGAAGCGTCCGAAGTCGACGGCCTGGATGCGCAGCGCGCCTTCCTGGAGGTCGACCTCGATGCCTGCCGTGGACGGGTCGGCGATCAGTGCCGCCGCGAGGGCCCGGTCGTCGGAGGAGCGGACGAGGTAGCGGTGCGGCCGGTCCGTCATCAGGCGGCGGATCTTGCGGAAGTCTCCGGACGCCGCGTGCCGGCCGGCGACGACCACCTCGATGTGCGAGGCGAGCTGTTCGACCTCCTCCAGGATGTGGGAGGAGAACAGGACGGTGCGGCCCTCGTCGCCCATCCGCCGCAGCAGGTCCATGAGCTGCATGCGCTGGCGCGGGTCCATGCCGTTGAAGGGCTCGTCGAGGAGGAGCACGGACGGCTCGTGGACGAGGGCGGAGGCCATCTTCACGCGCTGGCGCATGCCCTTGGAGTACGTGGCGATCTTGCGGTCCTGGGCGTACTCCATCTCGACCGTGGCGAGCGCCCGCTGCGCCGCGGCGTCGTCGAGCCCGTGGAGCTCGGCGTTGGCGACGACGAACTCCCGGCCGGTGAGGAAGTCGTACATCGCCTCGCGCTCGGGCACGACGCCGATCTGCTTGTAGACCTGCTCGTTGCGCCAGATCGGCGCGCCGTCGAGGGTGACGGTGCCGGTGGAGGGTGCGAGGAAGCCGCCCATCATGTTGATGAGGGTGGACTTGCCGGCGCCGTTGGGGCCGAGGAGTCCGGTGACGCCGGGACCGATGCGCATGGTCACGTCGTTGACGGCAACGACGTTCCCGAACCAGCGGGAGGTGTGGTCGATGTCGATGATGGTCACAGCCCGGCCTTCCGGTAGCGGGCCATCAGGGCGGCGTAGGAGCCGACGATGAGGCCGAGTACGACGAGCAGGTACACCACTCCGGTGGCTGCGGAGGGGCCCTCGCCGCCCGGGAAGGCGGAGGTGGCGCCGAGGAAGGCGGTCTGCACCCCGTCGATCAGCGAGATCGGGGAGAACAGGCCCATCCACTCGATGGCCCCGGTGTTCCCGGTGGAGTAGGCGACGGCCTGGACGGTGGAGACGGCTCCGTAGGGGATGAGCAGCAGGGCGATGACGGCGGCGACGCCGAAGCCGCGGCGCGGGGTGAGTGCGGCCATGACGAGGCCGAGGCCGGCGAAGAGGAGCGACAGCAGCAGTACCGACACCAGTCCCTGCCCGAATCCCTTGGTCTGGTGACCGAAGTCGAACTTTGCCAGCAGCGAGCCGATCCACATGATCAGCAGCGGTGTGGCGGTGAGGATGAAGAGGGCCGAGGCCATGGCCGCGTACTTGGCCAGTACGTAGTCGACCCGCTCGATGGGCCGCGAGAAGTACAGCGGCACCGTCTTGAAGCGCAGGTCGCGCGAGACCGACTGCGGCGCCTGCGAGGCGAGGTAGAGGCCGATGACCACCTGCGTGGTCAGGGCGTACGTCGTGTACTTGATCGGCAGGTCGCTGGAGCCGGGGACGGCGATGGCCACGGCGACGATGATCAGCGCCGGGACGCACATCACCGCGAAGAGGATCATCGGCAGAACCTTGGACTTGGCGGAGCGACCGAGCCCGTACGCGCCCCGCAGGGACTGCGAGAACAGCGAGGTACGGGCGTAGCCGCGGCCGAGCCGGGGGCCGTCGTAGGACCGGTAGCCGATGTTGTGGATCTGGGTCGAGGTCTCAGGCGCCATCGGGGCCGGCTCCCTTCGGGTGGGCGGGGGACGAGGACCGGTCGCTGTCGCGGAAGACCTCGGCGATGTGGTGGCGGCGCTGCTCCATGCGGACCAGGCCGAGACCGAGGTCGGCGACGGTGTCGCGGACGGTGTCGTACGTCTCGTCGCCGGTGGCCTCGACGAGGAGGATGTGGCCGGCGCCGGGCAGGCCCTGCTCCTCGCCCGCGTGCAGGGTGATGCCCGCCGCGGTGAGTGCCTTGCGCAGGGCCGAGGTGCCGTCCGGGTACGCGTCGGAGTCGGTGACCTCGACCGCGAGGGTGGCCGTGGTCTGGGTGAAGTCGCTGGTGGAGCTGGAGCGCAGCAGCTTGCCGCCGTCGACGACGACCACGTGGTCGCAGGTCCGCTCCAGCTCTCCGAGGAGGTGGGAGGTGACCAGGACCGAGATGCCGAAGTCGGTGTAGACGCGGCGGATCAGGCCGAGCATCTCATCGCGGCCGACCGGGTCGAGGCCGTTGGTCGGCTCGTCGAGGAGGACCAGCTGCGGGTCGTGGACCAGCGCCTGGGCGAGCTTGACCCGCTGCTTCATGCCGGTGGAGTAGCCGCCGATGGGGCGGTAGCGCTCCTCGTACAGCCCGACGTGGCGCAGGGTGTCGGCGGTGCGCTCGCGGGCGGCGGTCGGCGGGAGGCCGGACATGCGCGCCATGTGGACGACGAACTCGGTGGCCGAGACGTCGGGCGGCAGGGCGTCGTGTTCGGGCATGTAGCCGACCCGTTCGCGGATGGCGCTGCCATGCGTGGCGACGTCCAGTCCGAGCACGGCGGCGCGGCCCTCGGTGGCGGGGGACAGTCCGAGCAGGATCTTGATCAGCGTGGACTTGCCGGCTCCGTTGGCACCCACGAGGCCGGTCACGCCGGGTCCGATGTCCAGGGAGAGCCGGTCGAGGGCGGTCACTCGGGGGTACCGCTTGCTCAGGCTTTCGGTCGCGATGACAGTCACGGCTTCGACGTTAGTGCCGCGGAGGCCGCCGATCGTCAGACCTGGAGCGGGATCGCGTATCCGCCTTGAGGACTACGGACCCTGACGGAAGGCTGATGGCTCCGAAGTTTGTCCACAGGTCCGTGCAGGGGCCTTGACGTGATCTCCGCCCATTGTCACATTCATCAGTGGCAGGTTTCGGGAGCGTTGGGCGACAGGGACGGA
Source organism: Streptomyces sp. NBC_00158 (assembly GCF_045160885.1). Classification (NCBI taxonomy): domain Bacteria; kingdom Bacillati; phylum Actinomycetota; class Actinomycetes; order Kitasatosporales; family Streptomycetaceae; genus Streptomyces; species Streptomyces sp. NBC_00158. The sequence continues at coordinate 3,588,454 of NZ_CP108161.1, forward strand.
CGGCCGGCATGACTGGGGACACCAAGCAGCGCACCGCGCACGACTCCGGGCAGCTTTCCGCCGGGCTGCGCGGCTTCAGGGAGGTCCAGCGGCTCGCGTACGAGTGCGCGGAGACCGTGGCGGCGCAGCTCCGCCCGGGAGTGACCGAACGCGAGGCGGCGCGGATGCAGCGCGACTGGCTGCGCGAGCGCGGGGTGCGGGACTGGTTCCACCTGCCCTTCGCCTGGTTCGGGGACCGCACCGCCTTCGCGAACTTCAAGATCCCCCTCCAGTTCTTCCCGACCTCGCGGCGGCTGGAGCCGGGTATGCCGTTCATCCTCGACATGGCGCCGGTGTACCGGGGCTACGCGGCCGACATCGGCTACTCAGGCAGCCTCGGACTCAACCCGGTGCAGGACCGGCTGATGTCGGACCTGCGGCCGCACCGGGAACTGATCCTGGAGCAGGTGCGCGAGCGCCGGCCGCTGCGGGAGATCTACGAGAACGTCGAGCGGCTGATGACCCGCCAGGGGTACGCGAACCGGCACCGGGCCTACCCCTTCGGTGTCATCGCGCACAAGATAGACCGGGTCAAGGAGCGCCGCTGGTCCCCGACCGCGTTCGGCTTCGGCACCCAGTCCCTCAAGGGGCTGGCCTCCGACGCCCTGCACGGGCACAGGGAGGGCTGGTCGCCGCTGTGGAGTCCGTACCACTTCTCCGATCATCCGCCGCAGCCCGGCCTGTGGGCGGTGGAGCCGCACCTGGGCTTCCGGGGCACCGGCGCGAAGTTCGAGGAGATCCTGGTGGTCACCGACTCCCGGGACCCCGGGGAGAGCGCGTTCTGGCTGGACGACGACCTGCCGCACGTGCGGCGCTGGGCTGAGGAGAAGGCGGCATGAGCGGGATGATCGGGACGGCTCTGGAGGGTGCGCGCGAGCGCCGGGTGAGCACCGGCGGGGTCGAGCTGTGCGTCGTCGAGCTCGGTGAGGCGGGCCGGCCGACCGTGCTGCTGGTGCACGGGTACCCGGACAGCAAGGAGGTCTGGTCGGAGGTCGCCGAGCGGCTCGCGGACCGCTTCCACGTGGTGCTCTACGACGTACGCGGCCACGGGCGCTCCTCGGCTCCGGTGCCGTTGCGCGGCGGCTTCACCCTGGAGAAGCTGACCGACGACTTCCTGGCCGTGGTGGACGCGGTCAGTCCGGACCGTCCGGTGCACCTGGTCGGCCACGACTGGGGCTCCGTGCAGGGCTGGGAGTTCGCGACGGTCGCCCGCACCGAGGGGCGGATCGCCTCCTTCACCTCCATGTCGGGGCCCTCCCTCGACCACTTCGGGCACTGGATCAAGCAGCGGATGCGGCGGCCCTCCCCGCGCCGGACGGCCCAGCTGCTGGGCCAGGGCGTCCGGTCCTGGTACGTGGGCATGCTGCACACCCCGGTGCTGCCGGAGCTCGCCTGGCGCGGGCCCCTCGGCAAGCGCTGGCCCAAGCTCATGGAGCGCAGCGAGGGGATCCCGGTCGGCGGGTACCCGACGGCCTCGCTGTCCTCCGACGCGGCGCACGGCGCCTGGCTCTACCGGGACAACGTGCGGGCCCGGATGAGCCGGCCGCGCCCCGACGCGTACGCGCACGTTCCGGTGCAGCTGATCGTCCCGACCGGGGACGTCTTCCTGTCCGAGCGGCTCTACGACGACGTGGAGCGCTGGGCCCCGGGGCTGGTGCGGCGGACCCTGCCCGCGAAGCACTGGATCCCAAGGACCCGTCCGGACCAGGTGGCGGCGTGGATCACCGACTTCGTCACGGCCCGCGAGGAGCCTGCCGCGCGGGCGCCGGAGCAGCGGGCTCCGGGCAAGTACGCGGACCGGTTCGGGGGGCAGCTGGTGCTGGTCACCGGCGCCGCCAGCGGGATCGGGCGGGCCACCGCGTTCGCGTTCGCCGAGGCCGGGGCCCGGGTGGTGGCGGTGGACCGGGACGGCGAGGGCGCGGCGCGCACGGCTGAGATGGCCCGGCTGGTCGGGGCCCCGGAAGCCTGGGGCGAGTGCGTCGACGTCAGTGACGAGCAGGCGATGGAGAAGCTCGCGGCGAAGGTCACCGCCGAGTACGGGATCGTCGACGTGCTGGTCAACAACGCCGGCATCGGCCTCTCGGGGTCCTTCCTGGAGACCGGCTCCGAGGACTGGAAGAAGGTCCTGGACGTCAACCTGTGGGGGGTCGTCCACGGCTGCCGGATCTTCGGGAAGCAGATGGCCGAACGCGGGCAGGGCGGTCACATCGTCAACACCGCCTCCGCGGCCGCCTACCTGCCCTCCCGGACGCTGCCCGCCTACAGCACGTCCAAGGCTGCGGTGCTGATGCTGAGCGAGTGCCTGCGGGCGGAGCTGGCGTCCCAGTCGATCGGGGTCTCGGCGATCTGCCCGGGCATCGTCAACACCAACATCACGGCCACCTCCCGGTTCGCCGGTGTGGACGCGGACGAGGAGAAGCGCCGTCAGGAGCGCTCGTCGCGGCTGTACGGACTGCGCAACTTCCCCCCGGAGAAGGTCGCGGACGCGATCCTGCTGGCCGTGGTGAAGAACCGGGCGGTGGTCCCGGTGACGCCCGAGTCCAAGGCCGCCCTGTGGATGTCGCGCTTCGCGCCGAACGCCCTGCGCCGGATCGCCCGGCTGGAGCCCCGGCTGTGATGCCGTGCGACGGCATGCGCGGCACGGCCATACCCCGCTCCTGCCCGCGGTCGTACCATCCCTCGCAGGAGGGCTCGCTGCTCAAGGCGGTCGAGTACCTGGCGGCGCCTCCTGCCGCCCGGACCGCGGCGGGCGCGGTCGGCCGAGCCGCCATGTCGTAGGGAGCCGGGATTGTCCGATCAGGCGGTAGCCGAGTACAGGATCGAGGATCTGGCCCATCACAGCGGGGCGACGGTGCGCACGATCCGGGCGTACCAGGACCGCGGCCTGCTGCCGAAGCCGGAGCGGCGGGGCCGGTCCAACGTCTACCGGGACACGCATCTGGCGCGGCTGCGGCAGATCGCCGACCTGCTGGACCGCGGCTACACCCTGGCCTCCATCAAGGAGCTGCTGGAGGCCTGGGACGCGGGGCGCGGGCTGGGCGGCGTACTCGGCCTGGTCGCCGAGGTGCACGGGCCCTGGACCGACGAGGAGGCCGACCGGATCAGCCGGGACGACCTCAACGCGCGGTTCGGCGGCCTGCCGGACGACGAAGCGGTGGACGAGGCCTGTGAGCTGGGGGTGCTGGAGCGGATCCCCGGCCGCCCGGACGAGTTCCTCGTGCCCTCGCCGCAGGAGCTGGCCGTAGCGGCCGAGCTGTACGCGGCGGGGGTGCCCCTCGGGGCGATCACGGGGCACCTGCGCGAGCTGCGCGGGCAGGTGGAGCACATCGCCTCGCGCTTCCTGGAGTTCACCACCGAGCACGTCTTCGCCCGCTACCTCGGGCAGGTGCCGCCGACCGACGCGGACGCGGCCGAGGCGGCGACGATGGTGCGCAGGCTGCGGCCCCTGGCCCAGCAGACGGTGGACGCCGAGCTGGCCCGGGCGATGCGGCTGTTCGCGACCCGGCACCTCCAGCGCCACCTGGGTGCGCCCGGTGCGGCCCAGCCGACGGGGCCCGCCCCGGTGGCCCTGCCCGCCGGGACGGTGCGGGCGGTGCAGGAACTGGTGGGGCCGGAGCACGTGGCGGAGTTCGTCCGGGCCGCGACGGAACGGGAGCTCCAGGCCCGGACGATGAACGATCTGGCCAGCCGGGGCGGCCGGTAATGCTCGCTCGGTAGTCCACAGGGGGTCCCCGGGGCGAATCGCTCAGATGTCGCCGAAACCCGCCGAAACGGCTGTGGACAACTCCCGTCCGCCTGTGGGCAACACGGGTTATCGGCTAGACGATGGCTTCGAACGCCGAGCCGGTGCGAGCGGTATCGGCCACCACGGCCTCCGTCTCCGGCTGCCCGGAGCGCGGCGCGGCCGTGTCGCCGTCACGGCGCTCCCGGCCGTAGAGGAGTGTGGCCAGGGCGAGTCCGAGGACGCCTCCGAGCAGCTGCGCCGCGACGAACCCGGGCAGCGACTGCGGGGCGATGCCGGTGAAGGAGTCGCTGAAGGCCCGCCCGACGGTGCCGGCGGGGTTGGCGAAGGACCCCGACGAGGTGAACCAGATCGCGGCGGCGATGTACGCGGCCACGGCGGCCGGGATCAGCCTGGGCCTGCCGATGCGGCCGAGCCCCTGGATGACCAGGACCAGCCCGGCGGTGGCTACGATCTCGCCGATCAGCAGGTGACCCCCGTCGCGGACCTGGGTGGAGAAGGTTCCCGGGGTGCGGCCGAACATCGTCTCCGCCAGTACGGCGCCGCCGATGGCGCCGGTCGTCTGGGCGGCGGCGTACGCGAAGGCCTCACGCGCGTCGAGTCCCTCGCCGCCGGTGCGCCGCGCCCACCAGGCGGTGAGGGTGACGACCGGGTTGAGGTGGGCTCCGGAGAGGGGGCCGAACAGGGTGATGATCAGGCCGAGGCCGATCGCGGAGGCGAGCGAGTTGGCGACGAGGGCGACACCGGTGTCGCGGCTGAGGTTCGCGGCCTGAATGCCCGAGCCGATCACCACCACGAGCAGGCCTGCGGTGCCGATGAGCTCGGCAGCCACACGCCGAAGCAGTGAAGCCTTATTTGTCATAGTTTCTCCCTCTGGATAAGTCGTGATGCGGAAAATGTATTCCGTATCTTGGAAAAGCGATAGAGGGGTGCCCATGGGCGTCCCGCCCGTCCGAAGGGTGGAAAATCGCTGCCCCGGGCGCTCGCGAGCCGCCAAGCTGGGCACATGGATGACCGACGCACCGTGAAGGTGTCCAAATACGTCTCGAAACACCTGCGGCACCAGCCGGAACGGATCGGACTGGTGCTCGACCCCCAGGGCTGGGTGGAGATCGACGATCTCCTGCGGGCCGCCGCGGAACACGGATTCCCGTTCAGCAGGGCCGAACTCGACCACGTGGTCGCCGCCAACGACAAACAGCGGTTCGCCGTCGACGGCACCCGCATCCGGGCCAGCCAGGGGCACACCGTCACGGTGGACCTGGGCCTGCCGGAGGCCGAACCGCCCGCCTACCTCTACCACGGCACCGTGGCCGCGGCCCTGGACGCGATCCGCGCCGAGGGCCTGCGCCCCATGGCCCGCCACCACGTGCACCTGTCGCCCGACCGCGAGACGGCGACCCGGGTCGGCGCCCGCCGGGGCCGGCCGGTGGTCCTCGCCGTGGACGCCGGGGCGATGCGCGCGGCCGGGCACGTGTTCCGGGTCAGCGCCAACGGGGTGTGGCTGGCGGACGCCGTGCCCCCGGAATTCCTCCGCTTCCAGTGACCGGCCGAAGGCCCCGGCCGGGGCCTTCGGCCGGGGCGGAATTCACGGCGTGATTGTCGGATCGTCCACCTACTCTGTTCCTCGTTCCGGGATCAGTGAGGGGGGTACCTCGCGATCGCCGACCGACCACGCGAGCAAGCGAGCTGATGCCTGATGACATCCGTGTCCCCGTCCCCGTCCGAATTCCCCTCCGAATCCCCCGCCGAGGGCGCCGCCAACAACTTCCAGGTCGATCTGCGCGGCCTGGTCGACCTGCTCTCCCACCACCTCTATTCCAGCCCCCGCGTCTACGTGCGCGAACTCCTCCAGAACGCCGTGGACGCCGTGACCGCCCGTCACGCGCACGAGCCCGGCGCGGAAGTGCGCATCCGCCTGTCGGCGTCCGCCGGCCGCATCACCATCGAGGACTCCGGCATCGGCCTGACCGCCGCCGAGGCCCACTCCCTCCTCGCCACCATCGGCCGCAGCTCCAAGCGCCGGGGTGAAGGCGCCTCCGCCGCCGAGCTGCAGGGCCTGGAGACCACCCGCCGGCAGTTCCTGGGACAGTTCGGCATCGGCCTGCTCGCCTGCTTCGTCGTCGCCCGGCAGATCCGGGTCGTCACCCGCTCCGCCCGCGACCCCCAGGCCGCGCCCGTCGAGTGGCTGGCCACGGACGACGGCTCGTACACCGTGCGCGAACTGCCCCACGACGCCCGCCCCGAACCCGGCACCACCGTCCACCTGGAAGCCCGCCCGGGCGCCGAGGAATGGACCGAGCCCACCCGGGTCGAACGCCTCGCCCGCGACTACGGCTCCCTGCTGCCCTACCCCATCACCTTCGACGACGGCCTCGGCGGCGCCCCCCGGTCCATCACCGACCGGCCCGCCGTGTGGGACCGCGCCCATCCCACCCCGGCCGCCCGGCGCGTCGCGCTCGCCGGGCACTGCGCGCAGCTGTTCGGCTTCACCCCGCTCGACAGCATCGACCTCGACCTGCCGGTCGCCGGGGTGCGCGGCGTCGCGTACGTACTGCCCGAGCCGACCAGCCCCGCCCACCGGGCCGGCCACCGCGTCCACCTCAAGGGGATGCTGCTCACCGACCAGGCCGACAACCTGCTGCCCGACTGGGCCTTCTTCGTCCGCGCCGTCCTCGACACCGACACCCTGCGGCCCACGGCCTCCCGCGAGAACCTCTACGACGACGAGACGCTCGCCGCCGTGCGCGAGGCCCTCGGCGCCCGCATCCGGACCTGGCTGGCCGAGCTCGCGGCGAGCGAACCGGACCGCCTGGCCGCCTTCCTGAGCGTCCACCACCTCGGCGTGAAGTCCCTCGCCCGGCACGACGCCGAGCTGCTCGGCCTGATGCTGCCGTGGCTGCCGTTCGAGACCAGCGACGGCTCGATGAACCTGGAGGAGTTCACGGCGGCCCACTCCGAGATCCACTTCACGCGCACCGTCGAGGAGTTCCGGCAGATCGCACCGATCGCGGCGGCCCACGGCCTCGGCGTCGTCAACGCCGGCTACACCTACGACGCCGACCTGCTGGCCCTGCTGCCCTCCGTCCGCCCCGACCTGAAGGTCACCGAGCTGGACGCGGGAGCGGTCACCGACCGCCTCGACCCGGTCCCCACCACCGTCGAACTCTCCCTCGCCGCGTTCCTCTCCACCGCCCGCACCCGGCTGGAGCCCCAGAGCTGCGACGTGGTCCTGCGCGCCTTCCAGCCCGTGGCCGTGCCCGCGCTGTACCTCGACGACCGCCAGGCCCGCCAGGAGCGCGACCGGACCGCCGCACTCGAATCCGCCGACTCCCTGTGGAGCGGCATCCTCGGCTCGCTGCGCGGCTCCGGCCCGCGCGCCCGCCTCGTCTTCAACCACAACAACCCGCTGGTCCGCCGGATCGCGGGCCTTCCCGACCCGACGCTCGCCGGCACCGCCGTCGAATCGCTGTACGGCCAGGCGCTGCTGATGTCCCAGCGGCCGCTCCGCCCGGCCGATTCGGCCCTGCTCAACCGGGCCTTCCTCGGCCTCCTGGAATGGGCGACCCACCCCGTCAACGCCCAGGCCACCCCGACCGCCACGTCCGAGGAGAACGAGAAGTGAGCACCCTGACGGCCGACGAGATCCGGCGCGCCCTGTACGAGAACCGCAGCCTGCCCCACGGCGCCGCGCGCAACGCCCAGGCCGAGGCGCTGACCGCCGCCGCCGAGGTCTGCGGGGACACCGGCGTGTTCCGGGCCGCGCTGGTCAACCAGATCGACGCCTACGAGTACAGCGCCGAGCGGAGCCGCATGGTGGTCCCGTTCGCCCGCCTGCTCCAGGAGCACGACCGCGACCCGTCGGCGTTCGACTCGGGCGACGCCCACTCCCTCTTCTGGCGCTTCAAGTGGGTCTCGGGCCAGATCATCAGCTCCCCCGACGTGCCGATCTCCTCCGTCACGGGCTACCTCGACGACATGGAGAAGCGCTACCGGATCGCCGGCTACAGCGAGCGGGCGGTACGCCAGTCCGAGTACTTCCTCGCCGACGCCATCGGCGACGACGACCGCGCGGAGCGGGCCATGGCCCAGTGGCGCGCGGCCGACCGCGACGCGATGAGCGACTGCCACGCCTGCGAGACCAACTCCCAGGGCGTCTTCTGGGCGACCAAGGGCGAAGACGCCAAGGCCATCGAGGTCTGGGAGCCCGTGCTGACGGGCGAGCAGACCTGCATGGAGGAACCGCACCGGGTGCTGGCCCGGTCGCTGCTCCCCCTGCTGCGCCTCGGCCGCACCGACGAGGCCCGCTCGAACCACCTGCGCGGCTACCGGATGGCCCGGGGCAAGGAGAGCCTGCTGCGCGCGATCGGCCAGCACATCGAGTTCTGCGCGCTCACCGGCAACGAGGCGCGCGGCGTGGAGATCCTCGCCGAGCACGGGGCGCACCTGCGGCCGCTGGTGGACGTCAAGACCCAGCTGGACTTCTACGCCGGAGTCCTCGTCCTGCTCCGGCGGCTGGTCGAGCTCGGCCACGGCGCCGACCCGACGGTGCCGTACGAGGGCTCCGCGCGCACCGTCGAGGAGCTGCACGGCATCCTGCGTGCGGAGGCCCTGGACATCGCCCGGCGGTTCGACGTGCGCAACGGCACCGCCCGGGTCTCCGAGCGGCTCACCGAGCGGCTCTCCCGGGCCCCGCTGGCCGACGCGCTCCCCCTGGGCGTGCGCAGCGCCGCCCTCCCGCAGCCGGCCGGGGCCGCTCCGGCACCGGCCGCCGCGTCCGTGCCCGTCAGCGCCGCCGAGTTCGGCGGGCTCGTGGAGCAGGCCCGTGTCGCCCGCGACACGGGCCACCCCGGAGCGGACCGGCTCTGGGCGGAGGTCGTCGTACGGGTCTCCGCGCTGCCGGAGCCGGACGTGCACCCGCTGCTGCTGGCCGAGGTCGCCGAGCACCGGGCCCTGACGGCCGCGCGGGCCGGGGCACCGGACGCGGCGGAGCTGCTGACGGCCGTCCGCGACGGATACCGGGCGCTGGGGCGGGCCGACCGCGCCGCCCTGGCGGAACTGCGGCTGGCGAGCTCGGCCGCGCAGGCCGGGGCCGCGCCGGAAGAGGTCCGCGCACTGCTGGCGGCGGGCCTGCGCGCCGCCGAGGAGCTGGACGCGGCGGAGCCCCTGCGGGCCCGGCGGATCGCCGTGGCGGAGCTGTCCGCGCTGCGGCTGGAGCCGTACCTGCGCTCGGCCGAGGCCGCGCGGGAGCACGCCCGTGAACACGGGGACGGGGACGGCCACGCGCACGAGCACGGTCATGACCACGAACACGAGCACGGGCTGCTGGTGGCCGAACTCGCCTCCTTCGTCTCCTCCTACGGGCAGGACATCCCGGACCTGGCCTCCGAGGCCGAGGAGATGCTCGGCCGGGTGGCCCTCTCGCAGGGCGACACCGAACGGGCCCTGGAGCTGCTGGCCTCCGCCGCAGACCGGGCCGTCGGGGCGGGCCGGCCGTGGCGGGCGACGGACGCCCTCGTCCTGCGGGCCGGGGTGCTGCTCTCGCTGGGACGGCCCGAGGAGGCCGAGGAGGCCGCTCGGTCCGGCCTGGAGCACTCCGCCGAGGTGACGGACGCCGAGGAGCAGGGGATCGTACGCCTCACCCTCGCGGACGTCCTGCTGCGCGGGCAGGGCACCGCGGCGGAGGCCGCCGAGCACGCCCTCGCGGCGGCGCACTGGTTCGACCAGGCGGGTCTGGCCGCCGACGGCGGGGCCCAGGCCCGGCGGATGCTGGCCCAGGCCTACGCCCGGGACGGCCGGACCGCCGACGCGGCGGAGGTCCTGCAGTCGGCGCTGCCGGACCTGCTGGAGCACGGCGAGGGGCAGGCCGTGTCCGCGCGGGACTTCCTGGGGAACCTGCTGCGCGACCTGCGCGAGCCCCGGGCCGCCGCGGAGCAGTTCCTGCTCGCCGCCGACCTGGTCGAGGACTGGGAGGACCCCCGGCCCCAGGCGGGCTTCGCCCAGGCGGCGGCCGACAGCCTCTCCGACGCCGGTCTCGCCGACGAGGCCGTCGCCGCGTACCGGCGCGCTCTGGAGCTGCGCCGGCTGACCGGCGACGCGGTGGTGTCCGAGGTCCGGATCCTGCGCTCGCTGGCCTGGCTGGAGATGCGCGAGGAGGTCACCGAGGAGACCGTGGCCGCCGCCCGGGCCCTGATGGACGAGGCCGCCGAGGTCCTGGAGGCGGCCCTGGCGGCCGATGGCGGCGAGGCCGCGGAACTGCTCTCCGAACTGGCGCAGACCTGGCACCAGCTGGCGCAGGTCCTGGACCGGCTGGTGGGCACCCTCGGGCCCGACCGGGACGGGAAGGAGGAGCCCCCGGCCGGTGGCCACCTGAGCGCGGCCGCCGTCGAGGCCCTGCGGCTTGAGGAGATCGAGCTGTGGGAGCGCGCGGCCGAGCTGTACGCGCGGCTCGGGCTGGAGAACCTCCAGGACCGCTTCCAGTGCCTGAACAACGCCGCGTGGACCGAGCACGAGCTGGGCCGCCCGGAGGCGGGCGCCGCCAGGATGTCGGCGCTGCTGGAGGAGGTCGAGACCCTGCCCGAGGGCATGGCTCCGGAGTGGGTGGTCCCCCAGGCACGGCGGATCATCGCGAACCTGACGGCCTGAGCGCCCGAGCATCCGACCGACCCGGCCGGGGCCCGTCGTACGACGGGCCCCGGCCGGGGGCGTTGGGGGGAGGCTCAGCCGCCCAGCTGGGCGAGCGCCTCGGTGGCGATCCGCTCGAAGACCGCCTCGTCGGCGGCGAAGTCGGAGTCCGGGATCGGGGCGTGGATGACCAGCTCGGTGAAGCCCAGCTCGCGGTGGCGGCCGGCGAAGTCGACGAACGCGTCCACGGACTCCAGCATGGCGCCGCGCTCCGGGGTGAAGCCGGTCAGCAGCACCTTCTCGATGGAGCCGGAGTCCCGTCCGATCTCCGCCAGCGCCTTCTCCAGGCGCCCGTGCTGGACGCGCAGGGCCTCCAGCGACTCCTCGGGCGTGCTCTCGGCGTGCTTCGGGTCGCCCGCGGTCACCCAGGCCTGACCGTGGCTCGCCGCGAGCCTCACCCCGCGCGGGCCGGTCGCGGCGACGGCGAACGGCAGGCGCGGGCGCTGGACGCACCCGGGGACGTTGCGCGCCTCGTCGGCCGAGTAGAACGTGCCGTGGTGGGTCAGCGCCTGCTCGGTGAGCAGCCGGTCGAGCAGCGGAACGAACTCGGCGAAGCGGTCCGCCCGCTCGCGCGGGCTCCACTCCTCCTGGCCCAGTGCGGTCGCGTCGAAGCCGTTGCCGCCCGCGCCGATGCCGAGGGTGATGCGGCCGCGCGAGATGTCGTCCAGCGACATCAGCTCCTTGGCCAGGGTCACCGGGTGCCGGAAGTTCGGCGAGGTGACCAGGGTGCCCAGTCGGATCCGCTCGGTGACGGAAGCCGCGGCGGTCAGCGTGGGCACCGCGCCGTACCAGGTGCGGTCGCGGAAACCGCGCCAGCTCAGGTGGTCGTAGGTGTAGGCGGTGTGGAACCCGAGGCGCTCGGCCCGCTCCCACTGGTCGCGGCCTCCCTCATGCCACGGGCGTACCGGCAGGATCACGGTGCTCAGGCGCAAAGTCATGCCGTCGAGCGTACGGCGGTCCGTGGCTCGTACACCAACCACACCTCGCCCATCAGGGCCCGGCTCATCCGGTTCGGCGCATGTTTCACGTGAAACATGCGCCGGGCGAACCGTCCCCCCGGGAGCGCCTACCGGCCAGGCGGGTGAGAAATGTCTGGACGATCATGGTCCGGCAGCAGGGACCCATGGGCGAAGATGGAGCGGTGACCTCGGCTTCTCAGCGCCCGGACGGGCCGACCCCCGCACCCCGGCTCATCGCCACCGACCTCGACGGCACCCTGCTGCGCGACGACAAGTCCGTATCGCTCCGCACGGTCGCCGCGCTCGCCGCTGCCGAGGAGGCCGGGATCGAGGTCTTCTTCGTCACCGGCCGCCCGGCCCGCTGGATGGACGTGGTCAGCGATCACGTCCACGGCCACGGCCTGGCGATCTGCGCGAACGGCGCCGCCGTCGTCGACCTCCACGCGGGTCGCGAGTTCGTACAGGTCAGGGCACTGCCCCGAGCCACGGCCCTGGCCGTCGTGGAAACCCTGCGCGAGGCCGCCCCCGGCACCTCCTTCGCGGTCGAGATGACCACCGGCATCAACTACGAGCCGGCCTACCCGCCGTTCTTCCAGGACCCGGGCGCCACGGTCGCCACCGCGGAGAAGCTGCTCCACGAGGAGCACGACGACCATGACGCGCCGGTGCTCAAGCTGCTCGCGCACCACGCCGAGATGACCCCGGACGACTTCCTCGCCCTGGCCCGGTCCGCCGCCGGCGCCTACGCCTCCATCACCCGCTCCAGCCCGACCGCACTGCTGGAGATCAGCGAGCTCGGCGTTTCCAAGGCCAGCACCCTGGAGCTGTGCTGCGCCGAGCGCGGGATCTCGCCCGCAGAGGTCGTCGCCTTCGGGGACATGCCGAACGACGTGGAGATGCTCCGCTGGGCCGGCACCTCGTACGCGATGGGCAACGCCCACCCGGACGTGATCGCGGCCGCGTCCGGCCGTACGGTCGACAACAACGAGGACGGCGTCGCCGTGGTCATCGAACGGATCCTGGCCGAGCGCGCGGCGCGCGGCTAGAAGCCCACGGCGGGGAGCGGTGGATCACAGCGGGGCCTCCCACACCAGGGTGGTCCCGCCTTCGTCCTCCCCGATGCCGGATCCGTACCAGCTGGACCCGCCGAGCGACTCCGCCCTGCGACGCAGGTTCCGCAAGCCGCTGCGCCGACCGCCCTCCGGCATCCCCACCCCGTCGTCGGCGACTTCCAGCCGCACCCCGGGCCGGCCGTCGGGCAGGCTGACGGTGGAGTCGACCAGCACCTCGATCCGGGACGCGCCCGCGTGCCGGAAGGCGTTCGACAGGGCCTCGCGCAGGGCGGCGATCAGGTTCTTGCCCACCAGCTCGCCGACGACCGTGTCGACCGGGCCGACGAAGCGGTGCGCGGGCTTGAAGCCCAGGGGCACGGCCGCCATGTTGATCTCCCGCAGCACCCGGGTCCGCAGCCCCGACGGAGCCTCCGCCGGACCCTGCTGGAGGGCGAAGATCGCGGTGCGGATCTCCTGGATGGTCACGTCCAGCTCGTCCACCGCCTTGCCCACGCCGTCGCGGACCTCGGGGACGATGGACCGGCGCTGCGCGCCCTCCAGCATCATCCCGGTGGCGAACAGCCGCTGGATGACCAGGTCGTGCAGGTCCCGGGCGATCCGGTCGCGGTCCTCGAACACCGCGAGCCGCTCCCGGTCGCGCTGGGCCTCGGCCATCATCAGCGCGAGAGCGGCCTGGGAGGCGAACTGCGTGGCCAGGGTCCGCTCCGCCTCCGTGAAGGGCCTCTTGCCCCGGGCCCGCGGGGTGACGAGCGCGCCCAGCACCCGCCCGCCGCTGTGCAGCGGCAGCATCATGCAGGGTCCGTACTGGCTGGTCAGCCTGCTGATCATGCGGGGGTCGGAAGCTGCGTCGTCCACGAACACGGGCTCGCCCCGCAGCAGGTCGTCCACCACCGGGCTCTCCGCGGGAATGACCACGCCGAGCGAGGTGGCCGGGTTGTCCGCGGAGACGGCGACGATCTCCATGCCCCCCTCCTCCGCCGGCAGCATCACGATCCCGGCGGCGGAGTCGGCCAGCCGGCGCGCCTGTTCGGCCACCACCGACAGGGCGTCGTCCGCGTCCCCGCCCGACAGCAGGGCCGTGGTGACGGCCACCGAGCCGTCGATCCAGCGCTCGCGCTGCGTGGCGGCCTCGTAGAGCCGGGCGTTGCCGATGGCGATGCCCGCCTCGGTGGCCAGCACCCGGACCATGTGGACGTCGTAGTCGTTGAACTCGCCGCCGCCGTTCTTCTCGGCGAGGTAGAGGTTCCCGAAGATCTCGCCCTGGACCCGGATCGGGACGCCCAGGAAGGTCTTCATCGGCGGGTGGTGCGCGGGGAAGCCCGCCGACCGCGGGTCCTTCGTCAGGTCCGAGAGCCGGACGGTGTCCGGGTGCGAGATGAGCGCCCCGAGCAGGCCCCGCTTCCCGTCCGGGCGGTGCCCGATCTTCCGGGCCAGCTGAGCGCTGACGCCGAAGGTGACGAAGTCCGACAGCCCCGGGCCGTCGGTGTCCACGACCCCGATCGCCGCGTAGCGGGCGTCCGCGAGCTCGGCGGCCGTCTCGCAGATGCGGTCGAGCGTGGAGTGCAGTTCGAGGCCGGTGCCGACCGAGCGCATGGCCTCCAGCAGTTGCGGGACGCGCGCGGTCAGCTCCGTGGACAGCCCGTGCAGGCTCCGGGTGGCCTGGGTGGCGGCCTCCATGGGATCCGGTGCGCCCCCACGGGATTCCGGTGGCTCCGGCGATTCCTGCGACTCCTGCACTGACATGCCCTGAGCGTAGTTAGTCCCGTTTAGGAGGGAAAGTCAGCCCCTGCTGCCGATGAGGGCCCGATCGGCCTCCCGCTCCCGCTCCAGGAGGCTCCGCAGCGGCCCCTCGACCGCTGCCAGCTCGGCATGGGGACCGCGCTGCACTACCTCTCCGCCGTCCACTACGAGCACCTCGTCCACCGCCTCCAGTCCGGCGAGCCGGTGCGTGATCAGCACGGTGGTCCGGCCCTCGGTGGCCGCCAGCAGATCCGCCGTCAGGGCGTCCGCGGTCGCCAGGTCCAGGTGCTCGGCCGGCTCGTCCAGGACGAGGACGGGGAAGTCCGCCAGCAGCGCCCGCGCCAGGGCCAGCCGCTGGCGCTGCCCGCCGGAGATCCGTTCCCCGTGCTCCCCGACCAGGGTGTCCAGACCGTCCGGAAGCCCGTCGGCCCACTCCAGCAGCCGGGCCGCGGCCAGCGCCTCGCGCAGCTGCTCCTCGCTCGCCCCGGTCCGGGCCAGCCGCAGGTTCTCCCGCACCGAGCTGTCGAAGAGGTGCGCGTCCTGGGCGCACAGGCCCACGATCCGGCGCACCTCGTCGCCGTCGAGTTCGCGGACGTCCGTCCCGCCCAGGGTGTACGCGCCTTCGCGCGGGTCCAGGAAGCGCAGCAGGACCTGCGCCAGGGTGGTCTTGCCCGAACCCGACGGGCCGACGACCGCGATGCGCCGGCCCGCTTCCAGCGTCAGGTCCAGCCCGTGCAGCGCGTCGCGCTCCTGCCCGCCGTGCCGGGCGGCGAGGCCGGTGAGCCGCAGCGGGAACGGCGAGGCCGGCAGTGCCCGGGGCCGGGCCGGCTCGGCGACGGGGACCGGGGCGTCGATGACCTCGTAGACCCGCTCGGCGCTGCGGCGCACCCGCTGGCGGTACTGGACGGCCAGCGGAAGCCCGCTGACGGCCTCGAAGGCGGCGAGCGGGGTCAGCACCACCACCGCCATGGCCACCCCGGACAGCCTGCCGTCCGCGACGGCCTCCGCACCCGCGAACGCGGCGCACACCACCGTGAGTCCGCACACCAGGGCGGACAGCCCGCCGCCGAGCCCGGTGGCCGCGGCCCCGCGCGAAGCGATCCGGGTCAGTACGCCGTCGCTCTCCCGCGCCCGCTGCTTCCGGCCGGCCAGCGCACCGGCCACCGTCAGTTCGGCGGTACCCGTCAGCAGATCGGCCACCCGGGTGGCGAGTTCGCCCCGGGCGGGTGCGAGCCGCCGCTCGGCACGCCGCGCACAGGCCCCGCTGAGCAGCGGGACCCCCACCCCGGCCGCCAGCAGCCCGACCGCGAGCGCGGCCCCCGCACCGGGCAGCATCCAGGTGGTGAACGCCACCGATCCGGTGCCGACGAGCACCGCGGTGCCCACCGGCAGGAGCCAGCGCAGCCAGTAGTCCTGGAGCGCGTCGGCATCGGCCACCAGCCGGGAGAGCAGGTCCCCGCGCCGCTGCCCGCGCAGCCCGGCGGGGGCGATCCGCTCCAGCCGGCGGTACACCGCGACCCTCAGGTCGGCGAGCATCCGCAGGACGGCGTCGTGCGACACCAGCCGCTCGGCGTAGCGGAAAACGGCCCGCCCGATCCCGAAGGCCCGGGTCGCCGTGACGGCCACCATCAGGTACAGCACCGGCGGCTGCTCGGAGGCCCTGGAGATCAGCCACCCGGAGACGGCCATCAGGCCGACGCTGCTCCCGACGGCCAGCGCCCCGAGCAGCAGCCCGAGCCGGAACCGGCCCTGCCAGGCAGCGGCCGCGGCCCGCACCCGCCGCAGCGGATCGCCGGCCGGGCCCGCGCCGGCGTTGTTCCCGCCGCCCGGTCCGCGTCCGGTCCGCTCCGGTCCGCCCCCGAGGGTCCACTCCCCGGGTCCGGACACCGCAGCGGCCCCGCGCGAAGCCGTTCCCGCGCCGACCGCGGGTGCGGTGGCCGCGGGGACCACGACCGGCCGGGCCGGGGCGCCCTCGCCCACCGCCACCACCCGGTCGGCCACCGCCAGCAGCGCCGGCCGGTGCACCACGAGCAGCACGGTCCTCCCGACCGCGAGGCGGCGTACGGCATCCACGACGGCCGCCTCGGTCTCCCCGTCCAGGGCCGCCGTCGGCTCGTCCAGCAGCAGCACCGGCCGGTCCGCGAGGAACGCCCTGGCCAGGGCGAGACGCTGGCGCTGCCCGGCGGAGAGGCCGGCGCCGCCCTCGCCGAGCGGGGTCCGCGCCCCGCTCGGCAGGGCCGAGACGAACTCCCACGCCCCGGCGTCGCGCAGGGCCGCCTCCACGGCTTCGTCATCGGCCCCGGGCCGGGCCAGGCGGACGTTCTCGGCTATGGTCCCGGCGAACAGGTGCGGCCGCTGCGGAACCCACGCGATGCGCTCCCGCCACTGTTCCAGGGAGAGCTCCGCCAGGTCCGTGTCCCCGATCCGGACCCGTCCGGCCGTCGGGGTGACGAAGCCGAGCAGCACGTTGAGCAAGGTGGACTTGCCCGCCCCGCTCGGCCCGGTGAGGGCCACGCACTCGCCCGGTCCGACGACGAGCGAGACGGGACCGGGAGAGCTCGCCCCGCGCCCCTCGTACCGCACCTCGACCCCGTCGAGCGCGATCCGCAGTGCCGTGGCCGGCACGTCGGCGCCGCCGCCCGGGGTGGGGGCCGGGGTCTCCAGCACCTCGAAGATCTCTTCCGCGGCAGCCAGTCCCTCGGCGGCCGCGTGGTACTGCGCCCCGACCTGGCGCAGCGGCAGATAGGCCTCCGGCGCGAGGATCAGGATGACCAGCCCGGTGTACAGGTCCAGTTCCCCGTGGACGAGCCGCATGCCGATGGTGACCGCGACGAGCGCCACCGACAGCGTGGCAAGCAGCTCCAGCGCGAAGGAGGAGAGGAAGGCGATGCGCAGGGTGCGCATGGTGGCCTGGCGGTAGTCGTCGGTGATCTTCCGGATGGACTCGGCCTGCGCCTTCGCCCGTCCGAACACCTTCAGCGTGGGAAGACCCACCACCACGTCGAGGAAGTGTCCCGACAGCCGGGAGAGCAGCCGCCACTGGCGGTCCATCCGGCTCTGGGTGGCCATGCCGATGAGGATCATGAACAGCGGGATCAGCGGCAGGGTGACGACGATGATGGCCGCCGACACCCAGTCCTCCGTGACGATCCGGGCGAGGACCGCCACCGGGACCACCACGGCGAGCCCCAGCTGGGGCAGGTAGCGGGAGAAGTAGTCGTCGAGCGCGTCCACGCCCCGGGTGGCCAGGGACACCAGGGATCCGGTGCGCTGTCCGCTGAGCCAGCCGGGCCCCAGGTCGGCGGCTCGGTCCAGCAGCCTGCCCCGGAGCTCGGACTTGACCGCCGCGCTCGCCCGGTGCGCGGCCAGCTCCGTGAGCCAGGCGACGAGGCCGCGCCCCAGAGCCACCGCCGCGAGCAGCAGCAGTGGCGTCCGGAGCGCGGCTCCGTCGAGTCCCCGTTCGAAGGCGCCGACCACGATCTCGGCGATGAGCATCGCCTGACCGACGACCAGCCCCGCTCCGGCCAGCCCGAGGGCTACCACCGCGCCCAGGAAGAGGCGGGTGGAACGGGCGTACCGCAGCAGGCGCGGGTCGATCGGTTTCACGTGAAACATCCCCTCGGCAGGGTCGGGCAGGAGGGACGCGCGCGGCTCAGTGCGCGTCGACGATGTGCTGCGTACCGATCCGCTTGCGGAAGACCCAGTACGTCCAGCCCTGGTAGAGCAGGACCAGGGGAGTGGCCACGGCGGCGCACCAGGTCATGATCTTCAGGGTGTACGGGGTGGACGAGGCGTTGGTGACCGTGAGGCTCCAGGCCGGGTCCAGCGAGGACGGCATGACGTTCGGGAACAGGGTCAGGAACAGCATCGCGACGGCCGCCGCGATGGTGATCCCGGACAGGGCGAACGCCCAGCCCTCCCGGCCCGCCAGGTTGAACCCGAGGGCCGCGACCAGTGCCAGTACGGCCACGGCCATCGCCACCAGGCTCCACGCGTCACCGCGCGAGGCCTGGGTCCAGATCAGGAAGGCCAGGGCCAGGACGGCCGTCACCACACCCAGCCGGGTGGCCAGCGCACGCGCACGGTCCCGGATGTCCCCGACGGTCTTCAGCGCGGCGAAGACCGCACCGTGGAAGGTGAACAGGGTCAGGGTGACCAGGCCGCCGAGGACCGAGTAGACGTTGAGCAGGTCGAGGACGTTCCCGACGTACTCCATGTCCTGGTCGATCTTCACGCCGCGCGCGATGTTGGCGAAGGCCACGCCCCACAGGAAGGCCGGGATCAGCGAGGTCCAGAAGATCGCGTGTTCCCAGTTGGTCTGCCACCGCTCCTCGGACCGCTTGTGGCGGTACTCGAAGGCGACGCCGCGGACGATGAGGCAGCCCAGGATGAGCAGCAGCGGCAGGTAGAAGCCTGAGAAGAGGGTCGCGTACCACTCCGGGAAGGCGGCGAAGGTGGCACCGCCCGCCGTGAGCAGCCAGACCTCGTTGCCGTCCCAGACGGGCCCGATCGTGTTGATCAGGACCCGCTTCTCCGTGCGGTCCCGGGCGAGGAGCTTGGTCAGGACCCCGATGCCGAAGTCGAAGCCCTCCAGGAAGAAGTAGCCGGTCCACAGGACGGCGATCAGTACGAACCAGACGTCGTGAAGTTCCATGGTGTGGTCTCCTCAGCCTCAGTACGAGAAGGCCATCGGCCGGTCGGGGTTCTTGTCGTCCCCGCCGATCCTGGTGGGCGGGTTGAGGTCGGCCTCGGTGAGCTCGGGCGGACCTGCCTTGACGTACTTCACGAGGAGCCTGACCTCGATCACCGCGAGTACGGCGTAGAGCAGCGTGAAGCCGATCATCGAGGTGAGCACCTCGCCCTGCGAGACGCCCGGCGAGACCGCGTCCCTGGTGCGCAGCACTCCGTAGACCACCCAGGGCTGACGGCCCATCTCGGTGAAGATCCAGCCCCAGGAGTTGGCGATCAGCGGGAAGAGCATGGTCCAGAGCGCGACGATCCAGTACATCCGGGTGAAGCGGGGGCTGAGCGCCTTCTTGAAGAGCACGAGATGGGGGACCTCGTCCTCAGCGGTGCGCAGCGCCGGCGGCAGCAGGAACCGCTTGCGGGTCAGCCACAGCCCGAGCATGCCGATCCCGAGGGAGGCCATGCCGAAGCCGATCATCCAGCGGAAGCCCCAGTACGCGACGGGGATGTTGGGTCGGTAGTCGCCGGGGCCGAACTTCTCCTGCTCGGCCTTGTTGACGTCGTTGATGCCCGGGACGAAGGAGCTGAAGTCGTCGTTGGCGAGGAAGGACAGCAGGCCCGGGATCTCGATGGCCACCTTGTTGTGGCCCTTCTCCACGTCTCCGTAGGCGAAGACGGAGAAGGGGGCCGGCGCCTCGCCGTCCCACAGGGCCTCGGCGGCGGCCATCTTCATCGGCTGCTGCTTGAACATGACCTTGCCGAGCAGGTCGCCGCTGATCGCGGTGCCCATACCGGCGATGATCATGACGACCAGGCCGAGCCGCAGCGAGCTGCGCATCACGGGGATGTGCTTCTTGCGGGCGAGGTGGAAGGCGGCGATGCCGACCATGAACGCGCCGCCCACGAGGAACGCGGCCGTGATGGTGTGGAAGAACTGGGTGAGGGCCGTGTCCTGCGTGAGGACCGCCCAGAAGTCGGTGAGCTCGGCCCGGCCCCGCTCCTCGTTGATGCGGTAGCCGACCGGGTGCTGCATCCAGGAATTGGCCGCCAGGATGAAGTAGGCGGACAGGACGGTGCCGAGGGAGACCATCCAGATGCAGGCGAGGTGGATCTTCTTCGGCAGCTTGTCCCAACCGAAGATCCACAGCCCGATGAAGGTGGACTCGAAGAAGAAGGCGATCAAGGCCTCGAACGCCAGTGGGGCGCCGAAGATGTCACCCACGAATCGCGAGTAGTCGGACCAGTTCATTCCGAACTGGAACTCCTGGACGATGCCGGTGACGACACCCATCGCGATATTGATCAAGAAAAGCTTGCCCCAGAACTTCGTGGCCCTGAGGTACTTCTCCTTCTCCGTCCGGACCCACGCGGTCTGCAGGCCGGCGGTCAGCGCGGCGAGCGAGATCGTGAGCGGCACGAAGAGGAAGTGGTAGACGGTGGTGATGCCGAACTGCCAACGCGCCAATGTCTCAGGCGCCAAAGCTAGGTCCACGTCGTCTTCTCCTTGTCGTCGCCGTGGTCACAGCGGGCAGTCTGCCTGGCGGGTTCCTCCCCATAACGGGAGAAAGCAGGACACGCTTGTGAACGCGTTCACATTCACAAGCATTATGTCCTACCGCCCACGACCCGAATCAGCCGGGGTCCCCCTTATCGGCCACTAGCCAAGGATTTCAACAGATTGTTGAATGTGGCCCATGCAGATTCGAATCTCCTGGCCTGCGGGCCTGCTCACCGCAACCCTCGACGAGACCCCGACCAGCAAGGCGCTGGCCGCGGCCCTCCCGATCTCCGCCTCCGCGAACACCTGGGGCGAGGAGGTCTACTTCGACACCGGGGTCTGCGTGGCCCTGGAAGACGACGCCCAGCAGGTCGTCGAGCCCGGCACGGTCGCCTTCTGGACCGAGGGCGACGCGCTCGCCCTGCCCTACGGCCCCACACCCATCTCGCGCGGAGGCGAGAGCCGCCTGGCGAGCCCGTGCAACGTGCTCGGCTCGTTCGACGGCGACCCCCGCCTCCTGGCCACCGTCCGCGACGGCGACCCCATCCGCGTGGAACTGGTCTGAGCCCGGCTACCCGGACTGCGGCCACCTGACCGCAGCGCTCTGACAACAGCTCCTCGAAGGACTGCAGCCCCTCGAAGGACCACAGCTCCTCGAAGGACTACAGCTCCTTGAAGAACGCCTCCGCCGTGTGCAGGAAGAGGTCGTTCGCCTCCGTCTCACCGATCGTGACCCGCAGGCCCTCGCCCGCGAAGGGCCGGACCACCACACCGGCCTTCTCGCAGGCCTCCGCGAAGTCGGAGGTCCGCTCCCCCAGCCGCATCCACACGAAGTTGGCCTGGGTGTCCGGGACCGTCCAGCCCTGCGCGAGCAGCGTCTCGTGCACCCGGTTGCGCTCGCACACCAGCGCCCCGACCCGGCCCATCAGCTCGTCCTCGGCCTGGAGCGAGGCGACCGCCGCGTCCTGGGCGAGCTGGCTGACGCCGAAGGGCACCGCCGTCTTGCGCAGCGCCGCGGCCACCGGCTCGTGCGCCACCGCGAAGCCGACGCGCAGGCCGGCCAGCCCGTACGCCTTGGAGAACGTGCGCAGGACGGCCACGTTCGGGCGGTCGCGGTAGAGCTCGATGCCGTCCGGGATGTCGGCGTCGCGCACGAACTCGCGGTAGGCCTCGTCCAGCACCACCAGGACGTCCGAGGGCACCCGGTCCAGGAACCGCTCCAGCTCGGCGCGGCGCACGGCGGTGCCGGTGGGGTTGTTGGGGTTGCAGACGAAGATCAGTCGGGTCCGGTCCGTGATCGCGGCGGCCATCGCGTCCAGGTCGTGGACGTCCCCGTCGGTCAGGGGCACCTGTACCGACTTCGCACCCGCGATCTGGGTGATGATCGGGTACGCCTCGAAGGACCGCCAGGCGTAGATGACCTCGTCACCCGGCCCGGCCGTCGACTGGATCAGCGACTGGGCCACGCCCACCGAACCGGTGCCGGTGGCGATGTGCTCGACCGGCACGCCGAAACGCTCCGCCAGCTCGTTCACGAGACCGGTGCACGCCATGTCCGGGTAGCGGTTGAACCGGCCCGCCGCCGCCACCGCGGTCTCCAGGACCCCGGGAAGCGGCGGATACGGGTTCTCGTTCGAGGACAGCTTGAACGCGACGGCCCCGCCCGCGGCGGCGGGCTTGCCGGGCTTGTAGGTGGGAATGCCGTCCAGCTCGGCGCGCAGCTTCGGGCTCTTCTCGCTCACCGCAGGTCCTCCTCGACCGTCCCGTCGACGTCTCCGTCGACTCAATACTGCTCACCTTATGAGGATTCCGCCGATCCGAGAATGGCGGGCGCCAGGAACACAGGGGGAGCGCACGCATATATGCGCGCGCCGGTGGCCTGCGCCGTGGCGCGCGTCCCTCGTGCAGGTGAGTTGAGGACGGCCCGAGACGGCTCCGTTTTGGCATGCTCGTACCCGCCGACAAGCCTCACTCTCGACACAAGGCGGCAAATACCTTCAATTCCAAGGTCATTGGGGGTGGCGAACCATGCAGAATCGTGCCTGTCAACGCGTGCATATGCACCTGAACCACCCTCCCCTCCGAGCCCTACTATCGGCTCGCCATGACAGCAGCAGGGAAGCATCAGGTGAGCCGGACCGAGACCACCCGGCGGGTCGGCGGCCGACAGGGCCGGGCCGGCATCAGGGACGTGGCCGCCGCGGCGGGCGTGTCCATCACAACCGTCTCCGACGCGCTCAATGGCAAGGGGAGGCTGCCGGACGCCACCCGCCGCCACGTCCGCGAGGTCGCCGACCGGCTGGGGTACCGCCCCTCCGCCGCGGCCCGCACCCTCCGTACCGGCAAGTCGGGGCTCATCGGCCTGACCGTGACCACGTACGGGGATGAACCTTTCACCTTCACCGAATTCGCGTACTTCGCCGAGATGGCACGGGCCGCCACCTCCGCCGCGCTCGCCCGCGGCTACGCCCTCGTCATCCTGCCCGCCACCTCACGACACGACGTCTGGTCCAACGTGGCCCTGGACGGCACCGTCGTCATCGACCCCTCCGACCACGACCCGGTCGTCAGCGAGCTGGTCCGCCAGGGCCTGCCCGTGGTCTCCGACGGCCGGCCGGCGGGCACCCTCCCCGTCACCGCCTGGGTGGACAACGACCACGAGGCCGCCGTACTGGGCCTCCTCGACCACCTCGCCGCCGCCGGAGCCCGCCGCATCGGGCTGCTGACCGGCACCACCACCGACACCTACACCCGGCTCTCCACGACCGCCTACCTCAACTGGTGCGAGCGCGTCGGACAGGACCCCGTCTACGAGTCCTACCCCGCCCACGACCCGTGCGCGGGCGCCGTCGCCGCCGACCGGCTCCTCGCCCGCCCCGACCGGCCGGACGCCGTGTACGGGCTCTTCGACCCCAACGGCACCGACCTCCTCGCCGCCGCCCGGCGCTACGGGCTGCGGGTCCCCGAGGACCTCCTCCTCGTCTGCTGCAGCGAATCCACCGTCTACGCCAACACCGAACCGCCCATCACCACGCTCTCCCTCAAGCCCCGCCGCATCGGCACCGCGGTCGTGCAGCTGCTGATCGACGCGATCGAGGGAGTGGACACCGGACGTCCCGTCGAACAGGTCGTGCCGACCGAGCTGATCATCCGCACCTCCTCGCAGCGCAGGACGCCCCGGACGACCGTCAGCCCGCCGCGTTCACCGGCCCAGGACTGACCGCCACACCGTCACCTGGGCGGAGCCGACGGCCCCGCCCAGGATTTCCACATCACCGAAATCGGAACAAAAGGGCAGGAAGCAGAGGCTCCGCCCAGGATTCACCACCCCTGGTGCGTCACAGAGCGCGAGCCGCATTCCTATGATGGGCGCACGACATCACGGACCCTCCGCCCCGGAGGTGAGCAGGGTCCGCAGGTGTACGGCAGCGCGACGGTGGTGGAGGGGTCGATGACTCAGGGGGCCGGTCAGGGACCCGCGATGCGGACGGACACGCTGCGGGACTTCCGGGTGCCGGTCGTCGAACCCGCGCCGTACGCCGCACCCGCCGCACTGCCCGGCGAACCTCCCGTCTTCGGCGAGTGCCCCGCGTACTTCGAGGAAAGCGCCCCCGTGCCCCCGCGGCCCGGGTACGCCCCCGACCTGCCCGCCGCGGCCCCTCCCGCCCACCCGGGCACGGAGACCGTCCCGCAGCAGCGCACCGCGGGCGACGGCGAGTACGACGGCGGCGGTGACGACGGCTACACGCCCACGCAGCGCGACCTGCCCATCATCGTCCGCGGCTCGGCCGGCGGCCCCGGGGACACGGTGCAGGTCCAGTACGTACCCCAGGAGAACCCGGGCTCCGGCCCCGGGCCGCTCTACGTCGTGGGCGACGTGCACGGCTACCTGGACGAGCTCATCCGGGAACTCCAGGCCCAGCACCTCATCGACGCCGAGTGCCGCTGGTCCGCCGGCAACGCCCGGCTCTGGTTCCTCGGCGACTTCACCGACCGCGGTCCCGATGGGATCGGCGTCATCGACCTCGTCATGCGGCTCTCCGCCGAGGCCGCCGCCGCGGGCGGCTACTGCAAGGCCCTGATGGGCAACCACGAACTGCTCCTGATCGGCGCCAAGCGCTTCGGCGACACCCCCGTGTCCTCCGGCGCCGGGACCGCCACCTTCCAAGCCGCCTGGCTGCTCAACGGCGGCCAGCGCACCGACATGGAGCGCCTGGAGGACGTCCACCTCCAGTGGATGTCCCGCCTCGACGCGGCGACGCTCCAGGACGGCCACCTGCTGCTGCACTCCGACACCACCGCGTACCTGGACTACGGCGACTCCATCGAGGACGTCAACGACACCATCCACGAGCTTCTCAACCGCAACGACGCCGACATCACCTGGGATCTCTTCCGCAAGTTCACCAAGCGGTTCGCCTTCCGCGACGAGGAGACGGGCCCCCAGGCCGTACGGGAACTGCTGAGCACCTACGGCGGCGGCCGCGTCGTCCACGGCCACAGCCCCATCCCGTACCTGCTCGGCGAGGTGGGCACCGAGGACGGCGACGACTCCCACGGCCCGGAGGCCGTGGACGGGCCGCACGTGTACGCGGACGGGCTGGCCATCGCGATGGACGGCGGAGTGACGATGGCCGGCAAGCTGCTCGTCGTTCAACTACCTCTGCGCGACTGAGCGTTCTCGGAGCGGGGTATTTCAGCAAAGCCCCTGTCACGGCGTGGCAGGGGCGCTCTACCATCGCTCTATCCGTAGCAGGCTCTCCTCCGTTTGTGCCGGAGCCCCGGATCTACGCGGGCATACCGGCATGTACGGAGCATCGGGGGATGCACATGACCAGCGCTCCGCACCTGCTCACCGAAGACCGACCGGAGTTCGACCGCCTCCTCGACGAGGTGTTGCGCACCGCGGACGAACGGCCCGAACTCGCCACCCTCGGCGAACGGCTGAACGCCGAACAACTGCGCACCATGGCCCTGGCAGCCACCACGCTCCTGACCGCCGCGGCCGCCGCCGAGTACGACCACTACGTGAAGGTGCGGGAGGAGCTCCGCGACGGGGCCCTGTCAGCCTCCGGGACGGTCGCCGAGGACGGCGGCGAGGACCATGACGGCGGAGCCGGCGTCAGCGCCGTGGTCGGCGTGCTGGCACCGGTCCTGGCGGGCACCGCCATGCTGATCTTCCTGCTGGTGGGATACGTCCTCAAGATGATGGACCCCGCACCGGCCTTCGCCGAGACGATGCTGACGGCGGGTTGGCTCTTCGGCGGACTCACCGTGGCCGCGCTCCTGTTCGCGGTGGTCGGGCTGCTCGTGACGGCCCTGCGCAACAGCTCCACCGAGGTCGCGGCGGAGGAGAGCGTGCCGATACCCGACGAGCTCTCCCGCGCGCGGGAGGCTTGGCGGAACGCGCTGCTGGAGCGGGGAATCGTGCCGTTCCTGCGCGACGCCCTGGCCGACCCGACCGCCCGAGCGGGCTACCCGGTGCCGCGCACGCCGGGGGCCGGACGGATCCCCAGCCTGGGATACACCCGCCCGGACTTCACCAGCCCCGGCCCGAACTCCCAGGGCCCCCGCCCCGGCTTCAGCTCACCGGACTTCACCAGCCCGGACTTCGGCGGGCCGGATCACGACCCGGAGTAGGCCTCCGGGAAGGGCCCCCGGGAACGCTGCCCGTCCGGGACTGTTTCACGTGAAACATCCACACCGAAGCCGTGCCGAAGCCGTGCCGAACGCATGCGTAAGGCCGGCCGACGACTCCCCCCGGAATGTCGTCGGCCGGCCCTCTCCGCACCGATCAGTCGGCCAGCGGCAGGTAGACCCTGTTGCCCGAGGCCGCGAACTCGGCGGACTTCTCCGCCATGCCCGCCTCGATCTCATCGGCCTTGAGGTCACCGCCGTGCTCACGGCGGATGTCCTGCGAGATCTTCATGGAGCAGAACTTCGGACCGCACATGGAGCAGAAGTGCGCGGTCTTGGCCGGCTCGGCCGGCAGGGTCTCGTCGTGGAACTCACGGGCCGTGTCGGGGTCGAGGGCCAGGTTGAACTGGTCCTCCCAGCGGAACTCGAACCGCGCGTCCGACAGGGCGTCGTCCCACTCCTGGGCACCCGGGTGGCCCTTGGCCAGGTCCGCCGCGTGCGCGGAGATCTTGTACGTGATGACGCCGGTCTTCACGTCGTCCCGGTTGGGCAGGCCCAGGTGCTCCTTGGGCGTCACGTAGCAGAGCATCGCGGTGCCCCACCAGGCGATCATCGCGGCGCCGATGCCCGAGGTGATGTGGTCGTACGCGGGCGCGACGTCCGTCGTCAGCGGGCCGAGCGTGTAGAACGGCGCCTCCTCGCAGATCTCCTGCTGGAGGTCGATGTTCTCCTTGATCTTGTGCATCGGGACGTGGCCCGGGCCCTCGATCATCGTCTGCACGTTGTGCCGCTTGGCGATGGTGTTCAGCTCGCCCAGGGTCTTCAGCTCCGCGAACTGCGCGGCGTCGTTGGCGTCCGCGATGGAGCCGGGCCGCAGGCCGTCGCCCAGCGAGTACGTGACGTCGTACGTCGCGAGGATCTCGCAGAGCTCCTCGAAGTTCGTGTAGAGGAAGTTCTCCTTGTGGTGCGCCAGGCACCAGGCAGCCATGATCGAACCGCCGCGGGAGACGATGCCGGTCTTGCGACGGGCGGTCAGCGGCACGTACGGCAGCAGCACGCCGGCGTGGACCGTCATGTAGTCGACGCCCTGCTCGGCCTGCTCGATGACCGTGTCCTTGTAGATCTCCCAGGTCAGGTCCTCGGCCCTGCCGTCGGCCTTCTCCAGGGCCTGGTAGAGCGGCACGGTGCCGATCGGGACCGGGGAGTTGCGCAGCACCCACTCGCGGGTGGTGTGGATGTTGCGGCCGGTGGAGAGGTCCATGACCGTGTCGGCACCCCAGCGGGTCGCCCAGGTCATCTTCTCCACCTCCTCCTCGATCGAGGAGGTGACCGCGGAGTTGCCGATGTTGGCGTTGACCTTCACCAGGAACTTCTTGCCGATGATCATCGGTTCGATCTCCGGGTGGTTCACGTTGGCCGGGAGCACCGCGCGGCCTGCGGCGATCTCCTCGCGAACGACCTCGGGGGAGACGTTCTCGCGGATCGCGACGTACTCCATCTCCGGGGTGATCTCGCCCCGGCGGGCATACGCGAGCTGCGTGACGGCGGCGCCGCCGCGGCCCCGGCGGGGCTGGCGCGGACGGCCCGGGAAGACCGCGTCGAGGTTCTTGAGGCCCCCGCGCGGCGAGGTGTGCTTGATGCCGTCGTCCTCGGGGCGGACGGGGCGTCCCGCGTACTCCTCGGTGTCGCCGCGGCCGATGATCCAGTTCTCGCGCAGGGGGGCGAGGCCCCGGCGGACGTCGGTCTCGATCTGCGGGTCGGTGTACGGCCCGGACGTGTCGTAGAGCGTCACGTCCTTGCCGTTGGTGAGGTGGACCTGGCGGACCGGCACCCGGATGTCGGGGCGGGAGCCCGCCACGTAGCCCTTGTGCCAGCCCGGCTGGCGCTCGGTCTGGCCGTCGGCGTCCTGGCTGACGGCAGGCGTGCGTGCGTCCTGAATGGTCATGAGACCTATCTCCCTACGCCGGCATTACCCGGTAACAGGTTCGGCGGTCGACGCAGCCTCCTCCCGTACGCATTCTCATGCGCGTACGGTGATCAGCGCCCTCTCAGCCCGGTGCTCCGAGCTCCCGCGTTGTGCAAAGTAGCCCCCACGTTAGCGTCGTGTGTGGCGTGCTGAACAGTGGGCCCCCTCATCTCTTGCGATGATCTGCCGGTGACGTCCTCGCCGCAGCCTCCCCACGAGCCCACAGAGCCCTTGGGCCACACCGGCCACGAGCATGCGTCCCACGGGCATGCCGCAGCCTCCTCCCACGGGCATTCGCACGGCCAAGGACACGGCCACGGTCATGGCCACAGCCATGGCCACGGGCCGGCCGCTCCGGTCTCCAAGCACCTGCGCAAGGTGATCGCCGCCGTACTGATCCCCTTCGCCGCCGCCGTCTTCGTCGGCATGGCCGTGCTCTGGCCCGGCGGAGCCCCCGCGCACGAGCGCACCGGGGTGGGCTTCGACCGGCAGACCCAACAGGGCAAGGTCGTCGCTCTCGCGAAGGTCGACTGCAAATCGGTGAACGCCGCGCAGGTCCCTCCCACTGGCGACACCTCCACCCCCGAGGGACGCGAGGCGCAGGCCGCCCGGACCGGCGAGTGCAAGAAGGCCACCGTCGAGGTGACCAGCGGACCGGAGCAGGGCCGGGCCTTCTTCGAGATCGTCCAGCCGGGTGCGCCGCGGCAGTTGGAGAAGGGGCAGGAGGTGGTGGTGGCGTACGCGCCGGACGCTCCCCGGGACCTCCAGTACTCGGTGATCGACCTGAACCGGAAGTTCCCGATGGCGCTGCTGGCCGGCATCTTCGCCGTCGCGGTCGTCGTGGTCGGCCGGATGCGCGGCCTCTTCGCCCTCATCGCGCTCGTCGTCAGTTTCGGGGTGCTGACGCTCTTCATCCTCCCGGCGATCCTGCAGGGCTCCAACCCGCTGCTCGTGGCGGTCATCGGCGCCAGCGCGATCATGCTGATCGCCCTCTACATGTGCCACGGGCTGACGGCGAGGACCTCGGTCGCCGTCCTCGGCACGCTGGTCTCGCTCCTGCTGATCGGGCTGCTGGGCTCGCAGTTCATCGGCTGGGCGTTCCTGAGCGGCAACACGGACGACAACACCGGGCTGATCCACGGGCTCTACCCGAACATCGACATGAGCGGTTTGCTGCTCGCAGGCGTGATCATCGGATCCCTGGGCGTGCTCGACGACGTGACCGTCACTCAGACCTCGGCCGTCTGGGAACTCCACCAGGCCGACCCGGACATGGGTCCGCGCGCCCTGTACCGGGCCGCCATCCGGATCGGCCGCGACCACATCGCCTCGGTGGTGAACACCCTCGTCCTGGCGTACGCGGGCGCCGCGCTGCCGCTCCTGCTGCTGTTCTCGATCGCGAACAGCAGCATGGGCACGGTGGCCAACAGCGAGCTGGTCGCGGAGGAGATCGTACGGACCCTCGTGGGCTCGATCGGGCTCGTGGCCTCGGTGCCGGTGACCACGGCGCTCGCGGCCCTGGTGGTCTCAGCCGACCGGCCCGGCGCGGCCGGCGGAACGACCGGGAGCCCGGCGGCGGCCCCGGCCCGCGGCGGCCGGGGCCGCCGCCGGCGCAAGCGCTGAGGAGGGGCGGGGCCCGGGCCGAGGCTCGTGGGGCCCTGCCTCAGCCCGCCTTCCGCTCGTCGTGCTGCGACTCGGAGAGGATCTTTCCGAGTGCCTGGTCGAGGCTCTCCTCGAAGTCGCCGAGGTTGCGCTCCTGACCGAGCGGAACGAGCCGGTCGGTCCGGTCCAGGAACGCGACGAGCGGCCCCGCGCCGGCCCGGAACAGGGCCCGGTCGCCACCGACCTGAAGCCGGATGTGGACGTCGGACAGCTCGTCCGGATCGGTGGGCGCGATGTGCACGTCACCGTCACCACTGGGCTTGTTGATGCCGTCGAGAAGCAGCTCCCGGCCGAACGCCCAGGTCACCGGCGCATCTCCGGGAAGGTGGAAGGTCAGACGTACCGCGTAGGGGTCACGGGCCTCGTACCGGAGCTCGACCGGGATCCGGAACGCGAGCTCCTCGGAAACGAGGAAGCTCATCATGACCTCTGCCTGTACCGACTCGCGCATTGCCTACCCCGCTGTAGTGGAAGTGGCCAGGAATGATCCCCCAGGGCCGTCTTGACAAGGGTGGTGGAAGCGCCAGCAGATCACAAGGAGTGAGTTTTCAGATACTGATAGAGAAGGAGAGGGTGCTCAACAGCGCGCCTACTTCACTCCGTAGTCGATCAACCACATAGAGCAATCGGTCTTCTTGGTGCACAGGAAGGGAAACCGCCATGGTCGCGGCGGCATCGCCGGCCGTGATCGGGATGGCGGCGCACACCGTTCCGAGCGCGTACTCCTGACGCTCCGTAACCGGCTGCATCCGTTCCAGGGACCCGATCCGCTGCTCCAACGCGTGCATGTCCCGGACCGTGTAGGGCGTGATGCTCTCGACCGGGTGCCGGTCGTAGTAGTCCCGGCGCGTCTTCTCGTCGAGCTGGCCCAGCAGGCACTGGCCGATGGCGTGGGCGTGGGCGGTCGCACGGAAGTCGGCCCATTCCTGGCAGGCCGGGCTGGCCGGGGTGTCCGAGACGCCCACGACCTCGATCTCACCCTCGCGGTAGACCGCGAAGTAGACGGGGGCCCCGACCGCGTCGCGGAAGTGCGCGAGCGAGTCGAGGATCATGCTGCGACGTTTCTGCTGAAGTCCGCCGCCCGCCAGCCGACCGGCCGCGTCGCCGAGAACGAACACCCCGTCCTCGCGACGCAGATAGCCCTCGTGCGTCAGGGTGCGCAGCAGGTGGTACGCGGTGGGGAGCGGGAGCCCGGCTTCGCGCGCCAGCTGTTTCGCCGGGGCTCCCCCGCTATGGGACCCCGCTGCTTCGAGGAGCCTCAACGCCCGCTGCACCGAACCGATCAGGGTCGGGACACCGGGATTGTGAACCGAAGGCAAAGCTCACCCCCAGGCGTGGCGGCGGGCCTCGGGGTGGCCCGCTCTGCGGGGGCCGCCCCCAGGGAACGGCGCAGATCGCCACCGTATCGGCCGGTTCCCGCCATGTGGGCGGTTCGGCCGGTCCCGTTCCCCCGCCTGGGTCAATCCCCTTACCCGTTGGGGGAAGGGTGACGGCGCGGTTCCTACCAGTCGCTGGAAGAGGCCTTCGCCCCGCTGCCGCTGCCGCTGAACTTCTTGACCACGAAGATCAGACCGCCGACGAGGGCCACGAAGAGCAGCGCCTTGAAGGCGAAGGAGATCAGCGCACCGAGGATGGAGGTGACCACGCCGCCGAAGACGAAGAGCGCCAGCAGCGGAACGGCGACCCACTTGACCCACCAGGGCATGCCCGCGAACATCGCTCGGATCCCGTCCATGTTCCTACCTCTTCCTCGTCGGTGACCCCGTGAGTCCGGGACTTCGTGAGTCCTTGGGTCCGTTTCTTTCCTCGCTCTCGATGCTAGGAGGCGACGGCCCCGCGCAGGGGCCCGCGAGCCCCCGGAACCCCCTGACCCGCCCCCTAGGGGGATCAGGGGTCCGACCCTCAGACCCTCAGGCCCTCGCCCTCGCCCTCGCCCTCAGAAGCGGTCAGCCCTCCGGCGGGGAGAAGACCACCATCACCTTCAAGGGCTCGGTGATGTGGTGGAACTTGTGCGGCACCCCCGCCGGCACGTAGACGACGCTGCCGTTGGCCACCACCGTCGTCTCCTCCCCGACCGTGATGGAGGCACGCCCGCTCACCACGAAGTACACCTCGTCCTGGAGGTGCGGCTGCTGCGGGTCGCTCTGCCCGGCATCGAGCGCGTAGAGCCCGACGGACATGTTCCGCTCCCGCAGGAACTGCAGGTAGGCGCCGTCGTTCGCGGCGCGCTCCGCTTCGAGCTCGTCCAGCCGGAAGGCCTTCATCTTCGCTGTGCCCCTCGTTCTCGCCCGGTGGTGCCCCGGGATCCGCTGATCTGCCGATGCCCGGCCGGGATCTTCTCTGCCACGATCAGACACATGACGAATTTCGTAGTCAAGACGCTCGCCAACGCGGCGGCCCTGGCCGTCGCCGTCTGGCTGGTCTCGGGCATCACGCTCGACGACGGCAGCAGCACGGGACGCCGCGCGCTGACCCTGATCCTGGTCGCGCTGGTGTTCGGGCTGGTCAACCTGATCGTCAAGCCGGTGGTGAAGCTGCTCTCGGTCCCGCTGTTCATCCTCACCCTGGGCCTGTTCACCCTCGTCGTGAACGCCCTGATGCTGATGCTGACCTCCTGGCTGGCCGGGAAGTTCGACCTGAGCTTCCACGTGGACGGCTTCTGGACCGCCGTCCTCGGCGGCCTGATCATCTCCATCGTCTCCTGGGCCGTGAACCTGGCCCTGCCCGACAAGAACTGAGCGGACCGCCCATGTACCGCGTGTGCTTCGTCTGCACCGGCAACATATGCCGGTCCCCCATGGCCGAGTCGGTCTTCCGCGCCCGCGTCGCCGAGGCAGGACTCGGCGGGCTGGTCGAGGTGGACAGCGCCGGCACCGGCGGCTGGCACGAGGGCGACGGCGCCGACCCGCGCACCGTCGCCGTGCTGGAGGCCGCCGGGTACGAGCAGGACCACCGGGCCCGGCAGTTCAGGGCCTCGTGGTTCGACCGCCTCGACCTCGTCATCGCCCTCGACGCCGGCCACCTGCGGGACCTGCGCGCACTCGCGCCCACCCCTCAGGCCGCCGCCAAGGTCCGGCTGCTGCGCTCGTACGACCCGGCGGCCCGGTCCACCGGGACCGGGGCACCGGGCGCGGCGGACGTGCCCGATCCGTACTACGGCCCGTTCGACGGGTTCGAGGAGTGCCTGGCCCTGGTCGAGGCCGCGAGCACCGGCCTGCTGGACGCCGTACGCACCGCCGTGAAGGAGCCCACCCCGTGAACGAGCGCACCCCCGGCGGTACGACCCCGGCCCCGGCCGACCGGTACGGCGACGGTACGCGCGCCGTACGCGCCGGACTGCCCGAGCCCGTCAAGAACGAACCGCCGCTGCCCGGCCCGGTCTTCGCCGCGCACTTCCACCTCCCCGGCGAGGTCTCGGGCCCGTACGCCTACGGCCGTGACACGAACCCCACGTGGACCCTGCTGGAACGGGCCATCGGGGAGCTGGAGGCACCCGGGGAAGCGGTGGAGACCGTCGTCTTCGCCTCCGGCATGGCGGCCGTCTCCGCCGTCCTGCTCTCCCAGGCACGCACCGCGGAGACGGTCGTCCTGCCCTCCGACGGCTACCAGGCACTGCCCCTGGTGCGCGAGCAGCTCGAAGCGTACGGAGTCCGCGTGCGCACCGCGCCGACCGGCCAGGACGCGCAGCTCGCCGCCCTCGACGGGGCCCGGCTGCTGTGGATCGAGACCCCGTCCAACCCGGGGCTCGACGTCTGTGACGTACGCCGTCTCGTGGCGGCCGCACACGCGGCGGGGGCCCTGGTCGCCGTCGACAACACCCTCGCCACCCCGCTCGGTCAGCGGCCCCTGGAGCTGGGCGCCGACTTCTCGGTCGCCAGCGGCACCAAGGGGCTCACCGGCCACGGGGACCTGCTGCTCGGCTACGTCGTCTGCCGCGACCCGGAGCTCGCCGCGGCCGTCCGCCGCTGGCGCAAGATCGTCGGGGCGATCCCGGGTCCCATGGAGGCCTGGCTGGCCCACCGTTCCCTGGCCACCATCCAGTTGCGGGCCGGGCGCCAGTGGGGCAACGCGCTGGCGGTGGCCGAGGCACTCGCAGACCGGCCCGAGGTCACCGGGGTGCGCTACCCGGGGCTCCCCTCGGACCCCTCCCACAAGACGGCCGCCCGGCAGATGCGCGGCTTCGGCTCGGTGGTCTCGTTCACCCTCCCGGACCGCGCGCACGCGGAACGCTTCATGACCGCCCTGCACCTGGTCGAGGACGCCACCAGCTTCGGCGGAGTCCGCTCCACCGCGGAACGGCGCGGCCGCTGGGGTGGTGACGACGTGCCGGAGGGCTTCATCCGCTTCTCCGCCGGCGTCGAGGACCCCGAGGACCTGGTCGCCGACGTGCTCCGGGCCCTGGATTCCGCTGCCGCCGGGGCATGAACGCCCGGGGCGCATCAGGGCGCATCAGGGCGGTCCGAGCCTCCCCCCTGGTGGCTCGGACCGCCCCGGGTTCCCCGAGAGAAGAACCACGCCGACAAGGCTAGTTGACTCTGCGTCAGAGTCCAATCACGGTAACGACAGGGGCCTATCGGCATATTTATAGTTGAAGGCCCCCACCGAGAGGGGCCGCCATGGACCTGGCCCTGCTGCGCACCTTCGTCGCCGTGCACCGGGCCGGCTCGTTCACCCGGGCCGCCGCGCACCTCGGGCTGTCACAGCCCGCCGTCACCTCACAGATCCGCACGCTCGAACGGCAACTCGGCAGGCCCCTGTTCCACCGGCGCGCCCGGGGCGTCACGCCCACGGCGGTCGGCGACGAACTCGCCCACAAGGCCGCCCCGCACCTAGACGCGCTGCTCCGGATCGCCGAGACCGAGCGGGAGGCCGCCGGGGCCCTGCGGACCCTGCACCTCGCCGGGCCCCCGGAGTTCCTCTGCCTGCGCGTACTGCCGGCCCTGGCGCCCCTGGTCGGCCAGGGCCAGACCCTGCGGACCGCCCTCGCGCCCGGCTCCGAGGAGAACCTCGCCGGTCTGGCCGCCGGGCAGCACGACCTGGTCGTCACCACCGCCCGGCCGCGCGGTGGCCCCTTCACCACGACCGCCCTCTGCGACGAGGAACAGGTACTGGTCGCCGCTCCCTACTGGGCCGCCCTGGCCGACCCCGCCGCACTGGGTGCTTCGGGCCCCGCCGCGCTCGACGGGATCCCGGTCGTCGAGGTCCACGAGAGCCTGCCCCTGGTCACCCGCTACTGGGCCGCCGTCTTCGACTCCGTGCCCGACTCCGCCGCCACCGTCGTGGCCCCCGACCTGCGGGCGGTACTGGGGTGCGTCCGGGCCGGAGCCGGACTCGCCGTCCTGCCCCGCTACCTGTGCCAGGAAGCCCTCGACCGCGGTGAGGTCGTCTCCCTGCTGGAGCCCGCCGTGCCACCGCTGCGCACCTGGTTCCTCGTCGTACGGGCTGGCAGCCTGGCGCTCGCCCACCTCGCCCGGGCCCACGACTGCCTGCTGCGCGCCGCCGTGCACTGGTGAGCCCCTCGGGTTTCGGACGACGGCGCGTTTCGGAAGGGCGGACGTGGGCCACTCTTCTCCCATGACCGAACGTCCCGTGGTCAAACGCACCGCCCGCGCGATCCTGCTCGACGGTGACGACCTGATCCTCATCAAGCGCACCAAGCCCGGCGTCGACCCGTACTGGCTCACGCCCGGCGGCGGTGTCGAAGCTTCGGACAGCACTGTCGTCGAAGCCCTCCACCGTGAGCTCCACGAAGAGCTCGGCGCCAAGATCACCGATGTGGTGCCCTGTTTCGTCGACACCGTCGAGCACATCGCCTCCGGGGGAGTGACCGGGGTGAAGGTGCAGCACTTCTTCGTCTGCCGGCTCGCGTCCATGGACCCCGGCCTGCGCCACGGTCCCGAGGTCGACGAGCCCCAGGGCGAGTACGAGATCGTCCGCGTGCCCTTCAGCCGGGTGGGCATCGCCGCCGTCCACCTGGTTCCGCTGTCACTGCGCCACTACCTCGACGGCAACATCGAGGGGGTGCGCGCCATGCACGCCCCCGATCTGGGCTGAGGACACCGAGGGGACGGGCGGGCCTGGCCCTGATCAGCCCGCCACGCCCGCCAGCTCCTCCAGGGCGTCGAAGCGGATGCGCTCACCGGGGATCCCGATCCGCTTGAGCGCGTCCACACCGCTGCGGACCATCGCCGGCGGCCCCGAGATGAAGGCGTCGTATGAGCGCCAGGGCCCGTGCTCACCGACCGCCTGCGGCAGCTGTCCGGCCAGGCCCTCGCCGATCACCGGGCGGACCGACAGCCACGGGTGGGAGCGCTGCAACCCGAGCAGGGTGTCCTTGTCGTACAGGTCGTGGTCGCTGCGCGCCCCGAAGAAGACCTCCACCGGGCGCCGCTCGCCGTGCTCGGCGACGTCCTCGATCAGCGCCTTGATCGGGGCGATGCCGGTACCGCCGCCCAGGCACAGCATCCCGTTGTCGGTGCTGTGGTCCACCACCATCGAACCGGCCGGCGGTCCCAGCCGCAGGACGTCGCCCGGCCTGGCGTGCCGCACCAGGGCGTTGGAGACCCAGCCCGCCGGAACGGCCTTGACGTGAAAGGACAGCAGTCCGTCCGCGCGGGGCGCCGAGGCGAAGGAGTAGTGCCGCCAGACCCGCGGCCACCAAGGGGTCTCCAGACTCGTGTACTGGCCGGCGAGGAACGGGTACGGCTGGTCGGGGCGGACCGTCAGCACGGCGATGTCCGAGGTGCGCAGGTCGTGCGAGACCACCTCGGCGTGCCACCAGGCCGGCGCCTTGGCCTCGTCATCCGCCGCCGCGTCGATCATCGTCTGCGAGATGGCGGTGTACGCGCGGACCCACGCCGCCTCGGTCTCCGGCCCCCAGGTGAGTTCCGCGTACCGGGCCAGCGCGCCGATCAGCGCTTCCCCGACCGCCGGGTAGTGGGCGGACACGGTGCCGTACTTGCGGTGTCCGGCACCGAGGCGGCGCAGGTACGGGGTCAGCACCGCAGGGTCGTCGATGTGCTCCGCGGCGGTCAGCAGGGCCTTCAGCAGCCGGTCGCGCTGGACGTCCATGGCCGCCGGGAACATCTCACGGACCTCAGGGTGCCCCGTGAACACCAGGGCGTAGAAGTACGAGGTCACCTTGTCCGCGACGGGTGCGATCTCGGCAAGGGTCCGGCGGATGAGCACGGCGTCCGGGGAGGGCTCGATCGCACCGCCCCCGGAGGGTATCCGGCCCGTCGGTCTGGCCGATCTGGTGGGCGGAGCGTCCATGCGGTGCCTCGCTTCGAGCATCTCGGTCGGGTCTCACACGCCACGGCCTCGAATCCGTGGTTCCGGGTTCCACAGCGTGCCAGCCGACCGAGAGCGCTGCGGAGGAATGGAGGAAACGGGGTTTCGAACCCCCTTTTCCCCTTAAGATGCCTCGACTCCCGGGCGCGCCGCGCCCACGAGCTGGTATGCCTCCCGGAGGTCCCGGCCCTGGTAGACGTGCGTGGCCCGCGCCGCCAGATAGGGCCGCGCGTTCACCGCTACCGAGCGCGGCACCGCCTCGAAGAGCACCGCGTCGGTCATCGAGTCCCCGTACGCGACGCAGTCGGCCCGGCCCACTCCGAACCGCGCGCACAGCGAGTCCGCGACCTCCACCTTGCGCTCGGGTGTCAGGATCCCGGTCACGTCAACGGGGCGGGTGAAGGGCACCGCCGGGAAGACCGAGCCGTGCGCGGCGTGCGCCCCCCACTCCAGCAGCAGTTCGACGAAGAACGAGGGGGACAGCGAGATCACCGCGCAGTAGTCACCGCGCTCGCGGATCTCCGTCCAGACCTCCTGGATGCCCGCCAGCCACGGCGACCCGTCGAAGGCCGCCCGGACGTGCTCGGGAGTCAGGTCCGCCCACAGCTCCCGGGCCGCGACCGAGAACTCGTGCGGCCCGATCTCCTGCGCGCCGAAGGCCCGCTCCAGCTCGGCGATCCCGGTCTCCACACCGAGCTGCCGGGAGATCTCCACCGGGGCGGCAGAGCCGTACATCAGGGTGCCGTCGAGGTCGAACAAGTGCAGCGAAGTCATAGCTGCCGAGGCTATCCGCTCCGTCCGGCGAGGCCGATGTTTCACGTGAAACCGTCGATGTTTCACGTGAAACATCCGGTGCCCGGATCCTTCAATTCCCTGGACTCGCCACGAGCCGATGATCCACTCTGGGCCGGTGACACCACCACCGCTCACCGACCTGCCGATCCGCGCGCTGACCATGGAAGACCTCCGTCACTGCGCCGACCTGTCCGAGGACCGCGGCTGGCCGCGCGAGGACCACAAGTGGGGGCTGCTCCTCGCCGCCGGCGACGGCTACGGCATCGACGCACCCGACGGCCAGGGTCTCGCCGCCGCCTGCGTCGTCACCCGGTACGGAGACATCGGAGCGAAGCCCGACCTCGCCGCCATCGGGATGGTCCTCGTCGCCGACCGGTACGCCCGCAAGGGCCTGGGCCGGCGCCTCATGAAGCACGTGTGCGACGACGTGCTCGCCGGCGTCCCGCTCACCCTGCACGCCACCCCGTACGGCCGCCCGCTCTACGAGGAGCTCGGCTTCGACACCACGGGCCGCGCCGAGATGCTCCGGGGCGCCTTCCGACCCGAGCCGGACGGTCCCGCCACCGGCCCCGCCGGCGTCCGTGTCCGTCCGGCCACCGCCGAGGACCTCCAGGGGATCGTCCGGCTGGACAACGAAGTGTTCGGCACCGACCGGACCCACCTCATCACCCGGCTCCCGGCCTTCACCGACAGGCTCCTCGTCGCCGAGGACCGCTCCGGCTCCCTCATCGGCTACGCCGCGATCTGGCCCAACATGGACACGCATGTCGTCGGCCCCCTGATCGCCCGGGACACCGCCACCGCCAAGACCCTGGTGTCCGCGCTGGCGGCCGGCACCGGACGGGACCTGCGCACCGACGTCGACGTACGCCACGAGGAACTCCTCGCCTGGCTCAAGGAGCGCGGACTGGGGTCCGTCGCCTTCAACTCCGTCATGACCCGGGACATCCCTGGCCTCCCCGGCGACTGGTCCCGCCGCTGGGCACCGCTCACCGTCGCCGCCGGCTGAAACGAGGAGATTCCCATGACCGGAGCCCCCGAGCTCACCATCCGCCCGGCCACCGAGGCCGATCTGTCCGCCATCGTCGCCATGCTGGCCGACGATCCGCTCGGCGCCACCCGTGAGTCCCCGGACGACCTGGCCCCGTACGCCACGGCGCTGAAGCGGCTGACCGACGATCCCCACCAGCACGTGGTCGTGGCGGTCCGCGGCGAGCGCGTCGTGGGCACCCTCCAGCTCACGATCGTCCCCGGGCTGTCCCGCAGGGGCACCACCCGCTCCATCATCGAAGGCGTCCGGGTCCACGCCGACGAGCGCGGCAGCGGCCTCGGGACCCGGTTCGTCGAATGGGCCGTCGAGCGGTCCCGGCAGGAGGGCTGCGCGCTGGTCCAGCTCACCTCGGACGTGACCCGCACCGACGCCCACCGGTTCTACGAGCGGCTCGGCTTCACGGCTTCCCACGTGGGGTTCAAGCTCCAGCTCTGAGCGGTCCCGGCACGGGCCGGGCCGCTGTCGGCGGCCCGGCCTACGATCGGGAGGATGAGCACCGGCCTCCCCCTCGTCACCACCACCGAGCGTCGCCACCGGCTGGGCCGGCGGCACCGCCTCGCCCCCTCCGTCCGCGCGGCCACCACGGGCCAGGCCGCGGACGCCGTGGTCGCCCTGCACGCCACGGACGCCGCCACCGTCTTCCTCTCCGTCCGCGCCCGGCTGGCCGACGGCGGCCCCGCCACGGTCGAGCGGGCGCTGTACGAGGACGTGAGCGTCGTCCGCATGCTCAGCATGCGCAACACCCTCTTCGCCGTCTCCACCGAGCTCGCCCCGTACGTGGACTCGTCCACCGCCCGGGGCATCGCCGTGAAGGAACGCCGGACCTTCCTCAAGCACCTCGCGGAGGACGGTCAGGGGCTCGACGCCGACTGGCTGGAGAAGGCCGAGGCCTCCGCCCTCGACGCGCTCGACGCCCTGGGCGCCGCCGCGGGCAGCCAGATCTCCGCGGCCGTGCCCGCCCTGCGGCAGAAGATCACCATCGGCCGGGGAAAGAAGTACGAGACCGAGACGGGTGTCGCCACCCGCGTCATCCGCCTCCTGGCCGCCGACGGCCGCATCCGCCGGGACCGGCCGCGCGGGACGTGGACCTCCAGCCAGTTCCGCTGGGTGCACACGCAGCCCTGGGCCGCCGTGCCCGCCGCCGAAGCCCGTGCCGAACTGGCCCGCCGCTGGCTCCACGCATACGGCCCGGCCACCGAGGCCGACCTCAAGTGGTGGACCGGCTGGAGCCTCACCGACGTGCGCAAGGCCCTGGCCGCCGTGGGCCCCGAGCAGGTGCGCCTCGACGACGGCGGCACGGCGCTCGTCTGCCCGGGTGACACAGGGCCCGAACCGGCCCCCGAGCCCTGGGCCGCTCTGCTGCCGGGTCTCGATCCCAGCGCCATGGGCTGGGCGGACCGGGGCTTCCACCTCGACCCCGCCCATCGTCCGGCGCTGTTCGACTACGCGGGCAACATCGGGCCGACCGTGTGGTGGAACGGCGAGATCGTCGGCGGCTGGGCCCAGCGCTCCGACGGGGAGATCGTCTGGCGGCTGCTGGGCAGCCCCGGCCGGGAGGCCGAGGAGGCGGTCGCCGCCGAGGCCGCCCGGCTCGCCGACTGGGTGGGCGAGGCCCGTGTAACCCCCCGCTTCCGCACCCCGCTGGAGCGCGAGCTCGTCGCCTGAGCCGGGCACCGGGCCCGCCGGGGGTCAGCCGACGCCGCGCCAGCCCTGCGGGTCGGCCCCGCCGGGCACCGGGGCCGTCGGGTCGTAGGGCTCACGGGTGAAGACGAACGACGCGAGGTCGAGGTGGCTGACGGAGCCGTCCTCACGCCGGACCGCCCGCAGCGTCTCGCCCGCGTAATAACCCGTCAGGCCGGTCCAGGTGCCGTCCGGTTCGGCGCGGAAACGGGCCGGGCGGCCGGTGGCGCCGACCGGGCTCAGCTCCAGCGAGCCGTCCTGGCCGAGCCGCAGGATCTGGGCCGAAGTGCCCCAGTACCAGGGGCCGCACAGCTCCAGCGGCACCTGGTCGTCCTCCTTGAACGGACGCCACGGCTCGGGGATCCGCGGCTCCGCCTCCGCGACGATCGCGATGAGGTCGGCGGCGACCGTCGAGGCGGGCAGGCCCGAGGTGCAGTTGGCCAGTACGACCGCCGCCACGTCGTCCGCCTCGCTGAACCAGAGGCCCGCGACAAACCCGGGCAGCGAGCCGCCGTGCCCGGCGAGCCGGCGCCCGCCCTGGTCCGCCAGCTGGAGTCCCAGCCCGTACCCGAGGTCGGCGGAGCCGGGCTCCGGCGGCGCCATCGACGTACGCATCTCCCGGACGCTCCCGGCGCTCAGCACCCGGTCGTCGCCCCGCATCAGCAACCGCGCGAACCGGGCCAGGTCGCCCGTGGTGGACCACAGCTGGCCGGCCGCCGCCATCAGCCCCAGGTCCTCGGCCGGCTCCGGCATCATCACGTCCGCCCACGGGTGCACCGCCCAGCCGCCCGCGTGCGGGGCCTGCGGCAGGCCGCTCGTCCGGGCGAGCCCCAAAGGCTCCAGCACCTCGGCCCGCAGCACTTCCTCCCACGGCTTGCCGCGGAGCGCCTCCACGAGCGAACCCAGCAGGGTGTAGCCGGGGTTGGAGTAGTGGAACCGGGTCCCCGGCACGTGCTTGAACGGCTCCTCGCCGAGCACGTCGGCGAGCTCGGGCCGCAGCGCCGCCGACGATCGCTCCCACCACTCGCCCGGGGTCTCCGCCGCGAGCCCCGAGGTGTGGGCCAGCAGCTGGGCGATGGTCACCTCGTCCACACCGCTCCCGGGCAGGTGCTTGCCCAGCGGGTCCGAAAGGTCCAGCAGGCCCTCGTCCCGCAGCCGCATGACGAGTACGGCGGTGAAGGTCTTGGTGATCGAGCCGATCCGGTACTGCACGTTCCCGTCCGGCCCGTGGCCCTCCACGCAGGTCCGGGAGCCCTCCCAGACCACCTCCCCGCCGCGTACGACGGCCGCCACCAGCGAGGGGGACCGGCCGTCGCGCTGGGCGACGGCGACCCGGTGCCGCAGGGCACGCCGGGTGGCGGGGAGGAGTTCCAGGTCTTCGGAGAGCGCGTCCATGATCGGATGCTACGTGTTGGCCATGTCCACGAACCTCGAATAGTGGCCCTGGAAAGCGACGGTGATGGTGGCCGTCGGACCGTTTCGGTGCTTGGCGACGATCAGGTCCGCCTCGCCCGCGCGGGGCGACTCCTTCTCGTACGCGTCCTCGCGGTGCAGCAGGATCACCATGTCGGCGTCCTGCTCGATCGAGCCGGACTCACGCAGGTCGGAGACCATCGGCTTCTTGTCGGTGCGCTGCTCGGGGCCACGGTTCAGCTGGGAGAGCGCGATCACCGGCACCTCGAGCTCCTTGGCCAGCAGCTTGAGGTTTCGGGACATGTCCGAGACCTCCTGCTGGCGGCTCTCGGGCCGGCGCGAGCCGCCCGACTGCATCAGCTGGAGGTAGTCGATGACGACGAGGGAGAGGTCGTTGCGCTGCTTGAGCCGACGGCACTTGGCCCGGATCTCCATCATCGACAGGTTGGGGGAGTCGTCGATGTACAGCGGGGCGGCCGAGACGTCCGGCATCCGGCGGGCGAGCCGGGTCCAGTCGTCGTCGGTCATGGTGCCCGAGCGCATGTGGTGCAGCGCCACCCGGGCCTCCGCCGAGAGCAGGCGCATGGCGATCTCGTTGCGGCCCATTTCGAGGGAGAAGATGACGCTCGGCAGGTTGCTCTTGATGGAGCAGGCGCGGGCGAAGTCCAGCGCGAGCGTCGACTTGCCCATGGCGGGGCGGGCGGCGATGACGATCATCTGGCCCGGGTGCAGCCCGTTGGTCAGGGAGTCGAGGTCGGTGAAGCCGGTCGGTACGCCGGACATCTGGCCGGAGCGCGAGCCGATGGCCTCGATCTCGTCGAGCGCGCCCTCCATGATGTCGCCGAGCGGCAGGTAGTCCTCGGAGGTCCGCTGCTCGGTGACGGCGTAGATCTCGGCCTGGGCGCTGTTGACGATCTCGTCGACATCGCCGTCCGCCGCGTAGCCCATCTGCGTGATCTTCGTACCGGCAGCGACGAGACGGCGCAGGACGGCCCGCTCGTGGACGATCTCCGCGTAGTACTCGGCGTTCGCCGCGGTCGGCACGGACTGCACCAGGGTGTGCAGGTACGAGGCGCCGCCGACCTTGCTGATCTCACCGCGGCGGGTCAGCTCGGCGCCGACCGTGATCGGGTCGGCGGGCTCGCCCTTCGCGTACAGGTCGAGGATGGCCTGGTAGATCGTCTCGTGCGAGGGCCGGTAGAAGTCGTGGCCCTTGAGGACCTCGACCACGTCGGCGATCGCGTCCTTGGACAGCAGCATGCCGCCGAGCACCGACTGCTCGGCGTCCAGGTCCTGCGGCGGGACGCGCTCGAAGCCGCCCCCTCCGCCGTCCCAGGAGCCGCCCTCGCGGCCCCGGTCCTGCTGGTCGTCCCCGCGACCGCGGCCTTCGCCGCCCCGTCGCGAGCGGGCGGGCAGACGGTCACTGGGACCACTGTCGGCCCAGGGGTCGTCCATGGGCTCGGGCATGCTCACCGGGCCACCTCCTCCCGTCCGCAACGCGGACCTCGCCGTGGCAATCTTTCTACGACACGGCTCTGACATTTGGGACACCCGAAACGGCTGTGGGCGCGTCGGGCAACGCACAACGGTAGGGCCGCGGGCGACGTCAGCCAATCTTGTTATCCACAGGCTGTGTGGATGAGATGTGGACGACGGAGCCAATGCTGTGGGTAAGTCGCCCGAAGCTGTGCACAGAGCGGGGGACGACGCTGTGGACAAAATCACCCACCCCCTCCGGACACCCCACCTGACCTGCGGTTTCCTCTTCCAGCGGCGGTCCCGCGGAAAATTCTTGGCCACTGTCTCAAGATCGCCCCCAACGGGCCGGAAAGAACGCCCAAGTCAGAGGCTTGGTAAGGATCCAAATGCCCTTGTGTCCGTTACCTGTGGAAGATTAGATTGAGCACATGACACAGGCCCCCACCACCGCGAAGCCGGCCACGAGACGGCACGACCGCGAGATCCTCGCGCTGGCCGTACCGGCCTT
The DNA here is from genome assembly GCF_045160885.1 of Streptomyces sp. NBC_00158. Taxonomy (NCBI): domain Bacteria; kingdom Bacillati; phylum Actinomycetota; class Actinomycetes; order Kitasatosporales; family Streptomycetaceae; genus Streptomyces; species Streptomyces sp. NBC_00158. The sequence goes on from NZ_CP108161.1 coordinate 3,632,356, forward strand.
CGGCGCCCTCGTGGCCGAGCCGCTCTTCGTGATGGCCGACAGCGCCATCGTGGGACACCTCGGCACCCCCCAGCTGGCCGGCCTCGGCGTCGCGGCGGCGCTCCTGACCACCGCCGTGAGCGTCTTCGTCTTCCTCGCCTACGCCACCACCGCGGCCGTGTCCCGGCGCGTCGGCGCGGGCGACCTCCAGGCAGCCATCCGGCAGGGCATGGACGGCATCTGGCTCGCCCTGCTGCTCGGCATCGCCGTACTCGTCGCCGTCATGCTCACGGCGCCCGGCCTGGTCTCGCTCTTCGGAGCCTCGGAGACCGCCGCCCCGTACGCGGAAACGTATCTTCGGATCTCCGCGCTCGGCATCCCGGCCATGCTCATGGTCCTCGCGGCCACCGGTGTCATCCGCGGCCTCCAGGACACCCGTACGCCGCTCTACGTGGCCATCGGAGGCTTCGCCCTCAACGGCGCCCTCAACGTGGCCCTGGTCTACGGCGCCGGCCTCGGCATCGCGGGCTCGGCCTGGGGCACGGTGATCGCCCAGTTCGCCATGGCCGGCGCGTACCTCTTCGTGGTCGTCCGCGGCGCGAAGCGCCACGGCGCCTCCCTGCGGCCCGACGCGGCCGGCATCCGCGCCTGCGCCCAGGCCGGTGCACCGCTGCTGGTCCGCACCCTGTCCCTGCGCGCCATCCTGATGATCGCGACCGCCGTGGCGGCCCGGCTGGGGGACGCCGACATCGCCGCCCACCAGATCCTGCTGTCCCTCTGGAGCCTGCTCGCCTTCGCCCTGGACGCGATCGCCATCGCCGGCCAGGCCATCATCGGCCGCTACCTGGGTGCGGGCGACACCGAGGGGGCCAAGGCCGTCTGCCGGCGGATGCTGATGTGGGGCGTGGTCTCGGGCGTCGTCCTGGGCCTGCTCGTCGTCCTGGCCCGTCCCGTGTTCATCCCGCTGTTCACCAGCGACCCCGTGGTCGAGGACGCACTGCTGCCCGCCCTGCTGGTCGTGGCCCTGGGCCAGCCCGTCTGCGGGGTCGTCTTCGTCCTGGACGGAGTGCTGATGGGAGCCGGCGACGGGCGCTACCTGGCCTGGGCGATGCTGCTGACCCTGGCCGTCTTCGCCCCGGCCGCGCTCCTGGTCCCCGCCCTGGGCGGCGGGCTGACGGCGCTCTGGTGGGCCATGACGCTCATGATGCTGGTCCGGATGGCCACCCTCCAGCTCCGCGCCCGCTCCGGCCGCTGGCTGGTCGCTGGAGCCACCCGGTGACCCGGTGAACGGGGGATGTTTCACGTGAAACGTCCCCCGGTTTCACGTGAAACATCCCCCGGGGCCTACGTGAGAACGGCGAGAGCCACGAGAACGGAACGGCCCCGGAAACGACGAAGGGCCGCACCCCGGAGGGTGCGGCCCTTCATGCGCTGCCCTTAGGCGGCGACGACCTCGATGCCCACGTTCGCGACGACCTCGGCGTGCAGACGCACGGAGACCTGGTACGAACCGAGGGTCTTGATCGGGGAGCCCAGCTCCACGCGACGCTTGTCGACCTTGGGGCCACCGGAAGCCTCGACCGCGGAAGCGATGTCGGCCGGGGTGACGGAACCGAAGAGACGACCGGCGTCACCCGCGCGGGTGGCCAGACGGACCTTCACGCCCTCGAGCTTGGCCTTGACCTCGTTGGCCTGCTCGATGGTCGCGATCTCGTGGATCTTGCGGGCGCGGCGGATCTGCGCCACGTCCTTCTCGCCACCCTTGGTCCAGCGGATCGCGAAACCACGCGGGACCAGGTAGTTGCGAGCGTAACCGTCCTTGACGTCGACGACATCGCCGGCGGTGCCGAGGCCAGAGACCTCGTGGGTCAGGATGATCTTCATTAGTCGGTCACCCTTTCCTTATCGCGCGGTGGACGTGTAGGGCAGCAGCGCCATCTCACGGCTGTTCTTCACGGCCGTGGCGACGTCACGCTGGTGCTGCGTGCAGTTGCCGGTAACGCGGCGGGCACGGATCTTGCCGCGGTCGGAAATGAACTTCCGCAGCATGTTCGTGTCCTTGTAGTCCACGTACGCGGTCTTGTCCTTGCAGAACGCGCAGACCTTCTTCTTAGGCTTGCGCACAGGCGGCTTCGCCATTGTGTCTCTCCTGTGTGATCAAGAAGTTTGGAAGGAGCTGCCCTAGAAGGGCGGCTCGTCCGAGTAGCCACCGCCGGAGCCGCCGGAGCTTCCGCCCCAGCCGCCCCCGCCGCCGCCCTGCTGGCCGCCGGCCGGCGCGCTGGACGCCCACGGGTCGTCGGAGGGAGCTCCGCCGCCCTGGGGCCCGTTGCTGGGGGCTCCGCCCCAGCCGCCGCCACCGCCCTGCTGCTGCTGACCGCCGCCGCCGTATCCACCCTGGCCACCGCGACCGGTGGTCTTGGCGACCTTGGCCGTGGCGTTCTTCAGGCTGGGGCCGACTTCCTCGACGTCCAGCTCGTAGACCGTGCGCTTGACACCCTCACGGTCCTCGTAGGACCGCTGCCTCAGCCGGCCCTGCACGATGACGCGCATGCCCCGCTGAAGGGACTCGGCGACGTTCTCAGCCGCCTGCCGCCACACCGAGCAGGTCAGGAACAGGCTCTCGCCGTCCTTCCACTCGTTGGTCTGGCGGTCGAAGGTGCGGGGGGTGGACGCGACACGGAACTTCGCGACCGCCGCACCCGAGGGGGTGAAGCGCAGCTCGGGGTCGTCGACGAGATTGCCGACGACCGTGATGACGGTCTCGCCTGCCATGGATGAACCTCTCGGCGGGGATTGCTGCTGGGCTGCTGTGCTACTCGGTCCCGATTACCGCTGAACCGGAGTTCAGTGGGTCTCGGGGCGGAGGACCTTGGTCCGGAGAACCGACTCGTTCAGGTTCATCTGGCGGTCGAGCTCCTTGACGACCGCAGGCTCGGCCTGCAGGTCGAGGACCGAGTAGATGCCCTCGGGCTTCTTCTTGATCTCGTAAGCGAGACGACGACGGCCCCAGGTGTCGACCTTCTCGACCTTTCCGTTGCCCTCACGGACGACGGAAAGGAAGTTCTCGATCAGGGGGGCGACAGCGCGCTCCTCGAGATCGGGGTCGAGGATGACCATCACTTCGTAGTGACGCATGTGGAACCCACCTCCTTTGGACTCAGCGGCCACGGTCGTTCCGTGGCAGGAGGGTCGTGATGCGTGCGCACGGCGTCCGAGAGCAGACACCGCGCAGCTGTACAGACTACCTGCTCGCGTCCTTCCGGTTGAAATCCGGCAGGAGAGGGCCACAATCTGTATCCATCGGGTGTGTCCGGTGCCGTACCCCCCGCCCCAGGCCGGAGGCGGCGCCGCGCACCGCTCTGCGTCAGCCAGGAGGTGCCTTCCGATGGCACAGGCAATGCACGGCCAGTCCTCGCGCCCGCCGATCTCCCTCTTGTCCACCGACGGCAAGCCCCATCCGGTCCAGGACACCCTCATGGTGGTCACCCTGGTCCTCGGCGCCGTGGCGTTCGTCACTGCGTTCTTCCACAATCTGCACCTGCTCAGCTCCTGGGCCGGGCTGATCGGGATCGGGACCGGGCTGTACGGACAGTTCATCTCCGCCACCACCCGCGAGCGCTTCGCGCTGATCATCGGCCTTGGCGCGTCTGCCATCGGCTTCATGCTCGGAATGGCGCACGGCGGCCTCTTCGGCGGCTGGCTGGGCTGACCGGGGGACCTCCGCGACGGGGCGCCGGCCTCCCTCCGGCCCAGGCACCGGCCTGTCCCCCAGATGGGTGGCGCCACCGTCGCAGTAGGCTTCGCGCCATAGCAGCGAAGCCGCCGGAGGAGACACCCCGCATGAGCCTGTCCCTGAGCACCATCAGCCGAGAGCAGCATCTGGCGTACCTCCAGAGCCTGCCTTCGGCTAGCCACTGCCAGGTCCCGGCATGGGCCGACGTCAAGAACGAGTGGCGTTCGGAGAACCTCGGCTGGTTCGACAAGAACGGCGAACTCGTCGGTGTCGCGCTCGTGTTGTACCGCCAGCTGCCCAAGGTGAAGCGGTACCTCGCGTACCTCCCCGAGGGCCCGGTCATCAACTGGTACGCCCCGAACCTGGACGAGTGGCTCCAGCCGATGCTGGCCCACCTCAAGCAGCAGGGCGCCTTCACCGTGAAGATGGGTCCGCCCGTCGTCATCCGCCGCTGGAACTCGGCCGCCATCAAGGCCGGCATCCAGGACCCCGAGGTCAAGCGCCTGCGCGACGTCGAGGCCTCGCACATCGAGCCCCGCGCCTTCGAGGTCTCCGACAAGCTGCGCCGCATGGGCTGGCAGCAGGGCGAGGACGGCGGCGCCGGCTTCGGCGACGTCCAGCCCCGCTACGTGTTCCAGGTCCCGCTGGCCAACCGCTCCCTGGACGACGTCCTCAAGGGCTTCAACCAGCTGTGGCGCCGCAACATCAAGAAGGCCGAGAAGGCCGGCGTCGAGGTCGTCCAGGGCGGCTACGAGGACCTGCCGACCTGGCAGTACCTCTACGAGATCACGGCCGAGCGCGACAAGTTCCGCCCGCGCCCGCTCAGTTACTTCCAGCGCCAGTGGACGGCCCTCAACTCCGAGGACCCCAACCGCATGCGCCTGTACATCGCCAAGCACGAGGGCGAGCCGCTGGCCGCCGCGACGATGATCACGGTCGGCCAGCACGTCTGGTACTCGTACGGCGCCTCCGCGAACCACAAGCGCGAGGTCCGCCCCTCGAACGCGATGCAGTGGCGCATGCTGCGCGATTCGTACGCGCTGGGGGCCAGCGTCTACGACCTGCGCGGCATCTCTGACACGCTGGACGAGAACGACCACCTGTTCGGCCTGATCCAGTTCAAGGTCGGTACGGGCGGCGAGGCCGTCGAGTACGTCGGCGAGTGGGACTTCCCGCTCAACAAGGTGCTGCACAAGGCGCTCGACATCTACATGTCGCGCCGCTGACCCAGCTGTTTTTCGAGAGAGGTTCCGGACGGGCATGGCGCTCACGCTCTACGTCGACACCGCGCGCTGGCGTGCGCACCAGAAGCAGATCACGGACCAGTTCCCCGGTCTGATCCCGGTCTGCAAGGGCAACGGCTACGGCTTCGGCCACGAGCGGCTGTGCGAGGAGGCGACCCGGATGGGCGCCGACATCCTGGCCGTCGGCACCACGTACGAAGCCGCGAGCATCAAGGACCACTTCGGCGGCGACCTGCTCGTCCTCACCCCGTTCCGGCGGGGCGAGGACCCGGTACCGCTGCCCGACCGGGTGATCCGGTCGGTGGCATCGGTGGACGGGGTCCGCGGCCTGGTCGGAGCCCGTGTGGTCATCGAGTGCATGAGCTCGATGCGCCGCCACGGCATCTCCGAGCAGGACCTCGGCCAGCTCCAGGCGGCGATCGAGGACGTCCGCCTGGAGGGCTTCGCCCTGCACCTGCCGCTGGACCGCCCCGACGGCTCGGACGCCGTCGAGGAGGTCATCGGCTGGATGGACCGGCTGCGCGCGGCCCGGCTGCCGCTGCACACCATGTTCGTCAGCCACCTGCGGGCCGAGGAGCTGGCGCGGCTGCAGCAGCAGTTCCCGCAGACCCGTTTCCGGGCCCGCATCGGCACCCGCCTGTGGCTCGGCGACCACGACGCGACCCAGTACCGGGGCTCCGTCCTGGACGTCACCCGCGTCGCCAAGGGCGACCGCTTCGGCTACCGCCAGCAGAAGGCCGCCTCCGACGGCTGGCTGGTCGTGGTCGCGGGCGGCACCTCCCACGGCGTGGGTCTGGAGGCCCCCAAGGCCCTCCACGGGATGATGCCGCGCGCCAAGGGCGTCGCCCGGGCCGGTCTGGCCACGGTCAACCGGAACCTGTCGCCCTTCGTCTGGGCGGGCAAGCAGCGATGGTTCGCCGAGCCGCCGCACATGCAGGTGTCGATCCTGTTCGTGCCCTCGGACTCGACGGAGCCGAAGGTGGGCGACGAGCTGGTGGCCCACCTGCGCCACACCACGACGCAGTTCGACCGGGTGCTCGACTCCTGAGCCGGGCCCCGGCCCCCGGGCCCGCCGGCCCGGTCAGTCCCTGGGGTCCACTCCCCAGGCGACCCGCTGTCCCTCCGAAGGCGCCGCGTACTGCGGCGCCTTCGGCCGTTCCGAGAGGGTGAAGACGTCCTCGGCCCCGTCCAGGACGCCCCCGGAGGGGTCGTCCGAGCCGTCGCGCCGCACGACGTCGCGTTCGGGCAGCAGGATGTCGCGTACGACGACGGCGCACAGGTACAGCGTGGCCAGCAGGTGGGCGGTGATGGCGAGCTGGTAGCCCTCCACGGGCAGGCCCTGGTGCTTGTCCCCGCTGCTCGTGTAGGCGAGGTAGAACCAGATCCCGAGGAAGTACGCGACCTCGCCCGCCTGCCAGATCAGGAAGTCCCGCCAGCGGGGGCGGGCCAGCGCGGCGAGCGGGACGAGCCACAGCACGTACTGCGGCGAGTACACCTTGTTGGCCAGGATGAACGCGGCGACCACCAGGAAGGCCAGCTGGGCGAAGCGCGGGCGCCGGGGGGCCGTCAGGGTGAGCAGTCCGATGGCGAGGCACAGCAGGAGGGTGAGCCCGGTCGCGTACGTGTTGGCCCCTTCGAGGGGGTTCCCGGTGCGCTGGGAGATGAGCAGCCAGACGGAGCCGAAGTCGATGGGCCGCTCCTGGCTGAACTCGTAGAACCGCTTCCAGCCGTCCCAGGCGAAGTACATGACCGGGCCGTTCACCAGCAGCCATGACACGGCCGCGCCGAGGGCCGCGGCGCCGAACGCCCGCCACTTCCCGGCCCGCCAGCAGAGCACGAACAGCACGCCGAGCAGCAGGACGGGGTAGAGCTTGGCCGCGGTCGCCAGGCCGATGGAGACACCGGCGAGCAGGGGCCGGCCGCGCGACCACATCAGCATCGCGACGGCGGTGAGGGCCACGGCCGGCAGGTCCCAGTTGATGGTGGCGTTGAGCGCGAAGGCCGGTGCCAGGGCGAGGAGCAGGGCGTCCCAGGGCCTGCGCCGGTGGGTGCGGGCGACGCAGACGGCGATGACGGCGGCGCAGGCCATCAGCATGCCCGCGTTGACCATCCAGTACATCTGCTCGCGGTGCTGGATGGAGCCGGCGGTGGGCGTCATCCAGGAGGCGACCTGCATGAAGGCCCCGGTCAGCACCGGGTACTCCAGGTACTTCATGCCCCCGAACTTCGGGTCGGTCGCGATGTCGGGGAACTCGTCGCGGTAGGGCACGAGGCCGTCGGCGAAGCCGCGGGCGGAGTACAGGTGCGGGATGTCGGAGTAGCAGGCGTGGGTGTACTGCGAGCCCGCTCCCTGGAACCAGGCCCAGTCGTAGCAGGGCAGCTTCTGGACCATGCCCAGCGCGAACATGCCGAGGGCCACGAGGACGACGACCCGGACCGGGCTCAGCCAGTGGCCGCCCAGCCGGGCGCGGCGTCCGACCGGTCCCCCGATGAACTCGCTGCCGGCGGCGGCGACCTCGTCGTGCCGGGTGGGTGGTACGGGGTGGTCCTCGTGCACCTTGGTCATGGCGCCCATCCTGCCGTACCGCGCCGTACACGGGGGAGGGCCGCCGCACGGTGTGCGACGGCCCTCTCGGGTGCGGTAGGGGGACGGGGTCAGCCGGAGGCGCCCATGATGCTGCCCCAGTTGCTGGATCCGCCCGGGCGGCCGGGGCGCGTGGGCGGGGAGGGCATCGTGCTCGTGCCGCCGTCCTGGGACCCTCCGGGGCCGGTTCCGGCGTCGGTGCCCGCGTTCGCGCCGCCGGTGACCGTCGGGTCGCAGTTCAGGTTCCAGGGCCTGGGCTTGCAGGTCGGCTTGCCGTTGCCGGACGGCGACGGGGACACCGAGGGCGAGGTGCTGGGCGAGGGCGATACCGAGACGGAGGGCGAGGGCACGGCCGAGGGGGTGGGCTGGGGGGCGCCCGCCGCGTCCGCGATGACACCGATGTCCTCGGCCTCCGGGAACTGCTTGACCGGGGTGCCCTTGAGCGCCTCGCGCATGTACTCGGTCCAGATGACCGCCGGGATGTCACCACCGTGGATGGAGTCGACCCCGCCCACGCGGTTCATCGACATGAGCTCTTTGTTCTTGGAGGTCGGGTCGTTGCGGAAGAGGGTGACCGAGGTGGACAGCTCCGGGGTGTAGCCGACGAACCAGGCCGACTTGTTCTGGTCGGTGGTGCCGGTCTTGCCGGCCGCGGGCCGGCCCAGCTTCTTCGCCCTGGTGCCGGTGCCGTTCTCGACGACGTTGCGCAGGACCTTGGTGACGTTGTCCGCGATGGAGTCGTCCATGGCGCGGGACTCCTTGGGCGGCTCGAAGCCGGGCACCTCCTTGCCGGCCTGGACGACCTTCTTCACGGAGAAGGGCTCCCGGTGGGTGCCGGAGGCGGCGAAGGTGGCGTAGGAGTCGGCCATGCGGATGGCACTGGGCGTCGAGGTGCCGAGGGCGAAGGAGGCGTTGTTGTTCTTGTCCATCGACTCCTCCAGGATCCCGGTCGACTTCGCGACGTCACGGACCTTGCGGTGGCCGACGTCGAAGACGAGCTGGGCGAACGGCACGTTGATGGACTTCTCCATCGCCTCGTTGAGGGTCACGTAGCCGTACGGGTACTCGTTCTCGTTCTTCTGGCGGAACGGCTGGCCGTCGGAGCCCAGCAGCGGCTTGCCCGAGCGGTCGTTGATCACGGTGAGGTCGTCGGCGTTGTACTTGCTGTCGACCGAGATGCCCGAGCCCTTGGAGTTCTGCGTGCCGTACTGCATGGCGGCCGCCAGGACGTAGGGCTTCCAGGTCGAGCCGACGGGGACGCCGGAGGTGTTGGCGTTGTTGGCGAAGTACTTGTGGTCCCAGCCGGGCCCGCCGTACAGGGCCACGATCGCCCCGGTCTTCACGTCCACGGAGGCGGCGCCGAACTGGACGAAGGTGTCGTACTGGGGCCGCTTCTTCTCGTCGAGGAAGTCGTTGCGGGTGTCCTCCACCGCCTTGACCAGGGCGTCCACCCTGGGCTTCTCGAAGGTGGTGGTGATCGTGTAGCCGCCGAGCGCCATCTTCTCGGCGGTGATGCCGGTGGTCTTCATGACGTACTGCTTGGCCACCTCGACGAGGTAGCCGGTCTGGCCGGACATCCCGCGGGCCTGCTCGGAGTCCACCCGGGCGGGGAACTCCTTGTACTTGTCGCGCTCGGACTGCGCCATGCGGCCGACCGCGACCTCGCGGTCGAGCACCCAGGCCCAGCGGAGCCGGGCGCGCTTCTCGTTGGCCTCCGGGGTGGCGGCCGTACCGATGCCGCCGTCCGGGTTGTAGAGGTTCGGGCCCTTGAGCATGGAGGCGAGGAAAGCGCTCTCGGACGGGTTGATGTCCTTGGCGTCCTTGCCGAAGTAGGCGCGGGCGGCCGCCTGGATGCCGTAGGCGTCCCGGCCGTAGTAGGCGGTGTTCAGGTAGCCGGCGAGGACGACGTCCTTCTCCTCGCTGACCCCCAGCTTGATCGCGATGAAGAGCTCGGTGACCTTGCGCTTGAGGGTCTGTTCGGAGTCGAGGTAGGTGTTCTTGACGTACTGCTGGGTGATGGTCGAGCCGCCCTGGGTCGAACCGCCCGTGGCCATGTTCACCACGGCACGCGCGATGCCCATCGGGTCGACGCCCTTGTCCGTCTCGAACGACTCGTTCTCGGCCGCGATCACTGCGTTCCGCATGGACAGGGGAATCTGGTCGATCGGGACGATCTGCCTGTTCGTGGTGCCGCCGGTGGCGACCATCTGGGTGCCGTCGGCCCACTGGAAGACGTTGTTCTGGGCCTTGGCGGCCTTGTTCGCGTCCGGGGTGCCCACGCTCGCGATACCGATGCCGGCCCCCGCGAAGATCACCGCGAAGAAGCCCAGGAAGGTACCGCCGACCAGCTTCCACGAAGGCACGAAGCGCTTCCAGCCGACCTTGCCGGCACGCGGGTAGTCGATGAACCGACCGCCTCCCTTGCCGCCCCTGCCCCCCTTCCCACCTGCGCGTCCTCGGCCGGCTGGGCTCCGCTGGGCAGCCCGGCGGGCATCGGCGCGGCTCCCGTGCGCCGTGTGTTCCGCATACGGTCCGCCGGGCGGCGCCGCGGGGACGTCACGGCCCGGTCCGGCGCCACGGCCGGGGCGCTGCGGGGCGGCCCTGCGGGACGCGGCGCGGCCGCCGCCCTGGGGCTGCGGCGGTTTACGGCGGTGCTCGCTCATCGAACGACTACTCCTCGGGCAGGCGAGTGGCCTGGAAGCGGCAGGTGATTCCGGTTCCCCCCGGTGGTCCTGCCGCACAGACTACGCACGGCCAAAACCCAACCAGTGCCGAAGTTCACCCCAAATCAGGCAACTTGCGTCGTACGAATCAGTGATGTGACGCCGGTCACCACGTCATCGCTTGTCGCTTCGGGCAGCCCGTTCTATCGTCTGGATGTATCGAGCCGATACATCAGCTCGACATAGACTCCGAAGCAGAGAGAGGGAGGCGGATGAGCAGGCGCTCCGGCATCCTCGAGTTCGCCGTCCTCGGCCTGCTTCGCGAATCCCCCATGCACGGTTACGAGCTCCGCAAGCGGCTCAACACCTCGCTGGGGGTGTTCAGGGCGTTCAGCTACGGGACTCTCTACCCCTGCCTCAAGACTCTGGTCGCAAACGGCTGGTTGATCGAAGAACCGGGGAACGCCCCGGAAGACGCTCTCGCCGCTTCACTCGCAGGGCGCCGCGCCAAGATCGTCTACCGGTTGACGGCAGCAGGTAAGGAGCACTTCGAAGAGCTCCTCTCCCACACCGGCCCCGACACATGGGAGGACGAGTCCTTCGCCGCCCGCTTCGCCTTCTTCGGCCAGACCGAGAGGGACGTGCGGATGCGGGTACTGGAGGGCCGCCGAAGCCGGCTGGAGGAGCGCCTGGAGAAGATGCGCGCCTCGCTCGCCCGTACACGGGAGCGCCTGGACGACTACACGCTCGAACTGCAGCGGCACGGAATGGAATCCGTCGAGCGTGAAGTGCGCTGGCTCAACGAGCTCATCGAGAGCGAGCGGGCGGGACGGGATCGGAGACGACCCGGACCGCCCGACGAAACTGCAAAGTGAGGCCTGTATCTCGCAGGCCTCGTTTCCGAGAACAAACAGGGAGCAACCGGAATGGGTTCGGTTCGCGTAGCCATCGTCGGCGTGGGTAACTGCGCCGCCTCGCTGGTGCAGGGCGTCGAGTACTACAAGGACGCCGACCCGGCGTCCAAGGTCCCCGGGCTGATGCACGTCCAGTTCGGCGACTACCACGTGCGCGACATCGAGTTCGTCGCCGCGTTCGACGTCGACGCGAAGAAGGTCGGCCTCGACCTCTCCGACGCCATCGGCGCCAGCGAGAACAACACCATCAAGATCTGCGACGTCCCGAACGCGGGCGTGACCGTTCAGCGCGGCCACACGCACGACGGCCTGGGCAAGTACTACCGCCAGACCATCGAGGAGTCCGCCGAGGCCCCGGTCGACGTCGTCCAGGTCCTCAAGGACCGCCAGGTCGACGTCCTGATCTGCTACCTCCCCGTCGGTTCCGAGGTCGCGGCGAAGTTCTACGCCCAGTGCGCCATCGACGCCAAGGTCGCCTTCGTCAACGCCCTCCCGGTCTTCATCGCCGGCACCAAGGAGTGGGCTGACAAGTTCACCGAGGCCGGTGTCCCGATCGTCGGCGACGACATCAAGTCCCAGGTCGGCGCCACCATCACGCACCGCGTGATGGCGAAGCTGTTCGAAGACCGCGGTGTCCGTCTCGAGCGCACCATGCAGCTCAACGTCGGCGGCAACATGGACTTCAAGAACATGCTGGAGCGCGACCGCCTCGAGTCGAAGAAGATCTCGAAGACGCAGGCCGTCACCTCGCAGATCCCCGACCGTGAGCTCGGCGAGAAGAACGTCCACATCGGCCCGTCCGACTACGTCGCGTGGCTCGACGACCGCAAGTGGGCCTACGTCCGCCTCGAAGGCCGCGCGTTCGGCGACGTCCCGCTGAACCTCGAGTACAAGCTCGAGGTGTGGGACTCCCCGAACTCCGCCGGTGTCATCATCGACGCCCTGCGCGCTGCGAAGATCGCCAAGGACCGCGGCATCGGCGGCCCGATCCTGTCGGCCTCCAGCTACTTCATGAAGTCCCCGCCGGTCCAGTACTTCGACGACGAGGCCCTCGCCAACGTCGAGAAGTTCATCAAGGGCGAGGTCGAGCGCTAGTCGCCCCAAGGGTCCTCCGGACACCTGGTCTTCGACCGTTCTTCCACCGAGGGTCCCCGGACGATGTGTCCGGGGACCCTCGGTGTGTGTGACCCTTGCCCTCATGCCCGTCGTAGGTGATCTGCGCGTACTCCTGCGCCTGAGGGACTTCCGCAACCTGCTCGCCGTGCGGCTGTTCTCGCAGGCGGCCGACGGCGTCTACCAGGTCGCGCTCGCGACGTACGTGGTCTTCTCCCCCGAGAAGCAGACCTCACCGGCGGCCATCGCCTCGGCCATGGCGGTACTGCTGCTGCCCTACTCGGCCATCGGCCCCTTCGCCGGGGTGCTGCTGGACCGGTGGCGCCGACGCCAGGTCTTCCTCTACGGCAACCTGCTGCGGGCCCTGCTCGCCTGCGTGACCGCCGTACTGATCGTCGTGCACGTCCCCGACTGGCTCTTCTACGCCTCGGCCCTGTCCGTGACGGCGGTCAACCGGTTCGTCCTCGCCGGGCTCGCGGCGTCCCTTCCCCATGTCGTGCGTGCCGACCAGCTGGTCACCGCGAACGCGCTCTCGCCCACCGCCGGCACCCTCGCGGCGGTCGCCGGCGGAGGGCTGGCCTTCCTCGTCCGGCTGCTGGCCTCGGGGTCCAACGCCCTCGTCGTCCTGCTCGGTGCCCTGCTCTACCTGGGCGCCGCCCTGGTCTCGCTCCGCCTGGCCATCGGGCTCCTGGGCCCCGACCACCGCGGCGGACCCGAGCGCCCCTCGCTCCTCGAAGGGATCGCCCTCACGGTCCGGGGCATGGCCGAGGGCCTCCGGCACCTGGCCGACCGCCGGGAGGCCGCGCGGGCGCTGACCGCGATGACCCTGATGCGGTTCTGCTACGGCGCCCTGACCGTGATGCTGCTGATGCTCTGCCGCTACTCCTGGTCGGACAACGAGTCCGACGGGCTGGCCCTGCTGGGGATCGCCGTCGGGGTGTCCGGGGCCGGGTTCTTCGCGGCCGCCCTCGTCACTCCCTGGCTGGTGGGCCGTCTCGGACCGCTGGGCTGGATCGTCGTCTGCTCGGCGGCATCGGCCGTCCTGGTCCCCGCGCTCGGGCTCTTCTTCGCGCCCGGGCCCATGCTCGTCGCCGCCTTCGTCCTCGGCCTCGCCACCCAGGGCGCCAAGATCTCCACCGACACGGTCCTGCAGTCACGGGTGGACGACGAGTTCAGGGGCCGGGTCTTCTCCGTCTACGACGTGCTCTTCAACATCGCCTTCGTCGGAGCGGCCGCCGTGGCCTCCCTCATGCTCCCCGCCGACGGCCGGTCCGTCACCCTGCTCGTCAGCGTGGCCCTGCTCTACGCGGCCACCGCCGGCTTCCTGCGGCGGCGACGTTTCACGTGAAACATGGTGGCGATGTTTCACGTGAAACATCGCCACCACGGATCGCAGATCAGGCCTGGGGAGCCTGACCCGCCCACCACTCCTTGAGCGCCGCGACGGCCGCCTCGCGGTCCATCGGGCCGTTCTCCAGCCTCAGCTCCAGCAGGAAGGCGTACGCCTTGCCCACCACCGGGCCGGGGCCGACCTCCAGGATCTGCTGGATCTCGTTCCCGTTCAGGTCGGGGCGGATCGCGTCCAGCTCCTCCTGTTCCTGGAGCTGCGCGATGCGCTCCTCCAGGCCGTCGTAGGTGCGGGAGAGCGCGTTGGCCTTGCGCTTGTTCCGCGTGGTGCAGTCCGACCGGGTCAGCTTGTGCAGCCGGTCGAGCAGCGGGCCCGCGTCGCGGACGTAGCGCCGCACCGCCGAGTCCGTCCACTCCCCGTCCCCGTACCCGTGGAACCGCAGGTGCAGCTCCACCAGCCGGGACACGTCCTTGACCATGTCGTTGGAGTACTTCAGCGCCGTCATGCGCTTCTTGGTCATCTTCGCGCCGACCACCTCGTGGTGGTGGAAGGAGACGCGGCCGTCGCTCTCGAAGCGGCGGGTCCGGGGCTTGCCGATGTCGTGCAGCAGGGCGGCCAGCCGCAGCACCAGATCCGGGCCGTCCTCCTCCAGGGCGATCGCCTGCTCCAGGACGATCAGCGAGTGGTCGTAGACGTCCTTGTGCCGGTGGTGCTCGTCACGCTCCAGGCGCAGGGCCGGCAGCTCCGGCAGGACCCGGTCCGCGAGACCGGTGTCCACGAGCAGGCCCAGGCCCTTGCGGGGGTGTGCGGACAGCAGCAGCTTGTTCAGCTCGCCCTGCACGCGCTCGGCCGAGACGATCTCGATCCGGTCCGACATCGCCTTCATCGCCGACACGACCTCGGGCGCGACCTCGAAGTCCAGCTGCGCGGCGAACCGGGCGGCCCGCAGCATGCGCAGCGGATCGTCGGAGAAGGAGTCCTCCGGGGTGCCGGGAGTCCGCAGCACGCCGGCGGCCAGGTCCTCCAGACCCCCGTGCGGGTCGACGAACTCCTGCTCCGGAAGGGCCAGGGCCATGGCGTTGACGGTGAAGTCCCGTCGGACCAGGTCCTCCTCGATGGAGTCGCCGTAGGACACCTCGGGCTTGCGCGAGGTGCGGTCGTACGCCTCGGAGCGGTACGTGGTCACCTCGATCTGGAATCCGTCTCGCTGCGCCCCGACGGTGCCGAAGGCGATGCCGACGTCCCAGAGCGAGTCCGCCCAGGGCCGCATGATCTTGAGGACGGCCTCGGGGCGCGCGTCGGTGGTGAAGTCGAGGTCGTTGCCGAGACGCCCGAGCAGCGCGTCGCGTACGGACCCGCCGACCAGGGCGAGGCGGAAGCCCGCCTCCTGGAACCGGCGTCCGAGCTCGTCGGCGACAGGAGCGACCCGCAGCAGTTCACTGACCGCGCGGCGCTGCACCTGACTCAGGGCACTGGGGTTGTCTTCATTGGCGTTCGGCACAACAGAAAAGGGTACGTGGCCCGCCCGGCACGGGCTTCCCCGTTTCACCTCGGCCCCGCCGCCGGCGGCCCGGAAGCGGAACCGATCGTGTGGAGCAAGGCGCGGCACTCGCACACAGCGCGCCTCGTTACCATGCGTGGACGCAGAACCGACGACCACTGACACTTCGAGGGACGGGCGAACGCGTGGCCGATGCGGCAGACATCCAGGGGGCGGCCTCCGTCCCTGCCCGGCGCCGCTGGCTGCGGCGGGCAGTCGTCCTGCTGAGCGGGACGCCGGTGCTGGCCGCCTTGATCTACGCCCCCGCCCCGGTCGCGCACGCGGCCGATTCCTCGGTCGACGTCCAGCTGACCGAGGTGACGCCGAGCGCACCGGTCAAGAGCGACACGCTCACGATCTCCGGCACGGTGGTCAACAACGGTTCGGAGACGATCAAGAACGCCCACGTGGGGTTGCGGGTCGGACCCAGGCTGGGCGACCGGTCGGCGATCGGCGAGGTGGCGGACCGCAAGGGCTTCCGGCCCGGCACGGACCCCGGGGAGATCGACTCGGCCTTCGCCGTGAAGATCGACTCGCTGACCTCCAAGGTCGGCCAGCAGTTCACGATCAAGGTGCCGGTGAACAAGCTGGACCTCGGCGCGGACGGGGTCTACCAGCTCGGCGTCTCGCTGTCCGGGTCGACCGACAGCCGTCCGCACGAGCAGGTCCTTGGCATCCAGCGGACCTTCCTTCCCTGGCAGCCGGACCCGGCGGCCAAGCGGTCCTCGCTGACCTACGTGTGGCCGCTGATCTCCACCACGCACGTCACGGCGGAGACGGGCTCGGACGAACTCCAGACCCCCGTCTTCCTCGACGACTCCCTCGCGGACGAGCTGCGGCCGGGCGGCCGGCTGGAGAGGATGGTCGCGCTCGGCAAGGACCTGCCGGTCACCTGGGTCATCGACCCCGACCTGCTCACCACGGTCGACGCCATGACCAAGGGCTACCGGGTCCGCAGCCCCGACCCGGACGGCAAGCCCGTCCAGGGCAGGAACAAGGCCGTCGCCGAACAGTGGCTGAGCGCCCTGGAGACCGCCGTACAGGGCAAGAAGGTCGTCGCGCTGCCCTTCGCCGACCCCGACATCGCCTCCCTCGCCCACCACGGCAAGGACGTCTCGGGCACCCTGGGCCAGCTGCGGCCGGCCACCGACAAGGCGAAGCAGGCCGTGGAGACGGTCCTGCACGTGCCCGCGTCCACCGACTTCTCCTGGCCGGTGCAGGGCGCCATCGACCCCTCGATCGTGAACGTCGCCACCTCGGCCGGCGCCCACAACGTCCTGGCGCGCAGCGACAGCCTCCAGGAGACGGGCGCTCTCGGCTACACCCCGACGGCCGCCCGCCCCATCGGCGCGGGCACCACCGCCGTGGTGGCGGACGCGGACCTCTCCACGGCCTTCGAGGGCGACATGGCCGCAGCCGGCAGCTCCACGCTCGCCGTGCAGCGGTTCCTGGCCCACAGCCTCGCCCTGAACCTGCAGAACAGCGACGAGCCGCGCAGCTACGTGGTGGCCCCCCAGCGCCGGCCGACCGCCAGCCAGGCGGATTCGATGGCCGTCGCCCTGCGCGGGCTCCAGGCGGCCCGCTGGACCCAGCCCTCCGACCTGGAGGCGGCGGCCGCGGCGAAGCCGGACCCCGGCGCCGCCACCCAGGTGCCGGGCGCCGGACAGTACCCGGAAGCCCTGGCCAAGCAGGAGCTTCCGGTGTCCGCCTTCGAGAAGATCCGCAGCACGCAGGGCACGCTCGACCACTTCAAGGTCATCCTCTCGGCGCCGGACCGCGTCGAGATCCCCTTCGGGAACACCACGAACCGGGAGATGTCGACCTCCTGGCGCGGGCGCCCCGAGGAGGCCGCCGCCTACCGCGACCAGGTCCAGGCCTACCTGATCGGACTGACCGACAAGGTCAAGGTCGTCCCCAAGTCCGACGTCACCCTGTCCGGCCACAGCGCGACCATTCCCGTCAGCGTCCAGAACAGCCTCGTGCAGGACGTCCACAACCTCGTGCTGCGGGTGAAGTCCGCCAATCCCACCCGTCTGATGTTCGGCGACAGCGGCGAATCGGAACAGGAAGTCACCGTTCAGGGCGGCCACAGCCAGACGGTAAAGTTCACCGCCAACGCCACCGCGAGTGGTCCGGTCGAGGTCAGCGCACGTCTGTACACCAAGGACGGCGTGCCGTACGGCAAGGAACGCAAGTTCACGGTCGAGGCCACCGAGATCACTCCCACCGTCATGCTCGTCATCGCCGGCGGTGTGCTCCTCCTCGTTCTGGCGGGCATCAAGATGTACGCCAGCCGCAAACGCGTGGCCGCGCGGGCGGCCGCCGAGGAGAGCACGCAGCCGAGTGACGAGTCCACGGACACCGGACCGCAAAGCACCGAGGGGTCCGGCACGGGTGAGACAGTGGACCGTTGAGCGATGCCGTGGCCGTTCGGCCTGGGGACGATGAGGTGGGGTTGCGATGAACGCGCCGTACGACGGTGACCGCGCGCAGGGCACTGGCGGGCCTATGCCCTCCCAGGGCACTGCCCCGGGCGCTCAGGTGCCCGGACAGGTTCCGGCGCCCGCGCCCGCGCAGGACCACGACCCGTACGTCCAGGACGCCTACGACTACGACCCCTACCGGTCGCAGGACCTGTCCGCCCAGGACCCGGTGACCGAGGCCCTCTACGACCGGGCCTCGCACCCCCCGCCGCCGCCGGGCACCTACCAGGAGGCCGGCCCGCTCTACGCGGCCCCCCAGGCACCCTCCCACGGCCCCGACCCGCGCGTCTGGGCCCAGACCCCGCCGCCGGAGCCGGACGGCCCCTCCCGCCACCTGCCCTACGGCGACCACGCGGCGACGACGCAGTTCGTCGGAGTGGACTCGCTGGTGACGCGGGCGTCCGAGGAAGAGCCCGAGCCCGACGCCTTCACGCACCTCTACCGCGACCAGCAGGCCGTCCCCGGCACCTCCGGCACCTCCGGCCCGTCCGTCGAGGACGCCCCGGTCGCCGCCCCGGCGCCGGCCAAGCCCGCCGGCAAGGCCGCCGGGCTGCTCAAGTCCAGCGCCCTGATGGCGGCCGGCACGATCGTCTCCCGCATCACCGGCTTCGCCCGCACCCTGGTGATCGCGGGTGCCATCGGCGTCGCCACCCTCAACGACTCCTACCAGGTCGCCAACACCCTGCCGACGATGATCTACGTCCTCGTCGGCGGCGGCGCCCTCAACGCCGTCTTCATCCCGCAGCTCGTGCGCGCCATGAAGAACGACGACGACGGCGGCGAGGCCTACGCCAACCGCCTGCTCACCCTCGTCATCACCCTGCTCGGCGCGGTCACCGTCGTCTGCGTCCTCGCCGCCCCGCTCTTCATCCGCATGATGTCGCCGACCATCGCCGGCGACCCCAAGCGCCTCGACGTCGCAGTTGCCTTCGCCCACTACTGCCTGCCCACGATGTTCTTCATGGGCGTCCACGTGGTGCTCGGTCAGATCCTCAACGCCCGGGGCCGGTTCGGCGCGATGATGTGGACCCCGGTCCTCAACAACATCGTCGTCATCGCCACGTTCGGCGCCTTCATCTGGGCCTTCGGCGGCTTCACCGCCTCGGGCGTCTCGGAGGCGACCATCACCCCGGAGGGCGTCCGCCTCCTGGGCATCGGCACCTTGCTCGGCCTCGTCGTCCAGTCCCTCGCGATGCTGCCCTACCTGCGCGACGCCGGCTTCAAGCCGCGCCTGCGCTTCGACTGGAAGGGCCACGGCCTCGGCAAGGCCGCCGGCCTGGCCAAGTGGACGTTCTTCTTCGTCCTCGCCAACCAGATCGGCCTCGTCGTCGTCACCCAGCTCGCCACCGCGGCCGGCACCGCCGCCGAGAAGCTGGGCCACGGCGGTACCGGCATCACCGCCTACAACTACGCGCTCCTGCTGTGGCAGATGCCGCAGGCGATCATCACCGTCTCCGTCATGACGGCCGTCCTGCCGCGCATCTCCCGCTCCGCGCACGACGGTGACGCCGCCGCGGTCCGTGACGACATCTCCTACGGCCTGCGCACCTCGGCCGTCGCCATCGTTCCCTGCGCCTTCGCCTTCCTCGCGCTGGGCGTCCCGATGGCCACCCTGCTCTACGCCAGCGCGGGCAAGGACGCCCTGAACATCGGCTTCGTCCTGATGGCCTTCGGCCTCGGCCTGATCCCCTACTCGGTCCAGTACGTGGTCCTGCGCGGGTTCTACGCCTACGAGGACACCCGCACCCCCTTCTACAACACGGTCATCGTCGCGGCGGTCAACGCCGGCGTCTCCGCACTCGCCTACTTCGTGCTCCCGGCGCGCTGGGCCGTCGTCGGCATGGCCGCCGCCTACGGCCTCGGCTACGTGGTCGGCGTCGGCGTGGCCTGGAGCCGCCTGAAGACGCGCCTCGGCGGGGACCTGGACGGCGCCCACGTGATGCGCACGTACACCCGCCTGATCGGCGCGTGCGTCCCGGCCGCGGTGGTGGCCGGCGCCGTCGCCTACGGGGTCATGCAGGTACTGGGCAGCGGAGCCCTCGGTTCCCTCGCCGCCCTGGTAGCCGGCGGCATCGCCCTGGGAGGCGTGTTCCTCCTCGCCGCCAAGCGGATGCGGATCGAAGAGCTCAACTCCATGGTCGGAATGGTCCGCGGACGTCTGGGGCGCTGATGCGCACAACCGTCACCCCCCTTCGTGTGTCGTGCATAGCGGCGGACTGTGGGCACAATTGGCATGGCTTCGCAGACTGGCCGACAGCGCGCAACGGATGGGGAGGCAGGGACGACGGTGGCGGAACGTAGCACGGCTGCCGTCGACGTGGCCGACAACAGCGGCGAGCAGCCGCTGGCCGCAGATGCGGCCAAGGCCACGGCCGACGGGGTGGACGCCAAGAACGGAAAAGCCTCGGACGGAGCCGTACCCGAAAAGGACGGCGAGCGCGCGGGCGGGGCACCCGCGGCCGCGCCCGAACTGCACAGCGGGCACAAGCTCGCGCGGCGCTACCGCCTGGAGGAGTGCGTCACCCGTCTGGACGGGTTCAGCAGCTGGCGCGCCATGGACGAGAAGCTGCGCCGCGCGGTGGGCGTCCACCTGCTGCCCGCGGACCACCCCAGGGCCCGCAGCGTCCTGGCCGCCGCCCGCTCCTCCGCCCTGCTCGGCGACCCCCGGTTCGTCCAGGTCCTCGACGCCGTGGAGGAGAACGACCTCGTCTACGTCGTCCACGAGTGGCTGCCCGACGCCACCGAACTGACCTCGGTCCTCGCCGCGGGCACCCTCGAACCCCACGAGGCCTACCAGCTGGTCAGCCAGGTCTCCCAGGC
This sequence comes from Streptomyces sp. NBC_00158, assembly GCF_045160885.1. Classification (NCBI taxonomy): domain Bacteria; kingdom Bacillati; phylum Actinomycetota; class Actinomycetes; order Kitasatosporales; family Streptomycetaceae; genus Streptomyces; species Streptomyces sp. NBC_00158. Next base: position 3,652,777 of record NZ_CP108161.1, read on the forward strand.
CATGGCCGCCGCCCACCGCGAGGGCCTGGCCCACCTGCGCCTGACGCCCAGCGCGATACTGCGCACGTCCACGGGCCAGTACCGCATCCGCGGCCTCGCCGTGAACGCGGCCCTGCGCGGCATCACCAGCGACACCCCGCAGCGGGCGGACACCGAGGCCATCGGCGCCCTGCTGTACGCCTCCCTCACCCAGCGCTGGCCCTACGAGAGCGACGCGTACGGCCTGCGCGGCCTGCCCAAGGGCGTCGGCCTGCTCGCCCCCGACCAGGTCCGCGCCGGCGTCCACCGGGGCCTCGGCGAGCTCGCCATGCGCGCCCTCGCCAACGACGGGGCGACCGCGTCCCGCCAGGAGCCCGCCTGCACCAGCCCCGAGGAGCTGGCCAAGGCCGTCGCCGAGATGCCCCGCATCCGGCCGCCGGAGCCCGCCTTCACCGCGCCTCCCGAGTACCAGCACACCACCTACCAGCAGGGCACGTACGGCCGCCCCGCCCCGGTCGGCCTGCCCCCCACCCAGGCGGTCGCGGCGGTGCCCCCGCCGCCGCTGCAGAGCCGCACCGGGCGCGCCCTGAAGTGGGGCGTCGCCGCCCTGCTGATCGTCGCCCTGGGCCTCGGCAGCTGGCAGCTCGCCGACAGCCTCCTGGAACACGGCAAGTCGGGCGGTGACAACACCCAGACCCAGCAGCAGGGCCCCAACGACGCCGCGCAGAAGAAGGAGCTCAAGCAGCTCTCCATCAAGGGCGCCCAGGAATACGCGCCGGACGGCAGCCCGCAGAACAGCGCGCTCGTCGCCAAGACCTACGACGGGGACACCTCCAGCTACTGGCGGACCAAGAGCTTCACCGACGGCCCCGAGTTCAAGATCAAGGACGGCGTCGGGATCGTCTTCGACCTCGGCTCCGAGCAGGAGGTCAGCGAGGCTTCGATAGCGCTGAAGTACCCGGGCGACCACACCACGCTGACCCTCTACACGGCCGACTCCCTGCACCCCTCCAAGGGCGGGATCGGCTCCATGAAGAAGATCGCGGCCACGACCACCAAGGACACCGGCGTCAAGCTGACCGCCGAGAAGCCGGTCAAGACGCGCTACGTCCTCCTGTGGATCACCGCCATGCCGTACGCCGAGTACGAGGACTACAGCAAGGCCGGCTACAAGCAGGGCATCTCGGACGTGAAGTTCAAGGGCTGAGGCAGGCAGGGGAGGGGGCTCACCGTTGGACGACGCCGCGACCGGCGAGCGCAGCGACCAGGATCTCCTTTCCCTGCACGTCGCCGGCGATCCCGACGCCTTCGGGGAGCTCGTACGCCGTCACCGCGACCGGCTCTGGGCCGTCGCGCTGCGCACCCTCGGCGACCGCGAGGAGGCCGCCGACGCCGTCCAGGACGCCCTGGTCTCCGCCTACCGGGCCGCCCACACCTTCCGGGGCGATTCAGCCGTCACCACCTGGCTGCACCGGATCACCGTGAACGCCTGCCTCGACCGCGCCCGCAAGGCCGCCTCCCGCCGGACCTCGCCACTCGACGACACGGACCGCCTGGAGCGGCTGCTGGAGCCCCACGAGTCCGCCGAGGCACCTGCGGAGCGCCAGGACCTCCACCGCCAGCTCCTGGCCGCCCTCGGCACCCTCCCGGCCGAGCAGCGGGCCGCCCTCGTCCTCGTCGACATGCAGGGATACCCCGTAGCCGACGCCGCCCGGATCCTCGACGTCCCCACCGGAACCGTGAAGAGCCGGTGCGCGCGGGGCCGGGCCAAACTCCTCCCGATGCTCACTCATCTGCGCACGAATGCCGGGGGTAGCACCGCCTCTGAGCGGGGAAGGAACCGGACGCCGGGGACAGCCGTCCCACCTGCGGCAGACCCCAGGAATCCAGAACCGGATCCAGACGCTGTGAAGGGCGGAGGTGGACGACCGTGAGCCCCTCAAGCGGCACGACCGGCACTGCCGGCACGACCTGGCACCCGGAGGTCTCGGAGATCTCCGACCTCACCGAAGGGCTGCTCTCCCCCTCCCGTACCGCCGAGGTGCGCAGCCACCTCGGGGAGTGCGCGCTGTGCGCCGACGTACTCGCCTCCCTTGAGGAGATCCGGTCCCTGCTCGGCACCCTCCCGGGACCGCCGCGCATGCCCTCGTCCATCGCCGGCCGGATCGACGCGGCCCTCGCCGCGGAGGCCCTCCTCGACTCGACGACCCCCCGGGCCGAGGCCACCGTCCCGGAGGCGCACCCCACGGGCGATGTTTCACGTGAAACATCGCGGACGAACGCGGGCGGCTCCGGCCGGAGCGAGGCCCACCGGCCCACCGGTCACCCGTCTGGCCCAACGGGCCCCGGCCGGCGTCGCGCCCGGCGCCGGATCGCCGTCCTCACCGGGCTGGCCGGAGCAGCCGCCTGCGCACTCGCGGTCTTCCTCTTCAACGGGCTGGGCGGCACCGGCTCGCACGACACCGCCACGCGCAACGACACGGCGAGGGCCTCCGCCGACTCCGCCACGCCCGGCGAGTACACGGCCCAGGGGCTCCGCCAGAGCGTCCGGCAGCTGCTCGCCGGCGGGGGCGCCGTGAACACCCCGAAGACCGCACCGGGTGAGACGGACCGGAGCATGGGGCTGCAGAACGTCTCCCCCGGGCTGGCTCCCGCCGACCGACTCGCCTCTCCCGAGGCGGCCCCGGTCCCGCCCTGCGTCCAACAGGCCACCGGCCGCACCGAACCGCCGGTCGCCACCGAGCGCGGCAGTTACCAGGGCACGCCCGTCTACCTCGTCGTACTGCCCCACCCGGACGACGCCTCGCGGGTGGACGCCTATCTCGTGCCCGCCGGCTGTGCGGACAATCCGTCGCAAACACCGGACAAGCCCCTGCTGACCAGTACATATCCCCGCAACTGAGGGGATCACGGGGTGGCCCTCCGCGCGTTGCGGGACTGGAGGGGCAAAGCGGGGAATGTGCGCGCCGTAGGATCCGTTGGGTGGGGTGAGAGTCCGCACCGGCCCCCGGTAGGCAGCACGAAGTCCGCAGAGACGAGGAAAGAACCCGTGAGCGACGTACGAAACGTGATCATCATCGGCTCCGGGCCGGCCGGTTACACGGCCGCCCTGTACACCGCACGCGCTTCGCTCAACCCCCTGGTCTTCGAGGGTGCCGTCACCGCGGGCGGCGCGCTCATGAACACCACCGAGGTCGAGAACTTCCCCGGTTTCCGGGACGGCATCATGGGCCCGGACCTCATGGACAACATGCGCGACCAGGCCGAGCGCTTCGGGGCCGAGCTCGTCCCGGACGACGTCGTCGCCGTGGACCTCACCGGTGAGATCAAGACCGTCACGGACACCGCGGGCACGGTGCACCGCGCCAAGGCCGTCATCGTCACCACCGGCTCCCAGCACCGCAAGCTCGGCCTGCCCAACGAGGACGCCCTCTCCGGCCGCGGCGTCTCGTGGTGCGCCACCTGCGACGGGTTCTTCTTCAAGGACCAGGACATCGCCGTGGTCGGCGGCGGTGACACCGCGATGGAGGAGGCCACCTTCCTCTCCCGGTTCGCCAAGTCCGTGACGATCGTCCACCGCCGTGACAGCCTGCGCGCCTCCAAGACCATGCAGGACCGCGCCTTCGCCGACCCGAAGATCAAGTTCGCCTGGGACAGCGAGGTCGCCGAGATCCACGGCGAGCAGAAGCTCTCCGGCCTCACCCTGCGCAACACCAAGACCGGTGAGACCTCCGAGCTGCCCGTGACCGGCCTGTTCATCGCCGTCGGACACGACCCGCGCACCGAGCTGTTCACCGGTCAGCTCGACCTGGACGACGAGGGCTACCTCAAGGTCGACGCCCCCTCGACGCGCACCAACGTCACCGGCGTGTTCGGCGCGGGCGACGTCGTGGACCACACCTACCGTCAGGCGATCACCGCGGCCGGCACCGGCTGCTCGGCCGCCCTCGACGCGGAGCGCTTCCTCGCGGCGCTCGCGGACGCCGAGCCGGCGACCGCGACCGTCTGACCCGGCTCCATCCCCACACCCCACACCCCGTAGAAGAGAAGGAGGCCGCTGTGGCCGGCACCCTCAAGAATGTGACCGACGCGGACTTCGACGAAGCCGTCCTGCGCAGCGACAAGCCCGTGCTGGTCGACTTCTGGGCCGAGTGGTGCGGCCCGTGCCGCCAGATCGCGCCTTCGCTGGAGGCCATCGCCGCCGAGTACGGCGAGCAGATCGAGATCGTGAAGCTCAACATCGACCAGAACCCGGACACCGCGGCCAAGTACGGCGTCATGTCCATCCCGACCCTGAACGTCTACCAGGGCGGCGAGGTCGTGAAGACCATCGTCGGTGCCAAGCCCAAGGCCGCCATCCTGCGCGACCTGTCGGACTTCGTCGAGCAGGCCTGATCAGCCGCTCCGCGCTGTCGGCAGTGACCACGTGAAACGGGGCCGCCCCTTCAGGGGCGGCCCCGTTCGCATGTCCGGAGGACCCGGACGCGCTCACAGCGGGCGAAGGGCCGGTTCCTTGCGGGCCCGGGCTCCGCCCAACAGGCGGTCCAGGGCCAGCTCCACGTCTTCCTTCCACGACAGCGTCGTGCGCAGCTCCAGCCTCAGCCGGGGGTGGGACGGGTGGGGGCGTACGGTCTTGAAGCCCACCGACAGCAGGTGCTCGGCCGGCAGCAGACAGGCGGGCCGCTCCCACCGCGCTTCGCCGAACGCCTCGATCGCCTTGAACCCCCTCCGCAGCAGGTCCTTCGCGACCGTCTGGACCATCACCCGTCCCAGGCCCTGCCCCTGATATCCCGGCATGATCCAGCCGGTGATCAGCTGCACCGCGTCCGGGGAGACCGGGCTCGTCGGGAAGGAAGCGGCCCTCGGCACATAGGCGGGCGGGGCGTACATCACGAACCCGACCGGGACCTCGTCCACGTAGACCACACGGCCGCAGGAGCCCCAGTCCAGGAGGACGGCCGAGATCCAGGCCTCCTTCTCCAGCTCCGGAGTACCCGCCTTCACGGCGGCCCCGCCGGTGACGGGATCCAGCTCCCAGAACACACAGCTCCGGCAACGCCTGGGCAGGTCCTGGAGGTTGTCCAGCGTGAGCGGTACCAGCCGACGACCCATGCCCACATCGTAAGCACTGCCCCCTGCTTCTTCGAGTGTGGACATCTCGATGGAGCAGGGGGCAGGGAGTGGCACGAGTCAGGGGTACTACTCCCCGGACGGGCCCTGTTCGAGGACGCGGCCCTCACCCGGGGCGAGGGTTCCGAGAATGCGCTCCAGGTCCTCCATCGAAGCGAACTCGACGGTGATCTTGCCCTTCTTCTGGCCCAGATCCACCTTCACGCGCGTCTCGAAGCGGTCCGAGAGACGGGTCGCCAGCTCACTGAGCGCCGGGGACACCCGCGTGCCGGCCCGCGGGCCCTTGGGCTTCACGGTGCTCGACGACTCCGAGCCCATCAGCTGGATGATCTCCTCGACCGAACGCACCGACAGGCCTTCGGCCACGATCCGCTCGGCGAGTCGGAGCTGCTCCCCGAAGTCCTCGACGGATACGAGGGCCCGTGCATGGCCCGCCAGCAGCACACCGGAGGCCACCTTGAGCTGCACGTCGGGCGAGAGCCTCAGCAGCCGCAGGGTGTTGGTGACCTGCGGACGCGAGCGCCCGATCCGGTCCGCCAGCTGGTCGTGGGTGCAGGCGAACTCCTTGAGGAGCTGGTCGTACGCGGCCGCCTCCTCCAGCGGGTTCAGCTGAACCCGGTGCAGGTTCTCCAGGAGGGCGTCCAGCAGGAGCTTGTCGTCGTCCGTCGCCCGGATGATCGCGGGGATGGTCTCCAGCCCCGCCTGTCCGCAGGCACGGAAACGGCGCTCGCCCATGATCAGCTCATAGCGGCCGGGCTCCGTCTCCCGGACCACCACCGGCTGGAGCAGGCCCACCGTCTGGATCGAGGTCACCAGCTCGGCCAGCGCGTCCTCGTCGAGGTGCTGCATGTTGCGCGGCTGCTTCGGGTTCGGCGAGATCGAGTCCAGCGGAAGCTCCGCGAACGTCGCCCCCGCCACCTCGTTGCCCTCAGGCTGCGCGGCCGCCGTCTCCGCCGGCAGCAACGTTTCACGTGAAACATCCGCCTGCACCAACGCGGCGAGCTTCGCCGCGGCGATCCCCCGCTCCGACTGGAGCACCGGCACCGCCGACGGGTTCGTCGACCCGGTACCCACCGACGGCGTCTTCTCCTGGGGAGCGGACGGAATCAGCGCGCCGAGCCCCCGCCCCAGACCCCTACGTCGCTCACTCACTGGATCCCCTCCGCCACACTCTGCGTGCTGTTCATGCCCGCGCCCAGATGGGCGTGCTGGGCTTCGTAATGGATTCCGGCACCCCGCAGCGCGATCTCCCGCGCTGCTTCCAGGTACGACAGGGCACCGCTGGAACCCGGGTCGTACGTGAGAACCGTCTGCCCGTAGCTCGGGGCCTCCGAGATGCGCACCGACCGCGGGATGCTCGTGCGCAGCACTTCCTTGCCGAAGTGCGTGCGCACCTCGTCCGCCACCTGCGAGGCCAGCCGCGTCCTGCCGTCGTACATCGTCAGGAGGATCGTGGAGACGTGCAGGGACGGGTTCAGGTGGGCCCGCACCAGATCGACGTTGCGCAGCAGCTGTCCCAGGCCCTCCAGCGCGTAGTACTCGCACTGGATCGGGATCAGCACCTCGGCGCCGGCCACCATCGCGTTCACCGTCAGGAGGCCCAGCGAGGGCGGGCAGTCGATGAGGATGTAGTCGAGCGGCTGCTCGTACGCCTGGATCGCCCGCTGGAGCCGGCTCTCACGGGCCACCAGCGACACCAGCTCGATCTCCGCACCCGCGAGATCGATCGTGGCCGGGGCGCAGAAGAGCCCTTCCACGTCCACCACCGGCTGTACGACCTCCAGCAGGGGACGGCTGTCCACGAGCACGTCGTAGATGGACGGCACGTCCGCGTGGTGGTCGATGCCCAGTGCGGTGGAGGCGTTGCCCTGCGGGTCGAGGTCGATGACCAGGACGCGTGCACCGTGGAGGGCCAGTGAGGCCGCCAGGTTCACGGTCGTCGTGGTCTTGCCGACGCCGCCCTTCTGGTTGGCCACGACCATGATCCGGGTCTGTGCGGGCCTCGGCAGGGCGGCACCGGTGTGGCCGATCGCCTCGATCGCATGCTGGGCGGCTCGGGCGATCGGGGTGTCCTCGATGTCGTCGTTGTCCACGAGGGGCGGGGACGATGTTTCACGTGAAACATCGTCGCCCGGCGATTCAGAGCGGGGACCGGGGACCGGATCGGCCATCGGCCCCGCGAGGTTGGCGTCGGACCGCACGGTGTCACTCTCCTCGGCAGCGGGCTCGCGATGAACAGAGCCTGCCATGCCACCCGGGTCGCGAACCAGCGGGGCCCGTACTCCTGTGGATGAATCCACCGTTGTGGACAACTCCGTCACCCCCGCGTCCTTGCGGGAGCGGGGAGCCGCAGCAGCACGGCCGCGGCTGATGATTCCGTGCAGCAGAGAGCGACGTTTCACGTGAAACACGATGCCCGGACGGAGTCTTCAGCCCGCTACGACACTCCGAAATCCATACCTATAGGGCCCAACCCGCCCCAAAACGCAGCGCCAGCGGCGTGGTCAGCGGCGCCTGCGCGCGCGCCCCACCCGTGCGGCCTTAGCCCGCTTGGCCGCGAACCTCACCCCACCGGGGCTCTCTCCGACCTCCACCCGGACCACCGTGGACAGCGGGTCGACGACGCCCTCGCCCACGTGGAGGACCGAGGTCTTCACCACACCGAGCTTGGTCAGCGCGACCTTCGCCGCCACCAGCTCCTCCTCGGCGGTGTCGCCCTTCAGGGCCAGCATCTCGCCGTAAGGACGCAGCAGCGGCACGCCCCAGCCCGCGAGCCGGTCCAGCGGCGCCACCGCGCGGGCCGTCACCACGTGCACCGGCTGGAGCTTGCCCAGCACCTCCTCGGCCCGGCCGCGCACCACGGTGACGTGGTCCAGCCCGAGCAGCTCCACGGCTTCCTGGAGGAAGTTCGTCCTGCGCAGCAGGGGCTCCAGCAGGGTGATCTTCAGGTCCCGTCGGACCAGGGCGAGCGGAATGCCGGGCAGGCCGGCGCCCGAGCCCACGTCGCACACGGTGACGCCCTCGGGCACCACCTCGGAGAGGACCGCGCAGTTCAGCAGGTGCCGCTCCCACAGCCGGGGAACCTCGCGCGGCCCGATCAGGCCCCGCTTGACCCCCGCGTCCGCAAGCAGCTCCGCGTACCGCACAGCTTCCGGGAAAAACTCACCGAACACCGCACGCGCCTCTTCGGGCGCCGGGGGCGCCTCTTCAGGCGCCGCGGGAAGCTCCGCTGCCTCCGTCACGGGGACCGTCCTTCCGTACAGAACCGCTCACGCCAAAACCGTGTCGTTCAACCGTGTCGTTCAACTGCCAGGCTTACAAACTTCGGCCCCGCCTGCGACACAGGCGGGGCCGACGCACAACGTTCCGGTCAGGCCGGGAGCACGACGACGAAGCGCTGCGGCTCCTCGCCCTCGGACTCGCTCTTCAGGCCGGCGGCCGCCACGGCGTCGTGGACGACCTTGCGCTCGAAGGGGGTCATCGGGGCCAGCTTCAGAGGCTCGCCCGAGGCCTTCACATCCGCGGCCGCCTTCGCGCCCAGCTCCGCCAGCTCCTCGCGCTTCTTCGCCCGGAAGCCCGCGATGTCCAGCATCAGCCGGCTGCGGTCGCCGGTCTCCCGATGCACGGCGAGGCGGGTCAGCTCCTGGAGGGCCTCCAGGACCTCACCGTCGCGGCCCACGAGCTTCTGCAGGTCGCGGCCGCCCGAGTCGCTGACGATCGACACCGCGGCGCGGTCCGCCTCGACGTCCATGTCGATGTCGCCGTCCAGGTCGGCGATGTCCAGCAGACCCTCAAGGTAGTCGGCCGCGATCTCACCCTCCTGCTCAAGGCGGGTCAGGGTGTCGCCACTCTCAGCGGCGGCGGTGGTGGTGCCTTCCGTCACGGGAGGGACTCCTTCTACTTCTTCGAGGGCTTGCTGGGGGGCGTCTGACGCTTGGACTTCGACTGGCGCTTCGGCTGCTGCCGCTTGGTGGCGACACCGCCGCTCGCCGCGTCCGAGTCGGCCGTGGCCTCAGAACTCTTGATCACGGAGCCGTCCGCCTGCGCGGCCATGCCCTGCTTCGTCAGCGCGGTGATGAACTTCCGCTCGTTGTCGTTGCGGTCCGGGCCCTTGGCCACGATCGCCGCGACGATCTTCTTCTTGCCCCGGCCCTTGACGTCGCCGTGGGTGGTGACGTGCTTCAGCAGGCGGGTCAGGTACTGGTCCTGGGCCTTGCTGCCCGGCGTCGGGTTCTGGTTGATCACGTACATCTGCTGGCCCATGGTCCACACGTTGGTGGTCAGCCAGTAGACGAGGACACCGACGGGGAAGTTGATGCCCATGACGGCGAAGATCACCGGGAAGATGTACATGAGCATCTTCTGCTGCTGCATGAACGGCGTCTTGACCGAGAGGTCCACGTTCTTCTGCATCAGCTGGCGCTGCGTGTAGAACTGCGACAGCGACATCATGACGATCATGACCGCGGTCACGATGCGCACGTTGGTGATCGAGGCGTCCAGGGCCGCGACCTTCTCGGCGCTGTCCATGAACTTGGCGGCCAGCGGGGCGCCGAAGATGTGCGCCTGGCGGGCGCTCTCCAGCAGCGGCTGGTTGATCACGCCGATGGTCTTGCCGTTGGCGATGCTCGCGAGCACGTGGTAGAGCGCGAAGAAGAACGGGGACTGCGCCAGGATGGGAAGGCACGAGGAGAGCGGGTTGGTACCCGTCTCCTTGTACAGCTTCATCATCTCTTCGGACTGACGCTGCTTGTCGTTCTTGTAGCGCTCCTGGATCGCCTTCATCTTCGGCTGGAGCGCCTGCATGCCACGCGTCGCCTTGATCTGCTTCACGAAGAGCGGGATCAGACAGATGCGGATCAGGACCACCAGCGACACGATGGACAGGCCCCAGGCCCATCCACTGTCCGCACCGAAGATCGCGCCGTAGACCTTGTGGAACTGGACGATGATCCACGACACGGGTGTGGTGATAAAGCTGAACAGACTGGCAATCGTGTCCACTAATCAGGCTCCTTGAGCATTGCGAGATCTACGCAACGCACTGCGCAGCTGCTCGTGCCAACGCGGGCGTTTCCGGGGTGGGACATGATCCACACCACCCGGGGACCACGGATTGCACCGCAGGATCCGCCAGGCGGTCAGAGCCGTCCCCTTCACCGCACCATGCCGGTCGATGGCCGTGAACCCGTAGTGCGAGCACGAGGGGTAATAGCGGCACACCGGCCCGAGCAGCGGACTGATCGTCCACTGGTACAGCTTGATCAAAGCGAGCAGCGGGTACTTCATCGAGCCACGCCTCCCAGCAGCCGCGCCAAGGCGGCGTCCAGGTCACGGGCCAGCTCGTCGACGCCGGCGTCAGCGGCTCCGGGCAGGGCCCGCACCACCACCAGGCTACCGGCGGGCAGCTGAGCCAGCCGATCACGTACGAGATGGCGGAGCCGGCGCTTGACCCGGTTGCGGACGACCGCGATGCCGACAGCCTTGCTGACGACGAAACCCGCACGCGGCGAGGGATCGACATCCCCCGGCTCGTGCGGGTCCGTTGCACCGCTTGTACGTAGGTGGACGACGAGGAGCGGGCGACCTGCCCGGCGCCCTCGGCGCACCGCGCTCGCGAAGTCCTCGCGCCGCCTCAGCCGATTTTCGGGAGACAGCACGACGTCACGACCTGCGCGTTGTTACGCGGAAAGGGCGGAACGGCCCTTGCTGCGACGGTTCGCGAGGATCGCGCGACCGGCACGGGTACGCATCCGCAGACGGAAGCCGTGGGTCTTGGCACGACGGCGGTTGTTCGGCTGGAAGGTGCGCTTGCTCACTCGGGGGCTCCAGAGAATGAATCGTTGTGGCGGTACATCGCCTGGCTGTCACCGTGCGCCCACGAGGAACTCGCGTGTTCGCCCGAGTGGACACCGCTAAATGATCACAATCAGTGACCTTCGCCCATCGGTAGGCAGGCGGCAGCAGCCATCGACAACTCGACCTCGTTACGGTACGCGCGGCTACGCCATCCGGTCAAACCGAGTGGCCCCTGCCGCACACTGTGCACAGGCTGTGGACAACGACTTGAACCCTACCCACCGGCCTGACTACCGTTGCCTGATCCCGGATTTTTTGTCCCGACCGTCCCAAAGAACCACACATTCGTGGGACCGGGACCTGTGAGAGAGCGTGCTCTGTGGCTGACGTACCTGCCGATCTTGCCGCAGTGTGGCCACGCGTGCTCGAGAAGCTGCTCGGGGAGGGCCAGCAGGGGATCGAGCCCAAGGACAAGCAGTGGGTGGAACGATGCCAGCCGCTGGCCCTCGTGGCCGACACCGCCCTGCTCGCCGTCCCCAATGAGTGGGGCAAGCGGGTCCTGGAAGGCCGTCTCGCCCCGCTGATCAGCGACGCCCTGAGCCGCGAGTGCGGCCGCCCGATCCGGATCGCCATCACCGTGGACGACTCGGCGGGCGAGCCCGCACCGTCCGCCCCGCCCGCCCCCTCCCCGCGCGAGGGCTACGAGCCGTACGGCGGCCAGCGCCCCGGCGCCGGTCCCGGCGAGGACCAGCTCCCGACCGCTCGCCCCGCGTACCCGGAGTACCAGCAGCCGCGCCAGGAGCCCGGCTCCTGGCCCCGCGGCGGCCAGGACGAGTACGGCTGGCAGCAGCAGCGCCTCGGCGGCTTCCCCGAGCGCGACCCCTACGCCACCCCGCAGCCCGGATACCTCCAGCAGTCCGAGCCCGGCGGCTACGACCAGGGCGGCTACGAGCAGCAGAAGTACGAGCAGCCCGGCTACGACTCCTCCTCTTCTTACGAACCGCAGCAGTACGAGCCGCAGAAGTACGAACCCCAGCCGTACGAGCCCCAGAAGTACGAGCCGCCGCAGTACGAGCAGTCGGCCCCGCGCCCCGCGCCCGGCCGGCCGACGCCCGCGCCGCCGCCGTCGGCGCCCTCCGGCGGTTCGACTTCGGGCCCGCTGGAGCCGACCGCCCGGCTGAACCCCAAGTACCTCTTCGACACCTTCGTCATCGGCGCCTCCAACCGCTTCGCGCACGCCGCCGCGGTGGCCGTCGCCGAGGCGCCGGCGAAGGCGTACAACCCCCTCTTCGTCTACGGGGAGTCGGGCCTCGGCAAGACGCACCTGCTGCACGCCATCGGGCACTACGCGCGGAGCCTCTACCCCGGCACCCGCGTGCGGTACGTGAGCTCGGAGGAGTTCACCAACGAGTTCATCAACTCCATCCGCGACGGCAAGGGCGACGCCTTCCGCAAGCGGTACCGGGAGATGGACATCCTGCTGGTCGACGACATCCAGTTCCTCGCGAGCAAGGAGTCGACGCAGGAGGAGTTCTTCCACACCTTCAACACGCTCCACAACGCCAACAAGCAGATCGTGCTGTCCTCCGACCGGCCGCCCAAGCAGCTCGTCACCCTGGAGGACCGGCTCCGCAACCGCTTCGAGTGGGGCCTGATCACCGACGTCCAGCCGCCCGAGCTGGAGACCCGCATCGCGATCCTGCGCAAGAAGGCCGTCCAGGAGCAGCTCAACGCCCCGCCGGAGGTACTGGAGTTCATCGCCTCCCGCATCTCGCGCAACATCCGCGAGCTGGAGGGGGCGCTGATCCGCGTCACCGCCTTCGCGAGCCTGAACCGCCAGCCGGTGGACCTCGGGCTCACCGAGGACGTCCTCAAGAACCTGATCCCGGGCGGCGAGGACAGCGCGCCCGAGATCACCGCCTCCGACATCATGGCGGCCACCGCCGACTACTTCGGGCTGACCGTGGACGACCTGTGCGGCTCCTCGCGCAGCCGGGTCCTCGTCACCGCCCGGCAGATCGCGATGTACCTGTGCCGCGAGCTGACGGACCTCTCGCTGCCGAAGATCGGCGCCCAGTTCGGCGGGCGGGACCACACGACCGTCATGCACGCGGACCGCAAGATCCGCGCCCTGATGGCCGAACGGCGCTCCATCTACAACCAGGTCACGGAGCTCACCAACCGCATCAAGAACGGCTGACGACGGCCCCACAGGGGCCGGCTGGCGGTCCCTCAAACCTCAGGACAGGGCGCTTCCGGATCGAACCGGGGGCGCCCTTCTTCGTCCGTGCGCCCCTGCTCTGTTCGAATGCGCCCCCGGGAGGGCCCGTCATCCACAGATTCCCCAGGTTTCTTCCGTCCACAGCCTGAGGACAGTCCACATCGCCCACAATCTGTCCACAGGGGCGCCGGTTGAGGCCCCATCAGGCCAGGTCAGGCAGCTGTGGATTTGTGAACAAGTGTCATCCACAGGCTGTGGACAGAAAAATCATCCACAGGCTCATCCACTCCTTTGTCCACCGCCGCCCCACAGGTTCCCGCATCCTGTGCACAGGTTCCCGACGGTTCTCCACACCGTTGTCCACTGTTCGGCAACGGCACACCCCGCATCACCGCCCCGAGTGAAAGCGGTCACACGGATGTCGACGTTTGGTCTGTGGACTTCTGGGGAAAAGCTGGGGACACACCTGTGGAGTAGTGAGGGTCACCTGGGGACGACCTGTGCAGAACTTTCCGTTCTCCACAGACACCCCCGGTTGTCCACCGGTCCCACCCACAGGGTGTGGGGATAAAAAACGCGGGTTGACCTGGGAAAACGGGCTTATCCACCGTTTCCACAGGCCCTACTACTACCCCCATGGAGAGTTAGGCCGGTTTCGGTTTTCAAGCGGGTCCTGTGCACAACTCGCCGGACGGCCGTCCCGACTCCTCGCTCCCGACTTGACCGCCAGCCGCGACGACTGTCGGCGCCGTACGTCAGACTGGTCCCCGGCATCGGTCGAGGCATCGACGGGCCGACGACGAAGGCCGGCAGACGAGCGAGCAACAGCAGGAGGCGGTTCCGGTGAAGATCCGGGTGGAGCGCGACGTACTCGCGGAGGCGGTGGCCTGGGCTGCACGCAGCCTCCCGGCCCGGCCGCCGGTGCCCGTACTCGCGGGCCTGCTGCTGAAGGCCGAGGAGGGCACCCTGTCCCTCTCCGGCTTCGACTACGAGGTCTCGGCCCGCGTCTCCGTCGAGGCGGACGTGGAGGAGGACGGCACCGTCCTCGTCTCCGGCCGGCTCCTCGCCGACATCTGCCGCGCCCTCCCCAACCGCCCGGTGGAGATTTCCACAGACGGTGTACGGGCGACCGTGGTCTGCGGCTCCTCGCGGTTCACACTCCACACCCTGCCTGTGGAGGAGTACCCGGCGCTCCCGCAGATGCCGACCGCGACCGGCACCGTGCCCGGCGAGGTCTTCGCCTCCGCCGCCGCACAGGTCGCCATCGCCGCCGGCCGCGACGACACGCTCCCCGTGCTGACCGGTGTCCGCATCGAGATCGAGGGCGACCGCGTCACCCTGGCCTCCACCGACCGCTACCGCTTCGCGGTCCGCGAGTTCCTGTGGAAGCCGGAGAACCCGGAGGCCTCGGCCGTGGCCCTGGTGCCCGCCAAGACCCTCCTCGACACCGCCAAGTCCCTCACCAGCGGCGACACCGTCACCCTGGCGCTCTCCGGCTCCGGCCAGGGCGAGGGCCTCATCGGCTTCGAGGGCGCGGGCCGCCGCACCACCACCCGCCTGCTCGAAGGCGACCTGCCGAAGTACCGCACCCTCTTCCCGACGGAGTTCAACTCCGTCGCCGTGATCGAGACCGCCCCGTTCGTCGAGGCCGTCAAGCGCGTGGCCCTGGTCGCCGAGCGCAACACCCCGGTCCGCCTCAGCTTCGAGCAGGGCGTGCTGATCCTGGAAGCGGGCTCCAGCGACGATGCACAGGCTGTGGAACGCGTCGACGCGAACCTCGAGGGCGACGACATCTCGATCGCCTTCAACCCCACCTTCCTGCTGGACGGCCTGAGCGCCATCGACTCGCCCGCCGCCCAGCTCAGCTTCACCACGTCCACCAAGCCCGCGCTGCTCAGCGGCCGGCCCGCGGTCGACGCGGAGGCCGACGAGGCCTACAAGTACCTGATCATGCCGGTCCGCCTCTCCGGCTGACCCGCTCCCGCCGTACGACGGCACCGGGCCCGGTCTCGCAGCCGCGAGTGCCGGGCCCGGCGCCGTCCGGAGCGGCCCGACGCCATGGCCCGGCGTAGGCTCGGACCCGGCGGGCGACCCAGGAGAAACGACCGGAACCCACCGGTACCGGGGAAGCCCCGTACAGACGGCCCCAACGCTTAAGGAACCCACCTGATGGAGCTCGGTCTCGTCGGTCTCGGCAAGATGGGCGGCAACATGCGCGAGCGCATCCGCCGCGCAGGCCACACCGTCATCGGATACGACCGCAACCCGGACCTCGCCGATGTCCACAGCCTGCAGGAGCTTGTGGACGGCCTGCAGTCCCCCCGCGTCGTGTGGGTGATGGTCCCGGCCGGGGCCGCGACGCAGTCCACCGTCGACGAGCTCGCCGAGCTGCTCTCCCCCGGCGACATCGTCGTCGACGGCGGCAACTCGCGCTGGACCGACGACGAGAAGCACGCCGAGGAACTGAAGGCCAAGGGCATCGGCTTCGTCGACTGCGGCGTCTCCGGCGGCGTCTGGGGCCTGGAGAACGGCTACGCGCTGATGTACGGCGGCGACGAGAAGGACGTCGCCGTGGTCCAGCCGATCTTCGACGCGCTCAAGCCCGAGGGCGACTTCGGCTCCGTGCACGCCGGCAAGGTCGGCGCGGGCCACTTCGCGAAGATGGTCCACAACGGCATCGAGTACGCCATGATGCAGGCCTACGCCGAGGGCTGGGAGCTCCTGGAGAAGGTCGACTCCGTCACCGACGTCCGCGAGGTCTTCCGGTCCTGGCAGGAAGGCACGGTCATCCGTTCCTGGCTGCTGGACCTCGCCGTCAACGCGCTGGACGAGGACGAGCACCTCGACGGGCTCAAGGGCTTCGCCCAGGACTCGGGCGAGGGCCGCTGGACCGTCGAGGCGGCCATCGACAACGCGGTCCCGCTGCCGGCGATCACGGCCTCGCTGTTCGCCCGGTTCGCGTCCCGCCAGGACGACTCGCCGCAGATGAAGATGATCGCCGCGCTGCGCAACCAGTTCGGCGGCCACGCGGTCGAGAAGAAGTAAGCGCACCACAGCACCACACAGCACAGCAGGAAGCCGGGGGAGGTCGGCGCCGCATGCACGTTACGCATCTCTCGTTGGCCGACTTCCGCTCGTACGCCCGGGCCGAGGTCCCCCTCGCCCCGGGCGTCACGGCTTTCGTGGGCCCCAACGGCCAGGGCAAGACGAACCTCGTCGAGGCCATCGGCTACCTCGCCACCCTGGGCAGCCACCGCGTCTCCTCGGACGCCCCGCTCGTCCGCATGGGCGCCGACCGGGCGGTCATCCGGGCCGCGGTCACCCAGGGCGAACGACAGCAGCTGGTCGAGCTCGAACTGAACCCGGGACGCGCCAACCGCGCCCGCATCAACCGGTCCTCGCAGGTCAGACCCCGTGACGTGCTGGGGATCGTACGCACCGTGCTGTTCGCCCCCGAGGACCTCGCCCTGGTCAAGGGCGACCCCGGCGAGCGGCGCCGCTTCCTCGACGAGCTCGTGACCGCCCGCTCCCCGCGGATGGCGGCGGTCCGCTCCGACTACGAGCGCGTCCTCAAGCAGCGCAACACCCTCCTGAAGTCCGCCGCCATGGCCCGACGCCACGGCGGCCGCTCCATGGACCTCTCCACCCTCGACGTCTGGGACCAGCACCTCGCCCGCGCCGGGGCCGAGCTCCTCGCCCAGCGCCTCGACCTGATCGCCACCCTGCTGCCGCTCGCCGACAAGGCGTACGAGCAGCTCGCGCCCGGCGGCGGCCCGCTCGCCCTCGCGTACAAGTCCTCCGCCGGCGACCCGGTCGACAGCGGCGCCGCCCGCACCCGCGAGGAGCTCTACGAGGTCCTGCTCGGCGCCCTGTCCGAGGTCCGCAAGCAGGAGATCGAGCGCGGGGTGACCCTGGCCGGGCCGCACCGCGACGACCTCCTGCTGCGCCTGGGCGAACTCCCCGCGAAGGGGTACGCCAGCCACGGCGAGTCCTGGTCGTACGCGCTGGCCCTGCGCCTGGCCTCGTACGAGCTGCTGCGCTCGGAGGGCGCGGAGCCGGTGCTGATCCTGGACGACGTCTTCGCGGAGCTGGACGCGCGCCGCCGCGAGCGGCTCGCGGAGCTGGTGGCGGGCGGCGAACAGGTGCTCGTGACGGCGGCGGTCGACGACGACGTTCCCGGCGTGCTGACGGGCACGCGCTTCGGGGTGTCCGGCGGTGAGGTGACCCGGCTGTGAACGACGCCGAGAAGCACGAGCGCAAGGCCCCGGAGCCCTCCGGGGTGGACCTGGCCCGCCAGGCCCTCGCGGCCGCGCGCGAGCAGGCCCGCGCGCGGGGCAACGCGGTCGGCGGGAAGCAGCGCCGGCAGCAGCCCGGGCTGCGCTCGGGGGCCCGCGCCGACGGCCGGGACCCGATGCCGCTGATGGCGGCCCTGGACCGGCTGCGCACCGAGCGCGGCTGGGAGATGCCGATCGCGGTCGCCGGGGTGATGGAGCGCTGGGCGGAGATCGTCGGGCCGGAGATCGCGGCCCACTGTGAACCGGAACGCTACGAGGAGCGTGAACTCCTCGTACGGTGCGATTCCTCGGCCTGGGCCGCGCAGCTGAAGCTGCTGGCCCCGCAGCTGGTGGCGCGGCTGAACGCGGAACTCGGACAGGGCACGGTCCGGCTGATCAAGGTGCAGGGCCCGGGCGGCCGCCCCAAGCGGTACGGGCCGTTGCGGGCGCCGGGCAGCACGGGGCCCGGCGACACCTACGGCTGACCGGTTCCGGCCACCTGGCAGGTTCCGCGACCGTACGGGTTCCGGCCAGCGGCGAAGGCCGGAGGAGAAGGCCGGACGAGAAGCCCGCAGAGCAGGCCGCAGGACGGCCCGCGAGGCCCGGTGGCGGCCCTCCCCAGGACGGGGGACAGGCCGGGGAGGCGCCCCCGGCATGCCCCGCGACGCCCCGGCCGGAGCCTCCCGGAGGGGCCGGCGCGGGTGGCGTCCCTCACGGTAGTGGAAGGTTGACAGGCCGAAGCGCTGGACGCCCGCGTGAGCCTCTTTGAGCCCCTCCCCGAATATGGGGAGTCTCAGAGAGGAGGTTCAGGGCGGCACATGCGGACTCAGGCACCGGCAAACCCCCATTCATGTCAGTGGTACCGGTAGACTGGAAGCAATCCCGCCCGATCCGCGGGAGACAGCACGACAACGCAGACAACGCAGATCGACGCGGCCGCTCCCGCCGGCGCACACGCTGGTCCGGAGTACGGGCTGCGCTGTGCCAGAAAGGGCGCTTCGTGGCCGATTCCGGCGACTCCAACGAGAAGAATTACGACGCCAGTGCGATCCAGGTCCTCGAGGGCCTGGACGCCGTGCGCAAGCGGCCGGGTATGTACATCGGCTCGACGGGCGAGCGCGGCCTGCACCACCTGGTCCAGGAGGTCGTCGACAACTCGGTCGACGAGGCCATGGCCGGGCACGCGGACACGATCCACGTGACGATCCTCGCCGACGGCGGCGTGCGAGTGGTCGACAACGGCCGCGGCATCCCGGTCGGCATCGTGCCGTCCGAGGGGAAGCCGGCCGTCGAGGTCGTCCTGACGGTGCTGCACGCGGGCGGCAAGTTCGGCGGCGGCGGCTACGCGGTCTCCGGTGGTCTGCACGGCGTCGGCGTGTCCGTCGTGAACGCCCTGTCGACCAAGGTCGCGGTCGAGGTCAAGACGGACGGCTACCGCTGGACCCAGGACTACAAGCTCGGCGTGCCGACGGCGCCGCTGGCCAGGAACGAGGAGACCGACGAGCACGGCACGTCGGTGACGTTCTGGGCCGACGGCGACATCTTCGAGACCACCGAGTACTCCTTCGAGACGCTGTCGCGGCGCTTCCAGGAGATGGCCTTCCTCAACAAGGGCCTGACCCTGACGCTGACCGACGAGCGCGAGTCGGCGAAGGCCACGGCGGACGCCGACAACCCCGACGCGGACGCGCAGGAGCCCAAGGCCCGCACGGTCAAGTACCACTACGAGGGCGGCATCGTCGACTTCGTGAAGTACCTGAACTCGCGCAAGGGCGAGCTGATCCACCCGACCGTCATCGACGTCGAGGCCGAGGACAAGGAGCGCATGCTCTCGGTCGAGATCGCGATGCAGTGGAACTCGCAGTACAGCGAGGGCGTGTACTCCTTCGCGAACACGATCCACACGCACGAGGGCGGCACCCACGAAGAGGGCTTCCGCGCCGCGCTGACCGGCCTGGTCAACCGCTACGCGCGCGACAAGAAGCTGCTCCGCGAGAAGGACGACAACCTCGCCGGCGAGGACATCCGCGAGGGTCTGACGGCGATCATCTCGGTCAAGCTGGGCGAGCCCCAGTTCGAGGGCCAGACGAAGACCAAGCTGGGCAACACGGAGGCCAAGACCTTCGTGCAGAAGGTCGTCCACGAGCACCTGAACGACTGGTTCGACCGCAACCCGGTCGAGGCCGCGGACATCGTCCGCAAGGCCATCCAGGCGGCCACGGCCCGCGTCGCGGCCCGCAAGGCCCGCGACCTGACCCGCCGCAAGGGCCTGCTGGAGAGCGCCTCGCTGCCGGGCAAGCTGTCCGACTGCCAGTCGAACGACCCGACCAAGTGCGAGATCTTCATCGTCGAGGGCGACTCCGCCGGCGGCTCCGCGAAGTCCGGCCGCAACCCGATGTACCAGGCCATCCTGCCCATCCGCGGCAAGATCCTGAACGTCGAGAAGGCCCGCATCGACAAGATCCTCCAGAACACCGAGGTCCAGGCGCTGATCAGCGCCTTCGGCACCGGTGTCCACGAGGACTTCGACATCGAGAAGCTCCGCTATCACAAGATCATCCTGATGGCGGACGCCGACGTCGACGGCCAGCACATCAACACCCTGCTGCTGACCTTCCTCTTCCGCTTCATGCGCCCGCTGGTCGAGGCCGGTCACGTGTACCTGTCCCGCCCGCCGCTCTACAAGATCAAGTGGGGCCGCGACGACTTCGAGTACGCGTACTCGGACCGCGAGCGCGACGCACTGGTCGAGCTCGGCAAGCAGAACGGCAAGCGCATCAAGGAAGACTCGATCCAGCGCTTCAAGGGTCTGGGCGAGATGAACGCCGAGGAGCTGCGCGTCACCACCATGGACGTGGACCACCGCGTGCTCGGCCAGGTCACGCTCGACGACGCGGCGCAGGCCGACGACCTGTTCTCGGTGCTGATGGGTGAGGACGTCGAGGCGCGGCGCTCCTTCATCCAGCGCAACGCCAAGGACGTCCGCTTCCTCGACATCTGAGTCGGCCTCCGCTGACCGCCGCCTGAAAGGATTCCTGACCAGCAATGGCCGACGAAACCACCCAACCCGCAAAGAACGCAGAGAATTCCGCGGAGGAGCAGCCCGTGCTGCGCATCGAGCCCGTCGGGCTCGAGACGGAGATGCAGCGCTCCTACCTCGACTACGCGATGTCCGTCATCGTCTCCCGCGCGCTGCCCGACGTACGGGACGGCCTCAAGCCCGTCCACCGTCGCGTGCTGTACGCGATGTACGACGGCGGCTACCGGCCCGAGAAGGGCTTCTACAAGTGCGCCCGCGTCGTCGGCGACGTCATGGGCACCTACCACCCGCACGGTGACAGCTCCATCTACGACGCCCTGGTCCGTCTGGCGCAGCCGTGGTCGATGCGGATGCCGCTGGTGGACTCCAACGGCAACTTCGGCTCCCCGGGCAACGACCCGGCGGCCGCCATGCGCTACACCGAGTGCAAGCTCATGCCGCTGGCCATGGAGATGCTCCGGGACATCGACGAGGAGACCGTCGACTTCCAGGACAACTACGACGGCCGCAACCAGGAGCCGACGGTCCTGCCGGCGCGCTTCCCGAACCTGCTGGTGAACGGCTCCGCCGGTATCGCCGTCGGCATGGCCACCAACATCCCGCCGCACAACCTGCGCGAGGTCGCGGCCGGCGCCCAGTGGGCGCTGGAGCACCCGGAGGCCTCGCACGAGGAGCTCCAGGACGCGCTCATCGAGCGGATCAAGGGCCCGGACTTCCCGACCGGCGCGCTGGTCGTGGGCCGCAAGGGCATCGAGGAGGCGTACCGCACCGGTCGCGGCTCCATCACGATGCGCGCCGTGGTCGAGGTCGAGGAGATCCAGAACCGCCAGTGCCTGGTGGTCACGGAGCTGCCGTACCAGACCAACCCGGACAACCTGGCGCAGAAGATCGCGGACCTGGTCAAGGACGGCAAGATCGGCGGCATCGCCGACGTCCGCGACGAGACGTCCTCCCGGACGGGCCAGCGCCTGGTGATCGTGCTCAAGCGCGACGCCGTCGCCAAGGTCGTGCTGAACAACCTGTACAAGCACACCGACCTGCAGACGAACTTCGGCGCGAACATGCTGGCGCTGGTGGACGGGGTGCCGCGCACCCTGTCGATCGACGCGTTCATCCGCCACTGGGTGCAGCACCAGATCGAGGTCATCGTCCGCCGTACGCGCTTCCGTCTGCGCAAGGCGGAGGAGCGGGCGCACATCCTGCGCGGTCTGCTCAAGGCCCTGGACGCGATCGACGAGGTCATCGCGCTCATCCGGCGCAGCAACACGGTCGAGATCGCGCGCGAGGGCCTGATGGGCCTGCTGGAGATCGACGAGATCCAGGCGAACGCGATCCTGGAGATGCAGCTGCGGCGTCTGGCGGCGCTGGAGCGGCAGAAGATCGTCGCGGAGCACGACGAGCTCCAGGCCAAGATCAACGAGTACAACGCGATCCTGGCCTCGGAGGAGCGTCAGCGCTCCATCGTCAGCGAGGAACTGGCGGCGATCGTCGAGAAGTTCGGCGACGACCGGCGTTCGAAGCTGGTGCCCTTCGACGGTGACATGTCCATCGAGGACCTGATCGCCGAAGAGGACATCGTCGTCACGATCACGCACGGCGGTTACGTCAAGCGGACCAAGACCGAGGACTACCGCTCGCAGAAGCGCGGCGGCAAGGGCGTCCGGGGCACGAAGCTGAAGCAGGACGACCTGGTCGACCACTTCTTCGTCTCCACCACGCACCACTGGCTGCTGTTCTTCACCAACAAGGGCCGCGTCTACCGGTCCAAGGCGTACGAGCTCCCGGACGCCGGCCGTGACGCGCGCGGCCAGCACGTGGCGAACCTGATGGCCTTCCAGCCGGACGAGAAGATCGCCCAGGTCCTCGCGATCCGCGACTACGAGGCGGCGCCCTACCTGATCCTGGCCACCAAGGGCGGCCTGGTGAAGAAGACGGCGCTCAAGGACTACGACTCCCCGCGCTCGGGCGGCGTCATCGCCATCAACCTCCGGGAGACGGAGGACGGCGGCGACGACGAGCTGATCGGCGCCGAGCTGGTCTCCGCCGAGGACGACCTGCTGCTCATCAGCAAGAAGGCGCAGTCGATCCGCTTCACCGCGACAGACGAGGCGCTGCGTCCGATGGGCCGTGCGACTTCCGGTGTGAAGGGCATGAGCTTCCGCGAAGGTGACGAACTGCTGTCGATGAGCGTTGTCCGGCCGGGTACGTTCGTCTTCACGGCGACCGACGGCGGCTATGCGAAGCGGACGGCCGTGGACGAGTACCGCGTCCAGGGCCGTGGCGGTCTGGGCATCAAGGCGGCGAAGATCGTCGAGGACCGCGGTTCGCTGGTCGGCGCGTTGGTGGTCGACGAGGCGGATGAGATCCTCGCCATCACGCTCGGCGGTGGTGTGATCCGCACGCGCGTCAACGAAGTCAGGGAGACCGGCCGTGACACCATGGGCGTCCAGCTGATCAACCTGGGCAAGCGCGATGCCGTGGTCGGCATCGCTCGTAACGCCGAGGCCGGTCAGGAAGCTGACGAGGCCGACGAGATCGAGTCAGAGATCGAGGCCGCGGCGGCCGACGCACCGGCCGCCGGGGCGGCCGAGGGCACGGAGCCCTCGGTCGGGGAGCACGAGGAGTAAGTCGTGAGTGGAGCCACGGGCGCCGGACCGGCCAAGACTGGAGCGAACGGTGCCCGTGGCCCCGCCGCGGACTCCCAGGGGGGAACCGTGACGGACACCCGAGAACCGGAACCCAAGCCGAAGGCGCTGACGAAGACGGCGCAGCCGAAGGCGAAGGAGCCGGTCAAGGAGCAGGCCACGAAGGACCAGGCCGCGAAGGAACAGGCGGCCAAGGAGCAGAGCGCCGCCGAGGATCCGGTCAAGGACCAGCCCAAGGCGCCTGCGAAGGCGCCTGCCAAGGCGCCGGCGCCCGCCAAGGCGCCGGTCAAGGAGCAGGCCAGGCAGCCCCAGAAGCCCCCGCAGGCCTACGCGGCGCCCACGGGCCCGGGCGCGCAGCGCGGGGCCGTGCCTGGGGTCCGTACGGCCCCCAGGACGCGCAAGGCGCGGCTGCGGGTGGCGAAGGCCGACCCGTGGTCCGTGATGAAGGTCAGCTTCCTGCTGTCGATCGCGCTGGGCCTGTGCACGGTCGTCGCGGCGGCCGTGCTGTGGATGGTCATGGACGCCATGGGCATCTTCTCGACCGTCGGCGGCACCATCAGCGAGGCGACCGGCTCGAACGAGGGCAACGGGTTCGACCTCCAGTCGTTCCTGTCGCTGCCGCGCGTGCTGATCTTCACGTCGGTGATCGCGGTGATCGACGTGGTCCTGATGACGGCCCTGGCGACGCTGGGTTCGTTCATCTACAACCTGTCGGCGGGCTTCGTGGGCGGCGTGGAGCTCACGCTGGCCGAGGACGAATGACCCACTGACTGACCTGCGGGAAAGCCCCGCAGGAGCGGATTTGGGTTCCACTGCGTCTGTGCGCTAATCTTCAGGAGTCAGCGCGCAGGCGCGGAGGGGCTATAGCTCAGTTGGTTAGAGCGCATCCCTGATAAGGATGAGGCCACAGGTTCAAATCCTGTTAGCCCCACAGAGAACGAAGACCCCCAGGCCGCGGCCTGGGGGTCTTCTTCGTTGGGCCGTCCGGGGGAGTCCCAGGTAACCGATCGGTATCGGTCGGTGTGTATTGTTGGCGGCCAGAAGTCCCCAACGTCTACGAAAGACGAGGTCGCGCCGTGAAGAAGCTGCTCCTGGTCGCCCTGGCCGCCATCGGCGGGCTCCTCGTGTACCGCCAGATCCAGGCGGACCGTGCCGAGCAGGACCTGTGGACGGAGGCAACCGACTCCGTGCCCTCTGGTTCCGGTGTGTGAGCCCCACGATTGATTCCATGAAGCCCCGGCTGCCGCTGCTGCCGGGGCTTCGTGCTGTTCCGGGGCCGTGCGCGGCTCCGGGGGGAAGTTCGGTTACGCAAAGATCTGAGTTGCTGTAGCGAATTCGGGGTGGGTGTGATGGATCGGGTGCGTCGGACGCGCCGGACGCCGCTGGCCGGGGCGGCGGCCCTGGGGCTGCTGGCCTGGCTGGCGTGGCTCCCCGGGACGGCGTACGCGGCTCCGGCCGCCGGGCCTACGGGCGGCCCTTCGGCGGGGAACTCCGCGCCGGGCGGGGCCCTGCCGGCGTACCGGCCGGCGGACGGCGCGAAGCCGGTGCGGGGCGCGCCCTCGACGGCGGACGCCCCGCTGCTGGAGACCGGCACGCCCTACGAGGACGCCCTCGCTCCCGGCGAGCGGTTCTACCGGCTCGGTCTCGACGACGCCTCCAGCGTGTACGTCTCCGCCGTGCTGCGGCCGCCCGCCGGGGCCCGGGTGGGCTACGGGGACGACCTGAAGGTGGAGGTCATGACCAGCGGCGGCCGGTCCTGCCCGGACAACCCCGGCCGGGCGTCGTTCGGTTACGACCCCGTGCCGCTCGGCGCGGTGGGCCTGCGGCGGCTGGCGGAGGACGCCGAGTGCCAGGGCGCGGGCACGTACTACGCGAAGGTCACCCGGACCGCGGGCAAGGACTCCGACCGGGCGGGGTGGCCGGTGGAGCTCCTCGTGATGCGCGAGCCCGCCCCGGCCGCGGGCACCGCCCCCACCGCCGCGCCCAGCGTCTGGCCCTCGGCCTCCCCGACCCTGCCGGGCACGGACCCGGTGGCCCGTACCGGGGGCACCGGCTTCAACGACGCGCGGGCCCTGGGCCCCGGGGTGTGGCGCGACGACCTGCGCCCCGGGCAGACCCGGTTCTACCGGGTGCCGGTGGACTGGGGGCAGCAGCTGGCGGTCGGCGCCGAGGCGGCCAAGGCGCGGATGACCAAGGACTACGGCTCCGCCTCCAACGGGCTCACCGTCTCGGTGTACAGCCCGTACCGCGGGCTCGTGGACACCGGGAGCACCTCGTACGACGGGAAGCAGGCGGCCGTGACGCTGCCGAAGACCGCGCCGGTGGCCTACGAGAATCGTTTCTCCAGGGCGGACGAGGTGGGGCCGGTCCGGCTCGCGGGCTGGTACTACGTCGCCGTCACCCTGGCCGGGAAGGTCGGGGAGTTCACCGAGGACGCGACGCCGGTGCCGCTCACGCTGCGCCTGGACCTGAGCGGCGCACCGGCCAAGGGCCCGGCGTACCGGGAGGGTCTGGCCGCCGCCGGGTTCGGCGTCGGCGCCGCCGAGCGTTCCGCGGCGAAGGAGGGGCTCACCGCCCCGGAGGCGGCGGCCGCGCGGGACGACGCCTCGGCGATGCGGGTCGTGGCCGGGGCCGGCTTCGGGACGGGGACGCTGCTGCTGCTCGTCCTCGGGGTCTGGACCCTGCTGGCCCGCCGGGGCGCGGCCCGGACCGCGTCCTAGAGCCGGGTCAGGGCCCAGGCGCCGACCGCGAAGCACAGCAGGGCGGCGGTGAGGAGGCCGGCGGTGACCTTCGCCGGGGGCGGGGCGATCCCGCCGGACCGCGCCGCCCGGGGTGCCGGGGGCGTGGCCTGCGCGGCGGTGAGGGCGTACGCGGCCTGGGCGGGGGCCGTGGCGGCGGCGGGCGGGGCCAGGTGGAAGCCGCTCGTCCCCGGGTCCGCGGCGGGCTCCGAGGGGCCGTACGCGGCCGGCGGCGGCCCGAAACCCATCGGCGGTGCGGAGGCGGCGATTTCAGGTCCCTGGGGGCCGAAACCGGCCGGAAGCGGACCGAGTTGGTCGAACACCTCCACCGGCTCCTCGCCGGCGGCGGCCTCGGGCAGCAACTGGGCGGCCTCGGCAAGGGCCTTGCGCGCCCCTGTGGCGGTCCGGAACCGGTTGTCGGGGTCCGGGTGCAGGAGGTTCGAGATCACGCCCCACAGGGGCGCGGGGACGCCTTCGGGGGCGTCGGGGGTGCCGTGCGCGGCGAACCGCTCCACCAGCGCCCGCGCGTCGGGCTTGGCGCCCGTCAGCAGGTACAGGGCGACCAGGCCGGCGGCGAAGAGGTCGGCGGGGAAGTCGGGTTCGGCGCCCGCCAGCTGTTCCGGGGCGAAGTAGCCGGGCGTGCCGACGACGTAGTCGGTCTCCGTGAGCCGGGGCTCGCCCTTGCGCATGGAGATCCCGAAGTCGGACAGCCGCAGGTGCGGCCGCCCGGTTCCGGTGGCCTCCATCAGGATGTTGGCCGGTTTGACGTCGCGGTGCACGACGCCCTCCGCGTGCACCGCCGCCAGCCCCGACAGGAGCTGGTCGAGCAGCACGCACGTGAAACGGGGCGGCAGCGGCCCGTAGTCCCCGATCACGTGGGCCAGGGAGCCGCCGGCGACGAGGTCCATGGTGAACAGGACCTTGTCGTCGTCCGCCGCCCAGCTGGCGGGGGCCAGGACGTGCGGATGGTCGATGCGCAGGGCCTGCTCGCGCACGAACCGCAGGAGCATGTGGGAATCGCCCTGGAGGAGGACCTTCGCGGCGACGTACTTGCGGCGGCGCCGGTCCCAGGCCCGCCAGACGGCGCCCGCGCCGCCCCGCCCGATCGGATCGACCAGCTCGTACCGGCCGCCGAAGACCTCACCCATCGCTGCGCCCGTCCCCCGTCACCCGCGTGTGTCAGTTCTGGTGGGCCTCGTAGTGGGACACCGCCTCGGAGGTGCGGCCCGCCCCGTAGACCCGGAGGAACTCTGCCAGTTCGGGATGGGTGGGGGCGAGGGTGTCCGCCGCCTCGATGATGTCGCCGGCCGCGGCGACCGAGCGCAGCAGCGACTGGATCTCGCGGACCACGCGCTTGACGGTGGGGGCGCCGGAACCGGAGCTGGTCTGGCCGCTGTTGCTGAGGACGGAGCCGCCCTGGGTGTTCTTGATCTCGTCCATCCGGTCGGTGGCCTCGGCGGCGCTCACGCTGCCGTCCGCCACCTGGCCGGCGAGGTCCTGGAGGGCCTGGACCCGCTGGACCACGGCCGGGTTGCCGATCTTGGCGCGCTGCCCGCTCATCAGCTGGGACAGCATCGGCGCCGAAAGCCCGAGCACGGCAGCGAGGCGGGCCTGGTTGAGACCGAGGTCATCTATGAGCCGTCGGAACAGCGCGCCGAGCGGCTCCCCGTACCAACTGCGCTGGAGTTCCCGGGCTCTGGCCGTGGCCTCCTGCTGTACTGCGTCCACTCTTCCTACTCCCCTTCGCTGGTGCGAACCTCGCGAGCATCTTACGGAGCGTGGTCGCGGGGCGGGAGTCCCTATCATTTTGCGGGATGCGGGGGTGCACCGGGTACTCTGTCCTGCGGAACGGACACTCCCTCCCGGGGGGCGTCCGCGTCCAGTTGCTCGGGGCCTTAGCTCAGTTGGTAGAGCGCTGCCTTTGCAAGGCAGATGTCAGGAGTTCGAATCTCCTAGGCTCCACTTCGGAAAGACCCCCTGACCAGCGCAAACGCTGCTCAGGGGGTCTTTTTTCGTGAGCCCGGGGGCCGTCCCGGGGCTGCTTTCAGCGGGTGCGCGGGGTGCGCAGGAGGGCGGCCGCCACGGCCGTGGCCGCCAGCAGGAGGCCGGCGCCGACGGCGAAGGCCAGGTGGTAGCCGGAGGTGAGGGCCTCGGGCCGGGCGGTCCCGGCGGCCGTCAGGGCCTCGGTGCGCGAGGCGGCCAGGGTGGACAGGACCGCGACGCCGAGGGCCATGCCGATCTGCTGCGTGGTGTTGAACAGGCCCGAGGCCAGCCCGGCGTCCCGCTCGTCGGCGCCCGACATCCCCAGGGTGGTGAGCGCGGGCAGGGCCAGCCCGAATCCGGAGGCCAGCAGCATCACGGGCAGCAGGTCGGTGACGTAGTCGGCCCGTACCGGGAGGCGGGTCAGCAGGGCGAGGCCCGCGACCAGCAGGACGAGGCCGGTGAGCAGGACGCGGCGCTCGCCGAAGCGGGCGATCAGCTTCGCCGCGCCGCCGAGGGAGATCCCGCCGATGGCCAGGGCGGCCGGCAGCATCGCGAGGCCGGTCTCCGCGGCTCCGTAGCCCTGGACCTGCTGGAGGTAGAGGGCCACGAGGACCTGGAAGGAGAAGAGCGCGGCCACCATCAGCACCTGGACCAGGTTGGCGCCGGCCACGGTGCGGGAGCGGAGGATCCGCAGCGGCATCAGCGGGGTGCGGGCCTTGGCCTGGCGCAGGGCGAAGCCGGCGAGCAGGGCCAGGGAGAGCGCCCCGAGGCCGAGGGTGTGCGCGGAGGTCCAGCCGTACTCCTCGACGCGTACGACGGCGTAGATCCCGGTCATCAGCCCGGCGGTGACGAGCACGGCGCCCGGTACGTCGGCACCGGCGCGCAGTCCGAGCCCCCGGTCGGCGGGGAGCGCGGGCAGGGCGGCCAGCAGGGCGGCGATGCCGATGGGCAGGTTGATGAAGAAGATCCAGTGCCAGTCGAGGGCGTCGGTGAGGACCCCGCCCAGCACCTGCCCGAGGGAGGCCCCGGCCGCTCCGGTGAAGGAGAACACGGCGATGGCCCCGGCGCGTTCGCGGGCCCCGGGGAAGAGGGTGACGAGGATCCCGAGGCTGACGGCGGAGGCCGTGGCGCTGCCCACGCCCTGGAGGAAGCGGGCGGCTATGAGCAGGGCGGGGGACGCGGCGAACCCGGCGAGCAGCGAGGCGGCCGTGAAGACGGCGGTGCCCGCGAGGAACATGCGGCGGCGGCCGATCAGGTCGCCGAGCCGGCCGGCGAGGAGCAGCAGGCTGCCGAAGGCGATCAGGTAGGCGTTGACGACCCAGCTGAGGCCTGCGGGGCTGAAGCCGAGGTCTTCCTGGATGGCCGGCATGGCCACGGTGACGATGCTGCCGTCGAGGACGGTCATCAGCATGCCGGTCGAGAGCACGGCGAGGGCCGTCCGGCGCGAGCGCGGGCCGCGGGCCGGAGCGTCGGTGGCGGTGGGGGTTTCCGTAACTGCGGTGGTCATGGGTCTCTCCGGTCGTCGGCGGGCGTCGGCGGCGCCATCGGCGGTCCATGGCGGGCAACTGATGCGACCGTAGCAGATAGTTTTGTTGCAGACTATTTTCTTCGGATCGAATTGTTAGGCTGGTCCCATGACTGCGATGGGATCCACCCGGACCGAGCCCGACCTGTCCTTCCTCCTGGACCGCACCAGCCACGTCCTGCGCACCCGGATGGCCGCGGCCCTCGGCGAGATCGGGCTGACCGCCCGCATGCACTGCGTCCTCGTGCACGCGCAGGAGGAGGAGCGCACCCAGGCCCAGCTCGCCGAGATCGGCGACATGGACAAGACGACGATGGTCGTCACCGTCGACGCCCTGGAGAAGGCCGGACTGGCCGAGCGCCGGCCCTCCGCCAAGGACCGGCGGGCCCGGATCATCGCGGTCACCGAGAAGGGGGCCGCCGTCTCCGTGGAGAGCCGGCGGATCGTCGACGCGGTCCACGCCGAGGCCCTCGCCGGCCTCGCGGACGAGGACCGCGCCTGCCTGCTGCGGGTCCTCGGCCGGCTCGCCGAGGGGCCGCTGGCCGTGCCCGCCGAGAGCCCCCGCCCGGCCCGGCGCGCCCGCGGGCAGTAGCCGCGGGGGTCCCCCGTACGGCCCAGTCACCCGGCCGTACGGCTGACGGTGGACGACAGTGGAGGGAGGCAATGAGGCCAGGGGGCAACAGCACGCCGGAGGCGCACGCAATGGGACTCTTCGATTTCCTGAAGTCGGACAAGAAGAAGGAACACGACGCCGCGGAGAAGGCGAAGCGGGAGATGGAGCGGCAGGGCCCGAAGACGGGCTCCGACATGGGATCCAAGTACGCGGACTCCTACGCGGACGCCGCCTCCGCCACCAAGGCGGCCGCCGAGCGGATGGCCGCCGCCGCCCCGCCCAAGGCGGCGGCGCCCCCGGTGTCCAAGCCCGTGGCGCCCGCCTCGCCGAGCCCCGCCTCGGCGGCGCACAAGGCCGTCCCGGTGTCGCCGAAGCAGGCTCCGATGGCGCCGAAGCCGGCACCGGCCGCCAAGAAGCGCACGTACACCGTCAAGCCCGGCGACTCGCTCTCCGCGATCGCCCGCCGCGAGCTCGGCAACGAGGCCCGCTGGCGCGAGCTGTACGCCATGAACCGGGGCGTGGTCGGCTCCAACCCGGACCTCATCCGGCCGGGGATGGTGCTGACCCTGCCGAGCTAGCGCGCCGCGCGCACCGCACGCACGAGGGGCCCGGATCCACCCGCGGATCCGGGCCCCTCGTACGTGCGCTCGGCGCGGGTCAGGCGTTCTTGCCGCCGTTCGACTCGCGTTCCTTCTCCGCCAGTTCGTCGTCGAAACTGGCCGGGGCGGCGTCCTGCGCGGACAGCTCGGTGGCCGCCGGGGGCTCCACCAGCCAGTCCGGGTTCGACTGCTGGTCCCACCACTTCCACGCCGCGAAGGCGCCGCCCGCCAGCAGGCCGACCAGGGCGGCCCCCTTCACCCAGCGACCGCACCGCGCCCTGCGCTCGTGCTTGCGCACCAGGCGCTGCACCTCCTTCGCCGACACCTGGCCGCGCAGCGCCGCGAAGGCCGCCGTCGAACGGGACGCGGCCTCCTCGGCCACCGGCCGGCCCGCCGCGATCGCGCTCTCCAGCCGGGGCGCCGTGTAGTCGGCGGCCTGGCGCGCGGCGAGGCGCGTGTGGTGGACGGCCTTCACGGCGGCCCGGTCCACGTTCGGGGGTACGTGCGTCCGCGCCGCCTGCATCCTCGGATGGAGGTGGTTGTCGTACGCCGACCGTGCGTGCAGCGAGGCCTGGCAGGCCGCGTGGGAGACCTTGGGCGCCAGCCGCTCGTTCGCCTCGTGCGCGTAGTGCGCGGCCGCGTCCATGGCGGTCTCCGCGTATGGCGCCACCACTTCCGCTGCGTGCTTCACGGCGTCCCTGGCGTTCTCGGCGGCCAGGCGCACGCTGTCCTTGCGGGTCACGGGATCCTCCTCCTCGGTGGCGGACACAGTTCACCTTTCCACCCTTTGTCGGATCATGCCCGTCACAGCGCCGCCCGCGCATGCGCGACAGGGCATACGGGTGGAGGATTTCCGCGGCCTTCCGCCCACCGTGCGAGGATCGGGGCCGACAGTGATGACTATGGAAGGCAGATCCGTGGCCGAGAAGCTCTACGCCACCCTGAAGACCAACCACGGCGACATCGAGATCGAGCTGCTGGAGAACTTCGCTCCGAAGACCGTCCGCAACTTCGTGGAGCTCGCCACGGGCGAGCGTGAGTGGACCCGTCCCACCGACGGCCAGAAGACCACGGCCCCGCTCTACGACGGCACCGTCTTCCACCGCGTCATCAGCGGCTTCATGATCCAGGGCGGCGACCCGCTCGGGAACGGCACCGGCGGCCCCGGCTACCAGTTCGCCGACGAGTTCCACCCCGACCTGGCCTTCACCAAGCCGTACCTGCTGGCCATGGCCAACGCCGGCCCGGGCACGAACGGCTCGCAGTTCTTCATCACCGTCGCGCCCACGGCCTGGCTGACCCGCAAGCACAGCATCTTCGGCGAGGTCACCGACGCGGCCAGCCGCAAGGTCGTCGACGCCATCGCCTCCGGCCCCACCAACCCGCGCACCGAGCGGCCGCTGGACGACGTGATCATCCAGTCGGTCTCCGTCGAGCGCCGCTGACCGCGGCGACGGCGGGGCGGGAACCTTCGGTACCCGCCCGTCCGTACTCGATGTGTACCGGACCGGCGGGGCACCGGCCCCGCCACGCCGCCGATCGAGGGGACCGATGGACACCGACCGTCTGCCGGGCTGCTACCGCCACCCGGACCGCGACACGGGGATCAGCTGCACCCGCTGTGAGCGGCCCATCTGCCCGGAATGCATGATCAGCGCCTCGGTGGGCTTCCAGTGCCCCGAGTGCGTCCGGGGAGGATCCGGCACCGGGCACTCCCCCGCCGCCAACGCCCCGCGCACGGTCGCGGGCGGACTGGTGGCCTCGGATCCCCAGCTCGTCACCAAGATCCTCATCGGGGTCAACGCGGCGGTGTTCCTCGCCGTCCTGGCGATGCCCGGCCTGGCCGTCGGCCTGGAGCTGCTCGGCCGGTACGTGGAGTACTACGGGGCACCCGTGGAGGGGATCTCCACCGGGCAGTACCACCGGCTGCTGACCTCGGTGTTCCTGCACGTCGAGTGGTGGCACATCTTCGGCAACATGCTCGCCCTGTGGGTGATCGGCGGCCCGCTGGAGGCGGCCCTCGGCCGCACCCGCTACCTCGCGCTGTACCTGCTGTCCGGGCTGGGCGGCAGCGCCCTCGTCTACCTGCTGACCGCGCCGAACACCCCGACCCTCGGCGCCTCCGGCGCCGTCTGCGGCCTGCTCGGCGCCACGGTGGTCCTCGCCCGCCGGCTCCGCTACGAGATGCGGCCGGTGCTGGTCACCCTCGGGCTGATGCTGCTGGTGACCTTCGTGCCCTTCGGCGGGCTGTCGGTGTCCTGGCAGGCGCACATCGGCGGCCTGGTGACCGGCGCGCTGGTCGCGCTGGGCCTGCTCGTGCCCGCCGCGGGCCGCAAGCGGGCGTTCGTCCAGACGGCGGCCTGCGCGGCGGTGTTCCTGCTGGCCGTGGCGCTGGTCGTCGTCCGGACGGCCGAACTCACCTGATCACACCGGCGTCAACTCTCCACAGAGTTATCCACAGATCTTCTGTCTTTTCCTCAGGTGTGGATGACGCTGTGGATAACTCATGGGGAGAGCTTGCGCCGCTGGGCTATCCGGGTATGGTGCCGGACGCTACTTCCACTGGGTGGACACGCCGAAACCGGCCGCGATGAAGCCGAAGCCCACCACGATGTTCCAGTTGCCCAGCGCCTCCACCGGCAGCCGGGTGTCGGTCACGTAGAAGACCACGATCCACGCGAGGCCGATGAGGAAGAAGGCCAGCATGACCGGGGCGACCCAACTGCGGTTGGTCAGCCTGATCGCCTGCGCCTGCTTCGCCGGCGGCGGCGTGTAGTCGTCCTTCTTGCGGGTACGTGACTTCGGCACGAGGGGCTCTCCTGTCGATGCGCTGGGGACCTTGCCTGCCCCGGGCGTCCGTTAGCGTAGTGGACCTCTGGCGTTGAAGGAGAAGGGTACGTTGAGCAATTCCGACGACTCCTCCACGGGTGCCCGCCGCCGGGCCAGGCCCGTCCGGCTGCTGACGGCCGCCGTCTTCGCCCTCGCCGGCCTCATCTTCGTCACCAGCTTCAACACCTCCAAGGGTACGAACATCCGGACGGACGCCTCGCTCCTGAAGCTGTCCGACCTCATCCACGAGCGCAGCGCCAAGAACGCCGAGCTGGAGAAGACCGCCGCCGCCGCGCGCGACCAGGTCGACGCCCTCGCCGAGCGCGACAACGGCAGCACCAAGGCCGAGGAGGCCAAGCTCGCCGCCCTGCGGGCCGCCTCCGGCACCGAGGAGCTCACCGGCCGGGGTCTGACGGTCACCCTCAACGACGCCCCGCCGAACGCCACCGCCCGCGTGCCCGGCGTCCCCGAACCCCAGCCCAACGACCTGGTGATCCACCAGCAGGACCTCCAGGCCGTGGTGAACGCGCTGTGGCTGGGCGGCGCCGAGGGCATCGAGGTCATGGGCCAGCGGCTGATCTCCACCAGCGCGGTCCGCTGCGTCGGCAACACCCTGATCCTCCAGGGCCGCGTGTACTCGCCCCCCTACAAGGTCTCCGCCGTCGGCGACCCGGGCGCGCTGCGCAGGGCCCTCAACGCGTCCCCCGCCATCCAGAACTACCTGCTGTACGTCAACGCGTACGGGCTCGGCTGGAAAGTGGACGAGGAGAAGCGGCTGACACTGCCCGGCTACTCCGGCACAGTGGACCTCCACTATGCGAAGCCGCTGGAGCCCGCCGCGTCCTGACGTCGTACTGCGCCTGGTGGTGCGGACGTTCAGCGAGGTGTGCCTGACGGCCGGGACGCTGATCGTGCTGTTCACCGCGTACGTACTGCTGTGGACCGGCGTCAAGGCCGACCGGGCCGCGACGGCCGAGCGCGAGCGGCTGCACGACCGCTGGGCGGCCTCCGCCCCGACGGCGGCCCCCGCGCCCCCGCCCGGCGGCTCCGCCGCCCCCGGCACCGCGCAGGCCCCGGCACGGCCGGATACCGCGCCCTACGAGCCCGGACGGGCCTTCGCCGAGCTGTACGTACCCCGCTTCGGCAAGGACTGGAGCAGGCCCGTCCTGGAGGGCACGGACCCCGAACCGCTGAAGAAGGGCCTCGGCCACTACACCGGCTCCGCCCGCCCCGGCGGCGACGGCAACTTCGCGGTGGCCGGGCACCGGCGCACCTACGGGGACCCCTTCAAGGACATCCCCGAGCTGCGCCCCGGGGACACCGTGACCGTCCGGGACGCCACCGGCTGGTACACGTACACCGTCCGGGCCGAGCCGCTGCGGATCCTGCCCACCGAGACCGGGGTGGTCGCCCCGGTGCCCCGCCGGTCCCCGTTCGCCACCCCCGGCAGGTACCTCACCCTCACCACCTGCGACCCCGAGTGGGGACACAGCCACCGCCTGGTCGTCTGGGCGGAGCTCACCGGTACCCGGCCCGCCGGGAGCGGGTGATTGCCCAGCGGACCCCCGCCGCGGGGCCCCGGGCCCGTAGGCTGTTGCGGTACCGCTCCCGCGGTACGAGAACGAACGTGGACGACGAAGGAAACGGACGCAATGTACGGCTGGATCTGGCGGCATCTGCCGGGCAACGCGTGGGTCCGCGCGCTGATCTCCCTCGTACTGGTCCTGGCGGTGGTGTTCGTGCTGTTCCAGTACGTGTTCCCGTGGGCCGAGCCGCTCCTTCCGTTCAACGATGTGACGGTGGACGAGGGATCGGGAGCCACTCCGTGAGCGCGCGCATTCTGGTTGTCGACAACTACGACAGCTTTGTCTTCAATCTGGTCCAGTACCTCTACCAGCTCGGCGCCGAATGCGAGGTGCTGCGCAACGACGAGGTGGAGCTCGCGCACGCACAGGACGGTTTCGACGGCGTCCTGCTCTCGCCCGGCCCCGGCACGCCGGAGGAGGCGGGCGTCTGCGTGGACATGGTCCGGCACTGCGCCGACACCGGCGTACCGGTCTTCGGCGTCTGCCTCGGCATGCAGTCCATGGCGGTCGCCTACGGCGGCGTCGTGGACCGCGCCCCCGAGCTGCTGCACGGCAAGACCTCGCCCGTGGTCCACGAGGGGCTCGGGGTCTTCGCCGGACTGCCGTCGCCGTTCACCGCGACCCGCTACCACTCGCTCGCGGCCGAGCCGGCGACCCTGCCCGACGTGCTGGAGGTGACCGCGCGGACCGAGGACGGGATCATCATGGGCCTGCGGCACCGGGAGCACGACGTGGAGGGCGTCCAGTTCCACCCCGAGTCGGTGCTGACCGAGTGGGGCCACCGGATGCTCGCGAACTGGCTCGTCCGCTGCGGTGACGCCGGAGCCGTCGAGCGGTCGGTGGGGCTGGCCCCGGTGGTGGGCAAGGCCGTCGCGTGACGGCGGTCGCGCCGTCCGTGCCCAGCGAGGGGCGGGCCGCGCGGCGCAAGGCAGCGCAGGCGGCCGCCAAGCGCTCGCACGCACGCGCCCGTGGACGCGGCGGGGGCGGACGCGGCCGCAGGAGGGCCCGCCCGCGCTCGGGCGGGCCGCTGGTGGTGCTCAGCAGGGCCGTGGGCGAGCTGTTCATCACCACCGGCGTGGTGATGCTGCTCTTCGTCACCTACCAGCTCTGGTACACGAACGTGCTGGCGGAGCGGGCGGCCGACGGGGCCGCGGGATCGCTCCAGCAGACCTGGGAACATCCGCCGGGGGCGGGCGCGCCGCCGCCGGTGGCCGCCTTCGAACCCGGCCAGGGCTTCGCCATCCTGCACATCCCGAAGCTGGACCTGAAGGTGCCGGTCGCCGAGGGGATCAGCAAGGCGAAGGTCCTCGACAAGGGCATGGCCGGCCACTACGCCGAGGGGGCGCTGAAGACGGCGATGCCCTCCGACAAGCAGGGCAACTTCGCGGTCGCCGGACACCGCAACACCCACGGGGAGCCGTTCCGCTACATCAACCAGCTGGTGCCGGGGGACGCGATCGTCGTCGAGACGCGCGACGCCTACTACACGTACCAGATGACCTCGTCGCTGCCGCAGACCTCGCCGGCGAACGTGGCGGTGATCAAACCCGTGCCGGAGGGCTCCGGATTCACCGGACCCGGCCGCTACATCACGCTGACGACCTGCACCCCCGAATTCACCAGCACCTACCGGATGATCGTATGGGGCAGGATGACCGATGAACGCCCCCGAAACCAGGGCGCCCCGCCCGCGCTGACCAGCCCGTAAGGACGAACCCGCAGTGTCTCGTGCCCGCCGCCGTTCCGCACCGCCGCCCGCCGACCGCAGTGTGATCGCCGGGGCCCTGAGCCTGCTGGGAGAGCTCCTGATCACGGTGGGCCTGGTCCTGGGCCTGTTCGTGGCGTACTCGCTCTGGTGGACCAACGTCCTCGCCGACCGGCAGGCCTCGGCGCGCGGCGACGAGATCCGCCAGCGCTGGGGCAGCCCCTCGCCCTCGGCGAGCGGTCCCGTCCAGCCGGGCGCCCTGGACACCGGGGACGGCGTCGGCTTCCTGCACGTGCCCGCGATGAAGAACGGCGAGGTGCTGGTCAAGGAGGGCACCGCGCCGGACGTCCTGAACGACGGCGTGGCCGGCTACTACCTGGAACCGGTGAAGTCCGCGCTGCCCTGGGACGACAAGGGCAACTTCGCGCTGGCCGCGCACCGGGACGGGCACGGGGCGAAGTTCCACAACATCGACAAGGTGAAGAACGGCGACGCGATCGTCTTCGAGACCAAGGACACCTGGTACGTCTACAAGGTCTTCGCCGAGCTGGCCCAGACCTCGAAGTACAACACGGACGTGATCAACCCGGTCCCGAAGCAGTCGGGCAAGACCGCCCCGGGCCGCTACATCACGCTGACGACCTGCACCCCGGTCTACACCTCGAAGTACCGCTACATCGTCTGGGGCGAGCTGGTGCGGACGGAGAAGGTGGACGACAAGCGCACCAAGCCGGCGGAGCTGCGCTGATCGGTTGTTTCACGTGAAACGGCCCTGGCCCCCTCCAAGAGGGGGGCAGGGCCGTTTCACGTACTGACTAGCGGCGGCCGCCGCCGGTGAGGCCGCCGAACCAGCCTCCGCCCTGCTGACCGCCGTCCTGCGGCTGGTTGGGATTGGCCATCGTCCGGACGTTGACGACCGTGCCCGCCGGGACCGGGCTCGCGACCGCGGGCTCGGAGGTCATGATCACGGCGTTGTCGTCCGTCGGCCCGCCCAGCACCGCACCGAAGGTCAGGTTGGCCGCCTTGAGGGTGGCCTTGGCCTGGGCCACGGTCTGGCCGGCCAGCTGCGGCACCACGGTCGGCTGGGACGACGCCTTGGAGATGCTGACGTTGACCGGGGTGTCCTTGGGGAGCTGCTGACCGGGCTCGTACTGCTGCGCCACGACCGTCTGGGGCGCGGCTCCCGGGGAGTCGACCTCGGTCGTGCTGCCGAGCTTCAGCTTGGCGTCCGCGAGGGCCTTGGTCGCTGCCGCCTTGTTCATGCCCTTGAGGTCCGGGACGACGCCCTTGGCGGCTTCCTTGGCGACCTGGAGGGTGATCACGGAACCCTGCTCGGCCTGGCTGCCGCTCTTCGGGTTCTGCTCCAGCACCGTGCCGGGAGCGGCGGTGTCGGACTCGACGAGCTTCTTCTCGACCTGGAACTTCTTCGACTTCAGGCTCGACTCGGCGTCCTCGAACTTCAGCCGCGTGACGTCGGGGACCGCGACCTTGGGGGCGCCCGAGGACACCTTGACCTTGACCGTGAAGCCCTTGTCGACCTTTGTGTCGGGTGCCGGGTTCTGCGAGCAGATGTTGCCCTTGGGCTGGTCCGCGCAGGGTTCCTCGGCTTCCTTCTCCAGGCCGAGGCCCATGTTGGTGGCGCTGGTCTGCGCCTGCTCGAAGGTCTGGCCGACGAACTTGGGCACGGCCGGGCGGTTGTCGGCGGTGTTGCTGAAGAGGGTCCGGCCGATCAGGACCGCGCCGACCAGGACGAGGACCGCGGCGACCGCCAGCAGGATCGTCGAGGCGCGGCTCTTCTTCTGCTGACGGCGTCCGTGCCCCTGGTCGTAGCCGCCGGGGCCCTGGTTGTCGTACCCGTAGTTGCCGTCGCCGCCCCCGGGGGCCATCGGCGGCATCATCGAGGTCTGGCCGGAGTCCTGGGAGCGCAGGGCGGTGGTGGGCTGGTCGTAGCCCTGGTGCCCGTAGCCGCCCTGGTCGGGGTAGCCGTAGCCGGCGGCGCCCATGGAGGCCGTCGCGGCGACGGGCTGGCCCTCCAGGCAGGCCTCGATGTCGGCCCGCATCTCGTCCGCGGACTGGTAGCGGTAGTCGGGGTCCTTGACCAGGGCCTTGAGGACGATGGCGTCCATCACGGGCGTGATCTCGGGGTCGAAGTTCGACGGGGGCTGGGGTTCCTCGCGCACGTGCTGGTACGCGACGGCCACCGGGGAGTCGCCGACGAACGGGGGACGCACGCACAGCAGCTCGTAGAGCAGGCAGCCCGCGGAGTAGAGGTCGGAGCGCGCGTCGACCTGCTCGCCCTTGGCCTGCTCCGGGGAGAGGTACTGGGCGGTGCCGATCACGGCGGCCGTCTGCGTCATGGTCATGCCGGAGTCGCCCATGGCCCGGGCGATGCCGAAGTCCATGACCTTGACCTGGCCCGTCCGGGTGAGCATCACGTTCGCGGGCTTGATGTCGCGGTGGACGATGCCGGCGCGGTGCGAGTACTCCAGTGCCTGGAGGATGCCGATGCACATTTCGAGGGTGCGCTCGGGGAGCAGCTTGCGGCCGGAGTGCAGCAGCTCGCGCAGGGTCGAACCGTCGACGTACTCCATCACGATGTACGGGATGGAGATGTTGTCGACGTAGTCCTCGCCGGTGTCGTAGACGGCGACGATCGCCGGGTGGTTCAGCGAGGCGGCCGACTGGGCCTCGCGGCGGAACCGGGCCTGGAAGGACGGGTCACGGGCGAGGTCGGCACGCAGGGTCTTGACGGCTACGGTACGGCCGAGCCGGGTGTCGTGGCCGAGGTAGACCTCGGCCATGCCACCGCGGCCGAGCACGTGGCTCAGCTCGTACCGGCCGCCGAGGCGACGCGGCTCTTCCATAACGTTCCAGCCCTCTCCGTCAGTCCCGACCGCACCGGTGTGTGGTCCGGCGGTGTGCTGTTCGCGGCAAGGCTACCGGCCGATCGTCGGTGATCGGTTCGTGACCACAGGCTGATATCGGACCGGTACCGACCGCTCCGATACTGTCTCCGGTTCTCATGCCTTGTTCTTCAGGACGGCTTCCATGACGGCCTTCGCGACGGGCGCGGCCAGGCCGCCGCCGCTGATGTCCTCGCGGTCGGCCGCGCTGTCCTCGATGACGACGGCCACGGCGACAGGGGAGCTGCCGTCGGGGAGCTCGGCGTAGGAGATGAACCAGGCGTAGGGGCGCTTGGCGTTCTTCTCGCCGTGCTGGGCGGTACCGGTCTTGCCGCCTACCTTGACGCCCTTGATCTGGGCCTTGGTTCCCGTGCCGTTCTCGACGACGTTCACCATCATCTGCTGCACCTTCTGCGCGTTCGCCGCGCTGAGGGGCTTGCTCATCTCGGAGGGCTCGTGCTTCTCGATCGTGTCGAGGCCGGGCGCGGTGAGCTGGTCGACCATGTACGGCTTCATCAGCTTGCCGTCGTTGGCGATGGCGGCGGTGACCATGGCCATCTGGAGCGGGGTGGCCGCGGTGTTGAACTGGCCGATGGAGCTCTGCGCGTTGCCGTCGCGGCCCATGGTCTTGTCGTAGACGCTGGCGAAGGCGCGGACCGGGGTGTCGATCTTGTCGTTGTTGAAGCCGAACTTCTGGGCCGTGTCGACCATCTTGTCGCGGCCGACCTTGTCGCCCAGGTTCGCGAAGACCGAGTTGCAGGAGACCTTCAGCGCGTCGTTCAGGCTCGCCTTCTCGCAGCCGGAGGCGTGGTTGACCATCGGGGTCTTCGTGCCGGGCAGGATGTACGGCTCGGGGGTGTCCGTCGGCGCGTTGATGTCGCTGACCACGCCGTTCTCCAGCGCGGCGGCGGCCGTGACCACCTTGAAGGTGGAGCCCGGCGGGTACGTCTCGCGCAGGGCGCGGTTGACGAGCTTCTTGTCCTCGGAGTCCTTCAGCTCGACCCAGGCCTTCTCGTCGGCCTTGGAGTTGCCGGCGAAGGTGGACGGGTCGTACGAGGGGGTGCTGACCAGGGCCAGGATGGCGCCGGTGCGCGGGTCGATCGCCGCGACCGCGCCCTTCTTGGTGCCGAGCTGGTCGAAGGCGGCCTTCTGGGCGGTGGGGTTCAGCGTGGTGATGACGTTGCCGCCGCGCTTCTTCTCACCGGTGAACATGCCGATGGTGCGGTCGAAGAAGAGCCGGTCGTCGTTGCCGGTGAGGATGCCGTCGTCCAGGGACTCCAGCTGGGTGGAGCCGAAGGCCTGCGAGGCGTAGCCGGTGACGGGCGCCCACAGGGGGCCGTCGAGGTAGGTCCGCTTGTACTTGTAGTCGCTGCCGGCGGTGACGGCCGACCCGGTGATCGGCTGGCCGCCCTGGACGATGATGTTGCCGCGTTCGGTGGCGTACTGGGCGATCTGGACCCGGCGGTTCTCCTTGCGCGTGCTGAGGGCCTCGGCCTGGACGTACTGCAGCCAGTTGGTCCGGATCAGCAGGGCGAGGACGAGCAGCCCGCAGAACAGCGAGATGCGGCGCAGGGGCTTGTTCATGACGGGCGGACCACCTGGGTCATCTCGGAGTCGGGGGACGGGGCGGGGGCCGGGGCAGGTCGGCGTGCGGTGTCGCTGATCCGGATGAGGATGGCGATGAGGACCCAGTTCGCCAGGACGGAGGAACCGCCGGAGGCGAGGAAGGGCATGGTCATGCCGGTGAGGGGGATGAGGCCCATGACTCCGCCGGCGACGACGAAGATCTGCAGGGCGAAGGCGCCGGAGAGCCCGATGGCGAACAGCTTGCCGAAGGGGTCGCGCGCGGCGAGGGCGGTGCGGACGCCCCGCTCGATGATCAGGCCGTAGAGCAGGAGGAAGGCCATGACGCCGGTCAGGCCGAGCTCCTCGCCCACGGTGGAGAAGATGAAGTCGGAGTTGGCGGCGAAGCCGATCAGGTCCGAGTTGCCCTGGCCCCAGCCGGTGCCGAGCACCCCGCCGGAACCGAAGCTCATGATCGACTGGCCGACCTGCTCGCAGGCGCCGGACGTGGAGTAGCAGGCGAAGGGGTCCAGCCAGGCGGTGACGCGGGCCTTGACGTGGCTGGCAGTGGCGCCGACGACGGTGGCGCCGCCGACCGACATGAGCAGGCCGATGACGATCCAGCTGGTCCGCTCGGTGGCCACGTACAGCATGATCACGAACATGCCGAAGAACAGCAGCGAGGTGCCGAGGTCGTTCTCGAAGACGAGGACGAGCAGGCTCATCGCCCAGATCATCAGGATCGGGCCGAGGTCGCGGCCGCGCGGCAGGTAGAGGCCCATGAAGCGGCGGCTGGCCAGGGCCAGCGCGTCGCGCTTCACCATCAGGTAGCCGGCGAAGAAGATCGCGATGACGATCTTCGCGAACTCACCGGGCTGGATGGAGAAGCCGCCGACGCTGATCCAGATCTTGGCGCCGAAGACGTCCGCGCCCAGACCCGGGATGACGGGCAGGATCAGGAGCACCAGGGCGCCGGCCATGGAGATGTACGTGAACCGCTGGAGCACGCGGTGGTCCTTGAGGACCAGCAGCACGACGGAGAACAGGGCGATGGCGAGCCCCGTGTACATCATCTGGCGCGGCGCGGATTCCGAGAAGGTGCCGAAGCTGCGCTTGGCGAGGTTCTGCAGCCGCTCCGACTGGTCGAGCCGCCAGATCAGGACGACGCCGAGCCCGTTGAGCAGCGTCGCGATCGGCAGCAGCAGCGGGTCGGCGTACTTGGCGTAGCGGCGTACGACCAGGTGGGAGATCCCGGCGAGCACGGCGAAGCCGAGTCCGTAGAGCAGCATGCCCGGGGGCAGCTCGCCGTGGATCGACAGGCCCACGTTGGCGTAGGCGAAGATCGGGATGACCACGGCGAAGGCGAGCAGCAGGAGCTCGGTGTTCCGTCGGCTCGGCGCCTCGATGGCGCCGATGGTGGTCGTGTTGGTGACAACGCTCATGGTGTGGCAGGCCCCCTGTGCCCGCGTATGTCTACTGCTTTTCGCACTGGCCGACGACAGCCTGCTCCGCGGGAGTCAGGCTGGGGCCGGGCGTCTGGTTGCCCTGGGCTTCGGAAGCGCGGCGGGCCTCGTCCTGCTTGCAGGCGGAGACCTGGACCCCGAGCTCCTCGATCTTCTTGCGCGCACCGTCGAGGCTGCTCTCGCTGATCGTGGCCTCGACCTGCTTGCGCTTGAAGGGCGGGAGGTACTTCAGTTCGATCTCGGGGTGATCCGTCTCCACCTCCGAGAGGTGGATCCAGGCCAGGTTCTGGCTGAGGCCGCGGTACAGCGCGACATGGTCACCCTTGACGCCGACGTAGTACTGGGTCTGCGTCCACCGGTGCGCCGCGTACAGGCCGCCGCCGACGACACCGGCCACGAGCAGCAGGATCAGCGTGCGCGTGGTCCACTTGCGCCCTTTGCTGCGCCGCTTGCGCGGGTGGTCGTACGTGTCCTCGTACTGGCCGTCGGCGTCGTAGGCGTCGTGGGCCTGCGGTGCGCCGAAGGTGCCCGGGGCGCCGCCCTGGCTCTGGTCGGGGTATCCGTAGCCGGGGGCTTCGCCGCTGCCGGGCGGGCCGAAGGCGCCCGCGGGCGGCGGGGCCTGGCGGCCGAGCCCGGAGGCGCGGCCGGCCGGGGTCTGCATGGCGTTGCCGTCGAAGAGCTGGTGCTGGTTCTCGGCGACCGCGCCGACGACCACCGGGGTGTCGTTCAGCTGGGCGGCCATGGTGTCGCCGCTGTCGGTGTCGAGGACGTCCGCGACGATGCAGGTGATGTTGTCCGGACCGCCGCCGCGCAGGGCGAGCTGGATCAGGGACTGCACGGTCTCGTGCGGGCCGTGGTAGTCGGCGAGGGTCTCTTCCAGGGTCTGGTGGGAGACCACGCCGGACAGGCCGTCGGAGCAGATCAGGTAGCGGTCGCCGGCCCGGACCTCGCGGATGGAGAGGTCGGGCTCCACGACGTCGCCGCTGCCCAGCGCGCGCATGAGGAGGGAGCGCTGCGGATGGGTGGTCGCCTCCTCCTCGGTGATCCGGCCCTCGTCGACCAGGCGCTGCACCCAGGTGTGGTCCTGGGTGATCTGCGTGAGGACGCCGTCGCGGAGCAGGTAGGCCCGCGAGTCGCCGACGTGCACGAGGCCGAGGCGCTGGCCGGTCCACAGCAGGGCGGTGAGCGTGGTGCCCATGCCTTCGAGCTGGGAGTCCTCCTCGACCATGACGCGCAGCTGGTCGTTGGCGCGCTGCACGGCGATGCCGAGGGCGGTGAGGATGTCGGAGCCCGGGACGTCGTCGTCGAGCTGGACGAGCGAGGAGATGACCTCGGAGCTGGCGACCTCGCCGGCTGCCTGGCCGCCCATGCCGTCGGCGACGGCGAGGAGCCGGGGACCGGCGTAGCCGGAGTCCTCGTTGCCCTCCCGGATCATGCCCTTGTGCGATCCGGCGGCGAAACGCAGGGACAGACTCATGCGCACCTGCCCTGTCGACGCCTCGGGGTACAACCGGTCTCGAGCCACACTGCCCACCCTCCGGTCGGGAGCGCGCTCGGGTCCGTGTCCCCGGTGGGACGGACCGCCGCGGCTCGCTCGCTCCGCTCGCTCATTCTCGTTACTACTTCCGCAGCTCGATGACGGTCTTGCCGATGCGGATCGGGGCGCCCGGCGGAATGGGCGTCGGGGTGGTCAGCCGGGTCCGGTCGAGGTACGTGCCGTTCGTGGACCCGAGATCCTCGACGATCCA
Organism: Streptomyces sp. NBC_00158; assembly: GCF_045160885.1. Lineage (NCBI taxonomy): Bacteria > Bacillati > Actinomycetota > Actinomycetes > Kitasatosporales > Streptomycetaceae > Streptomyces > Streptomyces sp. NBC_00158. The sequence continues at coordinate 3,697,120 of NZ_CP108161.1, forward strand.
CTGGCCGTCACGGTCGGGGTAGATCCTGGCATGCCTGCTGGAGGCGTAGTCGTCGTCCAGCACGATCGTGGAGTCGTGGGCGCGGCCCAGCGTGATCGTCTGGCCGGCGAGGGCCACCGTGGTGCCCGTGAGGGTCCCCTCGGAGACGACGAGCTTGGTCGGCGCACCCCTGCGCTGGCGCTGCTGGGGCGGCGCGGCCTGCCGTCCCGTCTGCTGCTGGGCGCCCGCGGCGGCCCCGCCGCGGCGCGAGCCGCGCTGTGTGACGCGCGTACCGAAGAGGTCGCTGCGGATGACCTGAACGGCCACGATGACGAACAGCCACAGAACGGCCAGGAAACCCAACCGCATGACCGTCAGGGTCAGCTCTGACATTGCCCCCGCTTCACCCTTCGGCTTGCCGGTAAATGATGGTGGTGCTGCCCACGACGATCCGCGAGCCGTCGCGGAGCGTAGCGCGGGTGGTGTGCTGCCCGTCCACCACGATGCCGTTGGTGGACCCGAGATCCTGGATCGTCGGGGGTGTTCCGGTCCGGATCTCACAGTGCCGGCGGGACACGCCGGGGTCGTCGATCCGCACATCGGCCTCGGTGCTGCGGCCGAGTACGAGCGTCGGGCGCGAGATCTGGTGGCGGGTGCCGTTGATCTCGATCCAGCGGCGCATGGCCCCCGGGGCACCGGGAGCGGCCGGCGGGGCGCCGGGGCGCGCGCCGGGTCCGCCCACGGGCGGACCCGGGGGCATGGGCGGGGCGCCGACCGGCGGGTAGCCGTAGCCGCCCTGCTGGCCCTGGGCGGCCTGCGGGGAGTCCTGGGAGGTGCTGGAGGCGAGGGTACGACTGCGGACCCGGTAGAGGCCGGTGTCCAGGTCGTCCGCCTTCTCCAGGTGCACCTTGATGGGGCCCATGAAGCTGTAGCGCTGCTGCTTGGCGTAGTCGCGTACGAGGCCCGCGAGTTCGTCGCCCAGCTGACCGGAGTAGGGGCTCAGGCGCTCGTAGTCGCCGGCGCTGAGCTCCACGATGAAGTCGTTGGGTACGACGGTCCGCTCGCGGTTCCAGATCGTGGCGTTGTTGTCGCACTCGCGCTGGAGGGCGCCGGCGATCTCCACCGGCTGGACCTCGGACTTGAACACCTTGGCGAAGGTGCCGTTCACCAGACCTTCGAGGCGCTGCTCGAAACGCTTCAGGACTCCCATGGGGCACCTCCTCCGTCGTTGTCGCCCTGTACTGCTTACTGATCGTATCCACGCGTGGCGGATTCGGCTGGTTCCCCTTCGGTCCTGCGCGCAGGAGTGTTGGTGCTCACAAGGGATCGTAGGGGTGCGCCAGGGACAGTGTCCCGCACCCGGAGGGGACTGTGGGAGGGGCCGTGCCGGTCGTCGTGAGGGGGGCCGGGGAAAGCGATTTCAATCAGGCCCGTCCGACGTGTTAATGTTTCGACGTCGCCAGGGGAACGGCCCGAAAGGGAAGAACCACTGGGACGCTGCTCGGGCGAGTGGCGGAACGGCAGACGCGCTGGCTTCAGGTGCCAGTGTCCTTCGGGACGTGGGGGTTCAAATCCCCCCTCGCCCACATCGGGGAAGCCCCGGTCCGGACTCCGGACCGGGGCTTCTCGCATGTCCGGCTCCGGACGACTTTCGTCGTGCGGGACGCGACGAAAGAAGACGGCCGACGGCACGGGCCGCTGTCTAGGGTCGGACGCGTGGATGCCAAGGCGAGGACGCGTGCGGGCTGGGACTGGCTGAAGGGGCCGGAGCCCTGGACGCGGCGGATGCTGGCCGGGGACCTGACGACCGCCGCCGTGCTGGCGCTGCTCGGCGTCGGCGTGGACGAACTCAGCAACAGCTCCGTACTGAAGACGGCCCTCGGGGTCGTGGCCGTGGTGTCGCTGACGCTGCTGCGCCGAAGGCTCCCGGCGGCCACGCTGGTGGTGGGGGCGGCGGCCAGCGCCCTGCTGCCCGGGGTGTTCCTCGTGACGGTCCTGCTGGGCTGGTCCGCGGGCCGCCGGATCGTCGGCGTGGGCCGGGCGCTCGGTGCGTTCCTGCTGGCCTTCCTCGCGGCGATCGGCCTCACCCTGGTCGACCAGTGGTCGCAGATGCGGCCGGTGCTGGTGGTCGTCTTCTCCACCCTGCTGTTCCTCGCGGCGACCGTCATGCCGGGTCTGGCCAGCCGGTACTGGCACCAGCGCCGGACCCTGCTGAGCGCGCTCCAGGAGCGCAACGACCGGCTGCTGCGCGAGCGGACCATGGTCGCCGGGCAGGCCAGGCTGCGGGAGCGGCAGCGCATCGCCCAGGACATGCACGACAGCCTGGGCCACCAGCTGGCGCTGATCTCGGTGCACACGGGGGCGCTGGAGGTGGACCCCGCGCTGACCGACCGCCAGCGCGAGGCGGTGGGGGTGCTGCGGCAGGCCTCGGTGGCGGCCATGCACGAGCTGCGCGAGGTCGTCGGGATCCTGCGCGACGGAGTGGAGGCGCCCGCGCCGGTCGAGGAGGCGCAGCCGGCCGCACGGGGGGTGGCCGGGATCGCCGGGATCGTAGAGGCGGCGCGGGCCGCGGGGACCGACGTACGGCTGGGCACGGCGGGGCGGCCGCGGCCGCTGGTCGCGGCCTGCGACCACGCGGCGTACCGGATCGTGCAGGAGGCGCTGACCAACGCCTACAAGCACGCTCCCGGGTCGCCGATCACCGTGGAACTGCGCTACGAGGACGACTCGCTGGTCGTGGAGATCGCCAACGGTCCGGCCACCGACCGGGGTTCGGGCGAGGTCGTGTCGGGCGGGCAGGGGCTGACGGGGCTGCGGGAGCGGGCCCGGCTGGTCGGCGGCATGGTGCACGCGGGGGCGACCGAGGACGGCGGCTTCCGGGTGGCGGGCGTGCTGCCGTACGGGACGGAGCCGGCCGGGCTGGTCGAGGACGTGGCCGACGACTTCGGGCAGCGCTCGCAGGCCCGTGCGCTGGCGCTGAAGGGTGCGCCTCCGCTGGACTGGGCCGCGCTGGACCGCGAGCTGTCGGTGCCGGTGCGCACCCGGACCGGTGGCGTGGCGATGGGCTGCGGGATCGCCGTCGCGGCGCTGGTGCTGCTGGTCATCGTGATGGGGGCCGCGGTGGTGATGCTGGTCGGCTCCGCGAACGAGGCGATGATCGGCAGGGAGGAGTACGACGCGGTCCACGTGGGCGAGTCCGAGCAGTCCGTACGCGGTCGGCTGCCGAGCGGGGACAGCGTCCTGACGGCGGGGATGGACCGCAAGGGCCCGCCGCGGCCGGAGGGCTCGGAGTGCCTGGCGCTGCTCTCCAGCGGCAATTCGGAGTGGTCCGCCGACGACACCGTTTTCCGGTTCTGCTTCAAGGACGGCAAGCTCGTCGACAAGCAGGCGTACGAGGTCAAGCAGTAGGAGCGTGCGGGTGACAGCCAAGGTGATCAGAGTGGTGATCGCTGACGACGAGCCGCTGATCCGCGCGGGGATCAGGATGATCCTGACCTCGGCGCCGGACATCGAGGTCGTCGCCGAGGGGGCCAACGGCCGGGAGGCGGTCGAGCTGGCCCTGTCGCACGCCCCGGACGTGGTGCTGCTGGACATCCAGATGCCGGTGATGGACGGGCTGACGGCGCTGGGCGAGCTGGGGCGGGCCGCGCCGGCGGTGCGGGCGCTGATCCTGACCACCTTCGGGGAGAAGGAGAACGTGCTGCGGGCGCTGAGCCAGGGCGGCGCGGGCTTCCTGCTGAAGGACTCGGCGCCCGGCGAGCTGATCGGCGCCGTCCGCGCGGCCGCGGCCGGGGACGCGTACCTCTCGCCCGGGGCGACCCGGCACGTGGTCGACCAGCTGGCCACGGGCCCGGCCGCGGGGCGCGGCGAGGAGGCCCGGCGGCGGGTGGCGGAGCTGAGCGAGCGGGAGCGCGGCGTGCTGGCGCTGCTGGGAGAGGGCTTGTCCAACGCGGACGCGGGGCGCAGGCTCCACATGAGCGAGGCGACGGTGAAGACGTACGTGAGCCGGATCCTGGCGAAGCTGGGCTGCGAGAACCGGGTTCAGGCGGCCCTGCTGGCCAGGGACGCCGGGCTGTAGGTACGGTCTGCCCGGACTTGATCGGCCACGAGGTGGCCGGTGTGGCGCGAACAGGGCGGGGCAGCGCGGATGGTGGCGATACCGGAGCAGTACGCGGCGGCGGGCCTGGTGGCCGGGGCGTCGGGCGGGGCGGGCGTGACGGCGGACCCGGCCGCGGGGCGCGACGGCGGGCGGATACCGCGCGTCGCGGGCTTCGCGCCGCGGAACGTGACGGGTTCGCCCAAGGAGGCGGGCAAGGCGCTGCGGCTGCGCGTACCGCGGGCGGCCCACGCCCGGTTCGAGGCTCCCGCCGGGCGTCCGGACGCGGTGCGCGCGGTGGAGGAGTCCAACGTGGGCCGGGTCGCCGAGCTGACCCCGATACGGGTGGGGCGGATGGCCGCGAACCCCTTCGCCTTCCTGCGCGGGGCGGCCGGGCTGATGGCGCACGACCTGTCCGGCGGTCCGGTGACCGGGGTGGGCGCGCAGATCTGCGGTGACGCCCACGCGGCCAACTTCGGCCTGTACGGGGACGCGCGCGGCCGGCTCGTGATCGACCTGAACGACTTCGACGAGACCGTCTTCGGTCCGTGGGAGTGGGACGTGAAGCGGCTCGCGACCTCCCTGGTACTCGCCGGGCGGGTGGCGGGCGCCTGCGAGGACACCTGTCTGGCGGCGGCGCGGGACGCGGTGGGCGCCTACCGGCGCACCATGCGGCTGCTGGCCAAGCTGCCCGCGCTCGACGCGTGGAACGCGATCGCGGACGAGGAGCTGGTCTCCCACACCGACGCCCGGGACCTGCTGGGCACCCTGGAGCGGGTCTCGGAGAAGGCCCGCAACAACACCTCCGCCCGGTTCGCCGCCAAGTCGACCGAGCTCCTCGCCGACGGCGCCCGACGCTTCGTGGACGCGCTGCCGGTGCTGCGGCGGGTCGGGGACGGGGAGGCCGCGGCCGTGGCCGCCTCGCTGGGCCCGTACCTGGCGACCCTGTCGGGGGACCGGCTGCCGCTGCTGGCCCGGTACGCGATCCACGACGTGGCCTTCCGCGTCGTCGGCACCGGCAGCGTGGGCACCCGCTCGTACGTGGTGCTGCTGCTGGACCACCGGGGCGAGCCGCTGGTGCTCCAGGTGAAGGAGGCGCGGCCGTCGGTGCTGCTGCCGCACCTGCCGGGGCTGGGCTTCCACGCGCCGGAGGAGGAGCACGAGGGCCGCCGGGTGGTGGCCGGGCAGAAGCGGATGCAGGTGGTCTCGGACATCCTGCTGGGCTGGACGACCGTCGAGGGGCGTCCGTACCAGGTCCGGCAGTTCCGCAACCGCAAGGGCAGCGTGGACCCGGCGGCGCTGGCGGTGGACCAGATCGACGACTACGGCCGGATGACCGGCGCCCTGCTGGCGCGGGCGCACGCGCACAGCGCCGATCCGCGGCTGCTGGCGGGGTACTGCGGCAAGAACGAGGAGCTGGACGAGGCGATGGCCGCCTTCGCCGTGGCCTACGCCGACCGGAGCGAGGCCGACCACGCGGATCTGGTGGCCGCGGTGCGCTCGGGACGGATCGCGGCCGAGTTCGGGGTCTGAGCGGCCGGCCGGGGTCCGCCGGGCCGGCCGGGGTCCGCCGGGCCGGTCTGACCCGGGCCCGCACGTTTCACGTGAAACATCCCCTACGTTTCACGTGAAACCTGGCCCGGGGCGGGCCGTAGGCTGGCCGGGTGAGCGAGCAGACCGAACACACCGCCCCCGATGAGTCCGCCGTCCCCGGTGACGAGCGTCCCGAGGCGCGGCTGGAGCGCGCCGTGCGGGCCGCCGAGCAGGCGCTGATCGAGTTCGAGATCGCCGTGGAGACCTTCCGGGTGGAGGTCGAGAACTTCTCCCGGCTCCACCACCAGAAGCTCGGCCCGATGTACTCGCGGCTCGACGAGCTGGACGCGCTGATCGCCGAGGCGAAGGCGGCCCGCACCGGCGATCCCGAGGACCTCCGGCGGGCCCAGGAGGCCCGTTCCCTGGTCATGCCGATGCCCGGGGTGGAGGAGCTGTTCCACGACTGGCTGGGCTCGGACGGGATCTCCGACGATGCCGCCGCGATGCTCACCGACCGGTCGGTGCAGCCGCCGCAGCGGGTGCGGCCCACCGAGGAGGTCCGGCGCCTGTACCGCGAGCTGGTCCGCAAGGCCCACCCCGACTTGGCGCAGGACGAGGCCGAGCGCACCCGCCGCGATGCCTTCATCTCCCGGGTCAACGCCGCCTACGGGCGCGGCGAGGAGCGGCTGCTGCGCGAGCTGGCCGAGGAGTGGGAGGCCGGCCCGGCGCCCGAGGAGGTCCGGCCGAGCGAGAGCGAGGAGCTGTACGCCCGCCTGGAGTGGCTGGCCCAGCGCAAGGAGCTGCTCTCGCTGGTGGCGAAGGAGCTGGAGGACAGCGCGATCGGCGCCATGCTGCGGATGGCGCCGGACGACCCGGACCGGCTGCTGGAGGAGATCGCGGAGCAGCTGCTGGCGCAGGTCTCCGAGCGCGAGGCGGAGCTGGCGTCGTACAGCGCCGGATGAGCCCGGCCCGGCCGGGGCTTCGGATAGGTTGGCAGACCAGATCCGTGAAGAGAGAAGGCGACTGTTATGAACCTCGGACCGCTTCCCTCGGTGGACGCCGCGGCGGTGCCCGCCGAAGGCTTCGTCCTCGACGTCCGTGAGGACGACGAATGGGCGGCCGGGCACGTCGAGGGTGCGCTGCACGTCCCGATGAGCGACTTCGTGGCGCGCTTCGGCGAGGTCACGGAGGCGGTTGCGGACGGCCGTACCGCGTACGTGATGTGCCGGGTGGGCGGCCGTAGCGCGCAGGTCACCCAGTACCTGGTGCGCCAGGGCATCGAGGCCGTGAACGTCGACGGCGGGATGCAGGCCTGGGACCGTGCCGGGCGCCCGATGGTGACGGACAACGGGAACCCGGCCTTCGTGCTCTAGGCCGCGTCCTTCCGATCGGGCCGGGCCGGTGGCTCAGCCGAGGGGGTGGGCGGCCAGCAGGTCGCCCAGTGCCTCCTCGTGCGCGGCGGCCGGGCCGAGCTGGAGCTCCAGCTGCTTGGCCCAGGCGTGGTAGCGGTGCAGCGGGTAGTCGGTGTCGGCGCCGAAGCCGCCGTGCAGGTGCTGGGCGGTCTGCACGACCCGGCGTACGCCCTCGGAGGCCCAGATCTTGGCGACGGCGACGTCCCCGGCGCTGGGCAGCGGGCCGCCCGCCCCGCCGGTGGCGGCGTCGAGCCGCCAGGCGGCCTGCCAGAGGGTGGCCTCCATGGCGCGCAGGTCGATGTAGCGGTCGGCGGCCTGCACCGCGACGGCCTGGAAGGTTGCCACGGGGAAGCCGAACTGCTCCCGCTTGCCGGTGTACTGGCTGGTCATGGTGAGGGCGGCCTCGCCGAGGCCGAGCGCGAGCGCGCAGGTGCCGGTGGCCAGGAGCTGGTGGAGCCGTTCCCAGGCGCCGGGGGCGTCGATCACGTGGGCCGCGGGTGCCCGTACCGCGTCGAGGGTGAGTTCGGCGAGCCGCTCGCCGCTGGTGGAGTACTGGTCGGCGAGCGTGAGTCCCGGGGTGACGCGGGGCAGGAGCGCGAGGACCGCCTCGCCCTCGCCGCTGTGGGCGGGGACCGCGATCCAGTCGCTGCCGTGGGCCCAGGCCACGGAGGTCTGCACCCCGGCCAGGAGCCAGTCCGTGCCCTCGCGGCGTGCGGTGACGGCGAGTTCGGCGGGGTCGTGGCCGGTCCGGCCGTGCGCCGCCGCGGTGAGGACGAGCGTGCCGTCCGCGGCGCCGGGCAGCAGGGCGGCGGCCAGTCCGGGGCTGCCGTGGGCCTGGACGGCCATGGCGGTGGCACAGTGCTCCAGCAGTGGCACCCGGGCCAGCACCCGCGCCGCTTCGCGGAGCACCAGGCACAGGGCGATGGCGTCGAGACCTGCCCCGCCGTGCTCCTCGGCGAGGACGAGGCCCAGCAGGTCGGAGCCGGCGAGCCGGGCCCACAGCGGCCGGTCGAAGTCGTCCGCGACGGCCCCGGGCGTGAGCGCGGGGCTGGGGACGCCGTCGGGGGCCACGCCCGCGAAGACGGCCCGCGCGGCCTCGACGGCGGCCTGCTGTTCCTCGGTGAAGGTGAAGTCCACTGCCTGTCCTCCTGCGCGCACCGGCTGACGCCCTGATCTGACGGTGCGTCAAGATAGAGCAGCTCGAGGCAATTGGACAGGCCCCCGGCAGGGGTGGGCGTGGGCCTACCGGTCGAAGTCGATCTCCACTTCCTCGGTCAGGGCGTGGGACTGGCAGGCCAGCACGAACCCGGCGTCGGTCTCCTCCGCCTCCAGCGCGAAGTTGCGGTCCATCCGCACCTCGCCGGAGACCACGAAGGCCCGGCAGGTGCCGCACACCCCGCCCTTGCAGGCGTAGGGGGCGTCCGCGCGGTTGCGCAGCACGGTGTCCAGCAGGGACTCGCCGTCCTGCACGGACCAGGTGCCGGAGCGGCCGTCGAGCCGGGCGGTCACCCGGCCGTGGGCCGGCGAGGGGACGGAGCGGGCCGGGCCCTGCGGGGCGGTTTCCTCGACGTGGAAGATCTCCTCGTGCACCCGGGTCCGTACGACGCCCAGCGCGCCCAGGGCCTTCTCCGCGCCGGTCACGAGCCCGTAGGGCCCGCACAGGAACCAGCCCGTCACCTCCTCGACCGGAAGCAGCGCGGGCAGCAGGGACACCAGCCGGGCCTCGTCGAGCCGACCGGACGGCAGCCCGGCCTCCTGCTCCTCGCGGGAGAGCACGGTGACCAGCTGGAAGCGGTCGGGGTAGCGGTCCTTGAGGTCGGCCACGTCCTCCAGGAACATCGTCGAGGCCGCCGTACGGTCGCTGCGCACCAGGCAGAACCGGGCGTCGGGCCGCGCCGCCAGCACCGTGGCGGCGATCGACAGCACCGGGGTGATGCCGCTGCCGCCGACGATCGCCGCGTAGTGCGGGGCCTGCGGGGCGGCGGCCGGGTCCAGCACGAACCGGCCGGCCGGGACCATCACGTCCAGCACGTCGCCGGCCGCGACCTCCTTGTGCGCGAACGTGGAGAACTCGCCGCCCTCCACCAGGCGCACGCCCACCCGCAGCTCGGCCGGGCCGGGGCCGTCGGGGGCCGGGGCGGGGGAGCAGATCGAGTAGGTGCGGCGGACCTCGGGGCCCTCGGCGGCGCCGCGGCGCAGCGTCAGGTGCTGGCCGGGGGCGTGGCGGTAGTCCTCGCGCAGTTCCTCGGGGACCCGGAGGGTCAGTGCCACCGAGTCGTCGGTGAGCCGGTCGACTGCCGCCACCGTCAGCGGGTGGAACGCGCCGTGGCGGGGTGCGGCCATCTACAGCTCCTTGAAGTGGTCGAACGGTTCGCGGCAGGCGACGCAGCGGCGCAGCGCCTTGCACGCGGTGGAGGAGAAGCGGCTGAGCAGCTCGGTGTCCGTCGAGCCGCAGTTGGGGCAGCGCACCGACAGCGTCAGCGGTACCGGCCCGCCGGTGGAGTGCGGGCGGGGCGGCGCGATGCCGAACTCGGCCAGCTTGCGTCGGCCTTCGGCGCTGATGTCGTCGGTGGACCAGGCCGGGGACAGGACCGTGGTGACCCGCACCTCGGGGATGCCGTGGCAGGTGAGGACCCGCTCGATGTCGGCGGACATGGCCTCGATGGCCGGGCAGCCGGTGTACGTCGGGGTCAGGACCACCTCGGCGTGGCCGTCCTCGTGCATCCGCACCCCGCGCACGACGCCCAGCTCGGCCAGGGTCAGCACGGGCAGTTCCGGGTCGGGGACGGAACCCGCCAGCTCGGCCAGCTCCGCCTCCAGGCGGGTGGTCCCGGCCCCGGCGCTCACCACGACGCTCCGGGGTGGCTGCGGTGCAGGTGCTGCATCTCGGCGAGCAGCCGCCCGAACGGCTCGGTGTGCAGGCCCTGGCGGCCCGCTCCGGCGGCCCAGGCGCCCGTGCGGGGCCCCTCGGGCAGGGAGAGGCCCGCCCGGTCCAGTACGTCGCCCAGCGCGGCCAGCCAGCGGCCCTCCAGGGCCTCCATGGCGGCCCGGTCCAGGCCGAGGCCCTCGACGGGCAGGAACATCTCCCCGGTGAACTTCCACAGGGCGTCCAGCGCCGCGCGCATCCGGGACCGGCTCTCCTCGGTGCCGTCGCCGAGGCGCAGCGTCCACTGCTCGGCGTGGTCCCGGTGGTAGGCGGTCTCCTTCACGGCCTTGGCCGCGAGCGGGGCGAACGGGCCGTCCCCGGCGGCGAGCTCCGTGTACAGCTCGTGCTGGTAGAAGGAGAAGTACAGCTGGCGGGCGATGGTGTGGGCGAAGTCCCCGTTGGGCTGCTCGACCAGCTGGAGGTTGCGGAAGGAGCGCTCCTCGCGCAGGAACGCGAGCTCGTCCTCGTCGCCCGCCATGGACAGCAGCAGGCGGGCCTGGCCGAGCAGGTCGAGGGCGATGTTGGCCAGGGCGACCTCCTCCTCCAGGACGGGGGCGTGGCCCGCCCACTCGCCGAGGCGGTGGGAGAGGATCAGCGCGTCGTCGCCGAGGGCGAGGGCGGCCGCGGTGCGGGTGTCGGTGCCGGCGCTCACAGGTGGCGCACCCCCTCGGGGATCTCGTAGAAGGTCGGGTGCCGGTACGGCTTGTCGGCGGACGGGGCGAAGAACGGGTCCCGCTCGTCCGGCGAGGAGGCGGTGATCTCCGTGGAGGGCACGACCCAGATGGAGACGCCCTCGTTGCGCCGCGTGTAGAGGTCGCGTGCGTTGCGCAGGGCCATCTCCGCGTCGGGGGCGTGCAGGCTTCCCGCGTGCGTGTGCGAGAGGCCGCGGCGCGAGCGCACGAACACCTCCCACAGGGGCCAGTTCTGCGTCATGCCTGTACCTCTCGTCCGGTGCTGGTGTGCTTCGCGGCGTAGGCGGAGGCGGCCTCGCGGACCCAGGCGCCTTCCTCGTGCGCCGTGCGCCGCTGGCTGATCCGCTGTTCGTTGCAGGGGCCGTTGCCCTTGAGGACGTCCCAGAACTCGGCCCAGTCGATGGCGCCGAAGTCGTGGTGGCCGCGCTCCTCGTTCCACTTGATGTCCGGGTCGGGCAGGGTCAGGCCCAGCGACTCGGCCTGCGGGACGGCGATGTCCACGAAGCGCTGGCGCAGCTCGTCGTTGGAGTGGCGCTTGATCTTCCAGGCCATCGCCTGCGCGCTGTGGACCGACTCGTCGTCCGGCGGGCCGAACATCATCAGCGAGGGCCACCACCAGCGGTTCACCGCGTCCTGGGCCATCTCGTGCTGGGCCTGGGTGCCCTGCGAGAGGGCGAGGAGCAGCTCGTAGCCCTGGCGCTGGTGGAAGGACTCCTCCTTGCAGATCCGGACCATGGCGCGGGCGTAGGGGCCGTAGGAGCAGCGGCAGATCGGCACCTGGTTGGTGATCGCCGCGCCGTCCACGAGCCAGCCGATGGCGCCGACGTCGGCCCAGGTCAGCGTGGGGTAGTTGAAGATCGAGGAGTACTTCTGCTTGCCCGAGTGGAGCTTGTCGAGCAGCTCGTCGCGGCTGGTGCCGAGGGTTTCGGCGGCGCTGTAGAGGTAGAGGCCGTGGCCCGCCTCGTCCTGGACCTTGGCCATCAGGATCGCCTTGCGGCGCAGGGAGGGCGCGCGGGTGATCCAGTTGGCCTCGGGCTGCATGCCGATGATCTCGGAGTGGGCGTGCTGTGCCATCTGGCGGACCAGGGAGGCGCGGTACTCCTCGGGCATCCAGTCCCGGGGCTCCACGCGCTCGTCGGCCGCCACGGCGGCGTCGAAGTCCGCACGGAGCTGTGCGCCGAGGTCCGCGGACTGCCCGTCCACCGCGCCGTCCACCGTGCCTGACGTGCCCGTTTCCGGGGTCACTGCGACCATCCCGGTCCCCTGTCAGAGTGTGCCGTCCGCCCGACCGACCGATCGTTCGGTTCATCCTCTTCAATGGTGAGACGGCGGCCCGTAGGGTGTCAACCTCTGTGGGCAACCCTGTGGAAGCCGGATGATCGGGGCGGGATGGATTCGAACGAGCGCGAGCCTGCGGAAGGAGCCCTTCCGACAGCCGCCCCGGAGCCGCCCGCGCCGCCCCGCGCACCCGGGATCGCGGGCCTGTCCGCCCCCTACCGGGTCATCGCGGCCCTCGCCCTCGGGGCCCTGGGCGTCGGCGCCTGCCTGCACCTCGGACTGGTCTTCCTGCACGTCGCGCCGTCCAACACCGTCGGCAAGCAGAACGCCAGGCTCGTGGACGGCTGGATCTACCCCGAGTTCGAACAGAACTGGAAGCTCTTCGCGCCCAACCCGCTCCAGCAGAACATCTCCGTCGAGGTCCGCGCCCAGGTCCGCACCGCCGGCGGAGAGCTCGTCACCCGCGACTGGCGCGACCTGTCCGCCGAGGACGGCGCGGCGATCCGCCACGGCCTGCTGCCCAGCCACACCGAGCAGAACGAGCTCCGCAGGGCCTGGGACTTCTTCACCGGCTCCCACGACGAGGACAACAAGCCCGACGGCGAGCGCGGGGAGCTGGCCGAGCAGTACCTGAAGCGGATCGCCGTGGCCCGGCTGGCCGGCGGGGAGGCCGTGAGCCGTCCCGGGGGCGAGCGGATCGTACGGATCCAGCTGCGCTCGGCGACCCGGTCCGTGGCCGCGCCCTCCTGGAGCGGGGAGAAGACCGACACCCAGACGTACTACCGGGAGCTGCCGTGGTGGAACGTGTGAGGAGCGCCCTCGCGCGGGCGGCCGCGAAGGCCACCGGACAGGCGCTGGGCCCCTACCAGAGCGCCGTCGTACGCATCGGCTTCGCCGCGACCTGGCTGTTCTTCCTGCTGCGGGAGTTCCCGGGCCGGCACGAGCTGTACGGCCCCGACGGGCCCTGGAGCTGGCAGCTGGCCGAGCGGCTGATCGCCTCCAACCGCGCCTTCACGGTGCTCATGTGGTCGGACTCGACGCTGTGGTTCGAGGCCGTGTACGCCCTCTCCCTGCTCGCGAGCGCGCTGCTGGTGCTGGGCTGGCGGACCCGGGCCTCGTCGGTCCTCTTCATGATCGGGGTGCTGTCGCTGCAGAACCGCAGCGTGTTCATGGGCGACGGCGGGGACAACGTCATCCACCTGATGGCCGTCTACCTCGTGCTGACCCGCTGCGGGCAGGTGTGGTCCCTGGACGCCCGCCGCGCCCGGCTGCGCGGCGCGGCGACCGCGGGGGCCGCCGGGCCGGTGCTGTGGGCGCTGCTGGGCGCCGGGTTCGCGTACGGGGTGGCCGGCGGGCACCTCGGCACGCTCTGGCTCGTGTTCTTCGGGACCCTGTGGACCGGGACGGCGCTGTGGTGGCTCACCGACCGGTACGAACCCGGGGGCGAGCGGCGGGCGACCCTCGACGTGCTCGCGAACCTGCTGCACAACGCCGGGATGCTGGTGATCGCGGCCGAGGTGTGCCTGATCTACGCCACCGCCGGCTGGTACAAGATCCAGGGCTCGCGGTGGCAGGACGGGACCGCGCTGTACTACCCGCTGAGCCTGGACTACTTCACCCCGTGGCCCCGGCTGTCGGAGCTGGTGGCTTCCAGCGGGGTGGTGGTGATGCTGCTGACGTACGGGACCGTGCTGGTGCAGGTGGCGTTCCCGTTCACGCTGTTCAACCGGCGGGTCAAGAACGTGCTGCTGGCGGTGATGATGCTGGAGCACGCCGGGATCGCGGTGCTGCTGGGGCTGCCGTTCTTCTCTTTGGCGATGATCGCCGCCGATGCGGTGTTCCTGCCGACGGGGCTGCTGGTGTGGGTGGGGGCCCGGGCTGTCGCCGTCGCCGGTGGCCTGCGGCGCTGGTCCCCTACCCGCCCTTCGCCCGTTCCCCGGGCTGCGCCCGGACCCCTCCTGGGGGCTCCGCCCCCAGGCCCTCCCCCGGCTACCGCTGGGGGGACCCCCAGCGCCTCAAACGCCGGCGAGGCCGGGATTGCCGGCGGGGCCGGGATCGCCGGCGAGGCAGGGGCGTCCAGCCCGTCCGGCGTTTGAGGACCGGGGTCCGGGGCGGAGCCCCGGGGGAACGGGCGAAGGGCGGGGCGGGGAGCAGCCCCGCGCAGCGGCGGCACGGCGTCGGCCGGGCGGGGCTTAGGGTCGGGGCATGGGTGCGCAGCAGGGTGTGACGTGGGAATTGGCCGCCGCGCGGGACGACGTCGTACTGCTCGACGGGTTCCACGCGCTGAAGCACGCGCTGCGCTTCGGGGCCGAGGTGCTGGTCGTCGTCGCCGACGAGCCCGAACGGGTGCGGGAGCTCGCCGCCGGGCTGGCGCCCGATGTGGAGGACGAGGTGGCCCGCCTCGTGCGCAAGGCTCCGCTCAAGGAGCTGCTGCCCCGCGTGCACCCCACCGGGGTTGCCGCGCTCGCCGTGCGCCCCGGCCGGGAGGCCGGACGGGCCGCGCTGGCGCGCACGCCCCGGCCCGCCCCCGTCGTCCTGCTCGACAACCCCCGCAACCTCGGCAACGTCGGCGCCGTCGTCCGCCTCGCCGCCGGCTTCGGGGCCACCGGGGTGGTGACCCGGGGCGACCTCGACCCCTGGCACCCGAACGTGGTCCGCGCCGGTGCCGGGCTGCACTACGCCACCACCGTGGACCGGCTGGAGCTGGAGGAGCTCCCGCCGGGCCCGGTGTACGCGCTCGACGCGGGGGGCGAGGACATCCGCGGCCTCGTCCTGCCCGACGACGCGCTGCTCGCCTTCGGGTCGGAGCGGCACGGCATCTCGCCCGAGCTGCGCGCCCGGGCCGATCACCTGGTGGCGCTCCCGATGCGCCCCCAGGTGTCCAGCTACAACCTGGCCACCAGCGTGGCCATGACCCTGTTCCACTGGGGCGGACCCAAGGGCTAGGGCCCGGGGGCTAGCCCTGGCGGCGGACCTCCACCACGCGGAAGCGGTTGGCCACGAACGCCCCGTCGCACAGCGCGGCGTTGGCGGCCGGGTTGCCGCCGGAGCCGTGGAAGTCGGAGAAGGCCGCGGTCTGGTTCACGAAGACCCCGCCCGTCAGGTTCAGCGACAGCTGCGCCGACTCCTCCAGGCAGACCTCCTCGATCGCCCGCTCGGTGTCCCCGGACGTGGTGTACGCGCCCACGGTCATCGCGCCCTTCTCCCGCACCGTACGGCGCAGCAGGTCGAGGGCGTCCGCCGTGGAGTCCACCGCCACCGCGAAGGAGACCGGGCCGAAGCACTCGGACAGGTAGGCCGCCTCCGGGTCCGGCTTGCCGGCGTCCAGCTTCACGATCACCGGGGTGCGCACGACCGCGTCGGGGAACTCGGGGTTCGCCACCTCGCGGGAGGCCAGCGCGACCTCGCCGAGGCCGGCCGCCGCCTCCAGGCGGGCCTTGACGTCCGGGTTGACCAGCGCGCCCAGCAGGGCGTTGGCGCGGGCGTCGTCGCCCAGCAGGCCGCCGACCGAGGCGGCGAGGTCGGCGACGACCTCGTCGTACGACTTGTGGCCGGCGTCCGTCTCGATGCCGTCGCGGGGGATCAGCAGGTTCTGCGGGGTGGTGCACATCTGGCCGCTGTACAGGGAGAGGGAGAAGGCCAGGTTGGACAGCATGCCCTTGTAGTCGTCCGTGGAGTCGACGACGACCGTGTTGACGCCGGCCTTCTCCGTGTAGACCTGCGCCTGGCGGGCGTTGGTCTCCAGCCAGTCGCCGAACTCGGTCGACCCGGTGTAGTCGACGAGCTTGATCTCGGGGCGCACGGCCAGGGTCTTGGCGATGCCCTCGCCCGGCCGCTCGACGGCCAGGGCGACGAGGTTCGGGTCGAAGCCCGCCTCGGCCAGGACCTCGCGGGCCACCCGCACGGTCAGCGCCAGCGGCAGCACGGCGCGCGGGTGCGGCTTGACCAGGACGGCGTTGCCGGTGGCGAGGGAGGCGAACAGGCCCGGGTAGCCGTTCCAGGTGGGGAAGGTGTTGCAGCCGATCATCAGCGCGATGCCGCGCGGCACGGCCGTGAAGGTCTTGCCGAGCTCCAGCGGGTCCTTCTTGCCCTGCGGCTTCGACCAGGCTGCCTGTCCGGGAACCCGGGTCTGCTCCTCGTACGCGTAGGCCACCGCCTCCAGGCCGCGGTCCTGCGCGTGGGGGCCGCCCGCCTGGAAGGCCATCATGAAGGCCTGGCCGCTGGTGTGCATGACCGCGTGCGCGAACTCGTGGGTGCGGGCGGAGATGCGGGCGAGGATCTCGATGGAGACCAGGGCGCGGGTCTCGGGACCGGCGTCCCGCCAGGCGGCGATGCCGGCCTTCATCGCGGGCAGCAGCACGTCCGGGTCGACGTGCGGGTACTCCACGCCCAGCTCCGGACCGAACGGCGAGACCTCGCCGCCCGCCCAGCCGTCCGTGCCGGGCTGCCCGAGGTCGAAGCGGGTGCCGCGGACGGCCTCGAAGGCGGCGAGCCCGTCGGCCGGGGCGCTCTCCCCGTAGGCCTTCGGGTGCTCGGGGTGCGGGGACCAGTAGGCGCGGCTGCGGATGGCATCCAGCGCCTGGTCCAGGGTGGTCCGGTGCTTCTCGGAAAGCTGGGGGACGGTGAGCTCGGCGGCCATCAGGGACCAACTCCTCGTTGAGCCGGGCGGGATCAGGCTGGTTCGCAGACTGGGTTCAGGCTGGAGTCAGGCTGGGATCGGGCTGGGGCGGGTGAAGAAGAGCAGACTGGAGTTAGAGTAACCGAACGATCGGTCGGTACAAGAGGGCCCGGCAGACCTGTGGACAACCGCGTGCGGGAGGATCAGGACATGACAGCAATCGAGCGGGCTCGCACTGTGGCGGTCATCGGCGCCGGAACCATGGGCCAGGGCATCGCCCAGGTCGCTCTCCTCGCAGGTCATCGCGTACGCCTCTACGACTCCGTGCCCGAGCGGGCCCGCGAGGCCGTCCAGACCGTGGGCGGCCGCATCGAGCGGCTCGTCGCCAAGGGACGGCTGGACCGGGCCGAGGCCGACGACGCCGTCGGCCGGCTGGAGTCCGCCGAGACCCTGGCCGGGCTGGCCTCCGCCGCCCTGGTGATCGAGGCGATCGTCGAGGACGTCACCGTCAAGCGCGAGCTGTTCGCGGCCCTCGAAGGAGTGGTTCCGCCGGACGCGCTGCTGGCGACCAACACCTCCTCCCTCTCCGTCACCGAGCTCGCCGCCGGCCTGGCCCACCCGGGCCGCTTCCTCGGCCTGCACTTCTTCAACCCGGCCCCGCTCCTCCCCCTCGTCGAGGTGGTCAGCGGCCACGCCACCGACCCGGCCGCCGCCGAGCGCGCGTACCGCACGGTCCTGGGCTGGGGGAAGACGCCGGTCCGCTGCGCAGACACCCCCGGCTTCATCGTCAACCGGATCGCCCGCCCCTTCTACGCCGAGGCCTTCGCGGTCTACGAGGAGCAGGGCGCCGACCCCGCGACCATCGACGCCGTCCTGCGCGAGAGCGGCGGCTTCAAGATGGGGCCCTTCCAGCTGACCGACCTGATCGGACAGGACGTCAACGAGGCCGTCACCCGCTCGGTCTGGGACTCCTTCTTCCGCAGCCCCAAGTTCACCCCCTCGCTCGCCCAGCGCCGGCTGGTCCAGGCGGGCCGCCTCGGCCGCAAGTCCGGGCACGGCTGGTTCCCGTACGCGGACGGCGCCGTGACGCCCGCCCCGCACACGGCCGGCCCCGAGGACGCCCCGGAGAAGGTCACCGTCGTCGGCGACCTCGGCCCGGCCGCCGTCCTGGCCGACCTGATGGAGGAGGCCGGGATCGCGGTCACCGCCACCGAGCACGGCGGCCCGTACATCCAGCTGCCCGGCGAGGGCCAGCTGGTCCTCGCGGACGGCAAGACCTCGGTCGAGTTCGCCGACGTCGTCTACTTCGACCTCGCGCTCGACTACCGCGGCGCGACCCGGATCGCGCTGTCCGCCAGCGAGGACACCACCGAGCGCACCCTCGCCGAGGCGGTCGGCCTCTTCCAGCGGCTCGGCAAGGACGTCTCCGTCATCGGCGACGTCCCCGGCATGATCGTCGCCCGGACCGTCGCGATGCTGATCGACCTCACCGCCGACGCCGTCGCGCGCGGGGTGGCCTCCGCGCAGGACATCGACACCGCGATGCGGCTCGGCGTGAACTACCCGCTCGGCCCCGCCGAATGGCACGACCGGCTCGGCCGCGACTGGGCGTACGACCTGCTGCACCACCTCGACGAGCGCTGTCCGGGCGGGCGCTACGCGCCCTCGCTGGCACTGTTCAAGCTGGGCTACGCGGCCGGCGAGGACGAGGACGGGGAAGAGGAGGGCACCGAGTGACCACGGCCAGGCGGGACACCTACACCCCGGAGACGCTGCTCTCCGTCGCCGTACAGGTCTTCAACGAACGCGGCTACGACGGCACCTCCATGGAGCACCTCTCCAAGGCCGCCGGGATCTCCAAGTCCTCGATCTACCACCACGTCGCGGGCAAGGAGGAGCTCCTCCACCGGGCCGTCAGCCGGGCCCTGGACGGCCTGTTCGGGATCCTGGACGAGCCGGGCGCCGTACGCGGCCGCGCGGTCGCGCGCGTCGAGTACGTGACCCGCCGCACGGTCGAGGTCCTGGTCGCGGAACTGCCGTACGTCACCCTCCTGCTGCGGGTGCGCGGCAACACCCGCACCGAGCGCTGGGCCCTGGAGCGCCGCCGCGAGTTCGACCACCAGGTGGCGGAGCTCCTCAAGGCCGCCGCCGCCGACGGGGACCTGCGCGCCGACGTGGACATCCGGCTCGCCACCCGCCTGCTGTTCGGCATGGTGAACTCGCTGGTCGAGTGGTACCGCCCGCACCCGGGCACCACCCCCGACCAGCTCGCGGACGCCGTGGTCAGCATGGCCCTGGACGGCCTGCGCACCAAGGCCGCGTAGCCCGTCCGGCCCAGTCGCCCGGCCGGCCCCGCCCGCCCGTCCGTCCGGCCCCGCTCAGTCCTCCGTGAGGGCGGGGCCGCCCGACGGGCCCGGGTCCAGCAGATCCGTTTCCTCGAACACCAGCAGCGTGCGCGTGGACAGCACCTCCGGGATGGCCTGGAGGCGGGTCAGGACCAGCTCCCGCAGCGTGCGGTTGTCCGGCGTGTGGACCAGCAGCAGGACGTCGAAATCCCCGCTGACCAGCGCGATGTGCGCCGCGCCCGGCAGCTCGCGCAGCTTCTCGCGCACCGTCCGCCAGGAGTTCTGGACGATCTTCAGCGTGATGTACGCCGACGCGCCCTGCCCCGCGCGCTCGTGGTTCACCCGGGCCGTGAAGCCGCGGATCACCCCGTCGTCGATCAGCCGGTTGATCCGCGCGTAGGCGTTGGCCCGGGAGACGTGCACCTGCTCCGCCACCGACCGTATCGACGCGCGGCCGTCCGCCTGGAGCAACCGCATGATCGAACGGTCGATGGGGTCCAGGGGGCGTGGCGGCACCGGTGGGCCCGAAGGTGCGCCCCCCGGTGGGACCGGTGCGGAACCCGCTCCGGCCATTTGTTCATCCGGCATTGCCCACTGCCTCCCTCTCCTGGACGTCCTGCACCCATCCCAAGGCTCCGCCGCCACTTTGTCCACAGCCTGGAGCCGCCTGTAGCCAAATTGCGCCAACGACCGAACAATCGGTTGGTGAGGCGCCTCACACCCGGTGGCGCCCCCAGCCCGCTTCCCACGAGGAGGTGTACGCCGCCATGACGGTCCAAGAGCTGCCCGGTGCCGGTGCGTCGCACCGTGTCACCCCGCCGCCCGCCTGGAGGCCCCGTATGGAGGCCGCCCCGCTGCTGCCGGACCCCGAGCCCTACCGGGTGCTGGGCACTCCGGCGGCGGAGGAGCTCGACCCCGCGCTCATGCGCCGGTACTACGCCGAGCTCGTCCGGGGCCGCCGCTACAACGCGCAGGCCACCGCCCTGACCAAGCAGGGCCGTCTCGCCGTGTACCCCTCCACCGTCGGGCAGGAGGCCGCCGAGATCGCGGCCGCACTGGTCCTGGAGGAGCAGGACTGGCTCTTCCCGAGCTACCGCGACACCCTCGCGGCCGTGGCGCGCGGACTGGACCCCGTACAGGCGCTGACGCTGCTGCGCGGCGACTGGCACACCGGGTACGACCCCCGCGAACACCGCATAGCCCCCCTGTGCACCCCCCTCGCCACCCAGCTGCCGCACGCGGTGGGCCTGGCGCACGCCGCACGGCTGCGCGGCGACGAGGTCGTCGCGCTCGCCATGGTCGGCGACGGCGGCACCAGCGAGGGCGACTTCCACGAGGCGCTGAACTTCGCGGCCGTCTGGCAGGCCCCGGTGGTCTTCCTCGTCCAGAACAACGGCTTCGCCATCTCCGTCCCGCTCGCCAAGCAGACCGCCGCGCCCACCCTCGCCCACAAGGCCGTGGGCTACGGGATGCCCGGCCGGCTGGTCGACGGCAACGACGTCGCCGCCATGCACGAGGTCCTCACCGAGGCGGTGAAGCGGGCCCGCGCGGGCGGCGGACCGACCCTGATCGAGGCCGTCACCTACCGGATGGAGGCCCACACGAACGCGGACGACGCCACCCGCTACCGCACCGACGCCGAGGTCGAGGCCTGGAAGGCGCACGACCCGGTGCAGCTGCTGGAGCGCGAGCTCACCGCGCGCGGCATCCTCGACGACGAGGGCATCCAGGAGGCGCGCGACGCGGCCGAGGTGATGGCGGCGGACCTGCGCGAGCGGATGAACGCCGACCCCGTGGTCGACCCGATGGACCTCTTCGCACACGTCTACGCGGAGCAGACCGGCCGACTGCGCGAGCAGGCCGCGATGCTGCGCGCCGAGCTGGAAGCCGAGGGAGAGTGATGACGACCGTTGCCGCGAAGCCCGCGACGATGGCGCAGGCCCTCACCCGTGCCATGCGCGACGCCATGGCCGAAGACCCCACCGTCCACGTGATGGGCGAGGACGTCGGCGCGCTGGGAGGTGTCTTCCGCATCACCGACGGGCTCGTGAAGGAGTTCGGCGAGGACCGAGTCACGGACACCCCGCTCGCCGAGGCCGGGATCCTCGGCACCGCCGTCGGCATGGCCATGTACGGGCTGCGGCCCGTCGTGGAGATGCAGTTCGACGCGTTCGCCTACCCGGCCTTCGAGCAGCTCCTCTCGCACGTGGCGAAGATGCGCAACCGCACCCGGGGCAAGATGCCGCTCCCGATCACCATCCGCGTGCCGTACGGCGGCGGGATCGGCGGCGTCGAGCACCACTGCGACTCCTCCGAGGCCTACTACACGGCGACCCCCGGGCTCACCGTCGTGACCCCGGCGACGGTCGAGGACGCGTACGGGCTGCTGCGCGAGTCGATCGCGAGCGACGACCCGGTGGTCTTCCTGGAGCCGAAGCGCCTCTACTGGTCCAAGTCGCAGTGGTCGCCGGAGGCCCCCACGGCCGTCCCGGGCATCGGCAAGGCCCTGGTCCGCCGGGCCGGCACGAGCGCCACCCTGATCACGTACGGCCCCTCGCTGCCGGTCTGCCTGGAGGCGGCCGAGGCGGCCCGCGAGGAGGGCTGGGACCTGGAGGTCGTCGACCTGCGCTCCCTCGTCCCCTTCGACGAGGAGACCGTCGTCGCCGCCGTACGCCGCACCGGGCGCGCGGTGGTGGTCCACGAGGCCGGCGGCTTCGGCGGGCCGGGCGCGGAGGTCGCCGCCCGCGTGATGGAGCGCTGCTTCCACCACCTGGAGGCTCCGGTGCTGCGCGTGACGGGCTTCGACATCCCGTACCCGCCGCCGATGCTGGAGAAGCACCACCTGCCCGGCGTGGAGCGGATCCTCGACGCCGTGGCCCGCCTGCAGTGGGAGAACTGATGCCGCAGGTCATGGAATTCAAGCTGCCCGACCTCGGCGAGGGGCTGACCGAGGCCGAGATCGTGCGGTGGCTGGTGGCGGTGGGCGACGTCGTCGCCATCGACCAGCCGGTCGTCGAGGTCGAGACGGCCAAGGCGATGGTGGAGGTGCCCTGCCCGTACGGAGGCGTGGTCACCGCCCGGTTCGGCGAGGAGGGCGAGGAGCTGCCCGTCGGCGCCCCGCTGATCACCGTGGCGGTGGGCGCGGAGTCGGCCCCCGCCGGGGCCGTGGAGGCCGTCGCCGACGCGGGTGCCGAAGCTTCCGCCGACGCGCCCCGGCCGCTGATCGGGTACGGCTCGGACCACTCGCGCCCGGCGCGTCGGCGGCGGGTGCGACCCGTCACCGCCGCGGTGTCGGCGCCCGTCGCGGCCCCGGTCGCGGCCCCGGCGGCTCCGGCTCCGGTGGTGCCCGCCGGGCCGGTGCCCGTCATCTCCCCGCTCGTGCGCAAGCTGGCCCGGGACAACGGGGTCGACCTGCGGGCGCTGCGCGGATCCGGGCCGCAGGGCCTGATCCTGCGGGCCGACGTGGAAGCCGCGCTCCGCGCCCCCGAGCCCGTGGCCGCCCCCGTGGCGGCGCCGGTCCCGGTGGCCGCGCAGGGCGAGCGGATCCCGCTCAAGGGGCTGCGGGGCGCCGTCGCCGAGAAGCTCTCGCGCAGCCGGCGGGAGATCCCCGAGGCCACGTGCTGGGTCGACGCGGACGCCACCGAGCTGATGGCCGCGCGGGCCGCGATGAACGCCGTGGACGGGCCGAAGATCTCGGTGCTCGCGCTGCTGGCCCGCATCTGCACGGCCGCGCTCGCCAAGTACCCCGAGCTCAACTCCACGGTGGACCTCGCCGCCAACGAGATCGTCCGGCTCCCGTCCGTGCACCTGGGCTTCGCCGCCCAGACCGAGCGCGGGCTGATGGTCCCGGTGGTCCGGGACGCCCACACGCGCAGCCCGGAGGCCCTGTCGGCGGAGTTCGCCCGGCTGACCGAGCTGGCGCGGGCCGGGAAGCTGTCCCCGTCCGACCTGACCGGCGGGACGTTCACGCTGAACAACTACGGGGTGTTCGGGGTGGACGGCTCCACGCCGATCATCAACCACCCCGAGGCGGCGATGCTCGGCGTGGGCCGGATCATTCCGAAGCCGTGGGTGCACAAGGGGGAGCTGGCCGTGCGTCAGGTCGTGCAGCTCTCCCTGACCTTCGACCACCGCGTCTGCGACGGCGGGGCGGCCGGTGGCTTCCTGCGGTACGTGGCCGACTGCGTGGAGAACCCGGCGGTGCTGCTGCGCAGCCTTTAGGCGGGCCGCTGCACGGGCTGCTCCGCGCCCCGCCCTTCGCCCGTTCCCCGGGGCTGCGCCCCGGAACCCCTGGGGGCTCCGCCCCCAGACCCCCGCGCCTCAAACGCCGGCGAGGCTGGATATATCCAGCCTCGCCGGCGTTTGAGCGCACCGGGCGGGGTCCCCCGGACGGAGTCTGGGGGAGGGTAGGGGACCGCTCCGCGCAGCGGCTCCCCCCCGGGACGTCAGAGCGTCAGCAGGAGCTTGCCCACGTGGGTGCTCGCTTCGAGGATCCGGTGGGCTTCCGCGGCTTCGGCGATCGGGTACGCCGCGTGGACCACCGGCGTGACGCGGCCGGTGGCGATCAGGGGCCACACGTGCTCCCGGACGGCCGCCACGATGGCCGCCTTCTCCTCCAGCGGCCGGGTCCGCAGCGACGTCGCCGTGATCGCCGCCCGCTTGGCCAGCAGCGTGCGCAGGTCCAGCTCCGCCTTCACACCGCCCTGGAGGCCGATCACCGCGAGCCGGCCGTTCATGGCCAGCGCGTCCAGGTTCCGCGCGAGGTACTTCGCGCCCATGATGTCCAGGATCACGTCCGCCCCGGCCCCGCCCGTCGCGGACCGCAGTTCCTCCACGAAGTCCTGCTCGCGGTAGTCGATCAGGACGTCCGCGCCGAGCTCAGCGCAGCGCGCCAGCTTCTCCTTGCCGCCCGCGGTCACCGCCACCCGCGCCCCGACGGCCTTGCCCAGCTGGACGGCCATCGTGCCGATGCCGCTGGAGCCGCCGTGCACCAGGAGGGTCTCGCCCGGACGCAGCCCGGCCACCATGAAGACGTTGGACCACACCGTCGCCACGACCTCCGGCAGCGCGGCAGCCGTCACCAGGTCCACGCCCTCGGGGACCGGCAGCAGCTGGCCCGCCGGTACGGCGACCCGCTGGGCGTATCCGCCGCCGGACAGCAGCGCGCACACCTCGTCGCCGACCGCCCAGCCGGACACGCCCGGGCCGACCTCGACGATCCGCCCGGAGCACTCCAGGCCGGGATACGGGGAGGCGCCCGGCGGCGGGTCGTAGAAGCCCTGCCGCTGCAGGACGTCGGCGCGGTTCACGGCGCTCGCCGCGACCTCGACGAGCACCTCCCCTTCGCCCGCCACCGGATCGGGTACTTCGGCCCAGACCAGGGCCTCGGGGCCGCCGGGCTGCTCGATCGTGATCGCATGCATGGCCCGGAATCTACCGGTGCTACTCGGCCGGGCCCAGGGTGACCTGGGGGCCGGTCGGCGGGACCGCCCGGACGATGGTGATCAGGCGGTCCGTCAGCTGGAGCGGGCTCGCGTGCGGGTCGTCGTACGGGAGCAGCCGGTGCCCGCGCAGGACGCTGACGACGAGGTCGCCGGTGTCGCGGACGCTGCGGCCCACCTCCGACTTGGTGACGGGCCGTTCGATCAGGTCCAGGCCGCTGCCCTGCTGGATCAGGTCCTCCATCACGGTGCCCGCGCTGGGGCTGAGAACCGACAGGCCCAGCAGCCGGCCGGCCGCGCTCGCGCTCGTGATGACGGCGTCCGCGCCGGACTGCTTCAGCAGCGGCGCGTTCTCCTCCTCGCGGACCGCGGCCACGATCTTCGCGCCCCGGTTGAGCTGCCGGGCCGTCAGGGTGACCAGTACGGCCGTGTCGTCGCGCTGGGTGGCGATGATGATCTGACGGGCCTTCTGGAGTTCGGCCCGCAGCAGCACTTCGGAGCGGGTGGCGTCGCCGATGACTCCGGTGAAGCCCTCCGAGTTGGCGATGTCGATCACCTTGGCGCTGGGGTCGACGATGACGACCTGCTCCCTCGGGAGGCCGGTCGCCAGCAGCGTCTGCAGGGCGGATCGGCCCTTGGTGCCGAAGCCCACGACGACCGTGTGCTCACGCAAGTTGTTCCTCCAGCGGTTGAGCCGCCACTCTTCGCGGGTCCGTTCGGTCAGCACCTCCAGGGTGGTGCCGACCAGGATGATCAGGAACAGCACGCGCAGCGGGGTGATCAGCAGGACGTTGACCAGCCGCGCGCTGTCGCTGTAGGGGACGATGTCGCCGTAGCCCGTGGTCGACAGGGTCACGGTCGCGTAGTAGACGCAGTCGAGGAAGTCGACCTTCTCGTTGGCGTTGTCGTGGTAGCCCTCGCGGTCGAGCCAGACGATCAGTACCGTCAGGCACAGCACGAAGAGGGCCATCAGCAGTCGCCGGGTGACCTGCCGGAGCGGCTTCTCGACCTCCCGCTTGGGGAGTTTGATGCGGCGTGAGACGAGCTTCTCGTCCGCGCCCCGCGCCATGGCGTCCTGGCCGTGAAGTTTCACGTGAAACATCCCCCCGAAGCCCAGGGCAGGTCCAGGATCTCCAGCTCCTGCCCCGATCGTGCGCCGTGCGGCGGTACGACGGCCAGCGCGTCGGCGCCCGCCACTCCGCGCAGCATCGCCGGGCCGTTGTACCGCAGCGGTACGGCGTGTTCGTCGGTCAGCAGTACCGGCACGAGCCGGGTGTCGTACGGGTGGCCGGGTACGTCGCCCTCCACCGGGACCGTGTAGCGGGGGCGCTGGCGGCGGCCCGCGAGGGCGCGCAGCAGCGGCTCGGCGAGGGTCAGCAGCCCGGACACGGCGGCGAGGGGGTTGCCGGGCAGTCCGACCACGTGGCGGGCGTCCTCCCGGTCGCCGATGCGGGCCAGCAGCATCGGGTGCCCGGGGCGCACGGCGACCCCGTCCACGAGCAGCTCGGCCCCGGCGCGCTCCAGCACGGGGTGGACGTGGTCGACGGGGCCGGAGGCGGTGCCGCCGGTGGTGACGACGACGTCGGCGGTGGAGGAGGTGACGGCCTTGAGCAGGGCCTCGGCCCCGGCGGGGTCGTCGCCGAGCCGGCGCGTACCGATGACTTCGGCGCCGAGCCGGGTGATCCAGGGGCCGAGCATGGGGCTGAGGGCGTCCCGGATCAGACCGTCGTGCGGGCGGCCCTCGGTGAGCAGCTCGTCCCCGAGGACGAGGATCTCCACGCGCGGCCGGGGCCGGGTGACCAGCTCGTCGTACCCGGCGGCCGCGGCGAGGCCGAGCACGGCCGGGGTGACGAGGGAGCCCACGGGGAGCAGCAGGTCGCCCGAGCGGCATTCCTGGCCGCGCGGGCGGATGTCCTGGCCGGTGTTCACGGGCCGGTCGGAGTACAGTTGGGTGCCGGACTCGCGGGCGTGCTCGCTGCGGATCACGGCGGTGGTGTCGGCAGGGACGCGGGCGCCGGTGGCGATCCGTACGGCCTCGCCGTCGGCGAGCGGCGCGGGCGGCTCGTCACCCGCGAGCACCCCGTCTCCGGGGCGGACCCGCCAGGGGCCGGGGCCGGCGACGGCCCAGCCGTCCATGGCCGAGGTGTCGAAGGACGGCAGGTCGCTGAGGGCTTCGAGGGGTGCGGTCAGCACCTCGCCGAGCGCGTCCGCGAAGGGCACCCGGTGGGTGCGGGCCGGCACGGACGTGCCGGCCCGGGCCGCGGTCTCCCGGGCGCGCAGCCAGGGGGCGGCGCGGTGGCCGGTGGCGGAGCCGGGGTCGGGGTTGCGGCTGACCAGGGCGAGGGCCTCGTCCAGGGCGCCGTCGGCGTCGGTACGGGTCATCCGGAGCCGGTCTCCTCGGGGTGTGGGGGCTGGGCTTCGGCTGCCCAGCGCAGCGCCAGTTCGGCGGCCTTGCGGGAGGCCTCGGCGACGGCCCGGGCGGGGTCCGCGCCGGTGGCCTCGGCGCGGGCGGCCGCGTAGCCGACGAGGAACGTCGTCAGCGGGGCCGCGGGCCGGGCCACGCCGTGGGCGGCGTCACGGGCGAGGTCGAGCAGGGTCGCGACGTCGACGGGGACGTCGTCGATCCCGAGTTCGTTCTTGGCAGCGGTGATCCAATGCTCCAGCACGCTCCCATGCTCCCTGATCCGGGCGCGGGCCGCTGCCAGGTCTTCCCAGGTGTCGCAGTCGAAGGAGGCGAGTGGCTCAGCCGCGCCGATCCTGGCCAGATCGAGCTCGGCGGTGAGGGCGCGCAGCGGGAGGCCGTGCAGGGTGCCGTGCTCGGTGGCGAGCAGGGCGATCTCGCGGCGGAGGGGCTCCGCGCGGTAGGCGGCGACGAGGGGCTGGTCGCGGCCGGTCGCGTCGCGGAGGAGGGCGCCGTCGCCGTCGGTGCCGGCTGCGGAGAGCAGGGCGTGGACCGTGGCCCGGTCCAGGAAGGGCAGGTCGGCGGAGAGCACGAGGACCAGCGGGGCGGTGGTCCGGCGGAGCCCGGCGTCCAGCGCGGCCACCGGGCCGCCGCCGGGCGGGTCCTCGCGGGTCCACCGGACGGGGCGGGCGGTTGCCGTGCGGGCGCCGACCACGACGGTCTCGGCGGCGTCGGGGCAGGCTGCGAGGACCCTGTCGAGGAGGGTGCGGCCGCCGACGTGGAGGGTGGGCTTGTCGGCCCCGCCGAGGCGCCGGGCGGCGCCGCCGGCGAGGACGATGGCGTCGTAGCTCATGCCCCTGAGTATGCGCGGGGCATCTGGGCGGCGTCGTCGCCGACTTACTCCGTGCTTATGCGGGGGCCGGGCCGGGGCCGGCCGGGTGGGGTGCCGCTGCGCGGGCCACTCCCCGCCCCACCCTTCGCCCGTTCCCCGGGCTACGCCCGGCCCCCTCCTGGAGGCTCCGCCCCCGGACCCCCGCGCCTCAAACGCGGGCGGGGCTGGGTTTGGCTGCGCCGGTCGTTCGGCTGCGGGCCGTGTCCCAGGGGCTCCGCCCCCGGACCCCCGCGCCTCAAACGCCGGCGGGGCTGAGATGGGCTGCGCACATCCAGCCCGCGCTGGGGGCACCTCCCAGCGATAGCTGGGGGAGTGCGAGGCGACGGGCGCGCAGCGCCAGTACGGGGTCAGGGGCGGAGCCCCTGGGGGTTTTCAGCCTCGCCGGCGTTTGAGGCGCGGGTCCGGGCAGCGCCCGGGGAACGGTGGAAGGGCGGGTAGGGGACCTCGCCCGCGCAGCGGCAACGCACCCGCACCCGGCCCACCGGCCCCGGACACGCGAACCGGCCCCGCACCCGGCCCACCGGCCCCGGACACGCGAACCGGCCCCGCACCCGGCCCACCGGCCCCGGACACGCGAACCGGCCCCGCCCCGCTACCGCCGGACGGAGTCCGGCGCAGCGGCGCGAAGCCGGTGAGGCCGCCTGCGGCCGCACCGCGCGAGCGGTGCAGGAAAGCTAGAGGTACGGGCCCGAGCGGACCGCGCCGTGGGGGCCGTCTTCGTCGTCGTCGTGGGAGCCGCCCGGCGGAAGGGCTCGGCGCATCTGCTCCAGCTGGGCCCGCGCCGCCATCTGCTGCGCGAACAGGGCCGTCTGGATGCCGTGGAAGAGGCCTTCCAGCCACCCCACCAACTGCGCCTGCGCGATCCGCAGTTCGGCTTCGGAGGGGACCGCCTCCTCGGTGAACGGCAGGGAGAGCCGCTCCAGTTCCTCCACCAGCTCCGGCGCAAGGCCGTCTTCGAGTTCCTTCACCGACGCAGCGTGGATGTCCTTCAGACGGACCCGGCTGGCCTCGTCCAGAGGAGCTGCGCGGACTTCTTCCAGAAGCTGCTTGATCATGCTGCCGATGCGCATGACCTTGGCGGGCTGTTCGACCATCTCCGTCACCGGGACCTCGCGCGACTCGTCATCGGTGCCGCCGACCGCCGTCCCGTCCTGGCCCACGATCAGCACGTGCGGGGGGCTGTCCTGCGACCGTTCACTCCTCGGCATCTCCATGCCGTCATTCTCTCGCACACCTGCGTACTCACACGGTGTGCCCCCGTACGGGCGTGATCCACCCTGTACGGGGGCACCGGGATCAGCCCGCCGCCCGCCGGGCCAGTGCGCCGCTCGACCTGGTGACCAGTGCGGCCAGCAGCGCGGCGCCCAGCGGGACGAGGACCAGCAGGCCGGCCAGCGTGTCCCAGGGCACCGCGATCGGGACGTACAGCTCGGTGTCGCGTGCCGAGGCGTAGCCCATGTCGAGGGCGCTCTGGATGAGCCTCCGCTGTTCCCGCTCCTCGGTGAGGCGGAGTCCGACCGCGGGCAGGACGCCCGCCGCCGAGCCGAGGACCACGCCCATCAGGGCCACCACCCCGCACTGGAAGCCGCTGAGGGTGCGCCGTACGCGCGGGGCCGCGCCGACCGCCGCCAGGGTCTTCAGGTCGGCCTCGGAGTCCGCCTGGGCGAGGCCGGTGGCGATGCCGGCGGCGCCGATGGTGACGAGCCCGGCGAAGACGCTCAGGGCGAGCAGGCCCAGGGTGTGCTGCTCCTGGTAGCCCTCCTCGATCCTGACCTCGGCGTCGGCGCCCATCCGGTCGATCTCCCCGTCCAGCCGCTGCCGTTCCTCGGTGCCGGCCTTCCGGTCGAGGCTGAAGTAGGCGCCGGCCGGAGCCGTGGCGATGCCGGCGGCGCGGGCGGCGGCGGGCGGCAGGACCAGTTCGAGGCCCCAGCCCTGAACGGTGCCGGGCGCCTGGTGGACGGCGAGCACCTTGTCCTGGCCGGGCGGGTCGGCGCGCCGCTCGGAGGCCTCTTCGGCGGCGCGCGGGTCGGTGACCAGGCGCAGGGTGACCTTGCCGTCCTTGACCTGGTTGGCGTTGAAGGAGACGGGCCGGCCCTCCTTCAGCGCGGCCACCGACCCCGGGTCGGAGACGGCCAGCACCTGGAGCAGCTTCTCGTCGGCGACGACGACGTCGAAGGGGGTGAAGCGGCCGCCCTCCTGCTTGCAGCGCGGGTCCTGCCGCAGTGCGCGGGCCTGTTCGGGCGGGAAGGAGCCCGGTCCGTGTTCCGCCTCGAAGAGCGGGCAGCGCTGCTCCTTGGGGACGATGACCTCGGCCCGGCCGCAGCCCGGGGCCGTGGAGAGCGGGGAGCAGTTCGGGTTGCCGACGACGAGCCGGTCCACGTCGGCCCGCACGGCCACCGGCAGGGACTTCGACAGGGTGTCGCGCAGGGCGGGCATCTCCTTGTGGCCGGCGTTGTCATGGGTCGTCAGGTAGCCGGCGTTGTCGGGGAGTACGGCCTCGTACTCGTGCCGGAACTGGACGTCCCGGCTGTGCTGGTACGTGGACACCGCGACCGTTCCGGCGACGGCGGCCAGTACGGCGGCCACGGCCGGGGCCGTGCGCCCCCGGTTGCGGACGGCGTCGCGCAGCGCGAGCCGCGGTGACACCGGGAGCCACCGTCCGAGCCGGCCGAACATGCCGACCAGCAGCGGGGTGAGGGCGACGACGCCGAGCTCGGCGAGGGCGCTGCCGCCCATCACGAAGGTGGTGTTGGTCCGGAACCGGCTCCCGTACAGGACGAGCGCCGCACCGCCGGCGACGGCGAGGAGCCCGATGACGGGCAGCACCCGGTTGGCGCGGCGCACTCCGCGCCGGCCGGTGAGGGAGGACAGCACGCTCTGCCGGGACGCGGTGACGGCGGGGGCCACGGCGGCCAGCAGGCCGGTGACCACGGCGAGCAGGGCGATGCCCAGCAGCTCCAGGGGGCGGACTTCGAAGCCGCCGAAGCGGGCGCCGAGCTTCTCCTCCAGCACGGGCCGCAGTCCGATGGTGAGGGCGACGCCGACGGCCGTGCCGATGACCGCTGCCGCGGCGCCGAGCACGATGCCGCCGGAGAGGACGACGGCCCGGATGTGCCGGCGGTCGCCGCCGTTGGCGCCGACG
This sequence comes from Streptomyces sp. NBC_00158, assembly GCF_045160885.1. Taxonomy (NCBI): domain Bacteria; kingdom Bacillati; phylum Actinomycetota; class Actinomycetes; order Kitasatosporales; family Streptomycetaceae; genus Streptomyces; species Streptomyces sp. NBC_00158. Next base: position 3,727,875 of record NZ_CP108161.1, read on the forward strand.
AGGCCCAGCTGGCGGCGCGAGCGCCGGGCGCCGACCGCGAAGGCGGGTCCGGCGAGGAGGCAGATCTCCAGCATGGCGAGGCCGATGACGGTGACCAGGATGGCCTTCTCGGCCGCCATGGTGGCGTCAGGCCTGTTGAACTCGTTCTTCGGCTGCTGCTTGAACAGCGGGACGTCCGAGTCGGCCGGCGGGTGCAGGGCGACGGTCCGGGAGAGCACGAGGGCGCCGTGCTTGTTGACCTCCTTGACCATGTTCCACGTGAAACCATCGCCGCCCGCGGCGACGAGGTAGGCGGGCCGGGGGTTGAGCCCGGGTGCTCCGGCGGCCTTGAGCGCCTTGTCGAGGGGGTCGAGCAGGGTGCCGGGCAGGGCGAGCAGTTCGGGGCGGGCGAGCTTGCCGGGCATCTCGTACGCGCCCACGATCCGGTACGAGGACGTGGCACCGCGCGGGTTCGCGGAGGAGCCCACGTACAGGCCGGAGGCCTTCAGGAAGGCGGTGGTGGCGACCACCTCGTCCGGTGCCTCGGGCATGCGCCCGCGGTCGAGGGTGAACAGGCCCTTGGTCAGCGGGTCGCGCACGTCGAGCTCGCGCAGGTCCGTTCCCAGCAGCCCGTGCGCGGTGTGGACCTTGGCGAAGCCGCGGCGGTCCTCGACGGAGCGGATCCCGGGCGGCAGCGCGGACTTCAGCGGCTGACGGTCCTCCTCGCGGCCGGCGCGGTACTTGTCGTAGCCGCCGACGGGCGCGTACTGCTCGCCGTTGGGGTGCTGGTAGACCGGCGCGTCCAGGCCGGCCGGGGTGATCCGGGCGTCCGCGGCGCCGAGCTCGCGGGTCATCCGCTCGCCGGTGGAGAGGTCGGCGCTGCGGTAGGTGAGGTCGATGGCGCTCATCCCGATGATCGGCAGGGCGAGCATCGCGAGTACGAGGGCGCTGCGCCCCTTTGCGCGCCACGCGTCGCGGCGGGCGATGCGCAGGGCGGCGATCCAGGAGTGGTACCAGGCGGTGAGCGGGGAGGTCACAGGCCGGCCGCCCGCCCGTGGAGCAGCGAGTCGGCCTGGCTGCGCAGGGTCTCGTCGACGACGCTGCCGTCGCGCAGGAAGACGACCCGGTCCGCCCAGGCGGCGAAGCGGGGTTCGTGCGTGACGAGGATGCCGGCGGCGCCGGCGTCGCAGCGGGTGCGGAGCAGCGCGAGCACGGACTCGCCGGTCTCGGAGTCGAGGGCGCCGGTGGGTTCGTCGGCCAGGACCAGGCGGCGTTCGCCGACCAGGGCACGGGCGATGGCCACCCGCTGCTGCTGGCCGCCGGACATCTCGTCGGGGAAGCGGTCGGCGAGCTGCGGCAGGCGTATCTCCTCCAGCGCTGCGAGGGCCGCGCGGCGGGCCTTGCGGGCGGAGGTCCCGTCGAGTTCGAGGGGCAGGGCCACGTTCTCGGCGGCGGTGAGGGCCGGGATCAGGTTGTAGTCCTGGAAGACGTAGCCGATGCTGCGCCGGCGCAGTGCGGCCAGCTGCCGGCGGGAGGCGGTGGTGATGTCGACGCCCTCGACCAGGACGTTGCCGCTGGTGGGGGTGTCGAGCCCGCCCGCGAGGGTGAGCAGCGTGGACTTTCCGGAGCCGGACGGGCCCATGACGGCGACGAGTTCGCCGGGGTGGACGCTGAGGTCGATCCCGCGCAGGGCGTGCACCTCGGTGGCGCCGCTGCCGTGGGTGCGGACGAGGCGGTCGAGCCGGAGTACGGGGTTGGAGCGGTGCTGGTCGGGCATGAGGGATCCCCCCTGGGACGTTCGTTCAGCCGCGCCGCGTGCGGGCGGCGGGCCTGGTGGTGCCGGTGGTGCCGGTGGTGCCGGTGGTGCCGGTGGTGCCGGTGGCGGGCGCTGCCGTCGGACCGGGTGCGTCCGCCGGACCGGCGGGCGGGTCGGCCGGGCCGAGCGCGGCCAGCCTGACGAGGCGGGTCTCGGAGTGGTCGAGCCAGCGGGCCTCGGCCTCGGTCTGGAAGATCAGCTGTTCCAGGACCAGCAGCCAGGCCAGGTCGTCGCGTTCGCGGGACCGGCCGCTCTCGATGGCGGCGAGCGCACCGGCCTTGAGCCGGGTGTAGTCCTGCATCGCCTTGAGGGTGGCGTGCCGCTGCGCCTGGATGACGGCGCGGATGTCCACGCCGGGCGCGCCCACGGCCATGGCGAGCTTGATGGACAGCTCGTCGCGGGGCGGGTTGGTGCGGTCGACGGGCCGCTCGTACCAGTCGTGCAGTTCGGTGCGGCCCTCGTCGGTGATGGCGTAGAGGGTGTGGCCGGCGTGGTCCTCGCCGCCGGGGGCGACGAGGCCGTCGCGCTCCAGGCGGCCCAGTGTGGTGTACACCTGCCCGACGTTGAGGGGCCAGGTGGAGCCGGTGCGGGATTCGAACTCGGTGCGCAGCTGGGAGCCGTAGCGGGGGCCCCGTTCCAGCAGTGCGAGAAGGCCGTGACGGATCGACATACTGAGTATGTATACCGAGTATGCTCGTCTGTGCAAACACCCCGCCCCCGGCGGCGCCGCGCTACCGGCCCCGCCGCAGCCGCACGCCCATGTAGCCGATCCCCAGTCCCATCAGGGCCAGTCCGGTGCCCAGCGGGAGCAGGTGCGCGGCCAGGTCGGCGGCCCGTTCGTTGGGCTCGGTGCCGAGCGCGGTGACGGGTGCGGTGACGGGTGCGGTGACGGCCGGCGGTGGGCTGGCCGACGCCTCCGGCCGCGGCAGGGCGGGCTCGGGCCGTTCCTGCGCCGGCTGGAGCGGGCGCGCCGGGTGGACCGGGTGCACCGGCCGTCCGGCGGCGGCGAAGGCGGGGTCGGGGGGTGCGTCGGCGGGCCGCCCGGGGCGCGCCCGCGCAACGCCCGCGGCGCTGCCGGCGAGTTCCTCGTAGGCCTCTCGCGGTACTGCCCCGGCTGCCGCCGGCAGGTTCCCCCAGGCCGCCCGGCCGGGGAGTGCGGGCGCGGCGGCGGCCGGGGTGCGGGCGGGGGTCGCGCTCGCGGGGGCGGAGGCCAGCAGCGCGGCGGCGGCCAGCGAGGCCCCGGCGGTCCAGTGCGGCGGGCGGAGGCGTCGAGTCACGGGGTGCCCCTCCCCTTCCGTGCGGCCCGGACGTCCGATGTCGGAGCGCCGCACTCAGGTTCACATGCTGGGGCAAACCAGGCATCTCGGGCGGTCCGTCAGGGTGTCCGGGACACCACTACCACCGGTCCGGCGGTACGGGGCCCGGTACGCAAGCGCCCCCGGCCGGTACGGAAGCCTCCGGCCGGCACCGAAGCGCCCCCGGCCGGTACGGAAGCGCCCGGCCGGTACGGGAAGCCCCCGGCCGAGGCAGGAGCCCCCCGGCCGAGGCGGGGCCCCCGGCCGGTACGCAAGCGCCCCCGGCCGGTACGCAAGCCCCCGGCCGGTACACAAGCCCCCGGCCCGGTACGGAAGCGCCCCCGGCCGGGCGGAGCCGGCCGGGGACGGATGCCCGCGCGGCGCCCGGACGGCGCCCGCGCCACTGCCTACTGCGGGTCGCCGGTGGAGACGACCAGCGTGAACTGCGTGCCCTCCTTGGCGACGTCCGACCCGGACGCCGGCAGCTGCTCCAGGACGGTGTCCTGGCCGTAGACGGTCTCGTCGCGGTTCTGGATCTCCAGCCTCCAGCCCGCGGCCTGGAGGCACTCCTTCACCGAGCGCAGGTTCTTGTACCGGAAGTCCGGGGCCACGACCTTGGTGGCGTCCTTGTAGGACTTGGTCGGGCTCTTGCACTTCTCCACGTCGATCGTGCGCGACGGGTCCGGTCCCTTGTGGCCGGGCTTCGCCGCGCCCGACGCGGACGCCGAGGCGGAGGACGAGGCCGCCGGGGAGGCCGTGTCGTCCTTCTTGTCGTCGTCCATGTTCAGGACCGCGATCAGACCGCCGATGGCCAGCAGGGCCACCACGATGGCCCCGACCACGACCGGGGTGTTCGTCTTCCCGCCGCCCGAGGAGGCCGCGCGGGACGGCGCCGGGGTGGGCGAGATGGTGAACGGCGGCGGGGTCTGCGGGGCGTACTGCTGCTGCGGCACCGGCGGCGGGGTGTGCGGGTACGCGTAACCGCCCTGCTGGGTCTGCTGCGGCTGGGGCTGCTGGTGCGTCTGCGGCGCGTACGGGGAGGGCGCCGGCGTCTGCGCCTGGTACGGCTGCTGGAGCGACTGCGGCGGCGGCGCCTGGAAGCCGGAGTCCACCGGCGGGAAGACGGCCGAGCCCACGCCCGCCCCGCTGCCGCCGGTCGCGGCACCAGGGACGATGACCGGGGCGCCGGTCTGGCCGGCCGACATCACGCGCATGATCTCGTCCCGCATGGCCGCGGCCGTGGGGAAGCGCTCGTTCGGGTTCTTCTTCAGCGCCCGCGCCACCAGCGCGTCCATCGCCGGGGTGATCGACCGGTTGACGGTCGACGGAGCCACCGGCTCCTCCTGGACGTGCGCGTACGCGATGGCCAGCGGCGAGTCCGCGTCGAACGGGATCCGGCCCGTCAGCAGCTGGAACAGCATGATGCCGACCGAGTACAGGTCGGAGCGGGCGTCCACGCCGCGCCCCAGCGCCTGCTCGGGCGACAGGTACTGCGGGGTGCCGACGACCATGCCGGTCTGCGTCATCGAGGTGACCCCCGACTGCATCGCGCGGGCGATGCCGAAGTCCATCACCTTGACCACGCCGCGCTTGGTCATCATCACGTTGCCGGGCTTGATGTCGCGGTGGACCAGGCCCATCTCGTGGCTGGTCTCCAGCGCGGCCAGCACGTCGGCCGTCACCTTCAGCGCCTTGTCCGCGGGCATGGCGCCGTACTGGCGCACGTCCGCGTCGAGCACCGAGCCGAGCGGCTGGCCCTCCACGTACTCCATGACGATGTACGGCATGACCGCTTCGTCCCCGCCGCCGGAGCCGAAGGTGACGGTCCCCTCGCCGGTGTCGAAGACCGAGACGATGTTGGTGTGCGACAGTTTCGCAACAGCCTGCGCCTCGCGCCGGAAGCGCTCGCGGAAGGACGCCTCGCGCCCGAGTTCGCTGTGCAGGGTCTTGATCGCGACCTGGCGGTCGAGCGCGGAGTCGTACGCGAGGTAGACCGAGGCCATGCCCCCCTCGCCCAGCAAATCCCTTAGCTGGTAACGGCCACCGGCCAGGGAGCCGCCTGCGTACCGGCCCTGCGTGCCGTCCTGGCTCATGACTGTTGCTTCCCCTCGGGCTGTTTCCCTACGCGTCTGGCTGAGCGCATGTCGCGCCCAGTCTGCCGGAGGGCAAGCACACGTCAAGCCGGTGCCCGCTGCGTGACCGCAGGCCTACGGGGCGTCTGTAGCCGAACGGTGACGGGTTCGGAGGCTGTAGCGTTCATCGGAGCACCCGATGAGGACCCACCGCTAGAGCGGACGAGAGAGACGACGGCGAGGACTGATGGCACCCGAACCCGAGGGAAACGGCGCCGGGATGGCCGACGGTCCTGAGCACTGGGGCGCCGGCGGTCTCGTGGGGGACGGCCGCTACCGGCTGACCCACCGCCTGGGCCGCGGCGGCATGGCCGAGGTGTTCGCGGCCGAGGACGTACGGCTGGGCCGCACCGTGGCCGTGAAGCTGCTCCGCGCCGACCTGGCCGAGGACCCGGTGTCCAAGGCCCGCTTCACCCGTGAGGCGCAGTCGGTCGCCGGCCTCAACCACCACGCCGTCGTCGCCGTGTACGACTCCGGCGAGGACCGGGTCGGCCCGAACGTGGTCCCGTACATCGTGATGGAGCTGGTCGAGGGCCGCACCATCCGCGAGCTCCTCATCAGTGCCGAGGCCCCCGGGCCCGAGCAGGCGCTCATCATCGTGTCGGGCGTGCTCGAAGCGCTGGCCTACTCGCACCAGCACGGCATCGTGCACCGCGACATCAAGCCCGCCAACGTCATCATCACCAACAGCGGCGCGGTGAAGGTGATGGACTTCGGCATCGCCCGCGCCCTGCACGGCGCCCAGTCGACGATGACCCAGACCGGCATGGTCATGGGCACCCCCCAGTACCTGTCGCCCGAGCAGGCCCTCGGCAAGGCCGTGGACCACCGCTCCGACCTGTACGCCACCGGCTGCCTGCTCTACGAACTCCTCGCGCTGCGGCCCCCCTTCACCGGCGAGACCCCGCTGTCGGTGGTCTACCAGCATGTCCAGGACGCGCCGGTGCCGCCCTCGCAGCTGCCCGAGGGCGGCTCGATCCCGCAGGAGCTCGACGGCCTGGTCATGCGCTCCCTCGCCAAGGACCCGGACGACCGGTTCCAGAGCGCCGAGGAGATGCGCGGGCTCGTCCAGTACGCGCTCCAGATGCTCCAGGACCAGGGGCCGAACACCGGCACCTGGAACACCGGCCCCGTCACCATGGCGCTCCCGCACGGCCAGCCTGGCGGCGCGCCCACCTCGGCGATGGGGGCCGCCCAGAACGGCGGCCCGCGCCAGCAGTACCCCTCGCACGCCACGACCTCGCAGTTCCAGCAGCCGATGGTGCCCCCGCTGAACCCGGACGACGGCACGGCCTTCCCGGGCGGCGGCAACCACGGCGGCGGCCAGGGCGGCCACGGCGGCTACGACCACTACGACAACGGCCGGCGCGGCGGCGCGTGGAAGGCGTGGCTCTTCGCGGTGCTAGCGGTCCTCGCGATCGCCGGCGGTGCCGCGTACGCCATCAAGACCGGCAATCTCGGCGTGGGCGGCGGCGGCAACAAGCCGAAGAGCAGCACCAGCTCGCCCGCCCCGTCGCAGAGCAGTGACAGCACGCCGGACACCCCGTCGACCTCGCCGAGCCCGGAGACCGGCTCGCACAACGAGGAGACGACCCGGCCGACCGCGCCCCGCACCAAGTCGACGCCGAGCACCACCCCGTCGACCCCGTCCACCCCGTCCACGTCGCCGAAGACCACCCCGCCGGTGGAACCGTCGACGAAGCCGACGCCCCCGACGGACCCGCCGACCAAGCCGACGACGCCCACCGGCGGCGGGAGCCCCGCGAACGTCGACTAGCAGACCGGTGAAAGGCCCGGAGGAAGGCCCGGAGGACGGAATTGGGCCGCCGGGCCTTTCGCGTATCCGGCGGCAGGTCAGAGGGCGTGCAGGTAAGGGCGGTCCGCAGCGCTCCCACGGCTTCCGGCGGCCTGGTTCCCGGGCAGCGTGTGCACGGTGACCAGTTGGGGTTCGATGCGCATGTAGACGGGGTCGAACACTTCTCCGTCCACGAAATGCGGACCCGGACCGAATAGTTCCAGTTCTGCCGTGGTCGGTTCGACCAGCTCCGCCGTTCCGGTGAACTGCACCGTCCACAACGCGGCCTCACCGGAATTGAAGTTGTCCGCCCCGTAGGCGACGACGCTCCCGGCGCACGCCCGGTGGTACCCGAAACCGCTGTGCATTCTCAGCACGACCCTGCCGTCCACCACGATGTGGCGGGCGACGGCGAGGAAGGGCAGCGCGCGCATGCTGGTGGCGACCCGGCCGTAGGGCACGCGGCGCAGCAGTTCGATGGCGTGGAGTTCCTCCGGTGACATGCAGCCACTCTCCGGCACCGGCGGAGTGCCGGACAGAGGATCCCGCCCCGTTGATCGGGGACGTTGGTCCCGAATTAAACCGTGCGCCCCGGGGCACCACACGGCCACGGGGCGTCACGCCGGAGAACCGGTCGAGGAACGCTCGGGGCTAGCGCTTCTCCGCCTGCAGCCGCGCCACGTACGCGGCGGCCTGGGAGCGGCGCTCCATGCCCAGCTTGGACAGCAGGCTGGAGACGTAGTTCTTGATGGTCTTCTCGGCCAGGTGCAGCCGCTCGCCGATGACCCGGTTCGTCAGGCCCTCGCCGATCAGGTCGAGGATCTTGCGCTCCTGCTCGGTGAGGTTGGCGAGCCGGTCGTCACCCTTGCCGTTCTTGCCGTCGCGCAGCCGCTCCAGCACGCGCGCGGTGGCCACGGGGTCCAGCAGCGACTTGCCGGCCGCCACGTCGCGCACGGCGCTGAGCAGCTCGTTCCCGCGGATCGCCTTGAGGACGTAGCCCGAGGCACCGGCCATGATCGCGTCGAACAGCGCCTCGTCGTCGGCGAACGAGGTGAGCATCAGGCACTTGACGTCCTCGTCCAGCGAGCGCACCTCGCGGCAGACCTCCACGCCGCTGCCGTCCGGCAGTCGTACGTCGAGCACCGCGACGTCGGGGCGGGTGGCGGGAATGCGGACCAGGGCGTCGGCGGCGGTACCGGCCTCACCGACGATCTCGATGTCCTCTTCGACCGACAAAAGCTCATGAACGCCCCGACGTACCACTTCGTGGTCGTCCAGGAGAAATACCTTGATTTTTCCGTCTTCGCGCACAAACTCATCTTCACACACTCACCTCTTCCCTGCCGCAGTTACCCGGGATAACGTGCCGTTGTTCCGGCCCCCTGCAAGGCTGTGACCAGTGGAAGTTCCCCAGGCGGCCGATTTACTTGGATATCCAAGCAAAATCGCAGGTCAAACGGGGTTTCGCAGTTATGCGTCGCACTGGGTAACGTGCTGTGCGCAGGGCACTCGCCGGGGCACCTGTCACGCCTGAATCCGTTACGCGCCGTGCACCCACCCCGTGCACGGGTACGGATACAGGTGAGCCGCACTGGTCCCCGGAGAACCCGGGTGCCGGACCGACGGAGGAGCACACGTGACCGTGGAGAGCACTGCCGCGCGCAAGCCGCGACGCAGCAGCGGCACCAAGCGGGCGGCCGGCGCGGCGAGCGCCCGCAAGACCGCCGCTGCCACCGCACAGCCGCACGACGCCGAGCCTCAGCTCGTACAACTGCTGACGCCCGAGGGTGAGAGGGTCGAGGTCGAGGGCAACCCCGACATCGCGGAATTCGCGCCCTTCGTCGCGGACATCACCACCGAGGACCTGCGGGCGCTGTACCGCGACATGGTCCTCACCCGCCGCTTCGACGGCGAGGCGACCGCGCTCCAGCGCCAGGGCGAGCTGGGCCTGTGGGCCTCGCTGCTGGGCCAGGAGGCCGCGCAGATCGGCTCCGGCCGGGCGCTCCGCGACGACGACTACGTCTTCCCGACCTATCGGGAGCACGGCGTGGCCTGGTGCCGCGGCGTCGACCCGACGAACCTGCTCGGCATGTTCCGCGGTGTGAACCACGGCGGCTGGGACCCGACCACCAACAACTTCCACCTGTACACGATCGTCATCGGCTCGCAGACGCTGCACGCCACCGGCTACGCCATGGGCGTGGCCAAGGACGGCGCCGACTCGGCCGTGATCGCGTACTTCGGCGACGGCGCGTCCAGCCAGGGCGACGTCATGGAGGCCTTCAACTTCTCCGCCGTCTACAACTCCCCCGTGGTGTTCTTCTGCCAGAACAACCAGTGGGCGATCTCCGAGCCGACCGAGCGCCAGATGCGCGTGCCGCTCTACCAGCGCGCGCAGGGCTTCGGCTTCCCCGGCATCCGCGTCGACGGCAACGACGTCCTGGCCTGCCTCGCGGTCACCCGCTGGGCGCTGGACCGCGCCCGCCGCGGCGAGGGCCCGGCCCTGATCGAGGCGTTCACGTACCGCATGGGTGCCCACACCACCTCCGACGACCCGACCAAGTACCGGCTCGACGAGGAGACGGCGGCCTGGGAGGCGAAGGACCCGATCCTGCGCCTGAAGGCCCACCTGCTGGCCTCCGGCGGCGCCGACGAGGCGTTCTTCGAGGAGCTGGAGGCCGAGAGCGAGACCATGGGCAAGCGGGTGCGCGAGGTCGTGCGCGCCATGCCCGACCCCGACACCATGGCGATCTTCGAGAACGTCTACGCGGACGGGCACGCGCTCGTCGACGAGGAGCGCGCCCAGTTCGCCGCCTACCTCGCGTCCTTCGAGGAGGGTCACTGATGGCTGTCGAGAAGATGTCGATCGCTAAGGCGCTCAACGAGTCGCTCCGCAAGGCCCTGGAGACGGACCCCAAGGTCCTGATCATGGGTGAGGACGTCGGCAAGCTGGGCGGTGTCTTCCGCATCACCGACGGGCTCCAGAAGGACTTCGGCGAGGAGCGGGTCATCGACACCCCGCTCGCCGAGTCCGGCATCGTCGGCACCGCCATCGGCCTGGCCCTGCGCGGCTACCGGCCGGTCGTGGAGATCCAGTTCGACGGGTTCGTCTTCCCCGCGTACGACCAGATCGTCACGCAGCTCGCGAAGATGCACGCCCGCGCCCTCGGCAAGATCAAGCTGCCGGTCGTCGTGCGCATCCCGTACGGCGGCGCGATCGGCGCCGTCGAGCACCACAGCGAGTCCCCCGAGGCGCTCTTCGCGCACGTGCCGGGCCTGAAGGTGGTCTCCCCGTCGAACGCCGCCGACGCCTACTGGATGCTCCAGCAGGCGATCCTCAGCGACGACCCGGTGATCTTCTTCGAGCCGAAGCGCCGCTACTGGGACAAGGGCGAGGTCGACACCGAGGCCATCCCCGGCGAGCTGCACAAGTCGCGCGTCGTCCGCTCCGGCACGGACCTCACCCTGGCCGCCTACGGCCCGATGGTGAAGGTCTGCCTGGAGGCCGCCGCCGCGGCCGCCGAGGAGGGCAAGTCGGTGGAGGTCCTGGACCTGCGCTCGATGTCCCCGATCGACTTCGACGGCATCCAGGCCTCCGTGGAGCGCACCCGCCGCCTGGTCGTGGTCCACGAGGCCCCGGTCTTCCTCGGTACCGGCGCGGAGATCGCCGCCCGCATCACCGAGCGGTGCTTCTACCACCTGGAGGCCCCGGTGCTGCGCGTCGGCGGCTTCCACGCCCCGTACCCGCCGGCCCGCCTGGAGGACGAGTACCTGCCCGGCCTGGACCGCGTGCTCGACGCCGTCGACCGCTCGCTGGCGTACTGAGGAGATCAGCGCGATGACGATCCGCGAATTCAAGATGCCCGACGTGGGCGAGGGCCTGACCGAGGCCGAGATCCTCAAGTGGTACGTCCAGCCGGGTGACACGGTCACCGACGGGCAGGTCGTCTGCGAGGTGGAGACCGCGAAGGCGGCCGTGGAGCTGCCGATCCCCTTCGACGGGGTGGTGCACGCGCTGCTCTTCGAGGAGGGCGTGACGGTCGACGTAGGCCAGGTCATCATCTCCGTCGAGACCGGTGAGGCCGGCGGCGGTGCGGCCGAGGCCCCGGTGGCGGCCGTCGCTGCCGCCGCCCCGGCGGTCTCGGAGGCCGCCGAGGAGCCGGCGCCCGAGGGCCGCCAGCCCGTGCTGGTCGGCTACGGGGTGTCCCAGGCCTCCAGCAAGCGCCGCCCGCGCAAGGCCCCCGCGGCAGCCGTCGCGGCCCCGGTGGCGGCGGTGCCGGCCCCGGCCGCGCCGGTCGCCCCGGCCGCCGCGCCCGTCGTGCCCGCTCCGGCCGCGCCCCAGAACGGCACCGCGTACGCCAACGGCAACGGCGTCGCCGCCGGTGAGCGCCCGCTGGCCAAGCCCCCGGTGCGCAAGCTCGCCAAGGACCTCGGCATCGACCTGGCCGTGGTGGTCCCCACCGGTGACGGCGGGGTCGTGACCCGGGAGGACGTGCACGCCGCCGCGGCGGCCGCGCTCGCCCCGCAGGCCCCCGTCCAGGCCCCGGCCCCGGTGGCCGCGCCCGCACCGGCCGCGCCCGCACCGGCTGCGGCTCCCGCCGTGGCGGCCGTGGCCGTGGCGGCTCCGGACGCGCGGGAGACCCGTATCCCGGTCAAGGGCGTCCGCAAGGTCACCGCGCAGGCCATGGTCGGCTCCGCGTTCACCGCGCCGCACGTCACGGAGTTCATCACCCTCGACGTGACCCGCACGATGAAGCTGGTCCAGGAGCTCAAGGAGGACCCGGACCTCTCGGGCCTGCGGATCAACCCGCTCCTCCTGATCGCCAAGGCCGTCCTCATCGCCGTCCGCCGCAACCCGGAGGTCAACGCCTCCTGGGACGAGGCGGCCCAGGAGATCGTGCTCAAGCACTACGTCAACCTGGGGATCGCGGCGGCCACCCCGCGCGGCCTGATCGTCCCGAACATCAAGGACGCCCACGCCAAGAGCCTGGCGGAGCTGTCGACGGGCCTGTCCGAGCTGGTCGCCACGGCCCGCGAGGGCAAGACCTCCCCGGCCGACATGCAGAACGGCACCCTCACCATCACCAACGTCGGCGTCTTCGGCGTCGACACCGGTACGCCCATCCTGAACCCCGGCGAGTCCGCGATCCTCGCGGTCGGCGCGATCAAGCTCCAGCCGTGGGTCCACAAGGGCAAGGTGAAGCCGCGCCAGGTCACCACCCTGGCGCTGTCCTTCGACCACCGCCTCATCGACGGTGAGCTCGGCTCCAAGTTCCTCGCGGACATCGCGGCGGTACTGGAGCACCCGCGCCGGCTGATCACCTGGTCCTAGCGCGTCCCGGGCGGCAAGAACCCCCGATGGCCGGTCCCTCCTCCGCGGGACCGGCCATCGGGCGTTTCCGCGGCCCCCCCCGGGGGAAAACCCCTGGTCAAGGCCGGGGGCCGGTGTGATCATCGGCGTGATGAGATTTCGCGCTGCCACCGCAGACCCCGCAGACCTCGACCGCGCCACGGCCCACCCGGCCGACGGCCCCGTCGCCGCCCTGACCCCCGACCGGATCCGCGAGGAGTTCGCGGGGAACCGGATGCGCCCCGAGTGGACCTGGTTCGCCGAGGACGCGGACGGCCGGGTGCTGGCCCGGGCCCTGTGGTGGGGGCGCGCCGACAGCGGGCGGCCGATCGCCCTCGACTGCCTCCAGGTCCGCGACGGGGTCGCCGATCCGGCCGCCCTGGCCGCCGCCCTGCTGGAGGCGGGGCACGCCGCCTTCGGCAAGCGGCCGGGCTACAACGTCTCCCTGCCCCGCGACTGGCGGGCCCGCCCCGACGTCGCCGCGGCGGTGGCCTGGCGGCAGGAGGCCGCGTACCGGGCCGGTCTGACGCGGGAGATCGAGCGCCTGCGCTACGAGTGGACACCGGCCGCCGGGACGGCGGAGCCGACCGGGAGGCTCGTCTTCCGCGAGGGCGCGGACGAGGAGTTCCTGGACGCCTTCGCGCGGCTCTCGCGCGGCAGCCTCGACCTGGCCACCCAGCACGAGCTCGCGGACCTGAGCGAGGAGGAACTGGCCCGCGAGGACTTCGAGTTCTACCGGGACTGCCCCGGCGAGCGTTCCTGGTGGCGCCTGGCCCACCTCCCCGACGGCACCCTCGCGGGGCTCGCGATCCCCTCCGCGACGCCCTACCACCGCAACGTCGGCTACCTGGGCGTGGTCCCCGAACAGCGCGGCAGGGGCCTGATCGACGAGGTCCTCGCCGAGATCACCCGCTTCCACGCGGGCGAGGGCGCCGAGCGGATCACGGCGACCACCGACACCGTGAACCTCCCGATGGCCGCCGCCTTCGACCGGGCCGGCTACGAGGTCACCGAGATCCGCCTCGTCCTGGAGGCCCCGCCCGGCAGTTGAGGCGGTAGCCTCCCGGCCATGCCGTTCGCCGAGTTGCAGGTGTACCGCGTGGAGCAGGCCGACGTCACCGGCGGGGTCTGCCTCGTGCGGTGCGTCGGCGGCACGGCGCGGGCCGGGCAGGTGTACGCGGCCGGGGAGTCACGCCTCTGGCTGCGCGGGATAGAACGCCACGGACGCCACGCCGACTCCTTCGGCGCGGGCCACACCGCGCGGGTCCGCCTGGCGGGCGCCGTCGTCGCGCTGCTGAGCCGGGGCCAGGTGCTGACCCGCGTGCCCCCGGACGGGCACGGCCTGGCGGAGCTGGAGGCCTGGCTGGCCACCGGGCCGCCGCTGACGGACGAGCCGCACCCGCGCACCCTGCGCAGCCTCGCGGTGGGCGGGATGCAGGACGACCGGCTGCCGGACGCGGCGCGGCTGCGCTGGGGCCGGCTGGCGGTGGCGGCGGCGTACCGCTGCGCGGCGGCGGAGGGCGCGTCCGACCTGGTGCGGGGGATCGACCTGGCCTTCGTACGCGGCTACCTGCTACGGGAGTTCGGGCCCGGGCGCGGCGGCGACCCGGCCGCCGTGTGCCGGGAGACGCTCGCGCTGGTGGACCTCACCCCGGCGGAGGCGGCGGCGCGGGCCCGTGTCTGGCGGGAGCTGCCGCGCGCCGAGATCGTGCACCTGCGCCACCTCAAGAACCTGCTGCGCTGGACGGGCGCCGCCCGGCCGCACCTGGTGGACGGCGACCCGCTGGCGGTGGCGCTGGACGCCTGGTCGCGGGTGCGTCCAGGGCTGCCCTAGGCGCGGTCCGGGCCGGGGTCGTCATCCGGCCCGGTAGGCGCGCGCGAATGCGGCCACCCCGCCGTTGATGAGCCGTTCGGTCTCCTCCTCGGCCAGGGGCAGGAGGCCGTAGTGGGACTGCTGCACGATCTGGTGCGCGGTCAGGGCGGTGAAGTGGATGCCGGCGAGGTCCGCGTCGCCGTGCACGTCGATGAGCCCGGCGGCGTCGAGGCCCGCCATCGCCTCGGCGAGGGCGCGGGCGACGGGCCGCGGTCCGGCCTCCTTCCACGCCTCCAGCACGTCGGCCGGCACGTGGTTGACCTCGGCGTGGATGTGCCGGACCAGGGCGAAGTGGTCGGAGTGCTCGAACATCACGCAGACCAGGGCGCGGGCGAGGGCCGTCAGATCGCGTTCCAGGTTGTCCGGGTGGGGCGGGCGTCCGGGGTCGAACAGGGCTCGCACCTTGGCGATGTGGGTGTCGCGCACCTCCCCCGAGGTCCAGGTGACGACGGTGGCGAAGAGCTCGGCCTTGCCGCCCGGGAAGTGGTTGTAGAGCGTCCGGGTGGAGACGCCCGCGGCTTCCGCGAGCGCGTCGACGGAGGCGCGCGCGTACCCCTCGCGGCCGAAGACGGCACAGGCCGCTTTCGCCATGGCGATCCGCTTGGCCAGCTTCCGCGGCGGGATCCCGGGCTGTACCTCTGCTGCGCGGGCGTCCGATTCCCGGGTGCCGTCGCTGCCGTCCACACCAGCCTCCTCAATTTCTTACAACGAGCGTTGCAGTTTTTACAACGACCGTTGTAGTTTACCGGAGCGGCGGCCGCACCGGGCGGCCGGTCCGCTGTCCAAGGGGGATCATCATGTCCGTCAGCGAAACAGTCCTGGACGAGCCGCTGCGCGTGGCCGTCGTCATCGGGAGCGTCCGCGAGGGCCGCCGGGGCCCCGCCGTCACCGACTGGTTCCTGGGCTCCGCAGCCGCCCACCACAGCGGCCTGGAATTCGACGTCGTCGACCTCGCCGACGTACCGCTCCCGCTGGCCATGCCCGACTGGGGCGGCTCCCCGGACCCGGCGGCCGCCGCCGCCCTCGCCGAGGTCAGCCCGCGCCTCGCCGCCGCCGACGCCTTCGTGTTCGTCACCCCCGAGTACAACCACAGCTTCCCGGCCGTACTGAAGAACCTCATCGACTGGCACCGCCGGCAGTGGCACGCCAAGCCCGTCGGCTTCGTCTCGTACGGCGGGGCCGGCGGCGGCCTGCGCGCCGTGGAGCAGCTCCGGCTGGTCTTCGCCGAACTGCACGCCGTCTCCGTACGCGACTCCGTGAGCCTGCACGGCCCGTGGTCCGGGCTCGGACAGGACGGCGCCCCGCGCGACGGGGTCGTCACCGAGAGCGCCGCCAAGAACATGCTCGACCAACTGGACTGGTGGGGCCGGGCGCTGCGCACGGCGCGCGCGGACCGCCCCTACGAGGCCTGAGGGAACCGGACGCCATGAGCACCGCACCCGCATCCGCCTCCGCGACCTCCCGCGAGGCGGCACCCCCCGGCCCCGGGGCGTTAGGGAAGACGATCGCCGTCGTCATCACCGGCTCGGTGATGGCCGTCCTCGACATGACGATCGTCAACGTGGCCCTCGGCAGGCTCTCCACGGCCTTCCACGCCCCGCTGGAGACCATCCAGTGGACCGCCACCGCCTACACCCTCGCACTCGCCGCCGTCATCCCGGCGGCGGCCTGGGCCATGGGCCGGATCGGCGCCAAGCGCGCCTACCTGACCGCACTCGTCCTGTTCACCCTGGGCTCGCTGCTCGCCGCCTGCGCCTGGAACGCGAGCAGCCTGATCGCCTTCCGCGCCGTCCAGGGACTGGGCGGCGGGCTGCTGATGCCGGTGGGCATGACCATGGTGATGCGCAACGCCGACCGGGCCCGGATGGGACGGGCGATGGCCCTGCTCGGGCTGCCGATCCTGGTCGGCCCGGTCGCCGGGCCGATGCTCGGCGGATGGCTCGTCGACTCCGCCTCCTGGCAGTGGATCTTCCTGGTCAACCTGCCCGTCGGCGTGGCCGCCCTGGTGCTCGCGGCGAAGCTCCTCGCGCCCGACGCCCCCGCCGACCCGGCGTCGGCGCCCCGGCTGGACGTCCCCGGGCTGCTGATGCTCTCGCCTGGGCTGGCCCTGCTGCTGTTCGGGCTGTCCCGGGGCGGCGAGGCCGGGGACTTCACCGCCCCCGGCGTGCTGCTGCCCACGCTGGCGGGCGCCGTGCTGGCCGCAGGGTTCGTCCGGCGGGCGCTGCGGGTGCGCGAACCGCTGCTGGACCTGAGGCTGCTGCGCGACCGGACCTTCGCCGCCGGCATCGTCACCCTCGCCCTCTTCACCTGCGGCTACTTCGGGTCGATGCTGCTGGGCCCGATGTACTTCCAGCAAGGGCGCGGCCTGAGCGCGAGCGCGGCCGGCCTGCTCGTCGCCCCCGTCGGGCTCGCCGTCGGCGTGACCATGCAGATCGCCTCGCGGCGCGTCGACAAGGTCGCGCCGCGCAGGCTGATCCCGGCCGGGGCGGCCGTGGGGGCCCTGGGCATGGCGGCGACCGCCCTGCTGACCGGCACCGACGGGGTACCGGTCTGGCAGGTGGTCGGCGCGGGCCTGGTCATGGGCGTCGGCGCCGGGATCGTGCTCATGCCGACGATGACCACCGCCAGCCGTGACCTGCCCGGCGAGCGCATGGCCGCGGCGAGCACCGCCCTCAGCATCAACTCCCAGCTGTGGGCCTCGGTGGGGACGGCGCTGCTGTCCGTCCTCCTCGGCGGGGCGGGCGTGGGCCCGGCCGGCTTCCGCCTCGCCTACGGAGCCGCGGCGGTCCTGCTGGCCCTGGCCGCGATCCCGGCACTGCGGCTGCCGGGGCGGCGCGCCTAGGCGTCGGCCTTCGCGGCGTTGCCGAGCACCTTGGACGGGGTGATGCGCACGACCACGCGCACCGCTCCGTCGGAGGCGTCCCCGTACTCCTTGCCGGCCCCCGGCCCGAGGTACTCCTCGGCGATGCGGACGGCGACGGCCCGGCCGGTGTCCTCGGAGAGGGTGGCGGTGCCGCGGATCTCCGCGTAGACGTAGGGGTTGGCGAGGTCGAAGACGGTCAGGCCGACCCGCTCGTCGCGGGCGATGTTCCGCTCCTTGCGGCGGCCGCGCTCGGTGGACACGAGCAGGTCGTCGCCGTCCCGGGACACCCAGACCACGGAACTCTGCGGACTGCCGTCGGGGTTGAGGGTGGACAGGACCGCGGGGTGGGGGGAGTCGAGCAGCTGTCGTACGGTCTCGTTCAGCGCAATCGTCATACCGGTCAAGGTAGTTGGCGGGCGCTGCGACCCCACGTCCTTTTGCGGCGGCCCGCACCTACTACCCGAAGTCGGCCCCGGGGGCCGTCAGTCCCAGGGGATGTTGCGGTACGGGCTGGCCGGATCGGTGGTGAGGGTCAGGTGGGTGGCCAGCGAGGACCCGTACCAGCGCCCGAACTCCTCCTCGTCGAAGTGCAGGCAGCGCCCCAGCGCGTACCCGGCGGAGAACTCCTCCCACGAGCGGTACGCCTTCCGGGCCGCCGCGCCGGCCCGGAGCACGGCCCGCTCGGCGTCCTCCAGGGTCCCGTACCGGGTGGCGAGCCCCCAGCGGGCCATCTGGGAGGCGCGGCCGAGGTCCCAGGCGTGCACCGAGCGCACCCAGCCGTCCTCGGGGAGCAGCCCGTCGGCCCGGAAGCGCTGCTCGTAGCGGGCTATCCGGCCGATGAGCCGCCGCACCCCGGCTATCTCCCCCTCGACCTCCGCCACGGGGCGGGGCGCGGCCACGGTCACCCCGTCCGGGGTGAGCTGCGGCTCGGCGGCCTTCTCGGCACCGTGCCGCAGGCTCGCCTCGGCGGCGTGGCGCCAGTGCTCGACGTCGACGGGCCCGGCGAAGTCGGAGACCAGCAGCCGGCGCACGCGCAGCGCGTACTCCCAGACGGGGCTGACGGTCTCGGCGTCCAGCATCCGCTGGAGCACGTCGAACCAGCCGGCGGTGTCCGTGACGCCCCAGGACTTGCGCAGCCGCTCGCGTTCGTGGGTGTAGCCGTTGCCGTGGTGGGCGAGGGAGTTCCAGAACTCCCCGTTGGAAACGGCGAGGTGGGCCCCGACGGCCAGCCCGTGCGCGACGGGCCCGTGCAGCGGCCCGCCGGTGTGCAGGGCGTGCAGGGTGCCGGGGGTCAGGCCCCAGGAGGGGGCGGCGTCCCAGTGGGCGCGCCAGCGGGCGCGGTCGGCGGGGGTGGTGGTGAGGTACGCCTCGGCGGGCGTGCCGGGGTTCACGGCCAGGTGGGCGGGGTCCCGGTGGTCCCAGGCGTTCGCGAACCAGGCGAGGCTCTGGCGCAGGAACACGGTGTCCGGGCCGGGGGCCGGGAGCACGCCCCGGGTGTAGACGGCGAGCCCGGCGGGGCCGGGGTGGAAGCGGGCCGCGCGGGGGTCGGAGTCGACGTCGGCGCGGGCCTGCGGCAGGAACAGCTCGGCACGCGCCAGGGCGTCGAGGTAGCCCGGCCAGTCGCCGCGCCGCTTCGCCTCGTGCAACTCCCTCTCGATCGCACTCGGCGCCGTCCAGCCATCCATATGGGGGACCTTATACGGGCCCCGGGAGCGCGCACTCGGCCCACACGGTCTTCCCGACCACCCGCTGTGACGCCCCCCACCGCTGGGCGACGGCTTCCACGACCGCGAGTCCGCGCCCGTACTGCTCCTCGTCGGACACCGCCCGGGGCTCGGGCCACCGCTCGCCCTTCGGATCGGTGACCGCGATGCGGAGCACTGCTCCGTCGAGCTGCACCTCGACCCGGATGTACCGGTCCCGGACCGCCCCGTGCAGCAGCGCGTTGGTGACGAGCTCGCTGGTCAGCAGGGCCACGTCCGAGGCCACCCGGGGCTCCCCCCACGCCACGGCCAGCCACGCGGCCCACCGCCGGGCGGCGGGTACGGAGTCCTGGCGGGGCGGGTAGTTGCGTACGCCGTAGCGGGTGAGGGTGTGCTCGGTGGTCATGGCACCTCCTGGTCGGGCGGTGGCTCTGTCGGCTCCCGTGTCGCGGGCGTGCCGGTGCGCTTCCGCCAACTCTGCTTGTGTAGTGAGCAGTTCGTCACCGACGGTAGGGGTGGCTGCGGCGCGGGAGCAAGCTGTTCGGGGAAAAGTTTCCCCGTGTGGGTGATGGGGTGTCGACTTGCCCTCGCCAGGCGCGAAACTGGCACGGTGAACGGTGGAAGGCGAACAGACCAGGGCAACCGGACCTCAACGGTGCTGGGCCGTCGGCTGGGTGGTGAGCTGTACAAGCTCCGTACGGCGGCGCGCAAGACGCAGCAACAGGCGGCGCAGGCGATCACCGCCACCACGACCAAAGTCACCAAGATGGAGAGCGGTTGGGTCCCGATGCGGGATCCGGACATCCGGGTGCTGTGCGAGTTCTACGGCGTGACCGACGCGGAGGTCGTGGGCGGTCTGCTGGACCTGGCCCGGCTGGACCGCGAACGCCGCAAGGCCAAGGGCTGGTGGCACCAGATGCCCATGGTCGGCGGACTCGGCGAGTACATCGCGATGGAAGAGGTCGCCACCCGCATCCGCACCTGGCAGCCGGCCCTCGTTCCCGGACTGCTTCAGACCCCTGAGTACATCAGGGCCTTGGGCGTCACCTCGAAGTGGTCGCATCCGGACGAGATCGAGGCGATGGTGACCTCACGGGTCAAGAGGCAGGCGCGACTGCGGGTCGAGCAGCCGATGGAGCTGCACGCCGTGCTGTGGGAGGCCGCCTTGCGGCATCAGGTCGGCAGCGGTCAGGTCATGCGCGCACAGCTCGACCACCTGGTGGAGATGGCGCAACTCCCCCATGTGCACGTCCAGGTTCTGCCCTTCCTGGCGGGGAGGCATCACGGTGCCAAGAGCTCGTTCAGCATCCTCTCGTTCGCGGAGCCCGGAGCACTGGACGTCTCCTACGCGGAGGCCATCGGCTCTACCCTGTGGGCAGAAGGGGCGGAAGCCAATGCGGCCTACGTCACCGTGTTCGAGCAGGTTTCACGGCTGAGCCTTGCACCGCGCGACTCGGTGGACCTGATCGACGCCATCCGCAAAGGTGCGTAAGACCGTGAGCCAGTTCGAGTTCGTGAAGTCCAGCTACAGCGACGACCAGGCCGACTCCGAGTGCGTCGAAGTGGCCGTGAACGTGCCCGGCACGGTCGCGGTTCGGGACAGCAAGCAGACGCGCGGCCCCGTCATCGAGGTCACCCCCACCGCCTGGGCGGCCTTCGCGGGGTCGCGTTGAGCACCAGCGGCGGGATAACCGTCTACTGGCGGCCCGGCTGCGTCTTCTGCATGAAGCTCTGGAGCCAGCTCCGCCTGACCGGCACCCCCTACCGCCCCGTGAACATCTGGCGGGACGCCGACGCGGCGGCGTTCGTCCGCAGCGTCAACGACGGCAACGAGACGGTCCCCACGGTCCGCGTCGTCTCCCCCTCGGGGGAGGAGTCGGTCCTGACCAACCCGAGCCTGGCCCAGGTCCGCGCGGCCCTGGCGGCGGGCTAGCACTCGTAGCCGTGGGGGACGCCCAGAACCGCGACGAACACCCACACCATCGCGGCGGAGCCGGCCAGGCCTGTGAGGAGGGCGACGGCCGTGTTCCGAGGGCCGACGCAGCCGAGTGCCGCGCCCCACCACGCCAGGGCGAGCAGCACGAGGAAGGCCCCGTAGAGCAGCAGGGCGAAGCCGTTGGCCGAGGCGTTGACGCCGACGTCGCACGCCCGCCAGGCGGCCGCCAGCAGCTTGATGCCGACCAGGCCGGTGGCCAGCCCGGCCACGGGTATGAGCACACAGCCGCCCCACTGCCCCCGCGTCATCGCGGTCCCCCCGTTGTCAGTGGCCCCTGCTAGCTTCCGCGTTGGGACAGAGGCCGGTCAGAGAACCCTAGAGGTCCGCGGTCAAGGGGGGTGGGCATAAAAGTCCCCGGCAGCCGGCTCGGGACTCTGGTGGCGGTCCGTGAACCCACCCCCCTCCCCACCCCCGACGGCGTCAGCCGTGTCTCGGCGGGGTCGGCTTGTGGCCCGGGTAGACGTGGTCCGGGGTGACGATCTGCGTGATGGCCTCGCCGAAGAGGGTGCTGGGCTCCTGGCCCTCGTGCAGTACGTCCGTGTTCAGGATGACCACCAGCGTCGCCTGCTCCTCGGGCAGGTACACGCCGAGGCTCTCGTAGCCCGGGAGCGAGCCGTTGTGGCCGATCCAGCCCTGTACGTCGAACAGGCCCAGGCCGTAGCCCGCGCCGGGGATGCCGACCGAGGTGGTCTTCAGGCGCTCGGCCTGCGTCGCGGGGGTCAGCAGGGTGCCCGTCGCCAGGGTCTTGGCCCAGCTGCGCAGGTCCTCCAGGTCGGAGATCATCGCGCCGGCCGCCCACGCCCAGGAGGGGTTCCAGTCGGTCGAGTTCACGATCTCGCCCGAAGCCGACTGGTCGGTGTAGCCCTGGGCGTGCGGGGAGGGGAAGGCCGCGTCGGTGGGGAACAGGGTGTGGTGCAGCCCCGCCGGGTCGATGACCTGCTGCTTCAGGACCTGCTGGAGGGGCTGTCCGGTGACCTTCTCGATGACCAGGCCCAGCAGGATCAGGTTGGTGTTGGAGTACTCGAACTTCGCGCCCGGGGCGAAGTTCACCGGGTGCTTGAAGGAGTAGGCGAGGAGCTGCTGCGGGGTGAAGGGGCGGGTCCCCTCGGTGGTGAGGGCCTTGTCGAAGGCGTCGTCCTCGCTGTAGTTGAACAGGCCGCTGCGCATCCCGGCCAGCTCGCGCAGGGTGATGCGGTCGCCGTTCGGGACGCCGGAGACGTACTTCCCTATGCGGTCGTCCAGGCCCACCTTGCCCTGGTCCACCAGGCGGAGGAGGGCGGTGACCGTGAAGGTCTTGGTCTGGCTGCCGATGCGGGTGTAGAAGTCGGTCCGCATCCGCGCGCCGGTCTCCTTGTCGGCCACCCCGAACGTCTTCACGTAGCTGCCCTTGCCCGGCGCCCACAGGCCCACGATCACGCCCGGTACCTTCGCCTCGCGCAGGGTGTCCTGGACGGCCGCGTCGAGCTTCGCGGCCACCTCGGGGGTGAGCTGCGGGAAGTCCCCGCCCGTGTCGGGGGAGGGTGCCGCGGCGGCGCGGGCCGGGGCCCCGTACGCGGGGCCGGCGGCGGCCGGGGCGAGGAGCACCGCGGCGGCGGCCACGGCCGTGCAGGCCCGGCGCAGCCGGATTCGGGCGGCGGTCGGCGTCATGGCTCGGCCTCCTGTCGTCCCCGAGGAGCGAAGGACAAGGCCTACCCAGCGTAGGTCCGAGCCCCCGGGGACGCTCGGCGGGCGTCCGGCGGGCTGAGCGCGGGACGCGACAGGGGGATGCCGCGTCCCGCGCCGACTGGGGTGTTGTCGCGAAGGCCGGTTGACCTGCGGCGACGGGATTCATGCTGGTCGCAGCCGCTTGCGTTCGGCTCACGCATCGCTAACGCCCCGCCCGAGGCCGGTCCGCCCAGTACGGTGGTCGTCCCAGGGCAACGCGGCTTCGGCAGGGGGCGGTCATGCGGGGCGGAACGGTAGCGGTGGTCGGCGGGAGCATCGCGGGGTGCGCGTTCGCCTCCGCCGCGGTGCGGGCCGGGGCCGACGGGGTCGTCGTACTGGAGCGCACGCGCGGGCGGCTCGCGGACCGCGGGGTCGGGCTGTGCGTGCACGACGAGCGTGCCGCCGAGCTGGCCGCCGCCGGGGCGCTGCCCGGCGGGATCCCCGCGCACCGGCTGCTGCGGCGGCGGTGGGTGGTGCGGGACGACGGTGCCGGGCCGGGCGGGCGGATGATCTGGGAGCAGCCGTTCCCGTTCCACTCGTACCACTGGGGGCTGCTGTGGCGCGGGCTGCGGGAGGCGACGCCGGAGGCGGTCGTGTACCGGCAGGGCGTGGCCGTCGCCGGGGTGGCCGGGGACGGGGGCGCGGCCGAGGTGCGGCTCGGGGACGGCTCCGTCGAGCGGTACGACCTGGCCGTCGGCGCGGACGGGTACCGGTCGGTGGTCCGGGAGGCGGTGGCGCCGGGGGCGCGGCCGCACTACGCCGGGTACGTGTGCTGGCGCGGGAACTTCGACGCGGGACCACTGGAGGGGGCGGACGCGCACCCCGAGGCGGTGACCACCGTGTGCTTCCCCGGCGGCAGCTGCGTGATCTACCGGATCCCCGGCCCGGACGGGCCCCGCGTCAACTGGGTGCTGTACGCGCCGCCCCCGCCGGACGGGCGGCTGCGCTTCGACGACCCCACCAGCTTCCCGCCGGGCGCGCTGACCCCCGAACTGCTGGACCACCTGCGGGCGTTGCTGGAGCGGGAGTTCCCACCGTACTGGGGCCGGGCGCTGGCCCTCACCGACCCGGCGGACACCTTCGTGCAGCCCATCTACGACCTGGAGACCGCGAGCACCACCGCCGGCCGGCTCCTCCTCGCCGGGGACGCCGCCACGGTGGTGCGCCCGCACAACACCAGCGGCGCCGCGAAGGCCCTCCAGGACGCCACCGCCTTCGGGGCCGCGTGGGCCGGGGCGGACACCTGGGAGGAGCTGCTGCGGGCCTACCAGGCGGCCAGGGGCGCGGCCGGGCGGGAACTGGTCGCGCTGGCGCGGCGGCTGGGGCGGGCGCAGGTGGAGCGGACGCCGGAGTGGGGGCGGATGAGCGGCGCCGAGGTCGAGGCGTGGTGGCAGGGCCAGCTCGGCGGCGCCCCGGGCATCGGCGGCCAGTCCATGGCCCGGTAGCGGGCCGGACGCACGTACGACCCCCGTGCCACCGCGCGACCGCGTGGCCCCCCTTGACGGGGGGTGGTGGCGGGGAGACGCTCCCCGGGCTCACGACCGAGGGTTGCAGCTGGGGGGCCGGGGATGCCGGAGGAGTCTGTCCAGACGGTGGGGGAGCTGCGGGCGCAGCTCGTGGAGTACGGGGCGCGGTGGACCGTCAGCGAGCACCTGGCGGACGGGGACCCGGTGCCGAGGCCCGCCCTGGGCCTGGAGCCGGGGGTGAACCTGACGCCCGCCGCCGAGGCGGGCTCGGTGGACCTGCGGGCGCTCGTGGGGAGGGCGAGCGGCAACCCGCACCTGACCCGGCGGCGCGCCGCCAACGGCCTGCTGAGCGGAAGCGGCGCGGCGCCCGGGCGGCCCGCCGCCGTCGACTGGCGCAGCCGCTGGGGCTGGCCCTGGCTGACGAAGGTCAAGGACCAGAACCCCTGCGGCTCCTGCTGGGCCTTCGGCGCGGCCGGGCTCGTCGAGTCGATGGCCCGGATCGAGCACGACGTATGGGCCGAGCGTTCCGAGGGCGACGTCCACGACGGGCTCAAGTCCACCTGCGGGCAGGGCAGCAATCCGGAGACCGCCCTGGACTGGATCAAGAACAACGGAGGGCTCGCCGACCCGGACTGCTGGCCGTACAGCACCCCGCCCCCGGGCCTGCCGGCCGAGCGGCGCGACGCCTGGCGCGCCGAGTACACGCCCAGCTGGGACCGCTCGGGCCGGACGGTCCGCATCGGTGACTACGTACGCCTCGGCGACGTCGAGCAGCAGAAGGTGTGGCTGGACACGGTCGGGCCGCTGACGGCCTGCTTCGACGTGTACGACGACTTCTTCGGGCTCGGGTCGGGCGTCTACCACCGCACCAGCGACCGACTGGCCGGCGGGCACTGCGTGCTGGTCGTCGGCTACGACGACGCGGCCGGCTGCTGGCTGTTCAAGAACTCCTGGGGGCCCGGCTACCACGTCGGCGGCTACGGCCGGATCGCGTACGGCGAGGTCAACATCGACTACTGGGCCAAGTGCGGGCTGCGCGGCACCAACATCGACCCCTGGAGCAAGCGCCGCCTGCACGCGGGCAGCACCTACGAGAGCGGCAACGGCCGCGCCCACCGCAACTTCGAGATGGCGGCGACCGGCGGCGGCGGCCGGCTCCAGCACTGGTGGCGGGAGGGCGACGCCCCCTTCGCCTGGGCCCGGGGCCTTGCCTACGCCTCCGACGCCTCCGGCCAGCCCGCGTTCACCGGCACCACCTACAACCGGAACATGGAGTCCCTGCACGTCACCACCGGCGGCCGGCTGCGGCACTGGTACTACGAGCAGGCCTTCGGCGTCTGGCGCGACGGCGGCGCCTTCGGTCCGGGCGACGCGGCCGTCGGCTCGACCCCGGCGTTCATCCAGAGCGACTACGGAAAGCCCGGCAACTTCGAGGTGGTCGTCCGCACCGCCGACGGCCGCCTCAACCACTGGTGGCGGATCAACGGCGCCCCCTGGACCTGGAACGACGGCGGCCGCTTCGCCTCCGGCATCGCCCACTACGGGCCCGCCCTGATCCAGACCCGCTCCCGCACCCTCGACCTGGTCGCCGCCCGCACCGACGGCCGGATGCAGCTGTGGTGGCGCGACGACCCCAATGGCTTCGTCTGGCGGGCCGGGGAGGTCTTCGGCAGCCGGATCAACTCCGCGCCCTGCCTGATCGAGGGCCAGTACGGGGCCGCCGACGAGGACACCGCCGGGAACTACGAGCTGTGCGTGGCCGGCGCCGACGGCCGGATCGAGCACTGGTGGCGGGGGAACGCGGCGGGCGCCCCCTGGGCCCGCAGCGCGGTCTTCGGGCACGACGCGCTCGCCGTCACCGGGATGCTCCAGGGCAGCTTCGGGTTCAACCTGGAGGTCCTCGTCCTGCGCACCGACCGGCTGCTCCAGCACTACTGGCGGGACGGCGCGGGCTGGCACGAGGGGGCGGTGATCGGCCCGGCGTGAACCGCGCGCGGACCACGAGGGAGGCGGCCGGTGGAGGTACGCGGGATCGCGCTGCGCGCCGGGGAGTCGTACGAGCTGCGGCTCACCGGGCGCGGGGCGCGGGGGTACGTGTGGACCTGGCAGGTCAGCGGTGACGCCGACGCCGTCTCCGTGACGGAGGCGCCGGGCTCCGCTCCCCCGCGGGCGGAGCCCGGCGCACCGCTGGCCAGGACGTACGTGGTGGGCGGCCGCCGCCCCGGGGGGCGGGCCCGGATCCGCTTCGCGCAGATCCGGCCGCCCTATCCCGAGGAGGCCCCCTACGACGAGTTCGTCCTGGACGTGGAGGTCACCGGCGGGGCTTGAGCGCCCAGTGCTGCACGGCCTCCAGCGGGCCCCGGTCGAAGTGGCGCAGCCACAGCCGGGACGCGGCGACCAGGACCAGGCTCACCGCCGCCCACAGGCCCATCACCCACCACGGCCCGCTCCCGCCGAACCGCGCGGCCAGCCCGAGCCCGAAGCCGTAGCAGAGCAGCGCGCACAGCAGGTTCTGGCCGACGTAGCAGGACAGGGCGGTGCGTCCGACGGAGCCGAGCGCCGCCGCGCCGGGGACGGCGAACCGGTCGAGGGCCCAGCCGATGAGGCCGATGTAGCCGACGGCGACGAGCGGGGCGATGCCGTAGCGGCCCAGGACGAAGAAGTCGGGTCCGGCCAGCTCGGCGGCGATGCCCAGCGGCAGTCCGAGGCCGAGTCCCCAGGCGGCCATCCGGCCGCGGATCCGGCGCCCGGCGGCGGTCGGGCCGAAGGCGCCGGCGCGGTGGAGGCGGACGCCGAGGAGGAAGAGGAACACCAGCAGCCCGAAGGTGAAGACGGGCTCGATGCGCAGGGCGAGGGCGTTGTCGAGGCGGAAGCCGATCTGCTCGGCCCAGCTGCCGTCCGCGTAGAGCCGTACGGCCTCGGGGTCGACCGTCTTCGGGGAGTCCGGGGTGACGGCGTCGCCGAGGGTCACCAGGGCCACCAGGGTCAGGTGGACGCCGGCCGCGACCCACATCGACACCCGCCGCACCCGCTCGGAGCGGGCCAGCAGCCAGGCCACCAGCAGGGCGGTGACGGCGTAGCCCATCAGCACGTCCCAGGCGAATATCAGGACGAAGTGGACGGTCCCCTCCAGGAAGAGGAACGCGGCCCGCCGCGGGTACCGGCCGGGCCACGGCTCGCCCCGGCGGGCGGCGGAGTCGAACTGGATGGCCAGGCCCACGCCGAACAGGATCGTCAGCAGCGAGAGGAACTTGCCGTCGGCCAGGAAGCGGAAGGCGGTCTCGGCGATGGTGGCGGCCGAGGGGTCGGCGATCGGGTCCGGCAGGCTCAGCCCGCCCTGGAGGACGCTCCACTCGGAGCCGGGCGAGGCGAAGATCCAGACGTTGGTCATGAGCGTGCCGAGGATCGCGGCGCCGCGCAGGACGTCGAGCAGGGGTAGCCGGGACGCGGTCGTGTCCGCCCGGGATGTGACGAGGGTGTCGGCCATGTCTCCAGGCTCCCGGGGCGGACGGCCCGGCTCTTCCTGCCGGTGGAGGAACGCGGACTACACCTTTCGATGCAGTCGGGGGCGCCCGCCGTCCACATCGCGGACGGCGGGGCCGTTGCATCCCTGATGTATCTATCCTGTGCGCATGCCGCCAGCCACCCGTGCCGCCACCGCAGCCGACCGCGTCTACCACCACGTGAAGCAGGGCGTACTGGACCGCCGCTACGAGGGCGGGACCCTGCTCACCGAGGGCGAGCTCGCCGAGGCCGTCGGGGTCTCCCGCACCCCGGTCCGCGAGGCCCTGCTGCGGCTGGAGACCGAGGGCCTGCTGCGGCTCTACCCGAAGAAGGGCGCGCTGGTGCTGCCGGTCTCCGCGCAGGAGATCGCCGACGTGGTAGAAACCCGGCTGCTGGTCGAGGAGTTCACCGTGCGCAGGGCCGTCCCGGCCCCGCCCGCGCTGCTGGAGCGGCTCACGGAACTCATGGCCGAACTGCGCGCGCACGCGGACCGCGGCGACCTCGCCGCGATGACCACCGCCGACCGCTGCTTCCACGCCGAGATCGTCCGCCACGCCGGGAACGAGATCCTCAGCCGGCTCTACGACCAACTCCGCGACCGACAGCTGCGGATGGGCGCGGCCCTGCTGCACGCCCACCCCGACCGGGTGGAGCGCACCCTCGACGAGCACGCGGAGATCCTAGACGCCCTGCGCGCCGGGGACGCGGAAGCCGCCGCCGCGGCCGTACGCGGCCACGTGGGCCGGGTCGGCGCCCTGGTGCGGGCCGGCGGTGGGGCCCGGTGAACGCCGAGCCGCCCGGCGGGCGGGGGGCCGTCGCCGTCTGGTCCATAGGCGTCGCCGTCTACTTCGTCGCCGTCATCTTCCGCACCAGCCTGGGCGTCGCGGGCCTGGAGGCGGCGGACCGCTTCCACGTCAACGCCTCCGCCCTCTCCACCTTCTCCCTCCTGCAACTGCTGGTCTACGCGGGCATGCAGGTCCCCGTCGGCCTGATGGTCGACCGCCTCGGCACCAAGAAGGTGCTGACGCTGGGCGCCGTCCTGTTCACCGCCGGGCAGATCGGCTTCGCCCTCTCCCCCTCGTACGGCATGGCGCTGGCCGCCCGCGCCCTGCTGGGCTGCGGCGACGCCATGACCTTCATCTCCGTCCTCCGGCTCGGCACCCGCTGGTTCCCCGCCCGCCGCGGACCGCTGATGGCGCAGCTGGCCGGGCTCGTGGGCATGGCCGGCAACCTGGTCTCCACCCTGGTGCTGGCGCCCGTGCTGCACGGCCTGGGCTGGGTGCCGGCCTTCGCCGGAAGCGCGGTGGCGGGGCTGATCGTCCTCGTCCCGCTGGTGCTGTTCCTGCGCGACCACCCCGAGGGGCACGAGCCGGCGCCCGTCACCCCGGGCGCGGGGGGCTTCGTGCGCCGTCAGATCCGGGACTCCTGGCGCGAGCCCGGCACCCGGCTCGGCCTGTGGGTGCACCTCACCACGCAGTTCCCCGCGATGGTCTTCCTGCTGCTGTGGGGCATGCCGTTCCTGGTCGAGGCGCAGGGGCTGTCCCGGAACACCGCGGGCGGGCTGCTGACCCTGGTGGTCGCCTCGAACATGGGCTTCGGCCTGGTCTACGGCCAGCTCATAGGCCGCAGGCCGGGCGCCCGGCTCCCGCTGGCGCTCGGCACGGTCGCGGCCACCGCGCTGCTGTGGGCCTCCGTGCTGGTGTACCCCGGGGACCGGGCACCGATGTGGCTGCTGGTCACGCTGTGCGTGGTGCTCGGCACCTGCGGCCCGGCCTCCATGATCGGCTTCGACTTCGCCCGTCCCGCGAACCCGGCCGAGCGGCAGGGCACCGCGTCCGGCATCACCAACATGGGCGGCTTCATCGCCTCCATGACCACCCTGCTGGCCGTCGGCGTCCTCCTCGACGCCACCGGGGACGACTACCGGATCGCCTTCTCCTCGGTGTTCGTGGTGGAACTGGCGGGCCTCAGCCAGGTGCTGCGGCTGGCGCCCCGCGCCCTCGCCCGCGAACGCGAGACCCTGGCCGTCACCGCGGCCGCGGCCGCCGGAGGGAGCCCGCGCGAGGCGGTGCGCCCCGCCTCCCGCTGATCCGGCGCCACGGGTCCGCGGAGGCCGCCGCTACGGGGTGACGGCGAACGCGCCGAGGATGGCGGTGGCCAGCTCGGTGTCGCCCTCCACCTTCACCCGGTCGGCGACCGTGCGCGGCCGGACCCGGCCCGCGGCGAGCCGTACGTACGTCTCCCAGTCCATCGCCAGCGACACGTCAGGGCCCAGCGAGGGGGTCTTGTCGAGGGCGGCCCGGCCGGCCGCGTCCACGCGCACCGTCCGCAGGAACTCCACGGGCCCGTGCACGTCGATGACCACGGCCGAGTTCGGCGGGGCGCCCGCGCCCTTCGCGACCACCTTCGGCAGCCCGGCGAGGAGGATGTCCCGCGCCACGAACGCGCCCGGCGAGTCCCAGTTCCCCGGGACGCCCAGCGCCGCCCGCAGGTCCTGCTCGTGGATCCAGGTGTCGAAGGCGCGCAGCCGGAGAGCGAACTCCAGGGTGATCTGGTTGCCCTGCGGTCCGCGCACCATCGTGGTGGCCGGATCCCGCTTCTCGTTGCGCAGCTGGCGCTGGCGGCGGATGACCGTGTACTCCAGCTCCGAGGTCATCTCCGGGGCGGTGTGGTGGCGGCGCACGTCAACCGGCACCTCCATGTAGCGGGTGAACTCGTCCACCACGTG
The DNA here is from genome assembly GCF_045160885.1 of Streptomyces sp. NBC_00158. Lineage (NCBI taxonomy): Bacteria > Bacillati > Actinomycetota > Actinomycetes > Kitasatosporales > Streptomycetaceae > Streptomyces > Streptomyces sp. NBC_00158. Next base: position 3,758,079 of record NZ_CP108161.1, read on the forward strand.
CCGCAGGTCGCGCGGAAGGGTGTGGATCGGCCGCGGGTCGCCGAGCTGCTCCAGTTCGAGGCCGATGATGTGGGAGACCACGTCGCGCACGGACCACCCGGGGCAGGGGGTGGGCAGGTTCCACTGGCCCTCCGGGAGGGGGAGGACCAGCTCGGTTATCGCCTCGATGGAGTGGGTCCACGCGTCGGCATAGGGCTCAAGACTGGGATGGACGGTCAACGGGACCCCTCGCTGGCTGTTCAGTGGCGCGTTGTGGACTATTCCCAAAACTACGCTGCCGATGAGCACCCCGACAGCGCTTTCGTGTGACGATCGTAGGCCTTGAGTTGACCGGCTGACATGCCAGGACGGTGGTAATGTGCGCGCCTCTCTGATCCAAATCGCCGTGAACGACGGGGAGTCGGTGGCTTCCCGGCGGCAGCGGGCCGCCGAACTCGTCAGGGAGCAGAGCGGCTCCGATCTCGTCGTGCTGCCCGAACTGTGGACGGTGGGCGCCTTCGCCTACGAGCAGTTCGAGACGGAGGCCGAACCGCTGGACGGCCCGACCTTCGAGGCCATGTCCAAGGCCGCCTCCGACGCCGGGGTCTGGCTGCACGCGGGCTCGGTCGTGGAGCGCGCCGGCGACGGCTCCCTCTACAACACCGCCCTCGTGCTCTCCCCGTCCGGCGAACTCGCCGCGACCTACCGGAAGATCCACCGCTTCGGCTTCGACCAGGGCGAGGCGGTGCTGATGTCCGCCGGCGACTCCCTGACCACTGTGGTCCTGCCGGAGCAGACCCTCGGCCTCGCCACCTGCTACGACCTGCGCTTCCCCGAGCTGTTCCGCGGGCTCGTCGACGCCGGCGCCACCACGATGGTCGTCTCCGCGGGCTGGCCGGCCCGGCGGCGCGAGCACTGGACCCTGCTGAACCGGGCGCGGGCGGTCGAGGACCAGTCGTACGTACTGGCCTGCGCGACCGCCGGCACGCACGCGGGCGTCGAACAGGCCGGGCACAGCCTGGTCGTGGACCCCTGGGGCGAGGTCCTCGCGGAGGCGGGCCCGGGCGAGGCCGTCCTGACGGTGGACCTGGACCCGGCGAAGGTCGCCGAGACCCGGGACCAGTTCCCCGCCCTGAAGGACCGCACCCTGGGCCGCTAGCGGACGTCCGGGGGCTCCGTCCTCACCTCACCCGTCGGAGCCCCCGCCCGCCCCTTCCTCCCGCTCCTTTTCGGCCATTCTGATCACGCAGACGGCGAGCGCCACGAGCAGCGCCGCGTCCGCGTCCTCCCGGACCACGTCCACGGCGTACGTCTCGCGGATCCGGTACCACTGCCGGGAGATCAGCGCGAGCAGCTCGCCCTCGTACTCGACCTTGAACTCGCGGTCCAGGATCCGCCCGCTGACGTCGAGTTCCGTGCCCTCCGCCATGGTCACGCGGAAGTGGTTGCGCAGCAGCGAGAGCCGCTTGCGCCGGACCACCGCGAGCCGGACCCCGTCCCGCTCCAGGGTCATCGCGTCCCGCAGGGTGAAGAGCTTCTCCCGCAGGGTGAGCAGGACCCGCCCGTCCGGGTCCTCCAGTTCCAGGGTGTCGCGGAAGCGGAGGGCCTTCCCGTCGACGAGGAAGGCGTGCCGGCCGTCCTCGTCCTCGATCCAGTAGTCGTCCCCGATGGCCAGCAGTTTGTCCCGAACGAGGTATTTCATGCCCTGATCGCTGCCCGGGATAGCTTGGCCCCATGCCCACGAAGCCCAGGACCCGCCTCCTCTACGTGACCGACCTCGCCTACCCCGCGCGCGGCCGCCGCTACTGCGACGAGGACATATTCCTCACCGCCCGCCTCCGCGAGCACTTCGACCTGGCCCTGTGCCACCCGCTGGACGCCCGGGCCCTCATGCCGGGCTTCGACGCCGTCGTCGTCCGCAACAGCGGCCCGGTCCTGGGCTACCAGGAGGCCTACGACGAGTTCCGCGCCGCCGCCCTCGCCGCCGGGACCCCCGTCTACAACCCGCTCACCGGCCGCGCCGACATGGCCGGCAAGCAGTACCTCCTGGACCTCACGGCCGCCGGCCACCCGGTGATCCCGACCGTCGACGACCCGGCCGACCTGCACCTGCTGCCGCCCGCGGACACGTACGCGGTCAAGCCCAAGCAGGGCGCCGACTCCATCGGCCTCACCTTCACCGCCACCCCGTCCGGCCCGGCGGGGGAGGTCCTGATCCAGCCGCGGATCGACTTCGCGTACGAGGTGTCCTTCTACTTCGTCGACGACGCCTTCCAGTACGCCCTCCACGCCCCGGACCCCGCCCGCCGCTGGGACCTCACCCCGTACGAGCCGACCGACGCGGACCTGGCCTTCGCGCGCGGCTTCGTCGACTGGAACACCCTCGACCACGGCATCCAGCGTGTGGACGCCTGCCGCGCACCCTCGGGGGACCTCCTGCTGGTCGAACTGGAGGACCTGAACCCCTACCTCTCCCTGGACCTCCTCCCGCCCCCCACCCGCGAAGCCTTCGTGGAAGCCCTGGTCCACTCCCTGCACGCGTTCACCGCCGGGGCAGGGGCCGCCGGGGGCTGAGCCCCCGAACGCGTGATCCGGTGTTCACGACCGGATGGCAAGCTTTAAGGATGAACGATGCTGCCCCGGCGCCGACCCCCGCGCCCGCGCCCCGCCGTGCCCGTGTCCGTGCCCCCGAGCTGATCGGCAAGGGGGGCTGGCTGAACACCGGCGGGAAGGAGCTCACCCTCGCTGACCTGCGCGGTCGCATTGTGATCTTGGATTTTTGGACCTTCTGCTGCATTAACTGCCTGCACGTCCTCGACGAGCTGCGGGAGCTGGAGGAGAAGCACCGGGACACCGTGGTGATCATCGGTGTGCACTCGCCGAAGTTCGTCCACGAGGCCGAGCACGCCGCCGTCGTCGACGCCGTCGAGCGGTACGAGGTGCACCACCCCGTGCTCGACGACCCCGAGCTCGCGACGTGGAAGCAGTACGCCGTGCGGGCCTGGCCCACGCTCGTGGTGATCGACCCCGAGGGGTACGTCGTCGCGCAGCACGCCGGTGAGGGGCACGCGCACGCCATCGCGCGGCTCGTCGAGGAGCTGGAGGCCGAGCACGCGGCCAAGGGAACCCTGAGGCGCGGGGACGGGCCCTACGTGGCGCCCGAGCCCGTAGCCACCGACCTGCGCTTCCCCGGCAAGGCGCTCGTGCTGCCTTCCGGGAACCTGCTGGTGAGCGACTCGACGCGGCACCAGCTGGTGGAGCTGGAGGCCGACGGGGAGACCGTCGTACGGCGGATCGGCAGCGGTGAGCGCGGTTTCGGGCCCGACGCCTTCAGCGAGCCGCAGGGGCTTGCGCTGCTGCCCGACGGGCGGGTCGTGGTCGCCGACACCGTCAACCACGCGCTGCGGGTCCTCGACCCGGAGACGGGCGCCGTCGAGACCGTCGCGGGGACCGGGCGGCAGTGGTGGCAGGGTTCCCCGACCTCCGGGCCGGCGCTGGAGGTGGACCTGTCCTCGCCGTGGGACGTCGCCTGGTGGCAGGGCCGGGTGTGGATCGCCATGGCCGGCGTGCACCAGCTGTGGACGTGGGACCCGGAGGCGGGGACCGTCGCGGTGGCGGCCGGCACGACGAACGAGGGGCTCGTGGACGGGCCCGCCGCCGAGGCCTGGTTCGCGCAGCCGTCCGGGCTCGCGGCCGCCGGGGACCGGCTGTGGATCGCCGACTCGGAGACGAGCGCGGTCCGCTACGTGGAGCCCGTCGACGGGGGCTACGCGGTCCGCTCCGCCGTCGGGACCGGCCTGTTCGACTTCGGCCACCGGGACGGCGACGCCGCCCAGGCGCTGCTCCAGCACCCCCTGGGGGTGACGGCGCTGCCGGACGGCTCGGTCGCGGTCTGCGACACGTACAACCACGCCCTGCGCCGCTACGACCCGGCCACCGGGCAGGTGTCCACCCTCGCCACCGACCTGCGCGAGCCGAGCGCGGCCGTGCTGGTCGGCGAGGACATCGTGGTGGTGGAGTCCGCCCGGCACCGGCTGACCCGGCTGCGGCTCCCGGAGGAGGCCGTACGCGTGGACGCGGTCGCCCACCGCACGCAGCGGGCGGCCACCGAGGTGGCCCCCGGCACGCTCCGCCTGGACGTGGTCTTCCAGGCCCCGGCCGGCCAGAAGCTGGACACCCGCTACGGGCCGTCCACCCGGCTGCTGGTCTCCTCGACCCCGCCGGAGCTGCTGGCGGAGGGCGAGGGGGCCGGCTCGGACCTGTTCCGGAACCTGGTGCTGAACCCCGCCGTCACCGAAGGGGTCCTGCACGTCTCGGCGATGGCCGCGTCCTGCGACGACGACCCGGCCAACGAGTACCCGGCCTGCCACGTCCACCAGCAGGACTGGGGCGTGCCGGTCGTCGTCACGGCCGCCGGCACCACCCGCCTGCCGCTGGTCCTCGCGGGGATGGACCGGGAGGCCTAGAGGGTCGCCGCCTCCTCGGCGTCCGCGTCGGCGTCCGCGTCCTCCGCCGGGGTGATCCTCCGGCGGAGGTTCTCGATGTCCGTCTGCAGGCCGATCAGCTGCATGTGGAGCTCGTCGAGGACGTTCAGGGGGACGATCGGGGTGTGCCCGGCGACCTCCGGTTCGAGCTGGTGCAGCCGCTCCATGGCGTCCCGGGCGGCGGTGACGCTCTGCCGCAGCACCGCACGGTGGTCGGCGGCGCGCCGGCTCGCAGGGCGGACGTCCTGCGCGGCGGGGGCCGGCGCGGCGGGCCCGGCCGGCTCGGTCCGGTCGCCGGCCGGTTCCGTACGCGGCTCCGGCAGCGGGACGGCGGGCGCGGGCGGGGCCGGAGCCTCGGTGTTCTTGCGGGCCCGCTCGGGGTCCGCCGCGTAGACCACGTCCCACTGGTACAGCAGCTCGGGCACGCCGTCGGCGTCCCGGGCGACCTTGTGGTCGCCTGCCAGGTCCACGTTGAAGTGGATGTACGGGCTGCCGCCCTCGCCCTCGGGCTTCTCCTTGCGGCTCAGGGCGCGCATGGTGACCGCGTTCTCCGGCAGGGCGTCGCTGCGGAAGCCGTTCGCGACCAGCGCGAGGAGCCACAGGCCCAGCTCGTTGTCCTGCCGGGACAGCCCCTCGACGATCAGGCTGACGTCGGCCCGGAAGGGCACGCCGCCCTTCTCCTTGGGCGAGTTGAGCGCGGATCCGACGTTGCGGGTCAGCAGCTTGTCGGCGATGAGCGCGACACCGCCGGCCACGGCCAGGGTGCAGCGGGCGTTGGTGTCGCCGGCGAGGGCGGGGGCCACCAGGGTGGTGAAGTCGTCGGTGGGGACGGGGTCCCATTCGCCGACGACGTCCGGGGTGAGGACACCGCCGTTGTTCCAGGCGTTGCGGGCCTGCTTCGTCACCAGCTTCTTGTAGCTGCGCCACGGCAGGTCGACGATCGGGCCGAGGAGTTCGCCGAAGCCCTTGAGCCCCATGCGCTTGCCGCCCTTGATGGCCTTGGCCTGGTCCTTGAGGCGTTCGAGCAGCTCGGGCCGGGTGAGGGCGTGGACGACGTAGACGGCGCGCCACAGCGCGGTGCCGGGCGGGGGCGTCGAGCCGGGGAAGAGCCGGGGCAGGTCGGCGGAGTGGGTGCGGCCGACGGCGAGGCCGTAGACGGCCTGGAGGTCGTCCTGCGGGATCAGCGAGTCGCCGAGCTGGATGACCCGCTTGAGGGCCCGGGTGATGACCTCCACGTTCTGGGCGGCGTCGTCCCACGCCTTGAACTCGACGTGGACGCTGGCCAGTACGCTCCTGATGGCGTCGTCGAAGATGTCCTCGGGGGCGAGCAGGTGCCCCGGGTGGCCCTCGATGCCGACGGTGATCTGGGCGGGTGCGACGAAGGTCTGCCCGATCTGGGCGGCGCGCGGACCCGGTTCGAGGAGGCCGACGGCCTCCGCGTACTCCTCGCGCAGGGAGCCGCGCCACTTCTCCCGGACCGACGCCAGGTGGCGGCCGGTCGGGACACCGGGCGGGAGGGGGGTCTCGGCCTTGCCGAACAGGGCGCCCACGGCCAGGTCGGCGACGTCGGTGGTCTCGGCGCCGGGGCCGGCGAGGACGGCCCAGGCGCTGGCGAGCCGGGTGATCCCGTCGCGTACGGCCAGGGCGTGGAAGGACTCCGTGCCGTCCTCGAAGGAGATCTCCACGGGGTGGGCGATCAGGTTGCGGGTGATCGTCCGGGCGAGGACCGAGCCGACGTAGTTGTTCAGCGACAGGGTGCCGTTGATCGTCTGCCAGACGTGTTCGCGCAGGTGGGAGAGGTCCTTGAAGCGGTACCGGACCGTCGCGCAGGGGCGTCCGTCCTCGGTGACCCCCTGGACCTGGGGGTCCGGGATCTCGGTGGCCTCCATCCCGGTGCGGGGCTGGATGCCGGGCAGCAGCTCGCTCAGGTAGACGCGGGTGACGAGCGAGCGCAGGGTCGCGCCCTCGACGTTCTCGACCATCAGGACCCCGCCGGGGTCCTGGCGCGTGGGGCGCAGCTGTACGGCGACGCCCTCCGCGTCGATCGCGGCGCGGCCGACGGCCGACCAGGCCTCTTCCGTCAGCAGGGCGGCCGGGTTGGCGCGGCCCGCCTCGACGACCTTCAGCTCGGCGTCGTCCGCTGGAGGTATGGGGAGGTCCTGCCCGGTGTTGGACACCAGGATCTGCTCGGATCCCCACGTGACGGTGAGTGACCGGGGTGTGTGCTGGCCCATCGCGACTCCGTTGTGTGTAGGCACGGCGAGGAGCGTATCCCCAACTCACGTTTATTTACACAAGAATTACTGAGTTACGGACTCAGCTGAGCCTTGGCCTGCGGATAGTTGTCGAAGATTTTCGGCAGGGGGTTGGCGCCGACCTGGTCGAGGGCCGCGATGGACGCGGCGACTGCGACGACGTGGCCGAGCGGACTCTCTTTCCCTATGACGAAGACGAAGGCGTTCTCCGATGTCGGGAGCCGCTTCGGGAGGGTGATGAGCCCCAGTTTCTCCAGCTCTTTGCTGATTTCCGCGCAGAGTTCGGAGCTCAGTCGGGTGCGGTCGGGTGCGGCGTGCTTCTTGACGAACGCCATGGACAGCCGTTTGATGCCGTCGTCCGCTTCCACCGCGTGCTTGATAATCATCAAGTCCATAACTGAGTAAGTTACTCAGTTGGCTGCGGAGTTGAGAAGGCCCCGTCCGGCGTCTCCTCCGCGGACAGGGCCCTCGTGTGCGACTCGCCGCTCTACCGCGGGAGTCAGCCCTCCAGGAACGCCAGGAGTGCGTTGGCGAGGAGGAACGGGTCGTCGGAGCCGCAGAGTTCGCGGGCCGAGTGCATCGACAGGATCGCCACGCCGATGTCCACCGTCTGGATGCCGTGGCGGGCGGCGGTGATCGGGCCGATCGTCGTACCGCACGGCATCGAGTTGTTGGAGACGAAGGTCTGCCACGGCACCCCGGCCCGCTCGCAGGCCGCGGCGAACACCGCGCGGCCGCTGCCGTCGGTGGCGTAGCGCTGGTTGACGTTGACCTTCAGGATGGGGCCGCCGTTGGCGCGCGGGTGGTGCGAGGGGTCGTGCCGTTCCGCGTAGTTGGGGTGCACGGCGTGGCCCGTGTCCGAGGAGAGGCAGATGGTGCCGGCGAAGGCGCGGGCCTTGTCCTCGTACGTGCCGCCGCGCGAGAAGACTGAACGTTCCAGCACGTTGCCCAGCAGGGGGCCGTCGGCGCCCGTGTCCGACTGGGACCCGTTCTCCTCGTGGTCGAAGGCCGCCAGCACCGGGATGTGGTCCAGGCCCTCGGAGGCGGACACCGCGGCGAGGGCGGCGACGCCGGCGTGCACCGACAGCAGGTTGTCCATGCGCGGGCCGGCCAGCAGCTCGCGGTCGCGGCCCAGGTAGGCGGGCGGCTCGATCGAGTGGACCATCAGGTCCCAGCCGGCCACGGAGCCCTGCGGCAGGCCCTCTTCCTCCTCCAGGAAGGCGATCAGGTCGCCCTCGCGGGCCTCGCCGAGGCCCCAGATCGGCTGCATGTGCCGCTGCTTGTCGAGCTTGAGGCCGTCCGTGTTGACGGACCGGTCCAGGTGCACGGCGAGCTGCGGGACGCGCAGCAGGGCGCGGTCCACGTTCACCAGGCGCTCGGTGCCGTCGCGCAGGGTCAGCCGGCCCGCGAGGCCGAGGTCGCGGTCGAGCCAGGTGTTGAGCAGGGTCCCGCCGTAGATCTCCACCGCGACCTGGCGCCAGCCCTGCGAGCCCGTGTCCGGTACGGGCTTGACCCGCAGGTTCGGGGAGTCGGTGTGGGCGCCGATGATCCGGAAGGGGGTGTGCGCGGCCGCGCCCTCGGGCACGTACCAGGCGATGAGCGCGCCGCCGCGCAGGACGAACCTGCCCCCCGTGCCCGAGTCCCAGGCGTCCGATTCCGACAACTGCCTGAAGCCCGCCTTCTCCAGCCGCTCCGCCGCGTTCGCCACTGCGTGGTACGGCGACGGACTGGCCGTCAGGTAGGTCATCAGATCGTCGGTGTGGCCGCGGTCGAAGCGGGCGGGAGAGCTCATGTGGTTCACCTTAACGACGGTCGTGTTCGCCATGGCCGGACTGCGGCGGATAGCCGAGAGGGAAGGGACGCGGGGGGTTTGCCCTGCGATCCCGTCGTCCTCAGCCCGGCGGACGCTCGAATCTGCGCTGCAGCTGTCTGCGCTCGCCCCGGCGGATGCGGGGGAGCATCTCGGGGGTCTGCGGTGGGCGCTGCGCGCGTCTCTTGCGTCCGGCGCAGAAGATACAGGCCTCACCGGGAGGGGCATCGGGGTCGATCGGCGCGCCGGGGTGTTCGGAGCATCCCGAGGCGTTGCGCGGCCGCGACAGCTCGCGGGCCACGATGAACGCCCGGTGGAGGTCGTCGGCGATGCGCACGAAGTCCTGGTCGGCGGAGCCGAGGGTGAGGTGGAAGCGCTGCTCGTCGATCACGCGCAGGTAGTGGCGCAGGACGTCGAGGGAGTACGGGGGCTCGGGCACCGGGTAGCCGAGGCGCCGCTGCTCGCCCGCGGGGGCGGGGCCGGCGGCCCGGCCGCCCTGCAGGCGCCGGCCGAGGCGGCGGCGGTCGTTGCAGATCAGGCAGCGGCCCCAGCCCTCCGGCGCCTCGGGGTCGAGGGCGCCGTTGGGGTGCTCGGGGCAGCCCGTGTAGCTCTTGGCGGGGGCCAGGCCCGCCGCCGTCTGGAAGGCCACGTACAGGGCGTCGGCCACCGGGTCGTACTCGGCCGGGTGGGCGCCGTCGTAGAGGTCCTTGATCCGGTCGCCTAGGGCGCCCACGTTCGCCTGGAGCTCCTTCAGGGCGTACGGGCGCCCCGTGGGGACCGAGTACCCCCTGCTGCCGTGCTGCTCCTGTGGACTCATGTCTACGAGCGTGCCACGAACCACCGACAACGGCCGAAACGGCCCGACAGCAGTGGCCGGACCCCCGACAGGGAGGGTCCGGCCACTGTGCGTACGTACACCGCGTACGTGCGTGATCGGCGAGGCGGCGTGCCTTAGAAGGCGGCCTCGTCGAGGTCCATCAGGGAGTTGTCGACGGCCTCGGCCAGTGCGCGCTGGACCGAGACGCCCGGCAGGACCTGGCCGGCGAAGAACTTCGCGGCGGCGATCTTGCCGGTGTAGAAGGCGGCGTCCTTGGCGGAGGCGCCCTCCAGCTTCCCGGCGGCCACGGCCGCGCCCTTGAGCAGCAGGTAGCCGACGACGACGTCGCCGGAGGCCATCAGCAGGCGGGTGGTGTTCTGGCCGACCTTGTAGATGTTCTTGACGTCCTCGCCGGTGGCGGTGAGGTCCACGATCATCTGGCCGACGATGGCCTCCAGGTCCACGGCGGCCTTGGCGAGGGCGTCGCGGGCGGGGGCGAGGTCCTCGCCGCCGGGGCCCTCGGCGAGGAACTTCTTGATCGTCTCGGAGAGGATGTTCAGCGAGGCGCCCTGGTCGCGGACGATCTTCCGGAAGAAGAAGTCCTGGCCCTGGATGGCCGTGGTGCCCTCGTAGAGGGTGTCGATCTTGGCGTCGCGGATGTACTGCTCGATCGGGTACTCCTGCAGGTAGCCGGAGCCGCCGAAGGTCTGCAGGGACTGGGCGAGCTGCTCGTACGACTTCTCCGAGCCGTAGCCCTTGACGATCGGCAGGAGCAGGTCGTTGAGGCCGACCTCGGCGGAGGCGTCCTCGCCGGCGGCCTGCTTGACGGCGATCTCGTCCTGGACGGAGGCCGTGTAGAGCACCAGGGCGCGCATGCCCTCGGCGTAGGCCTTCTGCGTCATGAGCGAGCGGCGCACGTCGGGGTGGTGGGTGATGGTGACCTTGGGCGCGGTCTTGTCCATGAAGTTCGCGAGGTCCGGGCCCTGCACGCGCTCCTTGGCGTACTCCAGGGCGTTCAGGTAGCCCGTGGAGAGCGTCGCGATGGCCTTCGTGCCGACCATCATGCGGGCGAACTCGATGATCATGAACATCTGGCGGATGCCGTCGTGCTTGTCGCCGATCAGCCAGCCCTTGGCGGGGTGCTGGTCGCCGAAGGTCATCTCGCACGTGTTGGAGGCCTTGAGGCCCATCTTGTGCTCGACGTTGGTGGCGTAGACGCCGTTGCGCTCGCCCAGCTCGCCGGTCTCCCAGTCGAAGTGGAACTTCGGGACGAGGAAGAGGGACAGGCCCTTGGTGCCCGGGCCGTGGCCCTCGGGGCGGGCGAGGACGTAGTGGAGGATGTTCTCCTCCATGTCGTGCTCACCGGAGGTGATGAAGCGCTTCACGCCCTCGATGTGCCAGGAGCCGTCCTCCTGCTGGACCGCCTTGGTGCGGCCGGCGCCCACGTCCGAGCCGGCGTCCGGCTCGGTGAGGACCATGGTGGAGCCCCAGCGCTTCTCGACGGCGATCTGCGCGATGCGCTTCTGCGCCTCGTTGCCCTCCTCGTGGAGGACGCCGGCGAAGGCCGGGCCGGAGGAGTACATCCAGATGGCCGGGTTGGAGCCGAGGAGCAGTTCCGCGTAGGCCCAGATGAGGGAGCGGGGCGAGGTGGTGCCGCCGATCTCCTCGGGCAGGCCCAGGCGCCAGTACTCCGAGTCCATGAAGGCCTCGTAGGACTTCTTGAAGGAGGCCGGGACCGGGGCGGTGTTGGTGGCCGGGTCGAAGACCGGCGGGTTGCGGTCGGCGTCCGCGAAGGACTCCGCGAGCTCGTTCTCCGCGAGGCGGGCGATCTCGGACAGGATGCTCTTGGCGGTCTCGGTGTCCATCTCGCCGAACGGGCCGGTGCCGTACAGCTTTTCGCGGCCGAGCACCTCGAAGAGGTTGAACTCGATGTCGCGAAGATTCGACTTGTAGTGCCCCATGGCTACGGCTCCGTTAAGGCTCGGGGAGACAGGTTCCTCGTACATACCAATCGGTAACGTCATGATGCTACCCACCAGTAATAAGAATCAACCCTTCGTTGACCACTGTGACCAGCATCAAGCGGGAATCCCTGGAGGGTGCCTGGGGGCGGGGCCCGCTCGGTAGGCTTCGGTCCATGTACGGCTACGACCAGAACGTGAGCGCAGGGCAGCAGCAGTACGCCGCCCCGCAGCAGATGGGCGGCGGGTACGGCGAGCAGCCGCTCTACCCCGAGCCCTCGCCGCCGTCGCTCGCCGACGCGGTCCGGGCCTTCACCACCGGGTCGCTGTCCGCCGAGGACTTCCAGCAGATCTTCGCGACGTCGAAGGTCTACTGCCCGCGCGGCGACACCCCGGGATTCCTGGCCCTGCACAACACGCAGCAGCCGGTCATCCCGATGTTCACCACGCTCAAGGAGCTCCGCCGGTACGCCGGCAAGGAGTCCAAGTACTTCGTGATCACCGGCGCCGAGGTGATCGACCTGCTGCCCACCGGGTACGGCTTCGTCCTCGACATGGAGGGCGACCACCGGATGGTCTTCGACGCGAAGGCCGTCGAGCAGATGGTCGACTTCGCGATGCGCCGCATGTATGGCTGACACGTAGGAGATCGCCGGCGCCGGGGGGTGGTTGGGCCTTGCTGAGGGTGCACTTCACGGCCGAGGACCTGTTCAACGTCACCTTCGCCGCCGAACCGCTGCCGCTGCTGGAGCTCGCCATGGCCATGGTCGCCTGGCAGCGCACCGACGAGCCGGCGGTCTTCGGCCCGTGGCGCCGCCGCGTCTGCCGCGACCTGCCCGGCCGGGCCCGCCCGCTGGTCGACCTGCTGCGCCCCGACGGGCAGAACCCGCAGTTCGTCGAGCCGTACGCGCCCACCCTGGAGGAAGGGCTGGCGGCCGTCCGCGAGGCGGGCGCGCGGCTCACCGGGGAACAGCTGGCCACCGCCGCCGCCCGGGCCCCCGACGGCCGGCCCTCCTGGCTGCGCGCCCTGTGGGAGCAGGACCGCGAGGCCTGGGCGCAGCTGGGCGGGGCGATCGGTTCCGCGTACGAGGTGGTCGTGGCCCCGTACTGGCCGCACATCCGGCAGTCCTTCCGGGCGGACGTGGCCTGGCGCACCCGGCTGCTGGCCGCCCACGGCATCAAGGCCTGCCTGGCCGGCATCCACCCCGCGGCCCGCTGGTCGGGCACCGTCCTGGAGATCGACGGGCCGCCCGGCTACGAGGTGCACCTCGGCGGGCGCGGGCTGCTGCTGATGCCGTCCCCGTTCTGGACGGGCCGGCCGCTGCTCGCGGACGGCCCCGACGGGCCCGGCGGGCGGCCCCTGCTCATGTACCCGGCGATGACGCCGCTGCCGCTGGTGGACGCGGGACCGGCCGGGGGTCCGTCGGGGGAGGCGCTGGACGCGCTGCTGGGGCGGACCCGGGCGGCGGTGCTCCGGCTGCTGGTCCGGCAGCGGACCACGAGCGAGCTGGCCCGTGACCTGGACGTCAGCCTGCCGTCGGTCTCGGAGCACACCCGCACCCTGCGCGCCGCGGGCCTGATCACCACCGAGCGGGACGGGAAGGCGGTGCTGCACTCGGCCACGGGCCTGGGGGTGGAACTGCTGCGGAGCGGCGGCTGAGACCCGGCCGGGAACCGGTGGGACCCGGCTGGGAACCGGTGGAGGGCCGGTAGGAGCCCGGTGGAGGACCGCCGGAGCTTTCGGCCACCGCCGAAAGGATCGCCGGGGCGGCCCGCCCTCGCGCACCATCGGGAGCGGCGGGGGACCCACGGGGGAGTCCCCCGCCCCGTACTCCCCGCACTCCCCGTACTCGTACTCCGCCGTCCCTACCGCCGTCCGGCGTCCGTCCGGCGCCGGCGCCACAGGGCGACGGCCGCGGCCAGGGCCGCCAGGGCCGCCAGCCCGTACGCGTACAGCGGCGCGGGGTCGGGGCGGTAGGCCAGGCAGAGCCGGATCCCGGCGAAGGCGGGGAAGCCGACCAGGGCCCAGCGGCCGTCGTACTCGACCCCGGACGTGGCCCACTGGAGCAGCAGGCCGGCGAGGAACGTCAGCACCGCCCACGCGCCGAGGTAGGGCCAGGGCGATCCGGGCAGTGGCTCCATCGGCAGACCGGTGGCCGCCCACCGGTACACGGCGTAGCCGAGGCAGGTCATCAAGGCCGCCATCGCCAGGGCCGTGGCGGGCACGCGCAGCCACGCGGGCGGGCTCCACGACGGCTCGGGGGCGGTGTCGTGCGCCGTCTCGTCGGCGGTGTCGTTCTCAAGGCCGGGACCGTGGCCGGTCCGGGGGTCGCTGCTCTCCATGCCCCGGTAGACCGCGCCGGGCGTCCCCTGGTTGTCAGGTACGGGGAAAAACCGCGACCCGGGGCGTAAAACGGCCGAAACCCCCCTCTCCTGCGTCACCCTGGCGGCCGGGAATGCCTCGTACGGGCGAGCTGTTCCGTCCGGTGTGGCAGAAAGTTCGAGTTTCAACTAAACTCGACGCAGAAGGAGGTCCTGACCATGCCCGCAGTGACTGTTGAGAACCCGTTGGCCCTTCCGCGCGTGGCCGCACCGGCCGGCGCCGTGGCCCGCCCCGTGCTGGCCGTGACGAACGCCCCGAGCGGCTTCGAAGGCGAAGGCTTCCCCGTGCGCAGGGCATTCGCGGGGATCAACTACCAGCACCTCGACCCGTTCATCATGATGGACCAGATGGGCGAGGTGGAGTACGCGCCGGGCGAGCCGAAGGGCACCCCCTGGCACCCGCACCGCGGCTTCGAGACCGTCACGTACATCATCGACGGGACCTTCGACCACCAGGACTCCAACGGCGGCGGCGGCACCATCACCAACGGCGACACCCAGTGGATGACCGCCGGCTCGGGCCTCCTCCACATCGAGGCCCCGCCGGAGCACCTGGTGGTGTCGGGCGGGCTCTTCCACGGCCTCCAGCTGTGGGTGAACCTCCCGGCCAAGGACAAGATGATGGCGCCGCGCTACCAGGACATCCGCGGCGGCTCCGTCCAGCTGCTGACGTCCCCCGACGGCGGCGCGCTGATCCGCGTCATCGCCGGCGAGCTGGACGGCCACCAGGGCCCCGGCATCACCCACACGCCCATCACGATGATCCACGCGACGGTCGCGGCGGGCGCCGAGGTCACGCTGCCGTGGCGCGAGGACTTCAACGGCCTGGCGTACGTGCTCGCGGGCCGCGGGTCGGTGGGTGCCGAGCGGCGCCCGATCCACGTCGGCCAGACCGCCGTCTTCGGCACGGGTTCCTCGCTCACCGTCCGCGCGGACGAGCAGCAGGACTCCCACACCCCGGACCTGGAGGTCGTACTGCTCGGCGGACAGCCGATCCGCGAGCCGATGGCCCACTACGGCCCGTTCGTCATGAACACCCGCGAGGAGCTCCAGCAGGCCTTCGACGACTTCCAGAAGGGCCGGCTGGGCACGATCCCGGCCGTGCACGGGCTGTCCGAGGGCGGCCTGTAGGACGGCGCTCCTACAGGACGGCGCTACCTGGGGCCGGTGCGCGGTGGTGCGTACCGGCCCCGGACTACGCGGTCTCGTCGGCGGGCTTGGAGCGCTCGTACAGCTCGAACCAGATGGACTTGCCCGCGCCCCGGGGGTCCACGCCCCAGGTGTCGGCGAGCATCTCCATCAGCAGCACCCCGCGCCCGCTGGAGGCCATCTCCCCGGGGTGCCGCTTGTGCGGCAGCTCGTCGCTGCCGTCGGCTACCTCCACGCGCAGCCGCCGGGTGCCCAGCTCGCCGGCCGCCTCCGCGACCAGCAGCGCGTCCCCGTCGGTGTGCACCAGCACGTTGGTCACCATCTCGGAGACCATCAGCACCGCCGAGTCCACCTGGTCCGGGTCCGCCCAGTCGTGCAGCAGCTCCCGGACCTGGCGGCGGGCGCCCGCGATCCGTTCCGGTTCGGCCTGGGCCACGGTCAGCACCGTGCGCCGGGCGGGCCTGGCCGGGTGTGCCGGGCCGGTCCCGCAGCCGCATCCGGCGCCCTCGCGGCAGAGCAGCACCACGGCTATGTCGTCCTCGCGGCGGTCGGCGAGCGGGCCGGTGGTGTGGTGCGAGGAGGGCCCGTGCACGGCCTGGACCAGCAGGTCGGCGAGGCGTTCCAGGTGCCCGGCGGTGAGGTCCGCCCCGGGCCCGTACGTCTCGGCGTCGGCCTCCAGGACGGCCCGCAGCCGGGCCCAGCCGGTGTCCAGGTCGTGCCCGCCGGTCTCGATCAGCCCGTCGGTGCACAGCATCATCGTCTCGCCGGGCTCCAGGGTGAACCGGGTCGTCGGGTAGTCGGTGTCGGGGACGATGCCGAGCGGGAGGCCGCCGGCGGTCGGCCGCATCAGGACGGTGCCGTCCGTCATCCGGATCGCCGGGTCGGGATGCCCGGCGCGGGCCACCTCCAGGGTGCCGGTCGCCGGGTCGCACTCCACGTACAGGCAGGTCGCGAAGCGGGGGCTGAGGTAGTCGGACTCGCCGGCCGGGCCGCGCTCGCCCGCCTCCGCCTCCGCTTCCTCCTCCTGGGAGGAGCAGAGCCCGGCGAGGAAGCGGGAGGCCCGGGAGAGCACCGCGTCGGGCCGGTGGCCCTCGGACGCGTACGCCCGTACGGCGATCCGCAGCTGCCCCATCAGGCCGGCCGCCCGGACGTCGTGCCCCTGGACGTCGCCGATGACCAGCGCGAACCGTCCCGAGGGCAGCGGGATCATGTCGTACCAGTCGCCGCCGACCTGGAGCCCGCCGCCGGTCGGGACGTAGCGGGCGGCGATGGTCATGCCGGGGATCTCGGGACCCAGCTGCGGCATCATCGACCGCTGGAGCCCGGTGGTCAGCTCGCGCTCGGACTCGGCGACCCCGGCCCGCTGGAGGGCCTGCGCCAGCATCCGGGCGACCGTCGTCAGCACGGAGCGTTCGTCGGGCGAGAAGGTCACCGGCTGCTTGAAGGCGGCCATCCAGGCCCCCATGGTCCGCCCGGCCACGATCAGCGGCAGGAAGGCCCAGGAGACCCGGCCGAAGGGCTCGGCCAGCGGCCAGGTGACGGGGAAGCGGCGCTCGTAGTCCTCCGGGGTGGGCAGGTAGATCGCCCGGCCGGTGCGGACGACCTCCGCGGCCGGGTAGGCGGTGTCCAGGAACATGCCCGTGAAGGGGGCCTCGTCGCCGGGGGCGTGCCCGTGGTGGCCGATGACGGACAGCCGGTCGCCCGCCACCCCGAAGACCGCCAGCCCGTCGGGGCTGAAGCCCGGCATGGACAGCGAGGCCGCCACCCGCAGTACCTCGGCCGTGGACCGGGCCTCGGCGAGCGCCCGCCCGGCGTCGAGCAGGAAGGCCTCGCGGGAGCGCCGCCAGTCGCCGGTGATCGGCGTGTGGACGGCGGTGGTGCCCGGCTGCGGCTCGGCGATCTCCTGGATGGTGCCGATCAGCTCGTAGTCGACGCGGCCGTCGGCCGTCCGGTTCTCCACGGGTTTGGAACGGCTGCGCACGGTGCGCAGCACGCGCCCGTCCTCGTCCATGATCCGCAGCCGGGCCTCGGCGAGGGTGCCCTCGGCGACGGCGAGGTTGACGATGCCGTTGATCTCGTTCCAGTCGACCGGGTGGAAGCGCGAGCGCACCGCCACCTCGGGCAGGACGACGGGCTCCGCGGGCAGGCCGAGCAGCCGGGCGGCCTCGCCGTCGAGGGTGACCGTCCCGGAGGCGTTGTCCCATCGCCACAGGCCGGTCGCGATGGCGGCCAGGACGTCCTCGGTGCGCACCCGGTCATCTTTACAGGTCATCCCGCCGGGCTGCCTGTCCGGGAGCCCGCTCGGGCTCGCCCGCGCGCCACCCCGCCCGGACGGTAACCTTGGGACGGTTGAATCCACCCTGGTATCGCGTAGAACTGGATGACTGATGCATCGGTACAGGTCCCACACGTGCGGCGAGCTCCGTGCCTCTGACGTCGGCACCGACGTCCGGCTGAGCGGCTGGCTGCACAATCGTCGAGACCTGGGCGGCATCCTCTTCATCGATCTGCGCGACCACTACGGCATCACGCAGCTCGTCGCCCGCCCCGGCACCGCGGCCGCCGACGTCCTGGACAAGCTGTCCAAGGAGACGGTCGTCCGGATCGACGGCAAGGTCGTCTCCCGCGGCACCGAGAACGTGAACCCCGACCTGCCGACCGGCGAGATCGAGATCGAGGCCGCCGAGGTCGAGGTGCTCGGCACGGCCGCCCCGCTGCCCTTCACGATCAACACCGACGACGGTGTGAACGAGGAGCGCCGCCTGGAGTACCGCTTCCTCGACCTGCGCCGCGAGCGCATGCACCGCAACATCATGCTGCGCTCGGCGGTCATCGCCTCCATCCGCTCGAAGATGGTGACCCTCGGCTTCAACGAGATGGCGACCCCGATCCTCACCGCGACCTCCCCCGAGGGCGCCCGTGACTTCGTCGTCCCGTCCCGCCTGAACCCGGGCAAGTTCTACGCCCTGCCGCAGGCCCCGCAGCAGTTCAAGCAGCTGCTGATGATCTCCGGCTTCGACCGGTACTTCCAGATCGCGCCCTGCTTCCGCGACGAGGACGCCCGCGCCGACCGCTCGCCGGGCGAGTTCTACCAGCTCGACGTGGAGATGTCCTTCGTCGAGCAGGAGGACGTCTTCCAGCCGATCGAGAAGCTGATGACCGAGCTCTTCACCGAGTTCGGCGGCGGCCGCCCGGTCACCTCGCCGTTCCCGCGGATCCCGTTCCGCGAGTCGATGCTGAAGTACGGCAACGACAAGCCCGACCTGCGCGCCAAGCTGGAGCTCGTCGACATCACCGACGTGTTCGAGGGCTCGGAGTTCAAGGCGTTCGCCGGCAAGCACGTCCGTGCGCTGGCCGTCCCGGACACCGCCGCCCAGCCGCGCAAGTTCTTCGACGGCCTCGGCGAGTACGCGATCTCGCTGGGCGCCAAGGGCCTGGCGTGGGTCCGCGTCGGCGAGGACGGCTCGCTGACCGGCCCGATCGCCAAGTTCCTCACCGAGGAGAACGTCAAGGTCCTCACCGAGCGTCTGGGCCTGGCGGCCGGGCACGCGGTGTTCTTCGGCGCGGGCGAGTTCGACGAGGTCTCCAAGATCATGGGCCCGGTCCGGGTCGAGGCCGCCAAGCGCGCGGGCCAGTTCGAGGAGAACGTCTTCCGCTTCTGCTGGATCGTCGACTTCCCGATGTACGAGAAGGACGAGGAGACCGGCAAGATCGACTTCTCGCACAACCCCTTCTCGATGCCGCAGGGCGGCATGAAGGACCTTGAGGAGAAGGACCCGCTCGACATCCTGGCCTGGCAGTACGACATCGTCTGCAACGGCATCGAGCTGTCCTCCGGCGCCATCCGCAACCACGAGCCCGAGGTCATGCTGAAGGCCTTCGAGATCGCCGGTTACGAGGCCGAGACCGTCGAGCGCGAGTTCGCGGGCATGCTGCGCGCCTTCCGCCTCGGCGCCCCGCCGCACGGTGGCATCGCCCCGGGCGTGGACCGCATCGTGATGCTGCTGGCCGACGAGCCGAACATCCGCGAGACCATCGCCTTCCCGCTGAACGGCAACGCCCAGGACCTGATGATGGGCGCGCCGACGGTGCTGGAGGAGTCCCGCCTGCGCGAGCTGAACATCGCCCTGCGCAAGCCGGTCGAGACGAAGGCCGCGGACGCCAAGCCGGTCGCGGAGGCCGTCCACCCGGACGCCGCGCGGTGACGCTGCCGCTCGGGTAGCGGGAAGGGCCCGGGATCCTCACGGATCCCGGGCCCTTCTGCGTTGTCGCTGCGCCGCTCGGTTCAGAACCGGTCGAGGACGCCCTTGAGGAGGGCGGCGGAGGCCAGTTCGGCGGGGGCCGGGCCGGCGTGGAAGAAGCCGGCGTTCTCGGCGTCCAGCTTGCGCAGGAAGTCGAAGGCCTTGGCGTCGTGGTCGCCGAACGCGACGAACTGCCAGTGGACGCCGGGGGCGGTGGCGGCGGCGTCCGCGATCGCCTGGCGGGCGGGGCGGACGCTGTCGGGCGCGCCGTCCGTCTGGAAGACGACCAGGGCCGGGCCCTCGCCGCCGTCCTTCTGGTACCGCTCGACGACGGCCTCGACGGCCACGTGGTAGCTGGTGCGGCCCATCCGGCCGAGCTCGGCGTGGCGGGCCTCGACCCAGGTCGCGTCGTGCGAGTCGAGGGTCAGGTCGGCGGTGCCGTCGAGCTCGGTGGAGAAGAACACCGTGTGGACGGTGGCCTCCTCGTCCAGGTGCGCGGCCAGGGCGAGGGCGTGGTCGGCGAGGTGCTGGGCGCTGCCGTCCTTGTAGAAGCCGCGCATGGAGCCGGACCGGTCCAGCACGAGGTACACCTTCGCGCGGGCCCCGGCCTTCCCCTTGGCCCGCAGCACCTGCCCGGCGGCCTTGTACGCCCCGGCGACCCCGGCGGCCCGCCGCCGGACCGCTGCCGCGGCGATGGCGGACCCCGCCGCGGCCTCCGGCTCCGCGTCGGCGGCCTCTGCCTCCGGCTCTGCGTCGGCGAGGGGCTCGGCCTCTGCCTGCGGCTCTGCGGCGGCGAGGGGCTCGGCCTCGGGATCGGCCGCGGGCTCCGCGGCGGGTGCGGCGGCGAGGGGCTCGGTCTCCGGCTCGGCCTGGACGGCGGGTTCGTCCTGCGCCTGCGGCGCGGGCTCTTCGGCAGCCACCGGGGCCTCGGGCTCCGCCTCAGCGGCGGGCCCGGCGTCGGCGACCGGTGCCGCCCCGGCCTCCGGCTCGGTGGTGACCTCGGCTTCCGGCCCCGCCTCTGCGGCGATGGCCGGCTCGGCCTCTGCCTCCGGTTCGGTGGCGGCGACCGGCTCGGCCTCTGCCTGCGCCTGCGGCGCGGGGGTCTCGGCGGCCGCCTCGGCCTCCGGCTGCGCCTCGGCGTCTGCGTCGGCCTGGGCCTGCGGCTCTGCTTCCGGCTCCGTCGGCAGGGAGGCGGCCTCGGGCTCCGCCTCAGCGGCGAGGGGCTCGGCCGCCGTTTCCGGCTGGGCGGCGGGCTCGTCCTGCGCCTGCGGCGCGGGGGCCTCGTCCTCGGGCTGCGCCTCTGCGGTGGGTTCGGCGTCGGCGACCGGTTCCGCCTCTGCCTCGGGCCCGGCGGTGGCGACCTCTGCTTCCGGCGCCGCCTCCGCGGCGATGACCGGATCGGCCTCCGGCTCCGGGTCGGCCTCGGCTCGCGCGGCGGCGGGCTCGTCCTGCGCCTGCGGCGTGGGCTCTTCGGTGGCCGCGGGGGCCTGGGCCTCGGGCTCCGGCTCGGCGGCGGGCTCGGGGGTGGCCTCCTGCGTGGTGGCGGCGACCGGCTCCGGGTCGGCCTCGGCCTGCGCCTGCGCCTCGGCGGGGGCGGCTTCGGCTTCCGGAGCCGCCTCGGCCCCGGCCTCGGCGGCGGCCTCCGGCGCGGTGGCGGCGGCCGACTCCGGGGCGGGCTCGGCCTGCGGCTCGGTCTCGCTGGTCGGCTGGGCCGGCACCGTGGCGGGGGGCTCCGGGGTCGCGGCCCCGGGGGCGGCGGGGGCTCCCGCACCTTCCGGAACCGCCGGAGGCAACGGGCGGCGGGCCTCCGGGACCGTGGGGTCCGCCGCCGGGGCCGGGGCGGCGGTCAGCAGGGCGCCCGGCTCGCGGTCGCGCGGCGCGGACTGCGGCGGCACCGTCGGGTTGTCGAAGGACGCCGCCACCAGTTCGGCGGCCGCGTCCAGGGGGGTCCGTTCGGTCTGGCTCGGGAGGGCCGCCGAAGGGGCGTCGGACGTCTCGGGGACCGGCTCCGCAGTCCGTCCGAACACCTTGCGCAACAAGCTCCGAATACCCATGGGCCAGGCCTTTCGCATGAGTGCGTGCGTCATTTGTCCGTGCTGCGCGGTTGATCCCTGCCCAGAGTGGACACGTAAGGTTATCGGCCCCTTGGCTGGAACTTCGGCAGGGGCGCCTTTCGTGGCGCCCGGCCTTCCACCCAACCGGAACCCCTCCCCGAACTCCCCCTCCGCCGTGCCGGGTTCATCCACCGTTCATCCCCGCGCCGCCGCAGTGGCGCAACCCCCGCCTACCGTCGCGGCTGAATTCGTACCGACACGTCGTCGGCGCCGTGCACCCACCGGAGGACACCCTCGTGCGCAAGCTCCTGCCGTTCATCGGCAACCCGCATGGCAGCGGCCGTTCCGCTCTCACCTGCCGCTACCGCTGCGGCGACGCATGCTTCCACGAGGTGCCCAACACCAGCGACAACGAGTACGTCGGCGACGTCATAGCCCGCGCCTACTCCCGCCGCTCGATGCTGCGCTCCGCCGCGGTCGTCACGGTCGCCACCGCCGCCGGCACCGCCGTCGCCGTCGGCGCGGGCGGCGCCCAGACCGCCAGCGCCGCCCCCGTGTCCGACGCCGAGGCCAAGCGCGCGGGCGAGGCCGCCCGCGGCCTGCGCTTCAAGCCCGTCGCCCCGAACACCGACGACAAGGTCACCATCCCCGAGGGCCACGAGCAGAACGTGGTGATCCGCTGGGGCGACCCCATCCTCAAGGGCGCCCCGGGCTTCAACTCCGACAAGCAGACCGCCGCCGCCCAGGCCGGCCAGTTCGGCTACAACAACGACTTCCTCAGCCTGCTCCCGCTCGGCGGCAACTACGAGCGCCAGCAGCTTCTCGTGGCCAACCACGAGTACACGGACGAGAACCTCATGTTCAAGGGCTACGACCCGGCGAACCCCACCCGCGAGCAGGTCGAGATCGCCTGGGCCGCGCACGGCCTGTCCGTGGTCGTCGTCCAGGAGGACCACCGCAGCGGCAAGCTGACGGCCGTGAGCCGCCACCAGCTCAACCGCCGCCTGACCGCGACCAGCGAGTTCCGGCTGACCGGCCCGGCCGCCGGCAGCGCCCTGCTGAAGACCTCCGCCGACGCCACCGGCACCAAGGTCCTCGGCACCCTCAACAACTGCGCGGGCGGCACCACCCCGTGGGGCACCACCCTCCACGGCGAGGAGAACTTCAACCAGTACTTCGCCAACGCCGGCCAGGTCACCGAGCCCACCCAGGCCGCCCGCCTGAAGCGCTACGGCGTGACCTCGGGCGCCTCCGAGCGCAAGTGGGAGCGGTTCGACAAGCGCTTCGACGTCGCGCAGGAGCCCAACGAGTCGCACCGCTTCGGCTGGGTCGTCGAGCTCGACCCGTACGACCCGAACTCCGTCCCGCGCAAGCGCACCGCCCTCGGCCGCTTCAAGCACGAGGCCGCGCAGCCGCGCGTCACCGAGGACGGCCGCCCGGTCGTGTACATGGGCGACGACGAGCGCTTCGACTACTTCTACAAGTTCGTCTCCTCGAAGCGGATGATGAAGGGCAATTCGCGCGCGGCGAAGGAGCACAACCTCACGCTGCTCGACGAGGGCACCCTCTACGTCGCCAAGCTCACCGGCGACTCCCCGGCCGCCTCGATCGACGGCTCCGGCAAGCTCCCCTCCGACGGCGAGTTCGACGGCTCGGGCGTCTGGATCAAGCTGGCCACGGCCTCCCCCTCCGGCAACGTCTCGCACGTCGAGGGCATGACCGCCGAGGAGGTGTTCGTCTTCACCCGCCAGGCCGGTGACAAGGTCGGCGCCACCAAGATGGACCGCCCCGAGGAC
This sequence comes from Streptomyces sp. NBC_00158, assembly GCF_045160885.1. Classification (NCBI taxonomy): domain Bacteria; kingdom Bacillati; phylum Actinomycetota; class Actinomycetes; order Kitasatosporales; family Streptomycetaceae; genus Streptomyces; species Streptomyces sp. NBC_00158. The sequence goes on from NZ_CP108161.1 coordinate 3,781,007, forward strand.
GTCGAGCCGTCGCCGCGCACCGGCCGCGTCTACATCGCGCTCACCAACAACACCGACCGCGGCAAGCCCGGCAAGGCCGGCGCGGACGAGGCCAACCCGCGCAACCTGAACAAGCACGGCCAGATCCTGGAGCTCGCCGAGAACTTCGACGACCCGGCGGGCGACGGCTTCGCCTGGCGGCTCTTCCTGGTCGCCGGCGACCCGAACGACCCGGCCACCTACTTCGCGGGCTTCCCGAAGGACAAGGTCAGCCCGATCTCCTGCCCCGACAACGTGGCCTTCGACCCGCACGGCAACCTTTGGATCTCCACCGACGGCAACCAGCTCGGCTCGCACGACGGCCTGTACGGCGTCGCCACGTCCGGCGAGCGGCGCGGTGAGCTGAAGCAGTTCCTGACCGTTCCGCGCGGTGCCGAGACCTGCGGCCCGCTGGTCCAGGACCGGCGCGTGCTCGTCTCGGTCCAGCACCCGGGCGAGATCGACGGCGCGTCCGTGGAGAAGCCGCAGTCGGTGTGGCCCGACGGACCGGGCAAGATCGTCCGCCCGGCGGTCGTGTCCGTGTGGCGCAAGGACGGCAAGAACATCGGCGTCTGATCCGCCGGCGGGCGGAGGTCAGTCCGGCTCCGGCAGCCGTCCCACCGGCAGCCGGAGCGTCGTCAGCGCACCCCCGTCCGGGGCGTTGGCGAAGCCCAGCGCGATCTCCAGCACCGCCGCCTGCCCCACCGCGATCGTCAGCCCCAGCCCGTGGCCGCGGCCGCGCCCGGGATCCCCGGTGCGGAACCGCTTCGGGCCCTGCTCGATGAGCTCGGCGGGGTAGCCGGCGCCGTGGTCGCGGATCACCACCACGGGCCCCTCCACCGTCACCTCGACCGGAGGGCGCCCGTGCTTGTGGGCGTTGACCAGCAGGTTGGCCAGGATCCGGTCCAGGCGGCGGCGGTCGGTGAACACCACCGCGTCCCGCACGACCCGTACCTCGGCGGGCAGCCGGGTCCCGGCGACGGCCCGTTCCACGGCCCGGCCCAGTTCCACCTGGGCCAGGTCGGCCCGCTCCACCCCGGAGTCCAGCCGGGAGATCTCCAGCAGGTCCTCGGTGAGCAGGTGCAGGGCCTTCAGCCGGTCGTTGATCATCTCCTTGGGGCGGCCCTCGGGCAGCAGCGAGGCGGCGGCCAGCGAACCGGTCAGCGGGGTGCGCAGCTCGTGCGCGACGTCGGCGGTGAACCGCTTCTCGGCCTCCAGCCGTTCCTGGAGCGAGGCGGCCATCGAGTCCAGCGCCTGCGCGACGTCCCGTACCTCGTCGTGGTAGCGGCGGGTGCCGGGCCCGTCGTCCTCGGGGAGGGCCACCCGGGCGTCGAGGTCGCCCGCGCTGATCCGGCGGGCGACGGCGGCGGTCGTGGTGAGCCGGCGGCTGATCCGGTCGGCGAGGAACACGCCGGCCAGGGCCACCACCCCGGCCGCGACCACCGAGGAGACGAGGATCGCGGTGTCGAGGTCGCGCAGCCGGTGGCGCGTGTTCTCGTACGGGATCCAGACCGCCAGGGCCTTCCGGTCGGCCGGCCCGGCGGCCCACATGACCGGCTTGCCGTCGTGGGCGCCGGCCATGCTGCCGGTGCGTCCGCGGGCGACGAGCTCGCGCAGCGGCCGGGGCAGGCCGGGCGGGTCCAGGGCGACGTTCACGTCCCCGTGCGAGGTGCCGTACTCGTAGTGGCCGAGGGCGTGGTCGAGGTCCCGCTCGACGTCCTTGCGGACCTCGCCGACGACCTGCCGCGCGACCACGTTGTGCACCAGGATCCCCAGCGCGGCGGCCACCGTGCAGCACACCAGCGTGGTGGTGAGGGCGATCTTCCAGCGCAGGCTGCTCAGCGGGCGCATCGGGACCGTCCCTCGCTCAGCGGGACGTCGGTGATGGCCGGGCAGTCGTCGAGGGTCAGCTGGGTCAGGCTCATGCTGCGGGCCTTCGGGTCCCACACGTAGTCGGAGACGGAGATGTAGGCGGGGTTCGAGGTCGGCTCGCGCACCGCCAGGTGCTCGGCGGCCACCTCCACCCCCTCCAGCACCCCGCGCCGGGACAGGATCCGGGCGACCTTGCCGTCGTCCCGGACGGTGTACACGCGCAGCTCGCTGAGCCGGCCGTCCACGTCGAGGGCGGTGACCAGCTCGTCCTTCCCGTCGCCGGTCAGGTCGTGGAGGACGCCGGGGCGGACCGGGCAGTACGGGCCGCCGTCCACGGCCTGTGTGCAGAGTGCGAGCCGCTGGACGGCCCGGGGGTCGACGAGCCGGCCGGTGCCGGTGTCCTCGGCGGTGGCGGAGGTGATGTCGGCGCGTACGACGGCCAGCGCGTCCGCGCCGCGCATGCCGGGGCCGGGCGGCGCGGGCACCCCGGGCACCACGGCTGCCGCGCCGGGCTGCTGGCCGGGGCCCGGCGGGTCGGGGCGGTACTCCTGCCACAGGGTCTTGGGGGCGTGCACGGTGCCGAGGTCGCCGGAGTCGCGCAGCCCCTCCACGTCGGCGCACCCGGCCGTGGCCGCCAGGAGGGCGGCGAGGGCCAGCGCGTGTGGGCTCCGCATGTACCGATGCTCCCCCGGAGCCGCCGCCCCGTCCCGACCACTGACCCATCCGGGGGTTGCGGGGTCCTGCGGTTCGGGCCGGGGGCCGCGGGCCGCCGGTGCCGGTGCCGGTGGGGCGTGTGGGGGTAGGGGACCCCGGCCCCGCGCAGCGGCACACCACCCGCACACGACCCACCGGCCGAGGCCACCCGAACCGGCCCCGCCCAGCGGGCCGCCGGACGGAGTCCGTCGCGGCGGGCCCGAAGCCCGCGAAGCGCCCCGGCGCTGAGCGGCGCGAGGACCGCGTCAAGAAGGGTCGGCAATGGCTCGGGCCGCCGCCAGCTCGTGGTGGACCGGGGCCAGGACGCCCGCCTCGTCACCCTCCGCCGGGGCATCCACGCGGACCGGCGTCGCGCTGCTGCGCACCCGCTCGGCGAGCTCGCGCAGCTCCCGCGCGATCCGTTCGACCTCGCCCGCCGCAGGCGGCTCGGCGCCGTGGTTGACGCGGACCCGCGCCGCGGTGGTGGCGTCGACGATGCGTTCCACGGCCACCACCAGCGGCCACCACGCCGCCGCCCGGTCCCCCGTCGGCGGCGGCTCGGTCAGCGCCCGCTGGAACTCGCTCCGCACCCCCGACAGGTCGCGGTAGATGCGGCGCCGCGCCTGGAGGCGGGACTGCCGGGCGGCCCGCAGCTCGGCGTCGTCCGTGACGGGGGCGAAGGCGCGTTCCACGTAGCGGGCGGCGTCGTCGACGGCGTCGGCGAGCCGGTCCCCGATACGGGTGTGCCAGCTCTCGGGCCACAACAGGTATCCGGCGACCAGGACGATCGCGCAGCCGATCAGGCTGTCGAGGAGCCGGGGCATGATGAGGTCGAAGCCCTCGTGGTTGAGCTGGTCCGACAGCAGCAGGATCACGGGGGTGATGGCCGCTGTCTGGAAGGCGTACCCCTTGGCGGAGAACGCGGGGATCAGCGCGGCGAGCACCACCATCACGGGTACGTCCCACCAGCCGCGCGGCACCTCGGCGAGGACGGCGGCGGCGAGGACCAGCCCGGCCGCCGTGCCCAGGGCGCGCAGGACCGCGCGGGAGAAGACCGAGCCGAAGTCCGGTTTCAGGACGAAGGTGACGGTCAGGGCCACCCAGTAGGAGCGTTCGACCTCGATGAGGGAGACGAGTGACTGGGCGAGGCCGATGCACAGGGCGAGCCGGAGCCCGTACCGCCAGGAGGCCTCGGACAGCATCATGTCGCGCACCCCGCGCCGGGCCCGGACGCGCAGGGCGGCCGGCCGGCCGAGGCGGTCGTCGACGTTGTACGGGTCGGGTTCGGCGAGGTGCACGATGGCCGCCGCGTGCCGCAGCGCGGAGTCGATGGCCCGCTCGGACGGGGTGTGCGGGGCGGGCAGGGTGAGGACGGGGGTCCCGGTGCGGCCCTCCTCGACGGTGGTGGCCAGTTCCCGTACGGCCGCCGGGATCTCGGCGGGCAGCGGGCGGCCCCGCAGGTGGGCGGCGGGCGCGGCCTCCGCGAGCGGGATCAGCACGTTCAGCTGGGCCAGCATCCGCACCAGGGAGGGGCTGCGCCCGTGTACCCGGGCCCGGCGGCCGAGGACGAGGTCGTAGGCCTGGTTGAGGGCCTGGGTGACCTGCCGGCGGCGTTCGTCGTAGACGTCCTGGGGTCCGCCGCAGGCTTCCAGGGCATCGGCCAGCGCCCGGTAGGTGGCGGCGACGGCGGCCCGTTCGGGTTGCCTGCCGCGCAGGGGCCAGGCCAGCAGGGTCAGCGCGAGGACGAACAGGCCCCCGGCGGTGAGCAGCAGCGGCGCGGTCCACCAGGGCCGGGGCATCGGCAGGCCCGCTCCGACGACGGCGTTGAGCAGGAGCAGCAGCCCGGACACGGAGGCGACCGAGCCGATCGAGGAGACCATCCCGGAGACGAGGGCGACGAGGGTGAGGACGGCGACGGCCACCCAGCCGCGCCCGTAGACGAGGGTGCCGACGGCCACTCCGATGGCGCCGAAGGCCTGCGGGACGGCGATGTTCAGGACCCGCATCCGGTAGGCGTCGGCGGTGTCGCCGAACACCCCGGCGAGGGCGCCCATGGCGACCAGGGCCCCGTACTCGGGTTCGTCGAGGGCGAAGCCGACGGCGAGCGGGACGGCCATCGCGATCCCGGCGCGGGCGGCCGCCGCCCAGGGGACGGAGGTGCTGCTGGGCCGCAGTCCTGCGAGCAGCCAGGCGGGGGGAGCCAGGGGGTGGGTCCGGGGCCGTCCGGACGGTATGTGCTCGGTGCGTCGTTCGGTGGTCATTCCGCTTCCGTGTCACCGCTCGCGAATCGGTCGTTCTGGGGAGTTCTGCGGAGGATGGGTACCTTCCGAGCTTATGGGGTGCGGCGTAGCCGGCCCACCAGCCAGGCGGCGAGCGCGGTGGCCAGCCCGAGGGCGAGCACCACCCAGGCGGTGGTCCGCAGGAACGCGGTGAGTGCGTCGTACACGGCCGCGGCGGCGGGCCGGTCGACGTCGGACGGCAGGTCGTCGAGCGTGATGCGGCGGCACACGCCCACCGCCGCCCACAGCAGTACGGCCCCGACCGCGAGTCCTGCGCCGGTGGCGAGGACGGCCCGCCGGCGCCGGACGGCGACGGCCACGGCCGCCACCGCGAGGAGCACGGTCAGTACGGGAAGCCAGACTCCGGCGATCTCGAGCACGTGGAACCCCTCCCGGAGCGCGCCGAGGTTGTCGTATTCCATGACCTTCACGGAGAGGTGGGTCTCCGGGATGCGGTCGGCGAAGGGCACGCCGTCCGCGATCAGTTCCCCCTTGACCTGCGCGATCACGGGCGCGAGGTCGACGGTGACGGCGTCGCCGTGGCCGGTGTTCAGGGCGTCGAGGAAGGCGGTGTGCGCGGCGCGGTTGGCCGTCTCCCAGGCCGTCCGGTAGGCGGGGGTGCCGGTGAAGGAGCGCAGGGCGTCGCCGAGGAGGGCGTCCACGGCGCCCTGGAAGGGGCCCGCGTCGATCTGCCCGGACAGGGCCCGGGTGGCCTGGGTGACGACCACCTCCTGCACGGCCGGGTCTTTGGCGAGCGGGGCCATGGCCGCGGTGTAGTGGTCGGCGTCGCCGAGCCGGCGGTCGGCCCAGTACGCGACCGCGCTCGCGGGCACGAGCAGGGCCACGAGCACGATGAGGGCCGCCGACAGGTAGGTGCGCACGTCACCAGGGAAAACCGGGTGCGGTGGGGGGCGCCACCCCTGCTGCTGCGTCCGGGGCCCGGATTCCCTCCGGGAGCGCGGTCCGCACCGCCCGGACGAGTGATCCACTTGCCGCTCCCGGGTGCCGGGTGTGCCCTTGAGGGTGGAAGAGAGGAGCCCCGCCATGGCACATGCGGCACCCACCGTCCCCCGGCGGCACCGCCCGATGACGTCGGCGGACGCGGACCGGCAGACCGACCGGAACCGCCTGATCCGCGCGCTGCTCATGGGCCTCGTCTACGGGGTCTGGGCGGCCTTCATCAAGCGCCAGATGGGCCCGGTCGACGCGGGCAACGTGTTCTACGGGATCCTGTGCGGCGTGATCTTCGCGGCCATCATGTTCACCCTCGCGCGGGTGGGCCCGAGGCTGAAGCGGGAGCTGCACGCCGCCGCGTACGGGGTCTTCGCCGGCATCGCCGCCGGCTACCTCCACAGCCTGACCAACGAGTCCGTGCTCCGTGCCACCGGCGTGGGCCTGTTCGTGGGCGCGGGTGTCGGGATCGGGGCCTTCTACCGGTACTACACGCGGGAGGACTGAGCCCCGGCGGACCGCGCCGGTCCCCGCGCCCACTGCGAGGGCGCGGGGACCGGCGTTCGCACGTGCCGTTATGCCGCCGAGCCGGACTCGGGCTCGGCGGCGGCGGGCTGCGGGACGGTCCGGTCGGCGAGGGCCTGGTCGGCGGGGGTCCGGTCGGCGAGGGTCCGGTCCGTGCGCGGGCGGTCCTGGCCCTCCGTGCGGGCCGGCGGGGAGAAGCGGGCGGCCTCGGCGCGCAGCATGGCGTTCAGGGCGGCGTACGGGTCGATGGGCATGGCGGAACCTCACGGTGCTTCGGGGGTGTGGGGGGTCGCGTGCGCTGCTCGGCCCGCTCAGCAGCGCAGGACCACACTCCGTACCGCCAGCCGGGACAGGGCCGGTGAGGCCGTCCCGTACGAGGCCGTGCGGGCAGGCCCGCCCGCACGTTTCACGTGAAACATCCGCTGCGGCAGCCGCCGTCCGACCGGTGCCGTGCGTACGACCGTCCGCAGAGCCGAGCGGCCGACGGGGTCCCCGGCGGGCTCCGACTGTCCCTCGGCGGGGTCGGCGGGTGCCGAGGAGGCGGGGCGCGGCTCGGCGCCGGCCGTGGCCGTCGCCGCCGGACCGACGCCGAACAGGCACAGCAGTGCCACGCAGGCCACCGTCAGGGCCCGCGCCAGCCTCGTCCGCGCGTACCGCGCACCGTTCATGGGGCCTGCATGCCCCGACACGCCGGGCAACTTTCCGGAGACCTCCAAGAAGCCCCCGACCGGGGGAACGAAGACACCCCTGACGGCTGCTCAGCCGGTACGCCGCGGCCCCGTCAGCCGGGCCAGGACCGAGGTCTCGCCGCTGACCAGCCGCAGCCGGGCGAGGCCGGTGTCCCCGGCCGGCGCCGTGACCGCGTGGGGGGAGACCCGCTCGACGGTGAACACGGCCGTACGGTGGTCCGCGCGCGGGATCTCGATGATCCGGCCCCGCCGCAGCCCGGCGAGCGGGAGCCCGTCGCCGGTGACCACGGCGGTCCCGGCGGAGCCGGGGGCCGGGCCGTCGGTGTCCCAGCCGGCCCCGCCCTCACCGTCCTGCGGGCCCCTGGCCAGCGGGAGGTCCACACCCAGGCTGGGGATGCGCAGCCGCAGCGGCCGTGCCGCCCGCATCGGCGGGGCGGACACGGTCCGGCGTTCCGCGCCGACGGGTCCGTGAGCGCTGGGTCCGTGCGCACCGGACTGCTCCAGCCCGCGTACGAGACGGCGGTGCCCGGACAGGCCCAGGGCCCGGGAGGGCAGCGCGTCGGTGACGCTCGCGGGGGCGGGCTCCGCGCCCGTGCTGCCGCGCAACAGGCTCACACCGGTACAGAGCAGAGTGACCGTCAGCGCGGCGGCGGCCCACTGGGCGCGGGACATGGCGTTCCTCCTGTCCGGCTCGGGCGGCCGGTTCCTGGGAGCAGTGGACCGCTCCCCGACCGCCCGCACATCGCCGCCCGCCCCGGAAATGACGGCGCGTCACGTCCCTTGCGCGCCCCCGCGTCCGTGTCCTCCCAGCTGGCGGCGGGTGCGCGGGCCGGACGCGCCCGATCGGGCCGCTACCCCCGAACGGGTGAGGGGGTTACACCGGGGAGCGGCCGGGCGGGCCAGTCCAGCAGCCGGGCGCCGATCACGGCCGTCTGGAGGGTGTAGCGCTGCACGGGGTCCCCCGGGTCGGTCCCGGTCAGCCGGTGGATGCGCTCCAGCCGGTAGGTCAGCGCCCGCACGCTCAGGTCCAGCCGCCGGGCCGCCTCGGCTGCCACGCACCCCGAGTCGAAGTACGCGCTCAGGGTGTCCAGCAGGGGTGCCGCACCGCCGCGTCCGGCCCGCAGCGGCCCGAGCGCGGCCAGCACCAGCTCGGCCATCGCCGCCCGGTCGCGGGTCAGTACCGGGAAGACCAGCAGGTCGGCGGCGCGCAGTAGCGGGCCCGTGAGCCCGAGCCGGTCCGCGACGCCGAGTGCGTCCAGGGCCTCCGCGTACGAGGTCGCGGCCCCGCCCGCGCCGGGGTGCGGGCGCCCGAGGGCGACGAGCCCCCGCCCTTCGGACTCCGCGTGCGCCAGCCGGGCGAAGCGGGCCGGTACCTCGTCGCGCCCGCCCGGTGCCACGCAGACCAGCCGGCCGTCCTTGGTGGCGAGCAGGAAGTCCCGGTCCCCGAAGCGGCCGGCCAGGGCCGACTGCAGCCGGCGCTGCTCCGGGCCCCCGTCCTCGTACGGGACGGGGCCGTGCGCGACGGCCACGGCGTGCGCCCGTGCCGGGTCCAGTCCGAAGCGGGCGGCGCGTTCGCCGAGGCGGGCGGGGTCGCCCCCGCCGAGCAGCAGGTCGTCGACGAACTCCCGGCGGGCGGCCGCTTCCCGGTGCGCGGCGGCCCCGTGGGAGCGTTCGTACCCCTCGGTGAAGGCGTCCAGGGCCTGTTCCACCACCGCGAGCACGTGGTCGGGGGCGGGGCGTCCGCCGAGGGCCGTGCGGGTGGCGGCGAGGTGTGCGCCGATGAGGCCCCGCAGTCCGTGGCCGGCTCCGGCGGCCCGCTCGCCGAACGCGCGGCGGGCGTCGAGTTCCTCGCGTCCGGGGTGCCGGCCGGTGGCCGAGGCGTTCGCGAGCATGCGTACGTACCCGTCCATGTACTCCTGGGGTATGCCCCGCCCTGACTCCACACCAGCTCCCCGGTCCGCTCCGCTCGAAGGAACGGTCATTCTCCCCCGAACCAAGATCAATTCGACCCGGAGGTGCGGAAGGGCGGTGCGGGATGCGGGAGGTGAGGAGAAGTCAGGCCACCACGAGCGCCACTGCCGCCGCCCCCATGAGGGCGGCGGCGAGGTGCACCACGGGGTGCCCGTAGTCCCCGAACCAGAGCTGGCGGGCCAGCCCGCCGAGGGCGGCCAGGGCGCTGATGACCCCGAGCTGCGCGAGGAGGGTGGCGGCGCAGAAGGGGGCCGCGATGAGCAGTGCCGAGTTCAGCCAGAAGGGAGCGGCGCCGGTCCAGCCGCGCCATTCCCGGATCGCGGACCGCATCGCCGGATCCCACCTCCACACCTGTCACATGCGCAACAGGTGTCGCGCTCAACTCGTCGGCTGTACAGCCTCCTTGGGTGCGGCGGCGGGGGCAAGAGCGCGTTCGGCTAGAAAACCGAAGGCCAGGCCGAAAGTCGTCCACAGCGCTGTCTGGATGGCCAGCGACGCGAGACGGAACTGCCAGATCAGCGCGGCCGGGAAGCCTTCGGGCACCTCGTCGATCCCGGGCAGCAGGGCGTACGAGACGCCCACCGCCGCCACGAAGGCCAGCGAGGCCGCCACCGAGGCGTTCCAGTTGCCCAGGCGCGGCGCGAGCCGCCGCCCCAGGATCAGCGCGCCCGCCGCCAGCAGCGCGCTCAGGGCGATCATCAGCAGGTAGAGGGCGGTCCGCCGGGCGGCGGTGTCGGGGTCCCCGACGGCGGGCGGATTGGCCGGGTACTTGAAGAACGGCACCAGCGTCACGGTGACGAACAGGGCTCCGGTGACCAGGGCCGCCGTGGACCGGGCGCCGAAGCGCCCGATCCGGCCCAGGGCGAAGCAGTAGACGAGCGCGGCGATGCCGCCGAGGGCGACCCCGTAGAGCAGGACGCCGGTGCCGAGGCCGGCGGTGGCCTGGAGGGCCCGGCTGACCGGGGCCTCCTCGGCGCCGTGGTCGTGGCCGGCCGCGAGGTGGCCGGCCTCCTCGATGGCGATCGCCGCGTCCACCTTGGACTCGCCGAGGAGGTAGGCGACGAGGAAGGCCGCGACGCCCGCGAACAGGCCGGCCAGCATGCCCCGCACCAGCAGGACGCGGGGGGAGACGGTGTTCACGCATGAACCCCTTGGGTGATCGTGAGGGAGATCGGAAGGGGGTCAGTGGCAGGGGAAGCCGAGCAGGTGGCGGCCGTCGTGCAGCCACTCGTGGACGGTCTCGCCCTGGAAGACGGCCGTGGCGCCCTGCTCGATGCCGACGAAGTACAGCAGGACGAGGGCCAGGACCGCGGCGAAGGCGGCCCAAGGGGCCAGCGCGGAGAGGGAGATGGGGGCGACGGTGGCGGGCGCCGAAGCGGGTACGGCGGTGTGGGCCATTGCAGAACCTCCAGGGGGAACACGCGTCCCGGTCAGTGGTGCTCTGTTCGAAGGAGGCGGGTCTGACTTCCCTCCCCGGGTACCGCGGGAGGATTCACAGTGGCGCGACCGTGCCGGATTCTCACCGGTGCTTCCGTCATACCTTCGTCATGTCGTCCGCGACCGTACCGCGCTCGTGGCTTGAACACCACGGCGCGTGGCCGACGTTCCGCGCCCCCGCGCGTGCGCTCTACGCTCCCCGCATGCCATCCGTACGCGTACACCTCGCCACACCACCGCTCGACGAAGCCGCCCGCCAGGGCCGGTTCGGACACGGGGAGCCGTGCCCCGGCCACCCGGGCCTCGCCGCGCCCGCCACCGGGGACTGGGCGGGCCGGACCCTCGAAGAGGTGGCCGCCGAGGACCCGGAGGGCATCCGGCGCTGGCTCACGGACCCGGAGTACGCGCCCCCGGGCGGCGGGGAGCCGGTGGCGGCGCTGATCGCCCGGACGGGCGAGTACCTGGTGGGCCTGGGTCCGGGCCGGCACCACGCGGTGGTCGCCCAGGCCGTCGTACGGGCGGCCGTGGTGTCCGCGCTGGAACTCCCGGCCGCCGCCTTCTGGCGGCTGGACGTGCGGCCGGACACCGTGACCTCCCTCAGCGGGCGCGCGGGCCGCTGGAACCTCCTCGTCGGACAGCCCCGGTAGCCCGGCAGGGAACGCCGACCGGCCCGGACCCCGCGACGCGGTCCGGGCCGGAGCCGACTGACGGAAGCGGGCGTTACGCCACGATCCAGTCGGAGGTGGCGATCACCGGCTGGACGCCGTCACGGTGCACGGTGCCCTCGATCAGGCCGTACATGCGGTCCGCGGCGAAGTAGACCTCGTTGTCGTTCTTGAGGCCGAAGGGCTCCAGGTCGACGAGGAAGTGGTGCTTGTTGGGCAGGTTGAGGCGGACCTCGTTGACCTTGGGGCAGTTGTCCAGCACCCGCTCGGCCATCTGGTTCAGGGTCTGCTGGAGCGAGTACGAGTACGTCTCCGCGAAGGCCTCCAGCATGTGCTTGCGGACCTTCTTGTACGACTGGTCCCAGTCGTACCCGGCGTCGTCGCCGGCCAGCGCCGAGTGCGCCCAGCGGGCGGTGACCTTGGTCGCCAGGATGCGGTCGTACGCCTCCTGGAGGGTCGTGTACTTGTCCTTGATGAAGCCGTGGAACTCGGAGTTGGTCGAGTTCATCACCGTCAGGTCCTTCAGGCCCGAGATGACCTGGAGACCGGTGGTCTCGCTGTAGGTGATCTGCGCGGTGCGCACCTCCTGGCCCTTGCGGACGAAGGAGTGCTGCTCCTTGCGGGTCGGGACCGGGATCCGCTCCCAGGCGTACTCCTCGATGCGGATCTGCGCCTCGCGGATCGGGGCCTGCGAGGAGACGAAGTGCTTCGCGAGGAGGATGCCGAAGGCCTCGGGGGAGGCGATGCCGTGCTCCTTGCCGAAGGCGTACACCGTGTTCTTGGTGGTGTCGGTCGGCAGGCAGTTGGCGTTGTCACCCGTCAGGTGGACGTCGCGGAACTCGCCGCGCAGGGCGACCGAGACGTTCAGGTCGCGGATCTCGGCCCAGGAGCCGTCGCTGCCCTTGCGGGTGACCACGACGATGCGGTTCTCGGCCTTGCCGTACTGGTTCTGGCCCAGGACGTGCTTGCTCATGCTGTCTTCCTTCGGGTACTCGGGAACACGGAGTCCGTTGTTCTGGATCCCGTACGCCCGGCGTCCAGCGCCCGCCCTCCTGGAGGACGTCCCGCTCCCCGCCGTTCGGCCCCGCAGGACCGCCCCGGGACTGACGTGCATCCCGGTCCGTAGGTGCTGATTCGTACTGAAGTACTGACGGGATTGCACCATGTGTACGGCGGGGAAACCACCGCACGGAACATCCGAACACCAGCACCCACGGATTGGGCGACTACACAAGCTCGCAGGTCAGACCATGTGGGCATCCGTGACCGAGAGGGCCTCGTCGAGGATCGCCAGCCCCTTGGCCACGTCCTCGGTCGAGATGTTGCAGGGCGGGGCGACGTGGATCCGGTTCCCGGCGAGGAGCGGCCAGAGGCCGCCCTTCTTCAGCGCCGCGCCGAACGCGGCCATCGGCGCGTTGTCGGCCCCCGAGGCGTTGTACGGGACCAGCGGCTCGCGGGTCTCCGCGTCCTTCACGAGCTCCAGGGCCCAGAAGGTGCCCATGCCGCGGACCTCGCCTACGGACGGGTGGCGCTCCGCGATCTCGCGCAGGCCGGGGCCCAGCAGCTCGGCGCCCGTGCGCGCGGACTGCTCGACGATGCCCTCCTCGGCCATGGTGTTGACCGTGGCGACGGCGGCGGCGCAGGCCAGCACGTGCCCCGAGTACGTCAGACCGCCCGGGTAGGGGCGGCGGGCGAAGGTCTCGGCGATGGCGGCGGAGATGGCGACGCCGCCGAGCGGCACGTAACCGCTGGTGATGCCCTTGGCGAAGCAGAGGAGGTCGGGCGTGACGTCCCAGTGGTCGGCGGCGAACCAGGCGCCGGTGCGGCCGAAGCCGACCATGACCTCGTCCAGGATGAAGACGATGCCGTAGCGGTCGCAGAGTTCGCGCACGCCCTTGAGGTAGCCGGCCGGGGGCACGAGCACGCCGGGGGCGCCGCCGACGGTCTCCAGGATGATCGCGGCGATGGACTGCGGCCCCTCGAAGACGATCGTGTCCTCCAGGTGGCGCAGGGCGCGCTCGCACTCCTCGGCCTCGGTGGCCGCGTGGAAGGGCGAGCGGTAGAGGAACGGGCCCCAGAAGTGGACGACGCCGGCGGTCGCGCCGTCGTTGCCGAAGCGGCGGGCGTCGCCGGTGAGGTTGATCGCGGTGGTGGTCGCCCCGTGGTACGAGCGGTACGCGGACATCACCTTGGGCCGGCCGGTGTGCAGCCGGGCCATGCGCACGGCGTTCTCCACCGCCTCGGCGCCGGCGTTCGTGAAGAAGATCTTGTCGAGGTCGCCGGGGGTCCGCTCGGCGATCAGGCGCGCCGCCTCGGAGCGGACGTCGACGGCGAAACCGGGCGCGAGGGTGCAGAGCTTCGTCGCCTGCTCCGCGATGGCGGCGGCCACCCGGGGGTGCTGGTAGCCGATGTTGGTGTAGACGAGCGCGCTGGAGAAGTCGAGGAAGCGGTTGCCGTCGTAGTCCCAGAAGTACGAGCCCTCGGCCCCGGCCACGGCGAGCGGGTCGATGAGCTCCTGCGCCGACCACGAATGGAAGACGTGGTTACGGTCTGCTTCTTTGACTGCGTCTTTCACGGCCGCGAGGGCGTCGGCTTCTGCGTTCATATATCGAGGGTAGTTGTCCAGGATGTGGACCCCGGGGTGCCTCGGGTACGACACCCCGCGCGGGCGACTTGACGGATCCCCGGGCGGCTCCTCGACGGGTCCGCACGGCCCGCATAGCGTCCGTCGGACCGGCCGCTCCACGGGGGAGAACGGCGGAAAACCCATGGTGGGAGCCGTTGCGGCCCCGCCCGGCGGATCGGGGGCGGCCATCGGGCCGCCCCCGGCGCGCCCCTCCAACCACCCTCGACCGGCCGCTGCCGCGACCGTCGGTCCGCCGTCGAGGTCCCTTCGAGGCCCCTTCGAGGCCGTCCATCGCCGCGCATCACGCTCCGGGTGCCGACTCGGCAGTAGCGTGGGGTCCGTGCGGGATTTGTCCGTCCCGGCCGGGGGTAGGTGCGGCGCCGGGGGGAGCGGCGTCGGAGACGGGAGAGCCTGTGGCGGAGCAGACGCGGCGGCTGGTCCTGGGCGGCGCCACGGCAGGGGTCGTGGCCAGGTGCCGGGACTTCACCCGCAGGGCCCTCACCGACTGGCTCTGGCCCGAGGGGTCGGAGGCCGAGGAGGACCTGCTCCTGCTGGTCTCCGAGGTGGTCACCAACGCCTGCCTGCACGCGGGCGGCCCGCGCGAGCTGGTGCTGCGGCACGCCCCCGGGCTGTTGCGGGTCGAGGTGAGCGACGACAGTCCCGAAGCGCCGGTGCGCCGGGCGGTGCGGGACCGCTCCCGGCCGGGCGGCCACGGGCTGGTCCTGCTGGAGCGCCTCGCGAAGAACTGGGGGTTCCAGCCGGCGGCGGACGGCCGGCCCGGCAAGACGGTCTGGCTGGAGGTGACGGCCCCCGAGCCCGCCGCCGGCCCCCCGGGCGCCTGATCTCCTGTCCGCGTCCCTTGCTCCCCTGCCCCCCGTCTGCTCTCCTGGCCCCGTCCCCTGACTGCCCGGGCCCCCGAGCCGCCCGGGCCACCGGTGTTCCTCCCCGTATGCCCGTATGCCTCTATGCCCCTAGGCCTCGGTCAGGAGGCCGCCGCGCAGCCGGGTCAGGGTGCGGTTCAGCAGCCGTGAGACGTGCATCTGGGACAGGCCCAGCCGGGCCCCGATCTCGGACTGGGTCAGCTCCTGCCCGAACCGCAACGACAGCAGCTCCCGCTCCCGCTCGGGCAGCCCGGCGAGCATGGGCTTGAGGGACTCCAGGCACTCGATCCGGTCGTACGCGGGCTCCTCCTCGCCGAGCGAGGCCGGCTCGGCGGCCGGGTCGCGCTCGGCGTCCTCCTGCACGGGCGCGTCCAGGGAGCGCGCGGAGTAGGCGCTGGCCGCCTTGCGGCCCTCGCCGAACTCCTCCGGCGTGATGTCCAGCTCCCGTGCCATCTCGGCGTCGGTGGGCTCGCGGCCGAGGTCCTGCTCCAGGGCGTCATGGGCCTTGGCGCTGTCGATCCGCAGTTCCTGGAGCCGGCGGGGCACCTTCACGGCCCAGCTGGTGTCGCGGAAGAACCTCTTGATCTCCCCGCTGATCGTCGGCATCGCGAAAGTGGTGAACTCCACCCCGCGCTCCGGGTCGAACCGGTTGATGGCCTTGATCAGTCCGACCGTGCCGACCTGGACGATGTCCTCCATCGGCTCGCTGCGGCCGCGGAAGCGGCGGGCGGCGTACTTCACGAGGCTGAGGTTCAGCTCGACCAGGGTGTTGCGGACGTACGAGTAGTCGGCCGTCCCTTCGTCCAGTTCCGCCAGCCGGTGGAACAGGGTCGTGGACAGGGCCCTGGCCTCAAGGGTGGCCGCGGCCATGCGGTCGGTGTGGTCCGCACGCCCGGTGCTGTCGCCGTCGCCGTGCTCCATGAGGTGGGTGTGGTCGCGCTCGGTACGTGCCATCTCTCTGCGCTCCTCCGACGGGAGCCCCGGGTCGCGGGCCGAGGTCATGCGCGGGTGGGGCCGTCACCGTCCAGGTGGATATACCCGCCGATAGTGGTCGATACCCGCACTTTTTCCCGAGCCATGTTTCACGTGAAACCATCGTCGGCCCAAAAGCCCTGCTCACAGGGGTGGTCGCGGCCCGCCGTCGCCCTGCTCACCGCCCGGGCCCGGCACCGCCTACGCTGCGGTGCATGGAGTCCTACACGATCGGCCAGGCAGCCCGGCTGCTCGGCGTCAGCAGTGACACCGCCCGCCGATGGGCGGACGCCGAGCGCTTTCCGACCCGGCGGGAGGGCAACCGCAGGATCGTCGACGGGCCGGACCTGGCGGCGTTCTGCGTCGAGGTGGCCCAGGAGGCGGGGGAGGACGACGAGGCCCCCTACACCTCGGCCCGCAACGCCTTCCCCGGCATCGTCACGGGCATCCGGCTGGGCTCGGTCAGCGCGCAGGTGGAGATCCAGGCGGGTCCGCACCGGGTGGTCTCGCTGCTGACCCGTGAGGCGGTGGAGGAGCTGGGGCTGGAGGTCGGCATGCGCGCCACGGCCCGGGTGAAGTCCACCAGCGTCTTCGTCGACCGCACCTGAGGCCCGGTACCGCCCCGGTGCGGCAGCCTCGGTACGCCGGCCTCAGTACGGGAGCCCTCAGTACGGGAGTCCGACCAGCCCCCGGCGCCGTGCGGCGGCGCCCGTGACGGCCTCGCCCCACTCGCGCATCAGCGCGGTGGCCCCGTCGAAGGTGTCGGGCCAGCCCGACCAGCGGAAACCCGCCGCGGCGACGGGGCCGCGCAGTTCCCCCAGCCGGGGCGAGACCCCCTCCCAGGCGCGGGCGAGCGCCGCCACCTCCTCCGGCGCCCGGCCCAGCAGCAGCCGCGGCCGCCACGGTTCGGGGTCGTCCGGGAAGCCGCGCAGGGCCGGCGGGTCCTCTGCGCCGGGGTCCTCGGCGTAGTCCGGGCCGTCCCAGACCAGGCCGCCGAGGAAGGCGTCGAGGCCGTCCCGCAGACCCGGCTCGACGGAGTCCCTGACGCTCTGCCAGGTCTCGGCCAGCCAGAAGTGCCAGGCATAGGTGCCGGTCGTCCCGGAGAAGCGGTACTCGGCGCACCACGGGACCCCCATCGGCGAGGCCCAGCCGCCGGTGACCGCCCGGTCGGCCTCTTCACAGGCGTCGCAGCAGAAGTACGGGTGCACGGCGTCGGTCAGGGCGTCGAGGCGCTCCTCCGCCGGTATCCGCGCGAGGTGCTCCCAGTCGGCCGCGACCACGGTGATGTCCAGTCCCACTGCCGCAGGCTAACAACCGCCCTCCACGGCCCGGGGAGTCCGTACGAAGGCCCCCGCGCGGGCCGCCGCCACCGCCGCCGCGGCCGCCCGCCGGGCCGCGGCCTCGTCCAGCGGGGCGTCCGTGGTCAGCAGCCGGTAGTACAGCGGGGCGGAGACGGCGCGGACCACCTCCGCGGCGTCGGTGCCCTCGGGGAGTTCGCCCCGCTCGACGGCCTCCCGGACGCAGGGCGCCCACTCCGCGACCCGGACCTCGTAGAACCGGTGCAGCGCCTCGGCCGTCCGGGCGTCGCCCGTGGCCGCGGCGATGACGGCTTTGAACAGGGGTCCCTGGCGCGGGTCGGACAGGGTGCGCCGGACGAGCCCGGCGTTGGCCAGCAGGTCCTCCTCCAGCGAGCCGGTGTCGGTGCGCGGCAGCGACTGCTCGGCCATGTCCGTGAGCAGGTCGGCGACCAGGCCGGCCACGGTGCCCCAGCGCCGGTAGACGGTGGTCTTGCCGACGTCGGCCCGCCGGGCGATCTCGGCGAGGTCCAGCCCGTGGAAGCCCTGCTCGGCCAGCATGTCCCCGGCCGCCTCCAGCACGGCGGCCCGCACCCGGGCGGTCCGGCCCCCGGGGCGCACGGTCCCCGGCTCGCCCTCCGGGGTCTCACTCGGCGAAGTCATAACGGGTCTCCGGTTCCATTAGTGGTGATCGGCTGTTACGTTGGGATCACCTTAAAGGGTCTGCGGTTCCATTACCGCTCACAGGAGGAGTTCCGTCATGGAGTACAGGCAGCTCGGCGCATCCGGCCTCAAGGTCCCCGCCCTCGGCTTCGGAGCCGGCACCTTCGGCGGCCGGGGCCCCGTCTTCGGAGCCTGGGGCAGCACGGACGCCCAGGAGGCGCGCAGGATGGTGGACATCTGCCTGGACGCCGGCATCACCCTGTTCGACACCGCCGACGTCTACTCGGCGGGAGCCTCGGAGGAGGTCCTCGGACGGGCCGTCAAGGGCCGCCGGGACCAAGTGGTCATCTCCACCAAGGCGGGCCTGCCCACCGGTGACGGCCCCGGCGAGTACGGCACCTCCCGGTCGCGGCTGATCGGGGCGGTCGAGGACGCCCTGCGCCGGCTCGGCACCGACCACATCGACCTCTTCCAACTGCACGGCTTCGACGCCGCCACCCCCGTCGAGGAGGTGCTGTCCACGCTCGACCAGCTCGTCCGCTCCGGCAAGATCCGCTACACCGGCGTCTCCAACTTCGCGGGCTGGCAGCTGATGAAGTCCCTGTCCGCCGCCGACCGGCACGGATTCCCCCGCTACGCGGCCCACCAGGTGTACTACTCGCTCGTCGGCCGCGACTACGAGTGGGAGCTGATGCCCCTCGCCCACGACCAGGGCGTCGGCGCGGTGGTGTGGAGCCCCCTGGGATGGGGGCGGCTCACCGGCAGGCTGCGCCGCGGCCGCCCGCTGCCGGCCGGCAGCCGGCTCCACGAGACCGCCGACTACGGCCCGCCGGTGGCGGAGGAGCACCTCTACGACGTGGTCGACGCCCTCGACGAGGTCGCGCGGGAGACCGGCCGGACCGTTCCCCAGGTGGCCATCAACTGGCTGCTGCGCCGCCCGACCGTCTCCACCGTCCTCGTCGGCGCCCGCGACGAGGAGCAGCTGCGGCAGAACATCGGCGCCGTCGGCTGGGAGCTGACCCCCGGCCAGGTGGCCCGGCTGGACGCCGCGAGCCACCGGCCGGCGCCGTACCCGTACTTCCCGTACGAGCGGCAGGAGGGCTTCGCCCGCCTCAACCCGCCGCTGCTCCCGCGCGCGTGACCGCGCCCGCGTGCCCGGCCGGTCCCGATCGCGTGACCGCGCCCGTGCCCGTTGCCGCCCGGCGCCGTCAGATCCACTCCCGCTGCGCGGCCCGCAGGCCCGCCTCGAAGCGACTGCCCGCGCCGAGGCGCTTCATCAGCTCGGCCATCATCCGGCGCACCGTGCGCAGGGACAGGCCCAGTTGGCGTCCGGCGGCCTCGTCGGTGAGGCCGCAGCCCAGCAGTTTCAGCAGCTCCCGCTCCTGCCGCGTCAGACCGCGGTCGTCGCGGTCCCGGACCGCGCCCAGGGGCGTGGCCGACTCCCAGACCCGGTCGAAGAGTCCGGCGAGGCCGACGACCACGCCGGGTTCCGACAGCTCCACCGCGCCCTTGCGGGTGTTGTCCGGGTCGGCCGGGACGATCACGGTCTTCCGGTCGAACAGGAGCATCCGCAAGGGCAGCGTGGGGACGGTGCGCACCTCGCCGCCGAGGCCGGTGAGCCACTCGGCGTACTCGCGGGTCACGGCGTCGTTGCAGACGCTGTCGAGGTAGACCGTCCGCATCCTGACGCCCCGGTCGAGCGTGTCGCGGTCCAGGGCCCTGCTCGCCTCCAGGCTGGCCGGGGACTGGGCGCCGCCCGGGTTGAAGGTGAGGCACTCGGAGCGGGCCCCCGCGGACAGTTCCCGGATCCGGCCCTGCACCGACTCCACGCCCAGGAACCGGCGTGCCACGTGCCGGGTCTGACCGGTGTACAGGTCGGAGTAGGTGACGAGGGCCGCGGCCACGTCGGCCTCGCAGCGCGCGACGGCCTCCTGCCGCCGTTCCAGTTCGCGTTTGTGCTGGTTGAGGAGTTCGCGCAGGCCCAGGGCCGGGTCGCTGGGCCGGAGTTCGTCGTCCAGCGGGGAGCGGTGCAGGAGCCTCAGTTCGGTGAGCTTCGCCAGGGAGGCGCGTACGACGGCGGCCGGTACCTCCAGACGGGCGGCGAGTTCGACCTCGCCCCAGGTCCGGTCGGCCAGCACGAGCTGGTAGACCGTGGCCGTCCCGGCGTCGAGCCCCAGTAGTTCCAGCATGGGCGTTCCCCGTCCGGTCCCCCGCGCACTCTGCCTGCCCGAGCCGCGCCGAAGCGTCCAACTTATGAGACGCCGTGGTGCGATCGCCAGTTCGAGCGGGTCGGGGAGGGGTGGCACCGAGCTGCCACGCGGTTCTTCCTGCCCGCGGATCCGCTTCCGTCCGGTGCCGCGCGCGGGCGAGGCTGGACGTGGAGACGAGGAGACGAGGAGACCAGAACTGTGGAAAAGACCATCGCCGGCCCCGGCGTCCGGCCCGCCGCCCGCCCCGCCGTCCGCACCCGGCGGGAGCAGCTCCGCAACGGCGGCAGAGGGGCGCTGATCGGTACGGGGTTCGGGCTGATGTGGTTCGTGCTGGGCCGTCCGGCCGTCCACGGCTCGGCCGGCCGGGCCGTGCTGGTGGCGGGGCTGGTCCTGCTGGCGGCGAGTGCGGCCGCCGTCGTACGGCTCTTCGTGCTGGCGCGGCGCACGCCCGCAGCGGAGCCGGGACTTCCGATGGCCCCGGCCCCGGCAGGCGGGCCGAAGTTCCTCACGGTGGTACTCGTCCAGGCCGTCGCGCTCGGGGTGGGCAACGGCTTCGTGCGCAACTCCCTGCACCGGCCGGAGCTCATGCTGAGCTGGTCGGCGCTGGTGGTCGGGGCGCACTTCTTCCCGATGGCCCGGAGCCTGAGCGCGCCGGTGCTGCGGGTGGTCGGCGCGGCGATGATCGCCACCGTCGGCCTGGCGGCCCTGGCCACGCTGCTGCCGGGGGCGACCGCGAACGTCTGGCAGGCGGTGCCGGGCCTCGGCTGCGCGGCGGTGCTGTGGACGGCGGGCGCGGCGACGGGCCTGCGGGCGGGCCGCCGCAACACCCCGGCCTGATCAGGCCGGTGGGCGGACCGGGCCCCGGCTCGGCGCGGCCGGGGTCCGGCCCGGAGGCGGCCGTCGTCCGGCCTGGCGCGGCCGGGGTCCGGCCCGGGTGGCCGGCGTACGGCCCGAAGGCGGCCGGGAGGTCCGGCCCGGCTGTCGGCGTACGGCCCGGGGCCGGTCGCGGGCTCAGGTCGCGGTGGTCAGGGAGTCCGGCCAGGCGGTGAGGCGGGTGCCCTAGCGGGTCATGACCTCGGGCTACAGGGGCCCGGCCCCGGGCGGCGGCGGGGTGAAGATCCGGTCCAGGTGGTGGCGCAGTACCGCAACGGCCGAGTCGGGTCCCCGCTGGCCGACGAGGATGCTGGTGCCCAGGGTGCCCGCCATGGCCAGCAGGCCGATGGCCTCCGTGCGCGCGTCGATGTCCGGGCCGGTCAGGCCCGCCTCGCGGGCCTGCGCGAGCAGTCCGGCCAGGGCGTCCTCGGCGGCGTCGGGGTTGTCGATGAACGGCTGCGCGGCCAGTGCCCCGTCCGTCACGGACAGGATCGCGTACGAGCTGTAGAGCAGGTGGAAGGTGCGGCTCTCCTCGTCGGTGGGCAGGGAGGCCAGCAGCAGGGCCTCGGCCGTCGCGCGCGGCCCGGGGGCGGGTCCGGCGGCGGCGAGGCGGGCGCCGACGCGCGCGGTGAAGCGGTCGGTGAGGTGCTGGAGCCCGTAGAGGAGCAGCTTCTCCTTGGTCTCGAAGTAGTACTGCACGAGCCGGAGCGAGACCCCGGCCTCGGCGGCGACGTCGCGCATGCCGACGGCGTGCAGTCCGCGCCGTCCGGCCACCCGGACCAGCGCCTCGGCGATCTGGCCGCGCCGTTCCTCGTGGTCAACCCGTTTCGGCATGTCCTCGTGTCTCCGTCCGTCACCCTGGCCCCCACTTGATGGTACCGCTGTACCAACAACATGGTACGTTCGTATCACGAAGAACGGATCTTCCCAGGAGGTGCCGCCGTGCCCGAGACCGCCGTGACCCAGAGCACGCCCCGCGTACGCCGTGACGTCGGCCGCTACGTCAACGACACCCTGCGCGACCGCTACTTCGCCGCCGCCGACGTCCTGTTCGCGATGGGCGCCCCGGTCCGCTCCGAGACGGACGTGGAGACGAGCTTCGGCACCACCCACGTCTACCGCTACGGCCCCACGGACCCCGCCGCCGAGTCCCGGACCCCGATCGTCCTGATCCACGGCGCCGGCTACGGCTCGGCCATGTGGTACCCCAACACCCCGGGCCTGAGCCTCGACCGCCCCGTCTACGCCCTCGACACCCCCGGCGACGCCAACCGCAGCGTCCACCGCGAGCCCATGTGGCAGCCCGAGCGCGCCGCGCAGTGGATGGACGAGGCCCTCGACGCGCTCGGCCTCGACCGGGTCCACCTCGTCGGCTCCTCCTACGGCGGCTGGCTCGTGCTCAACCAGGCCCACCTGCGGCCCGGACGGCTCGCCTCCGTCACCGCCCTCGACCCCGGCGGCCTGGAGAAGGTCGGCCTGCGCTTCTTCGGCTGGGTCTTCGTGAGCCTGTTCGCCACTTTCGCCCCCAAGGCGCTGCGCCCCCGGCTCGCGAAGTGGCTGGACCAGCCGGTCCTCGCCGTCCCCGAGATGCGCGCGTGGATCCAGCTCGGCGCCCGCGCCTACCGGATCCGCCGCCCCGCCCCCCTGCCGCTGACCGAGGACGAGCTGCGGACCGTCCGGACCCCGCTCTACGTGATCATGGGCAAGCACAGCCTGCTCGTGCACCCCAAACGGCAGCTGGAACGCGTACCGCGCCTCGTCCCAGGAGCCCGCGCCGAGATCATCTCCGCGACCGGCCACGGCCCGCAGATCGACCACCCCGACGTGGTCAACGCCCGGATGCTCTCCTTCATGGAGGACGTCGACTCCCTCACCGCGCGGCGCGGCTGAACGCCCTGCGGTACGAGCGCGGCGGCACCCCGCGCCGCCGTACGAACTGCTCGCGCAGCACCGCCGCGCTCCCGAAGCCGACCAGCCGGGCGATCTCCTCGACCGGCAGGTCGGTGGTCTCCAGCAGCTCCTCGGCACGGCTGATCCGCAGCCCCAGCAGCCAGGCGTGCGGGGTGGTCCCGGTCGAGGCCGCGAAGCGCCGGGCGAACGAGCGCCGGCTCATCAGCGCCCGCCGGGCCAGCTCCGCCACCGGCAGCGGCTCGTGCAGGTGCTCCCGGGCCCACGCCAGCACCTCGGCCAGCTTCTCGTCCCGGCAGTCCTCCGGCACCGGCGTCGCCAGGTACTGGGCCTGCCCGCCGTCCCGGTGGGAGGGCAGCACCAGGTCCCGGGCGATGGCGTTGGCCGTGGCGGCCCCGTACTCCCGGCGCAGCAGGTGCAGGCACAGGTCGAAGCCGGCGGCGGCGCCCGCGCCCGTCACCACCGACCCCTCGTCCACGTACAGGGAGTCCGGCTCCACGCCGACCCCCGGATGGCGCTCGGCCAGCAGACCGGCGAACCGCCAGTGGGTGGTGGCCCGGCGCCCGTCCAGCAGCCCGGCCGCCGCGAGCGCGAACGCCCCCACGCAGTGCGCCGCCACCAGCGCGCCCCGCCCGTGCGCGGCGGCCAGCGCCTCCAGTACGGCGGCGGGCGGCGGCGTACGGAAGCCCGCCCAGGGCAGGGCGATCACGAGGTCGGCGGAGGCCAGCCGGTCCAGGCCGTGCTCCACCATCAGCGGCAGCCCCACATCGCTGCGCACCGCCCCGGGCCGGTCCGTGCAGAGGGCGAAGTCGAAGCGGGGCAGGCCCTGCCCCCGGTCGTCGAACACCTCGGAGACGATCCCCGCCCCCAGCATCCCGACACCGGGAGGGGCGTACGCGGCGACGGACACGAAGGGCGGCATGCGCGCAGTCTGGCACGCGCACGGCCGCACCCGTGGCACGATTCCCGCGATCAGTGGCAGTACGGCCACTCGTGAAGGGGCCCGCCACCCCGAAGACTTGGGGGCATGACGAACACACCGCTCGGCGCCACCGCCCGCTTCCGCATCCTGACCACCGGCTACACCCTCTCCACCGGCCCCGGCGTGGCCGCCACCGTCTCCTACGTGGGCGACGGCGACCGCCACGTGATCGTCGACCCCGGCATGGTCGCGGGCCGCGACCGGATCCTCGGCCCCCTCGCGGAACTGGGCCTCGGCCCCGACGACATCACCGACGTGGTGCTCAGCCACCACCACCCCGACAACACCATGAACGTCGGCCTCTTCGGCCACGCCCGCGTCCACGACCACAAGGCGATCTACGAGAACGACCAGTGGACCGACCGCGACGCCGAGGGCCACGAGCTGAGCCCCTCGCTCCGGCTGATCCGCACCCCCGGCCACAGCCGCGAGGACATCACACTGCTGGCCGGCACGGACGAGGGCGTCGTCGCCTTCGTGGGCGACCTGTGGTGGCGCCCCAACGGCCCGGTCGACGACCCGGTCGCCCCGGACCAGGCCGTCCTGCGGGCCTCCCGGGAGCGGGTGCTCGCCGCCGCGGACGTCATCGTCCCCGGCCACGGCCCCGCCTTCCCGGCGGACGACACCGCGCCCCTCTAGGCCGTCTCCTCACTCCTCCGGATCAGGCCGCGCTCAGGCGGCGGCAGCCGTCGCGGCGGCCCGGCGCGCCGTCACGTAGGCGTACGGGGACGCGCCGTAGGCGAGCCGGAACTCGCGGCTGAGCTGCCCGGCCGGCATGCCCGCCGCCCGCGCGAGGGCCAGGACGTCCAGCGGCCGCGCGAGCTCCCGGTCGATCCGGTCGCGCACCCGGCGCAGCCGCACCAGCGTCCTCAGGTGCTGCGCCTCGGTGAGCGCGCGGGCCCACCCGGGGCGGCACATCAGCGCAGTTCCTGGATCCGGACCAGGTTCCCCGCGGGGTCGCGGAAGGCGCAGTCGCGCACGCCGTACGGCTGGTCGGTCGGCTCCTGGACCACCTCGGCGTCGGTGGCCTGCACCTTCTCGAAGACGCCGTCCAGGTCCGGGGTGGCCAGCAGGATCCAGCCGTAGGTGCCCTTGGCCATCAT
This sequence comes from Streptomyces sp. NBC_00158, assembly GCF_045160885.1. Lineage (NCBI taxonomy): Bacteria > Bacillati > Actinomycetota > Actinomycetes > Kitasatosporales > Streptomycetaceae > Streptomyces > Streptomyces sp. NBC_00158. Next base: position 3,805,620 of record NZ_CP108161.1, read on the forward strand.
CTCCGTGATGGTGCGGCGCTCGTCCTCGGTGATGCCGGGGTCGACGGCCGGCGGCGCCAGCAGGATCGACGTACCGGGCTGGCCGACGGGGCCTACGGTGATCCAGCGCATCTTGCCCTGGCCGACGTCGCTGCGCACCTCGAAGCCGAGGACGTCGCGGTAGAACGCCACCGAGGCGTCCGGGTCGTCGTGCGGGAGGGCCGTGGTGTGAATGGTGATGTCCATGCACGCCACGTTAGTTGCGGGCATCCGGGGGCGCTTCTCGAATCCTGACCGGTTCGGCCCGCGCCGCCCGGGACACCGCTCAGGGGGTCTCCTCCAGCTGGTCGGTCAGCCGCTTGAGGGCCTTGGCGCCCAGCGGGTCCACCAGGGGGGTCAGGGCGCGGTCCAGCAGCCGGACGCCCGGGATCCGCAGGGCGCCGAAGAAGGCGAAGCGGGTGTCGTCGCCCTCGGCCACGGCGGCCATCCCGCCCAGCACGAACCGGCTCTGGAGCAGGCACCAGCCGGGCCGCAGCACGATGTCGAAGCGGGCCCGCAGGCCCAGCGGGCTGCGCGCCCGCGCCTCCAGGCGGTCGCCGCGGGACGAGGTGACGGTGAAGGCGCTGATGTCCGTGATCAGCCGGGGAAGCTGTTCCTCCAGGTCGGAGGCCAGCTCCCAGACCCGGTCGAAGGGCGCCGGGACCAGGTGCTCCGCGTAGGAGGCGGCCGGGGTGCTGCGGGCGACGACCCGCAGCCTGCGGACCGGGTCGAGTTCGGCGACGGGCCAGTCCTCGTTCAACGTCCCCACGCCTTCCTGAAGTTGCGGCGGGCCCGGAAGAGCCGGGTCCGCACGGTGGGCTCGGGTACGCCGAGCAGTGCGCTGACGGAGTGCTCGTCCATGCCCTCCAGGTCGCGCAGGACCAGGACGGCGCGGTGGGCCGGGGTGAGCCGCTCCAGCACGTCCCGGACGTCGGCGGCGAGCTGGGGATCACCGGCGGCGGGGACGTCGTCGAGCGGGTCCGGTACGGCGCGGGCCGCCGACCGGGCCAGCCGGACGGCCTCCCGTACGGCGATCACCCGCACCCACCCGAACAGGGCGGCGGGCTCGCGCAGTTGCCCCAGCCTGCGGAAGACCGTGATCAGCGCCTCCTGGGCGGCGTCCGGGCCGTCCTGGAGGGCGATGGGCCCGCACAGCCGGCCCACGTAGGGGGTCAGCAGGTCGAGCAGGTCCTGGACCGCCATCCGGTCGCCGCGCTGGGCGGCGCGCACGAGCTCCGCCACGTCCGCGTCGGGCCGCGTGTCCGCGGTGCCGGTTCTGCTCACGGGGTCCCCATCGCTTCCTCTGCTTCCTCCTCGACGAGGTCTCGGCAGGAAAGAGCGCGGCGACCGCCGGAACATTCCCCGTGACCCGCGTCACATCGCGGGACCGGGTCGGGGAGGACCGCGGCCGCTCCCGGGGGTGACGACTCGGGAGCCCCGTCGTTGGCTTTCTTAAAAGATCATTTCGGAGGCCGGAAGTGAACGGACAGCGAACGAGGACGAGCGGGCGGCATCTGGTCCTGGACGACGCCGAGGACGTACGGACCGCGGCGGGCGCGCTCGCGGAAGGCTGCGCGGTGGCCCACGGGTTCGGGAACTTCTACGCCGTCACCGCGCGCGCCGACCGGGCCGCCGTCGACCGGGTCAACCGGATGAAGGGACGCCCCGACGGGCAGGTCGGCAGCGTCACCACGGTCCCCGAGCGGGTCCCGTCGCTCTTCGACTGGAACCTGCTCCCCGCGGAGCTGCCGCGCCGGCAGCTCCGCCAGCTCGTCGAAGAGCTCTTCCTGCTCGGCCCGTTCGGGTTCCGGGGACCGGCGGCCGCGCACGTGCCGCACCATCTGACGGCCGTCCAGGACGGGGTCACGACCGTGCAGCTCATCGGACCGGGCTACCGCTGCCCGTCCAACGGGTTCCTCGCGGAGGCGCTGGACCGCACCGGGGACGCACTGCTCTCCATCACCTCGGTGAACCGCTCCCGCCACCTGACCGGCGCTGAGCACGAACCGGCCCACTGGCGCGCCGAGGGCGTGATCGCCGACTTCGGCCACGAGGCGGACGTCAGGATCCTCGTGCACGACGACGAGCCCGCGGCCCGCCGGCGCCACCCGCACCACGCCCCGATGTCGACCACCGTGCTGTCGTTCCACCGCGCACCCGGCCGCGGCCGCTCGGGCCTTCCCGTCCTCACCCTCGAAAGGCACGGCTCCCTCTCGGCGGACCACACCCGGGCGATCGCGGCCAACCACGGCTTCGCCGTCGTCCCGTCGCCCCGCGCGGCCCGCCGCCTGCACCCGCGTACGTACGCGGACTGACCGGCGGGGTCAGGCCGGCAGCGCGGGGTAGTCGGTGTACCCGTCCGCCCCGCCCACGTACATCAGCCCCGCCTCCCGCAGCGGGTTCAGGGCGGCTCCGGCGCGCAGCCGCTCCACCAGGTCGGGGTTGGCGAGGAAGGCGCGGCCGAGGGAGACCAGGTCGGCCCCGGCGGCGAGCAGCCGCTCGGCCTCGTGCCGGCCGCCGTCGGCGGGCAGCGGGCCCGGCCACGGCAGCGCCGGGTTGGCGATCAGCGTGCCCGTCCACTGCTTGCGGACGCGCTGGAAGAGGGGCTGGTCCGGGTCGGCGAAGACCACGTGCAGATAGGCCAGGCCGATGCCGTCGAGGGCGTCGACGAGCGCCGGGTACACCTCGTCGGCGTCGTCCTCGTGCATGCCGTTGGCCGTGACGCCGGGGGCGACGCGCAGGCCCACCCGCTCCGCTCCGACCTCGGCGGCGACGGCCCCGACCACCTCGCGCACGAACCGGGTGCGGCCCTCCACCGAGCCGCCGTAGCCGTCGGTGCGGTGGTTGGTCCCGGAGGCCAGGAACTGGTGGAGCAGGTAGCCGTTGCCGCCGTGCACCTCCACCCCGGCGAACCCGGCGTCGATCGCGCGGCGCGCGGCCGCGGCGAAGTCGGCGACGGTGGTGCGGATGTCCTCGGCGGTCATCTCGCGGGGCACCACGGCCGGCCGGTGCCCGCCCGGGGTGAAGATCGTGTCGGGCAGCGGGACCGGCGAGGGCGCGACGGGAGACAGGCCGCCGCTGTTGTCGGGGTGGCCGATCCGGCCGCCGTGCTGGATCTGGAGGAACATGCGCCCGCCGGCGGCGCCCACCGCCTCCGTGACCCGCCGCCAGCCGGCCACGTGGGCGTCGTTGTGGATCGCGGAGATGTTCGGGTACGTCTGGCCCACCGCGTTCGGCGTCGAGGCCTCGGCGATGATCAGCCCCGCCGAGGCGCGCTGCGCGTAGTAGGTGGCCATCAGCGGTGTCGGAACGCCGTCGGCGGCGGCGCGGTTACGGGTCATCGGTGCCATCACCAGGCGGTTGGGCAGCTGTAGGGCACCGAGTCGAGCGGGGTCGAAGACGCTGGTCATGGGCCCACTTTCGAACGGACGCGGGGGTCGAACAAGACCGATCTGATCTACGATCGGTGACCGGGACTCACCGATGGGGGCCGGGCGGTGGAACGACACGAGATCGAGGCATTCCTCACGCTGGCCGAGGAGTTGCACTTCAGGCGCACCTCCGAGCGGCTCGGTCTGGCCCAGGGGCGGGTCAGCCAGACCATCAAGAAACTGGAGCGCCGCATCGGCGTCGCCCTGTTCGAACGGACCAGCCGGCGCGTCGCCCTGACCCCGGTGGGACGGCAGCTGCGCGACGACCTGCTGCCGGTGCGGGAGCAGCTGCGGCGGGCCGTGGACCGGGCCACGGCCGCGGGCCGGGGTTTCACGGGCGTGCTGTGCGTCGGGTACTCCAGCCCGATGGTCGCCGAGACGCTCCTGAGGGCCGGGGACGCCTTCCGCTCCCGGTACCCCGACTGCGAGGTCGAGATCCACGAGGTGCAGCTCTCCGACCCGTTCGGCCCGATGCGCGGCGGCCGGGTACACCTCCAGGTCAGCGAACTCCCGGTGGAGGAACCCGATTTCACCGTGGGGCCGCTGCTGCGCCGGGAGCCGCGCGTACTGATGGTCCCGGCCGCGCACCCCTTCGCGCGGCGCGCGTCCGTGTCCGTGGAGGACCTCGCGCAGGCGCGGCTCCTCGCCGTATCAGGGGACGACGTCCCGCAGCACTGGCTCGACCACCACTACCCCCGGCGGACCCCGGCCGGGCGGCCCGTCCCGCACGCGCCCGCCGTCACGTACTGGACGGAGCTGCTGAGCCTGATCGGCCGGGGCAAGGGGGTCTCGCCCGCCAGCGAGACGGCGGAGCGCTACTACGCGCGGCCCGACGTGGCGTGGATCCCGTTCAGCGACGCCCCGACGGTCGACTACGGCTTCTTCTGGCCGACGGCCGGAGCGAGCGCCCGCGTACGCGCGTTCGTCGACACGGCCTGCGAGCTCGCGGGCCCCGACCTGCGCTGACGCCTTCGGGGTGCGGCTCCGGCGTGCGCCTCGGGACGAACGCGCGGATGCTGGGGGTGCCGGCTGCGCGCTCTGGCGCGCCGGCGTCCGCTAGGAGGAACCCATGTCGATGCTCGACAAGCTCAAGGGCATGCTGAAGGGCCACGAGGACCAGGTGAGGCAGGGTGTGGAGAAGGCGGGCGACGCCTTCGACGCGAAGACCGGCAACAAGTATCAGAGCCAGGTCGACATGGCCCAGCAGAAGATCAACGAGCAGCTGGGGACGGACGCGCCGCCGGAGAACCCGAACCCGCCCCGTCCCTGACGCTCCCCAGCAGTCCGCGGAGCAGGTCCAGCAGGACGTCCGGCCGCTCCAGGTGGAGGTCGTGTCCCGTCCCGGGGACGCTCAGTGCGACCGTCTCCGGCCGCAGCCGGAGCATCTCGCCGATCTCTTCGGGCGTGATGAAGCCGGACTGTCCGAACACGGCCAGGGTCGGGCAGGACACGCCAGACCACTCGTCCCAGTAGGCCCGCCGGGCGTTCTCCGCCAGTGACGCGACCATCACGTCGCGCTCGAAGCGCGGCCACCAGCCGCCGTCGCGTTCCTCCAGGCCGGCCGCCCAGCCCTCGCCGACCGGGCCGCCGCCCAGGAACTCGACGGCGGCCCGCCGCGTGGGGAACGGCGCGGGCCAGGAGTCCAGCCAGCCGCCGATCTCCGCCTGCACCCCGGGGGCGGGCCTGCCCGGCCCGGCCTCCACGAGGACGAGCGCGCGGAAGGCCCCGGGGTGCGCGGCGGCGGCGAGCAGGGCGGTGTGGCCGCCCAGCGACTGGCCCACCAGAACGGGGCGGCGCAGGCCGAGCTGCTCGCACACGGCGACGGCGTCGGCGACGTACGCGGCCCGGGACACGTCCGCGGGCCGCCGCTCGGAGCAGCCGTGGCCGCGCTGGTCCACGGCCACGACCCGGTGGCGGGGGCTCAACTCACGTGCGACGGCGTCCCATTCCCCCGCGTGCCCGGCCAGCCCGTGCAGCAGGACGACGGGTGTCCCGTCCCCGTCCGCGTTCCCGTCCCCATCCCCTTCCCAGTCCCGGCAGGAGATCCGCACGCCCTCCCGGACGACGACGCGCTCCACCCAGCTCACGCGCCCTCCGCCGGCCGGTCCGGCGAGTCCAGCCAGCGGCCGTCGCGCATCAGGTCGCGCCCGCGCAGCTCGTTCGCCTCCCGCCAGGCCTGGACGCGGTCCGGCCGGACGAGGAAGTACTGGTAGGCGTCGAGGTCCCGCGGGTCGAACCCGGTCTTGGCCCCGAAGGTGTCCCCGGTCCCCGGGGGGAGGTCGGCGAGGTCCACGGGCTCGGCGGTGCCGTCGACCATGACGACGTCACGGGTCGGCCCGAGGCTGAGCCGCACCCGGCCGTCGGCCAGGAGGTTGCGGCCCGTCACCGAGGCGCGCGGGGTCGACACGAGGAACGCCGCCCCGTCCCACAGGAACGACAGCGGGACGAGGTGCGCGCCGCCCGGCGCGCCCGAGGACGCGAGCCACAGGTCGACGTCGTTCTCGAACCGCTCGCGCGTGTCCCGGAGCCTCTCGTCGAGTTCACGCGGCGGCGCGGTCGTCATGGTTTCCTCCGTCAAGTCGACACGTGTCAGGCGGTGTTCAGCGTACGACCCCGCCGGTCCCACCGGTCCTGCCGGTCCCGCCGGTCCTGCCGGTCCTGCCGGTCCCGCCGGTCCCGCGGGGTCCGCCGTCAGGGCCTGGAACCGGCGTCCTTCGCCCCGTCCGCCTCCGCCTCGTGTTCCCTGATCGCCGCCTCCACCAGGGCCCGTGCCGCCCAGGTGATGGCCTCCTCTTCGGCCTGCGGGTCGAGGCCCCGGACGTCGCGCAGGGCGATCTGGGCCTCCCAGCCGACCACGATGGTCAGGGCCGAGATGAGCCGCTGGTACGACTCCTCGCTCAGCGTCTCGCGCAGAGGCTCGCAGGCCTGCTCCAGCCACTGGATCCGGCGGGGTCCGCGGCGGGGGGTGGCGGGCCCCGACGTTTCCGCGACCGGCTGGTCGACGGTCAGGCGGATCAGCCGGCGGCCGAGGGGGAGCGACTGCGGTGAGTACTGCAACAGCGTCCTTATGAGGGCGTCCACCCGGGCCGCGGGGTCGTCGGCGATGGCGGGGTCGGTCAGTGCCCGCTCGACCGGGGGCTCGTTGAGCGCGCCCGCGGTCGCGTCGATCAGCAGGTGGTCGAGGCTCGGGAAGTACGTGTAGACCGTGCGGCGCGACACGTCGGCCGCGGCCGCGATCTCGTCGACGGACGGCGTGGCTCCGTCGGCGCACAGCCGGACCGCCGCTTCGACGATCGCCTTGCGGGTGCGGCGGCGCTGCGCTTCGCGGCCGCCGCGTCGGACCGGATCGTCACTGGTCATCGTGGGCTGTCCCTCCCGGTTCGGTGGGTGGACGGGTCTTGACGCACCCTCAGGCCGTAAGTATATCTTCATGCAGTCGCTGCACAGCAGTGCAGTGAATGCATGGAAGTGAATTCGATCGTCGTGCCTGTCACAGGAGCCGGGCGGCCGGTGTCTTGAGGCCGAACCCCTTGAAGCGGAGGACACACCATGAACGAGAACACCGATGTGGTCGTGATCGGCGGCGGGTACGCGGGCGTCATGGCGGCCAACCGCCTGACGCGGCGCGGCGACGTGAAGGTCACGCTGATCAACCCGCGCCGGAGCTTCGTCCACCGGATCCGCCTGCACCAGCTGGTGGGCGGCACGGACGGCGCGGTCGTGGACTACCGGGAGGTCCTGGGGCAGGACGTCCGGCTCGTGGCCGACTCGGTGACGCGGATCGACGCGCCCGGGCGCAGAGTGGAGCTGGCGGGCGGGGACGCGGTCGGCTACGACTACCTGGTGTACGCGGTGGGCAGCGGCAGCGCCGACCCGAACGTGCCCGGAGCGGCCGAGTTCGCGTACCCGATCGGCACCTTCGAGGAGGCCGGGCGGCTGCGGCCGGTCCTCGACGCCGCGCCGAAGGCCGCCGCGGTGACGGTGGTCGGGGCGGGTCCGACCGGCATCGAGACCGCCGCGGAACTGGCGGAGCAGGGGCGCGCGGTGACCCTGGTGTGCGGCGGGGTGCTGGGCCCGTACCTCCACGCGCGCGGCCGGCGCGCGGTGGCGGCGAAGCTGGCCGGACTCGGCGTGACGGTGCTCGACGGCCCCGACGCGAAGGTCACGGCCGTGACGCGCGATGCGGTGCGGCTGGCCGACGGCCGTACGCTGCCCAGTGCGGTGACCATCTGGACCGTCGGCTTCGGCGTGCCGGACCTGGCCGCGCGGAGCGGGCTGAGCACCGACGAGCTGGGCCGCCTGCTCACGGACGAGACGCTGACCAGCGTCGACGACGACCGCATCCTCGCGGCGGGGGATTCGGCGGCGCCTTCGGGCCTGCCGCTGCGGATGAGCTGCCAGGCGGCGATGCCCATGGGCGCACGGGCCGCCGACACGGTGCTCAGCCGGATCGCCGGCGAGCGGCCCGAGACCCTCAACCAGCCGTTCGCCGCCCAGTGCGTCAGCCTGGGCCGCGGCGACGGCATCTTCCAGTTCGCCAAGAGGTCGGACGTGGCGGTGTGGTTCAACGTCAACGGCCGGCTCGGTGCGAAGCTCAAGGAGGCCGTGTGCGCGGGCGTCGTCAAGCACCTGGCCCACGAGGCCCACAAGCCCGGCGGGTACAAGCTGCACCGCATGTCGGGAGGCGGCGCGCGCCAGCAGCGCGTACTGCAGGCCGGACAGGCCGAAACCCCGGCCACCGCACAGCGCGCGGATGCCTGACCGGACTTCCCTGTACGAGGCCGGGCCGGCGGGACGGACCAAGCCCGCCGCGGCGTCGGCCCGGCGTGCCGGCCCGGGCTTTCCCGTACCTGCCGCGTCACGCCGTGGGCTGTGGCTGGTGCAGTTCTGCCTGGCCGAAGAGGAGTGCGTAGCCGGTGGGGAGTTGGTGGAGGATCCGGTCGAGGAGGCCGGGGCCGGTGAGGCGGGTGACGACGGCGAGGACGGCACCGGTGTCCCAGCGGGCGATGGCCGGGCTGGTGTCGGTGCGGGCGGCCAGGTCCTTGACGAAGTTCCAGCCGGTGAGCTGTTCGGTGTCGGGGACCTGGGCGGTCAGGGCGAGGGCGGCTTCGACGGGGAGGCACTGGGCGAGGTCGACGCGTTCGTCGCCGACGAGCTGGCGTCCTAGTGCGGCGAGGACGTTGCGGACGGCTTCCTCGGCGCGTTCGCGGGTGGGGTAGGCGCCTTCGTAGCGCACGCGTTCCAGCATCTGTTCGAACGTCATGGCGGCCTGGGCCTGGTGCGGTCGAGGCTGGTCGTACATGGTGCCGTGGTTGCCTTTCTCGTCGCTGGTTCGGTGTCCGGCGGGTGGTGCCGGCCGGTCAGGTGGGCTGGGGGTGGCCGAAGAGGAGGTCGTAGCCGGGTGGGAGCTGGAGCAGGACGTCGCGCATGAGGACGTCTCCGGCCGCTGCGGCCACGGTGGACAGGACCGCGCCGATGTCCCACAGCGCCGTCTTCTCGGTGGCGCCTTCGATCCAGGCCGCGGTGGCGCGGACGAAGCGTTCGGGGGAGAGGGGCTCCGCGGCCTGCAGGGGGTTGAGGAGGATCAGGGCGTAGGTCTCGGGGAGGCGGGCGGCTAGGCCGGCCCGGACGGTGCCGACCAGGTGTGCGCCCAGCAGGGCGAGGACGACGCGGGCCGCGCGTTCGGCTTCTTCCCGGGTCCTGTACTCGCCGCGTTCCTGGACGTGGTCCAGGAAGGCTTCCCGGCGCATCGACATCTCACGTCACCTCCGGGGGAGGGGTGAAAGGGGGGCGAGGGGCGCGGAGGACGGGGTGCCGGAGGGGGATCGGGTTCCCCGTCCTCCGTCTCTGTACCGGCCGGTCAGCCGGAGATCTGCTTGCGGCCGGAGTCGCCGCCGATGGCGATCTTCCGCGGCTTGGCGCGCTCGGCGATCGGGATCCGCAGGGTCAGGACACCCGCGTCGTAGTCGGCTTCGATGTGCTCGGTGTCGAGGGTGTCGGCCAGCACGATCTGGCGGGAGAAGACACCGAGGGGCCGCTCGGAGAGCTCCATCTGCACGCCGTCGGCCTTCTCCGCGGGCCGGCGCTCGGCCTTGACCGTCAGCATGTTCCGCTCGACGTCGATGTCGATCGCCTCGGTGCTGACGCCGGGGAGGTCGAAGGCGATCACGTACTCGTCGCCGTCGCGGTAGGCGTCCATGGGCATCACGGACGGCTTCGACCACGTGCCGGACGCTCCGGAGAGCTGCTGAATGATCCGGTCCATCTCGCGGAACGGGTCGGTGCGCATCAACATCGCGAAACACCTCCAGTCGGTTCAGGCAGAAACTGCCAATGCGCTTCAACGTGCTCCCGTTGTAACATGTCATCGAAACGATGACAAGCAAGGCGTCATCTGGAGGATGACAGATCGCGGAGACCGTCATGAACGAGGCTGCAGACCGGACCTCACCCGTCACCTTCCTCGCCGCCGCCGCGGCCCTGGAGACCATCGACCAGGCCCTCAAGGACGCGCAGCAAGGCTCCACGAGCACGCCGGCGGCGGCTTCGGGACCGGGCGCCGGCCCGCACCCGGCCCTGGCCGCGCTGCTGATGCTGCGCGAGGTCCGAGAGCAGCTCGCCGGCTGGGAAACCAGCCTGATCGAAACCGCCCGCGGCCAAGGCGCCAGCTGGGCCGACCTCGCGGGCCCGCTCGGGGTCGCGAGCCGCCAGGCCGCCGAGCGCCGCTACCTCAGGCTTCGCCCCGGCAAGGCCGGGAGCACCGGCGAGGAACGCGTCCAGGCCACCCGCGACACCCGCGCAGCCGACCGCAGCGTGGACGCCTGGGCCCGAGACAACGCCGCCGACCTGCGCCGCCTCGCGGGCCAGGTCACCGCCCTCACCGGCCTCGCCGCCGGTGCCGAGGGCGCCATCGGCGACCTGAACCAGGCCCTCGCCCACAACGACACGGCCCGGCTGGTGCGGCCCCTCGCCGACACCCGCGCCCACCTGCGGCCCGAGGACGCCGAGCTCGCCGAACGCATCGACGCCCTCACCCGCCACACCGACCAACTCCGCCGGGACACACACGACCAGCGCAGCACGTGACCCGTACCCCCGGGCGCCGGGGGGCAGGTCCGAAGACGCAAGGAGCGATCACCATGGCCGGACAGCTTCCCCAGGATGCCGGCGGCAGCGGCATCGCCGTGGAGGTCCTGGACCACGCCGTCGCGATCAGGCCCACGGGCGAGATCGACATCGATACCGCACCCGCTCTGCACCGCGCCCTGTCCGAGGCCCTCGCCCACGCCTCGCCGGCCAAGCCCGTGGCGGTCGACTGCAGCGCCCTCACCTTCTGTGACTCCTCGGGGCTGAACGTGCTCCTCACCGCACGCCGCACAGCTCAAGGGACCGGCACCGTCATCCGCCTGGCGGCCCCCAGCCCCCAGCTCCAGCGCCTCCTCGAGATCACGGGCGCCCGCCCCCTCTTCCCCGTGGACCCGTACCCGCCGGCCTGTCGGCAAGTGCGGGAGTAGGCGCCGCAGCACTTCCGGCCCGGTACCGACCGCATGGCGTCTCGCGCGACGCCGTGCCCGTGATCGCCTGGAACCGCTTCAGCCGGCAGAGGTGTCCTCGGGCTGCTGAGTCGCTGCGCGGCGGTATTCGGCGTTGATGCGCTGGGCTTCCTCGAGCTGGTCTTCCAGGACGATGATGCGACAGGCTGCCTCGATGGAGGTTCCCTGGCCGACGAGTTCCCGGGCGCGGGCGGCGATGCGCAGCTGGTAACGGGAGTAGCGGCGGTGGCCGCCCTCGGAACGCAGGGGCGTGATCAGGCGGGCGTCCCCGATGGCCCGGAGGAAGCTCTGGGTGGTGCCGATCATTTCGGCGGCCCGGCCCATCGTGTAGGCGGGATAGTCGTCGTCGTCGAGACGGTCGTACGAGTCGTCTGCTGTCATGTGGTCCTCTCTGCGGAACGCGTTCAGGGTCCTGGTGCCGTACGGCACCAGGACCCTGAAGGAACTACTACACCATCTCCCGACCCCGATATCGCGCCGCCTCCTGTGTCCGGCTCCCGGCCTGCCTCGATCCCCGAGCCCGCACCGATCCCGCTGGGCAGCACTTCGCCCCGCCGGATGCCCGGCGGGGCGAGGACGAGGCTTGCAGGACGAGGGCGGGCCCGGGCTACCCGGGCCGTCCCGGTCGACCGTCACGCACGGGACGGGGAGCGGACGAGGCTCCCGGGGTGCCCGGCGGGCGGCGCGCCGTTGCCGGGGAGGTCGCGCAGCCGGAGGTGGTCCGAGTAGGAGGGGCTGTCCCGGACGGCGGTGAGCTGGGCCGTGGTGACCAGTCCGGTGCACAGGCCGTCGTCGTCGCAGACGAGCAGGCGCCCGGCGGGGGCGCCGGCCATGACGGCCAGGGCCACCTCGACGGTCATGTGGTCACCGACCCGGAGTCCTCCCCCGTCCCCGGTGTCGGTCACCGTCCTGGCCGCGGTGATGGCGGGCGCCGAACGGAGCTGTGTGTGGACCGGTGTCACAACGTGCCTCCTGAGGAGATGGGCCGGCTTCCGGATCACGTGGACCTCAGGCCGCCGAGTCGGCGGAGCGCCGCGTGTCGGCGCCCCGTGCTGCCGGGGCGGGACGGCGCCGACCGCGGGAGGTCGCGTCGCGCCCGGGCGGCGCGGCGGGCGGCGCGGCGATCGTCACCGGGATGCCCGACGGGGTGCGTGCGCCGGTGATCCGGGCGAGGGCCTCCTCGCCCGAGCGGACCCGGGTGGTCTCGGGCACGATGCCGGCGTTCGCCATGAGGCGGGTCATGTCACGGCGCTGGCCGGCGGTGACCAGGGTGACGACGCTGCCGGACTCGCCGGCCCGGGCGGTACGGCCGCCGCGGTGGAGGTAGTCCTTGTGGTCGGCCGGGGGGTCCACGTTGACGACGAGGTCGAGGTGGTCGACGTGGATGCCGCGCGCGGCGACGTTCGTCGCGACCAGGACGGTGACGTGTCCGGTCCGGAACTGGGAGAGGGTGCGGGTGCGTTGTGGCTGCGACTTCCCGCCGTGCAGGGCGCCGGCCCGGACACCGCAGCCGAGGAGGTCCGCGGTGAGGCGGTCCACGGCGTGCTTGGTGTCCAGGAACATGATCACTCGGCCGTCGCGCGCGGCGATCTCGGTCGTCAGCCGGTGCTTGTCGGCATCGTGCACGTGGAGGACGTGGTGCTCCATCGTGGTGACCGCGCCCTGGGAGGGGTCCACGGAGTGGACGACGGGATCGGTGAGGTAGCGCCGGACCAGGAGGTCGACGTTGCGGTCCAGCGTCGCGGAGAACAGCATTCGCTGGCCCTCGGGGCGGACCTCGTTCAGGAGCGCCGTGACCTGCGGCATGAACCCCATGTCGGCCATCTGGTCGGCCTCGTCCAGGACGGTGATCGAGACCTGGTCCAGCCGGCAGTCGCCGCGGTCGATCAGGTCCTTGAGGCGGCCGGGCGTGGCCACGACGACTTCGGCGCCCCCGCGCAGGGCGTTCGCCTGTCGACGGATCGGCATGCCGCCGACGACGGTGGCCAGGCGCAGGTTCACGGCGCGGGCGTAGGGAGCGAGGGCGTCGGTGACCTGCTGCGCGAGTTCCCGGGTGGGGACCAGGACGAGCGCCAGCGGCCGGCAGGGCTCGGCGAGCTGTCCGGCGGTGCGGGCGAGGAGGGACAGACCGAAGGCGAGGGTCTTGCCGGAGCCGGTCCGGCCGCGGCCGAGGACGTCACGGCCGGCCAGGGAGTTCGGCAGTGTCGCGCCCTGGATGGGGAACGGGACGACCACGCCCTGCACGGTGAGCGCGGCCAGGAGACGCCGGTCCAGGGCCAGATCGGCGAACCTCTCGACGGGGGGCAGCGCAGGGGTGACCGTCTTCGGCGGTGCGAACTCGCCCTGCGCCGGGGCGGGCCGCCGGCCGCCTGCGCCGAAGCGCCCCGGAGCTCCCGATCGGTTCGGGGCGGACGAACGGGAGGGGCTGCTCAGTCCCGAACCGGCTGAGCCGTACACGGGGCCGCCGTTGCGGCGGGCACGGGAGGAACGGCCGTTCGTGCGTGTGGGGTCCATTCAGAACCTTCCTTGATGCGGCGCGTATCGAGGAATTCCAGCGGCGGATGAACGGCGTCGGGAATCACGGCACGGGCCGAATTAAAATGCGGCCGGCAGGCGGCTTGGCTCTGGGCGGCGAACTGTCGGCACCGCCGGGTGAGCGAAATAAACGCGCGAGACGCAGGTGCGCGTGAAAACCGGGAGAAACGCATGCAGCTGGGGCCCGCACCCCGAGGGATGCGGGCCCCAGCTGCATGTGACGCGTCGGCGTCAGGCCGAGACGATGTTCTCGGCGGTCGGGCCCTTCTGGCCCTGCGCGATGTCGAAGGAGACCTTCTGGCCTTCCTGGAGCTCGCGGAAACCCTGGGTGGCGATGTTGGAGTAGTGGGCGAACACGTCAGGGCCGCCACCGTCCTGCTCGATGAAGCCGAAACCCTTTTCCGCGTTGAACCACTTGACGGTACCGGTGCTCATGTCATGTCTCCTTGGGGCAGTACGCCGGGATCCGTACCGTACGGACGCCGTGTCGCCGCGATGATGCCCTGCCCGGAAAATGACCGGAAATGCAAAGCGCTTCCGTGCGGCGTGTGGCCGACCAGAGGTGCTTGAAGCTGGGGTACCAAAACTGCAACTAATTTCGACAGTAGCACGCCGACGCGGTCTGTGTGTGTCGAAAATTCTCCCCGCCGTGTTACCGGTAATAAATCTCCGGGTGAAAGCGGCTAAAACCTCGGTCCGCGAACACAGGTATTCGGGCGCTCTCGGCCGCGCCGTCGTCCGAGGTGGTTTCGCCGCGCGCCCGCTTGAGGCTGGGACACGGCCTCCCTCCCCGTCGGCTTCGGCGGGGACCGGCCGCAGGTCAGCGCGGTGGCACTGGAGGACGTCACCGTTCAGGGCGTAGTCGAAGCTGACTTCCGGCGACCGCGACGTGCGGCATCACCATGGAGAGCGGGTGCAACAGGGACCACTGGATCTCCGCGGCCACGCTCATCGGTTCGCTCCGGCGGGTCCGGAAGAAGAGGTCGGTGTAGCCGTTCGCGGTCTGGCTTCCGTGCGCGCCCCGGCGCACACCGGCTGATGACGGGAACACGGCCGGACACGGAGAGACCGGTGCCACCGCCGTGTACGACTGCGGCTTCGATGCCCACCCGCAGGCTCACGGTCAGCGCGGCCACGGTCAGCGCGGCCACGGCCCGGGAGGTCGCCCACCAGACGGACGCGTTCGCCCGCGTCTAGGTGTATTGACCCGCAGCGTTGTTCACGCGGCTGATCGGGGGCTTGCCTGCGAGTGCGGTGTGGCAGCGGTGGTGGTTGTAGGTGTGGAGGAAGTCCGCCAGGGCGGCTGTCCGCTCGTCGTTCGAGGTGTAGGGCCGCAGGTAGGCCCATTCCTCGAGGAGGGTGCGGTTGAAGCGTTCGACCTTGCCGTTGGTCTGCGGCCGGTAGGGCCGGATGCGTTTGTGGGTGATGCCCGCCGAGGCCAGCGTCTGGGTGAAGAGCTTGGACTTGTAGCAGGAGCCGTTGTCGGTCAGGACGCGTTCGACGGTGATGCCGTGGGCGGCGAAGAAGGCATTCGCCCGCTGCCAGAAACCGGCCGCGGTTTCCTGCCGTTCGTTGGCGAGGACTTCGCTGTAGGCGAGGCGGGTGTGGTCGTCGACGGCGGAGTGGACGTAGCTGTAGCCGATCACCGGTGTGCTGCTCTTGCGCTGGTGGGTGGTGGCCTGCCGGTTGTGGTCGCGGGCCGTGCGGCCCACGGCCCGCCATCCGCCGCCGTCGGGGATGTTGCCGAGTTTCTTGATGTCGATGTGGACGAGTTCGCCGGGCCGGTCGCGTTCGTAGCGGCGGATCGGCTCTCCGGTGGGCCGGTCGAGCCAGGCCAGGCGGTTCAGGCCGTGACGGGCCAGGATCCGGTGCACGGTCGAAGCTGGCAGGCCCAGGACCGGGCCGATCCGGGCAGGACCGAGCTTGCGGCTCCTGCGCAGGTCACAGACGCGGGCTTCGACCGCCGGAGGAGTCCGGTGCGGGGTCGTGCCAGGGCGGCTGGAGCGGTCGTGAAGACCGGTGTCGCCTTCCGTGCGCCAGCGGCGGACCCATTTGTGGGCGGTGGCCCTGGATATGCCCATCTCGGCCGCGACGTGCGCGACGGGTCGGCCCGAGCGGACGCGTTCGACCAGCAGTTGCCTACCGAAGACGGTCAGCCGGGCATTACGGTGGGACACGAAGACCTCCGTCGTGCAATGGGTTCCTAGACAGCTCCCACCACACCGGAGGTCTTCGCCATGTTCAAGACCTACCGAGTGTCAACAACGCTCGTGATCAATACATCTAGGCCGTCGCTTCCTCCTGGGCCTCCAGGTGCCGGATCCCGTCATGGGTGAGCGTGACCATCGCCGGGGTGTTGCCGGGTTCCCAGTCGACGGTGACCAGTCCTTCACCGGCCAGGTAGGTGCAGGCGGCGGCCAGGTCCTGGTCCGCCACGTGGAGCTCGCGCCGCAGCTGTGCCCCGGTGATGCCGAGGAGGCGGTTGCCCTCGACCGCTTCGTACAGGACATGGAGCACCTGTTCGCGGTAGCTCTTGCGTTCGCGCAGTGTGGCCATGGCCGCGTCCTTTCGTGTGCGGGGACGGGCTCCGGGGCCGGCTGGTCGGGGCGCCGTGGCGCCCCGACCGCTGCCCCCAGTCGGAGGAAGGTCCGTTCCTCACCGGCCGGCATCCGTGTGGTGGGCTCGACGACCGGTGTCGTCCGGCAGACCGGGAGGTCTCGGCAGGGGGTCACTGAAGTGGTAGGCCGCGATCCGCGCGTCGTGCTGGGCGTTCAGCAGGTGGATCCAGTACATTCCGACGGCGATCGCGACGATGGTCACCGCGATGAGGACGAAGGTCTCCACGGAGCTCACCTCCAGCCGTTTCCGGGCAGCGGCAGGGTGCTCCGGTCCATCGGGTTCCCGAAGGGGGACATGCAGGCTCCGCCTTCGCCGTCCCAGATGGCTTCCTGGCGCCGGTCGTCGCGGATGCCGCGCCCGATGACGGTCTCGTTGGCCATGAGGACGCCCGCCGTCAGGACGCTGCCCGGGATCGCGGCGGCGGCCATCAGGCGGGCGGCGGCTGCCGGCCCGGCCCCGGGCGGGATGACGAGTAGGTCCCAGCGGCCGACGTTGTAGGAGAGCAGGATCAGCTTGTCGGGATCCTGCTCGGTGAACCAGCCCACGTGCAGGACGTGCCCGTCCACGGTGACCGTGTGCGGTATCACTGGCCAGCGCGCGGGGTTCACCGTGACGCGGGTGACGCGTCCCCAGGGCTCGGCCAGGGCGGCGACCAGCGCCGGGAGTTCGGCCGCGAGGTCGCGGGAGCGGGGCCACCAGGCCCCGTCCAGCTGGCCGGCGAGGGCGGTCTTCGGGGTGAGGGACAAGCGTGCCGGAAGCTCTGCGGCGAGGTCGCGGGGCGCGGTCCGGTCGAGTGCGGTGGTCATGATGGGGACCTGCCCCCGGGCTGCCCGTCGGCGGCCCGGTCTTTAGGCGATCGCCGGAAGTGACACCTGCGTGGAAGCCGGTGCGCGAAGTACCTCCGGTGCTTCCACTGTACGCCTGTTCGATGGGTAATGGCCGGTGTGACCAGGGATCTTCCGGTGCGGGCGCTGTGGAGAGCGGCGGTGCGGGCGACGGGAGTACCGTGGAGCGACGGCAAGCTCGCGTGCGTCGCAGGCCGGCTCGGTGCTGACGTCCACGCGGCGCGGCCGCACCCCGTAGACGGGCGGATCCACATGACTGACTCCGACGTTCCGCACAGGCCGCCACTGCTCCTGCCGGACGAGATCCACCAAGCCGTCGAACCCGGCACGGCGCTGCTGCGGCTGGAGACGACGCGGTCCCGGGAGGGGCGCCTCGACGGCGCGTGGTGGCCCCGCACCCGCGACATCGAGACCGAGCTGCCCGCGCTGATCGGCGTCCTGGCCGGGCATCTCGGGCCGATCACCCGTGTGGGCGTGGACGCGTCCGCCTGGAACGGCCTCCCCACCCGCCTGGTCATCGACGACCAGGTCGTGCACCTCGACTCCGATCCCGTCGGCGACGACACCGTCCTGATCACCCGAGGCGACAACGACCACTTCGTCCTGCTGGTCGTTCCCCCGGACACCACGGCCGACGCCGCCCGCGAAGCGATGGCCCGCGCCGTCCGCGCCGACAACATCACCGAGGCCGCTCAGATCCTCATCGCCACCACACCCGGACCCGCAGAAGGCGCCACCGCCGCCCCGACGGCCTGATCCTGAAGCCCTCAGGCGGGTGCAACGCGGCATCCCGCGCCGCGGGGCACTTCCTGTCGGCCGCCGCTCTCGTCAGAGCGACTCGTCGTGCAGGTCCTCTTCGCGCAGCAGGTCGTCCTCGCGGCGGCGCCCGGTCTCCTTCTGGTCCTGCTTCTGTGCCCGCTTGCGGGACTGCTTCCCCGGCCGAGGGTGCGCGGGGTCTCCGGGGCGCTGGTGACCCTGTGCTTCGCTTCCCTTGCCCGGCTCCTGACGCTTGTCCGGCGTACCGCCCATGGCCGCGACTCCTTCGATGCGTGGGTACGGATCCCTCTCGGACGAGGCTCACACGCGCGGTGGAGGTCCGCACCATGTCGACTCCGAAGCGGGGCACACGGGTGACGCCCGTTCCCGACGCAGGCTGTCGTCGGCCGGGGAACCGATACGGGGATACCGCGAGCGCCGACCGGGCAGGCGCGGGACATGCGGTCTCAAGGGAACCGTCACGGGGTTTGCCCCGCCCCAGCTGCCACACCGGTGGCTGGCGGGGGTTGTCGAGTGGCCGAGCTGGTTCCCCCGGGCCGATGGGGGCAGGCTGAGAAGTGCACCGGCGGGGCCGTGACCGTGCGAAGGGACCTGAGGATGATCCAGGCAGCGGACATTCGCGAATGGCGCACCCACGAGGTGGTCGACTCGGGCGGGCACAGGATCGGCTCGCTGGAGGCGATCTACGTGGACACCAGCACGGACGAGCCGGCCATGGCCACCGTGCTGGTGGGGCTGCCCACCCGGCACCGGCTGGTCTTCGTTCCGCTGGACGGCGCGATCGTCGGGCCGGGGTACGTCAAGGTCGGCTACGACAAGGCGCTGGTGAAGAAGAGCCCTTCCATCGGCACGGACGACGTTCTGCCGGCCGAGGACGAGGAAGCCGTCTTCCGGCATTACGGCCTCTCCTACCGGCCCGGTGCGGGCGGCGAGCGGCAGCTCGCCCGCCGCTGACCCCCCATTCGCCCGAGGAGGTGTCGACCTCGTGAAGGTCTTCTTGATCCTGGTCATCGTGGCGATGGTGCTGGGCATCATCGGCGCTGTCGCTGAAGGCATGCTCTATCTGCTGGTCATCGGCATCCTGGTCTTCGTGGCGTCCCTCGTGTACCTGGGTATGCACGGGCGTCGCTCCGGACGCCGCCACCTCCGCTGAGAATGCCTCGGTTCGCGGATGCGAGTGCCGGAGGCGCGGCAGGGCGGCGTGACGGCCCGGATGCACGCGTCCTCGGTGCCGGGGGTGCGGGAGCGGTCTTTCCCCCGCTGACCAGTAGTGCCGTCAACCGCCCACCTCGTGTCCGACGGATCCCAGGATCCACAGGACGGGGCCTCGGTCGCCCGCGCCCTGCACGCAGGCGACACCACCGCTTACTGCGCCCGGCAGGCGTCAGCCGTCACTCTGCAGCTGGTGGATCCGAAGCCTGGGCGGTGCGGCGGTATTCGGCGTTGATGCGCTGGGCTTCTTCGAGCTGGTCCTCGAGGATGATGATGCGGCAGGCCGCCTCGATGGGTGTGCCCCTGTCGACCAGCTCCCGGGCCCGGGCGGCGATGCGCAGCTGGTAGCGGGAGTAACGCCGGTGTCCGCCTTCGGAGCGCAGCGGGGTGATGAGGCGGGCTTCACCGATGGCGCGGAGGAAGCCCTGGGTGGTGCCGAGCATGGCAGCGGCCCGGCCCATCGTGTAGGCGGGGTAGTCGTCGTCGTCGAGACGATCGTCGAACGAGTCGTGTGCTGTCATCTGCACCTCTCTCTGGAACGCGTGGAGGGGCCCTGGTGCCGTACGGCACCAGGGCCCCGAAGGAACTGCTTCACCATCTGCCGACCTTAGTACCGCGTCGGCCTTCTGTTTCCGCGGACCTGGCCTGCACTCGGCCTGGGCGCGGGGATCGCGGTTGCTTGACCGGAGACCACCTCACTGTCGATGTCCTGCGGTACCCGGGTTCCGTCTTTCACCCCGGGCGATCCTGATGGCGGCCAACTCCTCCGTTCTTTCCTCTGAACGATCACTTGCCAAGCGGGGGACTGCGTACTGCTGATACTGCGAACCGCACTTGCTGAACTGGCACTGCGTTACTGCTCATGGCGGCCCCTGTGCTGCGGGCCACCCGGTCCGGCCGTCAGTTCCGTCGCCGTCCTGCGAAATCCCTGGCTTCGAAACTCCACCACCGGACCGTCCTGCGCACTACGTACGTGTCCTGCTGCCCGGCAGTTCGTCCCTCCGGGCCTTGCTCGATCTCGGCTACGAGAGAAACCATAGCCATCCCGGAGTCGAATGTCTACTTCAGCCATCATAGATTTTCGCGTGTTCGACGAGGAGGTAATCGGGTTCGAACACGACCTGATCAAGGTGTGGGCAGCCGGGAGCCGACGCGGCCTCCGGTAGTCCCGGTGACTCGGCGTCCGAGCGAACGGATTGCATGGCCCGGGTCCGCAGGGCGGGGCGGGCCCTAGAATCGGCTCCCATGTCGAAGCCTGACGAGCTGCTCGTGAACGTCGCCGCCCTGGTCGAGTCCGGGCAGAGCAACCAGATGTCCCTGACCGTGGTCACCAGCGGTGCTGTGATCACCGGCCGGCTGGCTCCCGAGGCCGTGTGGCGGCAGCGGGTGTCGGAGGTGTTGGAGGATTCGGACCGGCTGGGCGAGTTCTCCGGTGCGTTCACCGCCGTGACGGGCAGGGAGGCGCCGCCCACGCATCTGCACTTCCATGTGGCGCGGATCCTGCAGGGAACCATGGGCATCCCGGAGACGGGTGGCATGTTCCGCGTATCGATCGAGGACGTCACCGCCTGGACCGTGGGCGACCTCAGCTACTCCGACCGCTGACCGCCCTGGCCGGTATGTGATCCAGCGCACATCGGCAGGAGCGATGAGTCTTCTCCTTGCCATCGGTCATATGGGTGACGAGTTCGAAGCGAGGAAGGCCCTGCCATGACCGACATGTTCACCGCGCCCCGCCACGTCCTTTCCACCGTGCGCGCGTCCCGATCCGCCGTGCGGTGGGCCCTGGCCGGTGGCGCGGCGGCGGGTCCGCTGTTCCTGGCGGTCGGACTCGCCCAGGGTTTCGTGCGGGACGGCTTCGACTTCACCCGGAACGCGATCAGCCAGCTCGCCCTCGGCGAGGCGGGCTGGATCCAGACGGCGAGCTTCCTCCTCACCGGTGCGCTGCTGCTCGTCGGCGCGACCAGACTGCGGCGAGCACTGCGCGGGGGTCCCGGCGGGACGTGGGGTCCGGTCCTCGTCGGCGTCTTCGGCGGCTCCTTCTGGTTTGCGGCGGCCTTCCCGGCCGATGCCGGTGCGGGCTTTCCCGTCGGGGCGCCCGAGGCGACCTTGATGAGCGGGCACGGCGCCGCCCACATGTTCGGCGGGATGATCGGCTACCTCGCCTTGTGCGCCGCGTTCTTCGTCCTGGCTCGCCCGCTCGCATCCCGGGGCCTGCGGGGCTGGGCCGTTGCGTCCCGCACCGTACCCGTGGCTGTCCTCGCCGGGTTCATGGCATCGGCCGCCTCTGTCCTGGCGTTCACCGTCGGCGCGGGCCTCGGCCTGCTGTGGCTGAGCGCGGTGACGGTCCGCCTGGCCGACGTCCCGGCCGGCCGCTAGCCGACCGCGCCGGCCGGGCCGAGGCCAAAGATTCCGCTTCTGCCCCGGATCTGGCACGGGACGGAGGCAAGTTCAGGCAACGTGAAAGCCCCAGGTCGCTGACCTGGGGCTTTGTCGTGGAGCGGATGACGGGAACCGAACCCGCGCTACAAGCTTGGGAATCTACTGCCCTTGGCGCTCTCACGCGGGTGCTGACCTGCATGGACAGGCTCTGCGGGGTGACTTTCGGGACCCTGTCTCGAACCGGTCGTGACCGCTCTTGGCCGTCCTTGAGGGCACGGTTGGCACGCCCTTCGCGTTGGTCCACGTGGGGTGGGAGTCGTCCGGATCGTCTGCGTGCTGCCGTTGCCGGTAGGCCACCGGCCCAGGGGGCTGCACTCGCAAGTGGTCAGGTGCAAGGGGCTTTTCACTCCGTGTACGGCAGCCAGGCGTTGTTGTTCGCGTTGTACCAGTAGCTGTGGCCCGCGTTCAGGGCGACCGTGCGGAACGGGCGGCCGTGGTCGTCGATGCGGGTGGTGCCCTTGCGGTCGCCACTGCTCCAGGCCAGCTCCAGATACCAGCTGACGTCCTGACCGAGTGTGGCGGCGTCGACGTTCAGCACCTGGGGGTCGGTGGCGGAGACCTTGTACGGGAAGTCGGTCGAGGCAGTCGGCCGCTCGCCCTCCTTGCCGGGTACGGACCTGGCCCTCGGGGAGGGGTCGTCCAGGTTCACGGCGAAGGACGCCGGCACCAGTGCGCCGCCGCAACCGGAGCCCATGGTGTAAGCGTTCCAGCCGGGAGCCTTGCGGCCGCTCACGACATGGACGTACAGCGCGTGCAGGACCGCGGCCTTGCCCTCGGTTCCCTGGACGGTCAGCTGCATGCGCAGGTGCCCCGCCGGGACGGCGTTCAGGGCCCGGGCCCACCCTTCGGTCGCCTGCCCGGCGGGTGGCGGGGGGACCGTGCCGGGTGCCTTGTCCAAGGCGAACCACTGGTCGCAGGGGCTGTCCCAGTTGTCGGGCAGGACGTTGACCGTGAACGGGGCGGTGGGGGAAGCCTCCTCCTTGGCGGTGGCCGGCGAGGTGGACGTGGACGTCGCCGAGGTGGACGCGGACGTTGCAGAGGGGGACGACGGTCCGGGGCTGGACGGGGGTGCGGAATCGGCTGTGGGCGTGGGTGACGACGGCCCGCCGGACGGCAAGGCCGGGCCCGCCGCCGCCCGCTCGCGCGAGGACGGCTGGACGGCGCCGTGGCGCGTGTCCCCGTGACCCGTGTCTCCCATGGCGGAGACGGCGGCGGCGGTCCCCGCCACCGCGGCGGTGGCCACGGCGGCCGCAACGGCGAGCAGCAGTCGAGGACGCCGGGCCCGCAGTACGGAGGCCCGGGTGGGGCCCGGCTGGACCAGGGTGGCGGGGGCGTGCGCGAGTGCCTCCGGTGCCGGTGCCGGTGCCGGTGCCGGTGCCGGTGCGGGTGCCGGTGCGGGTTCCGGAGCGGGAGCCGGAGCCGAAGCCGAAGCGGGAGCCGAAGCGGGAGCCGAAGCGGGAGCCGAAGCCGGCGCGGGAGCAGGGGTAGGCGCCGGGGCGGCCCCGGCTGCGGACGCCGGGGTCGGTGCGGAGTCGTCGGTCTCCGCCCGCGGCCGGACCTCCGAAGCCTCCCCAGCCACCGCCACCGCCGATGCAGGTGGCGCCTCCCGCGCGGTGTCACCGCCGCGCGGCGCCGCGGGGTTCGGCGCTCCCGATGCCGGGGTCTGCCCCTCCGTCACGCCCCGCCGCCGCTCCAGCAGTGCCAGCAGCCACTGCCGGTGCAGCGCGGGCAGTTCGTCGGCCGAGGCACCGCAGACCCGGGCGAACCGCTCCACCGGGGCGTAGTCCGTCGGCACCGCCGCGCCGCTGCAATAGCGGTGCAGCGTCGAGTTGCTGGAGTGCAGACGCTTCGCGAGCGTGCCGTAGCTGCGCCCCGAACGCTCTTTGAATCCGCGCATCAGCTCCGCGAACCGCTCCGTCTCCGTGGCCATTCCACCCTCCCCCTCATCCCGGAAGCCGTTCCAGGCTCACCCGATCGCCCAGGTGAGAGGGGTCGGGAGCATTCCAGGGTTCCTACTATCCCGGCCCAGACGCCACTGGGACAAAACCCGCCCCACAGTTGCGTCATCAGCCCGTCGGTCCGCCGACCGGATCGGCGGGCGGATCCGACGGTCGCAACGGGAGGGCCCCCACCCGCCCCACCGACCGCCCTCGGTCGCCTGCGGTAGCAGCCGACCGGAACAGCAGCCACACCCCACGTCTCGTCAGGCGGGAAGCGAAAGCCTCCGTCTGACGACCGCACCGACACGGAGAGTTCCCCATGCGCACCCACCGACTCCGCACCGCTGCCCTGGCCACCGCCACCGCCGGCCTCGCTCTGGCCCTGACCGCCTGCGGCGGCTCGGACAGCGCCGGCGGGCCGACCGCGAACCCTGCCGCGGCCAAGACCGCGGACAAGCAGGTCTCGACCGGGACCGTGACGCCGTCCGGGGAGGGCGCCTCCGCAGCCCCGTCCGGCGGCAAGGCCACCGGAACCGGCACGGCCACCCCGGCGAAGGCCGGTTCGAGCGGCAAGAACAAGGGGGACACCACCGATGACTCCTACGCCTACACGCACCCCTGCTCGGCGCGAAACCTGACCGTCAAGGTCACTTCCCCGACGGGCACTCCGGCCACCGTCCGCATCATCAGCGTGACCAACAACGGTTCCACCTCCTGCGGTCTGGACTACTTCCCCACCGTCGGCTTCAGCGCCAAGGGCGGCGCGCTCGGACTCCAGGCCACTGCCCCCGGCGGACTGGGCGGCGCCCCGGCGTACCCGGTGCGTCCCGGCGCCACCGCGTACGCGGCCGTGGACCTCAACCCGTCGGGTGGCAACGGCCCCGTGGCCGACGAGGTCAGCGTCCTCGCCGACAAGGAGCACATGCCGAACGCGGACGGCGTCAGCCTCCAGCTGGCCAAGCCGGGCACCGTCGCCAACCCGAAGGTCGGCCTGTACCGCACCAACACCCACGACGCGCTGAGCGCCTTCTGAACGGACTGGCAGGGCCTCTGGCGGGGATCTGGCACGGAACCTTGAGAAAGGTCTAGGCAATGCGCAAGCCCCAGGTCGCTGACCTGGGGCTTTGGCCGGGATCTATCCGTGGTGCTCGCTGGTCAGGGGGTCTGGCGTGGAGCCTTCAGGGAGTCGAGCCAGCGGAGGAGGCGGGCTCCCTCGCGGGTCATGATGTCCGGGTCGCGCAGGGCGTTGGCCAGGAGTGACATGCCCTGGTAGGCGGAGACGAGGGTGACGGCGAGGTCGTCCGGGTCGGGCAGGCCCAGGGCGCGGAACTGCCGTCCGGCCCAGTCCAGCAGGCGCCGGATCACCGCACCGGCCTCCGCGTCGAGGGTCCCGTCCGCGCGCTTGTCCAGTTCCACGGCCAGGGTGCCGGTGGGGCACCCGTAGCGGGCGGCGACGTCGCGCTGGCCGACCCAGGCTTCGATCAGGGCCTTGAGGCGGTCGCGGGGGTCAGTCAACCCATCGAGCCGGCGGGTGAGTTCATCCAGGTGCGCGCTGTGCTCGGACAGTGCGGCCTGGACCAGCTCGTCCTTGGTCTTGAAGTAGTAGTAGACGTTCCCGACGGGGACCTCGGCCACGCGCGCGATGTCGGCGAGGGTGGTCCGTTCGACGCCCTGCTCGTGCAGGATCCGGGCCGCCGCGGCCGTGAGCCGTCGGCGCTTGTCGGCTCCCCGTGCCACCCGGGGCTTCGCTGAGTCAGTCACCCAACCAACTATAGACAGCACCCGAGGGGCCCGTGCTAGGGTCCAATTAAGTCAGTCAACCAACTCTCTCGGGGGGCGTAATGATCGTGGTGACGGGTGCGACCGGCAACATCGGGCGGACGCTGGTGCCGCTGCTGGCCGAGGCGGGCGAGGAGGTCGTGGCCGTCTCGCGGCGGCCGCAGCCCGCCGGGCTTCCGGCCGGCGTCCGGCACGCCCAGGCCGACGTGGGGGGCGCGGCGAGCATGCGGCCGGTCCTCGATGGCGCCGACGCCTTCTTCATCCTGCTGGGCGGCGAGCTCAACGGTCACGGCGAGAGTCCGGAGGCCCTGTTGGGCGCGGCCGAGGCTGCCGGGGTCAAGCGGGTCGTCCTGCTCTCCTCCCAGATCAACTCCACCCGCCCCGAGGCCCCCTCGCACACCCGCCTGCGCGAGTTCGAGGCTGCCGTCCGTTCGTCCGGACCGGAGTTCACCATCCTGCGCCCGGGCGGTTTCGCCTCCAACGCCTTCGCCTGGGCCGAGTCGGTCCGCACGAAGCGCGCGATCTTCGCTCCGTTCGGAGATGTGGCGCTGCCCGTCGTCGACCCGGCGGACATCGCCGCGGTCGCCGCTGCCGCGCTGCGCGAGGACGGCCACGCGGGCCGTACGTACGAGCTGACCGGCCCCGAGGCGATCAGCCCCCGGCGGCAGGCCGCCGCGATGTCCGAGGCCTTGGGTGAGGACGTGACCTTCGTGGAACTGTCCCGCGAAGATGCTCACGCACACATGGCGCGGTTCATGCCGGAGGAGGTCATCGGCGGGACCCTGGACGTCCTCGGCCTCCCGCTGCCGGCCGAGCGGGAGGTCAGCCCCGATGTGGAGAGCGTCCTCCACCGCCCGGCCAGGTCCTTCGGCGACTGGGTCGCGCGCAACCTGCCGCCCTTCCGCTAGGACCGGTTCCTCGTCGGCCCCTCCGCGTCGTTCATCACCGGGCAATCCGTCCACGTCGACGGCGGCTGTCCGCTGCACTGAGACCGTCAACAAGCAAGGAGACAGACCGACATGAAGGAACGAGTCCGCGCCGTCCTCGTCACCGCTGACGAAACGATGCTGGTCATCCGCCGCACCAAGCCCGACGTCCCCCAGTACTGGGTCCTCCCCGGCGGCGGCGTCGAGCCCGGCGACGAGTCCCGGGAGGCCGCACTCCATCGGGAGATCCACGAGGAGATCGCGGGGAAGGCCGACATCGTCCGCCTCCTCCACACGACGGAGTCCGACGAGGAGCGTCAGCTCTTCTACCTCGCCCGCATCACTGCCTGGTCCTTCGACGAGCGCACCGGTCCCGAGTTCAGCGCCGAGGGCCGCGGCGAGTACGCGCTGGAGGAGATCCCGCTGACCGTGGAAGGGCTCGACGGCATCGACCTCAAGCCCGAGGAGATCGCCCACGTCCTGCGGGGCGCCATCACCGCCGGGACCCTCACCCCGTTCGGTCGGGCTTCTCGGGCGAGGTGATCCTCACAAGGGGCACGTCACCAATCTGATGCCCTGTTGGGGAAGTTTGGCGCGCGAGCCCCGATGGGGCTAGGCAACAAACAAGCCCCAGGTCTCTGACCTGGGGCTTTGTCGTGGAGCGGATGACGGGAATCGAACCCGCGCTATAAGCTTGGGAATCACCGACATCTGGCTTGATCATAAGTCTCCTGACCTGCGAAGACGAACTCTGGAGCGGCATCTTGTGACGCCCCGGGGCTACCCGTCTTGACCGCTGTTCACCGTCCCGAAGGGCACGGCTGGGGTACGCCAAGAGTCAGACGCCGACGCGCGTACCGGCCGCCGGGCGACGAGGCCCGGTCGCTGTCCGCGACGACGAGGGTGTCCCGTGGTGACCCCTGGCTTCTGGCAGGACCCCCTCGGCGGGCGGCGGCTCGTGCCGCCCTCGATCTCGTCCCTACGGCGCCCGTGCGGCCGCGAGCAACGGCAGGTGATCAACGTGCTTGGCGCAGGCCGGTGGAGGCTGTGGTCGTGGTCACGGCCGCGCGAGCGCGTCCAACAGTGCCCGCGTCTCCCGGGCGTCGTCCGCGAGCCCCAGCCGCTCGTGGACGGCCAGCGCGTCCTCAAGACAGGCGCGCGCCTGCCGTGGCCTGCCGAGCCCGGTGTGCACCGTCCCGAGCGTGCGCAGGAGCGTGGCCTCCAATGCCGCGCTGGTGCGTTTGGCGAGCGGCAGCACCGCCTCGGCGGCTTCGGCGGCGAGCAGCCAGCGGCCTGCCTCGGCGTGGATGCGGGCCACCAGATCTCCTGCCGCCGCCTCGAACACCGTCACCTGAAGGGCCGCGAACTCCTCCCGGGCGCGTACCGCGTGGACCAGAGCCGCCTCCGGATCGCCGCACAGCCGTAGTACCCGGGCCAGGTAGTAGCGTCCGGTCGTGGCCGACACCGGGCCCGACCCGTCCATCAGGCGGGCGCAGCGCTCGGCCGCGGCCCTGCCTTCGTCCACGCGTCCTGTCTGGGCGCAGCAGAACGCGAACTCCCCCAGGGCGCTGCCCTCCGCACGCTCCGCTCCCACCCGACGGAAGAGCTCGGCCGCGCTGCCCGCGTACGCGGCGGCCTCGGCGTACCGGCCGCGGATGCGGAGGTTGCTGCCCAGGGCGAGCAGTGCCTTGGCCCGTACTCGTACGACCGGACCGTCCTCGACGTCCTCGCACAGGGCGACCGCCCGGCCGATCTCCCGCTCAGACTCTTCGTACCGGTTGACGTGCCACAGCATGATGCCGCGTACATGGCGGGCGAGGGCCTCGGAGCCGTTGTCACCCCGGGCCGCCGCCTGGTGGGCGATGCGCTCTGCCAGGTCGGCGATGGTCGCTGTCTGCCCCCGCTCGAACAGCACGGACCCCATCTTGTCGGCGAGTTCGGCGGCGCGGTCCAGGGGCAGCGCCGGATCGGCGCAGCTCAGAAGGATGGCCGCGGCGTGGATGCCGGCCTGTGCGCGCATCCAGCTCACCGCCTGGGCCGAATCGGCCACGGGGCGGCCGGGGGAGGAGACCCATGCGTCGAGAAGACTCTGCTCGACGGGGTCGACGGAGCGGGCGGCGAGGTCGGCGTTGCGCGCGGTGGCCAGGCAGAAGTCGACCAGCCGGTTGGCGGCCGCCGTGTGCTCCTCGGCGGGTTCCTCGGCGGCCAGCCGGTCGCGGGCGTAGTCGCGCACCAGGTCGTGGAAGCCGTAACGCTCGAACTGCGGGGAGTGCAGCAGGTTCAGATCGACGAGTGCTTCGAGAAGCTCGTCGGCGTCCGCTTCGGACCGCCCGAGCAGCGCCGCGGCGCAGGGCAGCGAGATGTCCGGGGCGTCGGGTAGGGCCATCAGCCGGAATGCGCGGGCGAGGTCCGGGCCGAGACGGTTGTAGGAGAGGGCGAAAGTCGCCTCCACCGTGCGATTCCCGTCGTCCAGTTCGGTCAGCCGACGCTCGTCGCGCAGCCCCTCGGAGAGTGCCCGCAGGGTGAGTGCGGGGTCAGCGGTGAGCCGGGAGGCGACGATCCTGATGGCGAGTGGCAGCAGCCCGCAGGCCACCACGATCTCCTCGGCGAGGCCGGGCTCGGCGGCCACCCGCTCGGCTCCCGCGATCCGGGTGAACAGTTCCAGCGCCTCGTCCCGGGAGAGGGTCTCCAGACGCATTTGGTGGGCCCCGGAGAGACCGGTGAGGCGGGTGCGGCTGGTGATGAGAACGGCGCAGCCGGAGGAGCCCGGGAGCAGGGGTTTCACCTGGTCCGGCCCGACGGCGTTGTCGAGCAGGACGAGTACCCTGCGGCCCGCGAGCGCCGAGCGGTACAGGGCGGAACGTTCCCCCAGGTCCAACGGAATCTCGGCCGCGGCGACCCCCAGCGCGCCCAGGAATCCGGCGAGTGCCCGGCCGGGGTCCAGGGGAGTTCGGTCGGCGCCGCGCAGGTCCGCGAAGAGCTGACCGTCCGGGAACCGCTCGTGGACCCGGCGGGCCACGTGTACCGCCAGCGTCGTCTTGCCGATGCCGCCCATGCCATCCAGCGCGGAGACGACCACCGCCCGTCCGACTCCGCCCACGAGGCGGTCCAACAGCATCTCGACGGTGGACTCCCGGCCGGTGAAGTCGGCCAGACCGGCGGGGAGCTGGTGCGGTGCCTGCCAGACGGGGGACTCCGCGCGGGCGGCGGAGAGGGGCAGGAGGGCGGGGTCCTCGCGCAGGATGCGCAGGTGCAGCGCAGCGGGCCCGTCAGCGCGCCGCGCGCCGCTCACCGGCCCGGGCCCGCCGCTGCGACGGGTGCCGGTGCCGGGGTCGTGCCGGGAGCCGTGGCCAGCGCCCGGCACGACCCCGCCGCCGGTGGACGACCCTGCCCGGGCGTCGCCCTCGCGCCCATCCGGCGGCAGCGCCCTGCGGGCCTCCTCGTACACCGCGAGGGCCTCGGCCTTGCGCCCCCCTTGGTACAGGGCCCGCATGAGGACGGCGGTGAGCCGGGACCGCCCCGGGTGCTCCAGCGCGAGCGAGGCGGCCTCCGCCGTCAGATCCGTGCGGTCGCCCAGCTCCACGTCCATCTCCAGCTGGAGCTCCTTGGCGCGGAGCCACTGCTCCAGCAGCCGGGCCCGTACCGATTCCGCATGGGGCCCGGCGAGGCCGGCCAGCGGCTCCCCGTCCCACAGCCGGTGCGCCCGCAGCAGCACCTCCCGTACCCCGTCGGCCGGAGCACCCTGGTCGCGCAGCCGCTCGGCCTCGGCGAGCAGACGCTCCCAGACCACGACGTCGACCTCGGCGTCCGGCGCCGCGAGTGCGTAGCCGTCGCCCACGCGGACCAGCAGCCCTCCGGCACGCTCCGCTCCGGCACACGCCTTGAAGGCGGCCCGCAGCCGGGACACGTGCAGTTGTACGGCCTTGCGCGGCTCGGAGGGCGGGGTGCCGCCCCACACCCCGTCCACGAGGACCGCCGTGGCGACCGTACGCCCCGAGGCGGTCAGCAGCGCGGCCAGTACGGCCCGCTGCTGGGGCCGGCCCAGATCGACCTCGGCATCCCCGTACCAGGCCCGTAACGGTCCGAGCAGGCTGAATCGCAGTGCGGATTCCCCCATGGTGCTTCCCCCCGTCCTCGTGGTCCGCGCCCCGTCCGCCGCGTACTCCCGTGGACCCCGCGGGATCCCCATCCCGCGGGCTTTGCCGTCTGTGGACGGCGGTACGGCGTGGCGCGCGGGAGTTGGCGCTCCCCCATCACCTATCGTCTTGCGCAAATTGTGCACTGAGCTCATGGATGCGGGGGGCGGCATGGGTATGGGGCTCGAATTCTGTGTGCTCGGTCCACTGCGCGCCTGGCGTGACGGCCGCGAGATCGACCTCGGACGCCCGCAGCAGCGCGCCGTGCTCGCCGCGCTCCTGCTCGCCCCCGGTCAACTCGTCCCCCTCGGGCAACTGATCGACGGCCTCTGGAGCGAGGACGACTCACGGTGGCCGAAGAACCCCGTGGGCCAGCTCAGCACCCACACCCACCGGCTGCGCCGGGCCATGGCCGCGCCCGGGGACCCGGGCGGTGCGGTGCTGGTCGCCGAATCGGGCGGCTACCGGCTGAACGTGGACCGGCGCTCCGTCGATCTCTTCCACTACGACGCCGCGGTGCTGGAGTCCGCCCGGCTGCGCCATGACGATCCGGTAAGGGCCCGCGCACTGCTCCGTGAGGCCCTCGGGCGGTGGCGCGGGCCGGCGCTCGACGGGGTGCCCGGCGTACTTGCCGAGCGTGCCCGCCACCGGCTCGCGTCGGGCCGGTACGCGGTTACGAAGACGCTGCTCGACATCGAACTCACCCTGGGACGGCACACGGAGCTGCTGCCCGAACTCGGCGCCCTGGCCGAGCAGAACCCGCACGACGAGGAGGTGCAGCGGTTGTACGTGCTGGCCCTGCACCGCAGCGGGCGGACGACCGAGGCGCTCGCGGCCTTCGACGCGCTACGGGAGCGGCTCGACCGGGAACTGGGGCTGGGACCGGCCCCCGCGATGATGGAGCTGCACACCCGCATCCGGCACGGCGACCCCGGCCTGACCGCACCCACGGCCCCGGCGCAGCGGCGCCGCCCGCCACGGCCCTGCCAGCTGCCGCCGGACATTCCGGACTGGGTGGGCCGGGGTGCCGAGTTGAGGGAGGCCGAGGGACTGCTGAGGCAGTCGGGCAGCTCCCCGGTACTGGCCCTGACGGGCCCCCGGGGCAGCGGTACCTCGGCGTTCGCCGTGCACCTGGCCCACGCCGTCCAGGACGGCTATCCGGATGGCCAGTTGTACGCCGGCGCGGACGGTCTGCGGAAGGGGGAGGCGGCCGGGCCGGCCGGGCCACACGCCGTACTGGCCGCATTCCTGCGGGCACTGGGCGAATGTCCGGCCGAAGCCGCCGACACCGAGGAACTGTCCCGGTGTTTCCGGGCCACCCTGGCCGGGCGGCGCGTGCTGGTGCTGCTGGACGGGGTGGCCCGCCCGGAGGCGCTGCTGCCGACCACCCCCGGCAGCGCGGCCGTGGTGACCGGGGCGGCCCCAGACGCCCTGCCCGCAGGCGCGGCGCACATCCGCGTCGGCCCCTTGGAGCCGGACGACGCGCACGAACTGCTCGCACGGGTCGCGGGCGTGGACCGGGTCCGGGAGGAGCCGGGGCCGGTCGGTGAACTGGCCGCGCTCTGCGGGTACCTGCCCCTGCACCTGCGCGCGGCGGCGACCCGGCTCGCGGCCCGCCCGCAGTGGTCGGTGGCGGGGCTGGTGGCACGGACGGGCCGCCTGCAGCCCGCGCGCGGACCGGCCCTGGCCCGTCAGTAGGCGTCCGAGGACAGCACGTAGACCATGGTCCGGTTGGCGGCGGCCTGCGGGCACGACTCGTCGGTGTAGTAGACGCCGAACCCGACGCCCCCCGTCACCGTGAGGCAGGCATTCGCGTACGCACCCTTGAACCGGTTGAGGGCGTAGCAGACCTGCCGCCCGTCACGGCCGTACACGACCAGGTTCCCGTCGGACTGCATGACCGCCTTCTCGCCGCAGCCTACGGTGTTGCTCGCCCACTTGGCCGTCGTCCTGCCGGGCTGGTTGAACCACCGGTAGAGGACCAGGTTGCCGTCGTCCTGCATGATCAGCCGAGAGTCGCCGGCGTCGATGTGCCAGCCCTTGTACAGCGGTTCGTCGTTCCAGATGGTGTGGGTCACCGGGTCGTACGCGGCCTGCGCGCTGCCCGCGCCCACCACCGTCCCGGCGAGCGCCACCAGCCCCGCCGCCAGGACGCCGGCCGTCCGCCGCGCCGCCCTCGCCCCTGCCTTCGGTGCCGCCGCCACTGCTGCTGTCATCCCCGTGAGCCTTCCTCGTGCTTGGGCCGGCGCCGTGTGCGGCGGCCTGCACGGTGACCGTGACGCGAGCCGGTAGACAAACGCTGAACGAGGGCGCCCGGGAGCGGTGCCTACGAATTCCAGTCGACCACCCTGAGGGCACCGAGGGAGTTGCGGATGATCGTGGCGAGCGGCTGGACCCTGATGAACTTCTGCCCCCCGGTGTTCAGATCGCCGTTCACGGTTCCGACGCCCTTGTCGCCGTACAGGACGGCTCCTCCGCTGTCGCCGAACGTCGAGTTCAGGCCGCTGACCAGGATTTGGCCGTAGGTGGTCGTGCCGTCAGGGTTGGTGGTGCTCCACCCGGAGCCCACGTACGTGCCGCAGCTCCAGCCGGACACCCAGCCGGAGGCGCAGGTGTAGAGACCGGTCCTCATCTGGGCGTCCGGGTTGTCGATGTAGCCGTTGTAGAGGTTGTAGCTCCACTGAGAGGTCCTCACCGCCCTTCCGGAGGGAACCCAGTCGCGCGGATTGTCGACCTTGATCAGCGCGTAGTCCGCCACGGGGTAGTGCCGTTCGGACACGGTGCCGATGAGCTCCCTGCCCTGCCCGTCCCTGGTCCCGTTGCTCCGCCGGAGCGGCGTTCCCACGCCCCAGCAGTGACCGGCCGTTGTCAGATAGGCGTCTCCGCCCCTCTGGAGCATGAACCCGGCCGAACAGTTCATGCCGCCCGGGTCATTGAGGCCGTCGCCGCCGACCAGACTGGTCTGCCGGACGGAGGTCCCGCGATGGGTGGTCACGGTGACCTTCCCGCGGTCCTCCGTGGTCACACCGGCCTCGCGCAGCAGCGTCTCGCCGTTCACGGACTCCGGGATCTCCAGCCTGACGCGGTCGGTACGCTCGTCGACCCCCCAGGAGCTGTCCCTCGGCATCCGCCCCTCGCGGGACGCGGCATCCAGCCGCCCATGGACCTCCTTGAGCGCCGCGGTGGTGTACTCGGCGCGGTGCGGGATGATCCCTGCGGCCTTCGCCGCGCTCTCCCCCGCCTCGTCGACGACGTTCGCGTGGACCTCGCCGCGCATCACGTCGAGCCAGACACCGGCCGCCGTCGCCCCCTGGCTGTGGGTGAACGACGTGCCGGTGTCCGCCAGCGCGCCCTGGGCGTCGAGCCGCCTCGCCACCTCCCGCTCCGGCATGCCGAGCGGGCCGGCCAGCGCACGCGCGGCGGTCTGCGGGGTGGAAGGGGCCGGTAACCCTAGGCTGCCCTGAGCGGAGCTCGGCGTCGCACCGGGCGCCAGGGCGAGCCCGGCGAGCAGGGCCGTTACCGCGCTGCCGAGGAGGACCTTCCTGCGAACCTTCATGATTGTCTCCTTGTCGTCGTCTCAGGCGAGGACGTTCATCCGCGAGGACATCAGGCGGTACTGGCCGGAGGCGTAGTCGTAGGAGACGTAGCCCGTCCAGTACGCGCCCACCAGCGAGTCGGCGAGCGCTCGGGTGAAGGTGTACGAGGTGCCGTTCGAGGCCCACTGCCAGGCGCCCGGGACGTAGTTGTCCACGCCGCACTCCTGCGGGTCGCAGCCGTACAGTCCGACCCAGTCGTACTTGCCTACCGGGTTGCCGCCGTAGTCCCAGCCGATCGTGACGATCTGGGTCTCCTTCACGTGGACGGCGGCGGCCCAGGTGCCCGGCACGGAGCGGGCGACGGCCCCGGCGGAGGCGGCCGCCACCGGAGCCGCCGGCCCGGCCGCCGAGGCGGCCTGGACCGGCAGCACGCACAGCAGCGCGAGGGCCGCTGCCGCTGTTCTGATCAGCACGGCCACCCCTCAGTTGATGTGGTCGTGGCTGGACGAGACGATGCGGTACTGGCCCGAGGAGTAGTCGTAGGAGATGTAGGCGGTCCAGTAGTCTCCGCTGACCGCCGGGACCCCGGTCACGTACGAGGTGCCGTTTCCGTAGGCCCACTGCCAGTCGACGTAGTTGTTGAGGCCGATGACGCCGGGGTCCTGCTTGTAGAGGCCGACCCAGTCGTACTTGCCGACGTTGAAGGGCGGGATCCAGTTGATCTGGACGTAGCCGCCGTTCTTGATCGCCGAGGTCGAGGGCGTGTCCGCGGCCTGGACCGGGCTCTGCGCCTGCTGCACGCCGGCCGGGACCGCCGCCGACGCGGTGGTCGAGCTTGTGAGCGGCAGCACGACGGCCGTCACCAGGGCCGCGGCGGTTGCGACACGGGTGTGGAAGGGAATGCGGGACATTGAGGTCCTCCTGGATCGCCTGCCGGCGCCCCGACCGGGGGCGCCGGTGTCCGTGACCGGACGGGAACCACCGTCGCGGACACCGGCAGACGAGAGGTCAACACTCAGGTAGGCGCGGTGTGTTGGGCCCCGGCTGACGTCGAAGTAGACGGCCGATGGACACCGGCGCCTTGATGGCCCGCCCCCCGAACGGCCCGGTTCGCCTTCTCTGCGGTGAGAAGGTCGGCGAGCTGCTGGGTGAGGCCGGCATCGACTGCCACCCGGCCGACGAAGGGGAGCACCTCGGGCGACTCGTCGCGCTCCTTCCGGTGTCCGCCACGCCACGGCCCGGAGGGCGTGGCGGCCCCGAGAGGTCTGGACGACGAAAAAGGCCCAGGTCTCTGACCTGGGCCTTTGTTCAAGAGCGGATGACGGGAATCGAACCCGCGCTATAAGCTTGGGAATCACCCGGCACTTGACCATGTCTATGGCTGCTGACCTGCGAAGACATGTATTGGCGAGGTCTTCGCGGATGCCTCGTCCGGCCCCTTGTTGACCGATGTTTACCGCTACTACTGGCACGTCATGGCACGCGCCGCTGTGCCGATCACCGCTGGCGTTCGTCGGTCACGTCACCGGAGTGCCAGGAAGAGAGCCGCCAGTGATGCTCCGAGGGTCACCGTGCCGGCGAAGGCGATAGCCCCTCGACTGAGCGAGGCTGGGACGGTATGCCCGTCCCAGCGAGCGAGAGCGACCGCCGCGCCTGCGACCCCCATGGCCATGAGGCCGATCAGCAGGATGGCGACGACGAGCAGTCCAGCGTGAGTGAGGTACATGGCAGCGTCCGATCTCGCGTTAGCCGGTGGGTTTCCTCTTGCGTGCGAGTACACGATCGGGCTGCGCTGTGCCCCGTAGGGCCGTTTGGATGTTGTTCCGGCGACAATGACGGTTTGTCGCGGAACAATTGGGGGTTGCGGTGGCGGATAGGCCGAGGCGTCCAGGACGTCCCTGGTCGGCGCCCAAGGGGGCCAGCGTTGAAGTCAACGCGTTGGTGCACACGGTGCGGTCGTGGATCGATGAAGCCGGACTGAGCGTTCGTGAGGTTCATGGGCGGTTGACGCTTGAACATTTCGAGGCCGGCAAGGTGCCGGATGTTCGCCGGTTACGCATTCACCTGTCAGGTGAGGGCCTGAGTTGGGATGCGGTGGAGGCCATCGCCGACGTGTGCTTCCCGGACGAGCCAAGCGAACAGGCGCAGCAACGGGTGCGTGCTGCGCGAGATCTCTGGGACAAGGCGCACAACTCCCCAACCTCGGTTGGCCCAGATGGTCGCGCGGTGGTCTCTGCACGCGAACTGATCGAGGAGAAGGAGCGAACGATTCAGGTCTATAGGGACCTGGTTCGGGCGCGCCAGGCATACGAAACGAGTGAGCAGGGGCGTGAACAGGCCCTCAAGATCGCTTCGATGCTGTTCCTCGTCCTGGGTCAGGCTCAGGCGAAGGTTGCAGAGTTGTCGCGGCGGATCGATGCCCTTACGGCTGGCAGCACGGCCTTCCCGGGACAGATGCAGGCACTTCAGCCTCGTCTTGATCGTGCTCGAGGCCAGGAGGTGCGCCTCAGCGCGCAACTTGAGCGGGCAGTAAGGCAACGTGACGAGGCCCAACGTATCGCTGACCTCGCTGCCCGGCGCGTAGAGGCTCTGGAGGCGTACCTGCTAGAGATTGGACAACGGCCGCCCTCCAGCGATGCTGTGGAGATTCAGGCCGCCCCCTCCGACGCTCTTGATCAACGGGGACTGGGCGGAGAGGACGCTCTTGATCAAATTGATGAGATCCTCGCTCGTACGGCAGACGCGTTGGATCGTGAAGAGGAAGCCGTCCAGGACGCCGCAGACGATCTTGGTACTGCTTCTTGGCGTGATGGCACTGCCACAGAGGGCGTCATCTCGGGCGAGGTGTTGCCTGGGGCAGGGACGCCCGAAGCTGATCCTTCCGGGTTGTCCCGAACAACCTTGCACAACCCCTATGAACAGGGAGAGCCTGTCAAGGCTGGGGGGCGGGATCCCCGCTCGAGTGAGGTTGTTGCAGAGCTGAGGGACCGGCTCCACGCCAGTGAGCGCCGCCAGCGCGAGGCCGCCGTCACCCTCCAGCGCTCCCTCCTCCCGCAGGAGCTGGAGCAGCCCGACGACCTGCGGATCGCTGCTACGTACCAGCCCGGCGGAACCGAGGCGGCCGTCGGTGGGGACTGGTACGACGTGATCACCCTTGGCGCCGGCCGCACGGCTCTCGTCATCGGGGACGTCATGGGCCGGGGCGTTCGTGCCGCCGCGGTCATGGGACAGCTCCGGGCGGCAGTGCGGGCATACGCGCGCCTCGACCTGCCGCCGCACGAGGTGCTGCAGCTCCTCGACGGCCTCGCTGCGGAGATCGACGCCAGCCAGATCGCCACCTGCGTGTACGCCGTCCACGACCCGAACGCGGGCCTTCTCGCCTACGCCTCCGCCGGTCACCTCCCCATCCTCGTCCGCGACGCCGACGGGACCATCACCCGCGCTGCCGACCCCATCGGCCCTCCACTGGGCACCGGTGCCTGGTTGCACACCTCAGGCACCATCGCGCTCGGCCCCGGCTCAACTGCCGTCCTCTATACCGACGGTCTGGTGCAGCGGCGTGGCGTGGACATCGACGCAAGTGTCGTTGCCCTCGAACGCGCACTTGCCAGTGCCCAAGGCGCACCGCAGATCATCTGCGACCGCCTGATGCGTGCCCTCGGTGTGAGCGCTGACCACGATGATGACGTGGCCGTCCTCGTACTCCAGCACCCCATCCGCATGGGACCGGAATCCGAGCTGTTCACCAACGCCGCCCTCGAACTCTTCGGCGACGTCGACGCGGCCTCGCGCGCCCGCGCCTTCACGCAGGATGTCCTCGCCGCCTGGCGCTTCCCGGCCGAACTCTGCGACCTCGGTGTCCTAGCGGTCAGCGAGCTCGTCGCGAACTCCCTTCAGCACGGCACCCCGCCCATGAAGGTGCACCTGCGACGCACAGACCGTCGCCTGGTCGTAGAGGTGAGCGACGGGGACGACCACCTCCCGCGCCGGCGGCAGCCCGGGCACGATGAGACTGGCCGAGGCATCTCGATCATCGCGACCATTGCTTCCTCCTGGGGTTCGCGTCGCACCCCAGGTGGTGGGAAGGCTGTCTGGTGTGAATTTCTCTTTGGCACTTAGAGCTGGAAGGGGCGGGGCCTCGCCTGGCCCGCATCGCGCCCGCAGGACGTGGACGACCTACGTGCGCGATCTATCGACTCGGCGAAGCTGCCGCACCCTTACTCCTTGATCCTGGCTGTTTTTCCAGCAGGAGGTTCGTTCCTGCCAGCGGCGGTTTGCGGGGTTGGCGCGACACCCTTCCCCGTAGCGGAAGGCATCTACAGGAACGCGGCGACGGCGCCCGCAGTTGTGGCGATGACCCCGACGGCTGTCCAAAAGAGCATGCTCTTCCAGAAGGGATGCTTGTCTGGAGACTCGGCACCAGCGTCGGACTGGTTGCTCGACATCTGGTTGCCGTACGCCCAGTTCAGCTGCGCGTTCCCAGACATGTTGATGTTGATCACGGGCTCGCCTGGCTGCTTCGGCGCGCTACGGTTGGTGTTCAAGTAGCTCTCCTTCCGATGGTGGACTGCTTGCAGGTGAGGCAGCATTTGCTTGCCGGCGCGCGGCCTCAGCCTGGGATTCTGTGGGGTGCGGTCTGCCGCACCCCACAGAGGCTCTGGTGCCTTCTCGACGCATCTAGCTGACAGTTGCATCTATCTGTGGGGTGTTACGCCCTCGGTGGACGTGCGGGGGCAGGAGCGTGTAGCGGTTGCTGTGGGTGTAGCCCCTCGGGCTAGTAGGTGCCGACTTGAAGGTCTTCTTGACTTCGATGAACCCCTTGCGGGCCAACTCCTTGAAGCCTCGCTCGGTCGTGTCCGCCGACCAGCCGTACCAGTCTGGAGTCCGCTCGGGCGGCAGCTCGAAGCCTGGGCGCTCACAGCTCAGGACGAGGAGCATGGCCAGGCCCGGCAGGCCGAGATCATCGATCGCTCTCGAGTCCCACAGGTCACGGGAGATCTTCAGATACGGGTCTCGGTTTTCCCGGCCGGGGCGGGTGTACTCCCCGCCTCGGCCGTCCTCACGCAGCAGGGTGACCCTGATGTCGTGCGTGCCAGGTACTCGGCCGTAGTTGATCAATCGGCGTTTCTGAAGGCGGTCGAAGATCTTGTTGACCGCCGCCCGAGCGCCTGTCGGCTCCGCTGTTGCCGTCGCGCCAATTGCCCTGGCCCAGACAGAGCTGTTGAGCGTTGTGCTCCAGCCGTCCAGGTCGGAGCTGGTGATCGCGATGATGAAGAGGTATGCCTTCAGTCCGCGCGCGTCCCGGCCCTGCACGAACTGGGCGAGGAGGCTATGCCGGCTCTCCGCTCGTGGCGGGAGCTGCACGAAGTCGCGCCGAACGGGGACATGACTCCGGTGTGTCGCCTTCCGATCCAAGAGGAACTTCTGGGTCTCAGCGACTCCGGCGGCGACCTCCTCCGGAGTGAGTCCCTCCCACGATGTTTGCTCACTCACAGGCGTCACCATCGCACCCCCGGCTGCTTGTGCTCAACCTCTGACGCCAAGACAGCTGCTCGTCCCAGCGGGTTCTTTGAGGAATACCATGTAGACAGCTAAGTGGTGCATGACTCTGGGATGCCATGGAAATTCCGGAGGAGGGAGCAGCGCCGGCCGCGCTCAGCGGGGAAGCCCAGTCGTGTCGGCGAACCTAGCTGCACCACTCAGCGGCCATGCCCCATCATTCTGTCGGCACGAGGCAGTTCGACCGCTGGTGAGCCGTCCTCGTGGGCGCTGTCGCCATCCGCGGCGGTCCACCGTGACAGCTGGGCGGCGCGGGGCCGCCTGCCGGTGCTGGAGGCTGATGGTCTTGTTGGCCGCCTCCGCCTCCGTGCGCCAGGAGGAACTTGCCGAGCTGCGCCGCGCCGGCGTCGACCTCGCAGTGGGCTTGGTTCCTGTGCGCAAGGCTGCTGGCGGAGCTGAACGCGAGCAGCCGGGTGATCTTCCATCGCACGAGCAGCGGCGCTCAGGGCATTGGCGTAACCCGTGTCAGGGGCTCCATCTGGTGGATCCGGACCCGGTTGTCAGCACGACGTGCGATCCTCCCGCCATGGCGGATCGCATACGGCTGCTAAAGGCCTTGGGGGCGCGGCGGCGGCGCAAGGCGTTCACCCAAGCAGACAAAGAGGCTGCAGACATGCAGGCTGCGCTCATCAAACTCGGCATCCGGAGGCCGGTTGCGGCCCGAGTGCGCATCGCGCTGCGGTTCAACGCGTGGGCACTGCAATTTGGTGACCCGGACTTCTTCGTGCGCTTCCCGCTGATGCTGATGGGCGTCGCCTGGGCTGGTGGAGTCCTCCGGCTGGCAGTCGATGGGGGCCGGACGCTGGCCGGTCTCACGGTCAGGGATGACGCTCTTGGGGCCCTAGTCGACGCGGTCGATAGGACCCCAGGGATCATCGTCGGCACGTATGCTTTTGTCCTCATCTTCATGGTGCCGTTGATGGCGGTCTGCTACTTCCTGATCCTCTTCGGCCCGATGGCTTTGGCGTATATGGCGTGGGCGCGCGCCTATCCGGCGGGGGTCGTGGACATGGGGGTTCACGCCATGGACCGGAGGTTCGGGCTGGTGGCGAAGGTTGCGGAGGCTGTCACGGCGTGCGGAGCAGCGTATGGGGCAGGTGGCTCGCGTCGAGCGACGTCGCTCCGCCGGGACGTGGCGGCGAAGGTCGCGGCACTGGAGACGATCCTCTTGCGGGCGCCGCGAAGCCGGGGAACGGTTCCGTTCCGGTCGCACCGGCGGAAGGCGCTGCGTGCCCATGCGCGGCTTGTGGCATCGCGTCTGCGGGTCGCAGAGGCGCGGATGGACGTCGATGGTGATGAGGCACTGCCGGAACTCGCAGAGCTGATGCTCACCGTGGCGGAGCGGTACACAGACGGCCGGGTTGGCGCGCTTCTGGACCAGCAGGAGCTGGACGGCATCGAGCCTGTGCGGGATCGCGAGCCGGTGCGGGTGGCCGTGGTCATCCTGCTGACCGTGGCGGGTGCTGTGGGCGTCTCGTCGCTAGGCCTTCCTGCGGCGGCGGAGGGGCCGGCGATTGCTGGTTTCGGTCTGCTTGCGCTGATGCTCGTGTACGGGCGGCGAGCCCGACGCCGGTATGACCTGCTGACCGTGTTTGGCGGAGGCGGAGCCCGGTAGGTCCGGTGGACACGGCGAGGTCGGCGCGGTCAAGGCCTTGGTCCTCTCTCCCGGTATCCGGGGACACGCCACGATGACGGCCGCCGGTTGCGTTCGCTGGCGACAGGGCGTGGGCGCTAACGGCGCTCCCCCTTGCTCACCATGAGGGCTCGGGCGGTTACTGCAACCAGGGGTGGGGGTAAGACCAAGCTGGGCGGCCCGGGGAATGACGCCGGCCAGACCGGGCGAGCCGTCAGAGCCAGGTTGTCACTGAAGGCCCTCTAGCCCCTTTGTTGATCGTCCAGCCCTGTCCTCGGGCACGGATGACGACGCCCTATTCGCGTCGGCCCGCGGTGCGAGAACGCCGGTACATCTCGTGGAGCAGCAGAGCGGTCCGGTGGATTTCAAACTCTCCGGTACGAAGATGGTGAGGCCACACGCAGCGCAGGCGGTGGGCGAGACGTACGAGACATCGTTGACTACCCGCGGCTCGACCGGGGTGACAGGGCCGAAACTACCCAGCTGCTCCCAGACGTCGGCTCGGGCGGGTTGAGCCCTCGTCGTCACGCGCCCGGAGCTCTCCAGCCAGGCCGCTTCCCAGAGGGCGTCGACGTGATCCAGTACGGTCTCTTTTTTCGCACCCCGAAGCCTCGACACAAGCACGTCGGCCACCGCCATGACCGCGTCGCGGCTTCCTACGTGCGGGCTGGTGAAGATGTTGTAGATGGTGCTCCGGCCGTACGCCTTGGCAGGCTGGATCTCGGCGTGGATCCTCGCGATCGAGGGGGCGCCTGCTCTCAGTAGGAGCGCGCGGAAGTGCTCCTTGAATGTGAGGACCGCGCCCGGAGGAAGATCCGGCAGCTTCAGGTCCCCCGCCCGTCCCTGTGCCACGCGATCACCTTTCAGAAGTTTCCACGACCGTTGGTATCTGGCTTCAGATCATCCCAATGCCCCCGTCACCTGGTCGCATGTTTCGCGGATTTGCCGACCGTTGCGAGGGCGCCCGGAGGTCCCTCGACGCTGTGGCGCATGAAACCCATCGTGGAAGCCATCGCGAGCTTCCTACTCCATGAGGTCCTCGGGAACGTCCTCGCGGCTTTGCTGCTTGCGTTGGCCGGATGGCTGCTCCGCTGTGTGGCTCGGCAGCACCGATCACTCAGCAGGCCGCACGGCGACATCCGGCCGACACTTGGTGCTGTGACCCTGCGATCAGCCGGTGGACCGATTTCGGCAGGCCCCCGTTCGCCCGTTGTCGTGCGGCGCTTCTGCGACGGGGACTCGGTGGAGGAGCTGACCGACCTGCTCCATCGTGCGTACGCCGATCACGCCGCCGCCGGGAGAGTCTTCTTCGCGTCCTACCAGTCCGCGCGGGACACGGCCCATCGCTTGGGCACGGGTGAGTGCTGGGTCGCGCTCCGGGGGAACGTGTTGGTGGGCACCGTGACGATGTCGGCTTCTCACACGACTCCGGAGGGATACCCCGCGTCGGCCGCTGCCGGCTCTTTCTGGCAGTTGGCCGTGGACCCGTCGGAGCGGGGCAGTGGGCTTGGGCAACGTCTGCTGGTGCTCGCGGAGGAGCGGATCGTTGCGCTGGGTTCTGCTCAGGCTGTCATCGACACGTCGGCCGAGGCGACTGAGCTCGTCGGTTGGTACCGCAGGCGCGGCTATGTGCCCGTGGGCACGTGGCGATGGGACGTCACCAACTACGAGAGCGTCGTTCTGGCAAAGGTGCTCTCGGCGCGCTGATCGCGCATGGGGTGATGCTGCGGGCGGCGGTCCCTAGGGGGCGTCCGCCCGCAGCATGCCGTGTACAGGAGCTTGGGCTGCTACCGGTCGAGCATGCAGGTTGCTTCCTTGGCGGCGACGGTGAGGGCCTCATCGAGGGCCTCGACTCGGCGGCCTCCGGCGCTGGCGACGGGGCCGGTGCCTCCTGTTCCGCCACCGACC
Organism: Streptomyces sp. NBC_00158; assembly: GCF_045160885.1. Lineage (NCBI taxonomy): Bacteria > Bacillati > Actinomycetota > Actinomycetes > Kitasatosporales > Streptomycetaceae > Streptomyces > Streptomyces sp. NBC_00158. The sequence goes on from NZ_CP108161.1 coordinate 3,848,469, forward strand.
GCGCGAGCGGCGGAGGCGAGGATGTCGGCGGCCTCGGTTCCCGTGGCGAGGACGCCGGGCGTGATGGCCGCGACGAGCAGGGCCTTGCCGTCGCGCTCGGTACCCAGAACGACGACGGCGACATCCTCGCCGAGGTGGCTGACAGTGTTGGTGGCGAGGGACCGGAGGTCGGCTGCTCCGAGACTCGGTACCCGCTGCGTGATGATCCGCCCGCCGGGTACGTTGCGGTACGCGGAGGCGATCTGTTCAGCCTGGCTTCGCAGCTCGGCGTCACGCAGATGGGCGAGCTGCTTCTGTGTTGTGGCCAGGGCTTCGAGACGCTTGCTGAGGCTCGCAGGGGCATTCTGCGGGCGGGTGCCGAGGAGGGCGGAGACCTCGTCGAGGAGGCGGCGCTCGGTGTCCTGGTGGCGGAGGGCGCCGTGCCCGGTGAGGGCTTCGATGCGGCGGAGGTTGGAGCCGATCGAGCCTTCGCTGAGCAGGCGGAAGGTGCCGACCTGGGAGCCGTGGGCGACGTGGGTGCCGCCGCACAGTTCGCGGGAGAAGTCGCCGATGTCGACGATGCGGACGGTGTCGCCGTACTTCTCGCCGAACAGGGCGATGGCGCCGGCGGCCTCGGCTTCGGCGCGGTCGGCGTGCCAGGCGCGGACGGCCGGGTCGTCGAGGACGTGGCCGTTGACGGCGGCCTCGATCCGGGCGAGCTGGTCGGGGGTGACGGCGGAGAAGTGGGCGAAGTCGAAGCGCAGGCGGTCGGACTCGACGAGCGAGCCCTGCTGGCGGGCGTGTTCGCCGAGGGTGGCGCGTACGACGGCGTGCAGGATGTGGGTGGCCGAGTGGGAGCGCATGAGGCCCTTGCGGCGGTCGGCGTCGACAGTGGCTTCGCCCCTCGCCCCGGTGCGGAGCTCGCCTTCGAGGACGCGGGCGCTGTGGACGCGGAAGCCCTCCAGGCCGTACTGGGTGTTCGTGATCCGCAGCAGGGTGCCGTCTTCGGTGCGCAGGGTGCCGGTGTCGCCGACCTGGCCGCCGGCTTCGGCGTAGAAGGGCGAGCGGTCGAGGACGAACTCGATGTCGGAGCCCTCGGGGGCGCTGGTGGTGACGGCCCCGCCGGAGATCAGGCCGAGCACGGTGACCTCGGAGGTGAGGTGCTCAAAGCCGAGGAAGTCGGTGCGCGGCAGGTGGGCGGACAGCTCCCGGTAGGTGTCCTGGCGGCGCAGGGCCTCGGCGGTCTTGGCCTTGCCCCCGGTCTTGGCGCGCTTCCTCTGCTCGTCCAGCAGCGTGGCGAAGCGGTCTTCGTCGACGGTCAGGCCGGCGTCGTGGGCGGCCTCGACGGTCAGCTCCAGGGGGAAGCCGTAGGTATCGGCGAGCTCGAAGGCGGTCTCGCCCGGCAGTGAGCCGGAGTGGCTCTCCCTGGTGCGGGTGATCGCGGCGTTCAGCAGCCGGGTGCCCTGCGTGAGGGTGCGGGTGAATGAATCTTCCTCGGCGGTGACGACCTGCTCGATGAGGTTGGCCTGGTCGGTGAGCTCCGGCCAGACGTCGCCGAGGTTGGCGATCACGCTGGCAGTGGCGGGGGCGAGAACGGGCTGGTCGATGCCCAGCAGGCGGGCGTGGCGGATGGCCCGGCGCATGAGGCGGCGCAGGACGTATCCGCGGCCGTCCTTGGAGGGCAGGACGCCATCGGCGATGAGGTAGGCGATGGAGCGGGCGTGCTCGGTGACGACCTGGAAGGAGACCTTCTCCTCGCCGTTGCCGGGGTAGTCGCGGCCGGCGAGCTCCCGGACGGTGTTCATGGTGGGCATGAGCAGGTCGGTGGTGCAGACGTTCTCGACGTCCTGGAGGATCGCGGCGAGGCGGTCGAGGCCGAGGCCGGTGTCGATGCTCTGCTGGGCGAGCTCGCCGAGGATCGGGAAGTTGCCCTTCTTGTCGCCCTCGCCGCGCTGGTACTGCATGAAGACGAGGTTCCAGATCTCCACGTAGCGTTCGCCGTCGACGGCGGGTCCGCCCTCGCGGCCGAAGGCCGGCCCTCGGTCGTAGTTGACCTCAGAGCAGGGGCCGCACGGTCCGGGGACGCCCATGGACCAGTAGTTGTCCTCCATGCCCAGGCGCTGGATGCGCTCGGCGGGGACGCCGATCTTCCGCCACAGCTGCTCGGCCTCGTCGTCGTCCTCGTAGACGGTGATCCAGAGCCGGTCCTTCTCCAGGTCGTAGCCCTGGGTGAGGAGTTCCCAGGCATAGGCGATGGCGTCGGCCTTGAAGTAGTTGCCGAAGGAGAAGTTGCCCATCATCTCGAAGAACGTGGCGTGCCGGTTGGTGCGGCCGACGTTTTCGATGTCGGAGGTGCGGGCGCACTTCTGGATGGTGGTGGCGCGGCGGTACTCCGGGGTGACCTCGCCCAGGAAATAGGGCTTGAACTGGTTCATGCCGGCGTTGGCCAGCAGCAGGGTCGGGTCGGAGGGGATGAGCGGGCTGGACGGGACCTGGCGGTGGCCGCGCGAGGTGAAGAAGTCCAGGAAGGTAGAGCGGATCTGCGTCGAGCGCATGGTGGTGTGGCCCTCACGGAAGAGTCGTGGAGAGGTGGGGGTTGATCACACGCCGAGCCGGGCCGAGAACAGGGACTGAGAGGTTCTCAGTTCTCCAGCTCGACGCAGATAGCTCGCGCCCCCACGGTGTAGACCATGACTCCTGATCCGTTGCTCACAGGTGGTGCAGCAGCCCACATGGATGCAGTCATCCTGTGCGCGCTGCACCACCCAGAGTAGCGGGTCAGGCATCAAGATCGCTTGATGATTTGGTGGGAAGGCGCGGCTCCCGCCAGAAGGAGGAGCAGTACGTCGGCGAGCGCTGCCGCGTGCGGCAGGACGAGATCGGCGCCGACCCGGCTGAGGGCCTCGGGACCGGCGAAGCCCCAGCCCGCCCCGACGGCCCGTACGCCTGCCGCACGGGCGGCGTGGACATCGAGCTCCGTGTCACCGACGAACACGGCGCCCTCCGGTACGACGTCGAGCTGCCGCAGGGCGAGGAGCAGCCCGTCGGGCGCGGGCTTGGGGGCAGCGTCCTCGAAGCAGACGACGGTGTCGATCAGGTCGAGGATGTCCGGCGGCAGCAGCCAGCCGACCCTGCGACGGCTTCGCAGGGTCACGATGCCCGTGGCGACACCTGCGGCCCTGAGCGCGGTGAGGGTCTCGCCCACGAACGGGAAGACCTCGGCTTGGAGACTCGCCGTCGCGGTGGCCGCGTCCCAGCCGTCGTCGTTGATCGCTCCGCTCAGTCCGAGTTCCGCCAGGACCTGCTGCCGCGGCACGGTTGCCGCACCGGTGGGGAGGTCGGCGACGGTGACGAGGCGGTCGAGCGCGGAGGTCGCGAACCCGGCCAGGGTGGCGAGTTGGGCGGCATGGCTGTCGAGGAGGACCCCGTCGAGGTCGAAGAGCACGGCCCGCTTCACGCGGCATCACCACTGTGGGAGGGCGGCAGGTCGGCCTCGGTGAGCAGGGAGTGCAGGGTGACGCGGTGCTCGGCCAGCAGCAGGCGGCCTCCGAGCGGACGCTCCAGCACGCACAGCGCGTCGGTGACGGGAGCCCCCGCGATCCGCAAGGTGCGGGCCATCTTCAGCAGCTGGCCACCGGAGCGGACCACGTCGTCGACGAGGACCGTGCGGCGGCCGACGTGGGCGGCGCCCTCGATCTGCCGACGGGAGCCGTAGCCCTTGGGCTGGCGACGCAGGAAGACGGCGGGCAGGCCGGTGGCAGCAGACAAGGCTACCACGAGGGGGACGCCGCCGAGCTCGATGCCGGCCAGCAGTTGGGCTTCGGCGGGCACGAGTTCGGCCAGAGCGGCTGCGGTGTCGCGCAGGAGTGCGGGTTCGGCGGCCAGGCGGTACTCGTCGAAGTAGGCGTCCAGCCGGGCGCCGTCAGCGAGGTGGAACGGGGCGGTGACGCAGGCGGTCTCGGCGAGCCGGGCAGTGAGGCCGGCAGGCGTCGTGCTGGCGGTCATGCTCCTCCGATCGGGGCTGTGTCGAGCGTGGTGAGGCAGGTGCGGAAGGCGTCGGCGGATTCGACGGTGGTGAGGAAGCCGAGTGGCCGTGTCGGGGTCTCGTACAGCCACTTCTCCTGCCGCAGGAACGCGAGCAGTCGGAGGGCGGCCGGCCCGGCCAGGAAGATCGGTACGGGCCGGATGGTGGTCGCGTAGTACAGGGCGGCGGTCAGCTCGTGCAGGGTGCCGACGCCGCCGCCCATCGCGACGATCAGATCGGCGTACCTCAGGTAGTGGTTGATCCGCGCGCCGAGGTCGTGGAGGTGGATCGAGTTGGTGACGTGCGGGTTGAAGGATCCCCACTCGTCGTGTTTTCCGGTCAGGGTGACCGCGGTGACCGGGGCTCCTTCGGAGCTCGCTCCGCGGGCGGCGGCCTCCATCAGCCCGTTGTAGCCGCCGTGCAGGAGCGAGTACCCGGCCCGGGCCAGGGCCCGGCCGATCTCCTCGGCCAGCCTCTCCTCCTCAGTGGAGGCGGGGACGACGCCACCGAAGAACACGGCGGTCAGGCCCTCGCGGGCCCAGCTGGTGGCCGGGCCCGCGAGGTGGAGTGCGTTCACACCAGCTCCTGGTACGTGCGGTAGGCGGCGATGGAGTCGCCCAGCCCGTCGAGGGCCTCGGGGCAAGCCCGCTCGACCAGCGCGAGCATCCGCGCGATGGCCGCGTCCACGTCCTCGGCGAGCGGGACAGCCGGCCCACCGATCGCCGCATCCAGGTCGCCCAGGCAGGCCCGGCCGATCGGGGTGACGGCGATCTCCTCGCGCAGCTGGTACCAGCCCCAGAACCGGGATGCCGGGGCCAGAGCGGCCTTGATGAGGTCCTTCGTCGCGGTGTGGAGCCGGTGCCACTCCGAGTACGCGACGAAGCGCTGGCCCCGCTTGATGCGCTTGTGCAGCAGTACGGCCAGCACCAGGTGCTCGATCAGCAGCTCGGTGCACGTACGCGGCCGGGCGAGGAACTCCTCGGCGAAGCGCTCGGCCGTCAGGACCGCCTCAGGGCCGGCGGGTGTCGGCTCCCGGTCGAGGATCGAAGCGGTGGCGACCGCTGCCCGCAGGCGCGGGATGCGCGTGGCAGGCACGAGGTAGAGGTCGATCTGGTGCAGCCTGCCCTCGTCCGGGACGAGGAAGACCATCCCGACGCCGCCGAGGTCGGCGACGATCGTGTCGCGCCAGCCGGGCAGCAGGGCGCCGGCCTCGATGGTCATCAGGTCGTCCAGGGCCTTCACGAACGCGGGCAGCTGGGCGTCGTGGACGCCGACGACGAAGTCGACGTCCGAGAGGCGGTCGGCGGTGCCGTGGGCCAGCGAACCGCGGACCATCAGGTGAGTGACGGCCTGCGAGGTGGCCAGGGTGTCGGCGAGGCTCGACAGGAGCGGTAGCTGGGCCGGTCGGTTGGCATGGGTCAGTTCGGCCAGGTGCAGGGTGGGCATGCGCGTCCTCCGTTCGGATTCCGGCGGGTTGGACTTGCGGGTGATCAGGCGGTGAGGGCGAGGAGCCGGCGCTTGGCCGAGGCCCAGCGCGTGGCGGCCTCTTCGTCGCCGAGCGAGGTGTGGAGCTCGGCGATCAGGTCGTAGACCGCGCCTTCCGGCAGGGCGTAGGCGTAGAAGAGCCGCAGCAGCATGCGCTCGGCCGCCTCCGTGTAGCCCAGGTCGGCCATGGCGCGGGCGGCCTGCAGCCGCTCGGCGGTGATCGTCTCGTTGATCGCGGGGAGGGGCTCGGCGGCGGTCGGGTGGAGCGAGGGGTGCCGGGCCAGGCGCCGGTAGGCGTCGTCGGCGTACACGTCGGCGATCAGGTGGATCCGGTCGGGGCCGAGCAGGTTGCAGACCCCGTGGGCGTACGTCGGCGTCAGCCGCCAGATCCGCCCGCCGGTCATGTGGACCTTGGTGCCGCCGGTGACCAGGTACGCCGAGGAGTTGGTGTGGAGCGGGATGTGCAGTCGGTGTCGCTCCACCTGGTCGAGCTCGTCGTAGTCGCGGTGCTCCCACAGGAAGGCGTTGGGCTCCAGCCGGGCGAGCCGCACCCACATGTAGTTCAGGCCCAGCTCGGCCAGCAGCGCGGCGGTGTCCGGCATCTGCGCCAGCAGCTCCGTCGGCCTGGCCGCGCAGTCGCCGATCGTCACGTCGGCCGCGTCACCGGAGGCGTTCATCAGCGAGGTCGTCCACCAGCCCCCCGACTGGTAGGCGCCGTACTCCGCCTTCCAGGGCGCCTGGGCCGTCAGGGCCTCGTGGCGCATCCGCTCCAGCTGGGCGGAGTCCACGGCGTCCAGCTGGGCGATTTGCCCTGCCAGAGCGGTCAGAGTTTCCATCGGTTCCCTCCCGTTCCCGGCCCGCCGAGCAGCGGACAGGTGTGCGCGTGGTGCTGGATGGGGTGATCGAGCCGGGCTGCTGACGAACAGCCGTCGATCTCACGCTTTGCGGTCAGGGCGACACGCAAAGCGAAGTGCGTTCAGCATGGGGTGGGCGCCGAGGCATGGATACGACGTCGCCGCCGTCATGGAGCCGCCCTCGTCGAGGGTCCGGCGCGCCGGATGACGACGTCATGCGTCATGACTGCCGTCATGGCTGCCGTCATCTGAGCCGCAGAGCGGCCGAACGGGTTTCCCGCTGATCGGCCGTGGCTATCGTCAGACCAGGCGAACGGGGACGGAGAGGATCTGCGGTGGCTGAAACTCCCACGCTCTTACGGGTCTTGACGCTGCAGCGGCACTGGCAGGTCTACGAGACCTTCCGCCTCCGGTTCGAAGCGACCGCGAACACGGTCGCGGAGGAGCAGAACGACCGCCGGCTTCGAGGCTTGTCGGTCTCCAAGCGGCAGTTCGAGCGCTGGTACGGCGGTGCGGTCAAGACCCGCCCCTACCCGGACCAGTGCCGAGTGCTGGAGGCGATGTTCGGCGTCAGCGTCGATCGTCTCCTTGTTCCCGCGTCTGCGGTCGATACCCCGATCGTCGTCCCACCGCCACGGCCAGTTCCTGTCCTCCTCCCCTCCGAGCGGGCAGCGGCACTGCCTGCTGGTGGCCCGTTCAGCAGCGAGTCCCGCCTCGACGCGGGCACCACGGAATTGGAAAGGCAGGTCGCGATGGCGGCTCGTCGTGCGCTCAGGTTCACCGCCCTGGCGGAGGGCAGCAGCGTTGGCCCGGAGACCCTGGGCCAGATCCATGACGAAGTGCGACGGCTCACCGTCGCCTACCCGAGACTCGCGTTGCCGACCTTGCTCGGCGACCTTGTCGAGGTACAGGACCTCACCTTCCGGCTCCTCGAGCACGGCCGGGTCAAGCCCCTGCAGGCGCGCGATCTCTATCTGCTCGCCGGCATCACTTCCGGCATGCTCGCCAAAGCCAGCCACGACCTGGGCAACCCCAGTGCCGCGATGATGCAGGCCCGCACCGCCTTCGTCTGCGCCGACAACGCCGACCACCACGCCATGCGCGCCTGGGTCCGTTCCCTGCAGTCGCTCATCTCCTACTGGGCCGGGCGCCCCTCCGAGGCCGCCGACTACGCCACCCTCGGCCTCGGTGCGGCGGGCAACGTCCGCGGCACCACCAGCGTCTGGCTGGCCTGTCTCTCCGCCCGCGCCAACGCCCTCCTCGGCAACGGCGAGGCCACCCGTACCGCCATCCAGCAGGCCGAGGAAGCCCGCACGGCCGCCGAACCCGACGACCTCGACGCCTTCGGCGGCATCATGACCTTCCCGGTGCCCCGGCAGCTGTACTACGTCGCCGAGGCCACCGTGCACCTCGGCGAGGACCCCGCACTCGGCGAGAGCCAGTCCGAGGCCGCCGTCGCCGCGTACCGCACCGCCACGGAGGACGAATGGGCCTTCGGCGACGAGGCCGGCGCGCAGACCGACCTCGCCCTCGCCCGCATCGCCCGCGGCGAGATCGAGGGCGCCATCGAAGCCGTCCAGCCTGTACTCGACCTCCCAGTCGAGCAGCGCAACTTCGGCATCACCAGCAGCGCCCAGCGGGTCCACGCCGCGCTCCAGGCCGAAGGCAGGCGCAACCGAGGCGCGGCGGCGGCCGGCCTCCGCGAGGAGATCGAAGCCTTCACGGCCACCCCGACGTCCGTCCTCGTCCGGTGACTCCGCAGGTAGGCTCCGCAGCCATGACTCCAGTCCACCTGGCCGGCCCCCGTCTGGCGCTGCGCGAAGTCGAACCCGAGGACACCGCCGCCCTCCTGGCCATCTACGGAGACCCCGAGGCCACCCGGCACCTCAGCTTCGAGCCCCGCACCCCCGACCAGGTCCAGGCGATCGTCGACCGGTCCATCGGCTCCGCGAAGGACACTCCCCGGACCGAGTACTGCCTGGCCATCACCCCGGCCGGTGAACACCGGCTGATCGGCTACGCGCGCCTGGCGACCGAACCGCAGCAGGCGGCCACCATCGGCTTCGCCCTGAACCCTGCTGAGTGGGGCAAGGGCCTCGGCACGGACACCGTCCACATGCTGTGTGCGCTTGGCTTCAAAGTCCTGGGCCTGCACCGCATATGGGCCGCACGCTCGCCGCTCAACGAGGCATCCGCGCGTACCCTCCTGCGAGCGGGCATGACCGAGGACGGGCGGATCCGCGACCACGTCTTCGTCCACGGAGCCTGGCGGGACTCGATCACCTACTCGATCCTGGAGCACGAGTGGGCACCGACCTGCACCTTCGACCTCAGTGCTGACGAAGGGGCCCCGGTGGGTATGCCCGTGTCTGCGGCTGACGGCGGGCAGGACAGGTGAGCTGGTGCTGACCGAGCAGGGCTTACCGCACCACCTGGCAGTCCCCGGCATCGCCGAGTTCGCTCGCGGTGGCTTGCCCGAGCCGCCGACCACCAATGACGGCAATGAGTGGGTCGATGGGATGTGCTGGCTGTACTGCGAGCAGCAGTGGACCCGCGTCCTGTGGATCGGCCCGGTCAGTGTGGCCGGAGCCCAGGCGCCTATGTATGCCTGCGGCCCTTGCATCGCAGAGCTCCAGGAACGTGTCTGGTGCTCCATCCGCCGCCACGATGAGTCCGCCCGCCCCGCCCACCGACCCGAGTGCGGACGGGAGGCCAGAATCGCTGCCAGGGGGCGGGGACGGCACCGACGCAGCGGCGCACCGTCTGCCTAGACAGCCACCCGGCTCATCCCCGTCCATACGTCCTTCCCATCCATCCTGGCCGTCCTGGAGGAGTAGACGTGACGCATCAGAACGTCGGGGAGCGCCCGGGCGTCGCCGCGGCCATCGTGGTGCACAAGGGCCGCGTGCTCATGGTGCGGCGTCGCGTAAGCGAGGGCCGGCTCTCCTGGCAGTTTCCCGCAGGCAAGGTCGAGCCTGGCGAAAGCCGGGAGGATGCAGCCGTGCGCGAGACCCAGGAGGAGACGGGTCTGATAGTGAAGTCGGGACGGCTACTGGGTGAGCGGGTCCACCCGGACACGGGTCGGCTGATGTCCTACACGGCCTGCGAGGTGCTCGGCGGAAACGCGCACGTCGCGGATACCGACGAGCTGGCCGAAGTCGCCTGGGTAGCCCACGCCGAGATCCCGCAGTACGTCCCGTACGGTCTGTTCGCGCCGGTACAAGAACACCTCGACGCGGCCCTGAACCGCTGACGAAGTGTTCACCGAGTGAACATGGTGATCGTTCACCGAGTGAACGGCGGTTTGTTCACTCGGTGAACGGAATGTGCCCTGTTCCTTCAGGCAACGCTTCGACCGTTCCTTCGGGGAACACCTGCCGTGTTCCCCGAAGGAGCAGGGCGCCCGCTAGTGACCGTGGCGGTCTTCGGGCTACCGGCTGCTTCGGCGGGGTGGTTGCTGTCGTGAGGTACCGAGGACAGCTGCGCTCGAACCGAGGCGGGTGGTGCTCGCGGAGTCGGGGTGAGCGGGCCTTTCAGCTACCACGCCGACGAGGCGGTGCAGCCGCCAGACCAGGACGTCGCTGATCGACGTGGCGGTGTCGAGTTCCCGTCGGCGGGTGGCTTCGGTGAGGAGGAGGGTCGGGTCGTGGCCGGCCTTCTGGGCGTCGGTGAGGGTGGCGGCGAGGGCAGGCCAGCCAGGCTCGGTGAGGATCTGCTCGGCCAGGCCGGGTAGGGCTTGGCGGATGAGGGCGGCCTGTTCCTGCTGCACGGCGACGGTCAGGCGTAGACCGCGCTGGCGGATCACGGTCAGGGGCTGGATGGCGGCGGCCTGGTACGCGGCGTGCAGGTGTTCGGCTGCTTGGCGGGCGGCTTCGGCTTGCTGGTCGTGGTGCTGGGTGTGGTGCCAGTGCTGGGTCGCGACGACGGCCAAGAGCAGGGCGTCGAGGAGGATCGCTAGGAGGGCTCCGTCCTTGGGCGCGGGTTCACGCACGATCGCCTTGACGGCCCGGCGTGTGGCCTGGGCCTGCTGGTGGTGGGCGCGGATGCGGGAGCGGCTGGCCCGCTCGAAGGCCGCGGCTGCCTGGGCCAGCTGGGGCCGGTGGCCGGCGGGGGCGATGAGGGGAAGGGCGTCGAGGATTTCGGCGAGCACGGTGATGTGCGCCTGGCCCACGACGTCGTCGGCCTGCTCGAGAACATCGGGGATCTGGTCGACGCCATCGGTGACCTGCTGCCATGCCGTAGGCGGACGGCCAGAGTGCCGTCCCATGGGGGCGAGTTCGGTGGGTGCGAGGCGCTCGCTGATCTTGGGGTAGGACAGGTCGGGGCCGAGGGCGGAGCCTGAGAACCACACCGGCTCGCCCTTGGCGTTCGTGTCGCCGGGGAGGGCGACTTTGTAGCCCCGGATGTCGCCGGAGGGGAAGTGCTGAACGTCCACCAGCACGCCTGCGCTGCGGAGGATGGTGAAGAACTCTTCGGTGTCCGTGGCAGCCGCCACGGTCGTGCGGACGGTGGTGCGCAGCCTCTCCCGGGGCGTGGCGGTGTGCCCGGCGCGCAGGGCCTTCTCCTTCTCGGCGCGGGTGGGGCGTTTGGCGGCGGTGTGGTCGCCGCGTACGACCTGGCGCAGTCCGTACTCCTGCTCGATCGCGGCGCACTCTTTGTCGGCGCGCGGGTAGTCGTTCCAGTTGCGGGGTGGGGTGAGGTCGCCGCGGACCTTGGTGGCGACGATGTGGATGTGGTCGTCGGCGTGGCGGACCGCGACCCAGCGGCATGCGTCCGGGTCGCCGGCGGGAGCGATACCGGTGGCGTTCAGGATCCGGCGGGCGATCGTCGCCCACTCGTCATCCGTCAGGATTCGGTCCTCGGGTGCGGCCCGGACCGAGCAGTGCCACACGTGCTTGTCCGGTGCGCGGTCGCCGGCCTGTTTCACGCGCAGGTCGAGGACGGTGGCGAGCTGGGCGAGGGTGGCGGTCTCGTCGCGGCCGGGGTCGGGGGCGAAGCCGTCCCAGGAGGCGACCAGGTGGGGGTCGGAGTGCTCGTTGGCGCGACCGGACCCGTAGAGGTAGCGCAGGACGCCGTGCGTGTTGGCGCCGGCCTTGCCGATGTTCGTGATCAATCAGGCCGCCGCCTTCGATGTGGCGGCGTTGTCCGACGCCACATCGATCGACGTGACGGCATCACGGGCCACGACCAGGACACGTCCTGCTTCCGCGAGGAGGGCTGTGTCCCCAAGCTGTGGATGGCCGCCGGAGTTCAGCTTGCGGGCGATCTGGTTGACGTTGGTGCCGATCCTGGCGACTTCGGTCCGCAGGGCGGCGAGCTCGTCGATCAGGTCATCGTGGGAGGTCCGCTGGCCAGGCAGCGCAAGGTCGCCGTTCAGGTGGGCCACGACGATGGCGCCGATGAGGTGTGCGCCGGCCAGGTTCAGGCGGCGGGCTTCGGCAAGGATCGCCTGCTTCTCTGCGACGCTGTAGCGGACGTCGACGCGCTCCTTGCGCTGCACCTTCTTGCGGGCGCGACGGCGGGCGACCCGGTACAGCGCGGCTTCGTCAGCGGCCCGCACGATGGCGGGCAGGCCGGCGTCGGCGGTACCGGCCGCCTCCTGCCCCGGTGCGCCCTCGCGCCGGGGTTCTGCCTCCGCCACCCCCGGGGCGGAGGCTGCGTTGGACCGGCCCTTGGACGGTCCAACGCCATACCTTGCTGCCTGGTCTGGGGCTGTGGTGCGGGCGTTGGGCAGCTGGTCGGTGGTGAGGTTTGGGATGTGCATCTCGGGCATGCCGGGCCTTTCTGGGGGAGCGCGGGAAGGGTGCCCACCCACCCGCGGTCTGGTGCGGGCGGGCGGAGTGGCTCAGTGGACGGCGGTGCGCCCGTTCAGTTCGGCCTGGAGGATGTCCTTGGCCTCCTCGGCAAGGTCCTTGTTGATGGTGAATCCCTTGCTGCGGATGGCGTCTTCGATGTGGCGGCGGGATGCGTGTCCGTGCCGTCCGCGCTGCGCGGTGCGACCTATCTCGACGGCCTGCTCCAAGGTGGCGCGGGGTTTGCGTCCCTTGCCGTCGGGCGAGGTGTCGAATTCCGCCTCTTGTTTCCGCGTGGGCTCGGCCACGTCTTCGCTGGCTTCCACGGGCTTTGGCGCAGCAGCCTCGGTCGCAGGCTGCCCGTGAGGTTCGGGCACGGCGTGAGGTTTGTGGCGCGCGGCGGCTGCGGTGTTGTGGCGGGTGGCGGGTTGGCGCTGGACGAGGAGGTAGAAGTGGACGGCGCCTGCCAGTGCGAGCGGAGCGATGGCGGAGATGGCGCCCACGGTGATGTCGTCCAGCGGGAGTCCGGTGTGGCGGGCCTGCTGGTTGAGGCGGATGGCGTGGAGCACGTTGGCCCAGATGCTGGTGGCGGTGGCGAGTGCGACCAGCGAGGCCACGTAGAGGCGGGCACGGAGGGGGCCGGCGTGCAGGACCAGGAGCGCGCCGATTCCCAGGGCGATGAAGCCGTCCACGAGGAGCGGGAAGACGTACGTGAGGGCTGGGTGGACATGGCTGGCGGCGGCCATCTGGCGCAGGGCGTCGTATGAGAGGGCGAACGCGCCGAGTGCCATGAGCGCGACCCCGGTACGGATCGCCCCGGCAAGGCTGGGCCGAGGCAGGGAGGATGTGGGGGAGAAGGAGAGGGCGGGCGAGGTCAAGCGTGTTGCTCCCAGGGTGGTGCGGCGGCAATGGGCGGGGGTGGCTGTGGTGGGCCGGGACTCGTCCCACTCGTCCCGTGCCTGGTCAGGGCAGGTACGGGTGGCGTGGCGGTACGGGTCGGACTCGTCCCGGCTGCCCAGACCCGTGCCTGCGCTGACCTCGTTCGGTACGGGTGGGACGGGTGCAGGAGGGTCGGTCGAGGCAGCGGGAGTCCCGGCGGGGGCGAAGGCCTGTGGGCGGGCGTAGGTACGGGTGGACCCGTCCCGCCCTTACGACTCGTCCCGGTTCTGACCTGCGCTGATACGAGTGGTACGGGTCGGTGGGGGTCAGGGCCGTGGGCGCGGTTGCGGCGTCGGCGCCGGACTGTGGCCGGTGCGTGCGGCGTTGTACGTGCAGATCTGCCGACCCGTGGGACGGGTGGGACGGGTGGGACGGGTCGGGGCGGGTCAGGCCCCGGACGGCTCGGGCGGGGCTTCGGGCGGGCAGTACCGGTCCCAGGCGTCCATGAACTGGGCGCGGGTGAAGCCCTTGGCCTGGATTCCCTCGGGGAAGCGGCGCGTGGAGGAGTTGATGTCGTAGGGCTTCAGCAGGAGCTGCAGGCGACGTGGGCACACGCCCTGGGTGCCGAGGTCGGCCCACGGTGCTTCCTCGTCGCGGTTGAGCATGGCGAGGATGGTCCTGGTGGGCAGGGCCGCCGGGTTGTCGCAGGCGGCGAAGACTCGCCGGATGTCGACCAGGATGCGCGTGTGCAGTGAGTTGTCCTGGTCGAGGGCGGCCTCGTGTGCGGTCATCACGCGGCACGCGGTGCGGGCCCGCTCGGGCCAGTCGCCTCCTGCGAGGTCGGCGACGATGACCAGCGGCTCCCAGGTGTCCGCGGCCCTGTCTTCTACCGGCATGGAGACGGGCATCAGGCCGATCGCTTCCTCGCCCCGCGGGCGCAGCCACGCCGCGAGGCGGTCCCGTACCGCGTGCAGGGCGGGCGTGTCGCGGAAGGCGCGGAACTCCGAGACCTTCTCTCCGTTCCGGCGGCGACGCATCCGCATGACCACGGACCGGTCCATGATCGTGTCGGGTAGATCGCCGATGCCGGCGAGGGCGGCCATCGCGAAGGTGTGGAAGCGGACCACCTCGTGGTTTGGTCCGGCGACGCGCAGCGTGTAACGGCTCTTCTGGAAGCCTGCGTTGAGCAGGCCCCGGAGCTCCTCGTTCTTCTCCGCGACCTTCGCCGAGCCGAAGATCGTGTCGACCTCGTCCACCAGCAGGGTCGGCGGATCCGACTCGCCGATTGACCGGAAGATCGCCGCAGCCGAGGCGTTCACGGTGATCAGTGGGTCGTGGACGGTCTCGGTGATCACGTCCAGGAGGCGCGACTTGCCGCACCGCTTCGCCGGACCCACCACCGCCAGGCGCGGCGCGTGCTGCCAGACCGTCTGCAGGTGCGTGGCTGCCACCCACAGGGTCACTGCAGTGAGCGCCTCGGGATTCGGCAGCACCACGTACCGCTGGATCTGCGCGGCCAGGTCGATCAGCGCCTGGTCTCCTTGCGAACGGGGGCCGATCGGGGCGGAGCCGGGCTGGGAGGGGGAGGTCGGCGGCTCGGCTACTGCGTCCTCCTGGGCGGTGCGGTCGGCGTCCGGCTGGCCGGGGACCGCCACCGGCGGCCAGAGCGCCTTCGTGGGCGCGGCGGCGGGGTCGGGGGTGTTGGGCATCAAGGGGGCGGCTCCTTTGCTGGCGGCCGGGTTGGCGGCCACCTCTCGGAAATTGGGCGGGAAATCCGGCTGGGCCGGGGTGCGTGGACAAGACAGCCACACCCCAGGCCCAGAAGTCCAGAGATTGCTCTAACACTCCTGAAAACTTTTTCGGCCCCATAACCGTAGACCCGGAATCCCGGTCGCCGAAATCACCGCCGCCGGTCGGTGCATCGCTCACGGCAGACAGAGAAAGGGTTCCAAAAGGTCCGCGGCGGAAGCTACAACACAGCAATGCCACCGCGATCTCTTGAAATCGGACCCGCAGGCCGCGCCGCGGCCCAGGCCATAGAGCGCACCCGTGTCGCCCGCGGCTACTCCCAGCGCCAGCTCGCCGCCCGAGTCCGCGCCCTCGGCCGGCCCATGACCTTCACCGCGCTTTCGCGCCTGGAACGAACCGTCCGGCGCTGCGATGTCGACGACCTCGTCGCCATCGCCGCCGCCCTCGGAACCCCGCCCCAGACCCTCCTGGGGAACCCGCCGGCGGCCGGAGCGGGCGAAATATAGCCGACGATCCCCGGTTTCCCAAACCGGGGATTCTCCAGACCATTGGTGTTCCCGGTACGCCTGCCGTCCCGTTCTAGCCAAACCCCTGCCCATTTCACGAGAGGACACTCTTGCGTCGATCGCCGATAACCCCTGCCCGGAAAATCCTCGCCGCCGATGGAGCGGGCGGGAAGAGTCGGAAGTCAATTGCCGAGGAATCCAGTGCCATGAAGGAGGTGACGACAAACGACCGTCTGCTCACGGTCGAAGAAGCCGCGGAGCGCCTCGGTACCGGCGTGCGCTTTATCCGCCGCCTCATCGCCGAGCGGCGTATCCGCTACGTCAAGCTCGGCAAGCACGTCCGCATCGCCGACAGCGTGCTGGCCGCCTATATCGCCGAGCGGACCGTCGAGCCCGTCCGCGGGCGCCGCGCTGGCTACGGGCTGGTGGTCTGAGTGCCGCGCTCCCGCAGAAGGGCCCCGCGCCGCAGCTTCGGCGCGATCCGCACCCTCCCCTCGGGCCGCTACCAAGCCCGCTACCCCGGCACGGACGGCGTGCTGCGACCCGCCCCGCAGACGTACGAGAGCAAGCGGGAAGCGGAGCTGTTCCTCGCCCAGATCCAGGCCGACCAGGCCCGCGGCGACTGGATCGACCCGACCGCCGGCGAGGTGCTGTTCGCCGAGTACGCCCTGCGCTGGATCGAGGAGCGGGGCATCGCGGCCACCACCGACGAGCTGTACCGACGGCTCCTGCGCCTCCACCTGGAGCCGTCCTTCGGGGAGGAGTACGTCAACGCCGTCAGCCCCGCCAAGGTCAGGACCTGGCGCGCGGAACGGCTGAAGGCGACAGGCAAGACCACGACGGCCAAGGCCTACCGGCTGCTGAAGGCGATCATGCAGACGGCAGTCGAGGACGAGCTGATCCGGCGCAACCCGTGCTCGATCCGAGGTGCGGGGCGCGAAGACGCCGACGAACGGCCCGTGGCCACCGTCGAGCAGGTTTTCGCGCTCGCCGAGGCCATCGGGATCCGCTGGCGGCTGATGGTCCTGCTGGGGGCCTTCGCCTCCATGCGGCCGGAGGAACTGGCCGAGCTGCGACGCGCCGACGTCGATCTCGACGCGGGCTCGGTACGCGTACGCAGGGCCGCCCCGGAGCTGAACACGGGACGCAGGGTGATCGGAGATCCCAAGTCCCGTGCGGGCAAGCGGGAGATCATGCTGCCCAGCTTCGTCCTCCTGGACGTCCGCCGGCATCTGGAGTGGTTCGCGCAGGACGGGCCCGAGGGTCTCGTCTTCGTGGGGGAGAAGGGCGCGCCCCTGCGAGGTACGTCCTTCGGCCGCAAGTGGCGCAAGGCCCGCGATGCGGTCGGCATGCCGAAGGAGTTCCGCTTCTACGACCTCCGCCACACCGGAAACACCCTCGCCGCCGACACTGGCGCCAAGCTGAAGGACCTCATGGTCCGTGCGGGCCAGTCCTCGGAACGGGCCCAGCTGATCTATCAGCACTCCACCAAGGAGCACCAGCGCAGGCTCGCCGCCGACATCGACGCCACCGTCCGGCTCCAGCGGGTGCCTGCTGACGGCGGGCGGCCCAGCCCGACTGGGACCGGGCGAATGTTCGTGCCCTCGGCGGCGGCATCCGGTCGGACCGCTCGGGCGAGGTGATCCTCACGCGGGGCGCATATCAACCTGACGCCCCGTTAGGGAAGTTATGGCACGCGAATGGCACGCGGGCCCAGATGGGTCTAGACAACGACGAAGGCCCAGGTCGCTGACCTGGGCCTTCTTGGAAGAGCGGATGACGGGAATCGAACCCGCGCTATAAGCTTGGGAAGCTCATGTTCTACCATTAAACTACATCCGCACAGAGGTCCAGTTGCCTGGATCCCTACCGTTGCACACTGTACCCCATGATCGACCCCCGGTGAATTCTCCCTTCGGGTCGTCGTCGGTCCCGCGTCGCAGGAGGGTTCGTGGGGGCGGGAGTTGGGGCGTACCTTGGGGGTGCGGAGCGGCGGCTGGAGTGGGTCTTGTTCATCCCCTAATGTGGCGATTCATCGCGTTACGGCTCGTTGGGGAAAGGGACTCGATGGAGCACACAGTCGTCCGTTGTGCCGAAGGGCATGTTTTCAACACCGCTTCGTTCCCGTTGCAGCACCTCGGTGCCGGCCGGATCGGGCCCGGGCGGCTGCTGCGGTGTCCGCGGTGCGCGCGGCTGAGGCACGCGGTGCCCGTCGGCGGCGTCAAGCGGTAGGGCGGCGGGACACGGGCAGTGCGGGCGCGCGGGGACCTTCTCGATTGGGGGTGGCCCGCGCGCTCTGCGTATCCTCGGGACGTGCTTCTCTCCGACAAAGACATCCGGGCCGAGATCGACAGCGGACGGGTTCGCATTGACCCGTTCGACGAGTCGATGGTGCAGCCCTCCAGCATCGACGTACGCCTCGACCGGTTCTTCCGGGTCTTCGAGAACCACCGCTACGCGCACATCGACCCCGCCATCGAGCAGCCCGACCTGACCCGCATGGTCGAGCCCGAGGGCGACGAGGCGTTCATCCTGCATCCGGGTGAGTTCGTGCTCGCCTCGACGTACGAGGTCATCTCGCTCCCCGAGGACATCGCCTCCAGACTGGAGGGGAAGTCCAGCCTGGGCCGCCTGGGTCTGGTGACGCATTCGACGGCCGGGTTCATCGACCCGGGCTTCTCCGGGCACGTGACCCTGGAGCTGTCGAACCTGGCTACCCTTCCGATCAAGCTGTGGCCGGGCATGAAGATCGGGCAGCTGTGCATGTTCCGCCTCAGCTCGCCCGCGGAGTTCCCGTACGGCAGCGAGCGGTACGGCTCCAGGTACCAGGGGCAGCGCGGGCCGACCGCCTCGCGCTCCTTCCAGAACTTCCACCGCACCCAGGTGAGGCACGAGGCATGAGCGCAGTACGCGAGAACCTGACCTACGAGGGCTTCGGCAACGCCGTCCGCGAGCTGGCGCAGACCATCGCCGACGACGGCTACGAGCCGGACATCATCCTGAGCATCGCCCGCGGCGGCGTGTTCGTCGCCGGCGGCCTGGCGTACGCGCTCGACTGCAAGAACATCCACCTCGTGAACGTGGAGTTCTACACCGGCGTGGGCACCACGCTGGAGATGCCGGTCATGCTGGCGCCCGTCCCCGAGGCGATCGACTTCACGAACAAGAAGGTCCTGATCGCCGACGACGTCGCCGACACGGGCAAGACGCTCAAGCTCGTCCACGACTTCTGCCTCGGCCACGTCGCCGAGGTGCGCTCCGCCGTCATCTACGAGAAGTCGCACTCGCTCGTGCAGTGCGAGTACGTGTGGAAGCGCACCGACGACTGGATCGAGTTCCCCTGGTCGGTCCAGCCGCCCGTGGTGAAGCGCGAGGGCCAGGTCCTCGACGCCTGAGCAGGCAGGCAGGTCGGCCGGCCGGCAGGCAGGCATGGGCATACGGGAAGGGCCCGCCGCGCGAACGCGCGGCGGGCTCTTCCCGTACGTGCGTGCGGCGGCGGTCGCTAGAGCGTGCCGAGCTTGATCATCGAGAGCAGCGCGACCAGCTGGATCGCGGACGCGCCCAGCGCCTTCTGCCAGGGCAGGTCGTGCGACTTGCTCACCATCGAGGTGAAGAGCGCGCCGGCCGCCAGCCAGGTCACCCAGCCCAGCACCTGCACGAGCATGTTGTCGCCGCCCAGGAACACCGCCACCAGCAGGCGCGGCGCGTCCGTGATGGACATGACCAGCATCGACAGGCCCACGGTCGGCTGCCACGCGCCGTCGCCACCCAGTTGGCGGGCCAGCGTGTGGGTGACCGCACCGAGGATCAGGCCGCACAGGACGAAGGCCACGCCGGCGCTCAGGATGATCGGGATCACCTGGGTGAGGGTCGCCTTGATGGCGTCCTCGCGGGCCTTGTCGAAGCCGAAGACCGCGAGCATGCCGTAGACGAAGGTCACGGCCAGCGCCGGACCCCAGACGGGGTAGTCGCGCATCTGGAGGAAGGTCGGCCCCGGCCGCAGCACGATGCCGCGCAGCAGGTCCTTCCAGTGCAGCCGCGGCCCGACGGGGGCCGCGGGGGCCGCGCCCGCCTGGTACGTCGCGCCCTGGCCGTACGGGTCCTCGCCGACGGAGAAGGCCTGGGTGTACCCCGGGTCGTTCGCGTACGAGGCCCCGTGCTGGCCCTGGCCCTGGCCCGCGTACGGGGCCTGAGGGGGCTGTGGGTACGCGTGCGGGTGCGGCTGCTGGGAGTACGGGTCGAAGTACTCCGGCTCGCCGTGGTCGCCCGCACCGCCGCCCTGGGCCGGCCACTGCTGCTGCGGCGGCGGGCCGGCGGGAGGGTAGGGCTGATGGCCGTACGGTGCCTGCGGCGCTTGCTGCTGCTGACCGTACGGCTGCTGCCGCGGGGTGTGCGGGGGTTGCTGCGGAGGGTGGTTGTCGTCCCTGCCGCGTCCGATCCTGAATCCAGCCACGTGATCGAAAGTACCTGCTCCGCCGGGCGGCCGTGGCCGGGCCGCCGGAACGGGCGGCCTTTGCGGCTGACCTGTGACATCCCCTAGGGGGAGCCGGGGGAGGGCGGTTTACGCGGTTGCGTCGGCTTCTGTGGTGGTTCGTTACGTAGCCGACGGAATGCGTACGTATTGGGTCCGTAGCTTCGTGAGTGTCGCCGCCACGGAGTCACGAACCAGAACGGAAACCCTTGTCATGCGCCGTACCCGCCGCAGCACCGCCCTTCGTACCGCCGCAGTCCTCACCGGCGCCGCCGCCGTACTGGCGCTGCCCGTCGGGTCCGCCTTCGCGGACTCGCCGACGGTGCCGGAACCCGAGGTGCTGCCGGGGATCGAGCAGCCGGTGGTGGAGCCGTCGGTGGAGCCGTCGGTCGAGCCGTCGGTCGAGCCTTCGGTCGAGCCGCCCGTGAAGCCTTCGGAGAAGCCGGTCGAGAAGCCGGCAGAGAAGCCCGTCGAGAAGCCGTCCAAGGGGCGGACGTACGTCACCACCGTGAAGCTGGCCGACGGGTCGGTCGCCAAGGTCTACAGGTTCGCCGACGGCCACTTCGAGGCCGAGGTCTTCGCCCGGGGCACGAAGCTGGACACCCTGGTCAGCAAGAACGGCAAGCCGGCGTACGGGCAGAACAACGGCCTGCACGTAGTCCTCCAGCCGAACGGCACCGTGACCTCGTGGGTCGAGGGCGGCGCCCGCA
This sequence comes from Streptomyces sp. NBC_00158, assembly GCF_045160885.1. NCBI lineage: Bacteria > Bacillati > Actinomycetota > Actinomycetes > Kitasatosporales > Streptomycetaceae > Streptomyces > Streptomyces sp. NBC_00158. The sequence continues at coordinate 3,868,918 of NZ_CP108161.1, forward strand.
AGCCCGTCGAGAAGCCCGTCGAGAAGCCGAAGCCGCACGTCAAGAAGGAGACCTCGGTACGGATCACCATGCCGGACGGGCGGATCGCGCGGCTGATCGACGGCCCGCGGGGCAAGCGCGCGGAGATCTCCGTGCCGAACGGGAACGTGCTCGGCACGATCGACATGAAGCACCGCAGCGCGCTGAACGACGGCTGGACGTACAAGCTCGTCCAGGACGGGAAGCGCGTGAAGTTCGTCGTCATCGACGGCAAGGGGGGCGGGGACAGCTGGGTGTACGAGTTCTCCACCGGCAAGCTGATCGAGCAGTACAAGGCGGAGAAGCCGGTCAGGCCGGCGAAGCCGACGGTGGCGACCGCGGCGACGGCGGACGTGAAGACGGAGCCGTCGAAGCTGGAGCGGGTCGTCCCGAAGGGCGGCGTGAACGCCGGCGCCGGGGGCTCCGCCCCGCAGACCGAGACCCCGCTGCTGCTGGCCGCGGGCGGCGGCATGGCCGCGATGGGCGCGGCGGGCCTCGGCTTCGCGATGCTCCGCCGGAACCGCACCAACGACTGATACGCGGAACGGCCGGTCCCCCTCGGTGGAGGGGGACCGGCCGTTCCGTACGCGCTGTCGGGCCGGGGGCCGGACTACTTGGCCGTCTCGGCCTTCGCCTCGCCCTTACCGTCCGCAGCCTCGTCCTTGGCCTCGTCCTCGTCCTCGGCCGGGGCGGGAGCGTCCGCCTTGTCCTCGGCGGGGGCCTTGGCCTCGGCAGGGGCTTCCGTTTCGGCCTCGGCGTCGGCCGGAGCCTCCGTTTCGGCCTTGGCCGGGGTCTCTGCCTTGTCCGTGGCGGGGGCCTTGGCCTCGGCAGGGGCTTCCTCCTCGGCCTTCGCCGGGGCCTCGGCGGGAGCGTCCGCCTTGGCCGCAGCCGCGTCCTCGGCCGGGGCAGAGGCGTCCGCCTCGGCCTCAGCGTCGGCCGGATCCTTCGTCTCGGCCTTGGCCGGGGCCTCTGCCTCGGCGGGGGCCTCCGTCTCCGGCTTCGCCGCAGGCGCCTCGGCGGGCTCGTCCTCGGCCTTCGCCTCGGTGGCAGCCTCGGCCTTGTCGTCGGCCTTCGCTTCCGCCGCAGGCGCCTCGGCGTCCGCAGCGGTCTCGGTGTCGGCCTCCGGCTGGGCATCGGCCTTGGCCTTCGCCTCCGCGGCAGCCGCCTCGGCCTCGGCCTTGGCCTCGGCCTTGGCCTCGGCCTTGGCCTTGGCCTCGGCCTTGGCTTCCGCCTCCGCCTTGGCCTTTGCCTCCGCAGCGGCCTTCGCCTCCGCATCGGCCTTGGCCTTCGCCTCGGCTTCCGCAGCGGCAGCGGCAGCGGCAGCGGCCTCGGCGGCCTCGGCCTCGGCAGCCAGCGCCGCCAGCTCCTCCTCCGTCGGCTCCGGGGCCTTCACCGACTCCAGCAGCAGCTGCGCCACGTCCACGACCTGGACGGATTCCTTCGCCTGGCCGTCGTTCTTCTTGCCGTTCACCGAGTCGGTCAGCATCACCAGACAGAACGGGCACGCCGTCGACACGATGTCGGGGTTCAGGGACAGGGCCTCGTCGACGCGCTCGTTGTTGATGCGCTTGCCGATCCGCTCCTCCATCCACATCCGCGCGCCGCCGGCGCCGCAGCAGAAGCCCCGCTCCTTGTGGCGGTGCATCTCCTGCTGCCGCAGGCCCGGCACGGCGGACATGATCTCGCGCGGCGGCGTGTAGACCTTGTTGTGCCGGCCCAGGTAGCAGGGGTCGTGGTACGTGATCAGGCCGTCGACCGGGGTCACCGGCGTCAGCCGGCCCTCGTCGATCAGGTGCTGGAGCAGCTGCGTGTGGTGGATGACCTCGTACTCGCCGCCCAGCTGCGGGTACTCGTTCGCGATGGTGTTGAAGCAGTGCGGGCAGGTGGAGACGATCCGCTTCGCCGACTTCGGCTTCTTCGTCGCCGGGTCGTCGTCGTCCTCGCCGAAGGCCATGTTCAGCATGGCCACGTTCTCCTGGCCCAGCTGCTGGAACAGCGGCTCGTTGCCCAGGCGGCGCGGCGAGTCACCGGTGCACTTCTCGTCGCCGCCCATGATCGCGAACTTGACGCCCGCGATGTTCAGCAGCTCGGCGAACGCCTTCGTGGTCTTCTTGGCGCGGTCCTCCAGGGCGCCCGCGCAGCCGACCCAGTACAGGTAGTCGAACTCCGAGAGGTCCTCCGCGTCCTTCCCGATGATCGGGACCTCGAAGTCGACCTCCTTCGTCCACTCCACGCGCTGCTTCTTGGCCAGGCCCCAGGGGTTGCCCTTCTTCTCCAGGTTCTTGAGCATCGTGCCCGCCTCCGACGGGAACGCGCTCTCGATCATCACCTGGTAGCGGCGCATGTCGACGATGTGGTCGATGTGCTCGATGTCGACCGGGCACTGCTCCACGCACGCACCGCAGGTGGTGCAGGACCACAGCACGTCCGGGTCGATGACGCCGTTCTCCTCGGCGGTGCCGATCAGCGGGCGCTCGGCCTCGGCCAGGGCCGCCGCCGGGACGCCGGCCAGCTGCTCGGCGGTCGCCTTCTCCTCGCCCTCCATCGTCTTGCCGCCGCCCGCGAGCAGGTACGGGGCCTTCGCGTGCGCGTGGTCGCGCAGCGACATGATCAGGAGCTTCGGGGACAGCGGCTTGCCGGTGTTCCAGGCGGGGCACTGCGACTGGCAGCGGCCGCACTCGGTGCAGGTGGAGAAGTCGAGGATGCCCTTCCAGGAGAACTGCTCGACCTGGGAGACGCCGAAGACGTCGTCCTCGCCCGGCTCCTCGAAGTCGATCTCCTTGCCGCCGCTCGTCATCGGCTGGAGGGCGCCGAGCGCCGTCGAACCGTCGGCGTTGCGCTTGAACCAGATGTTCGGGAAGCCGAGGAAGCGGTGCCAGGCCACACCCATGTTGGTGTTGAGCGAGACCGTGATCATCCAGATGAAGGAGACGCTGATCTTCACCATCGCGGTGAAGTAGATGGCGTTCTGGATGCCGCTGAAGGAGAGCCCCTTGAAGGCCAGCACCAGCGGGTACGAGGCGAAGTACGCCGGCTCGTACGACTCGACGCCGTGGATCGCGCCCTCAAGGCCGCGCAGCGCGAGGATCGCGAGGCCGATGGTGAGGATCACGTACTCGACGAAGTACGCCTGCCAGGCCTTCGAGCCGGCGAAGCGGGACTTGCGACCGGCCCGCGAGGGAAGGTTGAGCAGGCGGATCACCATCAGGACGACGATGCCGACGACGGTCATCACGCCGATGAACTCGGTGTAGAGCTCGAAGGGCAGGAAGTCGCCGACGATCGGCAGCAGCCAGTCGGCCTGGAAGAGCTGGCCGAAGGCCTGCACCAGGGTGGGCGGCAGCGTCAGGAAGCCGATGGCGACGAACCAGTGCGCGAAGCCGACGATGCCCCACCGGTTCATCCGGCTGTGGCCGAGGAACTCCCTGACCAGGGTGATCGTTCGGTCCTTCGGGCGGTCCGTGCGGCTGCCCGCCGGTACGGGTTGGCCGAGCTTCACGAACCGGTAGATCTGCGCCACGGCTCGGGCGATCAGCGCGACGCCGACCACGGTCAGGACCAGCGACACGATGATCGCGGCGAGTTGCATGGGAGGGCTCCTCGGGCGGGACTTACTAAGCGGTAACTTATTGAGTCAAGGCTTGAGGTTACCCAGTTCCCGCGCCGCACTGTAGGTGAGCGTGCGGTGATCTGTGTCGCTCAGGCATGCCTCTGTCGGTAGGCCGCCCGAGGGGTCTGCGCGAGGATCGCGAGATCCATCCCCAGCCAATGGCTCTCCACATAGTGCCGGTCCAGCAGGGCCATCTCCTCCCAGGGGAGGTCGGAACGCGCGCTGACCTGCCACAATCCGGTCATTCCGGGACGTACGAGCAGACGTTCCGGGTGGTCGGTACGGGCCTCGGGACGCGGCCCGACCAGCGACATCTCCCCGCGGGCCACGTTGAGCAGCCGCGGCATCCCCTCCAGTGCGCACCGCCGCACCAGCGCGCCGGTCCGGCCGGCGCCCTCCGTGCGCAGCCGCCAGGCGCGGAAGGGGCGCCCGCCGAGGCCGAGCGCGGGCTCGCGTACGAGGGCCGGGGTGCGGGTGGCCGCGTAGAGCAGGGCGGCGGTCAGCAGCAGCGGCACGGCCGCCGCCGCGAGCAGGGCCGCCGTGCCGATCAGGTCGAACACCCGCTTGGCCGGTGGCCTGGCCGGCCATTGCGCCGGGATCCGGATCCGGAGCATCCGCAGCCGGGGCCCCGGCCGGGTGGTGAGGAGGCGCGGCCGCGGCCCTGGCCGGGCGGTGGGGAGGCGCAGCAGAGGCATGCCAGCACGCTGCCGGACGCCCGTCCGCCCCCCGGCGCGCCGCGCGGCCGTGGGCTCCACCGGGAACCCGTTCGGGTGCGGCCCGGTGGGGCTGCGGTCGCGCGGCGCCGGGTGTGCGGCGCCCGCCTGGGGCGCAGGTCCGGGGTTTGGGGCGGTTGCCCGGGGTGCCCGGGGCGTCAGGGGAGGCGCCCCTGAGCGTAAGGGCAGCCTAAAGATTGAGTCGCCTCGACTCACCTCTGTTGACGCCAGCGCAGCGTTACGGCATTCTTGAGCCTGTTCCACTCAAGTCAGCTGGAGGAATCGAAATGGCACGTGCGGTCGGCATCGACCTGGGCACCACTAACTCCGTCGTCAGCGTTCTCGAAGGCGGCGAGCCCACCGTCATCACCAACGCCGAGGGTGCCAGGACCACGCCGTCCGTCGTCGCCTTCGCCAAGAACGGCGAGGTCCTCGTCGGCGAGGTGGCCAAGCGCCAGGCGGTCACGAACGTTGACCGGACCATCCGCTCCGTCAAGCGCCACATGGGCACTGACTGGAAGATCAACCTGGATGGCAAGGACTTCAACCCGCAGCAGATGAGCGCCTTCATCCTGCAGAAGCTGAAGCGCGACGCCGAGGCGTACCTGGGCGAGAAGGTCACGGACGCGGTCATCACCGTTCCTGCCTACTTCAACGACTCCGAGCGCCAGGCGACGAAGGAGGCCGGCGAGATCGCCGGTCTGAACGTCCTGCGCATCGTCAACGAGCCGACCGCCGCCGCCCTGGCGTACGGCCTCGACAAGGACGACCAGACCATTCTCGTCTTCGACCTCGGTGGCGGCACCTTCGACGTGTCGCTCCTGGAGATCGGCGACGGCGTCGTCGAGGTCAAGGCCACCAACGGTGACAACCACCTCGGCGGCGACGACTGGGACCAGCGCGTCGTCGACTACCTGGTGAAGCAGTTCGTGAGCGGCCACGGCGTCGACCTGTCCAAGGACAAGATGGCGCTCCAGCGCCTGCGCGAGGCCGCCGAGAAGGCGAAGATCGAGCTGTCCTCCTCCACGGAGACCTCGATCAACCTGCCCTACATCACGGCCTCCGCCGAGGGCCCGCTGCACCTGGACGAGAAGCTCACCCGCGCCCAGTTCCAGCAGCTGACCGCGGACCTGCTCGACCGCTGCAAGACCCCGTTCCACAACGTCATCAAGGACGCCGGCATCGCGCTGTCCGAGATCGACCACGTGGTCCTGGTCGGCGGCTCCACCCGCATGCCGGCCGTCGCCGAGCTCGTCAAGGAGCTCACCGGCGGCCAGGACGCCAACAAGGGCGTCAACCCGGACGAGGTCGTCGCCATCGGCGCCACCCTCCAGGCCGGTGTCCTCAAGGGTGAGGTCAAGGACGTCCTGCTCCTCGACGTGACCCCGCTGTCCCTCGGCATCGAGACCAAGGGCGGCATCATGACCAAGCTCATCGAGCGCAACACGACCATCCCGACCAAGCGGTCGGAGATCTTCACGACGGCCGAGGACAACCAGCCGTCCGTGCAGATCCAGGTCTACCAGGGCGAGCGCGAGATCGCGGCGTACAACAAGAAGCTCGGCATGTTCGAGCTGACGGGCCTGCCGCCGGCCCCGCGCGGCGTCCCGCAGATCGAGGTCTCCTTCGACATCGACGCGAACGGCATCATGCACGTCACGGCCAAGGACCTTGGCACGGGCAAGGAGCAGAAGATGACCGTCACCGGCGGCTCCTCGCTCGGCAAGGACGAGGTCGACCGCATGCGCCAGGAGGCCGAGCAGTACGCGGACGAGGACCTGCGCCGCAAGGAGGCGGCCGAGTCCCGCAACCAGGGCGAGCAGCTCGTCTACCAGACGGAGAAGTTCCTCGCGGACAACGCGGAGAAGGTCCCGGCCGAGGTCAAGACCGAGGTCGAGACGGCCGTCACCGAGCTGAAGGACAAGCTCAAGGGCGACGACGCCGCCGAGATCCGCACCGCGACGGAGAAGCTCGCCGCGGTCAGCCAGAAGCTCGGCCAGGCCATCTACGCCGACGCCCAGGCCGCCCAGGCCGCCGGCGGCGCGGGTGACGCGGGCCAGGCCAAGGCCGACGACGACGTCGTCGACGCCGAGATCGTCGACGACGAGAAGCCGAAGGGCGGCGCTGCCTGATGTCGGAGGAGACCCCGGGCTTCGACGAGAAGCCCGAAGTCCCCACCGGCGCCGGCGCTGACGACGCGGAGCCGAAGGCCGCCGACTCCTCCAAGAAGGAGGACGAGGCGGCCCCGGCCGGGGACAAGGCTCAGGACGTGGCGCTGCTGGCGCAGCTGGACCAGGCCCGCACCGCGCTCGGCGAGCGCACCGCGGACCTCCAGCGGCTCCAGGCCGAGTACCAGAACTACCGTCGCCGCGTGGAGCGGGACCGGGTCGCCGTCAAGGAGATCGCGGTCGCGAGCCTGCTGACGGAGCTCCTCCCGACCCTGGACGACATCGGCCGGGCCCGGGAGCACGGCGAGCTGGTCGGCGGCTTCAAGTCGGTGGCCGAGTCGCTGGAGACCGCCGCCGCCAAGATGGGGCTGCAGCAGTTCGGCAAGGAGGGCGAGCCCTTCGACCCGACGATCCACGAGGCCTTGATGCACTCGTACGCGCCGGACGTCACCGAGACGACCTGCGTGGCGATCCTGCAGCCGGGGTACCGGATCGGCGAGCGCACGATCCGCCCCGCGCGGGTCGCGGTGGCCGAGCCCCAGCCGGGGGCGGCTCCCGCCGCGAAGTCCGAGTCCGGTGACGGCGACACGCCGTCCGACAAGGACACGGATGCCCCCGACAAGGGCTGACGCACACCATGTAGGGATCCGAGAGGAGGGACACCGGGGATGAGCACGAAGGACTTCGTCGAGAAGGACTACTACAAGGTCCTCGGTGTCCCGAAGGACGCCACCGAGGCCGAGATCAAGAAGGCGTACCGGAAGCTCGCCCGCGAGTTCCACCCGGACGCCAACAAGGGCGACGCCTCGGCCGAGGAGCGCTTCAAGGAGATCTCCGAGGCGAACGACGTCCTCGGCGACGCCAAGAAGCGCAAGGAGTACGACGAGGCCCGCGCGCTGTTCGGGAACGGCGGCTTCCGCGCCGGTCCGGGCGGCGGCGGCTCGTTCAACTTCGACCTGGGCGACCTGTTCGGAGGTACGCAGCAGGGCGGCCAGGGCGGCTTCGGCGGAGGCCTGGGCGACGTCTTCGGCGGGCTGTTCAACCGCGGCGCCGGCCCCGGTGCGGGCACCCGCACCCAGCCGCGCCGCGGCCAGGACGTCGAGTCGGAGGTCACGCTCTCCTTCACGGAGGCCGTGGACGGCGCGACCGTGCCGCTGCGGATGTCCTCGCAGGCCCCCTGCAAGGCCTGTTCGGGCACCGGCGACAAGAACGGCACGCCCCGCGTGTGCCCGACCTGCGTCGGCACCGGCCAGGTCTCCCGGGGCAGCGGCGGCGGCTTCTCGCTGACCGACCCCTGCGCCGACTGCAAGGGCCGCGGCCTGATCGCGGAGAACCCCTGCGAGGTCTGCAAGGGCAGCGGGCGCGCCAAGTCCTCCCGCACCATGCAGGTCCGGATCCCGGCGGGCGTCTCCGACGGCCAGCGGATCCGGCTGCGCGGCAAGGGGGCACCGGGCGAGCGCGGCGGCCCGGCGGGCGACCTGTACGTGGTGGTGCACGTCGGCACCCACCCGGTGTTCGGCCGCAAGGGCGACAACCTCACGGTGACGGTCCCGGTGACCTTCGCCGAGGCCGTCCTGGGCGCCGACATCAAGGTGCCGACCCTGGGCGGCCCCCCGGTCACCCTGAAGCTCCCCCCGGGCACCCCCGGCGGCCGCACCATGCGGGCCCGCGGCAAGGGCGCGGTCCGCAAGGACGGCACCCGCGGCGACCTGCTCGTCACGGTGGAGGTCGCGGTTCCGGCGGAGTTGTCCGACAAGGCCCGCGAGGCCCTGGAGATGTACCGGGACGCGACCGGGTCCGAGGACCCGCGTGCCCTCCTGTTCGAGTCCGCGAAGGGAGCATGACATGGACGGCCGCCGACGACAGCCCCGCTTCGGCGAGGGGGCCTATCAGCTCACCGACGAGACCCCGGTCTACGTGATCTCGGTGGCCGCCCAGCTCTCGGGCCTGCATCCGCAGACCCTGCGCCAGTACGACCGCCTCGGCCTGGTCTCCCCGGACCGTACGGCCGGCCGCGGCCGGCGGTATTCGGCCAGGGACATCGAACTGCTCCGCACGGTGCAGCAGCTGTCCCAGGACGAGGGCATCAACCTGGCCGGGATCAAGCGGATCATCGAACTGGAGAACCAGGTGGCCGCGCTCCAGCAGCGCGTGGCCGAGCTGTCCGCCGCCGTGGACGGGGCGGCCGCCGCCCTCCAGGCCCGCGAGGCCCAGGTGCACGCCTCGTACCGCCGCGACCTGGTCCCGTACCAGCCGCCGGTGCCGGGCAGCGCGCTGGTCGTCTGGCGCCCCACCAAGCGTCCGGGCGACTGACCGGCCCGCCCCCGGACCACGCCGTGAAGGCCCCGCCGGGCCCCTCCCGCACGGGAGGGGCCCGGCGGGGCCTTTTCCGTACGTCCCGGGCGCCCGGGGCCCCTCGCGGCCGCCTGGGGGCCTCTGTCAGCCCTCGGGGAGCTGCGCCGGGTTCGAGCCGTGCAGGATCCCGGACTGGGCGATGAGGTAGCCCAGTTGGGCCCTGCTGCCGCTGCCGAGGGCGGCGGCCAGCTTCGCGATGTGCGCGCGGCAGGTGCGTACGTTCATTCCCAGCCGGCGGGCGATCGCCTCGTCCACGTGGCCCTCGATCAGCAGCTGTGCGATGGAACGCTGCACTCCGGAGATACCATCCGGGTTGTGCGTGTACGTGACCTCGTCGCCCAACGGCACCGCTCTGCGCCAGAGTTGCTCGAAGACCTTGATGAGGTAGTCCACCAGCCCCGGGTGCCGCAGCTCCAGGGCCACGCTCCGGTCGTCGCTGGCGGGTATGAAGGCCACCGTGCGGTCGAAGATCATGAGACGCTCTATCAGCTCCTCCAGCGTGCGGATCTCGACCTTTCCGGCGGAGATCCGGTCCACGTAGGCGAGCGTCCCCTGGCTGTGCCGCACCGTGTGCTGGTAGAGCGTCCGGATGCTCACCCCGCGGTCGATCAGCGGCGTGGCGCGCTCCAGGGCCTCGCTGAGGACGAACGTGGACCGGGCCCCGCCCGGCTGGACGGTCAGGGCCTCCGTGTGGCACTCGGCGGTGGCCAGGTCGAGTGCCGCGTTGATCTGGTCGATCCCCTCCAGGACCGTGATGGCGTGGGTGTTGGAGGGGGTCTGGGCGCTGATGGTGAGGAACGGCTCGAATGTGTCGGTGAGATCTACGGCGGTGCGCCGGCGTTCCTGGATCTCGCGTTCGAGCGGATGGAGCCGTTGCGCCAAGGCGACGGACGGGGGAACCGCGCGCAGCTGGTTGGCGTCATCCGGGTCGGGTCGCAGGAGTGCGAATTCGAGCAGGCAGGGGGCGTTCTGGACCTCGCCGCGTGCGACGCGACCGGTGCTCAGGGCCGCCGCGTACAGTCGCGCGCCCTCGGCGCACATCGCCGTGACGGGGTGGGGATGTGTCGGGTTTGTCTCGCTTCTTACCAATTCTCCACCCCCCAGGGTCCTGAACATGTAAGAACATGATGCATCGTCCCTGTGGCACTGACGTGCCTGAATGAGCCATCGTCTGACAGTGCGGGGGAGAGGATTCCATCAAGTGAGGACGAAGCCGACCATGTATAAGAGAATGCTTCGCTCGGCGCTTGCCGTTGTTTTCTCCGTCGTCGCGGTCATTGGAGCAGTCGTAGCCGGCAACGGCGGCGACGCGGGAAGTGCTCAGGCGAGTGCCGCCGCGCACGTCGAGTCCATGGGCAAGAGCGATCTCGGCTGGGACTCCAGCCCCGCGGACCTCGGCTGGGACGCGGCCCCTGCGAAGGCCTCCTGATGACCCCCGACGACCGCGACTTTCGTCGCGAAATGGCCTCTGCCTACCGCTCCGGATGGCAGTTCATAGACCTCGCCACGGCGATCCCCTACGCCGGCGATTCGTTGATGGTCACTCTTTTCGGCCAGCCGATCGTCGTCGTGCGCGAGGAGGACGAGGACGTCCGCGCCTACCGCTGTCTGCGCCGCCCCCGGGGCGCACCGCAGCCCGTCCGCTGCGAAGTGCGGTACGGCATGGTCTTCGTCAACCTCGACCAGCGTGACCACCAGCTGTTCGAGCCCGATATCACCACCGCCACCCCCCGCAGTGCCTGAGGCGATTCCCCCGTCGTTGCAAATCGCTCCAGGTGCTACCCCCACACAACGGCGCCATCGTGGACCTGACCACGATGGCGCCGTTGTGATGTCCGCGTCCAGTGGTTGAACCGGACAATCACCCTGAGCCGCGTCTTCCGGCTCAGGCCCGGCCCATGGCCCGGTCGAGGGTGATCTCCAGGACCACCCGGTCCGGGTTGGGCGAGGGCATCCGCCCGTACCGCTCCGCGTAGCGCGTCACGGCCTCGGCGACCGAGGCCTCGTCCGTACGGATCACCGCGCGCCCCTCCAGGGTGGCCCAGCGCCTGCCCTCCATCTGGCAGACCGCCACCCGGGCGCCGCCGCCGGCCGCCGCCAGGACGTTGCGGACCTTCTTGCTGTGCTTGTTGCTGATCACCCGTGCCAGCCCGGCCTCCGGGTCGTAGGTCACGCCCACGGGCACCACGTGCGGCGTGCCGTCCGGGCGCGGGGTGGTCAGGGTGCAGACGTGCCGCTCCCGCCAGAAGGCGAGGTACTCGGGCGTCGGGTTGAGTACGTCATGGGACATGGGCCGAAGCGTACGCCCGCGTACCCGCCGGACCGGGCGGGTCGGTCGGGAGAATGGCCCCGAGAAGAGCCTTGAGTGGAATAGACTCAACTTTGCAGATGCTGAATCTGTCAGAGTGAGCATCCGGCCAGCCGGGTGCGACGAGTCACGTACGCCCGCCGGAGAGGAGACACCGAGAGTGGACGCCGAGCTGACCAACAAGAGCCGCGACGCCCTGAACGCGGCCACGAGCAGGGCCGTCAAGGACGGCCACGCCGACCTGACCCCCGCGCACCTGCTGCTGGCACTGCTCGCCGGCGAGGACAACGAGAACGTCGTCGACCTGCTGGTCGCCGCCGACGCCGACCAGGCCGCCGTCCGCGCCGGGGCGGAGCGGCTGCTCGCCGCCCTGCCCAGCGTCACCGGCTCCACCGTCGCGCCCCCGCAGCCCAGCCGCGACCTGCTCGCCGTACTGGCCGAGGCCGACGCGGAGGCCGGCCGCCTCGGCGACGAGTACCTCTCCACCGAACACCTCCTCATCGCCGTCGCCGCCAAGGGCGGCGCGGCCGGTGAGGTCCTTTCCGCCCAGGGCGCCACGGCGAAGAAGCTGCTGGACGCCTTCCAGAACGCACGAGGAGCACGGCGGGTGACCACCCCCGACCCGGAGGGCCAGTACAAGGCCCTGGAGAAGTTCGGCACCGACTTCACGGCCGCCGCCCGCGACGGCAAGCTCGACCCGGTCATCGGCCGCGACCACGAGATCCGGCGCGTCGTCCAGGTCCTCTCCCGCCGCACCAAGAACAACCCGGTGCTCATCGGCGAGCCCGGCGTCGGCAAGACCGCCGTCGTCGAGGGCCTGGCCCAGCGCATCGTCAAGGGCGACGTCCCCGAGTCCCTCAAGGGCAAGCGGCTCGTCTCCCTCGACCTCGGCGCGATGGTGGCCGGCGCCAAGTACCGCGGCGAGTTCGAGGAGCGCCTGAAGACCGTCCTCGCCGAGATCAAGTCGAGCGAGGGCCAGATCATCACCTTCATCGACGAGCTGCACACCGTCGTCGGCGCCGGCGCCGGCGGGGACTCCGCCATGGACGCGGGCAACATGCTCAAGCCCATGCTGGCCCGCGGCGAGCTGCGCATGGTCGGCGCCACCACCCTGGACGAGTACCGCGAGCGCATCGAGAAGGACCCGGCGCTGGAGCGCCGCTTCCAGCAGGTGCTGGTCGCCGAGCCCACCGTCGAGGACACCATCGCGATCCTGCGCGGGCTCAAGGGCCGCTACGAGGCCCACCACAAGGTCGTCATCAACGACAGCGCCCTCGTCGCCGCCGCGACCCTCTCCGACCGCTACATCACCTCCCGCTTCCTGCCCGACAAGGCCATCGACCTCGTCGACGAGGCGGCCTCCCGGCTCCGCATGGAGATCGACTCCTCGCCCGTGGAGATCGACGAGCTCCAGCGCTCCGTGGACCGGATGCGGATGGAGGAGCTGGCGCTGAAGAACGAGTCCGACCCGGCCTCGATCGAACGCCTCGACAAGATCCGCAAGGACCTCGCCGACCGGGAGGAGGAGCTGCGCGGCCTGACCGCCCGCTGGGAGAAGGAGAAGCAGTCCCTCAACCGCGTCGGCGAGCTCAAGGAGCGCCTGGACGACCTGCGCGGGCAGGCCGAGCGCGCCCAGCGCGACGGGGACTTCGACACCGCCTCCAAGCTGCTCTACGGGGAGATCCCGCAGCTGGAGCGCGAGCTGGCGGAGGCCACCGAGGAGGAGGCCGCGGCGGAGACCTCGAAGAACTCCAAGAACGCCATGGTCAAGGACGAGGTCGGCCCCGACGACATCGCCGACGTGGTCGGCGCCTGGACCGGCATCCCGGCCGGCCGGCTCCTCGAAGGGGAGACCCAGAAGCTCCTGCGCATGGAGGACGAGCTGGGCCGCCGCCTGATCGGCCAGAGCGAGGCCGTGCGCGCCGTCGCGGACGCCGTGCGCCGCACCCGCGCCGGCATCGCCGACCCGGACCGCCCCACCGGCTCCTTCCTCTTCCTGGGCCCGACGGGCGTGGGCAAGACGGAGCTGGCCAAGGCCCTCGCGGACTTCCTCTTCGACGACGAGCGGGCCATGGTCCGCATCGACATGTCCGAGTACTCCGAGAAGCACAGCGTGGCCCGGCTCGTCGGCGCCCCTCCCGGCTACGTCGGCTACGAGGAGGGCGGCCAGCTCACCGAGGCCGTCCGCCGCCGCCCGTACAGCGTGGTGCTGCTGGACGAGGTCGAGAAGGCCCACCCCGAGGTCTTCGACATCCTGCTCCAGGTCCTCGACGACGGCCGCCTCACCGACGGCCAGGGCCGCACGGTGGACTTCCGCAACACCATCCTGATCCTCACCTCGAACCTGGGCAGCCAGTTCCTGGTGGACCCGGCCACCCCGGCCGAGCAGAAGAAGGCGCAGGTCCTGGAGGTGGTCCGGGCGAGCTTCAAGCCGGAGTTCCTCAACCGCCTCGACGACCTCGTCGTCTTCTCCGCGCTGACCCGCGACGAGCTGGCGCACATCGCCGAGCTCCAGATCGCCAAGCTCGCCAAGCGCCTCGCCGACCGCCGGCTCGCCCTGGACGTCACCCCCGAGGCCCTGGCCTGGCTGGCGGACAAGGGCAACGACCCGGCGTACGGCGCCCGCCCCCTGCGCCGCCTGATCCAGACGGCCGTGGGCGACCGCCTCGCCAAGGAGATCCTCTCCGGAGAGGTCCGCGAAGGCGACACCGTACGGGTCGACGTGGCCGGCGAGGACCTGCTGGTCGGCCGGGCCCTGTAAGGGCCGCGCGGCCCCCCGTGTCCGCCCGGAGCGGATCGCCGGTCCGGGGCTGGACACGGGGTGGGCGCGATGGGGGAGGATGGCGGTATCCGCACGAAGGGAAGTACACGGTGAGCATCGACCCGGCCTCGATTCCGAACTTCGGGGGTCAGCCCGAACCGCAAGGCCAAGGACCGGCGGGCCCCGTCGTCCCCGACCAGGAACTGGTCAAGCAGCTCCTGGAGCAGATGGAGCTGAAGTACGTCGTCGACGACGAGGGTGACCTCGCGGCGCCGTGGGAGGACTTCCGCACCTACTTCATGTTCCGCGGCGAGGACGAGCAGCAGGTCTTCTCCGTGCGGACCTTCTACGACCGCCCCCACGCCATCGACGACAAGCCGCAGCTGCTGGAGTCGATCGACGACTGGAACCGCCGCACCCTGTGGCCGAAGGTCTACAGCCACACGCACGACGACGGCTCCGTCCGCCTGATCGGCGAGGCGCAGATGCTGATCGGCACCGGCGTCAGCCTGGAGCACTTCGTGTCCTCCACGGTCAGCTGGGTCCGCGCGTCGATCGAGTTCGACAAGTGGCTGCTGGAGCAGCTCGGCCTGGAGAAGGAAGTCGACTCCGCCGAGGGCGAGGAGAAGAAGGAGGAGGACGGCGAGTAGCCGTCCCCCTGCTCACGGCTCCTACAGGGGCACCTTCGCCATCAGGAGCAGGTACGCCCCGTAGCCGTACGAGAGCCCGGCCAGGCCGGCGGTCACCGCGATCGCCGTGCGCGGCCGGGCTCTCGCCATGGCGGCCGCCACCGGCAGCAGCAGCGGGAACGCGGGCAGCAGGAAGCGCGGCTTCGACTCGAAGAAGCCCGCACCGCCGAAGGTGATCACCAGCAGCGTCCCGGCGTACACGAGCAGCGGCAGCGGCGTCCGGTCCAGCACGGCGAGCACCGCCAGCAGCCCGGCGGCGGCGAGCACGGCCAGCGTCACCCCGACCGGAACGGTCACGGGCCCCCCGGACAGGACCTTCCAGGCCGTCTCCAGGGTCCCGCCCCCGAAGTCGAAGCGCGAGCCCCACTGCCGCTGGACGGTGAAGTAGCCGAGCGGGTCGTGACGGCGCGCCCCGACGGCGACGACGTACGAGGCCCAGCCCGCGGGCGCCAGCAGCCCGGCCGCCCACACCTCGGGCGCGCGGTTGCCCCGTACCAGCAGCTCCCGCAGGGCCACGACGGTCACGGCGGCGGCGACGGCGATCCCGGTGGGCCGGGTCAGCCCGGCGAGCGCGGCCAGCGCGGCCGCCCACATCCACCGCTCCCGCAGCAGGGCGTACAGCGACCAGGCGGCCAGCGCGCACAGCAGGGGCTCGGTGTAGGCGAGGGTCAGGACCACCGCGTGCGGCAGCGAGGCCCACAGCGCGACGAGCAGCACCCCGGCCCGCGCCCCGAGCAGCAGCTCCCCGATCCGGTACACGCCGACGGCGGCGGCCGCCGCGGCCGTCCAGGACACCACGAGCCCGGCGACGGGGCCGCCGCCGGTGAGGTCCACGAGCAGCGGGTACAGCGGGAAGAAGGCGTAGTCGCTCTGGATGGAGTCGGAGGCGGGCCACATGTGGGTGCGGCCGTATCCGTCGGCGGCGATGGAGAGGTACCAGAAGGAGTCCCAGGAGCCGCCGAGCACCTTCACCGGGCTCCGGCCCGACCACCAGGCGCCGAGTGCGATGACCAGCGCCCCGGCCCCGCGGACGGCGGCGAACACCCCGAGCGCGACCCCGGCCGACCAGGCCGTCCCCCGTCTTCGTCCGGTCCGCCCGGGGGCGGGCGGGACCGGTCTCGTCCTCGTCACGTCCATGCCGGGCCTCAGAGCCGGCGGAGGCGTTCCACGGCCTCCCGCAGGACGTCGGTCCGCTTGCAGAAGGCCCAGCGGACCTGGGTGGCCCCGGCGGACCTGTCGTCGTAGAAGACCTGGTTCGGGATGGCGACGACCCCGCACCGCTCGGGCAGGGCGCGGCAGAAGGCGAGCCCGTCCTTCTCGCCCAGGGGCGAGACGTCGGTGGTGATGAAGTACGTGCCCTGCGGGCGGAAGACCTCGAAGCCGGCGGCGGCGAGGCCGTCGGAGAGGAGGTCGCGCTTGGCGGCGAGGTCCGCGCGGAAGTCCTCGAAGTAGGAGTCGGGCAGGGCGAGGGCCTCGGCCACGGCGTACTGGAAGGGGCCGGAGGAGACGTAGGTGAGGAACTGCTTGGCCGAGCGGACCGCCGATACCAGCGCGGGCGGGGCGGTGATCCAGCCGACCTTCCAGCCCGTGAAGGAGAAGGTCTTGCCGGCGGAGGAGATGGTGACGGTGCGTTCGCGCATGCCGGGCAGGGAGGCCAGTGGCACGTGCGAGCCCTCGAAGACGAGGTGCTCGTACACCTCGTCCGTGACGACGAGGAGGTCGCGTTCCACGGCGAGTTCGGCGATGGCGGTCAGCTCTTCGCGGGTCAGGACGGTGCCCGTGGGGTTGTGCGGGGTGTTGAGCAGGAGCAGCCGGGTGCGCGGGGTGACGGCGGCGCGCAGGGCGTCGAGGTCGGGGCGGAAGTGCGGGGCGCGCAGGGTGTGGGGGACGCGGACCGCGCCGGCCATGGCGATGCAGGCGGCGTAGGAGTCGTAGAACGGCTCCAGCGCGATGACCTCGTCGCCCGGTTCGAGGAGGGCGAGGAGGGAGGCGGCGATGGCCTCGGTGGCGCCCGCGGTGACGAGGACCTCGGTGTCCGGATCGTAGGACAGGCCGTAGAAGCGCTGCTGGTGGGCGGCGATCGCGGTGCGCAGTTCGGGGATGCCGGGGCCGGGCGGGTACTGGTTGCCGCGGCCGTCGCGGATCGCGCGTACGGCGGCTTCGGCGATCTCGGCGGGGCCGTCCGTGTCGGGGAAGCCCTGGCCCAGGTTGATCGACCCGGTGCGGGCGGCCAGTGCCGACATCTCCGCGAAGATCGTGGTGCCGAAGGCGGCGAGGCTGCGGTTGAGGAAGGGGCGGCTGCTGTTGCCCGCGGGTGCGCTCATGAGCGCCATCCTCGGGGGAACCTCTGGAGTTGCTCAAGTGTGCTTTCGAGGCGTTGGCCTGGGGGCATCCCCCCTGCACGCGGGCCACGGGGGTACCGCGACCCGGGTGACCGGGGTGTGGGGAAGGAGGCGGGGCCGTGTCCCTCGTCCTGATTCTCGTGGGTTTGGCAGTCGTGGGCTTCGTCGTCCTGGTGGCGCGATTGGGCGGATCGGGCGGCAGCGGGTCCGGATCCGGTGGTTCGGGGGGCGGCTGGTGGGCCGGGGGCGGGGACTCCTCGTCCTGCGGTTCCTCCTCGTCGTGCGGGTCGTCGTCCTCCTGCGGTGGCGGAGGCTGCGGGTCCAGCTGACACTGGTACGTGCGCCGCGGGCCGTGGTCCGTCCTCCGCGATCCACGTCGTGTACGGAAACCGCGCGCAGCCCGTGTGGACAAGACGCCCGGCGGGGACAACTTCCTTCGGGCGTCTTCTTGTTCGGTCCGGCGCTACGGCGTACGGGCGGCGTCGTGTTGAACACGTGAACCGTGAAGCCCCCGGGGGGATGTAAACCCCGTCAAGTTGGGTAAAAACGCTGTGAGTGCCGTGCCTTTCATGATTCCCTCGGTTGAGTAGACCAGTCCCCGGACCTCCCGGGACTTCCTGTGGACCCGTGCCGGTGTCCCCCCACCCGTTGACTACCGCTGGCGGGCCCCGGCCCATCTCCCTCGCGCGTTTGCGGAGCCGACTCATGCTCACGACCCTCCAGACCACCTACACCGACACGCGTGCCGCCGATCTCGCCTGGGCCCTGGGACGCGACCGGCTGCCCGCCCTGGCCGTACTGAACCTCCAGCTCGCGGACGCGAAGGTGGAGTTGCGCCTGCTCGGGGCCTCTCACCAGGTGCTCCTGGAGGAGGGCGAGGTGCTCTGCTCGGAGACGGTCGCCTGTATGCCCGGCAGCAGTACGCCGCTGCCGCTCGGCGTGGCGAAGCGGGTGGGCGACTGGGAGTACGAGTTCGCCGCGCGGGTCGAGACCCTCTCCCGGGGGTCCTTCGCGGGCCGGGCGCAGGAGCTGCTCGCGCTGGTCGCGGATCACCCGAACGGGCTAGCCGGGACCTTCCCCGGTGACCCGCACGCGTTCACCGCGATGCTCGCGCAGCGGCACGAGGGCCAGGTGCGCTGGCGGACCTGGCACGCGTACCCGCAGGAGGGCCAGCTGGTGGCCACCCGGACCCGGGTCGGCGTGCGCATGGGCGCCCCCGTCTAGGACCCCGTACCGCCCCTCGCGATTACGCCAACCGGCCTGATCGACGCGGCACTTGCACCCATGTGGGTGACAGGGTGTCGGTGGGCGGTGACGTACGGTTCGCTGCATGATCGACCGTTCCGCCCCCCGCGGGGTGCTCCCGGCGGCGGAGCCGCGGGGCGTGCAGACCGTCCAGGCCGCCCTGCCCGTACGCCCCCGGACCGGCCGACTCCTCGTGCTGGCCACGGTGTTCGTCTGCGCCGCCTGCGGGCTCGTCTACGAGCTGGAACTGCTCGCCCTCGGCTCGTACCTCATCGGCGACTCCGTCACCCAGGCGTCGGTCGTCCTGTCCGTGATGGTCTTCGCCATGGGCGTCGGCTCCCTCCTCGCCAAACGCCTGCGCAGCCGGCCCGCCTTCGGGTTCGGCGCCATCGAGGCCGCGCTCGCCCTCCTCGGCGGCTTCTCCGCGATGACCCTGTACGCGAGCTTCGCCTGGCTGGGCGAGTCCCGGCCGGCCCTCGTCGCGTTCTCCTTCGGCATCGGAGTGCTCATCGGCGCGGAGATCCCGCTGCTGATGGTCCTCATCCAGCGCATCCGCAGACAGGACGCCGGCGGGGCCGTCGCCGACCTCTTCGCCGCCGACTACGTGGGCGCCCTGGCCGGCGGGCTCGCCTTCCCCTTCCTGCTGCTTCCCGTGCTCGGCCAGCTCACCGGGGCCATGCTCACCGGCACCGTGAACGCCGTCGTCGGCGGCGGACTCGTCCTGTGGCTGTTCCGCCACGACCTCAGCAGGCGCTGCCGCTGGCTGCTGGTCACCGCCAACGCGACCGTCCTCGCCCTGCTCGCCTCCGCCACCCTCCTCGTCGACGACTTCGAGCGGGCCGCGCGCACCGCCGTCTACGGCGCCGAGGTACGGGTCGCCGCGCAGACCGGGGTGCAGGAACTGGTGCTGACCGGCCCCTCCACCGGCTCCCCGCGCTCCCTGGACCTCTTCCTCGACGGGCGGCTGCGGGTCAGCGGCTACGACGAGTACCGCTACCACGAGGCCCTGGTCCACCCCGCGATGACCGGCCCGCACGCCCGCGTCCTGGTCCTCGGCGGCGGCGACGGGCTCGCCGCCCGCGAGGTGCTGCGCTACCGGGACGTCGACTCCGTCACCGTCGTCGAACTCGACCCAGGCGTGGTCCGCCTCGCCCGCACCGACCCGATGCTCTCCGCGCTCAACGCCCGCGCGTACGCGGACCCGCGCCTCGGCGTCGTCACCCAGGACGCCTTCCGCTGGCTGCGGGGGCCCGCCGCCCGGGACCGCTTCGACGTCATCGTCTCCGACCTGCCCGACCCGGGCATCACACCGAGCACGAAGCTGTACTCGCAGGAGTTCTACGGGCTCGCCGCGCGGGCCCTGAAGCCGGGCGGGCGCATCGCGGTGCACGCCGGCCCCCTCACCACGAGGCCGCGTACGTACTGGACCGTCGAGTCCACCCTGCGCGCGGCCGGGTTGCTCACCACCCCGTACAGCACGGGCGGCCGGCTCTCCGGCTTCGCCGCCGGGCCCGACCGCACCCAGGGCGCGGCCGACGCGCCGCCGCAGGACTGGGGCTTCGTGCTCGCCGCCCGCGACCGGGTCCCCGAGCTGCGCGTGGACCGCGACACCCCCGCCCTGCGGGCCGTGTCCACCCGGGGGCTGCGGGACGCGGCCCGGGACGCCGCCCGGAGCCGGCCGGCCGCCGGGCTCCCGCCGTCCACGCTGCCGCATCCGCGTTACCACTGACCCGTGGCGTCGTGTCCGTGTGCAGCGGCGGGTCCCGTCGGTAGGCTCGGCCGCATGGAGCATCAGGTGTTCGTTCCGGTACCGGCACAAGACGTCCGCGCCGTCCTGCGCGACCCCGCCCGGGTGGCCCGCTGCGTCCCCGGGCTCCAGCAGGACGCCGACACCGCCTCCGGGCCGCTGGCCGGGCGGCTCAAGGTGCGGGTCGGCGGCCACACCGTGACCTACCGGGGCTCCCTGACCCTGTCCGAACGGGACCCGGAGCACTTCGCGGCGGAGGGCGAGGGCTCCGAGGCGCGGGGCAGCGGCTCCGTCACCCTCGCGCTGGTGCTGCGGCTGGTCCCGCACGACGGCGGGACCCTGCTGGAGTTCAGCGGCGGGGCCACCGCCGACGGCCGGGCCGCCGCCTTCGATCCGGCGGCCACCGCCACCGCCGCCGGCCGGCTCCTCGACCGCTTCGCCGCCAACCTGGCCGGTGCGGCGGGCGGCGCGGGCGATGCCGCGACGGAGTCCGGGGAGGAAACGGCCGGACCCGCCGGGGTCGCGCCCTCCGTGTTCGACACCGAGGTGCCGCCCCCGTCCCTCGACCCCTTCCTCGAAGGCGAGTTCGCCGACTTCGCGTCCTTCGTCGGGCCGGACGAGGAGGAGGGGCCCGCCGCGGGCACCGCCGGCCCCGGACGCCCGCCGGCCGAGGCCGCCCACGCCCGCCGCACGATGATCGGCCGCAGCGCGGAGGAGGTCGACCACGCGCCCCCGCGCGGCCGCTACGCCCCGGTCCCGGCGCCCTCCGCCGGGGGCGGCGGCAACGGCATGCGCTGGATCGCCCCGGCGGCGGCACTGGCCCTCGCCTCGGCGGTCGTCGTCGGAAGGGCGTTGCGCCGCCGTCGCTGACGCGCCGTAGGGTCGCCGTATGACTACGCGACTGAGCGCCGGCGGCGCCGAACTCACCATCGATCAGGAAAACGGCTGCCGGGTCAGCGGTCTGCGCGTCGACGGCATCGAGCTGCTGCGGCAGGGCCCGAAGTTCGGTGCCTTCCCGATGGTCCCGTGGTGCGGGCGCACGGCGAACGGGCGGTTCCACGACGGTGCCTCCGTCCACCAGCTGCCGCTGAACCACCCGCCGCACGCCATCCACGGCTTCGCCCGCGACGCGCCCTGGAAGACGGCCTCCGCGACCGGCACCACCGCGGCCTTCACCTACGACCTCGTCGACCCCTGGCCCTACTCCGGCCGGGTGACGCAGCTCTTCGAGCTGGGACCGGACGCGCTGACGATCCGCCTGGGCGTGGAGACGTACCAGGACTCCTTCCCGGCGCAGGCGGGCTGGCACCCCTGGTTCAACCGGGTCCTCACCGAGGGCGGGGAACCGGCCCGGATCGGCTTCGACCCGGCCTGGCAGGAGGAGCGGGACGAGGACCACATCCCCACCGGCCGCCGCACCGACCCGAAGCCCGGCCCCTGGGACGACTGCTTCGGCATGCCCTACGGGGTCGACGTCACCCTCACCTGGCCCGGTCAGCTGGAGCTGAAGGTCACCAGCCCCGCCGAATGGGTGGTCGTGTACGACGAGCAGCCCGAGGCCGTCTGCGTAGAGCCGCAGTCCGGCCCGCCGAACGGCCTCAACACCCTCCCGCGCCTGGTCACGCCGGTGGACCCGCTGGAGGTCGCCACCACCTGGACGTGGCGGCGCCTCGGCTGACCCGCAACTAAGCTCGACGCCATGACTGACGTACGCGATGCGCTTCTGCAGCAGATCAAGGACAAGGCCGTCGTGCACGGCAAGGTGACGCTCTCCTCCGGCAAGGAAGCCGACTACTACATCGACCTCCGCCGGATCACCCTCGACGGCGAGGCCGCCCCGCTGGTCGGGCAGGTCATGCTGGACCTCACCGCCGACCTGGAGTTCGACTGCGTCGGCGGCCTGACCCTGGGCGCCGACCCGGTCGCGACCTCGATGCTGCACGCCTCCGCCGCGCGCGGCGAGCGCCTGGACGCCTTCGTCGTCCGCAAGGCCCAGAAGGCCCACGGCATGCAGCGCCGCATCGAGGGCACCGACGTGAAGGGCAAGCGCTGCCTGGTCGTCGAGGACACCTCGACCACCGGCGGCTCCCCGCTGACCGCCGTCGAGGCGGTCCGCGAGGCCGGCGGCGAGGTCGTCGCCGTCGCCACCATCGTGGACCGGGGCGCGTCCGACGCGATCGCCGCGGCCGGCCTGCCCTACCTCACCGGCTACCAGCTCGGGGACCTGGGCCTCGCCTGAGCCCTTCCGCTCCGGCCCCCGTCGTCTCGGATCGTGGTCGCGCGGGGGTGACGGGCGGGCCGCGGGGCGGGTGCGGGACAACTGGGGACCAAGGTCCCGGAAGTCCTGGGTCCGGTCCTGACCTGCGGCTTTTCGGAGGGGCGGAGTGTTTCACGTGAAACACTCCGCCCGCTTCGTCGAACGGGGGGTGACAGGCGGGGTGGAGTGTTGCGCCGAGTCTGGAAAGATAGGCGCGACGGCGACGTCGCCCCCAGGTCAGGGCCCGCAATAAGCACACTCCCCGCACATCCAAGGAGCGGACAGATGCCCATCGCAACCCCCGAGGTCTACAACGAGATGCTCGACCGGGCGAAGGCAGGCAAGTTCGCCTACCCGGCCATCAACGTCACCTCGACCCAGACCCTGCACGCCGCGCTGCGCGGCTTCGCGGAGGCCGAGAGCGACGGCATCATCCAGATCTCCACCGGTGGTGCCGAATTCCTGGGTGGCCAGTACAGCAAGGACATGGTCACCGGCGCGGTCGCCCTGGCCGAGTTCGCGCACGTCGTCGCCGCCAAGTACGACGTCACGGTCGCGCTGCACACGGACCACTGCCCCAAGGACAAGCTGGACGGTTACGTACGTCCGCTCCTGGAGGTCTCCGCCGAGCGCGTCGCCCGCGGCCTGAACCCCCTCTTCCAGTCGCACATGTGGGACGGCTCCGCCGAGACCCTGGCCGACAACCTGGCCATCGGCCAGGAGCTGCTCGCCAAGGCCGCCGCCGCGAAGATCATCCTGGAGGTCGAGATCACCCCGACCGGCGGCGAGGAGGACGGCGTCAGCCACGAGATCAACGACGAGCTGTACACCACCGTCGATGACGCGATCCGCACCGCCGAGGCCCTGGGCCTGGGCGAGAAGGGCCGCTACCTGCTGGCCGCCTCCTTCGGCAACGTGCACGGCGTCTACAAGCCGGGCAACGTCGTCCTGCGTCCGGAGCTCCTCAAGGACCTGCAGGCCGGTGTCGCCGAGAAGTTCGGCAAGGCTTCGCCGTTCGACTTCGTCTTCCACGGCGGTTCGGGCTCCACGCCCGAGGAGATCGCCACCGCGCTGGAGAACGGCGTCGTGAAGATGAACCTCGACACCGACACCCAGTACGCCTTCACCCGCCCGGTCGCGGACCACATGTTCCGCAACTACGACGGTGTCCTGAAGGTCGACGGCGAGGTCGGCAAGAAGTCCACCTACGACCCGCGCACCTGGGGCAAGCTGGCCGAGGCGAGCATGGCCAAGCGCGTCACCCAGGCCTGCGCCGACCTGCGCTCCACGGGCACCAAGCTGAAGTAAGCGGCGAGGACCCGGAAGGGTTCGCGAGGACCTGAGAGAGGGGTCCGCCGGTCCGTCACGGACCGGCGGACCCCTCTTCCGTGTGCGCTGAGGTGGATTCGGGAGGGATTCGCCCGAGGTGACATACGCCGGTGGACGCGCGGCGGCGCGATGGTGTGGAATCTACCCAGAGAAACGTACCCGTGGGGATGTAAAACCGGCGGGCCAGGAGAGGCGACGCCGCAGATGAAGACAGAGCGACCCCAGGTGAAGCAGGAAAGGGCGGTGCGCACGCGTCGGGCGATCCTGGAGGCGGCCGCCCTGGTCTTCGAGGAGTGCGGCTACGACACGGCCAAACTCTCGGACATCGTGAACATCGCCAAGGTCACCAAGGGCGCCCTGTACTTCCACTTCGAGTCGAAGGAAGGCCTGGCCCAGGCCGTCATCGACGCGCAGAACGCGGCGCAGCCGCAGATGCTGCCGCAGCAGTACAAGGCGCAGGAGTTCGTGGACATCGGCATGGTCTTCTCGCACCAGCTGCGGCACGACGCGCTGATGCGGGCCAGCACCCGCCTCACGCTGGACCACGCGGGCCGGGGCCTCGACCGGGCGACCCCGTACCAGACCTGGATCGAGCTGCACATCCCGCTGCTGGAAGAGGCCCGGCGGCGCGGGGAGCTGCTGCCGAACGTGGACCCGTGGGTGCTGGCCCGTCTGGTCGTCGGGGCGTACGCGGGGCTGAACACCATGTCGTACACGCTCGGGCTGGACATGGACGCGCAGGTCTCGGAGCTCTACACGCACGTGATGCCCAGCGCGGTGGTCCCGGCCGTGGCGATCCGGCTGGACACGGCCCCCGGGCGGGGCGCGCGGGCGCTGTTCGGGCCGCAGGGCGCGCACGAGTGCCGGCACGGCTGCGCGGGCGGGGTGCCCCCGCAGGAGGAGGCCTGACCCCGGCCCGCCCCTCCCCTCCCCCTTCCCAAAAAGATCCCCCCGGGTATTATTTTTCCGCTGGCCTGCCCAGGGGGGATCACTGTGGACATTGAGGTACTCGGCACACCGCGGGTCATCGAGAACGGTGTGCCCATCACGGCCCCATCGCCGGAGGCCCGGCACGTCCTGGCGGTCCTCGCGGCCTGTCCCGACCGGGTCGTACCCGTTTCCGTGCTCGCGGACGAGCTGGTCCGCCGCGTCCCGCCCGAGCACGCCCACGCCGCCCTGCACACCGCCGTACGCCGGCTGCGCGAGCGGTTCGCCGAGGCGCTGGGGCCCGGTTCGGTACGAACTCCCGAAGCCGCGCTGTCCACCCGGCCCGGCGGGTATCTTCTCGACACCGCCGGCGGCCGCTGCGACGTCCGCGAGTTCGAACGCGACGCCGGCGCCGGGTACCGGGCCATGGAACGCGGCGACTACGGGCAGGCCGCCGCCCGGCTCCGCCGCGCCCTGGACCTGTGGACCGGCCCCGTCCTGGACGGCATCGACGCCGGGACCTGGCTCCGCGGCCGCATCGCCCGCCTCGACGCCGACCGGCTCTCCGTGCTCGGCCAGTGGGCCGAGGCGGAACTCGCCCTCGGACGCCACCGCGAGCTGCGTCTCGCCCTCGCCGTCCTGCGCGGCTCCGGCGCGGGCCGCCCCGGCGGTGCCTACCTGGCGGCGCTGCGCCGGGCCGAGGCCCGCGTCGAGGCCGCCCGCAGGGGCAGGCCGGCCTCCGGGCCCTCCCTGACGGGTGCCGCCCGCACCTGACCCTCCGGCGCCCCGGCCCCCTCTGCTTGACCCCTCGCCCGACGGAACCTAGGTTCGGGGCCGGGGACGTAAAGCGGCTGGTCGGGGTGGGGGGAGCGGCGGTATGCGACGCGGGGACGGGGCCGGCCCGCTGGCCGTACTGGAGCTGCTCGCGCAGGACGCCCCGCAGAGCCGGTACGAGGCCCTGCTCGCCGATGCCCGCGTCGCGGGCGCCGACGCGGCCGAACTCGCCGACCTCACCCGGGCCGTGGACCTGGCCGGTTCGGTGCTGGCCCGCGCGAGCAGCGGCAAGCAGCGCGAGGCCGCCCTCACCGCACTCGTCGACACCGCCCACGACCTGACCTCCCCGTACGACATCGACGGCCTGCTGCGCCTGATCACCCGCCGGGCCAGGCGCCTCCTCGGCTTCGACATGGCCTGGCTGTCGCTGAGCCGCCCGGACGGTTCGGCGTACGTCCGCACCTCGGAGGGCGAGACCACCGCGCTCAACGTCGGCCTCGAACTCGGCACCGGACGGGGCCTCGGCAGCATCGCGCAGGCCCGCCGCTCGCCGGTGTGGACCGCCGACTACCTCGCCGACACCTCCATCGCGCACGCCCCCGGCATCGACGCCGTGGTCGAGGCGGAGAGCCTGCACGCGATCATCGCGGTCCCGCTGCGGCGCGGGAACTCCACCCTCGGCGCGCTCTACGGATCCGACCGCGCCGTACGGGAGTTCACCCCGGACGAGATCGGCATCATGCTCTCCCTCGCCGACCTGGCCGCAGTCGCCATCGAGAAGGCCCGGCTGCTGGAGCAGACCCGCGACGAGGTCACCGAGCTGGCGGCCTTCGGGTCGCGCACCAACACCGCCCTCACCCGGGTCCGCTACCTGTGGGAGTGCCACGCCCGGCTGGCCGGGCTGGTCCTGGACGGAGCCGGCCTCGCCACCCTCGCCCGGGCCACCGCCGACGCGCTGGACGGCGTCCTCCAGGTACGGGACCCGGGCGGGCGGCCGCTGACCGCGACCGGGGAACTGCCCGGCCTGGACGAGGACGCGGTGACCAAGGGCTCCCTCCAGGCCCTCACCGACCGGCGCCCGGTGCGGCTGCCCGGGGAGCTGTGGCTCGCCCCGGTGCTGGCGGGCGCCGAGGACCTCGGGGTGCTGCTGCTGAGCGCCTCCGAGCCGCTCGCCGAGGAGGACGTACGGCTGCTCCAGCTGGCCGCCCAGTCGGTGGCCTCCCTGATGCTGATCCAGCGGGGCACGGCCGCCGCCGAGGGCCCCGTCCACGACGAGCTCCTCGCCGACCTGCTGGACCGCCCGCACTCCGTCGACCTGCACCTGCTGGAGCGCACCCGCCGCCTCGGCATCGACCTCGACGGGCCGCACGTGGTGGTCGTCGCCCGGCCGGAGGGCGGCGAACTGGGCAAGGCCGTGGCCTGGGCGTCCTCGTACGCGTACCGGATGGGCGGGCTCAAGGGCGTCCGCCGCGGCTGCATCGTCCTGGTCCTGCCCGGCACCGACGCCTCCGCCGCCGCGCACCGGGTCTCCGGGGAGCTGTCGCCGCTGCTGGGCCACGCCGTGTCCACCGGGGCGGCGGGTCCCACGGGGAGCCCGGGCGAGGTGGCCCGGGTCTACGCCGAGGCCGTGCGCTGCCTGGACGCCCTGACCGCGCTCGACGGGGTGGGCGGCACCGCCTCGCTGCGCGAACTCGGCTTCCTCGGGATGCTGCTGTCCGCCGACCACGACGTGGAGTCGTTCATCGCGGCGACCATCGGCCCCGTGCTGGAGTACGACGCGGACCGGCTGACGGAGCTGACCCGCACCCTGGAGGCGTACTTCGCCTCCGGCGGCAGCCCCACCCACGCCGCCGAGGCCCTGCACGTGCACCCCAACACCGTCTCCCGCCGGCTGGAGCGGATCGCCGAACTCCTCGGCCCCGACTGGCAGAAGCCCTCCGGGGCGCTGGAGATCCAGATGGCCCTGCGGCTGCGCCGGACCCGCACCGTGCTGCACGACCGCCGCACCGCCGCCGACCGGTCGGGCGCGTAGCCCCCGCTACGCGGCCGCGTAGTGCTCCGTGCCGGTCAGGGCGCGGGCCGCGTGCGCGACCGAGGCCAGCGTGACGTGCCGGTGCCAGCCGGGCAGGGCCCGCCCGGCGAAGTCGCGCAGGCCCGCCTCCTGGCCGCTGTGCTCGGCGGCGAAGGCGACCCGCCGGCCCTGCTTCGTCAGCCGCAGCAGCGGGCCCACGGGCAGCCGTACCAGGTCCGTCACCCACAGCTGCGCCGGAGGGCGGCGCGGGTCCGTCCACTCGCCGACCAGCAGCAGGTGGCGGCGGCGGGCCGGGGAGGGGTCGGGCATCATCACCCGCACCGCGACGGCCAGGGTGCTGCGGTGCCGGCCGCCCGGGAGCGCGGGGTCCGGGTCGGTCCACTCGACCGGGGTGCACAGCCCCTTCACCGCCTGCAGGATCTCCCGCGCGGGGCGCGCCCCGGCGCCGTGGCCGGGCAGCGCGGGATCGGTGACGAGCAGCGGGGTCGACGGCGCGACGCGGGCGATGACCGGCAGTCCGGCCTCGGCGAAGCGGTTCATCGTGGAGCGGGTGCCGATCCGCTGGATGTCGAGGACCACCGGCCGCCGGTTGCCGCTGCGCCGCACCGTCTCGATGACGGCGGCCGCCGCGGACTCCTCGTACGCGGCCTGCGCGTCGGCGGGGTCGAAGGGGCCGGGGGCGTCGTCCTCCGGCAGGTGCATCCGCCACCCGACCGGGGTGACCAGTCCGGCCGAGGCGAACCAGGTCCCGAAGGCCTGCTGGCCCCGGAACATCTGCCCCTGGTGCGGGTCGAAACGGTGCGCCACGCCCACCGAGTGCTCCCCGCCCTTCGGGATGGCCATCGGCTGCGCCACCCAGGCGGCCAGCGGGGTGGTGGCCTGGAGGAACCCCGCGAGGGAGGCGCGGATCGGCTCCCAGTCCCAGGTGGAGCCGGAGATGAAGTGGTGCATGCTCTGCTCGGCGGCCCCGCCCCCGACCTGCCCGGCGATTCCGCGCATCGACTTGCGTCCGGGCAGTGCGAGCAGCCCCTGCACGTACTGCCGGCCCTTCTCCCGCTGGTCCTTGCGGCGCAGGGAGGACAGGACCGCGGCGCACAGGTCGTCGGCCGACTCCCGGGCCGGGTCCCGCCGTACCGGCGCCACCGTGGCCGTACCGGTGCCCCCGCTGATGCTGTTGATGCTGCTCATGACCGCTTTCACGACATGCCCCCTCGGCGTGCGTCCACTGCACCTCTACCGTCGGCCGAGGACCCCTCTTCCGGGGAGGTGTGCCGGTCACCGCACTTGGCCGGATCGTGGTGGGGCCGCCACCACCCCCGGTGACTTGACGGACTGCCGGGGCGGACCTGGCCGCAGGGGCCGCGGATCGGGGACGGTCGGGTCGCGGGGCCACGAGCCGCGGTGCCGGGGCCTGCCCCCCGGCGCCGCCCCGCGCGGCGGCGGTACCGACACGGGAGGGGCGGCGTGCAGTTCGGCGTCTTCTCGATCGGAGAGGTCGCGCCCGACCCGGCGACGGGCCGAGCGCCGACGGAGCACGAGCGGATCCTGGCCGTGACCGCGCTCGCCCTGCGGGCGGAGGACGCCGGGCTCGACGTCTTCGCCACCGGGGAGCACCACAGCCCGCCCTACGTGACCTCCTCGCCGCCGGCCCTGCTCGGCTACCTCGCCGCGCGCACCCGGCGGCTGGTCCTGTCCACCGCCACCACCCTGGTCACCACCAACGACCCGGTGCGCGTCGCGGAGGAGTACGCGCTGCTCCAGCACCTGGCGGGCGGCCGCCTCGACCTGATGACGGGCCGGGGCAACACCCCGAACTGCTACCCGTGGTTCGGCCAGGACCTGCGCCAGTGCGGTGCCCTGGCCCGGGAGAACTACGCCCTGCTGCACCGCCTGTGGCGGGAGGAGGACGTCGACTGGCAGGGGCGCTTCCGGGCCCGCCTCGACGGCTTCACCTCCGTGCCCCGCCCGCTGGACGGCGTGCCGCCCTTCGTGTGGCACACGTCGGTGCGTTCGCCGGAGACGGCGGAGCAGGCCGCGTACTACGGGGACGGCTTCTTCGCGGACAACCTGCTCGGGCCGGTCGACCATTACGCCCGCCTGGTGGAGCTGTACCGGACCCGGTACGAGGAGCACGGCCACGGCACCGCCGGGCAGGCGGTCGTCGGGCTCGGCGGGCAGGTCTTCGTACGGGCGCGCTCGCAGGACGCGGTGCGGGAGTTCCGCCCGTACTTCGACCGGTCCCGGTTCCACGGCGGGCGGTACTCGCTGGAGGAGTGCCTGGAGCGGACGCCGCTGGCCGTGGGCAGTCCTGACCAGGTGATCGAGAAGGTCCTCGGCTTCCGGGAGGCGTACGGGGACTACCAGCGCCAGCTGTTCGCCGTGGACCACGCCGGGCTGCCGGCGGCGGTGGCCCTGGAGCAGGTCGACGTGCTGGGCGAGCGGATCGTGCCGGTCCTGCGCCGCGAGCTGGCCGCCTCCCGTCCGGCGTCCGTCCCCCCGGGCCCGCGGCATCCGGCGGCGGGCCCGGCACGCGCCGCGGACGGGTGCCCGGGGCGGGCCGGCGCCTGATCCGGGCCGGGGCCGACGGACCTTGATCCGGGCCCGGCCTCCGGCCGGCGGCCGCGTCGGCCAGACTGAAGCCATGTCGATTCACCAGAACCTGCTCGGGGGCCCCGCCCCCACCCACCTGCCCGACGAGCCCGCGCCCCGCGAGGCCCTCGCCGCCGGTACCGACCCGGCCGAGGTGGCCGCCGCGCACCCCTCCTCCTCCCTCGCCTGGGCCGCCCTCGCCGACCGGGCCTTCGAGGCCGGCCACCCGGTCGAGTCGTACGCGTACGCCCGTACGGGCTACCACCGCGGCCTCGACGCGCTGCGCCGCGCCGGCTGGAAGGGCCACGGCCCGGTGCCGTGGGAGCACGAGCCGAACCGCGGCTTCCTGCGCGCGCTGCACGCCCTGGCGCGGGCCGCCGGGGCCATCGGCGAGAAGGAGGAGTACGAGCGCTGCTCGACCTTCCTGCGCGATTCCTCCGAGACGGCGGCGGACACGCTCGCATAACGCTCTCCAGGAGCGCCCTAGAGGGCTTCCGGATCCCCTGCTTATGATGCGGAGCAGGGGACCGGGGCTCCACTTACCTCATCGGAAGGAGCGGACCGCTACCCGGAAGCACGTGTCGAGGAGACAGAAATGTCGCACGCCCTTGATGCCTCCGGAGCCGGTTCGGACACCCCGAACCTCGACTTCGCCGGCACGACTCCGTACGAGGACTACGTCCAGGCGGACGTCCTCACCCACCTCCAGCACCCGCGCTCGGACGACCCCGGCGAGATGGTGTTCCTGGTGACGACCCAGGTCATGGAACTGTGGTTCACGGTCATCGTCCACGAGTGGGAGACCGCCGCCCGCGCCCTGCGCGAGGACGACGTCCAGGTCGCGATGGACGCGCTGAAACGATCCCTCCGTGAGCTGGAGGCCCTGAACGCCTCCTGGCGGCCGCTGGCCCAGCTCACCCCCGCACAGTTCAACTCCTACCGCGCCGCCCTCGGCGAGGGTTCCGGTTTCCAGTCGGCGATGTACCGCCGGATGGAGTTCCTGCTGGGCGAGAAGTCCGCGTCGATGCTCGTCCCCCACAGGGGCGCCCCGCGGGTCCACGCCGAGCTGGAGAAGGCCCTCCACGAGCCCAGCGTGTACGACGAGACCCTGCGCCTGCTGGCCCGCCGCGGCCTTCCGGTACCCCAGGCGGTCCTGGACCGGGACCTCGCCCTGCGGTACGAGCCCTCCGCCGAGGTCGAGGCCGTCTGGACGGAGCTCTACGCGGACCCGGCCGGCCACCACGCCGACCTGCACCGCCTCGGCGAGGTGCTCACGGACGTCGCCGAGCTGGTCTGGCGCTGGCGCAACGACCACCTGGTCGCGACGCGCCGGGCGATGGGCGCGAAGACGGGCACGGGCGGCTCGGCCGGGGTGACCTGGCTGGAGAAGCGCGCCACGAAGAACGTCTTCCCCGAGCTCTGGACGGCCCGCAGCCATGTCTGACGCCGCCCCGAACCCGATACCCGAGCTCCAGGAGCGGGCCGCGCGCCTCGACGCCGAGGACGGCCTCGGCAAGCTCCGCGAGCGCTTCACGCTGCCCGAAGGGGTCGTCTACCTCGACGGGAACTCCCTCGGCGCGCTGCCGGCCGGGGTCCCCGGCGCGGTGGCCGACGTCGTGCACCGCCAGTGGGGCGAGCTCCTGATCCGCTCCTGGGACGAGAGCGGCTGGTGGACCGCCCCGCAGCGGATCGGCGACCGCATCGCCCCGCTGATCGGCGCCGCCCCCGGCCAGGTGACCGTGGGCGACTCCACCAGCGTCAACCTGTTCAAGGCCCTCGTCGGCGCCGCCCGCCTGGCGGCCCCCGGCCGGACCCGGATGCTGGTCGACGCCACCACCTTCCCGACGGACGGCTACATCGCCGCGTCCGCCGCCCGGATGACCGGCCTCGAACTCGTCCCGGTCGACCCCTCCGACGCGGCCGGCGCCCTCGGCGAGGACACCGCGGTGGTGCTCCTCAACCACGTCGACTACCGCACCGGCCGGCTGCACGACCTGCCCGGCCTCACCGCGGCCGCGCACGCCGCGGGCGCGCTGATCGTGTGGGACCTGTGCCACAGCGCCGGGGCGCTGCCCGTCGGGCTCGACGCGCACGCCGTCGACCTGGCGGTGGGCTGCACG
Organism: Streptomyces sp. NBC_00158; assembly: GCF_045160885.1. Lineage (NCBI taxonomy): Bacteria > Bacillati > Actinomycetota > Actinomycetes > Kitasatosporales > Streptomycetaceae > Streptomyces > Streptomyces sp. NBC_00158. Next base: position 3,900,902 of record NZ_CP108161.1, read on the forward strand.
TACAAGTACCTCAACGGCGGCCCCGGTGCCCCGGCCTACATCTACGTGGCCGAACGGCACCAGGGTGCCTTCGACTCCCCGCTGCCCGGCTGGAACGGGCACGCGGAGCCCTTCGCGATGACCCCGGACTACGTCCCCGCCGAGGGCCCGGCCCGGATGCGCGTCGGGACCCCGGACATCCTGTCGATGCTGGCCCTGGAGTCGGCCCTCGAAGCCTGGGAGGGCGTCGAGGTCGAGGCGGTGCGCGCCAAGTCCCTCGCGCTGACGGACTTCTTCCTCGAATGCGTGGCCGCGTACGTCCCCGACGGCAAGGTGGAGCCGGTCACCCCGGCCGAGCACGGCCGGCGCGGCAGCCAGGTCTCGCTGCGGGCCGAGGGGGCCCGCGAGGTGATGGCGGAGCTCATCGCCAGGGGGGTCGTGGGCGACTTCCGCGCCCCCGACGTCCTGCGGTTCGGGTTCACCCCGCTCTACGTCGGTTTCGCCGATGTGGAGCGCGCCGCGCGCACACTGGGTCACATTTTCGGGTGACGCGGTAGCGAAACGTCACACCACCGGGCGGGCGGGGCTACGGCTCCGCCCGCCTCCGTGCGGGCCCGTTCCGGCGGCCGGTGGGGCGTGTCGGCCTGGTACGGTCCCGCTCAGTCGGAACACCGGAACACCTGTCCCCCTTGTCCCACGCGTTACCGAGAGGTTGAGCCGATGACGGACCCCGCAGTCGAACGGGATGCCGCCGAGGCCGCCTCGGCCTTCGCCCACCCCCCGGTCGGGCCCGACGCGAGCGCCGCGTACGGGGACCACCCCGACCAGGTCGTCGACTTCTACGCCCCGCGCGGGGACGCCACGGGCCCGGGCTCCGCGCCGCTGGTCGTGGTCCTGCACGGCGGTGCCTGGCGGGCCCCCTACGACCGGCAGCACATCACCCCCTTCGCGGACCTCCTGGCCCGGCACGGTTTCGCCGTCGCCAACGTCGAGTACCGGCGCGGCAGTTCACTGCCCCACCAGGACGCCGGCGGGCCGGTGGCCGGGCGCTGGCCGGAGACCTTCGACGACGTGGCCGCCGCCATGGACGCCCTGCCCGGCCTGGCCGCGGCCGCCCTGCCCGCCGCCGACTTCCGCCGGACCGTGGTGACCGGCCACTCGGCGGGCGGACAGCTCGCGCTGTGGGCGGCGGCGCGGCACGTGCTGCCGCAGGGCTCCCCCTGGCGGCTGCCCGCCCCGCCGCCGCTGCGCGGTGTGGTGGCGCTGGCCCCGATCGCGGACTTCGCGGTCGCGGAGGAACTCGGCGTCTGCGGCGGCGCGTCGGCGCAGCTGCTGGGCGGGCCCGGGCACTGGGAGGCCCGGCTGCCCTTCGCCGACCCGGCGGCGCTGCTCCCGACGGGCATCGCCACCACCGTGGTGCACGGGCGCGAGGACATCGTGGTCCCGCCCGCGGTGGCGGAGTCGTACGTGGCCGCGGCGGCGAAGGCGGGCGAGATGGTCGGCCTGACCCTGGTCGAGGGCGTCGGCCACTTCCCCCTGATCGACCCGGCCGCGGACGCCTGCGCGGTCGTCGTGGAGGAGGTCTCCCAACTCGCCTGGTAGCGGGAGCCGCTACGGCCCCGGCCGGTCAGCGCCGGGACGCGGCCCGCTTCGGCGGGGTGATGCGCACCCGCTTCTCCGCGGGCGCGTTCTCTATGTCGTCCAGCTGCGCGGTGATCGTGGCGCGCAGGTCGTCGTAGTCCTCGAAGCGGTGGTCGTTGAAGAGGGTGTAGCCCGTCCACATCAGGTTCGCGCAGACCCGCGCCGGTACGCGGCCGGTCCGGGCGCCCATGCCGACCAGTGCCACCGAGCGGATGCTGCCGGGCTTCGCCTCGTTCTGCCGGTGGACCGCCTGGAAGGCGGCCGCGCAGGCCAGGGCCACGTTCAGGGTCTGGCTGACGTTCTGGGAGGAGGACTCCATCGTCGGCGTCGAGATCAGGAAGCGCGGGGTGACGGCTCCGGACGGCACGCACACCGCGCTGCCCACCGGCAGGCCGCCGGCGAACCCGTCGCGTATCGCCCGCTGCACGCGCAGCTGGATGCCCGCTCCCAGGAACCGCTTCACGGCCGCGTCGACCCCTCCGTCCATCCGGCCCCGGGAGTTGGTCGGACTGACCCACGCGTCGACGTCCTCGTCGAGGATCGAACCCCGGCGGATCTCGATCCCGGGGGTGTCGGCGAAGGCGGCCCGCCACGACTCCACCACATCGGCGTTGACGTCGGTCAGTACGACCCTGAGCGCGGGCTGCACGAGGTCCTCGGTCATCATCCACTCCAATCGGGAATCGGTCTTTCCGACCACTCACCACGCTAGCGGTGGGCACTGACAATCGGCCCTGAGGCAGCGACCGATGACGGCCGGTCAGCGTTGTCAGTGCCCGCTGCTAGCCTGCGGAAAGATTCGAAGTCCGGTTCGACATTTCGGAGTTCCCGCCATGCCCGAAAGCAATTCCCCGGCCAATCCCGCACAGCCCGACCCGAATGACCCGCTGGCCCTCGCCGAATTGTTCAAGGGCGGTGGCGAACCGTGGTTCCCGCTGCTGGGGCCGGTCATCGAGGCCCAGCCGAACGCCGCCGCGTTCATCGGACCGGGTCGCGGCCAGGAAGTCGTACCGGTCCGCGAGCTGACCTTCCAGGCGCTGAAGCCGAATCCTCCGCACAAGTGGAAGGTCGTCGTCTTCGGGCAGAACCCTTATCCGAGGCCGGAAAGCGCCACCGGCATAGCGATGTTCGACAACACCTTCCACGACTGGAAGGACAGCCAGTTCGGCCGGGTCGTCTCCATTCGCTGAATCATCAAGGCCGCGGCGATGTGGAAGCACGGAATTCCCAAGAAGACGCCGATCGCCGACATACGCGCGCTCCTGAAGGAGCGGGACACCGTGCAGCCGCCGGAATGGTTCCAGGCGATGCTCACCCAGGGCGTGCTCCTGCTGAACGCCGCGCTCACCGCGAGCAGCGACGGGGCCCGGGGCGGCGCCGATCCGCACACCGCCTTCTGGCGGCCGGTCGCCGAACGCATCGTCGAGGAGATCCTCAAGGCCAAGCAGGACGCCGACGAGGAGGACCGCGGGGTCGTCTTCGCCTGGTGGGGCGCTCACGCGCGCGGCCTGAAGAAGATGGTCCTCGAACTCCAGAAGAAGTACCCCGGCGTCGAGGTCCGGCACATCGACCACGCCAACCCCGCGGCGCAGGGCGACGTCTTCTGCGACGGCGACCACTTCGCGACGGTCAACGACGCGCTCGCGTCGGTGGGCGCGGCGCCCGTCGACTGGCTCCCGGAGAAGGGCTGGAACGAGCGCGCGGAAGGGACCGGCGGGGCGGGCGGCGAGGACGTCGCGGCGCGGATGGGCGCCTTCATCGCCTCCACGATGGAACTGCACCAGCTGTATCTGGAGCGCCTCTCCAGCGTCAAGGACGAGGGCCTCGTCCTCCCCGCGATCACCGGGGTGTTCGACACCCCGCTCATGGAGTTCCGGGACGCCGTCGCGCCCGTCGCCGAGCTGCTGTCCGGACTCGGCGGGCACGTCGACCGGTCGTACGAGTTCGGCAAGGAGCGGGCGGACGGAACGGCCGGCGGGCTCTCCGCCGACGCGGTCTCCGCCCTCTACCTCTACACCTGCGAGTCGGCGTTCTACCGGGAGATCAACGCCGTCCTGCGCTCCCCGGACCGCTCCAGGCTCGTCCCGTACCTCCCCTACCTGCGGCTGCTGTTCTCGGCCGTGTCGGGGCTGCCCGCGCGCACCGCGCCGCTGTACCGGGGCGTGGCGCTGGACCTGCGGGCCCAGTACCCGCTGGGCCGCACCGTCACCTGGTGGGGCGTGTCCTCCTGCACGCCGAAGCTCGGTGTCGCGCGCGGGTTCCTCGGCAGCCGCGGCAAGCGGACGCTCTTCGAGGTGGTGCCCGCCCGCGCGGTCGGCATCCGGGACTTCTCCGCGTTCACCGAGGAGGAGGAGTTCATCCTCTCCCCGGGAACGCAGTTGAAGGTCACGGACGTGAAGACCGAGCGCGGCGGGCTGTGCACCGTGCGGCTGACCGAGCTGGAGGAGCAGACCCTGGTGTCCTGACCCGGTGCGGGCCGCCGGCGGTCAGTCCCACTGCTGGTCGGCGAGGGAGGCGACCGGCTGGGGCTTGCCGATGACGGCCAGGGCGATGAAGAAGCCGATCTGGCCGATCGCGATGGTGAGGGTGGCCAGCGCCTTCTCGTCGTAGTGCTCCGCGACCTCGGCGTACAGCGCGTCCGGGACGCGCTCCTGGCCGCGCGGGGCGGGCTGGAGGGTGGCCTCCACGAGTGCGAGCGCGGCCCGCTCGGCCGGGGTGAAGTACGGCGCGTCCTGCCAGGAGGAGACGGCGGTGATGCGCTCCTCGGACTCGCCGGCCTTGCGGAGGAAGGCCGTGTTCAGCACGGTCAGGTAGGTGTTGTGGACGATCTGCGCGGCGCGCAGGTGCACCAGGCTGATCGTGGTGCGCGGCACCGAGCGGTTGCCGGTGGCGCGGAAGAGGGCGGCGCTGATGTCGCTCAGCTCGGGCACGAACTGGCCCGGGTCGGGCATCCGGGAGATCGAGGCGGGGGCGTTCGTCATGGCTGCTGCTCTCCTTCGGTCGGTGTCTTCACAGCACTGACCCGGGGGAGGGCGCGGATGTGACAGGTCCGGAGAAGTTTTTTCAGGCCGCCGGGGGCGGCGGCAGGTGCGCGACGGAGTGGGTGAAGTAGGTCCGCAGGTCCTCCGCCATCGCGTAGGCCCGCTTCACGTACACCTCCCAGGGCCTGACGACCGCCGGGTCCTCGTACCTGCGGCTGCCCGTGTGGACGCCGGCGGGGGTGTACAGGACCTCGTACAGGACGCGGCCGTCGAGGATCACGATCTCGGGCAGCGGGCCGCCGTCGGCGGCCTCGGCGAAGGAGAACTCCTCGGCGGACAGCACCCGCGTCTGGTGACCGGCCTCGGCGCGCATGTGCAGCCAGTGCAGCTGCCACCGCAGGTACGGGGACAGCGGCTCCTCCACCACCCGCAGCCGGCGGAAGGGGGAGCCGTTGCGGCCGTCGTCGTCGGCGGCCCGGCGCGCGGTGGTTCGTTCGGCCTCGATCAGCCGGAGCACCTCGCGCCAGTCGCCGCGGTGCAGCGCCTCCCGGGTCGGGTTGCCGGTCTCCTCGAAGTGCTGGAGCCGCTCCAGCTGCCAGGACTCGCCGTTGCGGATCGCGGCGCGGCGTACCCGCAGGTCTTCGGCGTAGGTGGCGGCGTCGAGCGCCTCGCCTCGGGTCGCCGGGAGCGCCGGCGCGCGGAGATCGTGCATCTGCATTCCCCAGCCTGGGTGAAGGTGCCCCGACTGTACCGAAAGTGATCCACTGGGCGCGGTACGTGTTCGCGCGGGTCGGCCGAGTACGCCGAAGGGGCGGGGAGCGCGGTGCGCTCCCCGCCCCTTCGGGCGGCGTTGCCTAGAGGAACGAGTTGATCTCGATCGTCTCGGTGCGGCCGGGGCCGACGCCGATCGCGGAGATCGGGGCGCCCGACATCTCCTCCAGCGCCTTCACGTAGTTCTGCGCGTTCTTCGGCAGGTCGGCGAAGGTCTTGGCCTTGGTGATGTCCTCGGACCAGCCCGGGAGGGTTTCGTAGATCGGCTTCGCGTGGTGGAAGTCGGTCTGCGAGTAGGGCAGCTCCTCGACGCGCTTGCCGTCGATCTCGTACGCGACGCAGACCGGGATCTCCTCCCAGCCGGTCAGCACGTCCAGCTTGGTGAGGAAGAAGTCCGTCAGGCCGTTCACGCGGGTGGCGTAGCGGGCGATCGGGGCGTCGAACCAGCCGCAGCGGCGGTCGCGGCCGGTGGTCACGCCGCGCTCGCCGCCGATGCGGCGCAGGGCCTCGCCGTCCTCGTCGAACAGCTCGGTCGGGAACGGGCCGGCGCCGACGCGGGTCGTGTAGGCCTTGAGGATGCCGATGACGCGGCTGATCTTCGTCGGGCCCACGCCGGTGCCGGTGCAGGCGCCGCCGGCGGTCGGGTTCGAGGAGGTGACGAAGGGGTAGGTGCCGTGGTCGACGTCGAGCAGGGTGCCCTGGCCGCCCTCGAAGAGCACGACCTTGTCCTCGTCCAGCGCGTTGTTGAGGATCAGGGTGGTGTCGGCGACGTAGCCCTTGATCTGGTCCGCGTACTGGAGCATCTCCTCGACGATCGCGGAGGCCTCGATCGCGCGGCGGTTGTACAGCTTCGCGAGGAGCTGGTTCTTGCCCTCCAGCGCCGCTTCGACCTTCTGGGTGAGGATCGACTCGTCGTAGAGGTCCTGGACGCGGATGCCGACGCGGTTGATCTTGTCCGCGTAGGTCGGACCGATGCCGCGGCCGGTGGTACCGATCTTGCGCTTGCCGAGGAAACGCTCGCCGACCTTGTCGAGGGTGACGTTGTACGGCGTGATCAGGTGCGCGTTGCCGCTGATGAGCAGCTTGGAGGTGTCGATGCCGCGCTCGTTCAGACCGCGCAGCTCGGAGAGCAGGACGGCCGGGTCCACGACGACACCGTTGCCGATGACCGGGGTGCATCCGGGGGAGAGGATGCCGGAGGGGAGAAGGTGCAGCGCGTACTTCTGGTCGCCCACGACCACCGTGTGGCCGGCGTTGTTGCCACCCTGGTAACGCACTACATAGTCAACGGATCCACCGAGCAGGTCGGTGGCCTTTCCCTTGCCCTCGTCACCCCACTGAGCTCCGAGCAGCACAAGAGCGGGCACAGGCGTACACCTCTTCCGGATGGGGCATGTCCAAGGTCAGGGGGCGTACGACGATGTACACCGCAGGCTGAGCCGTCGGACCGGTGCCCCGGAATAGACGAAGGCCCTGGCGCAATAGCGCAAGGGCCTCTTGCACAAAGATGCTACCCGAGGAAGGACCGAGGTGTCGGCTCCAGAGCCCGCCATGAGCCATGCGGGCGCGCCGGTAGGCGGCCTGCTCGTGCTCATCGACCCGGTCGCCCGCCGTCTTGACGGCGAGTCCGTGCGAATCGCGAAGGATGTGTTGTCAGCGGGAGCCGCGGCGAAAATCTGCCTCCCGGATTCGCAGGAGGAATTTGCGCGGGCGCTCGCCCGCCGCGGTCATCGGCGGCCGGTGATCGTGGGTGACGACCGGGCGCTGGTGCGGGCCGTGGGGCTGCTGCACCGGGAGCGGGAGCCCGGGGAGCGGGTGGTCTCGCTGGTCCCGGTGGGGCCGCCGGGGTCGCTGGCGCTGGCCCGCTCGCTCGGGGTGCCGCTGTCGGCGGTGCTGGCGGCGCGGACGGCGCTGGACGGGGTGGCACGGCCGCGGGACCTGCTGGTGGACGACGGCGGCGGGGTCGTGCTCGGGGGCCTGCGGATCAGCCCGCCGGTGGCGTCCGTACGGCGCGGCGGGGGCTACCGCTCGCTGCTGCGGACGCTGCTGCCGGGCCCGGCGGCGCCCGTGTGGCCCGTGCCCCGGCTGCGGGTGGAGGTCGACGGGGTCGTGGTCGCGGACGGCGACCGCCCGGTGGAGGACGTGGCCGTACGGACGGCCGGGGGCGGCGCGGGGCCGGCGGAGGTGGTGGTGCGGCTGTCGGGCGCACCACCGCTGAGGGGGTGCGCGGAGGCGGTCACGGTGTCCAGGGTGGTCGGGTCGCCCGGTGAGGACTTCCGCTACCGCGCGGACCACGCCCTGGCCGGGCCGGTGCGCCGGCGCACGTGGACGGTGCGGCGGACGGCCTGGGAGCTGATGCTGCCGAGGTGACGGGTGCGGGGCGGGCGGGTGCGGGTGGACGGGGCGCTTGCCCCGTCCACCCCGCACCCGGGGCGTCCTACCGGCCGGCGGTCTCGTTCGCGGCGGCCTCGATCAGGTCGCAGACCGGGCCCGGCTGGGAGGCGAGGGAGGCGTGCGAGCAGTCCAGCTCGATCGTCTTGCGGGGGTTCATCCGCTCGGCCATCCTCCGCTGGTTGTCCGGGTGGATCATGTGGTCCTGGGCGGACACCTGGTACCAGGACGGCTTCGTCCGCCAGGCCGGGGCCGTGATGTTGTCGCCGAAGGTCGATCCCAGCGGGGCCTTCTGGGTCACGGCCATGACCAGCGCCTCGTCGGCCGTCAGGTCCTGCGCGAAGCTCTCGTGGAACTTGTCCTGCTTGAGCCACAGGAATCCGTCCGAGTCCGGCGCGATGTTCGGGAAGGCCGCCGGCGGGTGCTGCTCGGTGATCGCGCCCGGGCTCTCCCCGGCGTCGGGGGCGAAGGCCGCGACGTACACGAGGGCGGAGACGTTCGGCAGGTCGCCGGCCTCGGTGATGACCGCGCCCCCGTACGAATGGCCCACCAGGACCACGGGCCCGTCGATCTGCCGGAGCATCTTGCGGGTGCGTTCGGCGTCTTCGGCCAGCGAGGTCAGCGGGTTCTCCACCGCGTGCAGGTCGTGGAAGCCGCGACGGTGCAGCTCGGTGATGACCTTGGACCAGTGGGCGGCGCCGCCCCAGAATCCGTGTACCAGGACGATGGCGGGCTTTTCGGGCATGGGGAGTGCCTCTTCTCGCGGCAGGTCGGGGGCTGCGTTCGATTCACGCTAGGCAGCGCCCCGGCCACCCGCCACCGGAGCCCGCCCGTCGCCCGGGTGCCTCCTAGAACTCCACCAGCAGCTCCCGCAGCCCCCTGATCACATAGCCCTCCTGCCACTGCGGCTCCCGTACGAGCCGCATCGGCGGGCCCGACGCGTCGAGCAGCGCCCCGAACGAGGCCGCCAGCTCCAGTCGGGCCAGGGGCGCGCCCAGGCAGTAGTGGATCCCGGCCCCGAAGGTCAGGTGCGGATTGTCGGCCCGGCCGAGGTCGAGCACGTCCGGGTCCTCGAAGCGCGCGGGGTCCCGGTTCGCGGACCCGAAGAGCAGCGCCACCTCGGCCCCGCGGGGGATGACCGTGTCCCCGACCTCGATGTCGTCGAGCACCCAGCGCTCGAACATCTGGAGGGGCGTGTCGTAGCGCATCAGTTCATCCACAGCTGTGGACAACTTTTCCGCGTCCGGCGGTCCGGGGTGCGCGCGCAGGGCGGCGAGCCGATCCGGATGGCGGAACAGGGCCCACCAGCCGTTCACCGTGGTGTTCACGGTCGCCTCGTGCCCGGCGTTCAGCAGGAGGACGCAGGTCGAGATCATCTCCTGCTCGCTGAGCCGGCCCTCCTCATCGTGGGCGGCGATCAGCGCGGAGATCAAATCCGTGCCGGGGTCCTTGCGGCGCTCGGCGATCAGCTCCCGCAGGTAGGCGCTGAACTCCACGCTCGCCGTCACCGCCCGCCGCGCGGTCTCCGCGTCCGGCCGCAGCTCGAACATCCCGCAGATGTCCGCCGACCAGGGCCTCAGCAGCCCCCGGTCCCCCTCCGGCACCCCCAGCAGCTCCGCGATCACCGCCACCGGCAGCGGTTCGGCGACGGCGGTGAGCAGGTCCCCGCCCCCGGCGGCCCGCAGCCCGTCCGCCAGCTCCCGGGCCAGCCGCTCCACCGACGGCGCCAGCCGCTCCACCATGCGCGGGGTGAACGCCTTCGACACCAGCCGCCGCACCCGCGCGTGCGCGGGATCCTCCAGGTCCAGCAGACCGTTCCCGTTGAGCACGTGGAACGGCTCGTGCTCCGGCGGCGGTGCCTCCCGCCCGAACTCCTCGTGGCTGAACCGGTGGAGATAGGTCCGGCCCAGCCTCCGGTCCCGCAGCAGCGCGCTCACGTCGGCGTAGTGCGGCACCAGCCACTGCCCGGTCGCCGCGCACCACACCGCCCTCCCCCGCTCCCTCAACTCCCGGTAGGCGGGGTACGGATCGGCTACGAACGCGGCATCCCAAGGATCAAAGCGCATCCCAGCACCCTAGGTGGCGCATCCCCTAAGCGGGCGTCACCAGCCGTGTTTCATAGGCGTACACGGCGGCCTGGGTCCGGTCCCGCAGACCCAGCTTCACCAGGATCCGGCTCACGTGCGTCTTGATCGTGGACTCCGCCACCAGCAGCCGGTCCGCGATCTCCCCGTTGGACAGGCCCTGCGCGATCAGCACCAGCACCTCCGTCTCACGCTCCGTCAGCTCCGACACCCCCGAGGGGTCCGCCGCCCGCTGCACCTCCGCGAGCTTCGAGAACTCCGAGATCAGCCGCTTCGTCACCGACGGGGCGAGCAACGCCTCCCCGGCCGCCACCACCCGCACCCCCTCCGCCAGCTGCCGCGCGGACGCGTCCTTCAGCAGGAACCCGGACGCCCCCGCGCGCAGCGCCTGGTACACGTACTCGTCGAGGTCGAAGGTCGTCAGGACCAGCACCTTCGCCTCCGTGTCCGCCGCCACGATCTGCCGCGTCGCCTCCAGCCCGTTCATCTCCGGCATCCGGATGTCCATCAGCACCACGTCCGGCGCCAGGGCCGCCACCTGCGCGATGGCCTGCCTGCCGTCGACGGCCTCCCCGACGACCTCGATGCCCTCCATCGCGTTCAGCAGGACGGAGAACCCCTCGCGGACCATCATCTGGTCGTCGACGATCAGCACCCGGATCGTCATGCCGGCTCCTCCTCGGCCTGCGGACGGCTGCGCACGGGTATGAACACGGCCACCTCGTACCCGCCGGAAGCGCTCTCCCCGGCCGTCATCTCGCCCTCCAGCATCGCCACCCGCTCCCGCATCCCGGTGATCCCGTGCCCGGCCCCCGGCGAGGGCGGGACGTCCCCGTCCGCCGGACCGTTGACCACCCGGATCCCCAGACCGCCCAGCACGTACGAGACCTCCACGCCGGCCGGCGCCCCCGGGGCGTGCCGCAGGCTGTTGCTCAGGGCCTCCTGGATGATCCGGTACGCCGACAGCTCCACGCCCTGCGGCAGCTCGCGCACCGCACCCGTGACGGTCTTGTCCACGCTCAGACCGGCCTCCCGCACATTGGCCAGCAGCCCGTCCAGGGAGGCCAGCGTCGGCTGCGGGGCCTCGGGGGCCTCGTAGTCCGCGGACCGCACCACGCCCAGCACCCGCCGCAGCTCCGTCAGGGCCGCCACCGCGTTCTCCCGGATCGTGGCGAAGGCCGCCTCCAGCTCCGGCGGCGGGTTCTTCACCCGGTACGGGGCCGCCTCCGCCTGGATCGCCACCACCGACATGTGGTGCGCGACCACGTCGTGCAGCTCCCGGGCGATCGTCGTCCGCTCCTCCAGCAGCGTCCGCCGGTCCCGCTCGACGGCCGTCACCTCCCGCTCGGCGATCACCTCCCGCCGTGCCTCCCTGCGCGTGTTGCGGACCGTCACCACCAGCAGGGCCACCGCCGAGAAGAAGGCCATCGGCGCGACGGCTCCGCCGTCCGCACCACCGACCAGGATGGGCAGGGCCGTCCCGTACACGAGGGTGATGACCCACATCCAGGCGGCGGCCCGGGGCCGCAGCCGCATCGCCACGAAGGTCATGACGGCGAGGGTCGCCACGAAGGTGCTCGGCGACCACGGCCAGGACAGGTTCCGGTCGGAGAACACCGACAGGGCCGTGGTCAGCGCCAGCACCACCCAGAACGCCCCAGCGGGACGCACCAGGGTCATCAGCACCGGACCCGCCGCGAGCAGCCCCAGCACCACGAACTGCACCGACGGCCCGCCGTACTGGTTGTCGGCGCTCGCCAGCATGGTCACGATGAACGCCGTCACGACCACCACCGCATGCGGCAGGTAGGCCGCCTTCGGCCGTATCCCCTCGGGGAGCCGGCGCACCAGCGGGCCGTCCGTCCGCATCGGCTGGAGCGGCCGGTAGGCGAAGGCGTCGTTGATCAGCTCTTCGCGCAGGCTCTGCATCAGGCCCGAAGCCATCCGCAGTTCGGGAGGCCGGGGGGTCGCCCCGGTGGTCGTCTCGGTCATGTCCAAACCGTAGGCCGGTGCCACCCTCGACCGCGTCGCCGCCGAAGGGGATTTCCCGGGGTCCCCCTCAGGTACTACACGGGCCCCTCAGTAGCCCGCCGGACGGACCAGACCCGTCTCGTAGGCGAACACCGCGGCCTGGGTCCGGTCCCGCAGGCCCAGCTTCACCAGGATCCGGCCCACATGCGTCTTCACCGTCTGCTCGGCCACCACCAGGTGCGCCGCGATCTCCCCGTTCGACAGACCCTGGGCGATCAGCGACAGCACCTCGGTCTCCCGCTCCGTCAACTCCTCGATCCGCGCCCTGGACGGAGCGCGCGGAGCGCCCAGCCGCGAGAACTCGGTGATCAGACGCTTCGTGATGTTCGGCGACAGCAGCGCCTCACCGGCCGCGACCACGCGCACGGCCTCGGCCAGCTGGTCCGCCGAGGCGTCCTTCAGGAGGAAGCCGGAAGCACCCGCGCGCAGCGCCTCGTACACGTACTCGTCCAGGTCGAAGGTGGTCAGCACCAGCACCTTCACCGCCGATCCGGGGGTGCCCGTGATGACGGAGGTGGCCTCGATGCCGCCCATCCCCGGCATGCGGATGTCCATCAGGACCACGTCCGGGGCGAGCTCCCCGGCCTTCGCCACCGCGTCGGCGCCGTCTATCGCCTGGCCGACCACCTCGATGTCGGGCTCGGCGTTCAGCAGGACGGTGAAGCCCTGCCGGACCATCATCTGGTCGTCGGCGATCATCACCCGGATCGGAGTGCTCATGCGTCCTTCTTCTTCTCGGAGGGGGAACCGCCCGGCGGATCCATGGGGAGCACGGCGCTCACCTCGTACCCGCCGTCCGGGCGCGGGCCGGCCGCCAGCTCGCCCCCCAGCATGCCCGCCCGCTCCCGCATGCCGAGCAGCCCGTGCCCCGCACCGGGCGAGGGCGGGGCCGACCGGGTCGGCGCCGAGTTCGCCACGCACAGGTGCAGGTCGCGCGGCCCGTAGGCGATGCCGACCTCCACCCGCGAACCGGGCGCGTGGCGCAGGCAGTTGCTCAGCGCCTCCTGCACGATCCGGTAGGCGGTGAGCTCCACGCCCGGAGTCAGCGCCCGCCGCACGCCCGCGGTCTCGGTGGTGACGTCCAGCCCGGCCCCGCGCACGTTGTCCACGAGGGCGTCCAGCTCGGCGAGGGTGGGCTGCGGGTGGTGCGGGTTGGCCGGGTCGTCGGCGTGCTCGGACCGCAGCACGCCCAGGACGCGCCGCAGTTCGGTGAGGGCCTCCAGGGCGTTCTGCCGGATGCCCGCGAGGTTCTCCTTCAGCTCCGGGGACGGGTTCTCCACCAGGTGCGGGGCCACCTGCGCCTGGATGGAGATCACCGACATGTGGTGGGCGACGACGTCGTGCAGCTCGCGCGCGATCCGGCTGCGCTCCTCCAGCAGCGTCCGCCGCGCCCGCTCCTCCTCCGTCAGGGTCTCCTGCGCGACGAGCTGGCCGCGGGCCAGCCGCGTCGCCCGCAGCGCGTAACCGAGGAGGCCGGCGAAGCCGAAGACGAGGAGCGCGCCGACCGCGCTGCTCTGGCTGTGCTCCGGTTTGAAGAGCATCTCGGCGGCCCCGGTGCAGGCGACGGAGACGGCGACGACCGCGGCCGTCACCTTCGGCGGCACGCGCAGGGCCACCAGGAGCACCAGCGGGGCGAACGCGAACGGCCCGATGGGCGTCCACGGCCAGGTCTGGCCCTGCCCGACGTGGCCGTGGATCGCGGCGGCGATGAAGCCGTACGTCACCAGGCCGAGCCACCAGGCGGCGACCGGCCGGAACATCGCGGCCACGATGGAGAAGCCGGTGAAGAGGCACAGCACGATGACGCTCGGATCACGCACGTGGTAGTGGTCCTGGATCTGCGTGGACGTCAGGAACCCGAAGAGGACCGCCACGTACACGACCAGGGCGTGCGGCAGCCGGTTCAGCCAGCGCGGCCGCTTCATCGGGGGGAGGGGATCCCGCCCGAAGGCGAACAGCTGCCGGGCCACACCGCGCGCTGCGGGGCCGTTCTGGACGGGGCCCTCGGCCCGGGTTTCTCTCTGCTCGCTCACGTCGGCCACCCTAGGCATGGGACAACTCCCGTACGGATCCCCGACGCCGCTCGCGGAGGGCGCCGGAGGCATCCCGGGGCCGGGGAGCCCGCTCATAGGTGTGGAAGGCGGCCCAGCAGACGGCCAGCGCGGCCGCGAACACCGGCAGCCACAGCAGACGGGCGGCTATCCAGCCCGCACCGCCGGGCTCGGTGTGCAGACCGGGCAGGTCGGAGGAGACCAGCAGCCCCAGAGCGGTCACGGACATCATCGCGGTCTGGTGCCACAGGAAGACCGTCATCGCGGACAGGTTCATCAGGGCGACCTTCGCCCAGGTGCGGGGCCGGCGCATGGCCCGCGCCAGCGGCCCGCGCGCCAGCAGCGCCAGCCCGCACTGGGCCAGCCCGAAGGCGACGGCGGCCAGCGTCGGCGGGTTCAGGTTGGAGACGGCCGCCCCCGGCACCCCCACCATCGACGCCGGGTACCCGCCCCACAGGACCAGCGCGGCCGCACCGGCCGCGCCCCCGCCCAGCAGGAGCAGGGCCGGCCGCCGCCGGGCGAACGCACCCCGCGCCCAGGCCGCGCCCAGCGTGTAGGGGACGAGCCAGCCCGCCGCGACGTTGACCCAGCCGATCCACTCGGGACCGCCGAAGCCGAACCGCCACACGTCGACCCCCGCCACCACCAGCGCGGGCCACAGCGGGCTCAGCCGCACCACCAGCGGGGTGGCGGCCGTCAGCGCGGCGAACACCAGCAGGAACCACAGCGGCGACCACACCAGCCGGAGCAGGGTCCGGACGGTGTCCAGCCCGGCGCCGCCCAGCAGCAGTCCGCCCGCCACGACCGCCCACAGCGCGAGCACCGCCGCCACCGGGCGGAACAGCCGCCCCAGCCGCAGCCGGACCCAGCTCCCGTACGAGACCCCGCGCGCCCGCGCCGACACGTACCCCTGGGCCGCGACGTGCCCGCCGACCAGGAAGAACACGGCCAGCGTCTGGAGCACCCAGGACACCGGGGCCAGCCAGGGCATGTGGGCCAGCGGACTCACCCCGCGCAGCCCTCCGTCCGTACTGGTCAGCGAGGTCACCAGCCAGTGGCCGAGCACCACTCCGAGGATCGCGAGGGCCCGCAGGGCGTCCACCGAGCGGTCCCGGTCCACCGGGGTCGCCCCGTCGACGCGGTCGGCCAGTGCCGACCAGCGGGAGTACGGGCTACGCATGCGGGGCCTCCGCTCCGATGACGATGCGGGCCAGGCTGCCGAGGGACTCGGTGCCGGGCTTGAGGTAGTCGCTGTGCCCGGCGGAGCCGGCCGCGAAGGGGCGGGCCCCGAAGGCGGGATCCACGGGATCGGTACCGAACCCGACCCCGCCGAGGCGGACATGGGGAACGTTGCCGATCCAGTCGCCGGAGCCTCGGCCGGCCCACACCCGGGCGCCGGTCGGCAGCTTCCCCGCGGTGGCCGCTCCGGTACCCGGGCTGCCGTAGAGGGCCATGTCGGTCACCTCCGGGCCGGTCCTGGTCCGCCCGCAGACCACCGAGCCGTACGAGTGGCAGAGCAGGGAGATCCGGGCGTCCGCCGGAGCGAGCCCGCGCAACCCGGAGAGGAACGGGCCGAGTTCGGCTGCCGCCCGGTCGGCTCGGTCGGCGGTCAGGACGGTGGTGCTGACCGTGCCGGGGGTGTCGTATCCGAGCCAGGCGACCACCGCGGACCGCGGGTGTTCGGCCTGGAGCCTCTGCCGGAGGGAGAGGGCCCCCTCCCGGAAGCGCTGGTAGGTGTCCAGGTTCGTGTCCGAGCCCGGCACCAGGACCGCGATCCGGTCCGCGCTGCCCAGGTCGCCGAAGACCTCCACGGCACGGCCCTGCCCGCGGCCGTCGAAGCCGAGGAACCGGGCCCCGGCCCCGGCCATCGCCCGCAGCTTCGCCGCCCGGCCGGGGTGGCCCGAGTCCTCGGCGGTCCGCGCCGCCCCGGCGATGCCGGCGAGGGCGGCGGCGTACCGGCCCGCCAGATCCGCGGACTCGGATACGGACTCCGGCGCCGGCGCCGGGATCCGCGGGGACGCGGCGGCGGACACGGGGAGCACGACGGCCGCGGCGACGAGGCCGGCCAGCAGAGTGCGGCGGAGGCGGCTGCCAGTGCTCATGTCGGATTCCTCTTCCTGTCCTTCGGTCCGGCGGGCAGGCGCCCGCTCTGGTAACGAAGTTAGGAATCGGGCCCCCTCGTCGGCGTCACGCTGCGGAGCGGCCTTCCGGGGTAGCTCTCAGGTATGACGACCGCTACCTGAGAGCCAGCCGGCAGCGGTTCTCGACCGGACCGCGAGCACCGGCACCGCCAAATCGGTCTCCGGCGGCCTCCGTTAGGGTCCGGGGATGAACGAGACCGACTGGCGACACGACCGCATCGGCAGCGCGCACCGGGGGCTGAACCCCACCGTCCTGCGCCGCCTCGACTCCGGATTCGCGGCCATCGGGGACCGGCAGTTCCTGCCCGGGTACTCGGTGCTGCTGACCGACGACCCCGCCGTGACCCGGCTCTCCGACCTGCCCCCGGCGCGCAGGACCGCGTACCTCACCGACCTGGAGCGGCTCGCCGAGGCCGTCGAGCGGGCCTGCGCGCGGCTCGACCCGGCCTTCCGCCGCGTGAACATCGAGATCCTCGGCAACACCGACCCGTACCTGCACGCCCACATCTGGCCCCGCTACGACTGGGAGCCCGAGGACCTCGTCCGGATGCCGGTCTGGCTCTACGAGGACGAGGAGTGCTGGCGCGGCGAACGCCACGCGCTCGCGCCCCGCCACGACGGGATACGGGCCGCCGTCACCGAGGAGCTCGACCGCCTCCTCGCGTAGGCCGGCCCCGCCCCCTACCCGGGAGCTACGTCGCGGACGTGGCCACGCGCACCCCGAAGCCGATCAGCACGACGCCCGTCACCCGGTCCATCGCCCGGCGGACGCGCGGCCGCGTGAAGAACCGCCGGGCGCGCGACAGGACGTAGACGTACGTGCTCAGCCAGGCCAGCGTCAGCAGCACGTGGACCAGGACGAGCAGCGCCATCCCCGCCGCCGGGCTCAGCCCCGGCGGCGCGAGGGTGGGCAGCAGGCCGGTGTAGAACACCGCGATCTTGGGGTTGAGGGCGTTGGCGACCAGCCCGGTGCGCCAGGCGCCGCCCCCGCGGCCGCCCCCGCCGCGGCCGGACGCGGGTGCCGGACGGTCCCCGGCGTCACCGGCGGCGCCGTCCAGGGCGGTCCCGGCACCCGGGTGGCGCAGGGCCTGCGCGCCGAGGAAGCACAGGTACGCCGCCCCCGCCAGCTTGACCACCAGGAACACCTCGGCCGAGGCGGCGAGCAGCGCCGCGAGCCCGGCCACCGTCAGGGCTCCCCACAGCAGCAGCCCCACGGCGATCCCGCCGACGGTGCGCAGCCCGTCGGCCCGGCCCCGGGAGACGGCCCGCCGGGTCACGATGGCCATGTCGGGGCCGGGTACGAGGGTCAGCAGGGCCAGGACGCCGGTCGCCGCGGCGAGTTGCGTGAGCACACGGCTCAGTCTGCCACCAGGGGTTCGACGTAAACGGCCCTCCAGCGGGGCGCAGGGTCCTGTCCAGGGCTTGTCCAGTACTCCCGGGCGCCGACCACCACGCCGTCGCGCACCGTCCACAGTGATACGGCCCGGTAGAGGACGTGGTCCTCGGGTATCTCCACCTCGGTGACGACGAGGTCCCCGTCGGCGAGGATGCGCAGGACCTCGACGGAGCCGACGGACCGCCCGCCGGTGTCGTCCTCCTCGTCACGGAGCACGGCGATGAAGTTGGCTCTGCCGACGATCCGCTCGCCGCTGACCGGCCATTCGATGACGGCGTCCTCGGCGACGAGCCCGGCCACGCCGTCCCAGTCGCCTGCCTCGATCCGCTCCCACAGTCGTGCCACTACCTTCAAGGGCTCCATGTGCCGCAGTGTGCGGTGGGCCCGTCGTACGCAACAAGCTCTGTTTGCAGGCTTATTGACTTCGACACAAACGGTCCGTGACTACTCCCTGTAATACGTGAGAGGGGCACTCGATCCCCCGCTCAGCTCGCGCAGCAGGCTTCCGTCGGGCAGCATCCGCAGCCGGCTCCAGCCGCCGGGCGTGCAGGTGGGAGGGGTCCCGGAGGTGACGGCGGAGGCGTCGAGCTCCACCGGTTCGGGGGCGCTGCGCAGGGCGGCCCGCCAGGAGCAGGAGTAGCCCGGGTGCTCGACGCGCAGGGTCATGACGGAGTCGCCGACGGCCCCGGGGGTGAGGGTCAGGTACCAGTCGGCGGGGCCGGAGGAGGCCCGCCAGGTGCCGGCGTAGGACTGGGGGAGCCGGCCCGCCCGGGTCCCGCTGCCGGGGCTCCCGGAGGCGGGGGCGGATCCGGAGCCGGAGCCGGATCCGGAGCCCGGAGGGGAGGGGACCGCGGCGGTGCCGGAGGGGGCCGTGACCGGGGGCCGGGACGCGGAGTCCCCGCGCATCACCGCGTACACCGTGCCGCCCGCCGCCACCGCGACGACGACCGCCACCGCGACGAGGAACGCCGTCGACCCGGAGCCCGGGCGGGCCGGGGGCGGCGGGGGTGCCGGGGGTGCCGCGGGCGGCGGCCCGTACGGGTGGACGGGCGCCGCGAGGGTGGCGGGGACGGCGCGCGGCGCGAGCGGCTCCGGCAGTACGGGCGGCACGGGTACGGGGGGCGGCGGGGGCGTGCGCGGCGGGGGTGCGTGCGCCGGGCCGGCGTCCTCGCGGTCGAGGAGCTGCGCGGCCTGTCGGCCCAGCTGGGCCACGAGCGGTGCCGGGAGCCAGGGTTCAAGCGCCCGGCCGCCGGCCACGGTGTCGCCCGCCCCCACCCGGGCCAGGACGGTACCCGGGTCGGGCCGGGCGGCGGGGTCCTTGCGCAGGCAGTCCGCGACGAGCTCGCGCAGCCCGTCCGGTACGCCGTCCAGGTCCGGTTCGGCTTCGACGATGCGCAGCAGCAGCCCGGCGGTCCCGCCGGGGTGCTCCGCGTCGCCGAACGGCAGCCGGCCGGTGGACGCGTAGGCCAGGACGGCGCCGAGGCAGAAGACGTCGCAGGCCGGGGTGACCGGGCCGCCGCGCACCTGCTCGGGAGCCATGAAGCCGGGGGAGCCCACCAGTTGGCCGGTCCGGGTCAGGCCGCCGTCGGCCTCGTCCAGGGGGCGGGCGATGCCGAAGTCGATGACGCGGGGGCCGTCGATGGTGAGCAGCACGTTGGACGGCTTCAGGTCGCGGTGGATCAGGCCCGCGCGGTGGACGTCCTGGAGGGCGTACGCGAGTCCGGCCGCGAGGATCCGTACCGTACGGGCGGGCAGCGGGCCGAAGTCGCGGGCCACGACCTGGCGCAGGCTCGGCCCGGCGACGTAGCCGGTGGCGAACCACGGGGCCGCCGCCTCGGTGTCGGCGTCGAGGACCGGCGCGGTCCAGGCGCCGCCGACGCGCCGGGCGGCGGAGACCTCCTGGCGGAACCTGGAGCGGAACTCCTCGCGCAGGGCCAGGCCGGGGTGGATGAGCTTGACGGCGACGGCGCGGCCCCGGTCGGAGCGGGCGAGGTAGACCTGGCCCATGCCGCCGGCCCCGAGTCGGGACAGGAGGCGGTACGGGCCGACGTGCTGCGGGTCGTCGGGGCGGAGCTGCTCCATCGCCGGGTCGGTCCCTTCCCCCTGGCTGGCCGGACGGGGCGAGCGTAGTGCGGTGCGGTTCGCGGGGGGAGGGGGAACGGGGGTTTGCCCTTGCCCTGGCCGGGCCGTTACCTGGCCTGGTCGTTGCCCTGGCCGGGTGGTTTCGGGGTGGGGCGTGGGGGTGGGCCGGGGCCGGGGACGGGGTGGGGTGCCGTCCGGGACGGGCTTCGATGTTCGGCGCCTGTTCCGAGTGTGGATGTGCTCGGAGCCTCGCGCCGAAATCGTTTTAGTCCCGGACGGCACCCCACCCCGTCCCCGTCCCCTCCGTTGGCGTCCTCAGACGCCGTTCTCCGAGGTGATCGCCTCCAGCGCCGCCGAGAGGCGGTCCAGGACGGCGACCGTCTCCGCGAAGCCGGCTTCGCCCAGCGCCTCCGTCAGGCGGGTCGCCAGCTCCGCGTGGCCCGGGTCGATGCGGGCGATCGCGGCCCGGCCCGCCTCCGTCGGGCGGAGCAGCTTCGCGCGGCGGTGGGCCGGGTTGGGGACGTACTCGGCGAGGCCCTGGGCGGCCAGCAGGTCCGCCACGCGCTGCACGCTCTGGCGGGTGATGCCCATGGCCCTGGCGATGCCCGCCACCGGCAGGGGCTCCGTCAGCACCGCCCCCAGCACCTGCCACCACGCGGCCGTCAGCCCTGCCGGGCGGGCCAGTTCCTCGGAGACGGAGAGGAACTGGCCGTTGAGGTGGAAGACGCCCAGCGCGGTACGGCTCAGCAGGTCCTGACGGGCCCGCAGGGACGTCTCGCCGTCCCGCGGCAGCGGTTCAGGCATCGCCGGCCTCCGCCGCCGCCATCAGGACCGGGAACGCGCTCGCGTCGGAGTCGTGGAAGAGCCGGTACCAGGCGTCGAGGACGTCCGGCTTGTAGACGCCGAGCCGGGCGAAGACCTCCCGCGCGAAGGCCACCGGTTCGGTCGGGCCCGCCGTGATCAGGTCGCCCGCCGTCACCGCGTCGGCTTCCACGTACTGCGCGGCGCCCGCGTACCCGGGCTGCTCGGCGAGGTAGAACGAGACGGCGCTGGTGTGCGGCCGGTCGTCCAGCAGCCCCGCCCTGGCCAGGCCGGCCGTGGCTCCGCAGATGGCCGCGACCGGCACTCCGGCGGCCAGGAACTCGCGGGCCTTGGCCGCGAACGGGGCGAGCTCGTCGCCGGAGTCCCAGAGCTCGGCACCGGTCAGGATCAGCAGCGAGGAGTCCTCGGGCCGCAGGTCGGCGAGGGACAGGTCGGGCAGGATCCGGACCCCGCCCATCGTGGTCACCGGGGTGTCGGCGGCGAAGCCGACCGTACGGACCCGGTGGCCGCGCTGGGTGAGGTGCGCGGTGGTGTGTCCGGTCTCCCAGTCCGCCCACGTGTCGTAGACCGCGAGGTGGACGGGCTTGGCGGTGGTCTCGGTCATGGTGCTCGCCTCCAGGTGGCAGGAGAAAGCTGTGATGACAGAAGACTGTCATCTTGGGAGTGTGCTGTCAATGGTGGTGTCGGCAGACAGACTGCCGAGAGCGGCCCCCCACCCCCATACAGTCCGCCGATATCCCTTCCCACCTGCGCACTTCTAGCGTGACCGCATGACCCCTCATGTCACCGGCGCGACCGTCAAGGCCGCCGACCGCGCTCACGTCTTCCACTCGTGGTCCGCCCAGGCCCTGATCGACCCGCTGGCCGTTGCCGGCGCCGAGGGCTCGTACTTCTGGGACTACGACGGGAACCGCTTCCTCGACTTCTCCTCCCAGCTGGTCAACACCAACATCGGCCACCAGCACCCCAAGGTGGTCGCGGCCGTGCAGGAGCAGGCCGCGAAGCTCTGCACCCTCGCGCCCGGTTTCGCCGTCGACGTCCGCTCCGAGGCCGCACGCCTCATCGCCGAGCGGACCCCCGGCGACCTCGACAAGATCTTCTTCACCAACGGCGGCGCCGAAGCCGTGGAGAACGCCGTACGCATGGCCCGGCTGCACACCGGCCGCCAGAAGGTGCTCTCCACCTACCGCTCGTACCACGGGGCCACCGCCGCCGCGATCAACCTGACCGGCGACCCGCGCCGCTGGCCCTCGGACACCGCCTCCGCCGGCGTCGTCCACTTCTGGGGCCCGTTCCTCTACCGCTCGCCCTTCCACGCGACGACCGAGGCGGAGGAGTGCGAGCGCGCCCTCGCCCACCTCGCCGACACGATCGCCTTCGAGGGCCCGCAGTCCATCGCCGCGATCATCCTGGAGTCGGTGCCCGGCACCGCCGGGATCATGACCCCGCCGCCCGGCTACCTGGCCGGCGTGCGCGAGCTGTGCGACCGCCACGGCATCGTCTTCATCCTCGACGAGGTCATGTCGGGCTTCGGGCGCACCGGCAAGTGGTTCGCCGCCGAGCACTGGGGCGTCACCCCCGACCTGATCACCTTCGCCAAGGGCGTCAACAGCGGTTACGTGCCGCTCGGCGGCGTCGCGATCTCCGCCGCCATCGCCGAGACCTTCGCCACCCGCCCCTACCCGGGCGGACTGACGTACTCCGGCCACCCCCTGGCCTGCGCCGCCGCCGTCGCGACGATCAACACGATGGAGGAGGAGGGCGTCGTCGAGAACGCCGCCCGCATCGGGGCCGAGGTCATCGCACCCGGGCTGGCCGACCTCGCCGAGCGCCACCCGTCCGTCGGAGAGGTCCGCGGCCTCGGCGTCTTCTGGGCGCTGGAGCTCGTGCGCGACAAGGAGACGCGCGAGCCGCTCGTCCCGTACAACGCCTCGGGTGCCGCCAACGCCCCCATGGCCGAGTTCGCGGCGGCCTGCAAGGCGTCCGGGCTGTGGCCGTTCGTCAACATGAACCGGACGCACGTCGTCCCGCCGTGCACGGTCACGGAGGCCGAGGCCAAGGAGGGCCTGGCCCTGCTCGACGAGGCGCTCACGGTGGCCGACCGGCACACGGCCGGCGCCTGAGGGTCCGGATAGCGGGCGGTATATCCGCATTCCGGCCGTAGACCGCTCGGTTTCAGCCGCGCTGCCTGGCCTAAGGTGTCCGAAGTTCTACGGAGGAGACGGACCCCTATGCCAGGCAGCCGGAGCGGAGGTGTCACCCGCAACACCCTTCGGCAGCAGATCGCGGACGCGCTGCGTGACGAGGTGCTGGCGGGGCGTCTCCCGCCCGGGACCGAGTTCACGGTCAAACAGATCGCCGAGCAGTACGAGGTCTCCGCGACCCCGGTGCGCGAGGCGCTGGTCGACCTCTCGGCGCAGGGACTGCTGGAGTCGGTGCAGCACCGGGGCTTCCGGGTGCGGGTCTTCACCGTCGACGACTTCCGCGCAATGATCGAGGCCCGGACGCTGATACTCGACGGCGTCTTCCGGCGCCTCGCCGAACGCGGCACCCCGCCCGGTACGGGCGAACTGCTGGTGTCCGTGCGCCGCCGCGCGGAGGAGGCGCGGCGGGCCGCGCACAGCGGTTCGCTCGAAGTGCTGATCGGCTACGACCTGCGTTTCTGGCGGGAGCTGAGCGAGCTGGTCGGCAACCCCTACATCTCGGACTTCCTGCACCGCATCCGCGTGCAGTGCTGGGTCTTCTCGGTGCCGCACCTCCAGGGGGCCGCCGAGCTGCGGGCCGCGCTCTGGGACGGCCACAACGAGCTGGTGGACGCGGTGACGCTGGCCGACGCCGACGAGGTGCGGCGCCTCGTGCGCGCCTACAACCAGCACGGGCTGGACTGGGCCGCGGGCCTCTGACGCCGCCGGCCCGCCCGCCCGGGTTCTGCGCACCCCTTCGCGGAGCGTGTCCGGAGCATTACTCTGGCCCGATCGGCGGCAACGACTGATCGGAGCCCGCGTGGCCTGTGACCTGTGGCTGGTCCCCCTTGTCGACGTGCTGTGCCACAGCCCCGACAACCCCTTCGCGGAAGAGATCGCCTCGTACGACAAGGCGCTGGGCGAGGCGGGTCTGCCGTCGGTGCCCGTGTTCGCGTACATGCCCGGCCTGAGCGGGGACGTGGCCCCGGTGGCCGGCTTCGACTACGACGCCCTGCACTTCCTGCGGCGGGCGTACCTGCTGCAGATCTGCGGGCTGCCGGTGACGCCGGTGGACGAGCTGGGCGGGGACTACGAGCAGCTGCTGGAGATGTTCGAGGCCACGGCGCAGCAGTCGCACCTGGTGTGGCACTACGACCACGCGGGAGCGTACGTGCCGGTGGACTTCGCGGCTCCGCTGGCGAACGAGGAGCTGCTGGCCGGCGGCGGCCCGCTGGGCTCGGCGCAGGGGCTGCTGCGGGAGCTGGCCTTCGTGGCCCCCGCGATCGGGATAGACCCGGCGAACCCGCCCGCCGCGCCCGCGCCGCCCGGCGGGCCGACGGCGCTGGAGGAGCCCGCGGGGCCCATTCCGTACGACGAGAGCCCCTTCGCGCGGGAGCGCCACGTGTGGCTGGGCCTGCACGCGGCGGCGACGCGCAGCCTGGGCCAGGGCTCGATGATCATCTTCAGCTGACCTGCCCGGTCGGCCCGACCGGCGCCGTACGGGTACGGGTACGGACCCGGTTCCGGACCGGTACGGAACCGGCGCCGGCCCCGTACCGGCGGGGATCCCGGTGGCGCGCCGCCCCCGTGAGCGGCGCGCCACCGGGATCAGCGCGGCTGCTCCGGCGGCCGCTGGCGCGGCATGTTCGGGCGGGTGCCCGGCGGCATCGGGAACCGGGCCGGCGGGATACCCGGGTCCGGGCGGGCGGGGGCCCCGGCCAGGGACTGCATCAGCAGCGGCGCCGGACCGGCGCGGAACTCCACCATCCAGTCGGCCGTCTCCGAGCGCACGAGTTCCGTGACGTCCTCCGAGAAGCGCCGCAGCACCGTCAGGCACCGCTCGGCGGCCTCACTGGCCGTCCCCTCGGTCGGGCCCAGCACCTCGCGCACGTTCTCCGAGGCCCAGTCGAACTGGAGCGTCTGCAGCCGCCGCTGCACCGCCTGCGCCGTCGCCACGTCCCGCATCCACCCGGACGTCAGCCCGAAGAACCGGTCGCAGGCCATGCAGGCGGCGGCGAGCAGCAGCGACAGGTAGCCGTACGGGGCGGCCCCCGGCGCCGAGCCCGTCAGCTCCAGCAGCGGCATCGCGGCGCCCGTGACGGCGCCCACGGCCGCGCCGGCCCGCAGCGCCCGCGCTCCCCGGCGCTTCCACGCCCGGTCGGACAGGTACCACTCCGCCGTGCGCAGCGCATCGGCCTCCACCCGCCGGTAGAGCTCGTCGAGCCGCTCGGCGGGCTCTCCCCAGTCCCCGAGAGGGAACGGCCGGCCGGTAAGGTCGCCGTCCTCTGCGGGATCCCGGGGTGGCCCCTCGGGCTGCATCTCCGGCTGACTCACCCGGCACTCCCTCTGCCTGCGCTGACGTGTGGTGCGCGTGTGCGCAATGGTGCGCATGCTCTTCCTACCTTCGAATGACGCGCGATGGGCAACGAATCCCGGGTTTTCCGCCCACAAGGAGGGCTCCATCAGGTACGCGCACGCCCCGTCTCTCACCCGAAAGAGTTGGTCCTCCCGGCGTAGGGCGCGGCGCCCGGGGAGCACGTAGGCTCGGATTGACCAAGCCTTCCCCGAAGGCGATCCGCAGCCGTTTCGACGTACGGAGTGAGTACCTGTGATTCCCGGTGGTGGCCAGCCCAACATGCAGCAGCTGCTCCAGCAGGCCCAGAAGATGCAGCAGGACCTCGCCGCGGCCCAGGCGGAGCTGGCCGTGGCCGAGGTCGAGGGCCAGGCGGGCGGCGGCCTCGTGACGGCGACCGTCACCGGTTCCGGTGAACTGCGCGCCCTCGTCATCGACCCGAAGGCCGTGGACCCGGAGGACACCGAGACCCTCGCCGACCTGGTGGTCGCGGCGGTCCAGGCGGCCAACGAGAACGCGCAGGCGCTCCAGCAGCAGAAGCTGGGACCGCTGACCCAGGCCCTGGGCGGCGGCAGCGGCATCCCCGGCCTTCCGTTCTGACCGCTCGCAGAGCCCCGATCCGACCCCCTACCCTCCACTCGCAGAAACGAAAGAAGGCAGTCCGTTGTACGAAGGCGTGGTCCAGGACCTGATCGACGAACTGGGCAGGCTGCCCGGCGTCGGGCCCAAGAGCGCGCAGCGGATCGCCTTCCACATCCTGCAGGCCGAGCCCACGGACGTCCGGCGCCTCGCGCACGCGCTGCTGGAGGTCAAGGAGAGGGTCCGCTTCTGCGCGGTGTGCGGGAACGTGGCGCAGGAGGAGCTGTGCGGGATCTGCCGTGACCCGCGCCGCGACACCACGGTCATCTGCGTGGTCGAGGAGCCGAAGGACGTCGTCGCGATCGAGCGGACCCGCGAGTTCCGGGGCAAGTACCACGTCCTGGGCGGGGCGATCAGCCCGATCGAGGGCGTCGGCCCCGACGACCTGCGCATCCGTGAGCTCCTGGCACGGCTGGCGGACGGGGCGGTCACCGAGCTGATCCTCGCGACCGACCCGAACCTGGAGGGCGAGGCCACCGCCACCTACCTCGCCCGCATGATCAAGCCCATGGGCCTGAAGGTCACCCGCCTGGCCAGCGGGCTCCCCGTCGGGGGAGACCTGGAGTACGCGGACGAGGTCACGCTCGGGCGGGCCTTTGAAGGAAGGCGACTTCTTGATGTCTGACGCAACGCTGCACGCCCTGGGACAGGATCCGGACGACTTCGCCGCCTCGATCGCGGACCAGATCGAGTCCTTCATCGTCGCGGTCACCGAGGTGGCCAAGGGCGAGGACCCGGACAGCGCCGTCCCCTTCCTCCTCCTGGAGGTGTCCCAGCTGCTGCTGGCGGGCGGCCGGCTGGGCGCGTACCAGGACGTCCTGCCGGAGGAGCGCTACGAGCCCGACCTGGGCCCGGAGCCGGACGTGGACGACCTGCGCGAGCGGTTCGCGCTGATGCTGGAGCCGGTCGACGTCTACTCCGAGGTCTTCGACCCGTACGAGCCGCGCAAGGCCCCGGTCGCGCACCGGATCTCCGACGACCTGGCCGACGTGGTCGCCGACCTGCGGCACGGGCTGATCCACCTCCAGGCGGGCCGGGTCACCGAGGCCCTGTGGTGGTGGCAGTTCTCGTACTTCACCAACTGGGGTCCGACGGCCTCGGCCATGCTGCGCGCCCTCCAGTCGCTGATCGCCCACGTCCGCCTGGACCAGCCGCTCGCGGCCCTGGACGGCCTGGACACGGACGAGGACATGGCGGAGGACGAGCTCGCGGAGCAGGCCGGCGCGGTCATGGCCGAGGAACTCGGCCGCCTGGGCCGCCGGTAACCGGTCCGGGGGGTGTGGCGTTTCCGGCCGGTTCCCGATGGTTCCGGCCGATTCGTCGTGTCCGAAGGGCAACCGTTCCGCTGATCTTTTCATCTCATGATGTGGTACGAGGCGGTCGGATCGCGGCCGCTCGTTAGACTGCACCAGCAATGAGACGGACCGAGCGAGGAGCGCACGTGGGCCTTGTCGTGCAGAAGTACGGAGGCTCCTCCGTAGCCGATGCCGAGGGCATCAAGCGCGTCGCCAAGCGGATCGTGGACGCCAAGAAGAACGGCCACCAGGTGGTCGTCGTGGTTTCCGCGATGGGCGACACGACGGACGAGCTGATCGATCTCGCCGAGCAGGTATCTCCGATGCCTGCGGGGCGTGAGTTCGACATGCTCCTGACCGCCGGAGAGCGGATCTCCATGGCCCTGCTGGCCATGGCGATCAAAAACCTGGGCCACGAGGCCCAGTCGTTCACCGGCAGCCAGGCAGGCGTGATCACCGACTCGGTCCACAACAAAGCGCGCATCATCGATGTGACGCCGGGCCGTATCCGCACCGCGCTGGACGAGGGCAACATCGCCATCGTCGCCGGCTTCCAGGGCGTGTCCGCGGACTCCAAGGACATCACCACCCTCGGCCGGGGCGGCTCGGACACCACCGCCGTGGCGCTCGCCGCGGCGCTGGACGCCGAGGTCTGCGAGATCTACACCGATGTCGACGGCGTCTTCACCGCGGACCCCCGCGTCGTGAAGAAGGCCCGGAAGATCGACTGGATCTCCTCCGAGGACATGCTGGAGCTCGCGGCCTCCGGTTCCAAGGTGCTCCTGCACCGCTGCGTCGAGTACGCGCGCCGCTACAACATTCCGATCCACGTCCGTTCGTCCTTCTCGGGACTGCCGGGCACCTGGGTCAGCAACGAGAAGCCCGAGTCGCAAGGGGACGAGCAGGTGGAGCACGCCATCATCTCCGGAGTCGCCCACGACGTCTCCGAAGCCAAGATCACCGTCGTCGGCGTTCCGGACAAGCCGGGCGAGGCCGCGGCGATCTTCCGCGCCATCGCGGACGCCGAGATCAACATCGACATGATCGTCCAGAACGTGTCGGCGGCCTCCACGGGCCTGACGGACATCTCCTTCACCCTCCCCAAGACCGAGGGCCACAAGGCCATCGACGCCCTGGAGAAGGCGAAGGCGCAGATCGGCTTCGACTCCCTGCGCTACGACGACCAGATCGGCAAGATCTCCCTGGTCGGCGCGGGCATGAAGACCAACCCGGGCGTCACCGCCTCCTTCTTCCAGGCGCTGTCCGACGCGGGCGTCAACATCGAGCTGATCTCCACCTCGGAGATCCGCATCTCGGTCGTGACCCGCCAGGACGACGTCAACGCGGCCGTCATCGCCGTCCACACGGCGTTCGGCCTCGACTCCGACAGCGACGAGGCCGTCGTCTACGGAGGCACCGGACGATGAGTCCGCACCGGTCGGCCCCGGCCCCGGCGCTCGCCGTGGTCGGGGCGACCGGGGCGGTCGGATCGATCCTGCTCCAGATCCTGTCCCAGCGGGCGGACGTCTGGGGCGACATCCGCCTGATCGCCTCCCCGCGCTCGGCCGGCCGCGTGCTGGCCGTCCGCGGTGAGGAGACCGAGGTGCTCGCCCTCACCGAGGACGCCTTCGAGGGCCTCGGCGCGGGCGACGTCGTGCTCTTCCTGACCCCGGCCGAGGTGTCGGCGCGCTGGGCCCCCGTGGCCACCGCGCGCGGTGCCGTCGTGGTGGACCAGTCCGCCGCCTTCCGGGAAGACCCCGAGGTGCCCCTGGTGGTGCCCGAGGTGAACGGCCACGCCGTACGCAGCCGCCCGCGCGGGATCGTCGCGGGCCCCGACTGCGTGACCGCCGCGATGATCGCCGCCGTGGGCGCGCTGCACGCCGAGTACGGGCTGGCCGAGCTGGCCGTCTCCTCGTACCAGGCCGCGAGCCGCTCGGGCCGGGCGGGCGCGGAGGCACTGCGCAGGCAGCTGACACAGGTCGCCGGAAGCCCCCTCGGGGAGCTGCCCGGGGACGTGCGCCGTGCCGTGGGCGAGGACACCGGGCCCTTCGCGGCCCCGCTCGCGCTGAACGTGGTGCCCTGGTCCGGGGAGCTGCGGGCGGACGGCTGGTCCTCGCACGAGCTGGCGGTGCGGGCGGAGACCCGGCGGATCCTGGGCCTGGAATCGCTGCCGGTCGCCGTGACCTGCGTACAGGTTCCGGTGGTGACGGGGCATTCCCTGACGGTGCGGGCCCGGTTCGAGCGTGAGGTGGCCGCGGCGCACGCCCGGGAGGTCCTGGAGGCGGCGCCCGGGGTGGTCCTCGTCGACGACCCGGCAGCGGGGGAGTTCCCGACTCCGGCGGACGCGGCCGGTACGGATCCCGCCTGGGTGGGGCGGCTGAGGGGCTCGCTCGACGATCCGAGGGCCCTGGAATTCTTCGTATGTGCGGACAATCTACGCAAAGGTGCCGCACTGAATGCCGCCCAGATCTCGGAACTGATCGCGGGTGAATTCGCGTAATCCGCTTTGTAGGATCGGCTTCGATCCCTTGATCAAGGTGATGGCCCGACTGCCGCCTGGATGAATGGGGCAATCGGGAAGAGCGGGTACGCATGAAGGCAATGGGGAAATTGCTGAATACTCTGCCTCGCGCGTACAACCCTGACGGGGGGACGCGTGTCCAACGGGCGTGGCAGAGGCACTGTTGGACGTGGCCGTCCTACCGGCGCGCAGCGGGATCGTTCCCTCGCGCCGGCGCCCAGGCGCGCCCGGCGGCGGCTTCCCTGTGATCGTTCCCGTCCCGCCGGCCAGCGTGCCGCACATCGCACCGCCGACCCGGGGCGGCCGCGTGCCCTCGCCCCGCGATAGCGCGGACACCGCCACGAACCCGCTGCCGCCCGAGACGCTTCCCGCGCCCGGAGCCCTGATACCCGGGGACCCGGCGGCCGGGGGCCCGACAACCGGGGCCCCGACAACCGGGGACGCGGCGCCGGCCGGTGCCGAGGCCGGTGCCGACGCCGAGCGGCCGGTCGTGGCCGGTACCACCGTCGACCACCTCACCGAGACCTACCGGGCCCACTACCGCTCCCTGCTGGGCCTGGCCGCGCTCCTCCTCGACGACACCGCCTCCTGCGAGGACGTGGTCCAGGAGGCCTTCATCCGCGTCCACTCGGCCCGCAACAGGGTGCGGGACCGGGACAAGACCCTGGCCTACCTCCGTCAGACCGTCGTGAACCTCTCGCGTTCCGCGCTGCGCCGCCGCATCCTCGGCCTGAAGCTGCTGTCGAAGCCGATGCCGGACATGGCCAGCGCGGAGGAGGGGGCGTACGACCAGCTGGAGCGCGACGACCTGATACGGGCGATGCGCGGACTCCAGCGCCGTCAGCGCGAGGTGCTCGTCCTGCGCTACTTCGCGGACATGACGGAGGTCCAGGTCGCCGAGACGCTCGGGATCTCGCTCGGCTCGGTCAAGGCGTACGGATCGCGGGGCATTGCCGCGCTGAGGGTGGCGATGGAGGCTGCGCAGTCATGAGGGACCACCACGAGAACCTGCCCGGCCCCGCCGGGACGGCCACGTCCGACGAACAGCTGCTGCGCGGCCTGCTGGCCGGAGCCGTGCAGGGGCTGGAGCCGTCCGAGGGGGCCCTGGAGCGGCTGCGGCACGCGGTGCCCGCACGCCGGGCCCGCAAGCGGCAGGCCCTCCTGGCGACGGCCGCCGTGGCGCTGCTGGCGGGCACCGCGATCCCGGCCGCGCTGCACCTGAACGCCGACGAGGACACTGTGGCCGGGCACTCGGCCATGGCAGGACACGGCGAGGCGCAGGGCGCCAAGCCGGGCGGCAGCTCCGCCCCGCGCCAGAACGGCTCCGACGCCGTGGCCGGGCCCAGGCCGGTGGGTTCCCCGGTCCGGGGCCAGGACACGGGCGGCGGCACGCAGCCGTCCCCGCAGGCGAGCGGCTCCCCGTCGGGCGGCACGACCGCGGGTCCCTCCGGCACCGGTGCGGGCGCCCCCACGGGCGGCGCCGGCCACGGGCCGCTGCCCCCGGTGGGCGCGGCGCCCGGGGTGCCGGGGTGCACGGCCGAGCAGCTGGGCGTGTCGGGCACTGCCCGCGCCCCCGAGACCGACGGCAAGGTCTACGGCAGCTTCAAGGTCACCAACGTCTCGGCGCGGGGCTGCACGGTCTCCGGCCCGGACACCGTGACCGCCGCCTCGGTGGCGCCCCTCGCCCCGCCGCCCGTGCAGGCGGCCGCGCCGCCGGTGACGGTGACGGGCCACAAGGCGGGCGACCCGGCGAGCGCGCTGCTGCCCGACCCGTCCGCCGAGGCGCCGGTCGTGCTGCTCCAGCCCAACACCGCCTACGAGGTGCGGTTCGCCTGGGTGCCGTCCGACCGGTCCTGCCCGGCGGCGACGCCGGGGCCGTCGCTCAAGCCCCAGCAGGAGGGTGGCGCGGCGCAGCCCCCGGCCGGGCAGCAGAGCGGTGCGGCGGGCGGTGCGGCGGGCGGCACGGCCGGCGGTACCGAGCCGGCGGGCGCCGGAGGGGCGGCCCCGGCCAAGGATCCGCAGACCGGCTCCAGGAGCCCGGAGGCGGCGGCCGGGGTGGAGGTCTCCCACACCCCGGGTCCTGGCGCCCCCGTCACCCAGACCACCATCCCGTCGGCCTGCGGCGGGACGGTCTACCGCACGGGCCTCATTCCACCGGGCGCGCCGTAGCCGGTTCCGGCTCCCCCGCGGCATCCGCGGACGCCGCGGGGGCCTCGGCGGGGAGCAGCCCCGCCTCGGCGTCGCGCAGGGTCTCCACCTCGCGCCGGTAGAGCCGGAACCACATGAAGAGCACGAAGGCGACGAAGACGAACCACTCGCCGGTGTAGCCGAGGTTCTGGAAGGCCTTCAGGTCCAGCCCGGTGTTGTTGGGGGCCTTGGCCGGCACCGGGGTCATCCCGTCCGCGGGCGTCTGCACCGTCAGCCAGGCGTCGTACAGCGGCTCGTGCACCAGGTTGACCAGCGTGGCCGCCCCGATCACCCCGAGCTGGCCCGGCGGCAGGCCGCCCTGGGCGTGCACGCCCTTGGTGCCGGAGTTCTCCGAGGACTGCAGGGCCCCCGTCACCTCGACCCGTCCGGCCGGCGGGGCCGGTGCCTTCGCCGGGTCGGCCGTCCCCGGCAGCCAGCCCCGGACCACCGGGACGGTCTTGCCGGAGTCGGTCCGCAGCAGGGTCAGGACGTAGAAGCCGGGCTTCCCGCCGAGGTCCCGCTCGGGAACGAGCAGCTGCTGCCCGTACTCGCCGGCCGTGGAAGCCAGCCGTCCCGAGGTCTTGGTGTCCACCGGGAGCAGCGAGTCGAGCGGTTCGGCCGCCTGGTCGGCCGGGCGCTCGGCCCGCGCCTCCTTGTGGCTGCCGACGCGGTCCTCGAACCGGCCGAGCTGCCAGCTGCCCATGAACAGGCAGAACGGGATGGCGAGCGCGACGAAGACGTTGATCCCCCACCAGCGCGGGGTCAGGAGAAACCGGTGCACCCCACCAACGGTACGGGGGGTGCACCGGAAGCCCGGTGCCGGGTCAGCGCGGCAGGCCCTGGGGCAGGTGCTTCAGCGCGAACTCGATGTCCATCCGGACCTGCTTGATGCGCTCCTCCACCACCAGCGAGCCGTGCCCGGCGTCGTAGCGGTACACCTCGTGCACCGCGCCGCGAGCCGCGAGCCGGTCGACGTAGTTGTCGATCTGCCGGATCGGGCAGCGCGGGTCGTTCACGCCCGCCGCGATGTGCACCGGCGCCTTCACCGCGTCCACGTACGTCAGCGGCGAGGAGGTCTCGAAGCGCTCCGGGACCTCCTCCGGGGTACCGCCGAAGAGGGTGCGGTCCAAGGACTTCAGCGCCTCCATCTCGTCGTGGTACGCCGTCACGTAGTCCGCCACCGGTACGGCGGCCAGCCCGACCGCCCAGTCGTCGGGCCGCATGCCGATGCCCAGCAGCGTCAGGTAGCCGCCCCAGGACCCGCCGGACAGCACCAGCCGCGCCGGGTCGGCGAGCCCGGAGGCCACGGCCCACTCCCGGACCGCGGTGATGTCCTCCAGCTCGATCAGGCCGACCCGGTGCTTGAGTGCGTCGGTCCACTCGCGGCCGTAGCCCGTCGAGCCCCGGTAGTTGACCCGGACCACCGCGAAACCGTGGTCCAGCCAGGCCGCCGGGGTGGCCGCGAAGGCGTCGGAGTCGTGCCAGGTGGGTCCGCCGTGGATCTCGAAGACCGTCGGGAAGGGGCCGTCACCGTGGCCCACGGGCCGCTGCGCGAGCGCGTGGATCCGCCCGCCGGGCCCCTCCACCCAGATGTCCTCCACCGGTACGGAGCCCGGCGGCCGCATGCCCGGCGGGTCCAGCACGATCCCGCCCGCGGTGGACCGTACGGCGGCGGGCTCGGCGGCGGAGGACCACTGGTACTCCACCGTCCCGTCCGGGCGGGCCGTCGCACCCGACACGGTCCCCGGCGGAGTGTCCACGCGTACGAGTTCCCGCGCGGCCAGGTCGTAGCGCCACAGCTCGCTGCGCGCCTCGAAGCTGTGCGCGATGAGCAGCGCGCTCCCGTCCGGGTACCACTCGGCGCTCACGTCGCCCGGCAGGTCGACGGCCAGGTCCTCCTCGGAGCCCGTGGCCACGTCCCACACCATCGGCTCCCAGCGGCCGCGCCGCTGGTGCCCGACGAGCAGCCGGGTGTCGCCGGCGACGGGTGCGAAGCCGAGCACCTCCAGGCCCAGTTCCTTGGTGCCGCCCCGGGAGTCGTCCAGCTCCGCGACGGTGGCGCCGTCGAGGGTGACCACGCGCAGCGCCGAGTGCATGGCGTCGCCGTGCTCGGTGTGCTCGATCGCGAGGAGGGCCCCGTCGTACGAGAGGTCGCCGACGCCGGCCGACTCGCGGTGGCGGTAGACGACCTCCGGGTCGGCGCCGGGGCGTACGACGTGGATGGTGGAGCCGTCCTCGTCGGTGGACCGGCCCACGACCGCCGTGCCGTCGCGGCCGATGGCGAGCCCGGCGGGGTAGGAGGGCTCCAGGCCGGGGGTGGCGGGCTCGTCGGGTCCGCCCGAGAAGGGCTGGCGGACCCAGGTGCCGAACTCGTCGCCGTCGGTGTCGGAGAACCACCAGATCCACTCCCCGTCGGGGGAGAGGGCGCCGTCGGTGGTGCCGTTGGGGCGGTCGGTGGCCTGCCGCTGCGTGCCGGTGGCCCGGTCCCAGGCGTAGAGCTCGTAGGTCCCGGTGGCGTTCGAGACGAAGAGCGAGCGGTCCGGGGCGTCCTCGGCCCAGTCGGGCAGGCCCACGCGCGGTGCCCGGAAGCGCTTCTCCCAGTCGGGCATCTCGGAAGCGGGGGCGGCGGCGGGGGTCGGGTCGCTTTCGCTGCTGGTCATGCGCTCCATTCTTACGGGTCCGGCCGCTGCGGGCGGCCGGGATGCCGACTGCGCCGAACGGGCGCATGGTGGTGTGCGTACGCCGAACGCTTGCGAGAGGGTGTTGATCATGGCCAAGAAGGCCCGCACCGGCCACCACAGCCACCAGGATTCCGAACGCGCGATGGCGAAGAACACGGCGGCCGAGGCACGTGCCAAGGCCGCGGGCAGAGAGGCCCAGTCGCTCTCCGCGAAGACGCGAGGCATGCAGCAGAAGGCACAGGCCAAGCGCGGCTGAGCCTCGGCACCGGTCACCGGCCCGACGTTCATGTTTCACGTGAAACGTCGGGCCGCGTGCTTCACGTGAAACGTCGGGCCGCGTGCTTCACGTGAATCGTCGGGCCGCGTGCTTTCACGTGAATCGTCGGGCGGTGTGCCTACGCTGGACGGCATGCGGATGATCGTCCGGGGCGCCCGGCTGCTGCACGAAGACGGCCTGTCCGACGTGGAGGTCGCCGAGGACGGCCGGATCGCGCGGGTGATCCCGTACGACGACCAGAAGGAGCCGCCCGCGACCGGCGTGCTCATCGAAGCCCACGGCGGGCTGCTCACCGCCCCCTTCGTCGAGCCGCACATCCACCTGGACACCGCCCTGACCGCCGGGCAGCCCCGCCCGAACGCCTCCGGCACCCTCTGGGAGGGCATCGCCTGCTGGAGCGAGCGCAAGCGGACCCTGACCCGCGAGGACGTGATCGCGCGGGCCACGGAGGTGCTGCGCTGGCAGGCGGCCAACGGCGTGCTGCACGTCCGTACGCACTGCGACGTGACCGATCCGTCCCTCACCGCGCTGGACGCGCTGCTGGAGGTCCGCGACCGGGTGCGGGACGTCATGACCCTGCAGATCGTCGCCTTCCCGCAGGAGGGCATCGTCTCCTTCCCCGACGGCGGGGTGCTGCTGCGCGAGGCCGTCCGGCGCGGGGCGGACGTCGTGGGCGCGATCCCGCACTTCGAGGACACCCGCGAGGACGGTGTCGCCTCGCTGCACACCGCGTTCGAGGTGGCCGAGGAGCACGGGCTCCGCGTCGACGCCCACTGCGACGAGATCGACGACGAACAGTCCCGCTTCGTGGAGGTGCTGGCCGCGCTCGCCCTGCGCTCGGGCCTGCGCGAGCGCGCGACCGCCTCCCACACCACCGCCATGGGCTCCTACAACGGGGCCTACAGCTTCAAGCTCCAGCGGCTGCTCGGCCGTTCCGGCGTCAACCTGGTCGCGAACCCCTTCGCGAACCTCAACCTCCAGGGCCGCTTCGACGCCTACCCCAAGCGGCGCGGCCTGACCCAGGTGAAGGAGATGCTGGCCGCCGGGGTCAACGTGGCCTTCGGCCACGACGACGTGATGGACCCCTGGAACGCGCTCGGCACCGCCAACCCGCTCCAGACCGCCCTCGTCGGCCTGTACGCCGCCCAGCTCACCGGCGCCGACGACATCCCGCTCGCGTTCTCGATGGTCACGGAGCGCGCGGCGCGCGTCCTCGGGCTGTCCGCCTCCGAGTACGGGATCACGCCCGGCTCCCCGGCCTCCTTCGTCCTCCTCCCGGCGCCGGGCCCCGAGGAGGCGATCCGCCGTCAGGTCCGGCCGCGGTACGTCGTATCGCGCGGCAGCGTCCTCGCCGAAACCCCGCCCGCACCGGCCCGGTTGTGGTGGCCGGGGGAGCGGGGCCCGTCGGAGGTGGACTTCACCCCGCCCCTCTAAGGTGCGGTCCATGACGTGGACCCTTCACAACCTCGACTCCGACACGGCCCGTTCGGCCTTCGAGATCGCCTCCGAGTACGCCGACGCCGCCCTCCTCAACCACTCCGTCCGCTCCTACGCCTTCGGCGCCGAGTACGCGCGCGTGCACGGCCTCTCGTACGACGCGGAGCTGTTCTACGTCAGCGCCCTCCTCCACGACCTGGGCCTGACCGCGCCGTTCGACAGC
Organism: Streptomyces sp. NBC_00158; assembly: GCF_045160885.1. NCBI lineage: Bacteria > Bacillati > Actinomycetota > Actinomycetes > Kitasatosporales > Streptomycetaceae > Streptomyces > Streptomyces sp. NBC_00158. The sequence continues at coordinate 3,937,068 of NZ_CP108161.1, forward strand.
CACACCCTGCCCTTCGAGGAGGCCGGCGGACACACGGCCCGGCTCTTCACGGCCGGCCTGGGCTGGCCCCCGGCCCGCCGGGCCCGCGCGGAGGAGGTCATCGTGCTGCACATGCGGGACGACGTCACCGCCGCCGAGGACGTCGAGAGCCACCTCCTCCAGGTGGGCACCAGCGCGGACGTGTCGGGTCTGCGCGTGCCCGACTTCGACCCCGCCTTCGTGTCCGGCCTGCTGGAGCACTACCCCCGCCTCGGCTTCGGCCCGTCCTTCCTCGCCCTGGTCGAGGACCAGGCGACCCGCAAGCCCACCTGCGCGGCGGCGTCGTACGTCGCGCGCGGCGCGGCCGAGCGCATCGCCGCCAACCCCCTGGACGCGTGACGCGCCGGGCCGGGCCGGGCGGGGCCCCTGCTCCGGGCCCGGTCCCGGCCCTGCCCCAGGCCCGGTCCCGTCGGGCGTCAGAGCCCCCGCTCGATCATGGCGATCACGTCCTGGCCCGCGTCGTGGGCCTGTTCCGGGGTGATGCCCCGCAGGGGGCCGTCGATGATCAGGGAGGCCAGGCCGTGCACCGCCGACCAGGCGAGGAACTCCGCTCCAGGGCGGCGTTCCTCGGGGAGGACGCCGGTCTCCACGAGCGCGTCCAGTGAGGCGCCGAGCAGCTCGAACGGGGTGAGCCCGCCCGCGCCGGCGGCCGTGGCGTCGGCCGCGTAGGTCATGTCCGCCGGGACGTGGAAGGCGGTCCGGAACCAGCCCGGCTCGGTCACGGCGAAGCGGATGTAGCCCGTGCCCACCGCCCGGAAGCGGGCCCGGGCGGACTCGGCGGGGTCCTGGGCGGCGGGCAGGCCCTCGATCTCGGCCTCCATCGCCAGGGCCACCCGGGCCATCGCGGCCTGCGAGACCCCGTGCACCAGCGCACCCCGGTCGGCGAAGTGCCGATAGGCGGCGTTGGGCGACACCCCGGCGCGCCGGGTGGCCTCGCGCAGCGAGACGGTGTCCGGTCCGCCCTCGCGCGCCAGCTCCAGGGCGGCTTCGAGCAGGGCGCTGCGCAGGTTGCCGTGGCGGTACGTACTGCGCTTGGGCGGGGGCGGCGGTTCGGTTTCCGAAGGCATGGGGCCTCAATTCCTCGCTACATGTGGACGGTGTGAACTTCCAGGTATAGCCTATGGGGGAGATGTGGACGCCGTCCACATGACTTCAGGGGGAGCAGACCGTGCAGAAGGCCATTTCCCGCGACGGCACCGCCATCGCCTACGACCGCACCGGCGAGGGCCCCGCCCTCGTCCTCGTCGGAGGCGCCTACCAGGTCCGCGACGACCCGCGGTGGGCCGTACTCGCCGAGGCCCTCGGCGGGGGCTTCACCGTCGTCACGTACGACCGTCGCGGCCGCGGCGACAGCGGCGACACCGCCCCCTACGCGGTGGAGCGCGAGATCGAGGACCTGGCCGCCGTCATCGCCGAACTCGACGGCCCCGTCCGCGTGATGGGCATGTCCTCCGGCGCGGTCCTGGCCCTTGAGGCCGCCGCCCACGGCGTCCCGATGAAGGAACTCGCCCTGTACGAGCCCCCGTTCGTCATCGACGACAGCCGCCCCCCGGTCCCCGCCGACTACGTGGACCGGCTCGACGCCGCCATCGCCGAGGACCGGCGCGACGACGCCGTCACGCTCATGCTGACCGCCGCCGTCCTCGTACCGGCCGAGTTCGTCGGCCAGATGCGCGAGAGCGGCATCTGGGGCCACTTCGCCGCGCTGGCCCACACCCTCCCGTACGACGGCCGCGTCATGGGCGACACCATGTCCGGCCGGCCCCTGCCCGCCGACCGCTGGCAGACCGTACGCATCCCCGTGCTCGCCATCGGCGGCGGCGCGAGCGACCCCTGGCTCCAGTCCGGCGCCCGCGCCCTCGCCGACCTGCTGCCGACGGGCCTGCACCGCACCCTGGACGGCCAGACCCACGACGTGGACCCGGCGGCCCTGGCGCCCGCCCTGGCGGAGTTCTTCGGCGGCGACCGGCCCTCGGACCGGCCGCAGGACCGGCCCTCAGCCTGACAGCTGACGCCGGGGCCCGGGCAGCAGCTCGGTGGTGATCATCGCTGCGACGGCGGCCAGGATCACCACCGGCGTCATCCCCGGGATGCCGACCAGCAGGATCGCCATCACCGCGCTGCTGACCGGCAGCCGCAGCACGCTGGCCCCCGCCGCGGCCAGCCCCGCCGCCACCGCGGGCACCACCCCCAGCCCCGGCAGCGGCGACGCCAGCACCCCGGCCGCCGCGCCCAGGAACAGCGCGGGGAAGATCGGGCCGCCGCGCATGCTGCCGAGGCAGAGCGCGTACGCGACGGTCTTGCAGAGCAGCACGGCCACCAGCGCACCCACCCCCCAGGCGTGCGGATCACCGGCCAGCGAGGCCATCAAGGCCTGCCCGGACGAGGCCACGTCCGCCGGGGAACGTTCCGTGACCAGCGCGTACGCGGCCGCGCAGACGCCCGCGCCGAGCGCGCACAGGGCCGTACGGGCCACCGGGCCCTTCGCCACGAACGCGGCCACCACCTGACCCGCCCCCACCGCCTCGCGCAGCACGGCCGCCACCACCACCGCCAGCAGCAGCGCCCAGCCCACGTCGGCCGCGTCCAGCCGGGGCACCGGCCCGGGGAGCTTGACGGTCAGCCCGCCGGTCTGCAGCCCGGTCCAGCGCCCGAACCCGGTGAACACCAGCGCCCCCACCCCGCTGGACAGCAGGGCGGGCAGCATCACGGCGACCAGCTGCGGCCCGCCCACACCCACCACCTCGATCAGCAGCACCGCCGCGATCAGCGGGCTCCCGAAGATGGCGGCGATGGCCGCGGCCGCCCCCGCCACCCCCAGCAGCGCCGTGGCCTGCGGGGTGGCCGGCCCGCGCGCGAGGTCCCTGAGCAGCAGGGCGAACCCGCCGCCCAGGGCGATCAGCGGCGCCTCCGGGCCCAGCACCGCGCCGAACGGCAGGCTCGCCGCCGCCGCGAGCACCACGCCCGGCAGCACCTTGGACGAGGCCCCGCCCATCGCCAGCCCGGCGGCGGGAACGTGCCCCCCGGCCCCGGGCATCCGGGCCACCACCAGGCCGACGCCGATGCCGCCGACCAGAAGCAGCGGCAGCGGCCACCACCACGGCGGCCCGTCCCAGCCGAGCGAGTGCGGCAGGCTCTCCCACAGCAGCCGCTGCAACTCGTGCAGCCCGGCGAGGAACCAGAAGCAGACCAGGGACACAGGGATCCCGACCAGGGCGCAGAGCAGCAGGGTCCGGCGGTACGCGGGGGTCTTCAGCAGCCCCCGCAGCACGACGGGCTCGGGCTGCCGGGCCGGTTGTTGCGCCGCTGTCGTCATGGACCGCTCCTCTCGGGCCGTCGGGACAGCCCGGTCTCCACCGCTCCGAAGAGGACCTTCGCGACGAGCCCGACCACGATCAGATCGGCCACCATCTGCACGGTGGCCAGTGCCCGCCCCGTCCCGTCGGCCGGCGCGATGTCGCCGAAGCCGACGGTCGCGAACACCGTCACCGCGAAGTACAGGGCGTCGGTCCTGCTCAGCGGCTCGGAGAACGACGCCGGCCGGTCACGCGAGAGCAGGAAGTACGTCGCCGAGAACAGCACCAGGAACAGCGGCACGGCGGTGCCCATGGCCTCCAGGGCCCGCAGCCGCGGATGGGCCGAACGGGCGATGGCCCCGACCTGCCAGACGACGAGACCCCCGAACAGCAGCAACCCCCCGGCCAGCGCGGCGACGGCCGCGGCCCCGAAGCCGTAGTCGAGCGGAGCCGTGTAGTACAGGCAGGTCAGCAGCACCCCCGACCCGACCGCCCGCAGCAGGTGCCCCAGCACCACCACGCGCCCGGACCCGCCGCCCATGACCGCTCCTCACCGCAGCCCGACCCTCCCCGCATTCCAACACCCCCACCCCCACCCCGCACCCCACGCACACCCACCCGGGCGCGGCCGGAGCGGTGAACGCGGCAGGGGCCTGATCCGGTTCCTCGGATCAGGCCCCTGCCCTGGGGACGGCCGCGGGTGCTACTTCGCGCCGATCGCGTACCAGTACGACTCCTGGACGAGCCGCCAGGCGATCTCCAGCTCCCCCCTGTTGCGGGGGCCGTAGACCAGCGTCACGTTCTGCACCGGGTGGTGGACGCCCCAGCCGGCCTCGATGACCTCGGCCTCGATCTCCTTCGGGAGCGTGATGTGGAGCGAGCCGTCGTGGTGGGGGTGGATGTGGGCGAACTCCCGGCCCCCCTGGAAGGCTTCGGCCGGGCCCGTGCCGATGCCCTCGGGCAGGAAGAGCGAGCGGGCGTGCGAGACCGAGACGAGCGTGGGGGCCATGTAGACGTACGGCAGCGCACGCATCCGCTCCCACAGCTCCTCCTGCATCATGATCGGGGAGATCTGGGAGCCCTGGCCGTGCGGAGCGGGGCCGAAGACACGCGGGGCCGCGCCGGGGCGCGGGGGCAGGGAAAGCACGATGGTGTTCCTTTCCGGCGGCCGACGGTGAGCCGGCCGCGGCGTGAGCGCTCCGAGGAGCTGTGAAGCTGCGGCTTCCACGGTCCACGAACCCGCTCAGGCCCCGCTGGCGAGCCGGTCGAGAACGCATGCCGACAGCCCGCAGAAACGCAGGAAGGGCCCGATCCGACTTCTCGGATCAGGCCCTCCACCGGGTGAACCCGGCGGCCCGGGCGCCCAGGTCAGCAGTCGGCGTCGGGCAGGGGTTCGGTACTGCCGTCGGGGTGGATGAGGAGGCGGACCGCACCGCCGTAGCGGTCGTCGGTGATCACAGCAGCGGTCGGGGAGCCGAGCTGCTGGGCGCGCTGCTGGAGGATGCCGATGACGACGTCCTGGATGTTGCCGAAGGGCGGGGCCGTCACGGGGACCTCGTCTATCAGGCCCGCATGGTGGGAGAAGACGCGGACTTCCGCGGCCGGAGAGGTGGGCTGCACGGCGACTGCCTTTCAGGAGTTCGGGACGGCTTCGCCGGTGGACGACGGGTTCGCGGTGTACGTGCCGCGCGAGACACGCAGCAGTCGGCCCGACTTGACCATGGCTGACAGGGCGTTGCTGACCGACTTCCCCGCGTCCCGGTACGCACCCGGGGGCAGTGCCCCGACCACGTCGCGGCCGGTGAAATGGCCGGGGAAGGAGGACACCGCCGCCTCCACGGCCCTGCGCAGGCTGGGGACGCTCCAGGAACCGGGCCCGCCCGCACGCGTGGCGGAGTGGTGAGGGTGCGCATCGCGCTGGGCTCCCGCGTGGCCCCCGCCGTGGTCCTGGTGCGGGGCGACGGGCTGGTACCGCTCCAGGTGGGAGCACAGCTCGCGCACCGCTTCCCGTACGGCCAGCAGCTCCCGGCCGTGCGGGACCCCGGCCGGGTCCGCGGCGTCGGCGTCGGCGGGGACGAGCACCGCCGTGATGGCCTCGACACGCTGCAGCGATTCCGCCAGGCGGCGCAGCAGGGGCTCGAGGATGTCCTGCCGCAGCGCGGCGACGGGGTCGCTGGTCGCGAGCTCGATGCTCACGGAACCGGTCAGGCCGCTGTCCGGGACCTCGTACGCGCTCTCGTCACCGGCTGCCGTACGCCAGGACTCCAGGCTCAGGCGGGTCCGTCCCACGGCAGCGAAGAACTCGGGCTCCACAGCGGCGGACGGTGTGAGCGCGAGCATCCCGGCGAGCTGCTCGGCGACCTTGAGGACGAGGAGCGTGGCGCGCGCCAGCGGACCGAGCACGGTCTTCTGTATGGCCAGGGAAGGATCATCGAGGGGGAAGGTGATCCGTTCTCCCGACAGGGCCGGAGCGGCCATCTTCTTCGATACCTCGTCTGTGTTGGCGCGCTGTCGGCGGTCTGCTGGGAAGTGCTGTTCCGGATCCTGCCGCTGGGCGGGCACCGGCCCCCGGCCGGGTCCGAACGCCCCGCGCGTGCGGTGCTCCTGGAGGGCGCTGAACGCGTCGAGCACGGCGGCGGCTTCGACCGCTTCGCCGCGCCCACCGGTGGCGGACGCGCCGGGGGTCAGGCGCCCCTGGCTGTCACCGATGTCCAGCCACCTACGGATCCAGCGCCGGTCCTGCTCGGTGGTGGCGGCGGCGTAACCGCCCGGATCCGACCGGGCGACGGAGCCCTGCAAGCATTCCGCCCACCGGGGGCAGGAGAAGCAGAGCTGACGAGCCGCATGGGTGAGGGCCTGGTTCCTGCGCGTCCGGAACGGCAGCTCCGACACACCCGCGGGCGGATGCTCCAGGAGCGGCTCTCCGAATATGTCGGGCCGCCGCTGACAGGGCAGAAGTGTGGTGGTGGCCGGCAGCATTGCCAGCCGGGTTCTCAGCGCTGTCCTCGTCATGGAAGAAGTCCCCCGATGTCCTCTATAGCCAACGGGGACTCTAAGACAGGGCAATTGCGGACGGCAAAGCCGAACCATGTGTTGTGGTTCGTTTATTACACACCTGAACCGATGATCCATCACATCACCGCACGTCTCGGGCAGTAGTTGTTACGAACCGGAGAATGCCGCGACGCCTCGCGTTCCGTTCGCTCCCGCTCGCACCGGCAATGCCTCGGCTACGGGCCACCAGAACCCCGACGACACAGAGGAATCCGATGGGAACACCGAAGAGCGGTGCGAGCATTCCGACCCCGGACGCGCCGATCAGCAGGACGTCGGCCAGTACGACGGTGATGCCGCGGCGTCCCCGGGGCTGCTTGAGCATCCAGGCACCCAGCAGTGCCATACCGCCGAGCGCCCAGTAGCCGAAGACCGCCTGGCCGCTGAGGAGTCCGCCGGCGGAACCCCGTGCCATGTCGCCCGCGGCCGCGAGGTAGCCGGTCATCGCGGCGGTGACGACGGTCGAGGCGAGCGCGAGCAGCAGCTGGCCGCGACGGCGCAGCAGCCAGACCCCGACGGCGAGGGCCAGCAGCACGCTCATCGTGATGAACGAGGCCATGCTGGAGGAGGCGAGGAGGAAGAGCGTGTAGGCGCCGGCGGTGCCGAAGACGATCCGGCGGAGCAGCCGCACGGCCCAGGCGTCGTCGCGCTCCTGACGGAGCAGGCGGCGGAGGGGGTCGAGGGAGGGGCGAGGGGTCATGCCGGACCGTCCATACCTGTGGCGGGGGTGCGGAGAGCGAGGGCCGGAGCGCCCGTGTTCTCAGCTCCGGAGGCCGGTCCAGCGGTCTCGCGCCGGGTGATGGTGGTCGGCTGCTGGAAGCCCATCTGCCAGAGCGGGCTCGGCAGGCGCTTCGACGTGGCCTGCTGCTCGGGCGCCTCGACGGCGGGGGCCTCTGCCTGGGCCGGGGCCACGGCCTCCATCACACTGTCGATCTTCGCCTTGCGGGCCTCTGGGGTGTCGGCCGCGAAGCCCTGAGGGTCGATGTACTGCGGCAGGTCCTTGTTGTCGAACTGCGCGACGGCCCGCACCGCGTTCGTACCGGCCTCGGCCCGGGTCACCTCGGGCCAGGACTGGGGAGGCTCGTACGCGAAATGGATGTTGTGCAGCCCGACGTTCTCGTTCCCGCAGAGCGCGCCGAGTTCCTTCTGCTGCAGGATCGCCCGGGTGTTGGCGACGTCAGCGAAGACGACCACCCGGCCTTCGGCCAGCCCGCCGTACGTCGCGGAGATATCGTCCCATTTGGCCTTGGCATAGCCCTCGGGAAAGCCTGACTTCTCACCACCGAGAGCCCGGATGACCGCCGGTTCCCACAGGAACATGCCATCTAGCTCCCGGCCGCCCTGGGTCGTCTCCAGGGTTTGGGCTGAGCCGGCACTGATCGTGTTCTGCTCGGCGGCCCACTGCTCCGCGATGAAGCGCTGGGCCAGGACGTGCAAGCCCTTGTCGTTCTTTGGCGCGTCCGGGTGCTCGAGGCCGTGCGACCAGAAGGCGCTGATCGGCTTTGTCCCTTCAGGCGGAGTGAGCTTGGCCTTGTCCCGCGCGAGGGCGTCGATGTACTGCCTCTCCTTGGACAGCAGCGACTTGCCGTCGTCCAGCACGATGTCCTTCAGCCCTGCCGCCACGGCGGAGGCCGAGATCCTCTCCGCCACGGCGTCCGGGTCGAGCCGGGCGTCCTTGGCTGCCAGCTCACGGGCGTGAGCCCGCGCCAAGGCGCCTTTCGCTATGTGTTCCGGTATCGGTTCCGGGCTCACCGTCGCCCGGCCTTCAACGGACGGGGATACACGTCGAGGCTCATGTTGACCGCTCCGGGACGGGACCCGTCGGCGGTACCCGTCGCGGGGGTGATGGTCAGGCTGGCGAGTGCGCCGTCCGGAGCGTCGAGCTCCCAGTAGGCGATGCGGTAGGGGCGCTTGTACTTCAGGCGGCTCTCCAGCTTGGGCACGGCGTACTCTCCGAGCTCGTCGGGGAAGTCCTTCGAGTCCCAGGCGCCGTCCCAGGCCGGTGCGCCGAGCACCGAGGACACGGTGTCGCGGTAGAGGGGCCACGCCTCGTCGGCCTCGGTCAGCACCCGGGCGTTGCCCTCGGGGGTGACTGACGACGCGCCCCATACCCAGTACGAGAGGCTGTGCACCGGTGCCCAGCTGCCCCCCAGCGCGTTCAGCGTCATCGTGCCCCCGGTCCGCGTGACCACGTTGAGCACGTACTCGAACTGGGTCGGCGTCCAGCCGAACTGGGCGCACCACTCGTCCAGGCCCTGGCTGGGCAGCGGCGGGCCGTTCCAGACGGTCTCCCAGTGGACGTCGGTCAGCCCCCGCAGCTCGGTGACGAGTTCCTCCGGGGTGCGGTCCACCGGCGGTTCGAAGGGCGTTCCCATGTCGTGCTCTCTTTCTCGCGTCTCGTACGTCACAACAGCCAACCGGGGCCGTCGAGGGCCTTCGGGTCGGCCGGCCCGTGGAAGGTGAGAGAGATCGTCCCACCCCCCGAGTACCCGCCCTCCTGGAGGTCCAGCGCGAGCACGATCACCGGGGCCAGCGGATTGGGGTACCTCCACTGGGCCAGCCGGTACGGGGCCCGGAGCTCCCGCCGCTCCTCGGCGTCGCCCCACCGGCCCGGAGCGGGCGGTTCCGGGAAGTCCGGGCTGTCCCAGGCGCCTTCCCAGCCGGGTGCGCCCAAGACGGCGGTCATCCGGGCGAGGTGGACCGCGTACCGGTCGAGGGCGACCGCCAGTACGGCCTCGCCGTCGGAGTCCCCGGCCGCCGTGGCCTTCCAGGCGGTGTACGCCGCCCGGGTCACGGGCCGGCCGAGGCCGGCCCGTGAGGCCAGGTGCAGGCGGCCGCCCCGCGGCGTACGCACCCACAGGCCCGACTGGGACCACAGCGGCTGCCAGCCGAAGCCCGCACACCACTGGGCGCGCTCGGCCTCACCGTCCGGTACCCCGGGCCACACGGCACGCCAGTCCACGTGCAGGAGCGCGCCCAGCTCGACGGCGAGCTCCTGCGGCGGGTGGTCGGTGATGACGCTTGCCATGCTCGGGCCTTTCTAGCGGTCCGTCACCCGGCCGTTGTTTTCGCGCGGTGTCGGGGATGCGGGCTGTATCGGCGGTGTCGGGGGTGCCTGCGTGCTCGGGGGTGCGAGCTCCGTCGGCCGCTGCTGCTGCCGCGCGGGCGGGGGACCCGGCGCGGCGACCCGCGTCGCGGTGGAGGGCGGGGGGCCCTGCTGAGGGGGAAGGGCGGGTGCGGGCGCCGGGGCCGGTGTCGGCAGGGGCGGTGCGGGCCGCGGCCGATGTACGGCGGCCGACACCAGACCACCGCCAACGAGACCACCGGTGAGCTGGGCCGTCTCAGCTTCCGCGGCTTGCCGCGCCCGCTTGGTCTCAAGTTTCGCGTACTGCTCCTCGAACTGGTCCTTCTGGACCTCTGCGGTCCGGTACGCGGTCTTGCGCTGTTCCTGCTTGGAGGGCTGGGCGGTGGAAAGCTTGCCTTCCTTCTGCCACCGGCCTTCGTTCCACCTGTTGTCGTAGCCCCGGACGGCGTCCATTACGCCCCTTCCAGCGGCCTTCCCCGTGCCGGCCGCGGCCTTTCCGGCGACACGGCCCGTCACCTTCGCCGTGCCGGTCGCTGCGCCGGACCCGTACTGGGCCAACTTGCCGCCCACCGTGTTCGCCATGTCCCCGACGCCCAGGGAGTCCACCGCCCCGGCGATCTGCGGGCTGTAGGCCCCCCCGAGCAGCTTCTTCAGCATCATCACCACGGAGACCGTGACCAGCAGCAGCATCAGCAACTGCATACCGAGCGAGATCTTGGCGGGCAGGATCATCTGGTAGAGCACAAGGAGCACCGTGAGGATGACGCCGAAGCCGGCCCGGAGCACGAAGCTGTGGATGAACGTCTGCAGCCAGCCCTTGAGCAGCTTCTGCTGGGAGGGGTGGATGCCGATCGTGGCGATCAGCGGCAGCATGATGATCATGATGAGGGTGACGGCGTGCCACAGCAGTGTGAGCGCGCTGAGCACGATCACCATGATGCCGATGATGAGCGCGGCGACCAGGGAGTAGAAGGCCAGCCCGATCCGGTTTCCGGCGTCGCGGCCGGCCCATTCGTCGAACGCGACGGGGTAGACGCGCTTCTTCGGGTCCTCGCTGTCCTGGTTGGCGCCCTTGCCGCCGGCCATGTCCTGCCGGACGCTGTACCAGTCCTTCTTGTACTTGTCCTCCGTGCTCACCCCGTTCGCGACGTCGATATTGGTCATGGACTGCGAGACCATCTGACGAACGCGCAGATCCTCACAACGAGCGCCCTTGCCGTAGTCGCACTCGGTGGAGGTGCTGGCCGGTCGGCAGGTGCCGTTGACGACCTTGCCGCCGTCCTTCGTCTTGAAGATGCAGTTCGTGCCGCCCGGGCCGAACTGACCCAGTGCCCAGGGCCGGAACGCCATCGTGTCGTACATGGCGCAACTCGAAATGCGCAGACCACGGTTCTGGGCGTTGGAGGGGAGATCGCAGGGCGGCTGCATCTCGTCCGCCGTGCCGGTGAGCACCGCATCGGTGAGATAGCTGTTGGCCGCGGCGATTCCGGTGTCCGCCTCGTCGATCACCTTGCGGAAGTTGCCGCCGGTCAGGAGGGCCACGACTGCGATCGTGGTCAGCGCGGCCCAGCCGACGCCGGACCAGGCCTCACGCATCTGACCCTTACGCCACTTCCCGAAGACCCAGATGCCGGTGAGCATGATCATGAGGGGGACGGCCGGGATGAAGACCTTCACCTTCAGCGTGTCCACGACGTTGTCGCGTCCGGTGTAAAGCCCGCTGAGAGGGCTCGGATTGGAAGCGAATTCCTTGATCGATATGGCTACTCGTGTCAGGATCTTCGTTCCGTCGAAGACGAGGTTCGCGATGCCGTTGTTGACGAAATCCATGATCTCGCAGTCGTCGGCGCCGCTGGCGTCCGTTCTGGCATCGGTCTGAGAGGCGTCGCCGATGTCTCGCTGAGTGCCTGACCAGTTCATGCCGCGCATGGCGTTGAGCTCGTACATGGTGTATCGGTCGGCAGCTTCGGGCATGTTCACCGCGTCGGTGATCATGCCCGTGGTGTCGTTGAGGTTCTTGGCACGCTGGGCCTCGTTCTCCCACTGGTTGACGGCGGGGAACCACCCCTCGCCGTTGGCTCCCGGTGAGTCCAATGAGTAGGCGTCGTCCCCCGTGAAGCTGCACGAGAAGTCCGCAGACGCCGTTCCCGGAGCCGCCAGCGTGAGCGCGATCAGCGCGAGGATCACGAACATCCCGGCCCTGGCGGCCCGGCCGGCTCCCTTCACCCGGTCGCGGAACGCCGGGCCTTTGATCGCAGTTCCGCGTGACTTGGCGCTACGGCGCAAGAACATCGGCTTCCTTCTGGGGTTTCCGCAAGGGACGAGGCGGGTGCTGGCACGGCCTGTGGACTAGGAGGGGGTGTAGTCGGTCACGAAGCACCCCTTGACCAGTTCCTCGTTCACCTTGTAACCGCTCGGTATCTCGGCCTTGAACTTGGCCTTGCAGGACATCAGGAAGAGCCCGGCCTGCCTCATGTCCTTGGCCCCGTCGTCACTACCGGGGAGGACAGCGAAGTTCTGCCCGACGAAATATCCCGTGTCGAAGTCAGGGTCACCGGCCAGGGCCTTCTGATTCGCCTCCTGGAACTTTTTCATGTCGGACAGGAGCAGCAGGGTTGCGCGCTTTCCCCGCTCGTCCTTGCAGGTCGCCGTCTCCTTGACGGCGAAGGACGGCTCTTTGAGGCGCTCGTCGGCGTCCGCGCCGAAGTGGCCCGCCTCGAGCTCGCGGCAGGTCCCACTCTTGTTGATCAGTTTCTCGATGCCGGCGATGTCATCCGCCTTCGGCAGGCCGAGGGCGGCCAGCGGACTGTCCCCCCCTTCCCCGCCGCAGCCGGTCAGTGCCGTAAGCGCGACGGCCACGGTCACTGCGGTGAAGGTCTTGGAATAACGCATGGTGTCTCCTTGGGTGAGGCGGTCGGATCGTCTCGGTGCGGGGCGCCGCTACTGCGCGGCAGCCGGCTCCGCCTCGGCCGGCCTCTCCTCGCGGGCGGCCTCCTGCATGAAGGTCCAGTCCCGCACGCTGAGCGGCGGGTCGACGGACTGGCGGCCCGGGCGGGTGGTGCCGTTGGTGTCGGTGGCGGCGAGGATCTCCTGGAAGACGAGGTCCACCGCGACCGTGCCGACCCGCTTGTCGACGTCCCGCTGGAGGCAGACACCCGTCCGCAGCTCCTGGAGGGAGTTGGACACCTTGGTGTCGCTCTCCGGCCGGCCGAGCAGCGGCGCGACCAGCGAGGCCTCCTGGGCGGACTTCTGCTTGAAGGCGAAGACGGTGTGGATCTGGTTGGCGCCACCGCTGCGGGCCTCGGAGTCCTCGATCTGCACGAGGTCGATGGCCTGCTGCGTGATCAGGACGATGACCGCCAGGTAGGAGCGGCCCTGCTTGAGCGCGCGCCGCATCAGGTCGCGGCCGCTCTCGGTCGCGGTGACGACGTACGCCTCGTCGACGAACAGCGCCTTGGGCCGCAGGCCCACCTCGCCCGTCACCGGGTTCTTCTCGTACCCGACGTCGAGCATCTGGCTGCCCAGCTCCACGACGGCCATGAGCGCGGTCGCCGCCAGCCGCTCGGCCGGGTTCCAGCTGCGCGGGTCGGAGGAGGCCGGCGTCTGGAAACCGCGCAGGGTGATCACCGTGCGGCGCTTGCGCATCGCGGACAGCGTCTGCGGCTCCTCCGCGAAGGCGAGTCGCGCGTACGGCAGCGTGCGCAGCTCGGTGAGCAGCATCTGGGCGAGCTTGAGGTCCTTGACGGCCTCGCGGTCCCCGCTCGCCACCGCTTCGTCATAGGCGCGTACGACCTCGTCGACGACCTGCCACAGCGTCGGCCGGGGCACCTGCCGCTCGGCGTCGCGGGCGCTCAGGCCCTGCTCGGTGGCCTGCCGGATCGCGGAGTTGTACCAGCCGACCACCGTGGCCATGGCCTCGATGACGGGCAGGCGCACCCGCTGGTAGTCCTCGTCCCCGAGGAAGCCGCGCAGCATCGTTTCTGCGAGCAGTCGGCCCGAGGGGACGTCGCGGGCGACGACCCACGGGTCGAGCACGCCGGCCTGGCCCTTGAGGAGGTCGACGACCTCGGTCTCGCTCCAGAACTCCGGGTTGACCGGCTGGAAGCGGCTCTCCGGGGTCCCGAGGAGGCCCGCTTCGGCGTCGAGGGGGAACTCGGGGTCGTTGACCTGGGACCCGAAGGCCAGGTAGTAGCAGAGCTGGGCGAAGTCGGTCTTGGGGTCGATGACCAGGCAGCGGACGCCCGACTCCGACTCCTCGTAGAACTTCTGCAGGGCCAGGGACGACTTGCCACCGCCGGAGGCGCCGACGATGGCCACGCCACCGCCGTCGTTGCGGGCGGGGCCGACGTGCAGCGAGTAGTGGACCGGGGTCTTGCCGGCCCAGCCGACCAGGTTGCCGACCCAGCCGAGCTGCTTGCCCGACCGGCGCTCCGGGTTGTCGCCCAGCTCGGTGCCGGCGGTGGGCAGCCCGGCGCCGAGCTGCTCGACCTCCTGGAGGCGCAGGTACGGCGCGATGGGCAGCTTGGGCGCGTCGCCCGGCAGCTGGGACTGGAGCAGCCGCCACTGCTGGCGGCTCGGGCGCAGCAGGGTGACCTTCAGGTCCTGCTTGAACTGCATCTCCAGGACGCGGCGGCGGCGCTCCAGCTCGGCGAGGTCGGGGGCGGAGATGGTGAAGCGGATCTGCGCCTCCATGCCCGGCATCTTGTGCTCCTCCACGTCGTCGACGAGGTTCTGGGCACGGGTGACCTGGGCGGCGAGCTGGGTGCCGGGGGCACGGCCGGAGTTGGCCATGTCGTTCATCTCGTCGACGAGGTTGCCGCTGATCTTCTTCGCCCGGTCCTGGAACTTCAGGTACGGGATGAGGGTGAACCGCATGTCGATCTCGACGGGGAAGTCGACGTGCTGCGCCGCGTAGCGCGCCCACGCGGTGGACTGCCGGAAACGGGTCTCGGTGGGCCAGCTGGCCGCGACGAGAGTGGTCGTGTAGCCGGTGCGCCGCTCGCCGGTCATCTCGTCGTACTGGTGCAGCACGATGTGCGTCTTGCGGTTCTCGCCGGAGAAGTCGACGACCAGGTCGAACTGGTCGGGACCCCAGGCGCGGCTGCCGAGCACCGGCTCGGCGGGGATCGGCAGGTCGCCGTGGAGCGGCTTGCGGATCAGCCAGACCAGTTCCTCGCGGCTCAGCGGGGTGCCGCCGAGTCCCTCCAGGCTCTCGTGGACCTCGCGCGCGACCTGGGTCCACTGGGCCAGCAGCTCCGGCGACAGGTACTCGTCGTGCACGCCCGTGGCACCGGCCGCCGCCACGTCGGCGGCGTTCCGCACGGAGCGGGTGACGCCCGACTCCTCGACCGGGTCGTCGCCGCCCGGGAGCACCCCGCTGTCGCTGCCGGACTTCCGCTTCATCGAACCCAGCTTGACCAGCAGGATGTTGCGCTCGCGCAGCGCGCCGATGCGCTCCTGGTACTCGGCCTTGCGGAAGTTGTACGCCTTGTAGTTCTCCGTCGGGTCCCAGGCCACGGCGTTGAGCTGCTCGGCCCAGTCCTGCGCGGTGATCGGCCGGTACACCTTGCGGTAGTGGCACTCGACGTTGCGGTCACCGCGCGCGAGGTTGAGCAGGGCGCGGGCCGGGGCCTCGGCCATGGCCTGGAGCTCGACGGCGTTGAGGTACTCGTCGATGGCCGTGGGCAGGGCGATGCCCGTCCAGACGGAGTCACCGTGGACGAAGATCATGTCGTCGGCGTACCGGTAGGGCAGCCGCATCTCCTCGCGCCGCTTGGCCTGCTTGGTCCGGTCACGGGAGGAGGAGCCGCCCGATTTGGCCCGGTCGGCCGAACCGCCCTTCTTCGCCCCGGCGTTCTTCTTCGAGGAAGTCAACGCGAGGAGCATGGCGATCAGGAAGAAGGCGACCGCCCCGCCAAAAAAGATCAGCACGAACATGGAGGAGTCATCCTGCGGTCTCGGAGTCTGCGGTCTCGTCGAATGCGCTCGGCGAGGACACGCTCGGGTACGGGGCGGAGGCGGCGTACGAGGAGCCGTGCCGGGCCGCCGTCGCGAGCGCCGCGTCGTACCGCTTGTGCCAGCGGCCCGCCTGCGGCTGCCAGAGGATGACCTGCCAGCGCAGCTCCTCCGGCTCGCGGTCTGCGGCCAGGCCCTGCAGGCGCTTGGGCTGGACCCAGTAGTCGGCCCACACCACCACCTGCTGGCTGAGGGTGAGTGCCGAGGGCAGCGGCCGGCCCCAGACGAAGTAGACGCCGACCGGCGGCCCCAGGTACAGGACCGACGTGATGAGCGACAGGCCCAGGAAGGGCAGGAGGGCCGACAGCGTCAGCAGCACCACGATCCACAGCACGCCGAACCCGAAGGCCGCGCCCAGGGCGGGCAGGAGCAGACCGGGAAGCGGGATGTTGCCCCAGTTCCAGATGCGCTTGGGCCGGTTCAGCAGGTCCGTGTGGTCGTAGGCGACCATGGGCGCCGGTGCGTCCGGCGTGTCCTGCGTCATCAGTCGGTCCCCCTCTCTGGTGTGGCTGCGTGCTCCGCGCCGCGATCGCGGGCGGCACGTCTACGGTCGCGGGCCGGGTGCCGTTCGTCGCGGCCCGTTCCCGGGATCAGCCCTTACCGCCGATCTGCTCGCCGAGGCTGATGAGCATGCCGGCGAGACCGGCGGCGCCACCGATGATGAACGCGGCCAGCGCGATCATGCCGAAGCCCTGGAAGGCCTCGCGCATGCCGTCGCCGCGCTTCATCGACAGCAGCATCCGGATGCCGAGGATCAGGAGGGCGCAGGCCGCGACCGTGCCGCCCAGGGTGCCGAGGATGCCCTGGATCGTCTTGAACATGCCGTCGAGGGTCGTCGCTGCCAGGATCATGATGTGTCCTTCGTTCTGAGGGGCGTACGGATGGTGATGCGTTATGCGAGGCGGTCGGTACGAGGCCTTGCCGAATGGCGCGTCAGTGGGACTTGGAAGCCGCTGGCTTGGGCGACGCGGACGGGCTGGGCGAACCCGAACCGGACGGGGAGGCCGAGCCGGACGGGGAGGGCGAGCCGCTCGCTCCGGAGGCCGGGGTGGCGCTCGGGGAGGCCGTGCCCGGCGTGTCCGCCCGGCCGCCCGTCGGGTCCATGACGCCGCCGCGGATGTCCTTGATGAACCAGCCCTGAGCCGTGTTCACCACGGTCACCCGGTACGAGCGCTTCAGCGTCACCTCCGACTTGGCGTCGTCGGCCCCTCCGCCGCCCCAGACGACCGTCACGCGTGCCGGGACCGCCTGGCCCTGGCCGTACGTGATCTTCTTGCCCGTCTCGGTGCCCTCGGGGGCCAGCGCCTGGACGTCCTGGACGACCGGTGCGGTCAGCGCTCCGGCCAGCCCGGAGACCGCCGCCGGCGTGGCGTCGGGGGTGGTGAAGCGGGTCAGCGCGGTGGTGTCGGACGCGGCCCACGCCTTGAAGTACCCGGCCAGGACCTGGTCCCTGAGCTGGTTGGAGAGCTCCTGGTCGACGACCTCCCCGCCCTTCTCCAGCGTGGGCGCGGTGTCGCGGATGGGCAGGGGCATCTCGCCGACGTTGCCGACGACGCGCAGCCCGGAGGCCCCGGCGAGGTCCTTGACGTACACCGGCACGGAGAGCGTGGTGGTGCGGCCGCCCGTGTAGGTGACCTGGACGTTGAGGTACCGGCCGTTCTTCCCGTACTCGGGGAGCTCTTCGACGGTCCCGTCCCAGCTCGCCTGCTTGACCTGCTGCTTGCCCCTGCCGTTCCAGCCGCACTCGCGGTCGACGCCGGACGAGACGTAGCGGGAGAGGGATTCGCGGCGCTTGTCGGCGTTCTCCGGCGAGTACGTCATGCAGAGGGAGGCGTACTCCTCGGCGAACACCGCCGCCGACTGGACGGGGAAGTCGGTGAGCCGGTAGCGGGTCAGGTCCTGGCCGTCCAGGGCGGCGGGCTTCACGGTGACGGACGACCTGCCGATGACCAGGCCCGTGACACCGCAGGATCCCAGCGCGAAGACACAGGCGGTGATCAGGAGCGTGGCGCGCAGGGCCACGTGCGTGCCCTTGCCGTTGGAGGGCAGACGGCCTCCGGGGCGCGGCACGTCGAACCGGGCGTCCGGCCCCTTGGTACCGCTCCGGGCGGAGGCGGCGGGGGCGGTCACGGCCGGGACGGACGGGTCCTCACCGGCAGCGGCCGCGACGGACGGGTCCGCGGCGGCAGCGGGTGCGGTGACGGCGGCCGGCATGGGGGCCGGGGACGCCTTCCCGCCGCCCTTGCGGGCCTCGCGCGCGGCCTTCTTGCTCTCGTACTCGGCTTTGCGCGCCGCCTTCTTGCGTTCGTACTCGGCCTTGCGTTCGGCCTTCGCCTGCTCCCGCTTGTCCTTCTTCGACTCCGCGGCGGGGCGGTCCTCGCGCGGCGGAAGGCTCGGTACCTGGCCCGGCGGGACGTTGGACTGCGGGGCCACGCGCACCCACGCGGCGGCCACCTGGCTGCGTGCCGCCTCGGCTGAGAGCTGGGGCGCGGCCGGGGAACCGTGCGGACCCGGCGCCTGCCGTCCGGGGAGCGCGGCCCCGGGCTGTGCGGGGTGCCCGGCATTCAGGCCTTCGCCGACCCCGTCCGCGGAACTGCTGTGGTCCGTCATCGGCTCGGTTCTCTCCCCGCGTGTGATCCCCGTCCGCCGGTCGGGCGTGCGGCGGGCCCTGGTGGGACCAGGTGCGTCGGCAGTGTGGCAAATCGAGCTGACATTCCCCTCCCGCTTTTCCTCGCGAGGAGAGGTGAGGAAAAAATAAGGAATCCCTGTGAGGAAAACCGAGGGGCCGGCGGGGCGGGCACCTGCCCGCGGCTCCGTCACAATGCCGGGTTGTGACCGGGCTTCGGGTACGGAGCCGTCCCCGACCTCCCGAAGGACCAGAGTTGAGCGAGCAGAAGGTTCACCCGTGGCAGGACCCGGGCACCGCCGCCGAGAGCCCTGAAGCGCCGGTCGTGGAGGCCGAGCACGCCTGGATCTCCGGCTACGAGCCGGGCAACCCCTGGCAGGCGAAGCTCTGCCTGCACACCCCGCACGGCACGGTCGCGTACCCCCTCACCCCGCACACCATGCCCGACCTGCTGGAGGGCCTGGTGGTGGTCGCCCAGGAGCAGCAGGGGGTGACGGGGGGCGTCCTGGACGAATCCGAAGACGACGAGTCCGGGGAAGACGCGGAGCCTGACGAGCCGACAGGGGCCAGGAACATCCACAACGGCCGCGCGGCGCGTCTGACCGGCTGGGCCGTGGTCCACGAACTGTGGGAGCGGGAGGACCCGAAGATCCGCCTCATCATGGGCGCCGTCGCCGTCGCCGTTTTCGTGTTGGGGATCTTGCTGTCCTGACGAGATACGGTCAAACCCACCACGGACTAAGGAGCCCGACATGCTGACGGAGACGACCGGCCGGACGCCGCAGGACCTCACGGCCGAGCTGACGGACCTGGCGGCCGTCGACGACTGGCCGTCGGTGTGGGCGGGCCCGCCACAGGGCGGGACCCGGGAGTTCGACGAGTGGTGCCGGCGCTACGGCTGGGAGCCGCAGACCACCGAGCGCAGCCTCTGGCTCCGCACGCGCAGCGGCGGGGACTGGACGTCGTACGCGGTGTGGGGCAGCGACTGGAGCCCCCTCGCGAGCCTCAGCCACCAGGGGTGGAACGTCGCAGCGGGCTCCGGGAAGGAGAACCCTGACGTGCACGCGGCCGCGGCGGAGGCGTGGCCCGCCCACCTCAAGGCCGCCGAGAGCGCCTTGGGCGCCCCGACCTGGTCCGGGCAGTGGGACTCCCCGGACTTCCCGGAGCCTCCCCACCCCACGTACTGGCGGGACCGCGAGGAACGGGAGCTGAGCCGCAACCCGTTCCGGCTCGCGTACTGGGCGCCGAACGCGGGTGTCCCCGGGCAGCCGTACATCGTCCTGACCCAGTCGGTCTCGTTCCAGAGCTGGACCACCGACCACCCCGGTGGCTCGGCCATCACCCTGAGCGCGTACGCGCCGGTCGAGTTCCTCGCGGGTGATCAGTGAGCCAAGTCGCACCGCTCACCCCGGAAGAGATCGAGCTCGCGCAGAGGCTTGAGGCCAGGCACAAGGCCGGAGAGCCGCGCTCGCACGCGGACGCGCGCAAGATCGTCGCCCGGATGTTCGCGGACCGGAAGGCGGACCACGACCGACAGGCGGAGCTCGACCGGCAGGCAGGCCGTGAGCCGGCGGGTGAGAACGAGCTCCCCGACCTGATGTCCTACGTCCTGAGGGTCGCCGAGAAGGGGGAGGTCACCAACCCGGCCCGGGGTACTGACCGTGCGCTCTGGTCCTGGCAGTCTCAGCCGAAGGGCATGGACCGGGAGATAAAGCACCGGTTCCTGGCCCAGGCGTGCGGCGAAACACGTGGGTACCAGGTTCTGGAGGAATCCCCGGCAGCGGGCCAGGTGGACGGGTACTACCTGGGGAGCCGCTTCATGGCCGATGTGCTCACGGAGGACTACGGCGTGCCCGCCGCCGACTTGCAGAAGACCATCGCGCAGTTCTGGCCCCGCGTCTCGGAGCGTTATGCCGAGGCGGCCAAGGGCCAGGTACTGGTCTTCGCGGCCGAGATAGGTGAACGCTCCGTCCTCGGTGCGGCCGAGCTGAAGCAGATCCTCGGACCGGAGGGGGTCGGCAGGGAGAACGTCGACTTCCTGGTGGACTTCCCCCACCCGCCGCATCTGCCGGCCGAGATGCGAGACCTGCTGGCGGACCCGGCCGTTCGATGCCAGATACGGCGGGAGGACTACGCGATGGGAGACGACAGGACGCCCGCCGATTTCGCCGCCAAGCTCGACGCCATCGACGTTCCCGAACACCTGAAGGAAGCGCACGCAGCGGCGGTCGCGACGCTGAGCGGGGCCAAGAGCTACGACGAGTTCGAGGTGCCGCCGGCCGAGCTCACCGAGCCCGGGCTCACCGAGCCCGGGCTGACCGAGCCCGGGCTGACCGAGCCCGGGCTGACCGAGCCCGGGCTGACCGAGCCCGGGCTGACCGAGCCCGGGCTGACCGAGCCCGGGCTGACCGAGCCCGAGCCGGCCCGAACCGGAATGACCGAGCCGACGCCCCGACAGCCCGGTGCCGAACAGCCCGAGGTGCAGGAGCCCGCGCCCGCCCAGCCCGAGCCGAAGGTGCCCGGGGCCGAGCAGCCGGCGCCCGAGGCGCCGGCGCCCCCGCAGCCCGAGCCCAGGGTGGTCGTGCACGGCCAGTCCTTCGTCCTGGGTGCGGACCTTCCCAGGACCCTCACGAGGCCGACCCGCTCCGGCCCCGCCGTCACCGGAATGCACGGCTGGGGCCCGCCTGCGGCCGAGGCCGCCCCCAAGTCCCCAGGGATCGAACAGTGAACCGCTCCGAAGAGGCCCCCGCCCCCGGCGAGGAGGTCGAGCTCTTCTTCTCCGACGTCTTCGCCTTCGTCACGGAGTTCCTCGCCCCGACCGTACGCCGCCGGCTCAACGGTTCCTCCGCCACCTGGTGCCCCCGCTGGTGGGAGCATCCAGAGGCCGGCGCGCGCCTCTCCGCGCTCTGGCTCGCCTGGGAACAGCTGCGCCTGGAGCCCACGCTCGGCCTGTCGACCTGGTGGCTGCACCACGCCGATCCGCACCTGCGCGTGCTGATGGACACGGACCTCGGCCCGTTCGCGGCCTGTTCGCCCAAGGTCGGCGGACACACCGCGTACCCCTTCGACCCCCTGCCGCTGGAGGAGTACGACCCCGAAGCACAGCCCTTGTGAGGGAACGGTGAGGTAGCGCGAGGCGGTTCCTCACCGTTTCCCCACATCGGCCAACCACAGGCCACCCAGGCCGTTTTCCTCATCCCTCCCCCCGCGCTTTCCTCGTCTTTCCCCACGAGGAAAGCGCAGGTACGTCCGGCCATCCCGCCACCTACGGTGGCTCGGCGACCTGACTGAGGGAGGGCCGGGACGGTGGACTCACCTGTCGAGAACAAGCGAAGTGCGGTACTGGCGCTGGCACTACTGGGTGTCCTGCTGGTCGGCAGCCTCGTCGTGCTCACCGTCTTCGACGGCGAGGACGACTCCGAGGCCGACGCCAAGCCCAAGGCGTCGGCCACACGGGGCACGGGCACCGGAACGGGCACGGGCACCGGAACGGGCACGGGCACCGGAACGGGCCCGGGCACCGGAACGGGCCCGGGCGGTGGTTCCGCCGGCGGGGCCGCCGCGCCGCAGTCCGGACCGGCCCCCGGGGTGCCCCCCATCGTCCAGCCCGCCGACCTGAACGAGGCCCACCGCGCGATGGCCGACTACATGTCGGGCCTGAACACCTTCAAGTACACCGACGCCAACGCCGCCTGGGCGCCCCGTCTGCTGGCCCTCACCGACGGCGGCGAGACGATGAAGAAGCGGACCGCGCTGCCGACCGACAAGGCCTGGGCCGCATGCCAGCAGAGCAAGTGCTCTTCCGCCGGGCAGGCCTTCGTACGCCGTGACGCGCTGATCGCCGACGGACTGACGAGCGGCAGCGGTCAGACGATCTCGAGCGTGGTGGAACTGACCGCGACCCGCTCGAGCGACGGCCGCAAGACCGAGACCGAGACCAACACCTGGCTGGTGAGCGCGCGCAAGAGCGGCGGCAAGTGGCAGGTGAACGGCTTCGACATATACGGCCTGGGCAACGTGGGTGCGCCCGAGGCCAAGGAGGGGTGAAGCGCCCGTGGTGGCTCCTGCCGTACTGGCGGCCGCGTCGAAGGCCGCCAAGGTGGCGAAGGCCGCCAAGAGCGCGGCCCAAGTCGCCTCGGGACAAGGCGGCAAGGGCGGCGGCGGAAAGAAGAAGAACAACAACCTCAAGTGGGCGCTGATCATCGCCGGCGTCGGTGCGATGCCGACCCTCGGCGTACTCCTCGTCGCCATACTCCTGATCATGGCCCTCATAGGCGGCATCGGCGGCGGCGCCGCCCAGGCCGCTTGCGGCGGCTACGGCGAGAACGCGGGCGCCGGCAACACCAGTGACAAGGCGGCCACGAACCCGATCATGCCCGCGGGCAAGATGTACATGCCGAGCGACACCGCCCGCGACGAGATACCGCCGAAGATGATCCTCGCCTCGATGCGCGCGGCCGCCCGCTACGACGGCCTCGACTGGACGATCATCGCAGGGCAGATGTACCAGGAGACGAGGTACGGCCAGGACAAGTCGGCGGCCCCCGGCGGCGACAACGGCTACGGCTTCAAGGGCCTGCTGCAGTTCGGGGACTGGGCCTGGGGCCAATTCGGCGAGGACGGCAACGGCGACGGCCAGAAGGACCGCTACGGCGTCGACGACCTGGCCTTCGCCGCGGCCAACTACATGCACGCTCTGAAGGCCGAGAGCAACCCCTGGAAGGCGCTGCTCGGCTACTCCGGCTCGCTGGAGACCAACACCGTCTACCCCCGGGTGGTCCTCACCCAGGCAGCCCGCTACCGCGGCACCCTCACCGACGACAAGGACCTGATCAACCGCTGGTACGCGCACCTGAAGACCACCGTTGAGAAGAATCCTTCCTTCCCGGTCCTGGGCCAGACCTCGGACATCCCCGAGCCCGTCGGCAACAACGCCCAGCCGAACGAGGCGCTGAGCATCCGCTCCAAGGGCCCCCGCAGCTGGTCCACCCCTCCCCTCGAGGGCGGCGGACAGGGCGGCACCACGACGGCCATGGCGCCGATGGGCTTCTCCCGTCCGCTCGCGGCCCCGCTCCGCCCGGACGACCCGCCCGCGACGACCAGCGGCAAGGACTGGCAGTGGCCCATGAAGGAGGGCACGTACAAGCTCGGCACCAAGTACCACCAGGAAGGACCGCACTGGAGCCTCGGCTACCACACCGGGGTCGACCTGGAAGCGCCCACCGGCACCCCGATCTACGCCCCGGCCGACGGCAAGGTCGTCAAGGTCAGCAGCGGCGGCGCGTACGGCAACCAGACGCGCCTCGAGCACGCCAACGGCGTCATCACCCTGTACGCCCACCAGAGCAGCGTCTCCGTGAAGTTGGGCGACACCGTCAAGCGCGGCGACCAGATCGGCAAGGTCGGCGAAACGGGCAACGTGACCGGCGCGCACCTCCACTGGGAGGTGCTGATGCCGGGCGTCGACGACCCCTTCCGCAGCGGCCAGGACAACGGCCCGGGCGAGATCGACCCGGCGGCATGGCTGGAAGGCAAGATCACGGCCAGCCCCGACTACGGCGGCGTTCCCGGAGGCAACGGAACCGGCAAGGACGCCGAATACCGCGACTGCGCCGAGGGGGGCAAGGGCACGGCCGTCCCGCCGGACGGCGCCGGCTCGACCGGACCCCTGCCCGACGTCGACGACACCGTCGTCCGCGCGGCGCTCGGCTGGGCACAGCGCGGCATCGGCAAGCCCTACGAGTGGGGCGCCCCCCGCCTCCAGGGCGACCACCCGACGTCCTTCGACTGCTCCAGCTTCACGCAGTGGATGTACTACCAAGCCAGCGGCGGCAAGATCAACCTGGGCTACACCACCTACGACCAGCAGCCCAACCTCGAGAAGTACAAGGTCGAACTGAGCCAGGCCAAGCCGGGCGACGTGATCTTCTTCCGGCCCAGCGCCCCGGGAAGCCGCACCTCGGAGCACGTCGGCGTCGTCTGGGACCCTGCCAAGCACACGATCCTGCACGCCCCGAGGGTGGGCAAGAACGTCGAGTTCAGCCCCTGGGAGTGGCAGGGGGAGATCACGGGCGTCTACCGGGTGCCCACGGCCGGAAGCTTCCCCTAGACCAGCGGCGCGCACGGCGCCCCGGACCACCGACAGAACGAGTTGCCGACGTCCACCCCGGGCCCGGCGGAAGGAACGCCCTGACCATGGCCCAAGAACCACAGAAGAAGCCGCGCGCCGAGGACGACTGGACGATCGAGATCGTCCTCCTCGTCGTCGGCGTCCTGGCCCTCCTGTCCGCCGCCTGGCTCGCGGCCCGCCTCGGCGCGGCGTTCACCGACCAGCCGGAGCCCCCGGGCAACCCCTTCTCCTTCGCCATCGCCCTGGCCAAGGGCGACTACTCCTGGCCCGGCGGCGCCGCCAGCGCGATCGCCGCCGCCGAGGCGCTGCTGCTCGCCGGCCTGATCACCGCCGGCTACCGCATACGCCGGTGGCTGCGCGACAAGCCGGACGTGGACCGCGCGGCCAAGCACATGGTCGACGGGACGGACCTCGGCAAGCTCACCATGAAGGGAGCGGCCGCGACCGCGGCGCGCCTCGGGGTGAAGGCCGAGGTGCCCGGCGTGTTCATCGGCCGCTCGGTGAAGGGCCGTCAGCCCCTGTTCGGCTCCTTCGAGGACATGCACGTCGACATCTGGGGCCCCCGTACCGGCAAGACGACCCGGCGTGCCATCCCGGCGATCCTGGCCGCCCCGGGGGCGGTGCTCGTCACCTCCAACAAGCGGGACATCGTCGACGGCACGCGGGGACCGCGCCAGGCCCGCGGGCAGGTGTGGGTCTTCGACCCGCAGCAGGTGGCCCAGGAGCCGCCGACCTGGTGGTGGAACCCCCTCTCGTACGTCACCGACGTGGCCAAGGCCCGTAAGCTGGCCGACCACTTCGCTTCGGGCTCGCGCGACGCCGACGCCTCCACCGACGCGTACTTCGACCCGGCGGGCCAGGACCTCCTCGCCAACCTGCTGCTCGCGGCGGCGACGGCCAAGTCCCCCGTCACCCAGATCTACACCTGGCTGTCCAACCCGAAGGACGACACCCCGGAGCGCATCCTGCGCGGCGCCGGGCACGTCATGCCCGCCGACTCCCTGAACGGGGTCATCACGGCTCCCGACAAGCAGCGCAGCGGCATCTACGGCGTCGCCCAGCAGATGGCGTCCTGCCTGATCAACCCCGAGGTCAACCGTTGGGTGACGCCACTCGGTCCGACCGACGACCGCCCGGAGTTCGACCCCCACGAGTTCGTCCGTTCCGCCTCGACCCTCTACTCGCTCTCCCGCGAGGGCAGCGACTCGGCGGGCCCGCTGGTGACGGCCCTGACCGTGGCCGTCGTCGAGGCGGCCGAGGAGTTCGCCACCACCCAGCGGGGCGGCCGGCTGTCGCTCCCGATGGTCGGCGTCCTGGACGAGGCGGCGAACGTCTGCCGCTGGCGCGCCCTGCCCGACCTCTACTCGCACTACGGATCGCGCGGCATCGTCCTGATGACGATCCTCCAGTCCTGGGCGCAGGGCGTCGAGGTGTGGGGCGACCGGGGCATGGAGAAGCTCTGGTCCGCCGCGAACATCAGGGTCTACGGCGGCGGTGTCTCCGACACCCGTTTCCTCGGCGACCTCTCGGAGCTGGCGGGCGAGTACGAGCTCCGCGAGTACTCCGCGACCCAGGAGTCGGAGTACGGCGGCTGGTCCGGCAACCGGACGGTGAACGAGTCGGTCCGCCGCGAGCGCGTCCTCCAGGTATCCGACTTGGGCTCGATGCCCCCCGGCCGCGCCCTCGTCCTGGCCTCGGGCACGAAGCCGGTCCTGGTGGAGACGATCCCCTGGTGGGAAGGCCCGCACGCCCGCGAGGTCAAGGCCTCCCTGTCCAAGTACGACCCCGGCGCCGCCTGAGCACCCGCCGGAGACCTTGAACCCGGCCGGGCGCCGCAGCCCGGCCGCACGCGACGACCACGGCTTCGACACGTGCTCGGAGGCGTTCCGGCGGCGGCCCTGAGGGAGCACGCGATGCCCTCAGGGCCGCCGCCGCGGCTCCGTTTCCGGGCCGCACCGCATCCCAGACCTTGGGAGCCACCCCACCAAGATCTTCTCCCCGATCCCTCCCGAACGATCACCGAAAACGCAGGAAGGGCCTGATCCGCGATGCGGATCAGGCCCTTGACCTGGTCTTACGAAGTCGGGGTGGCGGGATTTGAACCCACGACCTCTTCGTCCCGAACGAAGCGCGCTGCCAAGCTGCGCTACACCCCGATCGTCGCCCTGAAGTGTTGCTGTCCTGGCGACATCGATTACTTTAGCGGACCCTCGCGCTGAGACGAAATCCGGTTTTCACGAGGGGCCGGCGCCGGTGGTTCAGGCCTTCGGGGCCAGGGTCAGGAGGGTGGCCTCCGGGGGGCAGGCGAAGCGGACCGGGGTGAAGCGGTTGGTGCCGCAGCCGGCCGAGACGTGGAGGTACGAGCGCCGGCCCTGGGTCTCGTACGTGGACAGGCCCTTCACCCGCTTCGTGTCGAGGTCGCAGTTGGTGACCAGCGCCCCGTAGAAGGGGATGCACAGCTGTCCGCCGTGGGTGTGCCCGGCGAGGATCAGCGGGTAGCGGTCGGCCGTGAAGGATTCCAGTACCCGCAGGTACGGGGCGTGCACCACGGCCAGCGAGAAGTCCGCGTCGGCCTCGGGGCCGCCCGCCACGCGCTCGTAGCGGTCCCGCTTGATGTGCGGGTCGTCCAGGCCGGTGAAGGCCAGCTCCGCCCCGTTCACCTTCAGCCGGGCCCGGGTGTTCGTGAGGTTCAGCCAGCCGGCCGCGTCGAAGGCGTCCCGGATGTCCTCCCACGGGTTGTGGACGGCGCCGACGACCGGCTTGTTGCCGTTCAGCCCGTGCCGGCCCTGCACCTTCTCGATCAGGTAGCGCCCGGGGTTGCGCAGGCGCGGCCCGTAGTAGTCGTTGGAGCCGAAGACGTACACCCCGGGGAAGTCCATCAGGGGGCCCAGAGCGTCGAGCAGCTCGGGCACCCCCTCCGTGTCGGAGAGGTTGTCGCCGGTGTTCACGACGAAGTCGGGCCGCAGGCCCGCCAGGGACTGCAGCCAGGCGCGCTTCTTGCGCTGGCCGCCGACCATGTGGATGTCCGAGACCTGCAGTACGCGCAGCGGGCGCATCCCGGCGGGCAGTACCGGAACGGTGATCCGGCGCAGTCGGAAGGAGCGGGCTTCGAAACCAGCGGCATAGGCCACACCGGCGGCCCCCACCGCCGCGATCGAGGCGGTCACCTTCAGGGGGACTCCGTAACGCGCGTGCATGGCCCCATCGTCGCAGACCGGGAAAACCGATGGGCGCCACAGGCCCCTCACCTGGCAGACTCAGGGGCATGACCACGCTCAAGGCCAAGCTCCAGGAAGACCTCACCACCGCCATCAAGGCGCGCGACGAACTCGCTTCGTCCACCCTGCGCCTGACCCTCGCCGCCATCACCAAGGAGGAGGTCGCGGGCAAGGAGGCGCGCGTGCTCTCCGACGACGAAGTCCTCAAGGTGATCGCCAAGGAGGCGAAGAAGCGCCGCGAGGCCGCGGAGGCCTTCGCGCAGGGCGGCCGTGACGAGCAGGCCGCGCGGGAGACCGCGGAGGGCGAGTTCCTGGACGCCTACCTGCCCAAGCAGCTCGGTGACGACGAGCTGGCCGCGATCGTGGCGCAGGCCGTCGAGGAGGCCAAGGCGGCGGGTGCCGAGGGGCCGCGGGCCATGGGCGCCGTCATGAAGATCGTGAACCCGAAGGTTGCGGGCCTGGCGGAGGGCGGCCGGGTCGCCGCGGCCGTCAAGAAGCAGCTTTCGTAAGGACCAGCACGTAGGTAGGGAGATACGTGGAGAAAGGGGAGGGCCCCGGCCGGTGATCCGGCCGGGGCCCTCCCTTCTTCTTCCGTCCCCGCTCCGTTACGGGGTCGCGCCGCCACCGGCGCCGCCCGCCGGGCCCGGGACCACCGGGACCTCGGGCTTCGGGACCACCGGGACCTCCGGGACCGTGCCGCCCGCGCCCGCGCCGCCGGCCGCGGCGCCTCCGGCGGCCGCACCGCCGCCGGGCTTGTTGTCGCCGCCGGGCTTGCCGGGCTTGTTCGGCTTGCGCGGGGTGGTGGGCGGCGGGGTGGTGGTGCCCCGGCCGCCGGTGCCGCCGCCGGTGCTGTTCCCGTTACCGGTTCCGGCGCCCGCACCGCCGCCCCCGACCGAGGGCTCCGGGACGCTGGCCCCGACGAAGTTCGGGGCCTCGCGGCCGGCGAGCGCGCCCGTGACCGCGTCCTTCCAGATCGGGCCGGGCAGGCCGCCGCCGAAGACCTTCGGGTAGTACTGCCCGCCGATGGTGATGTCCTCCATCGAGATCTTCTTCGAACCGCCGGAGCCGACCCAGACCGCGCCGGACATGTTCGGGGTGTAGCCCACGAACCAGGCGTTGTAGCGGTTGTCGGTGGTACCGGTCTTGCCCGCGTTGTCGCGGTCGGTGAGGCCGGCCCGCTCACCCGTACCGGAGTCGACGACCCCGCGGAGCAGCTGGTTGATGGTGTCGGCGGTGTCCTGCGCCATCGCCCGGTCGCACTTGGTCTTCGGCACCGCGAGCGCCTTGCCGTGCGAGTCGGTGATCGACTCCAGGGCGACCGGGGTGCAGTAGACGCCCCGGTTGGCGAAGGCGGCGTACGCGTTGGCCATCGTCAGCGGGGACATCTCGGCGGAGCCGAGCGCGATGGACGGCTCCTCGGGCAGCTTGACGCCGCTGGCCGGGACCACGCCGAGCTTCTGCGTCATCTCGGTCACCGGGCAGATGCCGATGTCCGAGATCATCTGCACGAAGTAGGTGTTGATGGACTTCTCCATCGCCGTCCGCAGCGCGTACGGGCCGACCTCGTCCCGCGTCTCGTTCTGCGCGGTCTGCAGCTTGCCGTTGCCGAGCGGCAGGTTCTGCCAGGCCGGGCCCGAGCAGCGCGACACCGGGCTCGGGTACTCCATCTTGTTCGGGGCCGAGTAGACCTTCGTCGGCTCCATGCCCTGCTCTATGGCGGCGGCCGCGATGAACGGCTTGAACGTGGAGCCCACCTGGAAGCCGAAGTTGGAGCCGCCCATCCGCTTGTCCACGGAGTAGTTGATCTGCGTCTCGTTCTTCCCGAAGCCGTACGGCTTCGACTGGCCCATCGCCAGGACCTTCCCGGTGCCCGGCTGGACCATGGTCACGGCCGTGGCGATCGAGTCGTCCTCGTTGACGTGGTCCTTGATCGAGGCGTTGGCGGCCTCCTGCGACTGCGGGTCCAGCGTGGTGCGGATGGTCAGGCCGCCCTGGTTCCAGACCTTGGCCCGCTCCTCGCGGGTCTTGCCGAAGACCGTGTCGTTGAGGAAGGTGGCGCGCACGTAGTCGCAGAAGAAGCCCGCGCCCTTGACGGCGGTGATGCAGCCGTTCTTGGGCCGGGTCACCTTCAGCGTGACCGGCTTCGCCTTCGCCTCGTCCGCCTCGGCCTGCGAGATGTCCTTGACGTCGGCCATGCGCTGGAGGACGACGTTGCGGCGCTTCATCGCCTCCTGGCTGTCGTTCACCGGGTCGTACCGGCTCGGCGACTGCACGAGGCCGGCGAGCAGCGCCGACTCCTCCAGCGTCAGGTCCTTCGCGGGCTTGCTGAAGTAGCGCTGGGAGGCGGACTCGATGCCGTACGCCCCCTGCCCGAAGTAGGTGATGTTGAGGTAGTTCTCGAGGATCTTCTTCTTCCCGAGCTCCTCCTCGACCTGGATCGAGTACTTCAGCTCGCGGATCTTGCGGCCGAGGCTCTTCTCCTGTGCCTCGCGCACCTTCGTCTCGTCGTCGCCTGCCTCCTCGACGAAGACGTTCTTCACGTACTGCTGCGTGAGCGTGGAGGCGCCCTGTGCCGCGCCGCCCTCCTGCGCGTTGCGGTTCACCGCGCGGAGGATGCCCTTGAGGTCGACCGCGCCGTGCTCGTAGAAACGCGAGTCCTCGATGGCGACGATCGCCTTCTGCATGTACGGCGACATGGCCGTGAGCGGCACTACCTGCCGGTCCCGTGAGTAGACGGTGGCGATCAAGCCACCCTCCGCATCCAGGATCGTGGTGCGCTGGCTCAGCGGAGGCGTTTTCAGATTGGCCGGGATCTCGTCGAAACCCTCGACCGTGCCCTTGGCCGCGAGGCCCAGAGCGCCGGCGCCCGGGATCGCGATGCCGGCAAGTACGACTCCGGAGAGAACCGACACCCCGAGGAACTTGGCGGCCTGCTGCGGCCCCGTCAGCCCTGCGCCCGAGCGCTTCTTTCCCATAGAGGGCAGCCTACGTTCTCATTCGCCGGACACGCGCGAATGCCTTGGCCTAAGCTGTCCCCAACTGTCACAGCAGTGCGGTGCGACATCAACCCCCCGGCTTGATTTTCACCCTTCCCGAATGGGGTGGACTCATGTCCGAATCCCGCCCTTCGCTCTGACGGCCGCTCACCGGCGCTTCCCCGATTTCACCCGAATCGCCGGAATGGCCGGGCATGTCGCCGGATCACTCCGTCGGGTGATCTGCCGCTTACCCATAGTCCGTTCGGACCATTCAAGATTGGGCCCGACGGGGGTGTTGCGCCGTCCCCGCCTTCCGTAACGTCCTCAACTGGCAGCGGTGAATATGCCGCTACCGCCGTGGGGGAGCCTCGATTCGGGAGAGGACGGCACCGGGATGGGCTGGGTTACCGACTGGAGTGCGCAGGCAGCCTGCCGCACTACCGATCCGGATGAACTGTTCGTTCAAGGAGCGGCACAGAACAGGGCCAAGGCGGTGTGCACCGGGTGTCCGGTGCGGACCGAGTGCCTGGCCGACGCACTCGACAACCGTGTCGAGTTCGGAGTGTGGGGCGGCATGACCGAGCGGGAACGACGCGCCTTGTTGCGCCGGCGTCCCACCGTCACCTCGTGGCGACGGCTGCTCGAGACCGCCCGCACGGAGTACGAGCGCAGTACGGGCATCCTCACCGTGGATGTCGACGCGGAGATCGACGTGTCGTACGAGACCTACGCGGCAGCCGGGTAACCACCCGGGCGCCGCGCCGGCACCCTACGTACGTACGCCTACGCTCCTCCGGCCGGAACCCCGGCCGAGAGTCGCTCTCCGATGGCCCGCAGCCCGGCGAGGTCGTGCACATCGCCGGGCAGGGCGGCCACTTCGGCCACCGCCACCTCCGGGTGGAGAGACGTGAAGCGATCACGTGTGCGCTGCTCACGCGCGATCACCTGCATCCGCTCGGCGTGCAGGCGCAGCAGTCCTGCGGTGATCCGGTCCACGTCGTCCGCGTCGTACGCGGCGTTCACATCGTGCGAGTCCTTCACGTCGTGCGAGTCGTTCACGTCGTTCATGTCGCTCGTGTCATGGACGTCGCCCACACCGGGGGAGCCGTCGTCGGCGGCGTCACGAAGTCCAGCTTTCCCGGACTCCTGATCGACAATGCCGCCTTCTTCAAGATTCTCTGCGGCGGCCAGCGCCCGCTCCGCCGACAGCTGTCCCGCGTCACTTCCGTGCACCCGGTTCAGCACCAGGCCGGCCAGCGGCATCTTCTCCGCGGCCAGCCGCTCCACGAAGTACGCCGCCTCGCGCAGCGCGTCCGGCTCGGGAGCCGCGACCACGAGGAACGCCGTACCGGGAGCCTGGAGCAGCCGGAACGTCGCGTCCGCGCGCGTCCGGAACCCTCCGAACATCGTGTCCATCGCCGCCACGAACGTCTGTACGTCCTTCAGCAGCGAGGCACCCATCAGCTTGCTCAGCGTGCCGGTCATCATCGACATGCCGACGTTGAGGAACTTCATCCCGGCCCGGCCGCCGACCTTCGCCGGAGCCATCAGCACCCGGATGAACTTGCCGTCCAGGAACGACCCCAGCCGCTTCGGCGCGTCCAGGAAGTCCAGCGCGGACCGGCTCGGCGGGGTGTCCACCACGATCAGGTCCCAGTCGTCCCTGGCCCGCAGCTGCCCCAGCTTCTCCATCGCCATGTACTCCTGCGTGCCCGCGAAGCCGGCCGACAGGGACTGGTAGAAGGGGTTCGCCAGGATCGCCCGCGCCCGCTCGGCGTCCGCGTGCGACTCGACGATCTCGTCGAACGTCCGCTTCATGTCCAGCATCATGGCGTGCAGTTCGCCGTCACCGGCCGCGCCGCGCTCTATGCCGGGCACCCGGCGCGGGGTGTTGTCCAGCGAGTCGATCCCCATCGACTGCGCCAGCCTGCGCGCCGGGTCGATGGTCAGCACGACCACCTTCCGCCCGCGCTCGGCCGCCCGTACGCCCAGCGCGGCCGCGGTCGTCGTCTTGCCGACCCCGCCCGAACCGCAGCACACGATGATCCGGGTCCCCGGATCGTCCAGCAGCGCGTCGACCGCCAGCCGCTGCGGCGTGTCCAGCCCCATGCCCTCCCCGCTCCCGCTCATTCGGTGCCCACCTGCTTGCGCAGCTCCGCCGCCAGCTCGTACAGCCCGGCCAGCTCCATCCCCGAGCCGAGCAGGGGGAGTTCGTACGTCGGCACGTCGAGCCCCGCCAGCACCGCGCGCTGCTCCCGCTCCAGCTCGACCCGGCTCGCGTGCTCGGCCGCCTGCGTCAGGAGCGGCTCCACCAGCCGCTCGGCCAGCCCGCCCCGCCGCGCCCCGCCCAGCCCGGCGCGGGACAGGGCCTTGGCGATCTCGGTGCGGCGGCCCTCCGCGGCCGCGCGCAGGGTGTCCTCGTCGAGGTGGTGCGGGCGCACCATGTTGACGATCACCCGGCCGACGGGAAGCCCCGCCTCCACCAGCTCGTCGATCCCGTCCGCGGTCTCCTGGACGGGCATCTCCTCCAGCAGGGTCACCAGGTGCACTGCGGTGTCCGGGGACTTGAGCACCTTCATGACCGCCTGCGCCTGGTTGTGGATCGGCCCGAACCGGGCCAGTCCCGCCACCTCGTCGTTGACGTTCAGGAAGCGGGTGATCCGCCCGGTCGGCGGCGCGTCCATGATCACGTGGTCGTAGACGAACCGCCCCGCCTTGTCCTTGCGCCGCACCGCCTCGCACGCCTTGCCGGTCAGCAGGACGTCCCGCAGACCCGGCGCGATCGTCGTCGCGAAGTCGATCGCGCCGAGTTTCTTCAGGGCGCGGCCGGCCGAGCCGAGCTTGTAGAACATCTGGAGGTAGTCCAGAAGTGCCCGTTCCGCGTCGATGGCGAGCGCGTACACCTCACCCCCGCCCGTGCCGGGCGCCACGGCGATCTTCCGCTCCTCGTAGGGGAGCGCTTCCGTGCCGAAAAGCTGTGCGATGCCCTGCCTGCCCTCGACCTCCACGAGAAGAGTCCGCCTGCCCTCGCGCGCGAGGGCCAGCGCGAGTGCCGCGGCGACCGTGGTCTTGCCGGTGCCGCCCTTGCCGCTGACCACCTGGAGCCTGCTCACAGCGTCCGAGCCTAACCACTCCCGCTCAGGCATTACGCTCGCCCCCATGACCAAGAAGTTCGAATACGCGACGGTCCCCCTGCTGGTTCACGCCACCAAGCAGATCCTGGACACCTGGGGCGAGGACGGCTGGGAGCTCGTCCAGGTCGTGCCCGGCCCGAACAACCCCGAGCAGCTCGTGGCGTACCTCAAGCGGGAGAAGGCATGAGCGGCGTCGTCGAGGCCCGGATCGCCGAGCTCGGCCTGACCCTGCCCGAGGTCGTCCCGCCGCTGGCCACGTACCAGCCGGCGGTCCGGTCGGGAGCGTACGTGTACACCGCGGGCCAGCTGCCGATGGTGCAGGGCAAGCTGCCCGTCACCGGCAAGGTCGGCGCCGAGGTCTCCGCGGAGCAGGCGAAGGAGCTCGCGGCTACGTGCGCGCTGAACGCGCTGGCCGCCGTCAAGTCCGTGGTCGGTGACCTGGACAAGATCGCGCGTGTGGTGAAGGTCGTCGGCTTCGTCGCCTCGGCCCCCGACTTCACGGCGCAGCCGGGCGTGCTGAACGGTGCGAGCGAGCTGCTGGGCGAGGTGCTCGGCGACAAGGGCGTGCACGCGCGCTCCGCGGTCGGCGTGGCGGTGCTCCCGCTGGACGCGCCGGTCGAGATCGAGGTCCAGGTCGAGCTGCTTCCTTCCTGACGCGCCGCTGCCTTTTTGACGCGCCGCTCGCGCGGCTTGGCGCCGGGGCGCCTCCCCGGCTTCGCGCCGCTGCGCCGGACTCCGTCCGGCGGGTGCGGGGCGGAGCCACGGGCTCGGCTGGGGCCGGTGGGTTGCCCGCGGGTGCGTGGCCGCTGCGCGGGGCCGGTCCCCCACCCGCCCTTCACCCGTTCCCCGGGCTCTGCCCGGACCCGCGCCTCAAACTCCCCCAGCTACCGCTGGGAGGTGCCCCCAGGCGGGGCTGGATACTCCAGCCCGCGCGGCGTTTGAGCGCAGCGGGGTCAGGGGCGGAGCCCCTGGGAACGGTGGAAGGGCGGGTAGGGGACCGGCCCCGCGCAGCGGCCCACCCACCCGGACCCGGCCCAGCGGCCACGGCCGAACCGCGCCGGTGTCGCGTGGCGGAGGTGGCCCTCGAACATCGGGCCGGATCCCCGTAGCATCCGGCCATGCCGAATGGTCAGCACGGTCAGCCCTCGCCCAGCCCGCAGCCCACCGGAGGGCAGTGGTACCCGCCGGAGTGGCCCGACCGCATCCGCGCGCTCGCGGACGGGTCCCTCACCCCGGTGGAGCCCAGACGCGCCGCCACCGTGATGCTGCTGCGCGACACCCCCGCCGGCCCCGCCGTGCACATGCTGCGCCGCCGCTCCTCCATGGCCTTCGCCGGCGGTGCGTACGCCTATCCCGGCGGCGGCGTCGACCCCCGTGACGAGGACCACCGCATCGGCTGGGCCGGACCCGGCCTGGACCTCTGGGCGGAGCGGCTCGGTACGGACGCCGCCACCGCGCAGGCGATCGTCTGCGGGGCGGTGCGCGAGACCTTCGAGGAGGCCGGGGTGCTGCTCGCGGGGGAGACCCCCGACACGGTCGTCGGGGACACCACCGGCGACGACTGGGAGGCCGACCGCGAGGCCCTCGTGGCGCGCGAGCTGTCCTTCGCCGAGTTCCTCGACCGGCGCAAGCTGCTGCTGCGCTCCGACCTGCTCGGGGCGTGGGCCCGCTGGATCACCCCGGAGTTCGAGCCGCGCCGCTACGACACGTGGTTCTTCGTGGCAGCCCTCCCGGAGGGCCAGCGGACCCGCAACGCCTCCACCGAGGCCGACCGGACCGTCTGGATCCGCCCCGCGGACGCCGCCGACGGGTACGACAGGGGCGAGCTGCTGATGATGCCGCCGACCATCTCCACCCTGCGCTCGCTGGAGCCGTACGGGAGCGCCGCCGACGCGCTGGCCGCGGCGGGCGGGCAGGACCTGGCCCCCGTGCTGGCGCGGGCCGAGCTGGAGGACGGCGTACTCGTGCTCAGCTGGCCGGGGCACGACGAGTTCACGAAGCGAGTGCGTCCGGGAGGCCCCGCATGACCGATGCCGCAGCCCTTCCCGGCCAGCCCCGGGGGACGGTGTCCTCCGGGCCGGCGACCGCCCGCGCGGTCAACGTCCTGGCCCCGAACGCCTCCGCGATGACCCTGGACGGCACCAACACCTGGCTGGTGTCCGAGCCGGACTCCGAGCTGGCCGTCGTCATCGACCCCGGCCCCCTGGACGAGGGGCACCTGCGGGCGGTCATCGGCGCCGCCGAGCAGGCCGGCAAGCGGGTCGCGCTGACGCTCCTCACCCACGGCCACCCCGACCACGCCGAGGGCGCCGGCCGCTTCGCCGAGCTCACCGGTACGAAGGTCCGCGCCCTCGACCCCGCGCAGCGCCTCGGGGACGAGGGCCTGGCCGCCGGGAACGTCATCCGCACCGGCGGCCTGGAGCTGCGCGTGGTGGCCACCCCCGGGCACACCGCCGACTCGCTCTGCTTCCACCTGCCGGCCGACCGGGCCGTGCTGACCGGCGACACGATCCTCGGCCGCGGCACCACCGTCGTCGCGCACCCCGACGGCCGGCTCGGCGACTACCTGGACTCCCTGCGCCGGCTGCGCTCCCTGACCGTCGACGACGGGGTCCACACGGTGCTCCCGGGCCACGGGCCGGTACTGGACGACGCGCAGGGGGCCGTCGAGTTCTACCTCGCGCACCGCGCCCACCGGCTCGCCCAGGTGGAGACGGCCGTGGAGGACGGGCTCAGCACGGCGGAGGCCGTCGTCGCCCGGGTCTACGCGGACGTGGACCGTTCGCTGTGGCCGGCCGCGACGTGGTCGGTGCAGGCGCAGCTGGAGTACCTTCGTGATCACGGACTGATTCCGGGGGGACCTGAATGAACACGTTGTTCCTGGCGCTCGCACTGCTCGCGACCGCGGGGTGGATCACCTCGACCCTGAACCTGAAGGTCCGGGCCCTGGAGGACAAGGCGGACCGGCTGGAGCGCCGGCTGGGCCTGGTCCTGGACCACTTCGGCATCGAGGAGCCCGAGCCGGCGGGGATGGACGAGGTGCGCGCCCTGGTGCGCGACGGCCGCACCATCTCGGCGATCAAGGCGTACCGGGGGATCACGGGCGCGGGCCTGGCGGAGGCCAAGCGGGCCGTGGAGGCCCTGGAGGCCGTGGAAGCGCCCGCCCCCGCCGAGCGCTAGTCGCGCGGCGTCTTCGTGCCGTGCAGGGCCGTGTACTCGTCCGCGAGCCACGGCCCGAGGTCGTCGAGGTAGGCCCGTGCCACGGCCGGGTCGTCGACCGGCTCCAGCGCCACGACGGCCGCGCGCCGCAGCTGCGCGGCCCGCTCGGGGTAGTACCCGCCGAAGACCTCCGCGGACTCGGCGAGGTCGCTGGTCCACCCGCCCCACCGGGGCATGACCAGGGTGAAGGCGGTCCGCACCAGGTGGCGTGAGAAGAAGCGGTTCATCCTGCGGAACTCGCCGGGCTCGGAGGCGGCCTCGAACCGGGCCCGCCAGCGCGGGAGCAGGGCGGCCAGGTCCCCGTTGGCCTCCCGGGCGAGCAGGCTGTCGGGCCGGTACCGGGGCAGGTGCTCGGCCAGGTCGTCGCCGAGCAGCGGGGTGGACAGGCAGGCGAGGAACCAGCCCAGGTCGTAACGTTCCTGCTCGCTCAGCAGCCGCTCCTTGCCGTACAGCAGGATGCCGACGCCGTCGATCTGCGGGAAGTCCTGGTCGAGCCCCCGTCCGAGCACCTCGGCCGTGTCGCGGTCCTCGTCGCCGGGTTCGCGGTGCAGGGCGATCAGCAGGTCGAGGTCGCTGTGCCCCGGCCGGGCCGTCCCGCGCGGTACGGAGCCGTAGAGATAGGCGCTGTGCAGCCGGCGTCCGTACGCCTCCGCGACCCGGGTCCGGGTGGCCGCGACCAGGGCCGCGAACTCGGGCTGGACCCGGCCGAGGGATCCCTCCCGCTCCAGGTATCCGTACGCGTCCAGTCCTCTGTGCTCCATGGCCCCACTCTGCACGTCCAGGGCCCTGACCGGCGGGTATTTAACCGTCGGCGCCGATCGGCGCCGGGCCGTCCATCGCAGGTGCCGCCGGAACGCGCGGAGGGGCCCCGTCCGCACCCGGACGGGGCCCCTCCGCGAAAACCGCCTCGGCCGGTCAGCGCGAGCGCTTGGCGAGCCGCTCCACGTCCAGCAGGATCACGGCACGCGCCTCCAGGCGCAGCCAGCCGCGGCCCGCGAAGTCGGCCAGGGCCTTGTTCACGGTCTCGCGGGAGGCGCCGACGAGCTGCGCCAGCTCCTCCTGGGTGAGGTCGTGGACGACGTGGATGCCCTCCTCCGACTGCACGCCGAAGCGGCGCGACAGGTCGAGGAGCGCCCGGGCGACACGGCCGGGAACGTCGGAGAAGACCAGGTCGGACATCTGGTCGTTGGTCTTGCGCAGGCGCCGGGCGACGGCGCGCAGCAGCGCGGTCGCGACCTCGGGCCGGGCGTTCAGCCACGGCTGGAGGTCACCGTGGCCGAGGCCGAGGAGCTTGACCTCGGTCAGCGCGGTGGCGGTGGCGGTGCGGGGGCCCGGGTCGAACAGCGACAGCTCGCCGATCAGCTCTCCGGGGCCGAGGACGGCCAGCATGTTCTCGCGGCCGTCGGGGGAGGTGCGGTGGAGCTTCACCTTGCCCTCGGTCACGACGTAGAGCCGGTCGCCGGGGTCGCCCTCGTGGAACAGGGCGTCGCCGCGTGCGAGGGTCACCTCGGCCATGGAGGCGCGGAGCTCCGCGGCCTGCTCGTCATCGAGCGCCGCGAAGAGCGGGGCGCGCCGCAGAACGTCGTCCACGAGTCTCTCTCCTATGTCGACCAGCCAGTGGGGACCGCTCCCCATTTTGCCGGACGGCTCAAACAGTGCGATCAATCACAAGGATGCCGGACGGATGGGCGTGCTGTGCGGCGAGAGGCCGATCCGGGTGGTGTTACCTGAGGTCCGGGCGGGTGTCAGCGCCCGCCCTTAGGCTGGCCGGGTGTCCAATAAGCCGGTGAGAGCACAGGCCATGGGGTCCGCGGGAGTGACGGCGACCCAGAATTCAGCCGTGGGCGAACAAGCCCATGATGAGGCGTCCGAAAAGGTGCGACCTGTCCCCTTGGGCAAAGGTTCGGCCAAGAAACCGGTGGCGGCGAAGCCGGAATCGCGCCTCGCGATGGTCCGCCGGGCCCGCCGCATCAACCGCGAGCTCGCGGAGGTGTACCCGTACGCCCATCCGGAGCTGGACTTCCGCAATCCCTTCGAGCTGCTGGTCGCGACGGTCCTGTCCGCGCAGACGACCGACCTGCGCGTGAACCAGACGACCCCGGCCCTCTTCGCCGCCTATCCGACCCCCGAGGACATGGCCGAGGCCGTGCCCGAGGAGCTGGAGGAGATCATCCGGCCGACCGGGTTCTTCCGGGCGAAGGCGAAGTCCCTGATGGGCCTCTCGCAGGCGCTCCGCGACGACTTCGGCGGCGAGGTGCCGGGCCGGATCGAGGACCTCGTCACCCTGCCCGGAGTCGGCCGCAAGACGGCCAACGTGGTGCTCGGCAACGCCTTCGGGGTTCCCGGGATCACGGTCGACACCCACTTCGGCCGGCTGGTGCGCCGCTTCAAGTGGACCGAGCAGGAGGACCCGGAGAAGGTCGAGGCGGAGATCTGCGCGATCTTCCCCAAGAGCGAGTGGACGATGCTGTCCCACCGCGTCGTCTTCCACGGCCGCCGCATCTGCCACGCCCGCAAGCCCGCCTGCGGCGCCTGCCCCATCGCTCCGCTCTGCCCGGCCTACGGAGAGGGCGAAACGGACCCCGAGAAGGCGCGGAAGCTGCTGAAGTACGAGAAGGGCGGCCAGCCGGGCCAGCGCCTGTCCCCGCCCCCGGACTACCCGGGCCTCCCCGCGGCGCCGCTGGGAGCCCGTACGCAGCCCTGAGCGCGGGCGGCAGCGGACCCGGCGGGCGGAGACGGGCACGGCAGCGGGCACGGCGGCCGGGCGGCGCGGGGGCGCGCGACGCCGGGCCCCCGCGCCCCCGCCGGAACGAAACGGGAACCGGACCGCGTTCAGCGGTGTGGGAGACGGTGTTGACAGAGGCCACAGGAACGCGGACAGGGGTGCCCATGACGCGCGGTACGCAGGACGAGACCACGGCAGCCGCCCGCGAGGGGGACGGCCTGGTCCTCACGACGGACGGGCTTCCCTCCTGGCTCGACCCCGTCGTGGCGGCCGCCCGCAGCGTCCGGCCGCGCCAGCTCAGCCGCTTCCTGCCCCCGGAAGACGGCAGGGGCCGCCAGTCCGCGGTGCTGGTCCTCTTCGGCGAGGGCCCGCGCGGCCCGGAGCTGCTGCTCCAGGAGCGCGCCGGCAGCCTGCGCTCGCACGCCGGGCAGCCCTCCTTCCCCGGCGGCGCCCTCGACCCGGAGGACGGCGACCCGCACACCACCGGCCCGCTGCGCGCCGCCCTGCGCGAGGCGGAGGAGGAGACCGGGCTGGACCCGGCCGGGGTCCAGCTCTTCGGGGTGCTGCCGCGCCTGTACATCCCGGTCAGCGAGTTCGTGGTGACCCCGGTCCTCGGCTGGTGGCGCGAGCCCTCGCCGGTCGGCGCGGTGGACCCGGCGGAGACGGCCCGGGTCTTCACGGTGCCCGTGGCGGATCTCACGGACCCCGCCCACCGGGTCACCGTGGTCCACCCGCGCGGGCACGAGGGGCCCGGATTCACCGTGGAATCGGCCCTGGTCTGGGGCTTCACCGCCGGGGTCATCGACCGGATCCTGCACTTCTCGGGCTGGGAGCGACCGTGGGACCGCTCACGTCACGTCCCGCTCGACTGGCACGCATGAGACGGTGACCCTCGTGAACGTGCTGGACATCCTGTTGCTGGTCGCCGCCGTGTGGTTCGCGATCGTCGGCTACCGCCAGGGGTTCGTCGTCGGCATCCTGTCGGTGATCGGCTTCCTGGGCGCTGGCCTCATCGCCGTGTCCCTGCTCCCCCTGATCTGGGACCGGGTGACAGACAACGGAACCCAGGTGTCCACCACCGTGGTGGTGATCGCCGTCGTGGTCATCATCATCTGCGCCTCGATCGGCCAGGCGCTCACCACCCATCTGGGCAACCGGCTCAGACGCCACATCACCTGGTCGCCCGCCCGCGCGCTCGACGCGACCGGCGGCGCCCTGGTCAACGTCGTCGCCATGCTCCTCGTGGCCTGGCTGATCGGCTCGGCGCTCGCCGGGACCTCGCTGCCCACCCTGGGCAAGGAGGTCCGCAACTCCAAGGTGCTCCTGGGCGTGTCGCGGGTGCTGCCCGCCCAGGCGAACACCTGGTTCTCGGACTTCAGCTCCACGCTCGCCCGCAACGGCTTCCCGCAGGTCTTCAGCCCGTTCTCGAACGAGCCGATCACCGAGGTGAAGGCCCCCGACCCGGCCCTCGCCCGCAGCGGCGTCGCCCAGCAGGCCAAGCTCTCGATCGTGAAGGTCGTCGGCACCGCGCCCAGCTGCAGCAAGGTCCTGGAGGGCACCGGCTTCGTCTTCGCGCCGGGCAAGGTCATGACCAACGCACACGTCGTCGGCGGGGTCGTCGAGCCGACCGTGCAGATCGGCGGCGAGGGCAAGCTCTACGACGGCAAGGTCGTCCTCTACGACTGGGAGCGCGACATCGCCGTCCTGGACGTGCCCAAGCTGAAGGCCCCTGCGCTGGAGTTCACCGACAAGGACGCGACGAGCAGCAGCGACGCCATCGTCGCCGGCTTCCCGGAGAACGGCGCCTACGACGTCCGCGCGGCCCGTGTCCGCGGCCGGATCAACGCCAACGGCCCGGACATCTACCACCGGGGCACCGTCCGCCGCGACGTGTACTCGCTGTACGCGACCGTCCGCCAGGGCAACTCCGGCGGCCCGCTGCTGACGCCCGAGGGCAAGGTGTACGGGGTCGTCTTCGCGAAGTCCCTCGACGACCCGAACACCGGCTACGCCCTGACGGCGGACGAGATCCGCGACGACATCCGCGTCGGCAGGACCGCCGAGCGCCGGGTGGAGACCCAGGGCTGCGCCCTCTGACCCGTACGCGAGCGCGTACGGGCCGGCGGGGCGCCGCTCCCGGGCGCGTCACCGGCTGCTCCTACATGCGTGGATGGCGCAGCCGCGCCGAGACCCAGCGGGCGCGGCGGCGGAGGATGCGAGGGATCCCGAGCCGGGGGTCGTGGCCGTCCCGGCCGGTCCTGTCGTGCGTGCCCGGCACCCTGGCCGAGCGGCGTTCGCGTGTGGTGTCACCGTGGTCGTGCGTCCAGCCCATACAACGAGCTGTGCCCGGGGTCCAAGGTCCGTAACCCCGTCCGGGGCGGCCAATTGGCCTATGCGCCGGGCAATTGAAAGACCGTAGGACGACCGTACGGGCGACCGGACGGGCGATCGGACGGCCAGTCAGGCGGCGTGACCCCGCCGACCGCAGACGGCCCGTCAACGGTCGGGCTCGGGGTCCTTGAGCC
This sequence comes from Streptomyces sp. NBC_00158, assembly GCF_045160885.1. Lineage (NCBI taxonomy): Bacteria > Bacillati > Actinomycetota > Actinomycetes > Kitasatosporales > Streptomycetaceae > Streptomyces > Streptomyces sp. NBC_00158. Next base: position 3,979,112 of record NZ_CP108161.1, read on the forward strand.
AGTTCAGCAGCTCGGTGGTGAAGCCGTCCGGGTCCTCCTCGTGCGGGAAGTGCCCCAGGCCGTCGAAGAGCCGCCAGCGGTAGGGCGCTTCGACGTACTCGCCGGAGCCGGCCGCGCTGCGCGTGCGCATCACGGGGTCCAGCGAGCCGTGCAGGTGCAGCGTGGGCACCCGTACGGGCCGCTTCATCCGCCGGTAGAACTGGAGTCCGTCCGGGCGGGCCATCGACCGCATCATCCAGCGGTAGGGCTCGATCGAGCAGTGCGCGGTGGACGGGATGCACATCGCCCGCCGGTACACGTCCAGATCCGCGTCCTCCGGGAGCAGCGGCCCGGACCAGTCCCGGATCAGCTCCGCGACGAGGGCGCCGTCGTCGGCGACGAGCTGCCGCTCGGGGATGAACGGCCGCTGGAACCCCCAGATGTGGGAACTCGCGCGGGTCTGGCCGAAGTCGGCCATCATCGCCGAGCGCCAGCGGCGCGGGTGCGGCATCGAGGAGACGACCAGCCGGCGCACCAGCTTGGGCCGCATCACGGCCGCCGTCCAGGCGAGGTAGCCGCCCAGGTCGTGTCCGACGAGGGCGGCGTCCGGCTCGCCGAGGGAGCGGATGACTCCGGTGATGTCGAGCGCCAGGTTCGCCGGGTCGTAGCCGCGCGGGGTGCGGTCGCTGCCGCCCACCCCGCGCAGGTCCATGGCCACGGCGCGGTATCCGGCGTCCGCGAGGGCGGTGAGCTGGTGCCGCCAGGTCCACCAGAACTGCGGGAACCCGTGCAGCAGCAGTACCAGCGGCCCGTCACCGACCTCCGCGACGTGGAAGCGGGCGCCGTTGGCGGCGACGTCCCGGTGCGTCACCGCCCGCCCGCCGGGCAGGTCGAGCCGTACCGCCGTGGCGGCGGTGGGCGGTGGGCCGGAGTCGGCCGAGGGCGCTGTCATGAGGACGAGCGTGCCACACCCACAGCCTGGTCACTCACCGGCCGCGGGTGCGGCTTGACGGTTCCCACCAGCGCGGCGGTCTGCTTGACGGAGTCCATGGTCTTCACCGGCGGCTTGATCTTCTTGAACTTCGCCACCGCCAGGAGCCCGATCAGGCCCGCGAGCAGCCAGAACGCGCCGCCGACGATGAGGAAGGACCAGGCCAGCCCGAGACCGAGATTGTGGATGCCGTAGGCCGCGGCGAAACTCAGTACGGGGAGGGAGAAGAGCACGAGCACGCCGGCCGCGATCGCGGCACCGCTGCCGATGCCCGCGCGCTTGACGTCCTGCTTGATCTCGACCTTGGCGAGGGCGATCTCGTCGTGCACCAGGGCGGACATCTCGGCGGTGGCCGCGGCGACCAGCTGGCCGAGTGTGCGCTCGGCTCCCGGAGCCCCTTGGTCCACTGCGCTCATCTCTGTCTCCCTCTGTCGTCGTCTGCCGGCGGCTGTCCTCCGTCGTCCCTCAGATCATGCCGGACGGTCGGCGCGGGCGCTGGACCCGCCCGCCGCTTCCCCGGCGGCCGGGTCCGTCTCCCCGGCCCGCGCGAGGGCCACGGCGTCGGCCCTGCGGCGGTGTTCGGCGGCCTTCTCCTCGTGGATCCGCGCCATCCGCAGGTGGTAGTCGGGGTTGTCCTGCTCGTAGATGTCGGGGATCCCGTCGAGGTCCTCGTCGCGCTCCTCGGCCTCCGTCAGGGCGCGGTACTTGCGGTTGCGGAGCTTGAGCATGACGCTCGCGACGATCGCCGCGATGAGGGAGCCGATCAGTACGGCGGCCTTGACCTCGTCGGTGAGGACCTCGTCGCCGGCGAAGGCGAGTTCGCCGATCAGCAGGGAGACGGTGAAGCCGATGCCGGCGAGCGAGGCCACGGCGAGCACGTCGGGCCAGGCGAGGTCCTCGTTCAGCTCGGCGCGGGTGAAGCGGGCGGCCAGCCAGGTGCCGCCGAAGATGCCGACGGTCTTGCCGACGACGAGGCCGAGCACCACGCCGAGGGTCTCGGGGCGGGTGAAGACCTGTGCGATGGATTCGTCCGAAAGGGAGACCCCGGCCGAGAAGAGGGCGAAGAGCGGAACGGCCAGTCCGGCGGAGAGGGGGCGCACCAGGTGCTCGATGTGCTCGCCGGGGGAGTGCTCCTCGCCCTCCTCGCGGGTGCAGCGGAGCATCAGGCCCATGGCCACGCCGGCGATGGTGGCGTGGACGCCGCTGTTGTACATCAGGCCCCAGATGACCAGGGCGAGCGGGACGTAGACGTACCAGCCGCGGACGCCGGCGCGCAGCAGGAACCAGAAGAGGACCAGGCCCGCGACGGCGCCGCCGAGCGCCGCGAAGTTCAGGTCGCTGGTGAAGAACACCGCGATGATCAGGATGGCGAACAGGTCGTCGACGACGGCCAGGGTGAGCAGGAAGGCGCGCAGCGCGGAGGGCAGGGAGGTGCCGATGACCGCGAGGACGGCGAGCGCGAAGGCGATGTCGGTGGCGGTCGGGACGGCCCAGCCGGCGGTCGAGCCGTCGCCCAGGGTGTTGACCAGGAAGTAGACGAGTGCGGGAACCGCCATGCCGCATATCGCGGCGATGACCGGGAGGGCGGCCGCCTTGGGGTCGCGCAGGTCGCCCGCGACCAGCTCGCGCTTGAGCTCGATTCCGGCGACGAAGAAGAAGACCGCGAGCAGTCCGTCGGCGGCCCAGTGCTGGAGGGAGAGGTCCAGGCCGAGGGAGGCGGGGCCGATGTGGAAGGAGCGGACGCTGTCGAAGCTCGCCGACAGGGCGGGGATGTTCGCCCACAGGAGGGCCGCGATCGCGGCCACCAGCAGCAGGACGCCGCCGACGGTCTCCGTGCGCAGGGCGTTCGCGACGAAGCGGCGCTCGGGCAGGGAGAGGCGGCCGAGCAGTTTGCGGCGGGGTGTGGGCGTGGCCACGGAGAAACCTCCGGTCGGTCGACGGCATGACACATGCAGTTGCCGACCAGACTTCCCGGCGCACCCTGAGATTTCGGGCGTCACATTTTGACGCTTCTCATATTTTACAGGGTCCGTCTTTTACGGGGCCCGTTCGGTCGTATCGGGTGATCTTCACCTTAAACGGGCGGGGGGCGTCCGGCGCGCTGTGCGCCGGACGCCCCCGGGGGCTCGGTTGCCCGCTGCCGGTCAGTCCTCGTCGGAGGAGGCGGGCAGCTTCGTCTGGATCAGGTCCATCACGGAGGAGTCGGCCAGCGTGGTGACGTCGCCGACCGCGCGGTTCTCCGCCACGTCGCGCAGCAGACGGCGCATGATCTTGCCCGAACGGGTCTTGGGGAGCTCCGCCACCGGCAGGATCCGCTTCGGCTTCGCGATCGGGCCGAGGGTGGCGCCGACGTGGTTGCGCAGCTCGGCGACGAGGCCCTCGGTCTCCGAGGCGGTGCCGCGCAGGATCACGAAGGCCACGATCGCCTGGCCGGTCGTCTCGTCGGCCGCGCCGACCACGGCCGCCTCGGCGACCGAGGGGTGCGAGACGAGGGCCGACTCGACCTCGGTCGTGGAGATGTTGTGGCCGGAGACGAGCATGACGTCGTCGACCCGGCCGAGCAGCCAGATGTCGCCGTCGTCGTCCTTCTTGGCACCGTCGCCGGCGAAGTACTTGCCCTCGAAGCGCGCCCAGTAGGTGTCGATGAACCGCTGGTCGTCACCCCAGATGGTGCGCAGCATCGACGGCCACGGCTCGGTGAGGACCAGGTAGCCGCCACCGCCGTTCGGGACCTCGTTGGCCTCGTCGTCCACGACGGTGGCCGAGATGCCGGGCAGGGCGCGCTGCGCCGAACCGGGCTTGGTCGCGGTGACGCCCGGCAGCGGGGAGATCATCATGGCGCCGGTCTCGGTCTGCCACCAGGTGTCCACGATCGGGCAGCGGTCGCCGCCGATGTGCTTGCGGTACCAGATCCAGGCCTCGGGGTTGATCGGCTCGCCGACCGAGCCCAGTACGCGCAGGCTCGACAGGTCGAACTTCGCGGGGATGTCGTCGCCCCACTTCATGAACGTACGGATCGCCGTGGGCGCGGTGTAGAGGATGGTGACGCCGTACTTCTGCACGACCTCCCAGAACCGGCCCTGGTGCGGGGTGTCCGGCGTGCCCTCGTACATCACCTGGGTGGCGCCGTTCGCGAGCGGGCCGTAGACGATGTACGAGTGCCCGGTCACCCAGCCGATGTCGGCGGTGCACCAGTAGACGTCGGTCTCCGGCTTGAGGTCGAAGACGGCGTGGTGGGTGTACGAGGCCTGCGTGAGGTAGCCGCCCGAGGTGTGCAGGATGCCCTTCGGCTTACCCGTGGTGCCCGAGGTGTACAGGATGAACAGCGGGTGCTCGGCGTCGAAGGCCTGCGGGGTGTGCTCCGTGGACTGGCGGCCGACCAGGTCGTGCCACCAGACGTCCCGGCCCTCGGTGAAGGCGGTGTCCTGGCCGGTGCGGCGCACCACGAGGACGTGCTCGACCTGCGGGCACTTGGTGACGGCCTCGTCGATGGCGGGCTTGAGGGCGCTGGGCTTGCCGCGGCGGTAGCCGCCGTCGGCGGTGATGACGAGCTTGGCGTCGGCGTCCTGGATGCGGGAGGCGACGGCGTCGGCGGAGAAGCCGCCGAAGACCACCGAGTGCGCGGCGCCGACGCGGGCGCACGCGAGCATCGCGACGACCGCCTCGGGGATCATCGGCAGGTAGACGGCGACCCGGTCGCCGGCCTGGACGCCGAGCTCGGTGAGGGCGTTGGCGGCCTGGGAGACCTCGTCCTTGAGCTGGGCGTAGGTGATCGAGCGGCTGTCGCCGGGCTCGCCCTCGAAGTGGATGGCGACGCGGCCGCCGTTGCCGGCCTCCACGTGCCGGTCCACGCAGTTGTACGCGACGTTGAGCTTGCCGTCGGCGAACCACTTGGCGAAGGGCGGGTTGCTCCAGTCGAGCGTCTGGGTGGGCTCGGTGTCCCAGCTCAGCCGGCGTGCCTGCTCGGCCCAGAAGCCCAGCCGGTCCTCGGCGGCCTGTGCGTACGCCGCCTCGGTCACGTTGGCGGCGGCGGCCAGATCGGCAGGCGGTGCGAACCGCCGCTCTTCCTTGAGCAGGTTGGCCAGGCTGTCAGTGCTCACGACATCTCCCTTTCCCAGAGTTTCCGTTGTCCCCGGGCATAGCTGTGTCTCCGGGCATAGCTCATCAGTCGGATGCCCAGGTGACAAGGGGTAGCCGAAAATTGGTTTAGACCTATATCACGACCGGGAGGGTCGCGGCGCAGGTCCACGAGCAGGTCCCCGGGCGGGCCACGAGCGGTTCCACGAGCAGTTCCACGGCGTACGAATGGCCCCTTCCCGCTGCAGGGTGCGGGAAGGGGCCAACAGCTTGCACGGATCAGGGAGGCTATCGGTTCAGGACGGCCGTCGATCACACGCTCTGGCCGACGCTGTCGAAAACCCGACAGTCGAAGAAGTCCTCTCCCTCGGAGAGCAGATAGGCCTGAGCCTCGCCCACGTGGAAGTACATCCCGTGCAGCTCCAGCGTGCCCTCGGCGAGCCGGCGGGCCACCGATTCGTGGGCCCGCAGGTGCTCCAGCTGCTGCACCACGTTGGTCAGGCAGAGCTGTTCCACGGCGTCGGCCGGGAGCCGTCCGGAGATCCGGGCCCAGGCGTGGTGCCGGCTGCCCATCCGCTCCAGGCTGGGCAGACCGTGCCGCAGCCAGCGCGTCAGCGGGGTGATCGGGGCTTCGGGGTGGGAGTTCAGCAGGGCCTGCATGGCCCCGCACCCCGAGTGCCCGCACACCGTGATGCTGGCGACCTTGAGCACGTCCACGGCGTACTCGATGGCCGCGGCGACCGAGTCGTCGGTGGCTTCCACCCCGGGCAGCGGGACGAGGTTGCCCACGTTGCGGACGGTGAAGAGGTCGCCCGGACCGCTCGCCGTGATCATGCTGGTGACCAGGCGGGAGTCCGCGCAGGTCAGGAAGAGCTGCGAAGGGCGCTGCCCCTCACGGGCCAGCCGGGCCAGCTCGTCGCGGACGTGCGGGGCGGTGTCCCGCTGGAAGGCGCTGATCCCGCTGGCCAGTTGGCCGGCCCCGCGCCGGCGGGGTGCCGTCTCGGCGGCCGGGGCCCCGGACGCGCTGGGGATCGTACGCGCGGCCGCGCCGCCGGAGGCCGCCGCGAGGGCGGGGGCGTGCGCCGGGCGGTGGTCGCAGTGGTTCTGCCAGGGTGTCCAGGGGCGGCAGCAGTGGTGCGCCCCGCGCCCGGACTCGGTCCGCTGGTGGCCGCCGGCCGCACCGGACTTGGAACCGGCCCGGCCGTGTTCGGCGGGGGAGGCGGCGGGGACGGGGAACGGGCCGGGCACCGGACCGGAGGGCGGGTTCGCGTCCGCGGCCGCCTCCGCGCTCTTGCCCGCGCCCCTGCCCTCGTCCGTGTACCCGTGTGTGTACCTGTCCGTGTTTTCGTCCCTGTCCCTGTCCGTGTCCCCGTCCGGGCCGGTGCCCGTGAGGGCCCGCCCCCCGCGGCCGGTGAGTTCCAGCGATCCGCCGTGCGCCAGATGCGAGTTCTGCCAGTCCTGCAGGGCCTCGTAGGCCGCGTGGTCCATGAACGAGCCGTCCAGCTCGACCACCACGTGCCCGCCGTGCGGGACCTGGCTCAGCACCCGGCTCAGCCGGGGGACGGCCAGGAAGGTCAACTGGCCGCGGGCGCGGACCCGGTGTGCGCCGTCCAGCTCGGCCAGCGTGATCCGGGTCCGGGTGAGCCGGCGCAGGGCCAGGGCCACGGCGACCGCGATCCCGACGGCCACGCCCTCCAGCACCCCGCCCAGCACCACGGCGACGATGGTCGTCGCGTAGACCAGCACCTCGCCGTGCCGGGTGACCGTGCGCAGGTGCGTGATGCTGACCATCTGCACGCCGACGGCCATGACCAGGGCGGCCAGCGCCGCGAGCGGGATGAGGTCGAGGACGGGGACGAGCAGTCCCGCCGCGAGCACCACCCACAGTCCGTGGAACATGGCTGATTTTCGGCTGACGGCACCCGACTTCACATTGGCCACGCTGCGCACGGCCACGCCCGTGATGGGCAGGCCGCCCAGCATGCCGGAGACGATGTTCGCCGCGCCCTGGCCGCGGAGTTCGCGGTCGAGGTCGGCGCGGGGCGGGCGGTTGTCCGTACCGCGCTCGGAGGCGATCAGCTTGTCGGTGGCGACCGAGGACAGCAGCGACTCCACGCTGCCGACCAGCGTGATGGTCAGGACGGCGGCGATCAGTCCGAGCACCGGCCCCTCGGGCAGCTCGGGCAGGGCGTGGCTGCGCCAGGACGGCAGGTCCACCCGGGGGAGGGTGAGCCCGGCCAGCGCCGCGAAGGCGGTGGCGGTGGCGACGGCCGCGAGCGCGGCGGGCACCTTCCGCAGGGCGCGGCCCACCCGTCCGGGCAGTCTGCTCCACCCCAGCAGTACGCACACGGTCAGCGCGCTCACCCCGAGCGCCGCCGGATGCAGGTCGGCCAACTGGGCGGGCAGCCCGAGGACGTTGGCCACGGCGGAGCTCTGCGGACTGCCGCCGAGCACGATGTGCAGCTGGGCCAGGGCGATGGTCACGCCGATGCCCGCGAGCATTCCGTGCACGATCGCCGGGCTCACCATGAGCGCCGACCGGGCGGTGCGCAGGAGCGCGAGCCCGAGCTGGCAGACGCCGGCGAGGACGGTGATGGCGCAGGTGGTGCGCCAGCCGTAGCGCTGGATCAACTCGGCGGTGACCACGGTGAGTCCGGCGGCCGGGCCGCTCACCTGGAGGGGTGCTCCGCCGAACCGGCCGGCCACGATCCCGCCCACGGCGGCGGCCACCAGCCCCGCCTGGAGCGGGGCGCCGGTGGCGAGCGCGATGCCGAGGGAGAGCGGCAGGGCGATCAGGAAGACGGCGGCGGACGCGGACAGGTCCGCGGGGAGGTCCTGGAGCGGACCTCGCTTCTGCCGGCCGGTCGGTGCTGGGGTCGGGGCCTGGGCGGTGGCTGGGGAGGTGGCTGTCATGGGGTCCCGTCTCCTCTGAGGAGGGATGAAGCGGCGGGAGTCTCAACACTCGGTAAATGAATGGTAATGGAGAGTAAAGAACCGTGGTGGGTAATACGGGCAAATGGCCTAGGAATTGGCACTCAAGGGTGAATAGGTATTTTTTCTGGCTTGTCACACCTTCCTAAAACCGGACCGCATGGGACGTTCCATCGCGAAACGTGCCGCGATGGAACTGCGAGGGAGAGGTGTGCGGATGATCGCCGCCACGAAGAAGATCGCCGGCGGCCTGGTCGCCACGGCCCTGGTCCTGTGCGCCGCCGGGTGCAGCGGCTCCGGGCCGGCCAAGCCCGGGACCCCCGGCGGCCAGAACGCGAGGAAGGGCCCCGCCGCCCCGGACGCTCCCGGCAGCCTCAACCGCCTCATCGGTGACGGCTCGACGGCCTACACGGGCTCGCAGCCGAACGTACGGGCGCCGCAGAAGCTGAAGCCGGGTGAGAAGCCCCCGCAGTTCGTCGTGTTCTCGTGGGACGGCGCGGGCGAGGACAGCCAGAAGCTCTTCTCGCACTTCCGCGAGGTGGGCAAGCAGTACAACGCCCGGATGACGTACTTCCTCAGCGGGGTCTACCTGCTGCCGGAGGAGAAGCGTTCCCTCTACACCGCGCCTCAGCACTCCTCCGGCCTCTCCGACATCGGCTTCGGCGACCTCCAGGGCATCAAGGACACCGCCACCCAGGTCCGCGCGGCCTGGCTGGAGGGCAACGAGATCGGCACCCACTTCAACGGCCATTTCTGCGGCCCCGAGGGAGGCGTCGGCACCTGGTCGGTGGCGGAGTGGAAGAGCGAGATCAACCAGGCCAAGTCGTTCGTCAAGAACTGGAAGACGAACGCGGGCCTGAAGAACATGGCCCCGCTCCCCTTCGACTACGACAAGGAGCTGATCGGGGCCCGCACCCCCTGCCTCGAAGGCCAGAAGAACTTCATGCTCGCGGCCAAGGACATGGGTTTCCGCTACGACTCCAGCGGCATCAGCAAGCAGATCTGGCCCAAGAAGACGGACGGGCTCTGGGACCTGCCGCTCCAGCTGGTGCCCATGCCGGGGCGCGCCTTCGACACGCTGAGCATGGACTACAACTACATGGTCAACCAGTCCGGCACGACCACCCAGGGCGACCCCTCGCAGCACCAGTACTGGGGCGACCAGATGCGCGACGGCCTGCGGCAGGCGTTCGACCGGGCCTACCAGGGCAACCGCGCACCGCTGATCATCGGCAACCACTTCGAGTCGTGGAACGGCGGCACCTACATGCGGGCCGTCGAGGAGTCCATCAAGGGCATGTGCACCAAGCCGGAGGTGCGGTGCGTGCCCTTCCGGGAGCTCGCCGACTGGCTGGACGTCCAGAACCCGAAGGCACTGGAGTGGATGCGCACCCTCGACGTCGGCGAGGCGCCGAAGGAGGGCTGGACGAAGTTCCTCACCGCGGGGCCGCCGGCGCCTCCGGCCGCCCCGTCGGGCGCGGCGGTCAAGCCGGCTGAGGAGCGGGCCGCGGAGCAGGACGAGGGCTGACCAGGGCCTCGTGCAGGACGAAGGCGGGGTCGACCTGGTCTGCCAGGTCGACCCCGGTCTTTGCGTTCCCCCAGCTCTCGGCGTTGCGCAGGTGGAAGTGCACCATCTGCTCGGTGTACCTGTCCCAGTCGCGGTGCGCGTAGGAGTCCTCCGCCGCGTCCTGGAGCGCCTGGAGCGCGAGCCGGTTGCTCGCCTCCAGCAGCTCGAACGCGGCCGGGCGGCCCCGCTCCATCGCCCGCACCCAGTCGGAGTGGCCGAAGGTGACCAGCAGGTCCTCGCCCACCTCGTCCTGGAGGAACTCGATGTCCTCCGGGCCCTGCACCTTGTTGCCGACCACCTTGAGCACCACCCCGAAGTCCCGGGCGTACTCCTTGTACTGGCGGTAGACCGAGACGCCCTTGCGGGTGGGCTCGGCGACGAGGAAGGTCACGTCGAAGCGGGTGAACATGCCCGACGCGAAGGAGTCGGACCCGGCCGTCATGTCGACGACGACGTACTCGTCCGGGCCGTCGACCAGGTGGTTGAGGCAGAGCTCGACCGCGCCGACCTTCGAGTGGTAGCAGGCGACGCCCAGGTCGGACTCGGTGAAGGGGCCCGTCGCCATCAGCCGTACGGAATCCCCGTCGTCGAGCGGGAGCGTGCGCGCGCAGGCCGCGTAGACCGGGTTGTCCTCGGTGATGCGCAGCAGGCGCGACCCGGCGCCGGGCGGGGTGGTCTTGATCATGCTGTCGGCCGAGGCGATGCGCGGGTTGGAGCCGCGCAGGTACTCCTTGATCAGGGGCAGGTGCGCGCCCAGGGCGGGCAGCGCGGCGGCCTGCTCGTCGGTGAGCCCGAGGGCGGCCCCGAGGTGCTGGTTGATGTCGGCGTCCACCGCGACGACGGGGGCTTCATTGGCTGCGAGGTGGCGGATGAAGAGGGAGGACAGCGTGGTCTTGCCGCTGCCGCCCTTTCCCACGAAAGCGATCTTCATGTTCACCAAGAGTAGTGGGTCGATCGCGTGGAGTGGTCAAGGTGAGTGAAGAAGACCACTCCAAGGAGGGGTCGGTGCTATGGGTGCGCAGTGCGTAGGCTCCCTACTTATGAGTAGCGCTTCTGACCCGCTGGCGGCCCTCGGTTCCCTGCCGGGAGTCGCGGAGTCCGTGGATTCCGTACGCAAGGCCGTGGACCGCGTCTACGGGCACCGGGTGATGCGCCGGCGCAGCGGCGAGATCACCTCGGAGGCCGCCCTGCGCGGCGCCCGGGGCAGCGCGGCGCTGTCCGGTGCGGACTGGGCGCTGGAGGAGGTGCGTCGGCGGACCGACTTCGGGTCGGAGGACGAGGCGCGCACGGTGGGCGCGGCGCTGCGCCTGACGGCGGAGGCCGGGCAGCTGCTGAGCATCTGGCGCCAGTCGCCGATGCGGGTGCTGGCGCGCCTGCACCTGGTGGCGTGCGGGGCGACGGGCCCGGCGGTGGACGGGGCGGGTGACGTGGTCGGCCGGCCGCGACTGGCCGACGAGCCGGTGGACGAGCCCCTGGTGGGCCTCCCGCTCCCGGGCGCCGAGGAGGTCGCGGGCCGGCTGGACGGGCTGTCCCGGCTGGTCATCGCGGGCGGGTCCGCTCCGGCGCTGGTCACCGCCGCGGTGGTGCACGGGGAGCTGCTGGCCCTGCGGCCCTTCGCCTCGTACAACGGCCTGGTGGCGCGCGCGGCCGAGCGGATCGTGCTGATCAACAGCGGGCTGGACCCGAAGGCGATCTGCCCGGCGGAGGTCGGCCACGCGGAGCAGGGCGCCGAGGCCTACCTGAAGGCCTTCGAGGGGTACGTCTCGGGGACCGCGGAGGGAATGGCGGAGTGGATCGGGCACTGCGGCCGCTCGATCGAGCTCGGCGTCCGTGAGTCGACGGCGGTCTGCGAGGCGCTCCAGCGCGGCGCGGCCTGAGACGGTTCCGGCCGGGCGTGCCCGCCGGGCCGGGTGCGGCGTTCCGGCCGGGCACAGGGTTGCGGCGACACCGTACTGCTCTGGTGTCGCCGCTGGCATTCGCGCCCAGTTACCAAGCGTCCTCGATGGTTGCCCATCAGGCCGGGAACTTTGCCCGTGGCCTGGTGCGGCTGGCCCGTAATCGACGGGTCGACGTCGCGTGGGTGCTCGGCGTTCATGCTTCGGTCCGTGGGCCTTACTGCGTTTTAAAGATGATCCTCTCGGATGTTCTTTGGTCTCGCGGGCCGTGACTCCTTTGTACTCCGCTTCGGTGCTGAGCGAAACCCCTGACCGGATTCCTTTACTTTCCGGGGCGACCCGGGGCGAACCGGACAGTCCGTATCGCCCCAGGTCGGGAGGGTCAGGCCGAGGTGGCGGAGATCCCCGCGCGCCGTCGGCTCGCGTACCAGACGAGCCCGGCGGTGGCCGCCGCCGCGCCGACCGCCGCGGCCGCGACGAGGGCGGGCCGGGCGGGCATCGACAGTCCGGGCAGGCGCTGCTTCAGCCGCACCGGGCGGTTGAACACCAGGACCGGCCACTCCCGCGCGACGGCCTCGCGCCGCAGCGCGCGGTCGGGGTTGACGGCGTGCGGGTGCCCCACCGCCTCCAGCATCGGCACGTCGGTGATCGAGTCGCTGTACGCGTAGCACCGCGCGAGGTCGTACCCCTCGGACTCGGCGAGCTCGCGGACGGCCTCCGCCTTCGTGGGGCCGTAGGCGTAGTACTCGATCTCCCCGGTGAAGCAGCCGTCCTCGCCGACCACCATGCGGGTGGCGACGATCCGGTCCGCGCCGAGCATCTCGCCGATCGGCTCGACGACTTCGGCGCCGGAGCTCGACACGATCACCACGTCGCGGCCGGCCGTGTGGTGGGCCTCGATGAGGGAGGCGGCCTCGTCGTAGATGATCGGGTCGATCAGGTCGTGCAGGGCTTCGGCGACGATCTCCCGGACCTGCTGGACGTTCCACCCCTTGCAGAGGGCGGACAGGTACTCCCGCATCCGCTCCATCTGGTCGTGGTCGGCGCCGCCGGCCAGGAAGATGAACTGGGTGTAGGCGGTCCGCAGCACGGCGCGGCGGTTGATCAGGCCACCCCGGTAGAAGGACTTGCTGAACGTCAGAGCGCTCGACTTCGCAATGACCGTCTTGTCCAGGTCGAAGAAGGCGGCGGTCCGAGGCAACGAGTGCGGCAAGGGCTGATTTTCCACGACCCGAGCATATGCGCCCACCATTCGGCGTAAGGTGTGGCGCGTGGGTTTGCCTGAGAAGGCTCTCGGGTACACCATGGAAGTCACGGATCGTTCGCGACCGTGCTAACCCGGTCTGGCTCCTCCCCCCCCGAGTCGGACCGTGGGGACGACCCCCGCTCTCCCCCCCGGCGGGGGTCGTCGCATGTCCGGACGCGGTTCGCGCCCCTTCATCCGGTCTTCGGCGGCCATCATCTCGGCCCTCCCTCCTCCATGGGCCCGCCTGGCACAGGCCTTCACCCCTCCAGACTCGTGACGCTGCGTAGTGGTTCCGCAGCGCTGTGGAACTCACCTGATGGTGTGGCGAAGTTATTCACAGGCGCCTTCTTGTCCACAGTTTTCGAGCAAGATCCACTTCTTTTTCCGGATCCCTCCACCGTGATTCCAGCCGCGAAGTCCGCGGCTCGTGGATTTGTGGTGAGAAGGGGGCGGAGATCGTGGCTGGATCGAAGTCGTGTGAAGCGCAGGAACCCGTGGTGGCCGGCGGGGGAGGACCCCGCGGCCGCGCCGGTGGCGGCGGGCCCGGTGGCGGACGGCCGCTGATCATCACGGAGGACCCGCTGCTCCTCGACGACCTGCTGCGGCTGTGCGCCGCCGCGGGCGCCGAACCGCACGTGCGGCACGCGGTGCCGGAGCGGGGCGGAGCCGGGACGGAGGGGACGGGATGGGATTGCGCACCCCTGGTCCTGGTCGGGGACGACGCCGCCCGCCGGGTGCGCGGGGCGCCGCGCCGGGACGGGGTGTTCCTCGTCGGCCGGGACCTCGACGACCCCTTCGTATGGCAGCGGGCCGTGGAGATCGGCGCCCAGGAGGTGCTGCGCCTGCCCGACGCCGAGGGCGTGCTCGTCGACCGCATCGCCGACGTGGCGGAAGGCGCCGGGCGGCCCGCGCTGGCCGTCGGGGTGATCGGCGGCAGCGGCGGCGCCGGGGCGTCCACCCTCGCCTGCGCGCTCGCCCTCCGGGCGGCCAAGGGCGGCGAGCGCACCATCCTCATCGACGCCGACCCGCTCGGCGGGGGCATGGACGTCCTGCTCGGCGGCGAGGGCGCCGAAGGGCTGCGGTGGCCCGACTTCGCCGCCTCCCGCGGCCGCGTCGGGGCCGGGGCGCTGGAGGAGTCCCTGCCCGAGCTGCACGCGCTGCGGGTGCTGAGCTGGGACCGCGGGGAGCGGGTGGTGGTGCCGCCCGCCGCGATGCGGTCGGTCGTGGCCGCCGCCCGCAGGCGGGGCGGGGTCGTCGTGGTCGACCTGCCCCGACGTGTGGACGAGGCCGTCGCCGAGGCGCTGGCCCAGCTGGACCTCGTCCTGCTGGTGGTGCCGGGCGAGCTGCGGTCGGTGGCCGCGGCGGGGCGGGTCGCCGCCGGGGTGCGCATGGTCGCCCGGGACGTCCGCGTGGTCGTGCGGGGCCGCTGTCCCGACGGGCTCGACGCCGAAGCCGTGGCGGGGCTGCTGGGGGCGCCGCTGGCCGGGGAGGTACCGGGCGAGGTGGGGCTCCCGGGGAGGGTGGCCGAGGGGGAACCGCCGGGTGCGCGGGGCACTCTGGCCCGCTTCTGCGACGGCTTCTGGCGGCGGGCGCTCGGCTCCGCCCAGGGGGTGCCGGCATGAGCGCGGTGCTGCTGGACGCGGTGCGCCGGCACCTCGCCGAGAGCGGGGCCGAGCCCACGCCCGCCCGGGTCGCGGCGGCCCTGCGGGCCCGGGGGCGGCTCCTCGGGGACGCGGAAGTGCTCGGCGTCGCCGCCGAGTTGCGGTCCGAGCTGGTGGGCGCGGGGCCGCTGGAGCCGTTGCTCGCCGACCCCGCCGTCACCGACGTGCTCGTGGCCGCCCCGGACCGGGTGTGGGTGGACCGGGGCGGCGGGCTGGAGCTGACCCCGGTGACCTTCGCCGACGCCGAGGCCGTGCGCAGGCTGGCCCAGCGGCTGGCCGCCGTCGCGGGGCGGCGGCTGGACGACGCCCGCCCCTGGGTCGACGCCCGGCTGCCCGACGGCACCCGGCTGCACGCCGTGCTGCCCCCCGTGGCCGTCGGATCGGCGTGCCTGTCGCTGCGCGTGGTGCGGCCGAAGGCGTTCACCCTGGACGAGCTGGTCGCCGCCGGGACACTGCCGCCGGGCGGACAGCGGCTGCTGCGGGCGATGGTCGAGGCCCGGCTGTCGTTCCTGGTCTCCGGCGGCACCGGGACCGGGAAGACCACCCTGCTCAGCGCCCTGCTGGGACTGGTCGGCCCCGGCGAGCGGATCGTGCTGGCCGAGGACTCCGCCGAACTGCGCCCAGACCACCCCCATGTGGTGCGGCTGGAGACCCGGCCCGCGAACCAGGAGGGGGCCGGGCTCGTCACCCTCGCCGATCTGGTCCGCCAGGCCCTGCGGATGCGGCCCGACCGGCTGGTGGTCGGCGAGGTGCGGGGCGCGGAGGTGGCCGACCTGCTCGCCGCCCTCAACACCGGGCACGAAGGGGGCTGCGGCACGGTGCACGCCAACGCCGCCGGGCACGTGCCCGCCCGGCTGGAGGCCCTCGGGACGGCCGCCGGGCTCGACCGGGCCGCCCTGCACAGCCAGTTGGCGGCCGCGCTGACCCTGGTGGTCCACCTGGTCCGGGACCGGTCCGGGCGGCGGCGGGTGGCCGAGGTGCACGTACTGGAGCGGGACCCGGCCGGGCTGGTCGTGACCGTGCCCGCGCTGCGCTGGGGGCCGCGCGGCTTCGCGCGGGAGGCCGGCTGGACGCGGCTCGCCCCGCTGCTGGGCGGTGCCCGGTGAACGCCGGGGCGCTCGGGTCGGTGCCGGTGTTCGCCGGGGTGCTCTGCGCCGGGGCGGCGGCCTGGGGGCTGGCCGGCGGCGACCCGTTGCCCCGGCGGGCCCGGCTGGTCCTGGCCGGCGGTGGGCCACTGGTTCCGGACGGGCCGGCGCCCGGGCGGCGGCTGGCGGCCGCGCTGCGGGTACGGGCCGCGCGGTGGCGGGAGTGGGCCGGTCTGGCGGCCGGGCTGCTGGTCGCGGTGGCGGGCGGGTCGGTGATCCCGCTGCTGCTCGGCGCGGCCTCGGTGCCGCTGCTGAGGCGCTGGCTGCGGGCCCGGGAGCGGGAGCGGGCGCGCGCCGCCCGTGCGGCGGGGGTCGTGGAGCTGTGCGGGGCCGTCGTGGGGGAGCTGCGGGCCGGTGCCCAGCCGGGCAGGGCGCTGAGCGTGGCGTTGCGGCGTACGGCGGCCGGCCCCGGCGGTCCGGGGGCGGCGGAGGCCGGGGTACTGGCCGCCGCCGCGTTCGGCGGGGACGTCGCCGGGGCCCTGCACCAGGCGGCGCGGGAGCCCGGTGCGCGGGGACTGGCCGGGATGGCGGCCTGCTGGCGGGTCTCGGTGGACGGCGGAGCGGGCCTGGCGGCCGGACTCGACCGGCTGGAAGGGGCGTTGCGGGCCGAGCGGGACCGGGAGGAGTCACTGCGGGCCCAGCTCGCGGGGGCCAGGTCCACGACGGTGGTGCTGGCGCTGCTCCCGTTGGTGGGCCTGCTGATGGGCACCGCGCTGGGAGCGGACCCGCTGCGGGTGCTGCTGCACTCCCCGGTCGGGTGGGGCTGCCTGCTGGCCGGCGGGCTGCTGGAGGCCCTGGGGCTGCTGTGGTGCCGGCGGATCGTACGGACGGGGGAGCGGTGATGGACGGCTCCGCGGTCCACAGGCTGGGGACGGCGCTGTGCGCGGCGGCACTGGTGTGGTGGCCGGCCTCGGCGGTGGTGTCGCGGCTGGGGCGGCGGGTGGTGCGGCGCAGGACCGCGGTGCTCTTCCGGACCGGGCCGGTGCGGCGGACCCCGCGGTGGGGCCCGGCGGTCCGGGCCGCGGCGGTGTCCTGGGCGGGGCCGGCCGGAGCGCTGACGGCGGGCTGGGTGCTGGTCGGCGGGGTCACCGGGGTCCTCGTCGGGTGCGCGGCGGCGTTCGCGGTGCGGCGGGCGCTCGTACGGGTCAGGCCGTCCGGCGGGCCCGATCGGCGGGAGGCGGAGGGGCAGTTGCCGTTCGCGGCGGATCTGCTGGCGGCCTGTCTCGCGGCGGGGGCCGGGCCGGTGGAGGCGGCCGAGGTGGTCGGCGAGTCGCTGGGCGGCCCGGTGGGCGAGCGGCTGGCCCTCGCGGGTGCGGAGCTGCGGCTGGGCGGCGAACCGGGGGCCGCGTGGGGGAGGTTGGCGGAGATGCCCGGGGCGCGGGGGCTGGCGGAGTGCCTGGAGCGCGCCGCGCGGACCGGGGCGCCGGCCGCGGAGCCGGTGTCCCGCCTGGCGGCGGCCCTGCGGGCGGACCGCTCCCGGCGGGCGGGTGCCCGGGCGCAGCGGGCGGCGGTGCTCGTCACCGCTCCGGTGGGGCTGTGTTTCCTCCCCGCGTTCCTCGCGGTCGGGGTGGCGCCGGTGGTGATCGGAATGGCCTCGGGACTGCTGTCGCAGCGGTGACGCGCACCGGCCGGGCCGGCGGAAAACAAAAACTGAAATCAGATCAAGAACGTAATCCCACAGGAGGTTGTCATGAGGATCATCCGGATTCGGTTGCGGGCGGTGCTGAAGGGGCGTGGGGGTGATGCGGGAATGTCGACTTCGGAATACGCCATGGGCACGATCGCGGCGTGTGCGTTCGCGGCGGTCCTGTACAAGGTGGTGACGAGCGACGTGGTGTCGGCGGCACTCCAGTCGACCATCGGGAAGGCGCTCGATGTGCCCTTCTGAGCGGTGCCCTTCTGAGCGAAAGCGGCCGGGAATCGGTGATCGCGGATATGTGACGGCCGAGGCCGCCGTGGTCATTCCGGCCCTGGTGCTGTTCGCGGCGCTGCTGGTGTGGGCGCTGATGGCGGCGGCCGCGCAGATCCGGTGTGTGGACGCCGCCCGGGCCGGTGCCCGGATGGCGGCCCGGTCCGAGCCCGTGGCGGCGGCGGTGGCGGCGGCCCGGGAGGCCGCCCCGGAAGGGGCCGAGGTGCGGGTGGAGCGGTCCGGCGACCTGTGGCGGGTCCGGGTGGCCGCTCCGGCGCCGGGGCCGGGCGGGCTGCCGGTACGGCTCGGGGCGGGTGCGGTGGCCCTGGCGGAGGACAGCGTGGGGCCGCCGCCATGAGCCGGGGCATGGGCCGGGTCCCGGGCCGGGGGCGGGGGCGAAGGCCGGCCGCCGGGCGGGACCGGGGGGTCGCGACGGTGTGGGCCACCGTGGTGGCGGCGGTGCTGGTGGCGGTGTTCGGGGGCGTGCTGCTCCTCGGGCAGGCGGTGGTGGCCCGCCACCGGGCCGGCGCGGCCGCGGACCTGGCGGCCCTGGCGGCGGCCGCGAGCTGGGCGCACGGCCCCGAGCGGGCGTGTGCGGCCGCCCGGCGGGTGGCCGGGGCCCAGGGGGCGGTGCTGGCCGCCTGCGAGGTCGGCGGCGAGGTGGTGTGGGTCCGGGCCGCCGTCCGGGCCGGCCCCTTCACCCCGGGGGCCGCCGCCCGGGCGGGACCGCCGGTGGCGGAGACGGCCGGGCCCGCCGCTCCCGGGCCTGTCGACTCCGGGCCCGCCGCTCCCGGGCCTGTCGACTCCGGGCCCGCCGCGAGCGCCGGGCCGGCCGACCCGGGGCCCGCGGCCACCGCCGGGGAGGCGGCCGGGGCGGGCCGGGCGGCGGTCAGGGGGCCGTGGAGAGGAGGCGGGTGAGGAGGCGTACGGCGCCGCGCTTGTGGAGGGGGTCGTTGCCGTTGCCGCACTTGGGGGACTGGATGCAGGAGGGGCAGCCCGCCTCGCACTCACAGGCGGCGATGGCGTCCCGGGTGGCCGTCAGCCAGGCCCTCGCCGTCCGGAAGCCCCGCTCCGCGAAGCCGGCGCCGCCCGGGTGGCCGTCGTACACGAAGACCGTGGGCAGCAGGGTGTCCGGATGCAGCGGGACGGAGACCCCGCCGATGTCCCAGCGGTCGCAGGTGGCGAACAGCGGGAGCAGGCCGATGGAGGCGTGCTCGGCGGCGTGCAGGGCGCCGCCGAGGATCTCCGGACCGATCCGGGCCTCGTCCAGCTGGTCCTCGGTCACCGTCCACCACACGGCCCGGGTGCGCAGGGTGCGCGGCGGCAGGTCGAGCTTGGCCTCGCCGAGCACCTCGCCGGTGACCAGCTTGCGGCGCAGGTAGGAGACGACCTGGTTGGTGACCTCGACGGAGCCGAAGCAGAGCCGGGCCGGGCCCCAGGGGATCTCGGTCTCGGTCTCCAGGATGGAAATGGAGGTGGTGTCGCGGGCCGTGGTGGAGAAGGGCGGGTTCGCCTCCTCGACCAGGGCGGCCGAGTCCTCCAGGTCCAGGTGTTTCACCAGGTAGGTGCGGCCCTGGTGGAGGTGGACGGCGCCGTCGTGGACGGCGGTGTGCGAGGCGGCCTCGTCGACGGTGCCCAGCAGCCGGCCGGTGGACGCCTCCACGATCTGCACCGGGCGGCCCCCGCCCCCGCGGATGTCGGTCAGGTCCGAGGCCCGCTCCCGGCGGGTCCAGTGCCAGCCCGTGGCCCGGCGCCGCAGCAGCTTCGCCGCCTCCAGCTGGGGCATGAGGCCGCGCGCGGCGGGGCCGAAGAGGTCCAGGTCGGCTTCGGTCAGGGGCAGCTCGGCGGCGGCCGCGCACAGGTGCGGGGCGAGTACGTACGGGTTGTCGGGGTCCAGCACGGTGGCCTCCACCGGCTGCTGGAACAGGGCCTCGGGGTGGTGGACCAGGTAGGTGTCCAGCGGGTCGTCCCGGGCGACCAGGACGGCCAGGGCGCCCTGCCCCGAGCGCCCGGCGCGCCCGGCCTGCTGCCACAGCGAGGCCCGGGTGCCCGGGTAGCCGGTGATCAGCACGGCGTCCAGGCCGGACACGTCCACGCCCAGCTCCAGGGCGGTGGTCGCGGCCAGGCCCAGCAGTTCCCCGGAGTGCAGGGCCCGCTCCAGGGCCCGGCGCTCCTCGGGCAGGTAGCCGCCCCGGTAGGCGGCGACCCGCCCGGGCAGGGACCGGTCCACCGCCGCGAGCCGCTCCTGGGCGATGACGGAGATCAGCTCGGCCCCGCGCCGGGACCGGACGAAGGCCACGGTCCGTACGCCCTGGACGACCAGGTCGGTCAGCAGATCGGCGGTCTCGGCGGTGGCGGTCCGGCGCACGGGGGCGCCCTTCTCGCCCCGGAGCTCGGTCAGCGGCGGCTCCCACAGGGCGAAGACGACTTCGCCGCGCGGGGAGGCGTCGTCGGTGATCTCGGTGACCGGCACGCCGGTCAGCCGGGACGCGGCGGCCGCGGGGTCGCTGGCGGTGGCGGAGGCCAGCAGGAAGACGGGTTCGGAGCCGTAGCGGGCGCACAGCCGGCGCAGCCGCCGCAGGACCTGGGCGACGTGCGAGCCGAACACGCCGCGGTAGGTGTGGCACTCGTCGACGACCACGTAGCGCAGGGCCTTCAGGAAGGAGGACCAGCGGGGGTGGGAGGGCAGGATCCCCCGGTGCAGCATGTCGGGGTTGGTCAGTACGTAGTTGGCGTACTGGCGGACCCACTCGCGTTCCTCGACGGGGGTGTCCCCGTCGTACACGGCCGGGCGCACGGCGTTGCCCAGGGGTGCGGCCAGTTCCCGGACGGCCCGCCGCTGGTCGGCGGCCAGAGCCTTGGTCGGAGCCAGGTAGAGGGCGGTCGCACCCCGCCCGTTCGGCGCCTCGGCGCCGTCGGCGAGGGCGGACAGCACGGGGGCCAGGTAGGCCAGGGACTTCCCGGAGGCGGTTCCGGTGGCGACGACCACGGACGCGCCGTCCAGGGCGTGCTCGGCGGCCGCGGCCTGGTGTTCCCACGGATGGTCGATCCCCGCGTCCCGGATCGCGGCTACGACATCCGTTCGGATGCGATGGGGCCAGACCGCATGACGGCCCTCCCGAGGGGGCAAGTGCTCCGTATGGGTGATGCGCGCAGCCCGGGAAGGCCCCCGTGACAGCCGGTCCAGGACCGTGCCGGGAGCGGGTCGTGGATCGGCGGGTGCCGTGGGCGGACCGGGGCGGTGAGTGTTGGCCATTGGAACCGAGTGTGTCACTGGCGTGCGGGACAATGGTCCCAAGGCGTCGTGCGCGCCTGCCGGTAAGTGATTGAATGCCATCGCGGCAGCCGATCCCCTCCCCTACCTTCGGGTGGGGAGGCCCCTGGGGGGCGCCGCTCGATAGCAAGGTGCTGGAGGATCCGTGGACCTGTCCCTGTCGACTCGCACTGTCGGCGACCGCACGGTCGTAGAGGTCGGTGGCGAGATTGATGTGTATACCGCGCCCAAGCTGCGCGAGCAGTTGGTGGAGTTGGTGAACGACGGCAGCTACCACCTGGTCGTCGACATGGAGCGAGTGGACTTCCTCGACTCCACCGGCCTCGGTGTGCTCGTGGGAGGCCTCAAGCGCGTCCGCGCGCACGAGGGCTCGCTGCGTCTGGTCTGCAACCAGGAGCGCATCCTGAAGATCTTCCGGATCACCGGTCTCACCAAGGTGTTCCCGATCCACACCTCGGTGGAGGACGCCGTCCAGGCCACCGACTGACGTACGGCTCCCGATACCTGGGGAGCCGTCGAGGAGCGGGGGTACCGGGCCATGGGTGGTCCGGGCCCCTGTCAAGGCACGCCCGTAGTCCGAGGGGGACGCACATGGCCACCGTTGAACTGCGCTTCAGCGCCCAGCCCGAACACGTCCGCACGGCCCGCCTCGTCGCGGCCGCCGTGGCGCGCCGGGCGGGGGTGGAGGAGGCCGTCCTCGACGAGGTCCGCCTCGCCGTGGGCGAGGCCTGTTCGCGTGCCGTCGGACTGCACCGCAGCAACGGCCTGACCGCGCCCGTGCGCGTCGTGCTGACCGAGGAGGAGAAGTCGTTCTCCATCGAGGTCGGTGACGAGGTGCCCGGGCCGGCCGGCGGTTCTGCCGAGTCGGTGCCGGGCATCGCCGCCGTCCTCGACCCGGACGCGGACGGGGAGGACGAGATGGGCCTCGCGGTGATCAGCGGGCTCGTCGACGACGTCTCGGTGACCAGTGGGGAATCGGGCGGAACGATCCGGATGAGCTGGCCCGTCACCGCGGCCCCCGGTCTTCCGTAGCGCCCTCCGCGCCCTATTTTCCGATCTTCCTCAATTATTCGGATCCTCTCGGATCTTTACCAAGGCCCTGCTGAGCAGGGCCTTTTTCGTTTCCCCGGGAAATCTTCTAGATCGCTGATCAACCGTCAATGGCTTTGCCCCATTACCTCTTTCGAGGGTAATGGAGTGACGTGATCTATTGCTGAGGAGCGAGAGCGCGCCAATTCCGTTTCACGCGTACTGTTTTGATCAGGTCGCGCTCCCTACAATCCGTCCACATCTTGAGCTCATCACGTCAAGGAGGACGAATGACGGGGCTCTTCACCCCTATCGCTCCGGATCGCGCCCATGATCTGGCAGCCGCAGTACTCACCGATGACAACCGCGTCATCGTGTTCGTCATCGCGGGAGTCGCGCTGGCCGCTCTCGTCGTCGCGCAGATCCTGGTCCGCCAGGTCCTCGCCGCCGATGAGGGCACCGACAGCATGAAGAAGATCGCGGCAGCCGTCCAGGAAGGCGCCAACGCCTATCTCGGACGCCAGTTGCGCACCCTCGGCGTCTTCGCCGTGGTGGTCTTCTTCCTGCTCTTCCTGCTCCCCGCCGACGACTGGACGCAGCGGGCGGGACGTTCCGCCTTCTTCCTCGTCGGCGCCATCTTCTCGGCCGTCACCGGCTACATCGGCATGCGCCTGGCGGTCCGCGCCAACGTCCGCGTCGCCGCGGCCGCCCGCGAGGCCACCCCCGCCGAGGGCGAACCCGCCAAGGACCTGACCGACGTGGCCCACAAGGCCATGAAGATCGCCTTCCGCACCGGTGGCGTGGTCGGCATGTTCACGGTCGGCCTCGGCCTGCTCGGCGCCTCCTGCGTCGTCCTGGTCTACGCCGCCGACGCCCCCAAGGTCCTGGAGGGCTTCGGCCTGGGCGCCGCCCTGATCGCGATGTTCATGCGCGTGGGCGGCGGCATCTTCACCAAGGCCGCCGACGTCGGCGCCGACCTGGTCGGCAAGGTCGAGCAGGGCATTCCGGAGGACGATCCGCGCAATGCCGCGACCATCGCCGACAATGTGGGCGACAACGTCGGCGACTGCGCGGGGATGGCGGCCGACCTCTTCGAGTCCTACGCCGTCACCCTCGTGGCCGCGCTCATCCTCGGCAAGGCCGCCTTCGGCGACCTGGGCCTCGCCTTCCCGCTGATCGTGCCCGCCATCGGTGTGATCACCGCCATGATCGGCATCTTCGCTGTGGCCCCGCGCCGCTCCGACCGCAGCGGGATGACCGCGATCAACCGCGGTTTCTTCATCTCCGCCGTGATCTCCCTCGCGCTCGTCGCGATCGCCGTCTACAGCTACCTGCCGGCCACCTACAAGGAGCTCGTCGGCGTCGAGGACGCCGCCATCTCCAACCACACCGGCGACCCCCGGATCCTGGCCCTCGTCGCCGTCGCCATCGGCATCGTGCTCGCGGCCCTGATCCAGCAGCTGACGGGCTACTTCACCGAGACCAACCGCCGTCCCGTCCGGGACATCGGCAAGTCCTCGCTGACCGGCCCGGCCACCGTGATCCTCGCCGGCATCTCCGTCGGCCTGGAGTCCGCCGTCTACACGGCGCTCCTCATCGGCCTCGGCGTCTACGGGGCCTTCCTGCTCGGCGGCACGTCGATCATGCTGGCGCTCTTCGCGGTGGCCCTGGCCGGCACCGGCCTGCTGACCACCGTCGGCGTCATCGTCGCGATGGACACCTTCGGCCCCGTCTCCGACAACGCCCAGGGCATCGCCGAGATGTCCGGCGACGTCGAGGGCGCCGGCGCCCAGGTCCTCACCGACCTGGACGCGGTCGGCAACACCACCAAGGCCATCACCAAGGGCATCGCCATCGCCACCGCCGTCCTGGCCGCGGCCGCGCTCTTCGGCTCGTACAGCGACGCCATCGCCAACGCGGTCAAGGAGGTCGGAGCCAAGGCCGGGGAGATGAACCTCAGCCTCTCCATCGTCCAGCCCAACAACCTGGTCGGCCTCATCCTCGGCGCGGCCGTCGTCTTCCTGTTCTCGGGCCTGGCCATCAACGCCGTCTCCCGCTCCGCGGGCGCCGTCGTCTACGAGGTGCGCCGCCAGTTCCGCGAGCACCCCGGGATCATGGACTACTCGGAGAAGCCCGAGTACGGCCGCGTCGTCGACATCTGCACCAAGGACGCGCTGCGGGAGCTCGCCACGCCCGGTCTGCTCGCCGTGCTCACCCCGATCGCGGTCGGCTTCACCCTCGGCGTCGGCGCGCTCGGCTCCTTCCTGGCGGGCGCCATCGGCACCGGCACCCTGATGGCGGTCTTCCTCGCCAACTCCGGCGGCGCGTGGGACAACGCCAAGAAGCTCGTCGAGGACGGCCACCACGGCGGCAAGGGCAGCGAGGCCCACGCCGCCGTCGTCATCGGCGACACCGTCGGCGACCCGTTCAAGGACACCGCGGGCCCGGCCATCAACCCGCTGCTGAAGGTCATGAACCTGGTGGCCCTGCTGATCGCCCCCGCGGTCGTGCAGTTCAGCTACGGCCCGGACACCAGCGCCACCGTGCGGGCCGTCGTCGCGGTGCTCGCGATCACGGTGATCGTCGTCGCGGTGTACGTCTCCAAGCGCCGCGGCATCGCCGTCGGCGAGGACGGCGGCAGCGCCGGCGCGGAGCGGGTGGCGCAGCAGGCCGATCCGGCGGTGGTCTCCTGACGCTCCGGAGCACCTGAGCCCGGCTCCCGCGGCCCCAGCGGGCCCACCGGCTCGAAGATGCGCCCGAACGGCGGACGGGCGGCGCGGACTGACGCGCCGTCTGTCCGCCTTTGTGCGTGCCCTGATGGCGGGCGTGTATCTTCCGGCCGAGAGCCTTCGAAGGGACCAATCCGGTGAACAAGAAGCTTGCGGCCGCGGTGTCCGGCGGTGCGGTACTGATGCTCGTCCTGTCCGGCTGCGGCGGTGGGGACGACGGCGACAAGAAGGCCGACGCCTGGGCCAAGAACGTCTGCGACAAGTGGGAGCCCGAGCTCACCAAGATCAAGACGACCAACGACGAGCTGAAGCGGGTCGCCTCCACGAGCAGCAAGCCCGAGGAGGTCCAGAAGACCGACTCGGCGGCCTTCCAGACCCTCTCCGAGGCCTACAAGACCATGGGCGGCGCCCTGACGTCGGCCGGTGAACCGCCCGTCAAGGACGGCAAGGCCGCGGCGGACTCCGTGGTCAAGAGCTACGACGAGATCTCCAAGCGGTACACCGATCTCAAGACGAAGATCGATGGCCTCGACCCCAAGGACCAGAGCAAGTTCGCGGACGGCCTCCAGGGGGTCGCCTCCGGGCTCACCGAGGTCGCCGCGAACGAGACGGCGGCCAAGGAGAAGCTCAACTCCAGCGGTCTGAAGGCCATCTACAGCCAGAAGGGCTGCCAGGTCTCGACGACCGACAAGGGCTGACCCCCGCCCTCCACGCGCCGCGCGGCCCCGCGCGGACACGGTCGCCACGGGCGGCCGGATCCCGATCGGATCCGGCCGCCCGTCGCGCGCCGGGGCTCGTACGCATTGCCCGCCCCAGCGGCCACAATGGTCGGGTGAGTACCACCAGTCTTCCCACGCCCGACCACGCCGCCGAGCTCCGCGAGGCGTTCCTCGCCGCGGGGTTCACCGCCGACGGACTGCTCGACCTGCTCGGCGCCCCCGCCTACGCCGCGCTGGCCCGCAGCGAGACGGTCCCCGCCCTGCGCGCCACCCGCGGGGCGGACGACGGCGGGCTCGCGAGCCTGATCCGGCTCTTCCTGCTCCAGCAGCCGGAGCCGTACGTGCACGCCGCCGCCGTGCTGCCCGTCGAGGGAGCCCTCGCCGACGGCTGGCTGCGGCGGGAGGGCGACGAGGTGCACGCCACCGTCGACGTACGCCCGTACGGCGGCCCGGACGGCGAGGACTGGTTCATCGTCTCGGACCTCGGCTGCGCCGTCGGCGGCGCCGGGGGCATCGGCAGCCGCGAGGAGGGCGTCGTGCTCGGCGTCGGGGGCGCCTCCACCACCCTGGCCGGAATCACCGTGCCCATCGCCGTCGGCTCGGCCCTCGACCTCGGCACCGGCTCCGGGATCCAGGCGCTGCACGCCGCCCAGCACGCCACCCGGGTGACGGCGACCGACGTCAACCCGCGCGCCCTGGAATTCACCCGTCTGACGCTGGCCCTCTCCGGGGCGCCGGAGGCCGAACTGCTCTCGGGCTCGCTGTTCGAGCCGGTGGGCGACGCCGCGTACGACCTGATCGTGTCGAACCCGCCCTTCGTGATCTCGCCCGGCGCGCGGCTCACGTACCGGGACGGCGGCATGGGCGGCGACGACCTGTGCCGGACCCTGGTCCAGCAGGCGGGGGACCACCTCAACCCGGGCGGTTACGCGCAGTTCCTCGGCAACTGGCAGCACGTGGAGGGGGAGGACTGGCGCGACCGGGTCCGCTCCTGGGTGCCGCGCGGCTGCGACGCCTGGATCGTGCAGCGTGACGTGCAGGACGTGACGCAGTACGCGGAGCTGTGGCTGCGCGACGCGGGCGACCACCGCACGGATCCGGCCGAGTACGCGGCCAGGTACGAGGACTGGCTCGACGAGTTCGAGGCCCGCAAGACCAAGGCCGTCGGCTTCGGCTGGGTCACCCTGCGCCGTACGGACGCGGCCGAGCCCTCGATCGTGGTCGAGGAGTGGCCGCACTCGGTGGAGCAGCCGCTCGGCGAAGCGGTCCTCGCGCACTTCGCCCGCCAGGACTACCTCCGCGACCACGACGACGCGGCCCTGCTGGCGGGGTACTTCCGGCTGACCGCGGAGGTCGTGCAGGAGCAGGTCGGCGCGCCGGGCGCGGAGGACCCCGAGCACGTCGTGCTCCGGCAGAACCGGGGGATGCGCCGCGCCACCAAGGTGGACACGGTCGGCGCGGGCTTCGCCGGGGTGTGCGACGGCTCACTCAGCGCCGGCCGGATCCTGGACGCGATCGCACAGCTGGTCGAGGAGGACCCGGTCGTCCTGCGGGACCGGACCCCGGAGGCGATCCGGATGCTGGTCGAGCAGGGGTTCCTGGAGCCCGTCCAGGACCCCGCCCCGTAGCCGGCGGGGTTCGGCGCCGTGATGTAACCCGGGGTTCGCCTGCCGTACCCCCTCGGGTGGCAGGCTCCCGGACAGCGGGGGATCCGGGGGGATCCCCGAGCGGCCCGGGGGAAAAGGGGAACGGCATGGAACGCGGTCCGGCGATCTTCGCGGCAGCCGTGTTCCTGCTGTTCGGGGCCGCTCTGCTGGTCTGGACGGGGGCGCGCGCCTGGCACCGCGCGCCGGTGGCTGAAGGCGTGCGCCCCGTCGTGGCCGTACCGCTGGCCGTACTGGCCGGTTCGGGCTCGCTGGCTCTCGGCGTCTGGTGCCTCCAGCACTTCTGAAGCGCCCGCCGGCGACGGCCTCCACCCGGGTGTGAAACCCGACGTCGCGACCGGTCCGGACGCGGGGCCAGACGGCCCCCGGGCCACCCTGGCCGGTGACCGCGAGGGTCCCGGCGCGGCATCCGGGCGGCAGAAATGGCACTTGTCGGGTTACCGTTCGAGTGGCCGTTGCGGGCTTGTGCCGTTTGACACGGGGGCGGGTTGTACCGTCACACTCCGCAGCGTCGTCGTACCGCGACCGAGTGCCGACCGTGCCGACCGGAGAGAAGAGCCAAGTTGTCCCCGACTAGCGAGACCGCAAAGGGCGGCCGCCGACTCGTCATCGTCGAGTCCCCTGCCAAGGCGAAGACGATCAAGGGCTACCTCGGCCCCGGATACGTCGTCGAGGCGAGCGTCGGGCACATCCGCGACCTCCCGAACGGCGCGGCCGAGGTCCCCGACAAGTACACCGGCGAGGTCCGCCGCCTCGGCGTGGACGTCGAGCACGACTTCGCGCCGATCTACGTGGTCAACGCGGACAAGAAGGCGCAGGTCAGGAAGCTCAAGGACCTGCTCGCCGAGTCCGACGAACTCTTCCTCGCCACCGATGAGGACCGCGAGGGCGAAGCCATCGCGTGGCACCTCCAGGAAGTCCTCAAGCCCAAGGTCCCCGTCCACCGGATGGTCTTCCACGAGATCACCAAGGACGCGATCCGCGACGCCGTCGCCAACCCGCGCGAGCTGAACCAGCGCATGGTCGACGCCCAGGAGACCCGCCGCATCCTCGACCGCCTCTACGGCTACGAGGTCTCGCCGGTCCTGTGGAAGAAGGTCATGCCGCGGCTGTCGGCCGGCCGCGTCCAGTCCGTCGCCACCCGCCTCGTCGTCGAGCGCGAGCGCGAGCGCATCGCCTTCCGCTCCGCCGAGTACTGGGACCTGACCGGCACGTTCGGCACCGGCCGGGCCGGTGATGCCTCCGACCCGTCGACCCTGGTCGCCCGCCTGAACACGGTGGACGGCAAGCGCGTCGCCCAGGGCCGAGACTTCGGCGCGAACGGGCAGCTCAAGAGCGAGGTGCTGCACCTCGACGAGGCGAACGCCCGGGCGCTGGCCGCCGCGCTCGCCGAGACCTCGTTCGCCGTCCGCTCGGTCGAGTCCAAGCCGTACCGCCGCTCCCCGTACGCCCCCTTCCGCACGACGACGCTCCAGCAGGAGGCCTCGCGCAAGCTGGGCTTCGGTGCGAAGGCGACGATGCAGGTCGCGCAGAAGCTGTACGAGAACGGCTTCATCACCTACATGCGTACGGACTCCACCACGCTCTCCGACACCGCGGTGTCGGCGGCGCGGGCGCAGGTCACCCAGCTGTACGGGGCCGACTACCTGCCGGAGAAGCCGCGCGTCTACGCGGGCAAGGTCAAGAACGCGCAGGAGGCGCACGAGGCGATCCGGCCTTCGGGTGATCGTTTCCGCACCCCCGCCGAGACGGGCCTCACCGGCGACCAGTTCCGCCTGTACGAGCTCATCTGGAAGCGGACCGTCGCCTCCCAGATGAAGGACGCGACCGGCAACTCGGTGACCGTGAAGATCGGCGGCCGGGCCTCGGACGGCCGGGACGCCGAGTTCAGCGCGTCCGGCAAGACCATCACCTTCCACGGCTTCATGAAGGCGTACGTCGAGGGCGCGGACGACCCGAACGCCGAGCTCGACGACCGCGAGCGGCGGCTGCCGCAGGTCGCCGAGGGCGACGCGCTGACGGCCGAGGAGATCACCGCCGACGGCCACTCCACCAAGCCGCCGGCCCGCTACACCGAGGCCTCGCTGGTCAAGGAGCTGGAAGAGCGGGAGATCGGCCGCCCGTCGACGTACGCGTCGATCATCGGCACGATCCTGGACCGCGGCTACGTCTTCAAGAAGGGCACGGCCCTCGTGCCGTCCTTCCTGTCGTTCGCCGTCGTGAACCTGCTGGAGACGCACTTCGGCCGGCTCGTCGACTACGACTTCACCGCCAAGATGGAGGACGACCTCGACCGCATCGCGCGGGGCGAGGCCCAGTCCGTGCCGTGGCTCAAGCGGTTCTACTTCGGCTCGGAGGACGCCTCGGAGGTCGTACCGGCCGACGGCGACCACCTCGGCGGCCTGAAGGAGCTGGTCACGGACCTCGGCGCGATCGACGCCCGGGAGATCTCCTCCTTCCCGGTCGGCGACGGCATCGTGCTGCGCGTCGGCCGCTACGGGCCGTACGTGGAGCGCGGCGAGAAGGACGCGGAGGGCCACCAGCGGGCCGACGTGCCGGACGACCTGGCTCCGGACGAGCTGACCGTCGAGTACGCGCAGGAGCTGTTCGCGAAGCCGAGCGGCGAGTTCGAGCTGGGCGCCGACCCGGTGAGCGGCAACCAGATCGTCGCCAAGGACGGCCGCTACGGGCCGTACGTGACGGAGATCCTGCCCGAGGGCACGCCGAAGACGGGCAAGAACGCGGTCAAGCCGCGGACGGCCTCGCTCTTCAAGTCGATGTCCCTGGACACGGTCACCCTCGACGACGCCCTGAAGCTGATGTCGCTGCCGCGCGTGGTCGGCGCCGACGCGGAGGGCGTGGAGATCACCGCCCAGAACGGCCGCTACGGCCCGTACCTGAAGAAGGGCACGGACTCGCGGTCCCTGGAGACCGAGGACCAGCTGTTCTCGATCACCCTGGACGAGGCCCTGGCGATCTACGCACAGCCGAAGCAGCGGGGCCGGGCCGCGGCCAAGCCGCCGCTGAAGGAGCTGGGCACGGACCCGGTGAGCGAGAAGCCCGTGGTGGTCAAGGACGGCCGCTTCGGTCCGTACGTGACGGACGGCGAGACCAACGCGACGCTGCGGCGGGACGACGACGTCGAGACCATCACGCCGGAGCGGGGCTACGAACTGCTGGCGGAGAAGCGGGCCAAGGGGCCGGCGAAGAAGACGGCGAAGAAGGCCCCCGCGAAGAAGGCCCCGGCCAAGAAGGCCCCGGCGAAGAAGGCGGCCGCCACGAAGACGGCCGCGGCCAAGAAGACGACGGCTGCCGCCAAGAAGACGACCGCGGCGAAGAAGACGACGGCGGCGGCGAAGAAGGCCGCCGCGTCCGCCCCGGCGGACGAGTAGCCGTCCGCCCCTGGGGGCTCCGCCCCCAGACCCTCCCCCAGCGCCTCAAACGCCGGCGGGGCTGGGATGTGCTGCGCACATCCAGCCCGCGCGGCGTTTGAGCGCACCGGGCGCGGAGCGTCCGGTATCGGGGTCCGGGGCGGAGCCCCGGGAGTGGGTGCCGGGTCACACCCGGCGTCGTCCACAGGCCCCCGCAACGGCCAAGCGCAGCGGATAGGCTGGGCGGATGACGCGAGCCGAGCAGCCGACGGTCGTGACCGACTCCGAGAACCCCACCTACGACGAAGCCCTGGCCGCGGACTCCCGCGAGCGAGCGGTGCGCGCCCTGCTGCGCACACCCGGGCTGCGCCGGCTGTGGAGCGCCCAGCTGGTGAGCGGCATCGGCGATGCCCTCGCCCTGCTGGTGCTGGTGCTGCTGACCCTCCAGGCGGCCGTCACCGCCGGCCCGGAGGGGCTGTTCGGCGGCGGCTACCGGGGCGCGGCCTTCGCCGTCGCCGCCGTCTTCGCGGTGCGCGTCCTCGCCACCGTCCTGTTCGGCGCGGTCCTGCTCGGCCCGCTGGCCCAGCTCACGGCCCCCGGAGGCAAGCTCGACCGCCGCTGGACGATGGTCGGTGCCGACGGGCTGCGGATCGCCCTGTTCGTCGTCGCCCCGCTGTGGCTCGACTGGATCCCGGCGCACGCCACGACCGCGCTGCTGGCCACCGTGTTCGTCTCCGGCGGCGCCGAGCGGGTGTGGACGCTGGCCAAGGAGAGCGCCGCGCCCGCGCTGCTGCCGGCGCCGCCGCCGGAGGGGGCGACCGTACGCCCCCTCCCGGACCACCTCGACGCCCTTCGGCGGCTCTCGCTGCGCACGGCCTTCGCGGCGATGCCCGTGGCGGCGGCCGCGCTGCTCGCGGCGACGCTTATAGGGCGGGCGCTGGGCCTGGGCGTGGACTGGTTCGCCGCGAACCAGGCGGCGCTGGGCTCGTACGTGGCAGCCGGCCTGTTCGCCGCGTCCCTCTCGCTGCTGGTGCCGTTGACGCTGCCCGCCGTGAAGACCCCGAGGCCGCGGTCCCCGCTGGAGGGCCTGCGCGCCCCCAGGGCGGGCGAGCGGCCCGAGAAGGGCCGTACGGGGGCGATCCGGCTGCTCGTGGTGGCCTGCGCCGCCGTCGCCGGGGCGATCGCCTTCGCCGCGTCCGTCTCCGTGCTGCACGCCTTCGACCTGGGCGGCGGCCCGTCCGCGTACGCCCTGCTGGTGCTCGCCCTCGTCGGCGGCACCGCCCTGGGCATTCGCGCCACGCAGGCCGGCAAGGTGCTGCCCGCGCTGTCCCGGCGCCGCCTGCTCGCCCTGGCCGTCGCCGTGGCCGGGCTGGCGCTGCTGCTGACCGGTCTGGTCTCCGACACGGCGACCGTGCTCTTCCTGGCGCTGCTCGCGGGCACCGCCGCGGGCGTGGCGGCCAACACCGGGCACACCCTGCTGGACCAGGAGACCGAGGAGTTCCGCCGGGCCCGGATCACCGAGCACCTGCAGGCCGTGGTCCGGGTGGCGGTCGCCATCGGCGCGGTCGCCGCCCCGCTGGTCGCCGCGGCGATCGGCCCGCACCGCATCGGCGGCGGGCAGATCGGCCTCTGGCACGGCGGCGCCGGCTACGCGCTGATGCTGGCCGGCGTGCTGCTGCTGCCCGTCGCGGTGGTGGTCCTGACCAAGGCCGACGACCGGGGCGGCGTGCCGCTCCGCCGCGACCTGCGCGAGGCGCTGCGCGGCGGTGAGCCCGTACAGGCCCCGCCCACGACCGGGTTCTTCATCGCCCTGGAGGGCGGCGACGGGGCCGGCAAGTCCACCCAGGTGCAGGCGCTGGCCGAATGGATACGGGGCAAGGGCCACGAGGTCGTCGTGACCCGAGAGCCGGGGGCCACCCCGGTCGGCAAGCGGCTCCGCTCGATCCTGCTGGACATCTCCTCCGCCGGGCTGTCGAACCGGGCCGAGGCCCTGCTGTACGCCGCCGACCGCGCGGAGCACGTGGACTCGCTGGTCCGGCCCGCCCTGGAGCGCGGCGCGGTGGTCATCACCGACCGCTACATCGACTCGTCGGTGGCCTACCAGGGTGCCGGGCGCGACCTGTCCCCGACCGAGATCGCCCGTATTTCCCGCTGGGCCACCGGCGGTCTCGTGCCGAACCTGACCGTGCTGCTCGACGTGTCCCCGGAGACCGCGCGGGAGCGGTTCACGGAGGCGCCGGACCGGCTGGAGTCCGAGCCGACCGAGTTCCACCAGCGGGTGCGGGCCGGCTTCCTGACGCTCGCCGCCGCCGACCCCGGGCGCTACCTCGTGGTCGACGCCGGTCAGGACCCCGGCTCGGTGACCACCGTCGTCCTGCACCGCCTGGACCGGATGCTCCCGCTCTCCGAGGCCGAGGTGGCCGCGCAGATCGAGGCCCGCCGGCTCGCGGAGGAGGAGGCCCGGCGCAAGGCCGAGGAAGAGGCCGCGCGCAAGGCGGAGGAAGCCCGGCTGAAGGCCGAGGAGGAGGCCCGACTGGCGCGGGAGGCCGAGGAGGCCCGGCTGCGCGCCGAGGCCGAGGCGGCCCGCCGTGCCGAGGAGGAGCGGCTGAGGGCCGAGGAGGAGGCCCGGGCCCGGGCCGAGGCCGAGCGGCTGCGCGCCGAGGCGGAGGAGAAGGCCCGCGCCGCCGAGCTGGAGCGGATCCGGCTCCAGGAGGCGGAGGAGGCCCGGCTGCGCGCCGAGGCCGAGGAGCGGCGCCTGGAGAAGCAGCGACGCGCCGAGGAGGCCCTGCTGCGGGCGGAGGAGGCGCGCCGGCTCGCGGAGGCCTCGGCCGCCGCGGCGGCCGCCGAGCAGGCGAACCGGGCCGCGCAGGCCCGTGCCGAGGCCGAGGCCCGGGCGGCCGCCGAGGCCCGTGCCGAGGCCGAAGCCCGAGCGGAGGCCCAGTCGCGGGCCCGGACCGAGGCGCAGGCCCGTACCCGGGCGCAGGCCCGTGCCGAGGCCGCGCAGGCCCCGGCGGAGTCCGCCGGGCAGCCCGCGCCCAAGGTCGTGATGCGCAAGGAGCCGCTGCCGGACGAGGCCGTCACCATCGAGACCCCCGTGGTGCGGCGGTTCGTACAGCCCGACGACGTCACCCAGACCGTCCCGGTGCCCAAGATCGACCCGCGTGCCCCGCGCCCGCTGGACGAGACGGCCGTACTGCCGCCCGTACGCCCCGACGGCGACGTCCGGGACACGCGGTCCGGGCGGACCCGCCCGGCGGAGCGGCCGACGGAACCCCACTCGCAGGAGGACCCGGCCGACCGGGTGCCGCCGGGCATCTTCCGGGACTCGGGGAACGACGTGACCCGCGAGCTCCCGGTGTTCGGCGACGACGGCCGGCAGCGCCGGGCCCCGTCCGACTGGGCCGAGGCGACGCCGATGGACGACCTGCCGACCCTGGCGGACGAGCTGCTGGGCCCGCGCCGGGACGACGAGGACGGCCGGGACGGCCGGGACGACGCCGACGGGCGGGGCGGGCCGCGCCGACGCCGCTGACCGGCGCGCGGTTCACGGAAAGTGACCGCGGTCGGGGATTGTCAGTGGCGGGCGCCACAATATGAGCAGGCAGTGTCGACGGAGAGTGAAAGGCGGTGGGCGGCATGCCCGTGTGGGAAGACCTGGTCGGTCAGGATCGCGTGCAGGCGCAGCTGGCCGCCGCCGCCCGTGACGCCGACGCCCTGGTCACGGCCGCCGCGCAGGGGGCCCCGCCGCCGCCCGCTTCCAAGATGACGCACGCCTGGCTGTTCACCGGCCCGCCGGGCTCCGGCCGGGCCACCGCCGCCCGTGCCTTCGCGGCGGCCCTCCAGTGCGTCAGCCCGGACCGCGCCCTCGGCGGCGAACCGGGCTGCGGGTTCTGCGACGGCTGCCACACCACCATGGCCGGGACCCACGCCGACGTGGAGATCGTGCGCACGGACCTGCTGTCCATCGGCGTGAAGGAGACCCGCGACCTGGTCCGCCGGGCCCAGCTCTCGCCCGCCGTGGGCCGCTGGCAGGTCATCGTCCTGGAGGACGCCGACCGGCTCACCGAGGGCGCGGGCAACGTGCTCCTCAAGGCCGTGGAGGAGCCCGCTCCGCGGACGGTGTGGCTGCTGTGCGCGCCCTCCCTGGAGGACGTGCTGCCCACGATCCGCTCCCGCTGCCGGCACCTGACCCTGACCACCCCGTCCGTGGCGGCGGTGGCCGACGTCCTGGTCCGCCGGGACGGCGTGGAGCCGGCCGCCGCCGCGGCCGCCGCCCGCGCGACGCAGGGCCACATCGACCGGGCCCGCCGGCTCGCCACCGACGAGTCCGCCAGGGCCCGCCGCGCCGCCGTCCTCAAGCTCCCGCTGCGGGTGGACGACGTGGGCGGCTGCCTCAAGGCCGCGCAGGAGCTCGTCGACGCCGCCGCCGAGGACGCGAAGCAGGTCGCCGAGGAGATCGACACCAAGGAGACCGAGGAGCTGAGGGCCGCGCTCGGCGCCGGAGCGGGCGCCGGCGGCCGGCTGCCGCGCGGCACCGCCGGGGTGATGAAGGAGCTGGAGGACCGCCAGAAGCGCCGCCGCACCAGGACCCAGCGCGACAGCCTCGACCTCGCCCTGACCGACATCACCGGCTTCTACCGGGACGTGCTGGCCCTCCAGCTCGGCTCGGCGGTGGCCATCGCCAACGAGGACATACGCCCGGACCTCGACCGGATCGCCCGCGCCTCGGGCCCCGAGCGCACCCTGCGGCGCATCGAGGCGATCATCGCCTGCCGGCAGGCCCTCGACCGGAACGTGGCGCCGCTGCTCGCGGTGGAGGCGATGACGATGGCGCTCCGCGCGGGCTGACCCCGGCGCGGGCTCGTCCCTCCGCGCTCGACGCTCCGCGCGGCCGGTACGCGCCCGCGCCCCGGTTCACCCGTACGAGCGGTCCCGGGCGGAGCGCCGCGGGGGCCCGGCCCCCGGCGGGTGCCCGGTGGGCGCCCGGAAGGCACCGTTTCGGGGGCCGCCGCCCGGACCCGGCCCGGACCCCGCGCGCCCGACGGGGGCCGTCGGCAGCACGTAGGCTCGCCGCATGGACACCAGGCGTCTGCTGCGTACCGCCGGAACCGTCATCGCAGCCGCCGGGCTGCTGGTCTCCGGGTGCACCACCGGGGGGCCCGAGGTGGCGGCCTCGGCCGAGCCCACCGCCGTCCCGGACGCCCTGCGCCCGTACTACGACCAGAAGCTGAGCTGGCGCGACTGCGGTGTCCCCGGCTTCCAGTGCTCCACCATGAAGGCGCCGCTGGACTACGCGGATCCCGGTGCCGGGCAGGACGTCGAGCTCGCCGTGGCCCGCCGGGCGGCCACCGGTCCGGGCAAGCGGCTGGGTTCCCTGGTGGTCAATCCGGGCGGCCCCGGCGGTTCCGGCATCGGCTACCTCCAGGCGTACGCGGGCATCGGCTACCCGGCCGCGGTGCGCGCCCAGTACGACATGGTTTCCTTCGACCCGCGCGGCGTGGCCCGCAGCAGCCCGGTGGAGTGCCTGACCGGGCCGGCGATGGACCGGTTCACCCAGGTGGACCAGACCCCGGACGATCCGGCGGAGCGGGCCGAGCTGGTGGCCGCGTTCAAGGAGTTCGCGGCGGGCTGCGAGACGCGCTCGAAGCGGGTGCTGCCGCACGTCTCGACGGTGGACGCCGCCCGGGACATGGACATGCTCCGCGCGGTCCTGGGCGACGAGAGGCTGAACTACGTCGGGGCCTCGTACGGCACCTTCCTCGGCGCCACGTACGCGGACCTCTTCCCGGCCCGTGTGGGCCGGCTGGTCCTGGACGGCGCGCTGGACCCCTCCCGGCCGGCCCTCGACCTGAACCGCGACCAGACGGCGGGCTTCGAGACAGCCTTCCGCTCCTTCGCCAAGGACTGCGCCAAGCAGCCCGACTGCCCGCTCGGCCAGGGCGGCCCGGACGCGGTCGCGCAGCGCCTGAAGGAGTTCTTCCGCAAGGTCGACGCCCAGCCGGTCCCGTCGGGGGACCCGGCCCGCCCGCTGGGCGAGTCCCTCGCGACGACGGGCGTGATCGCGGCCCTGTACGACGAGAGCGCCTGGCCGCAGCTGCGCGAGGCCCTCGCCTCCGCGATGGACGGCGACGGCGCCGGCCTGCTGGCCCTCGCCGACAGCTACTACGAGCGCGAGGCGG
This sequence comes from Streptomyces sp. NBC_00158, assembly GCF_045160885.1. NCBI lineage: Bacteria > Bacillati > Actinomycetota > Actinomycetes > Kitasatosporales > Streptomycetaceae > Streptomyces > Streptomyces sp. NBC_00158. The sequence continues at coordinate 4,015,478 of NZ_CP108161.1, forward strand.
ACGGCTCGTACGCGAACCTCATGTACGCCAACGCCGCCGTGAACTGCCTGGACCAGCCGCCGGCCTTCAGCGGCCCCGACGCGGTGGACGCCGCGCTGCCGTCCTTCGAGAAGGCCTCCCCGGTCTTCGGCGCGGGGCTGGCCTGGGCCTCCCTGAACTGCGCGTACTGGCCGGTGAAGGCCACGGGCGCGGCGAAGCCCCTGAAGGCGGCGGGCGCGGCCCCGATCGTGGTGGTCGGCACGACCCGGGACCCGGCGACCCCGTACAAGTGGGCGCAGGCCCTGGCCGGCCAGCTGGAGTCGGGCACCCTCCTCACGTACGACGGCGACGGCCACACGGCGTACGGGCGCGGCAGCGAATGCATCGACACGGCGATCAACCGCTACCTCCTCGAGGGCCGGCCCCCGGCGGACGGCAAGCGCTGCTGACCCGTCCGCCCCACCCGGTTCGGGGCACCCGGTTTAACCCTGTAGACTTGGCGCCGCTGCTGATGAGAGCCTCCCTCCAAGGGAATTCTTGTCTCCCCAGCGGTGCCGCCTTAGCTCAGTTGGCCAGAGCAACGCACTCGTAATGCGTAGGTCTCGGGTTCGAATCCCGAAGGCGGCTCTGTGGAAGCCCCAGGACTCACTCGCCGTGACCTGGGGCTTTTGCTTTTTCCGGGAAGTCCGGGGCGTCTCAGGAGCCGGCCCACGCGGGCGCGGGCCCGTACCGGGGCCCGGTCCGCCCACGGAGGCCTTCCAGATCGGCACGGGCCCGCGCGAACGCATCGTGGCGGACCCGGCGGTCAGTGCTCGATCCCGGAGGGCTTCGGGGTGATCTGGGGCGGTGCGGGCTCGCTCACTCCGTGGCCGGTGAGGACGCTGCGGGGCGCTCGGACGACGCCGTGGGGCAGGTTCACACCGGGTAGGAAGGCACTCATGTGCCCCCTCCGCTTCGCCTCGGCGGTCGTCGGGTGCAGTTCCTCGTAGGAGTTGGCCGTCGACAGCCGGTCGATGATCGCCGCATGCGCCTCCTTCTGGTCCTCGGGGACATCGATGGCGTGCAGCTTCATGGCGAATCCCTCGGGGGACCTCCCGGGGTCGTCGTCCCCCATCCGCAGTTGGCAGCGGATGGAGGGATCGGCCATGAACGTGTTGATGTCGGGCGGAAGGTGCGCGTGCTGGGGCAACGGCGTCGCGAACTTGATGCCGTCCTTGCCGACGGCGGCGTTCTTGAGGAGCGCCGGTGTCTCGGTCTTGCCGAGGACCGAGTCCGCGGTGATGTCGGCGGCGAACCCGACCACGAGTCCCTCGGTTGCGATGGCGTACCGGTCCGAGAGGGTGTCCCAGGCGGCACCGTGGGCGGCGTCCAGTTCCTCCGGATCGAAGTCGAAGTGCCGGGCGAGCGCATCCATCACGAATTCGTTGCCGAGGAAGTAGCCGTTGAGCCGGTGCCCGGCGGGTGTGTCCTCCAGCACCTGCAGACCGCGCGACTGGCCACACGCCTTGGCCAGGAAGCGATTGGGCACGGGTGTGTCCACGCCCTCGAGCACGGACTCGTAGGACCAAAATGCGCGATGGGGGCCGCGGTCCGCGTTGGTGACGGACTCCTTCGCCGCAAGCTTCTCTATGAAGTCCACAACACCGGGCTCGGGACCTTCCGCCTCCGGATCGAGCGTCGATAGGTAGTCGCCGTACAGCCTGCGGGCTATCGCGGCTCCGGACTGCCTGTCACGTGGTTCCGCCGCGGCATGTTCCTGCTGGAGGGCAAGCCCGGGCTATCTCCTCCGGGGTCGGAGGAGCGTCGGGGTTCACGGGTTCCTCCGTGAACCTTCAGGGGCGTTTACGGTCAGCTGGATCCGCGAACCGCCCGGCGTGTCAGTGGCCCACGCCGTGAACGACACCGACTGCGCCAGCACGATGAAGGCCTGCCCGGGGTGGTCCCCCACCGGCTTCCAGTACGCCATCCGGTAGGGGGTGCGGGTCTCGAGGCGGTATTCACGGCTCTCCCAGAACGCCGGTTCCATCGGCTCCGGGAAGTCTGGTGCGTCCCAGGGGCCGGCCCATACCGCGGGTCCCAGCACACTTTCGGCCGCCTTGACGAAGTCGGGCCATTCGTCGGCCGCGCGGGTCAAGAGACCGGGGTTCTCGGACGCCTCGTCTGCCTTGAGGTGCCACGCCCAGTGGGTCAGGCGGCGTACGGGATGCCAGTTGCCACCTGCTTCGAAGGTCCACCTGCCGCCGGCCCCGCTGCGCACCGCCAGATTGCGGTCGGCCGTCTGCGGCTCCCAGCCGTAGCGCTCGCACCACGTACGGCATTCCGGAGAGCCGCCCTGCGGCGGACCCGCCCAAACGGATGCCCAGTCCACCCCCCGCAGGCCCTCCAGCTCGGCGGCCAGGTCCTGGGCCGTGCGGCCTGATGTCTCCGTCAGCTTCGTCTCAAGCTCCTCGCCCCGTGTACGTGTCGGCATCATGACCTGCCGTCAGTACGGGGCGGTCATCAGTATCAGCAGGCAGACGACCCCCGCGCCCATGATGAAGCGGACTTCCGGGTCGTCAGGGTTTCGGCCCCTTCCCCGGTGGAGTTCGACCCCGTGACCTGGGGCTTTGACTCTTGCAGGACGGGCTCTGGTGCGGGCGTGGATGCCGGGGGCTTGCGGGGCGGGCGGAGGGCGAGCAGGAGTACGGCTGCTCCGGCGAGGGCGATGACCATGATCCATACGGCGCCTACGTGCATGGCGTGGACGAACGCCTCGTCGGCGGCTCGGGCGAGCGCGGGGCGGGCGGTGGCCCCGGCGGCGTGCCTGGCCTGTTCGGCGGAGACGCGCGCCTGTTCCCGTACCGGGCCGGGGAGGCCGTCCAGGGAGGGCTCGATCGCGCGCCGGTAGACGATCGACATGAGCGTGCCGCCGACGGCGATGCCCATCACCCCGCCGGTCTGCCGCACGGTGTTGGTGACGGCCGATCCCGCGCCGGCCCGTTCGAGCGGCAGCGTGCTGATGAGCGCCGCGGTGACCGGGCCGAGCACCATGCCGATCGAGAGGCCCTGGACCAGCAGCAGGAGCGCGATCGGGGCGAGGGGGGTCTCCAGGCCGAAGAGCCCGTAGGCGCCCATGGTCAGTGCCGCCGCGGTGAGGGCCGGGACGGTGACGGCCCGCAGGGACCAGCGGCGGACCAGGCGCGCGCCGACGGGTGCCCCGAGTATCGCGCCGACGGCGGTCGGGAGGCCGGCCAGGCCCGCTTCGATCGGGGAGTAGCCGCGTGCGCCCTGTAGGTAGAACGCGTTGTAGAAGGTGATGGCGGAGACGGCGAAGAGGAGCAGTCCGAGCGCCGCGTTGCCGCCGCCGAAGGCGCGTTCCGCGAGCAGCCGGGGGTCGAAGCCCGGTGCCTTGACGCGCAGTTCGACGAGCGTGAACGCGGTCAGCAGGACCAGTCCGGCGGCGACCGGCCCCCAGACGTCCGCCCGGTCCCAGGCCGCCACCTGCCCCGCGCGGATCAGACCGTACGCGAGCGCCGCGAGCCCGCTGATCGACAGCAGCATCCCGGCCGGGTCCAGCGGCCGCACCACCGGGCTGCGGAAGTCCGGGACCAGCAGGGCGATCCCGGCCAGCGCCAGCACCACGACCGGGACGTTGACCAGGAAGACCGAGCCCCACCAGAAGTGGTCGAGGAGCACCCCGGCCAGCACCGGGCCCACGGCCATGCCGACGCCGGCGGAGGTCGAGGAGACGGCGACCGCGGTCGACCGCGCGGGGCCGGTGAAGGTCCACATGAGGATGGCCATGTTCGCCGGCATGATCAGCGCGCTGCCGACGCCCATCGCGGCGCGGGCGGCGATCAGTTGACCCGCGTCCGGTGCGTACGCCGCCCACACCGAGGCGGCGGCGAACACCACCAGGCCCGTCGCCAGCACCGTGCGGTGGCCGAAGCGGTCGCCCAGCGCGCCCGCGGTGAACATCAGGGTGGCGAAGGCGAGCGTGTACGAGCCGGTGGCCCATTGCAGCGCGGACGGTCCGGCGTTCAGGCCGCGGACCGGGTCCGCGAGGGTTTCCAGGGTGGTGCTCAGGACGGTGTTGTCCAGCCAGATGAGCAGTGAGCACACCATGAGGACGGCCAGGATCAGCTGTTGCCTGAATTTCGGAACGGCAGGGGTGGTCATGAATTCCTTCGGGTGATCGGGAAAGTCCGACCAGCGGACCGTAGGAAATTGGAGGGGCGTTGTCAACCCCCCTTTTGATGAGGTGAGTTGTTGATTTCCGGGGCACGGAGGAGGGGTGGATGTCAATTCCTGGGCGGGCGGGGAGAGGGCGACTGACCTGTGTGTTCGTCGAGGGCACGGGGTCAGGTGTTCTGTCAATTTCCGATTTTGGAGAGGGCATAAAAGAAACCCCAGGGCGCGATGCGCCCTGGGGTTGTGTCCTGCCCGGAATTATGCCTCGGGGGTCCCGTCCGCCTTGATCCGGCGGAATCCGAGGTACGGGACGAGGGATTCCGGCAGGACGAGCGAGCCGTCCTCCTGCTGGCACTGCTCCAGCAGCGCGGCCAGGGTGCGGCCGATCGGCAGGCCGGAGCCGTTGAGGGTGGCGACGGGCTTGGGCTTGCCGTCCTCGCCGCGGGTGCGGATGCCCGCGCGGCGGGCCTGGAAGCTGCCGAAGTTCGAGACCGAGGAGATCTCCCGGTAGGTGTTCTGGCTCGGGATCCAGACCTCGATGTCGTACGTGAGCTGCGCCGAGAAGCCCGTGTCGCCGGCGGCCAGCTTCACGACGCGGTAGGCGAGGCCGAGTTCCCGCAGGCAGGCCTCGGCGTGGCCGACCATCGTCTCCAGCTCGGCGTCCGCGGTCTCCGGGTCGACGATCTTGACGATCTCGACCTTGGCGAACTGGTGCTGGCGGATCAGGCCGCGGGTGTCGCGCCCGTAGGAGCCGGCCTCGGAGCGGAAGCAGGGGGTGTGCGCGGTCATGGCCAGCGGCAGATCGGCCGGCGGGATGATCTCGTCGGCGTAGAGGTTGGTCAGCGGGACCTCGGCCGTGGGGATGAGGAACAGCTCGCGGTCGGCGACCCCGGTCTTGAACAGGTCCTCCTCGAACTTCGGCAGCTGGCCGGTGCCGGTCATCGTCTTGCGCGTGACCAGGTACGGGACGGAGTGCTCCACGTAGCCGTGGCGACGGGTGTGGATGTCGAGGAAGAGGGTGGCCAGGGCCCGCTCCAGGGCGGCGCCTGCGCCGCGGGAGACCGCGAAGCGCGGGCCCGAGAGCTTGGTGGCGCGGGCGAAGTCGAGGATGCCGGTGGCCTCGCCGAGGTCGACGTGGTCCTTCGGCTCGAAGGAGAAGGCCGGCGGGGTGCCGACGCGGCGGATCTCCACCGCGTCCTCGTCGGAGTTGCCGTCGGGAGCCGCGTCGTCCGGCAGGTTCGGGATGGTCAGCAGCAGCTCGCGCAGCTCCTCCTGGACCTGCTCCTGCTCCGCCTCGACCTCGCGGATCCGGTCCTTCAGCTCGCGGGCGTGCTCCTTGAGCCCCGAGATGTCCCCGCCCTGCCTGGCCGTCTGCTGGACCTCGCTCGCCACCCGCTTGGACTCCGCCCGCAGGTCGTCGGCGGAGCGGACGCTCTGGTTGCGCCGGGACTGGAGGTCTTCCAGCCGGGACAGGTCCAGGGCGTAGCCGCGACGGGCGAGCCGACGAACGGCTTCGGCACCCATGTCGATCAGGGCGCGGGCATCATGCATGAGGAAGGTCCTTCTTCTCCGGCGGGCGGGACGGGGGAAACCGGATCGACGTTAGCAACCCCCGGATCCCGGCCGGTCCGCGCTGCCGCCGGGGTGCGCCGTGCAGCCGGTGGGCGGTGCGGCGGGCCCACCACAGGGTGGCCGCGCCCGCCGGGAGCAGCCAGGCGAGGTGGCCGGGGCCGAGTCCGCCGGCGCGTTCGGCGGCGACCAGTACGGGGGCGGACAGGGCGAGGGCGGCCAGCGGGCCGCGTGCGTACCAGAGGCCGGTCTGGAGGGCGGCGGTGTTGCCCATGGGGGTCTCCGTGCCGACCAGCAGGTGGGTGGGGACCGGCCCGCGGTACGAGCTGACGAGCGCGGCACCCACCATGGCCGGTACCGCCGCCAGGAGCACGGCACCGCCCGGTGCCCACCCGCCGGCGGCCCGGGCCGCGGCGGTGCCGGCGCCGAGCCAGCCGAGCAGCAGGGCGCCCGGGACCCAGGCGTGGCGCAGCGCGAGGGTGCCGAAGGCGTGGGGGAGGCCCGCAGAGCGGCGGGCGTCGTCGCTGTCCAGGCGGGCCGGCTCCGTCAGCTGCGCGGCCGCCAGGTACTCGGCGACGAGGGCGGCCGCGCACAGGGCGGCCTGTCCGTCCGGGCGGGCGCGGTGGGCGGCGGTGGCGAGGGCGAGGGCCGCGGTGCCCCACAGGGCCGCCCACAGCAGGCGTCCGGGGGCGCGCAGCAGCCCGGTGGCGTCGCGCCAGGGCACGATCAGCCACCTGCTGCGGGGTACGGGCAGCCGCAGCAGGGGCCTGGCCCGCTGCCCCCGCACGGCGCGGGCCGCCGAGCGGGCCTGGCGCAGGTCGAGGGAGTACACCGACGCGGTGACCCGGGACGCGACGACGGCGCGGCCGCGCAGGGCTTCCTCGGGGACGTACGGGGTCTCGCGCCGGGCGTACAGCAGCGCGGCGAGCGTGAACGCCGCCGACAGGGCCGTCCCGAGGACCCAGCCCGGGGTGTGGTGCCCGGCCGCGGTGACGAGCGGCTGGGCGGCCCAACCCCAGGGGCCGGACCACAGCACCAGCGTGCCGGGGGTCCCGCCCCCGGCCCCGCCGCGCAGTACCCCGTACGCGCAGAGCGCCGTCGCGCCCGCCGCCAGCGTCCAGGTGACGGCCTGGAAGCGGACGGCTCCGCGGCTGACCGCGCGGTCGTGGCGTTCGACGAGCAGCCCGGCGGCCACCGCGGTCAGCGCCGTCGCCGCGCCCGCCCACGCGCCCGCCGCGGTCAGCGGCAGCCGGGCCGCGGCCCCCGCGACCGAGAGCAGGTAGCCCAGCACCCCGCCGCCGGCCAGGCCCAGCGCGGCCGCGCGGAGTGCGGAAGCGTGGAACCGGGGCAGCAGGAGCGGCCCGCGCAGGACGGGCAGGGGCAGCAGCCACGTGACCGTCGGCAGGTCCACCAGCACCGGGCCCCGCCAGACGGCGCCGCGGACGGCGTGGACCAGCACCAGCGCCAGCAGCGCCGGCACGGCCACGGGGAGGCCGGCCAGCAGGTGTTCCGAGGTGCCGCCGTGCCAGTCCCCGCGTCGGCCGGCCCTGGCTGCGGCGAGGAGGAGCGGTACCGCCCAGAAGACCGTTCCCAGGGCGACGCAGTACAGCACGAAGGCGTTGCTCCCGCGCTTGCTCCGGCGGGCCGGGGCGCGGGCCGCGTGCAGGAACGCCAGCGTCTCGTCCGTACGGCGTCGCAGGCCGGCGTCGCCGTCGGGGCTGGTGCGGGTGCGGGTGCCGGGGTCGGGGCCGGTTCGGTCGGGTATCACCGGGCGGCCCCGGCCGGAGCCGTCGTGGCGCGTCCGTCCTCCAGGGTGAGCACCCGGTCGGCCACGGCCGCGGCCAGCTCCGCGTCGTGGGTGGCGAGCAGGATCGCCGCCCCCCGCTCCTTGTGGGCCGAGAGCCGCCGCGCCAGCTCCCCGCGCGCCCGGGAGTCCAGCCGCTGTTCGGGTTCGTCCAGCACCAGCAGGTCGTGCGGCCGTACGAAGGCCGAGGCCAGCAGCAGGGACTGGGTCTGCCCCGAGGAGAGGGCCGAGGGCCGGGAATCCGCGTGGCCGGCCAGCCGGTGGTCGGCGAGCACCCGGTCCACCGCCGCGTCGGCGCGGCGGCCGAGTCCGTGCCCGACGGCGACCAGCATCAGGTGCTCGCGCACCGTCAGGTCCGGGTAGGCCGAGCCGGCTTCCATCACGGTGGCCACCCGGGCGCGGGTGCGGGGCGAGTCCTCGTGCAGGGGCTCGCCGTCGAAGAGGACCTCGCCCGACGTGGGCTGCTCGCGGCCGCACGCCAGCCGCAGGAGGGTCGACTTCCCCGAGCCGTTGTCCCCCACCAGTACGGTGCACTCCGTCGGCGCCAGGGTCATGGTGACCGCGCGCAGGACGCTCCGGTCCCCGTAGCTGCGGCTGACGTCGGTCAGCCGCAGCAGGCCGCCGTTCGCGGTCGCGTTCATGTGCGGTGCCCACTCCGGTCGTCGGGGCGGTCGGTCCGGGTCCGCCCCGCCGGGATCGAACAAGAACGATAACCTCGCCGGCCGGCCCCGCCCGGGGTCCGCGGCCGGGACCCCGCCCGCCCCGCCCGCCCCCGGTCGCCCGGGGTCCCGGGGCGGGGCTAGCGTGGAAGGACGTACGGCAGCGGGAGGCCGGCATGGCGAGGCGGTGGCGCAGCGCGGCGGTGGGGGCGGCCGCGATCGGGCTGGTGGTGGTCCCCGTCGGAGTCGGCGCCGGGTACGCCTGGGAGGCCGCGGCACCCCCGCCCGGGGTCGTGCGCACGCCCGCGGCCGACGAGTTCCCGCAGCTCACGCCCGCCGCGGCGGCCCGGCTGGACGAGGCCGTCCGGAAGGTGCTGAAGGAGGCCGGGGTGCCGGGCGTGGTCGTCTCGCTCTCCGCCCCCGGCAAGGGCGAGTACGTACGGGCCTTCGGCACCGCCGACAGGGCGACCGGGGCGCCGATGCGCACCGACGTGAACCAGCGGATCGGCAGCGTGACGAAGACCTTCACCGTCACCGCCCTGCTCCAGCTGGTCGACGCGGGCAGGGCCGGGCTGGACGATCCCGTCGGGAAGTACGTACCGGGCGTCCCGAACGGCGACCGGATCACCCTGCGCGAACTGGCCGGGATGCGCAGCGGGCTCTACAACTACTCGGAGGACGAAGGGTTCTTCAAGGCGCTCACGGCCGATCCCTGGCGCCCCTTCACCCCGCAGGAGCTGTTGTCGTACTCCTTCCGGCATCCGGTGCTGTTCGAGCCGGGCGCGAAGTTCGAGTACTGCAACACCAACACGATCCTGCTGGGTCTGGTGGTGGAGAAGCTGAGCGGGACGCCCCTGAACCGGTACGTCGAGGAACGGGTGGCCAAGCCCGCCGGGCTGCACCACACCCTCTTCCCGACCGGCGCGCAGTTCCCGGAGCCGCACGCGCAGGGCTACACCGACCAGACGGCCTCCGGGAGGTCCGAGGACGCCGCCGACTGGAACCCCTCCTGGGGCTGGGCGGCCGGTGCGATGGTCTCGGACCTCCCCGACCTGCGGAGCTGGGCGAAGACCCTGGCCACCGGCACCCTGCTGACCCCCGCCACCCAGGCGCAGCGGCTGAAGGTGGTCGAGGCCGTGCCGGGCGCCGGCTACGGCCTGGGCGTCTTCGACGTACAGGGGTGGATCGGGCACAACGGGTCGCTGCCGGGCTACCAGGACCTGGTGGTCTACCTTCCCGGGTCGCGGGCGACGCTGGTGGTCATGCTGAACACGGACATCGCGCACGAGGGCAACGAGCCCAGCACCATGTTCGGCGAGGCGATCACGAGGATCGTCACCCCGCAGCACGTCTTCTCGCTGCCCGCCCAGCCCGTCACCGGGCACTGACGCGCCCTCCCGGCGCCGTTCCCCCGCGTCCGCGCACAATGGACGCCGGCGCGAGAGTGGATCAAGGGAGATGCGCATGTTCGGTCAGGTCGCAACGCAGGGCGGCGACGGCGCGGGAGGCACGGTCACGGACGGGGGTTCCGGAGTCGTGCTCCGCGTCGCGGGGGAGGCGGACCTGGACACGGCCGCGGAACTCTTCCGCGGCTACCTGGAGTTCTACGAGGTGGACGTCCAGGCCGCCGGTTCACCCCGGGAGTTCCTCGCGGAGCGCATCGCCAAGGGGGAGTCGCTGGTGCTGCTCGCCGACGCGCCCTCGGTCCCCGGCACGGTCGGTTTCGCGCAGGTCTACCAGGCCTTCTCCTCGCTCACCCTGAGCACCGCGTGGATCCTCAACGACCTGTACGTGGCCCCGGCCGGCCGCCGTACCGGCGCGGGCCGGGCGCTGCTGCGCGAGGTGCTGCGCCGGGCGCGGGAGGCCGGGGTGGCGGGGGTGCAGCTGGAGACCGCGTACGGCAACAACGTCGCGCAGGGGCTGTACGAGTCCGAGGGATTCGTGCGCGAGGAGTTCCACGTCTACTTCCACGACCTCGGCTGAAACATTTCGCGGGGGCCGTCGCGTCGATGGGGTGAGACGGACGCGAGGGGGAGTGCATGCGGCAGGGTCGCAGAGACGGGTTCCGCGAGTTCGCGGCGGGCCGGTCGGGTCATCTGTACCGGTCGGCCTGTCTGCTGGCCAGCGGGGACACCCACCTCGCCGAGGATCTCGTACAGGAGACCCTGGGGCGGATGTACCTGATGTGGGGCCGGATCTCGCGCATCGAGAATCCGGCGGCGTACGCGCAGACGGTGCTGGTCCGCGTCTTCCTGACGCACCAGCGCCGCCGCTCGGCGGGGGAGCGCCCGTTCGGGGAGCTCCCCGGGGCCGACGGCGCGCAGCCGGCGGCCGGCGGCACCGATCCGGCGCTGCGGCTGACGCTGCTGGAGGCGCTGGGGCGGCTGGCGCCCAAGGACCGGGCGGTGCTGGTGCTGCGGTACTGGGAGGACCGCAGCGTCGAGGAGACCGCCGAGGCGATGAAGGTCACCTCGGCGGCCGTACGGACCCGGACCTCCCGGGCGCTGTCCCGGCTGCGGGGGCAGCTGGGCGGCAGTCTCGCCGAGTTCGCGGGCCACTGAGGCCCCGGTGCCGTCCTCCCCGGTGCCGTCCTCCCCTCCGCCCCGTCCCTCTCCCCGCCAACCAAGTGGAAGGTCTGGTTCCGCATGCCCCCCATGCCCCTTGAAGACGAGCTCGGCGAAGCCCTCCGGAGCGCGGGTGCCGCCTTCACGCCGGACCCGCAGGCCCTGGCGGCGGCGGGCGAACGGCGCGGACGCCGGCTGGTGGCCCGTCGCCGGGCCGCCGTCGCCGGGGGCTCCGTACTGGCCCTCGCCCTCGTCGGCACGGCCGGAGCCTGGACCGGCGGCCTGATCGGGAGCGGCGGCGGGGGAGAGGCCGCCTCGGCGCCCGCCCTGCCCAGCCGGGGGGCGGTCAGGCCGCCGGCGGACGGACCGCAGGAACGCGCGGGCACCGGGGCGGTCACCGCTCAGCAGATGACCGAGATCCTGAAGTCGTTCGTGCCCACCGGGCAGTTCACCCCCGCCGACAGCCGCGGGACCGACGACCAGGCGCCGCTGGCGACGGGGCTCGTCGACGACGGCAAGGGCCGGGCGCACCTGGGCATCATGCTCACCCGGATCGACCCGGCCGGCGGGATGTCCAAGGAGATGACCACCTGCCCCGACCGCAAGAACGTGGCCTTCGACTCCTGCAAGGAGGAGGTCCTCCCCGACGGCTCCCGGCTGCTGCTGATCCAGGACTACGACTACGACGACTCCCGCAGGTCGGTGAAGCAGTGGCGGGCCACCCTCGCCACCCCGCAGGGCTACCTCCTCGACGCCTCGGAGTACAACGGGCCCCAGAGCAAGCAGGCCCGCCCCACCCGCGCCGAACCCCCGCTGGCCATGGACCGGATGAAGGCCCTGGTGCTGTCGGACAAGTGGCGCCCGGCCCTGGCGGACCTGCCGCCCGCACCCTCCGAGAGCCGCTCCGGCACGAGTCCCGAGGAGGACGCCGAGAGGTTCCTGGAGACCCTGCTGCGCGGGTACGAGATCCCCGTCGCCGACAAGGGCGGCGACGGCGGCTACGGCTACGTGGTCCTCGACGACGGCAAGGGCCGCTCCCTGGTCGAGATCCGCGTCCAGCGGCGCACGGCCGCCGGCGAGTTCCCCGCGGACGCCACCGCGCAGCCCGGCGGTGTCCACGCGAAGGTCACCCAGGGCCCCGTCGGCGAGAACGCCCCGGGCGTGGTCCGCTGGACGGTGGACACCCAGCGGCCCAACGGGGAGCGGATCACGGTCTCCGCGTACAACGCCCCCAAGCAGACGGGCCCGGCGAGCCGTACGGCGCCCGCGCTGACCCTGGAGCAGCTGAAGGAGGTCGCGCTGAGCCGGCACTGGAAGGAGGCCTTCGGGCGCTGACGCGGCCGCCGGGGCGGGCGCGGGTCACTTGGCGTCGGCGTAGCACTCCACCACCGCCGTGGTGAACGGGAAGCGGACCGGGGTGTCCCCGAAGGCGATCCGGCCCGCCCGGTCCCCGGCGGCGCGGATCGCCAGGGCGACGGCCTCCGCCTCCTCGGCGGGACAGTGCACGATCACCTCGTCGTGCTGGAAGAACACCAGCTCCGCCCGCATCCCGGCGGTGGCCTGCCGCAGCGCCGCCAGCATGAGCAGGGCCCAGTCGGCGGCGCTGCCCTGCACGACGAAGTTGCGGGTGAACCGGCCGCGGGCGCGGGTGTTGGTGGAGGCGTAGCTCGGGGTCCACCCCGTCTCCCCCTCGGAGTCGGAGCGCTCCGGCCCCGACTCCTGGGGGATGCCCGCCTCGTCCGCCTCGGCGGCGCCGGCGGGCGGCGGGCAGGTGCGGCCCAGCCAGGTCCGTACGAGCCGGCCCTCCTCGCCCGCCCGGGCCGCGTCGTCCACGTACGCGACGGCGCGGGGGAAGCGGCGGCGCAGCGCGGCCAGGTTCTTCAGGCCGTCGCCGGAGGTCTGCCCGTAGACCGCGCCTAGCACGGCGATCTTGGCCTTGTCCCGGTCGCCGGAGAAGCCCTGGCGGGAGACGGCCGTGTAGAGGTCCTCGGGCCGCCCGGCCACCTCCATGAACGCCGGGTCGCGGGAGATCGCGGCGAGGACGCGCGGCTCCATCTGGTCGGCGTCGGCGACGACGAGCCGCCAGCCCGGGTCGGCGACGACCGCCCGGCGGATCACCTTGGGGATCTGCAGGGCCCCGCCGCCGTTGGTCACCCAGCGGCCGGTGAGGGTGCCGCCGGGGATGAACTCCGGGCGGAAGCGGCCGTCCTGGACCCAGTCCGCCAGCCAGGACCAGCCGTGGGCGGTGTAGATCCGGTACAGCTTCTTGTACTCCAGGAGCGGCGCGACGGCGGGGTGGTCGATCTCCTGGATCGCCCAGCGCCGGGTGGACCCCAGCCGGATCCCGGCCTGGGCGAAGGCCTTGATGACGTCGGCGGGCAGGTCCGGGCGCACCCTGCGGCCGAAGGCGGCGGAGATCTCGTCGGTGAGCTCGGCGAGGCGGCGGGGCTCGCCGCCGCCGGCGTAGCGCTCGCCGAGCAGCTCGGTGAGCAGGGCCCGGTGAGCGTCGGCCCGCCAGGGCAGGCCCGCGCGGTGCATCTCGGCGGCGATCAGGAACGCGGCCGACTCGGAGGCGGTGAGCAGGCGCAGCCGGTCGGGGTGCGCGGTGGCGGCGATCCGGCGGGCCTGGTCGGCGTGGACGGCGAGCAGGGCGTCGAGGGGGAGCGGGGCGGCGGCGCCCGGGTCGACGTCGAAGAGGGAGTCCTGCGCGGCGGCCCGCGCGGGCTCGGCGGCGCGCTGCGGGGGGTCAGGGGGGACGGGTGCGTCGTTGAGCCGCGCCCAGGCCGCCGCCGCCGAACGGGGTTCGCCGTAACGCCCCTCGTGGGCGAGGAGCAGCAGCTCGGCGTCCTCGATGTCGTAGCACCGCTCGACGCGGGTGCCGGCGGCGAGGATGCGGGGGTACACGGCGGCGGTGGACCGCCAGACCCAGCGGGTGCCGGTGGGTGCGAGGCGGATCGCTTCCGCGGGGGTGGCGGTGGTGGCGATGGTGCGTTCCGCGCCGGGGTGCAGGGGTGTGGCGTGCCACTGGCCGTCGGCGGTCTCGGCGAGGGCCCAGGGGGTGGTGGGGTGGTCGCTCACGGGTGCGAGTGTCCCACCGGGCTCTGACATTGCCCTGGCCGGGCGGTTGCGTGTCCCCGGGCGGGTCCCGTGCCGGTCCCCGGGCGGGGCGTACGCGGGGCCGGTGCGGGGGGCTGCAGCGGCGGGGCGGTGCCGGGGGTTCCGCTGCGCGGGGCGAGTTCCCCTACCCGCCCTTCGCCCGTTCCCCGGGCTGCGCCCGGACCCCTCCTGGGGGCTCCGCCCCCAGACCCTCCCCCAGCTACCGCTGGGGGGGGACCCCCAGCGCCTCAAACGCCGGCGGGGCTATAGATAGCCCCGCCGGCGTTTGAGGCGACGGGCGCGCAGCGCCCGTACCGGGTCAGGGGCGGAGCCCCTGGGAACGGTGGAAGGGAGGGTAGGGGACCTCGCCCCGCGCAGCGGCCAACCACCCGCACCCGACCCACCGGCCCCCGCCACCCGAACCGGCCCCGCCCCGCATCCGACAGCCGGAGGCTGTCGCAGCGGCGCGAAGCCGGGGAGGCCGCCTGCGGCCGAGCCGCGCGAGCGGCGCGTTCAGGAGGGGCGCGGCGCGTCAAAAGGGCGGCGTGCAAAGCTGAAGGGGTGAGTCAGAGTGCCGAGATCGTCGACCGGGCCTTCGCGGCCGCCCTCTACGCCCAGGACGACGCAGGGCTGGACGTAGGGGCGTCCGTGCTCGCCGCCGACGGCGCCGCGTGGGGCGGGGTCGGGCGGGAGCTGCTCGCGCGCGGGGAGGCGTACGCGCGGCAGGCGTGGGAGCGCGGCTGGCGGCCCGCCGACGTGCTGCGGCTGGTGCGGCGGGACCTGGACGCCGTGCACCTCGCCGTCGCCGGTGACGTGATCGCCGCCGAGGCCCGCCGGTACGCCCGGCTGCCCGAGCGGTGGGGCGCGCCGGAGGTGTGGTGGCCGGCGGACGAGGAGTACGCCGAGCGGCTCGCGCGCCGCGAGCGGGCGGACCGGTTCACCCTGGCCACCGCCGTCCTGGAACTGTTCCGGCTGCTGGTGCGGCTGCCGTCCGTCGAGCCGGTGGGCCCGGTCCCGGGGGACCCGGCCGGTGACGCCCTGGCGCACGCGCACATCGAGCCGCGCATGCTCGGCCGGATCCGGGCGCTGCTCGCGAAGGCCGAGGCGACGACCTACCCCGAGGAGGCGGAGGCGCTCAGCGCGAAGGCGCAGGAGCTGATGGCCCGGCACACCGTGGACGAGGCGCTGCTCGCGGTGCGCGGCGACGGTCCGGCTCAGGTGCCCGCGGCCTGCCGGATCGGGGTCGAGCCCCCGTACGAGGAGGCCAAGGCGGTGCTGCTGGACGCGGTGGCCACCGCCAACCGCTGCCGGGCGGTGTGGAACGGCGCCTACGAGTTCTCGACGGTGGTCGGCTTCGAGAGCGACCTGGAGGCCGTCGAGCTGCTGTACACCTCGCTGCTCGTGCAGGGCACGGCGGCGATGACCCGGGCGGAGGCCGCCCAGCGGGCCGGCGGACGCAAGCGGACCAAGACCTTCCGGCAGTCTTTCCTGCTGGCCTACGCCAGCCGCCTCGGCCGGCGGCTCGCCGAGACGGCCGAGCACACGGCCACCGAGGCCCCCGACTGCCTGCCCGCCCTGGTGGCCCGGGACGTGGCGGTCGGCGCACGGGCCGAGGAGATGTTCCCCCGGACCACGACGACCCGGCTGCGCGGTGCCACCGACCACGCGGGCTGGGAGGACGGCACGGCGGCCGCCGACGCCGCCCACGTCGGCGGACGGCGCCCCTCCCTGCCCTAGGCCGTCTCTTCCGGATCTTGCCTCGCCCGCGCCGCCCGGCACCGCACCTCGCCGCCTTGGCGGGGCACCAAGTACGTCCAGTACGGCGGCGCCCCGCCAAGGCGCCGATGCACGGCGCCTGGGGGCCCTCCCAGCGGTAGCTGGGGGAGGCGCGGGCTTGACCGGCAAGATCCGGAAGAGGCGACCTAGGCGGCCGGGGTGTCCTCCGTGCGCAGGGCGCGGGCCTCCGACTTGAGGATGCGGGCCGACTTGCCCAGCGAACGGGCCATGTCCGGCAGCCTCTTCGAGCCGAAGACCAGCAGGGCGACCGCCAGGACGATGATGATGTGCCAGGGTTCCAGGCCGTTGCGGAGCATGCGGTACCCACTTTCCGGATGACGGTCGATCGACAGTGCGGCCCATCGAACAGGGCCGCACGGGTGGTGCACAAGTCTGAAGAAAAGCTGAAAAGAGCGGCGAACGGCTACGCTCGACGCCATGAGCTGGCTCCGCGCGCTGAAGGACACCGCGCGCGAGGGCATGAAGGTCGAGCGGGCCCGCCTGGAGCCGCTCGTCGCGCTGCGGGCCGCCGTCGGGCTCGCGGTCGTCATCGCGGCAGGGCTGGCGCTGCTGGGGCCGGGCGCGGCGGCGAGTTCCGCGTTCGGGGCCTTCATGGCCGCCGTCGCCACGTTCCAGCAGAGCTGGCGTCCCCGCCCCGTGCTGGCGCTCGCCTCCGGGCTGACCCTGGCCGTCTCCACCTTCACCGGGTACCTGGTCGGGTCCGCCGACGTCGGGCTGTTCATGCCGATGCTCGCCGTCTGGGCCTTCGCGGCGGGGCTGATGTGGGCGGCCGGGCCCACCGCCGGGATGATCGCCTCCGGCAACGTCGCGATCATGCTGGTCACCGTCACCCTGCCGACCTCCGTCCCGCAGGCCGCCGGGCACGCCGCGATGATCGCCGCCGGCGGGGTGGTGCAGGCGCTGCTGATCGTGCTGTTCCCGGTCCGCCGCTGGGGCGACCGGCGCGACGCCCTGGCCGACGCGCTCGCCGCCGAGGCCGACTACGCCCGCCGGCTGCGCCACGACCCCGTCAGCTCCTTCGACCCCGCGCCGTTGATGAGGGCCCGGGACGCGGCCGCCGTCACCGTCCGGCAGGCCCGGCGGCGGCCCGCCGAGCTGCACGGGGCGCGGGGGCTGGCGGAGCGGGTCCGGCCCGTGCTGGCCTCGCTCGCCGACCCGGCCGTCGGCGCCCCCGCCGAGGGGCCGGCCCGCGAGCGGGTGCGGGAGCTGCTGGACGCGGCCGGGGCGGTGCTGGACGCCGCCGCGCACGCCATCCGCCACGGGGACCCGGTACGCCTGCCCGCGCCGGCGCTGGCCGTGCTGAAGGCGCCCGACCTGCCGGAGGTCCTCACCGGCGCGGCGCTGCGGGCCGCGCGCAGGCTCGCCGCCCTGCTGGACGACGTACTGGAGACGGCCGAACCGGGTACCGGGCGCGCCGCCGACCCCGCCGAGGCCAGGCTGCGGCCCACCGTGCCCGCCCTGGTGCCGCTGGTGCTCCGGGCCGTGCGGGCCGAGCTGCGGCCCGGCTCGCCCGTGCTGCGGCACGCCGTGCGGGTCACGGCGGCGGCGTGTGCGGGGTACCTCGTCGGGCACGCGCTGCCGTTCGGGCACGCCTACTGGGCGCCGATGGCCTCGGTGATGGTGATGCGGCCCGACTTCACCCAGACCTGGTCCCGCGCCGTCGCCCGGTTCGGCGGCACCCTCGTGGGGGTGGGGGCCGCCACCGCGATCGTGCAGCTGGCGCAGCCGGGGATGTACCTGTCGGGGCTGCTGGCGGTGGTCAGCGCGGGCCTGATGTACGTGCTGATGCGGACCGGGTACGCCGTCACGCAGGTCTTCGTCTCCGCGTACGTGGTGTTCCTGCTCGGCATGGGCGGCGTCCGCTGGGACCAGACGGTGCCCGACCGGATCGCCCTCACCCTCGTCGGCGGGGTCCTCGCGATGCTGGCGTACGCGCTCTACCCGGCCTGGGAGACCCCGCGGCTGCGCACCCGCCTCGCGGACTGGCTCGCCGCCGACGGGCGGTACGCGGCCGCCGTGCTCGGGCAGTACGCCGACCCGGCCGGGGCCCGGCGCGCGGACGTGCGGGAGGCGCTGCTGGCGGCCCGGGACGCCCGGATCGCCTGGCAGGAGGCGCTGGTACGGGCGGAGGGGGAGCCGGTGCGCCACCGGGGGCTGTCCCGGGCGGCCGCGGAGGGCGCGGGGGACGCGCTCGCGGCGCTGGGCCGGGGCGCGATGCTGCTGGAGGCCCACCTCCCCGACCGCGACCGCGACCCGGTGCCGGGGGCCGCGGAGCTGGCGCGGGCGGTGCGGGAGGCGACGGGGGCGGGCGCGAAGGCGGTCCGGGAGCGCAGGGTCCCGCGGTGGGACGGGGTCCGCGAGCTGCTGGCGGACTGGGAGGCGCCCGAGCCGGGCGTCCTGCGCGGGGCGGCGGAGCAGCTGCTGGAGTCGCTGGACGAGGTGTCGGAGGCGTTGCGCCCCTGACCAGGGCCCTCGTGCGGGCGAAGTGGAGCGGCGGGGTCCTGAACGGCCGCCGATGGTGATCAACAGTGATGGTCGGACCACCCCGCGTGCACGTGCATCTGCCCATGCATGCGGTGGTGAACACAGCTATGATCCGGTGCAGTTGACATCTGCACTATCGGGGGCTTCCTGTGGACCACGCGTACAACGGGATGGCAGCTGCAGAGCTCACTTCCCTGTACCAGCTCACCTGGCAGAAGAGCAGACACAGCAACTCGCAGGGATCCTGCGTGGAGTTCGCGAAACTGCCCGGGGGCGACGTCGCCATGCGCAACTCGCGCTTCCCCGACGGTCCGGCGCTCGTCTACACGCCGGCCGAGATAGAGGCGCTGCTCGCGGGCGTCAAGGACGGCGAGTTCGACCACCTGGTCGGCTGACGGAACGGCGCAAAGATCACGCCATGCACGTGCACCGGCCGGGACCGATCGCAGTGATCGGTCCCGGCCGGTGGTCCGAAAAGCGTCCGGAGGGCGTGACGCGCGGCGGGTTCAGTCCTGGAGCATGAACAGCGCCCAGACCACCTTGCCGGTGAGCCGCCCCGCGAGCGGGTGCCAGCCCCAGCTGTCGCTGTAGGCGTCGACCAGGAACAGTCCCCGCCCGGACTCCAGGTCGCAGTTCTCTTCCGTGCGCTCCGGCGCGAAGGACCCGCCCGGCCGGTCCTCGCTGGGGTCCCGCACCGCGCACACCAGCCGCGTGCTCCACCGCATCAGGTGCAGTCGCACCGCGGCCTCCGGCTCGCCGGAAGGCCGCGCCTCGTCCGGCAGGGCGTGGCGCAGGGCGTTGGTGACGAGTTCGGACACGACGAGCGAGACGTCGTCGAAGCGGTCGTCGAGGCCCCACTGGGAGAGGGTCGACCTGGTGAAGGAGCGGGCGCCGCGCACCGCGTCGAAGCGGGCGGGCAGGGCGCAGGAGGCGGATCCGGAGACAGCCGTGGGGTCGACCGGGGGCAGCCCCTGCCGTAACGGCTCGAGCATGGTCGATCCATTCGTCCCCATGCGAGGCACTCCCGGGATTCGCGGACGAAGCGGGCGGCTCCGTCCAAAGAGAACTGCGGGGTGGGTCCCGCGCCGGCGCGAAGAGCACGCAGGTGCGCGGCACCATCGTTCCGAATGGCGAAGCCGGATGCAAGGGCAGATGCACGTGCACGCGCCCGACCCGTCCACTCCCGTGACGGTTCTTGCTCATTTCTTCCTACGCATACTTACGGACTTCTTTTCCGGGACGCCGGATTCCGTTACAGAACGAGTACGGGCCGATGCGTTTTGGTGGCAGACTGCGGCACCGGGGTACGGGGGCCCCGCCGAGGCACGCGCACACCACGCGCACACCATTGCGATGGGGAGGGCAGGACTAGTGACCGCAGAAGCCAGCGGTTCTGTGGTGCGCCGCATCCTCCTGGGCTCACAGCTCAGGCGACTCCGAGAATCCCGCGGCATCACCCGTGAGGCGGCCGGCTACTCGATCCGCGCATCCGAATCGAAGATCAGCCGCTTGGAGTTGGGAAGGGTGAGCTTCAAGGCCAGGGACGTGGAGGACCTCCTGACGCTCTACGGGGTCACCGACGGCGCCGAGCGGGAGTCCCTGCTCGGCCTGGTCCGCGAGGCCAACGCGGCGGGCTGGTGGCACAGCTACGGCGACGTGCTGCCGGGGTGGTTCCAGACGTACGTCGGGCTGGAGGGGGCGGCCTCCCTCATCCGCATCTACGAGGTCCAGTTCGTCCACGGCCTGCTCCAGACCGAGGCCTACGCCCAGGCCGTCGTGCGCCGCGGCATGCCCGGTGCGAGCGCCGCCGAGATCGACCGCCGCGTCGCGCTGCGCCTGGAGCGGCAGAAGGTCCTGGTCTCCGAGAACGCGCCCGTCTTCCACGCCGTCCTCGACGAGGCCGCGCTGCGCCGCCCGTACGGCGACCGCGACGTGATGCGCGGCCAGCTCGAACACCTCATCGAGATCAGCCAGCGGCCCAACGTGCAGCTCCAGGTGATGCCCTTCTCCTTCGGCGGCCACGCGGGCGAGAGCGGAGCCTTCACCCTGCTGCGCTTCCCCGAGTCCGACCTCCAGGACATCGTCTACCTGGAACAGCTGACCAGTGCCCTCTACCTGGACAAGGAAGAGGAGGTGGCCCAGTACGCGCGGGCGATGCAGCGGCTCCAGGCCGACTGCCCGGATCCCGACAAGACCCGCGATCTCCTGCGCGGACTCCTCCAACTGTCTTGAACCGCACGTACTATGACGTCTGATCAGTGCATGAAGATGACCGATCGGTCTCCGGTGCAGCGCAAGGGTGCGCGCTCGCAGTAAGGGATGGCATGTCCATATTCACCGACCTGGCTCACCAGTACATCGACGGCGAATGGCTGGCCGGCACCGGTTCGTGGGACATCATCGACGTCAACCCGTACAACGGGGAGAAGCTCGCGGCCGTCACCGTGGCCACCGTCGAGCAGGTCGACCGGGCCTACCGGGCCGCCGAGCGGGCCCAGCGCGACTGGGCGGCGACCAGCCCCTACGCGAGACGCACCGTCCTGGAGCGCGCCCTGCGGATCACCGAGGAGCGCCACAAGGAGATCGTCGAGGCGATGATCGACGAGCTCGGCGGGACCCGGCCCAAGGCCGAGTACGAGGTCCACCTCGCGATGGAGTTCCTGCGCGAGGCGATCCGGCTGGCCGTCCGCCCCGAGGGCCGCATCCTGCCCTCGCTCGTCGCGGGCAAGGAGAACCGGGTCCAGCGCCTCCCGGTCGGCGTGGTGGCGGTGATCAGCCCCTTCAACTTCCCCTTCCTGGTGACCCTGAAGTCGGTCGCCCCGGCGCTGGCGCTGGGCAACGCGGTCGTGATCAAACCGAACCAGAACGCCCCGGTGGCCGGCGGCGGGATCATCGCCAAGATCTTCGAGGACGCGGGCTTGCCGGCCGGACTGCTGAACGTGCTGGTCACCGACATCGCCGAGATAGGCGACGCGATCCTGACCCACCCCGTCCCCAAGGTCATCTCCTTCGCCGGCTCCGACCGCACCGGCCGCCACGTCGGCTCGGTCGCCGCCCGCCACTTCAAGCGGACCGTCCTCGAACTGAGCGGCAACAGCGCGCTGGTGGTCCTCGACGACGCCGACGTCGACTACGCCGTGGACGCGGCCGTCTTCAGCCGCTTCGTCTTCCAGGGCCAGGTCTGCATGGCGGCCAACCGGATCCTCGTCGACGCGAGCGTGGCCGAGGAGTTCACCGAGAAGTTCACCGCCCGCGTGCGCGCCCTCAAGACCGGGGACCCCCGCGAGGCCGACACCCACATCGGTCCGCTCATCAACTCCTTCCAGGCCGACGCCCTGACCGCGCTCGTGGACCGGGCCGTGGAATCCGGGGCGCGGGCCCTCGTACGGGGATCTACGCGCGGCAACCTGGTCGAGCCGACCGTCCTCGCGGACCTCCCCGAGGACTCCCCGCTGCTGGGGCAGGAGATCTTCGGGCCGGTCGCCCTGCTGGTGGTCTTCGACGGGGAGGAGGAGGCCGTACGCCTGGCCAACGCGACCCCGTACGGGCTCAGCGGCGCGGTGCACACCCGCGACGTGGAGCGCGGCGTCCGCTTCGCCGGGCGCATCGAGACCGGCATGATCCACGTCAACGACTCCACCATCGGGGACGAGCCCCTCGCGGCCTTCGGCGGCGAGAAGGCCTCCGGGCTGGGGCGCCTCGGCGGCGAGGCCACCGTGGAGGCCTTCACCACCCAGAAGTGGATCTCGGTCCAGCACGGCCGCACCCAGTTCCCGTTCTGACCTTTTCCACCCCGGGGCGGAGTTGCGGACAGGACCTGACCGCAATGCTCCGTAGCGTGTTCCTTGTCAGCGGGGAGAGGCCCCGTACAGGGGACGAAGAGGTGGATGGTCATGGCGGAGATTTCCGGTGAGGTCCTGGGCGACGAGCGCGGCACCCTGCTCGCCTTCATCGAGTCCCAGCGCACGGCGGTGCGCGAGGCGGTCGCTGGTCTGACCGAGGAGCAGGCCGCGAGCCGCCCGAGCGCGAGCGAGCTGTCCCTGTCCGGCCTGCTCAAGCACGTGGCCGAGGTGGAGCTGGGCTGGCTCCGGATGGCGCAGCAGCGGGACAACGAGGTCGCCGGCGCCCGCGAGGACTACTCCGAGGGCTTCCGGCTGACCGGCGAGGAGACGGTTCCCGCGGTCCAGGCCTTCTGGGACGGGGTGACCGAGGAGCTGACCTCCTTCGTCGCGGACCTGCCCAGCCTGGACGAGACGTTCCCGCTGCCGCCGGCCCCGTGGTTCCCCGAGAACGGCAAGGTCTCCATGCGCTGGATGCTCCTGCACCTGATCGAGGAGTTCGCCCGGCACGCGGGCCACGCGGACATCATCCGCGAGACCCTGGACGGCACCAAGGCGATGGGCTGAAGACCCGCCCGCCCGAAGGGCTTGCACCTCACGTGGCGTGAGGAACCACAGTGGAGGGCGTACCCAACCGGAAGGAGCGGAAGCGATGGGCTACTCCGTGGGCCAGGTCGCCGGTTTCGCCGGAGTCACGGTGCGCACCCTGCACCACTACGACGAGATCGGGCTGCTCTCCCCGAGCGGCCGCAGCGGCGCGGGACACCGGCGTTACGACGACGCCGACCTGGACCGGCTGCAGCGGATCCTGTTCTACCGGGAGCTCGGCTTCCCGCTCGACGAGGTCGCGGTCCTGCTGGACGATCCGCACTCGGACCCGAGGGAGCACCTGCGCCGGCAGCACGCTCTCCTGTCCGAGCGGATCGCCCGGCTCCAGCAGATGGCCAAGGCCGTTGAGCACGCCATGGAGGCGAACAAGATGGGCATCAACCTCACGCCCGAGGAGCGGTTCGAGGTCTTCGGGGACAAGGACCCCGAGCAGTACGCGGAGGAGGCCGAGCAGCGCTGGGGCGGCACCGAGGCCTACGCGGAGTCGCAGCGCAGGGCCGCCGGCTACACGAAGGACGACTGGAAGCGCATCCAGGACGAGTCCGCCGACTGGGGCGCCCGGTACGCGGCGCTGGTGGCGGCGGGCGAGCCGGCGGAGGGCGGGGCGGCCATGGACATGGCCGAGGAGCACCGCCTGCACATCGGGCAGTGGTACTACGACTGCCCGTACGAGATGCACACCTGCCTCGGTGACATGTACGTCGCGGACGAGCGCTTCAAGGCCTACTACGACTCGATGGGTCCCGGCGTCGCCGAGCACCTGCGGGACGCGATCACGGCGAACGCCGTGCGCAAGGCGTAGGCAGGCGTAGCAAGGCGTAGCGGAACCTTCACGCGTCCCGCCCCCTCCGGTCCCTGGAACCCGGTGGGGGCGGTGTGCGTTCATAATTGAGACCGCCTGCCATGTCGCGTCCCCCACCGCAGACGTCCCCCTGATCCAGGAGAGCCCGGAAACGTGGAACCCCTCTACACGCTTGCCCTCGGCCCCGAGTGGCTGTCCCCGGAGTACCTGATCGGGCACTTCGGCCTGATCGGCATCCTGGTCATCGTCTTCGCGGAATCGGGCTTCTTCGCGTTCCTGCCCGGCGACTCCCTGCTGTTCACGGCGGGCCTGTTCGTCGCCAGCGGCGACATCAGCCAGCCGCTGTGGCTGGTCTGCACGATGATCGCGGCCTCCGCGATCCTCGGTGACCAGGTGGGCTACCTGCTCGGCAAGTTCTTCGGCCCGAAGCTGTTCAACCGCCCGAACAGCAAGGTCTTCAAGAAGGAGAACCTGGACGCCGCGCACGACTTCATGGAGAAGCACGGCCCCAAGGCGATCGTGCTGGCCCGCTTCGTGCCGATCATCCGCACGTTCGCGCCCATGGTGGCCGGTGCGAGCGCCATGAAGTACCGGACCTTCCTGACCTTCAACGTGGTCGGCGGGATCCTCTGGGGCGCGGGCGTCACCGTCCTCGGCTACCAGCTGGGCCAGTTCGAGATCATCAAGAAGAACGTCGAGCCGATCTTCATCGGCATCGTGCTGATCTCGGTGATCCCGGTGATCTTCGAGGTGCTGAAGGCCCGCAAGGCCAAGAAGGCCGAGGCGGCCGCCGGCCCGGCGCAGCCCGGCTACCCGCAGCAGGACCAGCAGCAGCCGCCGGCCCCCGGCCAGCGCGGCCGCCACGCCAAGCGCTGAGGCCCCGGCCCCTGAAGAACCCCGCGTACGCCCCGGAGACGGCCCGTCTCCGGGGCGTACGCGTACCCGGCGTCACGCCGGGGGCCACGCGGGGCCCCCGGGCGGCTCAGAAGCCGCGGGTGCGCTTCGCCGCGGCCCGGCGCTTGGCCGCGCTGCGCGCCCCGGGGATCCGCATGAAGAGGCGCGAGCCCTCGGAGCCGAGGTTCACTCCGATCGCGATCGCGAGCGCGATGGCGGCGGCGTTGGTGAGCGAGGCGAGCCCCGCGTCGAGCCGGTTCTCGGCGATCGAGAGCAGCCCGTAGTACGTGGCCGAACCCGGCAGCAGAGGGCCGATCGCGGCCGTCACGTACGGCAGGGCTGAGGCGAACCGGTAGCGGGAGAAGAGCTGGCCGAACAGGCCGACCAGGCCGGCCGCGATGGCCGTGGACGGCACCGGCGGCAGTTCGGCGGCGCGCAGGGCGCCGAAGGTCACCCAGGCGACCCCGCCGTTGAGGGTCACGATCCACACGGTGGAGCGCTCCTGCTGGAGCAGGATCGCGAACGTGAACACCAGGACCATCGAGGCGAGGGTCTGGAGGACGGGGCGGTGCGGGATCTGGAGCACCTCGTCCGGGTTCGGCGAGGCGCCGAACTGGAGGCCCACGTAGATCACCACCAGTACGCCGACGATGATCCCGATGAAGAGGTACATGACCTCCAGCAGGCGGGCGGAGGCGGTGATGTAGAAGCCGGTCAGCCCGTCCTGCACGGCCGCGACCAGGGCCCGTCCTGGCAGCAGTGCGAACAGCCCGCCGGTGATCACGGCGGAGGCGCGGACGTCGAACTCGGCGATCTTCAGGGCCACGCCGATGGAGGCCGGAGGCATCGCGGCGACGACGAACTGGTAGAACTCGGGCAGCCCGCGGTCGGCGAACCACCAGGCGAGGCGGTCGCCGAGGACGGCTCCGAGGGCGGCGCAGAAGAAGACGGTCACCCCGCCGCCGACCAGCGTGGAGGCGGCCCCCGCGAGCAGTCCGGCGGCGGCGGTGAGCACCCAGGTGGGGTACGGGTGGCGGTTGCGCCGGATCACGGCGAGCCGGCGGTAGGCCTCCTCCAGGGAGACCTCGACCTCGGGCGCGCTGATGTCGTCGACCAGCCGGAAGACGGCGGCGAGGCGGGTGTAGTCGGTGCCGCGGCGGCGCACGGTGCGTTGCGCGGAGACGGGGTCACCGACCAGTGAGGGGTGGTGGGTGATGGACAGCAGGGTGAAGGTGACGGTGGGCTCGCAGCGGTCGAGCCCGTAGGAGCGGGCCACCGCGAACATCGCGGCCTCCACGTCCTCGGCGCCCTCGCCGCCCGCGAGCAGCAGCTCGCCGATGCGCAGGGTCAGGTCGAGCACGCGGCCCACGGCTGGGCCGGACTCGCTCTGCCGCTGGACCGCCTCGGGGACCGGCCGGACGTCCACCGGCATGCGCAGCATCGTCCGCATCCGGTCCTGCCAGGGGGAGGAGGCGGGGAAGCCGGGGGCCGGGAGCGGGGTGTAGGCGGGCGGGGACTGGCTGGCGCTGTAGGTGGCCGGGGCGGCGAAGGCGGAGCCCTCCGCCTCGGCGGCGGGCGGGGTGGTGCCCTCCGGCAGGGCGAACTCGGACGTGGGCTGGTCCTCGACCGGAACCTCAGGCTCCATCCCGGGTGGGGCAGTGAACGCGCTGCGCGCCTCGTCGGACTTCGGCTTCCGGTCCTCGGGACCGGGCCCTTCGGCCTCCGCCACGCATCCTCCCACCCTTGATCACCTGGCGGTATCAGTATGCGGAATCGTTTCGTCCGTGGCGAAGCGAGGCCGGGCCCGGGCCCGGCCCGGGAACGCCGCAGCGGGCGGCGCCCCCGTGGGGGTGCCGCCCGCTGCGGTCAGGCGTTACCGAGCTGCGGAGCTCAGTGGTGGCCGCCCTGGGCCTCAAGGCGCTTGAACGAGGCCTCGATCTCGGCCTCGGCCTCGGCGCGGCCGACCCAGTTCGCGCCCTCGACGGACTTGCCCGGCTCCAGGTCCTTGTAGACCTCGAAGAAGTGCTGGATCTCCAGGCGGTCGAACTCGGAGATGTGGTGGATGTCGCGCAGGTGCTCGACGCGCGGGTCGGAGGCCGGCACGCACAGCAGCTTGGCGTCGCCGCCCGCCTCGTCGGTCATGTTGAACATGCCGATCGCGCGGCACTTGATCAGGCAGCCCGGGAAGGTCGGCTCGTCGAGGATGACCAGCGCGTCCAGCGGGTCACCGTCCTCGCCGAGGGTGTTCTCGACGAAGCCGTAGTCCGTCGGGTAGCTGGTGGAGGTGAAGAGGCGACGGTCCAGACGGATCCGGCCGGTCTCGTGGTCCACCTCGTACTTGTTCCGCGAACCCTTGGGGATCTCGATGGTGACGTCGAACTCCACGTCCTGCTCCTCCATGATCAGCTCCGGCCCAGTGCCGAAGCTTGACTGCTTCGAGACGGCATTTGATTCAAATGCGCGCGCGTCCGGCCCAGCCTTGCGGGTGGGGTGCCATGCTCGCGGCAAGACGCAGTGATTAAGTGTCCCTCACGCATATGTGTGATCGCGAAAGGGGCTGGTCCGAGGTGCCGGTGGTCAAGACGTGGCAGCTCATCGCGGGGTCGGCCGTCGCCGGCCTCGCCCTGTCGGCTGCGATGGTGGCCACCGCCGGTCCCTGGGACTCCGGCCAGCGTAAGGCCGAGCGGGACAGGGCCGCCTCCCGGAGCCGGACGGGTGGCGCAGATCACGCCGCCGGGGGGCTGCCGCAGGCCGCGCCCAGTGCTCCCGGGGTGCTGCCGGGCCTCGCACCGCGCGCGAACACCGGCGCCGCCGCGCTCGCCGGGGCCCTGGCGCCCCTGCTGGCGGATCCCGGGCTCGGCACCGCGCGCGGGGCCTCGGTGGTCGACGTCGCCACGGGGCAGGTGCTCTACGAGTCCGGGGCGGGCGATCCCATGACCCCGGCCTCCACCGTCAAGATCGCCACCGCGAGCGCCGCCCTGGCCGCGCTCGGCCCCGAACACCGGATCCGGACCACCGTGACGCCCGGAGCCGGCCCCGGGGAGATCGTCCTGGTCGGCGGCGGCGACCCCTCCCTCACCGCCAAGAAGAAGAGCCCCGCCGGCGTCGGCGGCAGCCTCGTCGCCCTCGCCGCCGACACCGCCCAGGCCCTCAAGGCCGCCGGTACCGACACCGTGACCCTCGGCTACGACGACTCCCTGTACACCGGGGCCGTCCTCCACCCCAACCCCACGGGCCGCGTCGACAACATCGCGCCCGTCAGCGCCCTCACCGCCGACGAGGGCCGCCTCGACGACTCCACCGCCGGGACCGCCGCGCGCACCGACGACCCGTCCAAGGACACCGCCCGGGCCTTCGCGGCCCTGCTGCGCGACCGCGGCGTCAAGGTCAACGGGGAACCCGGAAAGGCGAAGGCCCCCGCCGGGGCCCAGCCGCTGGCCACCACCTACTCCACCCCCCTCGCCGGGCTCGTCGAGCGGATGCTGACCAACAGCGACAACGACATCGCCGAGGCCCTCGCCCGCCAGACCGCCATCGCCGCGGGCCAGCCCGCGAGCTTCGAGGGCGCCGAGAAGGCCGTCACCGACAAGCTGGCCTCCCTCGGCCTCGACCTCAAGGGCACCCGCTTCGCCGACGGCAGCGGCCTCAACGGCGCCGACAAGGTCACCGCCCGCCTCCTGACCGGACTCCTTGCCAAGGCCGCCGACCCCCGCCGCCCCGAGCTGCGGCCGGTCCTCACCGGGCTGCCCGTCGCCGGCTTCACGGGCACCCTGAGCGGCCGCAACGCCGGCTCCTCCCCGGCCGCCGGCCTGCTCCGGGCCAAGACCGGCACCCTCACCGGGGTGAACACCCTCGCCGGCACCGTCGTCGACCCGTCCGGACGGCTGGTCGCCTTCGCGTTCCTGGCCGGCAACACGGCAGACAAGCTCCCCGCGGAGAAGGGCCTCGACAAACTGGCCGCCGCCGTCGCCGGAACCCCCTGACCCACAGGGGGATCCTCCCCCAAACTCCGTCCGGGGGGACCCCCAGCGGCGCGGGTCCACGTACGGTTGACGCATGACGAGCATCGGTGGTGCGGAGATGGTCGACTGGAACCTCGCGGTGGCGACCGCGACCCGGCTGGTCAGGCCGGGTCCGGAAGTCAGCCGCGACGAGGCCCGGGCCGTGGTGGCGGAACTCCGCCGGCACGCCAGGACCTCCGAGGAGCACGTGCGCGCGTTCACCCGGATGCTCCCCGAGGGCTCCCCCCTCCCCGACACCCCCGTCCTCGTCGTCGACCGGGCCGGCTGGGTCAAGGCCAACGTCGCGGGCTTCCGCGAACTCCTCGGCCCGCTCCTCGGCAAGATGCAGGACCGCCGCTCCGCCACCCCCGGCGGCGCCGTCATCGGCGCCGTCGGCGGCAAGGTCACCGGCGTCGAGCTGGGCATGCTGCTCAGCTTCCTGTCCTCCCGCGTGCTCGGCCAGTACGAGACCTTCGCGCCCGCCGGCCCCGACCTGCCCGGAGGCACCGCCGCCGGCGGCCGGCTGCTGCTCGTCGCGCCGAACATCGTCCACGTCGAACGCGAGCTGGAGGTGGACCCGCACGACTTCCGGCTCTGGGTCTGCCTGCACGAGGAGACCCACCGCACCCAGTTCACCGCCGTCCCCTGGCTGCGCGCACACCTGGAGGGCGAGATCCAGACCTTCCTCGGCGCCACCGAGATGGAGCCGGGCGCCGTACTGGAACGCCTGCGCGAGGCCGTCCAGTCCTTCGCCGGAGCCCGGGCCGAGGGCGAACGCGGAGACGAGGGCCCCTCGCTCGTCGAACTCGTCCAGACCCCCGAACAGCGCGAGGTCCTCGCCCGGCTCACCGCCGTCATGTCCCTGCTGGAGGGCCACGCCGACTTCGTCATGGACGGCGTCGGCCCCGAGGTCGTCCCCTCCGTCGCCGAGATCCGCGAGAAGTTCCAGCAGCGCCGGGCCAGCGGCGCGGGCCGCCTCGACGCCGCCCTGCGCAAGCTCCTGGGCCTCGACGCCAAGCTGCGCCAGTACCGCGACGGCGAGCGCTTCGTACGGGCCGTCGTCGGCCAGGTCGGCATGGACGGCTTCAACCGGGTCTGGACCTCGCCCAACACCCTGCCGACCAAGTCCGAGATCGCCCGGCCCGCGGAATGGGTCGCCCGGGTCCACCGCAAGGGGGGCGCGCAGAGCGAAGAGAGGTGAATCAGGAGGCGTAAACATGTCTCACTGGGGGAAGCAGCATCACCCTTCCGAGGGACCGTGAGCCGTGGAAGGGCGTGCGATGCTCGGGGAACGGCTCGGTTCTGTCACCATCGACGCACTCTGAGTGACATTCCGCATCTCCCCCGCGCAACACCCGAAGCCTCCGAGCATCCGAACTCCACGAAGGGCACCGGACATGGGTCCCCATCCTGCGGTCGCGGCGATACGCCTGGCGGTCCGCCGCGTACTCCACGACGTCCTCACCGACCTCACCGACATCCCCCGCCCCCGCACGCCGGGCACCCAGCCCCTCGTCCTCGTCGCCTGCTCCGGCGGCGCGGACTCCATGGCGCTGGCCTCCGCCCTCGCCTTCGAGGCACCCAAGCTCGGCATCCGGGCGGGCGGCATCACCGTCGACCACGGCCTCCAGGTCGGCTCCGACCTGCGCGCCGCGGAGGTCGTGACCCGCATGACCGCGCTCCGCCTCGACCCGGTGGAGTCCGTCGCCGTGAGCGTCGGCCGCGAGGGCGGACCCGAGGCCGCGGCCCGCGACGCCCGCTACGCCGCCCTGGACGAGGCCGCGGACCGGCTCGGAGCCTGCGCCGTGCTGCTCGGCCACACCCGTGACGACCAGGCTGAAACCGTCCTGCTGGGCCTCGCCCGCGGCTCCGGCATCCGCTCGCTCTCCGGCATGGCCGAGGTCTCGGGGGGTCCCGGCCGCACCAACCGCTACCGGCGGCCCTTCCTCCAGGTCGACCGGCAGACCGCCCGCAAGGCCTGCATGGTCCAGTCCCTGCCCGTCTGGGACGACCCGCACAACCTCGACCCCGCCTACACCCGCTCCCGGCTGCGCCACGAGGGACTGCCCGCCCTGGAGAAGGCGCTCGGCAAGGGAGTCGTGGAAGCCCTCGCCCGCACCGCCCAGCTCTCCCGCGACGACGCCGACGCCCTCGACGCCTGGGCCGCCGACGCCGAGGCGGGCGTGCGCGACGAGGACGGCCGCCTGGAGTGCGCCAAGTTGTACGCGCTGCCCCCGGCCGTCCGCCGCAGGGTGCTGCGCCGGGCCGTGGTCGCGGCGGGCTCTCCCGCCGGCTCGCTCTTCGCCCGCCACATCGAGGAAGTCGACCGCCTCATCACCGGATGGCGGGGCCAGGGCGCCATCAACCTGCCCGGCCGCGTCGAGGCCCAGCGGCAGGGTGGCAGACTTGTCATCCGGCAGGGCTGATTGGTGCTGAAACACGGCTGAGTCCTCCGGGGGCACCCCCGGAGCCCCGGCCGACAACGAAAGTGATGCGGGTGGACGAGAAGGACATGGGCAGCGACCTCCAGTCGGTGCTCATCACCAAGGAAGAGATCGACGCGAAGCTGGCCGAGCTGGCCGCGAAGATCGACGCGGAGTACGCGGGCAAGGACCTGCTCATCGTCGGTGTGCTCAAGGGCGCCGTGATGGTGATGGCGGACCTGGCGCGCGCCTTGTCCACCCCGCTCACCATGGACTGGATGGCGGTGTCCTCGTACGGCGCCGGGACCCAGTCCTCGGGCGTGGTGCGGATCCTCAAGGACCTCGACACCGACATCAAGGACAAGCACGTCCTGATCGTCGAGGACATCATCGACTCGGGCCTGACCCTGTCGTGGCTGCTGTCGAACCTCGGCTCCCGCCAGCCGGCCTCCCTCAAGGTCGTCACGCTGCTGCGCAAGCCCGAGGCCGCGAAGGTCGCGATCGACGTCGAGTGGGTCGGCTTCGACATCCCCAACGAGTTCGTCGTCGGCTACGGCCTCGACTACGCGGAGAAGTACCGCAACCTGCCGTTCGTCGGCACGCTCGCCCCGCACGTGTACGGCGGCTGAACCCCGGTCGTCACCGCGATCGCCCTCGGGGGAACCCGGGGGCGATTCCCGCCGTTGGAGGAGAAGGCGGGTCTGTCAGCCGTCCCACGGGGCCGCGGGTGACAATACAGAGGTACATTCCGAAGAACAGTCTTTACTCACAGCAGCATTTACCTACGGGCAGGAGGGACGGGGTGCCCGGCACCCCGTATGGATGGACGTGAAGCGATACTTCCGTGGGCCGGTCATGTGGATCGTGCTGGCCGTCCTCGCCGTGGTCGTGTTGATGAACGTCGTCGGCTCCGGCGGCGGCTACAAGTCGGTGGAGACCAGCGAGGTCATCAAGGCGATCAACAGTGGCCAGGTGGACAGCGCCAAGCTGACCACCGGTGACAGCCAGATGATCAAGATCGAGCTGAAGAAGGGCCAGAAGCTCGGCAACAACAGCGGCACCAAGTTCCAGGCCAACTACATCGGGGACCAGGGCGTCCAGCTCGCCCAGAACCTCCAGAACAAGTACGAAGCCGGTCAGATCCCGGACGGCTACTCCGTCACGCCGGACAAGACCAGCCCGTTCCTGAGCGTGCTGCTCTCGCTCCTGCCCTTCGTGCTCATCGTCGTCGTCTTCCTGTTCCTGATGAACCAGATGCAGGGCGGCGGCTCCCGGGTCATGAACTTCGGCAAGTCCAAGGCGAAGCTCATCACCAAGGACACCCCGAAGACGACGTTCGCCGACGTCGCGGGCTCGGACGAGGCCGTCGAGGAACTCCACGAGATCAAGGAGTTCCTCCAGGAGCCGGCGAAGTTCCAGGCCGTCGGCGCCAAGATCCCCAAGGGCGTGCTGCTCTACGGCCCGCCCGGCACCGGCAAGACCCTGCTCGCGCGCGCCGTCGCGGGCGAGGCCGGCGTCCCCTTCTACTCGATCTCCGGATCCGACTTCGTCGAGATGTTCGTCGGTGTCGGTGCCTCGCGCGTCCGCGACCTGTTCGAGCAGGCCAAGGCCAACGCGCCGGCGATCGTCTTCGTCGACGAGATCGACGCCGTCGGCCGGCACCGCGGTGCGGGTCTCGGCGGCGGCCACGACGAGCGCGAGCAGACCCTCAACCAGCTCCTGGTCGAGATGGACGGCTTCGACGTGAAGGGCGGCGTCATCCTGATCGCCGCCACGAACCGCCCCGACATCCTCGACCCGGCACTGCTGCGCCCGGGCCGTTTCGACCGGCAGATCGCGGTCGACCGCCCCGACATGCAGGGCCGTCTGGAGATCCTCAAGGTCCACCAGAAGGGCAAGCCGGTCGCACCGGACGTCGACCTCTCGGCCGTCGCCCGCCGCACCCCCGGCTTCACGGGTGCCGATCTCTCCAACGTGCTGAACGAGGCGGCCCTGCTGACCGCCCGCTCGGACAAGAAGCTGATCGACAACCACATGCTGGACGAGGCGATCGACCGCGTCGTGGCGGGCCCGCAGAAGCGGACCCGGATCATGTCGGACAAGGAAAAGAAGATCACCGCGTACCACGAGGGCGGACACGCCCTGGTCGCGGCGGCCTCCCCGAACTCCGACCCGGTCCACAAGATCACCATCCTGTCCCGTGGCCGGGCCCTGGGTTACACCATGGTCCTGCCCGACGAGGACAAGTACTCGACCACGCGCAACGAGATGCTCGACCAGCTCGCCTACATGCTGGGCGGGCGCGCGGCGGAGGAACTGGTCTTCCACGACCCGACCACCGGCGCCGCGAACGACATCGAGAAGGCCACGGCGACGGCCCGCGCGATGGTCACCCAGTACGGCATGACCGAGCGCCTCGGCGCGATCAAGTTCGGCGGGGACAACACCGAGCCGTTCCTGGGCCGCGAGATGTCGCACCCGCGGGACTACTCGGAAGAGGTCGCGGCGCTGGTCGACGAAGAGGTCAAGAAGCTCATCGAGACCGCGCACAACGAGGCCTGGGAGATCCTGGTCGAGAACCGGGACGTCCTGGACAACCTCGTCCTCGCGCTCCTGGAGAAGGAGACGCTGGGCAAGGAGGAGATCGCCGAGGTCTTCTCCACGATCGTGAAGCGCCCGGCACGCCCGGCGTGGACCGGTTCGTCCCGCCGCACCCCCTCCACCCGTCCGCCGGTGCTCTCTCCCAAGGAGCTCCAGCTGACGAACTCCGCGAACGGCACCTCGGCGGCAGCCGCGGCACCGGTCTCCACGGAGAAGGGCGTCGAGGTGGCCCCTGAGGACCGCCCCGAAGCCTGACCACCCGGAATGGAAGCCGCGCCCCCCAGGTTCTAGCCTGGGGGGCGCGGCACATTTGTACGAAGCCGCGCGTGCGCACAGGAACGAGGATGAGATGACCGACCCAGTGACCCTGACCGGCGGCGAGGGCACGATCGGCGAGTTCGACGAGAAGCGCGCCGAGGCGGCCGTCCGCGAGCTCCTGATCGCGGTCGGCGAGGACCCGGACCGCGAAGGGCTCCTGGAGACCCCGGCGCGCGTCGCGCGGGCGTACAAGGAGATATTCGCCGGCCTCTACCAGAAGCCCGAAGAGGTCCTGACCACGACGTTCGACCTCGGCCACGACGAGATGGTCCTGGTGAAGGACATCGAGGTCATGTCCAGCTGTGAACACCACCTGGTCCCCTTCCACGGTGTGGCCCACGTCGGCTACATCCCGTCCACCGACGGCAAGATCACCGGCCTGTCCAAGCTGGCCCGCCTGGTGGACGTCTTCGCCCGCCGCCCCCAGGTCCAGGAGCGGCTGACCACGCAGATCGCCGACTCCCTCATGGAGATCCTCGACCCGCGCGGCTGCATCGTGGTCATCGAATGCGAGCACATGTGCATGACCATGCGCGGTGTCCGCAAGCCCGGCGCCAAGACCATCACCTCGGCCGTCCGCGGCCAGCTCCGCGACCCCGCGACCCGCAACGAGGCCATGAGCCTGATCATGGCGCGCTGAGCCCCGTGACGGAGCCGGCGGCCGGGGAGGCCGTCTGGGAGCCGCTGAGCGAGGACGTCAGGCGCACCCTGGAGCTGCTGCTGGAGGGCGCGTCCGACGTACACCGGGCCCTGCGGGCGCAGATCCCGCACGCCGAGATGAGCGACAGCGGCTGCTCCTGCCCCTGCGTGTACCTGCGGGTGGACGCGGACGCCGACGCCGTGCCGGCCGCGCCGACGGGCCGGAGCTTCGGCCCCGTGGCGGGGGCCTCCCTGCTCGGCCCGGACGGCGGCTACGACGGCGAGGCGACCCTGTTCGCCTTCGAGGGCGCCCTGGCGGACCTCCAGTTCTGCGACTGGGAGGACCGGGGCCCCGGGCCGCGCCCCCTGTGGGAGTGGCTCGGGCACGTGTACCAGTAGCCCCGGCCGGGCTCAGGCCGCGGCGCGGGCCTTGGTCGGGTCGTCGTCCTCGGGGAGCTTCAGGACGCGCTCCAGGAACAGCGCGGCGGCGATCACGGCCGCGCCGGCGAGGACCGAGCCGCCCGCGTACCAGGCCTGGTCGCGGCGGGCCGGGACGTCCATCGCGTCGGTGAGCAGGAAGACGCCCACGCCGCCGTACATGCCCGCGACGAGGGCCGCGACCAGGGCGCTCGCCTGGCCGAAGACCACCGCCCGGGCCGCCATCAGCGGCTCCACGCCCTTCGCGCCCGGGCGGCGCTCCCGCTGGGCCTTCAGGCGGGCGCGCATCGACAGGGCCGTCGCCAGCAGGACGACGGCGATCACCGCCAGGACGATCGGCGCGGCCAGTGGGACGCCCGGCAGGGTGCCGTACGCGTTCCACAGGCGGGCGCCCGCCCAGGACAGCACCCCGGCGATGGCGAAGATGCCCGCCAGAACCGCCGGCCTCAGTTGCTTCACTTGCCCGTCCCCTGTTCAGTGGCTGCTACCTGAACACGCTAACGGCTACTCCGGCAGGCGGAGTTCCAGGTCGGTGCGTGCCGTGACACCGGTGAGGCCGATCGCGGCCAGCAGCTCCGCGACGGGGCCGCGGCCGGGCAGCTGCGCCCCGGGGTCGATGTCGTTCCAGGGGGCCAGCACGAAGGAGCGCAGGTGCGCCCGGGGGTGCGGGAGGGTGAGGACGGGGTCGTCGGAGACCACCTCGGCGTACGTCACGATGTCGACGTCGATCGTGCGCGGCCCCCAGCGCTCCTCGCGGACGCGGTCGAAGGCCTCCTCGATCGCGTGCGCCCGCTCCAGCAGGGAGGAGGGCGGCAGCGTGGTCTTCAGCGCGACGACGGCGTTCAGGTACGAGGGCTGCGAGCCGGGCTCGACGCCCCACGGCTCCGTCTCGTAGACCGGGGAGACGGCCTTGACCCGCAGCCCCGGGGTGTCGCCGAGGGCGTCGATGGCGCCCTGGAGGGTGTCCAGGCGGTTGCCGAGGTTCGCGCCGAGCGCGACGACGGCCCATTTGGGGTTGGACAGGGTGGTGTCCGCCGCGTCGACCGCCTCGACGACGGAGGCGGGTACCGGCTGGACGGTGGGGTCGCTCTGGGCGTTCAGTCCGTTGTTCATGCGCGGCTCCGGGTGATCGTGATGGTCACGTCGTCGAAGGGCACGGTGATCGGCGCGTCCGGCTTGTGGACGACGACCTCCACCTGTGCCACCGCCTCGTGCTTGAGGCACTGCTGGGCGATCCGCTCGGCGAGGGTCTCGATCAGGTCCACGGGCTCGCCCTGGACCACGTCCACGACCTCCTCGGCCACGACGCCGTAGTGCACGGTCTTGGCCAGGTCGTCACCGGCCGCGGCCGGGCGGGTGTCCAGGTGCAGCACGAGGTCGACGATGAAGGTCTGGCCCTCTTCGCGCTCCCGGGGGAAGACGCCGTGGTGCCCGCGAGCCTTGAGGCCGCGCAGCGCGACACGATCCACGCGAATCACTCCTGCTTTCGTAGGTGCTTCCGGTCCCGGGACTCCCCGGGGCCATGGGCCTACGCCGAGTGCGGTCGGCGTCGTCCACCTTCGAATTTACCTGCGATAAACCTCGGGCCCCGCCCTTGGGGTCAGCCGGAGCCCTCTTCTTCCTCGTCATCGGAGTCCGTGAGCACCGGAGAACCGTGGTGGGACCAGAGGCGCCAGCCCTGCGGTGTGCGTCGGAACACATTCGTGGCGACGACCAGCTGGCCGACCAGCGGGCCCAGCTCCCCGGCCTCCGGGGCCGGGCCCCCGCTGAGGATGTTCTCCGTGCACGTGACCAGGGCGGTGTCACCTATGAGGGCCACCTTGGTGTCGGTCAGGAAGAACTGGATGTACTCGGTGTGGGACATGATCAGGGCGTACGAGCGCAGCACCTCGCCCCGCCCCGAGAGCACCGGCCAGCCGGGGTGGACGCAGGAGATCTCGTCCTCCAGCCAGAGCGCCGACAGCGTGTCGAAGTCCCCCTGCTCCATGGCCGCGTAGAAGGCCGTGTTGGCCTCTTCGACGGCTTCGATGTCGCTACGGCTCACCGTGCCCCTTCCCTGTACGTCCGGCGGGTGTGCGTCGTGCGGCTCAAAGAGCCCCTTCCACGGCACGGGCCACCCGAACCGCGTCCGCGGTCGCCCGTACCTCGTGCACCCGTACGGCCCAGGCGCCCTGGTGCGCGGCGATGGCGGAGACGGCGGCCGTGGCGGCGTCCCGCTCGCGGGCCGGCGGCGGGGCGGTGTCGGCGGCGCCGGCCAGGACCCGGCCGAGGAAGCGCTTGCGGGAGGCGGCGACGAGGAGCGGGAAGCCGAGGGCGCGCAGCTCGGGGAGGCGGGCGACGAGGGCCAGGTCGTGCTCGGCGTTCTTGGCGAAGCCGAGGCCGGGGTCGACGACGATCCGCTCGGGGGCGATGCCGCCGGAGACGACGGCGTCGATGCGGGCGCGGAGCTCGGCGGTGACCTCCGCGAGGACGTCGTCGTAGACGGCGAGGCTGTTCATGTTGTCGCTGAAGCCGCGCCAGTGCATGACCACGAAGGGGACCTCGGCGGCGGCGACGGCGGGGATCATGCCGGGGTCGGCGAGGCCGCCGCTGACGTCGTTGACGAGGCGGGCGCCGGCGGCGACGGCCTGTTCGGCGACGGCCGCGCGCATGGTGTCGACGGAGACGGCGACGCCCTCGGAGGCCAGGCCCCGGACGACGGGCACGACCCGGCGGAGCTCTTCCTCGGCGTCGACGCGGGTGGCTCCGGGGCGGGTGGACTCGCCGCCGACGTCGACGAGGTCGGCGCCCTGGGCGACGAGTTCGAGCCCGCGCTTGACGGCGGCGGTGGTGTCGAACCACCGGCCGCCGTCGGAGAAGGAGTCCGGGGTGACGTTGACGACGCCCATGACCGCGCAGCGGTCCCAGTCGGGCAGCCCTGTGACGATGCCCCTGGGGGCCGGCCCGAGGTTGCTGTTCATGGGCTCCAGGGTAGAGCCCCTGCCCTTGCCGGGCGGCTGTGCGGTGGGGCTGCGCCGCCCGTGGGGGCGGGGCGGGGCCGGTGTCCGTGGCCGGGGCCGGTGGGCGAGTGCGGGTGGGTGGGCCGCTGCGCGGGGCGAGGTCCCCTACCCGCCCTTCGCCCGTTCCCCGGGGCTGCGCCCCGGACCCCCTGGGCTCCGCCCCCGGGCCCCCACGCCTCAAACGCCGGCGGGGCTGGAAGATCCAGCCCCGCCGGCGTTTGAGGCGCGGGTCCGGGCAGCGCCCGGGGAACGGTGGAAGGGCGGGTAGGGGAACAGCCCCGCAGGGCTCCACTACCCCCCGGGAGGGGTTACGCGGCTTGGACTTCCCGGTCCTGCTGCGCCGGCACCTTGGCCTCGTGGACCGTGTGCGTGCAGGTGCGGACCGGCTTCGGGCGGCGGCGGCTCGCGAAGAGGCGGGGGAGGGCCAGCGTCACGAAGCCCTCCGCCTGCATCACGGCGAAGCCGATGCGCGGCAGGTCGCGGTGGTGGCGGTAGACCATGAAGCGCGGCTCCCAGCGGGGGCGGAACTTCTCGTTGAACTTGTACAGCGACTCGATCTGGAACCAGCGCGAGAGGAACACGAGCAGGCCGCGCCAGGCCCGCAGGACCGGTCCGGCGCCGATCTTCTCGCCGCGGGCCAGGGCCGCGCGGAACATCGCGAAGTTCAGGGAGACCTTCTCGATCTTCAGCTCGGGGGCCTGCTGGAGGGAGGCGACGATCAGCAGTTCGTTCATGCCGGGGTCGGCTCCGCGGTCGCGGCGCATCATCTCCAGCGACATGCCGTCCGGGCCCCACGGCACGAAGTGCTGGATGGCCTTGAGGTCGCCGAAGGGGCTGGTGTCGCCCTCCTCGACGCGGTGGGCGGTGGCGATGATGCAGTCGCCGTCGCCCGGGTCGCCGATCCGGCCCAGGGCCATGGAGAAGCCGCGCTCGGTGTCGGTGCCGCGCCAGGCCTCGGCCGCGCCGCGCACCTGGGACAGCTCGAACTCGTTCAGCTCGCTGACCCGCCGGACCTTGGTGGTGTATCCGTTGCGCTCGATCCGCTTGACCATCTGGCGGACGTTGCGCATCGGGCGGCCCGCGAGGGAGAAGTCTTTGACGTCGACGATGGCCTCGTCGCCGAGTTCCAGGGCGTCCAGGCCGGTCTCGCGGGTCCAGACCTCGCCGCCGGTCTCGCTGCAGCCGACGACGGCGGGGGTCCAGGAGTGGGCCTTGGCCTCCTCCATGAACCGCTCGATGGCGCCGGGCCAGGCCTCGACGTCGCCGACCGGGTCGCCGGAGGCGAGCATCACGCCGGAGACGACGCGGTAGGTGACGGCGGCCTTGCCGCTGGGGGAGAAGACGACGGCCTTGTCGCGGCGGAGCGCGAAGTGGCCGAGGGAGTCGCGGCCGCCGTGCCTGGTGAGCAGCTCGCGCAGCTTCTCCTCGTCGGCGGGGGTGAGCCGGGCGGCCGGGTGCTCGGGGCGGAAGGCCAGGTAGATGGTGGTGACGGCGGTCAGCATGCCGAGGGCGCCGAGGGAGTATCCGACGGTCCAGGACACCCGGCCGGCGTAGTCGACGGGGCCCTCGAAGCCGAAGAGGCCGTAGACGACGTGGGTGATCTGCTCGTACAGGCTGGGGCGGCCGACGACCTTGCCCGGGTGCACGTTGACGATGACGAGGCCGAGGCCGATGGAGCCGGCGCTCATCAGGACGAAGTTGGCCAGGGCCTTCCAGCGGCTGCGCGGGTCCGGCAGGGCCTTGAATTCACCCTGGTGGCGGACGAGCAGCGCGAGGAGCACCGCCGAGATGACCACGCCGATGACCGAGTGGCGGTACGCGAACTGCGCGACGGCGCCGGCGGGCAGCAGGATGACGGAGGCCCGCCATGCGCGGCGCTTGCGGCGCTTGAGACCGTGCGCGAGGAGCAGGATGAGCACGCCCGCGCTGATGGAGAGGGCCGCGGCGAAGGGGCCCAGGGAGCCGGGCAGCACCTCGGTGACCGCGTGGATCCGGCTGTGGCGGAATCGCGGGAAGACGCCCGCCGCGATGTCCAGAAGGCCGACGATCATGACGGCCGTACCTACGAGACCGGGCACCGACTCCGGTCGTGGTCCGCGGAAGATTCGCCGGACCGTACTCGGAACCTGTCCCGACTTATCGCCATCTATCCTGCTAGACATCGCTTCCCGTTGCTCCGCGAGAGATCATGTGGCCGAAGGCCGTGACAGCCTCCGGAGTGTGGTGCGTCCACTAGGACGACATCGGCGGGGAGCGGGTTCACTCTTCCGTCGGAAATTTCCGTCCTGCCATCAGAAAGTCGACTGACTGCTCATGGGTCTCACCAGTAATACGGTTCTGGTCCTGGCCATCATCGCGGGCGTGGCCCTGTTCGCGGTCACGGTCTGGGCCTGGCCGAAGCTCTCGGGGCGCGGCGTGCGCGCGGTTCTCGGCCGGATCGGCCTGCTGCTCGCGACCCAGCTGGCGCTGTTCTCGGCAGTCGGTCTCGGGGCGAACAAGTCGTTCCTCTTCTACGGCTCGTGGGCGGACCTGTTCGGCCAGGAGACGTCGATCGGCAAGGTCGTCGACCACTCGATGAGCAGCAAGGACATCAAGGTCCTCGACAAGCAGCAGCTGGACGTGCCCGGCGGCGGCAAGCCGCAGGTCGGCGGGCAGATCCTGAAAGTGGCCATAACCGGCCCGAAGTCGAAGATAACGAGCCCCGGCTACGTGTGGCTGCCGCCGGAGTACTTCCAGCCGCAGCACAAGGACCAGAACTTTCCGGCTTCGATCGTCCTGACGGGCTACCCGGGCACCGCCGAGAACCTGATCAAAGGGCTGAACTACCCGATGACGGCCTTCAAGCAGGCCAAGGCGGGCAAGATGAAGCCGATGATCCTGGTCATGCTGCGGCCGACCATCGCGCCGCCGCGCGACACCGAGTGCGTGGACATACCCGAGGGCCCGCAGACCGAGACGTTCTTCGCGCAGGACCTGCCGCAGGCCATCCAGTCCACCTTCCGGGTGGGCAAGAAGCCGCAGAACATGGGCTTCATCGGCAACTCGACGGGCGGCTACTGCGCCCTGAAGATCGCCGCGCACCACCCGCAGACCTTCGGCGCGGGCGTGGGCCTGTCCGCCTACTACAAGGCCGCGGACGACGCGACGACCGGTGACCTGTTCCACGGCGACGCCAAGCTGAAGGCCCGCGCGGACGTCCTGCAGAGCATGCAGGACAAGAAGCCGGCCGGTACGTCCTTCCTGGTCACGACCAGTGAGAAGGGCGAGGACAACCTGAACGACACCAAGAAGTTCATCAAGCTGGTCAAGGGCCCGGACCGGGTCTCCTCGATCGTCCTCGACAGCGGCGGCCACAACTTCAACACCTGGCGCCGCGAGATCCCGCCGATGCTGGTGTGGCTGAGCGGCCGCCTCCAGGCCTGAGACCCGTGCTCGCGGGACGTACGTGAAGGGCCCGGCTCCGGCCGGGCCCTTCACGCGTGTCCGGGGGCCGGAGCCGGCGCGGGGTCCGGCTCCGGAGCCGGCGCCGTCAGGAGTCCTGGAGGCCGGCCCGGCGCAGGGCCCGGTGCACCCCGCCCGGGGTCAGTACGCCGGCCAGCGCGCCGGAGTCCGGGTCCGTGACCCCGATGCGGCCGGAGTCGTCCTGGAGCAGGGCGGCGAGGGCCTCGCGCAGCGACGCCCCCAGGGGCACCGTGGCGGCGGGGGCCGGGCCGCCGTCGGGGGCCGTCAGGTCGGCCTCCCCGACGGGGGTGACCGCGAGCCGCCTGAGCCCGCGGTCGGCGCCGACGAAGGAGGCCACGTACTCGGTGGCGGGCGCGGCGAGCACGGCGGCCGGGCGGGCGAACTGCTCGATGGTGCCGTGTCCGTAGACCGCGATCCGGTCGCCGAGCCGGACGGCCTCCTCCAGGTCGTGCGTGACGAGCAGGATCGTCTTGCGGACGGTCTTCTGGAGGGTGAGGAACTCGTTCTGGAGCCGTTCGCGCACCACCGGGTCCACCGCGCCGAACGGCTCGTCCATCAGCAGCACCGGCGGGTCGGCGGCGAGCGCGCGGGCCACGCCGACGCGCTGGCGCTGCCCGCCGGACAGCTGCTGCGGGTAGCGGCCGCCGTGGACGGCCGGATCCAGTCCCACCAGTTCGAGGAGTTCCGCCGCGCGGGCGCGGGCCTTCGCCTTCGGGGTGCCGATCAGCTGGGGCACGGTCGCCGTGTTCTCCAGGACCGTCTTGTGCGGGAACAGACCGACCTGCTGGATCACGTAGCCGATCCGGCGGCGCAGCTCGACCGGGTCGGCGTCGGCGATGTCCTCGCCGTTCAGCAGGATCCGGCCGGAGGTCGGCTCGATCAGCCGGTTGACCATCTTCATCGTGGTCGTCTTGCCGCAGCCGGACGGGCCGACCAGGGTGACCAGCTCGCCCTCCGCGACCTCGAAGGACAGCTCCTCGACGGCCGTCGTCCCGTCGGGGTAGCGCTTGGTCACTCGCTCGAATCGGATCACCCCGCCATCCTCCCCCAGCGGTCCGCCCGGATGGGCGAAGGGTTTGTCAGGGGAGTGTTGCGGCTGTGCGAATGTTTCCGGCCATCACGGGCACCGGGGGTTATGGTCGCTCGGAGGCCGGTCTGCGGCACACGCGTGCGAAACGGGGGGAAGGGGTGAGCGGCATGGCCGGGCAGGGCTGCCTGGTGGCGAACGACTGGATCTGCTGGGAGTACGTCACCTCCCGCTCCCGGGAGCTCACCGAAGCCACCGTCGAACACGTCTGGATCACCGCCGTGTCGGTGCTCGTCGGCGTGGCCGTGGCCGTGCCGCTCGCGCTGCTGGCCCGCCGAGGCCGCGGCTGGGCGGCGCCCGTGCTGGGCCTGACCACCCTGCTCTACACGATCCCCTCGCTCGCCATGTTCTCCCTGCTGCTGCCCTTCTTCGGGCTGTCGGCGGCGCTCGTGGTGACCGGTCTGGTGCTGTACTCGCTGACCATCCTGGTCCGCAACGTGCTCGCCGGGCTGGAGGCCGTCCCCGAGGACGTACGGGAGGCCGCGCGCGGCATGGGCTACGGCCCGGCCCGGCTGCTGTGGCAGGTCGAACTCCCGCTGGCGCTGCCCGCCCTGCTCGCCGGGGTGCGGATCGCCACCGTGTCGACGGTGGCGCTGACCACCGTCGGCTCCATCGTCGGCAAGGGCGGGCTGGGCAACCTGATCGCCCCCGCCGTGAACAGCTCCTTCAAGGCCCAGGTGCTCACCGCCTCCGTGCTGTGCGTGCTGCTCGCGCTCGTCGCCGACCTTCTGCTGCTCGCGGTGCAGCGGCTGCTGACCCCGTGGACCCGGCCGGGCGGCCGTTCCGCGAAGGCGAAGGGGGCGTGAGGGCGTGGGCGTGATGGCACGGTCCTGGGACTGGCTGGCCGACGGGGCCAACTGGTCCGGCGAGGCGGGGGTGTGGCACCGGCTCGGCGAGCACGTCTACGTCAGCGGCATCGCCCTGGCCGTCGCCTGCGTACTGGCCCTGCCCGCCGGGCTGTGGCTCGGCCACCTCGGCAAGGGCGGCGCCCTCGCGGTGAACCTCTCCAACGCGGGGCGGGCCGTGCCGGTGTTCGCGGTGCTGGCCCTGTTCATGGTCTCGCCGCTGCGCAGCGCGGGCTACGTGCCCACCATCGCCGCGCTGGTGCTGTTCGCCGTACCGCCGCTGCTGACCAACGCGTACGTCGGCATGCGCGAGGTGGACCGCTCGGTGGTCGAGGCGGCCCGGGGCATGGGCATGTCCGGAGGGCAGCTGTTCCTGCGCGTGGAACTCCCCCTCGCGCGGCCCCTGGTGATGACCGGGCTGCGCTCGGCCGCCGTGCAGGTCGTGGCCACCGCCACGATCGCGGCGATGGTCGGCCAGGGCGGTCTGGGCCGGATCATCACCGCCGGCTTCAACACGTACAACACCCCGCAGGTGGTGGCGGGCGCCGTGCTGGTGGCGCTGCTGGCCCTGGTGGTGGAGGGCGTCCTGGTGGCGGCGGACCGGCTGCTGCCGGGGGCCCCGTCGCGCTGAGGCGCGGCCGGCCGTCCTCCCTCTTG
This sequence comes from Streptomyces sp. NBC_00158, assembly GCF_045160885.1. Taxonomy (NCBI): domain Bacteria; kingdom Bacillati; phylum Actinomycetota; class Actinomycetes; order Kitasatosporales; family Streptomycetaceae; genus Streptomyces; species Streptomyces sp. NBC_00158. The sequence goes on from NZ_CP108161.1 coordinate 4,059,214, forward strand.
TCGATCCCTAAGGAGCATGATGAGCAAGTCCACGCGCGTTCTCGGCGCGACCCTGGGCGCGGTGGCCCTGACCGTCTCGCTCGCCGCGTGCGGCGGCGAGAGCCTGGAGAAGGCGAAGGACGGCGGTTCCGCGTCGGCCCCCGCCGGGGGCGGCGGCAAGGGGAAGCTGGTGGTCGGCGCGGCGGGCTTCACCGAGTCGAACGTGCTGGCGGAGCTGTACGCGCAGGTGCTGCGCGGCGCCGGCTACGACACCTCGATCACCACGGTCAACAACCGCGAGCTGTACGAGCCGTCGCTGGAGAAGGGCGAGATCGACGTCGTCCCGGAGTACGCGGCCACGCTCGCGGAGTTCCTGAACGCCAAGGTGAACGGCCCGAACGCGCCCAAGGAGAAGCCGGTCGCCTCCAGCGACGCGGCGGCGACCGTCGCGGCGCTGGAGAAGCTCGCGGCGCCGCTCGGGCTGAAGGCGCTCCCGGCGGGATCGGCGGTCGACCAGAACGCCTTCGCCGTCAGCAGGGAATTCGCGCAGAAGAACAACCTCAAGTCCCTTTCCGATCTTGGAAAGTCGGGGCTGAAGGTGAAGATCGCGGCGGGTGACGAATGCGCCGTCCGCCCCTTCTGCGCACCCGGACTGGAGAAGACGTACGGAATCTCCGTTTCCGGTATTGACCCCAAGGGAGTCGGCACCCCGCAGGCCAAGCAGGCCGTCAAGGACGGGGCGGACCAGCTGGTGCTGACCACCACCACAGACGCCACCCTCGACAGCTACGGCCTGGTCCTGCTGGAGGACGACAAGAAGCTCCAGAACGCCGACAACGTGCTGCCCGTCGTCAATGCCAAGGACGCCGGGGCCCCGGAGGTCGCCGCCGCCCTCGACGGGCTCACCAAGGCCCTGACGACCGCCGACCTCGTCGAGTTGAACCGCAAGGTGGACGCGGAGCGCGCCAAGCCCGCCGACGTCGCGAAGGCCTATCTGGACTCCAAGGGCCTTCTGAAGAAGCAGTAGTTACGCCGTTGATGGCCAATTGTGGGGTAACTGCCCGGGAACAGATTGCCGGGCGGGTACCCCACACGCCGTCCACGCCCTGTAAATTTCAGGCCATGCCCCGTGGACGCCACCGCAATCCCGAGCCCCTGCACCGACTTCTCACGCCGACGGCCGTCGCCGGGGTTTCCGTGGCCAGCGCCGGTGCGGCCTGGCTCCTCGCGGAACCCCTCGCGCTGCGCCTCCTCGTGGCCCTCACGGCGGCCGCGGGCGTGGGCGGTGCCGTCCTCATGCGCTCCTGGGACCGGGCGGCCGGCCGCCGGGTGGCGGAGCTGGCCCGCGAGCGGGTCAAGGACGAGTGGAAGACGGACGAGCGGATAGCCGAGCTCGAATCCGACATCGAGGAAGCCCGCCTGCTGCGCGCCCGCCTCGACGCCAAGCTGCGCGCCAAGCGCGTCGAACTGGCGGGCCTGCGCGGGGAACACGCCGCGCTGCTGCGCCGGTACGCCACCGCCGAGACCGAGCGCGCCAGCGCCCTGGAGAAGCGCCGGCTGCTCGCCATCGAGGCCGCCTCAGCCCCGGCGGCCGGCCCCAGGGAACTCCCCGCCGTCTCCGAGGAGCGCACCGGCGCCGGAGCACCCACCCCGGTCGGCTACGCCCGGGCCCACGCCGCGATGTCGGCCCTTGCCCGCAAGGCGGAGGAGCGGGCGGCCACCGCTCCCGCCGAGGCGGCCGCGCACACCCGTCCGACCGTGCCCGCGACCGTGCCCGCCCAGGCGTCGGCGGTCCCGGCCCGCCGTCCGGCCGCGCCGGTGTCCCCGTACGCGGCCCAGCGCCGCACCGCCTCCCGCGTCGAGGGCGGCTTCGACTTCTTCGGCACGAAGAACGCCGCGCAGGCCCGCGCCGTGATCGAGTCCGTGCAGAACGAGGACCTCGCCGACGTGGTCGGCGCCGAGGCCCTCGCCGTCCACAAGGCGGAGGCCGCGGGCGGCGGATCCGAGCCGGAGTTCAAGCCGTCCACCCCCGAACAGGAGGCGGTGGGCCAGGTCATCGACCTGACGGAGCACGACGAGACCGAGCCCATCGACGTGGTCCGCCTCCGCACGGCGATCTCCTAGACGGCCCGACGAGGTCGCGTCCGAGGGGCCGGCCGAACGGGCTTTCCACAGCCTGTGCACGAGGGGCGCGCGGCGGGGTCAGGGGAAGGCGAGGACCAGCCCGACCGCGAGCAGCTCCAGCAGCAGCTGGGCCGTCAGGGCCTTGCCGCGGAGCCTCTCCGGCGCGGCCAGGGCCGCCACCAGCGCCAGCGCCGCCGCACCGCACAGCACCAGGAAGAAGACCCCGGGGAAGGGCGCGCAGCCGCCCCTCACCAGACAGCGGGAGCCCTCCTCGGTGGCCAGGACCAGGATCTTCGCCACCACCAGCGCGGGCACGAACAGCCCGGCGGCGATCAGCGCGCGCACGTGGGCGCGGGAGCCGGTGGTGGCGGTCGGGGGCTGCGGGGTCCAGGTCATGCGGCCATCCTGGCCCGGCGGGCCGGCCCGGGGATCCGTACGCGTACTCATCCCGCCCGGCCCCCGTACCCAGGGGGCGACGGCCGGGCGGCTCAGAACAGCGGCAGCTGGCCCGGGTTCGGGCCGAGGACGAAGCCGTCCAGGGTCGGCGCGGAGGCGCCCAGCACCACCCGGGCCCGGGAGCCTGGGCAGGACACCATGTCGGCCCGGCCGCGCCCGGCGGGAGGGTCGTGGCGGGCGATCCGGCCGGCCGTCACCGCGCAGTCGCGGCCGCAGGAGGGGCAGGCACGGCGGGGGGAGTGGGACATGCCCCCAGTCTGCCCTGCCGCACCGACAGCGAAGCCGTCAGGAGGCCGTAGCCGGTTCGGGCGCTCCCGCCTCCGCGGCCTCCGCGGCCTCCGCCTTCGCCGCCCTCGACGCGAGCCACTCCCCGTGCGCCCGGTCCACCCGGGCCCACAGGGCCTCCCGGTCCGCCCCCGTCAGGTCGTCGAGCCGCCGCAGGAAGACGCCCTCCAGCACCTCGAAGAACTCCCGGGGCCCGGCCAGTTCCCGCTCCGCGGTCACCTTCCCGCCCCCCGAGACGCGGGTCAGGACCCGGCCGCGCAGGACGTCGACGCCGTCCGCGTCGCGCCGGAACAGCGCGAAGGTGCGTACGAAGGGGGAGTCGGGGGAGGTCGACAGCCAGACGTGCTCGTCCTCGAAGTCGGCCGTCGCGGCCGGGGCGTCGCGGAAGTTCACCCGGGGCATGTGGCTGTCGGCGGTGAGGTAGCTCCAGCCGGGGCCCTCGCCCTCCAGCGGGTCCAGCCGCCGCAGCGCGTAGCGGAAGCCGCCCTGCTCGTACGAGCCCTCGCGCAGCGGCAACGGCTCGTACGGGCCGTCCCCGAGCCCGGCGTCCACCCAGTACGCCGCCCCGCCGACGCGCACGGTCAGGGTCAGGTGCTGGCCGTTGACCACGCGCGACCCGCTGTCGGCCTCGACCCCGCCGAGGTGGCGGGTCACGTCGTAGCCCAGGTCCTCCAGGAGCGCGGCGAAGGCGCCGTTGAGGTGGAAGCAGTAGCCGCCGCGCCCCTCGGCGAACCGGCGCGCCGACAGGCCGGGGTCGATGCCGGGCGGCCGGCCGAGGTGGATGTCGACGTTGTCGTAGGCGATGCGCTCCAGATGGGCGCGCTGGAGCGCGAACAGGCCCTCGGCGGAGGGGGCGCCGGGATCGGTCAGGCCGAGTCGGCGCAGGTAGTCCGGGTACGTGCCAGTGGTCATGGGGGCACCCTAGGAGCCGCCGCCGACACCGCCCGGACGGATTGCCGCCGGACTGTCAGGTCGCCCGGACCCGGGCCCGGTCCCCGCACGCGCCGCCTACTTGTCGATGTCGCCGACCACGAAGAAGAGCGACCCGAGGATCGACACCATGTCCGCGACCAGCTGTCCGGGCAGCAGCACGGCCAGCGCCTGGATGTTGTTGAAGGAGGCGCTGCGCAGCTTCAGCCGGTACGGGGTCTTCTCGCCCTTGGAGACCAGGTAGTAGCCGTTGATGCCGAGCGGGTTCTCCGTCCAGGCGTACGTGCTGCCCTCGGGCGCCTTCAGCACCTTCGGCAGCCGCTGGTTGACCGGTCCCGGCGGCAGCTCCGCCATCCGGTCCAGGCAGGCCACGGCCAGGTCGAGGGCGTTGTGCGTCTGGTCGAGCAGCACCTCGAAACGGGCCAGGCAGTCGCCCTCGGTCCGGGTGACGACCTTCAGCACGTCGGCGAGCTCGCCGTACGCCAGGTACGGCTCGTCGCGGCGCAGGTCGAAGTCCACGCCGGAGGCGCGCGCGATCGGACCGGACACCCCGTACGCGTGCACCGCCTCGGCGGACAGGACGCCGACGCCGCGGGTGCGGGCCCGGAAGATCTCGTTGCCGTGGACCAGCTTGTCGTACACGTCCATGCGGGTGCGGACGTCGGCGATGGCGGCGCGGGCCCGGCCGAGCCAGCCGGCCGGGAGGTCCTCCTTGAGGCCGCCGACGCGGTTGAACATGTAGTGCATGCGGCCGCCGGAGATCTCCTCCATCACGGCCTGGAGCTCCTCGCGCTCGCGGAACGCGTGGAAGATCGGGGTGATACCGCCCAGTTCGAGGGGGTACGACCCGAGGAACATCAGGTGGTTCAGCACCCGGTTCAGCTCGGCGAGGAGCGTACGCATCCACACCGCGCGCTCGGGGACCTCCATGCCGAGCATCCGCTCGACGGCCATGACCACGCCGAGCTCGTTGGAGAACGCGGACAGCCAGTCGTGGCGGTTCGCGAGCATCACGATCTGGCGGTAGTCGCGCGCCTCGAAGAGCTTCTCGGCACCGCGGTGCATGTAGCCGACCACCGGCTCGGCGCTGGCGATCCGCTCGCCGTCCAGGACGAGCCGCAGGCGCAGCACGCCGTGGGTGGAAGGGTGCTGGGGTCCGATGTTGAGCACCATGTCGGTGCTCTCCGCCGCACCGCCGATGCCGACCGTGGTCTCCGTCATGGGCGCATTGTCTCAGTCCTAGGGTGGGTGCATGGATACGGGGACGCAGGGTGAGACGGGCCGCCCGCAGTGGGTGGGCCTGCCGGAGGGGCTGCGCGGTGTCCGGCGGCTGCTGCTGGTGGTCTGGACGGTGCCGCTGACGGTGGCGACCGGCGTGTCGCTGGGGCTGGCCGCCGGTCCCCGGTGGGCGCTCTGCGCGGCGTTCTGGCCGGCGGTCCTGGTCTGGGGGTGGGTGCTGATCGGGCGGAACTGGCGGTCCTGGCGGTACGCGGAACGGGCCGACGACCTGCTGATCAGCCGGGGGGTGATGTGGCGGGAGGAGACGGTGGTCCCGTACGGGCGGATGCAGCTCGTGGAGGTGACCTCGGGCCCGCTGGAGCGCCGCTTCGGCCTGGCCTCGGTCCAGCTCCACACGGCGGCCGCGGCGACGGACGCCAAGATCCCGGGCCTGGCCCCCGCGGAGGCGGAACGCCTCCGCGACCGCCTGACCGCCCTGGGCGAAGCAAGGTCGGCGGGACTGTGACGGGCCGCTCCGCGGGGGAACCGGACTCCCCGCCGCCGCCCCGCTCCGCGGGGGAACCGGACCGGGGCACCCCCGCACCCGGCGAAGCCGATTGCCCGGCCACCTCCGTGCGGCGGGGGCCGGCCGCCCCGCCGCAGGCTCCGGCCGTCACCGCGCCGGGGGCGGCCCCGCCCGCGCCGGGGACGGGGTCTCCCGGCGCCGCCCAGGCGCAGCCGGAAGACCGGCCCGCGCCGGCCGCCGCCCCGGCGGAACGCCCGGGTCCGGGGTCCGGGGCGGAGCCCCGGGGAACGGTGGAAGGGCGGGTAGGGGACGGCCCCGCGCAGCGGCCGGCCGCCGCCCCGGCTACGGCCGCCGCCCCGGCTACGGCGGCCACCCCGTCCGGGGTCGGCCCGGTGCGGCCGGAGACCCTGCCGGGGGCTGCCCCGGTGCGGCTGGAGACCCCGCCCGGGAAGGGCGCCGGTGCCCCCGCCCCGCCGGGAGGCGAGCGGCGGCTGCACGTGCTGACGCCGCTGCGCCGGGCGTGGGTGCCGATCGCGGCCACCGCCGGCGTCGTCATCCAGCAGGGCGAGCGCGCCCAGGAGTGGGTGGCCGAGCTCACCCCCGCCGTGCGGCTCCTCGTGGTGGCCGGGCTGGTCCTCGTGTTCGGCACGTACGGCTTCCTCAGCTGGTGGTTCACCCACTACGCCGTCACCGACACCGAGCTCCGCATCCGCACCGGCCTGCTCTTCCGCCGCACCGCCCACATCCGCCTCGACCGCATCCAGGCCGTGGACGTCACCCGCCCCATGCTGGCCCGCATCGCCGGCGTGGCCAAGCTCCGCCTCGACGTCATCGGCACCGAGGCGAAGGACGAGCTCGCCTTCCTCGACGAACGCGACGCCGTCGCCCTGCGCGCCGAGCTGCTGGCACGCGCGGCCGGCTTCGCGCCCGCCGAGGCCGTCGCCGTCGGCCAGGCCCCCGCGCGGGAGCTGCTGCGCGTGTCCGTGCGGGACCTGGTGGTCTCCCTGCTGCTCGGCCTCGACGTGTGGGCCGCGCTCGCCGGCGGGATCGTCGCCCCGCTCGTCGTCTGGCGGGTCAGCGACAGCCCCTGGGCGGCCGCGGTCATCCTCCTGCCGATGCTCGGCGCCGCCTGGGCCGGCACCGCGGGCCGCTTCCTCGCCGGGTACGACTGGACCGTCGCCGAGTCCCCCGACGGGCTGCGCCTGGACCACGGTCTGCTGGACCGGGCCCACGAGACGGTCCCGCCGGGGCGGGTGCAGGCCGTACGGATCGTGGAGCCGCTGCTGTGGCGGCGGCGCGGCTGGGTCCGCATCGAGCTGGCCGTGGCCGGCTCCAAGAACGGGGTGCTGGTCCCGGTGGCCACCCGGGAGGCCGCCCACGCCCTCATCGCCCGCGTGCTGCCGGGCGCGGACCCGGCGGGCCTGGAGTTCAGCCCCTCCCCGCGCACCGGCTCGCGGTGGGTGGTGCCGGTGTGGTGGAAGGGGTACGGCCTGGCCGTCTCCGAGCAGGTCTTCGCCGCGAGGCGGGGCCGCCTTTGCCGCCGCACGGAGATCGTTCCGCATGCGAAGGTGCAGAGCGTGCGCCGCTCACAGGGCCCCTGGGAGCGCGCCCGCGGGGTGGCCGACGTACACGTGGACACCGGCGCGAACACCACCGTCACCGCCCGGCTGCGCGCCGCCGCCGAGGCCGGAGACCTGCTGCACGACCAGGCGGTCCGCTCCCGCACCTCCCGCGCGGCGGCCCGCCCCGACCGATGGATGACCTGACATGACGACGGCCTACGAGCGGCTGCTCGGCACCGGCTTCGACGGGACGCCCGCCGACGACCCGTACGAGGTGATCTGGGAGGGCGAGGACCACCCCGGCCACCGCGACCGCGTACCCGGACTCACCGCCCTCCTCGACGACCCCGCCGCGGCCTGCGGCGAACGCCTCCTGGCCCTGATCGCCCTGGTCCACTGGGCCGAGCCCGCCGGCTACGGGGCGGTCCTCCGGGCCGCCACCACCGATCCCCGCGCCGCCTTCTGGTACGGCTGGTCGATCGACCGCTGGTTCTCCCAGGACGACAGCTACGGCCATTTCTGCGAAGCCGCCGTCCACAGCGCGGAGTTGGCCGCGGAGAAGGGCACTTCGGAGCTGCGCGCCGCGACCCTGCGGGCCCTGGTCGGCCTCGCCGACCGGGAGGGCTTCGGCGACCGGCTGGGTGACTGCCTCGACGCCGAGTCGGTACGCGACTGCCTGCCCGGGATCCGGGCCGCCGTCGAGCGCGGCCTCGCCGGGATGCGGGCGGGGCGGCGCTACCGCTTCGACGTCCAGACCCAACTCGTCGGCCTCGCGGGCGCCGTGACCCTGGTCGACGAGGAGCTCGCCGTGGAGCTGCTGCGGATGCTGCTCGACGACGCCCCTTCCGGCCGCGCCCTCCGGCACGCCGCCGGCCCCGTCTCCCGCTGCCGGGGCCCGGCCGGCAGGGCCCTGGCCGCCCGGCTGTGGGAGGCGGGGGACGACTACGTACGCGAGGTGCTGGGGGAACGGCAACCAGCCGACCTCGATTTTCAGCCAGACGTCAAGGCCGGATGAAACCGTGTTTGTGTTCGCAACGTCCCTTCGGTAGACAGGTACGCACGCAAGTGACGGAACAACACGTCAGGGGTGGGTGTATGAAGTTCGACATGGGCAGCACCACGCTGTCCGAACTGGGCAAGGCCACGACCGGTTCCAGCGACGACCTCGGCACGCTGATCAAGCTGCTGGTCGCCGCCGCGGACCCGCTGGAGGGCAAGTTCAACGGCGTCGGCCGCCAGGCCTTCGACTCCTTCAAGCGGCGCTCCGACGCCATCACCGCCGAGCTGAACGCCTCGCTGCGCGCCATCCTCGGTGGTCAGGCCGGGATGGACACCTCGTTCACCACCGGTGCCCAGGAGCAGGGCGACAACGCCCACCAGAACATGGGCTCCGCGAACTTCGACGCCGCTCGCTTCGGCGCGCGCTGAAACCCGGGGGACTGACAGACATGGCGAACCAGGACCGCACTTCGTACGACATCGCCGCCTCCGTGGAGGTCCAGGGCGGGCTCGACGGGATCATCGGCCGGCTGGAGCGGGTGCTCGGCGACCGCGAGGCCGCGGTGAAGGCCGCGATGATGGAGTTCCAGGCCGACGGAGTTTCGGACGAGTACCACGGCAAGGAAGCCCGCTGGCACAAGGCGGCGAACGAGGTCCGCGACATCATCCGCCTCGTCCGCACCACGCTGGATCAGAACGACTCGACCGCGCAGGCCACGCTGCAGAAGGCCAAGACGGCGGTCGACAACATCGGCTGACGCAGGGACGCCGGGACGCACGTCGGGACGCACGCCGGACGAGGGACGCGAGGACACGGGGGTAGGGCATGGACTGGGACATCAAGCCGTCCGGCGTGCAGGGGGTCGTCAACAAGACGATCACCGCTGCGGAGGGCTTCCAGAAGGCGGGCAAGTCGCTCCAGACGGAACTGCCGGAGGCCGCGAAGCACGCGGGCACCATCACTCCGGGCGGCGGCAGCAGCGGCGAGGGCGGCGGCATGGGCCCGATCGCCGGCGCGCTCGGTGAGCTCATGAAGGCCCACGAGTACCGCCTCGCGTTCATCGGCGCCCGCACGGAGGCCTCGCTGAACGGCGCCGTCAACGCGACGACGGCGTACGTGCAGGGCAACATCGAGCAGGCGCAGAACGCGCAGAACCAGGCCCTGAAGGAGCCGAAGGTCGAGCTTCCGGGGACTGGTCAGAAGTGACCGACCACGTACCGATCAATCCGTGCACGATCCCGCAGTTCACGGGTGACCTGGACGCGTTGGAGCAGGACCACGCGGCGATCACGGCGGCCGCGGGCACCTTCCGTACCGCGGGCTCGAACGTGGACAGTGAGTTCCAGGGCCTGTCCGCCTTCTACGCCGCCCCCGAGGCCGCCCAGCTCTTCGCCACCACCAAGCCGGTGAAGACGGACAGCGACTTCTTCGCCGACCAGCTCGAATCGGCGGCCAAAGCGCTGGGCGAGTACGTCACCGAGGCCCGCCCCATCGTCGCCCGCCTGAAAGAACTCCAGGTGAAGGCGACGACGTTCACCGGCAAGATCGCCGGGGACGAGCACTGGAAGGACGACGGGAAGAAGATCGATGAGAACAACGATCTGATCCACGACGTCAACGCCGCCGCGGAGGCCTTCTGGGCGGCCGAGCGAACCTGCGCGAACAAGATCCGCGCCCTGTACTGCGCCCCGCCCCTGACCGTGAACGACGGCTCGAACGGCGCGAACATGTACGGCTACAAGGCCGATGACCTGAACAAGGTCCAGGACCTGCCGTGGGGTTCGCAGCTGGAGGAGACCCACCGGGCGTGGGAGGTCGGCTACTGGGTCAAGTCCTTCGTGTGGGACGGGATCATCGTCGACGGGATCTGGGGCACCATCCGGGGCCTGGGCACCCTGGTCGGCGTCGACGGCTGGGACAAGGCCGGCCAGGCCTGGACCGGTCTCGCCAAACTCGCCACCGGCCTCGCGATCACCTCCATCCCCGGTGTCGGTACCGCGTTCTGGATGGCGGACGACAAGCAGCTGCCGGGCTGGCTGAAGGACTCCCGCACGGCGATGAAGGAGACCGGCAAGGCTCTGGTCGCGTGGGACGAGTGGGGCAAGAACCCCGCCCGCGCGGCCGGTGCGGTCACCTTCAACGTCCTGACCACTGTCTTCACCGGCGGCGCCGGAACGGCGGCGAAGACGGGCGGGATCGCGAAGGTCCTCTCCGTCGCCGGGAAGGCCGGCAGGATCATCGACCCGATCACCTACATCGGCAAGGCCGGCTCCCTGGCGAAGCTGAAGATCGGTGACCTGTTCGCGAACCTCGGCAAGGTCGACGGTGCGTTCCCGAAGATCGACGACGTGGTGTGGAAGGACCTCCCGAAGGCCGACGCGCCGGGGGTCAGGTTCCCGCACCCGGACGACACCGTCCAGCTCACCGACGACGCTCTCGGCCGGCCGCAGTACTTCGACAAGGTCACCAACCAGCTCTTGGACCACAAGGGCATGCCCAAGCAGGACCTCACCTCCGTCCCCAAGGGCGTAGACCACCCCCTGGCCGAGGTCCCCAAGCGGCAGGAAGTCCCCGTCGGCGTCGGCGCCCACACCGCGGACGTCACCTCCCACACCCCGGGCGGGGCCACCACCCACACCCCGGGCGGGACCGCGTCCCACACCCCGGGCGGCACCGCCGACAACCTGCCGCACAACAGCCACACCGAACCCGGCGGCACCAACACCACCCCGGGCCACGGCAACACCGACACCACCCCCACCGGCGGCGGCCACACGGACACCCCCTCCACGGGCGGCCACGGCGACGGCCCCTCCACGGGCGGCGGCGGCCACGGCGACGGTCCGACCGTCCCGCACCAGGGCGATCACGGTGGCACGGGCACCCCTGGCGGCGGAGGCGAGGGCGCCGGTGCTGGGGGCACTGAACCGCCGCCCAAGGTGAGGAAGCCCGAGGCTTCCTGGCCGGTCAAGGACGACGTTCCCGGTACCGCCCGGGGCAAGAGCCTGCTGTATCCCAACTCCCGCCACGACCTGAGTGGTGTGAGGAGCGGGCAGGTGGACACGAAGAACACGATCATCCTGCCGGAGGCGAAGCAGGCGGTGAAGGACGACCTTGCAGACATTGCCGCCGGTCGTGCTCACTATGACAAGGACGCGCAGCGGTACACCGTCAACGGACGCACGTACGGCGTCGAAGAGACGGGCCGTACCTTCCCTGTGTCCGGTCCTGGACTCATCAACCTCAGCCGGACCGAGTTCCTGGCCCTCAAGATGATCATGAGGGTAAACGGTGACATGAGTAAGCTCGAGAAAATGTTCAGCAAGGATCCGAAGTTCCGGGACAGCCCGGAAGCCATTCAGCGGATGAATGATCTTTACCGGGAGTACTACTCGTGATGTACGGATTCTTGACCGTAGGGGCACCGGAGCCGGACGTGATCGCACGTCTGCTCGCAGAGGAATTCGGAGTGCCCATCGCCTCGGTCGGAGTGTCGCCGGAAAGCGAGTTCGAGGACCGCAATTGGGATGCCAGCGTAACCTGCGACTACGAATTCCTCCACGGTGACCTTGCCTGCAACCTGACCGTGTACGCCGCGGAAGAGGTGGCCGACCAGCCGGCGGAAGAGGACCTGGCTCTGGCCTTCGCGCGCAGGTTGGGCACGCCCGTCCTTACTGCCTGGGGAACCATGCCGGGTATCCGGAAGGTCGTGGCCCCCCAGGGGGCGACCACCTTTGCCCGGCTCGAACCCCTGGAAGCCCCTGAGGACTGGGCGGACATCGGCGCGGGATTCCGGGTGACTGCGACCGAGCGGCTCGTTCCCGGACTTGAGCACGCGCCGATTGAAGGATTTCCCGAAGTCGTCCGGGAAGTCCCGGCAGTCACCCCTGTGGCAGACGGGTTGTTCCCCGACGCTCCTCAGGGCACGCCCGCCTTCGAAGTTCGGACTCTCGTGTGGATGTGGGAGTCCCTCGTCTGGCGGATGGCCACGGGCTGGCCGCCCGCGGGCTGGTACGGGGCCGGCATGTACCGGGAGGACCTGGAGATCCGCGATCGGCTGAGCGCGGTGATCGAGGGGCTCGCCGCCGACGAGCGGGCATCCGTGGTCGTCGCGATGGAGTCCTTGGACGCGGCGTTCCGGGAGCACACGGCGGAGGACGACGGGCACGCGCTCGCCGTCGCTCTTGAAAAGGACACCGGGGAGTTCGCCTCGGCGGCGTGGTACTGGCATCGCCGCCCGGCGACCCTGCCGTGGAGCTGAGCCGAGGCGCTTGAGGCAGTCCGTGATCACGACCGAGCCGGTGGGGGAGTGGTTCTGGGAGCCCTCCCCCGTGCTGGATGCCGCCGTGAACGGGGCTGCGCGGGCGGTCGCGCTCGTGGGGGAGGTCAGGGACGTCCTGGCTTCCCTCGGGCTGGTCGCCGACGGCGGTGCGGGTTCGGTCGAGGTCCGTGACCTGTCGGCCATGGCTCGGCCGCTGTACGAGCTGCGTGACGTGCCGCTCGACGTGCTGGCCGGGCAGGCGTCCGCCGTGCGGCTGCTGCCCGACCAGCACCTGACGGTGGTCCTCCAGCTCCCCGGGGAGTGGGTGGAGGCCGGGGTCCGGCGGCGGGCCGAGAAGCTGTTCGTCGTACGGGTCCACATGTGGGATCAGGGGGGCGTGGTGCTCGGGATGGGTGTCTACGCCGATCCGTGGCTCACCCAGGACCTCCGGGAGCGGCCACAGCCCGAGGTGGCCGCCGAGAACGCGCCCCGGCTCGCGGCCGCGCTGGAGCGGATCTCCGCCCTGGCGGGGTCGGAGGTCGACCCCGGCGACCCGACCCGGCACGCCCGCCCCACGGCGTACGGGTTCGCCGACCTGCTGGCGGAGGAGGCGGCGTACGCGGACTCCTGGGGCACGTTCGAGGTGCCCGCGCGCTGGCGGCGGCTCGTGAAGCTCCTCCCCGGCGGATACGGGGAAGGGGACTACGAGGCCACCACCGAGGACCCCGTCCGGTACGCCGAAGTTCGGTGCGGGGAGCGGCTGCTCGGGTTCCTCTGGGCGTCCGCCGACGGCGCGGCCGGCTACGAGCCCCGCAGCGCGGCGGGGGACGCGGCGTTCTGGGCGGGCGTGCCCTGGCTGTTGCGGTTCCGGGCCGCACGGCGTGGTGGGGCCTGGGCGTCGGAGGCCCTGGACGGCTGCCTCGGCCGGACCGAGGACGGGTCGTCCGTCGGAGCGGCCGTACACCGGGCGCCGTCGCCGGACGCGCTCGCGGAGCTTTCGGGGAGGGGCTGAGGATGCCGGCGTGGCGGATGCTGGAGCGGCTGCGGGCCGTGGAGTGGGACATGCGGTGGGACCTCGCGTTCGAGCGCGGCGGGTCCCGGCAGGTGCTGATGTGGGAGTACCTGCGGCGGGCCGCCGTGTGGGCGAAGGCCTGCGGGGCCGAGGGGGCGTGGCCGTTCTACGACGTCACGGCCTACCTGGACCCGGAGTTCGAGCTGCCGCCCGCGCAGGCGGCCGAACTGGAGGAACTGCAGCGGACGGTCTACTGGGAGGACCTCCGGAAGACCTGTGCCGGGGCCGTGCGGCTGGCGGGGCTCGGGGAGCGGAACCCGGACGCGGTGGCAGGGCTGCCGGACCTGTACGAGCCGCTGGTGCTGTTCTACGAGCGCGGCGGGTCCTTCAGCCGTGACTGCTCCGGCGTCTTCCTCGACCTCGTCGGCGTGATGTGCCGGCCCGGCAAGCCGGCGGGCTACCTCGGCAGCCGGCCCGTCGGCGTCCTCGACGACGCCGTCCTCGACGCGCTGGAGGGCGAGGGGCGCATCACGTACCACCAGGCCGAGGGCGGCGAAGGGCCCTTGTTCCGGAGCCGGGTGCTGGGGGACGGCCGGGCCGACGAAGTGCTCGGGCGTGATCTGTGCTGGGAGCCGGCGGACCTGCCGGCCGGGGCCGCGGGTCTGGCCGCCATCGGCCACCTGGAGGCGGCCAGGCGGATCGGGAGCGCCTTGTGATCCGTGCCGATCGGCTGGTCGGGCGCGAGTGCCGGGTGCGGCTGGGAGCCCGGCAGGAGCATGGCGGAAACGCCTCCACCGGTTTCGGCGTCGTGAGGGGTCGTACTAGCGTCTGGGGCGACAGGGAGAAGGGGGGCCGGGGTGGCGGCCGAGGACTACGACAGCCAGTTGCTGGAGTCCGTCGCGGTGCGTCGGCGCAGGATGCGCGACGCCGTGCTGTTCGGAGCGCAGCGCGGGCGCCGGGTGGCCGACGAGCGGATCGGGAAGGCCGTCGCCGGGCTGGTCATCGCGGCCGTGCTGTGCGCCGGCTGCGTCGGCTGGTCGTTCATCTCCCACCGCCTCATCGGCAAAACGGGGACGCCCGGACAGGTCAGTACTCGGTGATAGGTTCGAACGCGTGGTGAGCATGGGCGCAGTGAGCGGTACAGCCTTGAGCCGGGTCACCCTGGTCGGTGAGCGGCGCCGGATGGACCTGGTACTCCCCTCACAGGAGCCCGTCGGGCGGCTGCTGCCCGACGTCATACGGATGCTGGACGACCGGGTCGCCGCACAGCCGATGCTGCGTCACCTGGTCACGGCCGACGGGTCCGTCATCGAGCACGGCGTCTCCCTGGAGGACGCGGGCGTCGCCGACGGCGCGGTGCTGCGGCTCGTACGGGTGCAGGACGTGCCGTCCGCGCCCGTGGTGCACGACGTCACCGACGAGGCCGCCGAGGACCTGGACGTACGCGCCTGGCGCTGGCGTCCCTCCGCGCGGCGGGTCACCGCCGGGGCGGGGCTCGTGCTGTGGGCGCTGGCCGCCGGCTGGTTCGCCCGGCGGGAGTTCGCGCCGGGCGCGGTGGCCGGGGTGCTGCTCGGGACCGCCGCCGTCGCGGGTGTCGTCGGCGCGCTGGCGGGCCGGCTGAAGCGGGCGGGGCTGGCGGCGGCGCTGCTGGCCTGTGCCGCCGCGGTCGGGGTGCTCGGGGCGTGGACCCTGGGCGACGCGCAGCACTGGGGCGCCATGGGCCGGCTCGCCGCCGTCGCGGGTGCGCTGGCCGTCGGGCTCGCGCTGCTGGGGTGGTTCACGCCGCTCGGGCGGGGCGGGTTCGTGGGCGCCGCCGCCCTCGTGGGCCTGACGGTGGTGTGGGAGGCGACCGCGCTGGCGCAGGGCCAGGCGGGCGCCCGTACCGGGGCCGTGCTCGCCGTGGTCTCGGTGGTCCTGCTCGGGCTGCTGCCGCGCCTCGCGCTGGCCGCGGCCGGGCTGACCGGCCTGGACGACCAGCGGGCCCGCGGGGCCTCGGTCAGCCGGTACAAGGTCGCCACCGCCCTCGGCGCCACCCACCGGGGCATGGCGCTGGCCACCCTCGCCACCGCCGTCTCGGCGGGCGCGGCCGGTGTGGTCGCGCTGCGGGAACCCGACGTCTGGACGGTGTCCCTCGCCTCGGCCGTCGCCGTCGTGCTGTGGCTGCGCGCGCGGGCGTTCCCGCTCGTCGCGGAGGTCGTCGCGCTGCTGCTGGCCGGGGCCGCCGTCACCGTGGCGGCGCTGCTCGTCTGGGCGGGCCGCGCCGGTGCGGCCGGGCCGCTGGCGGTGCTGCTGGCGCTGGCCCTGGCGGCGCTCGGCGTCCTCGCCGTCCAGCCGCCCGAGCACGTCCGGGTCCGGCTGCGGCGGGTCGGGGACACCGCCGAGTCGATCGGCGTCATCGTGCTGTTCCCGCTGCTCATCGGGGTGTTCGGCGTGTACGGGCGGCTGCTCGGCACCTTCGCGTAGGGGTTGCTACTCAGACATGTCAGACATGAGCATGAACCAGCGTCGTGACGACTGGCAGGCCGGCGTCCTCGGCGACCTGACCGGCACCCCCCAGGCCGCCCCGGCCCCGCAATCCGCCCAGGGCCCCCAGGCTCCGCAGTCCGCCCAGGCGCCGCAGGCTCCCCCGGCGTCCCAAGGCCCCCAGGCCCACGAGGCACCCGCCGCCCCCCTCCCCGTGCAGCCGCACGCCCCCGTCCCGCAGCAACAGGCGGCCCCGCAGCAGGCCGCGGCACCCGCCCCGCAGCAGGCGTACGCCCGGCAGTACACCCCGCAGGCCCCCCAGGCCCGCGCGCCCGAGACCGTACCGGTCCCCGGCTCCGAAGCCCCCGCCGGCCGGCCCCGCCACGGCGACCCGCTGGCCCGCCGCACCCTGCGCACCCTGCGCGGAGCGCTCGGCTCCTCCGTCGCCAAGGCCGTCGCCGCCGAGACGGAACTCGCCACCCAGGTCCAGCAGCCCGTCACCACCGGCCGCCAGATCGTCGTCACCAGCATCCGCGGCGGCTCCGGCAAGACCACCGTCACCGCCCTGCTCAGCCGCACCTACAACCACTTCCGCCACGACCCGGTGCTCACCCTGGAGGCCGACGCCGCCCTCGGCACCCTCCCGGTCCGGCTCGGCGTGCCGTCCCTGCGCTGGACCTGCGCGGACCTCGCGCAGATCGTCCGCCCCTCCATGCAGCTCACCGACATCACCGGCTACCTCGTCCCGCTCCCCGACGGCGGCTGGCTGCTGCCCGGCAGCCAGGGCCGCATCGGCGCCCAGGTCGACGTCGCCACCTACCGGACCGTGATGGTCGCGCTCCGCCGCTACTTCGGCGTCACCGTCGTCGACTGCGAGACCCTCCCCGGCGAGGTGGCCCGCACCGCCCTCGACACCGCGCACGCCCGCGTGCTCACCGCCCCCGCCACCACCGAGGGGCTCGTCTCCACCCACGCCGTCCTCGACTGGCTCGGCTCCCTGCCGGTGCCCGTGCTGCCGCGGACCGTCGTCGTCCTCACCGTCCAGGCCCCCCACCCGGCCGTCGACCTCGGCAAGGCCGTCGAGAAGCTGCGCGCCACGGGCGCGGGCGTCGTCGTCCTGCCCTACGACCGCCACCTCGCCTCCGGCGGCGCCGTCAAGTCCGAACTCCTCGGATTCCAGACCCGGGAGGCCGCCATGCGGCTCGCCGCCGACGTGCTCCAGCGGGCCGTGGCCCTCCCGGCCTCCGGTGCCGCCCGGTGACCCAGCAGCTGATCCACCGCCCGGCCCGGGGCACGATGCCCCCCGCCCCCGCCCAGCCCCACGCCGTCGAGGCCCCGCCCAACCTGCCCGAGGGCAAGATCGGCAGCCCCGCCACCGCGCTGCTGCCGATGGCGGGCGTGATGGGCTCGGTCGTGATGATGACCGTCATCCGCAACAGCCAGTTCGCCGCCGTCGGCGCGATCGTGCTCGTCTTCGCGCTGATCGGCGCCGTCGCCCTGTTCTGGTCCCAGCGTGGCAAGGCCCAGCGCACCCGCCGCGCCCAGCGCGAGCGCTACCTGGAGTACCTGGAGGAGCAGCGCGAGGAGCTCGGCGCCCGCGAGAAGGCGCTGCGCGACGAGGCCCGCCGCCTCAACCCGCCGCCGGAGGCCCTGTACGACCTCGTACGCGACCCCGCGCGGCTGTGGGAACGGCGCCGCACCGACCCCGACTTCCTGCGGCCGCGCCTGGGCACCGGCGCCGTCGCCGTGCAGGAACTCTCCCTCGCGTCGGGCGCCGGCGGCGTACTCACCCCGCCCGACCGGTTCATGCTCAACGAGGCCGGCGCCCTCATGGCCCGCTTCGGCCGGGCCAGCGACTTCCCGCTGACCGTCCCCCTCGACCGGGCCGGCAACGTCAGCATCGTCGGCGACCGCGCGGGCGTGCTGCGCGTCGCCCGCGCCCTGCTCACCCACACCGCCGTCCTGCACGCCCCCGACGACGTCGCCGTCGCCCTCGGCGTGCCCGGCGACCGGCTCGGGGACTGGGAGTGGGCCAAGTGGCTGCCCCACGTCCTCGACCAGCAGGAACAGGACGGTCCCGTCGCCGCCCGGCGGATCGCGCCCAGCCTGCCCCAGCTCGCCGCCGGGGTCCTCGCCCCCGACCTGCGCCGCAGGGCCTCGTACGCGGCCGAGGTGCGCCGCGGCCTGTCCGACAAGCGCGCCCTGCGCCTGGCCGGCCGGCTCCTCGTCGTCAGCGACGAGTACGGGGAGAACGCCGTCGAACTGCCCCGCCCCGACACCGCCGTGGGCCTGGCCGACATGAACACCACCGTGCTGCACCTGCTCGCCGAGCAGGTCCACGAGCCCGACGAGGTGGCCATACGGATCACCGTCGACGGGCCGGACGGCAGCCACGTCACCGTCCGCGACCTGCGCACCCCCGGGGCCCCCGCCGCCGAGGGGATCAGCGACGCCCTCGGCCCGGCCACCGCCGAAGGCCTCGCCCGCATGCTCGCCCCGCTGCGGCTGTCCGCCGAGTCCGTGGCCGAGGGCACCCCCGTCTCCGGACCGGTCGACTTCATGGGCCTGCTCGGCATCGCGGACCCCGCCGCACTCGACGTCAAGCGGATGTGGGCGCCGCGCGGGGAGCGGGACTTCCTGCGCGTCCCCATCGGCATCGACGACCGGCACGGCCCGGTCCTCCTCGACCTCAAGGAGTCCTCGCAGCTCGGCATGGGCCCGCACGGCCTGTGCGTCGGCGCGACCGGCTCCGGCAAGAGCGAGCTGCTCCGTACGCTCGTCCTCGCCCTCGTCGCCACCCACTCGCCCGAGGACCTCGCGATGGTCCTCGTCGACTACAAGGGCGGAGCCACCTTCGCCCCCTTCGAGAAGCTCCCGCACGTCGCCGGCGTCATCACCAACCTGGAGAACCAGGCCGGGCTCGTCGAGCGCGTCCACACCAGCCTCGCCGGCGAGGTCAAGCGCCGCCAGCAGGTCCTCAAGGACGCCGGGAACGTCGCCGACATCGGCCACTACGCGGTCCTGCGCGCCGAGAAGCCCGAACTGGAGCCGCTGCCGCACCTGTTCGTCGTCATCGACGAGTTCGGCGAACTCCTCACCGCCAAACCCGACTTCATCGACCTGTTCCTGTCCATCGGCCGCATCGGCCGCTCCATCGGCGTGCACCTGCTGCTCTCCAGCCAGCGCATCGAGGGCGGCAAGCTCAAGGGCCTGGACACCTACCTGTCGTACCGGCTGGGCCTGCGCACCTTCTCCGCCGACGAGTCCCGCACCGTCCTCGACACCACCGACGCCTTCCAGCTGCCGCCGCTGCCCGGCTTCGGCTACCTCAAGGTGGACACCTCCACCTACACCCGCTTCAAGGCCGGGTACGTATCCGGCCGCTACCGGGGCCCGGCCGCCGCCCTCGACGACACCGACCGCGGCCCGCTCGCCCTGCCCTACCCCACCTTCAACACCCTCCGGGACAGCACCGGCCCGGCCGAGCCCGCCGAGGAGAAGCCCACCGCCACCGCCCGCGAGACCGGGCCCAGCGTGCTCTCCGTCATCGTCGACCAGCTCGCCGACGCCGCCCCGCCCGTCCGCCGCATCTGGCTGCCGCCGCTGCCCGACGCGACGCCCCTGGACGCCGCCGCCGGACCGCTGTCCGTCACCGAACGCGGACTCCGGCTCGCCGCCGCCCGCCGCACCCCCCTCAAGGTGCCGCTCGGCGTCCTCGACGACCCCGCCCGCCAGTGGCGCGGACCCTGGGAGCTGGACCTGACCGTCGCCGGCGGGCACACCGCCGTCACCGGCGGCCCCCAGTCCGGCAAGACCACCCTGCTGCGCACCCTGGCCCTGTCACTGGCGCTGACCCACACCCCGCAGGACGTCGCCGTCTACGGCCTCGACCTCGCCGGGGGCGGCCTCGCCGCACTCGCCGGACTCCCGCACGTCGGCGGGATCGCCGGCCGCGCCGACCGCGAACGGGCCGCCCGCACGGTCGCCGAGGTGCGGGCCATGCTCGCCACCCGCGAGGAACTGTTCCGCGAGCACTCCATCGACTCCGTCGACCAGCTGCGCCGGCTCCGCTCCCAGGGCCGGCTGCCCGAACTCGCCTCCACCGACATCGTGCTCCTCGTCGACGGCTACGGGGCCCTGCGCGAGGAGTTCTCCGAACTCGACGACTCCGTCACCGACCTCCTCAAGCGGGGCGGCGGCTACGGCATCCACGTCGTCGCCGGCATGCTCCGCTGGAACGACGTGCGGATCGCCAACCAGTCCCTGTTCGGCGGCCGCGTCGAACTGCGCCTGGGAGACCCCTCCGACTCGGCCATCGACCGCAAGCTGTCCGAGACGATCTCCCCGGACACCCCGGGACGCGTACTCACCGACGGCAAGCTGTTCGCCCAGACCGCCCTCCCGCGCATCGACTCCCGCGCCGGGAACACCGACCTGGCCGCCGCCCTGGAAGAGGCGGCCGGCACCGTCCGCGCCACCTGGCACGGCGAACTCGCCTCCCCCGTACGGGTCCTGCCCGCACGGCTGGCCGCCGACCGGCTGCCCACCGCCGACGAGGAGCCGTACCGGATCCCCGTCGGCGTGGACCAGGACGTCCTCGCACCGGTGCTCCTCGACCTCTTCGGCCAGGACCAGCACCTGCTGATCCTCGGCGACGACGAGTGCGGCAAGACCAACCTGCTCGCCCTCGTCGCCCGCCAGCTCATCGCCCGCCACGGCGAGGAGGAACTGGTCTTCGCCGTCTACGACCCCAGGCGCGGACTGCGCGGCGTGGTCCCCGAGCCCTACCGCGGCGGCTACGCCCACAACGCGAAGATCGCCACCGCCCTCTCGGTGGGCATCGCCAAGGAACTCGACAAGCGGCTCCCCGAGGACGGCATCGACCCCGACGCCGAACCGGGCGAGGGCCCCGGCTTCGCCGGACCGCGCATCGTGGTCCTCGTCGACGACTACGACATCCTCACCACCGCCGGACAGCAGCCCCTCCAGGCGTTCGTCCCCTACCTGCCGTCCGCCCAGGACATCGGCCTGCACTTCGTGATCGCACGGCGCGTCGCCGGCTCCTCCCGGGCCCTGTACGAACCGCTGATGACCACCCTGCGCGAGTCCGGCACCACCGCCCTCGTGATGAACGGCGAACGCTCCGAAGGCCAGCTGTTCCCGCAGCTGTACGCGAGCGCCCAGCCGCCCGGCCGCGGCACGCTGGTCCGGCGCGGCCGTCCGCACCAGATCGTCCAGACCGCCCTCGCCGGCACCCCGACCCAGGAAGCGCCCTGACACCGTGACCAAGGACGTCATCGCCCTCACCGCCAAGATGCCCGACACCACCGCCCTGATGGTGGCCCTGACGGCGGGCGGCGCGGACCTCGACGCCCAGGCCGTCGGCGAAGGCGCCGTCATCCAGCTGCTCGGCGCCGCCGGGCGGCCCCTGGTCTCGGTCGAGGCCCCCGTGCTCGTACAGGTCCCCGGCGAGGTCGAACGCCTCCTCGGGACGCCCTCGGCCACCCCCGTCTGGTGGACGGAGACCCGCGCCTCCACCGCCGTACCCGAGGCGGCCCCCCTCGCCGGGGCCGTCGCCGGACGCCTCGCCGAGGTCCTCGGCGGCACCGTCTGGCCCGAGGGCGCCGGACACCTGACGGTCGTACCGGTCACCTCCGAGGCATCGGCGGCACCCGCGCCCGTCGGAGCCCTCCCGACCGTGGACGTGGTCACCGAATCCACCGCCGTCGTCCTCGCCGACCGGCCCCTCATCGGACTGACCGCCTGGCTGTCGGACGTCCTGCGCACCACCACCGGATTCGGCGCGGCCCTGCACGTCGTCACCCCCGACCACTGCCGGCTCAGCCTCCCGCTGCGCACCGCGCTCGCCGGGGCACCGAACCGGTGGGTGGTCCAGGACCCGGCCTCCGGGTACTACGACGGCCTGTCCGGCGCGGTCCTGGCCTGGCAGGACGGCACCTTCGCCCCGGTCCGCGACCAGGCGGGCGCCCCGGCCCTCGCCGCCGCGTTCCGGCGGGCCGAGGCGTCGGGGGAACGCCGGCTGACCCTGCAGTTCCGAACCGAGCACCCCGCCGAGGAAGCGCTCCTGGTCGGCCGCTCCCTGGAGGCCGCCTGGCGCACCCTGACCGGCGGACCGCCCGCGGGCTGGGGCACCGCCGAGCCGGTGAACCTGCCCTGGTCGCCGCGCCAGCTCACCGACCTGGCCCGGGGCCGCGCGCCCGAGCCGACCCTCGTCACCGCCGTCGGGTCGCCGGAGCGGCCCGCGCTGGCCACGGTACGCGTGACCCGCACGGCCGCCGGGGTCGAGGAGGACGTCACCCTGTCCCTGGGGTACGGGCCCGCCGAGGAGGTGCCCCTGGCCGCGCTCGCCGGTCTGGCGGAGGAACTCGTCTCCGGGCACGGCCTGGTCAGCATGCTGGCCTCCCTCGGGCCCGGTCGGCGCGACCTCAGCCTGACCCCGCGGGTGTCCGTACCGGCGGTCCCGGTGTCCTTCACCCTGGGCGGGAACGGCGTGGCCGAGGCGACCCTGACCCATGCGCGGCGGCCCCCGCTGGAGGTCCAGCCCGTCCAGGTCGGACCGCGGCGCAGGCCCGGCCTGCACTACCCGCTGGGCGACGGCGCCGACCCGGCGGCGTGGGAGTCCCTGTCGGTGCTGCTGACCCACCTGCGGACGGCGGTGCCGCCGCTGCCGTAGGCGGCCGCCGTAGCCAGGGTGGCGGCGGGCCGGACGTGGGCTTGTGTACGGCAGCCGTGGTAACTCCGTGCACACAATATGAATCTGACGGTTGCTCTGGGTAGTGCAGGTCCGGACGGACCCTCGACCCGGTCCGCATCTCGCAACCGAAGGACAGCACCCCCATGAAGCTCTCCCGCACCGCACGCGTCGCCACCCCCGCCCTGGCCGCCCTGGCCCTGACGATGGCCCTCGCGGGCCCGGCCTCCGCCGACCCCGCCCTGGTGACGCGCAACGGCAGCCAGATCCTCTTCACCGCGCAGCCGGGAGAGACGAACACGGTCGAGTTCCGCATCAGCGGCGGATTCCTCGAAGTGAACGACGCGACGGCCGTCCTGATCCCGGGACCGGGCTGCGTCCAGGCCGGAAACCCGAACACGGTCCGCTGCGGCCAGGCGAACACGGTGGCCCGCATCCTGGCCACGCTCGGGGACCGGAACGACGAGGCCACCAACAGTACGTCCATCCCCAGCGACCTCATCGGAGGAGAGGGCTTGGACCGCCTCGTCGGCGGAACCGGCCCCGACCGCCTCCTCGACTCCGACGGCTGGAACTTCTCGGGCTTCTCGGGCAACACCTTCAACGGCCGTGAGGGCAACGACACCATCCTCAGCCGCAACGGCGGCTTCGACCGCATCGAATGCGGCGAGAACCCCGGAGACCTCGACGTCCTGCTCGCCGACCAGGCCACCCTCGACTTCGTAGCCTCCAACTCCTGCGAGTTGATCCAGCGCGGCTGACCCGTCCCCGAGGGGCGGCGCGGGCTACCCCGCCCCGCCGCCCCCGGCGCGCACCAGGCCCGTCTCGTACGCCAGCACCACCACCTGCACCCGGTCGCGCAGGCCCAGCTTCGTCAGGATCCGGCCCACGTGCGTCTTCACCGTCGCCTCCGACAGCACCAGCCGGGCCGCGATCTCCCCGTTCGACAGCCCCTGCGCCACCAGCAGCATGACCTCGCGCTCGCGGTCCGTCAGCCGCTCGATCTCCTTGTTCTCCGGCTCCGCCGTCGTCGTCGGCAGCATCGGCGCGAACCGGTCCAGCAGCCGCCGCGTCGTCGAAGGGGCCACCACCGCGTCACCGCTGTGCACCGACCGGATCGCGGCCAGCAGCTCCGCCGGCGGGACGTCCTTCAGCATGAAGCCGCTCGCACCCGCCTTCAGGCCCGAGAACGCGTACTCGTCCAGGTCGAAGGTGGTCAGGATGATCACCTTCGGGTGCGTCTCCGGCTCACAGATCCGCCGCGTCGCCTCCACCCCGTCGAGCTTGGGCATGCGCACGTCCATCAGGACGACGTCGACCGCCGTGGCCCGCAGCACCTCCAGCGCCTCCAGGCCGTTGCCCGCTTCGGCGACGACCTCCATGTCCGGCTGCGCGGCCAGCACCATGCGGAAGCCGGTGCGCAGCAGCACCTGGTCGTCGACCAGCATCACTCGGATGGACATCCGTGACTACCTCTACCTCTTGTTGAGCGGTCCCGTGCGGGGCTAACTCTTCTTCAGCGGGAGCAGGGCACTGATCCGGAAGCCCCCGCCGGGGCGCGGACCCGCGTCCAGGGTCCCCCCGACCATACCGATGCGCTCCCGCATGCCGATCAGGCCGTGTCCGGCGCCGTCCGCGCCGCCGTCCTCGTACAGTTCGTGCGCCGCGCCCCGCCCGTCGTCCTCGACCAGCAGGCCGAGCCCGTCGTCGAAGTAGACCAGCCGCACGCTCGCCCTGGCGTCGGGACCCCCGTGCTTGCGCGTGTTCGTCAGCGCCTCCTGCACGATCCGGTACGCCGTCAGCTCCACCCCGCTGGGCAGCCTGCGCGGCGCGCCCTCCACCTCGAAGTCGACCGTCAGCCCCGCCGCCCGCACCTGCTCGACCAGCACCTCGATCTGCTCCACGTCCGGCTGCGGCACGTAGTCCTCGGACTCCTGCGGCTCGCCCGTGCGCAGCACGCCCAGCAGCCGGCGCATCTCGGCCAGCGCCTGCCGGCCGGTCCCGGAGATGGTCTGGAGGGCTTCCTTGGCCTGGTCCGGTGCCACGTCCATGACGTACGCGGCCCCGTCCGCCTGGACCACCATCACCGACACGTTGTGCGCGACGACGTCGTGCAGCTCGCGGGCGATCCGGGCGCGCTCGGCGGCCACCGCCACCTTCGCCTGCGCCTCGCGCTGGTTCTCCAGCCGCTGGTTGCGCTCCACCAGCTGCGCGTAATAGGCGCGGCGGGTGCGCAGCGAGTCGCCCATCACCCAGGCGAGGGCGAACGGGACCATCATGAAGAGGACGAAGAGGACCTCCTCCGTCCCGCTCGACGTCTTGTCCACGCCGAAGCGCAGGAAGTACAGCGGCGAGGCCAGCAGCCCGGAGGCGAGCGCGGCGCGCGAGACCCAGCGCGGGACGTCGGCGGCGGCCACCGTGAACAGCACCACCAGCATCGCGACGTCGCAGAACTGCATCTCCTGCCCGATGGCCAGCTGGTAGACGCCGGCGCCGACCGACAGCCAGAACATCGGCACGGTCCACCGGCGGCGCAGGGCCAGGGCGGCCGTCAGCGCGCCGACGACGGGCACGGTGGCCAGCCGCAGGGCGGTGCTCTGCCCCTCGGCCCCGGCCACGTTCATCATCGAGATCCCGAAGAAGAGGACAGCCCAGAAGCTGTCGACGCCCGTCGGGTGTCTGCGGATGAAGTCGTAGAGGCGCTGCACGTAACCCAGAGTAGGGAAAGGAAATAGGTGCTGGAGTCAACCACAGGTGCGATCCCTGCGACGGGGGAGTACTCCCCAAGGTGGAGGGTCGCCTTAACCTGTGGGTGATGAGCGCTGAGGGTGAGGTCAGGGGGCCGGTCCGGTGGCGGGCCGCGATGGAGGCCGCGCTGTACGGGCCCGGCGGTTTCTACGTGCGTCCGGGCGGGCCGGGGCCCGCCGGGCACTTCCGGACCTCCGTGCACGCCTCCGCCCTGTACGCGGGGGCCGTGGCCCGGCTGCTGGAGTGGGTGGACGCGGAGCTGGGCCGGCCCGGGCGGCTCGACCTGGTCGACATGGGGGCCGGGCGGGGCGAACTGCTGGCCGGCGTCCTCGCCGCCCTGCCCGCGGAGACGGCGGCGCGGGTGAACGCGTACGCGGTCGAGCGCGCGGCGGAGCCCGCGGGGCTGGACCCCCGCATCCGGTGGGTGGCCGAGCCGCCCGAGGGGACGACGGGCCTGCTGTTCGCGAACGAATGGCTGGACAACGTACCGCTGGAGATCGCCGAGGACGGCCGGTACGTCCTGGTCGCCCCCGACGGTACGGAGGCCCCCGGCGAACCCCTGGAGGACGCCGACCGGGACTGGCTCCGGCGGTGGTGGCCCGGCGCGGCCGGACCCGACGGCGGCCGGGCGGAGATCGGCCGGGCCCGCGACGAGGCCTGGGCCGCGGCCGTCGCCACCCTCGACCGGGGCCTCGCGGTGGCCGTGGACTACGCCCACACCCGGGGCGCCCGCCCCCCGTACGGCACCCTCACCGGCTTCCGCGACGGCCGCGAGACCGCACCCGTCCCGGACGGCGGCTGCGACGTCACCGCGCACGTCGCGCTCGACGCCTGCGCGGGACCGGGCGCCGGCCTGCTCACCCAGCGCGCCGCCCTGACCGCCCTCGGCGTCTCGGGCGGCCGGCCGCCGCTGGCCCTGGCCTCCACCGACCCGGCGGGCTACGTCCGCGCCCTGTCGGCGGCGGGCGAGGCGGCGGAACTCACCGCGCGCGGGGGCCTGGGCGACTTCGGCTGGCTGGTCCAGCCGGTCGGCATCGGGCCCTGGCCGGGGTAGCTCCGGCCTCCCCCCGACACGGCACGGCACGTCACGGCACGGCACGGCACGGCCGAGGGGCCGGCCTCCCGTGCGGGAGGCCGGCCCCTCGTGTGTCCTGCTGGTGCTGCCTACTCGGTGACGTCGTGGTCGTGGCCCGGGCGCAGACCGCCGCCGTTGCCGGAGCC
This sequence comes from Streptomyces sp. NBC_00158, assembly GCF_045160885.1. Taxonomy (NCBI): domain Bacteria; kingdom Bacillati; phylum Actinomycetota; class Actinomycetes; order Kitasatosporales; family Streptomycetaceae; genus Streptomyces; species Streptomyces sp. NBC_00158. Next base: position 4,085,711 of record NZ_CP108161.1, read on the forward strand.
GGTGGACGGCTTCGGGGTGACCGGCTGCGTCAGCGGGGCCAGGTCCCAGGCGTAGTGGCCGACCGCGTTCGCGATGACGTCGACGTTGATGTCGAGCGCCTTCTGGTCGATGTTGTTGATGTCGTCGCCCTTGCCGTGGTAGTTCGGGTCGTAGGCGACGCCCGCCTGACCGCCGAACTTCGCGGCCTGCTCCGGGGTCTTGATGCCCTCGGCGCCCGTGTCCGTACCGCCCGACGGGATGCCGGCCTCGATGAACGGGCCGTAGTCCGAGCGGCCGGTGAAGTCACTGCCCTCGTGCGGGATCTTCTGCGTGTCGAGGAAGTCGGTGATCTGCTTCTCCAGCTGCGCCGAACCCTCCGGGCCGGGGCCCGAGCCGACCTTGTCGGAGTCGTCGCCGTCGTAGACGAAGTACGCCGAGTTCGGCGAGGCGATCATGTCGAAGTTCAGGTAGAGCTTGATCTGCTTCTTCTGCTCCGGCGTCAGCGAGGCCACGTACGCCTCGGAGCCGAGCAGGCCGAACTCCTCCGCCGACCACCAGGCGAACTTCACCTTGTTCTTGATCTTCTTCTGCTCGCTCGCGAGGCGCTGCGCGACCTGGAGGATGCCCGCCGAGCCGGAGCCGTTGTCGTTGATGCCCGGACCGGCCGCGACCGAGTCCAGGTGCGCGCCGAGGAAGACGGTGTTGTTCGGGTCGCCGCCCTTGGTCTCGGCGACGACGTTGAACGTCTTGCGGTTCTCGCGCAGCTCGCGGACGTCCAGGGTCAGCGAGACGGGACCCGCGGCCGCTTCGGCGGCGAGCTTCTCGCCGTCCTCCTGGGAGATGCCGCCGGTGGGCACCTTGCCGGCGTTCGCGTCGCCGAGGGTGCCGTTGAGGGCGCCCGCCGTGTTGTTGTAGATGACCGCGCCGACCGCGCCGGCCGCCGCCGCGTTCGCCTGCTTCGCGGCGAAGGTGCAGCCGCCGCGCTTGATGAGCGCGATCTTGCCGGTGAAGGCGCCGGCCGCGAAGTCCGTGGGCTCGCAGCCGGTGGTGCCGTCGGCGTCGACGGGGGTCACGGCGACGGGCGCGGTGATGCCGCCCTCCGGGCCGCTGGCCGTGTACGTCATCAGCTTGAGGGGCACGTCGCGGCCGGTGGCGCCGTTGACCTTCAGCTTCTCGGAGATCGTCTCGACGTACACGAAGTCGAACTCGTGGCGCGAGACCTGGTACCCGGCACCCTTCAGCACGGCCTCGACGTACTGCGCCGACTGGGCGTGGCCCTTGGAGCCGGCCACGCGGTTGCCGTTGTTGTAGTCGGCGATCGACTGGAAGACCTTCAGGTGGTTGTTGGCGCCCTTGCCCGTCGAGTCCTTGACCAGCTTCCTGGCCAGCGCGTCACCGCGGGCGGCGTCGCTCTGCGGGCTCGTCGCACCGGCCGGACCGGCGAGGAGCAGCGGGGAGACGAGGGCCGCGGCCGCCAGGACGGCGGTGGCTGTGGCTATACGGCGAGAGGGCATGAAGGTCCTTTCACAGCAGGAAGCGTCTGTGGGGGAGGCGTGGCGTGGTGGACGCACGTTAAACACCAAGAGGCGCCCCTCGCCAGAGTTTTCACTGCTTCCGGTTTGTGAAATCCGGATATCGGTACCTCTGATGAGGGGCGAAATCCGGCCACCGTCCGATCGTCGGGCAGAACCGCTCAGCGCAGGATTCCCTCGATGAAATCGGAACCTATCCGTGCGACCACGGACAGATCCAACTGGTGCTGCACATAACGCCCCTGGCGGCGGGTGTGCATCAGCCCCGCCTTCTTCAGCACGGCCAGGTGCCGGGACACCTCAGGCGCGGATATCCCGTACACGCGCGCCAGCTCGCTCGTCGTGTACGGGGCGCGCGCCAGACTGCGGCACAGCATCATCCGCATCGGGTGCGCCAGCGCCTCCATCCGGCGCTGGAGCAGCTCCACCGAGCCCGGCCCGGAGGCCAGTTCCGGCGAGTCCAGCGGGTAGTGCACCACCGGCCGCCAGCCCGGCGCGTGCAGCACCAGCAGGTGCGGCCAGCCGAAGTTCGTCGGCACGAACAGCAGACCCGGCCCGACCAGCGGATCGGTGGCCGTGGCCTGCCCGTTGACCATCTTGTCGGCGGTTATCACCGTCAGCGCCTCGTCCACGCTCAGCGCCGAGGACACCTCCCGCAGCACCGCCGGCAGCCCCTTGCGCCGCAGCACCTCCGCCTTGTGCCGCGCGTCCGCCGTCTGCCGGGGCTCTATGCGCCGCCAGGTCTCCGCGAAGAAGGCCTCGTCGCAGTCCTCCAGCAGCCGCCGCATCCACACCCGGACCCCCGCCGGATCGTCCAGCAGCCGGATCGAGAACTCCAACTGCCGCGGCCCGCGCGCCGCCGCCGTCTCCAGCGCCTTCGCCCGCGCCGCCGCGTCCTTCAACGGGTGCGGCCCGCCGCCCTCGTTGTAGAGCGCCAGCCAGCAGTGCTCCAGCGCGGCCATCACGAACCGCTCGTCGTCCATCCGGTCGAGCACGTCCAGCTCCTCGGCCAGCGTCGCCCCCGGGCGGCCGGTACCGCCGGGGATGCCGGCGAAGGCCATGAAGATGTCCGAGAACGAACTGCGCCACATGAATTCGGCCTCTAGGAGCCGGTCGGCTAGGCAGGGGTCGAGCGAGGCTGTGGTGGCCCTCGTCCAGGACTGGAGCCCCGGGTGATGAGCCGGCTGCGAGAGCGCGTGCAGCGTCATGCAGAGCTCGGCGAGAGGTGACGGGGCGAAACCGATCTGCTCCGCGGGGAGCCCGGCGATGTCGATGGTGACGCTCATCGCCCCATTGTGGCCTCCCGCAGGGTGTGCGGATGGGGCGGGGGACGTCGGAAGCGTACGGGCGGCCGTGCGTCCGTAAGAGGGTTCCCGAGCGGTCCGGCGGGGCATCGCCGCAGGTGAGGGGCGTCGATTGACGGGGAACGTCAATCGGCGAGCGTGCCGCGCCCAACGGGGTGAGGGTGGATGCATGACAGCCATCGAGCAGTACCTCATCGACACCTACCGCGCGGCCCAGCACGGCACCCCCACGCCCCCGCCCCCGGGCCGCGACGACCTCGCCACCCTCCGCGCCCTGCGCACCGAGGCCCAGTTCGCCGCCGTCCTGGACGGCCGCCCGGCCACCCACCCCTGGCTCCACGCCCTGACCCGCCACCTGCACCGAACCCGGGCGTACTGAGCGCCTGCGGCGCGGGCGGGCGGGCCGGTGGCCGGGGGCGGTGCCCCCTGGGGCGGTCTCAGGGCAGGTTTGGGGGTTTCCCGTCAGTCCCATCGTCCTTCCGCGTCGGGCCGGCCTGTCAAGGGCGCTCCCTTCGGTCGCGTCGCTTCGCGATGTCGCTTCGCTCCACCCTTGACAGGCCGACCCGCCCCGGAAAGCCGAAGAACTGCCGGGAAACCCCCAAAAGAACGGTCACGGGGAAGAGGGGGAGGGACGGGTCAGTCAGCGATGAGGCGAGGGGCCGGGCGCCGGCGCGCCGGGCATCCGAGCCCTCAGAAGTCCCGATCCGGGCCAGGGGCGCGGCTACCCGCACGGAAGGTCGATCAGAGCGACCTGCGGAGCCCCCAGCCGCGCCAGATCGCTACGCGCTCCCCATTTCTCGGCGTCCGCAGCCCGTCCGGGGCTGATACCCGCACGAGAAGGCGAACAGAACGGCCCGGGGATCCGGCAGGCGCGACAGATCGCTACGCGCTCCTCAGATCTCAGCGTCCGACGACCGCCTAGGCCGTGTCTTTCGGATCATCGGATCGTTGGTTGATGTGTGTCGTTGACTGATGCCCAGTGGGCCCGCATCGAGCCGTTGCTGCCGGATCGGGCGCCTCGGCGGGGTGGGCGGTGGCGGGATCACCGGCAGGTGATCGACGCGATCGCGTTCAAGTACCGCACCGGGACGCCGTGGATGGATCTGCCCGAGCATTTCGGGTCGTGGAAGGGCGCCCACAACCGGCTGCGGATGTGGGCGGCCGACGGGACGTGGGCGAAGGTCTTCACCGCTCTCCTTGCGCAGGCCGACGCCGAGGGCGACCTGGACTGGGTTGTCGCGGTCGATTCCACGATCGTGCGAGCACATCAGCACGCGGCCGGGGCCCGCCAAAAGGGGCCCCGGCCGGCGAGCCCGCCGACCATGCCCTCGGACGCTCCCGCGGCGGACTGACCACAAAGATCCACCTCGCCGCGGACAGCCGCTGCCGCCCACTCGCCTTCGTCGTCACGCCCGGCCAGGCCGGTGACGCACCCGCGTTCCCCCAGGTCATGGCCCAATTACGAGTACCCCGACGGACCGGCCGCCCCAGGACCACGCCGGACGTGGTCCTGGCCGACAAGGCCTATTCATCCCGGGCGATCCGCCGTCATCTGCGGCGGCGCGGGATCCGGGCGGTGATCCCGCAGCCCGCCGACCAGGCCGCGAACCGCAAGCGCCTCGGCCGACACGGCGGCCGCCCGCTGGCCTTCGACCGCGAGGCCTACAAGCAGCGGAACACCGTCGAGCGGTGCATCAACAAGCTCAAGCAGTGGCGCGGCCTGGCCACCAGATACGACAAGACCGCCACCATCTACCTCGCCGGACTCCACCTCGCCGCCATCTTCATCTGGTCAGCAAGGTGATCCGAAGGAAACGGCCTAGGGCTGGACGTATCCGGCGATGGTTCCGTCCGGGCGGTGCGACTAAGGACGTCTGGTCAGAATGCAGTGGGGATCGTCGTTGTCCTCGTCGCCCACCCGGGTCCAGAGCATCAGGGTCTTCCCGTGCTGCCAAACGGCGAGGTCGTCGGTGACGTCGTCCCCCTTGGGGCCTTGGGCGTCGAACTTCCGCGCGACGGCCGCCCCCGACTCGCTGCGCTTCCAGGTGCCCGTTCCCGACCGGGGTCCGTCCCAGTTCCAGTCCGAGGCGCCCGTCCAGTCGCCACACACCTGGTTCGCGAAGAACGTTCCGTCCGGCTTGAGCGCCAGGATGCCGCCGTACTCGTCGGTCCACGTGGTCGCGAGTTCGGCCTGCGACAGCCCGACGGCTTCGCCCTCGGGCGGCGGCCTGTTCCAGATCCTGCCGCAACCGGTGAGCACGAGAGTCGCAGCAAGGAGAACAAGCGCGGACCGGCAGGAACGCAGCACACTCCACCCCCAGCGGTTTCCAGAGAGATCAAGGACGCGGTCCGCAGCCTGACATAGAGTTTGAACGCGTTCAAGTTCGAGTGGTCATCGGATCCCCGTCGGATCTCCGAGCTGCTCTGTTCGTCTTCTGGTGCAGGTATCAGCCATAGGCGGTCGTCGGACGCTGAGACCTGAGGAGCGCGTAGCGATCTGGCGCGCCCACCGGCTCCATGGGCTGCCCTGTTCGTCCTCTGGTGCGGGTATCAGCCCAGGACGGTCGTCGGACGCCGAGATGTGAGGAGCGCGTAGCGATCTGGCGCGCCTGGGGGCTCCGCAGGTCGCTCGGGTTGCCTTTTGGTGCGGGTTGTCGCGCCCCTGGCCCGGGATCGGGACTCCTGGGCGCCCGGATGCCCGGCGGGCCGGGCCCCGGCCCCGTCGCCTCAACGCTGACGAGGCCGCCCCTCTCCTCCTCCCCCGTGACCGTTCTTTTGGGGGTTTCCCGGCAGTTCTTCGGCTTTCCGGGGCGGGACGGCCTGTCAAGGGTGGCCGAAGGCCATCGCGAAGCGACGCGACGAAGGAGCGCCCTTGACAGGCCGGCCCGACGCGGAAGGACGATGGGACTGACGGGAAACCCCCAAACCTGCCCTGATCCCGCCCGGGCCGGACACCGCTCCCCGGGTCCCGCCCGGCGTCCATGGGCACCGACCGGCCCCCACCGGCGCCCCTTAACCCCTAAACCCCCTAAACCCGCGCCAGGAACCCCGCCGCCGCCTCGCGTACGTCCTCCGGGGTCCACGTCAGGCCCGGCTCCGTGATCTCCAGCTCCGTCACCGAGAGGCCCGGCGGGCCCTCGGCGCTCCACCGCCGGAAGAGCGCCGTGCCCGTTTCCTCCGCCAGGCGGGCGCCCGCCTCCGTGAGGCGGTCGGCCTCGTACGGGAGCCACACCTGGAACTGGTGCGTGTGCGGGACCTCCGGGTGGACCCGGGACCACGGCACGCCCGCCTCCGCGAAGGCCTCCCGCAGGGCCGCGGCGACGACCCGGGCCTGCTCCACGTACGCCGGCAGCCGAGGCAGCTCCCGTTCGAGCCCGGCCAGGGCCGCCAGGGCCTGGGGGAACTGGCGGAAGATCTGGCCCCCGTACCGGTGGCGCCACACCCGGGTCTCCTCCACGAAGTCCCGGGGCCCGGCCAGGCAGGCTCCGCTCAGCCCGCGCAGCGACTTGTAGAAGGAGACGTACACCGAGTCCGCGAGCCCCGCGATCTCCGGCAGGGGCCGGCCGAAGTGGACGGTGGACTCCCACAGCCGGGCCCCGTCGAAGTGGACGACCGCGTCCCGTTCCCGGGCGGCGTCCACGAGCCCCTCCAGCTCCTCCCAGGCGGGCAGCAGGAACCCGGCGTCGCGCAGCGGCAGCTCCAGCATCAGCGTCCCGAACGGCTCGGGGTGTTCCCGGACCTCCTGCGGGGTCGGCTGGCGCGGCTCCGTCACCGGGTGGGTGGTCCGCAGCCCGGCCAGCGCGGTCAGTGCTCCGCCCTCCCACTGCTCCGGGTGGCTCATGGGGTGCAGGGCCACGACCGGGTTGCCGGTGCGTCCCGCCCAGCAGCGCAGCGCGATCTGCTGGGCCATCGTCCCCGAGGGGAAGAACGCGGCGTCCTCGGTGCCGAGCAGCCCGGCGACCCGCCGCTCCAGGTCGGCGACGACCCCGTCGCCGTAGATGTCCGCCGGGGCGTCCAGGTCGTACGGGGCGTCGGCGAGCCCGGCCAGCAGTTCCCGGACGGTCTCCCCCCGGCCGCCGCCGGTGAGGGCCCGGCGGGCCCCCTTCCAGGCCGCCACCAGCCGCTTCGTCTGCTCCGCGTCATCGCTCATGCCCCAGATCATCGCGGACGGCCCCCCGCCCCCACCCCTGAGAATCCGCGGCCGCCCCCGAAAGCGGCCTCCCGGGGGGCGCCTGGCCCCCCGGCGGGCCTGACCGGCGCCGGGTCGGCGAAAGGGCCTAGCATGGCGACGTATCGTCCGGTACCCCCCCGCGGACTGGAACGGAAGGCCCTCACCGCGTGAACTCAACCCAGGAACCGCGTCCCGCCCGGCTCACCATCGGAGTCGTCGGCGCGGGCCGTGTCGGCCCCGCGCTGGCCCGTGCGCTCCAGCAGGCCGGGCACCGTCCCGTCGCCGTGTCCGGGGTTTCCGACGCCTCCCGGCGCCGGGCCGAGCGGATGCTGCCGGACGTGCCGCTGGTGTCCCCGGCGCAGGTGCTGGAGCGGGCCGAGCTGGTGCTCCTCACCGTGCCGGACGACGCCCTGCCGGGGCTGGTCGAGGGCCTCGCCGAGACCGGTGCCGTGCGGCCCGGGCAGCTCCTCGTGCACACCTCGGGGCGTTACGGGACGGCCGTGCTGGACCCCGCGCGGCGCGCGGGCGCGCTGCCGCTGGCCCTGCACCCGGCGATGACCTTCACCGGGACCGAGGTGGACGTGCAGCGGCTGGCCGGCTGCTCCTTCGGCGTGACCGCGCCCGAGGAGCTGCGGCTCGCCGCCGAGGCGCTGGTCATCGAGATGGGCGGGGAGCCCGAGTGGATCGCGGAGGAGAGCCGTCCACTCTACCACGCGGCCCTCGCGCTGGGCGCGAACCACCTGGTCACCCTGGTCGCCCAGGCCATGGAACTGCTGCGCACCGCGGGCGTCGAGCACCCCGACCGGATGCTCGGCCCGCTGCTCGGCGCGGCCCTGGACAACGCCCTGCGCTCGGGCGACGCCGCCCTCACCGGGCCGGTGGCCCGCGGTGACGCGGGCACCGTCGCCGCGCACGTCTCGGAGCTGCGCAAGCACGCTCCCGCCACCGTCGCCGGGTACCTGGCGATGGCCCGTACGACCGCGGACCGCGCCCTCGCGCACGGTCTGCTCAAGCCCGAACTGGCCGAGGACCTCCTCGGCGTGCTCGCGGACCCCGCCGACCCGAAGGATTCCGAGCGATGACCGGCCCGCTCCAGCTGCTGAACACCGCCGAAGAGCTCCACGAGCTCCCGCGCACCGGCCGCCGGGCCGTCGTGATGACGATGGGCGCCCTGCACGAGGGCCATGCCACGCTCATCCGCACGGCCCGCGAGGAGGTGGGGCCGGACGGCCAGGTGGTGGTGACCGTCTTCGTGAACCCCCTCCAGTTCGGGGCGAACGAGGACCTCGACCGCTACCCGCGCACCCTCGACGCCGACCTGCGGATCTCCGAAGGCGCGGGCGCCGACGCGGTGTTCGCGCCCTCCGTGGACGAGGTCTACCCGGGCGGCGACCCGCAGGTGCGGATCACGGCCGGGCCGATGGGCGAGCGCCTCGAAGGCGCCACCCGTCCCGGCCACTTCGACGGCATGCTGACCGTCGTCGCCAAGCTGCTCCACCTCACCCGCCCGGACCTGGCCCTCTTCGGCCAGAAGGACGCCCAGCAACTGGCCCTGATCCGGCGCATGGTGACCGACCTGAACTTCTCCGTCGAGGTGGCCGGCGTGCCCACGGTCCGGGAGGACGACGGGCTGGCCCTGTCCTCCCGCAACCGCTACCTCGGCCCGGTCGAGCGCCGTACCGCCCTGGCCCTGTCCCGCGCCCTGTTCGCGGGCCGCGACCGGCTCGCCGCGCAGGCCGCGCTGTGCGCCCGCGCGGAGGCGGCCCCGGCGAGCGACGAGCGCGCCACCGCCCTGGCCAGGCTCGGCGAGATCCGCGCCTCCGCCGACGCGCACGCCGTGTCGGCCGCGGCCGGCGGGGGCACCGGCCTGCCGGACGCCGTACGGGCCGCCGCACGGCACGTGCTGGAGGAGGCGGGCCGGCACGAGCCGCCGCTGGTCCTGGACTACCTGGCCCTGGTGGACCCGAAGGACTTCACCGACGTCGGCCCCGACTTCACCGGACGGGCCGTGCTGGCCGTCGCGGCGAAGGTCGGCGCGACCCGGCTGATCGACAACATCCCATTGGAGTTCGGAGCACACGCGTGAGCACCACAGGCAACCCAGGCACCCCCGCCGCCGGTACGGGCATACGGCTGCACGCCCCCGCGCCCGGCTGGGCCGTCGACGCGGACGTCGTGGTCGTCGGTTCCGGCGTGGCGGGCCTGACGGCCGCGCTGCGCTGCGCCGCCGCGGGCCGCCGTACGGTCGTGGTCACCAAGGCGCGGCTCGACGACGGTTCCACCCGCTGGGCGCAGGGCGGCATCGCGGCCGCCCTCGGCGAGGGCGACACGCCCGAGCAGCACCTGGACGACACGCTGGTCGCGGGCGCGGGCCTGTGCGACGAGGCGGCGGTACGGCTGCTGGTCACCGAGGGTCCCGACGCGGTGCGGCGGCTGATGGCGGCGGGCGCCGTCTTCGACACCTCCGCCGAGACCGGCGAGATCGAGCTGACCCGCGAGGGCGGCCACCACCGCCGCCGGATCGCGCACGCGGGCGGCGACGCGACGGGTGCGGAGATCTCCCGCGCCCTGGTCGAGGCCGTGCACGCGGCGGGCATCCGCACGGTGGAGAACGCGCTCGTCCTGGACCTGCTCCAGGACGCGGAGGGCCGTACGGCCGGCGTGACCCTGCACGTGATGGGCGAGGGCCAGCACGACGGCGTCGGCGCCGTCCACGCGCCGGCCGTGATCCTGGCGACCGGCGGCATGGGCCAGGTGTTCTCCGCGACGACCAACCCGGCCGTCTCGACGGGCGACGGGGTGGCGCTGGCGCTGCGCGCCGGGGCCGAGGTCTCGGACCTGGAGTTCGTCCAGTTCCACCCGACGGTCCTGTTCCTCGGTCCGGACGCCGAGGGGCAGCAGCCGCTGGTGTCGGAGGCGGTGCGGGGCGAGGGCGCGTACCTGGTCGACGCGGACGGGGTCCGCTTCATGGTCGGCCAGCACGAGCTGGCCGAGCTGGCGCCTCGGGACATCGTCGCCAAGGGCATCATGCGCCGCATGCAGGAGCAGGGCGCCCGGCACATGTACCTGGACGCGCGGCACTTCGGCGCGCAGATGTGGGAGAACCGGTTCCCCACGATCCTGGCGGCCTGCCGGGCCCACGGCATCGACCCGGTGACCGAGCCGATCCCGGTGGCCCCCGCCGCGCACTACGCCTCGGGCGGCGTACGCACCGACCTGCACGGCCGCACCACCGTGCCGGGCCTGTACGCGTGCGGCGAGGTGGCCTGCACCGGTGTGCACGGCGCGAACCGGCTGGCCTCCAACTCCCTGCTGGAGGGCCTGGTCTTCGCCGAGCGGATCGCCGAGGACATCGCCGCGAACCCGCCCGTGGGCAGCGGTCCGGGCATACCGGTGCCCGCCACCGGCCCGCTCCAGCCGGCCGAGGCCCGGTACGAGGTCCAGCGCATCATGACGGAGGGCGCGGGCGTGCTCCGCTCGGCCGGATCCCTCGCGGCGGCCGCCGAGGCGCTGGAGACCCTGTACACGACGGCCCTGGGCGAGCTGGAGAGCCGCGGCAAGACCGCCGTGCCGGGCGTCGAGACCTGGGAGGCGACCAACCTGCTGTGCGTGGCCCGCGTCCTGGTTGCCGCCGCCCAGCGGCGCGCCGAGACCCGCGGCTGCCACTGGCGCGAGGACCACCCCGACCGGGACGACGCCGCCTGGCGCCGCCACCTCGTGGTGCGGCTGTCGCGCACCGAGCGGCGGGCGCTGGTCGTCACCCCCACCGACTCCGCGGACTTCCCGTCCGTACACCACCCCCTCAGCCTGGAGAAGTGACCGTGAGCACCCCCGAACTCCCCCTGATCGAGCAGAACGAAGGCGGCTGCGGCGACGACTGCGGCTGTGGCGACGGCGAGGAGAGCGGCCTCGACCCGGCGCTCGCCCAGCTGCTGGAAGACGCGGGCCTGGACCCGATCGAGGTCGAGGACATCGCGCACATGGCGCTGTCCGAGGACCTGGACGGCGGCGTCGACGTCACCACCGTCGCGACCGTCCCCGAAGAGGCCGAGGCCATCGCGGACTTCGTGGCCCGCGAGGCCGGTGTCGTGGCGGGTCTGCGGATCGCCGAGGCCGTGTTCTCCGTGGTGTGCACGGAGGCCTTCGAGGTCGAGCGGCACGCCGAGGACGGCGACAGGGTCGAGGCCGGACAGCTGCTGCTGTCGGTGCGTTCCCGCACCCGCGACCTGCTGACGGCCGAGCGCAGCGCCCTGAACATCCTGTGCCGCCTGTCGGGCATCGCGACGGCGACCCGCCGCTGGGCGGACGTCCTGGAGGGCACGAAGGCCAGGGTCCGCGACACCCGCAAGACGACCCCGGGCCTGCGTTCGCTGGAGAAGTACGCGGTCCGCTGCGGCGGCGGCGTCAACCACCGCATGTCGCTGTCGGACGCGGCGCTGGTCAAGGACAACCACGTGGTCGCCGCGGGCGGCGTCGCGCAGGCCTTCAAGGCCGTCCGCGAGGCCTTCCCGGACGTTCCGGTGGAGGTCGAGGTCGACACGATGCACCAGGTCCGCGAGGTCGTGGACGCGGGTGCCGACCTGATCCTGCTGGACAACTTCACCGTCCCGGAGACGGAGGAGGCGGTGACCATCGTCGCGGGCCGCGCGGTCCTGGAGTCCTCGGGCCGGCTGTCGCTGGAGACGGCCCGCGCGTACGCGGAGACCGGCGTGGACTACCTGGCGGTGGGCGCGCTGACGCACTCCTCGCCGGTCCTGGACATCGGCCTCGACCTGCGCGAGGCGGTGTAGTCCGATGCTGCTCACCATCGACGTGGGCAACACCCACACGGTCCTGGGCCTGTTCGACGGCGAGGAGATCGTCGAGCACTGGCGGGTCTCGACGGACCCGCGCCGCACGGCGGACGAGCTGGCCGTGCTGATGCAGGGCCTGATGGGGATGCACCCGATGCTCGGCACCGAGCTGGGCGACGGGATCCACGGCATCGCGATCTGCTCGACGGTGCCGTCGGTGCTGCACGAGCTGCGCGAGGTCACCCGCCGGTACTACGGCGACGTGCCGGCGATCGTGGTGGAGCCCGGCGTGAAGACGGGCGTGCCGATCCTGATGGACAACCCGAAGGAGGTCGGCGCGGACCGCATCGTGAACGCGGCCGCCGCCGTCGAGCTGTACGGGGGCCCGGCGATCGTCGTGGACCTCGGTACCGCGACCACCTTCGACGCGGTCTCCGTGCGCGGCGAGTACGTGGGCGGGGTGATCTCCCCGGGCATCGAGATCTCGATGGAGGCGCTCGGGATGCGCGGCGCCCTGCTGCGGAAGATCGAGCTGGCCCGGCCGCGCAACGTGATCGGCAAGTCCACGGTCGAGGCGATGCAGTCGGGCGTGGTCTACGGGTTCGCGGGCCAGGTCGACGGGATCGTGCACCGCATCGCCCGGGACCTGGTGGGCCCGGACGGCGACCCGGACGACGTCCGCGTCATCGCCACGGGCGGGCTGGCCCCGGTCATCCTCGGGGAGACCACGGTGATCGACGAGCACGAGCCGTGGCTGACGCTGATCGGGCTGCGGCTCGTGTACGAGCGCAACGCGCCCAACTTCGAGTGAGGCGGCCGCCGGTGGGGTCCCGCGTACGGCGGGGCCCCACCGTGCGGTAGCGGACCGTCAGGCGGAGTCCTCAGCTTGAACCTGATCCGTTAGCTTGTCGGCGTCGGACGCACACCCTCGTGGAGCGGCTCAGCCGAGACGGCACAGGACGGCCCAAATGCCCCGTAAATCACCGTACTTGCAGGTGGTCGCATCACTCCGGTCCCGCATCGAGGCGGGTGAATGGGCGATAGGCGACAGGCTCCCCTCGCGGGCCCGGTTCGCGGAGGAGTACTCCGTCGGGCAGGGCGTCACCCAGCGGGCCATGGAGCAGCTGATCATCGAGGGCTTCCTCGAAGGCCGCGCCGGCTCCGGCACCTACGTGCGCACCCCGCGCCGGCGCATGCGGATGCTCCGCACCCGCCGCCGGGTCCCCGGCTCCGGCAACACCTTCCGCTCCGAGGCCGCCGCGCACGGCATCGCCGCGTCCTGGGACTCCAAGACCCTCCCGCAGGTCCCGGCGCCCGAGCGGATCGCCGCCCGGCTGGCGATCGAGCCCGGCGCGCCCTGCGTGATGACCCGCTACGAGTTCATGGCCGACGGCAGCCCCGCCGAACTCTCCGAGTCCTGGGAGCCCCTGGCCATCACCTCCGGCACGCCGGTCGTGCTCCCGGAGGTGGGCGAGCTGCGGGGCGCCGGGGTGGTGGCTCGTATGCGTTCCATCGGCATCACCGTCGCCTCGGTGGTGGAGGTGCCGCGGCCCGCCCGCGCCAACCAGAACCAGGCAAACCTCCTGGGGATCAGCCTCGGCGCCATGATCACGCTGGTCGAGCGCACGTACCTGGACTCGGACGGCCGCCCGGTGGAGACCGCCGACCTGGTCATCCCCGATTCCCGCTACGAGATCGCGTACGCCTTCCCGGTGGAGTGACCGACGGCGCGTATTGTGAACGGCCGTACTTTCCGACGACCGGGTTTTTTAACGGAACTGGCCGGAGTGTGCCTCTCGTGGAGATAGCGTCACGCTCGAGAAGCACCGCGACCTCGTCCACTGCGGAGGAGACACCATGACCGCGAACGCTCGACCCGACTGGCGCAAATCGTCCTACTGCGGCGACGGCGACGCCTGCGTGTACGTCGCCGCCGCGCCCGGCACCCTGGTGCGCGTGGCCGACCGGGCCGACCCGGCGCACCTGGTGATGGCCACCACCCACGCCGCCTGGGCGGAATTCGTGAAGGCGGTCAAGGAGACCGGCTGATCCGCCCGCCCGGAGGGCGCGGCGTGAATTCCCGCCGCGCCGCAATCCCGCACCCTCAGGGGATTTTGTCCGATTAGCGCGTATCTTCGCCCCATGCCCACGCCCTACGGATCCCGCGGCGGCATGGCGTTCAGCGCCGCCGAGCTGCACGTGCTCAGGCGTTCCCTGGCCCACGCCCTCCAGCCCTCCACGGCCCCCCTGACCGCTTCCGAGGTCCAGGACTGCCTGCGCCTCGCGGCGTCGGTGGACGACGCCGTCCTGGAGGCGGGCCGGCTCAGAGCCTTCCTGCTCGACGACCTCGCCCGCTACCGGGGCGCCCTCCCCGGGAGCCTGTCCGGCTACCTGGAACTCCTCCAGGACGCCCTGGCCGCCGGCTACGAGCCCCGACCCGACGACCTCGCCGCGCTGCGCGCCGTGCGGGCCAACCCGGTCGCGGGCGCCGTCCTGGAACGGGCCCAGGCCGTCGCCGAGCGCTCCGTACGCCGCAGGCTCGCCACCGGGGCCGCGCCCGCGGCCGCCCCGGCGCCCCGCACCCGGCTGCTAGCCCTGGCCGGAGGCAAGGAGCGGCCCGTCCCGCCGCCGCCGAAGCCCGTCCCCGCGAAGGAGCCGCCGGCCCGCCCGGTGCCCACCCCGGGCGACGTCTTCCCGCCGCGCCGCAAGCCCACCCCGCCCCCGGCGGCCGGACGCGCGGCGGTATAGCTACGCTGGGGGGCATGGACTACGTCTCCGCGCTCGTGCCCCCCTTCGTGATGGCCGCGTTCTTCATCGCACTCGTCGTGACGATCGTGAAGACCCAGGGCGGCGCCAACAAGGCCAAGGAAGACGCGGCCGTCGAAGCCGCGATCGCCCGCGCCGAGGCCGGCCAGCAGTCGCAGAAGTGAAGTGACCCGAGCCGGGTTTTCCACCGCGCGTTGCGGCGAATAGTCGGGCAATTCGTCGCAATCGGCACTATTGTGCTGCTGTGCCTCGCCCCTTGGGAGAACTCGAAGACGCAGTGATGACGCGGGTGTGGCAGTGGAACCGCCCGGTCACCGTTCGGGAAGTCCTGGAAGACCTCCAGCAGGAACGGTCCATCGCGTACACCACGGTCATGACCGTTATGGACAATCTCCATCAGAAGGGCTGGGTCCGCCGGGAAGCCGAAGGCCGCGCCTATCGATATACGGCGGTCTCCACCCGCGCCGCCTACTCGGCCGCACTGATGAACGAGGCCTGGTCCACCAGCGACAGCCCCGCGGCCGCCCTCGTCGCCTTCTTCGGCATGATGTCCCCCGAACAGCGCGAGGCCCTGCGCGACGCCGTGCGCATCGTCCAGCACGACGAACCCGAGAGCGCACCGGCCGGCGAGACCCCCGCCGAGGCCGCACCGGAAGGGGACTCCGGCGCGCACGGGAGCGATCCGGGGCGATAGCGTCCGGGTATGGGAGAGCTTTCCACCACAGCCGACGCCAAAACAGTGACGATCCGCCGCGCGCGCACCAGTGATGTTCCGGCGCTGCGCCGCCTGCTCGACCAGTACGTGCAGCAGCGGATCCTCCTCGACAAAGCCCCCGTCGTCCTTTACGAGGACATCCAGGAGTTCTGGGTCGCGGAACGCGACCGGGACGGGCAGGTGGTCGGCTGCGGAGCCCTCCACGTCATGTGGGAAGACCTCGCCGAAGTGCGCACCCTCGCCGTCGACCGCGACTTGTTGGGCGCCGGTGTCGGGCACCAGGTGCTCGCCAAGTTGTTGGAGACCGCCCGCCGGGTCGGGGTGAGCCGGGTATTCTGCCTGACCTTCGAAGTGGACTTCTTCGCGAAGCACGGCTTCGTCGAGATCGGCGAGACCCCGGTCGAGACCGATGTCTACATGGAGCTCCTGCGTTCCTATGACGAGGGAGTCGCCGAGTTCCTCGGTCTCGAACGAGTGAAGCCGAACACCTTGGGCAACAGCCGGATGCTGCTGCACCTCTGATCGATCGCGGCGGCTATTACGGGCCCCCTCCCGCGTGAGGCCTATGTCCGAATCGCGCACGTTTCCCGCCTTGTTGAGGCCCTGAACCTCTCGACGGGGGTTTGTGTTTTCCAGGCAAAAGCGGTTTCCTTTCCGCGTACTGCATTTTCGATGAAAGGAAATCCGGTGGCACAGAAGGTTCAGGTCCTTCTTGTCGA
Source organism: Streptomyces sp. NBC_00158 (assembly GCF_045160885.1). NCBI lineage: Bacteria > Bacillati > Actinomycetota > Actinomycetes > Kitasatosporales > Streptomycetaceae > Streptomyces > Streptomyces sp. NBC_00158. The sequence continues at coordinate 4,101,691 of NZ_CP108161.1, forward strand.
CGACCTCGACGGTGGCACGGCGGACGAGACCGTGACGTTCGCTCTTGACGGCAAGACCTACGAGATCGACCTCACCACCGCCAACGCTGAAAAGCTCCGCGGTGCGCTGGAGGACTTCGTGAAGGCGGGCCGCCGCACCGGCGGGCGCGCTTCCACCGGCCGCGCCAAGGGCCGCGCCGCCGCGGCCCCGGGCAGCCCGGACACCGCCGAGATCCGCGCGTGGGCCAAGGCCCAGGGCCTCAGCGTCAACGACCGCGGCCGGGTTCCCGCCGAGATCCGCGAGGCCTACGAGAACGCCAAGGGCTGAGGCGTAAGCCGCCCCAGGCGGGCGCGGTGGCATTCCGTCGCCGCCGCGGCCACCAGGCGTACGAGATCGGGCCCGGCCGGCTCCGCACAGAGCCCGGGTCCGGCCCCGGCGCCCCGCCCCGCACCGGGCAGGGCGGGCAGCGACGCCTCGCACCCCAGCTCGGGGGGCCGCAGCCACACGGCGGCCCCCCGAGGGCTTTCTCCCGACGCCCGTCCGGGCGGCACGGGGGCGGTGATCCTGCCCCCCGCGCCCAGGGCGGTCAGCTCCAGCGCCACCCCGCCCCACTCCAGCCAGTCGAGCAGCCCGTCCAGCTCCTCCGCGCCGCCCGGGGCGATCAGGAAGCGCATCCGGCGCCCCATCACGGCCACCGGGCCGGTGGCGGCGAAGCCGGGCCGACGGAGCAGCGCGGCCCCGGCGTCCGAGGGCAGCTCCAGCACGTCGAACCGGACCCCGGTGACCAGCTGCGGGGGCGGCCCCCCGGCACAGGCCCAGCCGAGCACCCGCTCGTACCAGGTACGGGTGTCCTCCTCGGGCGGGACGCGGGGCGAGGGGACGCTCACGGGGCTGAGGGGCATGACCGGAGCAACTCCGACGGCGACCGCCGGGTTACGCGACGCGCCCGTACCAATGCGGAGCGTAAACGTCGGCCGAGCGGAGTCCCACATTCGGGACACAAGCGTGTTCGCCCGTAGCGGAGGGAACCATGCGTACCGGCATGGAGTGTCAGTCCTTACGGGTAAGACATTCCTAGTGGATCGGGGCGACACGCTGATTTGAGCGTGTTCCGTTCGCCATCGGCGTACACCTGTGACGGGTATCTGCCTGGCCTGCGGGAACATCGTCTCGCACCATCGAGTTGGAGCAGTAGTCGGCTCTTACAGCCGGTTTTCCTCACCGACGTGGGGGTGAGCCGTGGACGGATGTCGGCAGTTGGAATGAGCTGTCCCGTCCCGCGGGACTAGCATGCGGAAGGACAGGGCGGGGACCGACCCCGAACTGCCCGACCGCTCTGAGGAGCGATAAACGATGTTCGAGAGGTTCACCGACCGCGCGCGGCGGGTTGTCGTCCTGGCTCAGGAAGAAGCCCGGATGCTCAACCACAACTACATCGGCACCGAGCACATCCTCCTGGGCTTGATCCACGAGGGTGAGGGTGTCGCCGCTAAGGCCCTGGAGAGCCTCGGGATTTCGCTCGAGGCTGTTCGCCAGCAGGTTGAGGAGATCATCGGTCAGGGCCAGCAGGCCCCGTCCGGCCACATCCCCTTCACCCCGCGGGCGAAGAAGGTCCTGGAGCTGTCGCTCCGAGAGGCCCTCCAGCTCGGCCACAACTACATCGGCACCGAGCACATCCTGCTCGGCCTGATCCGCGAGGGCGAGGGCGTCGCCGCCCAGGTCCTCGTGAAGCTGGGCGCCGATCTGAACAGGGTCCGGCAGCAGGTCATCCAGCTGCTCTCCGGCTACACCGGGGGCGGCAAGGAGTCGGCCACCGCAGGCGGCCCGGCCGAGGGCACCCCCTCGACCTCCCTGGTCCTCGACCAGTTCGGCCGCAACCTCACCCAGGCCGCCCGCGAATCCAAGCTCGACCCGGTCATCGGGCGCGAGAAGGAGATCGAGCGGGTCATGCAGGTCCTGTCCCGCCGGACCAAGAACAACCCGGTCCTCATCGGCGAGCCCGGCGTCGGCAAGACCGCCGTCGTCGAGGGCCTGGCGCAGGCGATCGTCAAGGGCGAGGTCCCCGAGACCCTCAAGGACAAGCACCTCTACACGCTCGACCTGGGTGCCCTGGTCGCCGGCTCCCGCTACCGCGGTGACTTCGAGGAGCGCCTGAAGAAGGTCCTCAAGGAGATCCGCACCCGCGGCGACATCATCCTGTTCATCGACGAGCTCCACACGCTGGTCGGTGCGGGTGCCGCAGAGGGTGCGATCGACGCCGCTTCGATCCTGAAGCCCATGCTGGCCCGTGGTGAGCTCCAGACCATCGGCGCCACCACGCTGGACGAGTACCGCAAGCACCTGGAGAAGGACGCCGCGCTGGAGCGCCGCTTCCAGCCCATCCAGGTCGCGGAGCCGTCGCTGCCGCACACCATCGAGATCCTCAAGGGTCTCCGTGACCGCTACGAGGCCCACCACCGCGTCTCGATCACGGACGAGGCCCTCGTGCAGGCCGCGACCCTGGCCGACCGGTACATCTCGGACCGCTTCCTCCCGGACAAGGCGATCGACCTGATCGACGAGGCCGGCTCCCGGATGCGCATCCGCCGGATGACCGCGCCGCCGGACCTCCGCGAGTTCGACGAGAAGATCGCGGCCGTCCGCCGCGACAAGGAGTCGGCCATCGACTCCCAGGACTTCGAGAAGGCGGCTTCGCTCCGTGATTCGGAGAAGCAGCTGCTCGCCGCGAAGTCCAAGCGCGAGAAGGAATGGAAGGCCGGCGACATGGACGTCGTCGCCGAGGTCGACGGCGAGCTCATCGCCGAGGTCCTCGCGACCGCGACCGGCATTCCCGTCTTCAAGCTGACCGAGGAGGAGTCCTCGCGCCTGCTGCGCATGGAGGACGAGCTCCACAAGCGCGTCATCGGTCAGAAGGACGCCATCAAGGCCCTTTCGCAGGCGATCCGCCGTACGCGGGCCGGCCTGAAGGACCCGAAGCGCCCCGGTGGCTCGTTCATCTTCGCCGGCCCGTCCGGTGTCGGTAAGACCGAGCTCTCCAAGACGCTCGCCGAATTCCTCTTCGGCGACGAGGACGCGCTGATCTCCCTCGACATGTCGGAGTTCAGCGAGAAGCACACGGTTTCGCGCCTCTTCGGTTCGCCCCCCGGCTACGTGGGCTACGAAGAGGGCGGCCAGCTGACCGAGAAGGTCCGCCGGAAGCCGTTCTCCGTCGTCCTCTTCGACGAGGTCGAGAAGGCGCACCCGGATATCTTCAATTCCCTTCTCCAGATCCTGGAGGACGGTCGCCTGACCGACTCCCAGGGCCGGGTCGTGGACTTCAAGAACACGGTCATCATCATGACGACCAACCTGGGTACGCGGGACATCTCCAAGGGCTTCAACCTGGGCTTCGCCGCCCAGGGCGACGTCAAGACCGGTTACGACCGGATGAAGGCGAAGGTCAACGAAGAGCTCAAGCAGCACTTCCGGCCCGAGTTCCTGAACCGCGTCGACGACACGGTCGTCTTCCACCAGCTCAGCCAGGAAGACATCATCCAGATCGTCGACCTGATGATCGCCAAGGTGGACGAGCGCCTCAAGGACCGCGACATGGGCATCGAGCTCAGCGGTGACGCGAAGCAGCTCCTGGCCAAGCGCGGCTACGACCCGATCATGGGTGCGCGCCCGCTGCGCCGGACCATCCAGCGTGAGATCGAGGACCTGCTGTCGGAGAAGATCCTCTTCGGCGAGCTGCGCCCCGGTCACATCGTGGTCGTCGGCGTGGAGGGCGAGGGCGAGGACGCCAAGTTCACCTTCCGCGGCGAGGAGAAGTCGGCCCTGCCCGACATCCCCCCGATCGAGGCCACGGGCTCCGGCCCGGACCTGTCGAAGGGCGCGTAAGCGGTAAGCAGTACCGAGGGGCGGCCCCGGGACCCACGAGGTCCCGGGGCCGCCCCTTTGCGTGTGGGTGGGGGTGGGGGTCTCGCGGCGCGGGCCCGCTATCTCCCCCGAGAGGGGGTGGGGGCGGGTCGGTGGCTGCCCACCCGCCTCCCCGGGTGCGGGTGGGTGGGTACGCCGGGTCGTGGCGGGCGGTTTTTGACGGCGCGGCCGGATCGGGGCGGGGCGGCGCTGACCCCGGCCGTGCCGGGGCGCGCAGCGTGCGGGGTCGCGGGGCGCGGGGGCTCGACGGGGCGCCGGGTGACGGCCGGCTCCGGCTGCGGGGCGGTGGCCGGGTGGGCCGTACCTCCTGGGGCGGGATCAGCGCCGGTTTGGGGGTTTCCCGTCAGTCCCATCGTCCTTCCGTGTCGGGCCGGCCTGTCAAGGGCGCTCCTTCGTCGCGTCGCTTCGCGATCGCCTTCGGCCACCCTTGACAGGCCGACCCGCCCCGGAAAGCCGAAGAACTGCCGGGAAACCCCCAAAAGAACGGTCACGGGGGAGGAGGAGAGGGGCGGCCTCGTCAGCGTTGAGGCGACGGGGCCGGGGCCCGGCCCGCCGGGCATCCGGGCGCCCAGGAGTCCCGATCCCGGGCCAGGGGCGCGACAACCCGCACCAAAAGGCAACCCGAGCGACCTGCGGAGCCCCCAGGCGCGCGAGATCGCTACGCGCTCCTCTCGTCTCGGCGTCCGACGACCGTCCTGGGCTGATACCTGCACCAAAGGACGGACAGGGCAGTCCGGGATGTCTCCGGGCGCGATGGATCGCTACGCGCTCCTCATTGCTTGGCGGCCGACGGCCGTCTTGGGCCGGTCATGGGTGGGAAAGAAGGCCCGCGCGCCCCCTTTGCTCGTTTCCAGCGCCTGTGGCTGGGCCGAGGGGCCCCTGTCGGTGTCTGCGGTTGAGGAAGACGTCCGCAGAGTCCGGCGGCGGTCGCTGTGGGAGAGGGGTGAATCGCCGCTCGAAGGTGGCCTTCCGGCCCGTTCCTCGCCCGCACCGGCTCCAGGCGGCCGCCGGACGCCGAAACCCGGGCAGCGGGTAGCGACCTGCCGCGCCCGCCGGGTCCGGATGGGGTCCTGCGCGTCATCTGGTGCGGGTATCAGCCCCAGGCGGCGGCCAGTCGCCGAGATCTGGGCAGCGCGTAGCGATCTGACGCGCCTCTCGGCTCCCTGGGCTGGTCTCTTCGTCCTCTCGTGCGGTCTATCAGCCACAGGCGGTCGTCGGACGCCGAGACGAGAGGAGCGCGTAGCGATCTGGGGCGCCTGGGCGCTCCCCAGGCCGTTCTGATCGACCTTTCGTGCGGGTAGTCGCGCCCCTGGCTCGGGATGGGGACTGCTGCGGGCCCGGATGCCCGGCGGGCCGGGCCCCGGCCCCTCGCCTCGTTCCTGACAGGCCCGTCCCTTCTCTTCTGGACCGTGCCGTTTCTTTGGGGGTTTCCCGGCAGTCTTTCGGCATTCCGGTTCGGGTCGGTCGGTCAAGGGTGGCCGAAGGCCATCGCGTAGCGACGCGACGAAGGAGCGCCCTTGAGGGACCGGCCCGAACCGGAAGGACGATGGGACTGACGGGAAGCCCCCAACCTGCTGTGAGACCGTCCGAGGGGATCCCGCCACCCACCCGCACCCGGGAGGCGGGGGAGACAGCGGGCCCGCGCCGTCAGGAGTCCCCGAGTCGTACCCCCACACCCCGGTTGCAGGCTTTGGTCCCGAGGGCCCCCGCAAACGGCCCGGGGCCGGTGACAAGCCGCACAGGGCAAAACGGACCTACTAGGAATTGTCGTAGGTTTTGCTGTCCTGGTTTGTCCCTGCGTAGGTGCAGTACGGGTGCCGTCAAGAGTGTGGAGATCCACCGCGCGGCTACGAGACGGGGTAGTAAAAGGGACGTTTGGGGAAGCCCGGGGGCACGGGTTACCAAGGTGGGGCAAGCCCGGCAGTGGCGGTTCGGTCCGCAGCGCCGGGATCTTTCTTGCCCGAAACGCCCCTGTCCCCGGCCCCGGAGGTCTCCACATGTCCGCGAAGCGCGTCAGCACCCGCCGTACCCGTATCGCCCTCGCCGCCACCGGTCTCGGTGCGCTGCTGGCCCTCGGGACCGGGACGACCGCCGCCTTCGCAGACGAGGCCCCCAGCACCCTGTCCGCCTCCGCCGAGGTCGCCGCCGTCCAGGCGCAGGCCGAGGCGCAGGCCAAGGCCGCCGCCGCGGCCGCGAAGACCGCCCTGTGGGCCAAGCCCGTCGAGGGCTACACGCTCTCCGCGACCTTCGGCAAGGGCGGCAGCATGTGGGCGCACAAGCACTCCGGCCAGGACTTCGCCGTCCCGACCGGCACCAAGGTCAAGGCCGCCGGCGTCGGCACCGTCGTGAAGGCCGGCCCGAACGGCGGCGGCGACGGTCCCGCGTACGGCAACGCCATCGTGATCAAGCACGCCGACAGCACGTACTCGCAGTACGCGCACCTCTCGAAGATCCAGGTCAAGATCGGCCAGAAGGTCTCCGCGGGCCAGCAGATCGCCCTGTCCGGCAACACCGGCAACAGCAGCGGCCCCCACCTGCACTTCGAGATCCGCACCACCCCGAACTACGGCTCGGCCGTCAACCCGGTGGCCTTCCTGCGCAACGCCGGCGTCACCATCTGATCCGTCCGGTCAGTCCCGTCAGTCCGGTCAGTCCGGTCGGGCCGGTCCTGGTCAGATGAGCCAGGAGTGGGTGGGCTTGGTCTTTCCGATCTTGTTGTTCTTCAGACCCGTGATCTGTTCCTGGTTCAGCGCCTGGTCGAAGATCCGGATGTGGTCCAGCGGACCCATCCACGAGGCGCTCCAGATCCCGTGGTGGCGGGCCCGGCCCAGCTGGAGGGGGCCGGGGCCGGCCCAGATGCCGGAGACCTGCGCCTGGCCGGCCTGCTTGTCGTCGACCCAGAGGGCGATGGTCTTCTTCTCGGCGTCGTAGGTGCCGGTCAGCAGGGCCCACTGCCGCGTGGTGTCGACGTTGTCGACGACGACCTGCTGCGCCGTGGCCGCCTGGCCCTTGTCGCCGGTCTGGACGCGGAACACCCAGGCCTTCTTGCCGCCGACGACCTCGAAGCCCAGCTCGAAGGAGTACGAGTCCCCGTCGCCCTGGCTGACCGCCATGCGCGGCCCGGTCTCGGACACGTTGTAGGCGCGGGTGGAGACGGTGAAGCTCTTCGTGACGTCGACCGCCGCCTCGGCGCCCTGCGCGTAGGAGTCCGCGGCGCCCTTGAAGCGGATCTCGGTCCGGTTGGCCAGCTCCCCGAGCGAAGCCCCCGGACCCAGGGCTATGCCCATCTTCCCGTTGCGGTCGCGCAGCAGGTTCGGCTCGCCCGGCACGGTGGGGGAGTCGTCCTCGGGGGTCTTGCCGTCCGGGGACTGGGCGGAGGGGCCGCCGGAGGCGCTCGGCGAGCCCGAGGAGGCGACGGCCGGCGGGTTCTTCGGGTCCTCGTCGGAGCCGCCCAGTACGAACCACCCGGCGCCGCCCGCCGCCAGGACGACCGCGAGCGCCGCGATCCCGACGGTCAGCCGCTTCCGCTTGCGCTGCCGGGCCTCCGTGGCGTCGGCCATCGCCTGCCAGTCCGGTGTGGACGGGGAGGCGAGGGGCGCGGTCGCGGCGGGGGGAAACGGTTCCTCGGGCTGGGCCGGGGGCGGGCCGAAGCCGCCGCCGGCCGGCTGTCCCTGGGCGGGGCCGCCCGGCTGGTAGGGGTTCGGGGTCTGCGGCGGGAATCCGTAGCCGCCGCTCCCCTGGGCGGGGCCGGGCTGGGGGCTGTTCGGGCGATCCGTACCGTCAGTCATGGCACGGATGCTAGAACATCGCCGGCAACGCCCGTCAGCCCGGGAGCTGGATGATCGGGAAGCTCCCCGTCGCCGTCGGGGCGTGTTCCGGCAGCCACAGCACCGCCACCGCGCCCGCGGCGGCGCCCTCGTTCTCGGCTCCGCCCCGGGCCGCGACGTTGCGGAACGTCAGCCGGGCGCCCAGTACCCGGGCCTGGCCCTCCGCGATGGTCAGGCCGAGTCCGTGGCCGACGCCCGCCCGGTCCGTGGATCCGGTGCGGAAGCGGCTGGGGCCCTCGCGCAGGAGTGCCTCGGGGAAGCCCGGTCCGTGGTCCCGGACGCGTACGACACGGCCCTCCACGTCGACCTGGATCGGGGCGCGCCCGTACCGCATGGCATTGGCCAGCAGGTTCCCGAGGATCCGCTCCAGCCGTCGCGGGTCCGTGCTGACGATCTCGTCCGCGACGACGCGTACCGAGGCGTCCGGCATCAGTGCGGCCACCCGCCGGGAGACGAACTCGCCGAGGGCCACCTCCTGGAGCTCGGCCCGTTCGGACGCGCCGTCCAGCCGGGCCACCTCCAGGACGTCCTCGACCAGGGCCCGCATCGCCTGGGCGCGGTCGCGCACCAGCTCGGTGGGCCGGCCCGGCGGCAGTAGTTCGGCCGCGGTGAGCAGGCCCGTGACCGGGGTCCGCAGTTCGTGCGCGATGTCGGCGGTCACCCGCCGTTCGGCCTCCAGCCGCTGCTGGAGGGCGTCGGCCATGGCGTCCACGGCGCGCGCCAGGTCGTCGGTCTCGTCGCGTACGACGCCGCCGACGGCGTCGCGTACGCGTACCTCGGGGTCACCGTGCGCCACGCGCTGCGCGGCGGCGGCGGCCTCGCGGAGCCGGCGGGAGATCTGGCCGCCGATGAGGACGCCCATCGCGGAGCCGCCGATGACCACGGCCAGGGAGCCGACGACCAGGGCCCGGTCCAGGTCGCGCACCATGTTGGCGCTCTCGCGGAACGGGTGGTGCATGGACAGCACCTGGCCGTTGCCGAGGGGCACGGCCGCCCAGACCTCGGGAACCCGCTTCGGGGACTCGTGGATGTAGGTGCCGCGCCGTCCCGAGCGGGCCTTCTCGCGCAGCTCGGCGGGCAGGTCGGGGTCGTTGATCTTGGCGCCCCAGATGGGCTTGCGGCCGGCGTCGGGGGTGCGGGCGATGTACTGGACCCGCTCCAGTTCCTGGTCGCGGGCGCTCTCCAGCATCGACACGCGGGCAGCGCTGTGCACCACCAGGCTCAGGGCGAGCGCGGTGAGGGCGCCGACGGCGGCGATGGCGAGCGTGATCTTCCAGCGGATCCCCGTACGGAGGGTGATTCGCCTCATGCGGTTCTACTCATGCCTTGAGCTTGTATCCGAAGCCCCGGACCGTCTCGATCCGGTCCTGTCCGATCTTGGTGCGCAGCCGCTGGACGTGGACGTCCACGACGCGGGTGTCGCCGCCCCAGTCGTAGTCCCAGACCCGTTCGAGGAGCCGGTCGCGGGAGAGGACGGTGCCGGGCGCGGAGGAGAACTCCAGCAGCAGCCGCATCTCGGTGGGGGTGAGTGCGACGGGGGAGCCGGCCTTGCGGACCTCCATGCCCTCGGTGTCGACCTCCAGGTCGCCGAAGGACAGCACGCCGCGTTCGTCGGAGCCGTCCGCGTCGGAGGAGCCGTTGGCGCCGTTCTGCGGGCCGCCGGCGTGGCCGAAGCGGCGCAGTACGGCGCGGATGCGGGCGACGAGGACGGAGCCGTCGAAGGGCTTGGTGACGTAGTCGTCCGCGCCGGCCTCCAGGCCGAGGACCACGTCGATGGAGTCGGCGCGCGCCGACAGCATGATGACGGGGACGGTGGACTCGTCGCGGATGCGGCGGCACAGGCTGACGCCGTCCATGCCGGGCACCATCACGTCGAGGAGGGCGATGTCGGGCCGGTTCGCCCGGAAGGACTCCAGGCCGGACAGGCCGTCGGGCATGGCGGTGACCACGAACCCGTCGCGTTCCAGCGCCAGGGTCGTGGCCTCGCGGATGACGTCGTCGTCCTCCACGAACAGCACGTGGGTCTCGGCCATGCCCAGCCTCACTCCGGTTCCATCTTCGGTACGGTCGGTCAGTCGTTCTTCTGCGAGACGGCCGGGGCCGGCTGCATCCCGGGGTTGTAGACGTTGCTGTACTCGGAGTGCACCCGGTCCTGTTCGGCGAACCGTTCGCCGTTCCAGCGGTACGTGATCACGTCCTCGCCGGACGGATCGGAGGGTGCGGCGTCGTGCCCGTAGACGGGCTTGCTGACGACGAGGTCGCCCCGGTCGATCTCCGCGTAGACGGGCTTCTGCTCGTCCGCGAAGACATTCTCGTACTTGGAGCCGTCCGAGCGGTACACGTACGAGCCGCGCCCCAGTGCGTCCGAGCAGGACAGGACGTTGACGACGACGTCGACGACGGCGCCGCCGGTGATCTTCCCGTAGCTGACGTCGATCGGGTACTCCTTGCCCGTGCAGGGCTTGAGGTCCCGCTTGATCTCGGCACTGACCTTGGGGTCGGCCTTCAGCAGGGCCACCGGGTCGACCCGCTTGACCTGGCCGCCGGTGGACGCGGCGGTGGAGTGTCCCGGGGCCGGCGGCTTGGTGGTGCCGCCGCTGGGCTGGTTGCTGCGCGCCACCGGGTCGGTGCGCGCGGGCCCGCCGTCGCGCAGTCCGGTGCCCCCGGCGGAGCACCCGGCCGCGAACAGCACTGTGCCGACGAGGACCGTGGTCCCCGCCGACATGAGTACCAGCGAGCTTCTGCCGCTCAGACTTTGGCCGTTCAGGCCGCGCACCGCTCCCGCCCCTCGTAGCGCGTGGTGTGGTCACCGCGTTCCAGGGCACGCATGTCCAGGTCCCGGCTCTCCAGCTCCTGACGGAGCCGGGCCAGGGCGCGGTGCAGTGTGCTCTTCACGGTTCCCGCCGACATACCGAGCGCCGCGGCCGTCTCCTCGGTGCTCATCTGCTCCCAGTGTCGCAGCACCACGACACTGCGCTGCTTGGGCGCGAGCACCTTGAGGATGTCCATCAGCAGGGCGCGGTCGGCGCGCTGGTCCGAGCCGTCCTCGACGGAGGCGTCGGGAAGCTGCTCGGTGGGGACCTCGTCGAGCTTGCGGGCCCGCCACCACTCGGTCCGCGTGTTGATCATGACGCGGCGCAGGTAGGCGTCGGCGAGGGACTTGTCGGCGATGCCGTCCCAGCGGCCGTAGGTGCGTACGAGGGCGGTCTGGAGCAGGTCCTGGGCGTCCGTGGGGTCCGGGACCAGGCGCCGCGCGCTGCGCAGGAGCGCGTCCTGCCGGGTGCGTACGTACTCCTCGAACTCGAGTACCTCTCCGTGCGCCATGCAGACCGCCTCCACTGCCGTCCCCGTCTCCGCTGCCTTACGGATCCGAAGTTACGGACGGGTTGTCACGGCACTGTGCGGGTCAGCCTGCGGTGGGCGCACGGACACCCGTAGGTTGTGTAACAGTGCCCGTGAGCTGCGGTTTCCCGGCCTGAAACGGAATCGTCCAGTCAACTTCGAGTGAATCCCGAGGGCCCGCCGGGACGCGGGGCGGTGCCCCCGGGGATCAGCTCTGCGGCAGCCGGTACATCCCGTGCGCGAGGGGCTCCACCAGCCCGTCCGACACCAGCCCGTCCAGGGCGCGGGCCCGCTGCACCGGCTCGTCCCACACGGTGTCCAGCACCGCCTGCGGAACCGGGCCCACCGCCTCCCGCAGCACCGCCAGCAGCTTGCCGCGCACCTGCCGGTCCGTACCGGCGTACGTCTGACCGCGCCGCGGCGGCCCGTCGTGCGCGGGCTTGCCCGCCAGCCGCCACGCGCACAGCCCCGCCACCGGGCAGCGGACGCAGTCCGGGCTCTTGGCGGTGCACACCAGCGCGCCGAGCTCCATGGAGGCCGCCGCCCAGCGGGCCGCCGTCGGCTCGTCCTCGGGCAGCAGCTCCCGCGCCAGCCGGCGCTCGGCGGCGGTGGTGGCGTTCGGCGGGTACTCGACCCCGGTCGAGGCGCGAGCGAAGACCCGGCGCACGTTGGTGTCCAGCACCGCGTGCCGCTGCCCGTACGCGAAGGAGGCCACCGCGGCGGCCGTGTACTCGCCGATCCCGGGCAGCGCGAGCAGCTGCGCGTGGTCCCGGGGCACGTCACCGCCGTGCCGTTCCGTTATCGCCGCGGCCGCGCCGTGCAGCCGCAGCGCCCGCCGGGGGTAGCCGAGGCGCCCCCAGGCCCGTACGGCCTCGCCCGGCGCCTCGGCGGCCAGGTCCGCGGGCCGCGGCCACCGGGCGAGCCACTGCTCGTACACCGGCAGCACCCGGCTGACGGGGGTCTGCTGGAGCATGAACTCGCTGACCATCACCCCCCAGGGGCCGGCCTCGGGACGGCGCCAGGGGAGGTCGCGGGCGTGCTCGTCGAACCACGCGATGACGGGGTCGTGCAGCGCGGAGCCGGACGACGCCGGGGAGGTGGAGGACGCGGAGGACGCGGAGGCGTGTGAGGGGGATGCAGTCATGACAGACGGCATCCTGGCACGTTTCAGGTCCGGCGCGCGGGGCCCGGACCGGTGAACCAGACGGCCACGCGGTTGCCGCTCCCCTGTACGGCGGTGGTGAGCCTGATCATCGGACCGGTCAGCACCGCCACGAGCAGCACGGCCAGCGAGGCGCCCAGCAGCAGGCCCATGCCGACGTCGTGCGGGTAGTGCACCCCGACGAAGACGCGGGAGAAGGCCATCAGCAGACCCATCGGCACCGTCAGCCAGGCGAGGCGGGGGACGGCCAGTGCCAGTGCGACGGCGGCGGCGCCGGCGATGGCGGAGTGGTTGCTGGGGAAGGACCAGTCGCCGTACGGCGGGCACGGGACCAGGGAGGCGGCCGCCCCGGCCACCGCCCGGCAGGGCCGTTCCTCGTCGATGGTGGACTTCACGAGCTCGGACGCGACGTACACGAGTGCGGTGACGAGCGGCGCGAGCACGGAAAGGGCGAGGGCCCGGGGCTCCCCGCCCTGCTTCCCGCGCGCACGCCACCAGACGGATATGTAGAGCAGGCCGAACACGAGGAGGCCGTATTCGGTCCAGACCTCGACCACCTTCTGCACCCAATGGGGCGTGGAGTGGGCGAAGTCGGTGATGTCGCGATAGAGGTCGGAGCTGTCCATGGTCACTGACCGTACTCGGCGCCTTGTCGCGGCCGTGTCAGACCCCTGGCCGGATATGGCCGTTCCGGGCTGCTCCCGCAGGATGATCATCGGCAAAACCTGCCGGACGTGCGGCATGTGGGGCGCTGAACGAGGCACGAGTTCTCGTAAGGTTCGGTGCGTGGGATCTCTGCGCAATCCGGTCGGGCCGCTCCCCTCCTCCATTTACTGGCGGCGGAGGGCCGTGCTGGCGTCCGTCGCCGCGCTCGTCGCGCTGCTCGCCGTATGGTTCGTCAGTTCCGGTGCCGGCAAGACGAGTACGAACGGCAAGGGCGGCGGCGACGGCTCCGGACCCGTGCGCACCATCACCCCCGGCCCCTCCGGCTCCGGCCCGGCGATCAGTCAGGCCCCGGGCGGACGCGCGGAGTCGGGCGGTGGCGGCGGCGCCACGGGCCCGGCGAAGAACGGCGACGCGGGCGGCACCGGCTCCAACTCCGGTACGGGCGCGGGCTCCTCGCCCTCCTCCGGATCCGGCGGCTCCGCCGCGGCGCAGGTCCCGGCGGACTCCCCGCTGCCGACGTGCCCGGCGAGCGCGCTGCAGTGGGAGGTCAAGAGCGTCAAGAACGAGTACGAGACGAACGAGAAGCCCCGTCTCGAACTGCTCGTCCGCAACACCTCGGGCAGCACCTGCAAGTTCGGGCTCGGCCCGAAGCAGGCCGTGGTGACCGTCTTCCAGACGACGGGCGCCAAGGCCGTCTGGTCCTCCGCGGACTGCCCTACGGGCGCGGCCAACGCGTTCTACCGGCTGCCGGCGCAGGGCGAGACGAAGCAGTCGGTGGAATGGGACCGCAAGCCGAGCGCGGCGGACCAGTGCCAGAACCCGCCCCAGGGCGCCCCGGCCCCCGACACCTACGTCGTCGAGGTCAAGTCCCCGGGGCTCCCGGTGGCCCGCACGTCCTTCGTCCTGAAGCAGGATTAGCCTTCCAAACGCGCCGCTCGCGCGGCTCGGCCCCTGGGGGCCTCCCCGGCTTCGCGCCGCTGCGCCGGACTCCGGCCGTCCCCTCCTTGACGCGGTCCTCGCGCCGCTCAGCGCCGGGGCGCTTCGCGGGCTTCGGGCCCGCTGCGCCGGACTCCGTCCGGCGGCCCGCTGGGTGGGGTCGGTTCGGGTGGCTGGTGCGGGAGGGTAGGGGACCTCGCCCGCGCAGCGGACAACCACCCGCAGGCGCCCACCGGCCCCAGGCACCCGAACCGGCCCGGCGCGGCAGCGCACAGGCGGCTACGGCCTACACATAGCGTTCGAGGATCGAGGACTCCGCCAGGCGGGACAACCCCTCGCGGACGCTGCGCGCACGCGCCTCGCCGACGCCGTCCACCGTCTGGAGGTCGTCCACCGACGCCGCCAGCAGTTTCTGCAGCCCGCCGAAGTGCTCCACCAGCCGCTCGATGATCGCCCCCGGCAGCCTCGGAACCTTCGCCAGCAGCCGGTACCCGCGGGGCGACACCGCCGAGTCCAGGGTCTCCGGCGAGCCCGTGTACCCGAGCGCCTTCGCCACGATCGCCAGCTCCAGCAGTTCCGGATGCGTCAGCGCGTCCAGTGCCGGCAGCGCCTCCTCCACCGTGCGGGAACGCTTCGCCGTCGGTTCCGGAACGTAGTCCCGGATCACCAGCTCCCGTTCCTGCTCGATGCCGACCGTCAGCTCGTCCAGCTGGAGCGAGAGCAGTCGCCCGTCCGTGCCCAGTTCGACCACGTACTCGGCGATTTCCGTCGCGATCCGGCGGACCATTTCCAGCCGCTGCGCGACGGCGGTCACGTCGCGGACCGTGACCAGGTCCTCGATCTCCAGCGCCGACAGCGTGCCCGCGACCTCGTCCAGGCGGAGCTTGTACCGCTCCAGCGTGGCCAGCGCCTGGTTCGCGCGCGACAGGATCGCCCCGGACTCCTCCAGGACCCGCCGCTCGCCGTCCACGTACAGCGCGATCAGCCGCATCGACTGCGACACCGACACCACCGGGAAGCCGCACTGCTTGGAGACGCGGTCCGCCGTGCGGTGACGGGTGCCCGTCTCCTCCGTGGGGATCGACGCGTCGGGCACCAGCTGTACGCCGGCCCGCAGGATCTTGGTGATGTCCTTGTCGAGGATGAGCGCCCCGTCGAGCTTGCACAGCTCCCGCAGCCGGGTCGCGGTGAACTCCACGTCCAGTACGAAGCCGCCGGTGCACATCGCCTCGACGGCCTTGTCCATGCCCAGGACGATCAAACCGCCCGTGTTGCCGCGGACGATCCGCTCCAGCCCGTCGCGCAGGGGCTGACCAGGCGCGACCGCGCTCAGCGAGGCGCGCATCAACGCCTCGTGCTTGGAGCTCGCGCCGGACTTCCCGGATGCTGCTGCCCCGTCCTTGGCTGCCACTGCACTCCTCCGGTCGCGGGTTGCGCCGCCGCGTACGGCCGGGCGGACCAGCACAAAGTCTACCGGCGCACGCTGTGCCCCCGCCGGGGCTTGGCCCGTACCGCCGCCACGAGGGCCCGTACGGGCCTCCGGCACCCGCCCCCGGGGGACCCCCGCAGGGCTGCGGGTCCGGTCCGCGTCCGGCTCACGTCGGCCCGCTGACCTGCCGTTTGGGCCCGTCGGCGGAGGGAGTGATTCCGGCCGTGGGTGCCGGCAGGTGCCCGCGCGGCCGCCCGCAGGTGCCCGCGCGGCCGGGGCCGGGCTACTCGCCCGCCGCCCGCTCCTTGGCCGGAGTACGCGAGCGCCCGCGCGGCAGGACACGTAGCGCGTCCCCCATGTCCGCCACCTCGGTCACCTTCATGCCCGCCGGCACCTTCCCCGGATCCGCCGGGACCAGCGCGTGCGTGAACCCGAGCCGGTGCGCCTCGGCCAGGCGCCGCTGCACGCCCGTCACCCGCCGCACCTCGCCGGCCAGGCCGACCTCCCCGATGGCGACCAGGTTCTTCGGCAGCGGCACGTCGCTCGCCGCCGAGGCAAGCGCCAGCGCGATCGCCAGGTCGGCGGCCGGCTCCGTCAGCTTCACCCCGCCCACGGTCGCGCTGTAGATGTCCCGCTTGCCCAGCGCCGTGATCCGCCCGCGCTGCTCCAGCACCGCCAGCATCATCGAGACGCGCGAGGTCTCCAGGCCCGAGGTGGTGCGGCGCGGGGACGGGATCTGCGAGTCGACGGTGAGCGCCTGCACCTCGGCGACCAGCGGGCGCTTGCCCTCCAGGGTCACGGTCAGGCAGGTGCCCGGCACGGCCTCGGCGCGCCGGGTCAGGAACAGCCCGCTCGGGTCGGCGAGCCCGGTGATGCCCTCGTCGTGCAGTTCGAAGCAGCCGACCTCGTCCGTCGCGCCGTAGCGGTTCTTCACGCCGCGCACCAGGCGCAGCCGCGCGTGCCGGTCGCCCTCGAAGCTGAGCACCACGTCCACGAGGTGCTCCAGCAGGCGGGGGCCGGCGATGGCGCCGTCCTTGGTGACGTGGCCGACGAGCAGGGTGGCCATGCCCCGCTCCTTCGAGGCGCGGATCAGCGCGCCCGCGACCTCGCGGACCTGGGCCATGCCGCCGGGCGCGCCGTCGATCTCGGGGGAGGCGATGGTCTGTACGGAGTCCAGGACCAGCAGGGAGGGCTGCACCGCGTCGAGGTGGCCCAGTACGGCGGAGAGGTCGGTCTCGGCGGCGAGGTAGAGGTGGTCGCTGAGGGCGTTGATGCGGTCGGCCCGCAGCCGCACCTGGCTCGCGGACTCCTCGCCGGTGACGTAGAGGGTGCGGTGGTCGCCGGTGGCCGCCTTCGCGGCGACGTCCAGCAGCAGCGTCGACTTGCCGACGCCCGGCTCGCCGGCCAGCAGCACCACCGCGCCGGGGACGAGGCCGCCGCCGAGCACGCGGTCCAGCTCGTCCACGCCGGTGCTGCGGGCGGTCGCGGTCTTGCCGTCGACCTGGGCGATCGGCAGCGCGGCGGCCGAGACGCGGCCGGCCGCGGTGGTCCGCACGGCGGGCGCGCCCATCTCCTCGACGGTCCCCCACGCCTGGCACTCGGGGCACCGGCCGAGCCACTTGGCGGTGGTCCAGCCGCACTCGGAGCAGCGGTAGGACGGCCGGTCCTTGGCGGATGAGCGGGATGTACGGGCAGCCATGCCGCCCACGGTAGCCGCCGCCGCCGACAACCGGGGCGGCCCGCCGTCGGTCCAGCCGTCAGTCCGCTGTCGCTCCAGCCTTCGGTCCAGCCGTCGGTCCCGCCGTCAGGGCCGCTGTCAGCGGAGTGGCGATCTGTTCACCCTTAAGGGCTAAAACCCCGGAAGGCTTCCGGAGCGTTACCGGCGTGCCGCCTACGGTTCGCCGAGTGAACAGCAGCGACCAGGGAGACCCCGTATCGCGCACCGGCGCACACCCGGCGCACAGGCGCACGCACCGAGCGGACCGGACGGGCCGGACGGGCGGACCGGGTGGCGACACGGGTGGTGCGGAAGGGGCACCTGTTGCCGGTGGTGCGTCCGATGCGGTAGTGGCGCCCGGTATGCGCGGTACGGGTGGGGCAGGTGGGGTGGGGGGCGTGCCCGGTGGGGACGGTGCGCCCGGCGCCGCGGCCGACCCCGGTGACACCCTCCTGCTGGAGCTCCCCGAGCCCCCGCCCTTCCGGCACGAGCCCTACCTGGACGGGCTCTTCACGTACTGCCTGTCGGTCCTGTGCGACCACGACGCCGCCGCCGACGTCCTCGGCGACGTCCTCGCCGTGGCCGAACGGCACCCCGGCCGATGTCCCGACGAGGGCGACCGGCGGGCCTGGCTCTACGCACTCGCCCGCTGGGCCTGCCTGCGCCGGCTGGCCGAACGCAGGCGCGTACGCCAGGGAGCGCATTCCACCCGGCGCACGCCGGAGTACACCGACCCCGAGCGTGCGCCCCGGGCGCACCGCCCGCTCGACGTCAGCGCCTACCGCCGCACCGAGCTCGCCCGGCTCGCCTGGCCCGAAGCCGCCGGCACCACCCCCGAGCAGCGCGAAGCCCTCGAACTCGCCGTCCGCCACCGCCTCGGCGTCAGCGAACTCGCCGCCGTCCTCGGCACCGCCCCCACCACCGCCAGGGACCTCCTCTCCGGCGCCGCCTGCGAGGTCGAACGCACCCGCGCCGCCCTCGCCGTCGTCGAGACCGCCAACTGCCCGGCCGTCTCCCGCATCACCGGCGACGACGACGGTCCCGGCCCCGGCCAGGTACTGCTGTCCGCCACCCTGCGCGCCGAGCTCGTCCGCCACGTCGACGACTGCCCGCGCTGCCGCCGCGTCGCCGAACGCGTCGGCGCCGGCGCGCCCTGGCCCGGCTCCGGCGGCATCAACGCCGCCCTACCCCTCGTCCCCGCCCCCCGCACCGCCGTCCACGCCGCCATGCTGCGCTCCGGCAGGCGCCGAGGCGGACGCCCCGGCCCGCGTTTCCACCGCACCGGCTTCCCCATGGACCCCAAGGACCGCGCCGCCCGCCGCGACCGGTTCCGGGCCCGGGCCGTCACCACCACCGTTGTCGCCACCGTCGTCGCGGCGCCCGTACTCGCGCTGTGGGCCGCGTACCGGGGCGCACCCTCCACCGGCGAACCCGTCGGCGGCGACGGCACCCGCATCTCGGCCAGCGAATCGCAGATCCCGCCCCCGTACGCCGCCGGCCGCCCCCTCACCGGCTACGACAACACCGGGAACACCGCCCACACCACCGGCGAGCCCGGTTTCGCCCCCGGCAGCGGAGCCCCCGACGTCTCCGTCGAGGTCATCAGCGCCGGCGCCCCCGCCACCCCCGAGGCCGACGGCCCCGGCGCGCCCGGCCGCCTCACCGTCGCCGCCGCCACCCGCGGCGCCACCACCCTGCTCACCCTCACCGCAGCGGGCGGCCGCCCGGTCGACTGGCGGCTCTGGTCGGACGCGCCCTGGCTGCGCGCGAGCCAGACGGCGGGCACCCTCGCACCCGGAGAATCGGTCACCCTCCGGATCACCGTCGACACCGCGGCCCAGCCCGTCGGCGCCTGGACGGCCCGCGTCGGCGTCGACCCCGGCGGGGCCGTGATCTCCATCCAGGGCCGCGGCCGCCCGGCGCCCGGCACCGAGCCGACCCCGCCCGCCCCGGACCCCACGCCGACGCCCCCGGCCCCGGACCCGACGCCGACCCCGACGCCCACGCCGACGCCCCCGGACCCGACGCCGACCCCGACGCCCACGCCGACCCCGACGGACCCGGCGACCCCGTCGCCGACCTCAGGAGGAACGGTTTCCCCGGACCCGGGACCGGGATCTCCGGCCGGCTGAGGCGCCCGGCCCCCGCCCCGCCCTACTGCGGGTCGGCCGGGTGCGGAGCCATCGGGAGCAGCGAGGCCAGCCGCGCCTCGCACAGCTTCACCAGCTCCGCGTAGCCCTCCTTGCCCATCAGCTCCGTCAGCTCCGCCCGGTACGACACGTACACCGGGTCGCCGGCACCGTGCGCTGACGTCGCCGACGTGCACCACCAGTGCAGGTCGTGGCCGCCCGGCCCCCAGCCGCGCCGGTCGTACTCGCCGATCGACACCTGGAGGACGCGGGTGTCGTCCGGCCGGTCGATCCAGTCGTACGTACGCCGGATCGGCAGCTGCCAGCACACGTCCGGCTTCGTCTCCAGCGGCTCCTGCCCGCTGCGCAGCGCCAGGATGTGCAGGGAACAGCCCGCGCCGGCCGGGAAACCGGGCCGGTTCAGGAAGATGCAGGCGCCGTCCCAGCGGCGGGTCTGCTTGTCCCCGTCGTCGTCCAGCTGGGTCCAGCCCGACTCGCTGCCGACGTCGTGGAACTGCCACAGCTCGGGCGTGAGGCGGGCGACGTGCTCGGCGACCCGCTTCTCGTCGTCCTCGTCGGAGAAGTGCGCGCCGAGGGTGCAGCACCCGTCGGAAGCCCGGCCCGCCTGGATGCCCTGGCAGCCGCTGCCGAAGATGCACGTCCAGCGGGAGGTCAGCCAGGTCAGGTCGCAGCGGAAGACCTGCTCGTCGTCGGCGGGATCGGGGAACTCCACCCAGGCCCGGGGGAAGTCGAGGCCCTTCTCGTCCGACACCTTGTTCTTCTTCTTGATCTCGGTCTTGCTCTTGCTGGCCTTCTTCGTATTTGGCACAAGCCCAGCCTAAGCGCCCCTTCCTCCACCGCTCCGCGTTCGGCCCAGTAGCGTTTCCCGTATGAGACTCGGTGTCCTTGACGTGGGTTCCAACACGATCCATCTGCTGGTGGTGGACGCGCACCCCGGCGCGCGCCCGCAGCCCGCGCACTCGCACAAGGTGCAGCTGCGCCTCGCCGAGCTGCTCGACGAGCGCGGCGCGGTCAGCCCCGAAGGCGTGGAGCGCCTCGTCTCGGCGATCGCCGGCGCGGTGCAGGCGGCCGAGGACAAGGGCTGCGAGGACGTGCTGCCGTTCGCGACCAGCGCGGTGCGCGAAGCCCCCAACGCCGACGAGGTCCTCGCCCGGGTCAAGGAGGAGACGGGCATCGAGCTGCCGGTGCTCAGCGGCGAGGACGAGGCCCGGCTTACCTTCCTCGCCGTCCGGCGGTGGTTCGGCTGGTCGGCGGGGAAGCTGCTGGTCCTCGACATCGGCGGGGGCTCGCTGGAGATCGCGTTCGGCATCGACGAGGACCCCGACGCGGCCGTGTCCCTGCCCCTGGGCGCGGGCCGCCTCACCTCGTCCTGGCTCCCCGGAGACCCCGCCGACCCGGCGGACGTACGGGCGCTGCGGCGGCACGTCCGGGCGCAGATCGCACGCACCGTCGGGGAGTTCAGCCGCTTCGGGGCGCCGGACCACGTGGTGGCCACGTCGAAGACCTTCAAGCAGCTGGCCCGCATCGCCGGCGCGGCCCGCGAGGCCGACGGCCTGTACGTGCAGCGCGAGCTGACGCGGAAGTCCCTGGAGGAGTGGGTACCGCGCCTGACGGCGATGACCACGACGGAACGCGCCGCCCTCCCCGGCGTCTCGGAGGGCCGCGCGGCCCAGCTCCTGGCGGGCGCGCTGGTGGCGGAGGCGACGATGGACCTCTTCGGCGTCGACGAGCTGGAGATCTGCCCCTGGGCCCTCCGCGAGGGCGTCATCCTCCGGAGGCTGGACCACCTGCCGTAGGAGTACGCAGCCTGCGGCGCGGGCGGCGGGACCCGTACGCGGCCTGCGGCGCGGGCGGGGGCTCGCGGTACGGGCTTCCCGGCGCGGGCCCGCCATCTCCCCCTCGACGGGGTGGGGGCCGGTCGGTGGCTGCCCACCCGCCTCCCTGGGGGCGGGCCGGTGGGGTGGGGGCGGTACCCCCTCGGGCGGGATCAGAGCCGGTTTGGGGGTTTCCCGTCAGTCCCATCGTCCTTCCGGGTCGGGCCGGTCCCTCAAGGGCGCTCCTTCGTCGCGTCACTTCGTGATCGCCTTCGGCGACCCTTGACCGACCGACCCGCCCCGGAATGCCGAAAGACTGACGGGAAGCCCCCAAAGGAACGGTCACGGGGCAGGAGAGGGACATCGGCTCCTCAGTGCCGAGGCGAGGGGCCGGGGGCCGGCCCGCCGGGCATCCGGGCCCGCTCATGCCCCGGCGGAGCGCCCCGGCGCGACAGATCGCTACGCGCTTCTCTCGTCTCGGCGTCCGGCGGCCGTCTGGGGCTGGTCTACATCAGAGGCCTGGCTGCGGATCCTCCGGATCCGACAGGCGCTCGTGTGCGGGCGGTTGGGGTGGCGCGGCTACTCCGGCCCGTGGCAGGTCGCGCGCATGCGAATCTTGGTGCTGGGTGGCGGCTGGTTCCTTGGCAAAGCGGTGATCGAGGGCGCGCTTGCTCGCGGCTGGGACGTGACCGCGTTCAGCCGGGGCCGATCCGGGGCGGTGCCTGAGGGTGTCGAGACGGTGCGGGGTGATCGCACCAGTGACACGGATCTGAAGCGGCTGGCAGGGGCAGGCAGGTGGGATGCCGTCGTCGACACCTCATCGGGGGAGATGTCTCCCCGCACCGTGCTGGCGGCTGCCGAGATCCTGCGTCCGGTGGTCGGCCGCTGGGTGCACGTTTCCACTGTGTCCGTCTATCAGGGGTGGCCACATCAGCCCCTGACGGAGGACTCGCCGCTGCTGGACGCGCCGGCCGATGCCGATGAGTCGTTCGGCTACACCGGTGCCGACGGGTCCCCGACGAAGTACGGGTTCCAGAAGGCCGGGGCGGAGCAGGCCATCCGGCAGACCTTCGGGGATGACTCGGTCGTTCTGCGCCCTGGGGTGATCCTCGGACCCGGCGAGTACGTGGGCCGTTTGCCGTGGTGGCTGCGGCGGGCGGCACGAGGGGGAGCGATCCTTGCTCCTGCTCCGGCGGCTCGCACGATTCAGCCGGTGGATGTGCGTGATGTCGCCGAGTTCGCTCTGGAGCGGGCTGGTTCAGGTCGGGGCGGGGCGTTCAACATTGCCCATCCGGATCCGATTTCCATGGAGGCGTTCCTTGCCTGCTGCCTTGCCGTGACCGGGGGTGCCGGGCGGGCGGTGTGGACGGAACCGGATGTGCTGGACGAGTACGGAATCCGGCAGTGGACGGAGATGCCGCCGTGGCGCACGGCTGAGGGTGTGTGGTCCGTCGATCCCGCGCGGGCGGTGGCGGCCGGGCTGTCCTGTCGTCCCTTGGCGGAGACCATCGTCGACACATGGGATTGGCTGAAGGACAACGGAAGGCCGGTGGACCACCCCCGTGCCGCCGAGCACGGAATCGATCCGAGCAAGGAAGAGGCGATCCTGACCGGCCTCGGTGTCCGCTAGGGCTCGATCGCGCCGGTTCGCCGGGTGGTGAGGTGGGCGTGCGTCGAACGGCGGCTGTAGTCCTCGATCCGCTCGCCCAGGGCCAGTGCCACGGGAGTCGTGCGCATCGAGGGAGCGGTGAGGGCGGTCCTGACCGCCGTGACGCGGTCGAGCAGGCCGGAGGAGCGGCGGTCGACGGGGAGTTCCCAGATGGGAGTGAGGGCCGCCTCGGCGGCGTCGAGGTCGCCGCGCTTGAGGAGGGCGGCTGCCAGGTCGGCTGACGCCGTCGCCCTCACGGTGGCGGACTGACGTGCCGGTGGGCGTTCGGCCACTAGGTGCAGAGCGCGCTGGGCCTGTGCCTCGGCCTCGCGTCCGTTCCCGGTGAGCAGTGCGGTGGTGGCGGCGGACATGACCAAACAAGAAGGGCCACCACCTTCGCGTCGAAGATCCAGAAGTCTTCGGCGGGGAGCTGGAGTCCGTTCGCCTGGCTGCGGGTGAGCGTTCTGATGTCCTCGCCGACGGCCCGGTTGCGGCGGGCGTTCTCGAACAGGTACCGCTGGCCTTCGGTGGCCGGTTCGGCGGGGATCCTGACGCGCTCGAACCTCTTGCCCAGCGCGACCTGCTCACGCCGTTCGGTGCACCAGGGGTCGTTGAGGTCCCACTCGACCGGACGGCCCGCGGTGAACTGGCGGTAGGTGTGGGTGGTTTCGTCAGAGGCGTAGCGACGGCGGCTCTCCAGGCGCCATGCCGAGTGGGAGAGGCTGGAGAACAGGGCGTCGAACGCAGCGAAGGTGATCAAGGTGTCTGCCTGGCCGTGAACTCGGTGGTCCGGGTCGCGAAGTGCCAGGCGGTGTCGCGGGTCTGGCAGGCGGACAGGACGGCTTCCGGGTTCTCCGTGATGTGGACGCCGAGGGTGTGGCCCTCCGGGTCGGACTCGAACCGCATCAGGGTGCGGGAGTCGAAGAGCCAGAAGTCGAAGTCCGGCAGGCCGTGCCGGGTGGCTTCGGTGCGGGTGAGGTTGCGGATGTCCTCGCCCGCCTCGATGTTGCCGAGGGCGGAGGCCAGGAGGTAGCGCTGGCCCTCGGTGGCGGGGGTGTCCACGAGGCGGACGCGTTCGAAGCGCTTGCCGGCCTCGGTGGCCCTGCGTACGAGGGTGTGCCAGGGGACGGTGGGTTCGTACCCGAAGCGCTCGCCGGCCTGCCAGCGCTTCCAGCGCTCGCCCGCGCGGTCCACGGCGTACCCGCGCTGGGTTTCCAGGCGCCAGGCGGTGCGCCGGAAGTCCTCGAAGTGGTGGGCGGCGTCCTCGAAGGGGATCATGGGCATGGCGGGGGCTCCGTCCGGGTGCGGTGGGGCTCCAGGACGGCGGCCCTGAGGGACGGAACGATGTGAATGTGTGGGATTGGCTGAGAATGGATGGTTATGTGCCTGCCGTCGCGTCCCACGTCTGCGGGTGGTGAGGGTTGATGTGGCCCGCACGAGGGGTGGACGGGGTGTCCCGGGTGGGCGGTCCGTGGTGGGGTTCGGCCATCGTCCCGGTTTTCATTCGAAAAGTATGACGAAAGTGCCGCCGCTTGCGTTTCGTCGCGGGAGGGCCCCGTAATCTGTCACCGTGGCAGATCCGCTCCGTATCCCGAACAGCCGGACCCCGAAGGTCGCCCTGTCCACCGCCTCCGTCTACCCGGAGTCCACGGCGACCGCCTTCGAGATCGCCGCCCGTCTCGGCTACGACGGGGTGGAGGTCATGGTCTGGACGGACCCGGTGAGCCAGGACGTCGAGGCGTTGCGCCGCCTGTCGGACCACCATCAGGTGCCGATCCTGGCCGTGCACGCGCCCTGTCTGCTCATCACCCAGCGGGTGTGGTCCACCGATCCGTGGACCAAGCTCCAGCGGGCGCAGGCCGCCGCCGAGCGGCTGGGGGCGTCGACGGTCGTGGTGCATCCGCCGTTCCGCTGGCAGCGGCAGTACGCGCGGGACTTCGTCTCCGGGATCTGGCGGATGGCGGACGAGACGGACGTGCGGTTCGCCGTAGAGAACATGTACCCGTGGCGCTACCGGGACCGCGAGATGCTCGCGTACGCGCCCGAGTGGGACGTGACGAAGGACGACTACCGGCACTTCACCGTCGACCTGTCCCACACCGCCACCGCCCGCACCGACGCCACCGCGATGATCGACCGGATGGGCGACCGGCTGGCCCACGTCCACCTCGCCGACGGCAACGGCTCGGCGAAGGACGAGCACCTGGTCCCCGGACGCGGTACGCAGCCCTGCGCCGAGCTGCTGGAGGGGCTGGCCCGGAGCTCGTTCGACGGGCACGTGGTGATCGAGGTCAACACGCGGCGCGCCATGTCCTCCGCCGAGCGTGAGGCCGACCTCGCCGAGGCGCTGGCCTTCACGCGGGCGCACCTCGCGAAGCCGGCCGGGCGCCGGTGAGCGAGCCCGCGAAGCGGCGGCGGGGCCCCGGCCGGCCCCGCCAGGACGAGGCCGACGACGGCCCCGGCACCCAGGAACGGATCCGGCTGGCGGCCCGCGAGGTGTTCGCGGAGCGCGGGTACGACAAGACGTCCGTGCGCGGCATCGCGAAGGTCGCGGGGGTGGACCCGGCGCTGGTGCACCACTACTTCGGCAGCAAGGACGACCTGTTCGCGGCCGCCGTCGAGGTGAGCATGGAGCCCGCCCTGGTGGTTCCGGCCATTCTCGGGGAGGGCCCCGACGGGATCGGGGAGCGGCTGGTCCGGTACTTCCTGGGGGTGTGGGAGAACCCGGTGACCCGGGTGCCGCTGCTCGCCGTGATCCGGTCGGCGCTGACGCACGAGGCCGCCGCGAAGGTGCTGCGCACGCTGGTGCTGCGCCGCCTGCTGGAGCGGATCGCCGCCGATCTGGACGTTCCGGATCCGACGTTCCGGGCGGAGCTGGCCGCCTCGCACATGGTCGGGATCGCGATCCTGCGGTACGTGGTGCAGGTCGAGCCGCTGGCGTCCGCGGATCCGGAGGACATCGTGGCGCTGGTGGCTCCGACGTTGCAGCGCTACCTGACGGAGGAGTGACCGAGGAATGACCCCGCCGTCCCGGCATCCGGACGAGGTGTCCGGATCGCGGGCGGTGGGCGTAGCCTCGTAACCGAGCCATATCCACAGTCGCGGCTGACCGTACAGCCGCACTCATGGGGAGTGAAACCGCATGCCCGAGCTGAGGTCCCGCACCGTCACCCACGGCCGCAACATGGCAGGCGCTCGTGCGCTGATGCGCGCGTCGGGCGTAGCGAGCGAGGACATCGGGAAGCCGATCATCGCGGTCGCCAACTCCTTCACCGAGTTCGTCCCCGGCCACACCCACCTGGCGCCGGTCGGCCGCATCGTCTCGGACGCCATCCGTGCCGCCGGCGCGATCCCCCGCGAGTTCAACACCATCGCGGTCGACGACGGCATCGCCATGGGCCACGCCGGCATGCTGTACTCGCTGCCCTCGCGCGACCTGATCGCGGACAGCGTGGAGTACATGGTCGAGGCGCACTGCGCCGACGCCCTGATCTGCATCTCCAACTGCGACAAGATCACCCCCGGCATGCTGATGGCCGCGCTGCGCCTCAACATCCCGGTGGTCTTCGTCTCCGGCGGCCCGATGGAGGCCGGCCAGGCGACCCTGGTGGACGGCACCGTCCGCAAGCTGGACCTGATCGACGCGATGGTCGACGCCTCCAACGAGAACGTCTCGGACGAGGACGTCCTGCGCATCGAGGAGAACGCCTGTCCGACCTGTGGTTCGTGTTCGGGCATGTTCACCGCCAACTCGATGAACTGCCTCGCCGAGGCCATCGGCCTCGCCCTCCCGGGCAACGGCTCGGTCCTCGCCACGCACACCGCCCGCCGCGCCCTGTACGAGGACGCCGGCCGCACGGTCGTGGAGATCACCAAGCGCTACTACGAGGGCGGCGACGAGTCCGTCCTGCCGCGCAACATCGCCTCCCGCGAGGCCTTCGAGAACGCCATGGCCCTGGACATCGCCATGGGCGGCTCGACCAACACGATCCTGCACCTGCTGGCCGCCGCGCAGGAGGCGGGCCTGGACTACGACCTCAAGGACATCGACGCCGTCTCGCGCCGCGTGCCCTGCCTGGCCAAGGTCGCCCCGAACGTCGCCCCCGGCGGCACGTACTACATGGAGGACGTGCACCGCGCCGGCGGCATCCCCGCCATCCTCGGCGAGCTGCACCGCGGCGGGCTCCTCAACAAGGACGTCAGCACCGTCCACTCCCAGGGCCTGGACGACTGGCTCGCGAAGTGGGACGCCCGCTCCGGCACGGCGTCCGAGGTGGCCATGGAGCTGTGGCACGCGGCCCCCGGCTGCAAGCGCTCCGCGACCGCCTTCTCCCAGTCCGAGCGCTGGGAGAGCCTCGACCTCGACGCCGAGGGCGGCTGCATCCGCTCCGTGGAGCACGCGTACTCCAAGGACGGCGGCCTCGCCGTGCTGCGCGGCAACCTCGCGGTCGACGGCTGCGTGGTGAAGACCGCGGGCGTCGACGAGTCGATCTGGACCTTCGAGGGCCCGGCCGTCGTATGCGAGTCGCAGGACGAGGCCGTCGACAAGATCCTCCGCAAGGAGGTCCAGCCCGGCGACGTCGTCGTCATCCGCTACGAGGGCCCGCGCGGCGGCCCCGGCATGCAGGAGATGCTCTACCCGACGTCCTTCCTCAAGGGCCGCGGCCTCGGCAAGGTCTGCGCACTGGTGACGGACGGCCGCTTCTCCGGCGGCACCTCGGGCCTGTCCATCGGCCACGCCTCCCCGGAGGCGGCCTCGGGCGGCGACATCGCGGTGGTCCGGGACGGCGACCGGATCCGCATCGACATCCCGAACCGGTCGATCGAGCTGCTGGTCTCCGAGGAGGAGCTGGCGGCCCGCCACGCGGAGCTCGGCGGCGTGTACGCGCCGAAGGACCGCGAGCGCACCGTCTCGGCGGCCCTGCGCGCCTACGCGGCGATGGCCACCAGCGCCGACAAGGGCGCGGTCCGCGACGTGACGAAGCTGGGCTGAGCCTTCCGGATCCCGTGAACCCCGCCGAGGTGGCCCACCACCCGGCGGGGTTCCGCGCGTCCCTTCCTGAACGCGTTCCTCGCGCCGGTCGGCGCCGGGGCGCCTTCCGGGCTTCGGAGCGCTGCGCCGGACTCCGTCCGGCGGTGGCCCGGGCCTACCACCCGGCCGGGTTCCGCGCGTCCCTTCCTGAACGCGTTCCTCGCGCCGGTCGGCGCCGGGGCGCCTTCCGGGCTTCGGAGCGCTGCGCCGGACTCCGTCCGGCGGTGGCCCGGGCCTACCACCCGGCCGGGTTCCGCGCGTCCACCGCGAAGACCGTGCCGTCCGGAGCGGAGGCGTAGACGCGGCCGTCGGCGACCACGGGGGAGGGGAGGGTGGCGCTGAAGGTGTTCTGCGGGGGCATGCGCGGCTTGGTCTGGCCGACGAGGTGCCCGGCGGCGGCGTCGTACGCCAGCAGCCGGCCGTCCCCGGCCGACAGGTAGACCCGTCCGTCCGCGAACACCGGCCGGGAGGCGAACGCCGCGCCCGTCTCCTGCCGCCACAGCTCCTTCTCGCCGCCGATCGCCACGAGACCGCCCCGCGTGCCGAAGGCGTACGCCGTCCCGTCGGGGCCCACCGTCGCTTCCGTCTCGTACAGCGGGGCCGACAGCTGGACCCGGCGTATGGCGTGGGTGGCCATGTCCACCCGTACGATCCCGGCCGTCCTGACGCCGGAGGCGTTGTCGAGCAGGTGCAGTGCGCCGCGGGCCACGCCGATCGGCCGCAGGTCTCCGGAGGCCCGGGTCTGCCAGCGCACGGCGCCGGTGGCCGGATCGATCTCGGCGAGCTGCGTCGCACCGCCGTCGGCGTCCGCCGTCGCGGTGTAGAGCACGGGCGCGCCCGCCGCTCCGGCCCCGCCCCACCACACGGAGCCGGCTCCGGCGCCGGCGATGTGGCGGCTCCACTTCTGGGTCCCGCCGGCTCCGTCGAGGGCGGTGACCGTGCCGTCCGCCGCCACCATGACCACGTACGGGCCCGCCGTCACCACGCGCGTGCCGCCGGACAGCTTCCGCTGCCAGCGCTCGGCGCCCGTGCCCGGCTCCAGCGCCTGGAGCAGCTGGCTGCCGGGTGCCACCACCACGACCGCACCGGCCGCGTACGACGGGGCGGTGCTGGCGGACACGCCGAAGGAGGGCGCTTTCGCGCGTACGGTCCAGGCCGCCGAACCGTCGGCCAGGCCGAGCCGGGTGCCCGCCAGCCCCGGCCCCGAGCAGAACAGGCCGCCGGCCGCCGCCGAGCAGGACACCGGGGGTGTGCCCGGTGAGACCGACCACGGCGTGAACGCCCCGCCCGGTTCCGCCGACGCGCGGGCGGCGGCCCGGCCCGGCGCGTCCGGGCCGGCGGCCTGCCACAGGTACCAGCCGACGCCCCCCGCCGCGAGCAGGACACCGAGCCCGGCCGCCAGCAGCGCCGGCCGGAGCCGGCGCCGGCGCGGGGCGGGCGGCGGCTCCGTCGCGATCCGCCGGCGCTGGTGGGTGAGCTCCTCGTCCGCCACCGGCAGCCGGGGCTGCGGTATGAACGCCTGGGTGTCCTCGCCCGTCCGGTACGCCACGGCGCGCATCTCCGCGATCAGCGCCTCGGCGGTCGGCCGCTCGGCAGGGTCCTTCGCCAGGCACCGCGCCACGATCGGCACCAGCCGGGCAGGCAGTCCCGTCAGGTCCGGCTCGCTGTGCACGACCTGGTACGCCACGAGGTAGTGGCTGTCGGAGTCGAAGGGCCCGCGCCCGGTCGCCGCGTGCACCAGCACCGCGCCCAGCGCGAACACGTCCGCCGCGGTCCCCACCTCGCGCGGCCGCTGGAACTGCTCCGGTGCCATGAAGGGCGGGGTCCCGATCAGCTTCCCGGTCTCGGTGCGCAGGTCGCTGTCGGCCGGGCGCGAGATGCCGAAGTCGATGACCCGCACCCCGTCCGGCGCCATCAGCACGTTGCTCGGCTTCAGGTCCCGGTGCACCACCCCGGCCCGGTGGATGTCCCGCAGGGCCTCCGCCAGTCCGGCGGCGAGCCGCGTCAGCTCGACGGCGTCCAGCACGCGTTCGCGTACCCGCTCGGACAGCGTCGGGGAGTCGATGAAGAGGGTGGCCATCCAGGGCCGCTCGGCATCGGGGTCGGCGTCGACGACGGGCGCGGTGAAGGCGCCGCTCACCCGCCGCGCGGCCGCGACCTCCTGCCGGAACCGCGCCCGGAACTCCGGGTCCACGGCGTGCTGCGCGTGCACGACCTTGACGGCGAGTTTCAGCCCCGAACTGGAGGCGGCCAGGTGGACGACGCCCATGCCGCCGGAGCCGAGCACGGATTCGAGCCGGTACTGGCCGGCGTACTCCGGAAACCCGGCGTAGTCCGCGCGCCGCGACTGCACCGCTCACCACCCCCGCCGGAGCCTAGTCGATGGCCCGTGGCAACACCCAAGGGCTTGCTACCCTGCGCGCGTTGCGCAGTGCAGCACCCATGGGGGGAGAATTCACATGTCCGTTGAGAACGAATCGAGCCAGGTCCAGAGCCTCTCCGGCGACGCGGGCCCCACCTTCCCGACCGCTCCCGGCTACCGGGTGAACGTCCGCAGCGGCCCGGGCACCAACTACCCGATCATCGACTCCGTCCCGATCGGCGGATACGTGACGATCCGCTGCCAGTGCCCCGGCACGACGGTCTCGGGCCCGTACGGCACCACGGACCTGTGGGACTGCATCGGCAACGGCCGCTTCGTCTCCGACGCCTACGTGAAGACGGGCAGTGACGGCTACGTCGCCCCGCGCTGCGGCTGACCCGCCCGGCCGACGTCACCGTTCTGCCAGGTGAGACACCCCCGGCGGGTCCTGCCCGCCGGGGGATAATCGGCACCGTGAGCGACGACCAGCAGCGAGACCAGAGCCCGAGCCAGGGCCCCAGCCAGGGCGAGGGCCCCGCCGCACCGGCCGTGCCGGCCCCCGGCCCGCAGCCCGAGCCGATCCGGTTCTTCGGCACCTCCTGGGTGGACCACGACAACGGCTACGCCCTGCGCCGCGCCGGCGTGGCCGTCGGCTCGCTCGCCGCCGCCGTCATCGGCGCGTACCTCCTGCGCTTCGCCTACGAGGGCCTGGAGATCGGCGATGTCGGCCCGTTCCTCAGCATCTCCGTCGTCGTGCTCTTCGCGATCGCCAGCGCCATCGCGTTCGCCAAGACCTGGGAGTCCTTCGGCCGCCGCCCGCGCCCGTCGTCCGACGAGGCCGCCCTCAAGGGCCTGAAGACCATCGGTTTCATCGGCTCCCTCGTCGCGTACTTCCTGCGCAGCCTGTCCGAGGCCCCCGGCGAGAAGCTCCGCCGCACCGAGTACGAGCGTGCCGTGGCCGAATTCAGCCGTCGCCGCAGCGCCCGTACGGGCAACCCGGCCGCGCGCAGGCCCAAGCGCAAGAAGTAACCCGCCCGCTGCGGGGACGGAACCCCGAACACCCGGCTCATTGACGCCCGGCACAGCCGGGAGCATTATTCATCACATGATGAATAACCAGCCGGAGGAACCCCCTCCCGCCGTCCACGCCCACGGCCTCACCGTCCGCCGAGGCACCGGCCGCCACCCCCGCACCGTCCTCGACGGCATCGGCTTCGACGTCCCCCGCGGCCGCATCACCGGCCTCCTCGGCCCCTCCGGCTGCGGCAAGTCCACCCTCATGCGCGCCGTCGTCGGCACCCAGGCCCACGTCACCGGCACCCTCGACGTCCTCGGCCGCCCCGCCGGCCACCCCGAGCTCCGCTCCCGCATCGGCTACGTCACCCAGGCGCCCTCCGTCTACGACGACCTCACCGTCCGGCAGAACCTCGACTACTTCGCCGCCGTCCTCGACCCCGGCCGCGCCGCCGCCGAACGCCGCCGCGCCGCCGTCGAACGGGCCATCACCGACGTCGACCTCACCACCCGCGCCACCGCCCTCGCCGGCAACCTCTCCGGCGGCCAGCGCAGCCGCGTCTCCCTCGCCGTAGCCCTCCTCGGCACTCCCGAGCTGCTCGTCCTCGACGAACCCACCGTCGGCCTCGACCCCGTCCTGCGCCGCGACCTGTGGAACCTCTTCCACGACCTCACCGCCCGCCGCGGCACCACGATCCTCGTCTCCTCCCACGTCATGGACGAGGCCGAGCGCTGCCACGACCTGCTCCTCATGCGCGACGGCCGCATCCTCGCCCAGGACACCCCCGAAGCCCTCCGCACCCACACCGCCTCCGCCACCGTCGAGGAAGGCTTCCTCCGCCTCGTCGACGAAGCCAACGCCCGAGCCGAAGACCTCTCCAGGGAGACCCAGCGATGAACGGCGCCCGCACCCTCGCCACCGCCGCCCGCGTACTGCGCCAGCTCCGCCACGACCCGCGCTCCATCGCACTGATGCTGCTGGTCCCCGTACTGATGCTCACCCTGCTGCGCTACGTCTTCGACGGCAGCCCCCGCACCTTCGACGGCATCGGCGCGTCCCTCCTCGGGATCTTCCCCCTCATCACGATGTTCCTCGTGACCTCGATCGCCACCCTCCGCGAACGCACCTCCGGCACCCTCGAACGCCTCCTCGCCATGCCCCTCGGCAAGACCGACCTCATCGCCGGCTACGCCCTCGCCTTCGGCGCCGTCGCCGTCGTCCAGTCCCTCCTCGCCACCGGCCTCGCCCTCTGGATCCTCGGCCTCGACGTCACCGGCTCCCCCTGGCTGCTCCTGCTCGTCGCCCTCCTCGACGCCCTCCTCGGCACCGCCCTGGGCCTCTTCGTCTCCGCCTTCGCCGCCTCCGAGTTCCAGGCCGTCCAGTTCATGCCGGCCGTGATCTTCCCCCAGCTGCTGCTGTGCGGCCTGTTCGCACCCCGCGACACCATGCAGCCCGTACTCGACGGCCTCTCCGACGTCCTGCCCATGTCCTACGCCGTCGACGGCATGACCCAGGTCCTCACCCACACCGACATGACCGCCGACTTCGTACGCGACGCCGTCGTCGTCGCCGCCTGCGCCCTGCTCGTCCTCGCCCTCGGCGCCGCCACCCTCCGCCGCCGCACCCCCTGACCACGGAGCGGACACCCCCTCGCCACCACGCGGACGGGTGCAAGGATGAGGGCGTACGTCCTGATGGTTCGTTCGGCGAGGTGAATCGGGCATGACCCAGACAGTCGCAGTCCTCGGTACCGGCAAGATCGGCGAGGCCCTGCTCAGCGGGATGATCCGCGGCGGATGGCCGGCCGCCAAACTGCTCGTCACCGCCCGCCGCCCCGAGCGCGCCGAAGAACTCCGCACCCGCTACGGAGTCGAGGCCGTCAGCAACGCCGAAGCCGCCAAGCGCGCCGACACCCTCATCCTCACGGTCAAGCCGCAGGACATGGGCAAGCTCCTCGAAGAGCTCGCCCCGCACGTCCCCGCCGACCGCCTGGTCATCAGCGGCGCCGCCGGCGTCCCCACCGCCTTCTTCGAGGAGCGGCTCGCCCCCGGCACCCCCGTCGTCCGCGTCATGACGAACACCCCCGCCCTCGTAGACGAGGCCATGTCCGTCATCTCCGCCGGCAGCCACGCCACCGCCGCCCACCTCCAGCACGCCGAGGAGATCTTCGGCAGCGTCGGCAAGACCCTGCGGGTCCCCGAGTCCCAGCAGGACGCGGCCACCGCCCTCTCCGGCTCCGGCCCCGCCTACTTCTACTTCCTCGTCGAGGCCATGACCGACGCGGGCATCCTCCTCGGCCTGCCCCGCGCCCAGGCCCACGACCTCATCGTCCAGGCCGCCATCGGCGCCGCCGTCATGCTCCGCGACAGCGGCGAGCACCCCGTCAAGCTCCGCGAGGCCGTCACCTCCCCGGCCGGTACGACGATCAACGCCATCGTCGAACTGGAGAAGCACGGCGTACGCGCGGCCCTGATCGCCGCCCTCGAAGCGGCCCGCGACCGCAGCCGCGAACTCGCCACGGGCAACAGCTGACGAGGAAGACGAGGAAGACGAGGAAGGGGAGGAGGAGGGGCGTCCCCTCCTCCTCCCCTCCTCACCCTTCACGCTTCACGGAGCCAGCAGCCCGATGGCCTCGTACGCCCGGTCCACCACTGGCCGCGCGATCTCCCGCGCCCGCCCGGCCCCCTCCCGCAGCACCCGCTCCACCTCGCCCGGATCGGCCGCCAGCCCGGCGTGCCGTTCCCGCAGCGGTCGCAGCAGCTCCACCACCGCCTCGGCCACGTCCCGCTTCAGCGGCCCGTACTGCTCGTACTCCTCCGCCAGCTTCTCCGGCTCCCCGCCCGTACAGGCGGCCAGGACGTCCAGCAGGTTCGCCACCCCCGGCCGCTCGGCCCGGTCGTAGACCACCCCGCCGTCCCCGCTGTCGGTCACGGCCCGCATCACCTTCTTGGTGATCACCGCGGGCTCGTCCAGGAGATAGACGATCCCGGCGCCGCTCTCGCTCGACTTCCCCATCTTCGACCTCGGGTCCTGGAGGTCCATGACCCGCGCGCCCACCGCGGGCAGCGTCGCCTTCGGCACGGTGAACGTGTGCCCGTACCGCTGGTTGAACCGCACGGCCAGGTCCCGGGTCAGCTCCACGTGCTGCCGCTGGTCCTCGCCGACCGGCACCTCCTCCGCCGCGTACGCCAGGATGTCCGCGGCCATCAGCACCGGATAGGTCAGCAGCGACAGCCGTACGCCATTGCCGGCGGCCTCCGCCTTCGCCGCCTTCTCCCGGTACTGGATCATCCGCCGCAGCTCCCCGTCGGAGGCGGTGCACTCCAGCAGGTAGGACAGCCGAGTGTGCTCGGCGACGTGGCTCTGCACGAAGAGGGTGCACTGCCGTGGATCCAGGCCGGCGGCGAGGAACAGCGAGGCGTTCTGCCGGGTGAGCCGCCGGACCCGCGCGGGATCGTGCTCCGTGGTGAGCGCGTGCAGGTCCACCACGCAGAACAGCGCGTCGGAAGGCGCGTGCTCGGCCGCGACCCACTGCCGCAGGGCCCCCAGGTAGTTGCCCAGCGTCAGGTGCCCGGACGGCGTGATCCCGCTGAAGATCCTCGTCATGTCTGCTGCTCTCCCTCTGAGTGCGTGAGTGGGGGTGTGGTGCCGTGGCCACCGCGTCGGGCGACCGAGCCACTCCCGGGGGAGAAACAGAAACGGCCGCCGTAGCGGCGGCCGTGAGCGCGTGCGTGCTCGCGTTGGGGGTCGGCCGCCGTCAGGCGGCCCACCAGCGAAGGCTGAGCGTGAGCACGTGCGTAGTCATGGGGGCAAGCGTAGACCCGGGGGTGTGAGGAGCACGTGAGGTTTTCCGGCCAGTCGTCCCGTGCTGCCCGCCGGTCAGCCGGGGGTTGACACACGTGTGCCCGGTCCGTAAGGTTCTTCGAGTTGTCCGACGTGAGCGCCGACCCCGGTCGGTCCCCGGACAGCCATCCCGCACTACGACATTCGAACGAACGACTACCTCGTCGTCTCGTTTTCATGCGTATTTGCGAATGAGGAATCCGCGTTCCAGGACGCAGCCGCCGATTGGCTTCGGGGGCAGGGAATCCGCTACTGTCTCACTCGCCGGAAGGGCCCAACAGCCCGAAAGGCAAACCCCGCTGACTGGGGGTCAGGCCCGAAAGGATCT
Organism: Streptomyces sp. NBC_00158; assembly: GCF_045160885.1. NCBI lineage: Bacteria > Bacillati > Actinomycetota > Actinomycetes > Kitasatosporales > Streptomycetaceae > Streptomyces > Streptomyces sp. NBC_00158. The sequence continues at coordinate 4,136,860 of NZ_CP108161.1, forward strand.
GATAGAGTCGGAACCGCCGGAAAGGGAAAGCGCGAAAGCGAAGGACCTGGAAAGCAAGCGAGAAAGACTCTGATAGAGTCTGAATCGCAAGAACGAAAGCCCGGAGGAAAGCCCGAGAGGGTGAGTACAAAGGAAGCGTCCGTTCCTTGAGAACTCAACAGCGTGCCAAAAATCAACGCCAGAAGTTGATACCCCGTCCACTCCGGTGGATGAGGTTCCTTTGAAAAAGACCTGTGAGGTCGCCTTCGGGTGATGCTTGCAGGCAACAAACACAGCGAGGACGTTGTGGTCAGTCGGTCATATTCCGACCAAGACTGGCCCGCTCTTTCGTGCGTGTGCACCGGATTACCGGTAAACATTCATGGAGAGTTTGATCCTGGCTCAGGACGAACGCTGGCGGCGTGCTTAACACATGCAAGTCGAACGATGAAGCCCTTCGGGGTGGATTAGTGGCGAACGGGTGAGTAACACGTGGGCAATCTGCCCTTCACTCTGGGACAAGCCCTGGAAACGGGGTCTAATACCGGATAACACTCCTGCCTGCATGGGCGGGGGTTGAAAGCTCCGGCGGTGAAGGATGAGCCCGCGGCCTATCAGCTTGTTGGTGGGGTAATGGCCCACCAAGGCGACGACGGGTAGCCGGCCTGAGAGGGCGACCGGCCACACTGGGACTGAGACACGGCCCAGACTCCTACGGGAGGCAGCAGTGGGGAATATTGCACAATGGGCGAAAGCCTGATGCAGCGACGCCGCGTGAGGGATGACGGCCTTCGGGTTGTAAACCTCTTTCAGCAGGGAAGAAGCGAAAGTGACGGTACCTGCAGAAGAAGCGCCGGCTAACTACGTGCCAGCAGCCGCGGTAATACGTAGGGCGCAAGCGTTGTCCGGAATTATTGGGCGTAAAGAGCTCGTAGGCGGCTTGTCACGTCGGATGTGAAAGCCCGAGGCTTAACCTCGGGTCTGCATTCGATACGGGCTAGCTAGAGTGTGGTAGGGGAGATCGGAATTCCTGGTGTAGCGGTGAAATGCGCAGATATCAGGAGGAACACCGGTGGCGAAGGCGGATCTCTGGGCCATTACTGACGCTGAGGAGCGAAAGCGTGGGGAGCGAACAGGATTAGATACCCTGGTAGTCCACGCCGTAAACGTTGGGAACTAGGTGTTGGCGACATTCCACGTCGTCGGTGCCGCAGCTAACGCATTAAGTTCCCCGCCTGGGGAGTACGGCCGCAAGGCTAAAACTCAAAGGAATTGACGGGGGCCCGCACAAGCGGCGGAGCATGTGGCTTAATTCGACGCAACGCGAAGAACCTTACCAAGGCTTGACATATACCGGAAAGCATTAGAGATAGTGCCCCCCTTGTGGTCGGTATACAGGTGGTGCATGGCTGTCGTCAGCTCGTGTCGTGAGATGTTGGGTTAAGTCCCGCAACGAGCGCAACCCTTGTCCTGTGTTGCCAGCATGCCCTTCGGGGTGATGGGGACTCACAGGAGACCGCCGGGGTCAACTCGGAGGAAGGTGGGGACGACGTCAAGTCATCATGCCCCTTATGTCTTGGGCTGCACACGTGCTACAATGGCCGGTACAATGAGCTGCGATACCGTGAGGTGGAGCGAATCTCAAAAAGCCGGTCTCAGTTCGGATTGGGGTCTGCAACTCGACCCCATGAAGTCGGAGTCGCTAGTAATCGCAGATCAGCATTGCTGCGGTGAATACGTTCCCGGGCCTTGTACACACCGCCCGTCACGTCACGAAAGTCGGTAACACCCGAAGCCGGTGGCCCAACCCTTGTGGAGGGAGCTGTCGAAGGTGGGACCAGCGATTGGGACGAAGTCGTAACAAGGTAGCCGTACCGGAAGGTGCGGCTGGATCACCTCCTTTCTAAGGAGCACAGTACCGATTGCAGACAAACGTTCTGCACGGTCAGCTCATGGGTGGAACGTTGATTATTTGGCACGGTCTTCTGGATGGATCACGAGTACTGCTTCGGCGTGGAAAGTGACTCACTGAAAGAGATCGTGCCTGGCGCGCTGTTGGGTCCTGAAGGCACGGCCGTTCGGTCAGTCTTCAGTGCCGGCCCCAGTGAACTTGTTCCTTTCGAGGTGCAGGGTGATGGGTGGCTGGTCGTTATTTGAGAACTACACAGTGGACGCGAGCATCTGTGGCCAAGTTTTTAAGGGCGCACGGTGGATGCCTTGGCACCAGGAACCGATGAAGGACGTGAGAGGCCGCGATAGGCCCCGGGGAGCTGCCAACTGAGCTTTGATCCGGGGGTGTCCGAATGGGGAAACCCGGCAGTCGTCATGGGCTGTCACCCACTGCTGAACACATAGGCAGTGTGGAGGGAACGAGGGGAAGTGAAACATCTCAGTACCCTCAGGAAGAGAAAACAACCGTGATTCCGGGAGTAGTGGCGAGCGAAACCGGATGAGGCCAAACCGTATGCGTGTGATACCCGGCAGGGGTTGCGCATGCGGGGTTGTGGGAATGAGCTTTCACAGTCTGCCGGCTGTGAGGCGAGTCAGAAACCGTATGGATAGGCGAAGGACATGCGAAAGGTCCGGCGTAGAGGGTAAGACCCCCGTAGCTGAAATCTGTACGGCTTGCTTGCTCATCTCCCAAGTAGCACGGGGCCCGAGAAATCCCGTGTGAATCTGGCGGGACCACCCGCTAAGCCTAAATATTCCCTGGTGACCGATAGCGGATAGTACCGTGAGGGAATGGTGAAAAGTACCGCGGGAGCGGAGTGAAATAGTACCTGAAACCGTGTGCCTACAAGCCGTGGGAGCGTCGGATGCAGCTTGCTGTATCTCGTGACTGCGTGCCTTTTGAAGAATGAGCCTGCGAGTTAGCGGTGTGTAGCGAGGTTAACCCGTGTGGGGAAGCCGTAGCGAAAGCGAGTCCGAATAGGGCGATTGAGTTGCACGCTCTAGACCCGAAGCGGAGTGATCTAGCCATGGGCAGGTTGAAGCGGAGGTAAGACTTCGTGGAGGACCGAACCCACCAGGGTTGAAAACCTGGGGGATGACCTGTGGTTAGGGGTGAAAGGCCAATCAAACTCCGTGATAGCTGGTTCTCCCCGAAATGCATTTAGGTGCAGCGTCGTGTGTTTCTTGCCGGAGGTAGAGCACTGGATAGGCGATGGGCCCTACCGGGTTACTGACCTTAGCCAAACTCCGAATGCCGGTAAGTGAGAGCACGGCAGTGAGACTGTGGGGGATAAGCTCCATGGTCGAGAGGGAAACAGCCCAGAGCATCGACTAAGGCCCCTAAGCGTACGCTAAGTGGGAAAGGATGTGGAGTCGCAGAGACAACCAGGAGGTTGGCTTAGAAGCAGCCACCCTTGAAAGAGTGCGTAATAGCTCACTGGTCAAGTGATTCCGCGCCGACAATGTAGCGGGGCTCAAGCGTACCGCCGAAGTCGTGTCATTGCAGCAATAGGGCCAACGCCCGCTGTGATGGGTAGGGGAGCGTCGTGTGCCGGGTGAAGCAGCAGCGGAAGCTAGTTGTGGACGGTTCACGAGTGAGAATGCAGGCATGAGTAGCGATACACACGTGAGAAACGTGTGCGCCGATTGACTAAGGGTTCCTGGGTCAAGCTGATCTGCCCAGGGTAAGTCGGGACCTAAGGCGAGGCCGACAGGCGTAGTCGATGGACAACCGGTTGATATTCCGGTACCCGCTTTGAAACGCCCAATATCGAATCCATTAATGCTAAGCCCGTGAAGCCGTTCCGGACCCTTCGGGGAAAGGAAAGTGGTGGAGCCGGCGATCCAAGGTGGTAGTAGGTAAGCGATGGGGTGACGCAGGAAGGTAGTCCAGCCCGGGCGGTGGTTGTCCCGGGGTAAGGGTGTAGGCCGTGTGGTAGGCAAATCCGTCACACATTAAGGCTGAGACCTGATGCCGAGCCGATTGTGGTGAAGTGGATGATCCTATGCTGTCGAGAAAAGCCTCTAGCGAGTTTCATGGCGGCCCGTACCCTAAACCGACTCAGGTGGTCAGGTAGAGAATACCGAGGCGTTCGGGTGAACTATGGTTAAGGAACTCGGCAAAATGCCCCCGTAACTTCGGGAGAAGGGGGCCATCACTGGTGATCGGACTTGCTCCGTGAGCTGGGGGTGGCCGCAGAGACCAGCGAGAAGCGACTGTTTACTAAAAACACAGGTCCGTGCGAAGCCGTAAGGCGATGTATACGGACTGACGCCTGCCCGGTGCTGGAACGTTAAGGGGACCGGTTAGTGACCTTTCGGGGTTGCGAAGCTGAGAACTTAAGCGCCAGTAAACGGCGGTGGTAACTATAACCATCCTAAGGTAGCGAAATTCCTTGTCGGGTAAGTTCCGACCTGCACGAATGGCGTAACGACTTCTCGACTGTCTCAACCATAGGCCCGGTGAAATTGCACTACGAGTAAAGATGCTCGTTTCGCGCAGCAGGACGGAAAGACCCCGGGACCTTTACTACAGTTTGATATTGGTGTTCGGTTCGGCTTGTGTAGGATAGGTGGGAGACTTTGAAGCAGCCACGCCAGTGGTTGTGGAGTCGCCGTTGAAATACCACTCTGGTCGTGCTGGATGTCTAACCTCGGTCCGTGATCCGGATCAGGGACAGTGTCTGATGGGTAGTTTAACTGGGGCGGTTGCCTCCCAAAGGGTAACGGAGGCGCCCAAAGGTTCCCTCAGCCTGGTTGGCAATCAGGTGTTGAGTGTAAGTGCACAAGGGAGCTTGACTGTGAGACCGACGGGTCGAGCAGGGACGAAAGTCGGGACTAGTGATCCGGCGGTGGCTTGTGGAAGCGCCGTCGCTCAACGGATAAAAGGTACCCCGGGGATAACAGGCTGATCTTCCCCAAGAGTCCATATCGACGGGATGGTTTGGCACCTCGATGTCGGCTCGTCGCATCCTGGGGCTGGAGTCGGTCCCAAGGGTTGGGCTGTTCGCCCATTAAAGCGGTACGCGAGCTGGGTTTAGAACGTCGTGAGACAGTTCGGTCCCTATCCGCTGTGCGCGTAGGAATATTGAGAAGGGCTGTCCCTAGTACGAGAGGACCGGGACGGACGAACCTCTGGTGTGCCAGTTGTCCTGCCAAGGGCATGGCTGGTTGGCTACGTTCGGAAAGGATAACCGCTGAAAGCATCTAAGCGGGAAGCCTGCTTCAAGATGAGTATTCCCACCTCCTTGAGAGGGTAAGGCTCCCAGTAGACGACTGGGTTGATAGGCCAGATGTGGAAGCCCGGTAACGGGTGGAGCTGACTGGTACTAATAGGCCGAGGGCTTGTCCTCAGTTGCTCGCGTCCACTGTGTTAGTTCTGAAGTAACGAACTCGCCTTGCCGGCTTGAGTTCAACTTCATAGTGTTTCGGTGGTCATAGCGTTAGGGAAACGCCCGGTTACATTCCGAACCCGGAAGCTAAGCCTTTCAGCGCCGATGGTACTGCAGGGGGGACCCTGTGGGAGAGTAGGACGCCGCCGAACAATCATTGTGGGAAAGCCCCGCACCTTATGGTGCGGGGCTTTTCTGCGTTCAGGGTCCGTTCGGGCGCGTTCAGCCGTTTACCGGCACGCGGTTCCCGTCAACCTGAGGTGACTCCTCGTATGGTGGCCCGATGGGCTATGAGCTGGTCATCTTCGACAACGACGGCGTCCTCGTGGACAGTGAGCCGGTCGCCAACACGATCCTCTCCGCGTACCTGACGGAGCTCGGGCACCCCACCACGTACGAGGAGTCCCTCCGGGACTACATGGGCTCCGCCGTGCACCGGGTGCACGACCTCGTCCAGGAGCGGACCGGGCAGCCGCTGCCGGCGGACTTCGAGCGGGTCCTCAACGAGCGGGTGTTCGCCGCGTTCGAACGGGAACTGCGGGCCGTGCCCGGGGTGACGGACGTGCTCGCGGAGCTGTCCGCGATCGGCATGCCCTACTGCGTGGCCTCCTCCTCCAGCCACGAGCGGATCAGGGTCGGGCACCGGGCAGCCGGCCTGGACGAGTGGTTCGAGGAGGAGTGGATCTTCAGCGCGGAGGAGGTCGGCAAGGGCAAGCCGGCGCCGGACCTGTTCCTGCACGCCGCCGACATGATGGGCGTCCACCCCTCGCGGTGCGTGGTGGTCGAGGACAGCCCGCTCGGGGTGGAGGCCGCCCGGGCCGCCGGGATGGACGTCCTCGGCTTCACCTCCATGCTGCCCGCCGACCGGCTCGCCGGGGCCACCGCGTGCTTCGGGGAGATGAAGGAGCTGTCCGCCCTGCTCGGACAGGGCGGCTGATTGGGTGTGTGATCTCTCTACCCACCGGTAGCCGCGGGGCCTACGCTGTGCCGCCATGACGGTTGACGTACGGCTTCGCCGTGGGCGCGGGGCGCTCGGGTTCAGCTTCTTCGTGCAGGGTGTCGCCTTCGCCCTGCTGGTGACGCGGATCCCGGCCATTCAGGACCGGTACGGGATATCCGACGGGCTGCTGCCCGCCTTCCTCGCCGCCGTGCCCGTCCTCGCCGGGGTGTCCAGCGTCGCCACCGAGCACCTGGTGAAGCGCGTGGCGCCCGGCGTGGTGCTGCGGTGGGCGCAGCCCGTCGTGCTGCTGGCCCTGCTCGGTGTGGGGGCCGGCAGCGGGATGTGGCAGGTGGCGGTGGCCCTCGGGGTGTTCGGGCTGTCGGTGGGCGCGCTGGACGCCTCGATGAACATGCTCGGGGTGAGCCTCCAGCGGGCGTACGGGCGTTCCATCATGCTGGGCTTCCACGCCTCGTACAGCCTCGGCGGGATCCTGGGCGCGTCGGCGGCCTGGGCGGGGGCGCACTGGCACCTGTCGCTGTTCACGGGGTACCTGCCCGCGGTGGTGGTCCTGCTGCCGGCGGCCATGGTGGGGAGCCGGTACTACGTGAACGCCAAGGGAGGGGGCACGGAGCAGGAGCAGGGGCAGGGGTGGCCGGCGGGCGGAGGGAAGCTGCTGCTGCCGCTGTGCCTGGTGATGGCCTGCGCGTACATCGGGGACTCGACGGTGGCGAACTGGAGCGCCAAGTACCTCCAGGACGTGCTGGGGAGTTCGGAGCAGCTGGCCACGGTCCCCTACAACGTGTACATGGTGACGACGCTGGCCGGGCGGGCCGTCGGGGACCTGGGTGTGCGCCGGTTCGGGGCGGTCGCGGTGGTGCGGGCCGGGACCGTGGTGGCGGCCTGCGGGTTCGGGGTGGTGGCGGCCGCGCCGGGGGCCTGGGTGGGGATGCTGGGGTTCACGCTGCTGGGGATCGGGCTGTGCGTGATCGTGCCGCAGACCTTCGCGGCGGCGGGGCGCCTGTTCCCGGGGGCTTCCGACACGGCGGTGGCGCGGCTGAACATCTTCAACTACGTGGGTTTCCTGATCGGTTCGCCGCTGGTGGGCGGGATCGGGGACGCGTGGAACTACCGGGGCGCGATGGTGGTGCCGATGGTGCTGGTGTTGGTGACCTTGTTCCACGCCCGTTCCTTCGGCGCCGGCGGGGCCCGATACGGTGTCGGGCATGAGCGGCGAGTCGGTGACCGGGCTGTTGATGTGGGACGAAGCGGTAACGGGGTATGACTTCGGACCGGGCCATCCCATGGATCCGGTGCGCCTGGCGCTGACCATGGGCCTGGTGCGCGCCTTCGGGCTGGACCGGGAGATGGAGGTGCGGGCGGCCCCGGCGGCCGGTGACTCGACGCTGAGGCTGGTCCACCGGGAGGACTACGTGGCCGCGGTGCGGGAGGTTTCTGCGGATCCCGGGGTGGCGGACGGTTCGTACGGGCTGGGGACCATGGACGATCCGGCGTTCCACGGGATCCACGAGGCGTCCGCGCTGATCGCCGGGCAGTCGGTGGCGGCGGCGGAGGCCCTGTGGCGGGGGGAGGCCCGGCACGCGGTGAACTTCGCGGGCGGGCTGCACCACGCGATGCCGGGCGGGGCGGCCGGGTTCTGCGTGTACAACGACGCGGCGGTGGCGATCGCGCGGCTGCTGGAGCTGGGCGCGGAGCGGGTCGCGTACGTGGACGTGGACGTGCACCACGGGGACGGGGTGCAGACGGCGTTCTGGGACGACCCCCGGGTGCTGACGGTGTCGCTGCACGAGCACCCGCGGACGCTGTTCCCGCAGACGGGCTGGCCGGAGGAGACGGGCGGTCCGGAGGCCGAGGGGAGCGCGGTGAACGTGGCGCTGCCGGCCGGGACCGGGGACGAGGGGTGGCTGCGGGCCTTCCACGCGACGGTGCCGGAGCTGCTGGCGGACTTCCGGCCGCAGGTGCTGGTGACGCAGCACGGGGCGGACACGCACTTCGAGGACCCGCTCGCGCACCTGGCGGTGTCGCTGGACGCGCAGCGGGCGGTGCAGGAGGCCTGCCACGCGCTGGCGCACGAGTACGCGGGCGGGCGGTGGCTGGCGCTGGGCGGCGGCGGGTACGCGGTGGTGGACGTCGTGCCGCGGTCGTGGACGCACCTGGTGGGGATCGCGGCGCACCGGCCGGTGGACCCGGCGGCGATGGTGCCGCAGTCGTGGCGGGACGAGGCGTACGCGCGGACGCGGCAGGGCGGGCCGGCCCGGATGACGGACGGGCGGACCCCGGGCTGGCGGGACTGGGACGCCGGATACGACCCGGCGGACCGTACGGATCAGGCCGTTCTGGCGACGCGGAGGGCGGTGTTCCCGCTGCGCGGGATGCTCGTGTGACGCAGGGTCAGTCTTTGGCGTGGTTACGCCAACTGTGGGGCGGTTCGGCGGAATTGATGAACCGGCAGGTCGGGTGCGGCAGCATCGGAGGGTGTTGAGCACCGGCGCGTTGCGTGCGCATCTGCTGGCCGCCCGGTTGGCCGGGCCCGTCGCCACGACGCGGGAGGAGAGCCTGCGCAGCTACCGGCTGTTCGCGGCGGGGGACCCCCGGGTGTTGCTGGGGTTGGAGCCGGAGCGCCGGTGGGGTGTGGGTGAGCTGCTGGGGCTGATGTCGGCCAAGTGCGGGGTGTCGGTGGATCCGGCGCACGTCAGGGGGCCGGACGTGATCGATCCGGAGCGGACGCTGGCGGCGCTGGAGGCCTTCGCGGAGCGGCTGGGGGCGGCGGCGGGGGCGCGGGCGCCGGTGCTCCTCGGGACGGGGCACCCGCATCGGCTCCTGCCCTTCTACGCCGCTTTGGCCCGGGCGCTGTCGGCGGCGGGATGTGTTGTCCTCACTCCGGCGCAGGGGGTGCATGTCGACATGGCGACCCGGTTCGGCGTACGCCCGCACCGGATCGATTACGTACGGGGGGTCGCGCTGGTGCGGGACTCCGGCGCGCGGGGCGCCGGGAGTGCCACCGGCGCACACTCCCATTCGCCACTGCCGGTTCGGATCGCGCTGGGGGCGCTGGCGGCGGCCGGGGGGCCGCTGCCGGAATTGGTGGTGGGTGACCACGGGTGGGTCTGCGGTGCAGGTCAGCTGGGTGTGGAGGCGATCGGGCTGGGTGATACGGATGATCCGGCGCTGTTCGTCGGGGAGGCCGAGGGGCGGGTGGCGGTGACCGTTCCGCTTGATGACGGGGTGCGCTCGGACTACTACGGTCCGCTCATTCGGCACGTGCTGCACCGCGCCGGGCTGCCGGGGCGTCAGGAGTGGCCGTAGCTCCTCTTCCCCACTCGTATCACCCGCCCCTACTCTGGGGAGTGAGCGTGCGACGACGAGGAGTAACCGGAGGGGAAGCCGGTGCCCGTCATGCGCGGAAGGTCAGGTGGGTGTCATGGCTGCTGGCGAGAGGCCTCTCAGTGAGGTTCAGTTCCTGACCGTGGCGGAGGTCGCCTCGGTGATGCGAGTGTCGAAGATGACCGTGTACCGGCTGGTGCACAACCGTCATCTGCCCGCGATCCGGGTGGGCCGGTCCTTCCGGGTCCCCGAGAACGCGGTCCACGAGTACCTCCAGGAGTCCTTCGTGGGGGTGGAGTCGGCCTGAGATCCGGGCCGCCTGCCGAGGCTTGGTAACTCCTGCGGAGGGCTCGGATTACAAGCTCTGAGTTTCGGCGGGTAGGCTAGGCCGACGTAGGTCGTGTGGGCCCAGACGCCCCGCACCAGTGAAGAGAAGTGAGCGAGGGTAGTCGTGGGCTCTGTTATCAAGAAGCGGCGCAAGCGGATGGCCAAGAAGAAGCACCGCAAGCTGCTCAAGCGCACCCGCGTCCAGCGCCGTAACAAGAAGTAAACGGCAGCTGTACGTGTTCTCCGCAGCCCCTCCACCATCCTGGTGGAGGGGCTGCGGTGCAGCCGGGGGTACTTCTTCGAGGGAGGCGCTGAGCTCGTGGGGAAGGTCGTGCTCGTCACCGGGGCAGCCCGGCAGCTGGGGGGCCGCTTCGTGCGCCGCGTCCAGCGCGACCCGGAGGTGGAGCGGGTCATCGCGGTCGACGCGGTGAATCCGCCGCACCGGCTCGGCTCGGCCGAGTTCGTGCGTACGGACATCAGACAGTCGGCCATCGCCCGGGTGCTCGCGGAGCACGCCGTGGACACGGTGGTCCACCTCGCGGTCAGCGGTGGCGCCGCCGCGGGGGCTCCGGGCGGGCGCAGCACCGTCAAGGAGACGAACGTCATCGGGACGATGCAGCTCCTGGGGGCCTGCCAGAAGTCCCCGACGGTACGGCGGCTCGTGGTGAAGTCGAGCACCAGCGTGTACGGGGGCACGGCGCGGGACCCGGCCGTGTTCACGGAGACCACGCAGCCGAAGTCGCTGCCGGCCGGCGGCTTCGCGAAGGACGCCGCCGAGGTCGAGGGATACGTACGCGGTTTCGCGCGGCGGCGGCCGGACGTGGCGGTGTGCGTGCTGCGCTTCGCGAACATCCTGGGGCCGTTCGCGGACTCCGCGCTGGCGGAGTACTTCTCGATGCCGGTGATGCCGACGGTGCTGGGGTACGACCCGCGGCTGCAGTTCGTGCACGAGGACGACGTGGTGGACGTGCTGAGGCTGGCGGCGGGGGAGCCGGAGCGGGGCACGCTGAACAGCGGGACGTTCAACATCGCGGGTGACGGGGTGCTGCTGCTGTCGCAGTGCGCGCGGCGGCTGGGCCGGCCGACGGTGCCGTTGCTGCTGCCCGCGGTGACGTGGGTGGGGCAGGCGCTGCGGGCGGTGGGCGCGACGGACTTCTCGCCGGAGCAGATCCGGCTGCTGACGCACGGGCGGGTCGTGGAGACCACGCAGATGCGTCAGACGCTGGGGTTCCGGCCGATGTACACGACCGCGGAGACCTTCGCGGACTTCGCGCGGAGCCGGGGGAGCGGGCTGCTGCCGCCGGAGCGGGTGGCGCGGGCCGTGGGGCGGGTCGCGGAGCTGTTGGACGTTGACGAGGTTGCCGAGGGAGTGGAGCGATAGTGGCCGACGCCAAGGTCATCCCGTTCGACGAGGACCGGCCGCGCCGGCGGGCGGGCGGGGCCCGGAAGGTGCGGGCGGTCCCGGACCGGCCGGAGCCGGTGGATCCGGTCGCGGAGGCGCCGGTGCGGGGCGGCGGCGAGGGCGGCTGGGACCGGCGGATCGCGGGCGGGCTGGCCTTCCTGCGGCGGCGGATCACGGGCGATTACGAGGTCGACGAGTTCGGCTACGACAAGGAGCTGACGGACCAGGTCCTGATGTCCTTGATGCGGCCGCTGTTCGAGAAGTACTTCCGGGTGGAGGTCAGGGGCGTCGAGAACATCCCGAAGGAGGGCGGCGCGCTGATCGTGGCCAACCACTCGGGGACGCTCCCGCTGGACGGCCTGATGCTCCAGGTGGCCGTCCACGACCACCACCCGGCACAGCGGCACCTGCGGCTGCTGGCGGCGGACCTGGTGTTCATGCTGCCGGTGGTGAACGAGCTGGCGCGGAAGGCCGGGCACACGCTGGCGTGCGCGGAGGACGCGCAGCGGCTGCTGGAGGCCGGGGAACTGGTCGGGGTGATGCCGGAGGGCTTCAAGGGCATAGGGAAGCCGTTCGGCGACCGGTACAAGCTCCAGCGGTTCGGGCGGGGCGGCTTCGTCTCGACGGCGCTGCGGGCGGGCACGCCGATCGTGCCTTGCTCGATCGTGGGGGCGGAGGAGATCTACCCGATGATCGGCAACGCGAAGACGCTGGCGCGGCTGCTGGGGGTGCCGTACTTCCCGGTGACGCCGACGTTCCCTTGGCTGGGGCCGTTGGGGGCGGTGCCGTTGCCGACGAAGTGGACGATCCAGTTCGGCGAGCCGATCCCGACGGACGGGTACGCGCCGGAGGCGGCGGAGGATCCGATGCTGATGTTCAACCTGACGGACCAGGTGAGGGAGCAGATCCAGCACGCGCTGTACAAGCTGCTGGTGCAGCGGAGGTCCGTCTTCTTCTGACGGTGCGGTGGGGGTGGGGCTGGGTGCCGCTGCGCGGAGCTGCTCCCCGCCCCGCCCTTTCTCCGTTTCCCGGGGCTCCGCCCCGGACCCCGCGCCTCAAACGCCGGCGGGGCTGGATGGCCCCGCCGGCGTTTCGGCGTGTTACTCGGCGTCCTCCGCCTGGATGCCCAGGCCCGGGAGGAGGCCCGGGAGGAGCGGCGGGAGGGTGATGTCCGGCTGGGGTTGGGCCGGGGGTGCCGAGGGTGGCGGGGCGGACTGCCCGTGCGCCGGCGGGTTGAGCAGGTTGCCGGTGCCGCCCAGGAGGCCGCTGCCGGGAGCCGGTGCGTGGCTGCCGGAGGGGCTGGGGGCGGCCGGGGTCTGCGCCGCGGCGGGGGAGTCCGGTGCCGGTGCGGGCTGCTGCTTGCCCGTCGCCGGGGTGCTCGGCCTGGCGGGGGTGCCGCCGGGGCCGCCGCGCTGTTGCTCCGGGGGCTTGGGCAGCAGGCCCTGGAGCGGCGCCACCTCATCGTCTATGGCCTGGAAGACCGAGGTCACCTGGTCGCCCACGTCCATCAGCTGCGGCGGCAGGTTGGACCGGAGCCGGCCCCACGCGTCGCGGTGGGAGTTGGAGAACGAGGACAGGGTCTGGATCGGGCCGAGCGAGCCGTCCCGCTTGTAGGCCGCCTGGAGCAGCCGGTGGCCCTCCGCGGCGTCGTGCTGCATGCCTGCCAGCGCCCGCCGGATCTCGCCCAGGACCTCGTGGTCCAGGGGCCCGGAACGGCCGCGTTCCATCAGCCGGCGCGCTTCCGACAGGCGGTTCGAGGCCCGGTCGAGGTAGACCTCGCCCCGGTCCGCGCCCTCGTCGGCCATGCCCAGCTTCAGGTCCTCCATGCCCAGCTTGACCGGGTACAGCGGATCACCGGGCAGGGCGTCGGTGCTGGCAGCGGCCACTCCGCTGAAGGCCCCTGCGGCCACACCCACGGTGAGGCCCCCCGCTGCGATGCCCTTGGACCAGCGGGAGCGGGGCCGCAATTTCCGGAGCGAGGTCGCCCGGTGGGCGCCGCGGCCGGTCCGCTGTTCGGGCACCAGAGGGTCCTCGGCGGCACCGCCCCCGGCCCTCTCCTCCATCACCATGGCCTCCATGGCGGCTACGAGCTGCGCTCGTTGCACCACTTTGACCTCGGGGTCCAGCACCGGGCGCGGCATTTCGCCGAGCACGCTCGCCAGGGCCAACAACCGGTCGTGGTCGGCGGATTCGGCAGGCGCCTCGGACTGCTCGGCCGCCGGGTCCGGTTCCGAAAGAGCGGACGGGGTCCGATCCTCCAGGGCCTGGGCGAAGGCGTTCGCCCGCCGGTGCGGAGTCACGTTCGCGATCACTGGCGGCACCTCCTCTCGTCATGACGATCGACTCCCCAAGGTGTCCGGAAGGTTGCCTTCCTTGAGCACATCCACACTTTCGGGTGAGCGGCTTCGGGCAGGGCTTGTCCACAGGGAGCCTGCATTCCGCACAACGAGCGGCGCGGCACTTGGGTTACGGACGAAGGATGATCGGACCACAGCGTCATCGAGGGGTCACCGGTAGTGGGGTCGTCTTGTGTGCGGGAGCGGGTCAGCGGGCGTCGTCCGGCAGCAGGCGGGCCAGGGTGCGGACCGCCCGGTACTGGAGCGTCTTGATGGCCCCTTCGTTCTTGCCCATCACCCGGGCGGTCTCGGCGACCGAGAGGCCCTGGAGGAAGCGCAAGGTGACGCACTCCTGCTGCTGGGGGTTCAGCTTCCGTACGGCTTCGAGCAGTGCCGCGTTGGAGAGGGACTCCAGGACGGAGTCCTCGGGGCTGCGCTCCACCTCGTTGGCGTCGAGCATCTCGCCGGTGGTGACCTCCAGGCGGAAGCGGCTGGACTTGAAGTGGTCCGCCACCAGGTTCCGCGCGATGGTCACGAGCCAGGCGCCGAAGTCGCGGCCCTGCCAGGTGAAGGTGGAGATGCGGCGCAGCGCGCGCAGGAAGGTCTCGCTGGTGAGATCCTCCGCGGTCGCCTTGCCGCCGACGCGGTAGTAGATGTAGCGGTACACCGTGTCGCTGTACTGGTCGTAGAGGCGGCCGAAGGCCTCCGCCTCGCCGGCCTGGGCGCGTTCGACCAGGTCCATCATGCGGGCCTGGTCGCTGTCCGCGGTGGGGCGGCGGGCGGCGGTCGTGCTGGTGCCGCCGGCGGCGGAGCCCGCGCGACCGCGTCTGCCCACGGTCGCCCCGCCGTCCGTCAGTGCGTAGCAGGGGCCGGCCGGGCCGAGGCCGGCAGGGACCGCGGCGGCGAAGGCGGGGACGGCGTACGCGGTGGGGACGAAGCCGCGCAGGTGGTCGAGGACCGTCGCGCGCAGCGTAGCCAGGCCCGAGGCGTCAACCCCGACAGGTGGGTACACGGGACTCCCAGAGGCAGAGCTTCCATCACGTGCAGTGCGGGACCGTTCACCCGTCGTGGGGACGGATGGGCGGTGGCATGCGTTTGAGGAGAATAACGCTTCGTACAGGCAGCACTACACCCAGTTGCCTAAATCACCGGTTCCGACACTTCTGTTGCGTGTCCAGGGCATATTCAGGCCCGATTGGTGATCGATTCTTGATCGCTTGGATGCGCGGAATGGACGGTTCCACGGTGGCTCACGACCGAGTAGGGCAGGCCGGAGTGCCGCGCCGACGGCGCGGGTAGAGGGGAGCGAATGACCGCCGGGCGGCCCGGGGGAGGGCGGGGGCCCGGCGTTGCTACTTGCGGCGCCGGTGCAGGGCGATGGCGGCGGCCGCGCCGCCCGCGATCGCGCCGACTCCGGCGGCCGCCGGGACGCCGACCTTCACGGCCTTGCGGCCGGTCCGATAGTCGCGCAGGCGCCAGTCGTTGGCGCGGGCATGCTTGCGCAGTTTTGTGTCGGGATTGATCGCGTACGGATGTCCGACCAGGGACAGCATCGGGATGTCGTTGTGCGAATCGCTGTACGCGGCGCAGCGTTCGAGGTCGAGGTCCTCGGCGGCGGCCAGCGCGCGCACCGCCTCCGCCTTCGCGGGGCCGTGCAGGGGCTCGCCGACCAGGCGTCCGGTGTAGACGCCGTCCACGGACTCGGCGACGGTGCCCAGGGCGCCGGTCAGGCCGAGCCGCCGGGCGATGATCGTGGCGGTCTCGACGGGGGCGGCGGTGACCAGCCACACCTTCTGGCCGGCGTCGAGGTGGGCCTGGGCCAGGGCGCGGGTGCCCGGCCAGATCCGCTCGGCCATGTACTCGTCGTAGATCTCCTCGCCGATGGCCATCAGTTCGGAGACCTTGTGTCCCTTGACGATGGACAGGGCGCTGTCGCGCGCGTCCTGCATGTGTTCGGGGTCCTCGACCCCGGCGAGCCGGAACCAGGCCTGCTGCCAGGCGAAGCGGGCCAGTTCGCGGCGGCGGAAGAACTCGCGCTTGTAGAGGCCGCGGCCGAAGTGGAAGATCGCGGCGCCCTGCATGACGGTGTTGTCGAGGTCGAAGAAGGCGGCGGCGAGGTCGTCTCCGTGGACCGGGAACTCGGGCTCGGCGGGCTCGGCCTGCGCGGCTCCGGCCTCGGCGGCGGGGGCTTCGCCGGGCGTGGACGCAGGCGCGGTCTCCGGTGCGCCGGCCGCCTCGGGGGCGTGTGGTGCACCGGCCTGCGCGGTCTTGCGGGCGGCCTCGGCCGAGGCCTCGCCTGCCAGTACGCTCCGCGCCGTCGCGGAGCGCCTACGGGGGGTGAGCCATCCCAGAGCGGCCATGACGCGAGCATAGCCATTGTGTTCGGGAGTTCCCGAACCGCCGGGAAACGGAGCGGTTAACTCTTCGGGCGCGCCGGGCGGGAGCGGGACAATGGCGGCATGAGCCCTTTGCTGCGCCGTAAGGAAAAGAAGCGTCCCGAAGAGCGGATGGTGACGCTCATCGGGAAGCCGGGGTGCCACCTCTGCGACGACGCCCAGGAAGTGATCGAGAAGGTCTGCGCCGAGACGGGCGCACAGTGGGAGAAGAAGGACATCTCGCAGGACGAGGAGCTCTACCGGCTCCACTGGGAGCAGATTCCGGTGGTGCTGGTCGACGGTGAACAGCACACCTTCTGGAGGGTGAACCCTGACCGGCTGCGTCGGGCATTGGGAGCCTGACCGTTTCGCCCGTTACCATCGTGGGCGATTTATGGGGACTCGGGGGCGTATCGATGAGGAGTGTGTACCGCTTTGCCCCCCTCGGGATTTGAACGGGTTCGGCCCGTTCCCGGCCCGGGCCCCACCTGCCCAGCCCGCGTGACCCCGGTCACTTTGCTCGGACAAAGCGGACACAATCTTTGTGCACGCGTTCACAAAGACATAGCCTGCATTCGACGGGGCGGTCCTGGGACAAGAGGCCGCCTGCAGCCCCGCTCATCCCGCAGGAGCATCGTGGCAACTGGCCGAACTCACCGACCGGCGACCCGCAGCCGAGGTATTCCCGAGGCCACTGTCGCCCGGCTTCCGCTGTACTTGCGCGCACTCACCGCGCTCTCCGAGCGATCGGTACCCACGGTGTCCTCCGAGGAGCTCGCGGCCGCCGCCGGAGTCAACTCCGCGAAGCTGCGCAAGGACTTCTCGTACCTCGGTTCCTACGGCACGCGCGGCGTCGGCTACGACGTCGAGTACCTCGTCTACCAGATCTCCCGCGAACTCGGCCTCACCCAGGACTGGCCCGTCGTCATCGTCGGCATCGGCAACCTCGGCGCCGCCCTGGCCAACTACGGCGGATTCGCCTCGCGCGGCTTCCGCGTGGCCGCGCTGATCGACGCCGACCCGGCCATGGCCGGCAAGCCGGTCGCCGGCATGCCCGTGCAGCACACCGATGACCTGGAGAAGATCATCGAGGAGAACGGCGTCTCGATCGGCGTCATCGCCACGCCCGCCGGTGCCGCCCAGCAGGTCAGCGAGCGGCTGATCGCCGCCGGCGTGACCTCCATCCTGAACTTCGCGCCGACCGTGCTGTCCGTGCCCGAGGGCGTCGACGTGCGCAAGGTCGACCTCTCCATCGAGCTCCAGATCCTGGCGTTCCACGAGCAGCGCAAGGCCGGCGAAGGCGCCGGCGGCGCCGGTGCGGACGCGGACTCCGAGACCGCTCCGGGCGGGGACGCCGCCGCGGGCGCCGCGCCCGTCGCCGCCGTGGAGCCGCCGGCCGGCCGGGCCGCCGCGGCCGCGCGCAAGGGCGGCCCCGAGGGTGACGTGCCGGCGGTGATGCCGGCATGAGTCTGCTCGTCGTTGGCCTGAGCCACCGCAGCGCGCCGGTGAGCGTGCTGGAGCGGGCCTCGCTGTCCGCCGACGCCAAGGTCAAGCTGCTGCACGACACCCTGGCCGCCGAGCCGGCGGCCGAGGCGACCGTGCTGGCCACCTGCAACCGGATCGAGCTGTACGCCGACGTGGAGAAGTTCCACGCCGGTGTCGCCGAGCTGTCCACGCTGCTGGCCCAGCACAGCGGGGTCGCGCTGGAGGAGCTCACGCCCTACCTCTACGTGCACTACGAGGACCGGGCCGTGCACCACCTGTTCTCGGTGGCGTGCGGGCTGGACTCGATGGTCGTGGGCGAGGGTCAGATCCTCGGCCAGATCAAGGACGCGCTGGCGCTGGGGCAGGAGCTCCACACGGCGGGGCGTCTGATCAACGATCTTTTCCAGCAGGCGCTGCGGGTCGGCAAGCGGGCGCACTCCGAGACCGGGATCGACCGGGCCGGGCAGTCGCTGGTGACCTTCGGGCTGGAGCAGCTCGCGGTGCACCTGCCGGTGGGGGAGTGGGCCGCCGGGAAGCGCGCGCTGGTGATCGGCGCCGGGTCGATGTCCTCGCTGGCGGCGGCGACGCTCGCGCGGGTGGGTGTCGCCGAGGTGGTCGTGGCGAACCGGACCGCGGAGCGGGCGGAGCGTCTCGCCGAGATTTTGGTTGCCTCGGGCACTGGTGTCGCGGCGCGGGCCGTTCCGATGTCGGCGGTCGCCGGTGAGCTCGCGCGGGTGGACGTGGTGGTGTCCTGTACCGGGGCCACCGGGCTGGTGCTGACCGGGGACGACGTCGCCGCCGCGCTTGCCGGTGGCGGTGCCGGTGCCGGTGCGGTGGCGGGTGGCCCTGCGGGGCTCTCCCCCACCCCGCCCCTTCCCGAAACCGGGGCTGCGCCCCGGACCCCCTCCTGGGGGCTCCGCCCCCAGACCCTCGCGCCTCAATCGCAGGCGGGGCTGGAGAACGGGGCTGCGCCCCGGGCCGCCGGGCCGGGGACGGCCGACGGCTTCGCCGCGGCCCAGGCCTCCGGGCCGGCGGTGGCCGACGGCTTCGCCGCGGCCGGTGCGCTGGGCTCGGCCTTCGCGGCTGCGCCGCAGGCCGGGGTCGACGCCGAGGTCGTCGCGCGGCTTGCCGCCGCTGCCCAGGGCGGGCGGCGGATCGCCGATGCCGGGGCCGTGCGGACCATCGCGGCGCCCGTCGCCGTCGAGGGTGACGGGTGTCCCGTCGGGCTCGACGTGCCGGCTGACGGGTCCCTGCCGGCCGGCGGCGGCCGCTCGGCGCTCGCCGGGGTCGACGCCGGGTCGCTCGAACTGCACGGGGCCTGGGCCGATCAGGGTGAGGCCGCCGCGCAGCGGCAGCCGCGGCGGGCGGCGCGGGCGCTGGCCGACGGGGCCGTTCCCGTACGGCTGGCGCTGCTGGACCTGGCCATGCCCCGGGACATCGACGCGGCCGTGCACCGCATCCCGGGCGTGCGGCTCGTAGACATCGAGAGCCTGGCGGAAGCGTCCGCGGACGCGCCGATGGCCGCCGACGTCGACGCCGTGCGCGGGATCGTGGCCGCGGAAGTGGCCGCGTTCGGCGCCGCGCAGCGGGCCGCGCACATCACGCCCACCGTCGTCGCCCTGCGGGCGATGGCCGCCGAGGTCGTCGCCATGGAGGTGGCACGGCTCGACGGGCGGGTACCCGACCTCGACGAGCGGCAGCGCGCGGAGGTCACCCAGACCGTGCGCCGCGTCGTCGACAAGCTCCTCCACGCGCCGACCGTGCGCGTCAAGCAGCTCGCGAGCGAGCCCGGCGGCGCCGGGTACGCGGAGGCGCTGCGCGAACTCTTCGACCTCGACCCTCAGACGGTGGCTTCCGTCAGCCGGGCGGACGCGGCCGATCCGATGAACGACGACCCAGGACGGGCATCATGAACACACGTCCCGACCAGCCCCTCAGGCTCGGCACGCGGCGCAGCAAGCTGGCCATGTCCCAGTCCGGGCACGTCGCCGAGGCGGTCCGGGCGATCACCGGCCGGCCCGTCGAGCTCGTGGAGATCACGACCTACGGTGACGTGTCCCGCGAGAACCTCGCGCAGATCGGCGGCACCGGCGTGTTCGTCACGGCGCTGCGCGACGCGCTGGTGCGCGGCGAGGTCGACTTCGCCGTGCACTCGCTGAAGGACCTGCCGACGGCGCAGCCCGACGAGCTGGTCATCGCGGCCATGCCGAAGCGCGAGGACCCGCGCGACGCGCTGGTGGCCCGCGACGGCCTGACCTTCGAGCAGCTGCCCGACGGGGCCCGCGTGGGTACCGGTTCGCCGCGCCGCATGGCGCAGCTGAACGCGTACGCCCGCAGCCTGGGCAAGTCGATCGAGACCGTCGCGATCCGCGGCAACGTCGACACCCGGATCGGCTTCGTGCGCGACGGCGAGCTCGACGCGGTCGTGCTGGCCGCGGCCGGCCTGAACCGGATCGGCCGCGCCGACGAGGCGACCGACCTGCTGTCGGTCGACAACGTCCTGCCCGCCCCCGGCCAGGGTGCCCTGGCCGTGGAGTGCCTCGCCTCCGACGCGGACCTCATCTCCGCGCTCGGCCGGCTCGACGACCCGCACACGCGGGCCGCCGTGACCGCGGAGCGTGCGCTCCTCGCCGCCCTGGAGGCCGGGTGCAGCGCACCCGTGGGCGCGCTCGCCGACCTGCTGGTCGACGGGCAGATTGTCAATGAAATGCGCCTGCGTGGTGTCGTCGGGACCCTCGACGGTTCGACGCTGGTGCAGCTGTCCACCACCGGTCCCGTGCCCCAGTCGTACGACGAGGCCATGGCGCTCGGCCGCGAACTCGCGGACGAGATGCTGGCCAAGGGCGCGGCCGGTCTGATGGGGGAGCGATCCCTTTGAACCCCTCAAGCCCCACCACCTCCCCCTTCGCGGGCGTAGCCGCCCCCGGGCTCGTCACCTTCCTCGGTGCGGGTCCGGGCGACCCGGGTCTGCTCACGCTGCGCGCCGTGGAGGCGCTCGCAGCCGCGGACGTACTGATCGCGGAGCCCGAGGTGCTAGAGGTCGTACGGACCCACGCCCGGGCGGGCGTCGACACGCCGCAGCTGACGGTCGCTGACGAAGTGTCAGCCGCCGCCGGTGTTCCGGCGATCCGTACTCCGTCGACCGCCGCGGACGTTGCCAATCTTGTCATGGAGGCCGCGCGCTCCGGCAGGCGGGTCGTCCGTGCGGTGACGGGCGACCCCGGACTGGAGGGCAACGCGGCCGAGGAGATGCTCGCCTGCGCCCACCAGGGCATCCCCTTCGAGGTGGTTCCCGGTGTCGCGACCGCCGTCGGCGTGCCCGCGTACGCCGGTGTTCCGCTGCGCGGTGAGCAGGGCGCCGACGTGCGCTTCGTGGACGCCCGGCACGCCTCGGCGCGCTGCTGGAGCGAGGTCGGCGCGAGCGACTGCGGTGTCGTGGTCTCGGCGACGCTGGAGACGGTCGCGAGCGCGGCCGCCGAGCTGGTGTCGGCCGGCCGCAAGCCGGAGACCCCGCTGACGGTGACCGTCGGCGGTACGACGACCCGGCAGCGGACCTGGAGCGCGACCCTGGGCACGATCGCCCAGGTGTTCAAGCAGGGCAAGGTGCTCCCCTCGCCCGAGGGCTCCCGTCCGGTGATAGCCGTGGTCGGTGAGCAGGGTGCCGCGGCGCGGCGCGAGGAGCTGGCCTGGTTCGAGTCGAAGCCGCTGTTCGGCTGGCGGGTCCTCGTACCGCGTACGAAGGAGCAGGCCGCTTCGCTCTCCGACCAGCTGCGTTCGTACGGCGCGGTGCCGCACGAGGTGCCGACCATCGCGGTGGAGCCGCCGCGCACCCCGCAGCAGATGGAGCGGGCGGTCAAGGGCCTGGTGACGGGCCGCTACGAGTGGATCGCCTTCACCTCGGTGAACGCCGTCAAGGCGGTGCGGGAGAAGTTCGAGGAGTACGGGCTCGACGCGCGCGCCTTCGCGGGCATCAAGGTCGCCGCGGTGGGCGAGCAGACCGCGGCCGCGCTGGTGGAGTTCGGCGTGAAGCCGGACCTGGTGCCGAGCGGCGAGCAGTCGGCCGCCGGTCTGCTGGAGGACTGGCCGCCGTACGACCCGGTCTTCGACCCGATCGACCGCGTCTTCCTGCCGCGCGCCGACATCGCCACGGAGACGCTGGTGGCCGGGCTGATAGAGCTGGGCTGGGAGGTGGACGACGTCACGGCCTACCGGACCGTGCGCGCGTCGCCGCCGCCGGCGGACACCCGCGAGGCGATCAAGGGCGGCGGTTTCGACGCCGTTCTCTTCACGTCGTCGTCCACCGTCCGCAACCTGGTCGGCATCGCCGGCAAGCCGCACAACGTGACCGTCATCGCCTGTATCGGGCCGGCGACGGCCAAGACGGCGGAGGAGCACGGCCTGCGCGTGGACGTGCTGTCGCCGGAGCCGAGCGTGGGCAAGCTGGCGGAGGCGCTGGCGGCGTACGGGGAGGCGCGCCGGGAGGCGGCCAAGGCGGCCGGCGAGACGGTGGCCCGCCCGAGCGAGCGCCGTCCGGGTGCGCGCCGGCGTCGCGCGACGTGAGGTTAGTGGTCGGAGGGGTCCGGGAGCGGTGTGCGCCCCGGGCCCCTTCGGCGTTTCCGGGGAGGGGTACTCGGGCGGGGCTGAGTAGCGGGTTGAGTAGCCGCGCGGGTTCCGGCGGGGCCCGGCGGGCGGTTGGGTGGTGCCATGACCGAGAACACCGCCGCCGCGCTCCCCGACACCGACGCCGACGCCCGTGACCGCCGGGCTTTCGTGGCCCCGCTGGTCTCCACGCTGCTGACCGTGCCCATGGGGCTGCTGGCGCTGTTCTACGCGGGGATCTCGCCGATGGCCTGCGACTCCTGCGACGGGGCGGTCGCCGACGCCTTCGACGCGAGCTTCCGCACGGCCTGGCCGGTGTTCCTGGGCGGGCTGGTGGTGGCCCTCGTGCTGCTTCTCGTCTCCTGGTGCCTGCCGTGGCAGCGCCGCAACGCGGCCCGCCGCCTCCTGGCGGCGTTCGCCGCGCCGGGGGTGGTGGTGCTGGGCACGCTGCTCTTCACGGCACTGGTCGACTGGCCGGCCTAGGGGCTGCGCGGGCCGGGCCGGGGGCGGCCTCTACGCTGGGTGGTGACTGCTGTCGAAGCTCGAAGAGGCGACCAAGAAGATGAGCGCGTACGGATCCTTCCCCGGCTCGCGGCCCCGCCGGCTGCGCACCACCCCGGCGATGCGGCGGATGGTCGCGGAGTACCGGCTGCACCCCTCGGACCTGATCCTTCCGGCGTTCGTCCGGGAGGGCATCAACGAGCCGCTGGCGATCTCGGCGATGCCGGGCGTGGTGCAGCACACCCGGGACACGCTGCGGAAGGCCGCCGTGGAGGCGGTCGAGGCGGGCGTCGCGGGGATCATGCTCTTCGGTGTTCCGGCGGACGAGAACAAGGACGCGCTGGGCACGGCGGGCACGGAGCCGGACGGCATCCTCCAGGTCGCGATCCGCGACGTGAAGGCCGAGGTCGGCGACGACCTGGTGATCATGTCGGACCTGTGCCTGGACGAGTACACCGACCACGGCCACTGCGGGGTCCTCGACGAGCACGGCCGGGTCGACAACGACGCGACGCTGGAGCGGTACGCGGAGATGGCGCAGGTCCAGGCCGACGCGGGCGTCCACGTGGTGGGTCCGAGCGGCATGATGGACGGCCAGGTCGGCGTGATCCGCGACGCGCTGGACGAGACGGGCCACGAGGACGTCTCGATCCTCGCCTACACGGCGAAGTACTCCTCCGCCTTCTACGGTCCCTTCCGCGAGGCCGTCGCCTCCTCCCTCCAGGGCGACCGCAAGACCTACCAGCAGGACCCGGCGAACGCCCGCGAGTCGCTGCGGGAGCTGGCGCTGGACCTGGAGGAGGGCGCCGACATGGTCATGGTGAAGCCGGCCGGCCCCTACCTGGACATCCTGCACCGGGTCGCCGAGGCCGTGGACGTGCCGGTGGCGGCGTACCAGATCAGCGGCGAGTACGCGATGGTCGAGGCGGCCGCGGAGAAGGGCTGGATCGAGCGCGACCGGGCGATCATGGAAACGCTGCTCGGCATCAAGCGGGCGGGCGCGGACACGATCCTGACGTACTGGGCGACCGAGGTCGCGGGCTGGCTGCGCGCCGAGCGCTAGACCGTCCGACGGGCGGGCGGGGCGGGGCGGGCGCACCCTGGAGGGGTAGTCCGACAGTGGGAGGTGATCCGCCATGGCCACGCTCGCCGGATGGCACGTGGAGCTGGAGTTCACCGAGGACGGCCACCGCACCAACGCGGCGGCCATGCTCAGGCTCGGTGACGGCTGCGAGATGAGGGCGCGCGGCTACGCCATGCGCCATCCCTCCGACCCGGAACAGCTGCGGGTGGGCGAGGAGATCGCTGGCTCGCGGGCCCTCATGGACCTCGCGTCGCAGCTGCTCCAGAAGGCGCACACGGAGATCGACGAGGTCTCGGGAAAGCACTCCTACCCGCTCAAGGCCTAGCGGGTCCGCGTCCGGAACAGGGTCACCGCCAGGGCGAGCGCCAGGGCGGTGATCCCCGCGCACCAGGCGAGCGCCGTCCACGGGGTGTCGCCCGCGGGACGGTCCAGCAGCAGGGCCCGCAGCGATTCGATGACCGGGGTCAGCGGCTGGTGCCCGGCGAAGCCGTGCAGCCAGGACGGCATGGTGTCGATGGGGACGAAGGCGCTGGAGGGGTAGGGCAGGAACATCATCAGGAAGGTGAACCCGCCCGCCGCCTCGGGGGTCTTGGCGAGCAGCCCCAGCGCCGCCGCGAGCCAGGAGATCGCGGTGATGTACGCGACGAGCAGCCCGGCGGCGGCCAGCAGCGCGAGCGGCCCGCCCGAGGGCCGGAAACCGATGGCGAGGGCGACCAGCAGCACCAGCGTGGTGGAGAGCAGGTTGCGTACGACCGAGGCCGCGACGTGCCCGGCCAGGATCGGCACGCCCCCCACATCGAGGGAACGCAGGCGGTCGACGATCCCCTTGCTCATGTCGTCGGCCACGCTCACGGCGGTGCTCGCCGCGCCGAAGCCCGCGCACAGCAGCATCGCCCCCGGGACCACGTAGGTCACGTACTCCGTCCCGGTGTCGATGGCCCCGCCGAAGAAGTAGACGAAGATCAGCATCAGCATGACCGGCAGCATCAGGGCGGCGATCAGCGCGTCCGGGCTGCGCCGGCTGATGCGCAGGCTGCGCCCGGCCATGGTGAGGGCGGTGGCGGTCATCGGGCTGCTCCCGTCAGGGCGAGGAAGACGTCGTCGAGGCTGGCGCTGCGCACGGCGAAGCGGGCGACGTCGGTGCGGTCGGGGTCGAGTTCGTCGAGCAGGGCCCGCACCTGGGCGGCGGAGCCGTCGGTGGCCAGGCCCAGCGTCAGCTCGTCGGGGTCGTGGTGCACGGCGCGGGCGGCGAGGGCCTCGTAGGCGCGGCGGCTGGTCAGGGTGAGGTCGAGGCGGTGCCCGGCGACGCGGGCCTTCAGCTCGGCGGGGGTCCCTTCGGCGGTGACGCGCCCGGAGTCGAGGACGGTGACCCGGTCGGCGAGCCGGTCGGCC
This sequence comes from Streptomyces sp. NBC_00158, assembly GCF_045160885.1. NCBI lineage: Bacteria > Bacillati > Actinomycetota > Actinomycetes > Kitasatosporales > Streptomycetaceae > Streptomyces > Streptomyces sp. NBC_00158. The sequence continues at coordinate 4,161,964 of NZ_CP108161.1, forward strand.
TCCTCCAGGTACTGGGTGGTGAGCAGGACGGTGGTGCCGTCGGCGCGCATCTCCCGTACGACGTCCCAGAGTTCGAGGCGGCTGCGCGGATCGAGCCCGGTGGTGGGCTCGTCGAGGAAGAGCACCTCGGGCCGCCCGACGAGGCTCGCGGCGAGGTCCAGGCGGCGGCGCATGCCGCCGGAGTAGGTCTTGGTGAGCGCGCCCGAGACCTCCGACAGGCCGAAGCGCTCCAGGAGTTCGTCCGCACGGGTCCGTGCGTCCCGGGCGGAGAGCCCGGCCAGCCGGCCGGTCATCCGGAGGGTCTCGGTGCCGGTCTGGAGGTCGTCCAGGGCGGCGAACTGCCCGGTCAGGGCGATCCGTTCGCGTACGCGGGCCCGCGCGCCGGCGATGTCGTGCCCGGCGACCCGTGCGGTCCCGGAGTCGGGCGCGGTGAGGGTGGCGAGGATGCGGACGGTGGTGGTCTTGCCCGCCCCGTTGGGGCCGAGGAGGGCGAGTACTGAGCCCCGCGGGACGGCCAGGTCGAGGCCGTCGAGGACGCGGGTGCCGCCGTAGGACTTGGTCAGGGCTCGGGCGTACAGGGCGTGGTCGTTCACGGGTCATCCCTTCTGCGTATGGGTTACGCGCTTCTGTGTAAGTAATACACAGAACTAGGATGTGGGTCAACGAGACCAGAAGGGAGGGGCGGCCGTGCCGAAGGACGAACCGGATGAAACCGGGCTCCCGGTCAGCCTGCAAATGGCCTGGGGCCTGCGTGAACGCCCTGGCAAGGGCCCCCGCCCGACCCTCACGCTCCCCAAGATCGTCGACGCGGCCGTCGCCCTGGCGGCGAGCGAGGGCATGGACGCCGTCTCCATGGGCCGCGTGGCCAAGGAACTCGGCGTCTCCACGATGTCCCTCTACCGCTACGTCACGGCGAAGGAAGAGCTGTACATCCTGATGTCCGAGGCGGGCGTCGGGACCCCGCCGGATCCTCCGGAGGGCGAGGGGGAACGGGGCTGGCGCGAGCTGCTGACCGACTGGGCGTACGCCCAGCGCACCCTGCTGATGACGAAGCCGTGGATCCTGCGGATCCCCCTCAACGCCCCGCCCGCCTCACCCAACCAGCTCGCCTGGATGGAACGCGGCCTCGCCTCCATGGCCGGCACGGCCCTGGAGGAGGGCGAGAAGCTCTCCGCGATCATCCTCATCGGGGGCCTGGTCCGGAACGAGGCGACGATGGCCGCCGACATGATGGACGCCATCATCAAGAGCGGCGTCGCACCCGACCAGGTCATCGGCCGCTACGTGAAGACGTTGAACCTGCTCACCGCCCCCGACACCCACCCCGCCCTGACCCGCCTGCTGTCCTCGGGCGCCTTCGCCGGCTCGGGCGAGCCCGACTTCCAGTTCCGCTTCGGCCTGGACCGCATCCTCGACGGCCTGGCCCGCCTGATCGCGGAGCGGACGGCCCCGCCGAGCGCGTAGCCCCGTACGGGTGCACGCTGGAAAGCAGCGGCCACGGAGGTGATCGTCATGAAGGATGCCGTCGGATGGCATGTCGACGTGAAGTTCGATGAGGACAACGAACGTACCCGCGCCGCCGCCCTCGTCCGCCTGCCGGACGGGAGCGAGCTGCGCTCGCACGGCTACGCCAGCCGTCACCCGAGCGACGGTAATCAGCCCCGGGTGGGCGAGGAGCTCGCGGCGGCGCGCGCGCTCGGCGACCTGAGGGAGCAGTTGCTCAACAAGGCGCACGACGAGATCGACGGCGCGTCGGGACGCACGTCGTACCCGATCACGCGCTGACCGGTCCCGGAGGGAAGGGGTCATCGCAGAGGCCCGGGCGTGCACGCGCCCGGGCCGTCGCTCGTTCGAGGGGGGCGCACGGACGTTCGCCCTCCGTACCACCGGCCGGTCGGGTAGGACACGCCCGCCGAGGGGTTGCGCCGCGTGACGTCCCGGGCGTGGCGGGGCCGTGCGGTGATCGGATCTGCCGTGCACCGGCCGCGAGGGGCGGCCGGCGGACACGGCAGGAGCATGTGATGCGACGACCCGGGTACCTCGTACGCGGAGCGCTGGCGACAGCCTCGGCGGCGGGCATCCTGATGGCGATGGCGGGACCGGCGGCGGCGGCAGCCGCCGTGCCGTGGTTCAAGGTCGACGGGGTGGGCACACCGCTGGCCGGCGGCACACCGCAGCTCGGTGTGCCGTACGCCAGCAAGGGGACGATGACCGACGACGACACCGACGCGGTGACCGGCACCTCGTACCGCTTCTGCGTGGTCGAAGAGGTGGGCGCGAACTTCGACAAGCACCTGTGCACCATCAACTTCCGCTGGAACAACGGCAGCCAGATCAGCGCCACCGTTCTGGTCGAGGCTCCGCACGCGGGCGTCGAGCCGAAGGCCTTCGACGGTGTGGTGACGGGTGGCAGTGGGCTCTACGAGGGCACTACGGGCTACGTGCACTACGAGCCGGTCGCGGGAACCCCGAACAAGTACACCGTGTCGGTGCCTTGAGGCCGTTGATGCGATACCTCAGCCTCGCCGCTGCGGCTCTGGCAGCGGCGACAGCCCTCGCAGGGCCGGCGGCGGCGGACGGCATCACGATCGTCAGCCCACCGGCGTTCACGGTCGACCCCGTGGGCAAGGCGCCGCTGACCTGCGCGCTCGGCCTTCCCGGGGTCGGCGTTCCGTGCGGCAGCAACGGTCCGATGACCTCGGGCACGAAGACGATCGGCACCGTCTACCGCGAGTGCACGGTCCAGAAGAAGGGGACGAAGTACGACACCTCGTCGTGCGACGCCACCTTCGTGTTCGACGACGGCAGCCAGATCGGCGTCAGGGTCCTGGTACCGGTCCCGCGCACCGGGGTCGAGGCCAAGGCCTTCGACGGGTACGTGCTGGGCGGGACCCTGACGTACGAGGGCTGGTACGGCACGGTCCACTACGAGCCGACGGCGACCGCCGGCCAGTACGCGGTGACCTTCCACTGACCCCCTGCCGCCCTGGGCGGTGCTACCGGCCGACCCAGCCGGTCAGCGCCGCCCAGCTCGCGGGGGCGAGGTCGAGGGTGGGGCCGTCCGGGACCTTGGAGTCCCGGACGTGGATGGTGGCGGGGGTGGTGGCTACCTCGACGCAGTCGCCGCCGTTGCTTCCGCTGTAGCTGGACTTCCGCCAGGCGACGGCCACCTCCAGGCACTGGCCGCCGTCGCTGCCGCTGTAGCTGGACTTGAACCACTTCAATGTGGTGCTCATAGCTCTCCTAGCAGGCGGTCAAGCAGCCCCCGTGTCTGCTCGGCGTTGAGGGCCTGAGTTCGCAGCATTGCATACCGGCGGGCCAGGATGCTCACCTCGTTTGGGTCTGAGATGAGTCGGCTGCCCCGCTGCCCTTCGGAGTAGCCGAAGTGCTGGTGGTCGTGGGTCTCCAGGAGCGTGAAGGGGCCGTCGAGAGCCGCGTGAGCGCACTGTTCCAGGGGCATCACCTGGAGGGATACATCCGGAAGTTCCGCGCAGGAGATCAAGTGGCGCAGCTGCTCCTCGTGTGACTCCGGACCACCGACGCGGTGGAGGATCACCGGCTCCCAGATGACGAAGCTCAGGGTCGGTGGTGTTGTGCGGTGCAGTATCTCCTGGCGGGCCACGCGGTCGGCCGTGAGCGCCTCGATCTCCTCCTCGCGGTATGCGGGTACCCGGCACTTGAACAGCGCACGGGCATAGGCCGCTGTCTGAAGTAGACCCGGTACGACCTGGTTGTCGTACCAGGACAGGGTGATCGCGGTGTACTCGCGATCCATGTACTCCTCGGCCCATGGAGGTGTCGTGTCGAAGGCGGGCATTTCGTTCGCCGCGACGGTCAACGTACCCGGCAGGCACAGGTGCAGGTCCAGCAGCTCGGCCACGTTCGGCATGAGCGCACGGCGCCCCTGCTCGATGGAGCCGATGGTTTCCTCGTCCACCTTGATCAGTTCGGCGAGCTGTTTCTGGGTCAAGCCTTTGGCGACCCGGGCGCCAGCAACCTGCCGGCCAACCATCTTCATCGTCGTCGCATTGGCCCGCGGGCGCTTCTTCGGCGGCATGGCGATGGACTCCCCACCTCTGCACGTGGATTACCCCTGGCCGACCCGTACTCATCGCAGAGTACGGGTCGGCGCACTGTCGCAAGCTAGTCACTCCGCGCCACCATCGTCCCGTGAACCTAAATACTCAACCCGGCCTCATGCGCGAGCGGTTGTTCCCCCGCACCTATCAAACGGTGTCCGCTGCCCGGGCCTTCGCGCGCGAGACGCTCACCACCTGGGACCTCCCCGACCGCCAACCGGACATCGCGCTCTGTGTCAGCGAACTGGCCACCAACGCCCTCCGCCACGGCGTCCCGCGCGGCCGCTCCTACCGCCTCCGCCTGCTCAACTTCGGCTGCTGCGTGCGCGTCGAGGTGCACGACAGCGGGCCCGGACGGTCGCGGATCCTCGGGCGGCCGCACGGGAACGGGCTGCGGATCGTCGAGGGCGTCTCCGACGAGTGGGGGGTGCTTCCGCGGCGGCCCGGCAAGGTCGTCTGGGCCGAGTTCCACGCACACGGGTGATAAACGGGCCGTTACCGGGGCGAAACCAGTTCAACCGCCCTGCCGGAGCCACCATGGCCTCATGAACGCTATGACCTTGTACAGGGCCGCGATGACGGTCGGCGCGGCGACGCTGTTGGTGGCCGGTCCCGCCTGGGCGGCGCCTCAGCCGGCCCCCCGGGCCGCCGCGGCGCCGTCCAATTCGGATCTGGAGGTGGTGCGCATCGACCCGGACGCCGCACCGCCCGGCGGCACCACCACGATCCACGGGTTCGTCGCCAACCTCGGCCCGGAGACGACCAACTCCCCGATGACCGTCACGATCACCCTGCCGCGCGGGGCGACGGCCGAGGGGCCCTACTTCCCCGAGGACTGCGAGGCGACCCCGAACGGCCGCCGGGTGCGCTGCGTGTTCCCTCCGGGGCTCAAGGCGAACCGCAGCGCCACCGCTCTGGTCCCGCTCTCCCTGGACCGGGACCTCGCGGTGGGGACGACGCTCAGGGGCGGCTCGGTCGCGGTGCACAGCCTGGACGACCGCAACGGGCAGAACAACCGGCAGGAGTTCGAGATCGAAGTCGTCGAGTCGGCGCCCGGTCTCTGACCCGTTCTGCCGTTCGCCGCTCGGGATGTCCGGCTCGGGTCGGTTTCCCCTCCGCAGGCTGCTAGCTTCGGCTGATCGGAGCAGACGGCCGGAGGGGGAGCAATGTCGCGTCCGTGGCGGTGGGTTGTGGTGGTCGGGGCCACCGGGATCGGGTTCCTGATCGCCTTCAAGGCCGGGCAGTGGGACCCCTTCGGCTGGTTCCCAGAGAAGGACTCGGACCGCGTCTCCGCCGCCGCCGGCTTCGGCGGGGCCATGGCCGCCGTGCTCGCCCTGGTCGGCGGCTGGTGGGCCCAGGGCGGCGCCGCCGGGGACGGCGGCAACTCCCTCAGCCAGCGCGCCCGCGCCTCCGGCACCTCGCAGATCACCCAGGACGGCGGCCGCACCGCCCCCGGCCGGGTCAGCCAGCAGGCCCGCGCCGACGGCGACTCCCGCATCCAGCAGCGCGGCGGCGGTGAGGCCGAGGAGCCGTCCCCGTGACGGCCGAACAGCACGCGAGGGCCTCCGGCAACGCCCGGATCGAGCAGCGGATCACCTACGCCCCCGGGGCCGGCCCCGCGCCCCGCGCCGGGCTCGGCCTCCCCGAGGCGCCCGCTGTCCTCGTCGGACGGGACGGGCCGACGGAGGAACTGCTGGCCCTCCTCGCCGACGGCGGCCCCACGGTCGCCGTCGTCTCGGGCCTCGCCGGGGTCGGCAAGAGCGCGCTCGCCGTGGCCACGGCCCACCGGGCGGCGGAACTGGGCTGGTTCGGGGACCGGGTGTTCTTCCTCCGCCTGCGCAGCTACGCCCCGGACGGTGGCGTGAGCGGTCCCGACGCGGTGCGGGAGATGCTGCGGCTGCTCGGGATCCGGGACACGGACATGCCGGAGTCCCAGGACGGCCGGGCGGGGCTGTACCGGGGGCTGCTGGCGGAGTTCGCCCGAGCAGAACAACGGGTGCTGATCGTCGCCGACGACGCGGGCGAGGTCGCCCAGGTCCGCGACCTCGTACCCGCCGGGTCGGCCCACCGGCTGCTCGTCACCTCCCGGCACCGGCTCGTGCACCGGGACTTCTCCGCACGGGTGGTGCCCCTGGACGAGCTGGCGCCCGACCCCGCCGCCGAACTCCTCACCAGGGCGGTACTGCGCACCTGGCCGCAGGACCCCCGCCCGGCGGCGGAACCGGAGGCCCTCGCGGAGGTCGCCGAGCAGTGCGGTCGGCTGCCCCTGGCCCTCACGGTCGCCGGGGCGCTGCTGGCGGGCGACCCGGGACTGCCCGTAACGCAACTGGCGGCCCAGCTGGCCGACGCCCGGACCCGGCTGTCCACCCTGGACTCGGAGCTGGACGACGGCGTCCGGGCCGCCTTCGACCTTTCGTACGAGCGCCTCCCGCCCGACCAGGCCCGCGCCTTCCGCCTCCTGACGGTGAACCCGGGTCCGGACTGCGCCACGGTCTACGCCGCGCTCCTGACGGGCGAGCAGCCGGCCGCCCTGCGCCCGAAGCTGGCGGCCCTCGTCCGCGCCTCCCTCCTGTCGGAGGAACCGGTCGGCGGGGGCCGCTGGCGCATGCACGACCTGGTCCGCCTCTACGCGCGGGAACGCGGGGAGGAATGCGCGGAGCAGGACGGCCGGGAGGAGGTGGTCGACACCCTGTTGGGGTACCTGGTCATCCAGGCCGAACTGGCGCGGCAGGTGCTCGCTCTGGACACGCGGCCGGTGGCAGGGCCGGGTCTGCCGTCGATGGAGGAGGCCCGGCACTGGCTCGGCGCCGAACGCGCCCTGCTGGTCGCCGCCGTGGGTTTCGCCATCGAGTCCGGGCGGCCGGAGGCAGCCGTTGAACTGGGCACGCGCTTGCTCTCGTACCTCCAGATCTACCACTACGGACAGGACGCGCTGACGGTGGCGCGCAGGCTCCTCACGGCCGCGGAGGGTGGTGGGAGCGCCGAGGACGTCGGCGGGCGGCTGTACGACCTCGGCCTTGCGCTTCTGTCGGTGGACGAGCCGGCGGAGGCCGAGAGGTCGCTCACGCGGGCACTGGCGGTGTTCCGGGAGAACTCCCTGCGGATGCTGGAGGGAAAGGCCCTGAACCAGCTGGGCAGCGTGTACGCGGCGGCGGAGCGGTGGGCGGAGGCGGAACAGCTGAAGCGGGAGGCCCTGGAGATCCTCCGTGAGGAGGGGATCCGTCATGCGGAAGGCACCGTACTGTCGGGCCTCGCCCGGATCTACGAGCAGACGGGACGCCTGGACGACGCCGTCGCGACCATGCAGCAGTCGGTGTCCCTGATGAAAGCCCTGGACGACCCGCACCGTGAGGTGTCCGCGCTGAACTCCCTCGCGGACGTGCTCTGGCGGGCCGGGCGGCTGGAGGAGTCCACGGCCGTGCGGGAGCGGGCGGTCGACACCCACCGGGAGTTCGGCAACCGCAAGCAGGCCGTACGAATGCTGTCCGCGCTTGCCGAGGCGCTGGTGGACCGGGGAAGGGACCAGGACGCCCGGCAGCGGTTGGAGGAGGCCCTTGAAGCTGCCACGGCAGAGGGCGACCTGTACGCACAGGGGGAGATCACGGGGAACCGGGGCCTGCTCCATCGGCGTGCGGGGCGTCTGGACCAGGCGCGGGAGTTGCTGGAGCAGGCCTGCGAGCTGGTCGCGGAGACGGGCGGCCAGCGCGCCGAGGCCGCCTTCGCCGTCGGGCTGGCGCTCACGCTGCACGACCTGGACCGCCACGCGGAGGCCGCCGACGCGTTCGAGCGCGCGGCGGGGCTCCACGCCGGTCTCGGCGACGCCGAACAGGAGGCGGTGGCCCGGGCGGCCGCCGCCGAGCTGCGGGGCCGGGCGGACCGGCCCCGCAGGGGGTGGCGGCGCCGCTGATCCGCGGCGGCCGGATGGGTCGACTCGTACGCCTTCGTCGTACGAGTCCGTACTGGGAGGTGAGCCCGTGCCGATCTCGGCGGAAGACGCCCGGCGGCGTCGTGATCATGTCCGCCGAGGACTTCCGGTCCTGGCAGGAGACCGTCTGCCTCCTGCGCTCACCGCGCAACGCACAGATCCTGATGGAGTCCGTCGCGGAGCTGGACGTCGGCCACGGTCATGCCGGGGAGTGATCGGCGAAGCGGGTCGTCTGCGGGCCCTGCGGGGCTGTCCCCTACCCGCCCTTCGCCCGTTCCCCGGGCTGCGCCCGGACCCCTCCTGGGGGCTCCGCCCCCAGACCCCCGGGCCTCAAACTCCCCCAGCTACCGCTGGGAGGTGCCCCCAGGCGGGGCTGGAGGGGGCCGGCGAGGCTTCGGGGTGCCGGCGAGGCTGGACAGGGCAGGCAGGGGGCTGGTTTCGCGGGGCTGGAGGTGGCTGCGATGCGTGAGGGGGCGGGGGCGGGGTGGGGTGTCGGCCGGGACTAAAACGAGATGAATTCGGCGCGCGGTGCCGATCCGCAGAGCAGATCCCGATCAGGCGCCGAACATCGAAGCCTGTCCCGGACGACACCCCACCCCGCCCCCGACCCCGGCCCCCGCAGCACGCACCCAGGACCCCGCCCGGCAGAGCAGCGCCCTCACCGGCGCCCGGCGCCCGGCGCCCGAGCTCGGCACCGGCCCACACCACGGACCCCGCCCGGCCAGGGCAGCCGCACCCCGCCCGGCCCGGGCAACGGCCCGGCCGGGCCGTTGCCCACAGGCTGGGGATGAACGAACCCTAGGCCGGGTCCTCCTGCATCGACGCCGTGATGATGGAGAACGCCCCGCCCTGGGGGTCGGCCAGGACCGCCATGCGGCCCGCGACCATGTCGAACGCCGGGGCCAGCACCGTCGCGCCCGCGCGCACCGCGGCGGCCTGGACGTCGTCCACGCTGTCCACGTGGAAGTACGGCTGCCAGTGCGGCGGCACGCCCGGCGGCATCTTGCTCATGTCCATCATCCCGCCCACCGCGCGGTCGTTGACCTTGAACTCGACGTAGCCCTCGGCGCCTTCCATCTCCGACTCCGCCGTCGTGACGGGCAGGACGGACGAGTAGAACGCCGAGGCCGCCTTCAGGTCCGGCGTCGTGAGCTCGTTCCAGATCAGCGCGCCGTGCTCGTTGACGATGCCCGCACCGTCGAACGTTCCCGGCTGCCACAGGCCGACGACGGCCCCCGTCGGGTCGGCGATCACGGCCATCCGGCCGAGGTCCATGACGTCCATCGGGCCCATCATGACCGTGCCGCCCGCGTCGGTGACGGACTTGACCGTCGAGTCGATGCTGTCCGTCGACAGGTACGTCGTCCACACCGTCGGCGGCAGCGGGTCCGGCACCGTCCCGTCCGGGTTCATCGCCTTCATGATCCCGGCGACCGGCTTCCCCTTGAGGGTGCAGACGGCGTACCCGCCCGTCTCCGGCGGGCCGACCTCCCCCTGCCACCCGAACAGGTCGCGGTAGAAGTCGAGCGCCGCCTGCTGGTCGGGGACCATCAGGTCGATCCAGCACGGGGTGCCGGGCTTGTAGGGGCCGTTCATGTCGGGCACGGATGCCTCCGTCGGTGGTGCGGTGGTACTGGGGCTGGACGGGCCATCCCCTACCCGGCCCCACCACCCGGAATCGGTCCGAACGGGTGACTCCCCGACCCCGCCCCCGACCCCGGCTCACCGCTCCCGCGCCAGCCGCCCCGCCACCCACCCGAAGCCGAGGCACACCGGCGTGTACACCGCGAGGTTGAGCGCGAAGAAGGGGCTGTCCGGCGGGCTCGGCAGGAGCCCCGCCGCCCAGCCCAGGCCCGCGAGGCCGCGTACGCCCAGGCCCGCCGCCACCGCGCCCGTGACGGCCCGCGTCAGGCGCCCGCCGCGGCCGTACCCGTGCGCGAGGACGGCCGCGCCGGCGGTGAGGGTCAGCGCGGCCAGCGGGAGGACGACGGGCGGGCCGAAGGATGTCTCCAGGCCGAGCACCGCCAGCGACAGGGCCCGCTGGTCCGGGGCGGGCCAGGTGGCGCCGGTGGCCCAGTAGAGGTGGACGAGCCCGTCGGCCCCCAGCAGCCCCGCCACCGCCACCGCCGCCCGCCGCCGTGCCTTGACGTTCATCCGCCCACTCCCCTTCGCCGTGCCGCGCCCTGACACACCGAAGAGGCCCGCCCCCGGCCCGACGTTCCCCGTGACCCCGCTCACACGACGACGGCCCCCGCCTCCCGGAGGGGAGGCGGGGGCCGCCGGACGGTGCGTCAGGGTCAGAGCTTCTCGGGGGTCCGGATCCCGAGGAGGGACATGCCCTTGGTGAGGGTGCGGGCGGTCAGGTCGCACAGGAACAGGCGGTTCTCGACCTGCTCCGGGGTGTCGGCCTTCAGGACCGGGCACTCGGCGTAGAACGTCGTGTACAGCGACGCCAGCTGGTACAGGTACGCGGCCAGCTTGTGCGGGGCGTACTCGGCCGCGGCCTCCGCGATCAGCGCGCCGAAGCCGTCCAGGTGCAGGCCCAGGGCCCGCTCCGAGGCGGTCAGCTCCAGCTCGGGGTGGGCGGCCGGGCGGGCCTCGCCCGCCTTGCGCAGGATCGACTGGATGCGCGCGTACGCGTACTGGAGGTACACGGACGTGTCACCGGTCAGCGAGACCATCTGGTCCAGGTCGAACTTGTAGTCGCGCGCGGCGGAGGTGGAGAGGTCCGCGTACTTCACCGCGCCGATGCCCACCTGGGCGGCGCGCTCGGCGATCTCCTCCTCCGTGAGGTCCTGGGCCTTCTCGCGGACGACCGCGGCGGCCCGCTCGACCGCCTCGTCCAGCAGGTCCACCAGCCGGACCGTCTCGCCCTCACGGGTCTTGAACGGCTTGCCGTCCTTGCCGAGGACCGTGCCGAAGGCCAGCTGCACGGCCTGGACCCCGTCGTTCAGCCAGCCGGCCCGGCGGGCCGTCTCGAAGACCATCTTGAAGTGCAGCGACTGCCGCGCGTCCACCACGTAGATCAGGCTGGTGGCCGCCAGGCCGGAGACGCGGTCGCGGATCGCCGAGAGGTCGGTGGCGGCGTAGCCGAAGCCGCCGTCGGACTTCTGGACGATCAGCGGGGTCGGGTTGCCGTCCGGGCCCTTGTACTCGTCGAAGAACACGCACAGCGCGCCGTTGGAGCGGACGGCGACGCCCGACTCCTCCAGCAGCTTGCACGTCTCGACCAGCATGTCGTTGTAGCCGGACTCGCCGACGACGTCGGGGTCCTGGATGTCCATGTCCAGCTTGTTGAAGACGGAGTAGAAGTAGATCTTCGACTCGTCCACGAACCGCTGCCACAGCTCCAGCGTCTGCGGGTCGCCCGCCTGGAGGTCCACCACCCGGGCCCTGGCCCGCGTCTTGAACTCCTCGTCGGAGTCGAAGAGGGCGCGCGAGGCCTTGTAGAGGCGGTTGAGGTTGGACATGGCCTCCTCGCCGGAGGCCTCCTCGTCGCCGCCCTTGTGGTCCAGCTCGTGCGGGTGCTCCAGCAGGTACTGGATGAGCATGCCGAACTGGGTGCCCCAGTCGCCGATGTGGTGGCGGCGGATCACCTTCTCGCCGGTGAACTCCAGGATCTCCACCATCGCCGCGCCGATCACCGCGGACCGCAGGTGGCCGACGTGCATCTCCTTGGCCACGTTCGGCTGCGCGTAGTCGATCACCGTGGTGCCGGCGGACGCGTTGAGCGCCACGCCGAGCCGGTCGTCGGCCGCGCGCGCGGCCAGCGTCTTGATGATCGCCTCGTCGGAGACGGTGATGTTGAGGAAGCCGGGGCCGGAGACCTCGACGTCCTTGATCACGCCGCCCTTGTCCAGGCCCTCCAGGACGGTCGCGGCCAGCTCGCGCGGGTTGGCCTTGGCCTTCTTCGCGAGCGCCAGGATGCCGTTGGCCTGGAAGTCGGCCCGGTCGCTTCGTCGCAGCAGCGGGTCGGCGGCACCGGCCTCCGGCAGGGCGGAGACGAGGGCGTCCGAGACGCGCTGTTCGACGGAAGAAGCGAGGGAAGGGACCGAGGCCATGAGCTGCCGTTCCTGTGAGGTTGCACGTGCGCGTGCGCTTGGTTGTTCCGACAAGTGCCGAGTATCCCACGCGGAGGGTGCCCGTTTCCCGGTATATGGCGGCGCGTATCAGCAGGCGGAAGCAACCCCGGAGCGGCCCCTTCCGTCTGGGAGAATGGCCATTGCCAGCATTCGAGATAGAAGGACGTGTCGTGGCTCAGAGCGCGCAGAGCAGCAGCACAGAGACCGACTGGGTCTCCCGTTTCGCGGACGAGGTCATCGCCGAGGCGGAGCGCCGAGCCCCCGGCAAAGCGATCGTCGTCGCGTCCGGACTCTCTCCCTCCGGCCCGATCCACCTGGGCAACCTGCGCGAGGTCATGACCCCGCACCTGGTCGCGGACGAGATCCGCCGCCGGGGCCACGAGGTCCGCCACCTCATCTCCTGGGACGACTACGACCGCTACCGCAAGGTCCCCAAGGGCATCCCCGGCGTCAGCGAGGAGTCCCACGCCCAGCACATCGGCCGCCCGCTGACCGCCGTGCCCGCGCCCGAGGGTTCCTCGTACGCGAACTGGGCCGAGCACTTCAAGGCCGCCATGGTCGCCTCCCTGGCCGAGCTGGGCGTCGAGTACGACCCCATCAGCCAGACCGAGCAGTACACCTCCGGCGCCTACCGCGAGCAGGTGCTGTTCGCGATGAAGCACCGCGGCGACATCGACGCCGTCCTCGCCCAGTACCGCACCAAGCAGAAGCCGGGCGGCAAGAAGCCCCAGCAGAAGCAGGTCGACGAGGCCGAGCTGGAGGCCGCCGAGGGCTCCGGCGCGGCCGCCGAGGACGACGGCAGCGCCGAGGGCGCGGAGTACTTCCCGTACAAGCCGTACTGCGCCGAGTGCAACAAGGACTTCACCAAGGTCACCGCGTACGACGACGAGACCACCGAGCTGACCTACGTCTGCACGGAGGACGAGTTCACCGAGACCGTCAAGCTGTCGGAGTTCAACCGCGGCAAGCTGGTCTGGAAGGTCGACTGGCCGATGCGCTGGGCCTTCGAGGGCGTCGTCTTCGAGCCCTCCGGCGTCGACCACTCTTCCCCGGGCTCCTCCTTCCAGGTCGGCGGGCAGATCGTCGGCCTCTTCGGCGGCGAGCAGCCCATCGGCCCGATGTACGCCTTCGTCGGCATCTCCGGCATGGCCAAGATGTCCTCCAGCAAGGGCGGGGTCCCCACCCCGGCCGACGCGCTGAAGATCATGGAGCCGCAGCTGCTGCGCTGGCTGTACGCGCGCCGCCGCCCGAACCAGTCCTTCAAGATCGCCTTCGACCAGGAGATCCAGCGCCTGTACGACGAGTGGGACAAGCTGGAGGGCAAGGTCGCCGACGGCTCCGTGCTGCCGGCCGACGCCGCCGCGCACGCCCGCGCCGTACGCGTCGCCTCCCACGAGCTGCCCCGCACCCCGCGCCCGATGCCGTACCGCACCCTCGCGTCGGTCGTCGACATCACCGCCGGGCACGACGAGCAGACCCTGCGGATCCTCTCCGACCTGGACCCGACCCAGCCGCTGACCTCCCTCGACGAGGTACGGCCGCGCCTGGACCGTGCCGAGAACTGGATCACCACCCAGGTCCCCGCCGACCAGCGCACCCTGGTCCGCGAGGACGCCGACACCGAGCTGCTGTCCTCCCTGGACGAGGCCGGACGCGAGTCCCTGCGGCTGCTGCTGGAGGGACTCGACTCCCACTGGTCGCTCGACGGGCTCACCACCCTCGTCTACGGCGTCCCGAAGGTCATGGCCGGCCTGGAGCCCGACGCCAAGCCGACGCCCGAGCTGAAGGTCGCCCAGCGCGAGTTCTTCGCCCTGCTCTACCGCCTGCTCGTGACCCGGGAGACCGGCCCGCGCCTGCCCACCCTGCTCCTGGCCGTCGGGGCCGATCGGGTGCGCAAGCTGCTCGCCGCCTGACCCTGCGGGGCCGACCATGCGGAAGGGCCCGCACCCCTCGGGGTGCGGGCCCTTCCGCGTGCGTGCCCGGCCGTGCGGCTACGCGATGTGCTCGCTCTCCAGGTCGCGCTGGTAGCGCTGCTTCAACGCGGGCATCAGCTTCTTGAGCTCGGCCTCGCTGCGCGGGTGAGTCTGCCCGAGGTGCGCGGAGAGGCGCTTGTCCAGCTCGTCCGGCTCCGGGAAGTGGGAGTAGCGGTCGATGTACGCCCGGAAGACCTCGTACGCGGCCTCCGTGAACTTCTCCTCCTCGGCGTCGTCCGGCTCCTGCTCCGCCTCCGGCCGCTCCAGCTCCAGCTGCTCCGGCAGCGACCCCTCCTCAGGGGCGGCCGGGGCCGGTCCCGCACCCTCGACGTGGGGGGCGTAGGCACCCTCGTACGCCGCCTGCGGCGCCAGCGGCCCCGCGAACCAGGCGCTGTCGTGCGGGGCGGGCATGGCCGTCGGGTCCACCGCGAAGGGCGCGGGGGCCACCGGCTGGCGGGGCTTCGGGGGCTGAGGGGCCCGGCCCTGGCCGTCCCGCTGCTCGGGAACCTCCGGCGCCGCGTCTCCCCCGGACCCGTCGGAACCGTCGGACCCGGTGACGGCTGTGGCCGCCAGGGCGGCGGGAGCGGGCGCGGCCTGGGCCGGCACCGCGGCCGGGACGCCTTCCGCGGCCCCGGGCGCCGCGGGCAGGGCCGCGGCGGCATGGGCCTCCAGGCCCGCCACCGCAGGCCCGGCGGCGACGACCGGGCCCCTGGCGGCCGCCGGAGGCAGCAACACCGGGTCGATGCCCGCCGCCGCCAGCCCCTCGGGCGCCGTCTGCGACAGCGGCACGCCGATCCGGGCCAGCCGCAGCGGCATCAGCGCCTCCACCGGCGCCTTGCGCCGCCACGCCCGCCCGTACCGGGCCTGGAGCCGCGCCTGGTAGATCAGCCGGTCCTGCTCCATGCCGACCGCCTGCTCGTAGGAGCGCAGCTCCCACAGCTTCATCCGGCGCCACAGCTTGAAGGTCGGCACGGGGGAGAGGAGCCAGCGGGTGATCCGCACGCCCTCCATGTGCCGGTCCGCGGTGATGTCCGCGATCCGGCCCACGGCGTGCCGGGCCGCCTCGACCGTGACCACGAACAGCACCGGGATCACCGCGTGCATGCCCACGCCCAGCGGGTCCGGCCAGGCCGCCGCGCCGTTGAACGCGATCGTCGCCGCCGTCAGCAGCCACGCCGTCTGGCGCAGCAGGGGGAACGGGATGCGGATCCACGTCAGCAGCAGGTCCAGCGCCAGCAGGACGCAGATGCCGGCGTCGATGCCGATCGGGAACACCAGCGAGAAGCTGCCGAAGCCTTTCTTCAGGGCCAGCGCGCGTACCGCGGCGTACGAACCCGCGAAACCGATGGCCGCGATGACCACGGCTCCGGCGACCACGACACCGATGAGTATCCGGTGCGTACGAGTCAGCTGCATCGCGGCCACCCGCGGTCCCCTCCCGTTGTCGAGCTACGGCAGGCACAGCGTACGGGTGACTGCGCGTCACCCGTGCCCTAGGCCCCCTCTTGTCGGAGGGATTGTCCCTACGACTGCGCCGACGGGGAAGCGGAAGCCGAAGCGGAACCCGACGGAGCCGCACCCTCACCGGTGTTGGCGGCGCCGATCGCGGCCACCGTCTCCTTGGCGGCGGTGATCGCGTCCTGGAGCAGCTTGCCCTGGTCGGGGGCGCCGGCGCCCTCGTAGGCGGCACCGTTGTAGTCGACCGTGACGACCACGTTCTGGGCGCGGACGACGACCGAGTTGTTGGCGAAGTCGACGTCCTTCTTCACGCCGAAGCTCACGGAGGTGGCCGCGTCGCCGACCCCGTCCGCCTTCTCGGCCTTGACGTCGTGCGCGCCCTCGGTGGCCTTCGCCAGCTCGATCTGCTTGTTGTACTGCTCCTCCGCGCGCTTGTTGCCGCTGCCGAGGGAGGCGTGCGAGTCGTAGCGCACCAGGGAGACGGAGAGCCAGCGGTACTGCGAGCCCTTCGCGCCGTCCGTCTTGAGGCCGTTCCAGGAGCAGCTGGCGCGGTTGCCCAGGTCGTTCGACTTGGCCGCGGTGCCGTTCTTGTCCTTGGCCTCGGGGACGAGCGAGTCGATGCTCTTGCCGGTCACGGCCTTGCACGGGTCGGGCAGCTTCGCGAAGGCCACCTTCTCCAGCGGGGCCGCGGACTTCGAACCCGGCTTGGCGGGCGAGGAGGCTTCGGACTTCTTGCCGGAGTCCTTGGCACCCGAGGACTTGTCCGAGTCGGACGAGCAGCCGGCGACGGTGAGGATCACCGGGACGGCTGCGCAGGCGAGAACGCGGGTGAGGCGCGAGGCTGATCGGTGCATGGTTCCTTCAGACGTTGGGCAGACGTGGGGTCTTCTTCGGGGCGCGTTGCGGGCGCTGGACCCGAGCAACGGTAGCCCGACCCGGCGCCCGGCGGCTGTGCGCGCCGTCACGCGGGGCGTGCGCGCCCCCTCGCGGGAGCGCCGTCACTCGCTGAAACGCTCGGCCAGGGCCTGCGCCAACTGGCGCGCCTTCTCCTGCGTTTCCGCACTCGGGGGGACCGAGCCCGGTCCGGACGGCTGGACGCTGTACTCGACGGTGACGAGGACGTTCGAGGTGCGGAACACGATCCGCACCGTCCGCGCCTGGGCGGCGGTGGCGCCGGCCGCGCTGAGCTTGTCGTCGAGGAACGCCTCGCTGCCGAGCCCCTCCAGGACGCGCGAGCCGAGCTCGGGCGGCGCGGTCGGGGAGACCGGCGCGGACGGCGAAGCGGAACCGGGAGCGGAGGGTGCCGGGGAGGGCGCGGCACTGCCGCCGGGCGTGGCGGCGGGGGGCGCTGCGGGGGCCGTACTCGTATTCGTACCGTTACCAGCGGGGGGCGCCGTACCGGGTGCGGCCCCGGGGGTCGGGCTTCCGCTGGGTCCCGGGAAGGGCAGCTTCGCGTCGGTCAGCCGGCGCACGTACACCTGGCGGGCCTTGTCGTCGTCGCTCGTCGTGGCACGGTCGTACGAGACCACGCGCTCGAAGGTGACGGACAGCAGCAGGTTCCCCTCGGGGGTCTGCGCGTTCCAGCGGCAGGCGACGTGCCGGTCCCCGTCGTACGAGGCGTCCGCGGTCCCGGCGTAGAGCCGTTCGCGCTGCTCGGTGGTGAGGGAATCGGCTGCCGGGAGCATGGCCTTGAGCCGCTTGGGGTCGGCGGCCTTGCAGGGCTGCGGCAGGCTGCGGTACTTCCCGGGCTGCGCGGGCGCGGCGGTGCTCCCCCCGCCCTTGGGGTCGCTGGTCCCGATGCCGTTGCCGTCGGTGCAGCCGGTGAGCCCGGCGGCTCCGGCCACGAGCGCGGTGAGCATCGCGATGCCCGGCAGGACTCGGCGACGACGCACCGGCGTCCGGTGTACCGGCATTGGGTCCACGTCCACTGGCTCCCCTTGGCTCCCTCGGGAAAATCCGTTGCCGCGACTTGGGCACGGATGGACACAATGTCTATCGCACACGCACGTGCCGGCGCCGGTTCCCTGTCTGCTTTGGGGTGATGAGCGCGGCTTTTCGCGTATTCATACTTTTCTGCTGATTTCGGGGGATTGTTGTCTTATGTCGTATGTAGAGGTACCCGGGGCTAAAGTCCCGATCCGGATGTGGACGGATCCGGCGTCCGTCGAGGACAGCGCGATGCGCCAGCTCCAGAACACGGCCGGGCTGCCCTGGATCAAGGGCCTGGCCGTGATGCCGGACGTGCACTACGGCAAGGGCGCCACGGTCGGCTCGGTGATCGCGATGAAGGACGCGGTGTGCCCGGCGGCGGTCGGCGTCGACATCGGCTGCGGAATGTCGGCGGTCAGGACGTCCCTGACGGCGAACGACCTCCCGGGCGACCTGTCGAAGCTGCGCTCGCGCATCGAGCAGGCCATCCCGGTCGGCGCGGGCATGCACCGCGAGCCGGTGGACCCGGGGCGGCTGTACGGCTTCTCGGAGTCGGGGTTCGGGGACCTGTGGGAGCGGTTCGACTACCTGGCGGACGAGGTGAAGTTCCGGCGTGACAGGGCACTGCGGCAAACCGGAACCCTAGGATCCGGAAATCACTTCATCGAGGTCACGATCGACGAGACCGGTGCGGTGTGGCTCATGCTGCACTCCGGCTCCCGGGGCATCGGCAACGAGCTCGCCGCGCACCACATCGGGATCGCCCGTGGCCTCTCCCACAACCAGAACCTGGTGGACCGGGACCTCGCGGTGTTCCTCGCGGCGACCCCGGAGATGGACGCGTACCGCAGCGACCTCTTCTGGGCGCAGGAGTACGCGAAGTACAACCGCGCGGCGATGATGAGCCTTCTCAAGGAGGTCGTCCGCAAGGAGTTCCGCAAGGCGAAGGTCTCCTTCGAGCAGGAGATCAGCTGCCACCACAACTACGTGGCGGAGGAGCGGTACGACGGCATGGACCTGCTTGTCACCCGCAAGGGCGCGATCCGCGCCGGCAGCGGCGAGTACGGGATCATCCCGGGCTCGATGGGCACGGGCTCGTACATCGTGAAGGGTCTCGGGAACGAGAAGGCCTTCAACTCCGCGTCGCACGGCGCGGGCCGGAAGATGAGCCGGACGGCGGCGAAGAAGCGGTTCACCGCGCGCGACCTGGCGGAGCAGACGCAGGGCGTGGAGTGCCGGAAGGACTCGGGCGTCGTGGACGAGATCCCGGGGGCGTACAAGTCGATCGAGCAGGTCATCGACCAGCAGACGGACCTGGTGCAGGTCGTGGCGAAGCTGAAGGCGGTCGTCTGCGTGAAGGGCTGAACGCACCGTGCCGTGCCCGGGGGGATCCGGGCACGGCACACGTGTGTTGCTCAGCGGGGCCCTGACGGGGGCGGGGGCGCTAGCTGATCTTCGTGAGGGCCTTGTCCATCTCCGGGCCGACGGCGCTCGGCTCCAGCGTGGCGCTGCGGTTGATGGGCGGCGGGGGCGTGCCCGGCTGGGGGGACGCCGGGGTCCAGACGACCGGGCTCGGGCACACGAGCCTGTCCGGCTCGCCGCGCTGCACGCGGCATTCGGTCTCGAAGACCGTTCCGGTGGTGGTGAGCACCTCGACGATGACGCGGTTGGCGGTCTCGGCGATGGTGACGCCACAGGGGTTGGGCGGGAAGCCCGTGGAGCCGGTGGTCAGGTTGTACCAGGTGTAGGCCGGGTTGACCGGGTTGGGCGCGTTGAAGTCGTAGACGCCCGCGTACACGATGCCGTTGGACAGGACGGCCTTGTACTTGACCTCTTCCTCGTCCCACGAGGTGGAGATGCCGGCGCACACCCCGGGCGGGCCGGCGGGGCCGGGAGCACCGGGTGCTCCGGGTGCGCCCGGAGCGCCGGGGGTGCCGGGGGTGCCGGGTGCACCGTCGCGGCCGTCTCGGCCGTCGCGGCCGTTCAGGCCGGGGGCGCCGGGGGCTCCCGGAGGTCCGGGGGGTCCGGGCGGGCCGACCTTGACGCACTTGTCCTTGTGGGGTTCGGCCGCCGCGCCCTTCACCTCGGGCTCGTAGTCGTCGTTGTCCTTCTCCTTGCCCTTGCACTTGTCGCCGGCCGGAGCCGCGGCGACCGTGGCGGCCGCGGGCGCGTCGGTGTCCGCCTGGGCGGGGGTGGCGAGGCCGAGCATCGCGATGGCCATCGTGGCCACCGCACCGCCGGCGAGCCACTTGCTCTGCCGGGGCAGCGGGCCCATGCGGGACGGTGTCCTTGTCTCAGGACTCATGTGTGGTGCTCCTCGTGGGAACCGGGGGTCTGACGTGGAGGCGTTGGCGGCCTCTGTCCCGCATGGTTCGCCCGCCGCAGCCGGTACGGCGTGAGGCGCGAGGTCTGATCATCAGATAGGTGTCACAAATGGCGCCGATCGGCCGAGCCGCTGTCAGCCCTCGTCCCCGTCGAGGAGGCGGTCCACGGACAGTTCGAGGCTGATGCCGATGGATTCGGGGAGTGGGACCGACGTGCCGCGCTTGAAGTGCTTGCGCGACCGGTACTCGCCGCCGCGCGGGTCGGTGTAGAGGACGACTTCGTCGTGGCGGCGGTCGGACACCAGATAGACCGGGATGCCGGCCTGGGCGTAGCAGTCGACCTTGGTGCCGAGGTCGTCCGACCAGTTGGACGAGGTCACCTCCACGACCAGACGGAAGGCGTGGGGGGCGTAGCAGTTCTTCGTGACGTGGGCGTCGCGGTAGTCGGCGTCCAGGACCGAGAAGTCCGGGATGGCGTGGTCGTCCGCCCCCGAAGGCAGCCAGAGTCCGATTGCCTGAAGGTATTTGAGTCCGGCCTGGCGTGCTCCGGCTGTGAAGAACTCCTCGCCGAGCCACATCAAGGACTCGGCGTGAGGTCCGTCGGCGGGGGGTGTCACGGTCAGCCTCCCCTGGAGAATCTCCACTCGATGCCCGGGAAGCTCCTTGGAGAGTCGATCGGCGGCGTCCGCGATCGTGATCTCGTGCTGTATCACGGCCACAGCTTCCTCCCTTTCGCGACGCATGCTTTCGGAGCGTATCGGGGTCCGCCGACATTGCGTACGGATTCACCCATACGGGCTCCGAAGGGGCTCCGGGGCGGCAACTTCCGCTTGTGGGAGGGGGATTGACGGCGGGAGCTGGTCTAGACCAAGGTGTGCGGCATGTGGAGAACTCGTGTGCTTGTCGCCGCGCTCGCGTCGTTGTCGCTCGCCCTCGGGGCCGCCGGGTCCGCTCAGGCGGGGGTGGGGCTGCCGCCCGTCGTGTCGCACGTGCCGACCCAGGAGAAGGTCGTCTTCATCACTGTTGACGACGGTTGGAACCATGACCCCGAGGCCGCCCGGATCCTGTCCGAGAAGCGGGTGCCGGTGTCGTTGTTCCTGCTGCCCGGGGCGACCTCGTACGACACCTCGTACTTCACCGACCTGGTCGACCAGGGCCGGGTCACCGTCGAGAACCACACCGTGAACCACCCGGACCTGACCACCCTCGACGCCGCCGGGAAGGACGCCGAGGTGTGCGGGGCCGGGGAGCGGATCGCCGAGACGTTCGGGAGGACGCCGAAGCTGCTGCGCCCGCCGTACGGGGCGGTCAACGACGACGTGCGGCTCGCCGCGAAGGCCTGCGGGGTGAAGGCGCTGGTCACCTGGACGCACGACTTCACCACCTGGGGCCAGACCCCGCCCACCCCGCAGCTGAAGGCCGGGGACATCGTGCTGCTGCACTTCACGCCGACGCTGGCGGCGGACCTCCAGCGGGCCCTGGACGCGGCGAAGGCCGCCGGCCTGAAGCCGGCGGCCCTGTTGCCGCACCTGAAGAGCGCCGGGCTGGTCCCGTAGGGGTCAGTGCTCGCGGTGGACCTTCGTGTTCGAGGCCTGGGCGCGGGGGCGGACCACCAGCAGGTCGATGTTGACGTGGCTGGGGCGCGTCACCGCCCAGGTGATCGTGTCGGCCACGTCGTCGGCGGAGAGGGGTTCGGCGACGCCCTCGTAGACCTTCTCGGCCTTGGCGGCGTCACCGCGGAAGCGGGTCTTGGCGAACTCCTCGGTCTTGACCATGCCGGGCGCGATCTCGATGACGCGGACGGGCTGGCCGACGATCTCCAGGCGGAGGGTCTCGGCGATGACGCGGGCGCCGTTCTTGGCGGCGACGTAACCCGCGCCGCCCTCGTAGGTGGCGTGGCCGGCGGTGGAGGAGAGCACGACGACCGTGCCGTCACCGGAGGCGACGAGCGCGGGCAGCAGCGCCTGGGTGAGGTTGAGGGTGCCGATGACGTTGACCTCGTACATCGTGCGCCAGTCGGCCGGGTCGCCGGTGGCGACGGGCTCGGCACCGATGGCCCCTCCGGCGTTGTTGACGAGGACGTCACAGCGCTGGAGGGAGGCGGCGAAGGCGTCGACGGCGGCCCGGTCGGTGACGTCGAGGGCGTGGGCGGTGGCCTCGTGGCCGGCCTCGGCGATCTCGGCGGCGAGCGCCTCGATGCGGTCCTTGCGGCGGGCGGTGAGGACGACGTGGTAGCCGGCGGCGGCGAGCTGCCGGGCGGTGGCCGCGCCGATTCCGCTGCTCGCGCCGGTGACTACGGCGGTTCGGGTGGCCGGGCGCGTGCTCATGGGCGGGGCTCCTCGTGGGGTCGCGCGGATCGCGGGGTCGCAGGGTTCGCGGGGGTCGCCCGCCGGTTCGGTCGTTCGGTCGTTCGTACGGGCGAATCTCCGCCAGCATAGGCCGGGTCAGCGGCGCGGCGCGTACATGATCACGGCCATCCCGGCGAGGCAGACGAGCGCCCCGGTCACGTCCCAGCGGTCGGGCCGGTAGCCGTCGGCGACCACGCCCCACAGCAGGGACCCGGCGACGAAGACCCCGCCGTAGGCCGCGAGGACGCGGGCGAAGTCGCCCTGCGGCTGGAGGGTGGCGACGAATCCGTACAGGCCGAGGGCGATCACCCCGGCGCCGATCCAGGCCCAGCCCTTGTGTTCCCGTACGCCCTGCCAGACGAGCCAGGCGCCCCCGATCTCCAGGAGGGCGGCGAGGGAGAAGAGGGCGGCGGAGCGGGCGATCAGCATGACCGGAAGCCTACGCACGGGGCCGGGCCGGGTCGCCGGGCGAATGGCGGACGGCTCGCCCTCCTTCGTGTGATGGTCCGATCGTCGGGTGGGCGGGGTGGCTACGGTCCGCGCGAGGAGGTGGTGGCGGTGCGCCGTGGTGCCGTACGCAGTGTGGTGGTGGCGGGCTTGCTGGTGCTGTGCGGGGCCGGGCCGGCGGAGGCCCGGCCGGGGTCGGACGAGGAGGCGGACGTGGCCTACCACGGCCGGGTCCAGCTCGCCCGCGGACAGCTGAAGGTGTGGATGGTGCCGCAGAACGAGGGCCCGGCCGAGGTGCCGAACGCGACCGTGAGGGTACGGCTGTCCGCGGACCTCGCCGACCGGCACGAGCTGTCCGAGGGGTGCGCGCGGGTGGGCCGCCGGGAGGTGGTGTGCGAGACGGGCGCGCTGCCGCGGCACGGGCGGGGGCGCCACATCGCGCTGGTGCTCGGGCTGCGGGAGCGGCCGGCGGAGGTCGCGGTGCGGATCGACACCCTGTGGGACGGCGGGACGACCGACCGCAACCACGCCAACGACGAGCACGTGGTGCTGGCGCTGGACACGGGCGACCCGTACGCCTTCTGACGGCCCGTGCGCGCCGGTCAGACGGTGGCGCCGTCGCCGAACTCGGCCAGGGCGTCGTCGACGATCCGCTCCAGGCGGGCGTGGTGGGCGCCGCGCCAGTAGACGCGCTCGCAGTCGGTGCACTGCGCGAAGACGTCGTACGAGCGCTGCGTGCCGTGCTCCAGCCGGTCGCCCACGCTGTCCTTGTCCGCGTCCCGGAGCGGGCCGTTGCAGGCGGTGCAGCGGGTCCAGGGTGCGAGGCCGGGGGCGAACCGGCCGAGGACGTCGCGGAGTTGGTCGTCGGGGTTGTCGCTGTAGACGTACGCGCCGGCGAAGATCTCGCGGCGGCGCAGCAGGCCGCGGTCGCGGGAGAGCAGGACGCGCTGCTCGGCGGCGGAGCGGGTGGCGAGGGCGGGGTCGCCGATGTCCTCGTTCTCGTATGCCGCGTCGACGCCGAGCAGCCGCAGCCGGCGGGCGAGGGTGCCGAGGTGGACGTCGAGGAGGAAGCGCAGCGGGGCGCCGGTGACCTGTTGGGGCCGGTCGACGCCGAACACCTCGACGGATTCGCCGGCCCGGGGCACGTGGGCGGTGGTGACCTCCTGCCCGTCCACGAGCAGCCGGCCCACCTCGGTGAGGGGGACGCCGGCGGATTCGACGACGTGTCCGAGGCTGGAGGCGCCGTCGGTGGCGGTCGGTACGCGGTCGACGCGCCTGCTGGGCGGGGCGAAGAGGCGCAGTTCGGGGGCGAGGGTGAGGTGGATGCCGGGACCGTTCACGGTCCCAGCATGCCATTGGGGGGTGTGGTGGCGCGGCCGAATTTCGGGGGCGGTCAGGCGGTGGCGGCGGTCCCGTCGTAGGCCTCGCGGTGGGCGCTGACCTCGTCGAAGTGGTTCTCGGCCCACTGCTTGACGGAGGAGAGGAGGCAGCCGAGGCTGCCGCCGAGTTCGGTGAGCTGGTAGTCGACGCGGACGGGGACGGTCGCGGTGACGGTGCGGCTGACGATGCCGTCGCGTTCCAGGGAGCGGAGGGTCTGGGTCAGCATCTTCTGGCTGACACCGGGGATCTTGCGGCCGAGTTCGCTGTAGCGCATGGAGCCCTGTTCGGCTTCGCCGAGGGCGCTGAGGACGAGGCCGACCCACTTGTCGCTGATGCGGGCCAGGAGCTGGCTGGTGGGGCACTCCTTGACGAAGGCGTCGTAGGCGGCGCGGGCCTCTTCGCGGAGGGCGGCGGCGGTGCGGGTGGCCATGGGTGCCCACTTCCGGGTCGGGTACGCACTCCGGAGTGCGTACTTACGAAAAGAGAGTACCTCTCCATAGGTTAGTGGTCATCGGAACGGCCGAACGAACGGCCGAACGGCCAAGACCAACGGGGAGAGAAAATGAGCGAGCAGCAGACCCAGAGCCAGACCCAGACCATGCGGGCAGCGGTTGTCACCACCTTCGGCGGGCCGGAGCGGGTGGAGCTGGCCGAGGTGGCCGTCCCCGAGCCGGGTGCCGGGCAGGTCCGGATCCGGGTCCGGGCCGCCGGGGTGAACCCGGTCGACGGGGCCGTCCGCGCCGGCGTCTTCGGCGGGGCCGGGCAGCGGCTCGGGCTCGGCTGGGACGTGGCGGGCGAGATCGACGCGGTCGGCGCGGGCGTGGACGGCTGGACGGAGGGCCGCCGGGTGGTCGGGCTGCACTACGGCACGGTGAAGCCGCTCGGTACGCACGCCGAGTACGCGGTGCTCGACGCCTCGGCGGTGGCGGCGGCCCCCGGGTCGGTGGACGACACGGCCGCGGCGGCGCTCCCGCTGAGCGGCCTGACGGCGGCCCGGGCGGTGGACCTGCTGGGGCTCGCACCGGGCGACTCGGTACTGATCACCGGCGCGGCCGGGCTGGTCGGCGGCCTCGCGGTGCAGCTGGCCGCGCGGGCGGGTCTGGTGGTGACGGCGCTGGCGGGCGCGGGGGACGAGGAGTTCGTACGCTCCCTCGGCGCGACCGGGTTCGTGCCGCGGGGCTCTGCGCCGGCCGGCCCGGTGGACGGGGTGCTGGACACGGCGGTGATCGGCGCGGAGGCGCTGGGCTTCGTCCGCGACGGCGGGGCGTACGTCGGCCTCATCCCCGGCGCGGCGCCGGCCGCGGAGCGGGGGATCCGGGTGGCGGAGCAGGAGGTCGCCGCGGACGGCGAGCTGCTGGCCCGGCTGTCGGCCCTGGTCGACGCGGGCGCGCTGACGCTCCGGGTGGCGGCCGAGTTCCCCCTCGCGGAGGCGGCGAAGGCCCACGAAGCCCTTGCCGTTCCGGGGACCCGGGGTCGCGTGGTCCTCACGGTCTGAAGTGCCGCTGCGCGGGGCCTGCCCCTCCCCGCCCTTCGCCCGTTCCCCGGGGCTGCGCCCCGGACCCCCTGGGGGCTCCGCCCCCAGACCCCCGCGCCTCAAACGCCGGCGGGGCTATAAGTAGCCCCGCCGGCGTTTGAGGCGACGGGCGCGCAGCGCCCGTACGGGGTCAGGGGCGGAGCCCCTGGGAACGGTGGAAGGGAGGGTAGGGGACCCCGGCCCCGCGCAGCGGCCCACCACCCGCACCCGACCCACCGGCACCAGCCACCCGAACCGGCCCCGCCCGGCGCGTCAAGAAGGAGCGGGGGCCCGGAGGAGCCAGTGGCGGGTGAGGGCCGCCATTTCGGACGGGGTGCGGCCGTTGTGGTCGACGGCGATGAACTGGCCTCCGATCCGCAGCGAGAACATCATCAGGCACCGGACCTCGACGTCGTCCGGGTCGGGGCAGAACGCCCCGAACAGCCCGCGCAGGTAGTCCATCCGGCGGTTGTCGACGCGGCGCAGCCGCGCCGCGACGGCCGGGTCGCGGCGGGCCCAGTCGCGGACCGCCAGGTCGACGGCGGTGCCCCGCACCGGCCCGTCGGCGGACTCGCTGACGAACGTGAACAGCCGGTCCAGTCTGGCGCGCGCGTCGCCGCCCCCGCTCTCGATCCGTTCGATGACCGCGTCCGCGACCTCGTGCTCCCAGGTGTCGAGCATCTCCTCCAGCAGCGCGTCCCGGTTGCGGAAGTACCCGTAGAAGCCGCCCTTGCTGACGCCGAGGGCCTGCGCGAGCGCTTCGATCCGTACGGCGTCGGGGCCGCCGGTGGCGAGGGCGCGCAGGCCCTCTTCGATCCACTTGCCGCGGGGCGTGCGGGCGGTGGCCATGGTGTGTCTCCCGTCACGTGCCGGTGATGATCTGTACGCCTCCGTATAGATGGGGCTAGCCTCATCTATACGGCATCGTATAGATGAGGGGCACATACATGAAACTCCCCAGTACCGCCCACACCTCCCGGCCCTGGCGCATTCACGGGATCGTCCCCGACTTCCGGCTGGAGGACGTCTGGGCGCTGCCGACACCGGGCGGCCCGGACGACCTCGCGTGGCTGGTGGCCCAGTTCGCCGAGGAGCGGGGCGGGAAGTCCGGCATCTCCTCCCCGCTGTACCGGATCCTCTTCGCCATCCGCTGGAAGCTCGGCGCGCTGCTGGGCTGGGACGAGCCCGGCGACGGCGTCGGGGCCGGGGGGCGGGTGGACTCGCTGCGGCGCCGGCTGCCCGCCGACCTCGCCGAGGGGCTGCGCGGGCCCGACCCGGAGGGCGCCCCCTTCACCTCCGTGTACCTGACGGACGACGAGTGGGCCGCGGAGATGGGCAACAAGACCGTGCACGGCGTGATGCACATCGGCTGGGTCCCGGACGGCCGCGGCGGCTACCGCGGCCAGATGGCCGTCCTGGTCAAGCCCAACGGGCTGCTCGGTGCCGTGTACATGGCCGCGATCAAGCCCTTCCGGTACGTGGGCGTGTACCCGGCGCTGATCAGGGCGATCGGCCGCGAGTGGCAGGAGAACGCCGCCGCGCGCCGCCAGGCCTGAAGGCGCTGGCCGCCGTGTCGGCGGCCAGGGGGGTGCCGACTCCTGTGCGCGATGGTGGCGTAATTGGCGGCCGCGATCACGTAGGGCAGGCCCTGAGGTTGGCATATTGCACAGAAATTCATCGGAATGGGACTTGTCTGGGCGGTTGCTGCGCGGCCTTTGGCGGAGCGGAGTTTCGCGCAAAACTGCGGTCTGGGAGTGCAGGACTCGATTCCTCGGGCGACTCTGGGGCGATTTCCTGATTCCTGTTTTTTTTGTGACCGGAAAATGTGGTCAGCGCTGTGAAGTGTGATGTGAAATTCAGATCGCTCTGCGCCCGGCGTGAATCACTTGCGCGACACGGGCTCACGGTGGATCCAGGTGTCCTGGCCGTGGCAATCTGCTTGCCAGCGCAAGGGTTTCGAGTGGAGGTACACGGCCCGTGGGTGTCAATGTCAATCCCACCGTCAGCAGGCGCCGGCTGGGATCGGAGCTCCGTAGGCTCCGGGAGATGAGGGGTATGACGACCCCTCAGGTGGCGGAGAGCCTGCTGATCTCCCAGCCCAAGATCAGTCTCATGGAGAACGGCCGCCGCCTCGTCAAGCCGCGAGACGTGCGCGATCTCTGCAGGCTGTACGGGGTTCAGGACCAGTGGCTTGTTGACCAGCTGATGCGCCTGGCCAGGGAATCGGGGCAGCAGGGCTGGTGGAATGCCTACGGCGATATCCCGTACGGCGCATACATCGGCCTGGAAACCGAGGCCGCGGCGATCCGATGCTTCGAGCCCCTGGTGATCCCCGGCCTGCTGCAGACTCCCGCCTACGCTCGGGCGGTCATCGCAGGAACGATCCCTCAGGCCGCCGCCGAACAGGCCGCCATGCGTCTCCAGGTGCGGCTGCGGCGCCAGCGCCGGCTTGCCACCCCGGAAAACCCGCTGCGCTTATGGGCTGTACTGGACGAATCGGCACTGCGGCGCCTCGTGGGCAGCCGCGAGGTCATGCGTGAGCAACTGGAGCATCTGACCGACCTTGGAGCCCAGCCGCACATCACCCTGCAGGTCCTCCCCCACGACGTGGGGGCGCACCCCGGTGTCTCGGGGCAGTTCGCGCTGCTCGAGTTCGCCGACGCTACCGACGTGAGCGTGGTGTATTTGGAAAGGTTCACCAGCGATCTCTATCTGGAAAAACGATCCGACGTCAGGCTCTACAGCGACATGTATGCCCACCTGCAGGCCCAGGCACTGAGCCCGGACAGTACCCGTCACTTCATCAACGAAGCCATCAAGGCGTACGTCGCCGCCGAATCCTGGGGAGACGCCCGGATGCCCTCCCCGCCGAACCCGTGAGCGTCGTGCGGTACGCATCCTGACACCGAGGACCGAGCCCCTGGACGACGTGTCCAGGGGCTCGGCTTTGGGCGCTGTCGAGACCGATCGGTCAGAGGTGCGAGGCTGTCACGCTCGCCTTGTGCCGACTAGTCCTGTCGAGTCGCCGCACCCCGGCGGGTTCTCTTCATCGCGAAGACCGCCGAGCCTCCGACGAATACCAGGGCGGCTGCGGCGGCGGCCATGATGCCGGTCCCGCTGCTCGTGCTGGTAGCGGCGAGGCCTGGCGACGCCGACTTCGGCTGCCGGCTGGTGGCGGTGCTCACGTGGGCGAAGTTGACGTTCTTGGCCATCTGGCCGGGAAGCATGTGGCCCAGGGCGTCGTCGAGGCCGCCCGGCAGGAAGTCGGCCCACGGGGGCTTGCCCTGGTTGTGGTCGTCGTGACCGTGGCCGGGCTTGCCCTGGTCGTGGTGACCGTGACCCTGCTCGCCGTCGTCGTCGTGGTCGTAGTCGTCGCGACCGTGTTCGCCCTCGTCGCCGTCGCCGTCGTCGTGGTGGCCGTGGTGGCCGTGGTCGTGATCGCCCGAGTCTCCCTTTTCGCCCTTGTCGCCGCGAGGCCCCTTGGGCCCGGCGGGCCCGGCGGGTCCGGCAGGTCCGGCGGGCCCGGCGGGTCCGGCGGGTCCGGCAGGTCCGGCAGGTCCGGCAGAACCGGTGGGTCCGGCGGGTCCGGCGGGTCCGGCAGAACCGGTGGGTCCGGCGGGTCCGGCGGGTCCGGCAGAACCGGTGGGTCCGGCGGGTCCGGCGGGTCCGGCAGAACCGGTGGGTCCGGCGGGTCCGGGTGCTCCGTCGGGGCCAGGGGCGCCGGGGCTGCCGGTGGGTCCGGGTGCGCCCGTCGGTCCGGGCGGCCCGGTCGGGCCGGGAGATCCGGTGGGGCCGGGAGATCCGGTGGGGCCGGGAGATCCGGTGGGGCCGGGAGATCCGGTGGGGCCGGGAGATCCGGTCGGGCCGGGAGGCCCGGGCGGGCCGGCGGCGCAGGTCGGCCTCGTGATGGTGTTGTTGTCCATCGTGACCGCGGCCTCACGCGCCAGGGCGCGGCCTTCGATCACGGCGCTGTTGTTCAGTGTGATGGACTGCAGGGCCAGGATGGTGCCCTTGAACTGGGTGGTCGTGCCGAGGGTGGCGGAGCTGCCCACCTGCCAGAACACGTTGCAGGCACTTGCTCCGTTGATGAACTCCACGGAACTCGAGGTAGCCGTGGTCAGGGTCGAGGGGATTCGGAAGATGAAGACGGAGTTGGGGTCGTTCTGGCCGTCGAGTGTGACCGTCCCGGTGAGTTGGATGAACGACGGGCAGTGTAGACGCCGGGCGCCAGCGTCAGTCCGCCGATCTCGGACGATGCGAGCACGGTCCCGGGTCCCCGGCCTGCCGCGTCGTCGTAGGCGACGACGAGGTCGGACTTCGCCTGGGCGGCGGCGGCGTTGGGGGCGACGCGCGTCACTCCGTTGACGATGCCGGGCGGGAAGCCGGTCACCGATGTACCCGGATAGAGCCCCAGGTCACCGTTGATGACGGTGTCGTTCGTGTTGGTGACCGTAGAACCGGCCAGGACCCCGTAACTGGCGGTGGTCCCCAGCAGCACGGGGGCTTCTGCGGCGTGGGCGAGGGTCGGGATCAGGGTGGCCGCTAGGAGCGCTGTGGGGAGCAGGGCAAAGGCTCCCCGTTTGAGCAGATTGCGTTGGGGACTTGTGTCGGGTGGAGCCGACCGGATGGCATCCAATGCCATGGCAGGACCTTTCTTGTTGCTTCGGGTCTCAGTCCTCCCGAAGGAGGATCCCGAGCGCCCTCGACGATGGCTGCTCAGGGCCGTAGGCCCCCCTGCCGGCGCCGGTGCGAAGGCTCGCCCTGAGCGGGAGCCGCAGAACGATTGCCTTCCAGCGATGTGATGCGCCGTCATGCGGGAGTATTCACGCATATTGCGCAGCAATAGACCGCAAATCGGAAAAAATGGTCTGCATGGGTGACGTGACGTCAGGAAGCCGTGTGGGCTGAACGGCCACGCGAATCCGTTGTGTCGTCAAAGCGGAGAGCGTCGACGCATCCGAGAGGCCCTTTGACCGATGTGAACGATCGCAGGCGCAAGTCGCACCGCAAGCCCCCGGAGGCCGGCTGCGCCGAGTACAGGAGCCGTACGGGGTGGATGGCCCCGACCGCCGACCGCCGACCGCCGACCGCCGACCGCCGACCGCCGACCGCCGACCGCGGGACCGGCGAGCGCTGGCGGGTCCGCTACCGCTACCTCGGCGGGCAGCAGCACAAGGGGAACTTCGAGACCGAGGCGGCTGGCGACAGCCGGGCCGCCGAGGTCGACGCCGGCTGTGGCACGGCACGTACGTCGTCCCCAGCGCGATCAAGGAGACGCTCGCCGGCTACGCGCAGAAATGGCCGGACGTGAATCCCGCCGGCCCGACGACCGCCCTCCGGTACGAGGCAACGGTCCGCAACCACATCACCGCACCTCGGACGGCGCGAGCTGCGCTCACTCAACCAGCCGTCCACCATCCAGGCCGGATGCGCGAGCTCCAGGACGCGGGCCTTGGACGACGGCCTGCTGCCCAAGGAGTGTGCCCTGGCCGCCTGGCGGGCGGCTTCCGAACCGGGGCGGGCAGTCCCCTCGGAAGGCTGCCCACCATGGGTGAAAGCCCGGTCACGGCCAGACGAGGCAGTACGCCTGGTGGCCGTTCTCGTGGAGGCGGTGGGAGAAGTCCTGCCACTCGTGCAGCAGCTGGTAGACGTTGAAGGCGTCGCGCGGGCCGCCGCGGTCGGGGACCGTCGACCAGATGAAGGCGGCCGCGCCCACCGACTCCTCGCCCACCCCGCGCAGCGGGTCCACCACCGTCATGGGCAGCTTGACCACCGCGTAGTCGGGGTGCAGGACGACGAGCTCCAGCGGGGGGACCTTGTGCAGGGGTATGCCCTCGATGCCGGTCAAGACCATCGCGGCCATGGTCTCCGGCTTGATCTTGGTGAACATGCCGCCCATGCCGAGCTCGTCGCCGCCCAGCTCCTCCGGCCGCATCGTCTGCGGGACCCGCGCGGCGGTGGCGCCGTCGGGGGCGCCGAAGTACTTGTACGTCACTCCCATGCCGCGGCCCTTGGGCAGGCCGCCGGTGTCTTCCGCGTCGTCCGCCTCGTCACCCTGTGCGGGCTCGGCGGCTTCGGCGGCCTCGGCCGCGCGCCGCCGATGCTTGCCGCGCCGGCGGGCTTCACGGGCTTCACGGGCGCGCTGCGGGTCCAGGCCGTCCGTACCCTCGCCCGGTCCACCACCGCGTTGCATATCTCCACCCGACACGTATTGCCTGCCCCGGCCCCGCGGCCCCCGCCACGCAGCCTGATCATCATGGCAGTGACCTCCCCCGCGGCGGCGCGGTGAAACGCCCCTCCGCAAGTCTGTCGCGGCCTCTGAGACCATGGCTCGTGTGAGCTACCCGTACCCGTATGAAGCCCCAGTTTCGCAGACGCTCTTCGAGCGCGCGTCCCTCGTGACCCCCGGCGGCGTGAACTCTCCCGTGCGCGCCTTCCGTGCCGTGGGCGGTACGCCCCGGTTCATGGTGTCCGGTACCGGTCCCTACCTGACCGATGCCGACGGGCGCGAGTACGTCGACCTGGTCTGCTCGTGGGGGCCGATGATCCTCGGCCACTCCCACCCCGAGGTGATCGAGGCGGTGCAGGCGGCGGTCGCCCGCGGCACCTCCTTCGGCACGCCCGGCGAGGGCGAGGTCGCCCTCGCCGAGGAGATCGTCGCCCGTATCGAGCCCGTCGAGCAGGTCCGCCTGGTGTCCTCCGGCACCGAGGCGACCATGTCGGCTATCCGGCTGGCCCGCGGCTTCACCGGTCGCGCCAAGGTCGTCAAGTTCGCAGGCTGCTACCACGGACACGTCGACGCGCTGCTGGCCGCCGCCGGTTCCGGGCTGGCCACCTTCGCCCTTCCCGACACCCCCGGTGTCACGGGCGCGCAGGCCGGCGACACGATCGTGCTCCCCTACAACGACCTCGAAGCGGTCCGGGCCGCCTTCGCCGCGCACCCGGGCGAGATCGCCTGCGTGATCACCGAGGCCGCGCCCGGCAACATGGGCGTCGTCACCCCGGCCGAGGGCTTCAACCAGGGCCTCGCCGACCTGTGCCGCGAGAACGGCGCGCTGTACATCTCCGACGAGGTGATGACCGGTTTCCGCACCTCCCGCGCCGGCTGGTACGGGGTGGACGGGGTCAAGCCCGACCTGATGACCTTCGGCAAGGTCATGGGCGGCGGCTTCCCGGCGGCGGCGTTCGGCGGCCGCGCGGACGTCATGGGGCACCTGGCCCCGGCCGGCCCGGTCTACCAGGCGGGCACGCTCTCCGGTAACCCGATCGCCACCGCCGCCGGTCTCGCGCAGCTGCGGCTGCTCGACGACGCGGCGTACGAGAAGGTCGACGCGGTCTCGAAGGAGATCCAGGGCCTGGTGACGGCGGCGCTGAGCAAGGAGGGCGTGGTGCACCGCCTTCAGACCGCGTCCAACATGTTCTCGGTGTTCTTCACCGGGGAGCAGGTCCGCGACTACGACGACGCGAAGAAGCAGGAAGGCTTCCGCTTCAACGCGTTCTTCCACTCGATGCTGTCGCAGGGCGTGTACCTGCCGCCGTCGGCGTTCGAGTCCTGGTTCGTGTCCACGGCCCACGACGAGCGGGCGGTCGAGCGGATCGCGGCCGCGCTGCCGGCCGCGGCGCGTGCGGCGGCGGAGGCGACGGCATGAGCGACATCACCGTCGTCCACGTAGTGCGGCACGGAGAGGTGCACAACCCGGAGGGCGTCCTGTACGGGCGCCGGGCCGGCTACCACCTCTCCGAGCTGGGCCGGCAGATGGCCGACCGGGTCGCCGAGCACCTCCAGGAGCGGGACGTCACCTACGTGGTGGCCTCGCCGCTGGAGCGTGCGCAGGAGACGGCCGCGCCGATCGCGAAGGTGCACGGCCTGGAGCTGGCCACCGACGGCCGGCTGATCGAGGCGGGCAACGTCTTCGAGGGCAAGACCTTCGGCGTCGGCGACGGCGCGCTGCGCAAGCCGGGCAACTGGAAGCACCTGACGAACCCGTTCAAGCCGTCGTGGGGCGAGCCGTACGTCGAGCAGGTCGTGCGGATGATGAGCGCGATCGAGGCGGCGAGGGACGCGGCGCGCGGGCACGAGGCGGTGGCGGTCAGCCACCAGCTGCCGATCTGGATCGTACGGAGCTTCGCGGAGCGGCGCCGGCTGTGGCACGACCCGCGGCGGCGGCAGTGCACGCTCGCTTCGCTGACGTCGTTCACGTACCAGGACGACAAGCTGGTGTCGGTGGGCTACAGCGAGCCGGCGCGGGACCTGGTCCCCGCGCATCTCCTCGCGGGGGCGAAGCCGGTGAAGGGCAAGTCGAAGGCCTTCGGGGCGTAGCCCCGCACCCTTCCGGGGGCGTGAGCCGGTCCGCGGCCGCGGGTGCCGCTGCGCGGGCCGTCTCCCCTACCCGCCCTTCGCCCGTTCCCCGGGCTGCGCCCGGACCCCTTCTGGGGGCTCCGCCCCCAGACCCCCGCGCCTCAAACGCCGGCGGGGCTATCTATAGCCCCGCCGGCGTTTGAGGCGACGGGCGCGCAGCGCCCGTACCGGGGTCAGGGGCGCAGCCCCTGGGAACGGTGGAAGGGCGGGTAGGGGACCTCGCCCCGCAGGGCAGCCGTGCCCGCACGGCCAGGGCAGCGGCAAGCCGTCACGGTTTGACCGGTTTCGTAAAGGTTCCGCATCGCGGGCCGTGTCGACCCCCAGGGTCTGTCGATACGTCCGTTTATATGACGTTTCATGAGCGATGCGCGCGCCCTCACCCGAAGGGAACTCCTCGGCCTCGGACTCGCAGCCACCGCAGCCGCCGCAGGCGGCATCGCGGGCTGCGGCCCCGACGCCCCCGCCGGCAAGGCGACCGGCGGTGGGCCGATAGCCGCCGTCAAGGCCATCGGGGACGGATCCACCGCCGACACCGGCCCCCAGCCGCACCAGCCGCCCCGCCCCGTGCCCCTCCAGCCCGGCGAGACGCCGCCGCAGTTCGTCGTCTTCAGCTGGGACGGCGCCGGCGAGATCGGCAACGGCCTCTTCCCGCGGTTCCTCCGGCTCGCCAAGGACCACGGCGCGGCCATGACCTTCTTCCTCTCCGGCCTCTACCTCCTCCCCGAGTCGAAGAAGGACCTCTACTGGCCCCCGAACAACCCCGTCGGCGCCTCCGACATCGGCTACCTCAAGGACGAGAACGTCCGCAGCACCCTGCGCCACGTCCGCCAGGCCTGGCTCGACGGCCACGAGATCGGCACCCACTTCAACGGCCACTTCTGCTCCGGCGCCGGTTCCGTCGCCCACTGGACCCCCGACGACTGGCGCAGCGAGATCGAGCAGGCGACGGCGTTCGTCACCGGCTGGCGGACCAACACCGGCTTCACCGACCTCGAACCGCTCCCCTTCGACTACCGCAAGGAGCTCACCGGCGCCCGCACGCCCTGCCTGCTCGGGCAGGACGCGCTGCTGCCCACCGCCCGTGCGCTCGGCTGGCGCTACGACTCCAGCTCGCCCGGCGGGCTCCAGCGCTGGCCGGTGAAGAAGGAAGGGGTCTGGGACCTGCCGCTGCAGTCGCTGCCCTTCCCCGGGCACTCCTTCGAGGTGCTGTCGATGGACTACAACATCCTCGCCAACCAGTCGCGGAACACCACCAGGGGCGTGGCGGCCAACTATCCGGTCTGGCGCGCCCAGGCCACCGCCACCTACCTCGGCGGCTTCCGGCGGGCCTACGAGACCAACCGCGCGCCCCTCTTCATCGGCAACCACTTCGAGGAGTGGAACGGCGGCATCTACATGGACGCCGTCGAGGAGGCGCTCAAAACCATGGCGGACAAAAGGGATGTACGCCTCGTATCCTTCCGGCAGTTCACCGACTGGCTGGACGTCCAGGACCCGAAAGTGCTGGCCGGACTGCGGACGCTGGGTCCCGGCCAGGCCCCGTCCGGCGGTTGGAGAAACCTTTCCGCCACTCCCTGACAGCCCCTGACCAGCGCTTTGACAGGTGGTCGGCAGGCCGTCGGGGGGTGCGGAAGATCCGCAAATCGGTCATGCGAAACTTTTCACATGAGCCTTAGCCGCGCGCGTTCACCTCGAACCAGCCGCCGCTCGACCAGCGGCCGCGCCGTCCTGCTGACCGCGATCACCCTCGCGAGCGCCCTGACCCTGTCCGCGTGCGGAGATTCGGGCAGCGGCGGCAAGCCGGCCGGTGCCGCCGGCGGCAACTACGTGACCGGCCCCAGCGGCATCTCCACCGTCGCCAAGGCCGACCGCGTCGACGCCCCCAAGCTCGACGGGGAGACCGTCGAGGGCAAGACGCTCGACACCACCACCCTCAAGGGCAAGGTCGTGGTCCTCAACGTCTGGGGCTCCTGGTGCCCGCCCTGCCGCGCCGAGGCCCCGTACTTCGCGAAGGTCTCCAAGGACATGGCCGACGGCGGCAAGGACGTCGCGTTCGTCGGCATCAACACCCGCGACAACAGCAAGCAGAACGCCGCCGCCTTCGAGCAGAACTTCGGGATCACCTACCCGAGCCTCTACGACCCCGACGGCAAGCTGATGCTCCGCTTCCCCAAGGGCACGCTCAACGCGCAGTCCATCCCCTCGACGATCGTCCTCGACAAGCAGGGCAAGATCGCCGCCCGCACCCTCGTCGCGGTCAACGAGGAGCAGCTGCGCTCGATGATCGACCCGCTCCTCGCGGAGCAGTGACCTGGTGACCCCGTACCTCCTGCTGGCCGCCGAGGCGACCGGCGTGAACACCACGGTCCTGAACGGGGGGCTGCTGGCCGCCCTGCCGATCGCCCTGTTCGGCGGTCTGGTCTCCTTCTTCTCCCCCTGCGTGCTGCCGCTCGTTCCCGGCTACCTCTCCTACGTCACCGGGGTGGGCGGGGCCGACCTGGCGGAGGCCCGGCGCGGCCGGATGGCGGCCGGGGCCTCGCTCTTCGTGCTGGGCTTCACCGCCGTCTTCGTGTCCACCGGCGCGCTCTTCGGGTACTTCGGCCAGACCCTGCAGGCCCACCAGCAGGTGATCTCCCAGGTCCTCGGAGCGCTGGTCATCGTTCTCGGCCTGTTCTTCATGGGCCTGATCCCCGGCCTGACGATGCGGGAGTTCCGCTTCCACAAGAAGCCCGCAGCCGGGCTCCTGGGCGCTCCCGTGCTCGGCGTCCTCTTCGGCATCGGCTGGACCCCCTGCATGGGGCCGACCTTCGCCGCCGTGAACACCCTCGCCTTCGAGCAGGCGAGCGCCGGGCGGGGCGCCCTGCTCACCACGGTCTTCTGCCTGGGCCTCGGCGTACCGTTCATCCTCGCCGCGATCGCCTTCCGCAAGGCGCTCGGCGCTTTCGGCTGGGTGAAGAAGCACTATGCATGGGTGATGCGCATCGGCGGAGGCATGCTGGTCCTCACCGGAATCCTGCTTGTCACAGGAATGTGGGACAGCATCGTCACCGAGATGCAGAGCTGGACCGAGACGTTCACGGTGGGGATCTGAGGACTACACGGACATGAGTACGACCGACAAGGCGCCCGTCGAGGCGCCCAACGAGGCCGGGGTCGAGGCCGAGGCCGAGACCGACGCCGCCGCCGGAGCGCAGCTCTCCACGGCCCCCGTCGAGGAGAGCGCGGCCGCGCCCGTCGGCATCGGGGTG
The DNA here is from genome assembly GCF_045160885.1 of Streptomyces sp. NBC_00158. Classification (NCBI taxonomy): domain Bacteria; kingdom Bacillati; phylum Actinomycetota; class Actinomycetes; order Kitasatosporales; family Streptomycetaceae; genus Streptomyces; species Streptomyces sp. NBC_00158. Next base: position 4,199,029 of record NZ_CP108161.1, read on the forward strand.
GTCGGCTGGGCCCGCTGGTTCTGGCGCCAGCTCACCTCCATGCGCGTGGCGCTGATCCTGCTCTTCCTGCTCTCCCTCGGCTCCATCCCGGGCTCCCTCGTCCCCCAGACGCAGGTGGACCCGATGAAGGTCGCCGAGTGGAAGGACAAGCACGAGTTCTGGGTGCCCGTCGCCGAGAAGCTCCAGCTCTTCGACGTCTACAGCTCGGTGTGGTTCTCCGCGATCTACATCCTGCTGTTCGTGTCGCTGATCGGCTGCATCGTCCCGCGCACCTGGCAGTTCGTCGGCCAGCTCACCGGCCGCCCGCCGGGCGCGCCGCGCCACCTGAAGCGGCTGCCGGCGTACGCGACGTGGCGTACGGAGGCCTCCCCGGAGGAGGTCCTCGCCGAGGGCGGGACGCTGCTGCGGAAGCGGGGTTTCCGTACGGAGTCCGGCGGCGACGCCGTCGCCGCCGAGAAGGGCTACCTCCGCGAGGCCGGAAACCTGGCCTTCCACATCGCCCTGATCGTGATGCTGGTGGCCTTCGCGTGGGGCCAGCTCTTCAAGTCCGAGGGCGGCAAGCTCGTCCTGCGCGGCAAGGGCTTCGCGAACACGCTCACCCAGTACGACGACTTCAAGTCCGGCAGCCTCTTCTCCTCCGACAACCTGCCGCCGTTCTCGTTCACCCTGGACAAGTTCGACGCCAGCTACGAGAAGACCGGCCCCCAGAAGGGCACCCCGCGCGACTTCAAGGCGTACGTCACCTACAGCGAGGGCGCGCACGGGGAGCCGAAGAAGGCCGAGATCGAGGTCAACGAGCCGCTGGAGATCGACGGCTCGAAGATCTTCCTGCTGGGCCACGGCTACGCGCCGGTCATCTCCGTGACCGACCCCACCGGCAAGGTGATCTACAAGGACGCCGTGCCGATGCTGCCCTTCGACTCCAACCTGAGCTCCTCGGGCGCGGTCAAGGTCCCGGACGGCTACCGCAACAAGAACGGCGACAAGGAACAGCTCGGCTTCAACGCCATGTTCGTGCCGACGTTCGCGGGCGAGGGCAAGGGCACGATGCTCTCGCAGTTCCCGGCCCTGGACTTCCCCGTCCTCGCCCTCAGCGCCTACCACGGCAGCCTGGGCGTCGACGCGGGCCTGCCGCAGAACGTGTACCAGCTGAACACCTCCAAGATGCAGGAGTTCAAGAACCCCGAGGGGCAGCTCTTCAAGCAGCGCCTGCTGCCGGGCGAGACGATGACCCTGCCGGACGGCGCGGGCACCGTGAAGTTCGAGGGCATCGAGCGCTGGGCCACCTTCTCGGTCACCCAGCAGCCCGCCAACGGGCTGGCCCTGGGCGGCGCGGTCATCGCCATCGGCGGTCTCGCCGCGTCCCTGTTCATCCAGCGCCGCCGGATCTGGGTCCGTGCGGTCCGGGGCAAGGACGGCGTGACGGTCGTGGAGCTGGCGGGTCTGGGCCGCAGCGAGTCGGCGAAGCTGCCGGAGGAGCTGTCCGTGCTCTGCGCCGCCCTGTACGAGCGGGCGCCGAGCCCGGCCGAAGCAGTAACCACAGAGGAAGAAGGGGAGCGCGCATGACGACGCTGCTCGCGGCGGCGACGAACGAGAGCCTCGCCGATCTCAGCAACAAGCTGGTGTACGCGTCGATGGCGGTCTACACGCTCGCCTTCCTCGCGCACATCACCGAGTGGGTCTTCGGCAGCCGCAGCAAGGTGGGCCGTACGGCCGCCGCGCTGACGGCGTCGAAGGCGACGGCCGGCGCGGCCCCCGCCGTCCAGGTCCGCCAGAAGGGCGGGGGTACGGCCGTCCTCGACAAGCCGGAGGTCGTCACCCGCTCCGCGTCGGGCACCCGGGACGTCCCGGACGGCCCGGGCGCGGCCGGCGGCACCGACCAGGGCGACCTGTACGGGCGGATCGCGGTCTCGCTGACCGTGCTCGGCTTCCTCATCGAGGCGGGCGGCGTGGTCTCCCGCGCGATGTCGGTGGAGCGGGCCCCCTGGGGCAACATGTACGAGTTCTCGGTGACCTTCTCCACGGTCGCGGTCGGCGCGTACCTGGCGCTGCTGGCGCTGAAGAAGAACGTCCGCTGGCTCGGCCTGATCCTGGTCACGACGGTCCTGCTGGACCTCGGCATCGCCACCACCTGGCTCTACACCGAGAGCGACCAGCTGGTCCCGGCCCTGCACTCGTACTGGCTGTGGATCCACGTCTCCACCGCCATCTTCTGCGGCGCGGTCTTCTACATCGGCGCGGCCGGCGCGGTGCTCTACCTGTTCCGCGACAGCTACGAGAGCCACCTGGAGGCGGGCCGGACCGTCGGGAAGTTCCGCAGCTCGGTGCTGGAGCGGCTGCCCTCGGCGGCCTCGCTCGACAAGTTCTCGTACCGGATCAACGCGGCGGTCTTCCCGCTGTGGACCTTCACCATCGTCGCGGGCGCCATCTGGGCGGGCGACGCGTGGGGCCGCTACTGGGGCTGGGACCCCAAGGAGGTCTGGTCCTTCGTGACCTGGGTGGCGTACGCCTGCTACCTGCACGCGCGGGCCACGGCCGGCTGGAAGGGCCGCAAGGCCGCCTACCTGGCGCTCTTCGCCTTCGCCTGCTGGATCTGGAACTACTACGGCGTGAACATCCTGCTCAGCGGCAAGCACTCGTACGCGGGCGTCTGACCCGGGGGAGTGGGACGCTGGTGGTATGTCTCCCGTGAGCCATGCCACCAGCGAGCCGCGCGGCCCCGGCCGCTGGACGATCCGCTTCGAGATGCACCTGCCGTACGCGTACGAGGCCCTGTGGCCCGCCCTGACCACGTCGGAAGGGCTGCTCGGCTGGCTGGCGGCGGCGGACGTGCTGGAACGCCGGCTGGGCGGGGCCGTCACCCTGCGCTGGCCCAACACCGGCACCACCGTGTCCGGGCAGGTCACCGCCTGGGACATCGAGCGGGTCGCCGAGTACACGGTCTCCGAGCACGGGCGGATCCGCTTCCACCTGGAGGCGGTCGGCACCGACTCGACGGTGGTCCGCTTCCTGAACGAGCGCGGCGGCTCCGAGGAGGAGCGCCTGGACTGCCTGGCCGGCTGGCACGACCACTTCGAGCGGCTGGAGGCCTTCATGGCCGGGCATCCGACGGACTGGGCGGCCTGGACCGACGCCCGCTGGGCGGAGCTGCGCGCCTCCTACTCGTCCTTCTCCAGGACGTAGGCGCCGCGCGCGGGGCCGGTCCCGAGGAGGAAACCGAAGTACAGCTCCAGCGCCCCGCGCTCGTCGCGGCGCAGCTCGAAGGTCCACGCGTACCGCTGCGGCGGCCCCGCGGCGGGGGCCGTGCCGGAGCGGACGGCGGTGGCGGTCGGGGCGGGCAGCCGCAGCCGCAGGTGCTGGCCGAGGGTGCGGCCGGCGGGCTGTTCGGCGGTGAGCCGCCAGGATCCGGGGCCCGAGAGCCGCCAGCCGGCGGCGTAGTCGCGTTCCTGGCCGTCGAGGAGGGTGACGTCGGCGCTGCCGTCGGCCCGGAAGACCACTTCGGTGCCGTCCACGCAGCGCCAGGTGCCGACGATCTCGGAGATGTCGGCGTCGTACACGGCGGGGACGGGGCGCGCGGTCTGGCGCTGCGGGTCCCAGCCGCCCGTCATGGCGAGCAGGGCGCAGGTGAGCACCCCGTACGCGAGCAGGTTGCGCAGGACCGTGTCGATGATCCGGATCCCGGGCCGGGTGCGCGGCGGTGGCATGGCCTGATTCTGCCAGCGGGGTTGAACGCGTTCAATGATCTTTCCGGCCGCTTTTGATCACGTCGGCGGGGTCACCAGACCGGGCGCAGCGGCGGCAGCCCCTCGCCCCCGTGCAGGGCGCGGATGACGCGCGCCAGCTCCCCGCGCAGGGCGCCGAGGTCGGCCCGCCCGGCCAGCTCGGCCTCCAGCCCGTGCAGTACGCGTCCGGCGGTGGCCAGGTGCTGTTCGGCGGCCGGGGTCAGGACGACGAGCTTGCGGCGCCCGCCCTCCGGGTGCGGCTCGCGCCGGACGTAGCCGCGCTTCTCCAGGTCGTCGACGATCTGCCCGGCGGCCTGCTTGGTCACCCCTAGCCGCTCGGCCAGCTCGCTGGCGGTGGCGCCGGGGCCCTTGAGGGCCTGGAAGGCCATGCCGTGCAGGGGGCGCAGGTCCGCGTAGCCCTCGTCGGCGAGGCGCCGGGTGAACTCGCCGAGCATCAGCTGGAAGCCGATCCCGAGGAGGAACGTCAGCTCGACGCCGGAAGTCTCTTCGTTGGAAGTCACGCGGACATGGTGGCATGCGGGGCATGCGAGTAAAGACTCTTGACTCGCATGAGTAAAGAGCCTTTACTTACCTCTGTCGCCGCGTGTTCCGCGGCGGCCCCGCGCACTCCACGGAACGGAAGAGGACCCCGCCTTGCACGTCATCAGCGCTTCCCCCGAGAACGTCACCGCCACCCCCAACGCCACCATGACCGGCCTCGCCGCCCCCAGCCGCGGCAGCTCCGAGCTCTCCACCTGGCACGTCGGCATGCCCGCCGGGGCCACCGGCCCCGACCACGCCGTCAGCCGCGAACAGGTCTGGCTGCTCACCGCCGGCTCACTGGAGGTCACCTGCGGCGGCCGCACCGAGAAGGTGTCCGCCGGACGGACCCTCGTCCTGCCGCCCGGCGTCCCGCGCCGGATCCACGCCCCCGAGGACTTCGAGGCGTACGTCGTCATGCGCGCCGACGGGGTCGTCTCGGTACCCGGTACCGAGGGCACCAGGGTCCTGCCCTGGGCCCGGTGACGCCTGCCCCTACTCCTTGTCCTTGTCCTTCTTCCCGTCCTCGTCCCTGTTCTTCTCCTGCTCCTCGCGCAGGGACTTCAGGAACTCCGGGTTGTCGTCGGGCGCCACCCACTGCTGCCGGCGCGCCCGGCCACCGCCACCGCCGCCGCCGACCGCGGAGCGCTTGCGGCCCGCGAAGAGCCACACCACCGGGCCGACGATCGAGAACAGCAGGATGATCAGCACCCAGACCGTCTTCGGCAGGTGCTTGACCTCCTCCTCCGGGGTGTTCAGGCAGTCGATGAAGGCGTAGATGGTCAGCGCCAGGATCAGCAGGAACGGCAGATAGCGCAGCACGGTGTGGGACCGACTCCCGGGAAGTGACGGCGGACCCGCGCGGGGCCCCGGTGACGGTTCCAGGGTATGGGGTGACGGATACTGGGCTCCATGGCTTACGACGATCTCCGCTCGCTGCTCCGGGCTCTGGAGCGGGAGGGCGACCTCAAGCGCATCAAGGCCGAAGTCGACCCGTACCTGGAGGTCGGGGAGATCGTCGACAGAGTGAACAAGGCCGGCGGCCCGGCCCTGCTCTTCGAGAACGTCAAAGGCTCGGCGATGCCGCTGGCCATGAACGTCTTCGGCACCGACCGCCGCCTCCTGAAGGCCCTCGGCCTCAAGTCGTACGGCGAGATCAGCGAGAAGATCGGCGGCCTCCTCAAGCCCGAGCTGCCCCAGGGCTTCATCGGCGTCCGCGAGGCCTTCGGCAAGCTCGGCTCGATGGTCCACGTACCGCCGAAGAAGGTGAAGGGCGAGTCCGCGCCCGTCCAGGAGGTCGTCCTCACCGGCGACGACGTCGACCTCGACCAGCTCCCGGCCCTCTTCACCTGGCCCAAGGACGGCGGCTCCTTCTTCAACCTGGGCCTCACCCACACCAAGCACCCCGAGACCGGGGTCCGCAACCTCGGCCTCTACCGGCTCCAGCGCCACGACAAGCGCACCATCGGCATGCACTGGCAGATCCACAAGGACAGCCGCAACCACTACGCCGTCGCCGCCGCGCGCGGCGAGCGGCTGCCGGTCGCGATCGCCTTCGGCTGCCCGCCCGCCGTCACCTACGCCTCCACCGCGCCGCTGCCGGGCGACATCGACGAGTACCTGTTCGCCGGGTTCGTCGCGGGCAAGCGGATCGAGATGGTCGACTGCAAGACGGTCCCGCTCCAGGTCCCGGCCAACGCCGAGGTCGTCGTCGAGGGCTGGCTGGAGCCCGGGGAGATGCTCCCCGAGGGCCCCTTCGGCGACCACACCGGCTTCTACACCCCGCAGGAGCCCTTCCCCGCGCTGAAGATCGACTGCGTGACGATGCGGAAGCGCCCGCTGCTCCAGTCGATCGTGGTCGGGCGGCCGCCGACGGAGGACGGCCCGCTGGGCCGCGCGACGGAGCGGTTCTTCCTCCCGCTCCTCAAGATCATCGTGCCGGACATCGTGGACTACCACCTGCCCGAGTCGGGCGGCTTCCACAACTGCGCGATCGTCTCGATCGACAAGAAGTACCCCAAGCACGCCCAGAAGGTCATGCACGCCATCTGGGGCGCCCACATGATGTCGCTGACCAAGCTGATCATCGTGGTCGACAAGGACTGCGACGTCCACGACCTCCACGAGGTCTCCTGGCGGGCGCTCGGCAACACCGACTACTCCCGCGACCTGACCGTGGTCGAGGGGCCGGTGGACCACCTGGACCACGCCTCCTACCAGCAGTTCTGGGGAGGCAAGGCGGGCATCGACGCGACCAAGAAGCTGCCGGAGGAGGGCTACACCCGCGACGGCGGCTGGCCCGACATGGTCGAGTCCGACCCGGCGACGGCGGCCCTGGTGGACCGCCGCTGGAAGGAGTACGGGCTGTGAGCCCCTTCGGCATGGGCGGCCCCGCCCTCTTCATCGGCGACGAGACCACGTACGTGGCCCTCGTGCGCCCGGAACTCGACCCGGCCGACCCGGAGGTCCGCGAGGCCGCCCAGGAGGCGGGCGTCAGCCCCGAGGAGTTCGTCGGACCCGGCGGCGTCTGGGCGCTGATGTGGGACGACGAGGACGGCGGCGGCGGCTTCGAGCTGCCCGGTCTGCGCGACGCGGACGCCGACGACTTCGCCGAGCGCCTGCTCGCCGAGCTGTCCTTCGCCGAGACCGAGCCGTTCACCGTCGAGGCCGGCCCCGTGCTGAGCCTGGAGGGCCGCCCGGCCTGCGACGACTGCGGCTTCCTGGCCCGGATCACCCCGCCGGAGGGCGAGGAGGTCCCCCCGCTCACCCTGGACATCACCCCGGAGGCCGTGGACAGCCTCCGCGCCGACCTCGAAGAGTTCCGCAGGAGCCTGGCATGACCACCGCCGACGGCGTCATCGGCTCCGGACCGACCCCGCAGGCACCCGGCAGGGTGAAGGCCTTCCTGCGGCTCGTGATGATCGAGCACTCGGTCTTCGCGCTGCCCTTCGCGTACATCGCCGCGCTGACGGCCATGTTCCGGCTCGACGGGCGGATGCACTGGACCGAGCTGCTGCTCGTCACCGTCTGCATGGTGGGCCTGCGCACCTTCGCGATGGCCGCCAACCGGATCATCGACCGCGAGATCGACGCCCGCAACCCGCGCACCGCCGGGCGCGAGCTCGTCACGGGCGCGGTCTCGGTGCGGTCCGCCTGGACCGGCGCGGGGATCGCACTGGCCGTCTTCCTCGGTGCGGCCGCCCTGCTGAACCCGCTGTGCCTGGCGCTGGCTCCGGTCGCCGTCATCCCGATGGTGGTCTACCCGTACGGCAAGCGCTTCACGAACTTCCCGCAGGCCATCCTGGGCCTCGCGCAGGCCATGGGGCCGGTCGGCGCCTGGCTCGCGATCACCGGCGAGTGGTCGTGGGAGGCGGTGGTCCTCGGACTCGCCATCGGCGTCTGGATCGGCGGCTTCGACCTCATCTACGCCTGCCAGGACGTGGACTCCGACCGCGCGGACGGCGTCAAGTCGGTCCCGGCCCGCTTCGGCGTCCCGGCCGCCCTGTGGGGCGCCCGCGGCTGCCACGCGGTCACCACGGCCCTGCTGGCCTGGTACGCGGTCCTCACCGACGGCGGCGCCTTCCTCTGGCTGGGCCTGCTGATCGTCGCGGCGGCGTTCCTCTACGAGCACACCATCGTCAAGCCGAACGACCTGTCCCGCCTGAACCGGGCGTTCTTCACGGTCAACGGGTTCATCGGCATCGCCCTGTTCGTGTGCGCGCTCGCCGACCTGGTGGTGCGGGGGCTCGCGCTCTAGACGGAGGCGCGGGCCGGACGGCGGTAGTACAGGGCCGTCGCGATGCCGGCCGCGAGGCCGCAGAGGTGGCCCTGCCAGCTGATGGCGGGGTCCAGGGGGAGCAGGCCGACGAACATGCCGCCGCCGTAGTAGGCGGCGACGGCGATGCCCACCACGATGCCCAGCAGCTTGCGCTCGACGAAGCCACGCACCAGCAGGTAGCCGAAGAGGCCGTAGACCAGGCCCGAGGCGCCAGCCGTGACGCTGTGCGCCGGGGAGATCAGCCAGACGCCGAGGCCGTCGGCGACGATGACCAGCGCGCAGACCGCCAGGAAGCGGCGGATGCCCGAGAGGGCGACGGCGAAGCCGAGGACCAGCAGCGGGAGGCTGTTGGACCACACGTGGCCGAAGCCGTAGTGGAGGAAGGGCGCGAGGGGTATCCCGGTGAGGCCGTCCGCCTCGCGCGCGGCGATCCCGTACCGGTCCAGCGCGTGCCCGGTGGCGTAGTCGACCGCCTCGACCGCCCACAGCAGTGCCACCCAGCCCAGCATCAGCTGCGCGGCGGCCTTGGCGCGGTCCGTTCGGCTCCAGGCCGGCTCGGCCGTCGTCGTCGTGCTCATGGTGTTCCCCCTCGTGCCGTCCCACCCCCTGGGACGTGCGGACACCTTACAGAGTGCCTCCGCGCCGTGGCCGGATAGTCTCGGAGGTATGACTGACGGCAAGCGCACCCCGTGGGTGGTCGGGGTTTCCGGGGCGTCCGGGACGCCGTACGCGGCGGCGGTGGTTCGGGGGCTGCTGGCGGCGGGGGAGAGTGTCGACCTGGTGGTCAGCCGGGCCTCGCGGCTCACCCTGCTGGACGAGACGGGCATTTCCTTCCGGGACGCGCACTGGCGCGCGGACCTGGAGGAGTGGCTGGGCCGCGGCGCGGACGGCAAGCCGGGGACCTTCGCGGGGTTCGACCTCGACGGGGTGCGGTACTGGGGTGCCGGGGACCTGGCGGCCGGCCCGAGTTCGGGCTCGTACGCGGTGAAGGGGATGCTGATCGTCCCGGCCTCCACCGCCTGTGTGGCGGGTGTGGCCCTCGGGCTGTCGAAGGACCTGCTCCAGCGCGTCGCGAGCGTGACGCTCAAGGAACGGCGCCGACTGGTGGTCGCGGTGCGGGAGACCCCGCTGAACGGACAGACGCTGAAGCATCTGGTGGCGCTGGACGAGGCGGGCGCAGTGGTGCTGCCCGCCTCTCCGGCGTTCTACGCGGGCGCGACGCACATCCAGGATCTGGTGGACTTCGTCGCGGGGCGGGTGCTCGACGCGGCAGGTGTGCCGCACGGGCTGTACCGCCGTTGGGAGGGGGAGCTTGGCAGCGCCCGCCCCCGTGAGTGATGGCGCTAGCGCTTCTTGGGGCTGCCCGGACGACGGGTCTTGTCGACGCGGTGGGCGGCGGCGGGCTGGTCGGTGCGGGATCGGTTGGCCAGCTCCTGGAGCTGTCGCATGTGCGCGTAGGCCGCCTCGATCGTGTACACGGTTTAACCACTCCTGAAGATCGTCTTTGATCTGTTGAAAGATTCACAGGGTGTTGACCCTGCGTGCCTTTGATTCTATACCTAAACTTGCAGGATCGCCGAATAATGGAAGGCTCCACGTAATGGACACGGTGGACAGGCAGCTCATCCAGGCGCTTCGGGAGAACGGCCGCGCCTCGTACGCGGAGCTGGGCCGTCTCGTGGGCCTCTCCGGCCCCAGCGTCACCGACCGCATCAACCGGCTGGAGACGGCCGGCGTGATCACCGGCTACCGCGCGACGGTGGCCGCCGCCGAGCTCGGCCTCGGCGTCACCGCCCTGATCGGCATCTCCCTCTCCGACGCCGCGGACCACGAGGACGTGGCCCGCCGGCTGCGCGACTTCCAGGAGATCGAGGACTGCTGGTTCATCGCAGGCGACGACTCCTACATGCTCAAGGTGCGCGCCGGCGACGTCGACGGCCTGGAGCGGATCATCCGCAAGCTCTCCGGAACCAAGGGCGTCTCGCGCACCCGCACCACGATCGTGCTCTCCACCAAGTGGGAGAACCGGGTCGGCGAGCTGCCCGAGGACGCCTGAGAGTACGGTTGGTGGCGGTTGTACACAGGTCTGGACAGGGACAGGTAGAGGAGACACCGGCATGGACGCGGGGCTCAAGCGTGAGCTGGAGGAGAAGGCCCGCTCCGGCGAGCGGCTGACGCGTGAGGACGGCATCGCCCTCTACGAGTCGGACGACCTGGCCTGGTTGGGCGGTCTCGCCCACGAGGTGCGCACGCGCAAGAACGGCGACGTCGTGCACTTCAATGTCAACCGCCACCTCAACATGACGAACGTGTGCACCGCCTCCTGCGCGTACTGCTCGTTCCAGCGCAAGCCGGGCGAGAAGGACGCGTACACGATGCGCATCGAGGAGGCCGTCCGCCTGGCCAAGGCCATGGAGAACGAGAACCTCACCGAACTGCACATCGTCAACGGCCTGCACCCCACCCTCCCGTGGCGGTACTACCCGCGCTCGCTGTCCGCCCTCAAGGAGGCGCTGCCGAACGTCTCGCTGAAGGCGTTCACGGCCACCGAGATCCACCACTTCGAGACGATCTCCGGCCTCACGGCCTCCGAGATCCTCGACGAGCTGATCGAGGCCGGCCTCGAATCGCTCACCGGCGGCGGCGCGGAGATCTTCGACTGGGAGGTCCGCCAGCACATCGTCGACCACGACACCCACTGGGAGGACTGGTCGCGCATCCACCGCCTGGCGCACGAGAAGGGCCTCAAGACCCCGGCGACGATGCTCTACGGGCACATCGAGGAGCCGCGCCACCGGGTGGACCACGTACTGCGGCTGCGCGAGCTCCAGGACGAGACCGGCGGCTTCCAGGTCTTCATCCCGCTGCGCTACCAGCACGACTTCGTGGACATGAAGGACGGCAAGGTCCGCAACAGGCTCCAGGCGCGCACGACGATGGCCACGGGCGCCGAGGCGCTGAAGACCTTCGCGGTCTCCCGCCTGCTCTTCGACAACGTGCCGCACGTCAAGGTCTTCTGGGTGATGCACGGCGTGCAGACCGCCCAGCTCGCGCTCCAGCACGGCGCGGACGACATGGACGGCTCGGTGGTCGAGTACAAGATCACGCACGACGCGGACAACTACGGCACCCCGAACAAGCTGGGCCGTGACGACCTCCTGGAGCTCATCCGCGAGGCCGGCTTCCGCCCGGTCGAGCGCAACACGCGCTACGAGGTCATCCGCGAGTACCCGGGCCCGGACGCCTCGCTGCGCGAGACCCCGCAGGCGATGCGCGTCTGACGCGCACCCGTCGCCGTACCCCTCGCCGCACCCGGAGGAGCCCCGGACCGTCCCCGACGGTCCGGGGCTTTTCCGTGCCCCCGCCCGGAAACCCGTTGCCCGCCGAATCGGTAATAGATACTCTCCCTCTATGACCCTTACCTTCACCTTCGATCCGGTCGTCGACCCCGCCCTGCGCGACGGCATCGCACAGCTGTGGACCGAGGTCACCAACGCCGGCGGCGCGGTCGGCTTCGTCCCGCCCGTCACCGTCGAGGACATCCGCCCCGCCCTGGTCAAGCACCTCGTCGCGCTGGCCGAGGGCCGCCACCGGCTGCTCGTCGGGCACGACGCGCAGGGCGCCGTCCGGGCCGTCGCCTTCCTCGCCTTCGAGGCGCACCCGTTGCGGAAGCACTGGGTCTGGGCGTACACGGTCATGGTCGGCCCCGCCCTCCAGGGCCGCGGCGCCGGACGGGAGCTGATGGCCGCCCTCGCCGACGCGGCGCGCTCGCTGGAGGGCATCGAGGCCATCCGCCTGGAGTGCCGCGGCGGCGTCGGCCTGGAGCACTTCTACGCGGCCTGCGGCTACAAGGAGGTCGGCCGCGTGCCCGGCGCCATCCGCGTGGCCCCCGGCGACGACCGCGACGACATCACCATGCTGCTGCCCCTGCACTGACCCCCGCCGGGCCGTGGCGGAGCCCCGGCGTGCTTCACTGGACGGGCACGTGCCGACGCAAGAAGAGAGGGAGGGGTCACCGTGGCCCTCAAGCCGAGCGCGACGATCCGCTACACCGCGATGCGCCTGGGCATCTTCGTCGGGTGCCTGGTGCTCGTCGCCGTCCTGGTCAACCTGGGCTGGGTGCCCGCCGGGCTGGGCGACGCGAACTTCGCCTGGATCGCGCTCCTCGCGCTGGTGCTCTCCGCCCCGCTCTCCTTCGTCCTGCTGCGCAAGCAGCGCGACGAGATGTCCGAGCAGATCTCCGGCCGCGTCGCGGGTGCGAAGGAGCGGCTCGCCGCGAACCGCAGCCAGGAGGACGCGGCCGACGACGCCGCCCGCGCCTGAGTCCTTCCTCACAGCGGCCCCGCGGCCGCCGCGCGCACCGATACGCCCCAGCGCCGGGAACACCCCCCGCCACGCTGGGGCTTCGTCGTTCCCGGGGCCCCGCGGGGTCTGCGCGTCCACCCCCGCGCGATCCGTGCTCAAAGCATCTCTTTGAGATTCTCAAAGCCGAAGTGTTAGCGTGTTCAACATGTTGACCGCAGCAGCGCACCCGATGAGCCCGAGCGTCCCGCTCGTGGCGCGCCTGCACGTCGACTTCTGCCGCCGCGTGTCCGCGGCCTGTTGCTGTCGCCGCTGAAGCTGAAGCCCAGCCGCCCCAGCAGCGGTCCCCGGCCGGCCCGGCCCCTTTCCGGCTGCCGCCGTACCGCACCCCTTGCAGAAACCTTCCGCCGTACGTCCGCGCGTCCCCCGGAGAATGCCGTGTCCGCGTCCCCCCAGGCCCAGGCTCCCGCCAAGGCCTCCTTCAAGTTCCCGTTCTGGGCCCAGATCGTCACCGGTCTCGTGCTCGGCGTCCTCTTCGGCTGGATAGCCCGCAGCCAGGACGTCAGCTGGCTGAAGACCACCCTGGAGCAGGTCGGCGACATCTTCATCCAGCTCCTCAAGCTGGCCGTCGCCCCGCTCGTCTTCTTCGCCATCCTGGTGTCCATCACCAACCTCCGGAAGGTGAACAACGCCGCCCGGCTCGCCTCCCGCACCCTGCTCTGGTTCATGATCACCTCGCTGATCGCGGTGGGCATCGGCCTCGCGATCGGCCTGCTGACCGACCCGGGCGCCGGCACCGGCCTCACCCCGGCCGACGGCAAGGAGCCCAAGCGGCACGGCTCCTGGATCGACTTCCTGACCGGCATCGTGCCGAAGGACATCGTCACCCCGTTCACCGAGCTGAACGTCCTCCAGATCGTCTTCCTCGCCGCCGTCGCCGGCATCGCCGCCCTCCAGCTCGGCGCCAAGGCCCAGCCCGTCCTGAACCTCGCCGAGTCCGTCCTGGAGCTCCTCCAGAAGGCCCTGTGGTGGGTCATCCGCCTCGCCCCGGTCGGCACCGTCGGCCTCATCGGCACCGCCATCGCCAGCTACGGCTGGGACCTCATCGGCAAGTACGCCACCTTCACCGCCGACGTCTACATCGGCTCGGCGCTCGTCATGTTCGGCGTCTACCCGCTGCTGCTGTGGACCGTCGCCAAGGTCAACCCGGTCCAGTTCTTCAAGGGCGCCTGGCCCGCGATCCAGCTGGCCTTCGTCTCCCGCTCCTCGGTCGGCACCATGCCGGTCACCCAGAAGGTCACCGAGCGCCTCGGCGTCCCGAAGGAGTACGCCTCCTTCGCCGTCCCGTTCGGCGCCACCACCAAGATGGACGGCTGCGCCGCGATCTACCCGGCGCTCGCCGCGATCTTCATCGCGAACATCTTCGACGTGCAGCTCGGCATCAAGGAGTACCTGCTCATCGCGTTCGTCTCGGTGGTCGGCTCCGCCGCCACGGCCGGCCTGACCGGCGCGACCGTGATGCTCACCCTGACCCTCTCCACCCTGGGCCTGCCGCTCGCGGGCGTCGGCCTGCTGATGGCGATCGACCCGATCCTCGACATGATGAGGACGGCCACAAATGTCGCCGGCCAGGCGGTCGTACCGGTCATCGTCTCCGCCCGTGAGGGGATCCTCGACAAGGAGGCCTACGCCGCCGCCTCGTCCTCCCCGCTGGACGAGAAGCCCGCCGACACCACCGCCACGCCGGTCCCCGTCGCCGCCTGACCACCGCCTCACGGCACGCGCCGCAGCCCCCGCCCGGGATCCGGGCGGGGGCTGCGGCGTATGCCGTGGCAGTCAACAGGCCTGGCCGACGGCCCCCTTGACGCACGCCGTGCCCGGGGAGAAGCCTCGTCCGCAAGTACCCGCAACCGGCTGACAGGGGAGATCGCCATGGATCTACAGTTCGTCGGGATGGATCCCAACACCGGCGAGGCCGACACCTTCGCCGCCTTTCTGCGCGGGGAGTGGAGCGAGGAAGCCCAACGGGCGGAGCGGTCCAACTGGCTGAACATGGTCTCGGCCGCCACCGCCCGGGGCGTCGTCATGCGCCGCGCCCGCATCGTCTGCGAGCCGGTGAGCGACTACATCCGCTACGAGCACGCCGGCACCCGGATGAACGTCGACGCGGGGGAACAGGTCCGCTGGCTTCCCCGCCGCCGCGCCTTCGACATCGCCCTGCCCGGTACGGACTTCTGGCTGTTCGACGGCCGCCTGGCCCAGCTGCACAACTGGACCGGTACCGGCGACTGGCACCCTGACGAGCCGAAGGTGCGGACCGAGGACCCCGCTGTGGTGAAGCTGTGCGCGTCGGCCTTCGAGACGGTGTGGGAGCGCGGGATCCCCCACGACCAGTACACCGTCTGACCCCACACCCGTGCCCGCGTCCCCCTCTTCCAGCGCACAAGCGGCCCGTGAAGCCCTCGCCGTGCGCCTGTCCCACCTGCGCAGGGACGCGGGTCTCACCGGGCGGGAACTGTCCGCCCGGTGCGACTGGCACCCTGCGAAGACCACCCGCATTCAGAAGGGCGAGGTGGCACCGTCCGATTCGGACATCCGGGCCTGGTGCGCCGCCTGCGGCGCCGAGGACCAGGTGGCCGATCTGATCGCCACCTCCCGCGCCGTCGACTCCATGTACCAGGAGTGGCGCCGCCTCCACCGCAACGGCCTGCGCCGCTCCCAGGAGAACGCCTACGCGGCCAACGCCCAGGCGTCCCTCCAGCGCGTCTACGTCTCCAACGTCGTGCCCGGGTTCCTCCAGACCGCCGCCTACGCCACCGCGCTGCTGAGCAGCATCACGCGCTTCCAGGGCACCCCCGACGACGTGACCGAAGCCGTCGCCGCCCGCGTCGCCCGCTCCCGCTTCCTCTACGAGGGCAATCACCGGTACGCGGTCCTGATCGAGGAATCGGTGTTGCGCTTCCGGATCGGCGACGCAGGCGCGATGGCCGGCCAACTCCGCCACCTGCTCACCGTGATGCCCCTTGCCTCGGTCTCCCTCGGGATCATCCCCTTCACCGCCGAGCGCACCGTGTGGCCGCTGGAGGCGTTCTACCTGTACGACGACCGCCGGGTGGCCGTGGAGACCCTCACCGCCAGGATCGGCGTCACCCAGCCCCGCGAACTCGCCGACTACGCGAAGGCGTTCGAAGGGCTGTCGAAGATGGCGGTCTACGGCGACAACGCCCGCGCCCTGATCACGGCCGCGCTCGACGCCCTGGCGTGAATTTCCGCAATTAGCCGCAACTCCGTTGGGGCCGTCCAGGCCGCCTCTCTACGTTGGACGGGGCTGACGCCAGACTTCCGCCCGCAGCCACGCACCACTCGACCACCCACGAGAGGAGCACCAGCATGACCACCGCAACGATCGAGCTCGGCAGGTTCCTGACCATCACCGGCCGGCGCTTCCGCGACGGCGAGTCCGCGCCCGAGATGTTCAGCCCGGCCGTGGACGCCGCCTGGCACGAGATCCTCGGTACCCCCGAGTACGAGGCACTGTGCCTGGAGACCGCCGGCCGGCCGATCCGGCACGTGGAGAACAACGGCGCCGGCCCGATCGCCTGGGTCGCCACCTACGAGGCCGTCTACGGGCCCCTGCCCGAGGTCTGGTTCACCGACGCCGACGGCACCGTGGACGAGACGGCCGTGGCCCGCTACCGGGAGACCGGCAAGGTCGTGGCCGAATGGGACTGCGGCCCCGCCGGCGGTGACGACGACTTCACCTCCGACGACATCACCCCCGAGGGCCCGGAGACCGGCCGCCCGTGACCACATCCCGTACCAGGGCGACGCCCCGGCCCTCGGCCGGGGCGCTTCGCCTCATCGAGGCCTCCACCCCCCGGCCCACGTCCGTGGACATCACCGCGTACGTGCAACAGATGACGGACCACTGCCCCTACCTGGCACCCTCGCTCCGGCGGGACTGCACCACCTGGACCGTTTACCGGGCCGACGGGGACGCCGATGCGGTGGAGGCCCAGCTGTTCCACGCCGGGGGCCGGGCCGCCGAGCGCCTGCGGTCCCTTGTGCGCGGCCCGTACGGCGGCCTGCGGTGCGACAACGTGGTGATCCTCGGCCAGGTCCCGGGCGTGCGGCACCGGGAGCTGATGGCGTGGCCGCACTGGGCGTTGAAGAACCTCTACGGACCCGTCGGGATCATGTTCGGCAAGTTCTACGCGGGCGAGGAAGAGACCGCGGGGGACGGCGGCCGGATCCCCGCCGCCCCGTTCTCGTTCATCCCCGTACGCGCCGCCGTACGCCGCCGTGATCCCCACTTCCTCGCCGCGACCCCGGACCTGGCCGCCGCGCTGGCCGTGGCCGACGACGACGGCCGCGACGTCTTCGAGGACATCCCCCACGACTGGAAGGAGATCCGGACATGGACCGAACGCTTCCTCCCCCCGGCGAAGCCGTCGAACTCCTCGTCGAGCGGCTCGGCGGTCCCCTCGCCACGCGACTCCTGAGCGACCGGCGCGGCTCCAGGGCCTGGAAGGTGACCGGCCCGGGCGGCGAGGCCGCCGTAAAGGCCGACAACCCGCACGATGCCGCCGCCCGCGACAAGACGGCCGAGGTGGCCCAGGAAGACGATCATCTGGTCCGCCTCACCGCAGCCGGGGCGCTGGAGCCCGGCTACCGGATCGCTGCCGGTGCGTGGGGCGGCGGCCGGTGGCTCGCGGTCCGCTGGGCCGACGGCAAGCCGCTGTGGCACGCGCTCGCCGCAGCGCGCTCCCCGGAAGGCGACCAGCCGGCCGTACGCCGCCACCTCCTCGATGCGGCCCGCACCTGGGCGGAGCAGCTCGGCCGGATGCACGCCGCCGGCTGGGCGCACGCCGACGTCCAGCCCACGAACACGCTCGTCACCGCCGACGGCCACGCTGCCGTCATCGACTACGCGCTGGCCTGCGGCCCCCAGGACAGGCCCCGCCTGCCCTACCGGGGTGCCCTCACCCACACCACGGCCCCCGAGGTCGCCGCCGCGCTTCTCACCACCCCCGACACCGCGCACGTCCAGGTCGAACCCCCCGCCGACGTGTGGGGGCTGGGCGCCTCCCTGTTCTGGTGCTGGACCGGACACCGCCCCGTCGCCTACGGCGACGACACGGACCGGCTGGAGAAGCTGGAGGCCATCGCCAAGGGCATCACCACCGACCTGGCCGACGTCCGGCCCTGGCTGTTCCCCGCCTTCGAGAGCACGATCACGGCGTGCCTGGCCCCCGATCCGGCCGACCGCCCCACCGCCCGGGACCTGGCCGCGCACCTCACGACCGCAGGCACGGTTTCGTGACCACCCTGCGGGCTCTCACCCCCGCCGACGCCTCCGGGATCCGCCGGATCTACAGCGGGGCCGCCGTCACGTACCTGATGCGGCCCGAGATGACCGCATCGGAAGCCGAGGCGTATGTGGCGCGGGTGATCGAGTGGAGCCGTGCGGCACCGGTGGCCCAGTACGTCCTCGGCGTGGACGTCGCCGGCGACCTGGTCGGTGTCGTCAAGCTCGGACGCAGGCCCGCCGGGCACGGGAGGGTGAGCTACGTTCTGCGCGAGGACGTGTGGGGGCGCGGGTACGCGACCGCCGCCGTGGAGCGGCTCGCCGCGTACGCCTTTACCGCCGCCGCCCTGGAATCCCTCGGTGCGAAGCACCACCCCGACAACCCCGCCTCGGGCAGGGTTCTCACGAAGGCCGGGTTCACGTGCCTCGGGGCCGACGGCGGGTTCGTCCACTACTGGCTCGACCGCGACGGCCGCCGGGAATCCTCAGGGCAGCACCGGGAAGGCCCCGGCGTCAGTCCAGGCAGAACTCGTTGTCCTCGGGGTCGGTCATCACGATGATGCCCTCGTCGATGCCGTCCGGGTCGAGGCGGTACAGGCGCTTGGCGCCCAGGGCCTCCAGTCTGGTGGCCTCCAGCTCCAGGGCGTCCATCCGTTCCGCGCCCTTCAGGCCGGGCGCCGAGCGGACGTCCAGGTGCAGGCGGTTCTTGGCGACCTTGCCCTCCGGCACCCGCTGGAAGAAGATCCGCGGGCCCTTGCCGTCCGGGTCGCTGATCGCCGAGCGGCTGTTGTGCTGCTCGGGCGGTACGCCCCAGGCCGTCAGCGCGGCCGGCCAGTCGGCGAAGCCCTCCGGCGGCGGCTGCACGCGGTAGCCCAGGACCTCGGCCCAGAAGGCCGCCAGCGCGGCGGGGTCGGCGCAGTCGTACGTCACCTGGATTTCCTTGGCCATGCCCAACGTATAGCGCAGCCCCGGACTTGCCACAAGATCATTGTCGTGGTGCAGACTCTCCAACCTGAGCCGTTCCACGGGGGATTGGGAGTACGTAATGCGTGTGGTGCTGTCCGCCTACGATTCGCGCGGAGGCGTCGAGCCGCTCGTCGGGCTCGCGGTGCGGTTGCGGGAGCTGGGGGCCGAGGTGCTGGTGTGCGCGCCGCCGGACGAGGAGTTCGCCGGGCGCCTCGCCGGGGTCGGCGTGGAGATGGTCCCGACCGGCGCTTCGGTGCGCGACCTGGTGACCGGGAAGGTGCCGCCGTCGCCGGGCGGGATCCCGAAGCGGGCGGCCGAGCTGGTCGCCGCGTTCTACGAGAGCGTCACGCGGGCGGCGGAGGCCGGCGGCTGCGACGTGCTGCTCGCGACCGGCCTGGTGCCGGCCGTGGCCGGGGTGAAAGCGGCCGCCGAGAAGCTGGGCGTCCCGTACGTGTACGCCAGCTACCAGCCCGTCAGCCTGCCCTCCCCGCACCACCCGCCGATCCCGCGCCCGGGCAGGCCGCTGCCGCCGGAGGTCACCGACAACGAGGTGCTGTGGGAGCGGGACGCCCGCGACGCGCAGGACGTCTTCGGGGACGCCGTCAACGCCTTCCGGGAGTCGGTCGGGCTGCCGGCCGTGGACGACGTCCGCGACGACGTCTTCACCGACCGGCCGTGGCTGGCCACCGACCCGGTCCTCGCCCCGTGGGTGCGGCCGGCCGCGCTGGAGGTCGTGCAGACCGGTGCGTGGGTGCTGCCGGACGAGCGCCCGCTCCCCGCCGACCTGGTGGAGTTCCTCGACGCGGGCGAGCCGCCGGTGTACGTCGGCTTCGGCAGCATCCCGATGGCCGACCCGGCCGGGCTCGCCCGGACCGTCGTGGAGGCGGTCCGCGCGCGGGGCCGTCGCGTACTGCTCTCCCGGGGCTGGGCCGACCTGGCCCTGACCGACGCGGCGGACGACTGCTTCGTCGTCGGCGAGGCCAACCACCAGGCGCTGTTCCCCCGGGTCGCCGCCGTCGTCCACCACGGCGGCGCGGGCACCACGACCACCGCGACCCGTTCCGGCGCGCCCCAGGTGATCGTCCCGCAGCACGCGGACCAGCCGTACTTCGCCTCCCGCGTGGCCGGGCTCGGCATCGGCGCGGCCCACGACGGCCCGACCCCGACCGTGGAGTCCCTGTCGGCAGCCCTGGAGACCGCCCTGACCCCGGAAACCGCCGCCCGAGCGGCGTCGGTGGCCGCCGCGTTCGACGCGGACGGGGCGGCGGTGGCGGCGAAGCTGCTGGTCGAGGCTGCCCGCTGATCAAGGCTTCGGCCCGGGTGAGGACAGGGGGGCGGCACGGCGTGTTGCAGACGGGCACCTCGGTTCGAGACCCCAGTGCGGGACAGGCCGCGCCTTCCGCCATCGGCGACGGCACCCCCACGTGCAACTTCGGGTGGACCTGCCTGTGGGTGGACGCGGGCTTCTACGGGCGCAAGTACCAGTGGTCCGACGACGGTTCGAAGAACCTGGGTGACTGGGGCATCCGAGACGTGGCCTCTTCCGTCTGCAACAACGACGAGATGGGCGGGATGACCCTCTACGACTGGCGTACGGGTATGCCCGATCCGGAGTTCATCGTCGCCCTCGGGGGGCTGCTTCTCGAACCTCCACAAGTACGGCTACCCCTACGGCGGGAACTGGGGCGACAAGGCAGACGAGCTCGTCATGTGATCGCCCGACGTCCCGTTCGCCGGGCCCCTGCCACCTAAGGTGCAGGGGCACGGCTTCGTTCCGCCCTCACCGGAAGGCACGCCCATGTCCTTACAGCGTCCCCGTCGTGCCGCCGCCTTCGGTGTGTTCTGTGCTCTGCTCCTCGGCGGTTGTTCCATGACGACGGAGCCGGTGGACACCGCCGGAATCCCGGCCGAGCTGCCCGCTCCCGCCCCTCACGGGCCCTTTGCGCCGGAGGACGCGGTCCGCGCCGGTGCGTTCAAGGAATGGGCGGCCACACATTCCGAGGGCGGGCAGAAGGACGTCGCCACTCACGTCAAGGCCGTGCAGGTCGTCGAGTCCGGTGATGCCCAGCTGGTCTATCTCCACACCGACCTGCCCCCCGCCGAAGGCGACAAGCCGCACGCGCGGACAGCCGATCTGCTCGCCGTCTACGAGGCATGGCCGCAGCGGCCGGCCACCGCATTCCGCATCGGCGCCTTCGACGCCAAGGGGCACCGCCTGGGCACGGCGGGGGTTCCGGCCCCCACCCCGCCGGGACCGTGAGCCCGCGGGCGTCCTCGGACGCCAGGGCTGCGGGCGGAGGATTCGCGCTCAGACGGTCTGGAACCGAACGAAAGCGACCGACGCGAGCAGGAACGGCACCGCGTACCACCACCGCCCGAGGTTGCGGTGGAAGACGGGGACGGCGGTCAGGAGGAGCCCGAGGAACCACAGTCCGACCGAGAGCGCGGCGTTGACGCGCGCGTCGTCGCGCATCGGGTCGTACGGGGAGCCGGAGTCCGGCTGGAGCACCAGCGCGCCGTAGAGGAAGAACGTGGCCGGGAGGTAGAGCAGGGCCAGGGGTACGGCGAGCACCCAGCGCAGGCACCCCTGGTCCTCGGGCCGGTCTATGGACGTCACCCGGCCATCTTCGCCGCCGTCCGCCGTCAGGTCCGCTTCCACACGCGGATGCTGTCGTCCTCGCTCGCACTGACGAGGACCTTGCCGTCGGGGCTGAACGCGACCGAGGTCACGGCCGCGGTGTGTCCGTTGAGCGTCGCGCGGTGCTCGCGGGACGGGACGTCCCACAGCCGGACGGTACGGCCGCCTCCGCTGGCGATGGTCTGTCCGTCGGCGCTGAACGCCACCGACCGGACGGGGTTGTTGTGACCCGGGAGGGTGGCGGTGCTCTTGCGGGTGGCCGGGTCCCACAGCCGGACGCTGCTGTCGGCGCTGCCGCTGGCGAGGGTCTTCCCGTCGGGACTGAACGCCACCGCGGCGACGGCCTTGGTGTGGCCGGTGAGCGTGGCCGTGGAGGTGCGGTTCGCGAGGTCCCAGAGACGGATGCTGCCGTCGGCGCAGCCGCTGGCGAGGGTGCCGTCGGGAGCGAACGCCAGCGACAGCACCGGCTTGGTGTGCCCGGTGAGGGAGGCGATGGAGGTGGTGGAGCGGGTCACCACGTCCCAGAGGAGGATGGTGCCGTCATCGGCCCCGCTGGCCAGGGTCTTGCTGTCCGGGCTGAACGCCACCGCGCGCACCAGCCCCGTGTGTCCCGCGAGGACGCCGAGGAGCTCCAGGCTGTAGACGTCGTGCAGGCGCAGGACCTTGTCGCTCCCGCCGACGAGGACCTTGCCGTCGGGGCTGTAGGACACGCAGGTCACGGCCGCCTCGGGCCCCGGGGAGAGGGTGATGGTCCCCCCGCCGGCGAAGTTGTACAGCTGGATGCTGCGGTCGTTTCCGCCGCTGACGACGTACCTGCTGTCCGGGCTGATACCCACCGAATCCACCGAGCCGGCGTGCTTCTTGATCTCCGCCACCGTGCGCACTCCAGCGGTGCCGGGCTCGGTGGTCCCGTCGGCGGAAGGCCCGCCGCCGTTCTTCTTGTCGCCGGGGTTCTTGCCGCCGTCGTTCTTGTCGCCGGTCAGCCGCCACACGGCGTACGTCCCGCCGCCCGCCCCCGCCAGCAGCCCGAGCCCGCCGAGCCCGAGCAGCACGTTCCGGCGGCTCGGGGCGGGGGTGTCGGCGACCGCGGGGGCCGTCCCCAGGTCCATGGTGGGCCCGTCGCGCACGGCGGGCTCGTACAGCAGCGCGCGCAGCCGGTCGGCGACGGCGAGGGCGTCGGGCCGGTCGTCCGGCTCCTTGGCCAGCAGCGCGTCCACCAGCTCCACCAGCGCGGGCGGCAGGTCGGCCCGTACGGTGCCCAGGGCCGGGGGCGCCTCCTCCAGGTGCATCCGCATCAGCACCCAGGCCTGCTCGGTCCCCGCGAACGGCGGCGCGCCGGTCAGCAGCGCGTACAGCACGCACCCGAGGGCGTACAGGTCGCAGCTCCCGTCGACGTGCTCGCCCCGCCACTGTTCGGGGGCCATGTACGACGGCGTCCCGAACACCCGGCCCGTGACGGTGAGCCCGCCCGTGGCGTCGGCGGTGCGGGCGATGCCGAAGTCGCAGATCTTGAGGCGGCCGTCGGAGAGGAGGAAGAGGTTCCCGGGCTTCAGGTCCCGGTGCACCACCTTCTGCGCGTGCGCTGCGGAGAGGGCCTCGGCCGTCTGGAGGGCGAGGTCGAGCACCTGGGGGAGCGGGAGGCCCACGCCGGGCGTACGGGCCAGGAGCCGGGAGAGGTCCTGCCCCTCCAGCAGCTCCATCACCATGAACAGCCGGTCGCCGTGGCGGCCGATGTCGTGGACGACGGTGATCCCGGGATGCTGGAGCCGCGCCCCGATGGACGCCTCGCGGCGGAACCGGCCGAGCAGCTCCTCGGACGCGTCGAACTCCAGCAGCACCTTCACGGCCACGGCCCGGTCCAGCTCGGCGTCCTGCGCCCGCCAGACCTCGCCGATCCCGCCCTGCCCGAGCCGCTCGACGAGCCGGTACCGCCCGGCCAGCTGTGCCCCCGGCTGCATTTCCGCCCCCCTGGCCGAAACGTCAACTACTGCGATTGCAAGGGGTCATTGTGCCGCAAGGAAGCCGGTCCAGGCGGAGGGACCGAAGGTGAGGTGGGGGATGGCGGTGTCCTTGGAGTCGCGGACGTGGATCGTGGTGGGGGTGCTCGACACCTCGACGCAGGAGTCGCCCTCGCTGCCGCTGCTGTAGCTGCTCTTCTGCCAGGCCACCTCGACGCAGTCGTTGCCGTCGCTGCTGTCGCTGTAGCTGCTCTTGAACCAGTCCAGCTCTGGATTGTGGATCATGTTTCTCCTAGCAGTTCCTCGATGAGGGCCAGCGACTTCCGCGGCGTGAGCGCCTGAGCTCGGATGATGCCATAGCGCAGTTCGAGGATCCGGAGCTGCTTCGGGTCGGATACCGGCCGGCCGTTGAACGCCCCCTCCGACCGACCCACCGCCGATCCGTCCGGGAACTTCAGCACTTGAATTCGCCCCGCCATGCCCGCGTGTTCTTCGACGTCCGTCGGCATGACCTGGAACTCGACGTTCGGCAACTGAGCCACCTCCAGTAGGCGTTCGAGCTGTCGGCGCAGGACCATTGTCCCTCCGATCGGGCGGCTTAGCGTGACCAGTTCCTGGACGAAACTGAGCGCTGGTGCGGGAGAGCGTTCGAAGATCGACTGGCGGGCCATCCGGGCGGCCAGCATCCGTTCCATCTCGTCCGGCGTGTAGATGGGGCGCCAGGTGTTGAACAGGGCTCGCGTGTACTCGGGCGTCTGCAACAGCCCATGGATGTTGTGGTTGTTGTAGGTGTGGATCTCGATCGCCTGGTCTTCCATCTTCGCCAGGTCCCGAACCTTCTTCGGGTAGCGGGCCTGTTCCATGTCCGCCTTCATGGCGGCGATCTGCCCGCCCGCGCCCAGTGCCCTGTCCGCCCTGTCCAGGTACTCCGGGCGCGGGATCCGCTTGCCGCCCTCGACCTTGCGGACCAGGTCCTCGCCGTACCCGATCTCCACTCCGAAGTCGGCGGCCCGCTTCCCCGCCTTCTCTCGCCAGGTCCGCAGCTGGCGTCCCAGTGCCGCCAGTACCGCCGCCCCCTGTTCGTCCTCGGGATCGATCTCCCAGCCCGCGTCTTCCGTACCGTCACTGTCCACGGCCATGCGTGCCCCACCTCCGACGCACCGAAGTTCCTCAACGCCCCATGCCCGAAAGGCTTTCAGGACAGCCCGGACAGCGCCGGACAAGCACCGGACAAACCCCGGACGCACCGGCGTTAACGCTTCTCACGCTAGTCACGCCGCCCCACGCTGGGTGACGTGACTACTCAAATCTGGTGCTCTGCACATCAGTTCGGCGTCCAGCTGCCCGCCACCCCCCGTGGCGCCCGCCAGGCCCGGCAGCTCGCCGTCGAGAAGCTGCGTGCGTGGGGGCTGCCCACGGACGGGCCCGCGCTGATCGTGGCCGAGCTGGCGGCCAACGCCGTGACCCACGGGCGGGTGGCCGGGCGGGACTTCCTGGTGGTGCTCAGCCTCGGCGGCGGCGCGCTGCGGATCGAGGTGGTGGACACCTGCCGGGACCGGGTCCCGATTCTCCGCGAGCCGGACGCCCGCGCGGAAGGGGGCCGGGGGCTGGCGGTGGTGGAGGCGCTGGCCGACCGGTGGGGGGTGGAGCAGGGGCCGCCGCCGCGCAAGGCGGTGTGGGCGGAGGTGGACCTGCCTACAGGCGGGACGCCAGCAGGATCGTGACCGGGACCGGGATCACCGCGATCCAGCCCGCCCAGCGTCCGGCGGAGATCAGGGCGGGGCGTCGGCGGAGCAGCCAGCCGGCGAGGGCGAGCAGCGGGGTCGCGGTCCAGGAGGCGAGCCAGAACACCTTCAGCACGGCCACCGCCTCGGGGTGGACCTGCTCGGCCATCCCGCCCAGGGCGCCGAAGACGAAAGCCACCGGGACCAGGGCCAATGCCAGGGCCGTGGTCCATGCCAGTGCGGTGTTCTTGGTCGCGTGCTGCATGGCCCCAGCCAAGCCGCCGCAGGGCCGTGCCACCTGCGCCGCCGTACTCAGGATCCGCCGGTCCGCGTACTCATCCGGGACGTGGGCCGCCGGGATCCGGCGACCCCCGACATCCTTTAAGTACCGGGGTAAAACCCACCAACCCACCCCCCGGCCCCCCGGCTCACTCGCTCGGGTGAACTGTTCCAACTTGGCTGGATTTCCGGGTGGTTGCCGGGCATATGCTCGCCGCACAACAGCAGGCATGAGACGGCCCCCGCCGGGAGTGGCATCCCGAGCGAGGGCCTGACCAACGAGGAAGTACAGACCTTCCCAATGGCGTTCAAGAACCCTAGCGCGGGCATGCGCGCGTCGTCCCGTGTTCGCGGCGGGTCCACCCCATCAGGTGTCATCCACGTCAACGTGCGGCACGCCGACCACTACGTGGTGATCGGCAACCACCTCGCCCAGCACCAGGCCCTGTCGCTGGTGGCCATCGGGCTCGCGGTGCACATCCAGTCGCTGGCCGCCGGGACCGGGATCGGCATCAAACAGCTCGCCGCCCGCTTCCCCGAGGGGGAGATCCGGATCGCCGCCGCGCTGCGGGAGCTGGAGGCGGCCGGGTACCTGGAGCGGACCCGCGTACGAACCCCCGAGGGCAGACTCGTCACTCGGACGGTGTCCTACAACCGCCCGCCCGGCCCCGTCCCGCCGCAGGACGCCCCGCCGCCGCCCCCTCCGCCGGCCGACCGTGCCCCCGTACCGGAGCCGGAGCCGGAGCCCGCCCCCGGACCCGCCGCCAGGCAGGACGCCGCCGACCTGCTCGCCCGCCTCCGCGGGGACGACCCCCGGCTGCTGCTCGCCGAGCGGGACGTACGGCGGCTCGCGCCCGGGGTGGCCGCCTGGCTGGACCGGGGGGCCGAGCCGGAGGCCGTACGGCACGCCCTGGCTGCGGATCTGCCGCCCGACATGCGCAGCCCGGCGGCGGTGATCGGGTACCGGCTGCGTGCCGGAATCCCGCCGCGGATGCCGGCCACGCCACCACCGGCCGCCGGGACTGCCGTCCGGCGGCCGGACCCGTGGCAGAACTGCGACGGCTGCGAACGCGCCTTCCGGGCCCCCGAACCGGGCCGCTGCCGCGACTGCCCGCCCGAAGGCTCGCTCGCCGCCTAGGGAAAACCAGTGGAGCCGCGCTGCCCGGCGCCGTTACGGTCCTCCCGAACACGTCGTCGAGGCAAGGGCGTTCCGTTGTACACCGTGTGAGACCCCCCGAGTGCTGATTCGTCGCGCGTCGCGCCTGTGCGCCGCGCTCCTTTCTGCTGCGGTCTTCTCACTGGAACCGGTGTACTTCTGTGCTCAATACCTGGGTGGTCGCTCCCACCTGCCTTCCTGCCGTCCTCCGCCGATGCCACTCCTGCGCGTCCGAGCGCTTCCGGGCGAACGGCAAGTTCCGCGTCAACGCCAACCACAAGCTCCTCGACGCCTGGCTCCTCGTGCTCTGTACCCGTTGCGGGGACACGGCGAAGCTCACGGTCCTGGAGCGGGCCCACGTGCGGTCCGTACGACCCGAACTGCTGGACCGCATGCACGACAACGACCCGGGCCTGGCAGCCGAGCTGCTCCAGGATCCGGTCCTGCGGCGCCGCAACCACATAGCTCTCGACTGGGACGGCGCCTGGCGCCTCGACACCGGGGGACCGGACCACATGGACCGCGAGGTGATCGACGTCTCGGTGCGCTTCGCCGCGCGCATCCCGGTCCGGCCGGTGCGGTTGATCTCCGAGGGGTGCGGTCTGTCACGGGCCGAGGTCGAGAGGCTGATCGCGGCCGGGAAGCTCGTCTCGGCGGTCCGGCTGGGCGGCAGGCTCTCCGGGGACTTCAGCTTCCTGCTGAAGCGCTGACCCCTCCCCGGATGGCCGGGGAAACGGCAAAGGCGAGGAGCTCATGAGCTCCTCGCCATGATCAAGTTATAGCCCGACGGGGGTCTTGCCGCAAGACCCCCGTCGTGGTCCAGAATCCCCACTCGTAGCCATGACCTGGGGAAACGGGGAGCAGTTGAAGAAGAGCGACGCCATCGACACCACCGGCACCATCGACGTGGTCATCGCGGGCGGCGGGCCCACCGGCCTGATGCTGGCCGCCGAGCTGCGGCTCGCCGGGGTGCGGACGGTCGTGCTCGAACGGCTCATCGAGCCGGCCGGGCAGTCCCGCGGGCGCGGGATGCAGGTGCGCAGCGTCGAGATGCTGGACCAGCGCGGCCTGCTGGACCGGTTCCTCGCGGTCAGCGAGCCGTACCGGACGGCCGACTTCGGCGGGCTGCTCAAGCTGCGCCCGGAGCTGATGGACACCGCGCACCCGTACGGGCTCGCCACCCCGCAGACCGTCACCGAACGGCTGCTGACCGAGCGGGCCGTGGAGCTGGGCGCCGAGGTCCGGCGCGGCTGCGAGGTCGTCGGGCTGGAGCAGGACGCCGACGGGGTGGACGTCGAACTGTCCGACGGGACGCGGCTGCGGGCGCGTTACCTCGTCGGCTGCGACGGGGGCCGCAGCACGGTGCGCAAGCTGCTCGGCGTCGGTTTCCCGGGGGAGGCGGCCAAGGTCGAGACGCTGCTCGGTGACATGGAGCTGGCCGAGGACGCGGAGAAGGTCGCCGCCGTCACGGCGGAGGTGCGCAAGGTCCACGTCCGGTTCGGCATCGTCCCCATGGGCGAGGGCGTGTACCGGGTGATCGTGCCCGCCGACGGGGTGGCGGAGGACCGTGCGGCCGAGACGACCCTCGACGAGGTCAAGGAGCGGCTGCGGGCCCACGCGGGCACCGACTTCGGGGCGCACTCGCCGCGCTGGCTGTCCCGGGTCGGCGACGCCACCCGGCAGGCCGAGCGGTACCGGGTCGGGCGGGTGCTGCTGGCCGGCGACGCGGCGCACATCCACCCGCCGACGGGCGGCCAGGGCCTCAGCCTCGGCGTCCAGGACGCGTTCAACCTCGGCTGGAAGCTCGCCGCCGAGGTGGGCGGGCGGGCCCCGGCCGGGCTGCTCGACACGTACGAGGCCGAACGGCACCCGGTGGGCGCGGCCGTCATCGCCAACACCCGGGCGCAGACGGCGCTGCTGGAGAACACCGCCGGGGCGGTGGCGCTGCGGGAACTGTTCTCGAAGCTGCTGGACTTCGAGGAGGTCAACCGGTACGTGACCGAGCTGACCTCGGCGGTCGGCGTCCGCTACGACCTCGGCGAGGGCCACGAGCTGGTGGGCGGCAGGATGCGGGACGTCGCGCTGGGGACGGGGCGGCGGCTGTTCGAGCTGATGCACGCGGGCCGGGGCCTGCTCCTCGACCGGACCGGGGGCGGGCTGTCGGTGGCGGGCTGGGAGGACCGCGTCGACCACGTCACCGACCCGGGTGCGGAGCCGGGCGCTCCGTCGGTGCTGCTGCGCCCGGACGGCCACGTGGCCTGGGCGGGCGAGGACCCGGCCGAACTCCCCGCCCACCTGGCCAGGTGGTTCGGCGGCCCCGTCGGCTGAGCCGGGCCCGGGCCGGGGGTGGAGTAGCCCCGGGTGCGGGGGTCCGGTGCGGGGCCGAGCCTGGGGGCATGGGTACGGGTGCGCGCAGGGTGGTGGTGCAGGCGCCGGACGCGCGCGGGCTGCGCGCGGTCACCGTCGACGGCGAGCCGGCCGGGAGCGCCTGGTCCCCGGCCGACCTGCGCAGGCGGCTGCGCCGCGCGGGGCTGCCGCCCGGCACGGACCTGGCGGACCGGTCCCGGGTGGCCTGGCGCGGGGCGGACGGCGCCACCTGGCCGGACCGTGCGTGGCGCCGGCGCGCCGTCATGGCCGTGCTGGCCGCCGGGCTGCTGGTCTCGGCGCTGCTGCTCGCCCGGGTGGGGATGGTGGACGCGCTGGGCGCGCTGACCTTCTCGGCGCGGCTGGCCGGGATGCTGTTCGTGCTCGCCGGGGCGGTGCAGGTCGTCGCGGCGGCCGCGGTCTTCGACTTCTGGGGGAAGCGGACGGTCCCGTACTCGGGCGCGGCGGTGCTGGCGGGCGTACTCGTCACGGTGGGGACCGAGGCGCTGCTGCTGGCGGTGTGGTTCCAGGAGCGGGAGTGGACGCCGTACCTGCCGGTGTTCCTCGCGCTGTCGGCGTGGGCGCTGTGGGCTTCGTGGACGGTGTGGCGGGAGCGGGCCTGGAAGGGGATCCCGCACCCGAAGAGCTTCACCGCCGGTGTGGTGGCGACGGCGGTGCTGGCGTCCGCGAACTTCGCGTACTCGGCGGTGTACCAGCCGAGCGCGGCGCTCTTCCACTTCAAGGTGGAGGCGAAGTTCGGGACGCCGAGGAAGGATCCGGGGCGGCCGGTCGTCTACCTCCCGGTGAAGCTCCGCGTCACGAACGACGGGGCCGTTCCGGCGTACATCGTCAACAGCCTCTACCGGGTGTGGGCGCGGGAGTCGGTCTTCGACGCGGCGGGGACCGGACTGGGCCGGGACAAGTGGCGGGCGGACATGGAGACCGGCCTCGACACGGAGACGTTCGTACGGCCCGCGGGGTACGCGTTCATCCACACCGGTCCGGTCGTCCCGGGGGAGGGCGCCTGGATCGCGCCGGGGACGGACTTCACCACGGACCGGGTGGTGCAGATCCCCACGGACAAGAAGTACGACGTCGTCCTGGCCGACATGGCGGTCATCTTCATGAGGGGTGACCGGGGAGAGATCGACCCCGGGTACTACCTCCCGGTCTTCTCGTGGAAGGAGAAGCCGGGCAGGTACTTCGACTGCCCCGCGCCGTGTCCGGACTACGTCATGCACCACGGTCGGGTGCGCCACAACAACAACATCGTGAACGTGACGCGCAGGCCGCGGTACCTCACCTCGACCCGGTGGATCAACGGGACGGACAGCGGGTTCAGCGTCCAGATCGCCCCGCTGGACTCCGCGGGGAGGCTGTCCAAGGACGTGGAGAACGGGGACAGGTACGGGGTCACCCAGTACAACTCCGGGCGTACGGCGGTGCCGTACGCCGAGCTGCTGGCGGCGCGTCCGTAGTCGGGCCGGCGGCTCTGGGTTTGTCACGATCCTGACACAAGGGCGAGTTGAATGTGTTCAAAACCGGGGGGTGCGGGCCTACGCTGACGGCTCCGCAACAGGGGGAGGGACCCGATGTCCGAGAACGCAGACGGCGCCGAGCAGGCGAAAGCGGGCGACCCCGCCCGGGCCCTGCCGGGCGGCGGGACTCCGGTTCCGCCGGGCGACCCGGCGTCGGGGCCTACGCCTGCCGACCAGGCCGCAGCGCCGGCCGCTCCGGCCCCGGCTCCGGCTCCGGCGTCGGCCGCAGCTTCCGCCGATCCGGCCGCGGCGCCCGCCGATCAGGCCCCGGCATCGGCCGCAGCTCCGGCCGGTCCGGCCCCGGCCCCGGCACCAGCCGCCCCGGCCCCGGCCCCGGCTCCGCAGGCAGGTGCTCAGGCTCAGGCTCCGGCCCCGCAGCCCGCGCAGGACCCCTGGGCCGTCCGGACGCCGGGGGCGGGGGCGCAGCCCGGCCGGAGCGCGGCGCCCGCCGCCCCGCCTGCGCCGCCCATCGCGCCCGGGTTGCGCGGGCACGATCCGGCCGCCTGGCACCTCTGGCAGATGCACCAGTTCCGGCTGAGTCAGGAGAAGGCCCGGGAGGAGGCCGCCGCGCGGGCCGCGAACTCCATGTGGAGCCGGATCCGGCCCGCCGAGGCCGCGCCGGTCCGCACCGCCACCCTCGTCGCCGTACTCGCCGCCGGCCTCACCACCGCCACCGTCCTCGGGGACGGCATGGGCCCCGGGCTGCTGCTCGCGGTACTGCCCGCCATGGTGGCCGCGTACGCCGCCGCCCGCGCCGCCGGGCGCAAGGCCCGCCCGTGGAGCCTGCTGTGGGCGGCCGGCTGCGTGGCCCTGCTCGCCGTCCCGGCACTGCGGGACTCCGCCTGGCCCTCAACGCTGGCGATCCTCGCCGCCGTCCTGCTCGCGGCCCTCGCCCTGCACGGAACCAGCCGCTGGCCCGGCGT
The DNA here is from genome assembly GCF_045160885.1 of Streptomyces sp. NBC_00158. Classification (NCBI taxonomy): domain Bacteria; kingdom Bacillati; phylum Actinomycetota; class Actinomycetes; order Kitasatosporales; family Streptomycetaceae; genus Streptomyces; species Streptomyces sp. NBC_00158. The sequence continues at coordinate 4,230,225 of NZ_CP108161.1, forward strand.
GCTCCTCGCCCCGCTCGGCTTCTTCGACAGCGCGGTCACCGGCGTCGGCTGGGCGTGGAAGGGCGTACGTTCGCGCGGCGGCGGGGCGAGCCGCGACCGCTGGGTGTCCGTGATCAAGGCGCTGCTGGTGGCGGCCGTCCTGCTGATCGTCTTCGGCGCGCTGTTCGCCTCCGCCGACGCCGCCTTCGCGGACCTGCTCGGCGAGCTGCTGCCCGACGTCTCCGTCGGAGAGGGCCCGTTCAGGTTCCTGCTCTTCCTGCTCGGCGCCGTCCTGGCGCTCGCCGCCGCCCGCACGGCCGCCGCCCCGCACCGCTGGGACCGCGTCAGGTCCCGCCAGTGGAAGGCCCGTTCGCGGCTGGAGTGGAGCCTGCCGCTGATCGTGCTGAACCTGCTCTTCGCCGGGTTCAACGCGGTCCAGCTCGCGGTGCTGTTCGGCGGCTACGACAAGGTGCTGGAGAGCACGGGCCTCACGTACGCCGAGTACGCCCGCCAGGGCTTCTGGCAGCTGCTGTGGGCCACCCTCTTCGTCCTCGCCGTCATCGCGTTCGCGCTGCGCTGGGCGCCGCGCGGCGGGGCCGGTGACCGGCGTCTGGTCCGCTCGGTCCTGGGGACGCTGTGCCTGCTGACCCTGGTGGTCGTCGCCTCGGCAGTGCGCCGCATGGACCTGTACGTGGACGCGTACGGGCTGACGCGGCTGCGGCTGTCGGTCGTCACCATGGAACTGTGGCTGGGCCTGGTCATCGTGCTGCTGATGGCGGCCGGGATCGCGGGCGGGCGCTGGCTGGCCCGCGCGGTGGTCGGCAGCGCGGCGGCGGCGGTACTGGCCTTCGGTCTGGCCTCGCCGGACGGGATCATCGCCGAGTACAACGTGAACCGCTACCAGCAGGACGACAAGCTGGACCTCGCCTACCTCCGCGACCTCTCCGCGGACGCCGCCCCCTACCTGGACCGCCTCCCCGAACCCCGCCGCTCCTGCGCCCTGATGCCGATCGAGGCCGAGCTCCGGCGCGCGGCGGACGCCCCCTGGTACGCGACGAGCCTGGGCGAACACCGGGCCCGCCAGATCCTGCGCGACCGCCCGGTGACGGCGTCGGTCGAGGAGTGCAGCCGCCTGGGCGCGTTCGGAAGCCGCGTGGAGTAGGGAACCCGGAACTCGGAACTCCGGGGCGAAGCGGCCGTGGGCATGCCATCATGACGGCCCGCCAGCCGGGCCTTCGGCCCGCTTCGCCCCTGGAGTACCCCCACCGTGCGGATATCCCGGTACCTCGCCCCCGTCGCAGTCCTCGGCGTCCTCGCCCTCACGGGCTGCGGAGCCGGCCCGCAGCCCGCCCCGAAGGCGAACGCGGCGGCGACGACAACGCCTTCCCCGACGGCCACACCACCCGCCCCGTCCACCCCGCCCGCACCCCGGTCCATGCCGGACCTGACGGGCCGCACCGCGCAGGCGTCCCGGGACGCCCTCGCCGCCCTGTCCGTGTCGGCCACGCGCATCACCATCACGGCCCTGCACACGGACGTCGTCCTGCCGGACGCGCACGCCACCTGGTACGTGTGCACCACCACCCCCAGGGCGGGCGACCCGCTCCCGGCGAACGCCGACGTCACCCTCAACCTGGCGGCGAAGCAGGCGGACTGCTCCGTGAGCCACCACGGCTACCTGGACCAGAAGAACGACCCGGCGTACACCGCGCCACCGGCCCCCACCACCGGGGCCCCGGCCCCGGCGCCGGCTCCGACGAAGGCCAAGCCCCCGACGGGCGGCTCCGGCGCCATGACCACCTGCCCGGACGGCAAGAGCGGCTACGCCTGCACCTCCAACGGCCACCCGGTGGTGGACGGCCAGTTCTGCCCGAACGCCGACCGCGGCCGCACGGCCCGCGCCACGAACGGCACCACTGTCACCTGCTCCTACGACCCGAGCATCAAGCCGTACCGCTGGCAGTAGGCGACCCGCTTCCGCCGGGTCAGGCGCGGGAGTAGGAGCCGATGCCGACCAGGCAGTAGACGTACTCGTTGATGACGCTGCCGTTGAGGGTGTACTGGTACGAGAAGCCGTACTCGGTGCGGGGGTTGGCGTCGCAGCGGCTCATGTCGTGGGTGCCGGGGAAGCGCTGGATGACCCGGTAGTGGGCGTCGTCGGCCGAGCAGGAGACCTCCTTGACCCCGCGGACCGTCTGCGCGGTGGTGGAGTCGGGGAGCTGGCCGTTGAGGCACGTGCCCGTGTCGAAGGGGCTCGGGGCGGCCTCCGTGGTGGGCGGCGGAGCCGGTGCGGGGACGTACGTCGGCGGGGTGTACGTGGGCGGGCTGTACGTGGGCGGGGTGTACGGCGTGTACGTCGGCGAGGCCGTGGGGGAGGGCGACGCCGTGGGGGTCGAGTCGTCGTCGGAGTTGGCGACGACCAGGCTGATGACCACTGCCGCCACGGCTAACCCCACCAGGCAGCCCAGCGCCCCGCTCTTGCCCCCCGGGGCCGTCGGTGCCGCCGCCGGGGGCGGGGTCGGCGGGCCGGAGACGCGTATGCGGATCAGGACTTCGGTCTCGCCGACGCGGGCCCGGACGAGGTCGCCGTTGCGGGCCGGGGGTATGCGCAGGCGCTGGGTACCGGTCGCCAGGGTGACGGGGATGACGACGCCCGTGGCGGCCTGGGCGGGGGTGAGCGTCAGATCGATTTCCTGGGACGGCGACACCGGCTGCTCCTAGGGGTGGGGACGGACCCGTGCGGAATTCTGCCCGGTGCGGGCCCGCTGACGCAGGGGTTCCGGCATGCGGGGCCGGCGTGTGTGCGCCGTCGACGGGGTGTGGAGCCGGCGGGGAGATGGTGTACGGGGGGTGGTCCCCGGCGTGGGGGCATGCGTAGATTACCGGCGGTAACAGCGGGATGAGCGAGGAGAACGCCGTGGACGCAGCCCAGCCGCAGCCCGTCGAGCCCGTCAAGACGATCGTCGCCGGGGTGGTGCGCGAGGTGTCCGTTCCGCCGCTCGCCGGGCCGGCGATCAGCGGGTCCCTCGGGGACATACCGTTCCAGAACGCCCGCGAGGCCCCCCGCGAGGCCGTACTCGCCCGCAAGGACCGCGACGGAGTCTGGCGCGACGTCACCGCCGCCGAGTTCGCGCGCGAGGTCCTCGCCGTCGCCAAGGGGCTGATCGCCGAGGGCCTCGCCGAGGGCGACCGGCTCGCCATCATGGCCCGGACCACCTACGAGTGGACCCTGCTCGACTTCGCCGGATGGGCCGCCGGCCTGGTGACCGTACCCGTCTACCCGACCGCCTCCGCCCTCCAGGCCCGCTGGATCATCCACGACTCCGGGGCCGTGGCCTGCGCCGTCGAGGACACCGTCCAGGCCCGCCTGATCAGCGCCGAGCGCGCCAGCCTCCCCGGCCTCGCGCACCTGTGGGAGTTCGACACGGGCGCCCTGGCCCGGCTCGTCAAGGCCGGGGAACACCTGCCCGACGCGATCGTGCACGCCCGCAGGGCCGCCCGTACGCCCGAATCCGTCGCCACGCTCGTCTACACCTCCGGCACCACCGGCACCCCCAAGGGCTGCGTGCTCACCCACGGCAACTTCCACGCCGAGGTCGACAACGCCGTCGAGCTGCTGCACCCCGTCTTCCGGTCCGTGAGCACGGAGCCCGCCTCCACCCTGCTGTTCCTGCCGCTGTCGCACGTGTTCGGGCGGATGGTCGCCGTCGGCTGCCTGCGCGCCCGCGTCAAGCTCGGGCACGCGCCGAGCATCGCCACCGAGGAACTCCTCGCCGACCTCGCCGGCTTCCGGCCGACCTTCCTGCTCGCCATCCCCTACGTACTGGAGAAGGTCTACAACACCGCCCGCGCCACCGCCGAGAAGATGGGCCGGGCCTCCTCCTTCGACCGGGCGGCACGGATCGCCCAGCGGTACGGGGAGACCGCGGAGGGCGGGAAGCCCGGCATGGGACTGCGGGCCGCCCGCGCCCTGTACGACCCGCTCGTCTACCGCCGCATCCGGGCCGCCCTCGGCGGCCGGGTCCGCTACGTCCTCAGCGGCGGCTCCCCCCTCGGACGCCGCCTCGCCGCCTTCTACACCGGCGCCGGGATCGACGTCTTCGAGGGCTACGGGCTGACCGAGACGACCGCGGCCTCGACCATCACCCCGCCCCAGCGCCCCCGCCTCGGCACCGTCGGCTGGCCGCTGCCGGGGACGGCGGTGCGCATCGCCGACGACGGGGAGGTGCTGCTGCGCGGCCGGCACGTCTTCGCCGGGTACTGGAACGTCGCCGCCCACCCGCCGGGCGAGTGGCTGGCCACCGGGGACATCGGCGAGCTCGACGCCGACGGCTACCTGACCATCACCGGCCGCAAGAAGGACCTGATCATCACCTCCGGAGGCAAGAACGTCGCCCCCGCACCCCTGGAGGACTGGCTGCGCGCCCACCCCCTGGTCGGCCAGTGCCTGGTGATCGGCGACAACCGCCCCTACATCGCGGCCCTGATCACCCTGGAGCCGGACGGGCTCGCCCACTGGCGGCAGATGCACAAGAAGCAGGGCGTGCCGATCCGGGAGCTGGTCACCGACCCGGAGCTGCTCGCCGAGCTCCAGCGGGCGGTGGACGAGGCGAACAAGCTGGTGTCGCGGGCCGAGTCCATCCGCCGCTTCACCGTCCTGCCCGAGGACTTCACTCAGGAACGCGGCCACCTGACCCCCTCGCTGAAGATCAAGCGCGCCGCCGTCGCCCGGGACCACGCGGACCGGATCGACGAGCTGTACCGGGCGCCGCGCACCACCTGACCCGGGCGGCCGGCCCGAGGGGCGGGGGCGGCGGGGCCCGCCTATCGTGGGCTGGGCCGACAAGGTCCGGGGGGCGACCCGAGGAGGGCGCATGCCCCGTCCCCGTCCCCGTCTGCGTACGGCCACCGGAACGGCCTCCGCCGCCTGCGCGGTGGTGCTGGCCGCCTCCCTCACCGCCGCTCCCGCGGCCCCGGCGGCGGCCACCCCCGAAGCCTCCGCGCCGGCCGGCCCGCGCATACGCTGGGGGGACTGCCCCCTCGAACGCGTACCCGCGGGCATGCGGTGCGCGGAGGTGACCGTCCCCCTCGACCACGCCCACCCCGACAAGGGCACCACCCGGATAGCCGTGGCCCGCATCCCCGCCACCGCCCCCGGCCGCCGCCCCCTAGGCTCCCTCCTGCTGAACTTCGGCGGCCCCGGCGGCCCCGGGATCGCCTCCCTCGCCGCCGACCCCAAGCCCTTCGCGAAGCTCGGCGAACGCTACGACCTCGTCGCCTTCGACCCGCGCGGCGTCGGCCTCAGCACCCCCGTCTCCTGCGGCGGCTCCCAGGAGACCGGCGACGAGGTGCCCGGCGACGCCGCCTCGCAGCTGGCCGCCCTCCGAGCCGTCGCCGAGCGCTGCGCACTGCACTCCGGGCCCGTGCTCCCGTACATCGGCACCGTCAACGTCTCCCGGGACATGGACCGCATCCGCGAGGCCCTCGGCGACCCGAAGCTCAACTACCTCGGCTTCTCCTACGGCACCCGGCTCGGCGCCGTCTACGCCGCCCAGTTCCCCCGCCGGACCGGCCGGATGGTCCTCGACGGGGTCGACACCCTCACCGAACCCCTCACCGAACAGGCCCTCGTCTCCGCACGCGGCCAGCAGCGGGCCCTGGAGAACTTCCTCGGCTGGTGCGCCCACCAGTACGACTGCGTCTACGGCACCAACACCCGCACCGCCCGCGAGAAGGTCGAGGCCCTCGTCGAACGGCTCGACGAACACCCGCTGGTCGGGGACGACGGCTCCCACTTCACCGGCCAGGACGCGGTGGGGGCCATCGGTGCCGCCCTGTACTCCCGGAGCCTGTGGCCCGACCTCGCCGGGGCCCTCGCACGCGTGGAACGCGACCGCGACCCCGTCCCGCTGATGGAACTGGGCGGCCCGGCCGAGTCACCGCCCGCCGACGGCCCGAACAAGATCCCCGACGACAACGCCGAGGCCGCCCTCACCGCCGTGAACTGCGCCGACGACCCCGACCGGAGCAACGACAAGGCCAGTCCGCAGGCCATCGAGCAGGAGATCCGCGAGCTCCAGGACGAGTTCCGCCGGACCTCCCCCGTCTTCGGGCCGGGCCAGCTGATGACCGTACTGTCCTGCTACGGCCGCCCCGCGGGCACCGACTTCATCCGCCGCATCGACCACCCGGGCGCGCCCCGGATGCTCCTCGTCGGCACGCGCGGCGATCCGGCGACCCCGTACGAGTGGACCGAGGAGACGGCCCGCCGGCTCGGCTCGGCGGTGGTCATCGACCACAAGGGCGACGGCCACACCGGCTACGCCGCCTCCGCCTGCGTACGCGGCTACGTCGACGGTTTCCTGCTCGCCGGGAAACTGCCCGGCGGGACGCGCTCCTGCCCCGCCGGCGAGTGAACCGGCGGGGCACCGGCGAAGGGCCGGTTCAGCAGTCGGGGCGGGTGGCGCGGCCCGCGAAGCGGTCCGCCAGCCAGTTCCCGACCGCCAGGGAGTGCGTGATGACCCCGCTGACGTGCTCGCCGAGCACGATGGTGTCGAACTGGACGTCCGCGCCCCGCGCGCACCACTGCGAACGCAGCTGCCGCCCCACCCCGTACGGGATCAGCTCGTCGCCGAGCGCGTGGTACTGGAGCACGGGCGCGGCCGGGGCGGTCCCGCCCAGCCGGCTCTGGTTCAGCCGGGCCTGCCAGTCGGGCTGCGCGAGCGGGTCGCGGGTCGTCAGGTCGGAGATCCGCTTGAAGGACCCGGCGACGGCGTCGACGGCCACGCAGTTCTCCTTCATCCCGGCCACCAGGGCCCGGCCCGCCGGGTTGAGGTACGAGTCGAGCTTCAGCTCGGGGAAGGCCGCGTCCTGCCCGGCAGCCGCCATGAAGATCAGGCCGGAGCCGTACGAGCCGTTGTTGAAGGCGGCCACCTCCAGCAGGTCGGCGGGGACGCCGCCGGTCGCCGTCCCCTTCACCTTCAGCTCGGGGGCGTACGAGCCCTGCAGCTCGGCGGCCCAGCTGCTGGCCTGCCCGCCCTGCGAGTAGCCCATGATGCCGACCGGGGTGTCGGCGTCCAGCCCCGTCCCGGGCAGCCGGATCGCGGCGCGGGCGGCGTCGAGCATCGCGTGCCCGGCCGAGGGGCCCACCGTGTAGGTGTGGACGCCGGGGGTGCCGAGGCCCTCGTAGTCGGTGACGACGACGGCCCAGCCGCGCTGGGTGTACTGCTGGATGAGGTTGGCCTCCATGGCGGTGCCGTTCGGAAGGTTGTTGCTCGGCGCGCAGGAGTCGCCCAGGCCCACCGTCCCGACCGCGTACGTGATCAGCGGGCGCGGGCCGGTGCGGCCGTCCTGCGGGACGATGACGGTGCCCGAGACCACGTTCGGGGCGCCGTCGGCGGTGGTCGAGCGGTAGTGCACCTTCCAGGCCCTGGTGCCGGTCGGCTGGCCGGGCAGCGGGTGGAAGGCGGAGGGGGCGCTGGAGACGACGTCGCCGGGCCGGCCTCCGTCGGCCTCCTCGGCGGTGGCGGCGGGCCCGGAGGCCGAGAACGCCAGGACGGTCAGGGCGGCGGTGGTGGCGAGTGCGGTGCTGCGCAGACGCATGGGGGATCTCCCGACGGCCGTGGGGGTGGGGGCAGGTGAGGCGAAGGTAGTGACCGACCGGTCGGCATGTCGCTGACCGGAAAGCTCACCTTTCCTGACCCCGCCACCCACCCCGGCCCGCCGCGCCGCGCGGCCGGCGCCCCCGCTACCCGCCCGAGGCGATGCGGTACGCGCCCGGGGTGGTGCCCGTCCAGCGGCGGAACGCGCGGTGGAAGGCGGTGTCCTCCGAGAAGCCCAGGCGGGCGGCGAGTTCCGCGATCGGTTCACCGCCCTCGGCCAGGCCCGCGATCGCCGCGTCCCGCCGCACGTCGTCCTTGAGCTGCTGGAAGGAGGTCCCCTCCTGCCGCAGCCGGCGCCGCAGCGTCGCCGGGGACACCGCCAGGCGCGCCGCCACCTCCCCGAGCTCGGGCAGCCGCGGCGAGCCGCGCAGCCGGCGCGTCAGGGTCCGGCGCACCTGCTCGGCGACCGTGGTCCCGTACTCGGGGCGCGACAGCAGGTCGAAGGGGGCCCGGCGGAGCATCGCGTCGAGCGCGGGCTCGTCCCGCACGAGCGGCGCGGTCAGCCAGCGCGCGTCGAAGACGGCCTCCGTCCGCCCGGCCCCGAACCGCACCGGGCAGTCGAAGAGGGTGTCGTACTCGTCCCGGTGCGGCGGCGGGGGATAGGCGAAGGCGGCGTGCTCCAGGGGGATCCGCCGTCCGACGAGCCAGCTGCACAGCCGGTGCCAGATCGCGAGGACGCACTCGGTCAGGAAGCGCTCCTCGTCACCGTCGAAGTCGTTGCGGACGGTGAACCGGGCCCGCCCGCCCCCGGTCTCCAGGGCCAGCTCCGGCCCGCCCGGGAACAGCCCGTAGAAGACCGCCGCCCGCTCCACGGCCGCGCCCAGGTCCCGGCAGCCCAGGCAGGCGTGGCACATCATCGCGAAGGTGCCCGGCCGGCTCGGCACCGCGGACAGCCCGAGGAACTCGTCCTGCGTGGTCCGGTACAGGGCCCGGAAGAGCCGCGCGAACTGCGCGGGCGTGATCCGCGCCCGGTCGTCGCCGAGCAGCAGCGGCGGGATCTGCGCCTCCTGGAGCAGCGGCACCAGGTCCAGGCCGCCGCGCCGCGCCCCCGCGAGCACGGCCCGCACGTGGTGCACGGTGACCGTCCGCCTCCCCATGGCTTCGAAGGTAGCCCCAATGAGCGCTGCGGTCAGCGGGGGTGACGCTTCCGGTCATGCCGGGAAGGGGCCGGGCGTGCCCACCATCGGGGGTCACCTATCCCGGGAGGGCAAGCGATGGACGGTCGTCCGAGCACGCTGGCGGTGTTCACCCAGTGGACCGAGGAGAAGTACGGGGAGGCCACGGCGCTCCGCTTCCGCGCGCCGGACGGCGGTGGCTGGACGACCCGTACGTACGCCGGACTCGCCGCCGCCGTACGCGAGGCGGGGCGCACCCTGCTCGGTCTGGGCGTCGGGGCCGGGGAGCGGGTGGCGGTGCTGGCGGAGACCCGGCCCGAGTGGACGTACGCCCACTTCGGGATCCTGGCGGCGGGCGCCGTCCTCGTGCCGGTGTACCCGACGGCGGGCGAGGAGGAGCTCGCCTGGGTGCTCTCCGACTCCGAGGCGGTGGTGGCCGTCTGCGAGGACGCCGCCCAGGCGGCCCGGGTGGAGGCGCTGCGGCCGAAGCTGCCCGCGCTCCGGGCCGTCGTACGCATGGACGTGCCCGGCGCCCCGCCGGAGCCCTCGGACGCCTCGGACGCCGAACTCGCCGCGCGGGCCGCCGCCGTGACCCCCGCCGCGGACGCCGCGATCATCTACACCTCCGGCACCACGGGCCTGCCCAAGGGCTGCCGGCTCACGCACGGCAACCTCGGGGCCGTCCAGGACGCCACCCTCCCCCTGGTCCAGGGCGGGCCCGGCGACTCCACGTACCTGTACCTGCCGCTGGCGCACGTGCTGGCGCAGCTGATCCAGTTCACCACCCTGCTGGAGGGCGGGGAGCTGTGCTACTTCGGGGGCCGGGTCGAGGACGTGGTGGCCGAACTGGCCGAGGCACGGCCGACGCACCTGCCCTCGGTGCCCCGGCTGTTCGAGAAGGTCCACGCGGTGGTGCTGGGCCTGGCGGAGGGCCGGGAGGGCGGCCGGGAACGCTTCGAGGAGGCCGTCCGCCTCGGCGTCCTCGCCGCGGACGGGGCCCTGCCGCGGGAGCTGCGCCCGGCGTGGGAGGCGGCGGAGGAGTCCCTGTACGCCCTGGTCCGGGCCGCCTTCGGGGGCCGGCTCAGGTGGGCCCTGACCGGCGGCGCCCCGATCGCCCCGGCCACCCTCGACTTCCTGCGCGCCTGCGGGATCCGGGTGTTCGAGGGCTACGGGATGACGGAGTCGGCCGGGGTGATCAGCCTCAACCACCCGGGCGCCGTCCGGTACGGCACGGTGGGCCGGCCGGTGGCGGGCTGCGAGGTGCGGATCGCCCCGGACGGGGAGGTGCTCGCCCGGGGCCCGATGGTGTTCCCGGGCTACCACGCGAACGAGGACGCCACGGCCGGCGTCCTGGACGCGGACGGCTGGCTGCACACCGGGGACCTGGGCGAACTGGACGCCGACGGCTACCTGTCCGTCACCGGCCGCAAGAAGGAGCTGATCATCACCTCGGCCGGCAAGAACATCACCCCGACCGAGGTGGAGTTCGCCGTCCAGGCCGCCTCCCCGCTCGTCTCGCACGCGGTCCTGATCGGCGACCGGCGCCCCCACCCCGTCGCCCTGATCACCCTGGACGCGGGGGAGCTCACCGCCTGGGCCGCCCGCGAGTCCCTCGACCTCGGCCCGGCCCCCGCCGCGCACCCGGCTGTACGGGAGCTGGTGGCGCGGGCCGTCGCCGCGGCCAACGCCACCGTCTCCCGCCCGGCCCGCGTCCGGGCCTTCCGCGTCCTGGACGAGGAACTGTCGGTCGGCGCCGGCACCCTCACCCCGACGCTGAAACTGCGCCGCGCGGAGGTGGCCCGGCGCTACGCGGCCGAGATAGAGGAGCTGTACACCGCTTAGGCCAGGGCGCGGCGGAGCCGGTCCAGGCCCTCGGCGATCTCCTGCGGGGTGTGCGTGGTGAAGGACAGCCGCAGCGTGCGCGGGTCCGGGGCGCCCGTGAAGAAGGGGGCCCCGGGCACGTACGCCACGTCGTGCGCGACGGCGGACTTCAGCAGGGCCCCCGCGTCGTACCCCTCGGGTAGGCGGGCCCACACGAACATGCCGCCCTCGGGGCGGTTCCACTCCGAGCCGGCGGGGAGCGCCGCCCCGAGTCCGGCGAGGAGGGCGTCGCGGCGCGCGCGGTAGGCGTCCCGGACCCGGGTGACGTGGGCGTCGAGGTCCTGGGCGCCGAGGTAGTGGGCGGCGGCCAGCTGGTCCACCGTCGAGGTGTGCAGGTCCGCCGCCTGCTTGGCGACGACCGCCGCCCGGCACAGGGCGGCGGGGGCGCGCAGCCAGCCCAGGCGCAGCCCGGGGGCCATCACCTTCGAGAAGCTGCCGAGCAGGGCGGTGCGGTCCTCGGCGCCCGGGTGGGCGGCGATCCAGGGCTCGTGGGCGCCCTCGTAGCGGAGGTCCCCGTACGGGTCGTCCTCGACGATCCACAGTCCGAGCCGCGCCGCGGTCCGGGCCACCTCGGCCCGGCGGTCCCCGGGCAGGGTGCGGCCGGTCGGGTTCTGGAAGGTGGGGATCGTGTAGAGCAGTTTCGGCCGCTCCCGGGCGGTGATCTCGGCGAGGGCGTCGGGGAGCAGGCCCTGCTCGTCGCAGGGCACGGGTATGACCCGGGCTCCGGCCAGGGCGAAGCACTGGAGGGCCGCCAGGTAGGTGGGGTTCTCCACGAGCACCGTGTCGCCGGGCTCCAGGAGGGTGGCGGCGAGGAGGGTGAGCCCCTGCTGCGAGCCGGTGGTGACCAGGACGTCCCGCGCCGAGGTGGCCAGGCCCCGGGCGGCGGCCCGGGCGGCGACGGCCGAGCGCAGTTCGGGGGCGCCCTCGGTGGTGGAGTACTGGAGGGCGCGGGCGGCTCCGGCGCCGGTCAGGACGGCGTCGTACGCGGCGCGCAGGCCCTCGGTGTCGAAGAGCTCGGGCGCGGGCAGGCCCCCGGCGAAGGAGATCACCCCGGGGCGTTCGGTGAGCGCGAGGATCTCCCGCACGGGCGAGCCGCCCACGGAGCGGGCGCGCGCGGCGAAGGCGGGCGGGGCGGCTGCGGCGGAGGCGGCGGTGCTCGGTGGGAGGGTCACGGGGCGGCTCCTTCGGTGGCGGGTGGCCGCAGCCTAACGGTGAAAGCTGTAGAGGGCACCTACCTTTCCGAGGGCTGAACACCGCACGCCCCCTCCACAACTGACGTGGCATCAGATAGACCGTTGCCATGACGAGAGACGAGCGGGAACGAGAAGGACGCGAAGACACCAGGCCCGGCGACTACGCGGAGCTCGCCGCCGTCGGTCCGTACGGGGTCCGCCCCGGCCACGCGCTGATCACGATGGTGGAACCACACCCGGGCCACGAGTACGCGTACAACCGCTGGTACGAGGACGACCACTACTACGCCGGCGCCATGGCCATGCCCTGGATGTACGCCGGCCGCCGCTGGGTGGCCACCCGCGACCTCCAGGAGCTGCGCTACCCCGAGAAGTCGGCCGTGGCCCAGCCCGTCACCGCCGGCTGCTACATATCGACGTACTGGGTCACCGAGGGCCGCTACGACGAGCACATGAAGTGGACCGTCGGCATCAACAAGCGGCTGAACCGCGACGGCCGCGTCTACCAGGACCGCACCCACGTCTTCACGGCCTTCCAGGACCACGAGGCCACGGTCTACCGCGACGGGGCCGCGGGCCCTCGGGACTTCCACGCCCTCGACCACCCGTACGCCGGGCTGGTCCTCCAGGTCGTCGACGCCGACGGACCGGGGCGGCGGGCGGAGCTGCTGGAGTGGCTGCGCTCGCGGGCGCTGCCGCGCCGGCTGCACGGCTCACCGGCGGCGATGGTCACGGTCTTCCGGCCGACCCCGCTGCCCGGGGACCGGATGACCTACGTCAAGCAGGTCGAGGGGGTCGACACCCGGCTGACGCTGCTGTGGTTCCTGGAGGCCGACCCGCGCAGCTGCTGGGACCGCTTCGAGGGGCTCGACGCGGAGGTCGCGGAGTCGGGGCTGGGGCGGGTGGAGCTGGTCGCGCCGTTCGTCCCGACGGTGCCGGGCACCGACCGGTACGTGGACAGGCTGCGCTGACCGCCTCCGGCCGACCGGGCGCGGACGTGGCCGAGCCCCCTCGGCCAGGACGGCGGGCCGGTCGAGAGGGCTCCGTACGGGGTGCTGCTGTGTGGGGGGTTCGGACGGTTCAGGCGAGGCGTCCCAGTCCGCCCTCGACCACACCGGTGACGAAGGAGGTCCAGGAACCCGGCGCGAAGGTGAGGGACGGACCGTCCTGCACCTTCGAGTCGCGGACGGCGATGGCCTGCGTGACGGGGGACTTGACCTCGACGCAGGCCCCGTTTCCGCCGGAGTAGGAGGACTTGGTCCAGTTTTCCGTGCCGCCCTGACGAATAGCCATGTTCTTCTCCGGTTCAGCGAGTAGTTCCGGTTGCTGCCGGCCGGGGAAATCCCGGGCCGACGTGATCGACGCTACCGGCACCTCCCGATGGCCGAAGGAGGCATTCACTCGACCGGGTGGCATATTCCATTCAGGCCTTCTGTGGCCGGGGACCGACGGTGTACCGTGCCGGACCCCGCGCCACTTCCGGTCAGTTCGCCTTGCCCGCGTGCTGCTCGATGATCTCGGCGATGAACTGCCGGGTCTGCTCCACGTTGAGGGCCTGCGCGCGCAGGTGCTCGTACATCACGCTGTATTTCTGGACGTCGTTGGCCTTCTCCAGGTACAGGTCGCTCGTGACGCCCTCGATGTAGACGACCGTCGAGTCCGACGCGTCCGGGAATTCCAGAATCGCGTACTGCCCGTTCATTCCCGGATGGGCGCCCATCGTGAAGGGCATCACCTGCACGGTGATGTACGGCTGCTGCGACTGCTCTATCAAGAACTCCAGCTGCCGGACCATCAACTGCGGGTCGCCCACGTGCCGGCGCAGCGCGGCCTCGTCGATCACCGCCCACAGGCGCAGCGGCCCCACGTCCGGGTTGTTGTTCTCCGTCTCGGACAACCGTTTCTGGCGGTGCATGCGCACCTGGACGCGCTTCTCCACGTCCGCGGGCGCCGTCTCGGGCAGCGCGCCGCGGATCAGGGCCTGGGCGTACTCGGGGGTCTGGAGCAGCCCGGGGACCATCTGCGGCTCGTAGGTGCGCAGGCTGGCCGCGTCGGTCTCCAGGCCGATGTAGACGCTGTAGGGGATCTCGCCGAAGGCGTGCCACCAGCCCTGCTGGCGCGAGTCCTTGGCCATCTGCATGAGGGAGTCCACCAGCCGCGGGTCCTCGACCTCGTACACCTCGCACAGGTCGCGGACGTCGCGCTGGCTGATGGACCGGCGGCCGTTCTCCAGCCGGCTGATCTTGGACTGGGAGACGAGGAGGCGCTCGGCGACCTGCTCGGCCGTCATGCCCTTGTCCTCGCGGAGCTTGCGCAGCTCCATGCCCAGTCGGCGGCGTCGGACGGTGGGATTGACATTGGACGCCACGTGAACGGCACCTCCGCCTTCTTCTGTCGCTGTCTCGCTGAGTGTCTGGTGTTCAGCAGACTGCCACCGAAGGGTGCGACGGCGCTGGGGAACGCGGGAAAGCGGCGCGCGGGGTGGCGAAGCCGTCTCTTCGGCCTCGCCACCCCGCGCGCGGGCGGCTCCGGGGCCGGGTCTTGGGGGACCTCCGGCCGCGGTGTCGGTGGATCTGTGGATCGTTCGATCCGGCCCGCCGGTGGTTCAAGGGGTGTGGCGGGTCGTACGGGTGGTGCGGGTGGTGCCGGTGGTGCCGGTGGTGCGGATCGTGCCGGTGGTACGCGTACCCGTGCCGTTCCCGCTCAGTGCGCGGCCGCGCGGGCCATCGCACCCGTCCGGCGCGGCTGCAGCGGAACACCGCCGGTCGCCGTGGCCCGGACGGCCGGCTGGGGCTGCGGCTGCGCGGCACGGTCGCGGCGCGGCTGTGCGGCCACGCCGTTCTGGACGTCCATCACGGCGTGCGCGACGAGACCGCCCATCGGGTCGTGCCGGATCAGGTCCCGCAGCCGGGACCTGGACGACCGACCCTCGTTGCCGGGGTACAGGTGCTTGCCGAGACCGACCGCGTGGGCCAGCGCGGCGAGCGCCGCGGTCCGCGGGTCCGGCGGTACGCCGGTGCGGATCGCGTTGTCGAGCCGGGCACGGATCTCCCGGCTGATCGCCGTGTCGGTCGCCTGGTAGCGAGTCGTCGGCAGCACCCCGCACATCTGTCCCGCGACGGCATGCACCATGCCGCAGCGCTCCAGGTGCGCGAGGTAGATCTGGCGGAGCCCCAGCCGGGGTCCGCCGATCCAGTGGACCGCCCGTACCGGGCTGCCGCGCCTGCGCAGCAGTTCCAGTGCGGAGTCCAGAGTCGGATCTCCTGTCGGCCGTGGCATCACCACGGCGATACGATCCCCGTCAGGGGCTATCCGTCCTGCCAGAGCCAGCTCCACTAGCTGTGCCCCGGCCAGGCCGAGGTCGAGCGACTGCGGCTGCGCCGTGGTACCCGTGGCCGGGTCCAAAGCGAGCAGCAGAAGCTCCTCCGGAATTGTTCTGCGGCTCCTGCCCATCCATGCCTCCCCGCGTGGATGAGTGACAGGGTGACGCCTCTCACATTCATCTGTCGAGAGTGCCTGGACGCTTTGGGCGGGAACCAGTAGCTATGTCGTTCTCGTCTAGCGGTTGGGCGATGCCCCCTAGACGGGACACTGTTAGACGGTTCGGACAGTGGCCGGACAGCGATCGAGGAGGAACGGTGGCGGGCGAGTCCCCCGACAAGTCGGTAGATGAAGGAGCGTCCGGGGAGCAGGACCCGAGGCTGTCGGTCTTCCAGCCGCGAGACCCGCTGAAGGAGGCCGTGGCGGCGTGGGTCGCGACCGCCGAGCCGGACGAGCAGGCGCAGGACGAGGACGCGGAGCCGGAGTCCGACGCCGCCCCGTCACGCCCGTCCCCCGGTCGGGTGGACCCGAAGACCCCGGTGGCCTCCGTGGTCCGCCAGTCCCCGTCCCGGGAGGACGAACCGCCGGCCGAGTCGCCTGCCGAGCCGCCTGCGGCGAAGCCGGCCGGGGACACGGAGAAGCCCGCTGCGAAGCCGTCCGCCGACGTGCGTACCACCGCGTTCGGCGTGGTGAAGTCCGACCCCGCCCAGGAGGCGGAGAAGCCCGAGCCCTCCGAGAAGCCGTCCGCCGATGTGCGTACCACCGCCTTCGGCGTGGTGAAGTCCGACCCCGCCCCCGACGCGGACGGGCCGCGTTCCGCTTCGGGGAAGCCCGCCGGGGACGCGGAGGAGGCCGGGCCCTCCGAGAAGCCTGCTGCGAAGCCGTCCGCCGACGTGCGTACGACCGCGTTCGGCGTGGTGAAGTCCGACCCCGCCCCCGACGCGGACGAGCCGCGTTCCGCTTCGGCGAAGTCCGCCGGGGATGCGGAGGAGGCCGGGCCCTCCGAGAAGCCTGCTGCGAAGTTGTCCGCCGACGTGCGCACGACCGCGTTCGGCGTGGTGAAGTCCGACCCCGCCCCCGAGGCGGACGAGCCCGCCCGGGATCCGCGTACGGCTGCCGCCGACAGTGAGCGGACGGCCGTCTTCCGTACCGTGAAGCCAGGTTCCGCTTCCGCGCCGGAGGAGCCGGACGCCGAGGGCGACGAGAAGCCCGCCGCCGACAGCGAGCGCACCGCCGTGTTCCGTGCGGTGAAGCCCGGTTCCGGTCCGGCGGACGCCAAGAAGCCGGCCGCGCCCGCGGAGGACTCCGACAGCGAGCGCACCGCCGTCTTCCGCGCCGTGAAGCCGGGTTCCGCTTCGCCCGACGCGGAGAAGGGAAAGCCGGCCGCCAAGCCCGCCGCCGCCGACGCGCCGACCACCGCGTTCGGCGTGGTGAAGCAGGACGCCGCCGCCAAGGGCGCCGAGAAGCCCGAGCCCGAAGCCCCGAAGGGCGACACCGCCAAGCCCGGCACGGACCGGCCCGGCACCGCCAAGCCCGGCACCGGCACGCCCAAGCCCGACACCGCCAAGCCCGGCGCGGCAGGCACCGGCGCGCCGCGGCCCGGTACGGATCGGCCCGGCGCCGCAGGCACCGGCACCGGCGCGCCCGGGAAGCCCTCCTCGGACCCCCGCGCCGCAGGCACCGGCACCGGCACCGGCACCGGCGAGAGCGACCGCCGCGTCAGCACCTTCGTACCGCTGCGCGGCGAAGGCGAGTCCGGCCCCGCCGCCAAGCCCCCGGTGCGGCCCGCCCCGCCGGCCCCGGCCCGGCCGAGTCTGGACCCCAGCGAGCGGACCACCCAGCAGCCGCTGCCGCCCCGGCCGCCGCTCGACATGCTGGCGGACCTCACCAACAACCCGCCCCCGCCGCCCACCCCGATGCGGAACGCGGTCCGGCGGATCAAGATCTACGCGCCGCTCGTGCTGCTCCTGATCGTCGTGATCTCCGTCGTGCAGCTGGTGCGCCCGCTGCCCGCGCCGAAGCTCAAGCTGACCGCGAAGGCCACGTACACCTTCCCCGGCGGGGCGCCGAACCTGCCCTGGCCGACCGAGGGCCAGGCCTCCATGGCCGCCGCCGGCCTCGGCACGATCGGCAGCTCCGGCGAGCAGAAGCCGGTGCCGATCGCGAGCGTCACGAAGTCGATGACGGCGTACATCATCATGCGCGACCACCCCTTCAAGAAGGGTGAGAAGGGCGCGATGATCGACGTCGACAAGACCGCCGAGACCGAGGGCCAGAAGGACAAGTCGGACAACGAGTCCACCCTCAACACGGTCAAGGAGGGCGACAAGATCTCCGAGTACGACGCGATCGCCGCCCTCATGATCCCGTCGGCCAACAACATCGCCCGGCTCCTCGCGCGCTGGGACTCCGGTTCCCAGGAGGCGTTCGTCAAGAAGATGAACGACACCGCCAAGGAACTCGGCATGACCAACACCACCTACACCGACCCCTCGGGCCTGGACGCCACCACGGTCTCCACCGCCGAGGACCAGGTGAAGCTCGGGCTGAAGATCGTCGAGATCCCGGCGCTGGTGGACATCACCCGCCTGCCCGCCTGGACCGACCAGACCGGCAAGGTCTGGCAGAACTGGAACCGCCTGGTCCCGTTCAACGACTCCCTCGGCATCAAGACCGGTACGACGACCAAGGCCGGCGGAAACCTCCTCTTCGCCGCGCAGAAGAAGGTCGGCGACACCAACCAGCTGCTCGTCGGCGCGGTCCTCGGCCAGCACAAGCCGCCGATCATCGACACCGTCATCGCCAACAGCCGCTCGCTGCTGATCGCCACGCAGAAGGAGGTCCAGGGCGCGCCCGTCGTGAAGAAGGGCCAGGTCGTGGGCTACGTGGACGACGGGCTCGGCGGCCACACCCCGGTCGTCGCCACCGCCGACGTCCAGGCCGTCGGCTGGTCCTCGCTGACCGTGGACATCAAGCTCGGCGACGGCGGCACCGCGATCCCGGAGTCGGCGAAGGCCGGGACCCAGGTCGGCGTGCTGACCGTCGGCGACGGCGCCAGCCAGGTCAAGGTGCCGGTGGCGCTCCAGAGCGAGCTGGACACCCCGGGCTTCGGCAGCAAGCTGACCCGGATCGGCTGACACAGGACAGGGCGCGGCGCCCCGGGCAACCCCGGGGCGCCGTTCCGCGTCCTGGCAGCCGTACGAGAGGGTGGCGTCCGTGACCACAGCCGAGCAGCAGCACCAGCACGCGGGGGCGGCCGGGCGGCCGGAGCCGCCGTGGGGCCCCGGCCTGCCCGGAGGCCCGGCCGGCCGCACGTCCCGTACGTCCGGCTGGGCGCACCGGCACCCGGTGCTCGTGGCGACGGCCGCGGCGGCGGTCCTGCACGTCGTCTGGTTCTTCTGCTTCGCCAACAGCGGCGGGGACCTCGCCGCGCAGGACGCGTGGGCGGAGTTCGTCGGCCGGCACCCCGACACGGCGTACAACCTCGCCTGGTACGGGGGCATGCACCCGGTCTCGTACAGCGTGGTGTCCCCGTACGTGATGCACGTGCTCGGTGTCCGGACCACCATGATGATCGCCGGTACCGCCTCGGCCGGGCTCCTCGCACTGATCCTCACCCGCTGCCGCGGAGCCGTCCGGCGCCCCCTGTGGCCGGCCCTGGCGGGGGTCTACGGGCTGTTCTGCAACGCCCTCTCGGGCCGGGTCACCTTCGGGCTCGGCACCCTCTTCGCGCTCGGCGCGGTCGCCGCCGTCTTCTGCTGGCCCCGCAAATGGGCCCGGCGGCGCTGGGCCAAGGCCGCCGTCGCCGCGCCGCTGGCCGGGCTGGCGACCGCCGCGAGCCCGGTGGCGGGGCTCTTCCTCGGGGTGGTCGCGGCCGCGCTGTTCCTGAGCCGGAGGCGGCCGGGCGCGTACGCCCTCGGGCTGGCCCCGGTGGCGGTCGTGGGGCTGTCGGCGTGGCTGTTCCCCTTCTCGGGGACGCAGCCGATGAAGATCGGTTCGGCCGGCCTGCCGTTCCTCTTCGGCCTGGCCGTCGCCCTCCTCGTGCCGAAGGCGTGGCGGACGGTCCGGGCCGCCGCCGCCGTGTACACCCTCGGGGTGTTCCTGACCTGGGCGGTCGACTCCCAGGTCGGCTCGAACGTCACCCGGCTGGTCATGCTGTTCGGCGGGGCGGTGCTGCTCGCCGCCGTCCCGTACGCGGCCCCCCGCACCCGGCGCCGGTACGCCCTGCTGCTGGCCTTCGCCGGGCTCACCGCCTGGATCACCACCAACAGCGTCACCGACATCGTCCGCACCACCCCGGTGGCCGCCTGGAACCGCGAGCTGGCCCCGCTGGTCGACCAGCTCCGGAAGGCCGGCGCCGACCGGGGCCGGGTCGAGGTGGTCCCCGCCAGCAGTCACCGGGAGTCCTCGGCCTTCCCCTCGTACGTGAACCTCGCGCGCGGCTGGAACCGGCAGGCCGACCTGGAGCGCAACCCGCTCTTCTACGACGGCACCCTTACCGCGGAGGGCTACCGGGCCTGGCTGGACCGCTGGGCCGTGCACTACGTGGTGCTGCCCGCCGACAAGCCCGACTCGGGCGGGGAGGCCGAGGCGGAGCTGCTGCGCGGGGGCCTGCCGTACCTGAGCCAGGTGTGGGGCGACGAGAACTGGCGGCTGCTGCGCGTCGACGCCCCCACGAGCCTGGTCTCGGGCCCCGCGCAGGTGGTCCGGGCGGGCGCGGACCAGCTGGTGGTGGAGGTCTCGGCGCCCGGCCGCGTACTGGTGCGGATCCCGCACTCCCCGTGGCTGGGGCTGGTGGACGGCGCGGGGAAGCCCGTACCGCCGCCCCGGGACGCGAACACCGCCGGGTGCCTGTTCAAGGCCGCCCCCGACGCCTACGGGGACGCCTGGACGGAGCTGCTGGCCCCGGCGCCGGGCGAGTACCGGGTCTCGGCGAAGTACCAGCTCCCGCGCGGCACGCCCTGCCCGGAACCCCTGCTCCGCCGCACCCTGGGCACCCCGCCGCGCCCCTGATCCAGGTGCACCGGCCCCGATATGTGCATAGGATCCCAATAATCCGATTGGAACCGATTGGGTGCTTCCCGAGGGAGTTGACGACGGGATGAGCAAAGAGCAGAAGCACGACGTCCAGGCGGCCATCGCGAAGGCGGCGGAACGCCTCCAGCCGCCGCACGCCCAGGGCCACGGCTTCGAGGGCCCGCTCCGCAGCAAGGTGAAGGGCGGCGCCCACACCAAGGCGGCCCTCAAGCGCGCCGGCACCCCGCAGGGCGACCGCATCGGCGAACGCAGCAGAGGCCTCAGCTGAGACCCACCCCCACGACGCCGAAGACCCCCAGCCACACCGGACTGGGGGTCTCCGCACACTGTGCCCCCGGCAGGATTCGAACCTGCGACACCCGCTTTAGGAGAGCGGTGCTCTATCCCCTGAGCTACGAAGGCGGGACTGCCTGGACCTGGAACGGTCTTCGGCTGACCGCTGGACAGCCTAGCGGATCGTGGTGCGCGGATGCCGCCTCTTAACCTGTTCCATGATCCGGCGCGTGCGGGGACGCCGGCGAGGGGTGGGGGAGTCATGGACGGGACCGTCGAAGCAGGGGTGCTGCCGCAGCCGTTCGGGGAGGACTTCCGGGCCGATCCGTACGCCGTCTACGCGCGGTTGCG
The DNA here is from genome assembly GCF_045160885.1 of Streptomyces sp. NBC_00158. NCBI lineage: Bacteria > Bacillati > Actinomycetota > Actinomycetes > Kitasatosporales > Streptomycetaceae > Streptomyces > Streptomyces sp. NBC_00158. The sequence continues at coordinate 4,251,036 of NZ_CP108161.1, forward strand.
CGAGCAGGGGTCCGTGCACCGGGTCGCGCTGCCCGACGGGTCGGCCGCGTGGCTGGTCACGCACGAGGCCGACGTGCGCCGGGGGCTCGCCGACCCGCGGCTGTCCGTGGACAAGAAGCACGCCGGGGACGGGTTCAAGGGCTTCGCCCTGCCCCCGGCGCTCGACGCCAACCTGCTCAACATGGACGGCGACGACCACCTGCGGCTGCGCCGGCTCGTCGCGCAGGGGTTCACGCCCCGGCACGTCGAGGGGATGAGCACCTCGATCCGGGCCGCCGTGGACCTGTTCGCCGGCCGGCTCGCCGCGCGGGCCGCGCAGGACGGGACGGCCGAGGTGGTCGCCGAGTTCGCCAGGCCGCTGCCGCTCAAGGTCATCGGGGACCTCTTCGCCGTCCCCGAGGCCGACCGCGAGCGGTTCTCCGGGTGGGTCCTGACGATGCTCGACCCGGCCGGCCGCGAGGAACTCGCCCGCGCCGTCGGGGAGATCCACCGGTTCTTCACCGCGCTCGTCGCCGAACGGCGCGCCGCGCCCGGCGAGGACGTCCTGTCCGGGCTGATCGCCGCCCGCGACCTGGACGACCGGCTGAGCGAGGACGAACTCGTCTCGCTGGCCTTCCTGATCCTGATGGCGGGCAGCGAGAACGTCCAGCACCTGATCGCCAACGGGCTGTTCACCCTGCTCGCCCATCCCGAGCAGGCGGAACTGCTGCGGCAGCGGCCCGAACTCCTCCCCGACGCCGTCGAGGAGCTGCTGCGCCACTCCCTCGCCAACCACACCGCCATCCGCCGATTCCCGACCGAGCCCGTGGAGATCGGCGGCGTGCGGATCCCCGCGGGCGACACCGTGCTCCTCTCGCTCGCCTCCGCCCACCGCGACCCCGCCCGGTACCCGGAGCCGGACCGCTTCGACCTCACCCGCGCCGACAAGGCCCACCTCGCCCTCGGGCACGGGCTCCACTACTGCCTCGGCGCGGCCCTGGCCCGGACGCAGCTCACCCTCGGCCTCGGCGCCCTGCTGCACGGGCTGCCGGGACTGCGACTCGCGGTGCGGGAGGCCGACTTGGCGTGGACCACCACCTTCAGGTTCCACGCCCTGAGGGCCCTGCCGGTCAGTACCGCAGCGACGCCGCCACCGGCAGGTGGTCGCTCGCGGTAGCGGGCAGGGTCCACGCCGAGACCGGGGTCAGCCCGCCCCGCAGCAGGATCTGGTCGATCCGCGCGACGGGGAACCGGGCCGGCCAGCTGAGGCCGAAGCCGGCGCCCGCCTCCTCCTGGGCGGCGGTGAACTCCCGCACCACCGGGGCGAGCACGCTGTCGGCAGTGGTCCCGTTGAAGTCCCCGACCAGCAGGGTGCGCCCGGCCGGCCCCTCCTCCCGCAGCCGGGCGGCGAGGTTGCGGGCGGCCTCGTCGCGGTTCTCCGTGGCGAAGCCGCCGCCGCCCAGCCGGACGGACGGCAGGTGGGCCACGTACACCGTGACGGGCCCCTTCGGGGTGTCGGCGGTGGCGCGCAGCAGGAGCCGCCACGGAACGATCGGCGTGGCACCCGCGTCGCGCAGCGGGAAGGTGCTCCACAGCCCGACGGTGCCCCGCACCACGTGGTACGGGTGGCTCGCGGCCAGCTCCCGCTCGTACGCGTCCAGCGCGGGCCGGGTCAGCTCCTGGAGGGCGATCAGCTGCGCCCCCGAGGCGGCGACGGCGCGGGCGGTGCCCGCCGGGTCGGGGTTGGCGTCGTCCACGTTGTGCGTGACGACGGTGAGGTCGGCCGGGCCGCCCCGCGAGCCGTCGCCCAGCGCGGACCCGTACGCCCACCCCCAGGCCAGGGCCGGCAGCAGTACGGCGGCCAGTGCGCCCCGGGACCGGCGCAGCAGGGCGGCGGCGAGCAGCAGGGGCACCGCGAGCCCGGTCCACGGCAGGAAGGTCTGGACGAGGCTGCGCGGGTTGCCGCTCGCCGGGCCGCCGGGCAGCCAGGGGTGCGCCACGAGGAGCAGGGCGGTCAGGACGGCGAGGGCCGCGACCACGCCCCCGCGGGGCGGGCGGAGCCGGGCGCCGGCTCCCCGGCGGCGGGGTGTCACGTACGGGGTCATGCCCCGGGGGACGCGCCCCGCGCGGCGGAGGTTCTGCCTCCGCGCGGGCCGGCCTCACACCCCCATCGGGGTGTGCAGCTCCACGGTGATCTCGACCTCGACCGGGGCGTCCAGCGGCAGCACCGCCACCCCGACCGCGCTCCGGGCGTGGATGCCCGCGTCGCCGAAGGCCGTGCCGAGGAGTTCGCTCGCGCCGTTGACCACGCCCGGCTGGCCGGTGAAGTCGGGGGCGCTCGCCACGAAGCCGACGACCTTGACCACCCGCTTCACGGCCGACAGGTCCCCGGCGACGGAGGCCACGGCGGCGAGGGCGTTCAGCGCGCACTGCCGGGCCAGCTCCTTGCCCTGTTCCGGGGTGACCCCGGCGCCCACCTTGCCGGTGACGGGCAGGGCCCCGCCGGTCATGGGCAGTTGGCCGGAGGTGTGGACGTAGTGCCCGCTGACCACCGCCGGTACGTACACGGCGACGGGTGCGGGGGCGGGCGGGAGCTCCAGCCCGGCCGCCGCCAGGCGTTCCTCGGGGGTGGTGGGGGTCGCGGTCACGGAGGGCCTCCTCGGTGCGGGCTGCGGGCTGCGGGCTCGGGGCTGCGGGCTGGTGAACGGGGGGCGGGGTCAGGGCCGGGTCACGCGGACCTGGTAGCGGCCGTTGCGGAGCTCGCCCACGACGGCGATGGTGATGCCCGCCTTCTCGTCGGTGAAGGTCTCGCCCGGCCGGAACGGCGCGTCCGAGAGCTCGGCGTGCACGTTGGGCCGCCGGGTGCAGCCTCCGCTGCCGGTGGCGCTGTCGGAGACGGTGACCGGCCCGCGCCCGGTGTCCACGTCCGAGTCGACCTTGTAGATCAGTACTCCGGGCTTGCAGACGGCCTCGTCGTTCCCGGCGCGCGTGCGGACCTCCACCGCGTAGCCGGCGGTCTCGGAGAGGGGGACGAAGGCGAGCTTGGTGCCGCCCTCGACGGCCAGCGGGGACAGGAGGTGGTCGCTGGTGCCGGAGGTGGAGGCGCAGCTGACCTGGCTGCTGTCGAGCCAGCCCAGCTTCCACTTGTGCCAGCCGAGGAGGTCGTTGTTGGCGCCCCAGTCCTCGCTCATGATGTCCCAGTGCCCGACCGTGCCGCCGCCGTCGGCGGTGTACAGGTCGGGCAGCCCGAAGACGTGCCCGTTCTCGTGGGGGAGGACCCGGTAGCCGGTCTCCCGGTAGGAGCCGGAGCCGTCGTCCTGGCGGCTGTAGACGAAGGACGTGTTCGCGAGCGGGACCCCGTCGGCCATCGGCGCCTCCCCGTTGCCGGAGAAGGTGACCGACAGGACGGTGTCGAGCGCGGACGGGCCGGCGTTCGGGGTGACCAGGATGTTGACCAGGTCGTACCGGCTGAAGTCGACCTCGGCGTCGGCGGCCTTCGCGATGTGCTCGACGAGCTGCCGGTAGCCGGGCTCGTACGGGGACCCGCGCTCGATCCCGTACGCCGCGAACGGCATCGGCATCCGCAGCCAGTCCCGCACCGGTGACTCGGCGCGGTAGTTGAGGCGGCCGTAGGAGCTGGTGCGGAACCAGTCGGAGGTCTGGGGGAAGAACTCCGCGAGCCGGTCCATGGCCGTGCCCTCGCCCTTGGCGTCCGGGAAGTCGATCATCAGGTTCAGGGCGCGGACCTCGCCGGTGGAGCGGGAGTACCCGGGCGGGGTCGGCAGGCCCTCCGACATCTGGACGCCCATGGTTCCGGTGATCCGGCAGGGCGCCAGTACGGATTCGGCGCTGGTGGCGACGGGGCCGGAGGCCGAGTGGCCGCGACCGGATATGCCGCCGCTGGCGGTGGCGGTGACGCCCAGGGCCAGTGCGGTGAGGCCGATGAACGCGCTGGTGCGACAGGGTCTGCGTATCCGGCGGCGGGTCTGCGGCATGGAGATCGCCTTCGGTCCGCGGCAGCCGGCCGGGTCCGGGCTGCTCTCTGTGGGCTCACCCTCCGCCGATTGCGACACGCCCGCGCGTCGAAAGCCTCCAAATGTGATCCGACCGGGGCAAAAGCCCCTCCCAGGAGTGTGGCGCAGCTCACACTCGTGGGTGAAATAACCGGGGACTGGATCCCCGTTTGAACGAGAGTCCCACGAAGCGGGGACCGGCTCCCCGGTTACGGGCGGCCGTACGAAGGGATCCGCCCGGTCCCGCGCCCCAGGAAGGCCCCGGAATGAAGAGCCCCGCCCGCACCCCGGCGGCCGCACCCCGAGCGGCCGTGGACCTCACCGGAACCCCTGTCGTGGGCGACACCGGCTCCGACGCCGGATCCGGATCCGGGGCCTGCGCAGCGGCGCCCGGCCGGGTCCCGAAGCCCCGCGCCGACGCCGTGCGCAACCGGGAGCGGATCCTGGTGGCGGCGCGCGAGGTGTTCGTGGAGTTCGGGTCGGAGGCCCCCCTCGACGAGATCGCCCGCAGGGCGGGCATCGGCAACGCCACCCTGTACCGGCACTTCCCCGACCGGGCCGCCCTCGTCCACCACGTGGTGCTCTACGTGATGGACCGGGTCACCGCCCTGGCCGAGGACGCGCTCGCCGAGGAGCCGGACGCCTTCGCGGCGCTCTGCCGCTTCACGCACGGCGCGGCCGACGAGCGGATCGGCGCCCTGTGCCCGATGCTCGCGGCGGGCTTCGACCGCGACCACCCCGAACTCCTCGCCGCCCGCGCCGCCTTGGAGACGGCCGTGGAGCGGCTGGTCGACGCCGGCCAGAGCGGCGGCCTGCTGCGCCCCGACATCGGCGTCGGCGACCTGATGGTCGCGCTGTCCCAGCTCAGCCGCCCCCTGCCGGGGACCGACTGCCTGGGCGTGGAACGGTTCGTCCACCGCCACCTCCAGCTCTTCATGGACGGCCTGCGGGCCCCGGCCCGGTCCGAACTGCCCGGCACCGCGGCCACGTTGGACGACCTGAGGCGCGCGCCCCGGAACTAGAGACTTCTCAGACTTCCCATCACCTTCAGTAATTTTCCTCACCTCCAGCCTCACCTTCAGTAATTTTTCAGTCATCCGCACAGTGAAGTGGGTACCCCCATGCCGAAAACAGCCGCGACGGCCCCGCCGGCCGCCGTAGACCCCAGCCGGTGGAAGGCCCTGGTCTTCATCGCCCTGGCGCAGCTGATGGTCGTGCTCGACGCGACCATCGTGAACATCGCCCTCCCCTCCGCCCAGACCGACCTCGGCATCTCCGACGGCAACCGCCAGTGGGTCATCACCGCGTACGCGCTGGCCTTCGGCGGACTGCTCCTCTTCGGCGGCCGCATCGCCGACAAGTGGGGCCGCAAGAACGCCTTCGTCGTCGGCCTCATCGGCTTCGCCCTGGCCTCCGCCCTCGGCGGCGCCGCGACCGGTGAGGCGATGATGCTGGGCGCCCGCGCCCTCCAGGGCGCCTTCGGCGCGCTGCTGGCCCCGGCCGCGCTCTCCCTGCTCGCGGTCACCTTCACCGACGCCAAGGAGCGCGCCAAGGCCTTCGGCATCTACGGCGCGATCGCGGGCGGCGGCGGCGCCGTCGGCCTGATCCTCGGCGGCTTCCTCACCGAGTACCTCAACTGGCGCTGGACCTTCTTCGTCAACATCCCCTTCGCGATCGTCGCGGCCGTCGGCGCCTGGATGGTCATCCGCGAGCCGGCCGGCTCCCGCAACAGCGCCCGCCTCGACGTCCCCGGCGTGATCCTGTCGACCCTGGGCCTGGTCGCCCTCGTCTACGGCTTCACCCGCGCCGAGTCGGCCGGCTGGTCGGACACGGTCACCGTCGCCATGTTCGTCGCCTCGGTGGCGCTGCTCGCGGCCTTCGTGTTCGTCGAGTCCCGGGTGAAGTCCCCGCTGCTGCCGCTGCGCGTCCTGCTGGAGCGCAACCGCGGCGGTGTCTACCTCTCGCTGGGCCTGGCCGTCATCTCCATGTTCGGCCTGTTCCTCTTCCTCACCTACTACCTCCAGGTCGTGAAGGGCTTCTCGCCCGTCAAGACCGGCTTCGCCTTCCTGCCGATGATCGCGGGCATGATCACGGGCTCCACCCAGATCGGCGCCCGCCTGATGACCCGGGTCGCCCCGCGCCTGCTGATGGGCCCCGGCTTCCTGCTCGCCGGCGCCGGCATGCTGATGCTGACGCAGCTTGAGGTCGGCTCCTCCTACCCGGCGCTGATCCTCCCCGCGCAGCTGCTGCTGGGCCTCGGCATGGGCACGGCCTTCATGCCCGCCATGTCCCTGTCCACGTACGGGGTCGACCCGGCCGACGCCGGCGTGGCCTCCGCCATGGTCAACACCTCGCAGCAGGTGGGCGGCGCGATCGGCACCGCCCTGCTGAACACCATCGCCGCCTCCGCGACCACCGCCTACCTGACCGACCACGCGGCCGAGGCCGCGGCGGGCGGCCCGGCCGGGAAGCTGGTGCAGGCGCAGGCCATGGTCGAGGGCTACTCGTCCGCGATCTGGTGGGCCGTCGGCATCCTCGTGGCCAGCGCGGCCATCGCCTTCACGCTGATCAACACCGGCCGTCCCGGCTCCGGCGGCCCCGTCGCCTCCGGCTCGGGCGCCGGCGAGGACGCCGAGATCAAGGTCCCGGTGATCGCCCACTGACGGCGCGGCACGTGCGGGAATGACTGATCACCCCGTCTCGTTCAAATTTGAACGAGGCGGGGTTAGTCTTTTCGAGGGACCCCGCACCACACCGCACCCACGACCGAGGAGCGCCCCCGTGACCACCGAGACCACCCGCATGCCGGCGCTGTACCTCAGCCACGGGGCCCCGCCGCTCGCCGACGACCCGCTCTGGCCGGCCGAGCTCGCCGCCTGGTCCGCGGCCCTGCCCAGGCCGCGCGCGATCCTGATGGTCTCCGCCCACTGGGAGGAGGCCCCGCTGGCGCTCGGCGCCGTCGAGCCGGTGCCGCTCGTCTACGACTTCTGGGGCTTCCCCGAGCACTACTACCGGGTGCGCTACGAGGCCCCGGGCGCCCCGGAGCTGGCCGCCTCGGTCCGCGCACTGCTGAAGGCGCCCGGCACCCCGGTCCAGGACGTTCCGGACCGCGGCCTGGACCACGGCGCGTACGTCCCGCTCGTCGAGATGTACCCGGAGGCCGACATACCGGTCCTCCAGATATCCCTGCCCACGCTGGACCCGGCCCGGCTGATGGACATCGGCCGCAAGCTCGCCCCGCTGCGCGACGAGGGCGTCCTGATCGTCGGCAGCGGCTTCTTCACCCACAACCTGGCCGCGCTGCGGCACACCGGCCCGGGCGTGCCCGGCTGGTCGGCGGAGTTCGACCACTGGGGCCGCGAGGCGCTGGCCGCGCAGGACGTCGACGCCCTGCTCGACTTCGAGGCCAAGTCCCCGGCGGGCCGCCTGGCCCACCCCCGCACGGAGCACTTCGCCCCGCTCTTCGTCGCCCTCGGGGCCGCCGGATCCGACCTCACCGCCCAGCACACCCCGGTGGACGGCTTCTGGATGGGCCTGTCGAAGCGCTCCGTCCAGTTCGGCGCGGCCGCCGCCTAGCGGCCTGGCCGCCCGTAGCCGCCTGACCGCCTAGGTCGCGCGGGCCGGGCCGGTGATCTGCTCGCCGATCACGAAGCCCCGGGCCGGCCCCTCCGGCACGGCCACCCCGGTCCCGTAGGGCGCCCGCACCTCGCAGGCGTACCGGGCCTCGTCGGGTACGGGACCGGTCAGCACGCTGACCGTGCCGTGGCCGTCGTAGTCGTCGACGATCACGTAGACCGGGATCCCGGCCCGCGCGTACGCGCGGCGCTTGCGGACCCGGTCCCGCGCGACGTCCTGCGGCCCCGGGGCGACGACCTCGGCGACCAGGGGCACGCTCGACGCCTTGATCCCGAGCTCCCCCCGGGCGGCGTGCCCGGTCAGGTCGTCCGGCGCGAGGAGCACGTCCGGCGCCCAGGCCTGGTAGCCGCCCACCACGTACATCGCCATGTAGGGGGCGTACGGGCCCCCGGCCAGGTGGGCGGCCAGCCGGGACCGCAGCCGGTTCGCGGTGAGGGCGTGCGTGAACGGCCGCCCCACCCGCCACATCTCGATCAGCCCCTCCACGATCTCGACGCGGAAGGTCTCGGGCGGGTCGATGGCCTGCCAGGCCCGCCACAGGGCCTTGTCGAGCTCGGTGTCTTGTTCGGGGCCTTCGGGGCCTGCGGGACCGGCGCTCGTCGGCGCCGCGGTGCGGGACGGCCGCGGGATGTGTGCGATCACTCCCGGCACGCTACGGCCGGAATGTGGCATGCCGACGGAATATGCCCGTGCTTCACCCGGAAGGGGGCCGAATCACCCGGACGGACGCACGCCCGACACGTGTTCGCCGCCCAGGGTGATTTGCGCACCTTGTTGCGTTTTCGGTGATTCGATCGCCAGTCCAGGCAACCAGGAGCCGGTCCGACCCGTCTTCAGGGTGGGAGCGCGCCCACGGCGGCGCCGCACCGGGCTCGCACCGGGCGCCGCCGGATGTGACGACGGTCTCACGGACGCCGTCGCCGGACGGCTCCGCGGACACCGCCGGACCGGCCGCCAAGACCGGCCTGACCTGCACGTTCCCGGGTTCTCGCAGGTGGTCGCCGACCCCGGTTCCGGGGGGTGGCGGGGCAGGATACTGCAAGATCTCGAAAAAGGGAGACCGGCGTGGGAATTCTGTCCCGATTCCAGTCGTTGTTTCCTTTCGGAAGCGGGCACTCGGAAGAGTGTCCGAGGACGCACCGCGACCGATTCATCGCATCGCAAGGGAGCACGCATGGCAACCCGCGCCGTCGCCCGTCGTCAGTCCACGAGCAGCGCCCGCGCTGCGGGCGGGGAGATCGTCGACCGCGACCTGGTCGGCATGTACCTCGACGAGATCGCGCGCACCCCGCTGCTCGACGCCGCCAGGGAAGTGGAGCTCTCGCAGATCATCGAGGCGGGCGTGTACGCCCGGCAGATCCTCGACGGCGAGATAGAGCGCGCCGGGGAGCTGCCCGCCCGCGAGGAGCTGGAAGCCCTGGCCGCCGAAGGCGAGCGCGCCAAGGAAGTCTTCATCCGGTCCAACCTCCGCCTGGTCGTGGCCGTCGCCCGCCGCTACCCGCGCAGCGGCCTGCCCCTGCTCGACCTCATCCAGGAGGGCAACGCCGGCCTGGTCCGCGCCGTCGAGAAGTTCGACTACGCCAAGGGCTTCAAGTTCTCCACGTACGCCACGTGGTGGATCCGCCAGGCCATCACCCGCTCCATCGCCGACCAGTCCCGCACCATCCGCCTCCCCGTCCACCTCGTGGAGGAGCTCGGCCGGATCCGCCGGATCCAGCGCGAGTTCAACCGGGAGAACGGCCGCGACCCCGAGCACGCCGAGATCGCCGCCGAGCTCGACTCCACCGAGAAGCGCGTGGGCGACGTCCTGGACTGGGCGCGCGACCCCGTCAGCCTCAACATGTCGGTCGACGACGAGGGCGACACCCAGTTCGGCGACCTGCTGGAGGACACCTCCGCGATCTCGCCCGAGCAGTCCGTGCTCTCGCTGCTGCGCAGCGAGGAGCTGGAGGACCTGCTCGGCAAGCTCGACCAGCGCACGGCCTCCATCATCAAGATGCGCTACGGCATCGAGGACGGCCGCGAGCGGACCCTCACCGAGGTCGGCAAGCAGCACGGGCTGACCCGCGAGCGGATCCGCCAGATCGAGAAGCACGCCCTGCTGGAGCTCAAGCGCATGGCCCGCGACACCGGCTTCGACGCCGTGGCCTGACCGGCCCGCCGCCCTGCGGCTCCCGCCCCCGAACGAGTCCCGGTGCCCACCCCCCCTGGCGCCGGGGCTCCCCCCTGCCCGGGCCCACGCCCGGGCCCCTGCCCGGCTGCGCCCGCCGCCCGGCCGCGCCCCACCGGGGCCCGCGCCCGGGTGCTGCGCCCGGGCACCCGTCTAGCCCCCCGCCCGGGCCAGCCGGGCACCCAGTGACCCGGCCGCCTCCGCCAGGAACTCCGGCCCGCGCACCGTGAACTCCAGCCCCGTCAGCGCCATCCGGGCCGCCAGCCACTCCGGCGCGTCCCCGCTCTCGAAGCGCACCCGCGCCCCGGACCCCTCCGCCGCGGCCGCCTCCCGCAGCCACGTCGGCAGCTCCTCGGGCGGCGCGGCGAAGGACACGTCGACCGGGTACGTCCGCTCGCCCCGCAGCGCCCGCCGGACGAACTCGGCCGCCTCCATCGGCAGGGCGCGCGGCGCGAACCGGGCCCCCGTCGCGAAGGGCTCGCTCACCCGGTCCACCCGGAAGGTGCGCCAGTCCTCCCGCTCCAGGTCGTAGGCGACGAGGTACCAGCGGCTCCCGGTGCTCACCAGCCGGTACGGCTCCACCAGCCGGCGCGAAGCCGCCCCGTCCCGCGCCCGGTACGCGAACCTCAGCCGCTCCGGCCCCGCCACCGCCCCGGCCATCGCCGTCAGCGTCCGCGGGTCCACGCTCGGCCCGTCGCCCCGGGTCACCGCGACCGTCGCCGACTGCAGGGCGCCCACCCGGTGCCGCAGCCGGGCCGGCAGCACCTGCTCCAGCTTCGCGAGGGCGCGTACGGAGGCCTCCTCGACCCCCTCGATGGCGTGCCCGGCCCCCACCCGCAGCCCCACGGCGATCGCCACGGCCTCCTCGTCGTCGAGCAGCAGCGGCGGCATCGCCGCCCCCGCCACCAGCCGGTACCCGCCGACCGCGCCCAGCGTGGCCTCCACCGGGTACCCCAGCTCCCGCAGCCGCTCGATGTCCCGCCGGATGGTCCGCGCGCTCACCCCCAGCCGCTCCGCCAGCTCGCTGCCCGGCCACTCGCGCGGGGTCTGGAGCAGGGACAGCAGGGTGAGCAGCCGGCCGGGTGTGTCGTTCATACTTCAAGATTGCCAGGTAAGTAGGACACGTCCTGGCCTACATCCCGTCTAGGTTTCTCTCCATGAGCACCGAGACGTCCACAGCATCGCCCGAAAGCGGGAACGGGCCCGTACGAGAAGAGCGGACCGCACCCGCCGCGGCAGCACCCGCACCCGAAGCCGCCGGCGACCCCGCCGCGGCCCCGGCCGACCGCCGCCGCTGGCTGGCGCTCGCCATCGTGATGACCGCGTCCTTCATGGACCTGGTCGACGTCACGATCGTCAACATCGCGATACCCAGCATGCGCCAGGACTTCGGCGCATCGACCAGCGCGATCCAGTGGATCACCGCCGGATACGCGCTCGCCTTCGCCGCCGGCCTGATCACCGGCGGCCGTCTCGGTGACATCTACGGCCGCAAGCGGCTCTTCCTCGTCGGCGTCGCCGGCTTCACCGTCGCCTCGCTGCTCTGCGGCATCGCGCCCGACCCGTCCATGCTGGTCGCCTCCCGCCTCCTCCAGGGCGCCATGGCGGCCCTGATGGTCCCGCAGGTCCTCGCGATCATCCACGTCACCTTCCCGCCGCACGAGCGCGGCAAGGTCTTCGGCATGTTCGGCGCGATCGTCGGCCTCGGCGCGGTCTCCGGTCCGATGCTCGGCGCGCTGCTCACCGAGTGGAACCTGTTCGGCCTCGAATGGCGCACGATCTTCCTGATCAACCTGCCCGTCGGCATCGCCGCGGTGATCCTGGGCCGCAAGTTCATCTCCGAGTCCAAGGCCCCCAAGGCCCTGCGCCTGGACCTGGTCGGCGTCGTCCTCGCCACGCTCGCGCTGGTCATGCTGATCTACCCGCTGACCCAGGGCCGGGAGAACGACTGGCCGCTGTGGGGCTTCGTCTGCATGATCGCCTCGCCGGTCGTCTTCGCGGCCTTCATCGCGTACGAGAAGTACAAGATCAAGAAGGACGGCTCCCCGCTCGTCGAGCTCTCCCTCTTCCGGATCAAGAGCTTCGCCGGCGGCATCACGGTCCAGCTGGCCTTCGGCCTGGCGACCGGCATCTTCTTCCTGGTCTGGACCCTGTACATGCAGATGGGCCTCGGCTGGACCCCGCTGCACGCCGGCAGCACCGGCATCCCCTTCTCCATCGCCGTCTCCGTCGCGGCCGGCCTCTCGGTCGAGAAGCTCGTCCCGCGCTTCGGCCGCAAGGTGCTCCAGGCCGGCGCGCTGGTCATGGCCGCGGGCCTGCTCCTCTACATCTGGGAGGCCGAGCGCTACGGCATGGAGATCAACTCCTGGCAGATGGCCGCCCCGCTGGTCGTGATGGGCGTCGGCATGGGCCTCATCGTCGCCCCGCTGAACGACACGATCCTGTCGCAGGTGCCGCGCGAGCACGCCGGCTCCGCGTCCGGCCTGATCAACACCACCGGCCAGATGGGCAACGCGCTCGGCCTCGCGCTGACCTCCGTCGTCTTCTTCGGCTCCATCGAGGACGACCGGATCCTCGGCGTGCCGTACGCCGAGGCCTTCCGCGGCGCGCTGTGGTGGGTCGTGGCGGTCCTCGTCGTGATCTTCGCGGTGATGTTCGTGCTGCCGCGCCGGCAGGTTCCGATGTCGGAGCGCGAGGGGGCGGTCGAGGGCGCCCACTGACGCGCCCGCCGACGGCCCCGCCGACGGCCCCGTCGACGTCCCGGTGACGGCCCCCGGTTCGGACCGGGAGCTGCGGACATGCCCGCTCCTCGGAGCGGGCATGTCCGTTTTTCTTTGTTTTCCCCCGGTTTTCTGCGTAGGGTGGCGGAGAAGCGGCATAATCCGGTATTGAACGGACACGAACCCACAGGCGGCTCGCAATGATCCTCACGGTCACCCCCAACCCCTCCCTCGACCGGACCTACGAGGTCCCCTCGCTGGAACGCGGTGCGGTGCTCCGGGCCGCGGGGGAGCGGACCGACCCCGGCGGCAAGGGGGTCAACGTCTCCCGGGCCGTCGCCGCCGCGGGCGGCTCCACCACCGCGGTCCTCCCGCTGGGCGGCCCCGCCGGCACCCTGCTCCTGGAGCTGCTGACCGCCGAGGGCGTGGACGTCACCGCCGTCTCCATCGCCGGGCTGACCCGCTCCAACATCGCCGTCGTGGAACCGGACGGCACCCTCACGAAGATCAACGCGGCGGGCCCGGAGCTCTCCGCCCGGGAGTCCGCCCTCCTGCTCGACACCGTCCGCGGCTCCGCCGGAGCCGACTGGATCGCCTGCTGCGGCAGCCTGCCGCCCGGCCTGGAAGACCGCTGGTACGCCGAACTCGTCACCCGCGCCCGGGAAGCCGGCGCCCGCGTCGCCCTGGACGCCTCCGGCCCCGCCCTGGCGGCGGCGCTGCCCGCCCGCCCCGACGTCGTCAAGCCGAACGCCGCCGAGCTCGCCGAAGCCGTGGGCCGCCCGCTGGCCACCCTCGGCGACGCCGTCAAGGCCGCCGAGGAACTGGTCGGCCGCGGCGCCGGCGCGGTGCTGGCCTCCCTCGGCGCGCAGGGCCAGCTCCTCGTCACCGCTGACGGCGCCCACCACGGCACGGCACCGGTCGCGGCGGTCCGCAGCGACGTCGGAGCCGGCGACGCCGCCCTCGCAGGCTTCCTGACCGCGGGGGGTGCCGGCCCCTCCGCCCTCGCCTCCGCCCTCGCCCACGGCGCGGCCGCCGTACAGCTGCCGGGCAGCGTCATGCCGGGCCCGGAGGACCTGCGCCCCGAGGCCGTCCGCATCACCCGGGACCTGCCGCTGGACCTCCCGCTGTCCGCCGGCTGACGGCCACCGCGGCCGACGGCCGCGGTGACCCCGACGCCCCGGGTGGCCCCGGTGGCCGCGTCAGCGGACGTTGGCCCGCAGCTCCATCGCCCCGCGCGCGGCGGCCTCGCTGTCGTAGACCTCGCACATGTGCCGGCCGTCCGGAGTCGCCGTGTGCTCGACCTCCCACAGGCTGAACTCGCTCCCGTCCAGCAGGACGAAGGCGTGCTCGTACAGGCTGAAACCGGCGTCCCGCCCGTCGGCCAGGCACTGCCGGCCGCCGAACGCCTGCGTGATGTGGTGCGCGTACGCGGAGCGCAGCAGCACCGCCACCGCTTCACCGGGCCGGTCGGCGTTCTCCGCGCGGCGCAGCACCCGCCGGGCGTGGTCGGCGGACTGCTCCACCGTGTACTCGCGGCGGCGCTGCTGGGGCGACGGGGCCGCGAACAGCGCGCTGAGCACCGCCAGATCGGCCTCCAGTCCCTCGTCCCCGTCCTCCACTCCGGTGCCGGGCGTTCCGGCCGGCACCGGCTCCGCGGGGGACTCGCCGAACAGCCGGGCCACCGCCAGCCCCAGCTCGGCCTTGCTCTCGAACACCTCGTGCCGGGTGTGGCGGTCGCCCCCGAGCCGGTAGGCGAGCTCCCACAGGGAGGCCGCGTCCCCGTCGGGCAGCAGGTAGGTGTGCCGGTGGGTCTCCCGCCACAGCCCCGCCGACGGGCTGTGGTGGGTGGTGTACAGCGAAGAGCTGTGGGCGAGCGCCGTGCCGAGGCGCTCGACCAGGCTGTCCGGCAGGTCGAAGGAGTTGAGGGCGCGGCCCAGGAGTCGCTCGAGGTGCGCCTCGGTTGTCTCGTACGGATCGCTCAAGGTGGGTCTCCAGGCCGTCGCTGCTTGTCACTTCGCGGAAGCACAACGTAGCCCCTGGTGCTGACATCACGTCCGGGATTCGGTAAAACGTCCGGGAAGCATCAGGGGTTCCCGCCACACCTTCAGGTCAAGTTGGGTACGGATGGCCCCGGTTCGCGCCGGTCCGTCATGTTGCGCGGGAGCATGGGCGGTATGGCAACGAACACAGTGGGCGTCCCCCGCCAGCAGGGCCGCCCCCGCATCCGCCCCGAGGGCGAACCGGGCGCCTCCCGGGGGCTGGCCTGGCTGCTGGTGGTCACCGGGGCGGCCGGGCTGCTGGCCTCCTGGGTGATCACCCTGGACAAGTTCCTCCTGTTGGAGGACCCGGACTTCAAGCCCGCGTGCAGTCTCAACCCCGTGGTGTCCTGCGGCAGCGTCATGCAGAGCGAGCAGGCGTCCGCCTTCGGCTTCCCCAACCCGATGCTCGGGCTGGTCGGTTACGCCGTGGTCGTCTGCGTCGGCGCGGGCCTGCTGGCCGGCGCCCGCCACCGGGGCTGGTTCTGGCTGGGACTGAACGCCGGGACGCTCTTCGGCACCGGTTTCTGCGCCTGGCTGATGGTGCAGTCGCTGTACGAGATCAACGCCCTGTGCCTGTGGTGCTGTTTGGCGTGGGTGGCGACCCTGCTGATGTTCTGGGCGGTCACCGCCCGCAACGTCCGCACCGGCGACCTGCCCGCGCCCGGTCCGCTGCGGGCCCTGTTCACCGACTTCGCCTGGGCGCCGCCCGCCCTGCACCTCGGGGTGATCGGGATGCTGGTCCTGACCCGCTGGTGGGACTTCTGGACGGGCTGACCCGGGCGGAGCGGGCCCCACGCGAACGAGGGCCCCGGCGGCTGGACGCCGCCGGGGCCCTCGTCACTTCGTCACCGCGTCACTCGCTCCACGCAAGGGGCCGAGCTCGGGGGGTCAGCTGCCGATGGAGCCGTTGCCGGAGAGGACCGGGATGTTGCTCAGGATGTGGGAGAGCGGCTCGTCGCCCTTGGCCTGGGTGGAGTTCTCGGTGCACTGCTGGTTCTGCGGGTTGGACAGGACGTTGATGTCCTGGACGCCGATGTTGAGCGCGGCGATGAGCGACTGGGCGTTGACCTTGGCGGGCAGGCCGATGCAGGGCTTGTTGAGGGTGCCCTGGACCAGGCCCAGCTGCGGGCTCATGTCGCCGGTCGTCTTCTGGTTGCCGTAGATCTGCTGGGCACCGTTGCCGTTGACCGTGTTGATCCCGTTGTCGTTGCCGATGGCCATGGCGGGAGCGGCGCCCGCGCCGACGGCGGCGGCGGTGACCGCGGCGGCGGCCATGATCTTCTTGAGCATCATTGATCCTTCTGTCGCACGAGTGCCCGCTTGTGGAGCGCCCTGATCAACAGGCCCTCCAGGGGGTTGGTTCCGCTCCTTCACTCGATCGGCCCGTCCGGTGCGTGGATTTCCCCGGTGCGGGTGAGGCGGCTGCGGACGCCTGCGCGAAGCCCGTACGCAGCCCCAGGGCCCGGCCCCGCCGGTCAAGATCGTGTTGCGCTCCGTAGAGGGGGTGCGCACGGTGGGTGAGGAAGCGGATTGTTCCCGTCCGTTTTCGCGACCACCGTAAGGAAACCCCATGCGCACGAAGCCGTCCCGCCTCCGCGTCCTCGTCCCGTCGGCCATCGCCGTCGTCATACTGTCCGGCGCGGCCGCCCCCGCGATGGCCGCCGGCGACGCCGCAGCGGCCGTCGAAGAGCGTGCGGCCGTCGTGCAGGAGCGGATCGAACGGATCGAGGAGGTCAAGCAGGCCGTCCCCGACCAGGTCGCCGCCGGCCCGATCGACGACCTCCTCGCGAGCCTGACCAAGACCCTGGGAGACCTGCTGGGCTCCCTCACGGGCCTGCTGGGCGGGGTGAAGCTGCCCGAGATCAAGCTCCCGGAGATCAAGCTGCCCGAGATCAAGCTGCCGGACGGGCTCGGCCTCCCGGCGGTCAACCTCCCGGCGACCCCGGCGCTTCCGGCCCTTCCGGCTCTCCCGGCCGTCCCGGCCACCCCGGCGCTCCCCGCCACCCCGGCGGCCCCCGCGCTGCCGGACACCGGGGTGATCCCCGAGCTGCCCGACATCCCGGACCTGCCCGACATCCCCATCCGCAGTTAGGCGGGGCGGCGGAGGCCGGACCGGCGGCATGGTTACGACTATTGGGCTGAACAGGTCTGGTTCGGGTCTTCTTCGGCCCGCGGCCGTGTCGTCCGGGAAGCTGGACCGTTTCGCTTCGTGTGAGCCCCGGATCGGGGCAGGACATCGAAGAGAAGGTGCACTTCCCATGAACACTGCTGCCAAGAAGGCCGCTGTGGCCCTGGCCTCCGCTGGTCTCGCCGTCGCCGGTGCCGCCGGCGCCGCCTCCGCCGACTCCTCGGCCGAGGGCGCGGCCGTGGGCTCCCCCGGTGTCCTCTCGGGCAACCTGGTCCAGGTCCCCGTCCACGTTCCGGTCAACGTCTGCGGCAACTCCGTGAGCATCATCGGCGCGCTGAACCCCGCGTTCGGCAACGTCTGCATCAACGACTGACGCACGTACCGTCAGCACCACACGACTGTGGGCGCCTCCGGCATCGCCGGGGGCGCCCACAGTCGTTCCCGGGGCTGCTCAGTGCTGGCCGCCGTTGAGCTGGACGCCGCCGAGCAGCGGGGAGGCCTTGGTCGCCCCGTTCGCCAGGCCCAGCACCTCGCCGGGGGCGTTGTTGCGGAGCTTGTTGACGCCCTGGGCGGTGCCGACGACCTTGTTGACGGTGTCGCCCTGCTCGGCGAGGGCCATGCCCAGGGTCTCGGGGGCCGAGGCGACGACCGGCTCGACGGCGCTGAGCGTCGTGTTCCATCCGGCCGACAGGCTCATCGGGACGGCGGACGCCTCCGCCGCGAAGGCGGGGGTCGCCGCTCCGAGCGCGGCGACGGAGCCGGCGACGACAGCGGCGGCCTTGGAGAGCTTCATTATCGAAAATCCTCTTCTATTCGTGGACAGAGGTGCGGCGGCGACCGTCTCGCCGCTTTCGACCTGGGTAACGATTACCGGCGGATACGGAAACGCCGGGCCGGGCGCACGGCAGCGGCCGGAGAATCCCAGGGGGATTCTCCGGCCGGTATTTCTTCTGATTACCGGTATTCCCGGTCAGTCGATACGGGACCTGCGGTACAGAATCGCGCCGCCGAGGATCAGGGCCGAGGCGAGGGCCGCCATGGCCGAGGCCTCGCCGGCTCCGGTGGCCGCCAGCTCGGGCGCGGCCACCCGGGCCGGAGCCGGTACGGGGGCCGGCGGGGCGGCCTCGGGAGCAGGGGCCGGGGCGGGAGCGGGAGCGGGCGCCGGGGGCAGGTGCACCGGGAGGTCACCGGCGGGGGCCGCCGGGGGCTGGTCCGCCGGGCGGACGACCTCGGGGACGGGGAGCGGCGCGGGCTCGGGCCGCTCCGGCTGGCTGCCGTGCGGCGGCCGCGGCGCCGGAACCTCCGCGGCGGGCGCCGCCGGGGCGGGGGCCGGGGCCGGCTGCGCCTCGGGCTGCGGCGCGGGGGCGGGGGCCGGGAGCGGAGCCGGGACGGGGGCCGGGAGGGTGTGGGGCTGCTCCTCCGGCTGCGGCGCCGGGGTCTCGGCCTGCGGGGGCTGCGGCGGGGGAGCCGGGGCCGGTGCGGGCTGGGGTGCGGGCTGCGGTGCGGGGGCCGGAGCGGGCGCCGGGGCGGGCGCCGGGGTCGGGGTCGGGGCGGGGGAGGGCGCCGGGTGCTCCGCCACGGGGCCGGGCTTCGGCTGGGGCTTGGGGGCGGGCGGGGCGGGCCGCGGCTCCGGCTTGGGCTTCGGGTGCTGCGGTGCGGGTGCGGGCGGGGCCGGGTGCGGCGCCGGGTGCTCCGCGTGCGGGGGCTGCGCCGGGTGGTCGTCGCACTCCTCCCCGTGCTCGCCGCCGCCGTAGCCGCCCTCGTCGCCGCCGTCCTGGTGGTGGCGGGGCGGCGCGGGGGGCTCGTGCCGGGGCGCCTGGGGGCGCGGCGCGGCGTGCTTGGGGGCGTGCGCGCGGGGTTCCTCGTACCCGCGCTCCTCCTCGTGGCGCTGGCGGGGCAGTGCGTGCCGGCCGCTCTGCTGCTCGTCGAGGTAGCGCTCGAAGGCCGCGCGGTGTTCGGGGCTCAGGTAGCGCTCGTAGTCGCGGCCGCCGTCGTCGCCCGCGTGGGATCCGGTGGAGTTGACGCAGGTGTTCCCCATCGCGGGGTTGAGGGCGGCACCCCCGTCCACGCTGTTGCCGCACAGGTTCGGTGTGACCGTGATCGGTACGGAGACGCTGTTG
This sequence comes from Streptomyces sp. NBC_00158, assembly GCF_045160885.1. NCBI lineage: Bacteria > Bacillati > Actinomycetota > Actinomycetes > Kitasatosporales > Streptomycetaceae > Streptomyces > Streptomyces sp. NBC_00158. The sequence goes on from NZ_CP108161.1 coordinate 4,269,841, forward strand.
CCGGACAGCACACCCGGTGAATGCGAGGCCTCGGCCATCGCCCCGGGATGCGCGTACGCCGCGCCGGTCGCGATCGACAGCAGGCTCGATGCGGCCGCAGCGGTGAGCACCCCCTTGCCCAGTACCTGTCGGCTCAGTACCTGTCGCATGGGTCCTTCCCTGTCCACCGGCGCACGGCCGGTTCTGAATCGAAGGTGGCCTCGGAGTGCACCGCCGTGCACTCCGAGGCCACCCCGAGGAGGTCTGCCCCGCCCTCACGGGCCGAGGGCTTCGTCAGGCGTTGACGCAGGTGTTGCCGAAGGCCGGGTTCAGCAGACCGACCAGCTGGGCGGTGTTGCCGCAGACGTTCACCGGGATGTGCACGGGAACCTGCACGAGGTTGCCGGAGAGGACGCCGGGGGAGTCCTTGGCGACCCCGCTGGCGCCCGCGTCGGCCATGGCCGGGGAGGCGACACCGGCGGCCATCATCGCGCCGGCGGCCAGCACCACTGCCTTCTTGTGCTTCATTTTCTTTTCCAATCCTTCCCGCAGAGGTGTATCCGCTGCAAAAACAACAACGAGTGGGTCCGGGAAAAGAAACCGCGAATTTCCGGGGGCTTCTGCCCAATTCACTCCGATGCCCCGGGAGGGCGGTCGGGCCGTGAATTCGAACCGATAATTGAGGACGCCGGAAGGACGCTGGAGGGAGCCGGAATTACGCTGGCCCGGCACGCGGCGAGGCCGCCGCGACCCGGGGGTGCGACGGCCTCGCTCGGGGCGTTGCGTGATCAGCTGCCGGCGGAGACGTTGCCGGAGAGGATCGGGATGTTGTCCAGGATGTGCGACAGGGCCTCGTCACCCTTGGCCTGGGTGGAGTTCTCGGTGCACTGCTGGTTCTGCGGGCTGGACAGGACCGGGATGTCCTGGACGCCGACGTTGATGAGCGCGAGGATCGACTGCGCGTTGACCTTGGCCGGGAGGGCGATGCAGGGCTTGTTGAAGGAGCCCTGGATGAGCGCCATCTGGGGGCTCATGTTGCCGTAGGTGGCCTGGTTGCCGTAGATCTGCGCCGAGTTGTTGCCGTTGACGGTGTTGATGCCGTTGTCGTTCCCGACGGCCATCGCCTGCGGGGCCATGGCGGCGCCGAGGCCCAGGGTGGTGGCGGCAACCGCTGCGCCGGCCGCGAACTTCTTGATCATTATCGTCCCTTTTTTGCAGGATTGCCCGGTGCTGGAGCATCCGGATCAACGCCCGCGGCCCGGCTCGGGTTGCGTGGCTTCACCCGGATGCCGCCGTTTCGCGCGGCGCGGTTGACGTTCAGGCGTTCACGCAGGTGTTGCCGAACGCCGGGTTCAGCAGCGCGATCACGTTGACGGTGAGGCCGCAGACGTTCACCGGGACGTCGACGGGGACCTGGACCACGTTGCCGCTCGCCACACCGGGGGAGCCGGCGGCGACGCCGTCCGCCGAGGCCCCGCCGTGCGCGGAGGCGAGGCCCGCGCCGCCCATCAGCATCGCCGCGCCCGCGACCGCCACGGTGCTGCCGCGCATCAGCCTCTTCTTCATCTCCGTATTTCCTTTCGGTTCGAACGGTGGTGCAGCGCATAACGACCCGCCCACGGAGAGGGTGCGTGCTATCGCCCAAAAGGCCGTACGAGCGAGTCCGACGTGATTTCCAGCCCGATTTCTGACAAAGTTCACTCCTGTTTTGTCCCCTTGATCGAAAATGGAGACAGGGTCATGGGTTCCTCCCGCAGAATCCTCGGCACACTCGGCCTGCTGTCCTGCCTCACGCTTTCCGCGCACGTCCCCCAGGCGGGCGCCGCGGTGCCCGCCGGGCCCCGCGAATTGCCCCGGGTGCCCTTCACCCAGCGTTACCAGGCCGTGCAGCACGGCGGGCTGGTACGGGCCTCCAACTCCGCCATCAGCTGCCGCCGCGAGGAGAACGACCGGGCCGAGCCGTGCGCCGAGGTCAAGAAGGGCGCGGCGGGGGTCAACGGAGACTTCGAGATGTTCTACGACGAGGTCGACAAGGACCCGGACACCTACAACTCCACCCGGGCCGAGCTCAAGGTCCCGCAGGGCGCGAAGGTCTCGTACGCCCGGCTGTACTGGGGCGGGAACCTGCGGGTGGGGGAGCAGAAGCCGCCGGAGGACAACGGCCGGGTGCTGGTCGCCGAGCCCGGGGGCGCGTACAGGGCGGTGCTGGCCGACACCGTGATCGGGCACCACACCGACCAGGGCAGCGACGCCTACCAGGCCTCGGCCGACGTCACCCCGATGGTCCGCAAGGGCGGGGCGGGGATGTGGACCGTGGCCCAGCTCAACGTGGCCATGGGCCACTCGGAGGCGGGCGCCTGGGGCGGCTGGACGCTGGTCGTCGCGTACGAGCACCCGCAGGAGCCGCTGCGCAGGGTCTCGGTGTGGGACGGCTTCGAGTCGCTGGCCGCCGGCGCCGGCGAGGCCGCGGGGGAGACGGTGGAGGTCGCCGGCCTGGACGTGGCGCCCGGTGCCGCCGGGAAGGCCGGGGTGGTCGCGTACGACGGCGACCGGGGGACCCTCGGTGACTCACTGACCGTGACCGCCGACAGTGGCCGGCGGGTCAACGTCAGCGATGCAGAAAATCCTTTTAATGATGTTATGAATTCCACGATCACGGAATTCGGACGTCCCTCGTTCGTGCGACAGCCCGAACATATGAATAATCTCGGATATGACGCGGACGTGTTCGACCTGAGTCCCGCCCTGTCCGGTGGCGCCCGCAGCCTCAGCTTCAAGTTCGCGGGCGAAAGCCAAGGTCAATTCCTCGGTGTGCTCTTCGTTCAGACAGACGCGCGCCGCTGAACGCAGGAGACCACTCCACGTGCCAGAACACCCCTCGCCGGACCCGTCACCGGCCGGTTCCGGTTCCCCCGCCACCGTCCTCCACCTCGTCCAGCCCGTAGACGGAGGCGTCGCCCGCGTCGTCACCGACCTCGCACGGGCGCAGACCGCCGCCGGACTGCGCGTACTCGTCGGCTGCCCGCGCGGCGGACAGCTCGCCGACGCCGCCCGCGACGCCGGCGCCGAGGTGCACACCTGGCGAGCCGGACGCTCCCCCGGACCCGGGCTGCCCGCCGAAGTCCTCGGAGCCGCCCGGCTGGTCCAGCGCCTGCGCCCCGACCTGCTGCACGCCCACAGCGCCAAGGCCGGACTCGCCGGACGACTCGCCGTACGCGGCTCCCTGCCGACCGTGTTCCAGCCCCACGCCTGGTCCTTCGACGCCGTCAGCGGCACCACCGCCGCCCTCGCGCTCCGCTGGGAACGCATCGGCGCCCGCTGGGCCGACCGGGTGCTCTGCGTCAGCGAGGCCGAACGCCGGGCCGGCGAGGCCGAAGGGATCACCGCCCGCTGGGCCGTGATCCGCAACGGCGTCGACCTCACCCGCTTCGCCCCCGCCCGCGGCCGGCGCGACGGCGGCCGCGCCGAAGCCCGCGCCTCGCTCCGGCTGCCCGACGGCGGACCGCTCGCCGTCTGCGTCGGCCGGCTCTGCCCCCAGAAGGGCCAGGACGTCCTGCTGCGCGCCTGGCCGGAGGTCCTCGGCACGGTCCCCGGCGCCCGCCTCGCCCTCGTCGGCGACGGCCCCGACGCCGAACGGCTGCGCCGCACCGCACCCCCCGGCGTCCACTTCGCCGGCGCCGCCGCCGACATCCGACCGTGGCTTCGCGCCGCCGATCTCGTTGTACTGCCGTCGCGGTGGGAAGGCATGGCGCTCGCCCCGCTCGAAGCCATGGCCTGCGGCCGCCCGGTCCTGGTCTCCGACGTCAGCGGTGCACGGGAGAGCCTGCCGTCCGGCCAGGGACGGCTCTGCCTGGTACCGCCGGAGGACCCGACGGCGCTGGCCAAGGCCCTGGGACGGCTGCTCGCCGAACCGCGGCTGCTCACCGAACTCGGGGAGCAGGCCCAGCAACACGCCCGGACCGAGTTCGACGTGCGGCGGACCACGGACGCGGTCACCGGCCTGTACCACGAACTGCTGGGCAGGCCCCGGCCCTTGAACCAGGAGCGCATCAGCCGATGACGATGGACAGCGCACCCGCCCGGCACACCGGGCAGGGCGGCACGGGGCACGCCGGCGGCAGCGCCTTCGCCCCCGCGGCTCCCGCCGAACCCCGCCGTGCCGTGACCGCCATCCACCCCCCGCGCGGACCCCGCGCCGACCGGGCCCGCGCCGCCGTACGGCCGCAGCGGACCCGCCGCCGCGAAGGCGTCACCGCGCTGCTGACCGTCGACGCGATCGCCGCCGCCGTCACCGCGACCACCCTGCCCGCCGGCACCCTGCCCCCCGAAGCCGTCCTGCCCGCCGCCGCGCTCCTCACCGCCGTCCACGCACAGGCCGGCCTCTACCGGCCCCGCCTCGCCCCCTCCGCACTGCGCGAACTCCCCGCCCTGGCCGGACGCGCCGCCGTGCTCTGGGCCGGGGCCGCCGCCCTGCTCGCCGCCGCACCCCACCGCGCCCTCGGCTGGAGCGCGCTCCTCGGCGCCATCGGCCTCCAGGTCGTACTCGCCTGCGCGGGACGCGGGTTCGTCAACCAGCTCCGCCGCCGCGCCGCCGTACGACGCCCCGTCTCGGCGCTCGTGGTCGGCCCCGGCGAGGGCACCGGCGCCGTCGCCGCCGCCCTCCACGGCCGCCCCGAGTACGGACTGCGCCCCGTCGGCATCGCCGACACCGCGGCCCCCGCCGACGGGGACCCCGGCCAGCTCCCCGTCCTCGCCACCCACGAGGACGTACGCCGCGCCGTCATCCAGAACTCCGTCCGGCACGCCGTCTTCACCTGTCCCCCCGAGGCCGACGAACGCACCGCCTCCCTGGTCAGGCTCTTCCACGACCACGGCTGCCGGCTGTGGCTCGCCGACCCCGCCGGAACCGCCAAGGTCACCGGCATGCGCGTCGCGCAGCCCGCCGACCAGCTCTGGGGATACGCCGTCCAGCCGCTGCTCCCGCGCCCCTCCCGGCCGCTGGAACGCGCCGCGAAGCGGGCCATCGACTCCTGCCTCGCCGCCCTCGCGCTCCTCGCCGCCGCCCCCGTCATGGGCGTCTGCGCCCTCGCGGTCCGGCTCTCCGACGGACCCGGGGTGATCTTCCGTCAGGAGAGGGTCGGCCTGTACGGACGGCCCTTCACCCTGCTGAAGTTCCGCACCCTGCGCGCCGACGAGCACGAGTCCGCCACCCGCTGGACCGTCGCCGGCGACCGCCGCATGAGCCCCGTCGGCTCCTTCCTGCGCAAGTCCTCCCTGGACGAACTGCCCCAGCTGTGGAACGTCGTACGGGGTGACATGAGCCTGGTCGGCCCGCGCCCCGAACGCCCCTTCTTCGTAGCCAAGTTCAGCACCGTCCACCCCGGCTACGAGGCCCGCCACCGGATGCCCGTCGGCATCACCGGCCTCGCCCAGATCAACGGACTGCGCGGCGACACCTCCATCGAGGACCGGGCCCGCTTCGACAACCACTACATCGACACCTGGTCGCTCTGGCAGGACCTGTGGATCCTGGCCCGCACCGCCGCCTCCTTCTTCCGCTTCCGGCTGGGAGGGAGCTGAGCATGAGCCTCGCCGCATCCGCACCGCCCTCCGCGCCGCCGACCGCACCGCCCGCCGCGCCGGCTCCCGTGCGCGGCTTCGACACCGGCCCGCTGCGCCGCCACTGGCCGCTGCTGCCCCTCGCCGCGACCGTCCTGTTCCTCCTCGCCCCGCTCCCCGCCGGCGACGCGACCGCCTCCGGCAAGGTCGGCCCCGCCGACGCCGCCTCGCTGCTCCTCGCCCTCGTCTGCGGGATCCAGGCCCTGCGCGGCCGGGTGCGGACCCTGAGCCCGCTCGGAGTGCTCGTCCTCGGTGCCCCCGGCGTCGGGCTCGCCGTGTCCACGATGACCGCCGGCGACCCGTACGCCGCCCTGCCCGGGTTCGTGCGCTACCTCCAGGTCTTCGTGCTCGTCCCGGCGGCCGTGGTGCTGCTGGTGCGCGACGCCCGCGAGTTCCGGATCGCCGCCGGGTGCTTCGTCGTACTCGCCCTGGTCCAGGGCGCGGTGGGGGTCGTGCAGTACGCCACCCGGACCGGCGCCTCCTACCAGGGCGCCAACGTCCGCGCCGTGGGCACCTTCGGCCCCGGCGACGTGATGGGCATGGCCACCGTCGTCGCGTACGGGCTCGTCGTCGCCACCGCCGCGGCTCTCGCGCCCGGACTGCCCAGGCGGGTCCGCCGGACCGCCGGGGCCTGCGCCCTCGCCCTTGTGCTGCCGCTGGTGCTGTCCTTCAGCCGCGGTGCCTGGATCGCCACCCTCGGCGCGGCCGTGCTGGTGATGTTCCTCGCCGGGATCCGGCGGGCCCTGCGCGTGCTCGTCGCACTGGCCGCGCTGGGCGTCGTCCTCGTCGGCGGGCTCGGGGTCGGCTCCGAGATGGTCGCCGAGCGGCTCACCTCGATCACCCAGGTCTCCAGCGCCCCCGACCAGTCCGTCACGGACCGCTACACGATGTGGGCCGCCGCCGAGTCCATGTGGCGCGAGCGCCCCGCGGTGGGCGTGGGCCTCAAGGGCTTCCCCGCGCACCGCGACGGCCACTCCTCGCTGGGACTGTCCTCCGGCAGCGACACCGCCGGCGCCGGACAGGCCTTCATCAAGCAGCCGCTGCTGTCCCCGCACAACATGTACCTCCTCATCCTCAGCGAGCAGGGCCTCATCGGCCTGCTCGCGCTGGCGGGCGGCTGGGCCGCACTGCTGGTCGCGGGGCTGCGGCGGTGCGTGACGGGGACCGACCGGGCCGTCCGGGACTGCGGGCTGATCGCGACCGGGCTGTTCGTGTGGCAGCTGACCGACTTCCTGTACGCGGACATCGGCGGGCCGTCCACCGTGCTGACCGGCGTGATCATCGGGCTCGCGGCGTGGTGGGCCCTGCCCTCCACCGGATTCGGCACCGGCAGCGGCTCCGTGCCGGGGCGCGGCCCGCTGGCCGCCGAGGGGCCGGCCGGCCGGTGACCGACACGACTCCCTGGCGGCGGCCCGCGGCCGCGGCGACCGAAGTCGCCGCGGCCGCGGGCTCCGCGGGTACCGCCCCGGCCGTACCACCGGCCGGCCGCGGCCGCACCGTCCCGGACGCGGCCCCCGGCCCGGGCGCGCCGGATCCCGGAACCCCGGCGGGCGGACCCGCCCGGGTTCCGGGCTCCGACGGCCCGGGCCGGGGCGCGACCCCGGGCGACCAGGGCGCGCCGGACGGGCGCGGCCGCCCGACCGGCGGGCCGGACACGGGACGGGCAGGGGCGGGAGGTGGCCGGACGATGGCTGAGCCGTGGGGGTCGGACGTGCGGGACGCGGTACGGGACGGAGCACGGGACGCGGTACGCGACGGAGTGCGCGACGCGGTATGGGACGGGGCACGGGACGCGGTACGGGACGGAGCACGGGAGGTGGTGCGCGACGCGGTGCGCGACGGCGTACTGCACGACGCGCGGGCCGAGGCGCGGGCCGACGTGCGCGCGGACGCGCGGCCCGGCTACGCCGTCGCGGGCCGCCGCGCCACCCCGGCGGGCGCCGACGCCGCGACCGCCGCGCCCGACGGCCGGCCCGGCACGGCAGGCGCCGCGGACGCCCCGGCGGCCGCGGCACCCCGGCGGGGCGTCCTGGGCCCGCCGGCCGCCGGACGGGTCCCCGCGCGGCAGGCGCAGGGGCGGGGGCGGGGGCCGCAGGGCGAGCGGAACGGCCCGGGCGGACCCGGAACCGGTGACACCGGCGGCAGCGGGGCCGCACCGCTCGGCCGGTTCCTCGCCAAGGCCGCCGCCGTCACCGCCGGACTGACCGCCGCCGGGGCCGTGTTCGGTCTCGTACGCGACCAGACCATCGCGCACCTCTTCGGCGCCGGGCACGACAGCGACGCCTTCCTCATCTCCTGGACCGTCCCCGAGATGGCCTCGACGCTCCTCATCGAGGACGCCATGGCCCTGCTGATGGTCCCCGCCTTCAGCCACGCCCTCGCCCGCCGCGCCGCCAGCCGGGCCGGCCTCACCCGCCGCGAGGCCCGCGCCGCCGACCCCGTACGCCTCCTCGTCGGCGCCACCCTGCCCCGGCTCGCCGTGTTCCTCGCCGCCGTGGCCTCCGTGCTCATCGTCGCCGCACCACTCGTCGTCGGCGTCCTCGCACCCGGCCTGCCCGACCCGGAACTCGCCGTCCAGTGCACCCGGATGACCGCCCTCACCGTCATCACCTTCGGCATCGCCGGCTACTTCAGCGCGGCCCTGCGCGCCCACCGCTCGTTCCTGCCGCCCGCCGCGATCTACGTCTCCTACAACGTCGGCATCATCGGCACCATGGTCGCCCTCCACACCCTGTGGGGAGTCCGCGCCGCCGCCGCCGGAGTCGCCGTCGGCGGGCTGCTGATGGTCCTCGTCCAGCTCCCCGCCTTCATCCGCAACGTCGGCTTCGCCCCCAGCCGCGCCAAGGGCGCCCCGCGCAACCAGCGCGACCGGGACCGGCCCACCCTCATCGCCTTCGGGGTCATCGCCCCCGTCATCTTCTTCGCGGTCTTCCGCCAGTCACAGGTACTCGTCGAACGCTTCCTCGCCGCATCCCTCCCGCCCGGCGCCATCTCGCACCTCAACTACGCGCAGAAGGTCGCGCAGATGCCGATGGTGCTCTCCCTGATGATCTGCACCGTCACCTTCCCCGTCGTCGCCCAGGCCATGGCCGGCGGGGAACGCGAGAAGGCCCGCCGGCGCGTGGAGCAGGACCTGGCACTGGCCTCCCTCGCCGTCCTCATGGGAACGGCCCTCGTCATCGGCTACGCCCCGCAGATCATCCAGGTCCTCTTCGAACGCGGCGCCTTCACCCACCAGGACACCCTCGCCACCGCCTCCGCGATGCGGGTCTACGGCCTCGGCCTCCTCGGCCACTGCCTCGTCGGCGCACTCTCCCGGCCCTTCTTCTCGACCGCCCGGCCCACCTGGTTCCCGGCGCTCGCGATGGGCGCCGGACTCCTCGTCAACATCGTCGCCGGAGCCCTCGCCGTCGGCTGGTGGGGCACCTACGGCATCGCCGCCGCCAACGCCGCCGGCATCTCCACCGCCGCCGCCATGCTCCTCACCGGACTCGGCTCCCGCATCATCGCCATCCAGGTCCGCCGCGTCGCCGTCAGCATCGGCCGGCTCGCCGTCGCGGCCGCCGCCGCCTGCGGCACCGGCTGGCTCGCCGGCCCGATGATCGCCGACCCGCTCCTCAGCGCCGCCCTCGGCTGCCTGCTCGTCCCCGCCATGTTCGGAGCCACCGGAATGGCCATACGGGCACTGGAGATCACCGCCCTGCCCGGCCAGATCGCCCAGCTCGGCTCGCACACCGCGAACCGGATCACCCAGCTCACCCAGAGGTTCCGCAATGTCCGCTGACACCGACACGGCCCCCGCCGCCGTGACGGGCCCCGCCCGCCGGAGCACGTCCCCGTGGGTCCTGATGTACCACTCGGTCGCCGAGTTCACCGACCCCGCCGAGGACCCGTACGGGATCACCGTCACCCCGGCCGCCCTGGAGGCCCAGCTGCTGTGGCTGCGCTCCCGCGGGCTGCGCGGCGTCGGAGTCGGCGAACTGCTGCGGGCCCGCGCCGCCGGCCGCGGCCGCGGACTCGTCGGGCTCACCTTCGACGACGGCTACACCGACTTCCTGACCCGAGCCCTGCCCCTGCTGCGCCGCCACGACTGCACGGCCACCCTGTTCGTCCTGCCCGGCCGGCTCGGCGTCGACAACGTCTGGGACCCGCTGGGCCCGCGCAAGCCCCTGCTCACCGCCGAGCAGATCCGCGAAGTCGCCGCGGCCGGACAGGAGATCGGCTCCCACGGGCTGCTCCACCAGGACCTCACCGCCGCCCCCGACGACGTCCTCCAGCAGGAGCTGCGCGGCAGCCGCGAGCTCATCCGCGAGCTGACCGGCACCCTCCCCGAGGGCTTCTGCTACCCGTACGGCCACCTCGACGCCCGGGTCGTCGAAGCCTGTCGCACCGCCGGGTACGACTACGCCTGCGCGATCTCCCCCGGCCGCCTCGCCGGCCGCCACGCCCTGCCCCGCACCCACGTCAGCCAGGCCGACGGCCCCGCCCGGCTGCGCGTCAAGCAGCTGCGGCACCAGGTGCGGGAGCTGCGCAGGAAGGTGCTGCGGTGAAGGACGACAAGGGCGTGAAGGAGCTGAAGGACCCCAAGGACGTCAAGGACCTCAGGGCCCTGCACGTCATCACCGGGCTCGGCGTCGGCGGCGCCGAACAGCAACTGCGGCTGCTGCTCCGGCACATGCCGATGACCTGCGACGTTCTGACGCTGACCAACCCCGGCCCGGTCGCCGACGGGCTGCGCGCCGACGGGGTCCGGGTCGTGCACCTGGGCATGCGCGGCAACCGCGACCTCGGCGCGCTGCCGAAGCTGGTCCGCTTCATCCGGCGCGGCCGCTACGACCTCGTCCACACCCACCTCTACCGGGCCTGCGTGTACGGGCGCCTCGCCGCCCGCCTCGCCGGCGTCCCGGTCACCGTGGCCACCGAACACTCCCTCGGCGAGGGCGAGATCGAAGGCCGCCCGCTCACCGGCGGGGTACGCGCCCTCTACCTGGCGAGCGAACGGCTCGGGGCGGCCACCGTCGCCGTCTCCGGCACCGTCGCCGCCCGGCTGGAGGGGTGGGGCGTGCCCGCCGCCCGGGTGCACGTGGTCCCGAACGGGATCGAGTCCGCCCGCTTCCGCTTCGACGGGGGCGTGCGCCGCGCCGCCCGGAGCCGGACCGGGCTGCCCGAACGCGCCTTCGTGGTGGGCGGGGTGGGACGCCTGGTGCCGGGCAAGCGGTTCGACGTACTCGTGAGGGCCGTCGCGGCACTCCCGGGCGCACACCTGCTGCTGGCCGGGGACGGCCCCGAACGGGCCGCGCTGCGGACGCTCGCCGCCGAACTGGGCGCCCAGAGCCGCATCCACCTGCTCGGTGAGCGCGACCCGCTCGGCGACAGCCTCGACGGGCGCACCCCCGGGATCCCCGCCCTGCTGGCCGCCATGGACGTCTTCGTCTCCCCGTCGCGGGAGGAGGCGTTCGGGCTCGCCGTCGTCGAGGCACTGGCCGCCGGGCTGCCCGTGCTGCACGTCACCTGCCCCGCCATCGACGACCTCCCCGCCGCCGAGGCCCCGGGGGCCCGCCGGATCGGCACCGGCACGGAGGAACTGGTCGCCGCGCTGCGCGGGCACATGGAGGCGGGCGCGCGCAGGCTCCCGCCGCCCCCGGTGGTGCGCCGGTACGACATCGCCCGCACCGCCGCGCAACTCCTGGACGTGTACGCCCTCGCGCTGGCCGCGCCGGGGGAGGGGCCGGCACCGGTGCCCGTGCCGGGGGCCGGTGCGGCCGTGCCGGGGCCGGCGGCTGCGGCGTGCCCGCAGGGCTCCGCGACCGACCTGCCCCTGCCCGTGCCCGGCCCGGCGGCCGGCCCGGGCGCGCCGACCGGATCCGGCCCCGCCGTGCCCGTCCTCGACACGGCGGACAGCCGGGACGCGGTCGCTCCGGCCGGGGTCGTTCCCGTCGGGCCGTCCGTGCCGGGGCCGCTGCCCGCGGCGCCCCCGCAGGGTCCGGCACCCGCCGTGCCCGTGCCCGGGCCCGCCGGCGGGCCGCACGACCGCGGAGCCGCACCCGCCGCACCCGCCGCACCCGCCGCGGACCCCGGACCCCGGACTCCCCCAGCCCCCGCTGGGAGGTGCCCCCAGGTGGGGCCGGCCCTCGCCGAACCCGGCGGGGACGGCTGAACCCCCTTCGCTCCACCCCCGGCCAGGGGAACGGCCGGGACCGCACCAACCCCCCTCCACCCAGGAAGGCACCGCACATGGCCGACACCCCCGACCAGAAGAAGTCCGACCACCGCTCCGGGCGCAAGCGCCGGCTCCTGCCGCCGCCCGCCTGGTGGCCGCTGCCCGCCTGCGCCCTCCTCGGCCTGGCCGCGGGCGGCGCGTACGGGGTGCTCAAGGCCCCCGAGTACGCCGCCACCAGCTACGTGGTCGCCGTACCGAACGAGACCACCGAACCGGCCACCGCCCTCGGCTTCGCCCAGGCCTACGGCCGCATCGCCACCAGCAGCTCCACCCTCGCCTACGCCCAGCCCCGCGCCGGCATCAGCGCCCAGCGGCTGCGCACCCAGGTCCGCGCCGAGACCTCCCCCGACTCCCCGATGATCGCCATCACCGGCACCTCCAAGAGCCCCTCCGAAGCCGCCGACATCGCCAACGCCGTCGCCGACGCCCTCTCCCTGAGCAGCAACCAGGCCGCGAAGAACACCGGCGTGCAGCTGCTGCTGTTCAACCAGGCCGTCGCGCCCAGCGACCCCGCCTCCCCGTCCGCCGCCATCAGCGGAGCCGTCGGACTGTGCGCCGGCGGCCTCCTCGGCGGGCTGTGGCTGCTGGCCCGCCCGGCCCGCCGCAAGGAGCAGGGGACGGGCCGCCCGGCGGTGGAGGAGTACGCCTCGCTGCCCGCCCAGGGCGAGCACACCGAGACCAAGGAGAAGGAGTCCGTGCGATGACGCAGGGCTCCACCGGGGCCCTGACGGTGACGCTGTGCCGAGACCCCCGGCAGTTCGCCGCGCTGGAGGAGTCCTGGAACCGGCTCGTCCGGAACTGCCCCACCGCCACCCCCTTCCAGAGCCACGCCTGGCTGCACTCCTGGTGGCTGTCGTACGGGAAGGACGGCCGGCTCCGGGTCCTGCTCGTGCGGCGCGGGGAGGAACTGGTCGGCGCGGCCGCGCTGATGCTCGTACACCGGCCGCTGCCGCGGCTGGTGCCGCTCGGCGGGCCGATCACCGACTACTTCGACGTGCTCGTCGCCGCCGAGTACGCCGGCCAGGTCGTCCCCGCCCTTGCCCACGGGCTGCACCGGGCCGCCCGCGCCGCCGTCGTCGACCTGCGCGAGGTGCGCCCAGGGGCGGCCGCGGAGGCACTGTACGAGGCGTGGCCCGGGGTCGGCGCCAAGGCCGCCGACTCCACCTGCATGGAGCTGCCCGCGCTCCCCTTCGACCAGCTCGTCAAGCGGATGCCCGCCTCCGGCGCGCAGCGCGTGCGGGCCAAGCTGCGCAAGACCGACGCCGCCGGGATCGAGGAGCACGAGGTCACCGAGCGGGAGGTGCCGCAGGCCGTACGCACGCTGCTGCGGCTCCACGAGAAGCAGTGGCGGGGCCGCGGGGTGACCCCGGAGCACCTGCGGCCCCGCTTCGCCGAGCACCTGACCCGGGCCACCCGGCGGATGGTGCGGGCGGGGGAGGGCCGGCTGACCGAGTTCCGGCTGGACGGCAAGGTGGTGGCGTCCAACGTGACGCTGCTGTCGGCCGCGCTGAGCGGCGGCTACCTGTACGGGGCCGACCCGGACCTGCGCGAGCGGAAGGTGGACGTCGCAACGCTGCTGCTGCGCTACGAGGCGGGCCGGGCCCTGGAGGAGGGCCGGCCGGTGGTGAGCTTCCTGCGCGGCAACGAGCCGTACAAGAACCACTGGCGGCCCGAGACGGTGGTCAACCAGCGCCTGCTGCTGGCCACCCAGTCGCTCGCGCCCCTGCTGCGGCTGTACGAGTCGCAGATCACGGGGCGCGAGCGGGCGGTGGACGCGCTGCGCGAGGCGGTGCCGGCCGCCCGCGACTGGCGGGCGCGGCTGAACGAACTGCGGGTGCGATGACCCGTCTCCGTCTAGAAGGGCCAGAAGCCGGAGTCCTTGCCCCAGTCGAAGCGGAAGCAGACGGACTGGTTGCCGAAGAATCCGTTCAGCCACTCGCCGAAGTCGAGCGGCAGGCACCACTGCCTGCTGTTGTTGGGCTGGGGCTTCGGCTCGGGCTTGGGCACGGTCGGCGTCGGGGTCGGCGCTGTCGGCTGGGGCCTGGGCGCGAGGGGGCTCGGGGACAGCACCGGAGGTGCGGGAACCGGGACCTCGGGGGAGGGCTCCGGGGACGGCTCGGGCGGGAGCGGGGGCGGGACCGTGACCTCCGGCGACGGGGTGACGGGCACCGGCTCCGGTTCCGGGAGGGCCGGGGTGGGCTCGACGGGCGCCGGAGCCGGGTCGACCGGCGCGGGCCCGACCGGCGGCACGGAGGCCTCGGGGGCCGGGGTCTGCGGGGCGGGCACGTCGGGCTTGGGGGCCTCCGGCCTGGGCACGTCGGGCTTGGGCACGTCCGGCTTGGGCACGTCCGGCTTGGGCACGTCGGGCTTGGGGACGTCCGGCTTGGGCACCTCGGGCTTGGGGAGGCCCGGCTTGGGGACGGCCGGGGTCGGGAACTGCGGGGTCGGGACCTGGGGCGTCGGGAGGTCCGGCTTGGGGACCACCGGGGGCGTCGGGACCACGGGCGGCGTCGGGACGACCGGCGGCGTGGGGACGTTCGGGGTCGGCTCGGCCGGCTTGTGCTCGCCCATCGCCTCGCGGAAGACCTTCGCCGACTGCGGGTTCTGCTTGCACCGCCACACGCCGTGCGGGCAGTAGTCGGTGATGGTGTGGTAGAGCGGCTTGTGCTGCTCGATCCACTTCAGCATCTGCCGCACGTACTCCGCGTTGTCCCCGTTCCGGAACAGCCCCCACTCCGGGTACGAGATCTGCTTGCCGTGTGCCTTCGCGAAGTCGACGTGCTGCTGGAGCCCGTACGGCTGGCTGACGTGCTCCTCGAAGGTCCGGCCCGGACCCTGGTCGTACGAGTCCATGCCGATGACGTCGACCACGTCGTCGCCGGGGTAGCACTTGGTCCAGCCGATCGCGTCCGTCCCCCGGTTGGGGGCGAAGTCGAACTTGAACCGCTGCCCCGGCACGGAGCGCATCGTGGTGACGATGCGCTTCCAGTACGCCTTCCAGTGCTCCGGGTCGGGCCCGCAGCGGTGGGTGTACGTGGTGCCGTTCATCTCCCAGCCGAGCACGATCACGGTGTCCGGGACGCCCAGGGCCACCAGCCGCTCGGCGAGCTTGCGGAAGTGCCGGTCGTACTGGCCCTCCGCGCCGGCCCGGATCAGCTGGACCACCTGCCAGTCGGGCACCCGGTCCTCGTTGCGGGCCTGCATCGGCACGTTGAGGACGAACATCCGGTCGTCCCGGGCCCGGCGCCACTCGGCCCAGTCCGCGAGGAAGGTGACGTCGCCCTCGATGCCCGGCCACTGGTCGCCGGGGAGATAGGTGTGCCCGACCCGGATCTCCCTGCCGCCGAGCCAGTGCGACAGGTAGGGGATGCGGGCGACCCCGGGCGGCCCGTAGCCGAGGTAGGCGCCCATGGCGGTGTCGGAGCCCTTCGGGGCCTCTTCGTCCGGGGCCGCGAGCGCGGCGCCGGTGGCGAGCAGCCCGGCCGTGACCGTACCGACGCAGGTGCTCACCAGGCGGTGGCGTGGTCTGGGCATGGCGTCTCCCGAGCATTCGCGAACCGGTGTGCTTGCAAAAGACGTTAGACATCAGATCTGACGAATGGCCTGTCCGGTGGCCGCTGGGTAGGCCATTCGCAGGTGCGCATCCTCTCCGCTTGGTCCGACTAGGTGAAAGACACCGTTCCCATGAACGCGTTCGACGGCCGTGTGCCCGCTGTTCTGCTCAGACTCGATCGGAATCCGTTCCACCACGGAACCCTCGGCGCCGTCAGATCCCTGGGGCGCAAGGGCGTGGAGGTCCATGCCGTCGTCGAAGCCGGGGGAGGTCCCGTGGGGCGTTCGCGCTATCTGCGCGCCGTGCACGCCGGCCCGGAGGGCGGGTTGGACCCGGAGGCGCCCGAGGCGCTGCTGGAGTGCCTGGTCGGGGTGTCGGAGCGGATCGGGCGGCCGGCGGTGCTCGTGGCCATGGACGACATGAGCGCGATCGCCGTGTCCCGGGTCGCACCGATGCTGACGGACCGTTTCCGGATCCCCCATCAGCCCGACGACCTGCCCGCCCGGGTGGCGGACAAGGCGGAGCTTTCGCGGCTGTGCGCCCGCTGGGGCGTCCCGCACCCGGAGACCGTGGTCCCGGCGAGCGGCGCCGAGGCGGCGCGGGCCGCGTGGCGGCTCGGGCTGCCGGTGGTGGCGAAGTGGAGCCGGCCGTGGCTGCTGCCGGCCGGCACCGGGCTGCGGAGCACCACGCTCGTCAACACGGCCGCCGACGCACGCCGGTTGTACGAGCGCTCCGCCGAAGCCGGGAGCCGGCTGCTGCTCCAGCGGTTCCTGCCCGCGGGGCCGGACACCGACTGGTTCTTCCACGGGGCCTTCGCGCGCGGCGGGCGGCCGCTGCTGGCCGGCTCGGGCCGCAAGGAGCTGTCCTGGCCGGTGCGGACCGGGCTGACGGCGGTGGGGCGCTGGCTGCCGGACCCGGCGGTGGAGGAGTCGGCGCTGCGGCTCGCGCAGCGGCTCGGCTACCAGGGGATCCTGGACCTCGACTTCCGCCGAGACGAGTGCGGCACGTTCCGGCTGGTGGACTTCAACCCGCGTCCGGGCGCCCAGTTCAGGCTGTTCGCCGACGACTCGGGGCTCGACGTGGTGCAGGCCGTGTACCTGGACCTGACGGGCCAACGGGTGCCGACGCCGACGGGCGGGCCCGGGAGGGTCTTCGTGGCGGAGAACTACGCGCTGCTGGCCGCCGTACGCGGCCGCGCGCTGCCCCGCCGGGCCGCGGCCGTGCCCGCTCAGGCCCAGGGTCCGGCGGGTCCGGCGGGGGCCGGGTCCGGGCGACGCGGCAGCGAGGCGCGGCCCGGCCCGGTGCGGGTGCTGCCGCGCGGGGAGCGGGGACGGGTGGAGACGGCCTGGTTCGCCCTCGACGACCTGTGGCCGTTCCTGGCGATGCTCGGCGCGCTCCTCCGGCGCGGCTTCGGCAAGGGGGCCCGCGCCCTGCGGGGCGTCCCCGCGCAGGGGCGGCGTACGGTCCGCGCGGTGCGGGCGCCGCGCCAGCGCGGCGGCGAACGGTCGTGGCCGCGGTCCCAGCCCCCGGGACCGGCTGCGGGCCAGGCCCCGCCGGGGGCTTCGGCGGAGCCGGACGAGCTGGTGAGCCGGTGAGACGGTGACGTGCGGTGGGCCGGTGACGCGGGGTGGGCCGGTGCGATGTGGCGCGGCGGTGGCGCGCTGAGGCGGTGAGGGGGTGGGGGGGGGGTGACGCCGTGACAGGTGACGCGGCGTCTCGTTCCGGCGGTGCGGTGACGCGGTGGCGTGCCGTACCGCGGTGTTCCGGTGGCCCGGTGTCCTGGTGACCCGGCGCCCTGACGGCTTGGTGACTCGGTGGCGATCTGGTGGAAGGAGTGGCCGTGAGGCGGACGGACGATCTCGTGGTGATCGGCGCCGGCCCGTACGGGCTGTCGATCGCCGCGCACGCGGCGGCGGCCGGGCTCGGGGTACGGGTGCTGGGCCGGCCCATGGCGTCCTGGCGGGACCACATGCCCGAGGGCATGTACCTGAAGTCGGAGCCCTGGTCCTCCAACCTCTCCGCGCCCGGCGGCCGCTACACCCTGGCCGACTACTGCGCCACCCGGGGCCTGGCCGCCGAGCACGGCAGCCCCCTGCCCATCGGCACCTTCAGCGCGTACGGGCTCTGGTTCGCCCGGCACGCGGGCCTGCCCGAGGTGGAGGAGGCCACCGTCACCGAGGTCACCCCGCAGGGCGACGGGTTCCTCGTCCGCACCGCGGAGGGGCCGCCGCTGCTCGCCCGTACGGTGGCGCTGGCCGTCGGGGTGATGCCCTTCACGCAGTACCCGGAGGCGCTGCGCGAGCTGCCCCCGGGCCACTACTCGCACAGCAGCGGCCACCGCGACCTGTCCCGCTTCGCCGGGCAGGAGGTCGCCGTCCTGGGTGCCGGGCAGGCCGCCCTGGAGACGGCCGCGCTGCTCGCCGAGGCGGGCGCCCGGCCGTCGCTGGTGGCCCGGCGGTCCCGGCTGAACTGGAACACCGTCCCGCAGCCGCTGGTACGGCCGCCGGTCCGGGCCCTGCGCGAGCCGCACAGCGGGCTCGGCACCGGCTGGCGCAGCTGGGTGTGGTCGGAGCTGCCGTGGGCGGTGCGCCGGCTGCCCGCGCCGACGCGCGAGCGGATCGCCGCCACGGCGCTGGGGCCCGCCGGGGCGTGGTGGCTGCGGGACCGCTTCGAGGGGCGGGTGCCCGCGCTGATGGGACACCGGCTGAACCGGGCGGTGGCGGTGGGCGGCCGTACCCGGCTCGGGCTGACCACCTCGGCGGGGGAGTCCGTCGTACTGGACACCGCGCACGTCATCGCGGCGACCGGGTTCGCCCCGCGGCTGGACCGGCTGGAGCTGCTCGACGCGCGGCTGCGGGACGCGCTGGCCACCGTGGGCGACAGCGGCACGCCGGAGCTGAGCGCGGGCTTCGAGTCCTCCTGGCCGGGGCTGTTCTTCGCGGGGCTGCTGACGGCTCCCTCATTCGGACCTTCCATGCGATTCGTGCACGGCGCGGGGTTCACGGCGGGGAGACTGGTGAAGGGAGTCCGCAAGCGCCTCGGCGCCCGGGGTCCGCTGCCGGGCTCCTCCGGCGCTGCCCGGCCGGTCCGGGCCGCCGCCGGGCGACCGGAGACGTATCTACGCTGAGATCCACCTGAGAGGGGTCCGCGATGGGCGCGGAGCGAGCACAGGGCGGCCGTGGCTGGGTGCGCATCCCCGCCAGCCGCGGGGAACAGGCCCCGGCCCGGGCGGCGGGCCAGCCGCCCCGGGCGGGAGCGGGCCAGCCGCCCCGGGCGGGAGCGGGCCAGCCGCCCCGGGGGGCGGCCGGCGCACCGTACGGATGGCGGTCCCCCGGCCATCACGGGGCCGGTGACCAGCCCTCGATCTACCTCTCCCTCGTCAAGCGGTGGCGGGAGGCCGGGCGCACCCTTCCGGGGCATCCTGACGAGGAGTGGGAGCGGCTCATCTCCCAGCCGTGCTGGCCAGGCCGTTAGGTGGTGTGTCTCTCGTGGCAGCGGCGGAGCGCGACGACCCGGAACGCGACGAACCGGAACGTAGTACTCCCGGTCCGGTGACCGGTCCGGCGACGGGGCCGGCCACGGCTCCGGCGACGGCTCCGGCGACGGCTCCGGAGACGGGGCCGGCGACGGGGCCGGGCAAGGGTCCGGTCGCGGGTCCCGCGAAGGGGCCGGTCACGGGCCCGGGGGAGCGGCTCGCGCTCAACGGCATGGGCAGCTTCGAATGGGACCTGGACGCGGGCACCCTCAGCCTGGACGAGGCCGGCCTGGCCGTCTTCGACCTGGAGCCGGCCGAGTTCGACGGGACCCCCGGGGCCCTCGGCGCGCGGATCCCCCCGGACGACGCGGCCCGGCTCTCGGACACCGTGACCGCGGTGCTGGAGGCCGGCGGGTCGACGTACGGCTCGTACTTCACCGTGCGCCGGCGCGACGGCCGCGACCAGTGGACCCACACCACGGGCCGGGTGCTGCGCGACGGGGACGGCAGGCCCCTGCGGATCGCCGGGATCGTCCGGGACGCCACCGCCGAGCTCGCCCACGCGACGGTGCTGCGGAAGCTGGAGAACGCCCGCACCCAGCAGGCCGCCATCGTGCAGCGCACCACCGAGGCCCTGTCGCGGGCGGTCACCGTGGACGACGTGACGGCCGCCCTGACCGGCGCGGGCGCGCTGGAGCGGCTCGGCGCGGACGGGCTGGCCCTGGGCCTCGTCGAGAACGGCACCATCAAGATCATCGCGCTCAGCGGGGAGACCCTGGAGATCCTCAGCGAGCGCAAGTTCACCCGCCTGGACGGATCGCTGCCGCTCTCCCAGGCCATCCTCAGCCGGCAGGCACGTTTCGTCACCTCGCTCACCGAACTCGCCGGCGAGTTCCCGCTCCTCGCCGACTACCTGCGCCGCATCCACTACGACGCCGCCGCCTACCTCCCCCTGATCGCCCAGGCCAAGGCCATCGGCGGACTCGTGCTCTTCTACCGGCGGCGCACAGAGTTCAGCCCCGAGGAACGCAACCTGTGCCTGGGCCTCGCCGGCATCGTCGCCCAGTCCCTCCAGCGGGCGCTCCTCTTCGACCAGGAACGCGAGTTCGCCACCGGCCTCCAGGCCGCCATGCTGCCCCGCCGCATCCCCGGCATCACCGGCGGGGAGATCGCCGTCCGCTACCACTCCGCCTGGAGCGGCCGCGAGGTCGGCGGCGACTGGTACGACGTGATCGCCCTGCCCCGCGACCGCGTCGGCATCGTCGTCGGCGACGTACAGGGCCACGACACCCACGCCGCCGCCATCATGGGCCAGCTGCGCATCGCCCTGCGCGCCTACGCCGGCGAGGGCCACCCGCCCTCCACCGTCCTCGCGCGGGCCTCCCGCTTCCTCGCCGAACTCGACACCGAACGCTTCGCCACCTGCATGTACGCACAGGTCGACCTGGAGACCGGAGGCGTACGGGCCGTCCGCGCCGGCCACCTCGGCCCGCTCATCCGCCACACGGACGGCCGAACCGGCTGGCCCAACGTCCGCGGCGGCCTCCCCCTCGGCCTCGCCTCCGTCTTCGAACAGGAGGACTTCCCCGAGACCCGCCTCGACCTGGTGCCCGGCGAAACCCTCGTCCTGTGCACCGACGGGCTCGTGGAGGAACCCGGCACCACCATCACCGCCGGCATGGACGCCCTCGCCCACGCCGTCCGCAGCGGCCCCCAGGGCGCCGGAGCCCTCGCCGACCACCTCCTGGACCGGCTCTGGGAACGCTGGGGCTCCGGCGACGACGTGGCCCTGCTCGTCCTGCGCCGCGCCCCGGACCCCGGCACCCACCGGGCGCCGCGCATCCACCAGTACGTCCACCAGGCCGACCCCGAGGGCCTGTCCGAGGCCCGCTACGCCCTGCGGCAGGCCCTGCGCGACTGGGGCATGGCCGAACTCGCCGACGACGTCGAGCTCGCGGCGGGGGAGCTGCTGGTCAACGCCCTGCTGCACACCGACGGCGGGGCGGTGCTGACCATGGAGGTGCTGCCCGAGCCGGTGCGGCGGATCAGGCTGTGGGTCAAGGACCGCTCCAGCGTGTGGCCGCGCCGGCGCACCCCGGGCGAGGCGGCCACCACGGGGCGCGGGCTGCTGCTGGTGGACGCCCTGGCCACGCACTGGGGGGTGGAGTCCCGGGGCGACGGGAAGGCCGTCTGGTGCGAGTTCGACGCCGGGGGCACCCCGCGCGGCACGGGGTGACCGGGCGGTCACCCCGGGTTGTGGGGTCCGGGGTCCGGGGCGATGATGCCGCCATGGAACGGATGCTGGTTCTTCGGGACGTGCCGGTCTTCCAGGGCGCCCCGCTGCCGATGGGGGTATGGTGCGCCGCCTGACCAGGGGCGCGGTCACGGGGATCTTGGCGGTGCTGGCGGTACTGCTGCTGGCGGCCGGGGGCCAGGCGGTCGTCGACTGGACGACGGGGCGTCCGCACACGGACCCCGGATGCCAGACGGTCGCGTTCATGTCGATGACGGGCGTCGCGCCCGAGTGCCGGTAGCGGCGGCTACCGCACCCGCGCGGCCGGCCGCGCCCCCTACGGGTGCTCGACGACCTGGACGGCCTTGTCGTCCAGAGCGACCGTGTCGATGCCGCGGGGCAGCAGACCGCCCGAGAAGTGGATCTCCTGGAGCTCCGCCACGGCCCTCGCGGCCCCCGGGTGGACGCCCCCGCTGAGCGGGCTGTCCGCCACCCACTCGTGCTCGGCGCCGTCGCAGACGACCCCGCCCGCGCCGATGCTCAGCCGGGTGCCGTCCTGGATGAGCGTCGCCTTGATCTGAACCGCCCCCGAGGGTGAAGCGGCCTCGCAGTGGTAGGTGCCGGAAAGGGTGATGGAACCGTCCCGGGCGATGTGAGCTTCCGACTGTACGGAAATTCCCTGATTGAAAACGGTGGCGTGGGCGGGAGCCGTGAACAGGGCGGTCGCGGCCAGGGCGGAGAACGCCCCGAGGGTCATTCGGCGGGCGTGCGTGCGCATTTTTCCTCCAGGTGGGTGGGGGTGGCGGGAATCCACCGGAACGCATTGTGCTGGCAATTGGCGGGCGACTCGTTCCGTGCGCTCGTGTCGGTGTGTGCAATTCCCCGCCCGGGCGCGTGAGACTGGCCGGAAATACTCCCCGCCCCGAAGATCCCCGAAGGGGTTCCCGCATGCGTCAGCCCGCCTCCCTGCCCACCTCGGTCACCGTCCTGGCCGCCGCCGCCCTGATGCCCTTCCTGCTGCTCACCGCCACCGCCTGCCAGAGCGCCCCCGAGGGCGCCGCGCTCGCCCCCGCCGCGGCGCCCGCCGTCCCCGTCGACGACGGGGCGCCCGGCGGCGACGAGGAACCCGCCGCCCAGGACCGGTCGGCGGCGGCGCCCGGCGCGGCGAAGGACGCCCATGTGGGTGACTCCGTACGGGTGCAAGGACACGAGGTGGGCCGCCACCTCCAGGCGGTGCTGAACGCGTTCGTGGACCCGGCCGTCAGCGTCGAACCGAACTACCAGCCGCCCGCCGGGAAGCGCTGGGTCGCCGCCTCGATGTCGTTCGTCAACGTCGGCGGGGCCTCGTACGGGGCGCTCGGGCGCATGTGGGCGTACGACGGCGCCGGCAAGCGCCACCCGGTGGTGCGCACCGGCGAACTGACGACCGGCAAAACGCTCGTCTTCGATTCCCTCGCGGTCGGTGAGCGGGCCGAGGGATGGGTCGTGTTCGAAATTCCGGAAAACCAGAAGATCGTGCGGCTCCAGTACCAGGACGCGAACATGCAGCCGAATTCCGGAGGGGGATTCTGGTCGGTCTAGCCCGCGCGGGTGAAGGGCCGTGAAAGGGCCCGGCGCCGGAGCACTAAGGTGCGCGCATGACTTCTACGCAAGCCGAAACCGACCGCAGCCTGCTCGGCACCATTTCCGTGCTCGCCTGGATCGGCGACCCCGCCGAAGGCCACGACATCCCGTACCTCCTCGCCTACACGCTCGGCGACGGGCCGCAGGGCCGGGAGGCGGGCGAGGCGGCCGCCCGCGGGCTGCTGGAGGAGATGGGCCTGGGCATCGGCGACATGGTCAACGGGACCGAGAAGCCGCAGAAGTTCGACGTGAAGATCGTCCTCGCGGACAACCAGATCGCGCTGACCCTCCCCGGACTGAACGCCACCTGCACCGCCCCCGACGAGTGGGTCGCCGCGGCCACCGAGAGCGGCCAGGCCTACTTCCTCTTCGCCACGCGCGCCTGGCCCGAGGCCGTCCCCGGCAAGCCCGTGAGCGCGGAACTCCTCCAGGCCTTCGCCGGCGACGAGAGCGTGCTGACCAGCAGCGCCCACTGCATCGTCGCCGTCCAGAGCCTGCAGCGCTAGAGCGGGCAGGCCCCCCTACGCGGCAGCCGCCGCCGCGCCTGCGGCGGCCGCCGTGCCCCGGCCGCCGGGCTCCCAGCCTGCCCGGCGGCCGGCCCCCTGCGCGGTTCCCCGCGCCGGGGCCCATGCGCAGGCCCCCCATGCGCAGGCCCCCCATGCGCAGGCCCCCCATGCGCAGGCCCCCCATGCGCAGGCCCCCGTGCGCCGGTTCCCGGCGCCGGTCCCGCCGGATCAGGCCGGGTGCTCGAACGCGAACCGCAGCGAGCGGACCCGGTTGTCGAAGTTCGAGCCCGCCAGATCGGGCAGCCCCACCGCCCGCAGCCCCACCGGCCGGGTGAGCAGCTCACGGAAGAGCGCCTTCATCTCCACCCGGGCCAGATGGGCGCCCAGGCAGAAGTGCGGGCCACCGCCCCCGAAACCCAGGTGAGGGTTGGGCGAGCGGGTGATGTCGAACGCGTCCGGGTCGGGGAAGACCGCCTCGTCACGGTTGGCCGACGCGTAGTACAGCACCACCTTCTCCCCGGGCAGGAACAGCCTTCCGCCCAGGCTGTGTTCGGCGGTGACCGTCCGGCGGAACTGGATGATCGGCGTCGAGTGCCGGATCATCTCGTCCACCGCGCCGTCCGCGTGCTTCTCGAAGTCCGACAGCAGCAGGTCCCGCTGCTCCGGGAAGTCCGTGAGCAGCGCCAGCCCGTGACTGATGGCGTTGCGAGTGGTCTCCACCCCCGCCACCATCAGCAGGCTGAAGAAGGCACCCAGCTGGCGGGCGCCCAGCGCCTGGCCGTCCACGTTCGCGCACACCAGCGCCGAGATCAGGTCGTCCGTCGGGTTCTTGCGCCGCTCCCGCCCGATCCCCGCGACCATCCGCTGCATCCGCGCCAGCGCCCGCAGACCCCGGCCGGGCATCCGCAGCCGTGCCGCCAGCCCACGCTCCACACCGATGTTCTCGGAGGCGTGGTTGACCCGGTCCGCGATCTCCGCCCGGTAGTGCTCCGGGATGCCCATCATGTTGCAGATGACCTCCAGCGGCAGCCGCGAGGACACCGCGGAGACGAACTCGTCCGGGGAGTCCGCCAGCACGTCGTCCACGATCCGGGCCGCCACCGCGTGGATGTCCTCCTCGGCCGCCGCCAGCAGCCGCGGCGTGAACGCCCGCTGCACGATCTTCCGCAGCTGCGCGTGGTCCGGGCCGTCCAGGTTGACCATCGAGTCCCCGAACAGCGCCCGCACCCACCGGGCCGGCTCCGGCGTCGTCACCCCGGGCGCGCTCGCGAACACCTTCGGCAGCCGGCTCGCCTCCTGCACGTCGGCATGCCGCACCAGGGCCCAGTGACCACCCCCCTCGGGGACGAACACCGGCGAGTCCAGCGCACGCAGCCGGGCGAACGCCGCGAGCCGCTGCTCCGGCGGCCGCTGCCAGAAGCCCGGCTCGGCCAGTTCCCCTCCGGGGTCGGTGCCGGAGCCGTGCCGTTGCGGGGGGAGTGTCATGGGGGCTGTCTCTTCCTGTAGCCGTTCCGCTGAGCTGCTGAACGCGTCCGGGGCCGTGGGGGTGACGGCCGGAACCTCAGACTTCGGCCCCGGCACCCCCGGGCCGCCCGCCGCGGACGGACAGCGTCATCCCGACCACCACCGTCGCCGTCGCGACCAGCCCCGCGTACAGGACCGCGTACGAACCCGCCCAGGTACAGGCCAGCAGCGCCAACGCGGCCACCGGCAGCACCAGCTGCTGGGCCACTCCGCGCTTGAAGTGGCGCGAGTGCAGCAGCCACACCATCAGCAGGAACAGCGCCGAAGGGACGGTCACGGCCGCGTTCGCCGCGACCTGCGAGACGTGCGCCTTCCCCACCGCGTGCTCCACCGCCACCTCGATGCCCGCACCGATCGCCGCACCCGAAGCGAAGATCAGCAGATGGCCGTAGCCCCACGGGATCGCCTCCCGGTTGGAGTTCAGCCGCTCGTGCATCGGCACCGCGAAGTAGATCCACCACGCGGCGAAGACGATCAGCAGCCCGCCCGCCGCGATCGGCAGCAGCTCGTCCAGCGCCTCGTGCTCGTCCAGGGCCGACTTCACCGCCACCGTGCTCGCCGCGATCGTCTCGCCCAGCACGATGATGGTGAACAGGCCGTACCGCTCCACGATGTGGTGGGCGTGCCAGGGAGTCTGGTGCCCCCGCTCGGCCAGCACCGGCACCAGCAGCTCGGCCACCACCAGCACCAGGAACAGCCACCGCTTCGAACCGTCCGGAGCGAACAGCAGCCCCACCCAGCCCGCCTGACACAGCACCAGTCCCGCCGCGTACTTCAACGCAGCCGAACGCGCCGGACCGCTCTCCCCGGCCGCCGCGCGCAGCCACTGCGCCGTCAGCGCCACCCTCATGATCAGGTAGCCGATGACGGCCACCGTCCAGTCGTTGTCGTCGAAGGCCCGGCTCACCCCCGCCGCGTAGACCAGCACACCCGCGATCTGCACCAGCGTCGCGACCCGGTACGGCACGTCGTCGCAGTCGTAGGCGGACGCGAACCACGTGAAGTTCATCCACGCCCACCACACCCCGAAGAAGACGAAGAAGTAGCCGACCACCCCGGCCCCCGGATGGCCCTCCGCCAGCGCGTGCACCAGCCGCGCCCCCGCCTGGGCGATCGCGACGACGAAGCACAGGTCGAAGAACAGCTCCAGCGAGGTCGCCGTCCGGTGCCCCTCGTCGCGGCTCCGGGCGGTCATCGGTACGTACGTCATACCGCCCAGCACACCAGGGCCCGGCCCCCCGACCGGCGAGGCGCGCGGCCGACGGCCCCCGGGTACCCCGGGCGGACTCGTTCCGGCCCCCTCCGCCCGGCACCCCTCCCGGCCGGGAGGCGAACGGACCACGCCCGGCGGGACAAGGTCCCGCCACCCGCACGACGTTCGCCCCTGCCGTACCCCACCCCCCGGAGCGGAGCCTGGATAAGTCAGGACCCGTCTCAATGTTCAGGACCACGCCATGAGTTCCGCCACGCAGCAAGCGCCACAGGTCCTCGCCGACCCGGCGCAGTACCGCCCGGGCCGCACCATCACGGAGTGGACCCCCGAGGATCCCGCCTTCTGGCACTCCACCGGGAAGAAGGTCGCCACCAGGAACCTGTGGATCGCGGTCCCGGCCCTGCTCGTGGCCTTCGTCGTCTGGCAGGTGTGGAGCATCACGGCCACCAACCTGAAGGACGTCGGGTTCGGCTACTCCCAGTCCCAGCTGTTCTGGCTCACGGCCGTCCCCGGAATCACCGGCGGCACCGCCCGGATCTTCTACACCTTCCTCGGCCCCATGGTGGGGCAGCGACGCTTCACCGCCCTCTCCACGGTGATCCTGGTCGTACCGCTGCTCTGGCTCGGCTTCGCCGTGCAGAACCCGGACACCTCCTACACCACCATGGTCGCCATCGCCGCCCTCTGCGGAATCGGCGGCGCGAACTTCTCCTCCTCCCTCGCCAACATCGGCTTCTTCTACCCGAAGCAGGAGAAGGGCAACGCCACCGGCATCAACGGCGGCCTCGGCAACCTCGGCGTCTCCGTCGTCCAGCTGCTGACCCCCATCCTGATCACCTCCTCCGTCCTGGCCCTCGGAGCGGGCCAGAAGAAGGCCGACGGCTCGGAGATCTACCTCCAGAACGCCGCCTTCGTCTGGATCCCGGTACTCGTCGTGCTCGCGGCGGTCGCCTGGTTCGGGCAGAACGACCTCAAGGTCGCCTCCACCCCCTTCAGCCAGCAGAAGATCATCTTCAAGCGCAAGCACAACTGGCTGATGACCTGGCTCTACGTCGGCACCTTCGGCTCCTTCATCGGCTTCGCGGCCGCCCTGCCGCTGCTCATCAAGACCACCTTCCCCGCGTACCCGGTGGCCACCTACGCCTGGATGGGCCCGGCCCTCGGCGCGCTGGCCCGCTGGGCGGGCGGCTGGATCGCGGACAAGCTGGGCGGCGCCCGGGTGACGATCCTTTCCTTCGTGGGCATGGGTGCGTCGATCATCGGTGTGATCAACTTCCTGCCCGCGGGCTCTGACCACGGTTCGTTCCAAGGCTTCTTCCTCTGCTTCCTGGCCGCCTTCTTCTTCTCGGGCATCGGCAACGGCTCGACCTTCCGGCAGATCCCGGTCATCTTCCGGGCGCAGCACCTGAAGGGCCTGGCGGAGGGCACGCCGCAGTACGCGGCCGCCCTGAAGCAGTCGGAGATCGAGTCCGGCGCGGTGACGGGCTTCACCGCCGGCATCGCCGCCTACGGCTTCTTCTTCATCCCGGCGATGTTCGCCAACTTCTCGGTGACCAGCGCGATGTGGGGCTTCGTCGCCTTCTACGCCAGCTGCGTGGCCGTGACGTGGTGGTTCTACGCCCGCAAGAACGCCGAAGCCCCCAGCTGACCCCACCGACCCGGCCCCGGACGCCGGCCCCCCGACCCGGCCCCGGACGCCGGCCCCCCGACCCGGCCCCGGACGCCGGCCCCCCGACCCGGCCCCGGAACGCCGACCCGTCCGTCCGCCGGCCGACCCGGCCCCGGACGCCGACCCGGCCCCGCCCGTTGGCCCGGCCTCGGACGCCGTCCCGATCCCCAGACGCCGGCCCCGGATGCCGATCCCGGACCTAGGCCCCGGTCCCGGTCGCCGACCCGGCCCCCGCCCGTCGGCCCCGGATGCCGATTCCGGACGTCCCCGATCGCGGACGCCGATCCCGGACGTAGGCGTCGGCCCCGGACGCCGGCCCCGACCTGGGATGCCGATCCCAGGCGTAGGCCCCGACCTCGGACGCCGATCCCGACTGCCCGACCCCGACCCTCGCGGCCGGGGTCGGAGGCCGTTGCGCGCCGCCCCGCGGCCCCCCCGGCCCGACCCTAGGACCAAGACCAGGCCCAGGCCCAGACCAGGCCCAGGCCCCAGGCCCAGGCCCAGGCCCCAGGGCCAGGCCCAGGCCCCAGGCCCAGGCCCCAGGGCCAGGCCCAGGCCCCAGAACCCGGGCCCCCCGGCCCCGTCGGCCGAGCCCAGGCCCGGGCACCGACACCGATGCCGGGCCCGGCCCCGGTGGCTGGCCCGGCCCCCGCACCGGCACCGGGCATCGACACCGGCCCCGGAGCCGAGCCGCAGGCCGCAGGGCGCAGGGCGCCGGCCCACCCGCCACCTGGCCACATCCCCGGAGCTCCGGCCCGACAGTCACCCACCACGGGGTCCGGAGCGCTGGCCCGGCACTCCGGTCCAACCCCGCACTCCGGGCCCGCGGCCCGGGCCCGTCACCCTCCCCCGATCGCCGCCGACTGCCGTATCACCGCGTCGCCCGTCTCCGCCGCCAACGCCCCCGTGACCGCCCCCGCGACCGGGCCCGGCGGCGGTGCCGGCCGGCAGCCGCACCGCCGCGCGGCCCTGGCGGCGCAGCCGCGGGCGCGCTGGTCCGCGTACCGCTTCCTCCTCCGCTTCCGCGGCGGGCCGACCGGGCCCGCCCGCCCCGCCGCCATCGGCCCCTCCAGACCGTTCGAACCGTCCTGCCCCGGCATCACGCAGGACCACCCCGGGTTCTTCGCCATCATGCTGCTGCTCCTCTCCGCGTCTGCTCCCTCGCCGACTTCCTTCATGCTGCCGGGGCCGCCCACGACGTGCGTCGCGCTATCCACAGGCACCGCCAAAAGGCAGCTTTACCGACTTTCCAGTCCGCCGCCCCGAAAACTTGTGAACGCTTTCACAAGCGCGCTATGGGCTTTGGTCCTGTAGAAAACGGCAGTTCAGGGCAGGTGTCAGCGATCCGGATCCACTGGCCGGGGGACCTTCGGGCCCAAGCTCGGGACCATCGCGGTGCCAAATGATCGATCAAAAGGCGTGGAATGGACACAAGCAAAGAGGCGACTCGGAGAAGGTGCCGGTGATGACTGCCACCCCTGTGGAGACCACGAAGAACGGCCAGGCCTGGGAAGGCTTCAAGGGCGGCCTGTGGCGCGATGCCATCGACGTCCGCGACTTCATCCAGCAGAACTACACGCCGTACGAAGGCGACGACTCCTTCCTCGCCGGCCCCACCGACCGCACGACCGCCGTATGGAAGGCGATCACCGACAAGTTCCCGGAGGAGCGCGAGAAGGGCGTCTACGACGTCGCGTACGACATCCCGTCGTCGATCACCGCCCACGCCCCGGGCTACATCGACCGCGACAAGGACCTGATCGTCGGCCTCCAGACCGACGCCCCCCTCAAGCGCGCGATCATGCCGTACGGCGGCTGGCGCATGGTCGCCGGCGCCCTGGAGACCTACGGCTACCCGGTCTCCGAGGAGCTGGAGAAGGTCTTCACCGAATACCGCAAGACCCACAACGCCGGCGTCTTCGACGCCTACACCCCCGAGATCCGCGCCGCCCGCAAGGCCGGCATCGTGACCGGCCTCCCGGACGCGTACGGCCGCGGCCGCATCATCGGCGACTACCGACGCGTGGCCCTCTACGGAGTCGACCGCCTGATCGCCGCCAAGAAGGACGAGAAGGAGGAGCTGAACTCCCTCCCCGCCGGCAACCGCACGCTGGAGGAGACGATCCGCCTGCGCGAGGAACTCGCCGAGCAGACGCGCGCGCTGTCCGAGCTCAAGGCGATGGCGGCCTCCTACGGCCACGACATCTCCGGACCCGCCGCCACCGGCCGCGAAGCCATCCAGTGGCTGTACTTCGCATACCTCGGCGCCGTGAAGGAGCAGAACGGCGCGGCCATGTCGCTGGGCCGCACATCCACCTTTGTCGACATATATCTTCAGC
This sequence comes from Streptomyces sp. NBC_00158, assembly GCF_045160885.1. NCBI lineage: Bacteria > Bacillati > Actinomycetota > Actinomycetes > Kitasatosporales > Streptomycetaceae > Streptomyces > Streptomyces sp. NBC_00158. The sequence goes on from NZ_CP108161.1 coordinate 4,299,794, forward strand.
GTGACATCGCGGCCGGCCACCTCACCGAGGAACAGGCGCAGGAACTCGTCGACGACTTCATCATCAAACTGCGCATCGTCCGCTTCCTGCGCACCCCCGAATACGACGAACTGTTCTCCGGCGACCCCACCTGGGTCACCGAGTCCATCGCCGGCATGGGAGAGGACGGCCGACCGCTGGTCACCAAGACCTCCTTCCGCTACCTCCAGACCCTCTACAACCTCGGCCCGGCCCCCGAGCCGAACATGACGGTCTTCTGGTCCCCGCGGCTGCCGCAGGGCTTCAAGGAGTTCTGCGCCCGCGTCTCCATCGACACCTCCTCGGTGCAGTACGAGTCCGACGAGCTGATGCGCCCGCGCTTCGGCGACGACACCGCCATCGCCTGCTGCGTCTCGGCCATGCCGGTGGGCAAGCAGATGCAGTTCTTCGGCGCCCGCGTCAACGTCGCCAAGACCCTCCTCTACGCGATCAACGGCGGCCGCGACGAGAAGTCCGGCGCCCAGGTCGGACCGCGGACCGCCCTCCCGTCCTCCGACGTCCTCGATTACGACGAGGTGATGGCCAGGTTCGACGAGCAGATGGAATGGCTCGCCCAGACCTACGTCCACGCCCTCAACGTCATCCACTACATGCACGACCGCTACGCCTACGAGCGCCTCGAAATGGCACTCCACGACCGCGACGTGCGCCGCACCATGGCCTGCGGCATCGCCGGCCTGTCCGTCGCCGCCGACTCGCTGTCCGCCATCAAGCACGCCAAGGTCACCGCACTCCGCGACGAGACCGGCCTCGCTACCGACTACGCCATCGACGGCGACTACCCGGCGTACGGCAACAACGACGACCGCGTCGACGAGATCGCCGTCCACCTCGTCGAGGAGTTCATGAGGAAGATCCGCAAGCACGAGACGTACCGGGGCGCCGAACACACCCAGTCCGTGCTGACGATCACCTCGAACGTGGTCTACGGCAAGAAGACCGGCAACACCCCCGACGGGCGCCGCGCCGGCGAACCGTTCTCCCCCGGCGCCAACCCGATGAACGGCCGCGACACCCACGGCTACGTCACCTCGGCCCTGTCCGTCGCCAAGCTCCCGTACGAGGACGCCGAGGACGGCATCTCACTGACCAACACCGTCACCCCCGACGGCCTCGGCCGCACCCCCGAGGAACGGATCAGGAACCTCGCCGGAGTGCTCGACGGCTACACGGCCGTCGACGGCTTCCACATGAACGTCAACGTGCTGAACCGCGACACCCTCATGGACGCCATGGAGCACCCCGAGAAGTACCCGCAGCTGACCATCCGCGTCAGCGGCTACGCGGTCAACTTCGTGCGGCTCACGCGGGCGCAGCAGCTCGACGTACTGAACCGCACCTTCCACGGCGCGCTGTAGAGCCGTCCGCAGACCGCACGGCTCGGGGCCGGGCCCTCACCCCGGCCCCGAGCCGCGCGCTCCCACCGGAACACGACTGGAGCACCTGCCATGACCGTCTACTTCGGTACGAGCCTCCCCGTCGGCCCCGACAACGCCGTCACGGTCAGCGCCGGCCGCCCCCCGGCCGCCACCGCGCAGCCCCCCGCCACGCCCGCGCAGACCCTGGCCGCCGCCGCGACGCAGCGGCCGAGCGAGGGATCGGTGCACTCCTGGGACCTGTCCACCGGAGTCGACGGCCCCGGCACCCGGTTCGTCACCTTCCTCGCCGGCTGCCCGCTGACCTGCCTGTACTGCCACAACCCCGACACCATGCGGATGCGCAACGGCCGGCGCACCTCGGCCGACGCCGTCATCGCAGAAGCCCGCAAGTACACCCGCTTCATCTCCGCCTCCGGCGGCGGCGCCACCGTCTCCGGCGGCGAACCGCTGCTCCAGCCCGTCTTCGCCGGCGAACTCCTGCACCGCATGAAGCACGACCTGGGACTGCACACCGCCCTCGACACCTCGGGCTTCCTCGGATCCCGGGCCTCCGACGCGCTGCTGCGCGACGTGGACCTCGTGCTCCTCGACATCAAGTCCTGGGACCGGGACACCTACGAGAAGGTCACCGGCCGGCCGCTGGAGCCCACCCTCGACTTCGCCCGCCGCCTCGCGGACCTGGGCAAGGAGGTGCACCTGCGGTTCGTGCTCGTGCCCGGACTCACCGACGCGCGCGAGAACGTCGAAGGGGTCGCGGCCTTCGCCGGCGGCCTCGGGAACGTCACGCGGGTCGACGTACTGCCCTTCCACAAACTCGGCGAGAGCAAGTGGGCAGCCCTGGGCATGCCCTTCACCCTCCACGACATCCCGTCGCCCACCGCCGCGCAGGTGGACCGGGCCAGGGCGGTCTTCGGGGCGCACGGCCTGAAAGCCGTGTAACCCGTCCGGAGTAACCATAAACTCCATATAACGGGCCGAATCGGCATAGACCACCTAGCTTGGTGCTGTGTCCGAGCCCACAGAAGTACTCGCCGCAGACCCACCCCCCGGCCCACCCGAGACCCAGCCGACGGCCGGGCGCTCCGTCACCGCACGAGCCACCGCGGCCGGCGCCGCCGTCTCCCTCCTGCTCATCGCCGCGATCGTGCTGGGCAGCCGCCTGCTGCGGGACTTCGACTCCGCCCTCCTGCCGTACGCCGTCGCCACGGTCTTCCTGGCCTTCGGCGTCGCCTACCGGTACACGGTCTGGGTGTCCGCACCCGGCGCACGCCGCCTCTTCAAGAAGGGCTTCGGCAGCTTCTTCTCGGCCGCCAACTTCAAGAAGGCTCCCACCGCCCTGCCGAGGATGATCGCCACCTACCTCGGCTTCCAGAAGTTCCTCGGCGCCCGCTCACGCGCCCGCTGGGCCGCCCACCAGCTGATCTTCTGGGGCTGCCTGCTCGCCGCCGCGATCACCTTCCCCCTCACCTGGGGCTGGTTCACGTTCACATCCGGCAGCGGCTCCGGACCCGGCTACGAAATGCGGATCTGGGGCTTCAAAGTCCTCGGCTTCAACTCGCTCGACATCCTCGGCTGGCTGATGTTCCACGGCCTGGACATCGCGGCCGTCCTCGTCATCCCCGGAGCCTCGTACTTCCTGTGGCGCCGCATGAAGGACCGCGGCGCCATCACGGGCCAGCGCTTCGCCTACGACCTGCTCCCGCTGATCTGCCTGATCGTGATCTCGGTGACCGGGCTGCTGCTCACCTTCTCGTCGATCTTCCTGCACGGCGGCGGCTACGAGTTCCTGGCGATCCTGCACATGGTCTCGGTGGTCTTCACCCTCATCTACATCCCCTTCGGGAAGTTCTTCCACATCGTGCAGCGGCCGGCGGCGGTCGGCATGCAGCTCTTCAAGTACACCGCCCGCCAGGACGAGGAGATCTTCGCCTGCAAGCGCTGCGGCGAACCCATCGACACCACCCCGTACGTGGAGAACCTGCGCGGCACCATGCAGGACCTCCGGCTCGACTTCAACGCCTTCGCCGAATACTGCCCCCGCTGCAAGCGGGTCCTGCGCGGCAACGCCTACCTGACCCACGTCAAGAAGGGCTTCAAGTGACCGCGACGGACCCCGCCAAGCCGGCACGTCTGCCCCTCGACCCGGCCATCGCCCCGCCCGGCACCCGCAACTTCCGCGACGCCGGCGGCATCCCCGCCGACCGGTGGCACGCCGACCAGAACGGCGAGACCCTCGTCCCCACCCACTGCTGCTTCTGCGGCGTGCAGTGCGGCATGTACCTCCGCGTCGACAACGGCGGCAAGGTCTTCGGCGTCGAACCCCGCAACCACGACATCAACCGCATGCGGCTGTGCCCCAAGGGCATCAACGCCTACCAGCAGGTCAACCACCCCGACCGGCTGACCGCACCCCTGATGCGCCGCTCCCGCGACGAGGAGTTCAGGGAAACCTCCTGGGACGAGGCCCTCGACTTCACCGTCTCCGAGATCCGCCGCATCCAGGCCGCCCACGGCAACGACGCCTTCGGACTGCTCGGCGGCGCCAGCCTCTACTCCGAGAAGACCTACCTCGTCGGCAAGTTCGGCCGGGTCGCCCTCAAGACCAGGCACGTCGACTACAACGGCCGCCTCTGCATGGTCAGCGCCGCCGGCGCCAACAAGCTCGCCTTCGGCATCGACCGCGCCGCCAACCCCTTCTCCGACATCCTCCTCACCGACTGCCTGCTCATCGCCGGGTCGAACGTGGGGGAGTGCTTCCCCGTCATGACCCAGTACCTGTGGGGCGCCCGCGACCGCGGTGCGTCGCTGATCGTCGTCGACCCGCGCGAGACGGCCGTCGCCCGCACCGCCGACGTCCACGTCGCCATCAAACCCGGCACCGACTCGGCCTTCTTCAACGCCGTGCTCCACGTCATCGTCGCCGAAGGGCTCACCGACGACGCCTACCTCGCCGCCCACACCACCGGCTGGGACGAGGTCAAGAAGACCGTCCAGGAGTACCCGCCCGCCCGGTCCGCCGAGATCTGCGGCATCCCCGCCTCCCAGATCGTCCAGGTCGCCCGCATGTTCGCCGGCGCGGACAAGGCGATGGCCTTCCACGCCCGCGGCATCGAACACCACTCACAAGGCGTCGAGAACTGCCTGTCCGTCATCAACATGTGCGTGGCCACGGGCAACCTCGGCAAACCGGGAGCCGGCTACGGCACCATCACCGGCCAGGGCAACGGCCAGGGCGGCCGCGAACACGGCCAGAAGGCCGACCTCCTGCCCGGCGGCCGCTCCATCATGAACGAGGAGCACCGCCGCCAGATCTGCCGGATCTGGGGCATCGACGAAGCCGACCTCCCGCCCGCCGGCACCTCCATGATGGAAATGGTCTGGCAGATGCAGCGGCAGGAAATTCGCGGCCTCATCGGGATCTGCAACAACCCGTTCGTCTCGCTCCCCAACTACGCGACGGTCAAGCAGGGCTACGACACGCTCGACTTCCACGCCCAGTTCGACTTCTTCCTCTCCGAGACCGCGGCCAACGCGCACGTCGTCTTCCCCGTCACCGTCTGGGCCGAGGACGAGGGCGTCATGGCGAACACCGAAGCCCGGGTGGTCAAGCACAACAAGGCCCAGGAGCCACCCGCCGGAGTACGCACCGACACCTGGGTGATGTGCGAACTGGCCAGACGCCTCGGCGCCGGCGACAAGTTCGACTTCCCCGGCTCCCGAGAGGTGTTCGAGGAACTCCGCATCGCCTCCGCCGGCACCGTCAACGACTACTACGGCATCACCTACGAGCGACTCGAAGAGACCGGAGGCATCGCCTGGCCCTGCCCCTCCACCGAGCACCCCGGCACACCCCGGCTGTTCGAGGGAGGCCGGACGTACCACCCCGACGGCAAGATCCACATGCAGGTCGTCGAATGGCACCCGCCCATGGACGCCTACACCGATGAGTTCCCGCTCTCCCTCACCACCGGCCGCACCGTCGCCCACTTCCTGTCCGGCAACCAGACCCGCCGGCTGGGCGCCCTCGTCGAACAGACCCCACGCCCGTGGGTGGAGGTGCACCCCTCGCACGGATTCCGCAACGGCGACCCCGTCCGCGTCGTCACCCGACGCGGCAGCGAGGTCTTCCCCGCCCTCGTCACCGAGGCCATTCGCCCCGACACCGTCTTCATTCCCTACCACTGGCCCGTTCCGACGGCCGCGAACGCCCTGACCATTGACGCCCTCGACCCCCGCTCGAAGATCCCCGAGTACAAGGTGTGCGCCGCCCGCATCGAAGCGGCCGAGCGCGTCGACGAAGTCCCCGCACCGCCCACGGCACCCGGCCGCGAGGCCTACCCGGAGACCCAGGTCTCCCGCACCGACCCCCTGCCGCCCACGTCCTCGCAGGGCCGTGGCACGGCGGAGAGGAGCTGACGCCGCCATGATGGGCCGCACGATCTTCATCGACCCCGGCCGCTGCATCGGCTGCCAGGCCTGCGTTTCCGCCTGCCGCGAATGCGACTCCCACCGCGGCAAGTCGATGATCCACCTGGACTACACCGACCCCGGCCGGTCCGTCGCCTCGCTCCCCACCGTCTGCATGCACTGCGAGGACCCCGTCGCGCCCTGCGCCGAGGTCTGCCCCGCCGACGCCATCCTCGTGACCGCCGACGGCGTGGTCCAGCAGGCCGACACCACCCGCTGCATCGGCTGCGCCAACTGCGTCAACGCCTGCCCCTTCGGCGTCCCGAAGATCGACCTGCAGGCGAAGCTCCAGATGAAGTGCAACCTCTGCTACGACCGCACCGCCTACGGCCTGGCCCCCATGTGCGCCACCGTCTGCCCCACCGGGGCCCTCTTCTACGGAACGCTCGAAGAACTCCAGGCCGAACGCCCAGGCGTCCAGGTCGCCGACTCCTTCGCCTTCGGCGACGTGGTCGTCTCAACCGGAGTGGCGATGGTCGTCCCCGCAGACAAGGTCCAGTGGCCCGTGCCCGGCGGCCTGCCCGTCGTGGAGGTGAATGGGGTGGACGTCCGATGAGCGTGACCCAGCAGCCCGCACCCGGCTCCGGACCGGGCCCGGACGCCGGCGGCGATGCCGCCGCCGACCGGCTGCGCGACCGGATCAGCGCCGACTCCCTCACCACCCGGCGCGACTACCTGCGGATCGTCGCCACCGTCTCCGGCGGCCTGGCCATCGGAGGAGTCGGCGTCGCCTCCGGCATCCTCCACCGGCACGGCGACAGCGAGACGATGCCCGAGGCCAAGAAGGTCACCGACCAGCTCGCACCGGGCGAGTCCGTCGCCTTCCGGTTCCCCGGCGACGATGACCGGGCCGTCGCCGTCCGGCTCGGCGACGGCAGCCTCGTCGCCTACTCCGCCGTCTGCACCCACCTGGCCTGCGCCGTGCTCTGGCGGGAGGACCGCGGCCCCGACGGGGAGCTCTACTGCCCCTGCCACGAAGGCGTCTTCGACGCCCGCACCGGCGAGGTGACCGCGGGACCCCCACCCCGCCCACTCCCGAGGATCTTCCTGACCGAGCGGGCCGACGGCAGCGTCTGGGCCATCGCCACCGCCCGCTCCGGCGAACCCGCCAAGGAAGCCCTGTGCCGGCAGTTCGGCGACTCCCGGCCCGAGATGGCCCAGCGCCTGGGCTGCCCCGGAGCGGCCCGCAGCAACGAAAGCAGGCGGACATGAGCGACGCCCAGCTCCCTCCCCGCCCCGACTACCACCCGGGGAGCGCCCAGCCCCGGCTGAACCGGCCGGTCCACGAGCGGTACCCGCAGATCCGCTCCACCAGCGGCTACGGCGACCCGCGCGTCCGGCACACCGGCCCCGGCCCGGGCGCCGGCACCGAACAGGAACCGGAGCGCTCCTCCAAGCTCAACGCCCGCCTGACCCTGGCCCTCACGGTCGTGATCGGGCAGCTCTGGGCCCTGACCGTCACCGTCAACGAGTGGATGAAGGGCAACACCGCCACGGCCTGGTGGGGAGCGGGATTCCTGATCCTGTCCTTCCTCGTCGTGATCGCCCTGTGGCTCCTCGACCCGAAGGACCGATGACCATGTCGATACCCACGCCCACCCCGCCCGCGGTGCGCTCGCACCGTGCCGAGACCTACAAGCCGGGCGCCGTCATCGGTGACTGGCGTCCCGAGGACGAGGGCTTCTGGCAGGCCACCGGCCGCCGGGTCGCCCAGCGCAACCTGTGGGTCTCCATCCCGGCGCTGATGCTCGGCTTCGTGGTCTGGCAGGTCTGGTCGGTCACCGTGGTCAAGCTGAACGACGTCGGCTTCGGCTTCTCCAAGTCGCAGCTGTTCTGGCTGACCGCCATCCCCGGCATCACCGGCGGCACCTTCCGGATCCTCTACACCTTCATCGGCCCGATCTTCGGCGAGCGGAAGTTCACGGCCTTCAGCACGATCATCCTGATCGGCCCGATGCTGTGGCTGGGCTTCGCGCTCCAGGACACCGGCACCCCGTACTGGGAGCTCGCCCTCATCGCGGCCGTCTGCGGCATCGGCGGCGCGAACTTCGCCTCGTCCATGGCCAACATCGGCTTCTTCTTCCCCAAGCGGGAGAAGGGCAGCGCCAACGGCCTCAACGGCGGCCTCGGCAACCTCGGCGTGAGCGTCGTCCAGCTGGTCGCGCCGCTGGTCGTCACCGCCGCCGTGCTCGGCCCGCCGGCGGGCGGCCCGCAGCACGACGCGAAGGAGAACACGGACATCTGGCTCCAGAACGGCGCCTTCCTCTGGGTGCCGCTCCTGGTGATCATGGCGCTGCTGGCCTGGTTCCTGATGAACGACCTCAAGGTGGCCGCGGCCCCCTTCAGCCAGCAGAAGGTCATCTTCAAGCGCAAGCACAACTGGCTGATGACCTGGCTCTACGTCGGCACCTTCGGGTCCTTCATCGGATTCGCCGCCGGCCTGCCGCTGCTGATCAAGAACAACTTCGAGACGCAGGGCTACCAGGCCACCACCTACGCCTGGATCGGACCGTTCATCGGCGCGCTCATGCGCTGGGCCGGCGGCTGGCTCTCCGACAAGATCGGCGGCGCCCGCGTGACCATGCTGTCCTTCGTCGGCATGGCGGCGGCCCTGGTCGTCGTGATCTTCGCACTCCCGTCCGGCGGCGACCAGGGAAGCTTCTGGGCGTTCTTCATCGGCTTCCTGGCGGCCTTCGCCTTCTCCGGACTGGGCAACGGCTCGACCTTCCGGCAGATCCCGGTGATCTTCCGCGATCAGTACATGCGCCAGGCGGAGGGCCAGGGCCCCGAGGCGCAGGCGGCCGCGCTGAAGCAGTCGGAGATGGAGGCGGGCGCCGTCACCGGCTTCTCCTCCGCCATCGCCGCCTACGGCTTCTTCTTCATCCCCGCGATGTTCGCCGCCATGGCGGTCACCCACGCGCTGTGGATGTTCATCGGCTTCTACGCGACCTGCCTCGCGGTGTGCTGGTGGTTCTACGCCCGCAAGGGCGCGGAAGCCCCCAGCTGACCCGGGCACCGGCACCGCTGCCGGCAGCGGCAGCGGCAGCGGCAGGGACCGGGGCCGGGGGCGAGGGCGGCCGTACCCTTGGGGCATGAGCACCGCCCCCGCCTCCGACCCGCAGTCCCCGAAGCCCGAAGCCGGGGCGAAGCCCGAGACGAAGCCGAAGCCCAGGCCGAAGCTCGTCTTCGACGACCCGCTGGACCGGCAGTCCTCGGACGACACCGACCGGGGCTGGGGCGAGCGGCCGCCCGCCGGAGGGAGCGCGGCCGACCTGGCCCGCTTCCTCGACGAGAAGCCCCCGCACCACATCTGACCTTCCGGGGCCGTCAGAAGGCGTCGCGCGCCCCCGGCGTCCCCTGCGGCCTGACGCTCTCGCCGTTCCCGCTCCGCTGCGCGACCAGGACGTCGCGGATGTCCTTGAGCACCTCCAGCTCGGTGATCTCCATGCTCTCCTGCACGCCCTCCTTGGCCTTGCGGCGCGCCTCCACCTTGGCGAGGTACTTCGCCATGGGCAGGACCATCAGGAAGTACACGACCGCCGCGGTGATCAGGAAGCTGAGGGCGGCGTTCAGCACGGAGCCCCACATGATGTTGACGCCGGTCGGCTCGCCCTTCGCGTCGACCCCACAGGGTGCCTTCAGACACGAGGTGTAGACATCCAGGTTCTTGGTGCCGATGGCGCCCACGAGAGGGCTGATGATGCCCTTGACGATCGAGTTCACGATGTTCGTGAACGCCGCGCCGATGACCACGGCCACCGCCAGGTCGACCACGTTCCCGCGCATCAGGAAGGCCTTGAAGCCCGCCAGTACGCTCTCCTTCTTCTTCTCGCTCACCACTGAGCCTTTCTCTGTGCCTGCTGTAGACGGAGCCAACGGTTCCGAAAGCTACGGCAGGCACGGCCCGGCGTGTCCAATCAGCGCCCCCTCCAGAGCGACTTGACTGCTCCTCAGTGCGAATCAACACACCGTCACCGCCAGCCGCGCCACGGCACCCGCCCCCACGAGGGCACGCGCCGTGTCCCGGGGCACGGACAGCACCACCAGCGCCCCGCCGTCCCCCACACCCGCCTCGGCAGCGGGCACTTCAGCCACCCGGGCACCCGTCGCCACCACCCGGGGCGACCCGGTGCGCTCGGCCGCGACCACGTCGACCCGGTCCCCGGGCCGCAGCAGCCGCACCGTCCCGGCATCCGCGATGCGCACCGGCGCCGACACCATCCGCACCGCCGCGGGCGCCGGTTTCACCACCGGCGCGGGAGGAGGCGCACTTCGGGAGGCCCGGGCCTCCGTTCCGCCCACCGCCAGAGCGGCCGCCACCACGGCCAGCCCGGCCGAGGCGACCCGCCGCTTGCGGCGCACCGCCCGCCGCAGCCGGCCCCCGGCCCGGCCCACCCGGAGCGGGGGGAAGGGAGGTACGGGGCGCGCGGGGGGACACGTGGACGAGCAGACGGGACGGGACCCCGAAATGGCAGGGGAACCGGGGGAACCGGGGGAAGCGGAGGAAACGGGGGATGGGGGAGAGGTCCTGGACATGATGGGCACCGCCAAGCTGGTCGTGGTCCGGCGTCCGGGCCCACTGCCCGGACCTCCCTCACGATCCGCCGCCCCGCCAGGGCCCGCTCCGGCCTGTGGACAATCCCCAGGTTGTGGACAACGCCGTCACCCTCAGGTGTCAGCGCCCGGCCGGGACCTGGCAGGCCTCCGAGAAGCCCTGGCTGGTCAGACCGAAGGCGCTGTTGACCCGCGAACGCCAGTTCTCCAGCGCGACCATGGCCGTGAGCTCGACGAACGCCGCCTCACCGAGGCGGGCGATCAGCTCGGCGGCCAGCTCGTCCGTGACCGACGGTTCGGTCTCGGTCATCGCCTCGGCGTACTCCATGACCAGCAGCTCCAGCCCGGTGAACACCTCGCGCGACTCCCGCCACTGCGGCACCCGCTCGATCTTCTCCGGCGAGAGCCCCTTCTCGTGGCCCTCCCAGTAGCCGAAGTCCATGCACCACGAGCAGTTGATGCGCGCGGCCGCGGCCATCACCGCCAGGTGCTTGAGGCCGGCGTCGAGCTTGTTCCACTTCGCCGCCTGCTGCTCCATGCGTACGTACGAGAACAGCACGCGCGAGTTGTGGCCGTACGCCTGGCCGGGGTCCAGCACCTTGCCGTAGGTGCGGCGCGAGTACCAGGCGCCGATGCGCATGAGCAGGGTGCGGGGCGGGGTGAGCGAGATGCGCGGCATGGCTGGCCTCTTCCGGCTCGGGGGTCCCGGTGACCCCTTCGCCATGGAGACAGGACAGCCCCGCGGAATGTGACACCGCCCCGAAAGTTTTTCGTACGGTGCCGGCTCGGGTCCCCGGCAGGCGGCCGGCAGGCCCCCCAGAGGCGCGCCACTGCCCTGCCGACCCGTCGAGGGCCGGCAGGGGAGGGCGAAGGGACGCGTGAGGGCTCCACCGGCCCTCAGCCGCCGCTACGGCAGTTCGATGCCGAGGTCCCAGCCGTCGTGTACGCGGGTGCACAGGCAGGCGCGGGTCTCGGTCGGCGGCAGCGCCGCCACCGCGTCGAAGAGGACCTCGCGCAGTCGGCCGACGTTCTCGCCGAACACCTTGAGGACCTCCGTGTGGGAAACGCCCTCACCCGTCTCGGCACCCGCGTCCAGGTCCGTGACCAGGGCCATCGAGGTGTAGCAGAGCCCCAGCTCGCGAGCGAGGACCGCCTCCGGGTGCCCGGTCATGCCGACCACCGACCAGCCGGCCGCCGCGTGCCACCGCGACTCCGCACGCGTCGAGAACCGCGGCCCCTCGATGACGACCATGGTGCCGCCGTCCACCGGCTCCCACTCCCGCCCCCGCGCGGCCGCGAGCGCCACCGACCGGCCCACCGGGCAGTACGGGTCGGCGAAGGTGGTGTGCACGACGTTCGGAACGGTCCCGTCCGGCAGCGGCTCACCGTCGAAGAAGGTCTGCGCCCGGGACTTCGTACGGTCGACCAGCTGGTCCGGCACCAGCAGCGTGCCGGGCCCGTACTCCGCTCGCAGGCCGCCGACCGCGCAGGGGCCCAGCACCTGGCGGACGCCGACCGAACGCAGCGCCCACAGGTTGGCCCGGTAGTTGATCTTGTGTGGCGGCACGGTGTGGCTGCGCCCGTGCCGCGGCAGGAACGCCACCTGGCGTCCGGCCAGCTCACCCACGTACAGGGAGTCGCTCGGGGGCCCGTACGGCGTCTCCACCTGGATCTCGGAGACGTCCTCGAGGAAGGAGTAGAAGCCCGACCCGCCGATTACACCGATCTCTGCGTTCACCATGGCCTCACCCTAACGGGGGACGCACAAGGCCCCGCCGCCCAAGAGGGCGGCGGGGCCTTGCGGAAAGCGGAAGACGTACTGCGGGTCAGGCGGCCGAGGTGGAGCTGCTGCCCGTGCTCGAGGTCGCCGAGGAGGTCGAAGCGGCAGGGGCGGGGGCAGGCGTCGACGTCGTCGTGGACGACGAGGACGACTTCGAGGCAGGGGTGCTGCTCGACGAGGCGCCACGGCTGTCGTTCCGGTAGAAACCGGAGCCCTTGAAGACGATGCCGACCGCGGAGAACACCTTCTTCAGGCGTCCGTCGCAGCTCGGGCACACGGTCAGTGCCTCGTCGGTGAACTTCTGCACGGCCTCAAGGCCCTCACCGCACTCGGTGCACTGGTACTGGTAGGTCGGCACGAATTTCCTCCTGGCACTCTGACTCAATGAGTGCTAACGACGCTCCATGGTGACGTATTCCGGCGGATCAGTCCACCGTCACAGGCGTGCGGTGACCGATCCCACGCTCGTTCGCCGCGTTGCGGGCGGCTGACGTGGTGGCCGGCGCGGTGGCCGGCGAGGACGAGTTCACGATCCGGCTCGGGGCCTTCGGCGCCAGCTTCCCGCGCAGCGCCACCAGCGTGACGAGGGCGAGGGCCGTGGCCACCAGCGGCACCAGGAAGCCGTACGAGGACCCGTGCGCGTCCGTCAGGCGGCCGGCCAGGGTGACGGCGGCGGCCTGCCCGAAGGCGACCGCTCCGGTCAGCCAGGTGAAGGCCTCGGTCCGCGAGGCGGCCGGGACCAGCTGCTCGATCATCGTGTAGCCGGTGATCAGCGCGGGGGCGATGCACAGACCGACGACCAGGCCGAGCGCGCCCAGCAGGATCATCGAGTGCGCGGCCCACAGCACCGAGGCGGCGGCGGTCAGGCCGATGTAGCCCAGGATCAGGCGGCGGCGCGGGCCGATCTTCCAGGCGACGGCGCCCATCGTGATGCCGGCGATCATGTTGCCGGCCGCGAAGATGCCGTACAGCAGGCCGTTGGCGCCCGGGTTGCCGATCTCGTTGGAGAAGGCGGCGAGCGAGACCTGCATGCCGCCGAAGACGGCGCCGATGCCGATGAAGGCGACGATCAGGACGCGCAGGCCGGGGAAGGACAGCGCGGACTGGTGCTTGCCGCCGGCCGCGGCGAGGGGAGCGACCTTCGGCTCGGTGGCGCGCTGCGCGGCGAAGAACAGGCCGCCGAGCAGGGTCAGGGCCGCCTCGGTCGCCAGGCCGGCGGCCGGGTGGACGCCGGTGCACAGGGCGGTGGCGAGCACCGGGCCGACGACGAAGGTGAACTCGTCGGTGACGGACTCGAACGCGGCGGCCGTCGGCAGCAGCGGGGAGCCCTCCAGCTTGGCCGCCCAGCGGGACCGGACCATCGGGCCGACCTGCGGGACCGAGGCGCCGGCCGGGACGGCGGCCAGCGCGAGCGCCCACAGCGGGGCGCCGAGGAGTGCCAGCGCGGTCAGAGCGGAGACCGCGGCGGCGTGCGCGAGGACGACCGGCACGAGGATGGCGCTCTGGCCGCGGCGGTCGGTGAACTTGCCCATGACCGGCGCGAACAGGGCCATGGAGACGCCGGTGACGGCGGCGACGATTCCCGCGTCGCCGTAGGAGCCGGTGGCGTGCTGGACGAGCAGCAGGATGCTGATGGTCAGCATGCCGAACGGCAGACGGGCGGCGAAGCCGGGGAGGACGAAGGAGAGGGCGCCGGGAGTGCGCAGCAGCTGCCCGTAACCGGGTCGGGCGGACTTGTCGGTCGTGACCGCGGATGTCACGGCCTGGCCTTTCCGCTGCCTGGTAGAGCGTCCCCGTCTGCGGACGGCGGGCCGCTTTGTGAGCGACCGCACCCGTACATGTGGGAGCCCCGAGAGCTGTCCTCTTGCGCAGAACCGAGTGATACCTGGGCGCCCACTGCGGGAGGGAGCCACGGCCGCTTTGCGGTCGCGCCAGCTCTGCGTCAGGCAGAGTTGGTTCGATGTGGTGTGCCTTCATCGTACAGGGGAATCCACTACCACGCCCTGTGATTACGGTGACAAGGCATGTCTTCACCTGCGATTAACTGGAACTTTGCATTCCGTGCCCCATGAAATGGGTGCAAGGTCGGTCACATGCCAGCGAAAATGGCCGAATTAGAGCGCCGCTCTAACTGAAAATGATCACCTGTGCGGCGTTCCGGGCACCCTCCGCCACCTAGAGTGACGTTCCGCCACCGGTCCCGAGCCACCCCGCCAGCTTGCCGCCGCGCGCCACCGCCCGCAGCCGGGCCTCCGCGGCATCCCGCACCGGGTCCGTCGCCACGACCAGCAGCTCGTCCCCGCGCCGCAGCACCGTCGACGGCGCCGGCACGAAGCTCTTCGCGTCCCGCACCACCAGCGTCACCGACGCCCCCGCCGGCAGCCGCAGCTCGCCGACCTCCACGCCGTGCATCCGGGAGGCGGCCGGGATGGCGAAGGACAGCAGGTGCCCGCGCAGCTTCTCCAGCGGCGCCGACTCGATCCCGAGGTCGGCCGCCGCCTCGTCCGTGTCGCGCAGGTTCAGCTTGCGCGCCAGCCACGGCAGGGTCGGCCCCTGCACCAGCGTGTAGACGACCACGAGCACGAAGACGATGTTGAAGACCCGGTCGCTGCCCTCGATCCCGGTCACCAGCGGGATCGTCGCCAGGATGATGGGCACGGCGCCGCGCAGGCCGGCCCACGACATCAGGGCCTGCTCCTGCCACGGGATGCGGAAGGGCAGCAGGCTGACGAAGACCTCCAGCGGCCGCGCCACCATGGTCAGCACCAGTCCGATGATCACGGCGGGCCAGAAGTCGTTCACCAGCTCGTGCGGGGTGACCAGCAGGCCCAGCAGCACGAACATGCCGATCTGCGCGATCCAGCCGAGCCCGTCCGCGAACCCGCGCGTGGCCGGCCAGTGCGGCAGCTTCGCGTTCCCCAGCACCATCGCCGCCAGGTACACCGCGAGGAATCCGGAGCCGTGCGCCATCGCGCCGGCCGCGTACGCGGTCACGGCGATCGCCATCACCGCGATCGGGTACAGGCCGGAGGCGGGCAGTGCCACGTGCCGCAGCCCGTACGCCCCCAGGAAACCCACCGCCAGGCCGATCGCGGCGCCGATCGCCAGCTCCAGCGCGATCTTGCCGAGCAGTACGTACCACTCGTCCACCGGTCCGACCGCCGCGAAGGCGACCACCAGGATCACGACGGGGGCGTCGTTGAAACCGGACTCCGCCTCCAGCACGCCCGTCACCCGCGAGGGCAGCGGCACCTTGCGCAGTACGGAGAAGACGGCCGCCGCGTCGGTCGAGGAGACGACCGCGCCGATCAGCAGCGCCTGCCGCCACTCCAGCCCCACCAGGTAGTGCGCGCCCGCCGCCGTGACCCCCACGCTGACCGCGACGCCGACCAGCGACAGCACCACCGCCGCCGGCAGTGCGGGTTTGATCTCTTTCCACTTGGTGCCCAGACCGCCCTCGGCGAGGATGACGACCAGCGCCGCGTAACCGATGACCTGCGTCAGCTCGGCGTTGTCGAATACGACGTTGCCTATGCCGTCCTGGCCTATCGCGATGCCTATGCCGAGGTAGATGAGCAGGCTGGGGAGTCCGCTGCGCGAGGAGATGCGCACCGCCGCCACGGCGACGAGCAGCACGAGCGAACAGACCAGCAGGAGCTCATTGAGCGTGTGGACAGTCAGCGGGCGGCCCTTTCCTCAGAGCGTGCCTGGTGGATCGTTCCCCGGCGGCGCATTCGGCAAGTACTTCGTTACCTTACCTAATCTTTGACGGACTCTTTACGTGATAACCACATTGTGAAACGCCTCTTCCCGCCTGTCCTACGGACCTCGACCCCTGGCGGATCAACGGAGGCGGTCCTGCGCCTATGGTTGCTCCCAGCAATCCCAGGACCACCCTGCCCCTCTAAGGACAGCGATGCCCGCCAATGAATCCGGACCTTCCGTCAAGAAGAAGGGACGACGCGCACGCCTGCTCGTGCTCGTCATGGTCCTGGCGCTCTTGGCGGGCCTCGGCTACGGCGCGTACTGGAGCGTGGACACCGTGCGCGCCTCCTTCCCGCAGACGACCGGCTCCCTCAAGGTCCCAGGCCTGACCGGGACGGTCGATGTGAAGCGCGACGAGCACGGCATTCCGCAGCTCTACGCCGACAACGACGAGGACCTCTTCCGCGCGCAGGGCTTCGTGCACGCCCAGGACCGGTTCTGGGAGATGGACGTACGCCGCCACATGACCTCCGGCCGGCTGTCGGAGATGTTCGGCTCCGGCCAGGTCGAGACCGACGCCTTCCTGCGCACCCTCGGCTGGCGCCACGTGGCGCAGGAGGAGTACGACAAGAAGCTCTCGCCGGAGACGAAGAAGTACCTCCAGGCCTACGCCGACGGGGTCAACGCGTACCTGAAGGGGAAGTCCGGCAAGGACCTCTCCGTCGAGCACGCGGCCCTCAAGCTGACCGGCGACTACAAGCCGGAGCAGTGGACGCCGGTGGACTCGGTGGCCTGGCTGAAGGCGATGGCCTGGGACCTGCGCGGCAACATGCAGGACGAGATCGACCGCTCGCTGATGACGAACAAGCTCTCGCAGGCGCAGATCGACGAGCTCTACCCGCCGTACCCCTTCGACCGGAACAAGCCGATCGTCGAGGGCGGCACCGTCGCCGGCGGCAAGTACAACCCCCAGGGCACCCCCGGCTCCGGCTCGACCGGCACCGGAACCGGCAGGGGCACCGGTACGGGTACGGGCGCGACCGGCACCGGCACCGGGTCGGGCGCGAGCACCACCCCCGGCACCGGCTCGCAGGCCACCCCCAACGGGGGCACGACCGCCCCCACCGGCCTCGCCGACAACGCCGGAGCCCAGGGCGCGACCGTCGGCCTGCGCACGCAGCTCGGCTCCCTCGCGAAGACCCTGGACGAGATCCCGGCCATCCTCGGCCCCAACGGCAGCGGCATCGGATCGAACTCCTGGGTCGTCTCGGGCCAGTACACGACCACCGGCAAGCCGCTCCTCGCGAACGACCCGCACCTGTCCCCGCAGCTGCCCTCGGTCTGGTACCAGATGGGCCTGCACTGCCGTGCGGCCTCGCCCCAGTGCCAGTACGACGTGGCCGGCTACACCTTCTCGGGCATGCCCGGCGTGGTCATCGGCCACAACGCCGACATCGCCTGGGGCATGACCAACCTCGGCGCCGACGTGACCGACCTCTACCTGGAGCAGGTCCGTCCCGAGGGCTACGTCTACGACAACAAGGTCGTCCCCTTCACCACCCGTGAAGAGGAGATCAAGGTCGCGGGCGGCAAGAGCAAGAAGATCACCGTCCGCACCACCAACAACGGACCGCTGATCTCCGACCGCAGCGACGAGCTGGAGACCGTCGGCTCGCGCGCCCCCGTCCCCAGCTCGGCCCCCGACCGCGGCAACGGCTACGCCGTCGCCCTGCGCTGGACCGCCCTGGACCCGGGCAAGTCGATGGACGCGGTGTTCAAGCTCAACCGGGCCAAGGACTTCAACGCCTTCCGCGCCGCGGCGGCCGACTTCGAGGTCCCCTCGCAGAACCTGATCTACGCCGACAACAAGGGCGCGAACGGCAACATCGGCTACCAGGCCCCGGGCCGCATCCCGATCCGCAACCAGGGCGACGGCCGCCTGCCGGCGCCCGGCTGGGACCCCAAGTACGCGTGGAAGGGCGGCCGGGACGGCAACGCCGGCTACATCCCGCAGAACGAGATGCCCTGGGAGCTCAACCCGGCGCGCGGCTACATCGTCACCGCCAACCAGGCCGTCACCGAGTCC
This sequence comes from Streptomyces sp. NBC_00158, assembly GCF_045160885.1. NCBI lineage: Bacteria > Bacillati > Actinomycetota > Actinomycetes > Kitasatosporales > Streptomycetaceae > Streptomyces > Streptomyces sp. NBC_00158. The sequence goes on from NZ_CP108161.1 coordinate 4,317,804, forward strand.
GCTCCCGCCGCCTCCGGCAACGCCGCCGGCACGGGCACCGGGACCGGGACCGGGACCGGTGCCGGCAACAGCACCGGGACCAGCACGGGCACGGGGACGGGCACCGGCACCGGCACCGGTTCCAGTGCCGCCGCCGGCAAGTACCCGTACGTCCTGACCACGGACTGGGGCTACGGCGCCCGGAGCCAGCGGATCAACGACCTCATCGAGGCGAAGACCAAGGACAACGGCAAGATCTCCACCGACGACATGCGCGCCATGCAGATGGACAACAGCAGCGAGATCGCCGCGCTGCTGACCCCGATGCTGGCCAAGATCCAGGTCTCGGACCCGGACGTGCGTTCGGCGCAGAAGCTGCTCGAAGGCTGGAACTACACGCAGGAGTCCGACTCCGCGGCGGCCGCGTACTTCAACGCGGTCTGGCGGAACATCCTCAAGCTGGCCTTCGGCGACAAGATGCCGAAGGAGCTGCGGGTCGAGGGCAGCTGCATGAACGTCAGCGAGGAGAGCACCGGCCCGAACGACGACCTCACCAAGACGGTCCGCGAGTGCGGTACGCGCGGCCCCGACTCGGCGCAGCCGGACGGCGGCGACCGCTGGTTCGAGGTGGTCCGCAAGCTGGTCAAGGACGAGAAGTCGCCGTGGTGGACCGCCACCCCGAAGACCGTCCACGACAAGCCGATCAAGACGCGTGACGAGCTCTTCGCCCGCGCCATGGAGGACGCGCGCTGGGAGCTGACGGCCAAGCTCGGCAAGGACCAGGCGACGTGGAGCTGGGGCCGGCTGCACCAGCTGACCCTGAAGAACCAGACGATCGGCAAGGAGGGCCCGGGCTTCATGCAGTGGCTCCTCAACCGCGGCCCGTGGAACGTGGGCGGCGGCGAGGCCACCGTCAACGCGACCGGCTGGAACGCCTCCAGCGGTTACGACGTCACCTGGGTGCCGTCGATGCGGATGGTCGTCAACCTCGGCGATCTGGACAAGTCCCGCTGGATCAACCTGACCGGTGCCTCCGGTCACGCGTACGCCGGCACGTACACGGACCAGACGGAGATGTGGGCCAAGGGCGAGCTGCTGGAGTGGTCCTTCGGAAAGGACGCCGTCGACAAGTCGACAAAGGAGACGCTGACGCTCAAGCCGTGAGCGGGAGCGTGAGCGTCGGCGTGAGCGGGAGCGTGAGCGTGATCACGTCGCCCGGCGGCCGGCCGGTCACGCGGTAAAGCGCACCACCCCCGACGGGGTGGCCACCGCCTGGACGGGGTGGTCGTGCGGTTCCTCCGGGACCCGCGCGACCACCTCTTCGTCGTACAGGAGCACCACCAGCGCGGGATGCGCGCCGGCCCGCTCCAGCCGGGCGAGCACCCGGTCGTACGAGCCCCCGCCGCGGCCGAGCCGCATCCCGCGCCCGTCCACCGCGAGCCCGGGGAGCAGCACCGCGTCCGCGCCGGTCACGGCGTCCGGGCCGAGCGGCGTGCCGGAGGGCTCCAGCAGCCGCATCTTCCCCGGGTGCGCGGCTTCGGCGAGGCTGCCGGGTCCCTCGTACGCGGCCCAGTCGAGGTCGTTGTCCGGGAGCAGCAGGGGCAGCAGCACCCGCTTGCCGGCGGCCCGCAGCGCGTCGAGCAGCTCGCGGGTGCCCGGTTCGGAGCCGACGGAGACGTACGCGGCGACGGTGTGCGCGCCGTCGAGTTCGGGCAGGGTGAGGGCGGTGCGGGAGAGTGCGCGGGCCGCCGCGTCGCGCGCCCCGGCGGACAAGGTGCGGCGGGCGGCGAGCAGTTCCCGGCGCAGGGCGGCCTTTTCGGGTACGAAGGGGTTGTTTCCGGACGGGTTCTCTACCACAGTCTCGTCACAATTCCTTTCACATATGGATCAAGTCGGGCATATTCACCGGAACCCTGCTGGGTCTTCTGTACGACCCACTATCGTTCTGCCCATGACTCAGTCGCACCCAGTGATCAAGAAGGCCGTCATCCCGGCTGCGGGGCTCGGCACTCGGTTCCTCCCGGCGACCAAGGCGACCCCCAAGGAAATGCTCCCGGTCGTGGACAAGCCGGCCATCCAGTACGTCGTCGAGGAGGCCGTCTCGGCCGGCCTGGACGACGTACTCATGATCACCGGCCGTAACAAGCGGGCCCTGGAGGACCACTTCGACCGGAACTACGAGCTCGAATCGGCTCTGATCGCCAAGGGTGACGACGACCGGCTGAAGAAGGTCCAGGAATCGAGCGACCTGGCCACCATGCACTACGTCCGCCAGGGCGACCCGCGCGGCCTCGGCCACGCCGTCCTGTGCGCCGAGCCGCACGTGGGCGACGAGCCCTTCGCCGTCCTCCTCGGCGACGACCTGATCGACCCGCGCGACCCGCTGCTGCGGCAGATGGTCGACGTCCACGCGCGCCACGGCGGCACCGTCATCGCGCTGATGGAGGTCGACCCGTCCAGCGTCCACCTCTACGGCTGCGCCGCCGTAGAGCCGGCCGGCGAGGACGGCGTCGTCCGCATCACCGGTCTCGTCGAGAAGCCCGAGCCCGCCGAGGCGCCCAGCAACTACGCGGTCATCGGACGCTATGTCCTCGACCCGGCGATCTTCGGCATACTGCGGGAGACCGAGCCGGGCCGCGGTGGGGAGATCCAGCTCACCGACGCCCTGCAGAAGCTGGCCGCCGACGAGACCGTGGGCGGCCCGGTGCACGGCGTGGTCTTCCGAGGCCGCCGCTACGACACCGGGGACCGGGGTGACTACCTGCGGGCCATCGTCCGACTCGCGTGCGAACGTGAGGACCTGGGCCCGGAGTTCCGCACCTGGCTTCACCGTTACGTCACGGAGGAGATGTAGCACCTTGAGCAGTTCCGCACCGCAGGACACCGGCCGGCACCGTCTGTGGTCGGTGGACGAGCACCTCGCGGACGTACTCGCCGCCGTCCGGCCGCTGGAGCCCATCGAGCTCCAGCTGCTGGACGCCCAGGGCTGTGTCCTGGTCGAGGACGTCACCGTGCCCGTCGCCCTGCCGCCCTTCGACAACAGCTCGATGGACGGGTACGCCGTCCGCACGGCCGACGTCCAGGGTGCGAGCGAGGAGTTCCCCGCGGTGCTCGCCGTCATCGGCGACGTGGCGGCGGGCAGCGGCGAGCTGCCCACCGTCGGCCCCGGCCAGGCCGCCCGCATCATGACCGGCGCCCCGCTGCCGCCCGGTGCGGAAGCCGTCGTACCGGTCGAGTGGACCGACGGCGGCACGGGCGGCGGCGCCGCCTCCGGCATGACCCCCGCCAGCGCCGCACCCGAGGGCGCGGCCGGCGAGGTACGCGTCCACCGCGCGGCCGAGGCCCGCGCGCACGTCCGCTCGCGCGGCAGCGACGTACAGGCCGGCGACCTGGCGCTCGCCGCCGGCACCGTCCTCGGCCCGCCGCAGATCGCACTGCTGGCGGCGATCGGACGCGGCACCGTACGGGTCCGCCCGCGTCCGCGCGTGGTCGTCATGTCCACCGGCAGCGAGCTGGTCCAGCCGGGTGAGGCGCTCACCGCCGGGACGATCTACGACTCGAACAGCTTCGCGCTGGCCGCCGCCGCCCGTGACGCCGGCGCCATCGCCTACCGCGTCGGCGCGGTCGCCGACGACGCCGACACGCTGCGCTCCACCATCGAGGACCAGCTGATCCGGGCCGACCTGCTCGTCACCACGGGCGGGGTCTCCGTCGGCGCGTACGACGTGGTCAAGGAGGCGCTGACCGCCGCCGGCTCCGGCGACGGCGACGAGCCCTCCGGCGGCGGCGTCGACTTCCGCAAGCTCGCCATGCAGCCCGGCAAGCCGCAGGGCTTCGGGACCGTCGGCCCCGACCACACCCCGCTGCTGGCCCTGCCCGGCAACCCGGTGTCCTCGTACGTCTCCTTCGAGCTGTTCGTGCGCCCCGCGATCCGGGCGCTCATGGGCCTGCCGGAGTCCGAGGTGTCGCGGCCCAGCGTGCGCGCCGTGCTCAAGGCCGACGCGCCGATCGGCTCCCCGGCGGCCCGCCGCCAGTTCCTGCGCGGCAAGTACGACGCCGAGGCCGGCACCGTCACCCCGGTCGGCGGATCCGGCTCGCACCTGATCGCCGCGCTCGCCCACGCCGACTCGCTGATGGTCGTACCGGAGGACGTCACCTCGGTGGAGCCCGGGGCCGAGCTGGAAGTGATCCTGCTCGGCTGAGCGGCGGCCGGTGCGGGTAGCGTGTTGCATCACACAGGCCCCAGGCTCCAGGGGGCCCGGAGCGGGAGCGGCACGCAGATATGAGTACGCAGAGCAGGCTGACGCACATCGACGAGGCCGGCGCGGCCCGGATGGTCGACGTGTCCGAGAAGGACGTCACCACCAGGACGGCGCGCGCCAGCGGACGCGTCCTCGTCTCGCCCCGGGTGATCGAGCTGCTGCGCGGCGAGGGCGTGCCGAAGGGCGACGCCCTCGCCACCGCGCGGATCGCCGGGATCATGGGGGCCAAGAAGACCCCCGACCTGATCCCGCTCTGCCACCCGCTGGCGGTCTCTGGGGTGAAGGTCGACCTGACGGTCGCCGACGACGCCGTCGAGATCCTCGCGACCGTCAAGACCGCCGACCGCACGGGCGTCGAGATGGAGGCGCTGACCGCGGTCGCCGTCGCCGGCCTCACCGTGATCGACATGGTCAAGGCCGTCGACAAGGGCGCGGTCATCACCGAGGTCCGGGTGGAGGAGAAGACCGGCGGCAAGTCCGGCGACTGGACCCGCGCGTGACTCCCCCGCGCGGCGGCGAGGTCCACAGCCACAGCCACGGCCACGCGGCGGGGACGGTACCGGAGCCGGCGGACGCCGCCGCCCCGCGGCCGGCGGCGGGGCGGGCGCTGGTCGTCACCGCCTCGAACCGGGCCTCGCAGGGCGTCTACGCCGACAAGGGCGGACCGCTGCTGGCCGAGGCCCTGCGGGAGCTCGGCTTCACGGTGGACGGCCCGCGCGTGGTGCCGGACGGCGACCCCGTCGAGCGGGCGCTGCGCGAGGGCGTGGCCGGCGGCTACGACGTCATCCTGACCACCGGCGGCACCGGCATCTCGCCGACCGACCGGACCCCGGACGCCACCGCCCGCGTCCTGGACTACGAGGTCCCCGGCATCCCGCAGGCCATCCGCGCCGAGGGCCTGGCCAAGGTGCCCACCGCCGCCCTGTCGCGGGGCCTGGCGGGCGTGGCCGGCCGCACCCTGATCGTGAACCTGCCCGGTTCCACGGGCGGGGTGAAGGACGGCCTCGCGGTGCTGTCGCGGATCCTGCCGCACGCCGTGGACCAGCTCCGGGGCGGCGACCACCCCAGACCTGACGCGGCGCCCGGGAGCCCGAGCTGAACGGCCCCTCCTGGCCGGTGGTGCTGGCGGACGGCGATGTCACGCTCCGGCCGATAAAGCTGCGGGACCAGCGCGCCTGGCGCGAGGTCAACCAGCGCAACCGCGACTGGCTGCGGCCGTGGGAGGCGACGATCCCGCCGCCCGCGCCGTGGGGTCCCGTTATCCATAGGCCGACATATCGACAGATGGTCCGCCATCTGCGGGCCGAGGCGAACGCGGGCCGGATGCTGCCCTTCGTCATCGAGTACCAGGGCAGGCTGGTCGGTCAGCTGACGGTCGCCGGGATCACCTGGGGCTCGATGTGCGCCGCCCACGTCGGCTACTGGGTGGACCGGGACGTCGCCGGCCGCGGAGTGATGCCGACGGCGGTCGCGCTCGCCGTGGACCACTGCTTCCAGAAGGTCGGCCTGCACCGGATCGAGGTGTGCATCCGCCCCGAGAACGGTCCCAGCCGCCGCGTCGTGGAGAAGCTCGGCTTCCGCGAGGAGGGGCTGCGGCCGCGTTATCTGCACATCGACGGAGCGTGGCGCGACCACCTGGTGTTCGCGCTGACGGCGGAGGAGGTCCCGCAGGGGCTGCTGCGCCGCTGGCACCGCACGCGCAAGCGGGAGAGCCCGCCGCCGACACCCGCCCCGTAAAGCAGGTAATCGCAAAACCGTTCGAATTGTTGGTCGATTCGCCCATAACCTGATCCGAAGAATCACAAAAAAAGTCGGTGATATCAGCCGGATCGTGCGACACACCGGCCCAATTGGCTGATCCCCCCGGGCGCGCCCCTCTACGGTGTGATGTGTGAGCAGCAGCGGCCTCATCTACGCAGTCATCGTCGGGGCCTGGGCCGCCTACTTGGTGCCCATGTGGCTCCGGAGGCAGGACGAGCTGAACGAAGCGCGTCCGACGGAACGCTTCTCCACCGCCATCCGGCTTCTTTCCGGCCGGGCGGGAATGGAGCGCCGTTACGCCAAGGGGCTGCGTGAGCGCGGTGAGGATCAGGCGGAGGCCCAGCCCCACGCGGACCCGGAAGCGGCGACGGAAACGGTTAATTCCGTGGACGCCGACGCCCGGGCCATCGGCGTGCCCCCGACCAGGGCCGAACCGAGATCCGTCGAGGCGGAGCGGGTCCGCCGGCAGCAGCGCCTCCAGGTCCTCGCGCGGCGCCGGCGCACCACGGCGCTCCTCTTCCTCGCCTTCAGCGGCGGCGCGGTCGCCGCGGCCGTCTGCGGGATCCGCTACCTGTGGGCCCCGGCCGTCCCGGCCCTGCTGCTGAGCGCCTACATCGTGCACCTGCGGGTCCAGGAGCGGCGCCGCTACGAGTTCACGATGGACCGCCGGCGCGCCGAGGCGGCCGCCCGCAGCCTGCGCGAGAACCGCCCCCAGCGCCACCGCGAGCAGCCCGAGCCCGCCACCGCGGGCGGCGGCGCCGAACCGGACCCCGCCCCGCCGGTCTCCCCCCAGGAAGCCGGGCGCCGGGCGCTCGTCGAACAGACCGACCACGCCGAGTGGGTGGACCAGCAGCGCGAGCGCGAGCGCGGCCCGGCCCGCGGCGACAGCTGGGAGCCGGTGCCGGTCCCGCTGCCGACGTACGTGACGGCCCCGGTCGCCCCCCGGGCCACCGGCCCGGTCAACCCGGACGGCTGGAGCGCGGCCCGCTCCAGCGCCGCCGAGCCGACCGATCCCCGCCTGCGCGCCCAGCCGGCCGTACCCAAGCCGGCGGACCCGGCCCCGCAGCCCGCCCCGCCCCGCCCCCGGGGCCGCGATCTGGGCCGCACGCCGCTCTTCGACCAGTACGAGAGCGACGACCGCCCGCGCGCCGCGAACGAGTGACGGGTGACCTGCGCGGACCCTCCGGACAACGCGTTTTGGAGCACCCGCGCGGGGATGCTAATGTTTCACACGTCGCAAGGGCCTGTGGCGCAGTCTGGTAGCGCACCTCGTTCGCATCGAGGGGGTCTGGGGTTCAAATCCCCACAGGTCCACAAACGACAGTTCTCGGATAGCTACCGGGAATCGTCACGAGATCCCGTCCGGTCGAAAGACCGGGCGGGATCTCGGCGTTTTCGGGGACGCCGCCGAAATCCCCCGGAAATCGTCAGGTTGGGCGGCGGGCGGTCACCGCGACAATGGGCCGTATGACGAAGACGGACGGGGCCGTCGCACAGGCGTGGGAAGCGCTGGGCGGGTCGGGCGAGTTGGCGGGGCGGGTCGGGTTCCGGGGGCCGAGCGGGCTGGAGGGTCCGCTGCCGGTACGGGAATTGGCGCGGGCCTGCGTCGGGGTGTGCGGGCTGGCGGCGGCCGAGCTGGCCGCCGTACGGGCCGGGGGGACGGCGCTGGACGCAGCCGCGGTCGAGGTGGACGAGGGGGCCGTGGCCACGGCGTTCGTCAGCGAGCGGCACCTGCGGGTGGAGGGCCGGGCACCGGTGACCTTCGCGCCGCTGTCCGGGTTCTGGCGGGCGGCCGACGGCTGGGTGCGGACCCACGCCAACTACCCGCACCACCAGGCGGCCCTCGTGCGCGCGCTCGGCGTGCCCGGCACCCCGGAAGCGTTGCGGGAGGCCCTCGCGGGCCGGAGCGCCGCCGAGGCGCAGGAGGCCGTCTACGCGGCGGGCGGGCTCGCCGTCGCCGTCACGCCGCGGTACGGGGAGCCGCAGCCGCTGGTGGAGTGGGTACGCGGCCCCGGGGGCGGGCGGCCGCCGGGGCCGGGCGCGCTGCCCGCGTCCGGGGTGCGGGTGCTGGACCTGACCCGGGTCATCGCCGGGCCCGTCGCGACGCGGACGCTGGGGCTGCTGGGCGCCGACGTGCTGCGCGTCGACTCCCCGGCACTGCGCGAGGCGGACGACGCGCACGCGGACACCGGCTTCGGGAAGCGCTCCGCGCTGCTGGACCTCGGGGACGCGGCCGGCCGGGCGGAACTCGACCGGCTCCTCGCCACCGCCGACGTGGTGGTGACCGGCTACCGGCCGGGCGCGCTGGATCGGTTCGGGCTGGGTGCCGGGGAGCTGCTGGAACGGTTCCCGCGGCTGGTGGTGGCGCAGCTGTGCGCGTGGGGGTGGAGCGGATCCTGGGCGGGGCGCCGGGGCTTCGACTCGCTGGTGCAGGCGGGGTACGGGATCGCCGCGCGGTGCGCGGACGGGGACGGGAAGCCGGGGGTGCTGCCGGCGCAGGCGCTGGACCACGGCACGGGGTACCTGGTGGCCGCGGGCGTGATGCGGGCGCTGGCGGAGGGCGGCGGCCGGGCGCTGCGGTTCTCCCTGGCCGGGACGGCGTCGTGGCTGGTGCGGGAGGTCCCGTCGGCGGGCGCGCCGGTGCCGGGGTACGCGCCGGAGCCGTGGCTGCGCGAGACGGGGTCCGGGTACGGGGTGCTGCGGTACGCGGCGAGCCCGTTCGGGGACTGGGGGCGGGGGCCGTCCCGGTGGGGCGCGGACGGAGCCGGCTGGCTCGCCCGCTGACCCGGCGGAACGGCCCCGCGGCTGGGAGGCGGGGGCCTGGAGGCGGGGTCAGGAGCTGACGGTGGCCCGCAGCGGCTTCGCCATGCAGCGGCTGGACGGGTAGTCGCGGTAGTAGCCGAACTTCTCGGACAGGGCGTAGCCCGAGGAGAGGTAGAGGGCGATGGCCTCCGGCTGCTTGTCGCCGGTCTCCAGGACCATGCGGGTGCGGCCCGCCGCCAGGGCGTCGGCCTCCAGCTCCGCCAGGATCCGGCGGGCCAGGCCCAGGCCGCGCGCGCCGGGGACGACGTACATGCGCTTGATCTCGGCGTCGCCGTCCGAGTAGCCCTCGTCGTTCTTCTCCTGGCCGCGCCAGGCGCCGCTGGCCACCGGGGTGCCGGCGTCGTCGTAGGCGAGCAGGTAGAGCCCGTTCGGCGGAAGGAACATCGCCGGGTCGAGGAAGGTGGCGTCGCCCTCGCCGTCGTAGCGCTGCTGGTACTCGACCTGGACCTGGGCGTCGAGCGCCGCCGCGTCCGGGTGGTCGTACGGCACCGCGCGGATGTTTATACCGTGAGACATTCGAATATCGTACGGATCCCTCCCGCTATGGTGCAGGGATGCTCACCGTGACCTCCGTGAATGTGAATGGGATCCGCGCCGCCGCCAAGAAGGGGTTCGTGGAGTGGCTCGCCGGATCCGACGCCGACGTCGTGTGCCTCCAGGAGGTGCGCGCCGAGGAGGCGCAGATCCCGGCGGAGGCCCGGCAGCCGGAGGGCTGGCACACCGTGTTCGCGCCGGCCGCCGCCAAGGGCCGGGCCGGCGTCGCGCTGTACACGCGGCGCGAACCCGAACGGGTGCGGGTGGGCTTCGGCAGTGACGAGTTCGACGCCGCCGGCCGCTACATCGAGGCCGACCTGCCCGGTGTCACCGTCGCCAGCCTGTACCTGCCGTCCGGGGAGGCGGGCACGGAGAAGCAGGACGAGAAGTACCGGTTCATGGAGGAGTTCCTCGGCTACCTCGGGGAGCTGAAGGCGCGGGCCGCCGCCGACGGGCGGGAGGTCGTGGTGTGCGGCGACTGGAACATCTGCCACCAGGAGGCCGACCTCAAGAACTGGAAGACCAACCGCAAGAACGCGGGCTTCCTGCCCGAGGAGCGGGAGTGGCTGGGCAAGGTGTACGCGGAGGCCGGCTACGTCGACGTGGTGCGCGGGCTGCACCCGGACACGGAGGGCCCGTACTCCTGGTGGTCCTACCGGGGCCGGGCCTTCGACAACGACGCGGGCTGGCGCATCGACCTCCAGGTCGCGAGCCCGGGGCTGGCGGCGAAGGCCGTGAAGGCCTTCGTCGAGCGCGCCGAGACGCACCCCGAGCGCTGGTCGGACCACGCGCCGGTGACGGTGGTCTACGAGCACGGGGTCTGAGGGCCTGACGGCTTGAGCGCTTGAGCGCTTGAGGGCCTGATGGCTTGAGGGCCTGATGGCTTGAGGGCCTGATGGCTTGAGGGCTTGAGGGCTTGAGGGCTTGAGGGCGGTGAGTGTCTGAGGGCCCGCTGCGGCTACGGAGTCCCGGTGTCGTGAGGGTGCCCGGGTCCTGCGGCCGGGGCGTGCGGCTGGTGCAGGCGGTCCATCGCCATCGTCAGCTCCGCCTCGACCACGCTCTTGGCCAGCGGGCGCAGCCGCGCGACGGCCTCCTGCCCGAGGTGGGCGGAGATCAGCCCGGTGAACAGCTCCGCCAGCGCGTCCGCGTGCTCGCGGACCAGGCGGCCGGTCTCCAGCACCGCCGACAGCGGCACGCCTTCGCGGACGAGCGCCGAGGAGACGTCGAGCAGGCGCCGGCTGACGTGCACGATCTCCTCGCCGTCGGTGGCGACGTAGCCGAGGTCGAGCGCGGCCGCCAGGTTCTCGGGGGTGACCTCGCCCTCGAAGTAGTCGGCCAGCAGTTCGGGCGAGAGCCGGACCGGGGTCTCCTCCGACCCGCCGATGCCGAGCAGCTCGCCGAGCTGGCCGACGTCGCGGCCCTTCTCGAAGGCGGCGGTCAGTTCGGCGATCCCGCCGAGGGTGTGGCCGCGGTCCAGCAGGGCGGCGATGGTGCGCAGCCGGGCGAGGTGGCGTTCGTCGTACCAGGCGATGCGGCCCTCGCGGCGGGGCGGCGGGAGCAGCTTGCGCTCGCGGTAGAAGCGCAGGGTGCGCACCGGGATGCCGGCCGCGTCGGCCAGTTCCTCCGTCCGGTACTCGCGCCGGCCCCCGTGCTCCTCGGGCTCCACGGTTTCCACGGCGGGCCGCGCCCCTCTCGTCACCGGTCTGTCCACCCCCGCAGCCTAGGGGGTGTCCTGTGGATCACGCCGGGCCCGATGCGCGGGAGTCCGTACGGAGTACTCGCGGTAACTTTCCGGGCGCGACCCCTACCCATGGGTACGGAGCTGCTCTACTCTCCCGATTGTGCCAGTGATTGCTGGCAACGTTGCGGTTCGGATTGCGGTGCGGAAGGCGGCGGGCATGGGCGGCAGCACGGTCGGCAAGGGCAGGAAGGTCGGCAAGGGCGCGCGCGAGCACGTACGGGTGGCGGTGGTGGGCTCCGGCTTCGGCGGGCTCGGCGCGGCCGTCCGTCTGCGGCGCGAGGGGATCACCGACTTCGTCGTACTGGAACGGGCCGACTCCGTCGGCGGCACCTGGCGCGACAACAGCTACCCCGGGTGTGCCTGCGACGTGCCCTCGCACCTGTACTCCTTCTCCTTCGCCCCCAACCCCGACTGGCCGCGGACCTTCTCCGGGCAGCCCGCCATCCGCGCCTACCTGGAGCGCGTCGCCGACACCTTCGGGCTGCGCCCGCACATCCGGCTCGGCCACGAGGTCCTGATGATGCGCTGGGACGTACAGGAGCTGCGCTGGGAGATCGAGACCTCGGCGGGCGCCCTGACCGCGGACGTCGTGGTGTCGGCGACCGGGCCGCTGTCCGACCCGAAGACGCCCGAGATCCCCGGGCTCGCCGAGTTCCCCGGCAAGGTCTTCCACTCCGCCCGCTGGGACCACGACTACGACCTGACCGGCAAGCGCGTCGCCATGATCGGCACGGGCGCCTCCGCGATCCAGATCGTGCCGGCCATCGCCCCCAGGACGGCCCGCCTCACGCTCTTCCAGCGCACCCCGCCGTGGGTCATGCCGCGCACCGACCGCGCCATCAGCACCGCCGAGCGCTGGCTGCACCGGCAGCTGCCCTTCACCCAGTCGGCCCGCCGCGGGCTGCTGTGGGGGATCCGGGAGCTCCAGGTCAGCGCGTTCACCAAGCGGCCCAACCAGCTCGGGCTGATCGAATCCCTGGCCAAGGCCAATATGGCGCGCTCCATCAAGGACCCGGAGCTGCGGGCCAAGCTCACGCCCTCGTACCGGATCGGCTGCAAGCGGATCCTGCTCTCCAGCGAGTACTACCCGGCGCTGGCCCGGCCGGACGTGGACGTGGTCGCCTCGGGGCTCAAGGAGATCAGGGGCTCGGTCCTCGTCGCCGACGACGGGACCGAGACCGAGGTGGACGCGATCATCTTCGGAACCGGCTTCCACGTCACCGACCTGCCGGTCGCCGACCGGGTGGTGGGCGCCGACGGGCAGACCCTCGCGGACGCGTGGAAGGACGGGATGCAGGCGCTGCGCGGGGCGACCGCGGCCGGCTTCCCCAACTGGATGACGATCATCGGACCGAACACCGGCCTCGGGAACAGTTCGATGATCCTCATGATCGAGTCCCAGCTGAACTACATGGCGGACTACCTGCGCCAGCTCTCCCTCCTCGACGGCGGCAGCCTGGGCGGGCGCACCGCCCTCGCGGCCCGGCCTTCCGCCGTCAACCAGTGGAACCGGCGGGTCCAGGCGCGGATGGAGCGGACGGTGTGGAACACCGGCGGCTGCACCAGCTGGTACCTGGACGCCCAGGGCCGCAACACCACGGTGTGGCCGGGCACGACGGGTGAGTTCCGGCGCGCCACGTTGACGGTCGACCTGGCCGAGTACGAGGTCGTACGCGTACGCGACCGCGAGCGCGGCCGGGTCCCGGCCCCCGCGGCGGCCGCGGCGGCTCCGTCGGGCGCCACCCCCGCAGCGGAGGGGGCCGCGTGAGCCGGCCCGGGCACGTCACCGCCGGGCGGTACGCGCCGCCGGCCGCGGCCCGCGAGCTGGTCGCCGTATCCGCAGACGGGGCCCGGCTGCACGTGGAGGTGCACGGCGCGGAAGGCGCCCCGGCCGTCGTGCTCTCCCACGGCTGGACCTGCTCCACCGCCTTCTGGGCGGCGCAGATCCGCGACCTGGCCCGAGACCACCGGGTCGTCGCGTACGACCAGCGCGGCCACGGCCGCAGCCCGGCGGCCGCCGCCTACAGCACCACCGCCCTCGCCGACGACCTGGCCGCCGTACTGGAGGCGGCCCTCGCCCCCGGGGAACGGGCCGTCATCGCCGGGCACTCGATGGGCGGCATGACCGTCATGGCCGCCGCCGGCCACCCCCGGTTCACCGAGCACGCCGCGGCCGCCCTGCTGTGCAGCACCGGCAGCTCGCGGCTGGTCGCGGAGGCGACCGTGCTGCCGCTGCGCGCCGGGCGCGCGAGGACCCGTACGACCCGCGCCGTGCTCGGCTCGCGCGCCCCCCTCGGTCCCGTCACCCCCATTGCCCGCGCGGTGCTCAAGTACGCCACCATGGGCCCCGGCTCCGCGCCGGACCGGGTGGAGGCCTGCGCCCGCATCGTGCACGCCTGCCCGGCGGGGGTGCGCCACGCCTGGTCCGAGGTGCTGGCGGGGCTGGACCTGGACGCCGGACTGGCCCGGCTGACCGTGCCGACCGCCGTCATCGCCGGCCGCGACGACCGCCTCACCCCCGTCGCGCACGCCCGGCGGCTCGCGGTGGCGCTGCCGAACTGCGTGGGCCTGACCGAACTCACCGGGATGGGGCACATGACCCCCGTCGAGGCTCCCGAGGCCGTCACCGCCGCCGTGCGCGAGCTGACCGGCCGCTACCTCGGCACCGCCGCCGCCCCGGACGCCACCCCCGAACCGTCCGCCGCACCGACCTCATCCGCTGCATCGACCTCATCCGCCTCATCCGCCGCATCCGCCGCAGAGAAGGAGAAGACCGCGTGAGCGCTCGCAGGAGTATGGAAGGCCAGGTCGCCGTCGTCACCGGCGCCGCCCGCGGGGTCGGCGAACTGCTCGCCCGCAAGCTGTCCGCGCGCGGCGCCCGGATCGCCCTGGTGGGTCTGGAGCCGGAGGCGCTCAAGGAGGTCTCCGAGCGCCTGCACACCGACAGCGACCACTGGCACGCCGACGTCACCGACCACGAGGCGATGGCCCGGGTCGCGCGGGAGGTCAAGGAGCGCTTCGGAAAAGTCGACATCGTCGTCGCCAACGCCGGCGTCGCCGCCGGCGGGCCGTTCGGGGACTCCGACCCCGAGGCCTGGCGCCGCGTCATCGAGGTCAACCTGATCGGCGGGGCCGTCACCGCCCGCGCCTTCCTGCCCGTACTCACGGAGAGCCGCGGCTACTTCCTCCAGATCGCCTCGCTCGCCGCGATCACCCCGGCGCCGATGATGACGGCGTACTGCGCCTCCAAGTCCGGAGTCGAGGCCTTCGCGCACTGCCTCCGCGCCGAAGTCGGCTACAGGGGCGTCAAGGTCGGCGTCGGCTACCTCTCCTGGACCGACACCGATATGGTGCGCGGCGCCGACCAGGACGAGGTCATGCGCGAACTGCGGCAGCGGCTGCCGTGGCCCTCGAACCGCACCTACCCGCTCGGGCCGGCGGTCGACCGCATCGTGGCCGGCATCGAACGCCGCTCGGCGCACGTGTACGCGCAGTGGTGGCTGCGCGGCATGCAGGGCGTCCGCGGTTACCTCCCGGCGGTCATCGCGGCGGGCGGGAAGCGCGAGATGAAGCGCTTCGAACCGCGGCTGGCCGAGGTCTCCAGGGGCCTCGTGGGGGCGGGCGGAGCGGCCGACGAACAGGAACGATCGGCCCACCGCTGATCGAAATGCGTGCTTTGTCCCTGCGTGTCAGTCTGGTCGAGGCCCAACCACCGACACCCCGTACGGAGTGAGAAGCATGGGTATCAAGGACCAGTTCCAGGACAAGGCCAACGAGCTCAAGGAACGCGCCGAGCAGGCCAAGCAGGGCGCCGAGGACGAGATGTCCGAGCGCACCGCGAAGGCCAAGCAGCAGAAGAAGGACATGCGGTCCAAGACCCAGCAGCCGGCCGACGACATCAGGGGCGAGCTCGACGACCGGACCTGAGGTCCGGGAACGGAACGACCCGCGAAGCACCTTCGAACCTTCGAACCTTCGAGGCTTCGAACTGAACCTTCGAGATCCTCGAACCTTCGGGCCTGACTGCTACCGGGCCCCGACACGTCCGGCGCCGACGCACACGGCGCCGGACGCACACAGCGCCGAGGGGCGCGGTCCGCACCGATGAGGTACGGACCGCGCCCCTTCCGCTTCCCCGCCGCCCGCTCGCCTACTCGCGCGGCGGCAGCTTCGGACGCCGGCGGTCCGGTACGTCGGTGTAGCCGGGCGGCACCGCCGCCGGGTCCTGTTCCAGCAGCTCCAGCGCCAGGTGCACGGCGTCGTCGAGCTGCGCGTGCCGCCCCTCCGCCCAGTCGAGCGGGGTGCGCAGGATCGCGAGGTCCGGCTCCACGCCGTGGTTCTCCACCGACCACCCGTACTCCGGGAACCAGGCGGCGTTCATCGGCACGGTGATGACCGTCCCGTCGCCCAGGGTGTGCCGGCCGGTCATCCCGACCACCCCGCCCCAGGTGCGCTGGCCCACCACCGGGCCCAGGCCCAGCAGTTTGAACGCGGCGGTGATCATGTCCCCGTCGGAGGAGGTCGCCTCGTCGGCCAGCGCCACGATCGGGCCGCGCGGCGCGTTGGACGCGTACGAGACCGGCTGCGCGTTGCGTGTCAGGTCCCAGCCGAGGATCGAACGGGTGAGTTTCTCCACGACGAGTTCACTGATGTGCCCGCCCGCGTTGCCGCGCACGTCCACGATCAGGGCGGGCCGGGACATCTCCATGCGCAGGTCGCGGTTGAACTGCGCCCAGCCGGAGCCGCCCATGTCGGGGATGTGCAGGTAGCCGCAGCGGCCGCCGCTGACCTCGCGGACCACGGCGCGGCGTTTGGAGACCCAGTCCTGGTAGCGCAGCGGGCGTTCGTCGATCAGCGGGACGACCGCGACGCGCCGGGCCCGGCCCTCGCCCTCGGCGGGCTGGAAGGTGAGTTCGACGGTGGTGCCGCCGGCCGCCGACAGCAGCGGGTAGGGGCCGGCGACCGGGTCGACGGGCCGGCCGTCGACGTGCGTGAGGACCGCGCCCTCGCGGATGCCGGTGCCCGCGAGCGGGGAGCGGGCCTTGGAGTCGGAGGACTCGCCGGGCAGGATCCGCTTGACCACCCAGCCCTCCTCCCGGTGCACGAGGTTGGCGCCGAGCAGCCCGATGGCCCGCTGGTAGTGGGGCGGACCTTCGTTGCGGCGGGCGGGGGAGACGTAGGCGTGCGAGGTGCCGAGTTCGCCGAGGACCTCGCGCAGCAGGTCGGCGAACTCGTCGGGGGAGGCGACGCGTTCGACGAGGGGGCGGTACTGGCGCAGTACGCCGTCCCAGTCGATGCCGCACATCTTCGGTTCCCAGAAGTACGCCCGGATGAGCCGGCCGGCCTCCTCGAAGGCCTGGCGCCACTCGGCGGCCGGGTCCACCTCGTGCAGGATGCGCCGCAGGTCGAGGTAGACGGTGGAGTCGCCGTCACCCGATTCGGTGGCCGGCACGGCGCGGAGGTCACCGTCGTCGTTGACGACGAGCCGGGTGCCGTCGCCGCTGACCGCGAACCAGTCCAGCCCGGAGGCCAGTTCGGTCTTGCGGGCCTTGGTCATGTCGAAGTGCTCAAGCGTCGGCTTGCCGCTGGTGTCGGCCGGGTTGGCGAAGGTCTCGCCGAGCGCGCCCGAGATGGGCCAGCGCAGCCAGACGAGGCCGCCGCCGTGCACCGGGTGGAGGGCCGAGTACTTCGACGCGGAGACGGGGAAGGGCGTGACCCGGCTCTCCAGGCCCTCGACCTCCACGGTGACGGTGCCGTCGCCCTCGCCCGGTTCGCCCTCGACCGGGTCGAGGCCGCCCGCCGCGGGCCGGCCGTCGGGGGAGAAGGCGAAGGGGGAGGGGGTGGCCGAGGAGAGGGGCACCAGGTAGGGGCGGCACCCCAGCGGGAAGGACAGGTCGCCGGTGTGCACGTCGTACACCGGGTCGAAGCCGCGCCAGGACAGGAAGGCGAGGTAGCGGCCGTCCCGGGTGAAGACCGGGTTCTCGTCCTCGAAGCGGCCGTTGGTGACGTCGACGATGACGCGCGCCCCGGGTCCGGCGATCTTCGCCATCTTGATCTGCCGCAGGGAGCGTCCGATGCCGGGGTGCGACCAGGTCAGCCAGCAGCCGTCGGGGGAGAAGGCGAGGTCGGTGACGGGGCCGTTGATGGACCGGATGAGTTCGCTGACCTCGCCGTTGGACTCCTCCGTCGCGTCGAGCAGCAGCAGGCGTCCGTCGTTGGAGGCGATGGCGAGCCGCTCCCCGTCGGGGTCGGACAGCAGTTCCGTGACGCGGCCCAGCTCGCCCGAGGCCAGCCGGCGGGGCTCGCGGTCGCCGGAGGCGCGCGGCAGGTAGGCGATCTCGATCGCGTCCTCGCCCTCGGCGTCGGTGACGTACGCGACCTGCCCGCCGCTGCCGAGCATCTCGGGCAGCCGCACCCGTACGCCGGGGGTGTCGGCGATGGTGCGGGCCGGGCCGTCGCGGTGGGTGAGCCAGTACAGGCTGCCGCGTACGACGACGGCGCTGGCCCGGCCGGTGGTGTCCACGGACAGCGAGTCGACGTTGCTGGCGGCCGGCACCTGGTACGTACGCCGCCCCGCGCGCGGGCCGCCGAGGCGGACCGGCAGCTTCCGGGGTGAGGCCCCTTCGGTGAGGGAGTCGACGAGCCAGACGTCGCCCGCGCACTGGTAGACCACGCGGGAGCCGTCGCTGGAGGCGTGCCGGGCGTAGAACTCGTCGTGGTCGGTGTGGCGGCGCAGGCCGGTGCCGTCGGGGAGGCAGGAGTAGAGGTTGCCGACGCCCTCGTGGTCGGAGAGGAAGGCGATCCGGCCGCCTACGAACATCGGGGATTCGAGGTGTCCCTCGATGTCCTCCAGGAGCCGTTGCCCGTGCAGCCAGAGCCGGCCCGTGGCGCCGCCCCGGTACCGCTTCCAGGCGGCGGGCTCGTGCGGGGGTTTGCCGGTCAGCAGCAGGCTGCGGTGCTCGCCGCCGACGTCGGCGACCTGGATGTCGGAGACCGGGCCCCAGGGGAGGCGGCCTCCGGGGTTGCCGTCGGTGGGCAGCTTGTACGCCCAGGAGTAGTAGGAGAAGGGCTGGCCGTGGGAGGAGACGGCCAGGATGTTGCCGTCCGGGTCCCAGCCGCAGACCCGGGTGTCGGTGGAGCCCCAGTGGCTGAGCCGGCGTGCGGGGCCGCCGTCGACGGGGGCGAGGTGGATCTCCGGGTCGAGGCTGCGCCAGGTGGTGAAGGCGATGTGCCGGCCGTCGGGGGAGAAGCGCGGGTGGCCGACCCGGGTGCGGTCGACGGTGATGCGCCAGGCGCGGCCGGGGGTCTGGCCCTCGGGGACCAGGGGGGCGACCCAGAGGTCGTCTTCGGTGGCGAAACACAGCAGGTCGTCGTGCAGGTGCGGGAAGCGGAGGTACGCGACGTCGTGACTCACCCCCCAATGCTTTCCGCGCCGAGGGGGCCCGGCAACTCGTACAGGTGACCAAATGGCGCCCCGTGCGGGTGAGCTGCGGGCGGCTCGGGGCGTGACCCACACCACGCCGCTAACGAAACGGAACGGTTTCGTTTCGTTAGTCGGGGAGGTAGGCTCTGAGGAGTACGGAACCGTTTCGTTCGGAGGAGGAGGCCGCGATGAAGGCGAGTTGCCGGGTGACCGACGTCATGTCGTCCCGCCGCAGCCGGATCACCCCCGAACGGGAAGCCGAACTCCACGGGGCGGTCCTCGACCTCCTGCGCGAGGTCGGCTACGAGGCGCTGACCATGGACGCCGTCGCCGCCCGTACGAAGTCCAGCAAGGCCACCCTCTACCGCCAGTGGGGGAGCAAGCCGGAGCTGGTCGCCAAGGCCCTGCGATGTACCCAGCCGGTCTCCCTCCGGGAGATCGACACGGGCACCCTGCGCGGGGACTTCGCCACGATGGTCGAGCGCTCGGACGACGCGCAGATGGCCAAGGACACCGCGCTGATGCGGGGCCTGGCCCATGCCGTCCACGAGAGCCCGGAGCTGCACCGGGCGCTGCGCGACCTGCTGGTCGACCCGGAGCTCAACGGTCTCCAGGCGATGCTGCAGCGCGCCGTCGAGCGGGGCGAGATCCGGCCGGACTGCCCGGCCCTGGACTTCGTGCCGCACATGCTCATCGGGGCGTTCATCGCACTACCGCTGATCGAGGACCGGTCCGTCGACCGGGCCTTCCTCGGCCAGTTCATCGACGCCGTGGTCTTCCCCGCCCTCGGCGTCTGACGCCCCGCCCGGGTACTTCGCCCGCGGCCGCTACCCGGCCGCACGACCGCACGACTGCTCAACCGCATGACCGCATGACCGTGCGAAGTACAGCTCCCCAGAAGTACAGAACGTCCTTCCTGCTGCTCCTGACACGCCGCTCTCGTCGTCGGGCCGGCTTTCCACGCCCTGATCCGTCCCGGATCCATCCCACGACCTGAAACGGGAGAACCACGACGTGGCCACCTTCCTCTACCGGCTCGGGCGCGGCGCCTTCAGGCGCCGCGGCCTGGTCGCCCTCGTATGGGTGGCGCTGCTCGTCGCCGCGGGCTTCGGCGCCGCGACGGCCTCCGCGCCCACCTCCGGCTCGTTCTCGATACCCGGCACGGAGGCCCAGAAGGCCTTCGACCTGCTGGACGCGAAGTTCCCGGGCATGTCCGCCGACGGCGCGACCGCCCGCATCGTGGTCAAGGCGCCCGCGGGCGCCAAGGTCACCGACCCGGGCCCCAAGGCCGAGGTCGAGAAGCTCATCTCCGGCCTGAAGAGCGGCGACGGCGCCGCCCAGATCGCCACCGTCGACGACCCGTACCAGACGAAGGCGGTGAGCCAGGACGGCTCCACCACCTACGTCAGCGTGAAGTACAAGGTCAGCGGCATGGAGCTGAAGGACGACACCCGAGAGGCGCTCAAGGACTCGGGCCACGCGGCCCAGAAGGCCGGCCTCCAGGTGGAGATCGGCGGCGACGCGCTGATGGAGGCCCCCGAGACGGGCTCGGGCGAGGCCATCGGCATCCTGATCGCCGGCATCGTCCTCGTCATCACCTTCGGCTCGCTGGTCGCCGCCGGGCTGCCGCTGCTGACCGCGCTGATCGGCGTCGGCATCGGCGTCTCCTCGATCACCGCGCTCGCCAACGTCCTGGACCTCGGCTCCACCACCTCCACCCTCGCGATGATGATCGGCCTCGCGGTCGGCATCGACTACGCGCTCTTCATCGTCTCCCGCTACCGCGCGGAGCTCGCCGAGGGCCGGGAGCGCGACGAGGCCGCCGGCCGCGCCGCCGGAACCGCCGGCTCCGCCGTGGTCTTCGCCGGTCTGACCGTGGTCATCGCCCTGGTGGGCCTGGCCGTCGTCAACATCCCGATGCTGACGAAGATGGGTGTCGCGGCCGCCGGAACGGTGGTCATCGCGGTGCTCGTCGCCCTGACGCTGGTCCCGGCGATCCTCGGCTTTGCGGGCAAGAAGGTGCTGCCCGCCGGCCAGAAGAGCAAGCTGTTCGGCAAGGGCCGCCCGGCCGGCGCCGAGGAGAAGCCCAACGGCGGCACCCGCTGGGCCCGCTTCGTGCTGCGCCGTCCCGTCGTGGTGCTGCTGGCCGGTGTGATCGGCCTCGGCGCCATCGCGATCCCGGCGAGCAAGCTGGAGATGGGCCTGCCGGACGACGGCTCCAAGCCGGTCTCCACCAGCCAGCGCAAGGCGTACGACATGCTGTCCGAGGGCTTCGGCCCCGGCTTCAACGGCCCGCTGATGGTGGTCGTCGACGGTGACAAGGCGCTGGCCGACAGCACCGCCGACCGGATCAAGGGCCTGGACGGGGTGGCGGCCGTGATGCCCCCGCTCCAGAACGAGGCCAAGGACGCCGCGATCGTCAGCGTGATCCCGAAGGACCGGCCCTCCTCCACGGAGACCGAGGACCTGGTCCACAAGATCCGCGAGGGCAACGGCAAGGACGTGTTCGTCAGCGGCCAGACCGCCATGAACATCGACTTCTCGCAGAAGATGAACGACGCGCTGCTGCCCTACCTGGCGCTCGTCGTCGGCCTCGCCTTCCTGCTGCTGATGCTGGTCTTCCGCTCGATCCTGGTTCCGCTCAAGGCGGCGCTCGGCTTCCTGCTGTCGGTGGTCGCGGCCCTCGGCGCGGTCGTCGCGGTGTTCCAGTGGGGCTGGCTCGGCTCGCTCTTCGGCGTGGAGCAGACCGGTCCGATCATGTCGATGATGCCGATCTTCATGGTGGGCGTGGTCTTCGGCCTCGCCATGGACTACGAGGTCTTCCTGGTCACCCGCATGCGTGAGGCGTACGTCCACGGCGAGCGGCCGGGTCAGGCCGTGGTGACGGGCTTCCAGTACAGCGCCCGCGTGGTCGTGGCCGCCGCCGTCATCATGATCGCCGTGTTCTCCGGCTTCCTCGGGGCCAGCGACTCGATGGTGAAGATGATCGGCTTCGGTCTCGCCGTCGCCGTCCTCTTCGACGCCTTCGTGGTCCGCATGGCGATCGTGCCGGCGGTGCTGGCGCTGCTCGGCCACAAGGCCTGGTGGCTGCCGAAGTGGCTCGACCGGATCCTGCCGAACGTGGACGTGGAGGGCGAGAGCCTGCGCAAGCACCTCGGCGAGTCCGGGTCCGGGTCCGAGGCCGGTTCGCCGGAGGACCCCGACAAGCAGCGCGAGCTCGTCAACGCCTGAGCGGACGCCCGGGCGGACGCCCGGGCGGACGCCCGAGCAGGCGCCCGAGCGGGCACCCGATCCGTCGCCTGAGCGGAGGCCCGGGGTCAACGCCCCGGGTCAACATCGGGCCCGGAAAGTCACACCTGCCGAACGCCGGCCCCGCACCTGGAACCCCCGGGTGCGGGGCCGGTGGCGTTCCGCTACGCCGTCCGGGTGGTGGCGTACGTACGGCGCAGGAAGCGGCGCAGCGCGGCGCTGTCGAACTGGAGGACGGCGACCCCCTCGGGCGAGTGGAACTCCACCACCGCCTGGACGCGCCCGCACGGCCAGACGCGTACGTCCCCGGTCCCGGAGGGCGCGAGCAGGCCGGCCTCCAGGAGGGCGAGGGGGAAGACCCACTCGTTGTCGGTCTCCTCGGGGGACAGCTCGGCGGGGAAGACGACGCGCATGGCCAGGGGCTCGGCCGGGGTGAAGCGAAGGGCCACCGGAATGGCCCGGTAGAGGGGCTCGTCGGTGATCACGCGGGCGCGCACCCGCTCCTCGACGGCGGTCGCGGTCGCTGTGGCTGCTGGATTCTCGGCGGTGGCTGACATCGACAAGACTCCTCGAAATCGGAACATTTACGTCCGTTTGTCCGTCCAGCCTCGCACATTCCGACGAAACCGCACGGATCTATTTGTGACCCGCCTGCTCTTGCCAACAGTTTGCAACTGGGCACTACTCTTGAACGGTTAAAGACTTGTGCGAGAAAGAGGAAGCGGAGCTTCTCCATGCATGTGCCCGACGGATTCATCAACACACCCGTCTCGGTGGCCGCAGGAGTAGCGGCCGCCGCCGCTGTCGCGGTCAGCCTGCGCGGCGCCCGTCGTGAGCTCGACGAGCGCACCGCCCCGCTGGCCGGCCTCGTCGCCGCCTTCATCTTCGCCGTGCAGATGCTGAACTTCCCGGTCGCCGCGGGCACCAGCGGCCACCTCCTCGGAGGGGCGCTCGCCGCGATACTCGTCGGCCCGTACACCGGCGTGCTCTGCGTGTCCGTCGTCCTGCTGATGCAGGGCATCCTCTTCGCCGACGGCGGCCTGACCGCCCTCGGCGTCAACGTCCTCAACATGGGCGTGGTGACCGTGGTCGTCGCCTACGCCGTCTTCCGCGGCCTTCTCAAGCTGCTGCCCGTCGGCCGCCGCTCGGTCACCGCCGCCGCCTTCGCCGGAGCCCTGCTCTCCGTGCCCGCCGCGGCCGCCGCCTTCACCGTCCTCTACGCCCTGGGCGGCACCACCGACGTCCCGCTCGACAAGGTCCTCACCGCGATGGTCGGCGTCCACGTCCTCATCGGCATCGGCGAGGCCGCCATCACCGCCGCCACCGTCGGCGCCGTGATCGCCGTACGCCCCGACCTGGTGCACGGCGCGCGCCGGCTGACCGCCCCGCTGAAGCTGCGCGTCGGAGGCGAACTGGTCGACGCCCCCGCCCCCGCTGCCACCCCGGTGCCCGCTGCCACCCGCTCCACCCGCAAGCTCTGGCTCACCGGCCTGGCCACCGCCCTCGTCCTGGCCGGCTTCGTCTCCTTCTACGCCTCCGCCAGCCCCGACGGCCTGGAGAAGGTCGCCGCCGACAAGGGCATCGACACCAAGGTCGAGGAGCACGCCGCCGCCGACTCCCCGCTCGCCGACTACAGCGTCAAGGACGTCTCCGACGCCCGCCTGTCCGGCGGCCTCGCGGGCGTCATCGGCGTCGGCGCGACCGTCGCCGTCGGCACCGGCGTGTTCTGGGCCGTGCGCCGCCGCCGCGCACAGGACCCGGCCGCGACGTCCACGGCCGCCCCGTCGGCCGGCTGACATGGGGGCCGGCCACGCGCACAAGCTCTACCGGCACGGGCACTCGCCCGTGCACGAGCTGCCGCCGCACTGCAAGATCGCCGCGACGTTCGCGTTCGTGGTCGTCGTCGTGTCCACCCCGAGCGAGGCCATGTGGGCCTTCGCGGGGTACGCGGTCCTCCTCGCCGCCGTCGCGGCGGCGGCCCGGATCTCCGCGGGCTTCATGCTGCGGCGGATGCTGATCGAGGTGCCGTTCGTACTCTTCGCCGTGCTCATGCCCTTCGTGTCCCAGGGCGAACGGGTGGAGGTGCTCGGCATGTCCCTGAGCGTCTCCGGCCTCTGGGGCGCCTGGAACGTCCTGGCCAAGGGCACCCTCGGCGTGGCCGCCTCCGTACTCCTCGCCTCCACCACCGAACTGCGCGCCCTGCTGCTGGGACTCCAGCGGCTGAAGCTGCCGCCGCTGCTCGTGCAGATCGCCTCCTTCATGATCCGGTACGGCGACGTCATCACCGACGAGCTGCGCCGGATGTCCATCGCCCGGCGCTCGCGCGGGTTCGAGGCGCGCGGCGTGCGGCACTGGGGGGTGCTCGCCAAGACGGCCGGCGCCCTCTTCATCCGCTCCTACGAACGCGGCGAGCGGGTCTACCTCGCCATGGTCAGCCGCGGCTACGCCGGTTCCATGCCGGTGATCGACGACGTCACGGCCACCCGCGCCCAGTGGGCGTACTCGGCCGTGCTCCCCGTGACGGCGCTCGCCGTCTGTCTGATGGGATGGACGCTGTGACGTCTCCTTCCGCTCCCTCTTCCCCCTCCGCTTCCTCTTCCTCCTCGGCGCCCTCCCTGGAGGTGTCCGGGGTCGCCTACGCCTACCCCGACGGGCACCAGGCCCTCTTCGGGGTCGACCTCACCGTCGGCCGCGGGGAGCGGGTCGCGCTGCTCGGCCCCAACGGCGCGGGGAAGACCACCCTCGTGCTGCACCTCAACGGCATCCTCGGCGGCGGGGTCGGCACGGTGAGCGTGGCCGGGCTGCCCGTGGAGAAGCGGAACCTCGCCGAGATCCGGCGCCGGGTGGGCATCGTCTTCCAGGACCCCGACGACCAGCTGTTCATGCCGACCGTGCGGGAGGACGTGGCCTTCGGCCCGGCGGCGGCCGGACTGCGGGGGGCGGAGCTGGAGGAGCGGGTCCGCGAGGCGCTGGAACTGGTCGGCATGGCCGGCTTCGCCGACCGGCCCCCGCACCACCTGTCCTTCGGCCAGCGCCGGCGGGTGGCGGTGGCGACCGTACTGGCGATGCGGCCGGAGATCCTCGTCCTGGACGAGCCCTCCTCCAACCTGGACCCGGCCTCGCGGCGCGAGCTCGCCGACATCCTGCGCTCGCTGGACGTGACGGTGCTGATGGTGACCCACGACCTGCCGTACGCGCTGGAGCTCTGCCCGCGCTCGGTGATCCTGAGCGAGGGCGTCATCGCCGCCGACGGACGCACCCGGGACCTGCTGTGCGACGACGCGCTGATGCGGGAGCACCGGCTGGAGCTGCCGTTCGGCTTCGACCCGCGGTCGGTGGCGACGGCGTAGGACGGCACGCCGGCGGTGGCGTCGGGCGGCGGCGTCAGGCGGCGGCTCCGGCGGTTGCGCGGGGCGGTCACGGAACGCGGGCGGCTAATGTCACTGCGTGACGGTGTGGCATTAGCCGGTGGAGCCGGGTCGGGGTGTGGGCCGGCGGGCGCGGGCGGCGGCATAAGGGGCCGCCGATGGTTGTTGGCCTGCTCGTGAACATCCAGGGTGTGGTGACCGAGGGCTTCGAGCCCGTCAGAGACGCCTTCGCGCGCAACTTCGAGGTCCTCGGGGACCGGGGTGCGGCCGTGGCCGTGTACCGGGACGGCCGCAAGGTCGTCGACCTGTGGGGCGGGACGAAGGACGCCGACGGTGACGCCGCCGGGCCCTGGGCCGAGGACACCGCGACGATCGTGCGCTCCGCCACCAAGGGCGTGGCCGCGGCCGTCCCGCTGCTGCTGCACCAGCGCGGACTGCTGGACCTGGACGCGCCGGTGGGCTCGTACTGGCCCGAGTTCAAGGCGGGCGGCAAGGAGAAGGCGTTGGTCCGCCACCTCCTCGCCCACCAGGCCGGTGTGCCCGCGCTGGACCGGGGCCTCACCACGGCGCAGGCCGCCGACGGGGTGAGCGGGGCGCGGGCGGTCGCCGCGCAGCGGGCCTTCTGGGAGCCGGGCACCGAGCACGGCTACCACGCGCAGACCTTCAGCTGGCTGGTCTCCGAGCTGGTGCTGAGGGCGACGGGCCGCACCGTCGGCGGGATCCTGGCGGAGGAGATCGCCGAGCCGCTGGGGCTGGACTTCTGGATAGGCCTCCCGGGGAGCGAGGCGCCGCGGGTGGGCCGGGTGGCGCCGGTGGAGCCGCCGGCGAGCGCGGGGCTGCTGAAGACCCGGCCGAGGAGAAACGTTTCCGAGGCGTACGCCGACCCCGGCTCCCTCACCCGGCGCGCCTTCGCGGCCATCGATCCCCTGCCGGACGAGAACGACCCCGTCTACCAGGCGGCCGAGCTGCCCGGTTCCGCCGGCATCGGCACGGCGCGCGCCCTGGCCCGCTTCTACGGGGCGACCATCGGGGTGGTGGAGGACGGGGCGCGGATCTTCACCCCGGCGACCACCGCGCTGGCGGGAACGGAGTTCGCTTCCGGGCCGGACCGGGTGCTGGTCGTGAACACCCGTTTCGGCCCGGGCTACATGCTGCACGGCCCGTCGTCCCCGCTGCTGTCCCCGGCTTCCTTCGGGCACCCGGGGCGGGGCGGGTCACTGGCCTTCGCGGACCCGGAGGCGGGGATCGGCTTCGGCTACGTCACCAACGCCCACGCCAAGTCGGTGACAGCCGACCCGCGCGCGCAGGCGCTGGTGAGGGCGCTGCGGTCCTGCCTCTGACGGGTTACTGCGGTCAGGCGCTCTCGCGTACGTCGGCCAGTGCGGCCGCGGCGTGCTCGATGAGCTCCTTCGGGGCCATGGGGAAGACGGTGTGCGGGGTGCCGGCGGCGGCCCATACGACGTCGTGCGCCAGCAGCGAGCGGTCGGCCAGCACCCGGGTGCTGGTGCGGTGGCCGAAGGGCGGGACGCCGCCGATGGCGTAACCGGTGGTCTCGCGGACGAGCGCGGCGTCGGCGCGGGTGACTTTCGCGGCGCCGAGTTGACGTCGTACGGCTTCGACGTCGACGCGTGAGGCGCCGTCCATGAGGACCAGCACCGGGACCCCGTCCGCCGCGAAGATCAGCGACTTCACGATCTGGCTGAGCTCGCAGCCGATCGCGGCGGCGGCGTCGGCCGCCGTGCGGGTCCCTTCGGGGAAGGCGCGGACGTCGAGGTCGAGGCCCAGCTCGGTGAGGGCCTGGGCGAAGAGGGGGTGCGGGGTGCTGGTCGTCATGCCGGGACGCTAGCGCTGTGCGGGCCCCGGAGACCACGCCTTTTGCCCGGGGTCCCCCGGCCCGGCGTCCCGCCCCGTTGCCGGTGGTCCGACCCGCACGTCCGTCCGGGCGGGGCTCCGCACCGCGCCGCCGGCGTCGGCCGTGCCCCGCGGGGTGCCTTGCCGCGGCCTTCCGGCCCGGCTTCCCTGCCCTTGCCTTCCGGCCAGGCCGCGCTGCCCCTGGCCCGGGCACCCCAGCCTTGGCTTTCCGTCTTGGCTTCCCGGCCCGTTGCCGGTGGCCGTAGCCCCGGCTTTCCGTCTTGGCTTCCCGGCCCGTTGCCGGTGGCCGCAGCCCCGGCCTTCCGGCCTGGCCTCTGGCCCGGGTGCCCCGGCCCGGGTGCCCCGGCCCGGTGGTTGTGCCTTCTGGTCGGACCCGGCCGGTAGCCCTCACCCCGTCCCGTCCGGTCCGGGTGGCGGGCCGGAGCCGGGGGCGGGCAGCGCCCCCCTACCCGCCTCCGTCAGGAGGCGTTCAGGACCGTGGCGACTATGGGGCCCGCCGTGTCGCCGCCGTGGCCGCCGCCCTCGACCATCGCGGCCGCCGCCACGTCGCCGTGGAAGCCCGTGAACCAGCTGTCCGGGGCCGCCGCGCCGTCGACCTCCGCCGAGCCGGTCTTCGCGCCCTTGTCGGAGCCGCCCACGGAGGACATGGCGCCCGCCGCCGTGCCGCCGGGGCCGGCGGCCTGCTTCATCATCTTCACCAGCTGCGCCGACACACCGGGCGCCAGCGAGCGCGGGGCGGCTGCCAGGGCGCGGCCGTCCAGCGAGGCCTTCACCAGCACCGGCTGCCGGAACACCCCGGTCCGGGCGGTCGCCGTGATCGACGCGATGTTCAGCGGGTTCATCTGGATCGCGCCCTGGCCGATGTACTCCGCGGCCGCCGCCGGACCGGAGGTCACCGGCACGCTGCCGTCCTGGGACGGGATGCCGGTCTTCCAGTCCAGCCCGATCCCGAAGGCCTCCTTGGCGACCCTCGGCAGCGCGCCGTTGTCGTGCACCTCGTCGATCAGGCCTATGAAGGCCGTGTTGCAGGACTTGGCGAAGCTGGTCGAGAAGGGCTGGCCCTTCAGCGAGAAGTTGTTCACGTTGTGGAAGGCCTTGCCCTCCCACGAGACGGTCTGCGGGCAGTCAGCCGGGCGGTCGGCCGCCACCAGGCCCTTCTCCAGCAGCATGGCCGCCGTCACGATCTTCATCGTCGAGCCGGGGGCGCGCCGGCCCTGCATCGCCGCGTTGAAGCCGTCCCTGCGGTGGTTGGCCACCGCCAGGATGTCGCCGGTGCTGGGCTGGACGGCGACCACGGAGGCCTCCGCGTACTGTGCGACGGCCCGCTCGGCCGCCGCCTGCACGTCGGCGTCGAGCACGGTCCGGATCTGCCCCGGCTTGCCCTCCACCAGCGTCAGCAGGCTCCGCTTCGGTGCGTCCTGGGCCGCCGGTTCGATCCACAGCTCGACGCCGGGCGTGCCGCCGGTCTTCTCCCCGTACGTCTTGCGCAGCGAGTCGAGCACCGGGCGCAGTGACGGGTACTGCTCGGGCGTCAGCTCCTTGCCGTTGCGGTCGACGGCCTTGACCGGCGGGCTCGCCGGGGTGCCCGCGCGGAGCTTCTCGCCGGTCTGGAGCTGCGGGTGGATCACCGAGGGCTGCCAGTCGACGAGCGGCTTGCCGCTCTCGACGCCGCGTACGACGGTCAGGCGGGAGTCGTAGGCGAGGGGCTTGGTGGTGCCCGCGTGGCTGATCTCGGCCTCGACCTTGAACGGCACCGAGGTGCCCTCCGTCGCGCCGGGGGTGATGACGGCCTTGGAGACCATCGCCGCGGCGCGGTAGTCGGCCACCGCGGTCTGCGCGGCCTGTGTGTTGTTGGTCAGCCCGGCGGCGGTGGCGGCGTCGCCTGCCGCCCACGCGGCGAGGAAGGCCTTCGCGGTGGCGGCCGCCTCCTTCTCCGTGACCGGCCCGCTGCCCTTGGCGGCGGGCGCCGCGCTGTTCGCCGTACTGCCGCTGCCGCTGCCCGTGCCGCCGCCGTCGCCGGCGTCCCCGACCAGCGCGTACACCCCGTACGCGGTGCCGCCGACCATCGCGAGGAACACCCCGCCGACGATGGCACCCTTCGCCGCCCCGTTCACTGCGTCCCCTCCCCAGGAGCCCCCGTTCTCTGAACATGTTCAAAGAACCTGTGAGGGGACTTTACCTCTCGGTAACGGCTCAGATCCAGGTGTCCAGCCACATCCGGCCACGCCACGAGTCCATGGGCAGGGTCTGGCCGGTGTAGACCGGCCAGAAATAGATGAAGTTCCAGATGATCAGGAGGACGAGGACGCCCGCGCCGATCGCGCCCACCGCGCGCCGCCGCTCCGAGGAGCCCGCCGGGCCCAGCAGGGCGCCCACCATCATCGCCACCGCCAGGCACAGGTACGGGACGAAGACCACCGCGTAGAAGTAGAAGATGGTCCGCTCCTGGTAGTTGAACCAGGGCAGCAGGCCGGCGCCCAGCGCGCAGGCGATCGCGCCCGCCCGCCAGTCCCGGCGGAAGAACCACCGCCACAGCACGTACAGCAGCGCGAAGCAGCCCGCCCACCACAGCAGCGGCGTACCGAGGGCCAGCACCTCTCGCGCGCACTTGCCGGCCTCGGACGCCGGGCAGCCGTCGGTGCCGGGCGCGGGGGACTCGTAGAAGTAGGAGACGGGCCGGCCCAGGACCAGCCAGCTCCACGGGTTCGACTCGTAGGTGTGGCCGGAGGTCAGGCCCACGTGGAACTTGTAGACCTCCGTCTCGTAGTGCCACAGGCTGCGCAGCCACTCGGGGAGGAAGGACAGGGCGCTGTTCTGGTCGTTCTTGGCGGCCCAGTCGCGGAAGTAGGCGCCCTTGCCGTTGTCCGGGCTGAGGATCCACCCCGTCCAGGAGGCCACGTACACGGCGATCGCCACCGGCACCGTCGACAGGAAGCCGGGCAGCGCGTCGCGGCGCAGCATCGCCGCGTACGGGGCGCCCGCGCCGGCGGTGCGGCGCGCGGCCGCGTCCCACAGGACGGTGAGGATCCCGAAGAAGGCCAGGACCACGAGGCCGTTCCACTTGGTGCCGAAGGCCAGGCCCAGGCAGACGCCGGCCAGCAGCCGGTACGGGCGCCAGCCCAGCCGCAGCGTCTCGGCGACCGTGACGTCGGGGCGGGCGCGGCCCTCCTCGTCGACGGGCAGGACGGCGGCGAGTCTGGCGCGCGCCTTGTCCCGGTCGACGACCAGTGCCCCGAACGCGGCCAGGACGAAGAACATCAGCACCAGGTCGAGCAGTGCGGTCCGGCTCATCACCAGGTGCAGTCCGTCGACCGCCAGCAGCGCGCCCGCCAGGCAGCCGAGGAAGGTGGAGCGCAGCAGCCGCCGGCCGATGCGGCACACCAGCAGCACGGACAGGGTGCCGAGCACCGCCGTCATGAACCGCCAGCCGAAGGGGGTGAAGCCGAACATCCACTCGCCGAGGCCGATCACCCATTTGCCGACGGGCGGGTGCACGACGTAGCCGGGGTCCAGGGGGAGCGGTACCGCGTCGGGATTCGCCAGGATCGACTTGTCGACATCCTTGGGCCAGCTGGCTTCGTAGCCCTGCTTGACGGTGGCCCACGCGTCCTTGGCGTAGTACGTCTCGTCGAATATCACCGCCTTGGGGCTGCCCAGGTGCGTGAACCGCAGCACCCCCGCCACCAGGGTGATCAGCAGCGGACCCGCCCAGGCCATCACCCGCTGCCAGGTCCGCCGGGCCGGCTCGGGGATCCCGAGCGCCGTCCACAGCTGCGCGGACGGCCGTGCGTACGGGGGCACGAGGCGGGTGCGGACGTCGGTCACCGGCGCGGCCGGCGCGTAGCCGAATCCGCGCAGGCGGCGCAGCCACACGGGCGGCTCGTAGTCGGAGTCGCCTCCGCCCGGCCGGACGGGCGGGGCCCCCGCGGGGCTGGGCGGCGGCGTCGCGGTACTGGTCACCGGATCATCGTAGGGAACGCCCCTGTGGAGCCCCAGCCCCCACGAGCCCCAATGAGAGGATGAGCCGGTGACAGCTGACCAGCCCCGCGGTGCCGAAGCCCCTTCCTCCCACGGCGTACTCGTCCTCGCCGGGACCCCCATCGGCGATCTCGCCGACGCCCCGCCCCGGCTCGCGGCCGAGCTGGAGCGCGCCGACGTGATCGCCGCCGAGGACACCCGGCGGCTGCGCCGGCTCACGCAGGGCCTCGGCGTGCACACCACCGGGCGCGTCCTGTCGTACTTCGAGGGCAACGAGTCCGCCCGCACCCCGGAGCTCGTCGAGGCCCTGGAGGCCGGCCGGCGGGTGCTGCTGGTGACCGACGCCGGGATGCCGTCGGTCTCCGACCCCGGCTACCGGCTCGTGGCCGCCGCCGTCGAGAAGGACATCAAGGTCACGGCCGTGCCCGGCCCGTCCGCCGTGCTCACCGCGCTCGCCCTGTCCGGGCTGCCCGTGGACCGCTTCTGCTTCGAGGGCTTCCTGCCGCGCAAGGCGGGCGAGCGCCTGGGCAAGCTCCGGGAGGTGGAGGGCGAGCGGCGCACCCTCGTCTACTTCGAGGCCCCGCACCGGCTGGACGACACCCTGGCGGCCATGGCCGAGGTGTTCGGCGCCGGCCGGCGGGCCGCCGTGTGCCGCGAGCTGACCAAGACGTACGAGGAGGTCAAGCGCGGCGGACTCGGCGACCTCGCGGCGTGGGCGGCCGAGGGCGTGCGCGGCGAGATCACCATCGTGGTCGAGGGTGCGCCCGCGGCCGCGCCCGGCGACGTGGACGACGAGGAGCTCGTGCGCCGCGTGCGCGTGCGCGAGGAGGCCGGCGAGCGCCGCAAGGAGGCCATCGCGGCCGTCGCGGCGGAGGCGGGAGTACCCAAGCGCGAGGTCTTCGACGCGGTGGTCGCGGCAAAGAATGCGACACAAAAGATGCCGTAAGACGGTAAAGGGATAACCTGAAAAGCAAAGCTCAGACCGCGCACCGGCCCCTTTGGGCATGACTCGGCCAAGGACCGTCCATTACTGGACAGGGCCTGATGCGCTCCCGCCCGAAGAGGCGTCCACTGGCAATGGCACCAGTGGAACAAGAGGAGCTGGCATGAGTGAGATCGCAGACACCCCGGTACCCGTCACGGCCGCGGGGCCGGCCCCTGTTCCCACCTCCGGCGTGCAGACCGTGCACGAGGCCTACTCGTTCGCGTGCATGAAGTGCGGCTACGGGTGGGAGCAGGCGTACGCGATAGAGCACCACGTCGACGGCAAGGGCGAGCCGTTCATCATGTACACGGTGAACGGCGAGCGGGTCCCCTCCCCGCTGTCGAACCCGACCTGTCTCAACTGCGGCGGACACGTCGTACGGATCATGCGCGCGGGCCAGGTCTCCACGGTGCTCGGCACGATCGACCGGCTCTACCACCACCGCATCGCCCCGGGGATCGCCGGACCGGTACCGGCCGGCGAGAACGCCCCGCGCCCGCCGAAGCAGCGCCGGGTCCCCTCGCACGACTCGCCCGGACCGGTGGCGGTGGACGCGTCCGAGCGGCGCCGCGGCCTGCTCTCCCGCCTGCGCGCGTTCTTCCGGCGGTCGTAGGCGCAGGCCCAGGCCCAGGCCCAGGCATGGCCGTCGTCGCAGGAGCGGTCGCAGGAGCGTTCGCGGGCGGCGGTCATAAGATCGGCTCATGAGCCCCAGCCCCTCCTCCCCGGCCGCCGCCGCCAAGGCCGCGTCGAAGGACGTCCCGCCCCCGCTGCCCGAGCCGCTCCGGGTGGCGGTGGCCGACTCGCACACCCACCTCGACATGCAGTCCGGCACCGTCGAGGAGGGCTTGGCGAAGGCCGCGTCCGTGGGCGTGACCACCGTGGTCCAGGTGGGCTGCGACGTGAAGGGCTCGCGCTGGGCCGCCGAGACCGCGGCCGCGTACGCCAACGTCCACGCCGCCGTCGCCCTCCACCCGAACGAGGCACCCCGCATCGTCCACGGGGACCCCGACGGCTGGTCCCGCCAGGGGGCGCGGCCCGGCGGCGGCCAGGGCGCGCTCGACGACGCGCTCGCCGAGATCGAGGCGCTGGCCGCGCTGGACCACGTCAAGGCGGTCGGCGAGACCGGCCTCGACCACTTCCGCACCGGCCCCGAGGGGATGGCCGCGCAGGAGCGTTCCTTCCGGGCCCACATCGAGATCGCCAAGCGGCAGGGCAAGGCCCTCGTCATCCACGACCGCGACGCCCACGCCGACGTCCTGCGCGTGCTGCGCGAGGAGGGCGCCCCCGAGCGCACGGTCTTCCACTGCTACTCCGGCGACGCCGAGATGGCCCGCGAGTGCGCCGCCGCCGGCTACTACATGTCCTTCGCCGGGACCGTCACCTTCAAGAACGCCGCGCCGCTGCGCGAGGCACTCGCGGTGGCCCCGCTGGAACTGGTGCTGGTGGAGACCGACGCCCCGTACCTCACCCCGGCGCCCTACCGCGGACGGCCGAACGCCCCGTACCTCATTCCGCTGACGGTCCGGGCCATGGCCGCGGTGCGCGGCATCGACGAGGACGCCATGGCCACCGCCCTCGCCACCAACACGGCCCGCGCCTTCGACTACTGATCCGCCGTCGGCCCCGCTCCACCGCGTCCTTCGCGCAGCCGTTCGCCCGACACGCTGGGTAGTCGAACGGCTTTGGTGCGTGACGCCCCCTGCCGCTAGGGTGCCGTGCCCGAGCAGCCGGGGGCCGGACCAGTGGAGCGAGCGACGTGAGCGAAACGCAGGGCAGTCACCGCCGTGCCTCCTGGCCGGACACCGCCCCCGGCCACCCCGGCCCGTACGAGGCGACGGCGTACGAGGCGGCGTACGAGGCGGCCGCGTACGAGGACCCGCACGACGGCCCGTACGAGGACCCGTACGGCGCCCCCGCCCCCGCCCCCGAGCCGCAGGTCCCCGCCCCCCGCGGCGAGGGCCGCCGGGCCGCCCGCCGCCGCGCGGCCGCCCCCGCCGGCGGCCGCCGCCGCGGCGGCACCACCACCGCGGAACCCCCGCCCCCGCCACCCCCGCCGGCCCCCGGCGCCGACCCCGCCCCCGGCCGGCCGCCCGGCACCGCCACCGCCGCCGGGTCCGGCCGGCGCAGGCGCTCCGTCCCCGCCCCGGCCCCGGCAGGCCGGGCCGCCGCGCCCGCCCGGGACAGCTGGCGGCGCATCGTCCCGCAGGCCCTCGTCGTCGCCTTCCTGGCCGGAGGCACCACCGCCTTCGTCGCCGCCGACAAGGCCGTCCGGCTCACCGTCGACGGAGTGCCCCGCACCCTCCACACCTTCGCCGGCAGCGTCGACGAACTCCTCCAAGCCGAAGGCCTCGGCGTCGGCCCCCACGACCTCGTCGCCCCCGCCCCCGGCTCCGACCTCGACGACGGGCAGCAGATCGTCGTCCGCTACGGCCGCCCCCTGCGCCTCACCCTCGACGGCACCACCCGCCAGGTGTGGACCACGGCCCGCACCGTCGACGGCGCCCTGCGCCAGCTCGGCGTCCGCGTCGAGGGCGCCTTCCTCTCCACCCCCCGCACCGCCACCGTCCCCCGCTCCGGCCTCACCCTGGGCGTGCGCACCGAACGCGGCGTCACCTTCATGGCGGACGGCCGCGAACGCACCATCCGCACCAACGCCGCCACCGTCAAGGAAGCCCTCGACCAGGCCGGCATCACCCTCCAGGGCCAGGACACCACCTCCGTCCCCCCGGACTCCTTCCCCCGCGACGGCCAGACCGTCACTGTGCTGCGCATCACCGGCACCCGCGAGGTCCGCGAGGAACGCATCCCGTACGAGACCGAACGCGTCGAGGACTCCGGGCTCTTCGCCGGCACCGAGGTCGTCGAGCGCGTCGGCCGCCCCGGGGCGCGCCGGGTCACGTACGCCCTGCGCACCGTCAACGGGGTCCGCCAGCAGCCCCGGAAGATCGCCGAGGAGGTCGTCCGGGAGCCCGTCAGCCAGCGCGTCCTGGTCGGCACGAAGCCGCTGCCCACCTCCGTCGCCGGCGCCGACGGCCTCGACTGGGCCGCGCTCGCCCGGTGCGAGTCCGGCGGCCGCCCCTCCGCCACCGACCCGTCCGGCACCTACGGCGGCCTCTACCAGTTCGACGTGAACACCTGGCAGGCCCTCGGCGGCAGCGGCCGCCCGCAGGACGCGCCCGCCTCGGAGCAGACGTACCGGGCGAAGAAGCTCTACGTGCAGCGGGGGGCGAGTCCGTGGCCGCACTGCGGCCGTAGGCTTGAGCGGTGAGCACCGCAGAGCAGCAGCCCCACGAGACCCCCGAGGTCCCTTCCGACGCCCTCCTCGGGCCGGCCGACATCCGAGAGCTGGCCGCCGTCCTCGGCGTCCGCCCGACGAAGCAGAAGGGCCAGAACTTCGTCATCGACGCCAACACGGTGCGCCGGATCGTGCGCACCGCCGAGGTGCGTCCGGACGACGTGGTCGTGGAGGTCGGACCGGGCCTCGGCTCGCTGACGCTCGCCCTGCTGGAGGCCGCCGACCGGGTGACCGCCGTCGAGATCGACGACCTCCTCGCCGCCGCGCTGCCCGCCACCATCGAGGCGCGGATGCCGCACAAGAAGGACCGCTTCGCGCTGGTCCACTCCGACGCGATGCTCGTCACCGAGCTGCCCGGCCCGGCGCCGACCGCGCTCGTCGCGAACCTCCCCTACAACGTGGCCGTGCCGGTCCTGCTCACGATGCTCGACCGCTTCCCGAGCATCGAGCGGACCCTCGTCATGGTGCAGTCCGAGGTCGCGGACCGGCTCGCCGCCCGCCCCGGCAACAAGGTGTACGGGGTGCCCTCGGTCAAGGCCGCCTGGTACGCGGACGTCAAGCGCGCCGGGGCCATCGGCCGCAACGTCTTCTGGCCCGCGCCGAACGTCGACTCCGGACTCGTCTCCCTCGTGCGCCGCTCCGAGCCGGTGAAGACCACCGCCTCCAAGGCCGAGGTCTTCGCGGTCGTCGACGCCGCGTTCGCGCAGCGCCGCAAGGGCCTGCGCGCCGCGCTCGCCGGCTGGGCCGGTTCGGCCGCCGCCGCCGAGCAGGCGCTGACCGCCGCGGGCATCTCCCCGCTGGCGCGCGGCGAGTCCCTGACGGTCGAGGAGTTCGCGGCGATCGCCGAGCACAAGCCCGTCGCCCCGAGGCCCGCGCTGTGAGCGCGGGCGTGACGGTACGCGTCCCCGCGAAGGTCAACGTCCAGCTGGCGGTGGGCGCCGCCCGCCCCGACGGCTTCCACGACCTCGCCAACGTCTTCCTGGCCGTCTCCCTGTTCGACGAGGTCACCGCGACCCCGGCCGACGCGCTGACGGTGAGCTGCGAGGGCCCCGACTCCGACCAGGTGCCGCTCGACCGCGGCAACCTCGCGGCCCGCGCCGCCGAGCTGCTCGCGGCCCGGGCCGGCATCGAGCCGGCCGTCCACCTCCACATCGCCAAGAACATCCCCGTGGCCGGCGGCATGGCGGGCGGCAGTGCCGACGGGGCGGGCGCCCTGCTGGCGTGCGACCTGCTGTGGAAGCTGGACACCCCGCGCGAGGAGCTCCTGGCCATCTGCGCGGAGCTGGGCAGCGACGTCCCCTTCAGCCTGGTGGGCGGTGCCGCGCTCGGCACCGGCCGCGGCGAGCTGCTGACCCCGGTGGACGCCGGACGGTTCCACTGGGTGTTCGCGGTCGCCGAGGGCGGCCTGTCCACCCCGGCCGTGTTCCGCGAGTTCGACCGGCTGACCGCCGGTACGGACGTGCCCGCGCCCGAGGCCTCCCCGGCGCTGCTCGCGGCCCTCGCCTCCGGTGACGCCGACGCGCTGGCCGCCGTACTGCCCGGGTCGAACGGCCTCCAGGCCGCCGCGCTGTCGCTGCGCCCGGGGCTGGCGGACACCCTCGCGGCGGGCGCCGGCGCGG
This sequence comes from Streptomyces sp. NBC_00158, assembly GCF_045160885.1. Classification (NCBI taxonomy): domain Bacteria; kingdom Bacillati; phylum Actinomycetota; class Actinomycetes; order Kitasatosporales; family Streptomycetaceae; genus Streptomyces; species Streptomyces sp. NBC_00158. The sequence continues at coordinate 4,354,693 of NZ_CP108161.1, forward strand.
GGGCGCTGGCCGGGCTGGTGTCCGGGTCGGGGCCGACGACGGCCTTCCTGGTCCGGGACGCGGAGTCCGCCGCGAAGGTCGCCGCCGCGCTGGAGGCCTCCGGCACCTGCCGCGCCACCCGGGTCACCTCCTCCCCGGCAGCGGGGGCCACGCCCGTCTCCTGAGGCCCGGGCGCCTTCCGAGGCGCGGCCGTCTTCGGAGGCCCTGCTGTCTCCTGAGGCCACGCCCGTCTCCTGAGGCCCGGGCGCCTTCCGAGGCGCGGCCGTCTCCGGAGGCCCTGCTGTCTCCTGAGGCCCTGCCGTCTTCTGAGGCCCCGCCGTCTCCTGCGCTGCGGCCGTCTCCTGCGCCGCGGGCGTCTCCCGGGCCGCGGGCGGCGGCCCGGCGTGGGAAGGGCTCCGGCCCGGCCCGTGCGCCGGCTACCTAGGCGCGGGATGAGTACCCGCGCCCTGTCGCCGCACCGGGCGCGCCCGCGACCGTAGTGGGCATGACAGTCAGCGCACGCGCCATGGCCGCCGCCACCCCTGCCTCCCGCGACCGGTACGTGGACCTGCTCCGGGTGGCCTCGCTCGCCACCGTCGTGTGCGGGCACTGGCTGATGGCCGCCGTCAGCACCGACGGCATAGGGAACCTGCTCGCGCTGGTGCCCCCGCTCCAGGTGCTGACCTGGGGGCTCCAGGTCATGCCGGTGTTCTTCTTCGTCGGAGGGTTCTCGCACGCCCTGTCGTACCGCTCGCTGGAACGCCGCGCCGGGGGCCGGCCCGTCTACGCGGCCTTCCTGCGCGCCCGCCTCCAGCGGCTGCTGCGGCCCACCCTGGTCTTCGTCCTCGTCTGGGCGGCGCTCGCGCTGCTCGTGCAGCTCGCCGGGGCGGACGGCGGCCGGCTGGCCGGTGCCGCGCTGCGGATGGTCACGCAGCCGCTCTGGTTCATCGGGATCTACCTGGCGATGGTCGCCCTCACCCCGCCGCTGCTGCGGCTGCACGCCCGCTGGGGCTGGGGCGCCTTCGCCGCCCTGGCCGGCGCCGCGGCCCTGGTCGACGTACTGCGCTTCGCGCTCGGCGTGCCCTACGCGGAGTTCCTGAACTTCGCCTTCGTCTGGCTCGCCGTGCACCAGCTCGGCTTCCTGCGCGCCGACGGCCGCATCACCCGTCCCGCGCTCCTCGGCGCCGCCGGGCTCGCCGGAGCCGTACTGCTGGTGGCGGCCGGACCGTACCCGCTGTCCATGGTCGGGATGCCGGGGGAGAAGGTCTCCAACATGGCCCCGCCCACCCTCGCCCTGCTCTGCCACGGCATGTGGCTGGTCGGCGCCGTCCAGCTGCTCGCCCGGCCGGCGACGGCCTGGCTGGCCCGGCCGCGGGTGTGGCGCGGGGTCGTCGCCGCCAACGGCGTCGCCATGACCGCCTTCCTGTGGCACCTCACCGCCATGCTCGCCGTGTACGCCGCCCAGCTCGCCGCCGGCCTGGCGCTGCCCGAACCGGCCACCGCCGCCTGGTGGGCGCAGGTACCGCCGCGGATCCTGCTCGCCGCCGCCCTCACCGCCGCGCTCGTGGCCTGCTTCCGCCGCTTCGAGGCGCCCCGGCGGGGGCCCGCCGCCCCGGCCCCGGCCGCGGCGGGAGCCCCGGGCAGCGGACCCGCCGCCGCACTGGGCACCACCCTGTGCCTGCTGGGGATCCTCGGCCTGTCCACGACCGGCCTCGGCGGGCTCCTGGAGGGCCACACCGCCGTCCTGATCGCCTTCCCGGTGACCGCTCCCGCCGCCATCGGCATGGCAGTGGGGGGCGCCTGGCTGGTGGAACGTTCCGCGTCGGCGCGGAGGGTTAGGCTGAGGGGCTGATCCACACCCTTTCCCTGGAGCGCGTCTGATGGCCGTCAATCTGGTCAATGTCGAGGCAGTCAGCAAGGTGTACGGCACCCGTACCCTGCTCGACGGCATCTCCCTCGGCGTGTCCGAGGGAGACCGGATCGGCGTCGTCGGCCGCAACGGCGACGGCAAGACCACCCTGATCCGGATGCTCGCCAAGCTGGAGGAGCCCGACTCCGGGCGCGTCACCCAGAACGGCGGCCTGCGGATGGGCGTGCTCACCCAGCACGACTCCCTCGACCCGGCCGCGACCATCCGGCACGAGATCATCGGCGACATGGCCGACCACGAGTGGGCCGGCAACGCCAAGATCCGCGACGTCCTCACCGGTCTCTTCGGCGGCCTGGACCTGCCCGGCTTCGGCCAGGGCCTGGACACCGTCATCGGCCCGCTGTCCGGCGGCGAGCGCCGCCGCATCGCCCTCGCCAAGCTGCTCATCGCCGACCAGGACCTCCTCGTCCTCGACGAGCCGACGAACCACCTCGACGTCGAGGGCATCTCCTGGCTGGCGAGCCACCTCCAGACCCGCCGCTCCGCCCTCGTCTGCGTGACCCACGACCGCTGGTTCCTCGACCAGGTCTGCACCCGCATGTGGGACGTGCAGCGCGGTGACGTCTTCGAGTACGAGGGCGGCTACAGCGACTACGTCTTCGCCCGCGCCGAGCGCGAGCGGATCGCCGCCACCGAAGAGGTCAAGCGGCAGAACCTGATGCGCAAGGAGCTGGCCTGGCTGCGCCGCGGCGCCCCCGCCCGGACCTCCAAGCCCCGCTACCGCATCGAGGCCGCCAACGAGCTGATCGCCGACGTGCCGGAGCCGCGCGACAAGTCGGAGCTGATGCGCTTCGCCAACGCCCGCCTCGGCAAGACCGTCTTCGACCTGGAGAACGTCACCGTCCAGGCCGGGCCCAAGACCCTGCTCAAGCACCTCACCTGGCACCTGGGCCCCGGCGACCGCGTCGGCCTCGTCGGCGTCAACGGCGCCGGCAAGACCTCCCTGCTGCGGGCCCTCGCCGAGGCCGCCCGCACCCAGGGCGAGGCGCAGCCCGCCGAGGGCTCCGTCACCGTCGGCAAGACCGTCCGCCTGGCCTACCTCTCCCAGGAGGTCGGCGAGCTCGACCCGTCGCTGCGCGTCCTGGAGGCCGTCCAGCGCGTCCGCGACCGCGTCGACCTCGGCAAGGGCCGCGAGATGACGGCGGGCCAGCTGTGCGAGCAGTTCGGGTTCACCAAGGAGAAGCAGTGGACGCCGGTCGGCGACCTCTCCGGCGGTGAGCGGCGCCGGCTGCAGATCCTGCGCCTGCTGATGGACGAGCCCAACGTCCTCTTCCTCGACGAGCCCACCAACGACCTCGACATCGAGACCCTCACCCAGCTGGAGGACCTCCTCGACGGCTGGCCCGGCTCCATGATCGTGATCTCCCACGACCGGTTCTTCATCGAGCGCACCACCGACACGGTGATGGCGCTGCTCGGCGACGCGAGCCTGCGGATGCTGCCGCGCGGCCTGGACGAGTACCTGGAGCGCCGGCAGCGGATGATCGAGGCCGCCGCCCCGGCGCCGGCCCCGGCCGCCGCCGCCAAGTCGACGTCCTCGGGCGACTCGCGGGCCGCGAAGAAGGAGCTCCAGAAGATCGAGCGGCAGCTCAACAAGATGTCGGACCGCGAGACGAACCTGCACGCGCAGATCGCCGAGCACTCCACCGACTACGACAAGGTCGCCAAGCTCGACGCGGAGCTGCGGGAACTGATCTCCGAGCGCGACGACTTGGAGATGCGCTGGCTGGAACTGGCCGAAGAGGCCTGAGTCCAGGGGGCCCGAGAGGGCCCCGGAATGCGCCGGCCGGGCGATAACGGCCGTGTCACGGGCCGGTCCTCCCTTGGGAACAGGGGTGCGACCGGCCCGGTGCGTACCGGCCACGAGTGATACAAAGGGTCGGTTCTTTTCGATCTCCCGGACCGCCCCACACCGCCCGAACCCGAAGGTATGCGCTGATGACCGAGCCGCCCCAGCCGCCGAACCAGCCGCCGTCCCCTTCCGGTTACGGGCACCTGCCCGGACCGCCGCAGCAGGGCTACGGCTACCCGCCGCAGGGCTCCAACCCGTACGCGCAGCAGCCGCCGACGGTGCCGCAGCACGCCGTCCCGCAGGGCGGGTACGCCTACCCGCCGGCCGGGCCGGGCACGCTGGTGGGCCCGCCGGCGCCCGGCGGACGGGGCGGGCGGCGCAAGGGCGCCGTCGTCGTCGCGGCGGCCGTCGCGGGTGTCCTCGTACTGGGCACCGGCGCCTGGTTCGCCTTCCTGAAGGACGACGGGTCCAAGAAGCCCGCCGCGCAGGGTTCGGCGCCCGCCGACCCCAAGCCGTCCGGCTCCCCGTCCGTGGACAAGGGCGACGGCAGCGGCAACGGCATGGGCGAGCAGACCGACCTCAACGCGGGCCGCAAGCCCGGCGAGGACAAGGTGCTGTGGCTCAAGACGGCCAAACTGCTGGCCGAAGGCGACACGGGCATCCCCTCCCCGGCGATGTGGGTGGTCGGCGACTCCGTCGTCAAGACCGTCGGCAAGTCCGTCATCGCCTACGCCGTCACCGACGGCAAGGAGAAGTGGAAGGTCGACTTCAAGACGGAGATCTGCGGCTGGTCCGACCAGACCACCGCCGACGGCAAGACCGTGCTCGCCGTCAAGGACGGCGAGGGCTCCAACGCCACCTGCAACCAGATGAAGCTCTTCGACCTGAAGGCCGGCAAGGAGGGATGGACCAAGGAGCTCGCCAAGGAGAACCTCTTCGACGGCGGCAGCACCGTCTCCATGGCCGTCACCGGCGACGTCTTCGTCGTCAACCGGATGGCCACCGCCACCGTCCACAAGCTCGCCACCGGCGACAAGCTCTTCTCCGGCGCCGCCCCCGAGGGCTGCCAGGCCGGCCAGTACGCCGCCGGCAACGGCAAGCTCCTCGGCATCGCCCTGTGCATGGACGAGGACAAGACCGTCGAGATCCAGGACGCCGACCCGGTCACCGGCAAGAAGACCTGGGCCTACCGGCTCCCCAAGGGCTTCCGCGTCAGGAGCGTGCTGTCCGTCTCGCCGATCGTCCTCGACATCAGCAACAAGGACCTCAACAACGCGGACACCAGCAAGCGGGCCATCATCTCCCTGACGCCCGACGGCAAGAAGCGCGCCAGCATGTCCGCCGAGGGTTCCTTCGAGACCAACTGCAACGCCGACCGGTCCGACAACATCCAGGGCTGCGGCAACACCGTCGTCGACGGCGACACCCTCTACCTGCCCACGACCACGACCCAGGGCACCGACAACGAGGTCGTCGCCTTCGACCTGGCCACCGGCAAGGCCAAGTGGCGCCAGAAGGCCGGCGGCAAGAGCAACTGGTACCCGGTCAAGGCGGGCGGCGGCCAGCTCATCGCCTACCGCGCCGGCGCCCTGCGCGAACCCGGCGAGATCGTCTCCATGGCGGCCGCGGGCGGCGCGCCCAAGACGCTGCTGCGCATGCCGTCGGGCCCCTCCGCGAACGTCGAGAGCTCCATGGTGACCTTCCAGGTGCGGGCCTTCGAGGACGGCCGGTACTTCACCTCCCGCACCAGGCTGACCGGCAACAACGCGGAGGAGCGGGTCCTGATGGTCTTCGGCAAGTGAACGAGCCCACCGAGCGTCCCACCGAGAGGCAGTAGCAAGCGATGAGTACCCCGCCGCCCCCCAGCCAGCCGCCCTCGGGCGGGTTCGGCGGTCCCACGCCGCCGCCCGGCCCCCCGCAGCCCCCGGCCCAGCCGCCCACCGTCCCGTCCCCGCAGGCCGGATACGGCTACCCGCAGCCCCAGGCGCAGCCCGGCTACGGCTACCCGCAGCAGCCGAGCACGGTCCAGGCGCCCGCGCAGGCCCCGTACGCCGCCCCCGCGGGCGGCGGCGGCAACGACAAGCGCAACCAGCTGGCGATCGTCGGCGCGGCCGTCCTGGCCATGGCGCTGATCATCGGCGGCGGCTTCTGGTACGTCTCCGGCGACGACGGCGGCTCCGGGCAGCCCACCGCGAGCGGCGCGAGCGGCTCCCCCGACGGCGACAAGGCCCCCGCCGGCACCCCCGGCAGCGAGAAGGTCCCGTCCAACCCCAAGTCGAAGTCGCTCGTCAACGTCCCCAGCCCGGCCCCGGCCGACGTGGTCTCCGTCGACGGCTCCTGGCTGACCGACAACACCTACGTCAAGTCCGACGTGGCGAAGGTCGTCGGCTACAACCTCGTCGACGGCGGCAAGAAGTGGGAGCTGCCGCTCCCCGCCAACGTCTGCGGCGCCACCAAGCACATCAGCGACAACAAGACCGCCATCCTCTTCGAGGAGGGCATGGCGACCAACGAGAAGAAGTACCCCCAGTGCACCCAGGTCGGCGTCATCGACCTGAACACCGGAAAGCTCCTCTGGTCCGCCAACGCCAAGTCCGCCACCGGCGGCGACAAGCCGGTCGCCTTCAACGAGGTCACCATCAGCGGCCAGACCGTCGCCGCGGGCGGCCTCTACGGCGGCGCCGCCTGGAACCTCACCGACGGCAAGTCCCTGTGGACCCCCAAGACCGACGGCGAGGGCTGCTACGACATGGGCTACGCCGGCGGCGAGGCCCTCGCCGTCCTGCGCAAGTGCGGCCGCGGCTCCAGCCCGACCCTCTACGCGCAGGCCCTCGACCCGGCCACCGGCGCGCCGAAGTACCAGTACAAGCTGTCCGCGGGCATCGAGTGGGCCGGCATCATCTCCGCCAAGCCGCTCATCATCGCCGCCAACGTCGGCAACACCGCCAAGAACGCCACCAACGTCAGCGACCTGTTCGTCCTCGACGACGCGGGCCAGCTCAAGACGCGCATCGGCCTCGCCGGCGGCAGCTACGCCCCCAAGTGCCCGGCCACCGAGGTCGAGCAGTGCACGAAGATGGTCGTCGGCAACGGCAAGGTCTACCTGCCGACGTACGAGCACCAGGGCTCGGCCTCCGTCGGCCGCACCAACGAGATCGTCTCCTTCGACCTGGAGACCGGCAAGGCCACCAGTGACCGCGCCGACGCGGGCGAGAAGTACACCATGTACCCGCTGCGCATGGACGGGTCGAACATCATCGCCTACAAGGTGCCCCCGTACGACGGCGGCGGCCAGATCGTCAGCATCGACGGCAAGACGATGAAGGAAACCCTGCTGATGCAGAACCCGGTGGACAAGGCCAGCCAGCGCCTGGAGACCGCGTTCTCGATGGACCACTCGGAGTTCCGCTACCACAACGGGCGCCTGTTCATCTCCCGCACCACGGTGCGCAAGCCGTACTCGGAGAAGTCCGACCCCGAGTTCCTCTTCGTCTCCTTCACGGCGAGCTGACGCCCGCTTTTCCCCGACGCCGAGAGCCCCCGGACGGTCCCCACCGATCGGGGGCTTTCGCGCGGTAACCGGCACGCCCCGTCGAACAAGCGTGTAGCTTGCCGGGTCAGAAGGATCTGGGGTGGGAGCCTTGATGGGCGTACGGGTCATGGTGGTCGACGAGCACCGTCTGCTGGCCGAGGCGCTCGCCTCGGCCCTGAAGCTGCGCGGGCACCGCGTGCTCGCGGCGGCCGCGCCGGCGGCCGGGGCCGCCGAACTGGTCATCGGCCGCGCCCCGGAGGTGTGCCTGTTCGGCACCGCCGCCCCGGCCGAGCCCGGGGTCTTCGAGCCGGTGGTGCGGATCAAGCGGGAGCGCCCGCAGATCGCCGTGGTGGTACTGGGCCCCGTGCCGAGCCCGCGCGGGATAGCGGCGGCCTTCGCCGCCGGCGCCTCCGGGTACGTACGCCAGGACGAGCGCATCGAGGGCGTCGAGCGGGCCCTGGCCAAGGCCCGGGCGGGAGAGGTCGCCATCGCCCCGCAACTGCTCCAGGGGGCCTTCGCGGAGCTGCTGAACCCGACGGCGCAGCCCGACGACGAGGGCAGCCGGCTGTTGCGGCTGCTGACGCCCCGGGAGGTCGAGGTGCTGGTCCGGGTCGCGGAGGGCGAGGACACCCGGCTGATCGCGGCCGGCATGGCCATCGCCCCGAGCACGGCCCGTACGCATGTGCAGCGGGTACTGATGAAGCTCGGCGTGGGGTCACGGCTGGAGGCCGCCGCGCTGGCCGCGCGCACCGGGCTGCTCGACCGGGCGGTGCTGCCCGCGCTGCAGCGGCCGCAGGGGCAGGGGCCCGGGGACGGGCCGTCCGCGGGCTGAACCGCCCGGTCGAGCAGCCCCCGGCCGCCGGAGGCGGGCCCGTGGGGGCCGCCGCGGGGCGTGCGGGTACGGTGCCCGGACGGCCGCGATTCCCGACGCGATTTCCCCGGAAGCGCGGAATCCGGTAAGCCAGTCACCAGAGCACGCGCATCCGCGTGCCTGCGCGAGAGGTAGGAGTGCGAGTGAGCAAGTACCTGGTCACCGGCGGTGCCGGATACGTGGGCAGCGTCGTGGCCGCCCATCTGCTGGAGGCCGGACACGAGGTGACCATCCTCGACAACCTCTCCACGGGCTTCGCCGAGGGCGTCCCCGCCGGCGCCACCCTGATCGACGGCCGGATCCAGGACGCCGCCGACCACCTCGACTCCTCCTACGACGCGGTGCTGCACTTCGCGGCCTCCTCGCAGGTCGGCGAGTCCGTGGTGAACCCCGGCAAGTACTGGGACAACAACGTCGGCGGCACCCTCGCCCTGCTGACCGCGATGCGGGAGGCCGGGGTGCGCCGGCTCGTCTTCTCCTCCACCGCCGCCACCTACGGCGAGCCGGCCGAAGGGGCCCTGACGGAGACCTCGGTGACCGCGCCGACCAACCCGTACGGCGCCTCGAAGCTGGCCGTCGACCACATGATCGCGGGGGAGTGCGCGGCGCACGGCCTCGCCGCCGTCTCGCTGCGCTACTTCAACGTGGCCGGCGCCTACCGCGAGTTCGGCGAGCGCCACGACCCCGAGACGCACCTGATCCCGCTGGTGCTCCAGGTCGCCCTCGGCCAGCGCGAGTCCATCTCGGTGTTCGGCGACGACTACCCGACCCCCGACGGCACCTGCGTCCGCGACTACATCCACGTCGCCGACCTCGCGGACGCCCACCTGTCCGCGCTGCGCGTCGCCGCCGAGGGCGAGCACCTGGTGTGCAACCTCGGCAACGGCAGCGGCTTCTCGGTCCGCGAGGTCATCGAGACGGTCCGCAAGGTCACCGGCCGGGAGATCCCCGAGGTCGTCGCCCCGCGCCGGGCCGGGGACCCGGCGGTCCTCGTCGCCTCCGCGCGCACGGCGCACGAGCGCCTCGGCTGGACCCCGACCCGCTCGGACCTCACCAACATCGTGACGGACGCCTGGAACTTCGCCCGCGAGCGCCGTTCCTGACCTCCCGGGCCACTCCCGGCCCCCGTCCGGCCCCGCCGGAGCCTTCCCGCGCGCCCCCCGCACCCGACGGTGCGGGGGGCGCGCGCGTGAGGGCCGGGCGCGGCGGGCAGGCGCCGCGCGCGGGCGCCCAGCGTGCGTACGCCGGGTGAAATGCCCCCCGTGCAACTGCCCGGGGCACACGCCGGTCGGAATTCCGCCTCCAGGGCCGCCCCGAGGGTTGAAAACAAGCCACCACGAAGGCCGTTGCGGACCGTCCCACCGGAAAATCGCTCGAAAAACTTCTGCTATTCGGCCAACCGCGGGAGCCCGCCCGCTCTACGCTGATGCGTGACACCGGTGGGGGCCGGTGTTGATTCAGGGGTCGAGACACGCCGGGTACGGCGTCCGGTCCGGGGTAGTGCACAGATGTCGCGGCGGCGGCCGCGGGGCCTGTGGGCACCCGGCCGGACGCCGTACCCGTAGTCGTCCGTTCCCCGACCCTTGGGGGTTTTGTGGTTCGTATCCGGGTCCTGGTGGTCGACGGCCACCGCATCTTCGCCGAATCTCTGGCAGCCGCGCTCGCGGCCGAGCCGGACGTGGACGTGTCCGCGGCCGGCAGCGGTCCCGCGGCCTCGCGCTGCCTGGACCGCGCGGTGGCGGAAGGCCGCCGCTACGACGTGCTGCTCGTCGACGCCGACCTCGGCACCGGCGCGGCCGCCCCGGGAGCCGTGCCCGGCCAGCGGGAGGCGGGCTCCGGCCCGCCGCCGGCCGACGGGATCGCCCTGGTCGCGGGCGTACGGGTGGCGCACCCCGGGGTGCACACCGTGGTCCTGGCCGAACGCGACGACCCGCGCCGGGCCGCGCTCGCCCTGCAGGCCGGGGCCTCGGGATGGGTGGCGAAGGACTGCTCGCTCTCCCGGCTGCTGGCCGTCATCCGAGGGGTGCTGCGCGAGGAGACCCACCTGCCGCCCGCGCTGCTCACCGGGGTGCTGCGGGAGCTGACCGCCGCCCGCAAGCACCGTACGGACAGCGAGCGGCTCGTGGAGTCCCTCACCCCGCGCGAGCACGAGGTACTGCGCTGCATGGTGGCGGGGCTGGGCCGCAAGGACGTGGCCGCGCGGCTGTTCCTGTCCCCGCACACCGTCCGCACGCACATGCAGAACGTGCTGGGCAAGCTCGGGGTGCACTCCACCCTGGCCGCCGTGGCACTGGCCCGGCGGGCCGGCGTGCGTCCCGCGGAGCTAGCCGGGGATGTTGTCGAACGGAGCGGTCAACTGGCGTAGCAGCCCGGCGAGCTCGCCCCGCTGCGTCGTGGAGAGCTGGGCCAGGATCGCGCGTTCCTGGGCCAGCAGTCCCGCCAGGGACTGGTCGGCACGGTCGCGCCCCTCGGGCGTCAGCCGTACCAGCACCCCGCGCCGGTCGCTGGGGTCGGGCAGCCGCTCGACGAGGCCCTTCTTGGCGAGCCGGTCGATGCGGTTGGTCATGGTGCCGGAGGTGACGAGCGTCTGCGTCAGCAGCTGTCCGGGGGAGAGCTGGTAGGGCGCGCCCGCGCGCCGCAGCGAGGTCAGGACGTCGAACTCCCACGGCTCCAGGCCGTGCTCGGAGAAGGCGAGCCTGCGGGCCCGGTCGAGGTGGCGCGCCAGCCGGCTGACGCGGCTGAGCACTTCGAGCGGTTCCACGTCGAGGTCAGGGCGCTCTCGCCGCCATGCCGCGACCAGTCGGTCGACCTCGTCCTCCATGCCGATCAGTGTACGGGGTCTGTCGACATGAAGTCTCTTGAAACCGAGAATCTTGACATCGAGATATAGTCTGGCCGAGCATGGGGCATGGAGGTGGCCGGAACAGCTTCCGCTTCCGACCGCCCCACCAGTAGGGAGGCTCGAACATGCATTCCGACATCGCGCCGGCCGTGCGCCACCACACGATGGACGGCTCCGCACCCGTCTGGGACCCCCAGCAGTACCTCCGCCACGCCGGCCACCGCACGCGCCCGTTCCTCGACCTGATGAACCGCATACCCGAGCTCCCCACCGCCCCCGCCCGCATCGCCGACCTGGGCTGCGGCCCCGGCAACGTCACCGCGCTCCTCGCCGAGCGCTGGCCCGACGCCCGCATCACCGGCTTCGACCTCTCCCCGCAGATGCTCCAGCGCGCCACCGCCGAGCACGCCGGCCCCACCCCCGGCGGCGGACACCTCGACTTCCGCCACGCCGACCTCGCCGACTGGATGCCCGAGGAGACGTACGACCTGATCGTCTCCAACGCGGCCCTGCAGTGGGTGCCCAGCCACCCCGGCTCCTTCGCCGCCTGGGTCAACGGCCTGCGCCCCGGCGGCACCTTCGCCTTCCAGATCCCCGGCAACTTCACCGCCCCCAGCCACCGGCTCCTCGCCGAACTGTGCGACACGCCGCGCTGGCGCGACCGCCTCGCCGGACACGGCGCCCGCTACATCCACATCCTCGAACCCGCCGAGTACCTGGCCCGCTTCACCGAGCTCGGCTGCGCCGTCGACGTCTGGGAGACCACCTACTCCCAGCTCCTCCAGGGCGCCGACCCCGTCCTCGACTGGGTCAAGGGCACCGCCCTGCGGCCCGTCCTCACCGCCCTCGGCGACGACCGCGAGGCCGTCGACGCCTTCCTCGCCGAATACCGCGAGGCCCTGCGCGCCGCCTACCCGCCGGGCCCGCGCGGCACCGTCTTCCCGTTCCGCCGCATCTTCGCCATCGCCCACAAGGAGGCATGACCGTGCTGACCGCAGTCGACCACGTCCAACTCGCCGCGCCGCCCGGATCGGAGGACAAACTGCGCGCCTACTACCAAGACGTCCTGGGCATGCGGGAGATCTCCAAACCGCCCGTCCTCGCCGCGCGCGGGGGCTGCTGGTTCACCGCCGGAGGCGTGCAGCTGCACCTGGGCGTGGAAGAGGACTTCAGGCCGGCCCGCAAGGCGCACCCCGGGCTGCGGGTGACCGGCATCGAGGCGTACGCGGACAGACTCCGCGAACGCGGCGCCGACGTCGTCTGGGACGACAACCTGCCGGGCCACCGGCGCTTCTACTCCCACGACCCCGTCGGCAACCGGCTCGAATTCCTGGAGCCCCTGGCCGGCTGACGGACCGGCGGCCCCCGCACGACGCGACGGCGCCCCGCCACCGGGACCTCCGGTGACGGGGCGCCGTCGCGTCCGCGTCCGCGTCCGTACCTGTAGCCGTACCCGTACGGCCTCAGCTCTTGCGGTGGCCCACCAGCCGCGGCCGCGCCTCCAGGTTCTCCAGCCCGTGCCAGGCCAGGTTCACCAGGTGCGCCGCCACCTCCGCCTTCTTCGGACGCCGAGTCTCCAGCCACCACTGGCCCGTCAGCGCCACCATCCCGACCAGCGCCTGCGCGTACAGCGGCGCCAGCTTCGGATCGAAGCCGCGGGCCTTGAACTCCAGCCCCAGGATGTCCTCCACCTGCGTGGCGATGTCACTGATCAGCGAGGCGAAGGTGCCCGTCGACTGCGCCACCGGCGAATCCCGCACCAGGATCCGGAAGCCGTCCGTGTAGTTCTCGATGTAGTCCAGCAGCGCGAACGCCGCCTGCTCCAGCAGCTCCCGCGGGTGCCCGGCCGTCAGCGCGCCCGTCACCCCGTCCAGCAGCTGGCGCATCTCGCGGTCCACGACCACCGCGTACAGGCCCTCCTTGCCGCCGAAGTGCTCGTACACCACCGGCTTGGACACCCCGGCCTTCGCCGCGATCTCCTCCACCGAAGTGCCCTCGAAGCCCTTCTCCGCGAACAGGGTGCGGCCGATGTCCAGCAGTTGCTGGCGCCGTTCGGCGCCCGTCATCCGGACCCGGCGGCCTCGCCTGGGCTTGTCGCTGCTGGAACTGCTGCCGTCGATCGCCACGTCCCCCATCATGCCGCGTTCGGCGTCTTGTCCCTGCGCCGGGCGTCGATCCTCGCCTCGGACGGCCAGCGCACGTCGGAGGCCCATCCGAGCAGCTCGAACCAGCGGATCAGCCGCGCACTCGAATCCACCTGGCCGCGCAGCACCCCGTGCCGCGCCGACGTCGGGTCCGCGTGGTGCAGGTTGTGCCAGGACTCACCGCACGACAGCACCGCCAGCCACCACACGTTGCCGCTGCGGTCCCGCGACTTGAACGGCCGCTTGCCCACCGCGTGACAGATCGAGTTGATCGACCACGTCACGTGGTGCAGCAGCGCCACGCGCACCAGCGAACCCCAGAAGAACGCCGTGAACGCGCCCCACCAGGACATCGTCACCAGACCGCCCACCAGGGGCGGGATCGCCAGCGACAGCATCGTCCAGAACACGAAGTCACGGCTGATCCGCCGGATCGCCGGGTCCTTGACCAGGTCCGGGGCGTACTTCTGCTGGTCGGTCTGCTCCTCGTCGAACAGCCAGCCGATGTGCGCCCACCACAGGCCCTTCACCAGCGCCGGCAGCGTCTCCCCGAACCGCCACGGCGAATGCGGGTCGCCCTCGTGGTCGGAGTACTTGTGGTGCTTGCGGTGGTCGGCCACCCACCGCACCAGCGGCCCCTCCACCGCCATCGACCCCATGACCGCCAGCGCGATCCGCAGCGGCCGCTTCGCCTTGAAGGAACCGTGCGTGAAGTAGCGGTGGAAGCCGATGGTGATCCCGTGGCAGGCCAGGAAGTACATGAACACCATCAGGCCGAGGTCCAGCCAGGTCACCCCCCAGCCCCAGGCCAGCGGCACCGCCGCCAGCAGAGCCAGGAACGGCACGGTGATGAACAGCAGCAGCGCGATCTGCTCCACGGAGCGCTTCTGCTCACCACCGCGCGTCGCGGAGGGCGCCGAAGGCGCCGAGGAGTCCTCGATCAGTTCGGGACTGATGGTCATGGTGGGGTTCCCCTGGGGGGTGAGAAGCCGGCAGGCACCGGGCCACGGACCTACGGATCCGTAACCTACGGCATCGTAAGTATGGCAAAGACGGCCCCCGCGGCAACATGACGACGCCACCCGCGCGAACCGAGTCCAAAGAGCGGGCGCTCTGCCGGGGCACAGGGGCAGGCCACCTATCCTGGTGTCGTCGGACAGCGCGGTCCGCACGGGCAGCCCGGGCTGCGCAGCACGACCGGCACGGCCGCGCACCCCCGGGAGCCCACAGCCCAGTAGCGCTCGAACACTGCAAGGAGCCGCACCTGTGAGCAGTGCTGACCAGGCCGCCCAGGCCCCCGTCACCCAGCCCGCCGCCCCCTCCGCCCCCACGCGGACGGCGGAGACGGCGAACGCGGAGCTGCGCGCGGACATCCGCCGCCTCGGCGACCTCCTCGGCGAGACCCTCGTACGCCAGGAGGGCCAGGAACTCCTCGACCTCGTCGAGCGGGTCCGCGCCCTGACCCGCACCGACGGCGAGGCCGCCGCGGCCCTCCTCGGCGACACCGACCTGGAGACCGCCGCCAAGCTGGTGCGCGCCTTCTCCACCTACTTCCACCTCGCCAACGTCACCGAGCAGGTGCACCGCGGCAAGGAGCTGCGCGCCCACCGCGCCGCCGAGGGCGGGCTCCTCGCCCGCACCGCCGACATGCTCAAGGACGCCGACCCCGAGCACCTGCGCGAGACGGTCAAGAACCTCAACGTCCGCCCCGTCTTCACCGCGCACCCCACCGAGGCCGCCCGCCGCAGCGTCCTGAACAAGCTGCGCCGCATCGCCGCCCTCCTGGAGGAGCCGGTCTCCGGCGCCGGCGAGCGCCGCCGCCACGACCTGCGGCTCGCCGAGAACATCGACCTCGTCTGGCAGACCGACGAACTGCGCGTCGTACGCCCCGAGCCCGCCGACGAGGCCCGCAACGCCATCTACTACCTGGACGAGCTGCACGCCGGCGCCGTCGGCGACGTCCTGGAGGACCTCGCCGCCGAGCTCCAGCGCGTCGGCGTCGAGCTGCCCGCCGGCACCCGCCCGCTCACCTTCGGCACCTGGATCGGCGGCGACCGCGACGGCAACCCCAACGTCACCCCCCAGGTCACCCGGGACGTGCTGATCCTCCAGCACGAGCACGGCATCACCGACGCCCTCGAACTCGTCGACTTCCTGCGGAGCCTGCTCTCCAACTCCATCCGCATCGCCGGCGCCACCGAGGAGCTCCTCGCCTCCCTCCAGGCCGACCTGGAACGCCTCCCCGAGATCAGCCCCCGCTACAAGCGGCTGAACGCCGAGGAGCCGTACCGCCTCAAGGCCACCTGCATCCGGCAGAAGCTCCTCAACACCCGCGAGCGCCTCGCCAAGGGCACCTCGCACGAGGAAGGCCGCGACTACCTCGGCACCGCCGAGCTCCTCGCCGACCTCACCCTCATCCAGAGCTCCCTGCGCGAGCACCGCGGCGCCCTCTTCGCCGACGGCCGCATGGACCGCACCATCCGCACCCTGGCCGCGTTCGGCCTCCAGCTCGCCACCATGGACGTACGCGAGCACGCCGACGCCCACCACCACGCCCTCGGCCAGCTCTTCGACCGCCTCGGCGAGGAGTCCTGGCGCTACGCCGACATGCCGCGCGACTACCGGCAGAAGCTCCTCGCCAAGGAGCTCCGCTCCCGCCGGCCCCTCGCGCCCACCCCGGCCCCCCTCGACGCGGCCGGCCAGAAGACCCTCGGCGTCTTCTTCGCCGTCAAGGACGCCTTCGAGAAGTTCGGCCCCGAGGTCATCGAGTCCTACATCATCTCGATGTGCCAGGGCGCCGACGACGTCTTCGCCGCCGCGGTCCTCGCCCGCGAGGCCGGCCTCGTCGACCTCCACGCCGGCTGGGCCAAGATCGGCATCGTCCCGCTCCTGGAGACCACCGACGAGCTCCGCGCCGCCGACGTCATCCTCGACGAGATGCTCGCCGACCCCTCCTACCGGCGCCTCGTCTCCCTGCGCGGCGACGTCCAGGAGGTCATGCTCG
Organism: Streptomyces sp. NBC_00158; assembly: GCF_045160885.1. Taxonomy (NCBI): domain Bacteria; kingdom Bacillati; phylum Actinomycetota; class Actinomycetes; order Kitasatosporales; family Streptomycetaceae; genus Streptomyces; species Streptomyces sp. NBC_00158. The sequence continues at coordinate 4,370,787 of NZ_CP108161.1, forward strand.
GCTACTCCGACTCCAGCAAGTTCGGCGGCATCACCACCAGCCAGTGGGAGATCCACCGCGCCCAGCGCCGGCTCCGCGACGTGGCCCACCGCCACGGCGTCCGCCTGCGCCTCTTCCACGGCCGCGGCGGCACCGTCGGCCGCGGCGGCGGCCCCTCGCACGACGCGATCCTCGCCCAGCCCTGGGGCACCCTGGAAGGCGAGATCAAGGTCACCGAGCAGGGCGAGGTCATCTCCGACAAGTACCTCGTCCCCTCCCTGGCCCGCGAGAACCTGGAGCTGACCGTCGCGGCCACCCTCCAGGCCTCCGCCCTGCACACGGCCCCGCGCCAGTCCGACGACGCCCTGACCCGCTGGGACGCGGCCATGGACATCGTCTCGGACGCCGCCCACGGCGCCTACCGCGAGCTCGTCGAGGACCCCGACCTGCCCGCGTACTTCTTCGCGGCCACCCCCGTCGACCAGCTCGCCGACCTGCACCTCGGTTCCCGGCCCTCCCGCCGCCCCGACTCCGGCGCCGGCCTCGACGGCCTGCGCGCCATCCCGTGGGTGTTCGGCTGGACCCAGTCCCGCCAGATCGTCCCCGGCTGGTACGGCGTCGGCTCGGGCCTCAAGGCCCTGCGCGAGGCCGGCCAGGACACCGTCCTCGCCGAGATGGGCGAGCGCTGGCACTTCTTCCGCAACTTCCTGTCCAACGTCGAGATGACGCTGGCCAAGACCGACCTGCGGATCGCCGGCCACTACGTCGACACCCTCGTCCCCGACGAGCTCAAGCACGTCTTCGACCGCATCCGGGCCGAACACGAGCTCACCGTCCGCGAGGTCCTGCGCATCACCGGCGGGGAGCAGCTCCTCGACTCCCAGCCGGTCCTCCAGCAGACCTTCGCGGTCCGCGACGCCTACCTGGACCCGATCTCCTACCTCCAGGTGTCCCTGCTGGCCCGCCAGCGCCAGGCCGCCGCCCGCGGCGAGGACCCGGACCCGCTGCTGGCCCGCGCCCTGCTGCTCACCGTCAACGGCGTCGCCGCCGGCCTGCGCAACACCGGCTGACCGGCCCCGTACGCGCAGGAAGCCCCCCGCCGCCGGCGGGGGGCTTCCTCGTCATGCGGGGGGGATCAGGAGTTGTACGCCGACTGGGCGCGCTCCAGACCCTCCTGGACCAGGCACTCCACGGCGTCCGCGGACCGGTCCACGAACCAGTCCAGCTCCTTGCGCTCCGTGGAGGAGAAGTCCTTCAGGACGAAGTCGGCGACCTGCATCCGGCCGGGCGGCCGGCCGATGCCGCAGCGCACCCGGTGGTACTCCGCGCCCATCGACTTCGTCATCGACTTCAGCCCGTTGTGGCCGTTGTCGCCGCCGCCCAGCTTGAGGCGCAGCGTCGCGTAGTCGATGTCCAGCTCGTCGTGGACCGCGACGATCCGCTCCACCGGCACCTTGTAGAAGTCCCGCAGCGCCGTCACCGGACCGCCCGACAGGTTCATGAAGGACATCGGCTTCGCGATCACCACACGGCGGTTCAGGGGCCCCGGCGGACCCATCCGGCCCTCCAGGACCTGTGCCCGCGCCTTGTGCGCCTTGAACTTCCCGCCGATCCGCTCCGCCAGCAGGTCCGCCACCATGAATCCGATGTTGTGGCGGTTCCCGGCGTACTCCGCGCCCGGGTTACCGAGACCGACGATCAGCCACGGCGCCGCGTCGTCCGACATCAATAGCTCCTTAAACCCGTGAACAAGCCCGTGAACGAGAACGACCGCCGTCCCGCTCCAGTGGAGCCGGACGGCGGTCGGTCAGCAACTGCTGAGGGGGTGGGGCGAGGCTCAGGCCTCGGTGCCCTCGGCGGCCTCGGCGGCCGGCTCCTCGGCCTGCGGGGCGACGACCTGCAGGACGGCGGTCTCGCCGTCGACGGCCAGCGTGGTGCCGGCCGGCAGGACCAGGTCCTTGGCGTGGATGGAGGCACCGGCCTCGAGGCCCGCGATGGAGACGGTGACCTCGGTCGGGATGTGGGTGGCCTCGGCCTCGACCGTGATGGTCGTCAGGAGGGTCTCCAGCAGGTTGCCGCCGGCGGCCAGGTCGCCCTCGGTCACGACCGGAACCTCGACCGTGACCTTCTCGCCCTTCTGGACGATCAGGAAGTCGACGTGCAGGATGTTGCGCTTCAGCGGGTGGCGCTGGACGGCCTTGGAGATGACGAGCTCGGTGCCGTCACCCTCGATGTCCAGGGAGAGCAGCGCGTTCGGGGTCTTCAGCGCCATCATCAGCGCGTGGGACTCGACGCCGACGTGCTTCGGGGTGGTGCCGTGACCGTAGATGACACCCGGGGTCAGGGCGTCACGACGGGACTGGCGGGCAGAGCCCTTGCCGAAAGAGTCGCGGAGCTTCGCGGAAAGCTTGATCTCGGACATGTTCACTCCTCGTGGGGTGACGAAAACGGACAGAGGTCACCCGGCCGGAACGGCCTGCTACGAAGAGCGCGTCGATAACGGAGCACCCGTACCGGAAAACAGGTACGGCCTCCCTCGCCGAGCAACTCGTCGAGTGTACCCGGGAGGGAGGCCGTGCCCAAAAGGATCTAGTCCTACTGCTGTTCCTCGAACAGGCTGGTCACCGAGCCGTCCTCGAAGACCTCGCGCACCGCGCGGGCGATCATCGGGGCGATCGACAGGACCGTGATCTTGTCGAGCTCCAGGTCGGACGGGTCCGGCAGGGTGTTCGTGAAGATGAACTCGCTGACCTTCGAGTTCTTCAGGCGGTCGGCCGCCGGGCCCGACAGGATGCCGTGCGTGGCCGTCACGATGACGTCCTCCGCGCCGTGCGCGAACAGCGCCTCGGCGGCGGCGCAGATCGTGCCACCCGTGTCGATCATGTCGTCGACCAGGACGCAGACGCGGCCCTTGACCTCACCGACGACCTCGTGGACGGTCACCTGGTTGGCGACGTCCTTGTCGCGGCGCTTGTGCACGATCGCCAGCGGCGCGTCCAGACGGTCGCACCAGCGGTCGGCCACGCGGACGCGGCCGGCGTCCGGGGAGACGACCGTCAGCTTCGAGCGGTCCACCTTGGCGCCCACGTAGTCCGCGAGGACGTTCAGGGCCGACAGGTGGTCCACCGGACCGTCGAAGAAGCCCTGGATCTGGTCGGTGTGCAGGTCGACCGTCAGGATGCGGTCCGCACCCGAGGTCTTCAGCAGGTCCGCCACCAGGCGGGCCGAGATCGGCTCGCGGCCCTTGTGCTTCTTGTCCTGGCGGGCGTACCCGTAGGACGGGATGATCACGGTGATGGAGCGGGCCGACGCGCGCTTCAGCGCGTCGATCATGATCAGCTGCTCCATGATCCACTTGTTGATCGGAGCCGTGTGGCTCTGGATCAGGAAGCAGTCCGCGCCGCGAGCCGACTCCTGGAAGCGGACGTAGATCTCGCCGTTCGCGAAGTCGAAAGCCTTGGTCGGCACGAGGCCGACACCGAGCTGGTGCGCGACCTCCTCGGCCAGCTCGGGGTGGGCGCGGCCGGAGAAGAGCATCAGCTTCTTCTCGCCGGTCGTCTTGATCCCGGTCACAGCACTGTCTCCTCAGACGTGTGAAAGCTGCTCGCCCCCGTGTGCGTCCGTCCCGCACACGGTGAGCCAGCCGAATTGCGTGCACCTATCACGGTACGCCGTCCTGGGCGTACCTGTTTCCGGTCAGTTCACCTCAATGGCTGCCGGAGTCCTTCTCCGCCGACGACTGCGCGGCCGTCGCCGCCGCGCTGCCGGGACGCTTGCGGGCCACCCAACCCTCGATATTCCGCTGCTGGCCACGGGCCACGGCCAGCGCGCCGGGCGGCACGTCCTTCGTGATCACCGAGCCGGCGGCCGTGTAGGCGCCGTCCCCGATGGTGACGGGAGCCACAAACATGTTGTCCGAACCCGTCTTGCAGTGTGAGCCGACCGTGGTGTGGTGCTTGTGCTCGCCGTCGTAGTTGACGAACACGCTCGCCGCGCCGATGTTCGAGTACTCGCCGATCGTCGCGTCACCCACGTAGGACAGGTGCGGCACCTTCGTGCCCTCGCCGATCGTCGCGTTCTTCATCTCGACGTACGTGCCGGCCTTCGACTTCACGCCCAGGTTCGTGCCCGGACGCAGGTACGCGAACGGACCCACCGAAGCCAGGTCCCCGATCACCGCCGAGTCCGCCACCGCGTTGTCCACCCGGGCGCCCGCGCCCACGCGGGTGTCCTTCAGGCGGGTGTTCGGGCCGACCTCGGCCCCCTCGCCGATGTGCGTCGCGCCGAGCAGCTGCGTGCCCGGGTGGATCACCGCGTCCTGCCCGAACGTCACGGTCACGTCCACGAACGTCCCCGCCGGGTCCACCACCGTCACGCCGGCCAGCATCGCCCGCTCCAGCAGCCGCGCGTTCAGCAGCGCCCGCGCCTCGGCCAGCTGCACCCGGTTGTTGATCCCCAGGATCTGCCGGTGGTCGCTGCCGGCCGCCGCGCCCACCCGGTGCCCCGCCTCGCGCAGGATCCCGAGCACGTCGGTGAGGTACTCCTCGCCCTGGCTGTTGTCGGTGCGCACCTTGCCGAGCGCGTCCGCGAGCAGCGCGCCGTCGAAGGCGAACACCCCGGAGTTGATCTCCCGGATCGCGCGCTGCGCGTCGGTGGCGTCCTTGTGCTCGACGATCGCCGTCACGGCGCCGGTGGCCGGGTCGCGGACGATGCGGCCGTAGCCGGTGGAGTCGGGGACCTCGGCGGTGAGCACGGTGACGGCGTTGCCGTCGGCCTCGTGGGTGGCCGCGAGGGCGCGCAGGGTCTCGCCGGTGAGCAGCGGGGTGTCGCCGCAGACGACGATGACGGTGCCGGTCAGCTGGCCGCCGAGCTCCTCCAGGGCCATGCGGACGGCGTGGCCGGTGCCGTTCTGCTCGTACTGGACGGCGGTGCGGACGCCGGCGTCGACGCCGGCGAGGTGCGCGGTGACCTGCTCGCGGGCGTGGCCCACGACGACCACGAGGTGGGTCGGGTCCAGCTCGCGGGAGGCCGCGACCACGTGACCGACGAGCGAGCGCCCGCAGATCTCGTGCAGAACCTTGGGTGTGGCCGACTTCATGCGGGTGCCCTCACCCGCTGCGAGTACGACGACGGCTGCCGGGCGGGTTGCGCTCACGGGTGGGCCCTTCGGCTTCGGGGGTGGACCCGTGAAGGATAGCGGGGGGTCACAGTCCGAAAACGAGGCCGGGTCCCGACCGTGAGGTCGGGACCCGGACGTGCGTGGCTCCCCCGCCAGGACTCGAACCCGGACATAAGGCACCAAAAGCCTCAGTGCTGCCAATTACACCACAGGGGATGGCCGATCAACCCGAAACGGATGATCAGTCGCCCCGGTCCAAGTTGATCGCTCCTACTATGCCGCACCCTGCCCCCTCGACGCGACGGTCAATACGGCGGTGCGGACCGGCGCCTTTCGGCCTCCGGCGGCTCGCGCGATTTCGGCCCGCACCGCGCCGGGCCCGCTGCGTACGCTGGTCGGCATGACCAGTACGGGGGATGAGCGCGGGGGGACGGGCCGGGACGGGCCCTGGTGGTGGGAGCGGCGGCGGGGAGCCGTGCTCGACGTGGGGCTCGGGGCGGCCTCGGCCGTCGAGTGCGCCCTGGAGGGGGTGCCGACCGCGCGCGAGGCCGGGGTGCCGGTGTGGGCCGCGGTGCTCTTCGGGGCGCTGGCGGGGTCCGTGCTGGTGCTGCGCAGGCGCTGGCCGGTCGCGGTGGTGCTCGTCGGGATCGCCGTCATACCGGCCACGATGGGCTTCCTGCTGGGCGTGGTGGGGCTGTACACGCTGGCCGCCTGCGAGGTGTCCCGCAGGGCGCTCGCGACGCTGGCCGCGATGTCGCTGGCCGGGACGTTCGTGGTGACGTACGTGCAGACCCGCGGGGACGTGGAGGCCGACGGCACGCTCGTGATCGTGCTGTCCGTGTTCATGGCGGTGGCGCTGACCGTGCCGCCGGTCCTGCTCGGGCTGTACGTGGGCGCGCGGCGCCGGCTGATGGAGAGCCTGCAGGAACGGGCGGACTCGCTGGAGCGGGAGCTGTCGCTGCTGGCGGACCGGGCCGAGGAGCGGGCCGAGTGGGCCCGCCAGGAGGAGCGGACGCGCATCGCGCGGGAGATGCACGACGTGGTGGCGCACCGGGTGTCGCTGATGGTGGTGCACGCGGCGGCGCTGCAGGCGGTGGCGGCGAAGGATCCCGTGAAGGCGGTGCGGAACGCGGCGCTGGTGGGTGACATGGGACGCCAGGCGTTGACGGAGCTGCGGGAGATGCTCGGGGTGCTGAGGGCTCCGGAGAAGCCGCCGGCGGCGCGGGAGGTGCCCGCCGCGCCGGTGGCGCTGGAGGAGGGGCCCTCGCTCGGGGAGCTGGAGGCGCTGGTGGGCCAGTCGCGGGCGGCCGGGATGGCCGTGGAGGTGCTGGTGCAGGGCGAGGGCGGCGGCTACCGGCCCGAGGTGGAGCAGACGGCGTACCGGGTGGTGCAGGAGGCGCTGACCAACTGCCACAAGCACGCCCCGGGCGCGCGGGTCGTCGTACGGCTGGCGCACCGGGAGGGGGAGGTGGCCATGCAGGTGGAGAACGGGCCGTGCGAGGGGGAGGCGCGGGGCGCCGACCTGCCCAGCGGGGGGAACGGGCTGGTCGGGATGCGGGAGCGGGTGCTGGGGCTGGGCGGGGTGTTCGTGTCCGGGCCGACGGACGGCGGCGGGTTCAAGGTGTCGGCGGTGCTGCCGGCCCGGTAGGGGGTGTCCGCGAAGTGGCGCCGTCCGCCCGGAGGGCGGGCCCACCGGGCGTCGCGGGGCGGGCGCGACTTCGCGGACACCCCCTGGCCGCCGCGGGTCCGTCAGCCGGTGGTGAGGCGGGCGGGCTGGAGGCCGGTGAGGAGGAGGGTGAGGGCCTCGTCGAATCCGGAGCCGAGGTACCAGTCGCCGGTCTGGTCGACGAGGTAGACGCGTCCCTCCAGGTCGATGGCGAGGTGCGAGCCGCCGTCGGTGCCGGCGCCGAGCGGGCAGAGCTGGGTGGAGAGGGCGCGTCCGAGGTCGGCGAAGGTGCGGGCGAGGTGGAGGCCGGTCAGCGGGTCCACGCGTACGGGCGTCGGTGCTATCTGGCGGCCGGGGCCCGGCGCGGTGAGGGTGAGGCCGCCGAATTCGGCCCAGGCCTCGACGGCGGCGGGGAAGACGGTGTGCCGGTGGCCGGCGGGGGTGGTGTGGTCGCGCAGGGCGTCGGCCCAGTATTCGGCCTGCTTGATGTCCCAGCGGCCGGGTTCCCATCCGGCGGTGCGCAGGGCGGAGTCTACGGGGCCGGGGAACCGGGTGGCCGAGGAGCGGTCGTAGGAGGCGGAGGACGCGGTCATGGTGGCTACTCGGGGTGGGTGAGGTCGACGGGGCGTACGCCGAAGTGGTTGAGGAGCGCGTCGCAGGAGCGGCAGGGCGGCGCGTAGGTGCCGTGGAGCGGGTCGCCGTCCTCGCGGATGTGGCGGGCGGTCATGCGGGCGTGCTTGAGGGAGCGGCGGGCCTCGCTCGCGGAGAGGGGCTTGCGGGAGGCGCGCCTGCTGCGGGCGCCCTCGACGGCGGCGAGGTGGCGGGAGAGCAGGATCGCCTCGGGACACCGGCCGGTGAAGCGCTCGCGCTGGCCGCTGGTGAGGGTGTCGTGGAAGTCCTGGACCAGGGGGTGCAGGGCGGGCGGCCGGTCGCCCTTGCCGGCGGTGCCGGTGAGGGTCTCGCCGCGAACGGAGAGCGCGGCGGCGACGGTGGGCAGGATGCCGTCCCGGCGGAAGCGGAGCACGGGCGTGGTCTGGGTGGTGCCGGTGGTGCTCCAGCGCAGGCGGGGGTCGCCGGCGGGGCCGGCGTCGCCCGGCTGCGGGCGGCCCGTGCGGGATGCCGCGTTTTGTGTGGCCGCAGTCTGTGTGGTCGCGGTCTGCATGGTTGCTCTTCCCTCCCGTGGCGGCGGTGGTGGTCGCTGTCGCGCACGCCCCCGTGCTGCGGGACAGCCTGTCAAATGTCACCTGTCGCGCGGAAGCGGGGTCGAATATTCGTATCAATTCGGATGTTCCCGCCCCGTCGGCGCACGCACGGCTCGGGGGCGGGTGAGGGTCTTGCCGGAGCACATAGGCTGTGGTGAACCAGCCAGATCCAGCAGGGGGCTACCGCCATGACGACAGGTCGGCTCGGGCAGCAGGCCGCGCCACCCAACGCCGCTTACTCGGGGCAGGTCGTGCACTTCCCGGACCCGGTCCGGGCGGCGCGGCATCCCCACGGGGTGCGGATGGACGGCAACGGTCATCCCGATTTCTCGCGCTACGCGCGCGCGGCCGTGGAGATCGCCGAGCCCCCGGAGGGCTTCGGCGTCGACGAGCTGCGCCTGACGGACTTCGTGTCCGCCAACGCGGCGATGCGCGCCGCCGCCCACCCGCTGTGGGACACCGTGGGTCCGGTGGCGACCCCGCACGGCTGGACCTGGCACCACGTCGCGGGCTCGCGGCGGATGGAGCTGGTCCCGGTCGAGGTCAAGGCACTGCTGCGGCACCACGCCGGTCTGGCGACCGCCCCGGTGGACCACGACAAGCGCGGGGCGCGGCCGCTCCAGGAGGCGCGTCCGGCGCACCTGGGGCTGCCGAAGGCCCTGGTGTCGGTGTCGGAGCTCCAGGTGCAGGGCGTCGAGGAGGACCTCGGCTACCGGCTCCCGGAGGCGTACCGGTCCTTCCTGAAGGCGGCGGGCGGCTGCGCGCCGGTCGGCGCGGGGCTGCTGGTGGAGCTGGGGCTGCTGGTGGACCAGCCGTTCTTCACGGTGCGTGAGGAGGCGGCGGTCAACGACCTGGTGTACGTCAACAAGTGCCTGCGGGACCACCTGACGAAGGACTACCTGTGCGTGGCCTTCGTGCAGGGCGGACTGCTCGCGGTGAAGGTCAGGGGCGAGGGCGTGGGCTCCGTCTGGTTCTCCCCGTACGACGACGCGCGCGACCGGGACGGCTGGACGGTGCAGGAGCGGGTGGAGCGTCTGTTGCTGCCGTGCGGTGCCGATTTCGATGCCTTCCTGGAGCGGTTGGCGGGCAATCCGCCGGAGCTGGAGACGGTGGCCGGTCTGATGGTGGACGGCGGATTCGCGCGTTCGGTTGCAGTGTCCGGCGCCGGCATGGGTGAGGGGTGAGCGCGTCGTGGTGACGTTCGCGCAGGCGCAGGAGCGCGCCGAGGAATGGATCAACGGGGACCTGCCCGCGTACCAGCACCGCGAGGTGCGCGTACGGGAGTTCGGGCTCGGGTTCGTGGTGTGGGCCGAGGACCGGGCGGCCGGTCCGGTGTCCGGCGGCGGCCGGCAGCGGCTGGTCATCGCGCGGGACAGCGGTGAGGTCACGCTGTGGCCCGGGCTGCCGGTGGGCGAGGTGATCCGGCGTTACGAGGAGGAGTACGGGGCCGCTGCCGCGTCGGCGGCTTCGGAGGCTTCGGTTCCGCCGCCGCGGATCGACTCGGAGCAGACGTCGTTCATGATGGCGCCGCCGCAGTGGCTGCAGGAGGCGGCGGACCGGGCGGGGATCCCGCCGGCGGGTGGTTCGGCGCCGGGTGCGGGTGCGGGCTCCGGTCCCGGTTCTTCCGGCTCGGGTCCGGGTGCGGGTTCGGCCGCTGGTGCGGGCGGGCCGGTTCCGCTCGGGCGCGGGGGCGAGGTGCCCTACGAGCCGACCGCGAACGACGGGGTGCCCGCCGGTTCGACGCCGTGGGCCGGGACCGACGTGAACTCCGGCGCCGACGACGGCTCCGTCCCGCTGCCCGCCACCGTGTTCGCGCCGCCGCTGTCCGGCTCCGACCTGGACGACGCGCCCTCCGCCTCGGGGGTGGCCCCGGAGGCCAGGACCACGCTGATGGCGGGTGGCAGCCAGCTGCCTAGGACGACCGTGTCCCCGGCGCTGGCGGTACCGGCGGAGGCCGCGGCCATCGCCGACGCGCCGACGAGCAGGGCCCGCGTCTCCCCGCCGGGCGGCGTCGCGCAGCCGCCGTCGGCTCCGTCCGCCCCTCCGTCCGCACCGCCGGTCCCGTCGGCTCCGCCGGCCGGTGCGCCCGGTGCGCCCGGTGCTCCTGGTGCGCCCGGGGGCGGGGCGCAGTACGCCGCCACGATGCTCGCCGCGCCGGGTATGACGCCCGCACCTCCGGGGACGCCGCCGGCGCCTCCCGGGCCTCCCGGTGCGCCCGGTTCGCTGGGCGGGGGGCTGGACCACGCCGCGACGATGCTCGCCGGTCCGGCCGTCGTACAGCCGCCCGGCCCGCCGGCGCCTCCCGGTGCGCCGGGGACCCCGGCTCCGCCCCCGCCTCCGGGTGCTCCCGGTGCCGGTGCGCACCATGCCGCGACCATGCTGGCGGCGCCGGGCGTGGTGCAGCCGCCCGGTCCTCCCGGGCCTCCCGGTGCGCCGACGCCTCCCGGGCCTCCCGGGCCTCCCGGGCCTCCCGGTCCGCCTGGTGCTCCGGGTGCGCCCGGTTCGCTGGGCGGGGGGCTGGACCACGCCGCGACGATGCTCGCCGGTCCCGCCGTCGTGCAGCCGCCGGCGCCTCCCGGTCCGCCCGGGGCGCCCGGTGCTCCGACGCCTCCCGGTGCTCCTGGTGCGCCCGGTGCCGGTGCGCACCACGCGGCGACCATGCTGGCCGGTCCCGGTGCGGTGCAGCCGCCCGGGGCGCCCGGCACGCCCCCCGGTCCGCCGCCCGGCCCCGCAGGGCAGCCGGGGGCCCCGTCCGGCGCGCCCACGGTCGGCCCCGGCTACCAGGCCGTGCTGCGCTACCGCGCGCCCGACGGCTCCGAGCAGCAGCTGATCCGCCGCTCGGCGCCCGGCACCCCGCACCCCGAGTGGCAGATCCTGTACGAACTGCGCGCCATGAACGTGCCGCCGCAGCAGGTGCTGGAACTGCACACCGAGCTGGCCTCCTGCGAGCTGCCCGGCGGCTACTGCGCCCGGATGATCCGGGAGACCTGGCCGCAGGTGCGGATCACCAGCGTGGCCCCGTACGGGACCGACCACGCGGGCCGTCAGCAGGGCATGCGCCACCTGCTCACCCATCAGGGTGAGCTGCACCAGGTGGCCGACGGGCCCGCGCGCCCCGCGCCGGTCCGGGCTCCGCTGCCGCAGGTCCCGCTCCAGCCTGCGATCCCGATGGACGCGATCGCGCAGGAGCTGGCGGGCGCCTTCGGGCCGCAGGGGGTCTTCCGCTTCGACCAGCGGGCGGTGTCCCGTCAGGGCGTGCCGGAGATCGTGGCGCAGACCCTGATGTGGGCGGGTCTGCCCGTCGACTTCGGGCCGTTCTTCTGGGCGCAGGCCGTGCCCGGCCAGCCGGTGCCGACGCTGGCCGAGCTGGCCGCGCAGCGCGGGGTGCAGCCGGCGTCCGACGCGGGCTCGTACCTGGTCGTCGGCAGCGACTTCGGCAAGGCGCTGTGCGTCCAGTACGGGACCGCGCACATAGTGGCGGTGCCGGTGGAGGCCGGTCCCGGAGGGGCGCCCGTGCCGCCGCAGTTCGTGAACTCCAGCCTCCCGCAGTTCGCGCGGTCGCTGGCGATGCTGGGTCACATGTGGCGGCTGCGCCAGCATCTGACGCCGGAGCAGGCCGGGCGCTGGACCGTCGATTTCCAGGCGAACCTGGCCGGTCTGGACAGTGCGGCGCTGGCCTCTCCGGAGAGCTGGTGGTCGGTGCTGCTGGAGCAGATGTGGGACGGACTGCTCTGACGGGACGACCGTGTGCGTGGCCGGGCCGGGTCCCCTCGTGAGGGGGACCCGGCCCGGCCATTCCGGCTTCTGCGAGCAAATGACGCATCCTTGACAGCAATCCCCGCGAGAGAGGCGCTCCCAGGATGACTGCACCCTTTGCGACTGTGCGCGGTCGTGGCTACCGGATGGAAGAAGTCGACCGGTACCTCGCGCGGCTGTCCGGCAGCCGGGACGAGGCCTGGGAGCGGGTGGCGCGGCTGACCGTGCTGGCCCGTCAGATGGAGGCCGAGGCCGAACGGTTGCGGGCGGCCGTGGCCGCGCTGGCCCCGCAGACGTACGACGAGCTGAGCGAGCGGGCGCGGCGGATCCTGCAGCTGGCGCAGGAGGAGGCGGAGGTCCTGCGGGAGGAGGCGCGGGCGGACGCCGCCGAGGCGGCGGGCGCGGCCGAGGCGCACGCCGACCGGGTGGCCGAGCTGGCGCGGCACGACGCGGAGGCGGTGCGCGAGCAGACCGAGGTGCGGGCGCGGCAGGGGCTGCTGCGGGCACAGCGGGAGGCGGACGGGCTGCGGGCGGAGGCGCGGGAGGACGCGGCGGGCTGGCGGTCCGAGGCGCAGGCCGCGCTGGCGGAGACCGGGCGCCGGGCGCGGGCGCTGCTCGCGGAGCTGGAGCAGGAGCAGGTCGAGCGGTGGGACGCGTCGGGGCGGGAGCTCGCGGCGCGGGCGGACGAGCAGGACGCGCGGTACGCGGAGCTGGAGCGGTACGCGGAGGCGCGGCTGGCGGAGGCGCGGCGGGGGTACGCGGAGGCGGAGGAGTCGGCGCGGCACGGGCAGGAGGACGCGGAGGCGCGGGCGGAGGAACTGGTCGCGCAGGCGCGGGTGCGGGAGGAGCGGACGGGGCGCGAGACGGACCGGATCCTGCGGGAGCACGAGGAGGCGCAGGAGGAGATGCGGGCGCACATGAGCCACGTCCGCTCCAGCCTGGCGGCGCTGACGGGGCGCGCGCCGGCGGAGGGGTAGGGGTGGTCCTCGGCCCTGGCCGTTGCCCTGGCCGGGCGGTTGGCGGTGACCGGTGCTGCCCCGGCCGGGCGGGGTCCGGGGTGGGTTCGCCCCCTTGACCGGGCGCCCGGCCGGGCGGGGGTGCGGGGGTTTGCGGCGGGGGGCTGGGTGTCCTGCCGGGCGGGGGTGCGGGCGGTGGCTGCGGGGCCGGGGGTGGTGCCGGGGTGGGGTGTCGTCCGGGACGGGCTTCGATGTTCGGCGCCTGCTCCGTGTGTGTCCTGCCGAGCGGTACCGCGCGCCGAATTCATCTCGTTCTAGTCCCGGACGACACCCCACCCCGTCCCCACCCCCGACCGGCAGCCCCCGCGCCGTGGTGCCCGCCAGCCGCGGCCGGCCAATCCCGCCCCGCCACACTTTCCGGCCTCGCCGGCGTTTGAGGCGCGGGGTCCGGGGCGGAGCCCTGGGGAACGGGCGAAGGGTGGGGCGGGGAGACGGCCCCGCGCAGCGGGACCCCGCGCAACGGCCCGGCCAGGGCAGCGGCCAAGTCGGCTGTCAGTGGGCGGCGTTAGCCTCGGCCCATGAGTTCTTCGCTGAGTGTGTACCTGCTCGATCTGAACGCCGTCCACGCCCTCGTCGGCTCCCGCGACGACGCGCTCCTGGACGCCGTCCGGCAGCGTTTCGCCGCCGATCTCGCGCATGACGACGACTGGTTCGACTCGGAGATCGAGAACGGCGCGCCCACGGCGTACGAGGCGCTGCGCGCGGTGGTCCACGGCGGTCCGTTCAGCGAGGACCGGGAGCACGCCTTCCAGTACGCCTACGCCTACAAGCGGCTCTGTGACGCCAGCGGGTCCTTCCTCGACAACTCCTCCTTCTCGCCGTACCGCGGCGACTGGCTGTCGATGGTCGACGCGGGGCTGCGGGCCATGAAGATCGACGCCGTTTCCGTCGAGGACTTCGACTTCTCGGACCTGCCCGGCGGTCTGCCGTCCACGTACACGCCGGGCTGCGGCGAGTGGACGTACGAGGAGTGCGTGAAGGCGCTGGAGCAGTTCGAGGGGACCAAGCGGGAGGGGAACGTTCCGCTGCTGGACAGGGAGGTGGCGGACGCCGTGCAGGACGTGCTGGGGTGGCTGCGGCAGGTCGAGGCGCGGCCCGGGTTCGGGATCGTGGGGTTCCGGTCCTAGTCGTGCGCGAGGTGCTGGGGCGGGCCGGTGTGGAGGTGGTGCCCGGCGGGGTGCCGGAGTCGGTGGTCGCGCGCGTGGAGGGGTACGGCTCGGCGGAGGTGTTCGGCGGGGTCTACGTGCGGTACGCGGACCCGCGGCTGGTGGAGGCGCTGAACGCGTGCTGGTACCGGCTGGCCGTGGCCGAGGGGCTGTTCGGTGAGGGGCGTGAGTTCCTGCTGATGCCGTCCGGTGGGGCGGACGGCTGGCACCGGGTGCGGCTGCGGGAGCGGTGGGACCTGATGGGGGCCGGTGCGGAAACGTTTCTCGGGGCCGGCGCCGGGCGCCCCGGCTTCACCGCGCTGGCCTTGGACGGCGGTGTCGCAGTGGTCGCCGCGTCGTACGTGGCGGGTGCCGGGGTCCATGCGGTGCGCCGTCCCGGGAGCGTCACCGGCCGGAAGCGGTGGGGCTGAGGAAGTCGCGGATCAGCGGGGCGATTTCGGCGAGGTGGGTCTCCAGGGCGAAGTGGCCCGCGCCCTCGAAGACGTGGACCTCGGCGTGGGGTGCGTCGCGGAGGTAGGCCTTGGCGCCCGCCGGGGTGAAGAAGGGGTCGCCGGCGCCCCAGGCGACGAGGACCGGGACGGCGGCCTCGCGGAGCCAGGCCTGCCAGGCGGGGTAGTGGGCGAAGTTCGAGGCGTAGTCGAAGGCGAGGTCGGCCTGGGCGTCGGTGCGGCCGGGCAGGCCGAGGTAGTGGACGTCGAGCGTCCAGTTGTCGGGGGAGATCAGGGCGGTGTCCGCGACGCCGGTCTCGTACTGGAAGCGGGTGCCTTCCTCGGTGAACAGGGCGCGGACGCGCTCCTCGTTGCCGGGCACCTCGCGGCTCAGTCCGGCGAACTCGCGGGCGGCGTCGGAGAGGCCCTCGTCGTACGCGTTCCCGTTCTGGACGATCAGGTGCGTGACGCGGTCGGGCCGGCGGGTGGCGAGCCGCAGTCCGACGGGGGCGCCGAAGTCGAAGACGTAGAGGGCGTAGCGGTCGAGGCCGAGGGCGTCGGTGAAGCCCTCCACGACGTCGGCGAGCCGGTCGAAGGTGTACGTGAACCCGTGCGGGGCGGTGGTGCGGCCGAAGCCGGGGTAGTCGGGGGCGATCAGCCGGTAGGGGGTGCCGGCGAGCGCGTCCATCAGGCGGGTGAACTGGTGCGACGCGGTGGGGAAGCCGTGCAGGAGCAGCAGGACCGGGCCGTCGGCCGGGCCGCTCTCGCGGTAGGCGACGGTCACGCCGTCGACGTCGATGGTGCGGTGAGCGATCATCACATGCCTCCTGTGACTTCGGTGGCATTAGTCTGCGGGAGATGTGGCTAATGGGTCAAGAGGGATTGCTAGCATTAGCGGCGTGAACTTCTTTCCGCTGTTGGGTGAGCCCCTCGCCCTCGACCTGCTGAACACCCGGCCCGCCGGCGCCGGCGACCTCATCGCCGACCGTGCGGGACTCGCCGCCTGGCTGGCCGAGGAGCCCGGGCGGCTGAGCCGTGTCGCCGAGGTCGGGGAGGCCGAGGTCGCCGCCGCGCTCGCCGTGCGGGAGGCGGCCGGGCCGCTGCTCGCCGCCGCCCGGCGCGGTGAGCGGCCCCCTGCCGACGAGCTGGCCGCGCTCAACGGGATCCTCGCCGCCGCCCCGGCCCGCACCGAGCTGGCCTGGACGGCGCTGACCGGCATGACGGCCGCCCCCTACCGGGAGGCCGCCCCCGCGCAGCGGCTCGCCGCGGAGCTCGCGGAGGCCGTGGTGGCGCTGCTGACGGACCCACGGGTGACGACGGTGCGCGAGTGCGAGGCGCAGGACTGCGTGCTGCTGTTCCTGCCCGCGCACCCGCGCCGCCGCTGGTGCGTGGCTTCGGCCTGCGGCAACCGGGCCCGGGTGGCCCGTTACTACGCCCGGCACAAGGGGGAGGGCGCGTGAGCGCCGAATGGGAGTCGCTGACCGAGAGCCAGCGGGCGTTCATGGTCAACGCCTTCGAGATCGACATCCTGCCCGGCGTCTGGGGCGACCTGGCCGAGGAGGACAAGGAGCTGCCGGCCGCCGAACTGGCCCCGGTCCTGATCGACCTCGTCGACCGCGGGTGGGTCGAGGTGCGCAGGGTGGCCCCGTGGACCGCGCCCGACGGGACCCCCGGGTTCCAGCCGGGTGAGGCGGTGCCGCGCGAGGTGCTGCCGCAGGTGCTGGCGGACCCGGACGAATGGGAGTACCCGGAGGGCGCGATGGACTGGATCGGGGCCCTGACGCTCACCGAGACCCCCGAGGGGTGGCGGGTCAACCGGATCTCCCCGGAGGAGGGGGCGGAGTGAGCCCGTGGGGGCAGGGTGGGTGAACCTCGGGGCGCGCTCCCGGTGAGGAAAGGTTTCGCCAGAGCGCCGCGCTTCTACGCTCCCTCCCGGATGCCACCGGACCGGCATCCGCCCGTGGAACAGAAGAACGGAACCCCCTCATGCGTCTTCGCACCACCGCCGTAGCCCTCGCCGGAGCCCTCGCCCTCGTCCTGCCGACCGCCGCCACCGCGCTCGCGGACGACGGCGAGGCCCTCAGCTACAGCTTCCAGCAGAACGGCGAGAGCAAGACCGGGCAGGTGAGCGACCTGGCCGAGGACAAGTGCCACGCGCTGGCCGTGACCGACGCCTCCGCGATCGAGGAGGTCGTCAACGAGACCGGCAAGGTGGCCCTGCTCTTCGGCAACAAGGACTGCGAGGGCGAGCCGGTCGCGGCCGTCGGCCCGGGTGAGAAGGCGGGCGACCTCGACGCCGTCGCCGTCGCCTTCGAGGCCGCCAAGGACGACCAGAAGGCCGAGCCGGGCCAGAAGCCCGAGCAGGGCGAGAAGGACAAGCGCGAGGAGGCCGCCCAGGCCCCCGTCCAGCAGCCGGCCGACAGCGACAGCAGCGACTCCGAAGAGGACTCCGACTACTTCGACTCCCCGTTCCGCGCCATCGGCTGATCCCCCCTGGCGGACGAGGGGCCCGGTACCCGAGGGTGCCGGGCCCCCGTCATGCCCGCGGGGGAGGCGCGGGGGCAGCGGCCGGAGCCTGGGCCGGATCCGGGGCCGCCGGGGCGCCCGCGTAGCGGTACGGGTCGCTGCGCAGCCCGCGCGAGGCGACCACCACCGTGAACGCCGGCTTCGCCGTCTCCGGCATCCGGGCCGTCAGGGCGCCGGTCGCCGGATCCGGGGTGGCGTCGAGCGGGGTGTCGTCCACCGTGAGGCGGGGCTCGGTGAAGCCGCCCCCCTCCACCCGGAGCAGCCCGTCGGGGGTGACGGTGACGTCGGTGATCACCGGGTTGGCGCGGGTGGCCATCTTGTTCACCAGGTAGGCCCCGGCCGGAGCGCAGGTCAGCGCCCAGATCTCGGCGGGCAGCCGGGGCAGCCCGCCACCCACGTCGGAGAGGAAGAAGAGGACGACGTAGAGCATGGTGACCGCGCTGAGGGCCACGTACTGGAGGTCCACCAGGTCGGTCCGGCCGCTGTCGTTCGCGATCAGCTCCCGCAGCGGGCGGCGGCCGCCGGGGGTGGCCTTGGGGGCCGGCTTGGCCATGCTGCCGCTCTCCAGCCGGAAGCCGACGACCGCCTTCGCCGCGATCAGGGCCGCGTACGGGCCCCCGAGCAGCGGCAGGTACACCGAGGTCAGGGACGACAGCGGGCCGTCGGGGCCGGTGCCCGCGAAGTAGGAGACGCCGCCGCCGGCCGTCAGCCCGTACGCGAGGATCGCGAGCAGCAGCCAGATCAGGAGCACCGTCCAGGCCAGCGCGAGGGTGGTGGAGGTGGAGAGCCGGCCGTCGCGGCCGGTGACGAAGCCCGGCCGGCGGCGCAGGCGCAGGGCCACCGGCCCGGCCAGGGCGGCCAGTAACGCGAGCGCGAAGAGTGCGGATGCCATGTCGTCCCCCCGGAAACGGTCCTGGGCACGAGGGTCACCCACTGGACCCGAACATGACAACCCGGCTCGCGGTCGGGACCGGGACCGGGTCCGGGTCCGGGTCCGGCGGAATCCGCCCCGCTACTCGTGCTCCGGCAGCACCGGGAACCTGCGCGGCGCCACCAGCAGCAGCACCAGCACCGCCGCCACCCCGGCGGCCGTCGCGCCGAGGAAGATGTGCTCCACCGCGGCGGCCACCGCCCCCCGCAGGTGCTCCGCGGCGGCCGGCGACAGCCCGTCCGGCTCCGCCAGGGCCCGCGACACGTCGTCGAGGTGGTCCGGCAGCCCCGGCAGCGGCGCCCCGGCCAGCCGCCCGGCGACGGTCGCGTTGGCCACGGCCCCCAGCAGCGCGGCCCCCACGCTCTGCCCGACGGTGCGGCAGAACAGCACCGAGGCCGTCGTCGTCCCCCGCTCGGCCCAGCCCACCGTGGACTGCACCCCGACCACCAGCGGCAGCTGGAACAGCCCGAGGGCGGCGCCCAGCAGCAGCATCACCAGCGCGGGCTGCCACGGCCGCGCCGGGTACGGCAGCAGGGCGAACGAGAACAGGACCAGCGACGCGAGCCCCATCCCGAGGGCGGCGGTGTCGCGGAAGCCGATGCGCCGGTACACGTGCTGGCAGAAGGCGGCGGACAGCGGCCAGCTCAGCGTCATCAGGGCGGTCAGGAGCCCGGCTCCGACCGGTCCGAGGCCGAGCACGGACTGGGCGTACGTCGGCATGAACACCATCGGGGCGACCATCAGCAGTCCCAGCGCCGCCATCGCCAGGTTCACGGCGGCGATGGTGCGCCGGCGCCACACCCAGCCGGGCAGGATCGGTTCCTCGGCCCGGCGCTCCACCCGGACCACCACCACCGCCAGGACCGCGCTCGCGCCCAGCAGCGCCAGCGAGGGCGCCGACAGCCAGGGCCAGGCCACCCCGCCCTGGACCAGTGCGAAGAGCAGCAGCCCGCCACAGGCGAAGACGGCCAGCGCCCCGGCCCAGTCGACCGGGCCCCGGCGGCCGGGGGAGCGTACGGGTTCCACGAGGTGGCGGGCGGTCAGCCAGAGGGCCAGGCCGGCCAGCGGCACGTTGATCAGGAAGGTCCAGCGCCAGCCCGCGTACCCGGCGAGCAGTCCGCCGAGCGCCGGGCCGAGCAGGGCGGAGCTCGCCCACACCGTGGTCATCCGGGCCTGTATGCGGGGGCGCTCGCGCAGCGGGTAGAGGTCGGCGGCCAGGGTCTGCACGGTGCTCTGCAGGGCTCCGCCGCCCAGCCCCTGGACGATCCGGAAGGCGATGAGCGCGGCCATGTTCCAGGCGGACGCGCACAGCAGCGACCCGGCCAGGAAGAGGGCGGTGCCGAAGAGGAGGACGGGCTTGCGGCCGAAGGTGTCGCTGAGCCTGCCGTAGACGGGGAGGGTGACGGTGACCGCGAGGAGGTAGCCGGAGAACAGCCAGGAGAAGACGGAGAACCCGCCGAGGTCCCCGACGATCTGGGGGACTGCGGTGGAGACGATGGTGCTGTCGAGCGCGACCAGGGCCATGTTCAGCATCAGCGCCGCCACCACCCGGGTGGGCGGCCGGCCGGGTGTGCCCGCCCGGGACCCGGAGTCCGGCCCCGAGGGCGTTCCGGGTCCGGGGCCGTCCGCGGGAGCGCCGCCACGGCTGGGGCGGGTGGGGTCCGCCGCCCCCTCCGTCGGGCCCTTCGCCCCGTTTTCTGCTGCTTCCACCGTGTTCCCCTCGTCTGCGGGGAACACCATCTCACCGGCCCGCGCCGGGCGGAATCCCCGTCTCACGGGCGCCCGCCCCGTCCGTGTCCCCTACCCCCGGTCCGCCGAAGGGTGGACAACCCCTAGGGGTGGCTCAGCATTTGGGCCCAGGGGACGCTCGTCCCGGCGGAGGACGACCGGAGGCCGGCGAGGTCCTTAACTGGTTCATACGAGCGGGGCCGCCGGGGGGTGGGGTGGGGTTAACCCCCCGGTGGATACGGCTACGGGCACCAGCGCGCCGGCCGCGCCCGCGCAGCAGACTTCGACGGCGGCCGTACGGAAACCGGCCATCCGCATACCGGCCACCACGTACGCGTCGGCAGCACCGGCACACCAACAGGGGAGACAGCACCGTGACAACGGCGATGACCGAGACCAGGCACGGGAGCGGCGGGGGACAGGACTCCGTCGCGGCCCGGGCGCGCCAGGTCGTCAAGGCCTACGGCTCCGGCGAGACCCGCGTCGTCGCCCTCGACCACGTGGACGTGGACATCCACCGCGGCCAGTTCACCGCGATCATGGGCCCCTCCGGCTCCGGCAAGTCCACGCTGATGCACTGCCTGGCCGGGCTGGACACGGTGACCGGCGGGCAGATCCACCTGGAGGACACCGAGATCACCGGCCTGAAGGACAAGAAGCTCACCCAGCTGCGCCGGGACAAGATCGGCTTCATCTTCCAGGCCTTCAACCTGCTGCCGACGCTCAACGCCCTGGAGAACATCACCCTCCCCATGGACATCGCGGGCCGCAAGCCGGACCCCGAGTGGCTGGACCGGGTCGTCCAGACGGTCGGCCTCGCGGGCCGCCTCAAGCACCGCCCGACCGAGCTGTCCGGCGGCCAGCAGCAGCGCGTGGCGGTCGCCCGCGCCCTGGCCGCCCGCCCGGCGATCATCTTCGGCGACGAGCCGACCGGAAACCTGGACTCCCGCGCCGGCGCCGAGGTCCTCGGCTTCCTGCGCCAGTCCGTCGACCAGCTGGGCCAGACCATCGTGATGGTCACCCACGACCCGGTCGCCGCCTCCTACGCGGACCGCGTCATCTTCCTCGCCGACGGCCGCATCGTCGACGAGATGTACGGGCCCACCGCCGACCAGGTGCTCGACCGGATGAAGGACTTCGACGCGCGCGGGCGGACCTCGTGACCGTCATGAAGACCGCGCGGCGCAACTTCCTCGCGCACAAGGGCAGGATGGCGCTCTCCGCGGTCGCCGTGCTGCTGTCGGTCGCCTTCGTCTGCGGGACCCTGGTGTTCACGGACACCATGACCACCACCTTCGACAAGCTGTTCGCGGTCACCAGCTCCGACGTCACCGTCAGCCCCAAGGAGGCCGAGGAGGGCGAGGAGATCTCCAGCCGCGGCAAGCCGGAGTACCTGCCCGGCTCGGTCGTGGAGAAGGTGCGCGGCGCCGAGGGCGTCAAGTCCGCCGAGGGCGGCGTCGTCTCGATGGCCGTCACGGTCGTCAACTCCAAGAACGAGAACATGGGGTCGACCACCGGAGCCCCGACCATCGCGGGCAGCTGGAACGACAACGAGCTCAAGTCGATGAAGATCACCTCCGGCCACGCCCCGCGCGGCCCCACCGAGGTGATGGTCGACGCCGACACCGCCGACAAGCACGGGCTGAAGCTCGGGGACGAGCTGCGCACCATCGCCGTCACCGGTGACGTCCGGGCGAAGATCAGCGGCATCGCCTCCTTCACCGTGACCAACCCGGGCGCGGCCATCGTCTACTTCGACACCGCCACCGCCCAGGAGAAGCTGCTCGGCGCCCCGGGCACCTTCACCCACGTCAACGTCACCGCCAAGGACGGCGTGACGCACGAGCAGCTGAAGAAGAACGTGGCGGCCGCGGTCGGCGACGGCACGTACAAGCTCCAGACCGCCAAGGAAGCGGCGGCCGCCAACAAGAAGGACATGGGCTTCCTCGACGTCATGAAGTACGTGATGCTCGGCTTCGCCGGCATCGCCTTCCTCGTCGGCATCTTCCTGATCTTCAACACCTTCTCGATGCTGGTCGCCCAGCGCACCCGCGAGATCGGCCTGATGCGCGCCATCGGCTCCGACCGCGGCCAGATCAACCGCTCGGTCCTCATCGAGGCCTTCCTGCTCGGCGTCGTCGGCTCCCTCGCCGGAGTCGCGGCGGGCGTGGGCCTGGCCGTCGGCCTGATGAAGCTGATGGGCCAGCTCGGCATGCAGCTGTCCACCGCCGACCTGACGGTCAAGTGGACGACCCCGGTCATCGGCCTGGTGCTGGGCATCGTCGTCACCGTCGTCGCCGCCTACGTCCCGGCCCGCCGGGCCGGCAAGGTCTCCCCGATGGCCGCCCTGCGCGACGCCGGGACCCCCGGCGACAAGAAGGCCGGCAGGGTCCGCGCGGCCCTCGGCCTGGTGCTCACGGGCATCGGCGCCGCGGCCCTGTTCCTCGCCGGGGCCGCCGACAAGGCCTCCGAGGGCTCGCTGTGGCTGGCCGTCGGCGTGCTGTTCAGCCTCATCGGCTTCATCGTGATCGGCCCGCTGCTGGCCGGTGTCGTGGTCCGGGTGCTCGCCGCCCCCGTGCTGCGGCCCTTCGGCTCCGTCGGCCGGCTCGCCGAGCGCAACGCGCTGCGCAACCCGCGCCGCACCGGTGCCACGGCCGCCGCGCTGATGATCGGGCTGGCGCTGGTCGCCTGCCTGTCGGTGGTCGGCTCCTCCATGGTGGCCTCCGCCACCGACGAGCTCGACCGCACCGTCGGCGCCGACTACATCGTCGCCTCGCAGGGCGGCCAGCCGATGATGCCGCAGGCCGAGCAGGCCATGAGGTCCAGCAAGGGCCTGGACCACGTCACCGCGTACCGGGAGGTCGAGGCGAAGATCACCGCCCCGGACGGCACCTCCGCCAAGGACCGCCTCAGCGTCACCGACCCGACGTACGCCCAGGACGTGCGCCGCAAGATGACCGCCGGCGAGCACAAGGACGCCTACGCGCCCGGCTCCATGGCGGTGGGCTCCCTCTACGCCGACAAGCACCACGTCAAGGTCGGCGACGAGCTGACGGTCGCCTTCGACGGCGGCAAGACGGTCAAGCTGAAGGTCGCGGCGATCACCTCGGACGAGGGCAACCTCGACAAGGGCGTGAAGTACATCAGCACCGCGACCGCCGAGGCCAACATCCCGGCCGACCGGCTGGCGCGCCCGTTCATGCTGCTGGCCAAGGCCGAGAAGGGGCACGCCGACAGCGCGTACACGGCGCTCAAGGCGGCCATGGCCGAGTACCCGCAGTACAAGGTGCTCAACCAGGCCGACTACAAGCAGGACCTCAAGGACCAGGTCGGCCAGCTGCTCAACATGGTCTACGGGCTCCTCGCCCTCGCGATCATCGTCGCGGTGCTGGGCGTCGTGAACACCCTGGCCCTCTCGGTGGTGGAGCGGACCCGCGAGATCGGCCTGATGCGCGCCATCGGCCTCTCCCGCCGCCAGCTGCGCCGCATGATCCGCCTGGAGTCGGTGGTCATCGCCCTGTTCGGCGCCCTGCTGGGCCTCGGCCTGGGCATGGGCTGGGGCGCCACCGCCCAGCGGCTCCTCGCCCTCCAGGGGCTGAAGGTGCTGGAGATCCCGTGGCCGACGATCCTCGGCGTCTTCGCCGGCTCGGCCCTGGTGGGCCTGTTCGCCGCACTGGTCCCGGCCTTCCGGGCGGGGCGGATGAACGTTCTGAACGCGATCGCCAGCGAGTAGCGGGGCGGTCGTACGGGGGAAGCACGGGGGCCCGCGGGGGAAGCACGGGGGAAGCACGGGGGCCCGCGGGGGAAGCACGGGGGAGCAGTACGGGGGAACGCGCCGGCCCCGGACCGTCCGCAGGGACGGTCCGGGGCCGGCGTCGCGTCGTCCGCCGCCGGCTCACCGCATCCGCTGGAGCAGCACGTACCCGCCCGCCTCGCCCATCAGCGCGAACCGCGACCCGGGGTGCAGCCGCTCGGCGAAGTCGACGGGGTCGCCGGCCCGGCCGTCGGAGGCGTCGAAGACCAGGAACGCCGGCAGCACCCCCTCGGTGCCGCCGATCCAGTACACCTGGCAGCGCGAGGTCAGCCGGGTCAGCGGCCCGTAGCCCGTTTCCACCCGCACCCCGTCCGGGATCTGCGCCAGCAGCCGTTCGACGGCGGCCACCCGCGCGGGCCTCCCGTACGCGGACCACTCGCCGAGCCGGGCCAGCGGCAGGGTCGTCGCGCTCAGCGCGAGGGCGGCCGCGAGCACGGCGCCGGGCAGCTGGTGGGCGTACGCCCGCACCCGCGGCCGGGGGCTGCGCCGGGCCGTGTCGAGGGCGTCGGCCAGGGCCAGGGCGACGACCGGCATCAGGACGGCGCTGTAGTGGTAGTCGGTGGACCAGTAGTGCGGGTCCCCCGACAGGAACCGCCAGCCCAGGGTGGGCACGGCCACCAGCAGCAGCGGGGAGCGCAGCGCGAGGAGCCCGGTGGTGGGGACGAGGACCCAGCAGAGGGTGGTCAGCTTCGTGCCGAGGCCGCTCAGCGGTCCGCCGCCCGCGCCGTCCTCGCCGCCGCCGCCGAGCTTCTCCCAGTAGGCGTAGCCGTCGGTGGCGAAGGCGGGGATCACCACGGTGAACACCAGTGCCGCGACGGCCACCCCCGCCACGGCGACGGCCGCCGCGAGCCGCGCGGCCCGCGGGTCGGCGCGCCGGGCCCGCCAGGCGGTGACGAGGGCCAGGGCGGCCAGGGTGACCCCGAGGTCCTCCTTGACCAGCAGCAGCGGCAGCCCCCAGCCCAGGGCGGCCCGCCAGCGGCGCGCGAGCAGCGCCTCCAGGGCGAAGGCCAGCAGCGGTACGGCGAAGCAGATCTCGTGGAACTCGAACTCGACGGCCCGCTGGATCCCCCAGGACAGCCCGTACGCCGCCCCGAGCGCGAGTCCCCGGGCCCGCCCGAGGAGCTTCGCCGAGGCCCGGGTGACGGGCAGTGCGGACAGCGCGATCAGGGCGGCCTGCACCACGAGGAGGGTGACGGGGGTCGGGAAGACCCGGTAGAGCGGGGCGATCAGGGCGATGGCCGGGCTGAAGTGGTCGCCGAGGATGTTGGAGCCGGGGCCCTTCAGGTCCACCAGGGGCGGCTGGAGCCAGGCGTAGGCCCTGACCGCCTGCTCGAAGATCCCGAGGTCCCAGGAGGTCTCCTCCATCCGCCGGTAGCGGGTCACCGAGAGCACGGCGTACGCGAGGAACAGCGCGGCGGTGAGTGCGTACGGCGCCCGGCGCCCGGCCCGCCCGGCGCGGTCGCCGAGGCTCGGGGTGGGTCCGGGTATCGGCATCCGGACAGATTCTCACCCCCGACCGGAATGCCTCCCTCCGCCCCCCTGTTCCCCGCCGGGGACGGCTCCCGGGCACCCGCCACACCCGCGCCGGAGCCGGAATGCCCCGCGCGGCCGGGGGAGCGGCGTCATAGGGTGGGAACCCCCGGCCCGTTCACGTGTCGGGCCCTTCGCGTTGCCCCGGCACCACCCCTCGCCCCTCACCGGATGGAAAGCCTGTCTCATGAGCCTGCACGGACTGCTCGACGCCGTCACCCGGGATCCCGCCCTCGCCGAGGCGGTCACCGCGGCCGGGGACGGCAACCGCATGCACGTGGACCTCGTCGGCCCGCCCGCCGCCCGGCCCTTCGCGATCGCCGCGCTGGCCGCCCGCACCGAGCGGACCGTGCTCGCGGTCACCGCCACCGGCCGGGAGGCGGAGGACCTCGCCGCCGCGCTGCGCTCCCTGCTGCCCCCCGACGAGGTGGTCGACTACCCGGCCTGGGAGACGCTGCCGCACGAACGGCTCAGCCCGCGCAGCGACACCGTCGGCCGCCGGATCGCCGTACTGCGCCGGCTCGCGCACCCGAGCAAGGACGACCCGGCCGCCGGGCCCGTCTCGGTGGTCGTCGCCCCCATCCGCTCCGTGCTCCAGCCGCAGGTCAAGGGGCTCGGGGACCTGGTCCCGGTGAGCCTGCGGCAGGGTGACTCCACCGACCTGGGCGTGATCACCGAGGCCCTGGCGGCCGCCGCCTACGCCCGCGTCGAGCTGGTCGAGAAGCGCGGAGAGTTCGCCGTGCGCGGCGGCATCCTCGACGTGTTCCCGCCCACCGAGGAGCACCCGCTGCGCGTGGAGTTCTGGGGCGACGAGGTCGAGGAGATCCGTTACTTCAAGGTCGCCGACCAGCGCTCCCTGGAGATCGCCGAGCACGGTCTGTGGGCCCCGCCCTGCCGCGAGCTGCTGCTCACGGACGAGGTCCGCGAGCGGGCCGCCGCTCTGGCCGAGGAGCACCCCGAGCTCGGCGAGCTGCTGAACAAGATCGCCGAGGGGATCGCGGTCGAGGGCATGGAGTCCCTCGCCCCGGTCCTCGTCGACGACATGGAGCTGCTGATCGACGTCCTGCCCGCCGGGGCGATGGCCGTGGTCTGCGACCCGGAGCGGGTCCGCACCCGTGCCGCCGACCTGGTGGCCACCTCGCAGGAGTTCCTGATGGCCTCGTGGGCGGCCACCGCCGGCGGCGGCGAGGCCCCCATCGACGTCGGCGCGGCCTCGCTGCGCGGGATCGCGGACGTGCGCGAGCACGCGCGCGAGATCGGCATGATGTGGTGGTCCGTGTCCCCCTTCGCGGCCGGCGAGGAGGACCTGGCCGGCGGCGACACGCTGAAGCTCGGCATGCACGCCCCCGAGGCCTACCGGGGCGACACCGCCCGCGCGCTCGCCGACACCAAGGGCTGGATCGCCGACGGCTGGCACACCGTCTACCTCACCGAGGGCCACGGCCCGGCCGCCCGTACCGTCGAGGTGCTCGGCGGCGAGGGCATCGCCGCCCGGCTGGAGCCGCGCCTGGCGGCGCTGGAGCCCTCGATCGTGCACGTCGCCTGCGGCTCGATCGACAACGGCTTCGTGGACCCGGCGCTGAAGCTGGCCGTCCTCACCGAGACCGACCTGACCGGGCAGCGCACCGCCACCAAGGACCTCGGCCGGATGCCCACCCGGCGCCGCAAGTCCATCGACCCGCTCACCCTGGAGGTCGGCGACTACATCGTGCACGAGCAGCACGGTGTCGGCCGCTACATCGAGATGGTGCAGCGCACCGTGCAGGGCGCCACCCGCGAGTACCTGCTCGTCGAGTACGCGCCCGCCAAGCGCGGCCAGCCCGGCGACCGCCTCTACATCCCGACCGACCAGCTGGAGCAGGTCACCAAGTACGTCGGCGGCGAGGCCCCGACCCTGCACCGGCTCGGCGGCGCCGACTGGACGAAGACCAAGGCGCGGGCGAAGAAGGCGGTCAAGGAGATCGCCGCCGACCTCATCAAGCTGTACAGCGCGCGCATGGCGGCCCCCGGCCACACCTTCGGCCCGGACACCCCCTGGCAGCGCGAGCTGGAGGACGCCTTCCCGTACGCGGAGACCCCCGACCAGCTCACCACCATCGCCGAGGTCAAGGAGGACATGGAGAAGTCGGTCCCGATGGACCGCCTGATCTGCGGCGACGTCGGCTACGGCAAGACCGAGATCGCGGTCCGGGCCGCCTTCAAGGCGGTCCAGGACGGCAAGCAGGTGGCCGTCCTCGTCCCCACGACCCTCCTCGTGCAGCAGCACTTCGGGACGTTCTCCGAGCGCTACAGCCAGTTCCCGGTCAACGTGAAGGCGCTGTCCCGCTTCCAGACCGACACCGAGTCCAAGGCCACCCTGGAGGGCCTCAAGGAGGGCTCGGTGGACGTGGTCATCGGCACCCACCGGCTCTTCTCGCAGGAGACCAAGTTCAAGGACCTGGGCCTGGTCATCGTCGACGAGGAGCAGCGGTTCGGCGTCGAGCACAAGGAGCAGCTGAAGAAGCTGCGCGCCAACGTGGACGTGCTGACCATGTCGGCGACCCCGATCCCGCGCACCCTGGAGATGGCGGTGACCGGCATCCGCGAGATGTCGACGATCACCACCCCGCCGGAGGAGCGCCACCCGGTGCTCACCTTCGTCGGCCCGTACGAGGAGAAGCAGATCGGCGCGGCCATCCGCCGCGAGCTGCTGCGCGAGGGCCAGTGCTTCTACATCCACAACCGGGTCGAGTCCATCGACCGGGCGGCCGCGAAGCTGCGCGAGATCGTGCCCGAGGCGCGGATCGCGACGGCCCACGGCCAGATGTCGGAACAGGCCCTGGAACAGGTCGTCGTCGACTTCTGGGAGAAGAAGTTCGACGTGCTCGTCTCGACCACGATCGTCGAGTCCGGCATCGACATCTCCAACGCCAACACCCTGATCGTGGAGCGCGGAGACAACTTCGGCCTCTCCCAGCTGCACCAGCTGCGCGGCCGTGTCGGGCGCGGCCGCGAGCGCGGGTACGCGTACTTCCTGTACCCGCCGGAGAAGCCGCTGACGGAGACGGCGCACGAGCGGCTGGCCACCATCGCCCAGCACACCGAGATGGGCGCCGGCATGTACGTGGCGATGAAGGACCTGGAGATCCGCGGCGCGGGCAACCTGCTGGGCGGCGAGCAGTCCGGGCACATCGCGGGCGTGGGCTTCGACCTGTACATCCGGATGGTCGGCGAGGCGGTGGCCGACTACCGGGCCGCCGTCGAGGGCGGCGGGGCGGAGGAGGAGCCGCCGCTGGAGGTGAAGATCGAGCTGCCGGTCGACGCGCACGTCCCGCACGACTACGCGCCCGGCGAGCGGCTGCGCCTCCAGGCGTACCGGTCCATCGCTGCGGCGAACTCCGAGGCCGACATCAAGGCCGTGCGGGAGGAGCTGACGGACCGCTACGGCAAGCTGCCCGAGCCGGTGGAGAACCTGCTGCTGGTGGCGGGGCTGCGGATGCTGGCGCGGGCCTGCGGGGTCGGTGACATCACCCTCCAGGGGCCGAACATCCGCTTCGGGCCGGTGGAGCTGCGCGAGTCGCAGGAGCTGCGCCTCAAGCGGTTGTACCCGGGGACGGTCCTCAAGCCGGCCACCTCGCAGGTGCTGGTGCCGCGGCCGAAGACGGCCAGGGTCGGCGGGAAGCCGCTCGTCGGCCGGGAACTGCTGGCGTGGACCGGGGAGTTCCTGACCACGATCCTCGGCTCGTAGCGCCCGGCCGTGCCTATCATCGGCTGATGATCACGCCGACGACCCTCCGGTCCGCCGCGACGGCGGACTTCCCGGCCCTGTTCCTGCGCCCCTGGCGGGAGGACGACGTCCCCGCGCTCGTGGAGGCGTACGCGGATCCCTTCCTGCGGCGCTGGACGGCGGAGCCCCTGGACGACGCGGCCGGCGGGCTGCGCTGGGTGGCGGAGCAGCGCCGGGGCTGGGAGGCGGGGGCGCGGTTCGCCTTCGCGGTGCTGGAGGGCGAGCCGGGCCGGCTGGTGGGCGGCGCCGTCCTCAAGAGGGGCGCGCCGGAGGCCCCTTCGGCGGAGGTCGGCTACTGGACCGCCGCCCGAGCCCGGGGCCGGGGCGTCGCACCGCGCGCCCTGGAGGCCCTCACGGCTTGGGCGTTCGAGGCCTTCGCCGGTTCCGGTCTGGAACGCCTCGACCTGCTGCACCAGGAGGACAACGGGGCCTCCTGCCGCGTGGCGCAGAAGAGCGGCTACGTCTTCCGCGCCGTCCTCCCGGCGGCCCCGCCCGAGTTCCCGCTCAGCGGCCACCTGCACGTCCGGGCCGCAGGGCCGGCACCGGCCGGGGTCTGAACGGGCGGGCGGTTCAGACCTGTTCGCCCACCGCCCCGCCGGTCTTCGAGAGGTCCAGGACGTCGGAGTCCTTCGGCGAGGCGGTGTCGACCGGTACGTCGAAGGCGGAGAACAGCACCGCGCCCGTGGTGTCGCCGCTGATCGACGACTTCAGGATGTAGGGCATGCCCCGCGTCGCGATCCAGTCGGTCTGGGTGCCCTGCCGGGCGGGGGAGATCACGGCCAGGGCCGGCTTGCCGTCGACGGTGCCCGTCTCCCCCTTGCGGGCGAGCGGGCTTCCCTTGCCGAGGTCGTCCGTCAGCCGGCCGAGGTCGCAGCTGCCGGTCATCGGGGCGGCGCGCGGGTCGGTGGCGGGGAGCTTCACCCAGCGGCCGGCGAGCACGGCGACCATCTGGTCCGTCTGCTTCTGGGAGGCGTGCTTCTGCTTGGCGGCGCCCCGCCAGTAGTCGGCGTCGCCGCGGAAGTGGACGAGTTCGGAGGACTTGATGATGTCCATCGTCCCCATGCCGTCGAGGCGGACGGCGCCGTTGCAGTTGCCGTTCTTGTCGAGGGAGAGGTCGATCTTCATCGGCTTGGACTCGTACTCCACCGTGGCCGTGACGTGCATGGACTGCGCCTTGCGCGTGACCTCACCGGCCCGGCCGAGGATCTCCGGCCCCGACAGGTCGGTCAGCGCCCGCCCGCCCTTGGCGTCCGACGGGCCCGAGGGCGCGGCCGGCCCGGACGCGGACGCGGCGGGCGACCGGTCGGCGCGGGCCCGGCTGCCGACGTCGGAGGCCCGGCCGTCGCCGGGCACGCACGCCGTCAGCCCGCCGCCGATCAGGGCCGCGGCGGCGAGTGCCGTCGCGGTGGTCTTCGTACGGCTGCGCATCTCGGTTCCCCCTGGAGCGGCGATCGGTTCTCAGGTTCCGAGGGTAGGCGCCGGCTGTGACACGGCCCCGGTCGGGCGCACGCCGTCGTATTCGACCCTGCCGTGGTCGTTCGCCGACTGGTGCCAGTGCTTGCTCAGATAGGGCACCCCGTCCAGCAGGACGTGGTCGGTGATCTCCGTGCCGCCGGGGATCCTCGCCTTGAACACCGCCACCGGCTTGCCGTTCTGGTACGTGTCCGGTTCGCGGCGGACGTCGGTCAGCTCCGCCGGGTCGGGGCGGGCCGCCGTGCACAGGGCGCGGAGGTGTGCGACCGAGGGGTCGGAGGTCCTGGCGTCGATCCATCCCTGGTCGGTGTCGGGCGACTTGGGGGGCGTGGACGCGAACTGGTCCTTGAGGAAGCCCTCGTCGCCCCTGAACGACAGCCTGCTGCCCTCCATGAGGATCTCTCCCGTCCCGGCGCGCATGACCGTGACGCTGCCCCAGCAGTCGCTGTCGCCCTCGAAGGTCAGGCCGGCGCTCATCTGGCGCTCGCCGATGGTGCGGCTGATGACCGCGTTCTTGGTCCCGGCCTTCGCCGTCTCCTCGTACGCGGCGCGCAGGACGGCGGCCGGGTCCTTGCCGGCGAGCGGGTCGGGCGGCGTCGCGGAGGCGCTGGGTGACGCCTTCGCCGCCGCGTCGGTCCCGGTCCCCGTCGCGGGGCCGCAGCCGGTGGCGGTCAGCAGGGCCGCGAAGGCGAGTGCGGTCGCGGTCGCGGACATGCCGGTGGACATGCCGGTGGGCATGGTGGTGCGCATGAGCTGGTCCCCCCTGGGATCGTTCAGGACCCGGAGGGTATCCGGTCGCACTGGAGTCCGGAGTCAGGACTTCTTCCAGGTCGCGCAGCCCGTGGTCTTGAAGTAGCCGTCCTGCGCGGAGACCGTCACCACGGCGGGGCCGGTGGGGTTGTCGTTGGCGGCGATGGAGTCGATGTCGTGTGCGGCGTTCTTGGCGCGCTCCCAGTAGCAGCCGGCCGAACCCGCGGCGGGGCCGGTGGACTTGTAGGTGCCGGGGGCGAGGTCCAGGCCCACCTTGAACATGCCGCCGTCGCCCGCGGCCTCGGTCTTCGGGGCGTCGGACACGGCCTTCGGGTCGACGGTCTCCCAGTCGTTGCAGCCGGTGGACTTGAAGAGCTTGTCGCCCGCCTCGACGGTCACGTAGCTGGTGCCGACGACGTTGTCGTTGGCGATGATCGACTCGACCTCGCCCGAGGCGTCCTTGGCGCGCTCCCAGTAGCAGCCCAGACCCTTGTTGCCGGTGGTGCGGTAGGTGCCGGGCTGGAGGTCCGAGCCGACCTGGAAGGTGCCGCTGCCGCGCATCGCCGCCTTCTTGCCGTCCTTCTTCGGCTCGGACGGCTTCGCGCCCGTCTTGCCGCCGGCCGTCTGGCCGCCGCCCGGCTTCGGGCTGCTCGACGCGGCCGGCTTCTTCGCGCCGGTGTCCTTCGAGCCGCCCGTGCCGCCGCCCCCGGTGCAGGCGCCGACCGCGACGAGGGCGACGAGCGCGCCGGTGCCCGTGAGGACCCGGTGGCGGGCGGTCCGGCTGTGGCGCGGGGTGGAGGACTGGGACATGGGTGTGCTCCTGTCTCGGATCTCTCGGTGCGGCCGGCGTGCTCCGCTGGTTGACGGGATCATCACAACAGAGGCTGTGAACCGAGTCAACACGATTCACGGGATTGATTGGATTCACGCTGTGAAGCGGATCGAAGTGGATTCCGGGCTGTGTACCGGTATGCTCCCGGCATGCTGGAGGAGAACGTCCCCGAGGTCACCGCCGCCGAGATCGCCCGCCTGGCCGGGGTCGGCCGGGCCGCCGTGAGCAACTGGCGCCGCCGCCACCCCGACTTCCCCAAGCCCGTCGGCGGCACCGAGACCAGCCCCTCCTTCGCGCTGCCCGAGGTCGAGGCCTGGCTGCGGGCCCAGGGCAAGCTCGCGGAGGTCCCGCTGCGCGAACGCGTCTGGCAGCAGATCACCGCCCACCCCGGCGGGGCCGTCGCCGCGCTCGTCGAAGCCGGAGCCGCGCTGCTCGTCGTACGCGACCGCCCCGCGCAGTGGCTGGAGCTCGCCGCCCTCCCCGACGACCGGCTCGCCGAGCGGCTGCCCGCCGTACGGGACGAGGCGCTCGCCGCCCGGCTGGGAGCCGGCCACCCGGTGGCCGTGCGGCCCGCCGCCGGATCCCCGGCCCTGCTGCGGGCCGTCGCCGAACTCGCCGCCGGACTCGGTGCCCGCCAGGCCTTCGAGTTCCTCCTCGGCCGCCACCTGGAGGCCAACCCCCGCCAGTACACGCTGACCCCCGACGGCTGCGCCGAACTCATGGCCGGACTCGCCGGACCCGGCGTCCGCACCGCCCTCGACCCCGCCTGCGGCACCGGCAGCCCGCTGCGCGCCCTCACCGGCGCCGCCGTCCTGCACGCCCAGGACGCCTCGCCCGAACTGGCCGCGCTCGCCGCGCTCCGCCTCGCCCTGCACGGCTCCGCCCAGATCCGCGCGGCCGCCGCCGACAGCCTGCGCGCCGACGCCTTCCCCGACGCCGCCGTCGACGCCGTGCTCTGCCACCCCCCGTTCAACGAACGCAACTGGGGCCACGAGGAACTCGCCTACGACCCGCGCTGGGAGTACGGCTTCCCCGCCCGCACCGAATCCGAACTCGCCTGGATCCAGCACGCCCTGGCCCGCCTGCGCGAGGGCGGCACCGCCGTGCTCCTCATGCCGCCCGCCGCCGCGGCCCGCCGCTCCGGCCGCCGCATCCGCGCCGACCTGCTGCGCCGCGGCGCCCTGCGGGCCGTCGTCTCCCTCCCAGCCGGCGCCGCGCCCCCGTACGGGATCCCGCTCCAGCTGTGGGTGCTGCGCAGGCCCGCCCCCGGCGGCGCCGCCCCGGCCGGGCTGCTGCTCGTGGACACCGCCGGCCTCGACCCCGACGGGCCGGCCCAGGCACGGGCCGCCTGGACCGACGTGCGCGACGCCGTCCTCGGCACCTGGACCGCGTACGACCGCACCGGCGCGACCCCCGAGACCCCAGGCGTCAGCCGCGTCGTGCCCGTCATCGAGCTCCTCGACGACGACGTCGACCTCACCCCCGCCCGCCACCTCCCCCCGCCCGCCGCCCGCGGCGGCCTCGCCGAGCTGGCCGCCGTACGCGAACGCCTCGACGCCACCCTCGCCCGCGCCGCCCGGCTCACCCCGCCGCCCGCGTCCCCCGCCGGACCGGCCGGCCCCGCCGCCTCCCTCCCGCAGACCACCGTCGGCGAACTCGCCCGCGCCGGAGCCCTGCTGCTGCGCGCCGGCACCGGCACCGGCAGCGGCGAGCTCCCCGTCCTCACCGAGTACGACGTCTACGCCGGAACCGCCCCCTCCGGCACGGTGGCCGCCACCGCGCCCGCCGGCTCCGGCGCCACCGCCGCCCCCGACACCGGCGAGACCCTCGTCGCCGAACCCGGCGACGTCGTCGTCCCCGTCGTCGGCGCCCTCTCCGCCGCCCGCGTCGTCACCGAGGACCCCGCCAGCGGGGCCGGCGCCGTCATCGGCCGCAACCTCCAGCTGCTGCGCCCCGACCCGGCCGCCCTCGACCCCTGGTTCCTCGCCGGGTTCCTGCGCGGCACCGCCAACACCCGCCGCGCCAGCAGCCACGCCTCCACGGCCACCCGCCTCGACGTGCGCCGGCTCCAGCTGCCCCGGCTGCCCCCGGCCGAACAACGGCGCTACGGGGCCCGCTTCCGGGCACTCGCCGAGTTCGAGGACGCGCTGAGGCTGGCGGGACGCCTGGGGGAGCAGCTCGTACAGGGCATGTACGACGGACTGTCGGACGGCAGCGTCACACCGCGGTGACCGTGCTGCGACCCTGCAACGGTTGGGTCCATCCCCTCACGAACGGCCGGAAACGCTGTATACGCTTCGAGCCGTCACCTTTCCGCACGGCCCGTCAGGAGCACCGATGCACGGCCCCGGCATCCCGCCGCAGCAAGGCCTCCACGGCCACCGGCCCCTCTCCGGGGCCGCGATGACGCTGCGCGTGCTGTTCACGGCGCTTCCCGTCCTCACCTGCGGGTTCTTCGCCTGGGGCTCGATGGTGCGGCTCGCCATCCTCACCCGCAAGGGCCGGGACTGGGCGCTGCTGGTGCTGAGCCTGGTGCTCTCGGTCGTGTGGATCACCTTCATCGGGCTCGACCCGACGGAGAAGACGAACGGCTGGCAGGGCAACCTCGGCGCCGGTGGCTCGATCTTCACCGGCTTCGCGATCTGCGTGTACTACCTCGTCGCCGACATCAAGCACCACGAGGCCAAGGCCCTGGCCCCGGCGCCCGCACCCTGGTACCCGCCCGCGCCGCAGGCCCCGTACGCCCAGCCCCACCAGCCGCACCAGCAGCTCCACCAGCCGCAGCCGCCCCACCAGACCACCCCCGGCTACGGCTACCCGCCGGCCGGACGGCAGGACGCCCGCCCGCCCGTCCCCCCGCAGCAGCCCGCCACGCCCCCGCGCCTCGGGCAGGTCCGCGCCGAACTCGACGAGCTCAGCGAACTCCTGCGCCAGCAGAACCCGCCCCGGCCCCCGCAGCCCGGCGGCCCCTACCAGGACCCCAACACCACGGCGTTCGAGGACCCCCAGCGGTGACCGAACGCCTCATCGGCGAGCGCTACCAGCTCGCCACCGTCCTCGGCCAGGGCGGCATGGGCCAGGTGTGGACGGCCTACGACCGCCGCCTCGACCGCCGCGTCGCCGTCAAGCTGCTGCGCCCCGACAAGGTCGCCGGCCCCGGCACCGTCGCCGAGGAGCTGCGCCGCCGCTTCGTGCGCGAATGCCGCGTCACCGCCCAGGTCGACCACCCCGGCCTGGTCACCGTCCACGACGCGGGCAGCGACGGCGACGAGCTGTACCTCGTCATGGGCTACGTCGAGGGCTCCGACCTCGCCGACCACCTCGCCGAGCACGACCCCTACCCCTGGCCCTGGGCCGTCGCCGTGGTGGCACAGCTGTGCGCCGTGCTCTCCGCCGTGCACGCCGTCCCGATCGTCCACCGCGACCTCAAGCCGCGGAACGTGATGGTCCGCCCCGACGGGACCGTCCTCGTCCTCGACCTCGGCGTCGCCTCCGTCATGGACACCGACACCACCCGCCTCACCAGCACCGGATCCCCCATCGGCAGCCCCGCCTACATGGCCCCCGAACAGGCCATGGGCGGCGCGGTCGGCCCCTACACCGACCTGTACGCCCTCGGCGTGCTGCTGTACGAACTCCTCAGCGGCGGCGTCCCCTTCGCCGGCACCACCGCCCTCGGCGTCCTCCACCGCCACCTCTACGAACCCCCGGCCCCGGTGCGCCCGCTGCGCCCCGAGATCCCCCCGGAGCTGGAGGCCGTCCTGCTGCGCCTCCTCGCCAAGGACCCCCAGGACCGCCCCGGCTCCGCCCAGGAGGTCTACGAGGCCCTCGTGCCGCTGCTCCCGGCCCCCGGCAGCCGCCTCCCCTCCGGCCCCCTCGACCCCACCCGGCCCTTCCTGCGCCCCCAGGCGCCCTGGCCCGACCGGGCCGCCGCCGTGCCCCCGCGCCCGGCCGCACCCCCGGCGCCGCCCCGCCCGGACATCCCCGGCGCCGTCGACGAGGCCCGCAAGCTCCTGGACCAGGGCCGGCTCACCCAGGCCGTGGACATCCTCGGCAACATCCTCCCGGCCGCCGCGGCCGAGCACGGCGAGCACTCACCGGTGGTCCGCAGCCTGCGCAAGCAGTACGCCGCCACCCTCATGGACGACGGCCAGTACCGCCGCGCCCTGCCCGAACTGCGCCGCCTCGCCGAACAGTTCCCGGCCGGGGACCCCCAGTCGCTGCGCTTCCGCTACGACGCCGCGCAGTGCCTGGAGCAGCTCGGCGAACCGGCGGCGGCCCTCGCGGAGTACCGCTCGCTGCTGCCCCTGTTCGAGAACCACTACGCCAACCCGGACCCGGGCCTGCCGCTGGAGGTCCGCCGCCGGATAGCGCACCTGCTGCTCTCCCTCGGCGACCGCCCCGCCGCCCACGACACCCTGGTCCGCCTCCTCTACGACGCCGACCGCGTCCACGGGCCGGCGCACCCCCTCCCGGTCGAGATCCGCCGCACCCTGCAATGGCTGGGCCAGGTGCGGTGACCGACCCCGGGCGGCGCTCCCGGGAACGGGCCGGCGCCCGCCCGGTCTCCGGCGGCCCGCACGCCGAGGACTACTGCACCGCCGCGTCCGAGGCCGCGCCCGGGCGCAGCTGACGCCGCCGCAGCGCCAGCCCGGCCAGCACGAGTACGGACACCCCCGCCACCCCCGCCCCGGCGGGCAGGCCCGGCGGGCTGAACCCGCAGGTCACCGTGGTGGTGCGGCCGTCAAGCGGGACGGCGAGCAGCCCGAGCCGGGACCGCCCCGGGCGGCCCTCGCAGCTCCAGCCCGCGATGGCCGGCACCGACACCACCGCCGTGCCCGTGCTGCCCGGCGGCAGGGTCGCGGTCAGCCCCGACGCGGTCACCCGGACGCCGGCGGCGGCCTTCGCCCGCAGCCCGGCGACCGCCGCGCCCAGCCGGGCCCCGTCCAGGCAGGACAGCGCCCACTGCGCGGGGGCCGGGCGGTCGAAGACGAGCTTCGAGGCGGCACCGCGCGAGATCCCCAGCGACTGGAGCGCCGCCCGGTTCTTGGGCGGGTTGCCGTTCAGCTTGAAGGGCCGCCCGCCCGCCAGCCGGGCCGTCGCGTTGTACTCCGGCGCCCACAGGAACGCCTCCGTCCCCGCCCGGCAGATCCCGGGCGCGACCGGGTCCTCGTACACCTTCGCGCCCAGCAGCAGCTCCTGGTTGGCGAAGGGCGACTCCCCGTACGCCCCCGGCACCTCGGCCGGCTGCACGGTGACCAGCGGCAGGGCCTCGGCGCGGGCGACCGTGCCGTCGGGCTTCAGCCGGGCGCCCACCGCGAACAGCGCGTCCGTCACCGGGTTGTCCAGGCTCTGCACGCTGCGCCCGCGCGAGGTCGAGCCCGCGCCGAGCGCCGTCATCGTGCGCGTGAACACGTCCGGGGTGTGGCTGCTGTAGTACGAGCCGCCCTCACCGCCCAGCAGCATCGGGTCGTTGCCCGACAGCGCCGGCCGGCCCGCGTCGGTCCGGTACGCCGGCCAGCCCTCCGCCCCGGCCAGGGCGCGGGCGCGCGCGGTGTGCGACCGGTTCCAGGAGGGGTAGTCGTCCAGCCCGGCCAGCTTGCCCTTGTGCCCGTACGCCGTCGTCGCCGCGGCCTGCGCCACCAGCACCGCCGCGAGCAGCCCGGCGGCCGCCGGCCGCAGCCGCCTCCGGCCCAGCGCCCGCCAGGCGGCGGCGGCCGCGAGGAGCCCGCCCGCGAAGAGCGCGTACCCCCACGTGGTCACCAGCCCGCTGCCGCCCGCCCACAGCGCGGCCGCCGTCAGCAGGCCGGCGCCCGCCGCGAGCGCCCGTACGCCGGGAACGCCCGCGGCGAGCCCCGTCCAGGCGGCGATCACCGCGAGGCCGGCCAGCACGAACGTCTGCCGGTACGCGCTGCCGTTCGGGGTGGCGAACAGGTGCCACAGCAGATGGGTCGGCTCCCACTGCAGGGACAGCGCCACCGCCGCCACCAGCCCCGCCCACCAGCAGCGGGTGCGGACCGGCAGCGCCCGGTGGAACGGCAGGGCCGCCACCAGGAGGAGGGTTCCGGTGCCGACGAACACGGCGGGGGAGTTGAAGGAGTACGTGGCCGGCATCAGCCGGGCGAAGAAGTCGGACCACGGCACCGGCCCGAACTCCTTGGACCAGCCCGGGTAGGCCTGCTTCGTGCTGAGGAACAGCGGCACCAGCACCGGCGCCGCCAGCCCGATCCCCAGCAGGGTCGTCACCGCCGCCCGCCCGACCACGAGGGCCCGCTCGCGCACCCCCTCCCGGGTCAGCACCACCCGCACCACCAGCACCAGGGCCGCGCCGAGCGTGGCCATGTACGCGGTGTAGAAGTTGGCGGTCCACCCCACCGCGACGACCAGCACCCCGAGCACCGGCCGCCGGCCGCGCAGCGCCCACTCGCCGGTCAGGCACAGCAGCGGGAAGGCGACGAGCCCGTCCAGCCACATCGGGTTGTACGCGGCCTCGATCACCGACCACCCGCACAGCGCGTACGAGGCCCCCAGCAGCCCCGCCGCCCACCACGGCCCGCGCCGCTGGCTGCGCAGCAGCCACGCCATGGCGGCGGCCGCGGCCGCCGTCTTCAGCACGGTCACCACGTACACCGCGAGGTCGATGTCCTCGCGCGGGAACAGCGCGACCAGCACGGCGAACGGGCTCGTCAGGTACGTCCCGAAGTCGGGCAGGAAGCTGGTCCCGTACCCGGACTGCCAGTTGAACAGCAGCCCGCCCCCGGCCCGCCCGTGCAGCAGGTCCCACAGGTGGGCGTGGAACGGCACGAACTGGTTGCCGAGGTCGTTGACGCTGCGGTGCCGCGGCCCGTACGGGAACACCCGCGCGACGGCGTCCCCGCCGCACACGGCGACGACGGCGACGACCGAGGCGGACACCGCCCCGAGGAGCGAGTCCTTCCGCCCGGAGGGCCGCACGGCCGGCGGGCCGGCGGGACGCCCGGGAACCCGGCGCGGGGCGAGCTGCGATGTCGGCATGGTGCACCGACGATCTCAGGAAGGAAGGACTCCGCGGTGACCGGGGGGTGAACTCGCACCCCAACACCACCGGAATCGTTGGTCGAACCGGTGGCTCGGGCCACCCTGACTGCATACCATCGATCACCGCAAGGCCCTTGTGCACCGAAGCACAATCTCCCGGCCCTGGAGGCTCCTTTGCACCGTCGCACTGCGCTCTCCGTCTCCGCCGTCCTGCTCGCGGCGGCCCCCCTGCTGACCGCGTGTTCGGGTGAGACCCGGCCCGGTACCGCCGCCGTCGTCGGGGGTGAGCGCATCACCACCTCGGCGCTCCAGGCCCAGGTCGGTGACGTGCGCGCCGCACAGAACAAGTCCGAGCAGGGCGCACAGCTGATCGGCGCTACCGCCGGGCTGGAGCGGCTGAAGCTGAACAAGATGATCCAGAGCGCCGTGCTGGAGCGGGCCGCGGAGGACGCCGGGCTGAGCGTGAGCCCCAAGGAGGTCCAGGACGTCCGCAAGGCGCAGATCGAGCAGCTGGGCGGGGAGAAGGAGCTGAAGGACGCGGCGCTGCAGCAGGCGCAGCTGGCGCCGGGGCAGATCGAGGCGGACACCCGTTTCAAGCTGCTGCGGGACAAGCTGTTCGCGCACTACGGCAGCCAGGACAAGGCGCTGGCCAAGCTGGCGGAGGCGGCGAAGGCGCTGCACATCGAGGTCAACCCGCGCTACGGCCGCTGGGACGCGCAGCAGATCCTGCTCGGGGACCAGGAGACGCCGTGGATCACCCAGGTGACCCGTCCCGAGCAGGCGGCACCCGCCGGAGCCTGACGGCCGCGGGCGGGGGTAGGTTCGGGGGGTGAACGACACCCCCGCCTCCGCCGCCGCTCCCGCCGAGCCCACGGGCCGGATCGTCCTGCTGACCGCCAGCCACCGGGTCGCCCCTGGGCTGCTGTCCTGGCCGGCCTGGCAGACCCTGCACGCCGCGGACCGGGTGCTGTGCGCGGACCCGGGCCACCCGCAGCTGCCGTACCTGCGCGAGGCGGGGGTCGAGGTGGCGCACGAGGTCCCGGACGCGCACGCGCTCGTCGAGGAGTGTGCCGGGGGCCGGACGGTCGTGGTGCTGCCCAGCGGCGAGGGTGACCAGCGGCTGACGGACGGGCTGGCCCGGCTGGCCGGCTCGGGCCGGGTCGCGATGCCCGACCTGGAGCTGCTGCCCGGTTCGTACGACCTGCCGGGGGCGCGGCTGCTGGACCTGGTGCAGATCATGGACCGGGTGCGCCGGGAATGCCCCTGGACCTCGCGGCAGACCCACGAGGGGCTGGTGAAGTACGCCATCGAGGAGGCGTACGAGCTGGTCGAGGCGATCGAGGACGGGGACCGGGACGCGCTGCGCGAGGAGCTCGGCGACGTGCTGCTGCAGGTGGTGTTCCACGCGCGGATCGCCGAGGAGGAGGGCGGCGGCGAGGAGGGGGCCGAGCCGTTCTCCATCGACGACGTCGCGGGCGACCTGGTCGACAAGCTGGTCCGGCGCCACCCGCACGTGTTCGGGGACGCCACGGCCCGGTCCCCGGAGGACGTCAGCGCCCACTGGCAGGCCACCAAGGCGGTGGAGAAGCAGCGGGACTCGGTCACGGACGGGATCCCGCTGGGCCAGCCGGGCCTGGCGCTGGCGGCGAAGCTCGCCGGGCGGGCCCGTACGGGCGGGGTGGCCGTGGAGCTGCCCCGGGGCGAGGGCATCGGGTACGAGCTGCTGGAGCTGGCGGCGCGCGCCGAGGCGTCGGGGACCGATCCGGAGACGGCGCTGCGTGCGGCGGCCCGGGTCTACCGGGACGCGATCCGGGCGGCCGAGGGCGTCGAAGACACGGCCTAGTCCCGCGGGGCGCGGGCCGAGGGGTCGTGCCAGTGCGGGGACGGGCGGTGCAGGAACCACTCGCCGAAGCCCAGGGGGCGGGTGCGCTGGGAGCCGGCGACGGGGACGGCGTCGTGGAAGAGGCGGTCGGGGCGGGCGCCCAGCTCCTGGAGGAGGTGGGAGGTCTCCTCGAGGAACAGGGCCGGTCCGCTGAGGTAGACGTCCTGTTCCCGCCAGAGCGCGCGGTTGCCGAGGGCGGTGGCCAGCCGGTCGGTGGCCTGGTTGCGGTGCTGCCCGGGGGCGGGGGTGATGTAGGTGACGCCGAGCCAGCGGCAGGCCGCGGCGTGCCGGTCGATCAGGGGCCGGTCGTAGAGGTGCGCGGAGTCCCGTGCGACCACGAAGAGGCGTACGTCGTGGCCGGGAGGGTGCTGGAGGAGTTCCTCCAGCAGGGCGCGGACGGGCGCCCAGCCGGTGCCGGCGGCGATGAGGGTGAGGGGGCGGTCCTCGCGGCGCAGGGTGAGGCGGCCGCCGGGGGCGCCGAGGCGCAGCACTTCGCCGGGCAGGACGTCGCGGACCAGGGCGGTGCTGAGCCGGCCGCCTTCGATGCGGCTGACGTGCAGGTCGACGGTGCCGTCGGGGCGGGGGGCGTTGCCGAGGGAGTAGGTGCGCCAGGTGGTGGGGACGCGGGCGCTGCTCACGCTGACGTACTGGCCGGGCCGGTAGGTCAGCGGGGTGCGCGGTGCGAGGGTCAGTACGCCGATGTCCTCGCCGTACTGGAGGTGGCGCACCACCTCGGCCTCCCACCAGGGGGGTTCGTCGCTGTCGGCGGCGCCGGCCGTCATGGCGTCGGCGATGAGCTGGTAGGCCTCGTACCAGGCCTTCTCGACGGCCGGGGTCCAGGCGTCGCCGGAGGTCTGGGCGAGGGCGGCGACCAGGCTGGTGCCGACGGCCGCGTAGTGCTCGGGGCCGACGAGGAACTTGCGGTGGTCGCGTCCGAGGTCGCGTAGATAGGGGACGAGGGTCTCGGCCTCCAGGTGGGCGACGACATGGGTGAGCGCGGCGAAGAGCCGGTCGCGCTGGCGTTCCATGTCCTCGGCGGAGGCCGGGAAGAGTTCGCGGAGCCCGGGGTTGTGCCAGAAGAGGTGGGAGTAGAAGTACTTGACCGCGTGCTCGGCCCTTCTCTCCACCACCGCGAAACTGCTTTTCAAGATCCTCACATCCACAGAACCGAAAGTAGGAATGTCGCAGAACCCGGCGTCAAGTGATGTCCGATCTGCGGACAGCCGCGACGAAGCGGCCATAAGGGATGGCCGGTGGCGAGCCGGGATACGGTCGACGGGTGCACGATCAGACCTCCGCCGCCCAGCCCGATCCTTCCCTCCCGGAGATGCCGACGCTCTTCGACTGGGAGTTCGCGACCGACCCGTACCCGGCCTACGCCTGGCTGCGCGAGAACTCGCCGGTGCACCGCACCCGGCTGCCCAGCGGGGTCGAGGCGTGGCTGGTGACCCGGTACGCCGACGCCCGCCAGGCCCTCGCGGACCAGCGGCTGTCCAAGAACCCGGCGCACCACGCGGAGCCGGCGCACGCCAAGGGCAAGACCGGGATCCCGGGGGAGCGCAAGGCGGAGCTGATGACGCACCTGCTGAACATCGACCCGCCGGACCACACCCGGCTGCGGCGGCTGGTGTCGAAGGCGTTCACCCCTCGGCGCGTGGCGGAGTTCACCCCGCGCGTCCAGGAGCTGACCGACCACCTGATCGACCGGTTCGCGGCCAAGGGGGAGGCGGACCTCATCCACGAGTTCGCGTTCCCGCTCCCCATCTACGCCATCTGCGAGATGCTCGGCGTACCGCGCGAGGACCAGGACGACTTCCGCGACTGGGCCGGGATGATGATCCGGCACGGCGGCGGGCCGCGCGGCGGGGTCGCCCGCTCGGTGAAGCAGATGCGCACCTATCTCGGGGAACTCATCCACCGCAAGCGGGATGATCTGGGCAATGACCTCATTTCAGATCTGATCCGGGCAAGTGATCACGGAGACCATCTGACGGAGGCCGAGGCCACGGCGATGGCCTTCATCCTGCTCTTCGCCGGCTTCGAGACGACCGTGAACCTCATCGGCAACGGCATCCACTCCCTCTTCATGAACCCGGACCAGCGCGAGCGGCTCCAGGCCTCCCTCGCCGCCGGGGAGAGCGCGCTGCTGGAGACCGGCGTCGAGGAACTGCTGCGCTACGACGGCCCCGTGGAGCTCGCCACCTGGCGGTTCGCCACCCGGCCGCTGGCCCTCGGCGGGCAGGACGTCGCGGCGGGGGACCCCGTACTGGTGGTCCTCGCGGCGGCCGACCGCGATCCGGAGCGGTTCGCCGAGCCGGACACCCTGGACCTCTCCCGGAGTGACAATCAGCACCTCGGGTACGGCCACGGGATCCACTACTGCCTCGGCGCCCCGCTCGCCCGTCTCGAAGGGCAGACGGCACTCGGAACTTTGCTGAAGCGTCTGCCGGATCTGGAACTTGCGATTCCCCCTACTGACCTGCGCTGGCGCGGCGGACTCATCATGAGGGGCCTGCGCACCCTCCCCGTCCGCTTCACAGTCCCGAACGAATGAGGCCGCGAGCGAAGCGCGACTGACCGGAAGTCAGCCTGGAAGCCGGTCCGGAAGTCGCTCCCCCGTCGAACTTGTGACATCCGTTCGAAGGCGGCTAGGTTCTGCCGTTACCCCGCCGTTATGCGAAAGGTGCAGTCTCATGCTTCCCGGGAACGGCCGCCACAGACGCCCCCGCCAGGTACCCGCGATCGTCGTCACCGCAGGAGTCACCGGCTCCGCGCTGGCCATGCCGCTGCTCGCCGCCACAGGTGCGAACGCGGCCGACACCGCCACGTGGGACAAGGTCGCCGACTGCGAGAGCGGCGGCACCTGGAGCGCGAACTCCGGCAGCGGCGCCTACGGCGGCCTGCAGTTCACCCTGGAGCAGTGGCGCAACGCCGGCGGCCTCGCGTACGCGGAGCGCCCCGACCTCGCCAGCCGCTCCCAGCAGATCGCGGTCGCCGAGCGGGTGCTGGCCTCCCAGGGCCCCCAGGCGTGGCCGCTGTGCTCCGCCTCGGCCGGACTGACCCAGCAGGGCCCCGCCCCCGAGGTGGACCCCGGTGACAAGCTGGAGCCCGGGCCCGTCGCGCCGACCAAGGGCCGCCCCGACGGCTCGGTGCCGAACGCGGGCAAGGGCAAGCCCTCCACGGACTTCGGGGCCCCGACCCCGGCGCCGAACACCCCGTCCAACCCGAGCGGGCTGCCGGACTACCCGCTGGGCCCCTCCAGCGGACTGCCCGTCATGCCCGCGCCGGACTTCACGGTCCAGCCCACGACGCCCGGCACGGCCACGCCCACCCCGGGCACGCCCACCCCGGGCACGCCCACGCCGACGGCGCCGGGCACCCCGACCGCTCCGGGCGTCACCCCGACGGCCCCGGCCACCCCCGGCGCCACCCCCACCCCGGGCGTCACGCCCACCGCCCCGGCCACCCCGGGCGACCCGACGGCCACCCCGTCCGCCGGGGCGACCGACGGCTCGGGCAAGCACCGCGGCCCGGCCGCCATCGAGGTGCCGGCGGCACCTGGCACGGCGTCAGTGCCCGCCGGGGAGCCCGTCTACACCGTGAAGCCGGGCGACAGCCTTTCGGACATTGCGAAGGCCAAGGGCGTCAAGGGCGGTTGGGACGAGCTCTACAAGGC
This sequence comes from Streptomyces sp. NBC_00158, assembly GCF_045160885.1. Taxonomy (NCBI): domain Bacteria; kingdom Bacillati; phylum Actinomycetota; class Actinomycetes; order Kitasatosporales; family Streptomycetaceae; genus Streptomyces; species Streptomyces sp. NBC_00158. The sequence continues at coordinate 4,415,044 of NZ_CP108161.1, forward strand.
CAACGAGCAGGTCATCGGTGGGGACGCGGACCTCATCAAGCCCGGACAGAACCTGGATCTAACCAAGAAATAGAGGGCAGTTCGGGCATCCATTAAGAGTTGAATGTCCGTTATCGCCAAATGAGACATGCATCTCTTCCGGACAACTGGCGTGTCTCGTTCCGGAACTGTTGCAAACCCGCCTCTCACCTGCACAAACGTGCTCCCGAGAGAGGCAAGTAGGCCGGTTTCTCCCCAAAATCACACGTTGAACATCGGGGAGAGACCTGTCTACCTTCTGAATCGCTCGCCACCGCGGGCTCCTTCGACCGCATCGCCGAATCCTGCCGGCGGACGGAGGGAACAGTCGTCGCGCAAGCGCCGAAGGCAGGAGCGGGGGAACCAAGGTAGGCGCCGGGAAAGGCCGTTGAGAGACGGCCCGCGTACCGGCTAGGGGTGAAGACACGCGCCGCGCCGCGTGACCGGGCAACTCATCCGCCCGAACCCGACAGCTCACCTCGAAGGCGTCGGTGAGGAGAACTCCATGCTGCTTTCCGGCAAGGGCAAGCACCGCCGCGGCTCCAAGGCCGTCCGCATCGTCACGCTCGCCGGTGTCGCCGGTGTCGCCGTCGCGGCCCCGCTGATGGCCGCCGGCACCGCCAGCGCCGCCACCGCGGCCGAGTGGGACAAGGTCGCCGCCTGCGAGTCCGGCGGCAACTGGTCCATCAACACCGGCAACGGCTACTACGGCGGTCTGCAGTTCTCCGCCTCCACCTGGGCCGCGTACGGCGGCAAGGCGTACGCCTCGCAGGCCAACCAGGCCACCAAGGGCCAGCAGATAGCCATCGCCGAGAAGGTCCTCAAGGGCCAGGGCAAGGGCGCCTGGCCGCACTGCGGCGTCGGCCTGTCCAACTCCTCGTACAACGGCGGCGGTTCCACCACCCCGTCGAAGCCCGCTCCGGCCAAGCCGGCCCCGGCCAAGCCCGCTCCGGCCAAGCCGGCCCCGGCGAAGCCCGCTCCGGCCAAGCCCGCCCCGGCGAAGCCGTCCACCTCGACGACCGAGACCAAGGGCTCCGGCAACGGCTCGGGCAACTGGACCCCGGCCAAGCCGTCGACCGGCACCCCGGCGACCGGTGGCACCTACACGGTCAAGGACGGCGACACCCTCGGCACCATCGCCGACGCCAACAAGGTCAAGGGCGGCTGGGAGAAGCTCTTCGAGCTCAACAAGGACACCGTCTCCGACGCCGACCTGATCTACCCGGGCCAGAAGCTGAAGCTCGCCTGAACGTCCGCGTAACACTCGCGGCACCCCGCAGCATCCCCACCGCCCGGCGCGTATCCCCCCACGCGCCGGGCGGCGGCGTGTCGTCCTCCAGTGCCCGCATTCCGGAACCGGAGCGCCGACCTCCGCCGTCTCCTCTCTCGTCAGGCACGCGAATTCAGGGGCCCTATGTCCCGGAAGGCGGGTATTCGGCCCCTTTTTCGTCCCAGGACCCGGGCGGTCGGGCAGCCCACACCCCGGAGCCGGTTAGGCTCTAGTCGGCAGGGCCGTCCCACGGCCCACACGCCACCGCACACCCAGCGTCACATCCCAGAAGGAGATGCTCGTGCCGTCCATCGACGTCGTCGTAGCCCGGGAAATCCTGGACTCCCGAGGCAACCCCACGGTCGAGGTCGAGGTGGGCCTCGACGACGGCAGCACCGGCCGTGCTGCCGTTCCGTCCGGCGCCTCCACCGGTGCCTTCGAGGCCATCGAGCTCCGTGACGGTGACCCCAACCGTTACATGGGCAAGGGCGTGGAGAAGGCCGTCCTCGCCGTCATCGAGCAGATCGGGCCGGAGCTCGTCGGCTACGACGCCACCGAGCAGCGCCTGATCGACCAGGCCATGTTCGACCTCGACGCCACCGACAACAAGGGCTCGCTCGGCGCCAACGCCATCCTCGGCGTCTCCCTCGCCGTCGCGCACGCCGCGTCCGAGGCCTCGGACCTGCCGCTGTTCCGCTACCTCGGCGGCCCGAACGCGCACCTGCTGCCCGTTCCGATGATGAACATCCTCAACGGTGGGTCGCACGCCGACTCCAACGTGGACATCCAGGAGTTCATGATCGCCCCGATCGGCGCGGAGTCCTTCTCCGAGGCGCTGCGCTGGGGTGCCGAGGTCTACCACACCCTCAAGAAGGTCCTGCACAACAAGGGCCTCTCCACCGGCCTGGGCGACGAGGGCGGCTTCGCCCCGAACCTGGAGTCCAACCGCGCCGCGCTCGACCTCATCATCGAGGCCATCAAGCAGGCCGGCTACACCCCGGGCAAGGACATCGCGCTCGCGCTCGACGTCGCCGCGTCCGAGTTCTACAAGGACGGCAAGTACGAGTTCGAGGGCCAGTCCCGCTCGGCCGCCGAGATGACGGACTACTACGCCGAGCTCGTCGAGGCGTACCCGCTCGTCTCCATCGAGGACCCGCTCTTCGAGGACGACTGGGCCGGCTGGAAGACCATCACCGACCGCCTGGGCTCCAAGGTCCAGATCGTCGGCGACGACCTCTTCGTCACCAACCCCGAGCGCCTCGCCCGCGGCATCGAGGAGGGCTCCGCGAACGCCCTGCTCGTGAAGGTGAACCAGATCGGTTCCCTGACCGAGACCCTCGACGCCGTCGAGATGGCCCAGCGCAACGGCTTCAAGTGCATGATGTCGCACCGCTCCGGTGAGACCGAGGACGTCACCATCGCCGACCTCGCCGTCGCCGTGAACTGCGGTCAGATCAAGACCGGCGCCCCGGCCCGCTCGGACCGCGTCGCCAAGTACAACCAGCTGCTGCGCATCGAGGAGATCCTCGACGACGCGGCCGTGTACGCCGGCCGCAGCGCCTTCCCGCGCTTCAAGGGCTAATCGCGCTCAGCCTCCGTACGTCCCCGCACTCGGTCCCGTACCGTGTGCGGGGACGTATTGCGTAGTGCGCGCACAGGGGAGGCGGGGCCATGGCCGGGAACCGGGATCGGTTCTCCACCTTCTCGACGGCGACCCGGCTCAAGCAGCTCGGCGAACGGACCGCGGCCCACGTCTACCGCTCGCAGTCCCGCCGGCACATCCGCCGCAGCCGGCTCACCGGCCGCGCGGCACTGCTGGTCCTCGTCCTCTGTACGCTGGTCGTCGCCCTCGCGTATCCGATGCGCCAGTACGTCTCCCAGCGCTCGGAGATCACGGACCAGCAGCGGGCCGCGGACACCGCGCGCAAGCGCCTCGAACAGCTCCGCGACGAGAAGGCCCGCTGGCAGGACCCCGCCTACGCGGAGCAGCAGGCGCGCAAGCACCTGCACTTCCTGCGCCCGGGGGAGATCGGCTACATCATGACCGACCCCGGGGCCGCGGCCCCGGACCACCGCCGCGGCGGCCAGGACGGTTCCGACCGCCCCTGGTACTCCAACGTCTGGGACGGCGTTGACAAGGCCGACCGCCCCGGCGAATGACCCACTGACCCACCCATCACGCACGACCGAACGAAGAGACTTCCTCCAGGCATGCAGACGCCCCCGCCCCAGACCGACCGGACCGAGCCGACCGACGCGGACATCGAGGCGTTCGAGCAGCAGCTCGGCCGCCCCCCGCGCGGGCTGCGCGCCATCGCGCACCGCTGCCCCTGCGGTCAGCCGGACGTCGTCGAGACCGCACCCCGGCTGCCCGACGGCACGCCCTTCCCGACGCTGTACTACCTGACGTGCCCGCGCGCGGCCTCCGCGATCGGCACGCTGGAGGCCAACGGCGTGATGAAGGAGATGCAGGCCCGGCTCGCCGAGGACCCGGAGCTCGCCGCCGCGTACCAGAAGGCGCACGAGGACTACATCCAGCGCCGCGACGCCATCGAGGTGCTCCAGGGCTTCCCGAGCGCGGGCGGCATGCCGGACCGGGTCAAGTGCCTGCACGTGCTGGTGGGCCACTCGCTGGCCGCCGGCCCCGGGGTGAACCCGTTCGGCGACGAGGCGCTGGCCATGCTGCCGGAGTGGTGGGCCAAGGGCGCCTGCGTCACCCCGTGCGGGGAGAAGAAGGAAGAGGAGAGCGGGGAGGGAACCGCGTGACCCGGGTCGCGGGCATCGACTGCGGTACCAACTCCATCCGCCTCCTGGTCGCCGACTGCGACCCGGCCACCGGCGAGCTCGTCGAGCTCGACCGGCGGATGATCGTCGTCCGGCTCGGCCAGGGCGTGGACAAGACCGGCCGGCTGGCCCCGGAGGCGCTGGAGCGCACCTTCGCGGCCTGCCGCGAGTACGCCGGGGTGATCAAGGAGTTCGGTGCCGAGCGGGTGCGGTTCGTGGCCACCTCGGCCTCCCGTGACGCGGAGAACCGGGACGAGTTCGTCCGGGGCGTGCTGGACGCCCTCGGCGTCGAGCCCGAGGTGATCTCCGGCGACCAGGAGGCGGAGTTCTCCTTCACGGGCGCCACCAAGGAGCTCGTCGCCCACGAGCTCCTCCAGACTCCGTCCGGGGGGACCCCCATGGAGCGCCCGTTCCTGGTGGTGGACATCGGCGGCGGCTCGACCGAGTTCGTCGTCGGCGAGGACCACGTGCGCGCGGCCCGCTCGGTCGACGTGGGCTGCGTCCGGATGACCGAGCGCCACCTGCTGGTGGACGGCGAGGTCACCGACCCGCCGACCGCGGCGCAGATCGCCGCCATGCGGGCCGACATCGAGGCGGCCCTGGACCTGGCCGCCGAGACGGTGCCGCTGGCGCAGGCCCGCACCCTGGTGGGCCTCGCGGGCTCGGTGACCACGGTCGCCGCGATCGCGCTCGGGCTGGACGAGTACGACTCGTCGGCGATCCACCACTCCCGGATCTCCTACGAGCAGGTGCGCGGGATCAGCGAGCGCATGCTGACCGCCACCCACGCCGAGCGCGCCGCCATCCCCGTGATGCACCCGGGGCGGGTCGACGTGATCGGCGCGGGGGCCCTGGTGCTGCTCGCGATCATGGAGCGCGTCGGCGCCACCGAGGTCGTGGTCTCCGAGCACGACATCCTGGACGGCATCGCCTGGTCCGTCGCCTGACCCGGCACGGCACCACGAGGGCCCCCGCCCGGCGGGGGCCCTCGTCGTTCCCGCCCGTTCCCGGGTCCGGGCGGGGCCCCTCCGGGTAGCCTCGAATCCATGATCGACAACTCCGCCCCCGCCGACGCGCTCCGCGCCGTGATCGCGGACCTCGCGGCCGTCCCGGACCCCGTGGAACGGGCCCGGGCGCTGGCGGCGGTCCTGGACGCCGTCCCCGGTTTCCAGGCGGAGCTCCGGGCGGCCAGGCAGGCCGCCGTCATCGAGCTGCGGGCCACCCGGTCCCTGGCCGAGGTGGCCGCGGCCCTCGGCATCTCCGTGCCGCGCGTCTCCCAGATCGCCTCCGGCGTCAGCCGCAGCGCGAAGAAGTGACTCCGGCTACTTGCCCTTGGCCAGCTGGTCCACCCTCGGTATGGACAGCCCCAGCAGTTCTCCCACCTCCCTGAGGGTGCGCCCGTGGCGCAGTTCGAGTACCGCGGCGGTCCGGGCCTGCCGCGCGGAGCGCACGGCGTGGGGGAGGAGGTCGTCGGAGAGCAGGCGTGCCGCGCGCTCGCGCTCCAGCGGGTCCTGGATGCCGTCGAGGTGGGCGAGGGCGGCGCCGATGTGCTCGGCCATGAGGGCGCGCAGCTCCGTGAGGCGCGCTTCCAGGGTGTCCTTTTCGATCATGGAACCAGCGTACGAGCGGGCCGGGTCCCAGCGGTCCGCTTCGGCGATCCCGCCTCGACCGGATCCCGTCCGGGCGTGCAGCGGGCGTCGTGCGGGCGTCCGGCCGGAGTCGGACCGCTGAACATCGTGTTCCGCCCGATGGGTGGCTGGTGGGCGGGGGGAGGGGGGCCGGTGCGGCGGCAGTGCGGGGGTGGTGAAGGGCCTCTGGAGCGGCCGAAATCGCCCCTCCGGGAACGAGGTTCGTGAAGTTCTTCACAAGGAAAAGGGGTCTGTTGGGTCAACAAGGAGGCCCTTCGGGGCCTTCTTGGGGGTCGCAGGGCCGTTTCGGCACCTGTTTGTGCGATGCGAGGCCGCGACGGGTTTCGTATCAGAGGTATGGACGAACCCCAGTGGTCCAGTCCGGTTGAGGCCTTGGAGGCCAGTTCAGACCGGGTGAACAACGACTCCCGTTATACGTTGGTTCCCGTTGCGCGTCATGATCTGGGTCACGCGGGCCGCGCAGTGTAGCAGAGGCCTTGTGTCACCTTGTGAAGGGGCTCACGAGCGTCACCCCTTGGGGTGCTGGATACTCGTTCCATGAGCACCACGGAGCGTCCCAGGATCCTCGTAGTAGGAGGTGGGTACGTAGGCCTGTACGCGGCCAAGCGCATCATGAAGAAGATGCGCTACGCCGAGGCGACCGTCACGGTCGTCGACCCGCGGTCGTACATGACCTACCAGCCCTTCCTCCCCGAAGTGGCCGCAGGCAACATCTCGCCTCGGCACGTTGTCGTCCCGCTGCGACGCGTGCTGCCCAAGGCTGAGGTTCTCACCGGCCGGGTCACCACCATCGACCAGGACCGCAAGGTCGCCGTCGTCACGCCGCTGGTCGGCGAGGCGTACGAGCTGCCCTTCGACTACCTGGTGATCGCGCTCGGCGCCGTCTCCCGCACCTTCCCGATCCCCGGCCTGGCCGAACAGGGCATCGGAATGAAGGGCGTCGAAGAGGGCATCGGCCTGCGCAACCACGTCCTCGAGCAGCTCGACAAGGCCGAGTCCACGACGGACGAGAACGTCCGCCGCAAGGCGCTCACCTTCGTCTTCGTCGGCGGCGGCTTCGCCGGCGCCGAGACGATCGGCGAGGTCGAGGACATGGCCCGCGACGCCGTGAAGTACTACTCCACGATCAAGCGCGAGGACATGCGCTTCATCCTGGTCGACGCGGCGGACAAGATCCTTCCCGAGGTCGGGCCCAAGCTCGGCACCTGGGGCAAGGAGCACCTCGAGTCCCGTGGCATCGAGATCTACCTCAGCACCTCCATGGACTCCTGCGTGGACGGCCACGTGGTGCTGAAGAACGGCCTCGAGGTCGACTCCAACACCATCGTGTGGACCGCGGGCGTCAAGCCGAACCCGGCGCTGGCCCGCTACGGCCTGCCGCTGGGCCCGCGCGGCCACGTGGACACGGCCCCGACCCTCCAGGTCCAGGGCACGGACTACATCTGGGCCGCGGGCGACAACGCCCAGGTCCCGGACGTCGCCGCCCGCAAGGCCGGCGTCGAGAACGCCTGGTGCCCGCCGAACGCCCAGCACGCGCTGCGCCAGGCCAAGGTCCTCGGCGACAACGTGGTCTCCGGCATGCGGGGCTTCCCGCAGAAGGAGTACTCGCACTCCAACAAGGGTGCGGTGGCGGGCCTCGGCCTCCACAAGGGCGTCGCGATGATCGTCATGGGCAAGATGAAGATCAAGCTCAAGGGCCGGCTCGCCTGGTACATGCACCGTGGCTACCACGGCATGGCCATGCCGACCTGGAACCGCAAGATCCGCGTCTTCGCCGACTGGACCCTCGGCATGTTCCTCAAGCGCGAGGTCGTCTCCCTCGGAGCGCTGGAGACCCCGCGCGAGGAGTTCTACGAGGCCGCCAAGCCGGCGCCGGCTCCGGCCGCCGCCGCTGCCCCGGCCGAGAAGGCCAAGGCCTCCTGACCCCGGCCGGTACGCCGGTTTCCTGAGCACGACCCCGAAGGGGCCGCCCGCCATCCGTGGTGCGGGCGGCCCCTTCGGCGTACCCGGGGACGGGGCGTCCTACCGCAGGTCCGGCGCGGCCGGCTGGAGTCCCGGTCGAAGGACGATCCACTGGCAAACCGGTCGTGATTGCCCCAGAGGGGAAGTGGGAAGTCGTTCCACGGAACTTCTGGAGGTGCCTGAGATGACCGACGCCGCGCCGCGGCTGGCAGCGATTGCCGAAACCCTGCTGGGCGCCCCCGTGCCCGTGCGGATACGGGCCTGGGACGGCAGTGAGGCCGGCCCGGCCACCGGCCCCGTGCTGGTGATCAACCACCGGCGCGCCCTGCGCCGGATCCTGTGGAAGCCGGGCGAACTGGGGCTCGCCCGCGCCTGGGTCGCCGGGGACCTGACCGTCGAGGGCGACCTGTTCGACCTGCTCGACCGGGTGGGCGGCCTGCTCTGGGAGCGCGAGCACCCGGCGCCCGCCCCCGCCCCGGCCCCGGCCCGTTCGGGGCTCGGCAAGCTCGCCGCCCTGCGCCCGCACCTGCCCGGACACGGATCCGCCGCCGGGACCGCCGCGCTGCTGCGCGACCCGGCCGCACGGGCCGCGGTACGCGACCTCGTGGTCCTGGCGCGCCCGTGGACGGCGCCCGCCCCGCCGCCGGAGGAGGCCGTCCGCAGCGGCGGGCCGCGCCACTCCAAGCGGCGCGACAGCGAGGCGATCAGCCACCACTACGACGTGGGCAACGACTTCTACGAGCGGGTCCTGGGCCCCTCGATGGTCTACTCGTGCGCCTACTGGACCCCGGACGGCACCCTTGAGGACGCCCAGCGGGACAAGCTCGACCTGGTCTGCCGCAAGCTCGGTCTGAAGCCCGGCCAGCGGCTCCTGGAGGTCGGCTGCGGCTGGGGTTCCATGGCCCTGCACGCGGCCCGCGAGTACGGGGTGCGCGTCACCGGCATCACGCTCTCGCGCGAGCAGGCCGCGTACGCCCGCAAGCGGATCGCCGAGGCGGGCCTGACCGACCGGGTCGAGATCCGGGTGCAGGACTACCGGGACGTCAAGGACGGCCCGTACGACGCGATTTCCTCGATCGGCATGGCCGAGCACGTCGGCTCCGAGCGCTACCGCGAGTACGCCGGGATACTGCACGCCCTGCTGGCCCCCGGCGGCCGGCTGCTCAACCACCAGATCGCGCGGCCCCCGGAGCACGACGAGCAGGCCTACGAGATCGACGAGTTCATCGACGCGTACGTGTTCCCGGACGGGGAGCTCTCCCCGATCGGCACCACCGTCGGCGAGCTGGAGCGGGCCGGCTTCGAGGTCCGCGACGTGGAGGCGCTGCGCGAGCACTACGCGCTGACCCTGCGGGCCTGGGTGGCGCGCCTGGAGCGGCACTGGGACGAGGCCGTACGGCTCACCTCGCCCGGCCGGGCCCGGGTGTGGCTGCTGTACATGGCGGCCTCCGCGCTGGGCTTCGAGCACGGCCGCCTCGGGATCAACCAGGTGCTGGCGGTGCGCCCCGGGGACGGAGGGGCCTCGGGGATGCCGCTGCGGGCGCGCGTCTGGGGCGAGGGCCCCGCGTAGCCCCGTACGGCCGCCGGGGCCCGGCGGCCGGGCAACGGGAAGGGCCCCGGGGCGTGTTGCCCCGGGGCCCTTCCGTGTCCCTCGCGCGCGCGGCGCGTACGGCCGTACCGCTACTCGGTCTTGATGGCGGTCAGCATGTTCAGCCGGGCGGCGCTGCGGGCCGGCCACATGGCGGCCAGGACGCCGACGACGGCGGCCAGCAGGAGGAAGACGCCGATCCGGTCGTAGGGGAGGACCAGTTCGTAGTTCGGCACCGACTTGGTGAGGGTGGAGCCGACGGCCCAGGCGAGGAAGACGCCGATGCCGACACCGAGGACCGCGCCGAACAGCGAGATGACCACGGACTCCAGGCGGATCATGTTCTTGACCCGGCCCCGGTCGAGGCCGATCGCCCGCAGCATGCCGATCTCCTGGGTCCGCTCGAAGACGGACATCGCCAGGGTGTTGACCACGCCGAGCACCGAGATGATCAGCGCCATGCCGAGCAGGCCGTACATGATGTTGAGCATCGTGTTGATGATGCCGCCCATCTCGTTGCGCATGTCCTGCTGGGTGGCGACGGTCATCGCCGGGTTCTTGCCGAGGGCGTCGATGACGGACTGCTGGCTGGCCTTGGACTGGCCGTCGGTGGTGTTGACGTAGACCTCGGGGATGTACTGCTGGTCCGTGTGCGCGGCGAGGATCTTGTTGTCGAGCACGTACGGGGACAGCAGCCCGTCGAGGTCCTCGTAGACGGCGCCGACCTTCAGGGCGGCCTTCTGGCCGTCCTCGAACTGTGCCTGGAGCGTGGAGCCTACGGTCAGGTTCTGCTTCTTGGCGGTCTTCTCGGCGACGGCGACCTCGCCCTTGCCGAGGCTGTCCAGGGAGCCGCCGACGACCTTGATGTTCAGCAGCTTGCCGATGGCGGCCGGGTTGACGCCGGAGGCCGAGCGGAAGCTGTCGCCGATCTTGAAGTAGCCGGCGGCCTGCGGGGAGACCGCCGTGACGCCGGGGGCCTTGGACAGGGTCTCGGCGACGGACTTGTCGAGGCTGCCCATGCCGCCGGACATGGTGACCTTGTAGTCGGCCTTGAGCTTGTCGGTGCTCATCCGGTCGATGGCCTTGCCCATGGTGACGCCGAGCACGGACATGGTGGTGACGAGGGTGAGGCCGATCGCCAGGGAGGCGGCCGTGACGGCGGTGCGGCGCGGGTTGCGGACGGCGTTCTGGGCGGCCAGCTTGCCGGGGACGCCGAAGACCTTCTGCAGCGCCGGGCGGACGGCCGCGATGACCGGCCGGGACAGCAGCGGGAGCAGCACGATCATGCCGACGAGCATGAGGAAGGCGCCGCCGCCGATGACCATGCGGCCGTCGCCGCCCATCGAGACGCCGAGGAAGACGACGCCGATGCCCGCGAGGCTGATCACGGAGCCGATGACGTTGCGGACGACGAGGGACTTGGCGGAGGCCGGGAGGTGGGCGCTGCCCATGGCGGCGACCGGGGCGATCCGGCCGGTGCGCCAGGCGGGCAGCAGGGCCGCGACGGTGGTGACGAGGACGCCGATGACCAGGGCGGCGATGATCGTGCCCGGGGCGATGACCAGGTCCCCGGCGGGGATCTTGGCGCCGATGGTGTCCATCAGGGAGCGCATGCCGACCGCCAGGCCGACGCCGGCGGCCAGGCCGATGGCGGCCGAGAGGGCGCCGATGACCAGGGCCTCGGCGAGCACCGAGCGCATGACCTGGCCGCGGTTGGCGCCGACGGCGCGCAGCAGGGCCAGCTCCTTGGTGCGCTGGGCGACCAGCATGGTGAAGGTGTTGTAGATCAGGAAGACGCCGACGAAGAGGGAGATGCCGGCGAAGGCGAGCAGCATGTTGCTCATGCTGGACATCGACTTCTCGATGTCCTTGGCCTGCTGGGCGGCGAGCGCGGCGCCGGTCTGGGCCTTGGTGCTCTTGCCGTCGACGAGCGGCTTGATGTCGGCGAGGAGCTGGTCGGCGGAGGTGCCGGAAGCGGCGGCGACGGAGAGCTCGTCGTAGAAGCCGGGCTGGAGGTAGAGCTCCTGGGCGACCTTGGTGTCGAACAGGACCAGACTGCCGCCGGCGTTGACGGCGCCGTCCTCGGTGGTGAAGACGCCGGTCAGGGTGAACTCGCGGACCGGGCCGTTGGTGGCGACGCGTACCTTGTCGCCGGTCTTGTAGCCGCCCGTGACGGCGGTCTCCTTGTCGAGGGCGACCTGGTCGTCCTTGACCGGGCCGGTGCCGTCGGTGAACGTGTAGCGCGGGTCCTTGCCGTCCTTGACGGGGGCGTAGTTGGAGCCCTTGTTGGCCCAGCCGGAGCCGATCAGCTTGCCGTTCTCGTCGCCGACGCCGGCGAAGCCGGAGACGCGGCCGGAGACCGAGCCGACGCCCTTGACGGCCTTGACCTTGTCGAGGGTCTGCTGGCTGATGCCGGGGTCGCCCTCCTTCTGGCCGTCCTCGCCGCGGGCCTGCCCGTGCGAGGTGACGGAGACGGCGACGCCGCTGTAGCTCTTGGCGGACTGGCCGGACAGGGACTTGCCGAGGGTGTCGGTGAAGACGAGGGTGCCGGAGACGAAGGCTACGCCGAGGGTGACGGCGAGCACCGTCATCAGCAGCCTCGCCTTGTGCGCGAGTACGTTGCGCAGGGCGGTACGGAACATGGGGATCTCAGTCCTGGGGCTGGAGGTCTGTGAGGAGGGCTGCGGGGGCTCCGCGGAGCGGGGCGGTCACGCTCCGGGTCAGCTGGTGCGGCCCTTGGCGTCGAAGGCCTTCATCCGGTCGAGCACACCGTCGGCGGTGGGCGCGTACATCTCGTCGACGATGCGGCCGTCGGCGAGGAAGATGACGCGGTCGGCGTAGGAGGCGGCGACCGCGTCGTGGGTGACCATGACGACGGTCTGGCCGAGCTCGCGGACCGAGTTGCGCAGGAAGCCGAGGACCTCGGCGCCGGAGCGGGAGTCGAGGTTTCCGGTCGGCTCGTCGCCGAAGATGATCTCGGGGCGGGCGGCGAGGGCGCGGGCGACGGCGACGCGCTGCTGCTGGCCGCCGGAGAGCTGGGTGGGGCGGTGGGAGAGGCGACCGGAGAGGCCGACCATGTTCACCACGTTGTCCAGCCACTGCTTGTCGGGCTTGCGGCCGGCGATGTCCATGGGGAGGGTGATGTTCTCCAGGGCGGTCAGGGTCGGCAGCAGGTTGAAGGCCTGGAAGATGAAGCCGATCTTGTCCCGGCGCAGCTGGGTCAGCTGCTTGTCCTTGAGGGAGCCGAGCTCGGTGTCGCCGATGCGGACGGAGCCGGAGGAGAAGGTGTCCAGGCCGGCGACGCAGTGCATCAGGGTGGACTTGCCGGAGCCGGAGGGGCCCATGATCGCGGTGAACTGGCCCTGGGCGAAGTCGACGGAGACGTTGTCCAGCGCGACCACCTGGGTCTCGCCCTGGCCGTACACCTTGGAGAGCTGCGTGGCGCGGGCGGCCACGGCCTGTGCGGTGTGCTGCCGGGCGTAGTTCATGGCGGTCACGGGGGGACTCCTGTCGAGCGGTTCTGCGGTGTGGCGGGACCTTTCCATCCTCACCGCGGGCACCCCCGCCGGGGATCAGCCCCGGTGCCCGTTCGACGGTCCACTCGAGTCTGACCAGGGGCGGCGCCGTCTCCTCCTTTGGTATGACAGGGACGCCGTCGCGGGGCCCGCGCGGGCGTCGGGCGCGCGGGGTGGCCCGGGGGTGGCCCGGGGTGGCGGGCGGGGTGGCGCGGGGGCAACGGAATCAGGTCAATCCCGGGGCGGGGCGGCGCATCCTCCGGAAGCGGGCCGACCGCGACTTATCGGGTCTGACGGCCACTCAATCGCCAATAAAATCAGACAACATCGGATAGAGGGCCCCCTGTCGCCGGGGGTGTTCCGGATAGGCTCGTCACTGCCTTCAAGGCATTTTCCACGGGGCCCGCCGCGCCTTGCCCGGATGGTGGAATGGCAGACACGGCGAGCTTAAACCTCGCTGGCCCTCGGGCCGTGCCGGTTCAAGTCCGGCTCCGGGCACATGCGGCTCTTCCGTTTATCGGCGGCGGTTCGCCGACCCTTCTCCTAAGATCCTCCTCCAGCAGTAGGGTGCTTTTTTTGCGAGCGCATTACTCTTGAGGCAAGGCCGCGCACGGTGGCCATGGAGGAGTGAGATGAGGAGCAGTAACCCGGTCTTCTCGCGACGGGGGTTCAGCCGCGACAACGGCGGCTACGCGGGCTTCGAGGCGCAGCACGCGCAGGCCGGGACCGCGACCAACCCGTACGCGACGAATCCTTACGCCACCGACCCGACCACCGGCATGCCGGCGGCCCCGGTCCGCGGCAACGCGATGACCATCGACGACGTCGTGACCCGTACGGCCATGACGCTCGGCACCCTGATCGTCACCGCGACCCTCGCGTGGATCGCCCTGCCCGTCGACCCGGCCAACGTCGGCAAGTCGTACGGCATCGCCGTCGGCTCGGCGCTCGTCGCGTTCGTGCTCGCCATGATCCAGAGCTTCAAGCGCAAGCCCACGCCGGCGCTGATCCTCGGCTACGCGGCGTTCGAGGGCGTGTTCCTCGGCGTGATCTCCATGGTCACCAGCACCTACATCAGCCCCGGCGTGGTCGTCCAGGCCGTGCTCGGCACGATGTGCGTCTTCGCGGCGGTGCTCGTCGCCTACAAGATGCGCTGGATCCGCGTCACCCGCCGCTTCACCGGCTTCGTGATGGCCGCGGCCCTCGGCTTCGTCCTGCTCATGCTGGCGAACTCGCTGTTCATGCTGTTCGGCGGCGGTGACGGCCTCGGCTTCCGCAGCGGCCCGCTCGGCATCGTCTTCGGCATCGTCGGCGTCATCCTGGGCGCCTGCTTCCTCGCCATGGACTTCAAGCAGGTCGAGGACGGCGTGACGTACGGCGCCCCGCGCGAGGAGGCCTGGCTGGCGGCCTTCGGCCTCACGCTGACCCTGGTGTGGATCTACCTGGAGCTGCTGCGCCTGTTCCAGATCCTCTCGGGCGACGACTAGTACGACGGCCAGTCGTACCGGCCGCACCGGCCGTACCGGCAAGGACCAAGGGGAAGGCCCCGCGAGCGGACGCTCGCGGGGCCTTCCCGCGTCCTGGGCTCGTGAGGGGGACAACGGGTCGCCGGTGCGATCAGCCGAACCTGCGGGCGGCTCTGCGCAGGCCGTACTCGTGGATGATCGCCTTGGCCTGGCCGTGCGACAGCTCGTGCGCGCCGAGCAGCCAGCTGACCTTGTCCTCGAACCGGACGAGGGAGGGGCCTTCGTCCACGGTCCGGAGCCAGTCGGAGATCTCACGACCGGTGGTCTGGGGGATTCTGTCGATCATGTTGCGGTGGGTCTGCTCGGAGAACTCTACGGACATGGGCGCCTCCGGGGGGTGTCGCCGTGCTGTTCTCTTCACGTCACCGTGCCGCAGAGTTCGCCCGTTGGCAATGGTGCCGGGACGGCGCGTAAGGTCGGCCGGGTGCTCGATACCTCACCCCTGAACGCCGTCGTGGAACGCTTCGCCGACCGGCTGCGGGCCGCCCCGCAGAGCACGCTCCAGCGGGGTGCGGCCGCCGAGGCCCTGGAGCTGGCCCGTGAGCTCGCGCTGCGCGCCCAGCGGCTGGAGGAGCCGGACGGGGCGGCTCCGGCGCGCGTGATGCCGGACGCGGGCCTCTTCACCGTGGGGGACCAGGTGGCGGTGGCCGGCCTGGACCTCGCCGAGGCGCTGCGCGCGGCCCCCGTCGGCGGCCCGGACGGCGCGAAGGCCCCGTCCGAACTGCTGGACGAGGCCGTGGCGCTGGTGGAGCTGGCGGAAGTCAGAGCGATGCGATGACCCGGTCCGCGAGGATGTAGACGTTGCTGTCGGGGTCCTCGGCGTCACCGCAGGAGAAGGTCAGCGCGTAGGCGCCGGAGATGCCGGAGCCGCCCAGCAGGACCGGGGCGGTGCCCGAGCGCAGTGCCTCGGCGAGGCGCTCCGCGGTCTCCCGGTGGCCCGGGGTCATGCAGAGCGTGGTGCCGTCGGTGAAGACGTACACGTCGAGGGTGCCCAGCGGGCCCGGGCGGACGTCCGCGAGGGCCGTACGGGCCTCCGCGAGCTCCTCCAGGCGGTTGACGGTGCGCTCGTGGTCGGCGCCGGGGTTCGGCTGGACCGGGACGAAGTCGGGGTGCGAGGGGTGGCGGCGGCGGGCCGCGGCCAGCTCGGCGGAATCCTCGGGGTACTCGTCGGCGAGGTCGTCGCCCAGGACCGGCTCCAGGCCGACGAGGTCCGCCTGCCGGGGCAGGAAGACCGGGCCGTCCTCACCGAGGCCGGGCAGGCCGCCCAGCAGGGAAGGGGCGTCGGCGGCGTCACGGGCCTCCTGCGCGGCCCAGAAGGCCCGCGCCTCGGCCAGCTCGCGCTCGCGCTCCTCGGCCAGGGCCTCGGCCACGGCGGCTCGTATCTCGGCGGCGGGGGACTGCACCGCGGCGCGGGCGTGCGGGACGGTCGCGGCGCGCGGGTGGGCCGACACCGCAAGCTCACCGCGCAGGGCGGTGACCTGCTTGCGCAGTCCGTGGACGGCGTGCAGCGCAGCAGCGCCCACGGCCGTGGCAGCGGCCGTGGTCAGCAGCAGGGCAAGAGACATGGCGCTCACTGACTAACTCCTGGTTGATTCGATCCCCCGACTTCCTACATCAGCTTGTCCTGTGCTGTGAATGGCGTGCAGTGCATTACGTCATGAAATGGACAGGTCTTTCGTCCTTGCGGGCCAAGGGGGATGGCTTCTGACCTGGGCAAATACCGATCCCCCAGGACAAAGGTCACATCCTGGGGGAGATTCGGTCACAGCTCGGCCGCGACGGGATTGGATTTGCCGTCAGTAGAGCGCACGGACCTGGAGGATCCCTTGCGGGGCCTGGGTGCCCCGCTCGATCCGGTGATCGGCGGGGCCGTCCGGGACTACGACAGGCGTTCGATCACCATGGCCATGCCCTGGCCGCCGCCGACGCACATCGTCTCCAGGCCGAACTGCTTGTCGTGGAACTGGAGGCTGTTGATCAGCGTGCCGGTGATGCGGGCACCGGTCATCCCGAACGGGTGACCGACGGCGATGGCCCCGCCGTTGACGTTCAGCTTGTCGAGGGGGATCTCCAGGTCGCGGTAGGACGGGATGACCTGCGCCGCGAAGGCCTCGTTGATCTCGAACAGGTCGATGTCGCCGACGGTCAGCCCGGCCCGCTTCAGGGCCTGCTTGGACGCCTCGACCGGGCCCAGGCCCATGATCTCGGGGGACAGGGCGGTGACGCCGGTGGAGACGATCCGGGCCAGCGGGGTCAGGCCCAGCTCCCGCGCCTTGGTGTCGCTCATGATGACGAGCGCGGCGGCGCCGTCGTTGAGCGGGCAGCAGTTGGCGGCCGTGACCAGGCCGTCGGGGCGGAACACGGGCTTGAGGCCCTCCACGCCCTCCAGCGTGACGCCGGCGCGCGGGCCGTCGTCCTTGCTGACGACCGTGCCGTCCGGGGTGGTGACGGGGGTGATCTCGCGGGCCCAGAAGCCGTTCTTGATGGCTTCCTCGGCGAGGTTCTGCGAACGCACGCCGAACTCGTCCATGTCCCGGCGGGTCACGCCCTTGAGGCGGGCCAGGTTCTCGGCGGTCTGCCCCATGGAGATGTACGCGTCGGGGATCAGGCCGTCCTCGCGCGGATCGTGCCAGTCGCTGCCCTCGCTCTGCGCGACGGCGGCCGTGCGGCCCTCGGCGTCGGAGAAGAGCGGGTTGTGGGTCTCCGGCAGGCCGTCGGAGGAGCCCTTCGCGAACCGGGAGACGGTCTCGACGCCGGCGGAGATGAACACGTCGCCCTCGCCCGCCTTGATGGCGTGCAGCGCCATCCGGGAGGTCTGGAGGGAGGAGGAGCAGTAGCGCGTGATCGTGGTGCCGGGCAGGTAGTCCATGCCCATCTGCACCGCGACGATGCGGGCGAGGTTGTGGCCCTGCTCGCCGCCGGGGAGGCCGCAGCCGAGCATCAGGTCGTCGATCTGGCGCGGGTCCAGCTCGGGGATCTTGGCGAGGGCGGCCTGGATGATCGTGGCGGTGAGGTCGTCGGGGCGCACGTCCTTGAGCGAGCCCTTGCCGGCGCGCCCGATCGGGGAGCGGGCGGTGGAAACGATGACGGCTTCGGGCATCGGGACTCCAAGGGGGTGCGTGCGTCGTTGCGGGACCGCAAGCGAAGTTACCGCCCCGTACGGTCGAGGTCACCGGCCTGGGCGTGTGACCCCGGTCGCCTTTTTCACGCGCCGCTCGCACGGCTCGGCCGCAGGCGGCCTCCCCGGCTTCGCGCCGCTGCGACGGACTCCGTCCGTCGGCCCGCTGGGCGGGGTCGGTTCGGGTGGCGGGTGCCGGTGGGTTGGGTGCGGGTGGGTGGGCCGCTGCGCGGGGCGGGGTCCCCTACCCTCCCCCAGACTCCGTCCGGGGGGACCCCCACTTCCACCGTTCCCAGGGGCTCCGCCCCTGACCCCGATACCGGACGCTCCGCGCCCGGTGCGCTCAAACGCCGCGCGGGCTGGATTGCCCGCAGGGCAATTCCAGCCCCGCCTGGGGGCACCTCCCAGCGGTAGCTGGGGGAGTTTGAGGCGCGGGGGTCTGGGGGCGGAGCCCCCAGGGGGTCCGGGGCGCAGCCCCGGGGAACGGGCGAAGGGCGGGGCGGGGAGCAGCCCGCGCAGCGGCCCACCCACCCGCACCGGCCCTCGTCCGGCGGTAGGGCCCCGCTCAAGGCCCGGTCGGACCCCGGCGGAGGCCGTGCCGCCGGGCCCGCACGCCGCGCGGAAGGGCCCATGCGGGCCCGGGGCGGGGAAGTCGGGCGGGTGGCCTCCGGAGGGTTACGCGGGGTCCTCCTGGGCGGCGGCGGCCGCCGTGGCGGGTTCCGGGGACTCGGGTTCCGGGAGGCGCCGGCGGCGGCGGTGTTTCAGGAGGGCCCACGGCCCCCGGGCGGCCGTGACCTCGGTGCCCGGTTCGCCCGCCGCCGCCGACGCCGCCTTGGCCACCAGCAGCATGTCCTCGTCCCGCGAGACGTCCAGCCGGTCCGACCCCGGCCACAGCCCCAGCGCCGCGCACAGCGTCGGCAGCACCGCCATGGCGGCGGTCGCGTACCCCTCCGCCGAGGGGTGGTACGAGTCCGGGCCGAACATCTCGCGCGGGTTCGCCGCGAACTCCGGGCCCAGCAGGTCCCCCATCGAGATCGTGCGCGCCCCCAGCGCGACCACGCCGATCGTCTGCGCCGCCGCCAGCTGCCGCGAGACCCGGCGGGCCATCCACCGCAGCGGCTGGTACACCGGCTCGATGGTGCCCAGGTCGGGGCAGGTCCCGACCACCACTTCCGCGCCCGCGAGCCGCAGTCTGCGTACCGCCGAGGTCAGCAGCCGCACCGACTGCGTCAGCGGCATCCGCTTGGTCACGTCGTTCGCGCCGATGATGATCACGCAGACGTCCGGCGCGGGCCCGGGCCCGTCCAGCAGCAGGCCCACCTGCCGGTCGAGGTCGTCCGACATGGCCCCGGACAGCGCCACGTTCCGCAGCTCCACCGGCCGCTCGGCCACCGCCGCCAGCCCAGACGCCAGCAGCGCCGCCGGCGTCTGGCGGGCCCGGTGGACGCCCAGTCCGGCCGCCGTGGAGTCGCCCAGCATGCCCATCCGCAGCGGCCCCGGGCTCAGCTCCGGCCCGCTGAACTCGCTCCCGTACAGGCCGTCCGCGCGCGGCGGGTCACCCAGGCCGTTGCCCACCGTGCGCTTCGCGAACTGCACCTCCGCCAGCACCAGCCCGAACGCGGCGACCCCGACCAGCCCGAGGCCGCCCCCGCCGTACGCTGCCCCCGCCGCGATCCGGCGGGCCGTCCTCGCCCTGGACACCCTTGGAGCCACCTCCTGCGTCGTGTTGACCTACCTGCCCCGTACTGCCGGTCGGCCAATCCCTTTCCGCATACTCTGGCCGGACCTCCCGGAGAACCCGTGGAGTCCCCTTCTTGGAGAACATGGTGCAATTCCACGACTCGATGATCAGCCTCGTCGGCAACACCCCGCTGGTGAAGCTCAACCGCGTGACCGAAGGCCTGCAGGCCACCGTGCTTGCCAAGGTCGAGTACTTCAATCCCGGCGGTTCGGTGAAGGACCGCATCGCCGTCCGGATGATCGAGGCCGCCGAGCAGAGCGGTGCCCTGAAGCCCGGTGGCACCATCGTGGAGCCCACCAGCGGCAACACCGGCGTCGGACTCGCCATCGTGGCCCAGCAGAAGGGCTACAAGTGCATCTTCGTCTGCCCTGACAAGGTGTCCATGGACAAGATCAACGTGATGCGCGCGTACGGCGCGGAGGTCGTGGTCTGCCCCACCGCCGTCGACCCCGAGCACCCGGACTCGTACTACAACGTGTCCGACCGCCTCGCGCGCGAGCCCGGCGCCTGGAAGCCCGACCAGTACAGCAACCCGAACAACCCCCGTTCGCACTACGAGACCACCGGTCCCGAACTGTGGGAGCAGACCGAGGGGAAGATCACGCACTTCGTCGCGGGCGTCGGCACCGGCGGCACCATCTCCGGCACCGGCAACTACCTCAAGGAGGTCAGCGGCGGGAAGGTCAAGGTCATCGGCGCGGACCCGGAGGGCTCCGTCTACTCCGGCGGCAGCGGCCGCCCGTACCTCGTCGAGGGTGTCGGCGAGGACTTCTGGCCGACGGCCTACGACCCGGACGTCACCGACGAGATCATCGCGGTGTCCGACAAGGACTCCTTCCAGATGACCCGCCGCCTCGCGAAGGAGGAGGGCCTGCTGGTCGGCGGCTCCTGCGGCATGGCGGTCGTCGCCGCGCTGCGCGCCGCCGAGGGCCTGGGCCCGGACGACGTGGTCGTCGTCCTGCTGCCGGACAGCGGCCGCGGCTACCTCAGCAAGATCTTCTCGGACGAGTGGATGGCCGGGCACGGCTTCCTGGAGGAGGCGGGTCCCGCCGCGCGCATCGGCGACGTCCTCGCCGACAAGGAGGGCGGCATCCCGTCGCTCGTCCACATGCACCCCGAGGAGACCGTCGGCCAGGCCATCGAGGTGCTGCGCGAGTACGGCGTCTCGCAGATGCCGATCGTCAAGCCGGGCGCCGGCCACCCCGACGTGATGGCCGCCGAGGTCATCGGCTCGGTCGTGGAGAAGGAGCTCCTCGCGGCGCTGTTCGCGCAGCGGGCCTCGCTCGGCGACCCGCTGGAGAAGCACATGAGCGCGCCGCTGCCGCAGGTCGGCTCCGGCGAGCCGGTGTCCGAGCTGATGGCGGTGCTCGGCGAGGCCGACGCGGCGATCGTGCTGGTCGAGGGCAAGCCCACCGGTGTGGTGAGCCGTCAGGACCTGCTGGCGTTCCTGGCCAAGACGGCCAAGTAGTCCCGGGTGCGCGGACGGCGGGGCGGCGGGCCACTGGGCCGCCGCCCCGCCGCGGTCGCTTGCGGGGCGGGGACCGCCGCACCCCCGGCGGGCCGGGGGGCGGGACGACGGCGGTCCCCGCCCGGGGACACGGGCCGGGTCAGGGCCGTCCGCGTCCGTGGCACCGGCGCGTTCCGGGAGCCGCTCCGGAGGTGCGCAGGTGCCGTGCGAGGCGCCGGCCGGGGTCGCTGCCTCCCGGTCTCCCGGGCTCCCCTGCCGACGACACCACTGTGGCGCAGCCGTGTTAAGCCGGTGCTGCCGTCACGTGTCGCCCCCGTACCGTTTGCGCGAAGAGCACGGCCCAGGGGATGTCCGCCTAGGCGCGCGGGTCGCGGCCGGGGCGGCGGAGCAGGCCGGTGTGGGCGAGGTTCACGCCCACGATGCCCGCCCAGGCCGCCACCAGGCCGCCGATGCCCTGGGTGATGCCGATGGCCGACAGCGGGACCGCCAGCACCAGCGTGACGATCGCGAAGCCGAAGCGCTCCCCGAAGGCGCTCACCGGTCCGGCGGGGCCCTGCCCGCCCGTCCCGCCGCGCGCCCGGAGCAGCCGCTCCTCGGCGAGCCTGCGCCGGACCTGGGTGTCGACCTTGTCCACGAAGGAGTCCACGAGCGCGGCCTCGTACTCGGGTCCGAGCTCCCGCCGGACCTCCAGGGTGGCGGCGAGTTCCTTCTTGAGCTCTGTCATGAGGCCACCGTAGGAAGGGCCGCCGCGGCCCGCACTGGGGGTAGCCCCCGTATCCGTATCCCGGGCACCGGCTTGCCGAGCTGCATAGACACATGCAGAGTGCAGGGTGACTGAATATCTCACCGGGGACGGGACGGAGGGGGCGGCGATGAACGACAGCCCGGCCGCACGGCTGCAACAGCTGTTCGAGGGACACCGGCTGACGCCGACCCAGCGGCGCATCGCGCACTGCATGGTGCGCGGGGCGGCGGAGGTGCCGTTCCTGTCGAGCGTGGAACTCGCCGAGCTGGCCGGGGTGAGCCAGCCCTCGGTGACCCGGTTCGCGGTCGCCCTCGGCTTCGACGGGTACCCGGCGCTGCGCCGGCACCTGCGCGAGGTGGCTCCGGCCGGGCGGCCCGAGCCCGCGCGCGAGGGCGAGTACAACGAGTACCAGCAGGCGGTGCAGGGCGAGATCGAGAACCTCCAGCGGCTGTCGGCGATGCTCGCGGACCCGGCGCCGGTCGAGGAGGCGGGCCGGGTACTGGCCGGGTCGTCCCCGCTGCCGGTGCTCGGGCTGCGGGCGGCCTCCTCGCAGGCGCGCGGGTTCGCGTACTTCGCGGCCAAGGTGCACCCGGACGTACGCCTCCTCGACGAGGGCGGCTCCATGCTCGCCGACCGGATCGACGCGGCGGCCGCGGCCGGGGCCTCGGCGCTGCTGTGCTTCGCGCTGCCGCGGCACCCGCGCGAGGTGGTGGAGGCCCTGGAGCACGCGCGGGCGGCCGGGCTGACGGCGGTGACGGTCGCCGACTCGGCCTTCGCGCCCGTGGCCCGGCACTCGGACCTGCTGATCCCGGCGCCGGTGGGCACGGGGCTGGCCTTCGACACGGCGTGCGCGCCGATGCTGCTGGGGCGGGTGCTGCTGGAGGCGATGGCGGACGCGCTGCCGGACGCGCAGGCGCGGCTGGAGGACTTCGACGCGCGGGCCGCCGCGCGGGGGCTGTTCGTGGATTGACGCTCTCCCCCGTGAGCGGGGGAGATTCCCACCGGGCCGCCGCTGTCAAGCGGCGGTCGTAGGTGGTTCCTGCTTCATCACCCATCGCCCGGCATGCCGGGTCTTACACGGGCTCCACAGGCGTTTTACGTGTCCGGACGTCCCTCGGCCACGATGCGCCGTCCTTCACGACGAAGGCTGAGTTCTGCGTTCTCGTCCCGGTCGTGGGCTGCTCCGCAGGAGCACACCCAGTGCCGGACCTTGAGCTGCTGCGCTCGGCGGTGACCAACGAGCGGGCGGCGGCCCGGATGCGGGAGGTGTTCGCGGCGCAGGTGGCCCCGGCGCTGGCGGCCGCCCTGGGCCCGGACCGGGCCGCGCGGGCGGCGGGCCTGGTCGCCGCCCAGCTCCTCGGCCTCGGCCTGAGCCGCTACCTGCTGCGCCTGCCGGGGGTGGCGGACCCGGCCCCGTCCGAGGTCGTGGAGGGCCTCGCCCCCGCCATCGCGGCCACCCTGGCGGCTCCCTGACGGGGCCGCCCCTACAGCAGAGCGTCCCGGTGGTCGCCGCCCGCCTCCGTGACGATCTCCGTGAGGGTCTGGGCCGGGCGGGCCAGGGCGAAGCGGACGGTGTCGGCGGGGCCGGGGGTGAAGCCGTGGACCGCCGGGCGGGGGAGGCTGTTGTAGCCGTAGTGGGCCGTGAAGGCGTACGCGCCCGTGTCCGGGACGGCGATGACGTCGCCCGGGGAGAGTTCCGGCAGCTCCCGGGCGGTGGCCAGCAGGTCGCCCGCGAAGCAGGCCGGGCCCGCGATGTCCTGGGGGACCGGCGCGCCGTCCCGGGGTACGCCCTTGGCGTCGTACGCCAGGATCCGCAGCGGCCAGGCGGCCGGCGCGTACACGGTGCGGGTGGCCACCTGGACGCCCGCGTGGGTCAGCGCGATGCGGCGGCCGCCGGTCGTCTTCGTGTACTCGACCCGCGCCAGCACCAGCCCGTGCTTGGCCAGCAGCGACCGCCCGAACTCGGTGACCAGCCCGTACGGGCCGTCGAAGAGCGCGGGGACGGCCGCGCGCAGGGCCGCCACGTACTCCCCGTACGTCGGGGCGTGCTCGTCCGAGGCGAAGTTCACCGGCAGCCCGCCGCCGATGTCGAGGGTGTCGATCCGGCGCTCCCCGACGGCCGCGTTGATCTCCTCGGCCAGCCCGTGCAGCTCCCGCACCCCCTCGGCGATCAGCTCCAGCGGCACCCCCTGCGAGCCCGAGTGGACGTGCAGCCGGGTCAGCCACGGCCGCTGCGCGCAGGCCCGTACGAGCCGCTCGCGCGCCCCCGGATCGCGCAGCGCGAAGCCGAACTTGGAGGTGGCGGTGGCCGTGGACAGGGCGCCGATGGACCCGGTACCCGTCTGCGGGTTGATCCGCAGCCCGACGGGGGAGCGGGCGGGGGCCGCCGCCACCAGGGCGTCGAGGCGCTCCAGCTCCTGCCGGTTGTCGGCGTTGACGGCGATGCCCCGGGCCAGCGCCCCGCGCAGTTCGGCCGTCGTCTTGGCGGGGGAGTCCAGCACCGTCCGATCCGCCGGGACCCCCGCCGCCCGGGCCAGGGCGAGCTCGCCGGGGCTGGCCGCCTCGCAGCCGAGCCCGGCGTCCGCGAGCAGCCGCAGTACGGGCACCAGCGGGGCGGCCTTCACCGCGAAGGTGTGCAGGACCGGCGTCCCGGGCGCCACCGCGGCCGCGAACGCCTCCGTCAGGGCGGCGGCGGAGGCGCGGATACCGGCCACGTCGAGCAGGCAGACCACCGGCTCGCGCTCCAGCAGACCCTGCTCCACGGCGGCCCGTACGGCCCGGTCACGGCGCTCCGCGGCGCCCTGCGTGTGCGTGTCGGCAGCCATGTCCGCCATCCCATCATCAGGCCGACCCGCCCGCAGCTGTTGACTGGAACTATTCATGACGCGAGGATGTGAATGGATTGACCAACACCGGAGGAGGCACCCATGTCAGGACCCCGCCCCGTACGGGCCGCGCGAGGCACCGAGCTCAGCACCCTGGGATGGCAGCAGGAGGCCGCCCTCCGGATGCTCCAGAACAACCTCGACCCCGAGGTCGCCGAGCACCCCGACAAGCTCGTCGTCTACGGCGGCACCGGCAAGGCCGCCCGCGACTGGCGCTCGTACGACGCCATGGTCCGCACCCTGCAGACCCTCAAGCAGGACGAGACCATGCTCGTCCAGTCCGGCCGCCCGGTCGGCGTGATGCAGACCCACGAGTGGGCGCCGCGCGTCCTGCTCGCCAACTCCAACCTGGTCGGCGACTGGGCCAACTGGGAGGAGTTCCGCCGCCTGGAGCACCTCGGCCTGACCATGTACGGCCAGATGACCGCCGGCTCCTGGATCTACATCGGCACCCAGGGCATCCTCCAGGGCACGTACGAGACCTTCGCCGCGGTCGCCGCGAAGAAGTTCGGCGGCACCCTCGCCGGCACCATCACCCTCACCGCCGGCCTCGGCGGCATGGGCGGCGCCCAGCCGCTGGCCGTGACGATGAACGACGGCGTCGCCATCTGCATCGACGTCGACCCGCGCGCCATCGAGCGCCGCATCGAGCACCGCTACCTGGACGTGAAGGCCGACAACCCGGCACACGCCCTCCAGCTGGCCACCGAGGCCCGCGACGCCCGCCGCCCGCTCTCCATCGGCCTCCTCGGCAACGCCGCCGAGCTGCTCCCGCAGATGCTGGCCGAGGGCGCGCCGATCGACATCGTGACGGACCAGACCTCCGCCCACGACCCGCTCTCCTACCTCCCCGTCGGCGTCGACTTCGACGACATGGCGGCGTACGCGGCCAAGGACCCGGCCGGCTTCACCACCCGCGCCCGCGAGTCGATGGCCAGGCACGTCGAGGCCATGGTCGGCTTCATGGACGCGGGCGCCGAGGTCTTCGACTACGGCAACTCCATCCGCGGCGAGGCCCAGCTGGCCGGCTACGACCGCGCCTTCGCCTTCCCCGGCTTCGTCCCCGCCTACATCCGCCCGCTGTTCTGCGAGGGCAAGGGCCCCTTCCGCTGGGCCGCCCTCTCCGGCGAGGCCTCGGACATCCACAAGACCGACAAGGCGATGCTGGAGCTCTTCCCGGAGAACGAGTCCCTGCACCGCTGGATCAAGATGGCCGGCGAGCGCGTCCACTTCCAGGGCCTGCCCGCCCGCATCTGCTGGCTCGGCTACGGCGAGCGCGACAAGGCCGGCGAGCGCTTCAACGACATGGTCGCCGACGGCACCCTCGCCGCCCCGCTGGCCATCGGCCGCGACCACCTCGACTGCGGCTCCGTGGCCTCCCCGTACCGCGAGACCGAGGCCATGCTCGACGGCTCCGACGCCATCGCCGACTGGCCGCTGCTCAACGCCATGGTCAACGTGGCCTCCGGCGCCTCCTGGGTCTCCATCCACCACGGCGGCGGCGTCGGCATGGGCCGCTCCATCCACGCCGGCCAGGTCACCGTGGCCGACGGCACCCCGCTGGCCGGCGAGAAGATCCGCCGCGTCCTCACCAACGACCCCGGCATGGGCGTCATCCGCCACGTCGACGCCGGCTACGACATCGCCGAGAACGTCGCCGACGAGCGCGGCGTCCGGGTCCCGATGCGCGAGGGTGACTCCGCGTGACCCCCTCCAGCGACACCGGCGCGGGCGAGGCGTCCCGGGGCTCAGCCCCGGGCGCCCGCCCCGCCGCCCCCGCCGGCGGAGGCTCCCCGGAGCCCTCCGCCGGCGCGGGCCGGGGCCCGGGCGCGGCCTCGTTCCACGGCATGTGGGACGAGCTGCGCCCGATCGGCCGCGACAGCGGCAGCGGCGGGTACCGCAGGTACGCCTGGACCGCCGCCGACGCCGACTGCCGGGCCTGGTTCCGGGCGCAGGCCGAGTCGCGCGGGCTCGCGTACGAGGTGGACCGCAACGGCAACCAGTGGGCCTGGCTCGGCGACCCCCTCGCGGGCGACGCCGTGGTCACCGGCTCCCACCTGGACTCCGTCCCCGACGGCGGGGCCTTCGACGGCCCCCTCGGCGTGGTGTCCTCCTTCGCCGCCCTGGACGAGCTCCGCGCCCGCGGCGCCGCCCTCACCCGGCCCCTGGCCATCACCAACTTCGGTGACGAGGAGGGCGCCCGCTTCGGGCTGGCCTGCGTCGGCTCCCGGCTCGCCTCCGGGCAGCTGACCAGGGAGAAGGCGTACGAGCTGCGCGACGGCGACGGCGTCGGTCTGCCGCAGGCCATGGAGGCCGCCGGCTACGACCCCGCGGCCATCGGCGCCGACCCCGAGCGCCTCGCCCGCATCGGCGCCTTCGTCGAACTCCACGTCGAACAGGGCCGCGCCCTCGACCTGTCCGGCGACCGCGTCGGCATCGCCTCCGCGATCTGGCCGCACGGCCGCTGGCGGTTCGACTTCCACGGCGAGGCCAACCACGCGGGCACCACCCGCCTGGTGGACCGCCGCGACCCGATGCTCACCTACGCGGAGACCGTCCTGGCCGCCCGCCGTGAGGCGGCCCTGGCCGGCGCCGTCGCCACCTTCGGCAAGATCTCCGTCGAGCCGAACGGCGTCAACGCCATCCCCTCCCTCGTCCGCGGCTGGCTCGACTCCCGCGCCGCCGACCAGGCCACCCTCGACACGGTCGTCACGGCCGTGGAGAAGGCCGCCCGCGAGCACGCCGACCGCGACGGCATCGACCTGAACGTCGTACGGGAGTCCTTCACCCCCGTCGTCGAGTTCGAGCACGCCCTGCGCGACGAGCTCAACCGGATCCTCGGCGGCTCCGTCCCGGTCCTCGGCACGGGCGCGGGACACGACGCCGGAATCCTCTCCGCGTCCGTCCCGACCGCGATGCTGTTCGTGCGCAACCCCACCGGCGTCTCCCACTCGCCGCGGGAGTCCGCGGCCGAGGACGACTGCGTCGCCGGAGTCCTCGCCCTCGCCGACGTACTGGAAGGCCTGGCATGCCGCTGAAGACGTACTGGCTGGAGCACGCCTGGCTCGGCGACACCGTCGAGCCGGGCGTCGCCCTGGAGGTATCGGCCGACGGGCGGATCGCCGCCCTGCGCACCGGGACGGACACACCGCCGCCCGGCGCCGAGGTCCTGCGCGGCCTGACCCTGCCGGGCCTGGCCAACGCCCACAGCCACGCCTTCCACCGGGCCCTGCGCTCGGTCGTGCAGGTCGGCAGCGGCACCTTCTGGACCTGGCGCGACGTCATGTACAAGGTCGCCCAGAACCTCACCCCCGAGAGCTATTTCGCCCTCGCCCGCGCCGTGTACGCGGAGATGGCCCTGGCCGGCATCACCAACGTCGGCGAGTTCCACTACGTCCACCACGCGCCCGGCGGCACCCCGTACGCCGACCCCAACGCCATGGGCGAGGCCCTCATCGAGGCCGCCGCCGCGGCGGGCATCCGCATCACCCTCCTCGACACCGCGTACCTCTCCTCCGGCTTCGGCGAGGCCCCGAGCGAGCACCAGAAGCGGTTCTCCGACGGCGACGCCGACGCCTGGGCCGAGCGGGTCTCCGCCCTCAAGCCCCGCGAGCACGCCCTGATCGGCGCGGCCGTCCACTCCGTACGGGCCGTCCCGGCCGGACAGCTCGCCACGGTCGCCGGCTGGGCGCAGGAGCGGAGGGCCCCGCTGCACGTGCACCTGTCCGAGCAGACGGCGGAGAACGACGCCTGCCAGGCCGCCCACGGGCGCACGCCCACCCAGCTCCTCGCCGACCACGGGGTGCTCGGCCCGCGCACCACCGGCGTGCACAACACGCACCTGACGGACGCGGACATCGCCCTCCTCGGCGGGACCACCACCGGCACCTGCATGTGCCCCACCACCGAACGCGACCTCGCCGACGGCATCGGCCCGGCCGGCCGGCTCCAGCGGGCGGGCAGCCCGCTGTCGCTGGGCAGCGACAGCCACGCCGTGATCGACCTGCTGGAGGAGGCCCGCGCGATGGAGCTCAACGAGCGCCTCGCCAGCCGCACCCGGGGCCACTGGACGGCGAACGCCCTGCTGCGGGCCGCCACCGAGGACGGTCACGCCGCCCTCGGCCTCGCGGACGCGGGCCGCCTGGAGGCGGGCGCCCTCGCCGACTTCACCACCGTGGCGCTGGACTCCGTACGCACGGCCGGCCCGCTGCCGCGCCTCGGCGCGGAGACGGCCGTCTTCGCCGCCTCGGCCGCGGACGTCCGCCACACGGTGGTCGGCGGCCGCCACGTGGTCCGCGACGGCGCCCACACCCTGGTCGGGGACGTCGCCGCGGCCCTGGCCGACTCGATCGCCGCCGTCCGCGGCTGACACCGTCCGGGAACAGCACGTCCCGAGAGGAACCCATGACCACCCTCATCACCAACATCGGCAGCCTCGTCACCAACGACCCCGCCCTCGGCGACGGCTCCCCCCTCGGCCTGATCGAGAACGCGGCCCTCGTCATCGACGGCGACACCGTCGCCTGGACCGGGCCCGCCGCCGGCGCCCCCGCCGCCGACGCGTCCTTCGACGCGCGGGGCCGCGCCGTCATCCCCGGCTTCGTCGACTCGCACAGCCACCTCGTCTTCGCCGGCGACCGCACCGCAGAGTTCAACGCCCGGATGTCCGGCCGCAGCTACTCCGCCGGCGGCATCCGCACCACCGTCGCCGCCACCCGCGCCGCCACCGACGCGGAGCTGGAGGCCAACCTGCTGCGCCACCTCGACGAGGCCCGCCGCCAGGGCACCACCACCTTCGAGACCAAGTCCGGCTACGGCCTCACCGTCGCCGACGAGGCCCGCGCCCTGCGCATCGCCTCCGCGCACACCGAGGAGGTCACCTACCTCGGCGCGCACATCGTCTCCCCCGACTACGCCGACGACCCGGCCGGCTACGTCGACCTCGTCACCGGCGAGATGCTGGAGGCCTGCGCCCCGTACGCCCGCTGGGTGGACGTCTTCTGCGAGAAGGGCGCCTTCGACGGCGACCAGGCCCGCGCCATCCTCACCGCGGGCGCCGCCGCCGGGCTGATCCCGCGCGTCCACGCCAACCAGCTGTCGTACGGCCCCGGCGTGCAGCTCGCGGTCGAGCTGGAGGCGGCCTCCGCCGACCACTGCACCCACCTCACCGACGCCGACGTCGACGCCCTGGTCCAGGCCGCCGGCACCACGGTTGCGACCCTGCTGCCCGGCGCCGAGTTCTCCACCCGCGCCCAGTGGCCCGACGCCCGCAGGCTGCTCGACGCGGGTGCCACCGTCGCCCTGTCCACCGACTGCAACCCCGGGTCCTCGTACACGAGCTCCATGCCGTTCTGCATCGCCCTCGCCGTCCGGGACATGGGCATGACCCCCGACGAGGCCCTGTGGGCCGCCACCGCCGGCGGGGCCCGCGCGCTGCGCCGGACCGACATCGGCCGCCTGTCGCCCGGCGCCCGCGCCGACCTGGCCCTGCTCGACGCCCCGAGCCACGTCCACCTCGCCTACCGGCCGGGCGTCCCGCTCGTCTCCGCCGTCTGGCAGCGGGGGGTCCGCGCCGTCTGAGCGGCGGCGTTCCGGCGCCCGTTCCGGCGGCCGGAACGCCGGCCGCCGAACCGCCCGAAGTGCCACCCGCCCTTTGTCTTCCCTCCGTAGGGTCCCGGGCGTACCTTGTGCCACCAATCTGATGTGTCGTCAGTAACTTGTGGCCCGAGGGGAAGACGAAGGTGTCCGACCGGAAACGCTCCACCGCACTCGCGCCGGCGCTCGCGCTCGCGCTCGCCGGGTCCGCGGTCCTGCTCGCCGCCCCCGCGGCCCACGCCGACGTGGTCGACGTCGAGTACAAGTGCCAGACCCCGATCGGGGACAAGTCGGCGGTCTCGCCCATCGACATCAAGGCCGTGAAGGAGGGCGACGGCTACAAGCTGACGATGTCCTTCCAGAAGGGCGTCTCCTCCAGCCCCATCGAGCTTGGCAAGGGCGCGATGAACCCCAGCGCCGTGATCATGACCGACGGTGCCGAGAAGGTCTCCGTACCGGTCTCCGGGCCGCCCAACCCCGAGGCCGCGCCCGCCAACACCCCCATCAAGATCACCGACCTGTCGGGCACCTACACCCCGAAGAAGAGCGGCAAGGTCACCTTCACCGCGGGCGTCCTCACCATCAAGGCCATGGGGACCACCACCACCTGCACCCCCGGCAACAACCCGAAGCCCTCCCTGGAGACGGAGGTCACCGCCGCGGGCGGCGGAGCCCCGCAGACCGGCGGCGGCGACGGCGGGGGAGGCGGGGACACCCTCCCGCAGACCGGTCCCGCCGACTCCGCGCTCGCCCTCGGCACCCTCGGCGCCACCGTGCTCCTCTCCGGCGCCGCCGGCGTGCTCTGGCTGACCCGGCGGACCCGGCAGCCCCAGCGGACCCGGTCCTGACGGAGCGCCCGCCCGTGCCCCCCGCCCGCGGACGACGCGGCCCCCAGCGGCCCGGCGCCGCACTCCTCGGCGCCGTACTCCTCACCGCCGCCACCCTCTGCGGCACGGCCCCGGCCGCCGCCGACGATCCCGGTACGCCCGGCTGGACCGTCGGGCCGGCCACCGCCCGCCCCGGCTCCGCCCGCCCGTACTTCTACCTCGCGGGCCCCGCCGGCACCGTCCTGGAGGACCGCCTCACCCTCGACAACCCCGGCGACCGCGAGCACACCGTCACCCTGCGCGGGGCCGACGCCCACAACACCCCGGACGGCGCCCTCGCCGTGCGCCCCGCCGCGCCCGGGGCCTCCGGCGCGGGCTCCTGGATCAGCTTCGGCGGCTCCGCCACCGTGAAGCTCCCGCCCCGCACCCGCGCGGTCGTCCCCTTCACCGTCACCGTGCCGCCCGCCGCCACGCCCGGCGACCACCCGGCCGCCGTGGTCGCCGCCGAAACCGGCCGCGAGGCGGGCGTACGGGTCCACCTGCGCGTCGGGGGCCCGGCCGTGGCCGCCCTCACCGTCGAGGACGTATCCGTACGCGGCCACGGCGCGGCCACCGTCGTGGACTACACCCTGGTCAACCGGGGCAACGTGGCCCTCGCCCCGGAGCTCGCCCTGAGCCCCGACGGCACCCTGCACGACCTCCCCGCCCGGCCCGCCCGCGCCCTGCCCGTCGAGCTGCTACCCGGCCAGCGGGCCCGGCTGAGCGAACCCTGGCCCGGCGCGCCCGCCCTCGACCGGGTCGCCCTCACCCTCACCGCCACCGCCCCCGGCGCGGCCCCGGCCACCGCCACGGCCGCGGCCTGGCTGGCCCCCGGCGGCACCGCCGGCCTGGCCGCCGGCACCCTGCTCGCCCTCGGCGGGAGCGCCCTGGCCGCACTGCTCCTCGTACGGGCCCGGCGCGGACGGAGCCCCCGGCGCACCCGGCGCGAGGAGGCGCCGGGTACGCCGGGGAGCCGGCCGGCCGGGGCACCGGCCATCCGCGCACACGAGGACTCGCACGAGCACTCGCACGAGCACTCGCACGAGCACGAGCTGACGGGGGCACCCAGGTGAGCCGCACGGCCGGCGCGAAGACCGCGTCCCCCCTCGGCGCGGCCCTGGCGGCACTCGCCCTGGTGCTGCTCCCGTTGCTCCCGGCGGCCGCCCCGGCCGCGGCGGCAGAGGGAAAGCCCGCCGCGGCGCTCTCCCTCCAGGAGGCGGCCAAGGGCACCGAGATCACGGTCACCGGCACCGGCTGGCGGCCCAAGACCCTGGTCATGCTGCTGGTCTGCGGCCAGAACATGATCGGCGGCACCAACAGCTGCGCCAACGCCGACGGAGCGGCCGTCTCGGTCACCGACGACGGCCGTTTCACCGCCCGGCTGCCGGTCGCGGAGCCGCCCAAGCCCTGCCCCTGCGTGGTCAACGTGACCTCCGTCAACGGGGACCAGTCCACGGTGGCCGTGCCGATCAGGATCACCGGCCACCCGGTGGCCGAGCTGCCCGCCGAGTCCGGCACGGCCCGCCTCGCGATGCTGACGGGGGTCCGGCTGGCGGGCGAGGACGGGGTGCTGACCTGGTTCGGCGCCCCGCCCGGCCGGAAGTTCACCGCCACCGTCGGCAACCTCGGCTCGGCCCCGGTCAAGGACCCCGTCTTCCAGCTCGGCACCGCGCGGGGGGTCTTCGCCCCGGTGTGGGAGGAGGCCCGCTGGAAGGGGACGATCCCGCCCGGCGGCAAGGCGGAGGTCGCGCTGGACGTGGCCCTGCCGGCGGGCGCCCACGGCGACTACACGGTCTCCCTCAAGTACGGGGACACGGTGCTGGCCGCGCAGCCCTGGGGCGTGGACCGCCCGTACGGGGTGCTGCTCTTCTGGGGCCTGCTGCTGGTGGTGATCCCGACGGCGCTCTTCCGGGCGGGCATGGCCGTCGTCGACCGGGTCCGCCCCCGCGCGGCGGGGTCCGCCGGCCGCCACCGGGGCCCGAAGGCCGCCCCGGACCCGGCGGTGGCGGTCACCGCCCGGCTGCCCCGGGTCACGGCCGCGGGCGCCCCTCCCGGGGCGCAGCCGCCGGCCCTGCCGTGGTTCACCCCGCAGCCGCAGCCGCCCGCCCCCGCCCCCGCCCACGCCCCCGACCCCGGGCCGCGGGACGCGGGACCCCCACAGACATCCGCACCGTCCGATCACAGTCCGACGACGAAGGGACCATCGTGAAGACCCAACGGAGGGCGAGCGCGGCCGTGGTCGCGCTGCTGCTCAGCGGCGCGGGTATCGCCGTGGCGGCTTCCCCCGCCCAGGCCGCCGAGGCCACGTTCAAGGTCAAGTGCGTACCGCCGGCCGGCGGCGGCGACCCGGTGGAGGGCGAGACCACCGCCAAGATCACCGCACCGGCCACGGCCAAGGTCGGCGACGAGGTCGACGTGTCGTGGGAGACGGTGAAGCCGGCCTCGAACAACACCGACCTGATGGTGATCCCGAAGGACTCGGTCCAGCCCACGGGCTGGCTCACCGTCGGCGGCGGGGGAGGGGAGGTCAAGGTCGTCGGGGAGAAGAAGAACCCGGAGATCCCGAAGAAGGCCCCCATGGTGATGTCCACCATGAAGGGCAAGCTGAAGCTGACCAAGGCCGGGAAGATCACCGTGACGCCCGGCAAGTACGAGGTCGCGGTGACCTTCTCCTTCGGCACCTTCGTCACCAAGTGCGCCCCGGTGGGCGAGGTGAAGGGCGGGGCGGTCATCGACGTGGCGGACGGCGGCGGCAGCACCGGCGGCTCCACCACCTCGGGCGGCTCCACCGGCTCCACGGGATCCACCGGCTCCACGGGCTCCACGGGATCCACCGGCTCCACGGGCTCGACGGGCTCCACCGGCTCGACGGGCTCGACGGGCTCCACCGGCGGCAGCGGCGGCCAGACCGACTTCCCGGGCAAGGCGGTCGAGGTGGCCTACGACTGCGGCGCGGTCGTCCCGGGCGGCATCAAGACCCCGGTCACCGTCAACGCCAAGAAGAACGCGAGCGGCGCCTTCGACCTCACGGTCAAGACCGCGAAGGGAGCCATGGCCGCCCCCATGGCGCTGCCCGCGGGGGCTCTCAAGCCCTCGATGGCCATCAAGCTCGGCGGCGCCGACAGCGGCACGGTCAAGGTCACCGGTCCGGCCAACGCGGAGCCGATCCCGGACAAGGCCCCGGTCAGCCTCAGCGACATGACGGGCACCTACAAGCCCGGCAAGTCGGGCAAGGTGACGCTGAGCCCCGACCAGCTGACGATCGACGTCACGATGGCCCCGGGCTCCACGCCGATCAACGTGCCGTGCAAGGCGTCCAGCAGCGGCGTCTCCCTGGAGCTGGACACCACCGCCCAGCCGGGCGGCTCCGGCTCCACCTCCGCGGGCTCCGCGGCGGCCTCCGGCAGCTCCGGCGCCGCGGGCGGCCTCGCCGAGACCGGCGCCGACGACGACGGCGGCCTCAAGGCCCTCGCCCTGGTCGCCGGCACCGTCATCCTCCTCGGCGGTGCGGTCTTCACCTTCACCCCGTGGCGCCGCCTGCGCGGCACCCGCTGACGGTCCCTCCCGGACAGCGGAAAGGCCCGGCACACCTTCCGGTGTGCCGGGCCTTTCACCGCTCGCGCGGGGGGAGACTCAGTTCGAGTCGCCCACGAGCGCGTCGACCTTCTTGCGGTACATGTAGATCGCGAGACCGGCGACCACGGCGGCGGCCGCCTGGAAGAGGATCACGCCCACGCCGTTCATCTTCACGTCGGCCAGGCCGAGCAGACCGGTGACGCAGTCACCGGCGGTGACGGCGAGGAACCACACGCCCATCATCTGGGACGAGTACTTCTGCGGCGCCATCTTCGTGGTGACCGACAGGCCGACCGGCGACAGGCACAGCTCGGCGACGGTGTGCATCAGGAAGATCAGCACCAGCCACCACATGGTGACCTTGGTGTCGTTGCCGGCGGTCTGGCTCAGCGGAATGGCGAACACGAAGAACGAGGCGCCGACGATGACCAGAGCCACCGAGAACTTCACGATGGTGCTGGGCTCGCGGTTGCGGCGGGCCAGGAGCAGCCACGCGGCGGCGAAGACCGGGGCCAGAGCCACCACGAAGGCCGGGTTCAGCGACTGGAAGATGACGGTCGGGATCTCCCAGCCGAACAGGCTGCGCTCGGAGTTCTTGTCACCGAACAGCGAGAGGGTCGAGCCGCCCTGGTCGTAGATCATCCAGAAGACGGCGGCGGCCACGAAGAACCAGATGTAGGCGCTCATCTTGCTCTGCTCGCCCGCGGTCAGGTCCTTGTCGCGCTTGATGCGGGCGAGGACGGCGACCGGGATGATCAGACCGGCGATGGTGATCGGGTACAGCGCCCACTTGATCGTGAACATGTCGGCCATGGTCACGGCGGTGTAGAAGACCGCGATGACGGCCACGACCGCGAGGGCCTTGACGATCACGGCCTTGCGCTCGGCCGGGGTCAGCGGGTTCGGGACCAGGCTGCTCTTCGGGTCCAGCGTGCGGCCGGCGAGCAGGAAGACCAGGAGGCCGATGCCCATGCCGACGGCGGCGAGCGCGAAGCCGAGGTGCCAGTTCACGAGCTCGCCGACCATGCCGATGCCGACCGGGGCGAGGAGGGCACCCATGTTGATGCCGATGTAGAAGATCGTGAAGCCGCTGTCACGGCGCGGGTCGTCCACGCCCTTGTACAGGTGGCCGACCATCGTGGAGATGTTGGCCTTCAGCAGACCGGAGCCGACCGCGACCAGCAGCAGACCGACGAAGAACGAGAGCTGGCCGGGCACCGCGAGCGCCACGTGACCGGCCATGATCACGACACCGGCGATGGCGACGGTCTTGCGGGCGCCCCAGACGCGGTCGCCGAACCAGCCGCCGGGCAGGGCCATGAGGTAGACCAGCGCCACGTACACCGAGTAGATGGCGGTGGCAGTCGCCGCGGTGAAGCCGAGGCCTCCGCCCTGGCTGCCGGTCGCGGCGTCGACGCCGCCGGAGACCAAGTACAGAACGAGAAGCGCACGCATGCCGTAGTAGGAGAAGCGCTCCCACATCTCGGTCATGAACAGCGTGGCCAGGCCAACGGGGTGGCCGAGGAAGGTCTTTTCCGGCGCCGGAGTCGCCGAGTCCTTCGTCAGGCTGGAAGCCATGGTCGATCCTTGCTTGCTCGGGACGCTTGGCTTCGTGAGCTGTTCAGCGCCCGGTGGGGGTTGGCCGGCACCGGCGACGGATGTCCCACCCCACGCCCTGGGGTCTCGTGTCCCGCTATGGCGGGGTGATGGGTCAGCCGTAACCGGGATCCACGCCCTGCACGCCTCCTCGCGTGCCGGGCCCGGCCCATAGGTCATTCACTGTCATCTGGGCCGGAACCAACCGACCAGAGCAGAATTTGAGGATCTTGGCTCGGATTTGAGCGCAAATGTCCCCTCGATAGTGCATCGGGCGTTCCGCCACCATACGACAGGGCACCGATGCATATGGAAGGCCTTGAGATATGGATCACAGGATTCCGGGGAACCGATCCATCATGTTCGAAGGCGGGTAGTAGTTAATAACCCCAGTTCGAGAGGGGTGTGCGGGCAAGCGCCTGCTTTCAGCCGCCGCGGACTACCATCACCCACATGACGCGTGTACTGCTCGCCGAGGACGACGCATCCATCTCGGAACCCCTCGCCCGCGCCCTGCGCCGGGAGGGGTACGAGGTCGAGGTCCGGGAGGACGGTCCCACCGCCCTGGACGCCGGACTGCAGGGCGGCGTCGACCTCGTCGTCCTGGACCTGGGCCTGCCCGGGATGGACGGCCTGGAGGTGGCCCGGCGACTGCGCGCCGAGGGCCACGGCTTCCCGATCCTGGTACTGACCGCCCGGGCCGACGAGGTCGACACGGTCGTCGGCCTCGACGCCGGCGCCGACGACTACGTGACCAAGCCCTTCCGCCTCGCCGAGCTGCTGGCCCGCGTACGGGCCCTGCTGCGGCGCGGCGCCACCGAGGCCAGCCAGGCCCCCGCCACCCACGGCGTGCGCATCGACGTCGAGTCGCACCGCGCCTGGATGGGGGAGGAAGAGCTCCAGCTCACCGCCAAGGAGTTCGACCTGCTGCGCGTCCTGGTCCGCGACGCCGGCCGGGTCGTCACCCGCGACCAGCTGATGCGCGAGGTCTGGGACACCACCTGGTGGTCCTCCACCAAGACCCTCGACATGCACATCTCCTGGCTGCGCAAGAAGCTGGGCGACGACGCCGCCAACCCCCGCTACATCGCCACCGTCCGGGGCGTCGGCTTCCGCTTCGAGAAGAGCTGACACCCAGGGCATGCGCCGCCGCCTCATCAACTCCACGCTCGCCGTGGTGCTCGTCGTGATCGCCGTGTTCGGGGTCTCCCTCGTCATCGTGGAGACCCGGACCATCACCAGCAGCGCCCAGGACCGCATCGGCTCCGAGGCGCTGCGGCTGCTCGGCATCGTCGAGGCGGACGCCCTGGAGCACAAGCCCGTCGACGCGGGCGCCATCGCCGAGCAGCTCGACCTCGGCACGTACGCCCGCATCACCATCGCCGGCCGCCCGACGGTCGAGGTCGGCGACCGGATCGAGGACAGCGTCATCCGGGGCACCGCCCGCGGCGAGCAGGGCGTGCTCGTGGTGGTCGAGGAGTCCCGCGCCACCGTCACCAAGGAGGTCGGGCGGACCCTGGCCGTGGTCGGCGCGGTGGCGCTGCTGGCGGTCGTGGCGGCCGTACTGCTCGCCGTCCGCCAGGCCAACCGGCTGGCCTCCCCGCTCACCGACCTCGCCGAGACCGCCGAACGGCTCGGGTCGGGCGACCCGCGGCCCCGGCACAAGCGCTACGGGGTCCCCGAGCTGGACCGCGTCGCCGACGTGCTCGACTCCAGCGCGGAGCGGATCGCCCGCATGCTGACCGCCGAGCGGCGCCTGGCCGCCGACGCCTCCCACCAGCTGCGCACCCCCCTCACCGCCCTGTCGATGCGGCTGGAGGAGATCACGGTCACCGACGACCTGGAGACCGTCCGGGAGGAGGCGACCATCGCCCTCACCCAGGTGGAGCGGCTCACGGACGTGGTCCAGCGGCTGCTGACGAACTCCCGGGACCCCCGGACCGGCTCCGCGGTCCCCTTCGACCTCGACGAGGTCGTCAAGCAGCAGGTGGAGGAGTGGCGGCCGGCCTACCGCAGCGCCGGACGGGCCGTGGTCCGCTCCGGCAAGACCGGCATGCGCGCCGTCGGCACCCCCGGCGCGGTCTCCCAGGTACTGGCGACCCTCGTGGAGAACGCGCTGATGCACGGCGGCGGCACCGTCGCCCTGCGCACCCGCGTGACCGGCAACCAGGCCGTCATCGAGGTCACGGACGAGGGCCCCGGCGTCCCGCCCGACCTCGGCAACCGGATCTTCGAGCGGACCATCAGCGGCCGCAACTCCACCGGCATCGGCCTGGCCGTCGCCCGGGACCTCGCGGAAGCGGACGGCGGCCGTCTGGAACTGCTCCAGAGCCGGCCGCCGGTGTTCGCGCTCTTCCTCAGCCGCACCGCCCCCGAGCGCGCGGAGCCGGAGCGTACGGTCAGGTAGCCGTCGGCCCTCAGCCCTGGTTGGCCGCGGGCTCGGGGGCGCGGGGGGCCGTGGGCGCGTCGTGCCCGTCGCGCTGCTCGACGACCAGCGAGTGCGCGGCCGGGGTGGGCAGCGCCTTGAAGACCCAGGTGCGGTAGGACCAGAAGCGGAACACGGTCGCCACGCCCATGCCGAAGAACTTGAAGACGTTGTTGGCGAGCGAGCTGTCGAAGCCGAGGCCGTACGTGCCGACGTAGAGCACGCCGCTCTCGATGACCATGCCGATGCCGCTGAACAGGACGAAGAGGAGCATCTCGCGGCGCCGGCTGCCCAGGTCGCGGTCACGGTAGGTGAAGTAACGGAACCCCACGTAGTTCGTGATGATCGCGACCACGATGGCTATCACGTTGGCGCGCACCGTCTGCAGGTCGGTCGTGCTGCGCAGCAGGTTGAAGACACCGAAGTTGACCAGGACACCGGCTCCGCCGACGGCCCCGAACTTGACGACCTCCCGGGCCAGACCGCGGAAGCGCTCGGACAGCGGTACGGCCTTCGGCGTGCTGCTCATGTGATGGTTCAGTCCCTGTCCGTCGTCGTCGCCCCGCGGCGGCGCGTCACCCGATTTCGTCAACCCCACCATGCTAAGTGTCCCCCGTGGCGGGAGTCTGCGCCCCGGGACCCCTTGCGACGCACGGCACACGGGGCTCCGGGAGGGCACCGGCGGGTCCGCGCCAGGGTCCCGTCCGAATGGCGGAATACCGGCGGATACCCTGGAGGCGTGACGTTCCCGGTAGTCGGCATGGTCGGCGGCGGTCAGCTCGCCCGCATGACCCACGAGGCGGGTATCCCCCTCGGCATCAGATTCAAGATCCTCAGTGACACCCCACAGGACTCGGCGGCCCAGGTCGTGAGCGACGTCGTCATCGGCGACTATCGCGACCTGGAGACGTTGCGCGCCTTCGCGCGCGGCTGCGACGTGATCACCTTCGATCACGAGCACGTACCCACCGAGCACCTCCGGGCCCTGGAGTCGGACGGCATCCCCGTCCGGCCGGGGCCCGACGCGTTGGTGCACGCCCAGGACAAGGGGGTGATGCGCGCCAAGCTCGACGAGATCGGCGCGCCCAGCCCCCGCCACCGGATCGTGAGCGATCCGGCGGACGTGGCGGCCTTCGCGGAAGAGGTCGGCGGGTTCCCCGTCATCCTCAAGACGGTGCGCGGCGGGTACGACGGCAAGGGCGTGTGGTTCGTCCGCACCCCCGAGGACGCGGAGGCCCCCTTCAAGGCGGGCGTCCCGGTCCTCGCCGAGGAGAAGGTGGACTACGTCCGCGAGCTCGCGGCCAACATCGTCCGCTCCCCGCACGGCCAGGCGGTGGCCTACCCCGTCGTCGAGTCCATCCAGGTGGACGGGGTCTGCGACACGGTGATCGCCCCCGCCCCCAACCTCTCCGAATCCCTCGCGGGCGAGGCCCAGGCCCTGGCCCTGCGCATCGCGCGGGAGCTCGACGTGACCGGCCACCTGGCCGTGGAGCTGTTCGAGACCACCGACGGCCGCATCCTCGTCAACGAGCTGGCCATGCGACCGCACAACAGCGGTCACTGGACCCAGGACGGTGCGGTCACCTCCCAGTTCGCCAACCACGTCCGCGCGGTCCTGGACCTCCCCCTGGGCGACCCGCGCCCCCGGGCCCGCTGGACGGTCATGGCGAACGTGCTCGGCGGGGACTACCCCGACATGTACGCGGGGTACCTGCACTGCATGGCGCACGATCCGCAGGTGAAGATCCACATGTACGGCAAGGACGTGAAACACGGCCGCAAGGTCGGCCACGTCAACACCTACGGCGACGACCTGGACGATGTGCTGGAGCGCGCACGTCACGCAGCCGGCTACCTCAGAGGAACGATCACCGAATGAGCACCTCCCCCGTCGTAGGCATCGTCATGGGCTCGGACTCCGACTGGCCGGTCATGGAGGCCGCCGCCCAGGCCCTGGACGAGTTCGAGATCCCCTACGAGGTCGACGTCGTCTCCGCCCACCGCATGCCGCGCGAGATGGTGGCGTACGGCGAGCAGGCTGCCGACCGGGGCCTGAAGGCGATCATCGCGGGCGCGGGCGGGGCCGCCCACCTGCCCGGGATGCTGGCCTCCGTCACCCCGCTGCCCGTCATCGGCGTGCCGGTCCCGCTGAAGTACCTCGACGGCATGGACTCGCTGCTGTCGATCGTCCAGATGCCCGCCGGGGTCCCCGTGGCCACCGTCTCCGTCGCCGGGGCGCGCAACGCGGGCCTGCTGGCCGTACGCATGCTGGCCGCGCACGACGCGGAGCTGCTCGGCCGGATGCGCGACTTCCAGCAGGAGCTGAACGACCAGGCCACCGAGAAGGGCAAGCGGCTGCGCACGAAGGTCGCGGGCTCGGAGTCCTTCGGGTTCGGCAAGTGAGCGCGGCGGACCTGCTGGCGCAGGCCCGGGAGCTGCTCACCGAGTACCCGGTCGTCGACGGGCACAACGACCTGCCCTGGGCGCTGCGCGAGCAGGTCCGCTACGACCTCGACCGGCGGGACATCGCCGGCGACCAGTCGGGCCACCTGCACACCGACCTCCCCCGGCTGCGGGCCGGCGGGGTCGGCGCCCAGTTCTGGTCCGTGTACGTGCGCTCCGACTACAGCGGCGACGAGGCGGTCAGCGCCACCCTGGAGCAGATCGACGCCGTCGACCAGCTGATCACCCGTTACCCGGGGTCGCTGGTGCGCGCGCTGACGGCGGACGACATGGAGGCGGCCCGCGCCGAGGGCCGGATCGCCTCGCTGATGGGCGCCGAGGGCGGCCACTCCATCAACAACTCGCTCGCCACCCTGCGCGCCCTGCACCAGCTGGGCGTGCGGTACATGACGCTCACCCACAACGACACCATCGACTGGGCGGACTCGGCGACCGACGAGGCCCGGCACGGCGGCCTCACCGGCTTCGGCCACGAGGTCGTGCGCGAGATGAACCGCATCGGCATGCTCGTGGACCTCTCGCACGTCGCCGCGACGACGATGCGCGACGCCCTCGACACCTCGCGGGCGCCGGTGATCTTCTCGCACTCCTCGGCGCGCGCGGTCTGCGACCACCCGCGCAACGTCCCCGACGACGTGCTGGAGCGGCTGCCCGGCAACGGCGGGGTGGCGATGGCCACCTTCGTGCCCAAGTTCATCCTGCCCGCCGCCGTCGAGTGGACCCTCGCGGCGGACGAGAACCTGCGCGCGCACGGCTTCCACCACCTCGACACCACTCCCGGGGCGATGGCCCTGCACCGGGAGTTCGAGGCGGCCCGCCCGCGCCCGGTGGCCACCGCCGCCACCGTCGCCGACCACCTGGACCACATGCGCGAGGCGGCCGGCGTCGACCACATCGGCATCGGCGGCGACTTCGACGGCACCGCGTTCACCCCGGCCGGGCTGGACGACGTGTCGGGCTACCCGAACCTGATCGCGGAACTGATCGGGCGCGGCTGGTCCCGGGCCGACCTGGCGAAGCTGACCTGGTCCAACGCGGTACGGGTGCTGCGCGACGCGGAGTCGACGGCCCGGGAACTCTCGGCCACCCGGGGCCCGTCCAACGCCCGCCCCTGACGCCCCGCCACCCGGGAGCCGGCCCCACCCGTCCCCCGGCCGGGCCGGGCCCGGCTTGACCGGGGTCCGGTTGGGACCGGCTCCCGGCCCGTGGCCCGGCCCGCTCCCGGCTCGGACCGGACCCCGGGCAGCCCGCAGGCCCGCCGAGGCCCGGCCCCCGGCCTGCGGCCCCTGCCCCCCCGCAACCCGCCGGGAGGCTACGGCACCACCCGAACGCCACATCCGCCGGGCGGCCCCGGCTCCCCACGTGTCACGGTGGCACCATCTTCTCTCCCTGCTGCCGCCGAGACCGGAGCCACTGCCATGGCCGATCTGCAGGATGAACCCCACTCCGTGGGCGTCGGAGCCGAAGACGTCCCCGCCCCCGCCCCCGCGTTCGTGGGCGGCGCCCTGGAACGGGCAGCCGAGCTGCTCGCCGTCCATCCCGTCGCGGACGGGTGCAACACCCTCGTCTGGACCCTGCGCCAGAGCCCGTACCACGACATCGAAACCCCGGACACCGGAGTCGACACCGACATCCCCCGGCTGCGCGCCGGCGGGGTGGGCGCCCAGTTCTGGACGCTGCTCGTGCCCCCGGGCCGGCCGCGCGAGGGCGCGGCCGCCGACCAGGTGGTGTCCGACACCCTCGAACAGATCGACGTGGCGCGGTCCCTGATGCGCCGCTACTCCGACAGCCTGTGCCTCGCGCTGAGCGCCGACGACATGGTCGACGCC
This sequence comes from Streptomyces sp. NBC_00158, assembly GCF_045160885.1. Classification (NCBI taxonomy): domain Bacteria; kingdom Bacillati; phylum Actinomycetota; class Actinomycetes; order Kitasatosporales; family Streptomycetaceae; genus Streptomyces; species Streptomyces sp. NBC_00158. The sequence goes on from NZ_CP108161.1 coordinate 4,457,663, forward strand.
CGCAACCGGGGCCGGATCGCCTCGTTCCTGGGGCCCGTCCCCGGCAGTACGCTCACCGACTCCCTCGGTGCGCTGCGGGCCTTCCACGCGCTGGGCGTCCGCATCCTCGCGCCCGCGGGCGCCCCCTGGGCCGAGGAGGGCCTGACGGCCTTCGGCCACGAGGTGGTCAAGGAGGTGAACCGGCTGGCGATGCTGCTGGACCTGACGGGCTGCCCGCCGGCCGCGGCCTGCCAGCTCGCGGCGGCGTCCAAGGCGCCGGTGATCATCTCGAACGCGGGGGCCGCCGCCCTCAACCCGCATCCGGGCAACGTCACGGACGAGGTGCTGCTCGCGCTGCGGGCGGCGAACGGACTGGCGATGGTCACCTTCGACACCGCGCGGACCGGGGACTCCCTGCACGCGGTGGCCGACCACCTGGACCACGTACGGGCCATCGCGGGCCCGGAGGGCGTCGGACTCGGAGCGGCCTTCGGCGCCGAACGGGGCGGCCCCCGCCCGGCCGGCCTCACCGACCCCTCGGGCTACCCGCACCTGATCGCGGAACTACTGGAACGGGGCTGGTCGGAAGCCGACGTGGCCCTGCTGACCTGGGGCAACGCCCAGCGGGTGCTGCGTGACGCGGAGTTCACGGCCCGCGCCGCCCAGCACCGCAGGCCGACTCCCTAGAGGGAGGCCAGGGCCCGCTTCGGCAGGACGGTCGCCTTCCACAGCCGGACCATCGACCACACCGTGGCGTAGAGCAGGAGGCCGTTGCGCGCGCACAGCAGGATCGTGCCGAGCGTGCTGTTGGTGAGGATGTCCGAGCCGTACCAGACCGGGAAGATCAGTGTGGTCAGCGCGTTGGCGGCGATGAGCAGCCAGGCGACCGGACGCTGGGTGGTGTTCCTGGAGGTCAGGCAGACGGCGGCGAGGCCGAGCAGCCAGATCATGTACTGCGGGCTGATGACGCGGCTGGTGACCGTGAAGACCATGATCGCGCAGAGCGCGGCGTCGAAAGGCGTCGCGCTCGACCAGCGGTTGGCCCGGACGCGCCACAGCAGGAGCAGCAGGAAGCCGACCACGGTCAGGCCGAGCGAGGCCCGCGCGATGGCGGGCACGTACGGGCCGACGTACTCGAAGGCGCCGTACTGGAAGTTGATCTCGCCGGGCCACAGGTCCAGGAGGCGGGCCGCCATCAGCGCGGAGCCGCCGAGGGACTCGACCTGCACGCCGCGGTCGCCCTGGTTCCCGAGGAAGCCGAGGGTGTCGCGGAACAGCAGCGCGAAGACGGCCAGCAGCGCGGCGCCGGACAGCGCGGCCGCGACGAAGGCGTCCCGCGTCGACTTGCCGCGCGGGGTGCCGAGCAGGGTGAGCAGCGGCCACACCTTGACCATCGCGCCGATGCCGGCGATGACCCCGCCGAGCTTCGGGCGGTTCCGCAGCGCGAGGAGGGCGAAGACCGCGAGCAGGGTGACCTGGATGTCGTAGCGGGCGAACGGGGTCGCCATCATCATCGGCAGCGTCACCAGCCACACCAGGGCGCCGGCCATGCTGCCGTCGCTGCGGCGCGCGGCGCGGACGAGGCCGAGCAGGACCACGCCGTCGCAGAGCACCGTCAGGGCCACGAAGGCCTGGAAGTAGGTGAGGAACGGCAGCAGGTCGGGCGAGAGGAAGATCGCCGCGGCGGCCGGGGGGTACTGCCACATGATGTCGTTCTGCGGCAGCGTCCACGTGACGAGGACGTTGTACCAGTTGTGGTAGGTCGCGGTGACCTCGACGCGGACGACGTTCGAGCTGAAGAAGTCGTTGACGAGCATCCAGAGCATCGCTGCCCGGCTGGCCAGCCAGAACCCCGCGATGGCGAGCAGGGCGCCGCGTCCTCGCACGGCCGTCTCGAAGGATGCCCGCCGGCCGCGCCGGGAGGCGGGCGCCGCCGTCGCGGATGCGGTCGGGTGGGCTGGGGGGCTGCTGGTCGTGGTCATCGGCGCAGAGTCTACCCAGTCGTTTATTCCACTTTTTTGACTGAGATCCATCAAAAGTGGGTATGGATGTACGCCCTGCTCAACCGGCAGACCCCCGGAAACCCTTACGCCTGCGGTCGGCCCATCGCCCGGTACGTCCAGCCGGCCGCCCGCCAGCGCACGGGGTCGAGCGCGTTCCGACCGTCCCCTTCTTGACGCGGTCCTCGCGCCGCTCGGCGCCGGGGCGCCTCGCGGGCTTCGGTCCGCTGCGCCGGACTCCGTCCGTCGAGGCGGTGGCGCGGGTCAGGCCTGCGGTCGGCCCATCGCCCGGTACGTCCAGCCGGCCGCCCGCCAGCGCACGGGGTCGAGCGCGTTCCGACCGTCCAGGACCAGGCGGTCGGTGACGACGGCGCCGAGCTCGGCCGGGTCGAGGTCGCGGAACTCGCGCCACTCGGTGAGGTGCAGGACGACCTCGGCGCCGCGGGCCGCCGCGAGCGCGGAGTCCGCGTAGCCGAGGGTGGGGAAGACCCGGCGGGCGTTGTCCATGCCCTTGGGGTCGTAGACGGTGACCTGGCCGCCCTGGAGGTGGATCTGCCCGGCGACGTTGAGCGCGGGGGAGTCGCGGACGTCGTCGGAGTCGGGCTTGAAGGTGGCGCCGAGGACGGCGACCCGCTTGCCGAGGAAGGAGCCTCCGACGGCCTCGCGGGCCAGCTCGACCATGTGGCCGCGGCGGCGCATGTTGATGGAGTCGACCTCCCGCAGGAAGGTCAGGGCCTGGTCGGCGCCCAGCTCGCCGGCCCGGGCCATGAAGGCGCGGATGTCCTTGGGCAGGCAGCCGCCGCCGAAGCCGATGCCGGCGCGCAGGAACTTCGAGCCGATCCGCTCGTCGTGGCCGATGGCCTCGGCCAGCTTGACCACGTCGCCGCCCGCGGCCTCGCACACCTCCGCCATCGCGTTGATGAAGGAGATCTTGGTCGCCAGGAAGGAGTTCGCGGCCGTCTTGACGAGCTCCGCCGTCGGGAAGTCGGTGACCACCAGCGGGCTGCCCTCGGACATCGGGGTCTCGTACACCTCGCGCAGCAGCTTCTCGCCGCGCTCGCCCCGGACGCCGACGACGATCCGGTCGGGGTGCAGGGTGTCCTGCACGGCGAAGCCCTCGCGCAGGAACTCCGGGTTCCACGCCAGCTCCGCCTCCGCGCCCACCGGGGCCAGCTCCGCCAGCTTCGCCGCGAGCCGCGCCGCGGAGCCCACCGGCACCGTCGACTTGCCGACCACCAGCACCGGCCGGGTCAGGTGCGGGGCCAGCGACTCGAACGCCGAGTCGACGTACGACATGTCGCAGGCGTACTCGCCGTGCTTCTGCGGGGTGTTCACGCACACGAAGTGGACGTCGCCGAACTCGCCGAGCTCCTCCCAGGACCGTGTGAACCGCAGCCGCCCGGTGGACCCCGGCAGCCCCGCCACGTGCCGGGCGAGCAGATCTTCCAGGCCCGGCTCGTACATCGGGGCCCGGCCGGCCTCCAGCATCGCGATCTTCTCCGGGACCACGTCCAGGCCCAGCACCTCGAAGCCGAGTTCCGCCATGGCCGCGGCATGGGTGGCGCCCAGGTAGCCGGTACCGATCACGGTGATCTTGAGGGGGGCCATGGATGCTCCAGAGGTGCGGGGCCGTTTGCGGCCCCCGAGCATAGTCGGGCCGGTCCGGGGGGACGTTCCCAGGAGCATCCGGCTGTCACGCAGCTCACGTACGCGCCACATATCGCTGCACGGACGCCGGGAACTAGAATTTGGGTTACTTAACGGTAGTTAGCATCCCGCGCCGAGCGTGCGGCAGCGACACACGGCTGTCGCCGCCCCACGGCGCGTGACCTTGGGGAGTGAGAGATCTTGGCGGGTTCTGCCGACTTCGACCTGTACCGCCCGGCCGAGGAGCACGACATGCTCCGAGAGTCCGTCCGCGCGCTCTGCGAGGCGAAGATCCTCCCGTTCGCGGCCGCCGTCGACGAGGAGGCCCGCTTCCCGCAGGAGGCCCTCGACGCCCTCGTCGCCAACGACCTGCACGCCGTCCACGTGCCGGAGACCTACGGCGGCGCCGGCGCCGACGCCCTCGCCACGGTCATCGTGATCGAGGAGGTGGCCCGCGTCTGCGCGTCCTCCTCCCTCATCCCGGCCGTGAACAAGCTCGGCTCCCTCCCGGTGATCCTCTCCGGCTCCGAGGAGCTCAAGGCCAAGTACCTCGGCCCGCTGGCCAAGGGCGACGGGATGTTCTCGTACTGCCTCTCCGAGCCCGACGCGGGCTCCGACGCGGCCGGCATGAAGACCCGCGCGGTCCGCGACGGCGACTTCTGGGTGCTCAACGGCGTCAAGCGCTGGATCACCAACGCGGGCGTCTCCGACTACTACACGGTCATGGCCGTCACCGACCCGGAGAAGCGCTCCAAGGGCATCTCGGCCTTCGTCGTCGAGAAGTCCGACGAGGGAGTCTCCTTCGGCGCCCCCGAGAAGAAGCTCGGCATCAAGGGCTCCCCGACGCGCGAGGTCTACCTCGACAACGTCCGCATCCCCGCCGACCGCATGATCGGCGCCGAGGGCACCGGCTTCGCCACCGCGATGAAGACCCTCGACCACACCCGCATCACCATCGCCGCCCAGGCCCTCGGCATCGCCCAGGGCGCCCTGGACTACGCCAAGGGCTACGTCCAGGAGCGCAAGCAGTTCGGCAAGCCGATCGGCGACTTCCAGGGCGTCCAGTTCATGCTCGCGGACATGGCCATGAAGATCGAGGCCGCCCGCCAGCTGACCTACGCCGCCGCCGCCAAGTCGGAGCGCGTCGATTCCGACCTGACCTTCTTCGGCGCCGCCGCCAAGTGCTTCGCCTCCGACGTGGCCATGGAGGTCACCACGGACGCCGTCCAGCTCCTCGGCGGCTACGGCTACACCCGCGACTACCCGGTCGAGCGCATGATGCGCGACGCCAAGATCACCCAGATCTACGAGGGCACGAACCAGGTCCAGCGCATCGTCATGGCCCGCAACCTGCCGTAGCGCAGCCCGGCCCGTACGCGCGTGAAAGGCCCCCGCGACCGCCGGGGGCCTTTCCGTGCGCCCTCCTTTGTAACGATTCCGATCCAGCGGGCGGCCGGGCCGCGAGCGCACGCCCCCGGCGGGCCGCCGTGCCCCCCTCGCGGGGGAGGCACCCCGCCGGGCCGCGCCGCCCGAAGCGCCCGGGCGGACGCCGCGGCCGGGGTTTCGCCGCTGAGCAGCGGGTCTTCGGCCGAGCAGCCCGTACGCCGTACATATAGAGGGGACGGACGGGCCCCCGCGCATGCGCAGAGTGAGGATCCCGCCGTAACCGGAACGTTGCCGCGGGCGGCCGGCCCGGCCCGCCTCCGGGCTTCGCACTGCCCGGGATGGGCTAACTTTGAAGCTTCGTACGCCCGAACCGGTTGGGGAGAGAACAAAATGACGGAAGCGATCCTGCTGGTCGGCGGGCAGGGGACGCGACTGCGCCCCGTGACGGTGAACACCCCCAAGCCGATGGTTCCGGCAGCGGGCGTCCCGTTCCTCGCCCACCAGATAGCCAGGGCCGCAGCCGCCGGTGTCACGCACATCGTGATGGCCACCTGCTACCTCGCCGAGGTCTTCGAGCCCTACTTCGGCGACGGTTCCGACTTCGGCATCACCCTCGAATACGTCGTCGAGGACGAGCCGCTGGGCACGGGCGGCGCCATCCGCAACGCCGCCGAGCGCCTGACCGGCGGCCCCGACTCCCCGGTCCTCGTCTTCAACGGCGACATCCTCACCGGTCTCGACATCGCCGGCCTGGTCGAGTCGCACCGGGCGGCCGACGCCGACGTCTCCCTGCACCTCGTACGCGTCGAGGACCCCCGCGCCTTCGGCCTGGTCCCCACCGACGCCGACGGGCGGGTGCTGGCCTTCACCGAGAAGCCGGAGACCCCCGAGGAGATCATCACCGACCAGATCAACGCCGGCTGCTACGTCTTCCGCCGCAGCGTGATCGACTCCATCCCGGCCGGCCGCCCGGTGTCCGTCGAGCGCGAGACCTTCCCCGGCCTGCTCGCCTCCGGCGCCAAGCTCCACGGCGTCACCGAGGACACCTACTGGCTGGACCTCGGCAAGCCCGAGTCCTTCGTCCAGGCCTCCGCCGACCTGGTGCGCGGCGTCGTCTCCTCCCCGGCCGTCCCCGGCCCGCGCGGCGAGGCCCTCGTGCTCCCCGGTGCAGAGGTGGCGGACGGCGCCAAGCTCTCGGGCGGTACCGTTGTGGGTGCCGGCGCCCGGATCGAATCGGGTGCTGTCGTCCAGGGCTCCATCGTGCTGGACGGCGCGATCCTCGGCGCGGACACGGTGGTGAGCGCCAGCCTCATCGGCGCAGGCGCCTCGGTGGGCAAGCGCACGGTGGTGACGGGCGCGGTCATCGGCGACGGTGCCGTCGTGGGGGCTGACAACGAACTTCGCGCAGGGGTGCGGGTGTGGTGCGAGGCTGAACTGCCCGACGCCGCCGTCCGCTTCTCCTCCGACCGGTGATGACCAACTTGAGTGAGGCACAACCTGTGATAGGCGAGCAGCAGACTCCCCGCGCGACCGACGTCGCAACCACCAAGCTCCCCGACACCTGGGCGGACACGCCGCTCACCGTGGTCATGCCCACCTACAACGAGGCGGGCAACCTGCCGGGCATGGTGGAGCTGCTCATGGGCCTCGACCAGCCGGGCCTGCGCCTGCTGATCGTCGACGACTCCTCGCCCGACGGCACCGGCAAGATCGCCGACGAGCTCGCCGAGGGCTTCCTCACCGAGGACGGCAAGCCCCGCATGTCCGTCCTGCACCGCACCGCCAAGGACGGCCTCGGCCGCGCCTACGCGGCCGGCATGGCCAAGGCCGTCGAGGACGGCGCCGAGTACGTGCTCCAGATGGACGCCGACGGCTCCCACCCGGCCGGCAAGATCGCCGAGATGCTGGGCGTCGCCCGCTCCACCGGCGCCGGTCTCGTCGTCGGCTCCCGCTACGTGCCGGGCGGCACCCTCTCCGACGCCTGGGGCGCGCACCGCAAGCTGCTCTCCCGCTGGGCCAACGCGTACGCGAGCACCATCCTGGGCACCCGCGTCCGCGACATCACCGGCGGCTTCAACCTGTGGAGCGCGGGCGCGCTCAAGGCGATCGACCTCGCGTCGATCGGCAGCGCCGGCTACAGCTTCCAGGTGGAGATGAAGTTCAAGGCCCTGCGCCGCGGCTTCCAGGTGATGGAGGTCCCGATCCACTTCGAGGACCGCACCGTCGGCGAGTCCAAGATGAACCTGGCCGTCCAGCTGGAGTCCATCGCGATGCCGTGGAAGCTCCGCGCGGCCGCCGGCAAGAAGAAGTAACCGCACCCGGTACCGGTCACCGGTACCGGTACCCGGTCGTACGGAAGGGGCACCCCCTCGGGGGTGCCCCTTCCGGCGTACCCGGCACCGCGTGCTCAGCCCCGCCCCGTCGGCCGGGTCTCCAGGAAGCGCTTCAGCCGGCCCGCCGCCGGCCGCTCCACGAACCGCTGGATCAGCCAGGACGCCAGCAGCATCACGGCCATCGCCGACAGCAGCAGCGTCCACGGCTCGACGTCCCGGTGCCACTGCCTCAGCAGGGTCACCCCGATCTGCTGGTGCAGCAGGTACAGCGGGTACGACATGGCCCCCGCGACCGACAGCCAGCGCCAGTCGACCCGGTCCAGCCAGCCCAGCGCCACCGCGGCCATCACCAGGTAGCACAGGGTCACGACGAGCAGGCACATCTCCCAGGACAGCCGGTCGCCCTTGACGGTGTTCCACTGGACGATGTCGTTCAGCCAGCGCTGCATCAGCAGCCAGGAGAACACCAGCAACGCCCACGGCTCGCCCGCCCGCGCCCCCTCACGGCGGATCAGGTAGAAGCAGATCCCGGAGACGAACAGCGGCGAGTAGTTCGGGTTCGCCAGCACCTGGAGCACCGGCAGCCCGGAGCCGGGTGCCAGCAGAGAGGCCACCGTCCAGATCCAGCAGAAGTTCAGCACCTTGCGGTACGTCAGGCCCGTCCACGCGACCACGGCGAAGATCAGGTAGAAGCGGACCTCGGACCACAGCGTCCAGTACGACGCGTCCATCGGCGAGCTGCCCAGCGGCGTCTGCACCATCGTCAGGTTGGTGAGCACCTGGCTCAGCCCCGGCCCGGCCCCGCCGAACGGCTTCTGGACGGCCAGCATCACGCCCATGGTGACCAGTACGCAGAACCAGTACGCGGGTCCCAGCCGGATCACCCGGCTGCGCAGGTAGCTGCCGAGCGGCCGCCCCCACGCCGACATGCAGATGACGAAGCCGCTGATCATGAAGAACAGCTCCACGCCCATCCAGCTGTACCGGCCGACCATCGTCAGCCACCCGAAGGCGTCCCGCCCCCACACCTCCTGACGGGTGTAGTGGTGCACCAGCACCAGCACCGCCGCGAGGATCCGCAGCCCGTCCAGCACGCGCAGCCGGGGCGGCCGCGCGGCCGACGGGGTCACCCGCCCCGGCCGGGGGGACAGCACGAAGCGGCGTTCGCCGTCCTCCCGCCGGTCTTCGACGACGCGCGGGGACGGATGCAGGGACATGGAGGCTCCACGGGCAGGCTGACGCGTGCCCGAATTTCTTACGGCCGCGCCGGTTCACGAGCCCGTTCGCGCCTTCCCCCGGCCGTCTGGGCCGCAACAGTCTTACGAAAGACCGCCCGGGATGTCCACAGGGGGTGACCGAGCGAACACCCGCCCCTCACCCGTTCGGACGCGGACGACGGCCCGTCACTGCCCCTTGACGGTCACCTTCTGGTCGTTCTGGATCTCCTTGACCAGCTGCTGCACCTTCGCCTTGTCCCAGACCAGGTTCCCGCCGCGCTCACCGGAGATCGGCATGTTCATCGACACGCCGTCACCGCCGCTGATGCCCTTCATCGCGAAGAACATCTGACCCATGTCCCACAGCCCCATGTCCTTGTCCACGATCAGCGTGTCCAGGCCGGCGCCCATCACCGGGTAGAGGGAGAAGGGGTTCAGGACCGTGCCCGGGGTGGCCGCCTGGCTCGCCAGCGCGGAGAGGAACTTCTGCTGGTTCTTCGTCCGCTGGAGGTCCGACTCGGCGAAGGCGTACCGGGTGCGGACGAACGCCAGCGACTGCTCGCCGTTGAGGGTCTGCTTGCCCGCCTTGAAGTCGGCGCCCGACTTCTCGTCCTTGAAGGCCTGCTCGATGTCCAGCTCCACCCCGCCGAGCGCGTCCACGATGTTCGCGAACCCGGCGAAGCCGATCTCGGCGTAGTGGTCGATGCGCAGGCCGGTGTTGAACTCCACCGTCCGCACCAGCAGCTCCGGCCCGTCCTCCGCGTACGCGGCGTTCAGCTTGACCCGGCGCTTCTGCGAGGGGAACTTCTTGCCCGACTGGGAGCCGACGAAGGAGGGGATCTCCACGTCGGAGTCGCGCGGCAGCGAGATCATCGTGTTCCCGCTGGAGCACTTCGCCAGGATCATCATCGAGTCGGTGCGCTTGCCCTCGGCGGAGCCCGTGTGGAGCTTCTTCTTCTCCTCGTCGGACATGCCCTCGCGGCTGTCGGAGCCCACGATCAGGTAAGTGGTGCAGTCGCCCTCCTTCGGGCGCTCGATGACCTTCGCCAGGTCGACCTCGCGGCGCACCTGGGAGTCCGCCCAGAAGTAGGTGCCGATGCCGGTCACCAGGAGTACGGAGACCACCGCGATCGAACCGATCTTGATCCGCTTGCGCCAGTCGACGACGACGCGGACGGGTGTGGGACCACCGGGACCACCCGGGCCGCCGGGACCCAGGGGGCGCCCGGGACCATCGGGGCCCGAGGGATTGCGGGGGCCGGCGGGACGCCCGTACACCTGGCCGGTGTTGTAGCCGCTGTCGTACGCGGAGTCGGGTCCCTGCGCCTGCTGCGGCGGCACCCCGTACCCCGGACGGCCGCCGGGACGCCCGCCCGGCGGCGGGGACTGCGGCGGGACCGGCGGGCGCGCCGGACGCTGCGGCTGCCGCTGCTGGGGCTGCCGCTGGACGTGGCGCATCCGCTGCGCCCCGTCCGGCTGCCCCTGCCCGCTGCCGCGCCCGTACCCGTCATCGCGGCGGCCCTGCGCGTCGCGCTCGCCGTACCCGTCCCAGTCACTCATGGGCACAAGGATGCCCGCCCGGGAGCACCGCACGACACCCCGGTCCGCGCTTCGTACCGCGCCTGTTGCACACCTGATGCCTACGAACCGCACTTAAGGTGGCTGTATGACACAGATACCGGACGCACCCGAGGGCAAGCCGATCTCGGCGTCCCGGACCACCCTCAGCCACATCATGACGGCCAACGACACCAACCTCCTCGGCACCGTGCACGGCGGCGTGATCATGAAGTTGGTCGACGACGCCGCCGGCGCCGTGGCCGGACGCCACTCCGGCGGGCCCGCCGTCACCGCCTCCATGGACGAGATGGCCTTCCTCGCCCCCGTCCGCGTCGGCGACCTCGTCCACGTCCGGGCGCAGGTCAACTGGACCGGCCGCACCTCGATGGAGGTCGGCGTACGGGTCCTCGCGGAGCGGTGGAACGAGTCGAGCCCCGCCACCCAGGTCGGCAGCGCCTACCTCGTCTTCACGGCGGTCGACTCCGACGGCAAGCCCCGCCAGGTCCCCCCGGTGATCCCGGAGACCGAGCAGGACGAGCGCCGCTACCAGGAGGCCCAGATCCGCCGCACCCACCGCCTCGCCCGCCGGCAGGCCATCACCGAACTGCGTCGGCGGCGGGCCGCGGAGGGCCTCGACGACTGAGTTCCGGGTGTGGGGTCGGTTACGGAACGGCCGTGGGGCGCCACGGGCGCCCGGGCTCCGTCTAGAGTGTCGGGCGACGGCCGGGGGGGGCGTCGATTCCAAGCCGGACACTTCGTGGAGCTGTTCCCCTCATGACGCCTGCCACACAAGTACCCGTACTCCTCGACGCCATACCGCCCCAGCAGGAGCAGCGCGACAAGGGACGGGTGCGCCGCCCGCGCCTCTACGTCCTGGACGGGCTGCGCCTGCTGGCCGCGCTGTCCGTGGTCGCCTTCCACTGGACCGGCGTCAACCTCCACCCGGAAGTGTGGGGCCAGAAGCCCAAGTCGCTGATGCCCGCGGTCAACGGCATCACCGCGTACGGCTGGATGGGCGTCCAGCTCTTCTTCCTGATCAGCGGGTTCGTCATCTGCATGTCGTGCTGGGGCCGTTCCCCCCGCGACTACTTCATATCCCGCGTGGTCCGGCTCTACCCCGCCTACTGGTTCGGCGTCATCGCCACCGCCCTGGTGGTGAACTTCGCCGTCACGGTCCGGCCGAGCCGCAAGCCGCTGGGCATCAGCGACCTTCTGGCCAACCTCACCATGCTGCAGAAGCCCCTGTGGGTGCCCGACGCCGACGGCGTGTACTGGACCCTCTGGGTCGAGCTCCGGTTCTACCTGCTCTTCGCCGTCGTGGCCGTCATGGGTCTCACCTACCGCAGGGTCCTCGCGTTCTGCGGGATCTGGACGATCCTGGCCGTGATCGCCCCGTACACGCAGATCGGCCTGCTGGACCTGCTGCTCCTGCCGAACGACGCCCCGTACTTCATCGCGGGCGTGGCCATGTACCTGATCTACCGCTTCGGTGTGAACCCGATGCTGATCGCGGTCGTCGCCTTCTCCTGGCTCATCGCGCAGAACCGGCTGCACGTCACCGTGGGGGCCTACCGGCACGAAGTGGGCTACGACCTGTCGTGGCCGATCGCCGCGACCATCACGGCCGTGTTCTTCCTGGTGATGCTGGCCGCCGCGACGGGCCTCCTCAACAGGATCCAGTGGAAGTGGCTGACCGTCGCCGGAGCCCTCACCTACCCCGTCTACCTCCTCCACCAGGAGATCGGCTGGGCGCTGATCCGCTGGGGCCGCGACCACGGGCTCGCGCCGTACCCGCTGCTCGCGATGTGCCTGGCGGCGATCCTGCTGCTCTCCTGGCTGGTCCACCGCTTCGTCGAGCGGCCCGGTTCGGCGTCGCTCAAGCGGATGCTGGAGGGCGCGAGGTTCTCGCTGCCGAAGAAGGACCCGGCGGTCGTCTCCCGCTGAGCCGCGGCCCGTCGGCGGCGGCCGGCGGCGGCCGGATGTCCGCCGGAATTGGATGGGGCCCCGGGCCGCGACTTACCCTGTGACGTCGAGAGAGGTCCGGAACGTCCCGCGCCCAGGCCACCCCCACAGCCGATCCGACGGATCCGGAAGGTACCACCACATGACCAGCAGCAGTACGGCGACCGCGGCCGCGGCAGGCTCCGGACGGCACGTCCCGGACGGGGGCACGAGCTCCCGGGACGTCCCCCGCGCCGCCCGCACGGCCCGCTACGACTGGCTGTGGGCCGCCCTGCTGACCCTCGCCGTCGCCGCCGTCGGCATCGGGCGCGCCCAGCCCTGGCGGGACGAGCTCGCCAGCTGGAACGCCGCCTCGCGCAGCACCGGCGAGCTGGCCGACATGCTGGGCCACGTCGACGCCGTCTCCGGCCTCTACTACTTCCTGCTGCACTTCTGGGTCTCCGTCTTCGGGGACTCCACCGCCATGCTCCGGCTCCCGTCGGCGCTCGCCATGGCCGGCGCCGCCGCCTTCGCCGTCCTGACGGCCCGCACCCTCTTCGACCGCCGCACCGCCGTCTTCACCGGGCTGCTGTTCGCGTTCGTGCCGGCCGTGTCCCGGTACGGGCAGGAGGCGCGCTCGTACGCCTTCGTCGTACTCGCCGTCAGCGCCGCCACCTGGCTGCTGCTGCGGGCGCTGGAGCGCCCGGTCCTGCGCCGCTGGGCCCCGTACGCGCTCGCCGTGGCCGCGGCCGGGCTGTTCCACGTCGTCTCCCTGCTCTTCCTGCTGCCGCACGGCCTGATCGTGCTGCTGCGCTGGCGGCGGGACCGGCGCGGGCGCACCGTCCTCGCCTACGCCGCCACGGTGGCCGTCGCCCTGCTCCCCGTGATCCCGCTGGTGCTGCTGGGGCAGCGCCAGGTCGGCCGGCAGATCAACTGGATCAAGACCCCGCACCTGCGGAGCGTCGCCGACCTCTGGAACAACCTCTTCGGCTCCCCGACGATAGGCCTCGCCCTCGCCGCGCTGGTCCTGCTCCCGCTCGCCTGGAGCCGGGGCCGGCGGCCCGCGGCGGAGCTCCTGCTGGCCGGCGGGGCCCCGATCGTGGCCGCCTGGGTGGTCTCGCAGGGCAGCACCTCGTACTTCATGGACCGCTACCTGCTCTTCACCGTGCCCGCCTGGGTGGTGCTCGCGGCCGCCGCCCTGGCCGCGCTGCGGCCGCTGCGGGCCGGGGCGCTGGTGCTGGCCGCGCTGATCCTCCTGGGCCTGCCCGACCAGCGGCAGATGCGCACCGAATGGGCCCGGGTCGGCCTCGACGGCCAGGCCGCGGCGCAGATCATCGGCAAGGGCTACCGGCCCGGGGACGGGTTCGTGCCCGTGCGCGGCGCCGACCGGGTGTTCATGATCGACTTCCAGGTGGAGTACTTCCTCCCGGAGCGCGTCCAGCTCCGGGACGTCTTCGCCGAGCGCTCGGCACTGGACAGCGACGACCTGTTCCCGCAGGAGTGCGCCCGGCCCGCGGAGTGCCTGCGCGCCACCCCGCGCGTGTGGGTGGTCACCTGGAGCGGCACGAAGGACCCGTACCACAAGCTCCCGAAGGAGCAGGCCGACGCGCTGCGCAGCCACTACCGGGTGGTGGAGACCAAGACGGTGAAGGGCCTGAGCGTCTCCCTGCTGGAGCGCGCCGCCTGAGCGGCGCCCCCTACGGCCCGCACACCACCTGGTCGCCGGTGACGGCCTGGTCCCCGCCGCCCCGGTAGGGGTCCTCGGCCCGCACCGGCACCACCTTGCGGTACTCCGAACCGGCCGTCACCAGCACCGTGCGGCCCTGCCCGGCGACCGCGCGCAGCTCGCTGCCCGGCAGCGCCGCCGCCACCGTGCGGGCCGAGCGGTCCCAGCGCGGGTCGTACGCGATCACCGTGCGCCGCACGTCGCGGCTGGCGCCGTTGCCCGGGGCACGGGTGGTGTCGAAGCCGGTGGCGCGCAGGGCCTCGTCCACCCGGCCGCCGAGCCCGTCGATCCGGGTGCCGTTCTCCACCTGGACCCGGATCTGCTGCGGCGGCACGTCCACCGTCACGGCGGCGGGCCGCTGCCGCCCGCCGGTGCCCCCGCCGGGCCGGGGCGGGGCGAGCGGGCGGTCCTTGCGCAGCGCCTCGAAGAGCCGGGCGGCCTTCGGCCCGTCCCACTTCACCGTCGAGCCGATGCCCTTGACCGGGTACGAGGCGTCCCCGACCGGCACCGAGGCGAACTCGGACGAGGAGGGCGTGAAGTCGCGCATGGCCTGGCCCAGCGCCAGCATCTGCTCCGAGCCGAAGCCCCGGTCGGCCCGCACCGACCCCAGCAGGGTGGAGCTGACCTCCTTGAACTTCACCGGGTTCAGCAGCACCCCGCCCCCGGTGGCCTGTTTGACCAGGGCGGCGACGAACCGCTGCTGGCGCTGCATGCGGCCCAGGTCGGAGGCCCCGTCGACGTGGCGGGAGCGCACGTACTGCAGGGCCTGGCCGCCGCTCAGCCGGTGCGTGCCCGGCAGCAGGTCCAGGCCGGTGTTCTGGTCGTGCAGGGCCTTGACGGTGCAGATCTCCACGCCGCCCATCGCGTCGACGGTCTTCATGAAGCTGCTGAAGTCGACCTCCAGGTAGTGGTCGATCTTGACCTTCGTCATGTTCTCGACGGTGCGGACGGTCAGGTTCGGCCCGCCCTCGGCGTAGGCCGCGTTGAGCTTCACGGGGTGGGGCCGGTGCGGTTTGCCGGACACCGGGTCGCGGTGCGCGGGCAGCTCGGCGTAGCTGTCCCGGGGCAGGCTGACCACACTGGCCCGTTCCCGGTCGGCGGAGAGGTGCACCAGCATGATCGTGTCGGTGCAGTGGCAGGGGGCGCCGCCGAGCCGGTACTCGCGCTTCTCCTCCGGGGTGATCCGGTCCCGGCCGTCGGTGCCGACGAGCAGGAAGTTCATCCCGTGCCCGGCCTGCGGGCGGTTCTTCATGTCCTTGAAGGGGTCGACCCGTTCGATCCCGGTGTCCAGGCCGGTCATCACCGCGTGCCCGACGGCTCCGGACCCCAGCACCACCAGCGACACCCCGGCCGCGATCCGCACCCCCCACCGGGGCCGGCCCTCCCGGCGCCGCCCCTTGCGGCCGCCGCCGCGCGCACGCCGCGGCTGGGGGGACCTGGCGGGTGGGGTGGGACGGTGCGGCTGGGGCACGGTGGACACCTCCGCGGGGGACGACAGCACGGGGACGGAGCCGGCGGTTCGCTCACGGTGCTGCTCACCGGCCGGCACATCGGGCAGATTCGTCAGAACAGTAGGCCCATACGATCAGCGTCTGTCCGTACCGCTCGTCCGCCGCGCACCCGTTTCCCCCGTACGCGGTAACGTCACACGGATACCCGGCCGTGAAGGACGGCATGCCCGCCCGGCAGCCCTCGCGGGTCCGACACCGCCGTCCCGGCCCCGGAAACGGCGGAAGGGGCGACCCGGTCCTCCACGGACCGGGTCACCCCTTCGCGTTCATCCGGGCCGGCTCACCACCGGTACGGCTTGTAGACCTCCATGCAGGCCCCGGTGTCCGAACCGTTGAGGGCGTCGGCCGAGTCCGGCACCGAACCGGCCTCCGGCGGCGCCTGCTGCGGGTAGACGGCGCCGTCGCGCCAGTCGCCGCCCACGATCAGGGTGATCCGGGAGACGTCCGCCGACTGCTGCACCGCGGTCCCCGGGATGCCCATGGCCGCCGCCACGCTCTGCGCCTCGTCGGCCAGGTCGGGGGACGGGTAGCGCACCACGGTCGCCTTCTCCGGGGTCAGCGCGCTGTCCGCGCGGGCCCCCGTGAAGCCCTTGGAGACCAGGGCCTCCGCCACCACGTTCGCCCGCCGGGGCGCCAGCGGCATCTTCTCCACGGCGGTGCCGTTGACCACGTTGACCTGGATCTTGTCCGGGGCGGTCGACGGAGCACCGGACGGGCCCTGGCCCGGCTGGGCCGGCTGTCCCGACTCCGCGGGCTGCGAGGCGCCCGGAGCGGGAGCCGACGCGGAAGCCGAGGCCGAGGCCTGTGCCGACGGGCTCTGCGGGGCCGTCGGCGCGCCGTTCTTGTCGAAGGCCACGTCCTTGCGGAGCATCGTCCACAGCTTGTCGGCGTCCGTCGGGTTCACCACGAGCCGGTCCGGGTCCGAGGGGTCCTGGAAGGTCGGCATCGTCGTCATCGTGATGCGGTTGGTCGGTACGTCCTTGAGCTGCATGGCCAGGTTGTAGAGCTTCTTGACCGAGCCGATCTCCTCGGAGACCTCCAGCGCCTTGGTGCCGGCCTCGGCCAGCGCCGTGATCCGGCCGACGTCGGTGAAGGCGTTCTGGCTCTTGAGCTCGCGCATCATCGAGTTCATGTACATGTGCTGGGCCTGCGCCCGTCCCAGGTCGCTGCTGAAGGCGTGCCGGGTGCGCAGCCACTGGAGGGCCTGCTCGCCCTTGACCCGGGTGGTGCCCTTCTGGAGCTTGAGGCCGGAGCCGCCGCCGGAGGTGGCTATCGGCCGGTCCCAGACGTTGTCCTTGACGCAGACCGGGACGCCGCCGACCGCGTCGGCCATCTGCACCACACCGGAGAAATCGATCATCATCCAGTGGTCGATGTAGACGTTGGTCAGCTTCTCCCACGTGGCCAGCGTGCAGCCGGGGCCGCCGCGGCCGAGCGACTCGTTGATCATCGCCCGGGTCTTCTTGAACTTCTCGCCGCTCTTCGGGTCCGTGCACTCGGGTATCTCGACCCGGGTGTCGCGCGGGATGCTCACCACGGAGGCGTTCTCCCGGTCGGCCGACACGTGCAGCAGCATCTGCACGTCCGCGAGCGGGGCGTTCCCCACGGTGTCGCGGCTGCCGCCGAGTTCGACGTTCTCCGGCTTGTTGCGGCTGTCCGAGCCGATGAGCAGGATGTTCAGCGGCCGCTGGCCCTTGGCGTTGGCATGGGTCTTCTCCACGCCGCTCTCACCGCTCAGGCGCTGCCCGCTGCGGATGTTGCCGTTGAGATGACGGTAGTAGAGGTACCCGGCCGCCGAGGTCCCCAGGATCAGGAACGCCATGACGGACGCCACCCAGAACAGCACCCGGCGGCGCCGCCGCCGGACCGGGAGCCCACCCTCCGGGGGCCGGGTCGTGCCCGAGCCCTTGGGCTCGGTCGTGCCCGAGCCCTTCCGGGGCGGGGGCACCGAGGCGGAGGCTTCCCCGTCGCCGTCGGATATGCCGTCGGCGGCCTGGTCGGGCGCCCCCTCCCCCCGCACGCTGCTGTGCTTCACACGTCCCCCCTCAAGATCACTACTGGTCGGTATCGTGCCGGGCCTACCGGCTACCGCCCGTCATGCGCCGGTCGGTCGAAAAGATCGGTGGTACTGGTGCTCGTGGTGGTGCGTGCCGTGCCGTAACAGCCGTCCGCCCCCGTGGCGCGGACCGCTCACTTCGCGCAGACCGCCTTGTCCGCCTCGACCCGCTGGAGCCCCTCGGGCGCCTGCTGCGGCGTCTCCGCCGCGCCGAGCGGCTTCCCCGGCTCCTTGAAGTCGGAGCCCAGCGTCAGCTTCATCGGCGTCCTCGGACCCGCGTCCACGGAACCCATTTTCAGGGCCGCACCGGACAGCCCCATCATGTCCGCCAGCGCACGCGCCTGATCGGCCTGGTTCGGGGCGAACTCCAGCTGGGTGGCCCCCAGCCGGCCGGAGGCGTTGCCGTGGTTGCTGGCCTTCAGTACGCCCTTGGCGTTCTGCAGCCAGGTCAGGGTAGTGGAGGCCGATCCGGGCGGCCCGCCGCCGTTGTACACGTCCACCCGGACGTCGCCCGCGGGCGCGCGGCCGCCCTGGAGCATCGCGTCCTGCCGGCTCTTGGCGTCGGCGTCGGCCGCCTCCTTCGCCGCCGCCTCCTTCTTCTCGACCTCGGTGAGCGAGACGTCCCCGCGGATCATCCGGAGCAGCTCCTCGGCGGGCGCCGCGTTGAGGACCACGGTCGACTTGCGGTTCGCCGGCTCGTTCGGGTTGTCGATCACCGGGAGCGTCGTGAAGGTGACGTTCTTGAGGTTCATGTCCTTCAACTCACCGGCGAGATCGGTGAGCTTGGCGATCGACCCCAGCCCCTGGTCCACCGTCAGCGACTTGGTGGCCGCCTCCGCCAGCGACACGAACTTCTTCGGACTGGTCAGCGTCTCCTTGGACTTCATCTCCCGCATCATCGAACCCAGGAACTGCTGCTGGGTCTTGATCCGGTCCAGGTCGCTCTCGTTGCCGAACGCGTGCCGCGTCCGTACGAAGGCCAGCGCCTGCTCGCCCTGGAGGCGGTGCTCGCCCGCCTTCAGGTTCAGCTTGGAATCGCGGTCGTTGACGTCCTTCTCCACGCAGACGGGCACCCCGCCCACCGCCGCGCTCAGGTTCTTCACCGCGTTGAAGTCGACCATCATGAAGTTGTCGACCTCGATGCCGGTCAGCTGCTTGACCGTGCGCATCGTGCAGCCCGGGTCACGCCCCTCCTGGCCCAGGCTGTTGTTGAAGCGGGTGCCCTTCGTACCGGCGATGTCCTTCACCGAACCGTTCGGCTGCTTCGTCGGGCACGCCGGGATGTCGGTGATCAGGTCGCGCGGGATCGACAGCGCCGTCGCGTTGCTGCGGTCCTTCGACACGTGGAACAGGATCGTGGTGTCGGCGTGGCCGACGCTCTCCGCGTCCCCGTACCCCTCGTTGCCCTTGCCGCTGCGCTTGTCGGTGCCGATCACCAGGATGTTGATCGGCTGGTCCTTCTTGAACCCGTTGCCCACGCCACCGGTGTCGATGACCTTGAGGTTGCCGTTCAGGTGCTCGTAGTACAGGTACGAGCCCAGCCCGCCGCCGACCAGCAGCAGCGCCAGCGTCCCGCCCGTCGCCACCAGGACCTTGCGGCGCCGGGGCGGACCGCCGCCCTTGCGGGGACGCCCGCCGCGCCGCCCGCCGGACGGGCCTTCGCCGCGGCGGGGCTTGGGTACGGCCGGGGAGGGAGCGGTCGGCGCGGAGGGAGCGGCGGCGCTCCTGCGGGATCTGCGGGGTGCGGCGACGGTGGGCTGCTGCGCAGCGGAATGACCCAGTCGCAGTTCGTAGTTGCCGGTGCGGGGATTGAGCACCCACTGGTCTGCGGGGTCGATCTCGTCCGCCCGCCCACGGCTTTGCGCATCCACGGTTGCTCGAATCCTCCGTCGGTGCTTCGCGACGCGCCTCCCCCCAGGCACGCGGTCAACGATCCGGCTGCTGGTGCACGGCCTCTTTCACGGCCGGTGCACCGGATCGCTCACCTTATCCGGCCAGGTCAGCGCCAAACCATGCTGGTGACAAAATCCACTCTCTCTATAACGGGCCAAAGCGCCCATCGGGCTCGGCCGGACCCCGGGCTTTTGGATTGCTTTACCGGCAGTCGGCCGCAGCCGCCGTGGTTCCCGTGAAAGTCGGCACCGGAGCGGCCGGTACCGGGCTTCCGCTTCGCACCGGCGACGGCTCCCCGGAGGCCGCCGCCGAGCCGGTCGCCGTGGCAGGTCCGGCACCCTCCCGGGCCGGTTCCGAGGACCGCGTACCGGGCTCCGGAACGGGCACCGGATCCGGTTCCGCCCGGACCCGCGGATCGGGCTCCGGAGAGGTGATCGTCAACGGCAGGTCCATGCGCAACTGCCGGAACAGCCGGGCCGCGTCCGGCTCCACGAGCTCGTCCCGGTTGGGGTCCGCCGCGTACGGGCGACGCGGCACGGTCAGGAACTTGACCTGGTCGGTCGGTATGTCCCGTACGCCCCGTACGAGTTCATACAGGCCCCGCAGTGACGCCAGCCCCGGATCCGTGGTCACCGAAGAGGTCGCCGCGTCCAGCAGCGGATACAGCCGCGCCGGGTTCAGCAGCACCCCGTTGCTCTTGACCTTCTCCACCAGTGAACCCAGGAACTGCTGCTGGCGCTCCATCCGTTCGGTGTCACTGCCGTCACCCAGCCCGTACCGCGCCCGGACGAACCCGAGCGCCTGCTCGCCCCGGAGCAGCTGCCGCCCCGCCGGCAGCCTGAGGTGCGCCTCCTCGTCCACCACCGGCCGCCGCAGGCACACCTCCACCCCGCCGACCGCGTCCACCATCTTCTTGAACCCGCCGAAGTCCACCACCATGTGGTGGTCGATGCGGATCCCGGTCATCCGTTCGACCGTACGGATCGTGCAGGCGGCCCCGCCCCACTGGAAGGCCCAGTTGAACTGCGCGAACCGCTCCACCGTCCGGGTGCCGTCCGGCTTCAGGCAGCTCGGGACCTCCGTCATCAGGTCCCGCGGTATCGACACCGCCGTGGCGCTCCCGCGGTCCGCCGGCAGGTGCAGCAGGATCGTGGTGTCCGAGCGCTGGGTGCCCTCGTCCTGCCCGTAGCGCGAGTTGGCCGTGCCCGACCGGGAGTCCGAGCCGATCAGCAGGATGTTCTGGGCGCCGGCCCCGAAGTGCGCCGGACGCTCGCGCTCGTAGCGCCGCAGCTCGGCCGCGGCCGACGTGTCCTCCGTGATGTTCCCGTCGAGCTTCGCGTACACCCACCAGCCGGCCGCGGCCCCCGCCAGCACCAGCAGGACGAGCCCCAGCCCGATCCAGCGCAGCAGCCGCCGTCGCCGGCGCCCGCGCGGAGGCGTCCCACTGCCTCCGGCCACGCCGGAGCCGAACGGTATGCCCGCGCTGCCCGTCACTCGCGCTCCGTCCCCTCACCCTCGTCGGCGACCGGCCGTACGGGTGAGCACGGCCTGGAGCCGATCCTGCCCCCGGGTGACGTCGGTGGCCCGGGGGCAGGGGTCGGGCAAGGGCCATACGGGTGACAAATCGCGGCGGAGCCGCCCTGCGGGCCCGGGCGGGTGCGGGGCGGGCCTTCGGCGGGTGCGGGGCAGGTCCCGGGCGGGTGAGGTCAGGCCCTGAGGGTGCGGTCAGACCCTGAGGGTGACGCGCTCGCTCTCGACGCGCTGCTCCAGCGCCTCCGGCGACAGCGCGTCCAGGTTCCGGCACAGCACCACGGAGCCGCCCGTGGCCAGCGCCCCGTACAGCCCCGCCGACAGCCCCTCCCAGCTGTCGTAGCCGAGGCCCGACAGCACCCGGGCGCCCTCGCCCGCGCCCCGGCCGGCCGCGTCGGCGCGCGCCCGCCCGACGACGTCCGCGTACGAGAACTCCTCGCCGCCCACCACCAGACCCGGGCCGTCGGCGTCGACGGGCGCGAACGGCGCGAACCGGTCACCCTGGCCGGGTACCTCCACCGCGTAGTCCGCGAACCCGGCCGGCGGCTGCGGGAACCGCCCGCCCAGCGGACGCAGCGCGAGCGCGACCCGCTCCCCGGAGCAGGCCCGCGCCTCCTCCAGGGTGTCGGGCCCGCTCACCACCAGGTCGGCACCGGCGGGATCCCCGCCCACCTCGGCCACCACCCCGACCGAGGCGCAGGCGAGCAGCCACACGGCGCTCTGCCAGTGGGCCGGGAGCAGCAGCGCCAGCCGGTCGCCCGGCTCGGCGCCCAGGTCGCCCTGGAGCAGATTGGCGGTCTTGGCCACCCAATTGGCGAAGGTGGCGACGGACAATTCGACGCGCTCGCCCGTGGCGTCGTCGTAGAAGGTCACGAGAGGGCGGCCCGGATCGGCGGCGAGCGCGGATCGCAGCAGGTCGGCAGGGGTGCGGTCAGTGGCGTTCACCCGGCCCAGCGTACGCGGGCCCGTCCCCCGTACGGGGGGTGACGGCTCGCCCGTACGGGGGTGGGCGGCCGCACTGATCGTCGGACGGATCGTCAGTTCTCCGATGGCGCTTCGTGGTGGCTGTGCCCAGCATCGCTTCCATGCGCGGATTCCTTGCTTCCTCCATCGGCGTCGCGACGGCTGCCGCACTGGCCCTGCCGCTCGCGCTATCCACTCCCGCCCAGGCCGAGTCGATCCCGGCGGACCCCGCCGGCTCCACCCAGTCGCTGCCGCTCGGCCCCCTGGCGCCCTCGGGCGCCCGCATCCCCGGCGTGCCCGGCATGAGCGCCGCCCCCGACCCGGACGCGACCCGGGGCCTGGCGGCGCGCGAGGTCAAGACGTTCTCGCTGGTCGGCGTCGTCTGGGACGACGTGAGCACCCCGCTCGTCGGCCGCGTCCAGGTCCGCACCCGCGCGGTCGGCACGCGGCAGTGGTCGAACTGGCAGGACCTCGACACCCACAACGGCGAACACGCCGCCGACCCCGACGCGACCGAACGCGGCACCGGCCGCGTCCGCGGCAGCACCGCCCCGCTCTGGGTCGGCGCCTCCGACGCCGTGGAGGTCCGCGTCGAGGCCGAGGCCGGCACCACCCGGTCGGCGCCGGCCTCCCGGCTGCCGTCGGGCATGCGGATCGAACTCGTCGACCCCGGCACGGCGGCGCCCGTGGCCGTCCTGGACGGCAAGAACGGCACCGGCGCCGCCACGACCCGCCCGGCACAGCGCCCCGCGGACGACTCCGACGACACGGGCGACTCGGACGACGGCAAGGGCGACACCGCCCTGCAGACAGGCATGACCATGGAGGTGGCGGAAGCCTCCTCCGCCAACCTCCCGCACGCCCGGCTCGGCGCCCTGGAGATCCCGGCGCTGAACAAGGCCGACTCCACCGCCGACGCCGTCTTCGCGAGCGACGGCGAACTCACGGCGGCCGCCGCGCCGTACATCGGCCCCCGCCCGAAGATCGTCACCCGGCGCGGCTGGGGCGCGGACGAGTCCCTGCGCGAGACGGGCTTCGTCTACACCAGCACCGTCAAGGCCGCCTTCGTCCACCACACCGCCTCCGGCAACAACTACGCCTGCAAGGACGCCCCGGCGGTGATCCGGAGCCTGTACCGGTACCACGTGGTCAGCAGCGGCTGGCGGGACTTCGGCTACAACTTCGCCGTCGACAAGTGCGGCACGGTCTACGAGGGACGGGCGGGCGGCGTCGCCAAGCCGGTGCTCGGCGCGCACACCATGGGGTTCAACGCCGACAGCATGGGCATCGCGGTGATCGGCACCTACACCTCCGCCGCCCCGCCGGCCCCCGCGGTGGACGCCGTGGCCCGCCTCACGGCCTGGAAGCTGGGCCTCTTCGGGGCCGACCCGAGGGCGAAGACCACCCTCAAGTCGGGCGGCGGCAACCGCTACCCGAAGGGCAGCAACGTCAAGCTGAACGTCATCTCGGGCCACCGCGACGGCTTCGCCACCGAATGCCCGGGCCGCCTCCTCTACAACCAGCTCCCGCCGACGAGGACAAGCTCGGCGAAGCTCCAGGGGCGGTAGCCGGGGCTCGCCATCACCCCCTCAAGGCGGTGGGGGCGGGTCGGCGGCTGCCCACCCGCCCCCCGTCTGCGGGTGGGTGCGTACGTCGGGTCGTGGCGGCCGGTTTCAACGGCGCCGCCGGATCGGGGGCGGGGCGGCGTCGACCCCGGCCGGGCCGCGGTGGCAGCGGTCGCGGTCCCGCGGCGCGGGGGCCCGCTGGTTCGCCGGTGGACGGCCGGCTCCGGGCGCGGGGCGGTGGGGGTGGGGAGCGGTGCACCCCCGGGCGTTCTCAGGGAAGCCCCCAACCTTCTCTGAGACCGTCCGAGGGAGCACCGCTCCCCACCCCACCGGCCGGGGGAGATGGCGGGCCCGCGCCGTGAGGCCACCCCGCCGGGCTACGCTCGACGCATGGCCGGCCGGTTCACCCCCTCCACCCCCACCACCCCCACCACCCGGACCACCGTGCGCGGTGGGCACACCGTCGTGCCCGACGGGCGGGGCGGGGCCCTCGTGGGGCAGGGCGGGAAGGGGCGGACCTGGGACCCCGGCACCCCGGTGGACCTCGGGCTGGTGCTCGGGCCGCTGCGGCGCGGGCCCGGGGATCCGACGTTCCGGACCACCCCCGACGGTTCCGTCTGGCGGGCCACCCGTACCCCCGGGGGCCCCGCCACGCTGCGCGTCCGCGCGACGTCCGGCGGGGTGGACGCCGAGGCGTGGGGGCCCGGGCGGGACTGGCTGCTGGACAACCTGCCCACGCTGCTCGGAGCCGCCGACGATCCGGCCGTCTTCGTACCCCGGCACCGGCTGGTGCACGCCAGTCACCGCCGCCGTCCGGGGTTGCGGCTGACCCGGACCGGGCTGGTGCTGGAGTCGCTGATCCCGACGGTCCTGGAACAGAAGGTCACCGCCGACGAGGCGTACCGGGCCTGGCGCCGTCTGGTCCGCCAGTACGGCGAGCCCGCGCCCGGACCCCTGGCGGGGGAGCTGTACGTGATGCCCGCCGCCCGGGACTGGGCGCTGATCCCCTCCTGGGACTGGCACCGGGCCGGGGTGGACATGAAGCGTTCGTCGACCATCGTGCGCGCCGCCCGGGTGGCCGCCCGGCTGGAGGAGGCGGCCGGGATGGAGCTCGGGCCGGCCGCCGCACGGCTGGAGGCGGTGCCCGGCATCGGCCCGTGGACCTCGGCGGAGACCCTCCAGCGCAGCAACGGCGCGCCCGACGCGGTGACCACCGGCGACCTGCACCTGCCCGGGATCATCGGCTTCGCCCTCGCGGGTGAGCGGGACGCGGACGACGCCCGGATGCTGGAGCTGCTGGCCCCGTACGAGGGGCAGCGCCACCGCGCGGCCCGGCTCGTGCTGCTGGCGGGGCGCACCCCGCCCCGCCGCACGCCCCGGATGCCGCGCGGCGACATCGGCAGGCTGTAGAGGGCCTACCGCACCTCGATGAACGCCTCCGGCGTCCGGGCCGGCCGGTCGGCGGCGGGGGCCGCCGGGCGGCCGACCGCAATGGCGCCCATCGGGTCCCACTCCTCCGGCAGCGCGAGCACCTTGCGCACCACGTCCCGGCAGAACATCGTCGAGGACACCCACGCCGAGCCGAGCCGCTCGCCGGCCAGGGCGACCAGGAAGTTCTGCACGCCCGCGCCCATGGCGACGACGAACATCTCCCGTTCGGCGGCGTCCCGCCGGGCGTGCCCGTAGTCGTGCGCCCCGTCCGTGACCATGCAGGGGACGACCAGGTACGGGGCGTTGCGCAGGACGTCGCCGCGCCGGACCCGTTTGGCGATGGACTCCTCGGACTTGCCGTCGCGCCGCAGGTCGGAGATCCAGGCGTCCCGCATCGCGTCGAGCAGTTCGAGGCGGGCGGCGGCGGACTCCAGCAGGACGAACCGCCACGGGGTGGTGTGGTGCGGCGCGGGGGCGGTGACGGCGGCGGCGACGGCGCGGCGTACGGCGCCGGGGTCGACGGGGTCGTCGGTGAAGGCGCGTACGGTGCGGCGCTGGGTGACGGCTTCCCGTACGGCTTCGGAGGTGCCGAGGCGGAACATGTCGTCGGCGGGGGCGCGGACCAGGTCGGCGGCGGTGGAGCCGTCGCCGAGTACGTGTCCGAGTCCGCGTACGACGGCGACGGGCAGCCCGGCGGCCTTGCCCTTGACGAGGTCGCCCGCGGCGGCGAGCTCGTCGGCGGTGGCCACTATGGTCGCGCTGAGCGGGTTGCCGTGGGCGTCGGTGCCGCCGCGCAGGTCGTCGAGTACGCGTACCCCGGCGGAGCCGATGGCGACGTCGGTCAGTCCGGAGCGCCAGGGCCGGCCGAAGGTGTCGGTGACGATGACGCCGACGTCGACGCCGAGCGCGGTCCGCAGTCCGGCGCGGATGGCCGCGGCGGAGGCGTCGGGGTCCTCGGGGAGCAGCAGTACGGTGCCGGGTTCGGTGTTGGAGGCGTCGACGCCGGCGGCCGCCATGACCAGTCCCCGCCGGTTCTCGGTGATCCGCAGGGTGCCGCGGCGTGCGACGACGCGTACGGTCTCGGCGTCTATGGCGTCCTCGCGGGAGTCGGCGCGGACGATGCGCCCCTCGGCCTTGGAGACGATCTTCGAGGTGACGAGGAGGACGTCCCCGTCGCGCAGGTCCGGTTCCGCGTCGGTGATGAGGCGGGCCAGGTCGTCGCCGGGCCGGACCTCCGGGATGCCGGGGACGGCCCGCACCTCGTAGGAGGGGACGACGGTCACCGGGCGGCCTCCGCGAGTTCGAGCGCGGCGCGGGCCATGGCGGCGGTGGCGTCGGTGTCGGTCATCATCAGCGGGACGGCCCGGCAGGGGATGCCGGCGGCTTCGACCTCGGTGACGGCGTCGGCGTCGGAGGTGTCGACGAGCCAGCCGTCGAGGAGGCCGGAGCCGTAGTGCCGGGCGACGGCGGCGGCGGTGGATTCGACGCCGACGGCGGCGAGGACCTTGTCGGCCATGCCCCGTACGGGTGCTCCTCCGACGATGGGGGAGAGGCCGACGACGGGTGCCGGGGCGGCGGCGAGGGCTTCGCGGATGCCGGGTACGGCCAGGATGGTGCCGATGGAGACGACGGGGTTGGACGGCGGGAAGAGGATGACGTCGGCGCCGGCGATGGCGTCGAGGACGCCGGGGGCGGGCTTGGCCTGTTCGGCGCCGACGGGGACGACTGCTTCGGCGTCGAGGGAGGCGCGGAGCTTGACCCAGTACTCCTGGAAGTGGACGACGCGGCGTTCGCCGGTCTCCGGGTCGGTGATCGCGACGTGGGTCTCGACGCGGTCGTCGGACATGGGGAGCAGGCGGACGCCGGGCTGCCAGCGGTCGCAGAGGGCTTCGGTGACGGCGCTGAGCGGGTAGCCGGCGCCGATCATCTGGGTGCGGACGATGTGGGTGGCGAAGTCGCGGTCGCCGAGGCCGAACCAGGAGGGTCCGACCCCGTACGCCGCGAGTTCTTCCTTGAGGGTGAAGGACTCGTCGGTGCGGCCCCAGCCCTGGTCCTCGTTGATGCCACCGCCGAGGGTGTACATCACCGTGTCCAGATCGGGGCACACCTTCAGCCCGAACAGGTGAATGTCGTCACCGGTGTTGCCGATGACCGTGATGTCCGCGTCGGGGACGGCGGACTTGAGTCCGCGGAGGAAACGGGCGCCGCCGATGCCGCCGGCCAGAACAACAATGCGCATACCCCGCAGTTTGTCAGGCGGGTACGTGTTCCTCGTGGGCCGGGGAGCAGCTGTGCATCGGCATCTCGGTCAGGCCGGGGAAGTAGACGTGCAGGCTGACGGCTCCGTCGAGGGTGTCGTTGACGACCTCGTGGGCGTAGCCGGGGGCGAAGACGCGCTGGGAGCCGGCGCGGTGGCTGAGCCGGCCGCGGGCGGTGTGCTCGGTGAGTTCGCCGTCGAGGACGGTGAGGATGCCGGAGGAGGCGCCGTGGTCGTGGAGGCCGCTGCCCTGGCCGGGGACCCAGCTGAGCAGCCAGACCTCGTAGCCGGGGCCGGTGCGCAGGCGGTGGTACCAGCGGGTGGTGGCGTCGTACTGGACGAGGTGTTCCCAGCTGCCGCGGTCCTCGGCGATGGAGCGGGCGAGGCCGGCGAACTCGGCGACGGTGACGGGGTGTTCGCGGGCGGGCTGGAGGAGGTGCTGGACGGCGAGGATGTCGCCGGCGATCTGCAGGTCGCTCTCGACGGCGGCGGCGGGGGCCGGGGCGGCGACGGCGGGGGCGGCGGCCGGGGTGGTCGCGGTGTGGACGGAGGAGGCTGCGGAGGCGCTGTTCATCGTGGGGGTGTCCTCGACGGGTGTCAGTCGTGCGGGGCGGTTGCTGTGGGGGAGTGGCCGGAGCTCGGCGGAGCCAGGGGCTCCGGGGGCATCAACAGCTGCAACAGCAACAGCGAACCTGGGCAGCGCACAGGAACCCACGAATGGGGGTCCGGGTGGCGGCTGCGGGCGCTGACATGAGGACAAGGAGACCGGGCGGAGGGCCGGACTGTCAACCCAATGTCCGTTTTGAGGGAAAACTTTCACCTCATCCGGTTACTGTGCGCGGAGAAAGGTTTGTGCACTCACGGTCAGGGGATGTGCCGCTCCGACTCAACGGGAACCGAGATCAAACCCGTCGGCGTCACTCGTGATCGGAATGTGATCTGGGCTGCATCTTCGGCCGAATCGCAACCCCTCCTCAGGGTGACGCGTCGACCTCGAACGAGGGCGGCAGCCGCGGACAGCCTGTGGCTTGTGTCACGATTTTTGGCGATATGAACACTTTCTGTATACGCTTGGTTCCGCAGAGTGAATAAGGGCCCCAATAGCAGATCCCGGCTTGACTGCACAGGAGCCACACACTTGTAATTTCACTCGTGTCGTTACTCGGCGATCAGTAACGGCAACATCACGGGGACGCACAGACAGAGCGAGGGGCGCACATGACCGAGCTGTTTCAGGAACTGCTGGTCGAAGAGGCGGACGAGGAGCTCGGTTGGCAGGAGCGCGCACTGTGCGCGCAGACCGACCCCGAATCCTTCTTTCCCGAGAAGGGCGGCTCCACCCGCGAAGCCAAGAAGGTCTGCCTCGCCTGCGAGGTCCGTTCCGAATGCCTCGAGTACGCCCTCGCCAACGACGAGCGATTCGGCATCTGGGGCGGTCTGTCCGAGCGCGAGCGGCGTCGGCTGAAAAAGGCCGCGGTCTGAGAACGGCGGCGGCCGGCGGAAGCCGGCGGTCCGAAACGGTCCCGGAGCACGGCAAGACGTACCGAGAAGAGCACGGAAACAACGACAGACTGAGCAAACGGTCCGCCTCCCGCACCTTCCCCGCAGGAGGCGGACCGTCGCGTTCCGGACCTTCTTCCGACGCGGCGTACCCTCCCCTCCCCAGCCGTTAGTGTGGGGCGCTGTCCAGCAGCCTCCGAGGGCACAACACCCCCGGATCCCCAGGCCGGAGGGCCCGTACCGCGATGTCCCCGCACAGCAGCTCGCCGGCCTCCCAGCAGGCGGCCGCCACCCCCGAGTTCCCCCGGCACGTCGTCACCGCGGTCCTCGTCGCGCACGACGGAGCCCGCTGGCTGCCCGAGACCCTCGCAGGACTCCTCGCCCAGGAACGCCCCGCGCAGAACCACGTCGCCGCCGACACCGGCAGCGCCGACGACTGCGCCCGCCTCCTCGCCGAAGCCCTCGGCGACGACCGCGTCCTGCACCTCGCCCGCCGCACCGGCTTCGGCGCCGCCGTCGACGAAGCCGCCCGCGCCGCGGGCACCCCCACCCCAGAGGAACTCCCCTACCTCAAGCGCCCCAGCGGCTGGGACCCCGTCAGCCGCACCTGGCGCGACGACGCCTACGACCTCCCCGACCTGCCCCACGGCGAACCCGTCCAGTGGCTCTGGCTGCTCCACGACGACAGCGCACCCGAACCCGACGCCCTCACCGAACTCCTGCGCGTCGCCGACGGCAACCCCGACGCCGCCGTCATCGGACCCAAACTCCGCGGCTGGTACGACCGCAGGCAACTCCTCGAAGCCGGCGTCACCATCGCCCGCAGCGGCCGCCGCTGGACCGGCCTCGACCGCCGCGAACAGGACCAGGGCCAGCACGACCAGGTCCGCCCCGTCCTCTCCGTCTCCACCGCCGGCATGCTCGTACGCCGCGACGTGTACGACGCCCTCGGCGGCTTCGACCGCCGCCTGCCCCTGATGCGCGACGACGTCGACCTCTGCTGGCGCGCCCACAGCGCCGGCCACACCGTCCTCGTCGCCCCCGACGCCGTCCTGCGGCACGCCGAAGCCGCCGCCCGCGAACGCCGCACCGTCGACTGCGCCGGCCGCTCCGCCGTCGGCCCCCACCGCGTCGACAAGGCCGGCGCCGTCCACACCATGCTGGCCAACACCTCCGGCCGCGCCCTCCCCTACGTACTCCTGCGCCTGGTCCTCGGCACCCTCCTGCGCACCCTCGGCTACCTCGTCGGCAAGGCCCCCGGCCAGGCCGTCGACGAACTCACCGGACTCCTCGCCACCCTGCTGCGCCCCGGCCGCGTCCTCACCGCCCGCAAGGCCCGCCGCCGCCCCGCCGTCGCCGCAGCCGAACTCCGCCCCCTCTTCCCGCCGCCCGGAGCCACCCTGCGCGCGGGCGCCGAACAGCTCGCCGCCCACCTCGGCTCCGGACGCGACAGCGACCCCGCCCCCGCCGGCCGGCACGGCGGATCCCTCGACCCCGGCCCCGGCGGCGACGCCGACTACCTCGACCCCGGCCGCCCCGGCCGGCTCAAGCGGATCGCCCGCAACCCCTCACCGGCCCTCTTCGCCGGCCTCCTCCTCGTCTCCCTCGTCGCCTGCCGCGCCCTCATCGGCGGCGGCAGCCTCATGGGCGGCGCCCTGCTCCCCGCCCCCTCCGGCGCGGGCGGCCTCTGGCACACCTACACCGGCTACTGGCAGCCCGTCGGCACCGGCACCACCGCCGGCGCACCCCCCTACCTCGCGGTCCTGGCCGGCCTGTCCGCCCTCTTCCTCGGCTCCACCCAGGCCGCCCTGACCCTGCTCCTCGTCTGCTCGGTCCCGCTCGCCGGCCTCACCGCCTACTTCGCCTCCCGGCCCCTGGTCACCTCCCGCCTGCTGCGCGCCTGGGCCGCCGTCGGCTACGCCTTCCTCCCCGCCGTCACCGGCGCCGTCGCCGGCGGCCGCCTCGGCACCGCCGTCCTCGCCGTGCTCCTGCCGCTCATCGCCCGCTCCGCCGTCACCGCCCACGGCCTCACCGGCGCCGAACCGGGCAGCGGCCGCCGCGCGGTGTGGACGTACGCCCTCCTCCTCACCCTGGCCACCGCCTTCACCCCCGTCGTGTGGCCCCTCGCCGCCGTCCTCGGCACCGCCGCGCTCATCGCCCGCCGCGACCACCGCAAGACGTACGCCGCCCGCCTGCTCCTCACCCTCGCCGTACCCCTGGCCGTCCTCGCGCCCTGGTCCCTCGGCCTCCTCACCCAGCCCGCCCGCATCCTGCGCGAGGCCGGACTGCCCCACGGCACCGGCTCCGCCACCCCCCTCGGCCTCCTCACCGCAGACCCCGGCGGGCCCGGCACCACCGGCCGGCTCCTCCTCGCCGGCATCCTCCTCGCCGCCCTCGCCGCCCTGCTCCGCGCCGACCGGCGGTTCGCCGTCGGCGCCGCCTGGACCGCCGCCCTCGCCGGACTGTTCCTCGCCGTCCTGCTGGGCCGCACCGGCTGGGCCGGCCCCGGCACCCTCCTCTACGGGCTCGGGCTGCTCGCCGCCGCGGCGCTCGGCGCGGACGGCGCCAAGTACCGCGTCGCCGCCCGCAGCTTCGGCTGGCGCCAGCCCCTCGCCGCCCTGACCGCCCTCGCCGCCGCGGCCGGCCCGCTGCTCCTCGCCGCCGCCTGGGCGGCCGCCGGCGCCGACGGCCCCCTCAAGAGGCGCGACCCCGTCCAGGTCCCGGCCGTGGTAGCCGAACGCTCCAACGACACCAACCGCACCCGCACCCTGGTCCTCGGCGGAGACTCGCCCGCCACCGTCTCCTACGCCCTGGTCCGCGGCTCCGGTGCCCGCCTCGGCGACGGCGAACTGCTCGCCGCGGCAGGCTCCCAGCCACGCCTCGCCAAAGCCGTCTCCAGCCTGGTCTCCGGCTCCGGGGCCGACCAGTCCGAGCAGCTCAGCGGCTTCGCCGTGCGCTACGTGATGATCCCGCCCGGCGGCTCCGCCGCCATGCGCCGCATGCTCGACGGCACCCCCGGCCTCAAACAGCGCCACCAGAACGACGGCACCGCCCTGTGGGAGGTCGAACGGCTGACCTCCCGCGTCGCGATCGTCCCCGCCCGCCAGGGCCAGACCGCCACCCTCACCGTCGAAGCCGGACCCGTCGAGGTCCACACCGACCTCCCGGCCGGCCCCGAAGGCCGCACCCTGCGCATCGCCGACCGGGCCGACGCCGGCTGGCGGGCCACCCTCGACGGCGAGCCCCTCACCCCCCGGACGGTCGACGGCTGGGCGCAGGGCTTCGCCCTGCCCACCGACGCCGGCCACCTGGACCTGGTCCACCAGGACTCCTTCCCCCGCACCGCCTGGCACTGGACGCAGGGCTCCCTCGCCCTGCTGCTGCTCGTGATGGCCCTGCCCGGCCGCCGCGCCCGCCTCGACGACGACCTGCCCGAGGAGACCGCGCCCGCCCCCGGCGACGGCTCCGGCGAGCCCGGCCAGGGACGCCGCCGCCGGACCGGCCCGGCCGCCGCGCCCGACCCGGAGCCGGTGCCCGCCGAGGCCGTCGTCGACCCGTACGCGCAGATCCCCGCGCAACAGGTCTACGGCGAGGAGTCGTACGCCTACCAGGACGCCTACCCGCAGGACGCCTACCCGTACGGGGCGCAGCAGCCGCAGCGGCCGGACCCGTCCCACGACGCGTACGCCCAGTACCCCCACCCCGGCGCGCAGCCGCACGTCCCGCAGCAACAGCAGCCCCACCCCCACGAGTACGAGCAGCAGTACGACGCCTACGGACAGCACCACCCGCGTCCGGACGGGAGCCACCAGCAGTGAAGCAGCGCGCCCCCCTGACGCTCGCGGCCGTGACGGCGGTACTGGCCGCCGCCACCGGGCTGGCCTTCCTCACCGCCCCCGCCGCCACCCCGGCCGGCGCCGCCGCCGGGCGGCCGGCCGCCCGGATGCCGGTGGAGCGGTCCGTGCTGGTGTGCCCCGCGCCCAGTTCCTCCGACATCGCCGAGACCACGTACACCTCCCTCACCCCCGGCAAGGGCGGCGGCGGGGGCACGGCCCGGCTGGCCGACAAGGACGGCAAGGCGGTCCTGGAGCCCAAGGAGCCCGGCAAGCCCGTCGCGGCCACCGCCTCCGGAGCGGAGGCACCGGCGCTGACGGGTGCCGCCGAGGGCGCCCTGGCCCCCGGATGGACCGCCCAGCAGACCACGAAGGTGTCCGTCGGCCACGCGCGCGGCCTGCTCGGCCTCGCCTGCACCGCGCCCGGCACCGACTTCTGGTTCCCCGGCGTCGGCACCGCCAAGGGCCGCCAGGACTACGTCCACCTCACCAACCCCGACGACACCGTCGCCGAGGTGGCCGTCAAGCTCCACGGCCCCGACGGGCTCCTCAAGGACAAGCCGGGCAACCCCGACCCCGTCTACGAGGTCGCCCCCCGGTCCACCACCAAGGTGCCGCTGTCCCAGCTGGCCCCCGACAGCCAGCTCGCGGACGCCACCGCGCACGTCACGGCGCGCTCCGGGCGGGTCGGCGCCTCCGTCCACGTCGACGAGGACGGCACCGGCACCGACTGGCTCCCCGCCTCCGCGGGCCCGGCGGACACCCTGGTCCTGCCCGGCATCCCGGCCGACGCCACCTCCGTACGTCTGGTCGCCTTCGCCCCCGGCGAGGACGACGCCGACCTCACGGTGAAGCTGTCCGGCCCCACCGGCCCCATCAGCCCGGCCGGCAAGGAGCGCCTCCACCTCAAGGGCGGCATGACCGCGGGTCTGGACCTGGGCGACGTGACCCGGGGCGAGGCGGGTTCCCTGCTGCTGGCCCCCGCCGATCCGAAGAAGGCAGTGCCGGTCGTCGCCGCCCTGCGCGTGGTCCGGGGCACCGCCGCCAAGCAGGAAGTGGCCTTCATCCCGGCGAGCGCCCCCGTCGGCGAGCGGGCCACCGTCGCCGACAACCGGGCCGACGACAAGGGGGCCGACAAGGCCACCGTCCTCACCCTCACCGCCTCCGGCGCCGACGCGAAGGTCCGCGTCACCGCCTCACCGGGCACCGAGGGCGGGCAGCCCGCCGCCACGGAGATCACCCTCAAGGCGGGCACCACCCGCGCCGTGAGCCCGCCGCCCGCCCCCTCCGGCGGGAAGGGCCCCTACGCCCTGACCGTCGAGACCCTGTCCGGCGGCCCCGTCCACGCGGCCCGCACCCTGACCCTGCCGCACGACGGGATCCCGATGTTCACCGTCCAGGCCTTCGCCGACGACCGCTCCACCGTCTCGGTCCCCAGGGCCGTGGAGGACCCCTCGATCCTGCTGCGCTGAGAAGGGGCGTACGGGCGGGGCGTCAGTCCTGCCCGTACCGCGGGTCCACCGTCTCCGGCGACAGCCCGAGCAGCTCCGCGACCTGCTCCACCACGATCTCGTGCACCAGCAGCGCCCGCTCGTCCCGCGTCTTCGCCCGGATCTCCACCGGCCGCCGGAACACCACGATCCGCGCCGGCCTGCCGTCCCGGGCCTCCACCAGCCCGCCCAGCGGCACCGCCTCGTCGTTCCAGCCCGCGTCGGGCCCGCCCGGCGGACCCGGCACGTCCGCGATCACGAACTCCACCTCGGCAAGCTGCGTCCAGCGCCGTTCCAGCCGCTCCACGGAATCCCGTACGAGGTCACCGAACAGCTCCGCCCGGCTCGCGGACAGCGGCACCTGCGGCGGGGCCAGCGGCCCGCGCATCCCCCGGCCGTGCCGGTCGCGCCGCCGCTGCCGCGGCTCGGAGGGGGCCGCGGCGGGAACCGCCGGGCGGGGAGGAAGCGAACTGTCCGTCACCCCCGCAGGGTAGCCCGCACGCCCGGCCAGGACCCGATACGGTCACGACCTGGTGTCACGACGGTGTCACCCCCCGAACGATCCGGCCAAGATCGGGCCGCTTTGCGGACCCGTCGCCCCTCTTCGTCACCCGTCGCGGAGCACGGGTGGAGTACGACACGGGGGGACGGCCGGGGGGCGAGTCGTCGCGGCCCGGTCAAGAGTGCGGTACCGTCCAACGTCGTGAGCCTTGTACGTCGCTGTTCGCGCACCGCGTGCGGCCGCCCTGCCGTCGCCACACTGACGTACGTCTACGCCGACTCGACCGCAGTTCTCGGCCCGCTCGCCACCTACGCCGAACCCCACTGCTATGACCTGTGCGCCGAGCACTCCGAGCGCCTGACCGCCCCGCGCGGCTGGGAAGTCGTGCGCCTTTCGGACGGTTCCGGCCCGTCCCGCCCCAGCGGCGACGACCTCGAAGCCCTGGCCAACGCCGTCCGCGAGGCGGCCCGTCCGCCCGAGCGCGCGGCCGAGGCCGGCGGGTCCGGACCGGGTGCCCCGGTGGCCGGCGAGACCCGTCGCGGACACCTGCGCGTCCTCCGTTCGCCCGACTCCTGACACACGGATCGTCTGAAAAGCCGCTCTCCGTACAAGGTAGGTTTGCTTCACCGCACAGGACCTTCAGGAGGGCAGGCAGTGGCCGCAGATCTTTCGAACATCGTCAAGGCGTACGACGTACGTGGCGTCGTACCCGACGAGTGGGACGAGCCCCTGGCAGAACTGTTCGGTGCTGCGTTCGTCGAGGTCACCGGCGCCACGGCGATCGTGATCGGTCACGACATGCGGCCCTCCTCCCCCGGCCTGTCCGCCGCCTTCGCCCGGGGCGCGGCCGCCCGCGGCGTCGACGTCACCCTGATCGGCCTGTGCTCCACCGACCAGCTGTACTACGCCTCCGGCAAGCTGGACCTGCCCGGCGCCATGTTCACCGCCTCGCACAACCCGGCCCAGTACAACGGCATCAAGCTGTGCCGCGCCGGCGCCGCGCCCGTGGGCCAGGACACCGGCCTCGCCACCATCCGCGAGCTCGCCGAGAAGTGGACCGACGAGGGCGCCCCGGAGATCCCCGCCGGCACCGTCCCGGGCACCATCACCGAGCAGGACACCCTCACCGGCTACGCCGAGCACCTCAAGGGCCTGGTCGACCTGACGGCCATCCGCCCGCTGAAGGTCGTCGTCGACGCGGGCAACGGCATGGGCGGCCACACCGTCCCCACCGTCTTCGAGGGCCTCCCGCTGGACCTCGTCCCCATGTACTTCGAGCTGGACGGGACCTTCCCGAACCACGAGGCCAACCCCCTCGACCCGAAGAACATCGTCGACCTCCAGGCCCGCGTGCTCGCCGAGGGCGCCGACCTGGGCCTCGCCTTCGACGGCGACGCCGACCGCTGCTTCGTCGTCGACGAGCGCGGCGAGGGCGTCTCCCCGTCCGCCATCACCGCCCTGGTCGCGGCCCGCGAGCTGGCCCGCAATGGCGGCACCGGCACGATCATCCACAACCTGATCACCTCGTGGTCGGTCCCGGAGGTCGTCCGCGAGCACGGCGGCACCCCCGTCCGCACCCGCGTCGGCCACTCCTTCATCAAGGCCGAGATGGCCGCCTCCGGCGCCATCTTCGGCGGCGAGCACTCGGCGCACTACTACTTCAAGGACTTCTGGAACGCGGACACCGGCATGCTCGCCGCGCTCCACGTCCTCGCCGCCCTCGGCGGCCAGGAGGGCCCGCTCTCCGAGCTGGTCTCCTCCTACGACCGCTACGTCGGCTCCGGCGAGATCAACTCCACCGTCGCCGACCAGGCCGCCCGCACCGCCGAGGTCAAGGCCGCCTACGCCGGCCAGGACGGCGTCACCTTCGACGAGCTGGACGGCCTCACGGTCTCCGCCGCCGACTGGTGGTTCAACCTCCGCCCCTCCAACACCGAGCCGCTCCTGCGCCTCAACGTGGAGGCCCGCGACGAGGCCACCCTCGCCAAGATCCGCGACGAGGTCCTCGCCCTCGTCCGCGCGTAACGCCTGGCCGGCGGGTGCGGGGATCCAGGGGCACGGGCCCCGCCCCCGCGCCTGGCGGACCCGCCGGCCAAATCCGGCGGGCCGCCAAGCCCGGCGGGCCCGCAAACCGGGGCCGGCGCAACCCCGCCGGGCCGGCGCAACCCTGCGGGGCCCGCCAAACCCTGCCGGGTCGGCCAAATCCAGCCCCGCCGGCGTTTGAGGCGCGGGGGCTCGGGGGCAGAGCCCCCTGGGGGTCCCCCCGGACGGAGTCTGGGGGAGGTGCCGCACCCGAACCGGCGTACCCCGCCCGGCAGGGCGGTCAGGGCCGACGGGCGGTGCCCGCCACCTTCAGGCCGCACGCCCAGTGACTCGGCGGTACGCTGACCTCGCCCAATCCGCGATAAGCGATCCGCATCCCCGAAGGGAACCACCCATGCCGCTCGAAGCCGGCCTGCTGGAGATCCTCGCCTGCCCCGCCTGCCACGCCCCCCTCCGGGACGAGTCGGCGGACGAGACCTCCCCCGAGCTGATCTGCACCGGCCAGGACTGCGGTCTCGCGTACCCGGTCCGCGACGGCATCCCGGTCCTCCTCGTGGACGAGGCCCGCCGCCCCGCCTGACCGGCCCCGTTCCCCACCGCTCGACCAGCCTGGATCCGTCAACACCGCCGGAGGCCCCCATGCTCGACGAGTCACTCCTCGACGCACCGGACGATCTCGCCCGTGCCGACCGCCGCGGCCTGCTCCGCGGCGCCGCCGAGGCCGGGGCCAGGGTCCGCACCGCGGCCCGGCACGCCACCGAGGCCGGACTCGCGGACCTGCGCCCCGACGGGCGCCCCCGCGCCGTCCTGATCGCCGGCCCCGGCACCGCGGCCACCGGCGTCGCCGACCTGCTCGGCGCCCTCGCCGGGGCTTCCGCCCCGGTCACCCGCCTGCACCCCACCGGCGTCGCGCACGCCTCCGGGGCGCTGCGCTGGTCCCTGCCCGGCTGGGCGGGCCCCGTGGACCTGCTGCTCATCGCCACCACCGACGGCACCGAGCCCGGCCTCGCGGCCCTCGCCGAGCAGGCCTACCGGCGCGGCTGCGCCGTGGTCGCCGTCGCCCCCGAGCGCTCCCCGCTGGGCGAGGCGGTGGACGGCGCGCACGGGGTCCTCGTACCGATGGCCAAGGCCCCGTACCAGGAGTACGACGAGTCCGCCGCGGCCGGTCCCGGCGCGCTCTGGGCCCTGCTGACCCCGCTGCTGGTCCTCCTCGACAAGGTCGGGCTGATCAGCGCCGCCCCCGACTCCCTCCAGCGCGTCGCGGACCGGCTCGACCGCACCGCCGAGCGCTGCGGCCCGGCCATCACCACGTACTCCAACCCGGCCAAGACCCTCGCCGCCGAGCTGGCCGACTCGCTCCCGCTGATCTGGAGCGAGGGCGAGGGCGCCGGCCCCGTCGGCCGCCGCTTCGCCGCGACCCTCGCCGAACTGGCCGGGCGGCCCGCGCTCGCCGGGGCCCTCCCCGAGGTGCTGCCCGCGCACGGGGTGCTGCTCGCCGGATCCTTCGCCGCCGGAGCCGACCCCGACGACTTCTTCCGGGACCGCGTCGAGGAGCCCCAGGCCCTGCGCGCCCGCATCGTCCTGCTGCGCGACCGGCCGACCGGCGGGCTCACCGCCGCCCCGGCCGCGCGCGAGCTCGCCCTCAGCCACGACACGGCCGTCAGCGAGCTCGAACCGGAGGAAGGCGGGGAGCTCGAACAGCTCGCCGAACTCCTCGCCGTCACGGACTTCGCCACCGCCTACCTGGCGCTGGCGGGCCGGGGACACAGCTAGGCACACACCCGTGCCCGCACCACATCCAGATCCAGGAAGACGACGACGATGGACCGCCTCACCAACACGATCCGCCCCTACGCGTGGGGGTCCACCACCGCGATCCCGGCCCTCCTCGGGGTCGAGCCGACCGGTGAGCCCCAGGCCGAGATGTGGATGGGCGCCCACCCCGGCGCCCCCTCCCGCCTCGACCGCGGAGCCGGCGAGACCACCCTGGCGGCCGTCATCGACGCCGACCCGGAGGGCGAGCTGGGCGCCGCCGCCGTCGCCAAGTTCGGCCCCCGCCTGCCCTTCCTCCTCAAGGTCCTCGCCGCCGGCGCCCCCCTCTCCCTCCAGGTCCACCCCGACCTCGCCCAGGCCCGCGCCGGGTTCGAGGACGAGGAGCGGCGCGGCGTCCCGATCGACGCCGGCCACCGCAACTACAAGGACGCCAACCACAAGCCCGAGCTGATCTGCGCGCTCACCCCCTTCGACGGCCTGTGCGGCTTCCGCCCGCCGACGGAGGCCGCGGACCTCCTCGAAGGCCTCGGCGTCGACACCCTCAAGCCGTACGTGGACCTGCTGCGCGCCCACCCCGAGGAGGCGGCCCTGCGCGAGGTCCTCACCGCCGTCCTCACCGCCGACCGCGCGGAGATGGCCCGTACCGTCGCCGAGGCCGCGGCCGCCGCCGAGCGCCTCGGGGGCCCGTACGAGGCGTACGCGGGGCTCGTCCACGACTACCCCGGCGACCCGGGCGTGATCGCGGCGATGCTCCTCAACCACGTACGGCTCCAGCCCGGCGAGGCCATGTTCCTCGGCGCCGGCATCCCGCACGCCTACCTCGACGGCCTCGGCGTCGAGCTGATGGCCAACTCGGACAACGTGCTGCGCTGCGGGCTGACGCCCAAGCACGTGGACGTCCCCGAGCTCCTCAAGGTCGTCATCTTCGAGCCGAGCGCACCGGGCCTCCTGCGCCCCGAGGGCGACGGCGAGGAGGTCTACGAGACCCCCATCGACGAATTCCGGCTCTCCCGCCACGTCCTGGCCCCCGGCGGCGCCCCCCGCACGCTCCCCGACGGCACCCCGCAGATCCTGCTCTGCACCGCCGGCGCCCCCCGCGTCGGCGAACTGGCCCTCGCCCCCGGCGAGTCGGTCTTCGTCCCGGCGGGCGAAAAGACCGAACTGTCCGGTACCGGCACCGTCTTCCGGGCCACCGTGGTCCTCTGACGTAGCGTCGGCCGCACCCACAGCTGCAACAATGTGCGGCCGTAGTCAGTGGCCAGGAAGGACACCCAGCAACCATGAGCGCGTCGGGCGGTACCAAGGCGATCGTGGCGGCACTCGCCGCCAACCTCGCCATCGCTGTAGCCAAGTTCGTGGCATTCCTCTTCAGCGGTTCCTCGTCGATGCTCGCGGAAAGCGTCCACTCGGTCGCCGACTCCGGAAACCAGGGCCTGCTGCTCCTCGGAGGGAAGAAGGCCCAGCGCGAGGCGACCCCCCAGCACCCCTTCGGGTACGGGCGCGAGCGCTACATCTACGCCTTCCTCGTCTCCATCGTGCTCTTCACCGTCGGCGGCATGTTCGCCATCTACGAGGGCTACGAGAAGATCCACGACCCGCACGAGATCGAGGCCTGGTACTGGCCCGTAGGCGTCCTCGTCTTCGCGATCGTCGCGGAGGGCTTCTCCTTCCGCACCGCGATCAAGGAGTCCAACGAGAGCCGCGGCAGCCAGAGCTGGAAGCAGTTCATCAAGAGCGCCAAGGCCCCCGAACTGCCCGTCGTCCTGCTGGAGGACCTCGGCGCGCTCGTCGGCCTCGTCCTCGCCCTCGGCGGCGTCGGCCTGGCCCTGCTCACCGGCAACGGCGTCTGGGACGGCATCGGCACCCTCTGCATCGGCGTCCTGCTGATCGTCATCGCCGTCGTCCTGGCCCTGGAGACCAAGTCCCTGCTGCTCGGCGAGTCCGCCGGCACCGCCGAGGTCGAGAAGATCAAGGCCGCGCTCGTCGACGGGGACACCGTCACCGGCGTCATCCACATGCGCACCCTGCACCTGGGCCCCGAGGAACTCCTCGTCGCCGCCAAGATCGCCGTCCAGCACGACGACACCGCGACCGAGGTGGCCAACGCCATCAACGCCGCCGAGGCACGCATCCGAGCCTCCGTGCCGATCGCCCGCGTGATCTACCTGGAGCCGGACATCTACAACCCCGAGGCCGCCAAGGCCGACGGCCGCTGACCGGCCCGCCCCGCACGCACGCGAAGGCCCCCGCAGCCCATCGGCCGCGGGGGCCTTCGTACGCCTACGGGGGCCACCCGTCAGAGGGCGCGGTTACGAGGACACGTCCGCGCGCACGCCCGGCGCGCCCGCGCCCGCCCCGGCCGCCACGGCCGGCCGGCACGCCTCCGGCGCCTCCACCGGCGCGGGAACGGCAGCCCGCACCACCCGGCCGCGCGCCCGCCGGGACGAGAAGCCGAGCACCGCGCCCAGGGCCAGCAGCAGCGCACCGGCCAGCTGCCCCCACACGGCCAGCTTCGCCATCGGGTACATCACGACCTTGGAAGCGACCTTGGCCACCGGTACCGGTCCGTTGTTCGCGTACTGGGAGCCGTCCGAGTTCATCCGGTTGTCGGCCATCAGGAACACGTAGCCCTTGGGCACCTTCACGTCGAAGCCCACCGCCGACGGGTTCTTCCACTGCTCCAGGTACGGCTCGTCCAGCGGCTCACCGTTCAGGACCAGCCGGTACTGGCCGGTGATCTTGCTGCTCGGCTTGTAGCGGATGCGGTCCCCGCCCACGCCGATGACCCGGTTCATCTGCGTCTTCTGCAGGGACCACGGAACGGAGGCGAGGACGATGTCCCCGCGGCGCAGCCGACCCTTGACGACCGGCTCCAGGTAGATGCTCTCGCCGTTGGTGTAGGCCGGCGCCATCTGCCAGCCGACCGCCTTGCCCTCCTTGTAGCGCGACGGCGGGTTCACGGCCTTCGCCACCGTCACCCCACCCAGGACGAGCGCCCCGAGCACCAGCAGGACGATCGCCGCGATCCCGCGTCCGCGTCCTGGCCTGTGTTCCATTTCGTCCCTTCCGATGTACCTGCCTTGCATCGTAGGTCGACTCGGAAGCCGCCCATGTCGCCGGGGCCCTGGTGTACCAAGTCCGTACATACCGATTCGGACACTGCCCGTACGCCGTCGGGTCCCGTACCGGAGCGGTACGGGACCCGACGGGGAAAGGGCGCGGTCCTGGGCTACCGGATCTCGCTCAGCACCTCCAGGACGGCGGGCCCGTCCGGCGCAGACCGGAGCCGCTCGCGGAAGTCCGCGTCCATCAGCTTCCGCGACAGCAGCGCCAGGATCCGCAGGTGCTCGTCGCCCGCGGCGGCTTCCGGCACCGAGATCATGAAGACCAGGCGGGCCTTCGTACCGTCCAGCGCGCCCCACTCGATGCCCTCGGAGGACCGGGCGAAGCCGACCGTGGGGCGGGCCACCGCGTCCGTCTTGGCGTGCGGGATCGCGATCGACTCGCCGAGCCCCGTGGTGCCCTGCGCCTCCCGGGCGAGCGCCACCCGTACGAGCTCCTCCACGTCCCGGACGTTGCCGGTGGCCGCGAGCATCTCGGCCATCTCGCGGATCGCGGCCTCCTTGGTGTCCGAGGCCAGCTCGGTCCTGACCGTCCGCGCGGTCAGGTACCCGGACAGCACCTCCGGCTCCGCGTCCGCCGCGGCGGCGGGCGCCGCTCCGGTACGCGTGCGCACGGCGGTACCGCCCGCCCCGCCGCCGGAGCCCGCGGCCACGCCGGCGAGCACCGGCTCCGGCACCGCGGCGCCGGCCGGAGCGAGCCGCACGCCCCGGCGCGCCTTGATCTCGATCAGCGCGTTCGTCGTCAGTGCGGTCACCACCGTGCCGATGGCGATCGCGATCAGGAACCACACCCAGCCGCTGATGGCGCCCAGCGCGGCCACGATCGGACCGCCGTGCGGCACGTGGTCGCCCACGCCCGCCACACCGGCGACCGCACCGGCCACCGCGCCGCCCAGCATGTTCGCCGGGATCACGATCGCCGGCCGCGCCGCCGCGAACGGGATCGCGCCCTCCGAGATGCCGAACATCCCCATGAACAGCGCGGCCATGCCCGTGTCGCGCTCCTGCTCCGAGTACAGCTTGCGGCGCAGCACCGTCGCCAGGCCCTGGCCGAGCGGCATCACCGGGATGGCCGCCGCGCACATGCCCATGACCGCGTAGTTCCCGGACGCGATGAGACCCGTACCGAAGAGGAACGCCGTCTTGTTGACCGGGCCGCCCATGTCGAAGGCGATCATCAGGCCGAGCAGTGCGCCGAGCAGGATCGCGCTGGTGCCGGTCATGCCCGACAGCCAGGAGGTCAGGCTCTCGAAGACCCAGGAGATCGGCTTGCCGATGACGTAGATGAAGAAGAGGCCGAGCGCCGTCGTGGCCACGATCGGGATCACGATGATCGGCATGATCGGCTGGACGACCTTGGGGACCTTGACCTTCTTGATCCACAGGACCAGGTAGCCCGCCAGGAAACCCGTCACGATCGCGCCGATGAAGCCGGCGCCCGACTTCGAGTCGTACAGCGCGCCCGTGTTCGCGATGAAGCCGCCGATCATGCCCGGCACCAGCGCCGGCCGGTCGCCGATGGCGTACGCGATGTACCCGGACAGGATCGGGATCATCAGGGTGAAGCCCAGGACACCGATCTGGAACACGTGGTCCCAGAAGGTGCCCGGAGTGACCGCGTACCCCTCGGCCGTGGCGTGGCCGCCCAGCGCCAGCGCGATGGCGATCAGCAGACCGCCGACCACCACGAAGGGGATCATGTACGAGACGCCGTTCATCAGCGCCTTGTACGCGAGGCTCCGCTCCTTGCCGCCACCGCCGCCCGCCGCGCCGCCCGCCGGGGCCGTGCCCGTCTGGACCGGCGCGCTCCGCACCCGCTCGATCAGCTCCTTCGGCTTGTGGATGCCGTCGGCGACCCCGGTGGACAGCACCCGCTTGCCGGCGAAGCGCTCGCGGTCGACCTCCTTGTCGGCGGCGATGATGATCCCGTCCGCCTCTCTGACATCGTTGTCAGAGAGCACGTTCTCGGCCCCGATCGAACCCTGGGTCTCCACCTTCATGTCCACGCCGAGCTCGGCGGCGGCCTGCGTCAGCTTCTCGGCCGCCATGTAGGTGTGCGCGATCCCCGTGGGGCACGCCGTGACGGCGAGCAGCTTCAGGCGCTTCCGCCCGCTCGCACCGTCACCGGGAGGGCCGGCTGGACTGGTCACTTGAATCTCCTTCACGCCATTGGTCCGCGAGATCGCGCGTACGAACCCATCCACCCGCATCCTGCAACAGATAAGGGGCGGATCAAAAGTCCGAAAGGCCCCGAACCTCCCGCCGTACGGCCTGAAAACGAAGCGCGACTTGTTCCCGTCCCCACTGGGGTCCGCTGCGCCGACCGGTGTAGATTCGTCATCAGTGTCAGGCGTCGCTGCTGATGGCGGTCGGGCGGTCCTCGTGACCGGCCGAGGGGAGAGAGGGCCCCGCGGCGGACTGTGCTCAGTGCACCGGCCAGCCGTGTGCACGGCCCAGCCGTACCCACCTCTCGAACCATGAGGAGCAGCACCCATGGACTTCAAGGTCGCCGACCTTTCCCTTGCCGCTTTCGGCCGCAAGGAGATCACCCTGGCCGAGCACGAGATGCCGGGTCT
Organism: Streptomyces sp. NBC_00158; assembly: GCF_045160885.1. NCBI lineage: Bacteria > Bacillati > Actinomycetota > Actinomycetes > Kitasatosporales > Streptomycetaceae > Streptomyces > Streptomyces sp. NBC_00158. The sequence continues at coordinate 4,501,497 of NZ_CP108161.1, forward strand.
GATGTCGATCCGCAAGGAGTACGCCGAGGCGCAGCCGCTGGCCGGCGCCCGCATCACCGGCTCCCTGCACATGACGGTCCAGACCGCCGTCCTGATCGAGACCCTCGTCGCCCTCGGCGCCGACGTCCGCTGGGCCTCCTGCAACATCTTCTCCACCCAGGACCACGCCGCCGCCGCCATCGCGGTCGGCCCGAACGGCACCCCGGAGAACCCGCAGGGCGTCCCCGTCTTCGCCTGGAAGGGCGAGACGCTGGAGGAGTACTGGTGGTGCACGGAGCAGGCGCTGACCTGGCCGAACACCCCCACCGGCGGCCCGAACATGATCCTCGACGACGGTGGTGACGCCACCCTCCTCGTCCACAAGGGCGTCGAGTTCGAGAAGGCCGGCGCGGCCCCGGACCCGTCCACCGCGGACTCCGAGGAGTACGGCCACATCCTCACGCTCCTCAACCGCACCCTCGGCGAGACCCCGCAGAAGTGGACGCAGCTCGCGTCCGAGATCCGCGGCGTGACGGAGGAGACCACCACCGGTGTCCACCGCCTCTACGAGATGATGGCCGAGGGCACCCTGCTCTTCCCGGCGATCAACGTGAACGACGCCGTCACGAAGTCGAAGTTCGACAACAAGTACGGCTGCCGGCACTCGCTGATCGACGGCATCAACCGCGCGACCGACGTGCTGATCGGCGGCAAGGTCGCGGTCGTGTGCGGTTACGGCGACGTCGGCAAGGGCTGTGCGGAGTCGCTGCGCGGCCAGGGTGCGCGCGTCATCGTCACGGAGATCGACCCGATCTGCGCGCTGCAGGCGGCGATGGACGGCTACCAGGTGGCCACGCTGGACGACGTGGTGGAGATCGCGGACATCTTCATCACGACCACGGGCAACAAGGACATCATCATGGCCTCGGACATGGCCAAGATGAAGCACCAGGCGATCGTGGGCAACATCGGCCACTTCGACAACGAGATCGACATGGCCGGTCTGGCGAAGATCGAGGGCATCGTCAAGGACGAGGTCAAGCCGCAGGTCCACACCTGGAAGTTCCCCGACGGCAAGGTCCTGATCGTGCTGTCCGAGGGCCGCCTGCTGAACCTGGGCAACGCGACCGGCCACCCCTCGTTCGTGATGTCGAACTCCTTCGCGGACCAGACCCTGGCCCAGATCGAGCTCTTCACCAAGCCGTCCGAGTACCCGACCGACGTGTACGTGCTCCCCAAGCACCTCGACGAGAAGGTCGCCCGCCTCCACCTGGACGCGCTGGGCGTCAAGCTCACCACCCTGCGCCCGGAGCAGGCCGCGTACATCGGCGTCCAGGTCGAGGGCCCGTACAAGCCCGACCACTACCGCTACTGATCCACCGCCGACGATCCCGGTCCCCGAGGATCCGCAGCACTCCAGGCAGGCCCCCGGCACCCGCGCCGGGGGCCTGCCCCGTACCCAAGGACCCGACGCCATGCCCCGCGGCCGCTACTCGCTCCACGACCCGCACGACCACACCCCCCTCGGCGAGGAGCACTTCCACTGCGCCCCCGGCCCCTCCGGCTGGCGCTACGTGGCCCAGCTGACCACCCCGGACGGGGAGCACCGCGGCTCGCTCGACCTGGCCGTCGACGCCCTCGGGCGCCCCATCCGCCTGGAGGCCAACGCCGGCGGCTGGCAGGTGCGCGGCGCCGCCATCGACGGCGTCACCTGGGTCCGCACCGACCCCGCCGGAGCCGAGGCCACCGAGGGCAACGTCGCCGCCCCCGGCTTCACCGGCGCCTCCCCGGCCTTCCTCATCACCACGGCCCGCCTGCTGCGCCTGGCCCCCGGCGCCCCCGCGACCCGCGTCCGGCTCCTCGCGCTGACCGATCCGGTGCTGGCACCCCGTACGGTCGACCAGGCGTGGGCCCTGCTCTCCCGCGCCGAGCACCCGACGGACAGCGGCCCGCTGGTGGTGGACGAGTACCAGGTCACCGCCCTGGACACGGGCGAGGTCCACACCGTGCACATCGCGGGGGACGTGGTCCTCTCGGCGCCGGGCATCGAACTCGAACACCTGGAGACCCCGCCGTCGTCCTTCACGGACTCCGACGACTTCGAGGACCAGGCGTTCGAGGACTAGGCGGGCGGAGCGAACCCGGTCCCGCGCGGCGGTGTCGTCGCCGACGGCGGCGGTGACACGGGAGCCACGACCGGCGCGGCCACGGGCACGGGAGCGGGCACCGGAGCAGGCACAGGAGCCGGCACGGGCCCGGGCACCGGCGCCGGGGCGAAGGCCCGGGCGGCGTCCCGCGACTGCCGCTCGTGCACCACCGCCATCAAGAACGCGGCGGCCGGCACCCCGGCCGGCGGCGGCGTCCCGGTCCGGGCCACCACGTCGTCCGCGAGCCGCACGGCCATCGCGGCGCCCGTGTGCGGGTCCAGCTGGTCCATCCGCGTCAGGTACTGCCGGATCGCCAGCCACAGCCCGTCCGGCACCGCCGACAGGTCCAGCGCCGCGAACTGCCCGGCCAGCCACGGCGGCGGCGGGGGCACCGGCATCACCCGGGCGCCCGGCACCCGCTCCCGGACCACCAGCGTCCCGGCGAACACGTCACCGAGCCGCCGGCCCCGCTCCGACATCAGCGAGGCGATGCAGGCGACCGCCCCGAAGGTGAGCAGCAGCTCCACTACCCCCATGGCCCCGCGCACCAGCGCGTGCCGGAACCGGATCGGCCCGCCGTCCTCCCGCACCACCCGCAGCCCGCACGCCATCTTCCCCAGCGAGCGACCGTGGCTCAGCGTCTCCACCGCGATCGGTACGCCGACCACCACCAGCAGCATGCCCGCCACCGCGACCGCGGCCTGCGCGGCCTCGTCGAGGGAAGCCGTCGCGGCCAGCAGCCCGACCATCACCACCACGAAACCGGTGCCGTAGACGGCCAGGTCGAGCAGGACCGCCAGGGCCCTGCTGGGCAGCCGCGCCGGGCGCAGACCCAGGACGACCGCGTCTCCCGTCACCAGATCGCTCACCGCGCGCACCTTTCCCCGACCTGACCCGCCCCTGTGCACCCCAGTCTGCCAAGCTGACCGGAGGAGAAGTAAGCCGTATCGGGTGGCCAGGGGCAGGGGAGCGGTAACCGGATGGATCTCGACGTCTTCGTGGCGGCCCACCAGACGCAATGGGCCCGCCTGGAGCAGCTCCTCGGCCGCGGCCGCCGGCTCACCGGGGCGGAGGCCGACGAACTCGTCGCCCTCTACCAGCGCACCTCCACCCACCTCTCCCTGATCCAGTCCAGCGCCCCCGACCCGATGCTCACGGCCCGCCTCACCCAGCTCGTGGCCCGCGCCCGGTCGACGGTCACCGGCACCCGCCGCGCGAGCTGGCGCGACGCCGCCCGCTTCTTCACCGAGGGCTTCCCGGCCGCCGTCTACCGCAGCCGGCGCTGGTGGATACCGACCGCACTGCTCTCGACCGCCCTCGGCGTGCTCATCGGCTGGTGGATAGCGACCCACCCCGAGGTCCAGAGCGCCGTGGCCAC